>NZ_BMES01000008.1 GCF_014636935.1 Alsobacter metallidurans | reverse complement strand
AACCTTGGGCTCCTACTGTTTGTAGGCATCCGGTTTCAGGTGCTGTTTCACTCCCCTCGTCGGGGTGCTTTTCACCTTTCCCTCACGGTACTGGTTCGCTATCGGTCGCTGAGGAGTACTTAGGCTTGGAGGGTGGTCCCCCCACGTTCAGACAGGATTTCACGTGTCCCGCCCTACTCATGTCTTCATGATCTCAACACCCGTACGGGGCTATCACCCGCTAAGGCCCGACTTTCCAGACGGTTCCGGTTCGATCACACAAAGCACTGGCCTGGTCCGCGTTCGCTCGCCACTACTAACGGAGTCTCGTTGATGTCCTTTCCTCCGGGTACTTAGATGTTTCAGTTCCCCGGGTTCGCCTTTGTTCCCTATGGATTCAGGAACAAATACCTCCATTGACCACGCTCAATCCAACCCAGACGATTGCTCGACTGGGTCACAATGAGAGTGGTCGAAGGTGGGTTTCCCCATTCGGAAATCCTCGGATCAAAGCTCGTTCGCAGCTCCCCAAGGCTTATCGCAGCGTACCACGTCCTTCATCGCCTCTCAGCGCCAAGGCATCCACCGAATGCCCTTATGACACTTGATCGTTCTCATGAACAATGCTCG
>NZ_BMES01000007.1 GCF_014636935.1 Alsobacter metallidurans | reverse complement strand
CCCCAAGGCTTATCGCAGCGTACCACGTCCTTCATCGCCTCTCAGCGCCAAGGCATCCACCGAATGCCCTTATGACACTTGATCGTTCTCATGAACAATGCTCGCTTGGCGACCCTCGCGGGTCGCGCACCTGCACCACGTGTCATGGTGGGCAGGCCTGTCCAGAGTCCTCCGCTCGGCGCGGATGGCGGAAACACGAATGTCCCCACCCGGACCCTTCGAACACATTGCTCGAAAAGACCAGTTTGCTTCGATCACATCCGGCGTCCGTGCGGTCAGGCGACGGCGCTGGCAGCCAACGCATCCAGTGTAGTGGATGCGAAGTCCGGACATGATCCCTCTTCACGATGTCAAAGATCAAACTCAGCCGGCGATGCGCCAGGCCAAGAAGCTGTTTTCTCTTTTCGGATGAGTTGCTGGGGCGTGATCGCGACAATCAAACCGCCTGGTGGAGCCAGACGGGATCGAACCGACGACCTCATGCTTGCAAAGCACGCGCTCTCCCAACTGAGCTATGGCCCCACTCGCCGCAGGCGAGTGTGTGGACTTGGCTCGAAGCTGATCGTTCGAAGCCGAAGGCTTCGATCAGCGCGAACGCGCGCCGCGTCCTTCGACGCGTCAACCGCTCGCACAGCGAGCGCACCAAGATGGTGGGCCTGGGAAGACTCGAACTTCCGACCTCACGCTTATCAAGCGCGCGCTCTAACCAACTGAGCTACAAGCCCAAGATCTCCCG
>NZ_BMES01000006.1 GCF_014636935.1 Alsobacter metallidurans | reverse complement strand
CCCCAAGGCTTATCGCAGCGTACCACGTCCTTCATCGCCTCTCAGCGCCAAGGCATCCACCGAATGCCCTTATGACACTTGATCGTTCTCATGAACAATGCTCGTCGCTTCAACCACGTGTCATGGTGGCGAAGCCAGTTCCAGGTCCTCCGCTCGGCGCGGATGGCGAGAGACACGTCTCCCGCCCGGACCCTTCGAACACATTGCTCGAAAAGACCAGTTTGCTTCGATCACATCCGGCGTCCGTGCGGTCAGGCGACGGCGCTGGCAGCCAACGCATCCAGTGTAGTGGATGCGAAGTCCGGACATGATCCCTCTTCACGATGTCAAAGATCAAACTCAGCCGGCGATGCGCCAGGCCAAGAAGCTGTTTTCTCTTTTCGGATGAGTTCTCTGGGAGCGATCACGACGATCAACCTGCCTGGTGGAGCCAGACGGGATCGAACCGACGACCTCATGCTTGCAAAGCACGCGCTCTCCCAACTGAGCTATGGCCCCACTCGCCGCAGGCGAGTGTGTGGACTTGAAGCTCAATGCTAGTCACCCAAAGCCAAAGGCTTTGGACTAGCGCGAACGCGCGCCGCGTCCTTCGACGCGTCAACCGCTCGCACAGCGAGCGCACCAAGATGGTGGGCCTGGGAAGACTCGAACTTCCGACCTCACGCTTATCAAGCGCGCGCTCTAACCAACTGAGCTACAAGCCCAAGATCTCCCGAGCTTGACCGATCGGCCTTGAGGCCGATCGCCCAAACCATGGGCTCATCCGGAAAGAAAGAGAAACGAGGACGGCTATGTCCCGCAAGTGAGCTCTGACTGAGCTCTTTTGTTCCAAGTGCTTCGATAGGCCTTGCAGACGAGTCTGCGCAGCTCTGAAGAAGCATCCTTAGAAAGGAGGTGATCCAGCCGCAGGTTCCCCTACGGCTACCTTGTTACGACTTCACCCCAGTCGCTGACCCTACCGTGGTCGTCTGCCTCCTTGCGG
>NZ_BMES01000003.1 GCF_014636935.1 Alsobacter metallidurans | reverse complement strand
TCACCCGTCTGCCGCTCCGTATTGCTACGGCGCTCGACTTGCATGTGTTAAGCCTGCCGCCAGCGTTCGCTCTGAGCCAGGATCAAACTCTCAAGTTGAAGAGTTAGATCAGTGGCTGATCACGCGTTATGCACTCGGCCACCTTGCGATGGCCTATTGACGGAGTTCACATCGGTCCCAACCCCGAAAGGCCGAAACCACATTGTGAGCTCGAAACGCGTTTCAAGCCGATCCATTCGACCCCTACCAAAACTCATCGCTGAGCCTCTTCGGGATCCGCAAGGACACGGCCGTCCGCGTTTCTCTTTCTTCCATCCTGATTGTCAAAGAGCACGAAAACCAACCACCACGCCGAAACGCAGACGAAGGTCTCCCCCGGATGGAGCAGGTCTCCCCGCCACAACCCGGTCCAGAGGAACGCCACACCGTGGGTTCTTGAAAAGCCGCAGGGCGCTTGGCCCGCGACCAGGCCTTCAAGGCGAACACTCCAGAGCCAGGCCGAAACCCAAACCGCAGAAGCGCCGAAGGCCGTCGGCGAGAGCAGCTGGTGTGTCCCCGCCGCCGATGACCGCCTTATGCCAACACGCCGCCGGAAGGTCAAGCGAGCTTTTCAGAAAAAATCGCGGGTCATCCTCGCCCTGCGACTTCCGGTTGCGGTTATCCACAGGGCAACCCCAGCGTTTTCCTCGAAAACGGCCACTCCGCCCACCTCCCGGACAGCGACGCTCGATCCTCGGAACGTCACGCCGGCCTCCGGCGGGAGCCGATAGGCGTCGGTCTAATAGACAAGCCGCGGCCGTACGCGCAAAATGCGGTGTAAGCCGCCATTCACAACTGTGGGCTTAGGTAGACCGGCTGGTTCCGCCGGTGGCTCGCCAAGAAAGGCGGGCCAGGTGATCGAGGTCGAAGATGACGCGTATTCTGATCGCCGACGACCATGGCCTTTATCGCAAAGGTTTGCGGTGCGTCCTGGACCTCGCATTTCCGGGCGCCGACATTGTTGAAGCCGATGGTTTCGACAGCGCGATGGAGCGGCTCGAGGACAGCGGCGCCTTCGATGTCGCGCTTCTCGACCTCAACATGCCGGGCCTGGTGTTTCCCGACAGCCTGCGGGAGGTTCGCTCCTTCTACCCGCGTATCCGTTTTGCGATTCTGTCAGCGTCCGACACACGGGCCGATATGCTCGCCAGCCTGGCGGCGGGAGCCAACGGCTTCATCTCCAAGCTGCAGACCGATGACGAGATCGTCGCCGCCATCCAGGATATCCTGGCCGGCAAGGTCTATGTCTCGCCCCTGATGGTGAACGGCCCGCAGCTTCACGCCTGGAACGAGCCGCCCGCCCGCATGGCCGAGCAGGCCACCGACGTCGAGTACGCGAAGCTGACGCCGCGCCAGCGCGACGTGCTGCCGCTGGTGGCGCGGGGGCTGTCCAACAAGGAGATCGCCCGCGAGCTCAAGATCGCCGAGGCGACGACCAAGATCCACATGGCTGCGCTGCTGCGCGTGCTCGGCGTCAGGAACCGGACGGAGGCGGCGGTCCGGGCGCAGATGCTGATCGGCCGGCCGGACGGCGGGCGCCAGGACGGCGACGGCGCCAAGCCAGCCTGACGCAACTGCTACGCCGGAGGCGATCGGCGATCATCGTGATCGGTCGTCAGCCCCGATGGGCGGAAGGATCCGCCTGGGGCGTGGCCGCGGCGGGGCTTTCGCGCGTCGGCGCCGCAGTCGAAGACGTCGCCGCCGAATAGGGCGCTCGCATCACATAGCGATACCCGCTTTCCGTGAAGGCGCGCTCAGCCCGGCCACCCATCAGCGACGTGCCGCTTTCGCCCAGCACCATGGAGCCGAATCCCTTGCGCAAGGGCCGCTTCGGCGACGGGCCGTTGCGTTCGGTCCACTCGAAGACGAGTTCGTCGTCGCCGTCCTCGCCGGCCTCCAACCGCCATGTCACGTCCAGCTTGCCGTCCGGAACACTGAGCGCGCCGTGTTTCACCGCGTTTGTGGCCAGCTCGTGCACGATCATCGCGAAGCTCTGGGCCATGCCGCCGCGAAGAGTGAGGCATGGTCCCGTGATGGTGATCTCGTGCCGATCGCCGCCATCGAAGGGCGCGACCTCGATGCGCACGAGTTCGTCGATGCTGGCGCTTTCGGATGCTCCGCGCGTCAACAGGCGCTCGGCGGCCGCCAGCGCGCGCAGGCGCCGCTCGAGGGCGGTCCGGTAGTCGCCGACGCTGCTTTGGCTTTGCGCCGTGAGCTTCACCATCGCGAGGATGACCGGGAACAGGTTACGGAGCCTGTGGCCGAGTTCGCGCACGATCAACTCGCGGGTCTCGCCGCGCCGGACTTCGTTTTGCTGACGTCGAAGGTCGGTGATGTCCGCCATCACGCACAGCAGGCGGCGGCGGCCCTCGACTTCGCTTCTTGACCCGCGCAGCGCGATGGCCCGGGATCGCTGATCCCGATCAATGTGAAACACCACTTCCAGGCGCGGATCGTCGCTCAGAGCCCGCGCGATGGCGGCTTCCACCTTGCGCCGGTCCTGATCGCAGATAATGCCCAAGACCTGGTCCAGCGAGGCGACCCGCTCGCCCGAATCAGCCCAGCCGAGGATGCTCCAGCACAGCGCGCAGCCGATGAAGCGCCCTGCTTCGTCGATCTCGCAGGCGCCCAGTTCGGCCGCCGTGAAATGTGACGCGCTCCCATCGCGGACATTGGATTCCGCGCCGCCAACACGGCTGGTTTTCGACATCGACACACACACCCTGGCCGGACGATCGGAACGCCACTCCCGGCCCGCAAACACGCGGTTGCACAGATTACAGGCGCAAAGCCGCGCCTTGCTACGGCTCAGCCCTAGTTCTGTGGGACTAAGACAGGCGCGAGCGCCCGCAACTCAGCCGACGACGTCCGCGCGCGTAAACCGGCGATATTCGTAAGCGGCGGCCGGCGCTCCCTCGCCCACGCCATCCGCTTCGACCGCAGACAGAATGCGATCGTGGTGCGGCGAGAGATGGCAAACCGGGTCCGTATTTGCGGCGTCGCCCGTCAGCATCAACGCCTGGCAGCGGCAACCGCCGAAATCCACCTCGCGGCGAGCGCAGGACAGGCAGGGCTCCTTCATCCAGCCGGTTCCGCGATAGGCCTGGAAAGCCGGATTGGCGCGCCAGACATCGCCCAGCGCGTGCTCGCGGACGGACCAGAATTCCAGGCCCGGGATGCTCTCGGACGCATGGCAGGGCAGCACCTTGCCGGCCGGAGTAACGTTGAGCGTGCGGCGGCCCCACCCGCCCATGCAGGCCTTGGGCACGTTGGCGTGGTAGTCGGGCAGCACGTGGTCGATCGCGATGCGCCCGTGCAATTCGATCTTGAGCGCCTCCACGGCCGCGATGGCGGCCAGCGCGGCGTTTCGCGGCGGCATCAGCAGCGCGCGGTTGGGGAGCGCCCAGCCATAATACTGCGTGTGGGCGATCTCGACGCGTCCCGCGCCCCAGTCCAGCGCCAGCATGACCATGTCGGGCGCACGCGCCACGTTGGCGCGGTGGATGACGGCGTTGATCGTGAGCGGCACGCCGGTCTCGACCGTGCGGCGCGCGATCTCGCGCTTGCGCTCGAACGCGCCGTTGTAGCCGCCGATGTGGTCGGCCGAGCCGGGCTCGGAGTCCTGCACCGAGAGCTGGACGTGGTCGAGGCCCGCCTCGGCGAGCTGAGCGATCAGCTCGGGCCGGTAACCGACGCCGGAGGTGATCAGGTTGGTGTAAAGCCCTTCGCGGGCGCAGTGCGCGACCAGTTCGACGATGTCGCGCCGCAGGGCCGGCTCGCCGCCCGACAGGTGGACCTGAAGGACGCCCAACGCGGCGGCTTCGGAAAACACGCGCTTCCACTCGTCGGTCGAGAGCTCGCGCGATCGCGCCTCCAGCTCCAGCGGGTTGGAGCAATAGGGGCACCCGAGCGCGCAGCGGTGCGTCAGTTCGGCCAGCAGGCCGAGCGGCGCGGCGGGCGGAGGCGTCACCTGGTTCATGTCACGACCATGCGCTTGGCGAGGAGGTCCGACAACAGCGCGCGCACGTCCGCGTCGATTCGCTCGCGCGGCGCCTGGAAGGCTTGGGCGAGGTCGTCCACGATCTCCACCACGGTGCGCACGCCGTCGAGCCGCTGCAGGATCTCGGCCGCAACCGGATTGGGCTGGATCACACGCTCGGGCGCGAGCAGCACCCAGGCGCCGCGGACGCCGTCACGCTTGAGCTTGACGCCACGGGCCAGCTTGGGCCGCGCGTCATCCGCAAGACCAGCGGGTTCCGCCGTCATCGCAGCCCCTCGCGTTCGTCCGGTCGCCAGGCGCCGGGCGGCAGGTGTCCTTCCACATAGGCGTGCCAGAGCGCGTCGAGCTGCACCCAGAGCACGTCGGTCTTGAACGTGAGGGCCGCCAAGCAGGCCTGCTGCCGTTCGGCCGTGCGGGCGTGCTCCAAAACATAGGCGAGCGCAAAGGCGGAATCCTGCGCGGCCTGGGGCGGGCGGGCGGTGAAATACGCCATCGTGTCGGCGCTGACGAAATCGTAGTGCGCCAGCATGCCGGACAGGCGCTCGCCGATGATCTGCGGTGAAAACAGCTCGGTCAGCGATGACGCGATGGCCTCCAGCAACGTCTTTTCGGCGCAGAACCTCACATAAGCGTCCACGGCGAAGCGCGTCGCCGGAAGGGCGCCGCGCATCGACTCGACGTAGTCGCGATCCAGGCCAAGGCCTTCGGTGAGGCGAAGCCAGCGCGCGATGCCGCCGTCGCCCGGAGCGGAGCCGTCGTGGTCGACGATGCGGCGGCGCCATTCCCGCCGCAGGTCGGCGGTCGGCATGCGGGTGAGCACGGTGGCGTCCTTGATCGGGATCGCGGCCTGGTAGCAATAACGGTTCAGCGCCCAGGCGCGGACCTCGTCGCGCGTGCATTCGCCGCCGTGGAGACGCCGATGGAAGGGATGGAGATTGTGGTAGCGCCTGGCCCCGATGTCGCGAAGGGCGGCTTCCAGCTCGTGGGGCGACAACACCGCCTCGGAGGCTTGGCTCTGGTTCATAGCTCGAACTCCATGCCGTCATGGGCGACAACCCAACCGGCGGCTTCAACCGTGGCGCGTTCCGGCGATGTTTCCACCAGAACCGGGTTGGTGTTGTTGATGTGAACATAAACGCGCCTGCCGATCGGCACATCGGCGAGCAGCGCCATGGAGCCGTCCGGTCCCGACATGGGCGTGTGACCCATGCGCCTTGCGGTTTTCGGCGACAGGCCGAGGCGCGGCATCTCGTCGTCCGTAAAGGTCGTGCCATCGAAGAAGACGAGCGGCGCGCCGGCGAGACGGTCCCGCAGGGCGGGGGTGATCGCCGCGCAGCCGGGCGCGTAAACAAAGCGGCTGCGGCCGTCGTCGACCTCCAGGCCGATGACGCTCTCCGTTTCGGCCCCGACCTCGACCTCTCCGGTTTCCATGTAGAGGGGCGTCTTGCCGGAGATCGCAAAGGCCCGCACCGTCAGCCCGCCACCTATCGCGGTGGCTCGATCGAGCACGAGCTCGCGCTCACGCACCACGGCTCGGTCGAGAACGCCGAAGATGCGGTCGTGGCGGAGGATATCGAAGGTCGCGCGCGTCGCGTGGAGGTCGAAGGGCTGCTTCTCGCGCAAGGTCAGGAGGCCGGCGACGTGGTCGACGTCGCCGTTCGTCAGGAGCACGGATGCGATCGGGCTGTCTCGCCCGTCATGGCGCGGTTGAAGGGCAGGCGTCGCCAGGATCTGCTGGCGAATGTCGGGAGAAGCGTTCAGGAGTAGCCACCGCTCGCCATCTGCCGTCACGGCCAGGCTGGACTGTGTGCGCGGACGCAAGGCGGGATCGCCCGCCCAGGCGCGGCGACAATTCGGGCAGCCACAATTCCATTGCGGAAAGCCGCCCCCGGCGGCCGACCCCAGCACGATGATCCGCATCGGCGATCGTCGCCCCCGTCACAAAAACGCCGCCGCTCGTGGGCGGCGGCGTTGATCAGAAACGTCGCATTCGCGACGGCAGCTTAAAACTCGACGGGCTCGATCTCGGCGGATTCGTAGCTCGTTACTTCCATGCCGACGCAGATTTCGGTGAGTTCCGGGGTCGTCCAAGCCATAGACAGCTCCTCCAAAAGGGGGCGGCGCCTTTCGCGGCGTCTTCCCACAACTGAAGACGCTAGCAAAAGTTCGGGCGGCTGTCCTGACCCTCGTAGTCTAAGAGCCGCATGCGTCGCGAGGCCGCAGACCGCGACGTGTCGCGATGACGTTTTTTCGGCGGCCCTCGCGGGCGATCCGGCGAGGAACCATCCCGCACCCTCGTGATTTGCCGCTGAACCGCGCCCCAACGGCGCCGTCCGTTCAACTTGGTTCGAGGAGACGGGGCGTGATCAACGACCTCTGGTACAAGAACGCCGTCATCTATTGCCTGTCGGTCGAAACCTTCATGGACGCCAACGGCGACGGAGTGGGCGACTTCCAGGGCCTGCTTCGGCGCCTCGACTACCTGCACGGCCTCGGCGTCACGGCGATCTGGCTCATGCCGTTCCAGCCCTCGCCGGGCAAGGACGACGGCTACGACGTCGCCGACTACTACGGCGTCGATCCGCGCTTCGGCACGCTGGGCGACTTCGTGGAATTCACGCACGGCGCCAAGCAGCGCGGCATCCGGGTATTGATCGACCTCGTCGTGAACCACACGTCGGACCAGCATCCGTGGTTCCAGGACGCCCGCAAGAGCCCGGATTCGCCCTATCGCGACTGGTACGTGTGGTCCAAGAAGAAGCCCACCAACGCCAACGAGGGCATGGTGTTTCCGGGCGTGCAGAAGACCACCTGGACGCGCGACGAGGCGGCTGGCGAGTATTATTTCCACCGCTTCTACGAGTTCCAGCCGGACCTAAATACCGCCAATCCGCGCGTGCAGGCCGAGATCCTGAAGATCATGGGATTCTGGATCCAGCTCGGCGTGTCGGGCTTCCGCATGGACGCGCTGCCGTTCGTGATCGGCACGAAGGGCGCGGATGTGAAGAAGCCGGTCGAGCAATACGACATGCTGCGAACCTTCCGGGAGTTCCTCCAGTGGCGGCAGGGCGACTCGGTGATCCTGGCCGAGGCCAACGTGCTGCCCGAGACCGACATGGACTATTTCGGCCATGACGGCGACCGCATGCAGATGATGTTCAACTTCCAGGTCAACCAGCACCTGTTCTACGCGCTGGCGGCCGCCGATACGGGCCCGCTGGTCGAGGCCATGGAAGCCACCAAGCCGCGGCCCGCCACGGCGCAATGGGGGCTTTTCCTGCGCAACCACGACGAGCTCGACCTCGGGCGCCTGAAGCCGCAGCAGCGTGAGAAGGTGTTCGCGGAATTCGGCCCCGACAAGAGCATGCAGCTTTACGACCGCGGCATCCGCCGGCGGCTCGCCCCCATGCTGGACGGCGACAAGCGGCGGCTGGAGCTCGCCTACAGCCTGATGTTCACGCTGCCGGGCACGCCGGTGCTGCGCTACGGCGACGAGCTCGGCATGGGGGACGACCTCAATCTGCCGGAGCGCAACTGCGCGCGGACGCCGATGCAGTGGTCGACCGAGCCGCATGGCGGCTTCACGAAAAGCTCCAAGCCGGTGAGCCCGGTGATCAGCGGCGGCGCTTATGGCTTCGAACGCGTCAACGCAGCCGAACAGCGGCGCGACCCGGAGTCGATGCTGAACTGGACCGAGCGTGTGATCCGCATGCGCAAGGAAATGCCGGAGATCGGCTGGGGCGATTTCACGGTGCTGGACACCGGCGATCCCGCCGTGCTGGCTCTGCGCTACGACTGGCGCAACAACTCGGTGGTGGTGATCCACAATCTCGACGGCAAGCCGCACGAGGTGACGTTCGGGCTCGGGTTGGATGACACCGCGCCGGCGTTGATCAACGTCCTGTCGGACGACCACAGCCAGCCGAACGACAAGGGCGAACACTGCCTGCTGCTCGACGCCTATGCGTATCGCTGGTACCGCGTCGGCGGGCTCGATTACCTGCTCAAGCGCAGCGAAGCCTGAGCATCACGCGGTCCGGGCCGCCACCGCGACGCCTGCGCCGATCAGCAGTCCGCCGCCGATCCGGTTCACCGCCATGATTGCCTTCGGGTTGCTCACGACCGCGCGCGCCCGCGAGGCGATCAGCGCGTAGCCGAACGCATTCGCGAAGGCCAGCGTCAGGAACGTCGCCTCGAAGATCGCCATCTGGGTCAGGAAGTCGGCCTTGGGGTCTAGGAACTGGGGCAGGAACGCGACGAAGAAGGTGATGCCCTTTGGATTGAGCGCGGTGACCAGCCACGCATGCGCGAGCATGCGCCAGACCGGCGCGGCGTCCGTGCGGGCCGAGACATCCAGCCTGCCGCCGGCGCGCCAGAGCTTGACGCCGAGATACACGAGATAGGCGGCGCCGACCCATTTCAGCGCCGTGAACACGGCGGCGCTCGCGGCCAGCACCGCGCCGAGGCCGAGCATCGACACCGTCATGGCGGTGAAGTCGCCCAGCGCGACGCCGACGGCCATCGGGAGGGCGGTGCGCCAGCCCTGGCCCAGCGCGTAGGAGATCACCAGCAGGATTGTTGGGCCAGGGATGACGAGCAGCACCGCGGACGCAGCCGTGAAGGCCAGCCAGCTTTCAATCGTCATCCCTGCACCTCCGTTTCATACAGGAAGCCATGCGGGGCGTTTCCTGTCGAGCCGGCCCCGCTCAACCGCGCCGAGCGCCACGATACTGCCGGCGCTCGCGCACCAGCGCGGCGAGCTGGGGCGTCGGGTCCTCGTCGCGCGGCAGCGCGGTCGCGCTCACCACGTCGGCGCGGTAAAGGCCGATGTCCTTCAGCTGCATGTCCGACATGGCGGCCAGCACCGCGAGATTGCGGCGGGCGCGCACATAGCGCACAGGCCAGCCGAACAACCAGAGCGCGGTGCGGCGGGTCGGCTCGAGCCAGCGGCTCCGATCGGGAGTAGGGCCGATGCGGCGGCTTGCGGGTCTCGTCATGATCAGGGCCATGGATCTTCTCCTTGAGGTGTGTCCTGGAGCGATGGGTGATCCATCCATCGTTGTTTCCGATTGGATAAACATGGAGCAGGCCTATTGATCGGTCTAACGAATGGTTTTAATGTCTCTCATCGCGAAACGAGATTGCTGGCGCCCTCAGAGGTTTTGTTCCGCGGTTCCAGTTGAAAAGTTCGCCGTTGCAGGTCCGAGGAGCCCCCCGATGCTCGACACCGATCAATTGCGTTCATTCGTGGCCATCATCGACACAGGCAGCTTCACCCGCGCGGCCGAGCGCGTGAACAAGACGCAGTCGGCGGTGTCGATGCAGATCCGCCGCCTCGAAGACGTGCTCGGCCGCCCCCTCTTCGCCAAGCAGGGCCGCGGCGTTCGCCTGTCCGAGGACGGCGAGAAGCTCGTCGACTACGCGCGCCAGATGCTGCAGCTCGAGGCGGCCGCGTTTGCGTCCGTGTCCCACAAGGCGCTTGCCGGCCGGGTGCGGCTCGGGATTCCGGACGACTATGCGGACACTTTCCTGCCCGAGATCGTGACGCGCTTCATGCGCCGGCATCCGCTGGTCGAGATCTCGGTGGTTTGTGAGGGTTCGCAGTCCCTTGGCGAACGCGTGGCGGTGCGCGACGTCGACATGGCGATCATCACGGATTGCGGCTCGCTGAAGGGCGCCGAGGCGCTCCGCGAGGAGCCGTTGCGCTGGATCGTCGGCGTCGCGTCCTGCGCGCATGAGGCGCGGCCGCTGCCGCTCGCCCTTTCAGGCCCGACCTGCGCGTGGCGTCGCGCCGCCATCGAGGCGCTCGAAGAAGCCGGCATCGGCTGGCGCCAGTTGCTCGCGTCGTCGAGCCAGGCGGCCCTCGCGCCGGTGGTGCGGGCCGGGCTCGCCGTGACGGTGTTTCCGGAATGCGCGGTTGGTCCCGGCATGCGGCTTCTGGACGAGAGCGCCGGGCTGCCGGCTCTGCCGACGAACCGCATCGGCCTCCTGGTCAGCCAGGGCCGCTCGCCGGAAGCCGCCGCACTCGCGGAAGAGATCCGCGCCACGCTGCGGGACGGCCCACGCCCGATCCGGGTCGAGCGCCCGGCCGATCTCGTGTTCTCGGGCGAAGGCGTGACCGGGCAGCGCGCCCGCAGCCGCGCCGCGGCCTAGGGCGTCAGCGGCGCGTCAGCGTCCGGCCGACGGCGTCCTTCCAGCCGGCGATCATGGTTTCGCGCATGTCGCCGTCGAAATTCGGCGTGAAACGCCGGTCGAGGCGCCAGAGATCGGCGAAGCGGTCGGGGTCCGGATAGACCCCGGCGGCCAGGCCGGCCAGGTAGGCGGCGCCGAGCGCCGTGGTTTCCTTGACGACAGGCCTGTCCACGGGCGCGCCGAGAATGTCGGCGAGGCGCTGCATGGTCCAGTCGGAGGCCGTCATGCCGCCGTCGACCCGCAGCACCGTCTCGGCGCCGGCCGCGCCCGGCCAGTCGGCCCGCATCGCCTCCAGCAGGTCGTAGGTCTGGTAGCAGACGCTCTCCAGCGCCGCCCGGGCGATCTCCTTCGGGCCGGTCCCGCGCGTCAGGCCGTAAAGCGCGCCGCGGCATTCGGCGTCCCAATAGGGCGCGCCGAGGCCCACAAAGGCGGGCACCAGGTACACCGCCTGCGCGGGGTCGGCCTGCTCGGCGAGCGGCCCCGTTTCGGCGGCCGATTTCACGATCCCGAGCCCGTCCCGCAGCCATTGCACAGCCGCCCCGGCTACGAAAATCGAGCCTTCGAGCGCATAGGTCGTTTTGCCCCCGAGCTGATAGGCGACCGTGGTGAGGAGCTTGTTCTGCGACGCCACCGCCTGCCCGCCGGTGTTGAGCAGCGCAAAACAGCCCGTCCCGTAGGTCGATTTCATCATGCCGGGCGTGAAGCACGCCTGCCCCACCGTGGCGGCCTGCTGGTCGCCCGCGATGCCGCAAATCGGGATGACGCCGCCGAAGAGCTCCGGAACTGTTTCGCCGAACCGTCCGGAACAGTCGCGCACCTCGGGCAGCATGGAGCGCGGGATCCGCAGGATGGCCAAAAGATCGTCGTCCCAATCGCCGCGATGGATGTCGTAGATCAGCGTTCGCGACGCGTTGGTGGCGTCCGTGGCGTGCACGGCGCCGCCGGTCAGCCGCCAAAGCAGGAAGCTGTCGACGGTTCCGAACGCCAGCTCGCCCCGCTCCGCGCGGGCGCGCGCGCCCGGCACGTTGTCGAGGATCCAGGCCACCTTGGTGCCGGAGAAATAGGGATCGAGGATCAGCCCGGTGCGCGCCGCAAACAGCGGCTCGTGCCCGTCGGCCTTGAGCCGGCCGCACATCTCGGCGGTACGGCGATCCTGCCACACGATGGCGCGGTGAATGGCCTTGCCGCTCTGACGGTCCCACACCAGCGTGGTTTCGCGCTGGTTGGTGATGCCGATGGCGGCGACGTCCCGGGCCGTCGCGCCGCCTTTGTCGAGCGCCTCCCGGCAGACCGCGACCGTCGAGGACCAGAGGTCTTCCGCCTCGTGCTCAACCCAGCCGGACGCCGGAAAATGTTGCGGGAATTCCTGCTGTCCAACCGCCGCGATGGTGGTGTCCTCGCGAAACAGGATGGCCCGCGACGACGTCGTGCCCTGATCGATCGCGAGAATGAACGGCATGGAAATACTCCCCGGCCTATGTGGGCCTTGCGGCTTTGTGTTTCGCGCCGATTTAGCTATGGGGTGACGCCGGGGGCAAGGCCAAGCCGCAGCGGCGCGTCGATCCCGCCGGGACGCGCATGATCGAATCCGCCGGACTGTTCGCGGCCGCCTTTCTGAGCGCCACCTTGCTGCCAGGCTCGTCCGAAGCCGCATTCCTGGCGGTTCTGGCGCATGGCGGCGCGCTTCCACCTGCGCTCGCCTTCGCCACGCTGGGCAATACGCTCGGCTCCTGCGCCAACTGGGCGATCGGCCGCTGGGCGGCGCATTACCGCGATCACCCGCGCTTTCCGGTGAAACCCGCGACGTTCGACCGATACGAGCGCTGGTACGCCCGCTACGGGGTTTGGTCGCTGCTGCTGTCGTGGACGCCGATCATCGGCGACCCGCTCACCGTGATGGCCGGGATCGCGCGCACGCCGTTCTGGCTGTTCGTGCTGGTCGTGGGCGTCGCCAAGCTCGCCCGCTACGCCGCCCTCGCGGGGGCGTTCGCGCTTGTCTGGTGAGTCAGGCGCTCTTCTGGCGCAGATGCTCGATGATCCCCGAAAAATCCTTGCCGCCGAATCCCGCGGCTTCGAAAGCCTCGTAGATCTGCGCTGCGTGCTGGCCCAGCGGCGTTGACGCTCCGGCCGACTGCGCGGCGTCCTGCGAGAGCCGCAGGTCCTTCAGCATCAGGGCGGCCGCGAATCCGGGATTGTAGCCGTTGTTGGCCGGGCTCGTCGGCACCGGCCCGGGCACGGGGCAATATGTCGTGAGCGACCAGCACTGGCCGGACGACGTGGACGCGACGTCGAATAGGGCCTGATGCGACAAGCCAAGCTTCTCGCCCAGCGCGAAGGCCTCGCAGACGCCGATCATCGAGATGCCGAGGATCATGTTGTTGCAGATCTTGGCCGCCTGCCCGGCGCCGGCGTCGCCGCAATGGACAATCTTCTTGCCCATCGCCTCCAACAACGGCCGCGCAGTCGCAAAAGCCTCGGCCGCGCCGCCGCACATGAACGTCAGCGTGCCGGCCTTGGCGCCCCCGGTGCCGCCCGACACGGGCGCGTCCACCGAAGCCATGCCTGCCTGTGCGGCCAGATCATGCGCCTGCCGGGCGCTGTCGACGTCGATGGTTGAGGAATCGATGAACAGCGCGCCGCGCCGCGCATGCGTGAGCACGTCGGCCCACACCGCCAGAACGTGGCGGCCGGCCGGCAACATGGTCACCACCACATCGGCGTCGCGCACCGCATCCGCCGCGGTCGACGCGATCGCGACGCCCTCGGCCTCTGCGGCGGCAGCGTTTGCGGGCAGCAGATCGTAGCCGATCACGCGATGGCCAGCCTTGACGAGATTCGCCGCCATGGGCGCGCCCATGTTGCCGAGGCCGATGAAGCCGATGGTGCTCATGTGATCACTCCGAACGTTGCGCGGCTCACAGCCCGCTTCCCTGACCGCGGCCGATCAGGCTGCGGGCGATGATGACGCGCATGATCTCGTTGGCGCCTTCGAGAATCTGGTGCACGCGCAGGTCGCGGACGATCTTCTCGATGCCGTAGTCGGCCAGGTAGCCATAGCCGCCATGCAGCTGGAGCGCCTGGTTGGCGACCTCGAAGCCGACGTCGGTGCCGAAGCGCTTGGCCATGGCGCACAGGCGCGTCGCGTCCGGCGTCTTGGCGTCGAGCTCGGATGCGGCGCGCCACAGGAAGGTGCGGGCGGCCTCCAGCTCGGTGGCCATGTCGGCGAGGCGGAACTGCAGCGCCTGAAAGTCCTGCAGGCGCTTTCCGAACGCCTTGCGATCGCTCATGTAGGCGAGGCTCTTCTCCAGGGCCGCCTGGGCGCCGCCCAGCGAGCAGGCCGCAATGTTGAGGCGGCCGCCGTCCAGCCCCGCCATTGCGATCTTGAAGCCGATGCCCTCGGGGCCCAGCCTGTTCTCCACCGGCACGCGGCAGCCGTCGAAAATCACCTGCCGGGTGGGCTGGGCGTTCCAGCCCATCTTGCGCTCGTTGGCCCCGAAGCTGAGGCCGGGCGCATCCTTGGGGATCACCAGCGTGGAGATCCCGCCCGCACCGTCCTCGCCGGTGCGCACCATGGTGACGTAGAGGTCCGACGCTCCGGCCCCCGAGATGAACTGCTTGGCGCCGTCGAGCACGTAATGGTCGCCGTCGCGCCGCGCCCTCGTCTTCAGCGCGGCGGCGTCCGAGCCCGCGCCCGGTTCCGTCAGCGCATAGCTCGCGATGTGCTCCATCGTGGCGAGCTTCGGCAGGAAGCGCCGGCGCTGCTCGTCCGACCCATAGGCGTCGATCATCCACGACGCCATGTTGTGAATCGAGATGAAGGCCGCCACGGTCGGGCAGCCGGTCGCCAGCGCCTCGAAGATCAGCGTGGCGTCGAGGCGGCTGAGGCCGGACCCGCCGACATCCTCGCGCACATAGATGGCGCCCATGCCGAGCGCCGCGGCCTCGCGCATTTCCTCCACGGGGAAGTGTTTGCGCTCGTCCCACTCCACGGCCTTGGGGGCCAGCTTCTCGGCCGCGAAGGCGCGAGCCATGTCGCGAATGGCGACGTGGTCCTCGGAGAGGGCAAAAAGCGACATGGGCTTGGACCGAAGTTCGGGATGCCAAAAACGAAGCGGGCGCGCCCCTGAGGGCGCGCCCGGATGATCAGCGCATCGTCGGGATCACGAACTCGGCGCCGTCCTTGATGCCGGACGGCCAACGCGACGTGACCGTCTTGGTCTTGGTGTAGAAGCGGAAGGCGTCCGAGCCGTGCTGGTTCAGGTCGCCGAAGCCCGAGCGCTTCCAGCCGCCGAAGGTGTAGTAGGCGATCGGAACCGGGATCGGCACGTTGATGCCCACCATGCCGACCTGCACCTTGGCGGCGAAGTCGCGGGCCGCGTCGCCGTCGCGCGTGAAGATCGCGACGCCGTTGCCGTATTCATGCTCGTTGGCGAGCGCGAGGCTCTCGGCATAGTCCTTGGCGCGCACCACCGACAGCACCGGGCCGAAGATCTCTTCCTTGTAGATCCGCATGTCCTTGGTGACGTTGTCGAACAGGCAGCCGCCCATGTAGAAGCCGTTCTCGTAGCCCTGGAGCTTGAAGTTTCGGCCGTCCACCTTCAGCTGCGCGCCTTCCTGGACGCCGAGCTCCACATAGGACTTCACCTTGTCGAGGTGCGCCTGCGTGACCAGGGGGCCGAAATCGGCCGACGAGTCCGTGGACGGGCCGACCTTCAGGCTCTCGATGCGAGGGATCAGCTTGTCGACGAGACGGTCGGCGGTTTCCTTGCCGACCGGCACCGCCACCGAGATCGCCATGCAGCGCTCGCCGGCCGAGCCGTAGCCGGCGCCGATCAGGGCGTCCACGGCCTGGTCCATGTCGGCGTCCGGCATGATGATCATGTGGTTCTTGGCGCCGCCGAAGCACTGCACCCGCTTACCCGCCGCGCAGCCGCGCGTGTAGACGTATTCGGCGATCGACGTGGAGCCGACGAAGCCCACCGCCTTGATGTCCGGGTCATCCAGGATGGCGTCCACGGCTTCCTTGTCGCCATTCACGACGTTAAAGATGCCGGCAGGCAGGCCCGCCTGCAGGAACAGCTCGGCGAGGCGCAGCGGCACGCCCGGGTCACGCTCGGACGGCTTCAGGATGAAGGCGTTGCCGGCCGCGATGGCGGGACCGGCCTTCCAGAGCGGGATCATGGCCGGGAAGTTGAACGGCGTGATGCCGGCGACGACGCCGAGCGGCTGGCGCATCGAGTAGATGTCGATGCCCGGGCCCGCGCCCTCGGTGTACTCGCCCTTCATGAGGTGCGGCGCGCCGATGCAGAACTCGACCACTTCGAGGCCGCGCTGGATGTCGCCCTTGGCGTCCGCGACCGTCTTGCCGTGCTCGCGCGCGAGCAGTTCGGCGAGCGAGTCATATTCGGCGTGCACCAGCTCGAGAAATTTCATCAGCACGCGGGCGCGGCGCTGCGGGTTGGTCGCGCCCCATGCCGGCTGCGCCGTCTTGGCGTTTTCCACCACGGCCCGGACCTCGGCCTTGGTGGCCAGCGGCACCCGGGAGGCGATTTCGCCCGTCATGGGCCAGAAGGCGTCGGTGAAGCGGCCCGAAGTCCCCTTTACGTGCTTGCCCCCGACGAAGTGGGTGAGTTCGGCGACCATGGCGTCCTCCCTGGGCATTCTTTGGGCGATCCTTTGGGGATCGTGAAATGGGCCGCGTGGCCCGCTGCTGTTGCGACACGAGTATCATTGCGATCTGCGCACGGCTATGGGAGTTTTCACGTCTAATCCGTGCGCGTATCCACATGCAGGACCGGCGCTGGACCAAGGTCGAGGAAACACGCATGAGCCGTTTCGATTGGGATGACTTGCGCTTTTTCCTCGCGGTTGCAAGGGCCGGGCGCCTCACGGTCGCGGCGCGACGGCTCGGGGCCGACCACGCCACGGTCAGCCGGCGGATCACCTCCCTCGAAACGGCCCTGAAGGCCACGCTGTTCGAGCGGCGGCCGCAGGGCTACACGCTGACGGGCCACGGCGAGCGCCTTGTGATCGCCGCCGAGGCGATCGAGAGCGCCGCGCTGGCGGCCTCCAGCGACATCGGCGGCGCCGACCTCGCGCTGTCGGGCACCGTCCGGGTGGGCGCGCCCGACGGATTTGGCACCAGTTTCCTCGCGCCCCGCACCGTGAAGCTGGCCGAAACCTACCCGGAACTCGAATTCCAGCTCGTCGCCATGCCGCGGCTCCTGTCGTTGTCGAAGCGCGAGGCCGACATCGCGATCTCGCTGTCGCCCCCCAAGGAAGGCAAGATCGTCGCCCGCAAGCTGACCGACTATCGGCTCGGGCTGTATGCGAGCCGCGCCTACCTCGAAGCCGCCGAGCCTATCAGGGCGCCGGACGATCTCTTTTCGCACCCGCTGGTCGGCTATATCGACGACCTCATCTTCATGCCGGAGCTCGACTATCTCGACGAGATCGCCAAAGGGCTGCGGCCACGGCTGCAATCCTCCAGCCTGGTCGCCCAGATGGAGGCGACGCTGGCGGGCGCGGGGGTCTGCGTGCTGCCCCACTTCATGACGGCGCGCCGGGCCGAGCTCGCGCCGGTCTTGCCGCACATCCAGCTCACCCGCACCTTCTGGCTCATCGTGCACGCCGAGTTGAAAGACGTCGCGCGGGTGCGCGCCATGGTGGACTTCCTCGTTCGCGAGGTGAAGGCGGCGCGCGGGCTGTTCCTGCCGGAGGCAGTCCCCCTCGCCTCGGTGGAGCGCTCCCCGGCGGCGTGATTGCGCGGCCGTTTGGCGGCATCTACGACAGTGGTTCGCGACCGCGCCCGAGGCTCCCATGCGTCCAGCTCTTGAACTCGCCTACACGGACATGCACACGGCCGGCGAACCGGTTCGAATCCTCACGGGCGGGTACCCGAGCCTCCAGGGCGACAGCGTACTGGCGAAACGGCGCGACGCTCGGGACAACCACGACCATCTGCGCCGCGCCACCATGCTGGAGCCGCGCGGCCATGCGGGCATGTATGGGGTGATCCCGGTGCGGCCGTCGCACCCGGGCGCCGTGCTGGGCGTGCTGTTCACCCACAACGAGGGCTATTCCACCATGTGCGGCCACGCCACCGTGGCGCTCGGCCGCTGGGTGGTGGACCAGGGGCTCGTCCCCAAGACCGAGCCCGAGACGCGCTTCGTGATCGAGGCCCCGTGCGGGCCGCTGGCGCTCGCCTGCACGGTGCGGGATGGCGAGGTCACGCAGGTGCGGTTCGAGAGCGTGCCCGCCTACGCGCACGCGCTGGACCTGAGCATCGACGTGCCGGGCTTCGGCAAGGTCGTCACCGACATCGGCTATGGCGGCGCGTTCTACGCCATTCTGCCGTCCTCGCGCTTCGGCCTGGATTTCTTCGCGACGCCGCTGGACGACCTCGTGGCGGCGGGCGGCGCGCTCACGGACGTGATCCGGCGGGAGATGCGCATCGCGCATCCGACGGAGCCGGACCTTGGCTTCCTGTACGGGACCATCCTGACCGACGACGCCGGGGCCGCCCAGGAGAGCTGGAACCTGTGCGTGTTCGCGGAGCGGCAGGTGGATCGCAGCCCGACGGGCTCGGGCGTCACAGCCCGCATGGCGCTGGATTGCGCCAGGGGACTGCTCGAGCCCGGCCAGACCCGCGTGTTCCGGGGGATCTCGGGCGGCCCCTTCACGGGCCGGGTCACCCGCCCGGCGCCCGAAATCGAGGGCGCCGTGCGGGTGGAGGTCGGCGGGCAGGGTTATTACGCCGGCCGCGGGACCTTTCTGATCGAGCCCGACGACCCGCTCGGCGAAGGCTTCGCGCTGGCCGGCAGCTTCGGCGAGGCTCGGCGAGGCTGAGCCTTCCCGGGCGGCCAGCCTTCCTACTTCTTCTCGACCGGCACGCCGGCTTCCACCAGGTCCTTGAAGCCGCCGACATTGATCACGTTGGTGTAGCCCATGTCCTGCAGGGTCTTGCCGGCGAGCGCCGCCCGGCCGCCGGCCGCGCAGTGAATCAGGATCGGGCGGTCGAACTGGAAGGCCGGGTCATACATCGGGTTCTCGGGATCGGCCTTGAACTCCAGGCTGCCGCGCGGCACGTGCAGCGAACCCTCGAGCTTGCCGGTCGCCTGCAACTCGGCGCTGTCGCGGATGTCGACCACCAGCACGTCGCCCTGCCCGATGCGGGCGGCCGCCTCGGCCGGCGCGAGCTTTTGAACGCTGGCGTTGGCGTCAGCGAGCATATCCTTGGATGTTCTGGCCATCGGGGCCTCCGTGTTTCGGTTAATGGGAGCAGGCTCGCAGGTTCGCGCAAGGTTGCCAAGCCGGCGCCCAGGCCGGTCGCGGCAGGCCCATCGACGGGCGCAACTAAAAACCCCGCGTTCTTGCGAACGCGGGGCTGAGCTCAACCGAGCCGACTAGCGAGCAGAGGAGAAATCACTCCCCGGCGGCCGCCTCGGGCTGGTCCTTCTGCTTCTTCTCGAGGTCCTCGCCGGTCGCCTGGTCGACGACCTTCATGGAGAGCCGCACCTTGCCGCGCTCGTCGAAGCCGAGCAGCTTGACCTTGACCTTGTCGCCTTCCTTGATCACGTCCGTGACCTTGTTGACGCGGTTGGCGGCGAGCTGGCTGATGTGGACCAGGCCGTCCTTGGCGCCGAAGAAGTTCACAAAGGCGCCGAAGTCGGTGGTCTTCACCACAGTGCCGTCATAGATCACGCCGATCTCGGGCTCGCTGGCGATGGACTTGATCCAGTTCAGCGCGGCCGTAATGGAGGCGGCGTCCGAGGAGGCGACCTTCACGGTGCCGTCGTCCTCGATGTTGACCTTGGCGCCGGTCTTCTCGACGATCTCGCGGATCACCTTGCCGCCCGAGCCGATCACTTCACGGATCTTGTCGGTCGGGATCTTGATGGTCTCGATGCGCGGCGCGTACTGGCCGAGCTCCTGGCGAGCGCCGGCGAGGCCCTTGGCCATCTCGCCGAGGATGTGCAGGCGCCCACCCTTGGCCTGGTCGAGGGCGACCCGCATGATCTCCTCGGTGATGCCCGCGATCTTGATGTCCATCTGCAGCGACGTAATGCCGTT
Organism: Alsobacter metallidurans; assembly: GCF_014636935.1. Taxonomy (GTDB): domain Bacteria; phylum Pseudomonadota; class Alphaproteobacteria; order Rhizobiales; family Beijerinckiaceae; genus Alsobacter; species Alsobacter metallidurans. Next base: position 539,673 of record NZ_BMES01000003.1, on the reverse strand, counting down.
GTCGGTGCCGGCCACCTTGAAGTCCATGTCGCCGAGATGGTCCTCGTCGCCCAGGATGTCGGAGAGCACCGCGTAGCGCTCGCCTTCCAGGATCAGGCCCATCGCGATGCCGGCCACCGGGGAGCGCAGCGGCACGCCAGCGTCCATCAGGGCCAGCGAGGAGCCGCACACCGTCGCCATGGAGGACGAGCCGTTGGACTCGGTGATCTCCGACACGAGCCGGATGGTGTACGGGAACTCGTGGTGCGGCGGCAGCATCGGATGCACGGCGCGCCAGGCGAGCTTGCCGTGGCCGATCTCGCGACGGCCGGGCGAACCCATGCGGCCGGTCTCGCCGACGCTGTAGGGCGGGAAGTTGTAGTGAAGGAGGAAGGTCTCCTTGTAGGTGCCTTCCAGCGAGTCGATGTACTGCTCGTCGTCCGAGGTGCCGAGCGTCGCCACCACGAGCGCCTGGGTCTCGCCGCGCGTGAACAGCGCGGAACCGTGGGCGCGGGGCAGCAGGCCGGCTGCGGCCTCGATCGGACGCACGGTCTTCACGTCGCGGCCGTCGATGCGCACGCCCGTGTCGAGGATGTTGAAGCGCACGATCTTCGCCTCGGCGTCCTTGAACACCGTGTTGAAGAGCTGCTTGTCGATGGCGTTCTCGACGCCCTCGCCGCACAGCGCGGCGGCGGCCTTGGCCTTGGCGGCCGCGACCTTGTCCTGGCGCTCCTGCTTCACCGGGGTCGTGAAGGCGTCGCGCAGGTCGGTCTCGATCAGGTCGAGGATGCGCTTCTCGATCGCCGAGTTGTCCGGGGTCGAGAAGTCGCGCGGCTCCTTGGCGGCGCGCTCGGCGAGCTTGATGATGGCGTCGATCACGGGCTGGAAGCCCTTGTGGCCGTGCATCACGGCGCCGAGCATCACGTCCTCGGCGAGCTCCTTGGCTTCCGACTCCACCATCAGGACGGCGTCGGCCGTGCCCGCGACCACGAGGTCGAGCACCGAATCCTTGAGCTCGGCGACGGTCGGGTTGAGGCGGTACTGGCCGTTGATGTAGCCGACGCGGGCGCCGCCCACCGGGCCCATAAAGGGCACGCCCGAGAGCGTCAGGGCGGCGGAGGCCGCCACCATGGCGACGATGTCGGGATCGTTCTCGAGGTCATGCGCCAGCACGGTGACGATGACCTGGGTGTCGTGCTTGTAGCCCTGCACGAACAGCGGGCGGATCGGGCGGTCGATCAGGCGGGAGACCAGCGTCTCCTTCTCGGTCGGCCGGCCTTCGCGCTTGAAGTAGCCGCCCGGGATGCGGCCGGCCGCGAAGGCCTTTTCCTGGTAGTTCACTGTGAGCGGGAAGAAGTCCACGCCCGGCTTCGGCTCCTTGGCGGAGACGACGGTGGCCAGCACGGTGGTCTCGCCATAGGTGGCCAGCACGGCGCCATCGGCCTGGCGGGCGATATGGCCGGTCTCGAGCACGAGCTTGCGCCCGGCCCAGGTCAATTCAACACGTTGAACATCGAACATCGGTCGGTCTCTTTCAGCCTGACGGCCGGGACCGACGCCATGAGCAAGACGGCGAGAGGCTTTCCCGTCGCCCCTCGGAACGGCGCTTGCGCGGCGCCCGGGCGGAAAAGCATCCGGCGATCCTGCCATGAACGTCAGAACGGGCCGGGTTGCGGCGGCGCCGGCGTCCTGCCTTCGCCTGCCGGCTACGTCGCGGGATCTGTCGCGACGCCTACACGGACAGTGCGGCGCGGTGGCGCCGCCTTACGGATACGGGAACGGGCGAACTGCGCCCCGGTCCCGGAAAACGTCGCGGCGGCTAGGCCGCCACGACGAAGGGCGCCCGCCGGCGAACCGGCGGGAGACGGCTTAGCGGCGGATGCCGAGGCGCTCGATCAGGGAGCGGTAGCGATCCTCGCTGCGGCTCTTCAGGTAGTCGAGCAGCGAGCGGCGCTGCGACACCAGCTTCAGGAGACCACGACGGGAGTGGTTGTCCTTCTTGTGGGTCTTGAAGTGCTCGGTGAGGTTGGTGATGCGCTCCGTCAGGATCGCGACCTGGACCTCGGGCGAGCCGGTGTCGCCGGCCTTGGTGGCGTGTTCGGTGATGAGCGCCTGCTTGCGCTCCGCAGTGATCGACATCGTCAGTCCTTTCTGGTGAGGGGTTTCGTCCCCGCAGGGACGGCGAACGGGCCATGTCGCTTGCGCGCAAAGGGCCGTTTCGCTCCGCATGTCGGCCGGGCCGGGATGTCGTCCAGCACGGTCGCGCCAAGGCGGCTCGCGCCGGAATGGCCAGCGCGATGGCGGTCTCATGACACGAACAGAGCGTGAAATCCAGCGATAGTTGCCGGCGCGCCGCTGGCCGCCGGGCTGTCTGACCGCGAGCCTTCTAGACGAGGTAGGGGTTCGACACGCGCTCCTGCCCGATCGTGCTCATCGGTCCGTGGCCGGGAAGAAACGCGACCTCGTCTCCCAGCGGCAGGATCTTGGCGCGGATCGACGCGAGCAGCTGCTCGTGGCTGCCGCCCGGCAGGTCGGTGCGGCCGACAGAACCGCGGAACAGCACGTCGCCCATCAGGCAGAAGCCCTGCGCTTCGCGCTCGGCCCCCTCGGCGGCGCGCCGCCACACGAACACGACGCTGCCGGGCGAATGGCCGGGGCAATGCAGCACGTCGAAAGCGAGCGCCCCGACGGTGACGACGTCGCCGTCGTCCAGCCAGCGACCAGGCGTCACGGCCCTCGCGCCCGTGATGCCAAAGCGCAGCCCGCTTTGGGGCAGGTTCGCGAGGATCTGCTCCTCGGCCCGGTGCGGGCCCTCGATCGCGACGCCGAGCTGGTCCGCGAGGTCGGCCGCACCGCCCGCATGGTCGATGTGGCCATGCGTCAGCAGGATCTTCTCGACCGTCGCGCCCGTTTGCGCCACCGCGGCGCGGATCTGGTCGAGGTCGCCGCCAGGATCCACCACGGCGGCCCTGTTGGTGCTGGCGCACACCAGCACGGAACAGTTCTGCTGAAACGGCGTGACCGGGATCACGAGAAGCTTGAAGGGGGGCATGGCGGCTCCGGCGTTGCTGGCGCTTGAGCGCGCAGTGCTAGCGCGCCTGGCCGCCTCTGGCCAGCGCAGGCGTTTGCGGCGCCCGGCGGCTCCTCAGTTGGCAGGCCACTCCATGCGCCGGTTGACATCGGCCGCCCACAACAGCTCCGGCGGCACGCGCTGGCCCGGGAACGTGACGACGATGACCTGGAGGCCGCGCTGGCGCGCATGCTCAAAGGCCGGCGCGAGGCCGGGATCGCCCGTCACCCAGATCAAGCGCTCGGCCGAGCGCTGGCTCACGATGTCGGCGATGTCGAGCCCGATGCGCAGGTCGAGCCCGCGCTGCTCGAAATCCGGGCGGAAATCGTCGTCCGTGAGGCCGGGGGCCAGCGGCAGGGCGCGGGGCTTGAAGCCGCGAAACTTGAGGGTGCCGAGCCGCACCATCATGTAGTCGCGCTCGGACAGGTCGTAGAGCCAGCGGTCGGTGCCGGCGAAATCCCGCTCGACGCCGGTCACCGGCAACCGCACGACGCCGTTGAAAGGCACGCAGTCGTAATACTGGATCCGGATGAGCGCTTCAGCGCGGTCGACGCAGCCCAGGCCGACGGCCTCGATCAGGTCGGCGTCATAGATCAGGCCGGCCTGCCGCGCGAGAACGCGCAAGTGTCCGCCGTCGATCAACACAATCGTCTTCATCGCAATGCCTTTTGGGTCAAAAAACTGTGCCGGGAACGCGCCGGCCCGCTTTCATCACCCGCCTCAAATATGCGGGCAAGTTGCTCGGAGCTGCAGGCTAACCCTGCTCAGAACGGCAGGTTGAAGACCCTGCTCGGAATGAATTCGCCTTTCTCCACCATGCCGACCGCGATCACGACGCCGCCGCAAGCCGCATAGAGCGGGCCGCCCTCGGCCGGGGCGTCGCGCCCCCGCAGGATCACCGATTGCCCCCGCTTGAGGCGAGCTGCGCCATCGCGCGACAGCACCACGCAATCCAACTCGGTAAGACCACCTTCAACAGGAAGCAAGGCTTCACTTGCGGCCTTGGGGTCGTCGGCCATGTCGGCCCAAGGGGTCGCGTCCGCGAGCGTGAACGGTCCGACCCGCGTCCGGCGAAGGGCGGTGACGTGGCCCAGGCACCCCAGGGCGCGGCCCATGTCGCGCGCAATCGCGCGTACATAGGTGCCCTTGCCGCATTCAGCCTCGAAAGTGGCCGAATTCTCATCCGCGGCGACGATCCGCAAGGCATGGATGTGCACGTCGCGGGCGACCATCTCGACCTGCTCGCCGTCGCGCGCGAGGTCGTAGGCCCGTTCGCCGTCGATCTTGATCGCCGAGTAGCGCGGCGGCACCTGCGACACGATGCCGATGAAGCGCGGCAGCACGGCCTCGATCTCGGCCAGGGCGGGACGCTTGTCGGAGGTCGCGACCGCGCGGCCCTCCGTGTCGTCCGTATCGGTTTCGACGCCCCACGCCACCGTGAACGTGTAGGCCTTCTCGCCATCCACCACGTAGGGAACGGTCTTGGTCGCCTCCCCGAAGGCGAGCGGCAGAATGCCCGAGGCCAGCGGGTCCAGCGTGCCGGCGTGACCGGCCTTCTTGGCGTTCAGCAAGCGGCGCATGGCCGCCACGGCGTGCGTCGACGTCATGCCGACCGGCTTGTCGAGCACGATCCAGCCGTGCACGTCGACACGGTTCCTGCGGGGCGCGTTCATGCGCTTACTCGTCGTCCTGGTCGTCGGAGGGGCGGGCGAGATCGCGCTGAACCTCGGGGGAGCGCAGCAGGGCGTCGATCTTGGCCGCCTCGTCGAGGCGGTCATCGAGCCGGAAGCGCACGTCCGGGGCGAATTTCAGGTTCACCTTGCGGGCCACGTCGGTGCGGATGATCTTGCGGTTGTTCTCGAAGGCCTTCAGCACGGCCTTGCCGAGCTTCTCGTTGTGCAGCGTCACGTACACGGTCGCGAGCTTGAGGTCCGGGCTCATGCGGACTTCCGGGATCGTCACGAAGGCCTGGGTAAAGACCTGCTCGGGCAGTTCGCCCCGGGACAGGATCTCGGTGACGGCGTGGCGAATGAGCTCGCCCACGCGCAGCATGCGCTGGGACGGGCCTGCCGGCTTGGAATCGGAATCGCGTTTCATCATGGGTCTCCCGCCCGGGATCGGACCGGCGCGAGGTTGAAATCCCCCTCTCCCCGGAACGCGGAGAGGGCTGGGGTGAGGGGGCATAATCGAGCGAAAGCCCGACAGGTCGCCCCTCATCCGGCGCTTCGCGCCACCTTCTCCCCGTGCCGGGGAGAAGGGAAGGCTTGGCTCCGTTTACAGCGAGCGCCGGACCTCTTCGACCCGGTAGCACTCGATCACGTCGCCGGTGCGCATGTCCTGGTAGTTCTCGAAGGCCATGCCGCATTCCTGGCCCGAGGGGACTTCCTTGACCTCGTCCTTGAAGCGCTTGAGCGTCGAGAGCTTGCCCTCGTGGATGACGACGTTGTCGCGGATGAGGCGCACGCTGGCGCCGCGCTCCACGCGGCCGTCCTGCACGAGGCAGCCCGCCACTTTGCCGATCTTCGACACCGCGAACACCTGCAGGATGCGGGCCTCGCCGAGACGCTCCTCGCGGAGCGTCGGCGGCAGCAGGCCCGACATGGCCTTTTTGATGTCGTCCACGAGGTCGTAGATGATGTTGTAGTAGCGGATCTCGACGCCCGAACGCTCGGCGGCCTCGCGGGCCTCCTTGTTGGCGCGGACGTTGAAGCCGAGCACCACCGCGCCGGACGCTTCCGCCAGCGTGATGTCGCTCTCGTTGATGCCGCCGGCGCCAAGATGGATCAGGCGCGCCGCGACCTCGTCGTTGCCGACCTTCTCCAGCGCTCCGGCGATGGCCTCCACGGAACCCTGCACGTCACCCTTGATGATGAGCGGGAATTCCTTGCGGCCGGCCGCGGTCTTCAGGTTGCTCATCATGTCGGCGAGCGAACCACGGGCGTTGCCGGCCCGGGCCGCCGCGCGCTCACGACGCTGACGCTGACGATACTCGGTGATTTCGCGGGCGCGGGCCTCGCTGTCGACCACCGCAACGCGGTCGCCGGCCTCGGGAGCGCCGTTGAAGCCCAGGATCTCGACCGGGACGGACGGGCCGGCCGTGCTGACCTGCGCGCCCTGGTCCGACACGAGGGCGCGGACGCGGCCCCATTCCGAACCCGCCACCACGATGTCGCCGGTCTTCAGCGTGCCGCGCTGCACCAGCACGGTCGCGACGGGACCACGACCGCGGTCGAGCTTGGCCTCGATCACCGAGCCCTCGGCGGGACGATCCGCGTTGGCGCGGACGTCGAGCACTTCGGACTGCAGCGCGATCGCCTCGAGCAACTTGTCGAGATTGATCTTCTTGGTCGCCGACACCTCGACCTCGAGGGTGTCGCCGCCCATGGACTCGACCTGCACCTCGTACTGGAGCAGCTCGGAGCGCACGCGCTCGGGCTTGGCGTCCGGCTTGTCGATCTTGTTGATCGCCACGATCATCGGGACCTTGGCGGCCTTGGCGTGGTTGATGGCCTCGATCGTCTGCGGCATGACGCCGTCATCCGCCGCCACCACCAGCACGACAATGTCGGTCACCTTGGCGCCGCGGGCGCGCATCGCCGTGAAGGCGGCGTGGCCGGGCGTGTCGATGAACGTGATCTTGCTGCCCAGCGGCGACACCACCTGGTAGGCGCCGATGTGCTGCGTGATGCCGCCGGCTTCCCCGCTCACCACGTTGGCGTGGCGAATGCTGTCGAGCAGCGAGGTCTTGCCGTGGTCGACGTGGCCCATGATGGTCACGACCGGCGGACGGGTCTCCAGCGTCTCGTCGGCGTCGGGCGCATCGAACAGGCCCTCCTCGACGTCGGACTCGGCGACGCGCTTCACCGTGTGGCCGAACTCCTCGGCGATTAGCTGGGCGGTGTCCGCGTCGATCACGTCCGTGATCTTGTGGAGCTGGCCCTGCTTCATCAGGTAGCGGATCACGTCCACGCCGCGTTCCGTCATGCGGTTCGCGAGTTCCTGGATCGTGATCGTCTCCGGGATCGTCACCTCGCGGGCGATCTTTTCCTTCGGCTCGTTGGACTGGCCGCCCTTCAGGCGCTGCACGCGACGGCGGAACGCCGCCACCGAGCGGGTGCGCTCGTCCTCGCCGCTGGTGGCGCCCGACACGGTCAGGCGGCCACGGCGCTTCTCGTCCGCGGTCTTGGCCCGGTCGGGCTTCGGCGGAACGATGATCTTGGTGGGCATGCCCGGGCGGCGGATGATCCGCTTGGTCTCTTCCTCCTCGGACTGCACGCGGCGCGCGGCGCCGGGAGCCGACGGGGTCGGGCCGAGCGGGCGACGAACCGCGGGAGCGCCGGCCGAGGCCGGAGCGCCGCCGGCGGGCGCGGCGGCGGGAGCCGCGTCGCCAAGGCGGCGTCGAGCTTCATCCTCGGCCTTGCGGCGGACCTCCTCGTCGCGGCGGTGCCGGGCGTCTTCCTCGCGCTTGCGCGCCTCGGCGGCTTCGCGCTCGATCTTTTCGCGGGCCTCGCGCTCGACGCGCAGCTGGGCGTCGATGATGGCCTGCTTGCGCTCTTCCTCTTCGCGCTTGCGCGCCTCGACGAGAGCCACCGCGCGGGCGTCGCGCTCATCCTCCGTGAGGGTGCGCAGCACCACGCCGCTGCCGGAGCGGCTGGGCGCCTGCGGACGCGAGGGCGCGCCGGGGCGACCCTGCTGCGGCGCGGGACCGCGGCTGGCGGGAGCGGGAGCGGCTGGACGCGGCGGCGCGACGGCGGCACGCGGCGGCGCCGCGACTGCCGGACGGGGAGCCGCAGCGACGGGCGCAGGTGCGGGAGCGGCGGGCGCAGGAGCCGGCGCGGCGGCCGCCACGGGAGCCGGAGCCGGAGCCGGCGCGGGGGCCGGAGCCGCCGCCACGGGAGCCGGCGCGGGAGCGGCCGTCACGGCCGGGGCGGGAGGCGCGACGGGGCGCGGAGCCGGGGCGGGCGCCGCGGACGCCGCCGGCGCGACCTCCGGCTTGGCGGCTTCGCCTGGACCGATGATGCGCCTCTTCACCTTCTCGACGACCACGGCCTTGGACCGTCCGTGCGAGAAGCTCTGCCGTACGACACCCTGCTCGACCGGGCGCTTCAAGCTCAACGTCTTGCCGGTGACGTGGAGCGTCTTGTCGCCGCTATTCTTCGTATCAGTCATTCCGCTCTTGTTCCTGCGGTTCTGGGGTCGTCGTGCCGGCTTCCGCCAACGTCATGTGCGTGAGGCCCGCGGGGGCGTCCCTTTCGGGGTAACCGGCGCGGTAACGCTCCAAGGCCCGGCAGCGCGCAAGGCATGCGCGGGCTGCGGGCCCTAGGAGGAGCGCTGCATGTATCACATGTGACCGTCCCAATGCCAAACCCAATTCAGAAGAATCGAGAGCCGCCACGACAGGAATCGCCGAAGCGTTCTCGCCATAGCGGCGTCGCAACGCCTGCCCGATCTTCCGGACGCCATCCTGGGCGGCGTCCGTCGCCTGGAGGACGCCGGCCACACCTTGCTGGATGGCGGCTTCCACCTTCGAAAATCCTCCGACCACCTGGCCGGCCTTGTTCGCCATGCTGAGCGACGCCTGCGCGTCGCGCCGCAACAACTCCTCGATGTCGTCGGCCAGGGTCGGCGACACCCGCACGGAAGCCTTGAGGCTGCGCGCGAACGCCTTGCGCTTCACGGCTTCCTCGACGTCCCGCCGGCACGCCGTCACCCAGACGCCCCGGCCCGGAAGCTTTCGCTTCAGGTCCGGAACGAGCGTGTCATCCGGGCCGACCACGAAGCGGATCAGCTCCTCGGGCGAACGAACCACACGGGTGGCGACGCAGGTCCGCTCCGGACCGTCATGCTCCGCCTCTTGCCGCCTGTTCGTCCTCACGCCTGCGCGCCTCTCCGTATCCGTTGCGGAACGGCGGGGCTCAGGCCTCCGCCGTCTCGTCCTGCTCGCCCTCGGCTTCCGCCACGGGCGCTTCGATCCAACCCGCCTTGACGCGCGCCGCCATGATCATGGCTTCGGCCTCCTCGCGGGAGATTTCCATGCCGTCCAGGAAGCCGGCGTGGCGGGTGGTCTCGCCACCCTTGCGCTCGGTCCAGCCCACCAGGTCGTCCGTGGCGCACCCCGCGAGGTCCTCGACGGTCTTCACGTCGTTCTCGCCGAGCTTCACCATGATCTCGGTGGTCACGCCCTCGACGTCGCGCAACTCGTCCGCAACGCCCAGCTCAACGCGGCGAGCGTCGAATTCGGCTTCGATGCGCGCCAAATATTCGCGCGCGCGATTCTGGATTTCCTCGGCGGTGTCCTCGTCGAAGCCCTCGATGGACGCGAGCTCGGCGAGGTCCACGTAGGCGAGTTCCTCGACGGTGCGGAAGCCTTCCGACGCGAGCAGCTGGCCCACCACCTCGTCCACGTCCAGCGCCTCCATGAAGACGGTGGTGCGGCTGAGGAATTCCTTCTGGCGACGCTCGGATTCCTCGGCCTCGGTCAGGATGTCGATGTCCCAGCCGGTGAGCTGCGAGGCAAGGCGCACGTTCTGTCCACGGCGTCCGATCGCAAGGGATAACTGGTCATCCGGGACCACAACTTCAATACGCTCGGCGTCTTCGTCGAGAACGACCTTGGCGACTTCGGCCGGCTGGAGCGCGTTCACGATGAAGGTCGCGACATCCGACGACCACGGAATGATGTCGATCTTCTCGCCCTGCAGCTCGCCGACCACGGCCTGCACGCGCGAGCCGCGCATGCCCACGCAGGCGCCGACCGGATCAATGGACGAGTCGCGCGAGATCACCGCGATCTTGGCGCGCGAGCCCGGGTCGCGGGCGACGGCCTTCACCTCGATGATGCCGTCGTAGATCTCCGGCACTTCCTGGGCGAAGAGCTTGGCGGTGAACTGCGGATGCGTGCGCGACAGGAAGATCTGCGGGCCGCGCTGCTCGCGGCGCACGTCGTACACATAGGCGCGAATCCGGTCGCCGGGGCGGAACACCTCGCGCGGGATCAGCTCGTCGCGGCGCACGATGCCCTCGCCGCGGCCGAGGTCCACGATGACGTTGCCGTATTCGGCGCGCTTCACGACGCCGTTGACGATCTCGCCGATGCGATCCTTGAACTCTTCGTATTGGCGGTCGCGCTCGGCCTCGCGCACCTTCTGGACGATCACCTGCTTGGCCGACTGCGCGGCGATGCGGCCGAAGTCGAAGGGCGGCAGCGTGTCCGCGATGGTGTCGCCCACCTGGGCGGCCGGGTTGAAGCGCTGGGCGTCCTGCAGGGCGATCTCGACCGCCGGGTTGTCGACCTGGTCGACTACGTGGAGGTAGCGCGACAGGCGCAGCTCGCCGGTCTTGTTGTTGATGTCGGCGTGGACCTCGGTCTCGGTGCCGTAGCGCGAGCGGGCCGCCTTCGCGATGGCGTCCTCCATGGCGGCGAGGACGATCTGCCGGTCGATGACCTTTTCGCGCGCGACCGCGTCGGCGATCTGCAAGAGCTCGAGCCTGTTGGCGCTAACGGCCATCGTGATCACTCCTTCGGAGGCCGGCCGTTGCTCGGCCTGGGCTTGGGATTGGCTTTGGAATATTTCACGCCGGCGGCCTTGGCGGCTGCCGATTTCGGATTGTTGGCCTTGGCCTTCTGGATGGCCTTGGAGGACATCTGGCGGGCCGGACCCTTGGGCTTGGCGGCCTGATGCGCGGGACCGCGACGGGCCGGCGCGGGAGCGGCCTCGGCGTCTTCGCCCTCGGGGGCCTCGGCGTCCTCGTCCGGCGTTTCGCCGCGGAGTTCGGCCTTGCCGCGCCGCAGGCTCTCGCGGATCAGTTCGTCGGTGAGCACCAGCCGGGCCTCGGCGATGTCGGCCAGCCGCAACCGGGCGCGGGGCTCCTCGCCCTCCTTGATCTCGGTCTTCTCGATCACCGCATGCCCGTCGTCCGATCCAACCACGACGCCCCGGAAGCGCTTGCGGCCGTCGGCCGGGACCTGCATGTCGATCTTGACGATGTGGCCGGCCCAGCGGTCGAAATCAGAGGCGCGCACGAGCGGCCGATCGATGCCCGGGGACGAGATCTCGAGATGATAAGCCCGGTCCAGCGGATCGTCGACGTCCAGCGCGGGCGAAATGGCGCGGCTTGCCGCCTCGCAATCCTCCACCGAGAACGTGCCGTCCGGCCGCTCGGCCATGATCTGCAGCGTGCAGCCGTTCTGGGCCGAGATCTTCACCCGCACCAACCGGAAGCCGAGATCCCCCAGCACCGGGGCCACGATGGTCCCGACCCGCGCGGCGACGCCGGTTTCATGGATCAGTCTGGGTTCGTCGAGCTCCGACACCAAAGTCCTCGTGCAACGCTAAGCGAAAAGGAGCGGGTCCCGGAGGCCCCACTCTCACATGACGATCAGGACGACCGTGATGAGATGTTCTGGATGGCGCGCACTATACGCATCCACCCTGCGGATGCAAGGACTTCCGCGCGCCCGCGGGGTTTCGGGCGCCGCCCGGAGGCCTTTTCGGGGCGCCTCGATCCGTAACCTTACGGAAGGCATCAAGCCGGTCTCTGCGGCCGAAGATACGTTTTAGTGACGATTTTCCTGCATTATCCCGCAGTCGTTGCAGGGGAAAGTTATGCAACCTTTAAAGTCGGTTGTCGCCGAGGTCGAGGACGCGATCGCGAGCGGCCAGGACGGCCGTCGCGTCGATACCCTGCGTCGGATCACCAATCTGTTCGTGGAGCAGTCCCCCAAGCTCAACGACAATCACGTGGCGCTTTTCGACGAAGTGATCGTGCGGCTCGCGCATGAGATCGAGTTCCGGGCCCGCGTGGACCTTGCCGAACGCCTCGCCGACGTCTCGAATGCGCCGCTCAAGACCGTGCGCGACCTGGCCTTTGACGAAAACGTCGCCATTGCGGCTCCCGTGCTGGAGCGGTCCACCCGCATCGCGGCCGACGATCTCGTGCAGATCGCGCAGGAGCGCGGCCAGGAGCACCTGATGGCGATCTCGGCCCGTCGCGACCTGCCGGAGGTCGTCACGGACGTGCTCGTGGTGCGTGGCGACGAGAAAGTGGTTCGCCGCGTCGCCACAAACGAAACGGCCAAGTTCTCCGAACGCGGCTTCACCACGATGGTGAAACGCGCCGCCGAGGACGTCGAGTTGCAGGACATCCTGCACGCGCGTCCCGACCTTCCCAGCCAGCACGGCGTCGCGCTGATCGCGGCCGCCAAGGAGCGCGCCCGGGCCGAGATCCTCAGCTCCATGGCGGATCGCGACGACCTCGTCGCGGCGGCCCTGGACGCGGGCGCGGTGTCGGTGATGACGGACACCGGCCCGATGATCCTCGTCGCCGATCTCGAGGCGGCCGAGCCGCGCGTCACCGCGATCGAGATGCGGGGCGGCCTCGACGAAGCCGAGATCAACCGCATGCTGAAGGCCGATCGGCTGGCCGACGCCATCGTGGGCCTCGCGCATGTGGCCGGCATGCCGGCCGAGACGGTCGCGAATGCGTTCAGCGCGCCGCATTTCGATCCGCTGCTCTTTATCGTGCGCGGCGTGAAATACAGCTGGCCGACCTTCAAGGCGTTCCTGCTCGTGAAAACCGGCAGCAACCCCCATCAGGCGCTGCTGAAGAGCGCCTTTGCGAGCTACGAAAGCCTGTCCGTGCCGACCGCCCAGCGGGTGATGCGCTTCGTCTCGGCCCGCCAGCGCGTCGGCAACGGTTAAGGCGCGCTTACCGAAGCGCGCCGCAATCGAGCGACGTCCTTCGTTTTCTACCCATACCTATCGCCTAGGTTGTTCTCCAAAGGAGCAACACTATGGCCGTCCCCATCCCCAGCGACATCACCTCCACGCTGGCGAGCGCCGGACCCGAGAAGCGTCTGCAGACGCTGCGGAGCGTCACGGACCTGTTTCTGCGCCAGGCGCCATTGCTCGTGGAAGACCAGGTCGCGGTTTTCGACCAGGTCTTGGGCTTTCTGGCGGAGCGCATCGAGCGCTATGCGCGCTCGGAGCTCGCCGAACGGCTCGCCGACGTCCCGAACGCCCCGCCCGAAACGATTCTCAAGCTCGCCTCCGACGAGATCGACGTCGCGCGCCCGGTTCTGGAGCGCTCCCCGCGCCTCTCCGATGGCGACCTCGTTTCAATCGCGCTGACGCTCGGCCGCGACCACATGGTGGCGATCGGCGCGCGTCCGAACATTGGCGAGAGCGTCACGGACGCGCTCACGATCCATGGCGACGGGGCGGTCGCGCATTCATTGTCGCGCAATCTCACGGCCAAGATCTCAACCTCGGGTTTCGGCCGCATGATGGCGCTGGCGGCGCGCGACCAGGACCTGCAGCTGGCCCTGGGCGAGCGCGCCGACCTGCCGCACGAGCACCTGCAGTCGCTGCTCGGCATGGCCAAGGAGGTGGTGCGGGCGAGGCTCGCCGCCATCGCGGACAGCCGCATGGCTGGGCTGGTGGCGGCCGCGGTGGACCGCGGCGCGGCGCGCCTGGAGGAGGGCGGCGCCACGGCGAGGCGGCTCGAGGAGCGGGAGATCGAAGAGCTGACGCTGCGCTTTGGACGCGGCGAGCTCAGCGAAGCCGACGTGGCCACCTTCGCGCGCGAGGGACGCCGCGCCCAGGCGCTCGCCGCCCTTGCGCTGTTGGCGAGCCTGCCGCGCAGCATCGCCGACCGGGTGTTCGTGGATCCGGACGAGGACCTGCTGCTGATCGTCTGCAAGGCGATAGGCCTCCACTGGGAAACCGTGGACTCCCTGCAGCGCTTTCGCGTTCCGGCCAGCCATCGTCCTTACGACGCGACGCGGCTGCGCGACAGCTTCGACAGGCTGAACCCGGCGACCGCCAAGCGGGTGATCCGCTTCCTGCATGCGCGGGAGCCGCGCGCCGAGCGCATGAACTGACGGACGGGCGCGGCTCCACGGAGTCGCGCCGCCGTCAGCGCCTGCGGATGCGCAGGTAGGAGGGGGTGCGGCCCTCGCGCAAGGCCTTCGCCTCGTAGCGGGTGCTCGGCCAGCCCGGATAGGGCTCGCGCCAGTCGGCCGCGCGCTCGGCCTCCCACGCGAAATCGGGCGAGCGCAGGACGCGCGCCAGAACCCAGCCGACATAATGGTCGATGTCGCTCGCAAACCAGAACGAGCCGCCGGGCCGGAGAATGCGCGCGAGCCGCGCGAGCATGGCGTCCGACACGAAACGCCGCTTGTGATGGCGCCGCTTGGGCCAGGGGTCGGGATAGAGCAACACAACGCGGGCGATGGACGCGTCCGGAAGGGCCTCGATCACCTGCAGGGCGTCGCCGTCAAACAGGCGGACATTGTCGAGCTTCTCGGCCTCGATCGCGGCCAGCAGCTTGGCCATGCCGTTCACGAAGGGCTCGCAACCGATGAAGCCGACATCCTGATTCTTGCGGGCGCGCGACAAGAGATGCTCGCCGCCCCCGAACCCGATCTCGAGCCAGACCTCGCGCACCGGCCGGCCGAACAGCCTTTCGGGCTGTCCGAGATCCGTCTTCGGGTGGACGCGCAGGCGGGGCAGGAGCGTCTCGAAGAGATCAGCCTGCCCGGCCCGGAGTTTCTTGCCCTTGCGACGGCCGTAGAACGCGCCGCCTTCGCCCGCGGCGCCCGTCATGCCGCGATCCTCAGGCCAGCGACTTGAGCTGGTCGGCGAGGTCCGTCTTCTCCCAGCTGAACCCGCCATCCTGTTCGGCCGCGCGGCCAAAATGGCCGTAGGCCGCCGTGCGGGCGTAGATCGGACGGTTCAGGCCCAGATGCGTGCGGATGCCGCGCGGCGTCAGGTCCATGATGTCCATCAGGGCCTGCTCGAGCTTGCCCTCGTCGATCCGGCCCGTGCCGTAGAGATCGGCGTAGATGGAGAGCGGCTTGGCGACGCCGATGGCGTAGGAGAGCTGCAGAGAGCAGCGCTCAGCCAGCCCGGCCGCCACGACGTTCTTGGCGAGGTAGCGGGCCGCGTAGGCGGCCGAGCGGTCCACCTTGGTGGAATCCTTGCCCGAAAAGGCGCCGCCGCCATGCGGGGCCGCGCCGCCATAGGTGTCGACGATGATCTTGCGGCCCGTGAGGCCGCAATCGCCGTCCGGGCCGCCGATCACGAACTTGCCGGTCGGGTTCACATGCCACACGGTTTCGGCCGAGATCCAGCCTTCCGGAAGCGCCTCGCGCGCATAGGGCTCCACGATGGCGCGGACGTCGTGCGACGACAGGTCGGCGTCGAGATGCTGGGTCGAAACCACGATCTGGGTCACGCCGACCGGCTTGCCGTTCTCGTAGCGCACCGTGACCTGGCTCTTGGCGTCTGGGCCCAGCACGGTGCTTTCGCCCGAGCGGCGCGCCTTGGACATGCGCGCCAGGATCGCGTGCGCGTAGTAGATCGGGGCCGGCATCAGCTCGGGCGTCTCGCGGCAGGCGTAGCCGAACATGATGCCCTGGTCGCCCGCGCCTTCGTCCTTGTTGCCGGCCGAATCGACGCCCTGGGCGATGTCGGCCGACTGCGCGTGCAGCAGCACCTCGACCTGGGCGTTCTCCCAGTGGAAGCCCTCCTGCTCGTAGCCGATGTCCTTCACGGCGAGACGGGCCAGATGGGTGAGATAGTCGCGCGTCAGCACGGCGGGGCCGCGCGTTTCGCCGGCGATCACCAGGCGGTTGGTGGTGGCGAGCGTCTCGCAGGCGACGCGGATGTCCTTGGGGTCCCAGCCCTGCTCGGGACCGATGCGGTAGAAGGCGTCCACGATCTCGTCGGAGATGCGGTCGCAGACCTTGTCGGGGTGACCTTCCGAAACGGACTCGCTGGTGAACAGATAGCTCGAACGCGCCACGATGACCCTCGCCTGTCCTTTCAGCGGCAAAGGCCGCCACTGAGCGGAGTGTCGTGACAGGGAGCGTTCTTCTGGTCAAGCCGTATTGCCGGACGCGTTCGTTACTCCGAACGAAAGAGCCCGCCGCCGGATGGGCGAGCGGGCGCTTGCGTCGATACCGCGTGCGTCCGCCGATTACTCGGCGACGAGCGGCTGGACCAGGTCGGCCACGGGCTCCGCAAAGCCGGTCTCGGCCAGGATCGCAGTCCCGTCCGTGCCGGCCAAGGACGACACGAGGTCGACGATGCGGCGGCGGATCTTGGCGTCCTTGATCTTCAGGAAGGCGCGGTTGAGTTGCACGCCCTCGTTGGTGGCCAGGAAGTCGGCCACATAGGTCGTGTCGGCGCCGTCGCGGAAACCGGCGGTCTCCATCTCGGGCTGCGGCGAGCCTTCAAAGAAGAACTCCACCGGCATGCCGAGAATCTTGGAGATCTGCTGCAAGCGGCTCGCGCCGATGCGGTTGGTTCCCTTCTCGTATTTCTGGACCTGCTGGAACGTCAGGCCGAGCGCCTCGCCGAGTTTTTCCTGGCTCATGCCAACCAGAACCCGACGCATGCGAACCCTGCTCCCGACATGCTTGTCGATCGGGTTAGGAGCCTTCTTTAACATCATGTTGCCTCCGCGATGCGGTCCCGCGGCCCTGCCCCCAGAACCGCCGCCGTTGCGCTTGTGCGTTTCGCCGGCAGGAAGCCCGGATAGCGTTTTGCAACCTGCCGAGGCGACCAACGGTTGAATCGACCGTAGCGCAACCCGATGATTATTGTCAATTACGTTGCAAACGAATGGTCAACAGGATTGATGAAAACGAAAACATCAGCAGCGCCAGCAGGTTGCCATAGGAGCTGAACGGTGTGCCCGCCAAGCGTGCGGGCAGGCGCGAATCAAGGACGCCGTCGACGCCGAGCGGCAGGGCCCCGATAATGCGGCCATACGGGTCTACAACGGCCGAGATCCCGTCATTCGCGGCGCGGATCAGCGGCAGGCCTTCCTCGATCGCCCGTAGCCGGGCCTGCGCGAAATGCTGGTATGGGCCAGGCGTCAGCCCGAACCAGGCGTCGTTGGTGAGGTTCAGCAGCACGCCCGGATCGCCCTGCTCGGGCTTCGCCTCGCCGGGGAAGATCGCCTCGTAGCAGATCAGCGGCGCAACGGGCGGCAGGCCGGGGACAGCCAGCATCTTGCGCCGGACGCCCGCCTCGAACCCGCCCGGCGCATTCACGAACTGGCGCAGCCCCAGGGCCGTGAGGGCGTCGTTGAAGGGCAGGTATTCGCCGAACGGGACGAGATGCGCCTTGTCGGAGCTGTCCACGATGGTTCCGTCGTCGGCCACCACCTGGACGGCGTTGAAATAGCGTCGCCCGCGCTCGCCCGGCAACGGCTCCGCCGAGCGCACAGCGCCGGTCACCAGCACGGCCCCCTTGGGGAGCATCTGGGCGATCTGCGCCAGTGCGGTGGGGTCGCGCGCCAGAATGAACGGGAAGGCGCTTTCCGGCCAGATGAGGTGCGTCACCTTGGCCATTCCGGGGTGGTCCGGCGACGTGGCGCGGTCGCTGAGCGAAAGGTAGCGGGACATGATGGCGTCCCGGTTTTCCGGCCTGAACTTGTCGTCCTGCGGCACGTTCGGCTGCACGATCCGGAGAGACACGTTCGGGGCCATCGCGGTCGCGCCCGTGGCGAGCCGCAGGCCGCCGAAGCCCGCCAGCAGCACGAGCGCGGCGAGAGCGGCCGCCGGCGCGGCCCAGCGTTCGCGCCCGCTGGCGCCGGTTGCGATCGTCGCGGGGGCGGCGCAGATCAGCGTCGCCAGCAGCGTCAGCCCGTGCAGGCCCATCCAGGACGCCGCCTGCGCGAGCCACAGATGGCCGCCCAGCGCCATTCCGAACTCGTTCCAGGGAAAGCCGGTGAACAGCACCGAGCGCAGCCACTCGGTCGCCGTCAGGGCCAGCGCCAGCGAGACGATCCGCATCGGCCCGGGCGTCCAGATGATGCGGGCGAGCACAAAGGCGAGCGCCGTATAGACGGCCAGCACGGCCGGCAGCCCGACCACGCCGAGCGGCATCAGCCAGGCGAACTGGTCGGCCTCCACCAGAAAGGCCGAGCCCAGCCACCACAGCCCGGCGACGAAATAGCCGAAGCCGAAAAACCAGCCCGCCAGGGCCGCATGGCCAAGCGTGGCGCGCGACATGCGGCCGACATCGGCCGCCGAGCCGTCCAGCAGCCAGACCGCGAGCGTCAGCGAGACCATCAGGGCGGGCAGGATGCCGAAAGGCGGCATCGCGAGCGCGCCCAGCGCGCCGGCCCCGAAGGCCAGCGCGAGGCGTCGCCATCCCCAGGCGAGGATGATGCGGTGGGCGAGATTGTTCATGCGGCCTGTTCAGCCTTGCTTGGCGTCGGGCGCGGCGGGGAAGGATTGATCCGTGATCGCGGCCCGGGGCGGGGGCAGACTGAGGGGGGCGTCCGGCGGGGGCAGCGCCTCGAGCGCGCTGGTGTGAATGCGCAGCCGCTTGATGCGGCGGGGGTCGGCGTCCAGGATTTCGAACTCCACGCCGGCCGGATGGGCGATCACCTCGCCCCGCACCGGCACGCGGCCCACCAGGGCGGCGATGAGGCCGCCCAGCGTGTCGACGTCCTCGGCCATCTCGCCATGGGCGAGATCCACGGTGAGTTCGGCCGAGGCCTCCTCCAGGCTCGTGCGGGCGTCCGCCAGATAGGACCCGTCCGGCGCCTTGGTGATCATGGGGGCGTCCTGGAGGTCGTGCTCGTCCTCGATGTCGCCGACGATGATCTCCACCAGGTCCTCGATCGACACCAGCCCGTCCGTGCCGCCGTATTCGTCGATCACGAGCGCCATGTGGGTGCGCGAGGCCTGCATCTTCACCAAGAGGTCCATGGCCGGCATCGACGGCGGCACGAACAGAACCGGCCGCAGGATCTTGGCGGCCGAGAGCGGGATCGAGAGATCCACCTTGCCGAGGTCGGGCGCGCCCGCCGGCAGGGCGCGACGCCGGCCCGGCGCCTTGGCGGTTTCGGCGCGGGTGGCCATGTAGTCCAGGAAGTCGCGGATGTGCACCATGCCGCGGGGGTCATCCAGCGTCTCGGCGTAGACCGGCAGGCGCGAATGGCCGGCCGTGCGGAACACGCGCAGAAGCTCGCCCAGCGTGATCTCGATCGGAACCGCGACGATGTCGGCGCGCGGCACCATCACGTCGTCGACCCGGTGGGTGCGCAGGCCGAGCACATTCTTCAGCATCGCGCGCTCGAGCGGGGCGAAATCCGCGCCGCTTTCGGCGAGCGCCTCCTCGAGATCGTCGCGGAAGCTCTGGGCGTGCCTGATCCCAAGGCGCGACAGGAACCGGTCGATAAAACTTTCGCCGGGCGTGTCGCGCGCTTCAGCCTGACCGGATCCGCGTGTGGAGCCGTTGGTCGAGCCGCTGGATGTGTCTTCGGACGTCATGGTGCTCAAGCCATCCTGACGGACGGCGTCTCCTCGTCAAGGGGGCGGTCCGCGTAAGGGTCGGCGACCCCAAGCGTGGCCAGAATGGCGACCTCGAGCGCTTCCATGCGCTCGGCGTCCTCGGCCACGATGTGATCATGGCCGAGCAGATGCAGGAAGCCGTGCACCACCAGATGCGTGAAATGGTCGGCGACGCTCTTGCCGTCGTCCTCGGCCTCGCGCTGGAGCGTTTCGAACGCGACAGCGATGTCGCCCAGGAACGGCGACTTCGACACTTTCGGGCCCTCGACGGCCGGAAACGACAGCACGTTGGTGGGCTTGTCCTTGTCGCGCCACTGCTGGTTGATCTCACGCATGTGGGCGTCGTCGGTGAGCAGCAGGCTGACTTCCGCGCCCGGCAGGAGCCGCACGCCCGCGCCCGCCGCCGCGGCCGCGACGGCTTTTTTAGCCAGCGCCTCGGCTTGCGGCAGCGCCCGCCAGAGCGGGCTTTCCTCCTGGGTGTCGACGGTCGGTCCCGTCATGTCAGACGGCCCTCATGGCGTGCGCTGGGGCGTCTCGCCGCGGAAGTCCGCCTCGTATGCCCCGACGATGCGGCGCACGAGATCGTGGCGCACCACGTCGCCTTCCTTGAAGGTCACGCGGCCGATGCCCTCGACGCCGTCCAGGATGCGAACCGCCTCCACGAGGCCGGACTTCTGGCCCGGCGGGAGGTCGATCTGGCTCGGGTCGCCCGTGATGATCATGCGCGAGCCCTCGCCCAGGCGGGTGAGGAACATCTTCATCTGCATCGTGGTGGTGTTCTGGGCCTCGTCCAGCAGCACGATCGCGTTGGTGAGCGTGCGGCCGCGCATGAAGGCGAGCGGCGCGATCTCGATCATGCCGGTCTGCATGCCGCGCTCGACATGGCGGGCCTCCATGAAGTCATAGAGCGCGTCGTAGATCGGGCGGAGATAGGGGTCGACCTTCTCCTTCATGTCGCCCGGCAGGAAGCCGAGCCGCTCGCCCGCCTCCACGGCCGGCCGCGACAGGATCAGCTTTTCGACCACGCCCTGCTCGAGAAGTTGCACCGCGTAGCCCACCGCCAGCCAGGTCTTGCCGGTGCCGGCCGGACCTTCGGCGAACACGAGCTCCTGGCGCTTCAGCAGCCGCAGATAGGAATGCTGGGCGGCGTTGCGGGCCCGTACGCGCCGGCGGCGCGTTCCGATCTCTTCGAAGGAGGAAGATCCGGCTTCGGCGACCGCGGGAAACAGCACGCCCTGCATGGCGGTTTCCTGGATCACGCCGTCCACGTCCCCGGGGCTCAGCGCCTCGTTCAGCTGCACGCGGGCGTAGAGCCGCTCCAGCACCACCCGGGCCTGCTCGGTGTTGTCCGGCGTCCCTTTCAGGATCACGTTGTTGCCGTTGGCGTTGGCGACCACGCCGAGCCGGCGCTCCAGATGAGCGAGGTTCTGGTCGTATTGGCCGAACACCAGGCTGGCCAGCCGGTTGTCCTCGAATGTCAGCTTGATCTCGGCGGCCTCGGCGATGCCGCCGCGCGGCTTGACGGTGAAACGATTGACGCCCTCGGCTGATCTCAAGGAAGCCTCTTTTCTCTCATGGTCGTCCGTTGAACGCGCGAGACCGGCTTTGCGCTGCCGAGCATCCTGCTCTTTCACGCGGATTCCCGATCCGGTTCGATGTCGGCCCGCTCGCCGAGCAGGCTGAAATTGCCAAGGCCGCCGATGCGCACCGGAACGATGTCGCCCGCCTGGGCTCCGCGTCCCTCGAAGGCGACGGCCTGCAGGTAGGGCGACTTGCCGACCATCTGGCCCGGATGCTTGCCGGGCTTCTCGACCAGCACGTCCACGGTGCGGCCAACCGTGGCGGCGTTGAAGGCCCGCAGCTGGCGATCCAGCAGGGCCTGCAACTCATGCAGGCGCGCGGTCTTCACGTCCTCGGGGATCTGCGCGACGTTGTCGGCGGCGGGCGTGCCGGGTCGCGGGCTGTACTTGAACGAATAGGCGGCCGCGAAGCCGACCTCGGCGATCAGCGCCATGGTGTCGCGGAAATCGGCGTCGGTTTCGCCCGGAAAGCCGACGATGAAGTCGGACGACAGCGCGATGTCGGGCCGCACGGCGCGCACGCGCTCGATGATGCGCAGGTATTCATCGCGTCCATGCCGGCGGTTCATGGCCGCCAGAATGGCGTCCGAGCCGGACTGCACGGGCAGGTGGAGATACGGCATCGCGGCCGGCAGATCGCCATGCAGCGCGATCAGGTCGTCGTCCATGTCGCCCGGGTGGCTCGTGGTGTAGCGGATGCGGGCGAGGCCGGGCGTCTCGGCGAGACGCCGCATCAGGCGCGGCAGCGTCCAGGCGGCGCCGTCCGGCCCTTCGCCATGGTAGGCGTTGACGTTCTGGCCCAGCAGCGACACCTCGCGCACGCCGGCGGCGACGAGACGCTCGACCTCCGCCAGGATGGCGGTGACCGGACGCGACACTTCGGCTCCGCGCGTGTAAGGCACCACGCAGAAGGTGCAGAACTTGTCGCAGCCTTCCTGCACGGTGACGAAGGCCGACACGCCGCGCTGGCGCGTGCGCTCCGGGCGCGGCTGCGGCAGCGCGTCGAACTTGCTGTCGGCCGGAAAGTCGGTGTCGACGACAGGGCGCACGCGGGCGGCGTCCAGCAAGGCGGGCAGGCGATGGTAGCTCTGCGGGCCGACCACGAGGTCGACGCCCTTGGCCCGACGCAGGATCTCGCCGCCCTCGGCCTGCGCGACGCAGCCGGCCACGACGACCTGCATGGCGCCGCCGGCGGCTTCGCGGTCGCGCCGCATCTCGCGGACGCGGCCCAGCTCCGAATAAACCTTCTCGGCCGCTTTCTCGCGGATATGGCAGGTGTTCAGGACCACGAGATCGGCGTCCGCCATCTCGGTCGTCTCGGAAAAGCCTTCCGGGGCCAGAACATCCGCCATCCGCTGGGCGTCATAGACGTTCATCTGGCAGCCGTAGGATTTGACGTAGACCTTCCTGCTTCCGTCCTGGGCCATGGTTCCGCCGAAGCCGCGGCGCGGTCGCGCCTCGCGAATCACTCTCGCGGCCATGCCGAGCATGCCGCAGTTCTCAGCACGGTGTTTAGACGGTCAGGGCGCGCAAGAGAACTGGATTCGCAAGAAGCCGCCGGGCGTGGCCGCGGCGCATCAGCCCGGGACGCGACAGCGCGGCTTTTCGGCGGCCGGCAAGCGGCTCACGGGGTTGACAAATCCGCTCGCTGACGCATTTTCCGAACCAGCCGCGCGAGTTCTGCCCGTCCGGCCCCATCAGGACACCGAACCACAATGCCCAGCGACAGTCCCAGTCGATTGACCGCGCCGTTGACGGCCGTTCGGGTACGCTGATCCTGAGGATCCGCTCGCTCCCGATCCGCCGCCAGCGGCCGGTCGGAAAGAGAGTGAGCCATGAGCAACGAGATCCGTTATCTCGCCCAGCACCTGCTTCACGCAGGCGTATCCCCCCTGTGCGAGCGTGACCGGCGCGTCATCGCGCGCGTCGCCCGCCGCATGCACGTCGCCCGCGACGTCAACCAGGTCTTCGACGACCGCCTGACCTGGAGCGAGCGCATCGCCGACAAGGTCGCGGCGGTGGGCGGCTCCTGGGGCTTCATTATCGGCTGCGTCGCCTTTCTGGGCGTCTGGGCCGTCGTGAACGCCGCCATCCTGGCGAAGAACGCCTTCGATCCCTACCCGTTCGTGTTCCTGAACCTGCTGCTCTCCATGGTGGCGGCCCTTCAGGCGCCCGTGATCATGATGTCGCAGAACCGGCAGGCCGCGAAGGACCGGCTGGCGGCGGCGCTCGACTACGAGGTCAACGTCAAGTCCGAGACCGCCATCGCGGAGCTGCACGACAAGGTCGACCGGCTCCAGGCGCAGATCGAGCAGCTCGTGTCCCTGCAGGCCAGCGCCCTGAAGGACAGCCGCGACGAAGCGCGGGACCGGCTGCGGGCCGTGTAGGACGCTCGCCAACCTCCCGTCATTGCGAGCCGGAGGCGAAGCAATCCAGTCTAAAAGGCCAAGCGTTAGACTGGATTGCTTCGCTGTCGCTCGCAATGACGGCGAGGCTCCGGGATGTTTAGCCTGCATTCCCGGCGCATCGAAAGCGTCCAAAAACAAAAAAGCCGCCGCGGGGTTCGCGGCGGCTTTTTGCTGAAAGAGTGGGGCTGCGCTTAGCGCGGCGCCATGATCATCACCATCTGGCGGCCTTCGAGCATCGGCTCGGACTCGACCTTGGAGACGTCCAGCATCTCGGCCTTGACGCGCTCGAGCAGCTTGATGCCGAGGTCCTGGTGGGCCATTTCGCGGCCGCGGAAGCGCAGCGTGACCTTGACCTTGTCGCCTTCCTCGAAGAAGCGGCGCACGGCCTTCATCTTGACCCCGTAGTCGTGGTCGTCGATGCCGGGGCGGAGCTTGATCTCCTTGACCTCGACGGTCTTCTGCTTCTTGCGGGCCTCGGCGGCTTTTTTCTGCTCGTTGAACTTGTATTTGCCGTGGTCGAGGATCTTGCAGACGGGCGGGGCCGAGTTCGGCGCGATCTCGACGAGGTCCAGGCCTGCGTCTTCGGCCATCTTCAGGGCGTCCAGAAACTGGACGATGCCCTGGTTGGCGCCGGTCTCGTCGATCAGCTGCACTTCGCGAACGCCGCGGATGTCGCGATTGGCGCGGGGCCCATCCTTCTGCGGGACCGGAGCGGCTCTCATAGGTCTGCGAATGGCTTTAGTCTCCTCTGGGCCCGCCCCTTCCGGGCAGAACCGATCGGCCATAGGGGTCGGCGGCGGGCGTTGTTGACGGCAACGTGGGAAATTCGCAGAAAGCTCCGCGAAGTCAACTCACGGCTGGCGAATTCGTTTATCGATCCTTGGCCAGCAGCGCTGAATAAAGATCCAGCGTCTCCTTGACCATGCGACTGAGGGAGAAGTGGGCCTCCACATGCGCCCTGGCGCGCGACGCCAGCGCGTCCCGTGCGCTCGCTCCCAAGTGCAGCGCCTGCCCGACCGCATCCGCGAGCGCGGCGGCGTCGCCGGCCGGCACGCGCCAGCCCGTGCGGGCCGAAGGCGGCGCCTGCGGGGGCGCGAGCACGGTTTCGGGCACCGCGCCCAGGTCCGACACGACCACGGGCGCGCCCATGGCCTGCGCCTCCACGGCCGAGCGCCCGAACGCCTCCGGCTCGGTGGACGGCACCGTCACCACCGAGGCGGCCATGAAGGCGGCCGGCATGTCGGCGCAATGCCCGGCCCGGTAGACGACGTCCTTGAGGCCGAGTTTCGCCGTGAGTCCGTCGAGCTCCTTGACGTAGCCATCCCGCCCTTGCGGATCGCCCGCCAGCACAATCGCGAGATCGCGCACGCCGCGGTCCACCAGCATCTTGGCGGCCTCGATCAGCACCTTCTGGCCTTTCCAGCCGGTCAGGCGGGCGGCCAGCAGCACCACGCGCTGGTGCGGCTCCACGCCCCACTGCTTGCGCAGCGCCTCCACGCGCTCGGGCTCCACCGCATGGGGCGCGAAGGCCCGGAGGTCCGTGCCGCGGTGGATCACCCGCACCTTCTCGCGCGCGAAGGGGTGCATGCGCCCGATCAGGTCGGCGGTGTAGTGCGAGTTCGCGATCACGGCGTCGCCGCGCGCCATCACGGAATTGTAGAGCACCTTCACGGCCGACTTGCCCGAGTAGCTGCCCGCATAGGTGGTCACAAACGGCAGGCGCAGCGCCCGGCTGGCCGCCATCGCGCTCCAGGCCGGGGCCCGCGAGCGGGCATGGACGATGTCGACGCCCTCGTCGAGGCAGATGGCCCTGAGACGTCGAACATTGGCGAGCATCGCCAGCGGGTTCTTGGTCTTGGCCGGAAACGGGATCCAGATCCCGCCCTTGGCCTGCAGCTCGGCCACCAGGCGGCCGCCCTCGGTCGCCACCAGCGCGCGCGCGCCCGCGGCGGCCAACCCCTCGGCGACATCCACGGTGGTGCGCTCCACGCCGCCGGCTTCCAGGTCCGGAACGACCTGCAGGATGGTGCGTCCGGCCAGGTCGGACAGGCCGCGGCCCACAAAGGCCGTGGTGGGACCCTGTCGCATCAGACGCGCCTCCGGTAATGATCGCGGGCGCCGGCAAACCGGCCAGATGTCGAAAAGCTCAGGCGATTCGCCGCGACGCGTTGCATGCCAAGAGGTTTACGGTGAGCGCAGTCAACACGCAATTTGCCCCTCCGGAATTCCTGCAGTTGGACGTGGACGACGGCCCCCGCCGGATCGCGTATCGGCTGCGGCCCGGCGCAGGACCAACCGTGGTGTGGATGGGCGGCTTCCGGTCCGACATGCTGGCCACCAAGGCGGCCACGCTGGACGCATGGGCGGCCAAGAAAGCCCGCAGCTTCCTGCGCTTCGACTATTCGGGCCACGGCGAATCCGACGGCCGCTTCGAGGACGCCACCATCTCGCGATGGCTCAACGAGAGCCTCGCGGTGATCCGCCAGAAAGCAGGGCCCAGGCCCGTGCTGGTCGGCTCCTCCATGGGCGGCTGGCTGGCGCTTCTGGCCGCCCGCGCGCTGAAGGCGGACAGCCTCGGCCTGTCCGGGCTCGTGTTGATCGCGCCCGCCGTGGACTTCACCCAGACGCTGATGTGGGACCGTTTCCCCGCCAAGGTGAAGCGCGAGATCACCGACAAGGGCGTCTGGATGCGCCAGTCGGACTACGCGCCCGAGCCCTACCCGATCACGCGGGCGCTGATCGAGGACGGACGGCGGCATCTCATGCTGGACGGCCCGCCCATCGTGACCGGCTGCCCGGTGCACATCCTGCAGGGCATGCGCGACCCCGACGTGCCGTGGAAGCACGCCATGCGGCTCGTGGAGCACATGCCGGGCGACGACGTTGTGACGACGCTGATCAAGGACGGCGACCACCGCCTGTCCCGGCCCGAGGACCTGGCCAGGCTGGTGAGCGCCATCGAGGGGATCGCGTGACCAGGCTTTGACAAGGACGCGCAACTCTCTCCCGCCCAGCGGGGGAGAGTTCGGCGACGGCCGACAGAGGAGGTCGTGGCGCGCGACCGCGTATGGGTGTGAGGCGCTTCACCGCCCCCTCCCTGCCCTCCCCCGCGTCGCGGGAGAGGGTTCGGGCTGCGGCCTTTCCGCCTGAAGCGGAGCTCCGCCCTAGTGCACGCTCACGGGCGTGAGGTTGTTTTCCCACGCATTCGCGATGGCGGTGTTGCGGCTGTCCGTCACCATGATGGGGGTGCCGTCCGCGCCGAGCAGCGCGAAGAGGTCGAGGCCGGGCTGAATCTCGGGCGCCTGCGGAAACAGGCGGTTGAGATCATCCGACTTGATGGCCCGCACATACGCGATCTCTCCACCGCCCATGGCGGCCAGGATCTGCGGGGTCACGGTGAGGTCGAAAGTCTTGTTGGCGTCAGGCATCGCACCCTCCTTTGAGCGGAGCGAGTGGGGGAGAAGCGTTGTTCGCGGACTTGGCCGTCAGTCGCGGCTGAGGATGTCGATCCGCCGGACGATGCGCTCGCATTCGGGGCGAACCAGATCGATGGAGAGCAAGCCGTTGGCGAGGTCGGCGCCGCGAACTTCCAATCCGTCGGCCAGCAGAAAGGCCCGCTGGAACTGCCGCGCCGCGATGCCGCGGTGCAGGAACATCCTGTCCTTGTCGTCGGCCTGCCGGCCACGGATGACCAGCTGGTTCTCCTCCAAGGTGATCTCCAGATCGTCCCGGGTGAACCCCGCCACCGCGAGCGTGATCCGCAGCCGCTCGGGCATGTCGCCGTCGCGGTGGATGCGCTCGATGTTGTAGGGCGGGTATCCCTCCGAGGCGGCCTTGGCCACCCTGCTGAGAGCCCGTTCCACCTCGTCGAAGCCGAGCAGGAACGGAGAAGACAAGGACGGTACGCGTGACATGAAGCCCTTTAGCGAAGGCGCTCCGGTTCCGGGCCCGCTCATGCAGCACCCGGGCGGCCGAGGCCGCATCCGGAATATGTGGGGGATAGGCGGGCGGTTCAAGAGCGAGGCGGGATCAGCTCATTCGGGGCCGCCACCACCATCGCACGTTGCCGTTTGAAGTCGCGCCACGCCAGAACCGGAAGCGCGATCATGGGCGTGAAGAGCACCGAGATCAGGAACCAACGGAACGGCGACAGCCCACGGCGATACGCGCCGTATGGGATGATCGCCACCAAAACAGCATTGAGCAGCATAAAGATTTTCAGCAGCGACATGACGCCAGCCAAACACCCGGCCTGAAGGTCGTCCACCGACCCGAGGGTGCAATTCGCGCGATTGCGTCCTTCGGCCTGAAACCCCCGCCCTCTCTCGACAACGCGCGCCCTCCCGTGGCAAACACCCGCGTCCGCGCCGGGGCCCTCTCCGGCGCCCGAGGTGTTTGCCCATGTCCGATCTTTCCGCCCTTGAATCCGAGATCGCGGCCGCCGTGGCCCAGGCCGGCGACGAAGCCGCGCTGGAGGTCGTTCGCGTCGGCGCGCTCGGCAAGAAGGGCTCGGTGTCCGATCTCCTGAAGACGCTGGGCTCCATGAGCTCCGACGAACGCAAGGAAAAGGGGCCGCTCATCAATGGGCTTCGCGACCGCGTCACCGGGCTCCTGGCCGAGCGCCGCACGGCGCTGAAGGATGCGGCGCTGGATGCGCGCCTGGCGGCCGAGCGCGTGGACGTGACGCTGCCGTCGCCCGAAAGCGCGCTCGGCCGCGGCCGGGTGCACCCGATCAGCCAGGTCATCGACGAGCTCACCACCATCTTCGGCGACATGGGCTTCGCGGTCGCCGAGGGGCCGGACATCGAGGCCGACTTCCTGAACTTCACGGCGTTGAACTTCCCGGTCGGCCACCCGGCCCGGGAGATGCACGACACGTTCTTCTTCAACCCGGACGCGAATGGCGAGCGCAAGCTGCTGCGCACCCACACCAGCCCCGTGCAGGTGCGCACCATGATGTCGCAGAAGCCGCCGATCCGGGTGATCATCCCGGGGCGCACCTACCGGTGCGACAGCGACCAGACGCATACGCCCATGTTCCACCAGGTCGAGGGCCTGGTGATCGACAAGGGCTCGCACATGGGCCACCTCAAGTGGATCCTGGAGGAGTTCTGCCGGAGCTTCTTCGAGGTCGACAACGTCAAGATGCGGTTCCGGCCGTCGTTCTTCCCGTTCACGGAGCCCTCCGCCGAGGTCGATATTCAGTGCTCCCGCAAGGGCGGCGAGATCCGCTTCGGCGAGGGCGACGACTGGCTCGAGATCCTGGGCTGCGGCATGGTGCACCCCAACGTCATCCGCAATTGCGGGCTGGACCCGGACGAGTACCAGGGCTTCGCCTGGGGCATGGGCATCGACCGCATCGCGATGCTGAAATATGGCATGCCGGACCTGCGCGCCTTTTTCGACGCCGACGTGCGCTGGCTCAGCCACTACGGCTTCCGCCCGCTCGACATGCCGTCGCTGACGGCCGGCCTGAGCGTTTGAGGAGAGATCGATGAAGCTCACACTCTCCTGGCTCAAGGAGCACCTCGACACGGGCGCGAGCGTCGAGACGGTGGCCGAGACGCTCACCAAGGTGGGGCTCGAGGTCGAGGCCGTGGAGGACCAGGCCAAGGTGCTGGCCCCCTACACGATCGCGTACGTGGTCTCGGCCGAGCAGCACCCCAACGCCGACCGGCTGCGGGTGTGCATGGTGGACACCGGCGCGGGCGAGCCCGTGCAGGTAGTGTGCGGCGCGCCGAACGCCCGCACGGGCATGAAGTCGGTGTTCTCGCCGCCCGGCACGTTCATTCCCGGCAAGGGCATCACGCTCGGCGTCGGCACTATCCGGGGCGTCGAGAGCCGCGGCATGCTGTGCTCGGCCATGGAGCTCGGGCTCGGCGAGGACCATGACGGCATCATCGACCTGCCGGCCGATGCGCCGGTGGGCGTCGCTTACGCCGAATGGGCCCATCTCGACGACCCGGTGATCGACTTCGCGGTGACGCCGAACCGTCCGGATGCGCTCGGCGTGCACGGCGTGGCGCGCGACCTCGCGGCGGCCAATCTCGGCCGCTTCATCGACAAGCCGGTCGCGGCCGTGCCGGGCGCCTTCCCGTGCCCGACGCGCGTGCGGCTCGACTTCGCGGCGGATGACGCCAGGCTCTGCCCGGCCTTCGCGCTGCGCCTCGTGCGCGGGGTGAAGAACGGGCCCAGCCCGGAGTGGATGCAGCGCCGCCTGAAGGCGATCGGGCTGCGGCCCATCAACGCGCTGGTCGACATCACCAACTACATGACCTTCGACCAGAACCGGCCGCTGCACGTGTTCGACCTCGCCAAGGTGAAGGGCGACCTCGTTGTGCGCCGCGCCCGTGACGGCGAGGAGGTGCTGGCGCTTGACGGCCGCACCTATCGGCTCGACGCCGGCATGGTGGTGATCACGGACGACAACGGCGTCGAGAGCATCGCGGGCGTGATGGGCGGCGAGCACTCCGGCTGCGACGAAAACACCACGGACGTGCTGATCGAGTCGGCGCTGTGGGACCCGCTCAACATCGCCACCACGGGCCGCAAGCTCGGCGTCAACACGGATGCGCGCTACCGCTTCGAGCGCGGCGTCGATCCCGCGTTCTGCCTGCCGGGCCTCGAGATGGCGACCCGGATGGTGCTGGACCTGTGCGGCGGCGAAGCCTCCGGGATCGAGCTCGCGGGCGAGATCCCGGCTTCGGATAAGTTGATCGACTTCCCGTACGCGGAAGTGGAACGCCTCACCGGGCTCGACCTGCCGGTTCCCGAGATGAAGGTGATCCTGCGCGAGCTCGGCTTCTGGGTCTCGGGCTCGGATCGCTACGTCAAGGTGGCGGTGCCGTCCTGGCGGCCGGACGTGGAGGGCAAGGCCGACATCGTCGAGGAGATCGTCCGCATCGCCGGGCTTGACCGCGTTTTGTCGACGCCGTTCCCACGCGAGGAGGCGATCGTCGCCAAGCCGGTGCTGACGCTGATCCAGAAGCGCACGCGCACGGCCAAGCGCGCGCTTGCGGCGCGCGGCATGGTGGAGGCCGTGACCTGGTCGTTCATCGGCAAGGCCGAGGCCGAGCGCTTCGGCGGCGGCCAGCCCGAGCTGGCGCTCGCCAACCCGATCGCGGCCGAACTCTCCGACATGCGCCCGAGCCTGCTGCCGGGCCTGCTCAAGGCCAGCCAGCGCAACGCCGACCGGGGCTTCACGGATACGGCGCTGTTCGAGGTCGGACAGGTGTTCCGGGGCGACAAGCCCGAGGACCAGAAGATCGCGGCGTCCGGCGTGCGCAGAGGCTTGGCCCGGGCCGAGGCGGTCGGGCGGCACTGGACGGGCGCCAAGGCGGCCGACCTGTTCGACGCCAAGGCGGACGCCATGGCGGTGCTGGAGACGCTGGGCGTGCCCACCGGCGGGCTGCAGGTCGTGGCGGGCGGCCCCGCGTGGTTCCACCCCGGCCGTTCCGGCACGCTGCAGTTCGGCCCCAAGATGGTGGTCGGCTGGTTCGGCGAGCTGCACCCGCGCGCCCTGGAGGCGCTGGACGTCAAGGGCCCGGCGGTCGGCTTCGAGTTGATCCTCGACATGCTGCCGCCGCCCAAGGCGAAGCCCACCAAGGTAAAGCCGAAGCTGACGCTGTCGGACTTCCAGCCGATCGCGCGCGACTTCGCCTTCGTGGTGGATCGCTCGGTCGCGGCCGGCGACCTCGTGAAGGCCGCGCAGGCGGCCGAGCGGCAGCTGGTCTCGGCCGTGGACGTGTTCGACGTCTATGAAGGGCCGGGCGTGCCGGACGGCAAGAAGTCGGTCGCGATCGCGGTAACGCTGCAGCCGACCGAAAAGACGCTCACGGACGTCGAGATCGAGGCCGTGGCCAACAAGATCGTCGCCGAGGCGCAGAAAAAGACCGGCGCGACGCTGCGGTGATCCCCGCCGCGCAGCGCCTGCTCGACGCCGACCGGCGTCCGAGTAATCGGCGGCTGATCTCACTATAAGAAAATAGTCCTTGACAATCGGTAGGATTTCGCGCACTCTTGCGCCACTCTCGACCCAGGGAGGGGGCGCTTCCGGAGCGGTCCGTTGCGGGGTCGGAGCGCGGCGCCTGCGCGGGTGGGGATACCGGACCCACCCTCCCGGGAGGCCTTTCCAGAGCGGCCGGACGGCGGGTTCGAGGGGTAACAGCCTCGGCCGACCCAACGTCCGGCAGTCAGCCCGCCCGCCCCACACTACGGTGGGGCCGTGGACGCGGCCACCTTAACACCCTCGCGGTCGCGGCCCGAAAGGCGCGGCCACGAGGACGGAGCGCGGGTCGGAAAGGTTCAAAATCGCCGGTCGCGAGGCGTCGGCCCGTCCGAACCCTACGCGTAAAACCCTAGATGGGCCGGCGCCTCGCGGCGCCCCTCCACCCAGCTTGCCCCAACTCCGCGGAAGCGGAGAACGCGGAGGCGCGCCTGTCGCCGCGAGATTTTTTCGCTCATCGGGAGACACGACCATGCCCGCCGAACGACCGCGCTCCCGCCTCGCGCCAGAAGGCGGCCTCAGCTCTGTGCTCTTCGCCGACGACGATCCGGATGACGGCCGGGCGGAGTTCGAGCAGCGCCTGGGCGAACTCAACACGTGCGACGGCGCGTGGCGGGGCTGTGGGCGCGGCGCCTGCCGCCGACCGCGTCGCTGCAGGCGCGCATTGGCCTGCCGGGCGCCGCGCAGGCGCGTGACGGCCGACAGCATGGCGGCGTTCATGGACAGCCTGCGTACCGGCATCCTACTGGCGCAGGAGCGTCACGCCCGCGAGGCGTCGGAGAACGCGTCGGCGTTGCCAGCGCCCTCCCCCGAGCGGCGACGTCCGGAAACGAGCCGGTCGCCGCGATGTCGGACCGTCTAGCCTCAGCTATCCATCTTCAGGGCGGCGATGAAGGCTTCCTGCGGGATCTCGACGCGGCCGAACTGGCGCATGCGCTTCTTGCCCTCCTTCTGCTTGTCGAGGAGCTTGCGCTTGCGGGAGACGTCGCCGCCATAGCACTTGGCGGTGACATCCTTGCGCAGGGCCGAGATGGTCTCGCGGGCGATGATCTTGCCGCCAATGGCGGCCTGGATCGGGATCTGGAACAGGTGCTGCGGGATCAGCTCCTTGAGCTTCTCGCACATAGCCCGGCCGCGCATTTCGGCGCGGGTGCGGTGCACCAGCATGGAAAGGGCGTCCACCGGCTCGGCGTTGACGAGGATCGACATCTTCACGAGGTCGCCGGCCTTGTAGTCGGTGATGTTGTAGTCGAAGGACGCATAGCCCTTCGAAATCGACTTCAGCCGGTCGTAGAAGTCGAACACCACCTCGTTGAGCGGCAGGTCGTAGACCACCATGGCGCGCTTGCCGACATAGTTGAGATCGACCTGGGTGCCGCGGCGATCCTGGCACAGCTTGAGAATGCTGCCGAGATACTCGTCCGGCGTCAGGATGGTGGCGCGGATCCAGGGCTCCTGGATCTCCTCGATCTTCATGATGTCCGGCATGTCGGCCGGGTTGTGCAGCTCGATGTGCTCGCCGTCGCGCAGGGCGAGCTTGTAGATCACCGAGGGGGCGGTCGCGATCAGGTCGAGGTTGAACTCGCGCTCCAGCCGCTCCTGGATGATCTCCAGATGCAGGAGGCCGAGGAAGCCGCAGCGGAAGCCGAAGCCGAGCGCGGCCGAGCTCTCCATTTCATAGGAGAAGCTGGCGTCGTTGAGCCGCAGGCGGCCCATGGCGGCGCGCAGATCCTCGAAGTCGGCCGCGTCCACCGGGAACAGGCCGCAGAACACCACCGGCTGGGCGGGCTTGAAGCCCGGCAGGGCCGAGGCGGTCTGTCGGCGCGTTTCCGTGATGGTGTCGCCCACGCGGGTGTCGGCCACCTGCTTGATCTGCGCCGTGATGAAGCCGATCTCGCCGGGTCCGAGCTCGGCCTGGTCGGTCATCTTGGGCTTGAACACGCCGATGCGGTCCACCGAGTAACGGGCGGCCGCGCCCATCATGGTGATGTCCGCGCCCTTCTTGAGCACGCCGTCGATGACGCGCACGAGCACGACCACGCCCAAATAGGCGTCGTACCAGCTGTCGACCAGCAGGGCCTTCAGGGGCGCCGTCTCGTCGCCCTTGGGGGGCGGCAGCTTGGTGACGATGGCCTCGAGCACGAGGTCGATGCCAAGGCCGGTCTTGGCCGAGATCGGCACCGCGTCGGAGGCGTCGAGGCCGATCACCTCCTCGATCTGCGCCTTGATGCGGTCGGGC
Source organism: Alsobacter metallidurans (assembly GCF_014636935.1). GTDB lineage: Bacteria > Pseudomonadota > Alphaproteobacteria > Rhizobiales > Beijerinckiaceae > Alsobacter > Alsobacter metallidurans. Next base: position 506,077 of record NZ_BMES01000003.1, on the reverse strand, counting down.
TCGGCGGCGGGCAGGTCGATCTTGTTGAGGACGGGCACGATCTCGTGGTTGGCGTCCAGCGCATGGTAGACGTTGGCGAGCGTCTGCGCCTCGACGCCCTGGGAGGCGTCCACCACCAGGAGAGAGCCCTCGCAGGCCGCGAGCGAGCGGCTGACCTCGTACGCGAAGTCGACGTGGCCGGGCGTGTCCATAAGGTTCAGGATGTAGGTCTTGCCATCCTTGGCCTTGTAGTCGAGCCGCACCGTCTGGGCCTTGATGGTGATGCCGCGCTCGCGCTCGATGTCCATGCTGTCGAGCACCTGCTCGACCATCTCGCGTTCCTGCAACCCGCCCGTGGACTGGATCAGCCGGTCGGCCAGGGTCGACTTGCCGTGGTCGATGTGGGCCACGATCGAGAAGTTGCGGATGTTGGAGATGGGGTGCTCGCTCATCGCGCCGGAATAGCAGCCGGGCGTTGGATTTCCAAGCGACACGGCGGCGCGGGGTCCTTGATTCCGGCTGCCGGTATCGGCGAACCTGCGCGGGTCCCGCCTCCCGGAGCCATCATGACGGTCACGACCCGCGTTCTCGATCCCGCCGCCGCCCGCGACGCCCTGCCGGCGCTGGCCGACATCCTGGTCCGCTGCGTGAACGGCGGCGCCTCGGTGGGCTTCATGAACCCGTTCGGGCCCGAGGATGCGCGCGCCTGGTGGGGCGGCGTGGTCGAGGATCTCGCGGCGGGGCGCCTCGCGCTCGTGGCGGCCGAGACAGACGGCAAAGTTGTCGGAACCGCGCAGCTGCATCCCTGCGCCAAGCCGAACCAGCCGCACCGGGGCGACGTCGCCAAGGTGCTGGTGCACCCGGATGCGCGGCGGCGCGGGGTCGCCGAGGCCCTGATGGCGGCGATCGACGCGGAGGCGAGGCGGCGGGCGCTGACCCTGCTCACCCTTGACACCGTGACGGGCTCGGCCGCCTCTTCCTTGTACGCGAAGGCCGGCTGGACGGCCGTGGGCGACATTCCGGACTACGCGCTATGGCCGGACGGGGGCCTGTGCTCCACGACGGTTTTCTTCAAGCGCCTGTGAGGGGCACATGCAGGTCACGATCCGCGACGCGACTGAAGACGACCTGCCGGCCATGCTGGAGATCTACAACGACGCCGTGCTGAACACGACGGCGGTGTGGACCATCCACACGGCCGACCTCGAGAACCGCCGCGCGCTGATGCGCGAGCGCAAGGCCAAGGGCTACCCGGTGCTGGTCGCCACGCTGGGCGACATGCTGCTCGGCTATGCGAGCTTCGGCGACTTCCGGCCGTGGGACGGCTATGGGCACACGGTGGAGCACTCGATCTACGTGCACCAGCACCATCACGGCAAAGGCGTCGGAAAGGCCATGATGCCGCCGCTGATCGCGGCCGCGCGGGCGCTCGGCAAGCACGTGATGGTGGCCGGCGTGGACGCCGCCAACACGTCCTCGCTGCAGTTCCACCAGCGTTTCGGCTTCGTGGAGGCCGGGCGCATGCGGGAGGTCGGCTGGAAATTCGACCGCTGGCTCGACCTCGTGCTGCTGCAGAAGATGCTGGACTGAGCCACGGGTCTCGGCTGCCATGCGCCGGCGGGTCTGGCGCGGGCTTGGCGGCTTGGGCAAGGTGCGGGTCGGCGGCGTCCGCCGCCTCCCCGCGCGGAACCTCCGCCTTGACCCCCATCGTCTTCGCCGCAGCCCTCCTGAGCGCTTTTCTGCATGCGGCCTGGAACGCGGCGGCGCGGAGCCGGCCCGAGCCCGGGCTGGCGCTCGCCGCCGTGGTGATCACGGCCGGGGTCGCGCTGCTGCCGGGCGTGCTCTGGCTCGGCCTGCCGCCGCCGCGCGCCTTGCTGTGGCTCGGGCTCGGCACGGCGTTCAACCTCGTCACCATGCGGGCCATGATGGCGACATTCCGGCGCCTCCCCTTTGCGCTCGGCTACCCGCTGGTGCGCGGCGTCGCGCCGCTCGGCGTCACGCTGATTGGCTGGGCCGCGTTCGGCGAGCGGGTCACGGCCGTGACCTTCCTGGGCATCGTCTCGATCTCGCTGGGCGTGCTGCTGCTGGCCCTGTCGGCCCGGCGCGGCGAGCGGCTCGACAAGGTCGGGATCGGGCTCGCGATGCTGGCCGGTCTCGCCAACGCGCTGTTCGTGGTCACGGACGCGCAGGGGGTGCGGATCGCCGGCGACCCCATCCAGTATGGCTGCGCGGTGTCGGTCGCCAACGCGATCACGATGGCGCTGCTGCTCACCGTGGAGGGGCCGGGCGTGCGGCGCGCCTTCAAGGGCAATCTGGGCTTCAGCATGCTGCTGTGCCTGATGTCGAACGGCTCCTACCTGCTGGTGCTCTATGGCTTCACGCACGGCCCGGTCGGGGCCGTGGCGGCGCTGCGGGAGCTGTCGATTTTCTTTGGCGTGCTGATCGCCGCCGTCGGTCTCAGGGAGCCGGTCGGCTGGCTGCGCTGGACCGCCGCCATGGTGGCGCTGGCCGGCGTGGCGGTGATCCGGCTGGGGTAGCGCTGTTAAGGCTTGCCGAGACCGCAACGATCTCCACGGGGCTACCGGCCCTCCAGCAGCCTGCTCACCACCCGGGCCGTGTAGTCCACCATCGGGACGATCCGCCCGTAATTCAGCCGCGTCGGACCGATCACGCCGACGACGCCGACGATTTTCTGCGAGGCGTCGCGGAAAGGGGCGGCGATCAGGGACGAGCCGGAGAGCGAGAAGAGCTTGTTCTCCGAGCCGATGAAGATGCGCACGCCCTCCCCCTGTTCGGCGCGGGCCAGGAGCTCGATCACGTCCTTTTTGGTCTCGAGGTCCTCGAACAGGAGGCGGATGCGCTCGAGGTCCTCCATGGCGCGGAGGTCTTCCAGCAGGTTGGCCTGGCCGCGCACGATCAGCTGGCGGTCGTCGCCGCGCCCGCCCCAGCTGGCGAGGCCGCTTTCCACCAGGCGGGCGGTGAGCGAATCGAGCTCCGATTCGGCGCGCGTGCGCTCGCTCTCGACTTCGCTGACGAGCTCGCCGAGCGTGCGGTCGCGGATGCGGGCGGACAGGTAGTTGGAGGCCTCCACGAGCGCGCTGGCCGGCAGGCCGGGCGGCAGGTCGACGATGCGGTTCTCCACCGCGCCGTCGTCGCTGACCAGCACCACCAGGGCGCGGGCCGGATCGAGGCGCACGAATTCGAGATGCTTCAGCCGCGCGGCCGCCTTGCTGGTCGCCACGACGCCGGCGCCGCGCGACAGGCCGGACAGGAGCGACGAGGCTTCGGCCAGGATGGCGTCGGTGTTCTTTTGCTGGCCGGAGGCGCGCACCTCCGCCTCGATGCGCGAGCGGTCCTCGGTGGTGACGTCGCCGACCTGCAGCAGCGCGTCCACGAAGAAGCGCAGCCCCGCCTCGGTGGGCAGCCGCCCGGCGCTGGTGTGCGGCGCGAACAGGAGGCCCGCCATCTCGAGGTCGGACATGACGTTGCGGATCGAGGCCGGCGACAGCGCCATGGGAAGGATGCGCGACAGGTTTCGCGAGCCCACCGGTTCGCCGGTGGCCAGGTAGCTCTCCACGATGCGCCGGAAGATCTCCCGCGAGCGTTCGTTCAGGTCCAAGAGCGCCCGGCTGGTCGGTTGCGCCACTGTGCTTGTTGCTCCGGTTCCGCCCGTGGCCCGATCGGGCCGCGGTTCCCCTTATTGTTGGGCGTTCGGCAAGGCGCGATCAAGGCTCCGCGACGTCTTGGCAGAGCCAGAGCGGCGCTTTGTGCGGGAAAGACGCCTCAAGACGCCGCCTTGCCCTCCCGCCCGCCGGGGCCTAGAACGCCGCAACCTTTGTTTCAACAAACAGGATGCCCTCATGCGACCCTCCCGCCGCGCGCCCGACGAGCTGCGCAAAGTGAGCCTGGAGCGCGGCGTGGCCCGCTACGCCGAAGGATCCTGCCTGGTGAAATTCGGCGAAACGCACGTGCTGTGCACGGCCTCGCTGGAAGAGCGCGCGCCGCCATGGCTGCGCAACACCGGCAAGGGCTGGGTGACGGCCGAGTACTCGATGCTGCCGCGCGCCACGCATGAGCGCACCCGCCGTGAGGTGACGTCCGGCAAGCCTTCCGGCCGCACGCAGGAAATCCAGCGCCTGATCGGGCGTTCGCTTCGCTCCGTCGTCGACCTGACGTCGATCGGCGAAAAGCAGATCGTGATTGATTGCGACGTGATCCAGGCCGACGGGGGCACCCGCACGGCCGCGATCACGGGCGGCTGGGTGGCGCTGCACGACTGCATACAATGGATGCGGGGCCGCTCCATGCTGACCGGCAACCCGCTGAAGGATCACGTCGCGGCGGTGTCGTGCGGCATCACCAAGGGCGCGCCGGTGCTCGACCTCGATTACGCCGAGGACAACGGCGCCGAGACGGACGCCAATTTCGTGATGACCGGAACCGGCGGCCTCGTCGAGATCCAGGGAACGGCCGAGGGCAAGCCGTTCTCGGAGGAAGAATTTCTGACGCTCATGCGGCTCGCCAAGCAGGGCGTCGCGCAGCTGGTCGAGCTCCAGAAGCTCGCCGTGATGTAGGGAGGCCGCCATGGCCCGTATGCTGTCCGGCACGGTGGTGATCGCCACCCATAACAGGGGCAAGCTGAAGGAAATGCAGGAGCTTCTGGCGCCGCATGGCCTGACGGCCGTGTCGGCCGGGGAGATGAACCTGCCCGAGCCTGACGAAACTGGCTCGACCTTTGCGGAGAACGCCAGGATCAAGGCCCAGGCGGCCGCCAGGGCCTCCAATTTGCCGGCCGTGGCGGACGACAGCGGCATCTGCGTCGCGGCCCTGGAGGGCGCGCCAGGAATCTACTCGGCGCGGTGGGGCGGACCCGAGAAGGATTTCGGCGCCGCCATGCAGAAGGTCGAGGCGGGTTTGCGCGAGCGCGACGCGTTCGAGCCGGACCAGCGCCACGCCTGGTTCATTTCTGCGCTCTGCATCGCCTGGCCGGACGGCCATGTGGAAGAGTTCGAGGGCCGGGTGGACGGCACGCTGGTCTGGCCGCCGCGCGGTACGGCCGGGTTCGGCTACGATCCGATGTTTCTGCCCGACGGCCATAACCGCACCTTCGGCGAGATGTCGGCCGAGGAGAAGCATGGCCTGCCGCCGCACGGGTTGGGCCTGTCGCACCGGGCGCGGGCCTTTATCCTGCTGGAGCAAACCTGCCTGGCCTGAGCAGGCCAGCTTGGCCTGAGCAGGCCAGCTTCCCGATCCGGTCGCCTTTTTGCGGCCGGGATCCGGTCCAGCTTGCGCCGCAACGCAACGTCTTATTCAGGCAGTCGCTGAATGAGGCCGCCCCGATGATCGATTCCAAGCACCTGCTCGCCGCCACCGCATCCTTTGTTCGCACGGCGTCCGGCCAGGTCGTCACGTCCGTTGCGGCAGCCCTGTGCGTCGCCGCGATCACGAACGCCGTCGTGGGGAAGCCGCAGCCGGTGCAGCCGCCCGCAATCGTTCTGGTCGCGCCGTCCACGCCCAGCGCTGAGCCGGTCGATCGGGCCGGGCGGGTCGCGGCTGCTCCCCAGGCGGCGTCGTTCACGATCACGGGCGCATTTCCGATGCAGGCCGAGCTGGCGCACGGGTTTCCGATGGACGGCGACCCCGGCTTCCAGACATCCCTGTCGCGGCCCTTCGCGGCCCTGGCTGGGGGCGCCTGGGCCGAGCCCCGGCTGAGCTACACCGTGATGGCGGCCGACGAGCCCGCGCCCACGCCCCGTCGCAAGCTCCAGGCGGCCAAGCCGGCCCGGCCCGCCCCCGTCGTGGTGGCGGCCGTCGCGGAGCCGCCGGCCGCGCAGGGCGCTGTCGTCGAACAAGCCGATCATGACGGCCCGCGCATCTTCGGTTTCCGCACCCCCAAGCTGCTGCCCAGCATGGGTGACGTCGTGGGCGGCGTCACGGCCGCGGCCTCGTCCCTGACGCGGCTGGCGCGCTTCGACTGACGACGCGGCGCAATCCTGCCTCTGAACAAGAAAAACCCGCCCGGAGCGATCCGGGCGGGTTTTCGTATGGGCTGAGAGGCCGATCGGGCCAAAGCCCGGCCGGCGGGGCGATTACTCGCCCTTGTTGGCGCGCTTGAGAGCGGCGCCGAGGATGTCGCCGAGCGAGGCGCCGGCATCAGCCGAGCCGTACTGAGCGATGGCTTCCTTCTCTTCGGCCATCTCGAGCGCCTTGATCGAAACCTGCACCTTGCGCGACTTGCGGTCGAACATGGTGACGCGGGCGTCGATCTTCTCGCCGGGGGCAAAACGCTCGGGACGCTGGTCCTGGCGCTCGCGGGCAAGCTCGTTGCGCTTGATGAAGGCCGTCAGGTCGGTGCCGACGATCTTGACCTCGAGGCCGGATTCCTTGACCTCGGTGATCTCGCAGGTCACGACCGCGCCCTTCTTGACGTCGCCAGCCGCAGCCGCATCCGCGAAGGGATCGCCGCCGAGCTGCTTGATGCCAAGCGAGATGCGCTCCTTCTCGACGTCGACGTCGAGGACCTGCGCCTTGACGATGTCGCCCTTCTTGAACTCCTCGATGACCTGCTCGCCAGGGCGATTCCAGTCGAGGTCGGACAGATGGACCATGCCGTCGACATCGCCGTCCAGGCCGATGAACAGGCCGAACTCGGTCTTGTTCTTGACCTCGCCCTCGACCACGGTCCCGGAGGGGTTCTTCTCGGCGAAGGCCTCCCAGGGGTTCTGCAGGGTCTGCTTGAGGCCCAGCGAGATGCGGCGCTTGACGGGATCGACCTCGAGGATCTGCACTTCCACTTCCTGAGAGGTGGAGACGATCTTGCCGGGGTGGACATTCTTCTTGGTCCACGACATCTCGGAGACGTGGATAAGGCCTTCGATGCCGGGCTCCAGCTCCACGAAGGCGCCGTAGTCCGTGATGTTGGTGACGCGGCCCGAGAACTTGGCGTTGACCGGGTACTTGGCCTCGATGCCCTCCCACGGATCAGCAAGCAGCTGCTTGATGCCAAGCGAGATGCGGTGCGTCTCATGGTTGATCTTGATGATCTTGACCTTGAGCTGCTGGCCGATGGTGACCACCTCGGACGGATGGTTCACGCGGCGCCAAGCCATGTCGGTGACATGCAGCAGGCCGTCGATGCCGCCGAGGTCGACGAAGGCGCCGTACTCGGTGATGTTCTTGACGACGCCGTCGACGGTCTGGCCTTCCTCGAGGTTCGCGACCAGCTCGGAACGAGCCTCGGCGCGGGTCTCTTCGAGGACGGTGCGGCGCGACACCACGATGTTGCCGCGGCGACGATCCATCTTGAGGATCTGGAACGGCTGCGGCACGCCCATGAGCGGGGTGACGTCGCGGATCGGACGGATGTCGACCTGCGAGCGCGGCAGGAACGCCACGGCGCCGTCGAGGTCGACCGTGTAGCCGCCCTTGACCTGGTTGAAGATCACGCCCGTGACCTTCTCGTTCTTCTCGTACGAGACTTCGAGCTTGACCCAGCTCTCCTCGCGGCGAGCCTTGTCGCGCGAGATGACGGCTTCGCCGAGCGCGTTCTCAATGCGGTCGAGATAGACCTCGACTTCGTCACCGACCTCGAGGACGCCTTCGCGGCCGGGTCCGGTGAACTCGCGGAGGGCGACGCGGCCCTCGGTCTTCAGGCCGACGTCGATGACGGCCATGTCCTTCTCGATGGCGACGACCTTGCCCTTGACGACCGAACCCTCGAGGGCGTCGGCGGCGGAAAAGGACTCATCGAGCATCGACGCGAAATCTTCGCGCGAAGGGGTTTTCAGGGCTGCGGACATTGTTTCTCCTGGGGCCTTCGGGGCCCGGCGCCGGTGGTTTGCGTTACGATGCGCTCCCTCTCGCCGATGCCTCCGCGAGAGCGAAGGCCCCCGCCATGGGCGGGCCGGCGCGAACCGACGATCAGGAGCGTGGTTCAATTCGGCCAGGGAGCCGGGGGATATCGACACGCGGGGCGACACGACAAGAAGGGCGCGATGAACGCGCCCTCTTCTCCGGAGCCGGTTCCTCGACCCCCTCGGGGGTGTCAGTCCGGCTCCCGCCTCGCGGCCTCGACATGAGCGACGGCCGCCTGGAAGGCCTGCTCTATACCCAAATCGGTCGTATCGAGCAAGCGTGCGTCGGCGGCGGCCACGAGGGGCGCGGTGGTGCGGCCCGAATCACGCGCGTCGCGCTTGCGGATGTCGGCCAGGACGTCCTCGTAGGGAGTGGGATCGCCCCGGCCGGCGAGCTCGCGATGACGGCGGCGGGCGCGCTCCTCGGCGGAGGCGGTGACGAAGATCTTCACCTGCGCGTCCGGGCAGATCACGGTGCCGATGTCGCGACCGTCCAGCACAGCGCCCTCGGGTCGGGCGGCGAACTGGCGCTGCCAGGCCGTCAACGCCGTGCGCACCGCCGGAATGGCGGCAACCACAGAGGCGGCCTCGCCCATCTCGCGGCCGCGCAGGCGGGTTTCGTCCAGGTGGGCGAGATCCAGCGATTGTGCGGCGCGCACCGCCAGGGCTTCGTCCCCGAGCGGATCGTGGTGGTCCAGCAGCGTGCGGGCGACCGCGCGGTAGAGCAGGCCGGTGTCCAGATGCGGCAGGCCGTAATGGAGGGCGAGCCGCTTGGCCAGCGTGCCTTTGCCGGATGCGGCGGGACCGTCGATCGCGATGATCATGGTGTCAGGCCGAAAATCGGGCCCCGAGGCCCTGCATCAGGCCCTCGAAGGCGGGAAAGCTGGTGGCGATCATGGTGCGATCGTCCACCGCGACGGGCTGGCGCGACGCGAGTCCCATTACGAGGAAGCTCATCGCGATGCGGTGGTCGAGATGGGTGGCGACCGTGCCGCCCCCTTGCGCCTGTCCGGCGCCGCCGCGCACCAGCAGGTCGTCGCCAACGATGCCGTGGTCCACGCCGTTGGCCGCGAGGCCGTCCGCCACCGCCTGCAGACGGTCGCTCTCCTTCACGCGCAGCTCCTGGAGGCCGCGCATCCGGGTCTCGCCGGTCGCGAAGGCGGCCGCGACGGCCAGCACGGGATACTCGTCGATCATCGAGGGGGCGCGGCCCGCCGGCACATCGACGCCGGTGAGCGCCGAATGGCGGACGCGCAGGTCCGCGACGTCCTCGCCGCCTTCCACCCGGCGGTTGAGCTCGACGATGTCGGCCCCCATCTCGCGCAGCGTCGTGAGCAGGCCGGTGCGCAAAGGGTTCATCATCACGCCCTCGACGACGATGTCGGAGCCGGGGGTGATCAGCGCGGCGACGATCGGGAAGGCCGCGGAGGACGGGTCGGCCGGCACCACCACGTGGGCGGCCTTGAGCTCGGGACGGCCGTCCAGGACGATCCGGCGGCCATGGTCGCCCTCCGGCGTCACCGTGACGGTCGCGCCGAAATAGCGGAGCATCTTCTCGGTGTGATCGCGCGACGCCTCGGTCTCGATCACGGTGGTGCGGCCGGGCGCGTTCAAAGCTGCGAGCAAAACCGCCGACTTGATCTGCGCGGAGGCGACCGGGGTGCGGTACTCGATCGGCAGCGGGTCCTGCGCGCCTTTCAGCGTGATGGGGCAGCGCCCGCCCTCAGCCTCGGACACGACTACAGCGCCCATGCGGGTCAGCGGATCCAGGATGCGGCGCATCGGGCGCTTGCGCAGCGAGGCGTCGCCGTCGAACGTGGCCGTGATCCCGGCGCCGCCGACGACGCCCATCATCAGGCGCGAGCCGGTTCCGGCGTTGCCGAAGTCGAGCACGCCGGAAGGTTCGCGCAGGCCGCCGACGCCGACGCCCTGGATGCGCCAGGCGCCCTCGCCCGTGCGGTCGATCGTGGCCCCGAGCGCGCGGCACGCCTCGGCGGTGCGCAGCACGTCCTCGCCCTCGAGAAGACCCTCGACAGTGGTTTCGCCCACAGCGAGCAGGCCGAAGATCATGGCTCGGTGCGAAATCGACTTGTCGCCTGGGGCGCGAACGCGGCCGCGCAGGCTCGCCCCGGGGCTCGCGGTGAGCGGCTGCGGGGCGCCGTGATGGGCCTCTGAGGCGGGCGAACTGGACACCGTCGATCTCTCCGGGTGCGGGTTCCGAAAGGTTGGCCGCACCTAGCACAGGCGCACGGCGCCGTCACGCGGCGGGACCTCAAGCCAGGCAAGGACGAGCGACACGTTGACAGCCGGGGAACGGGCGACTAACCGAAGCCATCCCTTTTTCCCTGACAAGGCTGGTCCCAGTGGCGAAACCGGAACTCGGCACCAAGCGCCAATGCCAGAGCTGCGGCGCGAAATTCTACGATCTCGGCAAGGATCCGATCGTCTGCCCGAAATGCGGAACCACCTATACGGCGGCCGCGATCGCGCCGCCGACGCGGGGACGCGCGGCCGAAGTCGCAAATCGTGACGACGACGAGGAGACCGAAGAGGCCGGCGCCGGCCCCGAGCTCGTGTCCCTCGACGAAGTCGAGGCGGAGGAGAGCGGCAAGGAGCTGCCGACCGACGACGACGTCGAGATCGAGGACGACATCGCCGAAGACGACGACACCTTCCTGGAAGAGGAAGAGGCCGGCGACGACGACGTGGCCGACCTGATCGATGGCGAAATAGAAGACGACGAAGAGGCTTGATCCGATCGGCGAGGGCGGCTATAGACCCCCTCGCCGACGCAAGACGGCGACGCGCCGGGGGGCCCCAACCCCCTGGTTTCGGTAAGTGGGGCCATAGCTCAGCTGGGAGAGCGCTTGAATGGCATTCAAGAGGTCGGCGGTTCGATCCCGCCTGGCTCCACCAACCGGAACTCTCCCGCCTGATGCGGCGAAGATTGAAAAATCAGCATCTGAACCGTCAGAAATCGTTGTTGTCCTGAGCGCCGTCGTGTTTCCGACGGCGTTTTCGTATGTTGTGCCGTATCGACGCCAGTTGTGATTTGTCGATTGGGCGTCATGTTTCGGGTAAAAACTCGATTTCGTTTACCACATTGTGAGGAATCTCCCCTAACGGTTGTCAATACCAATCCCCGATTGTGTGGCGCAGTGACGCGTGCCGGGGGTGGCAAGGGGGACGGGTCATGGCTTCTGGGCGAACTATCACGCGGTGGCTGCTGCTCACGGGAGCGGGCCTCGGCACGATCGGATTGACGTGGCTGTCCGCATCCGCGAGCCCGGCGCTGGGACTTGGCTTCGGGGCCATCTCGCTCGGATGCGTTCTGGTCGCGGCCGTTCACCTGGTCTGGGCCGAACCGGCCGCCGTTGTGACGACCGAGGCTGATCAGGACGCACAGCGGGAGCTGACCCGCTTGCGCGCAGCGATCGACAGCTCGCCCACCAACGTGATGATGGCCGACGAAAATCATCGCATCGTCTACGCGAACGAATCAGTTCGCCGGCTCTTCGCCGAGCACGTCGCGGATTTCAGACAGGCGCTGCCGCGCTTCGACCCGAACGGGATCCTGGGCGAATCGATGGGAATCTTCCATCGCAACCCGGCCCATCAGGAGCGCATGGTGTCCAGCCTCACGGCGCCGCATGTCGCGCGCGTGAAGGTCGGCCGGCGGACCTTCGATCTCGTCGTGTCTCCCATCCTGGCCAAGGGCCAACGTCACGGGGCCATGCTGGAATGGCGGGACGTGACCGCCGAAGCCGGCGCCCAGGATGAAATCGCCGCCGTGGCGGCAGGCGCGCAGGCGGGAGACTTCACACAACGCCTGAGCGTGGAAGGGAAGACGGGGTTCATTCGCCGTATCGCCGAAAGCATGAACGGCTTGTGCCAGGCGATCGATTCGGCCACGTCCGAACTCGCCGCAAGCCTGCAGTCGCTTGCGCAGGGCGACCTCACCCGAACCATCAGGGCGCAGCACCAGGGGCGGCTCGGCGAACTGAGCGAGGCCTTCAACGACACCGTGGCGCGACTGGCCGAGACGGTTGCGACCATCCAGGGGACGGCCGCGGATGTTGGCCAGGCCGCGCGCGAGATCAACAGCGGCGCCGACGACCTGTCCGGCCGCACGGAGCAGCAGGCCTCGTCGCTGGAGCAGACGGCCGCCACCACCGAGGAGCTGGCCGCATCCGTGAAGGCGTCCGCGGCGTCGTCCCGCTCCGCGGTGGCGGCCGCCAATGACGCACGCCGGGTCGCCGAGCAGGGCGGCAAGGTGGTGACCGAGGCCGTGGCCGCGATGGAGCGGATCGAGCAGGCGTCCAAGCGCATTTCGGACATCACGACGGTGATCGACGACATCGCGTTCCAGACCAACCTGCTGGCCCTGAACGCGGCCGTCGAGGCAGCCCGCGCCGGCGAGGCCGGAAAAGGGTTTGCGGTGGTGGCCTCGGAGGTGCGCACGCTCGCGCAGCGCTCCAGCGACGCCGCCAAGGACATCACCGGCCTGATCAACAGCTCGGCGCAGGAAGTGGCCGAGGGCGTGCGCCTCGTTCGCTCCACCGGCAGCGCGCTGGTCGAAATCGTGGACGCGTCGCAGCGGGTCGCCGGCACGGTAACGGAAATCTCGGACGCGTCCGGCGAACAGGCGAATGGCATCGACGAAATGAGCCAGGCGATCGCGCATCTCGACGAGATGACGCAGCAGAACGCCGCGCTGGCCGAACAGAGCGCCGCTTCGGCCGCCACGCTGACATCGCAGCTGACGCGCCTGAACGATCTCGTAGCGCATTTCCGGGTGGATCAGGGCCGCCATGGCGGCGGAGAGCCCGCCCGGTTGCAGAGCCTGGCGGACGACGCCTTCAGGGGACGCAAGCGCGCCGCTCGCTAGACCGCAGATCGAGCTGATCGCAAGCTACGGGTCGAACGCACCTGCGTCTCTCATGCGCATCATCCGTTCCACCAACCCGTATCCGCTCGGTGGAACGCTCAAGCGCTTCGGCGGGCCGGCAGCCGCCCCGGGCGGCCGGCCAGCGCGTCAGTTTCGATGATGCTGGAGTAGCGGCTGATCGGCGGAGACGTCCAGCGCGGCGGGTTGACCATCCGACGGCAGGGAAGGTCGGCCCGGATTGGCGAGCGCGTAGCGAAACATCGCACGGGCGTAGATCAGTCCTTCGGCGAGGCCTTCGGCCTGTTCCTCGTAGGTGAAGTCGCCCGTATCGAGCGCCTTGATCTCGGCGATTGTTCGCTGCTCGAGCGCCTGGAGGGCGGCAGGGTCGGCGTGTTCGGCGTTGTAAGCGGTGATTACAACCTGAAGAGCGCGGAGAAGGGCCGCGATCGTAATGGTGTCCACCGACGTGAGGGTGTCATCGGTCATTGCGCATCCTTTGATCCTGGAGGTCCGCGGCCATTCTGGCGCTCGCCGCTGGCGCCCCATGCCGGGTTTCGTCCCGGGTTGCTTTCACGGTGAGCGAAGGATCAAAGCTTGAGAAGCAATCACAGGTTGTATCGTGCGTTGCAAATGCCGTTTTGAGAGCAATACCCTGCGGTTGCATCTCCGATGGTGAACACGCAATTAACCGGTGTCATGCGGAAGTTGTTTATATGCGAAGTTTGAGGCGTTAACGCTCTTCAGGCGAGCTGCAGCGCGCTCATCTGCTCCTGCTCGGCGGCTTTCTCGGCCGCACGTTCGCGCGCCGATTCCCGCCGGCGCATGATCTCGTAGGCCACCGCGCCCGCGACCGTGACGGCGATCAGGATGAGGCCGAGCGCATTCACGGCCGGCGTCAGGCCGGTGCGGACTTTGGATGCGATGTAGATCGTCAGCGTCGTGTCCGTGCCGCGCGTGAACAGGGTCGTGTTGTAGTTTTCGAAGCTCTGGAAAAAAGCCAGCACGGCCCCGGAGATGATCGCGGGCTTCAGGTGAGGCGCGAGGATGCGGCGGAACACCTGGCCGTGGCTGGCGCCCAGGTCGAGCGCGGCTTCCTCCAGGCTCGAGTCGAACCGCTGGAGGCGCGCCAGCACCATCAGCATCACATAAGCGGTGATGAAGCTCGACTGGCCGATCACGGCCAGGTGGAGGCCGCCCTTGACGCCCAGCCGATCCCAGAACACCAGCGTGGAGATGCCGATGATGACGCCGGGCGTGAGCAGCGGCGACACCATCACGGCATACAAAAATCCGCGCGCCTTGGCGTGGACGCCGTTCAGCACCATCGCGGCTGCGACGCCGAGCGGCACCGAGACGACGATTACGAAGAAACCGATGATGAAGCTGTTCTTGAGCGCCACCCACATGCCGGCGTCGTTGTAGAGCGCCTCGAACCACCGCGTGGTGGTGCCGAGCCACGGCGTCACGGTGGGGAAGCGGCTGGTGTTGAATGTTGCGGCCGCCATCACGACCAGCGGCAGAAACAGATAGAGCAGGAAAAGACCCAGATAGATCGTCAGGAGACGGTCCGAAGCGCGGTGCGACTGCATCGGGACCTCTACTTGGCGATGTCGGTCAGCCCGACCTTGAACACGCGCATCATCGTGAGGATGAAGGCGACGCACAGGCCGAGCAGGATGAACGCGTAGGCCGAGCCGCGCGGCCAGTTCTGGGCTTCGAAGAACCAGCTGTAGATCGTCTCGGTGAACCAACGCGTCCCGGGGCTGCCAAGCAGGGCGGGCACCACATAGGAGGACGCCGCCAGCACGAACACCATGATGCAGCCCACCGCGATGCCCGGCTTGGCGTGCGGGATCACGACGCGCCAATGGATGCGCCAGGTCGGCGCGCCGAGATCGCGGGCGGCCTCAACCTGGTTGCGGTCGAGCGTCTCCAGCGCGTTGTAGAGCGGGAACATCATGAACAGCAGGAACGCGTAGGTCATGCCGATCAGCACGCCGCCGCTGCCCGACAGCCAGCGCACGGGCGCGTCGATGATCCCCAGCGCCTTGAGGATGATGTTCAGCGGGCCGCTATAGGCCAGCATGATGTACCACGAGAAGGTGCGCAGGATTTCGTTGATCCAAAACGGGATCACGAGAATCAGCAGCAGAAAGGACGCGCGCTCGGGCGTCGCCACCTTGGCGAGGTAATAGGCCACCGGGTAGCACACCACGAGGCAGATGAAGGTCACCAGCGTGGCGCCCCACAGGGTGCGCAGGAAGACGCGGAAGTCGTCCGGGAACTCGAGGTTCACGAGGTCGATGCCGCGAAACAGCGAGGCGTAGTTCTCCAGCGTGTAGTGGTCCTTGGGGCCGCCCATCTCGACCACGGTGAGATTGGGGTGGAAGGAGTATTCGACCATCACGAAGTAGGGCAGCACCACCATGGCGAGGACCCAGATGGCCACGCCCGACAGCATCGCGAGCGCCATCCCGGTTCCGTAGCGCCGGAAGAGCTCGCTCACGCGGCGACCTCCGCGGCGGCGTGCTGCATTTCGCCGGATCCCGCACCCGTTCCAGCGTCGCCGCCCGTCGGCAACACCACCGCGCTCTCGGGCGCAAAGCCAAGCGCGAGCTCCACGCCCGGCGCGAGGCTCGGCAGCGCGCCGTCATTGGCGGCCTGCACGATGATTTCGCCGTCGGCGGCGCCGTTCAGGAACAGGTTGGCGAAGCTGCCCTCGAAGTCCACGTGGTGGATGCGGGCGGACAACCGGTTCGCCTCGTCGGCGCCCATGCGCAGGCGCTCGGGGCGCACGAACAGCGTCGCCTTGTCGCCGGCCTTGAGCGCCGGACCGGCGCGGCCCGAAAGCAGGCCGGCCGCCGTTTCGATGCGGGCGACGCCGCCCGCAATGTCGGCGACGCGGCCAGAGAAGCGGTTGTTCTCGCCCACAAAGGTGGCCACGAAAGGCGTTTGCGGGGCGTCGTAGATCTCGGAGGACGGCCCGACCTGCTCGATGCGGCCGCGCGACATCACGGCGACGCGGTCCGACATCGTCAGGGCCTCGCCCTGGTCGTGCGTGATGTAGATGAAGGTAACGCCGGTGCGGCGCTGGATGGCGCGCAATTCGGAGCGCATGTGCTGGCGCAGCTTGAGATCGAGCGCCGAGAGCGGCTCGTCGAGCAGCATGACCTTGGGCTCCACCGCCAGCGCGCGCGCGATGGCGACGCGCTGCTTCATGCCGCCCGAGAGCTCGCTGATGCGCTTGTCGGCCGCGTCCGGCATGGCGATGAGCTCGAGGAGCTCCATGGCGCGCTTGCGGCGCTTGTCGCGGGGCACGCCGCGGACCTCGAGCCCAAAGGCGATGTTCTCCCACACGCTCATGAGCGGAAACAGCGCGAGGTTCTGGAAGATCAGGGCCGTGGGCCGCTCGTTGGGGCCCTTGCCGGCCATGTCGACGCCGCCGATGCGGACATGGCCCTCGGTGGGCTCGGTGAAGCCCGAGAGAATGCGCAGGATCGTGGTCTTGCCGCAGCCGGAGGGGCCCAGGAAGCTGAAGAACTCGCCCGCCCGCACGGTCAGGTTGATATTGCGGACGGCCGTGAAGTCGCCGAAGCGCATGGTGACGTTGTCGAGTTCGACGTCCTGGCTCATGGGGCTCCAGAGGGTCGTTGCAGGCGCCGCCGCACGCGATCGGCCAGGGAGGGTCGTTCAGGCGACGGCCGTGGACGGGCGAAGCAAGCCCCGCCCGTCCAAGGCGTGTCGCGGTCGTTACGCCGACATGAACTTCTTGGCGTATTCGGTGCGCTTGCTGATGAACCAGGACGGCTGGGCCGGCCACCACCAGAGCTTCTTCAGGGCGTCGCCCGGATAGGCGGTCTGGAAGAACTTCTTGGCGTTGGCGTCGGCGAGCTCGACCGCGCCCTTGGAGGTGGAGTTGGCCCCATAAGCGGCGGCCCAGGCGGCGCCGCCCTCGGGCGAGTTGATCCACGAGATCCACGCGTAGACCTGCTCGAGGTTCTTGGCGCCCTTCAGCAGCACGAAGTTCTGCAGCCAGCAGACGGTGCCTTCCACGGGGGCGATGTAGCCGACCGGGAAGCCCTCCTTCATGAGCGCGGCCGCCGAGGTGTCCCAGCACATGCCGACCGTGCAGCCGTTGGTGCGGAAGGCGCCCTGGGCCTCGTTCTCATTGGACCAGAACTGGGCGACGTTCTTGCGCTTGGACAAGGCGAATTTGAGGATCGCGTCATAGTTCGCGGTCATCTTGGCTTCGTCCGTGAAGCTCTCCTCGAACTTGTGCGGGAGCTTGCCCTGCGCGTCGAGGCCGCGGCCGATGGCGACGAGGCCCGAATGGCCGCGCAGCGTCAGCTTGCCAACGTATTTGTCGTCGAACAGGTCCATCAGGCTGGCCTTGCCATAGACCATCGGGGCGTCCTTGGCGTGGTAGGTCAGCGACTCGCTGCCCCAGACCGAGGTGGCGCCGTAGCGCTTGCCGTTGATCGTCAGCGCGTTGGCGGCTCCGCCCTGGAGGAAGGCCGGATCGACACCGTCGATGTTCATGCGCTTCTCGTCCCAGGGCTGGACGAAGTCATTGTCGGTCCAGCTCAGCAGGCGGTCGGAGGTCGGCTCGCAGATGTCGAAGCTGCCGTTAGTGGCCGCGCCGGTCTTGGCCTGCGCGACCATTTCGTCCTGGCTGCCGTAGCCGGTGAAATTCACCTTGATGCCGGTCTTCTTCTCGAAGAGGGCGAAAACCTTCGGGAACTCGTCGTAGCCAGCCCAGCCGATGAAGTTCAGCGCGCCGGACGACGCCAGCGAGCCGCGGATGATGGCCGGACAGGCGACCGTCAGGGCGGCGGCGGCCGCACCCGTCTTGATCAGCCCGCGCCGGGAAATGAGCCCGGCCTCGTTGTCGCGCTTCGTCATGATCTTACCCTCCGGATGTCAGCCGTGGCTCGGCCGCGGCCACCGCGCCCGAACCGGACGCGATCGTTCTTTATTGACGCCAGTTTACGGGGCCGTGACGCAAAGGGAAGACGCCAAAACGGGCTTCCCGGCGCGACCTCGAGCGGCGCGGTGGATGGGCGCGTGCGATCATGGTTCCCCTCCCACGGTCGTCCGGCGGGGCTTTCACCCCGATGGGAAGCCTAGGGTTGCGCCGGTCCGGCGCGCTCAGGCTTTGCGACGATGATTTGTCACATTGCGACAGCTGCGTCGCCTCCGCGCGTCGCCCGGGCTTGCGGGTCGCTTGACACCCCGCCGATCCGGCCTCAACCTGACCAAACGGTCAGGATTCAGATGCGCGGCCGCGCGCGTTTCGGCGAAATGGGAGGGGAACCATGAGCGCCAACCGAAGCACCGCCGGGATCGCGTCCGGGCGCTTGAGCACGGCCGAGTACACGGCCAATTTCGGCGACCTCCATGCGCCGCTCGACCGCCATGAGGCCCATGTGGAGGCCGATCGCTGCTACTTCTGCTTCGACGCGCCCTGCCAGACCGCCTGCCCGACCTCGATCGACATCCCGCTGTTCATCCGCCAGATCCAGACCGACAACCCGATGGGCTCGGCCGAAACCATCCTGAAGGCCAACATCTTCGGCGGCATGTGCGCGCGGGTGTGCCCGACCGAGACCCTGTGCGAGGAAGCCTGCGTCCGCAACGAAGCGGAGGGCAAGCCGGTGAAGATCGGCCTCCTGCAACGCTATTCCACGGACGCGCTGCTGGACCGCGGCCATCAGCCGTTCCGGCGGGCGCCCGCCACCGGCAAGCGGATCGCCGTCGTGGGGGCGGGACCGGCGGGCCTCTCCTGCGCACACAAGCTTGCGGAGCATGGCCACGAGGTCACGGTGTTCGAGATCAGGCCGCGGCTCGGCGGCCTGAACGAATACGGCATTGCGTCCTATAAGGCGCCGGACGATTTCGCCCAGCGCGAGGTGGCGTTCATCCTGTCGCTCGGCGGCATCACGGTGGAAACCAACAAGCGGCTCGGCCAGGATTTCGATCTGGCCAGCCTGCGGGCGGATTTCGACGCGGTGTTTCTCGGCGTCGGGCTCAGCGGCGTGAACCAGCTTGGCCTTGTGGGCGAAGGCGAACTCGGCGGCGTGCTGGATGCGGTAGACTGGATCGCCACGCTGCGGCAGACGCCCGACAAGTCGAAGCTGCCGGTTGGCCGCCGGGTGGTCGTGATCGGCGGCGGCATGACGGCCGTGGACGCGGCCGTGCAGGCCAAGCGCCTCGGGGCCGAAGAGGTCACGATCGTCTACCGCCGCGGCCAGGACGCCATGAAGGCCTCCCTCTACGAGCAGCAACTGGCGCAAACTAACGGCGTGCTGATCCGCACTTGGGCGACCCCCGCCGAGCTGACCGGCGACGCCGGGCAGGTCACGGGCGTCACCTTCGAGCGCACCGCCGAGGTCGCCGGCAAGCTCGCCGGAACGGGCGAGCGCTTCACGCTCCCGGCCGACATGGTGCTGTGCGCGGTCGGCCAGCTGCTCACCCCCGGCGATCTCGGCGGCGCGGATGCGCTGGCGCTCTCGGGCGGCCGGATTGTCGTGGACGACGAGCGACGCACCAGCGTGCCGGGCATCTGGGCCGGCGGCGATTGCGTAGCGGGCGGGCAGGACCTGACGGTTTCGGCCGTGGAGGACGGCAAGCAGGCCGGCCTCAGCATCAACCGCGCGCTGATGGGCGCCGTCGCGACGGCCGGCGCCGCGCACGCGGCCGAATAATGGAGGGCGTCATGGCGGATCTGCGCACGAATTTCCTCGGCATCCGGTCTCCCAACCCGTTCTGGCTGGCCTCCGCGCCGCCCACCGATCGCGAGGTCAACGTCACGCGCGCGTTCAAAGCCGGCTGGGGCGGCGTGGTGTGGAAGACACTGGGCTCGGAGGGCCCGCCGGTCGTCAACGTGAACGGCCCGCGCTACGGCGCGATCCATGGGGCCGACCGGCGCCTGCTGGGCTTCAACAACATCGAGCTGATTACCGACCGGCCGCTGCAGGTGAACCTGCAGGAGATCAAGGCCGTCAAGAAGGCCTTCCCCGACCGCGCCATGGTGGTGTCCTTGATGGTGCCCTGTGACGAGGAGAGCTGGAAGGCGATCCTGGCCGCCGTGGAGGAAACCGAGTGCGACGGCGTGGAGCTGAATTTCGGCTGCCCGCACGGCATGTCGGAGCGCGGCATGGGATCGGCAGTCGGGCAGGTGCCCGAATACATCGAGATGGTGGCGCGGTGGTGCAAACAGCACACGCGCATGCCCGTGATCGTGAAGCTGACGCCCAACATCACGGACATTCGCCACCCGGCGCGGGCCGCGAAACGCGGCGGCGCAGACGCGGTGTCGCTGATCAACACGATCTCGTCGATCGTGTCCGTGGATCTCGACCGCATGGCTCCGACGCCCACGATCGACGGCAAGGGCTCGCATGGCGGCTATTGCGGCCCGGCCGTGAAGCCGATCGCGCTCAACATGACGGCCGAGATCGCCCGCGACCCCGAAACGCACGGCATGCCGATCTCGGGGATCGGCGGCGTCACGACGTGGCGGGATGCCGCCGAGTTCATCGCGCTGGGCTGCGGCACCGTGCAGGTCTGCACGGCCGCGATGACGTATGGCTTCAAGATCATCGACGAAATGACGGCGGGCCTGTCCAACTGGATGGACGAGAAAGGCTACGCGACCCTGGACGACTTCCGCGGCTTGGCGACGCCCAACGTCACCGACTGGCAGTACCTGAACCTGAACTACGTCACCAAGGCGGTGATCGACCAGGATCTCTGCATCAAGTGCGGGCGCTGCCACATTGCGTGCGAGGACACCTCCCACCAGGCGATCGCCAACATGGTGGACGGCCGGCGCATGTTTGTCGTCAAGGACGAGGAATGCGTCGGCTGCAACCTGTGCGTCGAGGTTTGCCCCGTGCAGAACTGCATCACGATGCAGCCCATGGCGGCGGGCTCGGTGGATCCGCGCACCGGCCGGGTGGTGCAGCCGGGCTACAGTAATTGGACCACGCACCCCAACAACCCGATGGCGCAGGTCGCAGCGGAGTAGGGCCTCGATCCTGGTATGGCCGGGCTCGGCCCGACCATCGCCCGGGCGGCCTCAGAGCGGTTCGCCGAAGCGCGCCACCTTGGCGCCGGGAACATCCACCTCGAACCGGATCAAGGTTCCGGCCTGGTAGACGCCGGTGCGGTCGGTCGCCAGCGAGGTGACGTACAGGGTCTTCAGGTCCGGACCGCCGAAGCACGGCATGGTCGGCGAAGCCACCGGAAGCATGAGCTTGCGGTCGATGGTCCCGTCGGGCGCGATGCGGTTCAGGCAGCCGGCCGAGACCCCCGCCGACCAGTAGTACCCCTCGGCGTCACACGCCGCGCCATCGGGGCGGCCTTCCTCTTCCTCCATGACGCGGATGCGCCGCTGGTTGGACAAGGCGCCGGTGCGCGGATCGCAGTCGAAGGTCTGGATGAAGCGCAGGCGACTATCGGAGTGGAACAGCCGCCGGCCGTCCGGGCTCCAGGCGAGGCCGTTCGAGGTCATCAGCCCATCCGTCATACGCTGGCAGGCTCCGTCCGGGGTGACTCGATACAGCGCCGCGATCGGCTGCTTCTGCTCGGGCGGACGATCGTCCATGCTGCCGACCCAAAAGCAGCCATCCGGCCCGACCTTGCCGTCGTTAAGCCGGTTGCCCGGGATGTCGGGCTCAGGCGCAACCAGCAGATCAAGCGATTCGGACCCGAAATCGAACAGGTAGACGCCCGTTTTCAGGGCTACGACGGCGCGACCGTCGGGGCACAGACCGAAGCTGCCAATCGCGGACGGCATCGTCCAGCGCTTCATATCGCGCGTCTCGGCGTCGATCCGAAACAGCGCCGGCGCGGCGATGTCGACGAAATAGAGCGCGTTCTGGTCGGGCGCCCAGACGGGACTCTCGCCGGTGCCGAGCGGGATGTCGATCAGGTGTTCGAAGCGGGGCGTTTCAACTCGCATGGCTGTTCCTTCGGGCCGTTTCGCGACGCAACTCTCGTGAGGTCTTGCCTTGCACAACGCATAGCTCGTCCCAACCGGCTTGGCTGCCGGCTCGCTTTGATATATCAGATCGCAACAGCGCGCTCATTCCGGCCGCGCCCTTGGTGGACGTTTCCGAGTGTCGGTAAAACTTGGCCCCGTGGATCCCGCGCTTCTGAAAGGCTTGCGGGATCATGTGCACGAGCACCTTCGGCGCGCCATTATCGCGGGCGAGCTTCCGGCCGGCTCATGGCTCAACGAGCGCGCCATGGCGGAGCAACTCGGGGTTAGCACCACGCCTCTCAAGGAGGCGCTGCGACGCCTCGAATCCGAGGGCCTCGTCGCCACCGAGCCGCGCCGCGGAGTCCGGGTGACGTTCGACGCCGGCCAGGCGGAGGAGATGGGCCTCGCCCGGGCGGCGCTGGAAGGCATGATCGCCCGCATGGCGGCTGACCGGATCGACCCCGCCGGCGTGGAGCGCCTGCGCGAGGTGGTCGGCCGCATGACAAAGGCCACGCAGGCCGGCGACGTCGCGGCCACGATTGACCTGAACGAGGAATTCCACGACGCAATCCACGACATCTCGGGGTGTCGATACCTGCACCGCCTGATGGTGGGCCAGCGCATCTATGTCCACACGGCCCGGGCCGTGATCCTGGGCGACGCCGAGGAGCGGATCCGGGCTCTCGGCGAGCATACCGCCATATTCGAAGCGCTGGCGCGCCGCGACCCCGAGAACGCCGAGCGCTGCATGCGCGACCACGTGCTGCGGTCCGTCCGCCACCATGTGAAGACGGCGTTCGAGGGCCGCCCGCCGGCGGATCCCGACGGCCGCCAAGCCCCCATTTCGGAATCCGCCAAGGAGCAGACCCCATGACCAGCCCCCGCCTTCAAACCGCGTTGCGCGGCATTTCGGGCGTCCATGTCACGCCGTATGACGCCGACGGCGCCGTCGATCAGGCGCAGTTGGCCCGGGTGATCGACCGTATCGCGGCCGGCGGCATCCACAACATCGTGTCGGCCGGCAACACCGGCGAGTACTACGCGCTGACCCCGGACGAAGTGCGGTCCGTGCACGACGGCGCCACCCGGGCGAACGCCGGCCGGTCGCTGTTGACAGCCGCGGTCGGTCGGTCGCTGAAGGAAGCGATCGAGCTCGGTCGCCGCGCCAAGGCCGGCGGGGCGGACGCCATCATGGCGCACCAGCCGATGGACCCGTTCGCGGCTCCCCAATCCCAGGCCGCCTATTTCATGGCCATCGCGGACGGGGTCGATCTCCCTCTCGTCGCTTATGTGCGGTCGGACGCCATGAAGGCGAACGAGCTCATGGGCATCGCCAACCACCCGAATGTGGCGGCGGTGAAGTTCGCCACCCCCAACCTGATGCTGCTCGCCGACTGCGTGCGCGCCAGCGGGCCCGAGACGGCCATCTGGGTGTGCGGTCTGGCGGAAGGCTGGGCGGCGCCGTTCTACGCGGCCGGCGCGCGCGGCTTCACGTCCGGGCTCGTGAACGTCGATCCGGCGCGGTCGCTGCGGATCCACGCGGCGCTGGAGAGCGGCGACTTCGCGGCTGTGCGCGACCTCGTGAACACCATCGCGACCTTCGAGACCATGCGGACGAAGTTCGGCAACGGCGCCAATGTGACGGTCGTGAAGGAGGCCATGGAGATGATCGGCTTCCGGGTCGGGCCGGTGCGGCTGCCCGGCCTGCCGGCGCTGGACGGGGCCGATCGCGAGACGCTGCGCGGCGTGCTGTCCGGCTGGGGCGTGCTGGACGCCCGGCAAGCGGCGGAATGAAGCGGGCGGGCGCGCGCGCCTGCCTTGATTCCCCCTGCGGTTCTGCTATAGACCGCGCCTTCGAACCGCCCGGCCGTTAGGGCTGCCGTGGCGGTTCTTTTTCGCGCTCATGATGAGACGAACGGTTCTCACGAACCGACCAAGAAAACCGGGGACGGCGTGCCGTCCAAGGAGAGCAAAATGCCCAAGATGAAGACCAAGTCGAGCGCCAAGAAGCGCTTCAAGATCACGGGGACCGGCAAGGTTCTCTATGCCCACGCCGGCAAGCGGCACGGGATGATCAAGCGGACCAACAAGCAGCTCCGCAACAACCGCGGCACGGCCGTCCTCTTCGAGGGCGACGCGGCCAACGTGAAGAAGTACTTCCTGCCGAACGGCTGATCGCCCCGGCTCACTTTTTTCAAGATCCAGGAGATCAGCCATGTCCCGCGTCAAGCGCGGCGTCACTTCGCACGCCAAGCACAAGAAGACCCTGAAGGCCGCCAAGGGCTTTTATGGTCGCCGCAAGAATACCATCCGCACCGCCAAGGCGGCCGTGGATCGCGCTATGCAGTACGCCACCCGCGACCGCAAGGCGAAGAAGCGCACTTTCCGGGCGCTCTGGATCCAGCGCGTCAACGCAGCCGTGCGTGAGTTCGGCCTCACCTATTCGCGCTTCATCGACGGCCTGAACAAGGCTGGCGTCGAGGTGGACCGCAAGGTTCTGTCCGACATCGCCATCCGCGAGCCGGAGGCCTTCAAGGCCCTGGTCGAGAAGGCCAAGTCCGCCCTGCCGGCCCAGGCCGCCTGAGCGACGGCGACCTGTCTGACTGCAAAACCCTCGCCGGGCGACCGGCGGGGGTTTTTGTTTGTTTTCAGCGTGGCTCCGCGACGAGACGGTCGCGCTTCCAGAGCCCCGGAAACAAGCGGGCCCACAGGACCGCCACCACGACGGTGCCGACACCGCCGACCACGACGGCCGGAACGGCCCCGATGGCGGCCGCCACCACGCCCGACTCGAACTCGCCGAGTTCGTTGGACGCGCCGATGAAGACGCTGTTCACGGCCGCGACGCGGCCCCGCATGGCGTCCGGCGTCTCCGATTGCACGAGCGTCTGACGTACATAGACGCTGACCATGTCGGCCGCACCCAACGCCACCAGACAGGCGAGCGACAGGATGAGATTCGTGGACAGGCCGAAGATGATGGTCGCCACCCCAAACAGGCCCACGGCGAAGAACATGGTCCGCCCCGCCCGGTGCTGCAGCGGCCTGGACGCCAGCGTGATGGACATCGCGACGGCCCCGATCGCGGGCGCGCTTCGCAGCATGCCGAGACCGACCGGGCCGACGAACAACACGTCGCGCGCGTAGATGGGCAGCAGCGCGGTCGCGCCGCCCAGCAGCACTGCGAAGAGATCCAGCGAGATCGCGCCCAGGATCACGGGCCGCTCGCGAATGAACACGATGCCGGCCAGCAGCGTGGCGAGCGTGGTCTTTTCCCGAACCGGGGCCCGTTCTCCGCTGCGGATGAACGCGATCAGGAGCGCCGAAGTGGCGAAGGAGGCCAGCGCGGCCGCGAACACCACGGGCGGGCCGAACGCGTAGAGGATGCCACCGACCGCCGGGCCTGCAATGGACGAGGTCTGCCAGGCGGAGGCGTTGAGCGCCACCGCGCTCGCAAACCCATCGCGGCCGACCAGATTGGGCAGAAGAGCCTGGCTGGCCGGGTTGGCGAAGGCCCGGGCCGAGCCCACCACCACGGCCAGCGCATAGATGGGCCAGACTGGGGCTTTGGGGTTCAGGGCAACGAGCAGCAACCCGAGCGACGCGAGCGCGACCACGCTCCAGCAAAGGCTCATGATCCGCCGCCGGTCGAAGCGGTCCGCCACGTGGCCGGTGACGAGCGCCAGCGCGAGCGCTGGCAAGAAGGCCGCCAGGCCGACGAGCCCGAGCGCCAACGCGCTGCCGGTGCGGTCATAGACCAGCCATCCGAGCCCGACATTCTGGATCTGCATCGCAAGACCGGACAGGAACCGCGCCGAGATGAACAGGCGGAAGTCGCGCGACCGAAGTGCGGCCCAGCCGCTGGCGTTCCTGATCATCGGGTCCTGTTGGGTCGAGGTTTGCCGGCCGTACCACGCCCGGTCTCGGCGTGGCGCCCTCCATCGCGCAGGGCTGCCCGGGCGCGGGACGCGGAATGCGACGGCTTGCCCGGTGGCTTCGATCTGATATTTCAGCTCGAGGCGTCAGCCAAGGGCGAAGAACGAGGACACGCGATGAAGATCCTGATCACCGGCGGCGCCGGACATGTGGGCCGCAAGCTCAGGCGCGAATTCGCCGGGCGTTTCGCCCTGATCCGCACTTTCGACATGGCGCCGGCGGAGCCGATCGGGCCTAACGAGGAAAGCGTAGTCGGGGACATCGCCGACATGGCGGCGGTGGAGAGCGCCATGCAGGGGATAGACGCCGTGATTCACATGGCGGCCGAGCCCAACGAGGCCCCGATCGAGACGATCCTGCCCGCCAACGTCATCGGGACGTGGAACGTCTACGAGGCGGCGCGGCGCTGCGGCGTGAAGCGGGTAATCTTCGGATCCAGCAACCACGCGGTCGGCTTCTACCCACGGACACAGCGTATCGACGAGCTCGCGCCGGTGCGGCCCGACAGCCGCTATGGCCTGAGCAAGTGCTGGGGCGAAGCGACGGCCGCGCTTTACGCCGACAAGTATGGGGTGAAAAGCCTGATCCTGCGGATCGGCAACGCCGCCGACCTGCCCGGCAGCGAGCGCGCGCTGGCGATCTGGGTGAGCGGACGCGACCTCGCGCAGATCTGCGCCATCGGGCTGGAGCATCCCGACATCCACTGCAACGTGGTGTTCGGGGTCTCGAACAACGCGGCTTGCTGGTACGACAACTCGGCCGCCTACCGGCTTGGGTACAAGCCTCAGGACCGCGCCGAGGACCACACGGACGCCGCGATGGCGGGCGAGGTAGGCCAGCAGCACGAGCCGGCGGACCTGTATTTCCAAGGCGGTCCGTTCTGCGCGCGGGAGTACGCCGGCGGGATGATCCCGCCGAAGTCGTGAGGGGTCAGCCCTCAGTCGGCCCGCGTCCTGTGATCAGGCGCGCATAAGCGGCCCGGATCGTGGTCTCGCAGATGCGGGTCACGGCCTTGCGGTTCGAGTCGACACCGAACGGGATGGGCTCGCCCCATTCCACCACGGCGTCGATTGGGGCTCCGGCGATGATCGGCCCCAGATGGGGCAGGAGATCCATGTCGCCATACCAGGCCAACGCGGCGCGGTCCTGTCGCCCTACCGGCAGGCCAGCGCGCCGCGGATAAGCAACTGTGAGCGGCTGAACGGTGACGCTGCCGGTATGACCCGCTTCCGCGATGGCGTCGCGGGCGGCGCCGATCACGGCGGACTTGAAGGGGAGGACGCGGCAGCCGTCGCTGGTGGTGCCTTCGGCGAAGAGCACGATGGCGTCGCCGCCGGCGAGACGCTCGGCGATCTCCCTGTTGGCTTCGGCCGCGCCCTTGCGGCGCTGGCGGTCAATGAAGATCGACCGCTGCAGCCGCGCGAAGGCGCCGAACACGGGCCAGCTGGCGACTTCCTGCTTGGCGATGAAGCTCATCGGGGCCAGCGTCGAGATCACCACGATATCGAGCCAGCTCGTGTGGTTGGCGACCACCAGCACGGGCCGCATCGATGCGGGCGCGCCGCGCACCTCGATTCGGATGCGGAACAACGCGCAGACAAAGCGATGAAAGCGCCGCGGCAGCGTGTGGGCGACGCGCCAGCCGGCTCTAAGGGCGGTCCATTGAACCGCCATAAGGACGAGGGTTACCGGAACGAGAACCGCCAGCACCGCGGCCAGGCGGAGGCGGCGCATCGCGGCTAGCTCTTGCGGTCGTCGTCGAGCGGCACAGCGTAGAGTTCCAGGCGGTGGTCCACGAGCCGGTAGCCAAGGCGTCGCGCGATCTCGGCCTGAAGCCGCTCGATCTCCTCCGAGCGGAATTCGATGACCTGGCCGGTTCGGAGGTTCACGAGGTGATCGTGATGCTCTTCGGGCGTGCGCTCGTAGCGTGCGCGGCCGTCCTTGAGGTCGAGGCGGGCGATGATGCCTGAATCCTCGAGCAGCTTGACGGTGCGGTACACGGTCGAAATCGAGATGCCCCGGTCGATGTCGTGGGCGCGACGGTGCAGTTCCTCGACGTCCGGATGGTCCTCGGCCTCGGCGAGGACGCGCGCGATGGTGCGGCGCTGGCCCGTCATCCGCAGCCCGGCGGCGACGCAGCGCTGCTCGATGGGGTTGTTCCGTGGCTGGCGACTGGGACTCACGAGCGACCGCCGAATTGCAACTGGGTCGCCCTTATAGGAAAAGCCCGTCCGGTCGTCCACCGCCCGAGAGGCTAAGCCAGTGTCCGCCGAAGCACCAGGGCGGCCGCGGCGGAGCCGTCCGGCTTGCGGTAGTAGCCGGCGCGGCGGCCGACCTGCTCGAACCCCGCACGCGCGTAAAGCGCCCGCGCGGGCGCGTTTCCCTCGTCCACTTCCAGGAACAGCGTGCGTACGCCCCGGTTCACGAGCGCGCCGAAATGCGCCTGCAGCAAGCGCCTGCCGAGGCCGCCCCCTTGGCGGCGGCGCGCCACCGCGATGGTGAGGATTTCGGCCTCGTCGAGGGCGACGCGCGACAGCACGAATCCATCCAGCGCCTGCCCGGGGCCGATGCCCTGGCCCACCACGGCGCGGTCGAGCAGCATCGCCTCGCACTCGGAGGCTGACCAACCCGCGTGAAAGCCCTCGGCGTGCAGCGCCGCGACCGCGGCCGCGTCCTCCATGCGGAGCGAGCGGACGGAGGACGGGGCGGAGCTCAAAAACGGGATGCGCACCGCTTCACCGACGCGGAATGCGGTGATGATCCTGCGGCTTGGCGTCCGGCGAGCGAAGGTAGAAGGGCTTTGGCAGCGCCATTTCGGGGCGCGCCGCCATGCCGAGCTTCGCCACCCAGCCGATGTCGGGAGCGGGGCCAGCGTCCACCACGGCGGCGTCCAGCCCCGCAAACCTCGCTTCGGCGCATAGCGCTTCAGCGCCGGAGCCTACGACCAGCACGGGCCCGGAGCCGATCTGCCGAACCACGTCGCGCAGCAGGATCACACGCGGGGACATCACCGCGCGTCCCCCCTGCCCGACGACCTGCGCGTAGACGTGCCCATGCCGGGCGTCGATTGCGACCGCCACCAGGGCGCGGACGCCGGAGGCGATGAGCGGAGCCGCATAGGCTGACAATGTCGTGACGCCCACGGCCGGGACACCTGCGCCGAGCGCGATGGCGCGGGCGGCCGAAATGCCGACCCGCAGGCCCGTGAAGCTGCCGGGTCCGATCGTCACGGCGACGCGATCAAGGGATCCGAAGCCGCCGTCCACGGTTTTCATGACCCGTTCGAGCATGGGCATCAGCGCTTCGGCATGGCCGCGCGCCATTGGCTCGGATTCCATGGCGACCGGGTTCTCGACCCCGGACTCCATCACGCAGACCGAGCAGGCCTCCAGCGCGGTATCGATGGCGAGAATGCGCACCTTGTGCTCCACGACGGGGCGCTTCGAACCGCGCCCTGTCGTGTGTTCGCAGAAAATGCCCGCGAGGTGAAGCCCGCGCGCTCAGGCGATCGTGCAGAACTCCTCGAAGTCGAGGCGGGGGCTGCGCGGGAAGAGACTGGCGGGATCGCCGTAACCGAGATTGCAGATGAAGTTCGACTTCACCTTGCCGTCCGGGAAAAAAGCGGCGTCCAACGCGGCGTTGTCGAACCCCGACATCGGGCCACAATCGAGCCCGAGCGCACGGGCGGCCAGCATCAGGTAGGCGCCCTGGAGGGAGGAGTTGCGGAAGCCGGTCGCCTCGATGGCGGCGGGCTTGCCCTCGAACCAGCTGCGGGCGGTCGGGTTGTGCGGAAACAGCTTGGACATGTGGACGTAGAATTCGAGATCATAGGCGACGATCGCCGTCACGGGCGCGGCGAGGGTCTTGTCACGGTTGCCCTCGGACAGGGCCGGGGCCAGCTTCTGCTTGGCGGCGGCCGACTTCACGAACACGATGCGGGCTGGCCCGGAGTTCGCGGCGGTCGGGCCCATTTTCATGAGATCCGCGACCTGGCGCAGCAGGTCGTCCGAAACGGGCTTGTCCAGGAAGGCGTTGAACGTACGCGCGTCGAGAAACAGCTGGCGCAGGGCGGCGTCGGTGAGCGGCGCCTTCAGGGTGTCGAGCATGGTCGGGGATCCTTGCGGGTCAGCCCACGGCTGACTTCAGCATCCCGGACAAGATAAGGGCCGCTCCCGAGGGAGCAGCCCGTTCGTGTGCAAACACCTGTTTGTGCGGATGCAATACGGCTCACACGGCCTGAACCTCGCGCACGTCCGGGAGGAAGTGGCGCAGCAGGTTCTGGATGCCATGCTTCAGGGTCGCGGTGGATGACGGGCAGCCCGAGCATGAGCCCTTCATGGTGAGATAGACCACACCCTCGCGGAAACCCTTGAAGGTGATGTCGCCGCCATCGCCTGCAACGGCCGGGCGAACGCGCGTTTCGAGCAGTTCCTTGATGGTCTCCACCGTGGCGGCGTCCGCCTCGTCAAAGAACTCGTTGTCGGAGCCGTCCGCGGCCGGCTCGGCCTGGCCCTCGAACAGCGCCTCACCGGACATGAAGTGTTCCATGATGGCGCCGAGGATCGCGGGCTTCAGGTGCGCCCAGTCGCCCTCGCCTTTCGTCACGGTGACGAAATCCGAGCCATAGAACACGCCAGTCACGCCCGGAACCGCGAACAGGCGGCGAGCGAGCGGCGAGCGCTCGGCGGCGCGCGTGTCGCGGATGTCGAGCGTGCCTTCCGGCATGACGCTACGGCCGGGCAAGAATTTCAGCGTGGCGGGATTTGGCGTGGCTTCGGTCTGGATGAACATCGGGATCTCCTCGCACTCACGGGTTCAAGGCCCGCGGCGCAACCCGCCGGAACGCCCGGCGACACACGAATACCTAGCACGATATGTGGTTCGCCGCAGGCCCGGAATCAATCCGGAGGCTTACGCAAGCGCATCGATATCGGCGTCCGCAAGCGCGCCGGGCACGATCGCGATCGGGATCGGAAAGGACGCGGCGGCGCCCGCCAGATTGGTGACCAGCGGCCCGGGGCCGTCCGATCCGGCGCCGGCGGCCAGAACCAGCAGCGAGATGTCCTCGTCTTCCTCGATCAAGGTCAGGATCTCGTCCGCCTTGACTCCCGTCCGGACGGCCTTTTGCGGATCGATGCCCGCAATCGCGCGGGCGCGGGCCGCTGCATCCTCGAGCATCCGGCCAGCCTCCTCGGCGGCCTCGGCCTCCATGAGCGAGCCAACGCCGAGCCAGTGCTGGAAGTCGGCCGGACTGATCACCGCGAGCAGAAGAAGATCGGCTCCGACGCGCCCGGCGCGGCGCGCCGCGAAATAAAGCGCCCGCCCACATTCGTCCGTGTCGTCGATCACGACAAGAAACTTGGGCCGGTGTCCGGCCTCGTAGGACCGTCGGGGCTTCAGCGCCATGCGGCTGGTTTCCATCAGGGCCGGTTCGCCTATGCTTGCAGGCTGCGCGCCGGCCCGCAAGGGCTCCGCCGCCGGCTCAGCGGCGGCGAATAAAGCCCACGATGTCCTTCACGGCGTCCATGTTGGGACGCGCGATTGCGCTGGCGCGCTCGGCGCCGTCGGCCAGCACCGAATCGATATAGGCTGGGTCCGCGGTGAGCCGCTTCATCTCTGCCCCGATGGGCCCGAGCTTGGCGACCGCGAGGTCCACCAGCGAGGCCTTGAAGGACGAGAACTGCGCGCCGCCGAATTCGGCCAGCACGTCAGCGCGGCTGCGCTCCGCCAGGGCGGCGAAGATGCCGACAAGGTTCTGCGCCTCCGGACGCTTTTCAAGCCCGGTTTCCTCGGACGGCAGCGGCTCCGGGTCGGTCTTCGCCTTACGGACCTTCTGGGCGACCGCGTCCGCGTCATCCGACAGGTTGATGCGCGAATAGTCCGACGGGTCGGATTTCGACATCTTCTTGGAGCCGTCGCGCAGGCTCATTACCCGCGTCGCCGGACCCTGGATGAGGGGCTCGGGCAAGGGGAAGAAGCCTTCGCCGTGGCCGGCGGCCGCGATCGAGGCGGCGTAGTCATTGTTGAACTTCTGAGCGATGTCGCGGGCGAGCTCAAGATGCTGCTTCTGGTCCTCGCCGACCGGAACGTGCGTGGCCCGGTAGACCAGGATGTCGGCCGCCATGAGGCTCGGATAGGCGTAGAGGCCCAGCGAGGCGTTCTCACGGTCCTTGCCGGCCTTCTCCTTGAACTGCGTCATGCGGTTCAGCCAACCGATGCGGGCCACGCAGTTGAACACCCAGGCGAGCTCGGCGTGCTCGTGCACCTGGCTCTGGTTGAACACGATGTGACGCTTGGGATCGACGCCGGCCGCCAGAAAGGCGGCCGTGACTTCACGAATCTGCGCGGTCAGGGCCACCGGGTCCTGCCAGACCGTGATGGCGTGCATGTCGACGACGCAATAGATGCAGTCATGGCTCTGCTGCAGCGCCACGAATTTCGTGATCGCTCCAAGATAATTGCCAAGATGCAGGTTTCCGGTCGGCTGGACGCCGGAAAACACGAGGGGTTTGAAGCCCGCCATCGTCTTTTATCTCCCAAGTCGGCGCGCTTATGGCGGCTTCCCCCAGCGCGCGCAAGGAAAAGCATGCGGAGCCCCGCTCAGGCCTGCGGCTTGCGCCAGTTCCTGGCCCCGCAGGCCAGCAGGATGGCCGCGTAAACGAGCGCTCCGCCGCCGCACATGGCCGCAAGCGCGACACCCCGGGTCCAGATGGGCGCCGCGATGTCGAGCCACGGCCCGGCGGCGGCCCGGGCGAGGACGACAACCGCCGCCATGGCGCCGGCGGCGAAAGCCACCGCCGTGCAATGCCGGGCGAACCTTGCGCCGGGGCGCCACCAGTCGGCTGTGCGCAACGCCCATGCGAGCACGAGAGCATCCACCCAGGCCCCGACCGACACCGCCGCCCCGAGGCCGGCGACGCCGTAGGGCGCGCGCAGCGCGAGCCCAACCAGGATGGTCGCCGCAAGCGCGGCCAGCGCGCCCAGCAGCGGCGGGCGACTACGCTCCACCGCCAAAAAAGGCTGGGCGAGCACGCGTGCGATCGCGGCGGCGGGCAGACCGAGGCTCAAGCCCGCGATCGCGGCCGCGACCGCGGCCGCGTCGGCGCCGCTGAAAGCCCCTCGCTCAAACAGGACGCTGCTGATCGGCAGGCTCAGCACCGCAAGGCCCGCGGCGGCCGGTAGGGCCAGAAGGAGGGCCAGCAGTATGGCTTGGTCCATCAAAGGCCCTACCGCGTCGGTATGGCCGGCCCGACCCAGCCTGACCACCTCGTTCAGGAGAACGACGCCTGCGCCGGCGGCCACGAACCCGAGCGGCAGTTGAAAAAGACGATCGGCATAATGCAGATGCGCCAGGGCGGCGGGCTGGTCGGACGCCAGGTACATCGCCGCAAGGATGGAAAACTGCGCGGAGGCTGCGGTTGCGAGCCCCGGAACCGCAAGAGCGATGGCTTGGCGCAAGGCCGGCGATCGAGTCGGCCACGAAAGGATCGGGCGAGCGGAGCCGCGAAGCAGGGGGATCGACACAAAGGCGAGTTGAACCGCGCCCGCTAGTGAGACAGCGGCAGCAACCGCGAAGGTGGCCTGCGCGCCCGAAACAGGGCTCTGCGCCAAGCCGAACAACGTAACCACCAGGATGCCGTTGATGGCGGCCGGCGCCAGCGCGGCCCACCTCAGGCGACCTTCGGCGGCGAGGAGCGCGGCCAACAACGCCGAGAGCACCGTGGCGGGGACGAGCGCGAGTGTCCACCGCAACAGGTGCACGGAAAGGTTCAGCCGCTCAGGATCATTCCCGAAACCACCTGCGAGCGCGAGAACGATCCAGGGCGCCAGAAGCTCAGCAAACGCGAACGCGACCGCCACGGCCAGCGAAAGCGCAACGATCGATTCGCCGGCGAACCGACGAGCGCTTTCATGCCCGGTCTCGGCGGCGACCCGTGCGTAGACGGGCGTGAACGCGCCGTTGACGGCCCCTTCGCCGACAACGCGACGCAGCAGGTTGGGGACCCGCAGCGCCACCAGAAGCGCATCCGCGGCCGGACCTGCCCCCAAAAGGGCGGCGATCAAAACATCCCGGACGAAACCGAGGATGCGGGATGCTCCCGCGCCTGCGCCCACTACGGCGGAATCGCGCGCGATTGTGGCGGCAGGCGGGCGTTCGGCGGCGGTGGTCGTCATGGCGGGACCGAAACAGGTTCGCTCCCGCCATGCAAGGCGGAGCGGCGCCTAGAGGATGAAGCGGCTCAGGTCGGCGTTGCGGGCGAGGTCGCCCACGGCATTTTCCACATAGGCGCCGTCGATCACGATGGTTTCGCCGGAGCGGTCGGGCGCGGTGAACGAGATGTCGTCCAGGATGCGCTCCATCACGGTCTGCAGGCGGCGGGCGCCGATGTTCTCCACGGAGCCATTCACCTCCACGGCGACGCGCGCGATGGCCGAGATGGCCGTGTCGGCGAAGTCGAGCGTCACGCCCTCGGTGGCCATCAAGGCCACGTACTGCTTCACGAGGCTCGCCTCCGTGTCGGTCAGGATGCGGCGGAAGTCGTCCTCGTTCAGCGAGCTGAGCTCCACGCGGATAGGCAGGCGGCCCTGCAACTCGGGCAGGAGGTCGGACGGCTTGGAGACGTGGAAGGCGCCGGACGCCACGAACAGCACGTGATCGGTCTTCACCGGGCCGTGCTTGGTGTTCACGGTGGTGCCCTCGATCAGGGGCAGCAGGTCGCGCTGGACGCCTTCGCGAGACACGTCGGCGCCGCCGCGGTTCTCGCGTCCGCAGATCTTGTCGATCTCGTCCAGGAACACGATGCCGTTCTCCTCGACGTTCCGAATCGCCTCCGAGACGATCTGGTCCTGGTCGAGCAGCTTGTCGCTTTCCTCGGCGACAAGCGGCTCGTAGGCCTCCTTCACGGTGGTGCGGCGCGTCTTGGTGCGGCCGCCCATCTTGCCGAAGATGTCGCCCAGCGAGATCGCCCCCACGGACGCGCCCGGCATGTTGGGCAGCTCGAACATCGGCATGCCGGACTGGCCCTGGGCGAGCTCGATCTCGATTTCCTTGTCGTCCATCTCGCCGTCGCGCAGCTTGCGGCGGAAGCTCTCGCGGGTGTTGGGGCTCGATCCCGGCCCGACCAGCGCGTCCAGCACGCGGTCCTCGGCGGCCTTGTGGGCGCGGGCGCGCACATCCTTGCGGCGGGTCTCGCGCACGAGCCCGATGCCGATCTCCACCAGGTCACGGACGATCTGCTCGACGTCGCGGCCGACATAGCCGACCTCGGTGAACTTGGTGGCCTCCACCTTCAGGAAAGGCGCATTGGCGAGCTTGGCGAGGCGGCGGGCGATCTCGGTCTTGCCGCAGCCGGTGGGGCCGATCATCAGGATGTTCTTGGGCAGGACCTCCTCGCGCATCGGGCCTTCCAGCTGCTGGCGGCGCCACCGGTTTCGCAGCGCGATCGCGACGGCGCGCTTGGCGTCGCGCTGGCCGACGATGAAGCGATCGAGTTCGGAAACCGTCTCGCGTGGCGAAAAAGTGCTCATGTTTCGTTCTGCCCTGTGGGGGAAGCAGGCTGGACCGGCTCAGACCGCGTCCAGGCTCTCGATGGTGAGGTTGCCGTTCGTGTAGACGCAGATGTCGGACGCGATGCCGAGGCTCTTGCGGACGATCGCGTCGGCGTCGAGATCGGTGTTCTCCAGCAGCGCGCGGGCGGCCGACAGCGCGTAGTTGCCGCCCGAGCCGATCGCCATCACGCCGTCCTGCGGCTCCAGCACGTCTCCCGCGCCGGACAGCACCAGGCCGACCTGCTTGTCGGCGACCAACATCATGGCCTCGAGCCGTCGCAGGATGCGATCCGTGCGCCAATCCTTGGTGAGCTCCACGCAGGCGCGCATGAGCTGACCGGGGTACTGCTCGATCTTGGCCTCGAGCCGCTCGAACAGCGCGAACGCGTCAGCGGTGGCGCCCGCGAAGCCGACGATCACGTCGCCCTTGCCGAGCCGCCGCACCTTGCGGGCGTTCGACTTCATCACGGTCTGGCCGAGGCTCACCTGGCCGTCGCCGCCGATCACGACCTTGCCGCCCTTGCGCACCATCAGGATCGTCGTGGCGCGCCAGCGCCCGTCATCGTGTTCAGCCATGGGATCTTCCGGAGTTTCGCCCCACCACACATAAGGGTTGCGGACGGCCGGTCCAATGGGCGCCCGCCGGCAACCATGCTGCGTGAGCGCGTGCTCACGAAACATGCAGCAGAGTGGCGTTCAGGCACGCGAGTTGCTAGAAGCGGCCCGGTGGGCGACCCTTTCTTCCCTCCAGAGCCCGCGGGAGTTCACGCCATGCGTTCGGCGAGCGTGTCGCGCAAGACGGCCGAGACGGACATCTCGGTTAGCCTGAGCATCGATGGAACCGGCGAAGCCCGGATCGCGACCGGCGTGGGCTTCTTTGACCATATGCTCGAGCTCTTCACGCGCCACGCCCTGTTCGACGTCACGGTCTCGGCCAAGGGCGACCTGCATGTCGACCAGCACCACACCGTCGAGGATGTCGGCATTGCGCTGGGCCAGGCTTTCGCGAAGGCCTTGGGCGAGAAGCGCGGCATCCGGCGCTACGCCGCCGCTCACCTGCCGATGGACGAGACGCTCAGCCGCGTTTCGATCGACATCTCGGGCCGACCGTTCCTGGTGTTTCGCGCCGAATTCACACGCGACAAGATCGGCGAGTTCGACACGGAACTCGTTCGCGAGTGGTTCCAGGCTTTCGCGACCAACGCCGGGATAACCCTGCATGCCGAGACCCTGTACGGCGACAACAACCACCATATCGCCGAGAGCCTGTTCAAGGGTCTGGCGCGCGCCTTGCGTGAGGCATGTGCGGTGGATCCCCGCGAAGGCGAGCGCGTGCCCTCCACCAAGGGCGCGCTCTGAGCGCAGTTGATCCTGCGCGCGCGCATGCAATTGGGAAATGGCGCCTTATGACGACCTATTCTGTGCACCTTCCGGCCGAGGCGGCTCCGGGCTCCCCGGAAGGCCTCGATCGCGCGATCCTGGTGAAGGACGGCTTTCATTGGACCGCGCTGGTGTTTCCGCTGCTGTGGCTGCTGTTCAACCGGCTCTGGTGGGCGTTTCTGGCGTTCGTCGTCATCACGATGGCGGTGGTGTTCCTGGGGCGCGCGGCCGGCCTGAGCGAGACCGCGATTGCGACGCTCGACATCCTGATCGGCCTTTTCGTCGCGATCTCGGCGCCTGACCTGAAGGCCTGGGGCCTCGCGCGGCGCGGATACGCGATCGCGGACGTGGTGACAGGCTCTTCGGCCGACGACGCGGAGCGCCGGTTCTTTGACCGGTGGCTGTCGCGCGCCACGCCGGCGGCCAGCAGCGCCCGCCCAGCCGGCCAAGCGCCCGCGCAGGGTTATGCGTCACGGCCCCAGCCGCAGGTTCTCGGGTTGTTTCCCGATTCCGGGGCGGTGCGATGAGCATCGCGATCATCGACTACGGGTCAGGCAACCTGCACTCGGCCCAGAAGGCGTTCGAGCGATCGGCGCGCGAAGCAGGCCTCGACACGCCCGTGCTCCTGACCTCCGATCCGGAGGCCGTGCTTCACGCCGAGCGGATCGTGCTGCCGGGCGTGGGAGCCTTTGCGGATTGCCGGGCTGGCCTCGACGCCGTTCCGGGCATGGTGGACGCCCTTGAAGAGGCCGTGCGCCGTCGGGGCAGACCCTTTCTGGGCATCTGCGTGGGCATGCAGCTGATGGCGAGCCGAGGGCTCGAATACGTCACCACGGCTGGCCTCGGCTGGATTCCGGGCGACGTCACGCTTCTGCAGCCCAGCGATCCGACGCTGAAGATCCCGCATATGGGCTGGAATACCCTCGATGTCCGGCGTGAGCACGCCCTGCTGGCCGGGATCCCGACCGGGCCGGAGGGATGGCACGCCTATTTCGTGCATTCATACCATCTCGCGGCGGCCGACCCTTCGCTGGTGGTCGCCGAAACCGAGTATGGCGGTTGGGTCACCGCCATGGTGGCGCGCGACAACATGGCGGGGGCGCAGTTCCATCCCGAGAAGAGCCAGAAGCTCGGACTGGCGCTCATCGCGAATTTCCTGAGGTGGCGTCCGTGATCCTGTTTCCCGCAATCGACCTGAAGGAGGGCCGCTGCGTGCGGCTCGTGCAGGGCGACATGGCGCTCGCGACCGTGTTCAACGACGACCCGGCCGCCCAGGCTGCGGATTTCGAAGCGCAGGGCTTCGAATGGCTGCACCTCGTGGATCTGGACGGCGCCTTCGCGGGCCGGCCGGTGAACGCCCAGGCGGTGGAGGCCATTCTCGGCCGCGTGAGCCTTCCGGTGCAGCTCGGGGGCGGCATTCGCGACATGCGAACCGTCGAGGGCTGGCTCGCGAGCGGCATCCGGCGCGTCATCATCGGCACGGCTGCGGTCCGCGATCCGGACTTCGTGCGGGAGGCGGCGCGTCGCTTTCCGGGCCAGATCGCGGTCGGCATCGACGCCCGGGACGGTCGCGTGGCCGTGGAGGGTTGGGCTCGCCTGTCCGAGATGTCCGCCGAGGACCTCGGCCGCAAGTTCGAGGACGTCGGCGTTGCGGCCCTTGTCTACACCGACATCGCGCGCGACGGCATTTTGACCGGCCTCAACATCGAGGCGACGCTCGCGCTCGCCAAGGCGGTGAGCATTCCGGTGATCGCGTCGGGCGGGCTGGCGTCCATCGACGATGTGCGCCGCATGCTGGAGCCCGATTGCGCCGTGCTGGAGGGGGCGATCTCGGGCCGCGCGCTCTATGACGGGCGGCTGGACGCCGCGGAGGCGCTCAAGCTGATCCTCGCCGCACGGGGGAGAACCCCCAATGCTTAAGGTCCGCGTCATCCCCTGCCTGGACGTCAAGGACGGGCGCGTGGTCAAGGGCGTGAACTTCGTCGGGCTGCGCGACGCCGGCGACCCGGTGGAGAGCGCCATCGCGTATGACGCGGCCGGGGCGGACGAGCTTTGCTTTCTCGATATCACGGCCAGCCACGAGCGGCGCGGCACGCTGATCGACGTGGTCACCCGCACGGCGGAGGCCTGCTTCGTGCCGTTGACGGTCGGCGGCGGCGTGCGGACGGTCGAGGACATTCGTGCCCTTCTGCTCGCCGGGGCCGACAAGGTCTCGATCAACACCGCAGCCGTCACGGACCGGAATTTCGTCCGTCGGGCGGCCGAGAAATTCGGCGTGCAATGCATCGTGGTGGCGATCGACGCCAAGCGAGTCTCGGGTCCGGACGAAGATCCGCGCTGGGACATCTTCACGCATGGGGGCCGGACGGCGACCGGCATCGACGCAATCGCGTTCGCGGAGGAGGTCTGCGAGCTGGGCGCGGGCGAAATCCTGCTGACCAGCATGGACCGCGACGGCGTGAAGACCGGCTACGACGTGGCGCTCACGCGCGCGGTGGCGGACGCCGTGCCGGTCCCCGTGATCGCGTCGGGCGGGGTCGGCAATCTCGACCACCTCGTCGAGGGCGTGCGCGAGGGGCATGCGAGCGCGGTGCTCGCCGCCTCGATCTTCCACTTCGGCGAATACACGGTGCGGCAGGCCAAGGAACGGCTCGCGGCCGCCGGGCTGCCGGTGAGGATGGATTGATGGCGTTTACGCTGAACGACCTGGACAGCTATCTGGCCGAGCGCGCGAAAGCGTCGCCGGAGGAATCCTACACCGCCAAGCTGCTCGCCAAAGGGCCGTCCCACGCCGCCAAAAAGTTGGGCGAAGAAGCCGTCGAAGCCGTGATCGCAGCCGTTGAGGGCGACGTTCATGCGTTGAAGATGGAAAGCGCCGACGTT
Organism: Alsobacter metallidurans; assembly: GCF_014636935.1. Lineage (GTDB taxonomy): Bacteria > Pseudomonadota > Alphaproteobacteria > Rhizobiales > Beijerinckiaceae > Alsobacter > Alsobacter metallidurans. The sequence continues at coordinate 466,623 of NZ_BMES01000003.1, read as the reverse complement.
TTGTATCATCTCTTAGTCGTGCTTCGCGCGAGAGGCTTGTCGTTGCAGGATGTCCTCGACGAGCTCGCCCGCCGGACCGCGCAAACCGGGCTCCAGGAAAAGGCGTCACGCCCCCAAGGCTGACGACCCACCAAGCCCCGCAAAGGAGCGCGCATGAACGAGCGCGTCACGCCAGCGCCGGACGAGCTCTCGCCCTACCGCGTCTTCTCGCGGGACGAGTGGGCGGCCCTGCGCGCCGATACGCCTCTGACGCTGGGCGTCGAGGACCTGATCAAGCTGCAATCGCTGCACGACCCCATCTCGCTCGAGGAGGTCGTGGCGATCTACCTGCCGCTTTCGCGGCTGCTGTCGTTGTACGTCGCGGCCACCCAGGGGCTGTTCAAGGCCACGCAGCGCTTCCTCCTCGCGGAGGACGGCAAGATGCCATACGTGATCGGCATCGCGGGCTCCGTGTCGGCCGGCAAGTCCACCACCGCGCGCGTTTTGCGGGCGCTGCTGTCTCGGTGGCCGAACACCCCCAAGGTCGATCTCGTGACCACCGACGGCTTCCTGCTGCCCAACGCCGTGCTGCAGCGTGAAGGCCTGATGGAAAAGAAGGGTTTTCCGGAAAGCTATGACGGGCTGGCGCTGACGCGTTTTCTGTCGCAGGTGAAGGCCGGCGAGCGGAAGGTGAAGGCGCCCGTTTATTCGCACCTGACCTACGACGTGATGCCGGACGAGTTCGTGACCGTCGACCGGCCGGACATCCTGATCGTCGAGGGCCTCAATGTCCTGCAGCCGAGCCGGCTGTCGCGCGAAGGCAAGACGGTGCCATTCGTCTCCGATTATTTCGATTTCTCGGTTTATCTCGACGCCGAGGAAGACCTTCTCGAGAAATGGTACGTGTCCCGCTTCATGACGCTGCGCCAAACGGCGTTCCGGGACCCGCGATCGTTCTTCAAGAAATATTCCGAGTTCACGGACGAGGAAGCCGAGGCCACCGCCAAGGCGATCTGGCATCGGACCAATCTGCCGAACCTGCGCGACAACGTCCTGCCAACCCGGCCGCGCGCCAGCCTGGTGCTGACCAAGGGGGCGAGCCATCGCATCGAGCAGGTCGCGCTGCGAAAGCTCTGAAGCTGTGATTGTTTCACGTGAATCCGGAGATGCGGCGCGGCCCACCCCGTTTGTTTCACGTGAATCCGAAAGCGCTCAGAGCACGCCGTTGTCGCGCGCGAGGTCCAGCAGGCTCACCTCCGGACGGGCGCCGACATGCTGGATCACTTCGGCGGCCGCGAGCGCGCCCATGCGGGCGCAGGTGGTCGCTTCCAGGTCGCGCGCGAGCCCAAACAGGAAGCCCGCCGCGAAGAGGTCGCCCGCCCCGGTGGTGTCCACCAGGTTATCGATCGGGAATGCGTCGACCGCCTGCGTTTGCTCGCGGGTGACGATAAGGCACCCTTCCTCCGACCGGGTGACGACGCCCAGAAGGTTCTCGTCACGGAACGCCGAGACCGCGGTGGCGAAGTCAGCCGTCTGGTAAAGGCTCTTCAGCTCGCTCTCGTTCGCGAACACGATGTCGAGCGCGCCCGTGCGCATTAAATCGAGGAACTCGTCGCGGAAGCGGTCGACGCAGAAGCTGTCCGACAGCGTCAGCGCAACCTGGCGGCCTGCCGCATGCGCCAGCTGGGCTGCGCGCCGGAACGCCTGCTTGGCCTGGTCGCGATCCCAAAGGTAGCCTTCCAGATAGACGATGCTCGACGCAGCCACGACGTCCGGGTCCACGTCCTCGGGGCCGAGGTTCTGGCAGGCGCCCAGATAGGTGTTCATGGTGCGCTCACCGTCAGGCGTCACCAGGATGAAGCTGCGGGCCGTGGCCGGGCCGTCGGTGGACGGCGCGGTCGGAAAGTGGACGCCAATCGAGCGGATGTCGTGGGTGAAAAGGCCGCCGACTTCGTCGTTCTTGACCTTGCCGATATAGGCGCCACGCCCGCCAAACGACGCAACCCCGACGATCGAGTTGGCGACCGAGCCGCCTGAAATCACGGTTGCGGGGCCCATGGCGGAAAACAACCGCTCGGCCTCCGGCTCTTCGATGAGTCTCATCGAACCCTTGTGCAGCTGGTTCGCAAGAAGGAACGCCTCGTCGGTGCGGGCCAGCACGTCCACGATGGCGTTGCCGAGGCCGAGGACGTCATAGAGCGGTGCGGTCATGAGGCGGCGTTCCTGAATGGCGGTGCGCCCGTGTGGGGCAAGGCGCGGGCGGGGTCAAGGTTTGGCGCGGGCCTGAACGGCCGCGAGGATGGCCTCGATGCCGGCGATGTCGTCGGCGTCGAGACGCGCGACCATGCGGGCGAAGCGGTTGGCGAGGCGTGTCGCGTCCGGCGAGAGTCCGGCAGTGTCTACCGTGACACGCGGATGGGAGACGTCGGCCAGGCGTAGGAGCTCCTCGGCGTCGTCCCAGATGATGTTGAAATAATGGATCACCCGCTGCACGAATCCCCAGTTCGGCCGACCCCGGCGACCGTGCTCAAGGGCGGAGAGGTAGGTCGGGGTGACGCCCAAGGCTTCGGCCATGTCCTTCAGCTGGACGCCGCGCTCGGCGCGGAGTTCGCGCAGACGCGCGCCGAAGGGCGTCATGGCGCACCCGGCCCACGCTGGCGGCGCATCCGGATATAGAGCGCTCCCGCGCCGCCGTGATGGGCGGCCGCCTCCTCGAAACCAACCACGAGGGGGCGCAGATCCGGCAGCCGCAGCCAGTGCGGGACCGTCCGCCTCAGCACGCCGCGTTCTTCGAACAGCCCACCCCGTTCGGAGGGGCTTCCGCCCTTGCCGGTGACGACAAGAACCACGAGGTGGCCCTGCGCCTGGGCGCGGTGGAGAAAGCCACGCAGCGCGTCGTGAGCCTCGGCCTGGCGCATGCCGTGCAGGTCGATCACGGCCTCGATCGCATGCGAGCCGCGCGACAGCCTTTGCCGGAGGCGGCGTTCAAGGGGCGCCAGCGGCGCAATGGGCGGAGGCGTGGGCTTCGGCTTGACGAGTGCGCCGGACGCTTTCGTGGCCTCGCTCGGCGGCGGCGGTGGCGTAGCCGGCTCCGGGAGAGGCGGAGCGACCACCGGCGCTTGGCCGGGCATGGGGTTCACGTGCCGCGTGACCTGCGCCCAGAGGGCGACTTCATCGCTGGTGAGGGATCGTCGCCGCCGGTGGGTCACGGCCGGGCTTTCGGGAGCAGGACGACGAAGCGGCCCCTGTGGCGCACGAGACCGGCCTGCCGGCCGGCTTCGGCCCCGGAGCCCAGGAAAATGTCCGCTCGCGCGGCGCCCAGAATGGCCGAGCCCGTATCCTGCGCGGTCATGAGGCGCGTGAAGGGCGAGCCCGTCGCGGACGACAGGTCCGCGTCGATCCAGAACGGCAGGCCGTAAGGCCAGAGCGAACGGTCGACCGCAATGGAGCGCCCGGGCGTGAGCTCGACCGAGGCGGCGCCGGTCGGGCCCTGGTCGGGGCGCATGCCCTTGCCAAGCGCGAAGAAGATGTAGGAGCGGTTCAGCCGCATGATCCTACGGCCGTCGTCCGGGTGGTCGCGAAGCCAGGCTTTCAGCTTTTCGAGCGTCATCTCCTCGAGGGTCATGTGCCCCTCTGTCACGATCACCTTGCCGATGGAGGTGTATGGATGACCGTTGCGCCCGGCATAGACCAGGCGGCGCAGCTTGCCGTCCGGAAGCCGGACCCGCGCGGAGCCCTGCACCTGCGCGAGGAAGAGCCCGACCTCGTCTCGGACATAAAGGAGTTCGAGCTTGCGGCCGTTCAGGGCGCCGCCCCAGATCTCGGCCCTATCCGGATAGGGCTCGAGCCCGGCGGCCGTCTTCCGCGCCGCCGTGAGGCCTCCGGCAAGTCCCGGAACGCCGCCCGGATAGGAAGCGAGATCGTCGGGCCGGGCCAGAACTGGAACAGGGAACCGCTCGGTGCGGGTCAGCGAGCCCTCCATCTCGGGCTCGTAATAGCCCGTGAGGAAGCCCTGCCCTTCCGCAGGGGTAATCTCGTGAGGCTGGAACTCGCGCTCGAAGAACGCCCGGGCGGCGGCGCCGGCCGGCTGGCCAAGCGCGAGCGCGCGCCGGCATATGTCGACCAGCGCGGGGTCGGGGGGAAGCCCGGGCCGGAGCGACGCCCCGGCGTTGGCGACGGGCTTGCAGGTTTTTGCGAAAGCCTTGAACGCGGCTGCGTGGTCGTCCGCCCGCCATCCGGCGAGCGCCGCAAATGCGAGCGGCTTCAGCGTGGAGCCGCCAGGGCCGGACCGAACCGGCAGATCAACGGTCGACATCGCGAGGGTCTCGGGGCGAGCCGTGGACGGCAGCAGCGCGAGCACCAGGGTCGCCGCGCGGGCGAGCGCGCGCAGCCGCATCCCGGGCACGTCGTCAGTGCCCGGCTTCGGTGGCGACGAGCTTCCAATTCGGATCGCGGGAGCCTGCCTCGCGGGCGAAGGTCCACACATCCGTAACGTCGACGACCTTGGTCGAATCGCCGTCGATCACCGCGCCGGTCTGGTCCTTGGTGGCGGTGATCAGCTTCGAGACGAAGCGCACCGTGACCTGGGCGGTCCGGCCGCGCAGTTGCGCGTCCACATACTCGGCCTTGTCGATGGACACGAAGGTGGTCTCGACCTTTTCGCCGCGCTTCTCGCGCTCCGTGATCGCGCTGACGAAGCCCTCGTAGACGTCTTTGGACAGGAGATCCTTCAGCGATTTGCGATCGCCGCTCGCGAAGGCGGTCACGATCATCTCGTAGGCCGACTTGGCGCCCTCCCGGAACACCCTGGGGTCGAAGCCGCCATCCGCGGCCGCGATGGCGTCAAAGCCTGCCGCAAGCGGAGTTGCGTCCTCCGCGTAGCCCTGCCAGCGATCGGGATCGTGCTGCCCCATCGGCGGAGCCGCGGCTTCCTCGGGCCCGCGATCCAGGCGAACGACGTTAGAATCGTTGGCGGGCGACGGCGCCTGAGGCGCCCTGCGCATCACCGGCGGTCGCTCGTTGCCGGTGCGCGTTCCCAGGACCGAGCGAAGACGCCAGATCACGAAGACCGCCAAGGCCAGGAAAATGATGGTCGTGAGGTCGAAGGAGTCCTGCATCGTCTCGTCGTCTCGCGCCGCCTCGGCCCCGCGCCGAAATATCGGGTTCCCTTCTATATGGACCGTCCTGCGCTGGACTTCCACCCGCGGGCGTGGCGAAGCGCGCAGGCGCAAGCCGGCGCGCGAAGGTGCGAAGCCGCAGGCGCTTCTTGTGGGGCTCGCCTTTCCGTGTTAGCCCGCGCGCCGAAGAGCCGTCGCAAGCCGGCCATCGCTTAACGGATCGGGGGCCAAGGCAGGGCCTCCAGAGGAGAACCCCATGGCCAACGGAAACGGCGCCGCCGGCGCTCCCGAGCAGGACATTTCGCCCTCGCTCAACGCGCTCGCGCAGTACATCAAGGATTTCTCGTTCGAGAACCCGAACGCCCCGCGCTCGCTGACCCCGCAGGCGAACCCGCCCCAGATCTCGATCTCGGTGAACGTCAACGCCAAGCAGATCGCGGATGCGGACTACGAAGTCGAGCTGACGCTCGAGGGCAAGGCCGGCGAAGCGCCCAACCTGCTGTTCAGCTTCGAGCTGATCTATTCCGGCATTTTCCGCGTGCAGAACATCCCGCAGGAGAACGTTCATCCGGTGGTGATGATCGAGTGCCCGCGTCTGTTGTTCCCGTTCGCGCGCCAGATCGTCGCCGACGCCGTGCGCAATGGCGGCTTCCCGCCCCTGTTTATCGACCCGATCGACTTCGCGGCGCTGTTCCGCCAACGCATCGCCGAAGTTCAGCAGCAGCCGGCGAACGCCTAACCCTTCGCCCAACGACGAGAAAAGCCGGCCCTTGAGGCCGGCTTTCATGTCGGAACACCCTCGCGTCAGGAAGCAGCCTTTGCGGCATCCTGCTCGGGCAGGTAGCGCCGCCAGACGATTTCGCCCTTGAGCGTCGCGATGAAAGCCTCATGCGCGGCGGCCTCGGCGGCGGTGAGGCGCGAGGGGAGCGGCTCGGGACGCACCAGCGATCCGCGTCGCGCGGAGGCGCGCTCCACCGCGGTCTTCACGCCGGCGGCGACGAGGCCCAGCGTAGTCTGACGCCCGCCCAGCAGCTCGACGTAGACTTCCGCCAGGATCTCGGCGTCCAGCAGCGCGCCATGCTTGGTCCGACGGGAGTTGTCGATGCCGAAGCGAAGGCACAGCGCGTCGAGGCTGGCGGGCGCAAACGGAAACTTGCGCTTGGCGATCGCGAGAGTGTCGACCACGCGTCCCTGGTCGATGGGGCCATGCCCGAGTCGACCGAGCTCGGCGTTCAAAAAGCCGATGTCAAAGGCCGCATTGTGGGCGACCAGCTTGGCGTCGCCAATGAAGTCCACGAACGCGTCCGCGATTGCGGCGAACACGGGTTTATCGGACAGAAACTCGCTCGAGAGCCCGTGCACCGCGAAGGCGCCCTGCGGCATGTCCCTCTCGGGGTTGATGTAGACGTGGAAGTTCTGCCCCGTCGGCATGTGGTTCAGGAGTTCGACGCAGCCAATCTCGACGACGCGATCGCCTCCAAGCGGGCTCAGGCCCGTGGTTTCCGTGTCGAAGACGATCTCGCGACTCATCGGGCGCCTTTGCCGTTTTCCCGCCGCTCACCGCTGCGTCGCGGCGGAGCCAATCCGTCCCGCGCAGGCGCGGACCACGTCCTGAACGCCGCGCCTCGCAGCGTCGAAGCCCTGGCTCGTATCGAGAACCCAGTGCGCCCGGGCGCGCTTTTTCGAATCGGGCAGCTGCTTCGCCAGAATGGCCTCGAAGCGTTCTTCAGTCATGCCCGCGCGAGCGAGCACGCGTTGCTTTTGCACAGAAGCCGGTGCGCTCACCACCAGCACCGCGTCGCAGCGCCGGTCTCCGCCCGTTTCCAGGAGCAAGGGCACGTCGAGAACGATCAGTGCGGCGCCGGCGGCCATGCACTTCCGGACAAAATCCGTCTCCGCCTGGCGGACGAGTGGGTGGACGATGGCTTCCAGGCGCTTGAGCGCGGCCCCATCAGCCAGGACGATCTTTCCGAGCGCTTCGCGATCGACGAGGCCGAGTCTCGTCGTCCCCGGAAATGCAGCCTCGATGGGGGCCGCGGCCGCTCCTGCGTAGAGGGCATGGACCGATGCGTCAGCGTCGTGCACCGGAACGCCGGCTTCCCTGAAAAAACCTGCGGTCGCGGACTTGCCCATGCCGATGGAGCCCGTGAGGCCGAGGATAAACGTCACCGGGCGCTCCGGGCGAGATCGTCCACGATCAGCTGCCGCAAGGCGGGCGTCACCTCCGGGCGCTTGCCGAACCAATGCTCGAAGCCAGGCGCCGCCTGGTGGAGCAGCATGCCGAGGCCATCCACCACAGGGTTGCCCCGCCGGCGGGCCTCGGCGAGCAGCCTGGTTTCAAGCGGGATGTAGACGGCGTCTGTCACGACGGCGCCAGGCTTGAGCCCTTCGAGCGATATGTCGAGCTCGGGCTGGCCGCTCATGCCCAGCGACGTGGTGTTCACGACCATGTCGGCGCTTGGCACCAGTTGCGAGACGGCGTCCCAGCGCGAGGCCTGGACGCGCTTGCCGAAAAACTCGGCCAACTGCTCGGAGCGATCGCGCGTGCGGTTAAGGATGGTGACCAGCTCGACCCCACGATCGAGAAGCCCCGCCACGATGGCGCGCGCCGCGCCACCGGCTCCCAGCACGAGCGCGTGCGCTGTGCGGGAGGCCCAACCTGGCGTTTCGGCATCCAGGCTTGCGACGAAGCCGAGAATATCGGTGTTGTCGCCGTGGAGCACGCCGTTCTCAATCCAGACCGTGTTCACAGCCTCGAGCGCCCGCGCCCTGTCTGTAAGCACGTCCATGGCGCCGAACGCGGCCTCCTTGTGCGGCACCGTGACATTGCAACCCACATAGCCGCGGGCCTGCAGGGTCTGCAAGAACCCGACAACGTCTTCGGGGCGAACCTCCTCGCAACCGTAGGAGCCTTCGAGGCCAAGCGTGCGGAGCCAATGGCCGTGAATGAGAGGCGAGCGCGAATGCTTCGCGGGCCAGCCGACGATGCAGGCGCTGGGAACGGCGGTCACTGTGGGACGGCTCCACTTTGCCGAAAGAACGCGAGTAACTGAATCAACGGAAGCCCCAGAATCGTGAAGTGATCCCCCTCGATGGCCTCGAAAAGATGGATCCCAAGGCCTTCAAGCTGGTAGGCGCCGACGCTCGCGAGAGGCGATTCGCCGGCCGCGTCCAGATAGCGCGCGATCATGTCTTCGGACAACGCGCGCATGGCGAGGCTCGCGGACGTGACAGTCTGGAACAACACGGCCTCATCCCGCATCACGACCGCGGCCGAGTAGAGCTCGTGACGGCGCCCCGACAGGCGGCGGAGCTGCTCGGCGGCCTCCTCCCGGTCGACAGGCTTGTGGAACGGCTCGGCCCCGCACGCGAGCGTCTGGTCACCCCCCAGCACCATGCGGCCCGGGCGCAACCGCGCCACCGCGCCGGCCTTGCCGCGGGCGAGCGCCAACGCGGTCTCGCCAGGATCAGCCCCGCCAGCCTGGGCTTCCTCTTCGAGCGCGCGCTCGTCGATATCGGCCGCCATGGCCTCGAGGGGAATGCCGGCAGCCGCCAGAAGCGAGATCCGGGCGGCGCTGCGGGACGCGAGAATCAGCGGATCTGGATCCGCCCAAAGGTTCGACGCCGGCATGCGCTACTCCACGATAAACCGAAGCCGATGGCGCTTCAGGTGGTCCATGATGGCGGCCGCGGTTTCCTCAATGGAGCGTCGCGTCACGTCGATGATGGGCCAGTTGTGACGCGCGCACAGCTTGCGCGAGAGCGCGATCTCTTCCGTAACCGCAAGCTTGTCGACATAGGGGCTCTGGTCGGACGCATTCAGCGTCAGCAAACGGTTTTGCCGGATCTGGACGATCCGCTCGGGTGACGCGACCAGGCCGACGATCAACGGATGCTTGACGCTCTCGATGCCGGGCGGGAGCGGGATACCGGGGACAAGCGGGATGTTGGCGGTTTTGACCCCACGGTTGGCGAGATAGATGCTGGTCGGCGTCTTGGAGGTGCGGCTCACCCCGATGAGGATGATGTCGGCCGATTCCAGATCCTCCGGTAGTTGCCCGTCGTCGTGCATCATCGTGTAGTTCAGGGCGTCGATGCGCTTGAAATAGTCGCCGTTCAGGACGTGCTGAGCGCCCGGCCGATGCGTCGAAACCGTTCCGAGGTAAGACTGGAACATGCTCAGCACCGGATCGAGCACCGAAAGGCACGGGCAGCCGAACTCGCGGCACGCTTCCTCCAGCCGGCCGGCCAGTTCGGGCTCGACCAGCGTGTAGAGCACCATGCCGGGCGCCGCTTCGAGCTCGCCCAGCACGCGATCAAGCTGCGTGGAGGTCCGCACCAGCGGGTAGACGTGCTCGATCGCCGAGATGCCCTGATATTGGGCGGCCGCCGCGCGGCTGACCGCGATCAGGGTTTCGCCCGTCGCATCCGAGACGAGGTGAAGATGGAAATAGCTGCGCCCCAAGGTTGGGATCCTTTGACCCAGACGATCCACAGCCCTGTGGACGGCTGTGAATGGCGTGGAGAGATCGACCTGTCTGGCCAGGCCCTGGGGACAATGTCGCAAGTCGGGGGGCGCCGATCAACAGACGATCCGGCCGGGGATGGAATAGCCCGCCTGTTGACCACAGCGGTGGACAGAGACGACCGGCATGGTCGCCGCTCCAGCGTCGTTAGCACTGGAGGGCCTGCCAAACCCTTAATGAATCGTTAACGCCACACCACCTCGGGCGTCCTCGCCAGCCGGATGGAATTCTTGGCGATGGGGCCGGCAAGCTGTGTGCGACCTGTGGAGCAATTGGCGTTCCGCAGGCGGGCGGTCTAAGAGAAGGATCAAAATAAAGAGTCTTAGAAAAAGGTATTTAGAAGTGACCTCCTCTCCCCTCTCGGGCGAAAAGCCGTCGGCGGGCGGCAAGCCGCTTCTCCGGGTCCTGGCTGGCGAGACCTTGCCTCGGCCTCCGATCTGGATCATGCGGCAGGCAGGTCGCTACCTGCCGGAATACCGGGAGCTTCGCGCCACCGCGCCGTCCTTCATGGATTTTTGCTATTCGCCTGCGAAAGCCGCCGAAGCGACCATGCAACCGATCCGGCGGTTCGGCTTCGACGCTGCGATCCTGTTCTCGGACATCCTGGTCGTCCCCGATGCGCTGGGGCAGCCGGTGACGTTCGCCGAAGGCGAGGGACCTCGCCTGCACCCGATCACGCTCGACGGCGGTCTTTCGCGGCTGTCGGACGAGATCGACCTGGAGCGGCTGGGACCGGTCTTCGAGACCATCGAGCGGGTCAAAGCGGGGCTGGGTGCGGAGACGACCTTCCTGGGCTTCTGCGGGGCTCCCTGGACGGTGGCGAGCTACATGATCGCCGGCAAGGGCACGCCCGAACTCGCGCCGTCCCGGCTGCTGGCCTACCGGGATCCGGAATTCTTGACCGCGCTGATCGACCGGCTCGTGGACGCGTCTATCCGCTACCTCGTGCGGCAGTTCCAGGCGGGCGTCGATGCGGTGCAGATCTTCGAGAGTTTCGCGGGCGCCTTGACGCCTGCCGGCCTCGAGCGTTGGTCGTTGGGACCGATCCGGCGGATCGTTGACGGCGTCCGGGCGCAGGTCCCTCATGCGCGGATCATCGTGTTCGCGCGCGCGTCCGGCCCGGGCCATCGCCTTGTTGCGGAGAGAACCGGCGCCAACGCGGTGGCGCTAGACTGGGCCGTGAACGGCGCCTGGGCGGCTTCCCAGGTGCAGTCTCTCAAGCCCGTGCAGGGCAATCTGGACCCCCTCGCGGTGGTGGCGGGCGGCGCTGCGCTGGAAGACGGGGTGCGGGACGTGCTGAGCACTTTCGGGGGCGGACCGCACATCTTCAATCTCGGCCACGGCATCGTGCCGGAAACGCCGGTCGAGCATGTGGGGCGGCTGGTGAAGCTGGTCCGGGGAGAGGTCGCGTGAGCTACGACTGGATCAAGGCGCTGCACGTCATCGCGATCATCGCCTGGATGGCCGGCATGCTCTATCTACCCCGGCTCTTCGTGTACCACGCGGACGCCGTGAAGGGATCGGACAAGTCCGAGACCTTGAAGCTGATGGAGCGGCGTCTCCTGAAGGCGATCATCAATCCGGCGATGATCGTCGCGTGGATCGCCGGGCTCTGGCTCGTGTGGCAGGGCGGCTGGTGGAAGGCGGGCTGGTTCCACGGCAAGTTCGCGCTCGTGCTGCTGATGTCCGGCGTTCACGGAATGCTGTCGCGCTACGTCAAGAATTTCGCGGCCGATCGAAACGAGAAGCCGGCCCGCTTCTATCGAATCCTCAATGAAGTCCCCACCGTGTTGATGATCGGGATCGTCATCCTGGTGATCGTCAAGCCGTTCTGAGGCGAGAACGGCTGGGACTTGTGCTGAGGCGCAAAACGCGTTATCGCTCGAACGCCTCCCCAAGCAGTGGTTTGGTCTTCCTCGTGGCTCGGTTTCCCGACGCCCCGGCCGACCCCACTCCCGGAACCGATGCATTCGGTCCCACGTTTTTCTCACCCACCGCTCGCAGACGCCCGGTCAGGGCCGCGACTCCCAGGACATACCCATGCGGGAAATAAAGCTCCAGGACCTCAAGGCGAAGTCCCCGACGGAGATGCTCGCCTTCGCGGAGGAGCTGCAGGTCGAGAACGCCGGCACCATGCGCAAGCAGGAGCTGATGTTCGCAATCCTCAAGCAGCTGGCGTCCAACGAGGTTGAGATCATCGGCGAGGGCGTTGTCGAGGTGCTGCCTGATGGGTTCGGCTTCCTGCGCTCACCTGATTCGAACTACCTGGCCGGCCCGGATGACATCTATGTCTCGCCGTCCCAGATCCGGCGCTTCGGCCTGCGCACCGGCGACACGGTCGAAGGGCAGATCCGCAGTCCCAAGGAAGGCGAGCGCTACTTTGCGCTGCTGAAGGTCAACACGATCAACTTCGAGGACCCGGACAAGGCACGGCACAAGGTTAACTTCGACAACCTGACGCCGCTCTACCCGAACGAGCGCCTCAAGCTCGAGATCGAGGATCCGACCCGCAAGGATTTCTCGCCGCGAATCATCGACATCGTTTCGCCGATCGGAAAAGGCCAGCGCGGCCTGATCGTCGCGCCGCCCCGCACGGGTAAAACCGTTCTGCTCCAGAACGTGGCGCAGTCGATCACCACGAACCATCCCGAGTGCTACCTCATCGTGTTGCTCATCGACGAGCGGCCCGAGGAGGTGACAGACATGCAGCGCTCGGTGCGCGGCGAGGTCGTGTCGTCGACGTTCGACGAGCCGGCTTCGCGGCACGTCCAAGTGGCCGAGATGGTCATCGAAAAAGCCAAGCGCCTTGTGGAGCATGGCCGCGACGTCGTGATCCTGCTGGACTCGATCACGCGCCTGGGCCGCGCCTACAACACCGTGGTGCCTTCTTCCGGCAAGGTGCTGACCGGCGGCGTCGACGCCAACGCGCTTCAGCGTCCGAAGCGCTTCTTTGGCGCCGCCCGCAACATCGAGGAAGGCGGCTCGCTCACCATCATCGCTACGGCCCTGATCGACACAGGCAGCCGCATGGACGAGGTGATCTTCGAGGAGTTCAAGGGCACCGGCAACAGCGAGATCATCCTAGACCGCAAGGTGTCGGACAAGCGCGTGTTCCCGGCGCTCGACATCACCCGGTCCGGCACCCGCAAGGAAGAGCTGCTCGTGCCGCCGGACGTGCTCAAGAAGATGTACGTCCTGCGCCGCATTCTCAATCCGATGGGCACCGTGGACGCGATCGAGTTCCTGCTCGACAAGCTCCGGCAAACCAAGACCAATTCGGATTTCTTCGACTCGATGAACACCTGATCGGGTCAGTGTTGATTCGGCTCTGAAACGACAGGCGGCGGCTCACGGGCCGCCGCTCTCATTTGGGAGTTGGTGAATGCAAACGGGTGTCGACGCGCAAACGATCTACGCTGTCGCAACGGCGGCGGGCCGCGCGGCGATCAGCGTCGTTCGGTTGAGTGGGCCTGCCGTCGACGACGTTCTGCTCCAGCTCACCGGAGGCGTGCCACAGCCGCGCGTCGCCAGCATCCGCACATTGGCCGGGCCGGACGGCGTTATCGATCAGGCTCTCGTGCTGAGGTTCGAGGCCCCTCACAGCTTCACGGGCGAGAACGTCGCCGAGTTTCACATTCATGGCGGCCGGGCCATTCAGGGCGCCCTGATCCGCGCGCTGGCCAGTATGCCCGGGCTGCGTCCGGCCGAGGCGGGGGAGTTCACCCGCCGTGCGCTCCTGAACGGCAAGCTCGATCTTACCCAGGCGGAGGCCATCGCCGACCTGATCGATTCGGAGACGGATCGACAGCGCCTCCAGGCGCTCGGACAATTCGGCGGCGGCCTCGCCCGCGTGGTTGCGGGCTGGCGCGACGCGCTGATCGAGGCGTCGGCGCTGATCGAGGCTTCGCTTGATTTCTCGGACGAACACGACGTTGGAGACGTGATGCCGCCGGCCGCGAGAGCGTCGGTGGCGTCCGTTGCTCGCGCAATCGCGGCCGAGCTGGACAGGCGCGGCGCGGAGAGGCTTCGCGACGGGTTCACAGTCGTGATCGCGGGACCGCCCAATGCCGGAAAGTCCACGCTTTTAAATTGGTGGTCAGGCAGGGAGGCCGCAATCGTCACGCCCATTCCGGGAACGACACGAGACCTGATCGAGGTCGACCTCGAACTGGACGGCCTTCCGGTGCGGCTCATTGATACGGCAGGGCTCCACGCCGCCCGAGACTTCGTGGAGCAAGTAGGCATGCGACGTGCGCGGGACCGCGCCAAAGGAGCGGACCTCGTTATATGGCTGGATCCTGATAGCGGCGTCATCGACGAAGAGTTAGCGAGTGTTCCGATCCTGAGAGTTCGTTCGAAGATCGATTCAGAGCCGGAACGGTCAGACGATTTTGGGGCGCTCGCGATTTCGGTTGTGGCCGGAATCGGGCTGGACGCCCTTCACGCTGCGGTTGTTCACCGCTTGAGCGAAGAACTTGAACGCGGCGGCGTTGTCACCCGCGCGCGGCATCGCGTCGCTCTGCAAACAGCGAAAGACCATTTGGAGCGAGCAGAACAATCCCTCGACCATGCCGGTCCTATCGAGTTCCTGGCGGAGGATCTGCGTCTGGCGCTGAGGAGCCTCGACGGGCTGATCGGCCGCGTCACATCGGAAGACATTCTCGACAAGGTGTTTTCAAACTTCTGCATCGGCAAATAGATTCACGTGGAACATCGCCGCGGCTGGCTGTGGCGAAGCGCGGCGCAGCGAGCTATGGAAAATCCATGAGTGAGCAATTCGATGTTATCGTCATTGGCGGAGGCCACGCGGGGACGGAAGCGGCCGCCGCTGCGGCCCGCATGGGCGCCCGCACTGCGCTGCTGACCCACCGCTTCGCCACCGTTGGGGAAATGTCGTGCAATCCGGCCATCGGAGGCCTCGGAAAGGGCCATCTGGTCCGGGAGATCGATGCGCTGGATGGTGTCATGGGTCTGGCTGCCGACCGAGGCGGCATCCAGTTCCGCGTGCTGAACCGTCGCAAAGGGCCAGCCGTTCGTGGTCCTCGGGCCCAGGCCGACAGAAAGCTCTATCGAAAAGCCGTTCAGGAAATCCTGCTCGCCACCGCGGGGCTCACCATTGTGGAGGGTGAGGCAGCGGAACTAATGCACAAGGAGGGAGCTGTTCAAGGGGTGAGGCTTGCGGATGGCCGCGAACTGGCCGCCCGGTCGGTCGTGCTCACCACCGGAACGTTCCTGAACGGGCTCATCCATATCGGCGACGAGCAAAAGCCGGCTGGGCGCATGGGGGAAGCGCCCTCGATCTCGCTTGCTGCCTCGCTGGCGAGTCTCGCGCTGCCCCTCGGCCGGTTGAAGACCGGAACGCCCGCACGCCTCGACGGGGCGACGATCGCCTGGGGCGCGTTGGAGATGCAGGCCGGCGACGATCCCCCGGAGCCGTTTTCATTTATGACCGATCGGCTGGACGTTCAGCAGGTCTCGTGTGGGATCACCTACACGACGCCTCACACCCACGAGGTGATCCGCCGCAACATGGACCGCGCGCCGCTGTATACCGGCGCAATCCAGGGTCGTGGCCCGCGCTATTGCCCCTCCATCGAGGACAAGGTCGTTCGCTTCGCCGAAAAGACGAGCCATCAGATTTTTCTGGAGCCGGAGGGGCTGGACGACGACACCGTTTATCCCAATGGCATCTCGACGTCGCTGCCAGTGGATGTTCAGCGCGAGATGATCGCCACGATACCGGGCCTCGAGTCTGCGGTTATGCGCCGGCCGGGCTACGCGATTGAGTACGACTACGTTGATCCACGCTGCCTTTTCCCGACGCTCGAGACCAAGGCGCTATCGGGGCTCTTCCTGGCCGGTCAGATCAACGGAACGACCGGGTATGAGGAAGCTGCGGCTCAGGGCCTGCTCGCGGGTCTCAACGCCGCCCGCGTGGCTGGTGCGCAGGCGCCAATGACGATCGACCGGACCCAAGCTTATCTCGGCGTCATGATCGACGACCTGGTGACCCGAGGAGTCACCGAGCCGTATCGAATGTTCACGTCGCGCGCCGAGTACCGTCTTTCGCTTAGGGCCGACAACGCCGGCGATCGGCTTACAGCTTGGGGGGCCCAGGCCGGCGTTGTGGGTTCGCCGCGGCAGCTTGCCTATGCGGAGATGAAGGCTGCCCTGGATGGCGGACGCGCTCAGTTGCAAAACCTCCGAATTACGCCATCGGACGCCGCCAAGGCTGGCCTGCGCCTCAACCAGGACGGCGTGTCGCGCTCGGCATTTGAGCTGTTGTCTTATCCCAGCATCGCGTTTCAGGATCTTGTCCGCATCTGGCCTGAGCTGGGCGCCATCCCGGATAGAATCGCCGACAGGCTGTGCGTCGACGCCACTTACTCGGTTTACCTGGACCGTCAGGAGCGGGACATCGAGGCGTTCCAGCGGGACGAGGCTGCCGCACTGCCATCAGCGATGCGGTACGATGGCCTGCCCGGCTTGTCTGCCGAACTAAGAGCAAGGCTGAGCATTGTTCGGCCATGCACTTTAGGCCAGGCCAGTCGTTTGGAAGGTATGACCCCTGCCGCCCTGGCGGTGATTGCCGCTAGCGCACGCGCGATTGGTTCGCATCCGTGACGAACGTCTCCCGCGAACGAGTGCTCAAATCCCTCGGTGTTTCACGTGAAACGGCAGCCATGCTGGACGAATTCGTTTCGTCTCTTGTTCGATGGCAGCGGGTGAAGAATTTAGTGGGCCCACGCACGTTGGATGATGTTTGGGAGCGCCACATCGCAGATAGCGCACAGCTGTTGGATTGTCTGGAACATCGAAAGGTTTTAGCTGACTTGGGGTCCGGGGCCGGATTTCCAGGCTTGGTGCTTGCTATTTTGCTGAAGGGAGTATCCGGATCCCATGTTCACCTCGTTGAGAGCAACGGGCGTAAGTGTGGGTTTCTCCGAGAAGTGGTCCGCACGCTGGCTCTGCCGGCGACGGTGCACTCCGGTCGGATTGAAGCAGTGTTGCCGGCGCTAAGCATCGAAGCTGTGACAGCGCGCGCTCTCGCGCCGCTGGACAAGCTGCTGGAGTTGACCAATCAGGTGTTGAAAGGTGAGGCCTTGGGGGTGTTCCCAAAGGGGCAAGATATAGACGCCGAATTGACCCAGGCCTCTAAATATTGGACATTCGACCACGCGACAGTGGCGAGCCGCACGGATTCGAAGGCCCGAATCCTGCTTATTCAGAATGTTCGCCCCGCGTCGCTTTAGAAAGTGGCGGTGATGACCTTCGACTCCATTCGTCTCAGTCGGTCCGGCAATCGGCCTCGTGTGCTTGCGCTCGCCAACCAGAAGGGTGGCGTCGGAAAAACCACGACGGCCATCAACCTGGGCACAGCGCTTGCGGCGATCGGCGAACGCGTGTTGATCGTCGATCTTGATCCACAGGGCAATGCGTCAACCGGGCTCGGCATTGATCGCAAGAGCCGGAAGATTTCCACGTATAATGTCCTCGTTGGCGAAGCGTCGCTCCATGACACCGTCCAGGAGACGGCCGTGCCGCGTCTCTCGGTTGCCCCATCGACGCTAGATCTGCTTGGTGTAGAGCTTGAAATCGCGGCGGAGCGGGACCGCGTTCATCGCCTCCGTGACGCGGTGGGGGCTCTTCACGCCCACCAGCAGGCCACTGGCGAAGAGGGTTTCACCTATGTGCTCGTTGACTGCCCGCCATCCCTCAACCTGCTGACCATCAACGCAATGGTGGCAGCCGGCGCCGTGCTGGTGCCCTTGCAATGCGAGTTCTTTGCGCTGGAGGGGCTTAGCCAGTTGCTGAAGACGGTGGAGCAGGTCCGGTCGGCGCTGAATCCGTCGCTCAGCATTCACGGCATTGTGCTCACCATGTTCGATCCCCGCAACAACCTGTCCAACCAGGTTGTCCAGGATGTTCGCCAGTTCATGGGCGACAAAGTGTACGACACGGTGATACCGCGTAACGTCCGGGTATCCGAGGCGCCGTCCTACGGGAAGCCGGTGCTGCTGTATGACCTGAAATGCACCGGCTCGCAGGCGTATCTGAAGCTCGCGTCCGAAATCATCCAGCGAGAGCGCGCCCTGCAGGCGGGTTGATCGTTTCGTATACGACATCGTCGGGAGTAAGAAATGGCTGAAGAGGCGCGGTCCCGCCTTGGTCGCGGCTTGGCGGCCCTGATCGGCGACGTTGGAGACGAAGTTGCGGCCGTCGAGCGCGCAAAGGGGCAGCGGCGCGTTCCAGTTGAATTTCTACGTCCAAATCCCCGGAACCCTCGAAAGACCTTCGAGGAGAGTGACCTGGAAGACCTTGCGGCCTCAATCCGCGAGAAAGGCATCATCCAGCCTATTCTGGTGCGCACACTGCCTGGTCTCGCGGATGTCTACGAGATCATCGCCGGAGAACGCCGTTGGCGCGCCGCGCAGCGCGCCGGACTTCATGAAGCTCCAGTCATCCTGGTGGAGGCGACGGATCGTGAGGCGCTTGAGCTGGCGATCGTGGAGAACGTCCAGCGCGCCGACCTGAACGCGCTCGAAGAGGCGTTGGGCTACGAGCAATTGGCCACCGAATTCGACTATTCGCAGCAGGATCTCGCCCGCATCATTGGCAAAAGCCGCAGCCATGTCGCCAACACCATGCGGTTGCTGAAGCTGCCCGAACCCGTGAAGGCGATGGTCGCCGACGGCCAGCTCACCGCCGGTCACGCCCGCGCGCTACTGACGATGCCCGACCCGGAGTCGGCTGCACGCCGGATTGTCGAGAAGGGCATGAATGTGCGCGACGTCGAGAAGATGTCGCAGGACGTCCACGCGCAAGCGGCTGCGCCCGCGCCCAAGGTTCGGGCTGACAAGGATCCGGATACACGGGCGCTCGAGAAAGCGCTGGAAGACGTGCTCGGAATGGTAGTGACGATCCACCATGGCGCCCGTGGTGGCGAGGTCAAGATCCGCTACAAGACACTCGACCAGCTGGATGCGCTCTGCCGTCGCCTACGACACTGAGCTTGCGGCTGATTAGCTACGGCTGGCCCGCATCGCGACCGTTATGAATGCGCGGGACGCGAGCGACATCGCGAGCCCGCCGTTCCGGCGGGCCTGAGCCTGCGCCTCCCGCAGGGTTGCGATGGCGCTTTCAAGCGTCAGGCGCGGCCATTTGGCGAGCTGGCGCTGGAAAGCCTGTTTGCGTTTGAAAAAGATCCGGGACACGTCCGTGACACGGTCCATGTCCATGCCGGCGTCGAGGTTGATCCGCGCCTTGTGCAGCATCATCGCGTGACGAAGCGCTGCGCCGACCAGCACGCCCGCATCCTCCCCCTCCTGCGCTAGCCGAGACAGGCCGCGATCAAGCTCGTGCATGTCGCCAAGGAAGATGGCGTCCAGCACCGTGTCGAGAACGGAAACGCCTGCGTCCGCCACGACAGCTTCAACATCACGCAGCGAGACGGCCGCGGCGCCGTCGGCGTAGCAGGCCAGCTTTTCGAGTTCACGACGGATCAGGAGCCGATCGGGCGAAAGGCTTTGCCGCAGCAGTTCCTTGGCGTCGCGGTCGGCCGTGAGGCCCCATTCGGCAAGGACGCCATCGATGATGCCTGGCAAGTCCCGCCCCTCATCCGCATAGCACGGCAGCGCCATGGCGGTCCGGGCCCCTTCTACGGCGGTGCGCAGCGGATTGCGTGCAGCGAGATCGCCGGCCTCGACAACCACACGCGCGTCCTGCGGCGGGACGGCCAGCAACGGCTGGATCAGGGGAGCGATGTTGCGGGATCCGGCCCGAACCCAGATCGACCGCCGGCCGCCAAACAACCCGATGGTGTTCGCCTCGTCGGCGATGCGCGACGGGTCGGATGCGATGTCGTCGCCCTCCAGGCGGACAAGCTGGAACGCATCCTCGGGATTCTCGACGAACCTTCTGGCGAGCGCGCGGGCGCGCTCGTTCACCAGGCCCCCATTCGGGCCATAGATGAGGAAAACCGTGAAAGCGGGGTCGGGCCGGCGCAGAAACGAATCGACCTCATGCGCCTTGCGGGTCGCCACCTCAGGTCCCGGTCGCCAGCTTGGCGGCAATGCGGGTGCGCAGCTGATCGGCCAGCGTCTTCGCAACGCGGATCTCGGCGTCGCGCGCAGCGCGGACGGCTGCAAACCGCTGCGGCGAACGATCATAGGACGCCGTCCCGAACGCGACGGCCTGCATGATCTGCTTCTTGGTGGCGATCTCTGTCAGCGTGAAGTTGACGGTGGCGAGGATGGTGGCCGCATCAGCGCGCCCCGTGGTGGTGTTCACCACCGCGGCCTGAATGGTTTCCTTGACAGTCATTGAGAGTCGGTACCGCGCCGCGGTTTGCTCGCCGGAGCCGTTGAGCTCGAAGCCGAGTTCCTGGACGAGGTAATGGCCGATGCGGTCCTGAACCTCGTCCACGACAATGCCGCGGAGCGCCGCCTCGACCGAGCCGCCTCCGGCCGCTACTCCGTAGAGCGGACGAAAGCATCCGGCCAGCGGTAACGCGAGCAGGCCGAGGATCAGGCCGGAGCGCAGCGTCCGGCGGGCCAGGTCATACGACGACATTGACGATCCTTCCCGGTACCACCACGAACTTGCGAACGGGCCTGCCCTCCAGCGCGCGCTGGACCGCCTCGAGCTGCATCACGGCGGCTTCGACCTCAGCGCTCGACGCCGTCCGGCTTACGGTGACGTCGGCGCGCTTCTTGCCGTTGATCTGCACCGGCAACGTGATTTCGTCCTCGACCACCAGCGCGCGATCGGCGGCCGGCCAGGGCTGGTCGGCGACAAGGCGCGTGTGCCCGAGCGCCAACCAGCACTCCTCGGCGAGATGCGGCATCATCGGGGCGACGATCTGGATCAGAACCTCGCCGGCCTCCCTGAACGCAAAGGCCAGGTCGTCACGGTCCGTGTCGTCCGTCACGGCGCCGATCGCAGCCGAGAGGGCGTTTGCAAGCTCGTAGGCGTGCGCCACGCAACGATTGAAGCGGAGCCGCTCGACATCTTCTTCGGTGCGGATCAGCGCCCGGTGCGCGGCTTTGCGGATCGCGAGCGCCTCCGTGGTGAACGTGGCCGGCGCCTCGGCTCCTACGGGCCCCGCAACCCGGGCGATCTCGCCCGTGAGCCGCCAAAGGCGCTGCACGAAGCGGGAGGCGCCCTGGACGCCCTCCTCGGTCCAGATGACGTCGCGCTCGGGGGGAGAGTCGGACAGCATGAACCATCGAGCCGTATCGGCTCCGAACGTGCCGATGATGTCGTCCGGATCCACGGTATTGCGCTTGGATTTCGACATCTTCTCGATGCCGCCGATCTCAACCGGCTCGCCGGAGGACAGCAGCGTGGCGCGCCGCTCTGCGCCGTCCGCCTCGATCCTGATCTCCGCGGGCGAGACCCAGGCGCCGTCGGGGCCCTTGTAGGTCTCGTGGACCACCATGCCCTGCGTGAACAAGCCGCGGAATGGCTCGTCGAGCCCCACATGGCCGGCGGCCCGCATCGCGCGCGTATAGAAGCGCGAGTACAGCAGATGCAGGATCGCGTGCTCGATGCCGCCAATATACTGGTCCACTGGCAGCCAGTGGTCGACCACAGCGCGATCCGTGGGGGCCTCGTCGAGCCATGGATCGGTGAAGCGCGAGTAGTACCAGGACGAGTCCACGAAGGTGTCCATGGTGTCGGTTTCGCGGCGGGCCGCGCGGCCGCATTGCGGGCAGTCCACCGCTTTCCAGGTGGGGTGTCGGTCAAGCGGGTTTCCGGGAAGGTCGAAGCTCACGTCTTCGGGTAACTTGACGGGAAGATCCGCCTTCGGCACCGGCACAACGCCGCAGCTGTCGCAGTGGATGATCGGGATCGGACAACCCCAATAGCGCTGCCGCGACACGCCCCAATCGCGCAGGCGGAAGTTCACCTTGCGAGTCCCGACCGGCCGGCCATCAACCGATTCGGATTCGAGACGACGGGCGACCTCCTCCTTGGCTTCGGCGATCGTCATGCCGTCGAGGAAGCGCGAGTTGATCATGCGCCCGTCGCCGTCATAGGCCACGTCCGTGACCACGAAGGCTTCGGGCGCGATGTCGGGTGGGCATACGACTGGGGTATTGCCCAGGCCATACCGGTTCACGAAGTCCAGATCGCGCTGGTCATGCGCCGGGCAACCGAAGATCGCGCCCGTGCCGTATTCCATCAGGATGAAGTTGGCGACATAAACCGGCAGCTCCCACGCGGGATCGAAGGGATGGCGGGCGCGAATGCCGGTGTCGAAGCCCTTCTTCTCGGCCTTGTCGATGGCCTCCTGGGCGGTTCCGGTTCGCTTGCACTCCTCGATGAAGGCGGCCAGATCAGCGTTGCCGGCCGCGGTGGCGCGCGCAAGCGGATGGTCCGGAGCAATCGCAAGGAACTTCGCGCCGAACAGGGTGTCGGGCCGGGTCGTATAGATCTCGAGTTCGCGCTCGCCACCCGGAGAGGTCTTCGAGTCGAGTGCGAAACGAACCATCAGACCTTCGGAACGGCCGATCCAGTTGCGCTGCATGAGGCGCACCTTCTCGGGCCAGCGGTCGAGCTGGTCGAGCGCGTCGTGCAGTTCCTGGGCGAAGTCCGTGATCTTGAAGAACCACTGCGTCAGTTCGCGCTGTTCGACAACCGCCCCAGAGCGCCAGCCGCGGCCATCGATCACCTGCTCGTTGGCTAACACGGTGTGATCCACCGGGTCCCAGTTCACCTTGGCGGTCTTGCGATCCACCAGGCCGGCGGCCATGAAATCGAGGAACAGGCGCTGCTGGTGCTTATAGTAGCTTGGATCGCAAGTCGCTATTTCGCGATGCCAGTCGAGCGAGAGGCCCATTGACTTGAGCTGCGAACGCATGGTCGCGATGTTGGCGTAGGTCCACGTGGCCGGGTGAACCTTGTTCGCCATCGCGGCGTTTTCGGCCGGCATGCCGAAGGCGTCCCATCCCATCGGGTGCAGCACGTTGAAGCCGCGGGCGCGCTTGTACCGGGCGACCACGTCCCCCATCGCATAGTTGCGGACATGGCCCATATGGATGCGGCCCGACGGGTACGGGAACATCTCGAGCACGTAGTATTTGGGGCGGGGATCATCATTCCGGGTGCGGAACAGCTCACGCTCTTCCCAGACCCGCTGCCACTTGGGTTCCGCCTCGCGGGCGTTGTAGCGCTCGGACGTCATGAGTGTATCAAGGGCCTCGTCTTGGCCTGCCCTCTTGCGGGCGACAATAGCGGTGGGATCGCGCCGCTTGCGCGGCGCGCGTGCGCCGGACTAGGACACGATAAAGCTTTGCGGTCAACGGCATGGCGCCATTCGATCCGCTGACGGGAGATGTCATGGGCACGGAGTGCGGAGCGCGCGAGCGCCTGGTCGAAGTCCGCCACGCGATCACGCGTGCGACTCTGGAAGCCGGGCGCGCGGAGGACGCCGTAACGCTGGTTGCGGTGTCGAAGACCTTCATGGCCGATGAGATTGCGCCCGTGCTGGAGGCCGGGCAGCGGGTGTTCGGCGAGAACCGCGTCCAGGAAGCCAAGACGAAATGGCCGGGATTGCGGGAGCGCTTTGCCGGGGTCGAGCTTCACCTCATCGGGCCGCTGCAGTCCAACAAGGCGCGCGAAGCCGTGCAGCTTTTCGACGTGATCGAAACCGTGGATCGCGACAGCCTGGCCGAGGAACTCGCCAAGGAGATTCCGAGAGAGATGGCCAAGACTGGTCGAGCGCCCCGCCTGCTCGTGCAGGTGAACACCGGCGAGGAGCCACAGAAGGCCGGCTTGGCGCCGCACGAGGTCGATGCGTTTCTGGGGGCGTGCCGCGACCGGTGGAAGCTACAGGTCGAAGGCCTGATGTGCATTCCGCCGGCCGACCAGCCTCCGTCGCCGCATTTCGCCCTGTTGCGCGTGATCGCGCAGCGCAACGGCCTGAAGACGCTCTCGATGGGGATGAGCGCGGATTTCGAGGAAGCGATCCAGCTTGGCGCCACCCATGTGCGGGTGGGCAGCGCCATCTTTGGTCACCGGGGCTGATCAGACCCTCAAGCCCGTGCGTTCGCGGATCAACGCAAGCGCGGCCGCATCCGTGAAGTCGGGCGCGGCCAGGGACGCCCCGGCGGCGAGCAGCGCAGGCTCATCCAGCGAGGTCGCAACGCCCACCACCGGAAGGCCGGCCGCCGACGCGGCCTGAATGCCGGACCGCGAATCCTCGAAGGCGACGGAGCGGTCCGCCTCGCCGCCCAGCCTGGCAAGGCCGGTCAGGTAGGGCATCGGATGCGGCTTCGCGTGCTCCAGTTCGTCGCCGATCACAATGACGTCGAATCGTTCCGTCAGGCCGATGGCGGACAGCATCTGACTTGCGTTGGCGCGCGGCGCATTGGTGACGATACAGCAAGCGACGTCTTGCTCGTGAGCCTTTGCGAGAAGGTCGAGAAGCCCCGGCAGGGGATGCAGCGCGCCGGCGGCGGCGAGCGCCCGGAAGCGGGCTTCCTTTTCGTCGGCCAAACGCCGGTGTTCCGCCTCGGGCAGATCCGGAAAGATGTCGCGCATGATGGCGGCGTTCTGCCGCCCCATCACGTGTTGCTGGTAAAACGCCTCGTCCACGGCGCGTCCAAACGGCGCGAGCATCGCATTGAAGGCTTCCAGGTGAACCGGATCGGTGTGCACCAAGGTGCCGTCCAGGTCGAAGAGAAGGCAGGATTTGGCCAAGTGGTCCTCTCGTCTCAGGTGATGGTGATGCGCGTCTGCGCGCCCAGGCGCGGCAAAAGCCGGCGGAGCACGGCCGCGCTGAGCGCGATGCAGCCTTCCGTGGGCAGGAAGCCGGGGCGCGCGACGTGCATAAAGATGGCGCTTCCTCGCCCGCGCACGGCCGGACGCCGGTTCCAGTCCAGGTCGACGACGATGTCGTAGAGCCTGTCGGGCCGCCGCATCGCCTCGCAGCTCGCCCGGTAGGGCAGTGCGACGGGCCTGTTGTAGTTGCGATCCTGTGGGCTGTCGCACCAGCCATCGCGCTCACGGATGGGCCTGAGCGGCAGGCTTGAACGGGGACGCTGGCCGTGATCGGCGCGGTAGAACGCCTGCAGGGGTCGCAGCGTCGCTCGCGGCGAGGCGCCATCGCCTTCCCGCTTGGCCGCGGAGACGCCGCCGCGCCCGAGAGCGCACGGAACCACCAGCCCGCCGGCGATCAACACACCGCGCCGGGGACAACCCGGGCGGCGAATCACGCGGATATGGCGGAACGGTGCTCCACGTGCCACTGTCACCTCCGGCTTTGCTCCCGCGTGAGCGGGTGAGGCTGGTTGCGGCGCAGGCCGCGGCTGGGCTACTTGAAGCATCTTTGCGCGTCCGGCGCCAACCTGCGCTCCTGCAGCGCCAACCAGCGGAACGCCATGTCGAACGTCCGCAGCATCCTGGTGGTCGACGACGACGTCGAACTCGCCTCAGCGCTCGCAGAGCAGCTCGCCTTGCACGAGGAATTCGCGCCCCAGACGGTCGACACCGCCGCCAAGGCGCTGGCCTTCGTGAAGGATGACCGCGTCGACCTCGCGCTCATGGACGTGGGCCTGCCCGACATGGATGGCCGTGAAGCCGTGAAGCTGATGCGGCGGAACGGGTTTCGGTCGCCGATCATCATGCTCACCGGCCATGATTCGGAGTCGGACACCGTTCTGGGCCTCGAGTCCGGGGCCAACGACTACGTCGCCAAGCCGTTTCGGTTCTCGGTGCTGCTGGCCCGCATCCGCGCGCATCTGCGCCAGCACGAGGCCAGCGAGGACGCGGTCTTCACGATCGGGCACTACACGTTCCGGCCAAGCGCCAAGCTGCTGGTCGCCGAGAACGGCTCGAAGCTGAAGCTGACCGAAAAGGAAACCGCCATCCTGCGCTTTCTGTACCGGGCGGGCGAAAAGGTGGTCACCCGCGACGTGCTGCTGGCGGAGGTCTGGGGGTACAACTCCAACGTCACAACGCATACGCTGGAAACCCACATCTACCGCCTGCGGCAGAAGATCGAGCGCGATCCGTCCAACGCGCAGATCCTCGTCACCGAGGCGGGCGGCTACAAACTCCTTCCCTGATCCGGCTTTTCTGGACGCTCATTGTCTCTCAAGCGCGACATCGACCTGCTGCAACGTGTGCCGCTTTTCAGCCGCGCGGAGCCCGAGGCGCTGCAACTCATCGCATTCGCGGCGGAGGGCCGGAGCTTTCGGAGCGGCAACGTGCTGTTCCGTCGCGGCGACGTGTCGAATGGCGGTTATCTTCTGACCGGCGGAGCCGTGGCGCTGAACGCGGATGATTCGAGCGCTCCCATGATCGTGCAAGCGGGCGTGCTGCTTGGCGAACTCGCGATGATCATCGACACCGAACGGCCCGCCACCGCGACGGCGCGCGAGCCGACCACAACATTGCGGATCACGCGCGAAATCTTCCGGCGTGTGATGCAGGAATTCCCGGACTCGGCCGAGACGATGCGCGAGCATCTCGCCGCACACGCGCAGGTGACGTCGGCCGGGCTCTCGACCGTGCGATATCGCCTGCTCAACGTCGATCGGCTGGACCAGTCGCTCACCAAGGAGCGCGGCTGATCAGACGTCGAGATGAACCATGACGGGGACGTGGTCCGACGGCCGCTCCCAGCTGCGCGCTTCGCGCAGGATGGCGCTGCCGGCGAGGCTGCCGGCCAGTTCGCGCGACACCCAGACATGGTCGAGACGACGGCCGCGGTTGGCGGCTTGCCAATCCTTGGCGCGGTAGCTCCACCAGGTGTAGACGCGCTCCGGCTCCGGCGTGAGCGTCCGGATCGCATCCACCCAATCGCCGCACTCGATGACGCCAAGAAGCTTCTCGCGCTCGATCGGGGTATGGGAGATCACGTCGCGCATCTGCTTGTGGCTCCAGACGTCGTTTTCGAGCGGAGCCACGTTCAGGTCGCCGACCACGATCGCCTTGCCGGCGCTGGGCTTGTCCAGGTGGCACCAGTCCCGCATCTCGTCCAGGAAGCTGAGCTTGTGCGCAAACTTCTCGTTGATCGCGGGGTCCGGAATGTCGCCGCCAGCCGGCACGTAGAAATTATGCACCGTGACCCCTGAGGCGGGGCCGGCGTCCTTCAGGGACACGCTGATGTGGCGGGCGTCATTCTTGCCGCAGAACGCCTTCGAGCCGCGCTCCTCGAACGGCAGGCGCGAGACGATGGCGACGCCGTGGTAGCCCTTCTGGCCGTGGATCGCGATGTGGTTGTAGCCGAGCTTGCGGAAGTCGCCGAGCGGGAAGCGGTCGTCCGGGCACTTCGTTTCCTGCAGGCAGAGAACGTCGGGTTGGTGGTCCTGCAAGAACTGCGTGACCAGGCCGGAGCGCAGGCGAACGGAGTTGATGTTCCAGGTCGCGACATTGAGGCGCAAAGCGACGTTCCTCCCGGGCTAGAAGCTCGGCAGGGGTATCGGTTTGCCCTCATGGCCGCAAGCGCTGCGCCGTCGCGGCGGGCGCTTACTCGAGAACGCGTGTGAAGTTGATGTTGAAGAGGTTCTGGTCGAGCTTCGCCTGAAGCTGGACATTGCGCAGGGTGACGTTGGTTTCGTAGCCCTGCGGATCCACGACGAGCCACTGCTTCAACGCAAAGGACTTCGGATCGAAGAACAGCGTGACGCGCGATGTCCCGCCGAAGGTCGCCTTGTCCTCGACGGTGACGCTGACCAGGTCGGGCTCCGCCTCGGCGCTGATCAGGCGGGTGTCGCGCGACAGGTCGACGCGCTCCTTGAGCAGAAACTTCAGCGGCGTCTGGCCGATCGAGTACACGTCCTGGGTGTTGAGCTTGCGATCGCGGATCGCCACCGAGGAGCCGTCCGCGACGATCTCGATCGGGGCGGCGCGATACTCGAAGCGCATGCGGCCTGGCTTCTGGACATAGAGATTGCCTTCGAGCCGCTTCCCGTTCTGGCCGACCTGCACGAATTGCGCGCTGAGCGAACTCATGGCGTTCAGGGTCGCGTTGGCGCGCTCCACGATCCCGCGCTGGGATGTATCTGCGGGAGCCTCGGCTTTCGCGAGCTGGACGGTGGGCGCAGGGCCAGCCGCCGCGACCTGGACGGGCTCGATGCCGAGACCGCCGTCGCCGGCGCCGAGATTGGCCGGACGAGGCAGCGGGAGCGGGATCCGGCGCGGCGCGGGCGGCTTTGCGGCGGGCTTCGGCGCGGCCGTCACGGCCGGCGTCGGCAAGGTCAGCGGCTCACCGGATTGGGCGGCCACAGGACCGCCGGCGAGGCCGAGTCCGACCAGGCCGACAAGCGCGATGAAGAGGGCGTTGCTGGTCATGCGCTGCGTCTAGCCTGCCTGTATGGCCGTTTCACGGCCCGTTTCGCCAGCTCCCTCAATCCTCATCGAACGGAGCGTCGCCACGTCCGGCGGGCTGCTCGATCAGGATCTCGCGTTTGCCCGCATGGTTGGCCGCACCGACAATGCCCTCCTTCTCCATGCGTTCCATGAGCGAGGCGGCGCGATTGTAGCCGATCTGGAGGCGGCGCTGGATATAGGAGGTCGAGGCCTTCTTGTCGCGCAGCACCACCGCGATCGCCTGGTCGTAGAGGTCGCCGCTCGGCGCCCCAAAGTCGCCCTTGTCGAACACGGCGCCGTCCTCGGCGTCCTCGGTCGCGCCGCCCTCTTCCTCGTCCTGCGTGACGGCTTCGAGATATTGCGGCCGGCCCTGGGACTTGAGGTGGGCGACGACCTTCTCGACCTCGTCGTCCGACACGAAGGGGCCGTGAACGCGGCTGATGCGGCCGCCGCCCGCCATGTGGAGCATGTCGCCCTGGCCGAGCAGCTGCTCGGCGCCCATCTCGCCCAGGATGGTGCGGCTGTCGATCTTGGAGGTGACCTGGAAGGAGATGCGGGTGGGGAAGTTGGCCTTGATGGTGCCGGTGATGACGTCCACGGACGGGCGCTGTGTCGCCAGCACCACGTGGATGCCGGCCGCGCGGGCCATCTGGGCGAGGCGTTGGATGGTGCCTTCGATCTCCTTGCCGGCCACCATCATGAGGTCCGCCATCTCGTCGACGATCACGACGATGTAGGGCAGCGGCTCGAGATCCATGATCTCGTCCTCGTACACGGCCTCGCCGGTTTCGCGGTCGAAGCCGGTCTGCACCGTGCGGGTGATGATCTCGCCCTTCTGCTTGGCCTCCACGACGCGGACGTTGAACCCGTCGATGTTGCGGACGCCGAGCTTCGACATCTTCTTGTAGCGCTCCTCCATCTCGCGGACGGCCCATTTCAGGGCCACGACGGCCTTTTTGGGGTCCGTCACCACGGGGGTGAGGAGATGCGGGATGCCGTCATAGACGGAAAGTTCGAGCATCTTGGGGTCCACCATGATCAGGCGGCACTGCTCGGGCTGGAGCCGATAGAGCAGCGACAGGATCATGGTGTTGATGGCGACCGACTTGCCCGAGCCGGTGGTGCCGGCGACCAGCAGATGCGGCATGCGGGCGAGCTCGGCGATCACGGGCTCGCCGCCAATGGTCTTGCCGAGGCACAGCGCCAGCTTGAACTTGGATTTCTCGAAGTCCTCCGAGGCCAGCAACTCGCGCAGGAACACGGTCTCGCGCTTCTGGTTCGGCAGCTCGATGCCGATGGCGTTGCGGCCGGGCACCACGGCCACGCGGGCCGACACCGCGCTCATCGAGCGGGCGATGTCATCCGCCAGGCCGATCACGCGGGACGACTTGATGCCGGGCGCGGGCTCGAGCTCGTATAGCGTCACGACCGGGCCGGGATGGACCTTGATGATCTCGCCGCGGACGCCGAAGTCCTCCAGCACGCCTTCCAGCAGGCGGGCGTTCTGCTCCAGCGCGTCGGCCGAGATGTTGGGAGCGGTGGTCTTTTTGGGCTCCGACAGCAAAGCCAGCGGCGGCAGCTGGTAGCCGTCGCGGTCAAGGAAAGACGGCTGCGCTTCCTTGGCGAGGCGCTTGCCGGGGCGCGGCGCCGGGGCGGGGGCGGAGACGCGCGGAGCCGCGACCCCGTCGATCACCATGCCGGCGTCGAGGGGCTCGCCGTCCGGAACGGCGTCGTAATCGTCGTCGTCCTCATCGGGCTGCGCCGGCTGCGGCTGCGGACGTGCATGGCTGGCGGGCTGCGGCGGTTCGCGGCGGGGCGCCGGGCGCTCGCCGCCGTCGGCCGCGCGGGCGAAACCCGGCTCGGCGCGGCCGCCGGGGGCAGGGAGGAGATCGTCGAAATCGTCGGGCGCGCGGGCCGGCATGGCGGCGCGCACGCGGGCCATGAAGCTCGGCCGGGCGGCGCGGCGGCGCCAGGCGCGCGCCATCGCGCTCTTGAGGCTGAGCAGGCCATGGATGATGGCGCCGACCGATACGATCGCGAGGCCGGGTTCGCTGGTGCGGTCGTCGTCCTCGAAATCGTCGCTGCGGGCCGCACGCGTTTCGCGCGGCTCCGCGCGGGCGTCGCCTTCCTTGTCGAAGCCTACCCCGGAGGCGGCCGACAGGGTCAGGATCGCGAGCACGCCGAGCGCGATCGTGAGGATCAGCCTTGCCAGGCCGCCGTTCAGGCCCGGGACGGCGTGGAAGGCGCGCAAGACGGCGTCGCCGAGCACGCCGCCCAGTCCCGTCGGCAGAGGCCAGCGCCCGGTCGTCGGGAGCGAACTGGCGAGGCCCGCGGCCGCGGTCGCGCCCAGGATCCAGAGCAGCACGCGCAAGCGGCTGCGGAGCAGGCGACGGCCTGACAGGAGGCGGACGCCCGCGAGCGCCGGCGGGGCGATCAACGCAATGGCGGCCAGCCCGAAGATCTGCATCAGCACGTCGGCCGCGATCGCGCCGGGACGCCCCAGCAGGTTGCGGACGGGGCCGTTGATGGCGTGGTTCAGGCTCGGATCCTGGACCGACCAGGTCACCAGCGCGAGGCCGCAGGCGGCCGCGACCGCCAGCAGAATCAAGCCGGTGAGTTCGGCGGCGCGGCGCCACAGGAAGTCGCGCAGGGCTTCCGAGAGTTGGTCCAGGCCTGAACCGCTCGCTCGTGTCGTCCGCATTCGCCGGGTCCACACACAATGGGGGGCGACCCGCGCATGCGCGCAGGCCGGGTGATTCACCGTAGGGAGCGCCCGGTTAAAGGTGGCTTAACCATCGGGGCCCGGCTGAGCCGGCGTGTGGCGCAGCCACAAAAGAAAAAGGGCGGCAGGGAATGCCTGCCGCCCAGTTCAGGGAGGAATGGAGGGAAAAAGCGCCCTCCGACGCGTCTCAGTAGTTGTAGGCGCGCTCGCCGTGCTCGGCGATGTCGAGACCCTCGCGCTCCTTTTCCTGCGTGACGCGCAGGCCGAAGATCACATCCACGACCTTGTAGAGGATTGCGGAGCCGACGCCCGACCACACCAGGGTGAGGCCGACCGCCTTGAGCTGGGCGAAGACCTGCGTGGCCATGACGTATTCGCCGGGAGCGGCTTCGCCGGGCTTGGCCGCGTAGTCCACCAGGCCGGTGCCGCCGAGATCCGGAGACACCAGGATGCCGGTCGCGATGGCGCCCAGGATGCCGCCGACGCAATGGACACCGAAGACGTCCAGCGAGTCGTCGTACCCGATGGCGTTCTTGACCGTGGAGCAGAAGAAGAAGCAGAGCGCTCCGGCCGCGAGGCCGAGGACGATGGAGCCCATCGGACCCGCGAAGCCCGAAGCCGGCGTGATGGCGACCAGGCCCGCGACCGCGCCCGAAACCATGCCGAGCAGCGAGGGCTTGCCCTTGGCCATCCATTCCACGAAGAGCCAGGACACGGCCGCGGCCGCGGTAGCCACGAAGGTGTTCACGAAGGCCAGCGCGGTGGTGCCGTTGGCTTCGAGGTTTGAGCCGGCGTTGAAGCCGAACCAGCCGACCCACAGGAGGGAGGCGCCGATCATCGTCATCGTCAGCGAGTGGGGAGCCATCAGCTCCTTGCCGTAGCCGACGCGCTTGCCGATCAGGATGCAGCCAACCAGGCCCGCGATGCCGGCGTTGATGTGCACCACGGTGCCGCCCGCGAAGTCGAGAGCGCCCCACTTGAAGATCATGCCGGCGTCGGCCGTGACCTCGGCGAGCTTGGCTTCGGCGGCGGTCTTCGCAGCCGCGTCAGCGCCAGCCGCCGCAACAGCCTTGGCGGCGTCGCCGATGGCGTCCGGGCCGCCCCAGTACCAGACCATATGGGCGATCGGGAAGTAGATGAACGTGACCCAAAGCACCACGAAGGCGATCAGGGCCGAGAACTTGATCCGCTCCGCGAAGGCGCCGACGATCAGGGCCGGCGTGATGCACGCGAACGTCATCTGGAAGGCCATGTAGACCAGTTCGGGGATCACGACTCCGTTGGAGAAGGTGGCCGCAACCGCGTTGGTGTCGACGCCCTTCAGGAAGGCCTTGGAGAAGCCGCCGACGAAATCATTCAGGCCGCCGCCGTTCGTGAAAGCGAGCGAGTAGCCGTAGAACACCCACAGCAGGGCCACGATCGACACGATGGCGAAGACCTGGGTCAGCACCGCCAGCATGTTCTTGGTGCGGACCAGGCCGCCATAGAAC
Organism: Alsobacter metallidurans; assembly: GCF_014636935.1. Taxonomy (GTDB): domain Bacteria; phylum Pseudomonadota; class Alphaproteobacteria; order Rhizobiales; family Beijerinckiaceae; genus Alsobacter; species Alsobacter metallidurans. Next base: position 434,468 of record NZ_BMES01000003.1, on the reverse strand, counting down.
AGGGCGAGCCCCGGGACCGACATCATCAGCACGAGGGCGGTGGCGATGAGCATCCAGGCCGTGTCGCCCTTGTTGGGGACCGGCGCATCGGCCGCAAACGCGGCGGTGCTCGTCAGCACGGCGAGCGACGCCCCAAACACGCTCGCCCTGACTGTGGTAGACAACTTCATTGGTGATAACTCCTGCCAGGAAGCGGCTTAGAGAGCGTCAGCGTCGCGCTCGCCGGTGCGAATGCGGACGGCCTGCTCGATGGGAGACACGAAGATCTTGCCGTCGCCGATCTGGCCGGTCTTGGCGGCGGCCGAAATCGCGTCGATGACTTTGCCGACGAGGTCGGCGGCGATCGCCACCTCGATCTTGAGCTTCGGGAGGAAGCTGACGGCGTATTCGGCGCCGCGGTAGATCTCGGTATGACCCTTTTGGCGGCCATACCCTTTGACTTCAGTCACTGTCAGGCCGTGCACCCCAATGGCGGTCAGCGCGTCGCGAACCTCCTCGAGCTTGAACGGCTTGATGATGGCCATCACGATTTTCATGGATGTCGGATCCCCGTTACGCCACCTGCACATCGACGATGCGCGGTTCGAGCCGGGGAACACCTTTCAAGGGTCGTGCCAGTTCGGCCCCTCACTTTCGGCTAGGGTCGGGCGAACTGATTCGCGCCAATTCGGCGCGCGACCATCCAACGGCGCGCGCTTCTCTCTGAGCACGCGTCCGGGTTGTGCAATCTTTTTAGGCAATTGCTTAGTCGGCAGGCACTTTCGCGGTGCGAGGCCGAATTAGCCCTTCCTGCGCAACCGACGCGACCAGGACGCCGTCGCGCGTAAAAACGGAACCGCGCGAAAAACCGCGCGCGCCACCGCTGGACGGGCTGTCATGGGCGTAGAGAAGCCACTCGTCCGCCTTGAACGGCCGGTGAAACCACAAGGCGTGGTCGAGGCTGGCGGCCTGGATTTCGGGATCGAAGACGCTGCGCCCATGCGCGACCAGCGCCGAATCCAGCAAGGCTATGTCGGACGCATAGGCGAGCACGCAGCGGTGGATGATCGGGTCGTCCGGCAAGGGCGCGGTTGCGCGGATCCACATCCGGAATACAGGGTCGCGCGGCTCGCGGCTGACATAACGCGTCACGTCGACCGGGCGTAGCTCGATGGGGCGCTTGCGCGCGAAATATTGCTGCACGGAGGGCGGCATCCTGGGCGCGACCTGCACGCCGGTCTGGTCGCCGCTGGGCAGGTCCTCGGGCATCGGCACGTCCGGCATGGGGACGAAATGCTCGAAGCCTCCCTCCTCGCTCTGGAAGGACGCCGACAGGGTGAAGATCGTTTGCCCGCGCTGGATCGCCTTGACGCGGCGAGTGCTGAAGCTCCGCCCGTCCCGGACCCGCTCCACCTCGTACACGATGGGCAGCTTGGAATCCCCGGGCAGGATGAAGTAGCCGTGCAGCGAATGGGGCATACGGTTCTCGACCGTGCGGCAAGCCGCCATCAAGGCTTGGCCGATGACCTGCCCGCCGAACACACGCTGCCATGCCGTGTAGTCGCTGCGTCCGCGAAACAGATTCAGTTCCAACGTTTCCAGGTCGAGGGTGGTCAGCAACTCGGCGACAGGGTCGGACATGGCGGATCTCACGGTTTGGGCTGACGTTATGCCACTCCCCTGAGGGCTGTCGCCAGCCGTGTTCGCATTGTCGGCCGGCATGCGCGGGCGTAGGACAAGGGTGCAAGCCAGCCGGAGATCCTCACGATGAGCGACGCCTCACCCCGCCAGACCCGTGTGGACGTGCTCGTGGCAGGCGGCGGCGCGGCCGGGCTCGCGCTGGCGCTGGCGCTCAAGACCGCGGTGGGCGGCCGGCTGGCGGTCTCGATCTGCGATCCGGCCCTGGCGGCGGCTCCACGCCGCGATGACCGCGCCTTCGCGGTGGCGGCCGGTGCACGGCGGATGCTCGAGGTGCTGGGCGCGTGGGACGAGATCGAGACCGACGCCGAGCCGATCCGCAGCATGAAGATCACGGACAGCCGCACCTTCGACCCGGTGAGGCCGGTGTTTCTCGATTTCGGCGGGGGGGTCGGACCTGACGAGCCCTTCGCCCACATGGTCGAGCACGCCAGCCTGATCCGGGCGCTGAGCCGGCGCGCGACCGAGGCCGGCGTCGAGGTCCGCGCCGAAAGGGTGCTGCGCGTGGAGCCGCAGCCGCATATGGCGCGCGTGCGCGTTTCGGGCGGCGAGACGCTCTCGGTCGGCCTTGTGGCGGCCTGCGACGGCGCCGCGTCGCCCCTGCGCGAGCAGGCCGGGATCGGGACGGTTTCCTGGCCCTACCGGCAGTCCGGCATCGTGGCGACGATCGGTCACGAGCGCGACCACGAGGGCCGGGCGGAAGAGCACTTCCTGCCGTCCGGGCCGTTCGCGATCCTGCCGTTGCGGGGCCGGCGGTCGTCCATCGTATGGACGGAGCGCAGCGAGAACGTGCCGGCGCTGCTCGGCCTGGCGGACGATGACCTGCTGGCCGAGATCGAGCGCCGCTTCGGGCTGCGCCACGGACGGCTCACGCTGGAAACGCGGCCGGCCGCCTGGCCTCTCCAATTCATGGTGGCGCGCCGGTTCGCGGGTGAGCGCCTCGCCCTGGTGGCGGACGCCGCCCACGTGATCCACCCAATCGCCGGTCAGGGGCTTAATCTGGGTTTCCGGGACGTGGCCGCGCTCGCGGAGGCGATCGTGGACGCCGCGCAACTCGGACTTGATCCAGGCTCGCCGGACGTGCTCGCCGCCTATGAGCGGGCGCGCCGCTTCGACACGGTGGCGATGGGCATGGTGATGGAGGGGCTCAACCGCTTGTTTTCCAACGACAACACGCCTTTGCGTCTCCTGCGCGACGCCGGGCTCGGCATGGTGGACAGGATGCCGGGGCTGAAGCGCTTCTTTATCCGGCAGGCCGCGGCCGTGTCGCCCGACATGCCGCGACTGCTGCGCGGCGTTCCGCTCTAACGTCGGCTTCGGGTGGAGGGCTTCAGGCCAGCACGCCCAGGACAGGCCTTGCCGGACTATTCGTCCAGGCGGCGCGCTTCCTCGGGCAGCATGATCGGAATGCCGTCCCGGATGGGGTAGGCGAGCCTGGCCGAGCGGCTGATCAGCTCCTGCCGGGCCGCATCATAGTCCAGCGATCCGCGCGTCAACGGGCAGACGAGAATTTCCAGAAGCTTGGGGTCGATGCGGGTCGCCTGGGGGGCGTTGTCCGGCACGGTTTCCTGACTCATTGCAGCGGCGTCTCCGATCCGTCCTGGCCGCGCGCCAGATCCATTTCGGTGATCGCCACCAGGATCTCGGCCCGGGTCTTCAGGTCCGGCGCTTCCAGCAGGGCCTGCTTCTCGCGCGGCTCAAACGGGCTCATCATCGACAGGGCGTTCACCAGCGCCTCGTTGGATGCTTCCTTGATGCCCTTCCAGTCTATCGAGAGGTCGTTGGCCTCAACGAAGGCCTTGAGCGTCCTGATTACCGATTCGCGGTCGACCTCGCCTTCGCCGGCGCGCGCCTCGAAGTCCGACGAGAACGCCGAAAAGTCGACCCTGCACTGGCGATAGGGCGTCGTCACGAGAAGCTCCTCGACGATCCGGAAACGTGCAACCCCCGTGAGGGTGATCAGGCACCGCCCATCGCCGGTTTCGGTGAACTGGGTGATGCGGCCGGCGCAGCCCACGCCGTAGAGGCTGGGAGTGCGCGGCATGATCTCGGACTCGACGTCCGGCTGGACCATGCCGATGACCCTTTGCCCCTTCAGGGCGTCGTCCAGCATCGCGAGGTAGCGCGGCTCAAACAGGTTGAGCGGCATCTCGCCCCGAGGAAGCAGCAACGCTCCGGGCAAGGGAAACACTGGGATGACGGCCGGAAGATCGGCGGCGCTCCGATAGCTGGCGTTCATGGCCATGGCCGGCTCCTTTGGCGGGACGTCGCCCCCGCGCTCTATCGGAACAGAAGCGCCGACAGCTTGCGGCGCCCCGCGATCGTCATGGGGTCCATGGGACCCCACGCCTCGAAATACTGGAGCAGCTGCTTGCGTGCGCCGTCGTCGTTCCACGTACGGTCGCGCTTGATGATCTCGACCAGCTGGTCCGTCGCGCCCTCACGGTCGCCCTTGGCCCCAAGCGCCAGAGCGAGATCGAAGCGGGCCTGATAATCCGCCGGGTCCGCGTCGATCCGGGCGTAGAAGCCGGCGGCGTCGCCCAGCGACGCCGTTTTTTCGGCGAGGTCGAGCGCCGCCTTGGCGCCCGCGAGAGCGGCGTCGTTCTCCTTGCCGGGCGGGGCCATGGCGAGGATCGACTTGGCGCCCTCCAGATCGCCGGCCTCGACATGGATCTTGGCCAGCGCTCCCAGCGCCGCGAGATTGTCGGGCTCCTGGTCGATCACCGCGCCATAGAGCTCGGCGGCGCCGGCCGCGTCGCCGCCCGCCAGCAGGGCTTCGGCTTCGGCGATCAGCTCCGCGGTCGCGCCGGGGCCAAGGGGGCCAACGAGGCGCTCGATGAACTGCTTCACCTGGCTCTCGGGCAGCGCGCCCATGAAGCCGTCCACCGGCTGCCCGCGCTGAAATGCGATCACGGCCGGGATCGACTGGATGCCGAGCTGCCCGGGGATCTGCGGGTGCTCGTCGATGTTCATCTTGACGAGCTTGACCTTACCGCCGGCCGCCTTGACGGCCTTCTCGATCACGGGCGTGAGCTGCTTGCAGGGCCCGCACCACGGCGCCCAGAAGTCGACCAGCACGGGCCGCTGCATCGATTCGGCGAGCACGTCCTGGCGGAAGCCCTGGGTCGTGGTGTCCGAGACGAGGGTGTCTGCCCCGGCGGGGGCGGCGCTCGTGGCTTCAAAGGCCATCTTCGATCTCCTGGCCGGGAGCGCCCGGCATTCGCATGAGCGTAACATGGGCCTCGCAGGTGGGCTCGGCAACGTCGGCCGCCCGCCTGAGGCGCATTTAGGTGACGGCGTCCTGGCGCGCCTCGCCGATCGCCGCCGCGAGCGGCTCGTGTCCGGTGGCGCGCAGGAAGCGGAGCAGGTCCTCGCGCGACACGCCGGTCGTCATCGTGTTCACCAGCGGATGCACGTTGATGCGCTCGTGCTCAAGCAGGCGGCTGTCCAGCACCACCGTGACCCGCCCAGCGGTGTCGTTGATGGCCGCGAAGGGCGTCACGGAGCCGGGCGTCACGCCGAGAGTGTCGACAAGCAGATCCGCCGACCCGAACGACACGCGGCCGGTTCCGCCGATCAGTTCGTGCAGCTTCTTCAGGTCGATGACGGTGTCCTCCAACGCCGAAACAAGAAAGAGGCGGCTCTTCTTGTCCTTCACGAAAAGGTTCTTCACATGCGCGCCGGGCAGTTCGCCGCGCAGCCGCTTGGATTCCTCGACGGTGAAGACGGCGGGGTGCTCCACGGTCTCGTGAGGGATGCCGAGCGAGGCGAAAAAAGCAAAGAGTTCCTCGGGCGTGGCGGGCATCGTCGATCCTTGGTGACGGCGGGCTCGGGTGGTTCATACGTGAGCGCTTCCAAGCCTCGCAAGCCCGGCGGCTGACGGGGCGCCAAGAAAAGATCGCGCGCCCTGTTGCATCGTCCGCCGAGTTGCGGCATATACCGCCCGCCGGCGGCCGAAGCGCTCCGGAGGATGCGGGTGTAGCTCAGGGGTAGAGCACAACCTTGCCAAGGTTGGGGTCGAGGGTTCGAATCCCTTCGCCCGCTCCAAAGTCTCTTCCACCCCGAAGAGGCGCAGCGACGAAAAAAGGCCGCCGAAAGGCGGCTTTTTTCGTATTGGGCATCTCGTCTTGGAGGGCAAAGTCAGTCTGACGCCGGTGCGGCCATGCGCTCGGCGTCGGATCGGGCCTTACGGCGATCGATCAGCGGATTGGGTCCGGCGAAATCGGTCAGCTTGGCGAAGTCCGCCACCGAAACCTCCCTGCGCCGCACGCCGACGCCGTAAGGTTCCAGGGCGACAAAGCTGCGCCACAGGTTCTCGGGGGTGGTGCCCAGATACAGCGCCAAGGCCTGCTTGCTCATGGGCAGCCGGGTCCATTCGCCCTGCGCTTCCGCCGGGACGGTGGTGAGGATCCAGTTGGCGAGACGCTCCGCCATGGTGCGGAGCTTCTGGTTTTTCAGCTCCGCGAGCACTTCGCACTCGCTCTCGGCGACGTCCCGGGCGAGGTTCTGGGCGAAGCGCAGGTCAGTCTGGAACACGGCCCGCAGGTTCTGGGCCGGCAACAGCACGAAACGCGAATTGGCCAGGGTGCGGGCCGAGTAGGAATTCGGCTGCAGGGTGATGGCGGCAGAAAGGATGAACGTCGCGCCGGCTTCGATGAAGCCGAGGCCCGACTCGCGCCCGCGATGCACCGAGAAGCGCTCGATCTGGCCCTCCAGCAGCACATACACGAACGGTGACACCTCACCCTCGTCAAAAAGCGAGACGTTGGCGGGATAACGCTGAACGAACGAGCCCTGTGTGAGAGCCCTCAGCGTATCGTCCGTCACGCCTCGAAAGAGGGGTGCGTCTTTGATCAACTCGATGACAGCGCTCGCCACGACGAACCATATTGAATTAAGACAATAGCCCACAATACATATGTGGTGTTGGCAAAGTAGACGCCAATCTCAGGCCGGTCAACCGAAATCACCACAACATCAATTCGCACTCGAAAACATCTTCGCGGGTCAGCATAAATGCAAGCGAATGCTCAGAATACCCGGGAATAGTCGAAGCATAGCGTGAGTTTGCGAACGATGAACCTTCGCGTGAGTTCGGCGACTGTAGGCTAAACTCGCGACAACCGTTCAGTGCATTGCGGTGGATTCATCGTCCGTTACTAGAAAGCCGACCTGGTCGCCGACGTATCTTAGTGCCTTCCGCATGGCTGACATGCAGGATGCACAAGCTTCTTCACATTTTTCGCTTTGGCGGCCGCTGATGGCGTCAGCGAGGCGGGACTGTTCACGACAATGCTCGAGCGCAGCATTCTGTAAGTCCGTGGTCGTCAACCGCTTCATCAACGCAAATCCGCCTCGGGCGGCGCGAACGCGCCGTTTTGGCTGCGAGAGCAAGCCAAGTCACGCGCCTAACTAACAGACGCAATCTCCCCACCCAATCGGTATAATGTCCTACATCGTCGAATTTAATGAACGAGAGCTGGGCGATGCAGCCCCGCAACGTACATGACCAATCCCCAATGCAACTCCAAGCACCGGACCTGCGTTCCCGCCAAGTTCATGCTGGCGCGGTTTTGGCGGCGCCGCACGCGGGAACGGAGTTGGCCATGCACCTCCTCGGGCTCATCGGGCGGCATCTGATCAAGCGGGGCGCTTTGCGGATCGCCCTTCCGGACAACACCATCGAGAGCTTTGGCGGCGGCGCGCCAAGCGTCACGATGCGGATCCATGATACGGCGACGATGTACCGGCTGCTCGCCAATCCGCAGTTGGCCCTTGGCGAGGGCTACATGGATGGACGGATCACGGTCGAGAACGGGACGATCTACGATCTTCTCGACGTCATCCTCGCCAACGCCGAATGGGCAATCCCGGGCGGCCCGCTCGCGCTGCTGAACGACCGCCTGCGCGTTCTGGCGCGGCGCGCAATCCAGTTCAATCCCGCGCCCCGGTCGCGCGCCAACGTGGCGCATCATTACGATCTTTCGGACCGTCTCTACGAACTGTTTCTGGATGACGATCGCCAGTACTCATGCGCTTATTTCCTGTCGCCCACCGACACACTCGAGCAGGCGCAGGCTCAGAAGAAGCGGCACATCGCGGCCAAACTGCTGCTCTCGGCCGGCCAGAAGGTGCTGGACGTTGGGTCGGGCTGGGGCGGTCTGGGCCTTTACCTTTCGACGCTGGACCGGATCGACGTGACCGGGCTGACGCTCTCGGAGGAGCAGCACAGGGTGTCCAACGCGCGGGCGCGGGACGCCGGCGCGGCCGACCGTGTGCGGTTCGAGCTCCGCGACTACCGCGCCGAACAGGGCCGTTTCGACAGGATCGTTTCAGTCGGCATGTTCGAGCATGTCGGCCTGAACCACTACGACGCCTATTTCAGCAAGATCGCCTCGCTGCTCGCGGATGACGGCGTCGCCCTGGTGCACACCATCGGGCGCGCCGACGGGCCGGGCGCCACCAACGCGTTCATTCAGAAGTACATTTTTCCGGGCGGCTACTCGCCGGCGCTGCAGGAATTCCTGCCCTCGATCCAGCGCGCCGGGCTCTATGTGACCGACGTCGAGGTTCTGCGCCTCCATTACGCCGAGACGCTGAAGCACTGGCGCGAGCGCTTCAATCGCAACAAAGACGAGATCCGCGCCCTGTACGACGAGCGGTTCTGCCGCATGTGGGAGTTCTACCTCGCCGGCAGCGAGGCCACCTTCCGGTATGGCGGACATGTCGTATTCCAGGTCCAGCTCGCCAAGCGGGTCGACGTGGTGCCGCTGACGCGCGACTACATTGGGGCGTTCGAGGCTGCGCATCCGCTGCCGGACGTGGTGGCGCCGGTGAAGAGCATCGCCCCGATCAGCAGGCAGGCGGCCGAGTAGCCGCCCGCCGCCCCCTTTAGCCATGCGCCCGGCGCAGGGCCTGGTCGAGATCCGCAAAAAGATCCTCGACATCCTCGATGCCGGCGGACAGCCGCAGCAGGTCGGGCGGGCAGGGCGATCCCGCGCCTTCAATGGAGGCGCGATGCTCGATCAGGCTCTCCACTCCACCCAGGGAGGTCGCCCGCTTCCAAAGGCCCACCCCGGCAGCGGTCGCGACCGCGCTCGCTTCACCGCCTCGCACGCGGATCGACAGCATGCCGCCGAAACCACCCTGCATCTGCCGGGCCGCGATGTCGTGTCCCGGATGCGTCTTCAGGCCAGGATAGAGCACGGCCGACACGTGGGCGTGGTTGGAGAAGCGCTGCGCGAGGTCGGCCGCGTTGGCGGCTGCGGCGCGCACGCGCAGGTCGAGCGTGCGCATGCCGCGGATCAGCAGAAACGCCTCGAACGGCCCCAGGATGGCGCCCAGATTACGCCGGTTGGCGACGATGCGCGCCCAGAGCGCGTCCTGCTTGGCTGTCGCGAGCGCGCCCGCGATCACGTCCGAATGGCCATTCAGCGACTTGGTGGCGGCGTGCATGACGATGTCGGCGCCCAGCGTCAGCGGACGCGTGAACACCGGCGTCGCGACGGTGGAGTCGACCGCCACCTTGGCGCCGGCCGCATGCGCGATTTTCGCGATTGCGGCGATGTCGCTGATCGACCAGAGCGGGTTGGAGGGTGTTTCCAGCCAGACGAGCTTGGTGCGGTTCGGCTGCACGGCGTTGCGCACCGCGTCGACGTCGCTGGTGTCGACGAAATCGATCACCAGTCCCCAGTGCTTGGCGTCGGTGAGGAGCCAGTTGCGAAGCGCCCAGTACATCACGGTCGGGGCCACCACATGGTCGCCAGGCGCAAGCGCGAGAAACACCGCCGTGGCGGCCGACATGCCGGACGAAAACACCAGGGCGGCGTCGGCCTCCTCCCACATCGCGATCACGCCCTCGGCTTCGCGCACCGTGGCATTGTCCGGGCGGCCATAGACATAGCCGGTGGAGTACTGGTTGTCTGGATCACGCAGATAGGTGGTGGCGACATGGATCGGCGAAACCACCGCATTTGTCACCGGGTCCGTATGCCCCATCGCCTGGGCGGAAAGAGTGCGCTTCGACCAGCGGGGGCTTTTGTTGCTCGACATGGGGCGTCCTTACAAGAAGGCGCGAACTCAACCAGAGAGGGCGGCCGGCCACAAGCCCCGCAACCCAGCGGTTCGGCGTCGGCCCCTTGCTTTCCGTCGCGATCACGCAACCTTGTTGGTGGAGGATGCAATGACCAGTGATGTGCAGTCGCGCGGGGCGGAGAACCGGTCCCGCAAGCCGATGAACGCCGGACTCGCGGCGCTATTGGCGATCGGCCTCGTCGCGCTTGCGGGCGGGGTCGGCAACTTGGCGACAATGCCCAACATCCCGACATGGTATGCGGGGCTGAACAAGCCGTCGTTCAATCCGCCCAACTGGATCTTCGGCCCGGTCTGGGGGTTGCTCTATCTCACCATCGCGTATGCGTTCTGGCGCATCCTGCGTCTCGACGCCGGGACGCCCGGTCGAACCCGGGCCATCGCGGTCTGGCTGATCCAGATGGCCCTGAATGCATTCTGGTCGGTGGCGTTTTTCGGCATGCACAATCCGAAGCTCGGCCTCGTGGTCGTGATCGCGCTCGAAATCGCTATCCTGGCCACCATCGTGCTGTTTCGGCGACTGGACCCGCCTGCCGGCTGGATCCTGGTTCCTTATGCGTGCTGGGTCGTCTTCGCGTCGGCGCTGAACGCATCCATCGTGCTGCTGAACTGACTGTCGAGCGTTTCGCGCACCACGTCGCGCAGATGCGCCAGCGAGAACGGCTTCGGCAGCACCTCCTTGATCAGCGCCTCGAGGTTGCGCGCCCGCTCGCGCTGGTCGGCGTAGCCGGTCATCAGCAGGATCGGCATGTCGGGGCGCGCTTTCGCGGCCGCCAGCGCCAGCGCGATGCCGTCCATCATGGGCATGCGGATGTCGGTCAGGAGCAGGTCGTAGGCCGCCCCCTCGAGCAGAAGCATGTCAAGCGCCTCGGCCCCATCCGCGGCGGCGTCCACGAGGTGGCCATCGAGCTGGAGGCCGCGGGCAATGAAGCCCCGCAAGGGCTCCTCGTCATCGGCGATGAGGATGCGCGCCATCGATCCTTCCTTCTTGCTTCCTGGTGCGTGCGCCGGGCTGTCGCCGGCCGGTCAGGTCTGGACGGCGTCGTCGCGCTCGACGACGCCAATAAACGGGAGTTCGCGAAACGAATGGGCGACATCCATCCCGTAGCCGACCACGAAGAGGTCGGGGCAGCTGAAGCCGACGAAATCGGGATTGATCGACACGGCTCGCTTGCCGGGCTTCTCGAGAAGGCAGCAGGTCATCACGCGAGCGCCGCGGGCGGCGAGCAGATCCTTGGCGAACGCGAGCGTGCGGCCTGATTCGAGGATGTCGTCCACCAGCACCACGTCCCGGTCCTTCACCTCGCTCTCGACGTCGCGCAGGATCGAGACCTGACCAGACGACACGGTCGCGGCCCGGTAGCTCGACAGGTGCATGAACTCCACCTGCGGTGTCAGGCCGACGCGATGCAGCGCCCGCATGAGGTCGGCGGCGAACATGAAGCTGCCTTTCAGGATCGCGATGACGAGCAGGTCCTTGGGCTGGCGCGCCGCGATGTCGCGGGCGATCTCCTCGTTCCGGACCGCGATGGCCGCCTCGTCAAACAATACGCGGACCCGCCGGTTCTCGAACATCGTCTCTCATCCTGTCTGGAGGGGCGCTCAGCCAAGGCGGCTCGCGCGGGGCGCCCCCGTCAATGCGTCGGCGCTTGCGGAGCAGTTTCGGCGAAACGCACGACGACGTCACGTCCCTCACCGGGCGGGGACGCCAGGCGCGCCCGGAAGGTCGTGCTCTCGCCCTTGGCTAGGGCGGCGCGCCCGACTTCGGACGTCCAGGCGTAAATCTCGCGTCCCTCCGGGCCACGCAAGCTCACGGTCACCTTGGGAATTTCGGTCGTCTGGGCGGCGACGCCCGTGATCTCGCCCTCCACGAGCAGGACGGCCTTGTCCTTGTCGACCAGCAACTCGGACCGGAGGGCGGAAAATTCAAGCCCGCGCAGATTCACGGGCAGCCCGACCGCCGCGTAGAGGCCGGCCGTCTGGGGCAGGATTTTCACGATCTTGGCGCGCAGCCCCAACCCGGCGGCCAGCACGACGACCAGCATGGCGGCGGCGGCCAGACCTGCCGAGACCTTGAACGGCTTGCGGGGCTTCTTCGCCGCCCGATGCTTCGGCTTTCCGGACGGTTTCAGGGATTTCGTGGCCTGCTGCTCCGCCGGGATCAGGGGCTCGACCATCTCGGCGTGGGCCGCGTCCGCCTCGACCGCCGCATCGCGGGCGCGATCGGTATCGGCCGCTTTGGTCATCACGGCGTCGACGGGCTCGTCGAGCGAATCGGCAGGGGTCGCGTGCCAGGTATGCCGGCACTTGGCGCAACGCAGGCTCCGCCCTGCCCCGAGTTGTTCGGGGGTCAGCGAATAGGAGCTTGCGCAGGACGGACAAACGATCAGCATCGCGAATCAGGCACAGTGGTTGCGGAGGGCTTCTCCTGCCTCGCCGTTCATTGGTCGTCCTGCAGCCTTAATGAATGGTAAAGACCGCCTGGGCGGCTCCTTTCGCCGGCCAGTCATCCACAGGGGCGTGTGCAAGCGTGGTCCGCTTCGAGAATGTCGGTTTGCGGTACGGGATGGGCTCGGAGGTGTTGCGCGACATCACCTTCTCGATCGAGCCGCAGTCGTTTCAGTTCCTCACCGGGCCGTCTGGCGCCGGCAAGACGACCCTGCTGCGGCTGATCCTGCTGGCGCTGCGTCCCACCCGGGGCTTGATCCATCTGTTCGGGCAGGACGTGAACACGCTCGACAAGGACATGCTGACGGGCCTGCGCCGGCGCATGGGAGTGGTGTTCCAGGATTTCCGCCTTCTGGATCACCTCACCACCTACGAGAACGTCGCGCTGCCGTTGCGCGTGCAGGGTCGCGACGAGGCGAGCTATCGCGGTGAGGTGGTCGAGCTGCTGCGCTGGGTGGGCCTGGGCGAGCGCATGCACGTGTTGCCGCCGGTGCTCTCGGGCGGCGAGAAGCAGCGCGCCGCCATCGCGCGCGCCCTGATCGTGCGGCCGGACCTGCTGCTGGCCGACGAACCGACCGGCAACGTCGATCCTTCCCTGGCGCGGCGCCTCCTGCGGCTCTTCGTCGAGCTCAACAAGACGGGCACCGCGATCGTGATCGCGACCCACGATCTCGCCCTCATGGACCAGTTCGACCAGGCGCGCCGCCTGGTGCTGGGCGACGGACGGCTGCACATCTATGACTGATGTCGACATGAAGGACCCTTCCCCGCACGCGCCGCCGGGCCTGGAGTGGGAGCCTGAGGCCGCCGGCGAGAAGCGTGAGCGGCCGCTCGGGCGCAACCAGCCGCTGGTGCCGGCCGCCTCCATCGCGGGCCGGGCGCTCGTGACCGTGATCGCCATCATGACGTTCCTGGCCGGGTTGACGGCCGGCGCGGCGCAGCTCCTGTCGGACGCTTCGGCGGACTGGCGCAGCCAGGTGTCGCGCGAAGTCACCATCCAGGTGCGGCCCGGGCCTGGCCGGGCCATCGAGGACGAGGTCGCGAAGGCGGCCGCAGCCGCTCGCGCCGCTCCCGGCGTCGCGGAGGTGCGGATCTACTCCAAGCAGGAGTCGGAGCGGCTGCTGGAGCCGTGGCTCGGGGTCGGGTTGAACTTCGACGAGCTGCCGGTGCCGCGCCTCGTCGTGCTGAAAATCGCCCCGGATGCGCGCGTCGATTTCGCCACGCTGCGGCAAACGCTCGCCAACGACGTGAAGGGCGCGAGCCTCGACGACCACCGGGTCTGGATGGAGCGCCTCGCCACCATGGCGAACACCTTCGTGCTGCTCGGGCTTGGCATCCTCGCGCTGGTGCTGTCGGCGACCGGGCTCGCGGTGGCGTTCGCGACGCGCGGCGCCATGGACGGCAATCGCGGGATCGTGGAGGTGCTGCACTTCGTCGGCGCGAGCGATTCCTATATCGCGGTGGAATTCCAGCGCCACTTCCTGCGGCTCGGCCTGCGGGGCGGCCTGATCGGCGGCGCCGCCGCGCTGGGGTTCTACCTGGCGGCTGGGTGGACGGCGGCCGCCTGGACGGCGACTCCCGAGGGCACGCAACTCGAAGCGCTGTTCGGCCGTTTCGCCCTGGGATGGCGCGGTTTCCTCGCCGTGGTGGCGATCGCCCTACTGGTGGCGGTGGTGACCGCGGTGGTGTCGCGCCTCACGGTGAGGCGGACGCTCCAGGAGCTCTCCTGACCGCATGGCCGGCCCGCCGGATAGGCGGGTTCATTATCGTTAACCTTCTGTGATCATGAATACGAAATCATGACGCGGATGGGCGACCAAACTGGATCAAGATGCTGAGGCTCGCGCGAAACCTGACCGTGACGGCGTGCCTGCTGGCGGCCGTCGGGCTCGCGGCGGGGTTCTTCCTGTTCGTCCAGAGTCTTGCCCGCACGGAGCCGCCGCCCACCGCCAAGGTCGAGGGCATCGTGGCGCTCACGGGCGGGGCGGAGCGCATCGCGGACGCGATGGAGCTCCTCTCTCGCGGCAAGGGCGAGCGGCTGCTGATCACGGGCGTGAACGCCAGGACGACGCGCGACAGCGTCGGCAAGCAGCGCCCTGACCTCAAATCTTTCTTCGATTGCTGCGTCGATCTCGACTATCAGGCGCTGAACACCATCGGCAACGCCGAGCAGACCCGCAACTGGGCCCGCCAGCACGGCTTCCGCCGCCTTCTCGTGGTGACGTCCACCTACCACATGCCGCGCACGCTGGCCGAACTCTCTCACGCGATGCCGGAAGGCGAGTTTCTGCCGCATCCGGTGGTGGCGGACAAACTCGATCTGGACGGCTGGTGGCGCGAGCCGGGCATCGTGCGACTGCTGGCGGTCGAATACGTGAAGTTCGTCGCCGCGATGGCGCGCATCGGGCTGGGCGTGCCCGACAGTGCCATGGCGTCTTCTCCGCCGCGCCGGGAAGCCACGCTGGCGGCGCGACGCTAGAACGCTTTCGTGCTCGGCGCGCCGTTTCCCTCGGGGTGAAAAACCACTAAGCAGGACGGCCGTCCCTGACGGATCGTCCGGACCCCGCCATGACGCTTCGCTCCCTTGCCCTCAACGTCGTGCTCTACATCAGCCTGGTGGCCTATATGCTGCTGGCGCTGCCGACGTTCTTTCTGCCTCGGCGGGCCTTGATGGCCTATATCCGCAGCTGGGGACGCTATTTCGTCTGGATCTGCCGCGTCATCGGCGGCATCGGCCTCGAGGTTCGCGGCCGCGAGAACATCCCGCCCGGCCCGCTGCTGGTCGCCTCCAAGCACCAGTCGATCTGGGAAACCTTCGCGCTCATCGGCCTGTTCGACGACCCATGCTTTATTCTTAAGCGCGAGCTCACCTGGATCCCGCTGTTTGGCCAATACGCCCTGAAGTCGCGCATGTTGCCGGTGGATCGCCGTGGCGGCCCGGCCGTGCTGCGGCAGCTCAACGACAAGGCCCGCGACGAGATCCGGCACGACAAGGGCCGGCAGATCCTCCTGTTTCCGGAGGGGACCCGCCGGGCCGCGGGGGCGCCGCCGAACTATCGGCACGGCATCTCGCACATCTATGAGAGGCTGGGCGTGCCCTGCCTGCCGATCGCGCTGAATTCCGGCCTGTTCTGGCCGCGGCGCAGCCTCCAGCACCGGCAGGGCACCATTCTGGTGGAGATCCTGCCGCCGCTGCCGCCCGACATGCCGCGCGAGGAATTCGCCGCCGTCCTGCAGGCGCGCATCGAGGAGGCTTCCGACCGGCTCCTCGCGGAGGGGCTGGCCGAACTCGGCGCCAACGCGCCCATTCTTCCGGCCCGCGCCGGCTGAGCCGGGTTCGGCGGCGGCCGTTTTATTGACTCCGCGCGTCGTTTCGCCTATTGCCCGCCGATCAACGACGGTTTTCGTCTTGAGCCGCCGCCTGGGCCCGGAGCCCGGAGGTCACCGTCCGACAGCGCGATGCGCCCTCGGGCGCGCTTGGCTTTGTGGGTTATCCATCGCCCGCCGCCGGTTTCAGGACGTGAGGTCGCCGCATTCATGCGCTTGATCGGCCCCTAGGTGGATCACGCAATCAGGTGGTGTTTGATGTTCGAAGGGCTGTCCGACAAGCTCTCTGGCATTCTCGACAAGTTGACGCGCCGTGGCGCGTTGACGGAGGAGGACGTCAACGCCGCCTTGCGCGAGGTGCGTCGCGCCCTGATCGAGGCCGACGTCGCGCTCGAAGTCGTACGCTCGTTTACCGACAAGGTGCGCGCCCGCGCGGTGGGCGCGGAGGTCGTGAAGTCGGTCACGCCCGGCCAGATGGTCGTCAAGATCGTCCATGACACGCTGGTCGACACGCTGGGCTCCGAGGCCGATCCGATCAACCTCGAGGCCGTGCCGCCTGTCGCGATCCTGATGGTGGGCCTGCAGGGCTCGGGCAAAACGACCTCGACGGCCAAGATCGCCAAGCGCCTGACCGACCGCGAGCGCAAGAAGGTGCTGCTCGCCTCGCTGGACACCCGCCGCCCGGCCGCCATGGAGCAGCTCGCGGTGTTGGGCAAGCAGGTCGGCGTCGAGGTGCTGCCGATCGTGGCCGGACAGTCGGCCGTGCAGATCGCCCGGCGGGCGATGGAGTCAGCCCGGCTCGGCGGCTTCGACGTGGTGATGCTCGACACCGCCGGCCGCACCACCCTGGACGAGGCCCTGATGGCCGAGGTCGCGGAGGTGAAGGCGCTCACCAACCCGCATGAAGTGCTGCTGGTCGCGGACGCGCTCACGGGTCAGGACGCGGTGAACACCGCCCGCGCCTTTGACGGGCGCCTCGGCGTCACCGGCATTGTGCTGACGCGCGTGGATGGCGACGGCCGCGGCGGCGCGGCGCTCTCCATGCGGGCCGTCACCGGCAAGCCGATCAAGCTCGTCGGCGTCGGCGAGAAGATGGACGCGCTGGACGAGTTCCACCCGGCGCGCATCGCCAACCGCATCCTCGGCATGGGCGACATCGTCTCGCTGGTCGAGAAGGCGGCGCAGACGATCGATCAGGAGAAGGCGCTTCGCATCGCCGACAAGATGCGCAAGGGCAAGTTCGACCTAGACGACATGCGCGAGCAGCTCAGCCAGGTCGAGAAGCTCGGCGGCATGGGCGGCCTCGTGGGCATGATCCCGGGCATCGCCAAGATGAAGGACCAGATCGCCAGCGCCAACATGGACGGCAAGGTGATCGGCCGGCAGATCGCGATCATCAACTCGATGACGCCGGGTGAGCGCCGCAACCCGGACGTCCTGAAGGCGTCGCGCAAGAAGCGCATCGCGGCCGGCTCGGGCGCGAAGGTGGAGGAGGTCAACCGCCTCCTGAAGCAGCATCGCCAGATGGCCGACATGATGAAGATGATGGGCCAGGGCGGAAAGCGCGGGCCCATGGCGGGCCTCGCCAACATGTTCGGGATGGGCGGCGGCATGCCGCAGGTCACGCCCGAGATGCTGGCGCAACTCAAGGACAAGCTCCCGCCCGGAAGCATGCCGCCCGGCATGGGTGGCGGCCTGCCGTCCGCGCCTCCTGCGGGGCTGACCGGCGGTCCCAAGGGTCCGGGCCTGCCCGGGCTCGGCGGCGGAAAGATTCCCGGGCTTCCGGGCTTGGGCGGCGGGTTCAACCCCTTCGGGGGGAAGAAGAAGTGAGTTCGGCGCGCGGCAGCCAACATCCCGTCGGCAGTCTGCGCTCCCCTTTCATCCACACCAGACGGGACAACTGAGGAAAAAACGATGTCTCTCAAGATCCGGCTCGCCCGCGGCGGCGCCAAGAAGCGTCCCCACTACTCCATCGTCGTCGCCGACAGCCGCTACCCGCGCGACGGCCGCTTCATCGAGAAGCTCGGCACCTTCGACCCGATGAAGCCGAAGGATTCGGCCGAGCGCGTGAAGTTCGACGCCGAGAAGGCCAAGGACTGGCTGACCAAGGGCGCGCAGCCCACGGACCGCGTCGCCCGCTTCCTGGACGCCGCCGGCCTCCTGAAGCGCGAAGCCCGCAACAACCCCGAGAAGTCCAAGCCGAAGAAGAAGGCCCAGGAGCGCGCCGCCGCGGCCGCTGCGGCGGCGGAGTAAGGCTCACGCGTTCTCCCTCTCCCCAGCATGGGGAGAGGGCCGGGGTGAGGGTGGCCGGGCAGCGCTCCAGTTTGACCGCTCCCCTCATGCCACCCCGCTTCGCTCGGCCGCCTTCTCCCTGTCCCGGGGCGAAGAACAGAACCCGGAGTACCAGCGTGACCCGCGATCTCATTCTCCTGGGCGTGCTTGGAGCCCCGCACGGCGTGCGCGGCGAGATGCGGTTGAAGTCCTATACGGAAGACCCGCTCGCGATCGCCGACTACAAGCCGCTTACCGACGAGGCGGGCGCGCGTGCATTCAAAATCCTGTCCGCCCGGCTCGTGAAAGACGACATGCTGGTGGTGCGCCTGGAAGGCGTCGCCGACCGCGACAAGGCTGCGGTCCTCACCAACACACGCCTCTATGCGCCGCGCGACCTGCTGCCGCCCGTTGAGGACGAGGACGAATTCTACCAGGCCGACCTGATCGGCCTGCGGGTCGAGGCCAGGAACGGCGAAGCGATCGGCACCGTTCTGGCCGTGCTGGACTTCGGAGCCGGCGACATCCTGGAAATCGAGCCCGCTTCCGGCGGACGGCCGATCATGCTTCCTTTCACCAAGGCGGTTGTCCCTCACGTGGACATCGCCGGAGGACGGCTGATCGCCGAGCCGCCGCTCGAGACATCAGGCGAGGAAGAACCCCCCGAGGAGGCCGTATGACCGACGACAAGCGCGCCGACGATCTGCCTGCTGACGATCTGAACGTGTTTCCGCCGCAGCTGCTGGAGGGCTACCGCGCTTTTTGCGAGAACCGCCTGCCGCGCGAGCGCGAGCGCTTCGAGGAACTCGCCGCCGCGGGGCAGAAGCCCCGGGTGCTGCTGATCGGCTGCTGCGACTCGCGGGTGTCGCCCGAGGTGATCTTCGACGCCCGGCCGGGCGAGATCTTCGTTGTCCGCAACGTCGCCAACCTGGTGCCCCCCTATGAGCCCGGGGACGAGCACAACCACGGCACTTCGGCGGCGCTGGAATTCGCCGTGATGGGCCTGCGCGTAGAGCACATCGTCGTGATGGGCCATGCCTTGTGCGGCGGCGTCCGCGCGTTTGCGGAGAGCGAGGCCGATCCCTATGCGCGCCCGCTTTCACCGGGCGATTTCATCGGCCGCTGGATCAAGCTGATCGCGCCGGCTTACGAGGCCGTCGGCCCCGGCTCGCCGGCGGACGAGAGCTATGTCGAAAAGCTCGGCATGGCGTCGGTGGAAAACAGCATCGCCAACCTGCTCACCTTCCCGTGCATCCGCACGCTGGTGGAAAAAAAGCGAATCGCCCTCCACGGCGCCTATTTCGGCGTGACCACCGGGCGGCTGCTGATTCGCGACCCGCAGACGCGCCGGTTCGAGCCGGTCGGCCCCGGCCCGGAAGGCCGCTTCTCGCTGATGCATTGCGGCTGAAGCCATGGACCTGCCGGTCACTCCCGAGACCATCAAGGCCGCTCACGCGCGGATCGCCCCGCATGTTCGGCGGACGCCCCTCATGGCGGCCGATCCCTTCGCGGGCGCGCACGTCACGTTCAAGCTCGAGCTGTTGCAACACGCAGGTTCGTTCAAGACGCGCGGCGCCTTTAACACCCTGCTGGGCGGCGTGGTGCCTCCCGCGGGCGTCACGGCGGCGTCCGGCGGCAACCACGGCATCGCGACCGCGCTGGCGGCCCGGCGGCTCGGCTACGAGGCGCGCATCTTCGTGCCCGAGATCTCGTCTCCAGTGAAGATCGCCGCCATCCGGGCGCAGGGCGCCGAGGTGGTGGTGGGCGGCGCGCGCTATGCGGACGCGCAGGAGGCCTGCGACCGCTTCGCGGCCGAGAGCGGCGCCCTGAAGATCCACCCCTACGACGCGGTCGGGACCCTGGAGGGCCAGGGCACGGTGGCGTTGGAGTGGGAAGAGGATCAGGCCCGGCTCGGCCTCGCGCCAATCGAGACCGTGCTGGTTGCTGTCGGCGGCGGTGGGCTGGCGGCCGGCATGGCGGGATTCTGGGGCGGCCGCGTCAAGGTCGTGGCCGTGGAGCCGGAGGGCTCACGGTGTCTCCATGCGGCGCTGGAGGCCGGCGAGCCCGTGGACGTGCCGGTGGAATCGGTGGCGGCGGATTCGCTGGGCGCCCGGCGCGTCGGCGCGCTGCCTTTCGCGATCGCGCGTGCGGCGATCGACCATGTCGCGCTCGTGCAGGACTCGGCGATCCGGGACGCGCAGAAGCGCCTGTGGGCGGATTACCGCATCGCGTCCGAGCCGGGCGGCGCAGCCGCGCTCGCAGCCCTGCTCAGCGGCGCCTACCAGCCGCGGCCGGGCGAACGCGTCGGCGTGCTTCTGTGCGGCGGCAACGTCGATCCGGCCACCCTGGCGACGCTTTGAAATGGCTTGGTCCGCGACCGTTCTGACGCTGTTCCCGGACATGTTTCCCGGGCCGCTCGGGCTGTCGCTCGCGGGCGACGCCCTGAAGCGCGGGGCGTGGTCGCTCGACGCCTACGATATCCGCACCCACGGCCTCGGCCGGCACCGCGCGGTGGATGATACGCCGGCGGGCGGCGGGGCCGGCATGGTGATCCGCGCCGACGTGCTGGCGGCCGCCATCGACGCGGTAGCGCCCGAGGGTGACGCGCGGCCGCGCCTGTTGATGAGCCCACGCGGGCGACCGCTCAATCAGTCCCGCGTGCGCGAGCTCGCGGCGGGACCTGGCGCCATCATCGTGTGCGGGCGCTTCGAGGGCGTGGACGAGCGCGTGATCGAGGGCCGCCGGCTGGAGGAAGTTTCGATCGGCGACTACGTCCTGTCGGGCGGCGAGATCGCGGCCCTCGTGACCATGGACGCTTGTGTCCGCCTGCTGCCCGGCGTCATGGGCAAGGACGCGTCCGGCGAGGACGAGAGCTTCGAGGGCGGGCTGCTCGAATATCCGCACTACACGCGGCCGCGCGAGTGGGAAGGCCGCTCCATTCCGGACGTGCTGCTGTCGGGCGACCATGGCCGCGTCGCCAAATGGCGCCGCGCCGAGTCCGAGCGGATCACGCGCGAGCGGCGGCCGGACCTGCTGCGCTAGCGGCAGACGGCTCGACAAAGCTCGCCCGCTCGTGTATGGACCCGCGTCCAACTGAAAACAGCGGCGCCGAACGCTTGGCCACGGATCAACCGAAGGCCTCTTCCGGCAGGAGTAAGACACATGGATATCATCCAGCAGATCGAGAAGGAGCAGGCTGACCGCCTCGCTTCCGTCCGCGCCATCCCGGACTTCCGTCCCGGCGACACCGTGCAGGTGAACGTCAAGGTCGTCGAAGGCGAGCGCAGCCGCGTGCAGGCCTATGAGGGCGTGTGCATCGCCCGCAACGGCGGCGGCATCCAGGAGAGCTTCACGGTTCGCAAGATCAGCTACGGCGAGGGCGTGGAGCGCGTGTTCCCGGTTTACTCGCCGCTGATCGAGTCCATCAAGGTGGTCCGCACCGGCAAGGTGCGCCGCGCCAAGCTGTATTACCTGCGCGATCGTCGCGGCAAGTCGGCCCGTATCGCCGAGCGCAAGGACGCGCCGAAGAACAAGGCCCCGAAGGCCGCCGTCTAAGACGCTACGTCGGTCGCAAGAGCGCGGCCGGTCTAGGAGTTTTGAGCCTGCGTGCGAGCCATCGCGCGCAGGCTTTTTGCTGTGCGGACGCCCTCGAAGTCGAGCAGCCAGAGAACCACCGCGTAAACGGCCGCGCCGGCCAGCACGACCAGCGCGAGTCCCGCAAATCCGGGCATGGCTTCGCTCATTCGCACAGGCAGCAGCGCGGCCGTCATCGCCGCGCAGGAGAACGCGACGGATGCGATCGCGCGACGGGGCGGAAACGCGGGCAGCACTGCGCCGACCACGATCGCCTGCAGGGCGAAGGTCGCGCCGGCGCCGCCGAGCTGGCTCCAGGCGTTGCCGAGCGCGCCATAGGACGGGATCAGCCAGAACCCCAGCGCCAGCGACACGGCCGAGCCCGCCAGCACGCACAGCAGCGCCGGCGTGGTGCGTTCGGCCACGAAGAGCGGCTGGTTCAGGACGAATTGCTGACCCGCCGTGAAGGCGCATTGCAACGCCACCCAGGATGACAAAGCCACGAAGCCGTCCCGGTACTCCGCGCCGAGCGCGACGGCGGCGAAGCGCGGCGCCACAAGCCAGAAGCCGAGCAGCAGCGGAGCCAAAATCGCAACCGTGAGCCCGGCGTTGCGCGACAACACCGCCCGGGCGGCCGCGAGCCCGCCAACCGAGAGCGCCGCGAGCGCCCCCGGAAGGAGCGCCATCTCGAGCGCAAGGCCCATCACGCCGGCTGCACGCGAGATCAGGTCCTGCACGAGCACAAAGGCGCCGTACTCGGCCGGGCCGCGATGCGTGATCGTGAGCGTCGCGAGCGCCAGCGCGGTGGCCGAGGCGGCGCCCGTGGACAGCACGATCGCGCCGCCGAAGCGAAAGAACAGCCCGAGCTCGGCGAGATCCGGCCGGCCGAGGCTGACGTTGGTGTTGCGCCCCGAAAGGGCCAGATAGGCCAGGCCGGCGCATTGCGCCACGGCCAGCATGATGACTACGCCGAGCGGTCCACCGCCCCAAAGGGCCGCCGCGATGGCGAGCACAAGGCTCAACCCCGCGCGCGGCAGCATCAGCATCGCGAGCCCGCGATCGTCGCACTCGGCGCGGGCCATCGCGATGCGGACCTCGTTGTAGCCCTGCAGCGCCACATTGGCCCCGATGGCGACCACCATGGCGGCCCCCACCTTGTCCGCCCCGAACGCCACCGCCAGCCCGGTTATCGGCGCGACGCTCGCGATGGCGAAGCCCACCAACGCCCGAATGGCGTCGCGCCGCCGGTACTGGCCCTCGCCGTCGCGGGCCCAGTAGCGCATCACGCTCAGGCGCAACCAGTCGAACAGCAACGTGTAGGCCACCATGGCGACGCCGCGCGCATAGCCGAGTTCGCCGAACCAGGCGGGCGGCATCAGCCGGGTAAAGGCCAGCAGCAGGAGGACGTTGACGGCCGAGTTGCAGATGGAGATCAGAAAGCGGGTCATCGGGCGGCTGCCCGGCGCCGCTCCCGGCCGCGGTCAGCCGCCGCCTCGAACACCCGCTCATAGGCGGGGATGAGGTTTTCGGGGCGGACGCGATCGACCACGCTGCGGTAAGCGCCATGCGGCAGGTCAAGCTGCTCGGGATGCGTCGCGAGCCGCCTAAGCTGCTCGGCCAGGGCGGCGCTGTCGCCGCCCGGGACCGTCCAGCCAGTCGCGCCCTCGACGACGATCTCGGGCATTCCGCCGACGCGGGACGCCAGAACCGGAACGCCGTGCATGGCCGCCTCATAGAGAATGCGACCCATCGGCTCCTGCCAGACGGACGGCACCACGAGCAGGTCAATCCGGCGGAACAGCTCGCCGGGGTCAATCCAGCCGAGCCGCTCCACGCGCCCGGGCGGCAGCATGCCGAGAACCTCGTCGACATAGGCCGGGTCGCCGCTACCGGCCACGAGCAGCCGCCATTGCGGCAGGTCCGCGGCCACGAGCGCGCGCGCCAAGACGTCGAGGCCCTTGTTGGGCACGATGCGCCCCAGGAAGCCGAGCCGGAGCCCTTCGCCGGGCGGACGCGGCCGCGGGGTGAAATGCACGTTCTCGAAAGCGTTTGGAAGCACGGCCAGATGGCTTTTTGTAAAGCGCCCTGCTCCCACCATCTTGGTAAGCCCGAAGGCGCTGAGCGCGATCAGGGTGTCGACACGGCGCGACAGGAGGCGGCGCGGCGCGGTGATGACCCGGCACTCCCAGCAGCGTGACCTGCAATTGCCGGCGTTGTTGCGAAACATTCCCGCATTGGCGCAAATCGCCCACAGCTCGTGAATGTAATGCACCACCGGGATGCCGCGCCGTTCGGCCGCCAGCCACAGCG
The DNA here is from genome assembly GCF_014636935.1 of Alsobacter metallidurans. GTDB lineage: Bacteria > Pseudomonadota > Alphaproteobacteria > Rhizobiales > Beijerinckiaceae > Alsobacter > Alsobacter metallidurans. The sequence continues at coordinate 410,771 of NZ_BMES01000003.1, read as the reverse complement.
ATCCGGAAAGTCCCGGAATGGCGTGCGAATTGACCACGTCGGGCTTGATGACGTCGAGCAACGCGCCGACGCGCGCCATCACGCCGGGGTCGAAACTGTCGCGCAGGTGGAATTCCAGCTTCTTGAGTGCGCTCGGAAACGGCGCGCCGGGGGCCACGGGTCCGTGCGGGGCGATGCGGTGCACCGTGAGGCCGGGCTCGTCGAGCTCGCGCATGCCGTCGGGCAGCGGCAGCGTGATCACGTGGACGTCGTGTCCGCGCCGGGCCAGCTCCCGCGCCAGGGCGGTGGCCGCAATCGCGCCGCCGCCTTCGAGGTTCGGCGCGAAGGTGCAGGTGGTGAGCGCGATCCGCATGAGGTCCCCGATCCGGTCGACGCGGACGCTACCCCGGCGAACTGAAAAAGGGCTTAAGCCCGGGTCGCCGGCCCCAACGCGGCGGCTTCCCTTTGGGGCGCGGCTTCGGTAAATGAGGCGCACGAAACCGTTATCGCAGAAGGCAGAGCCATGGCCGCGCGCACCTTGTACGACAAGATCTGGGACGACCATGTCGTCAACCAGCAGCCCGACGGAACCTGCCTGCTCTATATCGACCGCCACCTCGTGCACGAAGTCACGAGCCCGCAGGCCTTCGAAGGGCTGCGCGTCACCGGCCGCAAGGTCCGCGCTCCGCAGAAAACGCTGGCCGTGGTGGACCACAACGTCCCGACCTCCGATCGCCGGCACGGGATCGACGATCCCGAGTCGCGCATCCAGGTGCAGACGCTGGCCGAGAACGCCCGAGACTTCGGCATCGAGTACTACGACGAGCTCGACCAGCGCCAGGGCATCGTCCACATCATCGGCCCGGAGCAGGGCTTCACGCTGCCGGGCACCACCATCGTGTGCGGCGACAGCCACACCTCGACGCACGGCGCCTTCGGGGCCTTGGCCCATGGCATCGGCACCAGCGAGGTCGAGCACGTGCTCGCCACGCAGACGCTGATCCAGAAAAAGGCCAAGAACATGCGCGTGACCGTGGACGGCCAATTGCCGCCCGGCGTCACCGCCAAGGACATCATCCTGGCCATCATCGGCGAGATCGGCACGGCCGGCGGCACCGGCAGCGTCATCGAATATGCCGGCGAGGCGATCCGCTCGCTGTCCATGGAAGGCCGCATGACGGTCTGCAACATGACCATCGAGGGCGGCGCTCGCGCGGGCCTGATCGCCCCCGACGAGAAGACCTTCGCGTATCTGAAGGACAAGCCCAAGGCCCCCAAGGGCATGGCGTGGGACATGGCGGTCGACTACTGGCGCACGCTCGTCACCGACGAGGGCGCTCATTTCGACCGCGAGATCCGGCTCGACGCCGCCAGCCTGCCGCCGATCGTCACCTGGGGGACGAGCCCGGAGGACGTCGTGTCGATCACCGGCACGGTGCCGCGGCCGGATGACGCCCCATCCGAGCAGAAGAAGGCCGCCATCGCGCGCGCGCTGGACTATATGGGCCTGAAGGGCGGCGAGCGCATGCAGGACATCCGGCTCGACCGGGTGTTCATCGGCTCGTGCACAAACGGCCGCATCGAGGATCTGCGCGCCGTCGCGAAGATCGTCGAGGGCCGCACCGTCGCGTCCAGCGTCAGCGCCATGATCGTTCCGGGATCCGGACTGGTGAAGATGCAGGCCGAGGAAGAAGGCCTGGACAAGATCTTCAAGGCCGCGGGCTTCGACTGGCGCGAGCCAGGCTGCTCCATGTGCCTCGCCATGAACGCCGACAAGCTGGCGCCGGGCGAGCGTTGCGCCTCGACGTCCAACCGCAACTTCGAGGGCCGGCAGGGGTTCAAGGGCCGCACCCATCTGGTGTCGCCCATCATGGCGGCCGCCGCCGCCATCGCGGGCCATTTCGTCGACATCCGCGAGTGGCGCTGACGCGCTCTCGAAACAGCTGCATGCGAAAAGCCCGGGCGTGAGCCCGGGCTTTCTTGTTTCAGGCCGACGCGGTCACCAGCACCGGCGGGTGGTGCGCCAGCCGCCCCAGTAGGGGTCCCAGCGGCGGACGACGCGGCAGCGCGGGCCGCCCCAATAGGGGCGGGCATAGTAGGGCCGGTAGCGCGGGCCGCCGCCCCAGTAGTGCCGCCGCGGGCCGTAGTAGCCGTAGCCTGGGCCCCACTGGACCGTGGTGGTCAAACCGTCATGCTGGACGGGCGCGGCCGCGACCGGCGGCAGCGGCGCGGCCTGGGCGCCCGCGAGGCCGCCGAGCGTCAGGGCGCCGGCCGCCAGAGCCTGGATCGCGAGTGAGCGGGGTGAAAACATGATAAGGGTTCCTCTCAGGTGAGCCGTGCCCCTCGGCATGAACGCAGGATTGCAACTTGAGGCTGAACGAAGTCGCAATGGGCCGTTCAGCCGCCGTTTAGATTCGTGAACGTCGGTTTGGGCGCTTTTTGGCGCGGAACGGGGTCGAAAATTGGAGAGTGAGCACAGACGCACGGACGAGGAACGGCGCCGGGAATCGCAGGACATTCTCGACCGGGCGCAATCCGAGAGCGGTACGGTGCTGAGTTCCGCGATGGCGCGGGCGGCCCGCCATTTCGGCGCCGCCGACGCGCCGGCGGAGGATCGCGTGGAGGTCTGGGGCAAGCGCATCGCCCGCGCGCTGGCGCTCCTGTTCGTGCTTTACCTGCTGGGCGACCTGACGGGCGCGTTCGGGCGTTGACGGAACGGCCCGCAAGAGCCATCTGCGGCTGAACCCGCCGCGAGATCCTTCATGACGTCCACCCCATCGCCCGACTGGTCCACCCTTGCGGCCCCAACGCTCGCCGACATCGAAAAGCTCGCCGCCGAGGCCTTCGCGCGCCTCCCTCCGGAGTTCAGGGCGCTTTGCGAGGGCGTCGTCATCAAGGTCGACGACTTCCCGGACGAGGAAACTCTGGCCGAGATGCAGTGCGAAACAGAGTTCGACCTGCTCGGGCTTTTCCGCGGCGTCGGCCTGGCGCAGGCGGGCGCGACGCTGCAGACGGGGCAGTTCCCCAACATGGTCTGGCTCTATCGCCGGCCGCTGCTCGACTATTGGGCCGAGCACGACGAAAAGCTGGGGCACCTCGTCACGCACGTGCTGGTGCACGAGATCGGGCACCATTTCGGGCTGAGCGACGACGACATGTACGGGATCGAGGCGGCCGCGGAGTGAAGCGCGGGCCTAGAATCCGGTTTCCTCTCCGGCGGCAATTGGTCTAGAACCCGCTGACACCGCGCCCACGCTCGCGAGAGACCTCGACCATGCAGCCCTTCACCACGCTCACCGGCGTCGCCGCCCCGCTCGAGATCATGAATGTCGACACCGACATGATCATCCCGAAGCAGTACCTGAAGACCATCAAGCGCACGGGTCTCGGCGCGGGCCTCTTCGCCGAGATGAAGCTGAAGGAGGACGGTTCGGAGAACCCGGATTTCGTGTTGAACCAGCCGGCCTACCGCAAGGCGCAGATCCTGGTGGCGGGCGACAACTTCGGCTGTGGCTCGTCGCGCGAGCATGCCCCATGGGCGCTGTTGGACTTCGGCATCCGCTGCGTGATCTCGACCAGCTTCGCGGACATTTTCTACAACAATTGCTTCAAGAACGGCATCCTGCCGATTACGGTCAGCCAGGAAGACCTCGACAAGCTGTTCGACGACGCCAAGCGCGGCGCGAACGCGACCCTGACGGTCGACCTCGCCTCGCAGGAAATCCGCGGGCCGGACGGCGGAGTGGTGAAGTTCGACATCGACCCCTTCCGCAAGCACTGCCTGCTGAACGGCCTCGACGACATCGGGCTTACGATGGAAAAGGCCGCCGCCATCGACACCTATGAGAAAACCAAGACGGCCAGCCAGCCCTGGCTGTGAGCTCGTCCGCTCTCGACTGGAAAACCCCGCCCTTGGCGGGGTTTTTTATTGGCGCAGTCGCTCGCCGTTTGACCCTTATGTGCGGCTGGGATCGTTCTCCGGTCCGGTTGATCGCACGCCTTGCCCGGCTGCACCCCACCCCGCCACTTCGCGGCGACCTCCCCCGAGGGGAGGGTGGGGCTTCGCGCTGCGCTTAGCCGGCGAGGCGCTGCATTTCCTTCAGGATGGCGTCGCCCATCTCGCCGGTTGAGACGGCGTTCTGCCCCTTGGCGGCGATGTCGCCGGTGCGCAGGCCGCTCGCCAGCACGTTGGAAATGGCGCTCTCAACCATGTCGGCGGCTTCCAGCAGGCCGAAGGAGTAGCGCAGCGCCATCGCGAGCGAGCCCATCATCGCGATGGGGTTGGCCATGCCCTTGCCGGCGATATCGGGGGCCGAGCCGTGGACGGGCTCGTAAAGCGCCTTGCGCTTGCCCGTGGCCGGGTCTTCGGCGCCCAGCGAGGCGGAGGGCAGCATGCCGAGCGAGCCGGTCAGCATGGCGGCGATGTCGGACAGGATGTCGCCGAACAGGTTGTCGGTAACGATCACGTCGAACTGCTTGGGGTTGCGGACGAGCTGCATGGCCAACGAGTCGGCGAGCTGGTGCTCGAGCTGCACGTCGGCGTATTCGGCCTTGTGCAGGGCGGTGACGACCTGGTTCCAGAGCACGCCGGACTTCATGACGTTGCGCTTCTCGGACGACGTCACCTTGTTGCGGCGCTTGCGCGCCAGCTCGAACGCGACCCGGCCGATGCGCTCGATCTCGGACGTGGTGTAGACCTGCGTGTCCACGGCCCGCTTCTGGCCGTTCTCGAGCGTCACGATTTCCTTCGGCTCGCCGAAATACACACCCCCGGTGAGCTCGCGCACGATGACGATGTCGAGCCCCTCGACGAGTTCGCGCTTCAGCGAGGAAGCGTCCGCCAGCGCCGGGTAGCAGATGGCGGGACGAAGGTTGGCGAACAGAGCCAGATCCTTGCGCAGGCGCAGCAGGCCTGCCTCGGGTCGCGCCTCGTAGGGAACGTCGTCCCACTTGGGTCCGCCCACGGCGCCGAACAGCACGGCGTCCGCCTGCGTGGCGCGCGCCGTGGCGGCATCCGTGATCGCAAGTTTGTGTGCGTCATACGCGGCGCCGCCGACCAGATCGGTCTCTGTCTCGAACTTGGCCGCGCCCTGTGAGCCCAGCCAGTTCAGGACCTTTTTCACCTCGGCCATCACCTCGGGGCCGATGCCGTCGCCCGGCAGAAGGAGAATGTTGTGGCTGCTCATGATCGGCCCCGCTGCGAGGAACAAAAGTCGATGCGCTGTTTAAGTTTCGCCGTGTTGCTTGGCAAGCGAAAGGCCGGCTCACCGCGTTTAGCAAATATCAAGCGCAGAGGCTTATGGAGAACGAGTTATAGCCGGGAGGCGCCGCATGAACCGCTCGATCATCATCCGCTCAGCCGCGCTTGCGGGGCTGCTGGCGCTCGCGTCTGCGCCGAGCGTCGCTCCGCAATTCTTTTCGGACCCGGCGGTGGTGCCGCGCGCCATTCACGAGCCCTATGCGCGCCAGAAAGTCGTCTACCACATCACCCAGGGCGGCGGCTGGTTTGGCCGGGACCATGCGGCGCGGCTGCAATCCATGCTCAACCACGTCAACGCCGTGGGCAGGGACAAGCTCGACATGGTGGCGATCCTGCAGGGCGACGGCGCGAGCCTGCTCTACGACGCAGCCAGCAACAGCAAACTTTCCGGCATGGTGGACAGGCTCCGGCGCGCGGGCATCCGCTTCGTGATCTGCCGCAACACGCTGGTCGGGCGAAATTATCCGGTTGAAGACCTGTATGGGGCGACCGCCAGCGACTTGGTGCCGGCGGGAGTCGCCGAGGTGGTGGACCTGCAGCAGAAAGGCTACGTGCTGGTTAGGCTCTGAACCTCAGCGCCCGGCCCGCAGCGCATCCAGCACGGACCCGGAGGCGCGGCCGTTGCGGTCCATTCCATTCCTCACCTGAAAATCCGCGATGGCCTGCCTGGTTTTGGTTCCGATCGCGCCGTCAGGCTGCCCGACGTCATAGCCCTTTCGGTTGAGCATCGCCTGGACCTCGCGCCGCTCGGCGCGCGACAGCCCGCGATCGTTGGTGGGCCACGGCGTCACGATGGGGCCGCCGCCCTTCAGGCGGTCCGACAGGTGCGCGATCGCGAGCGCATAGCTCTCGGCGGCGTTGTAACCATAGATAGCCTCGAAGTTCTTGGTCACCAGAAACGCCGGGCCGTTCGGGCCGGCCGGCATCATCAGGCCGGCTGAACCGCCCGGCATGCCGCGGCCGTCGATCCGGCGCACGCCGAGCCGCTCCCAATCGGCCATCGGGCGCTTCTTGGTGCGGCCCGCGAGGCCGGTGTTGAAGCCCGGCGGCAGCTTCACCTCGAAGCCCCATGTTCCGCCCGACACCCAGCCGGCCTTGTTCAGGAAGTTGGCCGTGGAGCCGAGCGCGTCCGGAATGGAATCCACCACGTCGCGCCGCCCGTCCCCGTCGAGGTCGACGGCAAGGCGCAGGAAGGTGGAGGGCATGAACTGCGTGTGCCCGAAGGCCCCGGCCCAGGAGCCGGTGAGGTGCTCGGGCGCGACGTCGCCGCGGTCGAGGATCTTCATCGTGGAGGCGAGCTCGCCGCGGAAGTAGCCCTGACGGCGGCCGTAGCAGGACAGCGTCGCGAGTGATTGAACCAGCGGCCGCTTGCCGATGGCCTTGCCGAAGTCCGACTCGACGCCCCAGACGGCCACGATGACGTGGCGATCGACGCCGTAGCGGCTCTCGGCCGTGGCCAGCGCCTGGCTCCATTGCCGCAGCATGGCCTTGCCGTCCGCGACGCGTTCCTCGTCCACCAGGGCGGCGAGGTAGTCCCAGATGGGGGTCTTGAACTCGGGCTGGTCGTTCAAAAAGTCCAGCACCTTCATGTCGGGCTGGAGCCCACGCGTGGCCGCGTCGAATGTGGCGGCCGAGACGCCCCCCTGGACGATCGTGGAGCGCAGGGCGGACAGGCAGCCGCCGAAATCCGCCTGTGCGGCGGCGGGCGTGGCGGCGGCGATCAGCAGGCCGGCGAAGGTGGCGATTCGGAGGATCATCCCGCCATCGTAGACGGCTTCGCGCGGGACAGGAATCCCGCGCAAAGCCGATGTTCAGCCAGCCGCGCTCAGGGGCCGAAATTCACCGTCGTGCCGCAGCAGTTCGGCAGGTCCCAGCGGCTCGGCAGGGTTTCGCCGCCGAACCGGCTGTTGATGTTGGAATAGACCGGGGTGGCGTTGCCCTGGCCGACATAGACGTAGTTGAGTTGGTAGCCCGTGCCGGGCTTCACCATCGTTCCGGCGTTCAGGTAGGAGCGGCCGGTGACCGTGATCTCGTTGGTCCGGCGGCGGGTCTGCGCGTCCGCGGTGGCGACCGAGAGCGCGCCCGTGAGGGCCGCGAGGCCCAGGATTGCGGCGTGACGGAACATCATATGCCTCGCATGTTGGGTTCGTGATTATACAACATTTTCGAGGGCTCGTGGGTCCCGGCGCGGGATCACGAATGCGAGCGCAGGCGCAGCGCGCGCTCGGCGTCCGCGTCGAGCCAGCCGGCGCGCCGGCCGCCGGGGGTCGCGCGGGTCGCGCACTGGGGCAGGCGGTTGCGCTCGGCGCGCGTGAAGTACGCCTTGAGCGCGCGGTCATCGCCCGCGCCCACGAGGTCCAGGCGGTCGAGCGCGCAGGAGAGCGTGAGCCGGTCCGCGGGCCTGTCCGCGCCGCCGCACATCCACCCGGAGAGGCGCAGGTCCGCGTCCTCCGCGAGCACGCGCCAGGCTACGCACGCGTACTGCGCGCCCGCGCGCGAGAGCACCACATCCGCGCTCTCGGCCGCGCCGAACTTGGTGGGGGTGGGGACAGGGACGGCGCTGCGGGTGACCGCGTAGCCGGCCTCGGCTGCGCGGCGGGCGGTGTCGAGGAAGAGCGAGCCAGGCGCTGCGGCTTCCGAGCCGGGGCGATAGGCGACCAATCGGGCGAAGGGCTGGCCGGCCTCGGGGCGGCCGAAGGACTGGATCTCCTCGCGCCCGCCGCCGCCTGCATGGCGGCGCGCCTCGATGGCGCGGCCCTCGCGCGGCAGAAGGGTCGTGTCCAGCGCAAACATTGCGATCGGGCGCGACACCTGCACCCAGCTTAGCGGTTCGGTCGGCGCGGTCGCGGCCGGCGCGTCATCAGAGCGGGCGAAGCGGGGTAGATCGGGATTCAACAGCAGCACGCCGCCAATCAGCGCCACGGCGCCGGCCAGCCCGGCGACGCGGCCGACCCCGATCGCCTGTACGATCGCCCATGCGGCGCGGCCGAGGCCGATGTCGGCAGGCGACGGCCCTGTGGCCCGCTCCAGATCCGGAAAGTCCAACGTCGCCTGGGACATGACGCAACCCCGTTCCGCCGCCCCGTCCTGGGGCGCGATGAGCCTTTCGGAGGCTCCGATCCCTCCAATTGTCGGCAATCTGTTGAGTCGCTCGTTACCGCGACGGGGCTTTCGCGGCGGAGAGTCAACGCTGGGTTGACCGACAGCGTTAACGCGACGGCCCAGAGACCCGCAAACGACGGATTGACTTCGCGCCCCCGCTCGTGCTTCTCCTGCGCGATCGGCGCTTCCTCGCAAGCGCCTCCGGAACAGCGTCTCGCCATGCGCTTCGTCACGTTCAAAACGACGACGAAAACGCCGGCCGCCAAAGGCGGCGCGGCGCGCTGACGCTCGTCCTCGCTCCGGATCATCCCCTGGCGGGGGAAGAGGACCCGCCTGTCAGGTGGGCTCGATCCGGGGGAAAGATCTCAAAGACGATAGGAACACGATCATGAGTTCGAAGGGCGCCGAAGGTTTTCGCGTGGCGGTCGTGGGGGCCACAGGCAATGTGGGCCGCGAGATGCTCTCCATTCTTGAGGAGCGAGCGTTTCCGATCTCCGAGGTGATCGCGCTGGCGTCGCAGCGCAGCCTCGGCCACGAGGTCTCGTTCGGAGACCGCGTGCTGAAGGTGCAGTCGCTGGACCACCACGATTTTTCGAAGACGGACATCTGCCTGATGTCGGCCGGCTCGGCCGTCTCCAAGGAGTGGTCGCCGCGCATCGGCGCGCAGGGCTGCCTGGTGATCGATAACTCGTCCTGCTGGCGCTACGACGAGCGCGTGCCGCTGGTCGTGCCGGAGGTCAACGCGCACGTCCTGGCCGACTACATGGCGCGCCGGGACAAGCTCAACATCATCGCCAACCCGAACTGCTCCACGGCGCAACTCGTGGTGGCGCTGAAGCCCCTGCACGACAAGGCCAAGATCACCCGCGTGGTGGTGTCGACCTACCAGTCGGTGTCCGGCGCCGGCAAGGATGGCATGGAGGAGCTCGATCGCCAGACCAAGGCGCTCTACTCCCTGCAGGAAGTCGCCAACAAGAAGTTCACCAAGCGCATCGCCTTCAACGTGATCCCGCACATCGACGTCTTCATGGAGGACGGGTTCACGAAGGAAGAGTGGAAGATGAACGTCGAGACCAAGAAGATCCTCGACCCCAAGATCAAGCTCACGGCCACCTGCGTGCGGGTGCCGGTGTTCATCTCGCATTCGGAAGCCGTGAACGTCGAGTTCGCCAATCCGATCACGGCCGACGAGGCGCGCGACATCCTGCGGTCTTCGCCCGGCGTGCTGGTGATCGACAAGCAGGAAGACGGCGGCTACATCACACCCCACGAGGCGGCCGGCGAGGATGCGACCTACATCTCGCGCATCCGCACGGACTCGACGGTGGAGAACGGCCTCGCGTTCTGGTGCGTCTCCGACAATTTGCGCAAGGGCGCGGCCCTGAACGCCGTGCAGATCGCCGAGGCGATCATCAACCGCAAGCTGCTGAAGCCCAAGGCCGCTTAAGCACGTCTTCCTGGAAGCTCAATATCCCGGCGCGTTCCCTCTCCCCAGCAGGGGAGAGGGGCAGGGTGAGGGCGGTCCAAACGCTGACTGAAGACATTGCAGAGGTGGGGAGGCCCCCACCCCAGCCCTCTCCCTGTGTCAGGCAGAGGGCGCGCGCTGCAGCTTGGCCCCAGCGTTCTGGGTCATGTTTGCGTGCCGCCGTTTCCCGTGGAGCGCGATCCTGTTTCCAGGTTGAGCATCCATCTCACCCACGGGCAATCATGGGCGGGGGGCGCCTGCGCGGCTTCGAAGCCGGCCAGCAGCGCGCCGGTGAGCCACTGGTTGATGGCGCCCACACGCTCCTGGCACTGGCGCACGACGTCCAGGTCATCGGCGGTCGCCGGAGGCGTGTCCCACAACAGCCGCCGGGCGACAGCGAGGTCGTCGGGCGAGAGCACGGCGGTGGGCTCGGCCGGCCGATAGGCCACGATGCGGGCGAGCGCCCGGAGGGCGTCACGGTCGGGCCAGCCTGGATGAAGAGTGTCGGTCACGGGCTTGCCCTGGTGATCACGCGACGGAGAACCGCCGCGCAGCGTTACATCCAGATTGCGACCGGGATGCCGTGCGCGTCAAAGGCTGGCTGCGCGGGCAGGCTGCTGGCCTCGCCGCGCTCCAGCCGGATGGCCGTGACCAGGCACGCGCAAGCGTCGAGCACGTCGTCGGCGCCGGCCCCGCGCGGCGGCCTGGCGGCCAGAAGGGATCGCGCCAGGCCGGCGCTTTCCAGCAGCGCGCGCCGCTGCTCCAGCCCGGGGCCATAGGCTTGCGATTTCACCTTCTTGGGCTCGGTAAGCGGGCCGCCATTCAGGCGCATGAATGCGCCTTCGGGGTGGCTTTCGAAGACCCTCGTCCGAAGCGCCGGATCGGCGCGGAGCAGGGCGTCTATCTCAAGCATCTTGGAAAACAGGAAGAAGCATTGCTTGGACACCTTGCGGGGCGGGTCGGAGGTGGCCAGCGCGGCCGCACAGGCCGCCGCGTAGTCGGGGGCGCTCACGGCGGAGCGCGACGGCACCGAAAACACGGAGGATTGCCGCTCGCCCAGCAGTGGCCGCAGCAGCGCTTCCGGGCCGCGGCCGCCGGGGCCGATCCGTTCCGGCAGCCCAATCGGCATGTCGACCGCCACGATGGCGTCGGCCGGCAATTGGTCCAGAAGGTCGGCGAAGCGGGCGAAGACCTCGATCGTCGGCCCAGCTGCGCGTGGAGCGCGCACCGCCGCAACCCACCCGCCTTTGCAGCCGTCCACTCCCGCCAACCAACGCGCCATTGTGGCCTCCGCTTCCGCCTTTCCGACGATGGCGCGCCCAAACGACCGCGTCTATGCTGCACTGCGAAAACGATCCTTCAGGTGAGCCATGACGCCGACCGCCATCCGCCCCCGCCGCAGCGTGCTCTACATGCCGGGCTCCAACGCCCGTGCGCTCGAAAAGGCCAGGACGCTGGACGTCGACGGGGTGATCCTGGACCTCGAGGACGCGGTTGCGCCAGACGCGAAGGCGACGGCGCGCGAGCAGGTCGGAGCCGCAATCCGGGCCGGTGGGTTTGGCTCCCGCGAGGTGGTCGGGCGCATCAACGGTCTCGATACGCCGTGGGGAGAGGACGACCTCAAGGCCATGGCGGCGGCGGGACCGGACGCCATCCTTGTCCCCAAGGTGTCGTCGCCCGCACAGGTGGTGCGCGTTGCGTCGATCATGAGCCAGGCGGGCGCGCCGGAGCATACGCGACTCTGGGCGATGGTGGAGACCCCGCTCGCGATCCTCAATATCCAGGCGATCGCGGCGGCGGCGGCTGACCCGGCCAATCGGCTCACCTGTTTCGTGATGGGCACCAACGATCTCGCCAAGGAAACGCGCGCGCGGTTCACGGGCGACCGGCTGCCGTTTCTGCATTGGCTGTCCGTGAGCGTCACGGCTGCGCGGGCCTATGGACTCGACATCCTGGATGGCGTGTTCAACGGCATCACGGACGAGTCGGGGCTGCAGGCGGAGTGCGAGCAGGGGCGCGACCTGGGCTTTGATGGCAAGACGCTGATTCATCCCAGCCAGATCGCCGCCGCCAATGCGATCTTCGCCCCCACCGCGCCCGAGGTGGAATGGTCGCGCGCGATCATCGCGGCGTTCGACCTTCCGGAGAACCGCGACAAGGGGGCGCTGCAGCTCAACGGCAAGATGGTGGAGCGCCTCCACGCCGAAATGGGCAAGCGCGTCGTCGCCATCGCGGACGCGATCGCGGCGCGGGGGTGAGTTCCCGCGCCGTCACCACGTCGATGCCCGATCGATCATGCCGCTTCGTTTAGATCGCGACCATTGAAGGTGGCGATGGCGGCCCTCAAGCTGTCCGGATCACCGCCGCCCGGCCCGCCGCGGCGCGGGCGCGTCGTCTTGAGGTGCGGTCCGAGGGGCTTTCGCGACGATGCGGACGATGTCCTTCATGATCTCGTCGATCACGTAGTTCTTGGGCGTGTAGACGGCCGTGACGCCGATGTTCTTCAACACCAGCTCGTCCTCGGGCGGCACGATGCCGCCGACCACCACCGGGACGTGGCCAAGCCCCTGCGCGCGCATGCGGGCCATGACGTCGCGCACCAGCGGCACGTGCGAGCCGGACAGGATGGAAAGCCCGATCACGTGCGCGCCGCTCTCTTGCGCGCGGGCGACGATCTCGGCCGGCGTTTGGCGGATGCCCTCGTAGGTGACGTCGAAGCCGACGTCGCGGCCGCGCAGGGCGATCTGCTCGGCCCCGTTGGAATGGCCGTCGAGGCCGGGCTTGCCCACCACCATGCGGGGTTGCTCGCCGAGCTCGGCCGCAAGATCGGCCACCAGGAGGCTCACGTCGCGCTGCGCGTCGGAGGTGCGCGTCTCGGGAGTCACGCCGGTCGGGGCGCGGTACTGGCCGAAGATCTCGCGCAGGGCCTCGCCCCACTCGCCCGTGGTGACGCCCGCCTTGGCGCACGCAATGGAGGGCTCCATGACGTTGCGGCCCTCGCGGGCGGCTGCGCACAGCGCATCCAAGGCGGCGTCCGCGGCCTTCTGGTCGCGCTCGCTGCGCCAGGCGCGAATGCGCCCGATGGCCTCGATCTCGACCTGCTCGGGAACGGTCATCACCGAGGCTTCGCCGGCCGTGAGCGGCGACGGCTCGGTTTCGCGCCAGCGGTTCACGCCGACGACGGTCTGGTCGCCACCCTCGATGCCGGCGATGCGGCGGGCGTTGGACTCTACCAGCATGCGCTTCAGGTAACCGCTTTCCACCGCCGCCACGGCCCCGCCCATCCGGTCGATGGCGGCGAGTTCGGCGCGGGCGAGGTCCTTCAGCTCCTCGACCTTGCGGGTGATCTCGACTGAGCCGTCGAAGATGTCGCCGTATTCGAGCAGGTCGGTCTCATAGGCCATGACCTGCTGCATGCGCAGAGACCATTGCTGGTCCCAGGGACGCGGCAGGCCGAGCGCCTCATTCCAGGCCGGGAGCTGCACGGCGCGCGCGCGGGCGTTCTTGGACAGCACCACGGCCAGCATCTCAATCAGGATGCGGTAGACGTTGTTTTCGGGCTGGGGCTCGGTGAGGCCGAGCGAATTTACCTGCACGCCGTAGCGGAAGCGGCGGTGGCGCTCGTCCGTGACGCCGTAGCGCTCGCGGGTGATCTCCTCCCAGAGCTCCGTGAACGCCCGCATCTTGCACAGCTCGGTGACGAAGCGCATGCCGGCGTTGACGAAGAACGAGATGCGGCCGACCACCTCGGCAAAAACCCGTTCGTCGACGCCCTCCTGCTTCACGGTGTCGAGCACCGCCACCGCGGTGGCGAGCGCATAGGCGAGCTCCTGGGTTGGCGTCGCGCCAGCCTCCTGCAGGTGATAGCTGCACACATTGGTGGGGTTCCACTTCGGCAGCTCGGCGGTGGTGAACAGGATCACGTCCTTCACCATCCGCATCGAGGGCGCGGGCGGGAACACGTAGGTGCCGCGCGATAAATATTCCTTGATGATGTCGTTCTGAGTGGTGCCCTGCAGGGCCTTGCGCGGCGCGCCCTGCTCGTCCGCCACCGCCACATAGAGCGACAGCAGCCAAGCCGCCGTGGCGTTGATGGTCATCGAAGTGTTCATTTCGGCGATCGGGATATCGCTGAACAGCGCCCGCATATCGCCCAGATGCGCGATGGAGACGCCGACCTTGCCGACCTCGCCGCGGGCCAGAACGTGGTCCGGGTCGTAGCCTGTCTGGGTGGGGAGATCGAAAGCGACGGAAAGGCCGGTCTGGCCCTTGGCGAGATTGTTTCGGTAGAGCTTGTTCGACTCGGCCGCGGTGGAATGGCCCGCGTAGGTGCGGAAGATCCAGGGCTTGTCTTGCTCGGGGCGGCCGCGGTCGGGGCTCATGCGTGCGGTCTCCGGTTGGCTCTCGCTATCATGCTGCATTGCGGCAACATGCGGCAAGGCCGTGCGGGCCGCCACCCGGCTAAAGTCTGAACGTCAGTGCGTGAGGCTGCGCAGGCCGCCGGCCAGGAGAACCGCCAGAAAGCCGGAGCCCACCGCCACCGCCACCACGAGCATCGCGTCTGTGCTGGTGATCGGCATGTAGTACATGTTCCACAGCACGATCCCGGCGATGGAGCCGAAAAACAACAGCGCTCCGTTCAAGAAGACGCCGAATCCGAGATCCTGCATGATGCTGTCGACGATCCAGGCGCCGATCATGCTGACCATCAGAATGCCGAACAGGGCCCAGTTCACCGCGTCCTGCGGGATCTGTCCAAAACCGAAGGTGCGAAGAAGGTCCATTCGATCCGCGATGTTCGGTGCAGCCTGGCTTCAGAATAACGGTTCCGTACAAAGCCATCGTTAACGCCGGGGCCGGCCTCAACCCTTCGCCCTATGGCGCAGTGCAGCATGGCGGGTAAGATCACCGGGACATTTCCCCCAAGGAGGATCGCCGTGGCCCAGACCCAGACCGCCGAGCCCGCCCCCAAGAGCCGGGCCGTCAAGGACCTGTATGATATCGGCGAGATCCCGCCGCTCGGCCACGTGCCCGCCAAGATGTGGGCCTGGGCCATCCGCCGCGAGCGGCATGGGCCGCCCGAGGACGCGATGCAGCTGGAGGCCGTTCCGACCTGGACCATCGGCGACGACGAGGTGCTGGTGCTCGTGATGGCGGCGGGCGTCAACTACAACGGCGTCTGGGCGGCGCTGGGCCAGCCGATCTCGCCGTTCGACGGACACAAGCAGCCGCTGCACGTCGCAGGATCGGACGCCTCCGGCGTCGTGTGGGCGGTGGGCCGCAAGGTGAAGCGCTGGAAGGTGGGCGACGAGGTGATCGTCCACTGCAACCAGGACGACGGGGACGACGAGGAGTGCAATGGCGGCGACCCGATGTTCTCGTCGTCGCAGCGCATCTGGGGCTACGAGACGCCCGACGGCTCCTTCGCGCAGTTCTGCCGGGTTCAGTCGCGCCAGCTGATGAAGCGGCCGCAGCATCTCACCTGGGAGGAGAGCGCCTGCTATACGCTGACGCTCGCGACCGCCTACCGCATGCTGTTCGGTCATGCCCCGCACACGATCCGGCCGGGCGACAACGTGCTGGTGTGGGGCGCGTCAGGCGGGCTCGGGGTGTTCGGCGTGCAGCTGTGCGCGGCGTCAGGCGCCAACGCGATCGGGGTGATCTCGGACGAGACCAAGCGCGACTACGTGATGGGGCTGGGCGCCAAGGGCGTGCTGAACCGCAAGGACTTCAACTGCTGGGGGCAGCTTCCGACCGTGAACTCGCCGGAGTTCAACGCCTTCATGGGCGAGGCGCGCAAGTTCGGCAAGGCGATCTGGGACATCACGGGCCGCAAGGACGTGGACGTGGTATTCGAGCACCCGGGCGAGCAGACGTTCCCGGTGTCGACCTTCGTGGTGAAGCGCGGCGGCATGGTGGTGTTCTGCGCCGGCACGACGGGGTTCAACCTCACCTTTGACGCCCGCTTCGTGTGGATGCGGCAAAAGCGCATCCAGGGCTCGCACTTCGCGCATCTGAAGCAGGCGACGGCCGCGAACCAGTTCGTGATCGACCGGCGGATCGACCCCTGCATGAGCGAGGTGTTCCCCTGGGAGAAGATCCCGGTGGCGCACACCAAGATGTGGAAGAACCAGCATGCGCCCGGCAACATGGCCGTGCTGGTGAACGCCCAGCGGGCCGGGCTGCGGTCGTTCGACGACGTGCTCGAAAACCAGCCGGGCTGAGCGGTCTCAGGCGCGGCGGCGGCGCAGGAAGGCGCGGCCGCGCTCGATGACGTTGAGCCGCCGTTCCTGCTCGGCGTAGGTCTCGCGCACGCGGGCGAGTTCGGCGTTGAACTCGCCGCCATACACGAAGATGGACGCGATGGTGTAGAGGAACACCAGCGCGACCATCACGGAGGCCAGCCCCGCATAGGTGGATGCGTAGTTGTTGGCCGCCTTGGCGAGATAGATGCCGAAGGCGTGGCCGCACGACAGCGCCAGCGCCACCGTGAGCGCCACGCCGGGGACGATTTCCCGGAAGGCGCGGCGGCCGCAGGGCAGCCAGAGATGCAGGATCAGCAGCGCTGACACGATGATCAGGGTCGCGACGCCGAAGCGGCCGATGGTGATCACGTAGTTGTAGGGCTGCAGCTGCGGCACATACAGGATCGCGGTCTGCCACAGGATCGGGGCGAGCACGACCAGGAAGGCCAGCGACAAGAGCGCCGCCGCCCCCACCAGCACGTAGGCGATGGATTCCAGCCTGAGCAGCCACCAGGCGCGGTGCTCCTTGAGCCGGTAGGCGCGGTTGAGCCCGATGCGCAGGCTCTCGACGCCGTTCGACGAGAAGTAGATCGCCAGCAGCACGCCCACCGTGAGGATGTCGCCTCGGGCGTTGTTCATCACGTTGTGGATCTCGTTGCTGAGCGGGTCTGCCACGCGCGACGGCCAGGCCTCCAGCAGCAGGCCCACGACTTCGTCGGCGAGCTGCTTGGAGCCGAAGAATCCGGCCAGCGATGTCACGAAGATCAGGAACGGAAATAGCGACATCAGCCCGGACAGGGCGATATGGGACGCGATGGCCCACCCGTCGTCCTCGACGAAGCGCCAATAGGCGTCATAGATGATGCGTGGCAATCGCCGCATCGGGCCGTGTATTCTCCTCGACGCCGCGTGGCGATATCGTGGATCGCGTGGCGATCCCAAAAGGATATGGCCCGGCTGAGCCTCGACCGCAACAACGCCCCTTGCTATGGGGGCGTTCCTGGCCAGAACGCCGCAGGTCCCGTCCGGGACGTCCTCCCGCCAACCGGAGAAGCATCCGCGTGTCCCCCAGCCTGCTGCGCGCCGCGCCGGCGGTGTTCGTCCTGATCTGGTCGACCGGCTGGATCTCGGCCCGCTACGGCGCGCCCTATGCGGATCCGCTGACGTTTCTGGCCATCCGCTTCGCGATTGCGGGCGCGCTGGTGAGCCTCATCGCCCGGCTGGCCGGCGCGCCCTGGCCGGCGTCCCGCCGCGAGGCGCTGCACGCGATGGCGTCGGGCGTGCTGCTCCACGCAATCTATCTCGGCGGCGTCTGGTGGGCGATCGCGCACGGGCTGCCGACTGGCGTTTCCGGCCTGATCGCGGCCGTGCAGCCGATCATGACGGCGTTTCTGGCGCCGACGCTGATCGGCGAGAAGATTTCGGGCCGCCAATGGATCGGGATCGCGCTCGGCTTTGTCGGCATCGCGCTTGTGCTTCAGCCCAAGCTCACTGGCGTGGATGCGGCCGGGCTTTCGGCCGTCGCGGCGCCGATCGTCGTGAACCTCGTCGGCATGGTCGGGGTGACGCTGGGCTCGTTCTACCAGAAGCGTTTCGTCGCGACCGGCGACCTGCGCACCATCACGGCGCTGCAATATGCGGGAGCTTTCCTGGCGGTGGCGCCGGCCGCGCTGCTGCTGGAGCCCATGCGGGTAGAGTGGAACCTCCAGGTCGTGCTCACCATGGCGTGGTCCGTGGTGGCGCTGTCGCTCGGCGCGATCGGGTTGCTGCTCCTTCTGATCCGCAACGGCGCGGTCTCGCGGGCGGCTGCGTTGATCTATTTGGTGCCGCCCACCGTCGCGATCGAGGCGTTTCTGCTGTTCGGCGAGACTCTGAGCCCGGTTCAGGTGGTCGGAATGGTGGTTACCAGCGCGGGCGTGGCGCTCGCGACACGCAAAAGCTGACAGCCCGCGCCCGCCAAAAGGCCCATTGCCGAGGGCTGCGCTCCGCGCCATGTTGCATTGCGAAAAACGCCGTGCAGGAGCCGAGGAGCCCCCGATGTCCGTCGCCGCCGCCCGAACCCACGACGCCCCCGACTGGCTCGCGCTGGCCGAAGACGCCGCCGCGGCGGTGTCGGCTCTCGCGGGCGAAGCCACGGCCGCGGTGCGGGCGAAAGTCAGCCGTGACGGCAAGATCTCGGCGGCGTTGCTCGAGCAGGAGCAGCACGCCGCGCATGGCCTCGCCTGGCTGGCCACCTATGCGGAGGCCATCCGCGAGCTCGCCGCCTATGGGCGGCTGCTGCAGGCCGAAGGACGCTACGGCGAGACCGAGGAACTGCTGATCGCGATCGGCGTGGGCGAGTATTGCGCCCAGGCGTTCGGCGGCATTCCGATGAGCCAGGGCGAGATCATCCGCCTGCCGGCGCTCGGCCTCTCGGCGGCGCAGATCGCGGCGCGGCGGACGGGCGCCGTGGAATCATTGATCGCGGACGGCAACACGCCGGCCCACCGCGCCCGGCTGGTGGCCCGCATCCGCGACGCGCAGGGCGCGCCCACGATGGGCGACAGCGGGCTCGACGAAACGCTGGAGGCCATCCGCGCCGAGATGCGGAAATTCGCCGAGGCCGAGGTGTTGCCGCACGCGCATGGTTGGCACCTGCGCAACGAGTACATCCCGATGGAGGTCGTCTCCAAGCTGGCCGAACTCGGCGTGTTCGGGCTCACGCTGCCGGAGGAATTCGGCGGGCTCGGCCTTTCCAAGGTTTCGATGTGCGTGGTTTCCGAGGAGCTGTCGCGCGCCTATATCGGCGTCGGCTCGCTCGGCACCCGGTCGGAGATCGCGGCCGAGCTGATCATCGGCGGCGGCACCGAGGAGCAGAAGGCCAAGTGGCTGCCGCTGATCGCCAGCGGCGAGGTGCTGCCCACGGCGGTGTTCACCGAGCCCAACACCGGCTCGGACCTCGCCTCGCTGAAGACGCGCGCCGTGCGGGACGGCGACGTCTACAAGGTCACGGGCAACAAGACCTGGATCACGCATCCGGTGCGCGCCGACGTCATGACCATGCTGGTGCGCACCAACCCGGACGAGCCCGGCTATCGCGGCCTGTCGATCCTGCTCGGCGAAAAGCCGCGCGGCACGGACGCGGATCCGTTTCCGGCCAGCGGCATGACGGGCGGCGAGATCGAGGTGCTCGGCTATCGCGGCATGAAGGAATACGAGCTCGCCTTCGACAGCTTCGAGGTTCCGGCCGAGAACCTCCTTGGCGGCGTCGAGGGCCAGGGCTTCAAGCAGCTCATGCAGACCTTCGAGTCGGCCCGCATCCAGACCGCCGCCCGTGCGGTCGGGGTCGCGCAGTCGGCGCTCGACATCGGGCTGCGCTACGCCGAGGAGCGCGTGCAGTTCGGCAAGCCGCTGATCGCCTTCCCGCGTGTCGCCGACAAGATCGCGATGATGGCCGTGGAGGTGAACATCGCCCGGCAGCTCACCTATTTCGCCGGACGCGCCAAGGACGACGGCAAGCGCTGCGACGTGGAGGCCGGGATGGCCAAGCTGCTGGGTGCGCGCATCGCCTGGGCGGCGGCCGACAACGCCCTACAGATCCATGGCGGCAACGGCTTCGCGCTCGAATACGAAATCTCGCGCGTGCTGTGCGACGCCCGCATCCTCAACATCTTCGAGGGCGCGGCCGAGATCCAGGCGCAGGTGATCGCCCGCCGTCTGCTGGACGGCGTTAACTAGACCACAGCCGCAGCGGCGAACCGCACCGCCTCTAAGGCGTTGATCTCCCAAAGGAGAGTTCAATGCGCACACTGGCAGGCTTGGTTATTCTGGCCGGGATGGCTTTGGCGGCCCCGGCCTTCGGCGAGGAACGCCCGGCCCAGCAGGCCTCCTCGCCGCCCGCCGACAGCCAGGCGGCCGCTCCGGCGCCGATCCGCAAGGACCCCGCCGAGACAACCGGCGCGATCACGACCCGGAAGGTCGGGCAGGAGAGCGAGCGGGTCATCGACGGCCAGCGCTGCTCTGACGTAGCCGATCGTCCTGACGCCTACCCGCACGCGCTCTGGGTTCGCTGCCGCGCTCCCTGACGGCCCTGCGCTGCAGGTTCGGCCACATTGGGATTCGTAAAATTGCACCTCTAGGTAGCAATCGCTAGAAATTACCCCGGGGGCGAATGTTGCGCCACGGGGGAGACCATGGCCGCCGAGACGAGCATCATCGATTCGGACGTGGTGCGCGCCGCGCCAGTGTCGCGCGAGCCCTAT
This sequence comes from Alsobacter metallidurans, assembly GCF_014636935.1. GTDB lineage: Bacteria > Pseudomonadota > Alphaproteobacteria > Rhizobiales > Beijerinckiaceae > Alsobacter > Alsobacter metallidurans. The sequence goes on along the minus strand of NZ_BMES01000003.1, from coordinate 390,479 downwards.
AGCTTCTTTCTCGCTTCGGACGTGTTGCGCAAGGACATGGTTCCGCAACTGCGCGAGGAGTTCCCGAATATTACGAAGCCGGGATTCCTGACCGTCGACGACGTCGAGGTGAAGGGCGCCTTCAAGGCGCTGATCGACGAACTCGAGGGCCCGCGCCTGACTGCGCTGCTTTCGGAGAAATTCGGCCTCGATCTCAGCCCCTATCCGCGGCTGACCACCATCCGGAAGATTTCGCAGATCAAGGACGGCCGCCCCCACACGGACGGGCCGAGCAAGGTGATGACGCTGCTGGTCTACATGAACGACGCCTGGGACGACGGCGGCGCCGGTCGCCTGCGGGTGCTGCGCGGCCCGGACGATTTTGACGACATGGTGCTGGAGGTTCCGCCCACCATGGGGACCATGTTCGCGTTCCTGCGCGCCGACAACTCCTGGCACGGGCACCCGCCTTTCGCGGGCGAGCGCCGGGTCGTGCAGGTCGCGTGGGTCAAGGATGCGGCCGAGCTGGAACGCAAAAAGAAGCGAAACAGCCTCGCCAAGCTGTTCAAGGGCATCTTCGGCCGCTGAGAGGTTTCTCGACGAGGGCCGCGTCGCCTCTTGCGCCGAAATGGGCTAAGAGCGGGTGAGACGTGCCGGCCCCGTGCCGACGCTCCCCAGCCGCACGCAACAGGTTCTGATGGCCACCAAGCCGGCACGCACGCTCGTCAGCCATGACACGCTTCCTTATGTCCGCCGCCTCTGGGCCGAGTGGATGCGGCCGCATTGGCGGCAGCTGGCGCTGATTCTCGTCACGGTGATCATCCTGGCGGGCGCGAGCAGCCTTTACCCGGTGGTGATCAAGAAGGCGTTCGACGCCTTCGACCAGCAGAACAAGCGCTTTGTGCAGCTCGTGCCGTTCGTGGTGATCCTGGTGACGGCCGTGAAGGGCTTCGCCATGCTGGCGCAGTCGATCCTGACCAATCGCATCGTCACCCGGATCGAAGCCGATATGCAGACGGCGCTTTACGCCAGCCTGATCGATTCGGACGTGGCCCAGCTTGGGCGCGAAACGCCAGCCGCGCTGACGCAGCGCTTCACCACCGATTTCGCGTTTATCCGTGAGGCGCTGACGCGCCTGTCGACGGTGTTCCTGCGCGACCTCGCGACCGCCATCGCGGTGGTGGGGGTGATGTTCTGGATCGACTGGGAGGTGACGCTGATCGCCCTCGTGGTGCTGCCGCTTCTGGCCCCCGCCATCGCGCGCATCGGCAAGAAGCTGCGGCGCACCGCGCTGTCGACTCAGGAGCAGACGGCCCTGATGGCCGGCATGGTGTCCGAGAGCCTCGCGAGCATCCGCACGGCCAAGACCTACGGGCTGGAGGGCTACCTCAAGCAGCGCGCCGGCGCATTCTTTGAGCAGATCCGCCGGCTGAAGATGAAGTCCGCCAACCAGCGCTCCCGGCTCGATCCCATTCTGGAGATCGGCGGCGGCTTCGCGGTGGCGGGCGTGCTGGTGTTCATCGGCTGGCGCATCATCAAGGGCCAGACGACGATCGGCGACTTCACGGGCTTCATCACGGCCCTGCTGCTTGCCGCGCAATCGTTGCGGACGCTCGGAAATCTCAACGCCATCCTGCAGGAAGCCGTGGCGTCGCTGTCGCGCGTGTTCGCCGTGATGGACGAGCGGCCGACGATCCAGGACCGGCCGGGCGCGCAGCCGCTCGCGGTGGCGGGCGGCGCGATCACGTTCGAGAACGTGTCGTTCCGCTACGACGACCAGGTCGCGCTCCATGGCATCGACCTCGTGGTGCCGGCCGGGAAGATGACCGCCCTCGTGGGACGGTCGGGATCCGGCAAGTCGACGCTGGTATCGTTGGTGCCACGGCTGTTCGAGGCGACCGACGGCGCGGTGCGGATCGACGGAGTGGATGTCCGCGACGTCACGCTCGCGAGCCTGCGGGCCAAGGTCGCGGTGGTGACCCAGGAGGCGGTGCTGTTCGACGACACCGTGCGGGCCAACATCGCGTTTGGCAGGCCTGACGCGACGCAGGACGAGATCGAGGCGGCCGCGCGCGCCGCGGCGGCGCACGACTTCATCATGGGGCTGCCGGACGGCTACGACTCGCCCGTGGGCGACCGGGGATCGCGGCTCTCGGGCGGCGAGCGCCAGAGGATCGCGCTCGCGCGGGCGCTGCTCAAGGACGCTCCCATCCTGGTGCTGGACGAGGCCACCAGCGCGCTCGACGCTGAATCCGAGCGGGCCGTGCAGGACGCGCTGGCGGTGCTGACCAAAGGCCGGACATCGCTCGTGATCGCGCACCGGCTCTCCACCATCCGGATGGCCGACATGATCGTGGTGCTGGATCGCGGGCGCGTAGCCGAGAGCGGCTCGCATGACGCGCTGTTGGCGCGGGGCGGCATCTACGCCAAGCTGCACCGGCTGCAGGCCGGAGCCGACGGGCTGGAAATGGCTGAGTTCGATCTCACTCGCGCTTGAGCAGGCCGTCCACGATCACGTCCGACCAGAAGCTCGGCTTGAAGTCCCGCTCCAGCGCCTCGGGGTCGTAGACGGTCTCGACCCATTCGAGAAACGGCATGCCGCGGGCCAGGCCTTCGTCGCGGTAGCGCTCGAAGAAGGCGTCCAGGATCCCGGTCTTGGCGAAGCGGAAATGGCCGTATCGCAGCGCGAGCTGGTCCATCGCCTCGTCGAGCGGGCGGTTCTCGTGGATCAGCAGATACAGCGCCGACATGAAGCCGGCGCGGTCGGCTCCCGACTTGCAATGGACGAGCGCGGGATAGTCGAGCGTCTCGAAGAAACGCTTGGCGCCCAGCACGGCGTCGCGGTCGGGCGCGCCGCGCGAGCGCACCACATAGTCGACGAGCCGGACGCCCTCGCGTTCGCAGGCTTCCTTTTCGAGCGGCCAGGAGCCGTGCTCGCGGCCGCCGCGGAGATTCACGATCGTGCGCAGGCCCTGGCGGGCGGCGGCGCGGATGTCGGGCGGCGCCGGCTGGGCGGCGCGCCAGAACTGCGGCGTGACCTTGTGCAGGTTGAGGTAGGCGAGGCGAAACACGCCGTGGTCGCTGGCCAGCATGTTGGTCCAGGCCTTCACCCGGTCCCAGGCGCCGCCGATGGGCCGGTCCCAACGCGCGATCCGCGCCATGCGGCGGGCGTAGCGGTCTTCGGGCTTCATCGACTTCAGCACGCGGCTTAAGGCTCCGGGGCGGGGGTGCAGCCGGGGCCATAGCAGCCGCGGCGCGGCGTCGCAATCCCGCGGGGCCGAGCGGGTCTGCGCGCAACCGTCGCGCGTCCGCGGGCGGGTCTTTACGGCTCGAATGTTCGAGGCCTATTCTTCGATGGTGACCCAGGCCGCGATCTCCATCCGCCTCGCCCGGTCCGCGGACGCCTCCGACGTCGCCGCGGTGCATGACGCGGCTTGGCGCGAGGCCTATTGGGGCATCATCCCGGGCCGCGAGCTGGAGCGCATGGTGCAGCGGCGCGGCCCCGACTGGTGGAGCCGCGTGATCGCGCGCGGCGGGCGCATCGCGGTGCTGGAGTTCGACGACAAGGTGCGCGGCTACGCGAGCTACGGCCGCAACCGACTGGCGGTTTCGCCCTACCGGGGCGAGATCTTCGAGCTTTATCTCGCGCCCGAATTCCAGGGGCTCGGCTTTGGCCGGCGGCTGTTCGACGCCGCGCGGCGGGACCTGATCGGCCACCGGATGGGCGGGCTGATCGTGTGGTCGCTGGCCGACAACTCGCGCGCGGTGGGTTTCTACCGGCATCTCGGCGGCATCAAGGTGCGCGAGATGGAGGAACGCTTCGGCGGCGAAGTGCGGCAGCGGTTCGCCTTCGGGTGGAGCTGACGCGCCGGCGGCCTTGCCGGAAAGTCGTTCTTGTCGCCCGTCCGGGCGGCGTCTACAACCCACCCCACCTTATCAAGAGACCGGCCGCACGGGCCGGACGATCGGAGCAGTATGATGCGTATCGAAGCGGTGTCGCTCGGCAAGAACCCGCCCCACGAGGTCAATGTCATCATCGAGGTGCCGATCGGCGGCGAGCCGATCAAGTACGAGATGGACAAGGAATCGGGCGCGCTGGTTGTCGACCGCTTCCTGTACACGTCCATGCGCTACCCCGGGAACTACGGCTTCATCCCGCACACGCTCTCGGACGACGGCGATCCCTGCGACGTGATCGTCGCCAACACGCGCGCGATCGTGCCCGGCGCGGTGATGAGCGTGCGCCCAGTGGGCGTGCTGTTCATGGAGGACGAAGCCGGCGGGGACGAGAAGATCCTGGCCGTGCCGTCGCCCAAGCTCACCCGACGCTACGAGAAGGTCGAGAACTACACCGACCTGCCGGAGATCACGCTGGCGCAGATCAAACATTTCTTCGAGCACTACAAGGACCTCGAGACCACCAAGTGGGTGAAGGTCCTGCGCTGGGGCGACGCCGAGGAGGCCCGCAAGCTGATCCTCGAAGGCGTGGAGCGCTACAAGGCGTCCAAGTAAGGCCTGATCGCGGGCTCACGGGAGCCTGCGCCTTGCTTCGGTCGCATCCTTGGGCATCTTGTCGGGCTGCCGAATCGTGGCGGCCCGCCCTGGGTTCGCCGACCGGAAGGATCGCATGCTCGCACGCCTGACGGCCGCCAGGCCCTACGCCATCCGCCTCGCCGTGCTTGCCGCCTTGGCGGCCGGATCGTTGTCGTGGATGAGCAGCGGCCACGCCCAGTGGCTGTTCGCGCAGGATACGCCCGCCGCCACGCCGGCGGCGTCGCCGCCAACTCCTCCGGCTCCCGCCAACGCCGCGCCGGGCTCCATCACGGCCCAGCGCACCAAGCTCGAGGGCATCCGCCTCCAGCTCGACCAGCTCGAGGCCGGCGTTGCCCGCCGGGAAACCGACCAGGCGCTGCAGCAGGTGCGGCCGACGCTGGAGCCGCTGGCCGAGCAGGTCCGCAGCGTCGTCACAGAGCTCACCCCGCGCGCCGACGCGATCCGTTCGCGCCTCAAGGAGCTCGGCCCGAAGCCCGACGACAAGTCGCCGCCCGAGTCGCCGGACGTCGCCAAGGAGCGCGACGAGCGCAACGTCGCGCTGAACGAGGTCGACGAAACGATCCGGCTGGCGCGCAGCCTCCTCGTGCAGGTCGACCAGATCGACAAGGAAGTGGTGGACCGCCGCCGCGACCAGTTCGCCAAGCGGCTGTTCCAGCCCTCCGAAAGCGTCCTTTCGCCCTCGCTCTGGCTCGACGTGGGCGCGTCGTCGCCGCACGACGTCCGGGCGATCTCGGTTGTGGCCGGGGACGCGATTGAACGGGCGCGCCAGCGCCTGTCACCCACCGGCGCGGCAGGCTTTGCGGGCGCGCTGGCGCTGGCGCTCCTGCTCATCCTGCCAGTCCGGCGGTTCGCGCTGGCTTTCGTGAAGCGCGATCGGCTCGCCGGCCAGCCCAATCGGTTTCAGAAGGCGATCGCGGCCGCCACCGTGACGCTCGTGAGCGCGACCGCCCCTACCCTGGCGGCGTTTCTGCTGTACCAGATCGTGCGCGGGCTCGAATTGCTGCCCACCCGACTGGAGCCGGTGTTCGGCTCGCTGGTCGCTGGCATCGCGTTCATCAGCTTCGTGCAGGGGCTCGCGGACGGGTTGCTCGCGCCGGGGCGCATGAACTGGCGCCTCTACAACGTCTCGGACGACCGCGCCGACTGGCTGATGCGGCTCGCCACCCTGATGGCGGTGCTGCTGGCCTCCAGCCGCGTGCTGGAGACGCTGTACCAGAGCATCGCGGCCGGCCTGAAGCTCTCGATCGCCACCAAGGGGTTCTTCGCCCTTGCGGTCGCGGCCGTGGTGGGCCGGGCGCTGCAGCTCATCCGGTCCGTGGACTCCTGCGACGAGGCCGCGTTCGGGCCGCATGTCTCGACGGAGCCGGACCTGACCGGGCCGCTGCGCATCGCGGGCTGGATCCTGGTCGCCACGGTGGTGGGAGCCGCCGTGGTGGGCTACATCGCGTTCGCGTGGTTCCTGGCCGAGCAGGTCGCCTGGGCCGGCATCGTGATCGCGGTGCTGATGCTCTCGATGACGCTGCTGGACGAGTTCGTGACCGGCGCGTTCTCGGACAGGGGGCGGACGTCGCGGCTGGTGCAGTCCACGGTCGGGCTTTCGCGCGGTTCGCTGGAGCAGATCGGCATTCTGGCGGCCGGCTTCGGACGCGTGGTGCTGCTCGGGCTGGCGCTGCTGCTGCTGCTCGCCCCGTGGGGCGTGGAATCGGGCGACATCTTCTCGTCCGTGCGGGCGCTGTTTTTTGGCATCACGATCGGCGGGGTGACGCTCTCGCTGTCGACGATCCTGCTCGCGATCGTGTTTTTTGCGGGCGGCATCTTCATCACCCGGGCCGTGCAGCGCTGGCTGCAATCAAAATACCTGCCGCACACCCATCTGGACGCCGGCCTGAAGAACTCCATCACGATGGGGTTCGGATATCTGGGCTTCGTGCTCACCTCGGCGGTGTCGGTCAGCTATCTGGGGCTCAGCCTCGACAAGCTCACGATCGTGGCCGGCGCGCTGTCGGTCGGTATCGGTTTCGGCCTCCAGTCGATCGTGAACAACTTCGTGTCGGGCCTGATCCTGCTGGCCGAGCGCGGCATCCGGGTCGGCGACTGGGTCGTGGTGGGCGGCGAGCAGGGGCATGTGCGGCGCATCAACGTGCGCGCCACCCAGATCGAGACCTTCGACCGCGGCACCCTGATCGTGCCGAATTCAAACCTCGTGTCCGGCGTGGTCAAGAACTGGGTCCACGCGGACCGCACAGGCCGCGTGCTGATCTCGGTGCCCGCCCCGCGCCACGCCGACGCCGACATGATCGCGAAGCTGCTGCGCGACGCAGCCACCGAGCACCCGGACGTCATGGAAGACCCTGCGCCCCGCGTCTTGTTCAAGAGCATCAAGGGCGACGAGCTCAGCTTCGACCTGATCGCGTTCGTGTCGGATGTCGACATGGTGTCGCGGGTGTCGAGCGACCTGCATTTCGTGATCTTCCGCCGCCTGCGGGACCTGGGAATCGGCCAGCCGCCCGGCACGCCCAAATTCGAGATCGAGGGCATCTCGGATCTGCGCGGCGAAGTGGAAGCGTTGCGGCACGGATTGCTGCCTGGCGTCCGCCGGACAGGGCGTAACGACAATGCCGCCGGCTCTGCGGCTGAGCAGAAGCCCCCGGAGGAAACCCAGCCTTGAAGCATCTTTTCGCCGTCGTGGCGACGTTGTCGGTCGTCGGCCTTGCGGGCTGCACGGTCGCGCCTCCTTCCAGCGTCGAAACCGTGCCGACCTTCTACCAGCGGCTTGACCAGGGCGCCGCGCTGGACGAGGCGGCGGCGCTAGACATGATCAACGCCTACCGGGCGAAAAGCGGGCTCGCTCCGCTCGCGCTGGACGCCGAACTCGTCGCGCAAGCGCGGCGGCGGGCCAGCGGGGTGGCCGAGACGGATACGTCGACCTGGGGCGAGACGCCGACGATCTCGGCGCAGAAGGCCGGGCTTGGCGCCAACCGGGCCGAGCGCGTCTCGGCGGGTTATCGCACGCTCGCCGAGGCGTTCTCGGGCTGGCGGGATTCGCCGCCGCACAATCGCGTGCTCCTGGCCCCGGCCGGCCGTCGCTTCGGCATCGCGGCGGTTGATCGGCCGGGCGCAAAGTACCGCGTCTACTGGGACATCATCGTGGAAGGCGGCCGCTAGCCACTCTGGGATTGCGCCTTAGAACTTGCCGAACGGCAGCGGCGGCGCCTCACGCAGCAGCGTAATCGTCACGCGCCGGTTGGCCGGCAGATAGGGATTGTCCGGAAACATCGGCTCCGTGTCGGCCTTGCCGGTGACGGAGGCGAAGCGGTTGTCCGGGATGCCGGCGTTGGCCAGGATCTCGCGCACCGCGGACGCGCGGCCGACCGAAAGCTCCCAGGCGGTCCAGCCCGGCCGCGATCCGGGCCTCGCCGCCGAGGTGTGGCCGCCCACCGCAATCCGGTTCGGCATCTTGCGCACGGCCGGCGCGATCGACTGCAGCACCTTTCTGGTCCGCTCAAACGGCTCGCGCGAGCCATCGGGGAACATCGCCCGGCCGTCCTGGTCCACAAGCGAGATGTTCAGGCCGTCCTTGGTTTCCTCGATGATGATGTTCTTGGAAACCTCGGTGATCTCCGGCATGTCCTGCAGCGCCTGGCGCAGGGACGCAGCCGCGAGCGCGAAGGCGCGGTCGAAGGACGTCACCGCGATGCCGTCGTCGGGGCGGTCGAACTGGCTCGGGGCCGTGAAATCCGAGCCCTGCTCTGGCGGCGCCTGCTTGATGTTCTTGAGGTTTGGGCGCGTCGGGATGCCGTCGGATTCGATCACGCCCGCGAAGCGCGACTCGCGCTGCACCCCGAAAGCGTCGCGCATGGAGCCCGCGACCGCCTGCATCTTCTTCTGGTCCTGCGTCGACATGGCGGTGAGCATCACGAAGAAGCTCATCAGCAGCGCCATCAGGTCCGCGAAGGTCACGAACCAGCCGTGCCCACCGTGGCCTCCAGCTTTCTTGCGCGCCATGGGCTGTTCCCTTCGGCCCCGTCAGGCGGCTTCGGCCATGCTGTGGCGGTCGTGATCGGAGAGGTATGCCATGAGCATTTCGCGCACGATCGTCGGACTCTTGGAGTCGCGGATCTGCAGGACGCCGTCGATGATCAGCGTCCGCGAGATGTCCTCCTCTTCGAGCTTCAGGTGCAACTTGTCGGCCAGCGGCAGGCATATGAGATTGCCGACCAGGGCGCCGTAAAGGGTCGCGAGCAACGAGATGGCCATGAAGGGGCCGAGCTTGGACGGGTCGTCCATGTTGGCGAACATCTGCACCATGCCGACCAATGTGCCGATCATGCCCCAGGCCGGCGCGGCGTCGCCCACGTGGCGATAGATCTTCTGACCCTCGTCGAGGCGCTGCAGGAAGTTGTCGCGGTCCCGCTCCATGGCGTCGCGGATGAAGTCGCGGTCGTAACCGTCCGCCAGATAGCGCACGCCCTGGGCCAGAAAAGGATCGTCGACCTGGACGTTCTCCAGCGAAGTAGGGCCGGTCTTGCGCACCGTGTCGGCGATCTTGGTGATCTCGTCGATGAGGTCGCGCGGGTTCATGCTGCGCATCTTGAACGCGAACTTGATGCCCATCGGCAGGCCGTGCATCAACGCCGAGAACGGGAAGCGAATGATGGTCGCGGCCGTGCATCCCCCGCCGATCACGATCACCGCGTGGATGTCGTAGTAGAGCGAAAAACTTCCGCCCATCGCGATCAGGGTGAAGACCACGCCGAACCCGAACACGAGGCCGACGGCGGTTGCGAAATCCATGACGGTGCTTTCCCGACGTTCTGGGCGTGCGAGGCGCTTCTGCGCAGATGGAACCAATCATAGGTTTCGCGGCTGAAAGAACGGTTAAGTGAGCGTGGTTGTGCGGCGCTGAACGCATCGGTTGGCGTTCGATCTCCGCATGCGATAAACGGCCAAGGCAGCCTGAGTACCGACATGTCGACTTTTCGTCTTTACGTCCGCGTCTTGCAGCAACTCGGCCCCGAGGCGCGCCTCGGCGTGTTGCTCGCCCTCGCGAATGTCGGCCTCGCGGTCGCGCAATTCGCCGAGCCGTTGTTGTTCGGCAAGATCATCGACCTTCTGTCGCACGCCCAGGCCGTGAAGGTCGCGCCCAGCTGGGGCGAGCTCGCGCCGGTGATCGCCGCTTGGGTGGGCTTCGGCCTGTTCACGATCGCGGGCGGCGTGCTGGTGGCTCTGCACGCCGACCGCATCGCGCATCGCCGCCGCCTCGCCGTGATGGCGAACTTCTTCGAGCACGTCCTGACGCTGCCGCTGTCCTTTCACACCGCGACGCATTCGGGACGTGTGCTGAAGGTGATGCTGGACGGCGCGGGCGGCATGCAGGGCCTGCTGCTGTCCTTCTTCCGCGAGCATTTCGCATCCTTCGTGACGCTGGTGGTGTTGCTGCCGCTGAGCCTGTTCATCAACTGGCGGCTGGGCCTGCTGCTCGTCATCCTGATGGTGGTGTTCACCATCCTGACCACCAGCGTGCTGCGCAAGACCGAGACGATGCAGGGCTCGGTGGAGCGCTACAACTCGTCGCTCGCCGAGCACGCCTCGGACGCGCTCGGCAACGTGCCGGTGATCCAGAGTTTCACCCGCATCGAGCACGAGACCCGGGCGATGCGGGATCTGACCGACCAGCTCCTGAAGGCGCAGATCCCGGTGCTGTCCTGGTGGGCGCTGGCCGCCGTGGCGACGCGCGCCTCCGCGACGCTCACCATCCTGGGCATCTTCCTGCTCGGCACCTACCTGAACCTGCAGGGCCTCGCCACGGTGGGCCAGATCGTCGCCTTCATGAGCCTCGCCACCATGCTGATCTCCCGCATGGAGCAGGTTGTGACCTTCATCAACGCGCTGTTTCTGCAGGTGCCGAAGCTGCAGGAATTCTTCGACGTGCTGGACACCACGCCGGCCGTGCGCGATGCGCCTGGCGCCCCGGATCTTGGACGCGCCACCGGCCTGGTGGAGTTCCAGGACGTGAGCTTCTCGTATGACGGCAAGCGCTCGGCGGTGACGGATGTGAGCTTCGCGGTGCGGCCGGGCGAAACGGTTGCGCTCGTTGGCGCAACCGGCTCGGGCAAGTCCACAACGCTCGGCCTGCTGCATCGCGCCTTCGACCCGCAGTCGGGCCACATCCGCATCGACGGGCGCGATATCCGCGACGTCTCGCTCACGTCGCTGCGCCGAAACATCGGCGTGGTGTTCCAGGAACCGATGCTGTTCGCACGCGAGATCGACGAGAACCTGCGCGTCGGCCGGCCGGACGCCACGGACGCCGAGATCACGCTGGCGCTGGAGCGCGCCCAGGCGGCCGAATTCATCCAGCGGCTGCCAGCGGGCGTCGACACCATGGTGGGCGAGCGCGGGCGCTCCCTGTCGGGCGGCGAGCGCCAGCGCATCTCGATCGCGCGGGCGCTGCTGAAGGACCCGCCCATCCTGATCCTCGACGAAGCCACCTCGGCGCTGGACGCCGGCACCGAGGCCAAGCTGCAGATCGCCCTCGAGGAGGTGATGGCCGGGCGCACCACTTTCGTGATCGCGCACCGGCTCGCCACCATTCGGTCTGCGGACCGCATCCTGGTGTTCGACCACGGCCGCATCGTCGAGACCGGGTCCTTCGACCAGCTCGTGGCGGCCGGCGGCCGCTTCGCGGCGCTCGCCAAGGCGCAGTTCATGGACGAGGGGCCGAAGCCGACCGCGAACGCGCCGGCGGCGCTCCCTGCGGGAACAAGCGCGCCGGCGGGGACGGAAATCCCCTCGGGCAAGTGAGATCGGCGCGCGCCGGCGTGATCAGTACTCCGGCGGCGCGCGCCCCTGCTCTACAGGCGTGAAGCCATGCATGATCCGCACACGGTGCCCGGGTGTTTGCGCCAGCGTTTCGCCGAGTTCCAGAAGCAGCATATCGAGAAGTCTGGCGACCAGCGGCTCCTGGTTGGGGTTGGCTAGACGGCGCGCGCTGGAGCACAGCGCCAGAACATGTTCGAGCCGCTCAAGTTGACTCATGGCGAAAATCCTCCTGATCCGTCTATCACGCAAACCATCGTGACGGATCCTTCAGCAACACAACTTGGTAACGAGATTTTTCCTCGCGACCTACAAAGCACCGGGTCTCTCAATAGCGCGAGACCATCGGTTTGCGGCGCCATTCATGATCCGAAACCGGATTCGGCAACGCCGGAACAGTAAACTTCAATCAGCGTCGCTCGACAATAGGAAAGATTGATAGATGTCATCATTTCGACATCTTCGGCCGCCATTAATAAACCATGCGCATCCCGGCTTGTCCGAGTGGGTGCGCCGCCCGAGCCTTCGTCCGACCACGGATGTAATGGCGCGCTGATCGCTCGAGAACTGCCGCGAACGCCGCCTGGGGTGACCCATGGCGGCTTTTTCGCGCCCTGACGCGAGAAAAGGCCACTCGGGACCGGTCGGGATCAAACGGCGGATTCACAGTCACGCTTCAGTTTCTGGTGGATAAATTCCGTGCCAGGCCAGCTTGCGTGGGCCTTCAAGCTTGAACGCCGCAGCATACCCCATGATCTTTCTTACGCATATTTCATGGAACACTTAGGGTGACCATGAATTAGGCAGGTGCAGCAAATCACCGCTGCGTCATTTTGCGGGAGATTATTCATGAAGCGTGTCTTGGTGCTCGTCAGCGCCGCCCTGCTGCTCAGCGGCGCGGCCATGGCCCAGACCAACCCCGCTCCCGCTTCGCCCGGAACGGGCAGTGCGACGGGATCGTCCAACCAGGCCGTGAACCCCAACGGCAACGCGCCCTCCAGCGCCAATACGTCCGGAACCGTGAACATCGTGAAGTCGAGCGCGCTCGAAAAGGGCGCCAACAGCTTCACCGAAGGTCAGGCCAAGTCCAAGCTGGAAGGCGCAGGCCTCAGCAACGTGACCGACCTCAAGAAAGACGATCAGGGGATCTGGCGCGGCAAGGCGATGCACAACGGCAAGAGCGTCACGGTCGGTTTCGACTACAAGGGCAACATCGCGGCTGAGTAAGCCTGCGCGCCCGATTTTGACAATTGGAGATTTGTTATGAACAGCAGAACAGTAGCCGCCGTATTCGACAATTATTCCGACGCCGCAACCGCTGTGGGACGCCTGGAAAGCGCCGGCGTGTCGCACCAGGACATCAGCATCGTGTCCAACGACGCCGCCGAGCGGGACCGTTACTCGACGACCACCGGATCTCCGGTGCATGACGACGCCAAGACGGGCGCCGGCACCGGCGCGACCGTCGGCACCACCCTGGGCGCCGGCGCAGGCCTGCTGGCCGGCCTCGGCATGCTGGCCATTCCGGGCCTCGGCCCGGTGGTCGCCGCAGGCTGGCTCGCCTCGACGCTGGTCGGCGCGGCGGCGGGCGCGGCCACGGGCGGCATCCTGGGCTCGCTTGCGGGCGCTGGCGTCGACGAGGCTGACGCGCACACCTACGCGGAGGCGGTGCACCGCGGCGGCACGCTCGTGACCGTGCGGGCCAATGACGCCAACCACGCCCAGATCGTCGACATCCTCGACGACGAGGGCACGATCGACCTTAGCCAGCGCGAGTCGACCTGGCGCTCGGAAGGCTGGAACGGCCGCTACACCGGCGCGGAATCGGCCGTCACGACCGCCTCGACGTCGGCGGGCGTCCGTCGCGACGCCACGCTGGGCAGCACCCGGGTTCGCTCCTACACGGTCTGACCTGACGTGGACGGCGACCTTCAAGGTCGCCGCTGACACCAGATTGCCGCCCGGACTCTCCCGGGCGGCGGTTTTGCGTTTGGGCGCAGTGATCATCGCCCCAAGTCGTAGGCGCGAGCACCCTCAAATAGCGTATTGCGACGGCCACGTGGGGCGGCTACAAAAGGTTATCGCAAGGACCCGGTGAAATTCCGGGTGGCTCTTCCGGCCGCCGATCCGCCGGACAACGCAAATGTCCGAGACTTTGACGCCGCTCGACTCTGTAGCGCGCTCGTCTTGCTTATGCGGATCCCCGTCATCATGGCAATAACCCTATCCGTCCGTCGCGGCTGGCGCTCACATTTGCGCGCTCGTCCGCTAGCGGTCATCGCCCTCCGGCTGGCTTTGTCCCCGGCGGCGACCGGCTTTCGCCTCGGGGCGCGCAAGCCATGACGAAGAAGCGTCCCGTCGAGCAGGGCATCCTGAAGGCCTTGCGCCAGGTCGAGCACATGAGCGCTCCGAACCTTGCGAGAACGATCTACGACGTCGACGAGCCTACGGCCGCGCAGCGCTCGGCGGTCCGCCGCGCTCTTGCGGTGCTGCAGCGGAACGGCCAGGTCGTGAAGCTCGGCAACCTCTTTCACGGCGAGCGATGTTCCTACGCGGTTCCCGAAACGGCGCTCGTGGTGTTGCGACGGCTCGTCGAGGGGCTCGGCCCGGAGGTTCTGGCCATCGACAAGCGTCTTGCCCGCTTCTTCGCCGAACGCGGATCCCTCGCGGTCGCCGGCGGCCTCGGGTGGCTCGATATTGCGGCGCGCCTGGCTTGTCTCTGAGCCGGCGCTGACTGCCCCCGAAAGACAGGCGTATTCCCTCGATTGATCCACGTCAGCGCCCGCGTCGGCGTTTCGGCGGATGATCGCGCGCCTCGGCCTGCACGGCGTCCGTGCGGGTCTGCGTTCGGTCCCGGGCGCGCTGGCCAAGGCGGGCGGCTCACTCCGCCTGCAGGCCACGCCCGACGCCCCGGATCGCCCGAAAGGGGGGACACGTGAAAGCGAAAGATGTGATGTCGTTCGGCGTGGTGTCCGTCAGGGACACGGCCCCGCTCGCGGACGCCGTCCGGGCGATGTTGGCGCACAGGGTCAGCGGGCTGCCGGTCACCGACGCCGGCGGGAGCCTCGTAGGGATGATCTCCGAGGGCGACCTGCTCCGGCGGTCCGAACTCGCGACCGAGCCGCACAGGCCGAAGTGGCTGGAGTTCCTGCTTGGACCCGGCCGCATGTCCGCCGAGTTCGCCCAGACGCACGGACGTGTCGTGTGCGAAGTCATGACGACCGACGTGGTGAGCGCGGATGAAGACACGGACCTGAGCGCCATCGTGCAGCTGATGGAGAAGAACAGGATCAAGCGCATCCCCGTGCTGCGCAACGGACAGTTGGTCGGCATCGTCAGCCGCGCCGACTTGCTGCGCGCCCTGGACGCCATCCTGGCGCGCGGCAAGGTCGCGGCGCCGGCGTCGGACGCGGAGATCCGCTCCGCCCTTCTGGCTGCGTTTGAAGCGCAGGGATGGGCGCCGAAGGCAACGATCAGGCCTTCCGTCACAAATGGCGCAGTCACGCTGTCCGGCTGCATCTTCGACGACCGCGAGCGGGACGGCCTTCGCGTTCTGGCCGAAAACGTGCCCGGCGTGACGACGGTCAACGACGAGATGGTGACCATCGTGCCCTTCAGCGACGCATTCGCGCCGCCCGGCCCATGAGCTTCTGCTCGCCGGGGAGCCTCAGGCGGTCGCTCCATGGTTGAGAGCGCCAGCCCCGCATCCCTCGTGAGCCAGCCCGTTCGGCCGGACGATCCGGTTTTCGTGGCGCGCAAGCTTTGCCGAACCTATGGCTCCGGCGCGGCCACCGTGTTTGCGTTGCGGGACCTGGATCTCGACATCATGGCCGGGGAGTTCGTGGTGCTGCTGGGGCCGTCGGGTTCAGGCAAATCGACGCTGCTCAACATCCTGGGCGGGCTCGACGCGCCAACGTCGGGCACGGCCCGCTGGCGCGATCACGAACTCACCGGGTCGAGCGAAGCCGACCTGACCCGCTATCGCCGCGAGCATGTCGGCTTCGTTTTTCAATTCTATAATCTGATCCCGAGCCTCACGGTGCTCGAGAATGTGCAGCTCGTGGCCGAGATCGCCGAGAACCCGATGGAGCCGAGGGACGCACTTTCGCTTGTTGGGCTAGAGCAGCGGCTCGACCATTTTCCGTCGCAGCTTTCCGGCGGCGAGCAGCAGCGCGTGGCCGTGGCGCGCGCCATCGTCAAACGCCCGGACGCGCTGTTGTGCGATGAGCCGACCGGCGCGCTGGACGTCGAAACCGGCAAGCTCGTCCTCCAGGCGATCGACCGCGCCAACCGCGACGTCGGCGCCACCACGGTGGTGATCACCCACAACAGCGCGATCGCCGGCATGGCCAACCGGGTGCTCCGACTTGCGGGCGGGCGCATTGTCGGCGAGCAGGTCAACCAACGCCGCCTCCCGCCCGGCGAGTTGGACTGGTGACCCTGCTCGACCGCAAGCTCCTTCGCGATCTCTGGTCGCTTCGCGCGCAGGTGATCACGATCGCGCTTTTGATCGGGGCCGGGGTGACGGTTCTGGTCGGGTCGGTCGGGACCTATACGTCACTGGTCGCCAATCAGGACCGCTTCTACGATGACGCCCGCTTCGCCCAGGTCTGGGCCGAGGTCGAGAGGGCGCCCAGGAGCGTAGTTCCGCGCCTGTCCGAAATCCCGGGCGTCGGCGTCGTCGAGGCCAGGGTGATCCGGGACGTCCGGCTCGATTGGCCCCAATCCGCGCTTTCAGTGGCGGGTCGGATCGTGGCCCTGCCGTCGTCCGGCCAGACCGCGTTGAACCGGCTCACGCTCGAGCGCGGCCGTTGGTTCGAGCCGGGCCGTAGCGAGGTCCTCGTCAGCGCGGGTTTTGCCGAGACTTGGTCGGTGCAGCCGGGCGATCCAATCCGGGTGATCCTGAACGGCCGCCTGCAGACGTTCAGCGTCGCCGGGATCGCGTATTCGCCCGAATTTGTTTACGCGTCCCGGCCGGGCAACCCGCTGCCGGACGATCGCACCTTCGCGGTGCTGTGGGCGGACGAGGACGCGGTGGCGGCCGCCTTCGACTTGAAGGGCGCGTTCAACGCGGTTGCGGCGACCCTGGCGCCCGGCGCGTCCGAAAAGTCCGTTCTGGCCGCGGTGGACGCGGTTCTCGATCGCTATGGCGGGCGGGGCGGGTATGGGCGGCGGGACCAGCCCTCGCACAGGTTCCTGTCGGATGAACTCGCCGAGCAACGCACGCTGGCGCTCACAGTGCCGACGATCTTCTTCGGCATCGCGGCCTTTCTGCTCAACATCGTCCTCGCCCGTCTCGTCGAGGCGCAGCGCGAGCAGATCGCCGCCCTGAAGGCGCTTGGCTTTCCGTCCCGTCCCATCGCAATGCACTACCTCAAGTTTGTCGTCGTGCTCTGCGCGCTCGGCTGCGCCGGCGGGGTTGCAATGGGCGTGTGGTACGGCCACGGCATGTTGAATAATTACCGGCCGTTTTTTCGCTTCCCTGCGCTCATCTACGAGATGCCCGCGCCCGCGCCGCTGATCGCCGTGCTGTTGAGCGTCGCGGCCGGATCTGCAGGCGCCCTCGCGGCTGTGCGCCGCGTGCTGGCGCTGCGCCCTGCCGAAGCTATGCGCCCGGCGGCGCCGGCGGCCTTCAGCCGCGCTGCGCTTGGTCGTCGGTGGCGGCCGACGACGAAGATGGCGCTCCGCGGCCTTGCGGGCCGACCGGTCCGGTCGGTCCTTTCCGTGCTCGGCCTCGCGATGGCCGTGCCGATGATCGTGATGGGGCTGTTCTGGTGGGATGCGCTCGCCTTCATGATCGCGGTCCAGTTCGAAGGCGTCGACCGCGCCGACGCGGTGGTGTCGTTCACGGATCCGGTCGCCGGAAGAGCCGCCCGCGAGATTGCGGCGATCCCGGGCGTGCTGGCCGTGGAGGGGCAGCGTGTCGTGCCCGTCCGCCTCCGCGCCGGTCCGCGGGACTATCGCGTGGGGCTGACAGGACTTTCGGCCGGCGCGCAGCTGCGCGTTCCCAGGGAGCAGGACCTGCGCCGGGTTCCGGTGCGCCCGGACGGTCTGACCTTGACGCGCGGGCTGGCCGAGCGGCTTGGCGTCGGGGTCGGTTCGGCCATGGTGGTCGAGGCGCTCGACGGGAAGCGCCCGGCAGTCGCCATGCCGGTCGTCGCCCTCGCGGACGAGCTTCTGGGCTTCAACGCCTACCTCGACATCGACGCCTTGAACCGCCTCATGCGGGAGGGCGACCGCATCTCGCAGGCGGCGATCAGGGTGGATCCCGCACGGGCTTCCGCGATCTGGCGATCCCTGTCCGAACGGCCGCGCGTCGCCGCCGTGGCGGTGAAAAGCGTCTGGCTGCAGGTTTTCGACGAGAAGATCGCCGGGATGGTGGTCGTGTCCGCGGTCGTCCTCACGCTGTTCGGTCTAATCATAGCGGTCGGTGTGGTCTACAACAGCGCGCGCATCGGTCTGCAGGAGCGCGCCTGGGAACTCGCGAGTCTGCGCGTGCTGGGCTTCACGCGCGGCGAGGCGTCAGGCATCCTGCTGGCCGAACTCGCCGTGCAGATGTTGATCGCAATCCCGATCGGCCTCGTTCTCGCCAGGCAGCTCGTCGCCACCCTGCTGGAGCTGCGCGACAACGAGAGCTTTCAGATCCCGGTCGTGATCAGCGCCCCGACCTATGCGACCGCGACGCTCACGGTGGCGTTCGCCGCCTTGGGCTGCGCGCTGCTGGTCCGGCGCCGGGTCGACCGGCTGGATCTCGTGGCTGCGCTGAAGACGCGGGAATGACGATGGCGTGGACCCGAACGGCTCTGATCGGCGGGCTGGCGGCGGCGGCGATCGGCGCCACGCTCGCTTGGGCATTCTGGCCGAAGCCCAGCCTTGTGGAGACGGGCGAGGTCACCCGGGGCGTGTTCCGCGCCAGCGTGGAGGAGTATGGCAGGACCCGGATCCGGAACCGTTACGTGGTGACCGCTCCGCTGGCGGGGCGCATGCTGCGGTCCACACTGAAGGTCGGCGACGCTGTCCGCCAAGGAAGCGTGGTGGCGACGCTGCTGCCTTCCCTGCCGCCGCTCCTGGAGACGCGCACCCGCCGCGAACTCGAAGAGCGGGTCGGGGCCGCGGAGGCCACCGTCCAGGAAACGCAAGCCCGACTGGAGCGCGCGACCGAACAGGAGGCGCAGAACCGCGCTGACGCGGACCGCATGAAGACGCTGAACCGGAAAGGCATTTCGTCGGCCCAGCAGCTCGAACGCGAGGAGCTTGCCTTGCGGCTGGCGCAGCGCGACCGCGAGGCGGCGCAGCTGCGCCGCCATGCCGCCGAGCACGAGCTCGCGCAGGCAAAAGCGCTGCTGGCCCGCTATAACGACCAGGATTCCGTGGACCGATGGGATGTCACCGCCCCGGTGGATGGGCGCGTGCTCCGGATCAGCCAGGAAAGCGAAACAGTGGCGCCGAGCGGCGCGCCTCTTGTAGAGCTCGGCGACCCACATGACCTGGAGATCATCGTCGACCTTTTGACCACCGACGCCGTCGAGGTTCGGCCCGGCGCGGACGTGGTCATCGACCGTTGGGGCGGACCGGAGCCGCTGGCCGGCAAGGTCCGTCTGGTGGAGCCGGCGGGCTTCACGAAAGTTTCGGCGCTTGGGGTGGAAGAGCAGCGCGTCTGGGTGGTGGTCGACATCACGAGCCCGCGCTCGAGTTGGGCCGGGCTCGGTGACGCCTTTCGGGTCGATGTTCGCATCGCGGTGGCGGAGATCCAGGACGCGACCTTGGCGCCGGCGAACGCCCTGTTCCGCCGGGGAGACGGCTGGGCGGCGTTCGTGATCGAGGGCGGCCGGGCGCGGGAACGCGCCGTGCAGGTGATCCGCCGCACCGTCCAGGTGGCCGCTGTCGCGCAGGGGCTCGCGGCCGGCGATCGGCTCGTGGTGTTTCCCCCAACCAGCCTTGTCGATGGCGGTCGCGTCACGCCGCGGTAGCGGAGACGACTGGAAGCTTCCCGGCTGGCGAACGATGCTCCGCGATGGCGACGGGCCCGCGCGGCCAACCGGAAAGACCGAGATAATTCTACCGAAAGTTGAGCTTTCGCATGGAAGTCGCCCGGCCATCGCTCGCAGGATGCGGGAGCCGACACGCTCAGGCTCGGGTCGACCTGCACCATGGGAGGTTCCAATGCTTGACGGAATCAAGAGCGTCCTGATCGCGCTCACCAAAGAATTCGGACCGGAAAGACCCTCGTCCGCGCTCGCATATGGGCTCTCGCTCGCTCAAGCGACCGGCGCTCACGCGACCGTGCAGGCCGCATCGGTCCGGCTTGCCCTGCCCAATGCTTTCGTGAGCCGGTACGTGGGAGCGGCTGTGGAGGCCGAGAACCGACGGCTGGACCGGCTTGCGCACCACGTCGCCGAGGAAGCGCAGAAAAGCGCCGCGATGGCCGGAGTGATCTGTTCAGCGGAAGCGCCCCATCTCGACTTCCACGAATTGCTGGACGCGCTCACCACCCAGGCGCGGCTTCAGGACCTGACCATTCTGG
This sequence comes from Alsobacter metallidurans, assembly GCF_014636935.1. Classification (GTDB taxonomy): domain Bacteria; phylum Pseudomonadota; class Alphaproteobacteria; order Rhizobiales; family Beijerinckiaceae; genus Alsobacter; species Alsobacter metallidurans. The sequence continues at coordinate 370,603 of NZ_BMES01000003.1, read as the reverse complement.
ACGCCGAGCCCGAGGCCCTCGGGATGGACCGCGAGCTGATGCACCGGCTCCTGACGGAGAGCGGCCGGCCCGTTCTCGTGGCGCCGGAGAAGCAGACCACTTTCTCGGCGCAGCGCATCATGGTGGCGTGGGACGGCAGCGCCCGGGCGGCGCGGGCCGCCAACGACGCGCTGCCGTTGCTGCGCGCCGCCGAGGACGTGGAAGTCGTCGCGGTGGTCGGCGAGAAGGAGTTGCGCGGTTCAGCCGACGGCTCGGAGCTCGCCCCGCATCTCGCCCGCCATGGGGTCAACGTCTCGGTCTACGCCATCGCGGCGGTGGACGGCGACGCGGCGGACGCCTTGCGGCAAAAGGCGATCTGGGGCCGGAACGACCTGATCGTGATGGGCGGCTATGTGCATTCCCGGCTGCGGGAGCTGGTGTTCGGAGGCGTTACGCAGTCGCTCCTCAAGAGCAGCCCAGTCCCACTGTTCATGTCCTATTGAGGTGGCGGATGCTTCGATTTCGCCTGAGACGATCAGGCGCCCCGATTGGCGCGGCGAGCTGTCGCGCCAGCTTCTGGCCGTTGGCGACGCGGTTCGTGAGGCGGCCGACGCGCAGGTGCGTGGTGACCCGTAAGGTCCGGCGGGCGCTCGATGACGTCAGTTCAACGTGAGCGGGGCCGCGCCAAAGGGCGCCGTCCCTCCTCCGGCCTTGCGCCGAACAATCGGCCCCGTCCAGCTGACCTTCTACGCACTCGGCTCGATGCTGGGATCCGGCGTCTACGGCCTGATCGGCCAGGCGGCGGGGGTGGTCGGCAACGCGGTGTGGCTCGCGTTTCTGGTGGCGCTCGTGGCGGCGTTGCTGACGGCGCTCTCCTACGCGTCGCTCGGCTCGCGCTATCCGCACGCCGGCGGCGCGGCCTATGTGGTGCAGCGCGCCTTCCGGACGCCGGGCCTGAGCTTCGTGGTCGGCCTCGCGGTGGCGTGCGCGAGCCTGCTTTCGGTCGCGACCCAGTCGCGTGTGTTCGCGGCCAATCTGGGCGAGCTCGTCGGCGCGCCCTCGCAGGCGTCGCTGATCGCGTTCGGCTTCATTCTGGCGCTGACCGGCGTGGTGCTGCGCGGCATCCGTGAAGCCGTGTGGGTCAACGTGCTGTGCACCCTCATCGAGGCGGGCGGGCTGCTGCTCGTGATCGGGTTCGGCGCGCGCTACTGGGGCGCGGTCGACTATCTCGAAGTTCCTCCCGCGGCGGCCGGCGATCCGTCGCTGGCCATCCTGGCGATGCAGGGCGCGGTTCTGACGTTCTTCGCCTATATCGGCTTCGAGGACAGCATCAACGTCGCCGAGGAATGCCGCGACCCGCAGCGCACCATTCCGCTCGGCCTCATTGGCGCGATGCTCCTGTCGGCGCTGCTCTACGTGGCGGTCGCCGTGACGGCGGTGTCGGTCGTGCCCTGGCGCGATCTCGCGCAGGCGCCGGGCCCGCTCACCGCCGTGATGGCCCGGGCCGCGCCCTGGCTCCCGACGGTTATCTTCACGGGGATCACGCTGTTCGCCGTCGCCAACACGGCCCTGGTGAACTACGTCACCGCGTCCCGACTCCTCTACGGGATGGCCCGGCAGGGGCTCGTTTCGGAGCGCCTCGGCGCCGTGCATGACACCCGGCGGACCCCGCACGTCGCCATCTGGGTCATCCTGCTCGTCCTGACGCCCCTGTCGCTGCTTGGCGGAGTGGCGCAGCTCGCGGCCGCCACCGTGCTGCTGCTGCTGGCGGTGTTTGCGGTGGTGAACGGGGCGCTGATTGTCCTGAAGCTCCGCTCGTCCGAGCAGCCCGGCCGCTTCGAGGTGTCCCTCCTGGTTCCCGTTGCAGGCGCCCTCGCCTGCTCGGGGCTCGTGATCATCCGGTCGGCGACCGGCGACTGGACGGCCCTCGCGCTCGCGGCGGCCATTCTGGCAGGGATCATCGCAGCTTTTCTGGTTCTGCGGCCCAAGGGCGGCGGGGAAACTGCGCCCTGACGTGCGGTGAGGCCACCAAGCCCGACTGCAACGTGCTTGCACGCCTGCCGCAACCATGCGCAGCGTGATCGCCCGGCGGCGCGCCTCCATGCCGAAGCGCAGGCCGGCGTGGGATCGTTCGACCCCCGGGCCGGGGTGACCCGGCGCGGTGGGCGTCGTCCCGCCATGAATGGAAGGCTAGGGGTCAGTGACTGAGCGGATGCGGGAACTCGCGGGCGAGATCGTCCGGCTCCAAGCAGAGCTGGATCGCGAGATCGAGGCGCGCCGCAAGGTGCTCGGCTGGACGGTGAATGAGCGCCTCGTCGCCTTCGAGCACGGCATTGCGATGGAAAACCGACGCCTGCGCGTCACCGTCGCGAGCTTCCTGGCCCACTCCAACGTCGTAAAGGTCGTCACCGCCCCGGTGATCTATTCGCTGGTCTTGCCGATCGCGATGCTGGACGGATGCGCGAGCCTGTACCAGGCCGTCTGCTTCCGGGCTTATGCGATGCCGCGCGTGCGGCGCGGCGACTTCGTCAGCCTCGACCGACGCCACCTCAGCTACCTCAACTGGATTGAGGCGCTGAACTGCCTGTATTGCAGCTACGCAAACGGCGTGATTGCGTATGTGCGGGAAATCGGGAGCCGCACGGAGCAGTACTGGTGCCCGATCAAGCACGCGCTGAGGATCAGCGACCCCCACAAGCGCTATTACGAATTCCTGGAATACGGCGACGCCCAAGGCTACCGCGCCCGCCTCGGCGAATTCCGGGCGGCGCTCGCGGCCGAAGCGGAACCTCCGCCGCTCAGCCCGGCGCCTTCGGACGCTCGCGAATGACGGCGGGCGCCTGAGTGGTTGGAAAGCGCTTTCAGCTGCCCCGCGTTCCAACGGGCGCTTCTCGACACAAGTGCGTTTCGGGTCGATAAGCGGGCGCTCCGAGACCGAGTGGACCGCCATGCAGCCTCCCGGCTTTCCCGCCCGCACGCTCATCATGGGTATCGTCAACGTGACCCCGGATTCGTTCTCGGACGGGGGCGATTTTTTTGATCCCGAGGTGGCGGTCCGCCATGCGCAGGATCTTGAAGCAGAGGGCGCGGACATTGTTGATCTCGGGGGCGAATCCACCCGTCCGGGGCACCAGCCGATCGGCCAGGAGGAAGAGCAGCGCCGCGTGCTTCCTGTGGTCGCGGCCCTCTCGCCGGCGCTGTCGTCCCCCATTTCGATCGACACCTACCGTGCTGACACCGCCCGAAAAGCGCTGGCGGCTGGGGCGCGCATCATCAATGACGTGTGGGGTCTCCAGCGCGACCCGGACATGGCCGCAGTGGCGGCCGACCATGATTGCGACGTGGTCGCCATGCACAACCGGGAGACGCTCGACCCGTCCCGCGACATCGTCGACGAGTTCCGTCGCTACTTCGATCGCACCATTGCTCTGGCCCGCCACGCGGGCCTTCGCGACGAGAGGCTGATCCTCGACCCCGGGATTGGCTTTGGAAAGAGCTGGGCGCAGAACATGGACGCTTTGCGGCGCGTGGCTGAGTTACGAGCCTTCGGGTTTCGCGTCCTGGTCGGGGCATCGCGGAAGTCTTTTCTGTGCCGCATCCTGGGCGATGACGTTGCCCCGAAAAGCCGGATTTTCGGCACGCTTGCGGCCCATTCGGTTGCAATTGCGGGCGGCGCCGACATCATTCGCGTTCACGACGTGAGAGCGCATGTCGACGCCGTGCGCACTCTCGACGCGCTTTGGCGCGATCGTGGCGGCGGGGGACATCCGCCGCACGCCACGTGACCCGCGGCGCATGGCGTTTACGGCCGGATACGCGAACGAGCCAGGAGCTACTGATGACCGACCGCGTCACCCTTTCGCGTCTCGCCGTTTACGCGCGCCATGGCGTGCTGCCCGAGGAGGCTACTCTCGGCCAGCGCTTCTACATCACGCTGACCTGTGAACTGGACCTTCGCCCGGCCGGCGCGGCGGACGACTACAACCAGGCCGTCTGCTACGGCGCCCTGGCCGACCTTGTGGTCGGGATCGCGACGCAGCGCCGCTTCAAGATCATCGAAGGCCTTGCCGAAGCGATCGCCTCAGCCGTGCTGGCCGGCCATCCACGCGTCGGGTCTGTGACGGTCAAGGTCGAGAAGCCGGAAGCGCCGGTGCAGCACATCCTCGATACGGTCGCGGTCGAGATCGAGCGCCATCGTGGCTAGGGCCTGGGTGAGTCTTGGCGGCAACATCGGCCGTGACGCGGCCGCCAAGCGCGCCGCCATCGCGGAGGCGCTCCGCCGGCTTGACACCGGGAAGGTGCGCGTGATCGCCCGCTCGGGCGACTACCGGACTCCCCCGTGGGGGCCTGTCGCGCAAGACTGGTTCGTGAACGCCTGCGCGGAGATCGAGACCGAGCTGAGGCCGCGGGAGCTGCTGGACCTGCTTCTTGGGATCGAGCATGCGATGGGCCGCGTGCGCAACGAGCGCTGGGGTCCACGGCTGATCGACATGGACATTCTTGCCTACGAGGCTGTCACCGTGGAGAGCCCCGATCTGACCCTTCCGCATCCCCGGATGATGGATCGCGCCTTCGTTCTCGTGCCTCTCGCCGAAATCAGCCCGGACTTGTTGATAGGGGAAACGTCGATCGCACACGCCCTCGCGCGCCTGGATTCATCGGGGATCGAGCGACTAAGGTGAATGCCTCGCCTCGCTAGGCCATGGCCTGGCGAGGGTCAGGGTTGATGAACTTTCGCCTGTGGCGCGCTGAACATCGAGTGGGTTTCATCGCGAGCGCCCCACCGGTCGAATGAGACCAACGCCGGCAGCTCGGCCCGTTTCGCCCAGCCGGCTGCCTGGAGATCAGGTTCCTGGTGGAACGTGGCGACATAGCCCAGGCAGAGATAGGCCACCGGCACGATCTCCTTCGGGATGCCCAGGATGGAGCGGAGCCGTTCGGGCTTGATGATGCTCACCCAACCCACGCCCACGCTTTCCGCCCGCGCGGCCAGCCACAGGTTCTGGACGGCGCAGACCGTACTGTAGAGATCCATGTCCGGCTGGTGCGTTCTCCCCAGAACCACAGGGCCCGCTCTGTTGCGATCGCATGTCACGCAGACGCCGGTAGGAGCCTCTCGAATGCCCTCCAGCTTCAGGTTCCTGTAGGCCCGCGCCCGCACAGGATCGAAGCGGCGTTCGGCTTCGATGTTGGCCTCCGTGAACGCCTCGTGCAGGGCGGACTTGATGCTGGGATTGTTCACCACGATGAAGTCCCACGGCTGCATGAAGCCGACGGACGGCGCGTGGTGCGCTGCTCGCAAGATCCGCCCGATCACCTCGGGCGGAATCGGACGGGGCAGGAACTCACAGCGCACGTCACGCCGATTGAATATGCAGTCGTATACAGCCGCGCGTTCCTCGTCGGAAAACGCCCCATGCGCGTCCATGATTCCCCTCACGGATCGAAGCTGGCCCCGCTCCGTCCGCGAGCGTGCCCTATGGGTTCAGGCCGGTCTTCTGACTTGGGTTCGTTCCGTTTCCGCGCCTTCCCGGCGAAGGCCAGTGGCGTCAAGCGAAAGCGGTCCCCCTTACAGCGTTGGGCACGTGGCGGAGTTTCACCGCCTTCCCGATTCTCCCGAGCGTTCGGGCTCCTGAACGGATCCAAGATGCCATGCGCCGGAGCCGCGCACCAGGGCGGCCCTGGCGCCGGTTTTTATCCTTGCGGCACGTAGATGCTCGCCCCCGAGGCGACGAACTCTGCGCTCTTGGCCGCCAGACCTATCTGGCGCTCTTCTTCCGCGAGGGTATCGGCCCGGATGTCCTGGCTGATCTTCATCGAGCAGAATTTCGGCCCGCACATCGAGCAGAAATGCGCGACCTTGTGCGCGTCCTTCGGGAGGGTTTCGTCGTGGAAAGTCCTGGCGGTGTCTGGATCCAGCGACAGGTTGAACTGATCCTCCCAGCGGAACTCGAACCTCGCCCGGGACAGTGCGTCGTCGCGCAATTGCGCAGCCGGATGCCCCTTGGCGAGGTCCGCCGCATGAGCGGCGATCCGGTAGGTGATCACGCCGGTTTTCACGTCGTCGCGATTGGGCAGGCCAAGATGCTCCTTCGGAGTGACGTAGCAGAGCATCGCGGTTCCGAACCAGCCGATCATGGCCGCGCCGATGCCGGAGGTGATGTGGTCATAGCCCGGCGCGATGTCGGTCGTGAGCGGTCCGAGCGTGTAGAAGGGCGCTTCGCCGCAGGTCGCGAGCTGCTTATCCATGTTGGCCTTGATCTTGTGCATCGGCACGTGGCCGGGGCCCTCGATCATGACCTGGCAGCCCTCGCGCCAGGCGACCTTTGTGAGCTCCCCGAGCGTGTCGAGTTCGGCGAACTGGGCGGCGTCGTTAGCGTCCGCGATCGAGCCCGGCCGGAGCCCGTCGCCAAGCGAGAACGATACGTCGAAGCGCCGCATGATGGCGCAGATTTCGTCGAAGCGCTCGTACAGGAAGCTTTCGCGGTGATGGGCAAGGCACCAGCGCGCCATGATCGAGCCGCCGCGCGAGACGATGCCGGTGACCCGGCGCGCGGTGAGCGGCACATGGGCGAGCCGCACGCCGGCATGAATCGTAAAGTAGTCGACACCCTGCTCGGCCTGTTCGATCAGCGTATCCTTGAACACCTCCCAGTCGAGCCTGGCGGGATCGCCGTTCACCTTCTCGAGCGCCTGGTAGATCGGCACAGTGCCGATCGGAACCGGCGCGTTTCGCAGAATCCACTCGCGCGTGTTGTGGATGTTGCGGCCGGTCGACAGGTCCATGACGGTGTCCGCGCCCCATCGGATCGCCCAAACCATCTTCTCCACCTCTTCGGCGACCGACGAGGTCACGGCGGAGTTGCCGATATTGGCGTTCACCTTCACGAGGAAGTTGCGGCCGATGATCATCGGCTCCAGTTCGCGATGGTTGACGTTCGCCGGGATGATCGCGCGCCCGGCCGCGATTTCCTGCCGGACGAATTCCGGGGTGACATGGGCCGGAATGGCGGCCCCGAAGCTTTCGCCATGCGCGAGCGCTTTCTCAGCGCCCGCGAGAGGCAGCTCACGGCCGAGATTTTCGCGGGCGGCGACGTAACGCATTTCTTCCGTGATGATCCCGGCCCGGGCGAACTCGTATTGCGTGACCAGGGCTCCCAGGGACCCGTTCAGGACCCGCCGCTCCGCCGGGCAAGCCGGCGCGACCGCGTCGGCCGACACGGAGCCGTTGTCCTCGGGCCTCACGGCGCGCGGCTGGGCGGGGACGAGGCCGGGACGGCTGCAGAGCCACAGCGAGCGGACCTCGGGCAGGCCGGAGGCCAGATCGACAACAACGTCGGCGTCCGTATAGGGGCCGGATGCGTCGTAGACGCGCAGCGGCGGCTCCTGCGTCCCGGCGCTGAGCGCGATCTCGCGCACGGGAACACGGATCTGCGGAAACCCGGGCGCCGGGACATGGACCTTGCGCGAGGCCGGCAGGGGCCCCGTCGTCACCGTCGAAGGCGACGCGGGATCAGGCTTTACATAGGTGTTCACGAGGACCTCCAAAGCACGGGCGTGCGTGGAAATCCGGGGCAGATGCGCAGTGGCAAGATGAGATCCTGTCCCTCCGCCGGTATGACCCGGATCAGGTTCAAAGGGTCCAGCTTGCGCCGTCTCAGCCTGCCGAAGCAGGCGCCCCTCGGATAGGACCAGCGTATTCGCACGCAGAGCGCGCGGTCAACATCCCGCGAAGGCACACTTCCCTGCGGAGCAGGCGAAGCAAGTCGGCCGCCGCAGCGCGTTCATCTTCGACAAGATGATTAGCCGCTCGGCCTCTGGTCGTGGGATCGGATTGGGAATTCAGCCGAGCTCACGCCGGGAGCCCACAAACGAACAGAGGTTTGATTTGCAAAGTGGTGCCGCAAGAGGGATTCGAACCCCCGACCCCCTCATTACGAATGAGGTGCTCTACCAGCTGAGCTATTGCGGCGACGGGCGTGGTCTTAGACGGAACGGGACGCGTTGGCAAGCGGGGCCGTGCCGATTGGGAGCAAAAGGAAGGCGGCCAGGCCGCCCCCGATCATTGCAAGAACGTGATCGCGCCGCGGCGGGACGGTTCTGAGCCTGGGCCCGGGCCGGGGTCGTCCGGGGCGGCGGCGAGCGGGAAGATCACCTCCGACGGCGGCGAGACCCTGCGGGATCGTCCGTCGGCCGCCATCGCGGGCGGTATGCCGGGGCCGGCCGCAGGAGCATCGTATCGCGCCGCGCCGGTGGGCTTTTCGGCTGGCGTGGTCGTTGTCGGCGAACCGGGCTGCGGACCGGCCGCCGGGGGCGTGTCGGAGACGACGCGCAGGGCGGGAGCCTCCCGCGACGGCGAAGCCTCCCGGGACGGCGGGCGCTCGTCGCCGTGGCTCGCCGGCGGAGGCGTGGCCTCCACGGCCCTGGACGGCAGGGCGGGCGGGATCACTTCGGCCGGCGCTGCAGACGGAGCCTCGGCGGGATCGGGAGCCGCGTTGGCGGGCTCCGCCACGGCTGTCGGCGCCGGCTCGGACTTGTCGGCCAACACGGGCGCGGGGGCTTCGTCCACATCCGCGATCACGTCCTCGGACGCGGGCAGCGGCAGGGCGGCGGTGGGCGGCGGCGCAGGCTCGGCGGCCGGGGCCTCGATCTGCTCCACGGGGGCGCCCCACACGAAGGCGTCGAGGCGGCCGGTGACGGGCGACACCGGAGCCCAGCGATCGGCGATCACGCCGTCCGCGATCCAGGCGGGGTCGCGCGGGGCGCGCGACGCACGGGACAGCCATTCGCGCACGCCGCCGGAGGAGCCTTCGGCTTCCTCGATGTCGGCCATCAGCAGGCACACGCGCGTGCTCGGCCGGCCTTCCAGCAGGGGCGTGAGCGCCTTGCGGGCGCGCACGAGATCGCGCGCCTGCAGGGCCGCGGACGCGACCGCGATGCGGCCCTCCGGATCGTGCGGGCGCAGGGCGAGCAGCTTTTCGGCGCGGGCCAGGCGGTCGCGGCCTGAATCGCCCGGGCGCACATCCATGTAGGCTGTGGCGAGGTCGGGATGGGTCGCTTGCGCCCAGGCGGCCTCGACGACCTTGGAGGCGCGCCGCAGCTCGCCCCGGCGGGCGTGGAGGCGGGAGGCCAGCACGGCGGCAGGGACAAGGCCCGGCGCCAGCTTCACGGCCTGTTGGGCGCGCAGGAGCGCGGCCTCGGGCTCGCGTTCGGCCCGCGCAAGCGCATCGGCGGTGAGCAACACGGCGCGCTGGCGCTTCACGGCGGCCTTGTCGAGACTGCGGGCGCCGCGGTCCAGCGTCGCGAGGGCGCCGGTCCAGTCCTGGTCGGAGCACTGGAACTCGAGCAGCGCCTCGCCGGCCCACGCCACCGAGGGAGCGAGCCGGGCGGCTTCGGCCGCGTAGGCGCGCGCGGCCGTCGAATCGCCCTTGCGGCGCGCTTCCACAAAGAGGCCACGCAGGCCGAGCACCCGCGTTTCATTGTCGTCCAGCATTTGCCGGAACGCGCCCTCGGCCTGGCCGCGATCGCCCGCCATCTGGGCGGCCTGAGCCTTGAGCAGCAGCGCGAGCGGCTCCTTGCCGAGCAGCTTGGCGGCTTCGGCCGCGTAGCGCTTGGCCGAGCGCGGATCGCCGGAGCCGACCGCGATCATGCCGCGGGACACGGCCGAGAAGCCACGGGCGCGCTTGCGGGCGCGCGCCGTGAAACTCAGGATCGAAGGGAGGCGAAGCACGAAGCGCAGCGCCGTCCAGAGCACCAGCACGGCGACCACGAAGGCGACCAGCGCCGCCGCGGCGCCGATCAACGTGGTCTGGATCTGCCCGTAGCGGGGCAGGGTGACGACCACCTGGCCGGGCTGTTCCACCAGCCACGCCCCCGCGAAGGCGAGGCCGATCAAGATGGCGATGAAGACGAGTGTGCGGATCATCGGGCCGCGCCTCCAGATTGCGTGGCCGCGAGAACCTGGTCGGCCGCCGTGGCCACCAGGGCATCCGCCGCACGGCCGGCCGAGAGGCGCGCCTGGGCGAGATCGAGAAAGGGCTTGATCGCGGCCTTATCGTCAGCCGGGAGCTTGTCGAGTTCCGCTACAGCGGCCGCGAGATCGCCGCGCTTCAGGGCCGCGTCGGCGCGGGCCGCGATGGCGGCGCTGGATTCGCCGGCCGCTTCGCCCAGTGGGCGCACCTTGTAGAGGCCGGCGATGCGAGCCTGGATGCGCTCCCACGCGCTGCCCTGCTGCGGCGCGGGCGCCGGGCTGGCGAGCTTTTCGGCGAGAGGCGCGAACTGGGCCGAGAGTTGCGCCACTGTGGGCGCGCCCTTGTCGGCGAAGGGCTCCAGCGCCGTCACGGCGGCGGCGTCGGCCTTCGCGGCCTTGAGGGCGTTCAGCTCGCGCGCATAGGGCTGGGCGCGGCCAAGATCGTCGCGAACGAGCCACGCGACCGTGAGCACGGCGCTTTCGCGCGCGCCAAGCGCAGGAACGGGCGGAGGCGGGGGCGGCGCAGGAGCGATCGCCGGCGCCGCGGGGCGGCTTTCCAGCGTGGTGACGCCGTTCTCGACCTTGTCGAGGCGCTCGGTGAGCTGCGCCAGGGCGGTCGCAGGGTCGGCAGGCAGGCGCTTGGCGAGGCCGTCCAGATCGGCGCGCGAGCCCTGGAGGGCGGCCTCGTTCGCGCCGACGCGCTTCTCCAGCGCCTCCAGGGTGCGGCGGGTGGCTTTCTCGCCCACGCCCGTCTCGAGCTGGGTCAGGCGCTCGTTGATGTCGCTCGCCCCGCTCCACACGTAAAGCGCGAGCGCAACGACGCCGGCGCCGATGAGGCCGCCCACCAGGCCGGCGACCGCGGGCACGAGCGCGCCGGAGGAGCGGTCCGCGCTGCGGGTGGGCGCATCGAGCCTGCCGGCCGAGGGCACAGATGTGGTGGCGGCCGCCAACTCGGGCGCAGGTTCGTCAGCTGTGGCTGCGGCCGTGGTTGAGGTCTCCGTTTCACCGGCCGGAGGCGCAAAGGGGGGCGTTTCATCACCCGGCGCCTCGGGCGGCAGCGGCTCGGGCGAGGCTTCGGCGTGATTCGTCGTTTCGGTCGCGGGGGTGGGGATGTCGCCCGCCGCTGGCGCAACCTCGGCGGGCGCAGCCGATGCGCCGCCCGCAAGCGTCTCGGCCGTCAGGTCGAGCACGTCCGGCTCCCGTCGCGTTCCGCCCCGCTTTCGGGATCCTCCGCCGCGTTGATCCGTCTCAGCCATGATGCTCCGCTCAGGTCGGGCGGCTCCGCCGGAGCCTGCCTGTTCACTCGTTATAGCCTCACCTCCCGCGTCCCCACCACCAATCCGTTCGGAGATGGAGTGGCCCGGTTCGGCGTCCAGCAGCGCGAGCAGACTTGCCTCTCCGGTTCCGGGAGCGGCTTCCACCGTTGCGCCGCCCAGGCCGCGCACGCCGCGAGCCACATCCTCGGACAGGCACAGGTGGCGCAGGGATTTCAACGGCTCGACAAGCCGTTCGTGCGACGCCAGCGCGAACAGGATTTCGGCGCTGCGGCGCGAATAGTGCAGCACGGCGTCCAATGTTCCGGCCCGCAACGCCTCGGCGGCCGCCACAGGCAGTGCGGGCGCGGCTTCGGCCCGATAGGTCTCGAGAACGGTCAGCGCGAAGCCGGCGTCGATCAGGGCGCCTTCCAGGGTCGGCTTGCGGTCGGTACCGGCCAGGTAGAGCAGCCGCGCTGCCGGAGCGGCGTGCGCACGGATCAGCGCCGCCAACGACGTCGCATCGCCGTCGGCCGCATGGATGCGCTCGAAACCGAGCGCCCGGAAGGGCTCTGCGGTGCGATCGCCGACAACGAACAGGGGCAGCGACTTCCAGCCCTCCGGAACGCCAGACCGGAAAGCCAGCTGCGCATTGGCGGAGGTCGCCACGAGCGCGTCGAAGCCGTCGGTCGGCAGACGCGCATCCGTGGGCGAAATGCTCAACACCGGCGCAATCACGGCCACGTGGCCGAAAGCCGACAGCCGCTCGGCCGTGCGGGCGGCGTCGTTTTCGGGGCGCGTGAGAAGAACCTGCATGCGGGACGATGATCCTGAACGAGCCGCGCGGGGCTGCGCGGCGAGCGACGTCAATGCGCAGAGCCGCCGTTTGGCTCCAAGATCTCCTTGGGCGCCAGAATGTCCTTTGGCGCCCGCGCGAGAATTTCTCGGGCCGCGTCCGTGCCCATCAGGGCAGCGTCGGCAGGCGAGCCGGCGCGGTGCGCCTCGTAGAATTCCGAGCCGTCCTCGCGCAGAAGCATGCCGCGGAAGCTGATTTCGCCATTGGCCAGCGTGGCGTGGCCCGCAATGGGGGTTCGGCACGAACCATCGAGGACGGTGAGAAACGCGCGCTCTGCCGCCAGCGCGGTGGCGGTGGTCTCGCACGCGATCGGGGCGAGGGCCCGGGCGGCGGTCTCATCGTCCGGCCGCGCCGTTATGGCGATCGCGCCCTGGCCGACCGCGGGCGGAAAGTCATGGATGTCCAGAATGGCGGCCGCCCGGTTCGCCAGGCCGAGGCGCTTCAGCCCCGCGATGGCGAGCAGCGTGGCGTGGATCTCGCCCGATTCGGCCTTGCGCAGGCGCGTCTCGACGTTGCCGCGCAGCAGCGTGGTGGAAACGTCCGGCCGCAGGCGTTTCACCAGGGCCCGGCGGCGCAGGCTCGCGGTGCCGACCACGGCGCCTTCCGGCAGGTCCGCGAGGGATGTCGCCTTGGCGGAGATCAGCGCGTCGCGCACGTCCTCGCGCGGCAGGTAGGCGACGATGTCGATGCCGAGCGGAAAGGCGGTGGGCATGTCCTTGGCGGAGTGCACCGCGAGGTCGATCTCGCCGGCCAGCATGGCGGCGTCGATCTCCTTGGTGAACAGGCCCTTGCCGCCCGCCTGCGACAGCGCACGGTCCTGGATCATGTCGCCGGAGGTCTTGATGACGACGAGTTCAACGGCCTCCTCGGGCAATCGGTGGGCGGCCAGCAGCCTGGCGCGCACCTCGCGGGCCTGCCAGAGCGCCAGCGGGCTGCCGCGCGTGCCGATCCTGAGCCGAATATCGCCGTTCGCCAAAGCCTTGGTCCTCGCCGCCGTGGTTTGTTTCCTTCACGGGCGGCGCGGACTATAGGGTGTCGGGACGGGCCGGGAAAGCCGGGCCCGGTTTGATCCGAAGGCGGCGGGGAGCCCACCATGCGCGTTCTGGGCATCGAGACCACCTGCGACGAAACGGCGGCCGCCGTGGTCGATTCGCCCCGAGAGGGCGAGGCCACGATCCTGTCCAATGAGGTGCTGAGCCAGATCGCCGAGCATGCGCCCTACGGGGGCGTGGTGCCCGAGATCGCGGCGCGCGCCCATGTCGAGGTGCTGGACCGCATCGTCGCCCGCGCGCTCAAGACCGCCGGCGTGAAGTTGGCGGACCTCGACGGCATTGCGGCGGCGGCGGGGCCGGGGCTCATCGGCGGCGTGATCGTCGGTCTGACGACCGCCAAGGCGCTCGCGCTGGTCGCCGGCAAGCCGTTCATCGCCGTGAATCACCTCGAGGCGCACGCGCTGTCGGCGCGGCTGACCGACAAGGTGCAGTTCCCCTACCTCCTGCTGCTCGCCTCCGGGGGCCACACCCAGCTGCTGGCCGTGCGGGGCGTTGGCGACTATGTCCGCCTAGGAACCACGATGGACGACGCCATCGGGGAAGCGTTCGACAAGACCGCCAAGCTGTTGGGCCTGCCCTATCCGGGCGGCCCGCAGGTGGAGAAGGAGGCGGAGCGCGGCGATCCGGAGCGGTTCGCGCTGCCGCGGCCGCTGTCCGGGCGGCCCATCCCGGATTTCTCGCTCTCGGGCCTGAAAACCGCCGTTCGGTTGGAAGCCGAGCGCATCGCGCCCTTGACGGCCACCGACGTGGCGGACCTGTGCGCGTCCTTCCAGGCCGCCGTCGTGGACGTGGTGGTGGACCGCACGCGGGCCGGGCTGCGGGTGTTTCGCGAACAATGCGGCAAGCCCAACGCGCTGGTGGTCGCCGGCGGCGTGGCCGCGAACCAGTCGATCCGGCGCGCGCTGCAGCGGCTCGCTGGCGAGGCCGGGCTGCGGCTGGTCGCGCCGCCGCTGGCCCTTTGCACCGACAACGGCGCGATGATCGCGTGGGCGGGCGCCGAGCGGCTGCGTCTCGGGCTCGTTGATGGGCTGGAGACGGCGCCGCGGGCGCGCTGGCCTTTGGCGGAGCTCGCCGGATGACCGCCTTCGAGGCGATCGGGGTTGTCGGCGGCGGCGCCTGGGGCACGGCGCTCGCCAACGCGGCTGCTCGGGCCGGCCGCAGCGTGACGCTCTGGGCGCGCGACGCAAGCGAGGTCGCGACCATGCGCGACCGGCGCGAGAATGTTCGCCGCCTGCCCGGCGTTCGGTTGGAGGACGCTGTTTCGCCGACGGCGGATCTCGCCGATCTCCGGCGCGTGGACACGGCCCTCCTGGTGGTCCCCGCGCAGGCGCTGCGAGGCGTCGCGCTGGCGCTGGCTCCGGTCTTGCCGACGGGCTGTCCGGCCGTGGTGTGCGCCAAGGGCATCGAGCGGGCAACCGGCTCCTTCATGACCGACGTGACGTCCGAGGCGATGCCCCATGCGACGCCGGCCGTGCTGTCCGGGCCGAGCTTCGCCGAGGATGTTTCGCGCGGCCTGCCCACCGCCGTGGTGCTCGCGGCGGCGCAGGAAAGCCTCGCGGAGGCGCTCGCGCAGGCGCTCTCGTCCTCGCGATTTCGGGTTTATCACGGGGTCGACATGCGTGGCGTCGAGATCGGCGGCGCGGCCAAGAACGTGCTTGCGATCGCGGCCGGCATCGTGGCCGGGCGCCGGCTTGGCGAAAGCGCCCGGGCGGCGCTGACGGCTCGAGGATTCGCCGAGCTGACGCGGTTCGCCAGGGCGTTCGGCGGCCGCCCCGAAACCCTGATGGGATTGTCGGGGCTGGGCGACCTGATCCTGACCTGCGGGTCGGCCAAGTCGCGCAATTTCGCGTTCGGGGTGGATCTCGGCGAAGGGCTGCCGGTGGGCGAGGCCGGCCACGGCAAGCTGGCCGAAGGCGCCTTCACGGCGCGCGCGCTGGTCGAGATGGCTCGCTCGGCGGGCGTCGACCTGCCCATCTGCGAAGCCGTCGACGCCGTGCTGTCGGGCCGGGTCGGGATCGACGACGTCGTCGAGCGGCTGATGACAAGGCCGCTGAAAAGCGAGGGGTAAGAGGCTGGGAAGCCATTAGAGGCCCCTCATCCTGAGGAGCAGGCCCACTTGGGCCTGCGTCTCGAAGGACGAGGGGTCCAGAGCGCACGATGATTGAGCTCGCTGGATTCCCTCGTCCTTCGAGACGCATCGCCAAAGGGCGACGCTCCTCAGGATGAGGGGATTGTTGGGAATTGCGGCTCGTGGCGGGCGTCACACCACCTTCAGGCTGATCTCGCCCAGGCCCGCGATCGAGCCCACCATCACGTCGCCGCGCTCGACCTTGCCGACGCCTTCGGGGGTGCCGGAAAAGATCACGTCGCCGGCCTTGAGCTCATAGAAGCGCGACAGGATCGCGATCTGTTCGGCCACGGACCAGACCATGTCGGCGAGGTCGCCATGCTGCTTGGCGACACCGTTGACGCTGACGCCGATCGCGCCCTTGGCGGGATGGCCCACGGCCGAGACCGGGTGAAGCGGGCCAACAGGGCCGGACAGGTCCGAGCTCTTGCCGGATTCCCAAGGGCGGCGCAGCTGCTTGGCTTCGTCCTGCAGGTCGCGGCGGGTCATGTCGAGGCCGATCGCGTAGCCGAAGACGTGGTTCAGCGCTTCGCTTTCGGGGATGTCGCGGCCGCCGGACTGGAGCGTCACCACCATCTCGATCTCGTGGTGGTAGTTGGCGGTCTGCGGCGGATAGGGGTGGTCGACCGTCTGTCCGGCCGGAACGGGCTGCAGCGTGTCGGCCGCCTTGGCGAAGAAGAAGGGCGGCTCGCGCGTCGGGTCGCCGCCCATCTCGCGGGCATGCGCGGCGTAGTTGCGGCCAATGCAGTAGACGCGGCGGACCGGGAAAAGCTTGTCGGAGCCAACCACCGGCAGGGCCGGACGGGGCTCGATCGCGATGGCGTAGGACTCGGACATGAAACAGCCTCGGCGTCGCGCCGGCGCGGCCGGGATGGCGCGGGCGCATAAGGCTCTGATAGAAGTCGCAGCCGGCGGACGCAACCGCCGCCCGATCGGTCGCGTCCGCCATTCTCCCGCCACCCTCGTCGGCCACTCCGCCGCGAGCCGCCCAATCGAAACGAGCCCATGACGCAAGCCCCCACCGCCGCGCCCGAGCCGAACGACGACTCCGGCCTTCTGGAAGGTCCGCCCCTGCGGGCGCTGAACCCAATGCTCAAGCTGGCGCTTGAGATGGGGCCGCTGGTGGTTTTCTTTCTGGCGAACCAACGCGCCGGCATTTTCATGGCCACCGGCTTGTTCATGGGGGCGGTGCTGATTTCGCTCGCGGCGTCCTACGCGTTGACCCGGCGCTTGCCGATCATGCCGATGGTGACCGCCGTGGTGGTGCTCGTGTTCGGCGGGCTGACGCTCTACCTGCAGGACGATCACTTCATCAAACTGAAGCCCACGATCGTGAACTCGCTCTTCGGCGTGGTGCTGCTCGGTGGCCTCGCGTTCGGCAAGCCCCTGCTGCCGGTGGTGCTCGACACGGTGTTCCGGCTCGACCACGAGGGCTGGCGCAAGCTGACGTTCCGGTGGGGGCTGTTCTTTTTCGCGCTGGCCGCCATCAACGAGGTCGTGTGGCGCACGCAGACCACGGATTTCTGGGTGAACTTCAAGGTGTTCGGCATCATGCCGCTGACGCTGGCCTTCGCGCTGTCGCAGACGCCGCTGATCCTCAAGCACGAGATCAAGGACGAAGCCGCCGGCGAGTGAGCCTCAGCCCCTCTGCCCGGCCTTGCGGATCGCGTCCATGAGCGACCCGCGCAGGGCCTCGGACGAGATCGGGCCGACTTGTTTGTAGGCGATGGTCCCATCCGGAGCGATCACGAAGCTCTCGGGCACGCCGTAGACGCCCCAGTCGATGGCCGAGCGCCCGGCGGCGTCGACGCCCACGGCTGCGAACGGATTGCCGAGCGCGCCCAGGAAGCGGCGGGCGTTTTCGGGCTGGTCCTTGTAGTTGATGCCGACCACGCGAACCCCCGGAACCTTGGCGAGCTCCAGCAACAGCGGGTGCTCCTCGCGGCAGGGCGCGCACCAGGACGCCCAGACATTCACAACCGTGACGCGGCCCCGCAGGTCGGCGGTCGCGAGCCCGGGGACGGGCTGGCCGTCGCGCAGGAGGCCGTCCAGCGCCGGCAGCGCGAAGCCGGGGGCGGGCTTGTTCAGCAACGCGGAGGGCAGGCGCGACTTGTCCGAGCCGTCGAGCTGGCTCCAAAACAGGGCGGCGAGCGCGCCGAACAGGAATAGCGGCAGGAGCACGACAAGCCGGCTGCGGCGCGGCGCGGCGGGGGTGGCGGCCTCGCTCACGTCAGGCGGCCTCGGAGCGGCGGCGAGCGCCGCGCTGTTCGAGGCGGGCGAGCTGCGCCTTCTGCGCCCGGTGCTCCAGCACGGCGCGGACCGTGAGGCCGACGAACACGGCGGCCGCCATCAGGTAGGACGCCAGGATGAAGCCCGTATGCGACGCGCCCATCAGGGATGCTCCAGAGCGGGCGCGCCGGCCGGCTCGGGCTCGCGCTGGGCGGCCAGAAGCCCGAGCGTGCGGACGCGGCGGCGCAGGATCTCGTTGCGCATGCCGGCCAGATGCAGCGCCACGAACGCGCTCGTGAACCCGCCCGCCATGATCAGCAACGGCCAAAGCATGCTGGCGTCGATGGTGGAGCCGCCCATCCGGAACACGCTGGCGGGCTGGTGGAGCGTGTTCCACCAGTCCACCGAGAACTTCACGATCGGGATATTGACGGAGCCGACCAGCGTCAGGATCGCGACGGCGCGGCCGGCGCGGCCCGGGTCCTCGATGGCGTTCCAGAGCGCCATGACGCCGCAATACATCAGGAACAGCACCAGCACGGAGGTGAGCCGGGCATCCCACACCCACCAGGTGCCCCACATCGGCTTGCCCCAAAGCGAGCCGGTGACGAGGCACAGCAGCGTGAACGCGGCGCCCAGCGGCGCGGCGGCTTTCTGCGACACGTCCGCAAGGGGATGCCGCCATACCAGCGTGCCGACGGCCGAGAGCGCCATGAGGCTGTAGCAGGCCATGCCGAGCCAGGCGGCGGGCACGTGCACGTACATGATCTTCACGGTCTCGCCCTGCTGGTAGTCGGCGGGGGCGACAAAGAACACGAGATAAAGGCCGACCGCGATCGCGAGCGCGCCGAGCCCCGCGAAGGCCGGGATCAGCCGGCGGGCGAGGTCGAGAAACAGCGTCGGATTGGCGTAGCGCAGCATGGCTCGCTTGTACTGGCACGCGACGGCGCCTGCAATGCGACGAAACCCGCATGGTTTCGCAGGTCAGGCCGCCTTCAGCTCGCGGCCGTCATGCGCCACCACGGCGACGTCGAGGATGCGGCCGGGCTCAGCCGGGGCGGCGAGCCGCACGGGCGTAAACGCCGCCGTGCGGGCCATCCCGCCGCGCTCGGCCAGCACCTCGTGGCGACGGCCGACCTGGGCGGCCAGAACCCCGCCAACGCGGCCTCGCCCTTGGCGCGCAGCCGGGCCGCGCGCGCCTTCACGATCGCGGGATCAACCGGCGGCATGCGGGCCGCCGGCGTGCCGGGACGGGGCGAGAACGGAAACACGTGCAGCTGGGTGAGCCCGCAGTCGTCCACCAGCGCGAGCGAGCGCTCGAACATGGCGTCCGTCTCGGTCGGAAAGCCCGCGATGATGTCGGCCCCCAGCGCGACGCCCGGGCGCAGGCGCCGCACGGTCTCGCAGAAGCGGATCGCGTCGTCGCGCGTGTGGCGGCGCTTCATGCGCTTCAGGATCATGTCGTCGCCGGCCTGCAGCGACAGGTGCAGGTGGGGCATGAAGCGCGGCTCGGTGGCGAGCGCGTCCAGGAGGTCTTCGTCGGCCTCCACGGAGTCGATGGACGACAGCCGCAGGCGCCGAAGCGCGGGAGCCCGGGTCAGCACGGTCTTCACCAGCGCGCCCAGGCGGGGCGCGCCCGGCAGGTCGGCGCCGTAGCTGGTGATGTCGACGCCGGTGAGCACCACCTCGGCGTAGCCGGCGTCCACGAGGCGCGACACCTGGTCGGCGACGTCGTCCATCGCCACCGAGCGCGAATTGCCGCGCCCGAACGGGATCACGCAAAAGGTGCAGCGGTGGTCGCAGCCGTTCTGCACCTGCACGAAGGCGCGGGTGCGCCCCTCGAAACCGTCGGGCGACAGGGTCGGCGCCCCGGTCTCGGCCATGATGTCGGCGACCTGCAGGCGCGGCGCGCCGGCGAGGTTTTGCCACGTCTCCGGCCGGAGCTTTTCGGCGTTGCCGACAAGCTGGTCCAGTTCCGGCATCGCGGCCAGCCGTTCGCCTTCCACGTTGGCCCCGCAGCCGGTCGCCACGATGCGGGCGTCCGGCCGGTCACGCCGCAGCCGCCGGATGGTCTGGCGCGCCTGCCGGGACGCCTCGCTGGTGACCGCGCAGGTGTTCACGATCACGAGCCCATCGTGCCCGGCGACCGTTGCGGCGCGGCGCATGGTTTCGGATTCGGCGATGTTGAGCCGGCAGCCGAAGGTGACGACCTCGACGGGCGGCCGATCACCCGTGCCCTCCGGCGGCGAGACGGGGCCGCGTGCGCCTTTGTCCACCTAGGCGGCCCCGGCGAAGAGATCCGGCGTGAACACGCCCTCGTGCTCCAGCTCGGTCGGGCCCGTCATCAGCACGTGGTCGTCGGCCTCGCGCCAGTGGATCAGGAGGTCGCCGCCCGGCAGCGTGACGCGCACGCGCCGGCCGGTGAGGCCCTTGCGGGCCGCCGCAACCGCCGCCGCGCAGGCGGCCGATCCGCAGGCGCGGGTCAGGCCAACGCCACGCTCCCACACCTTCAAGGTTAGGGCGTCCGGCGCGGTCACGTGCGCGAGCGAGATGTTGGCGCGCTCGGGGAAGATCGGGTGATGTTCCAGCAGCGAGCCGACACGCTCCAGATTGTGCGCCTCGACGTCGTCGACCCAGAAGATCGCGTGCGGGTTGCCCATGTTCACGACGGACGGCGTGTGTAGCACCGGCGCGTCGATGGGGCCGATCTGCAGCTCGATGCCGGTGGTGTCGCGAAATTCCTCGGCCAGCGGGATCTCGTCCCAGCGCAGCCGCGGCGCGCCCATGTCGACCGTAAACGTGACGGTGTCCTCGCGCCGGCAGGCGAGGAGGCCCGCCGAGGTCTCCAGCAGCAGGTCGCGCCGGTCGTCATCGCGGCTCATCGCCCAGGCGACGCAGCGCGTGCCGTTGCCGCAGGCGCCGGATTCCGAACCGTCCGTGTTCAGGATGCGCATGAACGCGTCCGTGCCGGGCGTGCGCGGGTCGTGCAGCACCATCAGCTGGTCGAAATGCGAGCCCGGCGCCTGCGCGATGGCGCGGGCCTCCTCGGGCTGGACGCGGATGCGCGACCCGCGCAGGTCCAGCACCACGATCTCGTTGCCGAGGCCGTTCATCTTCAGGAAAGGGCGGCCGACAAGGGCGCTCATGGCGGTTTCCGGGCAGGAGGCGCGCCGCCGAGCCTGCGCTCGCCGACGAGGATGTTGCGCGACATATAGCCATCGCGGGCTCAAACGCGAGTCCGGCTCCGCCCCGATCGCGCCGAAACCTCGACCGCGCCGGGCGGCCCGGCCTATTCTGGGTTCCGGGATCTGGGGCGTGATTCGCGCCTCGCGCAAGCGCTTGGATGGTTCGCGATGGCGGCGAAGATGTTGATCGGTTCGAAGAGCGCACAGCTGCGCTTCGGCGCCTCGCTCCTGAGCGCGCTCGGCGGCGTCGCGATCGCGACCTCCACGCTGGCGCAGACGGTTCCGGCGCCCGCGCCGGTCCAAAGCCAGCCCCTGGCGCCTCCGGCCGGAACGCCCGCGCCTCCGGCCGCGCCCACAGCCCCGCCGCCGACCGCGCCGGCGCCGGCTGCTCCCTCGGCTCCGGCTCCCGCCGCGATGGGGCCGGCCGCTACGCTCGCGCCCGCGCCGGCGGATCCCTCCACGCCGGACGAGGTCACGATCGCGGGCAAGCCCGCCGCGACGTTGCGCGGCGCCGCCAACTGGGACGAGGGCTACGACAAGCTCACGGAAGCCTTTGCGCGGCTGCAGGCGGAAGTCGGCAAGGCCGGCCTGAAGCCTGTCGGCAAGCCGCTCGCGACTTTTCTGAAAACCGACGACAACGGCTTCGAATACGAGGCGCAGCTGCCCGTGGACGCGGCCCCGATCGGCCGGCCCGCCGGGCTGTCGAGCGACATCCAGTTTGGCCAGACGCCGGCCGGGCGCGCCATCCGGTTCGTCCACAAGGCGCCCTACGACGACATCGACAGCACCTATGAGGCGATCTCGGCCTATCTGGACGCCAAGGGCATCGAGGCGAAGGACAACTTCACCGAGGAATACGTGAACCAGGGCCAGAACGCCGGCGACGCCGAGATCGAGATCTTCATCTACGTGCTGCCGAAGTAACGGACTGGCCCGACGGGTCGCGCGGCCGCCGGCCGCTGTCAGCGCCTTTCCCGTTCACACCCGGGCCGGTTTTGCTCTATGACTGCGCCGGCGCGGCGAAAACCCGCCGCTTGCTGGACCGCACGCCATGGCCGACGCTCCTTCCCCTGGCTCCCTGCCGACGCTGGACGATCTCCGGCGCGAGATCGACCGCATCGATGCGGGCATGCACGAGTTCCTGATGGAGCGCGGGCGGATCATCGACACGCTGATCCAGGTGAAGAAGACGCAGGCCTCCGGCTCTGCCTTCCGTCCCGGCCGCGAGGCGTCGCAGATGCGGGTGCTGGCCGAACGCCACAAGGGCACGCTGCCGTTCGACACGGTGGAGAGCATCTGGCGCATCATCGTGTCGACCTTCACGTATGTGCAGGCGCCCTACGCGGTCCACGCCGACATCTCGGGCGGCGACGCGCCGATGCGCGACACGTGCCGCTTCCATTTCGGCTTCACGGTTCCGTACATGCCGCATGACAGCGCCAAGGCGGTGATCGACGCCGTGGCGCATTCGGCCGGCGATCTCGGCGTGTTCCGGGCCGAGCCCGGCCGCGCGGCCGGCGCGTGGTGGACCGCGCTGGCCGGACCTGACCGGCCCAAGATCATCGCCCGCCTGCCCTTCGTGGAGCGTCCGCAGCACCCGGCCGGCATGCCGGTCTACTGCATCTCCAAGCCGATCGAGGACGCGGCCGTGCGCGACATCGTGCTTTACGCGCTCGGAGTCGAGCGCTGGCGCGAGGGGCTGCAGCCGGCGCTGGCCCGCATGGGCGCCAGCGTGGAAAGCAGCGCCGGCGACGATTCCGGCCTCAACCTGCTGGTGGCCGCGCCCGGAAGCGTGACGCTGGACGCCCTGATGGCCGCCATGGCGGGCCTCGGCGTCGGCGTGTTCGACATCCGTGAGATCGGCTCCCACGCCGCCCGGTTCCGCCTACCCACCTGATTAGCGCAATTTCCGCACTGGACCCGCCCGATGAGCACAGCCCTTTCAACCCGCCCCGTACCACGCCCCGGCGTTCTGGACATCGAGGCCTATGTTCCCGGCAAGAGCGGCGCCCCGGCCGGCGTGAAGGTGCACAAGCTCTCGTCCAACGAGACGCCGCTCGGGCCGTCGCCGCGCGCCGCCGAGGCCTACCGCAAGGCGGCCGACAAGCTGGAATTCTACCCGGACGGCTCGGCCACTGGCCTACGCGAGGCCATTGCGGCCAAATACGGCCTCGATCCCGCCCGTATCGTTTGCGGCGCCGGCTCTGACGAGCTCCTGAACCTGCTCACGCACGCCTATGTGGGGCCGGGCGACGAGGGCATCTACTCGCAATACGGGTTCCTGGTCTACAAGATCGCCCTGCTGGCGGCCGGCGGCACGCCCGTGGCGGTTCCCGAGAAGGACTTCCACGCCGACGTGGACGGCATCCTGGCGGCCGTGACGCCGCGCACCAAGATCGTGTTCCTGGCGAACCCCAACAACCCGACCGGCACCTACCTGCCATTCGAGGAGGTGAAGCGCCTCCACGCCGGCCTGCCGCCGCACGTGCTGCTGGTGCTGGACGCCGCCTACGCCGAATATGTCCGGCGCAACGACTACGCGTCCGGCATCGAGCTCGTCTCGACCAGCGACAATGTCGTGATGTGCCGCACCTTCTCGAAGATCTACGGGCTCGCGCTGCTGCGGCTCGGCTGGTGCTATGCGCCTGCCCATGTGGCGGATGCGCTGAACCGGATCCGGGGGCCGTTCAACGTCGGCGGGCCGGCGCTGGAGGCCGGCGTCGCCGCCGTGGCGGACGACGCGCACGTGTCGGCCGCAATCGCTCACAACGAGCAGTGGCTGCCCTGGCTCACCGCCGAGATCGAGGCGCTCGGCCTCAAGGTGACGCCCAGCGTCGGCAACTTCCTGCTGATCCACTTCCCGGAGACCGGCAAGACCGCCAAGGCGGCCGACGCCTTCCTGACCCAGCGCGGGCTGGTGCTGCGCGCCGTGGGCGCGTACGGGCTGCCCAACGCGCTGCGCCTCACGATCGGCGGCGAGGAAGCCAACCGCCTCGTCGTGCAGGCGCTTGGCGACTTCATGAAAGGCGGGGCCGGTGCCTGAACGTCTGGGACCGCCGCTTGAACAACCCCTGTTCAACCGGCTCGTGATCGTCGGCCTGGGGCTGATCGGCTCCTCGCTGGCGCGCGCCGCACGCCATCTCCATCTGGCCCGCACCGTGGTGGCGGCGGACGCTTCACCGGCCGTGCGCGCCCGGGTGGCCGAACTCGGCATCGTGGACGAGGTCGCGCCCAGCGTCGCGGAGGCCGTGCGCGGGGCCGACTACGTGATTCTGTGCGTGCCGGTGGGCGCCTGCGGGGCCGTGGCGGCCGAGATGAGCGGCGCGCTGGTTCCAGGCGCGATCGTGTCGGACGTGGGCTCCGTGAAGGGATCCGTGGTCGCGCAGGTGCAGCCGCACCTCACCTCGGGCGTGCATTTCGTTCCCGCCCACCCGGTGGCCGGCACGGAGCATTCCGGCCCGGACGCCGGCTTCGCGACGCTGTTCCATGGCCGCTGGTGCATCCTGACGCCGCCCGAGGGCACGGACCCCGATCCGGTCGCTCAGGTGCGGGCGTTCTGGGAGGCGCTGGGCTCCAATGTCGAGATCATGACGCCGCAGCACCACGACCTGGTGCTCGCCATCACGAGCCACGTGCCGCATCTGATCGCGTACAACATCGTCGGCACGGCGGCGGACCTCGAGGAGGTCACGCAGAGCGAGGTGATCAAGTTTTCGGCCGGCGGCTTCCGCGACTTCACCCGCATCGCGGCGTCGGATCCGACCATGTGGCGCGACGTGTTTCTCAACAACAAGGACGCCGTGCTGGAGATGCTGGGCCGCTTTAACGAAGACCTCTCGGCCCTGCAGCGCGCCATCCGGTGGAACGACGGCGAGGCGCTGTTCAACCTGTTCAGCCGCACCCGCACCATCCGGCGCGGCATCATCGACGTCGGCCAGGAAACGCCCGAGCCGGATTTCGGACGGCGCAAGGCCGATTAGCAGTTATCGACCCCTCGCCGTCATCGCGAGGAGCGAAGCGACGCGGCGATCCAGGCGCCGACGCCCAGCGTCTGGATTGCTTCGCTGCGCCCGCAATGACGGCTAGGCGATTCAATCGCCCAGGCTATTCGCTGCCTTCGCCTGCGGCGTGATGCGGCGCACTGGTCGGCGGCGCTTCCACCCCATTCCACCCACAGGCCAGCAGCCGTTCGCGCATGTGCCCTGGGACGGGCGCGGTCGCCACCACGGGCTCCTTGTTCTTGGAGATCGGCACCACGATCTCGCGCGAATGCAGGTGCAGCGGCGTTCCGCCGTCGCGCGGACCGGTTCCGTAGATAGGATCGCCCAGGATGGGCCAGCCCATGGCCTGGCAATGGACCCGCAGCTGGTGGGTGCGGCCGGTGATCGGCTCCAGGGCCAGCCAGGCGATGGGCGCCTGGGTCGACGGGTCGAGCCCCCGCCCCGCGACGCGCCAGAGCGTGCGGGAGGGCTGGCCGGCGGGATCGACCTTCATCCACCACCCGCGGTTCTCGTCCAGCCGCCCGAGCGGCAGGTCGATTGCGCCCGCGTCCGAGGCCGGCGAGCCCTCCACCACGGCCCAGTAGGTCTTGCCGACCTTGCCCTGCTTGAACAGCAGCCCCAGCTTCTCCAGCGCCTTCCGGTGGCGGCCCAGCACCAGGCAGCCCGAGGTGTCCTTGTCGAGCCGGTGCGCCAGCGCGGGAAAGCGCGGCAGGCCGTACATCAGCTGGTCGAAGAACTGCTCCAGGTTGATCTCGCCCGGCCGCGAGCCCTTGGGGCCGCGATGCACCGGAACGCCGGCGGGCTTGTCGAGGATCAGCATCAGCCCGTCGCGATGCAGCAGGCGCGCTTCGAGGTCGAGCGCCGGCGCGTTCGCGGCCTTGGTCGGGTGGGCGGACGAGCCCCAGAGTGAAGCGGATGCGGTCATCCGGCGGGCTTATCCCTTTCCGGCTCCCGCCGAAACCGCTATCGAGGCCCCATGAGCGACGAGACCGAGAAGAAGCCCGGATTTTTCTCCCGCCTGTTCGGGCGCGAGCAGCCCGCGCCGGCGACAACCCCCGGCCCCGAGCCTGCGCCGGCTGCCGACCCCTTGACCGAAGACCCGAATGCCGCAGCGCTCCAGGAGGCCTCTGTCGCCGAGGAACTCATGGCGGCCTTTCCGGGTGTGGTCGTGCCGCCGCCGGAGCTCGCCGACGCGCCCTCGCTCGTCGAGGAGCCCGCGCCAGAGCCTCCCGCCCCGAAGCGCTCCTGGTGGACGCGGCTCAAGGAGGGCCTGACGCGGTCGTCGTCCGCCATCGGCGGCGGCATCACGGACATCTTCACCAAGCGCAAGCTCGACGCCGACACGCTGGAGGAGCTCGAGGACGTGCTCGTGCAGGCCGATCTGGGCGTCACGGTTGCGTCCCGCATCGTCGAGGCGGTCGGCAAGGGCCGCTACGGCAAGGACATCGCGCCCGAGGAGGTGAAGCAGATCCTCGCCGCCGAGGTGGAGCGCGTGCTCGCGCCCGTGGCCCGGCCGCTGGTGGTCGACGCAACCAAGAAGCCCTTCGTAATCCTGATGGTGGGGGTGAACGGCTCGGGCAAGACCACCACGATCGGCAAGCTCTCGGCCAAGCTGAAAGCTGAGGGCAAGACCCTGATGCTGGCCGCCGGCGACACCTTCCGGGCCGCCGCCATCGAGCAGCTGAAGGTGTGGGGCGAACGGATCGGCGCGCCCGTGGTGGCGCGCCAGCAGGGCGCCGACTCGGCCGGGCTCGCCTTCGACGCGCTCACGCAGGCGCGCGAGGCCGGCACGGACGTGCTCTTGATCGACACCGCCGGGCGGCTGCAGAACCGGACCGAGCTCATGGCCGAGCTCGAAAAGGTCGTGCGCGTGCTGCGCAAGATGGACCCGGATGCGCCGCACGCCGTGCTGCTGGTGCTGGACGCCACCGTGGGCCAGAACGCGCTGTCGCAGGCGGAGATCTTCGGCAAGGTCGCGGGCGTCACCGGGCTGGTGATGACCAAGCTGGACGGCACCGCCCGCGGCGGCATCCTGGTGGCGCTGGCGGCCAGGTTTGGCCTGCCCGTGCACTTCATCGGCGTCGGCGAGGGGGTGGACGACCTGGAGCCCTTCGAGGCGCGCGATTTCGCCCGCGCGATCGCCGGGCTGGAATAGCGCCGCCGCCTCGGCTTCCGCTAGAACACCCCAACGCACACCGGAACCGCAGCATGGCCCACTGGCTCTACAAGTCCGAACCCGACGTGTTCTCGTGGGACGCTCTCGTGGCGGAAGGCCCCAAGGGCACGCACTGGAACGGCGTGCGCAACCACCTCGCCAAGATCAACCTCAAGGCGATGAAGCTGGGCGACCGGGGGTTCTTCTACCACTCCAATGTGGGCAAGGAGATCGTCGGGATCGTCGAGGTGATCCGCGAGGCCTACCCGGACCACACGGCCCCCGAAGGCTCGCCCTGGGTCATGGTGGACATCAAGGCCGTGGAGGCCCTGCCCCGTCCGGTGCCGCTGGCCGCCGTGAAGCTGGAGCCGCGCCTCGCCAAGATGGCGCTGGTCACCTGCATGCGCCTGTCCGTGCAGCCGGTGACGGACGCCGAATGGGACGTGGTGCGCGAGATGGGCGGCCTCTGAGGCCTCCCACCAAAGTCGCCCCGACCAAAGCACGAGCGCGGCACGCCTTGCGCGGGCGCCGACGCTCCGCATAATTGCGCCCAACAGAGGTCGACCCCGCGACCCGACTGAGTTGCATCGACCGCCGCAGGGCGGTCGCGCGTTTTGGGAGAAAGCGCCATGTCCGAGAAGGTCTATCCCGTCAGCGGCGATTGGGCGAAGCGCGCCTGGGTCGATCAGGCCAAGTACCAGGCGATGTACGCCGACTCGGTGAAGGATCCCGCCTCGTTCTGGGGCGAGCAGGGCAAGCGCATCGACTGGATCAAGCCCTACACCAAGGTCAAGGACGTCAGCTACGCGCCCGGCGCGGTCTCGATCAAGTGGTTCGAGGACGGCCAGACCAACGTGGCGTTGAACTGCGTCGACCGGCACCTGGCGACGCGCGGCGACCAGACGGCGATCATCTGGGAAGGCGACGACCCGAACGAGTCGAAGCTGATCACCTACCGCCAGCTGCACGAGGAAGTCTGCCGCTTCGCCAACGTGCTCAAGGCTCATGGGGTCAAGAAGGGCGACCGCGTCACCATCTACCTGCCGATGATCCCGGAAGCCGCCTACGCGATGCTGGCCTGCGCCCGCGTCGGCGCCATTCACTCCATCGTGTTCGGCGGCTTTTCGCCGGATTCGCTGGCGAGCCGCATCGAGGACGCGGCTTCGGCCGTGGTGATCACCGCCGACGAGGGCCTGCGCGGCGGCCGCAAGGTGCCGCTGAAGGCCAATGTGGATGCCGCCGCCGACAAGGTGGACTGCCTCAAGACCGTGCTGGTGGTGCGCCGCACCGGCGGCTCGATCGCGATGAAGGAGGGCCGCGACGTCTGGTACGACGAGGCCGCCGCCAAGGCGTCGACCGACTGCCCGGTCGAGCCGATGAACGCCGAGGATCCGCTGTTCCTGCTTTACACGTCGGGCTCGACCGGCAAGCCCAAGGGCGTGGTGCACACCACGGGCGGCTACCTCGTCTATGCGGCGATGACGCACCAGTACGTGTTCGATTACCACTATGGCGACGTCTACTGGTGCACGGCCGATGTGGGCTGGGTGACGGGCCACAGCTACATCGTGTATGGCCCGCTCGCCAACGGCGCGACCACGCTGATGTTCGAGGGCATCCCGACCTACCCGTCGATCTCGCGCTTCTGGGACGTGGTCGACAAGCACAAGGTCAACATCTTCTACACGGCCCCGACGGCCATCCGCTCGCTGATGGCCGCCGGCGAGGAACCGGTGAAGAAAACCTCGCGCGCCTCTCTGCGCCTGCTCGGTTCGGTGGGCGAGCCCATCAACCCGGAAGCCTGGGAGTGGTACTACCGCGTGGTCGGCGACAACCGCTGCCCTATCGTGGATACCTGGTGGCAGACCGAGACCGGCGGCATCCTGATCTCGCCGCTGCCCGGCGCAACCGCGCAGAAGCCCGGTTCGGCGACGCTGCCGTTCTTCGGCGTGCAGCCGCAGGTGGTGGACGCCGAGGGCAAGGTGCTGGAAGGCCCCTGCGAGGGCAATCTTGTGATCGCGGACAGCTGGCCCGGCCAGATGCGCACCGTCTATGGCGACCATCAGCGCTTTATGGAAACCTATTTCGCCACCTACCCGAACAAGTACTTCACCGGCGACGGCTGCCGCCGCGACGCCGATGGCTACTACTGGATCACGGGCCGCGTGGACGACGTCATCAACGTGTCGGGCCACCGCATGGGCACGGCCGAGGTCGAGAGCGCGCTGGTGGCGCACCCGAAGGTCTCGGAAGCCGCCGTGGTCGGCTACCCGCACGACATCAAGGGCCAGGGCATCTACGCCTATGTGACGCTGATGACCGGCGAGGAGCCCACCGAGGCGCTGCGCAAGGAGCTCGTGACGTGGGTCCGCAAGGAGATCGGCCCGATCGCGTCGCCGGACCTGATCCAGTTCGCGCCGGGCCTCCCCAAGACCCGCTCGGGCAAGATCATGCGCCGCATCCTGCGCAAGATCGCCGAGGACGAGTTCGGCTCGCTGGGCGACACCTCGACGCTGGCGGATCCCGGCGTGGTCAACGACCTGATCGACAACCGCCAGAACAAGCGGGCGTAGTTCGGGGCGTTTACCCCTTCTCCCCGGGCGCGCGTTGCGCGCCAGAGCGGGGAGAAGGTGGCCCGAAGGGCCGGATGAGGGGAGTGGCGGTGGATTTTTTCCTCGCTTAGACTGCAACCCTCGCCGTCATTGCGAGCGACAGCAAAGCAATCCAGCTGATGCTGGGCTTTACGCCCGGCGTGGATTGCCGCGTCGCTTCGCTCCTCGCAACGACGGGAGGGTGTGACCCGGCTTATTGCGTTGTTGCCTGATGGCTATCAATCACGGTCATCCCCGGCGACCTGCGCAGCAGGTCGGGAAGGGGATCCAGGGGCAAAGGCGCTCACCCCTGGATCCCCTTCCCCTCCGCGGCTTCGCCGCTCCGGCCGGGGATGACGGAGAGAGTTGAGCTCTGGCAAACATCAGGCGCCGGCCTTCATCAAACGCGCGGCGTAGAACCCGTCCAGCCCGCTCAGGCGCGGCTCGTCGTTGGGCAGCATGAACGGCAGGGTGCGCAAGTCGCCGGCGTCCGACACGGCTTCGGGGATGCCGGTCTCATCGGCCGTGATCGGCGCGCGCTTGAAGTCGAGATGCCGGGCCAGGAACATCTGGACCTGCCGCTCGCCTTCCTCGAACTCCAGCGAACACACGCAATACACCAGCCGGCCGCCGGGGCGCAGCAGCTTGGCGGCCTTGTCGAGCAGGCGCGTCTGCAGGCTGGCGAGCTTCACGAGGTCGGGCTCGTCCTTGGTCCAGGCCACGTCTGGATGGCGGCGCAGCGTGCCGGTGGCCGTACAGGGCGCGTCGAGCAGAATGGCGTCGAAGCCCTCGGGTTCGTCCAGCAGCAGCGCGTCGAGGGCGCGGGTTTCCACCTTGAGGCCGAGCCGCTCCATGTTGGCCGACAGCCGACCGAGCCGCGCCTCGGAGCGGTCCACCGCCAGCACGCTCGCGCCGGCCGCCGCGAGCTGGGCGGTCTTGCCGCCGGGCGCGGCGCAGAGATCGGCGACCCGCTCCCCGGGCTTCACGGCCAGGAGCCGCGCCGGGATGGCGGCGGCGGCGTCCTGCACCCACCAGTCGCCCTCGGCATAGCCGGGCAGGGATGGGAGCGCCGCGCGGCTGCGCAGGCGCAGCGAGCCGGTCGGCAGCACAAGCGCGTCAAGGGTCTCGGCCTGCGCGGCGGGATCGCCCTTGGGGGTGAGGTCCACCGAGGCTTCGTTGAGCTGCGCGGCCGCGATGCGGGCCGCGGTCTCGGCGCCGTAATTGGCCGTCCAGCGCTTGGCCAGCCATTCGGGCGCGTCGTCGGCCAGAGGATCGAGGGCGGCCAGGATCTCGGCCTTCTCACGGCCGATGCGGCGCAGCACCGCGTTCGCGAGGCCCGAGTAGCGCTCCGCCTTGCGGTCGGACTGGATGAGGCGGATCGTCAGGTCCACGGCCGCGTGGTCGGGCACGTCGAGCCACAGGAGCTGCGCCGCGCCCGTCGCAAGCGCGGCCGCCAGCACGCCGGAGGACGCCGGCATGCCGCTCTTGAGCCGCGCCAGCAGCGTCTTGCGGATGCTGCCGAAGTGCCGGATCGCCACCATCGCGATCGCGCGGGCGAGAGCGCGGTCGCGGTCTTCCAGGGCCGTGGCCTCGGGGCTGTCCAGCAGGCGATCCAGCGTTTCGTCGAGCGCGCGGCGTTCGTCGAGCACCGCCATCACGGCCGCGGCCGCGAGGCGCCGGGCGGGCAGGCCCGGGACGTCGGCCTGGGGAGCCCTGTCGGCCTGCGCGGGGCGGCCGGGCCGCTTGCTGTCTCGTTGCATCGGATCTCACCTTTTCGCACGCCGCGACGACGTGTTCAGGCACGCGCGACCGCGTGCGGCATTGCGTTTCGCCCTTCGGCGCACTTTATGGGCTGGAACAGCCACTTTTGCCATGGCAGCCGGACCAGCACCAATGACCGATCGCCAGCCCGACAACGACAACGGCGCCCAGACCCCGGCGCCGAAGCGCCTGTCCCCCGCGGCCCAGCGGGCGCTTGCCGAAGCCCAGGCGCGCCGCGCCGCGATCGACGCCGAGGCCGCTGCGCGGCCGCCCGAGACAGACGGGCGCGGCGGGCTCGAACCCGTGCGCTATGGCGACTGGGAGATCAAGGGCCTGACGGCGGATTTCTGAGCGGCTCTGCCCGTTCGAGCCGCCGGTGGGCGTACGCGCTCACCGATAGCACCCCCCTCGCCGTCATTGCGAGCCGGAGGCGAAGCAATCCAGCATAATGGCCGGGCTTTCAGCCTAGATTGCTTCGCTGGCGCTCGTAATGACGGGAGGTGGCCCGGCCGATCCAGCGCCTCTCAGGCGTTGTGTTACATCGCGGCCGTCATCCCCGGCGACCTGCGAAGCAGGACGGGAAGGGGATCCAGAGCAAAGGAGCTCACTCCTGGATCCGCTTCCCGGCGCTAAGCCCCGCCGGGGTTGACGGAGAGAGTAGCCTAATGGCCGGGGCGTCAGGCTGGATTACTCCGCTGGCGCTCGCACAGACGGGAAACTGGTCCGAACGTCCGATCACCTCGACGTCCGCACAACCACCCCGCGGGTGTGTTGCGCCTTTGCCACTTGGTGGCTGAAGCTGTGCGGTTTTGATCCAGATCAACTTCCGCGTGTGGGCGCGGGATCATCAAGGCCGGGATAGATCCCGCGGCCGCTTCTCCCCCGAAGGCGCACCGGGTTCGCTTCCGGGGTACCATCATGAAAACCGTTTCCACCCTCGCGCTTGCGGCCGCCCTGCTGGCCGGCACGATCCTCTCCGCCAACGCGGCCGACCTTCCGTCCGCCAAGCAGCCGCCGGTCTTCGTCGACGTCGCGCAGAGCCCCTGGATGGTGCGCGTGCGCGCCGTCGGGGTGATCCCGCAGGAGTCCACGGGCAACTTCCGGGTGTTCGGCGCGCCCGTGCCGGGCGAGAAGGTCGAAGTCTCCGACTCGGTGATCCCCGAGCTGGACATCACCTACTTCTTCACGCCCAACTTCGCGGCCGAGCTGGTTCTGGGCACGACGCCCCACAATCTAAGCCTGAAGGACAATGCCGGCCTGCTGGGCCCGACCGGCGCGAAATACGCCGTCGGCCGCACCTGGCTGCTGCCCCCGACGCTCACCGCGCAGTACCACTTCACGAATTTCGGCGCGTTCAAGCCCTATGTGGGCGCGGGCCTTAACTACACGATCTTCTACGGCGAGGACGCTAAGGGCCTGATCACCAGGCTCAGCGTCAAGGACAGCGTCGGCTTCGCGCTGCAGGCCGGCTTCGACTACATGCTAGACAAGCATTGGGGCATCAACTTCGACGTCAAGAAGCTCTGGCTGCAGACCGAGGCGAAGGCTTCCGTGCTGGGCGTGGTTCCGGTCAAGACCAAGGTCAACATTGATCCCTGGCTCGTCGGCGTCGGCGTCACCTACCGGTTCTGACGCCCGGGCGCGTTCCATCTTCAACGGCCCGCTTCGCGCGGGCCGTTTCGTTTTTCGCGCGGCCGAATTGATCCGGCGGCTCTTCCCGCTAGAGTGGCGGCCCTTTTGGAATCGGGCTGCTTTCATGGACGACAAGGCGCGCAAGAGGCTCGCGGCGCTGCGGGCCGCGCTCGCGGACGCGCACGAGACGCTGAAGCTCGGCTTTGCGTTTCGGCTCTGGGACGGAACAACCGTTCCGGCAAACTGGCCGGCTGACGGCCTGCGCATTGCGGTGGCGGAGGAGGGCGTGTTTGCGTCCCTCCTGCGCCGGCCCAAGCTCGACACGCTGATCGAGGCGCATGTGGCGGGCCGGATCGAGCTCGAGAACGGCACGATCTTCGATCTCGCGAAGGCGCGGCCTGAAGGCAAGACCGGGCGCCTGGCGCGCAAACTGTCGAAGCTAAAGCTCCTGAAGGCCGCCGGCTTGTTCCTGCTTGCGCCCAAGGAGGCGCGCAGGGGCCTCGGCGGCATCGAGGACGACGCGTCGCGGCGTTCCGGCAAGGCCGAGACCAACCAGGAGAACATCTCCTACCACTACGACGTCTCGAACGCCTTCTACCGGCTCTTTCTGGACGACGAGATGGTCTACACCTGCGCGTACTACCAGCCCGACTGGCACGACGACCTCGACCGCGCTCAGCGCGACAAGCTCGACATGATCTGCCGCAAGCTGCGGCTGAAACCAGGCGACCGCTTCCTCGACATCGGCTCGGGCTGGGGGGCGCTGATCTGCCATGCGGCGCAGCACTACGGCGTCCATGCGACCGGGGTGACGCTCTCCAAGGAGCAGCTCGCGCACGCGACCGAGAAGGCGGCCCGGCTGGGCCTGTCGGATCGCGTGACGGTGGAGCTGAAGGACTACCGGGCGCTGGACCGCGAGTTCGACAAGATCGCGTCCATCGGCATGTTCGAGCATGTCGGCATCGACAACCACGCGGCCTATTTCGCGACCATCAACAAGCTGCTGCGCCCGCGCGGGCTCTACCTGCACCACGCCATCTCGCGCCCCGCCAAGGGGGACGACAAGGCGTTCCGCAAGATGCGGCCCGAGTACAAGGCGCTGGTGCGCTACATCTTCCCGGGCGGCGAGCTCGACCATCTTGGCATGTCGATCGCCAACATGGAGCGCGCCAAGCTGGAGGTGCACGACGTCGAGGGCTGGCGCGAGCACTACGCCCGCACGACCCGGATCTGGTTCGAGCGGCTCCACGCGAACCGAGCGGCGGCCGAGGCCGAGGTCGGCCCGGAAAAGACCCGCATGTGGCTGTTGTACCTGGCCGGCTGTTCGCTCGCGTTCGAGCGCTCGGCGGTGGGGATTTTCCAGACGCTCGTGTCGAAGCGCCACAAGGGACCGGCCGGCCTGCCGCCGAGCCGGGCCGACCTCTACGAGACGCGGGACGCGGACGCGCCCGCCGTCACGGCGTGACGTAGACGGTCGCCCCCACCGAAACGCGGTCGAACAGGTCGATCACGTCCTCGTTGAACATACGGATGCAGCCATAGGAGGCCGCCGTGCCGATGGAGGCGCGCATCTTGCGGGTGGTGCCATGGATGGCGTACTCGCCGCCCGCCAGCGTCAGCGCCCGGGCGCCCATGGGGTTGTTGGGGCCGGGCGGGATGAGATCGGGCATGCGCGGGTTGTCGCGCTTGACCTCGGCGGGCGGGGACCAGGCCGGCTCCACATATTTGCCGTCGATCTTCGCCGCGCCTTGCCAGGACTTGCCGAGCTTGCCGACCGCGACCGGGTAGCGCAGCGCCGTGCCGTCGCCGAGCGAGAGGTAAAGCTTGCGCTCGGAGGTGCGGACCATGATGGCGCCGCGCTCCACGCCGCCCGAAAAAGGCACGCGCTCCACGGCGGCCTGCGCGGCCGCGGCTCCGGCGATCGTCAGCGAAACAGCGAGAAACAGGGTCTTGCATGTCATGCGGGGGTCCCGTCCGACAAGGTGGCAACCGATAACGCGGGCCGGGGCGCGGCCGCGAGTCATTCCGATCGGAGCGGTAAACGCCGGGCCCGGCTTGGGCGTTGCATTCGAGCCATGCCGGTTGGAAACACGAAAGCGTCACGGCGACGTGCGCCGCAGTGCTAAGACCTCGTTAACCATGCGCGCTTCAAGGTGCCCCGATCACGCGCTTACGGTTAGCGGTTGGTAAACGGACGGGCGTTGGCCCGTCGGGGGAGTGGGCCTGCTTGACGACACGCGTTGTCGCGGATCGCTGGCGACTGGCATGGCTCGCGACGCGTCTCGGGCTTCGGCGGAGCATGCGCGTGATCACCGCGCCGCTGCGCGCGCTGAAGCCGTCGGGCGCGCCTGCGGCCGAGCGGCTCGTGGTGGCGCCGCAAGACCTGCGCACCACCGATCCCACGGTGGCGAGCGACATCTACGCGGGCTATTTCGCATTCTCCGGCAAGGTCGTGGCGGCGGGCGGCAAGTCGCCCTTTCTGATCGACCCGCCTTCCGCAGCCTGGGCCGAGGGGCTGATGGGGTTCGGCTGGCTGCGCCATTTGCGGGCGGCCGAGTCGGCTCTCGCCCGCGCCAACGCCCGCGCGCTGGTGGACGACTGGATCGGCGCCTGGGGCCGTCCGCGCGGGGTGGCGTGGGAAACCGGCGTCATGGCGCGCCGTCTCATCTCGTGGCTCAGCCAGTCGCCTGTGATCCTGGACGGGGCGGACCGGGATTTCTATCGCAGGTTCCTGCGCTCGATCGTGCGCCAGAGCGTGCGGCTGCAGCGCCAGCTCGGGCGCACGGAGGACGGCGAGCGCCGGCTCCTGGGCGCGATCGCGCTCGCCTATGTGGCCTTGTGCACGGGCGCGAGCGCGGGCGCGCAACGCCGCGCCTCGCGCCAGCTCGCGGACGCGCTGGAGCGCCAGATCCTGCCCGATGGCGGGCATGTGGGGCGCAACCCGCGCACGCTGGTGGACCTGCTCACGGACCTGCTGCCGCTCAGGCAGGTCTACGCCAACCAGGGCGTGGAGCCGCCGCGCGCGCTGCTGAACGGCATCGACCGCATGATGCCGATGCTGCGGCTCTTCCGGCATGCGGATGGGTCGCTGGCGCTGTTCAACGGCATGAGCGTGACGCCGGCCGATACGCTGGCGACGCTGCTGGCCTATACGGACGCCCGTTCGCAGGCCATGGAGAACGCGCCGCATAGCGGCTTCCAGCGCATCCAGGCGCGGGGCGCGCTGGTGATCATGGACGCAGGCAAGCCGCCGCCCGAGGAGTTTTCCGGCCGCGCGCATGCGGGCTGCCTGTCATTCGAGTTCTCGGACGGCCCGGCCCGCATCGTGGTGAATTGCGGCTCGCCGCCGCCAGGCGGCGACCACTGGCGCCAGCTGGCGCGCTCAACGGCGGCGCATTCCACCGTGACGGTGAACGACACGTCGTCCTGCCGCTTCGTGCAGGAAGGCTCGCCCTTTCTGGGGTCGCCGATCCTGGCCGGCCCGCGCGAGGTCCCGATGGAGCGGATCGCCCGGCGCGAGCCCGACCCGCCCGCAATCGGCATCGAGGCGAGCCATGACGGCTACCGGGCGGCGTTCGGGGTCATCCACCATCGCCGCGTGCTGGCCGAGCTCACGGGCGAGCGCCTGACCGGCGAGGACAGGATCCAGGTCCTCAACGCCCGGGGATCGCAGAACGGGCCCGACGCCTTCGCGGTGCGCTTCCATCTCCATCCCACGGTCACGGCCGAGCGCAGCGAGGATGGCCGCTCGGTGCGGCTTGCCTCCACCAACGGCCCGGCCTGGGTGTTCGACGCCGGCGGGATGATGGTGGGCATCGAGGAAAGCATCTTCTTCGCCGCCCCGGACGGCGCCCGCCGCAGCGAGCAGCTCGTGGTGCATGGCGCGTACCGGACGACGCCCGTGGTGGAATGGCGCTTCACACGCGAGACCGCCGCCGGCCGCCGCAGCGCGGCGCAGGCCGAAAGCACCCCCGCTGACCCGGCTTGACCCCTGTCCTGAGCCCGTTTGACGGGCAGCCTTGCCGATAGGCGCATTCCCCGCCGGAACCGATCGTGCTATCGCGCCCGCAAACGTCGTCCGCCCGATCCGTGGACGGCGGCAATCTGCGACAAGGTGCACCATGGCGAGCGATCTCAGGCGCGTGACCCGCGCGCTTCTTTCGGTGTCGGACAAGACCGGCCTCGTCGACCTCGCGCGGGCGCTCCGCGACGCCGGGGTCGAGCTGGTGTCCACCGGCGGAACCAGCAAGGCGATCGCGGATGCGGGGCTGCCCGTGCTGGACGTCTCCGACCTCACCGGCTTTCCGGAAATGATGGACGGCCGCGTGAAGACGCTGCACCCCAAGGTGCATGGCGGGCTGCTCGCCATCCGCGAGAACCCCGAGCACGAGGCCGCGATGCTGGCCCACGCGATCCAGCCGATCGACCTCCTTGTGGTGAACCTCTACCCGTTCGAGGCCACCGTCGCGGCAGGCAAGGGCTACGAGGACTGCGTCGAGAACATCGACATCGGCGGCCCGGCCATGATCCGCGCGGCGGCCAAGAACCATGGCGACGTCGCCGTGGTGGTGGACGCGGAGGATTACGCCCTGGTGCTGGGCGAGATGGGGGCCAATGGCGGCGCGACCACGCTCGCGACCCGCAAGCGCCTCGCCGCCAAGGCTTATGCGCGCACGGCCGCGTATGACGCCGCGATCTCGAACTGGTTCACGCGCGAGCTCGGCGAAACCTCGCCGACCTACCGGGCGGTGGGCGGGCGCCTCGCCGAGACCATGCGGTATGGCGAGAACCCGCATCAGTGGGCGGCCTTCTACCGCACGCCCGAGAGCCGGCCTGGCGTCGCCACAGCGCGTCAGGTGCAGGGCAAGACGCTGTCCTTCAACAACATCAACGACACGGACGCGGCCTTCGAGTGCGTGGCCGAGTTCGACCCGGCGCGATCGGCCGCGGTGGCGATCATCAAGCACGCCAATCCGTGCGGCGTCGCCGAGGGCGCGACGCTGGCCGAGGCCTACCGCAAGGCGCTGGCCTGCGATCCCGTGTCGGCCTTCGGCGGCATCGTGGCGCTGAACCGCCGGCTCGACGCCGAGGCCGCCAAGGCGATCGTCGAAATCTTTACCGAGGTGATCATCGCCCCGGAGGCGGACGAGGACGCGATCGCGCTGGTTGCGGCCAAAAAGAACCTGCGCCTGCTGGTGACGGGCGGCCTGCCGAACCCGCGCGCCGAGGGTCTCTCGATGCGCACCGTGGCGGGCGGCTTCCTGATGCAGGCGCGCGACAACGCCGTGGTGGACGACATGGCGCTGAAGGTCGTGACCAAGCGCCAGCCCACCGACGCCGAGATGCGCGACATGCTGTTTGCGTTCCGGGTCGCCAAGCACGTGAAGTCCAACGCCATCGTGTACGTCAAGGACGGCGCGACCGTGGGGGTCGGGGCCGGACAGATGAGCCGGGTGGACTCATCCCGCATCGCGGCCTGGAAGGCGGCCGAGGCCGCCAAGGCGGCCGGCCTGCCCGAGACGCTCGCCAAGGGCTCCGTGGTGGCGTCGGACGCCTTCTTCCCGTTCGCGGACGGCTTGCTGGCCGCCGCCGAGGCGGGCGCAACGGCCGTGATCCAGCCGGGCGGCTCCATGCGGGACGACGACGTCATCAAGGCCGCGGACGAGGCCGGCCTCGCGATGGTGTTCACCGGTTATCGGCACTTCCGCCACTGAGGGACGACGGCGCGGCGAGGAGCACGGCCAGTCCCGCGCCGAAGAACAGCACCAGCGTGGCGAGCCCGGCGCGCTGGCTGTCGAAGATGTCGGTCACGATCGCGGCCAGCGTCGGGCCCAGAAACGACGTCACTTTGCCGGACAGCGCGAACAGGCCGAAGGATTGCCCGGCCTGGCCTGGCGGCGACAGGCGCGCCAGCATCGTGCGGGAGGCCGCCTGGACGGGGCCGGCCACGAGGCCGATCAGCGAGCCGAGCGCCAGGTAGCACTGCTCCGCCCCGGACGCGAACAGGGCGGGACCGGGCGGCGAGGACGGCCAGAGAAACAGCACCGTGTCGCGCGTGGTGCCGAGGATGCCGATCACGGCCAGCAGCAGCAGCGACACCCCGATCGCGATCACGCGCCGGGGGCCGATGCTTTCGTCGAGGCGCCCGCCCACGAAGGCCCCGATCGCGCCGGTGACGATCAGCACGATGCCGAAAAGGCCGATCTGCGTCGTGCCCCAGCCGAACGCCCCGGCGGCGTAGATGCCGCCGAGCGCGAACAGGGTCGCGAGGCCATCCGCGTAGAGCATGTTGGCCAGCAGGAAGCGCGCCAGCGGCTGGCTGGGCGACAGCGCCCGGATGCTGGCGCCCAGCGTCGCGAGGCCGAGCCGGGCGGCCTTTCGCAGGGAAAGCCGGGATGACCGGCCGTCCGGGCAGAGCCAGAACATCGGGGCGACGAAAACCACGAACCAAATCGCCGAGAGCGGCCCCACGGCGCGGTCGCCGCCGCCGCTCGCGGGATCCAGTCCGAACAGCGGCCGAAGGCCCGCCAGCGTCAGGCCCGTCTCGGGCGCGGCGGACAGGCACGCGAGCGTGAAGGCGAGCGCCAGCAGGCCACCGAGATAGCCAACGGCCCAGCCGGTGCCGGACAGGCGGCCCAGCCGCTCCGGCGGAGCCAGCGTCGGCATCATGGCGTTGTTGAACACGGTGGCGAATTCAGCGCCCACGGTCGCAATCGCAAAGCCGGCGAGCGCCGCCGGGATGGCCCAGCGTTCGCCCGGCGCGGCAAACCACAGGGCGGCGCAGCCGAGCGCCAGCAATGCGCCGAAGCCCGCGATCCAGGGCTTGCGCTGACCCGTCGCGTCCGCCACGGCGCCCAGCGTCGGCGAGCCGAGCGCGATCAGAAAGCCGGCCGCGCCCGTCGCGTAGCCCCACAAGGCCTGTCCGTCGGCCGGGGTCTGGGCGATCCGGGCCGCGAAGAACGGTGCGAAGATGAAAGTGGTGACCAGCGTGAAGAAAGGCTGCGTCGCCCAGTCGAAAAAGATCCACGCCACCCGGGCGGAGGTCGGCGGATAGGCGGCGGGGCTCTCACGCATGCGGCAGGATCGCCCCGTGGTTCATGGCGGCGGCCGGAAAGGCCTCAGTAAACCGGCGTCAGCCGCGCAACCGGGATGGGGCCGAGGAAGGCCTTGCCGGCGTCGAGCCGCAGCGGCAGCGTGACGCCCTTCAGCGCCCCGGTGGCGCCGGGCGGAGGCTCCACGTCGGCCTTCTTGCCGCCGAGCACGCTGGCGATCAACCCGCCGATCGCGGCGGTGCGGCTGCCGACCCCCATCGACTGCAGCAGCTCGTCCAGTCCGGTGAGCGTCACCTCGATGCGGCCTTGCGCCCGGTGCAGCTCGTCCAGCCCGAGGCTGCCGGCGGCGTCCACGCGCTTGGTTCCCTTCAGGAGCGTCAGGCTGGTGAGCTGGACGCGGCCGCCGGCCTCGCGCCAGCGATCGAGCTCGGACTTGAGCCCGTGGCCGCCGAGCGGCTCGGCCCGCGTGACCGTGGCCAGCACGGTGGCGTCGGTGGCGTCGGAGCCGCCCAGCATGGCGTCGAGCGGCGCGATGCGCGCGCCGTTCAGCGTGGCGGCGACATCGAAGGCGCCGTCCTCGGGCGGGCGCTCCGGGGTGCGGCGCAGGTGCAGCTCCAGGCTGCGCGCGCCCGTCTCGAGCGACCCCGCCGCGTTGGCGGCCACCACCGTGAGGCCCTTGCCCTCGACCGAGATCCGCTCCAGCGCCGCGCCGGGCTTGCCGGCGAGGCTGGCGCGCAGCAGCTCCCAGGCGGCCGAGAGGTTGGCGCCGGTCTCGTCGCGCACCTCCAGCGGGCCCTCGGCCTCCACGATCACGTGGCTGGGCGCATAGACCTGCGCGACCGCAACCGCGCCGGCGAGCTGGCCGCGCACCGCCCGGCCCTCCGCGACGCCGCTGAAGGTTGGCTTGGCGCAGGACACCTCGATGCGGAAGGGGAAACCGCCGATCTTTCGGTCCGGGCAACTCCATTCGCGGCCGAGCGCCGCTTCGCGGCCGAGCCATGCGTCGATCTCCTGGGCGGTGCACCAGGACGCGAATGTCCAGAACGCCCCGACCGCGCCGCCGCAGAGCAGAAGCAGCAGCGAGGGCGCGAAGATGCGCAGCCGCGACGGGCGCGGGCGGCGGACCGGCTCCTGTTTGGTCCGCGACCAGCGCCTGACCTGCTGCTCCATTGGAACTCCGTTTCCTGGCGGCTTACGCGATTCGTTCGCGCCCGGATTTCGCAGGGCCGCAAAATGCTCTACCTGCTGGCGCAGCAAGCGCCAACACACGCCCCCGAGAGCAAACGACGCAATGCACGCGAATACAGGCGATTTGTGGGTCTTCGGCTATGGCTCGCTGATGTGGCGGCCCGGCTTCGAACATGACGAGCGGATCGTCGCGACCCTGCATGGCTATCA
Organism: Alsobacter metallidurans; assembly: GCF_014636935.1. GTDB lineage: Bacteria > Pseudomonadota > Alphaproteobacteria > Rhizobiales > Beijerinckiaceae > Alsobacter > Alsobacter metallidurans. The sequence continues at coordinate 329,361 of NZ_BMES01000003.1, read as the reverse complement.
CCGCGCCTTGTGCGTGTATTCGGTCCACCATCGTGGAACGGCCGAGCGACCCGGCCTCGTTCTGGGGCTGGACCGGGGCGGCTCCTGCCGGGGCGTCGCCTTCCGGGTCGGGCCGGCGCGGGCCGCGGAGGTGCTGGCCTATCTGCGCGAACGAGAGCAGGTCACGATGGTGTACCGCGAAACCGCGCACCAGCTGCGCCTGGTCGACGGCCGCACAGTCCCGGGCATCGCCTACACGGTGAACCGGTCGCACGTGCAATACGCGCCGCGCCTGCCCGAGCCGGACCTTTTGCGCATCGTCGAGGGCGGAGTCGGGATATCTGGGGCCAACCCGGACTACGTGCGCAACACCCACAGCCACCTGCTGGAAATGGGCATCCGGGACAAGACGCTGGCGTGGCTGTCCGACCGGCTGATCCCAGGCACGAGCGCGGTTTAGTCGCAGAGGTCCCGCACCACGGCCGCGCGCCCTTCCTGGTCCTCGGCGAGCAGGTGGAGGTGGATCTCGTCCGCCCGCGCGAAGGCCGGCACGGAGGCGAGCGGCGCGTCCCAGCCCTCGCACGCGACGGCGCCCAGCATGGTGAGACGTCCGTCCGGCAGGCGCCGCACGGCGAGCGCCACCATCCCGGCATAGTCGGGCGCGGCGCCGGGCTCGTAGGCGGACACCACATAGCGGCGGCCCGAACGCCCGCGCCAGGCGTGAAAGCGGCGCACCAGCGCGGTTCCGGCGCCGGCGCGCAGGGGCTCATGCGAGGCGCCGCGCTCGCCCGCGAGGGGCGTGGAAGCGGAAACGGGAAGGCTCGGCGTCGCGCACGCGGGGACCATGGCGGTGTTCCTGATGTGAACGAAAGAGGAACAAATTGGCCCGGGCTTGTCAAGCGCGGGTCGCCGGAGTTTCTGCAGTTCCGACGCGCGCCCTTGCCGCAGCGGCTGCGCCGACCATCTTGTGCGCATGAACAGGCGACGCATGCTCAAGCTCTTTTCCCTGCCGGCTCTCGGGGCCGCGCTCGGCGGTTTCGTCGGGCTCCGTTCCGGCCACAACCCCTATTACTCAGGCCCCGTCTCGGATCACTACGACGGCGTGAAGTTCTTCAACCCCAGCGGGCAGAACGGAAAAGGCTTCAAGGACCTCGTCCGCTGGCGCCTGGCGGACGGCAAGGAGGAGTGGCCGGACGAATTCCCGAGCCCCTTCCGCGACAGGCCGCCGCAGCGCGTGGAGGGCGCGGGTCTGCGGGTCGCGCTGGTGGGCCACGCCAGCTTTCTGATCCAGACCGCCGGGCTCAACATGCTGACCGACCCGGTCTGGTCCGAGCGCTGCTCGCCCGTGTCTTTCGCCGGCCCAAAGCGCGTCAACCCGCCCGGCATCGCGTTCGGGGACCTGCCGCCGATCGACGCCGTGCTGCTGACGCACAACCACTACGACCACCTCGACATCGACACCTTGCGGCGGCTCGTGGCCGCGCATCCGCTGCGGATCGTCACGCCGCTCGGCAACGATGCGATCCTGCGCGAGGCCGGGATCGCGGCGCCGATCTTCGCGCATGACTGGGGCGACCGGGTGCGCGTGTCGGACGCCGTGCACGTGCATGTGGAGCCGGCGCAGCACTGGTCGGCGCGCGGCGTGCTGGACCGGCAGCGGGCGCTCTGGGCCGCCTTCGTGCTGGAAACGCCTGCGGGCGCCATCTACCACGTGGGCGACACAGGCTTTGGGGACGGCGCGCAGTTCAGCGCCATTCGGGCCAAACACGGCGAGCCGCTGCTCGCGATCCTGCCGATTGGGGCCTTCGAGCCGCGCTGGTTCATGCGCGACCAGCACATGAACCCGGACGACGCCGTGCGGGCCTTCGTGGCCACTGGCGCCCGGCAGGCGCTTGGGCATCACTGGGGCACGTTCAAGCTCACCGACGAAGGGATCGAGCGCCCGCCCGAGGCGCTTGTCCGGGCGCTGGCCGAGCATGGCGTCGCGCCCGAGCGCTTCCGACCGTTGCGGCCCGGCGAGGTCTGGGAAGCCGCCGCCGGGGCGTAAACAGCTGCCGCGCATGATTTTTGTTGCGAAGGGCCGGCCGCGCCGATACCCAAGGACGTTCTGTACTCCGAACGTTACGGCCTGACTGGCGGAATGATGGCGCGGACCCTCGGCACCCAAGCGATCCCTCCCACACCCCGCAACGAGGCGAACGATCCGACCAGCCTCGTGGCGCGGTTCGGCGCGGATCAGCCGCTGCATCTGGACTGCGGCGTGGCGCTTTCGCCGCTCACCATCGCGTACCAGACGTACGGGGCGCTGAACGCCGACAAAAGCAACGCGGTGCTGATCTGCCACGCCCTGACGGGCGACCAGCACGTCGCCAACGTCAATCCGGTGACGGGCAAGAATGGCTGGTGGGAGACCATGATCGGCCCCGGCAAGCCGATCGACACCGACCGCTTCTTCGTGATCTGCTCCAACGTGCTGGCGAGTTGCCTCGGCACCACGGGGCCGGCTTCGCTGCTGGTGGACGGCGGCGCGCCCTATGCGCTGGATTTTCCCGTCGTCACCGTGCGCGACATGGTGCGCGCTCAGGCGATGCTGGTGGATCATCTGGGCATCGACACGCTGTTTTGCGTGGCGGGCGGCTCCATGGGCGGCATGCAGGTGCTGCAATGGGCGGCGAGCTATCCAGAGCGGGTGTTCTGCGCCATGCCGATCGCCACGGCGGCCAAGCATTCGGCCCAGAACATCGCGTTTCACGAGGTCGGGCGGCAGGCCATCATGGCGGATCCGGACTGGCGCGGCGGGCGCTACCTGGCCGAGGGCGTGCGGCCCGAGAAGGGCCTCGCGGTGGCCCGCATGGCGGCGCACATCACCTACCTGTCCGAGCCGGCGCTGCATCGCAAGTTCGGCCGCAAGCTGCAGGACCGCGCCGCGCCGACCTTTTCGTTTGACGCGGACTTCGAGATCGAGAGCTACCTGCGCTACCAGGGCCGCTCCTTCGTGGAGCGCTTCGACGCCAACAGCTACCTCTACCTCACCCGCGCGATGGACTACTTCGACCTCGCGGCCGACTACGACGGCAAGCTCGCGGGGGCGTTCCGGGGCGCGCGCACGCGGTTTTGCGTGGTGTCGTTCACGTCGGACTGGCTGTTCCCGACCAGCGACAGCCGCGCAGTCGTGCATGCGCTGAACGCATCGGGCGCGTCCGTCTCCTTTGTGGAGATCGAGACCGACAAGGGCCACGACGCATTTCTGCTCGACGTGCCGGAGCTTTTTGCCACCACCAAGGGCTTCATCGATTCGGCCGCCCGGGCGCGCGGCCTCGTGGAGGCGGCGCGTGGCTGACGCCCAGTTCTCGACGAGCGCGGCCGCGACCCGAATCGACCTTATGCTGGTGGCCGGCATGGTGGAGCCCGGCTCGCGCGTGCTCGACGTCGGCTGCGGCGATGGCGCGCTGATGCGCATGCTGCAGGACGGCCGCAACGTCGACGCGCGCGGCATCGAGCTCAGCCAGGCAGGCGTCAACCAGTGCGTGGCGCATGGGCTGTCGGTGATCCAGGGCGACGCCGACGCCGACCTCGCCGACTACCCCGACAACAGCTTCGACTACGTGATCCTGTCGCAGACCATCCAGGCGACGCGCCGGCCCAAGGTGGTGCTCGACCACATGCTGCGGATCGGCCGACGCGCGATCGTGTCGTTCCCGAATTTCGGCCACTGGAAGATCCGGACGCGGCTCGCTTTCGGAGGGCGGATGCCCGTCACCGAAAACCTGCCGGTGTCGTGGCACGAGACGCCCAACATCCATTTCTGCACGATCCGCGACTTCATTGACCTCTGCGACGAGGTCGGCGCGCATATCGAGAAGGGCGTGGCGCTGGACGCCGGCGGCCGCCAGGTGAGGCTCACCATGCCGTGGTGGGTGTGGAACCTGTTCGGCGAGCAGGCCGTGCTGGTGTTGTCGCGCGAGCGCTGAGGCTCAAAACCCGAGCGACGCCACGAACGGGTTGACGTGCTCGGACCAGAGCCGGCCGCCGCGGCGCATCAAATTGTGCCCGTCCGCATCCGGCACGGGCGCGGTCATGACGAATTTTGTCCGGCTGCCGCCCAACGCAAACGCCTGGTGCCAGCGCCTCGGGGCTTCGGCTCCCCAGTAAAGGTCGTTTGACGCGTAGAGCCAGAGGCTCGGCGCCCGCGTCCCGCGTCCTGCCGCCCCGTACACCGTCGCGAGGTCGTCGACGCCGCAGCTCTGGCCGGGATGTTTCGTTGGATCGCCGGCCGCGCCGCCCGAGAAATTGATGATCCCCACCACGCCTGGCGGGTTCTGCCCGCCCAGCACGACGCTCGTCATGCCGCCGACCGACTGGCCGGCCAGGATGATGCGGTCGCGCTTGGCCCAGCTCTGGTTGCGGGCCCAGTCCAGCGCGGCCCGCACGGCCGTGGCGGCGTTGCCGAGGGCGCGGCCGACATTCGGCGCGCCCGGGCATTGGCCCTGGGCGTCCCAGCGGGCGCCGCTGTTTTCCTGGTCGGCGCCTCCGGTCGCCCCATAGCCGGGGCGAATGGGAGCCACGACCGCGAAACCCTTGCCCACCCAATAGCCAGCGTGGCCGAGTGGAATGGGATGGTCGAGCGCGGCGCGTTCGGCCGGCGCGCCGGAGCGCCCATGCGAGAACACCAGCACCGGGAAAGGCCCTTGGCCGGGCGGTACGAAGACCTGCGTGACCATGCCGTTGACGGACACGATCTCGGGTTTCGGATCTTCGGCGCGGGCCGCGGCCGGCGCAAGCAACGGGGCGCCGACGAACGCCAGCAGAATGGAAAGGAGCGCGCGCATCGAGAGCTCACCGAAAGGCTGAGCTCGAGCTTGGCTGAGGGGCGGCTGCGGCGCAAGCAAGCGCCGATTGCGGGACGGCTACTCGTCACCCAGCGGATGCAGATCCCGCACCAGGCTCTTGAGCCGCTCGTCGACCACATGCGTGTAGATCTGCGTCGTGGAGATGTCGGCGTGCCCGAGCAGCTGCTGGACGACGCGCAGGTCCGCGCCGTTGTGCAGGAGGTGGCTCGCGAAGGCGTGCCGGAGGACGTGGGGGCTCACCTTGTCGGCCGAGAGGCCGGCCGCGGCCGCACAGGCCTTCAGGTCGCGCGCGAAGGCCTGGCGGGTGAGGTGGCCCGAGACGCTGTCGGCCGGAAACAGCCATGGGCTCGGTGCGCCCAGCCCGCGGTCTTGCGCGGCGGCCTCCTCGCGCAGCGCCATGTAGCGTGCGATCGCCGCCTTGGCGCGGGCGTTCATCGGCACGAGGCGTTCCTTGCCGCCCTTGCCGCGCACCACGATCATCTGGTCGCGCACGCGGGCGGCGCTGGCCGGCAGGGCGACCAGTTCGCTCACGCGCAGGCCGGTGCCGTAGAGCGCCTCCAGCAGCGCCGAGAGCCGGGCCGCCCGCAGGCGCTCGCCGAGCGGACGGCCGGCGTCGTCCAACCCCTCGGCGGCGGTGTCGAGCAGCCGGTCGACCTCGCCGATCTGCATCACCTTGGGCAGCGGACGGCCGCGCTTGGGGCCGCTCAGCGCCACCGTGGGGTCGTCCGTGCGGTAGCTCTCGCCATACAGGAACTTGTGCAGCTGCTTCACGGCCGAGAGCCGGCGGGCGGCCGACGAAGTCTTCAGCCCGCGGGCCGAGAGGTCGGCCAGAAAGGCGCGAATCAATTCCGTGCCGACGTCGAGCACGTCGCGTCCCTCGGTCGCGAGGAAGCCCGCATAGTCGTCGAGATCGCGTTTGTAGGCGTCCAGCGTGTTGGCGGCTGCGCCGCGCTCGGCGGACAGCATGGCCAGGAAGGCGTCGACGCTGGCGGCCGAGCCCGACTTGGGGGCTGATCCCGACTTGGGCGCAGATCCCGGCTTGGGCGCCACACCCTCGCGAGGCCGGGCCGGAGCCGGCGAACGCGCCGCAGAGGTGGCGCGGGGCCGTCTCATCGCGGCAGTTTCGACGCCGGGATCGTCACCGTGATCTCGCGTTGCTCGGGTTCATAAAAGGTCGCCAAGGCCCAAAGCCCGGCATAGCCCAAGCCAGCCAGAATGGCGCAGATCAACAGGAAACGGAGGATGACCGGCACGGTGCGCTCATCAAGGAGGGGTTCACCTTTCGAACACGCCCTCAGGTTGAACGCAAGAGGGCGTGAAAACCCGGTGCGGTCCGTGCTAGAGGAGGCGTCGGAGATCCTGTCCGGGCCGATCGGATCGCCAAAGGGCCGCCGCAGGCTGGCGGGCTTGCGGAGGGTGGAAGTGAGCGCCGTCGCGGAGACGAGAAGCGATACCGGGGAGATCGAGCGGCTTCGTGCGGCGCTCGGCGAACGTTCGCTCGTGCTCGTCGGCATGATGGGCGCCGGCAAGAGCTCTGTCGGCCGGCGCCTCGCCATGAAGCTCCAGATGCCGTTCGCAGACGCGGACGTCGAGATCGAGAAGGCGGCCGGCATGACGATTCCGGAGATCTTCGCCAGCCGCGGCGAGTCGGATTTCCGGGACGGCGAACGGCGCGTGATCGCGCGGCTGCTGGCCGAAGGCCCCAAGGTGCTGGCGACGGGCGGCGGCGCCTACATGAGCGCCGAAACGCGGGAACGCGTCGGCCGCATGGGACTGTCGGTGTGGCTCAAGGCGGACGCTGACGTGCTGATGCGCCGCGTGCGCAAGCGGTCGAACCGCCCGCTCCTGAAGAACCCCGATCCCGAGGGGACGCTCCGGCGGCTCATCGACGAGCGCTATCCGGTCTACGCCCATTCGGACATCACGGTGCTGTCGCGCGACGTCCCGCATGACGTGGTGGTGGGCGAGATCATCGACGCGCTGGCGCAGCGCTTTTCCCTGGACGGAGCGGCCGAATGAGCGAGGTCGAGGACGTCGTCGTCCATGTGCCGCTGGGCGATCGCGCCTATGACATCCAAATCGGAAGGGGCCTGATCGGGCGCGCCGGCGCTCTGATCGCCGCCGTGGCGCCCGGGGCCGCCTGCGCGGTGGTGACGGACGCGAATGTCGCAAAGGCGCATCTTGGCGCCCTGGAGCAGAGCCTCGCGGCGGCCGGCATCCGCCACGAAAGCGTGGTTTGCGCGCCCGGCGAAGCGTCCAAGAGCTATGCGGGCCTGCAGGAGGTCTGCGACGCGGTGATCGGCGCCCGCATGGAGCGCGGCGACATCGTGGTGGCGCTGGGCGGTGGCGTGATCGGCGACCTCGCGGGCTTCGCGGCCGCGGTGGTGCGTCGCGGGATGCGCTTCGTGCAGATCCCCACCAGCCTGCTCGCGCAGGTTGATTCATCGGTGGGCGGCAAGACGGGCATCAACTCGGCCCACGGCAAGAACCTGGTGGGGGCGTTTCACCAGCCCATCCTGGTGCTGGCCGATGTCGGGGCGCTCGATACGTTGGCGGAACGCGAATTCCGGGCCGGCTACGCCGAGGTGGCGAAATACGGCCTTATCGACGACGCGGCGTTCTTTGGCTGGCTCGAGGAGCATCATCGCGGCGTGTTCGCGGGCGGTCCTGACAGGGTGCACGCCATCCGGACGAGTTGCGCCGCCAAGGCCGCCATGGTGGTGCGCGACGAAAAGGAGGAGGGCGACCGCGCTCTCCTGAACCTCGGTCACACCTTCGCGCACGCGTTTGAGCGGCTGACGCGCTACGACGGCGCCCGGCTCGTCCATGGCGAGGCGGTCGCGGTGGGGCTCGCCTGCGCGTTTCGGTTCTCGGCCGCGCTTGGCTTGTGCTCCGGGCAGGACGCCGGGCGGGTGGAGGGCCACCTGCGAACCGTCGGCCTGCCGACGCGCATTCGTGACATCCCGGGTTGGGACGGCGGCGCCGCCGCGATCCTGGACGCCATGTTCCAGGACAAGAAGGTCCAGCGCGGCGCGCTGACGTTCATTCTGGCGCGTGGCGTCGGCCAAAGCTTTATCGCCCGCGGGGTGGATGCGGACCGCGTGCGGGCTTTCCTTGACGCCGAGCTGGATCGCACCTGAATTAAGGGACCATGGAAAAAATCGAGTTCCAAGCGAACCCCTGGCTGGCGCTTGCGATCGTGATCTTCTGCCTGGCGCTCTCGGCCTTCTTCTCGGGGGCCGAAACGGCGCTGACGGCGGCCTCGCGGGCCCGCATGCACGCCCTGCAGGACGGCGGCGACAAGCGCGCCAGCATCGTGAACCGGCTGCTGATCGCGCGCGAGCGGCTGATCGGCGCCATGCTGATCGGCAACAACGTCGTCAACATCGGGGCGTCGGCGTTCACCACCAGCGTGCTGGTGCAGTTCTTCGGCTCAGAGGGCGTGATCTACGCCACCGTGGCGATGTCGATCCTCGTGGTGGTGTTCGCCGAGGTGATGCCCAAGACGGTGGCGATCAACAAGCCGGACCAGACCGCGCTGCTGCTGGCGCGCCCGGTGTCGTGGGTCGTGGCGCTGTTCGGGCCGCTCACGATGGCGATCGAGGCCTTCGTCCGCTTCGTGCTGCGGATGTTCAAGGTCGACATCAGCGAGCACAAGAGCGTGCTGTCGGCCAGCGAGGAGATCCGCGGAACCGTGGACCTGCTGCATCGCGAGGGCGGCGTCGAGAAGGAGGCGCGGCGCATGTTCGGCGGACTTCTCGACCTCGAGGAGCTCGGCGTCTCGGACGTGATGATCCATCGCACCAAGATGCGCACGATCTCGGCCGATCTGGGCTCGGAGGAGATTGTCCGCGAGGTGCTGGCCTCGCCCTATACGCGCCTGCCGCTGTGGTCGGGCACGCCCGAGAACATCGTCGGCGTGCTGCACGCAAAGGACCTCCTGCGGGCGCTGGACGCCGTGCAGGGCGACGCCAAGCGGCTCGACGTGAAGGCGATCGCGCTTGACCCGTGGTTCGTGCCCGACACGACCTCGCTGGCCGACCAGCTCAAGGCCTTTCTCACCCGCAAGACGCATTTCGCGCTGGTGGTGGACGAGTATGGCGAGGTGATGGGGCTGGTGACGCTGGAGGACATCCTCGAGGAGATCGTCGGCGACATCAAGGACGAGCACGATCTCAGCGTTCAGGGCGTGCGGCCCCATGCGGACGGCTCGGTCAGCGTCGACGGCTCGGTGCCGGTGCGCGACCTGAACCGCGCAATGGACTGGGGATTGCCGGACGAGGAGGCCACCACGATCGCCGGCCTGGTGATCCACGAGGCGCAGATCATCCCGGACGCCGGCCAGGTTTTCACCTTCTACGGCTACCGTTTCCAGGTGCTGCGCAAGTCGCGCAACCGCATCACGGCGCTGCGGATCACGCCCGTGAGCCGGCTCAATGCGGCCGAGTGAGCCGGCGGCTCAGCGCTTGGACGCCGTGGCGGTCACCCCTGAGGCGTGGTTGAGGCTGACCCAGGCGGTCTCGGTCTGGCTCTCGCGCTTGACGTAGACGTAGCCCGTCTGCTGCCAGGTGAGGACCTCGTCTCGCTTGTTGTCGAGCACGATGTCGCCGCGGTCCGTACGCACCATCAGGACGGCGTGCCCCTCGTTGTTCTCGTCAAGCACCACGGTCATCAGCATGGCGCGGCGCGGCAGGCCCGCCTCGGCGAGGCGTCGCCGCTTCAGAAGCTGGTAGTCCTCGCAATCGCCGAAGCCGTCCTCGCCGAAATCCCAATGGTCGACCACGCCCCAGTGCTCGAGATCGGTGAGCGGCCGGAGCGAGCGGTTGACCTTGTTGTTGACGTCGACGAGCAGCTTCCAGGTCTGGGGCGTCAGCGCGATGCGCTCGGGCTGGCTCAGGTCGACCCGGCATTCCGCGATGTTGCGGTTGCAGAATTCCTGCCAGGCGATGATCGGCCGCGCCGCGCCGGAGGCGGTCGCCGGTTCGGCCAGAGGCAGGCTCGCCAGACGGTCGGACGGCGCCGCCGAGGCGGGGGCCATGCCGAGGCCGATCAGCAGCGCTGCGGTGGACAAACGGAGGAGCGACTTGAGGACCATGACCATCCCTGTCTCGATGGGATGACCCTGCCGCCGCTCCTCCCAGCAGCGGCTGAGAAAAATGCCTCAAATTTGATGGAATGCGACGACTAGCCCGTGTCGAAACCAAGGCTTGGTTGGCCGGGTGTTTCGGCGATCCTGTCAATTGTCCGTATCTGCAAGCAACCGTTAATCCTGTTGAGCCGGATGGCCGCCAGATACGGTCCCGGCCTGACGGAACGACGATCTCCGGCCTGCGCTCATCTGCGCAGGCCGGAGGGACGTCTTACATGTAGAAGGGGATACGATAGTATTCGTAGACGCTGCGACCGTAGTCGGGGTTGTTCCATGGCGTCTCGGCCGCCGTGTAGCTCGGCGCCCGCTCGAGCTCCTCCTTGGTCATGTCGACCACGTAGCCGCCCATGCGGGTGTCGTAGTCGAGCTTGCTCCATGGGAACGGGTGGTAGCGTTCGCCGATGCCCAGAAAGCCGCCGAACGACATCACCGCGTAGGCGACCTTGCCGGACACCTTGTCGACCATGAAGTTGTAGACCGTGCCGAGGCTGTTGCCGGCGCGGTCGTAGACGCCCGTGCCTTCGACCTTGTCGGAGGCGATCAGCCGCCCGGTTTCGTTGATCGGAAGCCCGCGGTCATGCGTCGGGCCGGGGTGCGCGTCGCTCATGCGATCCTCCGTGCTTACGAGCGTTGGTTGCTTGCGAACCTGGCTTGCCTTGCGATCGCTATTTGGGATCGATCGTGCTGTTGGATCCATTCGGCGGCGGGATCACCGGCATGTTTCCGGCATTCGGCGCCGGCGCGGGAGCGTGGATGCCCTGGTCCATGTTGGTGGGCGGCGTGATCACGCCATCGCTCTTGTTAAGCTTGTCGCTGAGCGTGCCGCCGCGCACCGTGCCGGTGGTCTCGGAATCGGTGGACTTTCCGCTGTTCAGCGGCGGGTCGATCTTCTCCGGAACCGTGGTCTTCGGATTGGGCATGTTCGGCGCCTGGGGCTGCGTCTGCGCCGTCGCGACGGCCGCGACCGAGCAGGCGAGCGCCAGGACGGTGAGGCGGACGCCTCGGAGCTTGTGTGCGGAAGCCATCGTGTCCTCCCTTTGCGTGTGGTCATCGGAACAACAGGCGAGGCGGAGACCGGTTCCCGCGCCGCTAGAGGTGGAACTCTGGATGGCGGCGAACTCGGCGCCCGACGCCAAGCGAACTGGGCGGCCCGACGCCAGGCGCAGCCCCGTCCCGCCATAAAGCGGTTGCTCGCCGGGCAAGGCGTCGCCAAAGTGGCGGCCGAGCAGGCCCGCAGCAGCTTCTAAAACGATTACAGGGAGGAATTCATGGGTGCGGAAGGCAAAGTCGCGATCGTCACGGGCGCAGGCACCGGCGTGGGACGCGCCGCCGCGCTGGCGCTGTCGCGGGCCGGATTCGCCGTGACCTTCGCGGGTCGCCGTCGCGAGCCGCTTGAGCAGTCCGCCGCGCTCGCGGGCCCCGGCGCGCGCACGCTGGCGCGGCCGACCGACGTGTCGGACGAGGCCTCGATGCGGGGGCTGTTCGACGAAACCGTCGCGGCGTTCGGGCGCGTGGACGTGATCTTCAACAACGCCGGCACCGGCGCACCCGCGATCCCGCTCGAAGAACTCACCATGGAGCAGTGGCGCAACGTGGTGGACGCCAACCTGACGGGCGTGTTCCTGGGCATCCAGAACGCCTTCCGGGTGATGAAGGACCAGAACCCGCGTGGCGGGCGCATCATCAACAACGGCTCGGTTTCGGCCTATGCGCCGCGGCCGAATTCGGCGCCCTACACGGCCACCAAGCACGGCGTGCTCGGCCTGACGCGCTCGGCCGCGCTGGACGGGCGCAAATACGACATCGCGGTGGGGCAGATCGACATCGGCAACGCCGCCACGGACATGACCGAGCGGATGACGGGCGGGGTGATGCAGGCGAACGGCTCGATGATGCCGGAGCCGCGCATCGACGCCGACCACGTGGCCCGCGCGGTGGTCTACATGGCGACCCTGCCGCTGGACGCCAACGTGCTGACCATGAACGTGATGGCGACAAAGATGCCGTTTGTCGGCCGCGGCTGATATTTCGCCCATCCGAGGAGGCTGTTCACGGAGAGGTGAGCAGCCTTTTCGCGTTCCGGACGCCATCTTGCGCGGGTGCGCCCTAGTTCAGGGTCGCGCCATGACGCGCTCGAGCAAACCGGGCGCCAAAAACAGTCGCGAGGAGATGCTATCCCGATGTCGATCGATCGCCGCACATTCCTGACAGCCGCCACCGGCCTCGCGGCCGCCTCGGCCGCGCCCGCCGCCGCGCTGGCCGCAGCTCCGCCTGTTGGCAAGCCGACCGCCGGCGCCTACCGCTACAAGGTGGGCGACTACGAGATCACCGCCATCCATGACGGCATCAACAACCTGAAGCTCACCGAGGGCTTCGTGAAGAACGCCAAGCTGGCGGACGTGCAGGGCGCGCTGAAGGACGCGTACATGTCGCCCGAGACGCTGCCGATCACCTTCACGGCCCTGGTGATCAACACCGGCTCCAAGCTGATCCTGGTGGACACTGGTCTTGGCGGCCTTGGCGGCCCCACCAACGGCCAGCTTGTTCCCAATATGAAGGCGGCCGGCATCGACCCGGCTTCCATCGACACGGTGCTGATCAGCCATTTCCATGGCGACCACATCAACGGCGTGCGCCCCAAGGAGGGCGTCGAGGGCTTTACCAAGGCCGAGATCCTGGTTCCGGCCGCCGAGTGGGACTTCTGGATGGACGACGCCAAGATGGCGCAGGCTCCCGAGGGCATGAAGGGCGCGTTCGCGAATGTTCGCCGCGTGTTTGGCCCCATGGCCAAGGACGTGAAGCGCTACGACTGGAACAAGGAAGTCGCGCCTGGGATCACGGCCATTGGCGCGCCTGGCCATACGCCCGGCCACACCATCTTCGCGGTGGCGTCCGGTTCCGAGAAGCTGATGATCCTCTCGGACGTCACCAATCATCCGGCGCTGTTCGTGCGCAATCCGGACTGGTCGGCCGTGTTCGACCAGGACGCCGACATGGCGCGCGCGACGCGCCACAAGGTGCTCGACATGGTGGCGACCGAGCGCATGCACGTCGCCGGCTTCCACTTCCCGTTCCCGGCGCACGGCTTTATCGCCAAGGACGGCAAGGGCTACAACTTCGTGCCGACCCCCTGGTCCACGGTGCTCTGACGCGCCGCTGAGGCTGCGCCGTCGGCCGAGCGACGCTCGCCGACGGCGACCGCCAGCGTCATGGCGAGGCAGAAGGTCGCCGCCATGGATCGGAAGGCGCCGAAATCGGCCTCGATCACTTCCAGCCACACGGTGGCGAGCTCGGCGAGGGGGCTGAACGGGCTGTCGGTGAGCGCCACCACGGGGGCGTGGCGGGCGACCGCCGCGGCGGCGAGCTCCACGGTGGTGGGCGTGTAGGGCGAGAAGCTGATCGCCACCAGGGCGTCGCGCGGGCCCACATGGGCGAGCTGGTCGGCCCCCAGATGGGCGACATTGTCGATCAGCAAGCTGCGGATTCCGAGCTTCGGCAGCGCATAGGCCAGATAGGCCGCCACCGGAAAAGCGCGTCGCATCCCGACCAGGTAGATCGTCTCGGCGCCCGCCAGGATGGCGACCGCGGCGTCGAGGTCCTCGGACGCAACCGTCTGGCGCATGCGCTGGAGCGACGCCGACGCCGCCTCGGCGAAGCCGAACATCAGGCGGGCCGGGTCCTCGGCAGCCGGCTGGGCGTCGTGGAGGGTGCGCAGGCGCTCGCCGTAATCGGGCCAGCGGTCGCGCAGGCGATGGCGAAACACGCTCTGCAGGTCCGAGAAGCCCGAATAGCCGACCGCCTTGGCGAACCGCACCAGCGTCGAGGGCTGCACGCTCGCGAGTTCGGCGATGCTGGCGGCCGTGCCGAACGCAAGCTCATCCGGGTGCGCCACCGCGAACTCGGCCACCTGCTGCAGGCGTCGCGGCAAGTCGGCCCGCCGGGACACCAGCAGCAATTTCAGGGCGTCGAAATCCCGGGGCGCTTCCATCGACGTCGAACCTCGCATGCGCGCAGCCGCGCCCTGCGATCAAGCCTCAACGGAACGGACGTTTCAAGCATGGAACGGCTGTGTTGCGGCGATCAGGCCGGAACAGCCCACGCAAAGGCCCAGGTTTCCGTCACCGCGTGGCCGTCGACGGTGAGGTAGCTGCGGATCTCGACGGTCGAGCCCTTGGGGGCGTCGATGTCGAGATAGCTGCGAAACCCGCGCGTGACCGGGTTCGGCTCGAGGCTGCGGCGCGCCACCGTTCCGCCCTGCACGTCTGCAAACAGCTCAACGCGCTTGGGAGATCCCAGGAAGAACGGCAGGTCGCCGGAGGTGAAGTCCACCATGAACCGGCGCCGGACCCTGTCGGGCGCGGACGCCGGGCCGGTCAGCGCCGTCTGGAACGTGCCGGTGGCCTTGCCGCCGCGATGCAGGTCCGGGCTGTCGAGCGAGCGGATCACGTAGGACAGCCGCAAGGGCTCGCCGGGCTCGGCCGGCTTGGCGGGCGTCCAGAACGCCACGATGTTGTCGTTGGTCTCGTCTGGCGTATTGAGCTCGATGAGATCCACCGTGCCCTCGCCCCAGTCGCCCCGGGGCTCCACCCAATAGCTCGGGCGCAGGTCGTAGCGCGCCTCCAGGTCCTCGTAGCGGGCGAAGTTGCGGTCGCGCTGCAGCAAGCCGAAGCCGGCGGGGTTGCGGTCGCCAAAATGCGACGAGCGCGGCGCGGGCGGGTTGGCCAGCGGGCGCCAGATCCACTCGCCGCCGCCGGTGTGCATCAGCAGGCCGTCGGAATCGTGGATCTCGCTGCGGAAATCGTCGCGGAGGCGGCGGTCGTTCTCGCTGGTGAAGAACATGGAGGTGAGCGGCGCCACGCCCATGGCGGCGAGGCTGCGGCGGGGATAGATCTCGCTGCGCACCTCGGCGGCCGTCTCCGGGCCGGGCCGCAGGATAATCTGGTACGCGCCCGTCACCGACGCCCCGTCCATCAGCGCGTAGATGACGATGTGCTCGGCGCCCTTGGCGGGCTGCTCGATCCAGAACTCACGGAAAAACGGGAACTCCTCGCCGGGCTGGCCGCTGCCGATCGCGAGCGCGCGCGCCGAGAGGCCATAGCGCTGGCCGCGCGACAGGAACCTGAAATAGCTCGCGCCGAGAAACACCGCCAATTCGTCGAGCTTGTCGGGGTCGTTCAGCGGGTAGTGCAGCCGGAACCCCGCAAAGCCGAGGCCGACCGGCAGCGGCGCGCCGAAGCGATTTTTGCCGTAGTCGAACAGCGAGGCCGAGTAAGGCACCGGCGCGACGAGGCCGCGCTGGACGATGTTGACCACCACGGGCCGCGTGAACAGGAAGCCGAGATGGAACAGCTGCAGGCGGAACGCGGAGCCGTTGTCGCCCAGCAGCGCCCGTTCTGGCCGGAAGCGGATGTCGCGGTAGGCGTCGTAGTCGAGCGCCGCAAGTTCGGGCGGTAGAACCGGCGGCGCCGCCTGGAACGGTTCGGAGGCGAGCCGGCGCGCCCGGTCGGACACGTCCTCGAAGCGGAAGGATGGAGGCGGCGGCTGCGCGACGGTCGGCGATACGGGCGGCGTCGCGGGGGCCGGCGGCTGCGACGAAGTCTGCGCCCGAAGCGGCGAGGCTCCGGCCAGCAAGGCTGCGCCGCTCAGGGCGGCGAAACGGCGACGATCAAGGGACATTGCGGTTCGGACCCGGAGCTTGAGCGTGTGCAACGCGCAGGCTCGTGGGGCCGTTCCGCCCGAGGCAGGAGAACCTCAGTCCTTGGCGCGCTCGACGTAGGAGCTGTCTTCGGTCATCACCACCACGCGGGTGCCGGGGCCGATATGCGGCGGCACCATGGTCTTGGCGCCGTTGCTCAGCATGGCGGGCTTGTAGGAGGACGAGGCCGTCTGGCCCTTCACGGTGGGCTCGGTGTCGGTGATCTCGAGCGTCACGCGCGCCGGAACCTCGATGGCGACCGGCACGCCGTCATGGACGCTGATCACGCAGGACATGTTCTCCTGCAGCCAGATGCCCTGGTCGCCCATCACGTCCGCCGGAACCGCGATCTGGTCGTAGTTCTCGGGGTTCATGAAGTGATGGCCCTCGCCATCGCTGTAGAGATAGTTGTAGTTGCGATCTTCCACATAGGCGCGCTCGACCTGCTCGGTGGTCCGGTAGCGCTCGGAGATCTTCACGCCGTCCGAAATGCGGCGCATGTCGAGCTGGGTCACCGGCGTGCCCTTGCCGGGGTGGATGTTTTCCGCCGTCAGGATGACGTAGAGCTTGCCGTCCTTGTCGACGATGTTGCCCTTGCGGAGCGAGCTGGCGATGACCTTCACGGGTGTGTCTCTCTTTAATGGCGGTCGCGACCCGGGGCGGGGCGCTGGCAAGCCGCGCACGCGGCCGCGCGTGCGGGTCGCCGAGGCTGCAGCCTTTCAGCACGAATCCGCCGAAATGGCCAGTGTCTCGCGGGGAAGCTGCGCATGAGCGCCGGCCCGCCGAGCGCCTCGCCGTGGTGGACGCCGCACGTTCATCTCGATCGCAGGCCCTTTCTGCTCGCTCGCAACCGCATCGTGGCGGCGTTGCGCGGCTGGTTCGAGGAGCGCGAGTTCATTGAGGTTGAGGGCGCGATCCTGCAGGTTTCGCCCGGCAATGAGGCGCATCTGCACGGTTTTGCGACCGAGATCGTCGGACCTGCGGGCGAACGCACACCGCTTTACCTTCATACCTCGCCCGAATTCGCCTGCAAGAAGCTGCTGGCGGCGGGCGAACGCCGCATCTTCGACTTCGCCAAGGTGTTCCGAAACCGGGAGCGCGGCGCGCTGCACCATCCCGAATTCACGATGCTGGAGTGGTATCGGGCGGAGGAGCCCTACGAGACCCTGATGGAGGATTGCGGCGCCCTGCTGCGGCTCGCGGCCGAAACCGCGGGCGCGACCACGCTCCGGTTCCGCGGACGAGAGGCTGATCCTTTCGCGACGCCCGAGCGCGTCACGGTGGCGGAGGCTTTCGCGGAGCGCGCCGGGATCGACCTCCTGGCCACGATGACGGAGCGCGAGACAGACCGTGACGCGCTGGCGGCGGCCGCCACGCAGGCGGGCGTCCGGGTGGCGGCCGACGACACCTGGGCGGACATTTTCAGCCGCGTGCTGGTGGAGCGCATCGAGCCGCATCTGGGCTTCGGGCGCCCCACAATCCTGTGCGAATACCCGGTGAGCGAGGCCGCGCTGGCTCGGCCCAAGGACGCCGACCCGCGCGTGGCCGAGCGCTTCGAGCTCTATGCCTGCGGGGTGGAGCTCGCCAATGCGTTCGGCGAACTCACCGACCCGGATGAGCAGCGCCTCCGGTTCGACGCCGAGATGGCCGAGAAGGAGCGCGTTTATGGCGAACGCTTCCCGGTGGACGAGGACTTCCTCGACGCCCTGTCCCTGATGCCGCCTGCCAGCGGGATCGCGCTGGGGCTCGACCGCCTCGTGATGCTGGCCACCGGGGCGAGCCGCATCGACCAGGTGGTATGGACGCCGGTCGCCGGCTGAATCCGGCCAAGCGGGCTGATGGCGCGGTTGTTGTCACCCCGGCGCAGCCGTGAGATGACCAGCGCCCATGAGCAGCCCCGCCCCTACGCCCACGCGGCTTCCCCGCAGCCTGCGCAGCGCCGACGACCTCGTCGCGGCCGGCCTCCTGCCCGCAGGCGCTCGCAACGATGCGGCCGCGGTGGCGGAGCGCTACGCCGTGGCGGTGACGCCCGCCATGCAGGCGCTGATCGACGTCTCCGACCCTCATGACCCCATTGCGCGGCAATTCGTGCCGGACCCACGCGAGCTCGTGACTCTGCCGGAAGAGCGCGCCGACCCGATCGGCGACGACGTCCACAGCCCGACCGAGGGCCTCGTGCATCGCTACCCCGACCGCGTGCTGCTGAAGCTCGTGCATGTGTGCGCGGTGTATTGCCGGTTCTGCTTTCGGCGCGAGACCGTGGGCCCGGCCGGCTCCGGCATGCTGTCGCCGGAGGCGTTCGCGGCGGCGCTGGATTATGTCCGCGCCCGGCCGGAGATCTGGGAAGTGGTGATCACGGGCGGCGACCCGCTGGTGCTGTCACCGCGCCGCATGCGCGAGGTCGTGGAGGCGCTGGGGGCCATTCCGCATGTTCGCGTCCTGCGCTGGCACACGCGCCTGCCGGTGGTTGACCCCGGGCGCGTCGGCCCTGAGCTGATCGCCGCCATGACGGCGTCCGACAAGACCACCTACGTGGCGGTGCACGCCAACCATCCGCGCGAGTTGACCGCCGAGGCGCGGGCCGCCTGCGCGCGGCTGCTGGACGCCGGCGTCTCGCTGGTGAGCCAGACCGTGCTGCTCAAGGGCGTCAACGACGACGTCGACACCATGGCGGCGCTGATGCGCGCCTTTGTGGAGGCGCGGGTGAAGCCCTACTACCTGCATCACGGCGACCTCGCGCCCGGCACCGCGCATTTTCGCACCACCGTCGAGGAAGGACGCGCGCTGATGCGGGCGCTGCGCGGGCGCCTCTCGGGCCTTTGCCAGCCCACTTACGTGCTCGACATCCCGGGCGGGTTCGGCAAGGCCCCGATCGGGCCGGACACCATCCTGGACGGCGTGGTGGAGGACTACCAGGGCGGGCGCCACGCCTACCCGCCGAGCGGCCCTGAACCTTAAAATCCGCGCGACCTCCGTTCACCAAAGCGGCAGGTTTTGGGCCAGATCGACCGTCCGAGTGAGGCAGCGCAAGTCGGCCGCAACATTTCCGCCCTACTGTTGGATGCGACCGCGAGGCCGCCGAGACGGCCCGCTCACAGGGTTCGTCAATTCGGAAGGGTTCGTCATGCGTGTTCTGGCCCGGTTCTTCGCCGTCTTTTTCGTGTTCGTGGCGGCGATCTTCGCCAACGCGCATACCGCCAGCGCGCTGGTGCGCGTCAATGTCGACCTCTCGACCCAGACCATGCGGGTGACCTCCGACTCCGGCGACAGCCACACCTGGAAGATCTCGTCGGCCCGCCAGGGCTATGCGACGCCGCGCGGCGTCTATCGGCCGCAGCGCCTCGCCAAGATGCACTACTCGCGCAAATACGACATGTCGCCGATGCCGCACTCGATCTTCTTCAAGGGCGGTTACGCGATCCATGGCACCGGCGCGGTGAACGCGCTCGGCCGGCCGGCGTCGCACGGCTGCGTGCGCCTCGCCAGGGCCAACGCCGCCCGATTGTTCGCCATGGTGCAGAAGGAAAGCGCCGTGATCACCATCACGGGCGTGTCGCCGGCCAGCACAATGGTCGCCGGCAAGGCGAAGGCGGGCAAGACGCACCTCGCTTCGCACAAGCGCCAGCAGCCGGCGCAGTGGGCCGAACGCTCGCTCCCGACTTCGCCGATGGGCTTCGCCGCGGCCCCGGCCGCGCCGTCCGCCAAGAGCTGGGCGAAGAGCCCGGGCGCGTGGTGGCTGTCGCGCTAAGTCGGCTTCCGGCCCGCGCGCCGGCGGAGTAGGCTGCGCGCCGGAGGCCCGATGTCCGGCGGCGAAGGCGAGCGCGGCGACGCGCGAAACGACGCGGAGGATCCGCAGCGCACCACCGTGAACCTGGTGGCCGCGATCCTGTGCCTGCTGCTGCTCGGGGCGGGGTTGTTTCTGGTGGAGTCCATGGACCGGGCCAAAAAGGCGCAGAACTGCCTGGAGGCCGGAAGGCGCAACTGCGCGGCGCTCCCGGCCCGCTAGCATGCGCCAAACGGCGGACGGGTGCGCCTTTCGGGCGCTCGACCCGGTCGGGTGGTTGTGGCACGGTTGATGCTACTTCGGATCGTCCTCCCGAGCGGGGACGCTGAACTGGATCGTCATGGGGCGGCTTCCTTCGTGAGCAAGCGCATTCTGATCGTTCTTCACCAGGAGCACTCCACTCCCGGTCGCGTCGGCCGGCTCCTGCAGGAGCGCGGCTACGCGCTCGACATCCGCCGCACGCCGCTCGGCCAGCCGCTGCCCGACACCATGGACGAGCATGACGGCGCGGTGGTGTTCGGCGGTCCGATGAGCGCCAACGACGAGCATCCATGGGTCAAGGACCAGATCGACTGGATCGGCTCCGTGCTGCGCGCCCGCAAGCCCTATCTCGGCCTGTGCCTCGGTGCGCAGATGCTGGTGCGCCAGCTCGGCGGGCGTGTGGACGCCCATCCGGAGGGCCACGCCGAGATCGGCTATTACGCGCTGCGGCCCACCGACAAGGGACAGGGCTTCTCGCAGGAGATCGGCGCGCCCTGGCCGGGCCGCGTCTACCAGTGGCACCGCGAAGGCTTCGACATGCCGGGCTGCTGCGAGCCGCTGGCCGAGGGCGACATCTTCCCCCACCAGGCGTTTCGCTGCGGCGAGCGCGCCTTCGGGCTGCAGTTCCACCCCGAGGTCACCTACGCGATGATGTGCCGGTGGACCGTGCGGGCGCACGAGCGCATGGCGATGCCGGGCGCGCGCCCGCGCCACGAGCACCTGCAGGGCTGGCACCTCAACGATCCGCAGGTCCGCACCTGGCTGGACGCCTTCCTGGACCACTGGCTGTCGCCGCCGGCCGCCAGCACGGCGCCCACCTGCGCGGACCGGGCGGCGGCGGCCGATCCGGCGCGCATGGCGGAGCCAGCCCGGCGGTTCGCCGAGCTCGTCTGAGCTGGGGCGATCGCCCTTTGGCGATCACCTCTGCGCGATTGCGGGTCACGGCGCCTTCCCGGCCGGGCCGTCCCCTGTAAGCTTCGGGTTTCGGGAGGGCAGCGCCATGGCGGGATATCGGTTTGCGGCGATCGCGGCGGCGGCCGCCTTGTGGGCCACGCCCTCGTGGGCGGATTCCATCGACGGCTCGTGGTGCAACGAGAAGACCGGCAAGACCTTTCAGATCCGTGGTCCCACCATCGTGACGCCGGGCGGCGCACGCCTGGAGGGCGCCTATTCGCGCCACGGCTTCCAGTACACCGTGCCGCCGCAGGAGGCGCCGGCCGGCGCGCCCGTGACGATGCGGCTCATGGGCGAGAACGTCGTGCAGCTCCAGGCCGGCGACGCCGGCCAGCCGGAGCTGTGGCGGCGCTGCGAGCAGACGAGCTGATCACGCTCCCGATCGCGGCATGAGCCGCAGGATCACGAGCGCGCCGATGGCCCAGATGGCGTTGTAGACCAGCGGGTAGATGGCCCGGCTGGCCACGAAGCCGATGCCGCGGCCCTTGATGGGCGCGATCACGAACCAGCCCACGAGGCTCATCAGCACCGCCATGATGAGCACGGCCGAGACCGCCCCGATGACCCCGCGGCCGGTGTGCGGCATGATGGAGGTGAGCAGCACGCCCCAGAGCCCGCCGAAAAACGCGGCCGACGCGATGGCGGGAACGCCGAACGGCGGCACCGGCGCCATCGACCAGGCGCCGCCGCCGCCGAAGCCGAGCTTGCCGCCGAAATACGTCGCCGTCTGATGGACCAGCAGCACCGACAACGCACCGGCCACGAAGCCGAACACCACCCGCCACCCCATCGACCGTCTCCCCCGAATCGCCTCGATTACGGAGCAAATTAAAGCTTCGGCCGCAAGGCCAGGGCGTTCCGCTACCCCCTCGCGGCGAAAAATGGACGTGTTAAGCTCCGGCTTCGAGCCAAGTGGGGAGTCGCGACGATGGCCATGAAATCGGTTCTGGTTCCGGTGGAAGACAACGAGGGCATGCAGGCCACCCTGCAGACTGCCCTGGCGTTCGGCCGGCGGTTCGGCAGCTGCATGGAGGCGGTCGCGACGCTGCCGCTGATCGACAACTACATCGTGGGCGAAATGGTGCCGCTCTGGCCGCCGGCGCAGACCGGCACGGCCGACAGCTCCCGCGACGCCCTCATGCTGTTCGAGCGCTTCATGGAGGAGAACGGCGTCCAGCGCCGCGAGCGCGCGCCCGAAGGCCCGAGCTGGACGGTGCGGGACGGCGCGCTGCTGGGCGACAGCGCGGTCGCCGCGCATGCGCGCGTGTTCGACATCACGGTGGTGGGCCGCCCCGGCGCGGGCGCGGCCGGGCCGCGGCTCTCGCTGCTGGAGGCGGTGCTGTTCGAGAGCGGCAGGCCCATCCTGATGGCCCCGCCCGGCGGGCCGCCCGAGCGCGGCGCGATCGGCGAAACCGTCCTGATCGCCTGGAACTGCAGCACCGAAACGGCGCGCGCGGTCTCGATGGCGATGCCGATCCTCGTGCAGGCGCGCCGCATCCGCATCCTCACCGTGGAGGGCGCGACGGTGCCGGGGCCGTCCGGGGACGAGCTCGTCCGGCGCCTGCGGCTCGATGGCGTGGAGGCGGACGCCGTGACGGTGCAGCCCGGCGGCCGCAGCCAGGGCGAGGCGACGCTGGACCACGCCGCCTCGTTCGGGGCGGACCTCATCATCAAGGGCGCGTACACGCAGAGCCGGCTGCGGCAGATGATCTTCGGCGGCGTCACGAGCCACATCCTGAGCGCGTCGACGGTGCCGGTGCTGTTCGCCCACTAGGCGCCGAGTCGCTTGAGACGAAGCTCGGGCGGAACCGACCGTCCGAGGCGGCGTTGCCCGGTCCACAACGGACAGGAGCGACGTATGACCCTTTCGCAAACCCTCAGGGCGGCCGCGCTGGCGGCCGGCTTCGGCGCCATCGCGACCACCGGCCTCGCGACGGCCGCGCAGGCGCAGACCACCATCATCCAGGAAGAGACCGGCTCGATCGACGACGGCTATGCCATCGCGCCCGAGCAGGAGACCATCATCCGCCGCCGGATCATCGAGGAGCGCCTCGCGCCGGTGGAGATGCAGGGCGGCTCCGTGCGGGTCGGCAGCATCGTGCCCGACTACGTGGACCTGCAGCCCATGGAAGGCATCGGCTCGCGCCGTTTGGCGCAGCTCGCCTATTTCGTGTCGCCCGACGAGAAGATCGTGGTCGTGGAGCCGCGCAGCCGGCAGGTCGTGAAGATCATCGACCAGCAGCGCTGAGCGACAACCGGAGCTCTGGAGCGGAACTCGCTCTAGCGCCCCCCGGGGGCCAGCACCGGAATGCCGTGGTGCTTGGCCTTGCCCTCCGGCTCCACGTGGATGGTCACGATCGCGCCGTGGATGGCGTCCTTCAGGGCCGCCTCGATGCGGTCGCAGATGGCGTGCGAGGCGTCCACCGTCATCGCGCCCGGCACCACCAGGTGCAGGTCGATGAAGGTCGCCTTGCCGGCGTGGCGGGTGCGCAGATCATGCGCCTCCAGCGCGCCATCGGCGTTAGCCGAGATCACGCCCTGAATGGCGGCGTGCTCCTTGGGAGTCACGGCCGCGTCCATGAGGCCGGCCGTCGATTCGCGGATCAGGCCCCAGCCCGACCACAGGATGTTGACCGCCACCAGCGCGGCCAGCGCGGGATCGAGGATGCTCCAGCCGGTAAGCGCCGCCAGCCCGACGCCGAACACGACTCCGCCCGAGGACACCACGTCGCTGAGCAAGTGCTTGCCGTCCGCCACCAGGGCGGGCGAGCGCAGCTTGCGGCCACGCGAGATCAGCACCCAGCACCAGCCGGCGTTGATCGCGCTGGCCAGCCCGTTGACGAGCAGGCCTTCGAGCGGCGCCTGGATGCTGCGCGGCGTCAGGTAAGCCCCATAGGCCTCCCGGAAGATCGCCACGGCGGCGAGAACGATCAGCGCGCCTTCGAGCACGGCCGAGAAATACTCGGCCTTGTGGTGCCCATAAGGGTGGTCGGCGTCGGCCGGGCGCGCGCTGTACCAGACCGCGATCAGGGCGGCGACAGCCGCCACCACGTTGATGACGCTTTCGACCGCATCGGAATACAGCGCGACGCTGCCGGTCCACAGATAGGCGACGATCTTCAGGCCGAGGACGACGACGCCGACCAGGATGCTGCCGGCTGCGATCTTCAGTCCCTGTTCCATCTCGCCCTGGCTCAACCCTGCCGCATGAGACGCCGCTAAAGCACCGAAGCCGCCCGAAGTCTAGGACTCAATTCGCAATTGACAATCAGTTGCAGAACGAGCCCGCGCTCGCCCGGGTTCTCGGAGCGCGCCCGTTCAAAGTGTCCGCCGGGTTCACGCGCCCGAGCCCGCGCGTTGGTTCAGGGGCGTCGGATGGGCGCGGCGCAGGTCGAAATCGATCCTGGCGCGCCGGTCCGTGCTGGCGCCGCCAAGCAGGATGTGGATCTCGTTGGCCCCCATCGCGAGGGCGGCGAGGCGCTTGGGATCACACAGGAATCGCTGATGGAAATCGGCCGCCTCGCCGATATAGAGCGGCGAGCAGGCGCCGTTCCGCTCCCGGCGGACCATGATGAAGTTGGCGGCCGCGCAGTGGACCTGCGCAAAGGGGTGGACCCCGTGGTCGTACCACTGGCCGCTGGCGCCCTGCCATCGGTGGATCTCGCGCATCGCGATAGCGCCAAACTCCCGGTCTGCTCGGGAGAAATCATAGCCCAAAACACGTCAGGGTAGAAACGGGCGCGGAGCCGGAGCCCCGCGCCCGCCCGGTCAGGCGTGGTCGGGGTTCGGCAGGCGGCCGTCGGGCGTGTACTGGTCTACGGCCTTGGGAAGCTCGCGCGAAAGCCTGGCCAGCAACTCGTCCTTGGACAGGCCGGTCTGCTGCGACAGAGTCGCGAGCACGTCCGGGCCGATCGCGGTCTGCAACTGCTGCGGCTCAACGGGCTTGTTGGGACCCGGGCTCACCCAGGAGTCGACGGTCTCGCCCTGGCCGGCCTGCTTGAACTGGTCGATCAATTGGCCGAGGCCGCCGCTCAGCAGTCCACCGGCGCTTCCGCCGGCGAGGCCGCCGAAGAGCCCGCCGAGATTGCCGAAGCCGCCAGCCTGACCGGACGGCGCGCCCTGGCTCCCGAGCCCGCCCGGCCCGGTCGGACGACCGGCGGCGCCGCCGCCCAGCCCGCCGAGCATCTCGGCGATCTTGTCCTTGTTCTGGTATCCCGCGACGGCGAGAAGCCCCAAAAGGGCCGTCATGGAGGGAAGGCCTCGGCTCATGGTCGTTCTCCGCTGCTGGTGGGTTGCAGCGCATAGAACCGGCGGCGAGCGCGGGTGTTCCCGATCAGGGTCAGCAAAGCGCCGACGCGAACCGCGTTGGCGGCTTCTCGGGAGCCGTGCGAGGTGCGCTTGCGGTGTTCGGGACCCCTGGTGGAGCTGAGGGGATTCGAACCCCTGACCTCTGCAGTGCGATTGCAGCGCTCTCCCAACTGAGCTACAGCCCCTCTCCGGGTGCGCGCCTTTTAGGTGGGGGGCGCCGGTGTTGTCAATCACCAAAGTTCCGGCGGGTCCCGCCGGGTTTTCGGCGACGGCCGAGAGGATCGCGCAACGCTGTGGCGTGCTTGCTCTTGTGGGCCGCGCACGGCCCCGTTAAGGCTCTCAAACCGCCTGTCCGCACGGCCTCTCCGACGGAGCCTTCCCAGCAATGCGCGCCATCCTCGACGTGATCCTGCTCGTGCTCGATCTCTACACCTGGATCATCATTGCGTCCGCGATCCTGAGCTGGCTCGTCGCCTTCAACGTCATCAACGTCCGCAATGACGTGGTGCGAATGATCTGGAACGGCGTGTACCAGCTTACCGAGCCGGTGCTGGCGCCCATCCGGCGGCGCTTGCCGGACCTTGGCGGCATCGACGTGTCGCCGATCGTGCTGCTGCTGCTGATCTTCCTGATCCAGCGCGTGATTGGCCTCTACATCTACCCGAACGTGTTCTGATGGCCGCCGAAACCTCCACCACTCCCTGGACGGTCGATTCCGCCGGCCTGATCGTTTATGTCCGGCTGACGCCCAAGGGCGGCAAGGATTGCATCGAAGGCATCGAGGCGCTGGCCAACGGCAAGCCGGTGCTGAAAGCCCGCGTGCGGGCCGTGCCGGAGGCCGGAAAGGCCAACGCCGCGCTGGCGCGCCTGCTCGCAGACGCGTGCGGGGTGGCGCATGGCAGCGTGGCGTTGACGGCGGGCGGCGCCGCGCGCGTGAAGACGCTGCGGATCGATGGCGAGCCCGAGGCGTTGGCGAGCCGACTGGCGCAGGCCTGCGTGGTGCGCCGCGCCCGCGCCAAGGCGGCGCCCACGATCCGCAAAGCCGCCGACAGCTGAGCGAGACGGGTTCATGACGGCCGCGATCATCGACGGAAAAGCCGCAGCGGCCGCATTGCGCCAGCGCATCGGCGCGCGGGTCGGCGAATTGGCCAAGCAGGGAGTCACGCCCGGGCTCGCGGTGGTGCTGGTCGGCGAAAACCCGGCCAGTCAGGTTTATGTGCGCTCCAAAGCCAAGCAGACCGTCGAGGCGGGCATGCGCTCCTTCGAGCACAAGCTGCCGGCGGACACGAGCGAACAGGATCTGCTGGCGCTGGTGGGCCGCCTCAACGCCGACGAAGCCGTGGACGGCATCCTGGTTCAGCTGCCGCTGCCCGCCCAGATCAACGCCGAGCTGGTGCTGGAGGCGATCGACCCCCGCAAGGACGTGGACGGTTTCCACCCGGTGAACGCCGGGCGCCTGGCGTCAGGGGCGCCCTCGCTCGTGCCGTGCACGCCGCTGGGGTGCCTCATGCTGTTGCGCGACCTCAAGGGCGACCTCGCCGGGCTCGAGGCGGTGGTGATCGGCCGCTCCAACATCGTCGGCAAGCCCATGGCGGCGCTGCTGACGGCCGAGAGCTGCACGGTCACGATCGCGCATTCCAAGACGCGCGACCTGCCGGCCGTGTGCCGGCGGGCCGACATCCTGGTGGCGGCCGTGGGCCGGCCCGGCATGGTCACGGGCGACTGGGTGAAGCCCGGCGCGATCGTGCTCGACGTGGGCATTAACCGGGTGTCCGCGCCCGAGCTCGGCGAAGGCAAGACCCGCATCGTGGGCGACGTCGACTTCGCCTCCTGCGCGGCCGTGGCGGGCGCGATCACGCCCGTGCCGGGCGGCGTCGGGCCGATGACCATCGCGTGCCTGCTCGCCAACACGCTGACGGCCGCCTGCATGCGGCGCGGGCTGCCCAAGCCGGTCCTGTAGGCTGCGCCACAACGGCCTCGGCCGAATGTCTAGCCAGCCTGACCCTTGCGGGAGCGCGGCCGCGCCTGCCACAAAGGGCGCGACCAGCATCCATCCGGCGAGGCGCGCATGACCACCAAGACCAATTCGGGCCGCTTCTTCGAGGATTTCGCCATTGGCGAGGTGATCCGGCACGCGACCCCGCGCACCGTCACGGCAGGCGACGCGTCGCTCTACGCGGCGCTGTACGGCACGCGCTTCGCCGTGCAGTCCTCGGATGTGTTCGCCAAGGCGCTGGGATACCGCCACGCGCCGGTCGACGACCTCCTGGTGTTCCACATCGTGTTCGGCAAGACGGTGCCGGACGTGTCGCTGAACGCGGTCGCCAATCTGGGCTACGCGGCGGCGCGCTTTCTCGCGCCGGTCTACCCGGGCGACACGCTGCGGGCGGTCTCGGAGGTGATCGGCCTCAAGGAAAACTCGAATCGCCGCACGGGCGTCGTTTATGTGCGCTCGACGGGCTTCAACCAGGACGGAGTCGAGGTGCTCGACTACGTGCGCTGGGTGATGGTGCACAAGCGCGACCCCGAGGCCGTGATCGCCGAGGAGCACGTGCCGACGCTGCCGCGCGTGGTCGCCACGGACGCGCTTGGCGACGCCTGCCCGGCGCTCGACCCCGCCGCCTATGACGACGTTCTGGCCGGATCGCTCGACCGTTGGGACGACTACGAGGTGGGCGAGCAGATCGACCATGTCGACGGCATGACGGTGGAGGAGGCCGAGCACATGCTGGCCACCCGCCTCTACCAGAACACCGCCAAGGTGCATTTCGACCAGCTCGCGCAAGCCTCGAGCCGCTTCGGCCGGCGCTTGATCTATGGCGGGCACGTCATCTCGCTGGCGCGGGCGCTGAGCTTCAACGGGCTCGCTAACGCTTTCCACGTCGCGGCCATCAACGGCGGCCGGCACGTCGCGCCGCTGTTTGCGGGCGACACCGTGTATGCGTGGAGCGAGATCCTCGACAAGCAGCCGCTCCCCGGACGCGACGACGTCGGCGGGCTGCGCGTGCGCATGGTCGCGACCAAAAACAAGCCCTGCCGCGACTTCCCGCTGAAGGATGGCGAGGAATACGACCCGGCCGTGATCCTGGACCTGGATCTGTGGGTGCTGGCGCCACGGTGAAGTGATTCGCCGACCAGCAGATCACGTTGGCGCGCGACTCGGTTTGAGTGGTGATTCGATGATCATCAGACCGGCACCGGGCGTGACCGCGAGCGGGAACACATCCGCCGCTGGATGATTCGGCGACCATCCCAGGCGTCTGCAATCACCCTGCTTTTTGGAAATGTTTCACTGACCGTTTCGCGGCCGCCCGATTAGGCGCGCGGGGACCGCCAACCGCACAAGCGAATCAGGAGATTCAGGAATCTGCGTCCAATCGCGCAGCTGTCGGAGCGCCATTGTTGATTCGCGGCTCACCGCAACGGCCGTAATTGCAAGGTGAATCCGAATTGATTCCTCGACCAGCGCGCGACGCTCACGAACCTTGGGACGTGCGACGGACAGCCAGACGTTCGAGCGCGGTGGCGGGCGCCCGGTCGGGAAGCCTGGGGGCGGGATTGGCGCGCCCCGGATGCAGCGTCCGGATCACCTGCCGGGCGCCGGCCAGAAAGGTTTCCACATAGAGGCCGATCACGGCGTCGCGGCTGTCCACCGGGGCGCGGTAGATGTGCTCGCGCACGCCCTGGAACACAACCGCGCCGTGCAGCAGCATCAGCATGTCGCGCTCGGCGGCCAGCATCGGGCGCGTCGCGGTGGCGGGCAGGCCGGCCTCGCGGCGCAGTTCATCCAGCAGCGGGGCGAAGATCTGGTCCGTGAGAGCGCCGCCACGGCGGCTCGGCAGCGGCAGGCCGTCCAGGGCGGCGCGCATCAGCAGGCGGATGGCGGGGCCGTCGTCCTGGTCCGCATAGGCGCGATAGACTGTCGCAAGGCGTTCGGCCAACGGCAGCGAGCGGTCGGCCAGAACGGCCGGGAGATCCTCCCGCCAGCGGCTCCCGGCCACGCGGGCGAACACGGCTTCCACCAGCGCGTCCTTGGACTCGTAGTAGCGGTACAAAAGCGCCTGCCGGATCCCCATATTGGCGGCGAGAACATGCGTGGAGGCCGCAAAGCCATGTTCGGCGAAAAACGAGACGGCGGCGACGAGGATCTCCTCGCGGCGCTCCAGCGCGCTCTTGCGGACGGCCCGCGTGCGGGGCGCGGCGACCGGGGCGCTCTTGTGCGGCGCAGCAAGACGGCGTTTTGCGCCTGCCGAGGCGGGCGGGTGCGTCACCGTCGCTGGGGGCCGAACCCTCGCCATCCCGTCGAATCGCCCTAACTGCGCCAAACGTCGCGTATCCTACCGCATTGCGAAAGGGGGGGACACGCGTTACTGAAACACCGCCCCGTTTTCGCCACGAAAGAGAAGGCCATGGCCGACTCCCCGGTCCGGACGCAACGTCCGCTCTCCCCCCACCTGCAGATCTTCACCCCGTACCTCACGATGGTGATGTCGATCCTGCACCGCATCACCGGGGGCGCGCTCTATGTCGGCACGCTGCTGCTGGTGGTGTGGCTGATCGGCGCCGCGAGCGGCCCCGCCGGCTACGCGCGGGTGCAATGGTTCATGGGGTCGATCATCGGCCAGCTGATCCTGTTCGGCTACACCTGGGCGCTGATCCACCATCTCATCGGCGGCGTACGGCATCTCGTGTGGGATGTCGGGCTGGGCTTTGGCCCCGAAGCGCGCGAGAACATGGCCCGCCTCAACATTATCGGCTCCATCGTGCTGACGATCCTGATCTGG
Source organism: Alsobacter metallidurans (assembly GCF_014636935.1). GTDB lineage: Bacteria > Pseudomonadota > Alphaproteobacteria > Rhizobiales > Beijerinckiaceae > Alsobacter > Alsobacter metallidurans. The sequence goes on along the minus strand of NZ_BMES01000003.1, from coordinate 299,597 downwards.
GTCGTCGCCCTGATCGTGCGCTGAGGAGAACCGGATGTCGGTCTTCGGAAAATTCTCCATCCAGACGCCCTACAAGCGCGTGCACGGCCTCGGCAGCGCCGGCGCGGGCACCGAGCATTTCTGGAAGCAGCGCGTCACCGCGGTGGCGCTGATCCCGCTCACGCTGGTGTTCGTGGTGGTCGTCATCCTGGCCGCCGGCAAGGACTACGACGCGGCGCGCCGGCTGCTCGGCAACCCGTTCGTGGCGCTGATGATGCTGCTGTTCGTAGGCGCGGGCGTCAGCCACATGCGCATCGGCATGCAGGTGATCATCGAGGACTACGTCCACGAGGACGTGCCGAAGATCGCCCTCCTCGTGCTGAACACCTTCTTCTCGATCGCGACGGGCCTCGCCTGCGCGTTCGCGATCCTCAAGCTGAGCTTTGGAGTCTGAACCATGGCCGGACCTGCCAACGGAACCGCCGCTCCCTCGCTGAACGGCAAGGCCTACCCGATCACGGACCACACGTTCGACGTCGTGGTGGTGGGCGCCGGCGGCGCGGGGTTGCGCGCCACGGTCGGCTGCTCCCAGGCGGGCCTGCGCACGGCCTGCATCTCCAAGGTGTTCCCCACCCGCTCGCACACCGTGGCGGCGCAGGGCGGCATCTCGGCCTCGCTCGGCAACATGGGGCCGGACGACTGGCGCTGGCACATGTACGACACCGTGAAGGGGTCCGACTGGCTCGGCGACCAGGACGCCATCGAGTATCTCTGCCGCAACGCGCCCGCCGCCGTGTATGAGCTCGAGCATTGGGGCGTGCCGTTCTCGCGCACCGAGGAAGGCAAGATCTACCAGCGGCCCTTCGGCGGCATGACCACCGAATACGGCAAGGGCACCGCCCAGCGCACCTGCGCGGCCGCGGACCGCACCGGCCACGCCATCCTGCACACGCTCTACGGCCAGGCGCTGCGCGCCTCCACGGAGTTCTTTATCGAGTACTTCGCGATCGACCTCATCATGGACGAGGAAGGCCGCTGCGTCGGCGTCGTCGCGATGAAGATGGACGACGGCACCATTCACCGCTTCCGCTCGCATCTCACCGTGCTGGCGACCGGCGGCTACGGCCGGGCCTATTTCTCGGCCACCTCGGCCCACACCTGCACGGGCGACGGCAACGCCATGGTGCTGCGCGCCGGCCTGCCGCTGCAGGACATGGAGTTCGTGCAGTTCCACCCCACCGGCATCTACGGCGCGGGCTGCCTGATCACCGAGGGCGCGCGCGGCGAGGGCGGCTACCTGACCAACTCCGAGGGCGAGCGCTTCATGGAGCGCTACGCACCCTCCGCCAAGGACCTGGCGTCGCGCGACGTGGTTTCACGCGCGATGACGATGGAGATCCGGGCCGACCGCGGCGTCGGCAAGAACAAGGATCACATCTACCTGCATCTCGACCATCTCGACCCCGCGATCCTGCACGAACGCCTGCCCGGCATCTCGGAAAGCGCCAAGATCTTCGCGGGCGTGGACGTCACCAAGGAGCCGATCCCGGTTCTGCCGACCGTGCACTACAACATGGGCGGCGTGCCGACGAACTACCACGGCGAAGTGCTGACCCTGAAGAACGGCAACCCCGACACGGTGGTGCCCGGCCTGATGGCGCTCGGCGAAGCCGCCTGCGTGTCCGTGCACGGCGCCAACCGGCTGGGCTCGAATTCGCTGATCGACCTCGTGGTGTTCGGCCGCGCGGCCGGCCTGCGCGCCGCCGAGCTGGTGACGCCGGGCGAGAAGCATTCCGAGCTGCCCAAGAACTCGGCCGAGCTGTCGCTGTCGCGCCTCGACAAGGCGCGCTACGCCAACGGCTCGACCTCCACGGCGGAACTCCGCGAGCGCATGCAGCGCACCATGCAGAACAACTGCGCGGTGTACCGCACCGGCGAGGTGCTGGCCGAGGGCAAGCAGCTGATCACGGATGTTTGGCGCGGCGCCGCCGACATCAAGGTCACGGATCGCTCCATGATCTGGAACTCCGATCTCATCGAGACGCTGGAGTTCGAGAACCTGATCACCCAGGCGGTGGTCACCATGGAGGGCGCACTGAACCGGCAGGAGTCACGCGGAGCCCAGGCGCGCGAGGACTTCCCGGATCGCGATGACAAGAACTGGATGAAGCACACGCTGGCCTGGGTCGACGAGCAGAACTACGCAGTCTCGCTCGATTACCGGCCCGTGCACACCTACACGATGACCAACGACGTCCAGTACATCGAGCCCAAGGCTCGCGTGTACTAAGGGAGCACTGCGTCACATGGTTCAGCTCACCCTTCCCAAGAACTCCCGGCCGGTCGACGGCAAGGCGTGGCCGAAGCCGGCCGGCGCCAACAGGCTGACGGAGTTCCGCATCTACCGCTACGACCCGGATGGCGAGAGCAATCCGCGCATCGACACCTATTGGGTGAACCGCGACGATTGCGGCCCGATGGTGCTGGACGCGATCATCTGGATCAAGAACACGATCGATCCGACGCTCACCTTCCGGCGCTCCTGCCGCGAAGGCATCTGCGGCTCCTGCGCGATGAACATCGACGGGACCAACACGCTCGCTTGCACCAAGGCGACGGACGACATCAAGGGCGCGGTGCGGATCTACCCGCTGCCGCACATGCCGGTGATCAAGGACCTGGTCCCGGACCTGTCGAGCTTCTACGCCCAGCACGCCTCCATCGAGCCCTGGCTGCAGACCACGAGCCCGAGCCCCGAGAAGGAATGGCGCCAGTCACCCGACGACCGGCACAAGCTCGACGGCCTCTACGAGTGCATCCTGTGCGCCTGCTGCTCGACATCCTGCCCGAGCTATTGGTGGAACGGCGACCGCTATCTGGGCCCCGCCGCCCTGCTGCAGGCCTATCGCTGGCTGATCGACTCGCGCGACGAGTCGACGGGCGCGCGCCTCGACAACCTGGAAGACCCCTTCCGGCTCTACCGCTGCCACACCATCATGAATTGCGCGAAGGTCTGCCCCAAGGGCCTGAACCCGGCCAAGGCCATCGCGGAAATCAAGAAGATGATGGTGACGCGCCAGTTCTGACCGCTTGCGCCGGGCATACCGGGCGCGCAACCACAAAGCGCCTCGCCGTCATTGCGAGCCGGAGGCGAAGCAATCCAGTCTAGCGGCCCGGCGTTAGGCTGGATGCTTCGCTGCGCCCGCAATGACGGGAGGAGAACCGCCGCCGTCTATCTCACTGCCGTATAGACAAAAGCTCACGGCCGCAATCCCGGGCGGCCTGCGCGGCAGGTCGGGACGGGGCTCCAGGGCCACTCCCCGATGCCGGGCCAAGTCTCCTGAATCGCCTCCCCGGCGCTCCGCGCCGCCGGGGATGACGAGAGGATTTGACCTTCATCGCAGCGCCTCGCCGTCATTGCGAGCCGGAGGCGAAGCAATCCAGTCTAGCGGCCCGGCATCGGGCTGGATCGCTTCGCAGCCCCTCGCATCCCGGGAGGATGTTCCCGGCGTGACCGCCCTAGTCGGTCAGGACGCCTTGGAGGCCGCCAGCCGGACTTCGCGGCGGGTGAAGACGTCCGCCTCCTTGAGCGTGCGAAACACGAAGTCGAACCAGGACCTCACCTCGGCGAGACCCGACGACGCGGTCCAGAGGTCGACGTCCAGCATGTCCATGAGCTGGTCCTCGTCGGCTTCCAGCACGGCTTCGAGCGAAACGCCGTTACGCTCGATGGCGGGCCAGATCTCGGCCTGGCAGGCCGGCAACGTCACGAAGATGAGGTCCCGATCCGGAAACTTGCTTTTCAGGCCGGCCTCGAAGCCTGCGCCTTCAAAGGAACCGCCGACCTCGTTCTTGACAATGAAGATGCGGTTGAGCCGGAACGGCTTCTTGGCGACCACGGTCTCGATCAGGTTCGCGATGTCATCGAAGGCGTGCTTCTGCGCCTTGCAGACGCAGAACAGGTCGACCTTGGGAGCGTGCTTCTTTTCCATCAGGCCGGCGAGGTTGCGGTCCGCGCCCCAAGCCACCACGCTCTGGATCACGTTGGCGCCAAGGTCCACGATGGCGCCGCCTTCCAGAAACAGCGGGCCGACCTTGTCCCAATAACGCAGCGCCGCGTTGGCGTTGTTCTCGGTTCTGGCGGCCGTGAGCGAGGCTCCGACGCCGAACTCCGTGACCCGGTCCGGGTAAAGCTTGCCCAGCTTGGAGCGTCCGGATTCGTCCGTGAAGTCGGCGGCGTAGAGACCGTAGCTCTGGCCGAGCTTCTTGGACGCGAGATACAGAAGCTGTGCGGTTGTGGTTTTGCCCTGGCCGCCCGCATGGGCGACGCTGATCAGGGTGGGGGCGGCAGGCAGCGGACGAGGGGCAGACGCCATTGGAAAGGGCCTTCCAGTTACAACGCGAACTGGAAGGAGACTTAACAGATCGTCGTGATTACCAAAAGGTGTGTCGTCTAAAATCTGATATCATGTGAACGTTTGGTTAAGAAAAAGCCGCCCGGAGGCGGCTTTCTACTTCGAGTTGTAGAATTTTACTGCACAAGCTTGGGGCCGCCGGCGCCGACACGCTCGTTCTCGGTGATGATGCCGAGGCGGCGCGCCACTTCGGTGTAAGCCTCGACCAGGCCGCCAAGGTCGCGACGGAAGCGATCCTTGTCGAGCTTGTCGTTGGACTTGATGTCCCACAACCGGCAGCTGTCGGGCGAGATCTCGTCCGCGACGACGATGCGCATGAGGTCGCCTTCCCACAGGCGGCCGCATTCCATCTTGAAGTCGACGAGCCGAATGCCGACGCCGAGAAAGAGACCGGACAGGAAGTCGTTGACCCGAATGGCCAGCGCCATGATGTCGTCGATCTCCTGCGGGGTCGCCCAGCCGAACGCCGTGATGTGCTCTTCCGACACCATCGGGTCGTTGAGCGCGTCGTTCTTGTAGTAGAACTCGATAATCGAGCGCGGCAGCTGCGTGCCTTCCTCGATGCCGAGGCGCGTCGCCAGGGAGCCGGCGGCGACATTGCGCACCACGACCTCGAGCGGAATGATCTCCACCTCGCGGATGAGCTGCTCGCGCATGTTCAGCCGACGGATGAAGTGGGTCGGCACGCCGATGTCGTTCAGGTGCTGGAAGATGTACTCGGAGATACGGTTGTTGAGCACACCCTTGCCGTCGATGACCTCATGCTTTTTGGCATTGAAGGCTGTCGCGTCATCCTTGAAGTGCTGGATCAACGTACCCGGCTCCGGACCCTCATAGAGGACCTTGGCCTTGCCTTCGTAGATGCGACGGCGGCGGTTCATCGGCGTATACCGTGTCTTGAGAAAATCCATGGGTACGGCCGGGCTCCTGGGGAGATCGTCCGCGACGTAGTACGCGGGCGGATATGGATCGGACCCGCCTCGCGCTCGCGCCCGCAAACTAGCTTATCGGGGGCGCCAGCACAATGTTGCGGCCTTTCGGCCTGCTGCGACGATCGCCAAAGCGTCCGGGCGATCAGCGAGGCTGTCCGCGTTCACGGCGTATATGGCCCCGTGTGCGCCGCAACGCAAGCCGGAGCGGCGCAACGGCCCCGTCGAACACTGGCGCCTGGGCCGGCGCGTAGCTATATCGGGGACGAGATTCGGCGACGGCGGCACGCGCCGGGCCCAAACGAGAGGGGACATGATGACGACGTTCGACAAGCGCGAGCAGGGCTTCGAAAGCAAGTTCGCCCACGACGAGGAGCTGCGCTTCAAGGCCACGGCCCGCCGCAACAAGCTGCTCGGCCTCTGGGTCGCCGAAAAGCTCGGCAAGACCGGGCCGGACGCCGAGAACTATGCGCGCGAAGTCATGAAGGCCGATTTCGAGGAAGTCGGCGACGAGGACGTCTATCGCAAGGTCAGCGGCGACCTCGGCGGCAAGGCCACCGAAACCGAGATCCGCACCGTCATGAACCAGATGATGGCCAAGGCCGTGCAGCAGGTGCAGGACGGCGCCTGAGACGATAACGGCGCATAATCTCCTCGTGGCCGCGCCCCTTCTCTCGACGGGAGAAGGTGTCAGCAACGCTGACGAATGAGGGACTCGAAGCTGGCCGCCAGGGCTCCATCCCACCCTCCCCTTGAGGGGGAGGGTCGCCGCGCAGCGGCGGGGTGGGGTGAGGTCGGGCGTGAAGCTCGAGGCCTCCTGATCCCGGCCGACAGAGCGCTGCCCCAGCCCCACCTCACCCCGTCTGCTTCGCCCGTCGACCGTTCCCCTTGAGGGAGGGTGACGAGCGCGCAACCGCTGCGCTGACGCCGAGGCTGCCATGCCGCGCGGCCGGGTTGCGGGTTCGGCCGGCCCGACCCTAGTGTCTGTCCCCGAAGCGGCGCCCACGACGGCGCGCCGCCGCAGAAGCGCCGGCGCCAGGTCGGCCAGGGGAAACGCCATGCCGCTCAATCCAGCCTTCGCCTCCCTGACGCAGCGCCTCGGCAAGGGCACGGGCTCGGGCCTCCTTACCGGCTGGGTCGGGCTGCCGGATCCGCTCGTCGCCGGCATGGTGGCGACCGAGCCCTTCGACAGCGTCGTGCTCGACATGCAGCACGGCTTCGTCGACCTCCACTCGGTGGTGCAGGGCATCGCCCAGGTGGCGCTGGCCGGCAAGCCCGCGCTGGTGCGCATCCCGGTTGGCCAGTTCGCCACCGCGTCGCGGGTGCTGGACGCCGGGGCGGCCGGCGTGATCGCCCCCATGGTGAACTCGGCCGCCGACGCGCGGGCGCTTGTGAGCTTCACCAAGTATCCGCCCCTAGGCGAGCGCAGCTGGGGACCGGCGGTGGCGCTGAATGTTTGCGGGTTGTCGGCGCCCGAATACCTCGCCCAGGCCAACGCCCTCACGGCCACGATCGCGATGGTGGAGACCCGCGCGGCGCTGGCCGCCATCGACGAGATCCTGGCCGTGGACGGCATCGACGGCGTGCTGGTGGGCCCGGGCGACCTCTCGATCGCCCTTTCGGACGGCAAGTCGGTCAATCCGATGGCCGCCGAGGTGGATTCCGCGCTCGCCCATGTGGCGCAGCGCTGCAAGGCCCACGGCAAGGCCGCCTGCACGTTCGTGACCACGGGCGCCAAGGGCGCGGACGTGATCCGCATGGGCTACGACTTCGTGTCGCTCGGCACCGACGTGATGCAGTTGCGCGCCGGCGCGAACGCGTTCATCGGCGCCTGCAAGGCGGGCTAGAGCCCGCAGGCGGCTAGCCCTCGCCGGGCTTTTCGCCCGTCGGCCGCTCCGGCACGCCCAGCGCGTCGGCGAGGCGCGCCTGGGCGGAACCCGGCCTCAACGGCTTCTGCTGGCTCTCGTGCGGGGCCCAGCCGGAGAGCCAGATCAGCTCAAACGTCGCCCGCACCCGCCCGTCCGGGTCGGAGAAGCGGTCGGCGTAGATCTCCAGCGCGCGCACCAGCGTGGCGCGGTGCAGGGGCGTGCGCCGGCGCGCCACAAGCGCGTTGGCGGCCCCCATGGCGCGCAGGTCGCGCATCAGCGCCAGCGGGTCGGCGTAGCGCACCACGAAGGCGTCCGTGTCCGTGACCGGGATCGCGAGCCCGGCGCGCTGCAGCAGGGCGCCCAGGTCGCGCACGTCCGCGAAGGGCGACACCCGCGGGCTCGCGCCGCCCTCGACCTCGCTCTCCGCCTGCGTGAACGCCTGGCGCAGCTCCGTGAGCGTCGCGCCCCCGACCATGCACCCGAGGAAGAGCCCGTCCGGGCGCAGCGCGCGCCGGATCTGCGCCAGCGCGCCGGGCACGTCGTTCACGCCCTGGAGCGTGAGCAGGCTCACGACCAGGTCCACGCTCTCGGGCGCGAGCGGGAGCGCCTCCTCGTCGCCCGCCAGCGTGGTCCAGCGCGGGTCCGCGGGTTCGGGCAGGGGAGCGATGCGCGTCACCGCGCCCACCTTCGGGCTCGCGGCCAGCGCCTCCGCGGCGTAGGGCAGCGCGCCCGCCAGGTCGACCGCGCGCTCGAACCGGCGCAGCACCGCGCCCAGCCGGTCGCCCAGGTCCTCGGCCGCGCGCCGGAGCAGGAACGCGGCCCCGTGCGGGTCCGGCCCGGCGAGCGCCCGGGCGAGGCGGGTGCGGGCGAGGTCGCGGTCGAACAGGCGAGGAGGCGCGCTCATGCGTGGGGGTATGGGGCGCGGGGGCGCCCGCGTCAAACGCGTGGTGCGTTGCAGGCCCGCCCGGGCCTAGGCTCGCCCGCATGGACGACCAAACGCCTCCGCCCGCGCCTCCTGCCGAGCGCCTCCGCGCCTGGGTGCGCGCGACCGCGCTCGCGCGCGAGGGCGCCCGCCTGGGCCTGCGCGCCGCCGTGGACGTGCTGTACCCGCCCGGCTGCGTCGCGTGCGGGCGCGCTCTCGCGCAGGCGCACGCGCTGTGCCCGCCGTGCTGGCGCGCCGCGCCCTGGATCGAGCGCCCGTATTGCGAGCGCCTGGGCGCGCCCTTTCCGGTGGACATGGGCCCGGGCGCGATCTCGCTCGCGGCCGCCGGCGACCCGCCCGTGTTCGCGCGCGCCCGCGCGGCCATGCGCCACGACGCGGTCGGGCGAGAGCTCGCGCACCGGCTCAAATACGGCGACCGCATGGACCTCGCGCCCATGATGGGGCGCTGGATGGCGCGGGCCGGGCGCGAGCTGCTGGCGGACGGGCCCGTGATCGCGCCCGTGCCGCTGCACTGGACGCGCCTGTGGCGCCGGCGCATGAACCAGGCGGGCGCGCTGGCGGCCGCGGTTGCGCAGGAAAGCGGGGCCGAGCTCGCGCCGGACGCCCTTGAGCGGCGGCGGCGCACGCGCTCGCAGGTGGGCCTCACCCGCAACGAGCGCGCCGAGAACCTGCAGGGCGCGTTCGCGGTCACGGAGGCGGGCAAGCTCGCCATCAAGGGCCGGCGCGTGCTGCTGGTGGATGACGTGTACACCACGGGCTCCACCGCCAACGCGGCCTCGCGGGCCCTCTTGCGCGGCGGCGCGGAGGCCGTGGACGTGCTCACCTTCGCGCGGGTCTGCCTGCCCGCCTGACCGCATGGCTGCGACGCTTGGAATTCGCGCGCGCCCGCCACTATATAGGCGGGACGAACGCGCTACCGGAGCTTCCGCATGTCCGCCGTCACCATCTACACGAAGTCGTACTGCCCCTACTGCCACTCCGCCAAGGACCTGCTGCGCCAGAAGGGCGTGCAGTTCCAGGAGATCGACGTCACCACCGACCGCGACGGCCAGGCCGCGATGGCGCAGCGCGCCGGGCGCTCCACGGTTCCGCAGGTCTTCATCGGCGACCAGCATGTCGGCGGCTGTGACGATCTTTATGCGCTGGAGCGGGCCGGCAAGCTCGACACGCTGCTGGCCGCCTGAAATCCTGAAGCGTTCCAAACGCGAGAACCCGCCATGAGCCGCACCCCCTTTATCGCCGCCTGCGCGCAAATGCGATCCGGCGTCGATCCTGCCGCCAACATCAATCAGGCGGCCGGCCTGATCCGCGAGGCGGCGGCGGCGGGGGCGAGCTATGTGCAGACCCCCGAGATGTCGAACGCCGTGAACCGGGACCGGAACGGCCTGTTCGCGTCCATCGCGCCCGAGGGCCGGGATCCCATGCTGGCGGCCTTCCAGGGCCTGGCGCGCGAGCTCGGGATCCATATCCATGCGGGTTCGCTCGCCATCCTGCGCGACGACGGCAAGATCGCGAACCGGGCCTTCCTGATCGCCCCGACCGGCGAAATCGAGGCGCGCTACGACAAGGTTCACCTGTTCGACGTGGACCTGCCCAATGGCGAGAGCTGGCGCGAGAGCCGCACCTATACGGGCGGGGACAGCGCCGTGCTGGCCGATCTGCCGGGCGGGCGGCTCGGCCTGTCGATCTGCTACGACGTTCGCTTCCCCTATCTCTATCGGGCGCTCGCCGAGGCCGGCGCCGACTTCCTGTCCGCCCCGGCCTGCTTCACGCGCCAGACCGGCGAGGCGCACTGGGTGGTGCTGCACCGGGCCCGCGCGATCGAGACCGGCTCGTTCATGATCTCGGCCGCACAGGCGGGCCTGCACGAGGACGGACGCGAGACATTCGGGCACTCCATCATCGTTGATCCGTGGGGCCGCGTGCTGGCGGAAGCCGGCGACCAGCCGGGCGTGATCATGGCGGAAATCGACCCCGCTTTGGTGGCTGACGCCCGTGGCCGCATTCCCACGCTGCAGCACACCCGCACGTTCCGGGTCGAGCTCGCCGGGGCTGCGCCCCGCGCCCGGACCGCGTGAGCGGCCGACGGCACGGCGCGACGGCGTTCCACAACCCTGCAGCCGCCCGATGATCCGCTACGCTCTCGCCTGTGAATCCGGCCACTCTTTCGAGAGCTGGTTTCGCGACGGCGCATCCTTTGACGACCAGGCGGCGCGCGGGCTGGTGGAATGCCCGCATTGCGGCTCGGCCAAGATCGCCAAGCAGATCATGGCGCCGAGCGTAGCCCGGACCGACCGCGACGCCGCTGCGCCGGCGCCGGAGCCGAGCGACGCCGATGGGCCCGCCAGTGGGCCGTCGCCGGGCGGGGCGGCCCCCGTCGCTCTTCTGAGCGAGCGCGACATGGCGTTTCGCGCGTTGCTGGCCGGCATGCGCGAGCACATCAAGGCCAATGCCGAGAATGTCGGGCGCGGATTTGCGGCCGAGGCCCGCCGCATGCATGAGGGCTTGACGGATTTCCGCGCCATTTACGGCGAAGCCTCCGCCGAGGAGGCCCAGGCGCTCGCCGAAGAAGGCATCGACGCCACCGCGATCCCGTGGCTGAACGACGACCGCAACTGACCGAGCTCATCAACGAGGGTGTGTCGCTCGATGATGCTCCGCCGTGGGCGCCTCTGCCGTCGTTGCGAGCGACGCGGAGCAATCCATCTAACGCCGGGCTATTAGACTGGATTGCTTCGCCTCCGGCTCGCAACGACGGCGAGGCGCGGCGATGATGGGGCAAATTGCGTATGCGCAGCTTGCATCAGGTCCCGAGGCGGATGACGTCGCCTTCTTGGCGGCTGTCGTTTTCGCGATCACGTTCATAGCGGCTGGCGAGGCCGAAGGAGGGGAGCCAGCTTTCGCGGCGGATGGTCCAGAGCTCGTAGGTCGGCGCCAACTGGCTGGGCGCGTCGAGCGCGCCGAGGCTGACCTCGATCTCGTCGGCCGAGCGCGCGAAGACCGAGGAGCCGCAGCGCGGGCAGAAGTGCCGGCCCTTGAAGTCGTGGGTTTCGCCCGTCACCGTGACGGCGGTTTCGGGATAGATCGCGGACGCGTGAAACGGCGCCCCGTGATGCTTGCGGCAGTCGAGGCAGTGACACAGGCCCACCCGGTAAGGGCTCCCGGTCGCCCGAAGGCGAATGTCGCCGCACAGGCATCCCCCGGTGACACCGTCCATGCTCCCCTCCTGCTCGCCTGACGTCCAATTCCATATAACGGCGAGCTTGGGCGTCGGGTCCATCGCGCTCGTGGACGTCCGTCGTTGATGGCCGAGGCAGGCGCAGGGCGCCGCATGTTCGACCATGATTCGGCTTCATCCGCCGAAAGTCGACGATCAGCGATAACTTTCCATAGCCGCTCACCGGGCGGTTGCCAGCTTGCGCATGATGAGCTTCGCATGACGCCTGCCGATATCGTCACCTGATGAATTGCACAGGTGCGTGATCTATACTGGTGCGAGAGCTATGGGTGAATACTCGTCTAAGTTGATCGGTTTTCTTCACCAGTTGTGCCGAAGGCTTAACTTTTCCGACCCATGATCCGGATGTCCGTGCAGGGTCCGTTGATGCGTTTCTGGTTCAAATCCGTCGGGAACGACGCAAAGGCCGAGATCTCCGGCAACGCTCCGGAGGCGGAGCCGCGGCCGACGCCCCGTTCGATGGAACCGCCCGCCCGCGACGCAAGCGAGACGATCCGGCTGATGCAGGCCGACGTGTTCCGCAATGTCCGCGAGGTCGGCGAGGCCAACTTTGAGCTGCGCCGCAAGCTGCGCGACGCATTCGGGCTGCTGGAGCGGCTGCGCGGCCGGGCGCAATCCTTCGCCGGCATGGCCGAGGCGGCCCGCAACAGTTCGGGCGCGATCTCGGTGGCGCTGCGCGACCTCGCTTCCGCGAGCCACACGATCAGCAGCCGCATTGGCGAGTCCAGCGTCACGGTGGACGCGGCCGAGTCGCGCGCGCGGCGGGCCAGCGAGGGCGTCGGCCAGTTGCGGGACTCCGTCGCGGAAATCGGCCAGGTCGTGAATCTGATTGCCTCCATCGCCCGGCAAACCAACCTGCTGGCGCTGAACGCCACCATCGAGGCCGTGCGGGCCGGCGACGCCGGGCGCGGCTTCGCGGTTGTGGCCTCCGAGGTGAAGGCGCTCTCCATCGCCACCCAGGAGGCGACGAACCGCATCGCGTCCACGATCGACAAGGTGCGGGCCAGCGCGCTGACGTCCATCGACGACGTCTCGACGCTGGGTCTCGCGATCAGCGACCTGCGCGACAGCTTCGCGACCGTGGTGGAGGCCGTCTCCGTCCAGGTCGCCACCACGACCGAGATCGGCCGCAGCGCCGCTGAGGCGGCCCAGTTCGCCGAGGAGGTGAACATGGAGGCGCTGCGCATCGACGCCCTCGGCGACGAGGCCGTGGTGCTCGCCGGCGCGGCCGACCAGGCCTCGGAAAAAACTGACATCACGATCGCGCAGCTCAGCGACAACGCTTCGATCCTGGTGCGGCAGACCGACAACCAGGAAACCATCGCGGACCGACTGCCGGTGGTGATCGACGCCAAGCTGCATGTCGGCGGACGGGTGATCCCGGTGCAGACCGGCAACGTCTCGCCCGAAGGCGCCTTCGTGCACACGGGCGAGACGCTGCTGGACGCCGTCGGCGAGGCCGTGATCCTGGAAGCGCCGAGGCTCGGGCGCTTCGAGGCCCGGATCGCGTCGGTGAAACGCAACGGCCTGGGGCTACGCATCCAGAATGCGGATGCCGGCTCGCGGGCCGCGCTGCGCGAGCTGCTGGCGCGCCTCACCGAAAGCTATGCGCCGCTGCGGGTGCGCTCCGGCGCGCTCGCCGACACGGTGGCGCGCCGCTACGAGGCCCTGCTGCTGGAAGGCTGGATCGCCCCTGCCGACCTGTTCGACACCAGCTACATCGCCCAGCCGGGGGCGCATCCGCCCCGCTTCGGGCTGATGCATCTGGCCGTGCTGCAGGAGGGGATGGACCAGCTCATCGACGCCCATTGCGGCGAGGCTCCGCAGCCGTTGGCCGCTTTTCTGGTGGATCGCAATGGCTTTTGCGTCGTCGCCTGCGGCCGCGCGGCGGAAGCCCGCAGCCTGCCTGGCCGCATGCTGAATGACGGCGCCGGGCTGGCGGCCGCCCGCAATCTCAGGCCCTGCCTGATCCACTCCTACGCGTCCGACTTCGCGGGCGTCGTCCAGGAAGTCAGTTCCCCGGTGTTCGTGGAAGGCCGCCATTGGGGCGCGGTGCGCACGGCCTACGGGTTGGTGTCCGCGCGAGGCTGAGGCACGGATCCTCGGGCCGACATCGGCAGAGCTTGCGCCGCATGGAACGGCGAGAGCCGCCTCGCCCCTTTTGCGAGGAGCGAAGCGACGAAGCACTCCAGACGCCGGGCGCGAGGCTCGCGTTCACTGGCCCAGCTTCAGCTAATCTGTTGCGCTTCGCTGGCGATGACGGGAGGGGAACCCGCTCGCAGATCGGGGCCCCTGATCAGCCGCCCACTACGCCCTTGCTGGTTTGCACGGTCCAGCTCTTGCCGATGCGCTCGATCGCGTCGACGCGGCCGATGCCCGGGAGAACGTCGCCGCGGGCGACTTCGTAGAGGCCCCCTGGGCCTTCCAGCAAGGCGATGCCGTTGAAGACGCCCCGCACCGACCAACCCTTCAGGGATTCGGGCTTGGCGGGGGCCTTGGCGGCCGCAGCAACAGGCGCTTCGGGCGGCGCGGCGGCCGCCGCGGCCGGCGCAGGCGCGATCGACGCGGTCGTGACGGGATCGCGCTGGCGATCGGCGCGGTCGAGCTTTTCGGCGATGGCGGCGATGCGGGCGGCGGGTTCGCGCTCGAACTGCTCGAGCCGGGCGATCTGGGCCGCGACCTGCGCGAGGGCGCCGGCCGAGTCCGCCTTGGCGCGCTCGGCCTGGGCGCCGATCTGCGCAACCGCGACGGCGGTTTCGGCGCGCGACTTTTCGAGGCTGTCGCGCAGCGTGGCGACGCGCTTTTCGAGCGCGCGGATTTCGTCCGAGCCGGCCGTGCGGTCCACCGAAGCCTTCACGACGTCAACGGCGGCGCGCAGGCCGCGCAGGTCCGAGGCGAGCTTCTGGGCGTCGCGGGGATTGGCGACGGCGCCGGTTCCCTTCCACTGCGTCATCGCCAGGACGGAGCGGACCTGCTCGGTCTCGTGATGGGCGGCCGTGAGCGCGCGGTTCTGAAGCTTGTGCGACACGAAGCCGCCCACAAGGGCGCCGACTGCGAGCGCGACCGCGAGACCGGCCGCCACCGGGGCGTAGCGCCGGGCCGAGGAGGCGTTGACATGGGCGGCGGTCGCCCTGGCGCGGGCGCGCATCAGGGCCGTCTGCGCGGCGATCACGCTTTTTGGCACCTCCTGCACGGGCGCCTTGGCGAGCTCGGGCTTGATCGCGGGATTGAGCTCAGGCTTCGGCTCGGGCCGGACCTCGGGGGCGGCGGAGGCCGCGTCCAGGGGGGCCTCGGCGCCCGCCGGTGCGGTGGGAGCAGACTCGGAGACGGTCGTCATGGCTGAGCCTCGGAATGGATCTCCATTCTTTGGTAACCACGATTGTTTACCTGTTTCTTACCAAGCCGGACGGAAACGCAATCTCAGGTTGTGGCCGGCCCGGTGGACTGCTCCTCGGACGGCTGCTCGACGGCGCCGCGCCGCTGCAGGACGCGCGCGAGCTGCCAGCACAGCATCGCCCACGCGCAGCCGACAGCCCAGCCGCCCAGCACGTCCGTGGGCCAGTGCACGCCGAGATAGACCCGGCTGCAGCCGATCGCGACGGCCAGCAGGAGGCCAAGCGCCACCACGAAGGCTTTCACGCGGCGCTTGGAGCTCACCCGTGCGAGCAGCGCGCCCAGCGTGATGTAGGCCACCGCGGACATCATCGCGTGGCCGCTCGGAAAGCTGAGGGTGTGGACATCCACCAAGTGGGCCACCAGCGCCGGGCGCGGGCGATCGAAGCCGATCTTCAGCACAAAGGACAGCAGGGTGCCGCCGCCAATAGAGACAGCCGCGAACAGGGCCGCGTGGCGCTTGCCGTCCATCACGAGATAGAGGATCGCCGCGATTGTGATGAAGCTCAGCACGGTGACGCTGCCGAGGGCCGTGATGTCGCGCATCACGCCCTCCAGCCAGGGCGGACCAATGGGGTTGGCGGCGTCGCCCGGCGTCCGCAGGGCCAGGAGAATGCGCTGGTCGAAGCCGTGGGTGTCGCCCTCCACGACCTCGTCGGCGATCTTCACGAAGGCGAAGAGCCCGGCCGCCACGATGGACAGGGCCAGAACGGAGCCGAGTTCGAGGCGGAAGCGGTCGCGCAGCTGTTCGAGAATCAAGGGAGGCTCCATCTGCGCCGCAAGCGAGGGCTGCGACGATCCCGCCGGGAACCCGCGATCCCGCCGCGGGGTTGCACCACACCGAATGTGGACGCCCCCGCCATGGATTCCCAGCCCTCCGAACTCCCCGACGACGCCAGCCCGCTCGAGCAGGCGACCAACGAGGCCCAGCGTGAGGCCGCCGAGCAGGCGGGCCTCGTGTACGTGTCGGATGAGGAGCCGGGATTCCGGCGGCGTAGATCCGGCAAGGGCGTGAGCTATCTCGACCTCGACGGCAAGGCGATCCGCGACCCCAAGACGCTGGAGCGCATCCGCAAGCTCGCGGTGCCGCCCGCCTATACGGACGTATGGATCTGCCCGGATCCGAACGGGCACATCCAGGCGACCGGGCGCGACGACAAGGGACGCAAGCAGTATCGCTACCACCCGCGCTGGCGCGAGGTGCGCGACAGCGACAAGTTCGAGCACATGCTGGAGTTCGCCAAAGGCCTGCCGGCGCTGCGCGAGCGCATCGACGCCGACATGGGCAAGCGCGGGCTGCCGCGCGAGAAGGTGCTGGCCACCGTGGTGCAGCTCCTGGAGAACACGCTGATCCGGGTCGGCAACGCCGACTACGTGAAGCAGAACAAGAGCTACGGCCTCACCACGCTGCAGGACCGGCACGTCAAGATCGACGGCCAGGAGCTGCGCTTCGCCTTCAAGGGCAAGAGCGGCAAGACCTGGAAGCTGAAGGTGAAGGACCGGCGCATTGCCCGGCTGGTGAAGGCCTGCCAGGACATCCCGGGCCAGCACCTGTTCCAGTATTTCGACGAAAACGGCGAGCGCCAGCCCGTCACTTCGGCGGACGTGAACGCCTACCTCAAGGAAGCCACCGGCCGGGACATCACGGCCAAGGATTTCCGCACCTGGGCGGGCACCGTGCTGGCCGCCATGACGCTGCGGGAGTTCGAGACCGTGGACAACCAGGCCCGGACCAAGAAGACCATCAAGGCCGCGGTGGAGCGCGTCGCCATCCGGCTCGGCAACACGCCGACGATCTGCCGCAAGTGCTACGTGCATCCGGAGGTGTTCAACGCCTATCTGGACGGCGGGCTGGTGGAGAGCATCGAGGAGGAGGTCGACGCCGAGCTGCGCGACAATCTCGAGAAAATGAAGCCCGAGGAGGCCGCCATCCTGGTGGTGCTGCAGCGCCGGCTCAAGCAGGACCTGCGCTCGCGGCTGGAGAAATCCGTGGAGGCGGTCGCCGAGAAGCCCGCCCGCAAGAGCGCCAGGCGCAAGCCGAAGGACGAGCGCGCGGCCGCGTAGGCGCCGCGTTCAGGCTTTGCGCAGGCGAAACACAAGGCCGTCCCACAGCGTGAACGGCCGGTCCGGCTCGCCATCCAGCGTCAGGCCGGCGGCGGTCGCCCAGGCGGCCAGGTCGTGCGCGTCGCGGGCGTCATCGCCTCGGTAGGACAGGTTGGCGAGCACGAGACGGCCGCCCGGCGCGAGCGTGCGGGCGAGTTCGTCCACCATGCGGGGCGCGAGGTCGCCGCCGGCCTGAACGAGGTATGGAAACACGTCCACGGCGAGCGCGAGATCGATGGACGCGTTGGCGACGCCTTCAAGATCGCGGCCATTCGCCTGCGCGAAGGCGGCGTTGGGCAGGGCGGCGCAGCGGCGGCGCGCCTCGGCGACCATGCCGGCCGACACGTCGAGGCCTAGCAGCCGGCGGCAACGCGGGGCGATCAGCGCCGAGAGGCGGCCGACGCCGCAGCCGAAATCCAGCACAATCGCGTTCGCGCGCAGCGCGCCCCAGCGTTGGAGCGCATCGACCAGCTCGCGGCTGACCTGCGCGGTGAGCGCCGGGTCGCCCAGCCCGTAGAGCGCCACGCCGGCGTCCGGAGCGCTGGCCGCGAGGCTGTCGAACACGCCCGCCCATTCGGCGACGGCGGCTTGCGGCGAAAGCGCGTGGGCGTCGTGCCGGGCCTGTGCGAGCACGTCGTGGATGGTCGACCATGCGTGTGGGCGTTCGGCCCAGCAGCGTTCCACGGCGGCGAGCCGCGTCCGCGCGGCCTCGTCGGGCTGGGCCGCGACGGCGTCGCGCAGGGCGTCCCGGGCCGCCGCCTCGCTCGGCGCCGCCATCAAGAGGTGCATGAGCCCGAGATGGGGCGGGCAACCCGCGGCGGTTGCGCGGGCCAGAGCCGATGCGATCGGCGCCGAGGCGTCAGCCATGGGGCGGGCTCACGCGCCGCCAGCTGTTGGGCTGGTCAACCGCGCCCCAGTCGTATTTGTAAGCCTCCTGGCCGCGCAGAAACGAGAACGAGGCGGCGCCGCGTCCCGACGCTCGCCCGATGGCGCGCCCGAGCAAGATCGCGCCGGGGCTTTCATGCGCGAAGACGGGGTCGAACCCGCCCACATACGCGTAGGAGCGGCGTTCGTCTTGGAAGCCGTAATAAGCGCCCGCGATTGCGCCGCCGATGCGCAGCAAGGCGGTTTCGGCGAGCCCCTCGGCGAGCATCAGCGGCAGGGCGCGGGCGTGGAATTCCCGCACCGTCGCGTCGTCCAGAACGCCGGCTTCACCCCGGCTGCGCCAGCGGGCGCCGTGAAGCTGCGCCAAGGCGTCCAGAAAAGCCGATGGGCCGAGCGCGTCGGCGTCCTCGAACAGCATGGGACCGCGCCGCTCGGCGCGGTGGCGGGCCATGCGGGTCTTCCGGCGGCGCGTCGCCGGGATGCTGCGCGGCAGGCCGCAGTCGTCCGTGGAGCGGTCGCGGTCGAGGTCCAGCGCCGGGCAGCTTTCGCCGGGGCCGCTCTCGTTGCTCCAGCCGGGCGGCGTCGCGACCGACCAGCCGGCGGCGTCGGGCGCCAGGTCCACCCATTGCACCGGCAAGCCGATCCGCGCGGTGGCGGCGCCCAGCGCGCCGGCGGCGTCCGGGCAGGCGGGGTCCAGCAGCACGTCGCAGAAGTCGGAGAGCGAAATCCCAACCGGCAGCAGGCGGCCGCCGTCGGGGCCGTTCTCGCGATAAAGCGGCGCGAGGGCGACCAGAACCGGGCCGTCCCACACGGCCACGGTCGCGAGCGCGCCCGGATGGAACACCGCCCACCAGGGTCGAAGCCAGGCGGGCGATTGAAAGGGCGTCGCGGCGGGGCAGCGCCGCCAAAGAGAGCGCCATGCCGGTTCGAGCGCCGCAAGCGCGGCTTCGTCCCGGATGATCTCGGCCTGCAGCGCGCTCATGCGGCGCCCCGGCGCCGATGTGCGGCGGTCAGTTCGCGGTAGAGCCCGAGGTAGCGACCGGTCATGCCGTCCAGCGAGAAGCGTTCGCGCGCAACGGCCCGGGCCCATTCGGGATCGATGTCGCGGGCGCGCGCTATGGCGGCCGCCATGCCGGCGACGTCGTCCACCAGAAAGCCCGTTTCGCCGTCCCGCACCGCCTCCGGCAGGGCGCCGCGCCGGAACGCCACCACGGCCGTGCCGCACGCGATGGCCTCGCGGGCCACGAGCGAGCTGGTCTCGTCCACGAGGGCCGGAACCAGCAGGCATTGCGCCGCATGGAGGAGCCGGCGCTTGCGCGCGAAGCCGACCGGCCCGACGAAGCGGCGCCGGCTGTCGAGCCTCGGCGCGATCTCGTCGGCGAAATAGCGCTGGTGCTCCGGATAGGCGAAGACCTCGCCGGCGATCACAAGGTCGATGTCGGTCGCCCTGGCGGCCTCGATCGCGAGGTGGACACCTTTTTCAGGGCAGATTCGGGCGAGCACCAGCGCGAAATCGCGCTTCCTGACGCGGATCGCCTGGAGCCGGTCCACCGGCACGCCGTTCTCGATCGGGGCGAGGAGGTTGGCGGAAGACGGGCACGCGGCGGCCTGCGTGGCCGAAACCGGATTGAGCCAGAGTGGACGCGGGCCGGGCCGAAAGATCGACGGGTCGTACCAGTCCGCTGGCAGATGCAGCGTCGCGAGCATCGGAACGTCGAGATCGGGCCGGTAGGACGGGAAGTCGATCCCGTGGAAATGGATGAGGTCAACCGCCTCGCGGGCCGCCACGGCCTCGATCGCGGTTCGGCATTGCCGCCGGACCGCGTCACGGGCGGCCTCTGTCAGCACCGCGTCGACGCGCGGCAGCGCGACGCATTCGCCCGCCACCCTCGATCCCTCCTGGGCGATCACGATCGAGCGCCGGCCCGACCTCACGATGGCGCTCTCCACCGCCGACAGCACCTGCTCGGCCCCGCCCGCCGCATCCGGCCCCACGGCCGCGAACGGGTAGGCCACGCTGAGGATCGCCCCGGTCACGCCCGTCGCCCCGCCAATGCGGCGCAGCGCGCGCCGAGGCAGGCCGCAGGCCCACCCTCCTCTCGAGGGGGAGGGTCGCCGCGCAGCGGCGGGGTAGGGTGGCTCCGGGCGTTTAGCTCCAACTGTTCAGCCGGTCTGAAAGAGAAATCCTGCGAGAGCGCGCCCAACCCCGGCCGCACCCCACCCCGCCGGGCTTCGCCCGTCGACCCTCCCCCTCGAGGGGAGGGTGGGCTGCGGCGCAGCGCCGTCATGGGGCGGGCGCCGTGGGGTCCGGCGCTTGATCGGGGAGGCCGAGCTCCTGACGGGCGGCGGCGACTTTGGCGAGCCATTGTGGGCCGTCGAGTCCCCAGCTGTGGCGCTCGTAGAGGATGTGGCCGCCGTTCGGCGGTGCGCCGAAGTCGTAGTCGGGCGCGTTGCGGAAACGCTCGGCCTGAAGCGGAAACTGCGCCAGCGTTTCGTGCTGGGTCGCGTAGGCGGCGATCATGCGTGCCTTGCGGGACACGTCCTCGGGGTCGAGCACGAGTTGCACGGCGACGGAGCCCGGGATCGGCTCGAAATGCTGGGGCTGGAATTCGCCCTCGTCGCCGAGACGGTAGAATGGCGCCTCGATGATTTCCACCGCCCGACCCTGCGCGTTGACCGCGCGTACGGCCGCGTGCGCCGCGAAGGCGACGCCGTCATGGTCCGGGTGGCCGCCCTCATAGGCGTGCGTGATCACGATGTCGGCGTCGCCCAGTGCGGCGACGAGGCGGCGGGCGACATCCGCGAGCGCGTGCGCGACGCCCTGGTCGGGCACGTTGAGGAACGACACCTGCATATCCGCGGCGTCGCCTTCGCGCAGCGCCGCGGCGAGCTCCTCGCGGCGGGCCTGCGCGTAGGCGGCGGCGTCCGCGAAGCCGTGCCGGCCCGCATCCGCGAGGTCGCGCGGGGCGCCGTCGGTGACAATCACGATCCGCAGCCCCTTGAGGCGGCACAACTGAGCGCCGAGCGCGAGCGTCTCGTCGTCCGGATGCGCGAACACCGCCACCATGCGTGACGCGTCCAGGCGCGGGCGCGACGGCTCGGCCAGCTGGGCGAGCGCGTGGAGGGCCGGCGTGGAATGGCGCGGGATGTCGCTCATCCGGTCATCGCCTGGACCGGCGGCCGCGCGACGGCAGAGCGCGGCGCATAGCGCCGGATCATGCTGGCGCAGAAATCCGCGAATTCCTGCTTGTCCAGCGGCGGGCTGGTGTGGTGGGGCTCGATGCCGCGGTGCTCGGGCGTGAAGCAGAACGTCACGGTGACGTCGAAGTCCTGAAGCGCCTCCATCTGGCGGTCGAACCAGTCCAGCGCGTTGGGGCGGAAGCTGTCGGCCCAGGACAGGCCGGTGCGCAGGTAGGTGACGCCGAGCCGCTTCATCCACGCCACCGCGTCGTCGAGCCGGTGGTCCTCGTAGTGGAACCACTGGCACAGGCCGAGCTGCGGCGCATACTCGCCGAAGACCTCCAGGGACGGCTTGGGCGTCCCGTCCTCGCGCAGGAGGCCCATGTAGAAGTGCCGGTAATAGGACGAGCCCTCCGCCTCGCGGTGGCGCGTCGTGGCCGGCCAGGCGCGGGGCAGGTCGTAGAGGCTGTACCAGTGGATGCGCGGCGCCTGCCCGATCAGGAGCTCGGCCGTGCGCTTCAGGCCCCAGGCCTGCACCTCCTCGGCCCCGAAGGTCGAAATGCCGACCTCCGACACCCAGACGGGCAGGTCTGTGACGGCTTTGATCTCGCGGATCTTTTCCGGCCACTCGTCGAGCTTCCACAAGTTCCAGTCGAGCGGGAAGCCGTGCACCGCGACGGCGTCGACATTGTCGAGCACGCCCTTGGAGGCCATGTTGTTGACCCAGCCGGGATCGATCGGCGACATGCCGCCGAGCACGCGCGGGATGTCGGGGTTCTCGGCCTTGATCGCCCGGCCCGCCGCCACCGCCATGTCGGCGAACATGGTCCAGTCGGGGTCGATATTCGGGTCCCAGTGGGACTTGTTGTTGGGTTCGTTCCAGATCATCGCGGCTTCGATCACGCGGGCCTCCCATTCGTGCCGGTAACGCCGCTCGCCCGGTCGGGGCGGGCCGGGTACACCGGCGCGGCGTCTGGGTTCTTGTCGGCGACCCGGCAGAGATAGACCTCCTGCTCGGGGTGCTCGACGATGCTGAAGCCGGAGCTGCGGAGCATGGCTTCCACGCAGGCGGCGTTCGGGGCCCACCAGTTGGTGGGGTCCTGCGAATAGCGATGCTCGATGAAGTGCATCTTCGGCCAGGTGGGCCGGTCGAACATCGCGGTCTCGGTGAAGGGGTAGTCCGGCTCCACGGGCTCGGCCTGCTCGGCGCCGCGCTGCATGGACTGAAACACCATGAGGTCGCCGCAGACATGCTCTCGGATCAGGTCCAGCGCCAGCAACGGGT
This sequence comes from Alsobacter metallidurans, assembly GCF_014636935.1. GTDB lineage: Bacteria > Pseudomonadota > Alphaproteobacteria > Rhizobiales > Beijerinckiaceae > Alsobacter > Alsobacter metallidurans. The sequence continues at coordinate 277,379 of NZ_BMES01000003.1, read as the reverse complement.
GACGCAGGTGGTAGAGCACGCCCATGAAGATCACGACGTCGAACTTCTCACCCAGCGCTCCGACGTCGTAGACGGAGAGCTGGCGGAACTCGATCTCGCTGAAGCCCAGCACCTCGGCGGCGAAGCGAGCCTGGCGGAGATAGTCTTCGTCGAAGTCGACGCCCAGGACGCGGGCCGCGCCGCGGCGCTTCATCTCCATGGAATAGAAGCCGGCGTTGCAGCCGATATCCAGCACGGTCTTGCCCGAGAGGTCGGCCGGGATCGCGCTCGCGAAGCTCTTCCACTTGATGTTGGGGTAGTCGCCCAGAAAGTGCTCGGGCGCGGTCTGGACGCCGTTGAGGTTGATGTTGTGGAACCACGGGCCGAGCGCGGCGGCGCGGCTTCGGATCTCGTCCGGGCTCATGGTGACGGTCATGGGCGCGGGCTCCTGTTGGCGAGGATGTCGGCGGTTTCAAAGGGGCGGCCGTCCGGCCGGCCGAGCTCGACGCGCAGGCCGGGCGTCGGGCGCTCGTCCGGCTGGGCGGTTTCGCCCAGCATGCCGATGGCGGTGCGGTAGCCGTTGAGCGTGCCGACATCGACGTAGCGCTCGCCGGCCTTGACGCCGACGGCCTTGCCGCCCTGCGCCAGCCAGGCGTTCACGAGCGTGCCGATGTATTCGTCGCGGCCGTTGCGGGCCTGCCAGAGGTCGCGCAGCTCGGCCAGAATGGCGCCCGACATCTTGAACGCGCCCCAGATCCAGCGCGAGGTGGCGTCCTTGCTCTTGACCTGTATCTCCAGGACGTTGCCGTCGCGGTCCATCGCGACCGCATCGAAGAATTCCGGATGGTCGACCGGAAACAGCAGAAACGAGAGCTTGTTGTCCGGCAGCTCGGCCAACGCGTCGGCCGGAAACCAGACCGTGTCGGGCAGGCCGACGATCACCTGCTCGTCGGCCGGCACCAGCGGGGTGGCGCGGAAAATCGCGTCGCAAAGGCCGCTCGGGCGCGGCTGCACCACATAGGCGATCGTGGCCGCGCCATAGCCGCCGCCGTAATACTCCATGATGTCCGACTTGCCGGGCGAGATCACGAAGCAGATCTTGGTGGCGCCGCCGCGCAGCATGCGCTCGACGAGGTATTCGCTGACCGCGCAGGGCCGCTCGGTCTCGCCGTCGAGGCGGCTGCCCACGGGCAGCAGCTCCTTGGAAAAGGCCAGCGGCTGGATGCGGCTGCCGCGGCCCGCGGCCGGAACGATTCCCCACATGCTCGCCTCCTTCAGGCCTCTGCGGCCATGGACTGGCGGCTCGCGGCTTTCGCCGCCCCGAGCGCATCCAGCAGATCCCGGGCGCGGCGCGCCGAGGTGTGTTCGGCCAGAACGCGCTCGCGCGCCCGCTTGCCGATCAGGGCGACCTCGTCCGGCGAACGATCCAGCGCCGCGAGGGCGTCGTCGGTGGTTCGGGCGAGCAGGATCTCGCGGCCGGGCTCGAAGAAATCGTCCAGCCCGTCCCAGGCGTCCGATAGCATCGCGGCCCCGCAGGCTGCGGCCTCGAACAGGCGGCCGCTCGGGCACCACCCCATCTCGGCCATGGCCCGGCGGGTGACGTTCAGCGTCAGCCGCGAGGAGGCGTAGAAGGCCGGGTGCTCGGCCGGGGGCAGGTGGCGGACAAAGAAGATGTTGTCCGTCCAGGGGAAATCCTGCGGATACTGCGCGCCCGCCAGCAGGAAGCGCTGCCCCGACCGGCGCCGGGCAGGCTCGATGAACAGGGCGTCAAGGGCGGCCTGCCGGTCCTGCGCGTAGGTGCCAAGGTAGGACAGATCCGCCCGGAAGCGCTCGGCCGGCGGCTCGGGGTGGTGCACGTCGGGGTCGACATGGCCGTAGAGCGGCGCGACCCGGCGAGCGCCCAGGCGGGTGCGGAGCGCGTCCAGCGCCTCGCCGCCCGTGTAGCTGAGCACGAGGTCGAAATCCCGCAGCCCGCGGGGTCCGATTGCTTTCACGTCGGCGCCGCCCCCGATGAGGCTGAGCGTCACGGGGGTGTCGAGGTCGTAGAACACCGCGAGCGGGCGCGGGGCGTCCATGATCAGCGCGGTGGCCTCGACGCCGTGCGGGCAGAAGCTCGTCACCATGGCGACATCGGCGTCCGCCAGCTCGCGCCGGCCGCGCGCATAGGCGTCGCGCCAGTTGGCGTAGAGCACGAGCTCGCCGTTGGGCAGCGCCGTGAGGTCGCGATTCTCCGCGTAGTAGGGCGTGTCGTGCTCGAAGAAGACGACGCGGTGGCCCTCGTTGGCGAGCGCGCGGATGAGGCCGCGCCAGAGGGTGGCGTGGCCGTTGCCCCAGGAGGACGAGACCGTGAGGCCGAAGATCACGATCTTCATGCGGCGGCCTCCTCGTTGAGGCGATGGAGGCGGCAGCCCCACTCGCCCATCACGAGCGTGGTGACGGAGCCGGGCGCGATCTCGATGCGGCTCCAGCCGTCGATCCCAAGGCCGAGCGCGTAGAGCACGAGCGCGCGCAGCGGCTCGGCGTGGGCGACCAGCGCGACGCCCGCGCCCGGATGCCGGGCGACGAGCTTCAGGGCGCAGCGCACCACGCGGTTCTGGACGTCGAGCGCGCTTTCGCCGTTCGGGGCGCGGGCGAGGCTGCGGTTCTGATTCCAATTGGCCCAGGCAGGGTCGGGCGCGAGCTCCTCGAAGGTCTTGCCCGTCCAGTCGCCGGCGTCGAATTCCTCGAGGTCCGCGTCGGTGGTCACCGGCAGGCCGAGGCGCCGGGCGATGGGCTCGGCGGTGTCCTGGGCGCGCTCGCGAGGGCTGGCGTGGATAGCCGCGATGCTCTCCCGCGACAGCCGCTCGGCGGCCCACTCGGCTTGGCGGTGGCCTTCTTCGGACAGATGCACGCCGGGCGTGCGGGCGCTCAGCGTCCGGTTCACCTGGTCGTGCGCGCCGTGGCGGACAAGAAACAGCGTGGTGGTCACGGCTTCGCCCCGCTTACGCGTCGCCGTTCACGAAGGAGAGCGTGCGCTCGCGCGCCTCGCCGTCGGTGAACTGCTGCGGCGGGGACTTCATGAAGTAGCTCGACGGGCCTGTCAGCGCGCCGCCGATCTTGCGGTCCAGCGCCAGCTTGGCGCAGCGCACGGCGTCGATCACGATGCCGGCCGAATTGGGCGAGTCCCACACTTCGAGCTTCAGCTCGCAGTTCAGCGGGACGCCCCCGAAGGTGGTGCCTTCCATGCGGATGTAGCACCACTTGCGGTCGGTCAGCCACGGCACGTGGTCGCTGGGGCCGACATGCACGTTCTCGGGCGCGAGCGGCACGTCGAGCTGGCTGGTGACAGCCTGGGTCTTGGAGATCTTTTTCGACTCGAGGCGCTCGCGCTCCAGCATGTTCTGGAAGTCGGCGTTGCCGCCGAAATTGAGCTGGTAGGTGCGGTCCAGCCGCACGCCACGCTCCTTGAACAGGTTGGTGAGCACGCGGTGCACGATGGTGGCGCCGACCTGGCTCTTGATGTCGTCGCCGATGATCGGCAGCCCGCGCTCCTCGAAGCGCCTGGCCCAATCCGGGTTGGAGGCGATGAACACCGGGATGCAGTTCACGAAGGCGCAGCCGGCCTTGAGCGCCTGCTCGGCATAGAACTCGGTGGCGGCCTGCGAGCCTACGGGCAGGTAGGACACCAGCACGTCGGTCCCGGAGCGGCGCAGGATGTCGACCACGTCGTCGACGGGCTCGTCGGACTCGGGGATCTCGTCGCGCATGTATTTGCCGACGCCGTCCAGCGTCGGGCCGCGGCTGACGCGCACGCCGGTGGGCTCGGGCTTGGCGAACCGCTCGGTGTTGTTGGGGGCGGCGAAGATCGCCTCGCTGACGTCCTTGCCCACCTTCGCGGCGTTGATGTCGAAGGCGGACGCCACCGCGATGTCGCCGACGTGGTAGCCGCCGAGCTCGACGTTCATGAGCCCGGGCACGGGCTCGTTGGAGTTGGCGTCGCGGTAGTAGGTGAGGCCCTGCACGAGGGACGACGCGCAGTTGCCGACGCCCACGATGCCGATGCGCAGTGTGTTGCGGCTCATCACGTCTCTCCTCATGTTGCGCCCTGCGGGCGGGCGCACGCCGTCCGGGGTCAAACCCGGGCGGCTTCGGTCAGCGCAAAGGCGGCGCGAGCGGCCGGGCGGGCGTTGGCGCGCTCGAACTCGTCCGTGAACCACGCGATGGTGGCTTCCAGCCCGGTCTTGAGGTCGGTGGACGGGGCCCAGCCCAGCATCTCGCGGGCGCGGCTGATGTCTGGCCGGCGGCGGCGTGGATCGTCGACGGGCAGCGGCCGGCTGACGATCTTGGAGGCCGAGCCCGTCATGGCGAGCACGAGCTCGACCAGCTCGCTCACCATCAGCTCGTTGGGGTTGCCGAGATTCACCGGGCCGGGCAGGCCGCCGTCGTGGCGCATCAGCGCCATCAGGCCCTCGACCAAATCGTCCACGTAGCAGAACGAACGGGTCTGCGAGCCGTCCCCATACACCGTGATGTCGCGGCCGGACACGGCCTGCGTGACCACGTTTGACACCACGCGGCCATCATCGGCGGCCATGCGCGGGCCATAGGTGTTGAAGATGCGGGCGACCCGCACCTCGGCCCGGCCGGAGCGGGCGAAGTCGAAGGTCAGCGCCTCGGCGGCGCGCTTGCCCTCGTCGTAGCAGGCGCGTGGACCGGTGGAGTTGACGTTGCCCCAATAGGTCTCGACCTGCGGATGAGCCTCCGGGTCGCCGTAGACCTCGCTGGTGGACGCGAGCAGGAACCGCGCCCCGGTGCTCTCGCACAGGCGCAGCAGATTGCGGCTGCCGAGCACGCTGGTCATCATCGTGTGCTCGGGATCGGCCTGGTATTGCGGCGGCGAGGCCGCGCAGGCGAGGTTGTAGACGAAGTCGACCTTGCCTTTGCCGAGGCGCGCTATCGCGGCCGGAACCGGATCTATGATGTCGCTCTCGATCATCTCGAAGCGCGCTTCGCGTTCAAGATGGCGGATGTTCTGCGTGCGGCCGGTCTGCAGATTGTCGATGCAAATCACGTGTGAGCCATCGGCCAACAGGGCATCGCAAAGATGCGAGCCAACAAAGCCTGCTCCGCCGGCGACGACGACCAGATGACGCTTCCCGTTCTTCATGGTCCCGACCTTTCGCTCATTCGTACGCCAACGCTGCAGGATTGTAGATGGTTCAAATATCCTTGGCGCGCATCTTTGTTTTCAATCCATCGTACGGAGGAAGACTTTCGCAGCGAAGTACATCGAATCGTTACCGAATCTGACTGGCGCGCTGCGACCTCTCAGGCGGGGGCGCCTGCGAGCTTTCGTCGCGGCGGAGCGGCGGCCGCGACCGCTTCCAGCAGGCACATTTCCAGCTCCTCGGCCCGGCGGCGGGCGCTGTGGTTGCGGCGCACGCGCTCCAGCGCCCGGCGGGCGACTTCGCGCCGGGTCGCTTCGGTCCAGCCGTTCAGCACCGGCAACACGTCATCCGGGCCGTCCGCGAGGGCGATCTCGGCGCCGGGGACGAACAGGTCGTCGAGCCCCTCCCAGCGGTCGGACACGATGGGGGTCCCGCAGGCGGCGGCCTCGAACAGCCGGACACTCGGGCTGTGGCCGGCCCGCACCATGTCGGCGCGTGTGACGTTCAGGGTGAAACGGCTCGCTGCGTAGAAGCTCGGGTGGTCGGCCGGAGGCACGTGCTCGATTCTCTCGACGTTGGCCGGCCAGGCGATGTCGGCCGGATATTGCGGCCCGGCGACCACGAAGCGCAGCTCCGGCGCGCGGCGCGCAGGCTCGATCAGCAGGCGCTCCAGCACGGGCTGCCGGTCCGGGCTGTAGGTGCCGAGATAGGAGAGGTCCCAGCGCTTTTCCGCGTCCTGCGGCCGGTAGGCGTCCGTGTCCACCGAGCAGTAAAGGGCGCGGGCGGCCGGCGACCCCCATCGGCGCTCCAGCGTGCGCAGGGTGGGACCGCCCGTGAAGGACAGGTAGACGCCATAATGGGGGATCAACTCGGGCGCGAGGTACTCCCGGTCGCCGCGCTCCAGCCGCGCCAGCGTGACCGGCGTGTCGATGTCGTAGAAGGCCGAAACGCCGCGCGCGGTTTCCTGCACGAAACGTCCCACCGCAACGCCGTCCGGAACATAGGAGCCAACGATCACGGCGTCGGCGTCCGCGATCTCGCGTGTCCAGTTTCTGAGTTCGGCGAGGTCGCGGTAGAGCGCGAAGCGGCAGAAACCGGGCTCGGGAAGGTCGCGATGCGCCGCGTACCAGGGCGCGTCGCGCTCCAGGAACAGCACATCGTGGCCGCGCTCCGCAAAAGCGCGCAGGAGCGCCCGATAGGTGGTGGCGTGGCCGTTGCCCCAGCTCGACGAGAGGCTGAGGCCGAGCACGACCAGCTTCAGCGGGCGCGGCTCAGCGGTCATGCGGCGCTCCGCTCGCGGATACGGCCGGCCTCTTCGGCCAGAATGACGTCGACCTGTTCGCCGCGCTTCTCGTAGGTGTGCTCGGCCAGAACGCGGCGCAGGGCGGCCTGGCCGATCTGGTTGGCGCGGTCGCGCGTCAGGCCGGCCATGTGGTCCAGCACGTCCTGGCCGTCGCGGGCGACCAGCACTTCCTCGTCGGGCTTCAGGAACTGCTCGATGCCTTCCCAGGCGTCCGTGATCAGGCACGCGCCGGCGCCGGCGGCCTCGAACACGCGGGTGGCCGGCGAGAAGCCGATCTCCGCCATGCTGTCGCGGGCGACGTTCAGCACCGCCATCGGGGTGCAGTTGAAGGCGTTGTGGTCGCGCGTGTAGACGTGGCCGACCCGGTTGACGTTGGCCGACATGGCCTTGTCCTCCCAGCCCGAGCCGCCCAGCAGAAACGACTTTTCGGGAATGCGGGCGGCGGGCTCCAAAAAGAAGCTCTCGACGCGCTTCTCGCGGTCGGGCAGCCGGTTGGCCAGAAAACCGAGATCGGCCGAGAAGCGCGGGTCGGCGGCCACCGGATGGTGGGTGGCGGGATCCAGCGCATTGTAGATCGGCACGCAGCGGCGGGCGCCAAAACCCTCGTAGGCCGCCACTACGGGCGGGCCGCCCCCGTAGGTGAACACGAGGTCGATGCTCTCCAACGCCTTGCGGAGCGGGTGCTTGTCGAAGCCGCGCATCTCGGCCAGCGTGGCGGGCGCGTCCACGTCCCAGAAAATCCGGATCGCGTCCGGCCGCGAGGCCTTGATGACGCCGTCCAGCAGCTCGTCGTCGAACACGCCGACGCCGCTCGCCTTCACGACCACGTCGGCGGCCGCGGCTTCCGCCACCACCTTCCGCACGGCGTCCTCGGTGGCGTCGTAGACCTTCACGGCGGCCCATTCGGGCGGCTCGATGTCGCGGTGCTTCTGCCGGTCGTAGGCGTCCGGCTCGTAGAACGTGACCGTGTGGCCGCGTCGGGCGAGGTCGAACAGCATGCCGCGGTAATAGGTGGCGGCACCGTTCCAGTACGAGGACAGCAGGCTGGAGCCGTAGAAGGCGATTTTCATGGGGTGGTCTCCAGCAGCGCGGAGGCATGGGGGGATGCGGCCGGGGCGGCGTTTTCGTCGGCTAGGCCGAGTGTCCGGGCGAAGCCGAGGAGCTCGCGCACGCGGTGCGCGCAGGTGTGGCGGGCCAGGACCGTGGCGAGGCCGCGCCGGGCGAGCGCGGCGCGAAGGTCGGCGTCGTGCGCCAGCGCGCGCAGATGCGCCGTCATCGCAGGGCCGTCCGGCGCGACCAGGAAGTCCTCGCCGGGCGTGAACAGCCCCTCGCTGTCGCGCCAGGGCGCGGAGACGAGGGGAATGCCGCAGGCCAGCGCCTCGAACACCCGGATGGTCGGGATGCCGGGCAGCAGGTCCACGTAGAAACGCCGCGGCACATGCACGGTGGCGAGATGCCGGGCGAACACCGCCGGCGCGGCCGCGTTGGGCAGCCAGCCGCGGTAGCGGACGCCGTAGCGCGCCAGCGTGGCCAGCGCCTCGTCGGGATAGCGCACGCCGTGGATGTCGAGCGGCAATCCGGCGTCCCGCGCCGGGCGGAACAGAAAGGTTTCCAGCTCCTCGGTGCGCTCGCCATCGCCCCAGTTGCCGATCCAGACAAGGCCGTGGCGCTCGGTCTCGATCGTGGGCGGATGGAACAGCCGGGTGTCGGCGGCCTCGTGCCAGACAAAGACGCGGTCGCCCCAGTCCCACTGGCGGTAGACCTCGGCCAGGGTTTCGCCGAAGGCCAGCACGCCGTCATAGCCGTCGAGATCGAAGGTCCGGATCGCGTCCGGGTCGCTCACCGCGCGGTGATGTGTGTCGTGGAACATTAGCCGGAAACGCCCGCCGGCGCGGCGGATGCGCCCGATCTCGGCGACCAGCCAGGGCTCGTTCCATTCGTGCACGATGACGAGGTCGGCCCCGTCCAGCAGCGGCGCGAGGGCGTCGCCGGGCGCGTAGGTGCGCGAGCACAACTCCGGGTAGTTCTCCCGGTAGGCGTCGAGACCGGTCTCGCCGTGATCCTGCAGCAGATTCTGCAGGCTCCAGGCGCCCTGGGGCTCCAGCACGGCGACCTCGTGGCCCGCATGCATCAATTCACGCAGCACGCCCCGCAGGAAATGCGCGTTGCCGTGGTTCCAGCAGGATTGGAGCGAGTGCGTCCAGTACGCGACTTTCATGCGGCGCGCTCCCGCCGGCTGCGCGCGCCGGCGACCTCGGCATGCGCCGCCAGGGTGGCGGCGGCCATGCGGTCCACCGTAAAGCGGGTCGAGCGGGCGCGGGCGGCTTCGCCCAGAGCGATGCGGCCGGCCTCGTCGGGAAGGAGGTCGCGCAACGCCGCCGCGAGCGCGTCAGAGTCGCCCGGGGGCGTGAACACCGCGACGCCGTCCCAGAGTTCGCGAAAGGTCGGGATGTCGGACAGCACCAGCGCGCATCCGGCCTGAGCGGCCTCCAGCACGCTGAGGCCGAAGGGCTCGTAGAACGCAGCCGAGCAGAACACCGGGCGGCGGGCGAGGGCCTCGGCCATCTCGGGCGCGGTGAGCGAGCCGAGCGCGACGGCGTCGTTCAGCCCTGCTCGGGCTCCGTTGGGGCCGATCAGCGGGCCGGCTGCGCGCATCAGGGCATCCACGCATCCGGCCGCGGCGTCAAACACGGCCGCGCCCTTGGCTTCGTCCCAGAGCCGCCCGGCGGTGAAGACGCTCGGGTCCAGCCGGCCGCCGGGAGCGGCTGCAATCGGCGCCGCGCGGCCGTTGTGGACAGCGCTCGGCGCCGTCGCGAGCCCGTACGCGCGGGCGGTGGCGTCAGCAAAGGCCGCCGTGGGGGCCAGCACCTGGTCGGCCTGCGCGAGGCCTGCGCCGGCTCGGGCGATCCGCCAGGCGAAGTCCTCCGGCACGGGGGCGTCCGGCCCCCGCATGGCGGCGTGCCAGGTGGCGAGGCAGGAATGGTTGACGACCACGACCGGAACGCGAAAAGGCGCGTCCGCGATCAGGGCCGGGGCGTGGCAATGCACGGTGTCGACGCCGTGCTGGTCCGCGAGCGCGGCGAGGCGCCGGGCCGTGGCTGCGAGTTCGGCGTCGCAAGCGGCCGTCCAGTCAAGCGGCAGGCCGGTCTCCACCACAGTGAGGCCGGACACGGCCGAGGCGGCGTCGCGCTGCGCGGCGTCGGGGGCCGGGCCGAGCACGGCCAGCACGGTTTCGACGCCGCGCCGGGCGAAACCGGCCGCCAGGTCAATCGCGTAGGTCCATACGCCCCCAACGGCGTCGGCTGTCACAAGAATGCGGCGGGGCGACGGATCGGCGGCGTTCACGACGCCGCCTCCAGGCGGGCGTCCGCGTATTGAACCGCCACCGCGCGCGCGGCGCGCTCGCCTTCCAGCCAGCGGGCGAGGCGCCCGACGCCGGTGCGCCACGGCACGGGCGCGCCAAGGCCGAGCGCCGCCTGGGCGCGGCTCGGATCGGAAACGTAATAGCGCTGGTCGCCGGCCCGCCAGTCTGCGTAGCGGGTTTCGACCGAACGGCCGATCGACTGCTCGATATGGGCGATGAGCTGGCGCAGGCTGACGGCGTTCTGCGGACCGCCGCCGAGGTTGAAGGCCTGGCCGGACACGGCCTCGATGCGCTTCCAGCAGGCCAGGTAGGCGTCCACGGCGTCCGCGACGTCGAGGATGTCGCGCACCTGCCGGCCGTCGCCATAGATGCTGATCGGCTCGCCATCCAGCGCGCGGATCAGGAAGTGGGCGACCCAGCCCTGGTCCTCGGTGCCCATCTGGCGCTGGCCGTAGATGCAGCTCATGCGCAGCACGGCGGTGGGCAGCCCGAAGCTGCGCGCGTAGTCGAGCACATACTGGTCGGCCGCGCCCTTGGAGCAGCCATAGGGGGTGTGGAAGTCGAGCGGCCGGTCTTCCGACACGCCACGGCCGCGCACGGCCGGGTCGGTCGGCATATAGGCGTCGTTCTCGATCGCGAGCGGGATGTCGGCGAGGTCGCCATAGACCTTGTTGGTGGAGGCGAACACCACCGGGACGCGGCGGCCGCTCTCGCGCAGCGCTTCCAGCAGGTTCAGCGTGCCCTCGAGGTTCACGGTGAAATCGTCGCGCGGGTCCACCATGCTGGTCGTCACCGCGACCTGGGCGGCGAAATGAAAGGCCGCGTCGCATTCCCGGATGGCGGACGCCAGCGCGTCGCGATCACGGATGTCGGCCCGCACCGCATGGATGCGATCTCCGTGCCGCTCCTGCAGCCAGCCGAGGTTGCGCTCCACCCCCGGGCGGGTCAGCGCGTCGAATACGATCACGCTGCGGCCGGCCTCGGCCAGGCGGTCGGCGAGATTGGAGCCGATAAAGCCCGCCCCACCAGTGATCAGAATGGGTCCGCCCGCGCCGATGCCGGGATCGCCCGTCATGCCACGAGCCCCCGGCGCTCGAGTTCCTGGCGCGCTTCGGCGACCCGGTCCTCGGCGGTCTGCTGCTCGACCCATTCGGCGAGTTCGGCGAGGCCCTGCGAGAAGTCCATCGAGGCCGTGAAGCCGAGCTCGTCGCGAGCCTTGGAGATGTCGCAGAAGCAGTGCCGGATGTCGCCGATGCGAGCCTTCGCGACGATCTCGGGCGTCTGTTCCGGCCGGCCCATCGCGGCGGCGAGCATTTCGCCGATCTCGGCGACCGAGCGGTCGTGGCCGCTGCCGACATTGTAGACCTGCCCGTTGGCGGCGGGCTTCTCCAGCGCCAGCATGAACGCCTTGGCGACGTCCGTGACATGCACGAAGTCGCGCCGCTGCAGGCCGTCCTCGAAGATCATCGGTCGCTGGCCGTTGAGAATGCGCGACGCGAAGATCGCCAATACGCCCGTGTAGGGATTGGAGAGCGCCTGGCCAGGGCCGTAGACGTTGAACAGCCGCAACGCGGCGGCTTCCATCCCGTAGGCGGGCGCGACCGTGAGCGTCAGCCGCTCCTGCACGTATTTGGTGAGCGCATACACGGAGGCGAGGGAGGGGCGCTTCCACTCGGGCGTGGGCAGCGGCGTCAGCGCGCGGCCCTGGCGGTCGACCGGGTCCCAGCCCTGGACGTCGGAGGTGCGCGGCTTGCGCTCGGCGTCCTCCACCATGTGGCCGTCGGCGTCGCGGTAGAGCCCTTCGCCATAGATGCTCATGGACGAGGCCACGACGACGCGGCGCACCGGCTTCTCGATCAGCTTCTGGAACAGCACCGCGGTGCCGAGGTCGTTGACCCCGACATAGCGGTCCACCGCATACATGCTCTGGCCGACGCCGACCTCGGCTGCGAGGTGGATCACGGCGTCGACGCCCTGGAGGGCGCGCCCCACCGCGGCCTCGTCGCGGACGTCGCCGACCGCCACCTCGATGGCGCGGTCGAGATGGTCCGGCTGCTTGCCGCCATGCACCTGGTCGATGAGGCTATCCAGAACGCGGACGTCATAGCCGCGCTCCAGGCAGGCCCTGGCGACGTAACGGCCAATGAATCCGGCGCCGCCGGTGATCAGGATGCGATCCGACACGGGCAAGCCTCAGTTCTTGTCGCTGTTGCGGTGAATGAACTTGTTGAAGCGGCTCGGCTTGTGGCCTTTGCCGCCGGCCTCGTCCTGATGCAGGAAGGCGAGTTCGTTCTCGTCGAAGGCCTTGAAGAAGTCGTCCCAGGAGATCTCCTCGAGACCTTCTTCCTTCTCGCCGAAGTCCAGCCGGAGGATGCCGGGACCGCCCTTGCCGCCCGTGTCCTTGACCCGGGAGGGGCGCCCGCCGCGTTCCTCGGCCCATTTGCGGATCTCGTCATGATCCGTGGTGACCTTGGCCTCGCTCATGCTGACGCTCCCGGAACAAACCATGCTTGTACCCGCGCCAAACTCCTCCTTTGCGAGATTGGTTCCTTTGTTGGTGAGCGCTAGCGCACGGTCGCGGAACTCCGTGCGAAATCAGACGGTGGGGCGAAGCTCAAGGCTTCGGCTCCTGGCTGTCCGGCGCGGCCGGCGTGCGCTCGCGCTGGCATGCGGCCACGAAACCAGGCATCCGGCGGTCGATTTCGGCCTGCGAGAGGCTGATCTCGGCCCGCTCGGCCGCCCTGATCTTGCCTTCCACGCAGCCGCAGGCCGAGACGCAGAGCGCCTCCCGGGCGCCCGACGCACGGCAGGAGGTGCGACATTCGGTCTGGAAATCGGCCGGCTGAACGGCGGGCCGCGGCGGGGCCGCGGACGCCAGCAGGGACAGCGCGCCGAAGAACAGAGGCTGGTGGAGGAGGTACAAAGGCAGGCTGTGGCGGCCTGCGAAAGCGAGCGTCCGGCCCACCGGGCCGCTCGCCCGGATGGCGGCGAGGCGCCGGTCCCATCCGGCCGCTAGGCTGAAGCGCGCCAGCGCGACGCCGGCCAGCACGAGACCGAACCACGGGAAGACCGGCTCGTAGTCGTTGGTGCGCGGAACAGTGTCGCCCAGGCCGAGCCAGAGCAGCGCCGGGGACGCGAGCGCCGGGAAGCGGGCTAGGTTCGGCAGCGCGACCACGGCCGCCGCCACAATGGCGGTGAACCAGGCGGGCGCGCGCCGGAAGGGCAGGGCCAGCACGCTCGAGAGCGCGATGCAGTGGAGGATGCCGAAGAAGATGAACTCGTCCGGCGTCGCGTACCAGGTCGCGAGCGAGATGCCGGCAGCGGCCGCCGTGACCAAGCCGAGGCGGCGGCCGTATGCGCGCCAGTTCATGCCGCCCCGGTCGGCCAGCACGATCCCGACGCCCACCAGCATGAGAAACGACGACGCGATGCCCTTCGCGAACCAGCGCCAGCCGGGATCGACGCTCGCCTGCAGCTCGATGAACCCGAAGAAGCCGAGGTCCCACGTGAAGTGATAGACGAACATCGCCGCGATCGCGACGCCGCGGGCGACATCGACGACGGGCAGGCGGGGCGGGGCCACAGCGGGATCGGGCGGCGAAGCGATCTGCGGGTTCATCCGCTCTTCTTAGTGGCTCCCGGATGGCGCCTGCAAACGGGGTTGCGGGGCGAAGCGATCGCCGCCTATAAACGCTTAACATTCGTCAATTCTTCTGAGCGCCGTGCCCCGACCTTTGTTGGCTTCTCGCCTGTTCTGGGCCTTGGCGCTCGTCGCCGTCGTGGCCGCCGCCGCGCTGCTGGTATTTGGCGCGGGTCGGACCACCGCCCGCGTGGCCCGTGTCGCAGACTATGCGGAGAGCCGGCTGGCGGTGGTGAAGCACCAGATGGCGGCTGCCGGCCCGGGACACGTGCTGCTCGCCGGCGACTCCAACATCGAACTTTTCGGAGCGCCGCGCGAGGGCTGCGGGCGAGAGCTGGTCAATGCCGGCGTGAGCGGGGCGACGGTCAAGAACTATGATACGGTCGCCCGCAGACTGGTTCCCTGGGCCCGGGCGCACGCGACGGTGCTCACCATCGGGACCAATGATCTTCTGCGAAAAAGCGAGCCGCTTTCCGCCCATAACATCGATCGCTTCGCCGGCGCGGCGGCGACCATCATCGCGACGTTGGGGGAGCGGTCGGAGAGCCTGATCGTGACGGCCATTCCGCCGGTCGGTAATAACCAGCTATCAGCCGTGGATGCGGATGCGGTGGAGCGTTACTCGGCAATTCTGCAGGAAGCCTGCCGCAAGCCGCACTGCGTCTTCGTGGACCCGTTCAAAGCGGAGCGGGCGGCCGCGTTCGGCGTCGCCCGCGAGGGCGCGACCGAAGGACTGCATCTCGTGCGCTACCAGGCCGCCTATGCGGGCTTGCTGCGGGACGCGTGCCGCAGGCCGGACTGACCGGCGTTTGAAAAGCCCGGGGGAACAAGAAAGGCCCGGCGCGAGGGCCGGGCCTTTTCAGGTCAGTTCAGCAGCGCGCCCTTGGGCGGCGCGTCCTGGGCGACCAGCACGTCGCCGATCACCAGCCCATCCGGGCCGGCCGAAACGGGCACGTGCTCGCCGTCCTTGATGGAGCCGCTCAGAATCAGCTCGGCGAGCGGGTCCTGCACGTTCTTCTGGATCACGCGCTTCAGCGGGCGAGCGCCGTAGGCGGCGTCGTAGCCCTTGTGGGCCAGCCAGTCGCGCGCCGTGGCGTCGAGCTCCAGCACCAGCTTGCGCTCGTCGAGGAGCTTCTGCAGGCGCTTGAGCTGGATGTCCACGATGGCGCCCATCTGGTCGCGCTGGAGGCGGTGGAACAGGATGATCTCGTCCACCCGGTTCAGGAATTCCGGCCGGAAATGCGAGCGCACCACGCTCATCACCTCGTCGCGCACCGCGTCCGTGTCCTCGCCCTCGCGCTGGTTCACCAGGAACTCCGCCCCGAGGTTGGAGGTCATGATGATCAGCGTGTTGCGGAAGTCCACCGTACGGCCCTGGCCGTCGGTGAGGCGCCCGTCATCGAGGACTTGCAGCAGCACATTGAACACGTCCGGATGCGCCTTCTCGATCTCGTCGAACAGCACCACCTGGTAGGGCCGCCGGCGAACGGCCTCCGTGAGGGCGCCGCCCTCCTCGTAGCCGACATAGCCCGGAGGCGCGCCGATGAGCCGGGCGACCGAGTGCTTCTCCATGTATTCGGACATGTCCATGCGCAC
Organism: Alsobacter metallidurans; assembly: GCF_014636935.1. GTDB lineage: Bacteria > Pseudomonadota > Alphaproteobacteria > Rhizobiales > Beijerinckiaceae > Alsobacter > Alsobacter metallidurans. Next base: position 262,350 of record NZ_BMES01000003.1, on the reverse strand, counting down.
GAGCGCGGTTTCGTCGTCGAACAGGAAGCTCGCGAGCGCCTTGGTGAGCTCGGTCTTGCCGACGCCTGTTGGTCCGAGGAACATGAACGAGCCGATGGGCCGGTTCGGGTCCTGCAATCCGGCGCGGGCGCGCCGCACGGCCGTGGAGACGGCCGCGACCGCCTCGGCCTGGCCAACGACACGCTTGCCGATCTGCTCCTCCATCTTGAGCAGCTTCTCGCGCTCGCCCTCGAGCATGCGGTCAACCGGCACGCCGGTCCAGCGCGACACCACCTGGGCGACGTCGTTGGCCGTCACGGCCTCGGCTACCAGGGCGGTGTTCTCGCGGCCCTCCACCTCCTTCAGGGTGCGTTCCAGCTCCGGGATCACCCCATAGGTCAGCTCGCCGGCGCGCTGGTACTCGCCGCGGCGCTGTGCGTTGGCGAGTTCGGTGCGAGCCTGCTCCAGCTGCTCCTTGAGCTTCTGGGCGCTGCCGAGCTTCTCCTTCTCGGCCTTCCAGCGGGCCGTGAGAGCGGCGGATTTCTCCTCGATGCCGGCAAGCTCCGTCTCCAGGCGGCCGAGCCGATCGCGAGAGGCCGGGTCGGTCTCCTTTTTCAGGGCTTCCTGCTCGATGCGCAGCTGCACGATGCGACGGTCGAGCTCGTCCAGCTCCTCGGGCTTCGAGTCGACCTGCATGCGCAGGCGCGACGCCGCCTCGTCGACGAGGTCGATGGCCTTGTCGGGCAGGAAGCGGTCGGTGATGTAGCGGTTGGACAGCGTCGCGGCCGCCACGATCGCGCCGTCCGTGATGCGGACGCCGTGGTGCAGCTCGTACTTCTCCTTCAGGCCGCGCAGGATCGACACCGTGTCCTCCACGGTGGGCTCGCTCACGAACACGGGCTGGAAGCGCCGCGCCAGGGCGGCGTCCTTTTCGACGTGCTTGCGGTACTCGTCGAGCGTGGTCGCGCCGATGCAGTGCAGCTCGCCGCGGGCCAGCGCGGGCTTCAGCAGGTTGGAGGCGTCCATGGCGCCGTCCGCCTTGCCGGCGCCCACCAGCGTGTGCATCTCGTCGATGAACAGGATGATGCCGCCCTCGGCCGACGTCACCTCGTTGAGCACGGCTTTCAGCCGCTCCTCAAACTCGCCGCGATATTTCGCGCCGGCGATCAGCGAGCCCATGTCGAGGGCGAGGAGCTGCTTGTCCTTCAGGCTCTCGGGCACGTCGCCGTTGACGATGCGCAGCGCGAGGCCCTCCGCAATGGCGGTCTTGCCGACGCCGGGCTCGCCGATGAGAACGGGGTTGTTCTTGGTGCGGCGCGACAGCACCTGGATGGCGCGGCGGATTTCCTCGTCGCGGCCGATCACCGGGTCGAGCTTGCCGTCGCGGGCCGCCTGGGTGAGGTCGCGGGCGTATTTCTTAAGCGCATCATAGGCGTTCTCGGCCGAGGCGTTGTCGGCCGTGCGGCCCTTGCGCAGCTCGTTGATGGCGCCGTTAAGGCTTTGCGGCGTGACGCCGGCGCGGGCCAGGATCTTGCCGGCCTCCATGTCCTTTTCGGTCGCAAGCGCGAGCAGAAGGCGCTCCACCGTGACAAAGCTGTCGCCCGACTTCTGGGCGATCTTCTCGGCCGTGTCGAACAGGCGCACGAGGTCGCGCGTGGGCTGCGGCTGGGCGGCCGCGCCGGACACTTTCGGCATCTTGGCGAGCGCCTGGTCGACGCCCAGAAGCGCCGCCTTGGCGTCGCCGCCCGCGCGAGTCACGAGGCCGGCGGCCAGTCCCTCATTGTCGTCCAGCAGCGCCTTGAGCATGTGCTCGGGCGCAAGCTGCGGGTGGCCATCCCGCATCGCGATCGTCTGGGCCGCCTGCACGAAGCCCTTGGCGCGGTCGGTATATTTCTCAAAATCCATATCGTCCTCCTGCGGCCGCGCGTTTTCGTCCGCCCCAATGGGCGCGGATCATGCGCTCCGACGGGGCGCTCCCTCCCGGAGGCGAACGTCCCGAGGCTTAGATAGGTGTGGCATTTCCACCACGCTAGGGGCGCCGGGATGCGTTTGCCTGCGGTGGACGCAACTCTGGATCACGCACAATGGGAGCGCCCACGCCGGGAGCGCGTCAAGCTGGCCGGTCGGCTGCGTGCTTCAGATCTCGCGCGTGCGGGTGCGCCAAGCCGCATGGCCGGCCACCAGCGCGAGGCCGGCCGAGATCACGGCGTTCCAGCCCGCCAGGGACAGGCCGAGAATGCGCATCGCGACCTCGTCGCAGCGGATCACCTTGGTGGTTTCCAGCTGCTTCAGGAAGTCGCCCATCGCGGCGGGCTTCACGACCGCGCCCGTGCAGTCCTGGGGGCCGGCCCAGAACTTCCATTCGACGCCCGCATGATAGGAGCCGAGCCCGGCGCTGATCACGAACAGCAACGCCAGAGAGGCCAGCATCGCGGTGGTGAACAGGTTGCGGGGCCGCCGCGACGCCACGATGGCGGTCAGAAGCGCAAAGGGAGCGCCAACATAATAGGGGATGCGCTGCACGAGGCAGAGCTCGCAGGGCTTCACGCCGAACCCGTGCTCCAGCACCAGTGCGCCGCCCACCGTGGCGGCCGCCGCAAGCCCCACCGCAAGCGCCGCGCGGTCCGGCTTAAGCGCTGCGAGCGGCCCGGCGGAGCGGGAGGCGGCGACATCCACGGCGTTCATCACACGAGCCTCGCGGCGATCCAGAACCCGAACACGATAAAGAAGAGGATGACGCCGATGAACACGGCGAAATGGCGATCCAGAAAATGCCGGATGGGATCGCCGAAGCGGTTCAGCAGCCCGGCCAGAATAAAGAACCGCGCGCCGCGTGTGATGATCGACAGCAGCACGAACAGCGGAAAATTATACGCCAGCAGGCCCGACACGATGGTGACGAGCTTGTACGGAATCGGGGTTACGCCCTTCACGAGGATCAGCAGCGCGCCCCACTTGGCGTAGGCCTCGCGCACCTGCTCCATCTTGGAGCCGTAGCCATAGAGATTGATCAGCCACTGCCCGACGGTGTCGTAAAGCAGCGCCCCGATGGCGTAGCCGAGGATGCCGCCGACCACAGAAGACACCGTACAGATCGCCGCATAGCGCCAGGCCTTTGCGGGCTTGGCCAGCGACATCGGCGCGAGCACCACGTCGGGCGGGATGGGAAAGAACGAGCTCTCCGCGAAGGCGATGAAGGCAAGCGCCCATTCGGCGCGCTTGCTCTCGGCCAGCGACAGCGTCCAGCGGTAAAGGCCTTTGAACATGCCGGGGTGCTTAGCCGAACCCGCGTGGGAAGTCACGCCGGAGGGAAAGGGGGCGCGCTCGCCTGAGGCCGCGCGGGCGTCGCCAAGAAAAAACCCGCCGGAGAGCCCGGCGGGTTTTTGGCGTCAGTGCGGGCCTTGGCGACTCATTCGCCCGCTGGGGCGTCGGCCGGGGCCTCGTCGGCCTTCTTGGTCACGCGACGGCGGCGGGGACGGACCGCGAAGGCGTCCTCGGTGGGCGCGGTCGGGGCTGCCTCGGCGGCCGGCTGCGGCTCGGGCTCGGGCGCGATGGCGACGCGCACCGGGGCCGTGATGAAGGCCGGCAGGGCGGTCTGCTCGGCGGCCTCAGGGGCCGGGCGTTCGGCGCGCTCGCGACGCTCGGGGCGCTCTTGGCGTTCGGGGCGTTCTTGGCGTTCGGGGCGTTCTTGGCGTTCGGGGCGATCCTGCCGCTCCGGACGATCCTGTCCCTCGGCGCGCGCCTCCGGACGGTCCTGGCGCTCCGGCCGGCCACGGCGCGGGAAGCGCTCACGCGGCTGGAACTCGCGCTGCTCGCGCGGCTGCTCAGCCTGGGGAGCGTCGACGGCCGGCTCGCGGCTCTGCGGCTGAGGCTGCTCGCGCGGCGGCTGGTAGTCCCGCTGCTCGCGATCGCGGCGCGGCTGGAACTGCCGCTCGCCCTGCTCGCCGCCTTCGCGCTGATGCCGGGGCTGGAAGTCGCCACGCGGTTCACGCGGCTGGCGCGGCTGGAACTCGCGGTCGCCGCGGTTCTCGCCACGCTCGCGGGGCTGGAACTGGCGCGGCTGATAATCCTGCCGCGGCTGGTAATCCTGGCGAGGCTGATAGTCCTGCCGGGGCTGGTCCTGCCGGGGCTGGTAGTCCTGGCCGCCGTCCTGGTCGCCGCCCTGCGGGAAGCGCACATCCGGCTGCGGGCCACCCGCATACGGCGTGGTGTCCTCGTCGTCCATGTCCGCATCCGGGTCGTTGACCTCGAAAGGACGATAGTTCGGGTTCTGGATCCGGAACTGCTCCTGCGCGGCCGCGATCAGGCGCAGGTAGTGCTCGGCGTGCTGGTAGTAGCTTTCCGCCTGCACGGGGTCGCCGGAGGCGTTGGCGTCGCGGCCAAGCTGCAAGTATTTCTCGGCGATGTGCTGGGCCGTGCCGCGGATCTTCACGTCCGGGCCATTCGACTCATAGCTCCGCGACAGAGGATTCGGCCCTTTGCCGCCGCCACGGTTGCGTCCGCGCATACGCTGCTTGTTGTTGTTGTTATTGTTCTGATGATTAGGTCTCATCGAACGTCCTTCAGTGGTGTGCATTGTCCATGCCGGACCGCCGCCGCGAGACCGAGCCCATGCGGGTCGCTGCTCTTTGCTCAGTGGTCAGGGTTCACTCGAGGCTTTCTAAGCCCTTCCGTCGCTGCTGCGGGCCATCGCCCGCGCGGTGCGGTCGCCCACTCCCCGACGCAGCCTTGCGATCGAAGAGGCGCTTCCGTTTCCGGAGAATGTCATCGGACCGACGCAAGACTCTTCTGGAGTCGTGCTTGAAGTCCCGGAGATCGATCCCGTGGCTGAACCTGCCGGCTGATCCTCAAAGGGAGCGATCTCGACGGTGCTGGCCTGCGCAGTGCGCGGCGTCGCCCGACGACGTCATTGGCCGTCACCCTAGTCGCTTCGAGCCCGCAGGCCAAGCGCTTTCCACTCTACAGATCGGTCTTTTGTTCGAAATTTCAAGGCCTGTGTCTTCAATGCACTGCTTCTTCTTGCCTTGCTTCGGTTCTCGTCTGGCTGTTACGTCCGGCGCAACACGATCGCCCTCGGCCGGGCGCCGAAATCCGCGAAAGGGCCTTCCACCGCGTAGCCGGCGGCGCGGTATATGGCCGGGACGCTCTCGGCCTGGTCGGAGCCGATTTCGAGCGCCACCACGCCGTCGGGAGCGAGAATGCCTGGAAGCGCTTGCGCGATGGCCCGGTATGCGTCGAGCCCGTCGGGGCCGCCGGCCAGCGCCAGGCGAGGATCGTGCTGCTTCACCTCGGGCTCCAGCCCTTCGATCACGGCGTTCGCGATATAGGGCGGGTTCGAGACCACGAGATCGAACTGGCCCGTGATCGCTTGCGCCCAGTCCGATTCGGTGAATTCGGCCCGGTCGGCCACGCCGTTGCGGGCGGCGTTGAAGCGCGCCGTTTCGACGGCCTGGGGGGCGAGGTCGACGCCGACGCCGGTGGCGCCCTTCAGCTCGGTCAACAGCGCCACGAGAAGGCAACCCGAGCCCGTGCCGAGATCCAGCACGCGCAGGCCGTCGCTGGCGTTGCGACGCTCCTTGAGGGCGAGCAGGGCGGCCGCCACCACGGTCTCGCTGTCAGGCCTCGGCACCAGCACGTCCGGCGCGAGCGTGAAGGGCAGGCTCCAGAACTCCCATTCGCCCAGAATGCGCGCCACCGGCTCGCGCGTGAGCCGGCGCCGCACATGCTCGCGCAGCTTCGCGGCGGCTTGGTCGCCGAGCCGCTCGCGCGGCGCCTGGATCAGCTGCGCGTGCGTCAGCCCGGCGGCGTCCAGCGTCAACAGGCGCGCGTCGCGCTGGGCGGTCTCGATCCCGACCTCTCGGAAGGCTTCGCCCAGCTGCTTCAAGGCGGCAAGGCGCGTTGTCTCGGGCTGGATCAGGTCGGCATCGCGCATGCGGCGCTCTCCTTTTGGTTCACGGCGAGCTTGGTTGGTCAATCCTCTATCGGCCGCTCACCCGTCCTGGGCGGCCAGGAGGGCGGCCTGGTGCTCGGTCGTCAGAGCGTCCACGACTTCGTCCAGGGCGGTTCCGTCCATCACCTGCGGGAGCTTGTAGAGCGTCAGGTTGATGCGGTGGTCGGTGACGCGGCCCTGCGGGAAGTTGTAGGTGCGGATGCGCTCCGAGCGGTCGCCAGAGCCCACCTGCGAGCGGCGGTCGGCCGAGCGCTCGCTGTCGCGCTTCTGCCGTTCCTGGTCAAAGATGCGGGTGCGCAGCAGCTCCATGGCCTTGGCCTTGTTGCGGTGCTGCGAGCGCTCCTCCTGCATCATCACGACGATGCCGGTGGGCAGGTGGGTGATGCGGATCGCGCTCTCGGTCTTGTTGACGTGCTGGCCGCCCGCGCCCTGGGCCCGCATGGTGTCGATCTGCAGGTCCTTGTCGTCGATGTGGACGTCGACTTCCTCGGCGATCGGCAGCACCGCCACGGTGGCGGCCGAGGTGTGGATGCGGCCGCTCGCCTCCGTGTCGGGCACGCGCTGCACGCGGTGGACGCCGCTCTCGAATTTCAGCTTGGCGAACACGCCCTGGCCGTGGATCTCGGCGATGATTTCCTTGTAGCCGCCCATCGTGCCTTCGCTGGCGGAGAGCACCTCCACCTTCCAGCGGTGCAGTTCGGCGTAGCGCTGATACATGCGGAACAGGTCGCCGGCGAACAGCGCCGCCTCGTCGCCGCCCGTGCCGCCGCGCACCTCGAGGATGGCGGCGCGCTCATCGGCTGCGTCGCGCGGCAGCAGCATGAGGCGCACCTGATGGGCGAGGCGCTCGACCCGCTCCTCGACCTCGCGGCGCTCCTCCTCGGCCAAGGCGCGCATCTCGCGATCGGTGGCGGCGTCGGCCAGCATAGCGTCCAGGCCGGCGAGTTCGGCGGCGGCCGCCCGATAGGCGTGCAGCGCCTCCACGACGGGGTCGAGCTCGGCAAGCTCGCGCGACAGCGTGACAAAGGTGTCGCTGTCCGGGCCCGACGAGAGCCGGTCGGTGATCATGGCGTGGCGCGCCAGGATGGCGTCGAGTTTCTGCAGCGGGAGGGACATGGGCGCTCGGGTGGTGTGGCGTTGGGCAGATGGGCCTTCGGAAGGCCCGCTACAACGCCACGCCGTGCTTCTTGGCGAAGGCGGCGAATTGCGGCCGCAGCGTCTCGCCGGCGGCGCGGTCGTCGAGCCAGCCGCTGGCGGCTTCCACCAGCGCCTCGAGGTCGAGCGACAGCAGCATGGCCTTTACGGGGCCGACCGACGCAGGCGACATCGACAGCGAGCGGTAGCCGATCGCCAGCAGCGCCATGGCCTCCAGCGGCTTGCCGCCGAGTTCGCCGCACAGTGTCACCGGGATGTTGGCCCGCGCGCCCGCCTCGGCGACGCAGCGCAGCGCCCGCAGGCAGGCCGGGTGCAGCGGATCGAAGCGGTCCGCCATCTGCGGGTTCTCGCGGTCGGCCGCGAACAGGAACTGCATGAGATCGTTGGAGCCGACCGACAGGAAGTCGGCCTCGCGGGCCATTTCGTCGATCTGGAACAGCAGCGACGGCACTTCGACCATGACGCCGAGTTTCACGTCGGACGGCAATTCGTGCCCGTGGCGCTCCAGATGGCCGATCTCGCGCTGAACGATGGCCTTGGCGCGGGCGAACTCGTCCACGGTGGCGACCATCGGGAACATGATCTTCATCTCGCGGCCGCCGCCAGCCTTCAGCAGCGCCCGCACCTGCGCCCGCAGGAGGCCCGGCCGATCCAGGCCGATGCGGATGGCACGCCAGCCAAGGGCCGGGTTCTCCTCCTCCATGGCGCGCATGTAGGGGAGCACCTTGTCGCCGCCGATGTCGAGCGTGCGGAAGGTGACGGACTTGCCCGGCACGGCGTCCAGCACGGTGCGGTAGAGCGCCAGCTGCTCGGCCGTGGAGGGCAGGCGCTCGGCCACCATGAACTGCAGCTCGGTGCGAAACAGCCCGATGCCGTCGGCGCCGGCTTCCTCGACATGCGGCAGGTCGATCACCAGGCCGGCGTTGAGGTTGAGGCCGATGCGCACGCCGTCGCGCGTCACGGCGGGCTGGTCGCGCAGGGCGCGGTACTGTTCCTGCCGGCGGGCGCGCAGGCGCGCCTTTTCGCGGAAGGCGGCTTCCACGTCCGGCTGCGGGCGCAGGTGCACCTGGCCGACGCCGCCGTCCACGATCAGGGCGTCGCCGGTTTCGGCGAGGCCGGCGATGTTCTCGACATTGCCGACGGCCGGGATGCCGAGCGCGCGCGCCACGATGGCGATGTGGCTGGTGGGGCCGCCTTCCTCCAGCACAAGGCCACGCAGGTGCTTGCGGTCGTAGTCCAGCAGCGCGGCCGGCCCCATGGAGCGCGCCACCAGGATGGCGTTCTCGGGCAGGGCGGCCTGCCCGCCCACCATGTCGCGGCCGACCAGCCTGTGCAGCAACCGGTTGGCGAGTTCGTCGAGGTCGTGCAGGCGCTCGCGCAGATAGGGGTCGGTCTGCCGCATCATGCGGGCGCGGTTGTCCGACTGGACGCGCTCCACGGCGGCCTCGGCCGTGAGGCCGCTCGCCACGGCCTCGCGCAGGCGCCGGATCCAGCCCTGGTCGTGCGCGAACATCCGGAAGGTCTCGAGCACCTCGCGGTGCTCGCCGTTATGCGAGACGTCGCCGCGGTCGATCAGCGTGTCGATGGATGAGCGCAGGTCCGCGACCGCCTCGTCGAGGCGGCGGGTCTCGCGCGCCGGATCGTCCGCGATGAGGTTGGACACCACGACCCGCGGCTCGTGCAGCACCACGTGGCCGAGGCCGACGCCGTCCGAGAGCGGCTGGCCCATGAGGCTGAACGGCCGCCTGAGCGCGATGTCGGCGCCAGGGCGCGCCAGCGTCTGGAATTCCGTGGAGGCGATGATCTCGGCGAGCACCATCGCGGTGGTCTGCAGCGCCTCGACCTCTTCCTCGGAATAGAGGCGGTGGGCGCGGTTCTGCACGACGAGCACGCCCAGCGTGTTGCCGGCGCGCAGCACCGGAACGCCCAGGAAGGACTGGTAGATCTCCTCGCCGGTCTCGGGCTTGTACGAGAAGGCCGGGTGGGATTGCGCGTTGGGCAGGTTAAGGGGCTGCGCCTTCTGGGCGATCAGGCCAACCAGGCCCTCGCCGGCCCGCATGGTGGTGAGGTGGACGGCTTCGCGCTTCAGGCCCTCGGTGGCGTACAGCTCGAGCGTGCCGTCGGCCCGCAGCACATAAAACGAGCAAACCTCCGCCACCATGTTGGAGGCGATCAGGACGACGATCTTGTCGAGGCGAGCCTGCGCGCTGACGGGCTCCGCCATGACCTCGCGGAGGCGTCGCAGCAACAGGCGCGGACCGCCGAGAGCGCCTCGCATTCCATCCTCACCGTTCAGCCGACCGCAGCGCCAGCGTGGCCGCGAATCGTGTTGGGACGGCGCCGCCGTCCCCAGAGCTTTACCCTAGCACCCGACCTGAATGCAAAGTCCAGGCCGGGACCGAGCCGCCGCTCAGGCCTTGTCGAGACCGTACAGCGAATGCAGCGTCCGGACCGCGAGTTCCGTGTAGGCGGCGTCGATCAGGATCGAGAACTTGATCTCCGACGTGGTGATCGCCCGGATGTTGATGCCCTTCTCGGCCAGGGCCCTGAACGCCTTGGCGGCGACGCCCGCGTGCGAGCGCATGCCGATGCCGATGGCCGAGACCTTCACGACGTCGGTCGCGCCCTGCAGCGACTGGTAGGCGATCTTCTCGCGCGCGTTCTCCAGAATGGCGCGGGCGCGCTCGAAATCGGCGGTCGGCACCGTGAAGGTGATGTCCGTGGTGGTGGTGTCGTCGGACACGACCTGGATGATCATGTCGACATTGATGTTGGCGTCGGCCAACGGCACGAAGATCGCGGCCGCGACGCCCGGCTGGTCGGCCACGCGCCGAAGCGTGATCTGGGCCTCGTCCTTGGAATAGGCTATGCCGGTGACGATCTGCTGTTCCACGATCTCCTCCTCGTCGCAGATGAGAGTTCCCGCCTGCGGGTTGGCAGGGTCGTCAAAGGATGAGCGCACATAGGTGCGCACATTGTGCACCATGGCGAGCTCCACCGAGCGCACCTGGAGAACCTTGGCGCCGAGCGACGCCATTTCGAGCATTTCCTCGAACGCCACCTTGTCGAGGCGCTTGGCCTTGGTGACGATGCGCGGATCGGTGGTGTAGACGCCGTCCACGTCCGTGTAGATGTCGCAGCGCTCGGCCCCGATGGCGGCCGCGATCGCGACCGCGCTGGTGTCGGAGCCGCCGCGGCCCAGCGTGGTGATGCGGCCTGTCGCCTCATGCACGCCCTGGAAGCCCGAGATCACCGCCACCTCGCCGGCCGCGAAGCCATCCAGCAGGTTCTTGCCGTCAATGCCGGCGATGCGGGCCGATCCATGCGCGTCGGAGGTCAGGATCGGGATCTGCCACCCCTGCCAGGAACGGGCCTTGAAGCCGATGTCCTGCAAGGCGATCGCCAGCAGGCCGGCCGTGACCTGCTCGCCGGACGCCACCACGGCGTCGTATTCGCGGTTGTCGTAGAGCGTGGAGGCTTCTTTGCACCACCCCACGAGCTCGTTCGTCTTGCCCGACATGGCGGAGACCACCACGGCGACGTCGTAGCCGGCCTCGACCTCGCGCTTCACGTGCCGGGCGACGTTCTTGATGCGCTCGAGGTTGGCGACGGAGGTTCCGCCGAACTTCATGACGAGGCGGGCCATGCGGGGTCCCGGGTTGCTGAACGGTTCTGGCCACGCGCGACTTGCGTCAAGGCTGTGGCCGTCGGAAAAGGGCGGCACACTCAATGACGGCGACGCCTGGGGCTGTCAACGCCCGCCCGCGCATCGGCCGCCGTCCAAGGGGTGGAGAAAAGGATGAGCGCCATGCAGCCCGCAACCGGAACGATCGACGCAGCCGAAGTCGCCCGCTTCGAGCGCATCGCCCGGACCTGGTGGGATCCGAACGGCGCCATGAAGACGCTGCACCGGTTCAACCCGGTCCGCATCCGGTACATCCGCGACGCTGTGGCGGAGCATCTGGGCCGCGATCCGCAGGCGGGGCTGCCGCTGGAGGGCGTCACGATCCTGGACGTCGGCTGTGGCGGAGGGCTCCTCTGCGAGCCGCTGGCCCGGCTCGGCGCGATCGTCACGGGCGTCGATCCCGCGCCCACCAACGTGGAAGTCGCCCGCCTGCATGCCGAGGAGGTCGGGGCGCCGGTGACCTACCGGCGCGCCACCGTGGAGGAGCTCGTGGCCGAGGGCGCGCGCTTCGACGTGGTGCTCGCCATGGAGGTGGTGGAGCACGTCGCGGACGTGCGCCTCTTCGTGAAGAGCTGCTGCGCGGCCGTGCGGCCGGACGGGCTTTTGTTCATGGCCACCCTCAACCGCACCCTAAGGGCCTTCGCGCTCGCGATCGTGGGCGCCGAATACGTGCTGGGCTGGCTGCCCAGGGGCACGCACCAGTGGGAGAAGTTCGTCACCCCGGCCGAGCTCGCCGACGCGTTGGACGAAGGCGGCTTCGCGGTGCGCGACCAGACCGGGGTGGTGTTCAACCCGATCGGAGGCGACTGGCGCCTCTCTGGCGACATGGCGGTCAACTACATGCTAAACGCCGAGCGCCGCTGAGCGAGCTTGGCGCGCAGGTGCCCAGCCGCGCTATTCGGCCCCGCCGCCGGTCGGCAGGGTGACGCGGAACAGGGCGCCGCCGGCCGAACGGACAAGCGCGATCTGGCCGCCATGGGCGGTGACGACGTTGCGGCAGATCGAGAGCCCGATGCCTGTGCCCGCGCCCGGCGCCTTGGTGGTGAAATAAGGGTCGAAGATCCGCGCCGCCACCGGCTCGGGCACGCCGGGACCGTTGTCCTCCACCTCCAGCGCCACCCCGCCGGCCTCGCGGCGGGTGCGCACGACCACGCGGCGGGGGCGGGCCTGCTCGGCGAGCGCCTGCTGGGCGTTGATCAGCAGGTTCGACACCACCTGGCCGAGGAGGTCCGCGTCGGCGCTGATGGGCGGCATGTCGGGCGCGAGATCGAGGTCCACGTCGACGGAAGCGCCTCGCAGACCATACGCCATCACGTCCACGGCGGAGGCCACGATGTCGTTCAGCAGCACGGGCCGGCGGGTCGGCGCCGTCTCGCGCGCCATCGCGAGGAAGCTGCGCACGATGCGGCCCGAGCGCTCGGCGGCGGCATGGATGCGAGCGGCGCGGGCCTTCACGTCGTCGCTCTCGGCGCGTTCCAGCAGCAGCGTGGACTGGGCCAGGACAATCGCGAGCGGGTTGTTGAGCTCATGAGCGACGCCGGCCAGCAGCGTCCCCATGGCGGACAGCTTCTCGATCTCGGCAATGCGGACGCGCTGGCGCTCGATCTCGGCGGTGCGCTCGGCGAGCTCGCGCTCCTGCTCCTTCATCTCGGTAAGGTCGCGCCCGAACGCAATGTTGCCCTGCGGCGCGCCGCCGCCGGGGGAGTAGGGCGTGTAGGTCTGCTGAATGTAGCGCCGCCCCGCGGTCGCGTAGGTGATCCAGCCCTCCCAACGGACGATCTCGCCGGCGCGGATCCGGGCGTTGTATCCGCTCACCTGATTATAGGCGGCCTCGCCCAGCACCTCGCGGACCTCGCGGCCGATCACCTCCTCGGCGGTGCGCTTGTGAAAGGTCAGGAACTCGCGGTTGACGTAGACGTAGCGGTTCTCGAAATCCACGAAGGCGACGCGTCCCGGAATGCTGTCCAGGATGGTGCGCAGAAGCGCGAGGTCCGGCTCGCGCAGCGCGCTGGTGTCGCCGGCGCCGGGCCGGAACGGCTCGGTCCCGAAGGGCTTCGGTTCGGCCATGGGTCCTCCCGGGCGAATGATGGGCGCCCGCGAGGGTTGCGGTCAAGGCGCAGCCGCTAGCGCTTGCCGGGCGGTCCCTTGTCGATGCCGGCCTTGCGGAAGGCGTCCGCGAAGGGGTTCGCGGGCGCGGCGCTCCGGTCCGGCGCGCGCTGCTGCGGCTGGGCGGAGCGTTGTGGGCGCGCCGCCTCCGGGGCCCGGTCCCGCGGCGGGCGCGGCTCGGCGGCGTTGTCGAGCCGCATCGTCAGTGCGATGCGCTTGCGGGCCTTGTCGACCTCCAGCACCTTCACGCGAACGATCTGGCCGGGCTTCACGACGTCGCGCGGATCCTTCACGAATGTCTTGGACAGGGCCGAGATGTGCACCAGCCCGTCCTGGTGCACGCCGATGTCCACGAAGGCCCCGAAGGCCGCCACGTTGGTGACCACGCCTTCCAGGATCATGCCGGGTTGAAGGTCGTTCAGCGTCTCGACGCCCTCCTGGAAGGTGGCGGTCTTGAACGCCGGGCGCGGATCGCGGCCAGGCTTTTCGAGCTCCTTCAGGATGTCGGTGACGGTGGGGACGCCGAAGGTCGCGTCCGTGAAGGCCTTGGCCTGGAGACCGCGGAGCACCGCGCCGTTGCCGATCAGCACCTTGATGTCGCTCTTTGTCGCCGCGATGATCCGCCTGACCACCGGATAGGCCTCCGGGTGGACGCCCGAGCGATCCAGCGGATCGTCGCCGTTCTGGATGCGCAGAAAGCCGGCGCATTGCTCGAAGGCCTTTGGCCCCAGCCGCGGCACCTGCTTCAGCTGCGCGCGCGTCCGGAACGGCCCGGTGGTGTCGCGGTGGCTGACGATGTTCTGCGCCAGCGTCTCGCCCACGCCCGAGACGCGCGCCAGCAGCGGCGCGGAGGCCGTGTTGACGTCCACCCCGACGGCGTTGACGCAATCCTCCACCACGGCGTCGAGCGAGCGCGACAGCTTGTGTTCGGCGAGATCGTGCTGGTACTGGCCGACGCCGATCGACTTCGGGTCGATCTTCACCAGCTCGGCCAGCGGGTCCTGCAGCCGGCGGGCGATCGAGACCGCGCCGCGGATCGAGACGTCGAGGTCCGGCAGCTCGGCGGACGCGAAGGCGGAGGCCGAGTACACGGAGGCGCCGGCCTCCGACACCACTACCTTGGTGAGCTTGGCCTCGGGGAACTTGGCGATGAGCTCGCCGGCGAGCTTGTCGGTCTCGCGCGAGGCGGTGCCGTTGCCGATGGCGATCAGCTCCACCTTGTGGCGCGCCGCCAGGGCTCCCAGCGTGCGCAGCGCCTCGTCCCAGCGCCGCTGCGGCTCGTGCGGGTAGATCACGCCCGTGTCCACCACCTTGCCGGTGGCGTCCACCACCGCGACCTTGACGCCGGTGCGGAACCCCGGATCGAGCCCCATGGTGGCGCGGGCGCCGGCCGGGGCGGCGAGCAGCAGGTCGCGCAAATTGCCGGCGAAAATCTTCACGGCCTCATCCTCGGCGGCCTGCCAGAGCCGCATGCGCAGGTCGAGGCCGACATGAACCGCAATCTTGGTGCGCCAGGCCCAGCGGACGCAGTCCATCAGCCACTTGTCGGCCGGCCGGCCCCGATCCGCCACGTTGAAGCGGCGCGCGATCGCGAGCTCAAAGGCGCCGGGCTGGCGCTGCGACAGGGGTCCGGTCTGCTCGGGCTCGGCCTCCAGCCGCAGCTCGAGCACCTCCTCCTTCTCGCCGCGAAACAGCGCGAGGATGCGGTGCGACGGCAGCCGGGTGAGCTTCTCGGCGTAGTCGAAATAGTCGGAAAACTTGGCGCCCTCGGTCGCCTTGCCGTCGCGGACCTTGGAAACGGCTCGGCCCTGCGTCCAGAAGTCCTCGCGCAACCGGCCGATCAGCTCGGGATCCTCTGAAAACCGCTCCACCAGGATGGAGCGGGCGCCTTCCAACGCCTCGTCGACGCCGGCCACGCCCTTGTCGGCGCTCACGAAGCGCTCCGCCTCGCGGCGGGGATCGCGCGTCGGGTCTGCGATCAGGCCCTCGGCCAGCGGCCCGAGCCCGGCTTCGCGGGCGATCTGCGCCTTGGTGCGGCGCTTGGGCTTGAAGGGCAGGTAGATGTCCTCCAACCGCGCCTTGCTGTCGGCCTCCTCGATCTGCCGCTGCAGGGCCGCGTCGAGCTTCCCCTGCTCGCGCACCGAATCGAGGATCGCGGTGCGCCGCTCCTCCAGCTCGCGCAGATAGCGCAGCCGCTCCTCGAGGGTGCGTAGCTGCGCGTCGTCGAGCCCGCCTGTCACTTCCTTGCGGTAGCGCGCGATGAACGGCACCGTCGCGCCGCCGTCCAGCAACGCCACGGCGGCCTCGACCTGCCGCTCCTCGCCCGCGATGGCGTCCGCGATACGCTGGTTGATGGATTGCATGGCCCAAGCTCCCGAAGAGAATCGCCCCCGTCCCGCCGGCGTGGGGCCGCGCTTTTAGCGTGGTCGCCAGCGCGGGGTCAAAGCGCCCCGGACCACGAGCCTTCAGGCTCGCCCGGCTTGACTGCGAGCCTAAAGGCTCGCGGTCCGGGGTCGCGGTCCGTCTGCGATCTTGCCAAAACCGGGCGGCCTGCTAAGGCCGGATGGCGAGGAACGAAAACACGCCCGAGGACAACGCCATGGCTCAGCAGGTCCAGCGCCGGAGACTGCCGGACGACCGCACCGCGTCGCTTATCGCCGAGCTCAAGGATCTGCTTGGCGAGCGATGCACCACGTCGGCGTCCGAGCGCGAGCACCATGGCCGGGGCGAATCCTACCACGCGGACGCGGCGCCCGACGCCGTCTGCTATCCGCTCTCCACAGAGGAGGTCAGCGCGATCGTGCGGCTGTGCGGCAAGCACGGGGCGCCCATCGTGGCGTTCGGGACCGGCACCTCGCTGGAAGGCCACGTGGCCGCGCTGGAAGGCGGGATCACGATCGACCTCAAGCGCATGAACGCCATCGTGGAAGTGAATGCCGAGGATCTCGACGCCACCGTGCAGGCCGGCGTGACCCGCAAGCAGCTCAACGCCTATCTGCGCGACACCGGCCTGTTCTTTCCGGTGGACCCAGGCGCCGACGCCAGCCTCGGCGGCATGGCGGCGACGCGCGCGTCCGGCACCAACGCGGTCCGGTACGGCACGATGCGGGAGAACGTGATCGCCCTCACGGTGGTGCTGGCCGACGGCAAAGTGGTGAAGACCGCCAGCCGGGCGCGCAAGTCCTCGGCCGGCTATGACCTCACGCGGCTTTTCGTGGGCTCGGAAGGCACGCTCGGGATCATCACCGAGGTCACCGTGAAGCTCTACGGCATCCCGGAAGCGATGTCGGCGGCCGTCTGCGCCTTCCCGGACGTGGGCGCGGCCGTGCAGACCGCTATCGAGACCATCCAGTCCGGCATCCCGATCTCGCGCGTCGAGTTCCTGGACGACCGGAGCATGGTGGCGGTGAACCGCTACGCCAAGCTGGACTACCCCGAGAAGCCGACGCTGTTCTTCGAATTCGTCGGCACGGAGGCGGGCGTCGCCGAGCAGGCCGAGCGCGTGCGCGAGCTGGCGCTCGGCAATGGCGGCGAGAACTTCCAGTGGGCGACCACGCCCGAGGAGCGCAGCCGGCTGTGGCAGGCGCGCCACGACGTCCATTACGCCTGCCTGGCGATGCGGCCGGGCGCGAAGTCCTGGAGCACGGACGCGTGTGTGCCGATCTCGCGGCTCGGCGAGCTCATCCTCTACATGCGCGAGCAGACCAAGGACGCGCCGTTTTACGTCACCAGCCTGGGCCATGTGGGCGACGGCAATTTCCACATGGGCTTCCTGATCGACGTGAACGACCCGGCCGAACTCGCCGAGGCCGAACGCCTCAACGGCGTGCTCCTGCAGCGCACGCTGGAGCTCCACGGCACCTGCACGGGCGAGCACGGGGTGGGTTCCGGCAAGTCCAAATACCTGCGCGCCGAGCACGGCGACGCGGCCGTGGACCTGATGCGGCTGATCAAGACCGCCATGGACCCGCAGAACATCCTCAATCCAGGCAAGGTTCTTCCGGCCAACTGAGCTTGAGCTTGAGTGGAAGTTGCTGATTGCATTGAGAAATACGGCTTTCCCCTAATAGCCTAGCGGAGTGGTTTCGCTCACATTTCTTGCACGTTCTTCGGAGTCTGCGCGTGAGCAAGAAGCATCCCTCTGGCCGGCCTGTCAGCAAGCGCAAGTTCGGCGTTTCGACCCATGTGCGGTGGCCGCGCGAGGGCTTCGTGAATGGCCGCATCGGCCAGAGCCTCGAAATGGCCGGCGGCTTCGGCTTCCGCCTGCCCGAGGCCGCGCACGAGCATCTGCATCACGTAGCGCTGGCCAAGGCCAAGCAGACGGACCGCTGAAGCGGCTCAGAGTTTCATTTGGCGGGGGCGCCGGGCCATCAGCCCGCGTTTCGGGAAACCGGACGCGGGCTGAATGCCGTTTGGGGGCTGGCGGGCTCGGCCGGCTGGCGCCCTGCCTCGTGCGTATCGCTCGAGCGTCTTCCAGGCCCCTCACCCTGAGGAGCCTCACGCAGCGAGGCCTCTCGAAGGACGAGGGTATTGAGGCATTCGAACGGTTGGACAGCGCCTCAGGATGCGCAGCTGAAGAGGTCCCCCGCGTTTCAGGCTGCTTTTGGCCTTCCGCCGCGGCGCGCATCTGTCTGCACGGTTAACTATGCGTTGACCATGTCGTTACAAGTTTAACGATCTGCCTGAACGGCGGGCGGGGGCCCGAGTTGGTGAGGGGACGGTCGAACCGTCGCCGCACAACGCGTCTGAGGAGGCCCCATGATCGCGTTTCATCGCCCCACCGCCTCGGCTCCGGCCGGCATGGCGGGATTCTCGGAGCCTCGGCGGGTGCTGCTGGTCGAAGACCAGGACCTGCTGCGCTGGATGGCGGGCGAGATCCTCGCGGACGAAGGTTACGCGGTGACCGAGGCGGCGGACGCCGCGACGGCCGTCGAGCTTCTGTCACAGCACAGCTTCGATCTTCTGGTGACGGATCTCGACCTCGGCCCGGGGCCTGACGGCTACGAGCTGGCGCGCGCGGCGCGGCTGGTCCAGCCGGATCTGGCGATCGTCTATGCGTCCGGACGCGCCCGCCTGCAGGCTGATTCGTGTGCGCCCGGCTCGCGCTTCGTGGCCAAGCCCTATGCGCCGGCGGAACTGCTGGGTGCGGCGGCGACGACGCTTGACAACCGGTCAGCCCCTAGCGCTGCCCGATTCGGGTAAGGGAACAACACCTGCAAAGTCGCGTTGAAGGGTCCGAAGAACACAGCAGGTGGAGGACTCCCCCGTGAGACGTAACCAATTCTTGTCCGGCGCGGCCTTTGCCGCTCTTCTGACCGCCGCCGCGGTGGTGATGGCCCCCGGTATTGGCGCTCAGGCCCAGACGGGTGGTTCGGCCGGGTCCGCCGGCTCAACGGCCTCGAGCCCGTCGTCCGCCGGCTCCGCAGGGGGCGGCTCGGCCAGTTCCGGGTCGGCTCCGACCGAAATGCGCCGCAACGGCGCAGCCGCCGACCAGGGCTCGGGCCGCAGCGGCATGAGCCAGAATTCCGCACGCGGCAACCAGGACCAGAACGGCCGTAGCGCCCAGACGGGCGGCTCAGACGCCGAACCGTCGGCGTCGCGCAACAGCGCCGCCCAGGGCGAAGCGCCGCGCTCCGGCCAGGCGCGAGACATGCGCTCCAACACGCAGCGCCAGGACAGCGCCCAGGCGCCCCAGGGCGGCTCGTCCCGCCAGGGCCAGAACCGCGCCGACCTGAGCGCCAGCGCCAACGTGAAGGTGAGCGTCACCGAGCTGCGCGACCGTGTGCGCGACAATGGCGAGTTCACGCGCGTCGAGAAACTCGGCGAAGTGTTCCGGCCGCGCGACGTCGGCCGCGACTGGAAGCCCTACACAAACGGCCACTGGATCTTCAACGAGAAGGTCGGCTGGTACTTCGAATCCGACGAGCCCTGGGCCGAGGTGACCTACCACTATGGCCGCTGGTACGAGGATCCGAGCCAGGGTTGGGTCTGGGTTGCCGACACCGAATGGGCCCCGGCCTGGGTGGAATGGCGCCGCAGCAAGCAGCATGTGGGCTGGCGCCCGCTGCCGCCCGAGAACGCGCCGCGCGCGACCCGGACGAGCACGAAGTCGACCACCACGGCGTCGCGCCGCGGCGGCGGCTCGACCACCACGGTCGAGGAGGAAGAATGGACCTTCGTGGAGACCCGCAACATCACGGCCGAACGGATCACCGAGGTCGAGGTGCGGCCTGAGCGCGTCACCGAGATCTACACCGAGACCCGGCCGATCGGCCGCGTCGAGCGCCGCGGCTCCATAGCGGTGAACTTCGCGATCCAGCCGAGCGTGATCGAGCGCGAAACCAATATCCGCATCCAATCGCGCAACCTGCCGCGGGCCGAGGCCGTGCCGGTGCCCTCGCAGGTGCAGTCGATCGCCACGGAGGCGCGCACCACGTCGACCACGTCCGGCGCGGCGTCGACCTCGGGCTCTTCCTCGACCTCCGCCACAGGCGATCAGCAGCGCCAGCCGGGTGCGGCCCCGACCGGATCGGCCGCTGCGCCGACCGATCGCACGTCGCCGACCGACAAGCCGGCCTCGAGCGCCTCGAGCGGCAAGCCGACGGACGACAAGGCGGGAACGACGGCGGCGAAGCCCACCGACACGCCCTCCAACGCGGCGTCCACCGGCAAGCCGGCCGACGACAAGAGCAGCACCACGGCGGCGAAGCCCGGAACGGACCGCTCCAACGCGGCCGCGAATGGCAAGGCCAACGACGGCAAGGCTACGGAAGCCAAGTCGAACGAGGCCAAGTCGAACGATGCCAAGTCGAACGACGGCAAATCGGCGGCCGAGCAGGCTGACAGCGGATCCAAGGACCGCAACCGCAGCCAGGCCGAGCGCGCGGGCGACAAGAGCAAGACCGACGCCACTGCAGAGCGGAAGCGCGACGCCAAGGAGTCGGGCGCCGGGACGAAGTCGTCGGCCACGGAAGAGGGCCAGAAGAGCGGGACCAGCTCGGCCGAGCGTCGCTCGCCGAACGGCGCCCCGTCTCCGGCCGCCGCATCGGACGAGAAGAGCCCGAACAGCCGCTCCGGCCAGGCTCAGCGCTCCGGTTCGGGCGAGCCCCGCAGCCAGGGCGCCGAGCGCAGCGGCGGCCAGGCTTCGCCCAGCTCCGCCGAGCGCGAGACCGGCGCGGCTTCGCCGCAGCGTGCCCAGGGTCGTTCGACCCCGGCCGACGTCACCACGGGCGCGACCCGCAGCCGTAACCCGGAGGGCGCCGCTGGCGGCCGTTCGGGCGGCGAGGCGGGCGGCGCGGCGGGCGGCGGCTCGACCTCCGGCGGCGCGGCCGGCGCGGCGCGCAAGCCCGCGGGCGCCTCGGACCAGTAAGGTCCCACGAGTAGTCAGGGCGGAGGCCAAGCGCCTCCGCCTGCAGCAACCCCGGAGCCGTGCGCTCCGGGGTTTTTCTTTGCGGGTGGCGCCGCGCCCGGGTGGGCCTATGATTCGCAGGACGAAGCGTCGGGAGAAGCGCCTTGGCGGGTCAGGACGTCACCTATCGCGAGCACCGGCCCGGCGACATGGGCTGGATCATTCATCGCCAGGCCGTGCTCTACGCCCGGGAATATGGCTGGAACGAAGAGTTCGAGGCGCTCGTGGCCGAGATCGCGGCGAAGTTCATCCGCGAGTTCAAGCCGGGCCGGGAGCGCTGCTGGATCGCCGAGCGCGGCGGCGAGGCGCTGGGCTCGGTGTTTCTGGTGGACGGTGAGGACGGCTCCGCGAAACTTCGCATGCTGTATGTCGAGCCCGCCGCGCGCGGGCTCGGGGTGGGCCGCGGGCTGGTGCGCGAATGCCTCGCCTTCGCACGCTCTGCCGGCTACCGGTCGGTGACTCTGTGGACCAACGACATCCTCCTTGCGGCGCGACGGATTTATGAGGGCGAGGGCTTCCGGCTCGAAACCGAGGAACGGCATCACAGCTTTGGCAAGGACCTCGTCGGACAGTACTGGAAGCTCGATCTGAACGGCCTCTGAGCGAAAAGCCGCCAGCGGGAGCGCCACAATTCCGAGATGCCCGAAAGCGGACAGAATTGCGCCCTCCGGCCGTCCGATTGCGCCGTCAACTTTCTCTTAACGGGCGATTCGCCACGTGCGTTCGCGCACACCGGCATCGAGCCCGAAAGTGGATGGTAAGGCTACCGGCGCGATATCCGGCGGCCCTGGAGGCGACGATGACCATTCTGAGCGCCGACGCTCTTGCGATCGACCCCGAGGGAATGGCCCGCTTGCGCGCCGTGCTGGCCACCGACGACGGCTATGAGAACCGCTGCGCCGCCGTGGCGCGCCGGATGGTCGCGATCAGCCTGCCGCTCGTCACCCGCCGCAATGGCGGCGCTTCCCTGCGCCGCCGGTCCATGCCGATCCCGGCGCTCCGCCGCGCTTGAACCCGCGCGCTTGATCATGGCCGCGCTTTAGGGCCATCTGGGCCCGCATGGCCCGCACCATCGATCTATCTGAAGCCTTCGACCTGCACCGTCTGGCGCTGCGCGACGCGCTGGCGCATGGGGATCGCGATCTCGGCGTGCATGGCGCGCGTCGGGCCATCAAGGCTTTGCGCGCGCTTTTGCGGCTGGTGCGCCCCTCCGGTTCCGACGATCCCCGACGTTTCCAGGTGCGCGCTCTCGACGCCGAGTTGAAGGCTCTGGCGGACGCGCTGGCCACGGCGCGTGACCTGCGCGTCGCGGCCGCCACCGCGCTCAGCCTGGTGGACGAGGTGGACGACGAGGCCGCGCGGGCCGCCCTGACCCGGCTCGCGGCCGAATGGCTGGGCGAAGCGGCGCGGCGGGAGACGGCATCCGACCATCTCGGGGCCGAACAGGCCCGGCGCAGCGAGGCCGCGATCGCCGAGCATCTGGCGGCGCTGCCCCTTTCGGCCTCCCGCGGCGACGTGGCCCGCGCGGTGGCGGGCGTCTACGCCAAGGCGCGGCGGCTGCTGCGGACCGGGTTGCGGGCGGACGACCCCGACGTCCTGCACGAGGCGCGGCGCAATCTCGTGCGCCTGCAGATCCACGTGCAGGCGCTCGGGCCGGCGCTGGGCGGCCGCATGCGCAAGCTCGGCCGCCAAGCCGGCCGGCTGCGCCAGGTTCTCGGCGAGCACCATGATCTCGCCGAGCTCGAGCGGCGGCTGGACGGCTCGGGGGTGGGATCCCGTCTTCTGGGTCGCCTTGTCCATCACGTGGAAGCGCGGGCGGAGGCCCTTGCCGAAACGGCCGCCCTGCAGGGCGGCAAGGCGTTGCGCCGCCGCCCCAAGGCGGTGCGTCGCAAGCTCAAGCGGGCCTAGCGCCGGGCGACCTTCACGCATTGCACGTAGGGCTCTGCGTCGCCGAGCTGGCCGGCAAGGCGCCCGGCGAGCCGCTGCAGCCCCCGCCCGGGCTTGCCGGGATTGCGCAAGATCGGGTTGGGGAGCGCCTTGGTGAGCAGCGTCGCCTCGCGGGCCGTGAGCTCGGAGGCGGACTTGTTGAAATAGGAGCGCGCGGCCGCCTCGGCGCCGAACACGCCCGGGCCCCATTCGGCGATGTTGAGATACACCTCCATGATGCGCCGCTTCGACCAGACGAGGTCGAGCCAGAGCGCCAGCGGCAGCTCCAATCCCTTGCGCACATAGGAGCGCGAGGGCCAAAGAAAGAGGTTCTTGGCGGTCTGCATCGGGATCGTGGAGGCGCCGCGCGAGGGGCCGGCGTCGTCGGCGTCGTCCAGCACGGTGCGCAGCGCGTCCCAATCAACCCCTCCGTGCTGGCAATAGCGGGCGTCCTCGGACAGGATTACGGCGTTCACGAGCCGGGGCGAGATCGCCTCAATGGGCGTCCATCGCCGGTCCACGGGCTTCAGCGTCGCCCAGCGGCCCAGCATCAGCGTGGAGGGCGGGTGCGCGACCGCGTAGACGGCCGTGAGCAGCAGCAGCAGCCCCACAACCGCGAGCACGATCCAGAGCAGCCACCGCAACAGCGCGCCGATCCAGCCCAGCGATGAAGCGCGACGTCCGATGGGAGGGGCCTCGGCGGTTTGCGTCATGGTGGCGGAGCCTTGACCCCAGCGCCCCGTTGGGGCAAGCGGCGAAGCAACTCCCGACGGGGCGCATTGGTCCCATCCGGGCTATGATGCCAAGCGGCGCCCGTTCGGGCGACCCCTAAAAAGCGGAGGCCGCCATGGACGCGGAGTTCGACGCCCGGCTGGGCGCGTGCGCGGAGGCGGTGGAGCGGACGCTGGACGCGCTGCTCGGCCCCGAGCCGCTCGCGGGCGAGATCGCCAGGCCGGAGCGCCTCGTGGCGGCCATGCGGTATGCGACGCTGGGCGGCGGCAAGCGGCTGCGGCCCTTCCTGCTGGTTGAAAGCGCGCGGCTGTTCGACGTAGAGGGCGAGGGCCCGCTCCGGGCCGGGGCTGCGCTCGAGATGGCGCACTGCTACTCGCTGGCGCACGACGACCTGCCCGCCATGGACGACGACGACCTGCGCCGCGGCAGGCCGACCCTGCACAAGGCGCAGGACGAGGCGACAGCCATCCTGGCCGGCGACGCCTTGCTGACCTATGCGTTCGACGTGCTGGCCGACGAGCGGACGCATCCGGACCCGGCCGTGCGGATTGCGCTCACGCTTGGCCTGGCTCGCGCCGGCGGGCTCGGCGGCATGGCGGGCGGGCAGATGCTCGACCTGCAGGCCGAAGGCCGCTACGGCGCGGCGGAAGCGCTGGGCGAAGGCGACGTGCGCCGCCTCCAGGCGATGAAGACCGGCGCGCTGCTCGCCTATGCGGTGGAGGCCGGCGCCATCCTGGGCGGGGCCGACTCGGACGACAGGGCCGCTCTGTCGGCCTATGGGCGAGCGCTGGGCGCAGCCTTCCAGGTGGCGGACGACATTCTCGACGTCGAGTCCAGCGCCGACGCATTGGGAAAGGCGACCGGCAAGGACGCCGGCCGGGGCAAGGCCACGCTGGTGGGCGCGCTCGGACTCGCGGAGGCCAAGGCGGAACGTGACCGGCTCGCGCTCGCGGCCGAGCTCGCGCTCGCGGGTTTCGGGCCGGAGGCGGACGTGCTTCGGGCCGCGGCGCGCTTTTCCGTCGAGCGTCGCTCGTGAGCGGTCGGGCGGCCGCGCCGCGCCGCTCGGGCCTGACCGGCTGGGTCCGCGACCTCGCGCGTGGCCGCGCCCGGCTGCTGATCGCCGCCACCATCGGCGCGGCGCTGTGCTTCGCCCTGCCCGGCAGCTTGCGCTGGAGCACCCGCCTCCTGCTGGCCTGGGACGCCGGCACGCTGCTCTACATCGCGCTGATCTCCGCCATGATGATGCGCTCGGAGGTGGGCGATATCCGCTCGCGCGCCAAGCTGTTCGACGAGAACCGCTTCACGATCCTGATCATGATC
This sequence comes from Alsobacter metallidurans, assembly GCF_014636935.1. Classification (GTDB taxonomy): domain Bacteria; phylum Pseudomonadota; class Alphaproteobacteria; order Rhizobiales; family Beijerinckiaceae; genus Alsobacter; species Alsobacter metallidurans. The sequence goes on along the minus strand of NZ_BMES01000003.1, from coordinate 238,089 downwards.
CTGCTCGCCACCGTGTCGAGCTTCGGCGCCATCGTGGCAGAGCTCGTGAACGGCCGCAGCGGCGGCGCGCTGCCGCCCGGCCCCATGGCCCTGGCCGGCGTCACCGTGCTGCTGTCCTGGACGTTCACCCACATGGTGTTCGCCGTGCATTACGCGCACGAGTACTACCAGTGCGTTGATCAATCCGAGCGCGGCGGGCTGCAGTTCCCGAACGAGCCGGAGCCCGATTACGGCGACTTCCTGTATTTTTCGTTCGTGATCGGCTGCGCGGCCCAGACCGCCGACGTCGGCGTCACCAGCGGGGCCATGCGCCGTAACGTGCTGGTGCACGGCGTGGTGGCGTTTCTGTTCAACACCGCCGTACTGGCCCTGTCGGTCAACATCGCGGCCGGGCTGATCGGCTCTGGCGGTTCGTGAACGAGACCGGCTGCACGCTCTACTCGGCCGCCGTTTTGGCGCCGAGCCCGTAGCGCTTCTCGATATAGTCGGCGACCATCCCCTTAAAGTCGGCCGCGATGGCGGGGCCACGCAGCGTGGCGGCCTTCTTGCCGTCGATAAACACGGGCGCGGTCGGGACCTCGCCAGTGCCGGGCAGCGAGATGCCGATGTCGGCGTGCTTGCTCTCGCCCGGGCCGTTCACGATGCAACCCATCACGGCGACGTTGAGGTTCTCGACGCCCGGATAGGTCGCCTTCCATTCCGGCATGGAGGTCGAGATCCAGCTCTGGATGTCGCGCGCCAGCTCCTGGAACACCGTCGAGGTGGTGCGCCCGCATCCCGGGCAGGCGGCGACAAGCGGCACGAAGGTGCGGAACCCCATGGTCTGCAGGATTTCCTGCGCAACCTTCACCTCCACGGTGCGGTCGCCGTTCGGCTCTGGCGTCAGCGAGACCCGGATCGTGTCGCCGATGCCCTCCTGCAACAGGATGCCCATGGCGGCCGAGGACGCCACGATGCCCTTGGAGCCCATGCCGGCCTCCGTCAGGCCGAGGTGGATCGCATAGTCGCTGCGCTGCGCCAGCATGCGGTACACGGCGATCAGCTCCTGCACGGCCGACACCTTGGCGGACAGGATGATGCGGTCGCGCCCCAGCCCCATCTCTTCGGCGCGCGCCGCCGACAGCAACGCCGACTGCACCATCGCCTCGCGCGTCACAGCGCGAGCGTCCAGCGGCGCTGCGCTCGCGGCGTTGAGGTCCATCAGGTGTGTGAGCAGCTCCTGGTCCAGCGAGCCCCAGTTGGCGCCGATGCGCACCGCCTTGCCGTGCCGGGCCGCAAGCTCCACGATGGCGCCGAACTGCCGGTCCTTCTTGTCCTTGAAGCCCACATTGCCTGGGTTGATGCGGTACTTGTCGAGCGCCTCCGCGCAGGCCGGGTGATCGGCCAGGAGCTTGTGGCCGATATAGTGGAAATCTCCCACCAGCGGCGCGGTCACGCCGCGCGCCAAGAGCTTTTCCTTGATGTACGGCACCGCCGCCGCGGCCTCGTCCCGATCCACCGTGATGCGGACCAGCTCGGAGCCGGCGCGCGCCAGCGCGGCCACCTGCGCGACCGTGCCGTCGATGTCGGCCGTGTCCGTGTTGGTCATGGACTGCACCACGACTGGAGCGCCGCCGCCCACCATCACGTCGCCGACCCGCACCCCCACGGTGCGATGGCGCGGCAGCGGCCCGGAGGCGACCGGCGCGGGCAAGCAGCCGGCGACGACGGGCTCTCGGGGCGAGGCGAATTCGATGGCGCTCATGCGGATACGTTCCTGGGGGAGGACCTTTCAGCGCCAGAGGCGCCACGGCTGGCCAGGCAAGTCAAGCTCGCCGGCATGGCGATCCGGTGACGGAGGCCGCAGCCCATCGTCCCTCTCAAGAGGAGGGTGTGCTTTGCGCGGCTGTCTCGGTCGGGCCGGCGCAATGGGCGCAGCGACCGGCGAGCTCGAGAATGTTGGCGCGGGGGCTGAAGCCCTGGATCTGAGCGAGATGAGTCAGCGCGCCGCGTAGCTCGTCCGAGCAGGCTTCGTCGACGCCGCCGCATTGCTCGCAGATCATGAACACCACAAGGTCGCCGGGCGCATGGCGAAACGGGCAGGCGATAAACGCGTTACGGCTCTCGAGCTTGTGAACAAAGCCGTTGTCGAGCAGGAAATCGAGCGCGCGATAGACCGTGATCGGGGCGGGACGCTTGTCGCCCTCGTGCGGCGCGAGCCGGTCGATAAGATCATAGGCGCTCATCGGCCGATGCGTGGCGTAAAGCGCGTCGAGCACCTGCCGGCGTATGGGCGTCAGGCGCAAGCCCCTCTCGAGGCATGCATTTTCGGCTTCCGCCAGGGCGGCGGGCCGGCGAGCCGCATGATCGTGCGCATGCGCGCAGGGCCCCGCATGCGGGTGGCCATTCGCGTGATCGTGGTGAACTGACGGGCTGTCGACCATGGTCATCATGTAGCACGCCGACGCGGATCAGCCACCCGGGCGCGACGGCTTGACGCCATGCTGCGGCGCCACAAAATATGGCCCTTGACGTTGTGCGTTGCAGCATAGCGCCGCAAACCACCTCGGAGCACCCCCATGTCGCTCGCCAGCAAAACCGCCGTCGTCACCGGCTCCACCTCGGGCATCGGCCTCGCCATCGCGCGCGTCTTCGCGAAGGACGGGGCCAACGTGGTGATCAACGGCTTCGGCGACGCCGCCGCGATTGAAAAGGAGCGCGCCGGCATCGAGCAGGAGTTCGGCGTCAAGGCGCTGTACTCCGCCGCCGACATGACCAAGCCGGACCAGATCGCCGCCATGGTGGCGGACGCCGAGAAGGCGTTCGGCTCCGTGGACGTGCTGGTCAACAACGCCGGCATCCAGTTTGTCGCCCCGATCGAGGAGTTCCCGGTCGAGAAGTGGGACCAGATCATCGCCATCAACCTGTCGGCGGCGTTTCACGCCACCCGGGCCGCGATCCCGGGCATGAAGAGCCGGAAGTGGGGCCGCATTATCAACACCGCCTCGGCGCATTCGAAAGTGGCCTCGCCGTTCAAGTCCGCCTATGTGGCGGCCAAGCACGGCATCGCGGGCCTCACCAAGACGGCCGCGCTGGAACTGGCCCCGCACGGCGTCACCGTGAACTGCATCTCGCCCGGTTATGTGTGGACGCCGCTCGTGGAGAAGCAGATCCCCGACACCATGAAGGCGCGCGGGCTCACCCGCGAGCAGGTGATCAACGACGTGCTGCTGGAAGCCCAGCCCACCAAGGAATTCGTCACCGTGGACCAGGTCGCCGCGCTGGCGCTGTTTCTGTGCGGCGACGCCGCCTCGCAGATCACGGGCGCGAACCTCTCCATGGATGGCGGCTGGACGGCCGAATGAGCGCGCGCGCATCCACGACGGCCGGCTCGCCCGGCCCCGCCGCGCCCCGCAAGGCCGTGAACCTCGCCCTGCAGGGCGGCGGTGCGCACGGCGCCTTCACGTGGGGCGTGCTTGACGTGTTGCTGGCCGACGGCCGGCTCGAGATCGAGGGGCTGAGCGGAACCAGCGCGGGCGCGATGAACGCCGCCATGGTGGTGTGCGGCCTGGCGGGCGGCGGCCCGGACGCGGCGCGGCGCAAGCTGGAAAAGTTCTGGCGCGCCGTGGCGGTGGACGGCGACCTGAACGCGCCGCAGCGGGCGCTATTCGACATGCTGCTCGGGGCCTGGAAGTTCGGCTCCGGCGGGGCCTCGGGCTGGTTTCCGCAGTTCCAGCCGCCCTCGCCCTACACGTTCAACCCGCTGGACATCAACCCGCTGCGCGACGTCGTCACCCAGCACATCGATTTCGAACGCGTGCGCGGCTATGAGCCGTTGAAGCTCTTCGTGGCGGCCACCAACGTCCACACCGGCAAGGTGCGGGTGTTCCACCGCCACGAGATGACAGCCGACATGCTGATGGCGTCGGCGGCGCTACCGTCGGTGTTCAAGGCCGTGGAGGTCGAAGGCCAGTCGTTCTGGGACGGCGGCTACATGGGCAACCCGGTGCTGTTCCCGTTCTTCACCGAGACGAAGACGGAGGACATCATCCTGGTGCAGATCAACCCGATGGTGCGGGACGAGACGCCCGACACCTCGCGCGAGATCATGGAGCGCGTGAACGAAATCACGTTCAACGCCTCGCTGCTGCATGAACTGCGCGCCATCGACTTCGTGCGCCGGCTGATCGACGCGGGCCGCCTCGGCGACACGCATTACAAGCGCATCCGCATGCACCGCATCGAGGCGCAGGACGAGCTTCTCAAGTTTGGAGCCGCCTCCAAGATGAGCGCCGACTGGACGTTCTTCGAGGAGCTTCACGCCATCGGGCGCAAGGCTGCGCAGACGTTTCTGAAGAAGCATTTCGACAGCATCGGAGTGGAGGGAACTCTGGACCTCAGGGCCGAGCTGGCGTGAGCCGGCCTCCTTGCCCATCCGCGGCCGCCCACTCACGGAAAAGCGCCGCAACGGGCATGCCACCCTCCCGTCATTGCGAGCCGGAGGCGAAGCAATCCAGCCCTAACGGCCCGGCATCAGGATGGATTGCTTCGCTGTCGCTCGCAATGACGGCGAGGCAGCGGAGGGCAGCTCACGCGTCCTCGGGTTCGGCGAAGCGCCACACGGTGGTGCGCTTCACTTCGGCGTCCTCCAGGTCGCGCGTGGTCTTCACCTGATAGGTCGCCACCGCGACCAGCCGCTCGCGCGGCAGGTAGGAGCGGCCGGGGTCGCCGACCAGCACCAGCGCGCCGCGCCTGGCGAGCGCTTCGAGCCAGTCCGTCACTACGCCCGCCATGTCGCGCTCGTAGCAGACGTCGCCGGCCAGCACGACGTCCCAGCCGCGATCCTGCCCGACCAGGTCCTCGCAGGTCGCCTCCACGGCGACGCCGTTCGCGGCCGCGTTGAGCCCGATGGCGGCCAGCGCAAAGGCGTCGATGTCGACCGCCTCCACCCGCGCCGCGCCCGCCAGCGCGGCCGCGATGCCGGCGAGCCCGGAGCCGGAGGCGAAGTCCAGGACGCGCTTGCGGCGCACGGCGTCCGGGTGGTCGATGAGCCAGCGGGCCAGCGCCTGCCCGCCCGCCCACGCGAAGGCCCAGAAGGGCGGCGGCAGGCCGATGGCGCCGAGCTCGTCCTCGGTTTTCTGCCACAGCGCCGTGGACTCGGTGGCGACGTGGAGGCGCACCTCCGGGGCGTGTGGGGTGGGGACGAGCTGCGTATGCGCGAGAATAAAGGCGGGGCGGTCGAGGATCGTGGCGGGCTGGCTCACGGGTCGCGCCCGAGAAGGCGGTGATAGACCGCCAGCATGGCGGCCGAAACGTCCGCTTCCGTGTAGCCGTTCAGCACGGTGGCGCGGGCCGCCGCGCCCAGGCGGGCCAGCAAGGCCGGATCGGCCGCGAGCTGGACGATTTGCTCCGCCAGCGCGGCGGCGTCGCCCAGGGGGAACAGGAAGCCATTCTGGCCGTCGCGCACCAGGCTCCGGCAACCCGATACGTCGGTCGCCAGCAGGGCGCGGCCGCAGCAGGCGGCCTCGATCAGCATGCGCGGCATGCCTTCGCCGTGGGACGGCAGCACGGCGGCGTGATGGTCGCGCCAAACCCCCGCGACGTCCCGCGTGGGTCCATGCCAGGCGATCCCCGGCCGGGCCGACCATGCGCGCAGCGTCGCCTCGTCGATCGTGGTGGCGTTGGACGGGTCGGGCGCGCCATAAAGCGAGAGCTCCACGTCGGCGCCGTGCTCGCGGGCGATCCGAACCGCCTCGACGGCCACGTCCACGCCCTTGGTCCAGAGCATGCGGGCCACCATGGCGAGCCGCAGCGGCGGGGCGGGCGGCAGGAGCGCGGCCGGGTAGGCGGCGGGATCGATGCCGGCGCCGTTCACCACCGCGACCTGGTCGGGATCGCGCGGGTCGAGGCCGAGCAGCGGCGGATCGTCGGCGTTCTCGAACACCACGATGGCGCCCCGGCCGCCGACCGGACCGCGCAGCAGCAGGCGGATGGCCGCGCGGGCGGCTCGCCATTTCGGCGACGGCGAGCCGCCCACCGGGCCGAGGCCCGTGATGGCGCAGACGCGGCGGCGCACGCCAGCCAGACGCGCCGCAATCCCGCCGAGGATCACGGGCTGCATGGCGACCAGATGCACGATGGCGGGCTTCTCGCGCCGCATCAGCGCGGCGAGCAGCTGGACGTAGCGCCACACGCCGGCGGGTCCGCGCTCGCGGCGCTCGGCCTCCACGGGCGCGAGCCGGAAGCCCTCGCGGGATATCGCTTCGCCGTGCTGGCGCACCCGGCAAGCGACCACGACCTCGTAGCCGGCGTCGCGCGCCGCGCGGGCCATGGGCAGGAAGTGGGAGCAGAAGAACCAGTCTTCGGTCGCCACGTAAAGGAGCTTGGGTCGCGGAGCTGCGGTCATTCTGCTAGCACTGGGGCGGGCCGCATCGCATAGCACGGCGCGTGGCGCAGGCCACCATCGGGGCCGGTCGACGCGACCGGGATGAAGAATCCCACCCTGCGGGCTAGTCAGCCGCGATCCTTTCCTGTATGAGGCCGACTTCGAATTTGCGGCTGGCGGCCGATGGCCCGTTCACGCCCGATCGCAAGCCAAATCCATCGGAGAGTTCCATGGCCGTTCCGAAGCGAAAGACGTCACCCATGAAGCGCGGCTTCCGCCGGTCCGCTGATGCGCTGGCCCAGCCGACCTATGTGGAAGACAAGGATTCCGGCGAGCTGCGCCGCCCGCACCACATCGACCTGAAGACCGGCATGTATCGCGGTCGCCAGGTGCTGAAGGTGAAGTCGGCCGATTGATCGGCCGACGGCGACCTCGGGTCCGCCCGGCGGCCCCGAAGGCAGCCTGTTCAGGCGATGATATCCAGATCCGGCCGCGCGAGCGGCCGTTTCCTTGAGAGCGATGTCTCATAGGCGGCGGCTCCGGTTTCCGGGGCCGCTCTGCGTTTCAGCCGCTGCGCCGGCAAGCCGGCCCGCAAGGCCAAAAGCTGCGCGACGAACCCCGCGTCGGCGCGTCGCGCGGCCCGGCCGGCGCTATCCCGACGCTCCGCGCTGTCCGTTTCCACAACGGCCAGAACACGTGCTGGTTGAGGGTCAAGGGTCATCACGACGCCAGTTCGTGCCAGATCGGAACAACGACGTTCCACAGCCGCTTTCGTTGCAAGCTTCGCGCCGGAGTTAACGAGGTCTTAACCCTGCCGCACGCAACGTCGGGATGCAATCGCGCGGACAGGGTCCGTTGGGGACAGTGGGGTCGCGCGCCGATGCAGAGGTCCCGCCCATGGACGACCGGCCGAGCGAAAGCCCTGACACGCGGGTCGAGGACCTGGTCGCATCCACGATCGCAGACCTGCGGGCGGTGCTGAATTCGATCGGCGAAACCCTCTACACCTGGAACATGCAGACAGACGAACTCACCTGGGGCGCCAATGCGGCCTCGGTGCTGCGCGTCGACGACCCGGTCGCGCTCGCGTGCGGCCGCGGCTTCGCCCGGCTGGTGACGCCCGACTCCGGGCAGACCCGCTTCGAGGCCGTGACGCGCTCGGGCCAGCGCGACGACGGCCATGGCGCGCCCTTCCAGACGCTCTACGCCATCGAGCAGCGCGACGGCGCGCCGCTCTGGCTGCAGGACACCGGGCGCTGGTTCGCGGGCGCGGACGGCAAGCCCGTGCGGGTGCACGGCGTGGTGCGCGTGGTGCCGCAGCCCGTGCGCGAGGCGGCCGGCCTCGCGACCGCGCCGGCGGACGGCCTCACGGGCGCGCTCACGCGCACGCAACTCGCCGACCTGCTGAACGACGAGATCTCGCAGGCGCGGCGCGGTCAGCGGGCCTTCGCGGTGGCGCTGATCGGCATCGAGGGGCTGGCGCAGGTCAACGAGGCCTATGGGCTGGACGCCGCCGACGAGATCATTGCGGGCGTCGTCAAACGGCTGCGTTCGGTGATGCGGCGGGGCGACTCGCTGGCCCGCTACACGGGCAACAAGCTCGCCATCGTGCTGATGGGCTGCGCCGAGGAGCAACTGCCCATCGCGGGCAGGCGCTTCATCGACGCCGTGCGGGCCGAACCGATCCCGACCGCGGCGGGGCCGCTGGCCGCCACGGTGCGCATCGGCGGCGTGATGCTGCCGCGTTTCGGCCAAACGGCCGCCCAGGCCATGCAGCACGCCGAGGAGGCGTTGGCGGACGCCAAGCAGTCGCCGACCCGCGCCTTCGTGACCTTCGCGCCGGACCGGCGCCGCGACCAGCGCCGCCAGAGCAACCGGCGCTTCACCGACGAGATCGTGGCCGCGCTGAACGACCGGCGGGTGACCATGGCGTTGCAGCCGATCGTGCAGGCGGGATCACGCCACATCGCCTATCACGAAGCCCTGATCCGGATCGTCGGACGCGACGGCATGCTGCTGTCCGCCGCCGAGGTGGTGCCGGCGGCCGAGAAGCTCGGACTGATCCAACTGATCGACCATCGCATGCTGGAAATGTCATTGGTGACGCTGGCGGCCGATCCCGAGGCCCAGCTCTCCATCAACGTGTCGAGCGCGACGCTGCGGGAGCCCGAATGGGTGGAGGCCCTGTCGGGCGCGTTGTCGTCTGCCCCGGACGTGGCGCGACGGCTGATCGTGGAGCTCACCGAGACCTTCGCGATCGACGACCTCGCGGCGACCAGCCGGGCCCTCGAGGCGATGCGGGCGCTCGGCGTGCGCGTGGCGATCGACGATTTCGGCTCCGGCCACACCTCGTTTCGGCACCTGCGGGACCTGCAGGTCGACCTCATCAAGCTCGACGGCGCCTTCGTGCAGAACCTGAAGCGATCCACGGACGATCGCTTCTTCGTGCAGACGCTGGTGGACCTCGCCCGGCACCTGCATGTGCCGACGGTGGCCGAATGGGTCCAGGACGAGGAAACGGCCCGCATCCTGGAAGGGTGGGGCGTCGACTACCTGCAAGGCGAGCTGTTTGGCCCGACCGAACTCGCGCGCGTGCCCGGCGAGCCATGCTTCGTGCTGGGCGCTGGCGGGATCGGACTGCGCGACGCGGCGTCGCGACTGGCCTGAGGCCCTTCGCCCGGCCGCAGATTCTCGGCCTTCCCCAAGCGGCTCAGCCCGAGAGCTTGTCGAGCCGCTTCTGCACTTCGGTGAGCTGGCGCTTCAGTTCGTCGATCTCGCCCGGGTCCTTGTCGGCTGGCTTCGCCGCGCCGGGGGCGCCTTCTTCGCCGGTGGCCGGGATCGGGAAGGGACTGAACATTTTCACGGCGTCGCGAAACGCGATCATGTTCTTCTGCACCTGGTCTTCCATCGCGGTGAACGCGGCGGAGCCGAAGGGCGAAGCCCCAAAGGTCGTGGTCAGCTGATCGCGGAACTTCTGCTGGTTTTCGGTCAGCATCTGGAGCGAATGCTCCAGATAACTGGGCACGAGAGCCTGCATGCTGTCGCCGTAGTAGCGGATGAGCTGACGCAGGAAGGTAATCGGCAGAAGATTTTGGCCGCTTTTGCCTTCTTGTTCGAAGATGATTTGCGTCAGGACCGAACGGGTGATGTCTTCGCTTGTTTTGGCGTCGAACACCACGAAGTCTTCGCCCTTCTTCACCATGCCGGCCAGATCGTCGAGCGTCACATAGGTGCTCGTTCCGGTGTGGTAGAGCCGTCTGTTCGCGTATTTCTTGATGACGGTCGGTTGTTTGTCCTGAGCCATGGCCTTCGGTGAATTCATTACGCCCCCGGGAGCAGGGTCGACATCTGTGCCAAGACGATAAGCAGTTCTGCGCACTGCACAACCGGTTTCATGAGACTTTGGTCAACATCTGGGCCGATTCGACACCAAAGACTGAGATCCAGGCGGGGTCCGCCCGCTTGACGCTCAGCGGGGCAGGGCGGAAAGATGCCGTTAACACCAAGGCCGCGCGTCCCGCGTCCGCCCTGGCGACCCGAAATCGAGGAGGACCTCATGGCGGCAAACGACATCGTCATCGTCAGCGCGGCGCGCACGGCGGTTGGATCATTCAACGGCGTTTTCGCCAACACGGCCGCCCATGACCTCGGCGCAGCAGCCGTGAAGGCCGCCATCGAGCGCGCCGGCGTTTCGCCCGACGAGGTCGACGAGGTGATCCTCGGCCAGATCCTCACCGCCGGCCAAGGCCAGAACCCGGCCCGTCAGGCCGCCATGAAGGCCGGCGTGCCGCAGGAGAAAACCGCCTGGGGCCTCAACCAGCTCTGCGGCTCCGGCCTGCGCGCGGTTGCGATCGGCATGCAGCAGATCGCCAACGGCGACGCCAAGGTGATCGTGGCCGGCGGCCAGGAGAGCATGTCGACCTCTCAGCACGCCGCCTATCTGCGCAGCGGCCAGAAAATGGGCGAGCTGAAGCTCATCGACACGATGCTGAAGGACGGCCTGCTGGACGCCTTTCATGGCTATCACATGGGCAACACGGCCGAGAACGTAGCGTCCAAGTGGCAGCTGACCCGGGAGGAGCAGGATCGCTTCGCCACCGCGTCGCAGAACAAGGCCGAGGCGGCGCAGAGCTCCGGCAAGTTCAAGGAGGAGATCGTCCCCTTCACGGTCTCGACCCGCAAGGGCGACATCGTGGTGGATCAGGACGAGTATATCCGCCCCGGCACCACCTATGAGGCGGTCGCCAAGCTGCGCCCGGCCTTTTCCAAGGACGGCACTGTGACGGCCGGCAACGCGTCGGGCATCAATGACGGCGCGGCCGCCGTGGTGCTGATGACCGAAGCCGAGGCGCAGCGCCGCGGCCTCACCCCGCTCGGCCGCATCGCCTCCTGGGCGACGTCGGGCGTGGACCCGGCCGTGATGGGCACGGGCCCGATCCCGGCCTCCCGCAAGGCGCTCGAAAAGGCCGGCTGGCGCGTCGGCGACCTCGACCTCATCGAGGCCAACGAGGCCTTCGCCGCCCAGGCGATCGCGGTCAACAAGGACATGGGCTGGGACACCGACAAGGTGAACGTGAATGGCGGCGCCATCGCGATCGGCCATCCGATCGGCGCGTCCGGCGCCCGCGTGTTCGTAACCCTGCTGCACGAGATGAAGCGCCGCGACGCCAAGAAGGGCCTCGCCACGCTGTGCATCGGCGGCGGCATGGGCATCGCGCTCTGCGTCGAGCGTTGAGAACCTGAGCGGGAGCCCCTCGCGGGCTCCCGACCGCATAGGCAAGCGCCCGTGAAGGCGCGTTCAAATCATCATCGAGAGGGGAACGACATGGCGAGGGTTGCACTGGTCACGGGCGGCACGCGCGGCATCGGAGCGGCGATCAGCAAGGCGCTGAAGGCCGCCGGCTTCTCGGTCGCGGCGAATTACGGCGGCAATGACGAAGTCGCCAACGCGTTCAAGGCCGAGACCGGCATTCCGGTGTTCAAGTTCGACGTGGGCGATTTCGACGCCACGGCGGCGGGCATCGCCAAGGTCGAGGCCGAGCTCGGCCCGGTCGATGTGCTGGTGAACAACGCCGGCATCACCCGCGACGGATTCTTCCACAAGATGACCAAGGATCAGTGGTCGGCCGTGATCCGCACCAATCTGGACTCGCTGTTCAACGTGACCCGCCCTGTGTGGGAAGGCATGCGCAACCGCAGCTTCGGCCGCGTGATCGTGATTTCGTCCATCAACGGCCAGAAGGGCCAGATGGGCCAGGTGAACTACTCTGCCGCCAAGGCCGGCGACCTCGGCTTCGTGAAGGCGCTCGCCCAGGAGGGCGCGGCCAAGAACATCACCGTGAACGCCATCTGCCCCGGCTACATCGGCACCGAGATGGTGCGCGCCATCGACGAGAACGTGCTGAAGACCCGCATCATCCCGCAGATCCCGGTCGGCCGCCTCGGCGAGCCGGAGGAGATCGCCCGCATCGTGGCCTTCCTGGCCTCCGACGACGCCGGCTTCATCACCGGGTCGACCATCTCGGCCAATGGCGGCCAGGCGATGATCTGACGGCGCTCCGTTATTGTGAGCCAGCCGCGAAGCAATCCCGCGTGAACGCCCGGCGTTCAGCTGGATTGCTTTGCCGCGATCGCAACGCCGGGAGTTGGGCCGGGTGTTCGAGCACCGGTCTGCCTGATGTCGCAAACAATGTCGGCCGTCATCCCCGGCGACCTGCGCGGCAGCTCGGGAAGGGGTCCAGGGCCAACGGCGCCCTGCTGAGCCCAGTCGCCTGGTTCCCTCCCAGATGCTTAGTCGCCGGGGGATGACGGAATTATCCAATCGTTCGCCGAGCCTGGCCTTCGTTGCGAGGCCAAGGCGAAGCGAGCCTGCTTAGCGCTCGACGCTGGGCCGCTGACACGGTTCAGCGGCGGGCGACGCGCTGGGCTGCTCCGAGGTCTTCCGCCGCCTCGTCCTGGGCGGTTTCCTTGAGCCGCCACATCGGGCGGCCGCCAACCACGCCATTCTCGAAGCGGGCGTCCTGGGACATGTTCGACGACAGCGCCGCTCGGGGATTGCGGGCGCTGAACGTCACGCCCCGCTGGTTCAACCGCTCCAGGATCTCGCCGATCGGCAGCGGACCGTTTGCTTCACGCAGGATCTCGTAGGCGCTGGTGCGCAGCGACTTCGACGACAATGATTGCGAGGACTGCGGCGCGGGCGGGGCCACGGTGCGGGCCCTCCCGGGGGCCGGCTCGCCGCCGGTCTGGGACGACATCTCCTCGATCAGCTTCTCGAGAGACGCCAGAAGTCGGAATTCCTCTGATGAGTTCATCAGCTTCGAGCGGAGCCCGACCGCGAGATCACTCAAGGCGCGCGTGTAAGATTGATCGGTCATGGGACAATCGTCTTGTTGGAACTGCGTTTAGACCACGATAAAGGCGCGCATGATAAAAATCAAATAAGATTTTTTGGCAACCTCTACAACTTAACCTTGTGTTCATGATGTTAGCTACTGGCAGGCACATGTCGGCAAAGAGGCGTGCTGAACCCGGGTTATGGTCTAAAGCTTGTCAACGCTGGCTTTTTGATGAACCACGCCTTTAAACCTATGGTGAACGATTATTCTGGCAAACCACGTTCGCGACGACAGTAATGTTCGAGGTCGCCAACCTTCGAGATGCGATTAATCGCCAGGGTTTCTGCAATTCCTTTGACGCACGACCACCGCCGACCCGCGCGTGAGCGTCCTGGACGGCGGTCGCGAGCTGCGGCATGACGCTTTCGACCGCCGCATTCCCTTGTTGCTTTTGCCGGGCCGGGTTTTATGGCTCGCGCGCGGTTCACGTGAATCGACCTGCCGGCGTTTTCCGGCCGGCATCCTCTGCGGTAGGTCCCCTTTGTTTCTCGCAACGCTCTCCGGGTTCGGAGCCATCCTGCTCTGGTCCGCCCTGGCGCTCCTGACGGCGGCGTCCGGCGCGGTCCCGCCTTTCCAGCTGCTTGCCCTCACCTTCGCGATCGGCGGCGGCATGGGGGCGGCGAGCTGGGCGTTTCGACCCGGCGCCTGGCGCAGCCTGCGGCAGCCATGGCCAGTCTGGGCGTTGGGCGTGGGCGGCCTGTTTGGCTACCATGCCCTTTACTACGCCGCGCTCCGGCTCGCGCCGCCCGCCGAGGCGAGCCTCGTCGCCTATCTGTGGCCGTTGCTGATCGTGCTGTTCTCGGCGCTGTTGCCGGGCGAACGCCTGAAGGGCAACCATGTCGTGGGCGCGCTTTTGGGCCTCGCCGGCGTGGCGGTGCTGATCACGGGGCGAAGCGGCGGGCTGACGCTGGACCCGGCTGCGACGCCCGGCTACCTGCTGGCGCTCGGCTGCGCTTTCGTGTGGTCCGGCTATTCGGTGCTGTCGCGGCGCTTCGGCGCGGTGCCGACGGACGCCGTGGTGGGATTCTGCCTCGTGACGGCCGCGCTGGCGCTGGTGTGCCATCTTGCGTTCGAGACAACGGTATGGCCGAACGGAGCCGCGCAATGGCTTGCCGTGATCGGCCTGGGGCTCGGGCCGGTCGGGGCGGCCTTCTACCTGTGGGACCACGGCGTGAAGCACGGCGAGATCAGGGTTCTGGGCGTCGCCTCCTATGCGGCGCCGGTGCTGTCGACCATCATCCTGGTTGCGGCGGGCGCGGCGGCCGCAACTTGGTCGCTGGGCGTCGCGACGGCGCTGATCGTGGGGGGCGCCCTGCTCGCCTCGCTCGACATGCTCCGCCGCAAGGTGTCGTGAGCGTCACGCGCGCAGGTAGCTGTAGCGATAGGCCTCGGTGAAACCGAGACCGCGATAGAGCCCGGCCGCGGGCGCATTTTCGGCCACCACCTGCAGGTAGGCTTCGCGAGCGCCCTGGCGGTGCGCCCAGGCGAGCAGGGCGGCCGTCATCGTACGCCCGTGGCCTCGGCGGCGCGCCTCGGGCGGGGTCGCGACATGGAATACGCCCGCGATGCCGTTCTCAACCGCCGCGCGGCCGAACGCGACCGCCGCCCCGTCCCGCCACACGGTGGCGAAGCCCTGCGGCATCGCGACCGCGCCGACCAGGCGGGCGATCAGGGCGCGCTCCTCGGCGTCCGCGCCGGAAGCCGCCATGCCGTCGAGCCAGCTCGGCGTGGCCGCGGAGGTGATTTCGACGCCGTCGGCCGCGGGCGGGGGCTCAGCCGAGAGATCGACCGCCATCACGATGGTTTCACCTGCCGGAGCGGCTTCGCCGGTCGCCAGCAGGGAGAGAGCGTCCGGCGGGGTCAACGGCGTTAGCCGCACCGTACAGGGCAGGCCGCGGGCTTGGCACAGGCGACGCGCCTCCGCGAGCGCGTCCGGAAAGCCGCCCGGAACCGGCGTGATGGCGTTGAGGGAGTTCACCCGCCGCGAGCGCGACCCGGGCGTGAGCCGCGCTTCCCAGCCATGGAGCCGTAAGACTTCGGGCGCCGGCCAGGCGCGGGCGCTATGGAGCTCGAAGGCGCGAACGCGATCGAGCGACACACAGGTGGGTTGCTGCAGGGCGGCGACGTCCAAGGCGAGGCTCCGGGTGCGACGGTTGGTTCAGCGCGGCGTGGGCCGCCAGTTCGGGGGCGCGAGCTCGAAGCCCGCGGACTCGAAGCCGGGCGCCACCGTGCAGCCCACCAGCGTCCAGGCGCCGAGGCTCACGGCGGTTTGCCAGCAGCCGGCCGGCACGACGATCTGCGGGCGCTGGCCGGTCGCCAGGTTGGGCCCGAGATGCTGCGCGTGCGCGTCGTGGCCATTGGGCGACTGGGTGAGCACCAGCGGCGCGCCCGCGTAGTAGTGCCAGACCTCGACGGCGTCGACGCGGTGCCATTCGGAAATGTCGCCCGCGCCGAGGAGGAAGTAAATCAGCGTCGAGGCGGCGCGGCCGTCCGCGTCCACGCGTGGATCCCGGAACGTCTCGCGATAGAAGCCGCCTTCCGGATGGGGGGCGAGGTCGAGCAGCCGCACGATGTCGGCTGCGCTCAATCCGGCGGGCAGGCTCGGATTCATGCGGATCTCAGGCCCGGTTCTTGCGCTCGCGCAGTTCGGTGAAGACCTCCAGCGGCGTCCGTCCCGCCATGCCGACCGCAGCCGCCACAGCCGGGTCTGCGGCGCGCAGGAAGGGGTTCGTGGCCTTTTCTCGCCCGATGGTGGTGGGCAGCGTGAAGGAGCCGGCGGCGCGCAGCTGCTCAACCTCGGCGGCGCGCTCGCGCAGGGCGGCGTTGTCGGGGTCCACCGTCAGGGCGAAGCGGGCGTTGGAGAGCGTGTACTCATGGCCGCAATACACGCGCGTGTCGTCCGGTAGGGCGGCTAGCTTTTGCAGCGAGGTCCACATCTGCGCGGGCGTGCCCTCAAACAGGCGGCCGCAGCCGAGCGAGAACAGCGTGTCGCCCGAGAACAGGATCTTCTCGCCGGCGAAATGGAAGTTGATGTGGTTGGCCGTGTGGCCGGGGGTGTCGATCACGGTGGCGGCCATGGCGCCGACGATCACGGTGTCGCCCTCGTCGAGGCCGCGGTCCATGCCGGGGATGCGGTCCCGGTCGCGCGCAGGGCCAATCACGCGCGCGCCGCTGCGCGCCTTCAGGGCCGGAATGCCGGCGATGTGGTCGTCGTGGTGGTGCGTGACCAGGATGTGGGTGAGTTTCCAGCCGGCTTCGTCCAGCGCGCGCTGGATGGGGGCGTCCTCGCAGGCGTCGATCGTCGCGGTGGCGCCGGTCTCGGGGTCGTGGATCAGCACGCCGAAATTGTCGGAGCCGATCAGGAACTGGCGGATCTCTGCGGGCATCTCGTCACCATGGAGGAGGGGGCGGGGACCGGGAGGGTGGACCCGATCAGGGGGAACTGGTCAACCCTATTGTCGGGTGGCGCCTTGCGCGTCGCAACGGCGTTCTGCCACATGGGGCTCCAGCCTTGCGGATCCAGCTCCGCGGGCCGAACCCTCGTGCTGAGCCGATGAGCCTCGACGTCGTCGATCTGCGCACCTTCTACACCGGCCCGCTCGGCGCTGTGGCGCGCCGGCTGCTCGGCCGCGCCATCCGGGCGCGCTGGAGCAACGTGACCAGCCTGGCGGTGCTCGGCGTCGGCTACGCGACGCCGTATCTCGACCTGTTCTCGGGCGAGGCGGAACGCGTCATCGCGGTGATGCCGGCCGCGCAGGGGGTGGTGAACTGGCCGTCGGGCGGGCTCTCGGCGGCGGCGCTATGCGATCTCGACATGATGCCGCTGGCCGACGCCAGCGTGGATCGCGTGCTGCTCGTGCATGCGCTCGAGATCGGCGAGAGCCCGCGTGAGATCCTGAGCGAGATGTGGCGCATCCTGACGCCGGGCGGCCGCCTGATCCTGGTCGCGCCCAACCGGCGCGGGCTCTGGGCCCGCATGGACACGACCCCCTTCGGCTTTGGCCAGCCGTTTTCGCGCGGGCAGCTCACCACGGTCCTGCGCGAGGCGCTGTTTTCGCCGGTGCACTGGGCCGAGGCGCTCTACGTGCCTCCCATCCCGCGCCGAACCTTTCTGCGTTCCGCCGCCACGTGGGAGCGGGTCGGCGCCACGCTCGCGCTCCCGTTCGCGGGCGTGCACATGATCGAGGCCACCAAGACGCTGTACCGGCCGGTGGCGATCCGCCAGACGCGGCGGGTGGGGGCCACCCAGATGCGCCCCGTTCTGGTGCCGGCGCCGCGCCTGACGCGGGGGGAGGGCATGGCGTCCCTCGCTCCCGTTCACACGGCGTCGCTTGACTAAGAGGTCCCGAGAGGCCACTTATCCGCCGCTCAGCCCCCGCGCGGGCGCGATTTCAGGGTGGCCCCCGCCGCCCACACAGACAGGCGCCCGGCCATCCAACCGATGCGAAGCTATCTCGATTTCGAAAAGCCCGTCGCCGAGCTCGAGGCCAAGGCCGACGAATTGCGCGGCGTCGCCGAGAGCAGCGGTTCGCCCGCGCTCGCCAAGGAGATCGAGCAGCTGGAGGCCAAGGCGGCCACGCAGCTGCGGGAGCTCTATGGGGCGCTGACGCCGTGGCAGAAGACCATGGTGGCGCGCCACCCCATGCGGCCGCATTTTGTCGATTACCTGCGCGCGCTGATCGAGGATTTCACCCCGCTGGCGGGCGACCGCGCCTTTGGCGAGGATGAGGCGATCATCGGCGGCTTCGGGCGTTTTCGCGGCCAGTCCGTGTGCGTGATCGGGCAGGAGAAGGGCTCGGACACCGAGACCCGCCTCAAGCACAATTTCGGCATGGCGATGCCGGAGGGCTACCGCAAGGCGGCGCGCCTGATGGAGCTTGCGGACCGCTTCGACATTCCGGTGCTGAGCTTCGTCGACACGGCCGGGGCCTATCCGGGCATCGGCGCAGAGGAGCGCGGGCAGGCCGAGGCTATCGCGCGCTCCACGGACGCGTGCCTCGCGCTGGGTTCGCCCAACGTCGCGCTGGTGATCGGCGAGGGCGGCTCAGGCGGCGCCGTCGCGATCGCAAGCTGCAACACCGTCCTGATGCTGGAGCACGCCATCTACACGGTGGCGTCGCCGGAGGCGTCAGCCTCCATCCTGTGGCGCGACAGCGCCCGGGCGCAGGACGCCGCCACCAACATGAAGATCACCGCCCAGGACCTGCTGAAGTTTGGCGTTATCGATGGCATCGTGCCGGAGCCGCGCGGGGGCGCGCACCGCGCGCCCGAGGAGGCCGTGACGGCCGCCGGCGCTGCGCTCGAAGGCGCACTCTCCCAGTGGGCGGGCTTTTCCCGCGACGAAATTCGTGCGAAACGTGCGGACAAGTTCCTGGCCATCGGCCGGAAACTCTAGCCAGGGCGCGGCAGACGCTCGGCTGTTGACACTTCGTTAACCAGCCTGGCGTGGGATGCCCCCGGCCGGTAAGGTTCCGTAAAGGTTGACGGTTCTAATCGAGCACAGGGGTCGCAATGACGACCTCGGGGGTTGCCTGATGTCGATGACGCTGTCCCGTTTCCCGATCGCCAAGCTGGCCTACGCCGCCGTCGCGGCCGTGCTTTTGGCAGGCTGCAACGCCGATTCCGGCCGCTACCCAGCCCGCGCTTACGCGCCGATCCCGTCCGACACGCTGGCGTTGATGACCGAGAAGGGCGCCACGCGCAGCTCGCCGGTCTTGATCCGCGCCTACAAGAAAGAGTCCGAAATCGAGGTCTGGAAGCAGGCCTCGAACGGCAAGTACGAGCACATCAAGACCTACCCGATCTGCCGCTGGTCGGGTCAGCTCGGACCCAAGAAACGCGAAGGCGACCGCCAGGTTCCCGAGGGCTTCTACACGGTCACGACCGCGCAGATGAACCCGAACTCGGCCTACTGGCTGTCGTTCAATGTCGGGTATCCGAACCCGATGGAGCGCGCCATGGGGCGCAACGGCGGCGACATCATGGTGCACGGCACCTGCTCGTCGCGCGGCTGCTTCGCGATGACCAACGAGCAGATCGAAGAGATCTACGCGGTCATGCGCGAGGCCTTCAACGGCGGCCAGAAGGCGGTGCAGTTCCAGTCCTATCCGTTCCGGATGACGGCCGAGAACCTCGCCAAGTTCCGCCACGACCCGAACATGTCCTACTGGAAGAACCTGAAGGAAGGCTCCGACCACTTCGAGGTGACCAAGCAGGAGCCGAAGGTCGCGTATTGCGGCGGCAAGTACGTGTTCGACGCCGACGGCGCGAGCCGCCTCGACCCGACCGCCGCCTGCCCGGCCCTGAAGATGGACCCCGAGCTCGCCCAGCAGGTCGCCGCCAAGGACCGGCACGACCAGGAGAAGGTCGCCGAGCTGGTCGGCAAGGGCACGCCCGCCGTGCGGGTGCAATACGCCGATGGCGGCCAGCACATGAGCTTCCGCACCGGCCGCTACGCCATGGGCCAGTCGGACGATCGCTACGCCACGCTCGGCATGACGCCCGCCAAGGTGGCCTCGCTGGGCGACATCAGCCGGCCTGAGGCGCTGGACTCCATCGAGGAATACGCCGTGGACGAGCGCGGCCAGCGCCGTCAGGCGACGGTCGCGGTCGCGCAGGCCGAAGCCGTGAAGGCCGAGCCCGCCAAGGCTTCCCCGGTGGTTGTCGCGGCCAAGAGCGAACCCGCCGTGGTCGGTACGCTTGGCAAAAACAAGCCTGGCAAGCCCGCGCCCGTCGTGGTGGCCGCCCAGCCAATTCCCGCCAACGTGACGGCGCTTGCGCCCGCTCCGCCGCCCAGCGGCGCTTTCAGCGCCATCGGCTCGCTGTTTGGGTCCAGGACGGCGCCGAAGACTGAAGCGCCGGTCGCGACGGCATCGGGCGAGAGCAAGCCGTTCTACAAGCGCTGGCTTGGCGCCTCGGAAGAGCCGACGCCGGCCGCCGTCTCGGCCGAGCCGACGACGCCGCAGCCCGCCCGCGCGCCGATGCCGCCGCGGCGTCAGGCCGACGGATCCGAGCCGCCCCTCAAGCCGATGCCGCAACGCCAGGCGTCGCTGGCCGCCGAGCAGTAAGCCGCAGCTCACCCAAATCATGAGGCCGGCAGCGATGCCGGCCTTTTCTCATCGGCGGCATCGTGGTTGGCTCATCCGGCCGTGTTCGGTCTCCGCCATCCGAAGACCCGCTCGGCCACCAGCATGGCGGTTGCGGCGCCGCAGAGCTGCGCGACGACGAAGGCCGGAACGTCCGCCGGCGCGATGCCCGCGAAGGTATTGGACAAGGCGCGCGCGATGGTCACCGCAGGGTTGGCGAACGACGTCGACGAGGTGAACCAGTAGGCCGACGTGATCACGAGTGCGACCGCGACCGGGACGGCGTCCGGCTTAACCCTGATCGCGCCGAGGATCGTCAGAACCAGCGCGAAGGTGGCTACCGCTTCCGAGATCCACTGGGCGAGGCCGGTGCGGGCCGTGACCGAGAATTGGAAGGCGGGCTGGTCGAACATGACGTGCGCGAGCAGCGTGCCGGCTATCCCGCCGAGCACCTGTCCGATCACATAGGGGGCCAGCCTCGCCCAGGGCAACTCGCCCCGGATCGCGAACACGAGGCTGACCGCCGGATTGAAATGGGCAGAAACGGGCCCAAACACGGTGACCAGCACATACAGGATCGCGCCGGTCGGAATGGTGTTGCAGAGCAGGGCCAGCGCCAAGCTGCCGCCCGCGAGTTTCTCGGCCATGATGCCGGAGCCGACCACGGCGGCCACCAAGAGCGCCGTTCCGAGCGCTTCGGCGGCGAGCCGCTGGGCGGGCGAGTAGATCAAGCGGTCGCCACCCGCCGGCCGTGCTCGTCGACCACGCGTTCGCCGTCTTCCTTGTTGAACTCGCCGCGCTGGGAGCCCTCAGGAAGAATATCGAGCACGAGCTCGGATGGCCGGCAGAGCTTCACGCCCAGCGGAGTCACCACCAACGGCCGGTTCAGCAGGATTGGGTGCGCCTGGATGGCGTCGAACAGCTGGTCGTCAGACACCGCTGGGTTTTCTAACCCGAGATCGGCGTAGGGCGTGCCTTTCTGGCGCATTGCGTCGCGCACCGGAAGGCTGGCCCGCGCCAGCAGGGAGCGCAGGAGGGCAGTGGCCGGCGGCGTCTTCAGGTATTCGACGACGTGTGGCTCGATGCCAGCGTTGCGGATCAGCGCCAAGGTGTTGCGCGACGTGCCGCAGTCAGGGTTGTGGTAGATGATGATGTCCATGGCGCGCCATAGACCTCTTGCGTGACACCCGCGTGACACTCCCGCCTGAGGCGCGAGCGTCGGAGTTTCAGACCGTCCGACCGCTCTCGATCAGGCGCCGGCGGCCTGCTTCAGGGCGACGCCGTTCTCGGTCAAGTGCGTCTGCAGCTCGCCCGACTGGAACATCTCGCGGACGATGTCGCAGCCGCCCAGGAACTCGCCCTTGACGTAGAGCTGCGGAATGGTCGGCCAGTTGGCGTAGTCCTTGATGCCCTGGCGGATTTCGTCGTTCTCGAGAACGTTGATGCCCTTATAGGGCACGCCGAGGTAGTCCAGCATCTGCACGACCTGGCCCGAGAACCCGCACATCGGGAACTGGGGCGTGCCCTTCATGAACAGCACGACGTCGTTGGAGGTGACTTCGGTCTTGATGGTATCCTGGATGCTCATGGTCCGGTCCTTTCCTCGTGCGCGGTCAAGGCGCGCCGGTTGGCTGTCGTGTGATTATTCGGGCGTGGAGGTCGTCAGCGCAAGGGCGTGCAGCACGCCGCCCATGTTGCCCTTCAGCGACGCATAAACCAGCTGGTGCTGCTTGACGCGCGGCAGGCCCTTGAAGGCCGATGACACCACGGTTGCGGCATAGTGGTCGCCATCGCCGGCGAGATCGCGGATCTCGACAACGGCGTCCGGCAGGGCTTCCTTGATCAGCCGCTCGATCTCGCGGGCGTCCATGGCCATAGGGGTTTGCTCCGTCAGGCCGCTTCGGCCGTGGTGGGGTGGCCGGCCATGTAGTTCGGCAGCCAATTCTCGTGCGCCGACCGCAGGGCCTCGACCGATATGGGCGCTTCACCCGGCAGGTTCAACGTGTCGCCGCCGGTGACGCCGAGACGCATGGCGGGAACGCCGGAGGCCTTGGCCTGCGCGAGCACGGCGTCGGCCTCGTCGGCTGGAACGGCCAGGAGGTAGCGCGCCTGGTCCTCGCCGAACAGCACCGCGTGGGCGGGCCCGGCCGGTAGCGTCTCGATCGTCGCGCCAATGCGCTTGGCCATCGCCATTTCGGCGAGCGCGACCGCGAGGCCGCCGTCCGACAGGTCATGGACCGTGCGGATGCCCCAGTTGCGGATGAGCCCGCGCACAAAGTCGCCGTTGCGGCGCTCGACCGCGAGGTCGACGGGCGGCGGCGCGCCCTCCTCCCGGCCGGCGATCTCCTTGAGCCACACCGATTGACCGATCCAGCCCTGCGTGTCGCCCACCAGGATGATGGCCTCTCCGGCCGCCTTGAAGCCCACCGAGGCGTTCACGGTGACATCGTCCAGCAGGCCGACGCCCCCGATGGTCGGCGTCGGCAGGATGCCGCGGCCGTTGGTCTCGTTGTAGAGCGAGACGTTGCCGGACACGACCGGGAAGTCCAGCGCCCGGCAGGCTTCGCCGATGCCGCGGATGCAGCCGACGAACTGGCCCATGGCGTCCGGTCGCTCCGGATTGCCAAAGTTGAGGTTGTCCGTGATGGCCAGCGGCTGACCGCCCACGGCCGTGATGTTGCGCCAGGCCTCGGCGACGGCCTGCTTGCCGCCTTCGACGGGATCGGCCTCGCAATAGCGCGGCGTGACGTCGGAGGTCAGCGCCAGGCCCTTGGGGCCGTCCAGCACGCGCACCACGGCGGCGTCGCCGCCCGGCTGCTGCACGGTGTTGCCGAGGATGAGGTGGTCGTACTGCTCCCAGACCCAACGCTTGGAGCAGAGGTCCGGAGAGCCGACGAGGCGCAGCAGCGCGTCCGCGGCGCCGACCGGCGGCTGGACGCTGTCGGGCGCGAGCACGGGCTGGTGCGTGTTGGCGATGTGCGGCCGGTCATAGAGCGGGGCCTCGTCGCCCAGCTCCTTGATAGGCAGGTCGGCCATGACCTCGCCCCGGTGCTTCACGACGAAGCGCAGCGTGTCGGTGGTGTGGCCGATCACGGCGAAGTCGAGACCCCACTTCACGAAGACGGCCTTGGCCTGCGCCTCCTTGGCGGGGTCGAGCACCATGAGCATGCGCTCCTGGCTCTCCGACAGCATCATCTCGTAGGCCGACATGCCGGCCTCGCGGCACGGCACCTTGTCGAGGTCGAGCTCGACGCCGAGGTCGCCCTTGGCCCCCATCTCGACGGCCGAGCAGGTAAGGCCGGCCGCGCCCATGTCCTGGATGGCGATCACCGAGCCGGTCTGCATCAACTCCAGGCAGGCCTCCAGCAGCAGCTTCTCGGCAAAGGGATCGCCGACCTGCACGGTGGGGCGCTTCTCCTCCGACTTGTCGTCGAACTCGGCGGACGCCATCGTGGCGCCGTGGATGCCGTCGCGGCCGGTCTTGGAGCCGAGATAGACGATCGGGTTCCCGACGCCCGTGGCCGCGGCGTAGAAAATCTCGTCCGCCTTGGCGATGCCGACCGCCATGGCGTTGACCAGGATGTTGCCGTCGTAGCGGGTATGGAAGCCGAACTGGCCGCCCACGGTCGGCACCCCGAAGGAGTTGCCGTAGCCGCCGACGCCCGCCACCACGCCGGCCACGAGATGGCGCGTGCGCGGGTGGGACGGGTCGCCAAAGCGCAGGGCGTTGAGGCACGCGATGGGCCGCGCGCCCATGGTAAAGACGTCGCGCAAGATGCCGCCGACGCCCGTGGTCGCGCCCTGGTAGGGTTCGATGTAGCTCGGGTGGTTGTGGCTCTCCATCTTGAACACGCACGCCATGCCGTCGCCGATGTCGATCACGCCGGCGTTCTCGCCCGGGCCCTGGATGACCCAGGGGGCCTTGGTGGGGAGCGTCTTCAGATGAAGGCGGGAGGATTTGTACGAGCAGTGCTCGTTCCACATGGCCGAGAAGATGCCGAGCTCGGTGATCGAGGGCTCGCGGCCGATGAGATCCAGGATGCGCTGGTACTCGTCGGGCTTGAGGCCATGCTCGGCCACGAGTTCGGGGGTGATCTTGACGGCGTTGGGGATCACGGTCGCCCTCTCGGGTCTGGGGTCATGGTCAGCGGCTCGGGCCGGCGCAGGGCGGCGCGGCGCGCGCGCCGGTCTCGCCTTTCGCATAAAGCCCGACAGGCGCCATGGCAATGCCGCGCCGCAATGGGATGGCGAATGGCCCGCGCCGGGCGCCTGTTTCGTTTCGGGACGCCCGCGGGCTGAAGCTGCGCAGCGTGCGGTGCAACCGACCTAAACGCACAGGTTGTGGTTCAGGATGGCGCGATACGCGGCATGAAACCCATGGCGCCGGATTTGAAACCTGGAGTTGCAGAACCCTTCGAGGATCGCTGCAATGTCCATTCTGAACCGCTTCAAGACCGACGCCCGCGGCTCCGTCAGCACGCTGTTCGCGGTCTCGATCATCCCCATGCTGTTGGCGGTGGGAAGCGCGGTGGACTATGACCGGCTACTGGCGATGCGCGCCCGTGTTCAGGCCGCCGCCGATGCAACCGCCCTGGCGATGGCCCGGCAGGCGGGCGACCTCAGCGACGCCGACATCCAGAGCAAAGGCACGACGTTCTTTGAAGCGGCTTTCGCGGCGAACTGGGCGGACGCCGGCGCGAACCGGATCGCCAAGGACTTCGTCCGCACGGCGCTGACGATCTCAAAGACGGCCGACAAGAAGGTCGTCGTGGACGTGCAGGGGCTTTACCCGACCACCTTCATGAAGATGGCGGGCAAGACAGAGATGGCGCTCGCCGCGGCCGGGCAGGCGGCCTGGGGCGTTCGCAAGATCGAGGTCGCGATGGTGCTGGACAACACCGGCTCCATGGCAAGCTCCAACAAGATCACCGAGCTCAAAAAGGCGGCCAAGAACCTTGTCACCACCCTGGAGGCGGCCTCCAAGGAGACTGACCAGGTGAAGATCGCGCTGGTGCCGTTCAACACGCAGGTGCATCTCGACACCGCGTGGAAGAACGAGACCTGGCTCGATTTCTCCACCAACGCGGTGAACAAGGCCACGTGGCAGGGCTGCGTGGCGGATCGCAACAGCGGCTACGACACCAACGACTCCCCCATGGCCAAATACCCGGCCGTGCAGACCTGCCAATGGGGAACCGCGCTGGCGCCCGTACGGCCGCTCTCGACGGATTTCGCCGGCCTGCGCACCTCGGTGGACGCGATGAACGCGGTCGGCAACACCAACATTACGATCGGGTTGGCCTGGGGCCTGGCGGCGCTGTCGCCCGGCGCGCCGCTGACGGGCGGAGCGGCGTTCGGCACGGATGGGGTCGAGAAATTCATGATCCTGCTGACGGACGGCGACAACACGCAGAACCGCTTTGGCGATTCGGTCTACCAGATGGACACGCGCACCAAGGCGGCCTGCGACGAGGTGAAGAAGAGCGCCAACAAGATCACGCTCTACACAGTGCGGGTGATCAACGGGAACGCCGCCCTGCTGAAAAGCTGCGCCACCGACTCGTCCAAATTCTTCGATGTCACCAGCGCCAGCCAGCTCGACGCCGTGTTCAAGCGCATCGCCAGCGACATCACGTCCATCCGCCTCACCATGTAACCGCGTACCGGTGAGGATGGAGCACGGCCTCGGCCCCCCGGCCGGGGCCGTGGCTGTTTGTGGGTGTCACGATGGCGCAACCCCAACCATGCCCCTCATCCTGAGGAGCCATGCGGCTTCGCATGGCGTCTCGAAGGACGAGGGGTTCCAGAAGGCTGAATTTTTCGTCCAAGCTGGTCTCCCTCGTCCTTCGAGACGCAGGCCGAAGACGGCCTGCTCCTCAGGATGAGGGTATCGAGGGTGTTCGAACGATTGGCCGGCCAGGCTCTCAGGATGAGGGGATCGTAGGGCTTGGCGGCGCTGGCGCTCCAAGCCGCCTCAGGCCGCCAGCGGCTTCCAGTCGGCCACGAGGCTCTGGAACAGCGGCAGGCCGTCCGTGCCGCCGACGAGCGGGTCGATCAGGTTCTCGGGATGCGGCATCATGCCGAGCACGTTGAAGCCCGACGAGTAAATGCCGCCAATGTCGTTGAACGATCCGTTGGGGTTGGTTCGGCTGCCGATCTGCCCGTCGGCGTCGCAATACCGGAACGCGACGCGGCCCTCGGCCTCGAGCTGATGCGCGGTCTCGTCGTCCGCGATGTAGTTGCCCTCGCCGTGCGCGATCGCGACCTCGATCACCTGGCCGGTTGTGTAGCGGTTGGTGAAGGGCGTGTCGGCGCGCTCGACGCGCAGGTGCTGCATCTTGCACACGAACTTCAGCTGCGAGTTGCGCATCAGCACGCCCGGCAACAGGCCGGATTCCACCAGTATCTGGAAACCGTTGCAGACGCCCAGCACGAGGCCGCCGCGCGCCGCGTGGGCCCGCACGGCGTCCATGATGTTGGCCCGCCCTGCGATGGCACCGCAACGCAGATAGTCGCCATAGCTGAAGCCGCCCGGCAGCACGACGAGATCGGTTCCGGCTGGCAGTTCGTGGTCGGCGTGCCACACGGAGGCGGGCTCGTGGCCGGTGCCGGCCCGGATGGCGCGGATGATGTCCCCGTCGCGGTTCGAGCCGGGGAAGACGATAACGGCGCTCTTCATCGGCTCACCCCACGATCTCGACGCGGTAGTTCTCGATCACCGTATTGGCGAGCAGCTTTTCGCACGCGGCCTGGAGAGTCGCCTCGGCGGCGGCCCTGTCCTTGCCGGCGAGCTCGATGTCGAACACCTTGCCCTGGCGCACGCTGTCGACGCCGTCGACGCCGAGCGACCGGAGCGCTCCCTCGATCGCCTTGCCCTGGGGGTCGAGGACGCCGGTCTTCAGGGTGACGGTGACGCGGGCTTTCATGCGCTCTTCCTCGCTCGCTGGGCGCGACGGCGAAGCCTCGGGGCGACGTGAAGCCGCCCGGCGAGGCGGAGCCGCCCTTCGGGGCTCCGCTTGCCGTCCGCCTAGCCGATAGAGGCTCGCGCCCGCGACCGCAAGCCCGGTGGCGGCGCCGAACGCTGTTTGATCAGCCGTGCGCTCAGGCCGTGGGGGCCGTGCGGTAGTAGGCGTCCACCTTGGCCCCGTATTCGTCGTCCACGAACGGGTCCTCGCCGGCGCCGTAGTGGGGCGCGGCCTCCAGGTTGCTCTTGTCGATGTCGACCACATAGCCGCCGAGCTGGCGGTCGTAGCGCAGGGCGCGCCACGGCAGCGGATGATAGCTCTCGCCCACGCCAAGGAACCCGCCGAACGACATCACCACGTAGGCGACCTGGCCCGACACCTTGTCGACCATGAAATTGTGGACGGTCCCAAGCTCGTCGCCGGCGGCGCTGAACACGGTGGTGCCCTCGACCTTGTCGGAGGCGATCAGCTTGCGGGTTTCGTTGATCGCCACACCCTCGCCGCCCGAGGGGTCGAGCTCCATCGAGCCCGGCGTTCGAAGCGCGCGTTCGTTGGGGAGTTCGGTCGGCATGAAAGGCTCCGTGAGCGGTTGCTGTCCGAAGGACAACGACCTTCAAGGCCGACGGTTCGGCTGGAACACGGGATGGCTCAGCGCAGGATCCGACGGAACGCGCTTTCCAACTCGGCGGCGTTGAACGGTTTCTGCAGCACGAGCGACTGCTTGAACTCGTCCGCAATGCCTTTTGCCCCATAGCCGGTGGCGAAAAAGAACGGGATGCTGCGTCCCTGCAGCACGCGGGCCACCGGGAAGGACTGTTCCCCATCCAGGTTCACGTCGAGAACAGCCCCGTCGAGATCGAGCCGGCCGGCCAGGTCGACGCCTTGCTGCAGACGTCCGGCGACGCCGGCCGGGATAAGGCCCATGTCGGTGATCATGTCTTCGATCATCATCGCGACGAGCATTTCGTCCTCGACAATCAGAATGCGAGACCCCTGCACGACACTGTTCCCGACCAACCTCACCAGCCGTCGCATCATAGGTCAGGCGGCGGGTTCGGGTAAGTTGGGAGTTCGCCCAGCGTGAATATGCCACGGGATTTCGACGCCGGATTCAGGGACGATCGATTCTTGGGGCCGATTGCGAAACGCTGCCGGCCTCCGGGAATTATGAATCCACAGTGTCCCGCGCCAGATCAGCGTGGCCTTCCGGCAGCACAGCGATGGATCGACGTGAGCGCAGTTCCGCAATCTTTTTCGGTCGCCGAAGCGCTACTCGGCTCCATGCTGCACGACCGACCGCATGCGCGGTGGAGCGCCGGACCTGACGGGAGGACGGGGGGCGACCAGATCGCGTGGCGAAGCC
Source organism: Alsobacter metallidurans (assembly GCF_014636935.1). Taxonomy (GTDB): domain Bacteria; phylum Pseudomonadota; class Alphaproteobacteria; order Rhizobiales; family Beijerinckiaceae; genus Alsobacter; species Alsobacter metallidurans. The sequence continues at coordinate 209,914 of NZ_BMES01000003.1, read as the reverse complement.
TGACGGGCCAAACCGCCGAGAGCTGGGCCAGCGAGGGTTGGCTCGGCGCCCTTCAAGCCGACGACCGGGGAATGGCGGAGCGGCGCTGGGCCGAGGCGCTGCGGGCTGGGGCCCCGATGGCGCTGGAATGCCGTGTCGCCATGGCGGCCGGCGGCTGGCGCTGGATGCAGTGCCACGCGGCGCCGGTGATCGGCCCGGATGGAGCCATCACGGCGTGGGCGGGGCTCGCCATCGACGTGCACGAGCGCGTGCGGACCACCACGGCGTTGCGCGAGAGCGAGGAGCGCTACCGCCTGACAATGGAAAGCGCCCGCGACTACGCGATCCTGCTGCTCGACACCGAAGGGGTGATCCAGCGCTGGTCCCCGGGCGCGGAGGCGGTGTTCGGCTGGAAAGCAGGCGAGATCGAAGGCCGACACTTTGCGGCGACGTTCACGCCGGAGGACCGCGCGGCCGGCGCGGTGGAAAAGGAGTTGGCCGGCGCGGCCCGCGACGGCGTAACGCCCGATATCCGGTGGCACCTGCGCGCCGACGGGCGCCGCACCTTTATCGAGGGCTCGACCCGTGCGCTGCGAGACGAACACGGCGTCCTGCAAGGGTTCCTGAAAATCGGGCAGGACATGACCGAGCGCCGCCGGGTGCGACAGGCGCTGCAGGAAAGCGAGGAGCGGTTCAGGCTGTTCGGCGAAGCCTCCACGGACGTGCTGTGGATCAGGGACGCAGGGTCGCTGCAGTGGGTTTACCTCTCGCCGGCCTTCGAGCGGGTTTTCGGTGCGGCGCTTGCGCAGGGGCTGCGCAGCGAAACCATTCCGAACTGGGTCGACTTCATCCTGCCCGAAGACCGCGAAGAGGCCCTGGCGGCGATCGAGCGCGTGTCGGACGGCCAAACTGTGAGTTCGCGCTATCGCTTCCGGCGCCAGTCCGACGGGGAGGTGCGTTGGCTGACGAGCCACGATTTCCCGATTCCGGACGCGCAGGGCAGGACGCGCTGGATTGGCGGCATCGCGCATGACTTCACGGACGAGAAAGCGATTGCAGATCGCCTGCAGGTGCTGCTGGCCGAATTGCAGCACCGGACCCGTAACCTGATCGGCGTGATTCGCGCGATCGCGACGCGTACGGCGGCCGACGCGACGTCGCTCCAAGCGTTCACCCAGAGCTTCACGGCGCGGCTGGACGCGTTGGGGCGGGTGAACGGCCTTCTGTCGCGGCTGGAGGACGGGGACCGGGTAAGTTTCGACGAACTTCTGCGGGCCGAATTCGCCGCGCACGGCGTCGCGGACGAGAACGGGCTCGGCGACCAGGTGACCCTGAAGGGCCGGCGCGGGATCCGGCTGCGCTCGGCCACGATCCAGACCTTCGGGCTGGCGTTGCACGAGCTCACCACCAACGCCGTGAAATACGGCGCGCTGTCGACGCCGGATGGCCACGTCGAGGTCACGTGGCGGCTGATCGTTGCGGGCGACGGCGCGCAGCGCCTGCGGGTGGAGTGGCGCGAGACGGGCGTCCCCGGCGCGCTCGTGTCGACCCGGAAGGGCTACGGCCGGGAGTTGATCGAGCGCGCCCTGCCGTACCAGCTCGCGGCCGAGACCCATTACGAGCTGGGCCCCGACGGCGTGCGCTGCACGATCACCGCGCCGGTGTCGTCGACCTATGCGGCGGGAACATGAAGGCCGCCCCTACTTCACCACCACGAGCCGGACGTCGCCACGTTTGTTCAGGACGTTGACGGACACGTCGCCGTTGTGGCGATGGATCCGCAGGTCGAGGGTCGCGTCGGCCACCTGCAGCCCCCGGACAACGACCTCGTCGACAAAGGCCGGCAGGATCGGATCGCGCAGCGCCACCATGCGGTCGGCGGCCGAGATCTTCAGGCCAAGGCAGGCCTCCAGAAAGGCGAACGGCGTCGCGGCAGCCCAGGCCTGCGGCGAGCACGCCACCGGGTAGCCGACCGGCCCGCGGCGACGCTTGCGCAGGAAGCCGCAATAGAGCTCGGGCAGCCGTCGCGATTCCTGGTGCAGGGCGGCGTCGAACACGGCCCCGAAGATGGTCGCGGCGTCGTGCTTCAGGCCGTATTGCGCCATGCCGAGCGCCACCATGGCGTTGTCGTGCGGCCAGATCGACCCGTTGTGGTAGGACATCGGGTTGTAGCGCGGCTCGCCGCGCGCCAGCGTGCGCAGGCCCCAGCCGCTGAAGCCGTCCTGCGACATCAGCGTCGCGGCCGTGCGGGCGGCGCGATCGGGTGCGGCGATGCCGGCGAACAGAGCGTGGCCGGCGTTGCTGGTGCGCACGAGGCAGGGGCGCTTGGCGCCATCCAGCGCCAGCGCGTAGCTGCCCATCTCCTCCGACCAGAACGTATCCTCGAAGCGCTGGCGAAGGTCCTCGGCGGAGTTGCGCAGGGACGAGGCCCAGTCAGCTTCTCCGAACAGGTCGGCGAGACGCGCTGCATGCTGCTTGGCGGCGAACACATAGCCCTGCACTTCGCACAGCGCGATCGGACCCAGGGCAGGCGATCCATCCGCGTGAAACACGGAATCGTGGCTGTCTTTCCAACCCTGGTTTGCGAGCCCGTGGTCCGTTTCGCGGAAATACTCCACGAAGCCGTCCCGATCGCGGTCGCCGTCGCGGTCGCACCACGCGACCGCGGCCTTGATGGCCGGCCAGATCGAGCGGATGAAGGCGCTGTCGCCGGTGCGGTCATGGTAGAGGCCGGCCAGCATCACAAAGAGCGGCGTCGCGTCCACGGTGCCGTAATAGCGCTGGAAGGGCACCTCGCCGGTGCGGGCCATCTCGCTTTGCCGGCGCTCGTGCATGATCTTGCCCGGCTGGGCGTCCTTGGCGGCGTCATAGTCGGTCGCTTGCGTGGCCGCGAGAACGCCGAGAACGCCATGCGCCACGGCCGGATCGGCCCACAGCATCTGCATGGCCGTGATGATGCCGTCGCGGCCGAACACGGTGCTGTACCAAGGGATGCCCGCATAGGGGTAGAGCCCCTCGGGCGTCTGCGTAGTCAGCATGTACAGGTCGGAGGTCGAGCGGCACAAAACCTCGTTGAAATGTTCGTTGGAGGTCTCGACCGTGGCGATCCGGCGCGTCAGGCGGCGGTTCTCGCGTCGCTTGTCCCGGAAGGCGGTGACGAAATCGGAAAACCGGCTCTCGCCGCCTTCCTCAAAGGCGACGCGCACGATCACGGACGCGCGTCCTCCGGCCGGCAAGGTCACCACGAGGGTCGCCCTGTGCGTGTCGAGCCGCTCGGGCGCGGGCTCGATCGCGATCAGGGTGCGCCGGCGCGCGCCGTCGAGGCCGTCATACACGAATTCGACCTGATCCTCGCTCACCACCCGCGACGACACGGCGCCGCGGCGCAGCCGATCGACGCCGCGCACCTCGAACAGGTCGCGGAAATCGGCGTCAAACAACAGATCAAGGCGGAACGTGACCTCTCGGTCGGCGAAGTTGCGCAGCCCGATCCGCTCGTAGCAGGCCTCGCGCCAGAGGAACTTGGTGCGGTCGAGCGAGATGAGGTCGCGCGGAATGCCGTCCGGGTCCTGGGCGCGGACATCCTGGTTCGTGAGATCCACCGACAGGGCGGCGTTGTCGTCCTGGATCACAGAGCTCAGCAGCAGCGGCCGCTTGCCTTCGAAACGCAGCTCGAAACGCGACAGATAGCGCGTGTCGCGAAAGAACAGGCCCTCGGGCGCGCCCGGCGTCGAGCCGATGTCGCCATAGCCGTCCAGCACCGCGAAGGAATCGCCATGCTTCAGCGAGCGGAGGGTTCGTTCGACCAGCGAGACATCGGTCTCGATGTAGTGCTCGGAAAGCTTCTCCGGCTCGCCGTCAGCCGGTCGCGGCTTGGTAATTCCCAGCATGGTCGTGTCGTCTCCAACTGCGGCGAGCGTCGAACGCTCGCCGTTCCGTGGCCGCGCGGGGCCGAATCAGGCCGTCGCGAGGCGCCCCTGGGCGGATAGGAGCCCGGCAGCGTGACGAGAGAGGGGCAGGGTCGGCAAAACGTCGTCCTCGGCCAGCAGCGCCTCGTAGACGTCCACATAACCGCGCGCCATGGCATGCGCTGTGAAGCGCTGCTCGAAGCGCCGGCGCACGCCTGCGCGATCCATTGCGCGGGCCCGCGGAACGGCCGCGGCCGCGGCCTCGACCGACGACACGATGCAGCCCGTGACGCCGTCGTCGATCACCTCCGGCACGGAGCCGTGCGGCCAGGCGATCACGGGCGTGCCGCACGACATGGCCTCGATCATCACGAGGCCGAACGGCTCGCACCAGTCGATCGGAAACAGCAGAGCCATGGCGTCGCCCAGAAACTGGCTTTTCTGCCGATCATCGATCTCGCCGACGAAATGCACGAGAGGATGGTCGAGCATGGGCTCGATCACCTTGGCGAAATAGTCGTGATCGGCCTTGTCGACCTTGGCGGCGATGCGGATCGGCACGCCAGCCCGCTTGGCGATCTCGATGGCGCGGTCGGGCCGCTTCTCGGGCGAGATCCGGCCCAGGAAGGCGAGGTAGTCGCCCCCCTTGGGGTTGAACGCGCAATGCTGGCTCGGCAGCCCGTGATAAATCGTGCTGCGCCAATTGCAGGCCGTCGGCACGGGCTTGCGCTGGTTGTTGGAGATCGAGACCAGCGGCATGTCCGGATAGGCTTTGTAGATCGGGTGGAAGTCCGGGAGATCCAGGCGTCCGTGCATGGTCGTCAGCGTCTTGCCCGCAAGCTCGCGAAACAGGGGGAACTGGATCAGGTCGAGATGGAAATGGATGATGTCGAACTCGTCGGCCCTCCGGCGCACTTCGTCGATCATCACCAGATGGCTGGCGAGGTGGTCGCGGATGCCGGCCAGACGCAGCCCTTCGGGCACGATCGCCTCGAGCTTCGCCTTGGTGACCGAGTCGCCGCTGGCGAACAGCGTGACGTCGTGGCCCAACTCGACCAGAGCCTCGGTCAGCCAGGAGACGACGCGCTCAGTCCCCCCGTAGAGCTTCGGCGGAACAGCCTCGGCCAGGGGAGCGACTTGTGCGATTTTCATGGCGACCTCGTCGAATGCGGAGCCCCGGCGAAAAAGGACCCGGGTGGGCAACCCCAGCCGTACGGTAAAGTTCCTCCAATAAGGGGCATCCGGGCGCACCAGCCGCACCCACGCGGAGCTTCAGCGCGCGCCAGGAACCAGCGCGACGCCCTTGATCTGCGCGAAGACCGGTAGGCCGGTCCGCAAGCCGAGCTGGTCCCACGACCGGCGCGTCACTCGCGCGAGCAGGCGCGCCCCGGCCCCGTCCTGGCCGAGGCCGACCAGCACGGCGAGTTCCTGCGAACCCAGCGGCGCGGCCTCGATGATGCGGGCGCCCAGGATATTGCTGATGGTGCTTTGTTCGGGCCGACGCAGCGCAAGGCTGACGTCCGCGGCTTGGATGCTGATGCGGCGCGCCTCGCCGGCCTGGGCCGGGGCCGACGGGGCAAGGAAGCGCCCGCCAGGAACATCCAGCGCAAGCAGTCCGTAGGCGGCGTCATAGGCGCCCGTCACGGCTTCGAGGCTGACGGCGGCGTCACGGCGCGCCGCGAGCGGCAGGGTGGGGTCGCTCTGGAGTGCGGCGAGCGGGCCGGACGCGAGCACACGGCCGGCTTGCAGCAGAACGAGCCAGTCGGCGAGGCGCTCCACCTCGGCCATGTCGTGCGTGACATAGAGCACGGGCAGCGACAGGGCCCCATGCAGCCGTTCCAGAAAGGGCAGGATGTCGTTCTTGCTGGCGGCGTCCAGCGCGGCCAGCGGCTCGTCCATGAGCAGCAGCGACGGCCGCGACAGCAAGGCCCGGCCGATGGCGACACGCTGTCGTTCCCCGCCCGACAACGCCGCCGTCGCGCGGCCGAGCAGCGGCCCGACGCCGAGCAGGTCGACGACGTCGTCGAACGCGGCCGCCGCGCCCGCACCGGCCGGGCCCGCCCGGCTCGCCCCGAACAGGAGGTTCTGCTTCACGGAGAGATGCGCGAAGAGGCTGGCTTCCTGGAAGACGTAGCCAACCGACCGGCGATGCGGCGGAACGAAGATCTCGCCCTCCTGCCATGGCGCACCGGCCACCATCACGCGCCCTCGGGCCATCCGCTGCAGTCCCGCGATGCTGCGCAGGACCGTGGTCTTTCCGCAGCCCGAGGGGCCGAACAGCGCCGTGACGCCGGTTGGGGGCGCGTCGAACGCGACGTCCAGCGCGAACGCGCCGACATGGCCAGCGAATGCAAAGCTGTTGGGGTCGGCCGCGGCGCCCGTCATCCTACGCGCGCCCGGCGCCAGCGGCGCTCCGCGAGCGTCGTGGCGAGAATGACCGCGAAGGCGAACAGCGTCATGCCGGCCGCTACCGCGTGCGCCTTGGCCCATTGCAGGGTCTCGACGTAATCGAAGATCGCCACGGACAGCACCTTGGTCTGACCCGGCAGGTTGCCGCCGATCATCAGCACCACGCCGAACTCCCCGACCGTGTGAGCGAAGCCCAGCACAGCGCCCGTGAGCAGGCCCGGGCGCGCCAGCGGCAGCGCGACGTTCCAGAAGGCATCGAGCGGCGACGCCCGCAGCGTGGCGGCGACCTCGAGCGGGCGTTCGCCGAAGGCCTCGAAGGCGTTGCGGATCGGCTGCACGACGAAAGGCAACGAGTAGAACACAGAGCCGATCACGAGGCCGGTGAATGTGAACGCCAGCGTTCGCGCTCCCCATAGCTCGGCGATCCAGCCGCCCGGACCGTCGGGGCCGAGCAGCACGAGCAGGTAGAAGCCGAGCACGGTCGGGGGCAGCACCAGCGGCATCGCCACGAGGGCGCCGACGCCCTCCTTCCACCACGCCCGGGAACGCGCCAGCCACCACGCCAGCGGCGTTCCGACCACGAGCAGCAAAGCCGTCGTGATAGCGGCGAGTTGGATGGTCAGGAGGATCGGCGGCCCGATCTCGGCCGCGAAGCTTGCCGTCATGGGGCCGCGATCTCGTAGCCGAAGCGGCGGATCACGTCCCGGGCTTCGGGGCCTTTCAGGAAGTCCAGAAAGTTGCGGGCGGCCTCGCTGTCACGACCCTTGGCGAGCAGCACGGCGTCCTGCCGGATCGGATTGTAAAGCGCTTGCGGGACGATCCAGCGGGAGCCTTCCGGCGTGTTCGCCAGCTGCGACAAGGACACGAAGCCCAGTTCGGCGTTGCGGGTGTCCACGAACGCGTAGGCCTGCGCGATGCTCGACCCCTGCACGATGCGGGGCTGCAAGGCTTCGAAAACGCCGAGCGCCTTCATTGTCTCGATGGCGGCGGCGCCGTAGGGGGCTGCGGCCGGGTTCGCGATCGCGAGCTTGTCGAAGCGGCCGGACTTCAGCGTCGCGTCGCCGTTCACCAGAGCGGGGTCGCGGCTCCAGAGCGCCAGCTTGCCGACCGCATAGGTGAAGCGGCTGTCTGCGATCGCGAGCCGGTCCTGCACGGCCTTGGCGGGACGCTCCTGGTCGGCCGAGAGAAACACCTGGAAGGGCGCTTCCTGGGAGATCTGGGCGAGAAGCTGCGCCGACGAGCCAAAGCTCAGCACGGCCTCGTGCCCGGTGCGCGCCCGGAAGGCGGCCGCGATCTCGCGGGCCGGTTCGGTGAAATTCGCGGCCACGGCCACGTTGAACTGCGCCGCCTCCGCCGAGAGCGCTGCGCCCGCCAGCGCGAAGGCGGCGAGACAAGCGCGCAGGAGGGAATGGGCGAACATGAGCGGTCCTGCGAAACGCTGGCGGGATCACGCCGCGCTGCTGGCGAGGCGGGCGACCTGTTCTGTATAGTGCGCTTCAAAGCCGAACGGGAGATCGACTTGAACAACCGGGAGCACGACTTACGTCCCGGCGAGCGCGCCGTCGCGGCTCCGGCCCCAACCGACGCGTCGCTGACGTTTGTGGGCGTGATCCGCACGCCCTGGACCGACCGGGCGCAATGCCCCCGGCAGGGCAGCCCTGATGGGCCGGTCTGCGTCATCGAAGTCTTCCCGCCCTGGGTGGAGGCGCTCGATGGCGTCGACGGGCGGGAGCGACTGGAAGTGCTCTACTGGCTTCACGAGTCGCGGCGCGACCTCGTCGCGCAGAGCCCGCGCGGCGGGGTGGTCCGGGGGACGTTCTCGATCCGCTCGCCGGTTCGGCCAAACCCGATCGGAACCGCGATCGTCCGCCTCGTGCGCCTTGAGGGCGCGATCCTGCACGTGCGCGGCCTCGACTGCCTGGACGGAACGCCCCTGCTCGACCTCAAGCCGGACCGCAGCCTTTTCGGCGCGCCGGCTCCCGATGAGACTTCATCTGGCCGCTAAGGGGTGACAACCGGGTTGCGCTCTCGACAGCGGGGACGAAACTGCGCAACCCTGCCGGCGGCACAAAGAAGTCCACCCGATCCATGCACTGCGAAGCGAACGCCCCATGCGCGACACCGTGAACGACGCCGGAACCTTCGACTACATCGTGGTGGGGGCCGGCTCGGCCGGCTGCGTGATGGCGAACCGGCTCTCGGCCGACCCGCGCAACCGCGTGCTGGTGCTGGAGGCGGGCGGCATGGACAACTGGATCTGGTACCACATCCCGGTCGGCTACCTGTTCGCGATCGGCAATCCGCGCGCCGACTGGATGTTCAAGACCGAGCCGCAGGCCGGGCTGAACGGCCGCGCCATCGCGTATCCGCGCGGCAAGGTGATCGGCGGGTCCTCGGCCATCAACGCCATGATCTACATGCGCGGTCAGGCGGCCGACTATGACGGCTGGCGCCAGCTCGGGCTGCAGGGCTGGGGCTGGGATGACGTTTTGCCGGCCTTCATGGCGCAGGAGGACCACATCGCGCCGCCCAACGAATTCCACCGCTCGGGCGGGGAATGGCGCGTCGAGTACCCGCGCATGCGCTGGGACATCCTGGACGCCTTCCAGGCGGCGGCCGAGGAGATCGGCATCCGCAAGGTCAAGGACTTCAACACCGGCGACAACGAGGGCTCGTCCTATTTCCAGGTGAACCAGAAGCGCGGCCGGCGCTGGAGCGCGGCGCGGGGGTTCCTGCGGCCGGCGCTGAAGCGCCCCAACCTGCGTCTCGAAACCGGCGTGATGGTCGAGCGCGTGCTGATCGAGGAAGGCCGCGCCACGGGCGTGGTCTACCGGCAGGGCGGGCAGGAGAAGGTCGCGCGCGCGGCCGGCGAGGTTGTGCTCAGCGCCGGCGCGGTCGCGTCGCCCAAGATCCTGCAGCTGTCGGGCGTCGGCCCGGGCGGGCTGCTGCAGCAGCACGGGATCCCGGTGCTGCGCGACCTGCCCGGGGTGGGCGAAAACCTGCAGGACCACCTGCAGATCCGGCCGGTGTTCAAGGTCAACGGCGTGCGGACGCTGAACATCGACTACCAGTCGCTGGTGAAGCGCGGCCTGATGGCGGCCGAATGGGCGCTGCTGCGCACCGGGCCGCTCACCATGGCGCCGTCGCAGCTCGGGCTGTTCACGCGCTCGTCGGCGGACTACGCGACGCCCAACCTGCAGTTCCACGTGCAGCCGCTCTCGCTCGACAAGTTCGGCGACCCGATGCACGTCTTCGCGGCGTTCACGGCCAGCGTCTGCAACCTTCGTCCGGCCAGCCGCGGCACGGTGCGGCTCGCCTCCGCAGACCCGGCCGCCGCCCCGGCGATCTCGCCAAACTACCTGGCGGCCGACGAGGACCGCCGCGTCGCCGCCGACGCGCTGAAGCTCGTGCGCCGCATCGTGAGCGCCCGGGCGCTGGAGCGTTTCCGGCCGGAGGAGTACACGCCCGGCGCGCACCTGACCTCAGAGGAAGACCTCGCCAAGGCGGCCGGCGACGTGTCGTCCACCATCTTCCACCCGGTCGGCACCGCCAAGATGGGCGTCGCGGACGATCCCCTGGCGGTGCTCGACGAGCGCCTGCGGGTGCGCGGCGTCGACCGGTTGCGGGTGATCGACGCCTCGTCGATGCCGCGCATCACGTCCGGCAACACCAACTCGCCCACCATGATGATCGCCGAGAAGGGCGCGGCGATGATGCGCGAGGACGCGAAGGCGCTGGCCTGATCGGCCTCAGCGGTAAACGAGGTCGCGCAGCGCCAGCGAGATCTGCGGCACGTAGGTGATCAGCATCAGGCAGGCGAGCACGACCGCGATGAAGGGGATCAGCGATTTCGTCATCCGGTCGAGCGAGATCCGGGCCACCGAGCAGGCCGCGAAGAGGTTCACGCCGAAGGGCGGCGTGATCATTCCGAGCGCCAGGTTGACCACCATCACCATCCCGAAATGCACCGGGTCGATGCCGAAATTGGTCGCCACGGGCGCGAGGATCGGGGCCAGCACGATGATGGCCGCCGAGGTCTCGATGAACATGCCGATCACGAACAGGAAGGCGTTCACGGCGAGGAGGAAGCTCCAGCCGCTGTCGAAGCTCGACGTGATGTAGGCGCCGATCATCGCCGGCACACCCGCCCGGGTGAGCAGGAAGCTGAACAGGCCCGCCATCGCGATGATCATCATGATCACGGACGACGACACCACCGACTTGCGCAGGATCGTGAGCACGCCGGCGAGGTCGAGCTCGCGATACACGAAGCAGCTCACCACCAGGGCGTAGAACACCGCCACGATGGAGGCCTCCGTGGGGGTGAACACGCCGCCATAGATGCCGCCCAGGATGATGCCCGGCATCAGCAGCGCCAGACCGGCCGCGCGGGTCGCCTCCAGCACCGGCAGGCGGCCCTCGCGGTCGTGCCGGCCGTAGCCCTGGATGCGGCACCAGACCCATACGGCGACCATCAGCGCCACCGCGATCAGCAGGCCGGGGCCGAAGCCGGCCACGAAGAGCTCGCCGATCGAGACCTCGGCGGCGACGCCGTAGAGGATCATCGGTATCGAGGGCGGGATGATGACGCCGAGTTCGGCCGCGCTGGCCTGCAGGGAGGCTGCAAAAGACACCGGGTAGCCGTGCTTCACCATGGCGGGAATCAGGATCGCGCCGATCGCGAAGGTGGTGGCGACGCTGGAGCCGGACACGGCCGCGAAGATCATGCAGGTGAGAATGCACGTGCAGGCGAGCCCGCCCTGCACGCCGCCGACGAGGCTCTTGGCGAAGTCCACCAGACGGCGCGAGATGCCGCCTTCGCCCATCAGGTTGCCGGCCAGGATGAAGAAGGGCACGGCCGCGAGCGGGAACTTGTCCAGCGACGCGAAGGCCTGCTGGGCCACCAGAACGAGGGGCAGCGGCGTGTGCAGCGCCATGCCGGCGATGGCCGCCAGCCCGACCGCCACCGCGACCGGGACGGACAGCATGAACAGCGCGCACATGGTGAGCAGCATCGTGGCGGTCATCGTAAGGGCCCTTCAGACCGCGGTTTCGAGTTCTTCGCGCTTGGGATCGAAAAAGTGCGCCACCACGGCCAGCATCGCCACCATGGCGCCTGCCGGAACCGCCGCGTACGCGAAGCTCACCGGGATTTCGAGACCGGCGAGGTTCTGGAAGCGCACCCGGGACGTGAGGTCGACGCCGTACCAGGCCAGGATGGCGAGCAGCCCCATGGTGGCGACCGCGATCGCGGCCTCCAGCGCGCGGCGCTGCGGGCCGCTGACCAGCCGGTAGAGAAGGTCGACGGACACCAGCGAGCCGGCCCGCACCGCGGAGGCGAGGCCCAGATAGGCCATCCAGATCAGCAGCACCCGGATCAGGGGCTCGGACCAGGTGGCGGGTTCGCCGAGCACGAAGCGGGTGAGCACCTGGAAGAGGCCCACGCAGGCGGCGGCCGAAAGCGCCGCGCAGCCCAGCCAGAGGCCGGCCTGCGTGACGACGTTCTCGACCGCCAGCAACGTGGCGACGGCCGGGTGGCGCGCGCGCGTCATTTCTGGTCCTTGATGCGCGCGATGGTGGCGTCGCCGAAGCGCTTGCCGAGCTCCGCGAAGGCAGGCTTCAGCAGCTCCTGGAACTTGGCGGTGTCGACCTTCTCCACAACCTGCAGGCCCTGCTTGCGCAACTCGTCGACGCCCGTCTTCTCCACCTTGGCGACCTCGTCCTTGCAGACCTGCATGGCCCGCTTGGCTGCGTCCAGGAAGAGCTGCTTGTCGGCGGCCGAGAGCGCCTCGAAGGGGCGCGGCCCCATCACGAAGCCGACGGGCGTGAAGGCGTGGTTGGTGAGCGTCAGATATTTCTGCACCTGGCCGAACTTGTTGTTCAGGATCGCGCCGATCGGGTTCTCCTGGCCGTCGACGACGCCCTGCTGCAGCGCGGTGAACACCTCCGGCAGCGCCATCGGGGTCGGCAGGGCGCCGAGCGCGCGCCAGACCTGGAGGTGGATCTGGTTTTCCTGGGTGCGGATCTTCAAGCCCTTCACGTCCTCGGGCCCGTTCACCGGGCGCTTGCTGTTGGTGAGCTGGCGAAAGCCGATGCCCCCGAAAGCGAGCCCCTGCAAGCCCTTGGCCTTGAACTTCGCCAGGATCTCCTGGCCGATCGGTCCGTCCAGCACGGCCTGCGCGTGGTCGAAGTCGCGGAACAGGAACGGGATGTCGAAGACCTGAACGTCGGGCACGAAGTTCGCAATCACGGAGGTGGACGGGACCGCGAGGTCCACGGTGCCGAGCTGCAGGCCTTCCAGCACCTCTCGGTCGCCGCCGAGCGCGCCGCCCGGATGAAGGCGGATCTCTATCCGGCCGTTCGTCTTGGCCTTGATCTCGTCCGCGAAGCTCTGCATGGCGACGCCCTCGGGGGCGGTCGCGCGGCCGACAAAGCCGAGGTTGAGGACGGTGGGTTGCTGGGCGGAGGCCTGGGCGGCGGCCGCCAGGCAGGCCGCGCCGATCAGCGCGGAACGCAGCAGGGTTTTCAACTTCAAGGTCGTGTCCTCCGGGATGTGGTCGCGGTTGGGCTCCGCGATCCGCTAGGCGATGGTCCAGTGGTCGGTGACGAAGGGCGCGAGCCGTTCGGGAGAGAGGTCGAGGCCGAGGCCCGGACCGTCCGGGACCGCGACCGCGCCATTCTGGTCCAACGGATGGTCGGCCAGGGCGGTGCGCAGCGGGTTCTCGGACGGATCGTACTCGAACAGCGGCCAGCGCTGGCGGCCGCGTCGCTCCGGCAGGCAGGCGGCGAAATGGAGCGAGGCCTGGAAGTTCACGGCCGAGCCCCAGACATGCGGCACCACCGCGACCTCGAAGGCGTCGCAGAGCGCCGCGATCCGCATCGCCTCGGTCAGGCCTCCGCAGAGGCCGAGGTCCGGCTGGATGAACTCGAACACGCCCGCCGTCAGGTAGTCGCGAAAGGCGCGCAGGCCGAACAGCGCCTCGCCGCCCGCGAGCGGGACCGGGCAGCGGGCCGCGAGCCGGCGGTAGCCTGGCAAATCGTCATGCGCGATGGGCTCCTCGAGCCAGACCGGATCCACCTCGGCGAGCCGCGCGGCGATCGCGGCCGCGCCCTCGACGCTGAAGCCCTCGTTGAGGTCGACCATCAGCGGCATGGCGTCGCCGATCTGGTCCCGCACCTTGCGGGCGACGGCCCCGTCCTGCGCGGGGTCGGTACCCATGCGCAGCTTGATGGCGCGAAAGCCCGCATCGAGATAGCCGCCGATGTCGGCCTCGAAGTCGCGATAAGGATCCGGGCCGGGCTTCATGAAAGGCCCGCTCACATAGGCGCCGATCCGGTCGCGGAGCTTGCCGCCCAGCATGGCGTGGACCGGCTTGCCGGCGATCTGGCCGGCGAGGTCCCAGAGCGCGACGTCGAGGCCGCCAAGCGTCATCGTCGAGAGGCCGCGCCGGTCGTAGCCGAGCTTGACCGCCATGGCGTGCCAGCCCGCCCGTGGCGTGGTGGCGTCGCGGCCCAAAAGCACCGGAGCAAAGAATTCCCGCGCAAGCGCCGCGGCGGCGCCCGGATAAGCCCAGGTCTCGCCCCAGCCGCTCGCGCCGGTGTCGGCCGTGACGCGAAACAGAAGGGCGCCCCGGCGGTCGAACATCTGGCGGGAATTGCCGACCATCTCGCGCAGCTGAACAGACAGCTCGAACCCTTCGACGCGGACGATCCTGGGCGGGGTAGACAGCATTTCGGCGTGGTGCTCCAGCGGTGAGCCAGATAAACCAGCTTTGCGGAATTTAATCTAATTGGAATATCTGGACCCGGATCGATCAGGTTTTCAAATTCGTGTGGAGCGAACATGCGGTTCACGATCGCGCAGATCGAGGCGTTCTTCTGGACCGCGAGGCTCGGCTCGCTGAGCCGCGCGGCTAGCCACCTCCACATGGCGCAGCCGACAATTTCGCTTCGGCTGCGCGACCTCGAGGCGGCGCTCGCGGTGAAGTTGTTCGCCCGCAACGGGCGCGGGCTGGCGCTCACGGCGGATGGCCTGGCGCTGCTGCCGCGCGCCTCCGCGCTGCTGGAGGAAGCCGACCGCATCACCCTGCAGACGGACCCTGCCGTGGTGACGGGCAGCATCCGGGTCGGCTTCGCGGAAGGCTTCGCGATGACGTGCCTGCCGACTCTGCTCGAAACCGTGCGGGCGGATCATCCCTTGCTGAAGGCCGAGTACGTGGTGTCAATCAGCTATGAGCTCGAGCGGGAGTTGAGCGACCGGCATCTGGATCTCGCCGTGCTGGTGAATCCGACGGGCCGCAACGCCATGCGACTCGTTCCGCTGGGCGTGCAGGACACCGCCTGGGCGGCGTCGGTGAAATGGGGGCTCGGCCCGCAGGTGCGGCCGTCGGACCTCCACCACCTGCCGATCGTCAGCAATCCGCCGCGCTCGGCCATGTTCCGGCAGATCAAGGACTGGTTCGCAACGGCCGGGCTGGAGCCGTCCCGTCTCGACATCTGCTCCAGCGTGGCGGTGATCGGGCATCTCGTCTCCTCCGGGGCGGCGCTGGGCGTTCTGCCGGTGAGGATGATCGAACCGGAGGTCGAGGCCGGGCGCGTGCAGGTGCTGCGGCCCACGCCGGACCTGATCCACGGGCGGGTTTATGCAAGCTATCCGGAGGGCGGCCTGACCGCGCCCGTCAACTCGATGCTGAAGTCGATCCAGAAGGCGCTCGCGACCATCAACTACCTGAAGGTGAACGTCGAAGCCTGAGCCACAGGTCGCCTGCGATCGGGGCGCCGCCGCACAGGTTTCGCCGCCGGGGGTTGCACAATGGCGGCGCACACCCATTTACCATCCACCGGGATGGTGATTGGATGGTAAGATGGTTGCGAACGTGACAGGCGAGGCGTCAAAGCGAATTCCCGACAGTGAGAAGATCACGATCAATCTCGGCTTTGTCGATCTCGGCCAGATCGACCTGCTCGTACGCGAGGGGTTCTACTCCAACCGCACGGACCTGATCCGCACCGCCATCCGCAACCAACTCGGTCAGCACGCGGACGTGTTGCGCCAATCGCTCGCCCGGCACCGCTTCGATCTCGGCTTGCGCCGCTATGGACGTGTCGAGCTCGAGGAGGCTCGCGCCGCCGGCGAGACGCTGCACATCCAGGTCGTCGGGCTCGCGGTGATCGAAAACGACGTTCCGGCCGAACTCGCACGCGACGCCATCGCGTCCATCCAGGTGCTGGGCGCGCTCCAGGCGAGCCCCGCCGTCAAGACCGCCCTCCGCGATCGCATTCGCTGAGGCCCCCATGATCAAAGGATCCCCCATGACGACCCGCATCCTCGCCGGCCTTGCCGACGCCACACGCCTGACCCGGGACGGCCGCGTCTCCGAAGCGCTGGCGACGATCCGCCGGACCCTGGCGACGGGCGCCAGCCCCGCGCCGGCCGCTGATGAGAAACGCGCGCCAGGCGCCCTGCCGCCGCGCCCGGGCGTCGGCGCCGGAGCCTTCGGCCAAGGCCTGTCCGGCCTTGGCGGGGCGGCCGCGTGGCTCAACCCGCAGGGGACGCCCGCTCCCGGACGTGCGCCCGCGGTTCCGGCCGGCGCGCGCTTCGAGGAGCGCGCCTTTTCGGGGACGGCAGGAAGGCTTGGCTACAAGCTTTATGTCCCGAGCGGACACGGCGCCCAGCCCATGCCGCTGGTGGTCATGCTGCACGGCTGCACGCAGTCGCCAGACGACTTCGCGGCGGGCACCCGCATGAACGAGCTTGCCGAGGAACACGGCTTCCTGGTGGCTTATCCGGCGCAGACCAAGGCCGCCAACGCGTCGCGCTGCTGGAACTGGTTCAGCGCGGCCGACCAGCAGCGGGACCGAGGCGAACCCGCCCTGATCGCCGGCGTCGCGCGCCAGGTCATGGCCGAATTCACGGTCGCGGACGGGCGCGTCTACGTGGCGGGCCTGTCGGCCGGCGGGGCCACGGCGGCCATCATGGGGGTCCTTTATCCCGATCTGTTCGCGGCCGTCGGGGTGCATTCCGGCCTTGCCTGCGGCGCCGCGCGCGATCTTCCCTCGGCGCTTTCGGCCATGCGCGGCGGCGCTTCGCCCGTGAACCTGCCGCGCGGCGGGGCGGCCGCGCCGCCGACCATCATCTTCCACGGCGACCACGACAAGACCGTGCATCCGGCCAACGCCGCGCTGGTCGCCTCGCAGGTCGACGCCGGCGCGGTGGCTGAGCGGGATGTTCAGAAGGGAGAAACGCCGCAGGGCGTGCGCTTCACGCGTCGGGTCGAGGCGGACCGCAACGGCGTTCCGGTGCTCGAGCACTGGGTCATCCACGGCCTCGGCCACTCGTGGTCCGGCGGCAGCCCGGCCGGCTCCTACACGGATGCGCGCGGGCCCGACGCCAGCCGGGAGATGATCCGCTTCTTCGAGCATCACCGCGTCGCGAGCGTCCGGACGGGCGGCTGAGCACGGGACGCGCCGGCCGCCGCACCGGCCTCCAGATGTGTCCAGACAGGTTGGCGTCCGTACATGGTGCACGGAGTCTTGCGGGACTCTATCGACCGGTCCTGAAAGCTCAAACGCATGGTCCGAATCTATCGATGAGTCTGGCCATGCGGCGCAGAAAGTTGAGACCGTCGGGTCGACTCATCGCGCCCTCGGTCTCTATTTGCGGAGGGGTGAAATCGGACTCAGCGCCGAGTCGTTAACTTTTGTCTTTAAGGGATGGAAAGAAAAGACTACAAGCGAGTTCGTACAGCCGGGGGGTCTTTCCAGAGGGAGACTTACGATGGGCGAAGCTGCAGCGATCGCGGGAGCACCAAACGGAGTAGTCACTTCGGCTCCACCGCGTCCGGCGCCGAACGATACAGCCATACTCGACAGCCTGAGCCGGGTGTTGCTTGCAGACGCCAAGCAGACCTCCGACATGCCCCGCGGGCTGTTGGCGGAAAGCAAGCGTTTGCAAGCAGTTACGCGGGTCGTCAACGCTTATCACAGCTATCTGGCGACGGTGGCCGGCCGGCAGATGGACGAGATGACGACCGGCGACATCGCACGCCTCGGCATGATCCTTAAGATCATCGAGGAGATCGAGGTGAACGATCGGGGTCGGCGCCTGTCGAACGGCTGATTTCACGGATCCCACGGCGTCCGGCCCTCGTGGGCCGACGTCCGGCCCTTGCGGGCCGGCTCAGCCGTCGTGGATCTGTCCGCCGTCGTACCCGCACGCAATTCGTCCCATTGCGGCGCGGAATGCGTCCGTGTCGATTTCGGCGCGCGCCGCCGCGAGCGCGTCGGGCGTAGCGGCGAGGCCGCGTCCGCGCACGAGGATCCGGGCGAGCGCGTCCGCATCCAGATGCGGCAGGTCGGCCCAAAAGCCTTTGGCAAGCACGCCC
This sequence comes from Alsobacter metallidurans, assembly GCF_014636935.1. GTDB lineage: Bacteria > Pseudomonadota > Alphaproteobacteria > Rhizobiales > Beijerinckiaceae > Alsobacter > Alsobacter metallidurans. The sequence continues at coordinate 192,234 of NZ_BMES01000003.1, read as the reverse complement.
GCAAGTGCGTGGTCGGGATGCCGCGCGTTCTCGGGCGCGCGGCCGATCTCGTACATGTGCGTCGCGGATCCCCAGTCAACCCGTTCGGCGGGCAGGCGCTCGAAGATGTCCGGCCGCTCGTGCGCGACATAGAAGCGGTTAAGCGTATCGAAGAGCCGGAACCGGTAGCCCTGCGCGAGCAAGAACGGCTCCCAAGCCTCCCAAGCGCGTTCCCCGGCGCCGGGCGTTACGGCTTCGGCCACCACAACCGCCGGACGAAACCTTGCCCAGTCATTGCCGGCTAGCACGTCCGCCTCGGCGCCTTCCACGTCGATCTTCAGGAAGTCGATCGCGGTGACGTGGTTGCGCTCGCACAGGGTGGCGAGCGTCACGCAGGGGAGCACCACGGTGGTGTAGGCGGCCCCGAAAGCGTCCGCCGCGCGGGCGTGCTCCTCCACGGTGGTCGAGAAGCCGTGCAGGCGCTCCACCTGGTGGAAGCGGGTTTCGCCGTTCTCCCTGCCGATCAGGCCCTCGTGGATGACGTCGCGCGGGCGAAGCCGGGGATAAAGCGCGGCCAGCTCGTTTTGCGGCTCCGCCACGATCCCGCGCCACCCCCGCTCGTAGAAGAACTGGCTGACGTTGTCGGCCGTCGGGTGGCCGCCGCCTACGTCGATGTAGAACCCTTGCGCCTGGCCCGCAAAGGCGAGCGAGAGGTGAATGTCTTCCAGATTCTGGGCGTAGGACAGCAGCATGGATCGCCTTTGCGCGGCCGAGGGCCGGGATCATGGCGCATTCCGGCGCTTGCGTCATGTGCAGCCGCAAGAATTGCAGCCAACGAACAACTTGCGGTTGTTAAGTAGTCTACGCAGCTCTCTGTAGTCGGAGCGGCTATTCGAAAACCTTCCTGAATGAGAAGTTAAGGACATGAGGAAGCAACGCATCCTCCACGTCTTCAGGTAAGGGAGCACTACGATGTTGGGAAACATTCAGTCGGCGCAGTATTCGAGCAACGCCTCGGCTAGCAGCAGGGTTAGCGGTTCTGAATTCAACCGTTCGGTTTCGACCTGCGCCCCGACTTCTTCGTCGGGCAACGTCAGCTCCATCCTGAGCGAGATCCGGAGCGAGCTTAAGAACATCGATAAGCTTCTGCAGCAGCTCGTGTCGCAGCTCGGCGGCGGCCAGGGCGGCTGCGGGTCGAGCGGCGGCTCCGCCAACAGCGGCGCCTCGACGTCCGGCTCGGGGCAGACGGACACCGGCAGCGTCATCAAGGGCCTGCAGAGCGAACTCGACTCCATCCAGAACACGCTGTCGCAGATCGGCGACCAGCAGGGATGGGGCCGCAGCTACGGCCAGAACGGCGTTTATGGCGGCCAGCAGGGCGGCTACAACCCGCAGCCTTCGCCTGTGGCCGGCGACGGAGGTTGCGCCCGCCAGCCCGCGCCCTGCCCGACCCCGGATCACCCGCGTGTGGGTCACCCCGGCGGCAACTGGAACGGCGGCCAGATCGACTGCAAGCCGCCGATCAAGCATCCCCCGGTCGACTGCCCGCCCGGCAAGATCCCGGTGGACGTGCCGAAGCCCCCGATCGACACCAAGCCCCCGGTTGACTGCCCGAAGCCGCCGGTGGTGGTGTGCCCGCCGACCCAGCCGAAGCCGCCGATCGACACCAAGCCCCCGGTCGTCAAGCCGCCGGTGGATTGCCCCACCACTCCTCCGGTGGTCGTGTGCCCGCCGGTCCAGCCGAAGCCCGGTTGCGATGACAAGTGGTCTGTGGGCGAGGTGAAGGACGGCAAGGGCGAGATCAAGCTCGGCAAGGACTACACAATCAACTTCGACGAGAGCAAGGAAGAGTTCCTTGTGAAGAACAACTGCACCGGCGACGTGACCCGCGTCTGGGGCGACCCCCATGTGGACGTCAAGAATGACGGAAAGAATGACTGGAACTTCAAGAAGGACTCTACTTTCCAGCTGAAGGACGGCACCAAGATCACGGTCGGGACCGTGAACGGCGAGGGCAAGAAGGCCTCCGAGAACGACCATGTGAGCTACTCGTCCAAGCTGACCATCACCAAGGGCGACAAGGCCATCCAGGTGACCGGCCTCGCCGGCAACCATGACGGCAAGGACAACGTGAAGGTCACGACCTCCGGCCACGGCAGGCAGATCGACAAGGCCACCGACGACGGCGTGACCGTCAAGGAAAAGAAGGGCGGCTGGGACCTGAACGGCAAGACCGTCACCCAGGGTGACGTCGACAAGGCCGAGAAGGGCGTCAAGGCCCACTAACCTCTCTCAAGCCTCAACTCTGAAGGGCGGTCGCGATGCGGCCGCCCTTTCTGCGTTGGCGCCCGGCGCGCCGACACGGCGTTTCGAAAGGGGTCCGAGCAGCCAGACAAAAAAACGCCGCTGCGGGATCACCCGAAGCGGCGGCGCAACGCCCGGAGGGCGAGGACGATCAGGGAGAGAAGTCAGTAGCGTCCGATGATGGGGGCCACGTCGGCGCAGGGCCCCCCGATCAACCTGGGTGTCGGCGGCTCGGCCACGATCCGCACCAGCGCACCTGGGAGGCGCTCGCCGGGGCGGTGCGCCCCGCAGCTGACCAACTTTTCGCGCGGCGGGTTCGCGGGCGTGGAAATCAGCCCGATGATCGAAGTTTGCGGATCGCGGGGCCGCTGCTGAATGGCCTCGCGTCCCGAAGGCTGGGCCGCGGCTTCGCGCCTCGCCCGCAGGGCTTCGGCGAACTCGGCTGAGCCGCCTCCTGCCGAAAGCGGGCCGGGCGCGCTCGTGCGGCCCTGGCCCTGGATGGTTATGCTCATCGCGGTGGTTCCGGTTCTAGGATCGTTGTTCATCGCAAGCGTGAGCCCTGACCGCCATCCGAGCGGAACACTGAGATCTGCGTAGCCTCGTTAACCGACCATTCACCATGCCGGGCGGAGTCTCCGTATCCTTAAGCAATCCAAAAGCTAGCGGATGTCATTCTTCGCTCATCGAGGAGGTCGTCCGTGTCACGCTGGGATGCTGCGAAATCTGCCGAGCGCGGATCGACGCCGGACCGCATTCGCGCGGGCGCGTTTGAGCCGCAGGCCCGCCCGGCGCAGCCCTGGCGGGAGCTCCCGGTCACGGCGGTCGCGCCGGCCGCGCAAAAGCGGTTCACGCCGAGCGCCGAGGCTCCCGTCGAGAGCGTCAGGCTCATCGCGGCCGACCTCGCGCCCCTCGCCCGCCCGGCCGACGCGCTGATCGCCGACCTGTCGCGCATTGAAATCACCTTGTCTCGCCTTGGCGCGTCCCCGCAGGAGAGCCAGTCCGTGGACATGGGCGCGGAAGCAGTGCGGGAGGTTCTGCGCCGCATGCGCCTCGTGATCACGGCGGCCGACGCCCTGGTGACCGGGGAGCAATGACCATGACGGCCCGCTTCGCCGGCTTGGGCGCGCCGTCCCGGCCGCGACCTTCCACCTTGATCCCGCCCGCCTTCGACCGGGCGGACGGCTTCGGTGCGCCGCCCCAGTCGGCCGTGCGCCCGCTCGCGCTCGCGGAGGCCGATATCCGCCTGCTGAACGCCCTTGCGGCCCACCAGATCCGCTACGGCAAGCCCGCCGAGGCGTTGGCGATGCTGCAGCTCACGGTGCGGCTGGCGCCCGGCGACGCGCAGAGCCTCAGGCTTTTGTCGGAAGCCTTCCTGGCGACGGGCGACGGCGAAACCGCGCATGCTGCGCATATGGCCTACGAGGCGGCGGCCGGCCGTGAGGCAGCCACGGCGGGCTTCCAGCTGCGGCGGGCGCGCATGATGACGGCGCTGCGGCGGTTCGGCGAGGGCGTCGAAGCCTTTGCGCAATTCGTGCAGTTGCGGCGGTCCGGCCGATGATGGCGTTTCTCACCCGCACCCTCCACCGCATGCGCGGCCGGCAGGACGTCGCCCTGATCGCGATCCTGCTCACCGCCGTGCTGGTGATGATCATCCCGATGCCGACGTTGATGCTCGACGTCCTGATCGGGCTCAACATCACGATGACAATGGTGATCCTGATGGTGGCGCTCTACATCGAGCGCCCGACCAGCTTTTCGACCTTTCCGGCCGTGATCCTGATCGCCACGACGTTCCGGCTGTCGATCTCGATCTCGACCACGCGGACGATCCTGACCGAGGCCGACGGCGGCGACATCGTGGCCACCTTTGGCAACTTCGTGACCGGCGGCAACCTGGTGGTCGGACTGGTGATCTTCCTGATCATCACGATCGTGCAGTTCGTGGTGATCACGAAGGGCGCCGAGCGCGTCGCCGAGGTGGCGGCCCGTTTCGTGCTCGACGCCTTGCCGGGCCGGCAGATGAGCATCGACGCGGAGCTGCGCGCCGGCGACATCGATCCGGCCGAGGCGCGCGAGCGGCGGCGCAATCTCGACAAGGAGAACCAGTTCTTTGGCGCCATGGACGGCGCGATGAAGTTCGTGAAGGGCGACGCCATCGCGGGCCTGCTCATCGTGGTCGTGAACCTCGTCGGCGGCATCGCGATCGGGGCCTTCCAGAAGGGCATGCCGCTCGGCCAAGCCGCGTCCACCTACTCGCTGCTGACCATCGGCGACGGTCTGGTGGCGCAGATCCCGGCGCTGCTGCTGGCGCTCTGCGCGGGCGCGATCGTGACCCGCGTCACCACGGAGGGCGGGGCCGACCTGGGCGGCGACATCGCGGCGGAGCTCGCGGGCAGCCAGCGCAGCATCGGGGCGGCCGGCGTGGTCGTGTCGGCGATCGGGCTCGTGCCGGGGTTTCCGGCGCTGTTGTTCTTTGCATTCGGCGGCGTCCTGATCTGGGTCGCGTGGTTCATGCCCGGCAAGGCGCCGGGCCGACGCTCCGGCGCGTCGCGCGGCCGCACGGCGGACGGCGCCACGGACGCCGAACCGACGCCCTCCGCGGATTCGCATCCTCATGAGCGCCTCGCGATCCGGCTCGGCGCAAACGCGTTCGGGCGGCTCGATGGGCGGGCCTTCGCGCAGGCCCGCGACGCCCGCATGGACGCGTGCCGCCGGCGGCTCGGCGTTCAAACGCCGCGCTTCGGGATCGAACTCGCCGACGAGCTCCCTCCCGACACCGTGAAGGTGCTGTTTGATGGCGTGGCGCTTTTCGCCGAAGCCGTTGCGGCGGACGCGACCGTGCTGGAAGGCGACGCCGCCATCCTCGACGCCGCGGGGGCGCCGCGTCGCCCCCTGGCCCGCGGCTGGCGGCGGCCGCACGGCTTCTGGGTCGACAGCGCGGAGGCGGCGCGCCTGATCGACGCCGGCTTGCGCCTCATCTCGTTCGAGGACCTCCTCGCGCATGCTGGCGTGGAGCACTTGAAGGCGCAGTCCGCCCTGACGCTCGGCTTCGAGGAGGCGCATGCGCTGTTCGCCGAGTTGCGCACCTCGCATCCGCGCCTGGCCGAGCAGGCCGGCAACGCCGTGCCGATGCCGCGCATGCTGGACGTGATGCGCCGGCTCGCCGGCGAGCAGGTTCCGCTCGTCCCCGCCCAGACCTTTTTCGAGGCGCTTGCCGAGTGGGGACAGCGCGAAACCGATGCGGCCGTGCTGGCCGAGCACGTAAGGCGCGCGATGCGGAGGCAGATCTGTGACCAGATCGCAGACGCCAGCCGTGTGCTGCCCGCCTACGTGGTCGAGCCCGGCCTGGAGCAGCAGCTGCGCGAGTCGTTGCGCATGACCGAGTCGGGCGTGTTTTTGATGATGTCGAGCCGGCTGTCCAATACGCTTCTCGAGCAGATCGAGACCATCGTGCGGCCGGAAGATCCTGCCGCTCCGCCGCCCGTGGTGGTGACGGCGGTCGACCTTCGGCGTCATCTCGCCCATTACCTGCGCTCCCACGATGTGGGCTTCGCGGTTCTATCGTTCCAGGAAATCGCGCCGGAGTTCACGTGCCAGCCGGTTGGCACGCTCGTGGCGGAGCCCCGGGGCGAGCTGAGGTCTGTGGCATGACGGGGCGCTTCTACGTAGGCGCCTCGGCGCCCGGCGCGGATCTTCTCCGGGTCGCCTTTGCGTCATCATGCGGCATCGGAGAACCGTGATGCCCAACCGCAAGTTCGATCCGCAGGCAGTTCAAGCGACCCGCCCGCAAGCCAATCGTGGGCGTCCGTTCCGTGATCTGGCGGCCGACTATGTGGACGCCGTGAAGCGCGGCGCCTTGCAGCCGGACAGCGAACTCTCCCGCCTGGTGGAGGAACGCGACCCAGCCGGTCGTTTCCGGACGCTCGGGCTCGCGATGCGCGACAAGGACCAGGGGCGCATGGCGGATGCTGTCGCCAAGTTGCGCACGTTGCGGTTCAGCAAACGCGAGGTCGCCGCACAGGCGGCCGAGCAGATTGCGCAGCTTTCCGCCCTCGGTGAATCACAGACCGGCGGACGCAAAACCCTTTCAGACACCACGAGGAGATCCCGCCATGGCTGGTGAAATCCAAGGCGCGGCGACCGGCGCCGCATCCACGGCGAACACGGCGGCCGCCAGCACGGGCAACGCCGAAGAACTGAACAAAATGGTGATGAAGTTTACCGAGAAGCTGGCCGACAGCGTCTTCACGAGCCTGTTCTCGTCGCTTCTCGCCGATGGCGGCGACTGACGCCATTCCGACGAGGTCAAACGCATGAGCATCCAGGCGATCGGCGCGGCGACGTCGCAACTTCCCGGCGCATCCGCCCAGGCGGCCACGCAGGCGCGCGCCGCCGCGGGCGACACGTTCAGCGTGGCGGCTGCTTCGGTGCAGACGCAGGCCGCCGCGCCTGCCCCAACCGGCTCGCTCACCGAGACGCTCGGTTCCGTACACGACACCATTCAAAGCCTCCGCCCGTCGCCGACCATGGCGACCGACCCGATCGAACGGCAGGTCGGCGAACTGCTCCCATCGCCCTGGGTGAACTCCGGGGTGGCGCGGGCGGGCGCGACCGCCGGGCCAGAACCGCAGATGACGCCGGCCGACGGCTTCAAGGCGCTTGAGAAGAGCTACGACCACGCCATTTTTGTGAACCTCGTCAGCCAGGTCATGGGGGGCGTCTCCCATTCGGTCAGCACCCTCGTGCGGCAGTCATGATGCGTGACGCCCGGTTCATGCCCGGCTATTCCGCTCTCGGTCGCCTGGCGCTACGGGTTCTCGTGGCGACCGGCCTCGTGCTGGCGCTGGCCGGCTGCAAGGCCGATCTCTATGACGGCCTGCAGGAGCGCGAGGCGCTCGAGATCGTCGGCATTCTTCAGAACGCCGGCATCGAGGCGGGCCGCACCCGCGCCAAGGACGGAACCTACGCGCTCTCGGTGGAACGCGACCAGACGACGCGGGCGATCAACGTGCTCAGCGCGCGCGGCCTGCCACGGCAGCGCTTCGAGTCGCTTGGCGGCATCTTCGACAGCAAGCGCATCGTCTCCACCCCGATGGAGGAGCGAGCGCGGTTCATGTACGCGATGAACCAGGAATTGGCGAACAGCATCACGCAGATCGCCGGCGTGGTTTCGGCCCGGGTCCACGTGATGCTGCCCGAGGACTCGCCGCTGGAAAGGGATCGCCGCTCGCCCCGCGCGTCGGTGTTTATCTACCATCGCGCCGATCTCGACATGTCTCGCCATGTCGCGACAATCAAATACCTGGTGACCAACAGCGTGGCGGGGCTGAACTACGAGGACGTGGCGGTAGCGCTGTTTCCCTCCGCGCAGGGCACGGAACTTAGCCGGCAGCCTCTCTCGGTCGGCAGCCTCGCGCCCTTTGGTGTGCTTGCGCTGCTCGGCCTCGGGCTGGCGCTGTTTCGCCGCCCGCTTCTCCGCCTCATCGGCTCGCAGGATTTGTGAGAATGCTCACGTTGCTGCACCCCGCCGTCGCGGAAGCGCCCGAGCCGCCTTTCGCAAGCCTCGACCCGAGTTGGGCGGCGGACTGGGCCGCCAGCCTCGCATCCCCCTCCATGCGCGCGATGATCTCCCGCGATCCCAGGCTGCGGGAGCGTCTGCCGTCCATGCTGGCGGTGGCCCACCAGGCCGGCCGACTCGAGGCGGCGGCCGTCAGCGTGGCGGATCTCGGCGCCTACCGGGCGTTTGTGGCCGATCCGGCGCGCTTCCGCCACCTGCTCGGCCTGGCCTGGCATGCGCGCGCGCTCAGCCGGGTCATCGACGGCGACCTCCTGCGGGCGCATGGCGGGCAGATCGACGCCACCGACCTGCCGATCGTAATGAGCTTCGCCGACATCGAGACGGAATGCGAAGCGCTGCCGCAGCCAGGGCGTCTGCTGCAGGCGGCCGAAACCGTCGCGTTGCGGCTGATCCAGGCTTGGGCGGCCGGCCTCCCGGCTGCCTACAGGGCGAGGGTCGCTTTCTGTGTTCCTAAAAACATCAATCTAAATTTTGATCAGTTAGAGTTCGAAAACCATTATCTGGCATTGATTGTCCATCGGGTCGCGGAGGCGTTGCGTCGCCCGTAAGGATGGGGGCACGGGTGGAGAGCGCGCAGAGTCTCTACAAAGGCCGTGTGATCAGGCGACGCGCGCCCGACCAGGCGTCCCCGTCAAGCGCCGCCGTGCAAGCCGTGCCGCCTGCCGTCGAGATCGCCCACAAGCAGGCGGCCGCGATCGTGGCGGCTGCGCGCGCCGAGGCCGAGGGCCTGCTGGCCTCCGCCCGCGACGCCGCCGAGATCGAACTCGCCGGGAGGCTCGCGGCGCTGGACCGCGACTACCGGCGCGATCTGGTCGACCTGCAACCGCGTCTGGCCGAACTAGTGCGGCGCGCCGTCGAGGAAATCCTGGACGAAATGCCGCCGGCGGCCCTGGCGACCAAGCTGGTGAAGCGCGCCCTGCGCGACCTGCCGCATCGCGACGTGGTGTTGCGCTGCGCGCCGGGGGACGTCGACCGCGCCGAGATCGCCGTCAACGCCATTCGGGCCGAGGGGGCGCGCTTGGTCCCGGCCGTGACTGCGGACCCGCTGATCGAGGCCGAGGCCTGGAGGCTGGAGGCCGGCGGCGTCGCGATCGAGATCGGCGCAGGCGCGCAGGTCGAGATGCTCTCGGGCGTTCTTTCGGCCGCCCTGCAGGACGACATCCGCCTTGGGCCCGCATGAGCCCGCACCAATGAACGCCATGAGGGTTCTGGGACAAGCGGCTGACAGGATGGCGGCGGGGATCGCCCGCCGGCCGCTGCGGCGCACCGTGGGGCGCTTGACCGAGATCGGGCCGGGCGGCCTCGTCACGACGCTGAGCGACCTGTCTGTCGGGGAGATCTGCCGGCTCGTGGAGCCTGGCGGAAGCGAAATCCTTGGGCAGGTGATCGCATTGCGCGATGGCGGCGCCGTTCTGGCGCCGCTGGGCGTGATCGACGGGCTGTCGTCGCGCACCGAAGTGCTGCCGCAGCACGATCCCTTCACGTTTCGCTGCGGGACAGGGATGCTGGGCGGCGTCTTCGACGGGCTCGGCCGCCCCATGGACGGCCGACCGCTGGCCCGCGACGGCATGCAAACTCGCGGCGTGGCGCCGCGCTCCACGCCGCCGCTGGAGCGCCCGCTGATCTCCACGCCCATCCAGACCGGGTTACGGGTAATCGATGGGCTCAACACGTTGGGCGTCGGTCAGCGCATCGGCGTATTCGGGCCGCCGGGCGGCGGCAAATCCTCCCTGCTTGGCGCGCTGGCCCGCAACGCCGCCGCGGACGTCTGCGTGCTGGCGCTGATCGGCGAGCGCGGCCGCGAGCTGCGGGAGTTCCTGGACCGGCAGTTGCCGCCCGCGTTCCGCGACCGCTGCGTCGTGGTGGCGTCCACGTCGGACCGTCCCGCCATGGAGCGCGTCATCGGCGCGCATGTGGCGACGTCGGTGGCGGAGCAATTCCGCGAGCAGGGCGCGCACGTGCTGCTGCTGCTCGACAGCGTGACGCGCTTCGCCCGCGCGCTGCGCGAGGTCGGGCTGGCAGCCGGCGAGCAGCCGGTGCGGCGCGGCTTCACGCCCTCCGTCTACGCCGAGCTGCCGCGGCTGATCGAGCGCTGCGGCGGCGACCGCAACGGCGCCATCACGGCCATCTACACGGTTCTGCTGGAGAACGAGGGCTTCGGCGACCCCATCGCCGAGGAGGTGAAAAGCCTCGCGGACGGGCACATCCTGCTGGACTCCAAGCTCGGCCAATCGGGCCACTACCCGGCCGTGGACGTGCTGGGCAGCGTCAGCCGCCTCATGGGCGAGATCGCCACGCCCGAGCACCGGGCCGCGGCGGCTCGGTTCCGGGCCCTCCTGGCGCGTTATCGCGACATCGAGCTGCTCGTGCAGGTCGGCGAATACGCGGCCGGCTCCGATCCGTTGGCCGACGAGGCGCTGCGCCGGCGCGGCGCCATGATGGACTTCCTGGTGCAGGCCGGGCGCGAGGCCACGCCCATGGGCGAGACGCTGGACCGGCTCCGCGTGGTGGTCGGCCATGGCGAATAGCACCCGCACCCCGCTGGCGCGCATCCATGAACTCGCGCGCATGCGCGCGAGCGCGGCCCTGCAGCGCGTCGCTGCCGCCGAGACGCGGGCGACCGCAGCCCAGCGCGCCGCCGCGGCCGAGCGCGACGCCAGGACCAAGCTCGTCGCCACGCAGGCCGATCAGCGCGCCGAGCGCATCGCCGGCATGCTGGCCGGCCCGGCGACGCCGGTGCGGCTGGCGCGCATCGGGCTGCAATACGACATCGACGCCGAGGACCTCGCCGCGCAGGAACGGCGCATCGCGCAGAGCCAGGCCGAGGCGGCCGTCAAGCTGCGCGATCTGGAGCGCGAGCGCGCCGAGGCCCGGATCGCCAACAACCGCGAGATCAAGCTCGGCGCCTCGCTGGAGCGGATTGGGCGAGGCGAGCGGCTGGCCGAGGAGGGCGCGTCCGAAGAGGACGCGGGCGACCGATGACCGTCCACGCCGCCCACCCCAGAGGGAGCCGGAGCCAGCCGCAGCGCCGCATCGCGGACCGGCTGGAGGAGCTGTGGTTCGCGACCGCCTGGATCCTGCGGCTGGAGGCCGGCGGCGTGGATTTCGTGCTGCGCCCGCGCGCTCCGTCCGGGTCGCTGCCGCAGGGCCCCGCCATCGCGGGCTTGATCGGGTCCGATCGCTTTGCGCTCGTGCTGCCGGACGATCTCGTCGCCGCCACGCTGGCGCGCGCCCCTGAGCCGATCGGCTGGAACGCGCTGGCCCCGGCCGACGCCGCCCTGGTGCTGGAATGCCTGCTCGGCGACGCGCTGGGCGCGCTTGAGACGCGCCTCGGGCTGCCGATCAGCCTCGAGAGCGTTATCCCGGCGATGGGGGCCACCGACGAGGCGGCCCTGACCTTCGAGATCATGACCCCGGGCGCAATCCACCCTTGCGCCGCCTTTCTGCACGGCCGCGAACCGCGCGGCCGCATGGCGCAGGACCTCCTGCGGATCGTTGGCTGGGGCCCGGCCGTCATGCCCGGGCAGTTGCTCGTGGTCGGGCCGGTGGATCTCGACGACGCAGAACTCGCCGACCTGCAGCCCGGCGACACCATCATGCTGGACGGCGCAGCCACCGACTTCCTCGACGGCGCCATCCTGTACGACGACGGTTCGGCGCGTCCGGTCACGATCCAAGGCGGCGCCGCCACGCTGGCGGACGCCGAAATGGCGTCGGCCGCCCAGATGCAGCGCGTCGGCGCCGTCGACCTCCTGATCGGATCGGTGCGCGCGCCCGTGATGGCCGAGCCTGGCGCCGTGGCGCCGTTCCGCTCGTTCGAGGACGGCCGCGTGCGCCTGCGCCGCTTCGGGGCGGTGATCGCGCTGGGGGAACTCGTCGAGACGGACGGCCGGATTGGCCTGTCAATCAGCTCCGTGGAAGCAGACCGATGAACCCGTCCGACAACCTCTTCGCGATCCTGCTGTTCGTGGCCGGGATGTCGTTCCTGCCGCTGATCGCCGTGACGGTGACGGGCTTCGCCAAGATCTCGATCGTAATCTTCATCGTCCGCAACGCGCTCGGCATCCAGCAACTGCCGCCAAACATCATCGTCTACGGTCTGTCGCTGATCCTGTCGGTCTATATCGCGATGCCGGTGATGAACACGGCCTATACCGCGGTTCGCGACGCGCGCCTTACCTACAAGACTTTCAGCGACTACGAGGAAGCCGGCTCGCGCGCGTCAAAGCCACTCGAAACCTTTCTGCGCAAGCATACGGACCCGGCCAAGCTCACCTTCTTCGTCCAGTCCACCGGCAAGATCTGGGCGGGCGATCGCGCCCCGCCGCTGGCCGAGAACAGCCTCGCCGTGCTGGTGCCGGCCTTTCTGCTCACCGAGCTCACCAAGGCCTTCGAGATCGGGTTCCTGCTCTATCTGCCGTTCATGGCGATCGACATCATCGTCACCACCGTGCTGGTGGCGCTGGGGCTCATGATGATCCCGCCCAACACCATCGCGACGCCCTTCAAGCTGCTCCTTTTCACCTTCGTGGACGGCTGGACCAAGATCGTCCAGGGCCTCGTCCTCAGCTACATCTGAGGGCGCGATGGCCAACTCGACCCTGGCGCTGGCGCTGTATCGCATCCTGTTCGACTGCGTGGTGTTCGTCGGGCCGCCGCTGCTGATCGCCACCGTGGTGGTGTTCATCATCGGGCTGCTGCAGGCCGTCACGCAGTTGCAGGAGCAGACGCTGCCCCAAACCGTGAAGATCGTGGTGATCGGCTTCGTGCTGCTGGCCTTCGGCGGCGTGCTCGCAGGGCCGCTCTACGCGTCCACCAATGAGATTTTCAGCAGCTTCTACCTGTATCGGCGCTGACCGTGGAGTCGCTGCTCACGCCCGCGGTGGTGGATGCGCTCTACGCCAAGTTCAGCCTGCTGTCGCTCGCGATGGCGCGGCCCTTCGGCGTCACGCTGCTGTGCACGATCTTCGCCTGGGCGCATCTTAATTCGGGCCTCCTGCGGGCCGGCTTCGCGATGGCGCTGGCGCTTCCCTTCATGCAGCCGCTCTGGATGGGCACGCAGCCTTATCTCGCCGGCCTGGAAGGGCCATTTCTCCTTTATGTGGCCAAGGAGATGCTGATCGGCCTTCTGCTGGGCTTCCTGGTGTCGCTGCCGTTCGAGACGCTGGTGGCGGCGGGCGGCGTTATCGACAGCTATCGGGGCGCGACCGTGGGAGGCTCGTCGCCGAGCGGCGAAATCACCGCCTACGGGCAGATGTTCATCATCATGGGCCTGTGGCTCTTCGCTTCGCTGGGCGGTTTCTGGCTGCTGGCCGATCTGCTCTACCGCAGCTACGCGGTCTGGCCGGCCGGCGAGCTCCTTCCGCCCCTGTCCACCGCGGCGCTGCCGGCGCTGCTGGCGATGATCATGGGGCTGATGCGCGCCACGCTCGTGATGGCGGGTCCGGCCGTGATCGTGATGATCGCCTGCGACCTCGTGTTCATGATCTCGGGCCGCCTCGGCAAGCAGCTCAACGTCGTGTTCCTGTCGGCTTCCGTGAAGGGCATGGTGATGCTGCTGATCGCGCCTTTGTTCGCGCTTGCGCTCGTGCGCCTGATCGGCCCGTCCGTCACGGCCGTCGATCCCGTCGAAACGGCGCTGCGCGCCATGTTGCGGTGAGCTGAACGATGGCGGGCGGGTCCGAGGAAAAAACGCTTCCCGCAACATCGCGGAAGCTCGAGGAGAGCCGCCGCAAGGGCCAGGTCGCATCCAGCTCCGATTTCGTCGAGATGGCGGTCCTGCTGGCCGGCCTCGCCTATGTGGTGAGCCAGGGCCACGTCTTCTTGCGACAGGCGTTGACCTGGTTCGACTTCGCCACAAAGGCAATCCGCCACCCCCACGCGCTGGCGGCAGGGTCCGTGCAGCGGATGGGCATGGACCTTCTCGCCTCCCTCGCTCCGCTCTTGGTGATCGTGGCCGGGGCCGGCGTCCTGGCCAATATCGGCCACAAGCGCGGGCTCGTGGTGTCGGCCGAGCCCCTGAAGCCAGACCTGCAGCGGATCAGCATCTCGGCCGGCTTCGGACGCATCTTCAGCGCCAGGAGCGCAACCGAGTTTGGGATCACGCTGCTGCGCTGCGGAATCTGGTTCGTGGCCGCCGGCATCGCGGTCTGGGCTGTGCTCCCCACCGTGTTCAATGCCGCGACATGCGGAGCGCCATGCGTGCTGCAGAGCGGCTACGACCTCCTGAAAACCCTGCTACTGATCGCCGTCGTGATCCTGATGGTGGCGGGCGCGCTGGACCTGCCGCTGCAGACCGCTTTCTTCCTGAAGGAAATGCGCATGTCGCATTCCGAGGTGAAGCAGGAGATGAAGCAGATGATGGGCGCGCCCGAGGTTCGCAACCGCCGGCGCGAGGCGCACCAGGAGGCCGCGCGCGGCGTCGGCTCGCTTGGGCAGGCCAACGTGATGGTGGTCAGCGCCGCCTACGCGGTGGCGCTCTGGTATGATCGCAATGAACAACCGGTCCCGATCGTGATGGCGAAAGGAAGGGGTCCTAACGCCGATCGGATGATCGAGGCGGCCGGCCGGCTCGGCGTGCCGGTGGAGTCCGACCCGGACCTCGCGGTGGCGCTGTATGAATCCGGAGGCGTCGGCGCTCTCGTTCCCCAACGGTGCTTCGACGCCGTGGCAGCGCTCTTGCTCAGAACCAACACGCTGCGCCTTTGAGGCCGACTTGCGCGGTCGGCGGACGTCCGCGACAGTGCAGCTTGAGCTGAGCCATGGTTCGGGAACGATGACGCTGGATAGCCGCAAGCCGAAGCGACCGCACGAAGACGCAGGCCCCATCAGCCTCCAGCGAGTCGATGCTGCGCCGCCAGTTTCGGCCCGGACGATCTCGGTCGACTTGCCCACCGTCCTGCCGCCGCCCGAGGCCGCGCCAACCTTCGAAACCGTCCGGATTATCCCACTCTTCCAGTTGCGCACGACGCTGGGCCGCCGTTTGGCGAGTTCGACGCGCTGGGTCGAGGCTTCTGCCGAACGCGCGACCGAGGCCCGGCGGGTCGTCGCGATCGCGGATGCGCTGAAATCGGCGTCGGCCGCGGCGGCCCCCGACATCGCGGTAATTCGGCGCGCCGGAACGGGCGCGGCCATCGCGACCGTCTACTCGGTGCTGAACGGCGCCGTGTTCATGGACGCCGACGCGTGTGGCGACTGGGCCGAGGGGCGCGAGGATGCGGCCTTTCTCCACGCGCTCGCCAATGCGCTGACGGCGCTGCGGGACCAGCAGATGCTCCAGGGTGGCACGCGCGACCTGCCGCCGCTGTCCCGCCGCGAACCACTGCATTGAACCGCCGAATGAAAGCTCTCTCGCGTGCTTTACTTACGGTTGCATAATACAACCTGAGGTAATTAGTACTTTACGTCAGTAGTTCGGTTTCAGCACGGAACGCGATGGCACGTAAATAGCTGATGCTCCTACGTACTCGTTCCCGATTGGGCGAGCATCGTGGAGAGCGTCGAAGATGCCAAGATTTCGGGCCGTTCTGATCTTCCCAGAGAACTCCGGCGAAGCGCGCTACGAGTTCGAAGCGCCTGCGACCTTCATGCAGGGATCCGCCACCCGGATTGTCGACGCGTTCCTGAACACGGTTGACGGCCTGGATTTGCCGGACGTCCCCGTCGATCACGAAATCAACTCCGCCAACGCCTACCGTTCGAGCGCCTCCGTCAGCGTGACCGCGACGGGTTCGATCACCTTCCGCACCGGAACTGCCGTTCCGTTTGTGCTGCTGATCTCGCCCGCCAAGCCCGTCTGATCCCGACCGCCGCACCGAGGAGCATTCTCATGTCCAACGCCATTCGCATCGTGATCGCCGACGCTCACCCGATGATGCGCGAGGGCCTCAAGGCCACGCTCGACAAGGTCGCGGATTTCAAGGTCGTGGCCGAAGCCGGCGACGGATACGCGGCCGTGCTGGCCACCGCCAGCCACGCGGCCGACGTGGTGGTGCTCGACTCGGCGCTGCCTCGCCTCGATGGCTACGAGACGATCGTGAGGCTGCGGGCCCAGAACCCCGACCTGCGCATCCTCGTCAGCCTCAACGCTAACGAAACCTTCGACGTGCAGGAATTCGTGCAAGCCGGCGCCAACGGCATTCTGGCCCGCAACACGGCGGCGTCCGAGTTCACGACCGCGATCCGGGCCGTGTCGAGCGGGGGCGCGTATTTCTCCAACGCGCTGGTTCTCAGCCTGATGAACCGCAGCCAGAAAAAGGGCGGCGGGCAGGTGAACATGTATGGCCTCACCACCCGCGAGCTCGAGATCCTGCGCCAGATCGGGTCGGGCTTCAGCAACAAGGACATCGCGCGCCGGCTCGATCTCAGTGTCCGCACCGTGGAGACGCACCGCCTCAACATCCGCAAGAAGACCAATGCGACGCGCTTCAAGGACCTGCTCGAGATCGCCCGGCGGCTGTCGCCAGAGCGGACTTCTCCGGCGAACATGCCGATGGTTGACGCGACGTTAACCATGATGATGTGACGATGGTTGACGACGATCACTCCTGTTCTTGAGCGCTATCCCACACGGAACCCCAGATTGCGCATGTCCACACCAACTCCAACGCTCGAGGCGACGCGCGGCCTCCTGGCCGCGCTCGTGGCGTTGGGGACGTGGTCCAGTGCGGCGGACGCCGCTGAGCCGCTGCGGGGCAGCCTCGCGCAGGCCGGGGCCGTGCTGAACGCCGACCCGACTGGCGCCATTCTCCCCCTGTCCACGCGCCCTAGCGCTCCGCCTCCCGCGGCGGTGGCCGCCGCCAGGATGCAGGCTACGCCTGAGAGCGGCTTCGTATTCGTGTTCGAACAGGACTTGCGCTCGTTTCTGGCCGACTATTGCCGCCATGTC
Source organism: Alsobacter metallidurans (assembly GCF_014636935.1). Classification (GTDB taxonomy): domain Bacteria; phylum Pseudomonadota; class Alphaproteobacteria; order Rhizobiales; family Beijerinckiaceae; genus Alsobacter; species Alsobacter metallidurans. The sequence goes on along the minus strand of NZ_BMES01000003.1, from coordinate 175,486 downwards.
GGCCTGCGGGCGGAAATCGACGGCGCGGTGCGGGGGCGGCTCAGCAAGGTCAAGTTGCCGCTCGATTTCCCCATGCTGATGAGCGAGCTGAACGGGCGCTTCGACATCGAGTGGTATCTGGAAGGCGATTCCCTTCGGGTCACGCCGCGCAGCGAGCTCACCACCCGGGTGATCAGCCTCCGGTCCGTGAGGCTCGAGGACCTCAACGAGGCGTTGAAGACCAGCGACCTTGATCCCGGCCGCTATCCACTGCGCATGGTAAAGGACGCCGACGCCGTGATCGTTCGCGCGCCGGCAAGCTACGTCTCGCGAATCGTCGCCGTGGTGGAGACGCTCGGGCGCGGCAACAATGACGGCGTGATCCGGGTCATCCGCTACGGCGAGGAAAAGGTCGCGCCTCCGCACGCGAAATAGCTTTCGAGCCGGGGTCAGCCGGCCGAACCGGTCAGAACTCGATCTTGCGGCTGAGCTTGTCCTTGGTGAGGACGATCCCGGAGCCGTCGATCTGGCTGACGCGCCAGCCGCTCGCCAGCGTGCCGCCGATGCGCACCGTTTGGCCGTTGGTGAGGATCAGCTCGGGTTCGCCGTCCAGCCAGGCGCTGCGGATGTTGGCGCCGAGCACGTCCGAGACCTTGCCGACATTGTTGAGCAGCAGCGGCGCCCCCGGGACGCTGTCGTTCCACTGCAGAACGCTGCGCCAGCGCGCGAGGCCCGCTTCGTCGACTTCGCCGGTCGCCACGACTGCGCCGGCCGGGCCGGCTTCCGCCGTCACCGTCCCGCCGAGGTCCGCCTTGCGGATTCGGTCCTGAAGGGCGGCGATGTGCGCGGCGGGATCGGTCGGCAGCGCTGCCAGGAAGGGCTGTGGCTCGGCTGGCCGGAACATGGCCGCGGACGTTGACGCGAGGCCGTTGACAAGCGGCCAGCCCACCAAAAGGAGAGCGGCCAAGCCGACCAGCGCCAGCGCGGGGCGCCGGAACGTCTCGAGCTCGAACTTGGGCTTCAACTCGATGGAGGCGCGTCCTGCCTCGATCGTGAGCGGGGTTTTGGCGACGAGGTCGCGGCCGATGTCGATCAACCGGCCATTCACCCGGATCGCGGCGTCGAGCGGCTCGACGCGCACGCTTCCGAGCCATTCGTTGGTGACCTCGATCGCGAAATGCCGCTCCTGGAGCCCGTCGCCGATCAGAACGATGTCGTTGTCGAGCCCCGAGCCAATGATCGCCACACCGGTACGGAGCGCCGCCAGGGCGCCCGCATGGGACCCTGCCGTCACCTGCAGGGACACGCCGCCCTCCAGGGCGGCGCGCCTCGTCTGCAACAGGTCGACCAGGCTCATGGGCTGCGTGGCTCCGTGCTCAGGTCTGCGGCTTGGACTTCGCGATATTCAGCGCGTTCTGCTTCTCGGTCTCGATCTCGCGAAGCTTGGTGGCGTTCGCGATGGCGGTGTCGAAGGACTGCGACAGGCTGGAGAAGTCAGCGGTCGCGCCGCCAGCAGCCGTTGAAGAGCCCGTGCCGCCCGTACCGGAAATTGCGTCTGCCATGTCGATCTCCTGCTTTGCTCACCGGACTATTCGGTTATGCCGACACCTTGCCATCCGGCGGCCGACTGCGGAATCCGTGCTGGGCGCCTAAGTAGTTTGAGCGGACGCGGGGTTCCGGCCGGGCGCGACGCGCCGGCTCGCGCGCCGAGCGCCCGCTCATCTCGGACGAGACCCGGCGCATGAGCGCGAGCACGTCGTCCAGCTGGTCGCCGGCGCGCGTCTCGTAGCGGTCGAGCGCGCGCGTGATGGCCGCGCCCGCCTCGTCCGGGCCCGCCTCGCGGCGCACCTCCGCGGTGACGCACAGGGCCTGGAGCGCGCGCTCGGGCAGGCCCGCGCGCGCGCATAGGGCGCGGAAGGCGGGCCCGCCAGGCTCGCCCATGATGGCGCGCACGCGGTCGACCGAGACCGCGGCCAGGTTCGCGAGGCTGTGCTCGATGAGCGCGAATGCGCCGCTCGCGGCCGCGCGCACGAGCAGCGCGGTTGTGAGGCGCCCGCGCGAGATCAGGTGCGCGACGAGGTCGGGCGCGTCGCGGGCCGGGCACTCGGACGCGAGCGCGATCGTGGCGTGGTCCTGCTCGGCGCGCAGGCGCTCGACCTCAACCTCCCGGGCGCGGCCGCCGGATGCGGGCGCCCGCCGGGCCGCCAACGCGCGCTCCACAATCTCGTGCCGCACGGTCACGGGCGCGTCCGGCCGCACGAAGATAGCGTCCAGCATCGACCTGTCGGCGCCGAAGCGGGAGAGGAGGGTGGCGAAAACGGATTTCACCATGGCGGCGTCGCGGTTGGCGAGCAGGGTCAGGCAGGCCTCCCGCTCGCCCACGGCCGCTATGGCGGCGGACAGGGCGGCGCTGGGACACGGACGCAGCGCGACGGCGCATTGCACGGCGGCGGGCGACAGGGCCACGAGGTCAACGAGTTCGGAATCGATCAGCACCGGCGTGGAGGCGGCGATCTCGGCCGCGATGGCGGGCTTGTCGTAGCAGAGCGCCATCACGAGGTGATGGGGCGCGGTTGGGTCCGCGGCGAGTTCGCACGCCAGAGCGAGACGGACCGACGGCGACGGGTCGTCGAGAACGCGCGTGAGACCGGCTTCCACCTCGCGGCGACGCGGGTCGTGGCGGCCGAGCAGGCGCCATTCGTCGGCCAGCCTGGCGACAGCGCGAACGCGCTCGCGCTGGGCGACGTCACTCATCGGCATTATGCTGAGCATCAGGTTTGCCGCTATTCTCCACGCCGACCATCAGGCGAAGCCGCACGCAGCATGGTCAACGGATGGCAAACAAACACTTAACAATTATCTACCCAAGCGGGCGCTTTCCACCTCGGCCGCGCCTCTCGATCACGAACTCCGCCAACTGCGAGGGCTCCTCCGACGGGAGTGGGCGCGTTGGATCGTACTCCTTTTCGTTCCGTTGACTCCGTTTCGATACTTGCACCTTATGGCCACTGTCGGGACTTACATCGTTTACCTGTCACGTCTAACGTTCTGGCGGGTGGCGTTTGCTCTTGGTCAAGGTGTTCGTTTGAGTACGCGTGTATACCATGGCATCGATCTTATCCGAATTCTGGCCTGCGCTCTCGTCGTACTGAACCACTTTGGTGAGTTTCCGGACAATCAAGGCGCGCTTATCTTTCCGGCGCTCAAAGGTTTCATGCATATTGGCGACATCGGTGTCGAGATATTCTTTGTTATCTCAGGCTTTGTGATCCCGTTCAGCGCCGCGAATTCCAGGCCTGGTCAGTTTTTGCTCAAGCGGTTCATCCGGATCTATCCGGCGGTTCTCGTGAGCAGCTTCATCGCTTTTGGCGCGTTGTGTCTGGCCAGTGGGAATGCCGCGTCCCACATCCCGGCCCTCCTTCGCTCGCTGACGCTCTTGCCCGTTGGCCCCTGGATAGACGGCGTTCTCTGGTCGCTGGCGGTCGAAATTGTTTTCTATTGCGTGATTGCGTTCTTGATCCCTCTCGGCGCGAGGGGACGCTTAATGCTCGCAGCGTGGCTCGGAATTTCTAGCGCTGTCTTCACGCTCGCGGTTGCGGCCGTCTTTTACCTCGACCTGCACGGCCTCCAGCAGGAGGCTGCGAGCAGCGCGATCCGGTACTACTGGAAGATCTCGCTGGTGCGCCACGGCGTCTTCTTTGCGCTTGGCATGCTGATCCACGACTTGAGCCACGGGAACTCCGACCGTAGCAAGCGGACATGCGCGATCGCGCTCACGGCGGTGGGCGCCTTTCAGATCGTGCTCTTCCAACACCTTAGCGCCCCGTCGATCGAACTGGCGGCAGCGTCGAGCGTCATCAAGGCAGGCATCTGGCTCCTGGCCATCGCGGCTCTTGTGGTCTGCATCCGCCGCCGGGCCGAGATCGCGTCCCTGGTGGGGCCCTGGGCCGGCACGGTCACGAGCCTCGGACTGCTCAGCTATACGTTGTATCTCAACCACTACACGGTGGGGGGTGTGGTCGGGAGCGCACTCGTAGCGCACGGTTATAATTCGGTCGCTACCCTGATCATCACGACGTCGACGATCCTGGCCATCAGCATCTGGGTGCAGACCGGCCCGGAGCGCCACCTCCAGGATAAGCTCAAGCAACTTCTGCTGGCCCGGAGGGTCGCGTTGGCGCGCACCTGAAGATCTGGCCGGCCGAAGCGACACGGAGGTGAGCCGCTCGTCCGTTGCGGCCGAGCCGCCCAGGCAAGACCGCGACGCCATCGACGCCGCGTTGCGATTGCGCGTAGGTTGTGCGGCCACCGCATCCAGCGCATCCGAGAGGCCCATGATCTACGAAATGCGAAACTACCGCTGCCTTCCCGGGCGGCTGCCTGCTCTCCTGCGCCGCTTCGAGGATCACACGTTGAGGCTCTGGGAGCGACACGGGATCCAGCAGGCCGGCTTCTGGACCTACGCGGTCGGTCCGTCCAACAACGAACTCGTCTACCTGGTCGCCTGGGAGTCCCTCGCCGATCGCGAACGCAAATGGGCGGCGTTCATGAGCGACCCGGAGTGGATCGCGGCGCGGACCGCCTCGGAGGCGGACGGCCCCATCCTGGCCAATGTGGCGAACAGCTTCCTCCAGCCGACCGCATTCTCGTCGGTCCGCTGATCCCGACCACGGCGGCGAGACGCTGTCTCGCCGTTGCTGCGGGCCGGGGCGGCGAGGACACGCTCAAGCCGCCTCGGGGCCGCCTCGTCGAAAGCCCCTTGAAGCCACCATCAGGCGCTGCGTGTAGGGGTCCGAGACGCGCGACAGCGCGAGATCGTCGGCGGAGAGCTCCTCCACGCGGCGGCCGCGCTGCATCACCATCAGGCGCTCGCACATGTGGGTGACGACCGCGAGGTCGTGGCTGACCAGCACGAAGGTCAGCCCGTGCCGGCGGCGCATCTCCTCCAGCAGGTTCAGCACTTCCGCCTGCACGGAGGCGTCGAGCGCCGAAGTCGGTTCGTCCAGCAGCAGGATCTGAGGCTCCAGGATCAGCGCGCGCGCGATTGCGACACGCTGGCGCTGTCCGCCCGAGAGCTGGTGCGGGTATCGAAAACGGAACCCCTTGCCCAGGCCGACCTCGTCGAGCGCGCGCTCGATGCGCGTTTCGGCGTCGCCCATCCGATGGATGGCGAGCGGCTCCGCCAAGGTGCGGTCGATCGTCTGGCGCGGGTGGAGCGATCCGTAGGGATCCTGGAACACCATCTGGACGCGGCGGCGGAACTCGCGCGAGCCCGGGGCAGGAAGCGCGCCGGTTCGATCGCCCGGCGGAGCGACCAGCGAGACCGCCCCGGCGGTGCGGGGCGCAAGCCCGCAGACGGCGCGCAGGATCGTTGATTTGCCGGAACCGGATTCGCCCACGATGCCGAAGCTCTGGCCTGGCTCGACGCGGATCGAGACGTTGTCCACGGCCGTGAACTCGTCATAGACGACGCTCAGGTTGTCGATGGCGAGACCCGCCGCCACGGGACGGGCCGTCACAGCGCCCACTCCGGGCGGCGGTCGAGCGTCGGCAGCGGATGGCGGTGCTCACCCAGACGCGGCAGGCAGTTCACCAGGCCGCGCGTGTAGGGATGCTGGGCGTCCTGCAGGCCGCCGGCCGAGAGCTCCTCGACGACCTTGCCGGCATACATCACCAGGATGCGGTCGCAGAACGTTGAGACAAGCCGCAGGTCATGCGAGATGAAGACCAGCCCCATGCCGCGGTCGGTCACGAGCCGGTCGAGGATGGCGAGGAGCTGCAGCTGCACGGTGACGTCAAGCGCCGAGGTGGGCTCATCGGCGATCAGCAGGTCGGGGTCCGCGATCAGCATCATGGCGATCATGGCGCGCTGGCCCATGCCGCCGGACACCTCATGCGGATAGAGGTCGAAAACCCGCTCGGGGTTGTCGATCTGAACTTGTCGCAACGTTTCGAGCGCCCGATCGCGCGCTTCGCGGCGCGACACGCGCGCATGGGCGTCCAGCGTCTCGACGATCTGGTCGCCGATGCTCATGACCGGGTTCAACGAGAATTTCGGATCCTGCAGCACCATTGCGATTCGACCGCCACGGAGCGCGCGCCGCTGCCTGGCGGAGCTGTGCAGCAGGTCGATGCCGTCGAACTCCATCCGGTTCGCGGTGACGCGTCCTTCCGGGGCGGTGAGACCCAGGATGGCGCGGCCGGTCTGCGACTTGCCGGAGCCGGATTCGCCCACGATGCCGAGCCGCTCGCGGCCCAGCCTGAACGAGACGCCGCGCACGGCCTCGGTCATGCCGCCTTCGCGGTTGGGAAAGGCGACGCGCAGGTCGTCGACCACGAGCATGTCCGCCACTGAAGGCCCGTTCATTTCACACCCTTGGGGTCGAGGGCGTCGCGCAGGCCGTCGCCGAGCAGGTTGAAGGCGAGGCTGACCAAGAAGATGGCCGCGCCCGGCGCGGCGGCGACCCACCACTGGTCCAGCACGTAGAGGCGGCCATTGGCGATCATCGCGCCCCATTCGGGCGTCGGCGGCTGCGCCCCGAGACCCAGGAAGCCGAGCCCCGCGGCGGTGAGGATGATGCCCGCCATGTCGAGCGTCACGCGCACGATCACGGAGGAGACGCACAGCGGCATGATGTGGCGCAGCACGATCCGCCAGGGCGAAGCGCCCATCAACTGCACGGCCGCAATGTAGTCGGCCTGCCGGATGGTCAGCGTCTCGGCGCGGGCGATGCGGGCGTAGGGCGGCCAGGACGTGATCGCGATGGCGATCACGGCGTTCTCGATCCCGGGCCCCAGCGCGGCGACGAAGGCCAGGGCGAGGATCAGGCGCGGGAAGGCCAGGAAGATGTCGGTGATGCGCATCAGCGCCGCATCGATCAGGCCGCCGGAGTATCCCGCGACCGTGCCGACCACGAGGCCGATCGGCGCGGCCAGGATGGCGACCAGCACGACGACGAAGAGCGTGATCCGCGATCCGTGGATGATGCGCGAAAGGATATCGCGGCCCTGGTCGTCCGTCCCGAACCAGTGGGCGGCCGAGGGCGGCAGCAGCCGGGTGGTCCGCAGGTCGCCGATATAGGGGGAGTAGGGGGCCAACTGGTTGGCGAACAGCGCCACCAGCAAGAGCGCGATCACGATCGCGAGCCCCAGCATGGCGAGGCGGTTGCGCGAGAAGGTGCGCCAGCCGCCATAGGCGCGGCCGAGCGCGGCCTGCCGGCGCGACTGCGGCCGATCCGACATCAGCCATTCGCGCCAGCCTCCGGGCGACGGGGCGTTCACGGCGCTCATCGTGTTTTCGTCCTCATCGTGTTTTGGTTCTGGGATCGAGCAGCCGGTAGAGGATGTCCGACAGCAGGTTGAGGCCGATGAAAATGGAGCCGACCACGATGGTGCCGCCCAGCACGGCGTTCATGTCGGCGTTCTGCAGCGAGTTGGTGATGTAGAGGCCAAGCCCCGGCCATGCGAAGACGGTTTCGGTGAGCACCGAGCCTTCCAGCAGCCCCGCATAGGAAAGCGCGATCACGGTGACGAGCGGCACCATCGCGTTGCGCAGGGCGTGGCGCCAGATGATGCGGGTTTCTGTGAGCCCCTTGGCGCGGGCCGCGATCACGTATTCCTGGTTCAGCTCGTTGAGCATGAACGAGCGCGTCATCCGGCTGATATAGGCGAGCGAGAAATAGCCGAGCAGCGACGCCGGCAGGATGAGGTGCGAGAAGGCGTTGCCGAAGGCTTCCCACTCGCCCGCAATGGCGGTGTCGAGCAGCATGAAGCCGGTGACGGGCGTGAGCGAATATTCGTAAGCGACGTCGATGCGGCCGGGACCGCCCACCCAGCCAAGCCGGGCGTAGAAGACCAGCAGACCCATGAGGCCGAGCCAGAAGATCGGCACCGAGTAGCCGATCAGCCCCATCACACGCACGAGCTGGTCGGCGACGCCGCCGCGGCGAACGGCGGCCCAGACGCCGAGCGGGACGCCGAGGCCGGCCCCCATGATGGTGCCGAGCGTGGCGAGCTCGATGGTCGCCGGAAAGGCGCGGCGGATGTCCTGCATCACCGGATTGGAGGTCAGCACGGAGGTGCCGAAGTCGCCCTGCAGCACCTTGCGGCAGTAGATGAAGAACTGCTCCCACAAGGGCTTGTTGAGGCCCATCTCCTCGCGCACGCGCTGGATGACGTGCTCGGGCGCGCGGTCTCCCACGACGGCCAGCACGGGGTCGATCGGGATGACGCGGCCGATAAAGAAGGTCACGGCCAACAGGCCGAGATAGGTGAGAAATATCACGAGAAGAAAGCGCCCGACCGTATCGGCGCCGCGCAGAAGGCGGGCGCTGCGGCGCCCGCCTCCCCGTGTTTGTTCAGCGATCGTCATGACGCCTTACTGCTTCGTCACCTTGAACATGTAGGTGGCGTCCGAGGTCGGGCCGATCTTCAGGTTCTCGACATTGGCCCGGTAGGCCGCCACTTCGTTCATCTGGTAGATCAACACGAAGGGGCTGGTCTGCCGGAACTCGGCCTGCATCTCCGTGTACATCCCCTTGCGCTTCTCGGTGTCGCGCTCCAGGGCGGCGGCGTCGGCCTTCTTGGTCAGCTCCGGGATGGCCCAGGCGTTGCGCCAGGCCAGCGGCTTGGACTTGGCGTCGTCGGAGTTGTCGGGGTTGCGCGCGAAGGTGTCCGCGTTGGTGTGGGGGTCCCAGTAATCCGCGCCCCACTGGCCGATATACATGTCGTGCGTGCGGGCGCGGTACTTGGTCAGCGTCTGCTTGCCGTCGCCCGGGATGATCTCGATGTCGATGCCGGCGCGCTTGGCCGTCTGCTGGACGGCCTCGGCGATGCCCTGCACCGGCTGGACGGTGCGCACATCCATCGTGACCTTGAAGCCGTTCGGCAGGCCCGCCTTGGCGAGCAGGCCCTTGGCCTTGTCGACGTCGAGCTTGAAGGGTTTCTCGGTGGAGGCGCCGAGCAGCCCGACCGGCAGGAAGTTCTGGTGAACGATGCCGATGTTCTTGATCAGCGTGTCGCCGATGGCGTCATAGTCGACCAGCCACTTCATGGCTTCGCGGACCTCGGGCTTGGCGAGGTTCGGGTTCTTCTGGTTGAGGCTGATGTAGTAGACCGTGCCCTTCGGGGTGCCGGTCTCCTTGATGTCCTTGTTGGCCTTCAGGGCGTCGAGATCCTGCGGCGTCAGGTTGCGGGCGATGTCGGCGTCGCCCTTCTCAAGCAACAGGCGCTGCGTGGCCGCTTCCTTCACGTGACGGTAGATCACGCGCGCCAGCTTGGACTTCTCGCCGTAGTAGTTGTCGTTGCGCTCCATCGCGAGGATTTCGTTGGCGCGCCATTCGCGGATCTTCAGTGGGCCGGAGCCGGCGTAATTCGTCTTCAGCCACGCATAGCCGAGGTCGCCGTTCTGCTCCTTCGACATCACGAGCTTCTTGTCCAGGATGGCGGCCACGTTGGCGGTCATGCAGTTAAGGACGAAGCTCGGCGCGTAGGACTTGTCGGTCTCCAGCGTGACGGTGAGCGGGCCCGTGGCCTTCACCTTGTCCTTCACGTTGTCCTTGGTGAGTCCGAACTGGGTGAGGATGAACGCGGGCGTCTTGTCGAGGGTCACGGCGCGCTGCAGCGAGAAGGCGACGTCCTCGGACGTGACCGGGTTGCCGGACGCGAACTTGGCCCCTTCGCGCAGCTCGAACGTGAAGGTCTTGCCGTCCGGCGATACGGTCCAGGACTTCGCGAGGTCGGGCAGGAGCTTGGAGGGATCGTTGACGTCGTAGCGCAGCAGCCGGTCATAGGAATTGCCCATGAACTCGCCGGCCGAGATCTCGAAGGATTCCGCGGGATCCATCGTGATCGTGTCGTCGAACGCCCAGACCACGACAAGCGTGTCCTTGGGAGTGGCCGCCAGCGCGGAACCGGCCATGAGCATGGCGAACGCCGCGGCGCCGAGCAGGCAGCCAGGTTTGCGGATTCCAGAATTCTGCATTGTGATCGCCTTCGTGTCGCAACGATTGCACGTTCTTGCCGCACAAGCTTAGTGGCTTTCCGGGCTGTAGCCTACCGTCACGCACGTTGAACGCGAAAACGCTTAAAGCCTGGCGCGGGTGCTGCGGGGCGTGGCCAGCAGCAGGGTCGTTTCCGAGGCCGTGATGCCGGGCACGAGGCGCAGGCGCCGCAGCACCGCGTCGAGGTCCGTCAGGCTTTCGGCCGAGAGCTCCACCACGATGTCCCAGCGACCGTTGGTGGTGTGGACGGCGCCGATCTCCGGAAAGCCGCCGAGCGCGTCCACGACCTTGTCGAGCATACGGCCCTCGACCTCGATCATTGCCAGCCCGCGCACGGGCTGAGCCACCGTGTCGGCCCGCAGCACCACCGTGTAGCCGATGATGACGCCAGTCTGCTCGAGACGCTCGATGCGCGAGCGCACGGTGGCGCGCGACAGGCCGAGCTCGGTCGCCATGTCCGAGATGCTGCGGCGGCCGTCATGACGCAGGATCGAGACGAGGCGTTGGTCGGTAGCGTCCACGGGTTCTCGATCTGCATTGTTCGGCTATTCAGAATGATAGATGAGGCTTCTCGATCTGCCAATATGGTCCGTTCGATCCGCCGGCGCGTTGGGGTACCTTGGAAAGCCGCGAGGATCCTGATGAACGCCATGCAGACGCCCACACTCCCCACACGCACCTGTTTGCTGATCGGCGCGCCCGTCCAGGTCGGCGCCGGCCGGCTGGGGTGCGACATGGGCCCGAGCGCATTTCGCGCCGCTGGCCTCGGCCCGGCGCTGGAGGATCTCGGATATCGCGTCGAGGATCGCGGCAACCTCACGATCCCGTCCGCGCCCGTGTTGGAGCACGCCAATCCGGCCATCCGCCATCTCGGCGAAATCGCGGCCTGGACAAAGGCGCTGGCCGACGCCGCCCATGCGGCCAGCCGCGAAGGCATGCCGATCTTTCTCGGCGGCGATCACAGCCTCTCGGCCGGCACGATGACGGGCCTGAGCCGCCGCGCCACCGAGGAGGGGCGCGAGCTCTTCGTGCTCTGGCTCGATAGCCATCCCGACTTCCACACGCTGGACAGCACCCGCAGCGGCAACCTCCACGGCGTGCCGATGGCCTACGCGGTGGGGCGCCCCGGGTTCGAGGGCTTCCTTCCGCCGAATCCGGCGCCGCTGAAGCCCGAGAACGTGTGCATGATCGGCCTGCGCAGCGTCGATCCCGCCGAGCGGCAGGCGCTGCGCGACAGCAAGGTCACGGTCCATGACATGCGGGCCATCGACGAGAACGGCATCGCGACCCTGCTGGCGGACTTCCTCGACAAGGTCCGGGCCGCCAACGGCCTGCTGCATGTGAGCCTCGACGTCGATTTCCTGGATCCCGGGATCGCGCCGGGCGTAGGGACGACGGTGCCGGGCGGCGCCACGTTCCGCGAGGCGCATCTCGTGATGGAGATGCTGCACGACACCGGCCTGGTCGCCAGCCTCGACCTCGTCGAGCTCAATCCCTTCGTGGATGAGCGCGGCCGGACGGCGCTGCTGCTGGTCGATCTTGTCGCGAGCCTGATGGGCCGCACCGTGCTGGACCGCCCTACAAAGAGCTTCTGACGCGCGCCCACGAGAGGTTCCCCATGCTGGCATCGCACGATCTTCCCCGGCTCAAGACGAACGTGGTTCCGTTCGTGAGCGTGCACAACATGATGCGGCTGGTGAACGCCATCGGGGTCGAGCGCATGCTCGCCGAGCTCACCGACGCCATTGCGACGGAATTTCGCCGCTGGCCACTGTTCGACAAGACGCCGCGGGTCGCGTCCCACAGCCTCGACGGCGTGATCGAACTCATGCCTACCAGCGACGGCGCGACCTACGGGTTCAAATACGTCAATGGCCACCCGAAGAACGGCCGCGGCGGGCTGCAGACCGTCACGGCGTTCGGGATGCTGGCCGACGTCGCGACCGGCTATCCCATCCTGCTCACCGAAATGACCATCCTGACGGCATTGCGTACGGCTGCGACCTCGGCCCTCGCGGCCCGGCATCTCGCGGCGGCGAGCGTCGACACCATGGCGATCATCGGCAACGGCGCGCAATCGGAGTTCCAGGCGCTGGCCTTTCGGGCCGTGCTCGGCGTCGAACGCTTCAGGCTCTACGACATCGACCCGGCCGCGAGCGCCAAATGCGCCACGAACCTGGCCCGGCACGGAATCGCGGCGACGATCCTCCACAGCGTCGAGGCCGCCGTGGAGGGCGCGGGGATCATCACCACGGTGACGGCCGACAAGCAGTGCGCCACCATCCTGACCGACAACCTTGTCGGGCCCGGCGTGCACATCAACGCGGTCGGCGGAGACTGCCCGGGCAAGACCGAACTCCACGCAGACATCCTCCGGCGGTCCGATATCATTGTGGAGTACCCGCCGCAGACGCGCATCGAGGGCGAGATTCAGCAGCTGCCGCCGGACTACCCGGTCCGGGAGCTCTGGCGCATCGTGGCCGGCGAAGAACCCGGGCGGCGAAACGCCGGCGACATCACGCTGTTCGACAGCGTCGGGTTCGCGATCGAGGACTTTGCCGCGCTCCGCTACGTCCATGCGCGCCTGCGCGGGGGCGATTATCACGAGGAGCTCGACCTCCTCGCCGATCCGGACGAGCCGCGCGATCTGCTCGGCATGCTCCACCGCGCCGAGGCCTGAAGGACGCGACGTGTCCATACTGAAGCGGCGTCAGCCGCGCCCGGAGCGCCGCCTCCGCATCGGTTGCCGGGGTGAGGAGGCGCCGCTCACCAGCCTGAGTCACGTTCGGCTGGCGGGTGGAACGCCCGAACGTGGCGCGTGATCCGCGCCCCTACTGCACCACGAGCGCCGGAACAGCCTGGACCCTGGTGATCGCGGGCGGGTTCCAGCGTCCCGTCAGGGCCTCCGACTTCGGCCCATAGATTCGCATGGTCAGGTTGAACGGACCCTTAGGCGCGGGCAGCCAATTTGCCTGCCGGCCGGCCCCGGGACTGTCGTTCTGGATGTACAGGTCGAGGGATCCGTCGGCGTTGTATTGGAACGGCATCCAGCTGGAGACCGCGAACCTGTTCAGCGCATTGGGGACCTGGAAGCCATCGGAATCATACAGCGTGATCGACCAGAACGCGTTTGTGGGTGGGGTGGCGCCATTGTCGAAGTGGAGCACGTAGCGCTGCGTCCCCTCGAGCGGCCGGCCGTCCTGGTCGCCGAGGTTCAACGGGTAGATGGCGTCCTCCGGCAGATTGGCGCCGAGGCCGACCTGCGCGACGATGGCGCGCTTCAGATAGTAGTTCCCGTACACGCCCATGGTGTCCGTATTCATGGACCAATAGTTGGCGACGCGGGCGATCGTGGGAATTTTCCATTCCATCAGCTTCTGAGCGTCTTCCGCCACGCCTTGCAGGCCCTTGCGGATTGCGGGATCGAGGCTGTCGATGTCGAATGCCTTGCCCGGCTCGATCCCGATGCGCTTCATTCGGGCAACGATCGGCTGGTCGGTCGAATGCGGCGGGTTATCCATCATGAGCTGCGCCGCGCTGGCGAAGTACTTGCCGACCGGCATCGTATCCACCTGGATCTTGGGCGGCGTTTTCATGTCGATCGAAGGATCGATCTTGACCTCGGGAGCCTTGGGCGGCTTCCCCCACTCGGACAGCGGCGTGACCTTGTAGCCGGCCTGAATGGCGTGAACGGCGCCATAGTCGGCCGGGCCGTCCGTCTTCGTGCGGCCGATGATCCATACGAACGGGGTCGGAGCCTCGATCCGTTGCGTGAACGGAGGAAGCTTGAACTCCTCGACGAAGCGGTCGCGCAGGTCGGGCCGCCAGGCTTGCGGAACGACCAGGAAGGTTCCCGCACCCGTTCCGGTCGTCCGCCACCCGGGGGAGGCGAAGACGTCCGTCCACATGTCGAGCATCGGCAGCAGGTAGTACCGGCCTTTCGTGTCAGGAGCCGAGATAACCATCGGCTCTTTTTTCAAGTCTAGCCAGGCGATCGAATAGAGCGTGTCAAAGTTCGAGCGTACGACGCCCTTGAAATCTCCCGGCGGATACTCGGGAACGCTGACGAACATGTTCATCGGCCCCTTTCCGAACTCCTTGCCGGGCTCCACGTTCGTGAATTGCTTTCGGGTGATCTCCATGGAGAGAAGCGGATAGAAATAGGTGTAGGCCTCCACCCCGATCGCGTGCGCCTCGGCCTCTGTCACCTGAGCTCTGGCGTCGGTGATCGACCACATCGAGAGAGCGGCGACCGCGATGGCGAGCGACTTGGGCATGGAGCTTCTCCTTCGCTTGGTGGAGGGGCTTGCGGGCCTGAGGTCATCCAGTGCGACGGGTTGCACAGTTTCGGCCCAGCGTCGGTTGCTCACGCACGACCGGTGCGAGCGGCGCCACGCCGCAGGAACCCACGCATCCAATCATAAGAGTTGTGTCGGGTTGTGCGTTGCGCTGCATCAATTGGAGTGAAAGCTTGTTTCGCATGGCGCTTTGCGAAGCTCCTGAGCTACAAGCATTGCCGCGAAAGGGGCAGCGCCGCCCTGTGCTGAGCGCCTACCGGCTTTCGCCGCGGGCCAATGCGACGCACTGCGTTGTCGTTGGCCTGGCCCTGACTTCGGTCCGCTGGCCCTCGCGTCGGCGCCGTGTAAAGTGTTCTCACGCGCGATTGCCATGGTGTGAGCATCCGCCCGGTCTCAAGGACCCGCTATGCTCCGAGTCGTTCTGTCATTGCGCTACGTTATGCTTCTGGCCAGCCTAGGGGCGGCTTTCGGAGCACTGCTGATGTTTTGGGAGGCGCTGGTAAAGCTCGCTAGCGGCTTCAGGCACATCGTTTCCGGCGACACCGCGCAGCAACCAATCAGCGCCGTGATGGGTGCAACAGACGCGTTTCTGTTCGGAGTTGTGCTCGTCATCTTCGCGTACGGAATTGCGTTCGGCTTTGTTTTTCAAGTTCCCGAAGACGTGAGGTCACGCTTACCTCGGTGGATGCGTATTGAGCAGATCAGCGAGCTCAAGCAGTCACTGATCGAGGTCATCCTTGTCTATCTTGCGGTGGACTTTGTGACGGACATCGCAGAAAGCGAAAGCCACGCGTCCTGGCCAAACCTCGTTATTCCACTTTCAATCTTTCTCCTGGCCGGCGCTTTGCGCCTGGTGAGTGGTTCGCACGTCAACCAGCACCGGGTCGACTAGCCTGCACTCGCAATCGGGAGCGGGGCCAGCCCTGCCCGTAGCGCAGCCAAGCACCCGAGTTGCAAACGGCGCTCGTGCAGGAGCACGCGCGGGCCTGCCATGGACAGGGCCCCCACGGAGCTTCGCTGAGCCGGATGTCCGCCTCCAGCTCCTTCATCTTAGGCAGATACAAGCTGCGAGAGCTCCGGGCTTGTCCCTGTGCGGGCTCCGCAACCCCGATTTGATGGCAGCGTTTCACACTAAAACTCGTCCCAACTGCCCGCGACGCCTCTTGTGCCCGTGACTTGGCGTGGTGCGGTATTGTCACGGCCCCGCGCCGGCGCCTTCGCGGCCTTGGACTTGAAAGCCTCGGCCGCCAGCTCGCGCAGGCGGGCCGGCTCGGTCCCGGCCGGACGAGCCGCATGCCCGGCCGGTTCTGCGCGCGTGCGGAACGTCGCCACGATCTCGTTCAGACGCTCGATCTGGGACGACAGCGACGACGCCGAGGCGGCGCTCTCCTCAGCCAGCGCGGCGTTCTGCTGCGTCATCTGGTCCATCTGGGCGACCGCCTGGCTCATTTCGTCGATGCCGTTGGCCTGCTCGGCCGAGGCCGTCGAGATTTCGCCTACCGTGCTGGCGACGCGCTGCGACGCGCCCACGATCTTGTCCAGCACCTCGCCGGCCGAACGCACCAGCTTGACGCCCTGCGCGACCTCCTGGGTCGAGGAGTTGATCAGCCCGGTGATGTCCTTGGCGGCCTCGCTGGAGCGTTGCGCCAGCGTCCGGACCTCCGACGCCACCACGGCGAAGCCCTTGCCGGCCTCGCCGGCGCGCGCGGCTTCCACGGCGGCGTTCAGCGCCAGCAGGTTCGTCTGGAACGCGATGTCGTCGATCACGCTGGTGATGTCGGTGATCTTCTGCGACGCGAGCTCGATCCGCGCCATCGCGTCCACCGCCTGGGAAACGATCTTGCCGCCGTTCTCGGCCACCTTGGTGGCGTCCTCGGCCAGCTCCACGGCCTGACGGGAGGACATTGCGGACGCCTTCACGGAAGCGGCCAGTTGCTCGGTGGTGGCGGCGGTCTCCTCCAGGGACGCGGCCTGGTCCTCGGTGCGCCGCGACAGGTCGTCCGCGCCCGAGTTGATCTCCCGTGCGGCGCTGCCGACGTCCGTCGCGGTCACCTGGATGGTCGCCACCGTCTCGGAGAGGCGCTCGACGGTGTCGTTGATGGCCGACTTCAGGTCGGCGAACCGGCCCATGTAGGGCGTCTGGATCAATTGCGTGAGGTCGCCGGCGGCGACACGGCCAAGAACGGCTGCAAACTCGGTCGTGGCCCCGTCGATCACTGCGTTGATCTCGTTCATGCCGTCGACCAAGGGGCGCAACCTGCCAAGTTCCGCACTGACGTCGGCCCGAACTGTGAAGTCGCCCTCTCGGGCAGCCTGAACCGCCGCGCCCACGGCGCCGAGGATCTGCTCCTCCACCGACGACTGGGTTGTCGTCGCCAACTGCGCCAACCTGGCGCGCTCCACTTCGGCTTGGTCGCGCGCTAGCGAGGCGGCTTCGGCGCGCGCGGTCGCCGCATCCGCCTCTTTGAGGCACCGAGCGATCGTGGAAACAGCCGCAACAAGCGCGCCCCCTTCTACGACGAGGATCACGGCGTGCAGAAGCACGCGGCTCAAATCGCCCCCGTCGGGGAACACGGCGCTCGGAAGAACGACATTGAGCATGAGATGGTGAACAGCAACGAAGGCGACGGACAGGCCGATCGAGACCACGCACACCCAGCCGCAAAGGATTGCGAGGGCGGCGAAAAAGGCCATATGCATGTCGACCTGATAGTGTGTGCCGGCGCTGGCCTGGACCAGCAGCCCGACTATGGCCGAGAGCCCGATCGCCGATGCGTACCGGGTCGCGTCGCCCGCCGGATTGGAGCGCCACAAAATTGTTGGAGCGCCCGCAGCCCCCACGGCCACCGCGGACAGATACCCGACCGAAGCACCCGGCGAGAGCGCCGCGACAACCGCAACCGCCGCGGCGCAAACCCACAAAGTCGCGATGACCCAGCGGCCGTAGGCAAGGCGAACGGGCGTGAGTGAGTCGACGGGCGCCATTGTTATTTCCTGCGATAAGAAGTTGACAAACAACCGATTAGCCCGCCGACGCCGATCTGCAGCAGGTAGCCACGGGACCGCATTCGGGCGGAAAAGCCCGGTTCGTCGGCCGCAACCACGAGCGTAAATCGGCCGGACGTCCGAACAGGCAGACCACCCGCGGCTACCGTTTCGGCCACGGCAACATCGACGTAGGTTGTCACCACCAGGAAGGCCTGTTCGCCGGCACGATCTGAGCTTGCACCCGCCACCGCAACCGCTGCAGCGGTGACAAAGCTCACAAGAAGCCAGACTCCGAAATTGAACAAATGGAACCCTAGAGCCTATTCCCGGAGGCTGGAGTTCGCAGGTTTGGCGTTAAATCATTAAAATGTAGTCAGCGCCTCTGCTCTCGCGGCAGACCCGGTTTACGTTAAGTGATCCGTCGCAAGGCGGTCGGCTTGGAGCCGATATGCGCGGAGGAGGGGTTATAACGGTGGCGTCAATTTCGCCCGGACATAGTGGTCCAGCGAGACGAGCCTTTGTCCTCGGCAAGTCATCGAGCTCGGATCGAAGCTCTCACGAAAAGCTGCGTTGGTGGAAGCGTGTCTTTGGCACGCATCATAAAATGTCAGTCCGTCCACCTCGGCGACGAATTCAACGAGCCCGTCGTCGTGGAGGAAATCTCTAGAAACAAGTCCGATTTTGAACGTGGCCATGGGGCCCTCCTAACAAGGGCGCACCCTACATCGGCGACCTGAATGCGGAATGGCCAGGCTGTTCATCGCGTATTAATGCCGGCCAGACGGGATACGGCGCGATGAAACGGGAGCTTATCCCGGCTCTCTTCCGGCGATCTTCGCTCAGCCGCACGTCCTGATGCGTATCGTCACGCTTGACGATGATCGTCTGCTGTCGAGTGAGCATCTGGTCAACGCAGGCGGGCTGCCTCCCCGGCCGAACCCGGTGACTCTACAAAGGCAACCCCCGGATCTCCGGGCGTCCCTGGCGCCGGGCGAGAAATCTGCTTCTCTCATGCGAATGTTGCTCAGCAGTTTCCCTTTTTGGCCTGGCCAGGCGGACAAAATCCTTTCCGCTCCCATTTGCTGGGCGGCCGCCGGTCCTCGCCCCGAACATAAGGGTCGCCGTAGCCGTAAGGTCGCTGCGTGCGATAGGTCGGCTGGTCCCAGCAGCGACCCCACTCGTCGCACACCATGCGCACGCGATGAACGGAGGCTTGGCTCTCCGGCAAGAACGACGGCATGGCCAGAGATGGTTGTGACCACGTGACCGCGGCGGCCCCGCAACTGAACAAGACGGTGAGCTTCATCCGCAGCGCTCCCACTCCAATCTCGGCGTTATCTCAATCGCCGCCCGACAGGCCGGTTCCGCGGAGGAGAACACCGACCGATTGTTGCGTGTGAACTCGCCAGGTGGCGTTGCCTGCTTCGCGCCAAGGTTCTTCTCGATCGAGCACAAGCCGCGACACGATCGCCTCAGGCTCGTCCGAAAAGGCGTCCAGCACCCCGCGCACGGTCACGACGCCGCGTGCCGTCAAGAACAGCCGCTGACGTCCCCAGCCCTTCAAACGGCGTCAAGGCCGGTTCATCTGGCCGGTTACACGGTTGTACAGTTCGATGGCGGCTCTGGCGTTAAACAGGAGGCGGCCTGGGCCAAGCTCCTTGTCAAGTTGGGCGTTGCGCACGACGGCCAGCACCTCAGGGTTCAATCCCACAAGCCAGAATTCGACCCCGGCCTTCTCTGCGCGGCGCAGGCCATCGCGCAGCATTTCCAATGCCGTGTATTCCAGGTCCGGAACCCGGCTCAGGTCGAGCACGAGCACACGTGGCCGACGATCCGCCACGAAGGTCGCAATCCGGTCGGCGACGACTTGGGCGTTGCCAAAATAGAGGCGGCCTTCAGGGCGTAGGATGAGGAGCCCTTCGAAAGTCTCATCGTCGGGGTGCTCGGGCGACACAGGCCGCAGCACGTCGGCCCCGTGCTTGCGGCCAATCACAGAAACACGGGGCTGCGCCGTCTGCCGCGCGAGACCCACCACGGACAGAATGATCGCTACGACGATCCCTTGCAGAGTGCCGAAGACCAGGACGCCGACAGCCGCCACCACAGACCAATGAAATTCCATGCGCCGCACGCGATAGATCGACAGGAACTCCGCGGGCTGAATGAGGACCACTGAGTAGAGGATTACGATTGAAGCCAGCGTTGCTTGGGGCAGGAAGCCAAGCAGCGGGGCAAGAACCAGCATTGTGGCGAGCGCGGCCGCGGAGGTGACCAGCGAGGCTCGCTGCGAGTTGGCGCCTGCAGCGCGGGCCACCCCCGTTTGCGAGGCGCCGCCCCCCGCGGGCATCGCACCAAGCAGCGCTCCGCCAAGGTTCGCCGCGCCGGTGGCGATCAATTCGCGGTTGGCGTTGATCGGAGGGTCGTCCTGATCGGCGAAAGCTCGCCCGGCCGCTATGGTCTCCGTGAAGCTCATCAGGGCAATGCCGAACGCGCCGGGCAAAAGGTCTCGAACCAGAGTAAGGTCTGGCGGTGTCAGTGACGGCAATCCCTTCGGGATGAATCCAACCGTACCGACTCCCGACGCGCTGAGCCCGAGCGCCCAGGATGCAAGAATGGCCGCGGCGACGCTCAAAAGCGGAGCCGGGGCGCCGGGTTTCAGCTGTTTCAGGGCCACGAGGGCGCATAGGCTCACGGCTGCGACAGATGCGGTGTAAACAGACGTTTCCGGCAGAGATCTTACGACGCTCAACGCGTCAGTGAAGAAGGATTGCTTAGGCACATGCAGGCCCAGCAGCTTGGGGGCCTGGTCCAGCACGATCACGAGGCCTATTCCGGCCTTGAACCCCGTCAGGACAGGAATCGAGATGAAGTTTGCCACGAAGCCGAGCTTGAGAACCCGGGCCAACACCAGGACGATCCCGACAAGCGCTACGAGGGTTGCGACCGCTCGGCTCGCCGATCCGCCATCGATGGCCAAGCCTTCCAGTTCCGCGCCTGTCAGTATGGCGAGCGTGGTCGTCGAACTCACGCTGAGCACGCGTGACGATCCCAGGAGTGCGTAGATCGCCATCGGCGTAAAGGCCGTGTAAAGGCCCACCGCAACCGGCAAGCCCGCCACGGACGCGTAGGCCATGGCCTTCGGCAGCACGACAGCCGCGGCCGTAAGACCCCCCGTGAGGTCTTGCAGGAAGCCAAGCCGCCTGCCGGAAGCCGACGCAACCTCGCGATTGTTCTTTGTTTTGAGGGCGTGCTCCACCCATGAACTTTAGGCAAACTCCGCTGAATTGCGGCTGAGCGAGATCAGTTTCCTCTGGAGGAGCGGGCCCCCAATCGTGAGGTCGTGACCGTCAGTGAACGTGAACCTGAACGATGGGCCTTCATACCCGGCCGCAGAGGCGCTGCGCGCCAAGGGCAAGCCGTTCATCTCCGTGACAGCGTTTGAGAAAGCCATGCTCCCCGGCACACTGGTTTCAGTGCCGGCTTTGTCTTAGCCGCTTAGGAACGGGACGGGACTGGCGCGACGAACTGGTGCAATCTCTTGTACAACTTGGCTCGAGGCAGGCGTTTTGGCAAGGACGCTCGACACCAATTCAGCAACAATTGTCGAAAGACATACGTCAAGACTGTATTCATTTGACCTGTATAGCCTAGTAGCTTGCTAGCATGTTAGCACGGCATTCCCGCCAGCTCACTTGGTGGATTTGGTCTCGGGTTGCGGACATCTCAACCTTGCGAGAGCATTGCTTGCGCACCGTGGGATCCAGGGCGAAGTCGTGCAACACGAGCTGACGAGCGATGCGTCGCTGACCATGCGTTCGCTGGGACGATCCCGCTGGATCCTCGTCGCCAGCCCGCAGGTCGCGAGCGGCCTCGGGCCCGACATCACCGCTCTCGCCGGCTTTCCCACCCTGGGGACGAGCGATGCACCGGCGAGGTGACCTGGGCGCTGGAACACGAGGGCGGTGGAACCCATGTGCTCCGCCACGAGCCGCGCATGACCTGCGCAGACTATGCCGCTCTTTGCGATGCGGCGGCGGACAGCCTGGGCGTGGCCTTCCTGCCAGACCATGCCTGCACCGGCTCCATCGCCTCGGGCAAGCTGGTTCGCGTCTTCGACGGCTGGCGGAGCAGGGATGGCATCGTGCACATCGTCTTCACGACCAGAAGAGGGCTGCCCCCGGCCGTCCGCGCGCTCATCGACCAGCTGGCTCGCGAATTTCCCGCCCTATGAGAAGGGGACACTTGCAGTCCGTTCCGGTTTCAGGCTGCTAAATTATACCCGGATAATATTGACTGGCCCATTTCGTCCGGGTAAAAGCCTCCCGTACAGGAGGAGAGCCATGCAGCACGGCGGGACGGTAACGGCCTTCAAGGGCGAGAGGCGTGTCGCGACGGGAAGCTGGGACGAGGTGGTCCGGCTGCTCCGCGACGCGGGAACGCAGGGCGCCGACGGCGCCGTCCTGGTCTTCGACGACGAAACGGGGGCGCAGGTGGATCTCGACTTCCGCGCAGCTGCGCCGGAGCCGCCGACATCGGCGGGGGGCGAGGAGGACGTCGCGGCGAGGCGGGCTGGTCGCCCGAAGCTCGGCGTCGTGCCGCGGGAGGTCACGCTCCTGCCGCGCCACTGGGAGTGGCTCGCGAACCAGCCCGGCGGCGCCTCGGTCACATTGCGGAAGCTGGTCGAGGCTGCGCGCAAGGTCGATGGCGAAGAGACGGCGGGTCGCCGCGCGCGCGAGGCCGCGGACCGGTTCATGGGGGCGATGCTGGGCAACGCGCCGCATTATGAGGACGCATCGCGGGCGCTCTACCGGGGCGAGCGGTCGCGCTTCACGGAGCTGACAGAAGATTGGCCGGCCGACCCGCGCGACCACGCCCGCCGGCTGGCCGCGCCGGCTTTCTCCGACAGGGCCGAGACGGAGCGCCCATGAGCGAGCGCACCGACGCCCTGGCCCGGGACGGCGTGCTGCTCGCCCGTGCGGCGAGCGGATTCGCGCTGCCGG
This sequence comes from Alsobacter metallidurans, assembly GCF_014636935.1. Classification (GTDB taxonomy): domain Bacteria; phylum Pseudomonadota; class Alphaproteobacteria; order Rhizobiales; family Beijerinckiaceae; genus Alsobacter; species Alsobacter metallidurans. Next base: position 153,220 of record NZ_BMES01000003.1, on the reverse strand, counting down.
TGATCGACGTGACCCATCCCCGTTTCGCCGTCCCCGACGACGACGCCAGCGTCGGGGCGCTGCGCCGAGCCTTCATGGAGAACGAGCGTGGCCACGCAAGGGCGCCGCGGTTCCTCATGCGCTGGATCATCGCCTCGGCGGCACGGAAATCCCGCTTTCTCCAAGCCGTCTTCAACCCGGGAGCGACGTTCCTGGACGGCATCACGACCTACGCCATGAAACTCGGCGAGGCCAACCTGCTGCCCCCGTTCGACGGCGAAGTGGACCGGAGCTTTGCCCGATCCCCGCACGTCACCTGCCTGCGCCTGCGCATGCAGCAGACGGCGGCCCTTATTGCCGATGCCGCGGCGCGGGAGCTGAGCGAAATGCCGGGCCGGCCGCTGCACCTCGTCGACATCGCCGGCGGTCCCGCGATGGACGCGGTGAACGCCCTCATATTCCTGGCACGGTCCGCGCCCGAGCTGCTGGGCCCGGTCCGGATCGTCGTCCTCGATCCCGACGAGTCGGGTCCGGCCTTCGGCGCGGCGGCCCTCAGGGAGCTCGCGCAGCCCGGCCGATCGCTGCACGGGTTGGACGTCTCCATGCAGCGAATTGCCTACGACTGGGCCGCCACGGCCCCCCTCGACGATTGCGTCGCCGCCGCGACGGCGAGCGGCGCGGTGATCGTCGCCTCGTCGGAAGGCGGCCTCTTCGAGTACGGGTCGGACGAGGCCATCGTCCGCAACCTGACGAGCCTCCATGCCGCGGGCCGGGGCGCTAGAGCGGTGATCGGCTCGGTGACCAGCGGCGACGAGCATCGCCGCCGCATGGTGGCCGAGAGCTCCGTGAAGGTTATTCCCAGAGGGCTCGACGGGTTTGCTCCTCTGGCAGCCCGCGCCGGCTATGCAATCGCCCGGTCCCGACCGGCCATCGTCAGCGACCAGGTCGAACTCGTCGCAGTGCGGAGCGAAGGCGAATGATCCTGGAGCGCGACACGAGCTCCAGTTATGGTGCGGACTTGATGCCGCTGCGTCTAGGCAGGAGTGCTCACCCGACGGCGCGCCCTTGACACAAAAAGGACTTTTACCCGAGCGCGGTCGTGTGTCTGCTTGGGATGAATCGCCGACCAGTCTTGTTCGGCGCCCCAGCCTAGCTCCGCTTCGTAAGCAAAAGCACACGTGGTTGGCCTCGGCGAGATGCGCCCGTGTCGGCGAAAGTGCCGCCTCGCATGTCACACGAGGGTCGTTGCCCTCGTCACTGCTCCGAACGTCGATATTCACGTTCCGAGCACAAGGACGAGACATGAGCGAGATTAACCGACTGGTCTGGAACGAAGTGGCTCCGCAAGGCGCCAAAGCGCTCTACGGCATCCACCATTACATCACCACCGCCACTGATCTGCCGAATGAGCTGATCCACCTCATCTTCCTGCGGGTGTCTCAGATCAACGGCTGCGCGCACTGCATCGACCTCCATACGCGCGACCTGCTCAAGACGATGCCGATCGAGAAGGTGGTCCTGGTTCCGGTCTGGGCCGAGGCGCCGCACCTCTTTTCGGACCAGTACCGCGCCGCGCTCGCCTGGGCCGAGGAGGTCACCCTGGTCAGCGAGACGCACGCCTCCGATGAGGCCTATGCCGCCGCAAGCGCCGCCTTCGCGCCGAAGGACCTCGTCGACCTGACGATCACCATCGCGGCGATGAACGCATTCAACCGCCTCGGCGCTCCCTTCCGCCTCCCCGTCCAGGCAAAAGCCTAGCTAGCTCACTCGTAGGGGCAGGGGCGGCGCTAGAGTCGTTCCGCCTCCGCCGATGTCGATCTCAGGTTGCGTCTCGCGTCGCTCATTTTACCAAGCCATGTCACATCCGGCCCTTCCCACATCGTCCTTTGTTTCAACGGACGCCTGACAGCGGCATGGAGCCGCCAGGTGCGTTCTCGAACAAGGAGACGGATGCCATGAAGATCGTGGTGATCGGCGGAAGCGGGCTCATCGGTCGAAACCTGACGGCCAAACTCTCGCGACAGGGCCACGAGGCCATCGCGGCATCGCCGAGCACGGGGGTGAACGCGCTGACCGGCGAAGGCCTTGCGGACGTTCTTTCCGGAGCCGACGCTGTCGTTGACGTTTCGAACTCGCCCTCCTTCGAGGAAGCGGCGGTGCTCGACTTCTTCGAGCGCTCGGGCCGCAACCTCCTCGCCGCCGAGCGCGAGGCGGGCGTAAAGCATCATGTCGCCTTGTCGATCGTCGGCACGGACCGCCTCGAAGGAAACGGCTACTTCCGGGCCAAGGTCGCGCAGGAGCGGCTGATCAAGGACTCCGGCATCCCCTTCACCATCGTGCGCGCGACCCAGTTCTTCGAGTTCGTCGCCACCATCGCCGAAGCAGCCGTCGACGGCGACCGCCTCGTCGTACCCGATGCCGACTTCCAGCCCATCGCCGCCGCCGATGTCGCCGCAGCGCTCGCCGAGGTCGCCATCTCGCCGCCCCGCAACGTCACGGTCGAGATCGCCGGGCCCGACCGCCTGCCGTTCCGCGACTTCGTCGCCCGCCGCATCGCCGCTGGCGGCGACCATCGGGAGGTGCAGGCCGACAGGGCGGCGCTCTACTTCGGCGCCGCGCTCGAGTCGGGTTCGCTTGTTCCCGAGCACGTGGGAGCGGCGCGGCTCGGGCCGACGCGGTTCGAGAACTGGCTCGCCACCGCCTGAACCCTGCGCTCCCCCACCTACGAAGAAAGATCCATCCCATGTTCAGAACAATCCTGCTGGGAACCTTCCTTGCCGTATCCTCCGTCTCGGCCGTCCCTGCCATGGCAGCAGATGTCGCGAGGGGCGAGGCACGCGTGACCACGATTTTCGACAATCCTCTGCCTTCGGTTCCCGGCAAGAGCCTGCGCGGTGTCCTGGTGGAGTATGGCCCTGGTGGCTCCTCGCCCTCCCACACCCACGCCGCCTCCGCCTTCATCACGGCGACGGTGATCAGGGGCGCCGTGCGCAGCCGGATCAACGACGGTCCGGAGAAGATTTTTCGGGTCGGCGAGAGCTTTGTTGAATTGCCAGGCGACCACCACGGCGTCAGCGCCAACGCGAGTAACGTCGAGCCGTCCAAACTCCTTGCCGTCTTTGTCGTGGATACGAAAGACACCGAGCTGACGACGCCGGACCAGACGTAGCGCACCCCTGAATCCTGGGCGGCGGGGCTCCTCCGTGGCCATCATCGCCCAGGCAGCCGAAGTCATCATTGAGGGACGCACATGCAGCAGATCGATGACGCTACGGTCATCTTCGAGACCCATCGGGCGCGGCTCCTGCGCATCGCGTACCGCATGCTTGGCTCGCGCAGCGAAGCCGAGGATGTCGTTCAGAATGCATGGCTGCGTTGGGTGACGGTGGACCAGACGAAGGTCGCCGCTCCGTATCCCTTCCTTGCGCGCGTCGTCACCCGGCTCTGCCTCGACGAGATGAAGTCGGCTCGCGCCCGCCGCGAGACCTACGTCGGCGCCTGGTTGCCCGAACCTCTGTTGAACGCGGACGATGACGGCGTGGACGAGGACGACCTCACGCTGACGTTGATGATGGCGCTGGAGCGCCTCTCACCGCTTGAGCGGGCCGCCTTCCTCCTCCACGACGTCTTCGGGGTTCCGCTCGGGGAAGTCGCTGATACGCTCGGCCGGGAAGCCGCCGCCGTGCGCCAACTCGCCGTCCGGGCAAGGAGAAATGTACAAGCCGCGCGTCCGCGCTTCCCAGTCGAGCGAGGGGAGGGCGAGCGGATCGCACTTGCTTTCTTCGCGGCTTCCACCAGTGGCGATACCGCGACGCTCCGCACGCTTCTTGCCGAGAACGCGGTGCTGCGTGCGGACGGCGGTGGCAAGGTTCTGGCCTTCATTAACCCCATCACGGGATTGGACCGCCTCCTGCGCCTGTATGAGGCTGTGCGGCGCAAATGGGGAGAGGGCTGGGCGACACTGCTCGAACCCGTCTGGATCGACGGGCTGCCCGGCTACGTCAGCCGCGAGCGTGGCGATGTCCTCCAGACGACGGCGCTCGCCATCGAGGACGGCCGGATCACGGCGATCTACATCACCCGCAATCCCGACAAGCTTCGCCACGTTACGCAGGCCCTTGCGGCCGAGCCGGACCCGACTTCCCGGATACAGTGATCACGCTGCGGGTGACCCAAGGCGGACGTTTGCAGAGTTCGCCCTTCAAAGAGAGGTACGACAGGCAGCAGCGCCCGTCGGAAGGTCCTATCGAGAGACAGGATCCAAAGAGATGGTCTGCTGTATGCCCAGTGCAGCAACGAAGGTTTGGTCATGGCTGACGACCAGCAGTGCGCCGTCGTATGCGGCCAGGCCAGCCTCGACGGCTTGGATCGCTTCGAGGTCGAGGTGGTTGGTCGGTTCGTCCAGCACGAGGAGCAGAGGCGGTTTGGGGCCGCCGAGAACACAGGCGAGGCCTGCGCGAAGCATCTGGCCTCCGCTCAGGGTTCCGACGTTCATCAGGGCTGCATCCGCGCGGAACTGAAACGTCGCGAGCGCGGCACGGCAGGCATTCTCCGTGGCGCCCGGGTTCAATCGAAGGAAGTTGTCCCGAATGGTCGTCGCCGGATCCAGAAGATCCATACGCTGGTCCAGAGTGGCAGTTGGAACTGAAAGCGTCACCTGGCCGCGAAGCGGGGCGAGATCGCCGACGATGACTTTCAATAGTGTCGACTTGCCGGATCCGTTGGGGCCGAGAATGGCGATCCGTTCCGGCCCTGTCATCGCAAACGACAGGCCTTCAATCAGGGGCCGCGCGGGATCGTAACCTGCTGCCACGTCGTCGAGCCGCAACACTGTCCGGCCGGACGCCAGTCCGGTCGGTGGAAGGCTCACCACGAAAGGCTGGAGGATTTCGACCAGCCCCCGCGCCCGGGCGGCAGCAGCGTCGAGTTCCGCCTGCCGTCTTTCGGCACTCTTTGCCTGCGCTCCGCCCGACACCTCGGCCTGGTTCTTCCGGGCGCCAAGCAAGATGCGGGGCATCCCGCCGCCCTTCGCCTGTCTCGCCCCGGCCGAGTCCCGCCGGTCCCGCCTCTCAGCTTTCTCTTGGTCCCGTCGCCGGGCGCTCGCTGCGGCTCTCTCCGCACTCTCCAGCTCGTGCGCGGCAGCCTCCAATTCGATGTCCTTTCGGGCGCGGTAAGCCGACCAGCCTCCGCTATAGCGCGACGCCCCGAGCGACGTCAGCTCGACGATTGCATCCATGTCCTCCAGCAACTCGCGGTCGTGGCTCACCACGACTGCGCCACCTCGCCAGTCCTGTAGGAGCGCGCGCACCGCGTCCCGACCGGCCCTGTCGAGATTGTTGGTTGGTTCGTCGAGGAGCAGGATATCCGGATCGTGAAAGGTCACGGCCGCCAGTGCAGCCCGGGTCCGCTGTCCGCCGGACAGGTCGGCCAGACGGGCTTCGGGTCCGACCTGGAGGCCGATCCGTTCCAGGCTGGCCGCGAGCCGGGCTTCGAGCGTCCAGTCGGCGTCTGCGAGTTCATCGCCGCTCGCGTCCCCGGCCGCGGCCCTGCACAGCAGGGCGAGGTGCGACGCGACACCGAACAGGTCGGCGATCGTGTCCTCCGGCCCGATCTGGACGGTTTGTTCCAGCGAGCTCACCTTGCCCTGGACGGAGACCCGACCGGATGTCGGCGCGATCTGGCCCCGGATGATCTTCAGGAGCGTGGACTTGCCTACGCCATTGCGCCCGACCAGGCCCACACGTTCGGGACCGAAGGTCAGGGTGAGGCCAGAAAATAGAACTCTGCCGTCCGGCGTCGACCAGCCGAGATCGGCCAAGGCGATGGAACTCATCTGCGGGACCTAGGCACGCAATAAGACGAAAGGATGCTCGTTTAGCTCAACCACAGAACCGCTTAGGGGAGGCGGCGTCTTCGGCGGTATCGTCGATCGATGCGATAGACGCGCGATATTTGGCCCGCCCGCCGTCTCCTGGCCTTCGCTGCCAGGTCGCGGAAGCGACCGTTAGAGCACGAAGCCGCCATCCACCGTGAGGCTCGCGCCGGTGATCGTGCCCGCCTCGGGCTCGGCGAGGTACGACGCCATTCCGGCGACCTCCGACGGTCGGGTGAGCCGTCCGCGAGGCATAGGTGAGGGCGACGCGCAAGCCGTCGGCAGCGAGGCGTGTCGCTGTCGCGGCGCCGATGCCGCGCGAGCCGCCGAACACGAGCGCCGCGGGGCGCTGGTCACCCGAGGAGTAGGTCATGGTCACAGGTCTCCGTGCGCCGGAGTGTCCGGCGCTGGTCGGACTGAAAGGGCAAGGAGCGGCGTGGGCGGCGGATCAGGCTTTCGCCACGTCGAGCACCGCTTGGGCGAAGTCTCGCGGCGCTTCCTGCGGCAGGTTGTGGCCGATGCCCCCGCTCACGATACGGTGCTCGTAGCGTCCGGTGAACCGCTTGGCATAAGTGGATGGATCGGGGTGGGGCGCCCCGTTCGCGTCGCCCTCCATTGTGATCGTGGGGACGCCGATGGCGGGGAAGCTCGCGAGCCTGCGCTCCGTCTCGTCGTAGCGGGCTTCTCCCGGCGCGAGGCCGAGACGCCAGCGGTAATTGTGGATGGAGACCGCCACGTGGTCCGGGTTCTCCAGCGACGTCGCCGTGCGGGCGAACGTCGCCTCGTCAAAGCGCCACTGCGGCGAGGCCAGCTCCCAGATAAGCCGGGCGAAGTCCCTGGTGTACTTGGCATAGCCCGCCGCGCCGCGGTCCGTCGCGAAGTAGTACTGGTACCACCACTGCAACTCGGCCTTGGGCGGCAGAGGCGCACGGTTCGCTTCCTGGCTGCCGATGAGGTAGCCGCTTACCGAGACGAGCCCCTTGCAGCGCTCGCGCCAGAGGGCGGCGAGGATGTTGGCGGTGCGGGCGCCCCAGTCGTAGCCGGCGACGACGGCCGTCTGGATCCTCAGGGCGTCCATGAAGGCGAGGATGTCGAGAGCGAGCGCCGCCTGCTGGCCGTTGCGCATCGTCCCGGCCGAGAGGAACCGCGTGGCGCCGTAGCCGCGCAGGTGCGGGACAAGCACGCGGTGACCTGCGGCGGCGAGGATGGGCGCGACTTCGGCGTAGCTGTGGACGTCGTAGGGCCAGCCGTGCAGCAGCAGCACGGGCGGGCCGTCGGCCGGTCCAAGCTCGACATAGCCGATGTCGAGAACGCCGGCCTGCACCTGCCGGATCGGGCCGAACGTCTTCGGTTCGGCGGCCTGGGCGTGAGCCTTCCGCGTGACGAAAGGAGCCGTGGCGAGCGCCAAGGCGGCGCCACCAATGAGGGCGCGGCGTGAGGGATCAATGGGCTCGATTGTCATGGCGGATCTCCGGGGACGAGAGCTGCAGGGGTTTGGGAGTGATTTGTGTCGGACGGGACGTTTGCGGACGTGTGGGAGGCGTGTCCCAGGCGCAGGGACCGGCGCCGACGGCGAAGCCGGCCGTCACGAGCACGAGAAGACGCAGGACGGAGCGGAGCGGCATGGGTGCGATCTCCCTCAGCCGAAGGTGAAGGCATAGGCCTCCACTCCGGGATCGAGGAACCGGATCTCGACCGTCCGGACGCGGGGACCGTCAGCCTGTCGAACGAGCTGGTAGAGCCGTGTCTCCGAGACCGCGCCGAAGCCCTCCGCGTCGATGTCGGAGCCGTGGTCCGGTCCCGGCGCATGGCCGTCCACCGTGACCTGGAATCGGATCGAGTTGGCAGCCCGACCGGCGCCGAGGACGAGATGGAGATCGCGAGCGTTGAAGCGATAGGCCACCCGGCCGTCCACGCCAGCACCGATGGCGCGGTCCGCGGCGATGGTCCAGGCGCCCGACAGGCCCCACCGGTTGGCGGGCAGGTCTGCATACGAGTAGACCTGTGGACGGTCGGCGGCGACAATCTCCCGCGAGGCGAAGCGGCTCGCCTGGGCATAGCCAAGATAGGTTTCGTCTGAGCGCAGGTGATCCCAATCCGCGGCGGCCTGTTCGCCCGGCGCCGGCGGCGCAGCCGGGGTGGAGGCCGGATCGCGGGCCGCGCCCGCTTCGGCCAGCAAGTCCCGGATCGCCTGCTCCGTGCGGGCCTCCTGTCCCTCCCCAGCCGTGCGGTAGCGGATCCGGCCCTGCGCGTCGGCCAAAGCAAAGCCCGGCCACGACTCGTTTCCGAAGGCGCGCCAGACCTTGAAGCCGTTGTCGATGGCGACGGGATAGGTCAGCCCGAAGCGGGCGAGCGCACGCCGGACGTTGCTTTCGTTGTGCTCGAAGGCGAACTCGGGCGTGTGAACCCCAACTACCGCCAGTCCCTTGGCGGCGAAGGTCTCGGCCCAGGTCCTGACGAAGGGGAGCGTCCGAATGCAGTTAATGCAGGAGTAGGTCCAGAACTGGACGAGAACGACCTTGCCGCGCAGGGCTTCGGCCGCCAGGGGAGGGCCGTTCAGCCAGCCGGTGGCGCCGGCGAGCGACGGCAGGTCGCCGAGGACGGGCAGGCTGCTGCGAAAGGATGGTTTGGACGCGGGCGCCAGGACCACCTTGGCCGTTGCCGGGAGCCTTCCGACTAAAGCGCTCTCGATCCGCCCCGCAGCCGGGGCGGGAAGCTGCGCGAGCACAGTCGCGTCGAAGCCGGACGCGATGGCCACCACACCACCGAGTGCGGCGACACCAGCCACCTGTCTCAGCCGGTGCGTCATGGAGGCCGCGGCACGCAGCCCGGTTGCCAGCCGGCGTCCCGCCAGCACAATGACGGCAAGGGACGCCGCCGCCCCCGCGGCATAGGCGCCGGCCGCCACCCCCGTCGCCAGCGGCGATGCCGATGCGGCGCCGCCGGCAAGGATGAGCGCGAGCACCGGCCCGGCGCAAGGGGACCAGAGGAGGCCGGCAGCTAACCCCGTCACGACGGAAGCGCCCGCGCCGGTCCCGACCTGTTCCGAGAGGCGGCCGCCCAAGTTCGTGAACGGGCGCGCGGCGAAGGCTGCGAGGCGGCTCGACAAGAGCGTGGCGGCGGCGAAGGCCAGCACGACGAGCCCCAGGGCACGGCCAACCTCATGCGCCTCCGCCGCCCAAGCGGCGCCTGTCGCTGCGAGCGCGACGACCGACGCAAAGGCCGCGACGAGGCCGGCGAGGAGCGGCAAGGTTCCACGCAAGAACGGCTGGCCATGCCCGGCGAACACGAACGGCACCACCGGCAGGATGCAGGGGCTCGCGATGGTGAGTGCGCCGGCCAGGAAGCAGACCGCGAGAAAGGATGCGGCGATCATCGCGAGGGCGCCTTGGCCGCCGCTTCAACAATCAGAGCCGCCACATCCGCCGGGCGCGAGAGGTAAACGGCGTGGCTGGCCTTCACCTCGCGGACGGTGCTGCCGGCGCGCTTGGCCATCTCGCGCTCCAGGTCCGGATTGATCGAGCGGTCCTGGGTCGCCACGAGGGCCCAGCTCGGCTTCGACTTCCAGGCCGGCTCGCCGGCCTCCTGCGCGAAGGCGGCCCTCGCGGCGAAAACCTGTGATTGCGCCATGAAGGCCGCCTCGGCGTGGGGCAGGTCGGCGGCGAAGGCGGCGGGGAAGTCGGCCGGCGCTAGATAGAGGAAGCCGTCGGGCGTCGCCTGGATCGCATCGGGCTTCGCTCCGGTCACGGGCTTGCTGTCGGCGAGCTTCGCCAAGCTCTCGCCCCGGTCGGGCTGGAACGCCGCGACGTAGACGAGGCCCGCCACCTTGGGATCATCTCCCGCGGCGGTGACCACCATGCCGCCGTAGCTGTGCCCGACGAGGATAATGGGGCCGTCCTGCAGGGCGAGGATCCTGCGCGTCGCGGCTACGTCGTCGGAAAGCGAGGTGAGCGGCTCCTGGACGATGCTGACGCGCAGCCCCTTGGCCGTCAGGAGGTCGGACACCTTGCGCCAGCCCGAGCCGTCGGCGAAGGCGCCGTGGACGATGACGACGTTGCGGACGGAAGCGGCCGAGGCTGCGGGAGGCGTCGCCAAGGCCGCGAGGGCGACTAGGGCAGACAGGACGTTGGATCGGTTCATCGCAGGCCCCTTGATCTCAAGGTCCGGCCGGGCGGAGATCGGCGAGCACGATTGCGACATCGATGTTGCCGCGGGTCGCTTTGGAGTACGGGCAGGTCTCGTGCGCGGCATCGATGAGCGCCCGGGCCGTGCCTGGATCAAGACCAGGCAGCGAAACGGTCAGGCGGGCGGACAGGAAATAGCCCTCGCTCCCCTGGTTCAGGCTGACCTCGGCGTCGATGGCAAGATCGGCCGGAACCGTAACCTTCATGCGGCGGGCGGCGATGGCGATGGCGCCCTCGAAGCACGCGGACCACCCCGCCGCGAAGAGCTGTTCGGGATTGGCGCCTGACCCTGTCCCGCCCGGCACGGAGAGCGCGATGTCCAGCCTGCCGTCAGAGCTGCGTGCAGCGCCCTTGTCGCGTCCGCCGGTCGTGTGGACCTGGCCTGTGTAGAGCACCTTGGCGTCCGTCATGGGACGTGTCTCCTGGTCGATGGTCAGCGAAGGGGCGATAGATCGCGTCCTGCCGTCGTAGCGGAGGCGATGCCTGCAAGCCCGTTAGCGCTTGTCAGCCGCCATGAGCGCTAATCAGCCGATGAGAGCCCGCACGTGGCGCGTGGCGACCACGGCTCCAAATGGATAGTCTTGAATCGAACAAGCGAACGAGGTCATGCCAGAGCTGCCTTCCCCCGAAGCCGATGTGCTCTCCTTCGGGCCGTTCACCCTCAAGCCGAGGGAACGGCTGCTGCTGCGCGGGGCCGAGACGGTCGACGTGGGAGCGCGCGCCTTCGATATTCTCGCCGCTCTGGCGGCCAGCCCGAACGAACCCGTCGGCAAGAATGAGCTCCTGGCGCGCGTTTGGCCGGACATGACGGTGGGAGAGGGAAGCCTGCGCTTCCATATGGCCAACCTGCGCAAGGCGCTTGGCGACGGGAGGGATGGGGCTCGCTACATCACGACCCTGCCGGGCCGCGGCTATTGCTTTGTCGCGACGGTTGCGCGCGTGCGTCGCGGAACCGTCAGCTCTCCGGATCCGGCGCGCCAGCGGACCAACATGCCCAATCGGCCACCGCTGGTCCTTGGCCGCGAGGAGGACAGCCGAACGGTCAGGCAGGTGCTAGCGTCTCGCCGCTTCGTCACGATCGTCGGACCGGGCGGGGTCGGCAAGTCGACGCTCGCCCTGGACGTGGCCCACGACCTCGCGTCCCATGTCGACGGAGCCGTTCTTTTCGTGGACCTGAGCATGCTCGGGGATGCCGACCTCGTCGCGGTGACGGTGGCGTCCATGCTCGGCGTGCAAGGCGACGCCGACGACGTGGCGGCCACCGTCATCGAGGCGCTCCGTGGCAACCCCTCTCTCGTGGTTTTCGACACGTGCGAGCACGTCATCGACGCCGTCGCCATCTTCGCCGGGCGCCTCTTTGCGGAGACTTCGGATGTCCTGGTCCTGGCCACGAGCCGGGAACCGCTGAAAGTTGAGGGCGAGCAGGTGTACCGGCTGGCGCCGCTCGCCTGCCCGGACGCCAGCACGCCCCTGACGGCCGATGCCATCTGTCGCTCCCCGGCAACGCGGCTCTTCACGGAGCGAGCGGTATCATCCGGTGTAAGGCTTGCCACGGACGAGGCCGCCGCAGCCCTGATCGCCGATATTTGCCGAAAGCTCGATGGCATCCCGCTCGCCATCGAGTTGGCCGCGCGGCGTGTCGAGGCCTTCGGCCTGGAGCGGACGGCGGCCCTGCTCCAGGAACGGCTTTCCCTGACGTGGACGGGCGCACGCGATGCACCCGCGCGCCAGCGCACCTTGCACGCAACACTGGACTGGAGCTTCGGACTGCTTGCTGAGCAAGACAGGACCGTCTTGCGCCGCCTCGCCGTCTTCGTCGGGAGCTTCACGGTCGACGCTGCACTTGCAGTGTGCACGGACGAAAGCTTGGGCGCCGAAGCACTCTTCGCCTCCCTCGACAGTCTCGTGGCCAAGTCGATGGTGGCTGCCCGGCCGGTCGGGGCCATGGTGCGCTATCGGCTCCTCGACACCACGCGCGCCTTCATGCTCCAGAGCCCGGGGCCGGAAGCAGACAGGTCGGCTGTCTCAACACGGCACGCTCGCCATGTCCTGGCCTGGCTGGAGGAGACCGGCGCCGAGTGGTCGCGCCTGTCGAACGTGGCGGAGAGAGCGCGGCACCTGTCGGGCCTCGCCAACTTGCGCGCGGCGCTCGATTGGTGCTTTGGCGAGCATGGCGACCCGACCCTCGGCCGACGGCTTGCGGCCAAGGCCGGCCCTGTCTTCCTCGCGATGTCGCTCCTCTCGGAGTGTCACCGCTGGACTGAGCGGGCGCTCGCCACCCTCGATCCGGCATCGCGCGGAACGCGCGATGAAATGCATCTGCAATCGGCCCTCGGCGTCTCCCTGATGTTCACGCGGGGCGGGACGCAGGCCGCGTGTGAGGCTCTCGTCAGAAGCCTCGACATCGCCGACGAGGCGGGAGCGTCCCTGGACCAGGTCCAGGTCCTTGGCTCCCTTCAGATGTTCCACTTGCGGACGGGCGCATTCCGGGTGGCGCTCCGCTATGCCGAGCGCTGCGTCGCCTTGGCTGACTCGCAATCCGATCCCGGGGCAGCCGCCATGGCCCGCTCCATTCTCGGAATGTCGTTCCACTTCGCCGGCGAGCACGGCCGTGCCCGGACGGAGCTGGAAGCGGCCCTGGCCGCCGCTCCGCGCTCCAAGCGGACATCCACGCTCTACCTCGGTCTCGACGGGCACGTCCTGGCCGGCGCCATCATGGCGCGGACGCTGTGGCTGCAAGGCTATCCTGACCAGGCGGTCGACCGCGCCCGCCGCACCATCGCGGAAGCCGCGGCGATGGATCATGCCCTCAGTCTCTGCATCGCGCTGGGCTGGGGCATTTCGGTCTTCGATTGGGTCGGTGACCTACCGGCGCTCGAAGAGCATGTCGACCGATTCATCTCCCGCTCGGCGCCGAACGCCTTCGCACCCTACCTGGAAGTGGGAAGGGGCTGGCGGGGCGTCGTGGCGATTCGCCGGGGCGAAACGGCGGCAGGCGTCGCCATCCTCGAGGAGAGCCTCGCAAAGCTGCATGCGATGCCCTACGAGTTGCTCTCGATGCCGCTGACCCTCGCACTAATCCTGGGGCTCATGCATTCGGGGCGGAGCCCCGAGGCACGCGCCCTCGTCATCCGCACGATGGAAGACGCCGAGACACATGGCGATCTCTGCTCCATGCCGGAGCTCTTGCGAATGAAAGCCCTGCTTGCGCTAGAAGACGAGGCGGCCTCTCGGGACAGGGCGAAGGACCTATTGCGGCAGTCGCTGGCTCTCGCCCGCCAGCAGGGGGCGCGCGGCTGGGAGCTTCGAGCGGCATCGAGCCTTGCGGCCCTGCGGGCAGAGGCAGGCTAGGCGTTTGACGCGCGCCTAGTCTTTCTGTGGGTAGGCGAAAGGTTTGCGTTCCGCGCAGTTTCCCTGACGAGATCAACGAAGGCGCGGTGATGGGCCGCGAGGTGCCGGCGCCCGGGATAGTAGAGGCAAAGGCCGGGAAAGGGAGGCGTCCAGTCCTCGAGCACCCGGACGAGCCGTCCCGCAGCAAGGTCGTCCGCGACGTTCCACTCGGTCAGGTAAGCCAGCCCCACGCCAGCTCGCGCGGCCTCCAGCATGAGGAGGGGGTCGTCGAGGAGCAGGGGCCCGGTCCCGTCGAGTTCCAGGAATTCGCCGCGTCTTTCGAACTCCCAGCGATAGATCCCGCCGCCCGGCAGGCGGCTGCGGATGCACCGGTGAGCGGCAAGGTCGCTCGGCGTGAGCGGTGTCGGGTAGGTCGCGAAGTAGTCTGGCGAGCCGACGACTGCAAAGCGCTGCGAGGGCCCGAGCGGGACGGCAATCATGTCCCGTGGCACCGTTTCGGCCAAACGCACGCCGAGGTCGAAGCCTTCGAGCACGATGTCGACGAGCTTTCCCTCCGTTACGATGTCGATAATGACCCGCGGATGGCGCCGGACATATTCGAGTATGATAGGCGCCATGATCTGCCGCGCGGCGCCGGAGGAAGCGTTGATGCGCAGCGTCCCGGACGGCTCGGCCTGATGATCCGTGAGCCGCCCGATAGCCTCGCGGATGTCGCGCAGCGCGGGCGCCGTGTCGGCGACGAACCGCTCGCCGGCCTCCGTCAGCGTCACGCTTCGTGTGGTGCGATGGAACAGGCGAGCGCCCAGGCGGCTTTCGAGCGCCGCTACCATGTGGCTGAGAGCGGACCGGGAAATGCCGATCTGCGTCGCCGCGGAGCGGAAGTTGCGGTGCCGCGCCACCGCCTGCACGGCCTCGAGCTCCGTCAGGCCCGTGGTCATCATTGTCCTGCTCCACTCACCACTGCATGCCAGACTGTCCGGCTATTCAGCGTTATAGGGAGGGGCTACCTGACGAGCAACGCCACTCATCAGGGAGCCACCCGTGACCACGATCGACAGGATTTTCATCGACGGCCAGTTGGCCGTTCCCCACGGAACCGAGATGTTCCCGCTCCACAACCCCGCGACCGGAGCTGTCATCGGTCAGGTGCGCCTGGCGGACGAGGAGGACGCCCGGCGGGCCATCGCCGCCGCGCGTCGCGCTTTGCCTGCCTTCGCCGCCACGACCCCGGCCGAACGAATCGCGTGGCTCCGCCGCCTTCGGGACGAGGTCGCCGCGCGGCGTGAGGCGCTGCTCGATGCCGTGATCGAGGAATACGGAGCGCCCGCGTCTCGCGCGGCCTTCATGGTCGACCATCCCGTCGCGGCCTTCGACGAGGCGATCGATCTCCTGGAGACCTACCCGTTTCGCCGGCGCGTCGGCGCGTCCGAGGTGGTCATGACTCCGTCCGGCGTCGCCGGGCTGATCACGCCGTGGAACAGCAATGCCGGCTTCATTTGCGGCAAGGTCGCGACGGCGCTGGCGGCGGGCTGCACCGTGGTGGTCAAGCCGAGCGAGATGAGCGCCACGCAGACGCAGGTCATCATGGAGGCGTTTCACGCCGCGGCGCTTCCCCCCGGCGTGGTCAACATCGTCACGGGGCGCGGCGAAACGGTCGGCGCCGAGATCAGCCGGCACCCCGACGTGGCCAAGATCTCCTTCACCGGCTCGACGGCCGTCGGCAAGGCGATCCTGCAGGCCGGTGCGGCGACCCTGAAGCGCGTGACGCTGGAACTCGGCGGCAAGTCGCCTACGATCGTCCTCGACGATGCCGACCTGGAGACAGCGATCCCGATCGCCGTCCAGGCCGCCTTCATGAACAGCGGCCAGGCCTGCATCGCCGGCACACGCCTGCTGGCGCCGCGCGGCCGGCTTGCCGAGATCGAGCTGCTGGCCAGTGCCGCGGTGTCCGCCGTGCAGGTCGGGGATCCCCGAGACCCCCGGACGACGGTGGGACCGATGGTCAGCGAGCGGCAGTGGGAGCGGGTGCAGCGCTACATCCGCCTGGGCACCGAGGAAGGCGCCCGGCTGCTCGCCGGCGGGGAAGGGCGTCCCGCCGGACTGTCTGGATGGTTCGTCCGTCCCACGCTCTTCGGAGGCGTGACCAACGCCATGACGATCGCACAGGAAGAGATTTTCGGTCCGGTCCTGTCGCTGATCGCCTACGACGACGAGGACGACGCCATCCGCATCGCCAACGAGACGGTCTACGGCCTGCAGGCCTATGTCCTGTCGGGAGACCAAACGCGCGCTGAGCGGGTCGCCGAGCGGCTGCAGGCAGGCCGCGTCCTCGTCAACACGCTCGCCCATGACCCGAAGGCGCCCTTCGGCGGCTTCAAGCAGTCCGGCCTCGGACGCGAATACGGCACCTTCGGGCTGGAAGCCTACCTCGAACCGAAGTCACTGATAGGGACGCGTCCCTGAGGCCGCAGGCACGACCCCGTCACGGGGAGGAGTGAGGGCGGGAATGTTCAGGCCTTCAGCGCGTAACTGTTGAGAACTGGCGCCCGGCGAAGCAGGGCCAAGGCATACCCCTGCTTCGCGCACTCAGGTCTTCAGCACATCACTCCCGCCAAATCCTTCGCCCGCTGAAGGCGACGTTTCACGGTTCCAAGAACGAAGGCCCTCATCAGCGATCGCCGTTCTCGGCGTATTTAACCCTCGGCTTGAGCATATCGCGTCCTCTCTGACTGCACCGCTACCTCTTGGGGGGTGCGACACGTCGCAGTATTCCTTGGACGATGGCCCGCACCCGCTAAGTCCACTCATTTCGGCAGCATGCCGACTTCTTGCTCCCAACGACTAACGATCCTCTTCCGCTCCTCGGAGCTTCCATACTTGGCGAAGTCGTAGTCGACGAGCTTGATGTCCTCCAGTCGGGGCGCCTTGGGATGTGCGGCTGCTGAGCGGTTGGATGGGACCTGAAACGACTTGTTCTCCTTCGCCAGAGACTGCGCCTCGGCGCTGAGGGACCACTCGTACCAGAGCTTCGCGTTGTCCGGATTGCGCCCGCCCTTCACGAGCGACATCGAGCCGATCTCATAGCCTGTGCCCTCGCAGGGCGCCGCGGTGGCGAGCGGAAAGCCCTCGTTGGCTTCCGCGACCGCGTCATGCAGGAAAATGATGCCGATCATGGTTTCCGCACGGGCGGCGTTGCGCACGGGCGCGGGGCCGGAGCGGGTGTACTGGCTGATGTTGCGGTGCAGGCCCTTGAGATAGCCGAAGGCCTTGTCCTCACCCATGACCTGGATCAGCGTCGCCAGCGCCGTATAGGCGGTGCCAGACGAAGACGGGTTCGACATCTGAATCTCGTCGCGGAACTCGGCGCGCGTCAGGTCCGCCCAGCACTTCGGCGCCTGCAGCTTCTTCGAGGCGATCAACTCGGTGTTCCAGGTGAAGCCGAGCACGCCGGCGTAGATGCCGATCGTCTTGCCGCCGGACTGTTCCCATTGCTTCACGGCCCAGGGATGAAGCTCGCCCAGAGCGGCCGGCTTGTAGGCGACCGTGAGGTCCGCCTCGGCGGCCGCCAAATGCGGGTCGCCGGTGCCGCCCCACCACACGTCGGCGCGCGGATTGCTGGCCTCGGCGCGCAACTGGGCGCCGACCTCGCCCGAGCCCTTCACGTTGAGGATCACCTTGACGCCGGTCTTGCGCTCGAAGGCCTGCGACGCGGCGAGGCACCATTCGTTGAGCACGCTGCAATACACGACGACTTCGCCCTTGGATTGTGCGGACGCGCCGGGGACCAGCAGGCCACAAGCAATGAAACCGGCGAGCGGCCCAATCCAACGCTTCATGATTTCGCTCCTCCCAGAGCAGCTCTTCAGTCTTTGGTTTCGCCGCAGTGTGTCATGCCGACAGGGGCAGGCAAGGGAAATGCTCCTGCGCGGGATAGAGAACCAAGCTGCTTGCAACAACGAGATATCGCGTTGACACGATCGAAAACGCTCGTATGTTGATCGAAACCAATCATCCGGCGCGTATGCAAGACCATTCAGCGACCAAAGCCACATCCAGCCCAACTCCTCCGCCCGGCGGAGCAGGAGTTCTGGAGCCGTTCGGCGCGGCGCGACTGGCGCCGCAGCGTCAGGCGCGCGTGCTGGAGCATCTGCGCGCCAATCTCTTCGTCGACATTCAGGCGCTCAAGGATGAGCTCGGCGTCTCCATCGCGACCATCCGGCGCGATCTCACCGAACTCGAATCCCGCGGGCTCCTGAAGCGGACCCACGGCGGCGCGATCAGCGTCAACCAGGTGACGCGCGACAGCGCCAACGCCGAGCGGGCGCTGAGCAACGCCGCGGAGAAAGCCCGGATCGCCGACGCTGCGGCCGCCATGGTGGTGTCCGGCGACGCCGTCCTGATCGACAGCGGCACGACCGCCCTCGAGGTCGCCCGGCGTCTCGCCGGAAACGACACGCTGACCTTCGTCACCAACGGAGCCGACGTGGTGGCCGTGCTGGCGGCCGGCGGCGCGCGCCGCATCCATGTGGTCGGCGGTGAGTATATCGACGTCAACCATTCCTTCGCGGGCCCGCTGGCGGCCGACATGGTGCGCAAGTTCAATGTCGACAAGGCGTTCCTAAGCGTGTCGTCCGTAGACGTGCGGCGATCGCTCATCTGCACCCAGAAGCCTGAATTCGCGTGCGTGCAGCAGGCCATGATCGAAGTCGCTCAATCGGTCATCGTCGTGGCCGACCATTCCAAGTTCGATCGTACGTCGCTGGCCGTGATCGCTCCGCTGGAGCGGGTCGACTACGTGGTGACGGATAATGCGGCCCGCGGCCTGGTGGCGGGCCTGCAAGACAAGACCAAGAAGAAGTTCGTCTTTGCCTGATCGGCGAAGGGAGGAAGAGCGTTGTCGGGTATCAAGGTCGAAGGCCTCGCCAAGGTCTGGGGCGATTTCCGGGCTGTTGGCGGCATCAGCTTCGAGACGAAGCCGGCCGAATTCGTGGCCTTGCTGGGCCCGTCCGGCTGCGGCAAGTCGACGACGCTGCGGCTGATCGCCGGGCTGGAGACCGCCACGTCCGGCCGCATCGTGATCGACGGGCGCGATGTCAGCGACCTCCCGTCGGCCGAGCGCAATCTCTCGATGGTGTTTCAGTCCTACGCGCTGTTTCCGCATCTCAGCGTCAGCGAGAACATCACGTTCGGGCTTTCGGTGCGCCGCGTGCCCAAGGCCGAGCAGGCCAGGCGCCTGGCGCGGATTGTGGATCTCCTTGGCCTCGGAACGCTGTTGAGCCGTCGCCCGAGCCAGTTGTCGGGCGGGCAACAGCAGCGTGTGGCGCTCGGCCGGGCGCTGATCGCCGAAACCCCAGTCTGCCTCCTCGACGAGCCGCTGTCCAACCTCGATGCGCAGCTGCGCTCCGAGATGCGCAACGAGATCCGGTCCCTGCAGCGCCGGCTGGGCATCACGATGGTGTTCGTCACCCACGACCAGACCGAGGCGATGAGCATGGCCGATCGTGTCATCCTGATGCGCGACGGCCTCATCGAGCAGAACGGCGCGCCTGCTGAACTCTACGAGCAGCCCGCCTCCGTGGCGGTGGCGCGCTTCATCGGCACGCCGCCCATGAACGTCGTGGACCTGGAGCCCGGCCCGGGCGGCGCGACCATCGCGGGCGCCGACGGACCGCCGCTGGCGGCTCTGGGCGATACGCCGCTGCAGCTCGGCATTCGGCCGGAGCACATCACTTTCGCGGACGAGGGCTTCGCGGCGGTGGTGGAGGGCTCCGAATACTTCGGAGCCGATACGATCACGGCGTGTCGCGTCGGCGCGCAGCGGATGCTGGTTCGCACGCCGGGCAAGCCGTCGCTCTCCCCCGGAGCGGCCGTGAAGCTGCACTGGCCCGCTACGGCCGCACATCTGTTCGATCGAGACACTGGACGGCGGCGCCCGGACGCCGTTCTGCCGACGCAACAAGATACGGGCGCAACGGGAGAGAGCTTATGAAAAGCGCGACGAGACGGACAGTCCTGGCGGCGGCCGCGGCTTTTGCGGCCGCGATCACGGCCGGAGCCGCTCAGGCGAAGACGCAGGTTATGTTCTACTACCCAATCCAGGTGGGCGGGCCGCTGACGCAGGTCATCGACGGCTACGTGGCGAAGTTCAAGGCCGCGAATCCGGACATCGAGGTCCAGCCCGTCTATTCGGGCAACTACATCGACACCACGACGAAGTCGCTCACGGCCGCCAAGAGCGGCAAGCCCCCAACCGTCGCGGTGCTGCTGGCCACCGACATCTTCACGCTGATCGACGAGGACGTGGTCCAGCCGATCGACGACTTCGCCAAGACGCCGGAGGACAAGGCCTGGATCGCAGGCTTCATGCCGGCTTTCCTGAAGAGCGCGCAGGTGGACGGCCACCTCTGGGCCGCGCCGTTCCAGCGCTCCACCGCGGTGCTCTACTACAACAAGAAGGCGTTCGCGGAGGCCGGGCTCGATCCGCATAAGCCGCCGACGACCTGGGACGACATGGTGAAGGCCGGCAAGGCCGTGCTGAAGAAGGACGACGCCGGCAAGACCACCCGCTGGGGCGTCGGCATCCCGGGCAATGTCGGATCGGCGCAATGGCTGTTCGGCGCGCTGGCGGCGCAAAACGGCGCGCGCCTGATGAACGACGCTGGAACGGAGGCCTACCTGACCGACCCCAAGGTCGTGGAGGCGCTACAGTTCTGGGTCGACCTCAGCAAGGTGCACGGCATTCACCCGCCAGGCATCCAGGAATGGGGCACCACTCCGGCCGACTTCCTGGAACAGCGCATCGCGATGGTGTGGACCACCACCGGAAACCTGACCAATATCGGCAAGAACGCCACCTTCGACTTCGGCCTCGCGCCGTATCCGGGCAAGGTTTCGCCCGCCTCCGTGCTGGGCGGCGGCAACCTCTACATCTTCTCGGGCGCGCCGCAGGCCGAGAAGGAGGCGGGTTTCAAGTTCATCAAGTTCCTGACCTCGGACGAGACCCTGGCCGACTGGGCGATCCAGACCGGCTATGTCGCGCCGCGCGACGGGGCCTGGGAACAGCCGAGCCTCAAGGCCTATGTCGCCAAGACGCCGGCCGCCGAAGTCGCCAAGAAGCAGATCGCCGTGTCGGTCCCGGAATTCTCGACGCATGAGAACAACCGGACCACCAAGGCGCTCAACGACGCGCTCGCGGCCGCGCTCACAGGCGCCAAGACGCCCGCGCAGGCGTTGGCCGACGGGCAGGCCGAGATCGACCGCATCCTGAAGCCGTACAAGAAGTAAGAGGCATTCCCATGAGGGCAGGGCGGCTCGCCGGATCACGCAATGCGCTCACCAGCGCGCTGCTGCTGTTGCCGGCGGCCGTCCTGCTGTGGGTGTTCACCTACCAGCCGATCGTCACCACGGTGATCGACAGCTTCTTTTCCACCGCCCGCGGACGCCGGCCGTCGGTTTTCATCGGGTCGACACACTACGAGACCATGGTCGCCGACCCGGTGTTCTGGAAGGCGTTGGTCAACAACGCGATCTACGCCTTCACGACCATCCCGATCTCGATGGCGCTGGCGCTCGCGATGGCGCTGTTCGTCAGCGGCAAGCTGCGCGGGCGCGGCATCGTCCGCATGGCCTATTTCACCCCGACCGTGCTGCCGATGGTGGCGGTGGCGAACATCTGGCTGTTCTTCTACACGCCCGACTACGGCCTCGTGGACCAGCTGCTTCGCCACTTCGGCGGTGGAGGGGCCAACTGGCTCGGCTCCAAGGAGACCGCGCTCGGCGCCCTGATCGTGATCACGATCTGGAAGGAGGCCGGGTTCTTCATGATCTTCTACCTGGCGGCCCTGCAGCAGATCTCGCCCACCCTCATGGAGGCCGCGGCGCTGGAGGGTGCGAGCCCGTGGCAGCGTTTCCGGCGCGTGACGCTGCCCTTGCTGATGCCGACCACGCTGTTCGTGTCCATCAACGCCGTGATCGGCGCGTTCAGGCTGGTGGACCACGTGATCGCGATGACGCGGGGCGGGCCCGACAACGCCACCGTGCTGCTGCTGTTCTACGTCTACCAGGTCGGTTTCGGCTATTGGGACACGGGCTACGCCGCAGCCCTGACGGTCGTGCTGCTCGCCATGCTGGCGCTGATCGCGCTGTTCCAGTTCGGCTACGCCGACAAGCGGGTCCATTATAGATGAGTGTGGAACGTACGAGCCCGTTCTCGACTGCCCTGGTCACCGCCGGGGCGTGGGGGTTGGCGATCCTCTGGATCCTGCCGCTCGCCTACGCGATCTGGACCGCCTTCCACCCGGCCATCTACGCCGCCAGGCTGGACCTGCTGGCGCCCTGGACCCTGGAGAACTTCAGCCGGGCCTGGAACGCCGCGCCCTTCGCGCGGTATTTCCTGAACACCTTCATGCTGGTGTCGCTGATCCTGGTCTGCCAATTCGTGATCTGCACCATGGCGGCCTACGCCTTCGTGTGCTTCCCGTTCCGGGGCTCGAACCTGCTGTTCATGGCCGTGCTGCTGCAGCTCATGATCATGCCCGAGGTGCTCCTGGTGGAGAACTACCGGACGCTGTCGCGCCTCGGGCTGCTCGACACCATCCTGGGGATGGGGCTGCCCTACCTGGCGTCGGCCTTTGGCATCTTCCTGTTCCGGCAGACCTTCAAGAGCGTCCCCAAGGAGCTCGAGGAAGCGGCGCGGTTGGAAGGCGCGGGCCCAATCCAGGTGCTGCTGCGGGTGTTCATCCCGGTCGCAAAGCCCACCTACATCGCCTATGGGCTCGTCACCGTGAGCTACCACTGGAACAATTTCCTGTGGCCGCTCATCGTCACCAACTCGGTGGAGACGCGGCCCATCACGGTGGGCCTGCAGGTGTTCTCCACGGTCGAGCAGGGCGTCGACTGGAGCCTCGTCACGGCCGCCACGATCCTGTCCGTCGCACCGCTCCTGCTCGCGTTCCTGCTGTTCCAGCGCCAGTTTGTGCAAAGTTTCCTGCGCGCCGGCATTCGATGAGGCCTCTCCCATGCTGATCGCGCATGTGTCCGACTTCCATGTTTTCAGCGAGAGGGGTGAAACCCACCTCGTGCGCCCCGACGCCGAACGGGCGGCCAGGGCCGTGGTCGCCGATCTCGCCTCACTTCCTTGGTCCCTCGATGCGATCGTGATCAGCGGCGACCTGACGGATGGCGGGTCCGAAGCCGACTATGCCCTGCTTCGCGACGTGCTAGGGCCGCTGCAGGCGCGGCTCGTGATTGCCCCGGGCAACCACGACAGGCGCGACACGATGAGGGCCGCTTTTGCGGACTTGGTGGACTACCCGCCCGGCAAGTACCTGCATTACGAGACGCAGGTCGCCGATTGGCGGGTCCTGGCGCTCGACACGCTGATCCCTGGTCGTGTGCCGGGCCGCCTGTGCTCAACACGATTGAAATGGGTGAGCGAGACGATAGCGCCCTTGCGGGACAAGCCTCTGCTGATCGTGATGCACCACCCGCCGTTCCCATCCGGGATGGCGACGCTCGACCGCAACGCCCTGATCGAGGGGGGCGAGGAGTTCGGCCGGCTGGTTGCGGCGCGGCGGGCGCCCACCCGCATCCTGAGCGGCCATATCCACCGGCCTTTCCAGGCGATGTGGAACGGCGCCGTCGCGGCGGTGGCGGGCAGCCCCGCCTTCCAGATCGGCCTCGATCTCGCTGCCGACATCGAGGAGCCCGGCCCCGTCACCGAGCCATACAGCTATTTCCTCCATCGACTCGGGCCGGACGGCGCAGGCGTCATCCACACCCGCTACGTCGCGATCTGATCCGAAAGGACCTTCCATGTTGGGTGACATCGCGCGTCTCGCGCAGGATGCGGGCGAGATTGCGCTCCGCCATTTCGAACGCCTTGGCGTCGACGCCGTCGAGGCGAAGGGCCACCTCGACCTCGTCACGGTCGCGGACCGCGAGGCCGAGGCCTTCATCACGGCCGGCCTCGCCAAGCTCTTTCCTGACGACGGCGTCTTTGGCGAGGAGGGTGCGTCCGCCCAAGGCCGCTCGGGCCGGCTCTGGGTGATCGACCCGATCGACGGCACATTCAATTTCGTTCGGGGCGGCGATCAGTGGGCGGTCTCGATCGGCCTATACGACAAAGGGCGCCCTCAGGCCGGCGTGATTTATGCTCCGGTCAAGCGGCAGACGTTCGCGGGCGGTTTAGGCGCGCCTGCAACTCTCAATGGCGCGCCTATTATCCGCCCTGGCGACTTCGACCGGAGCCGGGGCTGCATCGGCGTCGGAATGCATCCTCGCATTCCGGCTGCTAAGCGCCTGGAGCTGCTGAAGTTCGTGATGCAGCAGAATATGATGATCCGGTGCTGCGGGTCATCGACGGTATCCCTGATGGAGCTGGCTTGCGGCCAGGTCGACGGCTATGTGGGCGTCGGCGAGTCGACCTGGGACGTGATGGCGGCCCTGCCGATCCTGGCCAGCTTGGGGATCGAGAGCACTCTCGACTGGCCCGCACTGGAGCTGAGCGACAAGCTCGCTTATGCGTGCGGATCACCGCCCGCCCTGGACCTGGTCGGCCAAATCCTCCCGGCGTTGATCTAACAGGCCGCTCTCGACCGATCAGGCAGTTTGCCGGTCGCCCCAGAATGCCGCCGAACGTCAACAAACCAAACCGTGGCCGCGCTTAGCCGAGCCGGCCCTCTCGTTGACGCAGCGCATTGCGGCAATTCGCCAGTGGTCTTCAACTGCTCGCGTCTTTGCCGCCTGAGGCGTGAGATGGAGATGTCCGATACCCATTCGGGACCTGGCGGCGCGCTGGCCCAGTTCTGGACGCTGAGCGTCGAGGAGGTCTGCGGTCGCCTTGGCTGCGGAACGAGCGGCCTCACCGCCGCGGAGGCTGCGAGCAGGCTCGAACGCTTCGGCCCGAACCGTGACGCGGAGAGCAGGCGCGAGGGCTGGCCAAGAGCCGTCCTACGCAGGCTGCTTGAGCCGCTCTCTCTGATCCTGCTGAGCGCCGGGCTGGTCTCGGTCGTCACCGGCGACGAGGTCGGGGGCGGGATCATCGTAGCGATCCTGACACTGTCGATCGGCCTGGATACCGTCCAGGAAGGGCAGGCCATCAGGGCCGCCGAAGTGCTCCGCCAATCCGTGGCCCTCAAAGCGGAGGTCCTACGCGACGGCGCCTCTTTGCAGATCGACGTCGAGCAGGTAGTGCCGGGCGATCTGCTGCGAGTGCGGGCGGGCGACATCATCCCGGCCGACGCGCTTGTCCTCGACGCCGCGGCCTTCACGGCCGGCGAGGCCGCGTTGACGGGCGAGCCTTATCCTGTTGAAAAGCGGTCGCCGACGGCCGGCTCCAAGGGCGGCGACACGGCGAGCCTGCTGTATCGCGGTGCTGTGGCGCTCTCCGGAGAGGCGACAGCGCTGGCGGTCGGCACCGGCCGCAATACGGTGTTTGGCGCGGCAGCCGCCGCGTTGGCGGGCCCGCAGGAGGCTTCGCCCTTTCAGCGTGACCTGCACGCTTTCGGGCTCACGATCGCCCGGCTGACGCTCGGCCTTGTGGTTGTCGTGCTGGCGGCGCGGATGATCGTCGGCCGTGACCTCCTGGGCTCCCTGTTGTTCGCCGTCGCTCTCGCGGTTGGGCTGACGCCCGAGCTTTTACCCATGATTACCACAGTCACGCTGTCGCGCGGGGCGACGCGCATGGCCCGTCGAAAGGTCATCGTCAAGCGGCTGGCCTCAATTCATGACCTCGGCGCGATGACGGTGCTGTGCACAGACAAGACCGGCACGCTGACAGCGGCCGAGATTGAGCTGAATCGTAGCATCGCACCCGATGGGGCGGAGGATTCGCGCCCCGTCAGGCTTGCCGCCGCGGCGGCGGAACTCGGGGGTGACCGTGGAGCGCTAGACGAAGCGCTCCGCAAAAGCTTGCCGGACTCCGCTACGGGCTGGTCGCTCAAAGGCCGGCGCAGCTTCGATTTTTCCCGCAGGACCGGCGCGATCCTCGCAAACGGCCCTGAAGGCGGTATCCTGATCCTCAAGGGTGCGCCCGAGCAGGTGCTGGCCTTGTGCGCGCGCACGAGGACGGGGGCTTGCGTCCAGCCGATAGAGGCCGAGATGCGTGCCGCTGTTCAGGCGCGCATCAGGTCACTGGCCGGGGATGGCCTGCGCAGCATCGCGGTTGCATCCCGACCCTGGACCAAAGGCGCGGTTGAACTCGGCGCCGAGGACGAGCGGGACTTGATCTTCGAGGGGCTGTGCGTCTTTGCGGACCCGCCCAAAGCCACCGCCCGAAGCGCGATCGCGCGGCTGGCCAAAGCTGGCGTGAGCCTCAAAATCCTCTCGGGCGACGACCCGGCGGTGGTGCAGCACGTCGCGGGCCTCGTCGGCCAGGACGCCGTCACGGTCCTCTCGGGCGACGAGGTGGCGCAGCTGAGCGACGAAGCGCTCGCGGTGAAGATCCAGACCGTGGACGCGTTCGGCCGACTCGCGCCCGACCAGAAATCGCGCATCGTTCGCGCTTTGCAGGCGAAAGGCGCGATCGTTGGCTTCCTTGGCGACGGCATCAACGACGCGCCGGCCCTCCAGGCGGCCGACGTTGGCCTGTCGGTCGACGGGGCCACCGGCGTCGCCCAGGCGGCCGCCGATATGATCCTGCTTGCGCCCGACCTCGCCGTTGTGGCGGACGGGGTGGAGGAGGGCAGGCGCACCTTCGCCAACATCCTCAAATATGTGCGGATGGGCGCGAGTTCGAATTTCGGCAACATGCTCTCGATGGCAGCCGCTTCCTTTGTGCTGCCGTTTCTGCCGATGCTGCCCACGCAGATCCTGCTCAACAACCTGCTCTATGATCTTTCCGAGATTGGCATTCCGTTCGACGGCGTGCGGGCCGACGGCACGGCGCGGCCGCAAGTTTGGGATATGGACGGCCTCATACGCTTCGCGGCCGTGATGGGGCCTCTCTCGTCTCTCTTCGACGCGCTGACGTTTGGGACGCTTTACGGGTTGAGAGCCACCCCTGAGGCCTTCCGGACGGCGTGGTTTATGGAGTCCATGGCGACGCAGATCCTCGTCATCTTCGTGATCCGTACCACGGCCAGGCCATGGGCCGACCGGCCAGGAGGCGCGCTTGTCGCCTCATCCATGCTGGCACTCTTGGCGGCATTAATCCTGCCCTTTTCGCCGCTTGGCGCCTCCTTCGGCTTCGAGCCCCCGCCGGCCACGACCCTCGCGGCGATCGGCGCCATCGTGGTCGCCTACCTGGCGACGGCTGAAATGCTGAAGCCCTTTGCGTTGCGGCGCGACGTGCGGCCTTGCCGGCCGCGGGCCCGGCATTCAGGCCGCCCGGGTCGACGATGAGGCGACATGATCCAGCGCAATGCCGGTCCTGCCGTTCGGACCTAGGTAAGCGTGCGTTCCGAACCCCCAAGAGCACTCCGTGGAATCATTCCCCCGCGAGCCGCTCACGCGTGCAGGGCCCTCCTGGTTCCTGTTGGCCGCCGCGGCCGTCCGGAACCATAAGTGGGGCCTGCTCGGCGGGCTCGCGGTGGCCTGTCTCGCGCTAGGCTGGCTGACTCGCGCCATGCTGGGACCCGAGGTTGTGTGCTACCCCGTCATCCGCGGCGATCTGGTCAGGACCGTGGTGGCCAGCGGCCACGTTGAAACCCCTTTCCGGGTGGAGGTGGGCAGCCAGATCACCGGGACGGTGGCCGAGGTCCTCGTCAACGAAGGACAGGCCGTCACGCGCGGGCAGCCGCTGATCACGCTGGACGCCAGCGAGCTGCAGGCGGCGGTTGTGCAGGCGGAAGGCCTCGTCCAGCAGGCCGAGGCGCAGCTGCGGCAAATGGAGGAGCTTTCGCTCCCTTCCGCCCAGGAAAATCTGAAGCAAGCGAAAGCCACCTTGGTCAACGCGAAGGAAGCCTACGACCGCGCCTCTCGCCTTGCCGCATCTGGCTATGGCACCCATGCCGCCCTGGACGCAGCGACCCGGGATCTCGACGTCGCCAGAACCCAGGTCCGCTCGGCGGAACTTGCGGTGTTCACGATGAGCCCAGGCGGAAGCAACTTCGTGATCGCCCAAACGCAACTGACGCAGGCGCGGGCCACCTTGGCCACCGCAAACGCCAGATTGGGATACGCCACTGTCGCCGCGCCACGCGACGGCGTGCTCATCAGCCGGAAAGTCGAGCGCGGCGCGGTCGTGCAACCGGGCAAGGCGCTCTTTGTTTTAGCGCCAAGCGGAAACGTGCAACTCGTCGTCCCGATCGACGAGAAAAACCTTGGCCTCCTTTCTCTCGGGCAGGACGCAAAGGCCTCCGCGGACGCCTACCCGGACAAGACGTTTCCGGCCAAGCTCACCTACATCAATCCCGGCGTCGACATCTCCCGGGCGTCCGTCGAGGTGAAGCTCACCAGCGTGGACCCGCCGCCATATCTGCGGCAGGACATGACGGTTTCGGTCGACATCGAAGTGGACAGGCGCAAGGACGCCCTGATCGCGCCGACGCGCGTCATCCATGACCCGACCAGCGGCAGACCTTGGGTTTTGATTTTCCGGAACGGCCGCGCCAGCGTGCAGCAGGTCCATGTCAGTTTACGGGCCGGAGACAAGGTCGAGCTCACCGACGGCGTGAATGCCGGCGACCTGCTCATCCCTGTCGCAGCCGGCGTTCGAGCTGGGCAGCGCCTTCGCGCCGTGATGCCATGACACGCTGGCTGCCCTTCGAGTGGATCGCGGCGCTTCGCTTCCTCGCCGAAGGCCGCCTGCAAACCGGGTTCATCCTTGGCGGAGTGTCGATCGGCGTCGCCGTCATAGTCTTCATGTCGGCCATGCTGGCCGGGTTGCAGGCGAACTTCATCAGGCGGGTTCTGACGTCCCAGCCCCACATTCAGATCTTGCCGCCCGACGAGGTGGCGCGGCCGCTTCGCGCCGGGCCGGGGGTCGTCGAGGCCGCGATCGTGCAGCGTCCAACTCAGCGGGTAATCTCGATCGACCAGTGGCAACGGATCGCCGCCGAGATTAGCGGACGCCCCGACGTGAACATGGTCGCGCCCACGGCGACGGGTTCAGCGCTCGCGGTACGCGGCTCCGCGAGCCGCAGCATCAATGTCACCGGAATGGACCCCGCTCTGTATTTCCAGATCGTCAGAATGCCTGACTATATCGTCGCCGGAGAGATGCGGCTCGGCAGCGACGACGTCATCGTCGGGACTGAACTCGCGAAGGAGCTCGGCGCATCGGTGGGCGACAAGTTGAACGTCGCTTCGGCGGCGGCCGAAGGTCGTAGCCTGACCATCACGGCGATTTTCGACCTCGGCAACAAGGGGGTGAACGGACGCAACGCCTACGTGGCCCTTCGGACCGCGCAAAGCCTCCTGAACCTGATCGGCGGCGCGACCACCATCGATGTAACCGTGAAGGACATCTACGCGGCCGAGACCATCGCGCAGGACATCGCCGCTGTCAGCCCCGTCGAGGCGGACAGCTGGATCAAGACTAACGCCCAGTTTTTCACTGCCGTGAAGGCGCAACAAACCTCCAATACGATCATCCGGCTGTTCGTGGGGCTGTCAGTCGCATTCGGCATCGCAGCCGTTCTGGTTGTTTCCGTGATCCAGCGATCAAAGGACATCGGCATCTTGCGCGCGATGGGAGCCCGCCGCGCGCAGGTCCTGCGCGTGTTCCTGATCCAGGGCGGAGTGCTCGGGTTCGCGGGGTCGGCTTTCGGCTCGGTCCTGGGCGCTGCAGCCCTTGTCGTGTGGCACCGCTATGCGCGACAAGCGGATGGCGCCGAGCTCTTCCCCCTCATTCTGGAGCCCACGCTCTTCGTAGCCGCGATGGCTCTTGCGACAATCACGGGCGTTGCGGCCGGGACCGCGCCGGCTCTGCGCGCCGCGAAGCTCGATCCCGTGGAGGCGATCCGTGGCTGACGTTCTCGTTCTGGAAGGGATCCGCAAGTCGTTCAACATCGGGACATCCGTCGAGACGGAGGTGCTTCACGGCATCGACCTACGGGTGCGCGCAGGCGAATTCGTCGCCATCATAGGTCCTTCGGGGTCGGGCAAGAGCACGCTGCTCAACATCATCGGGCTCCTGGACCGTCCGACCTCCGGCAACCTGTTCATCACGGGCCTGGACGTCAGCGACCTCTCCGACGCCGCGCTCACCGGGCTGCGAGGCCACGCGATCGGCTTCGTGTTCCAGCACCACTACCTGATCTCCGCGTTCACGGCGGGCGAGAACGTAATGATGCCGATGCTGGTGGACCGGGGCCGCCCATCGCCAGCCATGGAGCGGCGTGCGGACGAATTGCTGTCGCTTGTGGGCCTGACGAAATGGCGGAACAACAAGGCTACAAACATGTCCGGCGGCCAACAACAGCGCGTCGCTATTGCGCGCGCATTGGCGATGAAGCCCGCGCTCGTGCTGGCCGACGAACCCACCGGCAACCTCGACACGGCATCGGCCGAGGCCGTCTTCGCGCTCATGCGGTCCATCAACCGAGACCAGGCGACCAGCTTCGTGATCGTGACGCACAATCTTAGCCTGGCGCAGCGCTGCGATCGCATCGTGCAGGTTGTCGATGGGCAGATCGCGAGCGGATGATTGGGCACCCAGCCCGCGGCAGCTCTGACGATTAGGTCGGAGGCGTCGTCGAGGGCGGCGCCGTCGCAAGGGACGGCGCCGGCTGCTGGCCCCGCCTCCGGGGATCGCTAGGCGGCGATGACCCATCGATCACGCGGCGATCTTTCCGGATGCAGTCGCGGCGGCGACGGCTTCGCTTGCCGCGTTCGAGACGACACCCACCTCCCGGCTCAGCATCGTGGCCATCTCGCTGGCCTCGGCGGAGTAGTCGCTCGCCGCCTTGTCGGCAAATCGACGCTGTGCCTGCACCGCACCCAGGAATTCGCGGCTCTGGCTCAACTCGTGCCAGAGCTCCGCCTGCGCCTTGAGCCGGCGGGCCAGGAAAATAAACAGCTCGGACCCAATTGTGAGCTGCGCTTCCATGATGGCGCGGGGAATGGCAGCCACTGCCGCCATCTGGCCTTGCAGGGCCCTCGAAACATCCTCGACTGTTCCGAACGGCTGTTGAAGCGGGATTGTGGCCGTCTTGGGATGGCTAGAACTTGTCATCGCTCGTCTCCCAGTTTGGGCCGCGCTTGGTGCGCAACGTCCAAGCGTTAGCCTCGCATGCCCGCGTATGGCGGGGCCGTGATCTGCATCAACGCCGCTGCCGCGCGGGTCTCGTAGACTGCCGCGGACGAACGACGTCGTCCCGGAAGCCCCTCGCGTTGCGGGCGGGGACTCACAACGGGGGGCTCGCCGTGACCGTCCAGGGTAAGGTGGGCGCTACGCAGATGAGGCACGCGCCGGTCGAGCCTGCCGGGATAGCGACGTCTGCGGCTTTCGACGAGAACCCCGCAGACCGGTTGCTGCACGCCGCGATCGGAAACCTGTGCTGGGGCTTCTCGCCCATCGGCCTCGCCGAGGCCTGGATGGATTGGGCCATGCACCTCGCGATTTCGCCCGCGCGCGGCGCCGAGATTGGCGCAAGCTGGACGCGGGAAGCCGGCCGCCTCGCCGCCCTTAATATCAGCATGCTGCTCAACAGCCGCGAATGCGAGCCCGGCAACCACTCCCTGCCGCAGGATCGTCGCTTCAGGAGCCTGTCCTGGGGGCGCTGGCCTTTCGCGATCTTCGCCGAGAGCCTGTTGGCTCTGGAACGTGGGGTCGATGAGGCTACGCGGGATATCCATGGACCCAGCGAGCATCACTTGGCCCTACTGCGCTTCGTGGGGCGGCAACTGCTCGACTGCATGGCCCCTTCGAACAGCCCGCTCACCAACCCGGAAGTGCTCGAAGCGACGGTGCAGAGCCGAGGAGCCAATCTCCTTGCTGGCGCGGGCATCGCGCTCGACGACTGGCGCCGCCTTGCAACAGGCACGCCGCCCGCGGGAGCCGACGCATTTCGGCCCGGCGAGACGGTCGCACGCACCAGAGGCCGGGTCATCTTGCAGAACCGGCTCGTCGAAGTGATCCAGTACGAGCCGACAACCGAACTCGTCCAGCCGCAGCCGGTGGTCATCGTCCCGGCCTGGATCATGAAATACTACGTTCTCGACCTGCAGCCTCATAACTCTCTTGTGAAGCATCTCGTCGATGAGGGCTTCACGGTCTACATGATCTCGTGGAAGAACCCGGACGAGAGTGACCGCGACCTGCGGCTGGACGACTACCGCACACTGGGCGTGTTGCCAGCTTTGGCAACCGCCCTTGAGGCGTCCAACGCACGGAGGGCTCATCTGGTCGGCTACTGCATCGGCGGTACGCTCGCGGCGATCACGGCGGCCGCCATGGCGCGCGATGCAGACAATCGGCTCCAGAGCCTCACCCTGCTGGCCGCGCAGACGGATTTCCGGGAGGCGGGCGAACTCAGCCTCTTCATCAACGATAGCCAGATCTCGATACTGGAGGACATGATGTTGGAGCGCGGCGTGCTCGACGCCTCGCGCATGGCCGGCACGTTCCACCTGTTGCGCTCCAACGACTTGATCTGGTCGCGCATGATCCACCAATATCTGCTGGGCGAGCGCGAGCCGGTCGGCGACATCGCTGCCTGGGCGGCCGACGCCACGCGGATGCCCGCGGCCATGCACAGCGAGTACCTGCGCAAGCTCTACCTCAACAACGACCTCGTTGAGGGCCGCCTAGCGGTGGGCTCGGATCTCGTTTCGCTCCACGATATCCACGTGCCGATTTTCGCGGTCGGCACGGAATGGGACCACGTCGCGCCCTGGCGCTCGGTCTTCAAGGTGCACGGTCTCACCCAGTCGGAGGTGACGTTCGTGCTCACCAACGGAGGACACAATCAGGGCATCGTCTCGCCCCCAGGCCGTACCGACCGACACTTCCGCGTCGCAACGTCCCGGCCCCAGGCTCCCCATCTTGAGCCCGAACACTGGCTTCGTGACGTCGCTGTCCAGAATGGCTCATGGTGGCCGTTCTGGTTCGCATGGCTGACGCAGCACGGCCAAGGGGAACGGAGAGAGCCGCCTGTCTCCGGACGGGGCCCGCAGGCGTTGGTCCGGGCTCCTGGCCGCTATGTGCTGGGGTAAGAGACCGGCCCCCCGCCGGGGCGGGATGTCGGGGTGCGGCGTTCCCGACGTCCAATCAGCTTTTCAAAAGCCCGCGAACTTGGTCCAATTCGCACGGTGCAGGAGACTGGCCTAACCCAGGCATGATGGAAATCTGTTTGGTCGGGGCCGAGGCGTCGCCTGGAGCGAGGGCCGGGAGACCGTTCAATTCCGCGACGACGCCGTTCCAACTTGACGAGCCCGCGAAGGCGCTGTGGACCGGTTCCCGCGGAGGCGGGCGACGACGGGCATCACCTGTCGAAGGCGAAAACCTGCTTCCAGTCGTCCTTCATGTTGACAATGGACCAGCCGTTGCCAGGAGCGGCATCCAGCGCTTTGTCGAGCCGCCCGAACTCCGAATCGCGGTCATAGGCGAATTCGCGGGCGGCGTCCGTGTGGTGGATCAGGACGCCTAGGCTGCGGCGGCCGGCGAGCGTCGTCCATTGCAGCATCTGGAGGTCCCCGTCGGAGTTGCCGAAGGCGGCGACGGGGCGCTGGCCGATGTGGGCGTTTATGCCCACCGGCTTGCCCGGGCCGTCATCGATGAAGTCGATTTCGGGCAGCCTGAACAGCTCGGGCCGGCCGTCGCGCATCTCGAACCTCGTTTTGATGCTGGAGCCGATGACCTGCCCCGGCGGCACGCCGTAGACCCGCTCGGTCCATGGCCGCATGAACTCGACCCCGCCGCCGGAGACGATAAACGTGCGGAAGCCGTTGGCGCGTAGGTAGGCCATGACCTCCAGCATCGGCTGGTAGGCGAGGTCTGTGTAAGGCCGGCCGAAATGCGGATGTCGGGCGCTTGCCAGCCAGCGTTCCACGATCCCGGTGAAATCGCTTGCTGTCATGCCCGCATGAGCAGCCATAACCAACTCGACGAGACCGCGCTCGCCAGCTTCCGCCAACGCCTTCAGGTCGCCGTCGAGCACCGCCTTGAAGGGCTGGCGGTTTTTCCAGGCGGGGTTAAGCGGCGCCAGAGCTCTCACCCGGTCCAGGGCGAAGGCGAGCTGGCCGTACATCGGCTGCTCCGGCCACAGCGTGCCGTCATTGTCGAACACGGCGATCCGCTGGTCGGGGGGCACGAAGTCCGGCGTTCCGGGTGTGGTCGCGGCTGCGACGAAGGCGAGGATCGCGCGCCTCGCGGCGCCGTCGTTCCACAACGGCAGGGGATCGGACTGCGCCAGGGCCGGTGAGCCGAGCAGCGGCCCCCCAAGCATGGCCAGGCTGAGGGCCCCCTGGCCGATGGCGCGACGCGTGATGTTGTGCATGGTGCGCTCCCTTCCGCGTTCGAGGCGGCGCCGGGGCTACTCGGCTCCGACTCCGCGCGCCAACGCCTCGCCCTGTTGCCGCTGCTGGGCGGTGAGCGGATAAAGGCTCTGGCATTCCTGGTAGTAGAAGCTCCCCGCCGCTCGGTTGCCGGGGTCCGCGCAGATTTGCTGCAGCTGGGCCATCCGATCCCCCTGGGTCTGGCACCCGGCCAGGAGCACGGCGAAGGCGAGGAGAGCGATAGTCTTCATGGGGATGCTCCGGTCCGTGCTGTGGTGGTCAGTAGGCCCAGGGATCGGGGCCCTAGGCGCCGAAGTCGAAGGCGTTTTGGTCCGTGGGAACCGTGATCTGCTGCTTATTGCGAGGATTCTGGTAAGGGTCTGGTCCTTGGTCGGAGGGCGCGGCGTTCACGCAGAGAGACGGAAGCGCGGACCTCCGTGGGCCCGCGCCGGTCGTCAGTTGCCCGTGGGCAGGGGAATGCGGACGCCTTCCTTGGCGAGCTGCTCGCGCACCCACTGGAACTTCTCGTACTTCGAGATCTCCACCGGGCCGTCGTAGCCCATGCTCTGGAGCTTGCGCGGCGGGTACTTCACGTAGGTCTCCATCAGCTTCTTGATCTCGGCGCTGATGGTCACCATCGTCCAGGTGCGCTCCGTGTAGTTGTTCATGAAGATGTCGTAGCGCTCCTGCGGGTCCTGCCAGAGGTCAAAGACCTGGGGCACGATCGCGACGTACTTCTCCGGGCCTTTCCAGCCGAGGTTGGTGTCGACAGCCATGCCGCCGGTGGCCACGCCGTTGTCGCCGCGCAGATTGAACACCGCCTTGTAGTGGCCCACGCGCGTTGCGCCGGGGGTCAGTTCGTTCTCGGTGAAATAGAACCAGTTGTTGCGGGCCGACTTGCCGGCGCCGGTGAGCAGCGGCGTCATGTCGTAGCTATCGAAGACGATCGGCTGGCCCTCGCGGTCCTTCTCGGGCAGCTTGATGCCGGCGACGTTAGCGAAGGTGGCCATCAGGTCGAGGCCGCCGACGATGTCGTGGTTCCTGAGCTGCGGTTTGATCTTGCCGGGCCACACGGCAATGGCGGGCACGCGGTTGCCGCCCTCGCGCACGGTGCCCTTGGTGCCACGGAACGGGGTGTAGCCCGCGTCCGGATACACGTCCTGCCAGGCGCCGTTGTCGGTGGTGTAGAACACCAGCGTGTTCTTATCCATGCCGGTGGCGCGCAGCTTTTCCATGATGCGGCCGATGCGCGTGTCGAGTTCGACGACGCTGTCGGCGTATTTTGTCTTGTTGAGCGACTTGTTCTCGAACTCGGGAGCCGGCAGGTTGGGCTGGTGAACCTTCATGAAGTTCACGTTGATGTAAAACGGCTGGTTCGGAGTCTTTGCGGCGTCGTCGAGAAACTCGATGGCGGCTTTCTCCACATAGCTGTCGAAGTGGGGGATGCCCACCACCCCCGGTTTGCCGTCGATCGCCGGCGTGTTGACGTACTGGCCGTTGATCTTGAACTCCTCCACCGGCGTCTCTCCGGCCTTGCCCGACAGTGCGCCCTTTGTGACACGGTTGAACATGGCCCGCAGTTCCGGATCCATGTCGGGGAACCAGGTCGGATCGCCATAGGTGTAGGCGTTTAGGTGGTAGAGCCCGGCGTACTTCATCACGTCGTAGCCCTGGGCGGTCGGCAGTGCATAGTCGGCCTCGCCGAGGTGCCACTTGCCCGTGAAGTAGGTCTTGTAGCCGCCCTGTTTAAGCACGGATGCGAGCGTCCACTCGGCCGCCGGCAGGCCGCCGCCCTCGCCCTGGAAGGCCACGGTTGTCATGCCGCTGCGGTTGGGAATGCGACCCGTTTGCATCGCGGCACGGCCTGGGGTGCAACTCGGCTGAGCGTAGAAGGAGAAGAAGGTCATGCCTTCGCTCGCGAGACGGTCAATGCTGGGCGTTGGCATCCCGCGGCCCTCGCCGCCCCCGTAGGGACCGAGGTCGCCATAGCCTGTGTCATCGGAGACGATAAAGAGAATGTTGGGCTTTTGCGGCTGCTGGGCGTTTGCCGAAGCGGCAATGCCGATCAGCAGGAGGCTTGTGGCGATAGACGCCGAGGGCCTGGCGACGAAACGATACATGGTGACCTCCCAATGAGAGGGGGGTTAGCCCCTAATGGCAGATCGGGGGATATCGCGCTCCCCTCAGGCCGGGGGTCGGGAGCACCGAAACCTTCGCCGCCAGAGGCCATAGCGGTCAATAAGTAGTTATAATAAAATCAGCCTGAGCGATTACCGTCGGTGATCCGGTTATAACACGATGTCATTAACATCCCTCAGGGACGTCGAGCTCGTCCGAGCCTTGGCCGAGCACCGACCCTTCGGTCGAGCCGCTTCGGTGCTTGGAATAACCCAGCCAGCGGTATCGCGGGCGCTGGCCCTGCTTGAATCCGATGTCGGCGAATTGTTGTTCGATCGCGGGACGATGCTGCCGACCGCTTTCGGTAAGATCGTGCTCAAACACGGGGCACAGGTGGTCAACAGCTTTTCGGATCTCTCGCGGGAGATCACCCTGCTTAAGGGGCTCGAGGTTGGCGAGCTGGTCGTCGCCATGGGGCCCTATCCTGCAGCCATATCGGGGCAAGCGGCCGCAGCCTTGCTATCGAACGAGCACCCGCGGCTCTCGATCGATCTGCGCGTCATGAACTGGGTGGATGCTGTTGAAGCGGCCAAAGGAGGCCACGTCGACCTCGCATTTGCCGACCTGAGCGAAGCGGAAGGCTCAGCAGATCTCGACGTAAGGCCAGTTCGCCGGGGCGCGGTCACGTTTTTTTGCCGGGCAGGCCATCCGCTGCCCTCCCGACCGGGCCTTACGCTCTCCGATTGCTTGGACTTCCCCTGGGTCGGCCCGGTTGTCCCCGGCAGGGTCGGACGAAGCCTTCCCGCAGCTGACAAGCCCTACGGATGCTTCGACCCCGTTAATCAACGATTCGAGCCACGGATCGTGACGGAAACGTTCCAGGCCATGACAGAGATGGCTATGGCCAGCGACGCGCTTGCCGCAGCTCTGCCGTTTATGGTTGCGGCCGAGATTTCAACCGGCAGGCTGGCGCCTCTTATCAAGGCGCCGTTCCTCACCCTTAACTACGGCTTCATATGGCGCAAGGCTCGGACACTGTCCCCGGCGACGAGAGCCTACATGGACGCCGTGCTGAAGATCGAAAGCCAGCTACCCCCGCAACCGATTGACGAAATCGAGATCTGACACCTTCGTTTCTCACGATGGAATGCGATTAGCAGCGAAATGGAACGAATGCGTCTGGTGTCGCAAGGCCGATAAAAAACTTCGTGTTCGCTCAGTGAATTCCAGACGTTTTCACCATCTCCGGCCATCTGCAGACATCTCGCCAAGATTTACGCCATCGAATGGAGGCCCGAGTGCGAGTGGCGGAACTCTCTGAGCGGTCCAATAGGACTTTAAGTATTCCGAAGTCGAACCAACGGTCCGGACCGACCACCGAAACTGCGGCGAGCCGCCCAACGCCCCCACCGGCGGTTTAGGCCTTTGCTCATGATGCTCAATGTGTGGACGCGCGAGCAATTCGGGTTCGTCCAAACAAGCAGGAATGATCATCCCTTGTCTCGAAAACGGTTTGCGGCCTGTACTACTTGGGGAGCAATGTCTTCGAACCCCGGATCGTCGAGAAAGTAGCCTACCGCAAGCCGATGGATTTCGTCGGCCGAAACCATCGCGTCCTCCGCTGCGATCGCGCCAAGGCACTGCCTATTTTGGCGTTGAAGTTAATTTCCAACTGCGGTGCAGCAATGACGGCTTGCGCCGACGCACGGGACACGAGGGTTATTCAACCCAATATAAGTCTACGGTGACGCGATAGAGAAACTTCAGCGACATTAATAGCTTGCAGGGGCAGTGGCGGAGAGGGGGAGATTCGAACTCCCGATGGGCTTGCACCCATGCCGCATTTCGAGTGCGGTGCATTCAACCACTCTGCCACCTCTCCGCAGAGGTCCGGGCGAAACCGGCGGCGTTCGGGGCGTGGTTGGCGATCCCGGACGCGGCTCGGTGGGCAGTCGTGGTGGACTGGCCCGGTCGAGCGTGGGCGTTCTACACAGCCGTCGTCGGCATGGCAAGGGCGTTCGGCGCGCGCTGCGGGAGGCGTGTTCGCGCCGGGATGAGCCCGGCGGCGATTGACACGCAAGCCGGCCGCCTGTAGGCAAACCGCTTCGCGCGCAGCCCGCAAGGCTTGCGCGCGGCTTCGTGCTGGCGCGGGACCTGGCTGAAAGGCTGTTCTCGCCGGCGCATGATCCACGCCGGATCACAACTGCAAAGAAGACGGCCGTTCGCACACGCGGACAGAGCCGGATGAACACGAGGACAAAACGATGTTCGCAGTCATCAAGACCGGCGGCAAACAATACAAGGTTGCCGCCAACGACGTTATCACGATCGAGAAGCTCGCCCTTGAGGCCGGCCAGGCCGTTTCGTTTGATCAGGTTCTCATGGTCGACGGCGAGGTCGGCGCGCCGACCGTCGCGGGCGCGTCCGTGGCGGGCGAAGTGGTCGAGCAGACCCGCGGCCCCAAGGTGATCTCGTTCAAGAAGCGCCGTCGCCAGAACTCCAAGCGCAAGCGCGGCCATCGCCAGGACCTCACGGTCGTGCGGATCACCGAGATCCTGCTCGGCGGAGCCAAGCCGACCGCGAAGGCGGACGCCGGCGAGGAGAAGCCCAAGCGCGCTCCCCGGGCCAAAAAGGCCGAGGGCGAAGCCGCCGAGGCGGCGCAGGCCTGAGCGTAGGCTAGGGCCGCCAAGCCCGCCTCTCACGAGATCGTCGGGTCCTGCAGGACCTGACGCATCGGAATTTTTCGGGTATAAAGCCCGCAACGGTTACGGAGCACCATCATGGCTCACAAAAAAGCAGGCGGTTCCTCGCGCAACGGGCGCGACTCGGCTGGCCGCCGCCTTGGCGTGAAGAAGTTCGGCGGCGAGCGCGTCATTCCCGGCAACATCATTATGCGTCAGCGCGGCACGAAAGTGCATCCCGGCGCGAATGTCGGCATGGGCAAAGACCATACGCTCTTCGCCATGTCGGCCGGCACGGTCGAGTTCCAGGCCAAAGCCAACGACCGGATGTTCGTGGTCGTACGAGCCCAAGAAGCAGCAGAATGACGGCGTAGGTCGAGACGAAGGACCTCCGCCGGATCCCACGAGACCCGGCGGATTTCCAAAGTCGCGACAGCGAGCCGAAATCCGAGAGTGCCAGGAGAGATCCTGGGATTTGACCGGGGGGAGTGGGACAACCGCTCCCCCTTCGTCGTATCCGGGTCACGATTCAGCGTGACTCTCACTCGGACCGGAGGCTCGGTCATGTTCCCAGAGATCACCCGCGACGACGTTTTCAGGCTCGAAACGCGCCGCCTTTGGCTGCGCTGGCCACGGGCGAACGATGCGCAAGCCGTAGCCCGAATCGCCGCCCGCAAAGAGGTGGCGGACATGACGGCCAATATCGCGCATCCCTACCCGGCCGGCGCGGCCGACGCCTGGATCCTGGACGCCCGGACCCGCAACACGGCCGGAACGCAGCTCGGGCTCGTCGCCACCCTCAACCGGGGCGGGCGCGACGTGATCGGCTTCGTGTCGGCGAAGTGGGAGCCGGACGGCAGCGTGGTGCTGGGCTACGCCTACGGGGTGGAGCACTGGGGCAAGGGGTTCGCCACCGAGGCGCTTCAGCCGGTGGTCGACGCCGTGTTCACGCTCACGGACGCCGAGGCGGTGACCGCCCAGGCGCGCGTCATCAATCCGGCCTCGCAGCGGGTGCTCCGCAAGGCGGGCTTCTCGTATGAGAGCTCCGGCCTCGTCGAGATGAAGGCGCGCGGCGGGTTGTTCCCGGTGGACCGGTTCCGGCTCGACCGCAAGGTCTGGCGCAGCCTGAAGGGCTGGGGCGAGCCCCGGTTCCGGCAGGCGGACCCGGAAACGCGCGGCGTGCTGGAAGGCGCGACCTGCGCGTAGAAAGCGCGTCCGATCGCAGCGCTCCCGGCGGCCGACCGGGAGCGTTTCGCCGCGGTCGTGGTCCGAAGCGGCGGCAGGGCCGTATTGGCTGCGGGGGCTGAGATCAGCCTGGAGTTCCGCATGACCCGCATCGCCGCCGCCTTGCTCGCCGCCATCTTCGTCGCCCCGCTCCCCGCCGGCGCAGCGCACGCACGCCCGATGCGGGATGTAAGCGCGCAGAAGCTCGTGCTCGAAGACTTCTTCCGCGGGCCTCTCACCGCCCAGGGCGTGTTTCGCAACACGCGGGACGGGACGCAGCGCGGGCTGAAAGTGCGGATGAACGGCCGCTGGGACGGCCGCACGCTGACGCTGCGCGAGAACTTCGTGTACTCGGACGGCGAGCGCGACGTGAAGACATGGCGTTTCACCAAGACGGGCGAAGGGACCTATGTGGGAACACGCGAAGACGTCATCGGAACGGCCGACATTCGACAGGATGGCGACGCGGTTCGGCTCGCCTATACGGCGCGCGTGAAGACGCAGGGCGGCTCGTCCTATAACATCCGCTTCGCCGACCTCCTGCGCAAGACCGGTCCGCGCGACGTGCTGAACACCGCCGACCTGTCGTTCCTGTTCTTTACGGTCGGAACGGTGGAGCTTCACATCCGCAAGGGGCGTGCGTTTCGCTGAAGCGGCGTCGTTGATTCTGATTGCCTGATTGAGGTTGCGAGGGCTGCCGCACCCGCTTCGACATTGCTCCCGGGGCTGCCCTCCGGTATCGAAGCGCTATGAAATTTCTCGATCAGGCCAAGGTCTATATTCGCTCCGGCAACGGCGGCGCCGGGTGCGTCTCGTTCCGGCGCGAAAAGTTCATTGAGTTCGGCGGGCCGGATGGCGGCGACGGCGGCAAAGGCGGCGACGTTTGGGTGGAGTGCGTCGAGGGGCTGAACACGCTCATCGACTACCGCTTCCAGCAGCATTTCAAGGCGCAGTCCGGCGTTCATGGCATGGGTAAGAACCGCGCGGGCGCCAAGGGCTCGGACGTGGTGCTCAAGGTTCCGAAAGGCACGCAGGTGCTCGACGAGGATGGCGAAACGCTGATCGCCGACCTCACTGAGATCGGCCAGCGCGTCCGCCTCGCCAAGGGCGGCAATGGCGGCTTTGGCAACGCCTATTTCACGACCTCCACCAACCGCGCGCCGCGCCGGGCCAATCCGGGCCAGGACGGCGAGGAGCGCACCATCTGGCTGCGGCTGAAACTGATCGCGGACGCTGGACTCGTCGGGCTGCCGAACGCCGGCAAGTCGACCTTCTTGGCGACCGTGACGTCCGCCAAGCCCAAGATCGCCGATTACCCCTTCACAACGCTGCATCCGGGCCTCGGCGTGGTGGGCGTGCACGGGCGCGAGTTCGTCCTGGCGGATATTCCCGGCCTGATCGAGGGCGCACATGAGGGACTGGGGCTGGGCGACCGGTTCCTCGGCCATGTGGAGCGCTGCCAGGTGCTGCTGCATCTCGTCGACGGCACGGGCGAACATGCGGGGCAGAGCTACAAGGTGATCCGCGGCGAGCTATCGGCCTATGGCGGCGGGCTGGACGAGAAGCCCGAGATCGTGGCCCTGACCAAGATCGACGCGCTCACGACCGAGCAGATCAAGGAGCAGAAGGCTCGGCTCAAGCGGGCCGCCAAGCGCGAGCCCATGCTGCTGTCGGCCGCGACCGGACAGGGCGTCTCCGAGGTGCTGGACGCTCTGCTGCGCATCATTGATGAGGCGCGGGCGAGCGAGGCCGAGCGCGAAACCACTGTGGTGAAGAACGCGGAGTGGCGGCCGTGAGCAGCGCGCTGGTCCAGGACGGGGAGAGCGGCGCCCCGGCGTTGCCCCGGTTGGACCAGTTCCGCCGGGTCGTGGTGAAGGTGGGCTCGTCGCTGCTGGTGGACCAGGAGCGCGGACGACTGAAGCATGCCTGGCTGGCCGCGCTGGCCGAGGACATCGGCCAGCTGCATGCGCGCGGAACGGACGTGCTGGTGGTGTCGTCCGGCGCGATCGCGCTCGGCCGCGGCGTGCTGAAGCTGGCGCGCGGACCCCTGCGGCTGGAGGAAAGCCAGGCGGCGGCGGCCGTCGGCCAGATCGCGCTGGCGCGAAGCTGGGCCGAGGCGCTGGGGCATCAGGGACTCACCACGGCGCAGATCCTCGTGACGCTGGGCGACACCGAAGAGCGGCGCCGCTATCTTAACGCCCGGGCAACGCTCGGGCGGTTGATGGAATTGCGCGCCGTTCCGGTCGTGAACGAGAACGACACGGTGGCGACCACCGAAATTCGCTACGGCGACAACGATCGACTGGCGGCGCGCGTCGCCACCATGGCGGGGGCGGACCTGCTGGTGCTCCTGTCGGACATCGACGGGCTCTACACGGCGCCGCCGCAGACTGATCCGG
The DNA here is from genome assembly GCF_014636935.1 of Alsobacter metallidurans. Taxonomy (GTDB): domain Bacteria; phylum Pseudomonadota; class Alphaproteobacteria; order Rhizobiales; family Beijerinckiaceae; genus Alsobacter; species Alsobacter metallidurans. Next base: position 111,033 of record NZ_BMES01000003.1, on the reverse strand, counting down.
ACGCGCGGCTTATCCCGGTGGTGCCCCGCATCACGGCCGAGATCGAGGCGATGGCGGGCGGCGCGGCCTCGGAGTTCTCGCGCGGCGGCATGCGCACCAAGGTCGAGGCCGCCAAGATCGCGACGGCCGGCGGGGCCGCGATGCTGATCGCGAATGGCCGCGTCAAGAACCCGCTCGGCGCCATAGCGGCCGGCGGGCGCTGCACGTGGTTCCTCACCGCGTCGAACCCTGTTGCGGCGCGCAAGAAATGGATCGCGGGCTCGCTGGAGGCGCGCGGCGTGCTGCATCTCGACGAGGGCGCGGCCCGGGCGATCCGGCAGGGCAAGAGCCTGCTGCCGGCCGGGGTGGCGCGCGTGGAAGGCGAGTTCTCGCGGGGCGACGCCATTGTGATGCGCGGCCCGGACGGCGGCGAGATCGGCCGCGGGCTGGCGGCCTACGACGCCGGCCATGCAGCCGCGATCGCGGGACGCTCCTCGCGCGACATCGAGGCCATTCTGGGCTATGCGGGCCGGGCCGAAATGGTGCACCGGGACGACATGGCGTTGGCCGTCGAGTAAGCGGCTTCGGAGTTCAACATGCTGCAGAGCATCCGCAAGGCCGAGGATCAGGCAGCCGCCGACGTGGCGGCGTTGATGGCCGATGTCGGGCGGCGCGCCCGCGCGGCCGCGCGCAGACTGGCGACATGCTCCCCGCAGCTGAAGAACGACGCGCTTCTCGCCGGCGCGGCGGCGCTGCGGGCGGATTCGGCGGCCATCCTGGCCGCCAATGCGCTGGACGTCGCGGACGCGCAGGCGCGGGGGACCAAGGGCTCGTTCATCGACCGGCTTGTGCTTGATCCGACCCGCCTGGAGGCCATCGCGGTCGCCGTGGAGGAGATCGCCGCGCTGGCTGACCCGGTCGGGCGCGTGCTGGCGCGGTGGGAGCGGCCGAACGGCCTCCGGTTCGAGCGCGTCGCGACGCCGCTGGGCGTGATCGGGGTGATCTTCGAGAGCCGCCCCAACGTCACGGCGGACGCCGGGGCGCTGTGCGTGAAGGCCGGCAACGCCGCCATCCTGCGCTGCGGCTCGGAGAGCCTGCGGACCTCCGGCGCGATCGCGACGGCGCTGCGGCAGGGACTGGCGCGGGCGGGCCTGCCCGAGGACTCCATCCAGCTCGTGCCGACGGCCGATCGCGCGGCGGTCGGCCTGATGCTGGCGGGTCTCGACGGCAACGTGGACGTGATCGTGCCGCGCGGCGGCAAGAGCCTGGTGGCGCGCGTGCAGAGCGAGGCGCGGGTGCCGGTGTTCGCGCATCTGGAGGGGATCTGCCACGTCTTCGTGCACGCGGCCGCGGATCTCGACATGGCGCGCACCATCGTGCTCAACGCCAAGCTGCGGCGCACCGGCGTTTGCGGCTCGGCCGAGACGCTGCTGGTGGACCGCGCCTGCGCGGAAACACATCTGCGGCCGCTCGTGACGGCGCTGCTGGACGCCGGCTGCGCGGTGCGGGGCGACGCGGCCACGCAGGCGGCTGATCCGCGCGTGACGCCCGCGACCGAGGAGGATTGGCGCACGGAATATCTCGACGCCATCATCGCCGTGCGGGTGGTGGACGGGCTCGAGGACGCGATCCAGCACATCGAGACGCATGGGTCGCACCACACGGATTCGATCGTCACGGCCGACGAGGCCGCGGCGGCGCGGTTCCTGGCCGAGGTGGACTCGGCCATCGTGCTGCACAACGCCTCGACGCAGTTCGCGGATGGCGGCGAGTTCGGCTTCGGGGCCGAGATCGGCATCGCGACCGGCCGCATGCATGCACGCGGGCCGGTGGGGGTGGAGCAGTTGACGAGCTTCAAGTACCAGGTGCGCGGGACGGGCCAGACGCGGCCGTGATGCTGGCCGGCTGCGTCAGGCTGGGCCGATACGCTCCTTCGCGGGCTGAGCGGTGAGCGCCGGCCCGCTCTCGTCTTTGAGGTCCACGCCGGTGAGCCCGCGACGCAGCGCTTCGCTGATGAGCCAGGCCGCCTTGTGGGCCGCCTCCGCGTAGGCGAGACCGGCGGTTCGGATGTTCGAAATGCAGTTTCGCTCGGCGTCGTGGCGCCCGGGCCGGGGCGCGAAAGTGAGGTAGAGCCCAAGGCTGTCGGGCGACGACAGGCCCGGGCGTTCGCCGATTAGCACCGCGACCGCGCGTGCGCCGAGCAGGGCCCCGACCTCGTCGCCGAGCGCCACGCGGGCCTCCCGCGCCAGAACGGCGGGGCCCACCCGCAGACCGGCGCGCGCCAGCAAGGGGAGCAGCGCCTGGATGAACGGGACGGCGTGCTCGTGCACGGCCCTGGCCGAGAGCCCGTCCGCGACCACGAATGCGAGGTCCGGGCCCGTGGCGCCCGCTTGGCTCAGGAGGTCTCGCGATTCTCCGGACAACGTGCGGCCGAGGTCCGGCCGGCGCAGGTAGACGTCGCGCGACGCGGCCGCGCTTTGCACCTCGATGACGTCCAGATCGAGCGCCGTGAGCGCCGCCGCGATGGGCGCAGGGTCGAAGGCGGTGTGGACGGCGTCGCGGGCCTGCGCGTGCGCGAGGGCGAAGCGCAGCACCTCGTCGGTGCCGAGGCTGGCGCCGGCGCGGGCGAGGCCGATGCGCGCCGGGGTGAGGCGGCGCAGCGCCTGCATGAGTTCGGCGGGCGAGAGCTCCCGGCTCACGCCGCGATCTCGCGCGCGCCGGCCAGCAGCGGCGTGCCGACTCCGTCGAGAAGGCGGCCGTCGTCGCCGACAAGCCGCATGCGGGCGAGCCAGGCTTCGAACTCGGGCGCGCGCTTTAGCCCGAAGAGTTCGCGGACATAAAGCGCGTCGTGGAACGAGGTGGACTGGTAGTTCAACATCACGTCATCGGCGCCCGGCACGCCCATCACGTAGGTAATGCCGGCGGCTGCCAGCAGCGTCAGCAGCGTGTCCATATCGTCCTGGTCGGCTTCGGCGTGGTTGGTGTAGCAAACGTCTACGCCCAGCGGCAGGCCCATGATCTTGCCGCAGAAATGATCCTCCAGCCCGGCCCGGATGATCTCCTTGCCGTCATTAAGGTATTCGGGGCCGATGAAGCCCACCACGCTGTTGACCAGCAACGGATCGAAGGCGCGCGCGACCGCGTAGGCGCGGGCCTCGCAGGTCTGCTGGTCGACGCCGTGATGCGCGCCGGCGGACAACGCTGAGCCCTGTCCGGTTTCGAAATACATGACGTTGCGGCCCACCGTGCCGCGGTTCAGCGACAGCGCCGCGTCCCGGGCCTCCCGCAGCATCGGGAGTTCGACCCCGAATGAGCGGTTCGCCGCCTGCGTGCCGGCCACGGACTGGAACACGAGGTCGACGGGCGCGCCGCGGCGGATCAGCTCCAGCGTGGTGGTGACATGGGTGAGGACGCAGGACTGCGTCGGGATGTCGAAACGTTCGATGATTTCATCGAGCAGGCGCATGAGGTCGCCGATCACCGCGACGTTGTCGCTGGCCGGGTTGATGCCGATGCAGGCGTCGCCCGCGCCCAGCAGCAGCCCGTCCAGCACCGAGGCGGCCACGCCTTTCGGATCGTCCGTGGGGTGGTTGGGCTGCAGCCGCACCGCCATTGTTCCAGGCAGCCCGATGGTATTGCGCAGCGCCGTGACCACCCGGCATTTGCGGGCGACCAGGATGAGATCCTGGTTGCGCATGAGCTTGCATACGGCCGCCGCCATTTCGGGCGTGATCCCCCGGGCGACGCCGGCCAGCGCTTCGCCCGTGGCGGCTTCCGAGAGGAGCCAGTTCCGGAACTCGCCGACGGTGAGCGACGCGATCGGCGCGAAGGCGGCTTGGTCGTGCGTGTCGATGATGAGCCGCGTGACGTCGTCATCTTCGTAGGGAATCAGCGGCTCGGCCAGGATCTGCTTCAAGGGTAAGTCCGCGAGCGCCATGCGGGCGGCGACGCTTTCCTCGGCGCTGCCGGCCGCGACTCCGGCCAGCCGGTCCCCGGCGCGCGGCGGGGTCGCCTTGGCCATGAGGTCTTTGAGGTCGCCAAAAACCCAGGAATGGACGCCGATGGTGGTGCGGTACGGCATGGGGCCTCGCGTTCCGGTCGACTATGCGGGCAGGTTTTTCGCCCCGCAAGCATGCGGCTCGCCGGGTGCTCGCCTTGCGCGGCGGCGGCGTAGTCCCCATGGTCCGGCGGATGCCCGCCGACGCCTTCTTCCCCGCTTCGCCCGTCCCGACCCTGCCGCGCCTCGCGCCCGGCATGCGGATCGGGCTGCTCGGCGGCAGCTTCAACCCGCCGCATGGCGGGCACATGCTGGTCAGCGAAACGGCGCTGCGGCGGCTCGGGCTGGATCGCGTGTGGTGGATCGTGACGCCCGGCAACCCGCTGAAGAACAATGCGGGTCTTCCCTCGTTGGCGCACAGGATCGCGCAGGCGCGGGCCCTGGCGCGGGATCCGCGCATCGACGTCACGGGGTTCGAGGCCGCGATCGGGACGCCCTACACGTTCGAGACGCTCGCTTATCTGCGGCGGCGCTGCCCCGGCGCGCAGTTCGTCTGGCTGATGGGCGGCGACAATCTGGCGAGTTTCCATCGCTGGCGGCGGTGGCGCGACATCGCGCGGATGATGCCGTTCGCCGTGATCGACCGACCGGGCTCCACCCTGCGGGCGACGCGCTCCATCGCGGCGATCGCGCTGGCGGACAGGCGGATGGACGAAGCCGACGCCGTGCTGCTGCCCGGCTCGCCGACGCCCGCCTGGGCATTTCTACATGGGCGACGCTCGCCGCTCTCCTCCACGGCGCTGCGGGCGGCAAGGGCCGAAAAACCCGTCCGGAAGATCTAAAAGGTTCTCCCCGCGTCATCGTTGGAACTTTGGCCCAGTTCGACTATATTGAGATCAAGCGCGCAACTGGCGCGCGATCCGCAAGAGGGTCGACCGCTGACAATGACCACCACGCGCGAAGTCGAAACGACTTCGCACCTCGCCGCGACCGGCTCGGTCGAGCCGCACGACGACGCGACGCTCCCGCTGGTCCTCGGGCTCCTGGACGACGCCAAGGCCGAGGAAACGGTCTCCATAGACCTGACGGGAAAAACATCTCTCGCAGACAGCATGATCGTGACCTCCGGGCGCTCCAACAGGCATGTTGGGGCGATCGCCGATCGCGTCATCGAGGGATTGAAAGAACGCGGCCGCAAGGACGTGCGGGTCGAAGGCCTGCCGCATTGCGACTGGGTGCTGATCGACGCCGGCGACGTGATTGTTCACGTGTTTCGGCCGGAGGTTCGGCACTTCTACAACCTCGAGAAGATGTGGGGCGGCGACCGTCCCGCGGAGCGCGCGGTCTCCTGACCTCATCACCGGGCTGACGCGATGCGCATCGCCGTGATCGCGGTCGGCCGCCTCAAGGACGGCCCGGAGCGGGAGCTCGTCGCACGTTACGACGAGCGCGCGCGCGCTTCGGGGCGCACGCTCGGCTTCACCGGCTTCGAGGCGTTCGAACTCGCCGAAAGCCGCGCCTCCCGTCCCGCCGACCGCAAGGCCGAGGAAGCGGCGGCGATCCGTAGCCGCCTCGCGGGCCTTGGCGATCCAGCCGTGATCGCTCTCGACGAACGAGGCGCAAACCCGACCAGCGAAGCCTTTGCTCAATCGCTCGCCTCCCGACGGGACGCGGGCCTGCGAAGCCTCGCGCTGCTGATCGGCGGCGCCGACGGACTCGATCCTGCCTTGGCAGCCCAGGCCCAGGAGCGGGTTTCGTTTGGGCGCATGACGCTGCCGCACCAGCTGGTGCGCGTTCTGGCGGCGGAGCAGCTCTATCGGGCCATGACGATCCTGTCGGGCCATCCCTACCATCGGGCCTGACGCTCACGAGGCTGCCGCAATGCTGCCCGATCATGGCACACTCGACACGACCGAATCGCCAGGGGCGCTCTGGGGCCGATGCGCCTGATCCTTTCCCGTTTCATCCTGCTCTGCGCCGTTGCGGCTAGCGCCTCGGTTGCGGCATGGCCGGCCGCGGCGCTCGATCCCGCCGCCCAGGAACAGGCGCCCGCGCCCGCGCCGCCCGACATGGCCCCGAAGGCGGCCGAGCGGGCCACCCGGCGGCTCGAGCTCGACGCCACCCAGAAATTTCTTGAGGCGACAAGCCAGGACCGGCAGCGGCTGGAGCGCGAAGCCGCGGGCCTGCGCTCCGACCGGGCGCGGCTCAACGCCACCATGATCGAGACCACCAATCGCCTGCGCGCCACCGAGAACCGGATCACCGCCATTGAGGAGCGCCTCACCACGCTGGGGCAGACCGAGGACGCCATCCGGCGCTCGCTGGAGGGGCGCAAGACCGTGATCATCGAGGTGTTGGCGGCGTTGCAGCGGCTTGGCCGCAGCCCTCCGCCGGCCGTGCTGGTGCGCCCCGAGGACATGCTGCAGGCGGTGCGGACCTCGATGCTGCTGGGCGCGGTGCTGCCGGAACTCAGGCAGGAAACCGAGGCGCTGGCTTCGGATCTCGGCGAGATGGTTCGCCTGCGCACCGCCGCCAACGCCGAGCGCGAGACCCTGCGCGGCGAGGTCGCGACGCTGGTGGAAGACCGGCAGCGGCTGTCCGCCCTCGTGGAGGCGCGCCAGCAGCAGATCGCCGGAACCGAGAAAACCGTCGCTCAGGAGGCCGAGAAGGCCGCCGGTCTCGCCGCCAAAGCGCAAACTCTCAAGGATTTGATCGGGCGGCTCGAGACTGAGATCGAGGCATCAGCGCGCGCCGCCGAGGCGGCCCGGCTGGCGGCGCTGTCGGCCGAGGAGCAGGCGCGCCTGCAGCGCGAGAACGAGGTCAAGGAAACCCGCGACAAATTCGCCGCGCTGGCGTTCAAGGACCCGGCGCGGCTTGCGCCGAAGCTCGCTTTCGCCGAAGCCAAGGGCCTGCTGCCCTTGCCGGTAAACGGCTCTTTGTTGAAGCGTTTCAACGCTCCGGACGCGGTCGGCGGCAGCCTCAAAGGCATGGCTTACGCCACCCGGGCCGGGGCCGTCGTGACGGCGCCCTGCGACGGCTGGATCGCGTATGCGGGACCGTTCCGGACTTACGGGCAACTCTTGATCATCAACGCCGGTGGCGGGTACTATCTGCTTCTGGCCGGCATGGATCGAAGCAATGTCAGCCTTGGCCAATTCGTCCTCGCTGGCGAACCAGTCGCCGTGATGGGCGAGGGGTCGCAGGCGACCGCCGCATCGGTGGGTAGCGAAACATCGCAACCGGTGCTCTATGTGGAGTTCCGGAAGGACGGTACATCGATCGATCCGTCGCCCTGGTGGGCGGCATCGACGAACGAGAAAGTTCGCGGATAATGCGCAAGCTCCCTATGCTCATGCTCGGTGTCGTCCTAGGGGCCGGCGCCTCCACGCTGGCGACAAACGATCGCCTGCTGTCGACCACCAGCGCGGTCGCGGCTGCGTCGGACACCTACCGGCAGCTGAACCTGTTCGGCGACGTGTTCGAAAAAATCCGATCCGACTATGTCGAGAAGCCCGACGAGTCGAAGCTGATCGAGAGTGCCATCAACGGCATGCTCTCCGGCCTCGATCCGCATTCGAGCTACCTGGACGCAAAAAGCTTCCGGGACATGCAGGTGCAGACGCGCGGCGAGTTCGGAGGCCTCGGCATCGAGGTCACGATGGAGGAAGGCCTGATCAAGGTCGTATCGCCCATCGACGACACACCGGCCTCGCGGGCGGGCGTGCAGGCCGGCGACATCATCACGGCGATCGACGATGATTCGGTGCAGGGCCTTAGCCTGAACCAGGCCGTCGACAAAATGCGGGGCGCGGTGAACTCTGCCGTGCGCCTCAAGATCACCCGCAAGGGCAACAGCGATCCGCTGGAGCTGAAGCTGACGCGCGACGTGATCCGCATCAAGTCGGTGCGCTCGCGCAGCGAGACCGACGTCGGATACGTGCGCATCACCCAGTTCAACGAGCAGACCTTCGAGGGCCTGAAGAACTCGATCGACACGATCAACAAGGACCTCGGCGGCGCCGACAAGGTTAAGGGCTACGTGATCGACCTGCGCAACAACCCCGGTGGGTTGCTTGACCAGGCCATCGCGGTGTCCGACGCCTTCCTGGAGCGCGGCGAGATCGTGTCGACGCGCGGCCGCAACGCCGACGAGACGCAGCGCTACAACGCACGCGCGGGCGACCTCACCAAGGGCAAGCCCGTGATCGTGCTGATCAACGGCGGCTCCGCGTCAGCGTCCGAGATCGTGGCTGGCGCGCTGCAGGACCACAAGCGCGCGACCATCATCGGCAGCCGCTCCTTCGGCAAGGGCTCGGTGCAGACCATCATCCCGCTCGGCTCGAACGGCGCGGTGCGGCTCACCACGGCGCGCTACTACACGCCGTCCGGCCGCTCGATCCAGGCCAAGGGCATTGACCCCGACGTGCAGGTGCTGAACGAGGTCCCGGCCGAGCTCAAGGGCAAGGACGAGACCAAGGGCGAGGCGAGCCTCAAGGGCCACCTGAAGAACGGCGAAGAGGAGCAGGGCGGCAGCTCCGCCTACGTTCCGCCGGATCCCAAGAACGACAAGCAGCTCAACTATGCGTACGACTTGCTGCGCGGCGTGAAAGTGAACGACGCCGGAAGCAAGGCCAGCGCTCCTGCCGCGGCCGATAAGCCGCAGAAGTCTCCGAACTGAACGCTGATCCACACGACGGATCTGCGTAGAAATGAAGCGGCGATGCCACAGGCGTCGCCGCTTTTTCGTATCGTGGGCAATGCCGACAGACGACCAGTTCGATCTGAGCTATGATTCGCAAGTTCCGGTGCGTTCGGCCCCGCCGTTTCCGGATTTGTGCATTTCATCCTCCGAGACCGAAGCGTGACGCTGGGCCACGACGAACTCACACGTCCATTGGGCATGGAAACGGCCAGCCGGCCGCGTCGCCGCGTGGCCGCGCCGCTTGGCAACCTGTTCGCGATGGCGGTCGCGATGCTCCTGCTGGCGCTGGCGGGTTACATCGTGGTCGTGAAGGATCCCTATGGCGGCGAGCCTTATGCGGTCGCGACCATCACGCGCGCTAAGGTCGAGCCGCCGCCGGTGGAGGCCGTCGACCCGCCGCAGGCGCGGGTGGTCGAGGGCTCGCCCGACATCGCCCCGCCGAACGGCCAATCGGCGGCCGACATCGAGAAGGCCACGGGCGTCCGCGTGGTGCGCGGCAATGGGGAGCGCGCCGGCGGGATCGTGATCCAGGTGCCACAAACGCCGATCAAGCTGGCGGTCGCGCCCGACAAGCGCTTGATCGAGCGATCCCGGCACGGCGCCCTGCCGAAGCTCGGGCCCGACGGCTCCCGGCCGGCCGACGTGTATGCCCGCCCAGCCCCGATGCTGCCGGCCAAGACGGTAGGGCGCATCGCGATCGTGATGAGCGGCATGGGGCTGAGCCAGTCCTCGACCTCCGACTCGATCGTTCGACTGCCGGGCGAGGTGACGCTGGCCTTCGCGCCCTATGGGGCGGAGCTGGAGCGGCAGGTCGCGCGCGCGCGAGAGGACGGCCACGAGGTGATGCTTCAGGCGCCCATGGAGCCGTTCGATTACCCGGACAACGATCCCGGCCCGCATACGCTTCTAGCGAGCGGCGCGGCGGAAAACCTCGATCGCCTGTTCTGGGTGATGTCGCGCTTCAGCGGCTATATCGGGGTGATGAACCACATGGGGGCGAAGTTCACCGCCAGCGAGGCGGCGCTCACGCCGGTGTTGAAGGAGTTCGCTGCGCGCGGGTTGGTGGTGCTGGACGACGGCGCCTCGGCGCGCAGCTTGATTCCGGCGGTGGCGGGCGGGCTGAAGCTGCCGGCTGCGAAGGCCGACACGGTGATCGACGCCACGCCCAAAGCCTCGGCGATCGACGACCAGCTCGCACGCCTCGAGGCGATCGCGCGCGAGCGCGGCGTCGCGGTCGGAACCGCGAGCGCGCTGCCGGTGAGCATCGACCGGATCGCGGCCTGGGCCAAGAACCTCGAGGCGCGGGGCTTCGTGCTGGTGCCGCTGAGCGCGGCCATCGCCAAGCCCGGGCGCGTCTGACATCATCGCGCTTCCCCCCGCCGGTGAGTAGCAAGAATGGACATCGCCAAACTGCCGTACCGCCCCTGCGTGGGCATCATGCTGCTGAACCGTGATGGACTCGTGTTTATCGGCAAGCGCAAGCGCGAGGCCGGGCCCGAGCACGTCGACGATCGCCACGCCTGGCAGATGCCGCAGGGCGGGATCGATCGGGGCGAAGACCCTTATGTGGCGGCGCTGCGCGAGCTGCAGGAGGAAACCAACGTCACCTCGACAAAGCTGCTGGCCGAGGCGCCCGATTGGTTCGCGTATGATCTCCCCGGCCCGGTGGCGGGCCGTGCCTGGCGAGGCAAGTATCGCGGACAGACCCAGCGCTGGTTCGCGCTGCGCTTCGTCGGCGAGGATTCGGAAATCGACATCCACGCCCCCGCGGGCGGCCATAAGGCCGAGTTCGAAGCGTGGCGCTGGGAGAGAATGGATCGCCTGCCGGAGTTGATCATCCCGTTCAAGCGGCCGGTTTATGAGCGGGTGGTGGAGACGTTCCGGCCGCTTGCGGCGGGGTGAGTTCGTCCACCCGAGTTGTGCGCGCTCGGCGTTCCAGACGCCTGGCGACCCGCGGGTCGATGGCCGCGAGCCCGGTGACGATCAGGCCCATGCCGGCGAAATCGGTCCAGCCCAGGCGCTCGCCCAGAAAGACGGCGCCGAGCAGGATCGCGCTTGGCGGGATCAGGAACGTCACCAGAGAGATGTTCGTCGCGCCGGCGCTGCCAAGGATGCTGAAGAACAGAACATAGGCGAAAGCCGTGCACAGGACGGCGAGGGCTACGAGCGCGCCCAGGGGCGCTGCTCCGGGCATCGTCCACGTCCATGGTTTTCCAAAGAACAGCAGCAGGGGCACGACGATCAGGCTCGACGCGGTGAGCTGCCCGAAAGCGGCATGCAGCGGCGGAACGCCCATTCGGGCGAAGCGACGTCCGAACAGCCCGGCGAAAGCATAGGAAACCGCTCCACCCAGGCAGGCGATTTGGGCGGCCGCATTCGATCCGAGCCCCTCCAGCAATTCGGGCCCGATCATCACGGCAACGCCCGTGAAGCCGACCAGGACGCCGACGATGCGGTTCCAGGTCAGCCGCTCGTCGCGGGTCAAGCCATGCGCCGCCAGGACGGTGAAGAGCGGGGTCGTGGCGTTCAAAATCGACGCCATGCCTGCCCCGATCGTGGTCTGGCCCCAGAAGATGAGGCTGAACGGGATCACGTTGTTGAGCAGGCCCATCCCAAAAAATGCCCGCCATGTCGCAGCGGAGCGCGGGAAACCGACGCCCAGGGCCGCCAGCGTCATCGCGAGGCACAGGGATGCGATCGCCACACGTCCTGCGACCACGCCGAACGGGGGTATCGCGCTGACGGCCAGCTTGGCGAACAGGAACGATCCGCCCCAGATCATCGAAAGCGCAAGCAGCATGAGCCATTCGCGCGGACGCATGGATTTTTGAGCGAGGGACATCGGCATCTCCTGCGGGCGTCTTGGCAGGATCGTGGCTGGGCCGCCACCCGAATCCCGCTACGGGCGCCGGCGAAGCGTTTGGCCGGGTTGCATCCCGCCGGTCGGCGAGGGCTGGGACGCGTTGGAGTTCTGGCCGCCGAGCATGACGTCGACGCCGATCTGGACGGAGTCGTCCCGGCGTCGGCCGTCGAGATCGGCGCAGGGCGTGTAGGATTGCGCCGACAGCGCGCCGCGGCCGCCGCCCGGCGGGTCGACCACCGCAAAGGATCCGAGATCCGCGCAGGCTTCAGGGCGCGCCTGAGTGGCGGACGAGTTCGCCGCGCCTTGTGCGCCGGCCGTTTGGGCGGCGCAGATCAGGCCCGCGCAGGCCATCGCGAGGCTTCGACCCTTTCGCACCGTTCATCAACCTCCGCTTGCGCACGACCGCGTTCGCGATTTTGCGCGCGCGGGCGTTAACGGAAACGTGCGTCGATCGCGACAAGGCGCGAAAAAGCCCGCCTTTTGGGCGGGCTTCTCGTGGCAGGCCCTTTGGCGAGCGCTCTGTGGTCAGTCGCAGGACTGCGTGGTGGTGGTCTTGGTGTCGCCGAAGGAATTTTCCTTCTGGACCGTCTTGCTGGAGCAGTTGGAGATCGTGCCGGTCTCCACCGCAGGGCCGCGCTGCTCGACGATCACCCGCTCCTTGTTCGGGCCCGTGACCGCGCCGCCCACGACGCCGCCCACGCCCGCGCCGACCGCCGCGCCGACGGGGCCGCCGGCCACGCCGCCCGCAATCGCGCCCGTGGCGACGCCTGCGGCTGCGCCGCTGTCATCTGCGAAAGCCGGCTGGGCGAGAACGACGGCAGTGACGGCCGCCAGGCCAAGAACGAAATTCCTCATGGTGTGATCCTCCGTTTGATGATGCAGAAACGCCGTCACGGCGAAGCTGTTCCGCACCACGAAGCCGGAACCCGGGCGGGGTCAGCGCAGAGTGAACGAAGGCTCCTCTGGCACGTTGCAATGCCGACAGAAAAGGGGCCGCGATGGCGATCGACACGACCTTGCCTGAAACTCAGGCTACGGCCCCGGACAACGCCGTTCGGTCCGCGGCGCTCGTGAGCGAAGGCGAGTTCGCCAGGAGGGTGACCATCGCGGCCCTGGTGGTCGGCGCGATCGTGGTGCTCTTCGCGGTTCTATACGCGATGTTGGACGTGCTGCTGCTCGGCTTCGCGGCGGCGCTGATTGCCGTTGTGCTGCGCTCCATTGCAGATGGGTTGGAAAAACACACGCCTTTGTCGCCGGGCTTCGCGCTGCTGGTCGCTGGCGTCCTTGTGTTCGGGGCTCTCGGGGTGGCAATCTGGCTGTTTCAGGCGCAGGTGGCCGCGCAGTTGGCGACAGCGGCACAAACGGCCACGGGAGCTCTGGAGGCGCTGGGGCAGAAGGTCGGCGCGCCGGATCTCGCCAACCAGATCAGCGGGCGCGCGAAGGAGATCCTCTCGGGCCAGAGCTTCATCGGCAAGGTGACGACCTACGGCGTGTCCGCGCTCGGCGCCGTGACCGACCTTGTCCTGGTGATCTTTGGCGGCGTCTATCTTGCGCTCGACCCCAAGGTCTATCGCCGTGGCGTCGTGATGCTGTTTCCCGCCCAGGCCCGCGAGCACGTGGACGAAACCATGGGCGTCGCCGGCCGGGCGCTGCGGCTTTGGCTGCTCGGCCAGCTTCTCGCCATGGTGGTGACCGGCGCGCTCACCTGGGGCGCGCTTGCGATGATCGGCCTGCCGAGCGCAGCCGCTCTGGGGCTCATCGCTGGCCTGCTGGAGTTCATCCCGCTCGTCGGACCCTTCGCGGGCGCGGTTCCGGCGCTGCTGGTCGCCTCCGGAATGGGTTTGCCGGCCGTACTGTGGACGGCGGCGGCTTTCATCGCCATCCAGCAAGTCGAATCGAACCTGATCCAGCCGGTCGTGACCCGCCGGTCGGTCGCGATCCCGCCCGCGCTGCTGCTGTTCGCCGTCATCGCGTTCGGGGCGCTGTTTGGCGCGCTCGGCGTGCTTCTGGCCGCGCCGCTGGCCGTGGTGGCCTTTGTGGCCGTAAAGAAGCTCTACGTCCGCGAGACATTGGGCGAGGCCACGCCGGTGCCGGGCGAAAAAGGCGCGGAGCACGGAAGCGGCGCCGCGCCCCGCGACGTCGCCTGAACCGTGCGGGAGATTGACGTGCGATTCCGGCCCGCTATAGTCCGCGCCGCCTCCCGATAGGGCGGGCCCCTGTGGCGGAACTGGTAGACGCGACCGACTCAAAATCGGTTTCCGCAAGGAGTGCTGGTTCGATTCCGGCCAGGGGCACCATCAGGCTTTCTCGACGCGCCGCTTCCTGCCCATGCCGCGTGTTGTTCGGCCAGGATGGCGATCCGCGCCGCCGTCACCAAACTGAGACAAGAATCCGCTTGTTGGTGTGTGAGCAGCCTGCGGAGAATGCTGTCATGAGCGGCGCCACAAAGGTCCGGTCCCTGTTTTTGTCGGACATCCATCTCGGCACGCGCGGCTGCCAAGCGGACATGCTGCTCGATTTCCTGAAGCACCATGAGGCCGAGACGATTTTTCTCGTTGGAGACATCGTCGACGGATGGCGGCTCAAGGTGAGCTGGAATTGGCCGCAGGCGCACAACGACGTGGTGCAGAAGCTGCTCAGGGCCGTTCGCAAGGGCGCGCGGCTCGTCTACCTGCCGGGCAACCACGATGAGTTCTTGCGCGATTACGTCGGCTCCAATTTCGGCGGCATCGACATCATGGAAGAGTACGTCCACATGACGGCGGACGGCCGGCGCATGCTGATCCTGCATGGCGACAAGTTCGACATCGTGGTCCGAAACGTGAAGTGGCTCGCCCTGCTGGGCGACTGGGCCTACGACCTCGCGCTGTTCCTGAATGTCTATATCAGCCGCGTGCGCCGGCGCCTGGGCCTGCCCTATTGGTCGTTTTCGGCCTGGAGCAAGGGCAAGGTAAAGACGGCCGTCAACTTCATTGGCGCCTTCCAGGACGCGGTCGTCGAAGATGCGCGGCGGCATGGCGTCGACGCCGTGCTGTGCGGCCACATTCACCAGCCGACCGTCGAGACAATCGGCGACGTACTGTATGTGAACACCGGCGACTGGGTGGAGTCCTGCTCGGCGGTTCTGGAGCACATGGACGGGCGGCTCGAACTGGTGCGCTGGACAAAGCGCGACAGCAGGGCGGACGTCGAAGCGTCCGCCCCCGCCCGGCAGCTCGCGCTCGCGCCGGCTGCCTGACTCCCGCGGCTAGAGGGCCGCGAGGCTCACATTTTCCAGAAAGCTTCGGCAGCTCTCCGCCATCGTGGCCCGCTGCGCATGAGCGCGGCATCGATCGCGCGGGATGGAAAGGGCCGCCAAGGCGGCGCGGCGCAGATCCTCGTCGAGCGCACCGCACCCGGACGAGCCGAGTACGTCCCGGGGGCCCGTCACCGGAAAAGCCGCAACAGGCGTTCCAGCGGCAAGCGCCTCCAGCATCACGAGACCGAACGTGTCGGTCCGGCTCGGAAACACGAACACGTCAGCGGACGCATAAGCGTCGGCCAGCTCGCACCCGCTCAGCATGCCGAGGAAATGGGCGTCCGGAAAACGCGCCTCTAGTTCGGCGCGCGCCGGGCCGTCGCCGACCACGACCTTGGAGCCGGGCAGATTGAGCGCCAAGAATGCTTCGATGTTCTTCTCGACAGCCAAGCGGGCGACGCAGAGGAAGATCGGGCCCGGGAAACGCAGCATGCCCGGGCGGCCCGCCGCGAATGTCGGGACGTCGACGCCGCGCGTCCACAGGACCAGCCGCCCGAAGCCGCGGGTCCCCAGCTCGCGCGCGAGCGCCGGCGTCGCAGCCATGGTGGCGACAGCCGGCGCATGGAAGCGACGCATCGCCGCATAGGACCAGGCCAGCGGCACCGGCACGCGGGCGGCGAGGTATTCGGGAAACCGCGTGTGGTAGCAGGTCGTGAACGGCAGCCCGCGCCGGATGCAATGCCGCCGCGTCATGAAGCCCACCGGACCTTCGGTTGCGATGTGGATGGCGTCCGGCCGGGCGCTCTCGATGGCCGCCGCGATCGCCCGCGGGGAGGGGGCGGCGAGCCGAATGTCGGGGTAGCCCGGCATGGGCGCCGACGCAAAGCGGTCCGGGCCCAGGATCGTGATCTCGGCGCCGAGCTTCGGGGCTTCGGCGACGAGACCTTCCAGGGTGCGCACCACGCCGTTGACCTGCGGCCGCCACGCGTCGGTCGCGATCAGGACCCGGAAGGGGCCGCCCGACGGACGCCGCGACGGACGGCGCGCCGGGCGGGCGGGCGGGCGCTCAAACGCTGACGTGAACGCGAGGGAGAGATCGAGCATGGGCGCAGCATCCGGCGAGCCTGCCCGCACGAAAGCTCAACAGCGCTTCATTCTCATGACAGCGCGCAATCGCCGCTCAGGCTCTCGCCATCCTGGCTCGGACGCGCTCGCGGTGAGCCGTGTAGAGGCCGCTGGCCGCGATCACGGCGCCGCCCAGCAGCGTCGAGGCGCCCGGGAGCGCGCCGAACACCAGAAAGCCGAACGCGCTGGCCCATAGGAGCTGCACATAGGTGAAGGGCGCGAGCAGCGACGCGCCGGCGCGGCGATAGCCCAGAACCAGCAGCCAGTGGCCAACCGTCGAGCCGACGCCCATGAGGAGCGCGTAGCCGATCTCGGCGCCGGTGGGCGTGACCCAGGCGAAAGGAAGGGCCATCGAGAGGGTGACCAGGCCGACGATGCCGGACCACGCCAGCGTGGCCTCGGGCCGCTCGTCGCTCATCAGGCGCGTGAGGATGGCCGTGAAGGCCCAGATCGCCGCGGAGGCCGCGGGCAGCAGCGCCGCGAGCTGGAACGAGGCGCCGCCCGGCTGGACGACGATGATCACGCCGGTGAGGCCGACCGCAGCCGCGATCCAGCGGCGCATGCCGACCTTTTCGCCCAGGAGCGGGATGGAGAGCGCGGTGATGAAGATGGGCGAGACGAAATTGATGGCGGTCGCTTCCGCGACCGGCATATGGGCGAGCGCCACCATGAAGACCAGCGACGAGATCACCATGCCGAGCCCGCGCAGGATGTGGAACTGCATGCGGGTGGTGGCGAGCCGCTTGGCGCCGCCCATCCAGAACACGGCCGGGAGCACAAGCGCGCAGAGCACGACGTAGCGCATCCACGCGATTTCGACTGCCGGGATCGTGGCGGTCAGCATCTTGGCGGCGATGTCGCCCGCCGAAAAGAACACCGTTGAGCCGACGATATAGGCAATGCCGAGCGCGACGTTGTCGCCGGAAGCGGCCGGCGCGCGCGCGGGCGCAACCGGGAAAGCGGCGACGCCCAGGCTGCGGGCATCGACGGCGTCGGAAACGATGGGCGGGGGGCTCACGGCGGGCTCGCGGGTTCGGGTGGGTCGCTTGTTCTTGCGCTTCCCAGAGCGGGATCAGAAGCGCGATCTCGGAAGCATACCCATGCAATGTTGCGGGACCGTTTCCAGCATCCCGCCAAGTTGTCGACGCAAAGCCCCGTTTTCGCTGCTTGCGGCCGCAATGCCGTCGCAGGTCTTTCTCGAAGGTTAAAGAACAGCCGAAGTGGATGTGGCTTTCAAGCCGAAGGCGTCGGCGAGAAGCTGGAATGAACGCTTGCGCGCCGCATGGTCGTGGATCGCCGAGGTCAGCATCACCTCGTCGGCTTGTACGCTCGTGGCGAGGTCCATCAGGCGATCGCGCAAAGCGTCCGGCGTTCCGACGAACAGGCGTGAGCGGTTGCGGCGAATAAAGGCGAGGTCCTGAGCGTCGTAGGTTTCGGCGGCCGCCTCCTCGGGGCGTGGAAGCGGGCCGTAATGGCCGCGCGCCCGGCGCAGCGCGCTGAGATCCGCGCCCGACGCCAGGCGCTGGGCTTCGGCGTCCGTCTCGGCGCAGATGGCCGCGGTGGCCAGAATGGCATGCGGCTTGGCGAGTGCGCCCGGCTCGAAGCGCGCCCTGTAGGTGAGGAGCGCATCGGCGGCGTCATGGCTGGCGAAATGATGCGCGAACGCGAAGCCGACGCCCAGCTGGGCGGCGAGCTTGCCGCCGAAATCGCTGGACCCCAGCATCAGGATGGGAGGCAGCGGCACGTCGGACGGCATCACGGTGATGCGGCTGAACGGATGGTTGGCCGGAAAACCCGCTCCCCCGAAGGCGATCAGCTCTTCGAGCCGCTGGGGAAAATCGTCGGCCTGCACGTCGCCCTGCAGGCGCCGGAGCGCGTAGGAGGCGACCGGGTCGGTGCCGGGGGCCCGGCCGATGCCAAGGTCGATCCGCCCGGGAAACAGGGCTTCCAGCACACGGAAGCGCTCGGCCACCATCAGGGGCGCATGATTGGGCAGCATTACGCCGCCCGAGCCGATGCGGATCCGCTCCGTCACAGCTCCGATCTGACCGATCATGATCTCGGGAGCCGGGCTGGCGACCGACGGAAGATTGTGATGCTCCGCCACCCAGAACCGTGTGAAACCGGCTTCGTCCGCCATGCGGGCGAGGTCGATGGTGTTGCGCAGCGCTTGCCCGCACGACGCGCCGGACGTCACAAAGGAAAGGTCGAGGATCGATAAGGGCAGCATGGGGCGCTCCAGCGCGGCGGTCTCCCCAATGTGTGACGTCAGGGCGCAGCCGCAACCCCGCGCCGCGCAGGGCAGTTCGGCGTCCGGGGATCGGCGTATGGAAAAGCCCCGGGCGTGAACCCGGGGCCTCGTTGGCGAGCGTTTCGACTGGGGTGCGTCAGGCGGCTTTCTGGTTTACCTGCTGCTCGGCGAGCTTGCTCAGCAGTTCGTCAGTTTTCTTTTCTTCCTGAAGCGTCTGGTCGAGCAACTTCACGGCGTCCTTCATTCCGAGCTGGCCGGCCCAGGTCTTCAGAGTGCCGTAGCGGGAGATTTCGTAGTGCTCGACCGCCTGCGCGGCGGCGAGCAGCCCAGCGTCCAGCGCCTCGGATTCCTTGAACTCCTCGATGACTTCCTGGCTCTCCTCAACTATGCCGATAATCGCCTGGCAAGTCTTGCCGCGTGCCGGCTTGCCGAGTTGTTCGAAGATCTGCTCCAGACGTTCGACTTGGCCTTCCGTCTCGTCGCGATGACGTTCGAAAGCCTGCTTCAGTTCGGGCGTCTTTGCGGCCTTCATCATCTTGGGCAGGTTCCGGAGAATCTGCTTTTCGGCGTAATAAATATCCTTGAGCGTCTCCAGAAAAAGATCATTCAAGGTTTTTTGCTTTGCGGTCGTGGCCATTCGGTCCTCCAAATTATGAATTCACTGCGCCCTCAACCCGGCGTCTCGGGTTCGGTTCCAAGCCTCCCGGCTCTGTCCGAATCAGGCGTGCGGGCCTGTCGCGCCCCAGTTCTGGGAGCCTTGCTCGGCCTCTCCGAGCTGCCGGAGCAACGAGTGCCACCCCGGCGGCAGCGGCTCGAGCAGGGTTCTGCCAAGTTCCCCCTTCAGTCCCCGTGCGACCCGCTCCAAGGCGGAGTCGTGGCGATCAGGGACGACATGCTGAAGACCGGGGCGAGAAACGCCGGTCCATTCGTCCTCTGCTTCATCAACCATCCTGAATGCTCCTCGCTTGCAGTCTCAATTCGCGAGGTCGCACAACGTTCTTGTGGATTGTGCGAAATACAGGGTTTTACTGGAAATACTTCACGGGGGGTTGCTGCCGCGCCCGGTTGACGTGCACTTGCGGGAGCCGCACTGTCACGAAAGCCAGAAGGCGATCTCCATGCACAGAATGCGCATGCGGCCATCCAATGCTTGTTCGCGAGGGCTCGTGCTGGCCGTCACGCTGCTTTGCGGCAGTGAGGCGTCCGAGGCCCAGATGTCGGCCTGTCGGCTTGGAGCCGCTGTCGGGGTCGCCGACCTGAAGATCAATCCTGACGGCGATCTTGCGTCGCCCGATGGGCGAACCTGGATCGCGGCCGGCGCGATTGCGGTGGCAGGTGGCGACGTGGATGTTGAACGGCGCAGGGTGGACGCGGTGAAACGCTTCACCGAGGTCGGGCCTTTCGTGATTTATCCAGTCGCCGGGCGGCCGGACCGCTGGGGCCGGCTCTCGGGCGTGATCGGCAGGGCGGACCAAGGCGACGATCTTGCGCTGGCGCTGGTGCGCGAGGGACTCGCATCCGCCAACCCGGCCGAATTGCCGGCGCGTTGCGGGGCGGCGCTCGCCGCCGCGGAGGCGCTTGCAAGGCGCGGCGCAAAGGGCGCATGGGCTCAGGCGCAAGCTTTCTTCAACGCCGCCGAACCGGCCGCTATTCTCCAGCAGGTCGGACGTTTCGCCGTCGTGGAAGGGCGCGTTGTCAGCACCAGCGAGCGCAAAGCCCGCGCCTACCTCAATTTCGGGGAGAACTGGAGCGAAGACTTCACCGTCACGATTTCGAAACGCTCCTTGAACAGGATTGAAGCATCGGGCATGAGGTGGTCATCTCTGAAAGGGCTTCGCGTACGGGTGCGCGGGGTCGTGGCCGAAAGCGGCGGTCCCGTGATCGAGATCAACGCTCCTGAGGACATCGAGCGAATCGAATGACGCTCATGTCGGCCGGAGAGACAACGGAGGCTCAGCTCCGGAAATGCGGATTCGGCGTCTACGGCGTCGTGGTTGCGGCTGATCGCGGGTGTGTCGAGATTGCCAGTCTGTAGGGGCGGACACGCCCATTCGAGCATGAACCTGACAGGCGTCGCTGTTCGCGTCCGCGCTCGCGTGGTCCCTTTTGCCGCCGCACTGGCGCTTGCCCTGGGGCTGGCGGGTTGTGCGTCCGACCGAATCGGGTTCGGGGCCGGCACGGCGCCGAGCCTCCCCGCATCCGCGCCGCGGGTCACCGGCGTGGAGCCGGTCGGCAACCGCGAACACAAGCGGCTGGTGGCGAATTTCGGGGGCGAATACCGCGCACCTGTCGCCGAGCGCCTGCTGAACGACGTGATGAAACGCGTCGCGGCCGCCACTGATCGGCCGGACCAGCAATATCAGGTGACCATCCTGAACTCCCCGGTCGTCAACGCCTTCGCGTTGCCGAGCGGCAACCTCTACGTGACGCGCGGCCTGTTGGCGCTGGCGAACGACACGTCCGAGGTCGCGGCCGTGATGGCGCACGAGGTCGCGCACGTCACGCTGAGCCACGCCATGCAGCGGGCCGAGCTGGAGCGCCGGTCGGAGATCGTCAGCAGGGTGGTCTCGGAGGTCCTGAACGATCGGGACGCCCAGCAGGTCGTGCAGGCGCGGGGCAAGCTCACGTTGGCGAGCTTCTCGCGCTCGCAGGAGCTTGAGGCGGACCAGATCGGGGTGCGAACGATCGCAAAGGCGGGATTCGATCCGTTCGGGGCCGCGCGCTTCCTCGCTTCGCTGGGACGCCAGTCCGCCATGCGGGCCACCATGCTCGGCGAAAAGGGATCACAGGGACCGAACTTCCTGTCCACGCACCCGTCGACGCCCGAGCGCGTCTCCCAGGCGCTCACGGCGGCTCGCCAGATCCGGGCGCCCGGGATCGGCGACACGGATCGCGAACGCTACCTCCAGGCCATTTCCGGAATGACGTTCGGCGACGACCCCTCCGAGGGCGTCGTGCGCGGCAACCGTTTCATGCATCCGCAACTCGGCTTCGCGTTCACCGCGCCAGCAAGCTTCGTGCTGGAGAACTCCGCGTCGGCGGTGCTGGGCCTTGCGCCCGGAGGAGCCCAGGCGTTGCGCTTCGACAGCGTCAAGATGCCCGACGGAGTCGCGCTGCCAGCCTATATCGTGTCGGGCTGGATCGAGGGCGTCGAGGTCGGGCCGGTTGAAACGCTGACGGTGAACGGCTTGCCGGCCGTCACCACGGTGGCGAAAGGCGAGGAGTGGACGTTCCGGCTCGCAGCCGTTCAGGCGGGACAAGCGACCTATCGTTTCATTCTGGCGGCGAAGAACTACACGCCCGAGACCGACAGGTCTTTTCGGCAGGCGATCGAAAGCCTTCACCTGATGAGCCCCGAGGAGGCCTCCGGCGTCAAGCCGCTCAAGGTCGGGCTGGTGACCGCCCAGGCAGGCGATACGGTGGAGACGCTCGCAACCCGGATGGCGACGGACCGGCCTGTGGAGCGCTTCCAACTGCTGAACGGCATCGAGCGAAACGGCCCGGTTCGGGCCGGCACGGTCTACAAGATCATCGTCGAGTAGGGACGCGCCGAACGCCGTTCAGATCAGCACAGCGCTCGGCTCCGGATGGCTCTCCAGCAGGGCGCGGCGGAGCTTTTCCAGCGCACGGCTCTCGATCTGGCGGACACGCTCCTTGGAGATGCCGAGGCGGTCGCCTAGCGACTCCAAGGTCGCGGTTTGCTCCGAGAGTCTGCGTTCCCGCAGTATGTTGAGCTCGCGCTCCGACAGCACCGTCAGGGCGGACCGCAACCACTTCACGCGGCGCTCGGAATCGATCGCCTCTCCGACGGCTTCATCCGGCAGCGGCGCGTTGTCGACCAGGAAGTCGACACGCTCGGCCGCGCCTGAGTCGTTGTCGGTCAGCGGCGCATTGAGCGACATGTCCGACCCCGACAGACGCGCTTCCATGAGGGCGACGTCGTTGCGCGACACGCCCACCGCGGTCGCGATCTCCTGATGCACGTCGATCGTGCTGTCGCCAGCGGCCGACTGCGACAACCGGGCGCGGATGCGCCGGAGGTTGAAGAACAACGCCTTCTGGGCTGAGCTGGTGCCGCCGCGCACGATGGACCAGTTGCGCAGGATGTAGTCCTGGATCGACGCCCTGATCCACCATGTCGCGTAGGTGGAGAAGCGAACCTCACGCTCGGGCTCGAAGCGGGCTCCCGCCTCCAGCAAGCCAACATGGCCTTCCTGGATGAGGTCGGCCATTGGCAGGCCGTAGTGGCGGAAGCGGGCCGCGATCGCGATCACCAGGCGCATGTGCGCTGAGGCAAGCTTGTGGAGCGCCACCTGGTCCTTGCAGTCCTTCCATCGCACCGCAAGGCCATGTTCCTCTTCTCGCGAGAGGAACGGGGCGTCCATGGCCGCCTTCACGAAGGTGCGTCGCACACCCGAGATCTCACCCATGCCGGCCTCCGTATCGGATCCTGATTGTCTCTACGCGTTCGTGATTGGTCCGGATCACCGCCAGCCCTCCCAAGGGCCGCTCCGGCCTTGTGGTCCCCCGCGATCGCCGCCACCCTGACGTGGCCGGGGGCCTCACGTTCAACGTCAAAAGGGAGCATCGCCGCATGGCGCTCGATCGACGCATCATCGAACTCTACGACGAGTACACTCACAAGCCCCTGGCCCGCAGAACGTTCCTCGAACGCCTGTCGGCCTTGGCGGGCTCGTCGGCTGCGGCGAGCGCCGCCCTTGTCGCGTTGGAGCCGAACTACGCCCACGCGGCTCTGGTTCCCGAGACGGATCCGCGCATCGTCGCCGAGCGGGTGCGAACCAAAGTTGCGGGGGTGGAGATCGCCGGCTACCTGGCGCGCCCAAACGATGACGCCAAACACCCGGCCGTGATTGTGCTGCACGAGAACCGTGGGCTGAACGCCCATATCGAGGACGTGGCGCGCCGCCTTGCGGCGGCGGGCTTTCTCGCTCTTGCGGGCGACTTCCTGCTGCCGCTCGGGGGAACGCCGTCGGACGCCGATGCGGCGCGCGACCTGTTCTCGAAGCTCACGGGCGAGAGCGTCGTCAGCCAGGCCGGCGCCATGCTGACCTTTCTCAGAGACCATCCGAATGGCGGCGGAAAGGTCGGCGCGGTCGGCTTCTGCTGGGGCGGCGGCATGGTCAACATTCTCGCCATCCGTGAGCCGCGCCTCGGCGCCGGAGTCGCGTTCTATGGCGTCGCGCCGCCGAGCGAAGCCGTGGCGCGTATCAAGGCGCCGATGATGCTGCACTATGCGGGGCTGGATGCGCGCGTGAACGCCGGCATACCGGGTTATGACGCCGCCCTGAAGGAGGCCGGCGTCCCGCACACGATCTATGTCTACGAGGGCGTCAACCACGCGTTCCACAACGACACGAGCGCCGAGCGCTACAACCAGGAAGCCGCCACGCTGGCCTTCGACCGGACGGTTTCGTTCTTCAAGGAAAAGCTCGCGTCATGAGGCCCGCGCGCGACTAGGCCGAGCGGTCCCGTTCAACGAAAGAGCCCGGCGCGAAGCCGGGCTCTCTCTGAATCTCGTGGAAGCCGCAAACGGTCAGGCGGCTTCTTCCTGGTCGTCCTCGGCCTCGTTGGCGGCCTCCGGCTCGACCTCGGCGTCCGTATCGGCGTCAGCGGTCTTGAGGCGCTTCGGCGACTTGGCGAGCTGGGATTCAATCAGCTTCAGGGCCTCGGTCTCGTGAAGCCGGTTCACGGCCGCGACTTCGCGAGCCATCCGGTCGAGAGCCGCCTCATAAAGCTGGCGCTCGGAATAGGACTGCTCGGGCTGAGCGTCGGAACGATGGAGGTCGCGCACCACTTCGGCGATCGCGATCAGGTCGCCCGAGTTGATCTTCGCCTCGTACTCCTGCGCGCGGCGGGACCACATGGTGCGCTTGATGCGGGCGCGGCCCGTGATGGTCTCGAGCGCCTTGGTGACCAGCGTGTTCTCGGCCAGCTTGCGCATGCCCACCGAAGTGGCCTTGGCGGTCGGCACCCGCAGGGTCATCTTGTCCTTCTCAAAGGAGATGACGAACAGCTCCAGCTTGAAGCCGGCGACTTCCTGCTCCTCAATCGCCATGATCTGGCCGACGCCGTGCGCCGGGTAGACGACGAATTCACCCGTCTTGTAACCTTGGCGATTGGCGCTCTTCTTAGCGGTCGTCATATTCAGGACATCTCCCTGAGGCCGGGCCCAGTGGGCCAAGCCGCCACGTGCGAAGGCCGGCCGAAGCCGACGAATAACCCCGCGGCGCGAATTGAATACCCACGCCGTCTCATGATTCAGCCGAAAAATCGAAAACGCTTGCCAGTCCCGCTCAGCCACTAGCGGGGCATTTCACTCAAAGATTGGGACAGAGTAAGGGGCGAGCGCGCCAGATGTGATCGACTAAACACACCCTATCACAAATGGGTGTGTGAATCAAAGGTTTCGAGCCGCTGTCGCTTTGTTGCGGCAGCGACTCTCCCTTGCGGCGGGGCGACCCCTGGGTGGAATCAGTCGCCCTGGCCGGGATTCGGCGAGAAATATTTGTCGAGCTTGCCGGGTTCGCCGTCATGCTCCTTGGCGTCGCCGGGCGCGTCGCGTTTCACCGTGATGTTGGGCCAGCCCTTGGCGTATTCGGCGTTCAGCTTCAGCCAGGGCTCGAGCCCGGACTCGGTGTCCGGCTTGATCGCCTCGGCGGGACATTCCGGCTCGCAGACGCCGCAGTCGATGCACTCGTCGGGGTGGATGACGAGCATGTTCTCGCCCTCGTAGAAGCAGTCTACCGGACACACTTCCACGCAGTCCATGTACTTGCACTTGATGCAGTTTTCGACGACGACATACGTCATTGCGAACTCCCGGGCCGGCAGTGCCGGCGCAAGGACGAGGCGCGATCTGCGATCCGCGCGCACGTCCTTCGAATATCCGTCGCCTTTCACGATCGCGAAAAGACGTCGGGTTGGTCCCTCACGGTCGGATGCCTAGCCGAGACGCAAAGCGCTGGCAATACGCCGCCGTCGCGCCTTAGCCGCTCACGTCCTCATAGAGGGTCTGAGCGTCCGGAAAGGAGCCGCGTCGTTCGGCCACACCGGTGACACGGATCACCCGTACGGCGTGCGGCAGGGCCAGGGTCAGGACATCGCCCACCGCGAGCCCACGCGCCGGGCTGGTGACGCGCGCGCCGTTCACCCGGACGCGCCCGTTCTCGATCAACTCCGACGAGATCGTCCGGGTCTTGGCGAAGCGCGCGTAGACCAGCCACTTGTCGAGGCGCTGGCGATCGGCTGCGCCGCCTTCAGGCTCACGGTCTTGCGCGGACCCGGACCCGTGGCGGCGCGCCATGTGGTCAGCCCTTCTGCTTGGACTCGAGCTCAGCCTTCAGGGCGAGCAGCTTGGCGAAGGGCGAGTTGGGATCAGGCGCCTTCTCGCGCGGCGGACGATCGGTCCAACCGCCGGCGGGCTTTCCACCGCCGCCCGGCTTGCCGCCGAACTTGGCCGGGCCGCCACGGTTCGGGCCGCCCTTGCCGAAGCGGTCGTCGCGCCGTGGACCACGATGGTCGGGGCGTTCGCCCTGCGGGCGGTTGTCGCCGCGGTGATCCGGCCGACCGGCCGGCCGAGCATCCTGCCGATTTTCGCCGCCGCCCTCGGGGCGCGCGGGGCGCGGTCCGCGCTCGGGCCGGGGGCCACGATCGGGACGGGGGCCGCGCTCGCCTTGCGGCGCTTCGCCGGGGGCTGCGCCGTTGCGGGCGTGGCCGTTGCGCGCTTGGCCGTTGCGTTCCTGGCCACGCGCATTGCGATCGCGGGCGGGGCGCTGCCCACCCTGGTGGCGATGCTGGCGCCAGACCTCGATCAGGATCGGCTCGGCGGGAGCCGCCGGCTCGGCGGTTTCGGCCGGAGCGTCGGAGCCGGCCGCATCGACCATCGGCTGGGCCGTGAGGGCGGTCTCGGACTCGTCGGCCAAAGCCGGCTGGGCGACCGCCTCTGCGATGGCGGGCTGAGCCGCATCCTCGGCGTCGAGAGCAGCGGCAGCGTCTGCGGCCTCGGGCGCGACCCCGCGGACAGCGAAGTCTGCCGCGATGGCGTCGAGGGGCGTGGGCTCGGCGGCTTCGGAGCCGACGTCGGCCGTCGCGGCCTCGGCCGGCGCAGCCGTTTCGCCCCCTGGGGCGTCCGTGACCGTTTCGGTCGAGGCTGCTTCCGCGACGTTCGCGTCGGTGGCGGCTGCCTCGGCGGCGGAGGCTTCCGCAGGCGCATCGGCCGCCGGAGCGGCGGCCTGCACGGCCGGCGTGGTCGGCGCCATCGGGGCGAGCGCGACCGTGATGGCCGGGCCCGGGCGACGGTCGACGAGGTAGCCGAGCGACCGCAGGATCGAGGCGAAATCCTCGCCCGCGCAGCCGCAAAGCGACGTCATCGCGGTGGTGACCACGAAGCCTTCGCCATCGGCCGCGCCGGCCGGCGGCTCGCCGGGCGTCACGCCGGGGCGATAGTGGATGGCCGGGCGGATCAGGTCCGCCAGGCGCTCCAGGATGTCGACGCGCACGGCGCGCTCGCCGCAAACGCGGAAGCCGGCGGCGCGGTAAAGGCCGCGCGCCACTTCCTTGTCGACCGGGATGGAGGTGCGGCCCGAAGCCGCCAGATGCAGGATGTCGTCGAGGCCCTTGGGCTCGGAACCGCCATGCTTCAACGCCCAAAGCTGGGCCGCGAGACCCCGCGGGGCCGGCTTCAGCAAGGCCGGGACGGTGAGATGGTAGGCGCCGAAGCGCACGCCGAAATTGCGCAGCGCGCCGCGACCTTCCTGGTCCAGATGCTTCATCTCGTCCGCAACCTTGGAGCGCTCAAGCACGCCCAGCGCCTCGGCGATCTGGAACGCGAGGCCGCGCGCGATGCCGGTCAGCGTCTCGGCGTTCTCGAGCTTCAGCAGCGGCCCGAGCAGCTTTTCGACATGCGCCTTGATCCAGAGATCGAGGCGGGCCTGGACCTGCTCGCGCGAGCCGCCGGTGAGCTGCTCGTCCGCCAGAAGGCGAAGGCGCGGCTCCAGCAGCTTTTCGCCGGCCGTGAGCTTGGCGACCACCTCGCCCTGCCAGCGCACAGCGCCGTCATTGGCGAGCACGAAAGCGTCGTCGCCCGCGCCCGACAGCCGCGCGGCGCGCGTGTCGATCTCGTTGGCGAGCGCCTTCAGGGCCGCATTGCGCAACGCCTTGGCCTCAGGGCCCCCGGCCTGCGGATCCGGCGCAAACTGGAATCCGTGCAGCCGGCCGACCGCGTGGCCTTCGACGAGCACGTCGCCCGCCGCCGTGATTTCCGCCTCGAGCATCGCATTCTCTCTCAGGCGCCGCATGAGCACGCTCGTGCGGCGGTCCACAAATCGTTGCGCCAAACGCTCGTGCAATGCGTCGGACAGCCTGTCCTCTACCTGACGGGTGACGCGCTGCCAATGCTCAGGATCGCGAAGCCAGTCCGGCCGGTTGGCCACGAACGTCCAGGTGCGACCTTGGGCGATGCGGTTCGACAGGGTGTCGAGGTCGCCGTCCGTCCTGTCCACTTCGGCCACCCGGGCCGCGAACCAGTCCTCCGACAGGCGGCCGTCGCGCATGAGCTGGCGATAGATTGTGCCCACCAGGTCGGCATGGGCGGCCGGCGCCACGCGGCGATAGTCCGGCACTTGGCAGACGTCCCACAGCCGCGACACCGCGGTGGGGCTCGACGCGAAGGCCTTCAGTTCAGGATCGTGCGCAACCGTCTCGAGCGCGATCACGTCATCGGCCGGGATCGCGCGGGTGAGGCCCTGTTCGGCGGGATTGCGGTCCAGCGAGGCGACCAGCCGCGCGACGGTGCCGAAATCGAGCTCGGGATTGCGCCATTGCAGCACCTTCACGGCGTCGAAGACGTGGTCCTCCAACGACCGCGCGAGCTCCGTGTCGAAGGGCTCGCACCGGCCCGTGGTGCCGAAGGTGCCGTCGCGCAGGTGCCGGCCGGCGCGGCCCGCGATCTGGCCGAACTCGGCCGGATTGAGCCGCCGGTGCATGGCGCCGTCGAACTTGCGGTCGGCCGCGAAGGCGACGTGATCCACATCGAGGTTCAGCCCCATCCCGATCGCGTCCGTGGCGATCAGGTAGTCGACGTCGCCCGACTGGTACATCTCGACCTGGGCGTTGCGGGTTCGGGGCGACAGAGCGCCCATCACGACCGCGGCTCCCCCGCGCTGGCGGCGGATCAGCTCCGCGATCGCGTAGACCTCTTCGGCCGAGAAGGCCACGATGGCGCTGCGCCGGGGGAGGCGGGTGAGCTTCTTCTCGCCCGCGAAGGTGAGCTGCGACAGGCGAGGCCGCGAAACGATGTTGGCGCCGGGCAACAGCCGCTCGATCAGCGGCTTCATGGTGGCGGCGCCGATCAGCAGGGTCTCGGACCGGCCGCGCATGTTGAGCAGGCGATCGGTGAAGACGTGGCCGCGATCGCGATCGGCCGCGAGCTGAATCTCGTCGATGGCCACGAAAGGGACTTCGAGATCGCGTGGCATCGCCTCCACGGTTGCGACCCAGAAGCGCGCGCCCGGCGGCTTGATTTTCTCCTCGCCGGTCACGAGCGCGACCGCGTCCACGGAGGTTCGCTCGACGAGACGCTGGTAGACCTCGCGGGCCAACAGTCGCAGCGGCAGGCCGATCAGCCCGCCGCCGTGCGCCACCATGCGCTCGATCGCCAGATGCGTCTTGCCGGTGTTGGTCGGCCCGAGCACGGCCGTGACGCCGCGCGCGCGAATGGAAGGCGGAAGGGAGCGTGGCAGCATCGGACCTGGATATGGGGAGAGGCCGGTGCGCCGGCGAGCATGGGCGCGGCCATTGGCCAAGGTCGGGAGTTGTTTCGCGGAGTCGTTTAGCACGGAGCCGGGCGACGCTGGCACAAAATAAAGCGAACGAGCCCCGAACGAATCGGGGTCGAATCGGCGCTTGCGGGCGAGTCTTCCAGGACTCGGGCAAAGTTTTGCGGAGCGGCAGGTCGAGGCTCGTCAAGATCATCAGGTTCGGCGCCTGCGGCAACCGGAAAGAGGCAGGCAGGCTGGATTCACCCCAGAGTCGACCAGTCCCGGCAAGACTCACCGTTCGTGTTCGAAGTCTTGCATCTGCATGCGGGATCTTTCCTGCTCGGGTTAACGATTGGGCCAGGGCGCGAACAGATCGGGCCCGAATCACCGCAATCCCAAGCAACGCCTTGGTCGCGTGACGCTCTGCATTGGAGCGTGCGGACCGCGCGATAGGGCAGGCATTAGATGTTTCGTGCCGAAGCGGGAACCTCAAGATGCGCATGGACCCGCAGAGTTAACGATGAGCCGGAAGCCAGAACGGAGCGGGCACGAATCACTGGTGTGCAAGGCGGCCTATGGGACGAAGGGGGCTCCCGATGACCTGCCGCGCCCCTAGAACGTTAACCCGCAATCCCGTCGCGGGACGCGGCGTCGAGCAGCGAACGCCCAATGCCTTTCGACGGCCGATTAACGGAGCGGAACAGGCCGGAACAGAGCCGGCACGAATCGGCGCGCACTGGTTTGCGTCCTCGAGCGGCGCGGCCCTCGAGCGGTTTGTCAGCAGGCTCCGTAGCGGGCGTTGGTTAACGAGTGTCCCGGCGTGGGATCGGCTGGAACGAGCCTCGGTTTTCGTCAAAGGTTAACGAGCGGCGCCTACTCAACTCGATCATAGCTCGTCCCCCGTTCATGAAGCGGAACAGCACCGAACGGAGCATGCACGAATCACTGCGACGCCAGCGCCGGCCTAGGGCCGCTAACGCCGGCCTGCGCCGACGCGCGCCTTCACGACGCGGCGCCGTTAACCTGACGTCCCGGTGCGGGACTCGCTGAGTGGCGGTCAAGGTGGACAGAGTCTGAACCAGCCCGGGAGCAGAACGGGGCGCTTGCCTTTACGATTAGCCGTAACCCGGAACGGGACGGGCACGAATCAGCGGCAACCCTGTCCGGACAGGCGCTTGGGCGTTCTCGGGCCGTTCAAATGCGCAGCAAAAAAGCGCTCCGGCGTTAACCGGAGCGCTTCGTTATGGAGCGTCGCGGGGGCAGAGGTTGGTTAATTGCGCTGCTGCTCGGCCGGAGTGGCCCGGGCCGCCGTGGCGGTCGGCGCGCCGCCGGCGTCGGCCGTGCGGGTGATGCTGAACTTGGTCGCCTCGATCACGGTGGAGCCCACCATGGTGCGCACCGCGATCCGGACCGGCACAAGCGTGTGCGCGGATTCGACCGGCGCGAGCCAGGCCTCCATGTCGCGGTTGTCGGCCATGAACTGCGTCGCCTTGCGGCCGGTGCGATGGCCCGAGATCGGCGTGTAGCGCGCCGAGCAGACGACCACAGGCCCCTTGTAGCCGGGGACGTCCACGTCCTTCTTGCCCGTATAGCTGAGCGTGACGTCGAAGCGGCCGGCGCCGTCGAAGACCGGGATGGTGCGATCGCAGGACGCCGGCTCGAGCAGCGGCCCTCGGCCCGCCACCGGGAACAGGAGCGCGCTGACGGGATCCACCACGCCGCGCTTGTGGCTGTCGAGCACCGGCACGCGGTCGACCTTGACGTCCAGGGGCGGGTTGATCTCAACGGCCGCGACGTCGCCGGCCTTGAGCGCCATCTGGACGGTGTAAACTTGGCTTCCGCCCCCGGAGGAGAGCGCGTAGGTGGCGGGCAGGAGCTTGCCGCCCGCGTTGGCGCCCGTCGCCACGCCGGCGCCGCGCCCGCTGGTCAGCATGCCGGCGAGCCCGGTCATCCTGGCCTGGACGTCGAGCTTGTAGCTTTCGCGCGTCACCGACCCGGTCATGGAGGCGGTGCCGATCGGAAGGCCAGCCAGCGTGAGGCCATATTGAATGGCGACGTTGTCGGCGCGGGCCGGAATGGCGGCGATCAGAACGGCCGCCGCGATCGAGGCCGCAGCGGCGAGGCGAGCCTTTGAGCCTTGGGGGGGATTTTTAGTCATGGCGATCATGGTTTCCCGGTCTGGCCTCGCCAGATCCGCACGATAAGGTTGTTTCGCGCGCGAAAGCGTCGGATTCGTGGCGCGTTGATCATGGCTGATTCGCGGGCTAACAGGCGAATGGCAGCACCGGAGCACGCTTTCGTCGCCGGTTTGGCGGTTGACGCTGCTGCGGCTCGCCACTATAGAGCAGCCACCATTTGATTGCTGCGTGGGTTCCGGCGGCGGCCTCGGCCGCCTTCTGCTTTTCGGCGACATCGTCGTCGTGAGACCCGCGGCTCAGAACACGAAGGACGATCGACCATGGCGCGTCGGTGTGAGTTGACGGGCAAGGGTGTGCAGTCGGGCCACCTGGTGAGCCATTCGAACCGCAAGACCAAGCGGCGGTTTCTGCCGAACCTGTTCCATGTGACGCTTCAGTCGGACTCGCTGCAGCGCGCCGTGCGCATGCGCGTTTCGGCCCATGCGCTGCGCTCCGTGGAGCACCGCGGCGGCCTCGACGCGTTCCTGGCGAAGTCTTCGGAAGAGACGCTGTCGCAGGGGGCCCGCGAGCTGAAGCGCGAGATCGCCAAGAAGGCCGTGGCCAACGAGGCCGTGGCGGCGCTGTAAGCGCCTACATCCTTTTTGGATTGTCACGCCTGAAGCCTCGCCCCTTGGCGGGGCTTTTCGCGTATCGGACGGGCACCGGCCCAGGAGCGTCGCCATGATGTTGATCCCTGATTTCAGGACCCTGGCCCTGCCGGTCGTCGCAATGACGCTGGTCGTGGTGGCGTCCAACATCCTGGTGCAGCACCCCTTCATGTATTGGGGGCTCGGCGACTACCTCACCTGGGGTGCGTTTACCTATCCGGTTTCGTTTCTGGTGACGGACCTCACCAACCGCCGCTATGGCGTCGGCGTCGCACGCAAGCTCGTGATCGTGGGCTTCGTAATCGCGGTGGCGCTGTCTTTCGCTTTGGCGACGCCCCGCATCGCGATTGCGTCCGGAACAGCGTTCCTGGTCGGCCAGCTTCTCGACGTCTCGGTGTTCAACCAGTTGCGGCGGCAGACCTGGTGGCGCGCCCCGCTGGTGGGCAGCGTCGTGGGTTCGGCGCTCGATACGCTGCTGTTCTTCTCGATCGCGTTTGCGGGCGACCCGGAAATGTCCGTGATGATCCCGTTCCTGGGCCAGCATCCGATGGCGCTCTGGCAGAGCCTTGCGATCAGCGACTTCGCCGTGAAGCTCGTGATCGCGCTTTTGGCGCTCCTGCCTTACGGCGCGCTGATGGCCGTGATCCTGCCTGTGGAAAAGGCCGAGCCGCAGCCGGCGCGCTGAGGCCCGGGCCCGACGCGGCGCTGCCCGGCGTCCAAGCTGGCGCGGCCGTCGATCGAATCTGGTAAGCCTGCCCAATGGCGATGGCGGACGCTCCCGACACGGATACCGAAGCGCAAGGCGCATTGATCGCCGAGGTGCTGACGCCGGTCGCGCTGGACCAGTGCTACTCCTACGCGGTTCCTGATCACCTCGATCTTGCGCCCGGCTGCGTCGTGCAGGCGCCGTTCGGCCCGCGCGAGACGGTGGGCGTCGTGTGGGAGCTTCGCCGTGGGGCTGCCGGCTCCAACCTCAAGAAAATCACCGCGAAGATCGCCTGCCCGCCGCTGTCCAATAACTTGCGCAAGCTGGTCGACTGGGTGGCGCGCTACACGCTCGCGCCGAAGGGCATGGTGCTGCGCATGGCCCTGCGCGCGCCAGATCCGGACGCCTCGCCGGAGCGCATCACCACGGGCGTGCGCCTCTCGGGCCCGCCGCCGAGCCGCATGACGCCGGCCCGGCAGCGCGTGCTGGCGGCCGCAGAGGGCGGTTTCGCCCTGCCCAAGCGCGCGCTGGCGGACGCCGCGGCCGTGAGCGTCGGCGTGATCGACGGCCTTGTCGACGAGGGCACGCTCGAAACGGTCGGCATCCCGCCGCCGCCCATCGCGCCGCGGCCTGATCCCGACCACCAGCATCCTGTTTTGGAAGCCGGGCAGGCCGACGCGGCCCAAATCCTGCGCGACGCCGTTCTCGCCAAAACATTTTCGGTGACGCTGCTCGAAGGCGTCACCGGCTCGGGCAAGACCGAGGTCTACTTCGAGGCGGTCGCCGAAGCGATCCGGCTCGGCCGGCAAACCCTCATCATGCTGCCCGAGATCGCCCTGACGGCGCAGTTTCTCCAGCGGTTTGAGCAGCGCTTCGGCGTGCGGCCGGCGGAGTGGCATTCGGGCGCGACCGGGCGGCGGCGCGAGCGCACGCATGCGGCGGTGGCGTCCGGCGAGGCGCTCGTGGTGGCGGGCGCGCGCTCGGCGCTGTTCCTGCCGTTCCGGGATCTCGGCCTCGTGGTCGTCGACGAGGAGCACGAGCACGCGTTCAAGCAGGAAGACGGCGTCCACTACCACGCCCGCGACATGGCGGTGGTGCGTGGCCGCATCGAGGGCGCGCCCGTGGTGCTGGCCTCCGCGACGCCCTCGATCGAGAGCCGCGTCAACGCGCAGCTCGGGCGCTACGGACATGTGCGGCTGCCCGAGCGCTTCGGCGGCCGGGCGATGCCGGACCTCGCCGCCATCGATATGCGCCGGGATGGACCGCCGCGCGGGAGTTGGCTGTCGCCCAGGCTCGTCACCGCCGTGCGCGAGACGCTGGAGCGGGGCGAGCAGTCGCTGCTTTACCTCAACCGCCGCGGCTACGCGCCACTGACGCTGTGCAATGCGTGCGGGCATCGCTTCCAATGCCCCAATTGCACGGCCTGGCTGGTGGAGCACCGCTTTCGCCGGGCGCTGGTGTGCCACCATTGCGGCCATGTGGAGCGCCGGCCGGACGCCTGCCCGTCCTGCGGAGCGCTGGACTGCCTCGCGGCCTGCGGCCCCGGCGTCGAGCGCCTCGCTGAGGAGGTGGCCGAGACGTTCCCGGGCGCCCGCGCGCTGGTGCTCTCTTCCGATTTTCCGGGCGGGACCGAGCGGCTGAAACGCGAGCTGGAGGCGGTGGCCGAGGGTGAGTTCCAGATCGTTATCGGCACGCAGCTGGTTGCCAAGGGCCACAATTTCCCGATGCTCTCGCTGGTGGGCGTCGTGGACGCCGATCTCGGCCTTGCGTCCGGCGATCCGCGCGCCGGCGAGCGGACGTTCCAGATCCTCCAGCAGGTCACCGGCCGGGCCGGCCGCGGCGCGACGTCCGGACGGGCGCTGCTGCAAAGCTTCCAGCCCGATCACCCGGTGCTGAAGGCGCTGCTCTCGGGCGATGCAGAGCGCTTCTATAAGGAAGAGATCGCGATGCGGCAGGCGGCGGGTCTGCCGCCATTTGGCCGGCTTGCGGCCATTGTCGTATCGGCCGACGAGCGCGGCCCGGCCGAAACCCACGCCCGCGCGCTGGCGCGTTGCGCCCCGCGCCACCCCGACGTCATGGTGCTCGGCCCCGCCGAGGCCCCCATCGCGGTGGTGCGCGGCCGCCACCGCTTTCGCCTCCTGGTGAAGACCGCCCGCGAGTTTCCGCTGCAGGACTGGCTTCGCCACTGGCTGCGCGAGGCGCCGAAGACGACCGGCAACACGCGGGTGCAGGTGGACGTCGACCCGATGAGCTTTTTGTAAGTGCGCGCCCGACATGCCGACGACAGCTAATTTCAATCCCAAATCGCCACTATCCCGATAACGCAAAAGAACACCGCCCACACATCATCTGACCAGATAGGCTCTGTGGCTACACGGCAACCGCTGGGGTTCCAGGGCAGATAAGCGAGCATCCGCTTATCGCCGAGATGGCTACGGAACAAGCTTAGCTCGACCGTGTGTTCATTCCCCTCGTGATCGCTAAACTGAAAAAGTGCGTCGTCCATGGTATCGGCGTCCTTGCCAGGTGTATGTTCGATCACCTCGCCCCACGCTGTAAGCCCGAAACGCGCATAAAGTGCGCCGTGCATGAGCAAAAGGATCGCGATCGCCAGCAAGGCAAGGGACGAGCATACTTTTAAAAGGACCATGGCCAGCCTGCGTTTTCAGCCAATTTTGTCGAAACGCTGGCGTCAGCGCCACGCATCTTGGGTTGAAGACTGAAGCCCACTCCTCCCCGAAAGTCGCGCACCTCAAGGGCGCCGCTCGGGTTGCGCACCCAAGATCATCATGCTAGTTCACGCGCGCCTTTCGGACCGGCGTCGGGACGGGTCAGCGCGCAGCGCGGCCGGTTCTTGCATGCGGGTCCGTTCCACCCCAGACGTGGCGCCCACGACAGTCCTACGCCGATCGTTTCGTGCGCAGGTTCGTGGCGCGAAGCGTCCGGACAGATGAGAGACGGCCGGTGGCTCAAGAGAACACGATCGTTTCCGGTGTGGCGGGCCGCTACGCGGCTGCGCTTTTCGAACTCGCCCATGAGGCGAACGCCATCGATTCCGTCGGCGGCGAGCTCGACCGGTTCGACGCCGCTATCCGCCAGAACCCTGACATGGAGCGCTTCGTGCGCAGCCCGGTGTTCTCGGCCGAAGACCAGGAGAAGGCCATGGGCCCCATCCTGGCGAACCTCCAGATCAGCGGGCTTTCGGCCAACTTCCTGAAGCTGGTCGCGGCCAAGCGCCGCCTCTTCGCTGTCCACGACATGGTGCGTGCCTATCGCACCCTGGCGGACAAGCAGAAGGGCGTCGTTCGCGCACAAGTCACCGTCGCCGAGCAGCCTTCCGAGAAGGTGTTGGGCGACATCAAGCAGGCCCTGAAGGATGTGGCCGGTGAGATGGTCGAGGTCGACGTCAAGGTCGACCCGGCGATCATCGGCGGCATCGTCGTGAAGCTCGGCTCCAAGATGGTCGATGCTTCCCTGCGCACGAAACTCAACGGCATTCGTACTGCGATGAAAGAGGTCGGCTGATGGATATCCGCGCCGCAGAAATCTCCGCGATCCTCAAGGAGCAGATCAAGAATTTCGGCTCCGAGGCAGAGGTCACCGAGGTCGGGCAGGTTCTGTCCGTCGGTGACGGCATCGCCCGCGCGTACGGGCTCGACAACGTCCAGGCGGGCGAGATGGTCGAGTTCGAGAACGGCGTGCGCGGCATGGCGCTGAACCTCGAGACCGACAATGTCGGCATCGTGATCTTCGGCTCCGACCGCGACATCAAGGAAGGCCAGACGGTCAAGCGCACCGGCGCGATCGTGGACGCCCCCGTCGGCAAGGGCCTGCTCGGCCGCGTCGTGGACGCGCTCGGCAACCCGATCGACGGCAAGGGCCCGATCGTCGCCGACAAGCGCATGCGGGTCGACGTGAAGGCCCCCGGCATCATCCCGCGCCAGTCGGTGCATGAGCCGATGGCCACCGGCCTCAAGGCCGTGGACGCCCTGATCCCGATCGGCCGCGGCCAGCGCGAGCTGATCATCGGCGATCGCCAGACCGGCAAGACCGCGATCGCGCTCGACACGATCCTGAACCAGAAGGCGATCAACGCCGGCACGGACGAGAGCCAGAAGCTCTACTGCGTGTACGTCGCGATCGGGCAGAAGCGCTCGACCGTCGCCCAGTTCGTGAAGGTGCTCGAAGAGCAGGGCGCGCTGGAGTACTCGATCATCGTCGCCGCCACGGCGTCGGATCCGGCCCCCATGCAGTTCCTGGCGCCGTTCACCGGCTGCACCATGGGCGAGTATTTCCGCGACAACGGCATGCACGCCGTGATCATCTATGACGATCTGTCCAAGCAGGCCGTCGCCTACCGCCAGATGTCGCTGCTGCTGCGTCGTCCTCCGGGCCGCGAGGCTTACCCGGGCGACGTGTTCTACCTGCATTCGCGTCTGCTCGAGCGCGCCGCCAAGCTGAACAAGGACCAGGGTTCGGGTTCGCTGACGGCTCTGCCGGTGATCGAGACGCAGGCCAACGACGTGTCGGCCTACATCCCCACCAACGTGATCTCGATCACGGACGGCCAGATCTTCCTGGAGACCGACCTGTTCTACCAGGGCATTCGCCCGGCCGTGAACGTCGGCCTCTCGGTGTCGCGCGTGGGCTCCTCGGCCCAGACGAAGGCGATGAAGAAGGTCGCCGGCAAGATCAAGGGCGAGCTGGCGCAGTACCGCGAGATGGCGGCCTTCGCGCAGTTCGGCGGCGATCTCGACGCCACCACGCAGCGCCTCTTGAACCGCGGCGCACGCCTGACCGAGCTCCTGAAGCAGCCGCAGTTCTCGCCGCTGCAGATGGAAGAGCAGGTCGCGGTGATCTACGCCGGCGTGAACGGCTACCTCGACCAGCTGCCCGTGAACCGCGTCCGCGCGTTCCAGGACGGCCTGCTCGGGCTGCTGCACACGTCCCACAAGGAGCTTCTGGATGCGATCCGCACCTCGAAGGACCTGTCGGACGACAGCGCCAAGAAGCTGAAGGACGCGGTGGACTCGTTCGCCAAGTCGTTCGCCTGACGCATCGCCTGAGCTGATACGAGGAAGGGCGGGCAATGGCTTCGCTGAAGGATCTGCGCAATCGCATCGCCTCCGTGAAGGCGACGCAGAAGATCACCAAGGCCATGCAGATGGTCGCGGCGGCTAAGCTGCGCCGCGCCCAGATGGCGGCTGAGGCCGCGCGTCCCTTTGCGGAGCGCATGTCGGCGGTGCTCGCAAACGTGGCGGGCGGCGTCACGTCGGGCGGCCCGGTGCTGCTCTCCGGCAATGGCAAGAGCGACGTGCAACTGCTCGTCGTGTTCACGGGTGAGCGCGGCCTTGCGGGCGCGTTCAACTCGTCGATCGCCCGTCTGGCGCGCGAGCGCATCCTGTCGCTGCAGGCGCAGGGCAAGACGGTGAAGATCCTGTGCGTCGGCAAGAAGGGCTACGACATCCTTCGCCGGCAGTTCGCCAGCCTGATCGTCGACTTCATCGAGCTGCGCTCGGTGCGGACGCTGGGCTACGATACGGCCGACATGATCGGCAAGAAGATCATCGGCATGTTCGAGGCCGGCGAGTTCGACGTCGCGACGATCTTCTTCTCGCGCTTCCAGTCGGTGATCGCCCAGATCCCGACCGCGCAGCAGATCATCCCGGCCGAAATCCCGGCGCAGGCCGCGGGCGGCTCCACGGCCTCCTACGAGTACGAGCCGGACGAGAGCCAGATCCTCTCGACGCTGCTGCCGCAGAACATCTCCGTGCAGGTGCTGCGCGCGCTTCTGGAGAACCAGGCCTCCTTCTACGGCTCGCAGATGAGCGCCATGGACAGCGCTACCCGCAACGCCGGCGAGATGATCAAGAAGCAGACGATGACCTACAACAGGACTCGTCAGGCGATGATCACCAAGGAACTCATCGAAATCATCTCGGGCGCGGAAGCGCTCTGAGCCAGACCCCGGGCGCGCGAGCGCTCGCCAGACCTAAGGACTGAAACCATGGCCACCACCTTCCAGGCAGGCGTCGCGACGGGACACGTCACCCAGGTGATCGGCGCGGTCGTCGACGTCCAGTTCGACGGACATCTGCCCGAGATCCTGAACTCGCTCGAGACCACCAACAACGGCGCGCGCCTCGTGCTCGAAGTCGCCCAGCATCTCGGCGAATCCTCGGTGCGCTGCATTTCGATGGACACGACCGAAGGTCTGGTCCGCGGCCAGCCGGTCACCGACACGGGCTCGCCGATCCAGGTTCCGGTGGGCGACGGCACGCTCGGCCGCATCATCAACGTCATCGGCGAGCCGATCGACGAGTGCGGCCCGGTCGCCAACGAGGGCGTTCGCCCGATCCATGCGCCGGCCCCGAGCTATGCCGAGCAGTCCACCGAGGCGCAGATCCTCGAGACGGGCATCAAGGTGGTGGACCTGCTTGCTCCCTACGCGAAGGGCGGCAAGATCGGCCTGTTCGGCGGCGCGGGCGTGGGCAAGACCGTGCTCATCCAGGAGCTGATCAACAACGTCGCGAAGGCCCACGGCGGCTTCTCGGTGTTCGCCGGCGTCGGCGAGCGCACCCGCGAGGGCAATGACCTCTACCACGAGTTCATCGAGTCCGGCGTGAACAAGAAGGGCGGCGGCGAAGGCTCCAAGTGCGCCCTCGTGTTCGGCCAGATGAACGAGCCCCCGGGCGCCCGCGCCCGCGTGGCGCTCACCGGCCTGACCATCGCGGAGAACTTCCGCGACAAGGGCCAGGACGTGCTGTTCTTCGTGGACAACATCTTCCGCTTCACGCAGGCGGGCTCCGAGGTGTCGGCGCTTCTGGGCCGCATCCCGTCGGCGGTGGGCTACCAGCCCACGCTTGCGACGGACATGGGCGCCCTGCAGGAGCGCATCACCACCACCACCAAGGGCTCGATCACGTCCGTGCAGGCCATCTACGTGCCGGCCGACGACTTGACGGACCCGGCTCCGGCCACGTCCTTCGCGCATCTCGACGCCACGACCGTGCTGTCTCGCTCGATCGCCGAGAAGGGCATCTACCCGGCCGTGGATCCGCTCGACTCCACCTCCCGCATGCTCTCGCCGCTCGTCGTCGGCGAGGACCACTACGCGGTGGCCCGCCAGGTGCAGCAGGTGCTCCAGCGCTACAAGGCGTTGCAGGACATCATCGCGATCCTGGGCATGGACGAGCTCTCCGAAGAGGACAAGACCACGGTGGCGCGCGCCCGCAAGGTCGAGCGCTTCCTGTCGCAGCCCTTCTTCGTCGCCGAAGTGTTCACCGGCGCGCCCGGCAAGCTCGTGCCGCTGGCCGACACCATCAAGGGCTTTAAGGGCCTGGTGGAAGGCAAGTACGACCACCTCCCGGAGGCCGCCTTCTACATGGTCGGCACCATCGAGGAGGCGATCGAGAAGGCCCAGCGCCTGGCCGCCGAGGCCGCGTAAGCCTTTGCTGATCCTGGCGGCCTCGGTCGCCGGGTTCGCTTGTTCCGGTTGGAGAATCTTATGGCCACGTTCCCGTTCGAACTCGTCTCGCCCGAGCGGCTGCTGATCTCGGCCGAGGTCGAGCAGGTCGTTGTTCCCGGCAGCGAGGGCGACTTCGGCGTGCTGAAGGACCATGCGCCGCTGATGTCGACGCTGCGCCCCGGCGTGGTCGTGGTCACCGGCCCGCAGAACAACACGCAGCGCCTGTTCGTGCGCGGCGGTTTCGCCGAAGTGTCCCCGCGCGGCCTCACCATCCTTGCCGAGCAGGCCATTCCGGTGGAGGACGTGTCGGACGAGGTGCTGGCCGCCGAGATCAAGGCCGCCGAGGCCGACTTCGACAAGGCCGGCAGCGAGGACAGCCGCCGCGCCGCGTCGGACCGCCTCTCGCACCTCGTGACGCTGCGCCAGACGCTGTCGCACCCGACACACTGAGGCCAAGCTTCACCGGATACGCAAAGGGCCGCTCGCGCGGCCCTTTTTCGTTGGTGACGCTGCGGGGCGCCCTATTCGCCCATCGCGATCAGGTTGGCGTTGCCGCCGGCGGCCGCGGTGTTGATCGTGACGGTCTGCTCCACGGCGAAGCGCTTCAGGTAGTTGGGGCCGCCCGCCTTTGGGCCCGTGCCGGACAGGCCGGAGCCGCCGAAGGGCTGCGTGCCCACCACGGCACCGATCATGTTGCGGTTGACGTAGCAGTTGCCCACGTCGAGGCGCGACACGACTTCGGCGATCGTGCCGTCGATGCGCGAATGGACGCCGAGCGTCAGGCCGTAGCCGCTCGCCTCGATGGCGTCGAGCACTTGGCCGAGTTCGCCCGCCTTCCAGCGCACCACGTGCAGCACGGGGCCGAACACCTCCTCGGCGAGGTCTCCCTGCCGCTTCAGCTCGAAGACATGCGGGCCGACGAAGTAGCCCGTAGCAGGAGCCTCGGCGGCGAGATGAACGCGGGCGGAGCCCTTCAGCTTGGCGATGTGCTGTTCGAGGCGCTGTTTCGCTTCGGCGTCGATCACCGGGCCGACCTGCACGCTGAGGTCGCGCGGGTCGCCGAGTTTCAGCTCTCGCGATGCGCCGACGATCATGTCGATCATCTTGTCGGCCACGTCCTCCTGCACGCAAAGGAGGCGCAGCGCAGAGCAGCGCTGGCCGGCGGAGCGGAAGGCTGACATCACGACGTCGTCCGACACCTGCTCGGGCAGCGCCGTGGCGTCCACGATCATGGCGTTGATGCCGCCCGTCTCGGCGATCAGCGGCACAATCGGCCCGTCCTTGGCGGCGAGCGTCTGGTTGATGCGCCGCGCCACCTCGGTCGAGCCCGTGAAGGCGACGCCAGCGATGCGCCTGTGCGCGACGAGCCGCGCGCCGACCCGGCCGTCGCCGGTGACGAGGTGCAGGGCCGAGCCGGGCACCCCCGCCTCGTGCAGCATGCGCACGGCCTCGTGGGCGATCAGCGGCGTCTGCTCGGCGGGCTTGGCTACCACGGCGTTGCCGGCCGCCAGCGCGGCCGAGACCTGGCCGAGGAAGATCGCCAGCGGGAAGTTCCAGGGGCTGATGCACAGGAACACGCCGCGGCCGCGATGCAGCAGGCGGTTGTCCTCGCCGGTGGGACCGGGCAGCACCTCGCCTTCGCCGAAGAGGTCGCGCGCCTGGGCGGCGTAGTAGCGCAGGAAATCGACCGCCTCGCGCAGCTCCGCGACGGCGTCGTCCAGCGTCTTGCCGGCTTCGGTCTGCAGCAGGCCGAGCAGAAGGCCGCGCCGCGCTTCCAGCAGGTCGGCGGCCTTTTCGAGCGCGGCGGAGCGCTTGGCGGCGGGCGCGCGCTCCCAGTCGCGGAAGCCGCGCTGGGCGGCGTCGACGGCCCGGTCGGCCGTGGCCTCGTCGGCCTCGCGGACGCGGCCGACGGCGGTCGCGCCATTGGATGGCGACAGAACCGGGCGCTCGGCGCCGGGCTGGGGCGCGCCGTCGATCAGCGTGGCGGCGACAAGGCCGGACGAGCGGGCCGCCTCGATCTCGGCAATGAGCGCGTGCAGGCTCGCCTCGTGGCCGAGCTCGACGCCGGCCGAGTTGCGGCGGCCGGGGCCGTAGAGATCCTTCGGCAACGGCACGCGCGGGTGCCGGGCGGCGTCCGGATGGCCGATGATGGTCGCCGGGCGGGTGAGCAGCGTCTCGACCGGCACGTTCGGGTCGGCCGCCACCGACACGAAGGACGAGTTGGCGCCGTTCTCCAGCAGGCGGCGCACCAGATAGGCGAGCAGGTCGCGATGGCCGCCGACCGGCGCATAGGTGCGGCAGGCGAGGCCGGGCGCGCCCTCCAGCAGCTTGCCGTAGAGCGCGTCGCCCATGCCGTGGAGGCGCTGGAACTCGAAGCCCTGCGTGTCGCCGGCGCGCTCCAGGATGGTCGCCACCGTGAGCGCGTTGTGGGTGGCGAATTGCGGGTAGATCGCCGGCCGGGCGGCCAGCAGCTTCTCGGCGCAGGCGACGTAGTTCAGGTCGGTCATCGCCTTGCGGGTGAAGACCGGGTAGTCGGCGAGCCCGCGCTCCTGCGCGCGCTTCACCTCGGTGTCCCAGTAGGCGCCCTTCACCAGGCGCACCATCAGCTTGCGGCCGTGCTGCCGCGCCAGAGCGGCAATCCAGTCGATCACCTCGGGGGCGCGCTTCTGGTAGGACTGGATGGCGAGGCCGAAGCCGTCCCAGTCGGCGAGGCTAGGGTCGGCCAGCACGGCCGCGATCACGTCCAGAGACAACTCGAGGCGGTCGGCCTCCTCGGCGTCCACGGTGAAATTCAGGTCGAAGCTCTTGGCCTTCTGGGCCAGTTCCACCACGACGGGCACGAGCTCGGCCATCACGCGGTCGCGCGAGAGCGCGTCATAGCGGGGGTGCAGCGCCGAGAGCTTCACCGAGATGCCGGGCCGGTTGGGCAGCGGCTCGTTGCCGGCGGCGCGGCCGATGGCCTCGATGGCGGCCGCGTAGGACGCCGCATAGCGGTCGGCGTCCTCCTGCGTGCGGGCGCCTTCGCCCAGCATGTCGAACGAGTAGCGGAACAGCCGCCCGGAGCCCGAGCGCGCGCGGTCCAGCGCCTCGCCGATCGACTGGCCGAGCACGAAATGGCTGCCCAGCACCCGCATCGCCTGGCGCGTCGCGGTGCGAACCGCCGGCAGCCCGATGCGCTTGGTCAGCGAGCCTAGGATGCTCTCGGGCGTCTCGTTCGGCTGGATGATGCGGGCCGTGATGCCGAGCGCCCAGGACGAGGCCGAGACCAGCAACGCATTGGAGCGCGTCTCGTGATTGGCGAAGTCGCCCTGGCCGAGCTTGTCCTCGATCAGCTTGTCAGCCGTCTTGCTGTCCGGGACACGCAACAGCGCCTCCGCCAGCACCATCAGGGCGAGCCCTTCGCGGCTGGACAGCGAATACTCGCGCAGCAACTCCTCGACGCCGCCCAACCCGCCGCCCTTTTGCCGAATCGCTTCCACGAGCTTGCGGCCCGTGGCGTCGATCCGAGCCTCGCGATCGGCTGGAAGCGTCGCGCGGGCCAGCAGCGTACGGGCGATCACGACGTCATCG
The DNA here is from genome assembly GCF_014636935.1 of Alsobacter metallidurans. Taxonomy (GTDB): domain Bacteria; phylum Pseudomonadota; class Alphaproteobacteria; order Rhizobiales; family Beijerinckiaceae; genus Alsobacter; species Alsobacter metallidurans. The sequence continues at coordinate 67,571 of NZ_BMES01000003.1, read as the reverse complement.
GCCGCATAGGCCGCGCGGAACGGGGACAAGCTTTGCATCAGAGGCGTCCTGCGACCTGAAGGAGTGGCGACTTCGTCACCATAGCTCGTCTTTCGCCGTATCTAAACTGCCGGCTATTGCCAAATCTCAACAGAAGCCACTATGAATCCGGCCAACCATAGTGGAAATCTCGCATGGATGATCTGGACCGCACAGACCGCAAGATTCTCAGGATTTTGCAGGAGGATGGCCGCATCACCACCGTAGACCTGTCCGACAAGATCGGCCTGTCGCCGACCGCCACGAGCGAGCGTGTGAAGCGCCTGTTCCGCGAGCGGTTCGTCACGGGCTTCCGCGCAACGCTTGATCCGCAAAAGCTCGGGCGCGGCCTTCTGGTGTTCGTGGAGGTCAGCCTCGACAAGACTACGCCCGATGTTTTCGAGCGCTTCGCCGAGGCGGTGCGCCGTTCGCCCGAGGTCTTGGAATGCCACATGGTGGCGGGCGGATTTGACTATCTGGTGAAAACCCGCGTGGCCGACATGGCGGCCTACCGGAACTTCCTCGGCAACGTTCTCCTGTCCCTTCCGGGCGTGAAGGAAAGCCGCACCTATGCGGTGATGGAGGAAGTGAAGACCGACGGGTTGCTGCCGGTCTGAGGCGTGGCACGGCTTCGCCTGTCCGGCAGTCAACCGGCGCGCGGATGCGCGGCGTTGTAGGCGGCGAGGAGGCGGGAGGTGTCCACCTCGGTGTAGATCTGCGTGGTGGACAGCGAAGCGTGGCCGAGCAGGTCCTGGATCGCGCGCAGGTCGCCGCCGCGCGCCAGGAGGTGCGTCGCAAAGGAGTGCCGCAGCGCGTGCGGGGTGGCGGTGTCGGACAGGCCCAGCGCGCCGCGCAGGCGCTCCATGGCGAGCTGGATGATGCGGGGCGACAGCGGCCCGCCCTTTTGGCCGCGAAACAGCGGCTCACCGGGCGCCAGCGTGTAGGGGCAGAGCTCGAGATATTCGGCGATGGCGGCCGACACGGCCGGGATCACCGGCACCATGCGGGTCTTGCCGCCCTTGCCGGTGACCGTGACGATGTCCTGCCCGCCAACCGGCGCCTCGCTGCGCTTCAGGCCCAGCGCTTCGGAGATGCGCAGGCCGCAGCCATACAGCAGCGCCAGCACGGCGGCGTCGCGCACCAGCACCCAGGTTTCGCGATCCTCGCCGGCGCGGAGGTCCGCATCCGAGAGGCGGCGCGCGTTTGGGGCCGAGAGCGGTTTGGGCAGGCTCTTCTGCAGCTTTGGGCCGCGAATCGCCGACAGCGCCGAGGCGTCCACCAGCCCCTCGCGCTCCAGAAAGCGCAGCCCCGACCGGATGGAGGCCAGCGCCCGCATCAGCGAGCGGCTGCCCACCCCCTCGGCGCGCCGCGCCGCCATGAAGGTGCGAATGTCGGCCGGCCGCAGGCGCTTCACCTCTGCGATCCCGGCGGGCAGGCCGGCGCGCTCGGCCAGAAACGCCACGAATTGGCGCATGTCGCGCTCGTACGCCTCCAGCGTCTTGGGCGACAGCCGACGCTCGGAAGCGAGATGGCGGGTCCAGACCGCGAGGGCTGCGCGAAGATCGTCGGCGGCGTGCATGAGGGGAGAGTGAGAGCCTGAAGGTGAACGCGACGTGAAAGGGCGCGCAACTCTCTCCTGCGCAGCGGGGAGAGAGTTGCGCAAGCCGACCGAGGGGGCAGTCCTGCGCCCCAATCCCGCAAGCGCAGCGCCACCCCTCCCTGCCCTCCCCGCTGACGCGGGAGAGGGATCCGCGGGGCCGCTCGGCCCAAACCGAAGCGCGCCTTAACCCCATCCCCTTCGTCACTCTTTTCGCACTGCAGCAAAGAGCGTAACGTCGCGCCGCGTCCGCGTTCAGGTCTCCCGCCATGCTTCCCGATATCCGCGATTTCGACCGCCTCCGGGCTGAGTTCCAGTGGAACATTCCGGCCCGCTACAACATGGGCGTCGACGTCTGCGACAAGTGGGCCGCGGTCGATCCCGAGCGGGAGGCCGTGCTCGACGTCTCGCCGGCCGGCGTGGTGACGCCGATGACTTTCGGCGCCCTGCGGGACGCCTCCAACCGCCTCGCCAATCTGCTGGCGCGCCATGGCGTAAAGCCGGGCGACCGGGTCGGCATTCTCCTGCCGCAGGCAAGCGAGGTCGCGGTCGCGCATGTGGCCGCCTATAAGATGGGCGCGATCGCGCTGCCGTTGGCGGTATTGTTTGGGGCGGACGCGCTGGCTTACCGGCTGGCGGACGCGGGCGTCTCCGCGCTGATCACCAACGCGGCCGGGGTTGTGCGCATGGCGGCCCTGCGGGCCGACCTGCCGCAGCTCTCCCTGCTGCTCTCGGTGGAAGGCCCCGAGGGCGACGCCCTGGGCTTTCACCAGGAGCTGGCGCGCGAAAGCGCCGTATTCACGCCGCTCGTCACGACGCCGGACGATCCGGCCCTGATGATCTACACGTCCGGCACCACTGGGCCGCCCAAGGGGGCGCTGCACGGGCACCGCGTGCTGCTCGGGCACCTGCCCTGTTTCGAGCTCGTGCACGAGTTCTTTCCGCAGCCCGGCGACCGCCTCTGGACGCCGGCCGACTGGGCCTGGGCGGGCGGCCTCCTGAACGGGCTGCTGCCCTCGCTGCATTTTGGCGTAACCGCGGTGGCGCGGAAATTCGAGAAGTTCGACGCCGAGGAGGCCTTCGGGTTGATGGCGGACTTGGAGGTTCGCAACATCTTCGTGCCGCCCACGGCGCTGCGCATGCTGCGAGCCGTCGAGAACCCGCGCGCCCGCTTTCCCGGTTTGGCGCTGCGCACTGTCGCATCCGCCGGCGAGGCGCTGGGCGCCGAGACGCTGAACTGGGGCCGCGAGGCGCTGGGCCTTACCTTCAACGAGGCCTACGGGCAGACCGAATGCAACCTCGTGCTCGGCTCCTGCGCGGCGCTGGGCGTGGTGCGGCCGGGCTCCATCGGCAAGCCGATCCCGGGCCATGACGTGGCGGTGATCCGCCCAGATGGGTCGCCCTGCGCGCCCGGCGAACTTGGCCAGATCGCGGTGCGGCGCCCCGACCCGGTGATGTTCCTGGGCTACTGGAACCGTCCGGACGCCACGCGCGACAAGTTCATCGGCGACTGGATGACGACGGGCGACCAGGGTGAGACGGACGTTGACGGCTATGTGCGCTTCGTGGGCCGCGATGACGACGTGATCACGTCCGCGGGCTATCGCATCGGCCCCACCGAGATCGAGGATTGCCTCCTGCGCCATCCGGCGGTCGCCAACGCGGCGGCGATCGGCAAGCCGGACCCGTTGCGCACCGAGATCGTGAAGGCCTTCGTGGTGCTGAAGCGCGGTGTGGCCGAGACGCCCGCGCTCGCGGCCGAGATCCAGCGCTTCGTGAAAGAGCGGCTCTCCGCGCACGAGTACCCGCGTGAGATCGCCTTCGTGCCGGACCTGCCGCTCACCACCACCGGCAAGGTGATCCGCCGCGAGCTCAGGGCGCGCGGCTAACCGCGGCCGAGCATGCGTTTGGCGGTTGCGCGCAGCGCCCGGCGGGCGCGTTCGGTGGCGAGCATCGCTGTGCTCGTGGGGCCAAGCGGGATCCACCAGTCCGACACGCGGACGCGGCCAGCCCAGAGCCGATCGATCATCGGATGATGCGCGACCGCGCAGCTGTCGGTGAGCCGGACGGAAGAGTCGGCGAGCTGGCGGTCGGTGACATCCACCGTCAGCAGGACGCCGGGAGAGAACGCGGCGAAGCGCTCGTCATAGGTTGTCTTCCAATACAGCGCGCGCGGGCCGCCTCCGAGCAAGACGCCGGCCGCAATCGTTTCGCCGTCCAGCGTGAGGCGGTCGATGCGGCAGCCGCCATCGCGGGCCAAACCCTGCGTGACGGCCTGCAGAAAGCGGAGCCGGTCGGGGTGGCTCGCAAAGGCGCTGCCGCGACGCCCCTTCCAGCCTCGTGCCTCAAGCGCCGCGAATGCCGTGCAGGCCGTTTCGACGTCGTCCGGCGCCGCGGCGGACACGCTCTCGAGCCGGCCCTGCTCGGCGAGGCGGCGGCGCAGCCGGCCGAGTTCCTTGCGCTTCTTGACCGGCAGCGGGCTGGCGTTCGCCAGGGCGGCGCGCTCATGCGCGTCGAGCCGGACGGGCCGCGCCCCTGCGGCCGCCAGCGCCGCGGCCGCGGGGCCGTCCTCCGGCATCCAACGCCACAGCAACGCCCCGGCGAGCCGGTGGCGCGACTGGAGCCAACGGAGCGCGACGCCGATGTCCTCGGCGCCGTGAAGCGGATCCAGCAAGGGCGCACCGAGCACGGCCTGATCGTGCGACCAGGCGCGCAGCAGCGGCGACGCAGCGCCCAGTCGGGGGCGCTCCAGCGCCAGCAGCGCCGTCATGCGCTCGCCGCGCCAGCACGCCACGAACAACGGCGGTGCGACGCCGGGCAGCGTCGCGGCCGGAAGCGCGAAGGCGGGCTCCCAGAACGGATTGCGGTCGTCGCCCTGCGCGGCCAGCGTGCGCCAAGCCGCCATAGGCGGCGCGGCGTCGGCGGCGCCGAACGCCGCAACGCGGACGGGTGAAGCTGCGGCCGGGGTGACGATCATGGAGCGAGCATGGGACGCGAGGGGTTAAATCGACGTTCCGCTCGCCGGGCCAGCCGTGGTAGACGGCCCGCATGACGCCCACCCCCGAGCCCATCCACGACCTCGACCTGCGCGGGCTGAAATGTCCGCTGCCTGCGCTGCGTGTGCGCAAGGCCCTGGCCGGCTTGCCCGCCGGCGCGGTGCTGCGCGCCAACGCGACGGATCCGATGGCGGCGATCGACATCCCGCATCTGCTGAACGAAACCGGCGATGTATTGCTGGCCGCCGAACGGGACGGCGAAGGCCTGCTGTTTGTGATCCTGAAAGGCTGACGCGCTCAGCCGCCGCGGCGCTCAGCCGTTACGCAGCGAGAGCGGGTTTTCCATCAGGGCGGCGCGGTCGGGCGTGTCGATGGCGGGCGTGCCCGTGAAGGCGTCCCACATCCGGCGGACGAAGCTCTCGTCCAGATCGCGCGTGATAAACACGATGCGGGTGCGGCGGTCGGCGTCCGGCCAGGCGGGAAGCGCCACCGGCGGGTGCATCACGTGCTGGACGCCGTGGATCACCAGCGGCCGCTCCGGCTGGCCGGCGAGATGGACGATCCCCTTCATCCGCAGCAGCTTGGCCCCGTGCGCGGAGGGCAGCAGCGTCAGGAACATGTCCAGCGCGGCCAGCGGGACGGGCTTGTCGGTGGCGAGGCAGAAGGCCCGGATGCGGGCGTCGTGCCGGTTCACGTCATGGGCGTGTTGGTCGCGCTCGTCATGGACGTGGTCGTGCGCGCCGTGGTTCGCGTCGGCATAGGCCTCCTCGCGCAGCCAGGCGGCGACGTCCGGGATCTTGCCGGCGAAGTCGAACGGGCCCGCGCCCAGCAGGGCGGCCGCGTCAGCCTCTCCGGCGGCGGCGTCCAGCAGCGGCGCGCCCGGGTTGAGGCGGCTGATGCGCGCCTTGAGGCGCTCGAAGGTCGGCTGTGTTGTTTCGTCCAGCAGGTCCGTCTTGGTGAACACGATGTGGTCCGCCACCGCGGCCTGCTTCACAGCCTCGGAATGCTCGTCCAGCGTGGCGAAGCCCGTGAGAGCGTCCACCACGGTGACGACGCCGTCGATGGCGTAGCGGGTGGCCAGATAGGGATGCGACAGGGCGGCTTGCAGGATCGGGGCGGGGTCGGCGAGGCCGGTGGTTTCAACCAGCACGCGGCGGAACGGCGAAATGTCGCCAGCGTCGCGCTTGGTGAGAAGATCCTCCAGCGCGGCGACGAGGTCGCCCCGCACCGTGCAGCACAGGCAGCCGGACGACAGGAGCACCATGTCGCCGTCCACCGCCTCGATGAACAGGTGGTCGAGCCCGATCTCGCCGAACTCGTTGACGATCACCACCGTGTCGGCGAGGGCGGGATCCTGCAGCAGACGGTTCAGCAGCGTGGTTTTGCCCGCGCCGAGGAAGCCGGTGAGGATCGTGAGCGGAATGGGAGCCTGCATGCTGGTCCTCACGCGATCGCGGGCTTGGCGGGCCGGCGTCCCTGCAAGGCGACATTGGCCATGATGGCCCCGATCACCAGCGCGCCGCCCGCATACTGGACCGGCGCGAGCCGCTCGCCCAGCACCAGCGCGGAGGTGAGGGCGGCCACGACGGGTTCGAGGCAGAAGGCGAGCCCGCCCGCCACTGCGCTGACGCGCCCAAGCGCGGCCATTTGGAACACGAAGCCGAGCACGAAGCCGCCAATCGTCAGCGCCACCGCCCAGGGTGCGGCCAGCAGGGCCTCGGGGCCGCGCAGCCCTCCGGTCGCGAGCGCCGCCGCAAGCGCGGCGGGCAGGCAGATCACGTGCACCCAGAACACTTTCGGGGCCGCCCCGACGCCGCCGCAGCGCGTCGCGGCGAAGAACTGCGCCACCGCCGACAGGCTTGCTCCGAAGGCGAGCGCAAGGCCGCGCGGATCGAGGCTGTCGAAGGCCGGGCCCAGCACCAGCACGATGCCGACAAACGCCAGCGCGGCGACGCCGAGCAGCGGCGCGGAGAGCCGCTTACCTTCCACGAAGGGGCTAAGCAGCACGATCAGCACCGGATAGGTGTAGAACACCACCGCCGCGACCGTGACCGGGATGAACGCCACGGAGGAGAGGTAGCAGATGCCAACGCCGGCGCTCGCGACGCCGAGAACGCCGAGCGCGGGGCGATCGCGTGTCGCCACCGAGAGGCCGCCGCGCAGCACGATCGCCATGCAGACCGCGAGCGCCAGCATGACGACGACGCGGAACACCACCATCAGGGGCCCTTGCACGCCCTCGAAGGCGGCGATGCGCGCGAAGGTGATGTTGAAGCCGTAGGCCGCGGCCCCGGCGAGCGCGAGCAGGAAGCCGCCCGAGGCGGAGGGTGGCGCGGTCATGGGGCGGCGGCTTCCAGTCGGGCCGGCCGAGCCGGTTCGGGTTACTCGGCGCTGGCGGGCGGCTTACCGGCATCCGGAGCGGCGGCCGAAACCTTCTTCTGAACAGGCTTGCCCTTGGGATCAAGCTTCGCTTTCGCGGGCGCGGGCTTGGCTTGCGTTTTCGCGTGAATGGCGGGCTTGCCTTTGCCGGTCGCAGTCTTGCGCAATGTCGGCGACACGAGCTTGCCGGCCGGACGGGCGCTCTTGCCCTCCAGCGCCTTGGCGGGCTCAGCCTGCTCGTTATTGAGGTCTGCGGGCTTGGTCGCCGCCACGGCCGGAGCTTTGCCGATGGCGCCGTGGCGGGGCGCGGCCTTAGCCTTGACGCCGGGCGCGATCGCGCCGGCCTTGAGCGGCTTTACGTTGGCGGGCTTCACCTCGATGTCTGGCGTCGCCTCGGTGGCGGGGTCCGCATAGGCGGCGGCCGTTTTGGGTGCGCCCTTCTCGGGCGCCTTGCGGGCGGTCAGCACGGGCGTGAACAGCGCGTTGGCAGCCTGCGGAGCGCTGGCTGAACGCTCGGTCCGCCCGATGAACACCGTCTGCACGTCCAGCGCGGCGCGCGGGCCCAGCGTGCGCGGGCCCGTCGCCATGCCGCTCTGCGGGCTCACGGCGGCCATCGCCATCGGGGCGGCGCGGCCGTCCTCGTTGCCGCCGGGAGCCTGAACGGTAGTCTGCGGCTCGGCCTCCTCCTCGGAGGCGGGCGCGCCCTTGCGGTGGACGCAGATGTCCTCGCGCATGTTGGGCGGCGTGGTCACGGACGACGCGGGAAGCGACTGCAGGGAACCGCCGCCACCGCCGAAGATGCCGCCGTAGCCGCCGCTGAAGCCCTTGTCGAGGAACTGAGCGGCCTTCAGGGTCCGGTCTGATCCGGAAGCCGCTCCCATCACGACCGCGACGAGACGCTGGCCGTTTCGGCTTGCGACCGCGACGAGGTTGAAGCCCGACGGGCAAATGAAGCCCGTTTTCATGCCCTCGATGCCCTGGTACCGGCCGATCAGCCCGTTGGTGTTCTTCAGCACGCGCTTGCCGAGTTTCACCGACCCGATGTGGAACAGGTCGGCGTGATCCGGAAAGTCGCGCAGCAGTGCGATGGTGAGGATTGCGAGGTCGCGGGCGGAGGTTTGCTGCCCGTCTGCAAAGAGCCCGTTCGGGTTGACGAAGTGGCTTTCGCGCATGCCGAGGCGGGCGGCCTCCTGGTTCATCAACGCGGCAAAGTCGTCAACCGTGCCTCCGACGCCCTCGGCGATCACAACCGCCATGTCGTTGGCGGACTTCACGAGCATCATCTTGAGAGCGTTCTCGAGTGTCACCTCGAGGCCTGGCTTCGCGCCGATCTTGGACGGCGGAACTGAATTCGCGGCGGCCGAGATCGGGATCGCGGTGTCGAACGAAATCTTGCCCTCGCGCACCTTCTTGAGCGCCACATAGGTGGTCATCAGCTTGGTCACCGAAGCCGGGTACCACGGCATCGTGGCGTCTTCGGAAAACAGCACGCGTCCCGTGCTCACGTCGGCGACCACATAGGGGGCAGCAGCCTGCGCGGTGGTCGCCCCGACGGCTACGGCCGACAGGATGAGTCCCACGCGGCCGATCATGCGTGCGGCGCGACAGTCGAGAAGGGAGAAGAAACCAGAGGGGAATGCGGATACGCGGCGGGACACTCGTGTCATCAGATCGTTCCGGTTCGCGCCCAGTCCTAGCGAGACCGTGCGGGCCTAGACAATGCATAGGTGGGGCCGGCGAGGGGGTGACGTCGGCCTTGCTCGCTCTGGCGATCACGGCGGCCCGGGGGCTGCCTGACGCGGACACGGATTTCTACCCCGCGCCCCGCGATTTGCCTAGCACGGCGGCGAGTGCTACCCGCCGATCATGGCCACGTTCGGGCGAGCGAAGGCCCCGTACGTGGAAGGTCGCCGGCATGGCCTATCTCTGGATCCTGACCACGCTGGTGGCGTCGGTGGCCCAAACGGCGCGCAACGCCATGCAGCGGAGCCTCACCGAAACGCTCGGCACCGTTGGAGCGTCGCAGGTCCGTTTCCTCTATGGCTTCCCGTTCGCGCTGTTGTTTCTGCTGGCCGTCTCGCAGATCGGCGGGGAGGCCGCGCCAGCCGCCACGGGGCGCTACCTCGCCTGGGTTCTCGGAGGCGCGGTCACGCAGATCCTCGCGACGGTGCTGATGCTTGCCACGATGCGCGAGCGCTCCTTCGCGGTCACCACCGCCTACATCAAGACCGAGCCCGTGCAAGTGGCGATCTTCGGCCTCCTGTTCCTGGGCGACCATCTGACCTTGGGCGGCGCCCTCGCGATCGTGGTGGCGACGGCCGGGGTCGTCATGATGGCCGTGAAACCCGGCTCGCCCGGCCTTACCGCCGCCGGCCTACGGCCCGCCGTGCTCGGCATCGTGGCGGGCGCGTTCTTCGCCCTCTCGGCCATCGGCTTTCGCGGCGCCATCCTGACGCTGGAGAGCGGCTCCTTCGTGTTACGCGCCACCACCACCCTGGCGTGGTCGCTCGGCATGCAGACGGCGCTGCTGGTGGTCTGGCTTGGCCTTTTCGACAGGCCCGCCTTGATGAAGAGCTTCGGCGCCTGGCGTCCGTCCCTGATGGCGGGCTTCGCCGGCGCTTTCGCGTCCCAGTTCTGGTTCCTCGGCTTTTCGCTCACCAGCGCCGCGAATGTGCGGACGCTGGCGCTCGTGGAGGTCCTGCTCGCTCAGGCGGTCTCGAAGCGGCTCTTCGGGCAGGAGACCACCGCCCGCGAAATCATCGGCATGACGCTGATCGTGGGCGGCGTCGTGCTGCTCCTCTGGACGCACGGAACCTAGAGCGTCATCCGGCCGGGCGGCGGCCGATCGGCTGCGTCCGACGACGCCGTATCCGACGCAGAGACGCATGATCGGGCGAGATCGGTTGCGACGTCGCGTCAGCGCCGGGACGCGTTGGCGGTTTCCTTGCCGCCCTTGTGGTCGGCCTTGTGGCCGCCGGTGCCGTCCGTCTCCGCCACCTTTTTAACCTCGGCCGGGTCCTCGGTGGTGGTATTGGCGGCCTCGCGGGTTTCTGAGCCCTCGGGCGGTCCGCCCGCCACGGAGGCGCCCGCCATGTAGGACGGCGGATCGCTGGCCGGGAACGACATTTCGGACCCGGCGTCAACGAGCTGCTCCTGCCGCTCCTTCTGGTCGTAGGTTTCCGAATAGCGTTCAAACACCGCGTCGCTGTCGCTCGCACTGACGCGGACGCCGTTTTGGCTCAACAACGTGACAAGATCGTCCCGGCTGCGCTTGGGCAGGCCGGCCTGAGCGTCGCCCTGGCCATGGCGCGCCGCCTCGTCGAGCAAAGTCGCCGAATTCGCGGTCATTGTTTTTTCCTCCTCGATGGTTCGCGCCGTCAACGCGGCCGGGAAGCCGCCCGTTCCGTTACGCCTTGACCTATGCGGACGGACCCTCGTCGCGTCGCCGCCGGGCCGCAGGCAGCCCGCGCGATCCTGCACGCGAGCCGTGCGGCGACGCGCCTTGCCGGACGAGCCCGCAACCGCCATTCTCCCGGCGGAAACGCGAGGAACACGAGCCATGACCGCTTGCATCGTGGGCTGGGCCCACACGCCCTTCGGCAAGATGGACGCCGAGACCGTCGAGAGTCTCATCGTCCGCGTCACCAACGAGGCGCTGGATCACGCTGGCATCGCGGCGTCGGAGGTCGACGAAATCGTGCTCGGCCATTACAACGCCGGCTTCTCGGCCCAGGATTTCACCGCCTCGCTGGTGCTGCAGGCCGACGACGACCTCCGATTCAAGCCAACCACGCGCGTCGAGAACGCCTGCGCGACGGGCTCGGCCGCCGTGCATAGCGGCCTGAAGAGCATTGCCGCCAAACAGGCCAAGATTGTGCTCGTGGTCGGCGTCGAGCAGATGACCAAGACGCCGGGCGCGGACATCGGCAAGAACCTGCTCAAGGCTTCCTACCTGCCCGAGGACGGCGACACGCCCGGCGGCTTCGCGGGCGTCTTCGGCCAGATCGCGGCCGGCTATTTCCAGCGCCATGGCGACCAGTCCGACGCGCTCGCGATGATCGCGGCCAAAAACCACAAGAACGGCGTCTCAAATCCCTATGCGCAGATGCGCAAGGACCTGGGCGTCGAGTTCTGCCGGCAAGAGAGCGAGAAGAACCCCTTCGTGGCCGGTCCGCTGAAGCGCACCGACTGTTCGCTCGTGTCCGACGGCGCAGCCGCGCTGGTGCTCGCGGACGTGGACACGGCGCTGCGCATGAAGCGCGCCATCGCGTTCCGGGCCGCCGCGCACGTGCAGGACTTCCTGCCGATGTCCAAGCGCGACATCCTGAAGTTCGACGGCTGCGCCGAAGCCTGGAAGCGCGCGCTCGCGCAGGCGGGCGTCAGCCTCGATCACCTCTCCTTTGTGGAGACGCATGACTGCTTCACGGTGGCGGAGCTGATCGAATACGAGGCCATGGGGCTCACGCCGGAAGGCCGTGGCGCGGTGGCGATCAAGGAAGGCTGGACCCAGAAGGACGGGCGGCTGCCCGTAAACCCGTCGGGCGGCCTCAAGGCGAAGGGTCACCCGATCGGGGCGACTGGCGTCTCCATGCACGCCATGACTGCCATGCAACTGGCTGGCGAAGCCGGCGACATGCAGATACCGGCGGCGACGCTGGGCGGCATCTTCAACATGGGCGGCGCGGCCGTGGCCAATTATGTGAGCATCCTGGAGCGGCTGCGGTAGGCGACGCAGCCTGCGCCGGGGTTACTCCCCCGGCGCCTTGGCGCTGAGCGCCAGGGCATGGACGCGGCCGGCAAGTTCGTCGGCCAGTAGCGCGTTCACCATGCGATGGCGTTCGACGCGGCTCTTGCCCGCGAAGGCGTCCGACACCACCTTGACGTTGAAGTGAGTTTCCCCGCCCTCGCGCCAGCCGCCGTGCCCGCGATGGTGGTCCGACTCGTCGATGACGGTCAGCTCGACAGGCGACAGCGCCTGCGTGAGCTTGGAGGTTATCGCATCCTTAATGCTCATGGGTCAGCCTCTCCGCTGCAGTCCGCCGGCGGTCGACGGATTTCTGTGGCCCCGGCGCCGCGGCGTGCGGCGACGGACGTTCCCTTGTCGCACCCGGCTTGCCCCGACCGCCCGACACCTCATAATGACCCGGTCATGAATCTCAACTCGTCCATCTTCGACAAGATTCGCAGCCGCCCCCGTCGGGCGGCCCAAGCGCGGCCAAAAGCCCAGAGCGCGCCCGTGAGCGGGCCGCGTTGCGACCATCCGGGATGCGAGGCGCGCGGGGAGTTCCGCGCCCCCAAGGGCCGCACGCACGAAGGCCAGTATTTCCAGTTCTGCATGGAGCACGTGCGCGAGTACAACGCCTCCTACAATTACTTCGCCGGCATGACGGACGACGCCGTGCAGAAGTACCAGAAGGACGCGTTGGTGGGTCACCGGCCGACCTGGTCGATGGGCGTGAAAGGCGGCCAGAAGTCGCAGGCCGGGGCGGAGCCGGGCACCGACTTCGTGTTCGAGGATCCGCTGGGCGTGTTCAAGGCCGGCGGCTTTGCGGGCCGGCACGAGCCGGAGCAACGCAAGCCGGGCGTCGGGCCCGTCGCCAAGAAGGCCTATGACGCGCTGGGACTCGACGAAACCGTTGACGCAGCCACCGTGAAGGCCCGCTACAAGGAACTCGTGAAGCAGAACCACCCGGACGCCAACGGCGGCGACCGCTCCTACGAAGATCGGCTGCGCGAGATCATTACCGCCTACAACACGCTGAAAGCCGCAGGCCGGGGCTGAACGGCCTCGATATGCGGGCCCGCTCCGCGCGCCGCGCATGAAGGCCCATCCGGGATGCGCCCGTCACGAATTGCGTCGCGTCGCGCCAGCCACTAAACAAGCACAGGGCTCCGGGCCACAGGCCGGAGCCCCCGGGGCGCGCCCCGTCGTTCGTCAGTGAGGATCCATGTCTGCCACGACTGCCTTGGCGCCGGGGTTGCCGGACACGACCGTGTCCGTCCGCAAGCTGTTCGGCATCGACCTCGATATGCAGGTCCCCGCCTATTCCGAGCCGGACGCCCACGTCCCCGATCTCGACCAGGACTACCTGTTCGACCGCGACACCACGCTGGCGATCCTGGCCGGCTTCGCGCGCAACCGGCGCGTGATGGTCACGGGCTATCACGGCACCGGAAAGTCGACCCACATCGAGCAGGTTGCGGCGCGCCTGAACTGGCCCTGTATCCGCATTAACCTCGACAGCCACGTCTCCCGCGTCGACCTCGTCGGCAAGGACGCGATCGTGCTGAAGGACGGAAAGCAGATCACCGAGTTCCAGGACGGCATCCTGCCCTGGGCTCTTCAGAACAACATCGCGCTGGTGTTCGACGAGTATGACGCCGGCCGCCCGGACGTGATGTTCGTGATCCAGCGCATCTTGGAAATTTCGGGCAAGCTGACGCTGCTGGACCAGAAGCGCGTGATCCGCCCGCACCCGGCTTTCCGCCTGTTCGCGACCGCCAACACGGTGGGGCTCGGCGACACGTCGGGCCTTTACCACGGCACGCAGCAGATCAACCAGGGCCAGATGGACCGGTGGTCGATCGTCACCACGCTGAACTACCTGCCGCACGACAAGGAAGTCGACATCGTGCTGGCCAAGGCCAAGCACTACACCGGCAAGGAAGGCCGCGACATCGTCAACAAGATGGTGCGCGTGGCGGACCTCACCCGCAACGCCTTCATCAACGGCGACCTGTCGACCGTGATGAGCCCGCGCACGGTGATCACCTGGGCCGAGAACGCCGACATCTTCAAGGATATCGGCTTTGCGTTCCGGCTCACCTTCCTGAACAAGTGCGACGAACTCGAGCGGCCGCTGGTGGCGGAGTTCTACCAGCGCGCCTTCGGCCAGGAACTGCCCGAGAGCGCCGTGAACGTCGCGCTGAGCTGAGGAGCAACGCCGGGTGAGCTCATCCAACCGCAAGCCCGCACAGCCCAATGAAGCGCCCATCGAGCCGTTCAAGCGCTCGGTGGCCGGGTGCCTGCGCGCCATCGCGCGCCAGCCAGAGTTGGAAGTCACCTTCGCGTCCGACCGGCCGGCTCTGACGGGCGAGCGCGCCAGGCTGGCCGAGCCGCCGCGCAAGATGAGCGCCGCGGACGCCGCCATCGTGCGCGGCCAGGCCGACTCCATGGCGCTGCGCCTCGCCTGCCACGACCAGGCGGTGCATCGTCGACACGCGCCCGAAGGCCAGCAGGCGCGCGCCGTGTATGACGCGGTGGAGCAGTCGCGCGTCGAGTCCATCGGCTCGAACCGCATGACAGGCGTCGCTTCCAACATCACGGCCATGCTGGAGGACCGCTACCACCGCGGCGCCTATCACGAGATTTCCGACCGCGCCGATGCGCCGCTTGAAGACGCGGTCGCCATGATGGTGCGCGAGCGCCTGACCGGGCTGAAGCCGCCGCCCGCCGCCCAGAAGGTGGTGGACCTCTGGCGGCCCTGGATCGAGGAAAAAGCCGGCTCGAACCTGGACAAGCTGGTCTCCAACGTGGAGGACCAGAGGCAATTTTCGCGTTCGGTGCGCGAGCTCCTGGCCAGCCTCGACATGGCCGAAGACTCCAGCATGGATCCGGAGGATTCGGAGGACGACGAGCAGTCCGACGACCAGAACCAGAACCAGGAGCAGCAGGACGGCGAGTCCGAGGAGCAATCCGCCGCCGAGCGCGCCGAGATGGAGCGCTCCGAGGAGGCCACGGACGAGATGGAGGACGGCCAGTCCGAAACCTCCGAAGGGCCTACCGGGGAAATGCCGGAGGATTCCGACGAAGCGGACGGCGACGAGCCCTCCGAGGCTTGGCGTCCGCCGGTGTCGAGCACCCGCGAGGCTCGCGGCCCGGACTACAAGGCCTTCACCACCAAATTTGACGAAATGATCGCCGCCGAGGAGCTTTGCGACGCGGACGAGCTGGCTCGGTTGCGCAGCTATCTGGACAAGCAGCTCGGGCACCTGCAGGGCGTCGTCGCCCGGCTGGCCAACCGCCTGCAGCGCCGCCTGATGGCGCAGCAGAACCGCGCCTGGGAGTTCGACCTGGAAGAAGGCGCGCTCGATCCGGCGCGGCTGACCCGCATCGTGATCGACCCCTTCCAGCCGCTAAGCTTTAAGCGCGAGAAGGACACGAATTTCCGCGACACCGTCGTGACCCTGCTGATCGACAATTCCGGCTCCATGCGCGGTCGGCCGATCACCGTGGCGGCGACCTGCGCAGACATCCTGGCGCGCACGCTGGAGCGTTGCGGCGTCAAGACAGAGATTCTCGGTTTCACGACCCGCGCCTGGAAGGGCGGGCAATCGCGCGAGACGTGGCTGCAGTCCGGCAAGCCGGCCAATCCCGGCCGTTTGAACGACTTGCGCCATATCGTCTACAAGGCAGCGGATGCGCCTTGGCGGCGTGCGCGCAAGAACCTCGGCCTGATGATGCGCGAGGGGCTGCTCAAGGAGAACATCGACGGAGAGGCGCTGGACTGGGCGCACAAGCGCCTGCTGGCGCGCCCCGAACAGCGCAAGATCCTGATGATGATCTCGGACGGCGCTCCGGTGGACGACTCCACCCTGTCGGTGAATCCCGGCAACTACCTCGAGAAGCACCTGCGCTGGGTGATCGAGGAGGTGGAGACCCGCTCGCCCGTGGAGCTGATCGCGATCGGTATCGGGCACGATGTGACCCGCTATTATCGCCGGGCCGTCACCATTGTGGACGCCGAGGAGCTTGGCGGCGCGATGACCGAGAAGCTTGCGGAGCTCTTCGACGAGAACGCCACGCCGCCCAAGACCATTGCGCCGCCGCGCCGCGCCGGCGGCCGGGGATGAGGCTCTCTCGACGCGCCTTCGGGCGCGGCCTCGTCGCCGCGGCGGCCGGCTTCGCCGCCGGCCGGGTCGCCGCTGCGCAAGGGCCGGAGGTTGGCCTTGCGGTCCCGACCGCGATCCGCGTCAAGGCGCGCCCGGTGGAGCGCCTGCCGATTCTGGGCGGCGACGTCCGGCGTTTCGGCGCGCTCGAGTTCATCGGCGGGCTGGACCTCGACAGCGACGACCGAAATTTCGGCGGCTGGTCGGGACTGTCGATCAGCGCCGACGGACAGCGTATCCTGGCGGTTAGCGACGTTGGAGGCTGGCTGTCGGCCCGCGTCGCCTACACGGAGCGGACGCCCACCGCGATTGTGGAAGCCTCCATCGCTCCCTTGCTCGGCGCGGATGGAACGCCGCTGTGGCGTACGCGCGCGTGGGACAGCGAAAGCCTTTGCGTGCACGACGGGGTCGCGTATGTGGGCTTCGAGCGCGTTCACGAGGTGCGCAGGTTCGACATCGGGCGCGAGGGCCTGCTGGCGCGGGGCCAGATCATCCCCGTGCCGCCGGCGGTGAAGACCCTGCCGGAGAACCGCAGCCTGGAGGCCATCGGCATCGCCACCGCGGGCGCGCTGGCCGGCAGCCTCGTGGTGATTGCCGAACGAGCCACACGCGGGGCGGACGCGCCCACCAAGGGTTGGATCCTCACCGGCCCGCAGCGAGGCGAGTTCCGGGTGGTGCGCCGGGACGATTTCGACATCACCGATCTCGCCTTCCTGCCGGACGGCGACATGCTGATGCTGGAGCGCCGGTTCAACTGGCTCGACGGCGTCGGCATGCGCATCCGCCGCGTCCCGGGCGGCTCCATCCGCCCCGGCGCTCTGCTGGATGGGCCCGTGCTGGTGGATCTCGACATGCGCCAGCACATCGACAACATGGAAGGGCTCGCGATCCACCGCGGTCCGGACGGGGCCGTGATCCTGAGCCTGATCTCGGACGACAACTTTTCCTTTATCCAGCGAACCACGTTTCTGCAGTTCCGCCTCGTTGAATAGCGGCGATCGCCGGCAGCTGGCTCGACTTAGTCGACCTGACGCTCCTCGGCGGCCGGCAAAAACGCGTCGTTGAAGATATCCTTTACGTCCGGCTTCGTCCGAAACGCGAAAGCCGAGCCGATCTGGTCGATCGCGCGTTCAAAGCGGGCGCGGTCGATCCCGCCCCATCCCTGCTCCTTTACCCATGGCGTGAGCTGGATTCGCTCCAGCGAAAGAGCAAGCCGCTCGAACTCTACGTCGCGGCGGGCCTGGTCGTTACGCCGCAAGACGGCCTCGACCACCGCGCCCGGCTCCGCCACCACGTCGCGCATGCCCCGCGTCAGCGCGCGGAGGAACCCTTTCACGGCAGCGGGATCGCTCTTTGCAAACGCACCCTGCACGATCACGGCGTCGCCGTAGAGCTCCAGGCCGTAGTCGCGCATCGCCAGCACGATGAGATCATCCGCCGGCACGCCACGGCTTTTCAGCGTCACCAATGTGGACACGGCCGAGCCGAACACGCCGTCCAACTCGCCCGACGCGAGCATCGGCTCGCGCACCGCGAGCCCAACGGTTTCGATCCGGGCCGCACCGGCCTCCAGCTTGGTGAGCTTTCGAAAAACAGGCCACTGCGCCGCGGCGCCATCGGCCGACGACGCGCCGATCGCCTTGCCGACGAGACTGGAGGGCTCGGCCGTGATGCCGCGGCTGCGTCGGCCGATGATCGCGAAGGGTGGCGCATCCTGCAGCATCAGCACGGCCGAGAGGTCCGTTCCCGGGTTCTCGTCCCGATATCGGATCAACGTATTGACGTCGCCGACGCCAAACTGGAACCCGCCGGTCGCCAGCTTTGCGACGGTGTCGCGGGAGCCCGACCCGGGCTCGATCGAGACGTCGAGCCCCTCTGCGCGAAAATAACCCTTGTCCTGCGCGACCAGGAACGGCGCCGCCATGGCGTCGAGCTTCCAGTCGAGCAGCACGCGCACGACCGTCTGCGCGCCGGCCGCTGTGGGGGCGGCGAGCAGGGCCAGCATCGAAAGCGCAAGCACGGCCAGGCGGCCGCGGGGGGAAACGAACATGACGACGAACTCCGTTGCGGCGAGCCGGGGCGCGCCGCTGCGGGATGGTCAACGATGATCTCGGTGTGATGATGACGGCGATCGGCGCCACAGGCCAGTCGGGATGCGAAGCTTGGTGACCAGGAAACGAAGATTTCAGCGGGCGCCGCGCCTTGAAACGCAAATGCGCAGTCCCCACTTCGCAATCTGGCGACCGGGCCCCTCTGGCGAGAGTCCGAACCTCTCGTGATGTCGGCGCCATCGTTGATCATTCAACCATGGGCCCGACATGCTGGAATTCCTGCTCATACCCGTATTGGCCAAGCCGCTCTGGATGTGGATTGGCTTCGCGATCATCGTAGTGGCGCTGCTCGCCTTCGATCTGGGCGTTCTGCACAAAGAATCGAAAGAGATCTCAGTGCGCGAGAGCCTGTTGCTCTCTGCCTTCTACATCGTCATGGGCGTCGCCTTCGGGGCGGTCGTGTGGTGGCAGATCTCACCCCAGGCCGGCCTCGAATACCTCACCGGCTACGTCATCGAGAAAAGTCTCTCGATGGACAACATCTTCGTCATCGCGATGATATTCGGCTATTTCGGCATCCCGCGCGCTTATCAGCACCGGGTGCTGTTCTGGGGCATCCTTGCCGTCATCCTGTTGCGCGGCCTCATGATCGGCGTCGGCGCGGCGCTGGTGCAGCAGTTCAGCTGGGTGCTCTACATCTTCGCCGCCTTCCTGGTGATCACCGGCGTGAAGATGATCTGGGCCGCCGACAAGGAGTACGACGTCGCGTCCAACCCCATCCTGCGCTTCATGCGCAAGCGCTTCCGGGTAACGGACGAGCTGCGGGGCGAGCGTTTCGTCGTGAAGGAGCCCAACCCGGCCACCGGCCGGATGGAGACCGCGCTAACGCCGCTTTTCCTGGTTCTCATCCTGGTGAATGTCGCGGACGTGATCTTCGCGGTGGACTCAGTGCCGGCGATCTTCGCGATCACGACCGACACCTACCTGGTGTTCACCTCCAACATCTTCGCCATCCTGGGCCTTCGCGCGCTCTACTTCGCGCTGGCCGCCATGGTCGACCGCTTCGCCTACCTGAAATACGCGCTCGCGGCCGTGCTGATCTTCATCGGCTCCAAGATCGTGGTGGCCGACATGCTCGGCATCGCCAAGGTTCCGCCGGCCATCTCGCTTGGCGCCACCTTCGCGATTCTGGGGGCCGGCGTGGCGTGGTCCTTGTGGAAGACCCGCAATGCGCCGCCCGCGCTGGCGCGGGAAGGCGCGGAGTAAGCGCCCGGACCTCGTTGCCGACGGCGTCGAGCGAACCCTCTTTCTCCTGCCGGAGAGAGAGGGTTCGCGCTTGCGGATGACGCGAATCACGATTCAACTCCGCGCCGACAGGTCGCCAGCCGACCTTTGGGGGAATGAGTTCGATGTCGCACGACGCCGGCCCGGTCGAGGGCGGAAACAAAAAGATCGCATTGCTGATCGGCATCCTGGCGCTGTTCCTGGCCTTTTCGGAGCAGGGCGGCAACGAGGCGCAGACCAATTCGCTGGCCGCCAACGTGGAGGCCTCCAATCTCTGGGCCTTCTTCCAGGCCAAGACGATTCGCGGCACCGTGGTGCGCACGGCCGCCGAGCAACTCGAATTCGAGCTCGACGCCATCCCGGACCCGGCCCGCAAGGCCGCCGCCCAGAAGCGCATCGACACGTGGAAGGCCACGCAGGCGCGCTGGGACAGCGAGCCCGAGACTCAGGAAGGCCGCAAGGAACTCGCCGCCCGCGCCAAGGCGGCCGAGGACAAGCGCGACCTGCAGGGCCGCAAGCATGACCACTACGAGGTGTCGTCAGCTGCCCTTCAGCTCGCCATCGTGATCGCGTCGTCGTCCATCATCACCGGCATCGCGGCGCTGATCTGGGTGGCTGCGGGGCTCGGCGTGGTCGGGGCCGTCTTCATGGGCATCGCCGCGTTCGCCCCGATGGCGGTGCATCTCATTTAGCCGGCCAATCTCAACCGCAACGCCGCCGTCATAGCGAGCGCAGCGAAGCAATCCACCGCGCGGCTGAGCTCGGCGTTGCTCATTATCCGCGCGCTCCCGGTGAGGGAGGTGCGGCGCCCTGGATTGCCGCGTCGCTGCGCTCCTCGCAAGGACGGCGAGCGTTGCTTGGTTACGCTTCGATCAGCGGCCACACCTCGACCACCCCATGCGCGACCGCGCAGGGCGAGCGCGACACCAGCGCAATCGCGTCCGCCACGTCGGCAGCCTCGATGATGGCGAAGCCTGCGACAGGGAGCGATGAAGCCGTAAAGCGGCCGTTCGTGGTCTTCACGCCGGCCGCGTCGGGGTTTCGCACCTGAACCGGCGATCCCGCCATGCCCATTAGCGCGCCGAGCTGCTTCAGCGTCTCGTCATGCGCATGGGCGGCGTCGCGGATCTGCGAGGCGGTGCGGTCGTAGCCGGCCCGGTCTCCGTAGCCGATGGTGACGAACTTGGGCATGGGACCTCCTCCGACGTTGAGGAAGCCCGGAAGGCCGGCCGTGGTTCCGCGCGTGGCCGACGTCTCGATGATTACTGCACCTGTCCGGCGGGCGCCGCAGGCGAGCGCAGAGGCTGCGCTGCGAGCGGGGCGCCGGGAAGTGTCGGCAGCTCCGGTTTGCTCATGAGGCGTGTGGTCATGCGCTCGTTCAGCGTGGGAAAGCGCTCGCGAAATTCGCGGAGGACCCCATCGGGGATTTCGGCCACCTGGCTGATCCCCACGCCCCCGGCCCTGATCGCCTTCAACATGCCGATGTTGACGACCTCGCCCGGCTGCACGCTGAAGGTCGCAATCGGACGCTCATACACGACGTGGCGGAACGCCCATGAGAGTTGCTTCGCAGTCAGCCGGGTCTTCTGCCGATAGCCGGAGCATTCGAACTCGACGATGCCCCATTCGCCTGCCGGTAGCGGATTGACGCCGGCGGTGTCCTTCGTGAAAACCCTCTGCTCGTGATGCAGGCCGTGGTTCAAGACCCAACCTTTAGAGTCGGGTTCCTGCTTGGCCAGCTTCAAGTCGATGATCGAGCACTCCTGATCCGCGAAGGCGGCGTAGAAGACGACCACTCCCTTGTCGGTGGCCATCAACTGGGATGCGGTGATCTTGTCGTCGACCTGACAACCCGCGGCGAGCGCGGCGAAGCTAAACGGCAGCACGATGCGGGAGAAGAAACTTCCGAGAATCATGAGGCCCGCCATCGTTGAAGTATGGCGGGCCTCTTAAGTCTGCGGCGCGGGTTGGTCCACCAACCGCCGGTAGATCGCTCAAATATGAATCGCGCGCTTCTCCACCGCCATGGCGGCTTCCTTGACGGCTTCGCTCAGGGTCGGGTGGGCGTGGCAGGTGCGGGCGAGGTCCTCGGAGGAGCCGCCGAACTCCATCAGCACGGCCGCCTCGTGGATCAGTTCGCCGGCGCTGGCGCCGATGATGTGGACGCCCAGCACGCGGTCCGTGTTGGCGTCCGCGATCACCTTTACGAAGCCGTCCGAGTGGCGCATCGCGCGGGCGCGGCCATTGGCGGTGAACGGGAACTTGCCGACGGAGTAGGCGATGCCCGAGGCCTTCACCTCTTCCTCGGTCTGGCCGACGGAGGCGACCTCCGGCATGGTGTAGACCACGCCCGGGATGACGTTGTAGTTCACGTGCCCGGCCTTGCCGGCCAGGATCTCGGCCACCGCGACGCCCTCGTCCTCGGCCTTGTGGGCCAGCATCGGGCCGCGCACCACGTCGCCGATGGCGAAGATGCCCGGAACGTTGGTCTGGAAGTGCTCGTCGATCACCACGCGGCCGCGCTCCAGCGCGACGCCGACAGCGTCGAGGCCGAGGCCTTCCGTGTAAGGCCGGCGGCCGATCGCGACCAGCACCACGTCAGCGTCGATCGTCTTGGCCTCGCCGCCCTGCGCGGGCTCGATGGTGACGCTGGCGCCGCCCTGGTTGGTCTCGACCTTGGTGACCTTGTGGCCGAGCGTGAAGGAGACGCCCTGCTTCTCGAGGATGCGCTGGAACTGCTTGGCGACCTCGTTGTCCATGCCGGGCAGGATGCGATCCAGGAACTCCACCACGGTGACCTCGGCGCCAAGGCGGCGCCAGACGGAGCCGAGCTCCAGGCCGATCACGCCGCCGCCGACCACGAGCAGCTTGTTGGGCACCTTGTCGAGCGCGATCGCGCCCGTGGAGGAGACGATCACCTTCTCGTCGATGGCGACGCCCGGAAGCGGCGCGACGTCCGAGCCCGTGGCGATCACGATGGCCTTGGTCTCCAGCGTCTGCTCGGAGCCATCCTCGGCCGTGACCTTGACCTGACCGGGAGCCGTGATGACGCCTGTGCCAAAGAACGCGTCGACCTTGTTCTTCTTCAGCAGGAAGCCGACGCCGTTGACGTTGGCCGCCACGGTGTCGTCCTTGTGCTTCATCATCGAGGGCAGGTCGAGCTCGACCCCAGCCACCTTGACGCCCAGCGCCGGGAAGTCGTGCGCGACCTCCTCGAACATGTCGGAGGCGTGCAGCAGCGCCTTGGAGGGGATGCAGCCGATGTTCAGGCAGGTGCCGCCATGCGTCTTGCGCTTCTCCACCACGGCGGTCTTGAGGCCAAGTTGCGCGGCCCGGATGGCGCACACGTAGCCGCCGGGGCCGGTGCCGATGACGATGAGGTCGTAGGACATGCGATTGGCTCCATGCCCGTCATGGCCGGGCTTGCCCCGGCCATCCACGCAGCCGGGTTAGACGTGGATGCCCGGGGCGAGCCCGGGCATGACGTTGGGTCTCAGAGATCCAGCACGAGGCGCGCCGGGTCTTCCAGGGCCTCCTTGACGCGCACCAGGAAGGTAACGGCTTCCTTGCCGTCGACGATGCGGTGGTCGTAGGAGAGCGCCAGATACATCATCGGGCGGATCTCGATCTTGCCGCCGACCGCCATGGGGCGTTCCTGGATCTTGTGCATGCCCAGGATGCCGGACTGCGGGGCGTTCAGGATCGGGGTCGACATCAGCGAGCCGTAGATGCCGCCATTGGTGATCGTGAAGGTGCCGCCCTGCATCTCGTTGATCTTGAGCTGACCGTCGCGGGCGCGCCTGCCGAAATCCGCGATGGTCTTCTCGACGCCCGAGATGGAGAGCTGGTCGGCGTCGCGCACCACCGGGACAACGAGGCCCTTGTCGGTGCCGACCGCGATGCCGACATGGTAGTAGTTCTTGTAGACGAGGTCCGTGCCGTCGATCTCGGCGTTCACGGCCGGGATCTCCTTCAGGGCCTGCACGCAGGCCTTCACGAAGAAGCCCATGAAGCCGAGCTTGTTGCCGTGCTTCTTCTCGAAGATGTCCTTGTACTTGGCGCGCAGGGCCATGACCTCGGTCATGTCGACCTCGTTGAAGGTCGTCAGCATGGCGGCGGTGTTCTGCGCTTCCTTGAGGCGGCGCGCGATGGTCTGGCGCAGCTTGGTCATGCGCACGCGCTCTTCGCGCGAGGCGTCGTCGGCCGGCGAGGGCGCGCGGACCTGCGCGGGAGCGGCGGCGGGCGCAGGCGCGGAGGCCCCGGTCGCGATGGCGGCCAGCATATCGCCCTTGGTGACGCGGCCGTCCTTGCCGGTGCCAGGCACGCCGGACGGGTCGACGCCGTTCTCGGCCGCCAGACGCTGCACGGAGGGAGCCTGGGGCGTCCCGGCGGGCAGCACCTTGGCGGGGGCGGCGGCAGGAGCCGGCGCGGCCGGAGCCTCCTTCGGGGTGTCCTGGGGCTTGGGCTGCTCCGCCGCCTTCGCGGCGACCGGAGCGGCGGCCGGGGCCGCGGCCGCGCCGGAGCCGGCTCCGATGGAGCCTAGCAGGGCGCCGACGCCGACCGTTTCGCCTTCCTTGGCGGCGATCTCCGCCAACACGCCGGAGGCCGGCGCATTCACCTCCAGGGTGACCTTGTCGGTTTCGAGCTCAACCAGGGGCTCGTCGGCCTTCACGGCCTCGCCCGGCTTTTTGAACCACTTGCCGATGGTGGCCTCGGTGACCGACTCGCCAAGGGTCGGGACGCGGATGTCAGTCGCCATGATCTCAACTGGGATGCGGGCGGAGAGCCCTGAAGACACGGAATGGTGGGCGAGGGGGCCGCGCGGCGATCAGGCCGCGAAGACCTCCTCAAGGAAGGCCTGCAATTGGTGCAGGTGCTTGGACATCAGACCCGTCGCGGTGGCTGCGGAGGCCGGACGGCCAGCGTAGCGCGGCTCCTTGTTCTTCATGCCGACGCGCGCCAGCACCCAGCTGAGGTACGGCTCCACAAAAGTCCAGGACCCCATGTTCTTGGGCTCTTCCTGGCACCACACCACGTCGGCGTTCTTGAACCGCGACAGCTCGGCCGCCAGCGCCTTGATCGGAAACGGATAGAGCTGCTCCACGCGCAGCAAGTACACGTCGTCGATCCCGCGCTTCTCGCGCTCCTCGTAAAGGTCGTAATAGACCTTGCCGGAGCACAGCACGACGCGGCGGATCTTGCCGTCTTTCGCGAGCTTGATCTTCTCGCCCTTGAGGTACTGGGCGTCGTCCCACAGAAGGCGGTGAAACGACGTGCCGGCCGCCATCTCGTCGAGCCGCGACACGGCCCGCTTGTGGCGGAGCAGCGACTTCGGCGTCATCAGGATCAGCGGCTTGCGGAAGTCACGCTTCAGTTGCCGGCGCAGGATGTGGAAGTAGTTCGCCGGCGTGGTGCAGTTGGCGACCTGCATGTTGTCCTCGGCGCACATCTGCAGGAAGCGCTCCAGGCGGGCGGAGGAGTGCTCCGGACCCTGGCCTTCATAGCCATGCGGCAGGAGGCAGACGAGGCCCGACATACGCAGCCACTTGCGCTCGCCGGACGAGATGAACTGGTCGAACACCACCTGCGCGCCGTTGGCGAAATCGCCGAACTGCGCCTCCCATAGCGTCAGGGCGTTGGGCTCGCTCAGCGAGTAGCCATATTCGAAGCCGAGCACGGCCTCTTCGGAGAGCATCGAGTTGATGACCTCGTAGCGCGCCTGGCCGTCCTTGATGTGGTTCAGGGGCGTGAAGCGGCTCTCGTTTTCCTGGTCGATCAGCACCGAGTGGCGCTGCGAGAAGGTGCCGCGCTCGCAATCCTGGCCGCTGAGGCGAACCGGATGGCCTTCCAGCACGAGCGACCCGAAGGCCAGCGCCTCGCCGGTCGCCCAGTCGATGCCTTCGCCGGTGTCGATCGCCTTGCGGCGGTTGTCGAGGAAGCGCTGAATGGTCTTATGGACGTTGAAGCCCTCCGGCGCGGTGGTGATCCGCTCGCCGATGGTCTTCAACGTCTCGATCGGCAGACCGGTCTGGCCGCGACGCGGATCCTCTTCTTCTTCCTTCACGGCCTTCAGGCCGGCCCAGCGCCCGTCCAGCCAGTCGGCCTTGTTGGGCTTGTAGGCCTGGCCGGCCTCGAACTCGGCCTCGAGACGCGCACGCCAATCGGCGCGCATCTTCTCGACCTCGCCCTCTGTGACGACACCCTCGGCGATCAGCTTGCCGGAGTAGATCTCCAGCGTCGACTTGCGCGACCGAATGTTCTTGTACATCAGCGGCTGGGTGAAGGCCGGCTCGTCGCCCTCGTTGTGGCCGAAGCGGCGGTAGCAGAACATGTCCACCACGACCGGCTTGTGAAACTGCTGGCGGAATTCGATCGCCACCTTGGCGGCGAACACCACCGCTTCAGGATCGTCGCCATTCACGTGGAAGATCGGCGCCTCGATCATCTTGGCCACGTCGGACGGGTAGGGCGACGACCGCGAATAGCGCGGGTATGTGGTGAAGCCGATCTGGTTGTTGATGATGAAGTGGACCGAACCGCCCGTCCGGTGGCCCTTCAGGCCCGACAGGCCCAGGCACTCGGCCACCACGCCCTGGCCCGCGAAGGCGGCGTCGCCGTGCAGCAGCAGCGGCAGCACCTTGGCGCGCTCCACCACGTCGTTCATCTGGTCCTGCTTGGCGCGGACCTTGCCGAGCACGACCGGATCGACGATCTCGAGATGCGACGGGTTGGCGGTGAGCGACAGGTGGACGTTGTTGCCGTCGAAAGTGCGGTCCGAGGACGCGCCCAAGTGGTATTTCACGTCGCCCGAGCCTTCCACGTCGTCGGGCGCGTAGGAGCCGCCCTTGAATTCGTGGAACAAGGCGCGGTGCGGCTTGCCGAGCACCTGCGTGAGCACGTTCAGGCGGCCGCGATGCGCCATGCCGAACACGATGTCGCGCACGCCCAGCGCGCCGCCGCGCTTGATGATCTGCTCCAGCGCGGGGATCAGCGACTCGCCGCCATCGAGGCCGAAGCGCTTCGTGCCCGTGTACTTGACGTCGATGAACTTCTCGAAGCCCTCGGCCTCGACCAGCTTGTTCAGGATGGCGCGCTTACCCTCGCGGGTGAACGCGATTTCCTTGTTCTGGCCCTCGATGCGCTCCTGGATCCAGGCCTTTTCGGCCGGATTGGAGATGTGCATGAACTCGTAGCCGATGGTGGAGCAATAGGTCCGCTTCAGGATCGCGAGCATCTCGCGGATCGTCGCGAACTCCAGCCCGAGCACGTGGTCGATGAAGATCCGGCGATCCCAATCGGCCTCCGTGAAGCCGTACGAGGAGGGATCGAGCTCTTCGTGGTCGGTGCGGGTCGCAATCGCGAGCGGATCGAGCTCGGCATGGAGGTGGCCGCGCATCCGGTAGGCGCGGATCATCATGAGGGCGCGAACCGAATCGCGCGTCGCCTGCATGAGATCGGCCTGCGAAACCTCGCCGCCCTTGGCGGCCGCGACCTTCTCGGCCTTGCCCTTGAGCTTGTCGCCGACGATCTTCTCGACCTGGCCCCAGTTGCCGTCCAGCGCGGACACCAACTCGCCATTGGCGGCAATCGGCCAGTTCGCCTTTTTCCAGGACGCGCCCTTGGCGCTCTTTTCCACCGACGCCTTGTCGTCCTGCAGCGCGCCAAAGAAGGCCTGCCACTCGGCGTCCACCGAGTTCGGGTCCTGCTCGTACTTCGCGTACAAGTCCTCGATATAGGCGGCGTTGCCGCCATACAGGAACGAGGTCTGCAGAAGGGCGTCGTTCTGGTCCTGCCGTGCCATGCTTCTCTCCCGCGCCGCCGTGGCGCCGTCGAATTCTTTGGCGGGGGCCCGCCATCTACCCCCTCTCCCCGAGGTGGGGAGAGGGCTGGGGTGAGGGTGGCTCAGCCGCTCCCCTCATCCGGCGCTGCGCGCCACCTTCTCCCCTGTTGGGGAGAAGGGTTCCGCTCAGCCCTTCAGCACTTCAACCAGCGTCTTGCCGAGGCGGGCCGGCGACGGCGACACGCGGATGCCCGCCGCTTCCATGGCGGCGATCTTGTCCTCGGCGCCGCCCTTGCCGCCCGAGATGATCGCGCCTGCATGGCCCATGCGGCGGCCCGGAGGGGCCGTGCGGCCGGCGATGAAGCCGACGGTGGGCTTGCGGCGGCCGCGCTTGGCCTCGTCGGCCAGGAACTGCGCCGCGTCCTCCTCGGCCGAGCCGCCGATCTCGCCGATCATGATGATCGACTCGGTCTTGGGATCGGCCAGGAAGAGCTCCAGGACCTCGATGAACTCGGTGCCTTTCACAGGATCGCCGCCGATGCCGACCGCGGTGGTCTGGCCCAGCCCTTCGCGGGTGGTCTGGAACACCGCCTCATAGGTGAGGGTTCCGGACCGCGACACAATGCCGACATTGCCCTTCTTGAAGATATTGCCCGGCATGATGCCGATCTTGCATTCGCCGGCCGTCATCACGCCGGGGCAGTTCGGGCCCACGAGACGTGACTTCGAGCCCTGCAGGGCCCGCTTCACCTTCACCATGTCGAGCACCGGGATTCCCTCGGTGATGCAGACGATGAGCGGAATCTCGGCCGCGATGGCCTCGCAGATCGCGTCCGCGGCGCCGGGAGGCGGCACGTAGATCACGCTCGCGTCGGCCCCGGTGGCCTCGCGGGCCTCCACGACGGTGTCGAACACCGGCAGGCCGAGATGGGTGGATCCGCCCTTACCGGGCGACGTGCCGCCGACCATCTTCGTCCCGTAGGCGATCGCCTGCTCGGAATGGAAGGTGCCGTTCTTGCCCGTGAAACCCTGGGTGATGACCTTCGTGTTGGCGTCGATGAGAACGGACATCAGTCCCTCGCAAGTTTTCGGGTGTCGGCGACGAGCGATCCGGCATGCCCCCAGTTCTCGTCCTCGACGACGTCGATGACGATATGGATGCTCTCCGGCTTCTTTCCCAGGACGCGCACGAGCGTTTCGCTGAACTCGCGTACGACCTGGGCTTTCGTCTCCCGGGTCAGGTTGGTGGTCGTGGTCTTCAGGTTCACGAAGGGCATTCTCAGCCCCGCACGGCCTTGACGATCTTCTGGGCGGCATCGTCGAGGTCGTCGGCCGAGATCACGTTCAAGCCGGACTTGGCGATGATGTCCTTGCCGAGTTCCACGTTGGTGCCCTCGAGGCGAACCACCAGCGGAACCTTGAGGCCGACTTCCTTCACGGCCGCGATCACGCCCTCGGCGATGACGTCGCAACGCATGATGCCGCCGAAGATGTTGATCAGGATGCCCTGCACGTTCGGATCGGCCGTGATGATCTTGAACGCCGCCGTGACCTTTTCCTTGGTGGCGCCGCCGCCGACATCCAGGAAGTTCGCCGGGCTCTCGCCGTAGAGCTTGATGATGTCCATCGTCGCCATCGCGAGGCCGGCGCCGTTGACCATGCAGCCGATCGTGCCGTCCAGCGTGATGTAGTTGAGATCGTACTTGGACGCCTCGATCTCCTTGGCGTCTTCTTCGGTCTCGTCGCGCAGGGCGAAGATGTCCGGGTGACGGTACATCGCGTTGCCGTCGAACGAGATCTTGGCGTCCAGGGCCTTGATCTTGCCGTCCTTGCCGACGATCAGCGGGTTGATCTCCAGCATCTCCATGTCCTTGGCGACGAACGCCGCATAGAGCTGCGAGACGACCTTCTCGGCCTGCTTGGCCAGGTCGCCCGAAAGCCCCAGCGCCTTGGCGACACGGCGGCCGTGGTGGCCCATCACGCCGGTGGCGGGATCGACCGAGAAGGTGACGATCTTCTCGGGGGTATCGTGCGCCACGTCCTCGATGTTCATGCCGCCCTCGGTGGAGACCACGAAGGCGATGCGGGAGGTTTCGCGGTCCACCAGCATCGACAGGTAGAACTCCTTCTCGATGTCGGAGCCGTCCTCGATGTAGAGCCGGTTGACCTGCTTGCCGGCCGGGCCGGTCTGGATGGTGACCAGCGTCTTGCCGAGCATCTCGCCGACGAACTGCTTCACCTCGTCGACCGACTTGGCGAGGCGGACGCCGCCCTTTTCGCCGGCCTCAGCTTCCTTGAACTTGCCCTTGCCGCGCCCGCCGGCGTGGATCTGCGACTTCACGACCCAGAGCGGGCCCCCGAGCTCCTTGGCGGCGGCTTCCGCCTCCTCGGCCTTGAACACGGGCCGTCCGTTGGAGACCGGCACGCCGAATTCCTTCAGCACCGCCTTGGCCTGGTATTCATGGATGTTCATGGGAACCTCGAGAGCGAGTAGCGAATGACGAGCGGTGAGCGGTGAAGGGGGCGCGGCTGGAGAGGCTGGCGCCCCCTTCGCTCGTCCCCATTCGCCACTCGCCGATTACGCAAAGGCGGGGTTGATGGTCTTGCAGGCGTCGACGAGGCCCTTCACGGCCGCGACCGACTTGGAGAACATCTCCTTCTCGGTCTCGTCGAACGCGATCTCGACGATCTTCTCGACGCCGTTTTCGCCGATCAACACCGGCACGCCGACATACATGTCGGAGACGCCGTACTGGCCATCGAGATAGGCCGCGCAGGGCAGCACGCGCTTCTGGTCGCGCAGGTAGCTCTCCGCCATCGCGATCGCGGAGGCGGCCGGGGCGTAGAAGGCCGAACCGGTCTTCAGCAGGGCGACGATCTCGCCGCCGCCGCCGCGGGTGCGCTTGACGATGCTGTCGAGCTTGTCCTGCGTGAGCCAGCCCATCTTGACCAGGTCGGGGAGCGGCACGCCGCCAACCGTGGAGTAGCGGATCAGCGGCACCATGTCGTCGCCGTGGCCGCCCAGCGTCATGGCGTGCACGTCCTTGACGGACACGCCGAGCTCCTCGGCCAGGAAGTAGCGGAAGCGGGCCGAGTCGAGCACGCCGGCCATGCCGACGACCTTGTTCTTCGGCAGGCCGGAGGCCTTCTGCAACGCCCACACCATGGCGTCGAGCGGGTTCGTGATGCAGATCACGAAGGCGTCGGGGGCATACTGCTTCAGGCCCTCGCCGACCTGCGACATCACCTTGAGGTTGATGCCCAGGAGGTCGTCGCGGCTCATGCCGGGCTTGCGCGGCACGCCAGCCGTGACGATCACGACGTCGGCGCCGGCGATCGCCTCATAGGAGTTCGCGCCCGTGTACTTGGCGTCGAAGCCGTCGACCGGGGAGGATTCGGCGATGTCCAGGCCCTTGCCCTGGGGGACGCCTTCGGCGATGTCGAACAGGACGACGTCGCCAAGTTCCTTCAATCCGACGAGATGGGCGAGGGTGCCGCCGATCTGCCCGGAGCCGATCAGAGCGATCTTCTTGCGCGCCATGGTGGGTTCCTTGAACAAGGTTGGGGCCACGGGCCGCCGAGAGCCGCCCGGGAACGGGTTGGCCATAGCCCCATCCCGTGGCGGCATCAAGTCAACAGAAAGGCTCAGAATGAGCTTCAAAGCCTATGCCAAGGGTTCGGCTCGGCGATCTATTTATTCAGTGTTCACAACGCATTGTCGGTTCATCAGGGCAGGTCCCACCAAAGGTTAATGCCTGAATTTCGAGCGTTACAAATGACAAAAAATGTTATTTGTTACATGTTTTTCGGCTTCAGGATCACGTCATTCCGCTGCCGAAAGCCCGGAGCGCAACCCGGACCGCAATCCCGACGCGATCATCCAGCATGCGTCGCGGCGCCTCACAGTCCAGCCGGATTGCCACCGGATGGATGAAACGAAATACAACGTCCAACAGCAGCGTGACTGCTTTTTCGGGCCGACGGATGTTGAACACGCCTGAGCCGATCCCCTCCTCGACCACCCGGTCGATGAGCATGCGGACGCGGCTGCGGTGTTTGCGGGCGACGCCACGGGCGGCCTCGTAGGCCTCCACATAGAGCTCGAACAGGTTGGGATCGGCCTCCAGCTTGTCACGCAGCGCGCCGGCGAGCGCCAGGATCATGCGCTCGAGCTTGTCGTCAGCCGGGTCTGGTGCGTCCACGACCTCGGCGAGGAGCTGCTCGATGGGACGCAGCCATGCGGCCGTGATGGCGTCCGCCAGCGCCACCTTGGAAGCGTAGTAGCGGTAGACGTTGGCATGCGTCATGCCGGCTTCCTTCGCCACTGCGGTCACTGTGGTGCGCGCCATGCCGTAGCGGCGCACATGGTCGGCCGCGATCGCCAGGATGCGGGCGTCGACGCTGTCGGCAGGCGGTGCGGAGGCGGCGTGCATGGCCTTCACCCATAGCGCGGCGGGGTCGCGGCGTCATTGCCCGGCGCGGCGCAAAGGCCTAGCGTCCCGGCCTTCAGCGGAGCCGTCAAATGTCGATCCACGCCAAGGCGCGCCTGCCTCGTCCCCGCCGCACGCTTCTGCGGCTGCTCGGCCCCGGCCTCGTGGCCGGCGCGGCGGACGACGATCCGTCAGGCATCGCGACCTATTCGCAGGCCGGCGCGCAGTTCGGCTACGGCCTCCTTTGGACGGTGGTGCTCACCTATCCGTTCATGGTGGCCATCCAGGTGGTCAGCGCACGTATCGGGCGCGCGACCGGGGCTGGCATCGTGGCGAACATGCGCCAGGTGTTTCCACGCTGGGCGATGGCGTGGATCGTCCTCCTGGTGCTTGCCGCCAACACGATCAACATCGCGGCCGACCTCGCCGCCATGGGGGCGGCGCTGAAGCTGGTCGCCGGCGGGCACGCGGCCCTCTACGCGGTGGCGCTCGGCGCGTTCTGCGCGGCGCTGGAGGTAATGGTCCCTTACCGGCGCTATGCTCCTTTCCTGAAGGGGCTCACGATGGTGCTGTTCTTCTACGTCGGCACGGTGCTGAGCATCCATCTGTCGTGGGGCGAGGTCGTTCGGGGAGCCCTGCTCCCGCAGTTCGCGCTCAACGCCGACGCGATCGTGACCGTGGTGGCGGTGTTCGGCACCACCATCAGCCCGTACGTCTTCTTCTGGCAGGCGGCCGAAGAGGTCGAGGAGATGAAGCAGACGCCGCACATGCGGGCTTTGCGAGACTACCACGCCCACACGGCCCCGGTTCTCCGGCGCATCGGCATCGATACGGCCCTCGGCATGGGGTTCTCGATCGCGATCGCGGCCTGCATCATGATCACCACGGCCGCGACCCTCCATCAGCGCGGCATCGTTGACATCCAAACCTCCGCGCAGGCCGCCGAGGCGCTGCGGCCGCTGGCGGGCGAGTTCGCGTTTCTGCTGTTCGCGCTTGGAATCCTGGGCACCGGCCTGCTTGCCGTGCCGGTGCTGGCGGGCTCGGCCGCCTATGCGGTCGCGGAGGCTTTCGGCTGGCGCTCGTCGCTGGAATTGAAGCCTCTGGAGGCGCGCGGCTTCTACGCCATCGTGGCAGGCTCGACGTTGATCGGCGCCCTGGTCGCGCTGTCGCCGCTCGATCCCATCAAGATGCTGTTCTGGACGGCGGTGATCAACGGCGTCGTGGCCGTGCCCGTGATGGCCGTGATGATGCGCATCGTGTCGAGCCGCAAGGCGCTCGGCGACGGCGCGGCCGGCCCGGCGCTGAAAATAGGCGGCTGGGCGGCCACTGCCGTGATGGCGATCGTGGTGGTCGCCATGCTGGCCGCCTGGGCGGCCGGCTGAAGTCGCTCGGAGCGCCCCGGCCGGTCAGGTTTCGACGAGGCCAGTCGTGTTACCGCTGACGTTGCGGTCGCCGCGTCCGTGCGGGGCCGCCAGATATTGCTCGGATCGCATCTCGATCAGCCGCGACACCGTGCGGTCGAACTCGAAGGCTTCGCGGCCCTCCCGGGCCGTGTAGAGCTCCTGCGCGGGAGCTTGTGCGCTCGCCACCAGCTTCACGGAGCTGTCGTATAGCGCGTCGACCAGCATGATGAAGCGCTTCGCCTCGTTGCGCTGCTCGATGCCCATCACGGGCACGCCGTCGATCAGCACGGTGTGGAACCGCTCCGCGATGGCGAGATAATCGGCGCCGCCCAGCGGCTTGGCGCAGAGATCCTCAAAGCCGAACCGCGCCACGCCGTGCGCGGCCGCCGGCACCTCCAGGGGATGCCCTTTCACGGTGAGCCGCATGCCGCCCGCCTTGGGCACGCCCGACAGGCTCGCGAAGGTCCGGTCCAGCCAACGCCGGCTCTCGTCGTCGGCGGGCACGTGCCAGACCTCGGCGCCGGCGAGCTTTTCGAGCCGGTAGTCCGTCCGGGCGTCCAGCCGCACGACCTCCATCCGCTCCTGCAGGAGCCCGATGAAGGGCAGGAACAGGGCCCTGTTCAGGCCGCCTTCGTAGAGCCGGTCCGGCTCCACGTTGGAGGTCGCCACCACGGTGACGCCCTCGGCAAACAGCGCCGTGAACAGCCGGCCGAGGATCATCGCGTCGGCGATGTCTGTGACCGTGAATTCGTCGAAGCACAGCAGCGAGGCCTCGGCTGCGATGGAGGCGGCCACGGGCGGGATCGGGTCGCCGTCCTTCACTTCGCCTCGCTTCACGCGCTGGCGAAACGCGTGGATGCGTTCATGCACGTCCGCCATGAAGGACAGGAAATGCGCCCGGCGCTTGGCCCGCACGGGAGCGACCTCGTAGAAGAGATCCATCAGCATGGTCTTGCCGCGCCCGACCGAGCCCCAGACATAGAGGCCGCGCAGCGGCTCGGCCGAACTCGCCTTGCCGAAGAGCCAGCCCAGCGCGCTGCTCTTGCGAGCCAGGTGACGCTCCGCCAACGCGGCCGCGAGGCGATCGAGTTTGGCGACGACGGCCTTCTGGGCCCCGTCCGCCTCGATCACGCCGGAGGACAGCAGGGCCGCGTAGCGCTCTGCGAGGGTCGCGGACAAAAGTGGGAGGCTCCTGGCGGGACGGGACGGCAGCGTTTAGCCCCAGAGCGGCCCTGGAGCAACGTCGCACGGGAGAGCGCCTTCAGGCACATGACGAATTTGAACGAAAAAGTGTGAAAGACGTCGAAACAACCGGGGGTATTATCTGAAATTTAAGGTCCTCGGCTTGATCTATATCACTCCTGGCGCGGCGGTTCGTTGCTTAAGCACGACCGGGGTCACGCGCCATGTATGACAAGGATCGGCTCAATGAACCCGCTCGCGCTCCTGCGCCGGACCAAGGTTACGGTCGGCAACAAGATCATTCTGATCATCATGATCTTGGCGGCGCCGTTCGCGCTCATGACGAAGCTTTATTTGAACCAGATCGGCAAGGATATCGCCTTCGCGCAGCTCGAGCTGGACGGATCGCGTTACATCGAGACGCTTTGGCCCATGCTCGTCGATGCCGAAAGCGACCAGGCCTCGCGCAGCACGGAGCTGCGGCGCCGGCCAGCCTCGGCCGACGAGGCGTTCAAGAGCAAGGAAGCCGTGGACGCCTTCGCGGCTGCGGCCGGAAAGGCCGGCCAGTCCGCCATCGAGGTGGCTGAAGCTGGCCGGACCGCCATCTCCAAGGTGGCGGACGGCTCCAACCTGACGCTCGATCCCGATCTCGATTCCTACTACCTGATGGACGCCAGCACGGTGCGCCTGCCCGAATTGGCGACCTCCATCTTCGTTCTCAAGGACGCGCTGAAGCCCTACGGCGCCGCCGGAGCCAAGCCGAACGGCAAGGCGCTGCGCGCCCTCGTGGCAGCCGCCACCCGTTATCAGGCAGCCCGCGCGGCCGCTGTGTCATCCCTGTCCGCCGCCCAGGACGGCAATCCGGATGGAACCGTCCGCACTGCCCTTAAAGCATCCACGGCGACGTTCGAACAGGCGACAGCGGACGCGGACACGCTGATCGACACGACGTTGCTGAAGGCTGAATCCGCCGAACGCGCGCCCGCCGCGGATCTCGAGCGGGCGCTGACATCCGTGACCAACGCCACGCGGGGCTTGTGGACGCGATCGGAGTCCGAACTCGTGCGCCTGCTGCAGGCCCGCATCGACGGATTCGCGGCGGACCGCTGGCAGAAAATGGCGATCGTCGGCGCCGCTCTGGCGCTCGCCGCTTTGGTGCTCGTGCTGGTGATCGGCTCGATCCGCAAGCCGCTCACGGGCGTTCTGGGCGCAATCGGGCGCTTCCAGGCGGGCGACTTTCTATCCGCCGTTCCACACGCGGACCTCAACAACGAATTCGGCGAGATCGCCCGCGCGTTGCGCAAGCTGCAGGGCATGAGCGGTGAGCAGGCGCTGACCACGGCCGGCATCAACGGCTCCGGCATGATGCTGATGATCACGGATTCCGACGACCGAATCATGTTCCTCAGCAACGGCCTGACGCAGCTGTTCATGGAGCTGGAGCCCTACTTCCGCGCCGCCAAGGAGAACTTTTCGGTGAACGCCATGTATGGCGAGCACATCGATTACTACGGCGCGAACGCAAATCTGAAGCGCGAACTCATCTCGGACGACGGGCGCCGGCGGCGCGTGCGTTACGAGGTCGGCGGTCACGTGATCGACGTCGACATGAGCAACGTGCAGGACGCCAACGGCCGCCGCGTCGGCAGCGTGCTCGCATGGACGGACATCACAGCCGAGCTTGCCGCCGAGCGCGAGATTGCCGAGATCGTCGGCTCGGCCGGCCACGGCGACTTCTCGCGCCGCGTCGCCCTGGA
Organism: Alsobacter metallidurans; assembly: GCF_014636935.1. GTDB lineage: Bacteria > Pseudomonadota > Alphaproteobacteria > Rhizobiales > Beijerinckiaceae > Alsobacter > Alsobacter metallidurans. The sequence continues at coordinate 31,805 of NZ_BMES01000003.1, read as the reverse complement.
GGGCAAGAAAAGCACGGCGCGCGAAATCGCGCTGGGGCTGAACGCCTTTGCGGACCTGGTCGAGAACGCCACGACGGATTTTGCGGCGTCGCTGACGGCCCTCGCGGCCGGCGACCTCACGCGCCCGGTCGCCAATCAATATGACGGCGTGTTTGGGCGCCTGCAGGAATCGATCAACCACACGATCGAGCGCCTGGCCGAGACGCTGGGCACCATCCAGCGCACCGCCGCGGAGGTCGCCACAGCGGCGACCGAGATCCAGATGGGCTCCACTGATCTCGCACAACGCACCGAGGACCAGGCCGCAAGCCTGGAGGAAAACGCCGCCACCACCGAGGAGCTGGCCGCCTCCGTCAAGGCGAGCGCCCAGTCCGCGCGACTGGCCGCAACCATGGCCGAGAAGGCCAAGCAGAGCGCGTCCGATGGCGGCGCGATCGTGGTTCAGGCGGTTTCGGCCATTTCGCGGATCGAGGAGTCCTCGCGCCGGATCGCCGACATCACGTCGGTGATCGACGACATCGCGTTCCAGACCAACCTGCTGGCGCTGAACGCCGCCGTGGAAGCCGCCCGGGCCGGCGAGGCCGGCAAGGGCTTTGCGGTCGTGGCGTCCGAGGTCCGCACCCTGGCGCAGCGCTCGTCCGAGGCCGCCAAGGACATCACCGGGCTGATCACGTCCTCCACCAACGAGGTGGTGACCGGTGTGAAGCTCGTGAAGTCCGCCGGCGACGCGCTGGAGCAGATCGTCTTGGCGTCGCGCGAGGTCGCCGACACCATCGCGGAGATTTCGTCCTCGACGGCCGAGCAGGCCACCGGCATCGACGAAATCGCTTCTGCGATCTCGACGCTCGACTCCGCGACCCAGCAGAACGCCGCCTTGGCGGAAGAAAGCGCCGCTTCGGCGGCCTCGCTGACGACGCAGATCCAGGACCTGGAACACCTCGTCTCTGGCTTCCGCATCGAGGCCGAGCGTCCCAGCGGCGGCCGCCGCCGCGCGGCCTGATCGCCATTCAGGGGAATTCGGAACGGCTATTTGCCCGACAAGATAACCTCGGCGGTCTCGTCGCCTTTCACGGTGACTTCGTCGAAGATGGCGCCGCCGTGGGGGAGGTACTCGTCCTTCGGCAGCCAGGTGAGCGTTGTCGAGACGAAGTAGCGCCCTGGCTTCACGTTCTCGAACCGGAACGAGCCGTCCTTGTGCGCCTTCAGCTTGCGCATTGCATCGCTGTAGCGCGGGTCCGCGGGAGCGACGCCGTTGCCGAATACGGCGCTGTTGTAGCGGCCGTCCGAGAACAGCTTCCTGAACCGCTCCTCCGCGTAGGGCGTCGCCGGGATCAGGTACACCCACTCGCCGCCCGCCGTGGCGAAGTTGCCCGAGGGTTTGCGCAGAAAGGCGCTGCCCTTGATGGTCGCCTCGCCGGTTTCGAGCTGCGCCTTGGCGTGCGCCGCCATGGCGTCGTCGAACGAGGTCTCGATCTTCTGCTGCTGCACGCAGGCCGTGAGGCCCGCCATCGCAAGGGCGCAAACGCCCGCTCGCCAACCGATCATGAAAAATGCTCCGGCCTGAAAGACCGGAGCTTAGAAGCCCTCCCGGAACCCGGAAACCGACCGCCGCGCGCGCAACCTGCCGCACGCAAGTTTTTGGTCAGCTCCGGTAATCCCCGTTGATCTCCACGTATTCCTTGGTGAGATCACACGTCCACACGGTCGCCTTGCCGTTGCCAAGGCCGAGATCGACCCGAATGTCGATGTCCTGCCCTTTCATGTAGTCGGAGACGGTCTTCTCGTCGTAGCTCCCGTCCCGCGCGCCCTTCACGGCGACGCGGTGCGGGCCGAAAGAGATCGCCAGCCTGTCCCGGTCGGCGGGTTCTCCCGCCTTGCCGACCGCCATCACGACGCGGCCCCAGTTGGCGTCCTGGCCCGCGATGGCGGTTTTCACCAGCGGCGAGTCCGCGATAGACTTGGCGATGCGCTTTGCCGAGGTCGCGCTCACCGCGCCCTCCACGGTCACGCCAATGAAGTGGCGGGCGCCCTCGCCGTCCTTCACCACCTGGTGGGCTAGATCCAGCAGCACGGCGTCCAGCGCCTTGCGGAAGCCGGCGAGCCGGCGGTCCGAAGCCTCCGTGATGCGCGGGCAGCCCCGCGCCTCGGCCGCGCCCGTGGCAAACAGCATCAGGGTGTCGGACGTGGAGGTGTCGCTGTCCACCGTAATGGCGTTGAACGACCCCTTTACGGAGCGCGACAGCATGGCCTGCAGCGCCTCGGCGGCGATCGGCGCATCCGTGAACACGAAGGACAGCATGGTCGCCATGTCGGGCGCGATCATGCCGGCCCCCTTGGCGATACCGTTGATGGTCACCTGGACGCCCCCGATGGTCGCCTTGGCGGTGGCTCCCTTCGGGTAGGTGTCGGTGGTCATGATCGCCTTGGCGGGCTCAATCCACGGCCCCTCGGAGGCGCGCTTGGCGCAGTCCGCCAGCACGCCCTCGAACTTCGTGGCGTCCAGCGGCTCGCCGATCACGCCCGTCGAGGCCAGGAAGATCTCGCCCGGCCGGCAGCCCAGGGCCTTGGCGGCGATGTCGGCCGTGAGCCGCACCGCGTCGGCGCCGGTCTTGCCCGTGAACGCGTTGGCGTTGCCGGAATTCACCACCAGCCCGCGCGCGGTTCCGCCCGGCAGCGCCTTGCGGCACCAATCCACCGGGGCCGAGGGGCAGCGGGAACGCGTGAACACGCCGGCCGCAGTGGTTCCTTCGGCGAGCCGCAGCAGCAGCACGTCCGTGCGCCCCTTGTAGCGGATGCCGGCCGCGGCGGTCGCGAAGCTTACGCCCGCGATGGGCGGCAAGTCTGGAAACGAGGCGGGCGCGAGCGGGGAAACGGCGGTCGCCATGGCGATCCTCGACGGTTCGATCGAGACGGGAGAGCTTCGGCCGGATCGGCCTGCGGCTGTGGAAAGGACAAGAAAAAGCCGGGGGAGAAAACCGCCCCCGGCTGTGGATGACCTGTGGATCAGGGCTTCTTGGGCTCGGCCGCCGGAGTGGCGCCCGCCGCCGCCGCGGCGCCGGCGTCGGCCGGCTTGTCCAGCCGCTCGACCTTGCCCTTGGAGCGCAGCGCCAGCACGACGTCGGTCTGGGCCTTGCGGGTCAGGTACTGGCTGATCTGCTCCTTGACCTCGTCGTAGGGAGGCACGGGCTTCGTCCGCTTCTCCTCGAGCTTGATGACGTGCCAGCCGAACTGGCTCTTCACCGGCTCGGAGACCTGACCAGGCTGCAGCTTGAACGCCGCGTCGGCGAATTCCGGCACCATGCGCTCCTTGGAGAACCAGCCGAGGTCGCCGCCCTCCTTGCCCGAACCGGGATCCTTGGAGAGCTCGGCCGCCACCTTAGCGAAGTCCTCGCCCTTTTTCACCCGCTCGGCCGCGGCCTTCGCGTCGGCTTCCTGCTCCACCAGGATGTGGCGGGCGTGCACCTCTTCCTCGGGCTTCAGGTCCTTCACGGTGTCGGCGTAGAGCGCCTTCATCTTCTCGTCCGTGACGGCCTTCTTGGCTTCCTGGCTGAGATACTCGTCCAGCAGCAGCTTGTCGCGCTGGTAGGCGGCGCGTGCCGCGAAGTCCGGGCTGGCGTCCACCTTGGCGGTGGCGGCGGCGCGCGAGCCGAGTTTCAGGTCGGCGAGGTAGCCCACCAGGTAGTCGCGCTTCGCCGGCTCCGGCATCTGCGGCATGTTGGCGCCGAGATCGTCGGCCGCGAGGTCGAGGTCCTTTTCGGTGATCTTCATGCCGTCCACAGTGGCGACGACCTTGTCGCCGGCCGCGGCCGTCTGGGCCGAGGCCGCGCCGAAAGAGAGGCCGAGCGCCAGGGCGGCGGCCGCCAGAATGGCGGCGGGACGGAGGTTGGACGCGTGAGCGATGGTCATTCTCGAGATCCGTGTCGGCGCCCGGGAGCGCAAGGGCTAAGCGCGGTGTCGCGCGAACAAGTGGAGCAACGCGCATCCGCGCGCAAGACGTCTTTGGCGCGCAGTGCAGCCCTCCCTTTGAAAAAGCCGATCGTGACACCATCTTGACGAGGGCGCGGCCCCGTTTGGGCGAACGCCCCCGGGTGGGCAGGGTCGCGGTTCCTCTCGCGCAAGGCCCACAACAGCCGTGCGTCCCGACGCGGATGGCGCTATAAGCCCCTCCGACAAAACCTCTACGGCGCCTGGCCTCGGCCTGCCGCGCCGCCTTTCGACGTGAGAAGGGTTCTCGATGTTCGGCGCACTTGCCAAGAAGGTGTTCGGTTCGGCCAACGATCGCCGGCTCAAGACGTACAAGCCCAAGATCGCGGCCATCAACGCCCTGGAGCCGGAAGTCTCGGCCCTTACGGACGATCAGCTGCGCGCCCGCACCGACCAGTTCCGACAGGAGCTCGCAGCCGGCAAGACGCTCGACGACATCCTGCCGGCCGCCTTCGCGACCGTGCGCGAGGCCGCCAAGCGCGTGCTCGGCCAACGCCATTTCGACGTGCAGCTCATCGGCGGCATGGTGCTGCACGAAGGCTCCATCGCGGAGATGAAGACCGGCGAAGGCAAGACCCTCGTCGCCACGCTGCCGACCTACCTGAACGCGCTCGCCGGCAAGGGCGTGCATGTGGTGACGGTGAACGACTACCTTGCCCGCCGCGACGCCGAGTGGATGGGGCAGGTCTACCGCTTCCTCGGCCTTTCGGTCGGCATCATCGTGCACGGCCTGGACGACGTTCAGCGCGCCGAAGCCTATGCGTGCGACATCACCTACGGCACCAACAACGAGTACGGCTTCGACTACCTGCGCGACAACATGAAGTACGAGCTCGGCCAGATGGTCCAGCGCGGACACAACTTCGCGATCGTGGACGAGGTCGACTCCATCCTGGTCGACGAGGCGCGCACCCCGCTCATCATCTCGGGCCCGCTGGACGACCGCTCCGACCTCTACAACTCCATCGACCTGCTGCTGCCCAAGCTTGCCAAGGGCGACTACGAGGTGGACGAGAAGCAGCGAGCCGTGTCGCTCACCGAGCAGGGCAACGAGCACATCGAGGAGCTGCTCGCGGAGGCCGGCCTCCTCAAGGAAGGCTCGCTCTATGACGGCGTGAACGCCACGCTGGTGCACCACGTCAACCAGGCGCTGCGCGCCCACACGCTGTTCCAGCGCGACAAGGACTACATCGTCCGCAACGACGAAGTGGTGATCATCGACGAGTTCACCGGCCGAATGATGCCGGGCCGCCGCTATTCGGAAGGCCTGCACCAGGCGCTGGAGGCCAAGGAGCACGTCCAGGTCCAGCCCGAGAACCAGACGCTCGCGTCGATCACGTTCCAGAATTATTTCCGGCTCTATGGCAAGCTCGCCGGCATGACCGGCACGGCCGCCACCGAAGCGGACGAGTTCCTGGACATCTACAAGCTCGAGGTGGTCGAGATCCCGACCAATATCGGCGTCACCCGCATCGACGAGGACGACGAGGTCTACCGCACGCAGGCCGAGAAGCTGAAGGGCATCGTGCGCGAGATCGAGGAGGCGGCCGAGAAGAGCCAGCCCATCCTGGTCGGCACAACTTCGATCGAGAAGTCCGAGCAGCTCGCCGACTTCATGGTCGAGCAAGGCTACACGCTGATCGATTTCACCAGCCCCAAGGCGCTGGAGCCGCTCTACCGCGCCGCCAAGACTGGCGTGCCTTCCAAGACCTTCGCGGTTCTGAACGCCCGCTTCCATGAGCAGGAAGCGTTTATCGTCGCGCAGGCGGGCGTGCCCGGCGCTGTGACGATCGCCACCAACATGGCCGGCCGCGGCACCGACATCCAGCTCGGCGGCAACGTCGACATGCGCGTACGCCACGAGCTCGCCGACATCCCCGAAGGCCCCGAGCGCGACGCCCAGATCGCCGCCATCAAGGCCGAGGTGGCCGAACTGAAGCAGAAGGCGTTGGCGGCCGGCGGCCTCTACGTGGTCGGCACCGAGCGCCACGAGAGCCGGCGCATCGACAACCAGTTGCGCGGCCGCTCAGGCCGCCAGGGCGACCCAGGCCGCTCCAAGTTCTATCTGTCCCTGCAGGACGACCTGATGCGCATCTTCGGGTCCGAGCGCATGGACGGCATGCTGCAGAAACTCGGCCTCAAGGAGGACGAGGCGATCATCCATCCCTGGATCAACCGGGCGATCGAGAAGGCGCAGCAGAAGGTCGAAGCCCGCAACTTCGACATGCGCAAGAACATCCTGAAATACGACGACGTCATGAACGACCAGCGCAAAGTGGTGTTCGAGCAGCGTCGCGATTTCATGGGCGAGGAGAGCGTACGCGCCACCATCGACGACATGCGCCACGGCGTGGTCGACGACCTCGTCGCCAAGCATATCCCCGAGGGCGCCTATCCGGAGCAGTGGGACATCGCGGGCCTGGACGAGGAAGTGCTGCGCCTCCTCAACCTCGAGCTGCCCGTCGCCGATTGGGCGAAGGAAGAGGGCATCGCGGACGACGAAATCCGCGAGCGCATCAAGACGGCGGCCGATGAGGCCTATGCGGAGCGCATCGAGAAGAACACGCCGGACGTGATGACGTATGTGGAGAAGCAGGTGCTTCTCCAGATGCTGGACCACCTCTGGCGCGAGCACCTGGTGACGCTCGACCACCTGCGGCAAGTGGTGGGCTGGCGCTCCATGGCGCAGCGCGACCCGCTGAACGAGTACAAGCAGGAAGCTTTCGAGCTCTTCGACGGCCTCATCGGCCAGCTGCGCGAGCAGGTGACCGCCCAGCTGATGCGCGTCGAGGTGATGTTCCAGGAGCCCGAACAGCCGCAGCTGCCGCCCATGCACGCCACGCACATCGATCCGCTCACGGGCGAGAACGAGATGGCGATGGCGGGCGATCCAACCACCCGCGCGGCCGCGCAGCTGGGCTTCTCGGCCGAGGAGGTCGTGCCGGCCGCGCAGCGCGACCCCAATGATCCCTCCACATGGGGCCGCGTCGGCCGCAACGAGCCTTGCCCGTGCGGCTCGGGCAAGAAGTTCAAGCACTGCCACGGGCAGTTCGCCTGAAGCGCAACCCCCGCCACCGCGGGGGTGCGCAACCGTCTACGTCTTTGCGCTCTGGGAAGAATTCGGAACCTGCCAGCGGATGTTCGGTTGGGTCAGGTCTGGCGGCCACGCTGGAACACCCTGATCTCCACCATTATTCGCCAGCTCGTTGCTGATCGCACCTGTGCGACTGCTTGAGTATGGCAGCCAGGAGCGCACCCATGTTCATGCGAGTCGACAAGCTGCAAGCCGAACTGCCGGCGCCCAAGCGCAAGGATCCCAACGCCGCCGCCGCGCTACAGGAACTGCTGGGCGGAAAGTACGGCGAGATGAGCACGCTCGGGAACTACATGTTCCAGAGCTTCAATTTTCGCAGCAAGGCCAAGCTGCGGCCGTTCTACAGCCTCGTCGCCGCGATCACGGCCGAGGAGCTCGGCCATGTCGAACTCGTCAGCAATGGCGTCGCCATGCTGAACAATGGTCCCGACAACGACGGCGACGAGCAGGACGGGGGCGACATCTCGGGCGCGCCGTTCGAGGACATGAAGGACATCCGCCTCGCGGCCGCCTTTCTGTCGAATGGCGGCGGGGTCACGCCGGTCAACAGCAATGGCCAATCCTGGAACAACGACTTCATCACCACGACGGGCAATGTGGTGCTGGACCTGCTGCACAACTTTCACCTCGAATGCGGCGCGCGCCTGCACAAGCTCCGCGTCTACGAGACCCTGACCGACCCGACCGGCCGCGAGGTCTGCGGCTACCTCCTTGTTCGTGGTTCTGTTCACGCCCACGCCTATGCGTTGGCTCTGAAGAAGATCACCGGCGTCGAGATCGAGAAGATGCTCCCGACGCCCAACATCCCGCTCGGCAACATTCCCGAGTGTCAAAAATACCTGCAGGAAGGCTCGCACCGCCGCCTCTACAGCTTCAGCCCCGGCGACTACAAAGAGATGTCGGGCATCTGGGGCAACGGCGAAGTCGCGCTCCCGAACGACCCGCCAGGCGAATTGGAAGTCGTGGAAGGCATGCCTGAAGGCGGCAAGATCCACCAACTGACGGGCGTTCCGTCGGCCTTCACGCCCGACTACGCGCCCGAGGAAATGTTTGAGATCGCCCAGAAGCTCTACAAGAAGTCGCGCTGATCGCAGCTCCGGGGCCGCTTTGAACTCATGCCCGGGCTTGTCCCGGGCATTTGCCCGTCGGCCAGCAACGTGGATGGCCGGGTCAGGCCCGGCCATGACGGAGGGGCAACCAGCCGCCATCCAGCCCGGTCCTTACGGCTCCAGCTCCGAATCCCAGTACAGGTAATCCATCCAGCTCTCGTGCAGGTAGTTCGGCGGGAAGAGCCGGCCGTTCTGGTGCAGATCGCTGACCGAGGGGGCGTAGGGGGCCTGGTGCGGGATCATGCCGACCTGCCGGGGCATGCGGTCGCCCTTGCGCAGATTGCAGGGGGAACAGGCCGCTACCACGTTCTCCCAGGTCGTCTGCCCGCCCTTGGAGCGGGGAATCACGTGATCGAAAGTCAGGTCGTCCCGAGAGCCGCAATATTGGCAGGTGAAGCGGTCGCGCAGGAAAACGTTGAAGCGGGTGAAGGCTGGATGCCGGGAAGGCTTGACGTAGGTCTTGAGGCACACGACCGAGGGCAGTTGCATCTCGAAGGTGGGACTTCGAACCGTTTTGTCATAATGCGAGATGATGTTCACCCGGTCCAGGAACACCGCCTTTATGGCGTCCTGCCAACTCCACAACGACAGCGGGTAGTAGCTTAGAGGCCGGTAGTCCGCATTGAGCACCAGCGCCGGACACGCCTCCGGCGACACGGGATGATGGATGTGGGGCTGGTGAACGTGGATCGTCACCGAAAGCGCCTCCTACTCCGCAGAGCGAACCGAATCCACTCTGCCGAATAGTCTATGCCTGTCGTGACGGTCTTGTGAAGTGCGGCGGACGTCGCGTGACGCGCGGTCGCGGGCTCAGGCCCGAACGTCGACCTTGGTTCCGGTTCCTGGGGCCGGCGCGGCCTCCACGGCCTGCGAGGCCGAGTCGAGCATCGAAAGCAGGGACCGCTCGGCGGTGATCTGTTGCTTCATCACCGCGATGCCGACCTGCTGCTGCAGGGCGTCCTGCTGCATGGTCATGATGCTCGACAGGGGATCCACGGGGCCAATGGTGCTCATGGGGCGCGAGACTAGCGCCCAACCCTTTGCGGAGGTTTAAGCCGATAGGCCAGAAACCGCACGATTGTGACCGCCCACGCCAATTTCGGCGATGACGCGCAGGGGCGAAGCGCCCACCCTCCCATCGAGGGAAAGGGTGTGGCTGGGGCGTTCCAGTCAGGTTTTGCGGAGAGCCAATCCGATTAGCGGGTCGGCATCGGCTTTTCGCCGCGATAGTCGTAAAAGCCGCGGCGGGTCTTGCGGCCGAGCCAGCCGGCCTCGACGTATTTCACCAGCAGCGGGCAGGGCCGGTACTTTGAGTCCGCCAGGCCCTCGTGCAGCACCTGCATCACCGACAGGCAAGTGTCGAGACCGATGAAATCGGCGAGCTGCAGCGGGCCCATCGGGTGATTGGCGCCGAGCCGCATGGCGGTGTCGATGGCGTCCACCGAGCCGACGCCCTCGTAGAGCGTGTAGATCGCCTCGTTGATCATCGGCAGCAGGATGCGGTTGACGATGAAGGCCGGGAAATCCTCCGCCACCGTCACTGTCTTGCCGAGCTTGGCGATCAGGTCCTTGGCGGCCTCGAAGGTCGGGTCCTCGGTCGCAATGCCACGGATCAGCTCCACGAGCTGCATGCGCGGGACCGGGTTCATGAAGTGGATGCCGATGAAGCGCTCGGGCCGGTCCGTCACGGAGGCCAGCCGCGTGATCGAGATCGAGGACGTGTTGGACGCCACCATGGCGTCCGGCTTCAGCGAGGCGCAGAGCTGCGCGAAGATCTTGCGCTTCACTTCCTCGTTCTCGGTGGCGGCCTCGATCACGAGGTCGCAGGCGCCGAGATCGTCGAAGCTTCGGGCAGGCTGCACGCGCTGCAGCGCGGTGCGGTGCTCGGCGTCGTCCATCGAGCCTTTCTGCACCAGCTTGCCGAGATTTGAGTCGATCGCCGCGATGCCGGCCGTGATCCGGTCTTCGCTGAGGTCGTTCAACATCACGTCGATACCGGCCTGCACGCAGACCTGCGCGATGCCGTTGCCCATCTGGCCGGCGCCGATGATGCCCACCTTGCGAATTTCGATCGACATGATTGCTGTGCGGCCGGGGCCGTCCTCTACCGTGCGAAACCCGCCGCGCGCGGCCGGGTCCAATCTAGACCACCGCACGCCAGCGTGGAGGCGGACAATGGTCTATGACGCCCGCGCGCCGCAAGCCAAAAGCCGGCGGCGCGCGGGCGTGCGGCGTCCTTACTTGGACAATTCGTCCTTCAGCGCCGGCAGGAGCTGGAACAGATCGCCCACGAGCCCGTAGTCGGCCACCTGGAAGATCGGCGCCTCCTCGTCCTTGTTGATGGCGACGATGACCTTGGAGTCCTTCATGCCGGCGAGATGCTGGATCGCGCCCGAGATGCCGACCGCAATATAGAGGTCCGGCGCGACCACCTTGCCGGTTTGGCCGACCTGCCAGTCGTTGGGCGCGTAGCCGGCGTCCACAGCCGCGCGCGACGCCCCCATGGCGGCCCCGAGCTTGTCGGCGATCGGCTCGATGTAGGTCTTGAAGTTCTCGGCGTTCTGCATGGCGCGACCGCCCGAGATGATGATCTTGGCGGAGGTCAGTTCCGGCCGGTCGGACTTCGACAGGCTCTCGCCCTTGTGGGTCGACAGCGCCGGGTCGGCCGCGGCCGCCACGCTCTCGACCGGAGCCGAGCCGCCGGCGCCAGTCGCCCCGAACGACGCGGTGCGCACCGTGAGAACCTTCTTGGCGTCGGTCGCCTGCACGGTCTGCAGCGCATTGCCGGCGTAGATCGGCCGCTCAAACGTGTCGGCCGACACCACCTTGATGACGTCCGACACCTGCATGACGTCCAGAAGCGCGGCGACGCGCGGCAGCACGTTCTTGGCGGTCGACGTCGACGAGCCCACGATGGCGTCATACGAGCCCGCGAGGCTGACGATCAGCGCCGCGAGCGGCTCAGCGAGGCCGTTGGCGTAGCTGGGCGAATCGGCGAGCAGCACCTTCTCGACGCCGTCGAGCTTGGCGGCCGCGTCAGCGGCGGCCTGCGCGCCGGAGCCGGCCACCAGCACGTGGACCGGGCCGCCAAGCGCCTTGGCGGCCGTAAGCGCCTTGGCGGTGACGTCCTTGAGTGACGCGTTGTCGTGGTCTGCGAGGAGCAGGGTCGGCATCAGATCACTCCCGCTTCGTTACGGAGCTTGGCCACGAGGTCTTCCACCGACGCCACCTTGACGCCGGCCTTGCGGCCCGCCGGCTCGGCCGTGGTGAGCACCTTGAGGCGCGGGGCGGTGTCGACGCCGAAATCGGCGGCGGTCTTCTCGTCGATGGGCTTCTTCTTGGCCTTCATGATGTTGGGCAGCGACGCGTAGCGCGGCTCGTTGAGGCGCAGGTCGGTGGTCACGATCGCGGGGAGCTTCAGCTCCACGGTCTGCAGACCACCGTCGATCTCGCGCGTCACCTCGATGGCGTCGCCGCCGACCGAGACCTTGCTCGCGAAGGTGCCCTGGGCCCAGCCCAGCAGGGCGGCCAGCATCTGGCCGGTCTGGTTGCAATCGTCGTCGATGGCCTGCTTGCCGAGGATCACGAGGCCGGGCTGCTCAGCTTCCACCACGCCCTTCAGGATTTTGGCCACCGCCAGCGGCTCCACGATCCCGTCCACCTTCACGAGGATGCCGCGGTCCGCGCCCATCGCGAGGCCGGTGCGGATCGTCTCGGAGGCCTGCGCGGGCCCGATCGACACCACCACGACCTCGGTCGCCTTGCCGGCTTCCTTGAGGCGCAGCGCCTCTTCCACGGCGATCTCGTCGAACGGGTTCATCGACATCTTGACGTTGGCGAGCTCGACGCCCGACCCGTCCGCCTTGACGCGGATCTTCACGTTGTAATCGACCACCCGCTTCACGGGCACGAGGATCTTCATCGTTTCTCCTCCGGGGAGCGCCGGCCGCATCCCGCTCGTTCGAAAGCCGCGAATACTATCACGCCGCCCCGCGCCACAAGAGATGCGCTGCAGCGACCAATCAGCCCGGCTGGCGCCGTTCCGTTGCAAGGCCGGGACCGTAAAGGCGGGCCGGAAGCCTTGTCAACGCGCCGAAACGCGGAGCGTCTCCGTCATTCGGCGAGTATCGTTCTCATGCGAACGACGCCGGCCTAGCGGTTCTTGCCCGGAATCCACAGCACGTCGCCCTCGCCCTTGTCGTTGACGTAGCGGGAGGCGACGAAAAAGAAATCCGACAGCCGGTTCACGTAGCGAAGGGCCGGCGCGCCCACAGGCTCCCCGGGCGTCTGCGCGAGCTGCACCATCAGCCGCTCGGCGCGCCGGCTCACCGTGCGGGCGAGATGGAGCGCCGCCGCGGCCGGCGATCCGCCCGGCAGCACGAAGGAGCGCAGCGGCGACAGCGACTCGTTCAACTGATCGATCTCGGCCTCCAGCCGCTCCACCTGCGCGTCGACGATGCGCAACGGCTCGTAGGGCAGGGGCTTGCCTCCGTCGGGCGCGCAAAGGTCGGCGCCGAGGTCGAACAGGTCATTCTGGATGCGCGCCAGCATCTCGTCGACGAGCGGATGCGCGCCGCCGGTATGCATGCGCGCCATGCCGACGGCCGCGTTGGTCTCGTCCACGGTGCCGTAGGCGTCCACCCGCAGGCTGAACTTCGGCACGCGCTCGCCGGTGCCGAGCCCGGTCGTGCCGTCGTCGCCCGTGCGGGTGTAGATCTTGTTGAGCCGGACCATTGCGGGCCTCCCGTCAGCGCAGTCTTCGGGAAGCGTTATAGCGGCCTAGAAGCTGTAGCCCAGCCTCATGCCGACATTCGTTAGCCCGCGATTGTCGCTGCAGGCGCCCGCATTGGAGATGTGCTCCACGGTCGCCATCAGGCTGATCGCGTCCGTGAACCGGTAGCCCAGCGAGGCCGCCTCGCGGAAACCCAGGTGGCAGCCCATCGCCGAGCGACCCACCGGCGTCACGGGCCCGGCGACCCCGTTGTTCAGCGCGCCGCCGAGAGCGCCTTCCAGAAAGATCCGCTCGGTGAGCGAAAAGGTCCAGGCCAGCCCCACATAGGCGTGGCTCGTGTCGCCACGCGTGTTAAAGGTCGCGCCGATATGCGGGCGCGGCACGAAGGCCGAGGCCAGCTGGTCGGAAAAGTCGAACGGCTTGGCGAACAGCGCTTCGGCGTTCACGTCAACGCTCCCGCGCTCGGGGCTCCAGGGATCATGCGCGAAAACGCCCAGGCGCAACTCGGATAGAAACGAAACTTTCTGGGTCGCCCCGGCAGGTTGCGGCTGCGCCAAATCTGCGGCCTGCGCCCAAGGCGAGACGATCATCGAACTACCGAAAAGCGCTGCGGCAAGGGTGGATCGAACGTGACGCATCTTGTCTCCCTGCCGCCAGCAGGAGCATTGCCATGTTTAACGACCGGTTAAAAACAACCGGGGCCAACGTACTCCGCTTATGGTGGAAGAGAATCGGCGAGGCAATCAATGACTTTGGCGCCACGCCTGCGGCTTATGCTCAGCCGCGCATCCAGATAACAGCCAGCACCAGCACGACCGTGACGAATTGCAGCCCCACGCGCCAGCGCATCAGGCGTTGCGAAGTGTTCGGGCTGCCGCCCCGGAACATGTTGATGAGGCCCATCAGCAGCACGAGGACGACGCCGCCCATCGCGAACGGCACGGCGTTGTTGAGAAGGGCTGCCACGGAATGCTCCTGCGCTGGCGCCGCCGCGTTCGACGCGGCTCGCTTGTGATTTAAGCCTGACGGCCGCCCCAGCCAAGGGCGGCGTTTCGCCGCCCGCCTCCAAGTCTCGCGCCGCCTCTCCGTCACGGCCGGGCTGGTCCGGCCATCCACGCGGGCGCCGAGCGCGTGGATCCCCGGGTCAAGCCCGGGGATGACGCTGGAGGGATTGCACGCTTCCTCAGCGATGCTCGATTTCGGGCAGTAGCGCCCCTCAGTTCACCGGCAGCAGCCGTTGCAGGTAATCCAGCTCCTCCTGCGGCCGGTTGGGGTCGCCCAGCCGACGGCGCAGTTCCTCGGTCACCTCGCGGGCGCGCTCTTCCAGCGTGCCGCGCTTGCCGCCCTGGCGGAACTTGGAGCGGTCTCCCGCCTCGGTGGTGGGCGTCGGCCTGCCGAGCGGGTCGTCGTTGGGCTCGGAGGATTGCGCCCGCCGATTGCCGGGCTGGCCGGGGCCGTTGGGGTCGCCTTCCGCCTGCTGGTTTCCGTCGCCCTGCTGCATCTGCTGGGCAAGGCCCTGCGCGCCGCGCCGCAGCCCTTCCAGGGCCCGGCCCTGCTGGTCCACGGCCTGGCCGTCCTCGCCTTGCCCCAGCGCGCCCTCGGCCTGCCGCATGGCGTCCTCTGCTTCCGAGAGGCCCTGCTCGCCGTTCATGCCGTTCTCGCGCATCTGCCGCTGCAGCTCGCGCAGCCGCTCGCGTAGCGCCTGCTGGCGCTGTCCGAGGCCCTGCATGCCTTCCTGCTCGCCGCCCTCGCCCTGCCCCATCTCCTGGCCGTCGCCCGGATCGCCGGGCTCGCCCTGTTGCCCTTGCTGGCCCTGCTGGCCGCGCTGCCCCTTCTGGCCCCTCTGGCCCTGCTGCTGCCCCTGTTGCGGGCGCTGCTGCTGCCCGCGCTGGCCCTGCTGGCGCTGGCGTTGCCCCTCGCGGAACGTCTTGTCGCGCAGCTCCTGCTGCTCCCGCGTCATCTTGTCGAGGTCGTCAAGCGCCTGCTCCATCTGCTGCTGGCCACCGTCCATCTGGCGCTGGCCGGGGCGCGCGGTCTTCAGGTTGTTGAGCATGTTCTTGAGCTGCTCCAGCATGCGCTGGGCGCTCTCGGTGTCGCCCTTGCGGGCCATCTCCTCCATGCGGTCCAGCATCTTTTGCAGGTCGCGCGGCGTCACCATGCGGGTGTTGGGATCCATCCGGCTCTGCTGCTGGTTCGGATCGCGGTTCTTGAGCATCTGCTCGGCGTATTCGCGCAGGTAGCGGTCCAGCGCCTGCTTCAACTCCTGCGTCAGGCGCTTCAGTTCCTGGTCGGTGGTTCCGCGCTCCAGCGCGTCCTTCAGGTTCTGCTGCGCCTGTTGCAGCGCCTTCTCGGCGTCGCTGAGGTCGCCGTCCTCGATCTTCAGCGCCATTTCCCACAGCATGTCGGCGACGCTGACAAGGTCCTGGTCGGCCCGGGCGCCGCGCAGCCGCGTCGCTGCCGCGCGCAGGCCCAGATACACCGACGTGTCCGGCGTGAAGACCTGCGGGGCGATCATCAGCGCGTACAGCGCCTCGTTCACACGCCGGCGGCTGGCCGGGTCGAGGATCAGGTCGCGCCGCTGCTCCACCAGCGCCTTGGCGAGCGGCTTGGAGAAGGGCCGCTGCGGCAACGTCACCTGGATGGTGGTGCTTTGCCCTTCCTGGCCGATCTCGTCGCGCGCCACGAGCGTCATTTCCACCCGCGCGCCCGCCCAGGGGCTGTCCGAGAGGTCCACCGTGGTGCGGGCCTCGCCCTCGCGGTTGTCGCCGCCCGGCAGGCCGAGCGCAGCCTGCGGGGCTGGAACCAGCGGCGCACGCCGGGCGTCCACCGGCTGGCCGTTGCGGATCAGCCGGCCAAAGCGCGCCTCGGCCGAAACCACCCCGTAGTCGTCCTTCACCTCATAGGCGAGCGTCAGCCCGCCGCGCTCGGCCGGCTGCGGCTCGGCCGTGAGCTCAATGGTCGGCGCCCGGTCCGGGATGGCGCTCACCGCGATCGTCGCCAGCGTTGCTGCGCCGCGCGTCACCGTCAGCGAACCGTCGCGGCTCACCGTCCAGCGGCTCTCCAGCGGCGGTTCGGCCGAAGCGGCAGCGGCGGCCGTCCTGGTCGCGGCCGTTGGCTTGGCGCCCGCAGTCTGTTTGCCGGCGGCCGGCTTGCCGTCAGACGCTTTGGCTTCGGCCGGCTTGCCGCCAGCCTCGTCCGGCGCCTTGGGGGGCGCGAGGCCGCCGGACGGCGTCACCGTGAGCCCTTTCGCCTGCGAGGCGCGGATCACCACCGCGGACCCCACCGGCGCCCGCACGCGTGGCGCGGCCGCCGAGCCGTCGGCGGTTTTCAGTTCCAGCAGCACCGGCGGAAACTGGGTGTAGGGCGGCGGGTCGATCCAGCCGTCGAGCCGGAAGGCTTGGCCGGGCGCGGTCTCGCCCGACCAGTCGAAAGCCGCCAGCAGCCGCGCCTCGCGCTCCGGGCCGGCGAAAAAAAACGCCGCGATCAGCGCCAGCGCGCCCGCGAAGCGGATCGCCCACGGATCGCGCTCGGCCAGGCGGGGGGCCGGGGCGCCGACGCGAATGCGCGCTGCCGCGTCCAGCACGCGGGCCCGGTGGGCCTCCCACAGCGCGCGGGTGCCGGGGTCATTTGTGTTGATGGCGAGTTCGTCGGTGAGCGCTGTGGCGGGCCGGTGGGCGAGGTCGGAATCGCGATCGAGCCGCGACAGACTCTCGCGCCAGCTTGGCCGCGGCGCTCGCACGGCGCCCGCCAGCGCGCCCAGAAGCAACAGGGCCGTCACGGCGACGCCCGCCATGCGGGCCCAGATCGGAACAGCCAGCCACAGCCCCAGCCACGACAACGTCACGAACAGCGCCGCGACCGTGAGGGCGCCGGCCAGCCATGGCCATGTCCGCTCCCAGACGAGCGTCAGCGAGGCCCGTCGGGCCAATCTGCCGATCCGGTCCGACGCCACACGGGCTCGGTCGACGTTGGAGGCGGGCGCTTGGCCCGGCGCGTCTTCGCTCATCGCGGCTCCACTGGCCCCAGTCGCACAGCCTAACATGCGACCGGAAAGGCGCTACCCCCCGCAACCGCGACCGCCGCGCGCAGGCCGGTCCGTCCGGTCACGATCCCGCGGGCGGTTGTTGATGCGCTTCAGCGCGGGTTAATGCGCAGCTGCTTCGGCGCGGGTTGATGCGGCGCGCCTCGGTATTACTCGCGCCATAGTCCCGTCATGGCCGGGCTTGTCCCGGCCATCCATGCCGACGCCCCCACGCGTGGATTCCCAAGACAAGCCCGGGGATGACGGTGGAGTGGACGCGACACTTCCGGCTTCCTCCCGTCATTGCGAGCGCAGCGAAGCAATCCAGCCTAACGCCGGCCTTTTCGGCTCGATGGCGCCGCCTCCGGCTCGCAATGGCGGCGCGGATGGCCCAAGCTGCGCAAAAACCCGCGCTCAACACCGGTGACCGCCTCGTGACCGCCATCCCGCTTCTGTCCGCTTGCGATTTGCTCGACCGCTACCGCGCCCGCTCGCTGAGCCCCACCGAGGCCGTGGACGCCATCGTGGCGCAGATCGAGCGTCGCGAACCGGACCTGTGCGCGCTTTACGCCTTCGACCCGGAGGCGGCCCGACGGGCCTCGCGCGAATCGACCGACCGCTGGATGCGCGGCGAGCCGCTCGGTCCGCTGGACGGCGTCCCGGTGACCATCAAGGAGAACATCGCCACGGCGGGCGTCCCGGTTCCTCTCGGCACCGCCGCGACCGAACTGGCGCCGGCCGCCGTTGACGCGCCGCCGGCCGCGCGGCTGCGCGAGACGGGCGCCATCCTGCTCGCCAAGACAACCATGCCGGACTACGGCATGCTTTCTTCCGGCCTCTCGAGTTTCCACAAGCTCGCCCGCAACCCATGGAACCCGCGCCTCAACCCCGGCGGCTCCAGCGCGGGCGCGGCGGCGGCTGGCGCGGCCGGCTTTGGCCCGCTGCATCTTGGCACCGACATCGGCGGCTCGGTGCGCCTGCCGGCCGGCTGGTGCGGCCTCGTCGGGCTGAAGCCGAGCGCCGGGCGCGTGCCGATCGACCCGCCCTTTCTGGGCCGCGTCGCCGGCCCGATGACCCGCACGATCGCGGACGCCGCCTTGATGATGAGCGTGCTCAGCCGCCCCGACGGGCGCGACGGAACCAGCTTGCCCGAGCAGGCGATCAACTGGGCGGACCTCTCCATCGCGTTGAGGGGGCTCCGGATCGGCCTGATGCTGGACATCGGCGCGGGGCTGCCGCTTGACCCCGAGGTCGCGACCGCGGTGGAGCGCGCCGCCAGCCTGTTCGAGCAGGCGGGCGCCCAGGTTCGCCCCGTAATGCCGATTCTTTCGCGCGACATGCTGGACGGCCTCGACGATTTCTGGCGCGTGCGCGCCTGGGACGACCTCTCCCGCCTCTCCGACGAGCGGCGGGACCGCGTGCTGCCCTACATACGCGACTGGGCCGAAACCGGCGCCCACCGCAGCGGCCTCGACGTGATCCGCGGCTACAACCGCACCATGGAGATGCGCAAGGGCGCGGCGGCGCTATTCGCCGACCACGATTTCGTGCTGTCGCCCACCGCACCCGTGCCGGCCTACCCGGCCGAATGGGCCTCCCCGCTGCACGACCCTTCCCGCCCCTTCGAGCACATCGGCTACACGGTGGTGTGGAACATGGCCGAGAACCCGGCCGTTTCGGTCAACGCCGGCTTCACGGCCGCCGGCTTGCCCATCGGCCTCCAGATCGTCGGCCGCCGCTTCGACGACCGCGGCGTGCTCGCCATGGGCAGGGTCTGGGAGGAAATGCGGGGCGGAGAGATGCGGTGGCCGGTTTAGCCGGTTCCGCCTACTTTCCGGCCGCCGCCTGCAACAGCTTCAAGGCGTCCTCGCTCGCCCATTCGGCCGGGCCCGCCAGGCTGGCGAGCTCGCAGCCCTTGCGGTCCACGATCACGGTGGTGGGCATGCCGAAGGCCTTGCCGATGGATTTCAGCTCCTGGAAGATCTTGGCGCTGGGATCGGCGTGGTAGCTCAGCCGCGTGATCTTGTTCTCGTCCAGCCACTGCCGGGGCTTGTCGAGGTTGCGGGTGTCGATGTTCACGGCCACGACCTGAAAATCGTCGCCGCCGAGCCTGCCCTGCAGGGCGTCCAGCGCCGGCATCTCGTGCCGGCAGGGTGCGCACCAGGTGGCCCAGAGGTTGAGCAGCACGGTCTTGCCGCGCAGGTCCGCGAGCGTCATCGGCTTGCCGGCCGCGTCGTTGAAGGCGAGGGCGGGCAGGAGCTTCGGCGCCTTGCTCACCTGCACAGCCGCAACTTCGCCGCGCGCCAGCGGCTGCATCGCCTGCGCGACCGTGGCCGCAGGCCCGCAATCGGCGTCGGCGGCGTTGCCCCAACCCCGGTTCGTCCCGTATAGCACCGCCAGCCCGAGCGCCGCCGCGGCCGCGATCGCCGCCACCGCCGGAAGGCGCCGGCGCCGCGCCGTTGAAGATGCCTGGTCCGTCATGAGCCGTCCTGCGTTGGGAACCGAGATAGCATGAGCAACACGATGTGGGGCGGGCGCTTCAACAGCGGCCCCGACGCCATCATGGAGGAGATCAACGCCTCCATCGATTTTGACAAGGCCCTCTGGCGCCAGGACATCCGCGGGTCGAAGGCCCATGTGGCCATGCTGGCGAAGCAGGGGATCGTCACCAGCGCGGACGCAAAAGCCATCACGGACGGTTTATCCGCCGTGCATGCCGAAATCGAGGCGGGAGAATTCACATTCTCGCGGTCCCTCGAGGACATCCATATGAACGTGGAGTCGCGGCTGGCCGAGATCGTCGGTCCCGCGGCCGGGCGGCTGCACACGGCGCGCTCGCGCAACGACCAGGTGGCCACCGACATGCGCCTGTGGGTGCGCGACACCGTGGACGCGCTGGACGCGCAGCTCGCCGACCTGCAGGGCGCGCTCGCCGAGAAGGCGCTCGCGCACGCGGGCGCGGTGATGCCCGGCTTCACGCATCTGCAGTCGGCGCAGCCCACCACCTTCGGGCACCATCTGCTGGCCTATGTGGAGATGTTGGGACGCGACCGGGGCCGCTTCGCGGACGCGCGCCGGCGCATGAACGAATGCCCGCTCGGGGCCGCGGCGCTCGCTGGGACCTCCTTTCCGATCGACCGGCGCACGACCGCCGAGGCGCTGGGTTTCGACCGGCCCACCGCCAACTCGCTCGACAGCGTGTCCGACCGCGATTTTGCGCTCGAGGCGCTCGCGGCGGCGTCCATCTGCGCCGTGCACCTGTCGCGCTTCGCGGAGGAGATCGTGCTCTGGACCACGCCCCAATTCGGGCTGGTGCGGCTGTCGGACAAGTTCACCAGCGGCTCCTCGATCATGCCGCAGAAGCGTAACCCGGATGCGGCCGAGTTGGTGCGCGGCAAGACGGGCCGTGTGATCGGCGCGCTCACGGCGCTCCTGGTCGTTATCAAGGGCCTGCCGATGAGCTACGCGAAGGACATGCAGGAGGACAAGGAAGGCGTCTTCGACGCCCTGCAGACCCTGTCGCTGTGCATCGCCGCGATGGCCGGCATGGTGCGCGACATGGAGCCCGAGCTGAAGACCATGAAAAAGGCCGCAGGCCTCGGCTACGCCACCGCCACAGACCTGGCCGACTGGCTGGTCCGCACCCTCAAGATGCCCTTCCGCCAGGCGCACCACGTCACCGGCCGCATCGTCGGGCTCGCGTCCGACAACGGCGTGGGCCTGGAGAAGCTGTCCCTGGCCGAGATGCAGGCCGTGGAGCCCGCCATCACGCAGGACGTGTTCGCGGTGCTGGGCGTCGAGCGCTCGGTGCGCAGCCGCGTCAGCTACGGCGGCACGGCCCCGGTCGAGGTGAAGAAGCAGGCCCGCCGCTGGCTCGCGAAGCTCGCCCAGGAGGCGGCCGCGCCGGCGCGCTGACAATCGCGCCCCACTGTCTCCCGGCTGCGCTTTCGCGCGGCCGGGCTTTCGCTATAGTGCCGCAGCTTCTCGGAGTTTCGCCCTTGCCCGCCTCCACAGTTTCGCTTTCGTCGCGATCGCTCGCGCTGGTTCTGGGCGCCGTTCTGCTGGTTTCGCTCGGCGCCTGCGGGCGCAAGGGCCCCCTGGAGCCGCCGCCCGGCGCGGTGAATCCCAAGCCGGATCCGCTGGAGCAGCCGGAGGCCGATCCGAACGCCGCGCGCACCATCGCGCCGTCCATTTCACCGGTCGCGTCCGGCAACCAGAAAGCCAAGGGCAAACCGATCACGGCGCCCAAGGAGCCATTTATCCTCGACCCGCTTCTCTAGGTCGTCCCCGGGCCGCCGCGTCGGCCCGCAGCAGGGCATGCGTCATGCATCATTTCGATTACCGCGACGGCGTCATGCACGCCGAGGGCGTGGACCTTCGCCGCATCGCCGACGAGGTCGGCACGCCGTTTTATTGCTATTCCACCGCCACGCTGGAGCGGCACTACAGGGTGTTCGCCGAGGCCTTCGCGGATGCGCCCTCGCTCGTCTGCTACGCCATGAAGGCGAATTCCAACCAGGCGGTCCTGAAGACGCTGGCGCGGCTTGGCGCGGGAATGGACGTGGTGTCCGAGGGCGAGTTGCGCCGGGCCCGGGCTGCCGGCGTGCCGGGCTCGCGCATCACCTTCTCGGGGGTCGGCAAGACGCCGCGCGAGATGGCGTATGGGCTCGAACAGGAAATTCTCTGCTTCAACGTCGAGTCCGAGCCCGAGCTCGAGGCCCTGTCGGCGGTCGCCACGCAATTGGGCAAGACCGCCCATATCGCCCTGCGCGTGAACCCGGACGTTGACGCCAAGACCCACCACAAGATCTCGACCGGCAAGTCGGGCGACAAGTTCGGCATTCCGATCTCGCGCGCCCGGGAGGTCTATGCCCGCGCCGCGAAGCTGCCCGGCCTGAAGGTCTCGGGCGTCGACATGCATATCGGGTCACAGATCACCGACATGCAGCCCTTCGACGACGCCTTCGCGTTGCTGGCCGACTTCGTGCGTGGGCTGCGCGCCGACGGCCACGCCATCGACCACGTCGACCTCGGCGGCGGCCTCGGCATTCCGTATCGCGAGAACAACAATCCTCCGCCCTTGCCGCTGGACTACGCCGCCATCGTGAAGCGCCACACGCGCGATCTCGATTGCACGCTCGTGTTCGAGCCCGGCCGGCTGATCGTCGGCAACGCGGGCATCCTGGTGACGTCTGTGATCTACGTGAAGCAGGGCGACGGAAAGACCTTCGTGATCGCGGACGCGGCCATGAACGACCTGATCCGGCCGACGCTCTACGAGGCCCACCACGACATCAAGCCGGTGGTCCCGGATCCGGACGCGCCCCGCATCACCGCCGACGTCGTCGGGCCCGTGTGCGAAAGCGGCGACTACCTGGCGCTCGACCGCGAGATGGCCGAGCCCCGCCCGGGCGACCTCCTGGCCGTGATGACGGCCGGCGCCTATGGGGCGGCCCAGGCTGGCACGTACAATTCCCGCCGCCTCATCCCGGAGGTTCTGGTCTCCGGCGCGGATTACGCGGTGGTTCGCCCGCGCCAGACCTACGAAGAGCTGATCGGCCTCGACCGCCTGCCGGCGTGGCTAGCCGGCTGAGGCCGCCTCCGCCTTCATCCTTCCGCCGCGCGCCGTGAGTGCGCGACAGGGCCGGCGCCTGTTTATTCGGCTGCGAGGCTTGCTATAAGCAGCCGGCCCTCGCCGCCGGAGTAGCCCCGTGAAGCTCGTTCTCGTCGCCGCATGCGCCCTCGTGGACGCCGATCGCCGTGTGCTGATCGCGCAGCGGCCGGAGGGCAAGCAGTTGGCCGGGTTGTGGGAGTTTCCGGGCGGCAAGGTGGAGGCCGGGGAGAGGCCCGAGGACGCGCTGATCCGGGAGTTGCACGAGGAACTCGGCATCACCGTGAAGGAGAACTGCCTGGCGCCGCTCAGCTTCGCGAGCCACACCTACGAGACGTTCCAGCTGCTGATGCCGCTGTGGATCTGCAAGCGCTGGGAGGGGCTGGTGATCCAGAAAGAGCATCAGGCGCTGAAATGGGTGCGGCCAAACAAGCTGCGCGACTACCCGATGCCGCCGGCCGACGAGCCGCTGATCCCGCCGCTGATCGACCTTCTCGGCGGTTGAGGTGATCGCCGCGCAGCCGTCCAACGGCGTCGTCATCGCCCGCCTGCTGATCTGCTCGCTGCTGTGGGCGTCGGGCTTCCTGTTCATGAAGCTCGCCGGAACCGTGCACCCCTTCGTGACGGCGGCGAGCCGGGCGTCGGTGGCGGCGGTCGCGCTGGCGGCGTGGTTCCTGCTGCGTGGGCAGAACCCGCTGCCGCGCCGCGACGAGGCCGCGCCCTGGCTCCTGCTTGGCACGCTGAACGGCTGGCTGCCCAATGTGCTCACGGCCTATGCGCTGTCTCAGATCACGGCCGGGCTGAGCGCGATGATCCAGGCGTCCGGGCCGCTGATGGTGGCCGTGCTGGCTCATTTCGCCTTCGTGGACGAGCGGCTGACCGGCCGGCGCGTGCTGGGCGTCGCGGTCGGGTTCGTCGGTATGGCGGTGCTGGTCGGGCCCGCGGCGTTTCTGGACGTAAGCGGCGGGGCGCTGGGCGTTCTCGCCATGGTGGCGGTGTCGTTCAGCTACGCGGTCGGCAACATCTACGCCAAGACGGTGCGGCACGTGGAGCCGGCCCGGATGGCCCTGGGCCAGCAAAGCATCTCGGCGCTGGCGTCCGTGACGCTGACGCTCCTGTTCGTGCGCGCCGAAGCCCCGGGGCAGATCGCCGCCAACCTGCCGGTTCTGGCCGCGCTGGGGCTGGTGGCCACGGCCGTGCCGATCACGATCTTCATGACGTTGATCCGGACCGCCGGCCCCACCAAGGCGGCGATGATCGGCTACCTCTTGCCCGTCTGGGCCACACTGATGGCCGTGGTCGTGCTGGGCGAAACCGTGAGCCCGCGCGACGTCGCGGGCGCGGCGATCATCCTGCTCGGCGTATGGATCGTCTCCACCGCGCCGAAGGCCGAGGTTGGGTAGGGTCTTTGTCGCGACGCCGCAGCCCACCCTCCCCTTGAGGGGGAGGGTCGACGGGCGAAACCCGGCGGGGTGCGGTGACGCCGGGGACGGGCGCATCGTTACTGAACAGGCTAACGCCCAACGTCACCCCACCCCGCCGCTGCGCGGCGACCCTCCCCTCAAGGGGAGGGCGGGCGCCGCGGCATTTCTCGCGAACGCGGGCCCTAGCGGCGCAGGATCCCTTCCAGGGCTTGTCGCATGGCGGGCGCGATAGGGACGGGGCGCTGGGTGGCGCGGTCGACCGCGACGTGGACGAAGCGGCCCTGGGCGGCGGCTTCGTTGTCGCCGGGACGGAACACCCCGACCGCGTAGGTGACCGAGCTCGTGCCGAGTTTCTCCACCGCAAGGCCGATCTCGATCGGCTCCGGGTAGGCCAGGCTGGCGAAGTAGCGGCAGTTGGTTTCCACCACGAGGTTGATGGACTGGCCCTTCTCGATGTCGAGGAAGCCGCCTTCGATCAGCCAGGCATTCACTGTCGTGTCGAACCACGTGTAGTAGACCGTGTTGTTGACGTGGCCGTAGGCGTCGTTGTCGCCCCAGCGGGTCTGGATGGGCGAGAAGCGGCGGTAGTCGGCGCGGGTGCGGCGGGGCTCGCGGTCGCTCATCACCAGGCCTGCCTGTAGATTTCGAGCGCGTCCGCCTCGGTGAGCGGGCGCGGATTGTTCACCAGGAGGCGCGTCTGCTTCATGGCGTCGGCCGCCAGGGTGGGCAGGGCCTCCTGCGGAATCCCAACGTCGCGCAGGCGGCTTTCCAGCTGGCACGCGGGCGCGAGGCCGGCGAGCGCTTCCGCGAAGGCGTCGGCGCGCATGGGCGTCCCGACCTCGGCCAGATCCGGAAAGAGGTCGGCGGCGATTTCGGCGTAGACGCCGGCCGCGGCCGGTGCGTTGAAGCGGATCACGTGCGGGAGCACGAGGGCGTTGGAGAGGCCGTGCGGGACGTGGTAGCGCCCGCCGATCGGGTAGGCGAGGGCATGCACGGCGGCGACCGGCGAGTTGCCGAAGGCCTGTCCGGCCAGCATGGCGCCGAGCAGCATGTCGCCGCGCGCCGCCGCGTCGCTCCCGTCCCGGACGGCCCGCAGCAGCGCGCCGCCAAGCAGTTGCAGGGCTTGGCGGGCGAGCATGCGCGACAGCGGGTTGTTGTTGGGCGAGGCCGACGCATAGGCCTCGATGGCGTGCACCATGGCGTCGATGCCGGTGCCGGCCGTGACATGCGGGGGCAGGCCGAGCGTGAGATCGGGATCCAGCAGCGCGACGTCGGGAAGGATCACGGGCGAGACAACGCCCTTTTTCTCGTTCTCGCCCGTGGTGACGATGGAGATTGGCGTCACCTCGGAGCCGGTGCCGGAGGTGGTTGGAACGAGAATGAGCGGCAGGCGAGGGCCCCTGGCGAAGCCGACGCCATAAATGTCTGCGAGGCTCTCGCGCCCGGCCGCCAACAGGGCGACCAGCTTGGCGACGTCCATCGAGGAGCCGCCGCCGAGCCCGATCACGCCCTGCGCGCCGGCCGCCGTCGCGGCTTCCACGGCCGCCATCACCACTGCCTCGGGTGGGTCCGCCACAACGGCGTCGAAGACCGCGACCTCGATCCCGGCCGCTCGCAGCGACGCGAGGGCGGGCTCCACCAGGCCGGACGTGATCACGCCCCGGTCAGTGACAAGCGCAATGCGGGTCCCGGCCATCGGGCGCGCGATCTCGCCCAGGCCCGCGATGGAGCCCGCCCCGAAGACGATGGATTTCGCCGTGTTGAACGTGAACGGGCTGGTGGCGGAACTCGGTGTCGGACTCATGGGCGCGCGCTTCCCCGGTGGTTCACCACACGGTAGCGGGGCGGCGCGCGGGCGGAAAGGCCGAGATCAGAACCCGGGCGTGCGCCCGGTGAGGGACTGGACGACAAACTGCCCGGCGTGGCGCAGCCCCTCGCCGTCGATGCCATGCTCCACCCCGAAGGAGAGGTGCCACTGGCAGGAGAGCTGCGCCTTGGCGAGCCCGACCGCGCCCATGAACAGCGCCTGCACGGGGATCACCGGGTCCTGGTCGCCGTGCACCAGCAACACGGGCGGCGCGCCAGTGGCCTCGGCGGCCAGGTGCTCGGGGCTGACCAGCATGCCCGAGAAGCCCACGATGGCGCCGGGCGCGCGCGGCCGGCGCAGGCCCGTGTGCAGCGCCATCATGGTTCCCTGGCTGAAGCCGACCAGCGCGAGCTTGCTGTCGTCGAGGCCCCAGCGGGCGAGTTCGGCGTCCAGGAATGCGTCCAGCGCCGGGCGCGCGCCCACCACGCCGGTCCAGCGCTCATGCGGGTCGCGCATGGTGAGCGGAAACCATTGCCGCCCCATGGGCGCGCCGTCGCACGGGTCCGGCGCATGCGGGGCCACGAAGGCGGCGTCGGGCAGCCACGCGCGCCATTCCTCGCCGATGTCGATCAGGTCGCGCCCGTCGGCCCCGTAGCCGTGCAGAAACACGACGAGCTGCTTCGCCACGCCCGCGATGGGCGGGAGCCTGGGTCCGTCGAGGGGAGCCGCCATGGTGTTCTCCGGGGTTTCGCGGCTCCGTTGTGGCCCGCCGCGCGCGCCGGATCAACCGACGCCGAGCCGGTCCTGGTCGCCGGGCGGAACCACGTCACGGCCCTTGGCTACGCGGTAAAAGGCCCAGAGCAGCGTCGCGGCCGCGCCGCGCCATGGCCGCCAGCGCTCCGCCATGGCGGTGAACGCCTTGGGGGAGGGGCGCTCGGGGAGGCCGAAGCCCAGGCGCGCGGCTTCCTGCAAGGCGAGGTCGCCGGCCGGAAAGGCGTCCGGGTGGCCGAGGCAGAACAGCAGGTAGACGTCCGCCGTCCAGGGTCCGATCCCCTTCACGGCGCAAAGCCGCGCATGGGCGTCGTCGGCCGGCATGGCGCCGAGGTCATCCAACGGCAGGTGCCCGCTCACGATCGCGTCCGCGATGGCCTTGGCGGCGCGGATCTTGTTGGCCGAGAACCCGCAGGCGCGCAGGTCGTCGTCCGTTGCGGCCAGAATGGCGGCCGGCGTCGGCGGGTCGAACCGGGCGGAAAAGCGCGTCCAGATCGCGGCCGCGCTGGCGGTGGAGACCTGCTGGCCGATCATGATGGCGCAAAGCCCCGGAAAGCCCGGCGGCCGGCGGCGGGGCGCGACCGTCCCGACGGCGGCGCGCAGCGGCGCAAGTGACGGGTCCAGCGCGACGAGAGCCGACAGGGCGGCGGAGAGGTCGGCTTCGGTGCGGATCATGGTTGCGCCAACCGGGCGCGATGGGGAACAACAGGCGGGTCGATCATGCCCCGCATGGGAGGGCCGAACTGGCCGCCGCGCAACCCGTTTTCCGCTTCGCCCCGAGCCCCAACGGCCTGCTGCATCTCGGCCATGCGGCGTCGGCGCTGCTGAACGCCGAGATCGCGGCGCGGCTGGGCGGGCGCCTGCTGTTGCGTATCGAGGATATCGATCCCGGCCGCTCGCGGCCGGAGTTCGAGCAGGCGATCCGGGAGGATCTCGCCTGGCTGGGGCTGCGCTTCGCCGGGCCGGTGCGACGCCAGTCCGAGCACCTCGCCGACTATGCGGGCGCACTGGACCGGCTCGCCGGGCGCGGGCTGAGTTATCCGTGCTTCTGCACGAGGGGGCTCACGGCGCGGCGCGTGGCCGAGGCCGAGGCGACCGGCGCGCCGCTGCGGCGCGATCCCGACGGCGCCCCTCTGGGGGCCTGCCGGTGCAAGGCGCTGCCGGCCGGCGATCGTGAGGCGCGCATCGCCGCCGGCGAGGCGCATGCGATGCGCCTCGACATGGCGGCGGCCCTGGCGGCCATCGCCGAATCACCGCTTGGCTGGACCGCCTGGAACGCGGCTGAGGGCGTCCTGACCCCCGTTTTGGGCGATCCGGCCCGCTGGGGCGACGTCGTGGTCGGCCGCAAGGACGTGCGGGCGAGCTACCACCTCGCGGTGGTGCTCGACGACGCCTTGCAGGGCGTCACCCACGTGGTGCGGGGCGAGGACTTGCGCGAGGCGACCCACGTCCACGTGCTGCTGCAGGCTCTGTTCGGGCTTCCGACGCCCGTCTACCACCACCACGGCCTGGTGCTGGACCCGGACGGGCGCAAGCTTTCCAAGTCGCTGGGCTCCACGGCGTTGCGCACTCTGCGCGCCGAGGGCGTCTCGCCGGAGGAGGTCCGCGCGAGGCTGGGGTTCAGCGCACGCCCATGATGGCGAGCCAGATCGCCGAGGTGGCGACGCACACCGCCGTCGAGATCGCGATGGCGCCGGACGAGATCGCGACGCCGGTCCGGTAGCGCTCGGCGAACAGGTAGGCGTTCACGCCGCACGGCATGGCGGCGAACATCACGGCCACGCCCGTCCAGGTCGGCGGCACCGTGAACACGTAGCGGGCCAGCATGAGCACGATCAGCGGGTGCACGACGAGCTTCAGGCTCGACAGGATCACGGCCAGGACCGGCTGGTCGCCCATGCCGTAGCGGCGCAGCGCGATGCCCATCGCAAACAGCGCGCAGGGGCTGGCGGCCGCGCCCAGCATGTCGACGATGGTTTTCGCCGCTCCGGGCAGCCCGGTCGGCGCCGCCTCGCGGGCCAGCACCGCGACCGCAATGGCGATCAGCAGCGGATTGGTGACCAGCTGCCGCAGGATGCGCCGGACCGGCACGCCGCGCCCTTCCGCCAGCACGGTCGCGGTGGTCATTGTGATGGGCAGGTGGATGGCGATCAGCAGAAACAGCGGCACCGCGCCTTCCGGCCCGAAAGCCTCGAGGATCAGCGGGATGCCGACCAGCACGGTGTTGGATTGCCCGGCCGTAAAGCCCGCCACCACGCCTTCCACGTGCGAAACGGCGAAAAACTTGCGCGCCACCACAGTGGCGAGCGTCCAGGTGACCAGCACGCCGCCGAAATACGAGAACCAGTAGCCCCAGGGCTGGGATGTGGGCAGGTCGGCGGCCGTCAGAGTCTTGAAGATCAGCGCCGGGATCGCGACCGCGAACACGAAATCCGACAGGCCCTCTCCGGTCCGGTCCGTCACGTAGCCGACCGCGCGCGCCGCATAGCCCAGCCCCATCAGGCCGAACACGGGCAGGACGACGGTGAGGACATGCAGCATGGCGGGGCGCTTCTGCCGCCCCGCAGGGGCGAAGGAGGGGAGGCGGCGATCCGGTCCGGCCGCTCCGGCCCGGCTACTTGGCGCGCTCGGCCATCCGGGTGGCGGTCGGGGCCTTGCGCATGAGTTCGTCTATCCGGTCGCGTTCGCGTTGAAAAGCGCTGACCTGCTGTGCGTCCAGCTCACGGTTGCGCGGCAGCTTGATGGTGAGCGGATCCACGAGGTTCTCGTTGATCATGACCTCGTAGTGCAGATGCGGCCCGGTGGAGAGGCCCGAGCTGCCCAGATAGCCGATTACCTGGCCCTGACGGACGCGGGAGCCTTCCTTGATGCCTTTCCCGAAGGCCGACATGTGGTTGTAGGTGGTCACGAACCCGTAGGAATGCTCGAGCTCGACTCGCCGCCCATAGCCCGACTCCCAGCCCGCCAGCCGCACCCGGCCGTCGCCCGCCGCGATGATGGGCGTGCCCACCTTGTTGGCCCAGTCGACGCCGTTGTGCATGCGCGAGTAGCGCAGGATGGGGTGGTAGCGCATGCCGAAGGTGGAGCGCAGCGTGCCCTCCGCTATGGGCTTGCGGATCAGGAACTTGCGGTTGGACTTGCCGAGCTCGTCGAAGAAGTCGACCACGTTCTCGTCGCCGAGCTGGAAGCGGTAGTAGCGCTTCTGCTGGCCAGCCACCGACAGCGAGGCGAAGAGCACGTCGGGCCGGCCCTCGTTTTCCTCGTCTTCCGAGTAGAACACCTCGAAGCTGTCGCCGCCTGAGACGCGCCGCTGCAGGTCGAAATCGTAGAAGCTGATCTTGATCAGCTGGTCGAGCACAGGGCGCGGGATGTCGTGCTTGAACCCGGTTTCGTAGATGCTGTCGTAGAGGCGGATGCCGCCTGGCTTGTCGTCAGCTTCCTCGTCGTCCTCGCTGGACACGGGCGTGTCGGCCTGCGGAGGCGCGACCGAGACGAAGTCGTTGCGGTCGGACAGCGCCCCGATGGCCGTGATGGTTTCGCCGTCATAGATCATGGCGCGCAGCAGCAGCGGAGGCGCGCCCTTGGCGGCGGGGCCAAACAGCAGCTTCAGGCGCTGGCCTTCGCGGACCGGGGCTTCCTTGAGCCGCACCGCCAGCGCGGATGCGAGGGACTTGATCTCCGCCGCCGAAGCGCCGTTGTTCTTCAGCACCTGCTCGAAGGTTTCGCCGCGCTTCACCGTCACCATGCGCTCGTCCTGCGGCGGCGCGGCCTCGCGCGCGGCCGCGGGCGTTTTCGGGCGGTTGGTCACGTTCTCGGGCACGAACGTCACCTGCATGGTCGAGAACGCGATGCCGGGCGCCGGCGCCGTGGACGGGTCCGGCTGCAGCCGCGGGGCGGTGAGCGCCATGGTGAGCATGCGCTGGGAGGCGAGCGCCAGGGGCGCGCGCTGGCCGGCGTCGCGCACGGCCTTCTGTTCCTCGGCCACCTGCGCGGCGGCCTGCTCGGCCGTCAGTTCCGCGCCGGGCTCGGCGGGGCCGTCATAGCCTGCGAGCGGCCGGCGCTGCACCGAAACCTCGGCGTCGCCATCTGTCAGCTCGAGCTCGGGTGCGGCCTTTTCGGCCGCGATATCCGCGCCGCCATAGAGCTTCATCGGATTAAAGGGCGGCACATCGTCCGAGAAACCGAGCGAGCCAAGCGCCAGGTTGGTGGCGACCCGCACGAAAGGCTTGATCTTGATGACCTCGCGGTCACCCACCTTGATGGTCGTGGGCGTGCGGAAGGCTTGCTTGGCCGACACCACGTCGCTGGCGACAAACAGCTTGTCGCCACGCCGCGGCGAACGATCGCCCGCGGTCGCGCTCCGCTGGGCCGGCGTGACCGCGAGTTCGCCGCGCTCCGCAAACGTCATCTCGCCGTCGAGCGAAATATAGATAGCGGAGCCGATCAGGGTCGCGCCGAACAGCCCGGTGAGGATGATGCCCGAGAGCCAGCGCAGGCTGACGCCGCGCCGGTCGTGCCGTGGCTGGTCGCCGTCGCGCGAAAGCGCGGGCTCATGCCCGAGTTCGACATGCGGCATGCCGGGGCCCGTGAACCGGACGCGGCGCGTCGATCGGGTCAGGCGGGATCCCTGCGTCATGGGGATTGCGGACATGGGCTGTCGGAAAACCTTTGGCGGCGATCGGAACCGGCGCTCTCGGCGCCGGGTCGGGTACACAGGGAAGCGGGCGACGCGACGCAGGCCCGAAGCCTCGGCGCACATTGACGATCCCGGTCAGGACCGTCAATCGACGCAGGCGACGCCGCCTGTGCACGCCTTAAGGAGCCATCACCGTGGCGCCAATGGGGCGAAGCCGCCTGCCGGCTTCGCCCTGCAGTCGGGCGCGGACGGCACGACGCGGCCGAACGCGAGGCCCCGCCCCGGAAAGCGCCACGCTGGCGCATTTGCCGTCACCCGCCTGTCGCATTTTTTTGCAAGACGCCGTTGACAGGGGGGAACGGGCGGCTCTATAAGCCCCTCACACACGGCGACGCCGCCGGCAACGACGGCGCACCGGCAACTACTTCTCTGCAGCACGGGCCTAAGCCGCCCGACCTCGGTCGGGGCAGACGCCGTTTTTGTTGGAATGCCGTTCGCATCATCTCGATGCCGCTCTTTGACAATCAGGATGGAAGAAAGAGAAACGCGGACGGCCGTGTCCTTGCGGATCCCGAAGAGGCTCAGCGATGAGTTTTTGGTAGGGGTCGAAATGGAT
>NZ_BMES01000002.1:1423147-2245067 GCF_014636935.1 Alsobacter metallidurans | reverse complement strand
AGCGCGCAACGTCAGCACCCTCCGGTTCGGTCGCACCACGCGACACAACACCCTGGCGCGGGGTGGAGCAGCCGAGCGAACAAGCGCAAGCGCCGTTCGCAACTCAAGAACTCCGGGCTGCGCCGCAGCCCGGACACGGTTGGCGCGGGGTGGAGCAGCCCGGTAGCTCGTCAGGCTCATAACCTGAAGGTCACAGGTTCAAATCCTGTCCCCGCAACCAAAATCCGCAAATCCGACGAAAACGCCGCCCCCAAAGGGCGGCGTTCTGCGTCGGGGGGACGTCAGTTCGTTCATGGACGGCGCGAATCTGCTTGGCCTTACGCCAAAAAAGGCCAAGTTCTAGTATCCCCCGATTGATCAATTTCGTATTGCTGGATCGTTGTTTCCGGACGACGTTTGTTGAACTTCGCGTTCAGCAGTAAACAGACAAACTATCCATTCATTCTGTCAAATATTAGTGTTCGAACATTACATCGCCTTAACGAGCTGCGGGCACGTTGAACACGCAACAACCCGAAGAAGCATCATGCGTGTGTTCAGCTTTAGCCTGGGGCTCGTTCTGGCGGCGGCAGGCGGGTACCTCACTGTCGGCGAACATCTTGCCGGAAAAAGCGCCGATGCGGCGCTGAACGCCCGGTTGACCACCATCCGCGCGCCGCTGGACGGCATGCTGCAACTCAAGGTCAGGGCCGTCGGATCCCGGGTGGCTGAAGGCGAGACGCTGATCGAGATTCAGGATGGGAGATTCGACGCGACCCGCTTGGCCGATCTTGAACGCGATCGGCTTGCCACCGCGGCTGAGATCGACCGTAACGCCAGCCAGCGCCAGACCACCGACAACGCCAAAGCGGGCCTGCTCGAGCAGGCCCGGCTCTACCGTGAAGGCCGCATCCGCCAGCTCGAAGCCAAGGTGGCGGAAGCGCGCGCAATCGGCGACGCGGCGGCGGCGCGCCAACGTGAGGCCGATGCGACGCTGAAACGCGGCAACGATTTGAACGATCGGGGCGTCCAGACCGCGTCGGCGCTCGACAGGGCGCGGGCGGCGTCCGACGTGGCCTTGCAGGAGATCGAGAGCGCGCGCCAGCGCCGTACCTACCTGGAAGCCGAACTCGCCTCGGCGCGGAACGGCGTCTTCATCGGCGACAGCTACAACGACGAGCCCTTCTCGGTGCAGCGGTTGCGCGAACTGGACTTCAAGACGGCCGAACTCGCCGCCGAACGCCTCCGGCTCGACACGCGCCTACGCCAAGCGGACGAGGCCGTGGCCGCCGAGCGCGTGCGCGTCAACCGCCTTTCGCAGGCGCGAATGAACGCCTCTGGGGCGGGCGTGACCTGGGACTACCTGGTGGCTGACGGCGAGCATGTCCGGCGCGGGCAGGATCTCGTGCGCCTCGTGGACTGCTCCACCATCGTGGTGACGGCCAGCGTCACCGAGTCGCTCTACAACACCCTGCAGATCGGCGCGCCCGCGCGCTTCCGGCTCTTTAATGACGGGCGAGTGTTCAACGCCAGCGTGGTGCGCCTCGCGGGCGCCGGGGCGGCGGGGCTCTACGGCAACATGGCGGTCGCGCCCAGCGCCGAGCACCTGAGGCACTATGACGTCACATTGCTGGCGCCGACGCTGGCGCGCGACCCCGAGCTTGGCTGCGCGGTCGGCCGAACTGGACACGTGATCTTCTCGGACGGGCCCATCGAGGAGGTGCGGTCGTTCCTGGCCGGGCTCGGCATCTGATGCTCTCGGCACCGTCCCTCGTCTCGAGCCTCGGCCTCACGCTTACGCTGCTCGGGCTGGCGCTGGTCTTTCTGCCAATGCTCGATCGCGAGGACTGGCGAGCCCGCAGCGTGCTGCTGGGCCTCTCGGTTCTGCTGGCCTGGCGCTACATGGCCTGGCGGTTCACGGCGACGATTC
Source organism: Alsobacter metallidurans (assembly GCF_014636935.1). Taxonomy (GTDB): domain Bacteria; phylum Pseudomonadota; class Alphaproteobacteria; order Rhizobiales; family Beijerinckiaceae; genus Alsobacter; species Alsobacter metallidurans. The sequence goes on along the minus strand of NZ_BMES01000002.1, from coordinate 2,243,158 downwards.
CTGCTTTCGCCTTCGAACCCACCATCGTGCTGGCCTGGGCTTTCGCGCTGCTTGAAGGGCTCACGATCGCGTCCTCGACGAGCGCCTTTTTGATCCTGTCGCGCACGCGACGGCGCAGCGCGGAGGTCGACCAGAACCTCGGATGGTGGGGTAGCCGGCCGCCGCGCGCCGATATCTACATCGCGACCTACAACGAGGAGGCCTCCGTGCTGGAGCGCACGATCGCGGGCGCGGTCGCGAGCGCCTATCCGGCCGCGCGCATCTTCGTCCTCGATGATGCACGGCGACCCTGGCTCGCCGCCTTGTGCGCGCATTACGGCGTGGACTACGTCACCCGCCCGGACAACGCCCACGCCAAGGCCGGCAATTTGAACCACGCGTTCTGGCGGCGGCGCACGGACCCGGACGCCCCGGACCTGGTCGCCGTGCTCGACGCCGACTTCGTGCCCCATCGCGACTTCGTCAGTTGCTGCGTGGCGTTGTTCGGGCAGGCCCGGACGGGTCTCGTGCAGACGCCGCAGCATTTTTTCAACGAGGATCCGCTGCAGCACAACCTCCATATCGGTCGGGGCTACCCGGACGAACAGCGGTTCTTCTTTGACCATCTGGAGGCCTCGCGCGACGCCTGGGGGATCGCGGTGTGCTGCGGCACGTCCTCAATGGTGCGCGCGGATGCGCTTGCGGCCATCGGCGGCTTCCCGACCGAGAGCGTCACGGAGGATTTCCTCCTGACCATCAAGCTGGCGGAAGCGGGCTGGGACACCGTGTATCTGAACGAGGCTCTCACGGAGGGCCTCGCCCCCGAGGGGCTCCAGGAATACATCGTCCAGCGCGGCCGCTGGTGCCTGGGAATGATGGAAATCGTGCGCGGCGGCTACACGCCGTGGACCCGCCGAAACATAAGCTGGCGGCAGCGCTGGAGCGTCGGCGACAGCGCGCTGTTCTGGATCAGCACCTTCCCGTTCCGGCTGGCGAGCATGCTGTGCCCGCTGCTCTACTGGTATTTCGGCGTGACCGTGGTGAACGCCACCGTGGAGGACGTGATCGCCTATTACGTCCCGTTCAATGTCGTCACCCTCGTGGCGCTGAACTGGATCTCGCGCGGCCTCGTGGTGCCGATCCTGAACGATGTCAGCCAGCTCCTCGCCGCGTGGCCGATCACCAAGGCGATCTGGATGGGACTCACCCAGCCTGGGCCGCACAAGTTCAAGGTCACGGCCAAGGGCGGAGACCGGTCGCGCACGATCGTGCAATGGCCGATCATGCAGCCGTTCCTGATCCTGATGGGGCTGACGCTGGTCGGCCTGGTGTCGTCGTCCTGGCGCGAGATTAACTACGACCAGATGGCAGGCGACGGCATGTATGTCGTGCTGTTCTGGACCTTCTACAATCTGCTCGTTCTCATCGTGGCGAGTTGCGCCTGCATCGAGGCGCCGCGCGGCGACGCCCCGGATGCGTTCAAGGCCGAGCCCGCCCGCGTGCGCCTCGACGGCCGGGACTACCGGCCCTGGCTGGTCAGCCTCGGGCTGGGCACGGCCGAGTTGCGCGGGCTGCCGCCCGCCCCGGTCGGAACGCGCCTCGCGATCGACATCGCCGACGTGGGCGTGGTGGACGCCACGGTCGCCGGCCAGGGCGCGACGGCGGATCGGACCAGCCTCGCGCTGGAGGCGAGCCCCGAGCAGATCGGGCCGCTGCTCGTGCGGCTGCATGCGGCCAAGAACACGCCGAGCACGACGCGAGGAAGCCTCCCCATCATGCTGCGCCAGTTCGCGCGCCAGCTTTATGTCCGCCACGTGCGGCAGGGATAAGGAGACAGCGATGTCCAGCACCGGGCGTGCAAGCCTTCGAACCTACATCGTTTATGCGGGCGCGATCCTGATCTTCGTGCCGTTTCTGGTGTCGGCGGGGCTCTACTCGCGGGAGCTCTCGCAGCAGGGACAGCAGCAGATCGCCAACCGCCTTGGCAACCGCGCGAACGCGGCGGCGAGCCAGCTCGGCGAACGCTTGCACGAGCTCTGGCTGGACGTGAGCGGCCTCAGCGGCGTGCGGCTGGACGAGCAGGACCGGCTCCGCGCTGACCTCACCCTGGTGGGCAGGCTCGGCAACCGGTTCAGCTGGATCGGCGTGGCGGACGTGGAAGGCAAGGTCTTCGCAGCCTCTCAGGGCATGCTTGAAGGGCAGAGCGTGGCTCAGAGGCCGTGGTTCCGGCAGGGTCTCGAGGGGCCGTCCGCCGTGGACGTGCACGAGGCGCAGCTGCTGGCGAAGCTCCTGCCCAATCCCACCGGCAAACCCTTCCGCTTCGTGGATCTCACCGCGCCGCTGCGCGGCCCGGCCGGGCAGACCGTGGGGGTCATCGGCGCGCATGTGGACTGGAACTGGGTGAAGGACACGCTCGCGCGGCTGCAGTCGCCGGGCATCGAGCTGCTGCTCGTGTCGCGGGACAACCGCGTCCTGTACGGGCCGGCCGATCTGCAGGACAAGCAGCTCGAGACCACCGCGCTCGCGAGCGCGCAGCGTGGCGGCGCCCTGACCCGCATCGAGCGCTGGCCCGATGGGCGCGACTACATCACCACCGTGGCGCCGACAGTTGGCTACGCGGACCTGCCGAGCTTTGGGTGGAGCCTCGTGGCCCGGCAGGACCTGGCGTCCGCCACGCAGGTGATCGGCGACCTCACGGCCGGATTCTGGAAAATCCTCGGAACCGGCTTCGTGATCTCGTTTCTGTTGCTGTGCCTGTTCGCCGGATGGCTCGCCACGCCGATGCGGCGGCTCTCGGGCTTTGCGGAGGCGTTGGCGGCGGGCGGCGACGCCGGCTTCCCGCACGCGGAAACGCGCTATGACGAGGCGGCCCGTCTTTCCGCGGCGCTGACGCGATTGCAGGCGCTGCCGCGCGGGCCCGACGACCGGTTCAAGGACGCAGCGTAAAGGCGTCCCCGACCGGCAGGGCTTCCGCGAGGACGCTCACTTGCTCTTGTTGTAGACGTCCAGGTAGACGGCCGCGAGCAACACGAAGCCCTTCACGACCTGCTGCCAGAAGATGCCGATGCCCAGGATCGACATCCCGTTGTTCATGATGCCCATGAAGAACGCGCCGATCACGACGCCCATGACGCGGCCTGCGCCGCCCGAGGCCGAGACTCCGCCGATGAAGCAGGCCGCGATCACGTCAAGCTCGAAGGAGTTGCCGGCGCTGGGCGTCGCCGAATTGAGCCGCGCCGCCACGATGAGGCCCGCGAGGCCGGCGAGCACGCCCATGTTGACGAAGGTCAGGAAGGCGAGGCGCTGGGTCTTGATGCCGGACAGGCGGGCCGCCTGGGCGTTGCCACCGAGCGCGTAGATGCGCCGGCCGATCACGGTGCGGGTGGTGACGAAGTTATAGAACAGGATCAGCGCGCCCATGATGACGAGCACCACCGGCAGGCCCCGGTAGGAGGCGAGCAGGTAGGTGACGCCGAGGATCAGCGCCGCGAAGACGAGGTTCTTGCCGATGAAAAGAGGCGCAGGCTCGCGGTCGATCTCCTGCGCGCCGGCGCGGCTCCATTTGCGGAAGTCGAACGCGAACAGCGCGGCCGCGATGGCGGCGCCGAGCAGCATCGACGTCCACTTGAACCCCTGGGCCGTGGCGGTGATGAACTCCGGTATGAAGCCCTTGCTGATGTTCTGGAAGTCGTTGGCGAAGGGGCCGACAAACTGGCCGGCCAGCATGTTGCCGGTGAGGCCGCGAAAGATCAGCATGCCGCCGAGCGTGACGATGAAGGCCGGGATCGCCGCGTAGGCGACGAACCAACCTTGCGCGGCCCCGATGAGGCCGCCGAGCGCGAGCGACAGCAGGATCACCGGGAACCAGTGCACCTTGATGAAGATCTCGGTGCCCGGCAGCGTGAAGCCGACCATCAGCAAGGCCGCGATGGCGCCGACGAAGCCCACGATGGAGCCGACCGACAGGTCGATGTTGCCGCCCACGATCACGAACAGCATGCCGAGCGCCATGATGACGATGTAGCTGTTCTGCTGGATCAGGTTGGTGATGTTGACGGGCTGCAGGAGCACGCCGTCCGTCATGATCTGGAAGAAGACCATGATCACCAACAGGGAGCCGAGCAGGCCGTATTCGCGGATGTGGCTCTTCCAGGAGGTCCCCGTCCCGGCTCCGACGGGAGTCGCGGTCGGTGCGCTCGTCGCTTCGGTCATGCTGTCACCCTGTATTGGCGCATGATGGCGGCCATGATCTTTTCCTGGCTGGCCTCGCTGGCCGGCATTTCGTCAACGAAGCGGCCTTCGTTCATGACGTAGATCCGGTCGCAGATGCCGAGCAGCTCGGGCATCTCGGACGAGATCACGATGACGCCGCGGCCGCTCGCCGCGAGCTCATTGATGATGGTGTAGATCTCGTATTTCGCGCCGACGTCGATGCCACGGGTGGGCTCGTCGAGCATCAGAACCTGCGGGTCGGCGAAGAGCCATTTGCTCAGCACGACCTTCTGCTGGTTGCCGCCGGAGAGGTTCAGCGTCTTCTGCAGGATGGACGAGGAGCGGATGTTGAGCTGCTTGCGGTAGCGGTTGGCGACGTGCGTCTCGGTCGCATCGTCGATCACGCCGGCCTTGGCGACGCCGGGCAGGTTCACGAGCGAAATGTTGTGCTTGATATCATCGTTGAGGATGAGGCCGAGCGCCTTGCGATCCTCGGTGACATAGGCGAGGCCGGCCCCGACGGCTTTCTGGATGGAGCTGACGTCGACCGGCTGGCCGCGCATGGAGGCCTGGCCGGTGATGTTGCGGCCATAAGCCCCGCCAAAGATGCTCATCGCGAGTTCGGTGCGGCCGGAGCCCATCAAGCCCGCGATGCCGACGACCTCGCCGGCCCGCACCTTCAGGTCGACGCCCTTGATGACCTTGCGGCCGGGGTGCTGGGGATGCTCGACCTGCCAGTCGCGGACCTCGAACAGGGTCTCGCCGATCTTCGGCTCGCGCGGCGGATAGCGGTCGGACATCTCGCGCCCGACCATGCTCTTGATGATGCGACCCTCGCTGATCTCCTCGGTCCGGCAGTCGATTGTCTCCACCGTGCTGCCGTCGCGCAGGATCGTGATGCTGTCGGCGACGCGGGCGATCTCGTTGAGCTTGTGCGAGATGATGATGCAGGTGAGGCCCTGCCGCTTGAACTCGAGCAGCAGGTCGAGCAGCGCGGCGCTGTCGGTTTCGTTGAGGCTGGCGGTAGGCTCGTCCAGGATCAGCAGCTTGACGCGCTTGGCCAGGGCCTTGGCGATCTCGACCAGCTGCTGCTTGCCCACGCCGATATTGGTGATCAGCGCATTCGGGGATTCGTTGAGGCCGACCTTCTTCAGGAGATCGCGAGTGCGGCTGAAGGCCTCCGACCAATCAATCACGCCCATGCGGGACGGCTCGTTGCCGAGGAAGATGTTCTCGGCGATGGAGAGCAGGGGAACGAGGGCGAGTTCCTGGTGGATGATGATGACGCCGAGGTGCTCACTGTCCGAGATGGACGAGAAGCGGCGTTCCTCGCCCTGGTAGACGATGTCGCCCTCGTAGGAGCCGTACGGGTAGACGCCGCTCAGGACCTTCATGAGCGTCGACTTGCCGGCGCCGTTCTCGCCGCATATCGCGTGGATCTCGCCGGCCCTTACCACAAGGTTGACGTTCTTGAGCGCCTTCACGCCGGGGAAGCTCTTGGAGATGCCCCGCATCTCGAGGATTGGGTCTTCCATGTCTCGCGCCCGACCGGTGGGGATGTGGCGTCCGGCCCGGGGGAGGCCCCCGGGCCGGCAAGGATGTCAGGCCGCTCTCGCGAGCGGCCTGGGATCAGGGCTTACTTGAACTGCTCGGCCTTGTAGTAGCCGCTGTCGATCAGGGTTTCTTTCCAGTTCGACTTGTCGACAGCCACGGGCTTCAGCAGGTAGGACGGGATCACCTTGACGCCGTTGTTGTAGGTCTTGGTGTCGTTGATCTCGGGCTTGGAGCCCGACAGCACCGCGTCAACCATGCCGGCCGCGACCTTGGCGAGTTCGCGGGTGTCCTTGAAGATCGTCGAGGTCTGCTCGCCCGCAATGATGGACTTCACGGAAGGCACCTCGGCGTCCTGGCCGGAGATCACCGGCATCGGCATGTCCTTGGAGCCATAGCCGACGCCCTTCAGCGACGCGATGATGCCGATGGAGAGGCCGTCGTAAGGCGACAGGACCGCGTCGACCTTTTTCTGCGTGTAGAAGGCGCTCAGCAGGTTATCCATGCGCGACTGGGCCACGGAGGCCTCCCAGCGCAGCGTGGACACCTTGTCCATGCCCATCTGCTTGGACTGGACGACCAGCTTGCCGCTGTCGATGTAGGGCTTCAGCACCGACATGGCGCCGTCGTAGAAGAAGAAGGCGTTGTTGTCGTCCGCCGAGCCGCCGAAGAGCTCGATGTTGAACGGGCCCTTGCCGTCCTTGAGGCCGAGCGCCTTTTCGATGCTCTGAGCCTGCAGCACGCCGACCTGAAAGTTGTCGAAGGTCGCGTAGTAGTCGACGTTGGCCGAGCCGCGGATCAGGCGGTCATACGAGATAACCTTGATGCCGGCGTCGGCGGCCTTCTGCAGGGCGCCCGACAGCGTGGTGCCGTCGATCGCGGCGATCACCAGGACTTTCTCCTTCTTGGTGATCATGTTCTCGATCTGGGCGAGCTGGTTCGGAATGTCGTTGTCCGCGTATTGCAGATCGACCTTGTAGCCCTTGGCGGTCAGCACCTTGGCCATGTTGTCGCCGTCCGCAATCCAGCGCGCGGAGGACTTGGTCGGCATGGACACCCCAACGGTGCCCTTGTCCTGCGCCATCGCGCCGGACGCGAACAGCGCCGCGCCAAGCGCAACGACGCCGAAAATCGACTGAACGCCCTTCATGCATTTCTCCCAACGTTCTTGTCATGGCCTTTTCGGCCATCGCTCCTCTTTTGGAGCACGTCCCAAATTCATGCAACGGAAATCAAGAACCGGATTGACCGCCGGTTTCGGGCGGTTCCGCTGCCTGGCAGCCGCGATAGTACCGACGTGAACGAGCGCTGCAACTTACTTCGTCCGAAACTCCCGAAGATGCCATTCCCGACATGGGGCGCGCCTGCGCTCCGCCCAAAAGCAGGTCATTCGAGGGTGTTTTTACTGTCGGCCTCGCCAAACCCGCGCTATTCCTCGGGATGGGCGCGTGAAGACGCCGAACCGGAGAGGCGACGATGTCCGACCAGAAAACCGGCATGCGCAAAGGGCTTGCGCAGTATGGCGACGCGGCGTTCTCGCTGTTTCTCCGCAAGGCCTTCATCAAGGCGATGGGCTACTCGGACGATGCGCTGTCGCGGCCGATCATCGGCATCACCAACACCTACTCGGCCTTCAACGCCTGCCACCGCAACGTCCCGGACCTGATCGACGCCATCAAGCGCGGCGTGATGCTGGCGGGCGGCATGCCGCTCGAGTTTCCGATCATCTCGATGCACGAGAGCTTCTCGCATCCCACCAGCATGTTCCTGCGCAACCTCATGTCGATTGACGCCGAGGAGATGATCCGCGCGCAGCCGATGGACGCGGTGGTGCTGATCGGCGGCTGCGACAAGACCGTGCCGGCGTTGCTGATGGGGGCGGCGAGCGCGGACGTGCCGGCCATCCTCACCGTGACGGGGCCCATGATCACGGGCTCGCACAAGGGCGAGCGGCTAGGCGCCTGCACGGATTGCCGGCGGCTCTGGGGCCAGCACCGGGCGGGCGCGATCGACGGCGACGAGATCGAGGTGATCAGCGGCAAGCTCGCGCCGGGGCCGGGCACCTGCATGGTGATGGGCACCGCCAGCACCATGGCGCTCTGCGCCGAGGCGCTCGGCATGATGCTGCCGGGCGGCGCCGCGATCCCGGCCGTGGACGCGGACCGGCTGCGGCACGCCGAGGCGACGGGCGCGCGGGCGGTTGCGCTTGCGGCCGAGAAGCTGCGGCCGGCGGACATCATGACGCCGGGGGCGTTCGGCAACGCCTTAAGGGTGCTGCAGGCCATCGGCGGGTCCACCAACGCGGTGATTCACCTCGTCGCGATGGCCGGGCGGCTCGGCATCGAGCTCGACATGGCGGGGTTCGACCGCATGGGGCAGGAAACGCCCGTGCTCGTCGACCTGAAGCCTTCGGGCCAGCACTACATGGAGGACCTGCACCGCGCCGGCGGGCTCGCGACGGTGCTGCGCGAGATCCGCGACCAGGTGGATCTCGATTGCGTAACGGTGTCGGGCCGCACACTCGGCGCTGAGCTGGAGCGCGCGCCGGCGGCCTGGGACCAGGCCGTGGTGCGGCCGGCCTCCGATCCCATCCATGCGGGCGGCGGCCTGCGCGTGCTGGCCGGAAGCCTCGCGCCGAACGGGGCCTTGATCAAGCAGGCGGCCGCCACGCCCGCATTGATGCAGCACGAGGGGCGGGCTGTGGTGTTCGGGTCGCTGGAGGACATGGCTGAGCGGCTGGATTCAGACGATCTCGACGTCGCCGCCGATGACGTGCTGGTGCTGCAGAACGCCGGTCCCAAGGGCGCCCCCGGCATGCCGGAGGCGGGCTACATCCCGATCCCGCGCAAGCTGGCGGCGGCGGGCGTGAAGGACATGGTGCGGATCTCCGATGCGCGCATGAGCGGCACGGCCTTCGGGACGATCGTGCTCCACATCAGCCCGGAAGCCGCCGAGGGCGGGCCGCTCGCGCTGGTGCAGGATGGCGACCGGATCAGGCTCGACGTGGCCGGCGGGCGCATCGACCTGCTCGTCGACGAGGTGGAGCTCGGCCGCCGGCGGGCGCGGTGGACAGCGCCGGCCGCGACCCCGAAGCGTGGCTACGCGAAGCTCTATTTCGACGAGGTGCTCCAGGCCGAGCACGGCTGCGACTTCAACTTCCTGCGGGCGGAGCCGCTGGAGCGGTGAGGGCGCTCAGCGCTTCTGCATGAAGGCCATGAAGCGGGCCTGCGTCTCGGGCAGGCGGCGCAGGCGGTCGAACTCGGCCGCCTCGGCCGCGATGGTTTCGATCACCAGCGGTCCGCGCGCCTTCTGCAGCAACGCCTTGGTGGCCAGCACGGACGCGACCGGCAGGGCGGCGAGCGCGGCGGCGCGCTCCAGCGCCCGGGACAGGGCCTGGCCGTCTTCCACCGCCTCGTTGACGAGGCCGTCGCGGGAGGCGTCCGCGCCCGAGAATTCCTCGCCGAACAGCAAGAGCTCGGAGGCGCGCTTGGCGCCCGCGACCTGGGGCAGCAGCAGCGTCGACGCGCCCTCGGCGCAGATGCCGAGCGGCACGAAGGGCAGCTTGAAGCGCGCCGAGCGGCCCGCATAGGCGAGGTCGCAATGCAGCAGCATGGTGGTGCCGATGCCGATCGCGAAGCCCTCCACGGCGGCCACCACGGGCTTCTCGAAGCTCGCGATGGCGCGCAGGAAGCGGATGGCGGCGTGGTCGGCCGAGCCTTCCTGGCGGGTCATGAAATCCGCGATGTCGTTGCCGGACGTGAAGCACATCTGCGCCCCGGTGATCACCACGACCCGGGCCGCGTCGTCGTCCGCCGCGGCCGCTAGGCCGTCGATCAGGCCCCGATAGGCTTCGTCGTTGAGCGCGTTTCGGCGCTCGGGGCGGTTGATCTCCAGTTGCAGGAGGCCGGGCGCGGGGGTGGAATGGCGGATCGTGTCGGTCATGATGGGCCCCTTGATCAGAACGCGGCGGCGGCGAGACGCTGCTGGGCCTCAGCATATTCCTCACCCAGGCGGGCGACGAGTTCGGCGGTGGACGGCACGTCGTCGATGAGGCCGACGCCCTGGCCCGCGCCCCAGATGTCGCGCCACGCCTTTCCGGTCCCCGACGCGAAGTTCATCGCGTCCTTGCCGGCGGTGGGCAAATTGTCGGGGTCGAGGCCCTGCGCGGCGACGCTGGGCTTGAGGTAGTTGCCGTGCACACCCGTGAAGAGCGGCGTATAGACGATGTCTGCGGCCGACGAGTCGACGATCATGGTCTTGTAGCGCTCGTCCGCGTTGGCCTCGCGGGTGGCGATGAACCGGGTGCCCATATAGGCGAGGTCGGCTCCCATCGCCTGCGCGGCCAGGATCGAGCGGCCGTTGGCGATGGAGCCCGAGAGGATGATGGGGCCGTCATAGAACTTGCGGATCTCGCCCACGAGCGCGAAGGGGCTGAGCGGCCCCGCATGGCCGCCCGCGCCGGCGCACACCAGGATCAGGCCGTCGACGCCCTCGGCCAGCGCCTTCTCGGCGTGGCGGATCGAGATCACGTCGTGGAACACGAGCCCGCCATAGGAGTGGACCCGCTCCACCACCGGGCCGGGCGCGCGCAGGCTCGTGATGATGATCGGCACCTCGTGCTTCACGCAGAGGTCGACGTCGTGGTCGAGCCGGTCGTTGGAGGCATGGACGATCTGGTTCACCGCGAAGGGCGCGATCCGACGGGCCGGATCGGCGGCCTGCGCCTCCGCGAGCGCGGCCTTGATGCGCAGGATCCAGGTTTCCAGCTCCTCCTTGGGCCGGGCGTTCAGGGCCGGGAAGGACCCCACCACGCCGGCGAGGCACTGGGCGATTACAAGGTTCGGGTTGGAGACGATGAACATCGGCGACGCGATGACGGGCAGCGTCAGGCGGCCCTGCAGGAGCGACGGGATCGGCATGAGTAAGGGTGCTCCGGGGCGGACGGGGCCGAAAGGTCAGCTGTTGATCAGGCCGCCGGCGTCCGCCGTCAGCCCGAGATGGTGGTCGGCGTCGCCAAACAGCGTGTCGATCATGGTCAGCCGCTTGAAGTAGTGGCCGATCTGGTACTCCATCGTGACGCCGACGCCGCCGTGCAGCTGCACGGATTGCTGCCCGATGAAACGGGCCGAGCGGCCGATCTGCGCCTTGGCGCCCGAGACGGCGGCGCGGCGCTCCCGGGCGTCCGGCGCGGTCGCCATCATGGCGGCCAGCATCGCCATGCTGCGGGCTTGCTCCAGCGCAACCACCATCTCGGCGGAGCGATGCTGCAGGACCTGGAAGGCGCCGATGGGCGTCCCGAATTGCTGGCGCGTCTTCAGGTACTCGACGGTGGACTGCAGCGAGGCCTCCATGGCCCCGACCGCCTCGGCGCAGAGCGCCGCGATGGCTTCGTCCACGACGCGCTCGATCGCGGGCAGCGCGCCCTTGGGGTCGCCCAGCACGGCGTCTGGCCCGACGCGCACACCCGTCAACGTCACCTCGGCGGCGCGCTGGCCGTCCTGCGTGGGGTAACCGCGTCGGCTCACGCCGGGTGCGGAGGCGTCCACCAGGAAAAGCCCGAGGCCCGTCAGGTCGCGCGTCGCGCCGGCCGTGCGTGCGGACACGATCAGCGTGTCGGCGCCGTCGCCGTGCAGCACGAGGCCTTTCTGGCCGTCCAGCACCCAGCCCTCGCCGTCCGGCCTCGCGGTCGTGGCGACGTCGAAGAGGTCGTAGCGCGCCTGCCGCTCCGCATGCGCAAAGGCGAGGCGGCGCTCGCCGGCCGCCACGGCGGGCAAAATGGCGGCCTGCTGCGCGGCCGAGCCGGCGTGGCGGATGAGGCCGCCGCCCAGGATCACGGTGGCGAGGTAGGGCTCCACCACGAGCGCGCGGCCGAACGCCTCCATGACCAGCATGGTCTCGACCGGGCCGCCGCCAAAGCCGCCCTGCTCCTCGGAAAAAGGTAGCCCCAGCAGGCCCAGCTCGGCGAATTGCGCCCAGACGGCCGGGCTGACGCCCCCCTCGGAGGCGACGATGCGCTTGCGGGCGTCGAAGCCGTAGGCGTCCGCCAGAAGGCGATCGACGCTGTCCTTCAGGAGGCGCTGCTCTTCGGTGAGATCGAAATCCATGTCAGAGCCCCAGCACGGCCTTGGCGATGATGTTCTTCTGGATCTCGTTCGAGCCGCCGTAGATCGAGACCTTGCGGGTGTTGAAGTAGTTCGGGGCGATCATCGCGGCCCAGTCGGGCCCGACCGGCGGCTCGTTGGAGCCTTCCTCGGAGTGGGGATCGTACGGCATCGCGTAGGGGCCGATCACGTCCATCAGCAGCTCGGTGGTGGCCTGCTGCAACTCGGAGCCCTTGATCTTCAGCACCGAGGAGGCCGGGTCCGGCTTGCCGCGCTCGCGCCGTCCTTCGGCCGCGACCACGCGCATCTGCGTGATTTCGAGCGCCTTCAGCTCAATCTCCACGGCCGCGAGCTTTTCGCGGAAGCGTCGGTCCTCGATCAGCGGGCGCCCGCCCGACATCTCCACGGCGGCGAGCTGCTTGATGCGGCGGATGCGTTCCTTGGAGACGCCGACGCGCGCGATGCCGACGCGTTCGTTGCCAAGCAGGAACTTGGCGTAGTCCCAGCCCCGGTTCTCCTCGCCAACGAGGTTCTCGACGGGTACGCGCACGTCGTCGAAAAAGACCTCGTTGACCTCATGGCCGCCGTCGATGGTCTGGATCGGACAAACGGTGACGCCGGGCGTCTTCATGTCGATAAGGAGGAACGAGATACCCATCTGCTTCTTGGCGGCCGGGTCGGTGCGCACGAGGCAGAAGATCCAGTCGGCGTGCTGGGCCAGCGTGGTCCAGGTCTTCTGGCCGTTGACCACAAAGCAGTCGCCCTGCCGCTCGGCCCTGGTCTTGAGCGAAGCGAGGTCGGAGCCGGCGCCGGGCTCCGAGAAGCCCTGGCACCACCAGTCGTCGATGTTGGCGATGCGGGGCAGGAAGCGTCGCTTTTGGGCCTCGCTTCCGAACGTGTAGATCACAGGCGCGACCATGTTGACGCCGAACGGCAGCGGCTGCGGCGCGGGCGCGAGCTGCATCTCCTCCTGGAAGATGTATTGCTCCACCGGAGTCCAGTCCGTGCCGCCCCATTCTGCCGGCCAGTGCGGCACGGCCCAACCTTTGGCGTTCAGGATGCGCTGCCAGGTGACGAGGTCGTCCTTGGTGGGATGATGGCCGGACGTGATGCGATTGCGGATCTGCGGCGGCAGCGCCTGCTTAAAAAAAGCGCGCACCTCGTCCCGGAAGGCGAGTTCCTTGTCGGTGAAGCGCAGGTCCATGGCGGTTCCCCTGTAAGGCCGTTCGGCCGCGTTGGATTTAGTTTACACATAAACTATTTTGGCGAAAGCCCCGTTCAGGGCGTGGCTTCGCGGCGGAGTTCGGCGCGCGAGAGCTTGCCGACCGGCGTTCGCGGCAGGGTGGCGCGGAACTCCAGCGCGGCCGGCATCTCGTGCTTGCCGAGCTTGTCGGCGAGAAACAATCGCAGGTCATCCAGCGAGAACGGTTCGGCGTTGTCGCGCAGCGTCACATAGGCCTTCGCGGCCTCGCCACGGTATTCGTCGGGCACGCCGACCACCAGGCATTCGGCCACGCCCGGGTGCTCGTAGATGGCCTGCTCGATCATCTGCGGATAGACATTGAAGCCGCCCGAGATGATCATGTCCTTCTTGCGATCCACGATAAAGAAGAAGCCGTCCTCGTCCATGTAGCCGACGTCGCCGGTGAGGAAGCGATCGCCCACGAAGGCGGCCGCGGTTTCGTCCGGGTAGTTCCAATATCCCTTGGTGACGTTGAGGCCGCGCACCCGCAACTCGCCGACCTCGCCGGGCGGCAGCGCTCGCGCGGGGTCGTCCAGCGCGACGATGTCGAGCTCCACGCCGGGCAGCGGGATGCCGATCGTGCCGGGCTTCACGGGGCCGTTTTCGGGCAGGTTGGTGCCGGCCGGGGAGGTCTCGGTCATGCCCCAGCCGCCGACGAGCTTGTGGCCGGTGAGGCGCTCGAAGCGCCGCGCGACTTCCACCGGCAGGGGCGCGCCGCCGGAAGCGCAGTGGGTCATGCCCGAGAAGTCGACCTTGTCGATGCCGGGGTGGTTGGCGAGTGCGATCCACATGGTGGGCACGCCCGGAAAGGACGTGGCGCGCTCCTGCTCTATGTCGCGGATGGTCTGCTCCACGTCGAAGCGGCTGCGCAGCAGGATGGTGTTGCCTCGGTCGATCTGGCGCAGGAGGATCGTCGTGAGCGCGTAGATGTGGAACAGCGGCAGCACGCCGATGACGCGGTCCTGCCCGGGACGGGACAGCCCCTGGCCCTCCAGCCAGGCGTTGTACATCGACACCGCCGCGGTGAGATTGCCGTGCGTGAGCATCGCGCCCTTGGGCACGCCCGTGGTGCCGCCCGTGTATTGCAGCAGCGCGACGTCCTCGATGTCCGGCTCCGGCCAGGACACAGGCGCGACGGCGTTTGCGGCAAAGTCGGCGAAGCGGATGACGCCCGGGCGGTCCGGGATCTCGGTTGCGGCGTTTTCGCCCCATCGGGCGTCCTCGCCCACCACCACGCGGTCCACCGCGCCGGCGTCGAGCAGCTTCAGGGCCATGGGCAGGAGCGGGCCGAGATTGGTGGTCACCAGCGTGCGCGCCCGGCTGTCACCGAGCTTGTGCGCGAGGGTGCGCTCGGCGTCGAGCGGGCTGAGATGCGCGATGCGCGCTCCGGCCCGCGCGGCCCCGAAGAAGGCGACCGGGTGCCAGGGCGTGTTCGGCAGGTAGAGCGCGACCGTGGAGCCGGGGCCGAGCCCGGATCTGTGGAAGCCGGCTGCGGCTTCATGTGCGTAGCGGCCGAGATCGTTGAAGCTGATGTCGCGCCCGCGAAACGAAATGGTGGGGCGGTCGCCATAGGCTGCGACTGCGCGCTCGAGCAAGGCCGGTATGGTGGTGCGCGCAATGGGCGCATCCCAGCGCGCGCCGGGCGCGTAGGACTTTTCCCAAGCGAAAGGACGGCTGGCCATTACGCGCGCTCTCCCGTCCTCATGCGCCCTCCCAGGTCGATGTTCCGCACTGCGAAATCAAGTTTCGCATCTTGACGGACAGGCTAGAAGTGTGGCGCACTCCCTGTCAACGGCTCACGGCCTCGGCCAGAAGGAGCATGAATGCCGGAGAGGGACGCCAGCGCCGACGGGGAGAGCGACCGCAAGTTCGTGGTTGCGCTGGCGCGCGGCCTCGACGTGCTGCGGGCCTTCAAGCCGGGCGACGGCCTCCTGGGCAATCACGAGATCGCGGTCCGGACGGGCCTGCCGAAGCCCACCGTCACGCGCCTCACTTACACGCTCACGCGCCTTGGCTATCTCACGGCCGTGCCGCGCTTCGGCAAGTACGAGCTGGCGCCGGCCGCGCTGGCGCTAGGCTATGCGGCGCTCGCCAATCTGGGCGTCCGGCATGTGGCGCAGATCCCCATGCAGGAACTGGCCGACCTTGCGGGCGGCGCGGTGGCGCTGGGCGGGCCGGACCGCAACAGCATGATCTATGTGAGCCAGGCGCGCGGCGAATCCGCGTTCACGGTGCGGCTCGACATCGGCTCGCGCATTCCCATGGCGACCACCGCGATGGGGCGCGCCTATCTGGCCGTGCTGCCGGCGCATGAGCGCGAGCAGCAATTGCTGCAGATGGCGCCGCGCTATGGCGCGCGCTGGCCGCAGGTGCGCGACGGCGTCGAGCGGGCGCTGGAGTTTCATGCCCGGCGGGGCTTCACGATCTCGGTCGGCGAGTGGCAGGACGACGTCCATTCGGTCGGCGCGCCCTTCATCCCGCACGACGGCAGCCGGCCGATGGCGTTCAACTGCGGCGCGCCCGCGTTCCGCTTCACGCGCGACCGGCTCGAAAACGACATCGGGCCGCGCCTGGTCGCCTTGGTGCGGTCCGTGGAGGCGACGCTCAACGGGGCCTCGCCCCGCCCATCACAACCAGAACAACGAGGCCGCCAAGCGGCCCGCGCCCACACGGGAGGGAACCCTCATGCGATCGTCCCCGAGGAGGCCGGCTGACGCAGCTTTGGCCGGCGACACGACCCTGCTGACGGGGCGCGCATGAGCGGCGCCGAGCCGCTTCTGCGGGTGGCCGACATTCGCGTCACGTTTGGCGGCATCACGGCGCTGGACGGCGTCAGCTTCGATCAGCGCGCCGGACATATCCTTGGGCTGATCGGGCCCAACGGCGCAGGCAAGACCACGCTGTTCAACTGCCTGAGCCGGCTCTACCACCCCACCTCCGGCGACATCCGGCTGGAAGGCGCCAGCATTCTCGGGCGCGCGGCGCACCGGATCGCCGAGATCGGCATTGGCCGCACGTTCCAGAACGTGGCGCTGTTTCAGCGCCTTTCGGTGCGCGACAACGCGCTGGTGGGCGGCCATGCGCGCACCCGGTCGAGCATGATCGGCGACGCCCTGCGGCTGCCGGCCGCCAAGCGCACCGAGCGAGATTCACTGGAGCGGGTGCACGAAATCCTCAGCTGGCTTGGGCTGGAGTCCGTCGCCGACGCGCCGGTGGGCGGCTTGCCGTTCGGCACGCAAAAGCGCGTGGAATTGGCGCGCGCCCTTGCGACGCGGCCCAAGCTGCTGCTGCTGGACGAGCCGGCCGGCGGCCTCAATCACGACGAGGTTCACGAACTCGGCCGGCTGATCCGCCGCATCCGCGACGAGCGCGGCGTCTCGGTGCTGCTGGTGGAGCACCACATGGGCCTCGTGATGTCGATCGCCGATCGGGTCGTGGCGCTCAACTTCGGCCGCAAGCTGGCCGAAGGCACGCCCGCCGAGGTGCAGCGCGACCCGGACGTGATCCGCGCCTATCTGGGGGACAAGGCGGCATGACGTCCCTGCTGGAGGTCCGGGGCTTGAGAGCGTCCTACGGCGCCGTGCAGGCGCTGCACGGGCTCGATTTCAGCCTCGACGAAGGCGGCGTCACCACGTTGCTCGGCGCCAACGGGGCGGGCAAGACAACGACGTTGCGGGCCCTTTGCGCGATGATCCGCACGAGCGGCGACATCCTGTTCGAGGGGCGACCCATCGCGGGGCGCTCCACCGAGGACGTCGTCCGGCTCGGCATCGCGCATGTGCCGCAAGGACGCGGCACCTTCGCGCGGTTCAGCGTGGAGGAAAATCTCGAACTCGGCGCCACGACGCGGCGCGACAAAAACGGGATCCGGGACGACATGGACCGGATGTTTGCAACCTTCCCCATTCTGGAGAAGCGCCGCACGCAGCAGGCCGGCACCCTCTCGGGCGGCGAGCAGCAGATGCTCGCCGTGGCGCGCGCCCTGATGCTGCGGCCGCGCCTGATGCTGCTCGACGAGCCCTCCTTCGGGCTGGCGCCGCTGGTGGTGCGCGAACTCTTCGAGACGCTGGCGCGTGTGAACCGCGAACAGAAGGTCAGCATGCTGATCGTGGAGCAGAACGCGGATCTCGCGCTCGACCTCGCAGACCAGGCCTATTTGATCGAAACCGGCCGCATCGTGTTGTCCGGCCCCTCGGCGGCGCTGCGGCAGGACGAGGGCGTCCGCAAAGCCTATCTGGGGTACTGACGGATGGATCTTCTCCTGCAGCAGATCCTGGCCGGGTTGGCGAGCGGCGCGATCTACGCCTGCATGGCGCTGGCCGTGGTGATGATCTACCAGGCCATCGACCACCTGAACTTCGCCCAAGGCGAAATGGCGATGTTCTCGACCTTTATCGCCTGGCAGCTCATGCAATGGGGCGCGCCCTACTGGGTGGCGTTCGGGCTCACGCTCGCGATCTCGTTCGTGGGCGGCGTCGCGATTGAGCGCGTCGTGTTCAAGCCGCTCAAGGACGCGCCGGTGCTGAGCCACGTGGTGGTGTTCATCGCGCTCTTCGCCATCCTGAACAGCGTCGCGGGCTTTCTGTGGGACTTCAGCGTGAAGCCGTTCCCGAGCCCGTTCGGGTCCGGGCCGTTTCTCGGCTCGCGCCTGATCGGCGCGCATCAGGCCGGCATGATCGGGGCGACGCTGGTGATCCTCGCCTTCCTGTACGTCTTCTTTCGCTTCACCCGCATCGGGCTCGCGATGCGGGCGGCGGCCGCCAACCCCGAGTCGGCGCGGCTCGTCGGCGTGCGGGTCGGCTGGATGATCGCGCTCGGCTGGGGGATGGCGTCCGCCATCGGGGCCATCGCCGGGATGCTGATCGCCCCGGTGGTGTTCCTGGAGCCGAACATGATGCTCTCCATCTTGCTCTACGGCTTCGCCGGGGCGGTGCTGGGCGGCCTCAACAGTCCTGCCGGGGCGGTGCTGGGCGGCTTCGCGGTGGGCGTCGTCGAGAATCTGGCCGGGACCTACATCCCGGTGATCGGCGGCGAGCTGAAGCTGCCCATTGCGCTGTTCTTGATCGTTGGCGTGCTGGTCGTGAAGCCCAACGGCCTGTTCGGCCGCGTCAGCGTGCAGAGGGTCTAGGATGACGATCGAGCACAGCGCCGAGATCCTGCCGAGCCGCGAGGCGGCTCCCGCACGCGAGGCGCAGCCCCGGGTTCGCGGGGCCGCAGGCTCAGCCTGGTTCGGGATCGCGGTGGTGGTCGCGCTGGCGGTCGCGCCGTTGTTTCTGAAGAACTTCGTCACCTTCCAGCTCACCATGGCGCTCGTCTACGCCATCGCGATCCTGGGGCTGAACCTGCTGACCGGGATCAGCGGCCAGTTCTCGCTCGGCCATGGCGCGTTCTACGCGGTGGGGGCCTATTCGGCTGCGATCCTGATGGAAAGCGCGGGGCTGGGTTATGCGTGGACGCTGCCGGTCGCGGGCGTGGTCTGTTTCGTGGCCGGATTTCTGTTCGGCCTGCCGGCCTTGCGGCTGGAAGGGGTCTATCTCGCGCTCGCGACCTTCGCGCTCGCGGTGGCGACGCCGCAATTCCTGAAGCTCGGGCCGCTGGAGCACTGGACCGGCGGCGTGCAGGGCGTGATCGTCACCAAGCCGGACCCGCCTTTCGGGCTGCCGATGAGCCAGGACCAGTGGCTGTTCTACTTCACGCTGGCGGTCGGGCTTCTGCTCTATTGGGCGGCCCGCAACCTCGTCCATAGCCGCAGCGGGCGGGCGCTGCTCGCCATCCGCGACAACCCCATCGCGGCGCGTTCGATGGGGGTGAACACGGCGCTCTACAAGTCGCTCGCCTTCGGGGTGAGCGCCGCCTACACGGGCGTCGCCGGGGCGCTGGGCGCGATTGTGGTGCAGTTCGTGGCCCCGGACAGCTTCACGTTCGCGCTGTCGGTCTCGCTGTTCGTCGGGCTCGTGGTCGGGGGCGTCGGCTGGCTGCCGGGCGCGCTCGCGGGCGGCGCCTTCGTGATGTTCATCCCGAACCTGGCCGAGCACGTCTCCAAGGGCCTGTCGGGCGCGGTGTACGGCGTGCTGCTGATCCTCATCATCTATGCGGCGCCGGGAGGGGTGGGCGGGCTCGCCCGCTCGCTCGGCGCCCGTTTCTCGCAACCAGGGCGCAGACCCTGATCCGCAAACCCACCGGGAGGATTTCGACCATGGCCAGAACAGCTCAACGACTTGGCGCCCTTGCGGCGACGCTCGGGATCGCGGCGCTCGCCGCCGCGCCCGCGTGGGCGCAAAAGAAATACGACCCGGGCGTGACTGACACGGAGATCAAGATCGGCAACATCATGCCGTATAGCGGGCCGGCTTCCGCCTATGCGCTAATCGCCAAGACCCAGAAGGCCTATTTCGACAAGGTCAACGCCGAGGGCGGCATCAACGGCCGCAAGGTCAACTTCATCTCGTATGACGACGGCTACTCGCCGCCCAAGACCGTCGAGCAGGCGCGCAAGCTTGTGGAGAGCGACGAGGTGCTCTTCATCTTCCAGCCGCTCGGCACCGCGTCGAACGCGGCGATCCAGAAATACATGAACGCCAAGAAGGTGCCGCAGCTCTTTGTCGCCACCGGGGCGACGCGCTTCGGCGACAACCCGAAGACCTCGCCCTATACGATGGGCTGGCAGCCGAACTACCAGTCGGAGGGCCGGATCTACGCCAAGTACATCCTGGACAACAAGCCCGACAGCAAGATCGCGGTGCTGTTCCAGAACGACGACTACGGCAAGGACCTGCTGAAGGGCCTCAAGGACGGGCTTGGGGCCAAGGCGTCCATGATCGTCGCCGAGGCGGGCTATGAGGTGTCCGAACCCACCGTGGATTCGCAGATGGTGAAGCTGCAATCCTCCGGCGCAGACGTGTTCGTGAACGTCGCCACGCCGAAATTCGCCGCGCAGGCGATCCGCAAGGCGGGCGATCTCGGCTGGAAGCCGATGCACATCGTCAACAACGTGTCGAACTCGGCCGGTTCGGTGATGAAGCCCGCCGGGCTCGAGAACGCCAAGGGCGTGCTTTCCACCGCCTACCTGAAGGACGCCACCGATCCGACCTGGAAGGACGACGCCGGCATGAAGGAGTGGACGGCCTTCATGGACAAGTACTTCCCGGATGGCGATCGCACGTCGAGCTTCACGGTCTACGGCTACGCGTCGGCGCAGACGCTCGTTCAGGTGCTGAAGCAGGCCGGCGACGACCTCACGCGCGATAACGTCATGAAACAGGCCGCGAACCTGAAGAACGTGTCGCTGAACGTGCTGATCCCGGGCATTACCATGAATACGAGCCCGACCGACTTCTTCCCCATCGAGCAGATGCAGATGCAGAAGTTCGATGGCGAGAAGTGGCAGCTGTTCGGGCCGGTGATCAGCGGCGAACTCGGCGGCTGAGCGGCGTCCAGCGTCTTACCCGTCGTCCTCTACCCCGACATCCCCGGGCCTGGCCCGGGGATCAACGCGCCGGATCATTGCGTCCGCAAAGCCTGACTTGGTCATAATCGCCAGCGCAAGCAGCCTCCCACCAATCAACGTGGTCGCGCTTTGAAAAGAGGCAATTCGCCTGGATTCTAGGCGCCTATAATGTCAAGCTTCAGCTTATCCGGCTGGAGCCCTCCCGCACACGGCGCTCCCGGGCCAGATCCGGCCCAGCCGGTCCGGCCGCCCCGGCTTGGCACGCGGCTTGTAAGTGAGCCGGCAGCAGGGAGAAGTGCGTGAAGGGCTCGACGCTCGAACTCGTGAAGGTGACCAAGCGCTACGGCCAGACCACGGCCGTGGACGCAATCGACCTCAAGGTCGAGGGCGGCGCCTATTGCTGCCTGCTCGGACCATCCGGCTGCGGCAAGTCCACGACGCTGCGCATGATCGCCGGCCACGAGGCCGTGACGGACGGCGACGTGCTGCTCGGCCCGCACAACGTCACCGACCTGCCGCCGGCCCAGCGCGGCACCGCAATGATGTTCCAGAGCTACGCGCTGTTTCCGCATCTCACCTGCGTGGACAACGTCGCGTTCTCGCTGAAGATGCGCGGGATCGACAAGGAAACGCGCCGCGCCAAGGCGATGGAGCTGCTCGATCTCGTCGCGATGACGCCCTATGCGGAGCGGCTCCCGGCGCAGCTCTCGGGCGGGCAACAGCAGCGCGTGGCGCTCGCGCGGGCGCTGATCACCGAACCGCAGATCCTTTTGCTCGACGAGCCGCTCTCGGCGCTGGATCCGTTCCTGCGCATCAAGATGCGGGCCGAATTGAAGCGCCTCCAGAAGGAGCTCGGCATCACCTTCGTGCACGTCACGCACGGGCAGGACGAGGCCATGGCGCTCGCCGACCTCGTGGTGGTGATGAACCAGGGGATCATCGAGCAGGCGGGTACGCCGCGCGAGGTCTTCAACGCGCCGCGCACCGCCTTCGTGGCCCGCTTCATGGGCGGCCACAACGTGATCGACGTCCCGCAGGGCCAGATCGCGGTGCGGGCCGACCGGCTGTCGCTGACCCCGCTGGAGGGCGCGACCGCCCTTGTGGGCTCGGCCATGCCGGCCGTGGTGCGCGACGTCGAGTATCAGGGCAGCTTCGTGCAGGTCGGCCTCGAGGCCGGCCAGGCGAACGAACTCGCGGCCCAAATCAGTGAAGCGGCGTTCGACGCCATGCCTCTCCAGCCCGGCGACCGGGTGGCGGTGAGCTGGGTCGAGGCCGACGCACACAGGCTTTCAACCGTGGCCTGAATGGCCAGGGATCACGCAGGAGAGGGGCATATGACGCAAGAAACGAAGGACGGGGCCCAGGGCCTCTCCCGCCGGTCGGTGCTGAAGGGCGCTGGCGCGGCAGCGGGCGCGGCCGCAGGATCGGGTGCGATCACGGGCTTCCCGGCCGTCTGGTCTCAGGAAAAGAAGGTGCTGCGCTATCTCGGCACCGCCGTGAACCAGTCCGACGACATCAACAAGCAGCTGTTCAAGGACACCGGCATCACGCTGGAATACATCTCGGCCACGACGGACGACGTGACCAAGCGCGTGATCACGCAGCCGAACTCCTACGACATCCTGGACACCGAGTATTTCAGCCTGAAAAAGCTGATCCCGTCCAAGAACATCCTGGCGCTCGACGCCAAGAAGATCAAGGAATTCAACAACATTACCCCGATCTTCACCAAGGGCGAGCTGCCCAACGGCAAGAAGATCGGCGACCAGGGCACCGCGCCCAAGAAGGTGATGTTCCTGGAAGGCAAGGACTCGACCGCCTTCGCCAAGGGCGTCACCGAGTGGGTGACGCTGATCCCGACCGTCTACAACGCGGACACGCTCGGCATCCGCCCCGACCTGATCAAGCGTCCGATCGAGAGCTGGAAGGAGCTGCTGAACCCCGAGTTCAAGGGCAAGGCCTCGATCCTCAACATCCCGTCGATCGGCATCATGGACGCCGCGATGGTGGTGGAAGCCTCCGGCCTCTACAAGTACCCCGACAAGGGGAACATGACGAAGCAGGAGATCGACCTGACCATGAAGGTGCTGACGGAGGCCAAGAAGGCCGGTCAGTTCCGCGCGTTCTGGAAGGACTTCAACGAGTCCGTGAACCTCATGGCGTCGGGCGAGACCGTGATCCAGTCCATGTGGTCGCCGGCCGTCACGGCCGTGCGCTCCAAGGGCATCCCGTGCGTGTTCCAGCCGCTCAAGGAAGGCTACCGCTCCTGGGCGTCGGGCTTCTGCGTGTCGAAGGGCGTCACCGGCAAGAAGCAGGAATGGGCCTACGAGTTCGTGAACTGGTTCCTGTCGGGCTGGGCCGGCGCCTACCTCAACCGCCAGGGCTACTACTCGGCCGTGCTTCCCACCGCCAAGAAGTTCATGTCAGAGGACGAGTGGGGCTACTGGATGGAAGGCAAGGCCGCCAAGGCCGACATCAAGGCGCCCGACGGCTCCCTGCTCGAGAAGGCCGGCTCCAAGCGTGATGGCGGCTCCTATGACGACCGCATGGGCAATGTCGCGTGCTGGAACGCCGTGATGGACGAGAACGACTACATGGTCCGCAAGTGGAACGAGTTCATCGCCGCTTGATGGCCGTTACAGGCTGAAGAATGCGCCCCCTCTCCCCGGTCACGGGGAGAGGGTTGGGGTGAGGGTGTTTCAGCCCTGCAATCGCCCCTCATCCGGCGCTGCGCGCCACCTTCTCCCCGTTCCGGGGCGAAGGGAAACACCCGGAGCCTGCCGGCAGTATGGCGAAGAAGGACCAACCCTTTTCTCTCCCGGCCTGGGCGCAGGCGGCGCCGTTCGGCGTCGTGTTCGCGCTGTTCTTCATCATCCCGCTCGCCTTCGTGGTGATGGTGAGCTTCTGGGACTACAACGACTACGCGATCCTGCCGGGCTTCACGGTGCGCAGCTACGTGGAGACCTTCGAGGGCTGCTACGACCAGCTGCCAGACCTCTGCACGATCCTGAAGACCTACGTCTCCACCGTGAAGTTCTGCTTCCTCGTCTGGCTGTTCACGCTCGTGATCGGGTTCACGATCGCGTACTTCCTGGCCTTCCACGTCCAGAGCGTCACCACGCAGATGACGCTCGCGATCATCTGCACGATCCCGTTCTGGACCTCCAACGTGATCCGGATGATCTCGTGGATCCCGCTGCTCGGCCGCAACGGGCTGGTGAACCAGGGCCTGATCAAGCTCGGGATCATCAAGGAGCCGCTGGAATGGCTGCTCTACTCGGATTTCGCCGTGGTGCTGGCCTTCGTGCACCTGTTCACGTTCTTCATGGTGATCCCGATTTTCAACAGCATGGCGCGCATCGACAAGCGCCTGCTGGAAGCCGCCTATGACGCCGGCGCGACCGGCTGGCAGACGCTGTGGAACGTCGTGATCCCGCTGGCCAAGCCCGGCATCGTGATCGGCTCCATCTTCGTGATCACCATCGTGATGGGCGACTTCGTGACCGTGGGCGTGATGGGCGGCCAGCAGATCGCGTCGGCGGGCAAGATCATCGAGACCCGCCTCAACGCCCTGCAATTCCCGCCGGCGGCCGCGAACGCCGTGATCCTGCTGGCGATCACGCTGCTGATCATCACGGCGCTGAACCGCTTCGTCGACATCCGGAAGGAACTGTGATGCGCGAGGGCCGGTCCGCGTCGTTCTACTGGCTCGCGGCGTTCTTTGTCGCCTTCGTGCTGTTTCTCTATGGCCCGATGATCGCGATCGTGCTGCTGAGCTTCCAGGGCCCGACCGGCGGCATGACGTTCCCGATGAACGGCGTGTCGCTGCACTGGTTCGGCAAGCTGTGGAGCGGCGGCGGCATCGTGGACATCAAGTCGGCGTTCTCGCGCTCGTTGCAGCTCGGGCTCGTCGTGATGGCGCTCACGGTGGTGCTCTCGACGCTGGCCGGGCTCGCCTTCCGCAAGAAGTTCTTTGGCCAAAACTTGCTGTTCTATGTCACGGTCGCGAGCCTGATCGTGCCGTCGATCGTCACCTCGCTTGGCATCGCGCTGCAGTTCCGCATCTTTGACGACGCCATCAAGGCCTATGCGCCGGCCTTCATCTCGGACGAGTGGACCACCGGCATGGGGCTGTTCTCGTCGGCGCTCGGCGCGCATCTGACGTGGACGCTGCCCTTCGGCTTGCTGATCATGTTCGCGATCTTCAACCGGTTCGACGGGCGCTTCGAGGAGGCCGCGCGCGACCTCGGCGCGACGCCGTGGCAGACGTTCCGGCATGTGGTGCTGCCCATCATCCTGCCCTCGCTCGTGGGCGTCGGGCTGTTCGGCTTCACGCTGTCGTGGGACGAGATCGCCCGCTCGTCGCAGACCATCGGCGAGAAGAACACGCTGCCGCTGGAGCTGCAGGCGCTCACCACCACGGTGACGACGCCCGAGATCTACGCGCTCGGCACGGTGACGACGGGCGTGTCCTTCCTGGTGATCGGGATCGCGCTCGCGTCCATTCTGCTGCTGCGCGCCCGGCAGGCGAAACAGGGTTCCGACGCCGGCAAGGGCATGCTTTAAGCAGGCCATGCGCATCGCTGTCATCAATCCCAACACCACGGCCAGCATGACGGCCAGCATCGGGGCCGCCGCCCGCGCGGCGGCGTCGCCCGGCACCGAAATCCTGGCCGTGAACCCGCAAAGCGGACCGGCCTCCATCGAGGGCTATTGGGACGAGGCCTATTCGGTGCCCGGCCTCCTCGTCGAGATCGCGCGCGCCGAGCGGGCGGGCGTGGACGCCCACATCATCGCGTGCTTCGACGACACCGGGCTGGAGGCCGCGCGCTGCGCCGCCGCCGCGCCGGTGATCGGCATCGGCGAGGCGGCCTTCCACTTGGGCAGCCTGCTCGGGCATCGGTTTTCGGTGGTCACCACGTTGTCGCGCTCAATCCCGGCGATCGAGACCAACCTGCTGAAGTATGGCCTCGATCGGCGTTGCGCGCGCGTGCGCGCCTCCGAGGTACCGGTGCTGGAGCTCGAAAATCCGGCGTCGGATGCGGCGGCCAAGATCTCGGCCGAGATCGAGCGTGCGAAGCTGGAGGACCACGCCGAGGCCATCGTGCTCGGCTGCGCCGGCATGGCGGACCTCGCGGCGCGGCTTTCGGCCAAGCACGGCCTGCCGGTCGTGGACGGCGTCGCGGCGGCCGTGAAGCTCGCCGAGGCGCTCGCGGCGCTCGGCTTGCGCACCTCCAAGATCGGCGGCTACGCTCCGCCGCTCCCCAAGGCTTTCGCGGGCGGCGCCCCCGAGGGCGCTCCGGGGCGGTAATGTTTCCGCCGCTATCCCTGGCTGTCTGCGCAGCAAACCGGAAGGGAATTCAGCAGATTGTCCAGCGTTCCGCTGAATTCCCCTCTCGTCCGCCGTTTCGCGGCTCCGGCCGGGGATGACGGCGGAAGATGTCGCGTCAACAGCCCAACAGGCGACCGTACATGCCCGACCTCACCATCCGCGCCATGACGCATGACGACCTCGCGCTGGCGCTCGATTGGGCCGCCGCCGAGGGCTGGAATCCCGGGCTGGCGGACGCCGGCGTGTTTCGGGCGGCCGATCCCGATGGCTTCCTGATGGGGTTCGTCGGTGAGGAGCCGGCGGCCTGCGTCTCGGTGGTGCGCTATGGCGAGGGGTTCGGGTTTCTGGGCCTTTACATCGCCGCGCCGCGGTTTCGCGGGCAGGGCATTGGCTGGCGGTTGTGGCAGGCCGGCATGTCGCATCTGGCGGGCCGCACGGTCGGGCTCGACGGCGTCGTGGCGCAGCAGGGCAACTATCGCAAGAGCGGGTTCGAACTGGCGTGGCGCAACGTGCGCTATGAGGGGCTGTCGCGGTGCGACATGCCCATGGACCCGCGGCTGCAGCGGATCGGGCAGGGCATCCTGCCGTCGGTCCTCGCCTATGACGAACCCTGTTTTGGCGCGCCGCGGCCGGATTTCACATC
Organism: Alsobacter metallidurans; assembly: GCF_014636935.1. Taxonomy (GTDB): domain Bacteria; phylum Pseudomonadota; class Alphaproteobacteria; order Rhizobiales; family Beijerinckiaceae; genus Alsobacter; species Alsobacter metallidurans. Next base: position 2,216,650 of record NZ_BMES01000002.1, on the reverse strand, counting down.
GCGCTGGGTGCGAGGCGAGGGCCGCACCGGCTATGCGTTGATCGACGAGGGCGAGTTGCGCGGCTACGGGGTGATCCGGCCGGGCCGGGACGGGCACAAGATCGGTCCGCTGTTCGCGGACGACGCCGAGACGGCCGAGCTCATCTTCCGGGCGCTGGCGTCGGAGGTGAAGGGCGAGGCGATCGCGCTGGACCCGCCAGAGCCGAACGACGCCGCGCTGGAACTGGCCGAGCGCTTCGACCTGTCGCCATCTTTCGAGACGGCCCGCATGTATCGCGGCCCGGCGCCGGACCTGCCCGTGGGGCGCATCTTCGGCGTGACGACGTTTGAGTTGGGGTAATTGCCCGTCACTGCGAGCCGGAGGCGCAGCAATCCAGCCTAATGGCCGAGCTTTAGACTGGATTGCTTCGCTGTCGCTCGCAATGACGGCCAGACAACGTGAGACTACTTCAGCCCGGCCAGCGCGCGGTACACTTCCACCACCTGGCTGTCGTCCTGCCCGCCCAACCCCTGCGCGGAGGCGGAGAGGAACAGCTGGTGCGCCAGCGCGGCGAGCGGGGTCGCGGCCTTGGAGGCGCGGCCGGCGTCCAGCACGATGCCGAGGTCTTTCACGAAGATGTCGACCGCGCTGGTGACGCGCGGCTCGTCTTCCAGCATGCGCGGGCCGCGGTCCTTCAGCATCCAGCTCGAGGCGGCGGAGCCGCCCAGGATCTCCAGGAAGATCTTGCCGTCGATGCCGGCCTTTTCGGCCAAAGCCAGCGCCTCAGCGGCGGCCGCGATGTGGACGCCGCACATGAGCTGGTTCACGGTTTTCACGGCGGAGCCCTGCCCGGGTTCCTGGCCGACATGAAACAGCTTGTCGCCGAGGGCCGAGAGCAGCGGCTTGGCGGCGTCGAAGATCGCCTGCGGGGCTGCCGCCATGATGGTGAGCGTGCCGGCGGTGGCGCCGACCACGCCCCCGGAGACCGGCGCGTCCACGAAGGATCGGCCCGTGGCGACAACCCGATCGGCGACGGCCTTGGCGGCGGCCGGCGGGCAGGTCGCCATCAGGATCACGGTCGCGCCCGGGGCGAGCGCGTCCAGCGCGCCGGCGTCGAACAGCACGCTCTCGGCCTGGGCGGCGTTCACCACCATGAGGACGAGCGCGTCCGCGCCTTCGGCCGCCTCGCGGGCGGAGCCCGCCGGCATGCCGCCGGCGCCTTCCAGCGCCTGCACGGCCTCGCGCCGCATGTCGAAGCCGCGCACGCGGAACTGCCGCTTCACGAGGTTCTGCGCCATGGGAAGCCCCATGGCGCCGAGGCCGACAAAACCGACGATCATCCGTTTACTCCTTCACCGCGCCCGTCATCGCCGAGACGTAGTGCTCGACAAAGAACGAGTACAGGATCACCAGCGGCAGCGAGCCGACGAGGGCGCCCGCCATCAGCGAACCCCAGCGATAGATGTCGCCATCCACGAACTCGCTCACGATCGCGACCGGCACGGTCTTGTTGGAGGTCGAGGACAGGAAGGTGAGCGCGTAGATGAACTCGTTCCAGCACAGCGTCAGCGAGAAGATGCCGGCCGAGATCAGCCCCGGCACGGCCAGCGGCAGGATGATCTTGGTGAGGATCTGCATGCGCGTCGCGCCGTCGATCAGGGCGCATTCCTCCAGCTCGTACGGGATCGTCTTGAAGTAGCCCATCAGCAGCCAGGTGCTGAACGGGATCAGGATGGTGGGGTAGCAGAGCACCAGCGCCATGGGGCTGTCGAACAGGCCATAGGCCTGGATGATGGTCGCCAGCGGAATGAACAGGATCGAGGGCGGCACCAGATAGGCGAGGAAGATCGCCGCGCCGACCCACTGGGCGTAGCGGTAGCGAATGCGCACAATCGCGTAGGCGGCCATCACGCTGGCGATCAGCGACAGGAAGGTCGCCAGCACGGACACGTACATCGTGTTCCAGAGCCAGGTCGGGTAGTTGCTCTCGAAGAGGAGCTTGTTGATGTGCTTCAGCGTCGGCTTGACCACGAAGAAGGGGTTGTACTTCTCCATGTCGATCAGCTGCTCGTCCGGTTTGATGGCGGTGATCACCATCCAGTAGAACGGGAAGATCAGCACAATCATGATGAGCGCGAGCGGCAGATAGACGGTCACCAGCTTGCGCTTGGTCGAGTCCAGGTAGGTCATGCCCTCCCGGTCGTCCGTCAGTGCGGCGCGGGTGGCGACGTTCACGGCTGTTTCAGTCATGGCGGCACCAGCGGTCGGGGGAAAAGGACGTCGACATCGAGGCGGCGCTCATGAGTCCTCGCCCCCCTGCTGCCACTTGCGGCTCTGCAGGCCGAACCATGACACCATGATGGCGAAGAGCAGGAACGGCACCATGGCGGTCGCGATGGCGGCGCCTTCGCCGAGGTTTCCGGCCAGGATCGCGCGCTGGTAGGACAGCGTCGCCATCAGATGGGTGGAGTTCACCGGGCCGCCGCGCGTCATCGCCCAGATGAGCTGGAAATCCGTGAAGGTGAACAGCACCGAGAAGGTCATCACCACGGCGATGATGGGCGTCAGCAGCGGGAAGGTGACGAAGCGGAAGTTCTGCCACTTGCTGGCGCCGTCCAGCGTCGCGGCCTCGTAGAGCGAGGGCGACACGGTCTGCAGGCCGGCCAGCAGCGTGATGGCGATGAAGGGCACGCCGCGCCAGATATTGGCGAAGATCAGCGACGCGCGGGCGTTGTTGGGGTCGCCGAGGAAGTTGATGTTGTAGTCGATGATCCCGAGATGGCGCAGCGACCAGGAGATGATCGAGAACTGCGAGTCGAAGATCCACCAGAACGCGATGGCGGAGAGCACCGTCGGCACCACGAAGGGGATCAGCACGATGGACCGGATCGCGGCCTTGAAGGGCAGGTTCTGGTTCAGCAGGATCGCCAGGTAGAGGCCGACCGCGAACTTCACGATCGAGGCCACGATCGTATAGACGAGCGTGTTGAACACCGAGAGCCAGAACACGCCGTCCGAGTCCCGCCACCAGGGCAGGCCCAGCCATTCGTAGTTCTCCAGGCCGATGAACGAGCCGGCGCGGCCGATCTTGGCGTCCGTGAAGGACAGCCACACGCCCTTGCCGAGCGGGAAGGCCAGAAACAGGATCAGGATCGCGGCGGCGGGCGCCATGAACCAGAAACCCAGCCAGTTGCGGTTGATGCGAAGCCTGTCCCACCATGTCGGGTGACGGACGGCTGGGGCCGGAACGCGGCCAGCCACGCTGTCGCTCATACGTGTGTTCTCCGTGGGGTCGGCAAGCCGCTTCTGGGCTGGTCGCCTCGGGTATGGACGCTCATTCGTCCCGAACGGCGGGCCGAAAGGCGCCGGATCTTTCGACCCGCCGCATCCCGCCCGCCGCCGGAATCATGCCGCGCACGGCCTGAGGCCGGCGCGCGAACGTCTCAGCGGAACAGCCGCTGCGCCTGCCGCTCGGCCACGCGGATCGACCCTTTCAGGTCTTCGCGGCCCGTGCAGTAGTTGGCGAACATGTCCACCACGATGAAGTCGGCCAGCGCCGCGGCGGCCTTCTCGCCGATGGAGCCGACGCCGCCGGCCGTGAGCGTGCGCTTGGCGGCGTCACGGAACACGGTGTTCTTCGGGTCCTTGGTCCAGACCGGGTTGTTGTCATAGGCGTTGAGCGGGTGGGTGAGGTAGCCGGCCGCCGCCTCAAGCCACGGATTGTAGTTCTCGGCCTCCAGCATGTAGGCCATCAGGGCCTTGCAGGCCTGCGGGTACTTGGTGAAGTTGAAGGCCAGCAGCGGGAAGGCGAGCTGGAACTCCGTCGGCTTGCCGACCGGGCCGATCGGCCACTGCGCGTGATTCATGTCGTCCGCGATGGCCTTCATGCCCTGCGCATTGGCGGCTGCGTAGATCGAGATGCCGTTGCCGGTGAGGTGCACGTCGCCCGACAGGAACGCCTTGTTGTTGGACGAGTCGTTCCAGGAGGCCGTGCCCGGCGTGAAGGTGTCGTAGAGCGCCTTTACGTATTCAAGCGCCTTGGCGGTCTCGGGCGAGTTCAGAATGACCTTGTCGTCCTTGTCGACCAGGTAGCCGCCGTGCGACCAGAGCGCCCAATGGCACCAGGAGTTGCCGTCGCCGGTGGCGTGGCCAAGCGCGAAGCCGATCGGGAAGTTGTTGGCCTTCATGGCCTTGCAGAGCTCGAGGAAGCCGCCCGTGTCCTTGGGGAATTCCTTGAAGCCGGACTTGTTCATCGACGAGATGCGGTAGTTGATGTAGCCGCCGTTGAACGCCACCGGGATGGCGACCCACTTGCCCTGGAACTGGCCATAGGCCTGCGCGGCCGGCACCCAGCCGCCGTATTTCTTGCCGAGATAATCGGCGACGTCCTCGACGGGCAGGCACTTGGCCGGGAAGAGCTGCGGCAGCGAGAACAGGCCCCAGACGAGATCCGGGCCCTGGCCGGTGTTGGCCGCCACGGAGGCCTTCGGCTGGATGTCGTCGAAGCTCTCGTTGGAGATGTTGACCTTGACGCCCGTCGCCTTGGTGAAGGCGTCGATCATGGCCATGAACTGCTTGTCCTCAGCCTCCACGAAGCGCTTCCAGCGCAACATGTTCAGCGAAGCGCCGGCTTCCGGCTTCCACTGGTTGGTCTGGGCCCAGGCCTTGGCGAAATCCAGGAGACCGGCGGCCCCCATGGCGCCGAGCGCGGCGCCCCCCTTGATCAGCGAACGGCGATTGAATGCGGACATTGGTTTTCCTTCCCTTTGGCGATTTTTTTTGAGCCGCTTCTTGCGGTCTTCCGTTTGGCCGGCGACCCGGCGTCTATGGGCTCGGTGCGAAATTTCGCCGTCGCCCTCAAGCAAAACGCCGCGCGAACCTCTCGGCGCGCGCGGCGAACAATCAGCTGATCCTGGCGCCCGATTGGGCGTCGAACACGTGGACGAGGTTCGGGTCCGGCGCGATCCGGATGGTCTCGCCCGGCTTGGCGGTGATGCGCTCGCGGAAGATGCAGACCAGCTCCTGCGTGCCGATCTTGGCCACGACCTGGGTCTCGGACCCCGTCGGCTCCACCACGACGACCTCGGCCGAAAGGCCGTTGTCGGCGAGCTGGAAATGCTCGGGGCGGATGCCGTAGACGACCGGCATGCCGTCCGAGCCGGCCGGCGCGGTGTTCAGCGGGTAGACGCCGCCGGTGTCGGCCTCGAAGCTCGGCTGGGCGCCGGCTCGGATCTTGCCCTTCACGAAGTTCATGGAGGGCGACCCGATGAAGCCGGCGACGAACAGGTTGGCCGGGCGGTCATAGAGCTCCAGCGGAGCGCCCATCTGCTCGACGATGCCGTCATGCATCACGACGATCTTGTCGGCCATCGTCATGGCCTCGATCTGGTCGTGCGTCACGTAGACGGTGGTGGTCTTCAGCCGCTGGTGCAGCTCCTTGATCTCGGTGCGCATCTGCACGCGCAGCTTGGCGTCGAGGTTGGAGAGCGGCTCGTCGAAGAGGAAGACCTGCGGGTCGCGCACGATGGCGCGGCCCATGGCGACGCGCTGGCGCTGACCGCCCGAGAGCTGGCGGGGATAGCGGTCCAGCAGCTTCTCGAGGCCGAGAATGCCGGCCGCCTTGCTGACGCGCTGCTCGATCTCGGGCTTGGGCGCATTCCGCAGCTTCATCGAGAAGGCCATGTTGTCGGCCACCGTCATGTGCGGGTAGAGCGCGTAGTTCTGGAACACCATCGCGATGTCGCGCTCTTTCGGCGGGACGTCGTTGACGACGCGGTCGCCGATGCGAACTTCGCCGCCGCTGATGTTCTCGAGGCCGGCGATCATGCGCAGCAAGGTCGACTTGCCGCAGCCGGACGGCCCCACGAGAATCACGAACTCGCCGTCCTCGATCTCGATGTTCACCCCATGAATGACCTGGGTCGAGCCGAACGCCTTCCGCACGTCGCGGATTTCCACGGACGCCATAAAGTCCTCCCTGTCTCGCCACGGGACTGAGCCAACGTGTCGGCGAGCGTTTCTTCGTTTGCGCCGCAGGCAGCCGTTGAGGCTTGCCCCGCAACGCGCGCGGCGGCATCATTGCATGCGGTGCACGGAAATCAAGGACGGGCTGTTTCCTGCACATCAATCGATTGAATTTATCTCACGCCCGGTGTGAACTGCCGTTTCTTTGGTCAAGCCCGGCGGACAGGCCGGGAAGAACGCTCCGCCAGGAGCGCGGGAGGATAGCGTGAAGAGCAACGAGGTACTGGTCACCGGCCGCATGATGCCGCTCGTGATGGAGCAGCTGGAAAGCCGCTTCACGCTCCATAAGCTGCATGAGGCGGCTGACCGGGACGCCTTGCTGGCTGAGGTTGGGCCCCGCATCCGGGCCGTGGCGACGGGCGGTCACGTCAAGACGGACGCAGCCCTCATGGCGAAGCTGCCCAAGCTCGAGCTCGTGGCGAATTTCGGCGTCGGCTACGATTCGGTGGACGCCGCCTGGGCGGGCCAGCATGGCGTCGTGGTCACCAACACGCCGGACGTGCTGACCGAGGAAGTGGCCGACACGTGCCTCGGCCTGCTGCTGATGACGGTCCGCGAGCTCTCGGCCTCCGAGCGCTACCTGCGCGCCGGTCTCTGGGAGAAGCAGGGCGCTTACCCGCTCACCCACAACACGCTCGCTGGCAAGACGGTCGGCATCCTGGCGCTCGGGCGCATCGGCAAGGCCATCGCCAAGCGGTGCCAGGCGTTCGGGCTCAAGATCGTCTATCACGGCCGCTCGCAGCAGAAGGACGTGGCCTACCCCTATTATCCGACCCTCGTCGGCATGGCGGAGGCCTGCGACATCCTGATCAGCGTGGCCCCGGGCGGCGACAGCACGTTCCACATCATCGACGCCGAGGTGCTGCGGGCGCTGGGCCCGAAGGGCGTGTTGATCAATATCGGCCGCGGCTCGGTGGTGGACGAAGGCGCCCTGATCAGCGCCCTGCAGAACAAGGTGATCGCCAGCGCCGGGCTTGACGTGTTCGAGAAGGAGCCGCACGTCCCGGCCGAGCTCATCGCCCTGGACCACGTGGTGCTGCTGCCGCATGTCGGCTCCGCCTCGCACCACACCCGGGGCCTCATGGGGCAGCTCGTGGTCGACAACATCACGTCGTTCCTGTCCGGCAAGGGGCCGCTCACGCCTGTGGCCGAGACGCCCTGGCCTCCCAAGGGCTGAGGCCTCGCGGTCCGCATTTCCCGCCTGATCCCTGTTGCGCTCGATCCTTGTCGGATTGAGCGCGACCTGTTTAACGGGTACATGGCAAGAAGAGGCTGAGGCGCGGCTGGGAGTGATGCGGATGCGGATGACGGCGGTTGTGAACGGGACGGCAAGGCGTCGGGCGCTGCTGGCGTCGACGCTTGCCTTGCTGGCGGCGTGTGGATCGCTCCTGCTGCCGGCGCGGGCCAGCGCACAGGCGAACGGCGTCGCCGTGATGTCCGGCACCTGGGAATTGTCGAATCCAAAGACCGCACGCAATTGCCGGGTGCATCTGGGGTCGGAGAGCGGCCTCCATGGCTACCAGCTCGGCTCGCCGCCGGCGTGCCGGGTGGCGCTGCCGCTGCTCGCGCAGGCGGCCGGCTGGAACCTGAGCGGATCGGTCGTCACCATCGTGGATTCGGCCGGGAAGGTGCTGGTGACGTTTGAGCGCGATGCGTCCGGCCCCGGCTACGTGGCGTCCGCGGACGGCCTGACGCTGAAGCCGGTCGGCGCCGCGCGTGCGCCTGCGGCCGAGCCGGCGCGGGCCGCCACGGGCCCGGCCGCCACGCCCGCTTTCAAGGCAGGCGCCGGCGTGCCGCCGCCGCCTCCGCCGCCCGCCTCCGTGTCCGCCAACGTGACGCCCCAGAGCCTCGCGGGCCTCTACGGGGTGGCGCGCGAAAAGAACAAGCCGCTTTGCTCGATCGATCTCACGATGAAGCCGGCCCGCAAGGCCGGCCTCTACGGCGCGCAGCTCTCGGGCGGCTGCATCGACTCGGGCCTGAAGATCTTCGAGCCCATCGCCTGGCACACCGGCAACGGCCGTCTCTACCTCGTCGCCAAAAAGGGCCACGAGCAGGGCTTCTCGGTGATGCCGGACGGCGGCTGGCAGAAAGACCCGCCCAGCGGCGCGCAGCTGTTCTTGAAGAAGCAGTAAAGGCCGTGAGCGTCCCCTCTCCCCGGCAGGGGGACAGGGACAGGGTGAGGGCCTTCGGCCTGGAGCTCACTCCGTCAACTCTGGAGCCTTGCGGCTCCGCCCTTACCCCAGCCCTCTCCCTGTTCCAGGGAGAGGGAGGCCGCGCTGCCGCTCAGGCGATCTTGCCGCCGAGCTCATCCTCGATATGCACGCGGATGATCTCGTCGAAGCTGCTTTCGGCCTTGAAGCCCAGCGCCACCGCGCGGCTGGGGTCCAGCTCCCGCGCCCAGCCGGACACGATCTTGTTGATCGCCTCGTCCGGCTCGCGCTTGATCCTGGCCACGACCTTGTCGCCCGCGACCCGCCGCAACGCCTCGATCTGCTCGCCGACCGTGCAGGACAAGCCCGGCATGCTCAGGTTGCGGCGAGGACCGATCTTCGCGCCGTCGATCTCGGCGGCGTGCACCAGGAAGCCCACGGCCGAGCGCGGCGAGGCGTGCCAGTGGCGCACGTCCTCCGACACCGGCAGCACCGCCTCTTGGCCGGCCAGCGGCTCGCGGATGATGTTGGAGAAGAAGCCCGACGCGGCCTTGTTGGGCTTGCCCGGCCGCACGCAGATGGTGGGCAGGCGGATGCCGACGCCGTCCAGGAAGCCCTTGCGGGTGTAGTCGGCCAACAGCAACTCGCCGACGGCCTTCTGCGTCCCGTAGGAGGTGAGCGGCGTGGTGAAGAACTCGTCCGTGATCTTGTCCGGGAACGGCGCGCCGAACACCGCGATGGACGAGGTGAACACCACGCGCGGCTTGTAGGCGCCGGCGCTTCCCATGTTGAGCTGGCGGATGGCCTCGAACAGGTTCCAGCTGCCGGTGAGATTGATGCGGTAGCCCTTGTCGAATTCCTGCTCGGCTTCGCCGGACACGATGGCGGCCAGGTGGAAGACGATGTCGGGCTTGTCCGCCACGAGCTTCTCGGCCTCGCCCGGGAGGGAGAAGTCCGACGCCAGCGTGGTCACCGCAAAGGGCGCGTTCGCCGGAGCCGTGGGCTCGATCACGTCGTGCAGGGTCGCCTTGGTGATGGCCTTGCCGGCCAGCTTGCCGTCGCGCACCAGCCGCTCGGTGAGCTTGCGGCCGACCATGCCGGCGGCGCCGATGATGAGGATGTGCATGGGGGTTCCTCCCGTGTTTTCTTGTCGCGGTGATCTACGCCGTGATTGCGAGCCGGAGGCGAAGCAATCCAGCCTGAAGGCCGGACGCTAGACTGGATTGCTTCGCATCGCTCGCAATGACGACCGAGCTGGTCAAAGCGCGAAACCGCCATCCACCAGGAAGATCTGCCCCGTCGTGTAGGCGCTCTCGTCGCCGGCGAGGTACACCGCCATGGCGGCGATCTCCTCGGGCTTGCCGAGGCGGCCGATCGGCTGGCGGTCGACGAAGGCCTGCCGGACCTTCTCGACCGGCTGCTTGGTTTCCTTCGCGAGCGTCTCGATGCGCTGGTCCAGCGAGGGGCTCTCGATGGTGCCCGGGCAGATCGCGTTGGCGCGGACGCCCTTGCGGATGAAGTCGGCCGCCACCGCCTTGGTGAGGCCGATCACGGCCGCCTTGGTGGTTCCATAGACATAGCGGTTCGGGATGCCGCGCACCGAGCCCGCGCCCGACGCGATGTTGACGATGGAGCCGGCGCCCTTCTCGAGCATGCCGGGCAGGAAGGCCTTGATCAGCCGGTGCATGGACCGGACGTTGAGGTCGAACGAGAAATCCCAGGCCTTGTCGTCGCATTCGAGGATGGTGCCGTGGTGCACGTAGCCGGCGGCGTTGCACAGGATGTCGATGGGGCCGACCTTCTCGGCGAAGTTCGCGACCTGCTTGTTGGAGAGCACGTCCAGCTTGCGGCGCTTGGCGCGGGCGAGCCCGTCCAGCTTGGCGACGTCGAGGTCGGTCGCCCACACGGTGGCGCCTTCGGCCACATAGGCCTCCGCGATCGCGCGCCCGATGCCCTGTCCGGCGGCGGTGACGACCGCGACCTTGCCCTGCAGCCTCTTGGCCATTGCGTTCTCTCCCTCAGTTCTAGAAGTGGGTCTTGACCATGTGGACGATGGCGCGGTCGGGCATCTGCTCGACACTTTCGACCCGGTAGCCCTTGCGGCTGTACCAGGCCACGTTGTGGGTCAGCGCCTGGCCGGTGTAGAGGCGGATGGCCTTGCGGCCGAGCTGCTGGGCGCGCTCCTCGGCGGCCGCGAGCATCCGATTGCCGGTTCCGCCGCGCTGTGCGGCCGGATTGGCGGCGACGCTCCAGATCAGCAGGTCGTCCGCGCGAGGCTCGACGATGAGCGCGCCGGCGAGGCTGTCGGTACCGTCGAGCAGCCAGACCTCCCAGTCGCGCAGCACCGCCGCGTAGTCAGCCTGAAGCGGGATCGGCTCGACGCCGAGCAAGGCCCGGTTCGGCGCATAGGCGGCGTGCTGCAGCGCGACGAGCGCTTTCAGATCGTCCGACGTCCCGCGCCGCATGCCGGCGAGATCGTTCATGCGCCGGGTCCTCGCAGCGCAGCGAGGCTATGGCGCTGCCGACCCTCCGCATCGAAGTTCTCCGGCGCCAGCCAGCGCTCGAACGCGGCCTTGCGGGAGGGCCACTCGCTGTCGAGCATCGAGAACCAGGCCGTGTCGCGGTTGCGCCCCTGCACGATCATGTGCTGCCGGAACACACCCTCGAACGTGAAGCCGAAGCGCTCTGCGGCGCGGCGGGACGGGGCGTTCAGGGCGTTGCACTTCCACTCGAAGCGGCGGTAGCCGAGGTCATCGAAGACGTAGCGGGCCAGCAGGTACTGCGCCTCGGTGGCGCCGGGCGTGCGCTGCAGGCTCGCGCCGTACATGATGTTGCCGACCTCGATGACGCGGTGCGCCGCATCGATCCGCATCAGCGTCTCGTAGCCGACCGCCTTGCCGGTCGCCTTGTCGACGATGGCGAAAAACAGCGGGTCCTCGGACGCGGCCTTGCGCTCCAGATGAGCCTTGAAGCTGTTGAAATCCGGGAACGGCGGCTCGAACAGATATTGCCAGATCGCGTCCCTGGTCTGCCCGTGGGACTCGGCCCAAAGCGACGGCGCGTGCGCCGCGGGATCGAGCGGGACCAGATCGACGAAACGCCCGGCGAGCGTGCGACGCTCGGGGCGGGGCGCGGCATGCGTGTCCACCTCGGGGCCGATCGGCAGGCCCGAGGCGGGCGCGGTGACTGAGGCTGGCTGGTGCATGGGCCCGGTCTCTCCCTCTTCCGGCGAGGGGAGAGGGCAGGGGTGAGGGTGGCGGGGGAGGCTGCATTTGCAGCGGTGATAGGAGAGCGCAGGCGCAACAACATGCTGCGGTACGACAATCCTCACCCCTGCCCCTCTCCCGCCATGCGGGAGAGGGCGGCGACCGGCCGCCTCAGTGGTTGTCGCGCGGCACGCCCATCGACTGGGCGACCTTTTGGTACTTCACGGCCGGCTTCAGCACCATGCCGGAGCCGAGCTGGTCGACCATGCCGCGCTGGATCTCCTGCCAGGGGGTCTGGCTGGCCGGCGACTTGTAGCCGCCATGGGCCTGCAGGTCGGCGCGGCGCTGGTTCAGCTCCTCGGCCGAGATCAGGATGTCGGCCGTGCCCTTGCGCAGGTCGATGCGGACCCGGTCGCCGGTCTTCAGGATCGCGAGCCCGCCGCCGGCCGCCGCCTCGGGCGAGGCGTTCAGGATCGAGGGCGAGCCCGAGGTGCCGGACTGGCGGCCGTCGCCGATGCAGGGCAGGGCATGAACGCCCTTCTTGATCAGCGCCGCCGGTGGCTGCATGTTCACGACCTCGGCCGCGCCCGGATAGCCGATGGCCCCGGCGCCGCGCATGAATAGCATGCAGTTCTCGTCGATCTCGAGCGCCGGGTCCTCGATGCGGTGGTGGTAGTCCTCCGGCCCATCGAACACGATGGCGCGCCCCTCGAAGGCCTCGGGATCGTTCGGGTTCGACAGGTAGCGGTTGCGGAACTCCTCCGAGATCACGCTGGTCTTCATCACGGCGTTGTCGAAGAGGTTGCCCTTCAGCACCACGAAGCCGGCGTTGACCCGCATGGGCTTCTCGATCGGGTAGATCACGTCCGTGTCCTGCACGGTGGTGTTGCGGCAGTTGTCGCCGATGCTCTTGCCGTTCACCGTCAGGGCGCCTTCGTGGATGAGGCCCTTCTTCATGAGCTCGTTCACGACCGCCGGGACGCCGCCGGCGCGGTGGTATTCCTCGCCGAGATAGTAGCCGGCCGGCTGCAGGTTCACGAGCAGCGGCACTTCGAGGCCGTATTTCTGCCAGTCGAACACGTCGAGCTCGACGCCGATGTGGCGCGCGATGGCGTTGATGTGGATGGGCGCGTTGGTGGAGCCGCCGATGGCCGAGTTCACCACGATGGTGTTCTCGAACGCCTCGCGGGTGAGGATGTCGGAGGGCTTCAGGTCCTCCCACACCATGTCGACGATGCGCTTGCCGGTCTCATAGGAGATCTGCCCGCGCTCGCGATAAGGCGCCGGGATGGCGGCGCAGCCCGGCAGGCTCATGCCGAGCGACTCGGCCAGCGAGTTCATCGTCGAGGCGGTGCCCATGGTGTTGCAGTGGCCGACCGACGGGGCGGACGAGGCCACGATGTCCATGAACTCCTCATAGCCGATCTCGCCCGTGGCGAGGCGCTCCCGCGACTGCCACACGATGGTGCCGGAGCCCGAGCGCTCGCCCTTCCACCAGCCGTTCAGCATCGGGCCGCCCGAGAGCACGATCGACGGGATGTTCACCGTGGCGGCCGCCATGATGCAGGCCGGCGTGGTCTTGTCGCAGCCGGTGGTCAGCACGACGCCGTCGAGCGGGTAGCCGTAGAGGATCTCGACGAGGCCGAGATAAGCGAGGTTGCGGTCCAGCGACGCGGTGGGGCGCTTGCCGGTTTCCTGGATGGGATGCACCGGGAACTCGAAGGCGACGCCGCCCGCCGCCGTGATGCCCTCGCGGACGCGCTTGGCGAGGTCCAGGTGGTGGCGGTTGCAGGGCGACAGGTCTGAGCCCGTCTGCGCGATGCCGATGATCGGCTTGCCCGACATCAGCTCCTCGCGGGTCAGGCCGAAATTCAGGTAGCGCTCGAGATAGAGCGCCGTCATGCCGGGGTTCTCGGGATTGTCGAACCAGAGCTGCGACCGGAGGCGGCGCTTGGCGCCTTCCATCACGGATTCGGCCGGCACGTCGTCGGTGGTGACGGACTGGTCGTGCCTGACGGGCGCATGCGCGCCGTTGCGCGGCTCCTCGGAGAGCGGCGCGCCGCCCGTGCCGTTGCCCTTGTGGCCATTGTCGCCCGCCATCGCGTCTACTCCCATGACTTTGCGTGTTCAACCGGCTGCAGACGCCGATCGAACCGATTTGATTTCGGCGGCAGCATCGCCCCAAATGCGCACGGAAATCAACGACGGATGCATGCGGCTGACGCGCAGGGGCTGTGTGCGCACTGTTGCGCTTGGCGTCGTGGTGATGCATGCACGCGCAGGCTTGTGACAAGACGCGCAACGGGGGAGACAACGCCGATGACCCTGCACATCACGGACGCTTTTGGCCGCATCGGCGAGGAGAACGCCTTCGCGGTGCTGGCGCGGGCCACCGACCTCGCCGCGCAGGGGCGCGACATCATCAACCTGGGCATCGGCCAGCCGGATTTCCGCACGCCGGAGCACATCGTCGAGGCCGCCATCAAGGCGCTGCGCGACGGGCACCACGGCTACACGCCCGCGACCGGGATCAAGCCGCTGCGCGAGGCCGTGTCGGCCGACCTGCACAAGCGCTTTGGCGTCGACGTCTCGCCGGACTCGGTGCTGATCGTGCCGGGCGGCAAGGTCACGATGTTCATGGCCATCCTGATGTTCGGCGAGCCCGGCGCCGAGATCCTGTATCCGGACCCCGGCTTCCCGATCTACCGCTCGATGATCGAGTTCACGGGCGCCAAGCCGGTGCCGGTGCCGATGCGCGAGAGCAACGGCTTCGCCTTCTCGGCCGAGGAGACGCTGGGGCTGATCACGCCCAGGACGCGTCTGCTGATCCTCAACTCGCCCGCCAATCCGACCGGCGGCGTCACCCCCAAGGCCGAGATCGACAAGCTCGTGGCCGGCCTGGCCCGGTTCCCGGACGTCGCGATCATGTCGGACGAGATCTACGCCCAGATGACCTATGACGGGCTGGAGCACCAGACGTTGCTGGCCTATCCGGAGATCCGCGACCGCCTGATCCTGCTCGACGGCTGGTCCAAGACCTACGCGATGACCGGCTGGCGCATGGGCTACTCGGTGTGGCCGAAGCCGCTCTACGAGGCGGCCCGCAAGCTCGCGGTGAACTCCTATTCCTGCGTGAACGCCTCGGCGCAGTATGCCGGGCTGGCGGCGCTCACCGGGCCGCAGGACGCGGTGCGCGACATGGTGGCCGAGTTCGACCGCCGCCGGCGCGTGGTGGTGGAAGGGCTCAACGCTCTGCCGGGCGTCTCGGCCGTGACGCCGAAAGGCGCGTTCTACGCCTTCCCGAACATCGCCCAGACGGGCTGGAAGGCCAAGCCGCTCGCTTCCGCGTTGCTCGAGAAGGCCGGGGTCGCGACCATCGGCGGCCCGGACTTCGGCGTTCATGGCGAAGGCTATATCCGGCTCAGCTACGCCAACTCGACGGAGAACATCCGCAAGGCGCTGGCGCGGATGGGCGAGTTCCTGGAGCAGAACAAGCCGGCCTGATCTGGTCTGAGCGCCGCCCTATCAACCGTCCTGGCCGGGCCTGTCCCGGCCATCCACGCCGGACTCCAATGCGTGGGTCCCCGGGTCAAGCCCGGGGATGACGGTGGAGAGGGGCAGCGAAATGCCAGACGGCAAGCTCACGTCACCTACCATCATCGGACCGCCATGCGCCTGACAGCCTCATCCTTCGTTCTCGCCACCCTCGCGCTGGTGGTCACAGTCCCGGCGCAAGCCCAGCAGCCGCTGAGCGTGGACGTGCGCAACAAAACCGTTCCGACGCTCTGCGCCGAGGACGACAACGTCTACCTCACCTTCCAGAACCCCAAGGTGCGCCACTTCCGCGTGGAGGCCCGTGCGCCGGCCGTGATCGGCTCCATCGTGCAGGACAGCCGGGCCCCGGACTTCACGAACTGCACCATCAAGGACCAGCCGCCCGGGCCGGAAGACAAGGTGGAGCGCATCGTCCTCTTCGAGGATGACGCGATGCAGCTCGTCGGCTACCGGCACTCGGAGTTCTGGCGCAAGGGCGACGTGCCGGTGCGGGTGGGCGATCGCGAGGAGAAGGCGATCTACCTCCTGCAGCTCTTCAGCAAGACGCCGCGCGGCCCTTACGAGCATCTCGTGCTCTATCCGCTGGACGGCTACTGGCGCCTGCGGCCGCTGCCGCCGGCGCGGCTGGACGAGGTGGCGTACGGAACCTCCGTGCTGATCGGCCAGATCGACGAAAAGGAGCGCCCCTATGTGGCGATCCAGTCGATCCGCTTCACGCCGAAGTCCAAGACCTTCGATCTCACTTTCCCGGCCGGCGGGCAGGCGAGCGTGCGCGTCGCCAGCCTTTCCGAACAAGCCACCGCCGTCGAGGTCACGTTCGAAAATCCGGTGAAGCGCAAGCCTTTCGCTGCCGTCCGGTCGATGTATGTGACGGACGTGAACGCGGACTCGTCGCAGGTCGCGTGGCGCGCGCCCTCCGACAAAGGCTGGCGGCAAAAGCCCGTGATGGAATTCCGCTCCGGCCGGGCGCATGACTTCTGGCTTGGCCGTGGGGTCGCGTCCAAGCACAACACCAGCGCGCCGGATACGGCGCTGTTCGATTTCCAGCCGGAATAGCGGCTCAACTCAGGCTTGCGGGGGCAACCATGAGCGACGACGACGTGATCGTGAAGGACTGCAACGGCGCCCGGCTTCAGAACGGCGACACCGTGCACGTCATCAAGGACCTGAAGGTGAAGGGCACGTCCTCCACCATCAAGCAGGGCACCAAGGTGAAAGGCATCCGCCTCACCGACGACCCGGAGCACATCGAGTGCCGCGTCGACAACATCAAGGGCCTGATGCTGAAGACGAGCTTCCTAAAGAAGGTGAACTAGCCTCGGCTCTCGCGGTCATTCCCGGCGGCGCGAAGCGCCGGGAAGGGGATCCAGCGCAGCCGCGCCTTTGCGACCTGCTGCGCAGGTCGCCGGAGATGACAGCTCACGGGAGAGCGGCCACGATCTCGGCTGTGCGGTGAACCGCGGCGAACTCCGCCGCCAGGGTGGCGAGGTGGACCGCCTGCACGGTGTCGGCCGGGATCACGGCCCCATCGAGGCCCGGCATGTCGAAGCACGCGCAGGCGTCGGCGGCCACGATCATGCGCCAGCCCATGTTCGCGCCGACGCGCACCGTGGTGGAAACGCACTGATCCGTCGTGATGCCAAAGGCGACCACATGCGTCGCGCCCAGCCGCCGGAGGCGTAGGTCGAGATCCGTGCCGATGAAGCAGGCGTTGACGCTCTTGGTCACCAGCGCCTCGTCGCCTTGCGGGCCGAAGCCGGCCCGGAAGGCGTTGCCGGGCGCCTCGGGCCGCAGCCTGGAGCCGGGCTCCACGGAGTCGTGTCGCACATGGATGATCGGCATGCCGCGCGCACGCCAGGCGGCAAGAAGCGCCAACCCGTTACGGTCGCAATCCGGGTTGCTGCGCGGCGGGAAAGCCGGATCGTCGAACGCCTGCTGCATGTCGATCGGCAGCAGCACGGCGGTGCGGGGGAGGGCGAGCATGGCCGTCAAGCGGTCTGCTGCACCTTCGCGCTTTCGGCCGCGGCGTCGATGTTGGCGACGAGCTGTGCATCGAGCCCCAGCGCCCCGGCGAGGTCCCGCAGGAAGGCCGTTTCGGCCTCCTGGTCCGGATCGATCGTGAGGCGCGCGGCCGCGTAGACCTGCGCGGCGACTTCCGGGCTGCCCGCCTGGGCGGCCAGATTCACGGCCGAGGCCGGGCTGGCGAACTCGGCGTCAAGGAAGCGCGCCGCGTCCGGCTCGGCGCCGAGCTGCTGGAGATTGCCGGTGATGTGCGCGCGCTCGGCGTCGTCGACCACGCCGTCGGCCGACGCGGCCGCGATCATGGCGCGGATCAGCAGCAGCGCTGTTGCGTTGTCCCGCCCGGCGTCGCCGGTGGTTCCGAAGGGGCTTTCGGCCGGCGCCTCGGCGATCTGCGGTTGTCCGCTCTGCTGCGGCAGCGACACCAGCGGCTTGCCCTGCTGGTAGTTCTGCCAGGCCTGGTAGGCCAACCCGCCCACCAGTGCGAGGCCGCCGAGCTTGGCGGCGTCCACCGCCAGCCCGCGCCCGGCCTTGCTGCCGAGGAACAAGCCCGCGAGGCTGCCGAGCGCGGCGCCGCCGGCGAGCTGGTTCTGGCCCAGCATGTCCTTGGCGCGTCCAAGCAGGTCGCCGCCACCCCCGCCGGCCTGCCCGCCCGAGAGGCGGCCGAGAATGTCGTTGATGGCCGGCGACACGCCGGTCTGCCGTCCCGCGCCCTGGAGGCCCTGCGTGGCCTGCCCGAGCACCGAGCCGATGAGGCCGCCGATGCCGCCCTGCGCGGAGCCGCCGGCTCCTTGGCCGCCGCCTTGGGCCTGAGCCCCGCCGCCCTGCTGCAACTGCCCGAGCACGTTGCCGAGCAGGCCTCCCAGCCCGCCCTGGCCCGAGCCGCCCTGCGCAGGCGACTGGCTGGCGGACATCATGGCGTCCAGCAGTTTCTTGGCGTCGAACATGGCTGCGTCCCCTCTCGTGATCTGCGATCCAAGTGGGGACGCTCTTGCCGAATGTGAAGAACCGGGAGCGCGGTTCAAAGCGTGCGGCGCCGAAATCAGCGCCGCCGCTTGCGGTTCAGCAGGCCGTCAGCCGAGGCGTGCGCTCGACTTCCAGGTCGAACAACGGCCGAAGCCGGGTCCCGATGACGTTGCCCGCGAAGGCCGCGACCATCCACACCCAGCCATGCAGGCTGCCGGACGCGATGCCTGAGAAATACGCGCCGATGTTGCACCCGTAGGCGAGACGTGCGCCGTAGCCGAGCAACAGGCCGCCCAGGATCGCGGCCAGGGCCGAGCGCAGCGGCACGCGCCAGGTCGGCGCATAGCGGCCGGCCAGCGCGGCGGCGAGCAGCGCGCCGACCACGATGCCGATGTCCATCACGGAGGTGACGTCGTTCAGGACGCTGTTCTGCAGCGCGGCCTTGTTGGCCGGGTTCGACCAGTAAGGCCAGCTCGCGACGTCCGCGACGCCGAGCGAGGCCGTGATCTTGGAGCCCCACAACGCGAAGGCCGACGTGATGCCCCAGGGTTTGCCGGCCAGCGCCAGCGTGGCGAAGTTCAAGAGCGCCAGCGCGACGCCGCCCGCGATCAGCGGCCAGGGACCGCGCAGCAGGCGGGCGAGGCCATGGCGGGGCGAGGGCTTCTCGGCCTCCAGCGCGCCATGGCGCTTGCGCTCGAAATAGATCGTCGCCGCCGCGATGGCGGCGAACACCGCGAGGTTCACGGCCAGGGCCGCCCACGGGCCCCAGAGCTTCACGAGCGAAACCGGCGCAAAGCTCGGCTGCGCGGCCCACCAATGCAGGTGCGCGGCGCCCACCGTGGAGCCGACGATAAAGGCCGCCAGCGTGATCAGCATGCGGGTGGATCCCCCGCCGACCGTGTAGAGCGTGCCCGACGCGCAGCCGCCGCCCATCTGCATGCCGATGCCGAACAGAAACGCGCCGAACACCACCGACACGCCCACGGGCGACACGAGCCCCTGCACGGGCTGGCCGAACAGGCTGCCGGACGCCAGCACGGGAAAGAACAGCGTGGTGGCGACCGCCAGCATGATCATCTGGGCGCGCAAGCCCGCGCCACGGCGATCGGAGATGAACACCCGCCAGGCGGACGTGAAGCCGAACGCCGCATGGTAGAGCACCAGGCCCATGAGGGCGCCGAGGCCATACAGCGCGGCCTGCCTGGGATTGACCACTGCGCCGATAACGGCCGCGCCCGCCACGATCGCGAAGGCCGCCCCCCAGGCGGCGCCGACATTGGCGGGTGCGGCCGATGTGGGCCGCTGGGCGGCTGGCCCAGCCGTAGCGGGCGCGAAAGAGCTGATGCTCGACATGTGTGATGTCCTGAAACGGGGATTGGCCAATGGCCTCAGCCCTTATCTAGGTTCCACAGCACAGAACGTCAATTCTCCTTAATAAACACGTTCTGAGTGTGAATTAGTCGAGCCGCTCGATTTCGTCGAGCGTTCGGCCGGCGCGGCCGCGGTAGCGGGGCAGGGTCCAACCCCGCGAAAGCGCCGCGCCGCGCACCAGGAACCCGGCCGTGAATCCGACCGCCACCGCCACTTCTCGGCTGACCCCCAGATGCGTGCTCGCCACGAAAGCGCCTGCGCCGACCAGCGCGGCCGTGACATAGACCTCGCGGCTGAGCACAACCGGCATCTCGCCGCCGAGCACGTCCCGGATCACGCCGCCGAACGTGGCGGTGACAACCCCCATCGCGACCGCGACCGTGGGGGCCGCCCCTGCGCCGAGCGCCCGCTCGGCTCCGGTGACGGCGAACAGCGCGAGGCCGAGCGCATCGAACCAGAGCAGCAGGCGGTAGCGCGAATGGGCGAGGTGGGCGGTGAAGAACACCACCGAGGACACGGCCGCGCAGGTCAGGAGGTATTCGGGCTGGCGCACCCAGAACACGGGCGTCAGCCCGAGCAGGACGTCGCGCAGGGAGCCGCCGCCGATGCCGGTCGCGACGCCCAGCAGCGCAAAGCCGACGATGTCCATCTGCTTGCGGGACGCGACCAGCGCGCCCGAAATCGCGAACACGACGATGCCCAGCCAGTCGAGGGCGGTCGCAACGGTGTTGAACAGCATGCGAAGCCTCCGGCAGGCTCCGCGTCAGCCCCGCAATTCCGCGGCGGCGCGGGACAGGCGGGTCACCGTCGCCCAGTCGCCGGCCTTCACGGCGGCCGCCGGCGCGATCCAGGATCCGCCGACGCACACGACGTTGGCAAGCGCCAGATAGGTCCTGGCCTTCTCGGCGTCGATGCCGCCGGTGGGGCAGAACAGGATGTGCGGCAGCGGCGCACCGAGCGCCTTCAGGAAGGCCGCGCCCCCGGCCGGCTCGGCGGGAAAGAACTTCATGACCGTGTGGCCCATCTCGGCCAGCGTCATGGCCTCGCTCGCCGTGGAGGCGCCGGGCAGCAGCGGCGCCGTGCCGTGCGCCGCGGCTTCGGCCAGCTTCGGCGAACAGCCAGGGCTGACCAGGAACCGGGCGCCGGCCGAATCGGCCTCGCGCACCTGCGAGGGCGTCAGCACCGTGCCTGCGCCCACGATGGCGTCCGGCACGTGGCGGGCGATCAGCTCCATGGCTTCCAGCGCGGCGTCGGTGCGCAGCGTGATCTCCAGCGCGGGCAGGCCGCCGGCCACCAGCGCATGGGCCAGAGGAACGGCCGTGTGCGGGTCGTCGATGGTGAGGACCGGCACCACGGGCGCGCGGCGCAGAATGGCGAGAAGAGCCGATTGGCGGGCTTCGGTCACGACGGGTCCTCCTGCGGGCGGCTGGTATGAGCTCAGATTTCGCTCGCCACGGGCGCGCGTCAATGGCCGCAAGGCGAGGGGGGCAGCTTGCCGGGCGGCTTGGCGCTGCCTGCAATTCGTGCCATCTCTCGCAGGTTCAAACGATTAAGTCGAGGGTGGACGATGACCAAGGACATTGCCGACGCGCTGCTGGATTCGTACCGGACCAAGGCCCCGATCGCGAGCGGCTCGCTGCCGTCGATCAACCGCCAGGACGCCTTCGCGACGCAGGCCGCGGTCGCGCAGGGGCTCGGCGTCCAGGTCGGCGGCTGGAAGGTCGCGATGCCGGACGCCACGTCCACGGCGGCCCCGATGTTCTCGGACGTGCTCCTCGGCAACGGCGCGCGCTACGCGCTGCCGCCCGGCGGCGCCGTGGTGGAGATCGAGCTTGGAGTCATCCTCACCAAGGACCTGCCGCCGCGTCCCGGGCAGCCCTATACCCGCGAGGAGATCGGCGCGGCGATCGGCGACGCGCTGGTGGGGGTCGAGATGGTGGCCAGCCGCTACCTCGAGATGCCGCCGGAGGCGGAGCCCAACCGCTGGCTGGCCGACAACATGGGCAACGGCGCCTACATCTCGGGCGACGCCAAGCCGCTCGCCGTCATCGGGGATCCGGCCACGCTGGTGTGCCGCTATTGGGCCAATGGCGAGTTGCAGCACGAGAAGACGGGCGGGCACCCGGCCGGCGATCCGATCGGCTGGCTGGTGAACTGGGCCAACGCCCAGGAGGACACGCTCGGCGGCCTCAAGGCCGGCCAGCTCGTCACCACCGGCAGCATCTCGCCGCCCAAGCGCTTCACCGCGCCGACGCGGATCGAGGCCGAGCTCGACCGTATCGGGCGCGTGGTGGTGGAGCTCGTCTAGGCCGGGCTTCCGGGCGACGGCCCGATCAGGTCGGCGGCCGTCTTCAGGTCGCTCACCAGGGCCGCGAAGGCGGCGTCCTTTTCGGGCTCGGTCTGCAGGCGCAGAATGTAGGACGGGTGCGTGGCGATGACGCCCCAGCGCCCGTCCGGCAGCCGGAAGGGTTGGCCGCGCTCGCGCGTCACCGCGACGGCGCGGCCGAGCACCGCCTGGGCGGCCGAGGCGCCCAGCATCACGATCACCTCGGGGTCGACAGTCGCGACCTCGCGCTCCAGCCAGGGCAGGCAGGCGTGGATCTCGCCCGCGGCCGGGCGCTTGTGGATGCGCCTTTTGCCGCGCGGCTCGAATTTGAAATGCTTCACCGCATTGGTGACATAGGCCCCCTCGCGGCCGACGCCCGCCTGCGCGAGCGCCTGGTCGAAGATGCGCCCCGCCGGACCCACGAAAGGCCGGCCGGCAATGTCCTCCAGGTCGCCCGGCTGCTCGCCCACCACCATCAGGCGCGCGGTCTCGGGACCTTCGCCCGGCACCGTCTGGGTCGCCTGCTCCCAGAGCGGGCAGGCGCGGCAGGCCTTCGCGGCCGCCGCGATGGCGGGCAGCCCCTGCGCGTCCGCGGCCGCCGCATCGGCGGGCTCCGGCAGCTCTGCGCCGCGTCGATGAACCGGGAAAGTGGGAGCCGCCTCGATCATCGCGGCCGTGCGGGCGGCGGCGCCCGCCACGAGGTCGGGGATCAGCGCCGCCTCGGGCAGGTTTTTCCAGAAGCGCTTGGGCATCTCGGCCCGCATGGCGTCGGTGTTGAGCCGGGCCGGGTTGAAGATGTTGGCGTAGTAGGAGCGCCAGAGCTCCTCCAGCGGGTCGCCCTGCGGCGACTGCCGCCGGTTGGCGCCGGGTCCGAACAACAGCTCGTCGCCGGTCCAATGGGCCGAGCGCTCGGGCGTCAGGATGGTCCAGCGCAGGCTGGCGAAGCGCTTCACGAAAAACGGCGACGCCGCTTCGACGATGTGGTTGTCGGGCTCGTACCACGCCACGAAGGCTTCGCCGTCCGGGCTGTAGATGTCCCGGAAGCGCAGGAACGCGTGCATCTTGTGGATGTCGCGCCGCACCGCCTTGGCGAGGTCGTGGAACCGCATCACGTCCTGGTCGGACGCCACCGACATGAGCCGCGGTTCGTCGCAAAGCCGCCAGAGCAGCTGGTAGATCAGCCTGAACCGCCCCGGCTCGCGATGAAGCGCGACCGATTGGGCGGTGTCGAGAAACGCCCGGGAGACGCGGGGCGGCGCGCGCTGCTCACCCTGCGGCAGCGGTGGCGCGGGCGCGTCGCCGAAGAGGTCGCCGCCGGGCTCGGCCGTGTCCCAGACCACCCGTCCGGGCGGGATCCCGGCCCGCAGATGCAGCCGCGCGGCGTCGCGGAAGCCCGCGAAGTCGGTGTCGCCGGCAAGCTGGACGCGGTGGATGTCGGGATTGGGATGCGGCATGGCGGGGGGGCTCAGGGCCTTTCTGTATGAGTGGGCCTGCACGCGCCGCGGCGCCCGACGGTTCGTCTCCGCCCCTCCACCGTCATGTCCGGGCTCGTCCCGGGCATCCACGCGCTGGGCCCCGGCGTGGATGGCCGGGACGAGCCCGGCCATAACGCCAGAAAACGAGAGAAACTACGCGGCGAACAAGTCCAGTTGCTGCGTGCTTGGCGGCTTCAGCCAGGCCTGCAGGTCGGCGCGGTCGAGCAGCTTCGTCGGCCGATGGTCCGGCAGGACGATGAAGGGCGAGACCTTGCGAAGCGGCACCTTCAAACGCGCCAGATCGTCCCCGCGCAGGCTGCGCACGCGTCGCGACGAGAGGATGCGGTCCACCGTGCGCACTCCAAGGCCCGGCACCCGCAGCAGCTCCTCGCGGCTGGCCAGGTTCACGTCCAGCGGAAAGCGCTCGCGGTGCTTCAGCGCCCAGGCGAGCTTCGGGTCCATGTCGAGCGACAGCATGCCGGCCTCGCCGCCGCTCACGATCTCGGCCACGTCGAAGCCGTAGAAGCGCATCAGCCAATCCGCCTGGTACAGACGATTTTCGCGGATCAGCGGCGCGGCCTTGAGCGGCAGGGCTTTGCTGGCGTCCGGGATCGGGCTGAAGGCCGAGTAGTAGACGCGCTTCAGTTTGTATCCGCCATACAGCGCCGCGCTGGTGGTGAGGATGTGCCCGTCATTGGCGTCGTCCGCGCCGACGATCATCTGCGTGGACTGGCCCGCGGGCGCGAAGCTCCGGCCCTTGTGGCGCGGCTGTTCGTCGATCACGCCGCGGAGATGGCCCATGGAGCGGCGGATGTCGCCGATCTCCTTGCGGGGCGCGAGCTTCTCGAGGCTGTCGGCCTTGGGCAGCTCGATGTTGACGCTGACGCGGTCGGCCCAGCGGCCGGCTTCCTCCAGCAGCCGCGGGTCGGCGTTGGGGATCAGCTTCAGGTGAATGTAGCCCCGGAAAGCGTGGTCCTCGCGCAGCGTGCGGGCGACGCGGATCAGCTCCTCCATGGTGTAGTCCGGCGACTTGATAATGCCGGACGACAGGAACAGCCCCTCGATATAGTTGCGCTTGTAGAAGTTGAGCGTGAGCTTCACGACCTCCTCGACGCTGAATCGGGCGCGCCGGACGTGGCTGGACGACCGGTTGATGCAATAGAGGCAGTCGTAGATGCACGCGTTGGTGAGCAGGATCTTGAGTAGCGAGACGCAGCGCCCGTCCGGCGTGTAGCTGTGGCAGATGCCGCTGCCGCCCGAGGAGCCGATGCCCTTGCGGTCGAGCGAGTCGCGCTTCGCGCCGCCGCTGGAAGCGCAGGATGCGTCATATTTGGCGGCGTCGGCGAGGATCTCGAGCTTGCTCTTCAGGTCCATGCGGCGTCCTTCCGTTCAGCTTTCAAAACTAATGCGTTCGCTTTTCGTTCTCAACCGCCCGGGATGCGGCACACCGTCACGGCGCTGCGACAAAGGCCGGGTTCGGCGTTGATGTCGCAACCCGAACCGGAGACCGGCCATGAGCAAGACAGCCGAAAAAAGCGATCCCAAGCTGTGGCAGAAGGTGAAGACGCACGTCCAGAAAAGCGACAAGGGCGGCAAGCCCGGCCAGTGGTCGGCCCGCAAGGCGCAGATGGCCGTGCAGGAGTACAAGCACGAGGGCGGCGGCTACAAAGGCAAGAAGACGTCCGACAACCACCTCGTGGAATGGACCGAGGAGAAGTGGGGCACCAAGTCCGGCCACAAGAGCGGCGAGACGGGCGAGCGCTACCTGCCCGAGAAGGCGCGCGAGCACCTGTCGGACGCCGAATACAAGCGCACGACGGCGAAGAAGCGGGCGGACAGCCGCAAGGGCAAACAGTTCTCGGCGCAGCCCAAGGACATCGCAAGCAAGACAGCGAAGGATCGCCATCACGACGGCCCAGCCAAGCGCGCCGCTCCGAAGGGCGAGCCCACGAAGGCGCAGCTCTACGAGCAGGCCAGGAAGCGCGACATTCCAGGGCGCTCGAAGATGAGCCGGGACCAACTCGCCAAGGCGCTGCACGCGCATTGACCGGACTGGCGGCGCGCCGGGGCGCCGGTCAGCGCTTCACCGTGGATGCGCGGACGATGAGCTCCGGCGCGATCAGCACGCGCCGGGGCGGCAGGTCGGGGTTTTCGATTCGCTCAATCAGCAGCTCTGCGGCGCGGCGGCCCATCTCGGCGTGGTGATTGCGCACCGTCGTGAGGGCCGGGTACCACTGGGCCGCCTCCTGCACGTCGTCGCATCCCACGATCGAAAAATCGACGCCCGCCTCGCGCATGCGGTGGCGCAGGCCGAGCAGCGCCCCGAACGCCGTGAGGTCGTTGAAGCAGAACGCCGCCGTGGGCGGGTCGGGGAGGTCGAGCACGGCCTGGATGCCGGCGAGCCCGGTCTGGCGCGAGCCGTAGTCCATGTAGACGAGCGCGGGGTCGAACGGCAGCCCGCGCCGTTGCAGCGCGGCCCGGTAGCCGCGATGGCGGGCGCGGCCCGTCGAAATGGCGTCGTTGCCGCCGATCATCGCAATGCGGGTGTGGCCGAGATCCACCAGGTGGCCGATCGCGAGGTCCGCGCCCATCTCGTCGTCCGAGCCGACGAAGTCGAGGCCGACGCCGTCGATCTCGCGCGAGATCTGCACCACCGGGATGCGCGCCGCCGTGAGGTGGTTGAGGCTCTCGGCCGTGGCGCCGCCGGCCGGGCACAGGATCATGCCGTCGGGCCGGTACTCCTTCAGGGTGCCGAGCACCCGTTCCTGCCGCTCCAGGCTCTCCGCATAGGTGCCGAGCAGGATGGTGCGGCCCGCCTCCGCGGCGGTCTCCTCCACGGCCACCAGCATCTCGGCGAAATACGGGTTGGTGATGTCGTGGAAGCCGACCGCGATCATGTTTGTGCGCGCGGTGCGCAGGCTCGCGGCGCTGCGGTTGTAGATGTAGCCGAGCTCGCGCGCGAGCGCCTGCACGCGCGCCTTGGTGGCCTCCGCCACGACCGGGCTGTCGCGCAGCGCGAGCGAGACGGTCGCGGTGGACACGTCGAGCTTGCCGGCGATCACCTGGAGGGTGACGCGGCCGCGATCGGCACGGTCGACGACCTCGTCGATGCTCATGCGTTTGGACTTCCCGTTTCCCCCTCGGGCAAGCATGATGCCGCCGCCCGTTCGCCCTCGTCCATCGCGGCCCGGCGAACGGGCCACCAACGGATGGCGCATGGCCATCACAAGACGCGGGAGAGCGCACAGTGTCAACGGAACGCGAGCGGATCGGCTTCATCGGCGTCGGGCTGATGGGCCACGGCATGGCCAAGAACATCGTCGAGAAGGGCTATCCCCTGACCGTGATGGGCCATCGCAACCGCAAGCCTGTGGAAGACCTCATCGGGCGCGGCGCCCGGGAGGCGAAGAGCCCGCGCGAGATCGGTCTGGCGTCTGACATCGTGTTCCTGTGCGTGACGGGATCCCGCGAAGTGGAAGGGCTGATCCGCGGACCCGACGGCCTCGCGGCCGGGCTGAAGTCCGGCTCGGTGGTGGTGGACTGCTCGACCTCTGACCCGACCTCCACGGTCGCGCTCGCGGCCGAGCTCGCCGCCAACGGGATCACGCTCGTGGACGCGCCGCTGTCGCGCACCCCCAAGGAGGCCTGGGAGGGCACGCTCGACACCATGGTGGGCGCCACGCCGGAAATTTTCGCCCGCCTCAAGCCGGTGCTCGACACCTGGGCCGGCCGGGTGATCCACATCGGCGGCACGGCCGACGGCCACCGCATGAAGCTGCTCAACAACTTCATCGCGATGGGCTACGCGGCGCTGTTTTCGGAAGCCCTCACGCTGGCCCAGAAGGTCGGCATCACGCCCGAGCGCTTCGACAGCGTGGTACGGGGCGGCCGAATGGATTGCGGCTTCTACCAGACCTTCATGAAGTGGACGCTGGAGGGCGACCGCGACGCCCACAAGTTCACGCTCAACAACGCGTTCAAGGACATGCGGTACCTGGAATCGATGGCGGACGCGGCCGGCCTCGCCAACCCGATGGGCAACGCCGTCAAGAACGCCTACGCGATCCCGGTCGCGGCCGGCAGGGGAGACGACTACGTCCCGATGCTGTCCACCCACGTGGCCGCGCTGAATGGCACGGAGCTGAAGCGCAAGGGGTGACGACTGGTACGTCGCAGCGCCCACCCTCCCCCTCAAGGGGAGGGTGGCGGCGCTGAGCGCCGCGGCGAGTTTGAACGGGAACATCCCGGCAGGCGCTGGGCTCTTTGATGCGCATCAAAGAGCCCCGGCCGCCAAACTGACACAACGGCGCGTCATTCCCCTGGACACGCCGCCATGCCGATCCCGTCTTCGCTGATCCTCGCCGAGAAGTCCGTCCCGCGTTACACCAGCTATCCGACGGCGCCGCATTTCACGGCCGCGGTGGACGGCGCGGTGGCGCGCCACTGGATGGGCGAGCTGCCCGCCGGCGCAAGCCTGTCGGTGTACCTGCACGTCCCGTACTGCCGGGCAATGTGCAATTACTGCGGCTGCAACACCAAGGTGGCGCGCAGGCAAGAGCCGCTGGACGACTACACCGAGACCCTGCTGGCCGAGATCGACGTTCTGGCGGACGCCACGGCGGCCCGGCGCGTCACGCATATCCACTGGGGCGGCGGCACGCCCAGCCTGCTCGGCCCCGAGCGGCTGGCCCGGCTGGCCGACAAGCTCGCGTCCCGGTTCAACCTCGGCGGCATCGTCGAGCATGCAATCGAGCTCGACCCGCGCACCGTGGATCCGGCCCTGGCGGCCGGGCTCGCGCGCATCGGGATCAACCGCGCCAGCCTGGGCGTGCAGGATCTCAACTTGCATGTGCAGACCGCCATCGGCCGGGTGCAGCCCTACGAAACCGTGGCGCGCTGCGTCGCCATGCTGCGCGCGGTGGGCGTCGAGGCCATCAATCTCGATCTCATGTACGGGCTGCCGCACCAGAGCGTAGACGACGTCGTGCGCACCGCCGAGCTCTCGGCCGGTCTCGACCCGACCCGTCTGGCGATCTTCGGCTATGCGCATGTGCCGTGGTTCAAGGTGCACCAGCGCCTGATCGACGCCGCGGCGCTGCCGGGCGCGGCGGAACGGCTGCAACAGGCCGCGGCCGCCCGCGACGCGCTCGTGGGGCGCGGCTACGACGTCATCGGCCTCGACCATTTCGCCCGGCCGGACGACCCCATGGCTATTGCGGCCCGGGACGGAACGCTGCGGCGCAATTTCCAGGGCTACACCACGGATGTCGCGGATGCGCTCGTCGGGCTCGGGGCGTCCTCGATCGGCCGTCTGCCCAAGGGCTACATACAGAACGCTCCCGACGTGGCGGGCTGGCGCCGCGCCGTGGAGGCGGGCGAGCTCCCGGTGGTGAAAGGCGTGCCGTTCTCGGTGGAGGACCATGTCCGCGCCGGTGTGATCGAGCGGCTGATGTGCGACTTCGCGGTGGATTTCGGCGCTCTCGCACAGGCGGCCTACGGCCATGCGGAAGCCCTCGACGACGCCATCGCGCCGCTGCAGGACCTCCAACGCGACGGAGTGTTGCGGCTGGACGGGCGGCGCGTGGCGCTGACCGAGGCCGGCAAGCCCTTCATGCGCCTGGCGGCGGCGGCCTTCGACAGCTATCTCCACGCGGGCTCGGCCCGGCACTCGGCGGCGGTCTAGCGCCGGCGCTCGCGCAAGAGCAGGTAGAGGCCGGAGGCGACCACGATCAGCGAGCCGATCACCGTGTAGCGGTCCGGCACGTCGCCGAAGATGAGGTAGCCGAGGCCGATCATCCAGAGCAGCTGCGTGTAGATGAAAGGCGACAGCACCGCCGCCGGGGCGCGCTGGTAGGCCAGGATCAGAAGGTAGTGGCCGAACCCGCCGAAGACGCCCGTCATCGCCATGCCGGCCCACACCCACGCGTCCGGCGGCTCGCGCCAGAACCAGGGCAGGAGCGGGGTGAGGATCACGACGCCGGCGAGGCCTGAATAGAACAGCGTGGTCTGGGGCGGGTCATAGGCGGCGAGCCGCCGCGTCGTGATGTTGTAGAGCGCGTAGGTGACGACGTTGAGCATGCACAAGGCCACGGCCCAGTGCATGCCGAGGCCCGGCCGCGTCACCACGAGCACGCCCATGAAGCCGACCACGATCGCGCCGAGGCGGTGCGCGCCGACCTTCTCGCCAAGCATCGGCCCGGCCAGCAGGGCGACGAGCAACGGCGTCGCGAAGGCGATCGAGATCGTCTGGGCGAGCTGGAGATATTGCAGGGCGAAAAAGTTCGCGGCCGTGGAGGTGAACAGCAGCAGCGAGCGGACCACCTGCAGCCCGGGCCTGGTGGTGCGGCTGACGCCCGGCCGGGTGATCGGGTTCAGAAAAAAGAACACGAGCACGACGTTGGACATGTAGCGCGCCCACGTCGTCTGCACGGACGGGATGGCGTGGTTCAGCCACTTGGCGGTCGCATCCAGCAAGGAGAAACACAGAAACGCGCAGCAGATCAGCAGGATGCCGACGAGCCGCTCGCGCGCCTTTTCGTCCAGTGGTGTCGCCCCCGCCTTCATGCCGTCCCCGATCTGGCCGCCACGGCAGACTACCTGCATTTCTAATCGATTGATGATCCCGTTCGGCGGGTCACCCCTGCGCTGCGTGGAGGCGGGCGGTCACCCGCGACGGTCGGGCTGCCAGCGGCGCAGAAGGGCCGCGCAGCTGAGCGCCACAGCGGCGTAGAGCACGAGCCCGGCGGCGCAGATCAGCGCCACGGCGGCGAAGAGCCGCGGCACGTTGAGGCGATAGCTCGCCTCGACGATGCGGTAGGCGAGGCCGGCGTCGGAGCCGCCCGAGCCCGCCACGAACTCGGCCACGATCGCGCCGATGAGGGAAAGACCCCCGGCGGTGCGCACGCCCGCGAGGATGAACGGCACGGCGCTGGGCAGTTCCAGCAAGAGCAATCTTCGCCAGGGCGAGGCCCGGCCCAGCGCGAACAGGTCGGCGAGCTGCGGATCTGCGGAGCGCAGCCCCGCCATTGCGCCGGCCAGCACCGGGAAGAACGCCACGATGAACACCGACAGGTAGATGGTCGCGGTCGGGCCCGCATAGATCACCAGGATGGGGGCGATCGCGACCAGCGGGGTCACCTGCAGGATCACCGCATAGGGCGAGAAGGCGAGCGCGGCCCAGCGCGAGCGCGTCAGCAGGATCGCAAGGACGACCCCGCCGACCAGCGCGGCGGCGAAGCCCGCCACCGTCAGCCTGAGCGTCACCGCCAGTGCGCCGAACAGCAGGGGCGCATCCTCGGCGAGGGCCTGCGCGATGCGGGTGGGGGCCGGGAGCTTGTAGGGCGGAATGGCGTAGTGGCGGACCAGCGCCTCCCAGAACAAGCCCGTGAGCGCGAGCACGCCGACGGGAAGCAGCACGGTGGCGAGCCGATGGGCCGGCCTGCGCATCAGCGCACGCCCTCGCCCTGCGCGCGCGCGAGCGCGGCGGAGGCCTGGGCGCACAAATCGAGATAGAACTGGTCGCGGCGCAGCGCCTCGTTGCGCTCGGCCGGCAGATCGACCGAGAACTCGTGCAGGATGCGTCCCGGCCGGCGGGTCATCACGGCGAGGCGGGTGGAGAGATAGACGCTCTCGTAGACCGAGTGGGTCACGAACACGACCGTGCATCCCGTCTCGCGCCACAGCCCGCGCAGGTCGTCGTTCAGCCTGAAGCGGGTGATCTCGTCCAGCGCCGCGAAGGGCTCGTCCATCAGCAGCAGCCGGGGCCGGGTGATCAGCGCGCGCGCGATGGCGACGCGCATGCGCATGCCGCCCGACAACTCGTGCGGCAGCGCCTTTGCAAAGTCCGCCACGCCGACGCGGGCGAGTTCGGCCTGGATGCGGGCCGCCGCGTCGCGCCGCGATACGCCCGCGAGCCGCAGCGGCAGCCAGACATTGTCCGCCACCGTCGCCCAGGGCATCAAAGTGGGATCCTGGAACACGAAGGAGAGGCCGCCTTCGCCGGCCGTTCGGGCCGTGGTCTCGATGGCGCCTTCGGTGGGAGCGTCCAGGCCGGCGATGATCCGCAGCGCCGTGGTCTTGCCGCAGCCAGACGGGCCGAGCAGCGACAGGAACTCGCCTTCGTCGATCGTGAGATCGAGCCCCGACAAGGCCGTGACGCCCGTGTCGAAGGTCTTGCCGACGCCGGCGAGGCGAACCAGCGGGGCCATGCTCAGGGCTTGCCAGCGGCGGGCGCCAGCCTGGCTTTCTCGGCCATCCCGACGCCCTTGTTCACGAAGGCGAGGCTGTAGGCCTTGGCGATGTCGAGGCCCGGCTTCAGCACGCCGGCCTTCACCATCTTGCCGTAGAAGCTGGCCATGCGGGCGTCCGTCATGGCGCCCACGCCCTGCGTGAGCGCCTCGCCTGAATCGACGATTCCGTCCTGCCTCATGCGGTCGGTCGAGAACGCGACGAGCTCCTCGGAGATGTCCGGGTTGAGCTTGCGGATGAGATCGTTCGCCTTGGCGTTGTCGCCATAGAGGTAGTTGACCCAGCCCAGGATGGAGGCCTCGACGAAGCGGCGCACGAGGTCGGGGTTGCCCGCCACGAGGTCGCGGCGCGTCTCGATCGTGGTGGCGTAGCTGTCGAAGCCGTAGTCGGCCAGCAGGAAGACCTTGGGGTCGAAGCCGCCCTGGCGCCGAATGGCGAGCGGCTCGGAGGTGGCGTAGCCCTGCTGGGCGGAGCGCTTGTCGGCCAGAAAGGGCGCGGCCGAGAAGGCGTAGGGCTTCACCTGCTCGTCGCGGAACCCGTACTCTGCCTTGAGCCACTGGAAGCTTGACGCCACCGTCTGCTTGGACAGGAACAGCGTCGCGTTCTTCAGGTCCGCCAGCGTCTCGAAGCCCTGGCCCGGATGGGCCATGAGCACCTGCGGCTCCTTCTGGAACATGGCGGCCACGACGAGCGTCGGAATGTCCTGCTCCACGGCCGCGAAGGCCTGGATCAGGTTGCCGCCCATGTAGAAATCGAGCTTGCCGACCGGCAGCAGCAGCCGGTTGTTCACCTGCGGGCCGCCCGGCACGATGGTGACGTCGAGGCCGTAGCGCGCATAGGTCCCGTCCGCGAGCGCCTGGTAGAAGCCGCCATGCTCGGGCTGCGGCAGCCAGTTCGTGCCGAAGGTGACCTTGTCGGCCGCCCGCGCAGGCGCGGCGAGCAACGCCAGAACGGCGAGGCACAGGCTGAGGGCGCGGTAGACCAGCATCGGGGAGCTCCGGGGGCATCGGCCCGGAAGCATTATACCGCGCCGCAGCAAGCGTCACCCGGAGCGCGACGGTTTCGAGCCTGGGAGGGACATTTGCGGCTCGCCCAGGCTAGCCAGAGCGCCGCGGAGCGCCCTCGTTTCAGTCCGCGCCCGCTTCAGGCCGCGCGGCGCAAGCCCTCGTCGCCGGCCGCCATCGCGGCGACCAGGAGGTCGAGGTCGGGCTTGGGCGCGAGGACGCCGGTGGGGCTGACGAGGCCGTGGGCGCCGCGCAGCGCGTCGGGCTTCAGCTCCAGGCCGAGGAAGCGCTCGCGCTCCACCGGGCCGGGCATCCAGAGCGCGCTGGTGAGGTCGGCCGAAAAGCCGAAGCGCTGGTAATAGGGCGCGTCGCCGACCAGCAGCACGGCCTCGTGGCCGGTCGCGGCCGCAAGCGTCAGCGCGGCGCGCATCAGCTTGCCGCCGAGGCCCTCGGAGCGCGCGGCGCCGTCCACCGCCAGCGGGCCGAGCATCAGGGCGGCGCGGCCCGGGCCGGCGCTGATGTTCCACAACCGCACGGTGCCGACCAGCCGGCCGGCGCGCTCAGCCGCCAGGGCGAGCGCCGGCAGGCGGCCTTCGCGCAGGCGCTCGCAGGTCTTGAGCGTGCGGGCCGGGCCCAGCGCGGCGTCGAGCAGCGCCTCGCGGGCGTCGAAATCGGCGGCGGTCTCGGGACGGATCTGCAGGCCCGTGAGGGCGGCGTCGGAAACGTGAATCATGGCCGTGCTCCTTCCCCGCCCGGCTGGCGCCGGAACGGATCGAATCCAGTGAAGGTTCGTGGGGAAGCTGGGCCCGTGGTTTCCGGAGGAAACACGCGGACCCGAGACGCGGGCGCGGGGGAGTGCGCGCCGAAGCCTGCCGGACGGCAGGCCAGCCGTAGCCGCCGGCGCGGGGCCGGCGGCGGGCTCAGATCACGTAGGATCGGAGCGGAGGGAAGCCGTTGAACGCGACGGCCGAGTAGGTGGTCGTGTACGCGCCCGCGCCTTCGATCAGCACCTTGTCGCCAATCGAGAGGCTCACCGGGAGCATGTACGGCTCCTTCTCGTACATCACGTCGGCCGAGTCGCAGGTCGGGCCGGCGAGCACGCAGGGGACCATCTCGTCGCCGTCGTGACGGGTGCGGATGGGGTAGCGGATCGACTCATCCATCGTCTCGGCGAGGCCGCCGAACTTGCCGATGTCCAGGTAGACCCAGCGAACCTCGTCCTCGTTGTCCGACTTCTTCGAGATCAGCACGACCTCGGACTCGATCAGGCCGGCGTTGCCGACCATGCCGCGACCGGGCTCGATGATGGTCTCGGGCAGGCGGTTGCCGAAGTGCTTGGAGAGAGCCCGGAAGATGGAGTCGCCATAGCGGCTCACGCCCGGAACTTCCTTCAGGTACTTGGTCGGGAAACCGCCGCCGAGATTGACCATCGACAGGTTCATGCCGCGCACCGCGCACTCGCGGAAGATTTCCGCGGACGAGGCGAGGGCCTGGTCCCAGGCTTCCGTGTTGCGCTGCTGCGAACCGACGTGGAAGGAGACGCCATAGGCCTCCAGCCCGTTGCGATGCGCATGCTCCAGCACGTCCGCGGCCATCTCGGGCACGCAGCCGAACTTCCGCGACAGCGGCCACTCGGCCCCGGCGCCGTCGCACAGGATGCGGCAGAACACCTTGGAGCCGGGCGCAGCGCGCACGATCTTGTCGACCTCGGCGACGCAATCGACCGCAAAGAGCCGGATGCCGAGCGAAAAGGCCCGCGCGATGTCCCGCTCCTTTTTGATCGTGTTGCCGAACGAGATCCGGTCGGACGTCGCGCCGGCCGCCAGCGCCATCTCGATCTCGACGACCGAGGCGGTGTCGAAGCACGAGCCGAGCGTGGCGAGCAGGTGCAGCACTTCCGGCGACGGGTTCGCCTTCACGGCGTAGAACACCCGGGTGTCCGGCAGGGCGCGCGCGAACGCGTTGTAGTTGTCCCGCACGACATCGAGGTCGAGGACCATGCAGGGTCCATCCTCACGGCGCGTACGAAGGAACTCACGGATGCGTGCAGTCATGGCACGAATCTCCCAAGGCTGCCGAACGCCGGTCAGGCGCTCGAAAGGTTGAAGCCCCGGGTGTCGGTCCCACGACGCGGCGCTTTGGAGACGCCGACGCCGGGTGAGGACACCCGATGATGCTGCCTTGGATTGGACTGGGGAGACCCCATCCGCACGTCGGGCAAAGAAGGACAAGCCTCTTCGGTGATCCGACCTTTGGAGGGTCGGACGAGACCAAAAAAGCCCGTTCCGTCGTTGCTTTAAGTCGCGTCCCCCGGGGAGAGCGGGGTACGCCGGTTTTCCCTCCGGCTGCTGGTCAGGGTTCGGAACGCGGCATTTCTGCCGGGATCATCGCCAATGGGGTTCCCACCTCATTGGTCCCGATCCTGTCCCGGGCGGCTGTCCGGCCTCTTGTCCGGATGCCCACCGACCAGCACGCGACCACAGGCACGTGCGTAATTGGGCGAGGGGATACATAGGGACGTTCGCCCCCCTCCGCAATAGTTTTTTTCAGCTCTCCGCAAATTGCTGACAGGGGGGCTAAGTCTCTGATATTGGGAAAGGAAGAGCACCGTGGGGACGCGCTCCCAGTTGCAGCCGGCGAGAGCCGGCCGCCAGGGCCGCGCAGGAGCCCGGTCCCGCGGTCCGGATGCAGGGTCCCGGCCCTGTTTCCGACGCTGTCCTCCCTTGTCTTCCTGCCTCAGAGTTCTTGCACGATGCCCCTCTCCCGTCGTCATTTCATCGCCCGGCTCGGCGGCCTCGGGGCCGCCCTTCTGGCGGCTCGCCCGGCTCAGGCCCAGCCGGCCCCGGCGTCGCCCGGGCCCCAGCCGAACCAGCCGCGGTTCGGCTTCGACGACGTGATCCGCCGGGCGCGAGATCTTTCGGGCGCTCCCTATGACGTCAATCCGCCGCCGCTGCCCGAAGCGCTCGCCAAGCTCGACTATGACAGCTACCGCGACATCCGCTTCCGGCCGGACAAGTCGCTGCTGGGCGGCAATGGCGGCCAGTTCCGCATGCACATGTTCCACCCGGGGTTCCTGTTCAACCGCCCGGTGGTGGTGAACGTGATCCGCGACGGCGTCAGCGCACCCGCGCCCTATTCGGCGTCCCTGTTCGACTACGGCCGCAACAAGCTCGGAAACCTGCCGGTCAATCTCGGCTTCGCGGGCTTCCGCCTGCATTACCCGCTGAACGATCCGCGCGTGCAGGACGAGCTGATCTCGTTTCTGGGCGCGAGCTATTTCCGGTTCCTCGGCCGCAAGCAGCGCTATGGCCTGTCGGCGCGCGGGCTCGCGATCGGGGTGGGGGCGAAGGAGACCGAGGAGTTTCCGGTGTTCCGGGAGTTCTGGATCGAGCAGCCGGGCCCCGATTCGGACCGCGCCGTGATCTACGCCCTGCTGGACGGACCGTCGCTGACCGGCGCGTACCAGTTCTTCGTCTACCCGTCGAACGAGACGGTGGTGGACGTCTCCATGCAGCTCTTCCCGCGCAAGCGGATCGAGCGGATCGGCATCGCGCCGCTGACCTCAATGTTTTTCGTGGGCGAGAACGACCGGCGCTTCAACGACGACTTCCGGCCCGAGCTGCATGATTCGGACGGGCTCCTGATGCACACGGGGGCGGGCGAGTGGCTGTGGCGGCCGCTGCGCAATCCCAAGGAGATCAGCTTCTCGGGCTTCATGGACGCCAATCCGCGCGGCTTCGGGCTGATGCAGCGCGACCGCACCTTCGAGCACTACCAGGACATCGACCTCGGCTACGAGGCGCGCCCGAGCTACTGGGTGGAGCCGCGCGGCAACTGGGGCGAGGGCCGGATTGAGCTGATCGAGATCCCGACCGGCGACGAGACCAACGACAACGTCGTGGCCTACTGGACGCCCAACGCCGTGCCGGAGCCGGGCCAGAGCCTTGCCTGGGGCTACCGCATCACGGCCGTGACGGACGACTACAAGCTCCACAGCGGCGGAGCCGCCTACAACACCTGGCAGACCTCCGCGCGGGCGCTGGGCGCGCCCGAGCCGCCGGCCCCCGGCTCGCGGCGGTTCATCATCGACTTCGCGGGCGGCGATCTCGGCTACTACCTCAACGATCCCGAGAAGGTGCAGATCGTGCCCTCGGCGTCGGCCGGCCGCATCGTGCGCACCTTCCTGGTCCCCAACCCGAAAACCGAGGGCTTCCGCGCCGGCATCGACGTGCAGCTCGAGAAGGGGCAGACTGCCGATCTTCGCGCCTTCCTGAAGTCGGGCGGGCGAGCCCTGACGGAGACCTGGACGTTTCCCTGGAAGGCCGAATGATCGTCGGGGCCAGAATGGCGGGTGTGCGGCCGCACGCCTGGCCGGCGTCTTTCGGCCACGATGCTGCGGGATGACACCCGCGTTTTTCCTCCCACCGAGCGTCGCCGGCCCGTTGCGGAACCGCCGGCTCCGCCCAATATGGCTGCCCCATGAGCCTTGACCGTCGGACGTTTCTTCAACTCACCGCCGCCATCCAGACCGCAGCCGCGCTCGGGGTCGGCCCCGCGCAGGCGCAAAAGGCCGATGGCCTTGCGTTCGGGCCGGCCGAGCCCTTCAGCTGGGAGGGCCTGAAACGGCAGGCGAAGGAGCTCGCGGCCAAGCCCTACGAGAGCCCGCCGCGGCCCGATCCCGAGATCGTGCGGCAGATCGACTACGACGCGCACGGCAAGCTGCGCTTCAAGCTCGAAAACGCGCTCTGGGGCGAAGGCGGCAGCGTCTACCCGCTGAGCTTCCAGCATGTGGGCCTCTACTTCCAGAAGACGGTGCGCATGCACCTGATCGAGAAGGGCGCCTCGCGCGAGATCAACTACAACCCCAACCTGTTCATGGGCGGGCCGGACCACGTCGCCCGCAAGCTCGGGCCCGAGCCCTCCGCGTTCGCGGGGTTCTGGGTGCACGAGAGCCGCAACGACGCCGGCTGGAAAAAGGCCGAGCCGTGGGCGACGTTCCTGGGCGCCTCCTATTTCCGGGCTGTCGGCGAGCTCGGCCAGGTCGGCCTGTCGGCGCGCGGCCTGGCGCTCGGACCCGGCACCGCGAGCCCGGAGGAATTCCCGGACTTCATCTCGTTCTGGTTCGAGCCCGCGCCGACCGAGAACGACCCGGTGATCGTCAACGCCCTGATGGACAGCCCGAGCCTGACCGGCACCTACCGCTTCGCCATGCGGCGCGGCAAGGGCGTGGTGATGGACATCGACGCCAGCCTGAACCTGCGCAAGCCGGTGGAGCGCATGGGCATGGCGCCACTCACCTCCATGTACTGGTTCTCCGAGACCGTGAAGCCGACCGCGATCGACTGGCGGCCCGAGATCCACGATTCGGACGGCCTGGCGGTGTGGAACGGCAAGGGCGAGCATTTCTGGCGGCCGCTCAACAATCCGAGCCGCATCATGGTGTCGAGCTTCGTCGACCAGGCGCCGCGCGGCTTCGGCCTGTGCCAGCGCGACCGCAATTTCGAGAACTACCAGGACGGCGTGAAGTACCAGCTTCGGCCGACGGCCTGGGTGGAGCCGCTGGGCGACTGGGGCGAGGGCGCGATTCAGCTCACCGAAATCCCGACCGACGACGAGATCCACGACAACATCGTGGCCATGTGGGTGCCCAAGGACCCGACCGCGGCCGGCAAGACCTACGACTATCGCTACCGCCTCCACTGGCTGGCGGACGAGCCCTATCCGTCGCCGCTGGCGCGCTGCATGGCGACCCGGCTCGGCAATGGCGGCCAGCCGGGCCAGCCGCGCCCGAAGGGCGTGCGCAAGTTCATGGTGGAGTTCAAGGGCGACGTCCTGTCGAAGCTGCCCTTCGGCACCAAGCCCGAGGCGGTGCTGTCGGCGTCGCGCGGGCAGTTCTCGTACGTCTACACCGAGGCGGTTCCGAACGAGATCCCGGGCCACTGGCGCGCGCAGTTCGACTTCACGGTCGAAGGCAAGGATCCGGTGGAGATGCGCCTCTACCTCAAGCACGGCGCCGAAGTGCTGAGCGAGACCTGGCTGTACCAGTACCACCCGTTCTGAGGCTTTCGGGTCGCGGCGGTCATTCCGCCTCGCCGTCATCCCCGGCGGCGCGTAGCGCCGGGAAGGGGATCCAGGAGTGAGCGCTTTTGCCCCTGGATCCCCTTCCCGGCCTGCTGCGCAGGCCGCCGGGGATGACGGTGGAATGGTAGCGGGACCTTCAACGCGAACCACGCCACGTCAGAAATGTTACAACATAACATGCCGCTTGCGCGGCCCGAATGTTATGTTGTAACACTTGAGCCCTGAGCCGGTCCCCTCCGCCCGGCTGGAGTTCCCCCCGTGGCCCACGCCCATCCTCATCCGCGGCCTGCTCATGCGCCGTTCTCGTTGCTCCGGCTGT
Source organism: Alsobacter metallidurans (assembly GCF_014636935.1). GTDB lineage: Bacteria > Pseudomonadota > Alphaproteobacteria > Rhizobiales > Beijerinckiaceae > Alsobacter > Alsobacter metallidurans. The sequence continues at coordinate 2,177,927 of NZ_BMES01000002.1, read as the reverse complement.
CGGTCGGGCAGCGGCTGATGGGCGCCGGCGTGGTGGTGGCGCTGATCTGGGCGCTCGTGTTTTGGGCGATCGGCTGATGAGCGCCATCCACTTCAACGACCTGACGCTTGGCTATGACCGCCACCCCGTGGTGCATCACCTCGACGGCGAGGTGCGCTCGGGCGAGTTGCTCGCCATCGTGGGGCCGAACGGCGCCGGCAAATCCACGCTGCTGAAGGGCATCGCGGGCGCGCTCGCGCCGCTGTCGGGCTCGGTCGGGGTCAACCGCAAGGCGACCCGCATCGCCTACCTGCCGCAGGCCGCCGACGTGGACCGCAAGTTCCCGATCAGCGTCTATGACGTGGTGTCGATGGGCCTGTGGCGGCGCACCGGCTGGCTCGGCGGCGTCGGCCGCCAGGACCGCGCCGCCATCGAGCACGCCATCGCGGCCGTCGGGCTCACGGGCTTCGAGGACCGCGCCATCGGGGCGCTTTCGGGCGGCCAGATGCAGCGCGCCTTGTTCGCCCGCCTGCTGCTGCAGGACGCCGGCGTGATCCTGCTGGACGAACCGCTCACCGCCATCGACGCCAAGACGGCCGCCGACCTGCTCGACCTCGTGCGCCGCTGGCACGCCGAGGAGCGCACCGTGGTTGCGGTGCTGCACGACTTCGAGGTCGTGAAATCCGTGTTTCCGCAGACCCTGCTGGTCGCCCGCGAGGCCGTCGCCTGGGGGGCGTCCACCGACGTGCTGACGCCCGACAACCTCATGAAGGCGCGCCGCATGCTGGAGGCGCCGGACCGCGCCGCCGAGCGCTGCCCGCGCGCCGCGTAGCATCGAGTTCAGTTCCGTTCGAGGACGACCCGCCGGCAGGCGGGCGGGAGACGCTCGTGTTGTATGACGCCTTGATCGGCCCCTTCGTGGAATTCGAGTTCATGCGGCGGGCGCTGGCCGGATCGGTCGCGTTGTCGCTCGGGGCGGGGCCGCTTGGCGTATTCCTGATGCTGCGCCGGATGAGCCTCGTCGGCGACGCCATGGCGCACGCGATCCTGCCGGGCGCGGCCACCGCCTATCTGCTCACCGGGCTGTCGCTGGGCTGGATGACGGTGGGCGGGCTGGCGGCCGGTCTCGCGGTGGCGCTGCTGGCCGGCGCGGTGGCGCGCACCACCGCGCTGGAGGAGGACGCCTCTTTGGCGGCGTTCTACCTCCTGTCGCTGGCGTTGGGCGTGACGCTCGTGTCGGTGCGCGGCACCAGCATCGACCTGCTCCACGTCTTGTTCGGCACCGTGCTGGCGCTGGACGACGCCACGCTGCTGCTGCTGGCCGGCATCGCGTCCGTGACCGTGCTGGCGCTGGCGGCCCTGTTCCGGCCGCTCGTGATGGAGAGCGTGGACCCAGGCTTCCTGCGGTCCGTGAGCCGCATGGGCGGGGTGACGCACCTGGCGTTTCTCGGGCTCGTGGTGCTGAACCTCGTGGCCGGCTTCCACGCGCTCGGCACGCTGCTGGCCGTGGGCATCATGATGCTGCCCGCCATCGCGGCGCGGTTCTGGACGCGCGACGTCACCGGCCTGATCGGCGTCGCGACCGGGATCGGGATCCTGTCCGGGCTCGCCGGGCTGCTCGCCTCCTACCATCTGGGCCTGCCGAGCGGGCCGACCATCATCCTGGCGGCCGGCGTCGCCTACCTGTTCTCGTTGCTGTTCGGGACGGAGCGGGGCTGGCTGCCGCGCTTCCTGCCCCGGCGCCATCTGGAAGCCTGAGGAGCCCCCATGCTTGCACGTCGTTCCGTTCTGACGCTGGCCCTGGCGGCCGGCCTTGCCGGCTTCGCGCCGGGCGCCCGGGCGCAGACCGCCGCCAAGCTGCCCGTGGTTGCGAGCTTCTCGATCCTGGCCGATTTCGTCCGGCAGGTCGGCGGGGATCGCGTGCAGGCGTCGGCGCTGGTCGGCCCCAATGGCGACGCGCACGTCTACCAGCCGACACCGGCGGACGCGAAGACGATGGCGGGCGCCCGGCTGATCGTCGTCAACGGCCTCGGCCTGGAAGGCTGGATCGCGCGGCTGGTGAAGGCCTCCGGCGCGAAGGGCGCAGTGGTGACGGCCGCAGCCGCGGTGACGCCGATCGCCGGCGAGGAGCCTGCCGGCAAGGCGGCCCACGCGCACGCGGCCGACCCGCATGCATGGCAGGACGTCGCCAACGCCAGGCGCTATGTGGCGGCGATCCGCGACGGCCTCGCGGCCGCCGACCCGGACGGTCGCGCCGACTACGAGGCGCGCGCGACCGCCTATCTGGGGCAGCTCGACGCCCTCGACGCCGAGATCCGGGCCGCGGTCGCCAGGATCCCGGCCGATCGCCGCCGCATCATCACGACGCATGACGCCTTCGGGTATTTCGGCCGGGCTTACGGCGTAACATTCATCGCCCCGCAGGGCGTCTCCACCGAGTCGGAGGCCTCGGCGGCCGACGTCGCGCGCATCATCCGGCAGATCCGGGCCGAGAAGGCCTCGGCCGTATTTCTCGAAAACGTGTCCGACCCGCGCCTGATGCAGCGCATCGCCAAGGAGAGCGGCGCCCGCGTGGGCGGGCGGCTGTTCTCCGATGCGCTTTCGGAGCAGGGCGGCCCCGCAGGGACTTACATCGACATGATGCGAAACAATATAAGGGAGCTGAGCGCGGCCCTTTCGAGCTGACCGTCGCCCGCTTCCGCTCGTTCGAGATCCGCCCACCCGTTCGCGAGAGTTCACGACCATGTCCGACAAGATCCCCGTCACGGTGCTCACCGGCTATCTGGGCGCCGGCAAGACGACGCTCCTCAACCGCATCCTCACCGAGCAGCACGGCAAGAAATACGCCGTGATCGTCAACGAATTCGGCGAGATCGGCATCGACAACGACCTCGTGGTCGGGGCCGACGAGGAAGTGTTCGAAATGAACAACGGCTGCATCTGCTGCACCGTCCGCGGCGACCTGATCCGCATCATCGAGGGGCTGATGAAGCGGCGCGGCAAGTTCGACGCCATCATCGTGGAGACGACCGGCCTCGCCGATCCGGCCCCGGTGGCGCAGACCTTCTTTGTCGACCAGGACGTCTCCGACAAGGCGCGCCTCGACGCGGTCGTGACGGTGGCGGACGCCAAGTGGCTGACCGAGCGCCTCAAGGACGCGCCCGAGGCTAAGAACCAGATCGCCTTCGCGGACGTGATCATCCTCAACAAGACCGACCTGGTGTCGGCCGAGGAGCTCGCCGAGGTCGAGGCGCGCATCCGCGCCATCAACCCCTATGCGGTGCTGCACAAGACGCAGCGCGCCGCCGTGCCGCTGGACGCCGTGCTGGGCCGCAACGCCTTCGATCTCGACCGAATCCTCGAGATCGAGCCCGCCTTCCTGGAGGAGGGCGACGGCCACCACCACGACCACGATCATGGCCACGCGCATGACCACGAATGCGGCCCGGGCTGCGACCACGACCACGGCGGCGGCCTGAAGCACTACCACGACGAGCACATGCAATCGGTGTCGATCAAGCTCGGCGAGGTCGATCCCGAGAAGTTCATGCCGTGGATCAACGACCTGACCCAGCGCGAGGGGCCCAAGATCCTGCGCTCAAAAGGCATCCTGGCCTTCAAAAACGAGCCCAAGCGCTTCGTCTTCCAGGGCGTGCACATGATCCTGGACGGCGATCTCCAGCGCGACTGGAAGGCGAACGAGGAGCGCCAGTCGCGCCTCGTCTTCATCGGCCGGGACCTCGACGGGGACATGATCCGCGCCGGCGCGCTCGCCTGCGCGGCGTAATCCGCGCCGTCATGGCCGGGCTTGTCCCGGCCATCCAGGCCTTCGTGGGGCGCGTGGGTCCCCGGGACGAGCCCGGGGATGACGGTGGAGAGGTTTCGCGCGACCTCCCTGCCGCAGCAGCCCTTCTCCTCCGGCGGTCCCGGCGCTAAACACATCGCATGTCCTCAGCACCGCCCACCATCACGAGCCTCACCCAGTTCGTTGTCGAGCACGCAGCCGGCGACCATGTGGTGGGCGCCGCCTATCTGAAGCAGACCCCCGCGCTGGCGCTGGCCGACGGAGGCGTTCTCCTGATCCAGGGCGAAGGCGCGGCGCAACGGGTCGAGGCTCACCCGAACGCCGGCATCCTGACCGCCGCGAGCGACGGCGCTGCCTTCGTGACGGGCGGGGACGACGGCCGCGTGGTCCGCACAACGCCGGACGGCAAGACCGAGCTGGTCGGCGACGAGAAAGGCCGCTGGATCGACGCCCTCGCGCTCAGCCCCAGCGGCGCGATGGCGTGGTCGGCGAACAAGACCGTGACGGCCCGCGACGACAAGGGGCGGCTCAAGACCTGGACCGCGCCCAGCACGCCGCAGGGCCTGTGCTTCGCGCCCAAGGGCTACCGGCTGGCGGTGAGCCACTACAACGGCGTGAGCCTGTGGTTCCCCAACACCGAGGCCGCGCCCGACCGGCTCGAGTGGAAGGGCTCGCACCTGGACGTGACCTGGTCGGCCGACGGCCGCTTCGTGGTGTCCTCCATGCAGGAGAACTCCCTGCATGGCTGGCGACTGCCCGAAAAGGCCGACATGCGGATGACGGGCTACCCGTCCAAGACCCGCTCGCTGTCGTGGTCGCACGACGGGAACTGGCTCGCCACCTCGGGCGCCGACGCCGCCATCGTGTGGCCGTTCTCGTCCAAGGAAGGCCCGATGGGCAAGCCGCCGCGCGAGTGCGGCGTGCGCCCCGCCAAGGTGTCGCGCGTGGCCTTCCACCCGGGCGCGCTGGTGCTGGCGATCGGCTACGAGGACGGATTCATCCTTCTCGTGCGCCTGAACGACGCCGCCGAGCTACTGGTGCGCAAGGGCGACCCGGACAACGGCGCGGTGACCGCGCTGGCGTGGGACCGGCGCGGCACGCGGTTGCTGTTCGGCACGGATGGCGGCGCGGCCGGCGTCCTGACGCTGCCGGCCTGACGCATGCTCGCCGGGCTCCTCGATCGCTTTCGAAGGCCAAAGCCAGATCCCGAGGACGTCGCGCGCGTGCGCGGCTGGGTCGTGGCCGCGCTCGGCCTCGGCGAGGGCGACCACGTCACGATCAGCGAAATCGAGTGCGCCGACCCGGCCTGCCCGGGGCTCGAAACCGTCGTCCTGGTGATGCGCGCCGGGGAGAAGACAAGGGCGGTGAAGATCGCCGGCAGCCTTGTTACAATAACTCAACCCATGGTTGCAAAGTCCTTCACTGGTTGAGTCCAGTATCTTGTAAATCTTTGTTCAAATTCGATGAGTATTGAAATTCCCTATGGAGCAGGGGATTTAAGCATGCAGGGTTTCAAGATTGGCGGCCAGCCGATTTCGCCGGCGTCCATCGTGGCGTTCGAGGGTGGTTACCGCATCGAGCTTCAGACTTACCTGGTGGTCGCCCTGACGTTGGTGATGATGGCGCTGTGCGGCTCCACGTTTCGCATCGTGCTCGGGATTTCGGTGCTCGCATTGATCCTGGTCGAGGGCCATGCCTACCTGAAAGACCGGCTGACCGTGCGGGTGCGTCTGCGCGACCATCGCACGCTGCTGCTGTCGTGCCTCTCCGAGCGGGACGTCCAGCTCACGCTTGCGCGCGTCCGCAGCATCGCGCCGGCGGTCGAGGTCAAATCGATCGCACCGGAACGCGCCGCCGGCTGAGACGTTTCCCGCTGCGAATGAAGCGGGGCCCCGATGCTGTCGCGCACCCTGGCGTTCGCGATCGGCCTTCTCGGCGCCGTCGCGGGCTCGCAGATTCCCGAATTTGGCCAGCAATACCGCCAGCGTCTCGGCGGCGCGATCGATGAGCTGCAGGGCGCGCTCAGCCGGTTCGACGCAGACGCGCGCGCGGTTCAGCTTGCCCGCCCCGACGCGATCGCGCGGCTGCAGGGCAATCCGGACAGCTTGGCGCAAGCGCGCGGCAAGGATCTCGCGTTCACGGAGCAAAGGCTCGCCGCCCTTGAGCGGCAACGGGAGCGGATGCGCGACGCCGGTCCATTCGGCCGCGTCGCCGTGCTGGCGCGCGACTCCGACACGCTCGTGATGCGCGGCGCCTTCCAGGCCTTCGAGCCGGCCGTTCCGGTCACCCTCGAAGGCGCGGTTGCGGCCGGACTCGGTTTTCTGGCTGCCTACGGGGTAATCCGCCTCGCCGCGACGCCGTTCAGGCGTCGGCGGTGGGGCGGAAAGGTCATGCTGTCGGCTTAGCGGTTCGCCTCAGCGCACCAGCACGTTGCGGAACTGCCAAGGATCGGCCGTGTCGATGTCTTCCGGGAACAGGCCCGGGCGGTTTTCTAGGGGCGTCCAGTCCGTGTAGACGCCCACGACCGGCCCGAGATACGGCGTCTGGACTTCGAGGCAGCGGCGGAAATCCATGTCGTCGGCCTCGACGATGCCGGCGTTCGGATTTTCCAGAGCCCACACCATGCCGGCCAGCACGGCCGAGGACACCTGCAGGCCGGTGGCGTTCTGATAGGGCGCGATCCGGCGCGTCTCCTCGACCGAGAGCTGCGAGCCGTACCAGTAGGCGTTCTTGCCGTGGCCGTAGAGCAGCACGCCAAGCTCGTCGATGCCGTCCACGATCTCGTTTTCGTCCAGGATCTTCCACTCGGGCTGGCGCACGCCTTCCTGACCGAACATCTCGTGCAGCGACAGCACGGCGTCGTCGCACGGATGGTAGGCGTAGTGGCAGGTCGGCCGATACAAGGCCTTGCCGCTGGCGTCCCGCACCGTGAGGTAGTCGGCGATGGAGATCGACTCGTTGTGCGTCACCAGGAAGCCGTACTGGGCCTGCGCGGTCGGCGTCCAGGAGCGGACGCGCGTGTTGGCGCCGGGCTGCAGCAGGTAGATCGCCGCGCCGCAGCCGGTCTGGTGGGTGCGGCCGTTCTCGGGCATCCACTTCTCATGCGTGCCCCAGCCGAGCTCGGCCGGCTGCAGGCCCTCGGACACGAAGCCCTCGACCGACCAGGTGTTGACGAAGACCTGGCGGGGCTTCGGCTGCTTGGCGCGCTGCGTGTCGCGCTCGGCGATGTGGATGCCCTTGACGCCCAGCGCCTGGGCGAGCTTCGCCCAGCCGTCCTTGGAGGTCGGCTCGTCGCCCGCGAGGCCGGTGTCGGCCTTCAGGTTCAGGAGCGCCTGCTTCACGAACCACGACACCATGCCGGGATTGGCCCCGCAGGTGGACACGGCCGTGGGGCCACCCGGATTGCGGCGGCGCGCGTCCAGCAGCGTCTCGCGCAACGCGTAGTTGGAGCGGCTCTCCGGGCCCTTGCTGGTGTCGAAGTAGAATCCGGCCCAGGGCTCCACGACGGTGTCGATGTAGAGCGCGCCGATCTCCCGGCAGAACTCCATGATGTCCACCGAGGACGTGTCGACCGAGAGATTGACGCAGAAACCCTGGCCGGGACCGGCCTGCAGCAGCGGCCCGAGCAGCGCCTTGTAGTTCTCCTGCGTGACCGGCTGGTGCAGGAACGTCACTCCGTGCTTGTCGAGCAGCGCCCGGTCGGTATCGACCGGATCGATCACCGTGAGCTTCGACTTGTCGAACTCGAAATGGCGCTCGATGAGCGGCAGCGTGCCGCGGCCGATCGAACCGAAGCCGATCATCACGATGGGGCCATTGATGCGGCCGTGCACGGGGTGCGTGGTCACGATGGGGAACCTCCTGGGGTTGAGACGGCGTTCTCCCACGGCCGCGTCACCCGGGTGTGACGCCGGCGGCCGCCGGGAAGCGGCAGTTCAAATCAAGCGAACGCCTCCGCGTCAATGGGGAGAGGCGCAAACGCCTTGGTCTGGGGTGGGAAGAACGGGTCTCGGAGCGCCGTGCCGGGTGGGCTTCAGCCCACCGGGCGTTCGTCCGCGATGACCTTGCCGTCGTTGGGAAGGCTGCCCGGGGCGACGAGCTCGATCCGGGCCCGCAGCTTCGTGAACGCCTGCACGCTCTCGCCCAGCGCGGCCACGAACGCGTCCGAGCACGTCGCGCTCTCGGCCCGCACGGTGAAGACGTCCTGCTCGTTCTCGCGCGTCACCACGGCGCGCAGCCGCGCGATCTCCGGGTGGCGTTTCGCCACGTCGGCGAGCTGCTCGGGACGCACGAACATCCCCTTCACCTTGGCGGTCTGGTCGGCGCGGCCCATCCAGCCCTTGATCCGCAGCCCGGTGCGGCCGCAGGGCGAGGGGCCGGCCAGCACGGCCGTGAGGTCGCCCAGCGCGAGGCGGATCACCGGATGGTGGGGATCGAGCGACGTGACCAGCAATTCGCCAACCTCGCCGTCCGGCACGGGATCGCCCGTGCCGGGCCGCACGATCTCCAGAATGAACTCCTCGCTCGCCACCAGCCCCTCGCGCGCCGGAGTCTCATACGCGATCACGCCCACGTCGGCTGTCGCGTAGGCCTGGTAGGCCTCCACGCCCCGGCTTTGGAGGTGGTCGCGCAGCGACGGCGGGAAGGCCGCGCCCGACACCAGCGCCTTGCGGATCGATGATGCGTCCCGACCGGCCTCGGCGGCCTTGTCGAGCAGGATCTTGAGAAAGTCCGGCGTGCCCGTGTAGGCGACCGGACGCAGGTGCTCGATGACGTCGAGCTGCTGCTCGGTGTTGCCCGGCCCGGCCGGGATCACCGGGCACCCCAGCGCGCGGGCGCCGCTGTCCAGGATGAACCCGCCCGGCACGAGGTGGTAGCTGAAGGTGTTCAGCACGATGTCGCCGGCCCGAAAGCCCGCCGCATGGAGCGCCCGCGCGGCGCGCCACGGGTCCGGCCCGGTGCCCTCAGGCTCGAAGATCGGGCCGGGCGAGGCAAAGATGCGGCCGAAGGCCCCGATGGGCTCGGCGAGGAAGCCCGCGAAGGGCGGGTCCGCCTTTTGCCGGCCCGGCAGGTCGGACTTCCGCAGCACCGGCAGCCTTGCGAGCGCGGCGCGGCTAGTGACCGTCGCGGGGTCAACCGCGCCCAGATGCGCCGCCCAACCCGGAGCGCTCAGCGCCTTGGCGACAACCTGCGGCAGCCGGCCGAACTGGTCGGCTTCGCGCTCGGCCGGAGAGCGGGTCTCGAGGGCGTCGTAGTGCTCGGACATGGTTTCCCCTCGGGTCTCACGCCAGCCAGCGCTTGCGGCGCTTGTAGCTCTTGACGTCGCGGAAGCTCTTGCGGTCGGCGCCGGCGACGCCGAGGTAGAACTCCTTCACATCCTCGTTCTCGCGCAGCGCATCCGCGGCGCCGTCCATCACGACGCGGCCGGTTTCCAGGATGTAGCCATAGGTGGCGTAGCGCAGCGCAATGTTGGTGTTCTGCTCGGCGAGGAGGAAGCTAACGCCCTCCTTCTCGTTCAAGGTGCGGACGATCTCGAAGATCTCCTCCACCACCTGCGGGGCGAGGCCCATCGAGGGCTCGTCGAGCAGGATCATCTTGGGCCGGGACATCATGGCGCGCCCGATGGCGCACATCTGCTGCTCGCCGCCCGAGGTGTAGCCCGCCATGGAGCCTTTCCGCTGCCGCAGGCGCGGGAAGTAGTCGTAGATCATGTCCATGTCGCGCTTGATGGCGGCGTTCCCGTCCCGGCGCGTGAACGCGCCCGTGAGCAGGTTCTCGTCGATCGTGAGGTGGCCAAAGCAGTGGCGGCCCTCCATCACCTGGATGCAGCCGCGGCGCACGAGGTCGTTGGGCGTCAGCTTGTCGACGCGTTGGCCCTCGAACTCCACCGTCCCCTTGGTGACCTCGCCGCGCTCGGCGTGGAGCAGGTTGGAGATGGCCTTCAGGGTCGTGGTCTTGCCCGCCCCGTTGGCGCCCAGGATGGCGACGATGCCGCCCTTCGGCACCGTGAGCGAGACGCCCTTCAGCACCAGGATCACGTGGTCGTACACGACCTCGATGTTGTTGACGGCCAGGATCGTCTCCGCGGCGGCGGCGGGAGCGACGTCGGACAGGGATGGAGCGGCGGTCGTCATGGTCGCCTCGGCTTCAGTCGGTCGCAAAAGCCGTCATTGCGAGGAGCGGAGCGACGAAGCAATCCAGGCGCCGGGCCTAAGCCCACCATCGACTGGATTGCTTCGCTGCGCTCGCAATGACGAGGAGAGGTGGGCGCGTGAAGGCGCCCACCTTGGATGATCACGAAGCCTTGTCGCAGGGCTCCGTGCGCTTGGGCCAGCCGGCGTTCTTTTCGGCGTAGTCCTGCGCGGCGGCGTCGAGCGCGGGCTTCACCTTGTCGGCCATGGGCTCGATCGGGTCCGAGATCTTCACCCACTTGGCTCCGTCCCACTGCTGGATAAAGGCGGAGCGGTGGCCGTTGTGGTTGTCGCAGGTGAGCTTCAGCGTGCCCGTGAACCCGGCCAGGCCGAGCTCCTTCAGGCGCGCTTCGTCGAGGTTGATGTTCTCCAGCCCGCGGCGGACGTCGGCGCCGTCCACCATTTTCTTGCCGGTGATCTTCTGGGCCTGCGCGATGCCTTCGGCGATCAGCAGCGAGTTGTAGACGCCGCGGTTGTAGAGAAGCTCGCCGACCTTGTCCTTGTTGGCCTTGCTGAGGCCTTTGTCGACGACGTGCTTCTGGATGTCCTTCAGCGCCGGGAAGTCGGTTCCGATCCCGTGCCAGTTGATCATCTTGAAGCCCTTGGCGCCGTCCGTGCCGCGGATGTCGTCCTCGCCCGGCCACCAGATCGAGACGAACTTCTCCATCGGGTAGTTGATCTTGGCGGCTTCCTTGATGGCGGTCGGGTTCATCGCGCCCCAGCCGTACATCACCATGTATTCGGGCCGGTCACGCCGCACCGAGAGCCACTGGGACGACTGGTTCTGCATGTCGCCGGGGGCGACCGGGTAGAGCTTCAGCTCGAAGCCGAAGTCCTTGGCCATCTGCTCGAAAAGCGGGATCGGCTCCTTGCCGAAGCCGCCGTCGAAGTAGATGTAGCCGATCTTCTTGCCCTTGAGCTTCTCGATGCCGCCTTCCTGCTGGCCGATATAGCGCAGGATGATGCCGAGCCCGTCCCAGTAGGTGTCCGGCGGGTTGAACACCCAGGGGAAGATGTCGCCGCGCGCCGAGGCCGAAAGGCCATAGGCCATGGAGAGAATCGGGATCTTGTCGACCGAGGCCTTGGGGATCAGCGGCAGCGTGATGCCGGTGGACCAGGGATTGACGATGACGGGCTTCTTGCCCTTCACGGCGTCATAGCACTCCAGGCCCTTCTTAGTGTCGTAGCCGGTTTCGCACTCGTCCAGCACGATCTTGACGCCGCCGATGCCGCCGTCGCGCTCGTTCAGCATGGTGAGGTAGTCGCGCATGCCGTCCGCGATCGGGATTCCCGAGCCCGCGAACGGGCCGGTGCGGTAGGTGAAGAGCGGCACGTAGACGCCTTCCTGGGCGGCCGCCTCCCGGGCCGTGGAGGCGAGGCCCAGCGCGGCGGCGCCGAACAGCGCCGCGGCGGCGAGCGCCCGGCGGGCCGTACCCGTCTTTCTCTTGGTCATCATTTCTCTCCCTTTGTTTCGGGCCTTGCGGCCGCGTTGGTTTCGTCCAGCGGGTTCTGCGCCCGTCTCGGTTTCGCCGCGCCCTAGTAGGGGAACGGCCAAATCCTCAGCTTCTGCTTGCCGGTCTGCCACAGGCGGGCGAGCCCGTGCGGCTCGGCGATCAGGAACACGATGATGAGCACGCCCACGATGATGAACTGGAGGTGCTCCACGGTGGCGGCCGCGATCGGCACGCCCAGCGCGGCCGGCAGGAGCCGCAGCACGATCGGCAACATGTAGATCAGCGCCGCCCCCATGAAGGAGCCGACGAGGCTGCCCAGGCCGCCGATGATCACCATGAACAGGATCAGAAAGGACTGATTGATTACGAAAACCTCGGGCTCGGCGCTGCCGTACCAGAGAAACACCATCAAGGCGCCGGACACGCCGCAGTAGAATGACGACACCGCAAAGGCGAGCAGCTTGGTGGTGAGCAGGCGGATGCCCATCAGCTCGGCCGCGATGTCCATGTCGCGCACCGCCATCCAGGCGCGGCCCACCCGGCCATGCACAAGGTTGGAGGCGAACCACGTCATCAGCGCAACGACGCCGAGCACCACGAGGTAGCGCGACTCCGGCGTCGCGTTGGCGCCCGTGATGGGGATCCCGAACAGGAACCGCTCCGGCGCCTCGATCGCCCCAGAGGTGTTGTAGTTCACCAGCCACGGGATGCGGCCAAAGCACCACTGGAGAAAGAACTGCGCCGCCAGCGTGGCGACCACGAGGTAGAAGCCCTTGATGCGCAGGCTCGGCAGGCCGAACATCGCCCCCACGAAGGCGCTGACGAAGCCGGACGCGATGATCCAGACGATGATGTTCACGCCCGGGAACCAGGTCGTGAGCTTGTAGCACGCGTAGGCGCCCACCCCCATGAAGGCCGCGGTGCCGAGCGAGATCAGGCCCGTGTAGCCGGTGAGGATGTTGAGCCCGATCGCCGCCAGCGCGAACACCAGCGTGGGGATCATCACGCTCGACAAGAAGAACTGGTTGCCGAAGGCCGGTATGAGCACGAAGGCGGTGAACAGGATCACGGCCAGGCCGATCCGGTCCTGCCGGATCGGGAACACGGCCATGTCGGCGGCGTAGCTCGTCTTGTACTGGCCTGCTTCGCGATAGAACACGGCCGCTCCTCAGATGCGTTCGATGATCTTCTCGCCGAACAAGCCTTGAGGCCTGAACAGCAGGAAGGCGAGGGCGATGAAATAGGCTAGCCAGCTCTCGATGCCGCCGCCCACCAGCGGACCCCAGTAGAACTCTCCGAGCTTCTCGCCGATGCCGATGATGAGGCCGCCCACGATGGCGCCGGGCACCGACGTGAAGCCGCCGAGGATCAGCACCGGCAGCGCCTTGAGGGCGATCACCTGCAGGGCGAAGGACACTTCGGATCGCGCGCCCCACATGATGCCGGTGACCAGCGCGACGATGCCGGCCGTGAACCACACGATGGCCCAGATCTGGTTCAGCGAGATGCCGACCGAGAGCGCCGCCTTGTGGCTGTCCGCGACGGCGCGCAGCGCCCGGCCGATGCGGGTCTTCTGGAAAAAGAACGCCAGCACGGCGATCATGATTGCGGCGATGATCGCGGCCGCGATGTCGATTTTCTGCAGGCTGACGAAACCGCCCAGGATCTTGAACTCCACCGCCCCCTTGGGGAGGTAGAGCTGCTCGGTGATCATGCGCTTGGGGTTGCCGCCGAAGATGAGCTCGCCCAGGCCGATCAGCACATAGGTGATGCCGAAGGTCGCCATGAACAGGATGATGTCGGGCTGGTTCACGAGCGGGCGCAGCACCACGCGCTCCACCGTCACGGCCAGCAAAAACATCACCCCGACGGCGAGGGCCAGCGCCAGGAAGGCAGGAACGCCCATCTCGTAGAAGCCCACGAGCGTCAGCGCGGCGAACACCACCATGATGCCCTGGGCGAAGTTGAACACGCCCGAGGCCTTGAAGATCAGCACGAAGCCGAGCGCGATCAGGGCGTAGAGCACGCCCGAGACCAGCCCCTCCCACAGCGTCTGCACGAGCAGGTCCGGCGCCTGCCCCATCTGCACCCAGGGATCCACGAAAAGCGCGTAGAGGAGGTTCATGCGTGGCTCGCCTCGCGCTTCATGGCCGCGCAACCCCTCATCCGACCTCGCTGCGCTCGGCCACCTTCTCCCCGTTCCGGGGAGAAGGGTTCGCCGCCCGCCACAAGCCGCACCGCGCCCCCTCTCCCCGGGCGCGCTTCGCGCGCCAAGACGGGGAGAGGGCTGGGGTGAGGGGACTTCATGGCATTGCGATGCCCGCAGCATTCGTGCGCGTCATCCCCGGCGGCCCGCGCAGCAGGCCGGGATGACGGCTGTTTTGTCGTTGAAAGCAGCACGACCGTCCCCATCAGTGCGGCACGCCCAGATAGGCGTCGATCACGGTCTGGTCGCTCTTGACCTGGTCGGGCGTGCCGTCCGCGATCTTGCGGCCGTATTCCAGCACCACGATGCGGTCGGAGAGGTCCATCACGACGCCGATGTCGTGCTCGATCAGCGCGATGGTGGTGCCGTACTGGTTGTTCACGTCGATGATGAAGCGCGACATGTCCTCTTTTTCCTCGAGGTTCATGCCCGCCATCGGCTCGTCCAGCAGCAGGAGGTCCGGCTCCATCGCGAGCGCCCGGCCGAGCTCCACGCGCTTCTGCAAGCCATAGGGCAGCTTGCCGACGGGCGTCTTGCGGATGGCCTGGATCTCGAGGAAGTCGATGATCTCCTCCACCACCTTGCGGTGCTCGATCTCCTCGCGCATGGCCGGCCCATGCCGGAACAGCTGCCAGAAGAAGCTGCCCCTCATCTTGAGCGTGCGGCCCGCCATGATGTTGTCGAGCGTCGACATGCCCTTGAACAGGGCCACGTTCTGGAACGTGCGCGAGATGCCCTGCGAGGCCGCCACATAGGGGCGCATCTTCTGGCGCGTCTCGCCCCTGTAGGTGATGCGGCCCTGCTGGGGGTGGTAAAAACCGTTGATGACGTTGAGCATCGACGTCTTGCCGGCCCCATTGGGGCCGATAATGGCGCGGATCTCGCCCTTACGGATGTCGAAGCTCACATCCGTGATGGCTTTCACGCCGCCGAAGTTCAGCGAGACATTGTCCACCGCCAGCAGCACGTCGCCGGCCGCGACGCCCTTGTCCGATCCTGGCGCCCTCATGCGGCGTGCTCCATCACAGGGGTGGGCGCGGCGACAGGGTGGGCGGCGCAATCGCGGATCTTCACCCGGGCGGCGATCACGCCCTTGCGGCCGTCCTCGAAGGTCACCTCCGTGCGGATGTCCGCCTCGGGCGAGCCGTCGTAAAGCGCTGTCACCAGCGGCGCATAGCGCTCGGCGATGAAGCCGCGCCGCACCTTTTGGGTGCGGGTGAGCTCGCCGTCGTCGGCGTCCAGCTCCTTGTGGAGGATCAGGAAGCGCCGCACCTGCGCGCCGCCCATCATGGGCTCCACCGCGAGCGAACGGTTCACCTCGTCCACATGGCGGGCGATCATGTCGTAGACCTGCGGGTGGCCGGCCAGCTCCTGATAGGACGCGTAGACGATGTTGTTGCGCTCGGCCCAGTTGCCGACGGCCGTGAGGTCGATGTTGATGAAGCAGGCCACGTAGTCCTGGCCGTCGCCGAAGGCCACGACTTCCTTGATGTTGGAATAGAACTTGAGCTTGTTCTCGATGTATTTGGGCGGGAACAGCGAGCCGTCGCGCATCTTGCCGACGTCCTTGGCGCGATCGATGATCTTGAGGTGCCCGGTGGCGTCGAAGAAGCCGGCGTCGCCCGAATGCACCCAGCCGTCCGGCGTCTTGGTCTTGGCGGTGGCCTCCGGGTCCTTGTAGTAGGCCAGGAACACGCCGGGCGAGCGGAACATGACCTCGCCGTTGTCGGCGATGCGGACTTCCACGTCGGGGGCGGGCCGGCCAACCGTGTCGGCGCGGATCTCGGCGTCGGGCTGCATGGTCACATAGACGGCCGCTTCGGTCTGGCCGTAGAGCTGCTTCAGGTTGATGCCGAGCGAGCGGAAGAAGCGGAAGATCTCGGGCCCGATCGCCTCGCCGGCCGTGTAGGCCACCTTGATGCGCGAGAAGCCGAAACGGTTCTTCAGCGGGCCGTAGACCAGCATCTCGCCCAGCCCGTAAAGCAGCCGATCCTTCGCCGACACGGCCTCGCCGTTCAGGATGGGCTCGCCGACCCGCTTGGCGACGTCGAGGAAATAGTGGAACAGCCGGCGCTTGAAGGGCGCGGCGTCTTCCATGCGCACCATCGTGAGGGTGAGCAGGTTCTCGTACACGCGCGGCGGCGCGAACGCGTAGGTGGTGCCGATCTCGCGGCGATCCTCCACGACGGTGTCGGGGCTCTCGGGGCAATTGACGCAAAAGCCCGCCACCAGAGACTGCGCGTAGCTGAAGATGTGGTCGCCGACCCAGGCGAGCGGCAGATACGCGATGGTCTCCTCGGTCTCGTCCAGCTTGTCGAACAGGCAGCCGTTGCGGGCCGAGATCAGCACGTTGTCGTAGCTCAGCATCACGCCCTTGGGGCGGCCGGTGGTGCCGGACGTGTAGAGGATGACGCCCAGGTCCTCGCCCTTGCCGAACGCGATGGCGGCGTCCAGCGCGGCGGCGGCGTCCGTGCGGAGCAGCTCCGCGCCTTTGCGCAGCATGGCCTCGATGCCGTGCAGGCGCGTGTGGTCGTAGTCGCGCAGGCCGCGGTCCTCGTCGTAGAGGACGTGCCGGAGATTGGGCAGGCGATCCGCGATGGACAGGAGCTTGTCGACCTGCTCCTGGTCCTCCACGGCCGCGAGCTTCACGTCGGCGTGGGCCAGCACGTAGGCCATTTCGTCCGCGACGCTGTCGGCATAGACCGGCACCGGGATCGCGCCCAGCATCTGGGCGGCCATCATCGACCAGTAGAGCCGCGGGCGGTTGGAGCCCACGATCGCGATGGTCTCGCCCTTCTGCAGCCCGAGCGCATGCAGCGCCGCCGCATAGGCGCGGCAAAGGTCGTGCACCTCCGCCCAGGTCCAGGTCTGCCAGATGCCGAGGTCCTTGTGGCGAACCGCCGGCCGGGCCCCGCGCGTCTGCGCGTTGCGGATCAGCAATTTCGGAAACGTGTCGTCGCGCGTGGACGCGGCGGCCATCCTTCAATCCTCCCAGGCGGACGTTGCTCCCCGTCCGGTCACGGCGCGCGGCCTTTTGGCCGTCTTCGGCATGTGCGTTTCGCACAGCAGCTATGTGGGGAGGTTATCCGGACCAAAGCCGGACACAAGCTCGACTTTCGTGCAGTTATGCCGATGGGGACGCGAAAACTCGCGCTTCCCCGGTGCGGAAATGCGAAGATGCGTTGTGCGCCCTTGGACCGCGGGCCTTCAGGCTCGCGGTCCGGATTGCCGCGTCCTACTCCGCGGCGATCGCCTGCGGCGGGGTTCCGGCCCTGAACTGCGCCAGCAGGGCGGCCTCTTCGGCCTTCGCCTTCCCGACATTGCCGTCCTTCACGTAGCCGTAGCCGCGGATCTTCTGCGGCAGCGACGCGATGGCGGTGGCGAGCGCCAGGTTGCCCGGCTCAAGCTTCGCCAGCAGTTCCGGCAGCAGCGCCTCGTAGTCGGCCAGCAGGCGGCGCTCCATGCGACGCTCGTCCGTGCGGCCGAAGACGTCGAGCGGCGTGCCGCGCAGCCAGCGCAGGGACGCGAGCACGCCGAAGGCCTTCAGCATCCAGGGGCCGAACGTGGTCTTCTTCGGCCGGCCCTGCGCGTCCTTGCGGCCGAGGATGGGCGGCGCGAGATGGAAGGACAGCTTGAGGTCGCCCTCGAACTGCGCCCGCAGGCTCTTCAGGAACTCGCCGTCCGCATAGAGGCGCGCCACCTCGTACTCGTCCTTGATGGCCATGAGCTTGTAGAGGGCGCGCGCGACCGCCTCGGTGAGCGCGGTCGAGCCCGGGACCGCCTTGCCCTCGGCCTCGCGCACCCGCGCCACCCAGCCGGCGTAGCGCTTGGCGTAGCGCCTGCTCTGGTAGGCGGTGAGCGACTCCACGCGGCGCGCCACGGCCTCATCCAAGGACGTCGTCAGCACCCGGTCGGCCGCCGGCGCCTCGCGGGGCGCCACAAGGGCGGTCACCCGGGCGGGATCGACGCCGTAGCGGCGGCCCCACTCGAAGGCCGCCTTGTTCATCGCCACGGCTTCGCCGTTGAGCTCGATGGCGCGCTCCAGCGCCTGCGCGGAGAGCGGCACCTTGCCGAGCTGCCAGGCGTAGCCCAGCATGAACATGTTGCCCGCGATGGCGTTGCCGGTCAGCGCGGTGGCGATCTGGGTGGCGTTCACGAAGCTGACATTGTCGCGCCCCGCGGCCGTCAGCACGGCGCGCTTCACGCGTTCGGCCGGAAGCGAGAAGTCCGGGTTGCGGGCAAAGTCGCCCGGCATCACCTCGGCGGTGTTCACCACCATGGCGGTTTCGCCCTGCTTCACCGCGGCCAGCACCTTGCGGGTGCCGGTGACCGAGATGTCGCAGCCGAGCACGAGGTCGGCGTCGCCGGCCGAGACCCGGATGGAGTGGATGTCCTCGGGCCGGGGCGCGAGCTTCACGTGGCTGTAGACCGCGCCGCCCTTCTGGGCGAGGCCGGCCATGTCGATCATGCCGCAGCCCTTGCCCTCCAGGTGGGCGGCCATGCCGAGGATCGCCCCGATCGTGACGACGCCCGTGCCGCCCACGCCGGTGACGATCACCGCATAGGGCTTGTCGAGCGCGGGCAGGGTCGGCTCCGGCAACGCGCCCCAATCGGCGTCCGCGCCCGAGGCGGGCTTCGCCTTGCGGATCGTCGCGCCCTCCACGGTGACGAAGGACGGGCAGAAGCCCTTCAGGCAGGAGAAGTCCTTGTTGCAGTTGGACTGGTCGATCTGGCGCTTGCGGCCGAACTCGGTCTCGACCGGCTGCACGGCGACGCAGTTCGACTGCACGCTGCAATCGCCGCAGCCCTCGCATACGCGGGTGTTGATGAAAACGCGCTTGTCCGGATCCGGGTACTCGCCGCGCTTGCGGCGGCGGCGCTTCTCGGACGCGCAGGTCTGGTCATAGATCATCACCGATACGCCCGGCCGCTCGGCCAGCTCGCGCTGCACCGTGTCGAGGTCGTCGCGGTGGTGGAAGGAGAGGCCCTTGGGCCAGAACGCGCCGTCGCGCGGGTATTTCTCCGGCTCGTCGCTGACGAGCGCGATGCGCTCCACGCCCTCGGCGGCGACCTGCCGGGCGATCATGTCGACCGTGAGCTCGCCCTCGTGCCGCTGGCCGCCCGTCATCGCGACCGCGTCGTTGAAGAGGATCTTGTAGGTCATGTGCGTCTTGGACGCGATCGCGAAGCGTAGCGCCAGGACGCCCGAGTGGTTGTAGGTGCCGTCGCCCAGGTTCTGGAACACGTGGCCGCGCTTGGAAAAGGCGGCCTCTCCGACCCAGTTGGCGCCTTCGCCGCCCATCTGCGTGAAGCCGTCCGTGGAGCGGTCCATCCACTGCACCATGTAGTGGCAGCCGATGCCCGCATAGGCGCGCATGCCCTCCGGCACCTTGGTGGAGGTGTTGTGCGGGCAGCCCGAGCAAAAATACGGGGTGCGGGTGGAGACGTCCTTGGTCTCGGCCAGGGTCTCCTGCGCCTGCTTGAGGCGGCGGACACGCCCGGCCAGCTCCTCGCTGGCATGGTACTTCAGCAGCCGCTCGCCTAGCGCGACGGCAATGTCGTTGGGGTCCAGCGCGCCCTTTACGGGGAAGAGCCACCTGCCGGTTTCGTCCTTCTTGCCGATGCAGATCGGCTGGTTGGCGGTACCGTAGAGCTCCTCGCGCACCTGCACTTCAATCAGGGAGCGCTTCTCCTCCACGACCATCACGACGTCGAGGCCGCGGACGAAGTCCATCAGCTCATGCGCATCGATCGGCCAGGGGCAAGCGATCTTGAAGAGGCGGAGCCCGATGTCGTTGGCCCGCACCTCGTCGATGCCGAGGTCGTCGAGCGCCTGGCGGACGTCGAGATAGCTCTTGCCGACCGTGATGACGCCGATCTTGGGATTGCGGCCGCCCGAGAAGATCATCCGGTTGAGCTTGTTGGCGCGCACGAAAGCCAGCATGGCGTCGCGCTTGTAGTCCTGGAGGCGGGCCTCCATGTCGAGGATGCCGTCGCCGGGGCGGATGTTCAGGCCGCCGGGCGGCATCTCGAACTCGGGCGTGACGATCTGGACGCGGTCGAGCGAGCCGTCGATCACGGCGGTCGATTCCACCGTGTCCTTCATCCCCTTGAAGGCGACCCACGTGCCGCAGAAGCGGCTCATCGCCCAGCCATAGAGGCCGTAGTCGAGGATCTCCTGCACCCCGGCCGGGTTCAGGATCGGGATCATGACGTCGACGAAGTGGAATTCGGACTGGTGCGCGGTGGTGGAGGATTCGGCCGTGTGGTCGTCGCCCATCAGGGCGAGCACCCCGCCGTGGCGCGAACTGCCGGCCATGTTGGCGTGGCGGAACACGTCGCCCGAGCGGTCGACGCCCGGGCCCTTGCCGTACCAGAGCGAGAACACGCCGTCATACTTGCCCTCGCCGCGCATCTCGGCCTGCTGGGTTCCCCAACAGGCGGTCGCTGCGAGTTCCTCGTTGAGGCCGGGCTGGAAGCGGACCTGCGCGGCTTCGAGCTGCTTCCGGGCGCGCAGCAGGTTCTGGTCGAGCGCGCCGAGCGGCGAGCCGCGATAGCCGGAGACGAAGCCCGCCGTGTTGAGCCCGGCCCGCTTGTCGCGCTCATGCTGCATCATCAGCAGGCGCACGATCGCCTGCGTGCCCGTCAGAAAGACGCGCTCCTTGCCGAGGTCGTATTTGTCGTCGAGGGAAACGTCGCGCAGCGAGACCGGCAGAACCGACATGGATTGTCCTCCAGATCGTCCACGCTTGGGCGCGTCAACGCCGTGCTGGCGCTGGGGGTCCCTTCAGGGCCGCTGAGGGACGTCTCCGGTACGACTTCCGTATAGGTCAGTATAGCTGACTTTTATGGGTTGGAAAGAGCCCGTCTTCGCTGCGCCGCAGCGTGCCGGTCAATCGGCCTGGAGGCCCCATTCGCCGTGCAACTTCGGCAGAACCGTGCTCGCGATGGCGTCGAGAGCGGGCTTCTCGGCGTCCGAATCCACCTCGACGACCCGCCACGTCTCGCCGCCGGCGTGCTCGATCTGGACGTTTGTCACCGTGCCCTTGGCCCCGAGCGCCCGGTCGAGTTCGGCCGTGACGATACGCTTCAGCTCCGCCATCGGGATCGCCTGTTTGGCCATGATTGGTCTCCATGCGGCGCACCCCGGTCGGGCCGCCTCGTTGGCGCACAACCCGGGCCTGAGCCGGGCGGTTCCGCGCGGGGGCGCCTGGCCGACCGGGAGGATGCGCAACCTAGGAACACCCCGCCGTCATTGCGAGCGCGAGCGAAGCAATACAGCTGAAGCCGGGCGCTACGCCCGACGCCGAGGCTGCTCCCAACCGCCTGGATTGCTTCGCTGCGCTCGCAATGACGGCGAGGCGTTTAGGAGATGCCCCAACGCCACCAGCCCCTCATCCTGAGGAGCAGGCCCACTTGGGCCTGCGTCTCGAAGGACGAGGGCTCCAGTGCGCTCCGCCGTGCAGCCTGCTGGACCCCTCGTCCTTCGAGACGCCTCGCTGCGCGAGGCTCCTCAGGATGAGGGGCATTGGGGCAGCCTCATCTTCTTATGAAAATAATCCTTGACATTCCACCCGCGTTCACGCACCATTGCGCCACTCTCGACCCAGGGAGGGGGCGCTTCCGGAGCGGTCCGTTGCGGGGTCGGGGCGCGGCGCCTGCGCGGGTGGGGATACCGGACCCACCCTCCCGGGAGGCCTTTCCGGAGCGGCCGGAGGATGGGTGCGGGGGTAAAAGCCCGGCAAGCCCGCCCTTAGGCAGTCAGCCCGCCCGCCCCACACTACGGTGGGGCCGTGGACGCGGCCACCTTAACACCCGCTTGGTCGCTGCCCACAAGGAGCGGCCTTGAGGAAGGAGCGCGGGTCGGAAAGGTTCAAAATCGCCGGTCGCGAGGCGTCGGCCCGTCCGAACCCTACGCGTAAAACCCTAGATGGGCCGGCGCCTCGCGGCGCCCCTCCACCAGATTGCCTCACCTCCGCGTCGGCGGAGAACGCGGACGCATGCCCGAGAGCGCCCCCCTTGGCGTCGCCCGTCGGCGGGGCTCAACCGCCAGCCATGCGCCGTCCGCGCTTGACGCGGCGGCTTTGCCGGGGTCTGACATGTCGAAAATTCAGGAGGAACCCCATGCGCACCACCCGCGACTTCGTTACGCCCGGCCGCTCCTTGGCGATCGGTGATCGCGGCATGGTGGCGACCTCGCATCCGGCCGCCACGATCGCGGCGCTGGACGTGCTGCGGGACGGCGGCAACGCCGTGGATGCGGCGCTGGCCGGCGTTGCCGTGCAATGCGTGGTCGACCCGCACATGACGGGAGTCGGCGGCGACTGCTTCGCGCTCTACGCGCCCCGGGGCGGCATGCCGATCGCGCTGAACGGCTCGGGCCGTGCGCCGGCCGCCGCGACGCCGGAGTGGTACGCAGAGCGCGGCATCACGGCGATCCCGGACCTCACCCCGCACGCCGTGACGGTGCCGGGCGCCATCGACGCCTGGTGCACGCTGCACAACGACCACGGCAGCCTGCCGCTGGACCGGATCTTCCGCGCCGCGATCGACCATGCCGAGAACGGCTTCCGGGTGACGCCGCGCGTCGCCTTCGACTGGGCCAAGCAGTTCGACAAGCTGTCGCACAACGCCGCCGCGGCCGCGCAATACATGCCGGGCGGACGGATGCCGGAGCCGGGCGACCGCCGGGCCCAGCCGGCCCTTGGCGCGACCTTGCGGGCGGTCGCGCAGCATGGCCGCAAGGCGTTCTACGAGGGCCCGGTCGCGGACGAGATCGTCACGACCCTGCGCGGCCTCGGCGGCCTCCATACGCTGGAGGATTTTGCGGCCCAGACCTCGAACTATGTCGACCCGATCGCGACCGACTACGCCGGCGTGTCCGTGCACGAGTGCCCGCCCAACGGGCAGGGCCTCGCGGCGCTGATCATCATGCGAATCATGGCGGGGTTCGACCTGCGCTCCTCGGCGCTGAGCGAGGCCGACCGCGTGCACATCCACGCCGAGGCCACCAAGGCGGCCTATCGCCTGCGCGACCTGATCGTGTGCGACCCGTCCGTGACGCCCGTGGACGTGGACCGGGTGCTGTCGGAGCCCTTCATCGCCCGGCTGCGCGAGCAGATCCGCATGGACCGCGCGGCCCCGGCCGAAAGCTGGGACGAGGCGATCCACCGCGACACGATCTACCTGACCGTGGTGGACAAGGACCTGAACTCGATCTCGTTCATCAACTCGCTGTTCGCGGCGTTCGGCAGCGGCATCTATGCGCCGCAGGCCGGCGTCGTGCTGCAGAATCGCGGCCTCGGCTTCCGGCTCACCCCCGGGCATGTCAACACGATCGGACCGCGCAAGCGGCCGCTGCACACCATCATTCCCGGCATGGTGACGCAGGGCGGGCAGTGCGTGATGCCCTTCGGCGTGATGGGCGGCCAGTACCAGGCGGCCGGCCACGCGCATTTCGTGTCGCGCGTGTTCGACCGCGGCATGAGCCCGCAGGAAGCCTCGGACGCGCCGCGCAGCTTCTCGTTCGACGGCGTGCTGACCGTGGAGCAGAGCATGGATCCGGCGATCGTCGCGGACCTGCGCGGCCGTGGCCACACGGTTGCGCTCACGGACGATCCGACCGGCGGGTGCCAGGCGATCTGGATCGACCGGGACAAGGGCGCGCTCTTCGGCGCTTCGGACCACCGCAAGGACGGGCTGGCGCTCGGGTTCTGACCCGGGCCGCAAGGCCCATTACACGACGAAAAATGTAATTTCGGGCCTATCCTGCATCTGGTAGCGTGAATTGCGCTCAATTCGCGAGCGCGTTCGTGTATGGACCGCCACGATGCTGAAGAAGCCATCCCGATCGGCCGCCCTTCAGGCCGTCACCGGCAACTCTACCGGCGACGGCCGGGTCGTGTTCCGCACGGCCGAGGGCTGGTGGTCGCGCAAGATCGACGAAGCCGCCGTGGCCGACACGCCCGAGGCCGCCGCCGCGCTTCTCGCCGAGGCCCAGAAAGACGCCGATCAGGCCCAGCTCATCGTCGATCCCTACCTGATCGAAGTCGCACGGACTGACGCGGGCCTCATCGCGACCCGCAACCGCGAGGCCATCCGGGCGCAGGGCGGCCCCACCATCGATGTGCCGGGCGCCTCGACGCCCGTGGCCGCTTGACGCGGCGGAGAACCAGGCATGTATCGTTATGACGAATTCGACCGGCGCTTCGTCGCCGACCGGGTGGAGCAGTTCCGCGACCAGGTGCAGCGGCGCCTGTCGGGCGAACTCAGCGAGGAGCAGTTCAAGCCGCTGCGGCTGATGAACGGCGTCTACCTGCAACTGCACGCCTACATGCTCAGGATCGCGATCCCGTACGGGGTGCTGTCGTCCCGGCAACTGCGCAAGCTGGCGTTCATCGCCCGCACGTATGACCGCAACTTCGGGCATTTCACCACCCGGCAGAACCTCCAGTTCAACTGGATCGCGCTGGAGCAGGTGCCCGAGATCCTCCAGCACCTCGCCGAGGTGGAGATGCACTGCATCCAGACCTCCGGGAACTGCATCCGCAACGTCACGGCCGATCACTTCGCCGGCGCGGCCGCCGACGAGGTCGACGATCCGCGGCCCTATGCGGAGATCCTGCGGCAGTGGTCCTCGCTGCACCCGGAATTCTCGTTCCTGCCCCGCAAGTTCAAGCTCGCGGTGACGGGCGCCGCCCAGGACCGCGCCGCCATCCAGGTCCACGACATCGGACTGGCGCTGACCCGCAACGCGCTCGGCGAAAAGGGCTTCACGGTCTATGTCGGCGGCGGCCAGGGGCGGACGCCCTTCGTGGCCAAGAAGGTGCGGGACTTCCTGCCCGAGGCCGAGCTGCTGGCCTACTGCACGGCCATTCTGCGCGTCTACAATCTCCATGGCCGGCGCGACAACAAGTTCAAGGCGCGCATCAAGATCCTGGTGCACGAGACCGGGCTCGAGGAGCTGAAGCGCCAGGTCGAGGACGAGTACGCCAAGCTGCAGGCCGAGAACGAGACGCTGGCGGTGCCGGCGGCCGAGATCGCCCGGATCGCGGGCTATTTCGCGCCACCCGCCTTTGCGGCGCTGCCGGAGCGGTCGGAGGTCTTCGAGCGGTCCCGCGCGGCCGACGCCGCGTTCGCCGCCTGGGTGGACCGCAACGTCACGGCCCACAAGCAGCAGGGCTACGGCGTCGTCACCATCTCGCTGAAGCCCATCGGCGGCATTCCGGGCGACGCCACGTCCGAGCAGATGGAGCTCGTCGCCGACCTGGCCGAGCGCTACTCCTTTGACGAGTTGCGGGTCAGCCACGAGCAAAACCTCGTCCTGCCGCATGTCCGGCAGGACGACTTGCCTGCGCTGTTCGCCGAACTGCAGCGGGCTGGACTGGGCACAGCTAACGCCGGCCTGGTCACCGACATCATCGCGTGCCCAGGGCTGGACTATTGCGCCCTCGCCAATGCGCGCTCGATCCCGATTGCGCAGCGGTTGTCCGAGCGCTTCGGCGACGCCGCCCGGCAGCGCGAAATCGGCGAGCTCAAGATCAAGATCTCGGGCTGCATCAACGCCTGCGGCCACCACCATGTCGGCCATATCGGCATCCTGGGCGTGGACCGGAAGGGCGAGGAATTCTACCAGATCACGCTGGGGGGCTCGGGCGACGCGACCTGCTCGATCGGCGAGATCGTCGGCAAGGGGTTCTCGACGGACGGCATCGTGGACGCGGTCGAGACCGTGGTGGACACCTATCTGGCGATCCGCAACAGCCCGGCCGAAACTTTCCTCGAAGCGTTCCGCCGCGTCGGCGAGGCGCCCTTCATCCGGGCGCTGTATCCGGCGGAGGCCGCGTGATGGCCGACCTCCAGACCGTGTTCCGCGATGGCGCCTTCGTGGCCGACGCCTGGGCGACCCTGCCGGCCGATGCGCCCGCTCCGGATGGCGACGCGCCGATCCTGGTCGGCAAGGCGCGCTTCCTGGCCGAACGGACGAGCCTCCTCGGACGCAACGGGCCGCTCGGCCTCCTGCTCGAGGCGGGCGAGGACCTCGACGGCGTGGAACAGGACCTGGGGCGCTTCGCCCTGGTGGCGCTGCGTTTCCCGAAATACACCGATGGCCGGGCTTATTCGACGGCCTCGCTGCTGCGCAGCCGTCACGCCTATGCGGGCGAGATCCGGGCCGTAGGCGACGTGCTGCGCGACCAGATCCCGTTCATGATCCGCTGCGGCGTCGACAGCTTCGTGGTGACGCACGAGCCGACCCGCCGGGCGCTGGCGGAAGGCAAGGTGCACGGGGTGCTGGTCGCCTACCAGGCGGCGGTCGCCGATGAGGCGGCGCCGGACCCGAAGCGGCCGTGGCTGCGGGTGGCGGCGGGCTAGCGCCCGCGGCGGGCTAGTGTCTCAGGGCTTGCGGATCACCACCGCGGCCCGGAGGTCCTCCTTGCCGTAGCGCGCCATGCGCTGGAATTCCTCGGCGGGGATCGGCAGGTTGGCGGCCGCCACGTTGGTCTCCAACTCGGCCGTTTCGACCCACGGGTCATTCACGAAGACGTGCCGACCATCCTGCCCATGCGCGAGCAGCCAGTGCGGCACCTTCTTGCGGAACATGCGGTAGCCCGACACCAGCACGATCACGATCGCGCCCTCGTCCAGCACGGCGGCCAGCGAGGCCTGGTCCAGCGCCGGGCCGATCGGCACGCCGGCTTCGAGCGCCTCGCGGCGGAAGTCCTCCTGGGTAATGCGCATGACCTCCTTCTTGTCGGGGCTCCGCACGCCATCCAGAAAAAACGGCCCCTCGTGCGAGAGCCGCAACTCGGCCTTGAGCCCGTGCCGGGCCAGCGTCGCGGCCAGCCCATAGGGCTCGCAGCCGCCCAGCCCCGACGTCATGTAGACGGTGGTGGATTCTCGCCACAGCCGGATCTCGGTGGCGCGGCTCGGCCTGAACGCCGGGTCGGCCCAACCCAGCGCCATCATGAGGCAGCAGGGGCCGCAGGTGAAATCCAGCGTTTGCGCGTAGAAGGGCGGCGGCCGGCCGGGCAGGGCGGCGTGCGGGGTCAGGCGCTTTTCGTAGCGCCAGGCATCCTGGTGGTCCTCATAGTAGTCGTCATAAACGCCAAAGCGCCGGTAGCCGCCCCGCTCGTAGAGCTTGATCGCGGCGGCGTTGTCGGCGCGCACCTCGAGCCGCAGGAAGATGCAGCCGCGTGCGATCGCCTCGGCTTCCACGGCGTCCAGCAGCTTGCGGCCGAGACCGCCGCCAGCCGCTTCGGGGAGGATCGCGATGGAGTAGAGCCGCGCCAGCGCCGCGCCACGGCGAAACGCCACGAGGGCGTAGCCCACGATCTTGCGGTGGCGCTCCACCACCAGCAGCGTGTCCTTGTCAGTGGTGACGTAGTAGCGCAACGACCGGCGCGAAAGCCGGTCCGTGTCGAACACGCTGTTCTCGATGAACTCGAGGGCGTCGAGGTCATCGAGCGTGGCGGGGCGGATCTGGGCGTGCTGGGGCAAGGGCGAAGCCGGGCAGGGGGAACGGGCGCGCAGCCGTAGCAGACCACGGGGCCGGCCTCAAACGCGGCGGCTTGAAACCGCGGGCGCGGCGCGCTTCTCTGGATCGCGAATCGCCAAGCCGGAGCCCGCCGATGAGTGACCATTACCCGCGCGACATGATCGGCTATGGCCGCCACGCGCCAGACCCGCAATGGCCCGGCGGCGCGCACATCTGCGTGCAGTTCGTGATCAACTACGAGGAGGGCGGCGAGAACAACGTGCTGCACGGCGACGCCGCCTCGGAGGCCTTCCTGTCCGAGATCGTCGGCGCGGCGCCCTGGGTCGGCCAGCGGCACTGGAACATGGAGTCGATCTACGAATACGGCGCCCGCGCGGGTTTCTGGCGGCTGCACCGGCTGTTCACCAGCCGCAATGCGCCCGTCACCGTGTACGGCGTCGCCACCGCGATGGCCCGCGGCCGCGAGCAGGTCGCCGCCATGCAGGAAGCCGGCTGGGAGATCGCCAGCCACGGCCTGAAATGGGTCGAGCACAAGGATATGCCAGAGGAAGAGGAGCGCCGGCAGATCGCCGAGGCGATCCGGCTCCATACGGAAGTCACCGGCGAGCGGCCGCTCGGCTGGTACACGGGCCGATGCTCCATGAACACGCAGCGCCTCGTGGCCGAGGAGGGCGGGTTCCTTTACTCGTCGGACAGCTACGCGGACGATCTTCCCTACTGGGTTTCGTCCAGCAAGGGGCCGCATCTCGTAATCCCGTACACGCTGGACTCCAACGACATGCGGTTCGCCACCCCGCAGGGCTTCAACAGCGGCGACCAGTTCTTCGCCTACCTGAAGGACTCGTTTGATGTGCTCTACCGCGAGGGCCAGGACGGCGCGCCCAAGATGTTCAATGTCGGCCTCCATTGCCGCCTCGTGGGCCGTCCGGGCCGGGTCGCCGCGCTTGCGCGGTTCCTCGATTACGTGCAGTCGCACGACAAGGTCTGGATCGCGCGGCGCATCGACATCGCCCGGCACTGGCGTGAGGTGCATCCGGCCGCTTAGGGCCCTCGGGCTGTAAGCACTTGTCCTGACATGCAGTTCTCGGGCACTCTCCCGGCCAAGGCGCGCCGGATCAGATGCGCGCCGCGTTCAACGGCGCGGGCCTGAACCGCGCAGGCCTTCGGGCCCGAGGGAGACGAGTATGAAAAAAAGCATCGCCCGGATGGCCTTTGCGGCCGCCGCCACCCTGGCCGTCGCCGCGCCGGCGTCAGCCGACGAGTTCCTGAACGTGCTCACGGGAGGCACATCCGGCGTCTACTACCCGATGGGCGTGGCGCTCTCGAAGATCTATGGCGAGGCCATCCCGGGGGCGCGGCCCTCCGTGCAGGCCACCAAGGCGTCGGTCGAAAACCTGAACCTGCTGCAGCAGGGCAAGGGCGAGATCGCGTTCACGCTCGGCGATAGCCTCGCGTTCGCGTGGGAGGGCAACGAGGAGGCGGGCTTCAAGTCCAAGCTCACCAAGCTGCGCGGCGTCGCGGCGATCTACCCGAACTACATCCAGGTGGTCGCCTCCAAGGAGAGCGGCATCAAGACGCTGGCGGACCTGAAGGGCAAGCGCCTCTCGGTGGGCGCGCCGAAATCCGGCACGGAGCTGAACGCCCGCGCGATCCTGAACGGCGCCGGCATCACCTACAAGGACCTCGGCAAGGTCGAGTACCTGCCCTTCGCCGAGTCGGTGGAGCTGATGAAGAACCGCCAGCTCGACGCGACGCTGCAATCGGCGGGCCTGGGCGTGGCGGCCATCCGCGACCTCGCGACGTCGGTGGACATTGTGGTCGTGGAGGTGCCGGCGAGCATCGTCGACAAGATCGGGGCGCCCTACGTCAAGGCGACCATTCCGGCCAACACCTATACGGGCCAGGACAAGGACGTGCAGGCCGCCGCGGTGGTGAACTACCTCGTCACCCGCTCGGACCTGAAGGACGACGTGGTCTACGGCATGACGAAGTCGATGTTCGACAAGCTGCCCGAGCTCGCCGCCGCCCACAGCGCCGGCAAGGAGATCAAGCTCGAAAAGGCGCTGGAGGGCATGCCGGTGCCGATGCATCCGGGCGCCGAGAAGTTCTTCAAGGAAAAGGGCGTGATCAAGTAGGCGTGGCGGGTCTCTGCCTTTACGCCGGCGGCGCGCTGGCGGCGAAGCTCGCGGGCGTCGCCGCCTTCACGCTGGCGTGGACGCATTCCATCGAGAAGATCCCATGGGAGGAGGACTGGCGGGTGACGCCCGCCGGCCTCGTTCTCGTGGAAGCGCGGGTGAAGGGGATGGGGGCCGGCATGGAGCCGCCGCCCGAGGCCGTGCTGGCAGGCGGGTTCTGGCGCTGGGCGCCGCGCGTTCCGCCTTTGCCGGACGTGATCCTACGCAGGGCCGGCGTGACGGCCGACTGGCGCCTCTGCGCGGGTGGCCAATGCCGCCCGATGGGAGACTTGGCGCCGGGAGACGCCGATCCGGTGATGATGAAGCCATGCGATCCCGGCTGAGGGCGGCTCAGCCGCGGATGGGCTCGACCTTCACGGCGCGCTGCATGAAGCGGTAGAGCGCGTACATGCCCAGGACGGTAAAGATCGCCATGAAGGCATATTCGTAAGCCGTGCCGAGCTGGAAGATGCCTGCCAGCCCCCACCCGGCCGCGAGCGCAAGCCCGATCACCTCGGTGCCGACCAGGATGCCGACGCTCACGATGGTGGTCAGGTTCTTGGTGTTCAGCCGTCCGGACGCAGCCACGCGCAACTCCCCGTTCCGATCTCGCTCGATCTGCGGCTCCTGCACTATATCGAGCCGCGCCAGCGTGCAAGGATGACAGCCCACCTGGGCCGCTTCGAGGCGGCCGCGCAACCTCGAAGATCCTCCGCCATGGCCGATACTCCCGTGTTCTCCCGCGCCGCAGCCGCCGCGCCCCACCACCTTGCGGCCGAGAGCGGCCGGGCCGTGCTGGCCGAGGGCGGCGACGCCGTGGAGGCCATGATCGCGATGGCGGCCACCATCGCGGTGGTCTACCCGCACATGAACGCCATCGGGGGCGACGCCTTCTGGCTGATCCGCGAGCCGACCGGCCAGATGCGGGCGATCGAGGCCTGCGGGCCAGCCGGCAGCCTGGCGACGATCGTGCGCTATCGCGACAAGGGTCATGACGTGATCCCCGGGCGCGGGCCGGACGCCGCCGTCACGGTGGCGGGGGCAGTAGGGGGCTGGGCGCTCGCCAACGAATTCTCAAAGGCGCAGACGGGCGGGCGCCTGCCTTTGTCGACATTGCTCGAAGACGCCGTGCGGCATGCGCGCGAAGGCTGCGCGGTGAGCGCCTCGGAGGCGCGCGGCGTTCCGAACCTGTTCGAGGACCTGAAGCAGGCCCCCGGCTTCGCGGCGCAGTTTCTGCAGGACGGCGCGCTGCCAAAGGCCGGCGCGGTGCGGACCATGCCGCGGCTGGCCGATACGCTGGAGCAGCTTGGCCATGCGGGGCTGGACGACTTCTACCGCGGCGACATCGGCCGCGAGATCGGGGCTGACCTCGAGCAGCTCGAGGCGCCCGTCACCCGCGCCGACCTGGCGCGGTTCCACGCCCGCCTGGTGAAGCCGCTCGGCCTCGCGGCGCCGGGCGCCAAGCTCTACAATTTCCCGCCGCCCACGCAGGGGCTGGCGTCCTTGATCATTCTCGGCCTCTTCGCCCGGCTCGGCGTTACCCGCGGCGAAGGCTTCGAGCACCTGCATGGGCTCGTGGAGGCGACCAAGCGCGCCTTCCGGGTGCGTGACGCGGTGGTGACCGACCCGGCGCGCCTCATCCACGAGCCGGCGGACTACCTGTCCGACGCGTTCCTGAACGAGCAGGCCGCCCAGATCAGCATGAGCAAGGCGGCGCGCTTTCCCCTCTCATGGGGGGAGGGCGACACGGTCTGGATGGGCGCCATCGACGCGAAGGGCATGGCGGTCTCGTATATCCAGTCGACCTACTGGGAATATGGCTCGGGCTGCGTGCTGCCGCGCACCGGCATGCTCTGGCAGAACCGCGGCATCTCGTTCTCGCTGGACAAGGACGCCGTGAACCCGCTGGAGCCCGGCCGCAAGCCGTTCCACACGCTGAACCCTGCCCTGGCGGTGCTCGATGACGGCCGCGTGGTGTCGTACGGCTCCATGGGCGGCGACGGCCAGCCGCAGTTCCAGGCCGCGATCCTGAGCCGGTACGCCCAGTTCGGCATGGATCCCGCGGCGGCCGTCGATGCGCCACGCTGGTTGCTCGGCAAGACCTGGGGATCGGCCTCGACGTCGCTGAAGCTGGAGAACCGCTTCGATCCCTCGCTGGTGCGCGCGCTGGAGCAGGCCGGGCACGAGGTCGAGGTGCTGCCGGACAGCTATTCCGACACGGTGGGCCATGCCGGCATGCTGGTGCGCGACCCGCGCAACGGCTCCGTGGCGGCCGTCCACGATCCCCGCTCGGACGGCGGCTCGGCCGGCGTCTGATCTTTATTCATCGCGAGACACAAACCATGCCCGTCCAGGACGATCCCGTTCACGCCTTCATGCCCTACGCCGAGGTTCCGGTCGCCAGCGCCCCGTCCGGGCCGCTCACCGGTTTGACGCTGGCCGTGAAGGACATCTTCGATGTCGCCGGCTACCGCACGGGCTGCGGGCAGCCGACCAAGCTGGCCCAGTCGGACGTGAAGGCCGCGAGCGCGCCCATCGTTCAGCGCTTCCTGGACGCCGGAGCGCGCTTTGTCGGCAAGACCCACACGGTGGAGCTCGCCTACTCGCTGAACGGGCTCAACAACCATTTCGGCACGCCCATCAACGGCGCGGCGCCCGATCGGGTGCCAGGCGGCTCGTCGTCGGGTTCCGCCTCCGCCACGGCCGCGCGGCTGTGCGACATCGGGCTCGGCTCGGACACCGGGGGCTCGGTGCGCGGGCCAGCCAGCTACCAGGGCCTGTTCGGCATCCGGCCGACGCATGGTCGCCTGCCGCTCGACCTGACGATGCCGCTTGCCGCCAGCTTCGATACGCCGGGCTGGTTCTGCCGGGACGACAAGACCTTCTTGCGCGTCGGCCAGGCCATTCTGGGCGAAGATCCGCATCCGCTGCCGGAGCCGGTCCGCCTGCTGAAGGCGGAAGACTGCTTCGCGCTGGCCGAGGCGGAGCCGGCGCGCCAGCTCGAAACGCTGGTGGCCCGGATTGACCGCATGCTGCAGCCCGTGACCGGCCTGACGGCGGCGGATGGCGGCTTCGATGCGCTCTACTGGGCGTTCCGCTGGCTGCAGGGCGTCGAGTCCTGGCAGTCGCATGGCGCCTTCATCGAGGCCTGGAAGCCGGCGTTGGGGCCAGGCATCGGCGAGCGTTTCGCGTACGGGAGGGACGTGCCGGCCGCGGACGCCGAGAAGGGACGCGCGGTGCGCGAGGATTTCCGACGGCGTCTTGGAACCCTGCTGGGACGCGACGGCGTGCTGCTGCTTCCCACCGTGCCCGGGCCCGCGCCTCTGCTGGCGGCGGACGACGCGGCGCTGGAGGCCTCGCGGGCGCAGTCGCTGCGGTTGCTGTGCCTGTCGGGCCTGTCGGGCTTTCCGCAGGTGACGATCCCGGCCGGAACGCACGAGGGTGGGCCGTTCGGCCTGTCCGTGATCGGCCCGGCGGGGTCCGATCTTTCGCTGGTTCGGCTGGCGGCCAAAATCAGCCGGGCGATGGCTGTGCAAATCGCCTGATCGCGGCGAATCCGAAACAAAGGATTCACCGTTGATTCAGCGCGGGCCGCCATGGTCGCGGAGTGGGGTTCACGTCGAACCCCCTCCGCCAGGAGGCGACCATGAAAGCCATGACGCTCGCACGATTTCGCCGCACCGAAGCCTATCGGCTGATCGACGTGATGATCATGGGCGGCCTCACGGCGCTGCTGATGATTGAGGTCACGCGTTTCGTCGAGATCGTCGCCTGAGCGGCTTTGACCCGAGCCGGCCCGGCTAGCCCGCGCCGGCCGACGCGACCCCGAAGGTGAGCGCAAGGCCGAGCGCCAGCACGACGGCGCCGGCCAGAACCTCCAGCACGCTCATCGCCCATTCGGCGCCCTGGCCGCGCACCGATGCGAACCGGAGGGCCGCCCCCTTGGCGAACACCGCCAAGGCCGCCAGGGCTCCCGTGGTGAGCGCCGTCCCGAGCCCCATGGCGAGCACGGACGCGACGCCGGCGCCGTAGAGGCCCTGCGCCATCGCAAAGACCAGCACCAGGATAGCGCCCGAGCAGGGCCTGATTCCGGCCGCCAGCACGGCCCCGGCGGCCGCGCGCCAGGAGCCGGCAGCGCGCTCGGGGCCGGGCAAATGCGCGTGGCCGCAATCGGGTCCGCAAGGCTCGCCCGGCGCATGGGCGTGAACGACGCCGTCCGCCGCGATCCGGCCCGCGAGGCGCCAGGCCTTGCGCCAGGTGAGCGCCGCGCCGACTAGCGCAACGGCGGCGAAACTCGCAAGCTCGACCGCGTTGGTGAGGCCCGTCATGCGGGCCGCTGTGGCGCGCAGAACGCCCGCCGCCACGGATACGATCGCGATCGCCACGAAGGCCTGAACGGCCGCGGCCGCGAACGCCATCGCGAGGCCGCGCTTCAGCGCGTTCTCGTTCGCGACGATCCAGGCCGCGATCACGGCCTTGCCGTGACCCGGCCCGGCGGCGTGAAACACCCCATACGCGAAGCTGATCCCGATCAGCGCCCAGCCGGCGTCGCCGGCGGCCTTCATGGTCCGCACCGCATCCGTGAGGTTCTGGAAAAAACGGCTCTGGGTCGCCAGGATCCAGCCGGTCAGGCCCGTGGCGGATCCGCCGCCCTCGCGCAGGCCGATGCCGAACGGGCTCCTGGGCGGCGGCGCCGCGCCGAGGCCGCCCAGCGCCCAGGACAGGATCGCGCCGCCTAAGCCGACGAGCGCGAGCGCGGCGAGCGCGATGGCGAGCGCCAAGAGCACGCGGCGGCGGCGGAAGGAGGTCGGGCCCGCGACCCCGGCCGCGAGCATCATCGGCTGGATCCTACGGGCACGCGATGATGACCTTGGAGGCGAATTGGAAGCCCATGTTGGCGTTGGCGAAATAGTCCTCGCTCAGCCCCTGGCCCTTGGGGTCGGGCTTTTTCGGCCGCGAGAGCTGCACGGCGCAGCCGGCCGGTCCCCCCGCGAGCTTCACGGCGTCGTCGCCGTCCGCATAGCTGAAATCGACGAAGAAGGTCGGGTCGTAGACATCGAGGATCAGGGTCCGCTTGGCGGCTACCGGCTCGCGCAGCGGCAGCGTGTAGTTCAGCGTCAGCTTGCCGTCGGCATGGTCGAGCCAGTAGTCGGTCGGCGCGCCGAAAGCCTGGCGCTTGCCGTCCGCCTTGACGACGGTGAAGAACTCGGTGTCGGCGAGCGACTCGGTGTTGACCTTGGCGAGGTCGGCCAGCTCCTCGCGCGAGTAGACGCCGTCCCGATTGGCGTCGAGGCCCTGGACGGCGTAGCTCGAATAGGCGTCGTCGAACTGCCAGCGGTGCTTTACGGCCGCGACCTTGCCGTCTGGCGTCCAAACGACCTCGACTTTCACGCTCACCCAGACATGCGGGTGCGCAGACGCCGGGAGCGTCGCGGCGCACAACGCCAGCAGGGCCATGAGGCCGAACCGCAGCAAACGAATCACGCGCATCCCCTTCGTGGCCCCGTGGCGATGACGCGAAACCGGGGCGAAAGCGGGGCGTCGGCCGCCGTCTCGATCACCGAACGACCGTTCTCCCCTCCACCCGGGCGTTCACCGTGCCGACCTTGCGGGCGTAGACCATGACGTCGTTGGCCATGAGCGAGCCACCGGAGTCGATGGTGGCCGCGACCTTGCCGGCGAGGGCCGTGTAGCCGTCGCCACCGCGCAGCATGAAGTCGTTGGTGGCGACCTTGTAGAGCTTCGCCTCGTCCAGCGGCGCGCCGTTGACCAGCACCGACACGACCCGCTTTCCGACCGGCTGCCGGGAGTCGACCTCAATCTTGAGGCCAGACACCTGCGGGAAACGCCCGCCGCGATTCTCGATCTGGCTGAAGCCGTTCTCCAGCGCAGCCTTCAGGGCCGCGCCGGTGATTTCGGTGAGAGCCGTCTTGTTCCCGAAGGGCAGCTCGCTGAGGATGTCGCGGCGCGACAGCTTCGCGCCAGCCGCATACTGCTTGTTGGCCCGGATGCCGCCGCCGTTCGTGATCGCCACGTCGGCCCCGGTGACGTCACGCATCGCGTCCGCGATGAAGTTGCCGATGGCGGCCTCGCCGCCGCGCACCGTGGCGTTCCGGCTGTCCAGTTCCACGTCGAGCGACCCAACGGTGACGTCGAGCTCCTTGGAGAGCTCGGCCTCATAGCGCTTCACGATCGCGAGCACCTCCGGATCGGGCGTCACCGTGGCGGTGTCGATGATGCGGAACTGCGGCGACCAGGCGAGCGCGCGCTTGCCGGCGGCGTCGACCTTGAGGTCGAACGCGACCTCGACCACCACGACATATTCGGCGTCCTCGCCGGACTCAGCCATGGCGGTCTTGCCGTCGTAGTTCACCCGCAGGTCGTGGTCGTGGCCGGTCAGCAGGAGATCGACGGCCCGCATGTCGAAGAGCCGCAAGTCGGTGGACCGGTCGGTGTGGGTCAGCGCGACGATGAAGTCCGCTCCCTTTTCCCTCAGGGCCTTGGCTTCGGCCCGGATGGAATCGATCGAGGGCGAGAACTTCAGGTCGCCCGGGCTCGACAGCTGGGCGGTGGTTTCCAGCGCCGAACCGATGAGGCCGATGCGCACGCCGCCGACCTCCCGAATGGCGCTGGGCTGCACGCCCGGAACCGCTGAACCGTCCGCCATGCGGATATTCGCGGCATGGACGGGAAACTTGGCCTCCGCCACGCGCTTCAGGAACACGTCCTTGCCGAAATCGAACTCGTGGTTGCCGGGCGTGAACGCGTCGAGCTTCATGGCGTTCAGGAACTCGATCATGTGCGCGCCCTGGTCGAAGCCCGACATCAGGCTCGGCGACAGCGTGTCGCCGGCATGGACGAAGATCGTGTTGGGGTTCTTCTCACGCTCGGCCTTGACCACCGCGGCGAGGCGGGCCATGCCACCACGGCCCTTCTTCTCGCTCATCTCGTAGATGTCGTTGGTGAGAACGAAGGACGCCTTCACGGCGCCCTGCGCATGGGCGGCGGTGCGCGACAGGATCGCGACCGCGCCGGCTCCCAGGCCGATGCGCAGCGTGTCTCGGCGGGTGATCGGACGCATGGCGGTCTCCGTAGAAGGCTCGTGATAGCGGTGTCTTGGCGGCGTGCGATGATAATGGAGCCGAGCCTTCCGGGTTTGGCAAGCGACCCACAGCCGCAGCTTTCTGTCTGTTTTGACGCGATGAGGATGCGATGACCGTGATGCCCCGTCCCGATGCGGACTTCAAAGCCGTCGGCCCGCTGCCGGAGGCGCATCCGCCCGTCCGTATGGGCAAGATCGGCGTCTTGCTGCTCAATCTCGGCACCCCGGACGCGACCGACTACTGGTCGATGCGGCGCTATCTCAAGGAGTTCCTGTCCGACCAGCGCGTCATCGAGAAGCCGCGCTGGCTGTGGTGGCCGATCCTCAACCTCATCATCCTGAGCGTCCGTCCCGGCCCGAAAGGCAAGGACTACGACATCATCTGGAACAAGGACGCGGACGAGAGCCCGCTGAAGACCATCACGCGCTCCCAGGCCGAGAAGCTCGCCGCCATGGTGTCGACGCGCGATCCCCGCATCGTGGTTGACTGGGGCATGCGCTACGGCAACCCGTCGACGCCCTCGCGGATCAAGGCCCTGCAAGAGCAGGGCTGCGACCGCATCCTGCTCGTGCCGCTTTATCCGCAGTCCTGCGCGGCCACAACGGCGACGGCCTGCGACAAGGCCTTCCAGGCGCTGATGGACATGCGCTGGCAGCCGGCCGTGCGGGTGACGCCGCCCTGGCACGACGACCCGGTCTACATCGATGCGCTGGCCAAGACCGTGAAAGCCAAGCTGGCCAGCATCGACTTCGAGCCCGACATGATTGTCGCCTCGTTCCACGGCGTGCCGATGGAGTATCTACTCAAGGGCGACCCCTACCATTGCCAGTGCATGAAGACCGGGCGGTTGCTGCGGGAAGCGCTGGGGCTGGACAAGGACCGCTTCATGGTCTGCTTCCAGTCGCGCTTCGGGCCGGACGAGTGGCTGAAGCCCTACCTGATCGACACCATGGGCGAGCTGCCGGGCCGCGGCGTCAAGAAGGTGCTGGTGATCGCGCCGGGCTTCTCGTCCGATTGCCTTGAGACGCTCGAGGAGATCGAGGGCGAGAACATGGAGCACTTCATGCACCACGGCGGCGAGAAGTTTGCCTATGTGCCGTGCCTGAACGACTCGCCGGAGGGCATGGACGTCATCCACGCCGTGGTGGAGCGGGAGCTGCAGGGCTGGATCTGAAGCTGAACGCACTCGTCGCGGATCATCTTCGCCCACCAACCCTTGTCCAGTTGGTGGAATGACGCGCTAGCGTCCAGGCCAGCTGAAATCGTCTGCGCGGCCGGGCTTCGGGTCGGGCGCGCGGCCTTGCACGAGGGCGCGCTCGATGAGCTGGCCGGCGTCCGTGACCGCCCGGCGGCTGGCTCCGGCGATCAAGGTTCCGCCGGGCGCGGCTTCGGGGCCGGTCAGTGGCAGAATGGGCCCGGCCACAGGCCGCTGGGGGATTGCGAGCGGGGCGGGCGGCAGGCCGTCGAGGCCGCGCAGCACGGCCTGGTCGATCGCACGCTCGACGCCGCCCGGCTGCAAGGCCGGGTCGCGCGACGCGGGGTCGTCCGGGTCCGCGCCCGGCACCGCGACCACCGCCGGGGCGCGCTGGTCGAGGACCCGCCGGATTTCGACTTCAACGAAATGCGCCGCCTTGCGGGCTCCCGCCTTGGTGAAATGCACGCCGTCCCCGGCCCGCAGCTTGACGCTGTCGCCCGCCAGGTCCGGCCCGAAGGGCGAGTAGCGGCCTTGGGCGTCGCCAAAGGGTTCGAACAGGTCGATGAACACCGCGCCGGTCTTGCGCGCCGAGGCGCGATAGATCTCGTTCAGGCTGCGCATGTCGGCGGACACGCGCGCGCCCTCCATGATCGGCAGGCCGACCCAGAATAGCGGGACGCCTTTGTCGGCGAAGGCCTTGCCGATCTCGTCCACGCGCGCCGCGTAGGCCTCTTTCCAAGGGTCGGAGAACGCCTCGATCGGCCCGCTCGAGCCGTCCCTGATCGCCTGCCGGTCGTTGGAGCCGATCAACATCACCGCGTGGGTGAGCTTCTCCGGCGAGGCCAGCACCTCGCGGACGGTCTTGCGCCAATCGTGAAAGTCCTCGCGCACGAGGCCGCTGGAGGTGACGGTGCGGCGCAGGATGCGGACGTCGGGATTGTCCTCGAAGGCTTCGCCGAGGCCGGTGGCGACCTGCTCGGCCATCGTGTCGCCCAGCACCAGCACGAAGGCGGTCGGCTCGATCGAGGGCTTTTCGGGGCTGTCGCCCACCACCACGGTTGCGGCCGGGGCGGGCCGGCGCCGCTCAACACGCGCGGCGGGCGGCGGCGGCCGATAGGCGCGCGGACGCGCCTGGAACTGGGGTGCGAAAAGGTGCGGGTAGCGGTCGTCCCAAGCGGTTTGCGCCTGCGCGACCGGGATCGCGCTGACCGCCAGCAGGATAAGGATCGCGAGTTTCCACAGATGCCGCAAGGATCGCCTCCGCGTCGCCGGACGTTCGGCGCGCGGAGCCATTCTAGTGCGGATCGGCGCAGATCAAAACCCGCCCGGGCTCGGCCGCTCTCAACGGTAGGTGCGCAGCGCCTCCAGCATGGCGAGCGTGGGATAGCCGTCGGGCGTCAGGCCACGGCGCTGCTGGAAGCTGCGGAGCGCATCGCGGGTCTTGGTTCCGATTCGCCCGTCCGGCTCGCCGATGGAGAAGCCAAGCGCGGCGAGGCGGCTCTGGAGCTCGCGGCGTTGGCCGTGGTCGAGCTGCGGGTCATTGGTCGGCCACGCGGCCGCGATGGGCGCCCCGCCCGTCACGCGGTCGCCGAGATGACCGACGCCGAGCGCATAGGCATCGGAGCTGTTGTAGGCCTTGATGGCCTTGAAGTTGGACGTGACCAGGAACACGGGGCCGCGTGCGCCGGCGGGCATGAACAGGGACGCTTCGCCATGCTGCGGCAGGCGCCGGCCGTCGGCGCTCTGCGCGCCCAGCGAGGCCCAATGGGCGAAGCTCGACGTGTGGGTGCGGAAATCGAAGCGGCGCGGCAGGCGCACCTCCATTGCCCAGGGCAGCCCGTGCTTCCAGCCGTGCTTCTTCAGGTAGTTCGCCGTGGACGCGAGCGCATCCGGGATCGAGGTCCAGATGTCCTTGTGGCCGTCGCCGTCCTGGTCGACGGCCCACTTCGTAAAGCTCGACGGCATGAACTGCGTCTGCCCCATGGCGCCGGCCCATGAGCCCTTCATGTCGGCGCGCGCCACATGGCCCTGCTGCAGGATCACCAGCGCGGTGATGAGCTCGTCGCGGAAAAACGTCCCGCGGTAGCGGATATGCGCCAGGGTGGCGAGCGAGCGAATCACGTCCTTGCCGCCCGTAAACGACCCGAAATTCGTCTCCATTCCCCAGACGCCCAGCACCACCGAGCGTTCGACGCCGTAGCGGCGTTCGATGGCGGCCAGCGTGGAGGCGTATTGGGCCGCGACATCCCGGCCGCGCGCGAGCCGGGCGTCCGACACCGCGCCGTCCAGGTACGACCAGATCGGCTTCACGAATTCGGACTGCTTGCGCGTCAGCTCGATGATCTTGCCGTCCGGGGTCACGCCCGCGAAGGCCTGATCAAACGTCTTGCGGGAAACGCCGCGCGCCTTGGCGGCGGGCCAGAGGCCGGCCACGAAGGCGTCGAACGACGCCGACGCCGGCTGCGCTTCCAGCTTCAAGCTGGCCGGGCCCAACGATCCCGTGTTGACCGGATCGGCCAGGGCAGGGCGGATGGGCTGGGCCACGGCGCTTGCCGCGCCGAACAGCGCGCCCGTTCCGACCGCCGCAACAATCCACCACCGCATGCCAGCACCTCCACCGCGCCCATCGCGGCTCAAAGCCAGCATGGAAGGGCGTGGTGAAGGGGAGCTTAACCGGCCAGCTCGAGCGCTACGGCAGGTTCAGCGCGCGTTGGGCGTGGTCAGGTGTTTTTCCCATTCGAGCGCGTGGGT
Source organism: Alsobacter metallidurans (assembly GCF_014636935.1). Taxonomy (GTDB): domain Bacteria; phylum Pseudomonadota; class Alphaproteobacteria; order Rhizobiales; family Beijerinckiaceae; genus Alsobacter; species Alsobacter metallidurans. The sequence goes on along the minus strand of NZ_BMES01000002.1, from coordinate 2,137,574 downwards.
CACGATGGTGTCGAGGTCGTCATATTGGGGCGTCCAGCCGAGCACCTCGCGCACGCGCTCGCCGGTGGCCACGATGGCGGCAGGGTCGCCGGCGCGGCGGCCGGACCTGCGGGTTTCGAAATCCACGCCCGACACGCGCTTCACGGTCTCGACCACCTCGAGCACCGAATAGCCCTGCCCGTAGCCGCAGTTCAGCGTCAGATTGTCGCCGCCGGCGCGCAGATGGTCGAGCGATGCGATGTGGGCGTTGGCGAGGTCGGTGACGTGGATATAGTCCCGCAGGCACGAGCCGTCGCGGGTCGGGAAATCAGTCCCGAAGATCTCCAGAAAGGGGCGCTGGCCCAGCGCGGTCTGGCACGCGACCTTGATCAGGTGCGTTGCGGCCGGCGTGGACTGGCCGGTGCGGCCCTTCGGGTCGGCGCCGGCCACGTTGAAGTAGCGCAGCACCACGAATTTGAGCGGATGCGCGGCGGCCGTGTCGCGCAGGATCCATTCGGTCATCAGCTTGGAACGGCCATAGGGAGACACCGGCGAGGTCGGGTCGTCCTCATCGACCGGGTCTCCGCTGACGTCGCCGTAGACCGCGGCCGTGGACGAGAACACGAAGTGCTTCACGCCGCACTCCACCGCGGTCTCGATCAGCGCGCGCGCCTTCACGGTGTTGTTGAGGTAATAGCCCAGCGGGTCGGAAACGGATTCCGGCACCACGATCTTGGCGGCGAAATGCACCACCGTGTCGATGGCGTGCTCGCGCATCGCGGAGGCGACCAGCGCCTGGTCGCCCATGTCGCCGACCACGAGCGGAACGTTGGTCGGCACGGCCGACGCGAAGCCTGTGCTGAGATTGTCGAGCACCACGACCTTCTCGCCGCGGTCCAAGAGGGCCAGCACCATATGGGAGCCGATATAGCCCGCCCCGCCCGTCACCATCACAGCCATTGCGTCATCTCCAGAAATTCCAGGGGTGCAATCTGCCCCAGAGTGCATAAACTTTCCTGAACTCGTCCGGAACGGACGGCCGTGCTAACGGTTTGCCCGCGAACCACGACCGGCGCCCCGAGGGGCGACCCGTCCCGATCTCCTCCAGTCGAAGCAGTTGCGATTCATGACCAAGAAAATCCGCAAGGCCGTCTTTCCTGTCGCGGGCCTGGGCACCCGCTTTCTGCCCGCCACCAAGGCGGTGCCGAAGGAAATGATGACCGTGGTCGACCGCCCTGTCATCCAGCACGTGGTGGACGAGGCGAAGGCCGCCGGCATCGAGCATTTCGTGTTCGTCACCGGGCGCGGCAAGGCGGTGATCGAGGACCACTTCGACATCAATTTCGAGCTCGACCGGACGCTCGCCGAGCGCAACAAGAACAAGGAACTCGAGGCGCTGAAGCGCGACCTTCCCGGCGCCGGGCAGACGAGCTTCACCCGCCAGCAGGCGCCGCTCGGCCTCGGCCATGCGGTGTGGTGCGCCCGCGACATCATCGGCGACGAGCCCTTCGCGCTGCTGCTGCCCGACATGCTGCATCTCGGCAGGACGTCCTGCCTCGGCGACATGATCCGGGGCTATGACGTGCATGGCGGCAACATGATCGCCGCCTATGAGGTGCCGGACAGCGAGACGCACCAGTACGGCATCGTCGGCGTGAAGGACGAGGGGGGCCACCAGCGCATCACCTCGATGGTGGAAAAGCCCGCCAAGGGCACGGCGCCTTCTAACCTCGCGATCTCGGGCCGCTACATCCTGAGCCCCGCGATCTTCGACATCCTGGAAAACCAGGAGCGCGGCGCTGGCGGCGAGATCCAGCTGACGGACGCGATGATCACGCTGGCCAGGAGCGAGCCGTTCTTCGCCCATACGTTCGCGGGCGAGATCTACGACACCGGCTCCAAGATCGGCTTCCTGATGGCGAACGTCGCCTATGCGCTCAGCCGCGAGGACGTGTCGGCAGCCTTCTCGGTGGAGTTGCACAAGCTGCTGGGGCGCTGAGGCGCGAGGCGGCGCCGGGTCACGGCTGGAGGCGCAGGCCAACCAGGAACACGTTGGCGGTGTAGTCCGAGCCGGGCGTGGCGGCGTTCAGGCGCTCATGCGTGAAGCTCGCCTTCATGGCGACCGAGCGTGTGAGCTTGTACTCGAGCTTCAAGCCGGCCGTGTAGCCGCTTTCGCGCAGCGGCTGGCCCACATAGTCGTTCTGGTAGAACGCGCCCGTGGCCGAGATGATGAGGTTTCGCAGCAGCGCATGCGAGACGTCGACAGCGACCGTCCGCACCTGCGCGCCGGCGGCGCCCACCACTGTGGTTTCGGCCAGCGACGACGCGCCGCGCAGCGTCACGGTGGTGAGCGGCGTCGCCGACCAGATCAGGGCCGCGTCCGCGACGGGGCCGCGCAGTCCGCTCAGGCGCGGATCCTCGTAGTCGCGGGTCCCGTAGCCGGCCGAGGCTTCGCCCGTGAGCGTGCGGGTGATCTCGAAGGTGGAGCCGACGCGCCCCTGAACGCCCGAGGACGAGCGCTCGTAACCGCCCACATTGATGGTCGCATCGTAGACGCGGCGATCCACCAAGGCCTCCACGAACGGGATCACGCCCGGCGTGAGCTCGTAGCCGCCGCGCAGGCGCAGCGAATAGGCGTTGAGGTCGCGATTGTCTTGGCTGACTTCGACGCCGTCCGGCTGCGTGACCGCCCCATAGGCGGTGCGATCGACGGCGCCGCGCAGCGAGACGAGGGCCGGTCCGAAGCGCTGGGTCAACGTGGCGTTCACGCCCGTGTTGAGGATGGTCGACCGCTTGCTGGTCGCGAGAGGCTGCTCGATGCTGCCGGGACGTTCGGTCGCGATCGCGTAGGCGGCGCCGAGGTCGAGCTGCGTGTCGCGCAGCACATCGAGGCGCAGATTGGCTTCGCCCTGGCCCTCGGGCCGGTTGGCGGAGCGGACCGCCGGATATTCCATGTAGGCGCCGCGCAAGTCGGCCCTGAAGGCGTGGCGCTCCCACTCGCTGTCGATCCGCAGGCCACCTTCCTGGCGGAACGCCGCCGAGCCCTTGCGGGCGCCCGGGATGCGGTTGGGATTGGTGTCGTAGCCGCCGGAGGCCTCGATGGAGGGACGAAACACGAGGCCGCCCGTGTCGAAGCCGAGCGGCTCGTAAGGGTCGGCCTCGACCTTGCGGCGGTTCTTGCGGGGCGGCTCGAGCGGCGGCAGGCCCGGGGCGGCGAGGATGGGAGCCGGCGGCGCCACGACGATGGCGGCCGGGACCACGGGCGCGAGCGGGGCGCTCTGGCGCAAACGGCGCGATTTCGTGGGCTTGGCCGGACGGACCGGCGCGCCTACGGCAGGATAGGAGCCGCGATAGCTGGGCTTCGCGGCCTGGGGCGGCGGCGGTGCGGAGACGGCGCGCGCGGAAGGGTCCGGGCCGACATCCTGTGCGGACGCCGCGCTCGCATGCGCCAAGGCGGCGACCAGCCCGATAAGGGCCGTCGCGGAGGCGTTTTGGCGAAAAGCGGCCAAGGAAAGCTCCGGCCCGGGAATGCGGAACAAACCGGCGCGAATGCGGACCGGCTGCGTTAACAGCTGTATAAGGACGATGGTTAACAGCCGGTAAGCAGGCGCGCCTCCGGCGTTCCGTCGGCCGCGTCTCCGTGCTATGGGCGGGCCATGTCCAAATCCGCACCTGGCGCGCGAGTCGCGCCTGCGCTTCCGGCGCTGCCGTCGGCCCTTCGCGCCATCGAGGCCGAGCGGGCCGGTCTCGACGCATTGCTGGATGCGTTGCAGAACGGTCTCGGCGTTCCTTTCCAGCAAGCCGTGTCGCTGATCGCGGCGGCGGCCGGGCGCGTGATCGTGTCCGGCATGGGCAAGTCGGGGCATGTCGGCCGCAAGATCGCGGCGACGTTCTCGTCCACGGGAACGCCCGCCTATTTCGTGCATCCGGCCGAAGCCAGCCACGGCGATCTCGGCGCCATTCAGGCCGACGACGTCATCCTGGCTCTGTCATGGTCGGGCGAGACGTCGGAGTTGTCGGATCTCGTCGCCTATGCGCGGCGCTTCCGGGTGGGGCTGATCGCGATCACGGCCAATCGGGACAGCGCGCTCGGCCGGGAGGCGGACGTCTGCCTGACGCTGCCGAAGGCGCGCGAGGCCTGCCCGAACGGGCTCGCCCCCACCACCTCCACCACCATGCAGCTGGCGCTGGGCGACGCGCTCGCGGTGGCGCTGCTGGAAGGCCGGGCCTTCAGCTCGCATGATTTCCGTGTGTTCCACCCGGGCGGCAAGCTCGGCGCGCAGCTGAAGCAGGTGCGCTCCGTGATGCATACCGGCGAGCGGCTGCCGCTTGTGTCGCGCGGCATGCGGATGTCGGACGCGCTGGTGCGCATGAGCGAGAAGGGCTTCGGCTGCGTCGTCGTGGTCGAGGACGACGGCGCCATCGCGGGCATCGTCACGGATGGCGACCTGCGCCGCCACATGCAGCCGGACCTCATGGCGCTGACCGTGGATGTGGTGATGACGCCGCACCCGACGACGGTCGAGCCGAGCCTCCTAGTCGCCGAGGCGCTGGAGATCGTCGAGACGCGCAAGATCGGCGCGCTGATTGTGGCCGAGAATGGCAGGCCGGTGGGCCTCGTTCACGTGCTCGACCTGCTGCGCATCGGGGCCGTCTAGATTTCTAGCGCGCCGGCGCGACCCGCAGCAGCGTGCCGTCGACGCCGACCACCTTCACCTCGGTTCCGCTCGGCAGGTCCGGGCCTTCAACGCGCCAGACCGTGTCGTCGATCCGCACGCGGCCGCGGCCTTCCGCGATCGGCTCCGTGAGCATCACGAGCCGGCCCACCATGGCGCCGCCGCGGTCGTTGATGATGCGGTCCTGCGCCTTGGGCTTCAGGTCGCGCATGAAATGGCGGCCGACCGCCACGGCTCCGATCGCGAGCGCGGCGAACAACAATGCGGTGGCTTCGCCCGACAGCGTCACCACGAAGGTGATCACGCCCGTCGCGATGGCGGCGACGCCGAGCCAAAGCATGAAGGCGCCGGGCGCCAGCACCTCGACGCCCACCAGCACCAGTCCGGCGATGATCCAGCCCCAGGGGCCGAGCGAGAGATTGATCATCGCGCCGCTCAGCTCTTGGGCGCGCCGGCGCCGGTCGGCGGAACCGAACCGCGGCGGCCGGCCGACTGGGCGCTTTCGGGCCCGAAAGCGCCCTTGGACAGTTCGGCGATGCCCGCGATGGAGCCGATCACCGAGGAGGCCTCCAGCGGCATCATGATGACCTTCTGGTTCGGGGCCGACGCCACCGCCTGCAGGGCCTTCACGTATTGCTGGGCGACGAAGTAGTTGATGGCGTTGACGTCGCCCTTGGCGATCGCCTCGCTGACCATCTGGGTGGCCTTGGCCTCGGCCTCGGCGGAGCGCTCGCGCGCCTCGGCATCCCGGAAGGCGGCTTCCTTGCGGCCCTCGGCCTCGAGGATCTGCGCGGTCTTGTGGCCCTCGGCGCGCAGCACCTCCGCCTGGCGCTGGCCCTCGGCCTCCAGCACCACGGCGCGCTTCTCGCGCTCGGCCTTCATCTGGCGGCCCATGGCGTCCACGAGATCGCGCGGCGGCACGATGTCCTTGATCTCGACACGGTTGATCTTGATGCCCCAGGGCGAGGTGGCGGCGTCCACTACGCGCAGCAGGCGCTCGTTGATCTCGTCGCGGTGCGAGAGGAGCTGGTCGAGATCCATCGAACCCATGACGGTGCGGATGTTGGTCATCGTCAGCGTCAGGATGGCCTGCTGGAGGTTCGACACCTCGTAGGAGGCGAGCGCGGCGTCCAGCACCGTGTAGAAGGCGACGCCGTCCACCGTCACGATGGCGTTGTCGCGGGTGATGACCTCCTGGCTAGGGACGTCGAGCACCTGCTCCATGATGTTCAGCTTGTGGCCGATCGTCTCCACATAGGGGACGATGAGCCCGAGCCCCGGGCTGAGCGTCCGCGAATAGCGTCCGAAGCGCTCCACCGTGTACTGGTAGCCCTGCGGAACGGTTTTCACGCCCGCCATCAGGGTGACGATCACGAAGATGACCAGCACGATCGCGAAGATCGTGAATCCCGAAATGACCATGCCCGCCCCCTGATTCGGCCCGAGGCCGCCAGCATCATATGGGGGCTTGAGCGCTGCAAGGAAATGACGGCCGGTCTTACACCCTCCCCCTCAAGGGGAGGGTGCTCGCTTCGCTCGACTCGCGAGGAGGTTCTACCGGGGCAGGATCGTCTCGCCCATGAGGTGCAGATCGATGGCGTGGGCCGCCTGGCGGCCTTCGCGAATGGCCCAGACCACCAGCGACTGGCCGCGGCGCATGTCGCCCGCCGCCCAGACCTTGTCCTGCGAGGTGCGGTAGGCGCGCTCGTCGGCCACCACGTTGTTGCGGCGATCGAGCGCGACGCCGGAGGTCTCGACCATGCCGGGAACCTGCGAACCCGCAAAGCCGATGGCCAGGAACACGAGGTCGGCGCGCAGGATGAACTCGCTGCCGGGGATCGGCACGCGCTTCTCGTCCACGCGGGCGCACTTCACGCCCGCGACCTTGCCGTTCTTGCCCTCGATGCCCAGCGTGGCGGCCTGGAACTCGCGCTCCGCGCCTTCGGCCTGCGACGACGAGGTGCGCATCTTGGTCGGCCAGTACGGCCACACCGCGAGCTTGTCCTCGCGCACCGGGGGCTTGGGGCGGATGTCGAGCTGCGTCACCGACAGCGCGCCCTGGCGGAAGGAGGTGCCGACGCAGTCGGAGGCCGTGTCGCCGCCGCCGATCACCACCACGTGCTTGCCGCCGGCCGTAATCGGAACCTCCTCGACCGGCTCCTGGCCGACGCGGCGGTTCTGCTGGGTGAGATACGGCATGGCGTAGTGGACGCCGGCCAGCTCCTGGCCGGGCAGGCGCGGGTCGCGCGGGTCCTCGGCGCCGCCGGCCATCAGCACGGCGTCGAACTCGGCCGTAAGCTCGGCGAACGGCTTGGTGACGCCGATGTTGACGCCGTAGTGGAAGGTCACGCCCTCCTGCTCCATCTGGGCGACGCGCCGGTCGATGTGGCGCTTTTCCATCTTGAAGTCCGGAATGCCGTAGCGCAGCAGGCCGCCGGCGCGGTTCTCGCGCTCGAAGACGTGGACGTCATGGCCGACGCGGGCGAGCTGCTGGGCGGCCGCGAGGCCGGCCGGGCCGGAGCCCACCACGGCGACGCGCTTGCCGGTCTTCTGCTCCGCCGGCTCGGGCACGACCCAGCCCTCGGCCCAGGCCTTGTCCGCGATGGCCTGCTCGATGGTCTTGATGGTGACCGGCATGTCCTCGAGGTTCAGCGTGCAGGCTTCCTCGCAGGGCGCGGGGCAGATGCGGCCGGTGAACTCGGGGAAATTGTTGGTGGAGTGGAGGTTGCGGGCCGCCTCGCGCCAGTTGTTGGCGTAGATCAGGTCGTTCCAGTCCGGGATCTGGTTGTTGACCGGGCAGCCCGGGCCGGAATGGCAGAAGGGCACGCCGCAATCCATGCAGCGCGCGGCCTGGCGGCCAACGTCTTTCTCGTCCAGCGGCAGCGTGAACTCGCGGAAATGGCGGATGCGGTCGCCGGCGAGCTGATACTTCTGCTCCTGCCGGTCGAACTCCAGAAAGCCTGTGACCTTGCCCATCGTCGTCTCCGAGGCCTCGCCTCACGTTTTGCACCCGGCTGCGGGAGACGCGGGCGCTTGTGGCCCGCATCGCCGCTCGGTCGCAGTCAAAGATGCGGGCCCGGGAGCCCGCGGTCCGGGTGAGCCTTACTCCGCCGCCTGCAGCGTGCGGAGCTTGTCCATTTCCTGCAGGGCGCGCCGGTACTCAACCGGCATCACCTTCACGAAGCGGGTGCGGTAGTCGGTCCAGTTCTCCAGGATCTCCTTGGCGCGGGTCGAGCCCGTGTGGCGCAGGTGATCGCTGATGAGCTGGTGCAGGCGCTCCTCGTCGTGGCCCGACATGTCGGCCATGATGTCGATACGTCCCTTGGTCTCCAGGTCGCCGCCATGGTGGTGGAGGCGCTCCAGCAGCTCCTCCTCCTCCTCGACGGGCTCCAGGTCGACCATGCTGAGGTTGCAGCGCTTGCGGAAGGTCTTGTCCTCGTCCAGCACGTACGCGATGCCGCCTGACATGCCGGCCGCGAAGTTGCGGCCCGTGGGGCCGATCACCACAACGACGCCGCCCGTCATGTACTCGCAGCCGTGGTCGCCCGTGCCTTCCACCACCGCCACCGCGCCCGAGTTGCGGACGCCGAAGCGCTCGCCGGCCACGCCGCGGAAGTAGCACTCGCCTGAGATCGCGCCATACAGCACGGTGTTGCCGACGATGATGGAGTGCTCGGCCGGCGCGCGGGCGTCATCCGCCGGGCGGATGATCAGCTTGCCGCCCGACAGGCCCTTGCCGACATAGTCGTTGGCCTGCCCGACCAGCTCCAGCGTGACGCCGGCGGCCAGGAACGAGCCGAAGCTCTGGCCGGCGGTGCCGTCGAGGCGGATGCGGATCGTGTCGTCCGGCAGCCCGGCGTAGCCGTAGCGCTTGGCGACCTCGCCCGACAGCATCGCGCCGGTGGTGCGGTCGACGTTGCGGATCGTGGAGCGGAGCTGCACCGGAGCGCCGCCCTCGATGGCCGGCATGGCCTCGGCGATGAGCTTGCGGTCGAGCACCGCGTCGATCGGGTGCTTCTGGCGCTCGACGTGGCGGACCGGCACGTCCGGGCCGACGTCGGGCTTGTGGAAGATGCGCGAGAAGTCGAGCCCGCGCGCCTTCCAGTGGCTCACGGCCTCGCGCTTGTCGAGCAGCTCGGAGCAGCCGACCAGGTCCTCGAAGCGGCGGAAGCCCATCTCGGCCATCATCTCGCGCACTTCCTCGGCGACGAAGAAGAAGTAGTTGATGACGTGCTCGGGCGTGCCCTTGAAGCGCTTGCGCAGCACCGGGTCCTGGGTGGCGACGCCAACCGGGCAGGTGTTGAGATGGCACTTGCGCATCATGATGCAGCCGGCCGCGATCAGCGGCGCGGTGGAGAAGCCGAACTCGTCGGCCCCCAGCAGCGCGCCGATGATGACGTCGCGCCCGGTGCGCAGGCCGCCGTCGACCTGCAGGGCGATGCGGCCGCGCAGGCGGTTCAGCACCAGCGTCTGCTGGGTCTCGGCGAGGCCCATCTCCCAGGGCGAGCCGGCGTGCTTCAGGGACGTGAGGGGGCTCGCGCCCGTGCCGCCCTCGAAGCCCGAGATCGTGATGTGGTCGGCGCGCGCCTTGGCGACGCCCGCCGCGACGGTGCCGACGCCCACCTCGGACACCAGCTTCACCGACACGTCGGCGGCCGGGTTCACGTTCTTCAGGTCGAAGATCAGCTGCGCGAGATCCTCGATGGAGTAGATGTCGTGGTGCGGCGGCGGCGAGATCAGGCCCACGCCCGGGGTCGAGTGGCGGACCTTGGCGATCACGGCGTCGACCTTGTGGCCGGGCAGCTGGCCGCCCTCGCCGGGCTTGGCGCCCTGCGCGATCTTGATCTGCATGACGTCGGCGTTGACCAGGTACTCGGCCGTGACGCCGAAGCGGCCCGACGCCACCTGCTTGATGGCCGAGCGCTTGGAGCGGCCGTCCGCGAGCGGAACGAAGCGCTCCGGCTCCTCGCCGCCTTCGCCGGTGTTGGACTTGCCGCCGATGCGGTTCAGCGCAATCGCGAGCGTCTCGTGCGCCTCCTTGGAGATGGAGCCGAACGACATGGCGCCGGTGGCGAAGCGCTTCACGATGTCGGCCGCGGGCTCCACCTCGTCCAGCGGAACCGGGCTGACGCCGCGGTCGGCCGCGGTCCGGATCCTGAACAGGCCGCGGATGGTGGTGAGCCGGCTCTCCTGCTCGTTCACCTGCCGGGCGAACTCGCGGTAGCGGTCCTGCGCGTTGTGGCGCACGGCGTGCTGCAGCGTCGCGACGGTGTCGGGCGTCCAGACGTGATCCTCGCCGCGGATGCGGTAGGCGTACTCGCCGCCGAGGTCGAGGGCGTTGCGGTACACCGGTGCGTCCCCGAAGGCGTCGCGATGACGCCGCACGGTCTCCTCGGCGATCTCCTCCAGGCCGACGCCCTCGATGGTGGTGGCGGTGCCGAAGAAGAACTTCTGCACGAAGGCGCTCTGCAGGCCGACGGCGTCGAAGATTTGCGCGCCGCAATAGGACTGGTAGGTCGAGATGCCCATCTTGGACATGACCTTCAGGATGCCCTTGTCGACCGACTTGATGTAGCGCTTGACGATCTCGTCCTCGTCGACCTCCTCGGGGATCTCCCCCCGCATGGCGGCCAGCGTGTCGAACGCCAGATAAGGGTTGATGGCCTCCGCGCCGTAGCCGGCGAGGCAGCAGAAGTGGTGGACCTCACGCGGTTCGCCAGTCTCCACCACGAGGCCCGCCGAGGTGCGCAGCCCCTTGCGGATGAGGTGGTGGTGCACGGCCGCGGTGGCGAGCAGCGACGGGATCGCGATGCGGTCCGGCCCTACCTGCCGGTCCGACAGGATGATGATGTTGTAGCCGCCATGCACGGCCGCCTCGGCGCGCTCGCACAGGCGCTCGAGAGCGCCCGCCATGCCGGCCGCGCCCTGCTCTGTCGGGTAGGTGAAGTCGATCGTCTTGGTGTCGAAGCGGTCCTCGAAGTGGCCGATGCAGCGGATCTTCTCCAGATCACCGTTGGTGAGGATCGGCTGTCGCACCTCGAGCCGCTTGCGGCGCGAAGAGCCCTCCAGGTCGAAGATGTTCGGGCGCGGACCGATAAACGACACGAGGCTCATCACGAGCTCCTCGCGGATCGGGTCGATCGGCGGGTTCGTGACCTGGGCGAAGTTCTGCTTGAAATAGGTGAACAGCGGCTTGGAGCGCGACGACAGCGCCGAGATCGGCGTGTCGGTGCCCATGGAGCCGACGGCTTCCTGGCCGGTGACCGCCATCGGCGACATCAGCAGCTTGAGGTCTTCCTGCGTGTAGCCGAAGGCCTGCTGGCGATCGAGCAGGCTCACGTCGGTGCGCGACTGACGCGGCTCGACGGGCTTCAGGTCCTCCAGGATGATCTGGCCGCGCTTCAGCCACTCGCGATAGGGGTTGGCGTTGGAGAGCGAGGTCTTGATCTCGTCGTCGGACACGATGCGACCCTGATCGAGGTCGATCAGCAGCATCTTGCCGGGCTGGAGGCGCCACTTGGTGACGATCTTGTCCTCTGGAATCGGCAAGACGCCGAACTCGGACGCCAGCACGACGAGGCCGTCGTCGGTGACCAGGTAGCGGGCCGGGCGCAGGCCGTTGCGGTCCAGCGTCGCGCCGATCTGGCGGCCGTCCGTGAAGCACACGGCGGCGGGGCCGTCCCACGGCTCCATCAGGGCGGCGTGATACTCGTAGAAGGCGCGCCGGTCCTCGTCCATGAGCGGGTTGCCGGCCCAGGCCTCGGGAATCAGCATCATCACGGCGTGGGCCAGCGAGTAGCCGCCCTGCACCAGGAACTCGAGCGCGTTGTCGAAGCAGGCTGTGTCGGACTGCCCCTCATACGAAATGGGCCAGAGCTTGGAGATCTCGGTGTCGAACAGCTCGCTGTCGACGGAGGCCTGGCGGGCCGCCATCCAGTTCACGTTGCCGCGCAGCGTGTTGATCTCGCCGTTGTGGGCGACCATCCGATAGGGGTGGGCGAGCGACCAGGTCGGGAACGTGTTGGTGGAGAACCGCTGGTGAACCAGCGCGAGCGCGGAGGCGAAGCGCGGGTCGGTGAGGTCCTTGAAGTACTCGCCGAGCTGGCCGGCCAGCAGCATGCCCTTGTAGGTGATCGTGCGGGACGACAACGACACGGGGTAGAACCCCTTCGTGCGCGCGTCGCGCATGTCGTAGATGGTGTTGGAGATCACCTTGCGGAGGATAAAGAGCCGGCGCTCGAAGGCGTCGCCAGCCTCCGTGGAGGCGGCGCGGCCGATGAAGACCTGCCGGATGCAGGGCTCGGTCGGCCTGACGCTCTCGCCCAGGCCGGAGCTGTCCACCGGCACGTCGCGCCAGCCGAGGAACTGCTGGCCTTCATCGGCGATGACCTTTTCGACGATGCTCTCGCAGAGCTTCCGCCCCTCGGCGTCACGCGGCAAAAACAGCATGCCGGCGGCGTAGTCGCCGGCCTGCGGCAGCGCGAAGCCGAGGCGGGTCGCCTCCTCGGAAAAGAACGCGTGCGGGATCTGCACCAGCATGCCGCAGCCGTCGCCGGCCTTGGGGTCCGCGCCCACCGCGCCGCGATGGTCGAGGTTAAGCAGGATCTGCAGGCCCATCTCGACGATGGCGTGCGACTTGCGGTTCTTCATGTCGGCGACCATGCCGACCCCGCAGGCGTCGCTCTCGCGCGCCGGATCATAAAGGCCCTGGGCTTCCGGCAGGCCGGGGTCGCGCACGACGAGGGGCGTGCGATCGGCCGACATGCGCTTCGAAGCCTCGAAGCTCGCGCCGATGGGGGCCTGCTCTGTCCGCTCGCTCATGGTCGCCCTCGTGTGGTCCGGTGTCGTCCCTCGAGCCGCCTCTGACGCGGCCCATCCTGCTTCGACCGGTCGGCGCAATCCTGCTCGATCCTGCAGGCTCGGCCCATCCGGGTCGGGGTCGGTCTTGTGGTTGGGAGGTCCGGTCGCGCCCCGTTTGCGCCCGCTCCCCGCGGGCGTCCGGTTCCGAAGAACCAGCGTGCGCCCGCTCAGCCCGCGTGTTTGCGGGTGGCGCGTTTACGATCGCGCGTGGCGGCCTTGCCGCGCACCGTCATCGTCGTATCCGCACCCATCATCCGCACGTGGCGTCCGCCATAAATAGAGGGCCTGAGCCCTGCAAATTGGGACAGCATCGCTGTCCTATTGGGGCCGGACAATGCCAGATAACCATACGCCGCACAAGGGCCATTTTTCGTCGCTTTCGCAAGAATGTTGCGGTGCCGGTTTCCGTCGCGCAAGGAAGTGAACGTCGCGGCTGCCGGCGCGCAAGTGTCTGACCCTCCGAGGCCCCGCGGCCCTCGCCCGACGCACCGCCGCCGTGCGGTGCGGGGGCTTGCCCGCCCGGCGCAGAAATGCATCGTGCGCCGCGACGCTTCCGATCGACGGGTACCCACACATGAACCTCGCCAGCGACAACGTGGTCGGCGCCAGCCGGCCGGTGCTCGAAGCTCTTCTGGCCGCCAATCAGGGCGCCGAAGGCGCCTATGGGGCGGACGCCCACACGGCCAAGGCTGAAGCCATGCTGAGCGACGTGTTCGAGCGGGAGTGCGTCTCGTCGCTGGTCGCGACCGGCACCGGCGCGAACGCGCTGGCGCTCGCGGCCCTGACGCCGCCCTGGGGGGCGGTGTTCTGCCACGCCGAGGCGCATGTGCTCGACGACGAGTGCGGCGCGCCCGAAATGTTCACGGCCGGGGCCAAGATCGTCGGCATTCCGGGCGCCGCCGGCAAGTTCACGCCCGCCGGGCTGGAAGCCGCGCTGGAGCGCTTCCCGAAGGGCGTCGCCAAGGCGGTGCAGCCGGCCTGCGTGTCCATCTCGCAGGTGACCGAGGCGGGCACGCTCTACACGCTGGAGGAGATCGGGTTGATCGCCGACACGGCGAAGCGGCACGGCCTGAAGGTCCACCTCGATGGGGCGCGCTTCGCCAACGCGCTGGCCGGCCTTGGCTGCACGGCGGCCGAGATGACCTGGAAGGCGGGCGTGGACGTGGTGTCGTTCGGAGCCACCAAGAATGGCGGCCTCGCCTGCGAGGCCGTGGTGTTCTTCGACAAGGCTACGGCCGAGAATTTCACCTTCCGCCGCAAGCGGGGCGGCCACACCGTGTCCAAGGGGCGCCTCCTCGGGGCCCAGATGGTCGGCTATCTGCAGGACGACCACTGGATGCATAACGCGCGGCACGCAAACGCGGTTGCGAGCACGTTGTCCGAGGGGCTGGCCGCCGTCGCGGGCGTGCGGCGCGTCTGGCCCACGCAGGCCAACGAAGTGTTCGTGTCGTTGCCGGCCGCCGTGGCGGCCCGGCTGAAAGATGCCGGCGTTCGTTTCGCACCGTGGTCGAGCGGCAGCATGCCGGAGGGGTTCGCGATCGCGGCTGACGACGTTTTCGCCCGGTTCGTGACCTCCTTCGCGACCCGCGAGGATGATATCGCCAAGCTTGTCGCGATCGCGCGGGGCTAGCTCCGCCTGCGACGAATCACGACGTCTGTCCGTCGCAGCGCCGCCTTAATCGCTCTTTAACCCTCGATCGCCTGCCATTCGAGGGAGCAAGCCCGTATGTTCGCGTTCATCGCCGCCGGCGTTCACGCCGGGGCCGTCCGTCGCTTTGCCCGCCGCGGCGCTCTTGCGCTCGCGGCGCTCACGGCCGCCACGCCCGTCTTGGCGGCGCCGCTCGGTTCCATCGACGCGCCGGTTGGCGCTCTGGTCGAGCGCGCCCAATGGTTCGGTTTCCGCGTAGCGCCGGAAGAAATCGCCGACATCCTCTACGCCCGGTACGGCATGCAGCGTGTGATGCGCATCCGCTCCGTGGGTGATGTGTATGAGGCCGACGCGGTTGATCGGCGCGGATTTCGGGTCCACGTGACGCTGGACGCCCAGAGCGGCCGCATGCTGGAGAGTTTTGTCGTCGGCGCCCGCGCCTATGATGCGCCGGTTCCAACCCCGCCCCGCGGCGTGCCCGGCGGGGCTTATCGTGATCCTTATCGCGACCTGCCGTCCTTCCCGGGCGACGACCAGCTGGAGCGGCGCAACCTCCGATCCACGCCGGATCCGTTCGGCGCCGAGCGCACGCCCGCACGACCGCCGCGCAACCGAGAGGCCCGCACGCCCGACGCCGCGACGGCGCCGGCGGCGCCACGCAAGCCGAAGGCGGTTCCGACCCCGCCAAAGCCGACCGAACAGGCTGTTCCCCAGCCCGCGCCGGTTCCCGACAAACCCGCCAGCACGGCGGCCCGCCCGGCCGCGCCGGAGCAGGACGCGATCAAGCCCGCCGCCCCACAGGCCGTTCCCGCGCCCGCCCCGACGGTTGTGCCTCCCACCACGACGCCGCCCGTTGTCGCGCCCCCGAAGCCGGCCGCCGAGGAGCCTGCCGCTCCGGCCGTTCGCCAGGCCGCTCCGGCGCCGCAGCGGATCCCCGAGCCCCTGGTGGATCCCAAGACGGGGCAGCCAAACGCGTCCGTGCCGGTCGCGCCGCTGGACGACTCCAGCAACAAGGGCCCGTCCACGCCCACGCCCAGCGTACCGCCGGCGACGCTGGATTGAGATCGGCCCCGCGTCGGCGATCGCGCATCGCCGACGCAAAGGCCCCAAACAGAAAGGGCGGCCAAGCGGCCGCCCTTCACGTTGCGGTGCGGGTTGGCGATCAGGCCGCGACGCGGGCGGTGGAGTCCACCTTCGCGGTCGTGTCGATCACGGTCTTCTGGCCGGCGCTGATCGGGATCAGGCGGGGCTTCTTGGCCTCCGGGATCTCGCGCACGAGGTCAATGTGCAG
Source organism: Alsobacter metallidurans (assembly GCF_014636935.1). Classification (GTDB taxonomy): domain Bacteria; phylum Pseudomonadota; class Alphaproteobacteria; order Rhizobiales; family Beijerinckiaceae; genus Alsobacter; species Alsobacter metallidurans. The sequence continues at coordinate 2,122,120 of NZ_BMES01000002.1, read as the reverse complement.
CAGGCCGTTCTCGAGGCTCGCGCCCGTCACCTGGACGTAGTCGGCGAGCTGGAAACGACGTTCGAAGCTGCGGGCCGCGATGCCCTGGTAGAGCACCTCGCTGGCGCGGTCGCCGCCGGCGACCTGCTTCTCGCCGCGCACCGTCAGGCCGTTTTCCTTCGCCTCGATGGCGATGTCCTGGTCGGTGAAGCCCGCGACCGCAATCGAGATGCGGTAGGCGTTCTCGCCGGTGCGCTCGATGTTGTAGGGCGGGTAGCTCGCGGCCGGGTCTCCGTTGCCCATCTGGTCGAGCATGGAGAACAGGCGGTCGAAGCCCACGGTGGAGCGGTAAAGGGGGGAAAGATCGTAGTTACGCATAGCATATCCTCCTAGAAGCGACATGCGGGCGGTCCGCCGGATGGCCGGACCGGCCGTTCAGCGCAGCCATTGTGGCCTGCGCATCCCTCAGGTGGGCATCGGTTTTCCGACCTTCAAGACCCCCTTCGCGCGATCCCGCCGACGCGCATGAACGGCGCGTGAACGAAGTTTTCCAACGCCGTTCAGGGTGAAGGCGACATAGGAGACGCCAAGGCGGGACCAGCGGCGGCTCCCGAAAGTTTGACCCCATGCGCGCTTTCGTTCGATCAGCCCTTGTCTGCTCCTCCCTGCTTGCGGGCGCGCTTGCGTTCGGCCCTCCGACCGCGCGCGCCGGCGACGACGTCTCGCGAGGCGGCCTGGAGCCGGGCGCGGTCGAGACCGTTCTCGGGCGGCAGGGGTACTCGGACATCAGGAACGTCCGCCGGAAAGGCGCGCTTTGGCTGGCCGAGGCGTCCAGCCCCCGCGGCCAGCGCGTGCGCACGGTGGTGGACGCCTTCACGGGTGAAATCACCGGGCTCGCGCCCGTCCAAGGCGGCGCCGACCCGGGCGCGCGCAAGTCTGCCGACGCACGGCTCTGACGCCGGACCCTGTCAGATGGCCGTCGATGGCGTATAACGCTTCGCAGCACCTGCAGGAGCGATCGTGGACCTCGTTGCGACCCCTGGTAATCCGATCCCGTCCAACCCCGTCACCGGGACGGTGACCAGCGCGGGCGGCGTGCGCCTGCGCGTCGCGCGCTGGCGGCCGACGTCCCGGCGGACCCGCGGGACGGTCTGCATCCTGCAGGGCCGGTCCGAGTTCATCGAGAAATATTTCGAGGTCATCGCCGAACTACGACGGCGCGGTTTCGCCGTGGTGGCGTTCGACTGGCGCGGGCAGGGCGGCTCCGAGCGGCTGCTGGTCGATCCCCGCAAGGGCCATGTCGACGACTTCGCGGACTTCGACGCCGATCTCCATGCCGTGATGGGGGACGTGGTGCGCCGCTCGTGCCCGGCGCCTTATTTCGCCCTGGCGCATTCCATGGGCGGTTGCGTGCTGCTGCGCGCGCTGATGCAAACGCCGGACCTGTTCGACCGGGTCGTCTTATCCGCGCCAATGATCGAGATCTCGGGCCTGCGCCGCCCCCGGCGCGTTCGCCTGCTCGCTGCGGCGCTCGACGTGCTCGGGCTTGGCGGAGCCTACATCCCGGGCGGCGGTCAGACGGCCGTGAACACGAAGCCGTTCGCCGACAATCCGCTGACCTCCGATCCGGCCAGGTATGCGCGGACGGCCGACATCATCGCGGCGGCGCCGGAGCTGGCGCTGGGCGACCCCACCATCGGCTGGGTGCATGCGGCCTTTCGCGCCATGGAGCCGTTTCGCGATCCCAACGTGCCGCTGCAGATCGCGACGCCGATGCTGATCGTGGCCGGAACGGCCGACGTCGTCACCGTGACGGCGGCGGCCGAGCGGTTCGCGGCGCGCCTCAAGGCCGGACGGGCCGTGATCCTGCCGGGCGCGATGCACGAGTTGCTGGTGGAGCGCGATGCTTATCGGAGCCTGTTCTGGGCCGCGTTCGACGCGTTTATTCCGGGCGCCGCCCCTCCGGCGAAGGCTGATGCCGCAAGAGCCGGGACCGAACCCGCCCTGGCGTGATCACGCGTTCAGCAGCCGCAGCACCTGTTCGTGCAGCCGTGGGTCGCCGGCCGCCACGACGGCGCCGCCCTTGGCCGGGGACTCGCCCGACCAGGTTGTCACGACGCCGCCTGCGCCCTGGATGATCGGCGCAAGCGCGACGATGTCGTAGGGCTTCAAGCTCGTTTCGATCACGACGTCGATGAGGCCGGCGGCCAGCATGCAGTAGGCGTAGCAATCGCAGCCGAAGCGGGCGAGCCGGGCCTCCTTCTCGACCCGCTCGAAGGATTCGAGCTCCGCGCCCTCGAACATGCGAGGCGTGGTGCAGGAGATGGTCGCGTCGGCCAGACTCACGCCCGTGCGGCTGCGCAGCACGCGCTCGCCGGTAGGGCCGCGCCATTTCGCCTCGCCGCCGTCGCCTGCGAAACGCTCGCGTGTGAATGGCTGGTGCATCATGCCGTAGCAGGGCTCGCCGTTGCGCGTGAGCCCGATCAGCGTGCCCCAGGTCGGCAGGCCGGAGATGAACGCCTTGGTGCCGTCGATCGGGTCCAGAACCCAGACGAACTCGGCGTCGGTGCGCTCGTCTCCATATTCCTCGCCGACGATGCCGTGCGACGGGAAGGTGCGCTTGATCATCTGCCGCATGGCGGCCTCGCCGGCGCGGTCGGCCTCGGTCACGGGATCGAACACGCCGCCGCGCGACTTGTCCGCCGCCGCCATGGTGGTGCGGAAGAACGGCAGGATCGCCTTGCCGGACAGGGTGGCGAGGTCGTCCACGAATGCAGCGAAGTCGACGGCCGTCATCGATCCATCCCGTTTGACGCAAGGGCGCCGGAACGGACTGGCCGCCCGCCCGGCGCAGAATGCAGCGTTCCGCCAAAGCCGCGCAAGCTGCGTTCGGAGGTCCGCCGTCGCGCCCGAGGCTCACGCGTGCGAGGCCGAGGCACGAAGCCCGGCCGTGATAGTGAAACGCCGACGCGTTGGCAAACGGAGGTCGCCCGGGGTCGAAGCTCTGGAGGGTTCATACGCGAACTATCAGGTTCGTGTGGGGGCTGTGCTGCAGTGCACGCATGCCGGAAAACAGTGGCTAATTGGGGCGCAACATCAATTTTTGATGTGAGGCAGCTTGCGGATCTGGGCGAAAAGGCTCTTGTAAATTGTGCAGTGCAATGCGATATTCATCGGGCGTTGGGACGCGCCTCGCGCGTTCGACGTAGCCCTCCTTGGGCGTTTCCTCCCTAGACTTGGGCCGCCGGCATCGCTGGCGGCCTCTTTCTTTTCAGGGGGGCTTGCGAGGCTACTCGGCCGCCAGCCGGCCTGCGCTCCGATACAGGTCGATTTCTCTTATCAGCGCGTCCGCGACCGCCATCAGGTCCTGCGACACCCGGGCGAAATTGGCCGTGCGCGTGAACTTGCGCTCATCCATGTAGAGGCCGCGGCAGATTTCGATCTGGATTGCGTGGCAGCCGCCGGCCGGATCGCCGTAGTGCTCCGTGATGAAACCGCCCGCATAGGGCTTGTTGCGGGCCACCACATAGCCGCGGGTATAAAGTTCGTGCTCGATCACGTCTGCGAACAGCCCCGCCGCGCTGGACCCGTAGCGATCGCCGATCACCACGTCGGCGCGCGAATGGTCATCCCTGTTCGCCACGCCGGTCGGCATGGAATGGCAATCCACCAGCAAGACCGTGCCGAAACGGCGCAGGCTCCTTTGCAGCAACTTGTCGAGGGCGCGGTGGTAAGGCTTGTAGATCTGGTCGATGCGCTGCAGCGCCTCGTCGACGGGCAGGCGCCTGGCGTAGATCTCCTGCGCGTCGCCGACGATGCGCGCGATGGTGCCGAGCCCGCCCGCGACCCGCATCGAACGCGTGTTCGCGTAGGCCGGGAGGCGGCCGTCGAACATGCGCGGGTCAAGCTCATAGGGCTCGCGGTTCACGTCCAGATAGGCGCGCGGAAAGTGAGCCGTCATCAAGGGCGCGCCCCGGCCGACCACTTCGGCGAAGAGCTCGTCCACGAAGGTGTCCTCCGAACGGCGCAGCGTCAGCGCGTCGAGCCGCGAGGCCGCCACGAAGCTGTCCGGGTAGATGCGGCCGGAGTGCGGGGAGTTGAACACCAGCGGGGTCGCCAGCGCGGCCGGTTCGTGGATCTGGAAAGCGGGAGCGAACAGGTCGGCGGGGCTGTGTGTCATCGGGTGTCCGCGAGCGCAAAGGCTGGTATGAAGTCTGCCTGCAACCGTCCGAGCTGTCCACGATCGGGACGGGTATCGTCTTTCACGGGAAATTTACCCTCATCGCGCTTCATGAGGATGTCGTCCGGAGTTCTCCATGTCTTCTGAAACCACCATCACGACCCGCATCCTCCTGGCCGAAGACGACAACGACATGCGTCGGTTTCTGGTCAAGGCGCTGGAGAACGCCGGGTACAACGTCGCTTCGTTCGACAACGGGCTGTCGGCCTATAATCGTTTGCGCGAAGAACCGTTCGAGCTGCTGCTCACCGACATTGTGATGCCCGAGATGGACGGCATCGAGCTGGCGCGCCGCGCCACGGAGCTCGACCCCGACATCAAGGTCATGTTCATCACCGGCTTCGCGGCCGTGGCGCTGAACCCCGACTCACAGGCCCCCAAGGACGCCAAGGTGCTGTCCAAGCCGTTCCACCTGCGCGATCTGGTGAACGAGGTCCAGAAGCTGCTCCAGGCGGCCTGATCGAGGCTTGCCATCTCCGAACCGAGTGGCTATACCCGCGCCACTCGCGGTCGACCTCGCGTCGACGCCGGGCGCGTAGCTCAGCGGGAGAGCACTACGTTGACATCGTAGGGGTCACAGGTTCGATCCCTGTCGCGCCCACCATTTCGGCCTCATAGCCGCGGAAAGCCCCAGTGCGAAAGCCTGGGGTTTTTTGTTGCGTGCGCGGCTGGCTCGTTCCGCGCGTCCGCTGCACTGCTCCGTTGCGAGAGGCTCCGCAAACGGCGGTTGCATCAACCCTGCGTTCGGTCAGGATGGCAGGCGTTTCGGTTTTCGCCGAGGCGCGCCCGCCCGACCGTGTTGAACGGTCCGACGGGGAGTAACGGCCGCAACAGACGGCCCGGACTTCGGGGAGGAACCATGACCAATCTCACACGCCGTCGCGTGCTCGGCGGAGCGGCCGGGCTTGCGGCCCTGCAGGCGACAGGCGCCTTCGGACAGACAGCCGCCGCGCCGGTGCAACTCAGTATCGTCGACGTCGCCGGCAATCTGCAGCTGACGCAGGCCGCGATCGAGCGGTTCGTGCGCGAAAACCCCAAGCTGGTGTCGCGCGCCACCTTCACGCGGGCGCCGTCGCCCGAGCTGCCGGCCAAGATCAAGGCGCAGCAGCAGGCGAATCGCGTCGACATCGATCTCGTGCTGACCGGGCCGGGCGCCATGTCGGACGGCATCCAGCAGGGGCTTTGGATCGATGTGTGGAAGTCGCGCGCGTCCGAGCTGCCCAAGGCCGAGGAGGTTTATCACGAGCAGGCGCTGATGATGCAGCGTAACTTCGGCCAGAACGAAGGCGTCGCGGTGGTGTATTCGCCCTCCGGGCCGCTGTTCGAATATGCGCCGGACCGGCTCAAGACCGTGCCGAAGACGGCCGAGGAGTTCCTGGCCTATGTGAAGCAGAACCCGAAGCGCTTCACCTATGCGCGGCCGGTGAATTCCGGGCCGGGCTGGACCTTTCTGCAAGGCCTTCCCTACATCCTGAACGACGCCGATCCGTCCGACCCCATGAAGGGCTGGGACAAAACCTGGGCTTACCTGAAGGAGCTCGGGACCGGCATCGACTATTATCCGGGCGGCACCACGCCCACCATGAAGGAGCTCGGCGAGGGCACCCGCGACGTGATCGTCTCGACCTTCGGGTGGGACATCAACCCGCGTGCGCTCGGCATCGTGCCGAAGGAGGCGGAGGTGTTCGTGCTCGCCAACACGCACTGGATTCCGGACACGCAGTTCATGTGCATTCCGAAAGGCACTGCGGAAGCCAAGCTGCCGGCGCTGCTGGCGCTGATGGCCTACATGCTGAAGCCGGAGGCGCAGTCGGCCACCTACGACAAGGGCTATTTCTACCCGGGCCCCGCCATCAAGGGCGTGACGCTCGCGATGGCCCCGCAGGAAAGCCGCGACGTGCTGAAGGAGTACGGCCGGCCGATGTATGACGACCTGATCGCCAAGACGCCGACGCGGCCGCCGCTGACGCCCGAGCGCCTTGTGGCGGCGTTCCGGCGCTGGGACCAGGAGATCGGCGTCGGCCACGGAGCGCCGAACTGATGCGGTTCGCCGCCATCGGGCTGGACCACCGGCACATCTTCCACATGGTGGGAGGCCTTCTGGAGGCCGGCGCGACATGCGCCGGCTTCGACCCGCACACGACCGATCCACGCGTTCTGGCGGGCTTTCGCGAACGCTTCCCCGATCTTCGAGAGGCGAGCCGCGACGCGCTGCTGGACGACGCCTCCGTGGACATGATCGTGTGCGCGGCCGTTCCGGCGGATCGCGCCGCGCTGGCGGTGTGGGCCATGCGGGCCGGCAAGGACGTGATGGTCGACAAGCCCGGCGTCACCACGGCGGCGCAGCTCGCCGACGTGGAGGCGGCGGTGGCCGAGACGGGCCGGATCTTCTCGGTGTGCTTTTCGGAGCGCTTCATCGTTCCGGCCACGATCGTGGCCGGCAAGCTGATCGCCGACGGGGCGATCGGCCGGGTGGTGCAGACCATCGGGCTCGGCCCGCACCGGCTGAACCGAGCGATCCGGCCGGACTGGTTCTTCGACAAGGCGCGGTTCGGCGGGATCCTGACCGACATCGCGTCGCACCAGATCGACCAGTTCCTGCATTTCACCGGATCGACGGACGCCGCCATCGTGGCGTCTGCGACAGGGCACTTCGGCGGGCCGGACCTGCCGGACTTCGAGGATTTCGGCGAGGTGCTGCTGCGCAGCGACCGGGCCGGCGGCTATGTGCGGGTGGACTGGTTCACGGCCGATGGGCTGCCGACCTGGGGCGACGGGCGTCTCACGATCCTGGGCACAGAGGGCACGATCGAGCTGCGCAAATATGTCGACATCGCCGGGCGGCCCGGGACCGACCACGTGTTCGTGGTCGACAAGGCCGGTATGCGCCACATCGACGCCTCGGGCGAGCCGCTGCTCTACTTTCGCAACCTCGTCCGCGACGTGGCGGACCGCACCGAAACCGCCGCGCCGCAGCGGCACGTCTTCACGGTTTGCCGGCTCGCCCTGCGGGCGCAGGCGCAGGCCGTGCGGCTGGAGCCAGGAAAAGGGCGGCCGGCGCATTCCCATTCTGGAGTTCTCGCATGAGCAGGACCGGCGTCGCGATCGTGGGGCTGGGGCCGGCGTCGCTGCCGCATTCCAAGAGCCTCCTCGATCTGCAGGACAGGGCTGAGGTTTGCTGGGCGGTGAGCCGCTCGCAGGAGCGGGCGGACGCTTTCGCGCGGCAGTTCCCGTTTCGGGTGACAACCGATCTCGAGGCCGTGCTGGTCGATCCGCAGGTGGACGCCGTGATCGTGCTGACGCCGCCGAGCAGCCACCGGGACGTGTCGGTGCGCTGCCTCGAGGCCGGCAAGCACGTGCTGGTGGAGAAGCCGATCGAGCTCACGAGCGCGCGCGGGGCGGAGCTGGTGGCGGCGGCCGAGCGCACCGGACGGACGCTCGGCGTTGTGTTGCAGCACCGCTTTCGGCCCGCCAGCCTGCGTCTTCGGGCTGCGCTGGACGGCGGCGAGCTGGGACCGGTCCAGGCCGCCTCGTTGTCGGTGCCCTGGTGGCGGCCGCAGAGCTACTACGATGAGCCCGGCCGCGGCACGTTCGCACGCGACGGCGGCGGCGTGCTGCTGACCCAGGCCATCCATTCTCTCGACCTCTTCAGGTCGCTGGTCGGCGTGTCGCGGGTCGTCGCCGCGCAGGCGCGCACCACGGCGCTGCATCGCATGGAGACCGAGGACTACGTCTCGGCCCTGCTCGAAACCGCGAACGGCTCGCCCGCCACGCTGATGACCACCACGGCGGCCCCGCCCGGTTACCCGGAGCGGATCGAGATCATCGGGCAAAGCGGCTTCGCGTCGCTGGTGGGCGGGCGCCTGCAACTTGCTTTCGTGGATGGCCGGACCGAGACCGTGGAAGCCGAAGGCAGCACGGGCAGCGGCGCGAACATCATGGATTTCCCGCACGACGCCCATCGCGCCGTGATCGCGGACTTCCTCGACGCGATCGCGACCGGCCGCCCACCCGTGGTCACGGGGGCGGAGGCCCTGGCGTCGCAGCGGCTCGTGGACGAGATACTCCAGGTCGCGCAGTTCGCACCGACCTCGAAGGCGTAGGCCCGCAAGGTCCTGAGCGGGGTCGACGGCTGGGGCTGTTCCATACCGTGCGCTTGCTGCGCGGCCGGAACGTTGGGCGGCATGGGCCATTGCCGCCCCATGCATGCCTTGCCCTTCGTTCAGGATCTTGCGCGCTCGTTCCAGCGCCTCCCGCGAGCATCCTTCGCGGCCTTGTTCGTCGGGCGCCTCAAAAGGAGCCGCCCATGAAAGCCCTTGTCTGGCACGGGAAGGAAGACATCCGCTGCGACCGCGTGTCTGACCCGGAAATCCAGGATTCCCGCGACGCTATCATCAAGGTGACGAGTTGTGCGATCTGCGGCTCGGACCTGCATCTCTTCCATAACTTCATTCCGGCGATGATGCCCGGCGACATCATGGGCCACGAGGCCATGGGCGAGGTGGTGGAGGTCGGGTCGGCGGCGAAAGGCAAGCTCAAGAAGGGCGACCGCGTCGTCGTGCCGTTCACGATCTTTTGCGGCGAGTGCGACCAGTGCCGACGCGGCAACTACTCGGTGTGCGAACGCAGCAACCGTAACAAGGATCTGGCCGACAAGGCCTTCGGCCACGCCACGGCGGGGTTGTTCGGCTACACGCACCTTACGGGCGGCTATCCGGGCGGGCAGGCCGAGTACCTGCGCGTGCCCTTCGCGGACGCCACGCACATCAAGGTGCCGGACGGCATACCCGACGAGAAGCTGCTGTTCCTCAGCGACATTTTCCCGACCGGCTGGCAGGCCGCCGCGCAATGTGACATCGAGCCCACCGACACGGTGGCGATCTGGGGCTGCGGGCCGGTGGGTCAGATGGCCATCCGCAGCGCCATCCTGCTCGGCGCCAAGCAGGTGGTGGCGATCGACTGCGTGCCGGAGCGTCTTGGCATGGCGGAGGCCGGCGGCGCCATCACGATCAACTTCATGGATGAGAGCGTGATCGAGCGCCTGAACGAGCTCACGGGCGGCAAGGGCCCGGACAAGTGCATCGACTGCGTCGGCATGGAGAGCCACGTGACCATGTCGCTGCCGGATACGATCTACGATCGCGGCAAGCAGATGCTCATGATGGAGAACGACCGGCCGCACGTGCTGCGCGAGATGATCTACGTGTGCCGCGGCGCCGGCGTGATCTCGATCCCGGGCGTGTATAGCGGCCTGGTGGACAAGATCCCGTTCGGCATGGCGATGAACAAGGGCATCACGTTCCGGACCGGCCAGACGCACGTGAAACGGTGGACCGACGACCTACTGCGGCGGATCGAGGAGGGCCAGATCGACCCCTCCTTCGTGATCACCCACACGGTGCGGCTCGAGGACGGGCCCGACATGTACAAGCTGTTCCGCGACAAGCAGGACGACTGCATCAAAGTCGTGCTGAAGCCCTGAAACCGGAGGCTGCCCCATGTTCCCTCTCAGCAACCTCGTCCGCGCCAAGGGCGATCCCAAGATCCTGCGCAGCGGGCCAAGCTCGTTGACGATGGCCGACAAGCTCACGCGCGGCCTGGGCTGGTTCAGCATCGGCCTGGGCCTCACCGAGCTCCTGGCGCCGCGCAAGATCACCCGCGCGCTCGGAATGCGCGGCATGGAGCCGCTCGTGCGCGCCTATGGGGCGCGCGAGATCGCGGCCGGCGTCATGACGCTCTCGACCGAAAAGCACCTCGGCCTGGCGAGCCGCGTGGCGGGCGACGGGCTCGACATCGCGACCCTCGCGGTGGGGCTGGTGCGGCCAGGCAACCGGCGGCGGGATAACGTCGCGCTCGCCATCGCGATGGTGGTCGGCGTGACGGTGCTCGACATCGCGGCCGCCAGGGCCACGAAGGTGGCGCATGGCCGCAATGGCGCGGGCGACCGGCGGAAGTTCGCCGACCGGACGGGCTTCCCCCAGGGCGTAGAAGCCGCCCGGCGGATCGGCACAACGGCCCGAACGGCCGGCTCAGCCTGAGCTTCGGCGGGTGGCGCCTGCCCGCTACGCTCTTCGCACGACGCCGTTCAGTAGCGTATCAGCCAGCGTCCGGGCGATAGCCTGGCGACCGGCACGCTCGTCGCCCGGCCTGGGGCGATACCAGATCGTCATCCAGTTCAGCGCGCCAAGGAGCGCCTTGACGGTGAGCCGCACATCGCCGGGCGCGATGCTGCCGTCGCACGCTCCCGCCTCCAGCACGTCGCCGATCAGCGCCTCGAAGGCGTCGCGGCGCCCGGTGAGGTGCGCCAGCATGGCGCGCTGATCTGGCGTGCTGGCGCCGTGCATGTGCATCTCGACGCCCTGCGTGTTCACCTTCTGGAACGCCACGCTCTCCATCATCGTGAGGGCGTGCGCTTCCAGCACGGCCCTAAGGCGCGCGGCGCCGTCGCCCGGACCCTCCGCGGCGGGGCGGGCCGCCTGGAAGCACAGGTCCATGCCGTGCTCGATCACGGCGAAGAACAGGTCCGCCTTGGCGGGAAAGTGGTGGTAGACGAGCCCCTTGGTGGCTCCCATCCGGCGCGCGATCATGTCGATCGAGGTCGCCTCGAAGCCGTTGATCATGAAGCACTCCGCCGCCGCGACGAGGATCTCGTCGCGGCGCTGCGCGGTATCGTTCACCCGCGCCGGGCGTTCGGAATGCTGCGCGTCTCGCGGCTTCATGGGCGTTCGGCTTCCATCGGCGTGGCTGCGGCCGCATCATCCTAAGCACTGGACAGCGCCGCGTCAGGCTGCATACTACTCGGTATGTTGGCGGTCGCGCCAGTCCGTCGTGTTGCACCCGGGAGGACGCCCTATGGACTATCTGGAGTCTCTTTTCTCGGCGGCGGGCAAAACCGCCCTAGTGACCGGCGGCGCGACCGGCATCGGCCGGATGTGCGCCGAGGCGCTGGTTCGGGCGGGCGCGCGGGTGCTGATCGCGTCGCGCAAGGGCGAGGCCTGCGAGGCCACGGCCGCGGAGCTTAACGCGCTGGGCGCCCCGGGCCGCTGCGAGGGCTTTGCGGGCGACGTCGGCACGGAAGCCGGCGTGATGGCGCTGGCGGCCGAGGTCAAGAACCGGGTGGGAGGGCGCCTCGACATCCTGGTCAACAACGCCGGCAAGACCTGGGGCGAGCCTATGGGCACGTTCCCGTGGAAGGCGTGGGAGGGCGTGTTCTCGGTGAACGTGGCCGGCCTGTTCACGCTGACGCGCGAGCTCCTGCCGGAGCTCACCGCCGCCGCGACGCCGGACGAACCCGCGCGGGTGGTGAATCTCGGCTCCGTGATGGGCTCCGCCCCGATGGGCGAGGGGCCCTACTCCTACTCGGCCTCCAAGGCGGCCGTGCACCACCTCACCAAGATCCTGGCGCGGGAATTCGCGGGGCGGCAGATCACCGTGAACGCCTTTGCGCCCGGGCCTTTCCCGAGCCGCATGATGGCCTTCGCCACCGCCGAGGAGGAGATGCGGGCCAAAACGGCCGCCACGGTGCCCATGGGGCGCATCGGCCGCCCGAGCGACATCGCGGGCGCGCTCCTGTTCCTGTGCGGGCGCGGCGGCGCCTACACGACCGGCGCGATCCTGCCGCTGGACGGCGGCGTCGCGGTTGAAGGCGGCCACAAACTGTTCGAGGTCGAGTGATGTTGGAGGCGGAGCTGCCCGCGGCCGGGCCACGCCGCGCAATTTCGCTCGCCGACTACAAGGCCAGCGTCGGGCGCGAGCTCGGCGTATCGGCCTGGATCGACGTCACGCAGGAGATGGTGAACGGCTTCGCCGATCTCACGCATGACCGGCAGTTCATCCACATCGATCCGGCCCGTGCGGCCGAAACGCCGTTCGGCGGCACGGTCGCGCATGGCTTCCTGACGCTCTCGCTGCTGAGCGTCATGGCGTATGACGCAGTGCCGTCGCTGGAAGGCTCGGCGATGGGCGTGAATTATGGGTTTGAGCGCTTGCGCTTCGTGAGCCCGGTGCGGCCGGGATCGCGCGTGCGCGGCCGCTTCGCGCTGACCGAGATCACCGAGCGCTCGCCGACGGAGCTGATGCTGCGGGTAAGCGTGACGGTGGAGATCGACGGGCAGGCAAAGCCCGCCATCGTGGCCGATTGGCTGACCCTGCGCGTGCTGGGCTGAGGAGAACATCGATGACGATCAGGTTCGACGGACGGGTCGCGATCGTGACCGGCGCCGGGGCAGGCCTGGGCCGCAGCCACGCGCTGGGGCTGGCGGAGCGCGGCGCCAAGGTGGCGGTGCTCGACATGGGCGGCGCGCTGGACGGCTCGGGCGGGTCCGCGACGGCGGCCGAGCAGGTCGTCGCCGAGATCGAGGCGGCCGGCGGCGAGGCCATGGCGTGCGCGGTGGACGTCACCGACTTCGCGGCCGTGACGGCCGCGGTCGGCGAGGTGCTGGCCCGCTGGGGACGGGTCGACATCCTGGTCAACAACGCCGGCATCCTGCGCGACCGGACCTTCGCCAAGATGGAGATGGACGACTTCCGCAAGGTCGTGGAGGTGCACCTCATGGGGTCGGTGCACTGCACCAAGGCCGTCTGGGACACGATGCGCCAGCAGAACTACGGCCGCATCGTCTTCACGTCGTCGTCGTCCGGGCTCTACGGCAATTTCGGGCAGTCGAACTACGGGGCCGCCAAGGCCGCGATGGTGGGCCTCATGAACGTTTTGCACCTGGAAGGGCGCAAGCACGACATCCGGGTCAACACGCTCGCTCCCACGGCGGCGACGCGCATGACCGAGCAGCTGATGTCGCCCGAGGCGCTGGAGCTGCTGCGGCCGGAGTTCATCACGCCGGGCGTGCTCTACCTCGTGTCGGACGTCGCGCCGTCGCGCACCATCCTGGGCGCGGGCGCGGGGGTGTTCGCCCAGACGGTGATCACCGAGACCGAGGGCGTCTATCTCGACGAGGCGCAGCGGACGCCGGAGGGCGTCGCGGCGCATTTCGCCGCGATCTCGGATCCGGCCAACGAGAGCGTGCTCACCGAAGCCTTTCACCAGACGGACAAGTTCGTCAGGATGGCGGCCAAGCACAAGGGCGTCGACCTTCAGGCGAGCCGATAGGGAGAAACACCATGCGGGAAGCCGTGATCGTCTCGACGGCGCGCACACCGATCGGCAAGGCCTATCGGGGCGCGTTCAACGACACGCAGGCGCAGGCGCTGGGCGGCCACGCCATCGCGTCGGCGGTGAGCCGAGCCGGGATCGACCCGGCCGAGGTGGACGACGTCATCATGGGGGCGGCCCTGCAGCAGGGCTCCACCACCATGAACGTTGCCCGGCAGGCCGCCATGCGGGCCGGGTTGCCGACCTCTGTCGCCGGCATGAGCGTGGACCGGCAATGCGCCTCCGGCCTCATGGCGATCGCGATCGCGGCCAAGCAGATCGTCGCGGACGGCATGACGGTGACGGTGGGCGGCGGGCTGGAGTCGATTTCGCTCTGCCAGAACGAGCACGCGAACCGCTACCGCGCGCAGGACCCCTGGCTCGTGGAGCGCATGCCTGCGCTCTACATGAGCATGCTGGAGACCGCCGAGGTGGTGGCCGAGCGCTACGGCGTGAGCCGCGATGCGCAGGACGCCTATGCGGCGCAGTCGCAGGCCCGCACGGCCGACGCGCAGGCGGCGGGGCGCTTCGACGCCGAGATCGTCTCGATGCCGAGCAGCATGCTGGTGCAGGACAAGGCCACCGGGGCCGTGTCGTCGGTGGAAACGCGGCTCAGCAAGGACGAGGGCAATCGCCCCGGCACCACGGCCGAGCAGCTCGGTGCGCTGAAGCCGGTGTTCAAGGACGGCCAACGCATTCGCGAAGGCCGCTTCATCACGGCCGGCAACGCCTCGCAGCTGTCGGACGGCGCCTCGGCCAGCGTGTTGATGGAAGCGCGCGAGGCGGAACGCCGCGGCCTGCAGCCGCTCGGGATTTATCGCGGCATGGCGGTGGCGGGATGCGACCCGGACGAGATGGGCATCGGGCCCGTATTCGCGGTGCCGAAGCTCCTGAAGCAGCACGGGCTGACGGTGGACGACATCGGGCTCTGGGAGCTCAACGAGGCCTTCGCCGTGCAGGTTCTGTATTGCCGCGACCGGCTCGGCATCCCGGACGAGAAGCTCAACGTCAACGGCGGCGCGATCTCGATCGGCCATCCGTATGGCATGTCGGGCGCCCGCATGACGGGCCATGCCCTGATCGAGGGCAAGCGCCGCGGCGCCCGCTATGCGGTGGTGACGATGTGCGTGGGCGGCGGCATGGGAGCCGCCGGCCTGTTCGAGATCGCTTAAGCAATTCGTTTCGTAGGGGAACACGCCATGTCGCTCGGTCAGCCTGTTGTCGGCGCCATGAATCTCGGCGTCACCGAAAAGCTCCGGCCCTTGCTGGAGCAGGTCCGCGCCATGGTGCAGGACGAATGCATTCCGCTGGAGCGTGAGTTCGAGGAGGAGGTCGGCAAGGCCGGCGACCGCTTCAAGCACACGCCCCGGCAGCTCGAGATTCTGAACGGGCTCAAGGCCAAGGCGCGTGAGCGCGGGCTCTGGAATTTCTGGCTCACGGATTCGGAGCGCGGCTACGGGCTAACGACGGTGGAATACGCCTATCTGGCCGAGGAGATGGGCAAGTCGCCGCTCGGCGCCGAGACCTTCAACTGCTCGGCTCCGGACACGGGCAACATGGAGGTGTTCGAGCGCTACGGCACGCAGGCGCAAAAGGACCGCTGGCTCGCGCCGCTGCTGAAGGGCGAGATCCGCTCCGCCTACCTGATGACTGAGCCCGGCGTGGCCTCGTCGGACGCCACCAACATCGCGCTGGAAGCCCGGCTCGAGGGCGACGAGTGGGTGCTGAACGGCGAGAAGTGGTGGGCCTCGGGCGCGGGCGATCCGCGCTGCAAGATCTACATCGTGATGTGCCTGACGGACGCCGGGGCCGACAAGCACAAGCGCCATTCCATGATCCTGGTCCCGGCCGGCACGCCGGGCGTCACCGTGCTTCGGCCCATGCAGGTCTATGGCGAGGACGACGCCCCGCACGGCCACATGCACATCCGCTTCGAGAACGTGCGCGTGCCGGCCGAAAATCTCGTGCATGGCCGCGGCCGAGGCTTCGAGGTGGCGCAGGGCCGGCTCGGGCCGGGGCGCATCCACCACTGCATGCGGGCGATCGGGCAGGCCGAGCGCGCCCTAGAGGCGCTCTGCCGCAGGGCCAACGCCCGCACGGCCTTCGGCAAGAAGCTGGTCGATCTCGGGGCCAACTACGACATCATCGCGGAAAGCCGCATGGAGATCGAGATGGCGCGTCTCCTGTGCCTCAAGGCGGCCTACATGATGGACACGGTCGGCACCCGTGCGGCCGCGCCCTGGATCTCCCAGATCAAGGTGGTGGCGCCGCGCATCGCGCTGAAGATCACGGACGAGGCCGTGCAGATGCACGGCGCGGCCGGCATCAGCCAGGACTTCCCGCTTGCCCGCATGTGGACGCATCTGCGCACGCTGCGGCTCGCGGACGGGCCGGACGCCGTGCACCGGCGCGTCGTCGCCAAGGCCGAGCTGAAGCGCTACACCAACGAGGGCGCCTGACATGTCCGGCGCGGGGCCGGCGACGGCCGTCTCGGCGCTGGACGAGGCGGCGCTGCTGGGCTGGATGGACGCGCATGTCCCAGGCTTTCGCGGGCCGCTGAGAGCCGAGAAGTTTCCGGGCGGGCAGTCCAACCCGACGTTCCGGATCACGTCGCCCTCCGGCGGCTACGTGCTGCGGCGCAAGCCGCCCGGGCAGTTGCTGAAGTCGGCCCACGCTGTGGACAGGGAGTTCCGGGTCATCAGCGCGCTGGCGCAGACCGACGTGCCCGTGCCGCGCGCCCTGGCGTTGTGCGCCGACGACACGGTTCTGGGCACGATGTTCTACGTCATGCAGGAGGTTCGCGGGCGCGTGTTCTGGGATCCGGCCATGCCGGACTCAAACCCGGCCGAGCGCGCCGCGGTGTATGACGCCATGAACGCCGCGCTGGCGGCGCTGCATTCGGTGAATGTCGAGGCCGTCGGCCTGCAGGATTTCGGCCGGCCCGGCGACTACTTCGCCCGGCAGGTCTCGCGCTGGTCCGATCAGTACCGCGCCTCCGAGACGCAGCGGGTCCCGGCCATGGACCAGCTCATCGCGTGGCTCGGCTCCAACCGGCCGCCCGATGACGGGCGCGTGTCGCTGGTTCATGGCGACTACCGGATCGACAACATGATCTTCTCGGCGGACGCGCCGAAGCTCCTGGCCATCATCGACTGGGAGCTGTCGACGCTGGGCCATCCGTTCTCGGACCTCGCCTACCAGTGCATGCAGTGGCGCCTGCCACATGAGGGAGATTTCCGGGGTCTGGCGGGCGTGGATCGCATCGCGCTGGGGTTGCCGACCGAAGAGGCTTACGTGGCGGCCTATTGCGCCCGCATGGGGATCGACGCCATCCCGACATGGACGTTCTGCCTCGCCTTCAGCTTCTTCCGCCTCGCCGCCATTCTGCAGGGCGTTTTGAAGCGGGCGCTGGACGGCAACGGCTCCAACCCGGAGCGGGGGCTGAAGATGGGCAAGGCCGTGCCGCTGCTGGCGCAAATGGCGTGCGACCTCGTGGAGGCGAAGGGCTGATGCGGTTCGCCGGGCAGACCGTGCTGATCACCGGAGCGGCGGGCGGCTTCGGTCGCCGCGCGGCGGAGCGCTTCGCCGCGGAAGGCGCCCGGCTGGTGATCTCGGACATCGACGCGGCGCGGCTGGACGCCTTGGCGGTTGATTTGCGCGGGAGCGGAGCCGCTGTGGTCGCGGAGGCTGGAAACGTCGCGGAGGAAGCCACAGCGCAGCGGCTCGTCGGAGCGGCGGTCGACGCCTATGGGCGGCTGGACGTGGCGGTGAACAACGCCGGGGTGGCTCATCCTTATCTCAAGCTCCCCGACATCGAGGCGCGTCAGGCCGAGACCGTCATCGCCGTAGACCTGATGGGCGTCTTCCTTGCCTTGAAGCACCAGCTGCCCGCCATGGAACGGCAGGGCGGGGGCGTGATCCTGAACGTGGCGTCCGTCGCCGGGCTCGTCGGGGCGCCGCTGCTCTCGGTCTATGCGGCCGCGAAGCACGGCGTGATCGGGCTGACCAAGACGGCCGCCCTCGAATACGCCCGCAAGAACATCCGCGTGAACGCGATCTGCCCATCCTTCGCGGATACCGCCATGGTGAAGGACGAGCTCGCGCAGATGCGCGGCGGAGCCGACGCCGCGCTGGAGCGGGTCGTCGGGGCGATCCCGATGCGGCGCCTTGCCAGCGTGGACGAAATCGTGAGCGCGATGATGATGCTTTGCGGCCCCGAAAGCGCCTTCGTGACCGGAGCGGCGCTGCCGGTGGACGGCGGGCTCACGGCCGCGTAAGCGCCGACTTCGAATCCTTACCCGACCACTAGGCGAACCGGCTTTTCGAGCACCGCGAGCACGCGCGGGAGATCGTGGCCGCGCTTCATGATCAGCCCGCCGGCGGCGATCACCGCGTAGGCGCCCTGCTTGCGGGCCAGCTTGGGGGTTTTCTCGATGCGGTAGAGCGGGTATTCGCCCGAGCGGCGATATACGCAGAACACCGCCTTTTCCTTGAGAAAATCGATCGAGTAGTCGCGCCACTCGCCTTCGGCCACCTTGCGGCCATACGCGTCGAAAAGCGCGCGCAGCTCGTGCCTGTCGAACACGACCTGCATCGTTCCCGGGAAGCCAAGGACGCCGGCCCCCGGGGCCTCCCGCGTCCTCGATGCGCTTTGCGGGTCCGACAGGTCTGCCTCGCTCATCATGCCTCCTGTGCTGTCCGGCGGGGCTTCGCCGAACTGTCATGGGCAGTCTGGCACGGTTCCTCGCGGGGTGAAACGCTCGGTTTCGCCGCGGTGCAACGCCGACCCGGCGCCGATCAATTCCACATCTCGGGCCCGTGATGTTCGCCATGATATTTCCTTGATGCGAACATTCGCCGGCCCCGAACTGCGTAGATAACCTTATGCGTTGCCTCGGGCCCGAGCCTGGTTCGTCCGGATCGATCAGCCCCCCAGCCCCCCGGCGTTCGGGGCTCGGGCCCACCATTTCAGTTCCCTGTCCTAGGGCCGCCGCAAGGCGGCCCTTCTCTTTTTGGGCGTGCGTCGCGCGAAGCGCTTGAAATCCCCCGCCAGGCTCGCGATATCGGCACGCGGCGGCCGAGCCTTGGCCGCTCCCCGGCAATCCCGAGCGGGCGCGCGCCCGCCAAAAACCAAGAGGCGACCCGTGGTCGACGCCGCTACTCCCGAGACTTCCGCTCCCAAGGGCGAAAGCCGCGCCTTCGAGGCCGACGTTTCCCGCCTGCTGCATCTCATGGTGCATTCGGTCTATTCGGACCGGGACATCTTCCTGCGTGAATTGGTCGCAAACGGCGCCGACGCCTGCGAGAAGCTGCGCACGATGGCGTTGCAGAACGATGCGCTGCTGGGCGGCGACACCGAGCTCGGCGTCACCATCGCGTGCGATCCGGAGGGCAAAACGCTTACGGTGTCGGACAACGGCGTCGGCATGAGCCATTCCGACCTCGTGGAAGCGCTCGGCACCATTGCGCGGTCCGGCACGCGGGCGTTCCTGGAGCAGCTTGGCGAGAAGGCCGAGGGCTCCAACCTCATCGGCCAGTTCGGCGTCGGCTTCTACTCGGCTTTCATGGTTGCGCGCAGCGTCGACGTGCTGACCCGCAAGGCGGGGGCCGCCGAAGCCTGGAAGTGGTCGTCGGACGGGCAGGGCGCCTACACGATCGAGCCCGCCGCCGAGGCGGACGCGCCTGCGCGCGGCACGCGCGTGGTGCTGCACCTCTCCGAAGGGAGCGAGGACTACGCCGAGCCGCACACGGCCGAGCGCATCGTGCGCCAGCATGGCAGCGCGGTGCCGGTGCCGGTGGACCTGATCGAGAAGCCCGGCGCCGAGAAGCGTCGCATCGCGGACGGCACGGCGATCTGGACAAAGTCCAAGAGCGACATCTCGGCGGAAGACTACACGTCATTCTACCAGTCGGTGGCGACGCAGTTCGATGAGCCGGCGCTGACCATCCATTACCGCGCGGAGGGCCGGCACGAGTACAACGTGCTCGCCTTCGTGCCCTCGACGCCGCCGCTGGCGCTGTTCGATCCGCTCCGCAAGGGCCGGATGAAGCTCTACGTGCGGCGCATGTTCATTTCGGACGAGCTCGAGATCCTGCCCGGGTACCTGCGCTTCGTGTCCGGCGTGGTGGACAGCGCCGACCTGCCGCTCAACCTGTCGCGCGAGACCATCCAGGACAGCCCCATCCTGGCGGCGATCCGCAAGGGCGTGACCAACCGCGTGCTCTCCGAACTGGACAAGCTGGCCGACAAAGACGCCGAGCTGTTTGGCAAGGTGTGGACGGCGTTCGGCCCGGTGCTGAAAGAAGGCCTCTACGAGGACTATGAGCGCCGCGACGCACTGTTCTCGATCGCGCGTTTCGCGACGTCCAAGCAACCAGAGGGCGGGCGTTCGTTGAAGAGCTACGTGGCGGAGCTTCGCGAGAACCAGACGGACATCTGGTACCTCGTCGGCGACGACGCCAAGCGGCTGGCCGCAAGCCCCCACCTGGAAGGCTTCCGGGCGCGCGGCATCGAGGTGTTGCTGCTGTCGGACCCGGTCGATGCTTTTTGGGTGCAGAATGCGCTCGGTTATGAGGGCAAGCCGTTCAAGTCGGTCACGCAGGGCTCCGCCGACATCGCCAACGTGCCGCTGGCCGAGGGCGAGAGCGCGCCGGACGACAAGGACATGGGCGCGGACGTCGCCAGTCTGCTGGCCTTTGTGAAGCAGACGCTTGGGGATGCGGTGTCGGACGTGCGGCCCTCAACGCGCCTCGCCGAGAGCGCCGCGTGTCTGGTTGCGGGCGAGCATGGCCCCGACCGTGGCCTGGAGCGGTTGCTGGCCGCGCATGGCAAGCTTTCGGAAGCCACCAAGCCGGTGCTGGAGGTGAACCCGCGCCATGGCATCGTGGCCAGTCTCGCGGCGCGGCTGCAGGGCGGCGGCGACAAGACCGTGATCGAGGACGCCTCGTTTTTGTTGCTGGACCAGGCGCGCGCCGCCGAAGGCCAGCCTCCGGTGGATGCCGCCGCCTTCGCGCAGCGGTTGACGCGGCTGATGCAGAGCGCGCTGGCCTGAATGGAAGCCTCGGCGCCGGGCGTTTCGCCCGGCGTCCCCTGGCGCGCATGGCGGCGTCAGGCGCCCGGCTTCACGCCGGCCAGAAACGCCGCGACGCTCGGGGCGATGCGCTGGACGATGGTCTTCACGCCATCCGGGTTGGGATGGAGACCATCGTTCAAGTTCAGGCGGCGGTCGCCCGCGATGCCGTCGAGAAAGAACGGATAGAGCGGCGCGCCGTGCTTGGCGGCCAGCGCCGGAAAGAGGTCGTCAAATGCCTGGATGTAGTCCGCCCCCATGTTGCGGGGCGCGTACATACCGGCGATCATGACCGGTATGCCGCGCGCCTTGAGGCGGGTGAGGATTTCGTCCAGGGCCTTGCGGGTGATTGCAGGGTCGACGCCGCGCAGGGCGTCGTTGGCGCCCAGCTCCACGATGACGGCGTCGGTTCCGTCCGGCACGGACCAGTCGAGACGGGCGAGGCCCTGCGAGGCGGTGTCGCCCGACACGCCCGCATTGGCGATCTCGACGTCGAGACCCTTGGCCTTCAGGGCCCTTTCGAGCTGCGCCGGAAAAGCCGCGTCGCCGGGCAGCATGTAGCCGGCCGTGAGGCTGTCGCCCAGGGCGACGACGCGGAGCGTCCGGGCCGAGGCCGGGGCGGCGAAGCTGAAAAGCATGAGAAAAGCGCCGAGGAATGCGAGAAAGCCGGGCAGACGGGTGGGGCGAAACGCCCGGGCCTGCTGGACTGCGGGAAGCGAGCCCCCATATTGGGAAGCGGTCGCGGCGAACGTGGGGACGGGCGTGCTGGCGGTCATGGGCGTGACATCGGCATGGACGCAGGCATGGTCAAGGCGATCGAACTCGAAAATGTGGACCTCAGCCTGGGACGAGGCGCCGCGAGGGTGCACATCCTGAAAGGCGTTTCCCTGTCGGTCGGCAAGGGCGAGGCGCTCGGGCTGGTCGGCCCATCCGGCTCCGGCAAGTCGACGCTTCTGATGGTGATGGCCGGGCTCGAGCGCCAGGACGCCGGCGTCGTGCGCATCGACGGGCAGGACCTCGGACCGCTGGACGAAGACGCGCTGGCGCGGTTTCGCGGCCGGCGTGTCGGCATCGTATTTCAATCCTTCCACCTGCTCCCCACCATGACGGCGCTCGAAAACGTGGCGGTGCCGCTCGAACTCGCCGGCCACTCCGACGCGTTTGCGCGCGCCAAGGCCGAATTGGAGCAGGTGGGGCTCGGGCATCGCCTGACGCATTACCCGGCCGAGATGTCCGGCGGCGAGCAGCAGCGCGTCGCGCTGGCGCGGGCGCTCGCGCCCGATCCGGCCATCCTGGTCGCCGATGAGCCGACCGGCAATCTCGACGAGGCGACCGGTCAGCAGATCGTTGATCTCCTGTTCCGCATGAAGACCGAACGCGGCGCCACGCTGATCCTGGTGACGCATGACCCCGGGCTGGCGCGCCGCTGCGATCGCACGATTGCGTTGCGCTCCGGCGTAATCGACGTCGAGCGTAGCGAAGCGCTCAGCAGCGGCCGCGCCTGATGCACGGCACGCTTCCTTCCCCGGCCCGCCGCGACCCGCCGCAACAGTCCTTTGGGGCGGAGCTTCTCGTGTCCTTTCGGCTGGCGTTCCGCAATCTGCGCAGCGGACTGCGAGGCTTCGGCATCTTCCTGGCCTGCATCGCGCTTGGCGTCGCCGCCATCACGGGCGTGGGTTCGGTGGCGCGGTCGCTCGGCGACGGCTTGGCCGGGCAGGGACGCACCATCCTGGGCGGCGACCTCGCGGCGAGCGTGCTGCAACGCGAGGCGACCGACGCCGAGAAAACCTATCTGGCCTCGCTTGGCCGGATGAGCAGCGTCGCCACCATGCGGGCCATGGTGCGGGTGGGCGACGCCAACACGGCGTTGGTGGAGTTGAAGGCCGCGGACAGCGGCTATCCGTCCGTGGGTGAACTCGCGCTTGATCCGCCGATGACGCCGGAGGCGCTGTTCCGGCGCGAGGGTGACGCCTTCGGGGCCGCGGCCGACCCGGCCCTGTTCACGCGGTTGAACCTGAAACCCGGCGCGGAAGTGCGGCTCGGCGACGCCCGGCTGATCCTGCGCGCGGCCGTGCAGTCGGAGCCCGACAAGCTGGCTGCAGGGATCTCGTTCGGCCCGCGCCTGTTGCTGTCGCAAGACGCCCTGCGCGCCACGGGCCTGCTGCAGCCTGGCAGCCTCGTGCGCTGGTCCTACAGGCTCATCCTGCCGCAAGCGGACGAAGCCTCGCTGACGCGGGTGACGGACGGCATCAACAAGGCGTTGCCGGAATCCGGCTTCGACGTGCGCTCGCGGGCCAACGCCGCACCGCAGTTCGCGCGCAACATCGAGCGGTTCAGCCAGTTTCTGACGTTGGTCGGCCTTGCCGCGCTGGTGGTGGGCGGCGTCGGCGTCGCCAACGCGGTGGCGGCCTATGTGGACCGCCGGCGAGCGTCCCTCGCGACGCTGAAAAGCGTCGGCGCCACGGGTGGCCGCGTGTTCCTGATCGCGCTGATCGAGATTCTTGCGCTGGCGCTCGCCGGCGTGCTGATCGGCCTCGCGATCGGCGCGGCCTTGCCCTATGTGCTGGCGTCCAGCCTGCGGAGCCTGCTGCCGATCCCGCTCGATCCACATCTCTACCCGTCCGAACTGGCCGGCGGGGCGCTTTATGGCCTGCTCACCGCGATTGCGTTTTCGCTGTGGCCGCTAAGCCGGGTGCACGACATCTCGGTGTCCGGGCTGTTTCGCGACCAGGTCGCGCCGGATCGCCGCTGGCCGCGCAGGCGCTATGTCGTGGCGCTCGCGGTGGCGGTGCTGACGTTAGCCGGTTTTGCGATCCTGCTCAGTTTCGACCGACGTGTCGCGCTCGCCGCCGTGGTCGGCACCTCGGCCGCCTTCGTGCTGCTGCGCGGCGTCGCCTGGCTGATCATGACGGTGGCGGCCAGGCTGCCGCGTCCCAGAGGCGCGGAACTGCGGCTCGCGATCGCGAACATTCATAGGCCGGGCGCACTAACGCCTTCGCTGGCGCTTTCGCTCGGCCTCGGCGTGACGCTGCTGGTGACGCTCGCGCTGGTGGATTCCTCCATTCGCAGCCAGCTGACGCGCTCGTTGCCCGAGCGGGCTCCGAGCTTCTTCTTTCTCGACATCCCGTCGTCGGACGCCGACCGGTTCGATGCCCTGCTCGGGCAGGTGGCGCAGGGCGCCAAGATCGAGCGCGTCCCGATGATGCGGGGCCGGGTGGTGTCGATCAAGGGCGTGCCGGCCGCCGAGGTGAAAGCCGCCGAGAACGCCGCCTGGGTGCTGGAGGG
Source organism: Alsobacter metallidurans (assembly GCF_014636935.1). Classification (GTDB taxonomy): domain Bacteria; phylum Pseudomonadota; class Alphaproteobacteria; order Rhizobiales; family Beijerinckiaceae; genus Alsobacter; species Alsobacter metallidurans. The sequence continues at coordinate 2,098,398 of NZ_BMES01000002.1, read as the reverse complement.
CGACCGCGGCATCACGTATGCGACGACCCTGCCGGAAGGTTCTCGCCTCGTCGCGGGCGAATGGTGGGCTCCGGACTACAAGGGCCCGCCGCTGGTGTCGTTCGACGACGAGCTCGCCAAGGGGCTCAACCTCGCGGTGGGCGACCCGATCACCGTCAACGTGCTGGGGCGCAACATCACCGCCAAGGTGGCGAATCTGCGCCGGGTGGAGTGGCAGTCGCTCGGCATCAATTTCGTGATGGTGTTCTCGCCGTCCGCCTTTGCGGGCGCGCCGCATTCTGACCTGTCGACCGTGACGTTCCCGGGCGGCGCGCCGCAGGAGCGCGAGCAGGCCGTCGTGGCCGCCATGGCGAAAGACTTCCCCAACGTCACCACCGTGCGGGTGAAGGACGCGCTGGACGCCATCAACGACCTCGTTGGGCAACTCGCGCTCGCGATCCGGGGCGCGAGCACGGTGGCTGTCGCGGCCAGCATCCTGGTGCTCGCCGGCGCGCTTGCGGCCGGGCGGCGCTCGCGCGTGTATGACGCCGTGGTGCTGAAGACTCTCGGCGCCACGCGCGGACGGCTGCTCGCTGCGTTTCTGCTGGAGTACGGCATCCTGGGCGTGGCGACCGCGATCTTCGGCACGCTCGCCGGGACGGCGGCCGCCTGGTGGATCGTTGAGAAGCTGATGAAGCTTAGCCTGGAATGGTCGCTGGCAGGGGCCGGATCGGTCGCGATCGGCTCCGTCGCCTTAACGATCGTTCTCGGCCTCGCCGGGACGTGGCGAATCCTCGGCCAGAAGCCGGCTGCTTATCTCCGCGACCTGTAAGTAGAAAACAGCGGAACGGCGGGACGGCTGCTTCAACTGCGCGAAATTTACCGTGCTGTTACAATTGACATAATCCAGCTCTGCTTTTTCCGATTGCGCCGCCGAGGGCGGCTCTTGTTTTACCGATGGGGGCCCCTCATATTTGATGCAACTGCCGGGACCACACCGGTAGGAGGGGAAAAGCAATTCGCTCTGCGAGGACGCACATGTCGAACTATGACCGCAACGCCTATTCCCAGTTCGGGCCCGTCGCCGGCCGGGCTGGCGTCGCCGAGTACGACCAGGGCCTGCGCGCCTATATGCTCGGCATCTACAACCACATGACGATCGCGCTTGCGATCTCGGCGCTCGTGGCGCTCGGGACCTACATGGCCGCCGTATCGTCCGTGCCGACCGCCTATCCGATCGGCCGTTCCATCTACCTGACCGGCTTTGGCGCCGCGCTCTATCTCAGCCCGCTGAAGTGGCTGGTGATGCTGGCGCCGCTCGGCTTCGTGTTCTTTCTCTCGTTCCGCTTCGAACGGATGAGCATGGGCGCCCTGATGGGCACCTTCTGGGCTTTCGCGACCGTGATGGGTCTGTCGCTGAGCACGATCTTCCTCGTGTTCAAGATGGGCAGCATCGTGCAGACGCTGTTCATCACGGCGGCCTCGTTCGGCGCGCTCTCGCTGTATGGCTACACCACCAAGCGTAGCCTCTCGGCGATGGGTTCGTTCCTGGTGATGGGCCTCTTCGGCCTGATCATCGCGAGCCTGGCCAACATCTTCTTCCAGAGCGGCGCGCTGCAGTTCGTGATCAACCTCGTGGGCGTCGGCATCTTCGCCGGCTTGACCGCCTGGGACACGCAGCGCCTGAAGGAAGAGTACGACGTGGTCGGCCACGACCAGACCATGGCCGGCAAGGCCTCCATCATGGGCGCCCTGTCGCTGTACCTGAACTTCATCAACATGTTCCAGTTCCTGCTCTCCCTGATGGGTCAGCGGAACAACTAAACGGACGGGCTGCAACGGCCTTGAAGTGAGGCCCCGGGGCAACCCCCGGGGCCTTTTTCGTTGCGGCGCAACTGGAGCGGCTTTCGCCCGCAGCCGGATGGCGCCACAAAGGACAGGCAGAAGCCGAGCCCCCGAATGACCTCCATCGTCCGCCCGTCCGAAGATCGCGACCTGCCCGACATCACCGCGATCTACTCGCATGCCGTCCTGAACGGCACGGCGTCGTTTGAGATCGATCCGCCGGACGAGGCCGAGATGGCGCGGCGTCGCCGCGAGTTGCTCGCGGCCGGCTACCCCTATCTGGTGGCCGAGGCAGACGACCGGATCGTAGGCTACGCCTATGCTTCGGCGTATCGGCCGCGGCCCGCCTACCGGTTCACGGTGGAAGATTCGATCTATGTCGCCCCCGAGGTTCAGGGGCGGGGCGTGGGCCGGGCGCTGCTTTCGTCGCTGATCGCGCATTGCGAGCGGCAGGGGTTTCGGCAAATGGTCGGGGTGATCGGCGACAGTTCGTCGACAGGCTCGATCGCGCTGCACCGGGCGCTCGGCTTCCTGAACGCCGGCGTTGTGCGCGACGTCGGCTACAAGCACGGGCGCTGGCTGGACCAGGTGATCATGCAGCGCCGGCTCGGATCTGCCGCCGAGGGCGTTCCCGCCATGGAAGGCGACGCCAAGACCTAGCGCCAGCGCCTTACCCCGAGCGTTGGTGAGAACCGAAGGAGCCGCCGCTCCCGGCCAGTTCAACCAGCAGTTCGGCCGGCTCCCACCCATGCCCGAAGGCGGCATGGATCTCGCGCATGTCGGCCAGGATGGTCGGAAGGCCGACAAGGTCGGCCTCGAACATCGGGCCGCCACGCCAGGCCGGGAAGCCGTAGCCGTGCAGCAGCACCATGTCGATGTCGAGCGCGCGCGGGACGATCTTTTCGGCCAGGATCTTGGCTCCCTCGTTCGCCATGGCGGCGCGCACCTGCCGAACGAGCCGATCCGGGTCGAACGGCTCGCGAGGGCGGCCGAGCTCCGCCGAGACGGACTGGACGATCGCGGTCACCTCGGGGTCGACCTGCCGCTTGCCGTCCACGTAGCGATAGTAGCCGGCCCCGGTCTTCTGGCCGAAGCGGCCCAGCGCACACAGGCGATCGGCTACGGTTCCTCCGTAGCGGGCTTTCGGGTCGCGCGTCGGCGCGAGGCGCTTGCGGCGCGCGGCGCCGATGTCGAGGCCGGCGAGATCAGCCACCGCGAACGGACCCATCGCCATGCCGTAGCCTTCCAGGGCGGCGTCGACCTCTGCGGGGAGCGCGCCGTCCTCCAGCGCGAAGTCGGTGATCTGCCGCCACGTCGCCAGGATGCGGTTGCCGACGAAGCCGTCGCACACCCCGCAGGTGACCGGCAGCTTGCCGAGCCGACGGGCGAGCGCGACGCCGGTCGCGACCGCATCGGGGGCGCTCGCCGCGCCCTCGACCACCTCGACGAGCCGCATGATGTTGGCGGGCGAGAAGAAGTGCAGCCCGATCACGTCGGCGGGGCGCCCCGAGGCCTGCGCGATCTCGTTCACGTCCAGGTAGGACGTGTTGGTGGCGAGCACGGCGACGGCCTGAGCGACGGCTCCAAGCCGGCCGAAGATCTCCTTCTTTACGCCCATCTCCTCGAAGGCAGCCTCGATCACGAGGTCGCACCCGGCGAGGTCGCCGAAATCCTCCGAGACGGTCAGTCGCGAGAGCCGCTCGTCCTTGCCGGCCTCATCGATGCGGCCGGATTTGAGCGCCCTCGCATAGAGGCCGGCAATGCGGTCCCAACCCGCCCCGACGGCGGCCGTGCTGGTTTCCACCACGGTGACGCGCAGCCCGGCGTCGAGCAGCGACACCGCGATGCCGGCCCCCATGGTGCCGGCTCCGATCACCCCGACGGTTTCGACCTTGCGGGGAGAGACGCCCTCCAGGTGCGGGACGCGCTGCACCTCGCGCTCGGAGAAGAACGCGTAGCGAAGCGCCTTGGCCTGGTCGGAGCCGACCAGTTCGGTGAAGATCGCGCGCTCGGCCGCCAGGCCTTCGCCGATTGCCGTCGTCGTGGCGAGCCGAACGGCCTCCACGGCGCGCACGGGCGAGAGTTGGCCGCGCGCCTTGCCGATGACGGTGGCCGCGACCTTGTTGAACGCCGCATGGTCGAACGCCGGCACGGCAAGTTCGCCCGTCCGACGCAGCGGCTTGCCCGACAGCGCGCGGGCGAGCGTGATCGCTTCGGCGCGCAGGTCGCCCGACGCGACGGAGTCCAGCAGGCCCATCGCCTTGGCCTGGGCGGCTTTCACGGGCTTGCCGGACGAGATCATTTCCAGCGCGGCGACCGGCCCGGCGAGGCGCGGCGTGCGCTGCGTTCCACCCGCGCCGGGGATGATGCCGAGCTTCACTTCCGGCAGGCCGACCGCCGCGCCCTTGTCGGCGATGCGGCCATGGCAACTGAGCGCGACCTCGAAGCCGCCGCCCAGCGCCGTGCCGTGGATCGCGGCGACGACGGGCTTCGCGCAGCTTTCGATCGCGGACAGAACTTCCGACAGGCCGGGCGCGAGCGGCGGCTTGCCGAATTCGCGAATGTCGGCGCCGGCGATAAACGTGCGGCCCTCGCACGCAAGCACGATGGCTTTGACACCAGCGTCGGCGGCCGCGGCCTTCACGGCCTCCAGCAGTCCGGCGCGCACAGCCTGCGACAGGGCGTTCACGGGCGGGCTGTCCACCAGGATCAGCGTGACGTCGCCCTCGCGGCGGGTCGTGACGGGGCCGTGGGGGGCGGCGCTGCTCATGGGGCGTCCTCGCTGATCGGTTTTGCGCGATCCTAGAGGTGGGGACGCGGGGCTGGAAGCCCTCGTGAGCCCGCAGGCGGTTTGGAGCCGGTGTGGAAATACGATCCCAGACGCAGGTTTCCACCCTGCCTGACTTGAAACCCGCCCAAGGATGGACTATTCACCAACACCGAAGGGCGCGTGGGCCGCAGAACCACGTGGTTTACTTCGTGCCCGCGCAAATCCTAGACCCATTCAGGTCGTTCCGCGCGACCGTTTGAAGCGAGACTGGACCGATGAAGATCCGCAACTCTCTCAAGTCGCTGCGCGAGCGTCACCGCGACAACCAAATCGTGCGCCGCAAGGGCCGCGTCTACATCATCAACAAGACCCAGAAGCGCTACAAGGCGCGCCAGGGCTGAGCCCTGGCGGCTGGCCTCCGGGCCGGCTTTCATTGTGATCCGTCGAACAGGGCGCAGCCTCTGCGCCCTGTTTTCGTTCGTTTGCGGCCGGCTGCGACAGCGGGGCCTTTGACAGGCCGGGTCCGAGCCTTATGTTGACCGGATGCGCGCGATCCGGATCTTCCTGCTCTCCGGCCTGAGCCTCGCCATCCTGGGCGACGCCGCCCTTGCGGCCCCGCCGCAGCCGGCGCCCAAAAAGGCCGAGGCGCCGCCGCCTCCCCGGGCCGCCAGCCTTGGCGATCTTTATGAGCGGCTCGCCCGCACGACGGACGAGAGCGAGGCCAAAGGCATCGTGGCCAGCATCCAGCGGCGCTGGATGCGCTCCGGCAGCGACACGGCCGACCTCCTGCTCAGCCGGGCCATGGAGGCCGCGCAGGACGACCAGCCGCTCGCGATCGAGCTCCTCGACCGAGCGATCGCGCTGCAGCCCAATTGGGCGGAGGCCTGGAACAAGCGCGCGACGGTGTTCTTCATGATGGGCGACATGACGCGTTCCATGGCGGACCTGCGCGAGACGCTGTCACGCGAGCCCCGCCACTTCGGCGCGCTTTCGGGCTTGGGGATCATCCTGCAATCCAACGGCGACAGGAAGCAGGCCTATGAGGTGTTCCGCAAGGCGCTGGCCGTGAACCCGTTTCTGGCCGACGTGAAGAAAGCTGTTCAGAGCCTTGAGCCGGACGTGGGCGAAACCAGCCTCTGACATTCGGGACGGCGGTGCGGCATTTGGCGCGTCTGCGGCCTGAACCTTTTCCGGGGTCTCGCGCGTAAGCGTCGGAACCGGGAGTTCTTCGCCTCATGAACTTTTTCGCCAAGACGCTTGCCCTCACGGCCGGCGTAGCCTTGACCTCAGCCGCCGCCTCGGCGGTGCTGGCCGGCTATATCGATCGCCGATACCCGCCGCGCGGCAAGCTCGTACGCGTCCCCGGCGCGACCGTCCATCTCGTCGACCGTGGCCCTCACGACGGAGCCGGCACGGTGCTGCTGTTGCATGGCGCCTCGGCCAACTCGGGCGACATGATGATGGCGCTGGGCGACCGGTTATCCGAACGCTATCGGGTCATCGCGGTGGATCGGCCGGGGCATGGCTGGACGACCCGCCCGGGAGGGCGCGCCGAGGCCTCTCCGGCCCGGCAGGCTGACGTGATCCGCGCGGCGTTGCGCAATATCGGGGTGGACCGGGCCGTGGTGGTCGGCCATTCCTGGTCGGGAGCGCTCGCGACCGCCTTCGCGCTGGACCACAAGGACCTGGTGAGCGGCCTCGTGCTCGTGGCGGGCGTCACCCATCCCTGGATGGGAGGCGTGGCATGGTACAATTCGGCCGCGGCGGGCGGGCGGTTCGCGCCGGCCTTCAACTACTCCATCGCGACCCCGGTAACCGCGCTGGCGCTGGACGCCGGGATCAAGGGCGTGTTCTCGCCCAACACGCCGCCGCCCGAATACGCGGAGCGCACCGCGGTGCGGCTGTTGCTGCGGCCGGCTGAGTTCCAGGCCAACGCAGAGGATCTCCTGGATCTCCATGCGCATGTGGAGGCGCAAGCTCCGCGCTATGGCGAGATCACGGTTCCGACCAGCGTCCTGCATGGCGAGGCCGACAAGATCGTGTCGCCCGTGATCCATGCGGTGGCGATCAGCCGCCAGATCGCCGGCTCGAAGCTGTTCCTGCTGCCGGGCGTCGGCCACATGCCGCACCACGTCGAGACCGAGCGGGTGCTGGGCGAGATCGACCGGGTGGCAGATGAGGCGCGCCGGGCGCTCCAGGCCGCCGAGTAGCGGCGTCAGGGGCCCTTCGGCGGGGTCGCGGGCGCGGCTCGACTGGGGTCGGTGAGCTGCACGGTCCAGCTCTTCTGCTCGCCCGTGTCGATCTCGAAGAAGCCCACCCGATCGAAGCCGCGCGCCAGGCAATCCTCGATGCCGCGGACCGTGAATTCCTTGTCGCGCGTGCACATGAACGTCTTGCCGCCCCACTCGCCGCCGCGGTCATAATCCTGGGCGTAAATGTAGTAGAAGCGCGCCGCCAGCCCGCCCTTCAGCATGGTCTCGCACTCGTTCGGCTTCAGGTTCCACCAGCCTTCCGAGAGCCAGCCCTGGCCGTCCCGATAGCCGAGCGCGACGCCGATGCGGCTCTGGGTGAGGTTGCACAGTCGCAGGTCCGCACGCGCCGGCGCGGCGAACGCCACGGTTGAGACGAGCGCGGCGGCGAGCAGCGCGGAAAGTCGTATCGACATGGGCGAGAGCGTATCCGTAGTGAACCCGGAAGGGCGCGATTCGGCTGCGATTTGGCGAGGCTGGCCGGGCGCTGTCAACCGATCAGCACGACGCGCAGGTCATTGACGTTGGTGCGGGTCGGCCCGGGCTGCAGCAGGTCGCCAATCGTCTCGAAGAAGCCGGTGGAATCGTTGTTGGCCAGGCAGGCCTGAGCGTCCAGGCCGGCGTCCCGCGCGCGCCGCAGCGTTGTGGCGTCCACGACCGCGCCCGCAGGGTCATCCGCCTTGCCGGCGCCGCCGTCGGTGCCGTCCGTGTCGCCCGCCAGCGCGGCGATCCCGCTCTCCCCGTCCAGCGCGAGGGCGAGCGCCAGCGCGTATTCCTGGTTGGGGCCGCCGCGGCCTTCGCCCTTGATGGTGACGGTGAGCTCGCCCCCCGAGATGAGAGCCGCTTTCTGGCCGGCGGCTTTGAGGCGCAGCGCCTCCTTGGCGTGCGCGCGGGCGACGTCGCGCGCCTCGCCCTCCAGGTCCGCGCCCAGCAGCAGCGGCTCGTAGCCGGCCGCCTTGGCGGCTTCGGCGGCCGCCGCGAGCGACTGCGCGGGCGTCGCCACGATGGCGAATTCGGCGCGCGCGAAGGCGGGATCGCCGGGCTTCGGCGTCTCGTTGGCGTCGTCCGCCAGCAGCGCTTTTGCGGCTGGGGGCAGGTCGAGCCTGTATTTCGCCGCCACGGCGCGCGCGTCCGCCATGGTGGTGTGGTCTGGGACGGTGGGGCCGGACGCGATGGTGGAGGGGTCGTCGCCCGGCACGTCCGAGATCGCCAGCGTGACGATGCGGGCCGGAGCCGCGATGCGGGCTAGGCGGCCGCCCTTGATCAGCGACAGGCGCTTGCGCAACGTGTTGATCTCGCCGATGGAAGCGCCCGAGCGCAGCAACGCGCGGGTGAGGCCCTGCTTTTCGGCCAGCGTGAGCCCGCCCGCCGGGGCGATCCAGTTGGCGGAGCCGCCGCCCGAGATCAGCGCCAGCACGAGATCGTCCTCGCCGGCAGCCTGGGCCAGCGCCAGCGTGCTGCGCGCCGCAGCCAGCCCGGCTTCGTCCGGAACCGGATGGCCGGCCTCCACCACGCCGACGACCCGGGTGGGCTCGCCGTAGCCGATGCGCGTCACCGCGAGGCCGGCCAGCCTGGCCGGCGCGACGCCGCGCTCGTCGAGATAGAACCGTTCGGCCGCCACCGTCATGCTGGCCGCGGCCTTGCCGGCCGCGAGCACGATGATCTGCCCCTTGGCGGGAGGCTCTGGGAGAAACGCCGGAAGGCAATCGCTGGGGTGAGCCGCACGGACCGCCGCGTCGAAGATGGCTCGCAGGGTCGCTCTGGTTTCGGCGGCGTCACGCATCGGGATCTCCCTGTTATTCGCCCTCTTGCGTTCGGGCTTCTTACGTTCGGGCTTCTTGCGTTCGGGCTTCTTGGGTCCGGGCTTTTTCGGCTCTTGGCCGGGCCACCCAGATGCCGATCAGGATCAGGGCGCCGCCCAGAGACTGCACCAGCGTGAGCGCTTCGCCCAGCGCGATCCACGCCACGATGGCGGCAGCGATCGCCTCCAGGAAGATCACCAGAGAGGAGAACACCGCCGGCAGACGGCCGAGCGCCACGGACAGCAGCCCCTGGCCGCCCGCGTGGCTCAGCCACGACATCGCGAACAACGCCGCGAGGCCGCCCATGGTGGCGGGCCAGAGCGCATCGCCGGCCAGCAGCGCGGCGGCGAGCAGGATGACGCTGGTGACGCAGGACAGCGCGAAGGTGACCCGCGCCGCGCCCGCATGTTTGCGCGCCGCCTGGACGGCGATGAAATACAGCCCGAAGAACACCGCGGTCGCGAGGCCCATGAGGTCGCCGCGCAGCTTGGCGGGATCGACCTGCAGCGAGTTGCCGATCAGCGCGACGCCGCCCAGCGTGCAGATCGCGATGCCGACCACGATCTCGCGCCGGATCTTCTGCTTCAGCGCCAACCACGAGAACAGCACCACCCAGATCGGCGCCGTGGTGGCGAAGAACGTCGCGTTCGCGATGGTGGTCTTCAGGATGGCGAGGTGCCAGAACAGGAGGTCGCCGGCGAACAGCAGCCCCGAGACGACGGCGGCCTTGGTGAAGGTCGGCCGCGCGCCCAGGCCGGCGGAGCGTTCTTCCAGCAGGGCCCAGCCGTAGAGCACTGGAAGCGCGAGCGCGACGCGCCAGAACGCGGACGCGAAGGGGCCGACGCCCGCGTCGCTCGCCAGCCTGACGAACAGGGGGGAAACGCCCATCGCGAGCGCGCCGCCGATCAGCGCCGCGAGAGCGCCGGCGCGGCCGCTCGCCAAGCTGCGCGCCGACGGGGAGGGCCCGGACCGGGCGGCTTCAGGGGCGCTCATGGGAAATCGCTTCACGGTGGGAAAGCCCACTGTCCTATGGCAGTTCGCCGGGCCCGTCACTATGGTTGCGGGTCACTGGGATCCTTGCATGCCTGCCCCGCGCGACGCCGCCCCGATTGAACATCCCGTCATCATCCCGGGCGACCCCGCCAGCGGCGTGGTGCTGCTTTGCGACCATGCGTCGAACAGCATTCCGGCGGATTACGCCAGCCTCGGCATGCCGGCCTCCGAGCTGGAGCGTCACATCGCGTATGACATCGGCATCGCGGGCGTCACGCTGCGGATGGCGGAGCGGCTGGGTTGCCCGGCCGTGCTCAGCACGTTTTCGCGGCTGTTGATCGACCCCAACCGTGGCGAGGACGATCCCACGCTGGTGATGCGCCTATCCGACGGGGCCGTGGTGCCGGGCAACGCCCGGGCCGACAGAGCTGAGGTTGAGAGGCGCCTGGCGCGGTTCTACCGGCCCTACGATCGGGCGGTGGGAGCAGCGGTCGATGAGGCCCTGGCGTCGGGCGTCCCGCCCGCCATCGTGTCGATGCACTCGTTCACGCCCGCCTGGAAAGGCGTTCCGCGGCCTTGGCACGTCACCGTCCTGTGGGACGCGGATCCCCGCCTGCCGTTGCCGCTGATCGCCGCGCTCGCGGCAGACCGGGCGCTGGTGGTCGGCGACAACGAGCCCTATGACGGCGCGCTGGCGGGCGACACCATAAATCGCCACGCCACAGTTCGCGGCCTCTCGAACGTCCTGGTGGAAATTCGGCAGGATCTCATCGCGACGGCGACCGAACAGGCGGAGTGGGGCGACCGCATGGCCGCCGCGCTGAAATCGATCCTCGCCGATCCGGCGCAGCACCGGGTGGAACGGCATCCAACACGCACGGCGAGCCGCCACAGGGCGGCGTTTAGCCCCGATCCGGGCCCGAGCATCTGACTGCTAGCCAGCGCGCCTGTCCCCGCGTTCCACAGGGCCGCGAAGCAGGCCTTGACCGCAGCCGCCCCATGGCCGAAACCCCCAGCCTCCAAACGACGACGATTCTCGCGGGGCAGACTCCATGGACACTTCGATCGCGGCCGACCAGCTGAAGGCCATCATCGAGCGCATCGAGCGCCTCGAGGAAGAGAAGAAGGCACTCAGCGAAGACATCAAGGATGTGTATGGCGAGGCCAAGGGCAACGGCTTCGACACCAAGATCATCCGTAAGATCGTGGCGATCAGGAAGCAGGATCACGCCGAGCGCAAGGAGCAGGAGGCCATCATGGAGCTCTATCTCGAAGCGCTCGGGATGGGCTGACCGGCTCGCGACAGTTCTGTCGGCAGCAAGCGCGTCGCCTTTGGCGGCGCGCTTTTCTGTTGGGCGTCGATCAGCGCGCGGGGCTGAAGGACGCGGTGGGCAGCGCCTTCACGGCCGGGCCGCTGAAACGATCCGTCCTCAATTCGGCCGGAGCCTGCTCGAACCGCATCGCGACCGTCGACGCCGGCTTTGAGCCGCCGCCCGGAACGTCCCTGGCGGAGGGCTTGGCCTTGGCGGTGTTCACCACGGCGGTGCGCAGTTGCACCTGGCCGGCCAGGCTGGCGCCCGCAAAGAGGCTTTGAAGCCCATCCCGGTCCAGCGACGCGGTGGCGTCGGGATCATGAGCCGGTTCAGGCTGCCTGCTCGCAACCGTGGTGGTCGCGGCCGCATGCGGCGCCTCGGTGGGGCGCAGGCTCGGCATGCCGGCCGGCAGCGCGCCGGACACGGGCGCGATCGGCATCGAGGCCGGGACCATCGGGAACAGCGAGGCCACGGTGACGGGTCGCGAGGGCGGCAGCGGCACGTTCGCGTAGACGGGAGCGGCCGGCGCGCCGGCGCCCAGGTCGGCCGGGCGCGCCATCGGCAGCGGAACGTTGACGACGCGCGCCTCGACGGCGCTCGGCGCGCCTGCGGGGCCGGCCTGCCATACGAGCTGAGGCTGGGTCGACTGGGGCTCGGCGGCTTGCGGCGCAGCTGCCGGCGGAACGATGCTGGCCGGCCGCGCGGTCGGCAGCGGGACGTCGACGCGCCTCGGCAGCACAGGCGCGGGAGCGGGCTCAGGCGGCGGAGACGGCTCCATGACGGCCATGCCGGCAGGCCCGAGCGAGGCGACCTGAACGGGCGCCTGGACCGGGGCGGGCGCGGGCTCAGGGGCGGGCTGACGGCGCGCGAAGGGCTGGCTGCGGACCGGAGCAGGGTCTGACGACCCGAACAGAGAACGCGACGCGTTCACGGCGACGTAGCGGTCGTCCTCGCCCGGCGTGGGCGCATAGGCGGCGACCTGAGCGGGCGGCCGCGCCTGGCCGCGTCCGCGACCGCGCGCCGGCTGCGCGAATTCCTCGTCCTCGTCCTCGCCGCCAAGGCCGAACAGCGCTGCGAAGAAGCTCTTGCCCTTGCGGCTCGCGACCACGCGGGTGCCGCCTTCCTCACCCTCGCCGCCGCCGCCGAACACGGTGCCGCCATTGGCGATGACTTCGGCGGCCGCCTCCTCGTAACGGGCCATCGGCTTGTTATCGAGCGGGAGATGGACGGTCTTGCCGTCCGGGAACAGCCGCGTGAGCTGGTCGCGGCTGAGGCGCGGCCAATGCCGCACGCTGCCGGCGTCGAGATGTACGAAGGGGTTGTAGGCTGTCGGATAGTAGCCGACGCCGCCGCGCTGCAGGCGCAGGCCGATTTCGCGCACCTTCGCCATGGAGGCGTCCGGCAGGTAGAAGTCCATCGCCTTGCCGAGCATGTGCTGCGAGTGCTTGGCGACCGCGCGCGAGCGGCGGCGCAACATCGCGTTGGTTTCTGGCGCGCGATAGGCCGACACGACGTTGATGGGCTCCTCGGAGCCGACCTCGCGGTAAACTTCCCACACGATGTCGAACAGGCGCGGGTCCATGCTGGTGGGCTCGTCGCGACGCCAGTCGCGGAGCATCCAGTTCAGCTTTTCGAGCCCGTCGCGGTCGAACACCCCGTTCCGCTTGAACGTAATGGTCGCGCTTTCCTTGGAATGCGTGTGGTAGATGCTCAGCGAGCGGGTGCCGCCATCCGCGACCGCGTTCCCGACGTCGCCGGTCGCGCCCAGGATCATCGTGATCGCCGCAAGCGCGGGCGTCGCCGAACGAAGGCAACGCGACGCCAGAGCCGCGGGTCGAGACGCACGCCTTGAACGCAAGATTCAACTCATCGGTTGGTCGGAAAAGGACGCAAACACGCCCAAAACCGTTGGAATGATGAATTGAACCTTGCCCAAAAGGATTAATGGCACGTTAGCGCCCCCCTGCGGGCCGCCTCGGCCCAGAGGGTCCGGCGGTCCATTTGCGTCGTTCCACCGCCAACTCGTGAGAGCCAGCGTCAGCCTGGGTCCGATCGGGGCGAATATGACCACGGCTCAAGGGTCAGGTCAAAGCCCCGGCGAGGCTCGCCTGTTGATGGCGCTTTTCCATCTAAACGCGGCTCAGGGCTGCCGGGCTTGGGGCAGGGATGTCGCGTGCGCGAAGCGCCGGCCGTCCGGCCCGACCCCGAGCGCCGTTTTTACCCGGCCGTCATAGCCGTAAAGATCCTCACGGCGCACAAGGCGGCCCGCATCGTCCACCCCGACGGTGAAATAGGTGAGGTGGATCGGCAGCGCCTGCTTGAAGCGGATGGTGCGCTCGCCCTTGCCGATCATGGCCCTCAGACGCTTCTCGTCGAAGCCCTGGTCGCCGAGCACGAAGTCGGCCAACCGGAACGGGTTCTCGACACGGACGCAGCCATGGCTGAAGGCGCGCTTTTCATTGCCGAACAGCGCGCGCGACGGCGTGTCATGCAGGTAGACGGCATGCTGGTTGGGGAACATGAACTTGATGAAGCCGAGCGCATTGCGTTCACCCGGCGGCTGGCGCACCGAAATGCGGTCCCCGCGCCGGATGACCTCGTAGCCCAGCCGCTGCGCATAGAGCGGGTCGGCCGCCATCTTGGGCAGGAACTCGTTCTTCAGGATGGACGGCGGCAGGTACCATGACGGGTTCACGATTACGTGGTCCATCATGTGCGAGAAGATCGGCGTCGGCGAGGTCGTCTTGCCGACCACGACGCGTGTGCGGTGGACGACCTTGCCGTCCTCGTAGAGGCGCAGCGTGTATTCGGGCAGGTTCACCTCGATGTGGCGCGCGCCGAGATCCTGCGGCAGCCAACGCCAGCGCTCCATGTTGGCGATGATGTCGCCGAGCCCGATAGCGCCGGGGTTGGAGCGAATGCGGCCGCTGAGCAAGTCGGCGGTGCGCTGGTCGAAGATGCCGGTGGCCCGCACCCGCCGCTCGCGCTGGAAGCTTTTCACGGCCGCGATGAGGTCGTCGTCATAGGCGGTGTCTGATTTCGACGCGAGCGAGAGGCGCGCGCGGATCAGGGGCACGCGCTCGTCGAATGAGCCGAACCGGAGCGGCGGGCCCTCGAATTCGTCGCGCTCCTGCCGCACCGCGCCGGTGGATTCCCGCAACTCGTGCAACTTCGCCTTGAGGGCGAGATAGCCGGGGTGCGGCGGCTGGAATGCGGCGAGCGCCTGCCCGGCGTCTTCGGCGCCTGCGACGGAGGCCAGGATTTCGGCCGGAGCCGGAAGGTCGATATCGGGGGTTATCAGGTTGGACAGCCGGCTCGGCTCGATCCGCGCGCCGCGGGCGTCGCGCGCATACGCGACCGCCGCGACCGAGAGGGCGATCTCGGCGCTGGCGGCGTCCTCTCCCGCGACGGCGTCGAGGCGCGGCGTCGGGTAGGCGGCGAGGTCGAGTCCATCGTCCTCGGCCGTGGCGATCTGGGCCTGAAGCCGCTTTGCGGCGGGCCCGGGGGGGCCGGCAAGGATCCAGAGGGGTTCGTCGTTTCGCGCAGCGTAGAACGCCGCGATCTGCTCGCGCTCTTTCTTGCCGAGCCTGGCGACCGGGGTGGACGGCTTGCCGCCTCCGTCCACATAGGCTTTCAGCGCGTCCCGCAGGATGGCTGGCTCGAGCGCAGCCACGGTGGCGCTTGGCGGGTCGATCACGACCGTGACGGCCGGAAGATCGGGAGGCGGGATGTCGATGGAGGGGCTGCTTGGCGCAGCCGCAACGGCTGCGGGCGCGTGCGGGGCCGCGTGCTCGACGATGAGCTGCGTCGGCTCCTCCGGCAGAGGCACTTCGACGATGGCGGCGCGCTTCTCGGCCGCCGCGTCGGCGTCGACGGCGAGAACGGACGGCTCATCCGGCAGCGGGACCGACACGCCGTGATCGGCGACCGCCGGGGTTGCGGCGTCGTTCTGCGCCGAAGCCGGCCATGCCAGCGCAAGCCCCATCGCGAGCGCTGAAACACCTACCCAAGACGCACCTCGGCTGCGCGCGCGCATCCCAAACTCCAGTCGATTCGCCATCGGCGACCTAGCCTCGGGTTTTAGCGCCCAAACCTACGAACGGCACAATGCAAACGCTTGCGAAAAGGCCTGTGCGCCGCCACACGCGCCCGCTTTGGCGATGCTGTGTGGCCGGCGAACATCGCTTCTCAGGCTGCTGCGTTCTCGGCTTGCTCGTCGGAATCGTCGAGCCCGAGTTCCTTCAACTTCCGGTAAAGGGTCGAGCGGCCGATCCCGAGCTTCCGGGCCATTTCAGTCATGTGCGACCGGTAGTGGCCCAGAGCAAACCGGATCGCTTCCTCTTCGAGCGCCGCCAGGGTGCGGACGTCGCCGTTCTCGTCCAGCAGGGCGATTCGGCTCGGGTCCCGCAACTCGATCGGAGGCTGCGGCGCAGCCGCAAAGGCCGCCCCATGAGCCGCATAGTCGTCGACGAGACGGGGCGGCTGCGGCTGGGTCGGCGGCATGCTGTAGACGGACGCCGGCACGATAGGCGGCGGCGCGGGCGGCATCCGGACTTCGAACCCGTCGACCTGGGCGGCGATCTGCGGGAACTCGTCCAGCGTCAACTCGTCGCCGTCGCACAGCACGACGGCCCGGAATACCGTGTTCTCGAGCTGGCGGACGTTGCCGGGCCAGGGATAGCTGGCCAGAAGCGCGGCGGCCTCGGCCGAAAGGCCGCGCAGGCGCTTGCCCTCTTCGGCGGCGAAACGCGCCATGAACCGGCGGGCGAGATCGACGACATCCTCGCGGCGCGCGCGCAGCGGCGGGATCGTGATCGGGAAAACGTTGAGGCGATAGAACAGATCCTCGCGGAAACGGCCCTGCTTCACGGCCTCGATCAGGTTGGCGTTGGTGGCCGAGATCAGCCGCACGTCGACCTTCACGGTCTTGCGACCGCCTACAGGATCAACTTCGCCTTCCTGAATGGCGCGCAGCAGCTTCACCTGCGCGTCGAGGGGCAGGTCGCCGACCTCGTCCAGGAACAGCGTGCCGCCATTCGCCTCCACGAACTTGCCGACGTGCCGCTCGGTAGCGCCCGTGAAGGCGCCTTTCTCGTGCCCGAACAGGATGGATTCCACCAGATTGTCCGGGATTGCGCCGCAGTTGACGGTGACGAAGGGTCGCCCACGACGCTCCGACGAGCCCTGGATGGCGCGGGCCAGCAACTCCTTGCCGACGCCTGATTCGCCTTCCAGCAGCACCGGAATGTTGGACTTGGCGGCGCGCTCGCCGAGCCGGATCACACGCGCCATCTCGGGGCTGCGGGTGACCAGGTCCTTGAAGGTGAGTGTGCCCTGGACGTGGCGGTTGATGCGCCGAATTTCGTCTTCCAGCGCCTCGGTCCGCAACGCGTTCTTGATCGAGACCGCGAGCCGCTCGGCGCCGACCGGCTTCACGACGAAGTCCGCCGCGCCGGCCCGCATGGCGTTGATGACGGTTTCGATGGAGCCGTGGGCGGTCTGGACGATCACCGGAACGGCCTTGCCTGCCTGACGCAGGCGGCTGAGCACGCCCATGCCGTCGAGATTCGGCATCACGAGGTCGAGGATCACGAGGTCGATGGTGTCGGCTTCGGGCCCGGTCAGAAGCGCGAGCGCCTGTTCGCCGCCCTCGCACACGCGCGTTCCATAGCCGAGGCGCGACATCATGCTGTCGAGAAGGCGGCGCTGAATGGGATCGTCGTCGACGATCAGGATCGTGCTGCTCATCTGCCGCCTTGAGTTGTGTGTCCCGTTTCGGCGCGATCGTGACTGCGCCGGGTAAACGCCTCTTTAACGGGCGACGGAATGGCAGCCCTGCATGGCCGGTTGTTGGCGCCGCCATCGAGGCCATATGTGCTATCCAGATTCCTGTTCTTTTTTGAAATGGTGAGACATGCCGCTGCTCAGGTCCGTTCTTCACGCCTCCGCAACCGCCTCCGTCGCCGGCGCGACGCTCGGCGATCTGCCGGAATGGGATCTGACCGACCTCTATCCGGCGATGGATTCGCCTGAGTTCGCGAAGGAACTCGTCCACGCCGAGGCCGAGTGCAAAGCGTTTGCGGACGCCTATCGGGGCAAGCTGGAGAGTCTGGTCTCGGCGGCTGACGGCGCCGAGACGCTCTTCACGGCCGTGCGTCGCTACGAGGAGTTGGAGGATCGGCTCGGCCGCGTGATTTCCTACGCGGGCCTGGTCTATGCGGGCGATACGACCGACCCCAAGCGAGCCAAATTCTATGGCGACGCCCAGGAGCGGCTGACGGCGGCGTCCTCGGACCTGCTGTTTTTTCAACTCGAACTGAATCGCGTCGATGATTCCAAGCTCGACGCCCTCGCGGCCCATGCGCCTTTGAGCCATTACCGGCCCTGGCTGGAGGACATCCGCAAGGAGAAGCCCTACCAGCTGGACGACAAGCTGGAGCAGCTCTTCCACGAAAAATCCGTCACGGGCCGGGCCGCCTGGAACAGGCTGTTCGACGAGACGATCTCGTCCCTCAAGTTCCAGATCGGTGGCGAGGAGCTGACGCTCGAACCCACGCTGAACAAGCTGCAGGACGCGGACGGCGAAGTTCGGCGCACCGCCGCGGAGGCGATCGCCAAGACGCTGGGCGCCAATCTTCGCACGTTCACGCTGATCACCAATACGCTGGCGAAAGACCGCGAGATCGCGGATCGCTGGCGTGGCTTCGAGGACGTGGCGGACAGCCGCCATCTGTCGAACCGCGTCGAGCGCGAGGTGGTGGACGCGCTGGTGTCGGCCGTGCGCGCCGCCTATCCGCGCCTGTCGCACCGCTATTACGCGCTCAAGTCGAAATGGTTCGGGGTTGACGCCCTGAACTTCTGGGACCGCAACGCGCCGCTCCCCAAGGTGGAGCAGCGCACCATCGGTTGGCCGGAGGCGCGCGACACCGTGCTGGACGCCTACAAGGGCTTCTCGCCGCAGATGTCCGAAATCGCGCGCCGCTTCTTCGACGGTCGCTGGATCGACGCTCCGGTGCGGCCTGGCAAGGCTCCGGGCGCTTTCGCCCACCCGACCGTGCCATCCGCGCACCCCTATGTGCTGCTGAACTACCAGGGCCGGCCGCGCGACGTGATGACATTGGCGCATGAGCTGGGCCACGGCGTGCACCAGGTGCTGGCCGCGCCGAACGGCGCCCTGATGGCGCCGACGCCGCTGACGCTGGCCGAAACCGCATCGGTCTTCGGCGAGATGCTGACCTTCCGGGCGCTGCTGGCCAAGACTACCGATCGGGCCGCCCGCAAGGCGATGCTGGCCGCGAAGGTGGAGGACATGATCAACACGGTGGTGCGGCAGATTGCGTTCTACAGCTTTGAACGCGAGGTCCACACCACCAGGGCGGCCGGCGAACTGACCTCAGAGCAACTGGGCGAGATGTGGATGAAGGTCCAGGCCGAGAGCCTCGGGCCGTCGATCCGCCTCGGTCCCGGCTATGAGACGTTCTGGACCTACATTCCGCACTTCATTCACTCGCCGTTCTACGTGTACGCCTACGCGTTCGGAGACTGTCTGGTGAACTCCCTCTACGGCGTCTACGAGAAGGCCCAGGACGGCTTCGCTGACCGCTATCTCGCCATGCTGGCGGCCGGCGGCACCAAGCACCACACCGAGCTGCTGGCGCCGTTCGGGCTGGACGCCCGTGATCCGGCCTTCTGGAGCATCGGGCTCAACCTGATCGAGGGCATGATCATCGAGCTGGAAGGGATGGAGTAGGCGCCATCCTCGATTGGATGGCGGATCCAACTCGCAAACGTCTCCTCGCTCGGTTCGCTTGCCGCAACAACGACCCTAGCGAGGAGGCCGCCTCCATCGCCGGCCGCCTCCGTCCCGCGTTCCGCGACAAACTGCCTGTCAGCTGAGCCTGATCTGTGCATTCGCGCCCATCGACAGGCCCTTGGCTGAGCCCCATATCCTCCCCATGGCTGATCAAGACGACGAACGGAACCGCTTCTCCGCCCGAGCGGCGCGCTATGCGCGAGTTGGGGCGAATGTGGGCGGCGCGGCGGCGCGCATCGCGGGAGCGCGACTCTTCGGGCGTGATGGCGAGCGCTCGGGCGCTCAGGCGCTGACGCAAGCGCTTGGGGGGCTCAAGGGCCCACTCATGAAAGTCGCCCAGCTCATGGCGACGATACCGGACGTCCTGCCGCCCGAATACGCCGAGGAACTCTCCAAGTTGCAGAGCGACGCGCCGCCGATGGGGCCTGCTTTCGTGAAGCGGCGCATGATGGCGGAGCTCGGCGCGGACTGGCAGTCGAGGTTCGGCTCGTTCGAGCTGCGGTCTTCCGCGGCCGCATCGCTCGGGCAGGTCCACAAGGCGACCGCCAAGGACGGTTCGCTGCTGGCGTGCAAGCTGCAATATCCCGACATGCAGTCGGCCGTGGAAGCGGACCTGCAGCAGCTCGAGCTGTTGTTTTCGCTGCACCGGCGCATGGACCCCGCCATCGACACGCGCGAGATCTCCAAGGAGATCGGCGCGCGGGTGCGCGAGGAGCTCGACTATCGCCGCGAGGCGAAACACGCCGCGCTCTATGCCGCCATGCTGGAGGACGAGCCGCAGGTGCGCGTTCCGGGCGTTTGGCCGGAGCTGTCGACAGGACGCCTCCTGACCCTCGACTGGCTCGAGGGAGAGAAGATGCTGAGCTTCAAGAAGCACTCGCTGGCGGAGCGCAACCGCATCGCCACTGCGATGTTCAAGGCGTGGTGGACGCCGTTCAGCCGGTTCGGCGTGATCCACGGCGACCCGCATCTCGGCAACTACACGGTGTTCTCGGAAGGCGGCGAGCCGCAGGGCATCAACCTGCTCGATTATGGCTGCATCCGCATCTTCCCGCCGAGCTTCGTGGGCGGCGTCGTAGACCTGTATCGCGGGCTCCTGGAGAACGACCCGGACCGGGTGGTGCACGCCTATGAGGTTTGGGGCTTTAAAGGGCTCACCAAGGAGCTGATCGAGATCCTGAACATTTGGGCGCGGTTCATCTACGGGCCGTTGCTGGACGACCGGGTGCGCACCATCGCGGACAAGGTCAGCCCGGCCGAATACGGCCGGCGCGAGGCCTTCACGGTGCACAAGGCGCTCAAGGAGAAGGGCCCCGTGCGCGTGCCGCAGGAATTCGTGTTCATGGACCGCGCCGCCATCGGTCTGGGCGGCGTGTTCCTGCACCTGTCGGCCGAGCTGAACTTCCACCGTCTCTTCGAGGACGCCATGGAAGACTTCGCCCTGCCGGCCGTCGAGGCGCGGCAGGCGCAGGCGCTCGCCGCGGTCGGCCTCAAGCGGCCGGCCTGACGCTCAGGCTCTCACCAGATCGGCGAGCAGGCTCGCCGCCACGGTGAGCTTGGAGAGGGTCAGGCCCGAGCCGGTCATGCTCTCCACCGCGCTGGCGATCCGCTCCACTGACGGGCCGCGCTTTTGCGCCCAGGCGTCGATGGCGGTTTCGCCGTTCGGGAGGCCGAGCAGCGCGACCTCGCTGGTGAGCGCCCGGTGGGCGCTTTCGATGCCCGCCAGGGCGCGGTCGAGCGCGAGCCGGTCGTAGTACTCGGTCGCCGGCACCTCCTGGGCGGCGTTGAACAGCGCGCCGAGCCGGAAGCGATTGGCTACGGCGAAGTGGATGGCGGCGATCTCGGCCACTGGCCGTCCCACCTTCTCGGCGACTAGCACGATGTCGGGAGCGGCGCCGATCGCCGGCAGCGTGGCGAGACGCTGGGCCAGTTCCTCGGGCACGCCGTCCCGCACGAGCGCCCCGGCCCGCCGGGCGACCGCCTCGCGCGCGTCCGGGCTGAGCGCCGCATCGCGGGCGCTCTCCACGGCGGCGACGCCGGAGCGGAAGCGGCCCACGACATCGTCCAGCGAATGCTGCGACCAGTCCACGTGGCGAATGAACCACACCATGCGCGACAGCAGCAGGTCCTGCACGCCGCGATACAAGCGCAACTGAAGGTCGCCTGAAATGCGGGCGTCGAGCCCGTCGATCGCGGTGTTCAGCGCGAGGAGGTCGAAGCTGTCGCGCGTCGCCGCATAAGCGGCCGCAATGGTGGGCGCGTCCGCGCCGGTCTGGTCGACAAGACGCGTCACCACGGTCGAGCCGCCGCGGTTGATGATCGCGTTGGCGAGTTGCGTTGCGATGATCTCGCGCCGCAGTCGGTGCGTCTCCACCGCATCGGGGAAGCGTTCAACCAGGATCTTTGGGAAGTAGCGCACCAGTTCGCGAGACAGGTACGGATCGTCCGGCACGCGGCTGTCCAAGAGCGCGTCATGTAAAGCGAGCTTGGAGTAAGCCAGCAGCACGGCCAGCTCCGGCCTGGTCAACGTTTCGCCCTTGCGGTCCCGATCGAGGAGGGTGGCCTCGTCGGGAAGGTACTCGACCGTGCGGTCGAGCCGCCCGGCCGCCTCCAGCGTCTGCATCAACCGGCGAGCAAAGCCGAAATCCTCGTGGCCCCGCGCCTGGGACAGGGAGAGCGCCAGGGTCTGAAGGTAGTTGTTGCGCAAAACCAGCAGGCCGACCTCGTCGGTCATTTCGGCAAGCAGGGTCTTTCGGGCAGCGTCGTCGAGGCGTCCGTCCCGGACCGGCGGCGCAAGCGCGATCTTGATGTTCACCTCCACGTCGGAGGTGTTCACGCCGGCTGAGTTGTCGATCGCGTCCGTGTTCAGGCGAACGCCCTTCTGGGCGGCCTCAATCCGGCCAAGCTGCGTCGCGCCCAGATTGGCGCCTTCGCCGATCACCTTGGCGGCGACCTGCGCGCCGGTGATGCGCACGGCGTCGTTGGCGCGGTCGCCGGCCTGGTCGTCGGTTTCGCTGGAGGCGCGGATGTAGGTGCCGATGCCCCCGAACCACAGCAAGTCGACGGGCGCCTTCAGGATGGCGCGCATGACCTCGGCGGGGGTCGCCTCGGCCTTGTCGAAGCCCAGCACGGCCCGGATCTCGGCCGAGAGCGGGATGGACTTCAAAGAACGCGGGAACACGCCGCCGCCCTTTGAGATCAGCGCCTTGTCGTAGTCCTGCCAGGACGACCGCGGCAGCGCGAAGAGCCGCTGGCGCTCCGCGAAGGCGCGCGTCAGGTCGGGGGCGGGGTCGAGGAAGATGTCCCGGTGGTCGAAAGCCGCGACCAGTCGGATCTGCTCCGACAGCAACATGCCGTTGCCGAAGACGTCGCCCGACATGTCGCCCACGCCCGCCACCGTGAAGGGCGTCGTCTGGATGTCGACGTCGATCTCGCGGAAATGGCGTTTCACCGCTTCCCAGGCGCCGCGCGCCGTAATGCCCATGCCCTTGTGGTCGTAGCCGACCGAACCGCCAGACGCGAAAGCGTCGCCCAACCAGTGGTGGTGTTCGATCGAGAGGCCGTTGGCAATGTCCGAGAACGTCGCGGTGCCCTTGTCGGCCGCCACCACCAGATAGGGATCGTCGCCATCGTGCCGCACCGTGTCGGCGGGCGGGACGATATGGTCGCCGTCGATGTTATCGGTGAGATCAAGCAGCGTGCCGACGAATTCCTTGTAGGCGGCGACGCCCTCGGCCATCCAGGCTTGCCGGTCGGAAGCCGGCGGCAGGTGCTTGGGCACGAAGCCGCCCTTGGCGCCGACCGGGACGATCACCGCGTTCTTGACCTGCTGCGCCTTGACGAGGCCCAGCACCTCGGTGCGGAAATCCTGCCGGCGGTCGGACCAGCGCAGACCGCCACGCGCTACCTTGCCGAAGCGCAGGTGGACGCCCTCGACGCGGGGCGAGTGCACGCAAATCTCATAAAGAGGCCGGGGCAGCGGCAGGCCGTCGATCCGGTGGCTGTCGAACTTGAACGCGATCGGGATGCGAGCTTTGCCATCGGGCCCGAGCTGGAAAAAAGAGGTGCGCAGCGACGCCTCGATCAGGTTCACGAAGCTGCGCAGGATCCGGTCCTCGTCGAGACTGTCGATAGCCTCCAGACCCGCCTCGATCCGGCCGCGGATCTCTGTCTGCCGGTCGTCGCGCCCCGTCGCCGCCTCGGGCCGCGGGTCAAAACGCGCATAGATGAGCTCGACCAGCAGCGCCGCGAGGCCCGCGTGCTTGGCCAGCGTCGTCCACATGTAGTCCTGGCTGAACGGCGCACGGGCCTGCTGCAGGAAGCGCGACAGGGTTCGCAGCGCCGCCACGTCGCGCCAGCCGAGGCCCGCTTCGAGAACCAGCGCGTTGTAGCCGTCCGACTCCGCCAAGCCGCGGAACAGCGCCATCAGGGCGGCTTCGAGCTTCGGCTTCAGGGAAGCGACGTCGATAGCGCCTCCCTGGAAGCGCTCCAGCGCCATGTCGTGCATCCAGACCCGCCCGGCCTCGGACGCGCCTTCGGGCTCGACCCGGTAGGTGCGCTCGTTCAGCACCCGGAAGCCCAGGTTCTCCAGCAGCGGCACCCGCTCGGAGAGGGGCAGCGGCTTGCCGAAGGCGAAGACCTTCAGGTTGACGCGGGTCTCGTCGTCGTTGTCGCGGCGCTCCACTCGAACGGCGCGCGGATTGGCGTCGTCGAGGCGCTCCAGAACCTGGATGTCCGCAATGGCTTGCGCGGGCCCGAACGCCTCGCGATAGGCGGCCGAGAACGCGCCGGCGAAGCGGGAGGCGACGCCGCGGGCGCGCGAGCCTTCCATGGCGTCCCCGAGAGCGTCCGCGAGCTGGTCGCTCCAGGTGCGCACCACCGCGTTCACGGCGTCCTCGAGCGCGCCGCGTTCGATGGCCGGCGTCTTACCCTCGTCGCGCCCGATGATGTAGTGCGTGCGCGCCAGCGGCCCTTCCGGATAGGCCGGATAGGCGGCCGAGAGCCGGCCCTTGAACATCTGCGCGAGCAGCTGGCCGACCCGGTTGCGCACCTGCGTGTCGTAGCGGTCCTTGGGGATGTAGACGAGCACCGAAACGAAGCGGTCGAAGCGGTCCGGCCGGGCCAGCACACGGACGCGCGGGCGCTCATAGAGGGTCAGGATGTCGGTGGCGAAGCGCAGGAGCTGGTCGACGCCGACCTGGAACAGCTCGTCGCGCGGGTAGCTTTCCAGCACGTTCAGGAGCGCGCGGCCGGAATAGCTGGCTGGATCAAAGCCGGCGCGGCGGATCACCTGCGCGACCTTGTGGCGGACGTACGGGATCGCCCCGGTGGTTTCCGTGTAGGCCGACGACGTGAACAGCCCCACGACGCGCAGTTCGCCCGACAGCAGCCCGTCCGGGGTGAACAGCTTGACGCCCACATAGTCGAGATGGACGCGGCGGTGGACGCGCGACTTCACGCTCGCCTTGGTGACGATGAGCGGCGCGGGCTCCTTCAGAAAGGCCCGGATCTCGGGCGTCATGGTGACGAGCTCGCGGCCGCGACGCAGCACCTTCACGTTCGGGTCGGCCAGAATGCCGAGGCCGCTGCCTTCCACCGGATCGGCGGCGGAATCGCCCTCCGGCATGCGGTACTCGCGCACGCCCAGCAGCGTGAAGTTGTCGGCCGCGAGCCAGTCCAGAAACGCGATCGCCTCCGCGATCTCGTCGCCGGGCAACGGCGGGGGATTGCTGCGATAGGAGTGGATCGCCTCCGCTACGCGCCCGCGCATGGCGGCCCAATCCTGCACGGCGACGCGAACGTCGCCGTAGACCAGCCCCAAGGCCTCAGCCAGGCGCTGGCGCGCCTCCTCGCCGTCGAGGCGGTCGACATGCACCTGGATCAGGCTCTCGCGCCGTGCGCCGGGCTGGCCACCCGCCATCGCCTCGCCGGCGAAGCGCACCAGCCGGCCTTCGGCGTCGCGCTCGACGGCCACGATCGGATGCGTGACGAAGCGGATCGTGATGCCGCGCTCGGTCAACTCCGCCAGTGTGGAGTCGAGCAGAAACGGCATGTTGTCGTTGAGCGCTTCCAGAACGGTGATGTCCCGCTCGTGGCCGCCGATCTGGACGCGGCGGTCGGTGAATCGAATGTCCTCCCGGCCCTGCCGGCGTGGGGCGGAGAGGTGCTCGAAGGCGCTAGCGGCGAAGCTTGCCAGATCGGCGGGTGAATACAGCGACAGGTCTTCGGGCGACACGCGCGCGAACAGGGCCTCGACGAAGCCATCCGGAACGGACGCTCCTGCTGCGGGGAGGGCCTCGACCACAGCGGACACGAGCCCCTGGCGCCCATCCCGGTCGCGCTTCAGCATGTCGATCTCCCCTCGCGGCATTGTTCCGGAGCCGTTTGCGTCGGCCCCGCTGCTTCGGCCATGCTAGGCACGGTCTGGTTGCGAAGCCATGACGGATTTTGGCCGTCGAGGAGGAGAATATGTCGAAAAACAAGCCTCAGGCCGGGGAAACCCCGCGTCGGCAGGACGGTAAGCCGCGTGTGATGGCGCTGGACCTTCCCCGCGCCGAGCTCAGCGAACCGATGCAGGCCTATTTCGACAAGTGCCAGGAGAAGATCGGCTTTGTCCCGAACGTGCTGGCCGCCTATGCGCATGACAACGCCAAGCTGGAGGCCTTCGCGACGTTCTACAACGACCTGATGCTCGCACCGTCTGGCTTGTCGAAACTGGAGCGCGAGATGATCGCAGTGGCGGTCTCGGCCGAAAATCGCTGCTTCTATTGTCTCACTGCGCATGGAGCCGCCGTGCGGCAGCTCTCGGGCGAT
This sequence comes from Alsobacter metallidurans, assembly GCF_014636935.1. Lineage (GTDB taxonomy): Bacteria > Pseudomonadota > Alphaproteobacteria > Rhizobiales > Beijerinckiaceae > Alsobacter > Alsobacter metallidurans. Next base: position 2,072,821 of record NZ_BMES01000002.1, on the reverse strand, counting down.
CCCGCGCTCGGCGAATTGATGGTGATGAACTGGCGGGCCGCGGACCTTTCGGCGCGGCACCGCGCCATGCTGGGCTTCGCATCCAAGATGACGCGCGCTTCGCACGAGATCGTCGAGGATGACCGGCAGGCGCTGCGGGACGCGGGCTTTGGCGAGCGCGACATCTGGGACATCGCCGCGGTAGCGTCGTTCTTCAACATGTCCAACAGAATGGCGTCGGCGGTCGACATGCGTCCGAACGCCGAATACCACGGGCAGGCGCGCTAGACGCGAAGCGCGGCGGTGACACGGGCCGGGGTCTGGCGCCCCGGGCTTTTCCGTGCTTCAAGCCGGCTCCTTTCGATGCATCTTCGGAGTTCGCCATGGAAACCCGCCCTCTCGGCCGCACCGGCCTGCAGGTCAGCCTCCTGTGTCTCGGCACCATGACGTGGGGGCAGCAGAACACCGAGGCCGAGGGCCACGAGCAGATGGACTATGCGCTCGCCCAGGGCGTGAACTTCTTTGACACCGCCGAACTCTACTCGATCCCGCCGAGCGCCGACACGCAGGGCTCGACCGAGCGCATCATCGGCACGTGGTTCCAGTCCCGTGGCTCGCGCGACAAGGTGATCCTCGCCTCCAAGGTCATCGGCCGCAGCGTCATGGACTGGTTTCGCGACGGCCGCATTCCGGGCGAACTCAACCGGGCGCAGATGACGGAAGCGCTGGAGAAGAGCCTCAAGCGTCTCAAGACCGACTATATCGACCTCTACCAACTGCACTGGCCGGACCGCCCGTTGCCTTGGGGCGGTAACCCGACCGTTTATCGCCACCAGGACTATGTTGGCCCCGAGAACCCCATCGAGCAGATCCTCGAGGTGCTGGGCGACTTCGTGAAGGCCGGCAAGATCCGCCATATCGGGCTCTCCAACGAGAGCGCGTGGGGGACGATGAAGTTCGTGCAGGTGTCGGACGCGCGCGGCCTGCCGCGCGTCGCTTCGGTGCAGAACGCCTACAACCTCGTGAACCGCACCTACGAGACCGCCCTGGCCGAAATCTCGATGCGCGAGCAGGTCGGCCTGCTCGCCTATTCGCCGCTCGCGCAGGGCTATCTCACCGGCAAGTACCTCAACGGCGCGCGGCCGGAAGGCTCGCGCACGACGCTGTTCAACCGCGGCCAGCGCTACGAGAAGCCCGGCGCCGAGATTGCGTTGGCCAAATACGTCGCGCTCGCGAAGGACTGGAGCCTCGATCCGGCGCAGATGGCGCTGGCCTTCGTGAACTCGCGTCCGTTCCTGGCTTCCAACATCATCGGGGCCACGCGCATGGAGCAATTGAAGACCGACATCGCCTCCGTGAACGTCAAGCTGGCGCCGGAGCTGCTGGAGCAGATCGACGCGATCCACCAGGTCCACATGAACCCCTGCCCGTAGCATACGGGGACGCAACCACGGCCCCCTGTTTGGCATTCCGCTTGCGGAGGCGGAGGCTAAACAAGTCACGCCGACAGCGATTGAGAATCACGCCGGCCTTGCTCATTCTGGGTCGGCGTGGAGAACTCGGGCGTTCTTCGCGCCCGTATCGACCGTCCCGCCCGGCGCCTTGCGCCGCGCTTCTCCTTGGGAGGGCAGGATGCCGCGTCTCTTCACCGGCCTCGAGGTGCCGCCCGAAGTCGCCAGCGCGCTGGCCAGCCTGCGGGGAGGCCTCGTGGGAGCCCGCTGGATCGACGTGGAGAACTACCACGTCACCCTGCGCTTCATGGGCGACATCGACGACCACTACGCCCGCGACGTCTACCACATGCTCGCCGACGTCCGGCGGCGGCCGATCACGCTGACGATCGACGGCCTGACCACCTTCGGGGGCGACAAGCCCCGGGCGCTGGTGGCGCGCATCAAGCCCGAGCAAGCGCTGATCGAGTTCCAGGCCGAGCAGGAGCGCATCGTCCGGCGGGCCGGCCTTCCGCCCGAGAAGCGCAAGTTCACCCCGCATGTGACGCTGGCGCGGCTGCGCGACACGACGCCCTGGCACGTGGCCGACTTCCTGGCCGGGCAGGGCCACGTGCCGTCGCGCAGCTTCACGGCGAACCGCTTCGTACTGTTCTCGTCGCGCGCGTCCACGGGCGGCGGCCCCTACGTGGTGGAAGCCGCCTATCCGCTCGGTTAAGCGTTCATCGTTGATGCGCGAGGGCTGGACCTTCGGGCCGGGCGCGCCACCTCTCGGGTGAGAAACGGGAGAACGGCATGGCGACGCGATTGGGCGACGACGAACGCAGGCAAGCGTTGGAGCATCTCACCGGCTGGGCCATGGTGGAGGGCCGAGAGGCGATCCAGCGACGCTACGTGTTCCGGGACTTCAGCGAGGCGTTCGGCTTCATGACCCGCGTGGCGCTGGCGGCCGAGCGGATGGACCACCATCCCGAGTGGTCCAACGTCTACAAAACCGTCGACGTGACGCTCACGACGCATGAAGCCGGCGGCCTCACAGAACTCGACGTGAAGCTGGCGCAGACCATGGACCGGCTCGCCGGCAAGTAGCCTGAGAGTGCTATTTCGGCTGCATGCGCAGGGCGCCGTCGAGGCGGATCGCCGTGCCGTTGAGCATGTCGTTGTCGATGATGGTGCGCACCATCGCGGCGTATTCCTCCGGCCGACCGAGCCGGGACGGAAAGGGGATGCCGGCTTCCAGCGACTTGCGGATGTCGTCCGGCACGCTCTCGAACATGGGCGTGTGGAACAGGCCCGGCATGATGGTCATCACCCGGATGCCGTAGCCGGCGAGATCGCGCGCGATCGGCAGCGTCATGCCGACCACGCCGCCCTTGGATGCCGAATAGGCGGCCTGGCCGATCTGTCCGTCCTCGGCCGCGACCGAGGCCGTGCAGACGATGACGCCGCGGCCGCCGTCCGGGGTGACGGGCTCCAGCCCCGCCATCGCGGCCGAGCTCTTGGCGATCATCCCGAAAGTGCCGGCCAGGTTCACGGCCAGCGCCTTGGCGAAGGTCGCCATGTCGTGGGCGACGAATTCGCCGGTGTTGCGCTTCTTCGACACCGTGCGCTTGCCGGGCGCGATGCCGGCGCAGTTCACCAGGATGCGCTCGACCCCGTGGGCGGCGCGCGCCTTGGCGATGGCGGCGTCCACGGACGCTTCGTCCGATACGTCGGCCATGCAAAACACGCCGCCGAGTTCGCGGGCGACGGCCTCGCCGCGCGCCTCGTTCATGTCGAACACCGCGACCCGCGCGCCTTCGGCGGCGAGCATGCGGGCCGTAGCCTCGCCCAGACCGGAGGCGGCGCCGGTGACGATGGCGGCTGTGGCGGCGTCGATCTTCATGGCGGCGTCTCCCGGGGCGTTTCTTGATGATGCGATTTCTAGCCGCATCCCGGCCCGCCCGAAAGGGTCGCGGTCGTGCGAGCGCTCCCACCTCCTTGTGCGCCGGATCATCGGGGCCATCTACGGGGGCGTGCGCGCGGCACTCCCCCCAACCGCCCGCGCCCTGGAGGCGACCATGACGCAGACGTCCGACGAGTGGCTGGGCCGGCCGCTGAACAAGGCCGAGATGGAGGCCATGCGCCGCGCCGCCCGCGACGAGAAGGGCGTGTTCGCGGATACGCTGCGGTTGCTGAAGCGCGTGGGCAAGAACATCCCCTTCGCGGAGGACGTCCTGGCGGCCTATTACTGCGCCCTCGACCCCAGCACCGAGCGGCGCGTGAAGCTGATCCTGGCCGGCGCGCTGGCCTATTTCGTGATGCCGTTCGACGTGCTGCCCGACATCATGCCGCTGATCGGCTTCACGGACGACGCGGCCGTGATCGCGACCGCGATCGCGAGCGTGTCGCGGGCGATCAAGCCCGAGCACCGCGACCGCGCCAAGGAGGCGCTCGGCAAGGAACTCGGGGCCTAGGCTCCGTTCATTCGCACCACGACCTTGCCGGTCGCCTTGCGGTCCGCCAGCAACCGGATGCCCTGGCCGGTTTCGGCCAGCGGCAGCACGTTCGAGACCAGCGCCTTGACGCGCCCCTCGACCGCCCAGGCGAAGATGGAGCGAATGTTGACCGCGTTCTGCACCGGCTCCTTGTCCGCAAAGGAGCCCCAGAACACGCCCTGGACGTCGCAGCCCTTCAGCAGCATCAGGTTGAGCGGGATGCGGGGAATGTCGCCGGCCGCAAAGCCGACCACCAGGAAACGGCCGCGCCACGCGATGGCCCGCAGTGCGGCCTCCGACAGGTCGCCGCCGACCGGGTCGTACACGACGTCCACGCCTTTGCCGCCCGTGAGGCGCTTCAGACCTTCCTTCAGGTCTTCCCTGGAATAGTCGAGCGTCTCGGTCGCGCCGTGCTGGCGCGCCAAGGCGAGTTTCTCGGGCGACGACGCGCAGGCGATCACGCGCGCGCCCATGATGGCGCCGAGCTCAACCGCCGCGAGGCCGACGCCGCCCGATGCACCGAGCACCGCCAGCGTTTCGCCGGGTTGGAGCTTGGCGCGATCCTGCAAAGCGTGAAGCGATGTGCCGTAGGTGACCAGCAATCCCGCCGCCGCCTCGTCGGACAGGCCGTCCGGCACCGGAATGAGCCGCCCGGCCGGCGCGACGACTTTGGTGCGGCAAGCGCCATAGCCGACATAGCCGGCGACGCGATGGCCGACCGTCAGCCCGGTGACGCCCTCGCCCAGCGCGCTGATGCGGCCGGCGAATTCCGCGCCCGGTGAAAAGGGCAGCTCGGGCTTCACCTGGTAACGGTTCTGGATGATCAGCGTGTCGAAGAAGTTCAGCGCCGCGCAGGCGACATCGACGACGACCTGCCCCGGGCCGGGCTTCGGATCCGGGAGTTCCTCGACGACGAGGCTTTCGGGCGGCCCGAAAGCGCGGCACAGAACGGCGCGCATGAACGTCTCCTGATGATTGAGGCTGCTTGCGCGGGGGCGCTATCCGGCTTCCAGGACGCCGTCAGCCTCGAGGGTCTTTCGCAGTCGGCCAAAAGCCAGCCGTATGCGGGATTTCACCGTTCCGAGCGGCAGGTTGGCCCGCTCGGCGATCTCGCTATGCGACAGGCCTTCGTGGAAGGCGAGCCGAACGAGGTCCAACTGCTCGGCCGGCAGGCTGCGCATGGCCACGCGGAGCCTTTCCTCGCGCTGCTGCAGATCGAGCATACGGTCAGTCTGCGGATCCTCGGCGACATCGAGTTCGGCGTCGAGCGGGTCCATGAACTCGACGCGGTCGCGCCGCAGGCCGTCGATGCGCCGGTTGCGGGCAATGCGGTAGAGCCATGTGGGCACCGACGACTTGGCGGCGTCGAACTGCTCGGCCTTCCGCCACAAGGTGACGAGGACCTCCTGGGTCAATTCTTCGGCCGCGCCCGCGTCGGCGCCGAGGCGCGTCAGATAGGCGTTCAAGCGCGGCGCGAAATAGTCGAAAAGCTTCGCAAACGCCTCACGATCGCGCCGCTCGGCGACGGCGGCGACGAGGGCCGCCAATTCTTCGTGGGACGTCAACGCGGTGGCTCTGTCTCTTCCGCGATCTCAGATGCAGCGGCAGGCCTGGCTTGGCGCGGGCCGCGGATCGCGGATGCATGTTCGCATGTCCGGCGGCCTCGCGAAACAGACCTCGTCAGCAAAATGCGCGAAAGTCCGCATCATGCCGTGTTCACGCCGACATTCGTGGCGATTGATCATTCTAGCGCCGCGCTGCAGGCGAGGTAACATGACGCCCATGATTCGATCCGTCTCCCTGCGTTCGCCACTCGCAATCGCCCTGCTCGCCGCCGCGCTCTGGCCGGGCTCCGCCCTGGCCCAGGATGCCAAGCCCGCGTCCAAGCCCGCACAGAAGCTGCCAGCCGGCGCGCTCGGCTCCAAGCCGGCGGCGGCCAAGCCGGGATCCCCCGCCAAGCCCACAGGCCCTGCGAGCGCCGCTAAGCCCGGAGCTGCCAAGCCAGGGATCAAGCCGGCGGTTGGGCCGGGTGGCGGGCAACCCGTGCAGCTCGAGGTTTACGGGGATTGGGGCGCTTACGCGTCCACGACGGCGAAGGGCAAGGTCTGCTATGCGCTGGCACAGCCCAAGGATCGTCAGCCAAAGTCGCTGCAGCGGGACCCGGGCTATCTCTTTATCGCAACGCGTCCCTCCGAGGGCGTGCGCAACGAGGTCAGCATGGTGCTGGGCTTCGTCACGCAGGACGGCGGCGACGGCAAGGCGGCGATCGGCAATGCGAGCTTTGCGCTCGTCACCAAGGGCAACGCGGCCTGGGTGAAGAACGCCGCCGAGGACGCCGCCTTCGTGGATGCGATGCGGCGCGGCCAGAGCCTCACCATCGAGGCGAAATCCAAGCGCGGAAACAGCTCCACCGACCGCTACGTGCTGGCCGGCCTCACGCAGGCGCTGGACCGCGTGAAAAAGGAATGCCCCTGAGCTGACGCGCATTCCAAGCTCGCCGCGGGGGTCCGGGCGGGCTCCGCCGCATTGGGGCCATCTTGGCCCCGCATAGGATTTCGCATGCACCTATGATAGAGGATCGGCCGGCTGGCGCATGCGCCAGCCGCTGTTTCGCCGTTGGGGCGCCTTAGCGCCGGATCCGGACCATGACCGCCATTACGCTCGATCTTTCCCGGGCCAAGCCCGTCGACATGCCTGCGCCGGCGCCCGAGGCGACCAAGCGGTCGCTCGTGGGCGTGACCCGCGCGGGGCTCGCCGAGGCCCTCGCGGGCGCGGGCGTGCCCGAGCGCGAGGTGCGCATGCGCGCCGGCCAGCTCTGGCACTGGATCTATTTTCGCGGCGCGCGCGACTTCGAGGCCATGACCAATGTGGGCAAGGGGCTGCGGCAGGCGCTCGCCGAGCGCTTCACGCTTGAGCGGCCCGAGATCGTGTCCGAGCAGGTGTCGGTCGACGGCACCCGCAAGTGGCTGCTGCGCATGCCGTCCACGGGGCCACATGATCGCGGCGCCGAGATCGAGGCGGTTTACATTCCAGAATCCGATCGCGGGACGCTCTGCGTGTCGTCCCAGGTCGGCTGCACGCTGACCTGCACGTTCTGCCATACGGGCACGCAGAAGCTGGTTCGCAATCTCACCACGGCCGAAATCGTCGCGCAGCTGATCGTCGCCCGCGATGCGCTGGGCGAGTGGCCGGGCGGCGTTCGCCCGACGGACGGGCTGGTGCCGGACGTCGAGCGCGCGATCAGCAACGTGGTGCTGATGGGCATGGGCGAGCCGCTCTACAATTTCGAGAACGTCCGCGACGCCATGGACGTGGTGTCGGACGGCGAGGGGCTGTCGCTCTCCAAGCGCCGCATTACGCTGTCGACCTCCGGCGTCGTCCCGATGATCGAGCGCGCCGGCTCGGAAATCGGCTCGATGCTGGCGATCTCGCTGCACGCCGTGCGCGACGAACTGCGCAACGAGCTCGTGCCGCTCAACAAGAAATATCCCATCCGCGATTTGCTGGAGGCGTGCCGCACCTATCCGGGGCTCAGCAATGCGCGCCGCATCACGTTCGAGTACGTGATGCTGAAGGGCGTCAACGACAGCCTTTCGGATGCGCGCGAGCTGGTGCGGCTGCTGAAGGGCATTCCGGCCAAAATCAACCTGATCCCGTTCAACCCCTGGCCGGGCACGAGATACGAGTGCTCCGACTGGGAGCAGATCGAGGCGTTCTCAGAGGTGGTGTTCCGGGCCGGCTATGCGTCGCCGGTGCGCACCCCGCGCGGGCGCGACATCCTGGCGGCCTGCGGCCAGCTGAAGAGCGAGACCGAGAAGCTGCGCGCGCGCGCTCGGCTGATGCTGGACAGCGGGATCGGGGCCGAGGGGATGTTCGTCTCGCAGGAGAGCTGAGCCATGCGCCGCCTCGTTCTGGGTCTTTTTGGCCTCGTGCTGGCCATCCCGGCCGGAGCGCTGTTCCTGGTGATCGGCGGCCTCGCCGTACCGGAGACGCGGGAGCTGGCGGCGGACCTGACGCTCACGAGCGTGTTCGCGCTGTTCGCCGCGCTCCTGAACGCCGAGGGGCCCGACACCGTCTGGGCGGTCGCGGCCGGCGCCTTCTGGGCGCTCACGACGGCGCTGCTGGTGCTGCCGCCTGTGCTCACGGCTCTGATCGGCGCCGCCGCCGGGCTCAGCTCCTATGTCTGGTACGCCGGCGGGGCAGGCTTGCTCACCATCGCGATCGCGTGGTTCGGCCGGGCAAGCGGGGCGACGCTGGACAGCGCCGACGTCAAGCTCCTGTCGCTGCTGTTTCTCACGGGCGCCGCGGCGGGCTTCGTCTACTGGGCGGTCGCCGGGCGCGAAATGGGCCCGGTCAGCGACCCTGGGTCAGCAAGAGCCTGAGCGCAAAGCCGCCCATCACGCCCGCAAAACCGAGATCGAAGGCCCGCATCATGCGCTTCGAGCGGCGCATCGAGGCCGTGAAGCGCTCGGCCGTGAGCACGATCACGGAGGCGACTGGAACGCCCACCAGCAGGAACCAGACGCCCAGAAACACCATCTTGCCGGCGGCGTGCGGGTCCGTGGGTTCGACGAACTGAGGCAGGAATGTCACGAAGAACAGCACCACCTTGGGGTTGGTGAGGTTGATGCCGAGACCGGTCAGGAACACCGCAAAGGCGTTCTTGGACTTGCCGTCGTCCGGCGTGACATGGAATGAGGAGCCGTGGCGCAGCGACTGCCAGGCGAGCCAGAGCAGGTAGATGGCGCCGACGATCTTGGCCGCCGTAAACGCCGTCGTGGAGGCCGCCAGCAGGGCGGACAGGCCCAATCCGGCCAGCAGGGCGTGGATGACCACGCCCACGGAACACCCGGCCACCGTCGCGAAGCCCGCCCGGCGGCCGCCCGCCAAGGTGCGCGCCAGCATGAGCCCCATGTCGGGCCCCGGCGTGATGGCGAGCAGAAAGCTCGCTCCCGTGAAGGCCAGCAGGGTGGCGGCGGACGGAACGAAATCGATCGGCATGCGCGAGCCCAGGTTCAACCTGCGCGGACCGTAGAAGCCCACGGTCCGGCGCGCCACCCGTTTTTCGCTGCGCCGACCAGATGCCGGCAGGCTCTCCCGCCACGGCGGCGAGAGAGCCTTGGTTTGTCAGCGCAGCTTGTCGTCGAGCTCCGGCATCAGCACGACACTTTCCTGCTCGTTCGGATCCGTGCGGGCGATGATGGCCACGCAGGGCTCGGTGTCGCTGGTGTTGTAGGGCAAGTGGGGGACGTCCGCCGGAATGTAGCAGTACTCGCCGGCGCCGACGTCCATGTGGTGTTCAAGATTGGGGCCGTACCACATGGCCGACTGTCCACTCAGCACGTAGATCGCGGTCTCGTGCGATTCATGCTTATGAGCCTTGGCCCGGCCGCCCGGCGGGATCGTGACCATCTGCATGTGCAGGTGCTGCGATCCGACGGTTTCGGCCGAAACGCCGGGCTTGTAGGGGAGGTCTTGCTTGCCGGTGAACTCGACGCCGGGCTGGACCTTGCGGCAGGTAGGAGCGGCCCCGGCCGGACGCGCCGGCGAGGGTGTCTGGGCAATGGCAGCCATGGAAGGAACTCCTGATGGTTGCGGTTTCTGATTGCCCCTATTGAGACCCGCCCACCTTCGCCTCGCAACCCGAAGCTGGGCGACGCTGGGCGGCGTCAGGCCGCCGCGGCTTCCTGCCTCGCGGGCAGCCCGGCCAGCAGGCCAATGAGCGCCCTGTCATGCAACACCACCATGGCCTCCTTGGGGTGCAGCCACTCGATCACGTCGTCGACCGATTCGGCGTCCATCAGCTTGGCTTCCGCAACTGCGCGCTCCCGGTCGATCTCACCGCGCTTGCGGCGAGGGGCGGCCGGCAGCATGGCTTCGTGCCGAGACCGGAACAGCGGGTCGGCATGGAGCGCGCGCACCGCGATGTCATCGTCGTAGCCGGCCTTGTCGAGCTCCCGCATGAGCGCGTTAGCGCGCGTCGCGATCGGCGGGGGAGAGGTCTCCTCCGGCGTCAGCAGAAGCCCGGCGCGCTTCAGGGCGAGACCCATCGACAGCATGCCGGAGGCCGCCGAGATCGGGATCGCGAGCACGAGGCCCAGAATGGTGGGCGACATCCAGCCAAACAGCGAAGGCGCGATCATGAAGGCCGAGATGCCGGTGAAAATGCCCAGCAGCATCTGGAGGCGATGGCGCCGGACGATGTCGCGGAACGGAATGGACCCGTCGTCACGCCGCTGCGGATTCCAGCCGGTGTCACGCCCGGCGATGATCTGGAACACCGCGCCGGACTGGATCACCATCAGGATCGGCGCCAGCAGGGCCGACATGATGACCTCGATGATCGCCGAGACCACGAGCCGGAAGCCGCCGCCGCTGGCGCGCCGCAGCGAGCCGCGGATCAGCGCCAGGATCAGGCCGAAGAGCTTGGGGGCGAGCAGGATCGCCATTGTGATGCCGAACAACTGCAAGGCGCGTTCGGCGTCGAAGCGCGGCCAGGCCGGGAACAGCGAGAACTCGCGCGTGAAATATTCCGGGCGCACATAGCGCGTCTGCAACACCAGCACGATGCCGACCACGAGCTGCGACAGCCAGAGCGGCGAGGCCAGGTACGAGAAGATGCCGGTCGCGAAATGCTGGCGCGTCGGCCATGTGAGGCCGGCCGCGCCGATCACGCGGGAATGCTGCAGGTTGCCCTGGCACCAGCGTCTGTCGCGCGTCGCAAGGTCGATCAGCGACGGCGGGCTTTCCTCATAGCTGCCCTCCAGGTCGGGCAGCATGTAGACGGTCCAGCCGGCGCGGCGGACCAATGCCGCCTCGACGAAATCGTGGCTCAGGATGTGACCGCCGAAGGGCGGCTTGCCGGAGAGGTGGGGCAGGCCGCAGTGGTCCGCGAAGGCCTTGGTGCGGATGATGGCGTTGTGGCCCCAGTAGTTGCCTTCACGGCCGGACCAGACCGCCAGGCCGGTGGCGATCACGGGGCCGTACATTTTCGCGGCGAACTGCTGCAAGCGCGCGAACAGCGTGTTGCGGTTGATGATCAACGGCAGCGACTGGATGATGCCGGCGTCCGGGTCAGCCTCCATGGCGGCGGCAAGGCGCGTCACGCAGGCGCCTGTCATCAGGCTGTCGGCGTCCAGCACCAGCATGTGCTCGTACGCGCCGCCCCAGCGGGTGACGAAATCCTCGATATTGCCGGCCTTCCGGTTCGTATTCTTCTGCCGGTGCCGATAGTAGAAGCGGGCCTTAGGACCCAACCGCTCGCGCAGCGCCCAGAAGGCGCGTTCCTCGGCCACCCAGGCATTCGGCTGAGTGCTGTCCGACAGGATGAAAAAGTCGAAATGGTCAATGAGGCCGGTGGCCTCGATTTCCTCGTACATGGCCTGCAGCGAGGCGAAAACCCGGGACGTCGCCTCGTTGTAAACCGGCATGACGACGACCGTGCGGGCGCGCAGGCTCTTGGGAACCGGTGGCGTCCGCCGGCGCAGCAGAAGCGCCACGAAGCCCAGGATCGCGCTCGTGAAGGCCAAGGCGATCCACGAGAAATTGACCGTGAACAGCGCCACGAGGGCCCACTGCAGAGCCGTCACGCCAGAGACGGACACGACCCGGTACATCTCCGACGCGCCCCACACGGTGAGGGCGATCGCCCCCACGAACACGAAGAGGCGGGCCAGCCAGGGCTTGGGACGGCGAACTAGCGGCTTGCGCGTCAGCTTGCGCGACCACGTCCCGAGCGCCTGCACGGGCATCGCCAAAGGCGATTCCGGCGGCAACGGCGGATGGTCCGCCGGCGCGATCACGCCCAGAGGCGCGTGCGGCGAGGGGGCGTCTACGGTGTCCAACGATACAGCCATGTCTCGCTCAAGGGCTTCCCGCCCGCTTCCAGCACGAGCCGCAATTCACACGCCGTCTCGTTGCCGGGTTCGAGTTCGAAACCCACTCGGTAAAGCTTGCGTTCCGGATAGGGCCACAACCTCAGATTGGACACCACGCCGGTCGCCGACGACAGCATCGCCTTGAGCTCCGCCGCCGTCTGGGCAGGCCGCAGCATGTCGCCGGTGAAGTCGACTGCAAAACGCCGGGCCGTGGCCGTGCGCCCGCGCCCGACGCGCGTCGACGTGACCTGCGCGAGCGGTGCGCGCTCCGGCGGCTGCCAGCACCAGAACTGCCGGTAGGCGACCGACACATCGGCGCCCGGTTGCAGAGGCTGCTTGGGCCTCCAATAGGTCAGGACGTTGTCGTTGATCTCGGACTCGGTCGGGATTTCGACGAGTTGCACGAGGCCGGGCGACCAGTCGCCAATCGGCTCGATCCAGAGGCTGGGACGGCGCTCGAAATTCTGGTCGTCATCCTGGAAGGCGGCGCTGTCGCGATCGCGCTGGATCAGCCCGAACCCTTTTGGCGCGGGGTCCACGAAGGCCGAGATCTGCAGGGTTTCGGGATTGGACAGAGGTCGCCAGATCCATTCGTCGTTGCCGTTGTGGATCTGCAAGCCGCCGCTCTCGTACACGGCGGGGCGCAGGTCATCGACGTTGCGACGGTCGTTCGGGCCGAACAGGAAGGTCGACGTCATGCCGGCCACGCCCCAGTTCTCCACTGGCGCACGCGGAAACAGCGTGATCTCCGTGTCGATGATCGAAACGTCGCCGGTGCGCAGCGTAAAGCGGTAGGCTCCCGTGACGCTTTCGGAATCCAGCAAGGCGTGGATCACGAGATTGTCGGTCCGCGCCGCTGGTTGCTCGATCCAGTAGGCGCGGAAGAGGGGGAATTCCTCGCCCTTGGGATCGCCGGCTTTCAGGGTCAGGCCGCGCGCCATGACGCCGAGGTTCTGGCCGCGTGCGGACGAGCGGAAGAAGGTCGCGCCCTGGAAGATCGCGACTTCGCGCTGGCGCCCGTTCTGCGGATCGCCGAATACCTTGAAGCCGGAGAAGCCGAGGTCGGGCAGCGTCGCCGGGACCTTCAGCGATCCGTAGTCGAAGCGGCTGCGATCATAGATCACGCGCCGGACGATGCCGTCTTCGACGACGTAGAGCGAAACTGCGCTTCCGAACGCAAAGCCGCGGTGGAGCGGCTCGACCGTGAAGCCGCGTCCCTCGTTGTTCCACAACACGGCGCCGGGCTGGGCGCGGATGCCGATATATTGCTCGTAGTTCAGCGCATTGAACGGTTCTGGCAGTTCGCTCGAGGGCGCCTGATAGGCTCGCTTCGACAACAGCCGCGCGAGATCGGCGAGCGTCGTGGCTGTGAAGCGTTGTCCCTCGCCAAGCGCGCTCTGCAGCGCCTGCGCGACGAAATTCTGCCCCAGCGCCGGCGACGCGGCCGCCAGCGCGCCCGCGCCGAGCCCGAAAGCCAGCAGCGAGCGACGGTTCATCCGCGACAAAGCCGCATCACTACCGTTGTGTGGGGGTACTCTCGACATTCAGTGGGAGACCTGTTTCGGACCCGCGGCGCATGAAACCACGCGCGAAGCTCGTGGCGCTACCCAACCGGGCGGGCTTCTAGCACATTATAAGGGCATCGCGAGACGTTTCCGAGGCCGCAAAATGGCCGATCGACCGGGTTCGGGCGGTGTGTACGCCCCCGACCTACAGCTTTCACAACTTGGAGCCGTCCGGGCGGGCGACCTGGCAACTGGTGCCGTCGGCCCGCCACTTTCCGCAGAGTTCGGCCGCCGCGGCGGCGTTCTCGAACGGCCCGGCGGTGAGGCGGTGGCGAACCGGCGTCCCTTCCGCCTGGATCACGCTGGCGACCAGGCCGCCAACGCTGCTCTTGTGGCGCTGCTGCAAGATGCGCCACCAACCCCAGAGCGTTTCGGCGCTGGAGGCTTCGCCGAGCAGGAGCGTGAAGCCCAGCGGCTTGGTGACCACGCCTTCCGCCGTGCTTGCGCTCGTGGCCGGCAAAGCGCCGGTTGCGGCGACGTCCGGCAGAGCAGGCGCGACATGGCGGGCGAGCGGAGCCGTCGGGGCAAGGCTGCTCATCGGCTGCGGAGTGGGCGCGCGATCAAAAAGGCGCGTGACGAGGCTGGGGGCCATCAGCAGGAGCGCCGCGACCGATGCGCCAGCCCAGGCGGCTCCGAGCGTCGTGGCTCCGGCCGTCGTCGCGGGCGCTTGCGCCGGGGCAGCCGCGAAGACGTCGCCGGTTGCGGTCGCGAAGCTGGGCTCGATTCGAGAATACGTCATCAGGCAGCCTGGCGGCGGCGGCGGGCTTGTGAGGCGCCGGCGCCGTGGTTAATCCATGGAAACCATAAGTCGGTATCGTAAACGAAACCCTGTCAGCCGAGTCGAGCGCCCATGACCGACATTGTCGCCCCCCCCGCACCGCCCGCCGCCGTGGCTTCACCAAAGGGCGTCGATCTCGAAACCGGAGGCGACCTGCGCGAAGAGTTGCTCGCTCCGATCGTCGCGCGGCGTGGGTTGGCCATCATTCTGGCGGCCGGCGAGGGAACGCGCATGCGCTCCGCCCTGCCGAAGGTGCTGCACCGGATCGCGGGGCTCAGCCTGCTTGGCCATGTGTTGAAGGCCGTCCAGGCGGCCGACATCGACGCGATCGCGGTGGTGGTCGGGCCAGGCCGCGAGGACGTGGCCGCGGAGGCGCTGAAGTTGGCGCCAGGCGCTCGCGTGTTCGAGCAAAAAGAGAGGCGCGGCACCGCGCATGCGGTGCTGGCGGCGCAAGACGCACTGGCGGAAGGCTTCGACGACGTGGTGGTGCTGTTCGCCGACACGCCGCTGGTGACGCCCGCGACGGTGCGCCGGCTGCGCAACGCAGTGGGCGAGGGCGCTTCCGTGGCGGCGCTCGCGTTCGAGGCCAAGGACCCGACGGGCTACGGGCGTATGATCATCGAAGAGGGATCGCTCGTCGCCATTCGCGAGCACAAGGACGCGAGCGAGGACGAGCGGCGCGTGACTTTGTGCAACGCTGGCCTCATGGCGCTGGACGGGCGCCACGCGCTGGAACTGCTTGAAGGCATCGGCTCCGACAACGCCCAAGGCGAGTTCTACCTGCCGGACGCTGTTGAGCAGGCGCGTGCGCGGAGCTACGCCACGCAGGCGCTCGTCGCGCCGGAGGACGAGGTGCGCGGCGTCAACGATCGGGTGCAACTCGCGGCCGCCGAGGCGATCATGCAGGGTCGTCTCCGCGACGCCGCCATGCGGTCGGGCGTCACCATGATCGCGCCCGAGACCGTGTTTCTCAGCCATGACACCGTGATTGGCCAGGACACCCTGATCGAGCCGAACGTGTATTTCGGCCTGGGCGTTACGGTCGGGACCGGCGTCGCCATCCACGCCAACTGCCATTTCGAGAAGGCCGTGATCGGCGATCGCGCCGAGGTGGGGCCATTCGCGCGATTGCGGCCGGGCGCGGATCTCGGGGAAAACAGCAAGGTCGGGAATTTCTGCGAGGTGAAAAACGCGCAGGTTGCGGCCGGGGCCAAGATCAACCACCTCAGCTACGTGGGCGACGCCACCGTGGGGGCGAAGGCCAATATCGGGGCCGGTACGATCACGTGCAACTACGACGGCTTCAACAAGGCCCGGACGGTGATCGGGGCGGGCGCATTCATCGGCTCGAATTCGGCGCTGGTCGCCCCCGTGTCGATCGGGGACGGCGCTTTCGTGGGCTCTGGCTCGGTAATCACCGACGACGTGCCTGCTGACGCGCTCGCGCTAGGGCGCGGCCGGCAGGTGGTGAAGGCCGGGTGGGGCAAGGCGTTCAGGGACGCCAACAAGAAGGGCTGAGCCGCGGCAGCGCAAGCCGCGGCCCCGGTTCCGTCACACCTTGCCTTGCAGGGCGGCCGCGATCTCGTCCAGCACGGCGGGATCGTCGATGGTGGCCGGCATCGACCAGCTGTCGCCGTCGGCGATCTTTTTCATGGTGCCGCGCAGGATCTTGCCCGAGCGGGTCTTGGGCAGCCGGTTCACCGTGATGGCGATCTTGAACGCCGCCACGGGGCCGATCTTGTCGCGCACCAGCTTGACGATCTCCTTCTCGACATCAAGCGGCGAGCGGTTCGCGCCCGCCTTCAGCACCACGAAGCCGCAGGGCTGCTCGCCTTTGAGGGCGTCCTTGACGCCAATCACCGCGCACTCGGCGACGTCGGGATGCGAGGCCAGGACCTCCTCCATGCCGCCTGTGGACAGGCGATGGCCCGCCACGTTGATGATGTCGTCCGTGCGGCCCATGATGAACAGGTAACCGTCCTGGTCGACGAAGCCGGCGTCCGAGGTGTTGTAGTAGCCCGGATAGGCCGAGAGATAACCCTCCTTGAAGCGGTCGTCCGCGTGCCAGAGCGTCGGCAGGCAGCCGGGCGGCAGCGGCAGCTTCACGACGATCGAGCCCATCGTGTTCGGCCCGACCTGGCGGCCGCCCTCGTCCAGGATCTGGACATCGTAGCCGGGCATCGGGACCGTGGGCGAGCCATGCTTCACCGGCAGCGCGCCGAGGCCGAGCGGGTTCCCGACGATGGCCCAGCCCGTCTCCGTCTGCCACCAATGGTCAATCACCGGGACCTTCAGAATCTCCTCGGCCCATTGCACCGTGTCAGGATCCGCGCGCTCGCCGGCCAGGAACAGGGCCCGGAAGCCGCCGAGATCGTAGCGGGCGAGATGCTCGGCCTTGGGGTCCTCCTTGCGGATCGCCCGGAACGCCGTCGGCGCCGTGAACAGCACCTTGATGTCGTGCTCGGCGATCATGCGCCAGAACGCGCCCGGGTCCGGGGTGCCAACGGGCTTGCCCTCGTAGATCACGGTGGTGCAGCCGATCAGCAGCGGCGCGTAGACGATGTAGGAATGGCCCACCACCCAGCCGACGTCGGAGGCGGCCCAGAACACCTCGCCCGGCTGCATGCCGTAGAGGTTGTTCATCGACCACGCGAGCGCGACCATGTGGCCGCCGTTGTCGCGCACCACGCCCTTGGGCTTGCCAGTGGTGCCGGACGTGTAGAGCACGTAGAGCGGATCGGTCGCCAGCACGGGGACACAGTCGGCCAGCCGGCCCGCCGCCTTGGCGGCCGACACGGCGGCGGTCCAGTCGTGGTCGCGGCCGGGCTGCATGGCGGCTTCGCATTGCGGGCGCTGGAGCAGCAAGACCGATTCGGGCTTGTTGGACGCCAGCGCGATGGCCTCGTCCAGCAGCGGCTTGTAGGTCACCACGCGGTTCGGCTCGATGCCGCAGGAAGCCGCGAGCACGAGCTTGGGCGTCGCGTCGTCGAGGCGGGTGGCGAGCTCCTTGGCGGCAAACCCGCCGAACACCACGGAGTGGATCGCGCCGATGCGCGCGCAGGCCAGCATGGCGATCACGGCCTCGGGAATCATCGGCATGTAGACGATGACCCGGTCGCCCTTGCGGACGCCGAGATCCTGGATCACGGCCGCCAGGGCGGCGACCTCGGTCTTCAGCTCCGCATAGCTGAGCGTGCGCTTTGTCCCTGTGACCGGGCTGTCGTAGATCAGCGCGGCCTGGTTGGGGCGCATAGCGGCGTGTCGGTCCACCGCGTTCCAGCAGGTGTTGCACTCCGCGCCCACGAACCATCGCCCATAGGCCCCCTGGTCGGGATCGAAAATCGCGTCGGCCGGCTTGATCCAGTCGACCGCCTTGGCGGCCTTGGCCCAGAACGCCTGCGGGTTGGCTTTCCACTGCGCGTAGGTCTCGGGATAGCGGCTCTGCATTCGTCCCTCCCAGGATTTTTCCCACTGATACGCAGGCGCGGCCGGCGAACAAGACGACGGAAGTCGAGTTTAGCCCAAAGATGGAGACGGCCGCAGCGCGCCGGTCGGGTCTGCGCGGCCGCGGCTTGTCGGTGGGGCGCAAACCTGCGACCACTTTGCTCCCGCCGAGCCGATCCCCCGCCGATGATCGAAACACCTCTCTTTTTCGCGATCGCGATTCCTGCCGTCGTGCTCATGGGCATGTCGAAGGGCGGCTTCTCGGGTCTCGGCCTGATCTCGATGCCGATGCTGGCTTTGGTGGTGTCGCCCGTCACGGCGGCTGCCATCATGCTGCCGATCCTGATCGTGCAGGACGCCGTGAGCGTCTGGGCCTACCGCCGGGATTTCGATCCGAGGCTCCTCTACATCATGGTCCCGGGGTCAATCGCCGGCATCGCGATCGGCTGGATCTTCGCCGCGCAGGTGCCGGAAGCGGCGGTGCGGGTCGGGGTGGGGCTGATCTCGGTTGGGTTCGTGGCGCTCTACTGGCGACGGCGCAGCGTCATGGAGGAGGCCGAGCGGGAGCGGCGATCGGTTCTGGCTGGCGGATTCTGGGGCGTGGTGGCGGGCTACACGAGCTTCGTCGCCCACGCGGGCGGGCCACCCTTCCAGGTTTATGTGCTGCCCCAGCGGCTCTCGCCGCTGCTTTACGCCGGCACGAGCACGATGTTCTTCGCCATCACCAATCTGGTGAAGGTGGTTCCCTACGTGGCGCTGGGGCAGTTCTCGACCGAGAACCTGCGCGCCTCCGCGCTGCTTTTTCCGCTTGCCATCGCGTCCACTTTCCTGGGCGTCTGGATGGTGAAACGGATCGACGCCAAGCGGTTCTTTACGCTGATCTACGTGCTCAGCTTCGTGGTTGGGGTAAAGCTGATCTGGGACGGCTTTCGCGACCTGCTCTGAGGCCTCGTCCGACGATCGATCGATTGCCCGGCTCCGGCCGCGCCGCTACGGTTCCGCCGCAACACGAAGCCGGCGGGAGACGTGGCCATGGCGTCCGACATCTACGACATCGACCTCGACAAGAACCCAGCCAATTTCCAGCCGTTGACCCCGCTGTCGTTTCTTGAGCGCGCCGCGCTGGTGTTCCCGGACCACACGGCGATCATCCACGGCGCGCTGCGCCGGACCTACCGCGAATTCAATGAGCGCTCCCAGCGCCTCGCCTCTGCGCTCGCCAAGCGGGGGATCGGCCGCGGCGACACCGTCGCGGTGATGCTCGCCAACACGCCCGCCATGCTGGAGTGCCACTACGGCGTGCCGATGACCGGAGCGGTGCTGAACACGCTGAACACCCGGCTCGACCCGCCCATCATCGCGTTCTCGCTGGACCACGGCGAGGCCAAGGTGCTGATCGTGGACCGCGAATACGCGAAGATCGTCGGCCCGGCGCTCGCGACGGCGACCGTGAAGCCGCTGATCATCGACTACGACGATCCGGAGTTCACCGGCCCGGGCGAGCGACTTGGCTCGCTCGACTACGAGGCGTTTCTGGCCGAAGGCGACTCCAGCTACGAGCGCGCGAGCCCGGGCGACGAGTGGGACGCCATTTCGCTGAACTACACCTCCGGCACCACCGGCAATCCCAAGGGCGTCGTGTACCACCACCGCGGCGCGGCGCTGCTGGCGCAGGGCAACGTGCTCACCTGCAACATGGGCAGGCACCCAGTCTATCTCTGGACGTTGCCGATGTTCCACTGCAACGGCTGGTGCTTCCCGTGGTCGATCTCGGCCGCGGTCGGCACGCATGTGTGCCTGCGCTATGTGCGGGCGGCCGCCATGTACGAGGCGATCGCGGAGCACAAGGTCACGCATCTGTGCGGCGCGCCCATCGTAATGTCGACGCTCCTGAATGCGCCCGACGCCGAAAAGCGGCCGCTTCCGCATGTGGTCGAGTTCTTTACGGCCGCTGCGCCTCCCCCGGAAGCGGTGTTGGCCGCCATGAAGGCGGCGGGGTTCAACGTCACGCACCTTTATGGCCTGACCGAAACCTACGGCCCTGCCGTCGTGAACGATTGGCACGCCGACTGGAATGACCTCGACCCTGCCGCGCAGGCGGCCCGCAAGGCCCGGCAGGGTGTGCGCTATCTCGCGCTGGAGGCGTTGGACGTGAAGGATCCCGTCACGATGGAGAGCGCGCCGGCCAATGGCGAGGTGATCGGCGAGGTCATGTTCCGCGGCAACGTGGTGATGAAAGGCTACCTCAAGAACCGGAAGGCGTCCGAGGAGGCCTTCGCGGGCGGTTGGTTCCACTCGGGCGATCTCGGGGTGAAGCACCCGGACGGCTACATCCAGCTCAAGGACCGGTCCAAGGACATCATCATCTCGGGCGGCGAGAACATTTCGTCCATTGAGGTCGAGGATGCGCTTTTCAAGCACCCGGCCGTGCAGGCTGCGGCGGTAGTGGCCAAGCAGGACGATAAATGGGGCGAGACGCCCTGCGCATTCGTGGAGCTGAAGCCGGGCCGCGAGGCGACGGCCGACGACCTGCTGGCGTGGTGCAAGCAGCACCTGGCGGGCTACAAGTGCCCCCGGCACATCGTGTTCGCCGAGCTGCCGAAGACCTCGACCGGCAAGGTGCAAAAGTTCCGCTTGCGCGAGATGGCCCGGGACATCTGAACCGCAGGCTGAAAACGAACCGCCGCAGCGCGACGGCGCATGCGGCGGCGAACTCACTCGGGGGACGCCACAATCAAGGCGTCGGCCAAACCCTCAATGCAGGGTCGGCTTGGCGGCCACTCGAAGCCGCTCGATCTGATCTTTCAGCAACAATTTCTTCCGCTTCAACTCGGCGAGTCTGAGATCGTCCCCACTCGGGGCGCCTAATTCCTTCTCGATCTCCTTGTCGATGGCCTGATGGCGGCGCTCGAGCTCCGCCAAATGGGACTGCAAAGCCATGCGATACCTCCCACGTTGGAACGTCATCAGTCTGACACAGGACCGCTCGTAGGGGGAAGCCATTCCGAAGAATTTCCGCCACCCCTGCTCGGCCCTTGGAGGAGGTAGGCGCCCTACTGCTCCGGGGCAAGCGGAAGCGACGCGCCACGCCTCCGACGCGAGCGGCGCCCGGCTTGACCCTAGCCGAATTGTCCTCTGCCGACTTGCCCGCCGCGTCGCGTCTGGCATAGTGGATCGGTTCGCGACGGCGGCGTGATGGGTCCATCCATTGAACATGAACATCGACAGCACCGAGGCCACCGATGTCCAGCTCGCGGCTGAGTTGGCCCGTCTCCAGACCGAGCATCGCGACCTCGACGCAGCCATCTATGCGCTGGAAGGCATAGTCGCCGCCGACCAGTTGCAGATCCAGCGGCTCAAGAAGCGCAAGCTGGCCCTGAAAGACCGGATCATCCGGCTCTCGGACCAGATCACGCCCGATATCATCGCCTGAACGCGAGCCGGTTGGCTTTCGCCGCATAAAGCGCGCGGTCGGCCTCCTGAAGGGCGTCCTGCACGGTCTGCCCCACCGTGAGCCCATGCGCGCCGAAACTGGCGCTGATCGGGATCTCGAGGCCGCGCCACTCCGCGGGGGAGTCGGCCAGGATGAGCTTGAGCGCCGCGGCTTTTTCGGCCGCGATGTCTTGGTTCGCGTGCCACAGCAAGACCGCGAACTCGTCGCCGCCCAGGCGGGCCACCGTGTCGGACGCACGCAGATTGCTGGCGAGCACCGCAGCCGTCTTGGCCAGCACGGCGTCGCCCGCCGGGTGCCCGAGCTGGTCGTTCACCTGCTTGAAGCGATCCAGATCGAGCAGCAGCAGCGACACCGGCACGCTATAGCGCTCCGTATAGGACAGCGCGCGCCGCAACTCGCGGATGAAGCCCCGCCGGTTCAGGACGCCGGTCAGCTCGTCGACATGCGCGAGCTCCTCCAGTTCCGAAATGCGGGATTTCGCCTGGGCGAGTTCGCGCGTGAGCTCGGCCACGCGGGCGCCCTCCGAATGAGGGCAAACCGTATCGAAAGGAGGGGTGACGTGGTTCACGATCGTTTCCGGCTATGCTAGCGCAGGGGAAGCGCGTTCTATAGTCCGCCCTGTTTTTCTTGAAAGCCGCTTAACTTTTGCGGGAGAGTTGGAATGAAGGCCCATAAACCAGTCGCCGTGATCATGGGCAGCCAGTCCGACTGGGCGACGATGCGTCATGCGGCCGAGACTCTCGAGGCGCTGGGGATCGGGCATGAGTGCCTGATCGTCTCGGCCCACCGCACGCCGGACCGGCTCTACGAGTTCGCCAAGGGCGCAAAGGTGGCGGGCTACCAGGTGGTGATCGCCGGCGCGGGGGGCGCCGCGCATCTGCCGGGCATGACGGCCGCGCTCACGAGCTTGCCGGTGTTCGGCGTGCCGGTGGAATCCAAGGCGCTGTCGGGACAGGACAGCCTGCTCTCGATCGTCCAGATGCCGGCCGGCATCCCGGTCGGGACGCTGGCGATCGGTCGCGCGGGCGCGGTGAACGCCGCCTTGCTGGCGGCCGCAGTTCTGGGCCTCAACGATCCGGCGCTCGCGGACCGGGTGGACGCCTATCGGGCGCGCCAGACCGGCGCGGTGGCCGAGCGTCCGGCCAACGAGGCATGAGCATGCTGCATCCGGGCCAGACCATCGGCATCCTGGGCGGCGGCCAGCTCGCCCGCATGATGGCGCTCGCGGCCGCGCCTCTTGGGCTCAAGTGCCACGTTTATGCGCCGGCTGGCGACAACCCGGCCTTCCAGGTGTCGGCGGCCGCCACGATCGCGGCCTATGAGGACAAGGAAGCCCTCGCGGTTTTCGCCAGCGCGGTCTCGGTTGTCACCTACGAGTTCGAAAACGTGCCGGCCGCCACCGCGGCTTTTCTGGCGGAGCGCGTGCCGGTGCTGCCCGGGCCGCGGGCGCTGGCGGTGACGCAGGACCGCTTCACAGAGAAGAGCTTCCTGCGCGACATCGGCCTCGGCACGCCGGATTTCCGTGCGGTGGACGATCTCGCGTCGCTCGAAGCCGCCGTGGCGGCGCTGGGGCGGCCCAGCGTGCTGAAAACGCGGCGCTTCGGCTATGACGGCAAAGGCCAGACCGTGATCCGCCTGGAAAGCGACCTGGCCGAAGCCTGGGACACGGTGGGACGTCAGCCGTCCATCCTGGAGGCCTTCGTGCCCTTCCTGCGAGAGGTATCGGTGATCGCGGCGCGCGGGCGGGATGGCGACGTGGTCGCGTATGACGTCTGCGAGAACGAGCACCGCCACCATATTCTTGCCGTCACGCGGGTGCCGGCTGCGCTGGACGGCGAAGCCAGCCACGCGGCGCTGGAGCATGCGGCCCGGATCGCAACGGCGCTGGACTATGTCGGGGTGCTCGGCGTGGAGATGTTCGTGATCGCGGATGGCGGGCGCGAGCGCGTGCTCATCAACGAGATCGCGCCACGGGTCCATAATTCCGGGCACTGGACCACGGATGGGGCCGAGACGTCGCAGTTCGAGCAGCATGTGCGCGCCGTGGCGGGCTGGCCGCTGGGCTCAGCTGCGCGGCGCGGCGAGGTCGTCATGCACAACCTGATCGGCGACGAAGCGGACCAGTGGCGCCAGATCCTGGCCGAGCCCGGCGCCCACCTGCATCTCTATGGCAAGGCGGAGGCGCGGCCCGGCCGCAAGATGGGTCACGTCACCCGCGTGACGCCGCCTGGGCGCGCTTAACGCGGGCTGAGCCGCCCAGCCCAAAGGCCGCGCCCGATATTCGAGCATTTCGGCCGTGGACAAGCCTGGGTGATTCTGTTAATCCACCGCATCCCGGCGTTGGCGCCTGCGCGTCACCCAGCCGAAACCCTTTCAAATCGAGACACGGGAAAACGACGCGTGCAGGTTCTCGTTCGTGACAACAATGTCGACCAGGCTCTCAAGGCGCTGAAGAAGAAGATGCAGCGCGAGGGCATCTTCCGCGAGATGAAGCTCCGCGGGCACTACGAGAAGCCCTCCGAGAAGCGCGCCCGCGAGAAGGCGGAGGCCGTTCGCCGCGCCCGCAAGCTGGCCCGCAAGCGCGCCCAGCGTGAAGGCCTCCTGCCGGCTCCGAAGCCGAAGGTCGTCGGCGGCGCTGCTCGCTGATCCTGCGCGCGGTCCGCGCGACCGCGTCTGGCACTATCCAACGGCGCCCCGACCGGAAGGTCGACGGGCGTCGTCTCTTTTTTCGGTCGGAAACACGTGTGTTGCCGAGCCGCAACATGCGCGTGGTGAGCGAATTCTTAAGATCCATTCGTCACCTTCTCGCTCCAATTCGCCCCCATGCGTGACCGCTGGTCGTGATCATGCGTCGCGGCGTCGTTGTTTCGCTGGACATTGAAAGGTCCCGTCATGCGTCTCTCGCTGCCGCGCCCTGCTCCGCTGCGCCAAGCGGCCCGTCTCTCGGTGTTGTGCCTCGCAGTGGCGCTCGCGGGCTGTGAAACCGTGGGCCGCGGCATGAGCAGCGGCGCCGGGGTCGCGGAGATCGAGGAAGACAAGTCGGGCGCGCAGGCGATCAACATCACGTCGCTCACCGAGGTAATCCAGCGCAACCCTAACGACGTCAGCGCCTACAACACGCGCGGAGCCGCCTACGCGAAGATCGGCCGCTTCCAGGACGCAATAGCGGATTTCAGCAAGGCGCTGCAGATCAACCCGGGCTACGCGCCGGCCTACACCAATCGTGGTCTTGCCTATCGGCAGACCAACCGCAACGACGCGGCGCTCAGCGACTTCACGGCGGCCATCCAGGCGAATCCGAGCTACGGTCCCGCCTATCTGGCGCGCGCCAACCTGTTGCGGGCCCAGAACAACTACAACGAGGCATTCTCGGACCTGTCGCAGGCCATCAAGCTCAGCCCTGAGTCGGCGCAGGGCTACCATGCGCGCGGGCTGATCTATCAGCGCCAGGGCCAGCACAAGCAGGCCATCAATGATTTCGACGCCGCCATTGACCGTGACCCCTTCGCGGGCGCGCCCTACCAGGCGCGTGGCGCGAGCCTGATCGCGGTCGGCAAGTACGATGCGGCCGCGGAAGACTTCAACGCAGCGCTGAACGTCGATAACCGCAGCGCCGACGCGTGGGCCGGCCGCGGCATGGCGTACGAGAAGCTCGGCGACAAGGCGAAGGCGACCGAATCCTACCAGCGCGCGCTGGTGGTGGACGCCAACAACGCCGCCGCCAAGGAAGGCCTGTCGCGGGTCGGTGGGCGCGGGGCCGGCGGGTTCTTCTGAGAGTCTGAGCTGCTATCTTCGAGCCTCTGCGGGCCGCGGTTCAAACCGCGGCCTTTTTCGTGAGCACGCCCATAACGCAAACGGCCGGCGCTGAGGCCGGCCGTCGAACGCGTGGGAGCCGGCGCCTTAGTGCGCCATGGCCTTGTTGATCTCTTCCACCATCTTCTTGGCGTCGGCGAAGAGCATCAGGGTGTTGTCCTTGAAGAACAGTTCGTTCTCGACGCCCGCATAGCCGGAGCCCATGCCGCGCTTGATGAACAGCACCGTCTTGGCCTTCTCGACGTCCAGGATTGGCATGCCGAAGATTGGCGAGGCCGGGTCCGTCTTGGCGGCCGGGTTGGTGACGTCGTTGGCGCCGATCACGAAGGCGACGTCCGCCTGCGCGAATTCGGAATTGATGTCCTCGAGCTCGAAAACCTCGTCGTAGGGAACGTTGGCCTCGGCCAGTAGCACGTTCATGTGGCCCGGCATGCGGCCCGCCACGGGGTGGATGGCGTACTTCACCTCCACACCTTCCTTCTTGAGGTTGTCGGCCATCTCGCGCAGCGCGTGCTGCGCCTGGGCCACCGCCATGCCGTAGCCCGGCACGATGATGACCTTGCTGGCGTTCTTCATCATGAAGGCCGCGTCGTCGGCGGAGCCCTGCTTGACGGGCCGCGTCTCCTTCTCGGCGCCGCCGGCCGCCGCGGCGGAATCGCCGCCGAAGCCGCCAAGGATCACCGAGATGAAGGACCGGTTCATGCCCTTACACATGATGTAGGACAGGATCGCGCCCGAGGAGCCCACCAGCGCGCCGGTGATGATCAGCGCCAGGTTGCCGAGCGTGAAGCCAATGCCGGCCGCGGCCCAACCCGAGTAGGAGTTCAGCATCGAGACGACCACCGGCATGTCGGCGCCGCCGATCGGGATGATGATGAGCCCGCCCAGCACAAAGCTGACCAGCGCGATCAGCCAGAACACGAGCAGCGATTCGGTGCGGACGAAGACGATGATCAGCACCACCAGCAGCACGGCGAGGCCGGCGTTGATGACGTGGCGCTGCGGCAGCATGATCGGCCTGCCGCCCATGTTGCCGTTGAGCTTCAGGAACGCGATCACCGAGCCCGTGAACGTGATGGCGCCAATCGCGACGCCCAGCGACATCTCCACAAGCGATGCGCCGTGGATGTGGCCGGGCAGGCCGATTCCGAAAGCCTCGGGCGCATAGAGCGCCCCGGCAGCCACCAGAACGGCCGCGAGGCCGACCAGCGAGTGGAAGAAGGCGACAAGCTGCGGCATCGCGGTCATCGGGATGCGCCGCGCCACAACCGCGCCCGCGCCTCCGCCGATCGCAAGGCCGAGCAGCACGAGCAGCCAGCCCATTGCGCCCGCAGGGGGGGCCAGCGCAAGGCTGGTGATCATCGCGATCGCCATGCCGACCATGCCGAACAGATTGCCCTGCCGGCTCGACGCCGGGGACGACAGGCCCCGCAGCGCCAGAATGAAAAGGATGCCGGAAACGAGATAAAGGACAGCCGCGAGATTGGCGCTCATCGGATCAGCCCTTCTTCTTGTACATGCCCAGCATCCGCTGGGTGACCAGGAACCCGCCGAAAATGTTCACGCTGGCGAGGATCAGGGCGATGAAACCGAAGATGCGAGCCCAGACAGGGCCGCTGTCCATCGCGCCGGCGGAGCCGACGCCGACGGCCAGCAGGGCGCCGACGACGATCACGGACGAGATGGCGTTGGTGACGGACATCAGCGGCGTGTGCAGCGCCGGCGTCACCTGCCAGACGACGTAGTAGCCGACAAACACCGCCAGCACGAAGACGGCCAGGCGGAACACGAAGGGGTCGATGGCGCCGCCCGTGGCGGCGTGCGCGGCCGCGCCGGCGGCGGTCGCCACCTGGTCGGCATAGGCCTGGGCGGCGTCGGCGGCGGCGCGCGCGACGCGGGCGGCTTCCTGGGCCCTCAGGACGAGGATGTCAGCTGGTTCAGTCGCCATGGTTCATCCTCCTCAGGCCGACGGCGTCGCGGGCGCGACCGGCGCGGGGTCAGGGGCTTTCGGCATGAAATTGGGGTGAACCACCGCGCCGTCGCGCGTCAGGTTCGTGGCCTTCACGAGTTCGTCGTCCCACTTCACGGCGAGCGCCTTGGAGGCCTTGTCGATCATGGTCTCGAGGAAATTGAACAGGTTCTTGCTGTAGAGGCTCGACGACGTGGCGGCGAGACGTCCGGGCACATTGAGGTGACCGACGATCTTCACGCCATTGGGCGTCGTCACGATCTCGCCGGGCTTGGCCAAGGCCACGTTGCCGCCGCGCTCCACCGCGAGGTCGATCAGCACGGAGCCGGGCCGCATGGAGGCGATCATGTCCTCCGTCACGAGCCTGGGCGCGGGGCGGCCGGGGATCAGGGCCGTCGTGATGACGATGTCCTGCTTGGCGATGTGCGAGGCCACAAGCGCGGCCTGCTTGGCCTGGTAGTCCTTCGACATCTCCTTGGCGTAGCCGCCGGCGGTCTGGGCCTGCAGGAACTCCTCGTCCTCCACGGCCAGGAACTTGGCGCCGAGCGACTCGACCTGCTCCTTGGTGGCCGGGCGCACGTCCGTCGCGGTCACGACGGCGCCGAGGCGCCGCGCGGTCGCGATGGCCTGCAGGCCGGCGACGCCGACGCCCATGATGAAGATGCGGGCGGCCGGCACGGTGCCGGCGGCGGTCATCATCATCGGCAGGGCGCGGCCATACTCGGCGGCCCCGTCAATCACGGCGCGGTAACCCGCGAGGTTGGCCTGCGACGACAGCACGTCCATCACCTGCGCGCGGGTGATGCGCGGCATCAACTCCATCGCGAAGGCCGAGAGCCCGGCGTCCGCCATGCTCTGGAGCGCGGCCTCGGCGCCGTAGGGGTCCATGATCGCGAGCACGATCGCGCCGCGCTTCATCTGGCCGGCTTCGGCGGCCGTCGGGCGACGCACCTTCAGGACCACGTCAGCGTCCGCCAGGGCGGCTTGCGCGTTCGGGGCGGTGGTGGCGCCGGCTCCCTGATAGTCGGCGTCTGTGACCCCCGATGCGAGGCCGGCGCCGGCCTCGATCGACACGGTCGCCCCGAGGGCGACGAGCTTCTTCACCGTTTCCGGCGTGGCGGCGACGCGATCCTCATGCGGATCGGTCTCGGTAATCACGGCGATACGCATCGCGGGAACTCCGCTGGCCTACGGCGCGCCAGGCGCGCGGTGAGGAGGGGGAGCGCTGCGTCAGGCGGACGCCGCGCGCCTGAGGAAGAGTAGAGGGGTCAGAGCAGGAAGATGGCCATGCCGATCAGCACGACGATCACGGCGATCGTGCCGTACTTGGCGAGGTTCACGAACATGCCGTAGGTGCGCTCGTGCTCGGGATAATCCATCGCCGGATGTCCGCCCGCATGCGCCACGTTGTGATCAGCCATTTCGCCCTCAGTTTACAGGTTTCAGATTGGGTGGTCCCAGCCTGCGCGTGTAGCGCAAGCAAGGCATTGACGCAATCCGAGCCGGCCGGTTCATCCCTCTCCGCAGCAGAAACTAAATCGGTTCAGGTCTGCTGCGCTTCTTGTTGGAAAGCTGGCATGCCAGAGACGTCGGCGCAAGCCCGGTTCACCCGGCGGCGAGGCGGATCGCGGCTGCCGCGCCCATGACGCCAGTGACGAGAGCGAAAAGGCTCAGGCCGCAGAGAACCAGGAAGGGCGTCCAGAACGGCACCGTTCCGCCCAACGCCGCATTCGCGGCCGAGACGCCAAAGATCAGGACAGGGATCATCAGCGGCAGCACGAGGATGGACAGGACCAGCCCCCCGCGGCGCAGGCTTGCGGTCAGCGCCGCCCCGATCGCCCCGATGAAGGTGAGCGCCGGCGTGCCCACCAGGAGCGTCGCGCAGACGGAAGCCATCGCATCCGGCGGAAGGGCCAGCAAAAGGCCGAAGAGCGGAGCCGCCAGCGCGAGGGGGAGGCCCGTGCCGGCCCAGTGAGCAAGGCCCTTCACGAGCACGACCAGTTCGAGCGGCGTCTCGCTCATGCGGATCAGGTCCAGCGATCCGTCCTCGGCGTCGGCCTGGAACAGCCGGTCGAGCCCCAGCAAGGTCGAGAGCGTCGCGGCGATCCACAGGATGGCGGGGCCGATGCGGGACAACAGGTTCAGGTCGGGCCCGATCGCGAAGGGGACGATCGTGACGAGGATCAGGAAGAACACGAGCCCCATTCCGCCGCCGCCGCCGATGCGGGCGGCGAGCCGAAACTCGCGGGTGGCGAGGGCGAGAAGCGGCGACGTCATGCGCCGATCCGGATGGTGGCGGCCTCGTGCAGGCCAAGCGGCGCATGGGTGGCCGCAACCACGAGGCCGCCGCGCCCGAGGTGGCTTTCCACCAGTTCGGCGAACAACGTCTGCGATCCGGCGTCCAGCGCGGAGGTGGGCTCGTCCAGAAGCCAGACCGGGCGGTCGGACACGAGCAGCCGGGCCAGGGCGAGGCGGCGCCGCTGGCCGGCCGAGAGATAGGCGCAGGGCAAGTCGGCTGCGTGCCCGAGGTCGAGGCGGTCCAGAGCGTCGTCGGGCGCCATCGCGGGTTCGCCCAGCATGGCCTGCCAGAAAGCGAGCGCCTCCAAAGGCGTGAGCGCCGGCTTCAGGGCGTCGCGATGGCCGACATAGTGGGCCTGTTCGGGGAGAGTGCGCTCGTCATGGCCGCCGTCCAGCAGGATTGTGCCTGAGGCCGGCTCAAGGAGCCCGGCGAGGATCTGCAACAGCGTGCTTTTACCGGCGCCGTTGCGGCCCGTGACGGCGAGCGCCTGGCCTTCGTCCAGCGCAAATCCGACGCCTGAGAAGATCGGCCGGCCCGAGCGCTCACAGGCGAGGTTCTCGACAACGAGACGCATTGCGCGCGTGCGGCCTCTGATCCGTGATTCAACGACTTTCGTTCGTGTAGCGGGTCGCGCGGAAATTATCTATAAGCGCGACGGCTGCGCCGAGCGCTTTCATCCAGCGCGGGGACCTGGGCACCCCCGGGGCGGCGCGCGTGTTCACGCAATCCGGCCGAACCACGTTTCCGAACCCCAAGAGGATCCCGCCGTGACGCAATCACTCGACAGCTTCAAATCCCGCAAGAAGCTCAAGGTCGGCGAGAAGACCTATGTCTACTACTCGCTGAAGGACGCCGAGCAGAACGGCCTCGAAGGCATCTCCAGCCTCCCGGTCTCGCTGAAAATCCTGCTGGAGAACCTGCTCCGCTTCGAGGACGGGCGCACCGTCACGAAGGAAGACATCAAGTCCATCGCGGACTGGTTGACGCTGCGCGGCAAGGCCGAGCGCGAAATCGCCTTCCGCCCCGCGCGCGTGCTCATGCAGGACTTCACCGGCGTTCCGGCCGTGGTGGATCTGGCTGCGCTGCGCGACGCAATGACCAAGCTGGGCGGCGATCCCGAGAAGATCAACCCGCTCGTGCCGGTCGACCTCGTGATCGACCACTCCGTGATTGTCGACGAATTCGGCACCCCGAAGGCGCTGGAGAAGAATGTCGAGCTCGAATACGCCCGCAACGGCGAGCGCTACAACTTTCTGCGCTGGGGCCAGCAGGCCTTCGAGAACTTCCGCGTGGTGCCGCCCGGCACCGGCATATGCCATCAGGTGAACCTGGAATACCTGGCCCAGACGGTCTGGACCAAGAAGGAGAAGGTCTCCAACGGCAAGGGCAAGACCGAGACCGTCGAGGTCGCGTATCCGGACACGCTGGTGGGCACCGATTCGCACACCACCATGGTAAACGGCATGGCGGTGCTCGGCTGGGGCGTCGGCGGCATCGAGGCCGAGGCGGCCATGCTCGGCCAACCCATCTCGATGCTCATCCCCGAGGTGATCGGCTTCAAGCTCACCGGCAAGCCACGCGAGGGCGTGACGGCGACCGACGTGGTGCTCACGGTCACGCAGCTGCTGCGCCGCAAGGGCGTGGTCGGCAAGTTCGTGGAGTTCTACGGCTCGGGCCTCGGCGCCATGACGCTGGCGGACCGCGCCACCATCGCCAACATGGCACCCGAGTATGGCGCGACCTGCGGGTTCTTCCCGGTGGACGGCGAGACGCTGGCCTTCCTGGAGACTTCGGGCCGCAAGTCCGAGCGCGTCGAGCTGGTGGAGAAATACGCCAAGGCGCAGGGCATGTACCGCTCGCGGTCTGCCCCCGACCCGGTGTTCACCGACACGCTCGAGCTCGATCTCGGCACCGTGCAGCCGTCCATCGCGGGCCCGAAACGCCCGCAGGATCGCGTGCTCCTCACCGAAGCCAAGACGGGCTTCGCGACGGCGCTGGACACCGAGTTCAAGAAGGCCGCCGACCTGTCGGCGCGCTACAAGGTGGAGGGCAAGAACTTCGACCTCGGCAATGGCGACGTCGTGATCGCCGCCATCACGTCCTGCACCAACACGTCGAACCCGGGCGTCATGATGGCGGCCGGCATCCTGGCCCGCAACGCGGTCGAGAAGGGCCTCACCGTGAAGCCCTGGGTGAAGACCTCGCTAGCTCCCGGCTCGCAGGTGGTCGCCGAGTACCTGTCCAAGTCCGGCCTGCAGGTTGCGCTCGACCAGCTCGGCTTCAATCTAGTGGGCTTTGGCTGCACGACCTGCATCGGCAATTCGGGGCCGCTGCCGGCCGAGATCTCCAAGACGATCAACGACAACGACGTTGTGGCCGCCTCGGTGCTGTCGGGCAACCGCAACTTCGAAGGCCGTGTGAACCCGGACGTGCGGGCGAACTATCTCGCCTCGCCGCCGCTGGTGGTCGCGTATGCGTTGGCCGGCTCGATGCAGGTCGACCTCACCAAGGATCCGCTCGGCGTCGACAAGAAGGGCAAGCCCGTCTACCTGAAGGACATCTGGCCGACCTCCAAGGAGGTCGACGAATTGATCCAGAAGACCGTCACCAAGGCGCTGTTCAAGTCCAAATACGCGGACGTATTCAAGGGCGACGAGCACTGGCAGAAGATCCAGGTCGAGGGCGGCAAGACCTACAAGTGGAACATGTCGTCCACCTACGTGCAGAACCCGCCCTACTTCGAAGGCATGGAGAAGGAGCCCAAGCCCGTCGCCGACATCGTCGACGCCCGGGTGATCGGACTCTTCCTCGACTCGATCACGACCGACCACATCTCGCCGGCCGGTTCGATCAAGGCGGCGTCGCCCGCCGGCAAGTACCTGATGGAGCGGCAGGTCGCACCGGCCGACTTCAACCAGTACGGCACGCGCCGCGGCAATCATGAGATCATGATGCGTGGCACCTTTGCCAACATCCGCATCAAGAACCAGATGCTGCCGGGTATCGAGGGCGGCGTGACCAAGTACTTCCCGGGCGGCGAGCAGCTGCCGATCTACGACGCCGCGATGAAGTACAAGGAGGCCGGGATTCCGCTGGTGGTGTTCGCCGGCAAGGAATACGGCACCGGGTCGTCGCGCGACTGGGCCGCGAAGGGCACCGTGCTGCTCGGCGTCCGCGCCGTGGTGGCGCAGTCCTTCGAGCGCATCCACCGCTCGAACCTGGTCGGCATGGGCGTCGTTCCGCTCGTGTTCGAGGAGGGGACGTCCTGGCAGACGCTCGGCATGACGGGCGACGAGACGGTCACCATCCGGGGCCTGCAGGGCGACCTGAAGCCGCGCCAGAAGATGGAGGCCGAGATCACCTACCCGAACGGCAAGACCGTGAAGGTGCCGCTGATCTGCCGGATCGATACGCTCGACGAGCTCGAGTATTACCGCAACGGCGGCATCCTGCAGTACGTGCTGCGCAGCCTCGCGGCCTGATCGCGCGGCGCCGTCGCGGCGCCGACCGGAAGTGAGAAGAGGCCGCCGGCGCACCCGGCGGCTTTTTCGTGAGCGCAATTCAACCCAACGTGAGTTTCCTCGTAACCGGGCGGGGCGTATCGTCCGTTCAACATCGGAGAGGACCACGGTTTTGAAGCACGCCAGCAGCCTGTCGATCCTCGCAGTCGCGGCAGGCCTTTGCGCCCCGGCGGCGATCGCGCAGGCTGCGCCGCAGCCGCGCGCCGTGGTGGAGCTGTTCACCAGCCAGGGCTGTTCCTCGTGCCCGCCAGCCGACAAGCTCATGGCCGAGTTCGCGCAGGATCCGACCCTCGTCGCGGTTTCTATGCCGATCGACTACTGGGACTATCTCGGCTGGAAGGACACGCTGGCGGACCACGCGTTCACGTCGCGCCAGCGCGGGTATGGCGAACAACGCGGCGACCGGCAGGTCTACACGCCCCAGGCGGTGGTGGACGGCGTCGCGCATGCGATCGGGTCCGATCCCGGCGCGGTCGCGCAGGCCGAGGCGGCGTCGCGCCTCAAGGGCGCGATGACGGTGCCGGTATCGGTGGAAGCCGCGGCCGGCACGATCCGGATTTCCGTCGGCGCCGGAGCGGCCGATGCGGAGGCCGGCGTTTATCTCGTGCCGGTGCGCAAGCGGTGCGACGTGTCGATCACGCGCGGGGAAAACAAGGGCAAAGCGGTCACCTATGTGAACGTCGCCCGCAGCGTGCTGCCTGTCGGCGCCTGGAAGGGCCAGGCGGCCACCTTTGACGTCGCCGCCACGCTGGCGCAGACGCGCGACGCAGACAGCTATGTGGTGCTGCTGCAGACCGGCACCATTGGACGGCCCGGCGTGATCCTGGGGGCAGCCAAGGGTCCGGGCCTCTAGCTCAGTACTCGATCACGGCGTTTGGGAGTTCGTTCGCGTCGCCCGCCGTTGGCGGCCGATGCGCCGCGAGCGCGTCCGCGCAGATCGTGATGGCGGCTTCCAGCCCGGCGGCCGGCTCGCCCGCCCTGAGCCGCTCGATCAGGAGGTCGACCGCCTTGCGCCAGACCTCCTTGGGTACGGCGGCTTCGACGGCGGTATCCGGGATCACGCAGGCGTAGCGTTCGGCGACCGCGACGAAGATCAGCACGCCCGTGCGGCCCTCCGTCCGCCCTAGCCCGCGCACGAGAAACTGCTCGGCCGCCGCCTGATGGGCGCGTCGCCGCGCAGCCGGGCGAGGAACGAGCCTGTAGCGCAGCGGCGCCCATGAGAGGATCGCAAGCAGAGCCGCGAATACGCCGAGCTGGGCCGCCAGAATGATCGGGAAGTCCCAGCGCGTGGCCGCGAGCAGAAGCCAAGGCGCGATCAGCGCAGCGGCGGCCGCGTAGACGATCGGGATGAAGCGCCAGTCGCTGGCCTGGCGCGCGACCACGCAGACGATCTCGGCGTCCGTGCGCGCCTCGGCGGCACGGATCGCGGCGTCGAGCCTTGCATGGTCGGCCGGTGTCAGGAGGCGCCGCATCACCAATCCCCCGAGGCGCCGCCGCCGCCGGACGAGCCTCCACCGCCAGAAAAGCCGCCGCCTCCGCCAAAACCGCCGCCGTCGGACCAGCCGCCGCCCGAAAACCCGCCGGAGCTCGGGATCACGATCCAGTTGCCGCCACGGGTGCGGTGCATGCGTCCGCGGCCGCCCTGTCCACCGCCCGTCATCATGCGCCAGAGAATGAACAGAATGAACGCGATCACGATCGCGGTGAAAATCCAGTCATCCGGCGCGGGCTGCTCGGTGGCGCGGACCTCGGCGCGGCGCTGCCACTCCTCGGCGTCGCCAGTAAGAATGGACACGATCGCGTCCACCCCGCCCTCGATCCCGCCCGCGTAGTCGCCGGACTTGAACTTCGGCGCGACCGCGGTGGTGATGATCACCTTGGAGAGCGCATCCGTGAGCGCGCCTTCAAGGCCGTAGCCAACCTCGATGCGGACCTTGCGCTCGCTGGGGGCGACCAGCAGCAGCACTCCGTTATTTGTCTTGGCCTGTCCGAGCTTCCAGGCGCGGAAGAGCTGGTTGGCGTAATCCTCGACGCTTGTGCCCTGCAGAGACGGGACGGTCGCGACCACGATCTGGTCCGACGTCTTGTCTTCGTGCGCCTTGAGCTTGGCTTCGATCCGCTGGCGTGCGTCCGGCGCCAGGATGTTCGCGCCGTCGACCACCCGCCCGGTCAGCTGCGGAAAGGTGATAGCCGCCCACGCTGCCGCCACGCCGAGCAGGAGGGCGACGAGCGCCGCCGTCCCGATCGTCGCCGCCTTGCCGCGCATGGCGATCAGAACGTCACCTTGGGAGCCGCCTGGTTTTCGGGCGCAGTCGTGAAGGTCTCCATCGGCTTGGCCGACGGATAGAAGATCGCCGCGATCCAGCGGCCCGGGATGGTGCGCAGCTCGGTGTTATAGGCCCGCACCGTTCCGATATAATCGCGCCGCGCCACCGCGATGCGGTTCTCAGTGCCTTCCAGCTGCGATTGCAGCGCCAGGAAATTCTGGTTCGACTTAAGGTCGGGATAGGCCTCGCTCACCGCGATCAGCCGACCGAGCGCGCCCGAGAGCTGGTTCTGGGCGTCCTGGAACTGCTTGAATTTCTCCGGGTCCGTGATCGTGCTGGCGTCGACCTTGATCGAGGTCGCCTTGGCGCGGGCCTCGGTGACCTTGGTCAGCGTGTCCTGCTCCTGCTTGGCGTAGCCCTTCACGGTCTCGACCAGGTTCGGGATCAGGTCGGCGCGGCGCTGGTACTGGTTCTGCACCTCGCTCCAGGCGCCCTTGGCCTGCTCCTCGAGCGTCGGCACATTGTTGATGCCGCACGCCGAAAGCGTGAGCCCGACCACCAGGGCGGCCGCGGCGGCGCGAAGGCGGGGAAGAAAGGCCATGGCGTATCCTCGATCGCGAAGGCCGGATGGGGGTCCGGCGCCCGCTCGCAATGTAGGCATCGCGAAGCGGAATGGAAACGCGACCTTGGCCGAAAGGATCAATTCAGAAGCGGACCCCAGGCCGGATCCGACGCGAAGCCCGGAGACGGCACCGGAACCTCGACCCTGCCGGTGATATCCACCATGAAGACCTTGGCCCCGCCGCTGCCGCCCGCGTCGCGGAAGAACATCAGGTAGCGGCCGTTCGGCGCCCAGGTCGGGCCCTCGTTGTGGAAGCCTTCGGTGAGGATGCGTTCGCCCGATCCGTCCGGCTTCATGATGCCGATCGCGAAAGTCCCGCCCTTCTGCTTGGTGAACGCGATGTAGTCGCCGCGCGGCGACCAGACCGGGGTGGAATAGCGCCCCTCGCCAAAGCTGATGCGCTTGGCGGGCCCGCCGCCGGCCGACATCAGGTAGATCTGCGGGGCGCCGCCGCGGTCGGATTCAAACACCATCTGCGCGCCGTCCGGCGAAAGGGACGGCGAGGTGTCGATCGCGGTGGAGTCGGTCAGTCGCGTGGTGGTGCGCGAGCGCAGGTCCATGACGAAAATGTTGGACGAGGAGCCCTGGCTCAAGCTCATCACGATCTTCTGCCCATCCGGCGAGAAGCGCGGCGCGAAGGTCATGCCTGGGAAATTGCCCACGACCTCGCGCTGGCCGGTTTCGATGTTCAGCAGGTAGACTCGCGGATCGCCATTGCCGAAGGACATGTAGGTCACTTCCTGGCTGGACGGCGAGAAGCGCGGCGTCACCACGAGGTCGTCGCCGCGCGTCAGGTAGCGCACGTTGGCGCCGTCCTGGTCCATGATGGCGAGGCGCTTCTTGCGGTTGTCCTTGGGGCCGGTCTCGTCCACGAACACGACGCGGCTGTCGAAGAAGCCCTTGTCGCCGGTCAGCCGCACATAGATCGCGTCCGAGATGATGTGGGCGACGCGCCGCCAGTTGTTCGGGTCGGTGAAATATTGCTGGCCGATGAGCTGCTGGCCGGCGAACACGTCCCACAGCCGGAACTCGGCCTTGAGCCGGCCCGACGGATCCCGGATGACGCGGCCCGTGACCAGCGCCTGCGCGTTGATGACTTTCCAGCTGTCGAATTGCGGCGCCGCATCCATGCTGGCGGCCTTCTCGACAAAGGCCTTCTTGTCGATCGGCGCGAAGACGCCGGACCGTTTCAGATTGTTGGTGATGACGGCCGAGATCTGCGCGCCTAGGTTCGGGTCCGCGCCGCCGAAATCCGTGATCGCAATTGGCATCGGCTGGAACGAGCCGCGGTCGACCGTGATGGAGATCTCCGCGTGAGCGCTACTCACGCCCAGCACGGCCGTCGCGGCAACGCTTGCTGCGCCGAGCAGGGCGGTGCGGCGGTTAATGAGCGGCATGCTACGGAGATAGTCGGGATCGAGAGGGGACATTGACGAGCCGTTTATGTTCTGAGGGTTAGGCGTCAGCCGAGCATGTCTTTGATGTCGAACTTAATCGATAGCTCGCGCCACTCTTGGTAGAACGGGACGAATTGGCTGGGTATTTTCAGATTGCAGCGTCGAATAGCTCTAACTGCGCTTTCAGCCAAAGGTCGGAAATTCGGATCGCTGGATGTATTCACGACGACTGGTTCAGCCGCTAACGAACCATCTTGGTTCAGAGTCATCTTCACATTAGGCACAAGACGATCGGCTTGCGCTAGTCCTGCGGGTGGGCTCCAGCATTGGACTAGCTGCTCTCTCACCAGTTCCTTCAGTGCTCCTAGCTGACTTGGGCTCATCTTTTGTGCCGAGCCAGTTGCGGAACCCAGCGAGGCCGTGCGGTTGATCTCGCGGCCGGTGCTGCCCGCCTGCGACGGTTTTTCCTTCGACTGAAGCAGCTTTTCGATGTTGGACGGATCGAACTTGCTTTCCGTCCTGGGGGCGGCCAGGGCGGCCAGCTTCTTCTGCTCGGCCTCGCGCTGGCGAGCCTCTAGTTGTTTGCGCTTCTCGTCCTCGGCCTTCTCGCGGGCGCGCATGTCGGCCAGGATCTTGGCCTCCTGCTCGGCCTTCAGGCGAGCCTCTTCCTTGCGTCTGGCTTCGGCGGCCTCCTGGCGAGCCTCGGCCTCGGCCTCGGCTTTCGCCTGCGCGATGGCCTTCTGTTTGGCTTCGGCCTCCGCCTTCGCCTTCGCCTCGCGCGCTTTGGCTTCGGCCTGCGCCTTCGCCTCGGCCTGAGCCTTGGCTTCGGCCTTCGCCTGCGCGGCGCGCTCCAGCGCCTCCTGGGCCTCTTCCTCGGCTTTCGCCTGGGCTGCGGCCTCGGCCCTCGCCTTGGCTTCGGCGGCCTTTTGGGCGGCTGCGGCCGCGGCGGCCTTTGCGGCGGCTTCCGCCTTGGCGCGGGCGTCAGCGGCCGCTTTCGCTTCCGCGGCCTTCGCGGCCTCGGCGGCCTTGGCGGCTTCAGCAGCCTTGGCGGCCTCAGCCGCGGCCTTCGCGTCGGCTTCGGCCTGCGTGTCGCGGGGGCGCTCGGGCGGGGTCGGCACGGGCTCGGCGGCGGAGGCCGCCGGGGCGGGCACGTCGCGCTTCAACTCGGGCGTCTCGGGCTTCAGCTCTTCGGTCTGCGCCAGTTTGTCGACGCGGGGCTTCGGCGTCGGCTGCGCCTTGCCGGTTTTCTCGCCCTTCATCATCTGCGACAGCTGGGCTTCGCTGATCACCTCCACCGGCACGGCCTCGGTGGGCTCCTCGAACGGCTTTGTGTCCGAGAACGCGACGAGCGTCGCCCCCAGCAGGCCCACATGGACGATGCCGGAGATCAGGGCGCCGGGTCTGGAGCGATCGAATTTCACGCGGCGCGGCCCGATTACTTCGCGGCCGGGGTAGGATCGGTCAGCAGCGCCACCTTGCGGTAGCCAGCCGCCGTCACGGTCGACATCACGTCGGCAACGAGGCCGTAGTTCACGCTCTTGTCGGCCCGCACATAAATGCGCTCATCCTGGCCGGCGCGCTGGTTGGCCTGTGCGACGGCGGTGAGCTTGGCGGCAATCTCCTCCCGGCCGATCTCGGTCTCCATCAGGAACACCTTGCCGTCGGCCTTTACCGAGATGGTGAGCGGCTGCTTGTCGATGTTCAGCGCGGCCGCCTTGGTCTGCGGCAGATCGAGCGGCACGCCGGCGGTGAGCAGCGGCGCGGCCACCATGAAGATGATCAGCAGCACCAGCATGACGTCGATGAACGGCGTCATGTTGATGTCCGACATCGGACGATGCCGCTTGCCGCCGCGGCGGCGACGGCCGCCCTGGGCGCCAGCTCCAGCTACCGACATGGCCATGTGCGCAACTCCTCGCGAGCGGGGTTCAGGCGGCGATCCGTTCGTCGATCTGGCGGGACAGGATGGCTGAGAACTCGTCCGCGAACCCCTCGAGGCGGGCCTGCTGCTTGGCGGCCTCAGCCTGGAGCTTGTTGTACGCGATCACGGCCGGGATGGCGGCGAAGAGGCCGATCGCGGTGGCGAACAGCGCTTCGGCGATGCCGGGCGCGACGACGGCGAGCGAGGTGTTCTTGGAGGCCGCAATCGAGCGGAACGACGTCATGATGCCCCACACGGTTCCAAACAGCCCGATGAAGGGCGCGGATGAGCCGATGGTGGCGAGCACGAGGAGCTTGGATTCCAGCCGCTCGACCTCGCGATTGATGGTGACGTCCAGCACCTTGTCGATGCGCTGGCTGAGCCCCATCACGGATCGGCCAGCGCCCTCGAATGAGCGCTTCCACTCACGCATCGCGGCGACGAACACGGCCGCCATGGTGCTGGTCTGACGCTCGTTCAGCATGCGGTAGAGTTCTTCCAGCGACTGGCCGGACCAGAACACTTCCTCGAAGCGGTCCATGGCCTTGCGGGTGCGGTTGAACAGCAGCGTCTTGTCGATGATGATCGCCCAGCACCAGACCGACGCGGCCAGCAAGCCGAGCATCACGAACTTCACCACGAAGCTCGCGTTCCAGAACATGTGCCAGACGGAGATCTCCGGGGCGGCGAGGCCGCTCGCCATCACGTCGGTCGGGTTCATCGGCCAATGTCCTTTCGTCCTGCGGGCCCGCGTGCAAGGCGGGCGGCCGGAACGTGCTTTCTGCAGAGTCCTGAAGCGATCCGCGTCAAGTCGTCCCGGAATCCGGCGAAACTATGAGCGCAGGCCCTGAGAGAGCCGCGCTTCTTCGAGTTTCCGAGTTAAGGCCCCGTCAGGGTTAACGTCCGGTTACGGGCGTGCTTTCCGGGTGACATCGACGCCGGCGTCCCGTGCGGACTCGGTGATCCGCTGGCGGATGTCAGCCGGCAGGCGCGACGGGCGACCATGCACCACGGACGCGATCAGGACCTCGGCGGTCACCAGCACGTCATCTCCAAGCAGCACGCGCTGGTTCAGCGTCATGCTGGCGGCTTTCAGGATGGCCGGGCGCGTCTCAACCACGACGATGTCGTCCATGCGGGCGGGCTTCAGCCAGTCGATGGTCATGCGGCGCACCACGAAGCCGAAGCCATGGTCGCCATGCAGCAGCGCCTGGTCGACGCCCAGGTCGCGGATGAACTCGGTGCGGCCGCGCTCCAGGAAACGCAGGTAGGAGGCGTGGTAGACGACGCCCGAGAAGTCGGTGTCTTCGTAGTAGACGCGGATGGAGAGGGTGTGGGGCGCGAGCCGCTCACTCATCGCCGCCCTCGACGAACAGCCCAAACTGAGCTGGCCCGCTGCGGGGCTCCGCCAACCCGAGATGCCGGAACGCCTGCGGGGTGAGGAGCCGACCGCGCGGCGTGCGCTGGAGAAAGCCCTGCTGCAGCAGGTAAGGCTCGATGATGTCCTCGATGGCGTCGCGCGGCTCCGAGAGCGCCGCCGCGATGGTCTCGATGCCGACGGGGCCGCCGCCGAAGTTCACCGCCACCATCTCGAGGTAGCGCCGGTCCATCATGTCGAGGCCGATGGCGTCCACGTCCAGCAGGCGCAGGGCCTTGTCGGCGACGGCGCGCGTCACCGTCTCGGCGCCGTCCACGATGGCGAAGTCGCGCACCCGGCGCAGCAGCCGGCCGGCGATACGCGGGGTGCCGCGGGCGCGCTTGGCGATTTCGTTGGCGCCGTCCGGGGCCATGTTGAAGCCCAGCACGCGGGCGCCGCGGCTGACGATGAGCTCCAGCTCGTCCACGGTGTAGAAATTCAGCCGGATCGGAATGCCGAAGCGGTCGCGCAGCGGCGTCGTCAGCAGGCCGGCGCGGGTGGTGGCGCCCACCAGCGTGAACTTGGCGAGGTCGATTTTGACGCTGCGGGCCGCCGGGCCTTCGCCGATGATCAGGTCGAGCTGGTAGTCCTCCATGGCTGGATAGAGGATTTCCTCCACGGCCGGATTGAGGCGGTGGATTTCGTCGATGAAGAGCACGTCGCGCTCTTCCAGATTAGTGAGCTGGGCGGCGAGGTCGCCCGCCTTGGCGATCACCGGGCCGGATGTGGAGCGGAAGTTCACGCCGAGCTCGCGCGCCACGATCTGAGCGAGCGTCGTTTTGCCCAGGCCGGGCGGCCCAACGAAGAGCACGTGGTCCAGCGCCTCGCGGCGCGCCTTTGCGGCCTCGATGAACACCTTCATGTTGGCGCGCGCAGCGGCTTGGCCGACGAAGTCGTCGAGCACGAGCGGGCGGATCGACGACTCGAGATCGTCCTCGCGCTTTTCGGGCTGCACCAGCCTGCGGGGCGGGGGGGTCACCACGGGGCGCCGTCGGTCTGGATCATTGTGATGAGCGCGCGCGAATCCATTCGCCTGCATAGCATCTCCGCCCGGCCGCGCGCCAATGCTAGGCGGCAGGCGAGTGCCATCGCCGTGTCAGACGCCAGCACAGCGCGGCGGCGCCGACAATCAGCGCCAGAAACAGCAGCGGAAACCACAGGTCCGACGGCTGGTGAATCCGGCGCAGGCTGGCCAGCGCCACGAACGCGATGCTGAACGGAGCCACGGCCGCGAGGCACCGGCGAAGCGAGATCACGGCGCGCCGCCGGCTGACGATGACCAGTGTGAGGCCAGCGGCCAGCGCGGGGCCGCCGAAAACAAGGCCGAACGCCCCGAAAATGGCCAGGACTCCCCAAGCCGAAGCGTTCTGCGCGGACGGCACGCCTCCCAGCGAAAGGCCCAAGACAGCCACGAGGCCGCACCCCAGGCCCACCAGGGTCGGACCGAGCAAAACCGACACGGCCAGCGCGGCGAGACGGCTTCGCCAGGTCGGCGAGGCGGCGGGTCTGTCGACCTGTATGGCGTGAGTGTCGAGAGCCATGCTGAACGCCTGGGGTCCGCGACACGGAGCGTCGCACCGCGCGCGGATCAGGTCTGGATGAGCTCGATTCCGGAACAAATCAATGGGAACATGGCGTTAAGTTTACCGGTATGGCGGGCGAACCCGGCCCCGGCCCGTCTCACCGCGCCAGTTCGCGCAGCCCCAGCCGGATCAGCTGCGGCGCCTCGACCCCTTCGCCGCCATTCTTCAGCGCCGCCGCCACGGCGGCGGAAGCCTGCGCCTGGGGGTAGCCGAGGTTGACCAGCGCCGAGACCGCGTCCGCGACGGGCTTGGGCGCCGTGCGGTCCTCGACCGCGCCCGCAAGGCGCACCAGGGCGGGATCGAGCGCGCCGAGGCCGGGCGCCTTGTCCTTGAGTTCGGCCACGATCCGGGCCGCCAGCTTGGGGCCGACGCCGGGTGCCCGCGCGACGGCGGCCTTGTCCTGCGTGCCGATGGCGGTCGCCAGCGCGCCGCCGTCGAGCACCGAAAGAATGGCGAGCGCCACCTTGGCCCCGACCCCCTGCACCGATTGCAGAAGGCGGAACCACTCGCGTTCCCCGTCGGTGCGGAAGCCGAACAGCCGGATCGCGTCCTCGCGCACCTGCGTCTCGATGGAGAGCACCACGGCTTCGCCGGCCGCCGGCAGGGCGCCGAGCGTCTTGGCCGAGCACTGCACCACGTAGCCGACGCCATGGACGTCGAGGACGATGGAGTCCTCGCCATAGCTGTCGATGGTGCCCTTGAGTTTGCCGATCATCGCGTCATTCCAGCACTCTCAGCGCGCCCGCGCCAGCACGGCGGCTTCCAGCGCCCGGGCGCCGCGATGCTGGGCGTGGGTGAGCGCCACCGCGAGCGCGTCGGCGGCGTCTGCCGATTGCGGATCGCACCTGGGGAGCAGGACGCGAACCATCATGTGGATCTGGTCCTTCTCGGCATGGCCGGCGCCCACGATGGTCTTTTTCACCAGGTTGGGGGCGTATTCGGCGACCGACAGGCCCGCCTGCGCGGGCGCGAGCAGCGCGATGCCGCGGGCGTGGCCGAGTTTCAGCGTGGCGCGGGCGTCCTTGTTGACGAAGGTTTCCTCCACGGCGCACTCGTCGGGCTGGTGGGCGTGGATCACCTCGGCGAGTTGCTCGTGCAATTGCCGCAGGCGATCGGCGAGCGTCAGCTTGCCGTCCGAATGAACCGATCCGCAGGCCACGAAGCTGAGGCGCGAGCCCAAGGTGTCGACAACGCCCCAGCCCGTGTTGCGGAGGCCGGGGTCGATGCCAAGAATGCGAATCGCCTGGATGCTCATACGGGCGAGTTAGCCCGAGCGCAGGCTGCGCCGCCAGTGCGACGGCGCCTCTGTCCAGGTTCAGCCGGCGATCTTGGCCATCAGGGCGTCGGAGAATTCGGCGTTGGAGTAGACGTTCTGGACGTCGTCGTTCTCCTCCAGCGTGTCGAGCAGCTTAAGGATCTTCTCGCCGGCCTCGTCATCCACCGCGATGCTGTTTTGGGCGCGCCAGACCAGCGACGCCTTGCGGGGCTCGCCGAACTTCTCTTCCAGCGCCTTGGCGACGTC
Source organism: Alsobacter metallidurans (assembly GCF_014636935.1). Classification (GTDB taxonomy): domain Bacteria; phylum Pseudomonadota; class Alphaproteobacteria; order Rhizobiales; family Beijerinckiaceae; genus Alsobacter; species Alsobacter metallidurans. The sequence goes on along the minus strand of NZ_BMES01000002.1, from coordinate 2,029,468 downwards.
GCGAAGGGACTCCATCGACGTCACGATCTCATGGCCGTTCTCGCCGGTGGAGACGTCGTCGGCGCCGGCCTCGATGGCGGCCTCCATCATGGCGTCCTCGCTGGCCGCCTCGGCGTTGAACTCCACAACGCCGACATGGTCGAACATGAACGACACCGCGCCAGTCTCGGCCAGGCTGCCGCCCGCCTTGGTGAAGGCGGAGCGCACCTCGCCGCCGGTGCGGTTGCGGTTGTCGGTGAGCGCTTCGATGATCACCGCGACGCCCCCGGGCGCATAGCCCTCGTAGCGGATCTCGTCGTAGTCCTCCGAGTCGGAGCCCATCGCCTTCTTGATGGCGCGGTCGACGTTGTCCTTGGGCATGTTCTCGGCGCGGGCGGCCTGAATGGCGGCGCGCAGGCGGGCGTTCATGTTCGGGTCGGGCAGGCCCATCTTGGCCGCGACGGTGATTTCGCGCGCCAACTTCGAGAAGAGCTTGGACCGCATGGCGTCCTGGCGGCCCTTGCGGTGCATAATGTTCTTGAACTGGGAATGGCCGGCCATGGCGAACCTCGGATGAAACGGGCCGGCGCCCCGCGCGCGGCCGGTCGGAATGGAGCGCGCGCCTTATACGTCGCAGCGTCGCGGAAATAAAGGAAGCCGATGGGCGGCGTCGCGCCCGCTATTCCCAGAAGTGCGGACGCGCTTCGGAGAGATGCGGGCCGAGCCTGATAGGCGCGACGTCCAGCGCGTGGCCGGTCTTGTCGCAGACCTCCACGGCGATTCCGGCGAGCGCGCCGGGGCCGTTCGCGGGCTCCATCCGGGCGCCCGGCGTTTTTTGCAGGAAGCGCCGGATCGGCTCCTCCTTGGCCATGCCGAGAATGGAATCGTAGTCGCCGCACATGCCGGCGTCCGACAGGTAGGCGGTGCCGCCAGGCAGGATGCGGTGGTCGGCGGTCGGCACATGGGTGTGCGTGCCCACCACCAGGGTGGCGCGGCCGTCCACGAAATGCGCCATCGCGAGCTTCTCGCTGGTGGCTTCGGCGTGCATGTCGATCAGAACCGCGTCGCAGACTTCACCGAGCGGACAGGCGGCGAGCTCGCGCTCCACGGCCGAGAAGGGATCGTCCAGCGGGTCGATGTACAGCCGCCCCATGGCGTTGACGACGAGCACGCGCGCGCCGTTGCGGGCTTCCACCACGGTGGCGCCGCGGCCGGGCGTGCCGGGGGGATAGTTGGCCGGGCGGATCAGGCGGGTCTGACGCTCGATGAAAACCAGCGCCTCACGCTGGTCGAAGGAGTGGTTGCCCAGCGTCACGGCGTCGGCGCCGGCCGAAAGGAGATCGTCGCAGATGGCTTCCGTGATGCCGAAGCCGCCGGCCGCGTTCTCGCCGTTGATCACGACGCAATCGAGTTTCCAGCGCTCGCGCAGCGCCGGCAGCTGGTCCACGACCACATTGCGGCCGGAGCGCCCGACGACATCACCAAGGAAGAGCAGGCGCATGGGTCAATCTCATAGGTGGGACGGGCGAATGACTTCGCGCTCGGTGAGGATCCAGTCGAGCCGTCGGTCATGCGCTTCTGCGGGCACTCGCTCGACTTCCTGCAGCGAGAATGCAAGGCCTACGATGGTCAGCGGCTTGCCGTCAGCCAACATCCGCTCGATGGCGCGATCGTAATGCCCCTTGCCGTAGCCCACGCGGTCGCCAAAGCGGTCGAACGCCGCCATGGGAGCGAGCATCACGCGAGGGCGAGCTTCCGGCGCGGTCTGGGGAGGTTCGCTCAGGCCGAAACCGGCTTTATCGAGCAAGTCGCCGAACGCATAGGCGCGGAATTCGAGCCCTGTTTCCCGCACGACCGGCAGGCAGAGCCCAGCGCCAAGCTGGGCGAGGCGTCGCATCAAGGGGCGGGGGTCGACTTCGCTCCGGATCGGCCAGAATCCCGATACCGGGCCTTCTCCGAGTTCGTCGAGAAAGGGCAGGGGGTGTTCGGCCATCGCCGCAGACATCCGGGCGCGGTCCGCCTCCGACAAGGCGTCTCGCCGGGACAGAACGTCCTGGCGGATCGCTGACTTGTCGTTCGGTCGCGTCATCGAAATGCCGAGTGCGGAGCCACAGTGGCCGTGGGACGATCGATCCCGGGAAACCTACAGCGTAGGTGGGCGCCGTGTGCCCGAGTCCAGGGACAAGGGCGGGGACAGCTCCCGTTAGGATCGATAAGGCCCCGGGGATACATGGTCCTCACGCACCCCGCAGCCCCGCGGTCCTGAATCTAGGTAGGCTGAAAGCGAATTGCCAGTCCTATTTGCGGCTCAGTTTCCGCCACGAGACGTGCGCTCCCGCACAGACAACGGTTGAGCGCCCGGCGAAGTCAGCCGTTTTGGGTTGGCGCGAGGCTGCGCGCGACGGCTTCGATCCGGTCCGCGGCTTCCATCACCGCGGAGGCGATCTCGGCCTCTGTCTCGCCGAGCGAGCTTTCGACGCGATCATGCGATTCGCGCAGTTGGGCGACTTCACCCTCCAGCCGCGCGATGCGGTTGCGCATCTCTTCGCGCTCATCGAGGAACGTGATGGCGGCCATCACGGTAAGCCGGTTGTCGCCGATTTCGCCGAAACCCTTGCGCATTTCGCCGATTTTGGCATCCACCTCGGCCGCAAGGCTGCGCAGGTGGTCTTCCTGGCCGTCGTCGCACGCGATGCGATAAATCTTGTCGGCAATCGTGACCGTGACTTGTCCCAAACTCACCTCCGACTCGACACGCCCACGCGCCGACGATGACTAGCCCCGACCCACGGCGGCGTCGAGGACCGATCGCACGTCGCCCAAAGCGCGATCGACACGCCGGGCGAGTTCGTCGGTGGTCGCCTCCAGCCGCTTGCCGTACGCCACGGAGCCGTCCAACTCCACGGCCAGCCGCGCGCGGTCGTCCTGCATGAGGGCGAGTTCGGTTTCCAACGTGCCCTTGGATCGCTCGGCCTCCGCGCGCCGCGCCGCCGCGACCTCGAGCACGCTGATGGATGCGAGGAGACGGGCGAGCGCCTGGTCAACGGCAGGGGAGCTTGGCATCGGACTCCGGGCGATAGCGTGGGACCAGCGCCGATCGGGAGAATCAGGGGGCTGTCGCTTGCTGATCAAAAAAGTGTAGGGGCCGGCCGGATGAGGCGTCAACGCCCGTCGGGCCGCTCGAACGCCCGTCAACACCGCTCCTACGTCGAAAGAACGCCCGGCTGGCGGACGTTGCGCGGCGCTTACGTCTTTCCCGCGAGCGTCTGGCGCGGTGGCGTCATGCGGCGGGGGTAAGACGCATTTTCAGCCTCGGCCGGGCGTGCGCCCGTAGCGGAAAGGATGAGGCCGGCGAGGCGGCCGAAGCCGTTGAGCGGCCTGCCCTCACATTGACTCGCTTTGGCAGGATGCTATCAGTCCGCCCGTTTCCAGCACGGTGAGACCATGAATTTCAGTGACCAGCACGTGCCTATGGCCAACGCCATCCGTTCCCTCGCGATGGACGGGGTCGAGAAGGCGAAATCCGGCCACCCGGGCCTTCCCATGGGCGCGGCCGACGTCGCTACGGTGCTCTTCACAAGGTTCCTGAAGTTCGACCCCACCGACCCGCACTGGCCCGACCGCGACCGGTTCGTGCTGTCGGCCGGCCATGGCTCGATGCTGCTCTATTCGCTGCTGTTCCTCACGGGGACGCAGGGCATGGCGCTGGACGACTTGAAGTCATTTCGCCAGATGGGCTCCAAGACCCCGGGTCATCCCGAATACGGCCACACCCTGGGCGTTGAGACCACGACCGGCCCGCTCGGGCAGGGCTTGGCCACCGCGGTCGGCATGGCGATGGCGGAGCGTCACCTCGCGGCCGAGTACGGATCCGACATCGTCGACCACCACACCTATGTGCTGGCGTCCGACGGCGACCTCATGGAGGGAATCTCGCACGAGGCGATCGCGCTCGCCGGCCACCTGAAGCTCTCCAAGCTGGTGGTGATGTGGGACGACAACGGCATCTCGATCGATGGCCCCGTATCGCTGTCCGACAATGTCGACCAGCTGATGCGCTTCCAGGCCGCCGGCTGGGCGGCTGAACGCGTCGACGGGCATGACCCCGCCGCCATCGAGGCGGCGCTGGAGCGCGCCCGCAAGGCGGACCGGCCGAGCCTGATCGCCTGCAAGACCATCATCGGCTTTGGCTCGCCCAAGCGCGCCGGCACCTCCAAAGCGCACGGCGAGCCGCTGGGCGCCGAGGAGCTCGCGGCCGCCAAGGCCCAGTTGAACATTTCGCCGGAGCCTTTCTCGGTTCCGCCGGACGTGCTCGACGCCTGGCGCGAGTCCAGCCAGCGCGGCAAGCCCGCTCATGAGGCGTGGAAGGAGCGCGTCGCCAAGCTGGACCCGGCCGTTCGCGCCGAATTCGAGCGTCGCCAGAGCGGCGCTCTGCCGGCCGGCTTCAAGGCCGCATTGAAGGGGTTCAAGGACAAGCTTGCCGCCGAGCCGCCGACGCTGGCGACTCGCAAGTCATCCGAGCTGGCGCTCGAGACCATCACGGAGGCCGTGCCCGAGCTGCTGCTCGGCTCCGCCGACCTGACGGGCTCCAACAACACCCGCACTAAGAACGCCCAGCCGATCACCCCGGCGGACTTCTCGGGTCGCTACATCCATTACGGCATCCGCGAGCACGGCATGGCGGCCGCCATGAACGGCATGGCGCTGCATGGCGGCGTCATCCCGGGCGGCGGCACCTTCATGGTGTTCACGGACTATTGCCGGCCCGCGATCCGCCTGTCGGCATTGATGGGCTTGCGCGTCGTCTATGTGATGACGCACGACTCGATCGGCCTTGGCGAGGATGGACCGACGCACCAGCCCGTGGAGCATTTGGCCGCGTTGCGGGCCATCCCGCATCTCAATGTGTTTCGCCCGGCCGACGCCATGGAGACTGCTGAGTGCTGGCAGTACGCGCTTGAGCACAAAAACGCGCCCAGCATCCTGGCGCTGACACGCCAGAACCTGACGCCCTTCCGCAAGAGCGCAACCGACGAGAACCTCTGCGCCAAGGGGGCCTACGAGGCCTCCCCGGCGACGGGCGGCGCCGCCAAGGTGGCGATCTTCGCGTCGGGATCAGAGGTCGAGATCGCGTTCGCGGCGCAGAAGCTGCTGGCCGACAAGGGCGTGCCTGCCCGCGTCGTCTCCGTGCCGTGCATGGACATTTTCCTGGCGTTGCCCGAAGCCGAGCGCGCCGCCGTGATCGGCGACGCTCCGGTGAAGATCGCCGTCGAGGCCGGCCTGCGCATGGGCTGGGACGAGGTGATCGGCTCGGACGGGCTGTTCGTCGGCATGACGGGCTTTGGGGCGAGCGGCCCCTACAAGGAGCTCTACGCCCACTTCGGCATCACGGCCGAGGCGGTGGCGGAGAAAGCCGCGGCGCGGGTCTGAACCCACGCCTCATTTTTGCAGGCTGCGCGCAACCTTGGCCTCGGCTTTGCGTTGCGGCGGGGAGAGTTGGAGAAGGATGAGATCATGACCGTACGCGTCGCCATCAACGGATTTGGCCGTATCGGCCGCAACGTGCTGCGGGCCATCATCGAGTCCGGCCGGACCGACATCGAGGTCGTGGCCATCAACGACCTCGGCCCGGTTGAGACCAACGCGCACCTCATGCGCTATGACAGCGTGCATGGCCGCTTCCCCGGCACGGTGACGGTCGAGGGCGACACCATCAATGTTGGCCGCGGGCCCATCAAGGTGACGGCCGTCCGCAATCCGGCCGAGCTGCCGCACAAGGATCTCGGCGTCGACATCGCGCTAGAGTGCACCGGCATCTTCACGTCGCGCGACAAGGCCGCCGCTCACCTGCAGGCTGGCGCCAAGCGGGTGATCGTCTCTGCCCCGGCCGACGGCGCGGACCTGACGGTGGTGTACGGCGTCAACCACGACAAGTTGACCAAGGACCACCTCGTCATCTCCAACGCGTCGTGCACGACGAACTGCCTCGCCCCGGTCGCCAAGGTGCTGAACGAGGCCTTCGGCATCGAGCGCGGCATGATGACGACGATTCACTCCTACACGGGCGACCAGCCGACGCTGGACACCATGCACAAGGATCTGTACCGCGGCCGCGCGGCGGCGCTGTCGATGATCCCGACTTCCACGGGCGCGGCCAAGGCGGTCGGCCTCGTGCTGCCCGAGCTCAACGGCAAGCTCGACGGCTTCGCGCTGCGCGTGCCGACCCCGAACGTCTCGGTGGTGGACCTGAAGTTCATCGCCAAGAAGGCGACCTCCAAGGACGAGATCAACGCCGCCATCAAGGCGGCGGCCGACGGCCCGCTCAAGGGCATCCTCGGCTGCACCACGGCTCCGAACGTCTCGATCGACTTCAACCACGACCCGCACTCGTCCATCTTCCACATGGACCAGACCAAGGTCATGGAGGGCACGCTGGTGTCGATCCTGTCCTGGTACGACAACGAGTGGGGCTTCTCGAACCGCATGTCCGACACCGCCGTTGCGATGGGCAAGCTGCTCTGAGAGCCTGCTAACGACGCGCCTCCGGCCACGGCCGGGGGCGTCTTCGCTTTGGGGCCCAGGCCCGCCGACAGAGGACATCATGACCGCCTTCCGCACCCTCGACAGCGCTGACGTCTCCAACAAGCGCGTTTTGCTTCGCGTGGACCTCAACGTGCCGATGGAGAACGGCAAGGTGTCGGACGCCACCCGCATCGAGCGGGTTCTGCCGACCATCCGCGAGATCGCCGACAAGGGCGGCAAGGTGGTGCTGCTGGCGCATTTCGGCCGGCCGAAGGGCCGCGACCTGAAGGAGACGCTGCGCCCCGTCGCGGCCGTGGTGGCCGAGCATCTCGGCCGCCCGGTGGGATTCGCGGAGGATTGCGTCGGCCCGGCCGCCAAGGCCGCCGTGGACGCGATGAAGCCGGGCGACGTGGTGCTGCTGGAAAACACTCGCTTCCACCCCGAGGAAGAAAAGAACGACCCCGTTTTCGTGAAGTCGCTCGCCGAGAATGGCGACCTGTGGGTGAGCGACGCCTTCTCGGCGGCGCACCGCGCCCACGCGTCGACCGAGGGTCTCGGTCACGTGCTGCCGGCCTATGCGGGGCGCACCATGCAGGCCGAGGTGGAGGCGCTCGCGCATGCGCTGGAAGCGCCGAAGCGCCCGGTTCTGGCCGTGGTGGGCGGCGCCAAGGTGTCGTCCAAGCTGGAGCTGCTCGGCAATCTGGTGAAGAAGGTCGACATCCTGGTGATCGGCGGCGGCATGGCCAACACGTTCCTGGCCGCCCAGGGCAAGGCTGTCGGCAAATCGCTGTGCGAGAAGGACCTGCTCGACACGGCTCGCTCGATCCTGGAGACCGCCAAGGGCGCGAACTGCGAGATCGTGCTGCCGGTGGACGCCACGGTGGCGTCCGAGTTCAAGGCACACGCGGCCAACAAGGTCGTGTCCGTGGACGCCGTCGGCCCCGACGACATGATCCTCGACATCGGCCCGGCCTCGATCGAAACGGTGAAGGGCAAGCTCGCGCAGGCCAAGACGCTGGTGTGGAACGGCCCCTTCGGGGCTTTCGAGCTCGAGCCGTTCGACACGGGCACCAACGCGGTCGCCCGCGAGGCGGCCCGGCTCACCAAGGCCGGCCAGCTGCTCTCGGTGGCGGGCGGCGGCGACACCGTGTCGGCGCTGAACCACGCGGGCGCGGCCGAGGATTTCTCCTACGTGTCCACCGCCGGCGGCGCCTTCCTGGAGTGGCTGGAAGGCAAGCCGCTGCCGGGCGTCGAGATTCTCCGCCTGCGCTGACTTGGCCGCAGGCTCACAAACGACCACCTTATCGACACCAACGCCTGTAATGTCTGGCGTATCGTCCGGGAGACAAGAACCATGGCGCGCATCACCCTGAGGCAGCTTTTGGACCACGCCGCCGAGCACGGCTATGGCGTTCCGGCCTTCAACATCAACAACATGGAGCAGGCGCTCGCCATCATGGCGGCCGCCGACGCCACCGACGCGCCGGTGATCATCCAGGCCTCGCGCGGGGCCCGCTCCTACGCCAACGACATCATGCTCAAGCACATGATGGACGCCGTGACGGAGATCTACCCGCAGATCCCGGTCTGCGTGCATCTCGACCACGGCAACAACGCCGCGACCTGCATGACCGCCATCCAGGCCGGCTTCACGTCCGTGATGATGGACGGCTCGCTCAAGGAAGATGGCAAGACCCCCGGCGATTGGGAGTATAATGTCGGCGTCACCAAGACGGTGGTCGACATGTCCCATCTGGGCGGCATCTCGGTCGAAGGCGAACTCGGCGTGCTCGGCTCGCTCGAAACCGGCATGGGCGAGAAGGAAGACGGCCATGGCGCCGAGGGCAAGCTCAGCCACGACCAGCTGCTGACCAACCCGAAAGAGGCCGTCGACTTCGTGCGCGCCACCAAGGTTGACGCGCTCGCGATCGCGATGGGCACCTCGCACGGCGCCTACAAGTTCTCCCGCAAGCCGGACGGCGCCATCCTGGCGATGAACGTCATCGAGGAGATCCACCGGCTGCTGCCGAACATGCATCTCGTGATGCACGGCTCCTCGTCGGTGCCGCAGGACCTGCAGGACATCATCAATGAATTCGGCGGCAAGATGCCCCAGACCTGGGGCGTGCCGGTGGAGGAGATCCAGCGCGGCATCAAGCACGGCGTGCGCAAGATCAACATCGACACCGACAACCGGATGGCGATGACGGGCCAGATCCGCAAGGTCTTCGCGCAGAGCCCCGGCGAGTTTGACCCGCGCAAGTATCTGAAGCCCGCCATGGACGCCATGACCAAGCTTTGCAAGCAGCGGCTCGAGGAGTTCGGCACCGCCGGCAAGGCGTCCAAGATCGGCAAGATCATCACGCTGTCCGACATGGCCAAGCGCTATGCGTCGGGCGCGCTTGACCCGCAGTTCGGGGCGTCCGCCCAGGCGGCCGAGTAGGCTGCAAGCCGCTTGCGGCTCCTTTCCGGCGCGATTCCTGCGCCGGCCTGTTCATCCAGGCTCCGGGCTTTACGGCCCGGAGCCTTCGCACGATCGCCAGGACCATGACCGCTGACGCTGCCACTGCCCGCCTTGTCCTCATGACGCCGCCCGTCCAGGACGCCGACGGCTGGCCCGGGACGATGGGCGACGCCCTGCTGGCGGCCGTCGCAGCCGCTCCGGTGGACGCCGTGCTGCTGCGTCTGCCCAAGCTCGACGAGCGGAGCCTGCTCAAGGCCCTGAAGCCGTTGATCGCACGGCTGCAGGAGCACAATGTTGCGGTGCTGATCGAGGACGCTCCGGAACTCGTAGCCCGGTCTGGCGCTGACGGCGCTCATGTGAGCGACCCCGCGCAGCTGCACGACGCGGCGGAAGCCATGAAGACGCTGGGCCGCATGGTCGGCGTCGGCAATCTGCGGGCTCGGCACGACGCCATGGAGGCGGCCGAGGAAGGCACCGACTACGTGCTGTTTGGCGAGCCCCGCCGCGACGGCAGCCTGCAGCCGCTCTCGGGCGTGCTGGAGCGCGCCCAGTGGTGGGCCGAACTGTTCCAGACGCCCTGCATCGCGTATGCGCCGACGCTGGACGACGTCGCGGCGCTTGCCGCGACGGGATGTGAGTTCGTGGCGCTCGGAGACGCTGTGTTCGCGCATCCAGGCGGGCCGGCCGAGGCCATGGCGCTGGCGCTGGCGGCGCTCCGTAAGAGCGCAGAGGCTCCGGCCCGGTGAGGTCCACGCGCAGCAGGCTCTTGCGGGCGGCGCGGCTGGGCGCGGCTTTCGCGGCCCTCATGGCTGCGCAAGCCGGACACGCCCAGACGACCACGCCTGAGACCAGCGCCCCGGCGGCCCCGCCGCAGCCCTCCGCCACACCGCCCGCGCCGGAAACCGCCGCTCCGGCGACGCCGGCCCAGCCCCTCGACGTCGCCTACGGCGCCTATCAACGCGGGCTCTACATCACGGCCTTCCGCGAAGCGACCAAGCGCATCGCGGAGGATCCGAACGACGCGGCCGCGATGACGCTGCTGGGCGAGCTTTACAGCGCCGGGCTTGGCGTCGCGCAGGATTGGACCAAGGCTGCCGAATGGTACCGCCTCGCCGCCGGACGGGGGGACCCCAACGCGGCTTTCGCGCTGGCGATGCTGAAACTCGACGGCAAGGGCACGCCGCGCGACGCCGCTGAGGGCCGGCGCCTGCTGGAAAGCGCCGCCGACGCCGTGCCGGACGCCGCCTACACGCTCGGCCTCATGCTGCTGCAGGAGAACAAGGCTGAGAGCGACAAGCGGGCCGTGCAGCTTTTCCGGGACGCCGCTGACGCGGGCGACGCGGATGGCGAATACGCGCTTGCGGTCGTGCTGCGCGACGGGCGCGGCGTTCCGCGCGACAACGCCCAGGCGGCGGCCTGGATGGGTCGCGCCGCGCGTGACCGCAACGTCTCCGCGCAGGTCGAATACGGCATCATGCTGTTCAACGGCGATGGCGTGCGCAAGGACGAGACTGCCGGAGCCAAGATGTTCCTCAGCGCGGCGGAGCAGGGGAACCCCGTGGCGCAGAACCGCCTGGCGCGCATTTACGCGGCCGGACGCGGGCTGCCGAAAAACCCGGTCGAAGCGGCCAAATGGCACGCGATTGCGACGAACCAGGGCATCAAGGACCCGTGGCTCGACGAAAACCTGAAGGGGCTCAGCCCCGAGGACCGGCGCAAGGCCGACGAGGCCGTCCGCAAGTGGCTGGGCAACTAGGGCGCTTTTGCCTGAGCTGCCGACGCTGCGGCGGGCCGTCAAAATTCCTTCTCGCTTGACCTCGCCCGGCCCGTCGTGCTTTTGGGCGCGTTCTCCTCCCACGAAAGACGCTCGCGCATGGCCCGTATCAGCGGCAACGACATCCGTCCCGGCATGGCCATCAACCATGACGGCGGCCTCTGGGTCGCGGTAAAGACCGAGAAGGTCAAGCCCGGCAAGGGCCCGGCCTATAATCAGGTCGAGCTCAAGAACCTGATCGACGGCCGGAAGCTGAACAACCGCTTCGGCACGGACGACCGGGTCGAGGAGATCTCGCTTGAATATCGCGAGTTCCAGTTCCTGTACGTCGAGGGCGACAAGCTCGTTTTCATGAACAACGAGACTTATGAGCAGATCGAGCTGCCCAAGGAATTCGTGGGCGACAGCGCGGCGTTTTTGCAGGACGGCATGACGGTGACGCTGCGCCTCCATCAGGAGCGGCCGATCAGCATCCGGTTGCCCGAGCAGGTGGTGCTCACCATCACGGAAGCCGATCCGGTGATGAAGGGCCAGACCGCCGCGTCGTCCTACAAGCCCGCCCGGCTCGAGAACGGCTTGCGCATCCTGGTTCCGCCCTTCATCAGCGCCGGCGAGAAGGTGGTCGTCGACACGACCGAAATCACCTATGTGCGGCGCGCCGACTGAGATCGCACGCCCGTCGTAGCCCTGCCGAACGAGACCAGAGACACGCCATGATCCGCTCCGCCCTTATGACCGTGATGGTCGACGCCGTGATGAAGGCCGCTAAGGGCCTGCGCCGCGACTTCGGCGAGGTCGAGAACCTCCAGGTGTCCCGCAAGGGGCCGGGCGACTTCGTCTCGATCGCGGATCACCGGGCCGAGAAGACCCTCCAGGAGGCGCTCGAAAAGGCGCGGCCGGACTTCGGCTTCGTGATGGAGGAGAGCGGCGTCGTCGAAGGGCGCGACAAGACGCATCGCTGGCACGTCGATCCGCTCGACGGCACCACGAACTTTCTGCATGGCATCCCGCATTTCTGCATCTCGGTCGGACTCGAGCGCGAGAACCTGCTGGTCGCTGGCGTGATCTACGACGTGATCAAGGACGAGCTTTTCATCGCCGAGCGCGGCAAAGGCTGCTTCCTGAACAACAAGCGCATGCGCGTGGCGGCCCGCACGGACCATCTCGACGGTGTGTTCGCGACCGGAATCCCGACGCTGGGCCGTCGTGACCATCCGGGCTACCTGAAGCAGCTGTCGCGCGTGATGCTGAAGTCGAGCGGCGTGCGCCGCATGGGCGCGGCTGCGCTGGACCTCGCCTGGGTGGCGGCAGGCCGTTACGACGGCTACTGGGAGCAAGGCCTGAACTCGTGGGACCTGGCGGCTGGCGCGCTGATGGTGCGCGAGGCCGGAGGCTACGTGTCGGACGCGTTCGGCAAGGACGACGTGTTCACGGCCGATACCATCGTGGCCGGCAACGAGGACATGCATCGCGCCCTGCTCACCATCCTCAAGGACGCGCGCGCCGCCACCGCGTAGCGCTTTCCTGTTGTCCGGATTAAGGATTACGCGCCCGCCGCCTTGAATGAGGCGGGCAGGGGCGCGAACATGGCCGCCCCGATCGCGAGGCCCCATGGCGATTCCTCTCGAAATCCAGCGTTTGTCTTCTCCGCGGCGCCATCTGCTGCGGATGGCCGTGTTCCTGATCCTCGCCGCCTTTGTGGCCCTGATCCTCTACAAGGCGATCTGGAACGCCTTTCTGGCCAATCCAGGCCTGAACGGGCTGATTTTCGGCGTGCTGCTGATCGGCATCATCCTGGCGTTCCGGCAGGTGATCCGGCTGTTTCGCGAGATCCGCTGGGTCAACGCCGTGCGGGCGCCAAACCTCGAGAACCGCAACATCGACACGCCGGTGCTGCTCGCCCCGATGGCGGCGATCCTCTTGAACCGGCAGGGGCCAACCCCGGGCGGCTCCGTTACGGTGACGCCCGCCATGCTGCGGTCGCTGCTGGATTCGGTCGGCATGAGGCTCGACGAGTCCCGTGACATCGGCCGCTACCTGACAGGCCTTCTGGTGTTTCTGGGCCTGCTGGGCACCTTCTGGGGCCTTTTGGAGACCGTCGGGTCGGTGGGCCGGGTGATCCAGACCATGAAGGGCGGCGCGGATGCGACCCTGATGTTCGAGGACCTGAAAAGCGGGCTCGCCGCGCCGTTGGCCGGCATGGGCATCTCGTTCTCGTCCTCGCTGTTCGGCCTCGCAGGCTCGCTGGTGCTCGGCTTTCTGGATCTACAGGCCGCCCAGGCGCAGAATCGTTTCTACAACGAGGTGGAGGACTGGCTGTCCACCACGGTCGCGGAGCCGACGCCCGAAGCCTTGCCGATGATCGGCACCGGCAGCGGCACGGATGTGCGCGCCGCCCTGGACCGGCTTAGCTTCGCCGTGCAGGAAGCGACCGGCAGCCGCGGCACCACGGCGGCGCTGGCCAACCTGGCCGAAGGCATCCAGGCGCTGGTTCACCACATGCGCTCCGAGCAGCAGCTCATCCGCGACTGGGTGGAGAGCCAGGCCGGGCGTGACGCCGACATGCGCAAGCTTCTCGAACGCATTGCCGCAGAGGACATGCGCCGATGAGCCTCGGGCGCACGCGGCGTGGCCAGCGCCCCATCGACTACTGGCCCGGCTTCGTGGACGCGCTGTCGACGCTGGTGCTCGCCATCGTGTTCCTCCTTTCGGTGTTCGTGCTGGCGCAGTTCTTCTTGAGCCAGCAGGTCACCGACAAGGACCAGGCGCTGGTGCGGCTTACCCGGCAGATCTCCGAGCTCACCGACCTGCTCGCGCTGGAGCGCGTCGGCCGCAAGAGCTCGGATGACAACGTGCTGCTCCTGTCCGACACGCTTAAGGCGGCCGAGAACGAGCGCAACCGCCTGCAGGGGCTCGTCGACTCCAGCTCGGCCGGGGCGGCGGCGGCGGGCGGGCAGGTAGCGGCGCTCAGCAAGGAAGTGGAGACGCAGCGCCAGCTCGCCGCCCGGGCCGCGAACCAGGTCGAGATCCTGAACCAGCAGATCGCCGCCATGCGGCGCCAGCTCGCGGCCCTCGAGGAGGCGCTGAACGCCTCGGAATCGCGCGACAAGGAAAGCCAGGCGCGCATCGCCGACCTGGGCTCGCGGCTGAACGTGGCGCTCGCCCAGAAGGTGCAGGAGCTGGCGCGCTACCGATCTGACTTCTTCGGGCGTCTGCGGCAGGTGCTGGGCAACCGGCAGGACGTGCGCATCGTCGGCGACCGCTTCGTGTTCCAGTCGGAGGTGCTGTTCGATCCCGGCGCGGCGGGCGTGAACCCGGCTGGCACGGCGGAGCTCGACCGGCTCGCGGCCGCGCTGGTGACGCTGGATCGCGAGATCCCGGGCGATATCCCGTGGATCATGCGGGTGGACGGCCACACGGATAAGCGGCCGCTCTCGGGCTCGGGCGTCTACAAGTCAAATTGGGATCTCTCGGCCGCGCGCGCCATCGCGGTGGTGCAATACCTCGTCTCGCGGGGCGTGCCGCCGCAGCGGCTCGGCGCCACGGGCTTTGGCGAGTTCCAGCCGCTGGAGCTGGGCGACACCGACGAGGCGTTCAAGCGCAACCGCCGGATCGAGCTCAAGCTGACGGAGCGGTGATGCGCATCCGGCCCATGCAGGACGGCGACCAGCCCGCCATGACCCAGCTCTGGGTGGAGAGCTGGCGGGACGTGATGCGGCAGATCGACTTCGAGGCGCGGCGCGGCTGGTTCGAGGGCCGCATCGCCGAGCTGCGCCGGGATGGCGTCGGGGTGTTCGTGGCCGAGGACGGCGAGGGGCTGCTTGGCTTCGTGACCATCGATGCGCGCAACGGCCATCTCGACCAGCTCGCCGCCGCGCCGCGCAGCTGGGGGCAGGGCGCCGGGCTTACGCTTCTGAACCACGCCAAGGCGCTGGCGCCCACCGGCGTGCGGCTGGAGGTGAACGCCGGCAATGACCGCGCGCTGCGCTTCTACGAGCGCGAGGGCTTCCGGCGCACCGGCGAGGGCGTCAGCGCCGCCTCCGGGCTGCCGCTGTTCCACTACGCCTGGGAGCCCTGAGCGCGGCTACTCGGCCGCGTGCGCGGCCAGCGCGGCGGCTCCGGCCTCGAACTGCAGGCGCGCCAGCCGGGCGTAGAGGCCGTTGCGATTGACGAGCTCGGAATGCTTGCCCTGCTCGACGATCCGGCCCTCGTCCATCACAAGAATGCGGTCGGCCTTCAGGATGGTAGCGAGCCTGTGGGCGATCACGATGGTGGTACGCCCCTCCATCAGGCCGTCGAGCGCCTCCTGCACCAGGGTCTCGCTCTCGGCGTCCAGCGCCGACGTCGCCTCGTCCAGCAGGAGGATGGGGGCGTCGCGCAGGAGCGCGCGCGCGATGGCGATGCGCTGGCGCTGCCCGCCCGAGAGCGTGACGCCGCGCTCGCCCACGCGCGTGTCATACCCCTCCGGCAACGCCTCGATGAAGCGGTCGGCGGCGGCCTGGCGCGCGGCTTCGCGCATCTGCGCCTCGGCAGCGTCGGGGCGGCCGTAGCGCAGGTTCTCGGCGATGGTGGCGCCGAACACGACCGGATCCTGTGGCACGAAGGCGATGCGCCGGCGCAGGGCCTCGGGATCGGCCTCCACGAGCGGCACGCCGTCCACCAGCACGCGGCCGGCCTGCGGGTCGTAGAAACGCAGCAGGAGCTGCACGACGGTGCTCTTGCCGGCCCCGGACGGGCCCACGATGGCGACGCGCTCGCCCGGCGCGACCGCGAAGGACAGGTCCGAAAGCACCGGGTGATCGTCGCGGGTCGCATAGGCGAAGCGGACGTTCTCGAACGCCACGGAGCCGACAGGCGGCTGCGGAAACGGCGTGGGATTGGCCGGCGCCGCGATGCGGGGCTTCACGCCCAGGATCTCGGCGATGCGCCCGGCCGCGCCCGCCGCCGCGCTGACCTCGCTCCAGACCTGCGAGAGTTCGCCCAGCGCACCCGCGCCGAACACGGCGTAGAGCACGAATTGCGACAGCCGCCCGCCCGTGATCCGGTCGGCGAGCACGTCCTGGGCGCCATACCACAGCACGGCCACCACGCTGGCGAAGATCAGGAAAATCGCCACCGCGGTGAGGATGGCGCGAGCCAGGGTGGCCGTCCGGGCGGCGTGGAACGCGTCCTCGGCCGCCTGCGCGAAGCGTGCGAGCGTCGGCTTCTCGGCCGTGAACGCCTGCATGATTCGGGTCGCGCCAATCGCTTCGGTGGCGAAGGCTGAGGCGTCGGCAAGCCGGTCTTGCGCCAGCCTCGAGCGCTGCCGCACGGAGCGGCCCGACGCCACCAGCGGCAGCACGATGAACGGAATGGCGAGCAGCACGAGGCCGGACAGGCGCGGGCTGGTGATCACCATCATGGCGATCGCGCCGATGAACAGCACGAGGTTGCGCAACGCGATGGAGGCGCTGGCGCCAAAAGCCGACTTGATCTGCGTGGTGTCGGCCGTGAGCCGCGAAACGATTTCACCGGACTTGGCGGTGTCGTAGAAGCTCGGATCCAGCCGCGTCAGATGCGCGAATACGGCGGTGCGGACATCCGTCATCACGCGTTCGCCCAGCGTCATCACGAGGTAGTAGCGGGCCGCGCTCGCAAAGGCCAACACGGCCACCACCAGGATCATGACCGTGAAGTAGCGGTCGATGAAGCCGGCGTTCTCCGGAGAGAAACCATTGTCGATGATGCGGCGAACCGCCAGCGGGATGGCGAGCGTCGCCATCGAGGCGAGCACGAGGGCGGCGAGCGCGGCCGCGATCCGGCCGCGATAGCGCAATGCGAAGGGCAGGAGCGGCTGGAGGTCCCGCAGCGACGTCCTGTCCCGTTCGCCCGGGGCGTCCGCGGATGTCGGGGCCAACGGAGCCTGCAACCGGTTGGAGGGCGTCGCTGAAGCGGGATCGGACATCGTCATACTCGTTTCTCGGGCCTGGGCCCTTTATCGCAGCCGTGGCCGGCTTGTGCAGCGGTGCGCCCTGCGCTATAGGGGCACAACATCATTCCAGGCTCCTATAGACGATATTGGGGCGCCGCGGCGACCCTGCGAGGACTACTCATGAAGCCCGAGATTCACCCCGACTACCACACCATCAAGGTCGTGATGACCGATGGCACCGAGTTCCACACCCGCTCGACCTGGGGCAAGGAAGGCGATGTCATGCAGCTCGACATCGATTCCAAGACGCACCCGGCCTGGACCGGCGGCACGCAGCAGCTGATGGACCGTGGTGGCCGCCTGTCGCGCTTCAACACGAAGTTCGGCGGCTTCGGCATCGGCGCCAAGAAGTAAGGCCTGGCGCGCCGGCTTTGGCCGGCGCCTCCCGCCCGCGAGCGGAGCTTCTCAACGACAAAACCCCCGGCTCGCGCCGGGGGTTTTTGTTTGGGTCGGAGCCCCGCCGCGGCGGCCTGACGGACCGTCGAGGCGAGCGCCGAAAACGGGTCGTCTCAGCTCCGGAAAGCCGACTGCAGCAAGCGCTGCTGCATGGCGACGGGGTTCGGGATGGTCGGAGCGTCCTCGGTCTTGCCCTCCATAAGGCGATCGAGATGCAAAATGCGGCTCTGCAGGCGCAGCGAACTGCCAATCAACATGCGCAGCTGCTCGGGGAGGCTCTCGACCGTCTCAGGGCTGCTCGCCCCGTTCTGGCTCGAAAGGCGCACCTTTTCCTTCTGGCGCTGCGCATCGTCCGAGGTGAGCTCACCTTCCGACACAGCCCGCTGCAGCAGCAGCCAGGAGGCGAGCTGCATCAGGCGGGTCGTCAGCCGCATGCTCTCGCTCGCATAAGCGAGAGCTGCAAGGCGCGGCAGGTTCTTGGATTCCTCGCGGCCTTCGCCGTCCAGGTAGGCGGCCGTGGCCTCCACAAGGGACATCCCCTCGCGAAACAGCGTGCGAAACGCATCCGAGGAGACGAAGCTCTCCGCGAAGGACACGGGCTTCGGGAAGGAAACCTTGTGCTGGATCTCGTTCATCACGCCACTTCTCCGCTCACTGTCGCGGCGCTGGCTCACCATCGTCCCGGAACGATCCCGGGTCAGGGTCCAGCCGCCTTCGTGGCGGTACGGAGCAAACATAGCGCCAGCCGGGGCTGGTACGCCACTTTAACTGTTTGTTAACCCTAACGCTGTGGACAGCACGGGTGCAACGCGTGCCGGCCCGCACAGGTTGCGCCACGCTTGCGGCGCCCTAGAGAGTTGATGGCGCAAAAAAAAGCCGCCCGAAGGCGGCTTTGCGGAGTGGGTAAACAGGGAGGCGTCAAACAGAGTGGACAGGAGCCACTCGACATCCAGAAGGAATCTGGATGTTTCATTCATAGTCCCGAAAGCTTAACCACCCGTTAAGGTGGAGCTTCCGGTTATTCCCTCCTGTGCCGAAATCGTTCGCCGCGTTCTCTCCCGTCCCGGAACGCCACACTGGCGCCCGCCGCCGGGGCGACGGAGATTAGCCGCTCAGCTCTTGAAAAACGCGGACGCCGCGTCGCGAGACGCCATCTTGGCTTTGCGGGCGTCCTGAAGGCGTGCGATTTCGGCCTGGAGTTGGCTGACCCGCTCGTCGATCTCGTCCACTGACAAGGCTGAGAGGTCCTGCCCGACGGCATGTTGCATCGGCTTGCGTTGGGCCAGGTCGTCTGCGAAGGGATCAGCCATGGTGCGCTCCATCTGCGATGACGGGGCGCGCAGGATAGACAAGCCCGGCTGGAGCGCAAAATGGCGCGAACGGGACCATTTGCGCCAGAACGCGTTCCGGACCACCACGTCCGAAGCCCTCAGGAGGCCCGCATGACCGCAACGCCGCAGACCATGACCGCGATCGGCATCAAGGAGCCGGGCGGCCCCGAAGCGCTCGCGCCGGAAAGCCGCCCCGTGCCGCAGCCCGGCCCGGGCGAAGTGCTGGTGCGCGTGGCGGCCGCGGGCGTGAACCGGCCCGACGTCATGCAGCGCAAGGGGCTTTATCCGCCGCCGCCCGGCGCCTCGGACATTCCCGGCCTGGAGATCGCCGGCCAAGTTGTCGCGGTGGGGGAGGGCGCCACCCGCTACCGGGTCGGCGACCGGATCTGCGGGCTCGTCTCGGGCGGTGGCTACGCGGAGTATTGCCCGGTCCACGAGAGCAACGCGCTCCCGATCCCGGACGGCGTCTCGATGGTGGAGGCGGCCGCCATTCCGGAGACGTTCTTCACGGTCTGGACCAACGTCTTCGAGCGCGGTCGGCTGAAATCCGGCGAAACCTTCATGGTGCATGGCGGCACATCCGGCATCGGCACGACGGCGATCATGCTCGCCAAGGCTTTCGGCGCGACCGTGATCGCGACGGCCGGATCCGATGAGAAGTGCGAGGCCTGCCGCAAGCTCGGCGCGGATGTGGCGATCAACTACAAGACGCAGGACTTCGTGGCCGAGTGCAAGGCGGCGACCGGCAAGAAGGGCGTGGACGTCATCCTCGACATGGTCGGCGGCGACTACATTGCGAAGAACTACGAGGCGGCCGCCGTTGAGGGCCGCATTGTGCAGATCGCCTTCCAGTCCTCGTCCAAGACGCAGATCGACTTCATGCGGCTGATGCTGAAACGCTTGACGCATACGGGCTCGACGCTGCGCAGCCGCTCGCCCGCCGAGAAGGCCGCGATCGCCGACCAACTCGTCGAAAAGGTCTGGCCTCTTGTCACGTCTGGTCAGGTCCGGCCCGTGATCCACAAGACGTTTCCGCTGGCGGAGGCCGCTCAGGCGCACGCGCTGATGGAAACCAGCCAGCACATCGGCAAGATCGTGCTCACGGTGGAGTAATCGACGTTCAAAGGCGGGGAGCCGTCCGTGAACCATCACGCCGATTGCGTCGGGACGACGGGCGGATTATATAGCGCGCATCCCCGATCAGTGATGGCTGCCCTGGGGCTCCGACCGAAAGGTCCGGCCGGAGCGCGAAGGAGCTATGTCGTCGAGGGGCCTGATTTTCAGCGCCGTTTTGCAGAGGAGCGCGATCATGAGCACTGGACCGCTGATGCCGAAGGCGACGGCCGTCTGGCTTGTCGACAACACATCGCTGTCGTTCGAGCAGATCGCCGACTTCTGCAAGCTGCACCCTCTCGAGGTGAAGGGCATCGCGGACGGCGAGGTGGCCGCCGGCATCAAGGGCCTCGACCCGGTCGTGGCCGGGCAGCTCACGCGCGACGAGATCGAGAAGGCCGAGAAGGACCGCAATCATCCGCTGAAGCTGGCTGTGTCAAGCGTCCGGATCCCCGAGCAGAAGCGCAAGAAGGGTCCGCGCTACACGCCTTTGTCGCGCCGCCAAGACCGTCCCAACGCGATTCTCTGGCTGCTGCGCAACCATGCCGAGCTCAAGGACGCGCAGATCATGCGCCTGGTGGGCACCACCAAGACCACGATCCAGCAGATCCGCGACCGGACGCACTGGAACGCCGCGACGTTGAGCCCGCTCGACCCCGTGACGCTGGGCCTGTGCTCGCAGATTGACCTTGATTTCGAGGTCGCCAAGGCCGCCAAGGACCGGCCCGCGAGCGTCGAGTCCAGCGGCCAGACGCTTCTGCCCGCCGAGATCACAACCGCCAAGGAGCCGGTTCAGCAGCCCTTTGCGTCGCTCAATGCTCCGAAAGAAGAGGAAGAGCGGATCGACGCCGAGTCGGTGTTCGCCAAGCTCAAGCCTCTCAAGGGCCGCCGCGGCGAGGATGACGACGAGTAGTCTGGCTGTTGCGGCCGAGACACATGGGTTGACGATGGCCGGGCATGTCCCGGCCATTCGCTTTTCTGGCGCGGTTTCGCCGCAAATCAGCTTTGAGAACAACGCCAGTTCGTTGGGCTAGAGCCGCCAAGCTCAAGCCGCGTCGTTCACCAAGCATTCACCATCCGGGCAATCGCTCGAAAGCAACATATTCCGAAAACGATCCAGCAAGGTTGACGGAACCTTCGCTTAACCACCCGGGCGTAAGCGTCGGGTCAACGGTTTATCACAAGGAGCAAGACTATGACGGGTACCCTCGCGGTCGCGAAAGCGGCGAAGCTCGGCATCGTGCTCGCGGCGGCGCTGACCCTGGCTGCCTGTTCGTCGAACAAGGCGGCGGACGGCTCTGACGCCATGGGCGCCGGCGGCGCAGGACGGTTCGGAGCAGGCGGCGGCGCGGGCACGCCGGGTTCGGCCCAGGACTTCATCGTCAATGTCGGCGACCGCGTGTTCTTCGAGACGGATTCCACCGACCTGACCCCGACCGCGACCGCCACGCTGGACAAGCAGGCGCAGTGGCTGAGCCAGTATCCGCGCTACGCCATCACGATCGAAGGCCATGCGGACGAGCGCGGCACGCGCGAATACAACTTCGCGCTCGGCGCCCGTCGCGCCCAGGCGGCCCGCGACTATCTCGCTTCGCGCGGGGTGAACGGCTCGCGCCTGAAGACAATCTCGTTCGGCAAGGAGCGGCCGGTCGCGGTGTGCGACGACATCTCGTGCTGGTCACAGAACCGCCGCGCCGTCACGGTGCTGGGCGGCGCCGCGGGCATGTGATCCGCAACGCCTCACGACACGAACCGGCGCCCATGTGGCGCCGGTTTTCGTTTGCGGCCACTGTCACGCTCACGCCAGACGGGCGACATATTTTGGCCGCGGCGGCTCCCATGCTAGACGAGGGTTGCAGATGCCCGAGCCCGGAAGATCCTCCACCATGATTCGTCGCGTCGTGTGGGCCCTTGCGGCCGTTGTTCTCGCAGGGCTTGTCGCCCCCTCCGCCCGGGCGCAGGATGTGTCCGAGCTTTTGGTGCGCACCAGTCGCCTGGAAGGGCAGGTTCGCCAGCTCTCCGGGCAAATCGAGCAGTTGCAGTTCCAGAACAAGCGGCTCGAAGACCAGCTGCGCAAGTTCCAGGAAGACGTGGAATTCCGGTTCCAGGACATCAAGGGCGGAGCCCGCCCGGCCGCTTCGGGCGCTACGCCGCCCGCGACGCAGCCCAAGGCGCCGCCGCAGAAGCGCAGCGACGCGTTTGATCCCTCGGCGCAGCCGACGGCGCCTGGCGCGCCGCGAACGCTCGGATCGCTCGGCGGCGACGGCGGGCTCGGCGCGGCGGCCGCTGCGCCGGTGGGCCCCCAAGACCGAGCGGGTCTTCAGGACCGCGGCATCGCGGACATCATCGACGACGAGCCCGGCGCGCCCATGGATCTCGGCGGCATGAACCGTCGTTCCGCCGCCCTGCCACAGGGAGCTTTGCCGCCAGGCGGCGTCGGTGCGCCCCCTTCCACGGTTCCGCAGGTTTCGCCGCCGCCCGGCACGCCGCGCGTCGCCGCCCCGATGCAGACGGGAACGGTCGCCACTGCCGGATCGGGCCTCGCCAAGGACGACTATGACCTCGCCTACGGGCTCGTGCTGCAGCGGCAATACGAGCAGGCCGAAAACGCCTTCAAGCAGTTCCTGCAGGCGCATCCGCGCGACCGGATGGCGGCCAACGCGACATACTGGCTGGGCGAGACATACTACCGCCGGGGCCAGTACCCGGACGCGGTTGAGCAATATCTCAAGGTCTACAAGCAGTATAACGGATCCAAGGTCGCGCCCGAGAGCATGTTGAAGCTCGGCCTCGCGCTGCGGGGCATGGGCCAGCCCGACCAAGCCTGCGCGACGCTCGCCGAAGTGACGCGCCGCTACCCGGACGCGTCCGCGGACGTCAAAGCCATGGCGGATCGCGAAATCCGGAAGGGCTCCTGCGCCAATTGAGCGGGCCTGCGCCGATCGGAGCGGCCGAGGCGGAGTTCCTGTTCGCTCCGTTCGCCGCGCACGAGGCCGTTTTGCTCGCCGTCTCCGGCGGAGTTGATTCAGTCGCGATGATGCTGCTAGCCGCCCGCTGGCGAGCGTCCGGTCCGACAGGGCCCAAACTCTTCGTCGCGACGGTCGATCACGGGCTCAGGCCCGAATCCGGAATGGAGGCAGCGACCGTCGCCGGTTGGGCGAGGGAAGCGAGCCTCCCGCATGCGACGCTGGTCTGGAATCATCGCCAGGCCGGCAGGGTGAGCCAGGAAAGCGCCCGGGCTGCACGCTACGGCCTGCTACGCGAACACGCTCGAACAATCGGGGCCGACGCCCTGGCGACCGCGCACCACGCGGACGATCAGGCCGAGACCGTGCTGATGCGCTTGGTCCGAGGCAGCGGCCCGGCCGGCCTCGCCGGAATGCGGCAGGGGGGGACGCTGGATGGGCTGACGCTTTTGCGTCCGCTTCTTAATGTCCCGAAGGTGCGGCTGGCCGCTACCCTCGCGCGGGCTGGCCATCCATTTTGTGAGGACCCGAGCAATGAAAAGCCGCTCTATGCCCGAAACAGGATCCGGCGATTGTGGGCCCTCTTGGAGCCCGAGGGGCTGACTCGGGAGCGCCTGACCACGCTGGCGGCCCGCGCGGCCCGGGCCGAGCAGGCGCTGAGCGCCGCGGCGGACAAGGCCTTTGCGGGGCTCGCCTCGCAAGCGGGAGGAGGGCTGGCCTTGGCGGCCTCACTGTTCGATGAGCCTGCGGAAATTCGGCTGAGGCTCCTGGCGCGTGCGGTTGTGGAGGCGCGGGGTGGCGGCGAGGCCCCAAGGCTCGAGCGGCTCGAGGCGCTGGAGGCGGCGGTCGCGGAGGCCGCGGCGGAGCGGCGGAGCCTGCGGCGGACGCTGGGCGGCTGCATGGTGACGCTCGGCCGCAACGGAACGGTCACGGTGACGCAGGAAAAGCCGCGGCGCCGCGGGGCTAATCGTCAATCATAGACGCCGGTTCGGCTCGCCATCGCTCCGGGCGCTTGCTAAGAGCGGGGCTCCCGCGCGGATGAGTTCCGGGGCTTCCCTTGGCAAGGGGGCGCCCCGATCCTACATTAGCGACACGCAACCTCTCGAAATCGCTCTCCTGGCGGTACGAGACTCACCAAGGCGATCGATCGGTAATGAACCCGAACGTCCGCAATTTCGCCCTTTGGGTGATCATCTTCCTGCTCGTGCTCGCGCTCGTGACCCTGTTCCAGAATCCTGGGCAGCGCGGTCAAGCCTATGACATGAGCTACAGCCAGTTCCTCAGCGAGGTCGACACCGGCCGCGTGTCCAACGTGATCATCCAGGGTCCGGAGATCCATGGCACGTTGTCGGATGGGCGTCAGTTCCAGACCTATTCGCCGAACGATCCCGGGTTGGTGCAGAAGCTCTCGCAGAAGGGCGTGAACTTCTCCGCCAAGCCCCTGCAGGAGAACCTGCCCTGGTTCCTGGCGCTGCTCGTCAACTGGATGCCGCTGATCGTGTTCATCGCGGCTTGGATCTTCCTGTCCCGGCAGATGCAAGGCGCGAGCGGCAAGGCAATGGGCTTTGGCAAATCCAAGGCCAAGCTCCTCACCGAGGCGCATGGCCGCGTCACCTTCGAGGATGTGGCCGGCATCGACGAAGCCAAGGAAGACCTGCAGGAGATCGTCGAATTCCTGCGTGACCCGCAGAAGTTCCAGCGTCTCGGCGGTCGCATTCCGCGCGGCGTTCTGCTGGTCGGCCCTCCGGGCACCGGCAAGACGCTGACAGCCCGTGCGGTCGCGGGCGAAGCCAATGTTCCGTTCTTCACCATCTCGGGCTCGGATTTCGTCGAGATGTTCGTGGGCGTCGGCGCCAGCCGCGTGCGCGACATGTTCGAGCAGGCCAAGAAGAATGCGCCCTGCATCATCTTCATCGACGAAATCGACGCCGTCGGTCGCCATCGTGGCGCCGGTCTCGGCGGCGGCAACGATGAGCGTGAGCAGACGCTGAACCAGCTGCTCGTCGAAATGGACGGCTTCGAGGCCAACGAGGGCATCATCATCATCGCGGCCACCAACCGGCCCGACGTGCTCGATCCCGCGCTGTTGCGCCCCGGCCGCTTTGACCGCCAGATCGTTGTGTCCAACCCGGACGTCATCGGCCGCGAGAAGATCCTTCGCGTTCATATCCGCAAGGTGCCGCTTGCGCCGGATGTCGACCTCAAGGTGGTTGCGCGCGGAACGCCGGGCTTCTCGGGCGCCGACCTGATGAACCTCGTCAACGAGGCCGCCCTGCTGGCCGCGCGCCGCGGGAAGCGCATCGTCACCATGGCGGAATTCGAAGACGCCAAGGACAAGATCATGATGGGCGCGGAACGCCGCTCCACCGTGATGACGCAGGAAGAAAAGGAGCTGACCGCCTATCACGAGGCCGGTCACGCCGTCGTCGCCTTGAACGTCCCGTCCGCGGACCCGCTGCACAAGGCCACCATCATCCCGCGTGGCCGGGCGCTCGGCATGGTGATGCAGTTGCCGGAAGGCGACCGCTACTCCTACCGCTACAAGTGGATGACATCGCGCCTCGCCATCATGATGGGCGGACGCCTCGCCGAGGAGATCACCTTCGGCAAGGAGAACATCACGTCCGGCGCCCAGAGCGACATCGAGCAGGCCACCAAGCTGGCGCGCCTGATGGTGACCCGCTGGGGCTTCTCGGACGAGCTCGGCACGGTGGCGTATGGCGAGAACCAGGACGAGGTCTTCCTCGGCATGTCGGTCTCGCGCCACCAGAACGTCTCCGAGGCGACGTCCCAGAAGATCGACCAGGAAGTTCGCAACCTGATCGAGCAGGCCGCCCGTGACGCCCGCAAGATCCTGACGGACAAGCACGACGAGTTCGTCGCCATCGCCAAGGGGCTGCTCGAATACGAGACGCTCTCGGGCGAGGAGATCAAGAACCTGATCGCCGGCAAGCCGCCGGTCCGCGATGCCGGCGACGAGCCGCCGAACCGGTCCGCCCCGGTGGTGCCGACGGCCGGCAAGACCCGCCCACGGCAGGAGCCGGATGGCGGGCTGGAGCCTCAGCCGCAGGCCTGAACGGCAATTCGGCAACCTCGAACTGTAACGCCCGGCCCCTGCGCCGGGCGTTTCGTTTTTGTGGCTCCGCCTGAGCTTCAGGCCTAGTCTTTGCATCAGGTAAGCCGGATTGGCTTACGGGGGGCGAGACATGGTTGAAACAACAAGGCCTGTGGACGAGATGCTGCCGGCGCCGCGCTTGGCGGCGCTCGGCCTCCAGCACGTGCTGGTGATGTATGCGGGCGCGGTCGCGGTGCCGCTGATCATCGGGCGGGCCCTGAAGCTGCCGCCCGAGCAGGTGGCGTTCCTGATCAGCGCCGACCTGTTCGTGTGTGGGCTCGTGACGTTGATCCAATCCTTTGGCGCGCTGGGTCTCGGCATACGCCTGCCTGTGATGATGGGCGTCACCTTCGCGGCTGTCGGGCCGATGGCCGCCATGGCGGGCAACCCCGCAATCGGGCTGCTCGGGATCTACGGCTCCGTGATCGCGGCCGGCGTGGTCGGCGTCCTGCTCGCCCCGTTCATGAGCCGGCTGCTGCCGCTCTTCCCGCCCGTCGTGACCGGCACGATCATCACGGTGATCGGCATCTCGCTGATGCGCATCGGCATCAACTGGGCGGGCGGCGGGCTGCCGACAAGCCCAACCTTTGGCGCGCCTTTCAACCTCGCAATGGCGGGGTTCGTGTTGCTGGTTATCCTGGCGATCACGAAATACGGTCGCGGTTTCGTCGGCAACGTTGCGGTGCTGCTCGGCATCGTGGCGGGCTGCATGCTGGCGACGCTGCTGGGCGAGATGAGCTTCGCAAAGGTTGAGTCCGCCGCCTGGTTTGGCCTTATACTGCCGTTTCAGTTCGGCCTGCCGACCTTTGATCCCGTCGCCTGCCTGACGATGTCGCTGGTGATGATCGTCGTGATGATCGAATCCACCGGCATGTTCCTGGCGCTCGGCGAGATGACCGGAACGAAGATTACGGGCGACGACCTCACCAAGGGGCTGCGCGCCGATGGCGTCGGCACCATCCTCGGCGGCGTCTTCAACACCTTCCCGTACACGTCGTTCTCGCAGAACGTCGGCCTCGTCGGCGTTACGGGCGTGCGCTCGCGCTACGTCGCGGTCGCGGGCGGGCTGATCCTCGTGGTTCTCGGGCTCATCCCCAAGCTTGGCGCGCTCGTGGAGGCGGTGCCGACCTATGTGCTGGGCGGCGCCGGCATCGTGATGTTTGGCATGGTGGCGGCCACCGGCATTCGCATTCTCGCGGCGGTCGATTTCAAAAGCAGTCGGAACAACCTGTTCGTGGTCGCGATTTCGATTGGGTTCGGCATGATCCCGCTGGTCGCCCCGACGCTGCTCAAGAAGCTGCCCGAGGTCCTTCATCCCTTGCTGGATTCCGGCATTCTGCTGGCGTGCATCGCGGCCGTGTTGCTGAACGCCTTGTTCAACGGCGTAGGAACATCTGAAAAGGCGGCTGGAGCCCTGACGCAAGCGGCGCTTGCGGCCGACCAGCACTAAGGCAGACACCGGGCTCGATGCTTTTTGGCAGGCCGGCGCAGCGAAGCTTCGTCGGCCTGTTGCGGTTTGAAAAGATTCGTGAGTCACAATTCGAGCTTGGTCGCTGCATAAGACGGTGACCGAGATTTTGAGTCGGGCGCTGCCGAGGACGGATCATGAGCAGGAAATACTTCGGGACCGATGGCATCCGCGGCCTGTCCAACCGGGTGATCACGCCCGACCTGGCCTTGCGCGTGGGGCAGGCGGCCGGATTGGCTTTCCAGCGCGGGGACCACGCCCACCGGGTGGTGATCGGCAAGGATACGCGCCTGTCGGGCTACATGATCGAATACGCAATGGTTGCGGGGTTCACCTCCGTGGGCATGGACGTGATGCTGCTCGGCCCGATGCCGACGCCCGCCGTCGCCATGCTGACGCGCTCATTGCGCGCCGATCTCGGCGTGATGATCTCGGCCTCGCACAATCCATTCCAGGACAACGGCATCAAGCTGTTCGGCCCTGACGGTTTCAAGCTCAACGACGACACCGAGCGCGAGATCGAGGCGCTGATCGACGCCGACCTTGCGGCGAAGCTCTCGGAGCCGCGCGACCTCGGCCGCGCCAAGCGCATCGAGGGCGTGCACGCCCGCTATATCGAGTTCGCCAAGCGCACCCTGCCGCGCAACATGGACCTGTCCGGCCTGCGCATCGTCGTGGATTGCGCCAATGGGGCCGCCTACAAGGTCGCGCCTGAGGCGCTGTGGGAGCTCGGCGCCGAAGTCGTCTCGATGGGGGTCGAGCCGGACGGCTTCAACATCAACAAGGACGTGGGCTCCACCGCGCCGGATGCGCTGAGCCGCAAGGTGCGTGAGCTGCGCGCTGACATTGGCATCGCGCTGGACGGCGACGCCGACCGCGTCGTGCTGGTGGACGAAAAGGGACAGGTTGTCGATGGCGACCAGTTGATGGCGGTGGTCGCAAAGAGCTGGCGCGACGACAACAGGCTGACGCAGCCCGGCGTGGTCGCGACCATCATGTCCAATCTCGGCCTGGAACGGCACCTTGCCGACCTCGGACTGGGGCTCGCCCGTACGGCGGTGGGAGACCGCTACGTGCTCGAGCACATGCGCGAGCATGGCTACAATCTGGGCGGCGAGCAGTCCGGCCACATCATCCTGTCCGACTACGCCACCACGGGCGACGGACTGATCGCGGCCTTGCAGGTGCTGGCGGTCGTCAAGCAGCAGAACAAGCCGGTGAGCGAAGTCTGCCATTGCTTCGAGCCATTGCCGCAGATCCTGAAAAACGTGCGTTTCCGCAAGGGTGAGCCGCTGAAGAACCAGTTGGTCGTCAACGCGATCGCGGCGTCGCGCGAGCGCCTTGGGACCCATGGGCGGCTGGTGATCCGCCCCTCGGGCACCGAGCCGGTGATCCGCGTGATGGCGGAAGGCGACGATCGCGTGATCGTCGAGCAGGCGGTTGACGACGTCGTTGACGCTCTCACGTCGGCGGCCGCCTGAGGCTCGCCGGGGCCGAAGTTCGGCCCCAGGCGGCGTAAACGCGTTCGTAAGGTTAAGTCTTAGGGTTAAGTCGCCCTTAACTCTCGCCTGTCAATCTGGCCCCTGTCGAATAGCGGTAGGACGGCGTCTCGCACCCGTCCGGCCACATCAGGGAACATGTGTCATGGGCAGCGTGAAAATCCTCGCTCTTGCGGGCGCCATGGCGATCGGGGCGATGGGCTTTGCTCACGCGGCCGATATGCCGCTTCCTCCTCCGCCGCCGCTTGCGCCGAGCTATGAGCCCTCGTCCGAATATTCGGGCTGGTATTTGCGCGGCGACCTCGGCGTCGCATTCGCGAGCGAGTCCAAGTTCGAAGCCATCGCGACGCCGCCGGTCGAGTTCACGCACGACTATCACTCAATCGGGCAAGCGGCGATCTTCGGCCTTGGCGTCGGCTACCAGTTCAACAGCTGGTTCCGCGCCGACGTGACCGGCGAATACCGCACCAACATGAAATATCGGGCGACGGACAGCTACGGCTGCGGCGCTGGTCGATGCCTGGATCTCTACAGTGGCAAGCTCCAGCAGAGCGTGTTTCTGGCGAATGGCTACTTCGACCTCGGCACCTGGTACAATGTGACCCCGTATCTGGGCGTCGGTCTAGGCACCGCGTACAACGAGTTCGGCTCTGTCCAGGATTACAATCCGACAGTTTCGGGCCACGGCTCATCGGTTTCCAACAGCAAGTGGGGCTTTGCCTGGGCATTGATGGCCGGCGCGGCGATGAACCTGACGCCGAACCTGAAGTTCGATGTTGGCTATCGCTACCTCAGCCTCGGCGACTATTCGACCTTGATCAACTGCGACTGCGGCACCTCGACCCAGGAGCACAAATTTAAGCTCGCCTCGCACGATGTGCGGATGGGCCTGCGCTACATGTTCAGCGACACCGCGCTGCCCCCGATGGCTCCGCCTCCGCTGATCCGGAAGTACTGAACGACGTATCGATCGGCGGCTCGACCCGAGCCGCCCTGTGAGAGGCGGCCCGCGGATGTACCGGGCCGCCTTTTCCGTTTGACGTCGTACCCGCCTTCGCCTACCCCGGTCGGCGGGACACTCCGCCCCAACGCGGAGCGCCCATCTGCAAGGATGGAGCTATCGATGACGAACGCAATGCCCGGCCAAAAGCCGGCCAATCCCCTATTCTCGTCCGGCCCCTGCGCCAAGCGCCCTGGCTGGTCCTTGGACGCCCTCAAGGATGCGCCGCTGGGCCGCTCCCACCGGGCCAAGCCCGGCAAGGCGAAGCTGAAGCTCGCCATCGACCTCACCCGCGAGGTGCTGCAGGTTCCGGCCGACTACCGGATCGCGATCGTGCCGGCGTCCGACACCGGCGCTGTCGAGATGGCGATGTGGTCGCTGCTTGGCGCCCGCGGCGTCGACATGCTGGCGTGGGAGAGCTTTGGCGAGGGCTGGGTCACGGACGCCATCAAGCAGCTGAAGCTCAAGGACGCGCGCGTCCTGAAGGCCGGCTACGGCGACATCGTCGACCTCTCGACCATCAATTTCGACAATGACGTGGTGTTCACCTGGAACGGCACGACCTCCGGCGTACGCGTGCCGGACGGCGACTGGATTCCGGCCGACCGGGCCGGCCTGACGATCTGCGACGCAACCTCGGCGGCCTTCGCGCAGCGGCTCGACTGGCCCAAGCTCGATGTGGTGACGTTCTCCTGGCAGAAGGTGCTGGGCGGCGAGGCCGCCCACGGCATGCTGATTTTGTCGCCGCGCGCCGTCGAGCGGCTGGAGAGCTATACGCCGGCCTGGCCGATGCCCAAGATCTTCCGCATGACCAAGGGCGGCAAGATCACCGAGGGCCTGTTCGAGGGCGAGACCATCAACACGCCCTCCATGCTGTGCGTGGAGGACTACATCGACGCGCTGCAGTGGGCGAAGCGGATCGGCGGGCTCGATGCCTTGATCGCGCGGGCGGACGCGAACACGAAGATGCTCGCCGACTTCGTGGCGCAGAACGACTGGATCGCTTTTCTGGCCAAGGATGGGAGCATCCGCTCCAACACCAGCGTGTGCCTGGTGTTCTCCGATCCCGCCGTGCAGGCGCTGCCGGCTGATGCGCAGGCTGCCTTCGCCAAGGCGGTGGCAGGCGCGATCGAAAAGAATGGCGCGGGCTTCGACATCGGCGCCTATCGCGATGCGCCTCCGGGTTTGCGCATCTGGTGCGGCGCGACGGTCGAGACCGCCGACGTTCAGGCGCTGACGCACTGGATCGCGTGGGCTTTCGCGGAGGCAAAAGCCGGGCTCGCCAAGGCGGCGTAGTCGCCCGCGCTCGTTCCCTCTCCCGCCCGGCGGGAGAGGGGCAGGGGTGAGGGCCTTTGTGGCGCGCCGCCATTTTCGCAAGATCGCGGCTGCGTCGGACCCTCACCCCTACCCCTCTCCCCTGGAGGGGAGAGGGGTTCAGCCCGAACTCATCCAATTCTGCATTCAGGCGCCCAGCGCCGCCCCTCCCGCGGGAGGGATGAAGGAGACTGCATCATGGCTCCCCGCGTTCTCATTTCAGACAGCCTGTCGCCCGCCGCCGTCGCGATCTTCACCGAGCGGGGCGTCGAGGTCGACGTGAAGCCCGGCCTCGACAAAGACGAGCTCGCCCGCATCATCGGCGACTATGACGGACTGGCGATCAGGTCGGCGACCAAGGTCACCGCGAAGCTCCTGGAGAGCGCCACACGCCTGAAGGTGGTGGGCCGCGCCGGCATCGGCGTCGACAATGTCGACATTCCGGCCGCGACCGCCAAGGGCGTGATCGTGATGAACACGCCCTTCGGCAACTCCATCACGACCGCCGAGCACGCCATCGCGCTGATGTTCGCGGTGGCGCGCGAGATCCCGGCCGCCGACGCCTCCACGCAGGCGGGCAAGTGGGAGAAGAACCGCTTCATGGGTGTCGAGATCACCGGCAAGACGCTGGGGGTGATCGGCTGCGGCAATATCGGCGCGATCGTGGCCGACCGGGCGCTCGGGCTGAAGATGCGCGTGATCGCCTTCGATCCCTTCCTGTCGCCTGAGCGGGCGCTGGATCTCGGCGTGGAGAAAGTGGAGCTGGACGACCTCCTGGCGCGTGCGGACTTCATTACCCTGCACACGCCCATGACGGCGCAGACCAGGAACATCCTCTCGGCCGAAAACCTGGCCAAGACCAAGAAGTGCGTGCGCATCGTCAACTGCGCGCGCGGAGGCCTCGTCGACGAGGTCGCGCTGCGCGCTGCGCTCGACAGCGGGCATGTGGCGGGCGCGGGCTTTGACGTGTTCACGGCCGAGCCCGCCAAGGAAAATCCGCTGTTCGGGCACCCCAACGTGGTGTGCACGCCGCATCTGGGCGCGGCCACCAACGAGGCGCAGGAGAACGTCGCCCTGCAGGTGGCCGAGCAGATGTCGGATTACCTGATCCGCGGCGCGATCACGAATGCGATCAACTTCCCGTCCATCACCGCCGAGGAAGCCCCGAAGCTGAAGCCTTTCGTGGCGCTGGCCGAACGTCTGGGCTCCTTTGCGGGGCAGCTCACCGACACCGACATCAAGGAAGTGCGCATCACTTATGAGGGCGCGGTGGCGGGCCTCAAGATCAAGGCGCTCACGGCCGCCGCCATCGCGGGACTGCTGCGGCCTGCGCTGCAGGACGTCAACGTGGTGTCGGCTCCCATCGTCGCCAAGGAGCGCGGCATCGTCGTGGAGGAAACCACACGGGCGGCCGAGGGCGACTATGAGTCGCTGATCACCGTCACGGTGATCACGGACGAGCAGGAGCGCTCGGTGTCGGGCACGGCTTTCCACGACGGCAAGCCGCGCTTCGTCTCCATCAAGGGCATCAAGGTGGATGCCGAGTTTGGGCCGTCGATGATTTACGTCACCAACGAGGACAAGCCCGGCTTCATCGGCCGCTTCGCCAGCCTGCTCGGTAACGCCGGCGTCAACATCGCCA
Source organism: Alsobacter metallidurans (assembly GCF_014636935.1). Taxonomy (GTDB): domain Bacteria; phylum Pseudomonadota; class Alphaproteobacteria; order Rhizobiales; family Beijerinckiaceae; genus Alsobacter; species Alsobacter metallidurans. The sequence goes on along the minus strand of NZ_BMES01000002.1, from coordinate 1,996,914 downwards.
CCTTCGCGCTCGGCCGCGACGCACAGGGCGGGTCGGCGATTGCGCTGGTGGAGGTGGACGGCGACGTCCCGGCCGCAGTGCTGGAGCAGATCCCGGCGCTACCGGGCGTCAAGCAGGCCAAGGCGCTGCGGTTCTGAGGGCGGAACGGCGCGCCGGTCATCCCAGCGGCGCGCCTCCTCGATCCACCGTCATCCCAACGCTTGAACCTCTCCGCGGGCCTGCTATCAGGGGACAATCGCAGCATCCGAGCGCTCTCCATGCGTTTCCTGGTCGTCGAAGGCAACACTCGCGAGGCGCGGCAACGGCATCGCGACGATTACGGGATGACGCCGTCCGAGTCCTATGGCGACGTCCTCCGGGCGCTGGAGCCGGGCGCGATCACCGACATCGCATTCCCGGCCGACGAGGGCGCGAACCTGCCGGACGGTTCGGGCCTGGAAAGCTACGACGCGGTCGTGCTCACCGGGTCGGCGCTGAACGCCTACAATGTCGAGCCCGCCGTGACGCGCCAGGTGGAGCTGGCGCGCGCCGCCTATGCGTCCGGCACGCCCATGTTCGGCTCCTGCTGGGGAATCCAGATGGGCGCACTGGCGGCCGGCGGCGATGTGCGCCGCAACCCTGCGGGCAGCGAGATCGGTTTCGCCCGCCGCATCGTCCCGACCGAGGCCGGGCGCACACACCCGTTGCTTGCCGGTCGGCCAGCGTCGTGGGACGCGCCCGCCGTGCATCTCGACGCCGTGACGACGCCCCCCGGCGACGTGTCCGTGCTGGCGTTCAACGCGATGACGCCAATGCAAGCCGCCGAGATCCGGCATGACGGCGGCACGTTCTGGGGCGTCCAGTACCATCCCGAGTTCAGCCTGCGCGAGCTCGCCGTGATCTTGTGTCGGTATGGTCGGCATCTCGTGGCCGAAGGGTTCTGCCGGGGCGAGGGCGACCATGGCCGCTACGTCGACGAGTTGATGGCGCTGCACGACGAACCGTCGCGGCAGGACCTCGCCTGGCGTCACGGCCTCGACGCCGAGGTCCTTGACCCGACCAAACGGCTCACGGAGATCCGCAACTTCCTGGATATGCGCGTGAGACCGACCCTCTCGGCGCGCGGACGCGCCTGAACCCGGAGGGCGGCCGCCACGCCGCCGCAAGGCCACGCTCACGCCGCAAAGACTGCACGATTGTCGTCTGTGGTGGTTCGGCGGAAACACCTGCCGTGCAGAGGGTCATTCATGCGCCGTGCGCTCGTCGTCCTGCTTCTGTCGGGCATCTCCACCGTGGCGCTCGCCGCAGACCTCGAGGCGCCGTCCCGGGCGGACGCCGTCACGGTTTATCCGGATGGCGCGACGGTGACCCGGGCTGTGCCGGTCACATTGCCGGCTGGCGCGACGACGCTGGTTTTGCGCGGGCTCAGCGGCTCCATGGATCCCGCCAGCGTGCGCGTCCAAGGACTGGGCGACGGCGTGATGGCGATCGGCTCGGTCGAGATACGGCCTTCGCAGGCGGACGCCAAGCCGGCTCTGGATCCCGAGTTGGAAAAGCGGGTCAATGCCCTGAAGGCTGATCGCGATGGCGTCGCCGGCCAGATCGAGGCGGCCGAGCTCAAGAAAAAGGCGATCGAGACATTCGCGCAGGCGAGCCCGGAGAAACTCGGCTCCGAGGCGAAGCCGCTGGACATCGACCGCTGGTCCGCCGCCTGGGACGCGGTTGGGGACGGCGCGGCGCGCGTCAACGAGGCGTTGCGCAGCTTACGCGCGAAAGCACGCGACCTGGATGAGCAGATCGCCGCTTTGGAGCAGTCGCGGCCTCGGCTTGCTCCGGCCACTTCGTCCCGGCGCGACCTGCTGATCACGATCGAGACAACAGGCGCCGTGAATGGCGGGCTGACGGTGACGTACCGAGTTGCGGCTGCAAATTGGCGGCCGGTCTATGACGCCCGCCTGGAAACGGGCGGAAAGGACCGCAAGCCGACGCTTGAGCTGGTCCGTCGCGCGCAGGTGAGCCAGCGCACGGGCGAAGACTGGTCCGACGTGGCGCTTTCGGTGTCGACCATCCGGGCCGCACGAGGCACGCAGGCGCCTGATCCGCCTCCGCTCACCGTCAATGTATTCGATCCGCAGGTCATCGCGTTGGATGCTGCGCGATCCCAGCAGAACAAGCTCATGATGGAGCGCGCGGCGCCGCCGGCGGCGCCCAGTCTCGCTGCGCCGCGCCGAGATGTGGCCCCGGCCCCCGTGGAGGCCGTCGAGCAGGGCGCCCAACTTGAAGCGGGGGATTTCCAGGCGTCGTTCCGGGTCGCCGGACGCGTCACCGTGCCACGTGACGGAGCAGCGAAGAGCTTCCTGCTCGGGAGCCGCAGGGTTGAGCCGAGCCTTCTCGCAAAGGTGGTCCCGGCGCTGGACGAGACCGCCTATCTGGAGGCGTCCTTCGCCAACGAGGACGAAGCTCCAGTTCTGCCTGGCGACGTCGCGCTGCACCGGGACGGCTTCTATGTCGGTAAAGGGCGCGTGAAGCTGGTCGCGCCCGGCGACAAGCTGGACCTGGGCTTTGGCGCCGACGACCGCATCAAGGTCACCCGCGCGCCTGTGAAGCGGAAGGAGAACGAGCCGTCCTGGATCGGCTCCACGAAAACCGATCAGCGCGAGTTCAAAACCACGGTTCGTAACCTGCACGACACGCCGCTGCGCATCAGCGTGATCGACCGGATTCCGGTGTCCGAGAACTCCTCCATTACGGTGGAGCCGCTGCCCGGCACGCCCGCCACCGAGAAGATCATCGCCGACAAGCGCGGCGTCATGGGGTGGACCTGGGATTATCAGGCTGGCGAGCAAAAGGAGATCAAGCTCGGCTATCGTCTGAAATGGCCGGCCGACCGCGACATCGCCATCGACGGAGCGCCGATTCGGTAGTTTTGCAGACTTGGATCCCAACGCTGAACTAAGACCCACCGCTCGCCGTCACGGAGCCGGCCTATGCGAGCCGGAGGCTCGCAATCCCAAGGTGAACCGCAGTCGTGCTTTACGCCCCGGCCCTTTGCGGGTAATGCTCCCGCGCAAGCCCCGGCTGATCCGACTTGCGGAACTGCCGGGGCTTTCGTTTTTGAACTTCTGTGTTTGGACCGGGACGACGCCGCGCGCCGCCCCTGCCGCGGATGGAGAGATCGATGGCCAATGTCGTCGTCGTGGGCGCCCAGTGGGGCGACGAGGGTAAGGGCAAGATCGTCGACTGGCTCTCGGAGCAGGCCGACACGGTCGTGCGATTCCAGGGTGGGCACAACGCCGGCCACACGCTCGTCATCGGCGAGAACGTCTATAAGCTGTCGCTGCTGCCCTCCGGCGTGGTGCGGCCCAACAAGCTCGCGATCATCGGCAATGGCGTGGTGCTCGACCCGCACGCGCTCGCGGCCGAGGTGGAAAAGCTGCAGGCCCAGGGCGTCGCGATCTCGCGCGACAACCTGCGGGTGGCCGAGAATGTGCCGCTGATCCTGTCGTTGCACCGCGAACTCGACGCCTTGCGCGAGTCGGGCGCGCCCGGCACCAAGATCGGCACCACCAAGCGCGGCATTGGGCCGGCCTATGAGGACAAAGTCGGCCGGCGCGCCATCCGGCTGATGGATCTGGCCGAACTCGACACCTTGCCGGCCAAGATCGACCGCCTGCTGACCCACCATAACGCGCTGCGGCGGGGCCTCGGGCTTTCGGAGTTCGAGGCGCAGGCGATTTTCGACGAACTCGCCTCCATCGCCCCCAAGGTGCTGCCCTACATGGATACGACGTGGCAGCTGCTCGACGAGCAGCGCCGGGCCGGCAAGCGCATCCTGTTCGAGGGCGCGCAGGGCGCGCTGCTGGACATCGACTTCGGCACCTACCCGTTCGTAACGTCGTCCAACACCATCGCCGGGCAGGCGGCGACCGGCTCCGGCATGGGGCCGCGCTCGGTGGGCTACGTGCTCGGCATCGCAAAGGCCTATACGACCCGGGTGGGCGAGGGGCCGTTTCCGACCGAGCAGGACAACGACATCGGCAACCTGATCGGCGAGCGCGGCCGTGAGTTCGGCACCGTGACGGGCCGCAAGCGGCGGTGCGGCTGGTTTGACGCCGTGCTGGTGCGCCAAACCGTCCGGACGTCCGGCATCGACGGCATCGCGCTGACCAAGCTCGACATCCTGGACGGCTTCAAGGAAATCCAGGTTTGCACGAAATATCTCCTCGACGGCCAGGAATATGACCACCTGCCCGCGAGCCAGGGCGCGCAGGCGCGCATCCAGCCGGTGTACGAGACCATCGAGGGCTGGGAAGGCTCGACGGCCGGCGCGCGCTCGTGGGCGGACCTCCCGGCGCAGGCCATAAAGTATGTGCGCAGAATCGAGGAACTGATCGGCGCGCCGGTGGCCCTTGTGTCCACGAGCCCGGAGCGTGACGATACGATCCTGGTGCAGAATCCCTTCGAGGCTTGACCCCCACAGGCTTCTCCTCCACTGAGGCGCCATGGCCGATTATTATCCGCTGATTTCGCGCGCTGTCGCCAACATGGTCGAAAGCACGCCCGAGCAGCGTCGGGCGCTCTACGAGCGCGCCACGAACGCGCTGCTGGGCCAGTTGCGGAACTCGGACCCACCGGTCGCCGAGGCCGACATCGCGCGCGAGCGGATTGCGCTCGAGGATGCGATACGCCGCGTGGAAACCGAATATGGCGGCGGCGTACCGACCGTAACGGACGTGCTCGACGAGCCGCTTCCGGCCCGCGAGCACTATGAGGAGCCGCCGCAAGCGCCTGCAACGCCGCCGGCCTTTGATCAACCCGAGGACGCCGTCAACACGGACCGCCTGCGGCCTGCTGCGCCCCGTCCGGCGGTGAGGGATCGGCGGCCGTGGCTGCGCGCCGCCGTTATCGGACTGGCGATCGCGGTGGTGGTTGGCGTCACCGCGATCACGGCGATCCAGCTGAAGCAATCGCCTTCCGAGTTTACGCCGGGCCGCCAGGCGGCCGCGACGCAGCCGGCCGAGCAGGACCGAAAGTTCCAGGAACGGCTTTCGGGCGACGCGCCGGCGCAGCCCGTGGAAGCGACGCAGCCGCGCACCGCCGCGCAGCCTCAGCAGGCTCCGGCGGGCGCCTCGGCCGCGATCGGGGTTCTTCAGCGGGCCCTGCTGGTGGAGGAAGCCGCCGAGGGCACGACCGAAATCCGGCAGACGGTGGGCCGCGTGCTGTGGCGGCTGGACAATGTGCCGGCCGGCGCAGGCGAGCCGCTGGACGTCGCCGTGCGGGCTGAAATCGAGGTCGCTGACGCCGGGCTCAAGGCGGACGTGCTCCTGCGACGCAACCGAGACGGAGCCCTGCCGGCGTCGCATACGGTCGAGATCCGCTTCACGGCAGGCGCCAAGGCGGCCAACGGGGCGGTTCGGGATCTGGGCGTTCCGGAAATGCGGAACGAGGAAACGGCTCGCGGTACGCCGCTCGCCGGGATCTCGGTGCCGGTGACCGAGAACGTGTTCCTGATCGGGTTGTCTAACCTGCCGGTGGACATCACCCGCAATCTCGAGCTGTTGCGCACCCGCAACTGGTTCATGACGCCGCTGCGCTTCGCCAATGGGCGGCGGGCGCTGCTGCTCTTCGAGAAGGGCCCGACTGGCGATCGCACCATCGGGGATGCGATCAGCGGATGGCAGCAGGGCGGCTAAGGCTTCCGCAGCGTACGATCAGGCATGCGCCGGGAGAGCCAGGCGGCCGCCCTCCTGCTTGGCCACCGCCTCACGGACGGCCTTCTGCACCTTCTCGAAAGCCCGCACCTCGATCTGACGCACGCGCTCGCGCGAGACCCCGAACTCCTCGGAGAGTTCTTCGAGGGTGATCGGGTCGTCGGCCAGGCGGCGCGCCTCGAAGATGCGGCGCTCGCGCTCGTTCAACACGCCCAGACCGTCGCGCAATGCGAGGTGGCGGTTGTTCGCCTCTTCCTGCTCGACCAGCAGCGATTCCTGGCTGGCGCTGTCATCGGCGAGCCAGTCCTGCCACTCGCCTTCGCCTTCGCCGTCCGAGCGGATGGGGGAGTTGAGCGAGCTGTCGCCGCCGAGGCGGCGGTTCATTTCGATCACTTCCTGCTCGTGCACGCCGAGCTTGGTGGCGATCTGCTTGACCTGGTCGGGACGCAGGTCGCCCTCGTCCAGGGCCGAAATCGAGCTCTTCGCCTTGCGCAGGTTGAAGAACAGCTTCTTCTGGTTGGCCGTGGTGCCCATCTTCACGAGCGACCACGAGCGCAGGATGTACTCCTGGATCGAAGCCTTGATCCACCACATCGCGTAGGTGGCGAGGCGGAAGCCCTTCTCGGGCTCGAACCGCTTCACGGCCTGCATCAGGCCGACATTGCCTTCGGAAATGACTTCGCCGATCGGCAGGCCATAGCCGCGATATCCCATGGCGATCTTGGCCACGAGACGCAGATGCGATGTGACGAGGCGGTGCGCGGCCTCGGAGTCCTCATGCTCGCGCCAACTCTTGGCGAGCATGTACTCCTCCTGCGGCTGCAGCATCGGAAATTTGCGGATCTCGTCGAGATACCGCGACAAGCCGCCTTCGGCGGCAATGATAGGCAGGGCGGACGCCATGGATCCTCCTAGGCCCCTCGCAAGCAGGCCGTTCTGGGCCGCCACGAAGCACGGCCACGACAACAGTCTATCATCGGCGTGACATTGGCCGAAAGAGGGCAGGGCGCATCATGCGCGCCGGGCCATCGATCAAACGCGCGCGAGCCGCGAGGGTTCTCGCGGTGCTCGCTTTCGTCGCGGCGCGTTCAGGATCCCTGCCGCAGCGCCTCAATCAGCCGCTGCAGGTCGTCCGGCAACTCGCTCTCGAAAACCATCTCCTCATCGGTGGCCGGATGCGCGAAGCCAAGCAGCGCCGCGTGCAGGGCCTGCCTTGGAAATTCCTCCACGATCGCACGAGCCTCTGGCGCGAGCAGTGTCGCCTTGGTGCGGAAGCCGCCGCCATACAGGCTGTCGCCCACCAAGGGGTGGCCGAGATGCGCCATGTGGACACGAATCTGGTGCGTGCGGCCGGTCTCCAGCCTGCAGGTGATCAGGCTTGCGACCGGCTCGCCGTTGGAGCCGGTGAAGACTTCCTCGATCTCGTAATGCGTAATGGCGTCGCGACCCTTTTCGCCGGACACCACCGCCATGCGGTCGCGATGCTTGTTGGAGCGATCCAGCTTGGCGTCCACGGTGCCGTGCTTGCGGGGTGGAACGCCCCAAACGACCGCCCGGTAGGCGCGTTCCAGCGGGCCAGTTCGCCCGTGATCGGCGAATTGGTCGGCCAGCTTCTTGTGAGCAAGGTCGGTTTTCGCCACAACCAGGAGACCGGTGGTGTCCTTGTCGAGCCGGTGCACGATGCCGGGGCGGCGGACGCCGCCGATGCCCGACAGGCTGTCGCCGCAATGGGCGATTAGGGCGTTCACGAGGGTGCCGGTGTCGTGGCCGGCCGCGGGATGCACCACGAGCCCGGCGGGCTTGTCGAGCACCAGCAACTGGTTGTCCTCGAACACCACGTCGAGCGGGATTTCCTCGCCCGCCGGCTCGGGCGGCACGGGCGGCGGCACGTCCAGGGCGATCTCCTGTCCGGCGTCCACCTTGCGGCCGGGATCGTCCGCGCGCGCGCCGTCGATCGTCACGCGGCCGTCCAGGATCAGCGCCTTCAGGCGCGTGCGCGACAGGGTCGGGACCATGACGGCGAGGAAGCGGTCCAGGCGCTCGCCTTTGTGTTCCGGGCGGGCTAGATAGGCCTGAAGGCCTTCGATCGCCTCGGCGTCGCCGTCCTGCACGTGTCGTCCTTTCCGTATCCGAGCCGCCCCGGGCCCCATGACCGCAGATCCCATTTCCGTCGCCGCAACGCCGTCCGATGAAGCGGATCCGGCCGAAAAGGCTGCGAAAGCGAAGGAAGCGGCTCGGCTGATGGCGATGAAGATGCTGGTGATCACGCTGGGCGTGATCCTGGTGGCGCTCGCCGTCGTGGTCTTTTCCACGCTTGCGATACGCGCCGTCAAGGGCGGCGGTCAAACCGCCTCGGCGCCGCAGCCGGCGCTGCCCGGCGAAGGCGGTTCCCGGCGGCCGATCCAGGCGCTCCTGCCGGCGGGCTCCAGGGTGGTGTCGACCACGCTGGGCGATGGCCGCCTCGCGGTCACGACGGAGGGGCCGGAAGGCTCGATCGTGATCCTGTTCGACGCCCGAACGCTTGCCGAAACGGGCCGGCTGCAGCTCGGCGGGCCGCGCTGACGTCCGAGCGCTTTTTCGGCCCAGGCGCCGGAATTTGCGCTTGCCGCCCCGGATCGACGCCGTTATAGGAGGGCTCCCGCGGCGGCTTGGCCCGCCGCGAGCCGCTCCCATCGTCTAGCGGTCTAGGACGTCGCCCTCTCACGGCGAAAACTGGGGTTCGATTCCCCATGGGAGCGCCAATTCTGGCGTAAGCGCCTGAAATCCACAAACCGGTTCGTTGTAGTGTCCCCCCGCCGATGAATGTGGGACAGCGCTCGGCCATGGGCTTGCGCTAATGCGCGCCACGGCGGTGTCGGCCTGGGTCGATTCAACGGCCACTGGGGTGTTCGTTCACCTCAGACGTCCTCGGCTGCCCCTTCGCGTCAGGGCCGGTCGGGGCGTGCCGGGCTCTGCGACGGCGCAGCCGGAGGTCCTGCGCCCGCCAGATCCGGCGAGGTACGGACTGCGGCAATGTCCGCTCGCGCCGCCTTTCTCCTGCTCCCGATCCAGGCTTTCCACGCGCGTCAGGCGTCATCCCCATTGATGCACGCGGATTCGGGTTCGAGCGATAGCGCCATCACTGACGTTCGTTCTATGGCGCCACACAGGAAATCAGGCTTAGCTGGAGGTTTCCAACAACTCGCCCGTGAGCTTTGCGAGCGAGGGACCCGGAACCGGACTGGCCCGCGTGGTGGATGCGCTCTCGCATGTTCCTCATTTCCAAGTGGTTGCGACGAGAAGGCGAAGCAAAGCGACTTGGCTTCGGCTCTAGGCATCGGGTTGGAGACGAGACGGCGCTGCCGATCTTCGGCGGCATCGCCGTCACCATTGTCACGGCCCTCGCGCTCACTATGGCCGATCCCGGCCGCGGCCAGATGGGAAATGGACCGGTTGCGGCAGGCGGCATAGGGGAGTTGTCGGCCGCCGCGCCGCCCGACCATGCCGGTTCTTCGGCCTGCGCCGAATGCCACCCCCGCGAGCACGCGGCCTGGCGATCTTCACATCACGCGCGCGCGATGGCGCAGGCGACGCCCGAGACCGTCCGAGGCGACTTTTCCGGCCTCACCGCCACGGCCGGAGGCGCGACCGCGCGATTCATCCGAGACGGCGACCGTTTCATGGTGGAAACGGAAGGCCGTGACGGCAAGCCGGCCGTTTTCGCGGTGAGCCACAGCTTCGGCCTGGCGCCGCTGCAGCAATATCTCGTCACCTTCCCGGACGGCCGCCTGCAGGCGCTTCCATGGGCGTGGGATACGCGTCCGCGCGAAGCGGGCGGGCAGCGATGGTTCCACGTTTATGGCGACGATCCCGTCCCGTCTTCCGACAGCCGGCACTGGACGCGTTACCTGCAGACCTGGAACCACATGTGCGCCGAGTGCCACTCGACCGCGCTGGACAAGGGCTATGACGCGGCGACAAACACCTACCGGACCACCTGGTCGGAGATCAGCGTGGGCTGCGAGGCTTGCCACGGTGGTGGGCGGGCGCATGTCGTCTGGGCCCGCGACGGAGCGAAGCCGGGCGTCTCGCTGAAGGGCTTCGCGGCTGCGGCCGCTGTCCGCGGCCCGCGCGACTGGACGCCGGATCCCACCACGGGCAGTCCGAAGGCCGGCGTTTCGCGCCCGGCGAACGGCGAGCTGGAGACCTGCGGGCGCTGCCATTCACGACGGGGGCAGGTCTGGCCTGTCTGGGCGCCGGGGCAGCCGCTGGCCGACACGCATCGACCCGCGCTGCTCACGCCAGACCTCTTCGAGGACGATGGCCAGATGAAGGACGAGGTGTTCAACGACCACTCCTTTCGCCAGAGCCTGATGTTCGAGAAGGGCGTCACCTGCGGCGACTGCCACGACGTTCATTCCGGGAGCCTCAAGGCCAACGGCGCCGCCGTGTGCGGCCAGTGCCACGCCCCGGCGCGCTTCGAGCAGGCCGCTCACACGGGCCACCCTGCCGGCCCGAAGAATCCCACCTGTATCGACTGCCATATGCCGGCGCGCACATACATGGTCGTGGACCGCCGGCACGATCATTCGTTCCGGATTCCGCGCCCGGATCTCACCGCGAGCCTCGGGACGCCCAACACCTGCAGTTCCTGCCATTCAGACCGACCGGCGTCCTGGGCGGCCGCGGCCGTTGAGCGCTGGCACGGCCCCGGGCGTAAGGGGCATCAGACTTACGCAGCGGCCTTCTCGGCAGCGCGTCGTCATGAGGTGGACGCCGGTGAGAGGCTGCTGTCCGTGGCCCGCGAGCCCGCCACGCCCGCGGTGGCCCGCGCAACCGCCATCGAAGCATTGATGGGTTGGCCCTCGATCGCGGCCGAGGACGTCAGATCAACCGCGCTGTCCGATCCAGACCCGCTCGTCCGCATGGCGGCCGTCGAGAGCTTCGAGGGCGGCAATCTCGATATCCGGCGGCGGCGGCTCGTTCCCCTGCTGGCTGACCCGGTGCGCTCGGTAAGGCTAGCCGCCACGGCGGCTCTCGCGGACCAATCCACGGACGCCCTTCCGGCGCAGGACCGGGCTGCGCTGCTGGCGAATTTTGCCGAGTACGAGGTCGCGCTGCGCCTCGACGCCGACCGGCCGGAAGGACGGGCGGCCATGGCCCGATTCCGCCTTCGCCAAGGCCGGACGGCCGACGCTGAAGCGGAGTATCTCGCGGCGCTGCGGCTGGAGCCGACTGCGGTCGCCGTCTCGGTGAACCTTGCTGACCTTTACCGCCAAACGGGCCGGGAAGCCGCGGCTGAGCAGACGCTACGGGCGGCGATCACCCTGTCGCCGAACGCCGCAGCGCCTCGCCATGCGCTCGGGCTCGTGCTGGTGCGAGCCCGTCGCATCCCGGAAGCGATCGACAGCCTCGCCGCGGCTGCGCGGCTCGATCCCGGCAACGATCGGTTCGCCTATGTCTACGGCGTCGCCCTCTATTCTACCGGCCGGCAGGCGGAGGCCTCGGCCGTTTGGCGGGCCGCCCTGCAGGGCAACCCCGCCAGCGTCGAAATCCTCTCGGCTCTGTTGCAAGAGGCGCTTCAAGCAAAGGACAACAGAGCCGCGCGAACCTTTGCCGAAGCTCTCGCGCAATTGCGCCCTGACGATCCCGAGTATTCCCGGCTGGCGGCCAGGTTCCGATCCTCCCCCTGAGGGCCGGCCAGGATACGGCTCGACGGCGGCAAAGCGTAGAAGCTCGGCGCCATGAAGCCTGTGGCAGGCCCGAGCCGCCGTACGATTGAGGCGGCACGCCTCCATCGACCTCCGCGTGGAGCCGCGGGGCGGGCTCTTTGCCTGAGACTATGGGAAAGCTGGGCGCGAACTGGATTCGGCGTCGAAGGCCCGCAGGAACGCGCGCAGGTACCCGCCGAGGTGCGGACTAAGATAGCCCCCCTCCTGAACGAGCAGCGTGGGCAGGCGCAGGCGCGCAAAGCGCCGTGCGGCCTCGGCGAACCCTTGATCGGTGATGCGGAACGCGGCGACCGGGTCGTGCTTGGCGGCGTCGAAGCCGAGCGACACCACCAGCGCGCCCGGCGCGAAGGCGCCGACGCGGGCTAGCGCGCCGTCCAGCGCGTCGAGCCAGGCGGGGTCCTGCGTGCCCCAGGGCAGCGGCTTGTTGTGGTTCAGCCCGGCCCCGGCGCCCTCGCCGCACTCGTCGGCGTGGCCGGCGTAGTAGGGCGCGGTGAGCGTCGGGTCTACATGGATGGAGCAGACCAGCACGTCGCCGCGCTCCCAGAAGATGAACTGCGTGCCGTTGCCGTGATGGACGTCGATGTCGACCAGCGCGACCTTGCCTTGCGTGGTCGTAAGCCGATGCGCCGCAATGGACGCGTTGTTGAGAAAGCACGCGCCCGTCATCAGGTCCGGATAGGCGTGGTGGCCGGGTGGGCGGCACAGCGCATAGACGGGCCCCGCTCCCCCCGCGAGCCGATCGGCCGCATGGATGGCGACCTGCGCGCTGGCGTTCACCGATGTCCAGGTCTCGGCCGTGATGGGGCACGACGTCGAATTGGAGTACCAACCGAACTCGCCGAGAAGTTCGGTGGGCTTTTTGTGCATGCGGTGGGTCGGGTGCACGTTGGGGATCGCGACGGGGCCGTAGTCCGGATGCCGCGACCAGCGCTCGTGCACGGTCTGGAGAAACGCCACGTAGCCGGCGTCGTGCACGGCGAGGATCGGCTCGAGCCCGCCGAGCGGGGCTTGCTCCATTGTGTGGCCGCCCTCGCGCAACACGTCCGTGAAGATGCGGTAGCGCTCGGCGCGGTCGGGCTGGGCGATGAAGCGGCCGGTGCGGAACACCAGCTCGGGGTCGTGCAGCGCCTGGTCGGGGTGGTGGATCGCCAGCATGGCGCGGCTCCGGGGCTGGATCAGTCGGCGAAGTGGCAGGCCGCCCAGTGCGCGGGCCGCACCTCGCGCAGCGGCGGCGCGACCTGGGCGCACACGTCCTGCGCCATCCAGCAGCGGGTGCGAAACGGGCAGCCGGAGGGCGGGTTCAGCGGGCTCGGCACGTCGCCCTTGAGGATGATGCGCTCCTGGCGGCCTTCGCTGGCGCCGCCCGGGATCGCGGACAGCAGCGCCTGCGTGTAGGGCATGCGCGGGTCGGCGTAGAGGTCCTCGGCGCTGGCGATCTCGACCAGCTTGCCGAGATACATGACGCCGACGCGGTCGGAGAAATACTCCACCACGGCGAGATCGTGCGCGATGAACAGGTAGGTGAGGCCGAACTCCTCCTGCAGGTCGGAAAGGAGGTTCAGCACCTGCGACTGCACCGAGACGTCCAGCGCCGACACGGCCTCGTCGGCGAGCACGAATTTGGGCCGCAGCGCCAGCGCGCGCGCGATGCCGATGCGCTGGCGCTGGCCGCCCGAGAACTCGTGCGGGTAGCGGTCGAGGTGCTCCTTGCGCAGCCCGACGACACGCACGAGATGCTCGACCCGTTCGTCGCGCTCGTCGCGGCTGGCCTCGCCCTGGATCACCAAACCCTCGGCGATGACCTGCCGGATCGTCATGCGCGGATCGAGGCTGCCATGCGGGTCCTGGAAGATCACCTGCATGTTCGGCCGCAGGGCCTTCAGCCTGGCCGGGGAGGCCGCCAGTACGTCCTCGCCCTCGAACAGAACCTGCCCGGAGCGCGGCTGCTCCAGCCGCACGATGGAGCGCCCTAGCGTGGACTTGCCGCAGCCGGACTCGCCCACGAGCCCGAAGGTCTCGCCCTTGCGGATCGCGAAGGACACGTCGTCCACGGCCTTCAGCCATTCTGTTTTCTGGCCGAGCACGCCGCTGCGGACCGGAAACCAGGTGCGCAGGTTGCGGATTTCGAGCAGCGGCTCGCCGGCGGCGGCCTGCGTGGTCTCGCCCTCGCGGCGAACGTTCTCGGGGCTTGGGGAGCCGGGTTGCGTGCTCATGCGCGCTCCTCGTAGAGCCAGCAAGCCGCGAGGCTGCCGCTGTCGGTGCGGCGCAGGCTGGGCATCGTGGCGCAGACCGGCATGGCGTGCGGGCAGCGGGGCTGGAAGGGGCAGCCGGGCGGCATGCGCAGCGGGCTCGGCACGGAGCCCCCGATCGCATTGAGCCTCTGGCCTTTCATGCCGGGGCTCGGGATCGAGGCGAGCAGCCCCACCGTGTAAGGGTGGCGCGGCGCGCCCGTGACCTGGGCGGTGGGACCGCGCTCCATCACGCGGCCGCCATACATCACCACTACCTCGTCGCACATCTCCTTCACGACGCCGATGTCGTGCGTGATCAGCAGCACGGCCGTGTTGATGCGCCGACGCAGGTCGCGCACGAGGTCGAGGATCTGCGCCTGAATGGTGACGTCCAGCGCCGTGGTGGGCTCGTCGAGGATCAGGAGGTCGGGCTCGTTGGCGAGCGCGATCGCGATCGTGACGCGCTGGCGCATGCCGCCGCTGAGCTTGTGCGGGTAGTCGTCGACGCGCCGCTCGGGGGCCGGGATGCCGACCATGCGGAAGAGCTCGATCGCCCGCTCGCGCGCCGCGCGCCCGCCGATGTCCTGGTGCGCCTGCAGCGCCTCGATCACCTGGTCGCCGACCTTGTAGACCGGGTTCAAGGCAGCCATCGGGTCCTGGAACACGAGGCAGATGTCGCGCCCGCGCAGATCCCGGATCTCGCGCTCCGAGAAGCTGACGAGGTCGCGTCCCTTGAACAGGATGCGCCCGCCCGCCACGAATCCGGGCGGCTCGACCAGCCGCATGATCGACAGCGACGTGACGCTCTTGCCGGACCCCGACTCGCCCACGATGCCGAGGCTGGAGCCGGCCTGGATGTCGAAGCTCACGCCGTCCACGGCCTTCACGGTTCCGGAGGCGGTGCGGAAGTGGGTCTGGAGGTCCCGCACGGACAGGAGGGCGGGGGCGTCGGGCGCCCCGCCGTTCCCGGCCGTCGTGGAGGGCGGCGCAGCGCTCATCGGGCCGCCTGGGTCGGGGCGGCCCGGCTGCGCACGACGCCGTTCTGCATCACGAGGCGCAGGTCATCCAGCGCCTTGAGGTCGGCCGTGGGGTCGCCGCCGACCACGATCACGTCCGCGGCCAGGCCCGGCTTGAGCGTCCCGACCTTGTCGGCGATGCCGATCACCTCGGCCGCATAGCCCGTCCCGGCCGTGATCGCCTCGTCGTTGGGCATCCCGCCGTCGTGCATGAGCTGCATCTCGAAGGGCAGGCCGTCGAACGGCGTAAAGCGCCACCCAGCGTCCGTGCCGGCGACGAAGCGCACGCCCGCTTCGCGCATCTTGCGGAAGTGGAGGAGGTTCTCGTCGAACATCTTGATCCAGCGCGTCAGCAGCGCCTCCTCGGCGGCCGTGCGCTGCGCGATGGCCCGCATGGTCCGCAGCACCGCGCCGCCCACCGCCAGCGTGCTGGTGACCGGGATGCCCGACTTGGCCAGCCTATCCACCACGGCGGCGTCATACCTCTGGTTGCCTTGGGCGTCCGCGATGAAGCCGGCGTGCTCGATCTGGTCGACCCCGGCCTCTACCGCGTAGTCGGTGGATTCTGCGCACAGGCAATGCACCGTGATCTTGCGGTCGAGCCTGTGGGCCTCGTCGGCCAGCGCGATCATCTCCTCGCGCCGATAGGACGGCTTGTACGAGATGGTGTTGAGGGTGCCGCCGCCGCTGCCCATCACCTTGATGAAGTCAGCGCCGAGCTTGACCATGTGGCGCACCTTGTGGCGCAGCCCGTCCTCTCCGTCGGCCTCGCCGCCCATGTACCAGGTGTGGCCGCCCGTGATGGTGATCGGCTGCCCGCAGGCCAGCACGCGCGGGCCCAGGCCGTAGCCGAGCTGAAGCGCCCGGCGCACGTGGATCGCGGTGCTGCCCACCGCGCCGACGTCGCGCACCGTGGTGATGCCCGCCGCCAGCGCACGCTGGGCGGTCATGACCGAGGTGGCGACCAGCACGCCCTCCGGCTCGCGCACGGCGTCCTCCAGCGACGTGCCGTCTCCCGGCAGGTTGAGATGGACGTGCGTGTCGATCAGCCCCGGCATCACGGTGCAGCCGGGGAAGTCGAGCACCTCGGCGCCCGGAGGGACGAGCCCCTCCGGCGCCTGGCCCTGATGGACGCTCACGATCTTGCCCGCGTCGACCACCAGGACGGCGTCGCGCACCGGCGCCGCCCCCGTGCCGTCGATCAGCCGGTCGGCTTTGATCAGCGTTGTCACTGGCTCTGTTTCCTCTTGCTCGGTGTCGTGTCAGTCGGCCAGCGAGGCGGCCCAGAGATACTCGAAGCCGCCGCCCGCATAGGTGACGCCGGTGAGCTTCTTGGAGGTCATCACGAGGTCGATGTTCTCGCGGATCGGCATCATCACGGCCTGGTCCATGATGATTTTCTGCACCTCGTGGTAGATCTTGGTGCGCTTGGCCGGGTCACGCTCCTGCTGGCCCTCGGTGATCAGCTTGGTGAGCTGCGGGTCCGAGAACTTGCTCCAGTTGAAATACTCGTTGGGCAGGAACCAGAAGTGCAGCGCGTCGGGGTCGACGCCGATATATTGCAGCGGCGTCATCGACATTTCGCCGCTCGTGTTGGCGGCCAGCCAGGCCGGCGTCGCGAGCTGCTGCACCTGCACGTCCATGCCGATCTTGCGCAGGTAGCCCTGCATGGCCTGCGCGAGCAGCGGGTAGGACGGCACCGTCGCGATGGCGTTGATCGTGAAGGCGAGGCGCTTGCCGTCCTTTTCCCAGAACTCGCCGGTCTTGGTCCAGCCGCCCTTCTTCAGCGACTCCTCGGCCTTGGCGGGATCATACGGATAGGAGTTCTCCAGCGAGGCGTCGTAGCCGGTCATGCCCTTCAACAGGGGCGTGTTGCTGGGCGGGAAAACGCCGGCCTCGGCGAGCTGGATCACGCCCTTCTTGTCGATGGCGTACTGGATGGCCTTGCGGACGTTGATGTCGTCGGTCGGCCATTTGGACGCGTTGATGGGCGCGAAGATGCCGAGCCCGCTGATCGGCACCGGGATTGCCGTGTAGGTCCCGGCCTTCTGGAAGGCGTTCCAGTAGACGCCCGGCGTCTGCTGCATCATCTGCGACTGGCCGCTCTGGAACTGGCTGACGCGGGCCTGGGAGTTCGGGACGATCTGGAACTTGATCTCGGCGATGTTGGCCGGGCCGGAATGCTTCACGGCCGCCGGGCCCCAGTTGTAGTTCTCGTTGCGCTTCAGCACGAGGCTCTGGTTGGGCTCGTAGCTCACGAACGAGAAGGGGCCGGTGCCGGTGGGATGAAGCGCCAGGTCCTTGCCGAACTCCGTGATGGCCTTGGGCGACTGGATGCCCAGATAGGGTTCGCCAAGCTGCGCCAGGAAGGGCGCGTAGGGGGTCGTGCAGGTGAACTTCACGGTCATCTTGTCGACCGCTTCCGCTGTCCCGCAGGGGCCGAGCAGGCCGAGCGAGATCTTGGACTGGGTCGACTTGTCGGTGATGTATTTGATGTTGGCGACCACGGCCTCGGCGTCGAAGGGCGCGCCGTCGTGGAAGGTGACGCCCTCGCGCAGCGTGAACGTGTAGGTCTTGCCGTCGTCCGACACGGTCCACTTGGTGGCCAGGTGCGGCGTCACCTCGAATTCGGGCGTCAGCCAGACCAGGGTGTCGAAGATGTTCATGGCCAGGGGGCCGACATTGCGGGCGCCCGTGGTCGCCGGATTCAGCGAGTCGATGGGTTCGGCCCAGCCGACCGTGAGCTTCGCGTTCTTGTTGGGCGTCTGCGCGGCGGCGCCGTGCACGCCTAGACCTAAGGCGCCAAGCGCCACGGCGGCGGCGAGGGATTGCTTGAACGCGGCGGTGCTGGTTCTCAGGTGCATGATCCGTCTCCGTCGTAGCGCCGGGAGGGCGCGGTGGTTTTGAGTGGCTGCTAGCGTCGCGCCAGCGTGGGATCGAGCTCGTCCCGCAGGCCGTCGCCGACGAGGTTCACGCCGATCACGAACAGCGACAGGAAGGCGCCGGGAAACACGGTGATCCACCACGCGAGCGTGATGTAGTTCTGGCCGTCGTTGAGGATGCTGCCCCATTCGGGCGTGGGCGGCTGGACGCCGAGCCCGATGAAGCCGAGCGCCGTGATCCACAACGCCGCGATGCCGAGCCATGTGGTGGTGAGCACGATCACGCCCGAGAGCACGTTGGGCAGGATGTGGCGCGCGATTATGCGCCACGGTCCCGCGCCCAGCGTCACGGCGGCGTCCACGTAGGGCAGGTTGCGAACCTCGGCGGTCGCGCCTTCGACGAGGCGCGCGTAGACGGGCACCAGGATCACCGCGATGGCGATCACGCCGTTGATGAGGCCCGGGCCCAGAATGGCGGTCACCGTGAGCGCAAGCAGGATGCCCGGGAAAGCGAGCAGCAGGTCGACGAGCCGCATGATCGCGAAGCCGACCGCGCCGCCGAAGTAGCCGGCGATCAAGCCGATCGAGGTGCCGAACACGCAGCCGAGCACGACCACCAGCAGGCTGGCCAGCATGGTGGTGCGGCCGCCATAGAGCACGCGGGCGAACAGGTCGCGCCCGAAGGCGTCAGCCCCAATCGGGTGTTCCCAGGAGGGCGGGCTGAAAGTCGCCAGCGGGTCCTGCAGGTTGGGATCGATCGAGGTCAGCAGAGGCGCGGCGGCGACCAGCGCGGCGAGCACGACGCAAATGACCACCCCGGCCAGCAGGCTGCGATGACGCAGCGCCCGCAGGGCGAGCCGCCCGCGCGACACGCGGGGCGCGACGGCGTCCTGCAGGTCGTCCACCGTGGGGGCGCGATCGGCGGAAGCGGCTTGGCCCTGCATGCTCATGCCCGCCTCACCGGCTCGCCACGCGGGGGTCGAACACCGGGTAGAGGAGATCGACGATGAAGTTGGTGAGCGCGTAGATGCCCGCGATGATGAACACGACCGCCTGCACGGTGAGATAGTCCTTGGCCAGGATGGCCTGCACGAGCAGCCGCCCAATGCCAGGCCGGGAGAACACGGTTTCGACGATCACGGTGCCGGACAAAAGCTGCCCGACCTGCAGGCCCACGATGGTGAGGATGGGCAGAAGCGCATTGCGCAGCACGTGCTTCAGAAACACGCGGACGCGGCTGATGCCCTTCGCGCGGGCCGTGATGACGTGCCGCTGCGTCTGCGCGGCGATGATGCTGGAGCGCACGAAGCGGGCGTTGAAGCCCATGGAGCCCAGCGCCAGCGTGGCGGCGGGCAGAACGAGCCCCTTCAGCGACGTGCCGCCGACCACGTCGAACCACGGCAGCGTCACGGCGAACAGAAGGATGAGCAGCAGCCCCAGCCAGAAGCTCGGGATCGACATGAAGGTCAGCGCCACCGTCATCGCGACCGTGTCGGCCGCCTTGTTGCGCTTCACGGCCGCCAGCACGCCGAGCGCCATGCCGAGGGTGAGCGACACGATCAGCGCCGCGATGGTGAGCTGGATGGTTGCCGGGAAGTTGGCGGCGAGCAGCGAGGTGACGGATTGCTGGTTGCCGTAGGAGTAACCAAAATCGCCGTGCATCAGCGCGGTGAGCCACTGCCAATATTGCACGTGCATGGGCAGATCGAGCCCGAGCTGGGCGCGCAACCGGCTCGCAACCTCCTTGTCGCCTGCGCTCGTCCCGAGCAGCGCCGCGACGGGATCGCCCGGGATCAGCCGGATGATCAGAAACACGACGACGCTGATGCCGAAGGCGAGCGCCACGATGGCGAGGAGGCGCCGGAGGACGTAGCTGCTCATGTCACGCCGCTCCCGCCTGGCCGGCGTCGCCGGTTTGGCGGGCCTTGCCCGGGGAGGTGAGCGGAGGCCGCAACGCGCTTAGCCCCAGCCGCTGCTCCAGCGCGCAGGCGGCGTCCAGGATGGCGTTCTCGGCGAGAGGCGCTCCAGCGAACTGGATGCCGGTCGGCAGGCCTCCCTCGCCGAACCCGTTCAGGACCGAGACCGTGGGCGTGCCGGCCAGCACGCCGGCGAGGTTCAGCGACCGGCGGCCGGACGCGCGCGGCAGGCCGTATTCGAAATCCTCGTCAACCGGCGTCGCGACGACGCCAAGCGAAGGGGCGAGCAGGGCGTCGTATCGCGCCGTGAGCGCCGCGACGTCGTCAGCGAGCATGCGGCGGATGCGCTGGGCGCGGATGTAGTCGTGCGCCGGCAGCACGGCGGCGGCAAGCCGGTGGCCGGCGGCCTTGCGGGCCTTCAGCTCTACGATGCGGCCGCTGGCGATGAACTCGTCGAAGGCGGCGTAGGCTTCCGCCGACGAGATGGTCTGCGTCACCGCTCCGTAGGGATAGTCGGGCAACTCCACGGTCTCGACCGTTCCGATCTCGCGAAGAAGGGCGAGCGAGCGCTCGAAGTTCGCGGCGACCTCGGGCTCGGCGCCGTCGAGGCAGCCGTCCACCACGGCGAAGCGGAAGCCCAAGCGGCGCGGTTCGGGGCGGCTATAGGCATAAGGCTGGGGAAGACTGGAGCGGTCGCGCGGGTCGGCGCCCGCGATGGCTTCCAGCACGAGGCCGCAGTCGTCGGCGGTGCGGCACATCGGGCCGAGGCGGTCCAGCGTCCAGCACAGCGTCATCGCGCCGGCGCGGCTGACGCGGCCGTAGGTGGCCCGCAGGCCGGCCGTGCCCGTGAAGGCGGCCGGAAACAGGATGGAGCCGCTGGTGTCGCTGCCAATCGCGAACGGAACCGCCGCCGCGCTTACCGCGCCGGCGGGGCCGCTTGACGAGCCGCTGGTCCAGCGGCCGGTGTCCCACGGGTTGGCGG
This sequence comes from Alsobacter metallidurans, assembly GCF_014636935.1. Lineage (GTDB taxonomy): Bacteria > Pseudomonadota > Alphaproteobacteria > Rhizobiales > Beijerinckiaceae > Alsobacter > Alsobacter metallidurans. Next base: position 1,976,486 of record NZ_BMES01000002.1, on the reverse strand, counting down.
CCGGCCCCGTCGTGGAGGCGTCCGGGTTGTCATAGCCCATGCCGCCCGCGATTTCGATCGTGGCGAGCTTGGCTGCCAGCACCGCGCCGGCGTTCCGGAGGCGGGTCACCACGGTCGCCTCGCGTTCGAAGCGCTGGTCGGCGAAGACGCCCCAGGTGGTGGGCGCGCCCGTGGCGGCGATGATGTCCTTCAATCCATACGGGATGCCGTGCAGCGGGCCGCGATCGAGCCCGGCGGCGAGTTCCTCCGTGGCGAGGCGGGCCTCGCGCAGCGCGACGTCGTCCAGCACGGTCACGACCGCGCGGATCTCGCGGCCAACGCCGTTGAGGCGCTCCAGGTAGATGCGCGCCAGATCGAGCGGCGTGACGTCGCCACCGCGCAGCAGCGCGCCCAATTCGCGGATCGACAGGAACGCGATGTCTTCGCTGTTCAAGACAGCTGACCCGCGGTGGCGCCGAACATGAATGCGGGCTCGTCGGCGTTGTTGAGCGCAAACCTGTGGAGGATTTCGCAGTTGGCTGCCTGCACGCTGAGGCTGAGCTGCATCTCGGCGATCTGGCGCTGGTTCAGGGCTTCGCCGAACAGCGTTTTCAGAACGGCTTCCTGCTGGCGGCGCAGCGTTTCGAGCGTGGCGTCGTCAGGGGCCGGGTAGCGGCTTTGGGTCGCTTTCCCGTCCAAATCACCCGGCGAACTAGGAGCCATGATCGTGTTCCGCAACAGTGAACTGTAATAGTCACATATAACGGTTTCACGTCACCCTAGGGGTGTCAACCTGGAGTTGTGCAGCAAATTCGGGCAAGCGGTGGCGTGGCTTTCGGCCAAACGGCTGGAAATCGAGCCATTCGTGATGATCCCTTAGGACGGTTAGGGTCTTCGTGGGTGCTTGTTGTGCGGGTCGGTCCCGCCAGCCACTTTCGGCGATGCGGCGAAGCCAGCGTGAGATCGTGTCCCCGTGTTGCAAACTGGTCTTCCAACATCCGGCGCGCGAGGCCGCCCGCCGAAGCGGCGGTATTCCACATCGGCGCCATGCTGTATCGTTGCTTACTTTAGAGCGAAACCAAACTGCAGTTTAGAAACGCTATAGAAGAACATCTTTCTTTTGACATCCAGTTTTTGAGCGTTATTACAGCGCCTCGTTGGTTCTGTACGCTCAACCTTGACTGGGTGGTCCATGAAGTCTTTTGCATTCTCCTTGCTGTCGGCCCTTTTCGTCGGAGCTGCGACGATCACGAGCCTGAGCGCCCCGGCCGCCGCCCAGACGCAAGCCAAATCGATCGTGGTCTACAATGCCCAACATGAGAGCCTCACGCAGGCCTGGGCGGAGGCCTTCACGAAGGAGACCGGGATCAAGGTCACGCTGCGCAATGGCGGCGACACCCAGCTCGGCAACCAGATCGTCCAGGAAGGCGCGAACTCGCCCGCAGACGTATTCCTGACCGAGAATTCGCCCGCCATGACCCTCGTGGACGCCGCCGGGCTGTTTGCGCCTGTTCCGGCCGACACGCTGGCGCTGACCCCTGACACGTTCAAGCCGTCGCATGGCCGCTGGGTCGGCATCGCGGCGCGCTCCACCGTGTTCGTGTACGACAAGCGCAAGCTTGGGGCCGACAAGCTGCCGCGTTCGCTGGCTGAGCTGGCCGAGCCGCAGTGGAAGGGCCGCTGGGCCGCGTCGCCGGCCGGCGCCGACTTCCAGGCGATTGTAAGCGCCATGCTGGAGCTCAAGGGCGAGCAGGCGACGCAGCAGTGGCTCAACGCCATGAAGCAGAACGCCGTGGCCTACCGGGGCAACAGCGCCGCCATGAAGGCCGTCAACGCCGGCGAGGTCGAAGGTGCGGTGATCTACCACTACTACTACTATGGCGATCAGGCGAAGACGGGCGAGAACAGCGCCAATGTGGGCACGCATTACTTCCGCAACCAGGACCCCGGCGCGTTCGTGTCCATTTCGGGCGGCGGCGTCCTGAAGACCAGCAAGCATCCCGAGGAGGCGCAGGCTTTCCTGAAGTGGATCGTCGGCAAGGGCGGGCAGGACATCCTGCGCACCGGCAACTCCTATGAGTATGCGGTGAGCAAGGGCGCGGCCTCCAACGACAAGCTAGTGCCGCTGCAGGACCTCCAGTCCCCGAAGGTCGATCCGGCCAACCTGAACAGTCGCAAGGTTACGGAGATGATGACGGCCGCCGGCCTGCTATAAGGGCGCGCGCAGCCCGCGAGGCGCTCACGCGACACTGGTGACGATGTCCATATCCACTCCTCAGGCCCTGGCTGCGTTTGAACCGCAAGCCGGGGCCCGACGCGAACCTCTCGGCCGCTTGAGCCGGACCCGCAACGGTCCGGTTTTGGCGTTCGCCGCGCTGGTCGCCGCCCTTTCGCTGCTGCCGATGGGGTTCGTCGGCTGGATCGCCTACCAGACCGGCTGGGACGCGGCGTTCCACCTCGTCGTCCGGGTGCGGGTGGCGGAGCTGCTGTGGAACACGGCGCTGCTGGAACTGTGCGTGTTGCCGCCCGCGATCGTGGTCGCACTCGCGACAGCCTGGCTGACGCAGCGGACCAACCTGCCGTTCGCGCCATTCTGGTCGTGGCTGGCGGTCGCTCCTCTGGCGATCCCGGCCTTCGTGCAGAGCTATGCGTGGACAACCGTGGCGCCGAGCTTCCACGGCCTTCCGGCCGCCGCGCTGATTTCGGTGCTGGCCTATTCGCCGTTCCTCTACCTCCCGATCGCCGCCCAGATCCGGCGGCTCGATCCGGCCCAGGAGGATGCGGCGGCCTCGATGGGGCTGGGCCCATGGCAGGTGTTCTTTCGGGTGGTGCTGCCGCAGCTGCGGCTCGGCATCAGCGGCGGCGCTCTTCTTGTCGCGCTGCACCTCCTGTCTGAGTATGGCCTTTATGCGCTGATCCGCTTCGACACCTTCACGACCGCGATCATGGATCAGTTCCAATCGGCCTATAACGCGGCGGCCGCCAACATGCTGGGCGGAGTGCTGGTGCTGGCCTGCGTCGGCCTCATTGGGCTGGATGTGATCCTGCGCGGGCAGGAGCGTTACGCCCGGATTGGGTCCGGGGCCGCCCGCATCGCGGCCCGGCGCGACCTGGGGGCGTTCAAGTGGCCGGCCCTGGCAGGCCTGACGCTGCTTGGCGTGCTCGCCATCGGGGTTCCGTGCGGGATGATCCTGCGCTGGCTTGCTGTCGGCGGCGGCGCGGTCTGGACCGCCGGCGTGTTCTCGGCCCTGGGCGAGACGATGCTGCTGTCGCTCGCCGGAGCGTTGTTGACGACAGTTGCGGCGGCCCCGATGGCCTGGATTTCGGTGCGGTCGCCGGGCCGGACGCAACGTATCCTTGAGGCCTGCCACTATTATGTCGGCTCGCTGCCGGGCGTTGTGGTCGGGCTCGCGCTGGTGTGGATCACCGTCCAGGTGGCGCTGCCGCTGTACCAGACGATGTTCACCGTCATGGTCGCGTACGCGCTGTTGTTCCTGCCCCGCGCGATGGCGGGGTTGCGGCCAAGCCTCGCGCAAGCGCCGGTGGAGCTGGAGCAGGCCGCGATGGCGCTGGGCCGTACGCCCTTCCAGGCGGTCTCCTCCGTGACGCTGCGCCTCGCGGCGCCGGGCGCAGCCGCCAGCATCGTGCTGGTGTCCCTGGGCGCCGCCACCGAGCTCACGGCGACGCTCATGCTCGCGCCCAATGGCGTGCGCACGCTCGCGACGGCGTTCTGGTCGCTGACCGGCGAGATCGACTATGCGGCGGCGGCGCCTTATGCCGCCATGATGATCATCGCGTCGCTGCCATTGACCATCATCCTCCACGCCCAATCCCGACGGATCGCCGGCCGATGAGCGATCTTCGCATTCGCGGGCTGGTGAAGCGCTACGGCAATGTTGTGGCGCTGGGCGGCGTCGATCTCGACGTGCCGGCGGGCAGCCGCACGGCCGTGGTGGGAGCGTCCGGCTCCGGCAAGTCGACGCTGCTGCGCCTCGTCGCGGGCTTCGAGGCGCCGGACGAGGGCACGATCGCGTTCGGCGACGAGCTGCTCGCCAAGGGGCCGCGCATCATACCGGCCCACAAGCGCGGCATCGGCATCGTGTCGCAGGACGGCGCGCTGTTTCCGCATCTCGACATCGCCGACAACATCGGCTTCGGCCTGCCGAAGGAGCTGAGCGGCAGCCGCGATCAACGCATCGGCGAACTGCTGGACGCCGTGGAGCTGAGCCGCTCGCTCGCGAGCCGGCGCCCGCACCAGCTCTCGGGCGGTCAGCAACAGCGCGTCGCCCTGGCTCGGGCGCTGGCGTGCCGCCCGCGCTTGATGCTGCTCGACGAGCCCTTCTCGGCGCTGGACGCCAGTTTGCGCCAGAACGTGCGAGAGGTCGTCGCCCATGCGCTGGAAGCGGCCGGGATCGCCAGCATCCTGGTGACGCACGACCAGGCCGAGGCCCTGTCCTTCGCCGACCAGGTGGCGGTGATCCGGCACGGCGAATTCGCGCAGGTGGGGCCGCCGGACGTGCTGTACCTGCGCCCGCTCACGCGAGAGACCGCAGTGTTCCTTGGCAAGGCGATCCTCCTGCCCGCGCGCGCCGGCGAAGGCTTCGTTGACTGCGCGCTGGGACGGATTCCGGCCGACACGGAAGGCAAGACGGGCGCTGTGGATGTGATGCTGCGGCCCGAGCAGGTGCTGCTCCACGCCGCGCAGCCCTCTCCGGTCGGCCGCGACGGGCGCTCCATACCGGCGACGGTAAAGACGGTGCGCTTCGAAGGCGCCGACTGCGCCATCGTGGTGGAGATCGCCGACCAGGCGCTGCAGCTCGCGCTCAAGCTGCCGAGCTTCGGCGCTCCCAAGCCGGGCGACCTCGTGCACCTGCTCGTGGGCGGCGAGGCGCACGTGTTCTGAGCCGCGGCTACTTGCTCAGCCGCAAGCGTCCGATCCCTTGGCCGATGGCCTGGAAGGCCGCGATCAGGGCCGCCGAGTCGGTGGCCACGAAGGCTTGGCTGGCCACGCCGGCGCAGTCCTTCAGCAGTTGCAGGCCCAGCGCGTCGATCGGGTCCGTCGGGATGCTGAACCCCACCGTATAGATCTTGATTCCGGCCGCCCGAACGTTCTGGCAGGCCTCGCGCGTCAGCGCATCCATGGCGGCCCGGGCCGTGGCGTCGGTGCTCGGACTGGCGTTGGCGGGCGGCAGGCGGGTGTTGGGGGTGCTGCCGTCTGCGTTCCGGAAATAGCCATAGGCGGAGTAATAGGATTTCAGCACCGAATTCCCGGAGTTGGCCGTCCAGGTGTTCATGCCGTCCGTCATCAGGACCATGATCTTGTTGTTGGCCTGCTTCGTGTAAGCCGCGCCGTCGCCGAAGACGCTGAGCGGCGAGAGCGTGCGCCAGCCCCAGACTACGCCCTCATGGATGTTGGTGTTGCCGTTGGCCTGCATGGCGGCGATTTCGGAGATGATCTTGTTGGTGTCGGCGGTCAGCCGGGTTAGCGGTCGCGATCGGCACATCCAGTTGGGCCCGCGGTCGCCGGCGCTGTCGGCGTTGGTCGGCTTGGCGTATTTGCAGGCGCGCAGCATGCGCGTTGCGTCGTCGTTGGGCGTCGTGCTGCAGCCGGTGGCCGAGGTCGCGTCGTCGATATAGCTGTTCGGCGTGCTCTGGTTCTTGCCGCTGCTCTTTTCCGTATGGCTGGTCGACCCGCCGTTTCCGGCCTCGTCGGGGGCGAACATGGGCACCAGGAAGCTGTCGGGATCGGCGGCGTCCGGTTTTCCGTCCCGGACGTTGCGCGGATAGGGCAAGGATTCAAAGCAGCCCGCCCAAGCCCAGTCGGTCGCCTTGGGGGAGAGTTTCGCGAAGATGTCGAGGCGGTTGGCGAACCCCGACGCCGCGGCGTTCGAGACGTTGGGCCAGTGCAGGCTGGATTGGCCGGCCATGTCGATGGAATTCACGAGCCCGGGTGTTGCGGGGTCGACGGCGACGGCGGCGGAGAACGGCACGAGCGAGAGACGCAGATGGCCGCTCAGCGCGGTGGAGCCCGCCAGGTAGGTCACGAAGTCGGTGGCGGCCTGCTTCAGCGCCGCTATCTTGGTGACGCCGTTGCTGGAATTCGCCATCGAGCCGGTGTTGTCGAGCACCAGCGCGACTTCGAAATCCTGCTCGTTGGCCGAGCAGGTGGAACTGGCGGACAGCGGCACCGTGGTTGCGCCGATCAGTCCCGAGAAGAGAACCTTGTAGTCGGCCCGCGCCGTGAGGGACACGGACCGCGGCGCCGCGATCACGGCCGGCGTGTCCGCAGTCGCCGCGCCCACGCCCATGTTGGTATCCAGGATGCGCTGCGCGATGGCGCGCAGCTGATCGGGCGACAGGGCAGCCGGGGCCTTGCACAGCGGCAGGCTGGACGCGTCCGTGCTGAGTTGCAGCCGATCATGCAGGCGGGCGAGGGCCGTGTAGTCGGCCGCCACGCCCACGATGGCGGCGAGCGGCAGCAGCGCGAAGGCCAGGATGGGCGCGAGAACGCCGTCCTCCGCGCGCGCGAAGCGTCGAAGCAGGGGCATGGCTCAGGGCGCCGAGGCGACCCGGCTGCCGCTCGGCAGGGCAGCGCCGCCGCCCGGCACCGAGTATTCGGCGCGCTGCGTTCCCCGCGTCACCCGGATGGTAATGGCCGCGTCGGCATTGCTGGTGTGCCGGCCGAGGTCTGACGACGAGAGGCGGCGGCTCGGCCGCTCGCTCGTGTCGCCGGACTTGCGCAGCATGAGGCTGAGGCTGCCGACGCTGGCGGCGAGCGCCAGCTTTTGGCCGTCCGCCTGGTTGGCTTCCAGCGTCACCGCGTTGACGATGGAGGGCTTGTCGGTTTTGTCGTCGGCCAGTTGCCCGACCGCCAGCACGCGGGCGTTCTGCAGGACGACATCCGAGAAGGCCTGCTGCGGCTGGCCGCCGTTTTCGCCCAGGCGGGGCTGGCGCGACAGGAACACGTCGACCCGGTCCCCCGGGAGCACGAACCCGCCGACGCCCACCACCTCGTTGACTGGCACCGTGACGGCGCCCATGTCCTCGTCGAGCAGATTGGACAGCGTGCCGCGTTGGCCCGAACCGGTGATCTTGCCGGCCAGCACGGGTTCGTTGGGCTCCAGCGCGGACAGCACCACGCGCTTGCCTCCGGCCAGCAAGGCCTTCACGGTCGGGAATGCGCCAGGGGGCAGGTCGTCGCCCGACCAGGGGATCTCCCGCAGCCCACCGGTCGAGAGTTCGGCCCCATAGCGCAGCGGCTTGGCGGCGACCACGATGGTTTTGAACTCCGGCGCGCGCGGGGCGACGATCTGCGCCACCCGCGAATTTGCGGCGAAGCGTGACTGGATGACGCTGCGGCCGATCGCAACCGAGGCGCCTCCGGCCAGAACCGCCAAAACCAGCATCGTGACTACTCTGCCCTGCATGAGACGCGGCCCCGCATCGATCGTGTTCGCAGGACATCATCACGAGGGCAGAGATGATCGTGTTACGGAATCATTTCGTTTTTTAGATGAGTTAAGTTTTCAAAAGCCGAGTCCGCTGACTTACGCTCAGATCGACAAAGCTGGTCTGGCGCACGACGGAAACTCAAGGAACGGGAATCCGAGTTCAACGAAAAGCACACGCAGGATGTGCAAACTAAGGAGGATTTTAAGGATCTCGGCCGAGGTTGAGCTTCCGTTTCATTCTTCGCCCGTCCATCGGCGCCTCAGCCAGGATAGCTCCCCCGTGAACCTGTTCCCGACTTCCGTCCGCGGCTACCTGCTGGCCACCATGGCGTGCCTCAGCCTTCCGGCGCTCGGCGCCGTGGGCTACCTGACGATCGACGCGGTCCATGACATGCGCGAGAACCGGAGGCTGACCGAGCTGGTGGCCGCCGACCAGGCTGTGCTGCTGACCGGCAATACAATCCGGACCAATCGAGGGCAGGCGCAGACGGCCATTCAGGTGGCTGATGACCCGCGCTCCGTCATTGAAAAGGTCGAGCAGGCCAACGTCGCCGAGATCGCGGCCGCGACGAACCGGCTGGCGCAGACGGACCTGCCGGACCGGGCCGAACTCATCGCAGGCGTTCAGGCCGCCGCCAAGAGCGCGGCGGCCCTCATGCCGAGCGTTTACGCGGAAGGCGCCAAGCCCAAGCCGCAGCGCAGTCTCGCGCCCACGATGCCGTGGTATAACGCCGTCGGCGATGTCGAGACCGCTCTCGTGAAGGCGTCCGACGCCACCTCCAACGCGGTGCGGCTCGGCGATCCGGTGCTGGCCGACCTGCAGGCGTTCAAGCAGGCGGGCTGGCGGGTGCGCTCGTCCTACGGCTCCACCTGCTCGCTGCTGCGGTCGTCGATCGCGTCCGGCAAGGCGCTCGAGCCGGCGCAGTGGCGCGCGCTCGGCGAAGCGCGCGGCGCGGCGGGAGCGGGCGTCAGCCAGCTGCGGCAGCTCAGCGCCCGCGCGGGCGTGTCGCCGTCGCTCGCCGGAAAGGTCGACGCCATGGCGGCGGCCGTGGAGGGGGCCAACAAGCGCATCGACGAATTGCTCGGCAAGCTCGGTTCGGGCTCCGGCCCGGTGTTGGCCGCCGAGGAATGGACGCGGATGTGCAACGCGCCCTTCGTTCCCATCCTGGCCGCCGTGCAGGAGTCGCTGGATGGCATGCAGGCCTTCACGCAGGCGCGCCTGGCCGAAGAGACCCGCAACTCGATTGCGCTGGGCGGCCTGTTTCTCGGCCTCATGCTGATGGCGGGGCTCACCTGGCGCGGCGTGCAGCGCCGCATCGCCACCCCGCTGGTGTCGCTGAAAGGCGCGCTGGACGTGATGCAGGGCGGCAAGTTCGACCACAAGGTCCCGGTCGCTCCTTGCCCTGACGAAGTCGGGGCCCTCAGCACGGCGCTGGAGGCTTATCGGCAAAACGCCCTGGCGCTGGACGCCAGCCGGATCGAGCGGGAAACCGCGCATTTCGCCGACGCCGAGCAGGCCGCGCGTGTTCAGGCGGTGGTGCGCGAGGTCGCCAAGATCGTGGCGGCGGCGCGCGACGGCGACTTCTCTGGCCGCGCCGATGCGGGCACGATCACGGGGCCGATGCGCGACCTCGTGGACGGCGTGAACGAGATCAACAGGCTCGTGAACGACGCCACGGAGGAGTTCGCGCGCGTGCTCGACGGGCTGGCGCAGGGTGACCTGACGCATCAGGTCCACACCAGCTACAATGGCCGCTTCGGAGATTTGAAGGACGCCCTGAACGGCACCATCGAGCGCCTGTCCGACACGGTTGCGACCATCCAGAACACCGCCGTAGAAAGCGGCAACTCGGCCCAGGAAATCAACGCCGGAGCCGACGACCTCTCGCGCCGCACCGAGGAGCAGGCCTCCTCGCTGGAGCAGACGGCGGCCACCACCGAGGAACTCGCCGCGTCCGTGAAGGCGTCAGCAGCTTCGTCGCGGCAGGCCGTTGACCTCGCGGACGAGGCGAAGGCGGTCGCCGAAGAGGGCGGCTCCATCGTGCGGGACGCGATCATCGCCATGGAGAGCATCGAGGCGGCCTCGGCCAAGATCACGGACATTACCTCGGTGATCGACGACATCGCGTTCCAGACGAACCTCCTCGCCCTGAACGCGGCCGTCGAGGCGGCGCGGGCCGGCGAGGCCGGCAAGGGTTTCGCGGTGGTGGCCTCCGAGGTGCGCACGCTGGCGCAGCGTTCCAGCCACGCCGCCAAGGACATCACTGCGCTGATCAGCACCTCCACGCAGGAGGTCGCCAAGGGCGTGACGCTGGTGCGTTCCGCCGGCGAGGCGCTCGGCAAGATCGTCGGAGCGTCGCAGCGGGTGGCCACGACCGTCACCGAGATCTCGACCGCCGCGGCCGAGCAGGCCAACGGCATCGACGAGATGAGCCAGGCGGTCGCCCACATGGACGAGATGACCCAGCAGAACGCCGCGCTGGCCGAGGAGAGCGCCGCCTCGGCGGCGTCGCTCGCCGGACAGATCCAGCGTCTCAACGACCTCGTGTCGGCGTTCCAGGTGCGTGGCGGGCGGGGTGGCGCCTTCGAGGCTAGCATGCGAGAGCCAGCCCCCAGGCTCGTGGCCGCCGGCGGACGGCGGGGCTGACGCGGGCCAAGGGGGCCAGTCGCGATAGGACCTTGCGGCTTCGGGTGACGGCGCGATAGTCCGGGGAGGCCAATCGCCGGACGAGGACCGCCATGTCGCCTGCTGACAACCCTTGCATCATCGCGGTGGCGATCACCGGATCGCTGCCCACCAAGGAGAACAACCCGGCGGTTCCGATCACGGTCGCCGAGCAGGTGGAAAGCACGCATGAGGCTTTCGAGGCGGGAGCCTCCATTGCGCATTGCCATGTGCGCGACGACGCCGGCAAGCCGACCTCCGACCCCGAGCGCTTCGCACGGCTGAAGGACGGCATCGAGCGGCATTGCCCCGGCATGATCGTGCAGCTCTCCACGGGAGGCCGCTCCGGCGCCGGGCGCGAGCGGGGCGGCATGCTGCCGCTGCGGCCCGACATGGCTTCGCTCGCCGTCGGATCCAACAACTTTCCCACGCGCGTGTATGAGAACCCGCCGGACCTGGTGGACTGGCTCGCCTCCGAGATGCTGGCCCACGACGTGAAGCCCGAGATCGAGGCCTTCGATCTAAGCCATGTCGTGCAGGCCACCCGGATGCAGGCGGACGGCCGGATCAAAGGTCCGCTCTACGTACAGTTCGTGATGGGGGTGAAGAACGCCATGCCGGCGGACGAGCGCATCCTCGACATCTACATCGAGACCTTGCGGCGGCTGGCGCCCGACGCCCTGTGGTGCGCGGCCGGGATCGGCGCGAACCAGCTTGTTCTCAACGAATGGGCGATCGCGCGCGGCGGCCATACGCGCACAGGCCTCGAGGACAACGTCCGCCTCGATCGCGAGCGCCTGGCGCCGTCGAACGCCGCGCTTGTGCGTCGCGCCGTAGACATCTGCGAGCGGCATGGCCGCCCTGTCGCGAGCTGGCGGCAGGCGCGCGAGATCCTGGGACTGCGCGCGCCGGCTTGACGCGCCTTCAGCTGCCCTGGCGCGTTTTGAGCGCAGGGATGAACATGTCCGACCATGCAGCCGGCTTGGTCTTGATCGAGCCGGCGAGGTGCATGAAGTCGGCGAACTGCATGACGCCGTTCGGGGTGGCCGAGAACTGCGTGTCGGGGTCCTCGAGCATCTGCAGGACCTCGTCGGCGTCGACCTTCACCTTCGAGCTGCGGACGAAGATCTCGGCCGCCTTGCGCTTGTCGGCCGCGATCAGCGCATTGGCGTCGTCGAGGGCGTCCAAAAAGGCCTGCGTCATCTTGGGGTTCTGGTCGACGAACTTCTTCGGCGAGAAGGTCACGTCCAGGGTGATGCGGCCGACATAGTCCACCGAGTTCGCGACGCGGTGGATGTTCGGGTTCTTCAGCTCGAGGTACTGGAACGGCGGCGAGGTGAAGTGGCAGGTGATCTCGGTCTTGCCGCCCGTCAGCGCCACGAGGCCGTCCGGATGGGCGAGGCCCACCGTCATGGGGTCGAGCTTGGCGAAGTTCTCGCGGCCGAACTCCTTGGCGACCATCATCTGCAGCACGACGGCGGCGAGCGAGGTCTTGATGCCCGGGATCGCGATCTTGTCGGCCGAGGTGATGTCCTTCAGCGACTTGATGCCCGGCTTGTTGGTGTTGAGGTAGAGCGAGGTCGCGCTCATGCCGGACACGCCGACGACCTCGGCGCTCGGGATGCCCTTGGCCTTGGACCAGAGCGTGATGAACCCCGGCGCGCCGATGCCGGCGAAATCCAGCGAGCCCGTCATCATGGCGTCGTTGATGACGTTGCCGCCATCGAGCGTCAGCCACTCCACCTTCACGGCCCCGAGGCCGGCCTTTTCGGCGCGCGCCTCGAGCAGCTTCTGGTCCTGCATGACGATCAGCGGCAGGTACAGGATGCCGAAGCCCTTCGAGATGCGAACCTGGCTGACCTCCGCGGCGGCGGGGGCGACGCCGGTCAGGGCGGCTGCCCCGATGGCTAGCGCGGCCAGAACGGTCCTTCTGCAAGCGTTCTTCATTGCTTCCTCCTTGGTGCGGCGCTTGGCGCGCTCAGTTCTGCATGCCCCACTTCAGCACCGTCCGGCGCTCCAGCGTGCGGAAGATGAGGTTCTCGACCACGAGGCCGATCACGATCACGGTCAGCAAGCCGGCGAACACGGCCGGGATATCGAGCAGGTTGCGGTTCTCGAAAATGTACCAGCCGAGCCCGCCCTGGCCGGAGGACACGCCGAACACCAGCTCGGCGGCGATCAGCGTACGCCACGCGAAGGCCCAGCCGATCTTGAGGCCCGTGAGGATGGACGGGAAGGCTGCCGGGATCAGGATGCGGAACACGTATGCGAGGCCGCGCAGGCCGTAGTTTCGGCCCACCATGCGCATGGTCTGCGACACCGACCGGAAGCCCGAATGGGTGTTCAGCGCCACCGCCCACAGCACCGAGTGGATGAGAATGAAGACGAGGCTGCCATTGCCGAGTCCGAACCAGATCAGCGCGAGCGGGAGCAGGGCGATGGCGGGCAGGGGGCTGAACATCGCCGTCATTGTCTCGAGAAAATCGGTGCCCACGCGCGTGTTGATGGCCGCGATGGTGAGGATGGCGGCGAGCAGCACGCCCGCGACGTAGCCCATCAGCAGCACCTTGATGGACGACCAGGCGCGCATCGGCAGCACGCCGCTCATGACGCCGTCGCGCATCGACTCGAAAGTCTCCGACAAAGTGGGAAACAGCAGCGGGTTCTGCAGCGCCCGGCCATAGATCTCCCAGATCACGCCGAGCAGCACCAAGAGCAGCGCCTTGCGGACGAAGCCGCTGTCCCACAGCGTTTCCAGGAGGCCGAGCTTGCGCTCGACTTCGCCGAGATGGTCGCCGGCGCCAGACTGGTCGCGCATCGTGATGCGGGCGGCGCCGATCATGCTGTCGGGGGCGGGCGGGGGCGTGGTCGCGGTGGTGGGCGCGGTCGTGGTCATGGGGGTCACTCCGCGTGGGCCGCTTCGTCGGCGAACAGCAATTCGTGAATCTTCTTTTCCAGCTGGCCGGCCGTGCCGTCCGTTGGGGACACCTTGTCGACGTCGACGACCTCGGCCTTCACGCGGCCGGGATGCGGCGACAGCAGCAGGATGCGGTTGCCGATCTTGATCGCCTCCGCGATCGAGTGTGTGACGAACAGCACCGTGAACTTGGTGTCTTCCCACAGCTGCAGCAGCTCGTCCTGGCAGGTCCGGCGCGTGAGCGCGTCGAGCGCCGCGAAGGGCTCGTCCATCAGCAGAATGTCGGGCTCCATCGCCATGCCGCGCGCGATGGCGACGCGCTGCTTCATGCCGCCCGATAGCGTGTGCGGGTAGCTGTCCACCGCGCGGGTGAGGTTCACCTTCTCGAGCGCGTGCCGAGCCTTCTCCTCGGCCTCCTTGCGGCCAAGGCGGCGGGCGACCTGGAGCGGGAACATGACGTTCTCGAGCACCGTGCGCCACGGCAGCAACTGGTCGAATTCCTGAAACACCATCATGCGATCGGCGCCGGGCTCCGTCACCTTCCGGCCCTTGATCGTGATGGAGCCTTCACTGGGCGTGAGGTATCCGCCCACCGCTTTCAGAAGCGTGGACTTGCCGCAGCCGGACGGGCCGAGCAGAACAAAGCGGTCGGAGCGGTTCACCGAGAAGCTGACGCGCTCGGTGGCGGTCACGAGGACGCCGGGGGTCTTGTAGCGCAGCGTCACGCCGCTCACGTCGAGCAACGGCTGCGCTGGGGTGGGCGCGTTCATGGATCCTCCCGGACGACGGTTGTTTGGCGCAGAGCGCGCTTTTCAGCCTTGATAGCCACTCGCCGCCGCGAAGGCGAGACAGCGCGGCCCGCTCAGTCCCGATCCGGCGCGCCGAGCGGAAAGTAGCCGCGGAAGGGACGCGCCTCCTCGACGCAGCGCGCGAAGCTCGGCCTGCCCAGCAGGCGCGCCCGGTAGTCGCGCAAGCGCCCGTAGCGGTCCGAGATCGGGTGCACCCAGTCGGCGTAGAACAGCGCCGGGGCGGCGGCGCAATCCGCCAGCGTGAATGCGTCGCCGGCGGCCCAGGCGTCGCCCCGCAACGCGTCATTCAGCCATGCGTAGGCGACATCCAGCTTGCGCCGCGACTCCTCCAGCGTTTCGTCGAGGCGCGCGGGCTCGGGCCGGAGAGCCTCGGCGACGGGCTTCTGCATCGGCGTCATGACGTGATTATCGAACACCCGGTCCAGGAAGCGCACCCGCAATGCGGCTTGAGGGTCGGCCGGGATGAGCCGCGTGGGTCCGGGATGGCGCTTGTCCAGATGCTCGATGATTGCGGTGGACTCGGCCACCGTCTCGCCATGGTCGACCAGCACCGGGAACTTGCCGAAGGGCCAGAGCGCCCGCATTTCGGCGCCGGCGGCGGGGTCTTCGAGCGAGCGGTATTCGAACGGAACGCCGCTCTCGTAAAGCGCCGTCAGGACCTTCTGGCAATAGGACGAAAACGGGTGGGCATAGAGCGTGAGCGCCATGGCGGTCTCCGGCGGGGGCGTCCAGACGTCAACACGTAGCAGGCGCGCCCGCGATCCAGAAGTCTTCCGCGAGTGGCGCGCCCGCTCAGCCCGCGCTAACGTCATATTTCCACGCCGGACCCACCCACATGCTGCAGTTGTCACCCCGCCAGAACGAAATCGTGATGCTGGCGCGGACGCGCGGGCGGGTCAGCGTCGAGGATCTGGCGCTGCGCTACGAGGTCAGCCCGCAGACGATCCGCAAGGATCTGAACGACCTGTGCGAGCAGCGCATCCTGTCGCGCGTGCATGGCGGGGCGGTGGTGGCGTCCAGCGTCGAGAACCTGGCGTACGAAGCGCGCCGCTTTATCGCCCACGACGAGAAGGTCGCCATCGGGCGAGCAGCGGCCGCGATGATCCCTGACAATTCCTCGCTGTTCATCAACATCGGCACCACGACCGAGGAAGTCGCGCGCCAGCTGCAGAACCACGCCGGGCTGCTGGTGATCACCAACAATCTTCACGTGGCGACGCTGCTGTATCCGCACCCCAAGATCGAGGTGATCGTGGCGGGCGGGCCGGTGCGCCGGTCGGACGGGGGCGTCGTCGGGTCGGCGGCGATCGACCTGATCGGGCAGTTCAAGGTGGATTACGCGGTGATTGGCACCTCCGCGATCGACCCCGAGGGGGCCTTGCTGGACTTCGACTACCGAGAGGTTCGTGTTTCACGCGCAATTATGGAAAATGCGCGCAAAGTGATGCTCGTTGCCGACTCGCTGAAGTTCGAACGGTCCGCACCGGTGCGGATCGGGCATCTCCGGGACGTGGACGTGTTCGTGACAGACCGGATCCCGGAGGATTCTCTTCGCGATCTGTGCAGCCGCGAAGCCATCCAGCTCATCGAAACCCTGACGGAGTCGCCGGAAGGGGCCTCTGACGCGCTCGACTGAT
Organism: Alsobacter metallidurans; assembly: GCF_014636935.1. GTDB lineage: Bacteria > Pseudomonadota > Alphaproteobacteria > Rhizobiales > Beijerinckiaceae > Alsobacter > Alsobacter metallidurans. The sequence continues at coordinate 1,961,028 of NZ_BMES01000002.1, read as the reverse complement.
TTTCGCTTTCGGTTTCGTTTTGTCGTTGCACGCAACAGGATCAATCCCTAGGCTACAAGCAACGATCGAGAAGCTGATTGCGGGAGGCCAGCGCGTGACCGTCGAAACGTTCGACCTCGCCATCATTGGCGGTGGCGTCAACGGGACCGGGATCGCGCGGGACGCAGCCGGACGGGGCGCTTCGGTCGTTCTCTTCGAGCAGCATGATCTCGCCAGCGCCACCTCCTCCGCCTCCACCAAGCTGATCCATGGCGGCCTGCGCTACCTCGAATACTACGAGTTCCGGCTGGTGCGCGAGGCCCTGGCCGAACGCGAGGTCGTGTGGGGAATAGCGCCCCACATCGTTTGGCCGCTGCGCTTCGTGCTGCCCCATCATGCGGGGCTGCGGCCCTCCTGGCTGCTGCGGCTCGGCCTGTTCCTGTATGACACGATTGGCGGCCGCAAGCTGCTGCCGGCGACCCGCACGCTTGACCTGGCGCGCGATCCGGCCGGCAAGCCGCTGAAGCCTGAATTCGCCCGCGCGTTCGAGTATTCGGACTGCTGGGTGGAGGATGCGCGCCTCGTGGTGCTGAACGCCAAGGACGCGGCCGAGCGCGGCGCCTCGATCCAGACCCGCACCAAGGTCCTCTCGGCCGTGCGCGAAGACGGGCTCTGGCGCGTCGAGACGCAGTCGGCCTCGGGGGAACGCAGCACCACCCGGGCCCGCGTGCTCGTCAACGCGGCCGGGCCGTGGGTGGCGGAGGTCGCCAACGCGACGCTCGGGTCCAGCGCGCCCGCGGCCGTGCGGCTCGTCCAGGGCAGCCACATCGTGGTGCGCAAGCTGTTCGAGGGCGAGCAGTGCTACATCTTCCAGAACGCCGACAACCGCATCATCTTCGCGATCCCGTATGAGCGCGACTTCACGCTGATCGGCACCACCGACAAGGATTTCCAGGGCGATCCGACAAACGTCCAGGCCAGCCCGGACGAGATCCGCTACCTGTGCGAGGCCGCCAGCGAATACTTCAAGGCCCCGGTGGCCGTAGACGACGTGGTGTGGACCTATTCGGGAGTCCGCCCGCTCTATGACGACGGGGCGTCCAAGGCCCAGGAAGCGACGCGCGACTACGTGCTGACGCTGGACGCGCCAGAGGGTTCGCCGCCGTTGCTGTCCGTGTTCGGCGGCAAGATCACGACGTTCCGGCGCCTCGCCGAGTCGGCGCTGGCCAAGCTCGAAGGCCACCTGCCGGCGGCTGCCAAGCCGTCCTGGACCGGCGGCTCGCCTCTGCCGGGCGGCGACTTCTCGCGCGTCGGTTTCACCGCGCTGGTGGACGAAACGCGCAAGCGGCATCCGTGGCTGGACGCCGGGCTGGCGCGGCGCCTCGTGCGCGCCTACGGCACGCGGGCCGAGCGGATCCTGGCGGGCGCGAATGCTCCGGCGGATCTCGGCCGCGTCTTCGGGGCTGACCTGACGGAGCGCGAAGTGCGCTACCTGATGGACGAGGAATGGGCGGTGGACCCCGCCGACATTCTTTGGCGACGCAGCAAGCTCGGGCTGCGACTCGACAAGGCGCAGCAGGCCGAACTCGGCGCCTTCATGGCCGAGCGCAGCGGCGCCTTGACCGGAACGCCCAGGAGGGCCGCCGCGCCATGAGCATCGTTCTCGAAGGCGTCGGCAAGGATGTCGGAGGCGAGACCCATCTCGACGGGATCTCGATGGCCCTCGAGAACGGCTCGCTCAACGTGCTGCTCGGCGCCACGCTGGCGGGCAAAACCTCCCTGATGCGGCTCATGGCCGGCCTCGATGCGCCCACGCGTGGGCGCATCCTGGTGGATGGCGTGGACGTGACCGGCCAGCCCGTGCAACGCCGCAACGTCGCGATGGTCTACCAGCAGTTCATCAACTACCCGTCCATGACGGTGTACGAGAACATCGCATCGCCCTTGCGCGTTTCCGGCCGGGGCGCGGAGGTGGACGCCAAGGTGCGGCGGGCGGCGGCGTTGCTGAAGCTGGAGCCATACCTGACGCGCAAGCCGCTGGAGCTCTCCGGCGGCCAGCAGCAGCGCACCGCGATCGCGCGCGCGCTGGTGAAGGACGCCGGTCTCGTGCTGCTGGACGAGCCATTGGCCAATCTGGACTACAAGCTGCGGGAAGAGCTGCGCGAGGAGCTGCCGCGCATCTTCGCCGAGTCGGGCGCGGTGTTCGTCTACGCCACCACGGAACCCTCCGAGGCGCTGCTCCTGGGCGGCAGCACCGCGACGCTGCACCAGGGCCGGGTGACCCAGTTCGGGCCGACGCCCGAGGTGTATCGCCGCCCGCAGGATCTCGTCACCGCGCAGGTGTTCTCCGACCCACCGCTGAACGTCGTCTCGGCCCGCAAGGCGGCGGGGCAGGTGACGCTGGAAGGCGGAGCGCCGATCCCGGCCGCAGGCGTGTTCGCGTCCGCCCCGGATGGCGACTACGCGGTCGGGTTCCGGGCGCATCACTTGTCGCTCGAACCCGCTGGCGAGCGCCCGATCGCGCTGCCCGCGACCGTCTCGGTGGTCGAGATCACCGGGTCGGAGAGCTACGTGCATCTCGAAGCCGGGCAGAACCGATTTGTCGCCCTCGTGCCCGGCGTGCGCCGGCTCGATCCGGGATCGCTTCTCACCGTCTACCTGGAGCCGCGCCGGCTCTATCTGTTCGACCGGGCTGGCCGCGCCGTCGCGGCTGACGTCGCGCTGGCCGCGTGAGGAGCACCGCATGGCCCGCATCACGCTTGACCATCTCGCGCACAGCTACCACTCCAATCCGCAGGGTCCGCAGGACTTCGCCCTCAAGGAGATGAACCACGTCTGGCGCCAGGGCGGCGCCTACGCGCTGCTGGGCCCATCCGGTTGCGGCAAGACCACGCTGCTGAACATCATCTCCGGCCTCGTCGTGCCCACGCGCGGACGCATCCTGTTCGACGATCGCGACGTCAGCACGCTGCCCACGGAGGCGCGCAACATCGCCCAGGTGTTCCAGTTCCCGGTGGTCTACGACACCATGACGGTGCGCGAGAACCTCGCTTTTCCACTGAAGAACCGGGGCGTCGACACCCAGACAATCCGCTCGCGGGTCGACGAGATCGCCGGGCTGCTCGACCTCACCCGTTCGCTCGACCAGAACGCGAGCGGCCTGACGGCGGACGCCAAGCAGAAGATCTCGCTCGGACGCGGCCTCGTGCGGCCGGACGTCAACGCCATCTTGTTCGACGAACCGCTGACGGTGATCGATCCGCACCTGAAATGGCGGCTCCGCTCGACCCTCAAGGAACTGCACCGCAAGCTCGACCTGACGATGATCTACGTCACGCACGACCAGACCGAAGCGTTGACCTTCGCGGACACCGTGGTGGTGATGCATGACGGCGCGGTGGTGCAGACCGGGACGCCGGACGAACTGTTCGAGCGGCCGGAGCACGTTTTTGTCGGCCACTTCATCGGATCGCCGGGCATGAACGTCCTGCCCTGCCAGGTGGATGGCGCGACCGCATTTGTGGACGGGGTCGGCGTGGCGCTCGGGCGCGGTTATCCGAACCTTTCGAAAACAGGGCGCATCGAGCTCGGGGTCCGGCCCGAATTCGCGGTGCTGGAGGCCCATGGCGACGGACTGCCGGTGCGCATCACGCGCATCGACGACCTGGGCCGGACCCGCATCGCGCGCGTGATGCTGGGCGACCGCCCGATGGCCGCCACGGTGGGCGAGGATTCGGCGTTCGACTCCGATCGCGCCGTGCTGCGGCTCGATCCGGCCCGCATTCACATCTATGCGGATGGCCGTCGGGTTGACGGGGAAGGGGCGGCGGCATGATCAAGCCCGTCAACCAGAAGGCCTGGTTCCTGGTCGCGCCCGTACTGCTGATCGTCGCCTTCTCGGCCGTGATCCCGCTGATGACGGTGGTCAACTACTCGGTCCAGGACACGTTCGGAAACAACCAGTTCTTCTGGAACGGCGTTGGCTGGTTCTCCGAACTGCTGGACCGCAGCACCGACCTGGGCGGACGCTTTTTCGACTCGCTTGGCCGCAACCTCCTGTTCTCGGCCATCATCCTCGCAATCGAGGTGCCGCTCGGCATCGTGATCGCGCTGTCAATGCCGCGCGAGGGATGGCGCGTCGCCGCCACGCTGGTGCTGATGGCGCTGCCGCTGCTGATCCCGTGGAACGTGGTCGGCACGATCTGGCAGATCTTCGCCCGCGGCGACATCGGGCTGCTTGGCGCCGCCGTGAACGCGCTTGGGGTCGACTACAACTATGTCTCAAATCCGTTGCACGCCTGGATCACCATCGTGACCATGGACGTTTGGCACTGGACGTCGCTCGTGGCGCTGCTGTGCTATGCGGGGCTGAAGTCGATCCCGGACGCCTATTACCAGGCGGCGCGGATCGATGGGGCGTCGCGCTGGGCGGTGTTTCGCACCATCCAGCTGCCCAAGATGCAGCGCGTGCTGCTGATCGCCGTGCTGCTGCGCTTCATGGACAGCTTCATGATCTACACCGAGCCCTTCGTTGTCACGGGCGGCGGCCCGGGCAACTCCACGACGTTCCTGTCGATCGAACTCGTGAAGCTCGCGCTCGGCCAGTTCGATCTCGGAAAGGCGGCGGCTCTCTCCATCGTCTACAACCTGATCATCCTCGCGGTGTGCTGGGTGTTCTACACCGTGATGACGAAGGCCGACGCCAAAGCGGGAGCGGCATGATGCGCGGCGGCCGGGCCATCATTCTTCTCTACCTGCTCTTCCTGATGCTGCCGATCTACTGGCTCATCAACATGAGCTTCAAGACCAACACTGAAATCACAAGTGTGATGACGCTTTGGCCGCACACCCTGACGTTCGACAACTACAAGAAAATCTTCACGGACCCGAGCTGGTACAACGGCTACATCAATTCTCTGAAATACGTGATCCTGAACACGATCCTGTCGGTCGGCTTCGCGCTGCCGGCCGCCTATGCGTTCTCTCGCTACCGGTTCCTGGGCGACAAGCACCTGTTTTTCTGGCTGCTGTCGAACCGCATGGCGCCGCCGGCCGTGTTCGCGTTGCCGTTCTTCAACCTGTATTCGGCGATCGGCCTGTTTGACACGCCATGGGCGGTCGCGCTGGCGCACTGCCTGTTTAATGTTCCCCTGGCCGTCTGGATTCTCGAGGGCTTCATGTCGGGCGTGCCACGCGAGATCGACGAAACGGCCGCCATCGACGGCTACTCGTTTCCGCGCTTCTTCCTCAAGATCTTCACGCCGTTGATCGCCAGCGGCATCGGGGTCGCGGCGTTCTTCTGCTTCATGTTCTCGTGGGTGGAGCTGTTGCTGGCGCGGACGCTGACCTCCGTGAACGCCAAGCCGATCGCCGCCACGATGACCCGCACGGTGTCGGCGGCGGGCATGGACTGGGGCGTGCTGGCTGCGGCCGGCGTGCTGACCCTGATCCCGGGCGCGCTCGTGATCTGGTTCGTCCGCAACTACATCGCCAAGGGCTTCGCCCTCGGGAGGGTCTGATGGATCTCGCCTGGATGGCCTGGACCTGGCAGACGGGCCTGTTCTTTATCGGCATCGCGGCCGCGTTGGCGCTGATGACCACGCTGGCGGCGGTGCGGCCGGAACGGCCTCGCGTTGGCGTGCTGTCCCTCTCGACCACGCGTGGCGATCGCCTGTTCATCACGCTGCTTGGCAGCGCCTTCATCCACCTGGCCTGGCTCGGCATCGTCGGCCCGGATGTCTGGTGGGCGTCGGCCATTTCGCTTTTCTACGCAGCGGCCGTTTTCCGCTGGGTCTGAGTTTCGGCGTCTCGCCCAAGACCGCCCGAAGGCGGCGCACGACAACGACAATGCAGATGGAGGAAACCAGATGAGCAAGCGCAGCAAAAGCGTTTGGATTGCGGGGGCGAGCCTGTTCGCCCTGACGCTCGGGGCCGGCTCGGCCATGGCGGGCATCGACGAGGCCCGCAAATGGATCGACCAGGAATTCCAGCCTTCGACGCTGACGAAGGATCAGCAACTGAAGGAGATGGAGTGGTTCATCAACGCCGCGAAGCCGTTCGCCGGCATGGAGATCAACGTCGTCTCCGAGACGATCACCACGCATGAATACGAGGCGAAGACCCTCGCCAAGGCCTTCAGTGAGATTACCGGCATCAAGCTCACGCACGACCTCATCCAGGAGGGCGACGTCGTCGAGAAGATCCAGACGCAGATGCAGTCCGGCAAGAACATCTATGATGGCTGGATCAATGACTCCGACCTGATTGGAACGCATTTCCGCTACAAGCAGGCTGTCAATCTGACAGACTGGATGGCCGGAGAAGGCAAGGACGTCACGAACCCGAACCTGGACGTCGACGATTTCATCGGCAAGTCCTTTGGCACAGGCCCGGACGGCAAGCTTTACCAGCTGCCCGTACAGCAGTTCGCGAACCTTTACTGGTTCCGCTACGACTGGTTCCAGCGCCCCGACTTCAAGGAGAAGTTCAAGGCCAAATATGGCTACGAGCTGGGCGTGCCGGTGAACTGGTCCGCCTACGAGGACATCGCCGAGTTCTTCACCAACGACATCAAGGAAGTCGATGGCGTGAAGGTGTTCGGCAACATGGACTACGGCAAGAAGGACCCGTCGCTCGGCTGGCGGTTCACGGACGCCTGGCTGTCCATGGCCGGCAACGGCGACAAGGGCATCCCGAACGGATTGCCGGTCGACGAATGGGGCATCCGCATGGAAGGCTGCCGTCCGGTGGGCTCGTCCATCGATCGCGGCGGCGACACCAATGGACCGGCGGCCGTTTACTCGATCACGAAATACATCGAGTGGCTGAAAAAGTACGCGCCGCCGCAGGCGCAAGGCATGACCTTCGGCGAGGCCGGCCCGGTCCCGGCCCAGGGCAATATCGCCCAGCAGATGTTCTGGTACACGGCTTTCACGGCCGACATGGTGAAGCCCGGCCTGCCGGTGATGAACCAGGACGGCACGCCGAAGTGGCGCATGGCGCCTTCTCCCAAGGGCGCCTACTGGAAGGACGGCATGAAGCTCGGCTACCAGGACGCCGGCTCGGCCACGCTCCTGAAGTCGACCCCGGTCGACCGTCGCAAGGCGGCCTGGCTCTACCTCCAGTTCATCACGGCCAAGACCGTGAGCCTGAAGAAGAGCCATGTCGGCCTCACCTTCATCCGTGAGAGCGACATCTGGGACAAGAGCTTCACCGAGCGGGCGCCCAAGCTCGGCGGCCTGATCGAGTTCTACCGCTCGCCGGCGCGCGTGCAGTGGACCCCGACCGGCAACAACGTGCCTGACTACCCGAAGCTCGCGCAGCTCTGGTGGCAGAACATCGGCGACGCCTCGTCGGGCGCGAAGACCCCGCAACAGGCCATGGATGCGCTTGCGGCGGCCCAGGACGCCGTGATGGAGCGCATCGAGCGGTCGGGCGTGCAGGGCGAATGCGGTCCGAAGCTGAACCCGAAGACCTCGGCCGAGGAGTGGTACGCGAAGGCCGAGAAGGCCGGCACGATCGCGCCGCAGCGCAAGCTGGCGAACGAGAAGCCGAAGGGTGAGACGATCGACTACGACACTCTGATCAAGAGCTGGCCGGCCACGCCGCCCAAGAAGGGCTGACGGCGATCTCCAGGGCCGGCCCTCCGGGGCCGGTCCTCCGTTTCGCCATAAGAGGCCGCGGCGGCGTCTCCGGACGCCTCGCGGCCTTCACGTTGATCATCGCCGTCCTGGCTTTCACAGCCCGTGGCGTGCGTCGACGCACAGTGCGGCTGGCGCCGGGAGCGCAGCTTTCGCCTTCGAGCGGCCGGCCATCCCGCAGGCCGCAGTTCGGAGATTGCCATGACGCTTCGTCAGTTCATCATCGAGCGCGACATTCCCGCAGTCGGCACGATGGGCCGTGAGCAGCTTCAGCAGGCCGCCGGGAAATCCAACGACGTGCTCCGCCAGCTTGCCCCCGATATTCAATGGGTCGAGAGCTTCGTGACCGACGACAAGCTGTTTTGCGTCTACCTCGCGGACGATCCGGCGACGATCCGCAAGCACGCGGAGATCAGCGGGTTCCCGGCCACCAAGATCACCGAAGTCCGCAAGCGCATCGATCCGATGACGGCGGCTCGCTGACTGGGCGAAAGTGGCGCGGCGGCTATTCCCGCCGCGTCAGGTGATGCGGCCGCGCGCCGCCACCGGCAACTCGCCGACGATCTCGGCGCCGCGCACCGCCACGAGGCGGTCCACCATGTTGACCACCACGCAGACATGGTTGGGGACGATCCGCACGACGTCGCCGACGCTCGGCCGGTCGTTGCAGGCGCGCAGGTCCAGGAACCCGTGCTCCTCGGCGAATTGCGCGATGCGGGCCTCGGGGTGCTCCAGGATGAGCCCATGGCCATCCAGCCCGCCGCCGGTGTCGCTGGTGAGCGTCTTGGAGCCAGAATCAAGGATTCCGCGCTCCGGGCCGGCTCGGCTCACCACGGTGGCGTAGACCGTGAGGGCGCAATCCTCCAGCGAGGCCATGCCGGCGCGCATCATCATGCGGTCGTTGAACACGCAGGTGCCGGCGCGGTGCTCGGTGACGCCCGTGACCTTGCCCAGATTGGCGAGGTTGGGCGTGCCGCCCGACGAGATCACGCGCGCCTCCAGCCCGTGCGCGCGCAGGCCGGCGAGCGCCTCGTCAAGGAAGGCTTGCGTCTCGGCCATGCGGTTCTCCGGCGGATAGAGCATCAACCCCGCGAAGGAGAGCCCCGGGCGGCTGGCGATGTCGCGCGCGAGCGCGACCGCCTCGGCGGGCGTCTCCACGCCGGCGCGCTTGCGGCCGGTGTCGCACTCCACCATCACTTCCAGGTCACGCCCCCCGATGCGGGCCGCTTCCGGCAGGCCGGCCACGACGGTCGGGTTGTCGGCCGCCACCCGCATGCGCGTCGTCTGGACCAGATGGCCGAGACGGCCCATCTTCTCCTCGCCGAGCAGGTTGTAGGTGATGAAAATGTCGTCGAAGCCGGCCTGCGCCATCACCTCGGCCTCGCCGATCTTCTGGCAGGTGATGCCCTGCGCGCCCGCGTCGCGCTGCAGGCCGGCGATCACCGGGCTCTTGTGCGTCTTGATATGAGGGCGGTTGGCGACGCCGGCCGCCTCGCACATCTCCTGCACGCGCGCGATGTTGCGCTCGACCACGTCGAGGTCGATCACCACGGCGGGCGTGCCGAAGCGGCGCGCCACTTCGGTTTTGAGAGTCGCGATACCGGCGTCCGCCATGGCGCTCGTCCTCAGTTGCGAATGAGCAGGATGGCCTCGATCTCGACCGCCATGCGGTTCGGGAGCGAGCCCATGCCGACGGCCGAGCGGGCGTGGCGCCCGGCCTCGCCCAGCACCTCGACGAGAAGATCCGAGCAGCCGTTGATCACCTTGGGGTGGTCGCCAAAATCAGGCTCGGCATTGACCATGCCGAGCAGCTTCACGACCGCTTCGATGCGCGAGAGCTCGCCCAGCGCCTGCTTGGCGACGGCCAGCATGTTGAGCGTGGTCAGCCGCGCTTCGGCGTAGCCATCCTCGATCGTCATGTCGCGGCCGAGCCGCCCGGCCTTGTAGGTTCCGTCCGTCCGCTTCGGGCCCTGGCCCGAGAGGTAGAGCAGGTTGCCTGCCCAGCGGAACGGCACGTAGTTGGCCACCGGCACGGGCGCGCTCGGCAGCGTGAGGCCGAGGGAGGCGAGTTTCTCTTCGGGGGTCATGCGGGGCTCCAGTCAGATGCTTGTTCGCGTTCAAGGTGGGTTTCAGGCGATCGAAGCGTCTCCCAGCCCTCATCCTGAGGAGCAGACCCACCTGGGTCTGCGTCTCGAAGGACGAGGGATCCAGATTGCCTCAAACGGATCGCCTTCTGGAGTCCCTCGTCCTTCGAGACACATCGCCAAGGGGCGATGTTCCTCAGGATGAGGGGCTTAGAAGCATGGAACCGCCGTTGCGACGGCGCTACCCTTCGTGCCAGAGCTTGCCGGCGATGACGACCCCCTTGGCGAGCAGGCGCTGCTCGCCGCGCAGCGTCTCGCCGGTGGAGTCCACATAGTCGTGCGCGCCGTGGTCGAGCGACAGGATGGAGGCGTCGCCGGCCGAGCCGGGCTTGAAGGTCCCGAGATCGGGGCGCTGCAGGGCGGCGGCGGCGTTCTCCGTCGCGCCCTTGATCACGGCCGGCAGGTCGACGCCGAGGCACAGGAATTTCGACAGCGTGGTGAGCAGGTCGAAGGCCGGGCCGTCGATGCACAACGCGTGGACGTCGCTCGAGATGGTGTCCGGCATGAAGCCGTTGGCCAGCATCACGCGCGCGGTCTTGAATGAGAACGACCCCATGCCGTGGCCGATGTCGAACAGGACGCCGCGCTCGCGCGCCTCCAGCACGGCCGGCAGCACCTTGCCGTCGCCGGTGGCGGGCGTGTTGGGGAAGGGGCGGAAGCAATGCGTGAGGATGTCGCCCGGGCGCATCAGCGCGAGCACGTCCTCCAGCGTGGGCGGCGGCACGTCGATGTGCACCATCATGGGCATGCGGATGCGGTCGGCGACCTGCCGGGCGATCTGCAGCGGCACGAGCCCGGAATTGCCCGACGCGTTCATCCCGACCCGCACCTTGATGCCCGCCAGGGTGTCGCGGTTCGCCTCCGCGACCTCCACGGCGTCGATCGGAGCCATCAGGCGCAGGTCGCCGCTCTCGCCCACCATGATGCGCTTGGAGAAGCCGTAGATGCCCGCGAAGGACACGTTGAGATAGGCGATGATGCGCATCGGCGCGGGCTTGATCACATGCTCCAGGAAGCCCGGATAGTTGCCCGGCCCGGCGCTGCCGGTGTCGATCAGCGTTGTCGCGCCGCCGCGCGCCAGGATCAGCGGGTCGACGCCCAGCGACGTGCCGCCCCAATACACATGCGTGTGCAGGTCGATCAGGCCGGGCGTGACGATGCGGCCCGTCGCGTCGACGCGCTGGGCGGCCCGCGCTGCGAGTCCGTCGCCGACGGCCGCGACTTTGCCGCCCGAGAAGGCGACATCCGTGATGCGGTCGATCGACTGGGACGGGTCGATCACCCGGCCGCCGCTGACGACGAGTTCGTAATCCATGGCCTCAAACCTTTGTCGCGCGCCGCAGCGCAAGCGGAAAAAAGTTACATTGGAGGCGCCAGTGTGGTCAATCTCTCCCTGCTTGCACAACGGCTAAACATTGTTTGCGCTGCAACATCGCGCGAAAGGCGTTGACAGGCTGAAATTCAGCTTAATAAAGTTACATCCATTCGGGAGCACGCTGCGGGAACGGCGGGCTCCGGCTCGACGGGAGGGATGCATGACGGATTCCGGATCATTCAGCTGGGCGCCGACGCGCCGTGGCTTTGGGGCGGGCATGGGCGCTCTCGCGGCGACCCTTCTCGGGCCTCAGATCGCGTCCGCCCAGGGCGCGCAGAGCGCCAATCTGGCGATGGTGGGCGAGCCGCAGTCGCTCGACCCGATGGCGTCCACGGCCGACCTCGTCAGCATCATCATGCAGCATGTGTACGAGCCGCTGTTCACCTTCGACGCGAATGGCGCCGTTCAACCGATGCTGGCGGCCGAGATGCCCAAGATCGCGGCTGACGGCAAGCTCTACACCATCGAGCTGCGCAAGGGCGTGAAGCTGCACAACGGCCGAGACCTCGACGCCGAGGACGTGGTGGCGTCCCTGAAGCGTTGGGTCGAGATGACGCCGCGCGGCAAGGCCCTGTCCAAGAGCATTGCGTCCATCGCCGCGAAGGGTCCGAGCACGGTCGAGATCGCGCTCAACGACCTGCAGCCCGCCTTGCTGGCGCACCTGGCGTTGCCGTCCGGCTATGCGGGCATCATGGCGAAGGAGAGCATCGCCAATCCGTTGGTCGAGTTCGTCGGCACCGGTCCCTACAAGTTCCGCGAGCGCAAGCCGGACCAGTTCGTGGTGCTGACCAAGTTCGACGGCTACGTGTCGCGCTCCGAGCCGGCCAACGGCTATGCGGGCAAGAAGGAAGCGAAGATCGCGGAGCTGCGCTTCATCCCGGCGCCCAACGCCAATACGCGCGTCGAGGGCGTTGTGGCCGGCCAGTACCACTTCGCCGACCAGCTGCCGGTGGAAGCCAACAAGAAGCTCGCCTCGTCGAGCGCCGCCAAGGCGGTGCTGACCATGCCGTACGGCTTCCCGTATTTCCCCACCAACACCAAGCAGGGCCCGATGGCGGACCTCAAGGTCCGGCAGGCGTTCCAGATGGCGCTGGACGAGGAGGAGATCCTGCTCGCGGGCTTCGGCGATCCGAAGTTCTTCGCGCTGGCGCCGTCCCACTTCCCGAAGGGCTCGCCCTTCAACTCGGACGCTGGCGCGGAGCGCTACAGCAAGGCCGATGCGGCCGGGGCCAAGAAGCTGCTGGTCGAGGCCAAGTACGACGGCGCGCCCATCCGCATCCTCAACTCCAAGCAGTACGACTTCCACCATCGCATGGCGCTCGTCATGGCCGAGCAGCTCAAGGCGGCCGGCTTCACCGTCACGCTCGACGTTGTCGACTGGGCGACGCTGGTGCAGCGCCGCGGCGACCCGGCGCTGTGGGACGTCTACATCACCCACTCGGCCTTCTTCCCCGAGCCCATGCTCTCGCCGCCGCAACTCGGCGACGGCGCGCCGGGCTGGTGGAAGACCCCTGCCAAGGACGCCGCGCTGGCGGCCTTCAACGGCGAGCCGGACCCGGCCAAGCGCGGGCCGCTCTGGGCCAAGGTGCAGCAGGTCGTCTACGACGAGGTCCCGTATATCCGCGCCGGCAATTTCGGCTCGCTGGCGGGCGTCTCGTCCAAGATGAAGGGCTACACGCCGATGCCGTTCCCGGCCTTCTGGAACGTCGAGCTGAATTGAGTCAACGCGGCGGGGAGCACAGGGTTATTCCCGCTCCCTGCCGTCATCCCCGGCCGGAGCCGCCTCGCGGCGGAGGGGAAGGGGATCCAGGGGCCACGCGCGCCATCCTTGATGGACTTTAGCGTTGGCCTCTGGATCCCCTTCCCGGCGCGACGCGCCGCCGGGGATGACGGCGGACATGTGTGACCGAACCGTCGAACCATCTGGAGTTCTACACGCATGTGGCTGACGTTGGGGCGGCGGATCGGCGGGCTCATCATCGTGATGCTGCTCGTCGCCACCATGGTGTTCTTTCTGACCCGCCTGGCGCCGGGCGATCCTGCCGCCCTGATGCTGGGCGACCAGGCCACTCCCGAGGACGTCGCGCGGCTGCGCGCCGTGTACGGGCTCGACAAGCCGCTGCTGGTGCAGTTCGGGCTGTGGCTGAAGGAGGTCGCGAGCGGCAACTTGGGCCAATCCATCTTTCTGCAGCGGCCCGTCACGCAAGCGTTGGCCGAACGGGCCGAGCCGACCTTCTTCCTCACCCTGTTCTCGGTGTCGATCGCGGCGCTGATCGGCATTCCGGCTGGCGTCGCCTCGGCGGTGTGGCGGGGCAGGGCGGTGGACCAGATCGTCAGCGGCCTCGCGATGCTGGCCGCCAACGTGCCGAGCTTCTGGCTCGGGCTGATCTTGATCCAGCTCTTCGCGGTGCGGCTCGGGTGGTTCCCGGTCGCCGGCTACGGCGACCCCGGCGCGCCGCTGGCCGACAGGCTTGGCCATCTCATTCTGCCCGCCAGCGTGCTGGGCCTCGTCAACTCGGCGCTGATCACCCGCTTCACGCGCGCCAGCATGCTCGATGTGCTGAATGAGGACTACGTGCGGACGGCCCGCTCCAAGGGCGTGTCCGAGGCGCGCGTGGTGCTGCGCCACGCCTTCGGCAACGCGCTGATCCCAATCATCACCGTGGTGGGGCTCACGGCGGCGCTGCTGGTGGGCGGCGCGATCGTCACCGAGACGGTGTTCGGCCTGCCGGGCGTCGGCAATCTCGTGGTGTCGGCCGTGCTGCGCCGCGACTACCCGGTGATCCAGGGCGCGCTGATCGTGGTGGCTGCAGTCTATGTGCTCATCAACCTGGCGATTGACGTGATCTACACGCTGGTCGACCCGCGCGTGCGGACCTGAGCCGATGTCCCCGACGCTGCTGTTCTTCCGCCGCCTGTTTCGCCGCAAGCTGGTGTTGGCCGCCGCCCTCGTGCTGCTGAGCCTGCTGCTCGGCGCGCTGCTGGCCCCATGGGTGACGCCCTTCAAACCGGACGCCATGCGGCTGGCGCGCCGGCTGAAACCGCCGAGCGATGTGAACTGGCTGGGCACCGACGAATTTGGGCGCGACATCCTCTCCCGCATCATCTTTGGCGCCCGGGCGTCGCTGGGAATCGGAGCCGCCGTGGTGGCGGTCTCGATGACGATCGGGACGACGATCGGGCTCTTCGCGGGATATTTCCGCCGGCTGGACGCGCCCGTCATGCGGGTGGTGGACGCCATGATGGCGCTGCCCGACATCCTGCTCGCCATCTTCCTGGTGGCGGTGCTCGGCGCCTCGGCGTTCAACGTCGTGTTCGCACTGTCGATCGTCTACACGCCCCGCGTGGTGCGGGTGGTGCGGGCCTCCACTCTGGTGGTCCGCGAGTTGCCCTTCGTGGAGGCCGCGCGGGCGCTCGGCGTCTCGACGCGGCGCATCCTGGGCGTGCACGTCCTGCTCAACGTGGCGTCGCCCGTGCTCGTGCAAGCCACGTTCATCTTCGCCTATGCGGTGCTGGCCGAGGCGGGGCTGTCGTTTCTGGGCGCCGGCGTTCCGCCCGAGACGCCCACCTGGGGAACAATGATCGCGTCCGGCCAGCAATTCGCCGACGACGCGTTCTGGGTCGTCCTGTTTCCGGGAATCGCCATCGTGCTCGCGGCCCTGTCGCTGCAGGTGCTGGGCGACGGCCTGCGCGACATGCTCGACCCCAAGCTCAGGAAGGCGCTCTGATGACGGCGACCCACCCTGAGCCGCTGCTCGCGATCAACAATCTCGAGGTCAGCTTCCGCACCGAGGAAGGGACCGTCACGCCCGTGCGCGGGGTGACGCTGTCGGTGAACGCCGGCGAGACGCTGGCGCTCGTGGGCGAGTCCGGGTCCGGAAAATCGGTGACCAGCCTTGCCGTCATGGGCCTGCTGCCGCGTCCGGCCGGGCGCATCTCGGGCGGCAGCATCCTGTTCCGTCGCCGGGCAGGCGGGGCGATCGACCTCGCGCAGGCGTCGGCCTCCGAGGTGCGGCGGCTGCGCGGCGCCGAGATCGCGATGATCTTTCAGGAGCCGATGACGAGCCTCAACCCGGTGCTCACCGTCGGCGAGCAGATCGCCGAGTCGGTGCGCCTCCATCGCGGCCTTGGCCAAGGCGACGCTATGAGGCGGGCGCGCGAAATGCTGGACCTCGTCGAGATCCCGGATGCGGGCAGGCGCGTGCACGACTACCCGCACCAGATGTCGGGCGGCATGCGCCAGCGCGTCATGATCGCGCTCGCAATGGCGTGCGACCCGGCCCTGTTGATCGCGGACGAACCCACCACGGCGCTCGATGTCACCATCCAGGCGCAGATCCTGGCGCTGATCGAGCGGCTCAGGCGCGAGATGGGCATGGGGGTGCTGTTCATCACGCACAATCTCGGCGTTGTCGCCGAAGTCGCCGACCGCGTGGCCGTGATGTACGCGGGCGAGGTGGTGGAAAGCGCGCCGGTGCGGCCGCTGTTTCATGCGCCGCGGCATCCCTACACGCGCGCGCTGCTGGACTGCCTGCCCGCCCGCGCGGCGCGGGGCGCGGATGGCCGACGCGTGGTGCGCTCCATTCCGGGCACGGTGAGCCGGGTCGCGGAAGGATGCGGCTTTGCGCCCCGCTGCGAATTCGTGCGCGATTCATGCCGGGTCGGCGCCATTCCGCTGGAAAGCGAGCCCGACCGGGTCGTGCGCTGCCTGCGCTGGAGGGAGATCGCGTGAGCGGGGCGTTGCTGGAGGTTCGGGGCCTCACCAAGCATTTCGGCGGCGGCGCTCATCCGGTGCGCGCCGTCGAGGATGTCAGCTTTGCGATCCAGCCCGGCGAAGTGCTGGGCCTGGTCGGCGAATCCGGCTCCGGCAAGAGCACGATCGGCCGGCTGATCCTGCGCCTGCTCGATCCAACCGCCGGCTCCGTCCGATTTGGCGGCGACGAGATCGCCACCGCGCCGGAGCGCAAGCTGAAGGCGCTGCGGCGCCGCGCCCAGATGGTGTTCCAGGACCCGTTCGCGAGCCTGAACCCGCGCCTGCGGGTGCGCGACATCATCGGCGAGGCGCTGGACGCGCATGGGCTGGCGCGCGGCCGGCGCACGGAGCGCATCGGCGAGCTGATGGAGACTGTGGGCCTGCCGGCCGCGCACATGACCCGCTACCCGCACGAGTTCTCGGGCGGGCAGCGGCAGCGCATTGGCATCGCGCGCGCGCTCGCGGTGGAGCCGGAGCTGATCGTCGCCGACGAGCCCGTGTCGGCGCTCGACGTCAGCGTGCAGGCGCAGGTGCTCAACCTCATGCAGGACCTGCGCGCCCGCTTCGGGCTCGCGATGCTGTTCATCTCGCATGACCTCGACGTCGTGGAGCTCATGTGCGACCGCATCGCGGTGCTCTATCTCGGGCGCGTGATGGAGATCGGGCCGGCCGAGATCGTCACGGCGCGACCGCGCCATCCCTACACGCAGGCCTTGCTGGCGGCGTCGCCCAAGGCGGACCCGGACGCGCCCAAGCTGTCGCGCACGCTGAAGGGCGACATCCCGTCGCCGATGGCGCCGCCGTCCGGCTGCGTGTTCCGGACACGGTGCCCCTACGCCATGCCGGCCTGCGCCGAGGTCGTGCCGCCGCTGCGCGACGCCGGCGACGGCCGGGCTTATGCGTGCATCCTCGACAGCTTGCCGTCCCGGCCAGAGGTCGCATGAGCGGCCGGCCGGAGGCGCTCGACCTCGCCCAGGCGGACCAGAACGCCCCCGACATCCTGCGCGCCATCCGGCTCGGGCTCGGCGGCATGTCGGAAGGCCAACAGCGTATCGGCCGGATGATCCTGGACGATCCCCATTGGGCGGTGCAGACCAACGTGGAGGATCTGGCGACGCGCGCGGGCGTGAGCGCGCCCACGATCGTGCGCTTCGCCCGCGCGGTCGGGTGCGACGGGCTCAAGGATTTCAAGCTCAAGCTTGCGGGCGCGCTGGCGCTCGGGACGCCGTTTCTCCATCGCGGCGTGGCGGCCGGCGACAGCACCGGCGACGTGGTGCGCAACGTTGTCGGCAGCCTCACGTCGGTGCTGGCCGAGTGGCAGCGCCGGCTCGACCCGGCCGAGGTGGAGCGCGCCGCCGCCGCCATCGACGCCGCCCGGCGGGTGGACTGCTACGGCACGGGCGCGACGTCCAACTTCCTCGCGCAGGACCTGCAGGCGCGGCTGTTTCGGCTGGGGCTGGTCACCAACGCGTTTTCGGACGCGCATTTCCAGCTTGTCGGCGCGGCCACCATGGAGCCCGGCGACGTGCTGTTCGCGATCTCGTTCGTGGGCCGCATGCCGGCGCTGCTGGAGGCCGTCCAGCTCGGGCGGTCCCGCGGCGCCACCGTGATCGCGCTGACGCGCACGCATACGCCGCTCGCCGACCTCGCCGACATCGTGCTCAGCACGGACGTGCCGCGCGACGCCACCATGCGGGTCGGCACCGAGGCCTATGTGGTCCAACTGCTGATCATCGAGATCGTGATGGTGATGGTGGGGCTGAAGCGCGGTCCGGCCGTGAACGCCCGGCTCAAGACGATCCACGAGGTGCTGCAGACGCACGGCGTCGACAACGACGATCCGTCGTTGATGCATTGGGGCAGCCGCCCGTTGGGCGACGACGAGTAGGTCGTCAGATCGTCTTCAGCCGCAACAGGAACTGCCCGACGAGTTCGGAGATGTCGGCGGCCGCCCTGTCGACCTGACGCGAGGCGGCGTCGAGGTCGCGCGACCGTTCGGCCACTTCGCCGATGGCGGTGCGCGAGCGCTTGGCGGAGGACAGGCCGGCGCCGGCCTGCTCGGCCACCGCGCGCGCGGCGGCGGCGATCTGGGCGGTGGCGATCGACTGGTCCGAGACCGTGGCCGAGATGGCGGAGGACGACTGGTCGAGGCTCGCGATGGTCGCCGAAATGGCCTCGACGGAGCCTACGCAGGCCGAGGCGGCGTCCTGCACGGCGGCGATCTGCCCGGCGATGTCGTCGGTCGCACGGGCCGTCTGGCTGGCGAGCACCTTGACCTCGCCGGCCACGACGCCGAAGCCGCGGCCGGCCGCGCCGGCGCGGGCGGCCTCGATGGTGGCGTTCAGGGCGAGGAGATTGGTCTTGGTGGCGATCTCCTGGATCAGCGTCACGATGGAGCCGATGCGCGCCGTCGCATCCGCAAGCTTGTTGATGCCGTTGGCGACCGAGCGGGTGTGATCCACGGCCGCGCTGGTGATCTGGCGCGAGCGCCGCGCCTCGGAGCTCACCTGCTCGAGCGCCCGGGCGAACTCCTCGGTCATGCGCGCCGCGCTCGCGATCCGGGTGGCGCACTCCTGCGATGCTTCCTCGGCCAGCGTGGCTTCCTGGCCGGCGAGCCAGCCGCCTTCGGCGCTTTCGCCGGCGGCGTTGCGCAGCGATCCTGCGGCTTCGTGGAGACCCGTCGCCAGGCCGGCGATCTCGTGCTGCATGGCCGCCGCAGCCTGGTCGAGCTGGCCCTTGCGGGCCGAAAGGCTCCAGCGTCCGGCGCGCTGGTGGCAGACGGTGGCGGCGAGAGCGTCGCTGAACAACAGCGCCGAAACGGCCTCGCTTTCACGCACGGCGCGCCACGGCGTGAAGCGGTTGCGACGCCTGATTTCGGCATGCAGGGCCGGCAGCACGCGTACAACTGTGCCCAGCCGGGTGCGGGCGCCGAGCGCATCCGCGTGCCGAGCCGCCGTGGCGTGGTTAAGGGCCGCCGCATAGGCGTCGCCGAGGTCGCCCGAGAACAGAACCTCGAAATGCCGAAGTTCCTCCGCGACCATCTCGTCGCGAAAAGTCTTCACGGTGTCCCGCATGTCCGGAACGGACTGCTCGAGATGGTCGCAATAGGCGTGAACCGCGCCCGGGACGGCGGCGAGCACGATGTCGCGCAACGCCCTCGTCGTCGCCTTGGCGCTCTCGGTCACCCCTGACACGCTCAGAAGCCGCTGCAGGGCAGGCAGCGTAACCGGATTGGTCTGCTGCGGAAGCGAAGACGTGATGACCGGGGACACTGCAACACCGTGGCGGGGGAACTCACGCCCGGATGGTTACAGAGGATCAATAATAAAAGGTTCCGCGCTTTTACTGTCGTCAATTGACGTCTTTACTGGACCGTCATGCTTGTCCAGGCGTGCAATCGCCTGCGTGGCCGCCTCGCGCGGGCAGCCGCGACCCGTCCCAAAAACACGCCGTCTGTTCGCAAACGAACGACTCGGGTCGGGCCTGGATAAGGGCTTTCGCGATTCCCGCGCGGGCTCGCAACAGAGTTCGCCGAGTGTTCTCGGACCGGCGTCGGACGCCTTCATGTTCGGTTAACCATGCGGGATTTGGGCCTGAAACCGCGCTGCTCGGAGGTCGTTCATGGCCCATGACAAAGCGATCGAATGGCACGACCTCCGTACCCCGTCCGCTCAGCGCGGCCTGGGCTGAAGTTCTCGGCCCCAGCAAAGGCGCTTTCATTGTCACGCATTTCATCGACGGGAAGCTGACGCAGTCGTCCCTCGAAAGCTTCCGTCGGCGCGGCTCCGCCGGCGCCGCCCGGGCGGCGGCGCTGACCACGCTCGCGGACGCGGCGCTGCCCGACCCCGCCCTGTGCGCGCGCAGTTGAACCGCCCGACCGCAAAACGGCGCCCTCAGAAGCGAGGCCGGGCCGGGTTGAAGGCGGGGTCGTATTTGCGCATCTCGGTCGCGTCGTCGCGCTTGCGTATGCCGCAGTCGCGGTAGTTCTGGCGCAGCCGCGCCAGCGCGTCGCGGTCGAGGCGCACGCCGAGGCCGGGGCCTTGCGGAACCGCCACCATGCCGCCCTCGATGGGCAGCTTGCCGCCCTCGATCACCTCGTCGGTCTGCCACGGATAGTGGGTGTCGCACGCATAGGCGAGGTTCGGGATCGTGGCGGCCACATGCGCCATCGCGGCGAGGCTGACCCCCATGTGCGAGTTCGAGTGCATCGAGATGCCGATGCCGAACACCCGGCCGATCCAGGCGAGATGCTGGGTGGCGCGCAGGCCGCCCCAGTAGTGGTGGTCCGACAGGATCACCTGCACGGCGTTGAGCCGGATCGTTTCGGGAATGTGGCCGAACGCGATGGTGCACATGTTGGTGGCGAGCGGCATGGTGGCGAAACGCGCCACTTCGCCCATCTCGGCGAGGCTGTTCACCGGGTCCTCGCAATATTCCAGCAGGCCATCGAGGCGCGGCATCAGCCGCCGCGTGGTCTCGACCGACCAGCCGCCATTCGGGTCGATTCGCAGCGGATGCTTTGGAAAAGCGGCGCGCAGGGCGTCCAGCGCGTCGAGTTCGCGCTCGGGCTCGAACACGCCGCCCTTGAGCTTGATGGAGCCGAATCCGTACTGCTCCACCATGCGGCGCGCTTCGCCCACCATCTGCTCGGGCGTCAGCACCTCGCCCCAGTCGTCGCCGGGATCCGGCGCGTCGCGATGCTGGGCGAACTTGTAGAACAGGTAGGCGCTGAACGACACGCGGTCGCGCACTGCGCCGCCGAGGATCTGGTGCAATGGTTGCCCGAGGATCTGGCCCTGAAGGTCCAGCATCGCGACCTCGAAGGCGCCGACCGCGGTGGCGCGGGCCTTGTCGCCGGCCGGCGGGAACGTCGCGGCGGGATCACTATGTGGCGCCACGGCGCCATAGACGCACCGCGTCAGGGCGTTCAGGTCGAACGGCGAGAGGCCGATGAGCGCGGGCTTCACCCGTTCGAGGTCGGCCAGGGTGACGAGGTCGCCGTAGCTCTCGCCGAGGCCGACGAGGCCATTCTCCAGTTCGATCTCGATGATGCTGCGCAACGCCCAAGGCTCATGGACGCCCGCCACGTTGAGCAGGGGTGGATCCCGGAACGCGATGGGATGGATGCGAACATCCGCGATGCGATCAGCCTTGTTCATGCTGCCTCCCGGCTTTCTTGTTGGGCGCCATCAGATCCCATCATCAGGGGCGATTGACAGCGCCGTCTCGGCTTCCTACCGTGAAATCTGAAATATCAAGCACGCTGGATCAAGCTTTTGCGCGTGACCACAGCCGACCATGCTCCGGGGAGCGAAACGATTCGGGAGACGGCGCCGCGGCCCTTGCTGGCCGCGGGAGCGCTGCGGGCAGCGCTTGCTCCAGGCCAGGGCGGCCGGGTGGCGGGCTTCTGGCGTGAGACGGACGGGCAGGCCGACCCGATCCTCATGCCGATGGCGGAGGCGGCTTTCGATCCGCTGTTCTGGCCCAAGGCCGGCTGCTACCCGCTCGCGCCGTTTTCCAATCGAATCCGGGATGGGCGCTTCCGCTTTGGCGGCAGGGACGTGCAGTTGCCCGCGCATCCGGCCTGCCCGCCGCACGCCCTGCACGGGTTTTCGCAGCTGCGCGCCTGGAGCTGCGCGCTGGAGAACGCGTCGGCAGCCGTGATGACCTACGCGCACGAGCCGGACGCCTGGCCGTGGCGTTTCACCGCCACCCAGACCGTCAGGCTCTCGGAAACGGCGCTCGCCATCGCGATTGCGATCCGCAACGAGGATGCGACGCCCATCCCGGTCGGGCTCGGGCTGCATCCGTATCTGGTCGCCCGACATGGCGACCGGGTGCGGTTCAACGCCGGCATCGAATGGTCTCAGGACGAGGCTGGATGCGGGATCGCGCCGCAACGGCTCTCGGGGAGCGAAGCCGCCCATGACCTGCGCCACGGCGCCGCCGGGATGACCCGCTATTTCGCCGATTGGGACGGCCGCGTGTTGATCGACCGGGCTGACGGCAGGCGGATCTCGATCAAGAGCGACGGCGTGCTGGACCAACTCGTGATGCATGCGCCGGAGGGTGGAGCCTACCTCTGCGTCGAGCCCGTGAGCCATGTGGCGGACGCGTTCAATCTCGCCGCGCGGGGCGTCCAGGGCGCGGGAACGCGTGTCGCTGGACCGGGGGAGACGGTCCGCGGAAGCATGACGATCGCGCTGGAATGATCAACCGCAACGGCTGACCATCGGCTTCAGCGAAGCCGGACGGCTTGCATAAGAACAGCGGCGCAACGACGCCGGCCAAAGGGGAGGATACGCCATGAACGACACCAGGGATCCGTTTGCGCCGAGGCTCGCGCGCCGCGCCGTGCTGCAAGGCATCGCCGGTGCGGCCGCCATGACGGCGCTGCCCGGCGCGCTGCGGGCGCAGGCGGCCGGCAAGGAAGCGCCGGCACTGGCCAAGCTGGTCGGCGAGGGCAAGCTCGCCGCACTGGCGCAGCGCCTGCCCGAGAAGCCCATGGTGGTGACTCCTTTCGAGAAGGTGGGCGTCTATGGCGGCTCGCTGCGCCGCGGGTTGCGCGGCAGCGCCGACCATAACGGGATCCTGCGCATGGTCGGCAACCAGGGGCTGGTGCGCTGGAACCTGCAGTTCACCGAGCCGCTCCCCAACGTGGCGGAGCGCTGGGAGGTGAACGCCGACTCCACCGAGTTCACCTTCTTCCTGCGCAAGGGCATGAAGTGGTCGGACGGCAAGCCGTTCACGGCCGACGACATCGTGTTCGCGGTGGAGGACTGCGCCAAGAACTCGGAGCTTTACAAGTCCGTCCCAAGCCCGCTCGTGATCGCCGGCAAGGCCGGAACGGCCACCAAGGTGGACGAGACGACGGTGAAGTTCACCTTCGCGAGCCCGTACGCGCTGTTCCTGGACCTGATGGCGACGCCGCTCGGCCAGCACCCGACGCTGTTCCCCAAGCACTATTGCGGCCAGTTCCACCCCAAATATAACCCGGCGGTCGCCGACCTCGTGAAGCAGGCCAACGTCTCCGACTGGGGCGCGCTGTTTCGCATCAAGTGCGGCGACATCGAGATCCCGTCGCGCTGGGGCAACCCGGACAAGCCGACCATCGACCCCTGGGTCGTCAAGGAGCCCTATACGGGCGGCGCGACGCGCGTCACCATGGAGCGCAACCCGTTCTTCTGGCAGGTCGACACGGAGGGAAACCAGCTTCCCTATGTCGACCGGATCTCGTTCTCGATCTCGCAGGACGTGGAATCGCTGATGCTGGACGCCGTGTCGGGACGGCTCGACATCCAGGACCGGCACATCGACACGCTGCAGAACAAGCCGACGCTGTCGCAGAACATGAAGAAGGGCGGTTACAGGCTGGTCGAGCTGATCGCGTCCTCGTCGCAGCAGTGCCAGATCTACTTCAACATCACGCACAAAGATCCGAAGATGCGGGAGATGCTGGGCTCCAAGGAGTTCCGGCAGGCGCTCTCGCTCGGCATGGACCGCAAGGAAATCATCGACATCGTGTATCTGGGCCAGTCCGAGCCCTACCAGGCCGGGCCGCGGCCGGGGCATCCCTGGTTCAACGAGAAGCTCGGCCGCCAGTACACGGAGTTCGACAAGGCCAAGGCCAACGCGATGTTGGACAAGCTCGGCTACGGCAAAAAGGACGCGCAGGGCATGCGCCTGCGGCCGGACGGCCAGAAGGTGTTTTTCTCGATCGACGTGATCCCGACGCTGTATCCCGACCTTGTCGACGTGCTGGAGCTGGTGAAGCGCCACTGGGCGGACATTGGCGTCGACATGAAGGTGAACACCATCGAGCGCGCGCTCTACTACACGCGCGGCGACAACAACGACCATGACGCGGCCGTGTGGCCGGGCCCCGGCGGGCTCGATCCCATGCTCGACCCGCGGGACTACTTCGCCCAGCACCCGCAGGGGTCGCGCTACGCGGTGCCGTGGACGCTCTGGTACGTGTCGGGCGGCAAGGACGGGCAGGAGCCGCCGGAGAGCCAGAAGCAGCGCATGAAGCTGTTCGACGACGCGCGCGCGACGTCGGACCTGAAGAAGCGCGGCGAAATCATGAAGCAGGTCTTCGATCTCGCCGCGGACGCCTTTGAAACGCTCGGCGTGTGCCTGGCGGTGAACAACTTCGGCGTGGTCAAGACCAACTTGAAGAACGTGCCCGAGAAGTACCCCAACGCCTGGACCTGGCCGAACCCCGGCCCGGCCTTGCCGCAGCAGTTCTACTTCACGACGTAACATCCCCTCCGTCATCCCCGGCGCGCCGAAGGCGCGGGAAGGGGATCCAGGGCAGCCGTGCTCACCCCCGGATCCCCTTCCCCTCCGCGGCTTCGCCGCTCCGGCCGGGGATGACGGCGGCGTTTTCCGATCGGTCCAGCGAAGGGCCCCGCATGCTCAAATTCATCGCCAAGCGCGTGCTGTGGATGATCCCCTCCCTGGTGGTCATCAGCTTCATGGCGTTCGTGCTCATCCAGTTGCCGCCCGGCGACTACGTGACGACCTACATCGCCACGCTGGCGGCTTCCAACGAGGTCGTGGACCAGAACACGGCCGCCGACCTGCGCGCCCGGTTCGGGCTCGATCAGCCAATGATCGTCCAGTACTGGAAATGGATCACCGGCATCCTGCTGCGCGGCGACTTCGGGCTCAGCTTCGAGTGGCAGCAGCCCGTGGGCGACCTGATCTGGGAGCGCATGGCGTTGACGCTGGTGCTCACCTTCGCGACGCTGCTGGCCACCTGGGGCCTCGCGCTGCCGATCGGCATCTTCTCGGCCGTGCGCAAATACTCCATTGGCGATTACATCGCGACGTTCTTCTCGTTCCTGGGCCTCGCCATCCCTTCGTTCCTGCTGGCGCTGGTGCTGATGTATCTCGCCGCCGTGGAGTGGGGGCAGGAGGTCGGCGGGCTGTTTTCCGAGCAGTATCTCAACGCACCCTGGAGCCTCGCCAAGGTCTGGGACCTGATCGGCCATCTCTGGATCCCGGTGATCATCCTGGCGGTGTCGGGCACCGCGAGCCTGATCCGGGTGATGCGCGCCAACATGCTGGACGAGCTCAACAAGGCCTATGTGACGACGGCGCGCGCCAAGGGGCTGTCGGAGTTCCGGCTCCTGATGAAGTACCCGGTGCGGCTGGCGCTGAACCCTTTCATCTCCACAATCGCGTGGCTGCTGCCGAACCTCGTGTCCGGCTCCATCATCGTCGCGATCGTGCTCAGCCTGCCCACCGCCGGGCCGCTGCTGCTGCAATCGCTGATGAGCCAGGACATGTACCTGGCCGGCGCCTTCATCCTGCTGATCTGCACGCTCACGCTGATCGGCTCCCTGATCAGCGACATCCTGCTCGCGCTGGTCGATCCGCGCATCCGGCTGGAGTAGGCGCATGACGGACGTCGCATTCGCGGCCATCGACCAGCGCAAGGTCGCGGTCGCGTCGCAATGGCAGCTGGTCTGGTGGGCGTTCAAGCGCCACAGGCTGGCGATGATCGGGCTGTGGGTGACGGCGTTCTTCTACCTGATCGCCGTGATCCCGGGCTTCTTCGCCATCAACGATCCCAGCCAGCAGAACGCGCGCGCGGCCTACCAGCCTCCGCAGGGCTTGCACTTCATCGACACGGCGGCGGACGGGAGCTGGTCCTTTCGGCCGTACTTCCATCCCACGACGCTGAAGCGCGACCCGCAGACGCTGGCGGCCGTTCATGTTCCGGACACGAGCCGCAAGATCTATGTGACGATGTTCGGCGAGGGCTACGAGTATTCGGTGCTCGGCGTGTTCAGCGCCCGCACGCACCTGTTCGTGTCGTCGGAGGCGCGGCAGCCGCTGTTCCTGCTCGGCGCCGACCGGCTCGGGCGCTGCGTGTGGAGCCGCATCATGCAGGGGACGCAGATCTCGCTCTCCGTCGGCCTCGTGGGCGTGTTCCTGTCGTTGCTGCTCGGCATCGTGCTGGGCGGCATCTCCGGGTATTACGGCGGCCGGATCGACTTCGTGATCCAGCGCACCATCGAGTTCATCCTGGCGCTGCCGACGATCCCGATCTGGCTCGCCATGGCGGCGGCGCTGCCGCAGGATTGGCCGGCGACGCTGAACTACTTCATGATCACGGTGATCCTCAGCCTCACCGGCTGGGCGCAGCTCGCCCGCGTCGTGCGCGGCCGGTTTCTGAGCCTGCGCACGGAGGAGTTCGTCACGGCGGCACGGCTCGACGGCGCGTCCGAGGGGCGCATCATCTTCCGGCACATGCTGCCGAGCTTCGCCAGCCACATCATCGCGTCCATCACACTCGCGATCCCGGCCATGATCCTGGCCGAGACATCCTTGTCGTTTCTTGGCCTCGGCCTGCAGCCGCCCACCATCTCGTGGGGCGTGCTGCTGCGCGAGGCGCAGAACATCCGCTCCATCGCGACCGCGCCCTGGCTGTTCGCGCCGGGCATCGCCGTGGTGATCGCCGTGATCGCCCTCAACTTCCTGGGAGACGGACTGCGCGACGCCGCCGATCCGTACAACAAATGACCGTCGTGGACCTCTCATCCCGCCGTGCCGACGCCGCCGCGGCCCCGCCCCGCGCGGTGCTGGAGGTGCGCGACCTCGTCACGCATTTCCCCACCCGCACGGGCGTCGTGAAGGCCGTGGACGGCGTCTCGTTCACGGTGGAGCGCGGCAAGACGCTGTGCGTCGTCGGCGAGTCCGGCTCCGGCAAGAGCGTCACGGCGCGCTCGATCCTGCAGATCGTCGACCAGCCCGGGCGCATCGTGAGCGGCTCCATGCTGCTGCACCGGCCAGACGGAAGCGCGGTCGACCTCGCGACCCTCCATCCGCGCGGCCGCGAGATCCGGGCGGTGCGCGGCGCCGAGATCGCGATGATCTTCCAGGAGCCAATGTCGTCGCTGTCGCCCGTCCACACGGTCGGCGACCAGATCATGGAGGTGCTGCTGCTCCACCTGCGCCTGTCCAAGAAGGAGGCGCGCGCCCGCACGGTGGAGTTGCTGCGGCAGGTCGAGATCCCCCACCCCGACAAGGCGGTGGACCGCTATACGTTCGAGTTCTCGGGCGGCATGCGCCAGCGCGTCATGATCGCGATGGCGCTGGCGTGCAATCCCGCCATGCTGATCGCCGACGAACCCACCACGGCGCTTGACGTCACGACGCAGGCCGAGATCCTCGACCTCATCAAGCGCCTGCAGCAGCAGCACGGCATGGCGGTGATGTTCATCACGCACGACATGGGCGTGGTGGCGGAGATCGCCGACGAGGTGCTGGTGATGTACCACGGCAAGGTCATGGAGGCCGGGCCGGTCGACCAGATCTTCCACGCGCCGCAGAACGACTACACCAAGATGCTGATCGGCTCGGTGCTGAAGCTCGAGCAGAAGGCCGAGATCCGGCTAAAGCGCGCGCCCCTCGCCGAGGACGCGCCCTCGGTGATCGAGATCGACAATCTCAAGATGCATTTCGGCTCGCCCGCCGCGCCGATCCGGGCCGTGGACGACGTGTCCCTGCAGGTGAAGGCCGGCGAGACGCTCGGCATCGTGGGCGAGTCCGGCTCGGGCAAGACCACCATGGGCCGCTGCCTGCTGCGCATCTACCAGCCCACCGGCGGCGCCATGCGCTACCGCAAGGCGGACGGGACGGTGGTCGACCTCGTCACGGCCGACAAGGAGACGCTGAAGCTCTGCCGCCGCGAGATCCGGATGATCTTCCAGGACCCGGTGGGGTCGCTGAACCCGCGCATGACGGTGGCGCAGATCATCGGCGAGCCGCTGCTGGTGAACGGGATCGCGAAGGGCTCGGAGTTGGACGACCGCGTGTCGGTCCTGATGGACCAAGTGGGGCTGAACCCCGACTGGCGCGAGCGCTACCCGCACGCCTTCTCGGGCGGCCAGCGCCAGCGCATCGGCATCGCGCGCGCCATCTCGCTCAACCCGCGCGTGATCGTGGCCGACGAGGCCACCTCGGCGCTCGACGTGTCGCTGCGCTCGCAGATGCTGGACCTGATGATGCGGCTGCAGGACGAGCTGAAGCTTTCCTACGTGTTCATCAGCCACGACATCGGCGTGATCCGCTACATGTGCGACCGCGTCTCGGTGATGTACCAGGGCAGGGTGGTGGAAACTGGCTCCACCGACCAGGTCTGCGACGCCCCGCAGCACGCCTACACGCAGGCGCTCCTCTCCGCCATCCCGCGTCCCGACCCCCGCCTGCGCAGCATGCACAAGCGCCACCGGTACATCGCGTGAGCGCGCGCTTTCTGCCCCCATCTCCCAAACCCCTCATCCTGAGGAGCCATGCGCAGCATGGCGTCTCGAAGGACGAGGGGATCCAGTTAGCTCAGCCATGGCGCGCTCTGGAGTCCCTCGTCCTTCGAGACGCAGGCCCAAGGGGGCCTGCTCCTCAGGATGAGGGGCATGGTGGTGTGGGCGCGATACTTATGTGCGGAGTCCTCCCGTGAAGATCACCGACGTCAAAACCTTCTTGATGCAGGCCGGCGCGCCCAACTTGAAGAGCTGGGCGGCGGATGGCTCGTTCGGCACGCAGAGCTATTCGGGCAACCTCACGGGCACGCGCAACTGGCTGTTCGTGAAGGTGTACACGGACCAGGGGATCACCGGCATCGGCGAGTGCTCGGGCTGGCCGCGCGTGATCGAGACGGCCGTCCGGGACCTGCGGGCGCTGCTGGTGGGCGAGGACCCCACCCATATCGAGCGGCTCTGGCAGAAGATGCAGATCGCCATCATGGGACACGGCATGACCGGGACGGTCGGGGCGGGGGCCATGACGGGCGTAGACATGGCGTTGTGGGACATCAAGGGCAAGGCGCTCGGCGTGCCGGTGTGGAACCTCCTTGGCGGCAAGGTGCGCGACCGCATCCACATCTACGCGCACGCCAACACGCCGGAGGTCGCGCTGAGCCTGAAGGAGCGCGGGATCACGGCCATCAAATGCGGCGGCGTCTCGGACCCGGTGCGCAAGGTCGCCGGGTTGCGCGACGCGATCGGCGACGAGATGGACCTGATGATCGACCTCCATGGCCCGCCCTGGATGACGCCCGGCGACGCCGCCCGGCTCGCGCGGGCGCTCGAGCCCTACGACCTGATGTGGATCGAGGACCCGATCGCGCCCGAGAACCTCGACGGCTACCGTCGCATCCGCGACGCCGCCCATGTGCCGCTGGCCGCCGGCGAGCGTTCATCCACCATCTTCGGGCTGCGTGAGCTGATCGAGCACGATCTCGTGGACGTCGCCCAGCCGGATACCGGCCGGGCCGGCGGCATCACGCAAATGAAGAAGATCGCCGCCATGGCGGAGGCGCATCACATCATGATGGCGCCCCACTCGGGCTCGCTCGGGCCGGTCGCCGAATACGCGGCGCTGCACGTGATGGCCGCGATCCCGAACGCGCTGATCCTGGAGCGGATCGAGGACGACTGGGACGGGCGCGCCCGCACGGTGATCCCGCATCCGCAACAGGTGGACGGCTACCTGCAGGTCCCGGACGCCCCCGGGCTCGGCGTCGACATCGACGAGGAGTTCGTTGCGCAGTTCCCCAGCAGCCAGAACCTCTCGGTGCCCATCGGCAAGGACACCACGTCCTACGCGCCCGGCACCTTCGACGAACACGTCTACGTGCAGACGCGGCTGCGGCGCGGGCGGCACTTCCGCCCGGATTGAGCCCTGACGAACACAAGCGAGGAACGACCCCCCATGAAGATCGAACGCCTGCGCGCCTTTATGTCGCGCGACAAGGACCGGCCGCGCGTCGTGATCGCGATCGACACCGACGACGGCCTGACCGGCTGGGGCGAGTGCTACAACCACGGCCCCGACAAGGCCCTGCTGCCGCTGCTCGACTACCTGATGGACTTCATCCGCGGCGACGACCCGCGGCGGATCGAATACATCGTCATGAAGCTGATGCAGCAGACGCGCTTCCCGCCGGGCGCGCTGGGTCTCGCCGCGATCTCGGCCATCGACCATTGCCTCTGGGACATCTCCGCCAAGGCGCTCGGCGTGCCGGTCTACATGCTGCTCGGCGGCAACGCGCGCGACAAGGTGCGGGTCTATGCGGGCGTCTACACGGCGCCGGACCCGGGCGCGGCGCGCGAGCAGCTCGACAGCCTGAACGAGCAGTGGGGCATCACGGCCTTCAAGCTCAGCCCCTACCGGATCGACATCCACCGCAACCGGTGGGGCGAGGTGGTGCGCACCAGCGCGGAGTATTTCCGGCAGGTGCGCGAGACGGTGCGGGTCGACTATGAAATCGCGTTCGACGCCCACGCCAAGATCTTCGAGCCGCAGCAGGCCATCCAGCTCGGCAACGCGCTCGCGCCCTATGACCCGCTTTTCTTCGAGGAGCCGATCCGCCCGGAGAACTTCGAAGCCTGGGGCGAGCTGAAGCGCGGGCTCACCTGCACGCTGGCGACAGGCGAGTCGCTCTACAGCCGCTTCGAGTTCCTGCGGCTCCTGCAGGTGCGCGGGGCGGACATCATCCAGCCCGACATCTGCGTGGTGGGCGGCCTGCTGGAGATGCGCAAGATCGCCGCCATCGCGGAGGCGCACTACGTCACGGTCGCCCCGCACAACCCGATGGGGCCGCTGGCCTCGGCCGTGAACGTGCACTTCTGCGCCGCGCAGCCGAATTTCCGCATCCTCGAATACCGGCTGCCGCACGGGCCCGGCTACGTGTTCGGAACGGGCGGCGGCGAAGCGCCGAGCAGCGAGCAGAAGCTGCAGGGCGCCTGGTATGTGAAGGACCCTTACCTGCCGAAGGATGGCTACCTGGAGTTGCGTCCGGACCGGCCGGGCTGGGGCGTCGAGATGGATGAGGAGCTGCTGGGCACCGAAGACTACGTGAACTGGAGCCGCAAGGTGCCGGTGCGTCCGGATGGTTCGACAGGCTATGTCTGAGTGAAGCGGCGGAATCGTCCACGCGGTGGCTGAAACTCCACCGCGTGGGCTATGCAACGCCTAGCGTTTTGAAGCATTCCAAGTGAGGATGCGTCTGCGCCAGTCTGGCGGCGCCCGCTATGCACTGGTGCCGATGCCCTTTTCGTCGAGTTCTGTCCGGCTCTACCGGCTCCTGCTTGCGGCTTCAGTGCTCGTGCCCACGGTCGTCTTCGTGGCGGCAGGCGCGTGGAACCGGGCCGACGTGCTGCGCGAGAACCGGGAGATTACGGTTCGCACGGCGGCGATCATGCATGAGCATGCCCGCAAGGTGTTCGACACCGTCGAACTCACGCTAGCGTTGATCGACGATCGCGTGCGCGGCATGAGCTGGGACGAGATCGCCAGGCCTGAGACGAGCGCCTTTCTGCGCGACCTGAAGGCGCCTCTCGAGCAGGCCGTTTCGGTGTGGCTGACGGACGCCGACGGCTTCGTGCGGGCCGGCAGCCAGACCTGGGACCCCAAGGTCTCCATCGCGGACCGCGAGTGGTTCCAGGTGCAAAAGGCGCGAAACGCCGGTTCGCATGTCAGCCCGGCGTTCCTGGGCAAGGCGACCGGCATCGCGTCCTTTGCGGTGAGCCGGCGCCGCATCACGCCGGACGGGCGCTTCGACGGCATCATCCACGTGGCGCTGAGCCCCGAATATTTCGCCCGGTTCATGGCGGAGGCCGCACCCACGACCGCCACCGCCGGGGCGCTGCTGCGGGAGGATGGCGAGATCCTGGCGCGGCTGCCCTACCGGTGGCCCAACCCGCGCGTGCCCGCCACCACGGACATCATGCGGGCCATCGCGGCGAACCCTCTCGGTGGGGCGTTCCAGGGCTATTCGACGGTCGACAAGCGCGACCGCTTCTATGCCTACCGCAAGGTGGCCCCCTATCCCGTCTACGTGGTGTTCGGCGTCGACGCCGCGCAGGTCAACGCCCAGTGGCTGCACAATCTTGCAGCCTATGGGGCGGTGGCGCTGGCGTCGGCGCTGGTTCTGACGCTGGTGTCGTGGCTCGCGCTGCAGCGCGCCCAGGCCGAGCAGCAGGCGCTCGTTCGGCTGCGCGCCGAGAGCGAGCAGCGCTTGCTGGCCGAGCAGCGCCTGCTGCAGGCGCAAAAGATGGAGAGCCTCGGCCAGCTCACGGGCGGCGTTGCGCATGATTTCAACAATCTCCTCGCGGTGGTGATCGGCAACATCGATCTGGTGCGCCGCAGGCTCAAGGATGACGACCGGGCGAAGCGCCTGCTCGACACCGCCATGCAGGGCGCCCAGCGCGGCGCCTCGCTAACGCAACGCCTCCTCGCCTTCGCGCGCCGGCAGGATCTCTCGCCCCAATCCGTCGACGTTGGCGGGCTTGTGGAAGGCATGACCGACTTGCTGACGCGTTCGCTCGGCGCCGACATCCGCATCGAGACCGTGTTCCCGGCCGAGTTGCCGCCCGTGAGGGTCGACCCCGGTCAGCTCGAAATGGCGTTGCTGAACCTGGTGCTGAACGCGCGTGACGCCATGCCGGCCGGTGGAGCGATCACGATCTCCGCCGAGGCGCGGGACATGGCGGGTGCGGATCGTCCAATGCTGCGGCCCGGCTCCTATGTGTGCATCCGCGTCGCCGACACCGGCATGGGGATGGAGGCCGAGACGCTGGCCCGCGCGGTGGAGCCATTTTTCACCACGAAGGGGGTCGGCAAGGGCACGGGGCTTGGCTTGTCGATGATCCACGGTTTCGCGGTGCAGTCCGGCGGCATGCTGCGGCTGGACAGCGAGCGCGGGCGCGGCACGACGGCGGAGCTCTGGCTGCCGCGCGGGGAGGTCGAAATCCGCATCCCGGAGGCCGAGCCCTCGAACCCCGAGTATCGGGCGTGCCTGGTGCTGCTCGTCGAGGACGATCCCCTCGTGATGGCGGGAACCGCCGCGATGCTCGAGGACCTCGGCCATACGGTGCTGCAGGCCTCATCGGGCGACGCGGCGCTCACGATCCTGGAGCAACGCGAGCCCGAGATCGTGATCACCGACCAGTCCATGCCCGGCATGACGGGCGTCGAACTGGCCGAGCGCATCAGGGCCAAACGCCCCCACATGCCCATACTGCTGGCGAGCGGCCACGCCGAGATCGCGACCCGCTCGAGCCTGGATCTCCCCCGTTTGGCGAAGCCGTTTCTCCGGCAGGATCTGGCGCACGCCATCGCGAGCGTGGTCACGCCCAGTTGCGAGCCGGTCGCGGCGAAGAGCTACTGACCTCCGTCAGGCCGAGACCCAGCGAGCGACGTCCGGCTGCGCGCCGATCAGCGCCAGTCCGGAGGCGATGGACTCGAACTGGTCCGAGGAGGTGAGCTTTTGTTCGCCGAAGCGATCCACGAACACCTTGCGGATCGCCGGGATGAACGACGACCCGCCGGTGAGAAACACCCGCTCGACCCCTTTTGCCGTCACGTCCGACCGCCGCAGCGCTTCGTCGAGAGCGCCGCCGATCTTCTCGATATCGGGCGCAATCCAGCCCTCGAACTCGGCGCGTGTGATGCGGGCCGCAATGTTCACGCCGGCCTCGCTGAAGCGCAGGACCGTTTCGTCGGAGGAGGACAGGGCGATCTTGGCGGCCGACACCGCGCGGTAGAGCGCGAAGCCGAGATCCTGCTCGATGATCTCGATGAAACGCTCCAGCGGTTCCGGGTCCACGGCCGAGCGGGCGAGCTGCCGCAACTCCTTGAGGTCGCCATTCGCCTTCATCATCGCGAGCTGGTTCCAGCGCGCGAAGTTGGCGTAGTAGTGCGTGGGCAGCGACAGGAGCTTGTCAAAGGACTTGTAGTTCTGCCCCTTGCCGAGACGCGGCGACACGACCTTGTCGATGATGCGGTAGTCGAACGCGTCGCCGGCGACGCCCACGCCCGCGTGGCCAAGCGGCCGGGCGCGGCGCACGCCGCCTTGCGTCTCGAAGCGGATCACCGAGAAGTCGCTGGTGCCGCCGCCGAAATCCGCCACCAGCACGGTGGCCTCATGCGCGAGCCGCTGAGCGTAGAAGAAGGCCGCCCCAACGGGCTCATAGGCGTATTGCGCCTGCTCCAGCCCGACCTTGGCGAAGGCCGCCCGATAACGCCGCATCGCGAGGTTCTCGTCGGGGTTCCCGCCCGCGAAGCGCACGGGACGGCCGACGACGAGCTTGGTGTGTGCGGGATCGACGCCCGCATGGCCGAAGACGTTGGTGAGAAACGACGCCAGCAGATCCTCGAAGCGGTATTTGGCTCCGAAGATGCGGGTGTCCTGGAAAGAAGCGCTGGCCGCGAATGTCTTGAACGACTGGATGAAGCGATGCGCCGAGAGGCCTTCCAGGAACTCCTCCACGGCCCAGGGCCCGCCCTCGCAGCGCGTGCGACGGCCCGCCGACGAGACATCCTCCCAAAAACACAGCGCCGAGATAAAGGCGCTGGAATTGCTGGGATGGCGCCCCTGATGTCGGAACGTCGCCACCTTGGCCGGCGCGCCGCCGACCGAGGCCGCCACCACCGTGTTGCTGGTGCCGAAATCGATGCCGATCGAAACGGTTTCGGTGGTCACGCACGTTCTCCGGATCGTAGAAAAAGAAACGGACGCACCCCGTGAATGCGTCCGTTGAAGGATCGACCAGCCGACCGGCGGCCGGCGGGAGCGACGGTCAGCTGACCGAGAGCAGCTCGACGTCGAACAGCAGCGTGGCGTTGGGCGGGATCACGCCGCCGGCGCCGCGCGCGCCGTAGCCGAGCTCGGCCGGGATCACGAGGTTGCGGCGACCGCCGACCTTCATGGTGGAGACGCCTTCGTCCCAACCCTTGATGACCTGGCCCTGGCCGATCGTGAACGTGAACGGCTGGTTGCGGTCGCGCGAGCTGTCGAACTTGGTCCCGTTCTCCAGCGTGCCGGTGTAGTGAACGGTGCAGCGCTGGCCGGCCTTGGGGCTCGCGCCGGTTCCGACAACGACGTCCGTGTAGGACAGGCCCGAGGGGGTCTTGGTCATTTTCTTCTCCGTCTGGGCCGAGGCGACGGCCGGGATCAGGGGCAGGGCGAACAGCGCGAGCGCGGTGCGGCGTGTGAGCGCCTGGCCGGCGATCGCGGGAGCGGCGATGGGGTCCTGCATGGTGCGTCCTTTCAGGATGGCGCATCCGCAGTAAAGCGCGCGCAGGCCGCCCGCAAGCGCGAGCGCATCCGTTGGTCGAGAACGGATTCGCTTTTTGGGTGGGCGAAACCCGCTTTTCTGGTAAACCGAGGGTCAGCCACTTCGGACGAATCGTTCGGAATGGTTTTTCCGACGCGGACAGCCCGCCAAGTGGGCTGTTTGCGCCCAGGTTTTCTAGCTCACGCAGGTCGAATTGGGGCGCCGGTCAAGGGCGCGTCGATTATGGGATCATGACGCCCCAGGGCGATTCAGCCCGGGACGGCGCTTTCTGTTCCTGAGAGGAACAGGAACGTCGCCAATTTTGCGCGCCAGCCTCGTGATTCCAGTTGACCCAAAGCCCCAGACCGGTCATTCACCATGAGTATTGAATGCGGCAGGTGGCGCACTATGGGCAAAGGTTGGGATCGCGGACCGAAGGGTGGGGGCTGGGGCCAGGAAGAATGGACGCCTCCGCGTCCGTCGTCGGCTCCTTCCGCTCGTCCGGCTCCGGCGAGGGCGGTTTCTTCGGGACCGGACGTTGAAGCGCGAGTGAAGTGGTTCAACGGTGAAAAGGGCTTCGGTTTCGTCGAGATGACGGACGGCTCGGGCGAGGCGTTCCTGCACATCCGCGCCGTCGAGGCGGCGGGTCACACGGCTCTCGAGCCGGGCACGACGCTCCAGGTCAAGATCGGCCAGGGCCAAAAAGGTCCGCAGGTCACCGAAGTTGTTTCGGTTGACGCCAGCACGGCGACGCCTCAGGCGCCGCGCGGTCCGCGTCCCGGTGGGTTCGGCGATCGCCCCGGCGCGGGTCCGCGTCCGGGCGGCGGCGGTCGCTTCCAGCGCGACTCCGGCCCGACCGAGCCCAAGAGCGGCGTCGTGAAGTGGTATTCGCGCGAGCGCGGCTTCGGGTTCGTGACCCCGGATGACGGCGGCCCCGAGATCTTCGTTCACGCCACCGCGCTCGAGCGCGCCGGCATGCGCGAGATCGACGTCGGCCAGCGTCTGCAGCTCGACGTGCGCCAGGGCCAGAAGGGTCCCGAGGCCGCTTCGGTTCGTTCCGACGATTGATCCTGATCGGCGCGAGCCTCCGGGCTCGTTCTAGAACTTGGACGAGGCGCTTCGCTGCTGCGAGGCGCCTCGTTTCGTTTGGCGGGCTTCTAAACCTGATGGTTCGCGGTGGCGCGCTGCGCCAAAGCCGCGATAGGCTGGCGGGATGTCGTCTTCCCTCCTGAGCCATTGGGCGTTCTGGGCCCTGTTGTCGGCGATCTTTGCGGCCCTGACGGCGATCCTGGCGAAGATCGGCGTCGGCGGCGTCAATTCGGACCTTGCGACTTTCATTCGCACGCTGGTGGTGATCGCGGCGCTCGGCCTCATCCTGGCCGGAACGGGCGCCTGGCGGACGCTGCCGCAGGTGTCGGGGCGGGCGTTGATCTTCCTGGTGCTGTCGGGCCTCGCCACCGGGGCGTCGTGGCTCTGCTATTTCCGCGCGCTGAAGCTCGGACAGGCGTCGCAGGTTGCGCCCATCGACAAGCTGAGCGTGGTGCTCGTCGCCCTGTTCGGCGCGCTCGTGCTCGGGGAGAAGCTATCGGTTCACAACTGGGTCGGCGTCGGCCTGATCGCGGCCGGCGCACTCCTGGTCGCCCTGCCGTAGCCGGAGCCGTGGAACCGGCGGCCGGGCTGGCGATTGGTTTCGCTAGACCGGGAGGACGCCATGGCCAAAGACACCACCACCCACGAAGACCGCCAACCCGAAGCGCTGCGCACCTTCGAGGCCGCCAGCCGCGCCGGCGGCAAGAAGCCCGACGGGCAGGGGCTGACCGAAAAGCCCGACACGGCCGCCAAGAGCGACGATCCGGACCGGAAGAACGAGACGGCCGCGAAGGTGTTGCAGGCTGGCGTCGATCACGATCCCAAGGCCGCCACGGAGGCGGTTCAGAACAGCAAGGATCCGCGCATTCCGCGCTGATCTCAGGCGATGCGGGCGGCCGGACGGCTTGCCCGCACGACCTCCTCGAGCGCGGCCCAGCGATCGCGGATCTTGCGCTCCCAAACCTCGGGATTGGGCGACCGCTCCGCTTCCTCGATCATCACGTGGATTTCCACGATCATGTAGCGCAGCTTCGTCGCGATCGCGCCTTGCTCCATGGTGGCTAGGATCGTGCGCAGCACCGCGTAATCGATAGGGCTCGGGAGAAAATCGGCGTCCGTCATTGTGGGGGCCCCATTGCGCGGGAGATGCCGCTTTCCGCAAGCTCCCGCAGCGCCTGCGGACGCCCGACCAGAGTGGGAGCCGCCAGTTCATAGTGCACCGGCGATGCATCTTTTGCGGCGTCCATCAGTGCCACCAATGTTTCGATCCGTGCGAACCTGAAGACCATATAGGGCGGGTAGCCCTTGATCCGTACCGTCCAGCCGGAATCAGAAGCGTCATAACCGACAACGAGAACCAGGGGCGGCATCCATGTCGCTCCGTCCATCAATCGCGCTTTCGTTCAAACATCGAGGCCCCTCCCGGCTGCCCGGAAGGGGCCTCGGCGGCGTTGCCTGCGCCGTTCCAGTATCGTCTCTCAATTTGTTCGTAAACGCGCTATGCTATGAGATGTTCCGCGTAGAAGTGCTGTAAGATTGCGGAGTTGTATAAGTTTCTGAACAGTGAAAGTAGAAAGGCAGTCCGTTTGGCCGGGCATATCACGACCGGCATTCTCGTGCCGGTCGTTCGATGTGTGAGGCAGGCGTGGCTGATATCACCGGCCTTCTTCAACTTAGCTGATCAATGCTCAGCAGGACGACTTGGACTTCGTAACGGTGTCACCCATGTCGTTGGTCTTCTTCACCGTCTTGGTGCTGCAGCCGACCGAACCGGTGCGCACCACCGTCTTGCGGCGCACGGAGACGTCGGAGTCGTCGCTATGGCGGATGACCTTGGTGGTCTTGTTGCCCATCATGCCTTCCTTCTTGATCACGGTGGTGTCCTGTGCATGAGCGACAGTGGCGGCGAGCGTCGCCGCAAGAGCGATTGCGAAGAGTTTCATAGGTTACGTCCTCCTTTGAAGATGCCGGTCAACGCAGCTCAAAGTTGAAGCGTTCCAAAGCGCGGCATCGATAACTTCGGGATGTTTAATCGCTGGCCTACTCTTGGCGATCGTCTGCCCTTCGCGCATCGCAGCAGCGTGCCTCCTGCGAGATGATCATGAACTTACCTTGCGAGGGATTGGCGCCGTGGGCACGTGCGCGGCGGCCGCCACAGGAAGGATTGGTAAACCGTAACTTGGATGCGGCGGCGCCTCTGGTAGCCTTCGGGGGTCACGGAAGTGGCGATTGCTTCAACTCCTCAAGAGCCCTGCGCAAGCAGGGCTTTTCTTTTGCGTCGACCGGCTAGCGCAGGCTGGACGCGTTCGTGCTGCTCGGCCATCGTCGTGCCGGGGCAGTTCGCGAGGAGACCATGGAAGCTTCCAGGACGCCGGACAGCGCCGCGCTGAAGCGCATGATCGAGGCGGGGCGCGGGATTGCGCCGGCTGATCTCGTGATCAAGGGCGGGCGCGTGTTCGATCTCGTGACGGGCGACCTTATGGTCGGCGACGTCGCGATCTGCGGCGACCGCATCGTCGGGGTGGGCGGCGCTTATCAAGGCGCCCGTGAGGTCGACGCGCGCGGCAAGACCGTGGTTCCGGGCTTCATCGATACGCACCTGCACGTCGAATCGTCGCTGGTGACGCCAGGTGAGTTCGACCGCTGCGTGCTGCCGCACGGGGTCACCACGGCGATCTGCGACCCCCACGAGATCGCGAATGTGCTGGGCGCGGAGGGTCTCCGCTATTTCCTCGACTGGTCGACCGCCACCGCCATGGACCTGCGCGTCAACCTGTCGAGCTGCGTGCCGGCCACCCACCTGGAAACCGCCGGCGCGGCGCTGGGGGCCGCCGACCTCGCACCGTTCGCGGACCACCCGCAGGTGATCGGCCTGGCCGAGTTCATGAACTTCCCGGGCGTTCTCTTCGGGGATCCCGACTGTCTCGACAAGCTCGTCGCATTCCAGGGGCGCCACATCGACGGCCATGCGCCGCTGGTCACCGGGCGCGATCTCGACGGCTACTGCGCGGCCGGCATCCGCACCGACCATGAGGCCACCGGCGCCGCCGAGGCGCGCGAGAAGCTCGCGAAGGGCATGACCGTGCTGGTGCGCGAGGGGTCGGTCTCCAAGGACCTGCACGCGCTGGCGTCGCTGATCACGCCGGACCACGCCCCCTTTATGGCGTTCTGCACGGACGACCGGAACCCGCTCGACATCGCAGAGGAAGGCCACCTCGACTTCCTGATCCGCACCGCCATCGCGCTGGGAGCGCGGCCGCTGGACGCCTATCGGATGGCGTCCATCTCGGCCGCACGCGCGTTCGGGCTGCGCGACCGCGGCCTGGTCGCGCCCGGTTGGCGGGCTGATCTCGTGCTGCTGGACGACCTGGAGCAGTGCCGCGTCTCGGCCGTGTTCAGCGCCGGACGGCTCGTCGACGACGCCCTGTTCGCGACGCGGCGGGAGGTGGCGCCGGTGGGCCGGGGCAGCGTCAAGGCGCGGCCCGTCGCGGCGGCCGATTTCGCCAGCCCGGGGCCGGGGGCGACCACGCCGGTGATCGGCGTGATCCCGGGCAAGATCATCACCGAGCATCTCACGCTGACGCTACCCTACGGGGGCGGCGAGCGCGGGGTGGACCTTGCGCAGGACGTCGTGAAGGTGGCCGTGGTGGAGCGGCACGGCCGCAGCGCGCCGGGCCGGGGGATCGGGCGCGGATTCGTGAAGGGCTTCGGCCTAAAGCGCGGAGCCATCGCGTCCTCGGTTGGGCACGACAGCCACAACATCACGGTCGTGGGGGCCGACGACGCCGACATGGCGCTCGCGGTGAACCGGCTCGGCGCCATCGAGGGCGGCTTCGTGGTGGCGGAGGGCGGCCGCGTGCTGGCCGAACTCGCCCTGCCGGTCGCCGGGCTCATGAGCCTGCTGCCCTTCGAGCAGGTGCGCGACGGGCTGATCCCGCTGCGGGCGGCCGCCAAGAGCCTCGGCGTCGTGCTGGCCGAGCCCTTCCTGCAGGTCGCCTTCCTGCCGCTGCCCGTGATCCCGCACCTCAAGATCACCGACAAGGGCATGGTGGATGTCGACCGCTTCGCGCTGATCGAGGAGTAGCGCACCCCGGAACGCGGTTCAGCCCTCGCGTCGCCGCCTTCTGCGCCCACCGTCCTCGCCGGCGGCCGCGACCTTGGGTTCGGGGAAGCGCACGACCTTTTCGAGTTCCGGGAAGGCGTCCTGCTTGTTGGGCAGCGCCATGGCGTTGACGAAGTGCTCCTGGAACGCCGGCTCCAGCGCGGTCTCGATCTTCTCGATGCGCCGGACGACGTCCTGGATCTCCAGCCGCGAGGCCGCGTTCAGCAGCGCGATGCGCGCGCCTGTGCCGGCCGCGTTGCCGGCCGACGCCACCTTGGCGAGGTCGCAATCCGGGATCAGGCCCAGCACCATCGCGTAGGTGACGTCGATGTGGCTGCCGAACGCGCCCGCCAGCGTGATGCGCTCCACCCGGGAGACGCCGTAGCGGTCCATCAGCAGCTTGATGCCGGCGTAGAGGGCCGCCTTGGCGAGCTGGATGGCGCGGACGTCGTTTTGCGTGATGGCTAGGCGCGGTTCGCCCTCGCGCACAAGGTACGAAAAGGTGCGGCCGTTGCTCTCGATGCGGGGCGAGCGCGCCGCCATGCCGCCGTCCACCACGCCGTCCTGGGTGATGATCCCGGCCAGCCACATTTCGGCGATGATCTCGATGATGCCCGAGCCGCAGATCCCGGTGACTCCCGTTGCGGCGGTGGCCTCGGCGAAGCCGGGCTCGTCCGACCAGAGGTCCGAGCCGATCACCTTGTAGCGCGGCTCCAGCGTGTCGCGGTCGATGCGCACGCGCTCGATGGCGCCCGGCGCGGCGCGCTGGCCGCAGGAGATCTGCGCCCCCTCGAAGGCCGGACCGGTGGGCGACGAGCAAGCCAGCAGCCGCTCGCGGTTGCCCAGCACGATCTCGGCGTTGGTGCCGACATCCACCAGCAAGGTGAGCTCGTCCTTGAGGTAGGGTCCCTCGGAAAGGACGACGCCGGCGGTGTCGGCGCCGACATGGCCGGCGATGCAGGGGAGCGTATAGACGTAGCCGCCCGGCGCGATCGTGATCCCGAGGTCGCGGGCGCGGGCCTCGTAGGCGCCATCGATGGTGAGCGCGAAGGGCGCGCCGCCGAGCTCCACGGGGTCCAGCCCGAGGAAGAGGTGATGCATGATCGGGTTCCCGACCACCGTCAGCTCCAGCACGTCCGTGCGGGCGATGCCGGCTTCGCGCGCGACTTCGCCGACGAGGCTGTCCAACGCCTCGCGCACACTGGCGGTGAGTTCGCGCTCCCCGCCCGGGTTCATCATCACGTAGGAGACCCGGCTCATGAGGTCTTCGCCGAAGCGGATCTGCGGGTTCATGAGGCCCGCCGACGCCACGACCTCGCCGGTGATCAGGTCCGTCAGATGCGCCGCGATGGTGGTGGAGCCGATGTCGACCGCCAGCCCATGCGCGGCTTCGCGAAAGCCCGGCCACACCGCGACGATGTCGCCGCTCCGGCGGACCGCGGCCGTGACCTTCCACTCGCCGGCGCGAAGCGTTTTCTGCAGGCCGGCCAGCAAAGCGAGGTCGGCGCGGGTGTCCGCGACCTCCCACTGCGCCGCGAGCGCGTTCTGCAGGCGGCGGAAATCGCTGGAGGGGTCGTGCATGTCGGGCTCGGCGACCTCGACATAGTAGAGCCGCACCACCGGATCGATCTCGATCGGATGCGCCTCGGCGCGCTTGCGCACGACCTGCCGGTGCACCTGCGAGTCCGGCGGCACGTCCACGACGACGTCCCCGCACAGCCGCGCCTGGCAGCCGAGGCGGCGACCCTCCGCCAGCGCGCCGCGCTTGGACGTGTAGCGCGCCTCCACGGCGTTCCAGGC
This sequence comes from Alsobacter metallidurans, assembly GCF_014636935.1. Taxonomy (GTDB): domain Bacteria; phylum Pseudomonadota; class Alphaproteobacteria; order Rhizobiales; family Beijerinckiaceae; genus Alsobacter; species Alsobacter metallidurans. The sequence continues at coordinate 1,919,076 of NZ_BMES01000002.1, read as the reverse complement.
TGTCACGTGATCGGCGTGGGATTCGATGCCGTGCTTGGAGAACGAGCCCTCGCCCACCTGCACTTGGCAGCGCCCGCAGATGCCGCGCCCGCCGCAGACGGAATCGAGGTCCACGCCCAGCTTGCGCGCCGCTTCCAGCACGCTCACGCCCTCGGCGAAGCGCCCGCGCTTGCCGGAAGGGGTGAAGACGACGAGATGGTCGGGGGCTTCGGTCACGGATGGCTTTCGGGGGTGTGCAGGGAAGTCATGGGGCTCTGTCTGGAACCCTCTCCCGCAGGGCGGGGAGGGCAGGGAGGGGGATGGTCGTCACCTCTCCGCCGTCATCCCCGGCGACCTGCGCAGCAGGTCGGGAAGGGGATCCAGCGCCACGCCCGGCGTCAGGCTGGATCCCCTTCCCGGCGCTTCGCGCCGCCGGGGATGACGGCACATCATCTCACGCCTGCTCGCGCGCCCGGCGGCGACCGCCTTCGCGGCGGCCACGGCCGCCTTCGCCGGCGCCGCCCTCCGGAGCAGGCTCGCGGAACTTGCGGATCCAGGCGCCGCAATTCGGGTCGGCGCCCATCACCACGTCGGCGCCCAGGATGGCCTGGATGTCTTCGAGGTGCAGCGGGTTCATGATCGCGGAGGTCATGCCGGCGCCGATCATCATGGGCAGGAACGAGGCGTTGAGGCCACGCCGGTTGGGCAGGCCGAACGAGAAGTTGGAGGCCCCGCAGGTGGTGTTCACCTTCAGCTCCTCGCGCAGGCGGCGCAGCAGGTAGATGAGCTTGCGGCCGGCGTCGTTGATGGCGCCCACCGGCATCACCAGCGGGTCCACCACGATGTCCTCGCGCGGGATGCCGAAATCGGCGGCGCGCTCGACGATCTTCTTGGCGACGCCATAGCGCACGTCCGGGTCCTCGGAGATGCCGGTCTCGTCGTTGGAGATCGCCACCACGGCGGCGCCGTATTTCTTGACCAGCGGCAGCACCTGCTCGAGGCGCTCTTCCTCGCCGGTGACGGAGTTGACCAGCGGCTTGCCCTTGTAGACCGCGAGCCCGGCTTCCAGCGCGGCCACGATGGAACTGTCGATGGAGAGCGGCACGTCCACGGTGCTCTGCACCAGCTTGATGCACTCGGCCAGGATCGCGGGCTCGTCCACCAGCGGAATGCCGGCGTTGACGTCCAGCATCTGCGCGCCGGCCTCGACCTGCGCGACCGCGTCGGCGATCACGCGGCTGTAATCGCCGGCCGCCATCTCGGCCGCCAGCAGCTTGCGGCCCGTGGGGTTGATGCGCTCCCCGATCATGACGAAGCGATGCTCGAACCCGATCACCACCCTCTTCTTGTCCGAGGTGATCACAGTTTCCGTCATGTCGATCCTCCGTAGGGGCTTCGAGGGCCCGGGGCCCGGCCATTCGGGCGCGTTATTAGCACGACGCGTTCGCTATGAGAAACATAGCGTTTGTTATGTCACTCCGCGCCTCCTCTAAAGGGCGAGAGTCAGACGCTGAGGCTCTCCACCGCCTGCATGCTGGGCTGGAAGTCGCGCCGCCAGGGCGTGCGGCCTCGCAGGACGCCGGATTCGTGCACGATCTCGGAGACGTATTCTTCCTGCCGGTAGGCCATCACGTGCACGCCCGAGACGCCCTTCACCTCGCGCAGCTGCTGGATCATCTCGATGCAGATCTTCTTGCCCTCGGCCTTCTGGTTCTGCGCGCCCTCCAGCCGGGCGATCACGGCGTCCGGGATGTGGACGCCCGCCACGTTGGCGCGCATCCACTTGGCCGTGCGGGCGGACGCCAGGGGACCGACGCCGACCAGGATGAAGCACTCCTGGTCGAGCCCGTCGTCGCGCACGCGCCCCATGAAGCGCTCCAGCAGGGGCAGGTCGAAGCAATATTGCGTCTGGCAGAACTGCGCCCCGGCGGCGATCTTCTTGGCCAGGCGAATGGGCCGGAAATCATAGGGCGGCGCAAACGGGTTCTCGGCCGCGCCCAGGAACATGTCGGGCGAGGTGGTGAGCTTGCGGCCCGACAGGAACCGCTTCTCGTCCCGCATGGTCCGGATGGTGGCGAGCAGGGAGGTCGAGTCCAGGTCGAAGACCGGCTTCGCCTCCGGATGGTCGCCGCATTGCACGCCGTCGCCCGTGAGGCAGAGCACGTTGCAGACGCCCAGCGCGGCCGCGCCCAGCACGTTGCCCTGGATGGCGATGCGGTTGTAGTCGCGGCAGCTGATCTGCATGATCGGCGAGTAGCCGATGCGGGTCAGCAGCGAGCAGATCGCCACGCTCGACATGTGGCAATGCGCCCCGGAGCCGTCGGTGGCGTTGATGCCGTCCACCCACCCCTCGAAGATGTGGGCGCGCTCGTACACCTCCTCGGGGTCGGCCGAGTCCGGCGGATTGAGCTCGGCCGTCACGGCGAACTCGCCGCGCCGCAGTACGCGCTCGAGCCGGCCGCGCGAGGAGTGCCCCGGGAGCGGCGGCAGCGGGGCGTGCGGCTCGGCGCCGATGTCGTCGGGGTGCGGGGCCAGCCAGGCTTTGTCGTCGCGGGTCATGGCGGGCCTCAGGCGCGTGGCGCGGCGGGCGCGGCGTCGGGGTTGCGCTCGCGCGCCACGCGCAGCCAGCTCGACTCGCCCTTGCGGCGGTGGTCGATCGGCGGCTGCACGTCGGCGATGCGTTCGCCGTCGCGCATCAGGCGGCTACCCTCCCAGGCCTTCACCCATACGCAGGGCATGTCCGGATAGACCTCGCAATTGCCGTCCTGCCGCACGCCGCCGCAGGGGCCGTTGCGCAGGTTCTTGGGGCAGTTCATCGGGCAGGACATGCCGGTGGAGGACAGAATGCACTGGCCGCACATGCGGCAATCGAACAGCGCGCCCTTGATGGCGGCCTCCACGGCGGCGGCCGGGCGCTCGATCCGGTCGTAGCCCAGCGTCCGCCAGAGCGGGTGCAGCCGCACAACGATCGGCTCGAAGGCGGCGTAGAGGCTCTCCATGAGCCGCGCGTGCCGGATGGAGAAGAAGCGCAGGCGGCCGCGGTCGCCCTTTGGCGGCAGCTTGCCTCGTGGTTCGAATGCGGCGGGGATCATCGGGTCACTCGGCGGCCCTCGGGTCGTTCCGAGTTGAGCCGATCCGCGGCCGTGCGCCGACGCTCCATGCGCCGAAAAAAGCTCTAGGCGCGACCTTGGTTGTCGATCAGGGCTTTCAACGCGGCCTTGTCGTAGCGCGCTTCCAGCCGCTCCGCCTCGGCGGCGGCCTCGGCCTCCAGATCGGCCCCGCATTCGACGGGGTCGCCCTTGCGCCAGTCGGCCAGGTAATCGTCCGTCGCGGCCGCGCCCGAGCGCATCGCCGCCATGTCGACAGCCTCGATGAACCGCTTCGACAACTCGCGCTTGGCCGCGGTGCGGCCCTGCTTGGCGATCACCTGCGTGGGGATGTCGCGCCAGTAGAGGATGGTGAGCTGGGGCATGGTGGTGTCTTTCGTTCTGAAGCTGGCGGTTTGAAACGTCTTAACAACACCCCTCATCCTGAGGAGCGCCGCAGGCGCGTCTCGAAGGACGAGGGGCTCCAGATGGCGTGGCCGTTCAGCCTCCTGGATCCCTCGCCCTTCGAGACGCCCGGCTGCGCCGGGCTCCTCAGGATGAGGGGCTTGGGGGGGTGGCGTCTGCGTTCTTCGGCGTCACAAACCCCGCGATACCGCTTAAGCCCGTGACCCGCTTCTCATACGCCAGCCCCAGCCGCTGCGCCGCCGCGCTGGCCTTTGCGTCCAGCGCCGCGTCCTCGATCTGCGCCAGGTACACCACGCGCGTGTAGTTGCCGAAATAGGTCGGCAGCAACTGCGGGAAGCGGTCGAGGCCGAGGCCCTTGATGATCAGCCGGTCGAAGTGGCGCACGAGATAGTCGGTGAGGAAAAACGTCGCCGGGTCGGCGTCGGTCAGCGCCGCGAAGTCCGGCGCGCCCATGAAGAACTCATAGCAATGCGCGCCTTCGATGCGCGCCACGCGCTCCTCGGCCAGCACCGCGTCCAGCAGGCCGCCGGTGCCGCAATCGCCATAGAGGCACAGGATCTCGTCGTAGCGCCCGCGCGCCGCCCGGATCTTGCGGCGCACCTCGGCCGGGATCTTCTCCGGCCGGTTGTGCAGGATGGCGGGCAGGCAGGTGATTTCGAGATGCGTCAGCCGGTTGGCCTCCACCACGGCCAGCAGCTCGCGGGCGAGCGCCCCGCAGGCAATCACGAGGGTCTTGGGGGGAGCGGGCGTCATGGTTTGCTTGATTCCAAGAGAGCCCTTGTTGGCGCCAAGTTCTTGAGGATCTGGCCGACACCCCACACCCTCATCCTGAGGAGCAGGCCCGCCTGGGCCTGCGTCTCGAAGGACGAGGGAATTCAGCTTGCTCGCCGACGCCGCCTTCTGGAGTCCCTCGTCCTTCGAGACGCACCCCTTGGGCGCTCCTCAGGATGAGGGGCATTGAGCCGTTGAACGTTTGAGGCCTCAAGCCGTCTTCGACTGCACCGAGCCTTGGCGCTTGGCCATGAAGCTCTTGGCGGTTTCCACCGCCACGGCGGCGTCGCGGCAATAGGCGTCGGCCCCGATAGCGTTGGCGAAGGTTTCGTTCAGCGGCGCGCCGCCGACCAGCACCACGTAGTCGTTGCGCATGCCCTTTTCGCTGAGCGTGTCGATGACGACCTTCATGTACGGCATCGTGGTGGTGAGCAGCGCCGACATGCCGAGGATGTCGGGCTGGTGCGTCTCGATGGCCTGCAGGTAATTTTCGACCGGGTTGTTGATGCCGAGGTCGATCACCTCGAAGCCCGCGCCTTCCATCATCATGCAGACGAGGTTCTTGCCAATGTCGTGAATGTCGCCCTTCACGGTGCCGATCACCATCTTGCCGATCTTGGGCGCGCCGGTTTCCACCAGCAGCGGCCGCAGGATGAACATGCCAGCCTTCATGGCGTTGGCGGACATCAGCACCTCGGGCACGAACAGGATGCCGTCGCGAAAGTCGTTGCCGACGATGCGCATGCCTTCCACCAGCGCGTTGGTGAGCACGTCATAGGGCGTCCAGCCACGATCCAGGAGGATGCGCACGCCGTCCTCGATCTCCTCCTTCAGGCCGTCATAGAGATCGTCGTGCATCTGCTCGACGAGTTCGTCGTCCGAGAGCGTGGAAAGGTCGAGATCGTCGCCGGCCATCAGCGGATACCCTTGCGTTCCGGCCCGAAGCGCGGGCCTTCGCATCAGCTTGTCGAGGTTCCGTATAACGCATTGTCGCCCGCGAGACACCCGGTGGCGCGGGCGCGACGCGCATGCCGATTCGGCATGGGCCAGCGCGGCCCGGCGGCTGTGCGCCACACGCGACAGCGTCGACGGAAGGCCAGCATGGGTCGCCCCTGAGGCAATCGCCGCGCCTGCGTTCCGCAAGACTAACCAACGTCAAGACGGCGCGCGGCAGCGTCGCCGGCCCGATCGCAGGAGCGCCCATGTCCGAAGCCGCGATGGAGAACCGGGGGCGCCGCCGCCGGGGCCGCGGCGACGGGGAGCCGACTGGCCCGGCCCCCGCGCGGGCGCAGCCGCGCCTGCCCTTCAAGCCTGTCGCGGCCATCTCGGAGGATGCGCTCGAGGCCATCCACGAGGCGTCGCTGACCGTGCTGGAGGAGATCGGCATGGACTTCCTGCACGAGGGCGCGCGCGCCCTGCTGCGGGACGCCGGCGCGGACGTCGACCCCGCATCGCAGCGCGTGCGCCTGCCGCGCGCACTGGTGGAGAGCCGCATCGGGCTCGCGCCGCGCTCCTTTACGCTGCATGCCCGCAACCCGGAGCGGACGCTGCAGATCGGCGGAAACGCCGTGGCGTTCTGCTCGGTGGGCAGCGCCCCCAACGCGGCCGACCGCGACGGCGGCCGCCGGCCGGGCAACCGCGTCGACTACCAGAACCTGATCCGGCTCGGGCACACGCTGGACGCCGTGCACCTGTGGGGCGGCTACCCGGTGGAGCCCGCCGACGTGCACGCCTCCGTGCGCCACCTCGACGCGCTGTGGGACATGCTGACGCTGTCCGACAAGGCCATCCACGCCTACTCGCTGGGGCGCGAGCGCAACCTAGACGCCATCGAGATGATCCGCATCGCGCGCGGGATCGATCACGAGACGCTGGAGCGCGAGCCCTCGGTGTTCACCATCATCAATTCGTCCTCGCCGCTGCGGCTGGACGGGCCGATGCTGGAGGGCATCATCCAAATGGCCAAGCGCAACCAGGTGGTGGTGCTAACGCCGTTCACGCTGGCGGGCGCGATGGCCCCGGTCACGCTCGCGGGCGCGCTGGCGCAGCAGAACGCCGAGGCGCTGGCCGGGCTGGTGGTCGCCCAGACGGTGCGGCCGGGCTCGCCCTTCGTGTATGGGGGATTCACCTCCAACGTCGACATGAAGACCGGCGCGCCGGCCTTCGGCACGCCCGAATACATGAAGGCGGCGCTGATTGGCGGCCAGCTGGCGCGCCGCTACGGGCTGCCCTACCGCTCCTCCAACGCCAACGCGGCCAACACCCTTGACGCGCAGGCGGCCTACGAGAGCGTGTTCTCGCTGTGGGGCGCCATCATGGGCGGAGCCAACCTGCTGATGCACGGCGCGGGCTGGATGGAAGGCGGCCTCCACGCGTCCTTTGAGAAGATGGTGCTGGACGCAGACCTGCTCGACATGGTGGCGAACTTCCTGCGCCCCGTGCAGGTGGACGCCGAGGAGCTGGCCCTCTCGGCCATGCGCGAGGTGGGCCCGGGCGGCCACTTCTTTGGCTGCGCACACACGCAGTCGCGCTACCGCACGGCCTTTTTCGCGCCCATGATCTCGGACTGGCGCAACTACGAGAGCTGGGAGGAGGCCGGCGCGCCCACCGCCTACGACACGGCCAACCGCCTCTACAAGCAGCGCCTCGCCGCCCACGAGCCGCCGCCGATGGACCCGGCCATCCGGGACGAACTCGAAGCCTTCGTCGCCCGCCGCAAGGCCGAGGGCGGCGCGCCGACGGATTATTGAGAGACCTGACGATGAAAACCCAAGCCCAGGCCGTGATCATCGGGGGCGGCGTCGTCGGGTGCTCGGTGCTGTACCACCTCGCCAAGGCGGGCTGGACGGACGTCGTGCTGATCGAGCGAGCGGAGCTCACCTCCGGCTCGACCTGGCACGCGGCGGGCGGGTTCCACACGCTGAATGGCGACCCGAACGTCGCCAAGCTGCAGCAATACACGGTGGAGCTCTATCGCGAGATCGAAGCCCTGTCCGGCGTCTCCTGCGGGCTGCACCTCACCGGCGGCGTGATGCTGGCGGGCACGCCCGAGCGCATGGACTGGCTCAGGATGGCGCACGCCAAGGGGCGCTACCTTGGCATGCATACCGAGATCATCTCGGCCGCCGAGGCCAAGCGGCTGATGCCGCTGATCGACGAGAGCCGCTTCGTCGGGGCCATGTACGATCCGCTGGAGGGGCATCTCGATCCCTATGGGACCACGCACGCCTACGCCAAGTCGGCCCAGCTGAAGGGCGCGGAGATCGTGCTGCGCAACCGCGTGGTGGACACGGTCCAGCGGTCGGACGGAACGTGGGACGTCGTCACCGAGCAGGGGACCATCCACGCCCAGCATGTCGTCAACGCCGGCGGCCTCTGGGCGCGCGAGTGCGGCCGCATGGCGGGGCTGGAGCTGCCGGTGCTCGCCATGGAGCACATGTACCTGCTCACCGAGGACATGCCCGAGGTGGCGGAGGTCAACGCCAGCACCGGCAAGGAGGTGATCACGGCGCTGGACTTCGAGGGCGAGATCTACACGCGCCAGGAGCGCGGCGGCATGCTGATGGGCACCTATGAGCGCGCCGGCAAGCCGTGGTCCGAGACCGTGACGCCGTGGGACTTCGGCCAGGACCTGCTGGAGCCCGACCTCGACCGCATCGCGCCCTCGCTGGAGGTCGGCTTCGAGCATTTCCCGGCCTTCGCCCGGGCCGGCATCAAGAAGATCATCAACGGCCCGTTCACGTTCGCGCCGGACGGCAACCCGCTGGTCGGCCCAGTGCGCGGGCTGCGCAACTACTGGGTCGCGTGCGGCGTGATGGCGGGCTTCAGCCAGGGCGGCGGCGTCGGGCTGGCGCTCGCCAACTGGATGATTCAGGGCGACCCGGGCTTCGACGTCTGGGCCATGGACGTCGCCCGCTATGGCGACTGGGCCACGCTCGCCACCACCAACGCACGCGTGAAGGAAAACTACTCGCGCCGTTTCCGCATCCGCTTCCCCAACGAGGAGCTCGAAGCCGGGCGGCCGCTGCGCACCACGCCGCTTTTTGACCGGCTCAAGGCCGACAACGCCGTGATGGGCGAGAGCTACGGCCTCGAATACCCGCTCTGGTTCGCCCCGAGGGGGACGGAGCCGAAGGACGTGTTCTCATTCCGGCGCTCCAACGCGTTCGGGCCGATCGGCGAGGAATGCCGCACGGTGCGTGAGCGCGTCGGCGTGCTGGAAACGTCCGGCTACGCCAAATACGAGGTGACGGGGCCGGGCGCCGAGGCGTTTCTGTGCAGGGTGCTGGCCGGCCGCATGCCGGCCCAGGGCCGCATCACGCTCACCCCCATGCTGAACGAGCGCGGCAAGCTGATCGGCGACTTCACGGTCGGGCGGCTCGGCCCGGAGCGTTTTTTGGTGATCGGCTCCGGCCCGGCCGAGCAGCACCACATGCGCTGGTTCCTCCAGCACGCGCCGGCCTCGGGCGTGCGGATCGATCCGCTCGGCCAGAGGATGCAGGGCCTCAGCGTCGCCGGGCCGCGGGCGCGCGAGCTGCTGCAACGGCTGGTCCGGCAGGACCTGTCCACCGCCGCGTTTCCCTTCCTGTCGATCGCCGCCATGGATGTCGGCCCCGTGCCGGCCATCGTGGGGCGCATCTCGTTCACGGGCGACCTCGGCTACGAGATCTGGGTGGAGCCCGACTGCCAGCGCGCGCTGTTCGACGCGCTCTGGAGCGCCGGGGAGGCATTCGGCGTCGGCCATTTCGGCCTGCGGGCGCTGAACGCGCTGCGGCTGGAAAAGAGCTTCGGGACCTGGGCGCGCGAGTACCGGCCGATCTACGGTCCGGTCGAGGCCGGGCTCGGGCGCTTCATTCGCTGGAGCCGGCCGGACTTCATCGGCGCGGACGCGGCGCTGGCCGAGAAGGCCTCCGGCGGCGCGCTCAGGCTCGTCACGTTCAAGCTCGACGCCCGCGACGCCGACGCCATCGGGGACGAACCGATCTGGTGCAATGGCCAGGTCGTCGGCTGGATCACGTCCGGCGGCTACGCGCATGGGTCCGGCGTCTCTGTCGCGATGGGCTATGTGCCGGTCGCGCTCGCGGACGCCCGGGACGGTTTCGAGGTCGAGGTGATCGGCGAACGCGTGCGCGCCAAGCCGCTGCCGGAGCCGCTGTTTGATCCCTCGGGAGCCCGCCTGCGGGCTTGAGGCGCCGGGGCGCCGCCCCGCTGCGTTTGCGGAAGCAAAGCATGGCGCCACCGCCTCGCCGTCATTGCGAGCCGGAGGCGAAGCAATCCAGTCTAAGGCTGGGCGCGACGCCCGGTGACGGGGCCAACCCCAGCCATCTGGATTGCTTCGCTGCGCTCGCAATGACGGCGAGGGGCTCAACCGTGGTGCCCTTCCTTCTCCCGCCTGCGGGAGAGGGGCAGGGGTGAGGGCGCCGGGCTTGTCCGATCCAAGCGATGCCTCGCCGTCATTGCGAGCCGGATGCGAAGCAATCCAGTCTAAAGGCCGGACGCTACGCCGAGTGCCAGGCGCCACCCCCAACCGCCTGGCTTGCTTCGCTGCGCTCGCAATGACGGCGGGGCGCTGCATCGTCGTGCGCGTCCCTCTCCCGGGGGGAGAGGGAACACATCCGCAATATGAAAATAATCCTTGACATCTCGCCCGCTTTCCCGCACCCTGCGCCTACTCTCGACCCAGGGAGGGGGCGCTTCCGGAGCGGTCCAGAGCGGGGTCGGGGCGCGGCGCCTGCGCGGGTGGGGATACCGGACCCACCCTCCCGGGAGGCCTTTCCGGAGCGGCCGGAAGGTGGGTTCGGGGGGTAACAGCCCCGGCAACGCCCGCCCCTCGGCAGTCAGCCCGCCCGCCCCACACTACGGTGGGGCCGTGGACGAGGCCACCTTAACAACCTTGCGGTCGCTGCCCACAAGGAGCGGCCACAAGGAAGGAGCGCGGGTCGGAAAGGTTCAAAATCGCCGGTCGCGAGGCGTCGGCCCGTCCGAACCCTACGCGTAAAACCAATGATGGGCCGGCGCCTCGCGGCGCCCCTCCACACTGATTGCCCCACCTCCGCGCCGGCGGAGAACGCGGACGCATGGCCATCGATGCGCGCCCCGTCTCCCCCGGGAAAAGGGGCCGCCAAGCGGGGGAGAGACGGGAAAAAGAGACCGAAACACCCCTCCACCGTCATCCCCGGCGGCGCGCAGCGCCGGGAAGGGGATCCAGGGGACTGGGTCCAGAGCCAAGCAATGGCCCCTGGATCTCCTTCCCGACCCGCTGCGCGGGTCGCCGGGGATGACGGAGAGGGGTGAGCGTTAGGGACCGAGAAGGCGTCTCCGGCCGCGTGCAGGATGGCTTGCGTTAACGGGGCGCTAACCATGCACCCGGCAGAAATTGCCCAGAGCTGCGTCTGGGCGCAGCCGACATCGAGGACCACACGCGCATGACCGACCTCTCGGTGGTCGACGGCAGAACCGCCAAATCCACCCCGGATGGCAGCGGCATGCCGTCCTTCGGGCAGATCGGCGCCCTGCTGGGCCGGTCGGACATCGCGCTCGCGATCGCGGTGATGAGCATCCTGGTGGTGCTCATCATGCCGCTGCCGGCGTTTCTGCTGGACCTGTTGCTGGCGGTCTCGATCATCCTGTCGGTGCTGATCCTGATGACGGCGCTGTTCATCGAGGCGCCGCTCGAGTTTTCGTCGTTCCCCACCGTGCTGCTGATCGCCACCATGCTACGGCTGGCGCTGAACCTCGCATCCACGCGCCTGATCCTGGCCAACGGCCATACGGGCACGGGCGGCGCCGGGCACGTCATCGAGGCCTTCGGGGCCATCGTGATGGGCGGCAACTTCGTGATCGGCCTCGTGGTGTTCGCGATCCTGCTGGTGGTGAACTTCGTGGTGATCACCAAGGGTTCGGGCCGCATCGCCGAAGTGGCGGCGCGCTTCACCCTCGACGCGATGCCGGGCAAGCAGATGGCGATCGACGCCGATCTGAACGCGGGCCTCATCGACGAAGCGACCGCCAAGAAGCGCCGCAAGGATCTCGAAGACGAGTCGTCCTTCTTCGGCGCCATGGACGGCGCGTCCAAATTCGTGCGCGGCGACGCCATCGCGGGCCTGCTGATCACCTTCATCAACGTCATCGGCGGCATCATCATCGGCGTCGTGCAGCATGGCGTCAGCTTCTCGCAGGCGAGCCGCACCTACACGCTGCTGACCGTGGGCGATGGCCTCGTGTCGCAGATCCCGGCCCTGATCGTGTCCACGGCCGCGGGCCTGCTGGTGTCCAAGGCCGGCGTCTCCGGTTCGGCCGCCAAGGCACTGTCCAAGCAGCTCGCCACCATGCCGAAGGCGCTGGGCATGTCGGCCGCCGTGATGGTGGCGGTCGGCCTGCTGCCCGGCATCCCGATGCTGCCCTTCTTCGGCCTGGCGGCCGGCGCGGCGTGGTTCGCCCGCAAGCTGCATATCGCCCGGGAAGCGGCTGCTCATGCCGACCCAGAGGGCGTTCCCGGCGCACCAGGGGGCGCCGCCGGGCAGGCTCCGCGCGAAGAGACCATGGCCGAGGTGCTCAAGATGGACGATCTCAAGATCGAGATCGGCTATGCGCTGCTGCCGCTGGTGAACGATCCCCATGGGGGCGATCGCCTGACCGAGCAGATCAAGGCGCTCCGGCGGACCCTGGCGAGCGAAATGGGCTTCGTGATGCCGTCGGTGCGCATCCTCGACAACGTCCAGCTCGAGGCCAATTTCTATATCGTCAAGCTCAAGGAGGTCGACGCCGGCCAGGGCGTGGTCTATCCCGGCCAGTTCATGGCCATCGACCCCATGGGCGGCGCCATCGAGCTGCCGGGCCAGCACACGATCGAGCCGACCTTCGGGTTGCCGGCGACCTGGATTGACGCTTCGCTGCGCGACGACGCGCAGATTCGGGGCTACACGGTGGTGGACGCCGCCACGGTGATCTCGACCCACCTGACCGAGATCCTGAAGGCCAACGTAGGCGAGCTCCTGTCCTATGTGGAGTTGCAGAAGCTCCTGAAGGACCTGCCCAAGGAACATTCCGACCTCGTCAAGGAGCTGACGCCGAACCAGATCCCGATGACGACGATCCAGCGCGTGCTGCAGATCCTGCTTGGCGAGCGTGTGTCGATCCGCGACCTCGGCACCATCCTGGAGGGCATCGCCGAGGCGGTGAACATGACCAAGAACCCGCGCGACATCGCCGAGATCGTGCGCCAGCGCATCGCGCGGCAGATCTGCGCGCAATACGCCAATGCGCAGGGCCAGTTGCCGATCATCACGTTGTCGCCGGCCTGGGAAACGACGTTCGCCGAATCCATCGTCGGGCAGGGCGACGAACGGCACCTCGCGATGCAGCCCTCGCGCCTGCAGGATTTCGTGATGGTGGTGCGCGACCGCTTCGAAGAGGCGGCGCGGATGGGCGAGATCCCGGTGCTGGTGACGTCGGCCTACGCACGCCCCTTCGTGCGCTCGATCATCGAGCGCTTTCGCCGCGAAACGCCGGTGATCTCGCAGGCCGAGATCCACACGCGGGCGAGGCTGAAGACGGTGGGGAGCGTCTGATGCGCCGCCGTCTCGGCCGATCAGACGGGCGCTTTCGGCTCAATCGGAGCGGCGGCCTGGGCGAGTTGCGAGCGCTCGAAGAGCAACACGACCGGCAGCGACATGACGAGCGGCAGGATCAGGTAGAACAGCCGCCAGACCAGCAGCGCGGCCACCACCGACGGTGCGGGCACCGACGGCATGATGGCCAGGAACACCGCCTCCATGACGCCGACGCCGCCCGGCACCTGCGACAGGAGGCCGGCCGAGAACGACATCAGGAAGGCTCCCAGCACGATAAAGAAGTGCGGGCTGCCCTCCGGCAGGGCGAAGTAGATGATGCCTGCCGCGCCCATCAGCTCCAGCGGCGCCGCGAAATACTGGCGAAGCACGATCGGCAGGCGCGGGTAGACCACCTCGAAGTGGCCGAACTGGATGGGCTTGAAATGCCGCCACGAGCCCAGCGTGTACAGGGCGCAGAAGGCCAGGAGGCCGAACCCTACGAGCCGGGCGACATTGGGGTTGATGGCGAACCAGGGCGAGAGCGTCTGCAGGGGCCCGAGGATCTGCGGCTCGCCGACCAGCACGAGGCCGAGCAGCAGGATGGTTCCGAACGCGAAGGTGAAGGAGCAGAGAGCCACCAGGATGGCGACCTCGGCCGCCGAGAGCCCCTTCGCCGTGTAGGCCCGGTAGCGCACCATGCCGCCCGAGAACACCGAGGCGCCGATGTTGTGCGACAGCGCGTAGGTCACGAACGAGCAAGTCGCGATGTAGAACCACGATATGCCGTTCTGTTTCTTAAGATGAATCAGCGCGATCCGGTCGTACCAGGCCAGCGCCGCATAGGCGACGAGCGTCGAGAGCGCGCACAGCAGGTAGGCATGCGGAGGAATCTCGACGATTTTCGCCGCGATCACGGATGCGATCGTCTTGACGTTCGCCCAGACGGACCCCTGGTCCAGCAGCGCGCGGACGGCGGGGTCGGCTCCGGCCTCCAGCTTCAGCTTCTTGTACAGGAGGTCGATCGACCAAACGACCGCGGCCAGCCCGACGAGGGGCCAGATGAAATCCATGATGCGCTTCATGCCAGCCGACCTGGTCGCCCCCGTGCAGGCCTCGTTGGCGGCATGTCCTGCACGAAGCGGATCACCGCCGCAAGCCTGATCGCAGGCTCGCGGCCGGTTCGGCGGGCGCGGCCGGCCCGGGCGGCATGCGCCCGCGGGCCGTCCGGCTCTTACTTGCCCCAGATCGCCTTGTAGGCGTCGCGATAGCCGTTGTCGGGATCAAAGGCGTTCTTGGGACCGCCGTCGAACTCGACATTGCTCTTGGTGACCACATGCAGCGGCGGCGTGTAGCCGGACCAGGCCTCGCCCGCGAAGGCGCGGTTGAGCTCGTCCACGAGCTGCCAGCCCTGGAGGTTGAGCGGCTCGGCCACGGTGACAGCTTGGTACTGGCCCGAGCGGATGCGCTGGTAGGCGCTCTCGGAGCCGTCGCCGGCCGCGACCGCCTTGGGGGCTCCATCGCCCTTGATCCCCGCGGAGGCGAGCGACGGGCCCATGAAGTCGAAATAGATGTCGTTGATCGCGAGCGCATGCGTCCACTTGGCGCCATGGCGCTGCAGCAGCGACGTGGTGAGCTGCGGCATGCGGGTGGACGTGTCCGCGATGGGGGTGTCGACATATTCGAGCACCGTGCCGCCGGCTGCCGTGATCACGTCGCGGATCTTGTTGGCCTTGGCGATCGCGATCGCGTAGGTCGAATCCGTGAAGATCACCACGCCGGGCTTGCCGCCGGCGTCCGCGAAGGCCCACAGGGCGGCCGCGCGGGACACGTCCATGGCGTCCGTGGAGACGTTGACCCGGACGGGGGTGCCCGGGACCGGGCCGATCACGGGCGCGGCGTGCCAGGACACCAGGGGGATCTTGGCCGCGCCGGCCGCCTCGATGCCGGCCTTCTGCTCCACGGCGTCAAAGCCGTTGATCACGATGCCGTCCGGCTTCAGCGCCATGGCCTGCCCGAAGGCGGCAGTGCGGCCCGAGATGGAGCCGGCGCCGTCCAGCACGCGCACGGTCCAGCCCAGCGCCTTGGCGGCCTCGGACACGCCGTTGGAGACGCCGAGCACGCCGCCGTTCTTCATGTCGGCGGCCAGAACCACGATGGTCTTGCCAGCCGCGCCCTTTGGGCCGGTCGTGGGGCCGTCCCATTTCGTGGCCCGGCCCGCGAAGGTCGCCACGAACGCGTTGGCGTCCGCAATGGCGTCGGCGTTGGCCGGCGCGGCGGCTGCGGCCAGAAGGCCGGCTCCGGCGACGCCGGCGATGATGTGTTTCAGCATGGTCCCCTCCTTGAAGCGTTGTGCTTTTTGCTCTTGGTGAAAACGGGCGCCGCTCACGGCGGCGCGGCGTCGGCGGGCGGTTGGCGTGCGGCCGCGCCCTTGCGACGCTGCGCGTAGCCGGCGATGCCGATGGCGACCAGCAGGGTGACGCCGTTGAACAGCGGCTCGACCCAGAAGGAGCCGCCGAATTGCTGGATGCCGGCGATGCCCACCGCCAGCACGGAAACGCCGACCAGCGTGCCCCAGACGTTGACGCGCCCGGGCTTGATGGTGGTGGAGCCCAGAAAGGCGCCGACCAGCGCGGGCAGAAGGTATTCCAGCCCGACGCTGGCCTGGCCGATGCGCAATTTGGACGCGAGCAGCACGCCGGCGGCGGCCGCGAGCGTTCCGGACGTCACAAAGGCCGCCATGGTGAAGCGCTGCACCGGGATGCCGTTCAGCGCCGCCGCCTTGGGGTTCGCCCCGATGGCGTAGAGGTAGCGACCCACCGGCAGGTGCTCGAGCGCGAGCCACATCGCCAGCGCCAGCGCGAGCACGTAGAAGCCGGTGATCGGCAGCCCGAACACGAAGGCGCCGTTGAGCGCCAGGAAGCCCTCCGGCAAGGGTGCGACGACCTGCCTGCCGCCCGTGTGCCACAGCGCCAGCGCGTACAGCACCGTGCCGGTGCCCAGCGTGGCGATGAAGCTGTCGATCCGGGCGACCTCCACGAGCGCGCCGTTGATCGCGCCCACGAGCGCCCCCAGCGCCAACACGACAACGACCGCCACCGGCCAGGGCAGGCCGAACGCGGTTTGCAGCGAGATGGCCAGGATGTGCCACAGCACGATGCCGTAGCCGACCGTGAGGTCGATCTTGCCAGCCGCCATCGGGATCATGGCGGCCAGGGACAGAAGCGCGATAATGGCCTTGTCGGACACGATCGACCGCAGGTTCAGCATAGTCGGGAAGGTTTCGGGCAGCAGCGCCGAGAACAGCGCCACCAGCGCCACCGTAAGGATCGGCAGGCCGTAGACGGGCAGCAGCCGCAGCGCCCGGTCGCGTGGCGAAAGGCGGCGCAGCTCGGCCGGCGTGGGCTCGAGGGCGTTGGATTCGATGGAGTTCATGCAGCCTCCGAGGCTGAGGCGGCGCTGATGAGGGCCTGGGCGGCGAGCGCCGGGCCGCTGAGCTCGCGGATGATGCGGCCGCGGTTGAACACCAGGGCGCGGTGGCACAGATGCGCGACTTCCTCGAAGTCTGTGGACACCACCACGACGGCGAGGCCGCGCTCCAGCGCGCCGGCGATCAGGCGGTAGATCTCGGCTTTCGCGCCGACGTCGACGCCGGCGGTCGGGTCCTCGGCGATCAGCAGGCGCCGGCCCGTCGCCAGCCAGCGGCCGACCACCACCTTCTGCTGGTTGCCGCCCGAGAGCCCCTCGATCGGCAGGGTGGGATCGTTGGGGCGCAGGCCGACTTCGGCGCCGAGCGCGCGGGCGGCTTCTGCTTCGCGGGCCGGGGAGAGCGGCGCAAGGAGGCGCCGGCCGGCCGCTGCGGGGTTCAGAAAGGCGTTCTCGCGGATGGAGAGCGCGGGGGCGATTGATTCCTCGGTGCGGTCGCGTGCGATCAGGCCGACGCCGGCCCTCAACGCCGCCACGGGCGAGGACAGGTCCGGCGCGGCGCCGTCCAGCGTGATCTCGCCCGCATGGGGCGTGGCGCCGAACAGCGCCCGGCCGACGTCCTCCTGCCCGGCGCCGCGCAGGCCAACGAGACCGAGGATCTCGCGGTCGCGCACCTCGAAGCTCACCGGACCGGCGCCGGCGGTGCGCAGCTCACGTACGGCGACGCGCACGGCTCCGGGCGGATGGGCCGGGCGGGTGAAGGCGTCATCGAGGCTGCGGCCGACGATCAGGCCAACCAGCGATTGGGGGGTGGCGTCCGCGACAGCGCCTTCGCCAACGAGGCGTCCGTCGCGCAGCACCGCGACGCGGTCGGCGATGCGGAACACCTCGTCGAGCCGGTGCGACACGTAGATCATGCCCACGCCGGCCGCCTTCAAGCGCCGCATGGCGGAGAAGAGACGCTCCACTTCGTCGGCCGGGAGGCTGGCGGTCGGCTCGTCGAGCACGAGGTAGTCGCAGTCGACCACCAGCGCGCGCGCAATCGCGACCAGCGACTTCTCCGTGCGGCTGAGGGCATTGATGCGGGTGGTGGGGTCGATGTCGCAGCCGACCAGCGCCAGCGCGCGGGCCGCCGTGCGGGTGGTCTCGCGCCAATCGATGAGCCGGCCCCAGCCCGGGCGTCTCGCGTAGCCGCCCGCCATCGCGACGTTCTCGGCCACCGTCATCCACTCGAGCAGGCCGAGATCCTGGTGGATGAAGCCAACGGCCTGGCGCTCGCCGCGCCGCGGCGCGTAGTGCGCGTAAGGCGCGCCATCGATCGTGATGGCGCCCTGGTCGGCCTTGTGGATGCCGCCGAGAATTTTGATCAGGGTGGACTTGCCGGCGCCGTTCTCACCCAGGAGCGCCAGCACCTCGCCGCGCCGCGCGGAGAGGCTCACGCCCTTCAGCGCCTGCGCGCCGCCGAACGCCTTCGCGATGCGCTCGAAGCGCAACTCGCCGGCCGTCTCCATTCCCCGCCCCACTCTTCGTTGCCGAGACAGTGGGGCAGAACGACGATGCTGTCACGTTGATTTGACGACTATCAAACAGCGCCGCTTGCGCGATGGGTCGCGCGGGTGCGGCGCGCGCTCACTTGCCGTGCTTGCTCAGCCAGGCCTTCATGGTGGCGATCTCGGCCTCCTGGGCCTTGACGATCTCCTCGGCCATCTTGCGCAGCTCCGGGTCCTTGCCGTGCTGCAGCTCCACCCGCGCCATGTCGATTGCGCCCTGGTGATGCGGGATCATGCCGCGCACGAAGTCGACGTCGGCGTCGCCGGTGAGCGGGGCGGTCATGTCCTTGTGCATCTTGTCCATCGCGGCCTTGTAGCCGGCGTTGGAAGTTCCCTGGCGCGCCGGCATCGGCATCGAGTGGCCGCTGTGGTTCTGCTGCGCCAAAGCGGGCATTGCCGCCAGAGCGCCGATCACGAGTGCGGCGAACAGGTGCGTCTTCATGGTCTCGAAGCTCCCTTGGCGGATTGTGAGCGGGCGGGGCGACGCTACAATCCCGAAGCCCGGCACATAAGGACGACAGGAACGATGTCAACTCAGCAGGCGCTGCCGGACGGGTACACGGTTGTGCCGCCCGGCAAGATCGCGTCCGTCGTGACTTTTCTGGAAATGCGGCGGAAGCCGACCCTGACGGCTCGCCCCGCCGTCGGGGTGCAACTGGTCCGCCTCGGCCCCGTCGACGTCGCCCGCTACAAGCGCATCTACAGGCAGATCGGCGAGCGATGGTTCTGGTTCTCGCGGCTGTCGATCGCGGACGGCGATCTCGCGGCCATTCTGGCCAGCCCCGGAGTGGAAGCCTATGCGGCGACGCGGGACGGCGTCGACCTCGGGTTGCTCGAACTCGACCTGACGCAGCCCGGCGAGGCCGAGATCGTTTATTTCGGGCTGGTGGACAGCGCGGTTGGGCAGGGGGTCGGCGGCTGGATGATGCGCGAAGCGCTCGCCATCGCGTGGGCGCGTCCGATCGGCCGCTGCTGGCTCCACACGTGCACGCTCGATCACCCGGGCGCGGTCGGGTTCTACCGGCGTTTCGGGTTCGCACCCTTCAAGCTCGCCGTGGAGATCGCGGACGACCCGAGGCTCACGGGCGCTCTCGACCCGGGGGCTTTTCCGGAAATCCCGCTGGTTCGGCCTTGAATGCGAAAGCCCGGTCGAGGCGACCGGGCTTTCGTGTAGAGCCGGCGCCCTGGCTCAGGCTCGGGCGAAGCCCGCCCGCATGGCGAGGCCGATGCGGTCGAGGTCCGACTGCTCGCGGGCGGCCTCGGCGGCGCGTTCGCGCGCCTGCTCGCGGTCATCCAGAATCTCGAATTTCTTGAGCTCCTGGAAGGCCGCCTCGAGTTCGACTCGGGCGTCCTCGAGCTGGGTCTTCAACTCGTCGGCGGAGCGCTGCAGGTTCTCCTTGCGCGTCATGGCGGCGCGCGCATAGGTCGGGTAGGCGAAGTGAGCCTTGTCGGAAATGCCCGACTTCTGCTCCTCGGAGGCGATCTCGCGCTCGAGCTCATGCACCATGCGCTCGAAGTCAGCGATCATCATCTCGATCTGCGCAACCCGGCGACGCTTTTCGTCCACCTGGAAGCGCTTCAAGCGCATGACGGTATCCCGCGATTTCATACCCATCTACTCACGCTGCGGAGCCGGTCGGGACGGTTCCGAGTTTGCACTTCGATCAGCCGTCAGGCGCCGGCCATGATCTCCGCGAGACGGATGTATCCTTCACGCAACGAGGTTGCTTCTTCCTTACTTTGACGCAGAAAATCTTCGAGATGCGGGTTCAGGCGGATTGCCGTGTCGACTTCTTCCGATGACCCGGCCCGATAAGCGCCAAGTCGGATAAGTTCTTCCATATCGGAATAGGTCGCCATGGCCTGACGGGCGCTCTGCACCACGGGCCAGAATTCCGGGTCGCAGGATCGCGGCATGGTGCGCGACACGGACTTTAACACGTTCACGGCCGGGTAGCGGCCCCGCTCCGCGATGCCGCGCTCCATCACGATATGGCCGTCCAAGATGCCGCGGACCGCATCGGCGACCGGCTCGTTGTGGTCGTCGCCGTCCACCAGAACGGTGAACAGGCCCGTGATGGTGCCTTCACCCGCGCCGGGGCCGGCGCGCTCGAGGAGGCGCGGCAGCTCGGTGAACACCGTCGGCGTGTAGCCCTTGGTGGTGGGCGGCTCGCCGGAGGCGAGGCCGATCTCGCGCTGCGCCATGGCGAAGCGGGTGACACTGTCCATCATGCACAGCACATCCGCGCCCTCGTCGCGGAAATATTCCGAGATCGCCAGCGTCAGGTAGGCGGCCTGCTTGCGCATCAACGCAGGCTCGTCCGAGGTGGCCACCACCACGATGGCGCGGGCAAGGCCTTCTTCCTTCAAGTCCTCCTGCAGGAACTCCTGCACCTCACGGCCGCGTTCGCCGATCAGGCCGATCACGGCCACGTCCGACCCGGCGTTGCGGGCCAGCATGGACAGGAGCACGGACTTCCCGACCCCCGATCCCGCGAAGATGCCGATACGCTGGCCGCGGCAGCAGGTCACAAAGGTGTTGAGCACGCGCACGCCGAGGTCGAGCGGCGCTCCGACGCGCTGGCGGGAGTGAGCCGGCGGCGCGTCCTGCTTCAGCCGCACGAGATTCTGTCCTGCCGGCAGGGGCCCCTTGCCGTCGATGGGCTCGCCCATGGCGTTGATGACGCGGCCCAACCAGGCGCGCGAAGGGCGCACGCCGCCCGGAGCCGAGCGCACGATGGCCCGGCAGCCGCGGCGAAGGCCCTCGATAACCCCGAACGGCATCACGAGGGCGCGATCGCCCGAAAAGCCGACCACCTCGCACGGCACCGTGCGGCCGGGCGTGACCTCGATGTCGAGCAGCCCGCCGACATGCATGGTGGACAGCGGCCCCGCGACCTCGATCATCAACCCGCGCACGCTGGCGACGCGGCCATAAACCTTCAGGTCGTCGATGTCGGCCAAATCTGCGCGCAAGGCATGCAGACGGTCATGTTCATGAACAGGCATGCCTGGTCCGTAACGATTCGTTTACCCGTCCCGTTAACAATGCCCTTGCCGAACCCGCATGTCCCGCCCAATCGGAAGCGCTGTTCCGAAGGGTGAGTCCTGAGAGTCGGTTACCAGAGATGCTTAATCCGCCACATGAGATCCAACGCTCGCCTTTTCCGCTTCAAGAGCAACATTTTATCCCGATTCGCGAAAGTCGGGTCCGATGAGGCTTGCGGATCAGAATCAGGTTTTGTTAACCATTGCGGCGTAGTGTTGCGAGTCGAGATCACACGGACGTCCGAGAGGACGTTTGAGAGCTTCAGCCGGGTCCCGCCGGTCGATGCTGCGGTTGCGGACCAAGGGACGAGCTTGGAGACCTGAAATGCGCATACTTCTCATCGAAGACGACAGCGCTACCGCCCAGAGCATCGAGTTGATGCTCAAGTCCGAGAATTTCAACGTCTATACGACGGATCTCGGCGAGGAAGGCATCGACCTCGGGAAGCTGTACGACTACGACATCATCCTGCTCGACCTGAACCTCCCCGACATG
The DNA here is from genome assembly GCF_014636935.1 of Alsobacter metallidurans. Taxonomy (GTDB): domain Bacteria; phylum Pseudomonadota; class Alphaproteobacteria; order Rhizobiales; family Beijerinckiaceae; genus Alsobacter; species Alsobacter metallidurans. The sequence continues at coordinate 1,897,745 of NZ_BMES01000002.1, read as the reverse complement.
TCGGGTTACGAGGTTCTGCGCAGCCTTCGGGTCGCCAAGGTCAAGACGCCGATCTTGATTCTCTCCGGCCTCGCCGGCATCGAGGACAAGGTTCGTGGCCTCGGCTTCGGCGCCGACGACTACCTGACCAAGCCCTTCCACAAGGACGAGCTGGTCGCCCGCATCCACGCCATCGTGCGTCGGTCGAAGGGTCACGCCCAGTCGGTGATCACCACCGGCGACCTGATCGTGAACCTCGACCAGAAGACGGTGGAGGTCTCCGGGGCGCGGGTGCACCTGACCGGCAAGGAGTACCAGATGCTGGAGCTCCTGAGCCTGCGCAAGGGCACGACGCTGACCAAGGAGATGTTCCTGAACCATCTCTACGGCGGCATGGACGAGCCCGAGCTCAAGATCATCGACGTTTTCATCTGCAAGCTTCGCAAGAAGCTCGCCAATGCGTCGCAGGGCAAGAACTACATCGAGACGGTTTGGGGCCGCGGCTACGTGCTGCGCGAGCCGAACGAAACCGAAGAGCGCATTCCGGCCTGAGGCCACGCGCTCGAAGTCAGTAAAAAACCCCGCCGCCGGCGGGGTTTTTTGTGCGTGGATCCGGGCGGGGGAGGGCGTCAGCGCGCCTGGATCAGCCCGACTTCGGTGAGCTTGTTGGTCATCTGGGCGCGATCAAAGGGCTTCAGCAGCACGTCGTCGGCTCCGGCGTGAATGGCGCGGGCCATCACGGCGACTTCGTTCTCGGTGTTCCAGACCAGCACCTTGGGCACGCCGCCGCCCGGCGTGCGCCGCAGCGCCTTGCAGAAGTCGAAGCCGTCCATCACCGGCATGAAGCCGTCGATCAGCACGGCGTCCGGCATGCTGCGCTGGCACGCCGCGAGCGCCTGCTGCCCGTCCTCGGCCTCCTCGACGCGAAAATCGAGCCCCTCCAAGATACGGCGCGCGACTTTGCGGATTACGGGGGAGTCGTCTGCGACAAGACAGGTCTTCATGATTGAAATCCCTTGGACGGGGAGAATGACGCGAGCCGTGCGCCCTCCGAATGCGAGGCGGGGCCGAGAATGGCTTCGATGTCGATCACCACGAGAAGCCCGTTCTCGAGCCAGTGGATGCCGGCCGCGATCCGGGCCCAGCGTGGATCGAGATTGATGGGATTGGGCTGCAGTTCGGCCGTGCCGAGGCTGAGCACCTCGCCGACGCCGTCCACCGCGAGGCCGAACGATTCGCCGCCATACTCGACGCCCACCACCATGCGGCTGGGCTTCTGGTCGACGTCGTCGAGCTTGAGGATGCGGCGCAGCGACAGGGTGGTGACGACCCGGCCGCGCAGATTGAGGAGCCCGGCGACTTCAGGCGGCGCCAGCGGAACCGGCGTGACCTCGGCGGCGATGAATACGTCGTGCACGCATTCGATCGGCAGTCCGAACAGTTGCCCATCCACCAGCACGGTGACGAATTCACGGGTTTCGGACGTCGTCTCGACATCCTCGAAGCCGGATCTTGGCATCAGCGTCATGCGCCTGCGGCCTCCCTGTGCTGGGTCGCCTCGGCGAGCGCCTCGATGAGGCCGGTGCGATCGAATTTCGCGACCACGTCAAAGATGCCGAGCGCGCGGGCGCGTTCAAGCGCGGCCGGCTGGAGTCGCGACGCGAGCCCGATGATGGGCAGTTCGGCGGTGCGCCGGTCCGCCTGCAAGCCCTCGGCGAGATCGAAGCCGTTGCGGCCGCGCGATTCAATGTCGGCGACCACAACCGCGAAGCTGTCGGCGCTGCGCTGGGCCAGCGCCAGGGCTGCGTCGAACTCGGCGAGCGCGACCACGTCGTATCCGGCGGCCTTGAGAACCGGCAGCAGCATGCCGCGAAAGAAGGGCGCGCCATCCACCAGCAGCACCCGGTTGGAGCGGGCAGGGGCCGGCGCGGCGGCGTTCTCGAACCAGTCCGGATAGGCCAGGGGCAGGAAATGCGCGACGTCGATGATTTCGGTGGCGCGCCCGCGGATCACGGCCGAGCCGACGATGCCGGGCGCCTGGCCGGTGGCCTTGATGTCGAGATGGTCCTCGACGATGTCGACGATCTCATCGACCGCGATGCCGGCGGTGCGATCGCCCTCCGAGAACACGAGAACCGGCTGGATGCCGCTGGCGTGGAGGGGAGAGCCAGGAACCGCCGGCACGATCGGAATCAGGTCGCCCCGGTACTGGGCGACGATGCGGCCGCCCACGGTTTCAATCTTGGAGACGTCGAACTCCTCGAGCCGGGTCACGGCTGCGAGCGGCACCGCCTTGACCTCGCCCTGGCCGGCGCGGAAGACGAGGAAAGAGGTCTTGTCTTCCTGCACGCGGCGGCGCGGGGCGACTTCGTCGCGTTCCGGACGGGTCATGGTGGGCCCATGGCCGATCCGCTGCACAATGCCGTTGGGATCCAGGATCAGGATCACGCGGCCATCGCCCAGGATCGTGTTGCCCGAGAAGATGTTGATCGGCTTCAGGATGTTGGAGATCGGCTTCACGACGATCTCTTCGGTGTGGAACACCTTGTCGACCACCAGTCCGAAGGACCGCTTGCCGAGCTTCAGGACGACCACGAAGCCATCCTCGGGATCGAAGCGCTCGCCGACTGGATCGAGCCCGAGGATCGCGCTCAGCCGCACCACGGGCAACAGGGTTTCGCGCAGACGAAGCAGCCAGGTGCCGTTGATCGATTCGAGGCGATGCTCGGACGTGGCGCGCGGCTGAACGAGTTCGAGCACGGCCACCTGCGGGATCGCGAAACGCTGCCCGCCGGCCTCAATGATCAAGGCCGCCACGATCGCGAGCGTGAGCGGGATCTTCATGGTCAGGGTGGAGCCTTCGCCCGGCACCCAGCGAACGTCGACCGACCCGCCGATCAGCTCGATGTTGGTGCGGACCACGTCCATGCCCACGCCGCGGCCGGAGACGTGAGAGACGTGCGAAACGGTCGTGAATCCTGGTTCGAAGATGAAGCGGGCGATGCGCTCGTCGCTCATGCGCTCGAGTTCGCCCGGGCCGACGAGGCCGCGTTCCAGCGCCTTGGCGGCGATCTTGCCGACGTCGAGCCCGCGGCCGTCGTCCGCGACTTCGATCGTGATGGTGCCGCTCTCGTGTACGGCCGAGATGCGGATCGTGCCGCGCGCCGGCTTGCCAACGAGCCGACGTTCCTCCGGCGTCTCGATGCCGTGGTCGGCCGCGTTGCGGATCAGGTGGGTGAACGGGTCCTTGATGAGCTCGAGAACCTGGCGGTCCAGCTCGGTCTCAGCGCCCGTCAGCGCGAGCTCGATGTCCTTGCCGAGTTCGGCGCAAAGGTCGCGCACCAGCCGCGGAAGCTTCTGCCAGGCCGTGCTAATGGGCTGCATGCGGGTCTTCATGACCCGCTCCTGCAGCTCCGCGGTGACGCTTGAGAGGCGCTGGAGCGGCCCCTTGAAGTCGCTGTTCTCGTCGTGCCGCGCCAGTTCGACCAACTGGTTGCGGGTCAGCACCAGCTCCGACACCATCGTCATCAGGCCTTCGAGCGTATCGAGGCCGACCCGGATGGACTGCGCCGAGTTGGCGCCTCCCTGCCCGTTGGGGCGCGCGGGCGCCGCCTTGCTGGGCTGCGCCCGGGAGCGCTGCGCCTCGGCATGCTCGATGCCGTCCTGCGGGGGGTCGGAGATGATTGGCGTGGGCGCGATTTGCGCGCTCGGGGCGCGCGCCGCCACGGCCGGTTCCGGCTGCGGTTGATCGCCGATGGTCTGCTCGGTTTCACGACCCTCGGCGCGCGCCGTGAGTTCGTCGATCAGGTCGGTGTCCTGCCCGTCGGGCTCGGCCTGGCTTTCTTCCAGGGTCCGCAGGATCATCTTGATCCGGTCGATCGTGAGCAGGATCAGCGTCACCGCCTCGGTGGTGACGGGCGCGCCCTCGCGAAAGCGGCTGATGAGGCTTTCGGCCGCATGCGACAGCGCCTCGAGGCGCGGCAGGCCGAGAAACCCGCAGGTGCCCTTGATGGTGTGAACGAGCCGGAAAATATGCGCCAGCATGGTGGCGTTGTTCGGCTCGCGCTCGAATTGCACGAGCTCGCGATCGACGTTTTCGACCGTTTCGAAGGTCTCGGTCAGAAACTCGCGAAGAACGTCGTCCATGGGGATTCCCGGTCAGGCGCCGCGTCCGGCGCCGTCGACCATTCATGCCCATGAAGCGTTGATGATAGGTTGCGGCTGGCCCTGGTTTCGCCAGGAAACCGCGTCGCGGCTGCGCTATTCCGCCTGCGGCTTGGCGAGAATGGTGACGATGTCGCCCTCGATGGTGAGATCGACGCTCATGCTCGCCGCCCGGGCGATCAGTCCGGCATAGAAGGGCTGGATGCCGTGGGCGTCCACGGAGCCGCTCTCGGGCGCGCCGGCGAGCAGGCCGGGCACCGACTGCGGGATGCGGGCGTTGATGCCCTTCGAGGCGATGTGGAACGTGCCCTTGTCGCCCTCAACCGTGAGGGTGAGGTCGATGACGCCGCCGCGCGGGATCGTCGTCGTGGCGATCACCAGCAGGTTGAGCAGCAGCTTCACCTGGTTCTTGGGCAGCAGCACGCGCGGCGCGTGCCAGTTCAGGGTGGTGCGCTCATCGTGGATGAAGCCGCGCGCCACCTGCTCGGCGTCGCCGGTGTCGATGGCCGCGCCGGCGGACCCAGCGGCCCCGAAGGCGAGCCGGGCGAACTGAAGCCGGGCCGAGGCCTGGCGGGCGCTTTTCTTGATGAGGTCCTGCGCGAAGCCGCGCATGGACTCGTCCTTCTCGTCCTCGAGCACCTCGAGACCGTTCACGATGGCGCCGACCGGGCTGATCACGTCGTGGCAGACGCGGCTGCACAGCAGCGCCGACAGATCGAGTGCGTCGAGAGTGATGGCCGTCATTGAGTATCTCCGCCGTTCGGCGCCGAATCGGCAAAGGCCGCCCTCATGCGGATACACCGCCCAGCGCCGCCTTGAAAGTGAGGCGCGACCAGAGCGCGTCCGCGCCCACTCAGGGGATCAGGTCCTTCAGCACGATCGGCCACAGCTTGTCCGCCGCCTCGATGCCGCCAGATGCGAAAAACAGCTGCCGGGCTTCGGGCGAGCGAAACAGGAAAACGCGGTCGTCGCGCAGCACGAAAATGGTGGGATCGGCCGCGATCGGCGTCCGGCGGAGCACGCCTTCGCCGTCATAGCCGCCGTAAGCGGGGGCGAACGCCTCCGGATTGCGCATGAACTCGGCCCGGTTGGCCTCCGAGGCGAAGCGCCAGGTGGCGCCGGCCCAGCGCCACTCGAAGGCGGGCCGCCCCGCCGCCGCGGTCTTGTCGATGAAGTAAGCGACCGGATCATAGCCGTAGAGCGCGAGCCCGCTGAGCGGATCGACGACGATCCGCTGCGTCGTCACAGCCGCATCGTCGGCCTTTGCGGGATGGAGCGCGCATAACAGGGCCAAGGCCAAGATGGCGGCGCGAAAGGGCCTTGCCTGCGTCATACTTCGTCTGGACTGTAACATCGGGTTGATTCGATCACCATGCGGCCGTCCGGCTGCATCTAGCACGATGGCGCTTGCAGTTGCGTTGACGCGGTTCACCACCCGGCGATTCGCTGCGCGCGTGACGGGAGGAGCTTCATGATCATCAGCATGCGCCAACTGGCGCGCGCCGCCCTCTTCATCCTCTCCGTGTGCTCGGCCGAAGCGGCGCTCGCGCAGAACAGGCGCAATCCCCCGCCGCCCCCGGCGGCTTATTCGTCCGACGAGCTGGTGAACTCCGGACATCGCTTCTTCGGCAACGTCACCCGCGGTCTTGCGTTGACGATCGAGGAGGCGACGCGCCGATGGGGCCAGCCAAACGGATACATCCTCGGCCAGGAGGGCGGAGCGGCCTTCGTGGGCGGCCTGCGCTACGGCGAGGGCGTTCTCTACACCCGCAACGCGGGCGACCGGCGCATCTTCTGGCAGGGGCCTTCCTTCGGCTTCGACTTCGGCGGCCAGGGCGCGCGAACCATGATGCTGGTCTACAACATGCCGTCCACGGACGCGCTTTTCCAGCGTTTCGGCGGCGTGGATGGCTCGGCCTATTTCGTCGGCGGCTTTGGCATGACGGCGCTTGTGGCCGACCAGATGGTTGTGGTGCCGATCAGCTCGGGCGTGGGCGCGCGTCTCGGCGTCAATGTGGGATACCTCAAGTTCACGCCGAGCTCGACCTGGAATCCCTTCTGAACGAATTCGCCCCGTATAGGGGCCAGCGGTTGGGCGCCGGCGTTGCGGGTTGGAAAACAACTCGGCGGCGTGCGATGCTCAGCCGCGAGAGTGATCGGAGAGGCCCGCGGCGGTGATCGAAACCGGGATGATCTTCGCCCTGGGCTTTTTGACGGCGGCCCTGCTGGCTCTTCTGGTGTTGCCCGCGCTGTCGCGCCGGGCCGAGCGCCTCGCCCGCCGCCGGGTCGAGGCCCGGCTCCCGATGTCTCTTGCCGAGATCGCGGCCGAGCGGGACCACCTGCGCGCAGAGATGGCCGTGGAAGCCCGACGCGTTGAACTGCGCGCCGAAGCGGTGGCGAAATCGCACGCCGACGACATGGCCGAGCTTGGCCGCAGGGCGGTGCAGATCAGCGATCTCCAGACCGTGGTGGCGACTCGCGACCAAACCATCGCCGAACTCGACGCCGATCTGGCGGCGACGCGCGACATGCTTGCGGCCACGGCCGCCGACCTGGACCGCACGGCCGCTGAGTTGAGGATCACGACCGAAGACCTCGTCGCGCGCCGCCAGGAGCTCGAGAACCTGCAGCGCGCGCATGCGGCGCTCGAAGAACTCAGCGAAGAGCGCCGCCTCGTGATCGCCACCCTGGAAACCTCCGTGGACGGGCTGCGCCTGCGCATCTCGGACGCGGAGCGCAGCCTCGCCCAGGCGCGGATCGAAGTTGCGGAGCGCGACACGCGGCTCAGCGATTTCGAAACGCGCCGCGCCGTTCTCGATCACAAGGTCGAGGCGCTCGGCCAGGAGCGCGACGATCGCGACCGGATGATCGAGACCTTGCGCACCCAGCGTGAGGAGGACGCCGCAGCTCTCGAGGCGGCCAATACCGAACTCGAAGACCTCAAGGGGCGGCTCGAAACCGAGACCATGCGGGCCGAGGCGGCGCTTGCGGCCTCCGAGCGGGCCCACGCGATGGACGTTTCGGCGCTCACCACCCGGGCCGACCTCGTTGAGAAGCTGCGCACCGAAAAGGCCGCCGCCGACGGGGCCCTCGAAGCCGCCAGGGCGGACCGGCGCGCCTTGCAGCAGGAGATCGAGACCCTGCGCCGCAGCGTGGGCGAGGGCGGTGGGGCGGAGCCGCCGGTTGAGCGCCGCCGCGGACGCCTCACGGCTGTCGCTTCCGAGCCAGCGAAGCCGGCGGCCTCCGGCTAACGGCGACCTCAATCCCCCGTCTGAATATCCTATTGGCGACATCCCGTGTCGCCAATCGATAGGCTTCGTGCTTCAATCGGTCGGAAGCTGATGCCGTGATGTCGCTGAGGGGATACGTCACGATGTTTCGCACGCCACAATTGTTATCCGTCGGCGAGGTTCAGCCCGCGCCGGTCGCGGCCGCCTCCACCTTCGGCGCGCCCGAAAGCGTGCACACGTTCGGCTTCCTGATGGTGCCGGACTTCTCCATGATCGCTTTCACGTCCGCGATCGAGCCGCTACGACTGGCCAACCGCTGCTCGGGCAAGACGCTCTATGGCTGGCGTATCTTCTCGCCGGACGGCCAGCCGGTGACGGCCTCCAACGGCGTCAGCATCGCGGTGGACGGCGCCTATGCGGATGTCGGGCCCATGCCAGCCGTGGTGGTGTGCGCCGGTGTCGACGTCCATCGCTTCGACCATGGCGCCCTGATCGCCAAGCTGCGCACGCTGGCCTTCTACGGCGTGCAGATCGGCGCGGTGTGCACCGGCACGCACGTGCTCGCCAAGGCTGGGCTGCTGGCGGGGCGCAAATGCACCATCCACTGGGAAAACAACGACAGCTTCCGGGAGGAGTTCTCGGACATCGACGTCACCCAGGAGCTGTTCGAGATCGACCGCAACCGCTTCACCTGTGCGGGCGGCACGGCCGCGATCGACATGATGCTGTCGATGATCGCCAAGCAGAAGGGGCCGGAGATCGCCGCCCAGGTCACCGACCAGCTGATCCACCATCGCCAACGCGACTCGCACGAGCGCCAGCGCATGGAGCTGCGGGCCCGGCTCGGCGTGGCGCATCCCAAGCTGCTGGCCGTCGTGTCCGAGATGGAGAAGAGCCTGGAGACGCCGCTGTCCTGCGCGGAGCTCGCCGACGAGGTCGGGCTCTCGACCCGTCAGCTGGAGCGGCTGTTCCGCAAGTATATCGGCGAGGCGCCCACCAAGTATTACCTCAGCCTGCGGCTGAACCGGGCCCGTTTCCTGCTCCGCCAGACCTCGATGCCGATCCTCACCATCGGGCTCGCATGCGGGTTCGTGTCGGCATCGCACTTCTCCAAGTGTTACAGCGAGCACTTCGGCCGCACGCCCTCGCACGAACGGCGGGGCCTGCAGTGACCGAGACGGTCCGGGCCACGGGCTCGTGCCTGTGTGGCGGTGTGGCGTTTGAGGTGCACGGCCGGCTGAGCGAGATCATCGCCTGCCACTGCTCGCAGTGCCGCAAGACCACCGGCCACTTCCTGCCGGCCACCCGGGCGCGGACGGACGAGATCCGGTTTTCGTCCGACGAGACGCTGCGCTGGTATCGCTCCTCGCCGGAAGCCGAAAGAGGCTTTTGCGGACGCTGCGGCGGCGCGCTGTTCTGGCGGCCGACCGGGGGCGAAACCACCAGCATCGCGGCCGGATCGCTGGACCCGCCGACCGGGCTGAGCATCCGCGAGCACATCTTCTGCGACGACAAGTCCGATTATTACGCGCTCACCGACGGCAAGCCGCAACATGGCGGGGACGACCCGGGTTAGCCGCGGCTGACGCTCCCAGGCCAGAAGAGGGCGGATGAGCCCGCTGCGCCCGGGGCGCCGAGCGTCCAGAATGGGCGCGCCGCGACCCGTGCGGCAGGAGCAGCGTCGAAACCGAATGCCTTCCCGATCCTCGGTCGACAGCTTCGACTACGTCATCGTGGGCGCCGGATCAGCCGGCTGCGTGCTCGCCAACCGGCTGAGCGAAGACCCGGCCGTGACGGTCGCGGTGCTGGAGGCCGGCGGGGGCGACCGCTCGCCCTTCATCCAGATGCCGAGCGCGCTGTCGATCCCGATGAACTCGGCCAAATATGACTGGCGTTACGCCAGCGAGCCCGAGCCGCATCTCAACAACCGCGTGCTCCATGTGCCGCGCGGCAAGGTGCTGGGCGGGTCGTCGTCCGTGAACGGCATGGTGTATGTGCGCGGCAACGCGCAGGATTTCGACGGCTGGGCGGCGCAGGGCGCGCGCGGCTGGGACTACGCCCGGGTGCTCCCTTATTTCCGCCGCGCCGAAACCCGGGAGGAGGGCGGAGACGCCTATCGGGGAGACCACGGGCCGCTGCACACCAGCTACGGGCCCATGGCCAACCCGCTCTATCGCGCCTTTGTCGACGCCGCCCGGCAGGCGGGCTACGCCGAGACGGACGACATCAACGGCTTCCGGCAGGAAGGCTTCGGCCGGATGGACCGCACCATCCATGCGGGCCGACGGTGGAGCGCCGCGAACGCTTATCTCCGCCCCGCGATGGGGCGGGCAAACCTGCAAGTCACGCCGCTCGCGATGGCGACGCGCATCCTGTTCGAGGGCCGCCGCGCGGTCGGGGTCGCGTTCCGGGTTGGCGGCCCGGGCGGGGCGGAGCGCGAGGTGCGGGCGCGCCGCGAGGTGATCCTGGCGGGCGGGGCGATCAACTCGCCGGCGCTGCTGAAGCTCTCGGGCGTCGGGCCCGGTGCGGAGCTGGCGCAAATGGGCCTGCCCGTGCTGGCGGACCGGGCCGGCGTGGGCGAGAACCTGCAGGACCACATGGAATACTACTTCCAGGTGGCGAGCCGGCGGCCGATCACGCTGTATTCGTCCATGAGCCTCTGGTCCAAGGCTCTCATCGGGCTGCGCTGGATGGTGTTCAAGACCGGGCTCGGGGCGACCAACCACTTCGAGAGCTGCGGCTTCATCCGCAGCCGCGCCGGGGTGCGCTGGCCGGACATCCAGTACCATTTCCTGCCGCTCGCCATCACGTATGACGGCCGCAGCCTCGCCAACGCCCATGGCTTCCAGGCGCATGTCGGCACCATGCGGTCTAAGAGCCGCGGCCATGTGCGCCTGCGTGGGCCGGACCCGTTCGCCAAGCCGGTGATCCGCTTCAACTACATGAGCCATCCGGACGACTGGGCCGAGATGCGCGCCAGCGTGCGGCTGACGCGCGAGATCTTCGCCCAGGCGGCGTTCGACCCCTATCGGGGCGAGGAGTTGCAGCCCGGGGCCGGTGCGGAATCCGACGACGCGATCGACGCTTTTCTGCGCGACAAGCTGGAGAGCGCCTACCACCCGTGCGGCACGTGCCGGATGGGGGCGGCGGACAACCCGCTGGCAGTGGTGGACCCGGATCTGCGGGTGATCGGCGTCGAGGGGCTGCGGGTGGCGGACACCTCCGTGTTCCCGACGATCACGACCGGCAACCTCAACGCACCCGCCATCATGCTGGGCGAAAAGGCTTCGGACCTGATCAGAGGGCGGGAGCCGCCGCCGGCCAGCAACGCGCCCGCGTTCGTGCATCCGGAGTGGGAGACCGCGCAGCGGTAGGCCTTTTGCTTCCTGGCCGTTTTGACCGGCCTGGCTTTGCCTAGTCCTCGTCGCTGCGCCGCAGGACGCCCGCGAGGGCGTCGCGGACGCCGATGGCGCCGACGAAGCGGTCTTCGGCGTCAAACACCGCCACCGGGGCGGCGTTGCGCTGCATCGCCAGCATGACGTCGCGCAGGGGCGTGTCCTGGCGGGCCCAGAAGGCCAGCGCGGGGCCTTTCAGCCAGCCGGCCGGGTCGACGCTGCAGTCCTGCCATGGCGCCGCGGCGCCGTCGCGCTCCGCCGCCGTGACCTTGCGGTCGCCTTCCACCCGAAAGCGCGTGGTGCGGCGCCGGTCCAGCCAGACCCAGCCGTCGCCGGCGTGCTCCAGGTCGCGCGCGTCGCGCATGACGTTATAGGCCGTGAGCACGTTGAGCGGGTTCACGTGAGCGACAAACTCGCGGACGTAGTCGTCGGCCGGACGCAGCACGATGTCCTCGGGCGTGCCGAACTGGACGATGCGGCCGCCCTCCATGATGGCGATGTGGCGGCCGATCTTGAGCGCCTCGTCGAGGTCGTGGCTTACGAACAGGATGGTCTTGCCGAGGTTGTGCTGCAGATCCAGCAGCTCGTCCTGCAGCTTGGTGCGGATCAGCGGGTCGAGCGCCGAGAAGGGCTCGTCCATCAGCAGGATGTCGGCGTCCGTCGCGAAGGCGCGGGCGAGGCCGACGCGCTGCTGCATGCCGCCCGAGAGCTCGTTGGCGTAGCGGTCGGCCCACGCGTCGAGGCCAACCATGCGCAGCTTGTCGGCCACGATGCGGTCGCGCTCGGCTTTGGGCATGCCGCGCAGCTCGAGGCCAAAGCCGACATTCTCGGCCACGGTGCGCCAGGGGAGCAGGGCGAATTGCTGGAACACCATCGCGACGCTTTGCGTGCGCACGGCGCGCAGCGTGGCGGCGTCGGCCGAGGCGACGTCCACCATGCGGCCCTCGTGGCGCAGCAGCACCTCGCCGCGCGTCACCTTGTTGAGGCCGTTCACGGCGCGCAGCAGCGTCGACTTGCCGGAGCCGGACAGCCCCATGAGCACGCAGATCTCGCCGCGCTGCACAGAAAGGCTGGCGCCCGCGACGCCAAGCACCTGCCCGGTGGCGGCCTGGATCTCGGCCCGCGTCCGGCCCTCGTCGAGGAGGCGCAGGGCCTCCTTGGGCCGTTCGCCGAAGATGATGTCGACGTCGCGGAATTCGATCGCGGTTTCGCTGTCCGCCATGGGTCAGTTCCCGCGCCGACGCTCGGGCTGCTTGAACAGCCGGTCGAGCACGATGGCGAGGATCACGATCGCGAGCCCGGCCTCAAAGCCCATCGCGATATTGACCGAATTCAGCGCCCGCACCACCGGCTTGCCGAGGCCGTCCGCGCCGACCAAGGCGGCGATCACCACCATCGAGAGGCTGAGCATGATGCATTGCGTCACGCCCGCCATGATGGTCGGCAGCGCATAGGGCAGCTCCACCTTCCAGAGCAATTGCCGGCGGGTGGCCCCGAAGCTCTCGCCCGCCTCGATCAGCGGAGTGGGGACGGACGACACGCCCAGGTAAGTGAGCCGGATGGGCGCCGGCAGGGAGAAGATCACGGTGGAGATCAGCCCCGGGACAACGCCGAGGCCGAACAGGATCAGGGTGGGGATGAGGTACACGAAGGTCGGGATAGTCTGCATCAGGTCCAGCACCGGCCGGATGGCGGTGTAGAGCCAAGCGCGATGCGCCGCCGCGATGCCGATCGGCACGCCGATCAGCACGCAGGCGAGCGTGGCGAACAGCACCAGGGAGAGCGTCTCCATGGTGGGCTTCCAGTAGCCGAGGTTCACGATCAGCGCGAATGCGAGGGCGATGAAGAGGCTCAGGCCCCAGGAGCGATGCAGCGCATAGCCGAGCGCCGCGATGGCGAGGATCAGCACGGCGGGCGGGAACCAGAGCAGCGTCGCCGTGAACGCCATGATCACCGCGCCGAGGCCGAACGCGATGGCGTCAAACACTGCCTGCGCGTGGTCGTTCAGCGCGTCGACGGCCGCCTTCATCCAGGCGCCGAGCGGGATCTTCTTGTCGACCCCGGTGAACCAGCTCTCCATGTGCGTCCTTCTCCCGCTACGCACCGACATTGCTGGCGAATTCTTCTCCCCCCGGGAGAAGGTGTCCGCGGAGCGGACGGATGAGGGACTAGCCTCGACGGCTAGGCAGCAGCGAAGGAAAAGTTCTCGGCTGTTAGGCCCTCATCCGGCCCTTCGGGCCACCTCTTCCCAATGGGAGAAGGCGCCGCGTTACGCATCGCTTATTTCACGCCGAGCGCGGTCTTCACGGCCGGGAGGCCGGGCTTGCCGTCCAGCGTGGTCACGTCCTTGAGCCAGCCGTCGAGCACGGCCGGGTTCTTCTTCAGCCAGTCGCCCGCGGCCTTGTCGGCCTCCTGCTTGTCGAACAGGATCGCGCCCATGATCTCGTTTTCCATCTGGAGCGTGAACTTCAGGTTCTTGAGCAGCTGGCCGACATTCGGGCATTCGGCCGAGTAGCCGGCGCGGGTGTTGGTGTAGATGGTGGCGCCGCCGAGATCCGGGCCGAAGATGTCGTCGCCACCCGCCAGGTACTTGATCTGGTACTTGGTGTTCATCGGGTGGGGCTCCCAGCCGAGAAACAGGATGGGCTCCTTGCGGCGGGTGGCGCGCTCCACCTGGGCGAGCATGCCCTGCTCGCTGGACTCCACCAGCTCAAAGTCCTTCACGTCGAACTTGTTGTCCTTGATCATGTCCAGGATCAGCCGGTTGCCGTCGTTGCCCGGCTCGATGCCATAGACCTTGCCGGCCAGCTGCGTCTTGAACTTGGCGATGTCCGCGAAGGTCTTCAGCCCGGCCTCGTACGTGTAGGCCGGCACCGCCAGCGTATACTTGGCGCCCTCCAGGTTGACGCCGACAACGTCCACGGACTTGTCGTCCACGTAGGGCTTCCGGTCCGCCTCCATGGTGGGCATCCAGTTGCCCAGGAACACGTCGATGTTCTTGTTCTTCATGGACGTGTAGGTGACCGGAACGGCGAGCACGTCGGTCTTGGGCGTATAGCCGAGGCCCTGCAGCACCAGCGAGGTCGCGGCCGTGGTGGCGGTGATGTCGGTCCAGCCGACATCCGAGAAACGCACCGTCTTGCAGGACGCCGGGTCGGCCGCGGCGGCCAGCGAGGTGGTGGCCAGAACGGCCGCGACGGAAATGGTGAAACGGCTGAAACGCATCGGGTGCTCCAATCGGCTATCCCGCCTCGAGCGCGGCGGTGAGGCGCATGGTGGATCACAAAACCGTTATGCGAAAGAGGCGGGGCGTCCTGGCGAGCAGCGGACGCGCCCTGCGACCATCCCGGGCATTGCGGTCACCAACCTCTCCGTCAATTGCTTGCATCAGCGTGGGCCGCGCGTCCGTCATTGCGAGCCGGATGCGAAGCAATCCAGTCTAAAGGTCAGGCAATTAGACTGGATTGCTTCGCTGTCGCTCGCAATGACGGGGAGGTTGCGTCTGCGTTCGAGCGCGCCCTTACGCCGCCGATCTAGTGCGTCGCGTCCGGCATGGAGGCTTTCTTGCGCTCGATGTAGTCGCGCAGGGCTTCATCCACGCCGGGGTCGATGGCAGGCGGCTCGTAGTCGGCCAGGGTCTTCTTCCAGAGCGCGTTGGCGCGCTGGGGGGCGTCGAGGCGGCCCTCGGCTTCCCACTGCTCGACGGAGTTGTTGTCCGAGATGCTCGACCGGTAGAACGCCGTCTCGAAATTCGCCTGCGTGTGGGCGCAGCCCAGGAAGTGGCCGCCGGGCGGCACCTCCCCAAAGGCCTGCATGCCCTGGCCGTTCTCGCTGAGGTCGATTCCCTTGGCGAGCACGTGCATGGCGCCGAGCTGGTCGCAGTCCATCATGAACTTCTCGTACGAGGAGGCGAGGCCGCCCTCCATCCAGCCGGCCGCGTGCAGCACGAAGTTGGCCCCCGCGTGCAGGGTGGGGATCAGCGTCTGGGCGCTCTCATAGGCGGCCTGCGCGTCCGGGACCTTGGAGGCGCAGAGCGAGCCGCCGGTGCGGAAGGGCAGGTTGTAGCGGCGCGCCAGCTGGCCGGCGCCGTAGATGGCCAGCGCCGCTTCCGGGGTGCCGAAGGTGGGCGCGCCCGACTGCATGGACAGCGTCGACACGAAGGTGCCGAAGATGACGGGCGCGCCGGGGCGCACGAGCTGCGTGAAAGAGACGCCGGCCAGCACCTCGGCCAGCACCTGCGCGAGCGTGCCCGCCACCGTGACGGGGCTCATCGCGCCCGACAGGATGAAGGGCGTGATGATGGTCGCCTGCATGTTGCGGGCGTAGACCTCGGCCGCGCCCAGCATGGTGTTGTCCCACACCATCGGCGAGTTGGCGTTGATCAGGCTGGTGCACACCGTGTTGTTGGCGACGAACTCCTCGCCGAACAGGATCTTGCTCAGGTTCACAGTGTCCTGCGCGCGGTCGGGATGCGTCACGGAGCCCATGTAGGCTTTGTCCGAGTAGCGCATGTGCGCGTAGACCATCTCGAGATGGCGCTTGTTGACCGGCAGGTCGACGGGTTCGCACACCGTGCCGCCCGAGTGGTGCATGTAGGGGCTCGCATAGGCGAGCTTCACGAAGTTCTGGAAGTCCTCGATGGTGCCGTAGCGGCGGCCCTTGTCGATGTCGTGCACGAAGGGCGAGCCGTAGACGGGGGCGAACACCGTGTCCTTGCCGCCGATATGGACGCTGCGCTCCGGGTTGCGGGCGTGCTGGATATAGTCGCTTGGCGCCGTCGAGATCAGCTTGCGGGCGAGGCCGCGCGGAAAGCGCACCCGTTCGCCCTGGATGTCGCAGCCGGCGTCCTTCAGGAGTTTCAGCGCCGATGGGTAGTCGCGAAACTCGATGCCGACCTCCTGCAGGATGGTCTCGGCGTTGCGCTCGATGATCTCCAGCCCCTCGGCCGAGAGCACGTCCGTGAGCGGGAGATTGCGGCTGATATAGGGGATCGACGCGGCAGAGCGCTGGGCCCGCGCGGCCCGGCGCGCTTCGCGACCGCGGCGAGCCTCGCGGGGATTCTGGACCTCGTCGCTCATGCGGTTCCTCGCCTGCTCGCGCGGCTCGCCAGGGATGCGAGCCGCTTTGCGACACGCTAGGCGCGGGATGCGACTTGTCCTCGCACGGGGGCGGCGCTGAATTGTCCGGCGGCGACCGTCATGGCGCGCATCCGACAGTCGGGGTCGGGGGGCGGTGAGCCGCTTGCGCGGCGGGCCTCGACAGTCGAGGCTACGGCGTCGGCGGAGCCGGCGGGCCGGATCGTTGGTGTCGAGGGAAACAGGACCATGAAATCACACGCGCGCGTGGTCGTGATCGGCGGCGGCGTGGTGGGCGTCTCGACGCTCTATCACCTGGCCCGCAAGGGCTGGTCGGACGTGGTGCTGCTCGAGCGCAAGGAGCTGACCTCGGGCTCGACCTGGCACGCGGCCGGCCTGCTGCCCTTGTTCAACATGAGCTACTCGGTGGGGCAGATCCACAAATACTCGGTGGGCCTCTACGCCACGCTGGAGGCCGAGACCGGCCAGAATGTCGGCTTCCGGCAGGTGTCCAACATCCGGCTCGCCCGCACCAAGGCGCGGTGGGACGAGTTCATGTACTACGCCGGCGTCGCCCGGACGATCGGCGGGATCGAGGTCAACGTCCTGACGCCCGCGCAGCTGAAGGAGATTTGGCCGCTGTGCGAGACGGACGGCATCCTGGGCGCGATCCAGCATCCGCAGGACGGCTACATCCAGCCGGCCGACCTCACGCAGGCGCTGGCCAAGGGGGCGCGCAGCCGCGGCGCCGAGATCCACCGCTATACGGCCGTGCTCGGCATCGAGCAGACGCCGTCCGGCGAGTGGCTGGTGAAGACCGACAAGGGCGACATCACTTGCGAGCACGTGGTGTCGGCCACGGGCAACTTCGCGCGCAAGACCGGCCAGATGGTGGGGCTGGACGTGCCGGTGATCCCGGTGGAGCACCAGTACATCGTCACCGAGCCGCATCCGGCCATCCAGGAGCGCAAGCGCAACGGCCTGCCCGAGATGGGCGTGCTGCGCGAGAGCGACAGCTCCTGGTACATGCGCGAGGAAGCCGGCGGCCTGCTGCTCGGGCCCTACGAGGTCGGCGCCCCCTGCTGCTATGTGGACGGACCCGACGCGCAGAGCGAGTACGAGCTGTTCCAGGAGGACCTCGACCGGTTGGCGCCGCACATCGAGACCGCCATCACGCGCGTGCCGGCCTTCGGCGAGGTCGGCATCAAGAAGATCTATAACGGCGCCATCGCGTATACGCCGGACGGCAGCCCGATCATCGGGCCGGCCTGGGGGCTGAAGAACTTCTGGCTCAACGAGGGCCATTCCTTCGGCGTCACGGCGGCCGGCGGCGCCGGCTGGCAGCTCGCCGAGTGGATCGTGGACGGCGAGCCGACGATCGACATGATGGGCGTCGACCCACGCCGCTTCGGCCCCTACGCGTCGCGCGGCTACCTGCGCGCCAAGAACGAGGAGGCCTACGCCAACGTCTTCACCACTCATTATCCGGACGAGGAGCGCGCCGCAGCAAGGCCGCTGCGCCAGACGCCCTGCTACGACCGCATGAAGGCGCTCGGGGCCGTGTTCGGCTCCGTGTACGGCTGGGAGCGGCCGGGCTGGTTCGCGCCTCCCGGCTACGAGGTTCCGGCGGAAGAGTTGAACGTCGACGACGTGCTCACCAACGAGAACCACGCGCCGGCGACGAGCGACGGCAAGGTGAAGGAGCGCTGGAGTTTCCGCCGCTCCAACTACTTCCCGTTCGTCGGCGAGGAATGCCGCAACGTGACCGAGAATGTCGGCCTGCAGGACATGTCGGCCTTCGCCAAATACGTGGTGAGCGGGCCGGGCGCAGAGGCCTGGCTCGACTCCATCCTGGCGAACCGGATCCCCAAGAAGATCGGCCGGCTGGCGCTGACGCATCTGCTGTCGCAGAACGGCGGCGTGCGGTGCGAGTTCACGGTGCTGCGCATCGGGCCACAGAGCTTCTATCTCGTCGGCGCAGGCGCTTATGAGCGGCACGACTGGGACTACCTGCATAAGCTGCGGCCGCGCGACGGCTCGGTCGATCTGCAGAAGGTGACGACGCAGTACGGCGTGCTGGTGCTGGCCGGGCCGCGCTCGCGCGAGGTGCTGCAGAGTCTGACCGACACGGACCTGTCAAACGCCGCGTTCCCGTGGCTGTCCGGGCAGACGATCTCGGTGGGGGCGGCGTCGGCGCGGGCGCTACGCGTCAACTTCGTGGGCGAGCTCGGCTTCGAACTGCACCATTCCATCGAGACGCAGAACTACATCTTCGACAGGCTGATGGAGGCCGGCAAGCCGTATGGCATCCGGCCCTTCGGCATCAAGGCCATGGACAGCCTGCGGCTGGAGAAGAGCTATCGGCTGATCCCGCGCGAGCTCTCGATCGAGTATTCGGCGCTGGAATCCGGGCTCGATCGCTTCGTGCATCCCAACAAGGGCGCGTTCATCGGCCGCGACGCCCTGGTGGCGTGGCGCGAGCGCGGGTTCAAGAACCGTTTCGTCACCCTGGAGGTGCATGGCGTGACGGACGCGGACGCGCGCGGGTCGGAGCCGCTGTGGCTCAACGGAGACCTCATCGGCCGCTCCACCTCGGGCGGCTATGGCTGGCGCTGCGGCAAGTCGCTGGCGCTCGGCATGGTGCGGCCGGATCTCGGCGAGATCGGGCAGGAGCTGGAAATCACCATCCTGGGCGAAAAGCGCCGCTGCACGGTGGTGGAGGAAAGCCCCTTCGATCCGCAGAACGAGCGGCTGAGGGCGTGACACGCCTCGTCGTCGGGATCGACACGGGCGGGACCTATACGGACGCCGTGGTGGTGGACGCGGGCGCCCGGCGGGTGCTCGCCAAGGCCAAGGCGCTCACCACCAAGGGCGACCTCGCGATCGGGGTCCGGGAGGCGCTGGACCGGGTGCTGGCGGCGGCCGGCGAGAGGCGGCCGGGCGGGCTCGAGGGCCGCGACATCGCGCTGGTGTCGCTTTCCACCACGCTGGCCACCAATGCGATCGTGGAGGGGCACGGCTCGCCGGTCGCCGCCATCCTGATCGGCTTCGACGACGCCATGGCGGAGCGGACCGACATCGCCAGGGCGCTGCCGGGGACGCGGATCGGCCGCTTCGCGGGTGGGCACGACCACGGCGGCGGCGAGGCCGCGCGGCTCGACGTCGCCGAGCTGGAAGCCTTCGTGCGCGAGACCGCCAGCCAAGTCGGGGCCTACGCGGTGGCGTCGCAATGGTCGGTGCGCAACCCGGGCCACGAGCGGCAGGCGCGCGCGATCGTGGAGCGCATCGCGGGCCGTCCGGCGACGCTCTCCAGCGAGCTCGCGCATGCGCTGGACGCGCCGCGGCGGGCGCTCACGGCGGCGCTGAACGCCCGCATCATCGGGGCCATCACGGCGCTGATCGGGGCGGTGCGCGCCGCCATGGCGCGCCATGGCGTGGCCGCGCCGCTGATGGTCGTTAAGGGCGACGGCACGCTGGCGCCCGCCGAGGCGGTGGCGCTGCGGCCGATTGAAACCATCCTGTCCGGCCCGTCCGCGAGCGTGATCGGGGCCAAGTTTTTGTCCGGCCTGTCAGACTTCGTGATCTCGGACGTGGGCGGCACCACCACGGACGTCGCCGTGCTGGAGAACGGCTGGCCTAGGCTCGACCGCGAGGGCGCGCAGGTCGGCGGGCGGCGCACGCTGGTGCGCGCCATCGCGATGCGGACCTTCGGGCTGGGCGGCGACAGCGAGGTGCTGGTGGACGCCCGCAACCGGGTGGGGCTGTCGAGCGGCAAGGTCGTGCCGCTGTCGCTGCTGGCGCACCGGCATCCGGACGTGCTGCGCCGGCTCCAGGCGCAGCTCAACGATCCCGAAGGCGCGCCCTATGCGGGCAAGTTCCTGCTGCGGCCGTTCGGGCAGGCGGGCGCCGACCCGGGCGAGAGCGCCGCGCGGGAGCGTGACATCCTGGCCGCGGTGAACAAAGGGCCGGCGCCGATGGGCGACGTGATCCATGGGCCACTGCAGCAGAAAGCGCTGGCGCGGCTGGTGGGGGCCGGGCGGATCGCGGTGGCGGGGTTCACGCCCAGCGACGCCGCGCATGTGCTGGGATTGCAGGGCCAATGGTCAGCCGAGGGCGCGCGGGTCGGCGCGCTGGTGTTGGAGCGGCGCTTGCGGATGGCGGGTCCGCTCGGGCCGGCCGAGGCGGACGCGGCGGCTCGGCGCTTCGCCGCCGAGGTGTTCGACGCCACCGCGGCCAAGTCGGCGCGCGTGATCGTGGAGGCGCTCGCCGGCGAGGCGCTGGACGGCGACGCCGCCGGGCTTGTGGACGCGGTCGCAAGCGGGCAGGGGCGCTGGCGCAACCTGCGGGTCGCGATCGGGCCCGTCGCTCCCGTGGTGGCGGTGGGCGGGCCGGCGCCGGTGTTTTATCCGGAGGTGGGCCGGCGGCTCGGGAGCGAAGTCGTGCTGCCCCCGCATGGGGACGTCGCCAACGCGGTGGGGGCGGCGGTGGGCGTCGTGAAGGCGCAGGCGGTGGTGGACATTTCGTCCTCGGGCGTTGGCGCGTACCGCATCCACGCCGAGGGCGAGCCCGTCGCGATGAGCGATCCCACCGAAGCGCTGGCTCGGGCGCGCGACATCGCCGTGGAGGCGGCGCGCGCAAGGGCGCTCGCAATGGGCGGATCGGCGCCGGAGGTCGACGTCCACGTGGACCGGGTCGACTTGCCCGGCATGGAGGGGGACCGCGGGCTCGTGGCCGCGACGGTTGTGGCGGAGTGCTGGGGCACGCCGCTGGCCGAGTAACTTGCGGGGCGGCCAGCGCAAGCTAGGCTGGCGGGGGCGCGTGGCGCCGGAGGGGAAACAGCATGGCGGCGACGCTCGATCGCATACCGACGATGATCCAGGGGGCGGGGGCGCTGGGCGAGATCGGCGCTCAAGCCGCGACCCTCACGGGCCCGGGCGCGGCGGTGCTGCTGGTCGCCGATCCAGGCCTCCAGGCGTCCGGCATGGTGGACGAGGCTTTGGCGGCGCTGCGGGCCGCCGGGCTCGGGGCCGTGCTCTTCGCCGACGTCAAGAGCGACCCCACGCACGCGCAGGTGGACGCCGGGGCGGCGCTTGCGCGCGAGGCCGGCGCGCGCGCCGTGGTGGCTCTCGGCGGCGGCTCCGCTATGGACGCCGGCAAGCTGATCGCCGCCGTGGCGGGCTCGGCCGCGCCCGCGATGACATATGCGCTGTGCGCCGCGCCGTTGCCGGCCGGCGCGTTGCCGGTGATCTGCGTTCCGACCACATCGGGCACCGGCTCGGAAACCACGCGGGTCGCGATCGTGAGCGGGCCGGACGGCTCCAAGCAGTGGTTCTGGGGCGACGAACTCAAGGCCGCCCGCATCGTGCTGGATCCGGCGCTGACTGTGGGCCTGCCGCCGCACCTCACGGCGGCCACGGGCGTGGACGCGCTGGTGCATGCCATCGAGGCCTCCACCAACCACAATCGCAGCGCGGCCAACG
Source organism: Alsobacter metallidurans (assembly GCF_014636935.1). Classification (GTDB taxonomy): domain Bacteria; phylum Pseudomonadota; class Alphaproteobacteria; order Rhizobiales; family Beijerinckiaceae; genus Alsobacter; species Alsobacter metallidurans. Next base: position 1,876,422 of record NZ_BMES01000002.1, on the reverse strand, counting down.
ACGTCTACGCGCATGCGGCGATCCGGCTCGCGGCCGGCAACCTGGAGCGCGCCGTGACGCATCCCGGAGACCTCGAGGCCCGCGCCGCGATGCAACTGGCGGCGGCTTTCGGCGGCGTCGCGATCGACAACGCCGGCACGGCGATCGGCCACACCATCGGCCACGCGCTCGGCTCCTTGCGGCCCATCCACCACGGCCGCGCGGTGGGATGCGCCATGGTGGCGACGCTGGCGTGGAACGTCCAAGGCGACGACGGGCCCTTCGCGGCGGTCGCGGCCGCCATGGGCGAGGCGGCGGACGCGGCGCGCGTCCCCGTCGCCTTCGAGCGGCTGATGCGGGCCACCGGCGTGGCGATCTCGCTGGCGCGAGACTGCGAGGGCGTTTCGCCCGCGATGCTGGCCGCGCAGATGCGCCGGCCCGAGAACGAGGCCATGCGGCGCTCCAATCGCCGCCCCGTGAAGGACGCCGACATCGACGCGTTCGCGGCGACCGTGCTGAGCCAGAGCTGAGGGCGAGCCATGAAGATCACCGGCATCGAGATCACGCAGCACCGGCTCGACTACGATCCGCCCTTCCACGCCAGCTGGGACACCAAGCCGCGCACGTCGTTCGACGCCACGGTGGTGCGCGTGCACACGGACGAGGGGATCACGGGCGTCGGCTCGGGCGACCTGATGGTGGGCTTCGCCGGGCACGAGCACCTGTTCGTCGGGCAGGACCCGCTCGCGATCGAGCGGCACTACCGGGTGCTGGAGAACATCCAGTTTCATTATGGCCGCTGCTGGCCACTGGACCTCGCGTTGTGGGACCTCGCCGGCAAGGTCACGGGCCAGCCGGTCTTCAAGCTGCTCGGCGGCCTCACCGACCGGGTGCGCGCCTATGCGTCGTCCGGCACGCTGCGCGATCCCGCCGCGCTCTCCGAGGCGGCCGAGGGCTACCTCGCGCAGGGCTTTCGGGCGCTGAAGATCCGCTTTCATCGGGGCGACTGGCGCAAGGACATCCGGGCGCTGGAGGCCGTGCGGGCGCGGGTGGGCGACCGGCTGGAGCTCATGGTGGACTGCAACCAGGGCTGGCGCATGCCGTGGGACACCTACCCGGCCTGGTCGCTGAAGGACGCCCTGCCGGTGGCGCGCGAGCTGGAGCGGCTCGGCGTGTACTGGATGGAGGAGCCGCTGCACCGCGCCGACCGCGAGGGCATGCGCCGCCTGCGCGAGATGACCTCCGTGCGGATCGCGGGCGGCGAGATGACGCGTGAGCTCTATGAGTTCCGCGACCTCATCGCGGACGGGTGCCTCGACGTGGTGCAGCCGGACGCCGCGCTGGTGGGCGGCATCACGGGGCTTCGCCGCATCGCCGCCATGGCGCAGGCCGCGAACCTCGTGTTCACGCCGCACACCTGGACCAACGGCATGGGGGTGACAGCCAACGCCCACCTGGTCTGCGGGCTTACGGAGGGCGTTTTCCTCGAGTATCCCTATGACCCGCCCGAATGGGGGCTGGACCGCCGCGACTACATGATGGCCGAGCCGCTGCGCGTGGACGCGGAGGGCTGGATCGTGATGCCGGACGCGCCGGGGCTCGGCTATGCGCCGGACGAGGATCGGCTCAAGGCGACGCAGGTGGGGTAGGGGGAGCTGCCCCTCATCCGGCCCTTCGGGCCACCTTCTCCCCGTACCGGGGCGAAGGGCGCGCCCTGCGGTGAGCCTCGTCGCGCCCCCTCTCCCTGGAACAGGGAGAGGGCTGGGGTGAGGGCTGCAGCCCCAAACGCAAAACGGCCGCGCGTGGCGGCCGTTCAGCTCGTTTCCGTGCGGCGGCTCACGCCGAGAGCGCGATGCGCACTTTCGCCTGGGCGGGGATGTCGACCTCGACCTCGAGGGTCGAGATGGCGTCTCCGCGTTCCATTTTCACCCGCACGTGCTCGGGCTCCACCTGCACGTGCTTGGCGATCACGGCGAGGATCTCCTCGCGGAGCACCCCCACCAGATCGTTCTGGCCCACCATGGCGCGTTCGTGCGCGAGCAGGATCTGGAGCCTGTCGCGCGCAACGGGGGCAGAGGTCCGGCGGTTGAAGAAGCTCAGGATGCTCATGCAGCCTTCCTTCCGAACAGCTTGCCGAAGAGGCTCCGGCGGTTCTGCGGCACCATCATGGTGATGCTCTCGCCGTTCAGCCGCTTGGCCGCATCCGAATAGGCGCGGGCCGGGGTGCTGGCCGGGTTGGAGAGGGTGACGGGCGTGCCCAGGTTGGAGGCGCGCAGCACCTCTTCGCTCTCCGGGATGATGCCGAGCAGCGGGATCGACAGGATCTCGAGAACGTCGTCGACCTTGAGCATCTCGCCACGCTCGGCCCGGCCGGTGTCGTAGCGGGTGAGCAGCAGGTGCTTCTCCATGCGCTCGCCGCGCTCGGCCTTCAGCGTCTTGGAGTCGAGCAGTCCGATGATGCGGTCGCTGTCGCGCACGGAGGAGACTTCCGGGTTGGTCACCACGACCGCCACGTCGGCGTGCCGCATGGCCAGCCAGGCGCCGCGCTCGATGCCGGCCGGGCTGTCGCAGATCACCCAGTCGAACTTGGCGCGCAACTCTTCCATCACCTTGGCGACGCCTTCCTCCGTCAGCGCGTCCTTGTCGCGCGTCTGGGAGGCGGGCAGCAGGTGAAGGGTGTCGAGCCGCTTGTCGCGGATCAGCGCCTGCGAGAGCTTGGCGTCGCCCTGCGTCACGTTGATGAGGTCGTAGACGACCCGGCGCTCAGCGCCCATCACGAGATCCAGGTTGCGCAAGCCGACATCAAAGTCGACCACGACGACGCTCTGCCCGCTCTGCGCCAGCGCGGCGCCGAGAGCGGCCGTGGAGGTGGTCTTTCCCACGCCCCCCTTGCCCGAAGTCACGACCAAGACCTTGGCCATTTCCGTTCGTCCTCCTCGACTCAAACCCGGTTCGTCGGCTTCAGCCGTCGGGCGGTTGGTTGCAGTTAGGGTCAGTTCATCGCCGCCATGATGATGGCGTCGCCTTCGAGCCAGGCCTGGACGGCGTGGCTGCGGAGTTCTGGCCTCATGCTGTCGGCGGTCTTGTAGAGCCCGTCGATCGCCATGAGTTCGGCTTCGAATTTACGGCAGAAGATGCGCGCCTTGGCGTCGCCGGTGGTTCCCGCGATGGCGCGGCCGCGCAGCGTTCCATAGACGTGGATCGAGCCTCCGGCCACAATCTCGGCGCCGGATCCCACCGAGCCGGTGACGATGACGTCGCCCTCCGGGTGGATGATCACCTGGCCGGAGCGCACCGCGCCTTCGATCACAAGCGGATCGTTGCTCTTGCGAGGCGGCGCCTTCTGGGCGATCGCCGACTGCGCGTCCAGCACGTCCGCCACGGCCTTCTCGCGGCCGCCGCTCAGGGAGGGCGGCAGCCCGAGGCCGCACGTGCCCGGGTCCGAGCCCTCGATGCCCATGATTCGGACGGTACGCTCGTTCAGGTCGCTCACGAGCTTGGCCAAGGCCGCCTTGTCCAGCTCGAGGCCGGTGACATCCAGAACAACCGGCCGGCCAATGAAGAAGCCGGGCGACTCCGCCGCCCAGGCGTCGAATTGCTCGAGCCAGCCTTCGACGGGCGCTTCCGGCGCAAGAACGAGCGCCAGAAAGGAGCGGCCACGGAAGCGGATCGATGTGCGGGGGGGCGCTGTGATCGTCACGGTTAAGATTCCCTTTCCGTATGATCTGAGCGCCGGATGGTTAACGCGGGGTTAAGAGCCTGCGTCCTGCGAGAGATCTTGTTTACGGGTGCGGGAGCATCGTTTCACCATCGGGGGTAAATCCCGCGCCGGCGGGGCTGGCACGCGCGATGCATCGCGTCCGGCGTCACTGCGGAAGGGAGCTTCCCTATGCTCAAGGACGTCGATCTCGCCTGGTCTCTCGAATTCCGGTTCCTGCACAGCCGCCAGACGCGCCTGCTCCGGACGGTTCGAGACGCCGTGGAGTTGCTCTCCGCCCTGAACGAGGCGGAGCGGCGAAGCCTGCATTGGATGGCGACGGCGGGCGCGGTTTCGCGCGCGCTGGGCCTGCGGCACGCCAAGGCGGTGCAGATCGCCACCGAGATGATCGAGAACGCGCTCGTGGTCGAAGGTTGGCTCCAGGTCGCAGAGGCGCCCAAACTGGCGCATGGCTGATCGCCCGGCGCCCACCGAAACGGCGTCGACGCGAACGAGCTGACGTCAGCCTGCGCCGGGATCCGATTCGTTTGCGGTGGTCTCGGGCAGCGTGCCGGCGCCCGGCGTCTTCTCATTGTCAGTGAGCGACGGCTTGGCGTGCGGTCCGGCCGGAGAAACGACCCTTCCGTCCTCCCGGGCCTGCTCCTCGACCTTGCGCGCGCCCTCCGGCCGATCGGCCGGGCGCTGCGCGGGAAGGGCTTCCGCGCCCTTCGGCGCATCGTTCTGTGCAGCCATGATGGCCTCCTCAGGGGCGCAACGGGTTTGCGAGGTCGTCGGTTCCCAGATGCAGGCTTGATCATTGCCGTTTGTCGGCTGCTAAGATTTTGGGGCGTTAACCGGACGTTCAACCTAAGCGCGCATATACAACCTGTGGATGCAGGAACGAGAGAATGGCCGCGCGCGCTGACGCTCAATCGCCGACCATGCCAAGCTTCAGCTTGGCCGAGAGAGCAGGCACCGTTCTGGTCGTCGACGACAGCGCGACGATGCGCACCGTTGTCCGCCGGATCTTACGGCAGCTGGAGGTCGAGAACGTGCTCGACGCTCCAGATGCGACCAGCGCTTTCAAGATCATGAACGAACGCGCCTTTGGGATCGTCATTTGCGACGTGCAGATGGAGCCGCATAGCGGCTTCCACCTCCTGCGCGCTGTGCGCGACACGCTGGAGATCGCCGAGACCCCCTTTATCATGATGACGGCCAGCCTCGACGCCAAGAACGTCGACATCGCCCGCCATCGCGGGGCCGACGCCTACATCCTGAAGCCCTTCAGCGCCGACGCCTTGCGTCGCAAGATGGAGGAGGTTCTGCCGATGGGCTGCCACGTCGACGCTCCCGAGATCATCGCGATCGAGCCGCAGACCGTTGACCGCCGGGTCCGGACGTTCACGGGCTCGCGCTGAGGCAGACCGCCGCAGCGTTATCCTGGCCGCTTCGCTCGGCGGGATAGCGCGATCATTTCGTCTTGCTGGTGCGATGAGCTGACGTTCGGTGCATGATCCTGTTTCCAACAGGAGTTCGCCGAATGGATATTCGTCCCGCAGGTTCCGTTCCCACCAAGCGCGCGCCAGCCGACGCCTTCACGGGCGTGGTCTGGCAAGACCCCGTGATCGAAGCTCCCGCGCCGGCTCGCATTCGCGCCGCCCGGGTGTCTTTCGAGCCCGGAGCGCGCACGGCGTGGCACACGCACCCGCTGGGCCAGACGCTGCACGTGCTGTCGGGCGTCGGCCGCGCGCAGGTCTGGGGCGGGCCCGTCCGCGAGATCAAGGCCGGGGACACGGTCTGGATTCCGCCGGGCGAAAAGCACTGGCACGGGGCCGCGCCGTCCACCGGAATGGTGCATCTGGCCATGCAGGAGGCGCTCGACGGCGTCCACGTGGACTGGCTCGAGCAGGTGACAGACCCGGACTACGCGCAGGCCCCATCGGCCTGACGATCAACGCTCGCCGCGGCTCGCCAGCGTCCAACGGCGCTTGTAGCCGCGGCTGCCTATGTCGACGCGAGCGCTTTCGGCTTCGGCGGCGGGCAACTCGTCCATCAGCGACACTGAATCGTCGAATAGAGCGAGTTCTTCCTGGACGTAACGTACAGCGTCATCCGCAGTGTCGGCCACCGACAGATGGTAGGTAACGACGGGCGATTGCGCTCCCGAAAGCGACGCGCGGATAATGAATGCTTTCAAGTCCAACTCCATGACTAGGTATGTGGATAAGTCCACTGAATATACAAATTCTCTAGATACTTTTCAATTTATGGTTGAAAATATTTCAATAAATAAGTAGCAGTATGGTGTGGCTTGGATCCAGCAGAGACCTGCACGCAAAAGGGCATGCTCCGGATCCGTTTTCGCAAACGACACATGGGAGGGGCCATGATCGCGTGCAAACCCGACGACGTCAAAGTCGTCGCAACCGTGTTGGCGAATACGGTTCCTGAAGCGTTCGCCGGATACGAGACATGTCCCAGCGACATGCAGTTCGACATCGACGCGGACTTTTCAGAGCGCGAGCGCCACAGCTTCATCGCGCTCGCTGCTCGGATCGTCGACGCGCTCTATGGCGCCAACGCTTCCGTGACGCCGGCGGAGCCTGAAAACGCCCTGGTCTAGTAGGTCGCCGCCGCCGTCGTCAGAGCGAAGTCGTCCGTGTGGACGGTGACGCCGCGCTCGCCGAGCAGCAGGATGCCGTAAGCGCCCGGCTCGTCGACCGATAACGAGGTGTCGCCGGCGTCCAGCACCATGGGTTGCTGGTGAACCGGGCTCTTGAACACCGCGAAGGGTAGTCCGTTATAGACGCCCGAGATCGTGCGATGCACGTGGCCGGCGACCACCAGGCGCACGTTGCCAGCGCGGGCCGCGAGGGCGTGAAAAGCGTCGCCGTTGTCGAGCGCGATGGCGTCCATGCCGGCGAAGCCGGTCGGGTGCGGCGGATGATGCATGAACACGATGGCGGGAGCGCGGTCCGCCAGCGCTTCGTCGAGCCATGCGAGCCGGCGGTCGCACAGGGTTCCGGCGGGGCTCCGGTCCTTTATGGTGTCGAGCATCACGAGGCGGTAGCCGCCCACCGTCGTGACATGCTGCGCGAAGCCGTTTCGGTCGCGCGGGGCCCCGGGGAAGGCGGTGAAGAACGCGTCCCGGTCGTCGTGATTGCCGAGCATGATGCTGCAGGGGACCACCAGCCTCCCGAGCAGCTCGCGGACCCTCTCGTAGGACGCCGCGTCGCCCCGATGCGTGAGGTCGCCGGTCACGATCACGCGCTCAGCGTCCGGGTGGTGGGCGTTGATGTGCGCGATAGCGGCCGCGACCCGCCCGAAGGGGTCGAGCCCGATGATCCGGCCACCCTCCGGCAGGAGGTGCAGATCGGTGAGGACGATCACTTTCGACGGGCGCGTCATGCTGCAGCTGCCTTGCGGATCCGCGTCAGCGTGAAGAGCTCTAGCGGGGGGAGGGCGCGGCGCTCGGCCAGCGTCATGTCCGGCCGGGCGTCGATCCAGTCGCCAATTACCGCGAACGGGAACTCCGGCCGCCAGCCCAGGCGCGCGCCATGGCGCCCCAGCCACGCTTCCGCACGGGCGCGCAATCCCCTGTCGGCGCCGACATGGTTGACCAGCACGATCTCGCCGCCCGGCTTCAACACGCGGGCGAGTTCGTCCAGGGTGGCTTGCGGATCGGGGACCACCGTCATCACATAGGGGGCTACCACGGCGTCGAAGCAGCAATCCGGGAAGGCGAGACGGGTCGCGTCCATGACGCACAGGCCGGCCACGTTGGCGAGCCGGTCACGGCCGACGCGCTCCTGCGCCTTGCGGAGCATGGGCTCGGAGAGGTCGACGCCGACGATGCGAGTCTGACCGCTCCACATCGGCAGTTCGAGGCCGGTGCCGACGCCCACGTCGAGGATCATTCCGCCGGGCCGCTCGGACGCCGCCACGGCGGCGCGCCGGCCCGGGCCCATCACGGCCGTGAAGGCAAGATCGTAGACCGGGGCCCAGCGCGCATAGGCGGCCTCGACCGCCTTGTTGTCGAGCTCACCCAATTCAGCGGCTCGCGATGGCCAGAGGGCGATCGACTGCCTCCAAGGCCCGGTCGGGCCGGGCCGCGCTGATCACGCCGCCGCCCAGCACCCGGGCGCAGGGCTCCGCGCTGTCGTAGAACACACAGGCCTGGCCAGGCGAGACGCCGTATTCGCCAACGAAGAGCTCGACCTCGAGCCTGCCATCGCGCCGGTGCAACATCGCCGCCTGCGGCGCCCGGGTGGAGCGAACCCGCACGGCGATCTCGAGCCCTTCGGCCGGAACCTCGTCCACGGGCATGTCGCCGAGCCAGTTCACCTCGCGCAAGCGCACCGCATGCGTGGCGAGCGCCTCGCGCGGGCCGACGACAACGCGCGCGCGCTCGGCGTCCAGCCGGACAACATAGAGCGGCTCGCCCGCAGCGACGCCCAGCCCGCGGCGCTGCCCAATCGTGTAGCGGATCACGCCCTCGTGGGCGCCGAGCACGCGGCCGTCCACGTGTACGATCTCGCCCGGAGCGGAGGCTTCCGGCTTCAGCTTCTCGATCACGTCCGTGTAGCGGCCGGTCGGCACGAAGCAGATATCCTGGCTGTCGTGCTTGTCGGCGACGGAAAGGCCGAACTCCCTGGCCAGTTCGCGCACCTGCGGCTTCTCCATGCCGCCCAGCGGGAACCGCAGCAGCGAGAGCTGCTCAGGCGTGGTGGCGTAGAGGAAGTAGCTCTGGTCCCGATCCGGGTCCACGGCGCGGAACAGGCCACGGCGGCCGTCCGGCAGGCGCTGGCTCGCCACGTAGTGGCCGGTGGCGAGCGCCTGTGCGCCGAGCTCGCGGGCGGTGTCGAGCAGGTCGCGGAACTTGATCTTGCGATTGCACTCGATGCACGGCACCGGGGTCTCGCCAGCCAAGTAGCTTTCAACGAAACGGTCGATCACCTCGTGCCGGAAGCGGCTCTCGTAATCGAGCACGTAGTGCGGGATGTCGAGCCGCTCGGCGACCCGGCGCGCGTCGTGGATGTCCTGGCCCGCGCAGCAGGAGCCGGCGCGGTGAACGGCGTCGCCATGGTCGTAGAGCTGCAGGGTCACGCCCACCACGTCGTAGCCCTCGCGCTTCAGCAGCGCGGCCACGACGGAGGAATCGACGCCGCCCGACATGGCGACGACGACCCGCGTGTCTTCCGGACGTCCCGGAAGATCGAGGCTGTTGAGCATGTGCAGTCCTGCGTTGATGGCCGGTGGAGAGCCCGGCTGTGTGCTCTCATTCTACAGGGAGGCGCGGCATGGAACCAGCCTGCCGGGTGAACTCGGCAGAATCTGCCGTCACGGCAAGGATGACCGCGCCGCCGCGTCGTCCCGGAACGCTCAAGTGTAGGCGAAGACTGGCGAATTCAAGGCGACGCCGGTGGCGCGCGCTTTGCAGGAAGGGCAGCTGGATCAACAAGCGCGTGTGGCATGTCCGTTTCGTCGCCTACTTCCCCGCTCTTCACGACGCCTCAGGCTGCGCCAAGCCGGGCGACGCGTCGCCCGGCGTCTAACGCCGATGACTTCGGCTCCACGCTCGCGAAAGCTCCACGCGAGCGCGACCGACGCGCAGACGCTCCGGTCCCGCCTCGGGTTGAGCGAGGGCGGCCGGATGCGGCCAGGGAAAGCCGGGCGACGTCCGGACGTGACACGCCCACTCCGACCAGCGCCGATGCGAGGCGCGAGGCCCCCAAGAAGGCCGATGCTCCCCGCGGCAAGGACCAGAGGGACAACGATGCTCCCGCGACCGCGCGTGATGATCGGGGGCCCGGCGCGTCCCAGACGGCGAAGGCCAACTCGCTCGACAGCTCGGCGCATGCCGAACGTGATGCGCCCGCCGACGAGGCGCGGGCTGAAGACGACCTGACCGCGGCCGAGAAGGAAGATCAATCGAACGCCACGACGAAGGAGATGGACGTGGCGCCAGCGGTTGTCGCGGAACAGCCGCAGCCCGCTCCGCAATCGCCGGAAGTCGCAGCCGAAAGCGGCGTATCCCCGCCGGCAGACCCCAGCCAGGATGCTCCGGCCGCGGGACCTTCCCGGAACGTCGCCGTCGCGCAGCCGACCGTGACCAACCAGGTCCAGCTCGCCGGCGGCTCGCGGGCTGCCGACACGACGGTCAGCATGGTTTCGGGCGGACCCGGACGCAGAACGGCGGCCAGCAGCGCCGCGCCGGGAGAAGCCAAGCCAGCCGCCAAGGGAGAGGCCGACGTTGAAGCGGCGGACGACGGCGTCACGTCGCCGCCAGCTTCGGCGGATCCGGCTTCCGGCCAATCTACGGGTTCGGCCGAAGCGCCGGGCCAGGCTGCATCGGGCGCCAACCCCCAAGCGGACGTTTCCTGGACGCAGATCGGCGCCGGACTGCCGGCCGCGTTGCGCGATTCGGCGGTTCAGGCGCCCCCGTTCGGAACCGCGCAGGCGGCGGCGCCCGTCGCGCCCGTCGAAACGGCGGCTGTCCATGGCGGGCACGCGGCGGCGTTCGAGACACTTCGCGAAGCGGCCAAGCGGACCGACAAGATCGAGGCGGCGGCGCCTGGCGAAACATTCCACGCCATGGTGTTCGACGTCGCCCAGATGGGGTCCGCAGGACGCGTCGCGGCCCATGGCGCCCCGCAGGACGTGGCTCAAACGGGCGCCGACCTTCGCGCCGCGCAGCAGGCGCCGGCCATTCCGGTCTCGGCCGTGCCGATCGAGATCGGCATGCGTGCGCTGGCCGGCGCCCAAAGCTTCCAGATCCGGCTTCATCCCGAGGAATACGGGCGCGTCGACGTGAAGCTCGACATCAGCGACGACGGCTCTGTCTCGGCGCAGATTTCGACTGACCGGGTCGAGGCGCTCACGATGCTGCAACGCGACGCCAAGACGCTGGAGCGGGCCTTCGAGCAGGCCGGGCTCAAGACCAACGAGAACAGCCTTCAGTTCTCGCTGAACAACAGCGGCGGCGAGAACGCCGCGCGAGACCAGGCGGGCCGCGAGCAGCAGCAGCATCGGCGCTCGCCCGCTTCGCCGACGCCTGAACCCAAGGCCATCCCGGCCGATCTCGCGGCGGCGCTGCGGTCCATCAGGACCGGAGCGACCGGCCTCGACATCCAGATCTGACCACCCCGGAGACGCAGATGAGCACCGTGGGATCAACCACCTCGTCCACAACCGGCGCGTCGAAAGCGGCGGGATCGACGGATCGCAGCACGCTTGCGAGCAACTTCGACCAGTTTCTGCTGCTCCTGACGACGCAGCTGAAGAACCAGAACCCGCTCGATCCGCTCGACACCAATCAGTTCACCCAGCAGCTCGTGCAGTTCGCCTCGGTTGAGCAGCAGATCAAGACAAACACGCAGCTGACCAGCTTGCTCTCGGCCACCCAGGCGAGCACGGCCACCAGCGCGGCGACGTTCCTCGGCGCCACGATCACGGCCGATGGCGCCACGACGGCGCTGACAAACGGCAAAGCAACGTGGTCGCTGGATGCCGCCCGTTCGGCGCAGTCCACGGTTACAATCAAGAACAGCAGCGGGCAGGTGGTCTACACGGGTTCGCGCAGCTTGAGCGCCGGCGCACAGGACTTCACCTGGGACGGCAAGGACATGTCCGGCCAGCAGCAACCGGCGGGCGACTACACGATCTCGGTGGCCGCGCAGGACTCGTCGAACACGGGCGTCAACGTCAAGACGCAGGTGGCCGGCGTGGTGGATGGCGTCGATTTCACGGGCGCCACCCCGGTGCTCAAGATCGGCAACATCTCGGTTGCGGTCGACAAGGTTTTGACCCTGCGCCGCACTGCCGTCTGAAGGCTTGACCCCGTGGAAAAACTACAGGTTGCGCTTAGGCAAATCTTAAGTGAGACGGCCCTATCTTCCTTCCAGACACTGGTCAGTCGGGTTGTGTTGTGTGAGCGTAAAATGACCGAAACCTACCGCCCGAGGGCGAAATACGTAATCGGACCGGACGGAAGCCCGCTGACGATTGCGGATCTTCCGCCCTCCAACACGAGACGCTGGGTGATCCGGCGCAAAGCCGAGGTGGTCGCCGCTGTTCGCGGCGGGCTTCTCAGCCTTGAGGAAGCGTGTACGCGCTACACCCTCACCGTGGAGGAGTTCCTGTCCTGGCAGGCGTCCATCGACGAGCATGGGCTTGCGGGTCTTCGGACCACCCGAATCCAGCAATATCGTCACTGACCGTCTTCGTATCGATCTCGAAAAGCGCTGGCCTCCGCCGGCGCTTTTTGCATTCCGGCGGTGCTCAAGCTTGCCTCGTTAACTGACTGATAACCGTGAACCGGGCAAATATTGCCTAGCCGGCGGGCAATCCGCCGTAAGGCGTGTTTGTTGAGGTCTAGGGCTTGAACGGCCTCGTTGAATTTCTGAACCGTCTGGGGCCTGTGCGCATCGCCGCGATGGGGGCCGTGACGCTTGCGCTCGTCGGCTTCTTCGCCTTCGTGATCATGCGGGTGACGCAGCCCGCCATGGGCGTGCTCTATGCCGACCTCGGCCCCGAGGATTCCAGCGCGATCGTCAAGGATCTCGAGCAACGCGCCATCAAGTTCGAACTGCGGGAGGATGGACGCGCGATTTCGGTTCCGCGCAGCGACATCGCCCGCCTGCGCATGGATCTGGCCAGCAAGGGCATGCCCGCCGGCGGAAGCGTGGGCTACGAGATCTTCGATAAGGGCGACGCCTTCTCGTCCACGAGCTTCGTGCAAGGCGTGAACCAGCTCCGGGCGCTGGAGGGCGAGCTCGCCCGCACGATCCGGTCGCTCAGCAAGGTGCAATCGGCACGGGTCCACCTCGTCATCCCCGAGCGCAAGCTCTTCGAGCGGGATCGGGAGCCAGCCAGCGCCTCCATCGCCCTGAAGGTTTCGGGCGAACTCGACTCGGGCCAGGTGCGGGCGATTCGCCATCTGGTGGCGTCCGCCGTGGACGGCATGAAGCCCGAGCGCATCTCCATCGTCGACGATCGGGGCCGGCTGCTCGCCGATGGCGCGCGCGGCGAGAACACCGGCGCGGCGGCCGCCGAGGAAAAGCAGCTCAGCTACGAGCGGCGCATGCGGACCCAGGTCGAGGAGATCGTGGCGAGCATCGTCGGACAGGGGCGGACGCGGGTCCAGGTCGCGGCCGAGATCGACGTCAACCGCGTCCAGCAGACTTCCGAGAGCTTCGATCCCGAGAGCCGCGTGGTGCGCTCCACCCAGACGCGCAACGAAAGCCAGGCGAGCACGGAAGCCAAGGACGGCCAGGTCACGGTCGGGAACGAACTGCCCGGCGCGAAGTCCGACGCCAACGGCCAGCAGAAGGACCAGTCGCAGAAGTCGGAGGAGATCGTCAATTACGAGATCTCCCGCACGACGCGCACCGAAGTGGTGGAGGGCGGACGCGTGAAGCGCCTGTCCGTCGCGGTTCTGGTGGACGGCGTCTACACGAAGTCCGCCGCCGGCGAGGTCACCTACCAGCCGCGGCCGCAGGATGAGCTGGATCGCATCGCCGCCCTGGTCCGCTCCTCCATCGGGTTCGACGGGAAGCGCGGCGACCAGATCGAGGTCGTCAACCTGCGCTTCGCCGAGGCGCCGCCGCTGGCCGAGACGCCCGCCGCTCCGACCGGCTTCATGGCCCTGCTGACGCCCACGCGCGACGACATGATGCGCGGCGTCGAGTTGACCGTTCTGGCGTTGCTGGTGCTGATCGTCACCCTCGTGGTGGTCCGGCCGCTGGTGCGCACCATCCTCGCCCCGCTGGGGCCGCAGACCCGGCTGGTCGAGGCTCTGGCCGGAGCCGGCGTCGGACCGGACGGCGTGCGGCAGGGCGCCATTGCGGGGCCGGCCAAACGCGAGCCGCCTGTCGTGGAGGAGACCGAGGCCAGCCGCATGCTCGACATCGCGCGCGTCCAGGGCCAGGTGCAGGCCCGCTCGGTGGAGCGCATCGGCGAGATCGTCAAGGAGAACCCGGCCGGCACCGCGACCATCCTCCGGCAATGGATCAACGAGGAAGCCGCGTGATCCAGCCCCCATCCCCCTTCAGCGCTGACCGAGCCTCATGAGCAACGCCCAGAAATTTTCCTTCGACAACGACTTCGGTTCGGACCGGCGCAGCCAGAGCATGCGCCGCCAGGCCGATGTCGAGCGGCTGCAGCAGGCCGAGCAGGAAGGCTGGGAGCGGGGCCGGATGGAGGGCCGCCGCGAAGCCGAGCAGGAAGCCGCCATGCGGATGGCGCTCGCGATCGAGCAGGTGGCCGGCGCCGCCGCGGCCGTGATCGCCCATCTCGAACACCAGACCGAGCGCCTGGAGCTGGAAGCGGCGGAGCTCGCGATCGTTTTCGCCCGCAAACTCGCCGGCGACCTATTGGCGCGCGAGCCGCTGGGGCCGCTGGAAGCCGCCGCGCAGGAATGCTTCCGCGAGATGGCCGGCGCGCCGCATCTGGCCGTGCGCGTTCCGCCGGAATGCGTCGACAGCGCCAAAGAGGTGCTGGAGCGCAAGGCCATCGAGCGCGGCTTCGCCGGCCGTTTGGTCGTGCTCGGCGAGGACGGCATGGCGCAAGGCGACTTTGTCATCGAGTGGGCGGATGGCGGCATGCGCCGCGATTCCGACGCTTTGCAACGCAACATCTCGGGAGCCATCCAGCGCCATCTCGGCGCCGGCTTCCACCAGTCCTGATCGGAGACGACCGCCATGGCGGGACCCGACGACATTCCGCTCCCCAATCTCAAGGGCGGCGACCTCGACTTTGCAGACGATGGGGCAGGGGGGGCTCAGGACGAGCATCCGACCGGCAAGGTCGCGGAGGATCTCGAGCACGTGTTCGACGTGCCCGTAAATGTGTCCGCCGTGCTCGGCCGCACCCGCCTCGAGGTCGGCGAGCTGTTGCGGCTCGGACCCGGCGCGGTGCTGGAACTTGACCGGCGCGTGGGCGAGGCGATCGACATCTTCGTCAACGACCGCCTGGTCGCACGCGGCGAGGTCGTGCTGGTGGAAGACCGCCTCGGCGTGACCATGACCGAAATCATCAAGTCCGACCGGTAGGAGATCTGACCATGCGGCTTCTTATCGTCGGCGTCATGAAGGGGCCCCTGGCCCAGGCCACGAAGATCGCCATCGACCGCGGCGCGAGCGTCACCAACGCCGAGAGCGTCGAGCAGGCGCTCATGGTGATGCGCAGCAAGGGCGCGGACCTCGTGATGATCGACGTCGTGCTCTCGGTGCGCGACCTCGTGACTTCGTTTGAGCTGGAGCGTATCCGCACGCCCGTAGCGGCCTGCGGCACCGGCACGGATGCGCGCGCGGCCGTGGCCGCCATCCAGGCGGGCGCGCGCGAGTACATCCCGCTGCCGCCCGACCCCGAGATGATCGCGGCCGTGCTGGAGGCCGTGTCCCGCGACACGCGTTCGTTCGTGTTCCGCGACGAGGCTATGGCGCGCGTCGTCCGCTTGGCGGAGCAGGTGGCGAAGTCGGAAGCCTCGATCCTGATCACGGGCGAGAGCGGCGTCGGCAAGGAGGTGGTCGCCCGCTTCCTGCACGGCCGCTCCAACCGCAAGGACAAGGCGTTCATCTCAGTGAACTGCGCGGCCATCCCGGACGCGCTGCTGGAGTCCGAGCTGTTTGGCCACGAGAAAGGCGCGTTCACGGGCGCGGTGGCGCGGCGCATCGGCAAGTTCGAGGAGGCCAGCGGCGGCACGCTGCTGCTGGACGAGATCTCCGAAATGGACGTGCGGCTGCAGGCCAAGCTGCTGCGGGCCCTGCAGGAGCGCGTGATCGACCGTGTCGGCGGCGGCAAGCCGGTGCCAGTGGACATCCGTGTGATCGCGACGTCCAACCGCAACCTGGCCGACGAGGTCCGCAAGGGCACGTTCCGCGAGGACCTGCTCTACCGCCTGAACGTCGTGAACCTGAAGGTGCCGCCGCTGCGCGAGCGCACGCAGGACATCCTGGAGCTCGCCGGCCATTTCGTGCGCAAATACGCCGACGTGAACGGCGTGCCCGTGCGGGCGCTGTCGCCTGATGCGCGCCGCGCGCTGCTCGCCAATCCGTGGCGTGGCAATGTGCGCGAGCTGGAAAACACCCTGCACCGGGCGGTGCTGCTGGCGGTGGGGGAGGAAATCGGAGTCGACGCGATCCTGACGCCGGACGGCGAGGCCTTCGGGGCCGGCCCTCGCGATCCCGCCGCACGGGCGCTGGAAACCGCCGAGGCGACCGCGCGGGCGCTGGTGGGGCGCACGGTGGCGGATGTCGAGCGCGAGCTCATCCTGGACACCCTGGACCACTGCCTGGGCAACCGCACCCACGCGGCCAAGATCCTCGGCATCAGCATCCGCACGCTGCGCAACAAGCTGAACGAATACACGGCAGACGGCGTGGCCGTGCCCGGGCCGGGCGAGGCTCGCGTGGCGAGCCTCTAGGCTCGTTCAGCGCGCCGTCGGCATCCGCTGGGCAGGCTTACGGGCTTGCTCGCGCGCATGGAGCGCCTGCGCCAGCCCGAGCACGCCGGCCGGCCCGAGCTTGCTCGGGTCGAGCGTGGTCATGCCGCGCTTGCTCATGACGTCCTTCATTTCGTCAAGGAAAAGCGTCGCGCCCATAGCCCAGTTGGGGAAAGCCCGGGTGGCCTGGGGCCGGCGCTCCAGCAGCACGAGATCGCCATGGCGCGGATCGGCGCCGATCCGGTCATAGGTGCGCGACACCACGGCGGTTTCGCCTTCGAGGATCTGCGCGAAGATGCGGTCGTCGAAGATCATGTAGCCCGTAATGCCGTCGCGCGCGTTGTTGCGGATCGAGGCGTCGAGGATGCTCTTGATCGTGCGGAAGCCCTCCTGCGGAGGGATCTTCCGGGTCGAGTAATAGGTCAGGCGCGTGAGCGGCATTCGGGGGGCGTCCATTCACGAAAGGCAAGGCGAGATCGCATCGCGTAAGGTTGTGGTTGTCGCGATTCAGATGATCGATGCATGCCAAACGTGAATGCTACGTATATGCCCTGAGGCTTCTAGCGCTTCGTCACGCCACATCCGCTGCAAATGCTTCCGACTGCGTTCTTGTCCTTGGCCTCGCGCGCCTTCTGAACTTCGGACGGACGATCCACGGCGTTGATGCCGTTGGAGCGCATGTCGGCCGAGCGCGGCGCGGCCTCCTTGCCGGTGCGCGCCTTGCAGTCGGCGATAATTTTAGCCGTGAAGTTGCTCGGGTTGGCCAGCACGTCGCCGCACGCGCCTTCGCCTGTTCCCGGCGCCGCGCCGGCGACGCCCGGACCGCGCTGGGCCGTGGGGGCCTGACCCGACGAGCCGCTCGTGGCGGCCGAAGCGCCGCTGTTCACGTTGGCAGGATTGTTCGACAGCGTACTACCCTGCCGGCTCGCGCCGGCGTCCGGTTGCGCCGTGCTCGGCGCAGTGGCGCCTGACGTCGTGGGCTGGCCTGCTCCGAGGATCGGGGCCGGTCCGGTGGGCTGATTTTGTCCCGACAACGCGGTTCCGGGAGGAGCCGCGAGCGAACCCGGCGCGCTGCCCAGGCCGCCCGTGCTGGGCGAGGCCGGATTGGCGCCGCCGATCGACCCCGACGTGGTCGCGCCAGACGATCCCGAGGCGGACCCCGAACTGGAAGAGCCGCCCGAGGAGCTGCCCCCGCCCGAACTCTGCGCGAAGCCCGGCGCAATGGCGGCGGCGACCGACAAGGCGCAGCCCAACATGAGGGACGCCGTGGAGCGGCGGAACGAGACGGTGCGGCGTTGGCTGGCCATCAGGGCCTCCCGGAGAGTCAAGGTTTCGCAGCCTCAACGTTCCGGTGGCGGCTCGGTTGCGGCTTTCGGCCGATCCGCCGCAGGCGCTCCGGCCGATCAGGCGATTGCCACAGGCCAGCGCCCTGCTTCGACATCGCCGGCGAAGATCGCGCGGGCAAAAAGCGCGGCGTTCATCTGCACGCGATGCGCAAGCTTGAAAGCGTCGCCGTGGATCGTCTCGTCCGGATATTCGGTGATGAGCTGCAACGGCGTCGGCTGGGCGGGGCGCTCCACCAGCGCGCATGCGATCCCGTTCAGGATCGGGAAGCCGATCGGGCCCGCGTGGGCCTCGTAGGCTGCGATCTGGGCGCGGTTCAGGGCCACGAGATCGGGATCTCGGGCGAGCTGCGCGGTCAGCCGTTCGAGAAGCGCGCGCGCATAGGTTTCGATCCCGGCATGGTGGCGCAGGATCAGGAAGAAGCCCTTGGGCAACGCCCATGCGTCGAAGCCGCGCGGCAGGTAGCCGTTCAGCGGGCGCGTCCACTCGTGCGCCGGATAGCCATGCAGGTTGATGTGGAGCTGAGCGCCGGTCTGCGCCAGCGCGGCGTTGCGAGCCTCCTGCTCGTAAAGCGGCGGCGTGGTGCGGTATTCCAGGTCGTCTCCCAGCGCGGTGTAGCGCGCGGCGTGGTGCATGTGCTCAGGGCTTTCGGCGATGAAACTCTGGTGCAGCGCATAGCCGTCGGGGTTTTCGACGGCGATCAACGCAAAGGCGGCGCCGGCGCTGGCGAGAGCGGCTCCTGCCCGCAGCGCCCCCACCACGCCAGACGTCTCGTTGGCGTGCTGACCGCCGGTGAGCAGAACAGGCGGGCCTGAACCCTCGACGACCACGCCGCGAACCTCGCGACCCTGCCGCGATGTCGCGAGAATGGGCGCGCCCGCGATCTCGGCCAGGCCGGCGTAAGCTTCGGCCAAAGGAGGCGCGGCCTCGCAGCGATCCCAAGTCGGCGCGCGCGCGGCGACAAGCGCAGCGGCCGGTTCATGAGGCTCGACCGACACCCGCACCCTCGTGGGTCCGTCCGCCGGGCGGATGTCCGGGATAATCTGGCCGGGCCGCAAGGTCCGGTCGCCTTCCGGGCGGCCTGTGAGATGCTGGAACCACTCCAGAAGCGAGAAATAGAGGTCTTCGTGCAGCGCCTCCCGGGTGCTCATGCGCTCATGCATGAACGGCAGTGGACGCTCGACGCCGCCAATCCAGACTTCGATGCGCAGCCGGGCGAAGAAGGGCTCCGACTTGCCCCAGTCGCGCCCGGTCACAGCCGACATGGCGGCGTCATACGCAAGAGCGAGATCCGACCCGACGGGCTCGTCGCAGTCGAGCTCGGGATGGCTCGCGCCGGATATCCGCAGCCACGCGCATGGCGAGAGCGTCTCGCGCCCAAGCGCGTCGCGGCGGGTGACGTTCGGGACGAAGATGCGGCGCGTTTCCGCACGGCCGTCCGCGTAGCGGAGGTCGGCTTCGTAGAAGGTCGTGGATGTGCCGGCTTGCGCCGTGAAGCCGCCTTCGGGCAGCAGAGCCGCAAGCGGATAGGCCTCGGCGAGGAAGCGGCGCTCGGCTGCGCCTGCGCAGACAGGATAGCGCAGCGTAACGACTTCCAACCCGCCAGCCTCGATGGCCGGCAGCAGCGCATGCAACAATGGCTTGTAGGCGGACCCGATGCGCGCCGAGACGCCCAGCGCCGAGAGCGCGTCCTCGGCGGCGGCGCGGCTCTCCGCATTCTCGAAAACCCACGCTTCCACGGCCGAGCCCTTCAGGCCGGGCGCGGACAGGCGCTCCACCAGAAGGTCGAGCGTGCGCGGGATTTCGAGATCGAGCAGAATCGTCATGGGCATCCTCCCCGGCCCAAGCTAGCCGGGGCGGGGGAGAGTGCAACGCGCGGAGCCGGACCGCGAGCTTCAGGCTCGCATTCCGGTGCCGCGGCTTGGCGCTACGCCTTGCAGACCCAGAACGCGCTGCGCGGGAACTCCAGCCAGTGCTCGCCGCCGGCGATGCGAGTGGGCGAGAAGATCCGCACCGTCACGTCGTCGCGCTTGAACAGGAGTTCGTAGCGCTCGCCCAGGTACATCTCCGCCGTCAGCGTCATGCGCAGCCGGTTGGGGCCGGGGCCTTCGGCGACGCGCACCTGCTCGAGGCGCACGATGCCGAGCGCGTTGTCGCCCTCCTGCACGGGCCCGCAGGGCAGACCGTCGAGGCGCGTGTCACCCACCACCAGCGTGGCAGCGTCTCCCGATACGCTCACGGCCTTGCCGGGCAGGCGGTTATTGGCGCCCATGAACTCGGCCGCGAACAGGGTGGCCGGCCGGCCGTACATCTCCTCCGGCGTGCCCTGCTGCTCCACGACGCCGCCGTTGAGAAGGAGAATGCGGTCGGCCATCGCCATGGCCTCGACCTGGTCGTGGGTCACGCACAGCGCCGAAAGGCCGAGCTCGCTGATGAGCTGGCGCAGCCAGACGCGGGCCTCTTCGCGAAGTTTCGCGTCGAGGTTCGACAACGGCTCGTCGAGCAGGATCACGGGCGGCTCGTAGACCAGCGCGCGGGCGAGCGCCACGCGCTGCTGCTGGCCGCCCGAGAGCTGGTGCGGGAAGCGGGCGCCGAGATGGCCGATGCCGATGCTTTCCAGCGCCTTGGCGACGCGGGTCTTGACGTCGGCGCCGGAGACGCCGCGCAGCTTCAGGGGGTAGGCGACGTTGTCGAACACGGTCTTGTGCGGCCACAGCGCATAGGACTGGAACACGAGGCCGAGGCCGCGCTCCTCCGGCGGAAGGTTGATGCCCTTGGCGCCGTCGAACAGCGTCTTGCCGGCAATCACGATGCGCCCCGCGTAGGGCTCCTCAAGGCCGGCGACGCAGCGCAGCAGGGTGGTTTTGCCGGAGCCCGAGGGGCCGAGCAGGGCGACGATCTGGCCCTTCTCGAGCGTCATCGAGACGCCCTTCAGGATGTCGACGGATCCGTAGCTCAGCTTGATGTTGTCGATGACGAGGTCAGCCATGGAGGCGCACTCCCAGACGCAGGGCGAGGCCGAGGCCCACCGAGATGATCACGATGTTGATGACCGCGAGAGCCGAGACGAGGTCGATCGCGCCGGTGCCCCACAAGGACACCATGAGCGAGCCGATCACTTCCGTGCCCGGGCCGAGCAGGTAGATGCCGGTGGAGTATTCGCGGGCGAAGATCAGGAAGATCAGCACCCAGGCGGCGATCATGCCGGAGCGCGCCAGCGGCACCGTGACGTCGCGGGCGACCCGGCCGGCCGTGGCGCCGACGGAGCGCCCGGCTTCCTCCAGTTCGGGGCCGATCTGCAGCATGGTGCCGGCCACCAGCCGCGTCCCGTAGGCGAGCCATACGATCGTGTAGGCCAGCCAGACCGAGAACAGGGTGGCGCGCAGCGGCTGCAACGGCGGCAGGAACAGGAACAGCCAGAGCATCGCGAGGCCGGCGACGAGGCCCGGCATGGCGCGCGGGATCATCACCAGGTAGTCGGCGAGGCGCGTCCAGCCCGAGCGCCAGCGGTGCATGGCGAGCGACACGGCCGTGTAGCAGGCGACCGCCAGGCCGCCGCCGATGACGCCGATCAGGATCGTGTTGACGATGGCGTGCATGGCGTTGGGATAGTCGACGAGGTCACGGTAGTGCGACAGCGTCAGCACTTCCGAGAGCCGCACGCCTTCGCCCCAGGTCGTCACGAAGGACCGCAGCAGGATGCCGAACACCGGGATGCCGACCGTGACGACGAACCACAGGATGATGAGCCCGAAGGCCGGCCAGCGCAGGGCGCCGAGGCGCAGCGGCGCGCGCTTGGCGGCCTTGCCGCGCACCGAGACGTATTTGTTGCTCTGCGACAGCAGCAGGCGCTGCAGGTACACGAGCGGGATCGCGATCAGGATGATGGCGACCACCACCACGGCCATGAGCTGGTAGGACGGCACGCCGAGCTTGTTTGTGAGCTTGTAGAGGTAGGTGGCCAGCACCAGCACGCCCTTGGGATCGCCCAGCACGAGCGGCAGGCCGAAGAGCTCGAAGCCCAGGAAGAAGATCAGCACGGCCGCGTAGAGCACGGCGGGGGTGACCATCGGCAGGCTGACGGTGACGGCGACGCGCAGCGGCGAGGCGCCGGTGGTGCGCGCGGCTTCCTCGAGGTCGGCGCCAAGGTTCTGCAGGGCCGCCGACGTGTAGAGGTAGACATGCGGCACGTGCGTGAGACCGGCGATGATGGTGATCGCCGTGACCGAGTAGATGCTCCACGGCACCGTGCCGATCATGCCCTTCACGAAGGTGGAGAAGATGCCCACCGGACCGAGCGCCACCACATAGCCGAAGGCCAGCACCACGGCCGACATGAAGATCGGCACCAGCACCAGCGGCTCCAGGATCCATTTGCCGGGAACGTCCGTGCGGGCCAGCAGGAAGGCCAGGATGACGCCCAGCGGGACCGCGATGGCCGTCATGCCGCCCGCCACGATGATGGAGGTGCGCAGCGCGTCCCAGAACTCGTCGTCCTCGATCACGAACTGGTAGGCTTCCAGGGTCCACTTCACGTTGGGGGTGAAGAACGGCCCGTCCAGGAAGCTCTGGTAGATGATGAGGCCGATGGGCGCGATCACGGCGGACGCCATGATGGCCAGCACGGCGAAGCGGAATGTCGCGAAACGCAGCATGGCGGGTCTCCCGGCGCGGCCGGTGGGGAGAGGACGCAGGTCCATGGCGGGCCTGCGTCTCGAGTTCAAAAGGGGGGCAGCCTGCAAATGCCCTCATCCTGGGGAGCCATGCGCAACATGGCGTCTCGAAGGACGAGGGGTCCAGGAGGCTGCACGGCTTGAGCCGGCAGGAGTCCCTCGTTCTTCGAGACACATCGCCAAGGGGCGATGTTCTTCAGGATGAGGGCTCTCTACAGGCTCAGCCGGGCTTCAAAGCGCAGGTGCGCTCAGTTGCCCTTCATGGCGGCCTGCCACTGCTTGATGAACTTCAGCCGCTTGATGGTGTCGAGGTTGGCCGAAAGATCCGCGTCGATCTTGATCGGCCGGATGGCGTCGCCGACCTGCTCCTTGACCTTCGCGACCGTCGCCTCGCCCTGCACGTCGTCGCGCAGCGAGTAGAGCTCGGCCTGGTTGGCGATGATGGTCTGGCCGCGCTTCGACAGCATGTAGTCGAGGAACAGCTTGCCGGCGTTCGGGTTCTTGGCCTTGTTGGACAGGAACGCCACGCGCGAGGCGATCAGCGTGTAGTCCTTCGGCAGGACGATGCCGATGTTCGCGTCCTTTTTGGAGCGCGACAGCGCGTAGGAGCCGAACACGCCGTAGCCGATGGTGTGCTCGCCCGAGGTGACGCGCTCGATCATGGCGCCGGCCGACGTGTAGAGCTTCATCTCGGCCTTGCCCATGGCCTTGAACAGGTCCCAGGCCTGCTTGAAGGCGAGGTCGTCCTGCGTGAAGAACAGGTAGCCGACGCCCGAACGCTCGGGGTCATAGGCCGTGACCTTGCCCTTGTAGGCGTCGGTCTTGGTCTGCAGCAGCTTCAGCAGGTCCGCGTGCGTCTTCGGAACGTCGCCTTCCGGCACCAGACGCTTATTGTACACGATCGCGACGGGCTCGTACGTGACCCCGTAGGCCGTGTCCTTGTAGTTGGCCCAGGACGGGATGGCGGCGGCTTCCGGCGTCTTGTAGGCGGCCGCGTAGCCGTCATTCGCGAGCTTGATCTGGAGATCCTGCGCGGAGGACCAGGTCACGTCCGCGGTGCCCTGGCCGGCGGCGGCCTCGGCGATGAAGCGGTTGTAGAGCTCGGTGGAGTTGAGGTCGTTGTACTCGACCTTGAGGCCGTAGAGCGCCTCGAAATCCTTGACCAGGAAGTTGGCGGCGGCGGCGTCGGTGGTGCCGTACACCACGACCTTGCCTTCCTTCTTGGCCGCTTCGATGGTCTGGGCATAGTCGGCCGGGTAGCCGGCCGGGACCTGGGCGGCCGCGAGGCCGGCGGTCATCACGAGCGCGAGGCCCGATGCGAGCGGGAGGGCGAGCTTCATCGCGATATCTCCTTGGGTTTCCGTTTCCGGGATCGCTGTCCCGTTACGGCAAGGATTAGCGCGTGAACCTGTCGTGAACCTGTCAGGCCCTCGCGAGGTCGGCGTGAGCGCTAAATCGGCGCGATGGCCTCGTCCTTGACGTTGTCCAGCGCCACGGCGGTGCGGATGGTGCGGACATTGGCGAGGGCCGTGAGCTCGGCCACCAGCGCCTGGAAGGCGCGCAGGTCCGGAGCGACGCATTTCAGCATGAAGTCGATGTCGCCCGAGAGCGTCCAGCACTCGCGTACAGCCGGCCAGTCGCGGATGCGGGCCTGGAAGCCGGCGAGATCGCCTTCGGCCTGGCTGGAGAGATGCACGAACGCGAAGAACACAATCTCGAAGCCGAGCGTCTTCTCGTCCACAAGCGCGCGATAGCCCTTGATGATCCCGGCCTCCTCCAGCGCCCGCACGCGCCGCAGGCAGGGCGGCGCGGACATGCCGACGCGCCTGGCGAGCTCGACATTGGTCATGCGCCCATCGGCCTGCAGCTCGCGGAGGATTTTGAGGTCGATGTCGTCGAGACGTGTGGGCAAGGGCGGTTTCCGCTGCGGCGCAAAATCGGGCTTCTGTTTAGACGTGAACCGGGCGGTGGGGAAGGGCGGGGCCTTGCCGGGGCGGCTATTCCGTGCCACTCGCCCACCATGCTTCCACCCGCGACCACCTGCTGGATCATCACGGACGGCAAGGCCGGCGACGAGGGCCAGTGCCTGGGCGTCGCCGAGGCGCTCGGCCTGTCGCCCGAGCTGCGGCGCGTCGCGCCGCGCGCGCCCTGGGCGTGGCTGGCGCCCTGGGGGCCCGTCGATCCCCGAGAAGCGCCGGGGCGTGAGGGCGGGCCGCTGGCCGGGCCGTTGCCGGACATCGCCATCGCGAGCGGCAGGCGCGCGGTTCCAGCGCTGGCGGCTGTGAAGCGCGCTTCGGGCGGGCGCACCTTCACGGTGTTCCTGAAGGATCCGCGCACGGGCCGGGGCGCGGCGGATTTCATCTGGGTTCCGGCGCATGACCGGCTGCGCGGGCCCAACGTGCTCGCCACCGTGACGTCGCCGCACAGGATCACGGCCGAGCGGATCGCGGCCGCGCGCGCCAAGCCGGACCCGCGCCTCGCCGACCTGCCGCGGCCGCGCGTGGCGCTGCTGCTCGGCGGCGACAGCCGGGGGCACCGGTTCAGCGGCGAGGACATCGTCCGGCTCACCGCACAGATCGCCGCACTGGCGCAGACCGGGGCGGGGTTGATGGCGACCGCGTCGCGCCGCACGCCGGGGGCGTTGCGCGAGGGGGTGAAGAGCATTGTGCGCAGCAAGGGCGGGTTCTTCTGGGATGGCGAGGGCGACAACCCCTACGTGGCCATGCTGGGGCTCGCCGACGCCGTTGTGGCCACGGCCGATTCCACCAACATGGTCGGAGAGGCCTGCGCTACAGGCCGGCCGGTGCTGGTCTTCGAACCGTCCGAGCGCAGGCCGGGGTCGGCCAGCCGCGTCTCGGGTCAAATTGTTGCGCTAAAAGCGCTTGGAGCTGTGCGTTCCTTTCAAGGGCGGCTTGAAAGCTATGCATACCCGGCATTAGATAGCACTCCGGAAATCGCCTCGGCGATCGCCTCCGCGTTCGCGCGGCATCGGAGCACCCCCGCCTAGATCGATCTGAGCGTCGCTCCCCGCTCGATGAGACGCCACATGTCCGCTCTGCATTCCAAGCTCATCATCCTCGGCTCGGGCCCCGCCGGCTATACGGCCGCGATCTACGCCGCGCGCGCCATGCTGGAGCCGGTGCTGATCTCCGGCCTGCAGGAAGGCGGGCAGCTGATGATCACCACGGACGTGGAGAACTACCCGGGCTTTGCCGATCCCATCCAGGGGCCCTGGCTGATGGAGCAGATGCGCAAGCAGGCCGAGCACGTCGGCACGACGCTGGTGTCGGACTACATCGTCAAGGCCGAGCTCAATAACCGGCCCTTCCGCCTGACAGGCGACGGCGGGCAAGTCTATACCTGCGACGCGCTGATCATCGCGACGGGCGCGCAGGCGCAGTGGCTGGGCCTGCCCTCCGAGGAGGCCTTCAAGGGCTACGGCGTTTCGGCTTGCGCCACCTGCGACGGCTTCTTTTTCCGCAACAAGGACGTGGTGGTGGTGGGCGGCGGCAATACGGCCGTCGAGGAAGCGCTTTATCTCGCCAACATCGCCAAGAGCGTCACGGTGGTGCACCGGCGCGACGGCTTCCGGGCCGAGCGCATCCTGCAGCAGCGGCTGTTCCAGTTGGGCAACGTCAAGGTCGTGTGGGACAGCGTGATCGACGAGATCTGCGGGATCACGACCCCGCCCGGCGTCACGCATGTGCGGCTCAAAAACGTGAAGACCGGCGCTCTGCAGGACGTGCCGACCGACGGCGTTTTCGTGGCGATCGGCCATAAGCCGGCGACGGAGCTCTTTGCCGGGCAGGTCGAGATGCGCCCCACGGGCTACATCCACACGACACCTGGCCGCACAACCACCAACATCGACGGCGTGTTCGCGGCAGGCGACGTCACGGACGAAACCTACCGGCAGGCCGTTACGGCCGCAGGCCTCGGGTGCATGGCGGCGCTCGAGGCGGAAAAGTTCCTCGCCGGTGTCCTCCTGGACAGAGAGGCGGCGGAGTGATGCCCTTTTCGCTGAACAATTCGCTGGACTGGGACAAGGTCCGGATCTTCTACACGGCGGCCGACGCCGGCAGCTTCACGCATGCGGGCGACGCGCTGGGGCTGAGCCAGTCGGCGGTGAGCCGGCAGGTCGGCGCGCTGGAGCGCGACCTTGCGGTGCCGCTGTTTCACCGCCACGCGCGCGGCCTCATCCTCACCGAGCAGGGCGAGCAGCTGTTTCGCACCGCCAAGGAGATGATGCTGAAGCTGGAGGCCACGCGCGCACGCCTCACCGACAGCCGCGAAAAGCCCAACGGCGACCTGCGCGTCACCACCACGCTCGGGCTCGGCGCCAATTGGCTGACGCCCCGGCTCGGCGAGTTCCTGGACCTGTATCCGGAGGTGAAGCTGCAGGTTCTGCTCACCGACGACGAGCTCGACCTCTCGATGCGCGAGGCGGACGTGGCGATCCGGCTGCGCCAGCCCGTGCAGGGCGACCTGATCCAGCGGCGGCTCTTCACCGTTCATTTCCACGCCTATGCGTCGCAGGACTACATCAAGGGCCGGGGGCAGCCCAAGGACGTCACCGACCTCGAGGAGCATCGGATCCTCACCTACGGGGGCGAGACGCCGTCCTACCTGCAGGACGTGCACTGGCTCACAACCGTGGGGCGCGACGCCAAGCATCCCCGTCAGGCGGCGCTGACCGTGAACAACATCACGGCCCTGAAGCGAGCCTGCGAGAAGGGCATCGGCATCGCGGTTCTGCCGGACTACCTGATCGAGCCCGAGTCGGGTCTCGTCCAGGTGCTCACCGGCGACGACATGCCGGCGCTCGACAGCTACCTCGTGTATCCGGAAGAAATGAAGAACGTTGCGCGCGTTCAGGTCTTCCGGGACTTCCTGGTCAGCAAGGCGCAACGCTGGACATATTAAGCGGAGCATCTGCGAGGCTGTCTATCGAGGACAGCCGTGCCCCATGAAGGCTCGCGGTTCGGGGAGCGCTCGGCTAGGATCGGGGCGCGCCTGCCCTAGCGAGTCCCGTATGAGCCTGATCCCCGATCGTTCGTCCCTCACCGTCGCGTTCGCGCATGGCGCATACCAGTTCGCGGACGCGTTCGGGTTGCGCGACACCGGCATCCGCCACTTCCAGGTGTCGACGCCCGAGGCGCTGCTGCCGCGGATGCCCGAGGTCGACGTGCTGGTGGTGTCGTTCCAGTGGCGTGACGCGCTGCTCGAGAACGCGCCCAAGCTGCGGTTCGTGCAGTCGATCAGCGCCGGCGTGGACCAATTCCCAAAGGATCTGCTGCGCAGTCGCGGCATTCGCCTGGCCAGCGCGCAGGGCGGCAACGAGCGCGCCGTGGCCGAACACGCGATGGGGTTGCTTCTTTCGCTCACCCGGCATCTTCACCTGGCGCGAGACCAGCAAGCGAAGCGTCACTGGCGGCCGATGATCGGCGATCGCACCCGCCGCGAGGACGAACTCGAAGGCAAGACCCTCGTGATCGTCGGCATGGGGCGCATCGGCAGCCGACTCGCGCGACTCGCCAAGGCGTTCGACATGCGCGTGATCGGCGTGAAGCGGAACCCATCCACGGGTGCGGAGGCGGCCGACGAGGTCGTGGCCACGGAGGGCCTTCGCGAGGCCGTCGCACACGCGGACTTTGTGGTCCTGACGTGCCCGCTCACGCCCGAAACGCAGGGCCTGATGGGGGCCGACGCAATCGCGGCGATGCGGCCCGGCGCCTACCTGATCAACGTGGCTCGCGGTAAAGTGGTGGATGAGGCGGCGCTCATCGACGTCCTCTCGAAGGGCCGCATTGCCGGCGCTGCGCTGGATTGTTTCCACGACGAGCCGCTGCCGGCCGGATCGCCGCTCTGGGCCATGCCGCACGTGATCGTGACGCCGCATTCCGCCGGCGAGACCCGGCGCTACGAAGCGAACGTGCTCGACATCCTGATGGACAATCTCGGCCGCCTCTGGCGCGGCGAGAGCGAGCTTCGCAACGCGGTGGCTTGACATCCGTCCAGGGCGGGCCTTGTCCCCGGACCATGGCTCTAGGCCACGATCGTGACGCGCTTGGCGGCGCGGGTCAGCCCGGTGTACAGCCAGCGTGAGCGGTGTTCTCGGAAGGCGTAGCTCTCGTCGAAGAGCACGACGTCGTCCCATTGCGAGCCCTGCGACTTGTGCACCGTCATGGCGTAGCCGTAGTCGAACTCGTCCGACTCGCGTCGCATGATGAACGGGATCGCGTCGGCGTCGCCGTCAAAGAACTCGCGCAAGATCTTCACCTTGGCGGCTTTCCGGCGGCCCTCGTCCTCGGGAAGAATTTCAAGGCGGATGAAGCCCTTCAGAGGCTCGCGCAAGGCCTTGACGGTCCACATGCCGCCATTCAGCAGCCCTTTTTTCTTGTCGTTGCGCAGGCAGACGAGC
Organism: Alsobacter metallidurans; assembly: GCF_014636935.1. Taxonomy (GTDB): domain Bacteria; phylum Pseudomonadota; class Alphaproteobacteria; order Rhizobiales; family Beijerinckiaceae; genus Alsobacter; species Alsobacter metallidurans. Next base: position 1,847,863 of record NZ_BMES01000002.1, on the reverse strand, counting down.
TTCTCGCCCACGGCCGGCATGGGGTCGCGAAAACCCTTCAACTCGCGCATGCGCCGGTTGTAGAGCCGACGAGTCTTGTTGAGGCCGACCAGCACCTGGTCGCAATCCATCACCATGTCGGCGTTGATGTCGCCGCGGCGGATCACGCGGCTGTCCCCGTACTCGCCGGCGGGCAGCCTTTCCACGCCCTCGCGCACCTGCATGGAGAGGCGGATGATCGGGTTGTCCTGGGCCTGGCGATGCACCTCGGTGAGCATCACGTCGGGCTCGTGCTCGGTGAAGAAGCCGCCGCCCTTCACGGGCGGCAACTGGGCCGGATCGCCCAGCACCAGCACGGGCACGCCAAAGGAGAGCAGATCGCGGCCAAGCTCCTCGTCCACCATCGAGCATTCGTCGATGATGATGAGGTCGGCCTTGCTGGCCGTGCTTTCGCGGTTAATCACGAAGGAGGGCGCTTCCTCCTCCTCCATGGCCTTGGGCCGGTAGATCAGGCTGTGGATGGTGCCGGCGTCGGGGCAGCCCTTCTGGCGCAGCACATGCGCGGCCTTACCCGTGTAGGCCCCGAACGCGACTTCGCCGTCCACGCCCTCGGCGAAATGGCGGGCGAGGGTGGTCTTGCCCGCGCCGGCGTAGCCGAACATCCTGAACACCTGCGGGCTGCCGCGCTTCAACCAGGCGTTCACCTGGCGCAGCGCGTCCTCCTGCTGGGGAGACCAATCCATCCAACGAATCCTCGTGTCCAAAACAGGAACACTAGACGATTTTTGGATGAATTGCGCCAGCCCGGGCTATTTCGTCATCGCGATGACGCCGCCGGTGGGGCCGACGCCCTGCGGCACCGGCACGGACGAGCCTGCATAGTTGCTGTTCAGCACGAGGTTAGGGCCGTCCTTGAGTTGCACGCGACGTGTGACCACGACCGTGAATGCCGATTTGTCCGCCAGTGCGCCGGGGCCTTTCGTGTCGAGGTCGATCTTCAGAATTCCGTTCTTCAGGTACACGGTGCCGAGTAATTGGCTTACGGACTTGCTTGTGATCTCATAGGTGAGCGGCGCTTGTCCGGCATCGGCGCGGCCCGGATCTTCGAAGAACAGAAATCCGGCAAGTTCACCGGTGCGCGGCGCGACGAGCGAGACCTGGGCCTCGTCGTCGAAATCGAACCGGGATTTCTGGCCCGTGAAGTAGAATGCGGCCCCCGCTCCAGAATCCAGCATCTTCAGCGTGGCTTTGTCCTTGACGACGAGATCGCCGCCCATGACGTAGATTCCACCCGGCGCACCCGACGTTCCGCTCAGAATGACGGTGGCGTTGTCCTTCACGACGATGCCACCGCAATACAATCCCGGCGGGAGCACCACGGTCATCGACCCCAGGATCACCAGCGGCGGAAGCGTGAGCGGGCAGGTCGCGAACAGCGCCTTGCGGTAGCTCAGCGGATCCGGCTTCAGGGCCGGGCACGCGATGGGAGCCGGGGTGGAGTTCACCTTCCCGCCCGGGGTCGTGACGCTGCAGATGCGGCTCGCCATGAGACTCGAACTGGCGTCGACGGCGAGGCCGGACGGGGAAGATGAGTTCGAGTAGACCGCGCAACCGTTTCCGGTCACGCGGGACGACTTCTCGAGACGCAGCGTATCTTTGGAGGCTTCGTCGAGCGCCACCATGCAGAGCGGCGAAGCGCCCATCATGCGCGCCGTGGACGCAACTTCGATCTGCGTCATGGTCTGCGAGAGAATACCGGCCATGTAGGTGCTGACCGCCTCCTTGACCCGCACCTCCACGGTTGCGTTTGAGCTGTCGTAGGTCGTCGTCACGAGCACGCTGTCGCCGTTGCCGGAGAGCGTCGCGCTGGTGGTCTGCGGCCCGGAATCGCCTGCTTTCGTTGGCGTCGAATAGGCCGTGGTCGGCTGGATCGGAGGCGCGTCCATCGACAGCTTGCTGGCCACATAAGCGATCGCAACGCCAGCCACGCGGCGGGAGTCGGCGCTGGCGATGCGCAACTCGGTGGCGCTCGCGATGGCGGCGCTATCGGCGGCCGCCTGCAGGATGCTGCGCTGCTGGTAGATCTTGCTCATGTCGACGGCGAACATGCCGGCGCTGGCCAAGGCTGGAAGCGCGACGGCGAAGGCGATGCCGACGCCCGCATTCGGATCGCCCGCAAACCGGCGGACTTTCGTCTCTAACCAACTCCACACGGTCACGCCGCAGCCACTCCGGAGGACGAATGGGACGCGAGCGCGGCGGCCTTGGCGGCGCGGTCGGCGCGCAGGACGAACCGGAGCTGGTAGGTGAGGAGCCGCCAGTTGATGGGCTTGGTGACGTAGGAGGTCGCCCCCACCTCATAGGCGCGGTCGATCGCGAAAAGGTCGTCGCGGCCCGTGGCGACGACGACCGGCAAGGCCGCGAGCCGTTCGTCGGCGCGGATGCGCATGATCAGGCCGAGGCCGTCCAGGCGAGGCATATCCAGATCGAGCATGGCGAGGTCGAAATCGCCCTGCTCGAGCATGTCCCAGGCCTGCTGCCCATCTTCCGCGGTTTCGACAATCACCTGCGGAGACGACATGTGCAGGACAGCGAACTCCCGCATGATCGGATCATCATCCGCCACCAGGATCTTCGCCCCGTCATCAACGATGAAACCCATCCCGAGGGGATTTCTCTGCCCCAGAAGCATTGTTTTCGCCTTTTGCTCTCAACGGCAGAGTAGTGCCAAACTATGAAGCTTTTCTTTCCCAGATTAGCCGTAGCCAGGTAATGAAACCGTACAGAGCGCAACTCGCCGACGTATCCAAAGTTGATTTTTGTCTAGAAATACATGTCGTTAACCCGATCTCAACAGCGGCGAATCCAGAGTTGTAGGAATGGAAAACGCATCCAATCCTCGGCTCCGGCCAGCCGGAAACTTCCGGTCGATCCGCACCAAGATCAGCCTGCTGGTTGCTTTGGCCATCGGGGCTGCGGTGCTGGCTAGCACTGTTCTGGCGCTGGCGCATACCACCCACATGGTGGTGAGCAGCGAGCGGAGCATCCTGGTGAGCACCGCGCGGGTCTTTGCGGCTGCGGTCACCAAGGGCGTCGTCGAAAAGGACGAGGCGGCGATCTACAATGCGCTGATCGGGATGCGGGCCTTCGAGGGAACGGCCGCCGACCGGATCGACTATGTGGGCGTGGAGGACCTGAACGGCCGGGCGCTGGCGGATCTCGGGGCCGCGCCCCGGTTGCTTTCGGACGCGTCGGTGGGCCGGGGCGAGGCGCCCTCGTTCTGGACCGTGGTGACGAGCCACACTTTGGAAGCCGTGGAGCCCGTTGGCTTACCCGGCCATGAGCCTATTGGCCGCATCGTGATCATCAAGCAGATCACCGGGCTGATGGACGCGCTCAGGCAGACCCTGCTGGTCAGCGTGGCGGCCGGGGTCGCCGCCATGGCGCTCGGGTTGCTGGCCGCAGCCCGCCTGGAACGGGCGATCACGCGCCCGGTCGTCGACCTCGCGGCCACGATGGCGCGGGTGCGGGTCGGCAACGACTTTCACGTGGAAGCCGACGTCAGCAGCAACGACGAGGTCGGCGAGCTCGTCACCAGCTTCAACACCATGATCGCGGGCATCCGCGAGCGGGACGACAAGCTCGCGGAGCACCGTGAGAACCTGGAGCATCAGGTTGCGGACAGGACGCGGGACCTGCACCTCGCCAAGCTCGCGGCCGAGAACGCCAACGCGGCGAAGTCCGACTTCCTGGCCACCATGAGCCACGAAATCCGGACGCCGATGAACGGCATGCTGGTGATGGCCGAGCTGCTGACCGCCGGCGAGCTGCCCACCCGGCAGCGCCGCTACGCCGAGGTGATCGCCCGCTCAGGGCAGAGCCTGCTCGCCATCATCAACGACATCCTCGACTTCTCGAAGGTCGAAGCCGGAAAGATGGACATCGAGCACATCCCGGTGGACCCGACCGAGACAGCCGACACGGTGCTGAGCCTGTTCTGGGAGAGGGCGCAAAAGAAGGGGCTGGACCTCGCCGCCCACGTGGCCCCTGACGTGCCGCGCCACATCATGTCCGACCCGGTCCGGCTTAACCAGGTGATCGGCAACCTGGTCAACAACGCGCTCAAGTTCACCGAAAAGGGCCACGTGCTGGTGTCGATCGGGCGCGATCCGCACGATCCCTCGCGCCTGCGCTTCGCCGTGACTGATACGGGCATCGGCATTCCCGAGCACAAGGTCGACAAGCTGTTCTCGGCCTTCGCGCAGGTCGACCAGACCACCACGCGCAAGTTCGGCGGGACGGGGCTTGGCCTCGCGATCTGCAAGCGGCTCGTGGAAGCGATGGGCGGCTCGTTCCGGGTGACCAGCGAGATCGACCGTGGCTCGACCTTCGCGTTCTCGATCCCGATCCCGGGCGCGGACGAGGCCCGGCCCGTTGCGCGCGTGCAGCCTATCGCGAGCCGGCTTCCGACCGCGATCGTGGCGGTGCGTGGAGACGCCACCGCGCGCGTCGCGGCCGATCACTTCGCCGCCTGCGGCTACGGCGTCGAGCGCCGCGATCCCGACGACATCGCGCGCACCGGTTTGCCTGCCTGTGATCTCCTGTTCATGGAAGGCTCGGTGCTGGCGCAGTCCAGCGGCGCTCGGCCGGCGCGCGTGATCGCGCTCACCACCATGGGCGACGGCTCCGAGCGTCAACTGGCGGCGGGCTCGCGCGCTGACGCCGTGCTGGTGCGCCCGCTCGCGCAGGCGGAGCTCGACGGCCTTGGCGCGCGGCTGGCGGCCGGGCTCGACCTCGCGGGTTTCCACGGCGAAAGGCGTGCGCGCCAGGATTCGCTGCCGCGCTTCACGGGCCGGCGCGTGCTGGTGGCGGACGACAGCGCGGTGAATCGCGAAGTCGCCGTGGAGGCCTTGTCGCGGCTTGGCGCAAGCGCGGATGTGGCGGCGGACGGCCGCGAGGCCGTGGAGGCGGCGCGCCGCGGCGGCTACGACCTGATTTTGATGGACGGCAGCATGCCGGAGCTGGACGGCTTCGAGGCGGCGCGGTTCATTCGCGACGAGGAAGCGCGCCGCGGGGCTCCGCGCCTGCCCATCGTGGCGCTGACCGCGCATGTGGTCGGGTCGGCCGCGGACCTGTGGAAGACCGCCGGGATGGACGGCATCCTGCACAAGCCGTTCACGATCGCCTCGATGGCGGATTGTCTCGCGCCTTACCTGAGCGTGGGCAACGAACCGGTAGACGCACCGAAGGAGCCAACATTCGTGGAAGCGTCAACCGAGACGGCGCCGGAGCCGGACGGTCTGCTCGACATGGACACGTTCGGCCAGCTGGAGATGATGGCGGAGGCGGATGGAGGCGTGTTCCTCGCACGCGTCGTCGGGCTCTATCTCGAGCATGCGCCCAAGACGCTGGTCCAACTCGAGGAGGCGCTGGCGGGCGATCCCGAGGACCAAGCCAAGGCCGCCCATGCGCTGAAGTCGATGAGCTACAACATCGGGGCGATTCAGGTCGCAAAGGCCGCCGGCGCCTGCGAGGCGCAGGTCCGCGAACACGGTAAGGCGCTCGTGCAAGCGGACGCCGACCGCCTGCGCGCGCTGGTCGACGCCACCGCGATCGCGCTGCGGGGCAAGCTGCCCCCGCAAGCCACCGCCGCCGCCTAGGGCCCGCCAAGCAGGCGCAACGGGCGCCTGCCTGCCCAAAAGGGCATATCCGCCTTGTACCCTACGTACTCCTTCGCACCCGCACCGCGCGGGCCGTAAATTCAATCACTTAGCGAAGTTTCTGGCGTCGCTCGGCCGGCCGGCGGCACGCCCGGCCCCCGCCCCATTGATCCAGGTCAACGCTCCCACCCCCCTGCGCCACCATGGTGCGTCGAATTCAGCCGGACCGCGCGGCGCTTGGCCCATGCCAGGAGCTCTGCGCGGCGAGGCCCGACAGGGGATCGCGGTCCCAAGGGGGAGCACATGGCGCAGACGGCGTCGGTCAACAAGCATCTAACGATCGGAGAAGGCGGCTCGGCGATCGCCTTCGCGGCCCTCGCGGCGTTGTCGATCCTGATCGCCGCCAAGGCGTGGACCCCGGCTTACGCGTTTCACGCCTACCTGTTCGCGGCCGCCAGCGTCGCGTCGGTCTTCGCGATCTTCAATCGGTATTACAACCGTCCGGCCGAGGCCCCGCCTCAGGAGATCGACGGCAAGCCGAACTACAACTACGGTCCGATCCAGTTCGCCACCATCGCGTCGGTGTTCTGGGGCATCGCGGGCTTCACGGTCGGCCTGTACGCCGCGCTCGAACTTGCCTTCCCGGCGCTGAACTTCGATTTCGGCCTGATCAATTTCGGCCGGCTGCGGCCGCTGCACACCTCCGCGGTGATCTTCGCGTTCGGCGGCAACGTGCTTCTGGCGACCTCCTTCTACGTGGTCCAGCGCACCTGCCACGCGCGCCTCGCCGGCGACATCGCGCCCTGGTTCGTAATCCTCGGCTACAACTTCTTTATCGTCATCGCCGGCACGGGCTACCTGCTCGGCATCACGCAGGGTAAGGAATACGCCGAGCCCGAGTGGTACGCCGACCTGTGGCTGACCGTCGTGTGGGTTGCGTATCTGCTGGTGTTCCTCACCACGCTGTGGAAGCGCAAGGAACCCCACATCTACGTGGCGAACTGGTTCTATCTCGCCTTCATCGTCACCATCGCGCTGCTGCACCTTGGCAACAACGCCGCCGTGCCGGTGTCGATCTACTCGCCGAAGTCCTACATCGCCTGGTCGGGCGTTCAGGACGCCATGGTGCAGTGGTGGTACGGCCATAACGCAGTCGGGTTCTTCCTGACCGCCGGCTTCCTGGCCATCATGTACTACTTCATCCCGAAAAGGGCCGAGCGCCCGGTGTATTCGTACCGGCTCTCCATCGTCCACTTCTGGGCGCTGATCTTCATCTACATCTGGGCCGGCCCGCATCACCTGCACTACACGGCGCTGCCGGACTGGGCGCAGACGCTCGGCATGACCTTCTCGGTGATCCTGTGGATGCCCTCCTGGGGCGGCATGATCAACGGACTCATGACGCTGCAGGGCGCCTGGGACAAGCTGCGCACCGACCCGGTGCTGCGCATGATGGTGGTCTCGGTCGCCTTCTACGGCATGTCGACCTTCGAGGGTCCGCTCATGTCCATCAAGGCGGTGAACTCGCTCAGCCACTACACGGACTGGACCATCGGCCACGTGCATTCGGGCGCGCTGGGTTGGGTCGGCTACGTCTCCTTCGGGGCGATCTACTGCCTGGTGCCATGGGTGTTCAACCGGTCGCGGCTGTATTCGCTGAAGCTCGTCAACTGGCACTTCTGGGTCTCGACGATCGGCATCGTCCTGTACATCTCGGCGATGTGGGTCTCGGGCATCCTGCAGGGCCTGATGTGGCGCGCCTACACCAGCCTGGGCTTCCTCGAATACTCGTTCATCGAGACCGTCGAGGCGATGCACCCATTCTACGTCATTCGCGCTCTGGGCGGCGGCCTGTTCCTCGCCGGCGCGCTCATCATGGCCTTCAACATCTGGAAGACGATCACGTCGCCTGAGACCGAAACGGTCGCGGCCGTCCGTCCCCAGCTGGTTCCGGCCGAGTAAGGGGACCAACGATGTCGGTCTGGGCCAAGCACCAAATCTTCGAGAAGAACTCCATCGTTCTTCTTCTGGGCATTCTCGTCGTGGTCGCCATCGGCGGCCTCGTGGAAGTCGCCCCTCTCTACTACCTGAAGAGCACCATCGAGACCGTGCAGGGCATGCGGCCCTACACGCCTCTCGAGCTCGCGGGTCGCAACATCTACGTCCGCGAGGGCTGCTACAACTGCCACTCGCAGATGATCCGTCCGCTGCGCGACGAGGTGGAGCGCTACGGCCACTACTCGCTGGCGGCCGAGAGCATGTACGACCACCCCTTCCAGTGGGGCTCCAAGCGCACTGGTCCGGACCTCGCCCGCGTGGGCGGCAAGTATTCGGACGAGTGGCAGCGCGCGCATCTGATCAACCCGCGCTCCGTCGCGCCGGTCTCGATCATGCCGGGCTACCCCTTCCTGGCGACGACGCCGCTCGACTACGAGCACATCGCGGACGAGCTCCAGGCGCAGGCGGTGGTGGGTGTGCCCTACACGGCCGACATGATCGCCAAGGCCAAGTCCGACATCGTCACGCAGGCGACCACGGACGACCCGGGCGCGGCCGACCTGGCCAAGCGCTACCCCAAGGCGCTCGCCCGCGACTTCGACGGCAACCCCGGCGAGGTGACCGAAATGGACGCGCTCGTCGCGTACCTGCAGGTGCTGGGCACGATGGTCGACTTCAAGACCTACGACGACAAGGCGAACGTGCGCTGAGGAGGCGGCCGTGAACTACGAAACACTCGCATCCATCGCGCAGACCTGGGGGACGGTCTTTTTCGTCCTGATGTTCGCGCTGGCGCTCATCTACGCGCTCAATCCGAAGAACCGCACCCAGTTCGATGCGGCCGCAAAGATGCCGCTCGAAAAGGACTGACGTCATGACTCCCGATCACAACAAGCTGGACGCCGTCACTGGCGTCGCCACCACCGGCCACGACTGGGACGGCATCCAGGAACTGAACACGCCGCTGCCGCGCTGGTGGCTGTGGAGCTTCTACGCCTGCATCGTCTGGGCGTTCGGCTACTGGATCGCCTACCCGGCTTGGCCGCTGGCCACGAGCTACACCAAGGGTGTTCTGGGCTACCAGACCCGCACAGCGATCGAGCAGGACATGGCGGCCCTTCAGGTCCTGCGCGGCGACAATGTGGCCAAGATCGCCGCCAAGCCACTCGCCGAGATCGAGAAAGACCCGGCGCTGCTCACCGTGGCCCGCGCGATCGGCAAGGCGTCGTTCGGCAACAACTGCGCTCCCTGCCACGGCCAGGGCGCACAGGGGGCGAAGAACTACCCCAACCTCAACGACGACCAGTGGATCTGGGGCGGCTCCCTCGACGCCATCAAGCAGACCATCACGCACGGCATCCGCAACGAGGACGCCGAATCCCGCGTCGGGCCCATGCCTGCTTTCGTCAAAGACGGCATCCTGAAGAAGGACGATGTCCCGCACCTGGCCGCCTTCGTGCGCACGCTGGCGGGCAATAAGCCCGAGCGCGGCGACGCCGCAAAGGGCAAGGCGCTGTTCGCCGAGAACTGCGCGGCCTGCCATGGCGAAGCCGGCAAGGGCAATCCGGAGATGGGCGCGCCCAACCTGACCGCCAACATCTGGCTGTATGGCGGGGACCAGGCGACCATCGAGGACACGATCACCAATGGCCGCGGCGGCGTGATGCCGGCCTGGAACGGCCGTCTCGACGAGCCGACCATCAAGGCGCTCACCGTGTACGTGCACTCGCTCGGCGGCGGACAATAGGGCGGCCGCCATCAGCCTTGCCCGGCGGCTCCAGCCGCTGAATTGACCCGACGCCTTGCGGCGCCGGGCCGGACATCCCCCGAATTTCACCAAGGCGTCCCGCCATGAGCACCGCCGAATCCGGCGCCCGTCCGCCCCTCAGCCCCGTCGTGGGCGGGTTGGACGAGGACATTCCCCTCTACGAGGCCCGCAAGGAGATCTATCCGGCGGCCGTCCAGGGTCGTTTCAGGACCATCAAGTGGGCGATCCTCCTCGTCACGCTGGGCATCTATTATTTTCTGCCGTTCGTTCGCTGGGATCGTGGTCCGAATGCGCCCGATCAGGCCGTGCTGATCGACCTCGCCAACGGGCGGTTCTATTTCTTCCCGATCGAGATCTGGCCGCAGGAACTCTACTACATTACCGGCCTGATGGTGATCGCCGCGCTGGGGCTGTTCCTGATGAACGCCGTCGCGGGCCGCATGTGGTGCGGCTACCTTTGCCCGCAGACGGTCTGGACGGACCTGTTCTATGCGGTTGAACGCCTGATCGAGGGCGATCGCCGCGAGCAGATGAAGAAGGCGCAGGGACCCTGGGACCTGGAGCGGATCGCTCAGAAGATTCTGAAGCATTCCCTGTGGCTTCTGATCGCGTGGTGGACCGGCGGCGCCTGGGTGCTCTATTTCGCTGACGCGCCCACGCTGGTGCTCGATTTGGTGACCTTCCAGGCGCCTGTCGTCGCCTATGTGTGGATCGGCATCCTGACCTTCACGACCTATGTGCTCGCCGGCTTCATGCGCGAGCAGGTCTGCCTGTACATGTGCCCGTGGCCGCGCATTCAGGCGGCGCTCACGGACGAGTACGCGCTGAACGTCACCTACCGGTACGACCGCGGCGAGCAGCGCATGTCGGTGAAGAAGGCCGAGGCCGCGAGGGCGCGGGGCGAACCCGCGGGCGACTGCGTCGATTGCCACCAGTGCGTGAACGTCTGCCCCACAGGAGTGGACATCCGCGACGGGCTCCAGCTCGGCTGCATCCAGTGCGGCTTGTGCATCGACGCCTGTGACAACGTGATGGCCAAGATCGGACGCCCGACAGGACTGATCGGCTACGACACGGATGTGAACGTGCAGCGGCGCATCGCCCGCGAGGAGCCGACCTACAAGCTCGTGCGCGCCCGGACGGTGCTCTACTCGGTCCTGATCGTCGGCATCGGGGCGTTGATGACGTTCACGCTCGCGACCCGCACGTCACTAGGCCTCAGCGCGCTGCATGATCGCAACCCCGTGTTCGTAACGCTTGCGGATGGCTCCATTCGCAACGGCTTCACGATGCGGCTCACCAACAAGAGCCTCGAGGCGCGGCCTTTCCGGCTCGAGTTGATCGGGTTGGCCGGGGCGCACCTGGACGTCGTCGGCATGCCGTCCACGGCCGAGCAATCGGCGCTGCTGGAGGTGCTTCCCGACCAGACCCGGGAACTCCGCGTGCTCGTCACCGCGCCGAAGGGGGACGCGGCGGCGTCCCGGACCATCCGTTTCCGGCTCACCGACGTGGTGACGGGCGCAACCGCCTACACGGACGATTTCTTTAAAGGCCCCGGGAGCGCCCCATGAGCGACGCCAGCATGATCGACAACGGTTTCCGCCTTACGGGCCGCCACGTGCTCATGATGCTGATCGGCTTCTTCGCCGTGGTCTTCGCCGTGAACGCCTACATGATGCGGGTCGCCATCATGACGTTCAGCGGGGTGGAGAGCGCGACGCCTTACAAGAACGGCCTGGCCTACAACACCGAAATCGCGGGCGGCAAAAGGCAGGCCGCGCTTGGCTGGACCGTGAACGCCCATGTGACGCGTGGCGCGGATGGCAGGGCGGTCGTTTCGGTTGACGCGCGCGACGCGGGCGGGATGGGCGTTTCGGACGTGACGGTTCACGCCGTGCTGGAGCGTCCGGCCGAAAAGCGCGCCGATCGCGGCGCTGAGATGCGCGAGCTGGGCGGCGGGCGCTTCGCCGCAGAGCTCGAGGATGTCGCCGCCGGCCAATGGGACCTCGTGATCGAGATGACGCGCGCGGACGAGCGCGTGTTCAAGTCCCGCAGCCGGATCGTGCTGCGCTAGCTCGGCCTCCCGAGGAGAACAACGTGTCCCCCGCGTTCGACTACTCCGCCCTTGTTGAAACCCGCCCCGACGGCGTGCGTCACCTCGACCTCGTGATCGAGGGGATCACCTGCGCGGCCTGCATCGGCGACATCGAGCGGGGCTTGGCCTGCCTGCCCGAACTCGAGAAGGCGCGGCTGAACTACACGAATCGCCGCCTCGCGGCCGAGTGGCGCGTCGCCGATTTCGATCCAATGCGGGTGATCTCCCGCCTGGCGGAGCTCGGCTACAAGGCGCACCCGTTCGAGCCCTCGCGCGAGGAGGAGATCGAGGCGGCCGAGATGCGCTTCCTGCTGCGCTGCCTCGCGGTGGCGGGCTTCGCGGCCATGAACATCATGCTGCTGTCCGTCTCGGTGTGGTCCGGCAACGCCAGCGACATCACGGAAGAGACGCGGGATTTCTTTCACTGGATCTCGGCCCTGATCGCGCTGCCGACCGCCGCCTATGCGGGGCAGCCGTTCTTCCGCAACGCGTTTCGGGCCATCCGGGCCCGCAGCATGACGATGGACGTGCCGATCTCGCTGGGGGTCACGCTCGCGCTTGGCATGTCGCTCTACGAGACAATCCATCACGCTCACCACGCCTATTTCGATTCCGCCGTAATGCTGCTGTTCTTTCTGCTGCTCGGCCGCGTGCTGGACCAGGTGATGCGGCGCAAGACGCGCGCCGTCGCCGGCAATCTGCTGGCCTTGCGGGGCGAGACTGCCGTCGTGCTGGGCGATGGCGGGGCTGCGCGCGAGGTTCCTCTCAAGGCCGTACGGCCTGGCGATCGCGTCCTCGTGCTGCCGGGCGACCGCGTGTCTGTGGACGGGATCGTGCTGGACGGCTCTTCCAGCGTTGACGCCAGCCTGGTGACGGGCGAGACCGCGCACGCGCCCGTTGGGCCAGGCGCGCTGGTTTATGCCGGCGCGGTGAACCTCGATGGCGCGCTGACCGTCCAAGTGACGGCCGCGGCCGAGGGCACGCTGCTGGACGAGGTCAACCGGCTGGTGGAGACGGCCGCCAACGCGCGGTCGCGCTATTTGCGGCTCGCCGACCGGGCGGCGCGGATCTATTCGCCGATCGTGCACGTCACCGCGCTCGCAACCGCGATCGGCTGGATGCTGCTGGGCGCGGGCCTGCACGACGCCCTGATCACCGCCATCGCGGTGCTGATCATCACCTGCCCGTGCGCGCTGGCGCTGGCGGTCCCGGCGACCCAGGTGGTCGCGTCCGGGTCGCTGTTCCGCGCCGGCGTGCTGCTTCAGACCGGCGACGCCATCGAGCGCATGGCGGCTTGCGACACCATCGTGTTCGACAAGACCGGCACGCTCACCACGCCGGAGCCGCGCGTCGTCAACGCCGGCGAGATCGCGCCCGACCTGCTGGAAGCGGCCTGCAGGCTCGCCCTGTCGAGCCGGCACCCGCTTGCGGCCGCGCTGGCCGGCCAGGCGCTTGGCCGCTCGCCGTTCCCGGGCGCGCGCGAAGAGGCCGGGCATGGCGTCGTCGCGCAGCTCGGGCCGGAGCCTGGCGCCATCGAGGCCAGGCTGGGCAGCCCGACCTTTTGCGGCGCGGAGGCGCAAGCCACGGCCGCTCTGGCGGGCGCCCCGGACGCGACCGTGATCGCCGTGCGGGTAGGCGAGCGGCGGGCCGTGATGCTGATGCATCAGGTGCTGCGCCCGGACGCCGCGGCGGTCGTCGCCGATCTCAGGCGCCGCGGCTTCCGGATCGCGATTTTGTCGGGCGATCGTGAGCAGCCGGTGGCGGACGCCGCCCAGGCGCTCGGCGTGGATGAATGGCGCTCAGGTCTGAAGCCGGGCGGCAAGATCGACGCTCTGGCCGCCATGGCGGCGCAAGGGCGGCGGGTCCTGATGGTGGGCGACGGCCTGAACGACGCGCCGGCGCTCGCGGCCGCGCACGCGTCCATTTCGCCCGTCACCGCCGCTCACCTCGCGCAGTCGTCCGCGGACGCGCTGTTTCTGGGCGAGCGCCTCAGGCCGGTCGCGGACGCGGTCGTGCTCGCCCGTACGGCGCATGCGGTGATGCGCCAGAACCTCGGCATTGCGGTCGTCTACAACCTGATCGCGGTGCCGCTGGCCATCATGGGGCATGTCACGCCGCTGATCGCGGCGGCGGCCATGTCCGGCTCGTCCATCATCGTCACGCTGAATGCGCTCAGGGCGCGACTGCCGGGCAGGGAACCCGAGCAGGGCTCGCCGGTTTCCGCCACGCCGACGCGGCCCTTCGTTTCGACACAGCGTCCGGCCAGAGCCGCGCCATGAACGTCCTGGTCTATCTGCTCCCCATCGCGCTTAGCCTCGGCCTGCTTGGCCTGGGCGCATTCCTGTGGTCGCTCAAGAGCGGTCAGTACGATGACCTGGACGGCGCCGCCGTGCGCATCCTCGACGACGACGACGTGCGCCGGAACTAGGTCTAGCGCCCTTTGTTAAGGGCACCCGACGCACACTGGGCGCAGTTGTTCCCGGGTGCGGCATGTTTTCACTCACACATTTCCTGACTGGGCGGACCTCCGTCCGCAGCATGGTCTTAGTTGTCTGGGCGGTGGCGACGATCGTCTTCGCGGCCAAGTCCGAAGCTCTGTTCGGCGTTCGCAATCTGGACTCCGACGACGTGATGCGGCTCGTGCAGGTGCGCGATCTGCTGGGCGGCCAGGGATGGTTCGACCTCGTGCAGCATCGCGTCGCTCCCGACGGGCTGATCATGCACTGGTCGCGGATCGTCGACCTCGGCATTGCATCCCTCATCCTCTTCTTCGGAACGGTATTCCCGCCGGACCTCGCCGAACGTGCGGCGGGAGCTCTCTGGCCGACGCTGCTGCTGGGCCCCGCCCTGGTGGCGGTCGCGGCCATCGCCGAGCGTCTGGGCGGTCGGCGCGCGATGCCGCTCGGCGTGATCCTGTTCTGCCTGATCGGGCCTGCGGGGGCGCAGTTCTATCCCGGTCGCATCGACCACCATAACGTCCAATTGCTCGCCTGCCTGGTCACGGCCGCCGCTATGTTGCGGCTGGACGGCGGGCGCGCCGGCGGCGTCGTCGCCGGGTTGGGGGCGGCGGTTATGCTCTCTGTCGGCATCGAGACCCTGCCCGTGCTCGTTGTTCTGTGCGCCGCTGTGGGCCTGCTGCTGGCCGGAGACCCGGTGAGATATCGTGCCGGCGCAATGGCGTTCGGCTTGTGGATCGCTCTTGGATCGGTGGCCCTCACGGCCTTGACGATTCCGTCAGCACAGATCGCCGCCGCCCATTGCGACGCAATCTCGGCGCCGTATCTGGCCGCCGCGATCGTGGGCGGCCTTGGGCTCGCCGGGATGGCGCTCCTGGGCGCCGGCTTTCCGGCGATCGGGCGCTGGATCACGCTGGCCGCCGTCGGGGCCGCGGTGGCCGCCGCGGTAGCTTTCTTCGGGCCCGCCTGCCTGCGAGGCCCGGTCTCCGAGATCGATCCCCGGCTCCTGCCGATCTGGCTGAACGGGGTTCAGGAGATGGAGCCGCTGTGGCCGGCGTTCGCCAGAGGCGACAGACTGGCGGTGGGGAGCGTCGGCTACCTGGGCCTGGGCCTCGTTGCAGTCGTCTTGGCCTGGCGCTTCGCTGACGCCCGGCGTCGGAACGCCCTGGCGCTCGTCGCGACGTTGCAGGCCGTGGCGTTCCTGGTCGCGCTCGGGCAGATCCGCGGCGTGTACTACGCCAATGCGTTCGCGGCGCCGTTGATCGCGGCCGGCGTGGTCGCCCTGCAGGGCATGCTTCGCGTTCCGTCCGGCCATCGCAACGCGCTCACCCTTGCGGCCATCATCGTGATTTCAAGCTGCAGCTTCATCGCCAAGGCGATCACTCCCGATCCCGCGCAAGCCAGCTCTCGGCCAGCTTCGGCGGCCGCTGACAGCTCGGGGCTTCTCGGATGCGCCGAGCCCGCCACCTACAAGGCCATTCGAAACGTTGCGCCCGGCGTCGTGCTCGCCGGCATCGACCTCGGACCGTTCCTGCTCGCATCCTCGCCGACGCACTCCGTGCTCGGCGCTCCCTATCACCGCAACGTGGACGGCATCCTGGCGTCGTACACGCTCCTGAGCGCTGGCGTCGACAAGGCTGAAGCGCTTCTGCGTGCGCGCGGCGTCGTGGCCGTGGTGATGTGCGGCCCCGTGCCGAATGTCCGGGCGCCCGGTTCACTCGCGCGGGCGCTCGAAAACGATGTCGTTCCGCCCTGGCTCAGCGCCATCGAGACCGGAACTGCGGCGCGCCTTTTCGTCCTCCGTTGAACGTCCCGCACAAACAAAAGCGGCCGGCCCCAACAGGGCCGGCCGAAGGTGGTTATTCGAGCACATGAGCGGCTGGTCAAGGCCGCCCGCCGCAATCTAACCGGCAGCCTGGGTTGCAATGTGTGAAGTAGTTCACACTCGCGCCCGGAAAGCGCCGGAATCCCGGCTGCTCATGGTGCACCTCCAATGGGCGGGATGATTGAAGGCGGCAACCTCAGCGTGCTTTACGGGTTTAGCGCAGACCGTTTACTCTCTGTTCACTGTGTGACAGCGTTTGAGGCCGGCCATGGAAGATCCCGTTTTCGCGTTTCCGACGAGACGGCATGCCGGATCCGACCTGAAAACAGCCGATCTGAAAGGCGCGATGCGCAAAGCGCGCATCGAAGAGGCGGAGAGATCCTCCGCGGTGGCTGAACTGCGCGGAGCCGAATTGGCGCGGCTCGAGCTCCTGAAGGACGAATTGGCGCCGGTTTTCTCGCAATTGCCCGACGACGTCGACATGTTCGACTTCGGCCTAGTGGGAACCGAAAAGCCGCGCCTATTTGTCGACATGGTGGCTTTCGTCGAGATGGGACGGGACCGCCGGACTTTCCGCTTCATCCAGGACACGCGCGGCGGCCGCCTCGTGCTCGCTGAGAGTGAGCGGGTGGAGCCGCTGGTCGAAGCCGTCACGGCGTATCTGGGGCGCAGGCTCGTAGAGCGCGAACGCGCGCAAGCGGGCGAGATCGCGGTCCCGACGCCCCAGCCGGCCCATGCGGCGCGCGGCGCTTCGCCAGCCGGAGATCGCCGCTATGTCGTCGGCGACCTCGTGTTCGCCTTCGTGCTCGGCGCGATCGTGGGCGCGAACCTGCTGCTGTTGGCCGCCTGGTGGAAGTCGCGCGGCGGCTTCGCCTGGCTGGGCATGCCAGGCCTGGGGTGATTGAGTGGATTGAGGCGCTAAAGTGGCAATTCGCCCAGGTCTACGATCTCGCCGGCGGATGTCAGCCCCCGGGTGCGTCCCGTGATGGTGGGGCCGCTCTCGGTGAGATCGATGTCGAAGAGGTGGTAGCCCGCGCGGTGCGTGAGAGCGCCGCGGATGGCCGAGCAGGACGGAACGCCGACGACCGGAATGGGCTTGCCGCCAGGGCCCGCGATGCGGTTCACCGAGGTGACGTGATTATGCCCATGCAGGATCAGATCTGCTCCGGTCTGGCCGAGAATCTCCTCGAGGGCGCTCGCATCCGTGAGGCCGCGCCCCGTGAGGCTGCCGCTGCGATGGGGCGGGTGGTGGATCAGCACAACGCGCGCGAGCGGCTGCTGGGCCAGAAAGGCGAGCACATTGGCGACCTTCTCGCGCTGCTCACGCCCGAGCGTGCCCGAGGCCACGAACGGACCCGTGGGAACGGCTGACGATAGGCCGACGATCGCGATGGGACCGACCAGCCGCACATACGGAAAGCCCTCGAACTTGCCGTTGTCGGAGGTCATCCAGGGTGACAGGAAGCGCTCGATGTCGCGCAGGGTGGTGCGCACATAGGCGTCGTGGTTGCCCGGCACGAAGCTGACCTTGTCGGGCGCCCCGAGATCCTCCAGGAACTCGCGGGCGACCTGGAATTCCCCGTGCAGACCAATGTTGATGAGGTCGCCCGTACACGCGATGTGGTCCGGCTCGAAGCTCTTCATGTCGGCGATGAGCCGCTCCATCACGCCCATGTCGTGAATGCGGTCGCGTCCACGACGCCAGTTCATGTAGCCGGTCATGCGCTTGCCGGCGAGTTCACGCAGGCGAGGCTTGGGGATCGGGCCGAGATGGGGGTCGGAGAGGTGGGCGAGCCTGAACATCGGGCGACACCTCTCCCCCGCGCGCGCCCGCCGGTCAAGCGCTGCCGATGAGAATTCCCGTCAGGAACACGAGGACGCCGCCAAGCACGACCTGGAAAGCCGCCTGCAGGAAGGGCGTATCCATGAAGCGCGCCCGTATCCACGCGATCGCCCACAGCTCGATCAAGACGATCACGGCCGCGATGGACGTGGCGACCATAAAGGCGTTGGGCATGCTGTCGGGAACGAGATAAGGCATCGTATGGCCGATGCCTCCGACCGTGGTCATGAGCCCGCAGATCAGGCCGCGCATCCACGGCGTTCCGCGGCCTGTCAGCGAGCCGTCATCGGAGAGCGCCTCGGCGAACCCCATGCTGATGCCGGCGCCGATGGAGGCCGCCAGGCCCACCAGAAACGTCTCCCAATTATTTTGGGTGGCGAAAGCCGCGGCGAAAAGCGGCGCCAGGGTCGAGACCGATCCGTCCATGAGGCCCGCCAGGCCGGGCTGGACATATTGCAGCACGAACATGCGCCGGCGGGTCTTCTCCTCCTCGGCCTTGGCGTCGCCGCCCAGGTTGGCGTCAGCGAGCTCGCCGGCCCGCCGCTCATGACCGCGCTCGGCTTCCGCGAGGGTGTGCAGCAGTTCGCGCACCGAGACGTCCAGCGTCTGGGCGGCCGCCTTGTCGTAGAAGCGGTAGGCCTGCATCTCCATGATCTCGGCTTCCTGCCGCATCTTCTCGACGGAGAGGTTCTTGGTGAGCCAGATCGGGCGGCGTTTCAGGAAGCCCTTGACGTCTTCGCGCCGGATCGGCGGCAGGTGCTCGCCGAACTTCTTGCGGTAGAGGTCGTACAGCATGCCGCGATGGCTGCGTTCCTCCTCGGCCATGCCGTCAAACAGCGCGGCCGAATGGGGATACGCGTCGCGAACCGAGTCCGCGAATGTCTGGTAGATGCGGGAGTCCTCTTCCTCGCCGGTGATCGCCAAGGTGAGCACCTCACGTTCGGTGAGTTCGGCGAAGGTCTTCATCGGCATGGCGTGGCTCCCGCAGGCGGCGCTTTCCAGATTGGAATGCTTCTAATCTATGTGAGCGCTGGCACAAGAGCGTTTCGGTCGGATCTGCTATGTTCGGGCATGATTCCGGACCAGAACCCCGCGCCCCAGACTACCGGAGGCCCGCACGCCGCGGCCGAGGAAGCGCTGCGCGGGCCTGGTGGCCTGCGCCGCCTGCTGCACCTGTATTGGCGATTCACACGACCGATGACGCTTGGCGTCCGCGCGGCGGTGCTGCACCCCGACCGGGGGGTGTTCCTGGTGCGCCATGGCTACGTGTCGGGCTGGCAGATGCCGGGCGGCGGCGTCGATGCGGGCGAGACGATCTACGACGCGATGGTGCGGGAATTGTCGGAAGAGACCCACATCGAGCCGGTCGGGCCGGCGGCGCTGCATGGCCTCTTCTTCAACCGCTACGTCTCCAACCGGGACCACGTCGCCGTGTACGTGGTGCGTACGTTTCGGGAGGGGGCGCCACGCGCGCCAAACGCCGAGATCCGGGAAGGGCGGTTCTTCGCCCTCGACGCGCTTCCCACCGAAATCACCCGCGGCACGCGCGCGCGGTTGGCCGAGATCGTCGACGGGGCGCCCGCTTCGCCATTCTGGTGAGCCGTGAGCGGTTGCGCGCGCGCCAAAATCCTGTACGGGTTCCGACGCTGCGCCACGCGGCCGGAGAGGCGACATGCCGCTGAGGCGGGATCGACGACGAGAGACGCTGGCCCGCCCTTGAGCGGCCGTTCCGTCCGTCCCGCGCCGCCCGGCGCACCTTTTCGCCGAGTTCTCTCGACATGACCGATCTGTCTCTCGCCATTCGGCCCGAAGTCGCCAGCGAAGCTTCCACCATCGACAAGCTGCACGAGCGCGCGTTCGGGCCCGGCCGCTTCGCGCGTACAGCCTTTCGGCTGCGGGAAGGCCAGCCGCACGAGCCCACGCTGTCCTTCACGGCGCTGGTGGGCACGCTGGTGGTGGGATCGATCCGCTTGACCCGCATCTGCATCGGCGGTGCGGACGGTTTGCTTCTGGGTCCGGTCACCGTCGAGCCGGCCTTCATGGGCCGCGGCATCGGCATGGCGTTGGTGCGCCGCTCGATCGAGGCCGCGAAGTCTGAGGGTCACCGGCTGGTGCTGCTGGTCGGCGACGAACCGTTCTATGCGCGGGCCGGCTTTCGCCGCGTCCCGTACGGTCGGCTGAGCCTGCCGGGACCGGTCGACCCGGCCCGGGTGCTGATCCTTGAGCTTGAACCCGGCGCCTTCGAAGGCGTCAGCGGCCCTGTGACGCGGCGCGCCTAGCGCGCCGGCCGTCCCAGGCGAGATTCGCCCAGCCATGTGCTGAGCAGGCTGGCGAGCAGCAACACCAGGCCGACGAAGCCCAGGAACACAGGGAAGACGGACACGCCGCGCACCGCATGCGCCTCGGTGTTGCGCAGCGCGATGTAGTCGCTGCCGGAGAATCGCGCGCCGGAGGCAAGCGTCAACACGGTGGGAATGCGCGGCGCGTCTCCGGCGCGGTCGGAAACGCGGCGCACAGAGCCGCCGGTCGCGGCCGTGATGGCGGCGAGCTTCTCGGTCGTGGACATGACCTCCTGGAATTCGCGCGGGTTTGGCGGGCCAACGCTCACGAAGGCCGTGAGCTTGCCGTCCGTGAGGCGGTAGAGGCCCGGCTGGGCAATCTCCACCGTCGAGCGCCAAAGGCCGGGGCTGGCGGCCGCAAGAGTGGTGGTGCGGGTTTCGCCCGTCGGCCCGGTGAGTTGGACGGGCTCGACCGCATCCGCAAGCGTCTGGCGCTCGACCGTCACCACATTGCCGCGTGCGGTGGCGCGCAGGGCTTCTTCCTCGAGGTCGGGCTCCTTCATGAGCCAGTGGCCGAGACGGCGCAGCAGATCCTGATGCGGGCCGCCGCCGCGAAAGTTGCGGGCCCAGAGCCAGGAGTGGTCGGAGAGGAGCAACGCCACGCGGCCCTTCCCTTCGCGCGAGAGCACGAGCAGGGGCTTTTCATCCGCGCCCGCCATCACGGCCGAGCCGGAGCGGACGTCGGCCGAGATCAGCCGCAGCCACTCGCCCCAGCTCGGCGGCTCGGTGTCGGAGCCCGGCAGGTTGCGGGTGACGGGGTGCTTGGCGCCGGTAGGCGTCACATGGGCGAGGAACGGCCGCTCGATCAGCTTGCCGTCCGGCGTCGCCGGGATGGCGGCGGCGAGAGGCGTGCCGGCGAGGCCGGCGCGGCCGGCGAATTCCGGGCCGGCCGCCACCAGCACGGCGCCGCCGTCACGGACATAGCGGACCATATTGGCGAAATAGACGCCGGGCAGGATCGACTGATTGGCGTAGCGATCGAAGATGATCAGGTCGAACTCGTTGATCTTGGTCTCGAACAGCTCGCGCGTCGGAAAGGCGATCAGCGACAGCTCGTTGATGGGCGTGCCATCCTGCTTCTCGGGCGGGCGCAGGATGGTGAAGTGGACGAGGTCGACATTGGCGTCCGACTTCAGGATGTTGCGCCAGGTACGCTCGCCCGCGTTCGGCTGCCCGGAGACCAGCAGCACCCGCAGCTTCTCGCGGATGCCCTCGATCGGGACCACGGCCTTGTTGTTGTAGGCCGTAAGCTCGCCAGCGGCTTCATCGGCCTCGATCTCAACGACATTCTGGCCGCCATGCTCGATGCGGATCGGCAGCCGCAGCACCTCGCCGGGGGCGGCGCGACGCTCCGTGACGACGACGCCGTCGCGGCGCACCACGACGCGGACCGGCTCGCTCTGGCCGGGATCGTCCACCCGCAGACGGATCACCGCGTCCTTGCCGACGATGCCAAAGCGCGGCGTGTCGAGGAGAGCGATGCGCCGGTCGCGCTCGCCCGGGTGGCCGGTCACCAGCGCGTGCAGGGGCGCGCGGAAGCCCATGGCGGCGACCTGCTCGGGAATGTCGTGGACCACGCCATCCGTCACCATGACAGCGCCCGCAACGCGGTCGGGCGGAACGTCCGAGAGGCCGGACTCCAGCGCCGAGAACAGGCGTGTGCCGTCGGCGCCGCCGCCTGCCTCGGCGACGTCGATGATGCGGGTCTCGACGTCGCCCAGTGCGTCAAGACGCTTGCGCAGGGCGTCCACCACGGCGGTCGTCTGCGCGGCTCGGTCGGCGAGGCCCTGCGAGGCGGAGCGGTCCACCACCACGGCGGCCACGTCCTTCAGGCGCTCGCGGTCCTCGCGCACGAACGAGGGGTTGACCAGGGCGGCGAGAAAGAACGCCACGGCCAGCGCGCGCAGCACCGATCCGCGCTGGCGCAGCAGCAACGCCAGTACGGCGGCGCCGCCCGCCACGATGGCGAGCAGAACCAGCACTGGCAGCGGCAGCAGGGGAGACCAGTCGACGCTCGTCATGCTGTCCTCATTGGCCGAGGCGCTCGAGCAGCGCGGGCACGTGCACCTGGTCGGCCTTGTAGTTGCCCGTGAGGGCGTACATCACGATGTTCACGCCGGCGCGGAACGACAGCTCGCGCTGACGCGCGCCCCCAGGGGTGAGCGGGTAGAGCGGCTCGCCGCGCCGGCCGGTGGCCCAGGCGGCCGCGAGGTCGTTGGACGTGATGATGATGGGCGACACGCCGTCGCCGGCGCGGGCCGGCCGCTCGGCGTCCGGGCCTTCGCGGGGCAGCGCCTCGATCCAGGTCTGGCCGTCGGCGTAGCGGCCCGGGAACGTGTCGATCAGGTAGAAGGCTTTGGTCACGACGTGGTCGCGCGGCACGGTTTCGAGCTGCGGCACCGCGACGCCGGCCAATATCTGCCGGAGCGTCTGCGTCTCGGGGGTCGGCGGCGCGCCGGGGCGGTTCGACAGCGCGTCGCGCGTGTCGAAGATCACGGTGCCGCCCCCTTTCATGAAGTCGTCGAGCTTGCGCACGGCGGCGTCGCCCGGGGCGGGGCGGCCGGCCACAATGGGCCAGTAGATCACCGGGTAGACGGCGAGCTCGTCCCGCGTGGGGTCGACGCCGGCCGGTTCGCCGGGCGAAAGCGCCGTGCGCGCGCCCAGGAAGCTGCTCAGGCCGGCGAGGCCGGCGCGGCTGATCTCGTCGACATTGGCGTCTCCGGACAGCACATAGGCGAAGCGGGTCGTCAGCGCGGCGTCAAGCTCCTTGGGGCTCACAGGAGGGCGCGGCTCGGCCGCTTGAACGACGGGAGCGCCTGCAGCCAGGATCGAGACGACCGCCAGGGCCAGGATCGCGGCCGCGGACGAAGCCCGGCGGGCGCGGCCGAAGGTGAGGCGCCCGCTGAGCCAGAGCACCGCCAGGGTGTCGAGCGCGAAACCCAGCAGCGCGAGCGCGATCATCCAGGGGCGGAGGTCGACCGGCGGCTCGCGGGTGAGCGGCTGGAAGCTTGCGCCGAGGCCGGTGGTGTCGAGCCGGCTCAGGGTCGCGTCAGGCGCGAGCGTGTTGACGGCCACGGGAGTATCCGGCGCGCCGTAGAAGCCGGGTGGATGGTCGAGCGACGCCACGAGCGCGCCCGTCACCGCAATGGGCCGGGCCGTCGCGGGCGGGGCCTGGAAAGTCCCGAACCCATCGAGCGTGCGCAGCGGCGAGACCGTCACGGCCTGACCCCCTGCAGAAGCCTGCGTCGGCGCGTCTGCGGTTCCGGCCAGCGCGGCCATGCGGCGGAGCATGTCGACGAAAAGGCCCGAAAGCGGCAGGTTCGACCAGGTCGTGTCGGCAGTGACGTGGACAAGGACGAGGAGGCCCTGGCCCCGGCGTTCGGCCGTAATGATGGGCGTGCCGTCGGCCAGCGCGGCCCAGGTCTTGCGGCTGAGCTCGGCGTCGGGTTCGGCCAACAGTTGCCGCGTGATCGCGACGTCCCTGGGCAGTGTCAGCCCGAAGAAGGGGCTCGCCTGGTCAAACGGCGCCAGCGTGCGCGGGCTTTCCCATGAGAGCGCGCCGCCAAGAGCCCGGCCTCCGCGACGCAGCCTGACGGGCGACAACTCGTCGCCGGTCGCGGACGCGAGGCGCGAGCCTGC
Organism: Alsobacter metallidurans; assembly: GCF_014636935.1. Lineage (GTDB taxonomy): Bacteria > Pseudomonadota > Alphaproteobacteria > Rhizobiales > Beijerinckiaceae > Alsobacter > Alsobacter metallidurans. The sequence continues at coordinate 1,824,261 of NZ_BMES01000002.1, read as the reverse complement.
GAAGCGCAACAGCAGGCCGCCCTTTTCCACGAATGCGGCGAGCTTTTGCCGGATGTCCGGAGGCGGCGCGCCCACATCCGCCATCACGATCATCGAGACCTTTTCGTCGATTAGCGCGCTGATCGCCTCGTTGGGGCCCATGCGGGGTTCGCGCACGTCCGCATAGGGGGTGAGGGCGCGCGACACGTAATAGGTCGGGGACAGCAGCGGCTGGGCCGTGTCCGCCGTAGCGCCGGACACGAGCCCGATGCGGCGCCGGCGGCTCGATTCGTCCACGAGCGCCACCGCGCCGGCGGTGCGCTCCTCGGCGATGTCGAGGCGGGCGATCTCGTTGCGCAGGTCGACCGGCAGGGTCACGTTGGCGCGGGTCTCGGTTTCGCCGCCGCCGAAGCTGAACGGCGCCTCGCCGAGCGGCAGGCCGCGCTTGTCCAGCGCCCGCACGACGCCGGAGTCGCGGCCGTTCGGCTCGGCCCGGAGCACGCGGACGCTCATGCCGGCGGCCGCGTTCTCGACATTGGCCAGCGCCAGCGGCCGTGCGGCCGGGCCCGCCACGACGGTGAGCGGCCGGCCGTCCGTGAGCTTGCGGAAGCCGTCCCGGAAGGCGGCCTGGTCGCCGGTCGCGACGCCGTCTGCGATCCAGACGACCTCGGCGGCTTTCTCGCGATCCAGGAAACGTCCCAGCGGGGGGAGGATGGCGGCGCGGTCCGGCGCGTGCGGGGCCGGCTTCAGGGCCCGTAGCTTTTCCAGCGCCGCGCCGGCGTCGCCGAGTTGCACGTCCGCGAGCGGCGCGCCGGTCGCGATCACCGCCACGGGCCGGTCATCGCGGGCGGCTCCGCGTACGATCTCCTCGGCGGCGTTCATGCGCTCGCGCCAGTCCGGGGCGGCCGCCCAGCCGGCGTCGATCACCAGCGCAATCGGGCCCGTGCGGCCAATCGCCTGCTTCAATGCGTTCCAGACCGGGCCCGCCATGGCGACGATCACCAACCCGGCGACTACGAGGCGCAGCAACAGCAGCCACCACGGCGTGCGGGCCGGGCTTTCCTGCTGGGGAATGAGGTCCAGGATCAGGCGCAGGGGTGGGAAGTCGATCCGGCGCGGTTGTGGCGGGGTGACGCGCAGCAGCAGCCAGAGCGCGGGCAGCGCCGTGAGGGCCAGCAGAACCGCCGGAGCCGTGAAGCCGAGGGACAGGGACTCGAACATGGCTCAGGTCCCCGCGCCGATGCGCGCGCCCGCCATGCCGGCGTCGCGTTCGGCGATGCGCGCGGCCAGCGACAGCAGCGCCTCGGAGGCCGGCCGGTCGGTGCGATGCACCGCGAAGGTCCAACCGCGGCGCGCGCAGGCTTCCCGGATGGCGTCGCGATGCGCCGCCATGCGCTCGCGCACCAGCGCGCCGAAACTGCCGGCGTCGCCGACGCGCAGGGTCTGCGGGCCTTCGAGCTCGGCGAGCACGGCCTGCCCTTCGAACGGGAATGTCTCCTCCACGGGGTCCAGAACCATCACGAGATGGCCGCCGGCGCCACGCGCCGCCATGCGCTCGATGGCGTCCTTGATGCGCGGGGCGGGGGTCAGAAAATCGCTGATCAGCACGGCCTCGGTAAGCGGCGCAAGAGGCAAGGGCGGAGGCAGGTCCGCGGGCGCGCCCTTGTCGGCCGCCAGCGCTTCGGCCACGCGGTCCACGATGGAGCGCGACGCCTGCGGGTTGGTGAGGCCGATATGGCCGACGCGTTCGCCGCCGCGAACGAGCAGGTCGGCCAGCGCGAGGCCGAGCACGACGGCGCGGTCCACCTTGGGCGCCTGCGCGAGCGCCGAGCTGAATCCCATGGAGGCGGAGCGGTCGATCCAGAGCCACACCGTGTGGGCGGCTTCCCACTCGCGCTCGCGGACGTAGTAGCGCTCGTCGTCGCGGGCCGAGCGACGCCAGTCGACGCGATGCGCCGGTTCGCCCGGCATGAAGGCCCGGAACTGCCAGAAGGCTTCGCCCGAACCGGCCTGCCTTCGTCCGTGGATGCCGTGCGCCGCCGTGGCGGCGATGCGGCGAGCCTCGATGGCGAGCCGCGGCAGGCGGCGGGCGAGGTCCAGCGCGCCTGTGGCGTGCCGGTTCCCGACCGCCCGTTCCGTCGTGTCGAGAACCCGGACCTTGACCATGCGGTGCGCCCTAGCCGACGCGTTCGGCGAGGCGTCGGATCAGGCCGCTGATGCTTTCGCCCTCGGCCCGCGCCGCGAAGGTCAGCGCCATGCGGTGCTTCAGCACCGGCTCGGCGAGCGCCGCCACGTCGTCCAGCGACGGAGCCAGCCGGCCCTGCACCAGCGCGCGGGCGCGCACGGCCAGCATCAGCGACTGGCCGGCGCGCGGGCCTGGGCCCCACGCGAGGTGGCCCGCGATGGCGGGGTCGCCCTCGCCCGGACGGGCGGAGCGCACAAGGTGCAAGATGGCCTCCACAACGCTCTCGCCAACCGGCAGGCGGCGCAAGAGGCGCTGGGCGGCCAGCAGGTCGTCGGCCGTCATGGCGGCTTTCGGCCGGGCGGGCGCGTCGCCGGTGGTCTCCAGGAGAATGCGGCGCTCGGTGGCGGCGTCCGGGTAGCCGACGTCGATCTGCATGACGAAGCGGTCGAGCTGGGCTTCCGGCAGCGGATAGGTGCCCTCCTGCTCGATAGGGTTCTGGGTCGCGAGCACGTGGAAGGGGCGGGGCAGGTCATGCGGTTCGCCCGCCACGGTGACGTGGTATTCCTGCATCGCCTGCAGTAGCGCCGACTGCGTGCGTGGGCTGGCGCGGTTGATCTCGTCGGCCAGCAGCAGCTGCGCGAAGATCGGGCCGCGCACGAAGCGGAAAGCGCGGCGCTTGTCGGTGGTTTCCTCCAGCACCTCGGAGCCAAGGATGTCGGACGGCATCAGGTCCGGCGTGAACTGGATGCGACGGTTGTCGAGGCCGAGCACCGTGCCCATGGTGTCGACGAGCTTGGTCTTGGCGAGGCCCGGCACGCCGACAAGCAGGCCGTGGCCGCCCGACAGCACGGTGATCAGCGTGTTCTCAACCACCTGCGCCTGGCCGAACACGACGGTTCCGATCGCCTCCCGGGCCCGGGTGATCTGCTCGAGCGCCGCATCGGCGGAGCGCACGATCATCGTGTCGAGGCTGGCGGCGGCGTTGGCGTCGGTCATCGATGGCCCTCGGTGCGGGTCTGACGCCACGGCGTCACACAACTGGCGGCCAGCATCGCGCGCGAATGGCGTTGGGTTCAAGCCCGACACGATGCCGCGGCGCGATTGTTCCCCGCACGTTTGCGTGCGCGTAGCCGCCGGCAAGCAGGCTCACGGCGTCCTGAGGCGAAAACGTGGCGACAGGCAAGAAGGTTCGGTGTTGTTCCGGAGAAGGCTCGCCATGCGCGGTCCGGCCTCATGCCGCCAGGTCCGCCGGTCTGGTTCAGTATTGTCGTCGGAGGGCCGCGATCCACGTCCACGAACCGCTATTAGTGTCCTGGGACGATGCCCTAGTCGGCTGTCGGAAGGCGCCGGATCGTGAACTCGATCTGACCATCGTCGAGTTCGCGCCACCACTCGATCTCGGTCATGTAAGCAGCCTTGGGAAAACGTGAGAACGCCTCGCGCGCCTTGGCGCGGGCCTCGTCGCGCGGCAGCGTGAAGGTTTCTCGCTTCCAGGCGTCGCTTTGCGCAGTTCGGCCAGAACGCGCAGGATCGGCCGCTCGCTGGGAGAGCCGATGGGCCACGTCCGCAGGTCGAAGAGGCAGTCGGCTCATCGGATGCACGCCTCACACGAGAGCGCGCCGTCGCTCCCGCCGGCAATCTAGACCGGAAACGGCCGAAACGGGAGTCAATTCAACGCCGTAGCCGTCCGGACCTGTCGCGCTCACGCCTGCGGGACTGCTTTCCGAATGATCATGGAAAGGGTCGCATCATCTGATGGGAAATCCGCCTCGATCCAGAGGGCTTCGGCGCGCGCCAGCGCTTCGCCGATGGCGCGTCCCGGGGCCAACCCGAGGGCCACCACGTCGCGTCCGCTCCAGGGGAGCCGGGGAACGGGTTCGGCCAGCGCCGCCGCAGCCACCGCCAGGGACGCCGCGTCGGCGCCGCGGACTGCCTCAATCGCGACCGCGTCGCCCAGCGCCGAAGCGCCGTTTCGATAGGCGAGCAAGCGCCAGTCGTGCGCCGATCGGGGCGCCTGGGCCCCGTGCAGCATTTCGAGCAGCGTCGCGGCCTTTGAGAGCCGCAGCGCTTCCGCGTTGGATAGCCGGAGACGTTCGGCAAGCAGCCCCGCGTCCTCGCGCACGCGAAGAGCCAGGGCAGCGAGGCGCAGGATCGGATCTGGTCTCGCAACCGCCTGAAAGGCCCTCACATCGGGAACGAGGCCTAGCAGCCGGTCCAGGAACCCGCATTCCGCGATGGCCTCGACAGTCTCGGGCGCCCGGCGGCTGGCGAGGAGCTTCAGCAGCTCGACGCGGACGCGCTCGTGCGACAATTGGGCCAAACCGCCGCGGAGCGCGATCGCGGCCGAAAGCGCGTCCCTGTCGAGCGGCCCCTCGCCATATTCGGAGTGGAAGCGAAACAGGCGGAGGATGCGCAGATAATCCTCGCGAATGCGGGTATGGGCCGAGCCGATGAAGCGCACGCGCCGCGCCGCGAGGTCGTCGAGGCCGCCGACGAGGTCGATCACGGTTCCATCGGCGGCCGCATAGAGCGCGTTGATGGTGAAATCCCGCCGTTCGGCATCGCGCGCGAAGTCGCGGCCGAAGGCGACCACGGCGCGGCGGCCGTCGGTCTCGACATCCTCGCGCAGCGTCGTCACCTCGAAGGGATGGTGGTCGACCACCACCGTTACGGTGCCGTGCTCGATGCCGGTGGGGGCCGCCCGGAATCCGGCCTCCTCGGCCCGGCGGGTCGTTTCGGCCGGGAGCGCCGTGGTGGCGATGTCGATGTCGCCGGGCGGCAAGCCCAGCAGCGCGTTGCGCACGGCGCCGCCAACCACGCGCGCTTCCTCGCCGTCGCAATCGAGAACGGCAAGCAGGCGCTGAAGCTCCGGCCTGTCGAGAACCCCGGCGCTATCGATCCGCGCCGTTGCGAGGGCCGGCCGGCTCTGGCTCATTCCAGCTTGCCGGGCACGAAGCGCCCGTTCTCCATATGGGCGGGCACATAGGCTCCGGCGCCGCGCGGGGCCTCGAAGCCGGTCAGCACGAGCGACGCGCTTGCGAGCGCGAGGCCGGCGAGGACCAGCCAGGACAGGCTCCCTTCCCAGTGCACCTTGGCGAGCGGCGTGCGGCGGCGTGCCACGAGCCAGAGCGCGTAGAGTGCGAACGGGACCAGGAAGAGCAGAAACTCTTCAACGAAGGCGCGCGTCATTCGGCGTAAAGCCTCTCGTACATGTTCCGCAGGATGCCTGCGGTCACGCCCCAGATGTAGTGATCCCCATACGGCATCGCATAATAATGGCGCAGGGCTCCTTTCCACTCCCTTGCGTGCTGCTCGTGGTTGGCGGGATCCATAAGGAACGACAGGGGGGTCTCGAACACCGCATCAACCTCGTCGGCGTTGAGCGCCAGCTCGAAACCGGGCTCGACCACGGCCAGCACGGGCACGACGCGAAAGCCCGTGGAGGTGAGATAGGCGTCCAGGTAGCCGAGCGGCTTGATGCGATCGGCGGTCAACCCGATCTCCTCGCGCGCCTCGCGAATGGCCGCCGCCATCGGGGACGCGTCGGCGGCGTCGATCTTGCCGCCCGGGAAGGCGACCTGGCCCGAGTGGTCGCGCAGGTGCGAAGCCCGACGGGTCAACAGGATGCTGGCGTTCTCGGGATGGGCGATCACGGGGATCAGCACCGCCGCGGGGCGATGAAGCGCGCCATCGGCCGGGGCCAACGAGGGCGCGAGCTGGTGGTCGCCCCGCTCCGGCGTGCGGCCGGGGTCGAAGGCGTGCAGGGGCGGCTCCATGCTCAGACGCTGGCGCGCGCGCGTTTCGAGCGCCTCGGGTGCAAACGGCGTCGCGATCACGGGCATGCCGGGCTCCTGGCTTGCCCGGGTCACGCCAAACCCTCGATCTCGGACGCGTCCGCCATTGCGAAGAACGAGCCGCCTGCTGCGACGCCGAACTTGGCGACGCCGTCGATCACACGCTCTTCGCCGAGCGCGACGAGATCGTAGAACAGCGTTCGGGTGAGGCGCGCTTCCAGGCCCCCGCGCACGCGCACGTACGGACGCAGCCCGTCCGTGGCCTCGCGCACGAAGCGCAGCGGGTGCTCGGCGTCCACCGTCACCCAGTCGTCCACATTGGTGCGCAGCCCGATGCGCCGGGCGTCGCCGTCGCCTTCCGCAGTCATTTCGACCGCCATGAATGGCGCGTCCTCGACCGTGATGCCGACCATCTCGACGGGCGTCACCAGCACGAAGCGTTCGGGATCACGCCGCAGCACGGAAGCGAAGAGCCTCACCAGGGCAGGGCGGCCGATCGGCGTGCCGCCATAGAACCAGGTTCCGTCGGCGGCGATGCGCATGTCGATCTCGCCGCAGTAGGGCGGGTTCCACAGGTGCACGGGCGGCGGGCCCTTCCGGCCGGCCGCGCGGGCTCCGGCCGTGAGGGCGTCGAGGGCAGGAGGGGTGTTGGCGGTCATGGGGTGAGAATAGGGCGGCGGCGCGCCGGTTGCATCAGTCGTGCTTGGCGCTGGTCTGCGTGGTGTGGTGGTGCGCGTTGAACGACCACGATTCCCACACCGCCACTACGACGAGGCACGTCGTCGACAGCACGCTCAGCAGCGCTGGCGGAAGGCTGGTGAGCAGCGCGCCAGCCGCCAGCATGCCGCCGAGCAGGCCGATGCCGACGAGGTGTGACAGTTGGAAGAAGCCGCGCACCGCGCGCTTGAACAGGATCGCGCCGGTGAGAAACAGCAGCGGCCCGCCCACCACGGTGAGCAGCGTTCGCAATTCGCCGTGGCCGTCGGGATGATCGAGCACGAACTCGTCGCCGACGGCCGTCACGATGACGCCCGCCATGATGGGCAGGTGCAGGTAGGTGTAGGCCAGCCGCGCCAGCCGGCCGGGGTCGTCCGCGTCGGCGATCTCACGGCTGCCGGCCTCGGCCCCGAGATCGAAATAGATCCACCACATCGCCAGGCTGGCGACGAAGGACGAGACGAAGCCGACGATTGTCCAGGCTTTCCAGGGCGCGTCCGCGAAGGTCGCTCCGGTGACGAGGATCGATTCGCCCAGCGCGATGATGATGAACAGGCCGCAGCGTTCGGCCATATGCCCTCCTTCGACGTTCCAGTCCGACACCGCCGACGCCCCGAGGCCGGGCGTCCAGAAGCGCGTGAGCGGGCCGGCGCTGGCGATCACCACGGCGACTGCCCACAGGCCGAGGCGCCAGGCGTCCGGCGCCGAGGCGCCCGCAAGCCAGAACGCCGCGCCGGCGCAGTGCCAGGCCAGGATGCGGGTGAAGTTGGTGCGGAGCGCCTCTTCGTCACGCGGCGTCGCCCACATAGCGAAGATCGAGCGCGCGACCTGCATCACCCCGTAGCAGACGGCGAAAAGAATGGCGCGATCGCCGAACGCCTTCGGGATCGAGATGGACAGTCCGAGCCCGGCGAGCATCAGGCCAAAGATCACGGCGCGCACGGGGGTGCGGTCGGGGTTCAGCCAATTCGTCACCCAGGAGGTGTCGATCCACACCCACCAGACGGCCAGCATCAGAATAAACGCCTGCAATACTCCCCAGGCGTCGAACTGCGCCGCAAGCGTGTGCGAGAGCTGCGTGACCGCGAACACGAACACGAGGTCGAAGAATAGCTCCACATAGGTGACCCGATGGTGCCCGTCATCGGGCTCGCCGCGGAGCAGTTCACTGTTGTTGGCGGCAGGCTTGGGTTCGCTCACGGCCAGCGCACGCTGGGCGGCATGCTGGAGAGGATGCTTTCGACATTGCCGCCTGTCCGGAGGCCAAAAATCGTGCCGCGATCGTAGAGAAGGTTGAACTCGACATAGCGGCCGCGCCGGGCCTGCTGTTCGAGGCGGTCGGCTTCGGTCCAGCCTGTCGCGACGTTGCGGCGGGCGATGGCCGGGTAGATGGAGTGAAATGCCTCGCCGACGTCGCGGGTAAATGCGAAGTCGGCATCCCAATTCTCGTTTTCCAGGTAGTCGTAGAAGATGCCGCCGACGCCGCGCTGCTCGTTGCGGTGCTTCAGGTGGAAGTACTCGTCGCACCACGCCTTGTAGCGGGCGTAATCTGCGACGGGGTGCGCCTCGCAGGCCTGCCGGAAGGCCTCGTGGAAGGCCTGCGTGTCCGGGTCTTCCTGGGTGCGCCGGCGGTCCAGCACGGGGGTGAGGTCGGCGCCGCCGCCGAACCACGCCTTGGTGGTGACCACGAAGCGCGTGTTCATGTGGACGGTCGGGACGTTTGGGTTCCACGGATGCGCAATCAGCGAGATCCCGGACGCCCAAAAGCGCGGGTCGTCGGACGCGCCCGGGATCTGGGTGCGGAACTCCGGGGCGAACTCGCCATGGACCGTAGAGATGTGGACGCCGGCCTTCTCGAACACCCGGCCGCGCAGCATGCTCATCTCGCCGCCGCCGCCGGGCGCGCCTGTGTGGTCCGTGCGAGTCCAGGGCTTGCGCTCGAAACGGCCCGCCTCGGACGCCTCGGGAAAAAACGGCCCCCCAGCGCTGGCCTCCAGATCCTCGAAAGCTGCGCAGATGCGGTCGCGCAGCGTCCGGAACCAGTCGCTTGCCTCGCCCTTGCGGCGCTCGAGCTCATCGGAGGGTGGGAGCATCAGGGCTGTCCTTCTGGGGCTGGCGCTGGAAACCCGGCGGTCTGGCGTAGGGCTTCGCCGAGGATCATGGCGGCCGAGACCGCGATGTTCAACGAACGCATGGCGGGCCGCATGGGGATGAGGATGCGGGCGTCGGCCGCGGCGTGAACGGCATCCGGCGCTCCGGCCGACTCGCGGCCGAGCAGGATGACGTCGCCCGGCGCGAAGGCGAAATCAACATAGCGCACGGCCGCCCTGGTGGTGGCGAGCACGAGCCGACGGCCCGCCTGCCGGCGCGCGGCCTCGAACGTGGTCCAGGACACGTGGCGCTCGATCTCGACCTCGTCGAGATAGTCCATGCCGGCGCGGCGGAAGGCGCGGTCAGACACCGGGAAACCGGCGGGTTCGATGATGTCGGCGGGCACGCCAAGGCAAGCGCAGAGGCGCAGGATCGTTCCCGTGTTCTGCGGAATGTCGGGCTGGTAGAGGGCGAGGCGGACGTTCAAGCGCGCAAGGCTCCGCTGCAGATTGGGAACAGGGGCGGGAAAACGTCCGCCAGCCACTCCCAATCAGCATTCCGTCCTATGGACAAGCCCTAAGCAGCGTGCGAAACAGCCGCCGCGCGGCGACTCCCGGTCGCATTGCGAGCCCTTGTGTTTGCGCGCATACCGCCCGGGACGAGCTTCAACGATCAATCAATCAAGCCTTCGGTTTCGGCTGGGGGCCCGGATTGAGGGGATGATTACGTGGCGACGACTTCCACTGCGACCGCGTCGGAACCGACCCGGCGGGACTTTCTCTTCATCGCGACCGGCGCCGTCGGCGCGGTCGGCGTCGCAGCCACGCTGTGGCCGTTCATCTCCCAGATGGGACCGGACGCCGCCACGATCGCGGCCGGCGCGCCGGTCGATTTCGACCTGACGCCCGTCGCCGAAGGCCAGATCGTGAAGCTGTTCTGGCGCGGCAAGCTGATCTTCGTCCGTCACCGCACGGCCGAGGAGATCAAGGCCGCCCAGACGGTGAACGTCGCGACGCTCCCCGACCCGCAGGATGACGCCGCGCGCGTAAAGCCCGGCAAGGCGCAGTGGCTCGTGGTGTACGGCAACTGCACGCATCTCGGCTGCGTGCCGCTCGGCAACGAAGGCGCGTTCCATGGCTGGCAGTGCCCGTGCCATGGTTCGGTGTTCGACACTTCGGGCCGAATCCGCCAGGGACCGGCTCCGACGAACCTGCCGGTTCCGCCGTACACGTTCGTTTCCGACGCCAAGATTCAGATCGGCTAAGGCCGCATCGCGCCGTTTCAGGATCATGCCATGAGTGCACCTTCCACCTATGTTCCGAAGAGCGCGTTTGGGAAGTGGTTCGAGAGCCGCCTCCCCGTGATGGGCCTTCTCCATTCGTCGTTCATCGTGTTCCCGAATCCGCGGAACCTGAACTATTTCTGGACCTTCGGAGGCATGCTGGCCTTCATGCTCGTGGCGCAGATCGTCACCGGCGTCGTGCTGGCGATGCACTACACGCCTAACGCGAAGATGGCGTTCGACAGCGTCGAGCACATCATGCGGGACGTGAACTACGGCTGGCTGCTGCGCTACCTGCACGCCAACGGCGCATCGATGTTCTTCGTGGCGGTCTACGTCCACATCTTCCGCGGCCTCTACTACGGGTCCTACAAGGCCCCTCGCGAGATCCTGTGGATCCTCGGCGTGATCATCTTCCTGCTGATGATGGCGACGGCGTTCATGGGCTACGTGCTGCCCTGGGGCCAGATGTCCTTCTGGGGCGCGACCGTCATCACCAACCTGTTCTCGGCCTTCCCGGTGGTGGGCGAGACGATCGTGACCTTCCTGTGGGGCGGCTACTCGGTCGACAACCCGACCCTGAACCGCTTCTTCTCGCTGCACTACCTGCTGCCCTTCATGATCGCGGGCGTCGTCGTGCTGCACATCTGGGCGCTGCACGTGCCGGGCTCCAACAACCCGACCGGCATCGAGAAGAAGACCGAGAAGGACACGCTGCCCTTCCACCCCTACTTCACCGTGAAGGACGCGCTGGCGCTGGTCTGCTTCCTGATGGTCTACATCTGGTTCGTGGCCTATACGCCGAATTTCCTCGGCCACGCCGACAACTACATCGAGGCGAACCCGGCTGTGACGCCGGCGCACATCGTGCCGGAGTGGTACTTCCTGCCGTTCTACGCGATCCTGCGCGCCATCCCGGACAAGCTCATGGGCGTGCTGGCGATGTTCGGCTCGATCGCGGTGCTGGCCTTCCTGCCCTGGCTCGACACCTCGCGGGTGAAGTCGGCGAACTATCGTCCGCTCTACCGCCAGTTCTTCTGGCTGTTCGCGGTGGCGGCTGTTGGCCTCGGCTGGCTCGGCGCCAAGCCGCCGGAGGGCGGCTACGTGATCGCCTCGCGCATCCTCACCTTCTACTATTTCGCGCACTTCCTCATCGTCCTCCCGCTGCTGGGCCTGTTCGAGACGCCGCGCCGTCTCCCGGGGTCCATCGCCGAGGCGGTGCTCGGCAAGGGCGGTTCGGCCTCCGCGATGGCGGCCGGGGCGGCCCAGTCGCCGAACACCAAAGGCTGAGCGGGTTTCGGGGATCATGATGATGAAGACAAACACGATGCTCCGCTTCGCCGCCGGCGCGCTGGCCCTTCTCGGGGTGGGCGCTTCGGGCGCCGTCCTGGCGGCCGAGGGCACGCCGGTGCCGCCGCGCCAGAGCTGGACTTTCTCGGGCCCGTTCGGCCATTTCGACGCCACGCAGCTGCAGCGCGGCTTCAAGGTGTACCGCGAGGTTTGCGCCAACTGCCATTCGGTTCGCCTGCTTGCGTTCCGCAACCTCGCCGAGGAGGGCGGCCCGCACTTTTCCGAGGCGCAGGTCAAGGCGCTGGCGGCCGAGTACAAGGTCACGGACGGCCCGAACGACTCGGGCGAGATGTTCCAGCGCCCGGCACGGCCGGCCGACCGCTTCCCGCCGCCCTTCGCCAACCGGCAGGCCGCCGAGGCGGCCAACGGCGGCGCCTACCCGCCGGACTTCTCTGTTCTCGCCAAGGCGCGCACGTATGAGCGCGGTTTCCCCTGGTTCGTGTTCGATATGTTCACGCAGTTCCAGGAGCAGGGCGTCGACTACATCACGGCCTTGATGCTGGGCTACGAAGAGCCTGCGCATGGCGTCGAGGTTCCGGCCGGCAAGTACTACAACACCTACTTCCCGGGCCACATCATCTCGATGCCGAAGCCTCTGAGCGATGGTCAGGTGGAGTACCCGAAGGGTCCGGACGGCAAGCCGCAGGCCCCCGAAACGGTGGCGCAGTACGCCAAGGACGTTTCTGCGTTCATGATGTGGTCGGCCGAGCCGCACCTCGAGGCGCGCAAGCAGATCGGCTTCCGCATCCTCTCCTTCCTGCTGGTGTTCGCGGGCCTGCTCTACTTCACCAAGAAGAAGATCTGGTCCAAGGTCGAAGGCCACGCCGTTTCGCACTGACGAAACCGGAAGTTTTTCAGAAGGGCTCCGTTCGCGGAGCCCTTTTTCGTTGCGGCGTTGCGTCGACGGTCGCGCCGCTGCAGCATGCCGCCTCCCCGCTCAAGCAGGACGCCATGGCGCTTCATTTCACAGCTGACGAATTCGAGGCGCGCAAGCGCCGCTTCCTGGGCGTTCTGGCCGACCGCAAGCTGGATGGCGCGCTGCTGTTCGCCCAGGAGAGCATGTTCTGGCTCACAGGCTACGACACGTTTGGGTTTTGCTTCTACCAGTGCCTCTATGTCGGCGCGGACGGCCGCATGGCGCTGCTGACGCGCTCGGCCGATCTGCGGCAGGCGCAGCATACGTCCACGCTCCAGGACATCCGTGTCTGGCGCGACGGGCGCGAGGCGGACCCGGCCGGGGCGACGCGCGCGCTGTTGCGCGACCTTGGTGCAGGCCGGCGGATCGGCGTCGAGTTCGACAGCTACGGGCTGACGCACGCCAGCGGCCGCAAGCTGGAGGCCGCGCTCGCCGGAACAGCCGACCTCTCCGACATCTCGGACGTCATGCCACGCCTGCGCGCGGTGAAGTCGCCGGCCGAGATCGCCTATGTGCGCAGCGCCGCCTCCCTGTGCGACGCTGCCGACCGGGCGGCGCTGGACGCCATCTCGGCCGGCGCTGACGAGGGCGAGATCCTGGCGGCCCAGCACGCCGCCGTCTTCGCAGGCGGGGGCGATTACCCCGGCAACGAATTCATCATCGGCTCAGGGCGCGACGCGCTGCTGTGCCGCTACAAGTCCGGCCGCCGCAGGCTGGATGCGCAGGACCAGATCACGCTCGAGTTCGCCGGCGCCTTTCGTCACTACCACGTGGCGGCGATGCGCACCGTGGTGGTGGGCGAGCCAAGGCCGCTGCACGTGTCCTACCATGCGGCCGCCCGCGAGGCGTTGCTGGCCTGCGAGGCCGCCATGAAGCCGGGCGCGACGGCCGGCGACGTGTTCAAGGCGCATTGCGACGTCTTCGACACGCACGGGCTGGCGTCGCATCGGCTGAACGCCTGCGGCTACTCGCTCGGGGCGAAATTCACACCATCCTGGATGGATTGGCCGATGTTCTACGCCCACAATGATTGGGTAATCGAACCCGGAATGGTGCTGTTCGCCCACATGATCCTGATGGATTCGGCGACCGAGACGGCGATGTGCCTCGGCCGAACCTATCTGGTCGGCCAGGGCGGGGCGGAAGCCCTCAACTGCGGAGATCTGGACCTTCAGCTGCGATAGGGTTAAACGATTCCTAACGAGCCGCGCGAAGCCGGCCGGGAGGGGTCATGAGCACGAGGCTATCGGGGTTCCTCGGATGGGCGGCTGCGGCCGCTCTGGCTTGCTCGCTGGCCGGCTGCCAGGCGACAGACGGCCCCACGGCCCGCTACGAGGCGCCGGGCGTGCCCGTCGCGCTCGACACGCTTGAGGGCGCGCCTGAGGCGGTCAAGACTCGTGTGTCGGCCGAAATCAGCACCCAGGCCACCGCCCGCCGGATCGAACTCGTCGACAGTCAGGCTCAGCCTCGTTACCGGCTCAAGGGCTACCTCACCGCCTACCCGACCGAAACCGGCGACACCACGTTAGCGGTGGTGTGGGACGTGTTCGACGCCGCCAATAAGCGCCAGCAGCGGGTCACAACCACGACGGTCGCGAAGGGGCAGGGCGACGATCCCTGGTCGCGGATCGGCGAGACGCAGATCGCCAAGGCGACCTCGCAAAGCATGAACCAGGTCGCGGCTTTTCTGGCAGGCCAGACGCCCGGGGCTGGGCCCGCGACGGCGTCGCTGGAGCCCGCGAAGGCGCTCGGTTTCGCGGCGGGCGAATAAGCGACTTCATTTGGCCCCGTCCACGCCTTTCAGCGTCCGTCGCGCGCGCGTCATATTGTTTGCAACGCAGCGGACTGCTAAGAGCCCGCCCATAAGGCCGGGTCTCGGTGGAGTCCGGTAGCGTGCAAGCGCATCAGCGGACCAGAACGGAGCCTGCCGGATGAAGACTGCCATCAAGCTCGTGGCGGGCAATTCAAACCGCGCCCTCGCCGAAGCCATCGGCGCATATCTGGAGGTGCCGCTCGCCAAGGCGCAGGTCCGGCGGTTCGCCGACATGGAAGTGTTCGTCGAGATTCAGGAAAACGTCCGCGGCCAGGACGTCTACGTGATCCAGTCAACGTCGTTTCCGGCCAACGACCACCTCATGGAGCTCCTGATCATCTCGGACGCGCTGCGCCGCGCGTCGGCCCGGCGCATCACGGCCGTGCTGCCTTATTTCGGCTACGCCCGCCAGGACCGCAAGGCGGGGCCGCGCACGCCGATCTCGGCCAAGCTCGTCGCCAACCTTATCACCCAGGCGGGCGTCGATCGCGTGCTGACGATCGATCTGCACGCCGGCCAGATCCAGGGCTTCTTCGACATCCCGACCGATAACCTTTTCTCCGCGCCCGTGATGGTGCGCGACGTCAAGGAGCGGCTGGACCTCAGCAACGTCATGGTGGTGTCGCCGGACGTCGGCGGCGTGGTGCGCGCCCGCGCGCTGGCCAAGCGCATCGATGCGCCCCTGGCGATCGTCGACAAGCGCCGCGAGCGGGCCGGCGAGAGCGAAGTGATGAACATCATCGGCGACGTCACCGGCCGCAGCTGCATCCTGGTGGACGACATCGTCGATTCGGGCGGCACGCTCTGCAACGCCGCCGACGCGCTGCTGGCCCATGGCGCCAAGGAAGTCTACGCCTACATCACGCATGGCGTATTGTCGGGCGGCGCCGTGGCGCGCATCGCGGCCTCCAAGCTTAAGCAGCTCGTGCTTACCGACTCCATTCAGCCGACAGAGGCCGTGAAGGTGGCGCGCAACATTCGCGTTATTTCGGTCGCGAGTCTGCTCGGCGAAGCCATCCAGCGCACCGCGCTGGAAGAGAGCGTGTCGAGCCTGTTCGACTAAGCGCTTCCAGCCTGGGCGCTCGCGCATTAATTCGGTGTTCACCGCGACTTTGCCTGGGCGTCTCGGCCTGCTCCGCCTTGCCGCTGGCGGGCTTTTCCGCTATAGCGCGCACGCGTCCGCCAGACACCCCTGGAGGCACGGACGCGAGAGCTTGGGCCGCCGCGATGCGGCCCTTCGTCATGAAGGATCGATCCAATGTCCACTTCCGTGAAGCAGCTGACGGCTGCCAAGCGCGTTCAGGGCGGCAAGGGGGCCGCACGCGCCGTTCGTCGTCAGGGCCAGATTCCCGCCGTGATCTACGGCGGCGGCGATGCGCCCGTCTCCATTTCGCTCGACCAGAAGATCGCCAGCCAGCTGATCTTCGCCGGTCACTTCCTGACCACGCAGTTCGACATCGACGTCGACGGCGAGAAGAGCCGCGTGCTCCCGCGCGACTACCAGCTCGACCCGGTCACGGACCGCGTCATGCATGTCGACTTCCTCCGCCTGCGCCAGGGCCAGCAGATCCGCGTCGACGTGCCGGTGCACTTCTCGAACAGCGAAGCGTCGCCTGGCCTGAAGCGCGGCGGCACCATGAACGTCGTTCGGCATACAGTCGAACTGTTCGTTCCGGCCGATAACATCCCGGCTTCGCTCGAAGCCGACCTCACCGGTCTCGAGATCGGCGACAGCCTCCATATTTCGGCGATCAAGCTGCCGGACAACTGCCGCCCGGTGATCAACGACCGTGACTTCACGGTTGCGACCATCGTGGCTCCGTCCGGCCTCAAGGAGGCCGACGCCGATGACGCCGCCGCCGCTGCCGCTGCCGCAGCTTCGGCCGCAGCCGCCGGTAAGCCCGCGGCCAAGAAGTAAGCGGACGGCTTCGGCCGTTCCGTTCTGCGGCCGGGCCTTGCGCCCGGCCGTTTTCGTTAGGCGGGCACGTCCCGCGCGGGTGATCCATGCTGCTTTTCGTCGGCCTCGGCAATCCGGGCTCGCGCTATGCGGGCAACCGGCACAACATCGGCTTCATGGCCGTGGACGCAATCGCGCGCCGCCACAAGGCCGCGCCATGGCGCCGGCGCTTCCAGGGAGAGGCCACGGAGGCCACGATCGGGGGCGAGCGCGTGGTGCTGCTGAAGCCCGAAACCTTCATGAACGAGAGCGGCCGCGCGGTAGGCGAGGCCCTGCGCTTCTTCAAGATCGCGCTGAAGGACGTGGTGGTGTTCCACGACGAGCTCGATCTCGCGCCGTCCAAGCTGCGGGTGAAGCTCGGCGGCGGCAACGCCGGCCACAATGGCCTTCGGTCCATCACGGCGCTATGCGGCAATGACTACCGCCGCATCCGCATGGGCATCGGCCACCCGGGCGACAAGGCGCTGGTGCACGCCTATGTGCTGAGCGACTTCGCCAAAACGGAGCGCGACTGGGTGCAGGATCTCTGCAACGCCTGCGCGGACAACGCCGAGTTGCTGGCCTCTGGCGAGGACCCGGCCTTCCAGAACAAGATCCATCTCGCCATGGAAGGCCGCGGCTGGGGCGACGTGAAGGGGATCAAGGACCGGGATTGAGCCGGGCTGGCTTGCTTTTCGGACACTTCCCACCCACAACGCGGGTCACCATCGCGACCCCGAACGGACCGGACCACCATGGGCTTCAAATGCGGCATCGTCGGCCTGCCGAACGTCGGCAAGTCGACCCTCTTCAACGCGCTGACGCAGACCGCAGCCGCGCAGGCGGCGAATTATCCGTTCTGCACCATCGAGCCGAACGTGGGCGACGTGGCGGTGCCGGACCCGCGGCTCGACACGCTTGCGGCGATCGCGGGCTCAGCGCAGATCATCCCGACGCGCATCACCTTCGTGGACATCGCCGGCATCGTGCGCGGCGCGTCCAAGGGCGAGGGGCTGGGCAACCAGTTCCTGGCCAACATCCGTGAGGTCGACGCCATCGCGCATGTGGTGCGCTGCTTCGAGGACGGCGACATTACCCACGTGGAAGGCAAGGTTGACCCGCTCGCCGACATCGAGACCATCGAGACCGAGCTGATGCTGGCTGATCTCGAGAGCCTGGAAAAGCGCGTGGTCGCGCTGGAGAAGAAAGCCCGGGGCGGCGACAAGGAAAGCAAGGAGCAGCTCGATATCGTGCAGCGCTGCCTCAAGCTGCTGCAGGACGGCAAGCCGGCCCGCCTGGTGGAGCGTCGGGCAGAGGAAGAGCGCACCTTCGGTATGCTGAACCTGCTCACCGCCAAGCCGGTTCTCTACGTGTGCAACGTCGAGGAAGCCGCCGCCCATGACGGCAACGCGTTTTCTGAAAAGGTGTTCGCGCGCGCCAAGGAGGAGGGCGCCGTGGCGGTCGTGGTGTCGGCCAAGATCGAGAGCGAGATCGCGGTGCTGGCCCCCGAGGACATGAAGGAATACCTGGAGGCCGTGGGCCTCGACGAGCCCGGCCTCAATCGCGTGATCCGCGCCGGCTACGATCTCCTGCACCTGCTGACCTATTTCACGGTGGGCCCCAAGGAGGCGCGCGCCTGGACCATCACCAAGGGCACCAAGGCCCCGGCGGCGGCGGGCGTGATCCACACCGACTTCGAGAAGGGCTTCATCCGGGCCGAGACCATCGCGTATCCGGACTACGTGGCCAACAAGGGCGAAGCCGGAGCGCGCGACGCCGGCAAGTTCCGGCTGGAAGGCAAGGAGTACGTCGTGGCCGATGGCGACGTGCTGCATTTCCGGTTCGCGAACTGAGGCTTCCGAACGGGTGAGGCGCAACCCTCTCCCGTGAAGCGAGGGAGGGCGGGGTGAGGCGGCCGCCCCGCCGCAAAACGCCGGAGGATGATATTTGCCTCGGCGCCATCTGTCGGCTCGCGCCGACATCTCTCCCCGCCTGCGCGGGAGAGAGTTGCGCGGCTCCCTTGCGCCAACGCAGCTTGTGCCAATGGCCGGGCTCCGGCATTTTCTCCGCTAGGCCAACGGCCCCAAGAGCCCGCCACGGAGGATCGATGCCCCGCCTTACCTACGACAGCTTCGAGCCTGGCGCCGTGACCACCTACGGGTCCTATCCGGTGACCCGCGAGGAGATCATCGCGTTCGCGAGCCAGTACGATCCCCAGCCGATGCATCTCGACGAGGCGGCGGCGGCCGGCACCCTGCTCGGCGGGATCGGCTCTTCGGGGTGGCACACGTGCTCGATGCTGATGCGCATGCTCTACGACAACGTGCTGGCGGATTCGACCGGCATGGGGGCGGGGGGCATCGATGAGGTGAAATGGAAGCGGCCGGTGCGGCCTGGCGACATGCTCAGCATCAGGCAGACCGTGCTCGACAAGCGGCCTTCCAGCCGCGGCGACCGGGGCTATGTGCGGTTCCGGTTCGAGGTGCTGAACCAATCAGGTGACGTCGTGCTGGAGCAGACCAACAGCATCATCTTTGGCGTCAGCCGCCCGGAGGCCGCATGAGCGCCGCAACCGCCAAGCCGGTTTGGCTTGAAGACCTCGTAATTGGCGCGCGCGAGGCGCTGGGCTCGCACACGTTTACGGCCGATGAGATCAAGACGTTCGCGGCCGCGTATGACCCGCAGCCCTTCCATATGGACGAGGAAGCCGCCAAGGCGAGCCATTTCGGCGGGCTTTGCGCTTCGGGCTGGCAGACGGTCGGCATCTGGATGCGCCTGCGCATCGCCGCGCAAAAGCGGATCAACGAAGAGTTGCGCGCTGCCGGGCTGCCGATCCCGGGCTTTGGGCCGTCACCCGGTTTTCGGGAGTTGAAGTGGCTCAAGCCGGTCTATGCGGGCGACACCATCTCTTACGATTCGACGCTCCTTGAGGCGCGCCCGACTGCCTCACGCCCGGGATGGGGGCTTGTGCAGCACCTGAACGGCGGAACCAACCAGAATGGCCAGCGCGTAATGGAATTTATCGGCATCGCGTTCTGGGAGCGGCGGCCTCAAGGCTGAAGGTCTAGCGGCCACTTCCTGTCCGCTCGCCGCTGGTGAGCAGGAGGGTCGCAAGCGCGTCCCTGTAACGGGCTGCAGCCGCTTGCAGCCGCCGCTGCTCGTCCGGCCAGCCCCCATGAGCGTTGGCCGCCATGCTCCACCAGCCAAGCTGGAACGCGGCGTAACAGGGCGTGAGGAAGCGGACGAGATCGGGCGAGACATCGTGCTCGGCCGCGGCGGCTACCTCCGCGCGGAGCCGAGCCACGGCGTCGGGGCTAAGCGCAAACTCCACGCCGGCTCCTGCGACGTCCCACGCAATGTCCTGACAGCCGACGAGATCGTGCGCGAAGGCATGATCAATCGCATCCGTCTTCAGCACAGAGCCATCGCGGGTCACGATCCACTCATGGGCATGCAGCCGGTTGTCCGTCACAACGGGCCGCACATGGCGTTGCAGCGCTGCGGCGCCACGGCGGTATGACTCCACGGCGCTGTTGGCGTCGGGACCGAGCGCCTCGATGGCGTTGATCTCCAGCATGTGGGCGAGCTGTTCCAGCGATGCGCCGGCGGTTGGCGCGGGGAACATGCGCGCGCGGAAACCGAGATATGACGCCAGCCGCCGGTCGAACGCCTGGTCATGCGCCTCGGCGGGTTGCAGGATGCGAGCATCGTCGCGCCAACGCTCGATCAGGAAGCCATGGGCCCAGCCGGCGGGCTCCGGACAAAAACCCATCCCGGCAAGCGTTCGCGCGCGCGGAAGCGCCGCAGCGCCAAGCGCGTCGACGCCGCTGAACTTGGCGAGCCAGGATCGGCCGCCGGCGCGAACGCGGTACTTCAGCCGCTCCTGCCACGCATTCACGGCAGGCCAGTCAGCGGACGCCAGAGTTTCGCGCCAGCGGCCGCCGGAGAGATCCTCCAACGGCCCCTCGGGCGAGCCGACCACCCCCGCAATCCAGCGTTCGAGCCGGTGATCGGGGCTGGATGGGGCGCGTACGAGCTCGTCGAAGGTCACGCAGTGTTTTCGCGCTGTGCGCCACCAGTCCCGACGCTCCGCGGGCACCGCCGCGCCGGGTTCGCCGGCATGGCTGGGAAACAGGTGGATCCGGCCCCGCGCGACGCCCCGGCTCTCCAGCCAGCGCGCCGCGCCTGCGAAGGAGCTGCCGGACAGGCCTGGACCTTCGTCGACAATCGCGAATTGCGCATCAGGGTCGGCGAGCAAATTCGCGGCGGTGTCCGGTCCCGGCTCAACGGCTCGCCCAAAGGGGTCGCCCTGCGGCCGCAGCGTTAGCGGCGTCCCGACTTTGGCGCCGGCCGCCACCATGGCGGCGAGGCCTGTGCCGATGCTGCGCAGCCCGATCACGCGCAGGCCATGCCCGCCTTGCAAGGCGCGGGCGGCGGCGCCGAACGCTTCCGGGTACAGAGCGTAATAGGCGTAGCCCTCGCCACGCTTGCACGTCACCTCGGAAGGGATCGTTTCGGCGTGGAGGGGCGGCCACGGACGCTCGGGGCCGGGATCGCCCGCGAAACCGTTCGTCCAGGAGCTCAGCACCTCGGCGGCCATTTGGCGCAAATGGTTCATGACCGTCGTGGTGGCCTTGCCGGGCTGGTCGAGCCCGCTGGCCTGCGCCTCGGCGTCCGCGACGCCCTGCGCGAGTTCGGCCGTTGCGATGAAGGCCTGAACGAGGGCGGAGTGGCGCGGCAGCCCTGGTCCGGCCGCGCGGGCCTGCGCCCACGCGCGCCCGAGTTCGGCCCACTCGGCCGCGGGGGCGACCCGTCGAACCACGTCCCCATACACCAGCACGCGTCGCCTCCGGCGGCCGTCGCGGCCTCCGACCACGCCGCCCTCGTCAACGCGAAAGGGCCGCCGCGGTTACGCCGCGACGGCCCTTAGTTCGATCGGAGGCGGACCGTTCAGGCCGCCTTGGACTTCGGCTGCACTTCGGCCGAGTAGTCGTCCAGCATGGCGCGCGAGATCGCGCCGGGCGTAAAGCGATAGGGACCGACCTCGGACACGGGCGTGACCTCCGCGCCGGTGCCGCAGATGAAGCATTCCTCGAAGCCGGCCAGCTCCTCCGGCATGATGCGGCGCTCGATCACCTCGATGCCGCGCCGCTTGGCGAGGTCGATCACGGTGCGGCGCGTGATGCCGTCCAGGAAGCAATCGGCGATCGGGGTGTGCAACGCGCCGCCTTTGGCGAAGAACACGTTGGCGCCGGTGCACTCGGCCACCCGACCCTGCCAGTCGAGCATCAGGGCGTCGGCGTAGCCCTTCTTCTCGGCCTGGTGCTTGGAGATCGTGCAGATCATGTAAAGGCCCGCCGCCTTTGAGTGGCACGGCGCGGTCTTGGGGTCGGGGCGGCGATACTCGGCGATGTCGAGGCGGATGCCCTTCATCTTTTGCTCGACGTCGAACATGGACGGCCAGTCCCACACGGCGATCGCCACGTGGATGGTCGAGTTCTGGGCCGCCACCGCCATCATCTCGCTGCCGCGCCAGGCCACGGGGCGCACGTAGCAGCTCTGGAAACCGTTTTTGGCCACGACCTGCGCCTTGGCGGCGTCCAACTCGGCCACCGAGTACGGGATCGTGAAATCGAGGATCTCGGCGGACCGACGGAACCGCTCTGAATGCTCGGTCGACTTGAAGATCTGGCCGCCATAGGCCCGCTCGCCCTCGAACACCGAGGACGCGTAGTGCAGGCCGTGCGAGAGTACGTGCAGCTTCGCGTCCGCCCAGGGAATCATCTGGCCATCGAACCAGATGAAACCTTCACGCTGATCGAACGGAATCACGGACATGATCTTTCTCCTTGGATATCGCGGCTCGGCACGGCGACAGCGAAGCTTTGATGCGCATTCGCCCTGCTTGCGGTTCTTTCCTTTCGCCGCGAGGCCTTGACGAGTAACAATCAAGCTGGGATATGTCAACATCACTGACATATCCCCATTCAGGTTGCACGCCACCGATGCAGACAGCCCTCGAAATGCGCAGCAAGCCCGTGGCGGATCATACGCCGGATCGGCCGCTCTACGACCTGATCGAGCTGTTCTTTTTCGCCTACCGCGACTTCGTCGGCGATCCCGACCGGATCCTCGAGCAGTATGGCTTCGGCCGGGCGCACCACCGCGTGCTGCACTTCGTGGATCGCAATCCAGGCCTCACGATCGCGGCGTTGCTCGACATCCTGCGCATCACGAAGCAGAGCCTCAACCGCGTGCTGAAGGAGTTGCTCGAAAAGGGCTATGTGGAGCAGCGCGCGGGCCTCACCGACCGGCGCCAACGCCTGCTGTACCCCACGCCGAGAGGCAAGGCCTTGGCGGTGGATCTCGCACGTCTACAGACCCAGCGCATCGCCCGGGCGCTCGAGGAGACCGGCCTGGACGCCGAGGCGGCCGCCAAGCGCTTCCTGGCCGCCATGATCGAGCCGGCCGAGCGGCCCACGGTCGCGCGCCTGTCGCATCACGACGACGAGGACGGCGCATGAGCCGCGGCGCCGCGCCTCCGGCCGACGACGCGCCGCACGTCCTGGTGGTGGACGACGACCGGCGTCTGCGCGACCTGCTGGGCCGATTCCTGTCCGAGAACGGCTACCGGGTGACCACCGCGCAGGACGCCGTCGAGGCGCGCGCCCGCATCGCCAACTTCCTGTTCGACGTCTACGTGCTCGACATCATGATGCCGGGCGAGAACGGCTTCGATCTGGCCCGCTGGATTCGAGAGAGCTCGACCACGCCGATCCTGATGCTTACCGCCCGGGCCGACGCGAAAGACCGCGTGAAGGGGCTTGAAATCGGCGCGGACGACTATCTGCCCAAGCCGTTCGAACCGCGCGAACTACTGCTGCGCCTCAAGAACATCATCCGGCGTCAGGCGCCCGCCGCAGCGGCGGCGCCGACCCCCACGACGCCCGAGGTGGTGCGCTTCGGGCCGTTCACGTTCCGGCTCGACCGGGGCGAACTGCGGCAGGATGACGAAATCGTCCGCATCACGGATCGCGAACGCGAGATGCTGACCGTGCTCGCCTCGCGCCCCGGCGAGACGGTGCCGCGAGAGGACCTCGCGGGATCGGGCGAGGTCTCCAACGAGCGCACGGTCGACGTGCAGATCAATCGCCTGAGGCGTAAGATCGAGGCGGACCCGGCCAACCCGCTCTTGCTGCAGACGGTGCGCGGCATGGGTTATCGCCTGTTTTTGGACTGATCCGAGCGCCCCCTGGTGAAATTGAGCAGCGGCATCCAGAACAGCCCGGTCTTGCGGCCGCCCGCAGCCATCTGGCGCCGCATGGCCCGATGGGTGGGCAAGCGCATGCCCAAGGGGCTGTTCGCCCGCGCGCTGATCATCATCATCGCCCCGATGGTGATCCTCCAGTCCGTGCTTGCCTACGCGTTCATGGAGCGGCACTGGCAGACCGTGACGCGCCGGCTCTCGGCGGCCGTCACGCAGGACATCGCGGCCCTGATCGACGTCGCCGAGAGCTATCCGCAGGACAAGGACTACGAGACCCTGGGCCGCATCGCGAGCGATCGCCTGGGCCTCGACATCGAGATGCTCCCGGCGGGCCCGCTGCCGCCGCCAGCGCCCAAGCCGTTCTTCTCGATTCTCGACAGCACTCTCTCGCGCGAGATCCGGACGCAGATCGGCCGGCCCTACTGGATCGACACTGTCGGGCGATCCAACATCATCGAGGTTCGCATTCAGCTGGAGAAGGGCACGTTGCGCGTCCTGACCCGGCGGTCGCAGGCCTATGCGTCGAACTCGCACATCTTCCTGATGTGGATGCTCGGCACCTCCTTCGTGCTGCTCAGCATAGCGGTCGCGTTCTTGCGCAATCAGATCAGGCCCATCCTGAAGCTCGCGGCCGCGGCCGAGAGCTTCGGCAAGGGGCGGGACACCGATTTCCACCCGCGGGGCGCCCGCGAGGTGCGGCAGGCCGGACATGCATTCATCGAGATGCGGCGGCGCATCGAGCGCGCGATGGACCAGCGCACCGCCATGCTGAACGGCGTCAGCCATGACCTGCGCACCATCCTGACGCGGTTCAAGCTTTCGCTGGCGCTGATGGACGAGGACGCGCCGGAGCTCGACGCTCTCAAGAAGGACGTCGACGAGATGAGCCGCATGCTCGAGGCCTACCTCGCCTTCGCACGCGGCGACGCCGGCGAACAATCGTCCCCCACCGACATGGGCGCTCTGCTGGAAGAGTTGAAGGCAGACGCCGAGCGTCAGGGCCACGCCACCGACGTGGTGGTCAGCGGCGACCCGGTCGCGACCGTGCGGCCCGACGCATTCAAGCGCTGCATCGCGAACCTCGTCAACAACGCGGTACGGCATGGCGACCGCATCGCCATCACGGCGACGCGCGACCCGCGCTGGCTCACCGTCATGGTGGATGACGATGGGCCGGGCGTGCCTCTGGATCAGCGGGACGAAGTTTTCAAGCCCTTCGTGCGGCTCGACGAAGCGCGCAACGTCGACGAAGGCGGCACCGGCCTTGGGCTGGCTATCGCGCGCGACATCGCCCGCTCGCATGGCGGGGACGTGGCCTTGGCCGACAGCCCGCTCGGCGGGCTGCGGGCCGTGGTGCGGGTGCCGGTGTAGGCGCTTAGATCGCGGCCGCGCCGGCTTCGTCGCCGGGGTAATCCTCCTCGTCGCGCGGCGCGCGGCGGCGCTCGCGAAAGTCGCGGCCGCTGCGTGCGGCGCGGTCGAAGAAAGCCCGGAACGGCGCTGTGACGCGGCAAAGGTCGCCGAGGCCCTGGAGGAAGCGTCCGCCACGGGCGAGCTCCCTGTCGAGGGTCGCCATCGTGCGGGCGAGACCCGGGTCGTCGTCATGCAGCCAGGTGTCGAGAACGCGGGCCCAGACCAGAACCGCGCCCTGCACCTTCACGGGGCCGAGCTGGTCGCTCGTGTCAACCCCGGCGGAGGCCAGCATGAAGCGCATAGAGTTGGACGCCAGCTGGTTCATGGCGGCGAGCGACAAGGGATCGCGCCGCATCGCGGGCGCAATCCGCCGCAGGGCTTCGCGGTATGGCGCCATCGCGTCAAGGCGCCGCATCATAACGTCGAAGACGCGCTCGCGGGCTCCCTCGTCGGCGAGGTCGTCGCTCGCGCCGTCCAGCACGATCTTATCGATGCGGCGGGCCAGGCCGCCCAGCACCGCGCCCTTGGACGGAAAGGCGTCGCGGAATTCCGACAGGCTCACGCCGGCGCGTTCGGCGATGTGGCGGATTTCGATCTCGTCCCAGTCACGCTCGGCGGCGAGCGCCATCAGGGCGTCCACGATGCGATCGCGCGGGGAGCCGCCAGAGGGTGGGGCGCCAGCGGTCCCGGGCGTCGTCGCGGCGGCGTCCGCCGCTGCGGTCGGATCGGTCTTGCGATTGGGCTGCCTGGCCATGGGGCTCTCCGGATCAAGCTGCTGAGCGGGTCAACCCTTTAGATAGGGCGTGGGGGGCGCTCCGTCCAAGGGACGCAGGCGCGCAGGGTCAGCCGCTCAGCTCTTCGGCGCGCTTGCGGGCGGCCGCGACGGCGTCGCGCATCAGCGGCTCGAGGCCGTCGCCGGCCATCAGCACGGAAAGCGCCGCCGCGGTGGTGCCGCCCGGAGAGGTGACGTTCTCGCGCAAGGTCGAGGGCGGGAGGTCCGATCGGTGCAGCAGTTCGCCGGCGCCCTCCACGGTGGCGCGGGCGAGGCGCTCGGCGAGGTCGGGCGGCAGGCCCTGCGCGGCGCCTGCCTTGGCGAGGCATTCTGCGAGGTAGAACACATAAGCGGGGCCGGAGCCCGAAACGGCCGTGACGGCGTCGATCAGGTCTTCGCTCTCCACCCATTCGACGTGGCCTACACCGCGCAGCAATGCATTCGCGACCTCGCGCTGCCTGTCGCTCACCTCGGGGCTGCCGGCGCATCCGGTGACGCCGCGTCCAACCGATGCGGGGAGGTTCGGCATGGCGCGGATGACAGCCCTGGCGGCCGGGAGGCGCGACATCAGATCGCCCAGCGTCTTTCCGGCCAGAATGGAAATCACGAGCGTGTCGGCGCCGGCGAGGTGCGCGATCTCGGGCGCGGCATCTTCGAGCATCTGAGGCTTGATCCCAAGGACCAGCACTTCGGGCGTCTCGACCTGTGAGACGGGCGGATTGAGAGTGACGTCGTGCCGCTCGCAAAAGGCCACCAGGCCCATATTGGCGTGCGGGTCGATGACGGTGACGCAGTCGCCCGAGAGGCCGCCACGGAGCCAGCCTTCGAGCATGGCGCCGCCCATCTTGCCGCAACCGACGAGAACCAGGGACGAGGGCAGGGTGGCGGACATGACGGCGACCTCGATGCGACCGCCCGACGCAGGCGGCATACCGTTATCGCCGAAGCTTCCGAGGTCTGTCGAGTGGCCGGGCCAGATCGGCGATCGTCGCGGTCAGGCGTGTCCGACGGTTTCGAACATCGCGCCTTCCATAGCCTCGCGCGGGGATTTGCCCGCCCAGAGCACGAACTGGAAGGACTGGTAGTAGCGGTCGCAAGCCTGGGTGGCGACCTTGAGCAGCGTCTCGCACTGGCGGCCGTTCGGCTCAGCGCCGCCAGCCAGCAGCAGCGAGTGGCGGAACATCACCACGTCCTCGCTGGGCCAGAGGTCGAAATGCCCTACCCAGAGCTGCTCGTTGATCAACGACACGAGTTCGAGCATGTCGGCGCGCCGCCGCGGCGGAATCTTGAGATCGAACGCGCAGGCGATGTGCAGCGCTTCCAACTCGTCCAGCCACGTAAATGCGATCTGGTAATCGCCCCAGGAGCCCGCCACCGCCACCGAGATCTCATTGACGTCGGCGCGGTCGAACGACCAGTCGTGCACGCTCGCGAGTCGCTCCACGATGTCGAGCGGATGCTCGTTGCGTTCGACGATCTCGATTTCCATGGCGGACATGCCGTTCCCCGGTTGGGGCGTTTCGACCGCAATAAGAGAGTCTTAGCAACTCTCTGGATTCACGCGGCGAATCACCTCTCATCTCGACGATACAGCGCGCGAGTCACGCCGCACAACGAGCGAGTTGGACCGTCATGGATTCGGCGCCGCGGCGCAATTCGCGGCGCCTCTCCGTCCACAACCGATGAGACGGAAAGCCCGCTTTCAGAGCTCCGCGGCCGCGTCTCCGCTGGCGGCGCCGCCCAATCTGGCTTCCAGCGCGGCGATGCGGGCCGCCAATCGCTCGTTCTCGTCACGCGCCATAATCGCCATCTCGCGGACGGCCTCGAACTCCTCGCGGGTGACGACGTCCATGTCGCGGATCATGCGCTCGAACTGGGCCTTCACGACGCCCTCGGCCTCGCGGCGCACGCCCTGCGCCATTCCGGCCGCGTCCGTGAACAGGCGCGCCACGTCGTCCAAGATGCGGTTCTGGGCCATGCTGTGCTCCTCTGGCTGCTTCCGCCCCGATGGACGGCCGCGCGTGGCGGCTCCATAGCACGGGGCAGGACGCGTTGCAGCAGCGCGCCGCCCTTGACCACCCGCCCGCAGGGCCCCATTCAGGCGGCCCGCGGCCATGCCGCGTCCGGAGCCGACGATGCCCCTCTTCGCGATTCCGTTTCCGGTGATCGACCCCGTGGTGATCAGCGTCGGCCCTCTGGCGATCCGCTGGTACGCTCTCGCCTATGTGGCCGGGCTGGTTCTCGGCTGGCTCGCCATGCGCAAGCTGTGCGAGGCGAACGACCTTTGGGCGCCGAGCCAGAAACGGCCGAGCGTGACCGATCTCGACGACCTCCTGGTGTACGCGGCGCTCGGCGTCGTGCTCGGCGGGCGCATCGGCCACGTGCTGTTCTACGGCTTCGACTACTACCGCCAGAACCCGCTCGAGATCCTGCAAGTGTGGCGCGGCGGCATGGCTTTTCATGGCGGCTTGATCGGCGTGCTGCTGGCGATCGCGCTGTTTGCCTACCGGCGCGGGTTGTCGACGCTCACGGTGCTGGACCTCTTTGCCGTGGTGGCCCCGATCGGGCTCTTTTTCGGCCGCATGGCGAACTTCATCAACCAGGAGCTCTGGGGACGTCCCACCGACGTGCCCTGGGCGTTCATCTTCCCGCGCGCCGACGACCTGCCGCGGCACCCAAGCCAGATCTATGAAGCCCTTACCGAAGGCGTCCTGCTGCTGATCGTGGTCGGGTTCGTGGCGCGGCGCACGGGCTTTCGTCGCCCCGGTTTGCTCGCCGGCGTGTTCGCCATCGGGTACGCGCTAGCGCGCAGCTTCTGTGAGTTCTTCAGGCAGCCGGACGACAGCGAGGTGATCAATTCGGTGCTGACCATGGGGATGGTGCTGTCCACCCCCATGCTGGTGGCTGGAATCGCGCTGCTGATCAACGCGCTGCGCCGGCCGGCGCTGGAGCCGGCGGCCCCATGACGCCGCTCGGCCGCGAGATCGCCGCGCTGGTCGCCTCGGAGGGCCCCATCAGCGTGGCGCGCTTCATGGCGCTCTGCCTGGGCGACCCGCGCCATGGCTACTACATGACGCGCGACCCGTTCGGGGCGGCGGGCGACTTCGTGACCGCGCCCGAGGTCTCGCAGATGTTCGGCGAGCTGATCGGGCTGTGGTGCGCAGACACCTGGAGCCGCATGGGCGCGCCCGGCGTCGTGCGCCTCGTGGAACTCGGCCCGGGCCGAGGCACGCTGATGGCCGACGCGGCGCGGGCCGCCCGCGCGCTGCCGCCGTTCCGCGCAGCGCTGGACATTCATCTGGTCGAGACGAGCCAGGCGCTGCGGAAGATCCAGCGTGCGACCCTGGAGGCGGGCGGGATATCGGCGACCTGGCACGAACGCATCGAGACGGTCCCGGATGGGCCCGCGCTGGTCGTCGCCAACGAGTTCTTCGACGCCCTGCCGATCCGGCAATTCGTGCGCGCCCCCGATGGATGGCGCGAGCGGCTTGTTGGTCTTGGTGACGGGGGAGGGCTCGCTTTCGGGCTGTCGCCGGAGCT
The DNA here is from genome assembly GCF_014636935.1 of Alsobacter metallidurans. Classification (GTDB taxonomy): domain Bacteria; phylum Pseudomonadota; class Alphaproteobacteria; order Rhizobiales; family Beijerinckiaceae; genus Alsobacter; species Alsobacter metallidurans. The sequence goes on along the minus strand of NZ_BMES01000002.1, from coordinate 1,795,209 downwards.
GGCGCCGTCGCTGGCCGGCGCGGCTGGGCCGCTCGGGGCCATCCTGGAGGTCGCCGAGGAGGGCGCCGGCGTGATGCGAACGCTGGCGGCCCGCGTCGCGCAGTGCGGTGGGGCCGTGCTGGCGATCGACTACGGCCACACTCGCACCCAGCCGGGCGAGACGCTCCAGGCGGTGCGGCGCCACGCGTTTGTGGATGCCCTCGCCGAGCCAGGGGAAGCAGACGTCACCGCCCATGTGGATTTCGCAGCGCTGGCGCGTGTCGCCGCGCAGAGCGGGGCGGCCGTCCACGGCCCGGCCACGCAGGGCGCCTTCCTGCGCGCGCTCGGGCTCGCGACCCGCGCGGACACCTTGCGTCGAAACGCCTCGGCCGAGGCGGCGGCCGGGATCGACGCCGCCGTGGATCGGCTGGCAGGCGGGGGCGCCGGCATGGGCGAGTTGTTCAAGGTTCTGGCTGTCGCGGATCCGCGGCTAGGCCCGCTCGCCGGATTTGACACCGAGGCGCCGCCGGCCTGAGCCTTGCGCCGTCCGAATCGGAACCTGACACCCATGATGATCACCGCCCCCGCGCTTGCGTCGCCCGGCATTCGCCACGCCTTCTTCACCCGGCAGGGCGGCGTTTCGGATGGCATCTACACGAGCCTGAATGGCGGCCTCGGATCCGACGACGACAAGGCCGCGCTGACCGAGAACCGGCGGCGTATGGCGGAGGCGCTGGGCGTGGGGCCTGACAACCTCGTCAACGTGCATCAGGTGCACTCGCCGGACGTGGTGGTGGCGGATGGGCCGTGGCCGGCCGAGCGGCCGAAAGCCGACGGGCTCGTCACCAATCGTCCGGGCGTCGCGCTCGCGATCTCGACGGCCGATTGTGGGCCGGTGCTGTTCGCCGACCCCAAAGCGCGGGTCGTGGGCGGCTGCCATTCAGGCTGGAAAGGCGCGTTCACGGGCGTGCTGGAGTCGACGCTCGCCCGCATGGAGGAACTGGGCGCGCGTCGTGAGCGCGTCACGGCGGTGCTGGGTCCGATGATTTCGGCCGCGGCTTATGAGGTCGGTCCGGAATTCGTCACGCGCTTCACGGCGCAGAGCCCCGACAATGCCCGCTTTTTCGCGCCGAGCGCCAAGCCCGAGCACGCGATGTTCGATCTGCCGGCCTATATCGCGAGCCGCATGGCGGCGGCCGGGGTGGGTCGTTTCATCGACCTGAAGCTCTGCACCTATGCGGATGAAGAGCTTTTCTTCAGCTACCGCCGCACCACGCATCGCGGCGAGCCGGACTACGGCCGGCTTATCTCGGCGATCGTTCTGGAAGGGTGAGCCGTACCTTTCGCTTCAGCGGAGTGGCGCGGCTCACGCGAAATCGGGGGTGCGCCACCCCAGGTGCTGGCCGGCGTCAACCGCGAGCGTCTGGCCTGTGACGCTGGGGGCGCGAGCGAGGTACAGCACCGCGTCCGCAATCTCGGCCGGATCAACGCCATGTTGCAGCGGTACGCCCGCGATCTCACGTTTCAAGCCGTCGTCGCCATCATGGACGTTGGCGAGCGTTGGGCCGGGCGCCACGCCGTTCACCCGGATTCGCGGCGCAAGAGCCTGCGCCATCGTGGTGGTGGCGACGTGCAGCGCGGACTTGGTGAGCGAGTAGGAGAAGAAGCTCGGGTTTGGCCGCAGCACCCGCTGGTCCAGAAGGTTCACCACCGAGGGGTCGCCGCCGTCAGGGGCCTGCCTGGCGAAGGCTTCGGTCAGAAAAACGGGGGCGCGGAGGTTGACGGCGAAATGGGCGTCCCAAAGCACCGGGTCGAGCCCGCCGAGCGCGTCTCCATCGAAACGCGAGGCGCTGTTCACGAGCAGGCTCACGGGCCCAAGCGCCGCGTTCGCGGCCGTGATAATCGCCGCAACCTCGGCCAGCGCCGCGAGATCGGCCTGCAGCACCGCCGCGCGTGCGCCGGTGCGGCCGAGATCGGCCGCGAGCGCGTCCGCGTCCTCGCGGGACCGGCCGCAATGGATGGCGACATCATAACCGGCTTCGGCCAGCCGGCGCACGATGGCGGCGCCGATGCGCCTCGCGCCGCCGGTGACGAGCGCGACAGGGCGTTTCAAAGGCGCCCGTCCTTTCGTGCCTTCAGCCGCTGACGCAACTCGATGTGCTTGGCGACGCGCAGGTAGCGGTAGAAGGCGAAGTTCATGGCGGTCATAAAACCGTAGGCTCCCCGCAGAAAATGGCGGCGGCCGAAATAGGCCTTGATGAAGTTGGCTGGAAATTCCAGCACCAGCCTCACCATGCTGATCGTCTCGCCTCGGGCCGCAAGGTCGTCTACGAGCGCGTCTGTGTAGCGGTTCAGCTTGGCCATCTGGTCGCCCAGCGAACGCACCGAGAAATGGTGGATCGTGCCACGCAGCTTGGCCACCCGGGCGTCGGGGACGAGGTCCACCCGGTCATGCACCGGCGACGGATTGTAGGTTCCCTTGGTCCTGCGATAGAGCCGCACCGGCGCGAGTGCGTAGGCGAAGCGATGCGGCGCGCCCTCGCCCGGGAAGATCTCGGCGATGCGGACCTTGTAGGCGTCCGCGTCCGGTTCTCCCATGGCGAAAAGCGCCCGAATTTCTTCGGCGAGATCGGGCGGGACGACCTCGTCGGCGTCGACGTTCAGCATCCAGTCGTGGCGGCACAGCGTCTCGCCGAAACGCTTCTGGAGACCGTAGCCCTCGAAGGGGTGCTCCACCACGCGCGCGCCGCTGCGGGCCGCCACCGCGAGGGTGTCGTCGGTCGAGCCGCTGTCGATCACGATGACGTCGTCGCTGATGGTCCGCACGGCCTCGATCGTCCGGCCGATACGGTCGGCCTCGTTTTTCGCGATCACGAAGACGGACAAAGGGGGCTTGGCGGCTGTCATGGCGGTTGGGAGTGCCATGTCCGACGACCTTGAACAAGGCCTCGCCTGGAGGGATCGTGGCGGCGCGGCGGCGGCGCCACAACCGGGCCTCATGCATTTAGGAAGTGTTTACGTTAAGGAATGCTTCATCTGTGCTACCGGAGGGTTAATGAAGTCCTTCCAGCTTCATGGAATATACACCCTGAAACTCAGCTTCGATTAACATTACCGATCATCAAGTCTATTGCCTTCGTTCAAGCAGGTCGCAACGCCGACCGCGAGCAAAGGATGAGTATGATGTCGGTTTCACGCACGATCGTTCCGGTCGCCATGTTGCTGGCCCTTGCGGCCACCGGCCGCGCGCAGGCCGCGGACCTGCCGAGCCGGCGCGACCCCTATGTGGCCACGGGCTATGCGGCTCCGGTCCCGACCTGGCAGGGCCTTTATGCGGGCGTTCACGCCGGCGGCGGCTTCGGCAAGGCGGGCCCGACCAACACGTCCGGCTTGGTTGCGGGCGGCCAGGTTGGCTACAACCTCCAGATGAACAACTTTGTCGCCGGCGTCGAGGCTGACCTCAGCGCCTCGGGCATCCGCAACAACAGCTACACGGACAAGACGCGCCAGAAGTGGCTGGGCAGCGCCCGCGCCCGCGTCGGCTACGCGGTCGGCAACGTACTGCCTTACGTGACGGGCGGCGTCGCAATGGCGACCACCGAGATCAAGGGCATCGGCGGCAAGAGCGACGGCACCCATGCGGGCTATGCGGTCGGCGCTGGCGCCGAGATGATGATGAGCCCGAACGTCACCGTGCGCGCCGAATACCTGCACTACGGCCTCGGCGACGCGACCTACCCGTCGCCGCTCCTCGGCCCCGTGAAGGTGGAAAACAGCATCAACGTGATCCGCGCCGGCGCGAACTACAAGTTCTAGTCTTCGCTGGTCGAGACCGCGATCGAGGCCCGGCTCCACGCCGGGCCTTTTTCGTGACGCCGTCACGCGTCAAGCACGACCAGGTTCACGGCCTTCGGGCCCTTGCCCTTCTTGTCCGGCTCGATCTCGAACGCGACCTTCTGCCCCTGGTCGAGCGCCGGCAGACCCGATTGCGACACGGCCGTGACATGAACGAAGATGTCCCGACCGCCATCGTCCGGCTTGATGAAGCCGTAGCCCTTCTCGGAATTAAAGAATTTTACCACGCCCTGTTGCGTCATCACCGTCAGCTCCCGTCTCGGGCCGGCCTGCGCGCACCGCGCAACGAACCACTCGCGCCCGAGGGAACACGAATCCAGGGTCGAACCGCATTGCCCGAGGTTCGCCCCATGGAGCTAGACAGCACTCATCGCCCGCTCAGCACGTATTGCCCAAACTGTCCTCGAAACCACCGCCCGGTTCAAGTACACAGCTGTGTTAAACAGTTCTGATGACCTATGGCGAAAGACGGATTAGTGATCGCTCCTATGCGAATACGTCGTCGATCGGATTAATCCATCTGATCAGTATGCGAGGTCTCTTCGACGAGCCAATCGCAGCGAAAAAGGCCTGAGCCTTTGCGGGCGAGCACCTGCGTCAGGGCGGGGCCGAGCACCTGCATCTCGTCCATGAGCGTCCACGGTGGATTGACGATGACCATGCCGCTGCCGGCCAGCAAGTCGCCCGTGCGGGCGATGGGCTCGCGCAGGAGTTCGATGCGGAGGATCTTGCGGATGCCGCTTGCCTGCATGGCTTCATAAAACGCGTCGCGCTCTGCCGCGTCCTTCACCGGAAACCAGGCCATGTAGATCCCGGTTCGCCATTTGCTCCACGCCTTCGCGAGCCGGTCCGCCATGCGGTCGAACTCGCCCGGCTCCTCGAAGGGCGGGTCGATCAGCACCAGGCCCCGCTTCTCCGGCGGCGGCACATAGGCGTTCAGCGCCGTCCAGCCGTCGAGTTCGATCACCTTCGCGCGGCGGTCCTTGCCGACCGCGTCGGTGAGGCGCCTCACGTCCTCGGGGTGCTTTTCGATGAACACCAGGCGATCCTGCGCCCTGGCCAGCGCGGCCGCGATCAGGGGTGAGCCCGGATAGGCGGCATCGCCGTGAAAGGCGCGGACCTCCCGGATGGCCTGCACATATGGCTCGATCAGGGGCGCCGCTTCGCCGGTCAGCGGCTTGGCTTCAAGCCGGCCAATCCCCTCCCGCCATTCGCCCGTCTTGCCGGCCTGGACGCCGGCCAGATCGTAGCGGCCGATCCCCGCATGGGTGTCGATGACCCGGAATGCGGCGGGCTTTTGGGCGAGGTGGACGAGGATGCGGGCCAGCACGGCGTGCTTGAGCACGTCGGCGAAGTTTCCGGCATGAAAGGCGTGGCGGTAATTCATGCCGCCACAAGGGGCATTTCGCGCTCCGGGTCAACAATCGCCGGAGGGGGAGGGCGGGAGAGCCCTCCCCGCAGCGGGTTCAGGCGGCGCGGCGTTCGTGCCGGCCTTCCTTCACCTCTTCGATGATCTTGGCCACGAAGGCGTCGAGATCGTCGGGCTTGCGGCTGGTGATCAGGCCCTTGTCAGTGACAACCTGCTGGTCGACCCAGGTCGCGCCGGCGTTGACCAGGTCCGTTTTTACCGACGGCCAGGACGTGACGGTGCGGCCCTTGGCGACGCCGGCCTCGACCAGCAGCCACGGGCCATGGCAGACGGCCGCCACCACCTTGCCGGCGTCATAGAACGCCTTCACCAGCTGCACGGCCTGGGGCTCGATGCGCAGCTTGTCGGGGTTGATCTGGCCGCCCGGCAGCACGATGGCGTCGTAGTCGCCGGCGCTCACCTCCGACAGCGTCTTGTCGACCTTGACGCTCTGGCCCCAATCGGTCTGGTCCCAGCCGCGGATCTCCCCGGCTTTCATGGTCCTCTCGGGCGACGCGACATGCACGGTAGCGCCCGCCGCCTTCAGCTGCTCCAGCGGCTTCATGAGCTCCGACTGCTCGAAGCCGTCGGTTGCGAGAATGAGAATCTTGGCCTGCCCGATATCGGTCATGGCTTGGCTCCGTGTTGGTGATTGGGAGCCGGGCAAACGCCCACCCGCCGGGCTGGTTCCGGCGATCCCTGTAGCGCGACGAAGCGCCGCCCTCATGCCTTCCCGAACCCGCCGCCCGTCGGCGTGATCACCGTCACGGCTTCGCCGGCCTCCAGCCCGGTCTGGTCGCAGCCGCCAAGTTCGTCGATGCGGCCGTCGAGACGGCGCACCAGGGTGCGGCCGAGTTCGCCCGGCTCGCCGCCGTCCATGCCGAAAGGCCGCACCTTGCGGTGGCTGGACAGGATGGCGCATTCCATCCGCTTCAGGAACCGGATGGTGCGGCTGGTGCCGTCGCCGGCGTTCCAGCGCCCCTTGCCGCCCGAGCCGGCGCGGATATGGAAGTCCTCCAGCAGCACCGGGAAGCGGTATTCCAGGATCTCGGGATCGGTCAGGCGCGAGTTGGTCATGTGGACATGCACGCCCGGCGTGCCGTTGAAGCCGGGGCCGGCGGGCGAGCCGGAGCAGATCGTCTCGTAATACTGGTACTCGTCGTTGCCGAAGGTGAGGTTGTTCATGGTGCCCTGCGAGGCCGCCATGGCCTCCAGCGCGCCGAACAGGCAGTTCGTCACCGCCTGCGACACCTCCACGTTGCCGGCCACCACGGCGGCCGGGTATTCGGGCGACAGCATGGAGCGCTCGGGCACCACGATGCGGATCGGCCTGAGGCAACCGGCGTTCATCGGGATGTCGTCGTCCACCATGACGCGGAATACGTAGAGCACGGCCGCGCGCGTCACCGGCGCGGGCGCGTTGAAGTTGTCGCCGCGCTGGGGCGAGGTGCCGGTGAAGTCCACCGTGGCCTCCCGCGCCGCCTTGTCCACCGTGATGCGGACCTTGATCGCGCAGCCTTGGTCCATCGGGTAGGTGAACTCGCAGTTGCGCAGCCGGTCCAGCACGCGCCGGACGCTCTCGGCGGCGTTGTCCTGCACGTGGCCCATATAGGCCTGCACGACGTCGAGCCCGAACTCGCCGATCACCTTGGAGAGCTCGCGCACGCCCTTCTCGTTGGCGGCGATCTGGGCCTTCAGGTCGTTGACGTTCTGCACCACGTTGCGGACCGGGTAGGTCGCGCCCAGCAGCAGCGCCTCGGTCTCGGCCTCGCGGAAGCGGCCTTCGTCGACGATCTTGAAATTGTCGATGTAGACGCCTTCCTGCTCGATCGTGGTCGCGAGCGGCGACATGGAGCCCGGCGCGACGCCGCCGACATCGGCATGGTGGCCGCGCGACGCCACCCAGAACAGGATCTCGGCGCCCGCCTGGTCGAACACCGGCGTGCAGACCGTGATGTCCGGCAGATGCGTGCCGCCATTGTAGGGCGCGTTCAGCATGTAGACGTCGCCGGGGCGGATGCGGCCCTCGTTCTGGCGGATGATGGTCTCGACGGACTTGTCCATGGAGCCCAGATGCACCGGCATGTGCGGGGCGTTGGCGACCAGCGCGCCCTCATGGTCGAACACCGCGCAGGAGAAGTCGAGCCGCTCCTTGATGTTCACCGAATAGGCGGTGTTCTGCAGCGTCACGCCCATCTGCTCGGCGATGGACATGAACAGGTTGTTGAAGATCTCCAGCATCACCGGGTCGGCGCTGGTGCCGACCGCCGTCCTTTTGGGCAGCGCCACTGCGCGGGTCAGGACGAGGTGGTCCTTGGCGGTGAGCGCGGCCTGCCAGCCGTCCTCGATCACCACCGTCTGGTGCGGCTCGATGACCAGCGCGGGGCCGCGCACGACGTGGCCGGGCGCCAGCTGCTCGCGAGCGTAGACGGCCGCCTCGCGCAACGCGCCGGCGCTGAAGATGCGGGTGCGCTCGGTGGGCTCGGGGAGCGGAGAGGCGGCGATCGCCTCCTCGGTCTCGGCGATGCCGGCGCCGCCGCCCACGGCCTCCACCGAAATGGCTTCGACGACCAGCGGCTTGGTCTCGTCGATAAAGCCGAAGCGCGCCCGGTGCGCTGCCTGGAAATGCTCGCGCATGGCGGCGAGGACGGTTTCTCCCTGCGCGCCAGCTCCGAGGTTGTCCGCCGCTACCGGAACCTCCAGCGACGTATCCGTGCCGGCGTAGCGCACATGGGCGCGCACAAGGAGCGCGATGGCGTCGGCGGGCACGCCCTGTCCGGCGACCTCGTCGCGGCAGATGGCGCCGAGGCGGTCTGCCTCGCGGGTCAGCGTTTCCAGCACGGCGGGCGCGAAGGGCTCCTCGATGGCCTGCTGGCGCGTGGCGCGGATGTCGGCGAGGCCCATGCCGTAGGCCGAGAGCAGCGACGAGAAGGGGTGGATCAGCACCGTCTTCATGGCCAGCGCGTCGGCCACCAGGCAGGCGTGCTGGCCGCTCGCGCCGCCAAAGGCGTTCAGCGCGTATTGGGTGACGTCGTAGCCGCGCGCCACCGAGATCTTCTTGATCGCCTCGGCCATGTTGGCGACCGCGATGCGCACGAAGCCGTCCGCGACCTCCTCGGCCGAGCGGCCGTCGCCGACTTCGGCAGCGAGCTCCGCGAAAGCGGCGCGCACGCTGTCGGCGTCGAGCGGCTGGTCCTGGTTCGGCCCGAAAATCCGCGGAAAGAAGGCCGGGTTCAGCTTGCCCAGCATCACGTTGGCGTCCGTGACGGCCAGCGGACCGCCGCGCCGGTAGCATTTCGGCCCCGGATTGGCGCCGGCCGAATCCGGGCCCACCCGGAAGCGCGCGCCGTCGAAATGCAGGATGGAGCCGCCGCCGGCCGCCACCGTGTGGATCAGCATCATGGGGGCGCGCATGCGCACGCCGGCCACCTCGGTCTCGAAGGCGCGCTCGTACTCGCCGTCGAAATGCGCCACGTCCGTGGAGGTGCCGCCCATGTCGAAGCCGATCACGCGGCCAAAGCCCGCCTCCTTGCCGGTCTCGGCCAGCGCCACCATGCCGCCGGCCGGGCCGGACAGGATGGCGTCCTTGCCGGCGAAGAGGCTGGCGGCCGTGAGTCCGCCGGAGGACATCATGAACATGAGCCTCGCGCCTGAGCGCTCGGCGTCCAGTTCGGAGGCGACCTGCTGCACATAGCGGCCCAGGATGGGCGACAGATAAGCGTCCACCACGGTGGTGTCGCCGCGCCCGACCAGCTTGATCAGCGGGCTGACCTCGTGGCTCACCGACACCTGCGGGAAGCCGAGCTCACGCGCCAGCGCCCCCACCTGGCGCTCGTGCTCGGGGTAGCGGTAGGCGTGCATGAACACCACCGCGACGGCCTTGAAGCCGGCCGCCCGGGCGGACTCCAGCTCCGTCCGGATGGCGGCGAGGTCCGGCGCCAGCTCGACCGCGCCGTCGGCGCGCACGCGTTCGGCGACCTCGACCACCTCGGCGTAGAGCTGCTCGGGCTTGATGATCTCCTTGGCGAAAATGTCCGAGCGGGCCTGGTACCCGATCCGCAGCGCGTCCCGAAAGCCCCGCGTGGTCACCAGCAGGGTGCGCTCGCCCTTGCGCTCCAGCAGCGCGTTGGTGGCGACCGTGGTGCCCATCCGGACGTCGCCAATCGCGCCGGACGGAATGGCGGCGCCGGGCGCGAGCCCCAGCAGGTCGCGGATGCCCTGCACTGCGGCGTCGCTGTAGGCCTCCGGATTCTCGGAGAGGAGCTTGCGGGCATGCAACTTGCCTCCCGGGTCCCGGCCGATCACGTCCGTGAAGGTGCCGCCGCGATCGATCCAGAAGTCCCAACGGGTCGTGGTCATGGCGGTCTCCTGGCGGCGCGGCAAGCCTCAACTCAGAAACATCGATAAATCGTGAGTGTTTCGTTGACAAGGTCGTCCGGCCGAATACGATCGAAATGTGGCGACGGTTTCTGCCCGGCGCCCCGAACCGGCGCCGAGGCCGGCCCTCGAGACACGGAGGCACGCTTCATGCGCATGGTGCTGGATCGACTCTACCTTTGGTCCGGCTACGCGGCCGGCGCATTCCTGATCGCGATCTTTGTGTTGATGATGCTCCTCTCGGTGGGGCGCGAGTTCAACCTGAACGTCGCGTCGGGCGATGACTTTGCCGCCTGGTCGCTGGTCGCAATGGCGTTTCTCGGCTTGGCCCACACCTTCAAGCGCGGCGAGATGATCCGGGTTGGGCTGTTGCTGGAGCGGCTGTCCGGGCGCCCCAAGCAGGTCGCCGAGCTCATCTCGCTCAGCGTCGCCGGCGCGTTCATCGGCTATTTCACGTGGCAGGCGGGCCAGCTCGCCTTCGACTCCTGGCGCTTCGGCGACATGTCGCAGGGCGTGGTGGTGATCCCGCTCTGGATCCCGCAATTCGGCATGGTGGCGGGCCTCGCCATCCTGCTGGTCGGGATCGTGGACGAGCTCGTGGTGGTGCTGCAGGGCCGCCGCCCGACCTACGAAATGGAGCCGGCCGCGACGCCCGAGGAGCTGATCGAGCGCATCGCGTCGGGCGGGGGAGTCTGAGCCATGTTCGGAGCCATTCCGCTTCCCGAACTGTCGATGATCCTGCTCGGGTTCCTGGTCGTCATCCTGGCCAGCGGAGTGTGGATCGCGGTCGGACTTGGCCTCGTCGGCCTCCTGGCGATGGTGCTCAGCACCAACGTGCCGATCGGGCAGGTGCTCGCCACCACGGTGTGGAGCGCCTCCGCCTCATGGACACTGGCGGCGCTGCCGCTGTTCATCTGGATGGGCGAAATCCTGTTCCGCACCCGGCTCTCCGAGCAGATGTTCCGGGGCCTGTCGCCCTGGCTGCAATGGCTGCCGGGTCGGCTCATCCACACCAACATCATCGGCTGCGGCATCTTCGCGGCCGTGTCCGGCTCCTCGGCGGCGACCTGCGCGACCATCGGCAAGATCGCGCTGCCGGAGCTGGAGAAGCGCGGCTATGACGCCCGCATGAGCCTCGGCACGCTGGCGGGCTCGGGCACGCTCGGCCTCCTGATTCCGCCGTCGATCCCGATGGTGGTCTATGCCGTGACGGCCAACGTCTCGGTGCTGCAGGTCTTCCTGGGCGGCTTCCTGCCCGGCCTGCTCGTGATGGCGCTCTACATGGGCTACGTCATCATCTGGGCGCTGCTGAACCCCGACAAGCAGCCGCCGCGCGATCCCTCGATGCCGTTCATGGACAAGCTGCGCCAATCGGCCAAGCTTCTGCCCTGCATGCTGCTGATCGCGGTGGTGTTCCTGTCGCTGATCCTCGGCTTCGCGACCGCCACCGAATGCGCCGCCTGGGGCGTCACCGGCGCGCTCGGGCTGGCGTGGTGGAGCGGCACGCTGACCCGCGAGGCGTTCTTCGACAGCGTGATGAGCGCCACGCGCCTCACCTGCATGATCATGCTGATCCTGGCCGGCGCGGCCTTCACCACCGCCGCGATGGCGTTCACCGGCATCCCGGCCGCGCTGGCTGAGTGGGTGAAGGGCCAGCAGCTCTCGCCGCACATGCTCGTGTTGGCGCTGACCTGCATGTACATCATCCTGGGCTGCCTGATCGACGGCATCTCGATGATCGTGCTCACGGCCGTGATCGTGCTGCCGATGGTGAAGCAGGCGGGGTTCGACCTGGTCTGGTTCGGCGTCTACCTCATCATTCATGTCGAAATGGCGCAGATCACGCCGCCGGTCGGCTTCAACCTGTTCGTGCTGCAGAACATGAGCGGCAAGGACACCATGACGATCGCAAAGGCGGCGTTCCCGTTCTTCCTGCTGCTGAACGTGGCCGTATTGATCATCACGACCTTTCCGCAGATCGTGCTCTACCTGCCGAAGCTCGCCTTTCCCGACTGACCCGCCGAACGAGGACACCCCGCATGACGACACCGCGCACCTTCGCGATCTCCGCCATCCTCGCCGGCTTCGGCGCGCTGGCCCTCGCCGCGCCCGCCTCGGCGCAGACCAAGTGGAACCTGCCGACCGCGTATCCGATCGACAACCTCCACACCGAGAACCTCGCCCAGTTCGTCAAGGACGTGGAGAGCGGCAGCGGCGGCAAGCTCGTGATCACGATCCACGCCAACGCGTCGCTGTTCAAGGCGCCCGAAATCAAGCGCGCGGTCGCAACCGGGCAGGCGCAGATCGGCGAGGTGCTGATGTCGCTGCATGAAAACGAGGACCCGATCTTCGGCGTCGACGTCGTGCCGTTCCTGGCCTCCAGCTTCAAGGACTCCAAGAAGCTCTGGGACGCGTCCCGCCCGGCCGTCGAGAAGAAGCTGGCCAGCCAGGGTCTGGTCACCCTCTACGCCGTGCCGTGGCCGCCGCAGGGCATCTACGCCAAGAAAGACATCAACAGCGTCGAGGACATGAAGGGGCTGAAATGGCGCTCGTACAATGTCGGCACGGCGCGCATCGGCGAGTTGGTCGGCGCCCAGTCGGTCACCATCCAGGCCGCCGAGCTGCCACAGGCGCTGGCGACCGGCGTGGTGAACTCGTTCATGTCCTCCGGCGCGACCGGCTATGACAGCAAGGTCTGGGAGAGCCTCGACCACTTCTACGACACGCAGGCCTGGCTGCCGAAGAACCTCATCTTCGTGAACAAGGCCGCTTTCGACGCGCTCGACAAGGCCACCCAGGACGTCGTCATGAAGGCCGCCGCCGCCGCCCAGGAGCGCGGCTGGAAGCTCTCCGAGGACAAGACCAAGTGGTACCTCGACCAGCTCTCCTCCAAGGGCATGAAGGTGCAGGCCCCAAGCCCGGCGCTGGCTGACGGCTTCAAGAAGATCGGCGAGCAGCTCACCGCCGACTGGATCAAGAAGGCCGGCGCCGACGGCCAGGCCGTGGTGGACGCCTACAAGAAGATGTGACGAACGCCGGGCGGCTCCGAGGGGCGCCCGCCACCGACACCGTCATCCCCGGCGCGCTGAAGGCGCGGGAAGGGGTCCAGGCGATTGGGCGCAGTTTCTGGTTCGGCGCCTTTGGATCCCTTCCCCTGCGCGGCTCCGCCGCTTCGGCCGGGGATGACGGCGGAGAGAAAACGCCCAACTGGTCGAGCCAGCAAACCCGATGTCCGAACGCCCGCGAAGCTCGTCTGATCTCGGCCCGATCGTGTCCTCGGCGCACCTTGCCGCCGGGGCGCTGCCGGCGCTGTCGGAGTTCGAGTTCGGGCTCATTCTGGTGTCGCATGCCTTCCATCGCTGGATGGTGCGCGCCATGGCGGCGGCGGGGTTTCCGGACCTTTCGGCGCTAGACGTGCTGGTGCTGCACAACGTCAATCATCGTGGCAAGGCCAAGCGCCTCGCCGACATCTGCCTTGTGCTGAATATCGAGGACACACACCTCGTCACCTACGCGGTTAAGAAACTCGAGCGCCTCCGGCTGGTGAAGAGCGGCAAGGCGGGCAAGGAGAAGACTGTCGCGATCACGCCCGCCGGCGCGCAGGCCTGTGATCGCTACCGGGAGATCCGCGAGGGGCTGCTGGTGCAGGCCGTGAAAGGGCTCGGGTTCGAGGAGGGGCGTCTTTCGGAACTCGCCGCCGCCATGCGGGCGTTGTCGGGCCATTACGACCAGGCGGCCCGCTCGGCGGCGTCGCTTTAGCGTGCTGTGGAGATTTCGCGTCAAGATTGTGGCTGAGCGTGTCCGCCGTGCACTTGACCCCACGGCGACGCTTTCGCATCGTGCGGCAAATCAATCGGAGCCGGCCATGCACGGAATGATGCGACACGTCCTGAAGGCCCTCGTGGGCGCGCTGGTCGCGACCGCCACAATCGTCGGGCCGGCGGCCGCCGAGGAGCGGATTCCGGCCGAACGCTGGACGCTGCCCTACAAGGCCTATCCGGAGAACATCCCGTCCTGCGCGGATCCGGCGGTGCTGAGCAAGATCCAGGATCGCTTCTCCGAAACTGAGAGCACCTATTGGGCGTCTGCGGCGCAGATCGTCGCCTTCGACACCGTCCGGCCGCTCGGCTTTCGCCCCTGGGGGCTGGACTTCATTCCCCGGCTGTTCTGCACCGGGACCGTGGTGGTGAACGACGGCCGTCGCCACAGGATCGACTACTCGGTGGCGGAGGACCTTGGCCTCTTCGGCTATGGCTGGGGCGTCGAATATTGCGTGCAGGGCTTCGACCGCGAACGGGCCTACTCGCCGGCCTGCAAGATGGCCCGCCCCTGAATCACCGAGGGCCGTCCGTTGGGGCGGCCCTTTTTCGTCGTCACATCGTTCAATTGTTTCTTTTGATCATTGGAGCCAGCCATGGGTTCGAGCAGGGCGCGCAGCTTGCGCGGGTTGATCGGGGCGGCGCTCGCCGTTCTGGCCATCGGCTTTGCGTCCGCCGCCTCGGCGCAGCAGGGCGAGCGTCGCGGCGCAAGCGCCGGCGATTTCGACTTCTACGTTCTCGCGCTGTCCTGGTCGCCGGGCTTTTGCTCCGCCGGGGGCGGTGACGACAAGGCGCGCGACCAGTGCCAGTCCGGCTCCAATCTCGGCTTCGTGGTGCATGGCCTTTGGCCACAATACGAACGCGGATTTCCGAGCGAATGCTCGCCGGCCGGGCGCAACCCGTCGCGCATCGCCCTAGAGGCCACCAAGGGCGTGTTTCCGGACGAGGGCCTGGCCCGCTATGAGTGGCGCAAGCACGGAACCTGCTCGGGCCTGAGCCCCACCGACTACTTCGCGGCCGTGAAGGCGGCCCGCGATCGGCTGGTCGTGCCGCCTGGCCTCAAGGAGCCAAAGGCGGACCAGACCTGGACATCCATCGATCTCGAACGCGCCTTCGTGGCCTCCAATCCGGGGCTGCGCACCGACATGATGAGCGTCGACTGCAAGCGCGAGACGCTGCAGGAGATACGCGTGTGCTTCAGCAAGGACCTGCGCGACTTCGTGGCCTGCCCGGAGGTGAACCGCCGCGGTTGCCGCGTCCGGGAAATCAAGGTTCCGGCCGTTCGCTGAGCCACGTCTCCCTTTCGCGCGGCGTTGTCGCTGTTATGCTGGCGCATGCTCACGCGCGTTCTCGCTTTGGCGGCCTGCGCGATCGCGGCCGCCGCCGCCGCGCCGGGGTTCGCCTTGGCGGAGGGCCGCTTTGCGCCTTGGGGGCCTGATCCGCCGCTGCCGCCCTGCACCTGCCGGGCGCAGGGGCAGGATTTCCAGATGGGCGATACGATCTGCATGCGTACGCCCGACGGATCGCGCATCGCCCGCTGCGTGATGGTGCTCAACAACACGAGCTGGGAGCCCACCGCCACGCCGTGCCCGCAGGCTTCTGCGCCGGGCCGCATGGACCTGATCATAGCGGCGCGGATTGTTCCAGATGCGTGCCCGCGGGGGCGTTCCTGACCACTGGTCGTTTGCTCACCGGGGGCGCATCGGCTAACGCTGGCGCATGCGTTGGCGCCATGGCCCCCCCGGGCCGCCCCAGGGCTGCGGGCCGTTTCGGCGCCGCGGCTACCATCACGGACAGTTGCGCGAGGCCTTGATTGCGGCGGCGCGCGAACTTTTGGGCGTGCGTGGGCCTGAGGGCTTCTCGCTGACGGACGCTGCCAAGCACGCAGGCGTCAGCCCGGCCGCGCCCTATCGCCATTTCCGCGATCGCGAGGCGCTGCTTTCGGAAGTGGCCCGCGAGGGCTTCGCGCTGTTTGCACAACGCCTGGCCGGGGCGCTCTCGGCCGGCCCGGACGCACAGGCGAGCTTCGCCGCCATGGGACGGGCCTATCTGGCCTTTGCGCGCGAGGAGCCGGGCTTCTACGCCGCCATGTTTTCGCGGCGCGTCGCCGACGAGCCAGACGCCGAGCCGTCCGGCGGCGAGGCCTACGCGATGCTGCTGCGCGGCGTTTCGGGCGCTCTGGCCGGGCATGTCAGCAGGGGCGTTGACGCCGAACGTATCGCCCGGCAGGTCTGGGCGATGAGCCACGGAGTCGCAACGCTCGAGCGCTCCGGCTGCTTTGGCCCGCCGGACGCCTCCCGGGCGGAGGATTTGCTCGTCAGCGGCGTCGAAGCCTTGATCCGGGGCTCCGCGAAGCCGACACCGACCGTCTGATGCGCGTGCCGGCAGCCGTTTCCGGACTGCCCATCCGTCTGAACGGCTCCTCCTGAGCTTCAGGCGCGTCTTCGCCCGATCGAGCATGCTCCTCCTTAGGTTCAAACGCCTCCTTCCGCGATCCCGTCCCTTGACACGCCCGTCGGCGCCCCCAATGTAAATGCATGTTACATTTACATGGGAGGGACGGGATGTCCTGTTCAGCAGCTTACAGGTTTGAGGGCCGCTCCGGCTGGAGGACCCGGGACGGACGCGAGGGACGGGGCGCATGGCGGCCGTTCGAACTCGCCGCCATGATCGCCGGCTTCGTGTTCTTCTGGCCGATCGGCCTCGCCATCCTGTTCTACAAGGGATGGAAAGAAGGCTGGTGGTTCGCCTCCTGCCGCGCCCCCGACGGCGAGGGTCGGATGGCCATGCGCTGGGGCGGGCAGGGCCGAGACGGCGGCGATGGCCGGGGACCGGGCTGGCGCCGACACGAGCTCCGGCGTGATAGCGGCAACTCGGCGTTCGAGGATTACAAGTCGGCCGAGATCGCGCGCCTTCAGGCCGAGTTCGACAGGCTCGTGGACGAGCAGCGCGCCTTCGGCGAGCATCTCGAGAGCCTGCGCCGGGCCAAGGACAAGGAAGAGTTCGACGCCTTCCTGGCAAGCCGCCGCAATGCCCAGGGCGGCGGCCAGGCCGGCTCGAACCCGGAACAGCCCCAAGGCTAGCCGGCTCTTTGGGGCTTCAACGAAGAAGGGCGCGCCGACCGGGCGCGCCCTTTTGTTTGCCCCAAGGGCGCTAGCCCCTCAGTGGATCACCATCGCGGTAAACGGCCACACATAGGCCTGCAGCATCACGAGCACGCCCACGAGGCAGGCGAGCACGATGGAATGCCAGAACACATAGCGCAGGATCGTGCCCTCGTGGCCGAACCAGTTGGTGGCCGTGGAGGCGACCACGATGCTCTGCGCGTCGATCATCTTGCCCATGACGCCGCCGGATGAGTTGGCCGCGCCCATGAGGATGGGCGAGAGGCCGAGCTGTTCGGCGGTGATCTTCTGCAATCCGCCGAAGAGAACGTTGGAGGCCGTATCCGACCCCGTCAGCGCCACGCCCAGCCAGCCGAGCAGGGTGCCGAAGAAGGGGTAGAGCACGCCCGTCGCCGCGAAGGCGAGGCCGAGCGTGGCGTCGAGGCCCGAGTAGCGGGTGAGGGTGCCGATCGCCAGCATGGCCATGATGGTCAGCAGCGAATAGCGCACCACCCAGAGCGTTTGGCCATAGGCCCGCACCAGTTGCCCGGGCGTGAACTTCATCACGAAGCCCGCGATGATGGCCGCGATCAGGATGCCTGTGCCGGTGAAGGACAGATAGGTGAACGCGAACACCGCGCCCTCGTTGGCGGGCTTCGCCACCACCGGAGGCACCTTCTGGATCATGTTGTGCAGGCCCTCCACCGGGTAGTTCCAGGTGAAGATCGGGTTGACCAGGTTCTTGAACCACTGGCCGCCCCAGATGATGACCACCACGGACAGGATCGCCCACGGAACCCACGACATCCGCACCTGCTCGGGCGTCGGATTGGGGATCGCGACCGCGGCGGTCGGCGGCGCCGTGGCGGCCGAGTCGTCACGGGTGCGGAGCTTGGGCGAGAGCCAGAGCTCGGCCGGCTGCCACACCTTCAGGAAGCCGATCAGGCACACCATCGAGACGATGGCGGCGACGATGTCGACGACCCACGGGTTGATGTAGTTCGACACCACGAACTGCGGCACCGCGAACGAGACGCCGCACACCAGGATGGCCGGCCAGATCTGGATCATGCCGCGCCAGCCAGCGAAGGCCCAGATGAGCCAGAAGGGGACGATCAGCGAGAAGAACGGCAGCTGCCGCCCCACCATCGCGCCCAGCAGGTAGGGATCGAGGCCTGTCACGGTGGCAAGGCCCTGGATGGGGGTGCCGAGCGCGCCGTAGGCGACCGGGGCTGTGTTGGCGATCAGCGACAGGCCCGCGGCGGCAAGCGGCGAGAAGCCGAGCCCCATCAGGATGGCGCCGGTCACGGCCACGGGCGTGCCGAAGCCGGACGCGCCCTCGAAGAAGGCGCCGAACGAGAAGGCGATCAGCAGCAGCTGCAGGCGCCGGTCCGGCGTTATGCCGCCGATGGAGCCCTGCAGCACCTGGAACCAGCCCTTCTCCACCGTGAGCCGGTAGAGGAAGATCACGTTCAGGATGATCCAGCCGATCGGGAACAGGCCCGTGACGGCGCCGAACACGGCGGCCCGGATGGCGACGCCCGCCGGCATCGTGAAGATGAAGATCGCGACCAGCAGCGCGATGACGAGCGCAATGAAAGCCGCCACATAGGCTTCCACCTTGCCCCACGCGATGAGGCCGAGCAGCACCACCACAGGTAGCGCGGCCAGGAGCGTCGAGAGCACGGTGCTCCCGGTTGGGTTATAAACTTGCTGCCACATGGCGTTCCCCAGTTTCCCCCGCCCGGTTCCGTCCGGGGAGCATTGTCCGGCCTTCAAGGCGCAAGGCGGCCGAGTAACCGCCTGGTAACCCTGTTCTACACTATCCTGCCGTAGTTTCGACATGATCTTTTCGGGCGCGATCCACAACTCAAAGTGGCGGCGCTATTCCTGTGGATAGTCTGGCGGGAGGCTCCCGCCAGCGCGTCGCGCGCGCTGTCGAGAAAATCTGATGCAGCCGCGACACGGCTCCGGCGTTCTTTATCTTCCTTAAAGAAACCGATCGCATTGTCTCGACCATGCGACGCGGAGTAGCCCTGTTTTTAGTCGGCTCCGCCGTCCTCGGTCTGTCCGGCTGTGGCCTGTTCGTCTACGAGCAGCGCGCGCCATGGCGAGACCAGGCGGAACAAGCCTGCTTGGCCTCGAAGGCCGTGCGCGTCTCGAACTATGTCGAGCCAGCGCGAGAGATTTCGGGCCCCGGAGCCTGCGGCATGCTGCAGCCGTTCCGGGTCTCGGCCGTGGCGGAGGGATCCGTCGCCCTGAGCAGCAAGGCCACCTGGGCCTGCCCGGTGATCCCGGTCATCGACGGCTGGGTCAACGAGGTCGTGCAGCCGGCGGCCGAACTCTATTACGGCGCGCGCGTGGTGGAGCTGAAGGCGGGGTCCTACTCCTGCCGCAGCGTCATGAACCGACGTGGCGGGCCACGTTCCGAGCACGCGTTCGGCAACGCCATGGACGTGATGGCGTTTCGGCTCTCGGACGGCCGGGAGATCTCGGTGGCGCGCGGCTGGCGCGGCCAGCAGATCGAGCAGGAATTCCTTCGCGAGGTTTTCGTGGCCTCGTGCGAGCGGTTCACCACCGTGCTTGGGCCGGGCTATCCGCAGCACGATGACCATTTCCACCTCGACCTCGCGCGCCATGCGGGCGGTCGCAAGGTTTGCAAGCCGATCATCAAGTTTGCGCCGCGGCTCGACGCCATCGCGCGGGCGGGCGGCATGCTGACGCCACGGCCGGTAGGCATGGGCTCGGGACAGACGCCGCGCTATTCCGAGGGCGCAGCCGTCGGCGCCGGGCCGGGCGAGCGTCGGCCGGTTGCGCAGGGCTATCCGGGGGTCGGGACGCCGCCGGCCTATGGCCAGCAGGCCGGCGTCATCCGTGCGCCAGCGACCGGCACGGGCGGCCTCTACGGCGCTTCGGCGCCCCGGCCCGCCACCTATCCGGGCATCGCGGGCGGCCCGATGTCGCTCGGCGTTCCGGGCGCGGCGGCCACGCCGGAGGGCTCCGACATGGAAGAGATGCTGGAATCGGACGAAGACCCCTACGCGGCCCAGCCGCAAGCGGCTGCTCCGCCGGCTCCCGCGAAGAAGGGCTGGTTCTGGTAGGGACTTTACTCGGGTGCGACGAGGCCGGCTCTTTGAAGCCAAGCCTCTGGGACCGCACAAAGCCCCTCATCGCGAGGACCTTCGCCCCTTGGCGACGTGTCTCGTAGGACGATATACGCCAGCGTCCTCCGGGAGCAGGCCCAAGTTGGCCTGCTCCGCAGGATGAGGGTCGTGTCAGCGACCCCGACACGCTCCAGCCGCCACTCAGCCGTGCCGCGCCATCGCTCCCGCGCGCTTTACCACCGCGTCGGCCGGCTTGCCCGAGAGCTCCGCCAAATGATCGAGGCTCGCCGTGAACGCTCCGACGCCGGCCGTGGCCGAGCGCAGCTCGATGATGAGGTCTCCCATCTCGGCCTCGGGGATCAGCGCCTTCAGCACGTCCCACCCATCCCAGCCCGGGCGCGCGTCGTAGCCCAGGATCTGGCCACGGCGGCCGGTCACGATTGCGGTCGCCTTGGCCATGCAATCCGACGGGATCGCGATCTCGACCGACTGGATAGGCTCCAGCAGCACCGGCTGGCATTTTGGCAAGGCTTCCGCCATCGCGATGCGGGCCGCCTGCCGGAAGGCCATGTCGGAGGAATCCACCGAATGGTGCGACCCGTCCGTCAGCGTCACCCGGATGTCCACCACCGGGAAGCCGAGCCCGCCGGCCCCGAGCGCCTCGCGCGCGCCGTGCTCCACGGAGGAGATGTACTGGCGCGGCACCACGCCCCCGACGATCCGGTCCACGAACTCGAACCCGGTCCCGCGCGGCAACGGCTCCACCTCGATCACCACGTCGCCGAACTGGCCGTGGCCGCCGGTCTGCTTCTTGTGCCGCCCCCGCACGGAAGTCTTGCTCCGCACCGTCTCGCGATAGCCGACATGCGGCTCGCGCCGGTCCACCTGGACGCCGTAGCGACTGGCGAGCCTCTCGGTCGCGACCTTGAGGTGCACCTCGCCCTGGCCGGTCATGCGCAACTCGCCCGTGTCGGGCATGTGCCGCACGATCAGCGCCGGGTCCTCCTCGGTCAATTTCTGCAGCGCCGCGTTGAGGCGGACGTCGTCCTTGCGGTCCCGGGTCGCGATCGCGATCGTGTAGACGGGCTCGGGCGGCGCCACGGAGGCGACCGCGCGCGGCGGGCTCTTGCCCACCCCGAAGCTGTCGCCCGTGCCGATGCCCTCCAGCTTGGCGAAGGCCAGCACGTCGCCCGTCTGGGCGTCGCCCTCGCGGGAGCTGGCCGCGCCGGCCAACCGCTGCACCCCGGCCACGCGGGCTTCCGCGCCATGCGAGCCCACCACCACGTCGCCTTCCTTGATCGATCCGCGCAGCACACGCGCCACCGAGAGCTTGCCGCCATGCGCGGTGTGCACGGTCTTCATCACATGCGCGAGCGGCGCGCCGTCCGCCGCAACGCCCAGGCGGTTGCGCACGGCAGCGACGCCCGGCGCCTCATGCCGGATCGCTTTCAGGAGCCGCGTCACGCCATTGCCCCGGTCGGCCGAGCCGAACAGCACCGGCACGGCGTGCCCTTCGCGCAGCTCTTGCCGCAGGTCCTCGAACACCTGGTCGCGCGGCGGCTCGATCTCCTCGATCAGCTCCTCCATGAGGGCGTCGTCATAGTCGGCCAGCCGCTCCAGCATGGAGTAGCGCGCCTCGCGCTCGGCCCCGACCTCCTCGGCCGGGATTTCCACCACTTCGCTGGCGGCGTGCTCGCGGTACACGAAGGCCCTCTCCAGCGCGAGGTCGATGAACCCCACCGCGATGCCGTTCTTCCAGATGGGGATCTGCCGCAGCAGCAGGGGCGTCCGCGATGCGGGCTGCAAAAGCGACAGCGTCTCGTGGACGCGGCGCGACGCGGTGTCGATCTTGTTGATGAACAGGAAGCGCGGGATGCCGGCTTCCTCGAGGTCGCGCAGGATCACCTGCAGGGCCGGCAGCTTGCGTTCGTCCTGCTCGCACACGACCACGGCGGCGTCGCAGGCAGGGGTCACGGCCCGCATCTCATGGAGGAATTCCACCGAGCCGGGGCAGTCGACGAAGGTCATGCGTTCGCCGAGGAAGGTGCAACTCGCGATGTTGGGCTCCACCCCGTGCCCATGCGCCCGCGCCTCAGCGCTGGCGTCGCCAGTGGCTGTTCCGTCCGTCACCCGGCCGGCGCGGGTCAGCGCGCCCGTTCGTTCCAGTATGGCTTCGAGCAGCGTTGTCTTGCCGCTCTGGAAAGGCCCCACGATGGCGACGCACCGCGGGCCTGCGGCTGATCTTCCGGCGTTGTTCTCCGATCCTGCGGGTGCTTGACCTGACATGGCCTGATCTCCCTTGAACGGGAGGCGCGTTGGCCGTAGCGCCGGCCAACTGTCTCCTGACATGGCCTTTCGAACAGGTCGATGCTCCGCCCGTCGGCAGGCGGATGCAAGCGAAATGCAGGTCAGGATGGTTGCCCTGTCTCGGGCAATTCAGCGCCAGGCGGTCAGCTTCCGCTCGATCCACCCGAGCAGCCCCGCGATCGCGAGCCCTAGCAGGGACAGCACCACCACGCCGCCGAGCAGCCGGTCGGATTGCATCAGGTTGCCGGCCGCCAGCACCATCGCGCCGATGCCCCGGTTGGCGCCGATCATCTCGGCGGCGACCAGCAGCACGATGGAAATCGAGGATGCGATGCGCAGCCCCGACAGGATCCCGGGCAGCGCGCCCGGCAGCACGATCTTGCGTACGATCGACCAGGACGACAGTCCGAATGAGCGGCCCATCCGCACCAGCGAGCGGTCGACGCCGTCCACGGCCCCGTAAGTGGCGACTACGGTGGGAAAAAACGACCCGAACGCGATGGTGGCCAGCTTGGAGCCCTCGCCGATGCCGAACCACAGGATGAACAACGGCAGAAGCGCGATCTTGGGGATCGGAAACAGCGCCGAAACCACCGCGACGCCGGGCGAGCGCACGGCCGAGAACAGCCCTACCGCCAGGCCGAAGCCGACGCCCGCCGTCGCCCCGATCGCGAAACCGCCGAAGAGCCGGCCCAGCGAAGCCGCCAGGTGGCCGGCGAGTTCGCCGGAGCGCGCCAGCGCGAACAGCGAACCGAACACCTCGCGCGGGCTCGGCGCCATCACGGGATCGAGCCAGCCGACGCTCGAAGCCAGTTGCCAGAACGCCACAAGGGCGACCAGCGCGGCCGCGCCCGCCACCCGCCGGGTGCGCGGCAGGAAGAGATCGCCCCGAAACGTGACAGGCTTCGTCGTCAAGCCCGCTGGCTCCGTCATCGCGCCAGCTCCCGGTCGGCCGCCGCCGCATCGGCGCGGATCAGCTCCCACAGGTCCCGCGCCTGCGCGACCAGCGCGGCGTCGCCCGCGCGCCGTTCGCCGCGCGGGCGGTCCAGCCGCACCTCGGCTCGCACCCGGCCCGGCCGGCGCGACAGCACCACGATCCGGTCCGCCAGCCGCACGGCCTCGTCGAGATTGTGCGTGACATACACGGTGGAGAGCTCCCCGCTCGCATGCAGGGCAATCAGGTCGTCCATCAGCAACTCGCGCGTCTGCCCGTCCAGCGCCGAGAGCGGCTCGTCCATCAGCAGGATCGCCGGCCGCACCGCGAGCGCCCGTGCGATTCCGACGCGCTGCCGCATGCCGCCCGAGAGCTGCCGCGGCCAGGCGCCGGCGAAGTCTCCCAGGCCCGTGCGGTTGAGCGCGTCCCGCACCACGGCGTCGCGCTCACTTTCCGGCATCGTGTGCTCCTCCAGCGGCAGCCGGACATTTCCGGCCACCGTACGCCAAGGCAGCAGCGCGAAATCCTGGAACACGTAGGTGATCGGGTTCAACGACCGCGCCGGCGCGGCGCCCTCCGTGGCGACCGTTCCGGCGTCCGGCCGCTCCAGCCCACCCAGGATGCGCAGCAACGTCGACTTGCCGCAGCCCGACGGCCCGACCACCGCCACCACCTCGCCTTCGGCTACGCCGAGCGAGACGTCGTCCAGCACCGGCAGAGGTCCGTAGCGATGGGTGATGTTGGAGGCGGCGAGCTTCATGAGTGGGGTAGCTCTCACGCCGACCGTAAGGGCGCAAGCCCTTCGCGAGGCAGACGAGGAACGCGGTTGTGACGGAGGAAGCGTCAGGGTTCGCGCACGACCCCGGCGTCACCCCACCCCGCCGGGCTTCGCTCGTCGACCCTCCCCCTCAAGGGGAGGGTGGGCTGCGGCGACGTTTTGCAACGTGTCAGGGTCTCGTTTCGCTGGCTCCGGCCCGAGATGATGCGGCCGGATCAGCGATTAAGTCGTTTCAATTCGCGTTCAGGTGTCCTTGGACAAAGCTCAGGTCCAGCATCGCCTTGGCGTCGACGCCGGCGTCGACGAGGCCCTGCTGCTTGCACCATTCCACCTGCCGGACGAGGTCGGCCACGTCCAGCCGCGCCTGCGGGTCGACGAAAAAGGCCGAGGCCTTCACCTTCGGGACGGCCGTTTCGGCCGGCTCGCCCGGGTACACGGACCTGGCGATCAACGCGGCGGTCTCGTCCGTGTGCGGAGTGGTCACGATGGCGCCGCTCGCGTCCTTTTGCAGGAATGCCGCGTAGTAGTCGGCCGCGCCCTTCTGGTAGGCCCGCACAAATTTCTCCACGGTGGCGCGCTTGTTGGCGACCGTGCGCGAGGCCGTGAACAACCCGCCGAACTGGTACTCGTCGAAGTCCGAGTAGCGGCCCAGCAGCTTGGCGTCGCCGCTGGCGATCAGCGCCTTGGCGAGGTGCGGCGCGATGATGATGCCGTCCACCTGGCTGGACTTCAGCGCCGCCATCATGTTGGGCAGCGACTGCAGCGGCTTCATGTCGACCTTGGCCAGGTCGAAGCCCTTGATGCGGGCGAGCTGCCCGATCTGGTAGTGAAACGACGATCCCACCTGCGAGATGCCGAGCGACTTGCCGGCGAACTGGCTGATGTCCGTGAAGCCCTTCTCGGCCGCGCCCTTGGAGGCCAGCACGAGGTTGCCCTCATAGCCCTTCGCCTCCTTGGCCTGCGCGGCGATGATCTTCAGCGCGCCCTTGCCGGCGAGGTTGAAGAACCCGCCCGTGAAGGCCGTGACGCCGAAATCGACGTCGCCCGACACCACCGCGAGCGAGATCGGCTGCGCGGCCTCGAAGAAGGTGAGGTTCACGTCGAGGCCCTCGGCCTTGAAGTAACCCTTCTCGACCGCCGTGAAGAGCCCGCCCGACGACACGAAGCGCAGGACGCCGACATTCACCTTCTCCTGCGCGGAGGCGGGGGCGGCGAGGGCCAGCCCGGCCGAGATCGCGGCGGCGAACAGCAACAAGAGACGGGTGCGGAGCAACGGCATGGGGGATCCTCCCGAGGCCGTCTGCGCGGCCGAGACGCCGCGACATTAGTGATTTTCGTCGCCGAGGAAACAGCGCTGACGCCGCGTACGCATGCGAAAAGGGCGGCCGACGAGAGCCGGCCGCCCTTGTTCATCATGAAAATGCCGACTCAGCGCGCCGGGCGCAGCTCGAGGGCCGAAACGCCGAGCGCCAGGCTGGCGCCCGTCTGCGCGCCCACCGAGAGCGGCTGGAGGCTGATGGTGTTGTTGTTGCCGCCCACCAGCGCATTGGCGCTGACGCCCGCGCCCGCCGTGGCCTCGGCGGAGCCGCCCGCGTACGCTCCGGCCAGCGCGCCGCGTGGCCAGGCGTTGGTGGGGGCGAAAACGCCCCACACCATCACGCCCTTGTCGGTCGCGCCGATGTCGAGGCCGAAGCGGCGGATTGTGCCGACATAGGTCTCCCGAGCGCCGCGCGACGGTGAGAAGCGGCAGGCCATGGTCTTGCTGGAGGTGATGATCAGCCCCAGGCCGCCCGACACGTTGCAGCGAAGCGTGCCGACCTTGACGGCCGCCTCCGCGGACGAAACGCCGGCCACGATGCCGGCCGCCAGCGCGGCGGCGGCGAGAAGGGGTGCGCGGAGCGTGCGGACGTTCATTGAAGGCCTCCTGTGGGCGGCGGTGTGCAAAAGCGCAACCAGCAGACAACCGATCATGGGCCGGAAGGTTCGTTCCCCGCGCCGTGCTGAAGCACAAGCGCGAGGCGAGGTGACTATCAGGATCGGTTCAGGCGATCAGCCCGCGCATGGGCTCCACCGCCATGGAGTCCGGGAAGACCTGCCCGCCCAGCACGGCGCGCGACAGGCCGAGATGGTCGGCCAGCACGCCCTTGGTGATCGCCCGGAGATCCGTGGTGGGCTTCAGGTCGCGGGCTTCGTGGAGCTGCGCCTCCTTCAGCCCCGGCCAGTCGGCGATCACGCGGCCGCCCTTCACGGCGCCGCCGGCCAGAAACGCGCAAGTGGCGGTGCCGTGGTCGGTGCCCACCGTGCCGTTGATGCGCGCCGTGCGGCCGAACTCGGTCACCACCAGCACGGCGGTGTCCTTCCACGCCGGCCCGAGCGTTTCCTCCAGCGCCGCCAGCGCGCCGTCCAGCCCGCCCAGCAACTGCGCAAGCTGGCCGGTGGCGCCGCCCTCGTTAGCGTGCGTGTCCCAGCCGCCGAAGGCCAGCGCGGCGAGCCGGGGTCCGTCGTTGGCCGCCATCAGCCGTCCCGCGCCCTCCGCGGCGCGGCGCATGGCTTCGGCTCCGCCGCCGCCCCTGCGGTTCTGGCCGCCGCCATTGCGGGTCGCGATCATCTCGGCGTCGAGGCCGCGAGTCAGCGCGTCGCCCAGCGCCGGGTCCTTTTGCCGGTAGAGATCCAGCACCCTGGCGGCGAGATCGTCCTCGGCCTTGGGCAGGCCCTGCGGCGCCCAGCCCAGCACGGGCGCCTTGCCGCGGATCACCAGCGGCGTGGTGGCCCCGACCCCGACCCCGCCGAGCTTGCCGATGCGCTCGCCCTTTGGCAGCGCCGCCAGCGCCCGGTTCATCCAGCCGCTGTCCACCGGCGCGACGCCCGGCAGGCCGCTCTCCAGCACGTCCTGCCCGTCGAAATGCGAGCGCGACCGGTAGGGCGTGGCCGTCGCGTGAACCACGCTGGCCTGCCCTGCCTTGTAGAGGCGGGCGAAGTTCGGCATCGCCGGATGCAGGGCGAAAAAGCCGTTCAGCGGCAGCGCGGCGTTGTCTCCGGTCGCCGACAGCGCAATGCCGGCCCGCAGCGCCGCATAGTCGGGGTCGCCCACCGGCGCCACGGCCGAGAGCCCATCCAGCGCGCCGCGCAGCACGATGGTGACGAGTCGCGGATCCTTGCCCCCTGCCGCATGGGCGAAGCGCGGCGCAAACGCCCAGGCGAACAGCGCCCCGCCGGTCACCAGCACGGCGCGGCGGGACGGATCGGGCGCCTCGCAGCAGGCAGCCTCGGGACCGGTGAGAAACGGATGCGACATGGCGAGCTCCCGGCTCATCGGCGCTGGAATTCGGGGGACATGAACACCAGCGCGACCGCCTGGGCGCGGCTTTCCGCGCGCGCCACGGCCTGGCGGGTCTCGGCCGACGCTGCCGGCCCAATTGTGGTCTCCAGCAGAGCCTGCGGATCCAGTTTGGCGTTTTGCCGGCCCCACTGCGCGGCCGCGTCGAGACGCGCCGAGACGCCCTCGGGCGAGGCCCATTCGGCCGACTGGTCGGAGAAGCCGTTGGGGCCGATCGGCTGCCACAAGGGCTGGCCCATGACCTGCAGAACGCCCGTAACGGCGCCCGGATCGGGCGTCTTGCCGGTGGCCCGAAACGCCGCGATCAGGAAGTCCTGCGGGGTCCGCAGCTTGGCAGCCGGCGCGGACCAAGCCTCCGGGGCGCTCACCAGCACGCGCGTCACCGCCGCGAGGTCGCCCTTGCTGTCCAGAAACGTCTTGGCCAACCGATCCACCAGCATCTTCGGCGGCTGGTCGGCCACGAAATGGGTCGCCAGCTTGCGGGCGACGCGCCGCGCGGTCGCGGGGTGCACGGCGAGGTCGGCCAGCACGGCCTCGCCCTGGCGCTGGTCGTCCTGCATGTAAGTCTTGCCCAGCACCACATGGTCGCCCGGTTCGTGCCGGGCAGGCGCGAAGGTGAAACGTCCGCCGTGCAAGAGGTCCTCGTCCGGCGACGTCACCGTCCAGCCGGTGATGATGCGCGACAGGCTGGTCACGTCAGCCTGCCCGTAGCCGCCGTCGACCCCGAGCGTGTGCAGCTCCAGGATCTCGCGGGCGAGATTCTCGTTCAGCCCGCGCTTGCCGTTCTGCCCGCCCTTGGAGGTCGGGCCGACGGATTGGTGATTGTCGAGGTAGTAGAGCATCGCCGGGTGCTGCTCCACGGCCTTCAGCATGTCTCCGAAGCGCCCGAGCACAAAGGGCCGGATGGCCTCGCGCTCGAACGAGCCGCACAGCATGCGCAACCCCGGGCCCTTGGCGGCCGACACCGCGAAGTGGTTGGACCAGAACAGCGTCAGCCGTTCCACCAGCCCGTTCTCCGTGCCGAGCAGCCGGGCGAAGCGCGCCACCACCTCGGCGCGAAAGGCGGCCTGCTCGGGCGGTTCCGGCTGCTTGGGCGGCGGCGCCAAGGACCCTCCCGCCATGGCTCCGCTTGGCGGCTGCATCGTCCGGGCATTGGTCTCGTCCTGCATGTTGACGCCGGGCGCGGCGGCCGCCATGGCGGCCTGAGCAAGCTTCGCCGCCCTGCGTTCGTTCTCGAAGCGGCGCGCGTCCACGAGGTTGCGGCTGCTGTCCTGCAAGGGCGGGAACCCCGCCACGTCCGCCAGAGGTCGCACCGCGGCAGGGCTCAGCTGAGCGAGCACGAAGCCGCGCGGGTCGGAGCCGACACGCGCCAGCTCTCCGGGCATGGCGCCGAGGCCAAAGCGGTTCAGGGCGACCAGAGACAGGCGGGGATCAACGGCCATGATAATGTCCGGGGGTCCGCCACGATAGGGAGCGGACATGGGCTGCATTAAGGCCTACCAGACGTTAAGGATCGTTTTCGGAAAGGCTCCAATACCGAGCCATGGCCTCTGGCCGCGCCGGTCGTCTGTCCGCCGCGGCGGCTTGCCCCGCGGCGTGACTCGCCCCATGTTCACGGTATGGCCAAAACACCGAAATCTCCCGCGCCGTCTTCCGGCCGCGACAGCGCGCTCAGCCCACGGACGCCACGCTCCAAGGCGTCCAGGCCCGAGCTGAAGCCGCTGGACGACCATCTCGCCGCGCTTCTCAACCCCGGCATTGCGCGAGAGGCCGCCAAAACGGCCCGCTCCGGCTCGGGCTTCGCCGAGTCGCCACAGGCCGGCTACGATCCGGACGACGTCGAGGGCGTTGACCCCGCGCTGGCCCGCAAACTCGGGCTCGATTTCCCGGCCGACGGCGACAACGGTCGCGCCGCCCCGGGCGCCGCCGCGCGCCGCGCCAAGGCGAATCCGCCTCCGGTCGAGGGCGAGATCCACCCCGGAAATCGCAAGCGCGACGTCGGTCTCTCCCGTGAGGACATCCTCAAGGCCGCGCCCAAGCGCGTGCGCCAGGGCAACGTGCTGCGCGACGAGGACGACGACGACCAGGTGCGCGGCAACGGCCTCGTGGGCGCCACCGCGACCATGGATTCGCTGAAGGCGCTGCTGGAGCAGGGCGATCCGAACCTGCGCGAGAAGAAGCCCTGGGCGCCGCACCGCCCGCCCCGCCCGGACAAGTCCGAGGGCGGCAAGCGCTTCGATCTCGTGTCCGAGTTCGAGCCGAAGGGAGACCAGCCCACCGCCATCGCCGAGCTGGTGGAGGGCGTGAAGCGTCACGAGCGCGACCAGGTGCTGCTCGGCGTCACCGGCTCGGGCAAGACCTTCACGATGGCGCAGGTGATCTCCCGGACCAACCGGCCGGCGCTGATCCTCGCCCCCAACAAGACGCTGGCGGCGCAGCTCTATGGCGAGTTCAAGAGCTTCTTTCCCAACAACGCCGTGGAGTACTTCGTCTCCTACTACGACTACTACCAGCCGGAGGCCTACGTCCCGCGCACCGACACCTATATCGAGAAGGAATCCTCGATCAACGAGCAGATCGACCGCATGCGCCACGCCGCCACGCGCGCTTTGCTGGAGCGCGACGACGTCATCATCGTGGCCTCCGTGTCGTGCATCTACGGCATCGGGTCGGTCGAGACCTACACGGCTATGACGTTCACCGTAAAGGTGGGCGAGCGGCTGGATCAGCGCCAGCTCCTCGCCGACCTCACGGCCCTCCAGTACAAGCGCAACATGGGCGACTTCTCGCGCGGCACCTTCCGGGTGCGCGGCGACGTGGTCGAGATCTTCCCGGCCCACTACGAGGACCGGGCCTGGCGCATCAACCTCTTCGGCGACGAGGTCGAGAGCATCCAGGAGTTCGACCCACTCACGGGCAACAAGTCGGCCGACCTCGAATTCGTGAAGATCTACGCCAACTCGCACTATGTCACGCCCAAGCCCACGCTCCAGCAGGCCGTGAAGAGCATCAAGGACGAGCTCAAGCAGCGCCTGGAGGAGCTCTACCGCATGGGCCGCCTCCTGGAGGCGCAGCGGCTGGAGCAGCGCACGCTGTTCGACATCGAGATGCTGGAGGCCACCGGGTCCTGCGCGGGCATCGAGAACTACTCGCGCTATCTCACCGGCCGCCGGCCAGGCGAGCCGCCGCCCACCTTGTTTGAATACCTGCCCGACAACGCCATCGTGTTCACAGACGAGTGCCACGTCACGGTTCCGCAGATCGGCGGCATGTACAAGGGCGACTTCCGCCGCAAGGCGACGCTGGCCGAGTACGGCTTCCGCCTGCCGTCCTGCATGGACAACCGGCCGTTGCGCTTTGAGGAATGGGAGGCCATGCGGCCCCAGACCGTCCACGTGTCGGCTACGCCCGGCACATGGGAAATGGAGCGCACCGGCGGCGTGTTCGTCGAGCAGGTCATCCGGCCGACGGGGCTGATCGACCCGGTGATCGACGTCCGCCCGGCCCGCGCGCAGGTCGACGACTTGCTGGGCGAGGTGCGCGAGGTTGCAGCCAACGGCTACCGTACGCTGGTCACGGTGCTGACCAAGCGCATGGCCGAGGACCTCACCGAGTACCTGCACGAGAACGGCGTACGGGTGCGCTACATGCACTCCGACATCGACACCATCGAGCGCATCGAGATTCTGCGCGACCTGCGGTTGGGCGCCTTCGACGTGCTGGTGGGCATCAACCTCTTGCGCGAGGGCCTCGACATCCCTGAATGCGGCCTCGTCGCGATCCTGGACGCCGACAAGGAGGGCTTCCTGCGCTCCGAGACGTCGCTGATCCAGACCATCGGCCGCGCCGCCCGCAACGTCGACGGCAAGGTCATCCTGTACGCCGACCAGGTGACGGGGTCCATGGACCGCGCCATCCAGGAAACCAACCGCCGCCGCGAAAAGCAGAACGCCTGGAACCAGGCCAACGGCATCACGCCCGAGAGCGTGAAGCGCAACATCGGCGACATCCTGGAGAGCGTCTACGAGCGCGACCATGTCCGCGTCGACACCGGCGTCGCCAAGGAGGGCGCGCTGGTCGGCCACAACATGAAGGCTACGCTGGCCGACCTCGAGAAGAAGATGCGGGAGGCCGCCGCCAACCTCGACTTCGAGGTCGCGGCCCGCCTTCGCGACGAGATCAAGCGCCTGCAAGCCACCGAGCTGGTGCTCGCCGCCGATCCCATGGCGACCCAGACGCAGGTGGACGAGAAGACCGGCGGCTACGCCGGCCCCAAGAAATACGGCCGCGCCGGCAACCTGCCCCCGGTGGAGCCCAAGCGCGGCCGCGGCGCCGGCACGACCGGAGACGACCGCTTCGCGGACGGCCCGCGGTTCTCGGACGACACGCCCACGGACGCCCCGCTCCCGCCCACCCGGGCCCGCAAGCCGACGCTGGACGAGATGGGGCCGCATAATCTCGGCGGCGGCCTTGGTCGTCCGCTCGGCGGCGAAGCCGCAGCGGCGCGCAGCAAGGCGGGCCGGCCGGGCACGCGGGCGTTCAGGGGCGGCAAGAAGGGGTGACCGCAGGGCTGCGCGGTCGCACGATCATGTGCGGCGGCGCACATCCGCCGGGGATTGGCGGGATCATAGAAGCGGCCAACGAAGCCGCACCGAGATCCCTTCCATGTTCCGCGCCCCGACCATCGCCTGCCTGTCCGCTGACGCTCCGCTGCGCATGCCGCAGGGCGGGCGCGTGATGGCGGGCGCGCATCTCGAAGCGCAGCGCCAGTTCCGGATGTCGGTGTGGCTCGTCGCGGCGCTCAGCGTCGCCACCGTCGCGGTTGCCCTGTTCGGCCCCGCCGCGCCCGTGCAGGTTTCCTCGCTGCCGCCCGCGACGCTAAGCCGCTAAAACATCAGGGCGCCGCAGCGCTACGCCGCTATAGCGGCCCCTGGAAAATGAAGAACGCTCCGCCGGCGATCAGCGCGAAGCCGACCGCGTGGTTCCAGGTGAGCGCCTCCTTGAGCACCGTCACCGAGAACACGGCGAACACCAGCAGGGTCACCACTTCCTGGATCGTCTTGAGCTGCGCGGCCGAGTAGACCTCGTGGCCGATGCGGTTGGCGGGCACGGCAAGACAGTATTCGAAGAACGCGATGCCCCAGCTGATGACCACCACGAGCGGCAGCGACACGGACGGGAATTTCAGGTGCCCGTACCACGCGAAGGTCATGAATACGTTGGAGGCGACGAGCATCAGGATGGGCGCCACGAAGGCGGCGTGAGGAATCGCGGACATCGGGACCTTTCAGGATCTGCTTTGTTGTGCGAACGACGGGAACATAGGCCAGAGTAGCCCGGAGAGTTCCGACCGCGGACCTCCCGAACATGGATTGATGGGCCGATGCGCGGATTCGTGATTGCGATCGGGGTCGCCGCGCTGGCGGCCGGCGTGGTCGTGCTCAGGAAGGACGCGCCCGGCGGCATCGGCCGCGTCTGGGAACTCGTCGGGCCGGCCGATCAGGGGCGGGTCGATTTCGCCCATCTGGCGCGCCGCCCCGGGCGCAACGACGCGCTCGTGTGCCCTGCCGCTTTCTGCGCTGCGCCTGTTGACCTTATACCGCCGCGCTACGCCGCGACCGCGGATGAGCTGCTGGCGACGTTGCGCTCGCTGATCCTCGCAAATCCAGACGCGCGCCTGGCGGCGTCGTCCGCAGACGAACTGCGTGACCGCTATGTGGTGCGGACGCCGCTCATGCGATTTCCCGACACCGTGGAGGCAGTGGCGCTGCCGGCCGGGGAGGGCGGGGCTACGCTGGCGATCTATTCGCGCAGTCTCGTGGGCAGCAGCGATTTCGGCGTGAACCTCAAGCGCGTGAAGGGCTGGCTCGCGGACCCGCGGCTCGTGAAGCTGCAGGCGGCCGATTAGCCGTAGCGGATCTTTAGGACCACGATCACGCCGACCAGCGCGAAGGTGATGACGTTGGACCAGATCAGCGGGCCGACGCCCTGCAGCAGCCCGTAGACGAGCCACAGTCCCACGCCGAGCAGCAGCGCGCCTTGGGCCAGCAGCGAGATCGCCCGCGTGTCGCGGGTGCGGATGACGCGCAACGCTTGCGGGATCCAGCACAAGGTCGTGATCAACGCGGCAAGGTTGCCGACGCCTTCGATCATGGCGGGTGACAGCATGGCGGCTCCGGCGGGCAGGCCATCCGGGAATGCAGTGGGGGCGGTTGGAAGTCAACGGGCGACGGGTCTGGAATTCCGAGCGGAACCCAGGATCCCCTCATCCTGAGGAACATCGCCCCTTGGCGATGTGTCTCGAAGGACGAGGGTCTCCAGATTGCACCGACGGCGAGCGCGCTGGACCCCTCGTCCTTCGAGACGCAGGCCCAAGCGGGCCTGCTCCTCAGGATGAGGGGCGTTGGTGCGGGCAAGTTCAACCTGCGAACGACTTACGCAATCGTCCGAATAGCCTCACCCGGCTCCGTTCTGGAATCCTTGTCGGGCTCCCCCACGCATCGGCCGCTTGCGGCCCGTCGCGCTCTTCAGGCCCGGCGTCAGAAGCGGCCGCTTACGGCCGAGGGGGACCCATGCTCGAATTTATCATCGTGGCGGCTTTCACGGTCGCGGGCTGGTTGCTCAGCGTGATCGCGAGCGCGAAGCCGGACTTCACGCTCATGATCATAGCGTTCCTGGTCGCCGGGGCGGCGCTGGCCTCGCTGGTGGCCGCGCTCGCGCCGAAGCTGGCCGCGCAGCCGCGACCGTTCGAGGCCGGGGCCGACGCGCCCGCTCAGGCGGCCTTGTCGCGGACCTGATAGTCCTTGATGTCCGAGAAGCGGATCGCGGGCGCGCGTTCCTCGTCGTAGCGCAGCGAGAACGGGCTGGCGGCCATGAACACCGGCGCGCCGTCGAGGTCGTCCGCAATGGAGGACAGGTTCTTGGAGATGAAGCTCTCCAGGTCGTGCCGCACGTCGGAGGTGATCCAGCGGCAAATGCTGAATCGGGTCTGCTCGTAGTCGATCGGCAGGCCGTATTCGGCCAGCAGGCGCTCCTTCAACACGTCGAGCTGCAGGGCGCCGACCACGCCCACGATGGCGCCGGAGCCGTCCTGCGGCAGGAAGAGCTGGACGACGCCTTCCTCGGCCATCTGCTGCAGGGCCTCGCGCAGCTTCTTGGCCTTCATGGCGTCCTGCAGCTTCACGCGGCGCAGGATCTCGGGCGCGAAGCTTGGGACGCCGCGAAACAGCAGGTCCTCGCCCTCGGTCAGCGTGTCGCCGATGCGCAACGTGCCGTGGTTGGGGATGCCGACCACGTCGCCCGCCCAGGCCTCGTCCGCGATCGCACGGTTGCGGGCAAAGAAGAACTGCGGCGTGTTCAGCGCCATCGGCTTGCCGGTGCGCACCAGCTTGGCCTTCATGCCCCGGCTGAGCCGGCCCGAGCA
This sequence comes from Alsobacter metallidurans, assembly GCF_014636935.1. GTDB lineage: Bacteria > Pseudomonadota > Alphaproteobacteria > Rhizobiales > Beijerinckiaceae > Alsobacter > Alsobacter metallidurans. The sequence goes on along the minus strand of NZ_BMES01000002.1, from coordinate 1,760,785 downwards.
GACGCGCATGAAGGCGATGCGGTCGCGGTGGTTCGGGTCCATGTTCGCCTGGATCTTGAACACGAAGCCGGTCATGCGCGGCTCCTCGGCCTCCACCCGGCGGGTGTCGGCGTCCTGCCCGCGCGGCGGCGGCGCGAACGCCGCGAGCGCGTCGATGAGGTCGCGGACGCCGAAATTGCGCAGGGCGCTGCCGAAGAACACCGGCGTGAGGTGGCCTTCGCGGAACGGCTTCAGCTCAAATGGGCGGCACGCGCCCATCGCGAGCCCGATCTCCTCCGAAAAGGCGTCGCGCTCGTGGTCGGGCAGCATCTCCAGCACGGCGGGCGAATCCGGGCCGTTCACGGGCTGCGCCTCGTCGTCGGCGTCGAGGCGACGCACCGTGTTCTTGGCCATGTCGTAAGTGCCCGCGAAAGAGCGGCCCCGGCCGATGGGCCAGTTCACGGGGGCTGTGTCGAGCGCCAGCGTCTTCTCGATCTCGTCCAGGAGGTCGAAGGGATCGCGGCTCTCGCGGTCGAGCTTGTTGATGAAGGTGACGATCGGGATGTCGCGCAGCCGGCACACCTCGAACAGCTTGCGGGTGCGCGCCTCGATGCCCTTGGCGGCGTCGATCACCATGATGGCGGAATCCACCGCCGTGAGCGTCCGGTAGGTGTCCTCCGAGAAGTCCTCGTGGCCGGGCGTGTCGAGCAGGTTGAAGACGCAGTCGGCGTATTCGAACGTCATCACCGAGGTGACTACCGAGATGCCGCGCTCCTTCTCGATGCCCATCCAGTCTGAGCGGGCGCTGACGCGGTTCTTCTTGGCCTTCACCTCGCCGGCGAGCTGGATCGCGCCGCCAAACAATAGCAGCTTTTCGGTGAGCGTCGTCTTGCCCGCGTCCGGGTGGGAGATGATGGCGAAGGTCCGCCGGCGGGAGACGGGCGAGCCGTCAGTGATGCTGGCGTCGGTCTTTGAACCGTCGGTCATGGAACCTGCGATCGTGCTGCTGGGCGGCCGGCCAGGGCTGGCGGCCGCTCCCCTGCGACAGAATGGACCAGGGGCTTTCGCACTTGCGGAAGCCGGTCGATGCCCCACATAATCGCTTACCGAAACAATTGAAAGGAGGTGATCCAGTGTCTCATTGTCATCAGCCGCGCCTGTTGGTCTCGACCTGGATCTCCGCCGCTGCGGAGAATTGCGCCTGACGAGGCGTTCCGGGTCCTCCTGAGGACCGCGGTCTCGACAATGGAAAGGCCGTCCCGCGAGGGGCGGCCTTTCTCGTTGAGGAAGCTCTCGTCAGCGCCGGCGATGCGATCGGATGGAGCCCGTCTCGGCCGGCTCATGTTCCTGCCGGGGTTCCTCCAGCCGCTGCGCGGCCGGCGTCGGACGGTTTGGCTGGCGCTGAGGGGCGATCGGGGGAGCGCCCCCGGCGGCCTGCTGGGCGGCCGGCTCGCGTGACGCGGCTTCCTGAGCGGCTTCGGCCCGCAGCTTCGCCCGGAGTTGCGCGCGCGACAGCCGGTCGGCCGTTGCTTCATCGAGGATCGGGTCGCGGTGCGGGGAGGCCAGCACGCGCTCGGCCGGCCGCAGCAACGCCTCCCACGACTGGCCCTGCACCTTGCAGCCGCAGCCCGCATTCACCTTGCGGCGATACAGGAAGGCGGAGCGCAGGTCCGCGTAGCGCTGGCCCTTCACGGACACCGCGTCGGCCATGCGGCCGCCTTGCGGCACCCTGTAGACCTCCGTGCGGGCTCCGGGGCAGAGCGACGTGCACATGTCCTGCGCGTCGCCGCCACGCACGGACTGGTTCAGCGGGAAATAGAAGCCATCGCAGGAGCGCACACAGGCGAAGCGGCCGCCCTTCGCCATGAAGCGCTTGCGGGCGGGCGAACCGGCCGGCTCGATCGGCGGCTCGGCCGCCGTGTAAAGGCCCGCGTTTGACACGGTTGCGTAGTAGCCGGCCCCGATGGCGGCGGCGCTTTCCGGCTCGGCGGCAAACTGCGAAACCAGGGCCAGTGTGGCCTCGGGGCTGGCCGCCGCAGCGACGGCTTCGCGCGGCCGCGCCGGCGGGACGAAACTCGTGGGCGGCGCGGAGGCCTTCGTGGGTGTGGACGGCGCCGGGTGGTCGGCTCGCGCGGCGAGCAGCGGACGCGCGGTGGACAGGCGGGGCGTCGACTGCGGCAGAACCGGGAGGGTCGTTGACGTGGACGTGACGGGCGGTTCGGCCGGGGCGGCGTCCGGAGCGGAAGCTTTCGCAGGCGCGAGCGGACGCTTCGCCCGCAGAAGCTTCGGCGGCGCAGGCGCCGTGAGCTCGGGTGTTTCGTGATCTCCGGCCTGAAACTGCTGCTGAGACGCCGCGGCCTGCACCTGCGCGGGTCCGGGTTGCGAGGCAACGTCGGCATTGCGCGTCTTGGGGGCCGGGCGTCGTTTCGGCTGCACGGCCGGAGCGGCTTGCGAATTCAACGCGCCGGTGGGGGCGGGCGCTTCCGCAGAGATCGGTCCGGCTTCCTGCGACGCCGATGCCGTTTTCACGGACGCGCGCCGGCTGTCCCGGGCGTCGGACGGCCTGGCGGCTGGCGCGGCGACCTCAACCGGCGCCTTGTCCGGCTGTGGGGCGACGGCTTTCGCCTGCGTGGCGGTATTGTATGACTTGGCCACACGGGAGCCGCTCGCCTTTGCGGGCGCGTCGGATGCGGCCGGGATCTCCTCGTCGACAGGCTCGAGAGCCAAGGGCGGGCGCGTTCCCTCCGGGCCGCAGGCGGTCACGCGCTTGCCGAGCCAGTGGTTGCGCTCGAGTTCGTGATGGATGGCGACGAGGCGGTCGGCCACCGTCCCGCAATAGCGCTCGGCCCCGGTCAGCACGCTGGGTCGGCCCGTACAGCTCATGGCCTCGTAGGACGCATGCAGCTGCATGTATTCACTGCGCAGCGCCGCCGTGATCGCCTTGCGGTCGCTCCACGGCCAGCGTCGCTGGTCCTCGCAACCTTGGGCCAGCGCCGAGGAGGCGACGATCAAGCCGAGCAACACCGTTACGGCCGGAAAGGTTTTCGTCATCGTGACGAAAAGCTGCCACGTCCAACTTCCGGCATGGCTAACCAATATGGTTATCAAATATCAAAATTTATATAGATGCATTCGTGGTTAACCAAGTACTTCTAACGCGACATGACGTTACGGGCTCGTGACAGCGCCGGTCTGAATCTCTGCAGCTCCAGCCTGCGCGGCCGCCGGCGTGAGACCGATGACGCGAACGCGTGACACGAGCGGCGCGGCGGCCGCCTCGTTCGTGGTGGATGCGGGCGTCGCCGCCGCCGTCGAGGCCGGACGGACCACGATGTCGTTCTCGATCGGCTCTTCGCGCACCGGTTTGCGATTGGCCGCAACCGCCTTGGCGTTGACGGCTTGCGAGAGCTTCGCCGCAATTTTGGCGTCAACCACAATGTCGGAGCCGCGCCGGGCGATCATGGTTTCGGCGCGCGCCAGCGCTTCCGTCCAGCTCTGTCCTTCGCCCTTGCAGGCGCAACTCTTGTCGACGGAGGTCCGGTACTTCAACGCGTTGGGCAGGTCCATATAGGCCTGACCGCGGCTCGACACGGCCTCCTGGATGGCGCCGCCCTCGGGCATGCGGAACACGGTGGTTTCGGAGCCCGGGCACAGCGCCTGGCACAGGCTCTCGCTGTCGCCGTCCTCGGGTCGATTGGCGAGCGGGAAATAGAAGCCGTCACACGCCCGGACGCAGACGAGGCGCTTTCCGCCGCGCGGGGAAAAACCGCGGGCGGCCGACGCATGCTCGCCATCGCCGCAGGCCTGGGCGATCTCGGCCCGCAGCTGCGCCTTGCGGACGCGCACGTCCTCGCCGCCTCCCGACGCCATCACACCCTGCAGCGAGCGCAGGCGCGCGCCGATGCCCCGGCAAGCCGCCGGCGGGCCAAAGAACAGGAACCCGCCTCCGCCGCAATTCAGCTGCTGGTAGACGCCGACGAGCTGGCCGTATTCCTGCCGTGCAACGCCCGAGCCGCCGCCCAAAGTGCGGTACTCCGCCTTGAGCGCCTCGCACGACTGCGCGTATGCGCCGCCGGCCAACCCGAGGCAGGCGAAAGCCGCCAGAGCAATCCGGCGGCAGAGGTTACGGCGGGGCAGAACCATCATCATGGCTCAAAAACGGCCGTCGAATGACGAAGTTCCGGAGGAGAGCCGACGTGGAGGCCAGATTCTGCACGACCGCCCTACAGGGTTTACGTCCCCTGAAGGGCGGCCGGCCGGAGATGTTTAGTCGCGCACGAACTGGCCGTGGTCGCCGAAGTGAGCTCGACCGCCGCCGTAGCCGCGCGCAGCCGCGCCGCCGTTCCAGTGGCGCCCGCCGCCGTTCCAATGACGGCCGCCTCCGCTCCACGCCTGGCGTCCCGCCCAAGCGCCGTGGTGGCGATAGCCATAGGCCGGGTAGGCCGCGCCGTAGCGGTAGCGGGGGTAGGCGTTGCCGTATCCGTAGCCATAGGCCGGATAACCGCCGTAGCCGTAACCGCCATAGCCATAGTCGTCGTAATAGCGGTCGCGCGCCGCATTGGTGGCGATCGCGCCCGCAATCAGCCCGAAAGCGCCGATCGCCGCGCGGGCGCCGGCCCGGTCGTTGCCGCGATAGTAGCGGCGATGGGCATAGCGACGGTGGGTGACGTGGCGTGAAACGTGATGGCGCTTCTTGTAGGCGACATCCTGGGTGAGGTTGTCGGCGGCGACGCCCGTCGCGGCCGCGACCGGGATGGGGGCGGCCGAGGCCGAGCCCGTGAATCCCGCAAACGCGCCGCCCACGAGGACGCCGGCCACGAGCAGGCTCTTGAGCGAAAGGCTGTGCTTCAAGGTCGAGACGGTCATGTGTCCTCCTTGGCTCGGCCAACCGGGCAGGCTGGCGGCCTGCGTGGCCGAGCTTCATGGACACAACGCGGTTTATGCGTCAGCCGTTCCGACAAGCGCGGTACGGGGTGTTGACGAAGATTCCAGCCCCAATTGAGCTTTGGCGATTCGACGCTCAGATCACGGCTTCGATCAGGAACGGTCCCCTGCGCCCCAGCGCGGCGCGGAGGAGCTTTTCGAAGTCCTCCATGGTTTCGGCCCGGCCGCCTTCCACGCCCATGCCCCTGGCCATCGTGACCCAATCGAGGAAGGGCTCGTCCAGGTTCAGCATGCGGGCGGCGTTGCGGCCGAACTGGTTGACGCCGACATTGCGCATCTCGCCATGCAGGATCGCGTAGGAGCGATTGGCGAACACCACCGTGACGACATCGAGGTTCTCGCGCGCCTGGGTCCAGAGGCCCTGCACAGTGTACATGCCGCTGCCGTCGGCCTGCAGGCCGATGACCTTGCGGTCCGGGCAGGCCACGGCCGCGCCGGCCGCCATCGGGATGCCGACGCCGATCGCGCCGCCGGTGAGCTGCAGGTAGGTGTGCGGGGCGGAGTTTTCCGAGAGCTTGAAGAACTTGCGGCCGGAGCTCACCGCCTCGTCGCACACGATGGCGCCTTCGGGCAGCAGCTTCGCCACCGCGTAGCCGACCGAGTCGGCCGTGAGCGCACCCGGCTGGAGGGCGTCCGCGAGGCCGCCCGGCTGGACGAGGCGCGGCGGCTCCTTGGCGCCGACCTCGTCGGCGATCCACTGGAGCGCGTGGACGAGATCGTCGCCCGGCCTGGCGAGAGTCTGCACCTCGCAGTCGTCGCGGATCAGGCGGCCGGGCTTGCCCGGATAGGCGAAGAACGCGACCGGGACCTGCGTGCCCAGCATCAGCAGCACGTCGATGTCGGCGAGGTGCTCGACGCCCTGGTCCACCGGGTAGGGCACCTTGTCGACCGGGACGCGGCCGATGCCGTGCTCGATGCGGTTGATGCTTTGCGGGGTGAGCAGGCGCAGGCCCGTCCTGGCGGCGATGCGGCCCGCGATCGTCAACCCCTCGGTGCGCAGGGCCTTGCCGGTCATCAGCATGGCGACGCGCTTGCCCGAGCGCAGAGCCGCGACGGCGTCGCGGATGGCGTCGGCGCTCACATGCGGCAGTGCGGGAAGTGGCGTGCGCTCCACGGGGGCGGGAGCGAGATCGCCCCATGCGGCGTCGCCCGGCAGGGTCATGACCGCCACGCCCGGCAGCGTCATGGCGGCGACGTAGGCTTGCGCGGTAGTGGAGGCGATGTCCTCCGGCGTCTTCGTCTCCGCGTACCAGTGGCACATGGGCCTGGCGAGGCTTGCGATATCGCTGGTGAGCGGCGCGTCGTGCTGGAGGTGGTAGGTGGCGTGGTCGCCCACCACGTTCAGCATCGGCGTGCGGGCGCGCCGGGCGTTGTGGAGGTTGGCGAGGCCGTTGGCGAGGCCGGGGCCGAGATGCAGCAACGTGGCGGCGGGCTTGTCGGCCATGCGGCCATAGCCGTCCGCCGCGCCCGTCACCACGCCTTCGAAGAGGCCCAGCACGCAGCGCATCTTCGGCTTGCGGTCCAGCGCCGCCACGAAATGCATCTCGGACGTGCCCGGATTGGCGAAGCACACGTCGATGTCGTTGGCGAGCAGCACATCGCACAGCCTGTCGGCGCCGTTCATGAGAATCTCGTGGGGTTGGTGTCAGTGTCCGGGTCGACCATGGCCCGGAGTGGGCTTCCGTGGAAGCCGTTGCGGGCGTCAGGCTGGCGCTCTCCACCGTCATCCCCGGGCTTGCCCCGGGGACCCACGCGCCGGGCGGCGGCGTGGATGGCCGGGCCAAGCCCGGCCATGACGGCTGTGTGCTGTAAGCCTTACAGCCCGATGCAGCCGTACTTCACGTTCAGGTAGTCATCGAGCCCGTATTTGGAGCCCTCGCGGCCCAGACCCGACTCCTTGACGCCGCCGAAGGGCGCGACCTCGGTGGTGATCACGCCGGCGTTGATGCCGACCTGGCCGTATTGCAGCCCCTCCATCACCCGGAAGGCGCGGCCGAGGTCGCGGGTGTACGCGTAGGCGGCGAGGCCGAACTCGGTGTCGTTGGCCATCGCGACGGCCTGCTCCTCGGTGTCGAAGCGAAACAGCGGCGCGAGCGGGCCGAATGTCTCTTCCTTGGCGACCTTCATGCCGGGCGTCACGTCGGCCACGATGGTGGGCTCGAAGAACGAGTGGCCGAGCGCGTGGCGCTTGCCGCCTGTCACCACGCGGCCGCCCTTGGCGAGCACGTCGGCGATGTGCTCCTCCACTTTCTCGACAGCCTTCTCGTCGATCAGCGGACCCTGGGTGACGCCGGGCTCCAGGCCGTTGCCGACCTTGAGGTCGCGCACCGCCTCGGCGAATTTCTCCGCAAAGGCGTCATAGACGCCGGCCTGCACGTAGAAGCGGTTGGCGCACACGCAGGTCTGGCCGGAGTTGCGGTACTTCGAGCCGATCGCCCCCTCCACGGCGGCGTCGAGATCGGCATCGTCGAAGATCAGGAACGGCGCGTTTCCGCCCAGCTCCATCGAGACGCGCTTCATGGTGCCGGAGGCCTGCTTCATCAGCAGCTTGCCGATCTCGGTGGAGCCCGTGAACGTCACTTTCTTGACCAGCGGGTTTGCGGTCATCTCGCCGCCAATCTGCGTCGCCGAGCCGGTCAGGATGTTGATCACGCCCGGCGGGATGCCGGCTTCCTCGGCCAGCAAGCCCCACGCAATCGCCGAATAGGGCGTCTGCGTCGCCGGCTTGGTCACCACCGTGCAGCCCGCCGCCAGCGCGGCGCCAAGCTTGCGTGACAGCATGGAGGACGGGAAGTTCCACGGCGTGATCGCCGCGACGACGCCCACCGGCTCCTTGGTGACCAGGATGCGCCGGTTGGCCCAGGGCGACGGGATCGTGTCGCCATAGACCCGCCGCGCCTCCTCGGCGAACCACAGCACATAGGCGGCGCTGATGCCGACCTCGCCGCGCGCTTCGGCCAGGGACTTGCCCTGCTCGGTGGTGAGGAGCACGGCAAGCTCCTCCTTGTTCTTCTCCAGCGCGGCCGCGAGCTTGCGCAGCTTGTCGGCGCGCTCCGCGGCCGTGGTGGCGCGCCAGCCCTCGAAGGCCTTCTGCGCCGCCTCGATGGCGCGCTTTGTTTCAGCCGCGCCGCAGTTCGGCACCGTCCCGATGACCTCGCCGGTGGCCGGATTCGTGACCTCGATGGTCCCGGCCGAGTCAGCGTCGATCCACTCGCCCCCGATCAGGTTCTTCTCGCGCTGGAAAGGTAGGAGCTTGGCCATGGGAGGTCTCCGGGACATTTCTTGTCGGGAGGCAGTTTAAAGCGCCCGTGCGTGTGAGGTGTACGAAAAACGGAGCTGCGAGCATCAAACCTTCGCGGGTTATTGCGCTGATCAACGGAATCCGTGAACCGCAAATCTCGCTGCTTTTGCTAGCCGAAGGCTAAGCAGTGACGGCGAAGCAGGCCGTGGACCTCAGCTGCTCAATACTCGATCTCGTAAGCCGCGCCTGCCGAGGCGCCGCCATTGGCGCCGACCTGGCCGCGCAGCTTTATGTTCTTGGTGACGTCGATGTCGACGCCCACGCCCGTGTCGGCCGGGTTGACGCCGGCGCGCACGCCGATGCGGACGCGGCGGTTGACGTAGCGGCTGACGCCGACGCCGAGGCCGCCGCCCGAGCCGGCGCTGACATCGAGGCTATCGGCTCCCAGCGCCTTGCGCAGGCCGCCGAGCAGGTCCGGGCCGCCGCCGCCCGAGAGCTGCGCAATGGTCTGTGCGAGCTGCAACGCCTGCACGCCGGTGAGGCCGCCGGCGGCGCGGCCGAACAGGATGCGTGACAGGATCTCGTCCTGCGGCAGGCCGGGCGTCGACGTGATCGCGAAGGTCGGCTCGTTGGCGACGCCCGTGATGGCGATCTGGGCGGTGATGTCGGCAGCCTGTGTCTGCGCCAGGAAGTCGAGCTCCGGCGTGAGGTCGCCCGCAAAGGTGAGGCGGCCGCGCACGAGGTCGATGCGCTGGCCGGCGAGGTCGATGCGTCCGTTGCGCAGGTTGAACGCCCCGATGGCGTTCGGGGCCTTGCTGGTGCCGGTGAGGCGCAGGTCGCCGCCGAGTTCGGCCTCCAGCCCGCGGCCGCGCACGAAGATGCGGTTCTGGGCCGTGAGCGTGAGATCGAAGGCCGCCACGAAGGGCGGGCCGGCGCGCTTGGCCCCAGCTCGCTTGGCCGCAGCGAGGCGGGCGCGGGCGGCCGGGCCGGGCGTGACGTGCTTCGTATTGGGCAACGGCTCCGCGACGCCGGACAGGCGCTCCGGAATGGATACGTCCATCGAGATCACGTCAACGCGGCCGGCGATGCGCGGCGTCTGCGCCAGCGCTCCGCTCAGGGCGAGCGAGAGGTTGGCGGTGGCCGAGACGGTGTCGTTGGAGACGAGCTCGGCCCGGGAGCCGGTGATGCGGATGTCAGCCGGGAAACCGGCCGCCGGATCGACGCGGACGCGGCCCGAAGCCGAGAGCGTGCCGCCGTTGCGGGTGGCGGCCGTGAAGCGCTCGATGGCGATATCCTCGCCGCGAGCGGCGAAACGGCCCTCGATGGACTGAAGGCGGATGCCCGCGATGGGATCGTTGAAGCTGCCCCCCGTGAGGGAGGCGGTTCCGCCGATCTGCGGCGCGGACGTTCGGCCCTGCACGCGCAGGTCGAGATTGAGGCGGCCGGTGACGCGCTGGCCGCCGGCCGCGAGCAGGCCGTTGGCCAGCGAGGCGTCGAGGGGGCCGCGGATCGTGAGGTCGAGCGCGCCGGCGGCGTTGAGCGGGGCGGAGCCGCCAACCCGCACGCTTGCGCCGGGCCCCGCCGACACGGTGGCGTTCACGCTTGCCCGCTGGCCGTCGAGGCGGCCGTCGGCCTTGACGTCGATCGGCGGCACGCCGGCGTTGCGGCTCGCGGCCGTTGCGGCGCGCGATACGCTCAGACGATAAGGGCCGGTAGGAGCCGCGGCGGTTCCGCCGAGTTCGGCGTGGGCCTCAAGCGTCCCGGCGAGGCCGAGACCAGGAGAGACCAGGTCGGCGATCGACAGCGGCACGTTGGTGGCGTCGGCCGTCAGCGCCAGGCGATTGCCAGCGCGGCCGGAGATGCGCAGGCGGCCCGTTCCGGCCGTGATGGTCAGCCCCGGGATCACCACGTCGCCGTTCTCGATCGTGATCGAGGTCGCGCCGGCCAGCGCCAGCCGTTGCTTGTTGCGAGTGAGGCTCAGGGTCGAGAGGTCGACGCGGATGGGCGGGCCGGGCAGGAGGCGGCCCTCGGCGTTCACGTCCATGTCGCCATCGGCCGCGAGTGTGAAGGCGCTCGCCTGCTGCGTGCCGCGGCTGGTGAGTTTCAGCGTCTTGAACCGGATCCCGCCCAGCACGGCGTCGTCGGCCGCGGCTGTCCCGTCCACCACCGGGGCGGCGTAGATGTCGGCCGCGGTGAGGCGTGCTTCGAGGCGCCGCAGGCTCTGGCCCGCCACCGTGATGCGGTCGCCCGTGGCCGTGATGGCGGCGTTTTGCCTGCCATCCGGCGCCGAGAGATCCACGGCCGCGTCGAGCCGGCCGGCGAGCGGCACGAGGGCAAGCGCCGAGAGGTCGTTGAGGTCGCCGGCCGTGAGCGCGACCTTGCCGGCCAGCAGCGTGCGTTCGTCGATCGTGAGGCCGCCGGCGAGGCGCACGGAGCCGATTGTGACGTCGAGTTCTTCCAGGCGGCTGCTCGCGCCCTGTCGGATGAGGTGGAAGCCGCCCCGCGCGGGCTTGCGGTCCACCTCTCCGTCGAGCTTCAGGCGCGCATCGAGATCGCCCGTGACGTTGGTGGCGGTCAGGTCCACGGCGAGCCGCGGGATCGGCTTGCCGAGCGCGCGCGCGTCCGTGACGGTGAGGTTGGCGGTGACGTCCGGCCGCTCCAGCGAGCCGGTGAGGTTGGCCTGCGCCTCGGCGCGGCCAGTGATGCGGTCGTCGACGCGCTTCAGCTCCGGCAGCGTGAGCCGCGCCACGAGGTTGGCGGCTTCCGTGGTGGCGTCGCCGTCGATGCGGGTCTGGATGTTGGGACCGTCAATGCGAAGGTCGGAGAACCCGAGGCCGCCGGGCAGGCGACGCGCAAGGCCCTTGATGGAGACCTGCCCGGCCAGCGCCCGGTCGAGTTGCTCGACGCCGACGCGGGCATCCGTGAGCCGGCCGTCCAGGGCGGCGTCGATGCGGTAGCGGCCCGGGTCGCCCGTGACCTTGGCCTCCAGTTCGGCCGAGCCGCCGAGTTCGCGCCCGACGAGACCCGAGAAGGCCGCGATCCGGGGCACGCGCGCGTTTGCGGTTCCGGTGACGGTGCGGCGGCCCACGACGCCGGTCCAGGTGGTTTCGAGCGTCGGCGTGGCCAGGCGGGCTTCGGCGAGGTCGGCGTTGAAGCTGGCGTCCACCTTTCCGCGCGCCACGATGTCGAGGCGGTCGCCGATGGCGCGCGCCTCGCCGGCGTCGACCGGGGCGACGCCCCGCGCCTGTGCGTCGAACGACACGGCCGAACGCGTGTCCGCCGCGCCCTCGGCGGCCGGGTTGATGGCGAGCGCGCCCGTGACGGACGCGACCTTGCCCCAGGGAACCGAGATTTCCCGTCCGTCCAGCGTAGCCTGCACGTTGGGCGACGTGGCCGCGCCCTTCGCGGTCGCGTCGAGCGTAAGGCGGCCGATCTCGGCGTCGCCCGCGCGGGTGCGCGCGCCTTCGGTCGGCACCGCCCTGATGGCGAGGCGCATGTCCATCTGCTGCCGGGCGTCGATGGTTCCGGCCACCGTGAGGCGGGCGGCGCGGGCCGCGATTTCGACATTGCGCACGTTGAGCCCGCCGTCGTCGCCCACCAGCACGTCACCGTTAAGGTCAGTGGAGCCGGCGAAGACGGGCGCGACCACAGGTGGCAACAAAGCCGAGATGCGCGCGCCCAGCGCCAGCGCGACGCGGCGGCTCGCGCCATCGCGGGTCACGGTGGCGCGACCCTGAGCGCCGAGCTCGGGGCCGGACACGAAGTTCAGGCTGGCGGCGAAGTTGTCGAGCGGGCCTTCGCCCTGCACCTTGAGGTCGATCGGCGGCTGGCCGGGAAGGTTGGCCACGCTGGCGACGAGGCCGCCCTGCGGCTCGGTGAAGTCGAGGTTTACGGCGAGGCGCGCGGTTTGCGGCACGTAGTTGAGCCGCACCGCGAAGCGGCCCTGCGCGTCCGTGCGCGTGGCCTGAAGATTGAGGTCGAGCCCCTCAGAGGGGTTGCCCAGCACGGTGTTGCCCTGCACGGCGATGCGGGCGGCCTGGCCCAGCACGGGCTCGCCGAGCGCCAGCTCCTTCATGCTGAAATTCTTGACGATCAGTTTCACAGGCAGAGCCGGCAGCGCCGGCGCTTCGGCCGCCTTGGCGGCGTCGGCCTCATCGGGCGTCGGCTTGCGCGCAATGGTGATCTTGTCGATCTCGAGCGCGCTGATGTCGAGGCGACGCGCCAGCAGGGCGGTGCGACTCCAGGCGATGCGCGCGCGGTCGAGCGTGATCCAGACGCCGTTCTTGTCCGAGATCTGCACGTCGCGGATCACGGCCTCGGACGACAGCGCGCCTTCCACGCCGCCGATGCGGACCCGGTTCTCCGGCGTGGAAAGCGCCCAGGAGAACAGCTTGGCGAGCGAGCCCTGGTCGCTTTCCTGCGCCCAGGCGGGGCGCTCGGCTCCGAGCCAGGCGTAGCCGACGGAGCCGAGAGCCAGGAGGGCGAGCGCGCCGGCGCGCAGAGTCGTCAGCGTTTTGGCCATCAGAAGGACTGCCCGATGCTGATGTAGACGGACACGGGCTTGTCGCCCTTGCGCGGGTTCACGGGCGCGGCGACATCGAGGCGGATGGGCCCGAGCGACGTATAATAGCGAAGGCCCACGCCAGCCGCGACGCGGATCGGCTCGTTGAAGCGCGGGTAACGCTCGGCATAGGCCTGTCCGGCGTCCACGAATGGCACCACCCCGATGGTGTCCGTGACCTTGATGCGCGCCTCGATCGATCCGTCCACCAGGCTTTGGCCGCCGATCGGGATGCGGCCGATGCGCGGGCTCAGGCTCTGGTAGCGATAGCCGCGCACCGAGCCGCCGCCGCCGGCGTAGAAGCGGTAGTTAGACGGGATGTCCTCGAGCTCGCCGCCCAGGATGGAGCCGAGGCCGACGCGGGCGGCCAGGATGTAGCGGGCGTCCTCGTCCAGCGCGTAATAGGCCGAGGCGTTGGCCTTGGCGATCGTCATCCCGACCGTGGAGCCGAGAAAGGATGGGTAGGGCGTCACCGAGGCCGCGAAGCGGACGCCACGGCTGGGGTCGAGCGGCTTGTCGGTGGAGTCGTAGGTGTAGGACACCGGGACGCCGACTAGCGTGTAGTCGATCTGGCCCAGCGCATCGCTGCTCTGGCCTCGCTCGGCGCGCAGCCCGATCTGGAAGGCGCTGGTGTCCGAGAAGCGGTGGCGCAGGTCGATCTCGCCGCCGGCGCGACGCACCGTGTAGGCGTAGCCCTTTTCTCGGGCGGCTTGCGCAGAGGCGAGGAAATCGTTGCGCGTGCCCCAGAGGCCCGGCTTCAGGAACGTGAAGCCGAAGCGGCCGCCGATGTCAGAGCGCTGGAGGCGCTTTTCGTCGCGCCGCCAGGCCGGCTCGCCGATGGCGCGGCCCGTGTAGAAGCTCGACGCCTCGACGCGCAGCACCTCGCCGCCGCCGAACATGTTGCGGTCGGTCCAGTAGGTGCGAACCTCGGGGCCGTCCACGGTGGAGAAGGAGGCGGAAACGCCCAGCGCGTGACGCTTGCGCTCGGAAAGCTCTACGAAGATCGGCAGGCCGCCGTTGCGGTCCAGCGCCTCGCCTTCGCGAATGCGCACGCCTCCCAGCGCCTCGATGCGGCCAACGGACTTGCGAATGCCCGCCAGCGCGGTCGGCGAATAGGGGTCGCCCGGCTCGGCGTAGATGAAGGAGCGCACGACGGCGGGATCCACGCCCGGCGCGCCCGACACCGTGATGGCGCCGAGTTGCGCGACCGGTCCGGCGCTGACCCGGAGCGTGATGTCCATCGCGCGCTCGGGGTGGATTACGACGGGCGAGCGGGACGTGACCTTGGCGAAGGGATGGCCCTTTTCCCGAAAGTTGTCGACGATGCCGGCCTCGGCGGCCACGACCTCGGCAGAGCGGGCGGGCTCGCCCGGCTGGGCCTTGATGGCGCGCTCGGGCAGTTCAGCATGCGAGAATGGCTGGCCGGTGGCGTCGTTGAGGACGATGACGTTGCGGAATTTGTATTGCGGGCCCGCGTTCACGACGATGCGAACCGGCACCTTGGCGCGGGCGCGATAGGGCTCGATGGCCCTGATGGCGGCGTCGGTGCGGGTCGCCCCCAAGGCCAGCGGCACGCCCGCGATTTCGATCGTGACGGCGGCGTCGTAGTAGCCGATGCCCCACAGGGCGTCGACGATCTTGGGGAGGTCGCTTTCCGCGATGCGCACCAGCTGGTCCGGCGCGCCCGGAGCCTGATTGCGCAGCTTCTGCAGTGCGGAGGCGTCTTCGACGGCGGTTTCGACCTCGCTGGGCGCGCCCTGGCGTTCGATCTTCAGTTTGTAGGGGAAGGCGGTGGCCGAGGGTTCGGGCGGCTTTTCGCCGAAGCCGAAGAAGCCGAGGACATCGAGGGCCAACGCGGATTGGCCCGGTGCGGCGACGACGCCGGCCAGGACGCACGCAAATGCGACAACAGACTTACAACCCAACAGAACGCTCCCCTCACCGGGAGCGAACGCCTGATTGAGACGATTGTTCCCGGGTTTGTGGGGCGCAGGTTAGTCGAAATACCTACGGATTGCACCGGGACGGAACCGCACGCCCGACGGTGCGCTGACTGCGTCAAGCCGCCGCGTGGCGCGGGTCTCGCCGTCATTACGAGCCGGAGGCGAAGCGATCCAGCCTAAAGGGCGGGCGTTAGGCTGGATTGCTTCGCGGTCGCTCGCAATGACGGGAGGTAGTCTCAAAGGAACCCGATGGAGATCCACGGCACCGCGGCGACCACGATGAGACCCACGACAAGCGCCAGCAGGTAGCCCCAGATCGGCCGCATGCCTTCATCCGGGCTGACGCGGCCGATCGCACAGGCGGCATAGTAGCCGACGCCGAAGGGCGGGGCGAAGAGGCCGATGCCCATCGAGAGGATCACCACCATGGCGTAGTGCACCTCGTGCACGCCGAGCTGGCGGGCGATGGGGAACAGCAGCGGACCGAACAGCACGATGGCGGGGATGCCCTCCAGCACGCTGCCGAGGATGATGAAGGCCACGATCGACACGGCCAGGAAGCTCCCGCCGCCACCGGGCAGCTTGGCCATGATGGCGGCGAGGTCGCGCGAGAAGCCCGACTGGGTGAGCGCCCACGCCATCGCGGTGGCGGCGCCGATGATGAACAGGATCGCGCCTGAGAGCGCCGCCGTCTCCACCAGCATGGGGACCACGCGGCGCCAGTTGAACTGGCGGTAGATCAGCAGCCCGGCCGCAACCGAGTAGACGATGCCAATGGTCGACACCTCGGTGGCGGTGGCGACGCCCTCCACCACGGCGGCCCGGATGATGAACGGCAACGCCAGCGCGGGCAGCGCGATCGCGAAGGTTCGGGCGATCTCCGCGCCGGTGGCGCGGCGCACGTGCGAGAGATCCTCGTTGCGGTAGCGGTGGCGCACCACGAGGCAGAGCGTGATGGCGAGCACCACGCCGGGCAGGAGGCCGCCGGTGAACAGCGCCGCGATGGAGACGCCGGTCACCGAGCCGATGGTGATCAGCACGAGGCTGGGCGGGATGGTTTCGGTCTGCGCGCCCGTCGCCGAGAGCAGCGCCACGAGGTCGCCCGGCTTCGCGCCGCGCGCCTTCATCTCGGGAAACAGGACGGGCGCGACCGCCGCCATGTCGGCCGCCTTGGCGCCCGAGATACCCGACACGAGGTACATGGCGCCGACCAGCACATAGGAGAGGCCGCCGCGCACGTGGCCGAGCAGGCTGGCCAGGAACTGCACCATGGCGCGGGCCATGCCGGTCATCTCGATCAGCAGGCCGAGAAACACGAACAGCGGCACCGAGAGGAGGATGAGGTGCGACATGCCCTCATCCATGCGGCCGATCACCACCAGCATGGGCACGCTCGTGGTGGTGGCGAGGTAGCCGAAGCTCGCCAGCCCGAACGCGAAGGCTATCGGCACGCCCGACAACACCGTGGCGGCTACGATGCCGACAAAGAAGATCAGCAGATTGACGTTGCCGAGCGGCTTCAGCGCGGGCCCGAGCAGCCAGATGGCGACGCTGATGGCGAGCACGCCGCCCAGCGCCCCGACCGTGGTGGCGAGATCGGCTACCCGGGCGAGGCGCAGCAGCGCCAGCGCGATCATGAGCACCACGCCGACGCACAGAGCCGCGGCCCGCCAGGCGTTCTGGATCTCCAGCGCCGGGGTGGTGATGTAGGTTTCCTCATAGGCGTAGTCATAGGCCGGGTAGACGATCAGCAGCAGAAACGCGAGCGCGGCCGCCAGCGCCACCGCATCCAGAAACGCCCGGGCGCGCGGGCCGACCTTGCCGACCAGCGCGGTCATCCGCATGTGCTCGCCGCGCCCGAACGCCACCACGGCGCCGAGCATCGCGAGCCACAGGAACAGGATGGAGGCGAGCTCGTCCGACCACACTAGCGGCTTGTGCAGCACGTAGCGCGCCACGATGCCGGCAAAGAGCACCATCACTTCGGCGGCGACCAGGATGGCGGCCGGAATCTCGACCGCGCGGCAGATGGCGGCCTCGATCCGCGTCGCCATGCCGCGTGCGCCCGTGGCGGGCGAAGCCGTGTCCGCGTCGAGTGTCTGGATGCCCGCCATGGTGTCCGAAAGCCGTTTGTGCGCCGTTCGTGAAAGGCCCAGCTGAATCGCCGCTAAACCCCTCATCCTGAGGAGCAGGCCCTCTTTGGGCCTGCGTCTCGAAGGACGAGGGAGTCCAGTTCGTGAGTCTGCCGAGCCTTCTGGAGCCCCTCGTCCTTCGAGACGCCCTGCTTTGCAGGGCTCCTCAGGATGAGGGGTATCGTTGAATTGGCGATCGCCTACGACAGCTTGCCGACAGACTTCTCCAGCAGAGCCCAGGCTTCGTCGCCGTACTTGCCCTTCCATTCGGAATAGAAGCCGGCGGAGCGCAGCTTATCGCGGAAGGCGGCGGGATCCGGCTGGTTGAAAGCGAGGCCTTTGCTCTCCAGGTCGCCCTTGAGGCCGGCGTTGAGCTTGGCGACGTCGACGCGCTCCAGCACGGCGGCCGCGTTCAGCTCGCGAGCCACCACGGCGCGGTCGGCCTCGGGCAGCTTCTCCCAGGCGCGGCGATTGGCCAGCATGTGGAAGCCGTCCCACATGTGGTTGGTGAGCGAGCAGAACTTCTGCACCTCGTAGAGCTTGGCGGTGGAGATGATCGCCAGCGGGTTCTCCTGGCCGTCCACCACCTTGGTCTGCAGCGCCGAGTAGACCTCGCTGAAATTGATGGAGGTCGGGGCCGAGTCGAAGGCCTTGTACATCGAGGTCCAGAGCGGGCTCACGGGCACGCGGATCTTGAAGTTCTTGAGGTCGTCCGGCGTCGTGATCGGCTTGTTGGACGAAGTCGTCTGGCGGAAGCCGTTGTCCCAGACCTTGTCCATGACGACGAGGCCGGACTTGCCGATCTGGCCGCGAACATAGTTGCCGAGGTCGCCGTCCATGGCCTTCCAGACGGTGTCATAGTCCGGGAAGGCGAAGCCGATGCCGTTGATGGAGGCGGCCGGCACCAGCGTCGACAGGATCAGGCCCGAGAGCGTGAAGAACTCGACGCCGCCGGAGCGCACCTGGCTCAGCATATCGGTGTCGGAGCCGAGCTGGTTGTTCGGGAAGATCTGGATTTCGACGCGGCCGCCGGTGCCGGCCTTGATCTTGTCGGCGGCTTCCTGGGCGCGAACGTTGAGCGGGTGCGTGACCGGAAGATTGTTCGCGAACTTGTAGGTGAAGTCGGCCGCGGCGGCGCGCCCGATGATGCCGAACGTGCCGGCCGCGAAGGCGGCGCCAGTGGTTGCGAGCAGGTCGCGGCGGGTCAAACGTGCCATCTTGAGGTCTCTCCCGAGCCGGTGAGATGGCGTCCGCGGCAACGCTTTGCGTTTCCCGCAGAGGCGGCGCCTCCCACCCCGTGTTGCTTTTTGCGGCCTTTCGATGATCCATTCGGACCCGTCAAAGGGCGGCTCAATCTAAGCCGAAAGCACGTCCGGTCAATGTGAGTTCAACGGGGGGAGCGGCATGTCAGGGGAAAACCAGGCGATCCGGGGCGGAATCGCGCGGGTGTCCAACCGGGTCATGAACCTGGCGCACCTGCTCGACCAGGCCGCCCGACGCTTTCCCGACCGCGTCGGCTTCGTGTGGGGCGAGCGCTCCTGGACGTGGTCGCAGATGAGCGCCCGGGCCAAGGCGTTGGCGGCCGCGCTGGCGGAACGCGGCGTGAGCAAGGGCGACCGCGTGCTGGTGCACTCCAAGAACGGCGAGGAGATGTGGATCTCGCTGTTCGCGACGCTGCGGCTCGGGGCCGTGTGGGTGCCCACCAATTTCCGGTTGATCCCCGACGAGGTCGCCTACCTGGCGTCGGCCTCGGGCGCGAAGGCGTTTCTGTGCCACGCCGAGTTCCCCGCCCATGCGGCGGCCGTGCAGGCTGCATGCCCGGCGCTGGAGCTGCTGGCGAGCTTCGGCGAGGCCCCTTTCGCGGCGATCTCGGTGGGCGCCATGATGGCGCAGCACGATGGCGCCGCAGCGCCGCTCGCGGATGTGGAGTACGACGATCCGTGCTGGTTCTTTTTCACGTCGGGCACCACCGGCCGGCCCAAGGCGGCCGTGCTGACACATGGCCAGATGGCCTTCGTGATCACCAACCACCTCGCCGATCTCACGCCGGGCGCCTCCGAGCAGGACGCCGCGCTGGTCGTGGCGCCGCTCTCGCACGGTGCGGGCGTACACCAGTTGGTGCAGACCGCCCGGGCGGTGAAGACCGTGCTGTTGCCGGGCGACCGCTTCGACGCCGAAGAGGCGTGGCGGCTGATCGCCGAGCACCGGGTCGCAAACATGTTCACGGTGCCGACCATCCTGAAGATGCTGGTGGAGCATCCGGGCGTGGACCGGCATGACCACTCCACCCTGCGCCACGTCATCTATGCGGGCGCGCCAATGTATCGCGAGGACCAGAAGGTCGCGTTGCGCAAGCTCGGCCCCGTGATCGTGCAGTATTTCGGGCTGGGCGAGGTGACCGGGAACATCACGGTTCTGCCGGCGGCGCTGCACGAGGCCGAGGACGGGCCCAACCTGAAGCTCGGCACCTGCGGGTTCGAGCGCACCGGCATGCAGGTGCAGATCCAGGACGATTCGGGCGCGGAGGTCGCGTACGGGCAGACCGGCGAGATCTGCGTCTGCGGGCCGGCCGTGTTCGCGGGCTATTATGACAATCCGGAGGCCAACGCCAAGGCGTTCCGCAACGGCTGGTTCCGCACCGGCGACCTTGGGATCATGGACGCCGAGGGCTTCGTCTACATCACCGGCCGGGCCTCGGACATGTACATCTCGGGCGGCTCCAACATTTATCCGCGCGAGGTGGAGGAGAAGATCCTCACCCACCCGGCCATCGCCGAGGTGGCGGTGCTGGGCGTGCCGGACCCGACCTGGGGCGAGATCGGCGTGGCGGTCTGCGTGCTGAAGCCGGGCGCGAGCGTGGCGGAGGGCGATCTGGTCGCCTGGATGGGAGACAAGATGGCGCGTTACAAGCTGCCCCGGCGGGTGTTCTTCTGGGAGGAGCTGCCGAAGTCCGGCTACGGCAAGATCACCAAGAAGATGGTGCGCGAGGAACTCGAGGCGCGCGGCCTGCTGGCCCCTGCTGGCGGCGCGCAGTGAGCGGCGTCATCAAGGCGCTGGCGCATCCCGGCCCCGCGCCGGCGCAGCGCATCGACAGCCTCGCGGGGCGTGGGATCTCGGTTTCGGGCGTGCTGGAGCCGGGGCTCTCGATCAACGAGGCGATCGCCCGGCTGATGGCGGGGGCGGGCATCCGGGGCGGGACGCTGGAGCTCGCCGGCGGCGCGCTGGCGCCCTTCACCTATGTGCGGCCGGCGCTCTCCACGGACGGCGTCCACGCGGCCTGGTACAGCGCGCCGTTCTCGCCCCCGGGCGTCACGCGGCTGGAACGCGCGAACGTCACCTTCGGCACGCGCGATGGGGCGCCGTTCGTTCACGTGCACGGCGTCTGGGCGGAGGCCGACGGCCGGCGCACCGGCGGCCACATGATGCCGCACGACGCCATGGTGGCCGAGCCGATCGCCGCCACCGCGTGGGGGCTCGCCGAGCATGGGATCGACGCCCGCGAGGACGCCGAGACGGTGTTCAAGATCTTCGGGCCGGTTGAACTGGCCGACCCTGGCCCGCCCGGCTCCGGCCCGCGGCTGGCGCTCGCCCGTATGCGACCCAATATCGACTTCTGCGGCGCGCTGGTCGCGCTGGCGCAGCGGCACGGTTTTGCGGCCGCCCGCGTGCGTGGCAGCGTCGGAAGCCTGATCCAGCCGCTCTACACCAGTGGGCATCGGGTCGGAGACATCGCCACCGAGATCTTCGTGGAGCGCGGCGTCGTGCGGCGAGGCCCCTCGGGCGCGCTGGAGGCTGAGGTCGACATCGTGCTGGTGGATACGCAGGGCGAGATCCACACGGGGCGACTCGTGCCCGGCGAGGCGCCGGTCTGCATCACCTTCGAGGTCGCGCTGGAAGAGGGCTGAGCTTTGGCCGCCAACCCCCAAAGCAAAACGCCCGGCTGAGCCGGGCGATTGTTCAGGCGAGACCCCCAAAGTCGGTCCAGCAGGGCGATTGTTGTTGTTGAGCCCTGTCGTTTATAGGCGCGCGGTCCGGCTCCATGTCCTTCACCGGGCGCGGGTGATCAGGCCGGCCGGTTGGATTCGCTTGCCTTGTAATTAGGCGCAGATTCTCTGGATATGTAAAGTGTAGCTCACGTTCGTGCTTTTCCTGACACGCCCTCCGCAATTCGATCAGTTGTGCGGCGCACAAATACTCTTTCGGTTGAGCCCGATAGGGAATCTTACCAAGAAGAACTGCAGACTGCTCGGACTGATGATCACAAAACGATCGCTGGCGTGAGTCGGCGCCCGTTTATTAGCCTCCCTCCTTTTCGGCTCCCCCGGTCCGACATGGCGTTTGAAGCTCTCTCCGTCCGGCGCTCGCAGGCGTCGCTTCGTTTCCCGGGCGAGGAGGCGCTGCCGCCGTCGCGCCTGTTCCGCGCCTTGTTTGAGGCGGTGCAGTCAGCGCGCCTGTTCCCCGACAGCAAGACCTTTGCGGATTGCACGCCGCGCGTGGACCCGGCCGCCATCCTGGCCGCCTGGGAGGCCGAGCGCGGCGACGCCGGCTTCGATCTCGCCGGCTTCGTGGCGGCCCATTTCATGCTGCCGCCCGCCTCCGAGACCGGCTTCATGACCGTGGCTGGCCGCGACGTGCCCGCCCATATCGACGCGCTCTGGCCGCTGCTGGAGCGCCATGCCGAGGCGCCCGCGCCCGGCTCATCGCTGCTCGCGCTGGCCAAGCCCTACGTGGTGCCGGGCGGCCGCTTCGGCGAGATCTACTATTGGGACAGCTATTTCACGATGCTGGGCCTCGTCCGCAGCGGCAGAGAGGACCTCGCCGCCGCCATGGTGGAGAACTTCGCCCACCTGATCGAGACCTACGGCCACGTGCCCAACGGCAATCGCAGCTACTATCTCACCCGCTCGCAGCCGCCGTTCTTCGCCCTGATGGTGGCGCTGATCGCGGGCCTGCGCGATCACGCCGAAACCTATCGCGCCTATCTGCCGGCGCTGGAGGCCGAATACGCATTCTGGATGGCGGGGGCCGAGGATCTCGCGCCCGGGCATGCGCACCGGCGCGCCGTGCGTCTCGCCGACGGCGCGATCCTGAACCGCTACTGGGACGACCGCGCCACGCCGCGCGACGAGAGCTGGCGCGAGGACATGGAGACCGCAGAGGCCGCGCCCGGCCGCGAGCCCACGCAGGTCTGGCGCGACCTGCGCGCCGCGGCCGAGAGCGGCTGGGACTTCTCCAGCCGCTGGCTGAAGCCGGGCGGCGGCCTGGAGACGATCCGCACCACCAGCATCGCCCCCATCGACCTGAACTGCCTCCTGCTGCAGCTCGAAACCACGCTGGGCGAAGCCTACGGATGGGCCGGCGAGACGCAGGCCGCCGACGCCGTGAAGGACGCCGCCCGGCGCCGCCGCGACGCCATCCACGCGCATTTCTGGGACCCTCGGCAGGGCGCGTTTGGCGACCTGCTCTGGGAGGAAGGCCGCCACACCGGCGTGCTCAGCGCCGCGACCCTGTTTCCGCTGTTTCTGGGCTTCACGACGGGCGGGCGGGCCCGGGCGGTCGCGGCGGCGGTGCGGCGCGAGCTGCTGGCCCCCGGCGGTTTGGTGACGACCCGCGTTCGCTCCGGCGAGCAGTGGGACGAACCGAATGGCTGGGCGCCCCTGCAGTGGATCGCGGTAGCGGGTCTGACGCAGTATGACGAGTACGCCCTGGCGAACGAGATCGCGCGGCGCTGGATCGCCAAGGTCGGCCATGTCTATGCGGCCACCGGCAAGCTGATGGAGAAATACGACGTCGTCAGCGAGGACCTCGCGGCCGGCGGCGGCGAGTACCCCAACCAGGACGGCTTCGGCTGGACCAACGGCGTCACCCGCGAGTTGATGGCGCGCTATCCTGAACTCGGCGTCGTACCGCTTCCGGCCGCCAACCTGGCCCGCACGGGAGGGTAGGGGCGAGCCCCGGCGAGCTACATTGCCGGTCGCCAAGGGTGTCGATTGTTGCCAATCCGGATTGGCGGGCCCAGCCTTCTGGTTGGAGGCGGCGCAACCTCCGATCGCGTTCAATCATAACGAGCACTGCGCCTCCCGGGAGCGGAACCAGAGGAGAGTCGAAGTGAGCACACGCGGAATCCGTCTCGCGCCGGCCGCGCTGGCGTTCTTGTGGGCCAGTCCACTCGCCTTCGCGCAGCAGGCCGTTCCGCCCGTTGGCGGCGTTCCAGCCGACTATTGCGACAGCACCTGCCGGGCCAAGCGCGCCAATCCCAAGCCGGAGGTGGTGTCCCCCACGGTGAGCCCCGACGGGCAGGTAACGGTGAAGATCTGGGCCCCTGAAGCCAAGAAGGTCGTGGTCAGCGGGCTGGAGGCAAAGCCCGGACCGGCAAAAAAGAGCGAGGACGGGGTCTGGACCTACACGTCCCCCAAGCTCAAGCAAGGCTACGAGAGCTACGCCGTGGAGGTCGACGGCCTCGGCATGCTCGACCCCAACAACCTCTCGGTGGTGGGCGGTCGCAATCGCTACGAGAACATGGTCGAGATCGGGGGCGGGGAGGAGTTCGCCCGCAACGACAAGGACATCCCGCATGGGGTGATCGGCGAGGTGTTCTACCGGGCGCCTGGCGTCGCGTTCGAGCGGCGTATGCGCGTCTACACGCCGCCCCGCTACAACCCGGCGGCCGAGACCCTGCCGACGCTGTATCTCCTGCATGGCGGGACCCAGTCGGAAGACCAATGGCCCAAGCTCGGCCGCGCGGGCTTCATCCTCGACAAGCTGATCGCCGAGGGCAAAGCCAAGCGGATGATCATCGTGATGCCTGACGGCTACCTGGACGACTTCAAGGTTCCGTCCGGCGCGCTGCCCGAGCTGACCACCGCCGAGGTGATCGGGGGCGTCATGCCGTTCGTGGAGGCCAACTACGCGGTGTCGAAGGAGCCCAAGGATCGCGCCATCGCGGGGTTGTCGCGCGGGGCCGGCCAGATCGTCGACATCGTGCGGGCGCTCCCGGGCGGCTTCGGCAATGTGGGGGTGTTCAGCTATTCGCGGACGCGCGTGTCGCTGTTCCGCAAGGAGCTGGAGAGCATGACGGCCGACCAGTGGAGGGCGCTGCGCGAGTCCGTGGCGGGGGCCAAGACGCTGTACTGGTCGGTTGGCACGGAGGACGCCGGCTTCGAGGACAGCAAGGCGATCTGGTCCATGCTGAAGACCAACAGCATCGACTTCACCACACAGCCGCGGCCCGGCAACCACGACTGGTGGGTCTGGCGGGCCAGCCTGCGCGACTTCGCGCAGAAAGCCTTCCAGTAGCGTCCGGCGGCTGCTTCGCCTCGCCGCAACGGGGTGCTAACAATCCCCGTGCGGGAGGGGAGCCGTCGCGCGTGCGTATTCTGCTGGTCGAGGATTCGGAGGATCTGGGCGACGCCGTCGCGTCCAAGCTGCGGCTTTCGGGCCATGCGGTGGAGTGGGCGCGCGACGGCGATGCGGCCGCGGAGCTTGGGCTGGGCGAGAGCTTCGACGCCATTCTGCTCGACATCAACCTGCCGGGCCGCGACGGCTTCGCGGTGCTGGCCGCGCTGCGCGCCGCGCGCATCGCCACACCCGTGCTGGTGATGACGGCGCGCTCCGAGATCGATGACAAGATCGGCATCCTGGACCTCGGCGCGGACGACTACCTGGTGAAGCCCTTTGATCTGCGCGAGCTGGAGGCCCGGCTGCGCGCCCTGCTGCGGCGCCCGTCCGGCGCGGCGGCCAGCGCGGTGCGGATCGGCGACCTCGTGCTCGATCATGCGGCCGGCACGGCGCAGCTCGGCGCGCGGCCGCTGGAGCTCAGCCGGCGCGAGTTCCGGCTGCTTGAAATCCTCACCAGCCGTCTTGGGCAAGTGATCCCCAAGCAGCGGCTCATGGACCAGCTCTTCAGCCTGGAGGACGAGGTCTCCGAGAACGCGCTGGAACTTTACGTCTCTCGCCTGCGCCGCAAGTTGCACGGCGCGCCCCTCAGCATCGTCACCGTGAGAGGCGCCGGCTATGCGGCTCGTCCCCACGAGGCGTAGCGGCTTCTCGATCGGCCGGCGGCTGCTGGCCGCCGCCACGGCGGCGCTTGCGGTCGCAACCGTCGCGTTGGTGGCGATTAGCGCCGTGTATTCGCGCCAGGCCGCGGACGCGGCGTTCGACCGGCTGCTCGCCGCCTCGGCGCTTTCCATCGCGGGCGCGGTGCAGGCCGAGGAGGGCAAGGTCGCCGTCGAGGTGCCGTTCGCGGCGCTGGCCATGCTGGGCTTCGCGGCCGAGGACCGCATCTTCTACGAGGTGCTGGACCCGGAAGGCCGCCCGGTGACGGGCTACGCCGACCTCGGCGAAGGCTTGCCGGCGGCCCGCTCGGCCGACCCGGTGTTCCAGAACCTCGCTTTTCGGGGCGACGAGATCCGCGTCGTCACGGTGGGCCGCCTGGTGTCGCTCGGCGATCGCGCAGGGTGGGTCACCGTGCGGGTCGGCGAGACGCGCGACGCGCGGGCGCTGCTCGCCTCCGAGCTGATCCAGCGCGCCGTGTGGCCGCTGCTGGCGCTGGCCGGCTTTGCGCTGCTGCTGGTGCATTTCGGCGTGAAGCGGGCGCTGCGGCCCTTGCGGGCGATCGAGCGCGAGCTGCGCGGCCGCGCGCCCAACGATCTAGCGCCGCTCGCCGCCCCCGTGCCGCACGAGGTCGACGAGCTCGTGACGGCGCTGAACGACTTCATGGCGCGGCTCGCCAGCGTGTTCGGCCGGCTGAGCTCGCTTCTGGCCGACGCCGCCCACCAGGTGCGCACGCCGCTCGCCTCCCTGCGGGCGCAATCCGAGATCGCCCTGGAGGAAACCGACCCGGCGCGGCTGCGCGACAGGCTGGCGCGCATCCATGCCAACGCCGTGCAGGCCAGCCAACTCGTCGGCCAGGTGCTGATGGACGCCACGCTCATCCATCGGCTGGAGAGCCGCGACGTCGCCCCCGCGCCGGTGGCCGGCATCGTCGAGGACGCGCTGAAGAGCCTCGATCCGGACGCAGCCGGGCGCATCCGCACCAGTCTCGATCCGGCCGCCGCCGGCGCGGTGATCTCGGGCGACCGCATCGCCCTGCGCGAAATGCTGAAGAACCTCGTCGAGAACGCGCTGCTGCATGCGCCCGAAGGTCTCATCGAGGTGACCGTGAGCCAGCCCGGGCCCGGGCGCGTCATTATCGCGGTGCTGGATCGGGGGCCCGGCATCCCGGACGACGAAAAGGCGCTGGTGCTGCAGCGCTTCAGGCGCGGCCGCCGCGCCCGCGAGGGCACGGGCTCGGGGCTCGGCCTGTCCATCGTGGACCAGGTGGCGCGCGGTCATGGCGGGGCGCTGACGCTGGCCGACCGACCCGGCGGCGGGCTCCACGCCTCGGTGACGCTGGAGGCCGAGGCCGCGCCGGCGCGATCGGCTCTGATGGGCGGCGTCGCGGCGCTGCTGGCGATCGGCGCCATGCTGGCCCCGCTCGCGTCAGCCCGCGCCGCCGACGTTCGCGTCCACGCCTTCGGGGATGGCGGCGGCCGGCCGCTTGTGATCGCCGGCACCACGGACGCGGCGCAGTTCGCGCCCCTGATCGAGGATTACCGCGCCGCTCATGCGGGGCAAGGCGTCGTCTACCTGGAGCTC
This sequence comes from Alsobacter metallidurans, assembly GCF_014636935.1. Taxonomy (GTDB): domain Bacteria; phylum Pseudomonadota; class Alphaproteobacteria; order Rhizobiales; family Beijerinckiaceae; genus Alsobacter; species Alsobacter metallidurans. The sequence goes on along the minus strand of NZ_BMES01000002.1, from coordinate 1,734,349 downwards.
GACACCGGAGAATTGCAGGAGCGCTTCCTGGCCGGGGCGCTGCAGCCCAAGCCGGATCTGCTGGTGAGCTCAGCCATTGACCTCCAGGTGAAGCTCGCCAATGACGGATTGGCGCTGGCGCACGATTCCGTTTTCACGCGCGCGCTGCCCGCTTGGGCGCGGTGGCGCAACGAGGTGTTCGGCTTCACATTCGAGCCGGCCGTGATCGTCTACAATCCCGACTTGGTGCCCGAGGCGCCGCGCTCGCGCTCGGCCTGGGTGCAGTTGCTGGACCGCAATCCCGAGCGCTTTCGCGGCAAGGTCGCGACCTACGACATCGTCAAGAGCGGCGTCGGTCACCTGCTTGCGGCGCAAGACGCGCAGGTGTCTTCCCTGTTCTGGCGCGTCGCCAGCGCGCTGGGCGGCGCGGGCGCGCAGCTCGTGTGCTGCACAAGCGAGATGATCGACAAGGTCGAACGCGGCGAACTCGCGATGGCGTACAACGCTCTCGGCTCCTACGCGCTGGCGCGCCGGGCCGCTGGCGCCCGCATCGGCGTCGTGACGCCGAGCGACTACACGCTGGTGCTGAGCCGCGTGATGCTGATCCCGCGCAGCGCGCCCCATCCCGACCTTGCCCGGGCCTTCGTGGACCACACGCTCTCGCCGCGCGGCCAGTCCGTTGTGGCGGGAGCGGCCGGGCTCGGCGCGATTCTGGGCGAGGGCCCCGGCACGGCGGCCGCCATCGCCCAGCAGGCGAGGGGCCCGCTCCAGCCGATCACCATCGGCCCTTGGCTGCTGGCGTTTCTGGACCAGCAACGACGCTCACGCTTTCTGCAAAGCTGGCTGCAGATTGTCTCGCCGAATTAGGTGAATTAAGCGAGGGGAGGATGGCTTCTGCGCAGTCGTGTGGCCGCTCGCAGTTTCGAAGCCTCGATGCCCACCCTCCCCTTAAGGGGGAGGGCAGACGGCCGAAGGCCGTCGGGGTGGGATGCCGGCGGGGCAGGGTTGAGGCTGACCAAAGACGCACGCTGGCGTGGACCCACGCCGCATAGATGAGCGTCACGCCCTGCAGCACCCCACCCCGCCGCTGCGCGGCGACCCTCCCCCTCAAGGGGAGGGTGGGGCTGCGGCGCTGCCGTTACCCGCCCACCTTCCGCCGGGCCCAGTGCGCAAACGCGTAGGCCAGCGCGTCAAAGCGGCGGCGGTCGTTGACTTCGGGGCGGCGCCAGTCGCCGGCCGTGCCGGCGTTCTGCTGCACCAGCAACGGGAAACTCTGGCCGCCGAGCGACACCGTGCCTTCCAGGAAGTCGCTCTCGGCGCCGCCGCCGCCGCCGCGGCCCCGGCCCACGGCAGGGCCGGCCGGAGGCGTCATCGAGATGGCGGTGAGCTGGACATAGAGCACCGGCGCCCGGCGATCGCGCGTAATCTGGCCGGCGAATTCCCTCGAGAGTTGACGGTGCACGGCGGCGCCGAGCGCCTCCGCGAAGCCGTTCAGGCCCTTGGCCTCGAGCGGCCGGATGTCCACCGAGATGCCGCTGATCGCCGGTCCGCCGGCCATTTGGGCCAGCACGGGCGAGGACGCGACGATGCCGGCCGCGAGCGCGGATGCGCCCAGGCCCAGAACCGCGCGACGATCAAACGAACGCGACATCCACGATTTCATAGCTCTTGCCTCCACCAGGCGTGTTGACCTCGACCGAGTCACCGGTCTTCTTGCCGATCAACGCGCGAGCGATGGGGGAAGTTATGCTCACCCGTCCAGATTTCACGTCGGCCTCGGATTCGCCGACGATCTGGTAAGTCTTGGTCTCGTCCGTGTCCTCGTCAATGAGCTTCACGGTGGCGCCGAATTTAATCGTCCCGCCGGACAGCTTGCTGATGTCGATGATCTCGGCGCGCGACAACTTGTCCTCGAGCTCGGCGATCCGACCCTCGTTCAGGGACTGCTGTTCCTTGGCGGCGTGATATTCGGCGTTTTCCGAAAGATCGCCATGGGAGCGCGCTTCCGCGATCGCCTGGATGATGCGCGGGCGCTCGACCTGCTGGCGGTGCTTCAGCTCATCCTCGAGGGACTTGTAACCCGAGGGGGTCAGCGGAATCTTTTCCATCACTGCTTCCGTTCGATCAGAAAATCCGAAAAAGCCGCCGTCCCGACGCTCCCTTTCAAGAGCCCGGACGACGGCGGATCACTTTCGGACGTTGAGGTCCGCCCTTGGCGAAACTCAGCCCCGGGCCGTGAAGTAGTCCTGCAACGCGCGAACCTGGAGATCGCCGCCCGCGTAGGCCTTGATCCCCTGCGCCGCAGCCACGGCTCCCGCTAGCGTGGTGTAATACGGCACCTTATGCAAGAGGGCCGCACGGCGGAGCGAGCGCGAGTCCACCAGCGCCTGCTTGCCTTCCGTGGTGTTGAACACCAGCTGGATCTCGCCGTTCTTGATGGCGTCGACCACGTGCGGGCGGCCTTCCAGCACCTTGTTGATCTTCGCCGCATGGACGCCGTGCTCTTCCAGGAAGCGCTGCGTGCCCGAGGTGGCGATGATCTTGAAGCCGAGATCCGCCAGCGTCCGCATGGTCTCGACGATGCGGGGCTTGTGGTCCTCGCGCACCGACACGAACACCGCGCCGGCCTTCGGCACCGAGGCGCCGCCGCCGAGCTGGCTCTTGGCGAAGGCGATGCCGAAGGAGCTGTCGAGGCCGATGACCTCGCCGGTGGAGCGCATCTCCGGGCCGAGCAGCACGTCCACGCCCGGGAAGCGCGCGAACGGGAACACGGCCTCCTTGACGCCGATATGGTCGAGCTGCTTCGGCTGGAGGCCGAAGCTCGCCAGGCTCTCGCCCGCCATGATGCGCGAAGCGATCTTGGCGATGGGCTCGCCGATCACCTTGGCGACAAACGGCACCGTGCGGGACGCGCGGGGGTTCACCTCCAGCACGTAGATGTCGCCGTCCTTCAGCGCGTACTGGACGTTCATGAGGCCGCCGACATCCAGCGCCAGCGCGAGCTCGCGAGTCTGGCGCTCCAGCTCGGCGATCGTCTCCGGCTTCAGCGAGTGCGGCGGCAACGTGCAGGCGCTGTCGCCCGAGTGGATGCCGGCCTCCTCGATGTGCTCCATGATGCCGGCGATATAGACGTCCTTGCCGTCGCACAGCGCGTCGACGTCAACCTCGATGGCGTCCGTCAGGTAGCGGTCGAACAGCAGCGGGTTCTTGCCCAGGACCGTGTTGATCTGGCCGGTCTTGTCGTTGGGATAGCGGGCCTTGATGTCGTTGGGCACCAGCTCGGGCAGGGTGCCGAGCAGGTATTTGTCGAACATCGCCTCGTCATGGATGATCTCCATGGCGCGGCCGCCGAGCACGTAGGACGGGCGCACCACCAGCGGCAGGCCTAGGTCCTGCATGATCAGGCGGCTCTGCTCCACCGAATAGGCGATGCCGTTCTGCGGCTGCTTGAGGCCGAGCTTGTCGAGCAGGCGCTTGAAGCGGTCGCGATCCTCGGCGAGGTCGATCGCCTCCGGCGAGGTGCCCAGGATCGGGATGCCGGCCTGCTCCAGCGCCTTGGCGAGCTTCAGCGGAGTCTGGCCGCCGAACTGCACGATGACGCCCACCAGCGTGCCGTTCTCCTTCTCCTTGAGCAGGATCTCGGTGACGTCCTCGGCGGTGAGCGGCTCGAAATAGAGCCGGTCGGAGGTGTCGTAGTCGGTCGAGACCGTCTCCGGGTTGCAGTTGACCATGATGGTCTCGAACCCGGCGTCGCTCAGCGCGAAGCAGGCGTGGCAGCAGCAATAGTCGAACTCGATGCCCTGGCCGATGCGGTTGGGCCCGCCGCCCAGGATCACGATCTTGCGCCGGTCGGAGGGCTGCGCCTCGTCCGCGAAGGCGCCCGAGAAGGGCGGCGCGTAGGTGGAGTACATGTAGGCGGTCGGCGACGCGAACTCGGCCGCGCAGGTGTCGATGCGCTTGAACACCGGCCGCACCTCGAGCGCGCGACGACGCTTGGACACTTCCGCCTCGGGGAGCTTGGCCAGCACGGCGAGGCGAGCGTCCGAGAAGCCCATGGACTTCAGCTGCCGGAAGGCGCCCGGCGTGGTCGGCAGGCCGAGCGCGCGGACCTTGTTCTCGGTCTCGACCAGCGACCAGAGCTGCTCCAGGAACCAGCGGTCGATCTTGCAGGCCTGGTAGATCTGCTCGACGTCGAAGCCATAGCGCATGGCCTGAACGACCTGCAGCAGCCGGTCAGGCGTCGGCGTGCCGAGCGCGGCCCGGATGGCGTTCTTGTCGTCGCCGAGGCCCAGGCCCTCGATCTCGATCTCGTCGAGGCCGGTGAGGCCCGTCTCGAGCGAGCGCAGGGCCTTCTGCAGCGATTCCTGGAAGGTCCGGCCGATCGCCATGGCCTCGCCGACCGATTTCATGGAGGTGGTCAGCGTCTTCTCGGCGCCAGGGAACTTCTCGAAGGCGAAGCGCGGGATCTTGGTGACCACGTAGTCGATGGTCGGCTCGAACGAGGCCGGGGTCGCGCCGCCCGTGATGTCGTTGGCGATCTCGTCAAGCGTGTAGCCGACCGCCAGCTTGGCCGCGACCTTGGCGATCGGGAAGCCGGTCGCCTTGGAGGCCAGCGCCGACGACCGCGACACGCGCGGGTTCATCTCGATCACGATCATGCGGCCGGTGTCGGGGTCCACGGCAAACTGCACGTTGGAGCCGCCGGTCTCGACGCCGATTTCGCGCAGCACCGCCAGCGAGGCGTCGCGCATGCGCTGGTATTCCTTGTCGGTGAGCGTCAGCGCGGGCGCGATGGTGATCGAGTCGCCCGTGTGCACGCCCATCGGGTCGATGTTTTCGATGGAGCAGATGATGATGCAGTTGTCCGCGCGGTCGCGGACCACCTCCATCTCGTACTCCTTCCAGCCGAGCACGCTTTCCTCGACCAGCACCTCGTTGGTGGGCGAAGCGTCGATGCCGCGCTCGATGATCTCGATGAACTCGGCCTTGTTGTACGCGATGCCGCCGCCGGTGCCGCCCATCGTGAAGGAGGGCCGGATGATGGCGGGCAGGCCGATGTCGGCCAGCGCCTCCAGCGCGCCCGCCAACGTCTTGATCTGGTGCGAGCGAGGCGTGTCGAGCCCGATCTTCGTCATGGCGTCGCGGAAGAGCTCGCGATCCTCGGCCTTGTCGATGGCCTCCGCGGTGGCGCCGATCATCTCGACGTCGAACTTCTCCAGCACACCGAGCTTCTTCAGCGAGAGCGCGCAGTTCAGCGCCGTCTGGCCGCCCATGGTGGGCAGCAGCGCGAAGCCGCCCGGAACGGCGTGGCGCTCCTTCTCGATGATCTTGGCCACCACCTCGGCGGTGATCGGCTCCACATAGGTCCGGTGCGCCATGTCCGGATCGGTCATGATCGTAGCCGGGTTCGAGTTCACCAGCACGATCCGGTAGCCCTCTTCCTTGAGGGCCTTCACGGCCTGGGTGCCGGAGTAGTCGAATTCGCAGGCCTGTCCGATGACGATGGGGCCCGCGCCGATGATCAGGATGGTGGAGATGTCTGTCCGCTTTGGCATGTCGCTCTTCGTCAGGGCTATGCGCCAGCCGGAACTCCGCCTGGACGCGCGCACAAAAAAAGGCCGCGCTGTCGGCCATCAACACGGCCGGAGCGCGTCCTCGCGGGAACCTGGATCAGGTTTCGGGCGGGGACGCCGGTTATCGAGACTTCCCGCCGAAAGTCGGGTGTCCTTAGACGAGAATCGAAGCCGTGGGAAGCGGAAACGCGGCCTGGCCTGTGGAGGATGCGCTCGCGGGCGGGTTGACCGCGCGGGGCCGGGGGCCCACAAGCCCGCCATGCCTTCGCCGCAGCCCCCCGCCTCCGCCCTGAAGCGCCAGTTCTCCGCCTTCGCGGGCGTCGGGCTGGTGTCGGCCCTCGCGCATTACGGTGTGCTGGTCGCCCTCGTGGAGGGCGCCGGCGCGCCCGTGGTGGCCGCCACGCTGGCCGGCTACGTGGCGGGCGGAGTGGTCTCCTACGCGCTGAACCGCCGCTATGCGTTCCGCAGCAACCGCCCGCATGGCGAGGCGACCTGGCGCTTCGCGCTGGTGGCCGCGGTGGGCTTCGTGCTCACCGGCCTCGCGATGGGCCTGCTGCACGCGCGATGGGCCATTCCGTACCTGCTCGCGCAGATCATCACCACGGGCTGCGTGATGCTCTGGAGCTTTGCGGCCAATCGGTGGTGGACGTTCCAGGGTCACCGGGAGATTCCCCCCGCGCCCCTGTGAAGCAAGGCACAGATGAGGCGCAGTGGATCGTGCACACTCGATTGCGGGGCGTCACGGCTTGAGCCGCACACCGCGCGAGGGTGGAATGAGTACTGCCGACTTGATGCTGGCGCTCTTCAGCTTCTTCAATTTTCTGCGTGTCTTTTCTTACGTGCCGCAAATCATCAAGGTCGCCCGCGACGAGCACGGGGCCTCGGCCATCTCGTACAGCACCTGGGCGATGTGGACCTGCGCCAACGGCTCGACGCTGGGCTACGCGGCCGTGAACCTGCACGACCCGTGGCTCGCCTTCATCTCGGGCGTCAACACGGCGGGCTGCGCGATCGTGATCGCGCTGACGGTCGTCAAGCGCCGGCAGCACCGGGAGCGGCTGGAAGCCCGGTCAGCCGCCTAGTCGGGCCGCGTCGCCACGAAGCACATCCTCGCCTGGTTATGACCGATGTTCGGCCGGCGGCGCTCGGCGTCGAAGCCGGCGTTTTCGAGGATCGCCAGCATGGCGTTCTCGTCGTAGGTGGAGAGGCCGAGCTCAGCGCGCAGCTTGCGGTAATCCGATAGCGCGGTGCGGACAAGCCCCGCGCCGGCGGCCAGCAGGAAGCCGCCCTCGTAGCCGAAGCGCAGCAGCGCGGCGGCGTCCGTCACCGGGCTCACGTCCGGCGGGATTACGTCGCCGAGAACGAGGTGGCCGCCGGGGCGCAGGAGGCGGCGCCATTGGGCGAGGAGGCGGTCGAGTTCGGCGCGCGGCAGGTATTGCAGCAGCGAGTTGACGACCACCACGTCTATCGACCCCGGGGCCAGCGCGTCGACCTCTTCGGGGGAGAGCGCCTCGATGGCGGTATCGCCGGCATACCGCGCGCGCACCCCGGCCAGCACGCCCGGCGCGGCGTCCGAGAGGATCAGCCGTGAGGCAACCGCCGCCACGACCTTGGCCTCCAACGCCTCGCCGCAGCCGAAATCCAGCACCACGGGCTTGCGGTCGGCCGGCGAGAGCGCACGCACCAGCGCGGCGACGTCGCGCGCGACCATGCGGCCATGCAGAAGCTTGTGCCGCTCGTTCACGTAGAGAGCGTGGTCGCCGTCGAAAAACTCACGCCAGGACATCGCCATCAAGCCTTCCCCTCGCGGCGAAGGATGGGCCGCCGACGGTTGTGCGCCGATTGTAACCGGCTGGAACAACAAGAAAAGCGGACCGCGGCTCCAGCGGTTCAGCGCTTCTTTTTGCGCGGAGAGAGGCTGTCGATATAGGCCACCAGGTCGTCGACCTCCTCGACCGAAAAGTTGAACTCGGGCATGCCCACGTCCTCATGGCCGACCATAATGCCTTCGGCCAGCGCCTCCTGCAGCGATGAGATCGGATAGCGCGCGGACAATGTCCGGAAGGGCGGGGCGGCGGCGTTGCGGCTCGGTCCGCTTCGCCCCACCGCATGGCAGGGCCCGCAATTGGCCTGCGCGATTGCGGCGCCGCGCTTCAGGTTGGCGGCGACGGCCGGAAAAACGGCCAGAGCCACTCCCGCAGCCGCGAGGCAGATCGACACCCTGTTCATCGCAACCTCCCAGACGCTGCGCGAGGGGCAGCAGCGTGAATCGGGGGGATCACGATGGTGCAGCGCCTAGCCCGCGAGGGCAAGGCGCGCCTGGGTCAGCGCTTGTTGGCGTCGATCATCTCGACGAACCGGTCGAACAGGTAGTGGCTGTCCTGCGGGCCGGGCGATGCCTCGGGATGGTGCTGCACCGAGAAGGCGGGGCGATCGGTGAGGGCGATGCCGCAGTTCGAGCCGTCGAACAGCGAGACATGCGTCTCCTTGGCGTTGGCCGGCAGGCTGTCCCGGTCCACCGCAAAGCCGTGGTTCATGGACACGATCTCGACTTTGTCGGTCGTGAAGTCCTTCACCGGGTGGTTCGCGCCATGGTGGCCCTGGTGCATCTTGGCGGTCTTGCCGCCCACCGCGAGCGCCAGCATCTGGTGGCCGAGGCAGATGCCGAAGGTCGGGACCTTCTGGTCCAGCAACGCGCGGATCACCGGGACCGAATACTCGCCGGTCGCGGCCGGATCGCCCGGGCCGTTGGACAGGAACACGCCGTCCGGCTTCAGCGCCAGCACGTCTTCGGCGGTCGCGGTGGCGGGCACAACCGTGACCTTGCAGCCGCGGTCGGCCAGCAGGCGCAGGATGTTGCGCTTCACGCCGTAGTCGATGGCCACCACGTGGCGGGTGGAATTCTCCTGAAGGCCAAAGCCTTCGCCCCACTTCCAGCTCTTCTCGTCCCAGCCGTAGCGCTGCGCCGCCGTCACCATGGGGACGAGGTCGAGCCCGTCCATGGAGGGCAGGGCGGCGGCTTCCCGCTTCAGCGCCTCGACGTCGAACACGCCGTCCGGCGCATGCGCGATCACGGCGTTGGGCATGCCCTTCTCGCGGATCAGCGCCGTCAGCGCGCGGGTGTCGATCCCCGCGAGGCCAACGATGCCGCGGCTCTTCAGCCAAGCGTCGAAGTGGCGGGCGGCGCGCCAGTTGGACGGGTCCGTAATGACGGTGTGCAGGATGGCCCCGCGGACGCCCGAATTGGCCGCCATGTTGACGGTCTCGACGTCCTCGTCGTTGACGCCGACATTGCCGATATGCGGGAACGTGAAGGTGATGATCTGGCCCGCATAGGAAGGGTCGGTCAGGATTTCCTGATAGCCCGTCATCGCGGTGTTGAAGCAGACCTCGCCGACGGCCGAGCCCTCGGCGCCGACGCCGAAGCCTTCCAGCACCGTGCCGTCCGCCAGCACGAGCAGCGCCGTGGCGCGGGGCTCCGCCCAGCCGCCGTGATCCGTCGCGCCCTGGGCCTGCCCGGGGGCTTGATCTTGAAGCGTCGCCATTTTCGTCCTAAGTCCTGCCGCCCGGACGCGGAACTCATCGCCGCGCCTGGGAGCGTTGCACATCCGTCGCACGCTCGCGGCCCGGGTCCTTGGGACCCGAGCGCCGGACCGGCAAACTAGGGGGACGGGCGCGCGGCGTCAACCGGAAAGCATTCCGGAATTCACAACCGCTTTCAGTGACTTACCGTTTCCGCCGCCGTTCGCTCGCCGAATCGGGCAGGGCGGCCGAAAGCCTCAACCAGGAAAGACGAGCGCCATGCGCGAGCAATTCACCACTGCGCTGAAAGAGGCCATGAAGGCGGGCGACAAGCGCCGGATCTCCACCGTGCGGCTGATCACGGCCGCCCTGAAGGATCGCGACATCGAGGCGCGCACTGCCGGCAAGGAGCCGCTCGGCGACGAGGAGATCCTCGGCCTGCTGCAGAAGATGATCAAGCAGCGGCAGGAATCGCAGAAGATCTACCAGGAGAACGCCCGCCCCGAGCTCGCCGAGCAGGAAGGCGAGGAGATCGCCATCATCATGTCGTTCATGCCCAAGCAGATGGACGACGCCGAGGTGTCGTCGGCCATCGACGGTGTGATCGCCGAAACCGGCGCGGCCGGCATGAAGGACATGGGCAAGGTGATGGCCGCCCTGAAGGAGCGCTACGCCGGCAAGATGGATTTCGGCAGGGCGAGCGCCGCCATAAAGGCCAAGCTGCAGGGGTGAAGCGGCTGGCGGAGGGGCGTGCGCCGGCCACAACCGGCGCGCTCGCTAAACGGCCCGCGGATTGGCATGATAGGCTCATGCCGATGAATGCTCCGGTCCAGATCCCCGGCCCCATCCGCCAGACCCAGGCCGCCGAAGGGCTGCCTCGCCGCGCCTTCTCGGTGGCGGAGGTCGAACAATTGGTCGAGGCCGGGATCCTCGCCGAGGACGACCGCTTGGAGCTCATCGGCGGGGAGCTCGTGGTGATGCCTGCAAAGGGGATTCGGCACGAGGTGGTGAAGGCGGCCTTGAACGACCTATGGATCCGGCAGCGACCCGATGATCTTCGAATCGTGCCGGAAACGACGTTCCGTCTCTCTGAGGATACATTTCTCGAACCCGACTTCGTCGTTTTCCGCAAACCCGTGACGCTTGCTACGATTGCGGGTCCCACCATCCTGCTGGCCGTCGAGGTGTCGGATTCGAGCCTCGGCTACGATCTCCACCGCAAGCCCGCCATTTATGCGCGCTTCGGCGTGCCGGAACTGTGGGTGATTGACGCCGTGCGGCGGGAGACGCACGTGTTTACCGGCCCGGGTGCGGGCGGCTATTCGCACGTGTCCGTGCAGCCAGCCTCTGAACGGCTGGTTCCCGGTCTCGCGCCGGACCTTCCGCTTCGCCTCGATGATCTCGACCTGGAGTGGGACGCAGCGGATCTCCCATGATCCGCCGTTCGGCCCTGCTGGCCCAAAAGATGAGCAGGCGCGAGGACATCCTGGTTGTCGTTGAAGGACCCTGTGGATTGCGGGCGTAACTCGCCGGCCATTTCGGTCGACTCGGCGCGGCCCTATATTGACAGGACATGAAATTTCCGCCCGGCCTCCTTGATGAGATCCGCGCGCGGCTTCCGGTTTCGGAGGTCGTGGGCAAGCGCGTGCGCCTGCAGAAGGCCGGGCGCGAGTGGAAGGGGTTGTCGCCCTTCAACGCCGAGCGGTCGCCCTCCTTTTTCGTCAACGACCAGAAGGGCTTCTTCCACGATTTCTCGTCCGGCAAGCATGGCGACATCTTTGCTTTCGTGATGGAGACGGAAGGCGTCGCCTTTCCGGAGGCGGTGGAGCGGCTGGCCGGGCAGGCGGGCGTCGCCTTGCCCAAGATCTCCCGCGAAGCCGAGGAGCAAGAGCGCAAGGTCCGGGGCCTCAACGAGGTCATGCAACTCGCGGCGGATTTCTACCGCTCGCAGCTGGAAGGCCGGGTCGGCGCGAAGGCGCGGGCCTATTGCGAGAACCGGGGGCTCGGCCCTGACGTGCGCGAGCGTTTCGGGCTCGGCTATTCGAGCGCCGAGCGGCACGGGTTGCGCGATCATCTCGCCGGCAAGGGCGTCAGCGTCGGGGCCATGATCGAGACCGGGCTGCTGGTGCATGGCGACGACGTCGCGGTGCCGTTCGACCGATTCCGCGACCGGCTGATGTTTCCGATCTGGGACATCCGCGGCCGCGCCATCGCGTTCGGCGGGCGGGCGCTGCAGGCCGACGTGCCGGCCAAGTACCTGAACAGCCCCGAGACGTCGCTCTTCCACAAGGGCGCGGTGCTCTACAACCATCACAACGCCCGCAAGGCCGCCCATGAGCGCGGGACCGTGATCGCGGTGGAGGGCTATGTGGACGTGATCGCGATGAGCGTGGCGGGCTTCCCGCACGCCGTCGCGCCGCTCGGCACCGCGCTGACGCCCGACCAGCTCACGCTGCTCTGGCGCATGACGGACGAGCCGATCCTGTGCTTTGACGGGGACAAGGCGGGCCAGCGCGCGGCCTACCGGGCGATCGAGGTCGCGCTCCCGCTCCTGGAGCCGGGCAAGTCCCTGCGCTTCGCGCTCCTGCCCGAGGGCCAGGACCCGGACGATCTGGCGCGCTCGGGCGGCGGGCCCGCCATCGCGCGGGTGCTGGAGGGCGCGCTCCCGATGGCGGAGGTGCTCTGGCGCCGGGAGACGGAGGCGGGCCCGCTCGACACGCCCGAGCGCAAGGCCATGCTCGAGCGGCGCATCCGCACGCTGCTGGCGGGCGTGCGCGACGAGGACCTGCGCCGGCACTACCGCGCCGAGATGGACGCGCGCATGCGCGAGCTGACGCCGCGCGGCGGCGGCTACGGGGCCGGGCGCCCGGGCGGCGCCTATGGGGGAGCGCGTCCTGGCGCGGGCGCGCCCGCGCGAGGGGGCCAGCGCCGCGGCGACCCGCGCCGGGGCGGGTTCGGGTCCGAGCCCATGCGGGCGTCCGAGAGCCTGGCGCGCAGCCCCCTGTTCTCGCAGGCGCCCACCGTGTCGCCGCGCGAGGCCCTGATCCTGCTCGCGCTCGCGGCGCACCGGATGCTGCTCGCCACGCAGGCGGAGGCGCTGGGCGAGCTCGACCTCGCGCACCCGGACACCAACCGCCTGCGGCAGGCGCTGGTGGACATCGACGCGCACCTGGAGCGCGGGTCGGCCACGGACGTGCGCGCCGCCCTGGAGGCGCAGGGGTTGGGCCCGCTGCTGGCGCGCCTGGAGGCGGCCGTCCGCCCCGGCGACCGGTGGTGCCTTGACTCTTCGGCCGATCCCGACGAAGTCAGGGAAAGCCTTCGTCAGGCCACGACCTTGCATCACAAGGCGCGGACGCTACATAAGGAACTCGGATTGGCCGAAATGGCGTTCGCCCAGGACGAGAGCGAGGCCAGCCTCGCATGGATCCGGGATCTCCGATTGCAGCTGTCCACCATCGACGGGATGGAAGCCGAAATCGAGAAGCTCGGGCGCGGCGACGATCCGCTTGCGGCGAACGATTGAGGCTGCCGGCCCAGATATCCCACGCGTTCCGTCGGAGCGCGAGCCGGGAAATGTGCGCTGGGGCACGACGGACGCCGGAGCGTCGCGGGTAGGTTAAGGGTGACTTAAACGATTCGCGAGTTTGATCCGGATTGCATGTGGCGTGGGCGGACGGGCTACGGTCCTTTCCGCCCTGCATTGCGTTGATAGAAGCCCGCGGCGAGCGGGACAGGCTTGGAGCGACCGGGCATGGCGACGAAGACGACAGAGAAGAACGAGGGCGACGTGGCTGATGCGCCGCAGGTCGATAGCCCGCTTCTCGACCTGACCGACCAGGCCGTCAAGCGGATGATCAAGCTCGCCAAAAAGCGCGGGTATGTGACGCATGACGAACTGAACGAGGTTCTACCTCCGGATCAGAACACCTCGGACCAGATCGAAGACATCTTCGCGATGCTCAACGACATGGGCATCAACGTGGTGGACTCCGAAGAGGCCGACAGCGAGCGCACCGAGGGCGGCGAAGGCGCCGCCGCGGCGGACGACGACGACGAACCCGGCGGCGACCTCGTGGAGGCCGCGCCGCGCGCCGTGGTGGCGCGCGCCGAAAAAGCCGAGCCGACCGACCGCACGGACGATCCCGTTCGCATGTACCTGCGCGAGATGGGCTCGGTGGAGCTTCTCTCCCGCGAGGGCGAGATCGCGATCGCCAAGCGCATCGAGGCTGGCCGCGAGGCGATGATCGCCGGGCTCTGCGAGAGCCCGCTGACGTTCCAGGCCATCATCATCTGGCGCGACGAGCTCATGGAGGCCAAGGTCCTCCTGCGCGACATCATCGATCTGGAAGCCACCTACGCGGGCCCCGAGGGCAAGCACGGTCCCAAGCCGGAAGGCGAGGGCGGCGAGGTCGTGGACGGCGTCGCTCCGCCGCAGCCGGAAGCGCGCGCCGAAGGCGAGGAAGCGCCGATCCCCGAGGGCGACCTCGAGGAAGACGACATGGAGAACAACGTCTCCCTGTCGGCCATGGAGGCGGAGCTGAAGCCGAAGGTGCTCGAAACCTTCGACCGCATTGCGGACGCCTACAAGAAGCTCGGCCGCCTGCAGGACCAGAACGTCGAGTCCAAGCTGCAGAACACGACGCTCTCGCCGGCCCAGGAGCGCAAATACAAGAAGCTCAAGGAAGAGATCGTCACCGACGTGAAGTCGCTGTCGCTCAACCAGAACCGCATCGACGCGCTGGTGGAGCAGCTCTACGACATCAACAAGCGGCTGATCAGCCTCGAAGGCCGGCTCATGCGCCTGGCCGAGAGCTATCGCGTGTCGCGCGAGGACTTCCTGAAGAACTACCAGGGCTCGGAGCTGGACCCCAAGTGGGTGCTGCGCGTGTCGAAGCTCGGCACCCGCGGCTGGAAGGAGCTGATCGCGTCCGAGAAGGACACCATCAAGGACATCCGCCAGGAGATCCACACGCTCGCGGCCGACACCCGGATGGAAATCCAGGAGTTCCGCAAGCTCGTCCACATGGTGCAGAAGGGCGAGCGCGAGGCCCGGCAGGCCAAGAAGGAGATGGTGGAGGCCAACCTGCGCCTCGTCATCTCGATCGCCAAAAAGTACACGAACCGCGGCCTGCAGTTCCTGGACTTGATCCAGGAAGGCAACATCGGCCTCATGAAGGCCGTGGACAAGTTCGAGTACCGCCGCGGCTACAAGTTCTCGACCTACGCCACGTGGTGGATCCGGCAGGCGATCACGCGCTCGATCGCCGACCAGGCCCGCACCATCCGCATCCCGGTGCACATGATCGAGACGATCAACAAGATCGTCCGCACGTCGCGGCAGATGCTGCACGAGATCGGCCGTGAGCCGACCCCGGAAGAGCTGGCCGAAAAGCTCGCCATGCCGCTCGAGAAGGTGCGCAAGGTGCTGAAGATCGCCAAGGAGCCGATCTCGCTCGAAACGCCAATCGGCGACGAGGAGGATTCGCATCTCGGCGACTTCATCGAGGACAAGAACGCCATCCTGCCGATCGACGCGGCGATCCAGAGCAACCTGCGCGAGACCACCACGCGCGTGCTGGCCTCGCTCACCCCGCGCGAGGAGCGCGTGCTGCGCATGCGCTTCGGCATCGGCATGAACACCGACCACACGCTGGAGGAGGTCGGCCAGCAGTTTTCGGTGACGCGCGAGCGCATCCGCCAGATCGAGGCCAAGGCCCTGCGCAAGCTCAAGCACCCGAGCCGTTCGCGCAAGCTGCGCAGCTTTTTGGACAACTGAGCGCCGGTCCGGCGCAGCCCGGGTCGCAGACACGAAAAAGCCCGCCGAAAGGCGGGCTTTTTGTTGAGGCGAGGGCTGCGAGGCCCCACAAAAGCAAACCGCCACGGTCAGGGGCGAAGCGCGTACATCCGGCGACTTCGAGCCCATAGCGTGGCGGCGATCCGACGGCGGAACCTTGCAGCTCCACGCCATCGTCTGATCCCTAGATGGCGATGCGCGCACCGATTGCAAGAGGCGTCGCTCCACCATCGCGTCGCCGCCATTGGGGCGGACAATCGGGACAGTCGCCGGAACGACCGTCTCTTGGCGCGCGTTCCCACGGCTCTCGCCTCGCGGCGGGACACGAACGACGTGAAGCCCAGGGAGAACCACGATGCGCATGATCATTCTGGCGAGCGCGCTCGCCTGCCTGCCGATGGCGGCTCAGGCCCAGAGCGACGGCCGCGATTGGGACCGCCGCGGCGACTGGATGCAGCAGTCGGGCAGCCGGGGCGATTGGCGCGGCCAGTCCAATCAGGGCCGCTACGACGACCAGGACGACGACGAGCACGATCAGTCGCACGACAACCGCAGCGCCTGGCGCGACGGGGGCGAGCGCCGTGGAAACGACATGCGCGGGCAGGGTCGCGCCGACGGCGGCCGCGGCATGATGCAGGGCGGCATGATGCACGGGGACATGATGCAGGGCGACATGGGCCGCATGCATGGCGAGATGATGCGCCGCATGGGCGGGGCCAGCTTCATGCTGCGCGCCGGCGACGTGCGCCTCGCGGTGCGCTGCAACCCGTCCGAGAGCATGAAGGCCTGCGTGGACGCGGCGACGAGCCTGATGGACCAGGCCAAGACGCTGACGTCCAGCGGATCGAGAAGCCGCAGCTCCGGCTCAAGCGACTCGACGAGCCCGTCCACGGGCGGCGCGGTGGGGCCCGGGTCGACGGCGCCGGGCGCCGCTCCGAAGACACCCTGAGGGTAGGCTGGGGCGTAGCGTCGCGTCGGGGACCTATCGGCAGGGTCATGCGTTGACTCCGCAATCGACAATAATAGGAGCAATCCATGAGCTTGGCTCTTCCGCGCACGTCCCTGACGATGATCTTCGCCGCCGCTTCGCTGGCCGGCGCTTCCATGATCGTGGCCAAGCCGGCCACAGCGGCGCCTGTCGCCGCCGCCCCGATCGCCCAGTCGGCTCCTGACGGTGGCCTCGCCACGCAGGTGCAGTGGCGCCGTCACGGCGGCTATCGCAGCTACGGCGGCTATCGCGGCGGCTACTACGGTCGCGGCTATGGCCCGCGCTACAGCTACTATCGTCGTGGCAACAACTGGGGCGGCGCGGCCGCGGCCGGCATCGCCGGCCTGGCGACAGGCGCCATCATCGGCGGCGTGCTCTCGCAGCCGCGCACCACCTATGTGGAGCCCGGCTACGGTTATGGCGCGGTGGACGCCGGCGGCTCGGCCGACTACTGCGCCCAGCGCTTCCGCTCCTATGACCCGGCCAGCGGCACCTACCTGGGTTACGACGGCCTGCGTCACTCCTGCCCTTGATGGGTCTGGAGCGACATCGGAAAGGCCCGCTTCGGCGGGCCTTTTTCGTGCGTGGTTTTTTCGGGAGCCACCTGCAACGCCGCAGCGCCTCGCCGTCGTTGCGAGCCGGAGGCGAAGCAATCCAGCTTAACGGGCGGGCTTTAGGCTGGATTGCTTCGCTGCGCTCGCAGTGACGGCGTGAGTTGCATATTCGGCTCCCGTGTTGATCAGGCGAGGGTGGCCCCCGGCCGCCAATCGCACTACAACCGCGCGAATGAACGAAGCAATCGCCGCCAGGCCGACCCGCGATGCGTGGGTGGGAGAGATCCGGTCGACCCTTGGCCTGAGCTGGCCGCTGATCCTCACCAATGTGGCCCAGACCGGCATGACGGCGACGGACGTGCTGATGCTCGGCCGCCTGGGGCCGGACGCCGTTGCGGCCAGCGCGCTCGGGGCGAACCTCTATTTCTTTTTCCTGATCTTCGGCATCGGCGTGATGAGCGCAACCTCGGCGCTGGTGGCGGCCGAGCGCGGGCGAAAGCCGCATTCGGTGAAGATGGTGCGCCGCACCGTGCGGCAGGGCATCTGGGCCGCCCTGTGCATCGCGATCCCGTGCTGGATCGTGTTGTGGAACGGCGAAAGCGTGCTGCTGATGCTCGGGCAGGAGCCTCATCTTGCGGCGGCGGCGGGCGGCTACCTGCGGTTCCTGCAATGGAGCATGCTGCCGTTTCTGCTGTATCTCACCTTCCGGTCCTATATGGCCGCGATGGAGCGGCCCGCCTGGGCGATGATGGCGGTGTTCATCGGGCTGGGCGTGAACGCGCTCGCCAACTGGGTGCTGATCTTCGGCAATTGGGGCTTTCCGGCCATGGGGTTGCGGGGCTCCGGGCTGGCGACGCTCAGCGCCACCATCCTGATGGCGTCGATCCTCGTCGTGGTGCTGACCACCGACCGGCGGTTCCGCCGTTACCGGCTCTTCGGTCGGCTCTGGCGCGCCGACTGGCCGCGGTTCAAGGCTTTCTGGGGCATCGGCCTGCCGATCGGCCTCACGGTGATCTTCGAGGTCTCGATCTTCAACGCGGCCGTGATGCTGATGGGGATCATCGGCCCCGATGCGCTCGCCGCGCACGCGGTTGCGATCCAGATCGCGTCGCTGACCTTCATGGTCCCGCTCGGCATCGCGCAGGCCGCGACCGTGCGGGTGGGCCGGGCTTTCGGCTCGCGGGACCGCCATGGCGTGACGGTGGCGGGCTGGACCGGGCTCGCTTTGGGCGTTGGCTTCATGGTGTTCACCGCGATCCTGATGCTGGCCGCGCCGCGGCTGCTGATCGGCGCGTTTCTGGATCTCTCGCTTCCCGCCAACGCGGCTGTGGCGCAAACCGCGACCCTGTTTCTGGCCTTTGCGGCGCTGTTTCAGGTGGCGGACGGCGCGCAGGTGGTGGGCGCCGGCATGTTGCGCGGGCTGCACGACACGCGTGTGCCCATGCTTTATGCGGCGCTCGGCTATTGGGGCATCGGCCTGCCGCTCGGGGCCGTGATGGCGTTTCCGCTCGGCTTTGGCGGCGCCGGCGTCTGGGCCGGGCTGGCGAGCGGGCTCACCGTGGTGGCGGCGCTGATGTTGTGGCGCTGGTCGCGGCGCGACGCGCTAGGGCTCACCGCGGGTCTGCGCTAAAGAGACACGCTGGACGTGCGTTTCGGCTGTAATATAAGCTTGGGCATCCGGCCAAGGAGCTTTCCCCCCGATGCTCTGGGACCCCGTTCGGCGCGTGCGCTCTGGCGCGCGAGCCGACACCCGTGTTTTGCGCCATGGGCGCGGAACCGTACAGCACGTCTGGCGTTCATTTTTCCGGACCGCGCGGACAGCCGCCGCGTCGCCGCTGTCGCGCGCCGGCGACTGACCTGGATTCAGGCCGAGATGTTGCTGGACAGACTGAAAACCGAAACGCGTGCTGCGCATGACCGGATCGAGGCGGATCTCGATCTTCTGCGGCCAAATCTGTCCCGAGCCAACTACTCGGCCCTGCTGGCGCGTTACCAGGCGTTTTTCCGCGTATGGGAGCCGGCCGTCGCCGAGGCGATCGGCGACGAGTGCTTCTTCGGACCTCGGCGCAAGCTCCACCTTCTGGATCAGGACCTCGAGGCTCTCGGCGTCGAGCCCCTCGCGGGGGCGCCGCGGGTTGAGCGGTTCGCCACGCGGGCGCAGGCCATGGGGTCGCTCTACGTTCTGGAGGGCTCGACCATGGGCGGTTTGGTGATCGCCGCGCATGTCAGGCGGACGCTAGGCGTCAGCGGTCCCGGTGCGCGTTATTTCGAGAACTACGGTCGGGACGCAGCGGAACGCTGGCGTGCGTTCCGGGCGGCGCTGGCCGGGATCTCGACGCCGCAGACCGACGCCGCCGTGGTGGCGGCTGCGCTCCAGACCTTTGAAATCCTGCACCGATGGCTCGCGCCAGGAAAGGCGGTCGCGCATGGGTGAGCCGCTGACCGATCCGATGCTCGACAGCTGCGCGGTGGAGCCCATCCGCACGCCGGGCAGCATCCAGCCGCATGGCGTGCTGTTTGCGCTGACGCCCGGCGACTGGCGCATCGCGCAAGCCAGCGCCAATGCGGGGCGGGTGCTCACGTGCCCGTTGGACGAGGCGCTCGGCCGCGCGTTGCCGGACCTGCTGGCGGATGCGGGCGGCGAAATCGCGTCCGGTCTCGCGAGCGCGGACGGCTTCGCGGCTTCGCGCGTCGTCCGGGTCGCGGGCGTCGACTACCATCCGGTGCTGCACCAGGCCGACGGCCTGGCCGTGCTGGAATTCGAGGAGGCCGCCCACGGCGCTAACGTCCGGCTCGAGGCCGCCTATTCGGACGTGCGCAAGCTCGCGCAGGATCTGCAGGATTGCGCCGACAGCGACGCAATCGCCCAAAGGGTCGCAGATGCGGTCCGGCGCGTGACGGGGTTCGACCGTGCGCTCGTGTACCGCTTCGACGCGCAGTGGAGCGGCGAAGTGCTGGGCGAGAGCTCCAACGGCGTGCTGCCGTCCTATCTGGGGCTGCGGTTTCCGGCCTCGGACATTCCCGCCCAGGCGCGCGAGCTTTACCGGCTCAACCGCGTCCGGCAGATCCCGAGCGCGAACTACGAGCCCCAGCCGCTGTTGCGGGCGCCAGACGTGGATTCGCCGGCCAGTCTCGATTTGTCCTACTCGGTGCTGCGCAGCGTCTCGCCGGTGCATCTCGAATACATGCGCAACATGGGCACGGCGGCCTCGATGTCGATTTCGATCGTCGTCAATGGCCGTTTGTGGGGCCTCATCTCCTGCCACAGCGCGGAAAGCCGGCGCGCGCCGCAGCCGGTGCGGGCGGCCTGCGACTTCATCGGCCAGCTCGCCGCGATGCGGCTGGCGGGCCTGAGCCTCTATGCGGAAGCCGCCGAGCGGGTGCGGCTGCAGGCCGTGCACGCGCGGCTGCTCACCAACATGGCGGTGTCGCACCAGTTTCTGGACGGGCTCGTGCAGGACGGCGAGCGCCTGCTTGCGCTGGCGGGCGCGACCGGCGCGGCGGTGGTTTCGGAGTTCGACGTCCGCCTGGTCGGCGACGCGCCGGACGAGGACGCGATCCGGATGGTCGCGGACAAGCTGGCCGACCTTGTCGAGGATGGGTTCTACGCCACGGATTCGCTGGTGCGCGACATGCCCGAGGCCGCGGCGATCACCGACAAGGCCAGCGGCCTCGCGGCGATCTCGATCTCGCAGATCCACCCAAGCTACGTGATGTGGTTCCGCCCCGAGGTGGTGCGCACCGTCACGTGGGCGGGCGAGCCGGTGAAGAGCCGCGAGCCGGTGACCGGCCGGTTGTCGCCGCGCACATCCTTCGCGGCCTGGAAGGAAACCGTCAGCCAGACCGCGACGCCGTGGTCCAGGCCGGAGATCGACGCCGTCCGGGGCTTGCGCACGGCGCTGATCGACATCGTGCTGCGCAAGGCCGAGCAGATGGCGGAGATTTCCGGCGAGCTGGAGAAATCCAACAAGGAGCTGGAGGCGTTCTCGTATTCGGTGTCGCACGACCTGCGCGCGCCGTTCCGCCACATCGTCGGCTACGCCGAGCTGCTGCGCGAGCGCGACGGCGATAAGTTCGACGACAAGGCCTCGCACTACCTGGAGACCATCATCCAGTCGGCGTTCTCGGCCGGCCGGCTGGTGGACGACCTCCTGAGCTTCTCGCAAGCCGGGCGCGTGACGCTGCATCCCGTGCGGGTCGACATGAACAAGCTCGTCGAGGAGGTGCGCCGCCTGCTCATGCCCGAGACTGAGGGCAAGAGCATCGACTGGCGCGTCGACAAGCTGCCGCCGACGCTGGGCGACCCGAGCCTGTTGCGCCAGGTCTGGCAGAACCTGATCTCGAACGCGGTGAAATACTCGGCCAAGCGCGAGCGCATCGTGATCGAGATCCGGGCCGAGCGGCGGGGCCGCGAAACCGTGTATCTCGTGCGCGACAACGGCGTCGGCTTCGACATGGCCTATGTGGGCAAGCTCTTCGGCGTGTTCCAGCGCCTGCACCGGGCCGAAGAGTTCGAGGGCACCGGCATCGGGCTCGCCAATGTGCGGCGGATGGTTGAGCGCCACGGCGGCCGCGTGTGGGCCGAGTCGGCGCTCGACCAGGGCGCTGCGTTCTTTTTTGCTTTGCCGAATTCGGAGGGCCGCTGATGGCCGAACTCAGACCCATCCTCCTGGTGGAGGACAGCTCGCGCGACGTCGAGCTGACCCTGGCGGCGCTCGCCAAGTGCCAGCTCGCCAACGAGGTGATCGTCGTGCGCGACGGCGCCGAGGCGCTCGACTTCCTGTATGCGCGCGGCGCCTTCTCGGAGCGTGAGCGCGGCGAACCCGCGGTGGTGCTGCTCGACCTCAAGCTGCCCAAGATCGACGGGCTCGAGGTGCTCGAGAAGATCAAGACCGATCCCGACCTGCGCCCGGTGCCCGTGGTGATGCTCACGTCTTCGCGAGAGGAGCGGGATCTGGTGCGCAGCTACCAGCTCGGCGTGAACGCATTCGTCGTGAAGCCCGTTGATTTCCAGGAGTTCTTCAAAGCCATCCAGGAGCTTGGAATGTTCTGGGCCATCCTCAACGAGCCGCCGCCTCCGGGAACCAGCAAACCCCGGATGGGCGAGGAATAACGCGTGGCGAGCAACAACGGGACGGTGGCCATCCTCCTGGTCGAGGACAGCGAGCTCGACGCCGATCTGGCGACCATGCATCTGCGCCGCAGCGGCCTGCAGTTCACCATCAAGCGGGTGGAGGAACGCGAGGCTTTCACGACCGAGCTGATGCGCGGCGGCTACGACCTGATCCTCTCCGACTTCTCGCTGCCGCGCTTCGACGGCATGGCGGCGCTGTCGCTCGCCCGCGAGCTGGCCCCCAATGCGCCGTTCATCTTCGTGTCGGGCGTGCTGGGCGAGGAGATCGCGATCGAGTCGCTGAAGCAGGGCGCCACCGACTACGTGCTGAAGCCGCGCCTGGAGCGGCTGGGACCGGCCGTGCAACGCGCGCTGCGCGAAAGCGAGGCGCAGAACCAGCGTCGGCGCGCCGAGGAGCGGACGCGGCTGCTGGTGGCCGAGCTCAGCCACCGGGTGAAGAACACCCTCATGACGGTGATCTCGATTGCCCAGCAGACAATGCGCCGAAGCGACAGCCTTAAGACGTTCGAGACCGCCTTTCTGGGCCGCATGCATGCGCTGGCGGGCGCGCATTCGCTGCTGCTGCGCGCCAACTGGGGCGACATGGACCTGGAGGAACTGCTCTCCGACGCCCTGAAGGCGTTCCGGCGCGGCGACGGCCGCCACGTCATCCTGCAAGGCGAGCCGGTGCGGCTGCCGCCCCAGCATGCGTTGACGGTCAACCTGATCATCCACGAACTCGCCACCAACGCGGCAAAGTACGGCGCGCTGGCCTCCGACGGCGGGCGCATCTTCGTGGACTGGGCGATCGAGCAGCGCGACGGCGACGACCACCTGCGCCTGACCTGGCGCGAGCAGGACGGACCGCCCGTGAAGGAGCCGCTGAAGCGCGGCTTCGGCTCCACGCTGATTCAGCGCAGCGTCGGTTTCGAGCTGGGCGGAACGGTGTCGCTGGATTTTCCGGAGACCGGCGTGGTGTGCGTGCTGCAGTTTCCGCTCACGCCCGAGCAGCGCGACATCGCGCTGCAGGCCTAGCTGGCCGGCGAGGCGTCACGCGTCCGGCAGGCTTCGCCGAAAGCGCTCTCCATCGCGCGCCGCAGCGCGGCCTCGTCATAGGGCTTGGCGACCTGTGGAAGTGAGCGAAAGGGCGCGGGCAACACCGGGGTGTCCGCATAGCCGCTGCAAAACAGCACCGGCACCCCACGCTCGCCGAGGATCTCGGCGACGGGGTATATCAGCCGGCCGCGCACGTTCACGTCCAGGATCGCGGCGTCGAGCTCGGCGCTGCGCGCCTGGGCCTCGGCCTCTTCGAGATGCGAAAAGGGACCGACGATCTCGCATCCCATATCGTTCAGTATGTCCTCCAGTGCGAGCGCAACCAGGAGTTCGTCCTCGACAACGAGGACCCGCAAACCGGAGAAATCGTTCATGGTCCCCATAACGCAAGGCCGGGCTGCAAGTTCCGGGGGTGGACGCAGAAAAGTCCAGGCCGCAGCCTAGCGGCGCCGGAGAGGCCCCACGGGAGATACCATGTCCAAAGATCGCGCCCTCGCCCATGCGTTCGACCTGCTCGAGCGCATCCCCCTGGTGGATGGCCACAATGACCTGCCTTACGTGATCCGGGCCGATCGCGACGCGCGCGGCGACGTTGGCAAATGGGACCCGTCCCGCGCGCACCAGGACCATGACACCGACATCCCCCGCCTCAAGGAAGGCAAGCTGAGCGCCCAGTTCTGGGCCGCCTTCATTCCCACCCACAGCCCGCATCCGGGCCGCACCGTGATGGAAGTGCTCGACGTCATCCTGCAGATGGAAGAGCGCTACCCGGACGTGTTCCTGCCGGCGCGGCGCGCTTCCGACATCCTGCGGGCGAAGAGGCTCGGCAAGATCGCGTCGTTTCTCACCGTGGAGGGCGGCGTGGGGCTCGAAAATAGCCTGTCGCCCCTGCGGATCTGGCGTGCGGCCGGCATGCGCCTGATGACGCTCTGCCACAACGAGACGCTGGACTGGGTGGACAGCGCCACCGACGCCTCCCGGCATGGCGGCCTGACGCGCTTCGGCGAAGCCGTCGTGCTGGAGCTCAATCGGCTGGGCGTGATCGTGGATCTCGCCCATGTGGCGCCCAGCGTCATGCGGCAGGTTCTTGGCCTGTCGCGCGCTCCGGTGGTGTTCAGCCACTCCAACGCGTTCGCGCTGTGCGACCACCCGCGCAACGTGCCGGATGACGTGCTCGATCTCGTGAAGCCGAACGGCGCGCTCGTGATGGCGACCTTCGTGCCCACCTTCATCAGCCAGGACGTCCGGGATCACTTCAAGCCGCTGAGCGACCCCTACGGCAAGGCCCCTCCGGTGGAGGACGCGCAGGCGGTCTCGGCCCCCAGCCGCCGCACGGGCGCCATCCCGCCGGCGACGCTGGAGCAGCTATGCGACCACATCCAGTACATCGCGCAGCGCACCGGCCCGAATCACCTCGGCATCGGGTCGGACTTCTACGGCGGGAGAGTTCCGGTCGGGCTGGAAAATGTCAGCCGCTTCCCGCACCTGCTCGCCGAGTTGATCCGGCGAGGCTGGTCGGATGATGCGATCGCGGGCATCTCGGGCCTCAACTTCCTGCGCGTGTTTCGCAAGGTGGAGGCGACCGGGCGCAGGCTGCGGGCGAGCGAACCGCCGCGCGTCGGGCGGATAGAGGACTTCAGCTAGTCAGCGGGAGGAGGGGCTCAGGCCCAGACGAGCGCGTTGGGCTCAGCGTAGATCCGCTGCGCCCGCGCCGCGCCGAACAGGCTGCGGGCGATCCGGCTCGCGGGCTGGGGACGGGCCACCGCGCGGTGGTCGCCATCAAGCG
Organism: Alsobacter metallidurans; assembly: GCF_014636935.1. Classification (GTDB taxonomy): domain Bacteria; phylum Pseudomonadota; class Alphaproteobacteria; order Rhizobiales; family Beijerinckiaceae; genus Alsobacter; species Alsobacter metallidurans. The sequence continues at coordinate 1,709,984 of NZ_BMES01000002.1, read as the reverse complement.
CGAAGGCGTCAGGGTCATACGCGATCGCGCCGCCCGCCGCCGAAGCGATCACGCGGCGCAGGCGGTCCATGCCCTCAGGGTCGATCTCGATGGCGCGGGCGTTCAGATGCGGCATGGATCGTCCCCCTCGTCTGTCGTCTTCTCGGGCTGCGCGTTCGCGTCGGCGTGGCCCGGCTCGTTCATCAACGTTGATGCCAGAGACTTGTTCCTGAAACTTCGCCGAAAGGAGCGACAATTTTCCGCCCGGCCCCGGCTTGGGCTTAGCGGAGCCCAAGCCGTTCCCCCAAAGGGAGGTGGCGAACCGTCGATTGTGACCAAACGGACCGAGTGCTAGGCTCTCGCCGCTATCCAGGCACGAGGGGCCGGCGCATGACAGCCACGATCGCGATCGCCGAGGACGAGGCCGATCTGCTCGACGCCGTGGCCGAATATTTGACCGCACACGGCTTCAGGGTGCTGGCCGCCCGCGATGGCGCAGCCTTTCGCAACATCGTCGGCCGGGAGACGATCGACGTCGCTGTGCTGGACATCTCGATGCCGGGCGAGGACGGGCTTTCGCTGGCGCGCTGGGTGATGGAGCAGGGCGAAGCCGGCATCATCTTCGCGAGCGCGCATGGCGGCGACATCGATCGCGTCGTCGGCCTTGAACTCGGCGCGGACGATTACGTCGTGAAGCCCTATGATTTGCGGGAGTTGCTGGCCCGCATCCGCGCGGTGCTGCGGCGCGTGGGCGTCGCGGCCGGGTCCGCGCCCTTCGCGGCTGCGCCCCGGCAGGTCGCCTGATCGAGGCTGCTGCGCCTTTCCCTTTCTCCGAGGCTTTCTGAATGCACTGCAACCTGTGCGGCGGCGACCGCTTCACCGACATGCCGAAGCGCCCGCAGGTTCGCTGCGCCTCCTGCGGCTCGCTGGAGCGGACGCGTTTGGTGGGGCTGCACATCCAGGAGCGCATTCGCCCCGCGGCAGGCTCGCGCATCCTGCATTTCGCACCGGAACGTGGCCTTGCGGCCCTGCTGCGTCCAATCGGCGGCGACCAATATGACGCCGTCGATATCGAGCCGGAGAAATATCCGGGGCTCGGGGTGCGGCGGTTCGACCTGTGCGCCGACGTGTTCGACCTGCCCCGCGGCCACTACGACCTGATCGTGCACAACCACGTGCTGGAGCACATCCGCTGCAGCTATTCGGTTCCGCTGATCCGCCTCGCGCAGGCTCTCGCGCCCGGCGGCGTGATGCTGTTCACGATGCCGATCCTGCCGGGGCCGTTCACGGAGGAGCTCGTCGACCTGCCCGAGGCGCAGATGATCGAGCGTTTCGGCCCGATGATCCATGTGCGCCGCTTCGGCGACGCGTTCATCCCCGACACGATCGGGATGATCTTCCGCACGCCGGCGCGCTACGACGTCACCGAGCGCTTCAGCCCGGAGCGGCTGCGCGAGATCAACCTGCCCGAGCGGCACTGGCGCGCCTGGACGGGATCCAGCGTGTTCGAGGTGCGGCCGGACGACCTCAGGGTCTGACCGCCCCGTCGGGTCGGTTGCCCATGTGGCGGGCCAACGCCTGGACGCGCGGCATCACGACCGCGGTCGCGGCCTCGTTCGGGACCGTCTCGGCCCAGGCCTGGCGGAAGCAGGCGAGCCAGCCCTCGATCTCGTCATGCCCGATCGGCGCATGCAGGTGTCGGGCGCGCAGCATGGGCGGACCGTTCTTCTGCACGTAGATCGGCGGCCCGCCGAGCCAGCCTGTGAGATAGTCGAACAGCTTCGCCTCGCTGCCGTCCAGGCTGGCCGGATGAACCGCCCTGCAGGCCGCCGCCTCAGGCAGGCTGTCCATCAGCTCGTAGAAGCGTCGCGTCAGCGCCCGCACGACGGGCTCTCCGCCGATGAGGTCGTAGAGAGGTTTGGTGGTCGCCATGCGCCCGCCATAGCGCAGCCCCGTTGGCCAAACAATGCCGCTCAGGGGGATGTGAGCGCGCTCGCTTTTCAGGTCGACACGACGCGCCCGGGCCACCCTCCGGTCATTGCATCGAAATGGAGTTGCTGCGGCGCCTGACCCACCCTCCCGTCATTGCGAGCGCAGCGAAGCAATCCAGTCTCATGGCCGGGCCTTTAGACTGGATTGCTTCGCCTCCGGCTCGCAATGACGTCGAGGCGTTGAGGCGTCGAGGGCGAGCCTGGACGGCTGTGCAACCACGCGAAGCGTCGCGCCATACCGCCTGTTACGGATTCGGGCGGTGGCCGGCGCGCTCGTTCTGTTCGGCCTCGGAGGGGGGTGTCGTGGCGGTGCTGCCGAAGGTTTCGCCCGGAGGGCCGCCCGGAACCACGCCGCCGCCCTCCATTGGATCCACGTCCAGGGGCGGCGTGAAGGATGGCTTGTCGGGTCGCTGTTCCGGATTGTTCGCCCGCTCGTCAGCGGCTGAGGGCTTGTTCGACATTGGGGCCTCCAGACCCGCAATGCCGACGAGCCCCATTGCGTTCCAGTTGATGGGCGCGCGCCCGCCTCTCTCGGCGAGCCTGCGTATCACCGTGGCCGCGAGATCAAGAAACCGCCGCTGCTCCAGAGCGGAGAAATCCCGGTCGAGAACAAATGCGATTTCGTTGGGCGGATTGCGCGCAACGCCCGAAAACGCATCCGGAATGGAGTTGGCCAGCAGGGCCGCAACTGTTGCTATCGATCGCTCACGCTGGTCGGCCTGGGCGGCCGACGCAAAATTCGCTTGTCCGGGAGGGTTTTTTCGCTCCACCGCAGCATCTCCCTCACTTTCAAGGCTTTTGATTCCATTGATCGTGTACGGACAAGCCTCTGCCTTGGATTTGTAAGTTAATAAAAATTAATCAAGATTCCTCACGTCTTCCTGGGGCCGATCCGCCGATCGACAGCCGCGTACAAATGTGGAACTTTCGCCTCAGCCGCACGGGCTGACTCGAATGGTACGGCTTCGTTGGCGGTATCTGGGCCGCAGCTCAACAGAACATTGGGGCCATGGGGACAGGCAACGCGAACAGCTCGCGGAAATCCGCGACGCTCGGCTCCATCACCGGGGTCATGGGGCTGTTCGGGCTCGCCCTGATCCTCATCTCATTTCTGCTTCTCGCGACCGAACTTCGCCGCCAGATGCGGCGCGACGCCATTGGCGAACTGCAAAGCCAGGCCTTCCTGCTGTCCGACCATGCCGGTCGCCTGATCGAGGTGGTGGACGTCGCTCTGCGCAGCGCCACGGCGGCGGTTGGCCAGCGCGAACTCGCGAGCCTCGAGGGCGACAAGGCCCTCTTCGAGCAGCTCAAGGCGCTCACGAGCGCGCTGCCCTATGTGGAGGACATCTGGCTCAACGACGCAGCCGGCCTCTTGCGGTTCACCACGTTCGCGATGCCGGCGCCCTACTCGAACGCCGCGGATCGCGACGCCTTCAAGGCGCTTGCGTCCGGAGGCGACGCGCTGTTTATCGGCGAGCGCATCCTCGGGCGGGTCACGGGCCAGCCGACATTCCTGCTGGCTCGCCGGCTCAGCCGACCGGACGGCGGTTTTGCCGGCATGGTGTCGGCCACCGCCGAGCTCAGTTACTTCGGCGACTACTGGAAGCAGATCCCGCTGCCCTACGACGCGCGGGTCACGCTCCGGCGGGCGCCCTCGCTCGACGTCCTGGATCGCTATCCGGCGATCGCCGAATACGTGGGGGCGCAGCCGCCTTCCGTCATGCAGGCCGCCATCTCGGCCAGCCCCGAAGCCGGCGTGATGGGCGAGTATCAAGGCGCCGACGGCACGTTGCGGTTCGGCGCTTATCGCCGCGTCGGCGACAAGCCCGTCTATGTGTCCGTCACCGTTTCCGAAGCCGCGCTCCACGCCGCCTGGCGCGATCGCGTCACCATCTACGGCGTGTATGCGGCCACGGCGTGGCTGGCTTTCGGGGCGCTCAGCATCCTCGGCTTCCGCCAGGCCGGCCGGGAGGCCAAGGGCAAGCAGGCGCTCGAGCAGGCGCAGACCGACCTCGCGGCCGTGAATGTGAGTCTCGAGCGCACCATCGCGGAACGCACCCGGGAGCTGCGCGAGAGCGAGGGCCAGCTGCGCCTGATCCTGGAAAGCGCCACCGACTCGGCCATCATCAGCACGGATCTCACCGGAGTCATCCGCACCTGGAACGTCGGCGCGGAGGCCGTGCTGGGTTGGACCGCCGCCGAGGCGACCGGCCGGCATTTCCGCATCATCTTCACGCCGGAGGACCGCGCCGCGTCCGTGCCCGATAGGGAACTCGGACAGGCGCTGGCCGACGGCCGGGCGTCGGACGACCGCTGGATGGTGCGGCGGGACGGCGAGCGCTTCTTTGCGACCGGAGCGCTGCTGCCGATGCGCGGCGGGGAGGGCGGGGCGCCGTCGGGGTTCCTCAAGATCCTGCGAGACCGCACGCGCGAGTTCGAGGTGGAGGAGGCCAAGCGTTCGCTCAACGAGACGCTGGAGCAGCTCGTGCAGGCGCGCACGCGGGAGCTGGAATCCGCCAACGCCCAGCTTGTCGCCGAGGCGGCGAGCCGACAACGCGCCGAAGAGCAGCTGCGCCAGTCGCAGAAGATGGAGGCGCTCGGGCGCCTCACGGGCGGCGTCGCGCACGACTTCAACAACCTGCTCACGGTGGTGACCGGCAATCTCGACATGCTTGGCCGCTGCCTCGCCCCGGGCGAGGACGCGCGGGCCAAGCGCCTGCTCGGCCAGGCGGTGGAGGGCGCCGACCGCGCCGCCGCGCTGACGCAGCGCCTGCTCGCCTTCTCGCGCCAGCAGCCGCTCGCGCCCGAGCCCGTGGACGTGAACAGGCTGGTGGCCGGGATGTCGGACCTGCTGGAGCGCACGCTGGGCGAGAACATCGCCATCGAGACCGTTCTGGCGGGCGGGCTGTGGCGCACGCATGCGGACCCGAACCAGCTCGAGAACGCCGTGCTGAACCTCGCCGTGAACGCTCGGGACGCCATGCCGGACGGCGGCAAGCTGACCATCGAGACCGTGAACTCCCACCTCGACGAAAGCTATATGGCGGGCCGCGAGGAGATCGCGCCCGGGCAGTATGTGATGATCGCGGTCTGCGACACCGGCGCGGGCATGGCGGCGGACGTGGTGGCCAAGGCGTTCGAGCCTTTCTACACCACCAAGGCGATCGGCAAGGGGACGGGGCTGGGCCTGTCGCAGGTCTATGGCTTCGCCAAACAGTCCAACGGCCATACGGCGATCTACTCGGAGCCCGGGCAGGGCACCACGGTCAAGATCTACCTGCCGCGCTACCGCGCAGTTGGCGAGCGGGCGAGCCTGCCGGAGCCCCAGAACGCGGCCGAGGTCGCCCTGGGCGCAGGCGAGACGATCCTGGTGGTCGAGGACGAGATGCTGGTGCGCAACTTTTCGGTCGCGGCGCTGGAGGATGCAGGCTACCGCGTGCTCGCGGCCGAGGACGGCCCGAGCGGGCTGGCGCTGTTCGACGCCCATCCGGAGATCGACCTGCTGTTCACCGACGTGATCCTGACCGGGCCCATGAACGGCCGCATGGTCGCCAAAGAGGCCCTGGGCCGCCGGCCCGACCTGAAGGTGCTGTTCACCACCGGCTACACGCGCAACGCCATCGTGCATCACGGCCGGCTGGACGAGGGCGTCCAGCTTCTCACCAAGCCGTTCACGGCGACCAGCCTCGCCGCCAAGGTGGCGGCGGTGCTGAAGGGCCGCGGCTAGCGCGAAGCGGCCGAAGCCGCCGGCCCAGGCCCGCCGAACGGCTGGCTCACGCGGCCCGGCGAGCTTGGGGGATCGTTTCGAGCTGGAACTCGCCGATCAGCGCGTTGAGGCGCTCGACTTCCTCGGTGAGGGTGGCGGCCGAGGCGGCGCTTTCTTCCGCCAGCGCGGCGTCCTGCTGCGTGACCTGCTCCATCTCGGACACGGCGTCGCCCATGGCGGCGATGCGCTGCATCTGGTCGGCGGCCGCGGTCGAGATGCCGTCGACGTCGCCCGCAACCTGGCGGGCGGCCGAGACGATCTGCGACAGCGCCTCCCCGGTGGAGCGCACCAGGGCGGCGCCCTGCGCGATCTCGGCCGACGAGGTCGCGATCAGGCCGCTGATGTCGCGCGAGGAGGCGCCCGCCCGCTGGGCCAGCGTCCGGACTTCCGACGCCACCACCGCGAAGCCCTTGCCGGCGTCGCCAGCCCGGGCAGCCTCCACGGCGGCGTTCAGCGCCAGCAGGTTGGTCTGGAACGCGATGTCGTCGATCAGCGTGGTGATCTCGCTGATGCGCTTGGACGCGCCCTCGATCCGCTCCATCGCATCCACCGCCTGCACCACCACGCCCCCGCCCGTCTCGGCGACGGACATGGCTTTGCGCGCGGCCTGGGCCGCGTCCGCGGAGGCGTGCGCGGAGGCGCGCACGGAGGCGGCGAGCTCTCGCGCGCGGGCGCCCGCGAGGTCGAGCGAGGCCGCCTGCGTCTGCGTGCGCTGCGCGAGGTCGTCCGACGCGCCCGCGAGCTCGCCCACATGCGCCCGGATGGCGCCCGCGGTCGCCAGCACCTCGCCCATGGCCGCGCGCATCTGCTGCGCCGCCTCGTTGAAATCGTGCCGGAGCGCTTCGTAATCGGGCGGGAAGGGGGCGTCGATTTGGACCGTGAGGTCGCCGGTTGAGAGGCCCTTCAGGGCTGCGGCCAGAACGTGGACCACGTCGGCCTGCTCGCGGCTCGCGGCGGCGCGCTCGGCCTCGTTGCGGCGGGTTTCGGCTTCTCGCGCGAGGCGCTCGCCTTCCGACATGCGGCGTTCGTCCTGCGCTTCGCGCTCCAGGCGTTCGCGGTCGATCGCGGCCTGCCGGAAGGTGAGCACCGCCTGGGCCATCTGGCCGATTTCGTCGCCGCGATCCGCCCCGGGAGCCTCGACGTCCCTGGCGCCCCCGGCGAGCGCCAGCATGGCGTCGCGCAGCCGCGCAAGCGGCCGGGAGGTCGTGCGGGTCATGATAACGGCCGACAACAGGCCGACCAGCACGCCGGCCAGGATGGCGGCCAGGATCACGGCCTGGGTAAAGCCCTGGGCGGCCGCCAAGCGCTGGGCGGCGGCGTCCCCGTCCGCGGCGGCCTTCTGGTCGAGGTCGGCCAGCATCGGGCCGACCACGTCGAACGCGCCGCTGAGTTTCTCGGCGGCCTGGACGAACTCGTTTTCGGCCGTGCTCCAGGCCGTGAAGGCCTCTCCATAGGCGTCGAGCTCGGTGGCCAGTTCGGCCTGCTTCGACCACGGCACGGTCAGCTTGCCGATGGCGCGTTCGATCCGGCTCTTGCTGGCCTCAAAGGCTCCGAGCTGGCTGTTGTCGGTGGAGCGCCGGTATTCGGAGCGCGCGGCCTTCATGGTGGCGAGCGACTGGAGGATGCGCTCGGTCATCACCGCATCGGCGTCGTCCACCGCGCCGCGAAGGCTGCTGGTGAATTTGTCGCCTGCTTCCGCCACCGCCGCGGCCCGGCCGTCGAACCCTTCTGCGCCGATCTCCGTCTTGAGCTTCTGCAAAGCCGCGAATTGCGCGGCCAGAGTCTCTCCGTGCTGCTTGGCGGCCTTCAGTTCCGCGTCGTAGCGCTCGGCCATGGGCAGTTCACGCCACGCCGTTGCGACAGCCTCGGAGCGCTTCAGCGCCGCGCCGAACTGCTCCACGTCGACGTCGTCGCGCCGGAAACGCAGGTCGCGGCTGATGCTCTTCAGGTCGGTCTGCGCGATTCCGAACAACTGCGCCTGCTGGCGAATAGCCGAAAATCGCTGCGCTTCATCGAACGCCGCCGCAACGCGCCGACTTCCGTCAACATAAACCCCGCCGACCACCAGCAAACCCAGGATCGATGCGCAGCTCAAAATTGTCATGCGCGCGGAAATCGAAATCTTGCTGAAGGACAACGTCATGGCGGGCTCCGGCCAAAACACCTGTTTTTCATAGGCCGGAAGGAATGAACAAAGCTTTGCGGATGCAGACTTTGGTCGAGGAGCCGTAAGTCCATGTTTCAGGCAGTCGCCTATTTTACGTTCACGCTCACAACCTTGAGTTGATAGTCGCCGATTGCCTGCTACTACGGCTGGAAAGGTCGCGGAACCTGATCGCTTGCTGTCTCGAGAGACGACACAGGCATCCCTCCACCGTCATCCCCGGGTTTGACCCGGGGATCCACGCGCTGGGCTCCCGCGTGGATGGCCGGGTCAAGCCCGGCCATGACGGAGAGGGTTGGGACGCGCCCGGCCATGTCGGAGAGGGCGGGGTCGCCGAGATTTCTGGAGTCCTCGTCCTTCGAGACGCATCGCCGAGGGGCGATGCTCCTCAGGATGAGGGGATCGAGAATTGGGCTTACTGGTCAGGTCGGTTGGTCTGGCTGGCAATGCAACAGGCTGGCTGCTGAGCTCAGCGCCGTCTGAATAGTCAATGCAGTCCTCCCTCCACCGTCATCCCCGGGCTTGACCCGGGGTTCCACGCGCTGGGCTCCCGCGTGGATGGCCGGGTCAAGCCCGGCCATGACGGAGAGGGTTGGGACGAGCCCGGCCATGACGGAGAGGGGTGGGGCGTCGCCGTCCCGCCATGACGGAGAGGGCGGGCGCCGCCCTCCGGCGCCGATGCTTACTCCGCAGCCTGGCTCGAACGGCGGTCGCCTTCGGGCTTCCCGTCCGTGTAGGTGACGCGGTCGCGGTGGCGGTTGGGGCCGGGGTGGCCGGGCAGGGGCGGCAGGGCCTTTGCCTTTTCGAGGTCGATGCCCGCCCCCTCGGCGACGCGGCGGCCGTAGTCCTCGTCGCAGTGCCAGAAGTGCCAGACCATGCGCAGGGCGATGGGCTCAGGGCATTGCTTCATGTCTTCGACCAGATTGGCGATGAGGTCGTCGCGTTCCCAGTTCTCGAAGGTCCGGTAACGCTCGCCGGCCTGGCGGTAGTCGTCGCCCGTTCGGGTGGTCTGGTAGCGGCCGAGATGGCCTTCCACGAAGGGGTGGTAGTCCTTGGCGGGCTTGGGCGCCTCCCTCAGGCCGCCCATGGCGCTCGGCTCGTAGTTGACGTGCGGGTTCTCGCCGCCCCCGTCGACATGGTAGGTCATCTGGCCGTCGCGCTGGTTGGTGGCCGCGCGGGCGCGTTCCTGCGGGGCGTTGACCGGCAGTTGCAGGTAGTTGGGGCCGACGCGGTAGCGCTGGGTATCCGAATAGGACAGCGTGCGCCCCTGCAGCATCTTGTCGTCCGAGAAGTCGATGCCGTCGACCAGGACGCCGGTGCCGAAGGCCGACTGCTCGGTCTCGGCGAAGAAGTTGTTGGGGTTCTTGTCCAGCACGAGTCGGCCGACCGGCAGCAGCGGGAACTGGTCCTCGGGCCAGCGCTTTGTGTCGTCCAGCGGATCGAAGTCGAGCTCGGGGTGGTCGTCGTCCGACATGATCTGGACGCACATCTCCCACTCGGGATAGTCGCCGCGGTCGATCGCGTCATAAAGGTCGCGGGTGGCGTGGCCGACGTCGCGGGCCTGGATCTCGGCGGCCTGCGGGCTCGTGAGGTTCTTCACGCCGAGCTTGGGCTCGAACGAGAACTTCACAAGCACGGCCTGACCCTGGTCGTTGACCAGCTTGTAGGTGTTCACGCTGGAGCCCTGCATGTGACGGTAGTCGGCCGGGATGCCCCAGGGACTCTTCACCCACGCCACCATGTGCAGCGACTCGGGGTGGTGCATCACGAAGTCGAAGAAGCGCCACGCTTCCTGCCGGTTGGTGACCGGGTCCGGCTTGAAGGCGTGGATCATGTCCGGAAACTTGATGGCGTCCCGTATGAAGAAGACCTTGAGGTTGTTGCCGACCAGATCCCAGTTGCCGTCCACCGTCTTGAACTTGATGGCGAACCCACGCGGATCGCGGGCGGTCTCGGGGCTCTCCTTGCCGCCGATCACCGTGGAAAAGCGCAGGAACACGGGCGTCTTCACCCCAGCCTGGGTGAGCACTTTCGCGCGGGTGTATTTGGCGGCTGGCTCGTCGCCGATCTTTCCATACGCCTCGAAATAGCCGTGCGCGGCCGTGCCGCGGGCATGCACGACGCGCTCGGGAATGCGCTCCCGGTCAAAATGCGTGATCTTTTCGATGAACTGGTAGTTCTCGAGGGTCGCGGGGCCGCGCTCGCCGACGCTGCGCAGGCTCTGGTTGTCCGACACCGGATGGCCCTGCCGGGTGGTCAAAATCTTGCCGGTCTCCGGGGCGCCGGGTTGCTTCTGGCCTGAATCGCTCATGAGGGGTCTCCACTGGTCGGGGTCGGGGTCGCCGGGCAGGGGGATGCCCGGAGCGTTGTCGCGCTCCGGCCGCGGGGGGCAGCCGAAGCGCGGCGTTCTCAGTCTGCGTCTTCGCTCGCGACGATTTCGCAGGCCTCGTCGGTGGCTTCCTCGGTGAAGCCCGGCAGGGGCTCGGTGGCCTGGTCGCCGCAATACTCATCGACGAGATTGTCGCGCTGCAGAATTTCGGCCGCCTCGCGGGCGTCAGTCTGCCTCTGGGCGTAAGCCGCGACGGGCGCGCACGCCACGCACGCGGCCAGGACGATGATTCGGATCATGAACACTCCTCTGAGTTGTGGGGAGGGTGTGCGTCAATCACGTCGTCTCCATGGCGGCGTGCTCTTCTTTCGTGATCTCCGGCGCCGCCGACGCTGCGGAGGCCAAAGGTTCGGCCCGTTATCCCCGGCGGCGCGAGGCGTCGGAAAGGGGATCCAGGAGACTTGGCGAAGTCTCTGGCGGTGTTTCCTGGATCCTCTTCCCTGCCGCGGTTTCACCGCTCCGGCCGGGGATGACGGAGCGACAGCGGCTTCGATTCACGCGCTTCAGGCCGCGTAGGGCTCCAGCTTTTCCCACACAAACGACACGCCCGTGCCGGGCTCGTCAGGGGCGACCGCGAAGCCGTTTTCCATCACGAGCGGGCGCGTGGTGTAGCGGTCGATCGGGAAACTGTGGACCTCGATCCAGCCGGCCTGGGCAGCGCCGGGCGGGTCCTGGCCGGCGACAAGGCTGACATGCAGCTCCTGCATGCCGTGGCTGCACACCGGCAGGCCCTTGCGGCGACCGAGCGCGGCGGCGTGGAGCCAGCCGGTGATCCCGCCGCAATTGGAGCCGTCAGGCTGGATGAAGGAGAGCGCCGCATGGTCAAGCGCCAGCTCGAATTCGTGGATGGTGTGAAGGTTCTCGCCCATCGCGAGCGGCATGCCGGTCTCGCGGGCGATGCGGGCGTAGCCGAAATAGTCGTCCGGGATGGTGGGCTCCTCGAACCAGAGGAGATCGTAGGGCTGGAAGGCGTTCGCGGCCGCGATGGATTGCTCGACGCTGAGCGCGTAATTGGCGTCCACGGCGAACCGGACATCCGGGCCGATGCGCTCGCGCACGGCCGCCACGCGGGCGACGTCGTCGGCGAGGTCCGGCCGGCCGACCTTGATCTTCACGGCGTTGAAGCCGGCGTCGAGGTAGGAGCCGACGCTGGCGACGAGCTTCTCGGTGGAGAAGCCGAGGTCGATGCCGCCGCGATAGGCCTTGGCGGTGCGCCCTGCGCCGCCCGCCATGCGCCAGAGCGGGGCGTTCTCGCCCTTGCCCTTCAGGTCCCACAACGCGATGTCGAGCGCCGAGATCGCGAAGGAAGCGACGCCGCCACGACCCATATAGTGGATATGCCACTGCATGCCGTCATAGAGCGCGTCGATGTCGGCGGCGTCCTGGCCAAGCAGAAATGGCGCGAGGTCGTGCTCGATCATGGCCAGGATGGCGGCGCCGCCCTTGCCGCCCGTGTAGGTGTAGCCCGTGCCCTCGCGGCCGTCCTCCAGGCGGATTGTCGCCGTGACGAGCTGGAAATGCGTGTGGTCGCAGTGCTTGGAATCCGACAGCACCTCGTCCAGCGGGACGTTGAAAAGCCTCGCCTTCACGTCCCGGATGATCGAGCCTGCCGCCATGGGGTCCTCCGCTTTCGGGCGCGGCTCGTGGGCGGCCGCGCGTTGGAGCGGAGGTTAGGGTGCGAGGCTCGCCCTACGCAACCGCCCCAGCCGCGTCCGGCCTATGCGCGCCGGTCGGGGCGGCGGGTTCGGCTTCGCGCAGGACCGGCCTGAAGCCGCGAAGGCGCAGCGCGTTCGCGACCACGCTGACGCTGGAAAACGCCATCGCGAGCCCGGCGAACATCGGCGACATCAGGATGCCGAAGGCCGGGTAGAGCGCGCCGGCGGCGACCGGGATCAGCACCACGTTGTAGCCGAACGCCCAGGCGAGGTTCTCGCGGATGTTGCGGATGGTGGCGCGGCTGAGCGCGATCGCGTTGGCCGCGCCGGCGAGGTTGCCGGACATCAGCACCACGTCGGCGCTCTCGATGGCGATGTCCGCGCCGGCCCCGATCGCGACGCCGACATCGGCCTGCGCGAGCGCGGGGGCGTCGTTGACGCCGTCGCCGATGAACGCCACCTTGGCGGCGCCGTCGTTCTGCAGGCGCGCCACAACGGCGGCCTTGTCGGTGGGCAGCACCTCGGCGACCACCTCGTCGATGCCGAGGCGGCGCGCGATGGCGTCCGCGGTGGCGCGGTTGTCGCCCGTGATCATCACGATGCGCAGGCCGAGCGCGCGCAGCGCGTCCAGGGCGGCGGGCGTGGTCGGCTTGATCGGGTCCGACACGGCCAGGATGGCGGCGAGCCGGCCGTCCACGGCGGCGTAGAGCGGGGTCTTGCCGTCGCGGCCAAGGCGGGCGGCGGCGTCGGCCAGCGGCGCGGGATCGAGCCCGAGCTTGCGCATGTAGCGATCCGCGCCGACCTGGACGGTGCGGCCGGCGACCTGGGCCGACACGCCATAGCCGGGCTCGGCCGCGAAGCCGGCTGTCTCGGGAATCGCAAAGCCGCGCCGGCGCGCTTCGGCCACGATGGCGGCCGCGACAGGGTGCTCGGACCGGCTCTCCACGGCGGCGACGAGGGGCAGGAGATCGTCGGCCGCGAAGCCCGGCAAGGCCTCGATGTCGGTGAGCTCGGGCTTGCCGCGCGTCAGGGTGCCGGTTTTGTCCACGGCGACCACGGTGGCGTTGCGCAGCTGCTGCAGCGCCTCGCCGCGCCGGAACAGGATGCCGAGTTCGGCGGCCTTGCCGGTTCCGACCATGATGGAGGTGGGCGTCGCCAGCCCCATCGCGCACGGACAGGCGATGATCAGCACCGCGACGGCGTTGACCAGCGCATAAGTGAGGGCCGGGGAGGGGCCGAACGTGAGCCAGGCCGCAAAGGTGAGCGTCGCCAACGCCATCACGGCGGGGACGAACCAGAGCGTGACGCGGTCCACGGTCGCCTGGATGGGCAGCTTGGCGCCTTGGGCCCGCTGGACGGTCTGGACGATCTGGGCGAGCAGCGTGTCGGCCCCCACCCTGGCGGCGCGAAACCGGAAGGCCCCGACGCCGTTCACGGAGCCGCCGATCACGGAATCGCCGACGCGGCGGCTGGCCGGAATAGGCTCGCCGGTGATCATGGCCTCGTCGATGTGGGACGCGCCCTCGACGATCACGCCGTCCACCGGGATCTTCTCGCCGGGGCGGACGGACACGATGTCGCCGACCTGCACGGCTTCGATAGCGATGTCCTGCTCCTGCCCGTCGCGGATCACGCGAGCGGTTTTGGCGCCCAGCGTCAGGAGGCGGCGGATAGCCTCGCCGGCGCCGCCGCGGGCCCGGGCCTCGAACAGGCGGCCGAGCAGGATCAGGGTCACCACCACGGCGGCGGCTTCGTAGTAGGTGAAGCGGGCGTTCTCGGGCAGCCACTCGGGCGCGAAGGTCGCGACCAGCGAGTAGCCGTAGGCGGCCGCGGCGCCCACCGCCACGAGGCTGTTCATATCGGGGGCGAGGCGGACCAGCGCAGGCCAGCCCTTGCGGTGGAAGCGCAAGCCGGGGCCAAACAGCACCAGCGTGGCGAGCACGAAGGAGATGAGACGGATCGGCTGCTCGCCGAAGGTCCCCAGCAGCCAGTGGTGGAACGGGGCGTAGAGATGGGCCCCCATCTCGAGAACCAGCAATGGCAGCGTGCCGATGGCGGCCAGCACGACGTCGCTGCGCAGCGCCGCGATTTCGGCGGCGCGGTTCTCGCGCTCGCGGTCCGTCTGCTCCTGGCCGGAACTCGCCAGCGCGGCGTCGTAGCCGGCGTTTTCGACCGCTTCGATCAGGGCGGCGGGCGCGACGCCGGGGGCCGTCACGGCGGCGCGCTCGGTGGCGAGGTTCACGGAAGCGGCTGTGACGCCGGGCGTGCGCAGCAGCGCGCGCTCGACATGGCTCACGCAGGACGCGCAGGTCATGCCCTCGATGGCGAGTTCGATGGTGTGGCCTGCGGTTGTCATGGGGAAACTCCCTTTACCCCGCGATATAGGGAGTTTCCGGTTGCTGCGCCAATGCGGGTCAGCCCTGACCGGCGGGGGCGACGAGCGCGAAGGCGGCGCCCTGCGGGTCCACGCACTGGGCGATGCGGCTGCCGCCCGGCACGTCCATCGGGCCGTTGAGAACACGGCCGCCGCCGTTTTTGACGCGTTCCAGCGCGGCGTCGATCCCGGCGACATTGAAATAGTAGAGCCAGTGCGGCGCCGGGATCTGTGGCGGCTTGGTCATGATCCCGCCCATCGGAACGCCGTCGGCCGCCACGATGCGGTAGACGCCCATCGGGCCCATGTCCATGTCGTGGTCCACCGTCCAGCCGAACTGGGCGGCGTAGAAGTCGAAGGCCTGCGGGCCGTCGCCGGCGTAGAGCTCGCGCCAGCCGACCTGGCCGGGCGCGTTCTTTTGCTCGCAAGGACCCTGCGAGCCGCCGCGGGGCGCGAACAGGCAGAACACCGCGCCATGCGGGTCCGCCAGCACCGAGAAGCGGCCGATGTCCGGAATGTCGGCCGGCTCGCGGTGCACCCTGGCGCCGCCAGCGCGCGCCTGGTCGGTGGCGGCGTCGACGTCCGGCACGCCCACATAGCCGATCCAGCCCGGCGCTCCGCCGTTCTGGCGGGCCTCGTCGGGCAGCGTCATCATCCCGACGGCCGGCATCGTCTCGCCGGGCGGCATCATCAGGTAGTACTCGAGGTCGCCGTTGGGGTAGCGGTTCGGCGTCCAGCCGACCACGGCCGCATAGAACGCGCGCGCGGCCGCGAGATCGCTGGTCATCAACTCGTACCAGACGAAGGGGTGGGCCATGGTGTCCTCCTGGCTTTGGTTTGGCGTCGGCTCAGTCCGCCGCGCCGTCGAAGGCCCGGCGCAGGGTTGGCAAGTCCAGCTTCACCATGTCCATCATGGCCTGCATGTAGCGCCGGCGCTTGGCGTCGTCGGGGTCCTTCAGCATCGTGAAGGCTTCCGCCGGCACGACCTGCCAGGACACGCCGTAGCCGTCCGTGATCCAGCCGCACGCCATGGGCTGGCCGCCGCCGTCCAGGATGGCGTTCCAGACGCGGTCGACCTCGTCCTGCCCGTCGCAGGAGAGCACCAGCGAGACGGCGGGCGTGAAGCTGAAATTGGGGCCGCCGTTCAGCGCCGCGTAGGGCTGGCCGGCGAGCGTGAACTCGACCAGCAATACGCCGCCCTGCTTCACGGCGGGCGTGTCCACCGGGGTGGTGATCACCGCGCCCATGCGCGAGTTGGGGAACGCCGAGCAGTACCAGCGGGCGGCTTCCTCGGCCTGGCCGTTGAACCAGAGGCAGTGCGAGAGTTCGGTCATCGGATGCTCCTCAGATCTGCGCGGCTTCGGCGGGCGCCATGGCGGCCTTGCAGGCTTCCAGGTCCATCCACATGATCTCCCAGCCGTGGCCGTCCGGGTCCTCGAAGCTGCGGCCGTACATGAAGCCGTGCTCCTGCACGGCGCTGGGATCGGGCTTGCCGCCGGCGCCAGCCGCCCGCGCGACGGTGTCGTCCACCTCCTGGCGGCTTTCGGCCGACAGGCAGATCAGAACCTCGCTGGTTCGCGCGTCCGCGATCGCCTTGTCGGTGAACTGGCGATACTTGTCGTGCGTCAGCAGCATGGCGTGGATGGTGTCGGAAAACACCATGCAGGCCGCAGTGTGGTCGCTGAACATGTCGTTCTTGCGCGCGCCGATCGCCTCATAGAAGGCGGTCGCCCTCGCGAGGTCCGCGACGGGCAGGTTCACGAAAATCATCTTGGGCATAGGGGGGATCCTCCACGGCTCCTCTGCGGGGAGCATTTGCGACAAGTAGCCGAGTGTGTTATAAAACGCAACTATGAAGTTAGAAAAAATAACTGAAAAGTCTCATCCGGCCCGGCGCACCTATGACGACGCCTGCGGCACGGCGCATGGGATGGAACTCGTCGGCGAGCGCTGGGCGCTGCTGGTAATGCGCGAGCTCATGCTCGGGCCCAAGCGCTTCAGCGACCTGCGCGCCGACCTGCCGGGCATCAGCGCCAACGTGCTGACGCAGCGGCTCGAAGGACTGGAAGCCTCCGGGCTCGTCCTGCGGCGCAAGCTGCCGCCGCCCGCCGCCGCGCAGGTGTACGAGCTGACGCCCTGGGGCTACGAGGCGGAGCCGATCGTGCAGTCCCTCGGGCGCTGGGCGACGCGCTCGCCCCTGCACGATCCGTCGCTGCCGCTGAGCGCCACGTCGCTGATGCTGTCGTTCCGGACGATGTTCGATCCCGCCCGGGCAGTAGGATTGTCGGCCCGGATCGGCTTTCGCCTGCGCGAGGAGGAGTTCCTGGTCGTGGTCGAGGACGGACGCATCGCGGCGAACCGCGGCCCGGCCGGGGAGGGCGGGGCGGTGCTGACGGGCGAGCCCACCGCCGTTGCGGGAGCCGTCTACGGCAAGGTTCCGCTCGCGGCTCTCGAGGCGCATGGCGCCCTGCGAGTGGAAGGCGACCGCGCGCTGTTCGAGCGCTTCGCGACGTTGTTCCCCTTGCCGCCGAAGGTCGGCGCGGAGCCGCAGGGCCAGGCCTCGCTCTCTCCGTGATTGCGAGCGCAGCGCAGCGATCCATCCGCCGGGCCTGGAGCGCCACGCCCGGCATCTGGATTGCCGCGTCGCTTCGCTCCTCGCAATGACGGGGGAGACATTTCGCGCCCACTCTATCCTGTGCGCTCGCCCCGGAGGGGGACCGGCTTATGCCATTGCCCGCGCTGCGCTTCCTCCTCCATACTCGCCGAAACGCCGGAGGGGACGATGCTGCTGAGGGGAAAGACCGCCGTGATCTCGGGGGCTGCGGGTCGGCGCGGGATCGGGCTCGCGACGGCGCGGCTGTTCGCCGAACATGGAGCGAGGGTGGCGATCCTGGACGTGGACGGGGCAGGCGCGGTCGAGGCGGCGGCTTCGCTGGGCGAGTGGCATCTCGGCGTCGGCTGCGACGTCACGGATGCGCAGGCGTGCAAGGCGGCGATCGGGCAAGCGCTGGCCGCCTTCGGGCAAGTCGACATCCTGCTCAACAACGCCGGCGTGACCCAGCCGGTGCGCACCATGGACATCGACGAGGCGAGTTGGAGGCGCATCCTCGACGTCAATCTCACGGGCGTGCTGAACCTCAGCCAGGCCGTGATTCCGCACATGCGCGAGCGGCGGGCAGGCTCCATCGTGTGCATGTCGTCGGTTTCGGCGCAGCGGGGCGGCGGCATCTTCGGCGGGCCGCATTACTCGGCCGCCAAGGCGGGCGTGCTCGGCCTCGCCAAGGCGATGGCGCGCGAGCTCGGGCCGGACAACATCCGGGTGAACTGCGTCGCGCCCGGCTTGGTGCAGACCGACATCACGGGCGACAGGCTCACCGACGCCATGCGGGCGGACATTCTCAAGGGCATCCCGCTGGGGCGCCTCGGCGAAGCCCGTGACGTCGCCGGGATCTACCTGTTCCTCGCCTCCGACCTGTCCGCCTATGTCACCGGGGCCGTGATCGACGTGAACGGCGGAATGCTGATCCATTGAACTGAGGCCACCGATGACGCCAAACGACGACCCGGGCGCGGCGCGCGCCAACCTTTCGCTGGCCGAGCGCGCCTGGCGCATCCGCCGCCACGCGCTGCGCATGGGCGAGGTGCAGGGCCAGGGCTATATCGCGCAGGCGCTCGGCATCTCGGACGTGCTCGCCGTGTCCTATTTCCACGCCCTGAACCACCGGCCGGAGGACCCGGCCTGGGAGGGGCGCGACCGCTTTCTCCTGTCCATCGGCCATTACGCCATCGCGCTCTATGCGGCGCTGATCGAGGCCGGCGTGCTGCCCGAGGACGAGCTCGACAGCTACGGCTCGGACGATAGCCGCCTGCCGATGAGCGGCATGGCGGCCTATACGCCCGGCATGGAGATCACGGGCGGCTCGCTCGGCCAGGGACTCAGCGTGGCGGTGGGCATGGCGCTCGGGCTGAAACGCAAGCGCTCGCGCTCCTTCGTGTACACGCTGTTCTCGGACGGAGAGCTCGACGAGGGCTCGGTCTGGGAGGCCGCGATGTCGGCCGGGAGCTGGAAGCTCGACAACCTGATCGGCATCGTCGACGTCAACAACATGCAGGCCGACGGGCCCTCCAGGGGCGTCTTGAACTTCGAGCCGCTGCTGCCGAAATTCGAGGCCTTCGGCTGGCATGCGCAGCGCGTGGACGGCAACGACATCGAGGCGCTGGTGGCGGCCTTCGACGCCGCCCGCAACCTCGACGAGCCGCGCCCGCGGATCATTATCTGCGACACCAAGATGGCGAAAGGCGTGCCCTTTCTGGAAGCGCGCGAGCGCAATCACTTCCTGCGCGTGGAGCCCGACGAATGGGCGCAGGCGCTGGACGTGCTCGAAGCCGGGAGGCCCTGATGCGCCGTTCGAAATACGAGCGCCCCGTGCGCGAGCCGGCGCCGGAGGGCGGCAGGGCCAAGACCTCTGCGATGATCGCCTCCATCGCGGGGCCGGACCAGCGCACCAAGCCGGCGCCCTTCGGAGAGGCGCTGGCCACGCTGGCGCAGTCGCGGCCGCAGATCGTCGGCATGACAGCCGACCTCAGCAAGTACACGGACCTGCACGTCTTCGCGAAGGCGCATCCGGACCGGTTCTACCAGATGGGCATGGCCGAGCAGCTCTTGATGGGCGCGGCCGCCGGCATGGCGCGCGAGGGCTTCCAGCCCTTCGTGACCACCTATGCGGTGTTCGCGTCGCGCCGCGCCTATGACTTTATCTGCATGGCGATCGCGGAGGAGAACCTCGACGTGAAGATCGTCTGCGCCCTGCCGGGGCTGACCACCGGCTACGGGCCGAGCCACCAGGCGACCGAGGACCTGGCGATCTTCCGCGGCCTGCCGAACATGACGATCATCGACCCTTGCGACGCGCACGAGATCGAGCAGGCCACCGTGGCGATCGCGGACCATCCCGGCCCGGTCTACATGCGGCTCTTGCGCGGCCACGTTCCGCTGGTGCTGGACGAGTACGGCTACCGGTTCGAGCTCGGCAAGGCCAAGGTTCTGCGCGACGGCCGCGACTGCATGATCGTCTCCACCGGGCTCATGACCATGGGCGCGCTGGAGGCCGCCACGCTGCTGGCCCGGGACGGCGTCGACGTGGGCGTGACCCATGTTCCGACGATCAAGCCGCTCGACGAAGCGACACTCTTGGAGGTCGCGGGCCGCACCGGGCGGCTGATGGTCGTGGCCGAGAACCACACCATCGTGGGCGGCCTCGGCGAAGCCGTGGCCGGCGTGCTGCTGCGCGCCGGCGTGATCCCGGCGGCGTTCAAGCAGATCGCGCTGCCCGACGCCTTTCTGGACGCGGGCGCGCTGCCGACGCTGCACGACCGCTACGGGATTTCCACGCCCAAGGTTGTGGAGCGCGTGCGGGGGTGGCTGGGTTGAGCCAGCCTCAGTTCACCGCCGTCGCGGGCCTGCGCGCCACGAAGCGAAAGCCGCCGGCGTTGCGGGCAACCCGGAGCAGGTCGGAGGCTTCGGTTGTCCCCTTGAGCTGACGCTTCGCCGCCCAGCACATTCGGCTGATCCAGTTTGGCGCGGCCGCGACCGCCTGCTGAAGGCGCGTCGGCATGCCTGGATAGAGCGCCATCTCGGCCTGCGCCCGCGATCCGCTCCAGTCATGATTGGGCGCGATCGCCACC
Source organism: Alsobacter metallidurans (assembly GCF_014636935.1). Lineage (GTDB taxonomy): Bacteria > Pseudomonadota > Alphaproteobacteria > Rhizobiales > Beijerinckiaceae > Alsobacter > Alsobacter metallidurans. The sequence goes on along the minus strand of NZ_BMES01000002.1, from coordinate 1,689,981 downwards.
ACGTCGAAGCCCGCCCGGCTCAGCACCGCCTGCAGGCCGAGATGGGTCATGTGATAGTGGCTGTTCATGTGGAAGGGCTCGAGGAACGCGACCGTCCCGATGAACATGCCGCCCGGCTGGAGCACGCGAAACGCTTCGCTCACGGCGATGTCCGGGAAGGCAAGATGTTCCAGCACGGCGACCGAGAGCACGAAGGCGAAAGCGCTGTCGCTGAACGGAAGCGCATGCGCATCGGCGAGCATGTCCGGCTTGTCGCCGTCGTAATCGACGCCCAGATAGTCGAAACCCGTAACTTGACGACAGATTTTCTCGAAATTGCGGTCGCCGCAGCCGAGGTCGAGCATTTTCTCGCCGTCCCGCGAGGCGCAGGGAAAGTGGCTGACCAAAGGCGCGGACAGCCTGTTCCCGTAGGATAGTTCTGGGGTGGAACGCAGGTCGGACAGGAACTCGCCTGCGCCAGCAGGGTCGACCGGAATTTCGTCGATGAGCTTCGACGCGCCCGTGGGGTCCGGGCTGTAATGCACTGTTCTTTTGATCTTCCGGCGTAACCGCAGGTCGGGCTGACCATTGGAGCGGGGATACGCCGTCCCGCAGCCCATGCAGATGAATTCCGCCGCCCCGTCTGATAGCGCGCTATGGCACGCCGGACATACAACAAACGAAGGCAGCCCGTGGTCATGGACGGCTTCGGCCGCCTCACCGCGGACACTTGCTTCAACACTCGTCATCGCTCACTCAGCTTTCGCTGGAGACGAAGCGTCGCTCAGATTTTTATCCACGAAAACCGCTATGTCCCTGAATTTCCCCCAGCCGCTTTGTGCGTTGGGAGAGCATCAACCCAGTGGGTCGCCGCATGAGAATTGGTCACGACGGACCATTCTCAAAGGCTACTGGAGGGGGAAGACCGCAACAGTCAGACAGTGGCGCTTCGCGGGCGACAACTCAGTCTCAGACATTTTGCGTTGTCCGGCGGATCGGCGGCCGGAAGAGCCACCCGGAATTTCACCGGGTCCTTGCGATACCCCAAGTGTACCGGCAACGCTCGTGCGGCGCAATACGCCTTAATGAGTCGCCTTACTGCTCAGCCTATACCTTGAGAGCCACGGTTTCTGGTTTTTTCACCGGCAGGACACGCACTTGGCGGCCGTCCCGGTTTCGGCGCGTCATGTCTTCATCCGGTCCCGCAGCTCGGTCTTCAGCACCTTGCCGTAGTTGTTCTTGGGCAGCGCTTCCACGAACTCGTAGCTTTTCGGGCGCTTGAAGCGCGCGATGTTGTCGAGGCACAGGGCGTCCAGGGCAGCCGGGTCGACGCTTTCGCTGGGCTTGGCCACCACGAACGCGACCACCTCCTCGCCCCAGTCGGGATGCGGCCGACCCACCACCGAGACCTCCAGCACGCCCGGATGGCGTAGCAGCACTTCCTCGATCTCGCGGGGATAGATGTTGCTGCCGCCGCTGATGATCATGTCCTTGGACCGGTCGCGCAGGGTCAGGAACCCGCGTTCGTCCATGCTGCCGAGATCGCCCGTGTGAAGCCAGCCGCCGCGCAGGGCTTCGGCGCTGGCCGTCGGGTTGTTCCAGTAGCCCTGCATCATGCAGTCGCTGCGGGTGACGACCTCGCCGATTTCCCCCGGCGGCACGTCCTCGTCCCTGTCGTTCACAACCCGCACCAGGACGCCCGTCCGGGCGACCCCGCAGGTGCGCAGATCGTCAGGCGCGTCGTGCATGGTTTTCGCCAGTCCGGCGATTGTCATCGGGGACTCGCCCTGGCCGTAGATCTGGTAGAGGCGAGGGCCGAAGATCGCCAGGGCGCGCCGGAGGTCGGCGACGTACATTGGCCCGCCGCCGTAATAGATTGTCTTGATGCTCTCGGTCCTGAGGGAGGACGCGAGCGGGCTGTGGACCAACCGGGTCAGCATGGTGGGGGCGGCCCACATGGTGACGTTGGAGTACCGCAGCAGCGCATCCGCGATGGCCTCGATGTCGAAGCCGGGCAGCACGACCTGGTGGCCGCCCCTGAGCAGATGCGGAAGGGCGAACAGGCCCGACGCATGCGAGAGCGGCGCCGTATGCAGCTTCACGTCGCGGGCGTCGAGCGCGTCGATGTCGGCGTAATAGGAATAGCTCATGAAGAGCAGGTTGCGGTGGCTCAGAATCGCGCCCTTCGGCCGGCCGGTGGTTCCGCTGGTGTAGAAGATCCAGGCCCGCTCCTCGGCGCCGCCCGGGTGAACCGCGCAAGGGTCGCAGCCCAGCAGCCTGGCGTAGTCCGGCGTGCGGGTGCAGACCAGCGTCTCCAGCGTTTCCACCTGGGAGACGAGGGGCGTGAGGCCGTCGGCCAGGCCGGGCGTCGTGAATGCGGCGCGGGCGCCGGAGTCGCGCACGATGTGCTCGACCTCGCGCGGGTGCAGCTTGGCGTTCACCGGCACCACGCAGAGCCCAGCCGTCCAGCAGGCGACAAGCAGCTCCAGGAACTCGCCGCAGTTCTCCATCGCGAGAACGACGCGGTCGCCGGGCGCGAGCCCGCGCTCGCGGAGGGCTCCGCCGATACGGGCGGCGCGATCCACGAAGGCCGCGTAGCTGTGCGTGACCGCCCCATCCGTCACCGCAGGGGCGTCGGGCTGGCGGCGGGCCACGTCCCGGATCATCGCGGCGAGGTTCATGGCGTCGATCTCCCTTCGTTGCGCATCCTGGCGTCGGCGTTGCGCGCCGTCATGGATATTGGCGCGCGCGACCGGGCCCGCACACCGACATGATGGTTGACGACGGGGCAAAGTTCCAGCACTGTTTGAAATAATGAAACAGCGTTTCACTATTTGAAACGACATGGGCAGGAAATGAGCGACGTCCTGGACAGGCCCACGGCAGGCGCGACGAGCACGCTGGATCTGGCGCTGCGGATCGTCGAGTTCCTCGCCTATCAGAGCGGGCCGACGACGCTGGCCGCGATCGCAACCGAGTTCGGCGCGTCGAAGGCCACCGTGCATCGGCACCTGCGCGGTCTGGCGAGCCGGGGCTTCGTCCGGCAGGACGCCGCGACGGGGCGCTACGATGTCGGCGTGAAGCTGATGGTGCTCGGCGAGGCCTGCCGCAGCCGCTTCGACATCGTCACAACGGCGCGGCCCGAACTGATCCAGCTGCGCGACGAAACCGGCCAGGCCGTGACCATCTGCGCGCTGGTGGACGGCGACGTGGTGGTGCTGGAGCTCACCCAGGGCCGCACCGTGATCGAGTTCGCGACCCGACCCGGAACGAAGCTCGCCCTGCACGCCAGCGCGCACGGCAAGATCTGGCTCGCCTTCGGCCCGGCCGCGCTGCTCGACGCCGTGCGCCAGGCGCCGCTCCCGGCCTGGACGCCCGAGACCATCACGGATCCGCAAACGCTGGAGCGCGACGTCGCGAAGGTGCGCGAGCGCGGCTGGTCCACGGCGCCGGACGAGGTGATCAGCGGCGTCAACACCATTGCGGCGCCGGTCTACGACCACCAGGGGCGCCTCGTGGCCTCGATCGCGATCGTGGGCGCCAAGCAATTCATCCCCGCCGACCCTGCCGACGCGCAGGTCGAGGCGGTCGTCGGGACCGCGAGACGCATTTCGCGGGCCTTGGGCTGGAGAGAGTGACCCCCATGACGTACTCGCTCGCTGTCGACATCGGCGGCACGTTCACCGACATCGTGCTGCGCCACGCTGGCGGCGCGCTGACGGTGGACAAGACGCTGACCACGCACCACGACCTGCTGGAAGGCTTTTTCGGCGGCGTCCATGCGGTGCTGGCCAAGGCCGGCGTCCAGCCGTCCGACGTCGGCGGCGTGGTGGTGCACGCCACCACGGTGGTGACCAACGCGCTGATCGAGCGCAAGGGCCAGCCCACCGCGCTGGTGACCACCGAGGGCTTCGGCGACGTGCTCTACATTCGCAACGAGCACCGCTACGAAATGTACGACCCGCAGATCGAGTTTCCGGAGCCGCTGGCGCCGGCGGAGCTCACCTTCGGGGTCGCGGAGCGCACGCTGGCGGACGGCCGCGTCACGCAGGAGCCCACCCCGGCCGCGATCGCCACGCTGGTCGAGCAGGTGGCGGCGAGCGGCGCCAAGGCCGTGGCGGTGTGCTTTCTCAACAGCTTCGCCAACGCCCAGAACGAACGGCTGGTGGTCGCCGGATTGCGCGACGCGCTGCCGGACCTGTTTATCTGCTGCTCCTCGGACGTGGCGCCGCAGATCCGAGAATACCCCCGGGCGTCGACCACGACGGTGAACGCCTACGCGATGCCGATCTCGCAGCCCTACCTGCGCCGCCTCTCCGAGCGTCTGGGCCGCGAGGGCTTCGCCAACACGCCGCTCATCATGCTGAGCTCGGGCGGGGTCGTCGGGGCCGAGACTGCGGGGCGCAATCCCGTCCGGATGATCGAGAGCGGCCCGGCCGCCGGCGCGCTGGCCGCCTGCCACTACGCCGAGCTGCTGGGCGTCGACCGACTGATGTCCTTTGACATGGGCGGCACCACCGCCAAGGCCTGCCTGATCGAGAACCGCCAGCCGCTCGTCACCGGCCTGTTCGAGGTCGACCGGCGCTATCGCTTCAAGGAGGGCAGCGGCCTGCCGGTGACGGTGCCGTCCATCGACATGATCGAGATCGGCGCCGGCGGCGGCTCCATCGCGCATGTGGACGCGCTGGGGCTGCTGAAGGTCGGCCCGCACAGCGCCGGCTCCCAGCCGGGCCCCGCCTGCTACGGCCGCGGCGGCCAGAACGTCACGGTGACGGACGCCGACCTGATGCTGGGCCTGATCGACGCCGAGAACTTCCTCGGCGGCGACATGCGTCTCGACCTGCCGGCGACCGAGCGCGCGGTGGCGGCGCTGGCCGACAAGCTCCATGTCGCCCCGGTTGAGGCTGCGCGCGGCGTGTTCCGGGTCGTCACGGAGGCCATGGCGTCGGCGGCGCGCACGCACGCGACCGATCGCGGGGTAGACTATCGCGGCTTGCCGTTGTTCGCATTCGGGGGCGCAGGTCCGCTCCACGCCTGCGAGGTCGCAAGCCTGCTGCAAAGCACCAGCGTGATCGTGCCGCCGCAATCGAGCGTGTTGTCGGCCTTCGGCACCCTCGTCACGCCGGTCCGGCTCGACCTCGTGCGCAGTGATCTCGGTCGGCTCGGCGAGCTCGACTGGGGCCGTGTGGACGCCATTCTCAACGAGCTCACCGCCGAGGCGACGGCGGCTCTGGGCGAGGCCGGCTGCGCGCCAGCCGACGTCACCTTCAGTTTCGGCGCCGACATGCGCTATGTCGGCCAGCAGCACGAAGTAGCGGTGACCTTCGCCGAGGACCCGCGCGCGGGTCGCGATCTCGCAGACGTGGAACATCGCTTCACCGAAGCCTACCGGACGCTCTACGGCATGAACCCCTCGCACGTGCCGGTCGAGATCGTCACCTGGCGGGTGACGGCGCGCGGGCCGCTGGTCGGCGTCAAGGCCATCCCGAGGGCGGGCTCATCGCCCGGCGAGCCGCGTCGGCGCCGTCTCGTCCACGCTTGGGCAGACAGCCAGAACACCCCTGTCTACAATCGCGCCGATCTCGCCGTGGGCCAGTCGATCACCGGCCCGGCGATCATCGAGGAGCGCGAGACCACCACCGCCTTGCCGCCCGGCTGGGTCGCCGTCATCGACAGCCTCGGCTGCATCGTCGCCACGAAGGGATAATCCGATGGACGGCGTCGAACTCGAAATCCTCTGGTCCAACCTCATCGGCATCGTGACGGAGCGCTCCAAGGCGCTTCAGCGCATCGCCTTTAGCCCCATCGTGCGCGAGGCGGGCGATCTCGCCTGCGCGCTGTTCGATCTGCGCGGCCGCATGGTGGCGCAGGCCAACACCGGCACGCCCGGGCACATCAACTCGCTGGCCTTCGCGGGCGCGCATCTGGTGCGGCTCTTCGAGGGCAAGTGCGAGCCCGGCGACGTGCTGATCACCAATGATCCGTGGCTGTCGGCCGGCCACTTCTTCGACATCACCATCCTGACGCCGATCTATGACGGCGAGCGGCTGATCGCCTATATCGGCTCCACCATCCACCACACGGACATCAGCGGCTACGGCATCGGGGCCGGCGCGCGCGACGTCCATGAGGAGGGGCTCTGGATCCCGCCGCTGAAGCTCTATGAGCGCGGCGTTCCGAATCCGGTGCTGCACGCCATCATCGGCCGCAACGTGCGCACGCCGGACGCGGTGTTCGGCGATCTCGCCGCGCAGGTCTCGAGCGGGCACGCGGCCGCCGAGCACCTGATCGCGCTGTGCCGCCGCCATGGCATCGACGATATCGAGACGCTGTCGGACGAGATCATCCAGCGTTCCGAAGACGCCACGCGCGAGGCCATTCGCAAGCTGAAGCCGGGCGTCTACCATGGCGAGAGCCAGTTCGACGTTCCGGGCGGGCAGGTCATCACGCTCAAGACGGCGGTCACGATCGACGCCCAGAAGGGCGCGATCACGGTCGACTTCGAGGGCTCCACCATGCAGGTGCCGATGGGCATCAACGTGGTGCTGAACTACACGCACGCCTACTCGACCTTCGCGATCCGCAGCTGTCTCAACCCGGAGCTGCCCAACAACACCGGCAGTCTCGCGCCCATCGAGATCAAGGCGCCGCTCGGCTCGATCGTGAACTGCAAATACCCCGCGCCGGTGAACGCCCGGCACGTGGTGGGCATGTATGTGCCGATGCCGATCCTGAAGGCGCTGCACCAGGTGATGCCCGAGCGCGTGCTGGCCGAAGGGTCGGGCGCCGTGTGGACCATCCAGATCCAGGGCAAGAAGCCGGACGGCGAGCCCTTCACCTCCTCGATGTTCAACTACTCCGGCGGCATGGGCGCGCGCGCCACCAAGCCGGGGCCCAGCGCGACCTGCTACCCCACCGGGGTGGCGGCCGTGCCGATCGAGATCCTCGAAGCCGCCATGCCGATCGTCTTCGAGCGCAAGGAGTTGCGTCGGGGCTCGGGCGGCGCCGGCCACTCGCGCGGCGGCGAGGGGCAGATCATCCAGTTCAGGATGCTGACCGACCAGCCGTGGCTGCTGAACGCGGTGCCGAGCCGCCTCGACAGCGGACCGGATGGCGTCGGCGGAGGCATGCCCGGCAAGGCGGGCCGCTTCCAGATCAATGGTCGCGACGTCAGCGAGCCGCGCAAGCTCACCATGCAGGCCGACGACGTCGTGCTGCTGGAGACGCCCGGCGGCGGAGGATTCGGACCGCCCGACTAAATGGGCGTTCGTGAAACAATAAAGGGAGGGAAACCATGTCGAACACACTGAAGATGGCCGCGCTCGGCCTTGCGCTCGGCGTCGTCGCCAGCGGGCCAGCATTGGCTCAGGAACCCTACAAGATCGGCATCTCGGCCGGGCTCACCGGCTACGCGGCCACCGTCGACCGCGCCTGGCGCGACGGCGTGGAGCTCGCGGTCGCGGCCGTGAACGCCAAGGGCGGCGTCGCGGGGCGCAAGCTCGAAGTCATCGTGGAGGACAACCGGTCCGAGCCGCAGGAGGCCGTCACGGTCTATCGAAAGATGCTGACCTCCGACAAGGTCAACATCTTCATCAGCGGCTGCGTCTCCGCCGGCAACTTCGCGGCCGCGGGCCTCGTGGTGCGCGCCCAGGTGCCGATGGTGCTGTGCTCCATTTTGCCGCAGCAGCCCGACCAGGTGAAATGGGCCTACACGACCCTGCCGCCGGCTGGCTTCGAGGTGACCAAGCGGCTCGAATACCTGAAGGAAAAGACCGACGTCAAAAAGATCGGCGTGCTGCACGATCCCACTCCCTACGCCAACCTGCAAAAGGCGGCGGCCGAGAAGTCGGCGGCCGACTACGGCATCGAGGTCGTGGGCGTCGAGCAGTACAAGCAGGACGACGCGGACCTCTCCGTCCAGATCGCCAAGATGAAGGCGGCCGGCGCCAAGGCGATCCTGAAGATCGGCCTGGGCGGAACGACCCTCACGGCGGCCAAGAACATCAAGCAGCTCGGCGGCGACCTCCTGATGCTCACCAGCCTGGAGGACATCGCGGTGTTCAAGCCGGTGGCCGAGGTGCTGGGCGACAAGTTCCTGTTCGTGGCCTCGCCTTCGCAGGTCTACGAGGGCCTGCCGGCAGGTCCGCTCAAGAGCGAGATCGGCAAGTTCCTGGAGCCGTGGAAGGCCAAGTTCCAGGACCGCGACCCGAACTGGGCCTCGCGCGGCTGGGACGGCGTGATGCTGACCGTGGCGGCGATCGAGAAGGCGAAGTCGATCGAGGGTCCGGCCGTGCGCGACGCGTTGGAAACGCTGAGCGGCTTCCAGGGCACGACCGGCGTCTACGACATGAGCGCGACCGTGCATCAGGGCCTGACCAAGAACCCGTTCTTCATCGCGACGATCAGCGACGGCAAGGTCAAGGTCGTTCAATGACCCTGGCGAGCGCGCCCGGCGACGCGATCCTCGAGACGCAGGCGCTCACGGCCCGCTATGGGCACGTGCGCGTCCTCGCCCCAACGGACATCCGTGTTCGGACGGGTGAGCTCGTCGCCATTCTCGGCCCCAACGGGGCCGGGAAGTCGACGCTGCTGCGCGCGATCCTGGGGCTCACCTCCACGACCGGGCAGGTGATGTTCCAGGGCAAGCCGCTGCCGCGCGGCGACGCCGTGGCGGTGAGCGCGCGGGGCGTCGTGCTGGTGCCCGAGGGGCGCGGCATCTTCGGCCCGATGACGGTCGAGGAGAACCTGCAGCTCGGCGCCTACCGGCTGGGCCGCGACAAGCCCGAGTTCGAGCGCCGGCTGGCGCGCGTGCTGGAGCTGTTTCCCCGGCTCGGCGAGCGCCGCGCGCAGCTCGCCGGCTCGATGTCGGGGGGCGAGCAGCAGATGCTCGCCATCGGGCGCGCCCTGATGGGCGACCCCAAGATCCTGCTTCTCGACGAACCGTCGCTGGGCCTCGCGCCCCGCATCACGGCCGAGATCTTCGAGAAGCTCGCGACCCTGCGCGACGAGGGGCTGCCCATCCTGCTTGTCGAGCAGAAGGCCCCGGCGGCGCTCAAGATGGCGACCCGCGTGTATGTGCTTTCCCTTGGCCGCATCGCGGCCAGCCTCGACGCCGATCAGATCACGAGCCATGAAGACCTTGCGCAGTACTACTTCACCTGACTGGCGCAGCGCGCTTCGCCTGCTGCCATGGGGCCTTTCGGCGCTCTTCGTGGGCTACGGCTTCGTGGCCGGCGGCTACCCGGCGACCGTGATTGGCTTTGCGCTCGTCTACGCGGTGTTCGTCACCGGCCTGAACCTGTTCATGGGCTACACCAACCAGGTCTCGTTCGGGCAGAACGCCTTCGCGGCGGTAGGCGGCTACATGTCGGCGGTGCTGACCACGACCTACCAATGGCCGGTCGTGCCCGCCATGGGGGCCGGGGTGGCGGCGGCGGTGCTGCTCGCGCTGGTGATCGGCTACCCGACATTGCGGCTGAAGGGCCACTACCTGGCCATGGGCACGCTGGCGATCGGCCTGATCACGTATGAGATCGCGGTGGAGTGGCAGTCGGTCACGCAAGGCTACCTCGGCATCTCGGGCATTCCGCCGCTCGGCGTCGGGTCCTACGAGGTGACGTCGGATCGCGGCCAGCTCGCGCTGCTGGTGGCCATCGTGCTGGCGTCGACCTTCATCTCGGCGCGCATCCGCGACTCCCGGATGGGCCGCGCCTTTCTGGCGCTCGGCGCCAGCGAGAACGGCGCCATGGCGCTGGGCGTCGACGTCGCCCGCACCAAGCTGCTCGCCTTTCTGGTTTCGGCCGCGTTCGCGGCCCTGGCCGGGTGCCTCTTCGTGCACGTGGTCGGCTATGTGAGCCCCGAGGTGTTCGGCCTTCACATGGTGATCCTCGGCTTCACGATGCTGTATGTGGGCGGCGTCGGCAGCGTCGCGGGGCCGCTGGTCGGCGCGCTGATCGTCAGCCTGATGCCGGAGGTGTTCCGCGGCTTCAAGGACTACCAGGATCTCGCCTATGGGGCGGCCCTGATCGTGATCCTCATCTACGCGCCGCGCGGCCTCGCCTCGCTGTTCGACCGGGCCAAGGCCCGCCCGCGGAGCGCCGACCTATGACCCGCCTCAGCGTCCAGGCCGTCACCAAGCGTTTCGGCGGCGTCACCGCCACGGGCGACGTCAGCTTCGACGTGCCCGAGAAGGGCGTCACCGCCGTGATCGGCCCCAACGGCGCTGGGAAGACGACGCTGTTCAGCCTCGTGTCCGGCTTCCTGACGCCCGACCAGGGCCGCATCCTGTTCGATGGCGAGGACATCGTCGGCATGCGGCCGGACAGGCTCGCGGCCCGGGGCCTCGTGCGCACGTTCCAGCTGGTGCAGCTTTTTCCGGACCTGACGACGCTCGACAACGTCAAGGTCGGCCAGCATCTGCAAACCCGCAGCGGCCTGCTGGCGGCGGTGTTGCGCCCGGGCTCAACCCGGCGCGAGGAGGCCGCCGTCTCAGCGCGCGCCCGCGAGTTGCTGGCGTTGGTTGGCCTGCTGGACGTCGCCGACCAGCCCGCCAAGGTGCTCTCCTATGGCCAGCAGCGCCTGCTCGAGGTGGCTCGGGCGCTGGCCGCCGGCCCTCGGCTCGTGCTGCTCGACGAACCCGCCGCCGGGCTGGACGCGGCCGAGTCGAAGCGCCTCGCCGCCGTGATCCGCACCATCGCGGACCAGGGCGTCACCGTGCTGCTGATCGAGCACGACATGTCGCTGGTGATGAACGTCGCCGACCGGGTCGTGGTGCTCGATTTCGGCCGCAAGATCGCGGAGGGCGCCCCGGCCGAGGTGCGCGCCCACCCGGCGGTGATCGCCGCCTATCTTGGTGGAGTGGAGATCGCCGATGGCTGACCCGACCTACATCGCGCAGGTGCTGGTGAGCGGCCTCGGCACAGGCTGCATCTATGGCCTGATCGGCATCGGCTTTTGCGTGATCTACAACGCGAGCGGCATCGTGAATTTCGCCCAGGGCGCGTTCGTGATGCTGGGCGGGATGCTGACCCAGCTTCTGCTGATGCGCTATGGCGTGCCGCTGCTGCCGGCCGCCGCCGTGGCCATCGTGGTCGTGGCCGCGATGGGGATGCTGCTGGAGCGGCTCGTCGTGCGCCCGCTGTGGGACCGAAACGCGACGATGTTCGTGATGATCCTGGCGACGCTCGCTGCCCAGATCGTGGTGGAGCGCGCCACGCTGCTGGCGGTCGGCGACCAGCCGCGCACGCTGCCGGTGTTCACCGACGTGCCGCCCCTGATGCTCGGGCGCGTCGCGATCAGCGTCCAGCTGCTCTGGATCCTCGGCGCATCGGCGCTCGTGATCGCGGCCCTGACGGCCTTTTTCCGCTACACCCTGGCGGGCAAGGCCATGCGGGCCTGCTCGATCGATCGCGAGGCGGCCGCCCTGCAGGGCATCCCGGTCAAGCGCATGCTGGCGTTGTCCTTTGCGCTTAGCGCGGCGCTCGGGGCCACGGCGGGCATTCTGATCACCCCGACGCAGTACACCGCGTTCAACGTCGGGGTGCCGTTCGCGATCTCGGGCTTCATCGCCGCGATCGTGGGCGGGTTCGGCCGGCCGCTCGGGGCTTTTCTGGGCGGATTGCTGCTCGGGCTCGTGCAGGCGGGCGCCATCGCGGCGCTGGGATCCGGCCTGAAGAACGTGGCGGCGCTCTCGATGCTGCTGGTTTTCCTGTTTCTGCGTCCCGGCGGCATCCTGGGCGCGGCCAAGTAGGCGTCACACCAAACGGAGATCCGCCGATGAGCATCCCCACGATCAACTGGAACGACATCCCGTGGACGCCGGTTCGCCCCGGCGTCGAGCGCAAGGGCTTCACGGGCGACGGCGCGACCGTGGCGCTGCATCGGCTCCAGCCCGGGCATGAGCCCAAGCCGCACTCCCATCCCAACGAGCAGATCGCCTACATCCTGGCGGGCCGGATCCGCTTCGTGGTGGGCGGCGAGGAGCACATCCTCGGCCCGGGCCAGCTTCTCGTGGTGCCGCCGAATGTGGAGCACTGGGGCGAGGTCATCGGGGACGAGGCGGTGCTCAACCTGGACGTCTTCACGCCGGCGAGACCCGAATACGCCTAGTCCGTCGGCTCTGCGGGCGGACGGGTCAACCTGCCGCGGGAGCGGGAACGGACGCCGCCCGGCTTTCCTGCAGATGGGACATCGTGAGGCTGAGCACCCGGTCGCCCCGGTTGTCGTGGGTCTCGATGAGCCAGGTCACGATCCCGTATTGCGGCCGGCTCGCTGACATGCGCCTGTCCAGAACCGTGGCGGTTGCGCGCAGCGTGCTGCCGGGCCGCACCGGGGCATGGAATCGGACAGCGTCGAAGCCCAGTCCCGCGACCGCGGTTTTGGTGAACAGGCCCTCCTGATTGCAAAGCCTGAACGTGAGCGAGAGCGTGTGCAGGCCGCTCGCAACCAACTCGCCGAAGATCGACTGCTTCGCGGCTTCCCGGTCCACGTGAAAGGGCTGGACGTCATAGTCCATGGCGTAACGGATGATGGCGTCCTCGGTCACCGTCACGCCGCCGGTTTTGTACACGGCGCCCTTCTCGATATCTTCGTAATACAGCTTCATGGTCTGGCCAGTCTTTGTGTCAGCGTGCGTCTACAGCACGAAGTCGGAGAGCGCAGGCGGCAAGCTTGCGTCATTCCGGGCGGCGTTGCTCCAGATCCTGACGCGGGGGGCTTCAAAGGCGAAGAAGTGGTTCGCCGCAGCCGTGATCCCGGCCGCGAGGTTCGGGTCTTGGGGGCCGCCTGGCAGGGCGACCACGCATTGGTCGAGCCAGATCCAAGCTATCACGAGGTGCCCGAGCGCGCTTTGGACGGGCCCCGCATGCGGCAGCGCGCGCCGGTTGTCACGCTCCGCCAGAACCGCGATGGTTTGGGAGAATTCCGCCCATAGCTCGGCAAGGTCGTGCGCCCAACCGGACAGGGATGGCTCCAGCCGAGCCCGCGAAATCGTGTCGGCGACCCGCGCGCCAAGCAACGCCAGCCCTCTCCCTTCATCCCGCAGGATCTTGCGGTCGAGCAGGTCCGCGGCCTGAATTCCGGTCGTTCCTTCGTGGATCGCGTTGAGGCGGTTGTCCCGGTAGAGCTGCTCAACGTCGAAATCGCGCGTGTAGCCGTAGCCGCCGTGGATCTGGATGGCGAGATCGTTGGCCGCCAGGCCCCATTCGGACGGCCATGTCTTGGCGAGCGGGGTGAGCAGGCCCAGCAGGCGGCCGGCGTCGCTGCGCTCCTCTTCGGTGAGAGCGGTCTTCTCGTCGTCGACCAGCATCGCGCAGAACAGGACGAGGCTGAGCGCGCCCTCTGCGAAGGCCTTCTGGGCGACCAGCATGCGCCGGACATCCGCGTGAGCGACGAGCGGCGACTGCGCCCTGGCGTCGCGCTGGCCCGGCGGCCGACCCTGCAGCCGCTCGCGCGCATAGCGCCGCGATAGCGCGAAGCCGCGGCACGCCAGGGCGGCGGCGCCCAACCCCACCCCGATGCGGGCCTCGTTCATCATGTGGAACATGATTGCGAGGCCTTGCCCGGGCTGGCCGATCAGATAACCGATCGCTCCCGGCGCGCCGTCCGGCGTAGCGGCGCCCTCGCCGAAATTCAGCAGGCAGTTCACCGTGCCGCGGTAGCCCATCTTGTGGTTCAGGCCGGCGACCACGATGTCGTTGCGCTGTCCGTCCGCCAGTGTCTTGGGCGTGGCGAACAGCGAGACGCCCTGGGTTCCGGCCGGAAGAACTCCGTCGGGCCCGACGATCTTGGCCAGCACCAGATGGACGATGTTGCGCCCCATCTGATGGTCGCCGCCGGAGATCCACATTTTGGTTCCGGTGAGCCGGTACCGCGATCCCAGCGGATACTCGCCGTCCGGCGCCGCGCGGGTGGCGATGTCGGCGAGCGATGAGCCCGCCTGCGGCTCGGACAGGCACATCGTCCCGAAGGCGTCGCCGGCGATCTGCGGAAGCGCCAGCGCGTCGACCTGAGCCTCCGACCCGAAGGCGCAGAGCAGCCGGGCGTTGGCGGTGGTCAGCATCGCGTAGGCGGCCGTGGCGATGTTGGCCGCCATCACGTGCGCCATGCAGGCCGAATAAACGACGTTGGGCGCGGCAAGACCGCCGAAGCGCTCGGGGAACGGCGCGGCCGAAAGCCCCGCCTCCGCGAAGGCGCCCAGCGCGTCCTCGATCTGGGGCAGGAGGCGCACGACGCCGTTTTCGAGCCAGGGCTCCTGGCGGTCGGCGTCCTTGTAGTGGGGCAAAAACCGCGTCCGCGCGACCCGGTCGGCGACGTCGAGCATCGCCGACGTGCTTTCCCGGCTGTGCTCGGCGAAAGCGGCGCGGGCGTAGAGCCGGTCGACCTTGAGCCAGTCGCCCAGGACGAAATCCAGAACCCGGCGATCGATCAGTTCGTCCATTCCCGTCCCGCTTTCTTTCGGCTGGCGCTCCGGCCCGGAGCCCAGCCATCATCCGCGCTGTGCGGCGTCCCACCCCAGCTCGGCGCAGAGCCCCGCCAGCGCGCCGCGTTGCAAGGCGTCTGGTCCGGCCGCGTTGCCGTCCAGCGCACGCTTGCGCACACCCTGGAGGATCGCGGCGAGGCGAAAGAACGAAAAGGCCACGTAGAAGCGCCAGTTCGCGATCGGCGGCCGGCCCACCCGCGCGCAATAGTCGGCCACGAATTCCGCCTCGCTCGGCACACCGGGGAAGTGGGCGGCCCGACCTGCGAGACCCCGAAAGGCATGGGGCGGCAACCGATGCCAGAGCGCCGCATAGGCGAGGTCGGCCAGCGGGTCACCGAGGGTCGAAAGCTCCCAGTCCAGCACGGCCGAGACGGTCGGGGCGGTGGGGTGGAACAACAGGTTCTCGAAGCGGTAGTCGCCATGCACCAGGCTGACGGTTTCTTCGCCGGGCATGTTGCCCGGCAACCAGGCGAGGAGATGCTCCATCGCCCGGATGGTCTCGGTCTCGGCCGCCCGGTACTGCCGCGTCCAGCGCGAGATCTGCCGCTCGTAGTACTGGCCGGGCCGGCCGAAGTCGCCGAGGCCGACGGACGCTGGATCGATCGAGTGGAGCTCCGCCAGCGTGGTCACGAACGACGCGTAGGCGGCGCGCCGGTCATCGGGGGACAGTTCGGGCAAAGCGGGGTCGGCCAACAGCCGCCCGGGCACGTAGTCCATCACGTAGAAGGCGACGCCTATCAATCCCGCGTCGTCGCAGTAGAGGCGCGGCGCCGGGACCGGCACGGCGCTGCCCGCAAGCGCTTCCAGCACCCGGAATTCGCGGTCGATCGCGTGCGCGGACGCATGCAGGACGCCGGCGGGCCTGGCCCGCAACACATAGGCGCAGGCGCCGGCCTGCAGCAGGTAGGTCGGGTTGGATTGCCCCTGCGTGAAGGCCTTCAGCGTTGCGCCGTCCCAGTCTCCCGGGAGCCGCGTCTTCAACCATTCGCAAAGTGCGCCGAGAAAGGCTGGCGGGGGTGGCGCGGAGGGGTTCGGGCTGGGCATAGTGTTGTCCGACAATCGGGCAATCAAACTAGCCCGAACCCGTTCCGCTCGACAAGCTCGTCAAGCCGCGTCGGGTTTCCTGGCGGTCGCCTTGCGGCTCGTGCGGCGCGGGGTTCTGGCGGCCTCTTCGTTGCTGGCGTAGAGCTGCTTCGAGCGCTGCATGGCGGCGTAGAGCGGCATGTCCAGATCGAGCCCCGTGCGGTCGTAGGCGCGCTTGAAATCGACCATGTGCTTCATCATCCAGGTGCGCGCGCCGACGGCGTCGCGCCGCTCCAGCATGGCGATCAGTTCGCCATGGGCGTCGACCACGCGCTGCTCGGTCCGCAGTTGCGGCAGGATGATCTTTCCGGCCGGCAGAAACAGCAGGCTGATGGGTTCCCGGGCGAGGATGAACACGCGGTTCTTCGTCGCCTTGGCGAGAAGCTCATGGAATTCCATGTCGAGCTTGACGAAAAGTTCGGTGTCGTCGCGCGCCGCCGACATGGCGGCGAGATTGGCGCGCAGATCCTCGATCTCCCCGGCGGTGATCCGTTCCGCGGCGTGAAACGCGATCTCCGGCTCCAGCGGCATCGAGGCTTCCCAGAGCTCGCGGAACGTCACCTCGTGCACCACCAGCGCCCGCGTCGCCCGGCTCGCGAGCGTCTGGAAGTGGGGCAGCGATACATAGAGCCGCTTGCCGTTGCGCCTCTCGATCATGCCGCCATCCTCGAGCAGCCGGATGCCCTCGCGCACCGTGGAGCGGTTGACCCCGAACGTCTCGGCCAGCGCCATCTCGGTCGGCAATTGATCGCCGGGCTTGATTCGGCCTGCGACGATCTCACGCTCGATGGAGGCCGCCACCGTTCTGTAGGCCGGGGCCGCCTCGAGGCGTTGAAAACGAGCTACGGCCAATCGCAATCTCCTTCTGAGACAAACCGCAGGGCGGCGGATGAAGCTATAGCGCGCCTCGGGCCGAGTTCAACGCGGCGGCCCTTCTCATGGCGCGATCCGCCGTCGGCGCAACTCCGAGATCATCGCGTCGAACATCGGCTCCGTTTCGACGACCTCTCCGAAGCCGAAGCGGCGGATCTTGGCGGTGGACGACATGTCGTCCCATCCCGCCGAGAAGAGGAAATCCGCGAAGGCGCCGTTTGCGACCTGTTCCAGCCGGAAAGGCAGCAGACGCTCGCGGCGGACAATTGCGTCCCAGAGCGGCGCGTCCGTCTCGAATTCCGCCGCCAGACTGCGACTCTCGACGCCGCCAGGCTCGACTCCGAACGCTTCCGCCAGGCGCGGCCACAGATCACGCCAGCGGAAATAGTCGGCGTTGACGATGTTGAACGACTGGCCGGCGCAGCCGGGCTCCGTCGCCGCCCAAGCGGCGGCGCGCGCCAGAAGGCCAACGTCCGTGGCCTGCGATACGGAATTCCAGCATTCGGGCGTCCCCGGGAAGGTCATGGGCCGCCGCTTCGCGCGGCAAAGGCCCGCATAGGCGCCGAGGGTGGTGACGAGGTTGAACGGGTAGCCGACCGAGACCCCGCATACAATGTGGGGCCTCAGGCTGGACCAGGTCCAGCCGCGCCCCCGTTGGCGCCGGGTGAGCCAATCCACCTGGTCATGGTAGAAGTTGGGCTGCGGTGAGCGAGGGTCGTCCTCCCGCGCCGGCGTGCGGTATGGGCCCAGATGGCTGCCGTACCACTTGGTGCCGTGCAGCAGGCTGACATGCCGCAGCCCGGTCGCGACCGGCTCCAGCGCGGTCATCAGGTTCTGCAGCATCGCCGCATTCGCGGCGCGCTCGCCGGCGGGGTCTGCTCCCGGGGCGCGGCCGGCGTAGAACACATGCGTGACATGGCCCAGCCGCTCCGCCGCGCGCTCGCAGGCGGCGGCGTCCAGCAGGTCGATCGCCTCGTGGCGCCAGCCCGGAGCGGGCGAGGCGCCCGCGCGGCGCGAGACGCCGATCACGTCCCAGCCGGGCTGGCCTTGAAGATGCCCGGCGATGCTGCCGCCGACCAGGCCCGAAGATCCGACAACAAGCGCGACGTTGCGATCAGGCATGGGCGTCACCGCTCTCGGGTGGGCACGACCACCAGTTCTGACACGGTCACGTTCAGCGGCTGCTCCAGCGCATAGAGGATGGCCGATGCAACGTCATCGGGGCTCAGCGTGACGGGGAAGCGCTCGTAGAATGCGGCTGCGCGCGCGTCATCGCCGCCCAGGCGCCGGCTGGCGAAGTTGGTTTTCACCGCTCCGGGCAGGATCTCGATGATCCGCAGGTCCGTGTCGGCGTAGTCCGCCCTGAGCGATTGG
Organism: Alsobacter metallidurans; assembly: GCF_014636935.1. Lineage (GTDB taxonomy): Bacteria > Pseudomonadota > Alphaproteobacteria > Rhizobiales > Beijerinckiaceae > Alsobacter > Alsobacter metallidurans. The sequence goes on along the minus strand of NZ_BMES01000002.1, from coordinate 1,672,193 downwards.
CTGAAGCCGTGCACCGCATGCTTGCTGCTGGCATAGGCGGCAAGATGGCGGCTGCGCTGCCGGCTGGTGATGGATCCCACATTCACGATGTCGCCGCGCCCGCGCTCCACCATGGCGGGGAGGATGGCGCGCGTCAGGCGCATCAGCCCGAGAACATTGACCGCCATGATGCCGTCCAGGGCGCTCGGGTCCAGCTCGTGGAACCGCACGTCGCCGCCCATGTCGTGGCCGGCGCAATTGACGAGCACGTCGATGGCGCGAACGGCGGGCGGTATCCGGGACGCGACCGCGTCGACGGCGGCGTGGTCGCGGAGATCGAGCGGCAGCGCCGTCGCGCTCGCGCCGAGCTCGTCCGCGAGCCGCGCCACGCGCGCGGGGTCGGGCGCGAGCAGGATGACGTGCGCGCCACGGCCGGCGAGCCGCCGTGACAGCGCTTCCCCGATGCCGCTCGTCGCGCCCGTCACCAGCGCGGTCTTGCCTTTTAGTAGATCCGGCGCCGTCATCGGCGTTCCCCCGGCCCCTGGCGGGGCTTGCTGATCACCGGGTTCTCCCAGGTGTTCGGGCCCACGCCCTGCTCGCGCAGCAGGTGTTTCAGCACCTTCTGGGTCTGGGTTTTCGGCAAGGCGGCCCGAACCTCGATGTAGCGCGGCGTCGCGAAGGCCGGCATGCGGCCGGCGCAGAAGTCGGCCAGTTCGCCGGGATCGAGGCTGCCCTCCTGCGGGACCACGAAGGCCATCACCTCCTGCTCCTTCTCATCGGTGGGGGACCGCACGCCCACCACGGCGGCCTCGGCGACGCCCGGATGGGCGAGCAGCACCTGTTCGACCTCGAAGGACGAAATGTTCTCGCCACGTCGGCGCAGGCTGTCCTTGAGCCGGTCCACGAAGGCGTAGTAGCCGTCCGGATCGCGGCGGAAGGCGTCCCCGGTGTGGAACCACAGGTTCCGCCAGGTGCGCACCGTGGCGTCCGGCTGGTTGACGTAGCCCAGCATCGTGGTCCAGGCGGCCTTAGGCCGGACCAGCAGTTCGCCGACCTCGCCGTCCGGGACCGGCTCGTCGGTTTCGGGATCGGCGATGCGCACCTCGAACCACTCGTCGATGATGCGGCCGCATGAGCCCGGGCGTAGCGGTTCGTCGCGCGGCATGTAGAAGGGGCAGTTGATCTCCGTCGCGCCGTAGAGTTCGACCATGCGCATGCCGAACCGCCGCTGGAAGGCTTCTCCGAATTTCGGGACCGGCACCACGCAGGCGATGCGCAGCGGCGTCTCGGAATCGTCGGGCCGCTCCGGCTGCCGCCAGACGAACTCGGTCATGGCGCCAAGAAGATTGGTCGCCGTGGCGCCGTGGCGGCGGATGTCTCCCAGCCAGCCGCTGGCGCTGAAGCCGGGAGCCAGGATGAGGCGGGCGCCCAGGATCATCGCCCCATAGGCCTGCAGCAGCAGCCCGTTGGCGTGAAATAGCGGCAGGCAGCAATAGATCGCATCCTCGGAGGTGAGGCCCAGGCGATCGATATAGACGTGCGGGTTGAGGCGCTGGTGTCCGTGCGGGAGCAGGGCCCCCTTGGAGCGTCCCGTCGTGCCGGACGTATACAGGATGGATGCGGCGTCGCGCGGCGTGACCACTACGCCCGGGTCGCGCGCGGGAGCGCGCAGCAGCTCCTCGAAACGGATCGGAACGGCCGCGGGCCCGTCAGTCCGAGGCGCGGCGTCCGAGCCCACGACCACCACGGAACTCAGCCCCGGAAGGCGCGGGGCCGAGGCCTCAACGACGGGCAGGAATTCGGCGTCGGCCACGAGCGTCGTCCCGCCGGAATCGTTGACGACATAGTCCAGGAAGTCGCCCCTGAAGGCGGTGTTCACCGGCACGATGACGGCGCCCAGGCGCATCAGGGCGAGCCAGCACTGGAGATAGGCGGCCGAGTTGCGCATCATCACGAGCACGCGGTCGCCGAAGCCCACGCCGATTCCGCCGAGGCCGGTGGCGACCCGGTCGACGTCCTCGTCCATCTGGCCGTAGGTGATGCGGCCGCCGGTGGTCAGCTCCAAATAGACGGCGTCGGGGCGTTCGCGCGCCTGCCGCCGCAGCATGGCGCCGATGACCCAGTCGTCGGGCGCGGATGCCATGTCTCGCCTCTCAAACCACGAGATGCGACTGGATCACCGCCGCATCCCGCTCCATGTCGGCGCGCTGCCCCTCGTAGACGATCGCGCCGCGGTTCATGACGTAGAGGTGGTCGGCGACTTTGGCGGCGAAGTGCATGTCCTGCGCGGCGACCAGCATGGTGAGGCCCTCGCGCTTGAGGGACAGGATCGCCTCCTCGAGGGTCTTCACCATCACGGGCGAAAGCCCCTCGGTGGGCTCGTCGAGCAGCAGCATCGAGGGATTGCCCATCAGCGCCCGCGCGATGGTGAGCATCTGCTGCTGGCCGCCGCTGAGGAATCCGGCGAGGCGCGTCCTGAACTCCTGCAAGGCCGGGAACACCTCGAACGCCCGTTCGGCCGTCCAGCCGAAGCCGCCTTCGGCCTGCCGCTCCGCCACGAGCAGGTTGTCCTCGACGCTGAGCTCGGCGAAGACGCGCCTGTCCTCCGGAACATAGCCCAAGCCCATCCGGGCCACCTTGTAGGCCGGCAGGCCGTCGATCCTGCGGCCCTTGAACAGGATGCTTCCTTCCCGCGGCGGCGTCAGTCCCATCACGGTGCGCAGCGTCGTCGACTTCCCGACCCCGTTCCGGCCGAGAATGCAGGCCGCCGTCCCGGGCGCGACATTGAGCGACACGGCAAACAGGACGTGCGCCGCGCCGTAATAGGTGTGGAGGCGATCGCACTCAAGCATGCGCGGCCTCGCCCAAATAGAGCTCGCGCACGCGCGGGTTGGCCCGCACGGCCGCAGGCTCCCCCTCGGTCAGCTTGGAGCCCTGGTGCATCACGGTGATGCGATGCGCGGTGGAAAACACCATGTCGATATCGTGCTCCGTGAACAGCACCGTGACGCCGCGGGTCGCGTTGATCTTGCGGATGATGGCGGTGACGAGCGAGCGCTCCTCGGGGCTCATCCCGGCCGTGGGCTCGTCCAGCAGCATCAGCTCGGGCGCTCCGGCCAGCGCCATCGCGAACTCCAGCCGCTTGCGGTCGCCCGCCGCCAGTTCCCCGGCCGGCCGATCCAGGTCGCGCTCCATGTGGACCTGCTCCAGCAGCGCGAGCGCGTCGTCCTGCATCACGCCCGCGGCGGGCGCGAACAGCGACCGGCAACGGCCCTGCCGCGCCATCAGGGCGATGCGGACATTCTCGATCACCGAAAGCTTCGGGAAGATGCTGGTGATCTGGAACGACCGCGCGATGCCCGCATGGACGATCTGGTGCGGCGGCAGCCCCACGATGCTGCGCCCGGCGAACAGGATTTCGCCGGCGCTGGGCGGCAGGCCGCCGGCCACCATGTTCAGGAGCGTGCTCTTTCCGGCGCCGTTCGGGCCGATCAGGGCGTGGATCTCGCCTTTCAGGACGGACAGGCTCATGTCCGTGACGGCCTTGAACGGGCCGAACGTCTTGCTGACGCCGCGCAGTTCCAGAACGGCGTCCGTCATGGCCGCGACCCTTCCTGCTGGGCGGCCGCGTGGGCGGCCTGCGGTGGCGTGGCCGGAGCCGGCTTGGCGCGGCGACGATCCCACCAGCCCTCGACCGTCCCGACGATGCCCTTGGGCAGAAACAGGACGAGCACCAGCACCACGGCCCCGAAAGCGAAGAGGGGATAATCGGTGTGGCTCGTGACCACGAAGGTCAGCAGCACGAACAGCGCCGCACCCACGATGGGCCCGATAAAGGCCCCGACGCCGCCCGCGAGCGTCATCAGCACCGGATCGGCAGACTGCGTCCAGTAGAGCAGCGACGGGAACGCCATCTGCTGAAGGGGCGATCGCAAGGATCCGGCCACACCGGCGAGCGCCCCCGCCAGCACGAAGGCGGCGAGCTGGTAAACCCGCACGTTGAGGCCCAGATAGGCAGCGCGTTGCGGGTTCTCGCGAATGGCCGCCAGCGCGGCCCCGAAGGTGGAGCGGCGCACGAGGAACAGCAGCCCGATGCAGACGGAGACGACCGCGAGCGTGAAGTAGTAGTAGGCGTTGGTGGGCAGCAGCCAATCCGGCGGGCTCACCGGCAGGCCGTTGTCGCCGCCCGTGAAGCTGTACCAGCTCGACACCACCGAGAAGATCAGCTGCGCGAAGGACAGGCTGAGCATGGCGAAATACATGCCTTCGAGCCGCACAACGAAGAAGCCGATCGCGAGCGCCATGACGCCTGCGACCAGCGGGGCCGCCAGGATGCCGGGCACGATCGGCACGCCGAGCTTGCTGTAGAGCAGCGCGACCGTGTAGGCGCCGAGCCCGTAGAAGGCCGCATGCCCGAAGGACAGCATTCCGGCCTGCCCGAGCAGCAGGTTGAAGCTCATCGCGAAAAGCGCGGTGATCAGGAAGTCGTTGGCCAGATAGACGTCGCTTTCGCCGACCAGGAACGGCAGCGCCGCCATGGTGGCGAGAAGGACGAGGAGCGGGGCGGCTTCTCTTCTCCAACCCATGTCAGGCGCGCCTTCCGAGCAGGCCTTGCGGCCGCAGCAGCAGCACGGCGCAGAGGGCGATGAAGATGAACGCGATGGCAAGCCGCGGCGCGACCATAATGCCGATCGCCTGCAGGACGCCGATCACCAGAGCGCCGACGAGCGCGCCCGAGACGCTGCCCACGCCGCCGATGATCACCACCGCGAAGCTCTCGATAATGATGGAGTTGTCGATCCCGATCGCGATCGATCCGACCGGCGCGGCAAGCGCGCCGCCTAAACCCGCCAGCCACGCCCCGAGGGTGAACACGCCGGTGTAGAGAAGCGGCACGTTGACGCCGAGCGCTCCCACCATCTCGCCATCCGCCACGGCGGCCCGCAGCGTCTTGCCGAAGCGCGTGCGCTCGAGCATGAGCCGCAGCGCCAGGGCGATCACGAGGCCGATCACGATCAGCAGAACGTAGTAGCTGGGGAACGGCGACCCAAAGATCGAAATGCTTCCCTCGAGCAATTGCGGCCGAGGCACCGAACGATAGTCCCGGCCCCAGATCATCTTGACCCCGTCCGCCACGATGAGGGTGATCGCGAAGGTGAGGATCAGTTGGTAGAAGTGGTCGCGATGCTGGATGCGCCGCAGCAGCAGCATCTCGATCGCCGCGCCGAGCGCCGCGACGCACAAGGGCGCGATCACCAGGGAGGCGAGGAAGCCGGGCATGCCGCCCCCCGCCATCCGGGTGACCGTGTAGGTGACGAAGGCCGCCACCATGTAGAACGAGCCATGGGCGAAGTTGGCGACCCTCAGCACCCCGAAGATCAGGGTCAGACCCGAGGCGACGATGAACAGGACCATGCCCCTGCTCACGCCGCTCAGGATTTGAATCAGCACATCCGTCATGTCAGATCAGACCGCCTTGACCACGCCCGGGATGAAGTCGGAGGAGCGCCTATTTGCGCTCCGCCAGGATCTCCTGCGGCGTCGGCCAAACCTTGTCGGCTTCGATCCGCTTGATGTCGACGAGGGTCTTGAACGGCAGCTTGTCATCCTTGCCGGTGACGCCCAGGAACGAAGGCACGTTGCCCTGGTGGTCCACCTCGCGGAACGTCGTGACGCCGCCCTGCAGGCCTTCGTACTTGATCCCCTCCAGCGCGGTCCTGACCGCTTCCTGGTCGACCGAGTTCGCGGCTTTGATGCCCTGGGCCAGCAGCATCATCCCGTCATATGCCATCACGGCCCAGTCCGACGGGTAGGCGTTGTACTTGGCGTTGAAGGCCTGGATGAAGGTGTCCATCTTCCCGCCCTTGGTGCCGAACGGCGGCGCGTACATCTGGCCGAGAATGCCGTCGGGCATTTCCGAGCCGAGCGCCCGCAGGTCGTCCAGGAAGAGCAGGGTGGCGAATTTGGTGCGCTCGAACAGGCCGTAGGACTTCGCCTGCTTGATGAACGCGATCAGGTCCGAACCCCACAGATAGGAGAAGATCAGGTCCGGCTTGCTCGAGAGAAGCTGGGTGATGTAGGGCGTGAAATCCGGCTCTCCGAGCTTGGGCCACTGGGTGTTGGTGATCTTGGCCTCAGGGTTCACCTTGGCAAGCCAATCGCCGAAATACTTCACGGCCTGATGCGACGCTTCGTAATCGCCGCCGATAAACGCGATGGACTTGTATTTCTTGTCCAGGCCCTCCGCCATAGCCCGCGCCAGCATGGTGCCGCTCGGCACGATGGTGAAGAAATGCGGATGATAGAGCTCGCCCACCAGTCGCGGCGTGTTCGGGATCGTCATGACGACGACCTTCTTGTACTGCTTGGCGACCGCCGAGACCGCAACGCCAACCGAACTCGCGTCCGGCCCGATCAGGAAGTCGACCTTTTCGCGGGTGATCAGGTCTCGCGTATGGCTCGTGCCGAGCTCCGGCCGCAGTTGGCTGTCACGGACGAGCAACTCGAGCTTGCGGCCCATGATGCCGCCCGCCGCGTTGATCTCTGCGATCGCGAGCTCGACGCCGTTCACCTGGCCACGGGCGTAAGCCGCCGCGATGCCGGTGAGATCGGTGGTCAAACCAATCTTGATCGGAGGCTGTTGCGCCTGAGCGCCGGTGAAGGCTCCGGCCCCGAGAGCGGCGGCCAAAAGCGCAGTGACTCCCCTACGGGTAAGCGTCCCAAAGCTGGTCATAGTCCCTCTCGCGTTTCCTCGAAGCGCTCTCGCGGCGCTGCTCGCTATCCCGGTCATTTCGCCGGGTTATGTCGGATTGTCCGACAATAGTTTGTACCATGCCCCACGCGGGACCGGCAATCGGATCAGCTCGCAGGACGGGCAATTTCGCCCCGCGCGCGCGGCTCAACCGGCCGTGAAGCCGCCGTCGACGTAAAGCGTCTGCCCGGTGATAAACGAGGCCGCCGGAGAGGCCAGGAACACGAGAGCTCCCGTGACGTCGTCGGTCTGGCCCAACCGGCCGAGCGGCATGCGCTCCAGCACGCGCCGGTAGAGTTCAGGCTGCGTTTCGGTGAGCTTGCGATTGAGATCGGTGACGATCACCGTCGGCGCGATGGCGTTGACCCGCACTCCCGATGGCCCGAGCTCCACGGCCAGGCAGCGGGTGATGCTGATCACGGCGGTTTTTGCGGTCGCGTAGGCGACGCGGTTGGCCATGCCGACGCTGGAGAGGATCGACCCCATGTTGATGATCGCGCCGCGTCCGCGGCGGCTCATCGCCGGCGCCACCGCCTGGCTGCACAGAAACGTTCCGGTCGCGCTGACGTCCAGGGTGCGGCGCCACTCCTCCGCGGAGGTGTCGGCCAGAGACTTGGGCGAGATGACGCCCGCGTTGTTGAACAGGATGCTCACCGGGCCGAACTCTTCGGCCGCCTGCGCCAGCGCGCGGGTAGAGCCGGGGTCGGTGACATCGACCGAAACCGCGAGGGCTCGCCGGCCCATGAGGCGGATCTGCTCCGCCACAGCCTCGCATTCGGGCAGGCGCCGCGCGGCCACCACCACGTCGGCCCCCGCATTCGCGAGCGCCAACGCTCCGGCCTGGCCGAGGCCGCTGCTGCCGCCCGTGACGATGGCCACCTGGCCATCCAGTCGAAAGTCCGGATAGCCCATCGCGCCCTCCTCAGCCCGCCATCTGTCCGCCATCCACCGCAAGCGCCACGCCGGTGATCATGCGGGCTTCGTCCGACGCCAGAAACAGCGCCGCGTTGGCGGTGTCTTCCGGCTCCGGCATCCGGCCCAGCGGTATCGTGGCCTTCAGCCGCGCGCGGGCCTCGTCCATGTCGGGGGCCATCCCGGGCAGGAACGAGCGCAGCATCGGCGTCTCTGTCACGGTGGGACAGATCGCGTTCACCCGAATGTTGGCCGGCGCGAGCTCCAGCGCCAACCCCTTCACGAGGCCGACGACGCCGTGCTTGGAGGCCGTGTAGACCGTGTAGTTCGGCCGCGCCTTGATGCCCTGCAGCGAGGACGTGAAAAGGATCGAGGCCCCGTGCGGCCTGCGCGCAGCGCTCTCCCGCAAGGCGGGCAGCGCCGACTGCGTCATCTTGAACACGCCCACCAGGTTGACGCCGATCACCCGCGCCAGCACGGCGTCGTCGGCGCTCTCCACCGGGCCCGCAAAGGGGCCGCCGGCGTTGTTGTGCAGAATGTCGAGCGCACCGAAAGCCGCGAGCGTGGCCGCGACGGCGGCCTCCGTCTGGCCGCGGTCGGTGTGGTCGCACGGGACGAAGGCGGCGCCGTCGCCGAGTTCGCGCGCGAGTTCGGCCGCCCGGCCCTCGTCGATGTCGGCGATCATCACCCGGGCACCTTCGCGCACGAAGGCTCGCGCGGTGGCGGCGCCGAGGCCCGAGGCTCCGCCCGTGATCAGAGCGATGCGCCCGTCCAGTCGTCCCGCTCTCGTCATGGCTGGCCTCCTGCGGGAACGCCGCCCGCGTCCAGGATTTCGATCAGCGCCTCGATGCGGCCCGCGAGATGCGCATATTGGCCGCGCAGCAGCGGATCCTGCACACGCGCCAGAACGGCGGCGGCGCGTCGCATGTCCTCGAGCGCGGCGCGTTGCTGCGCGGGGTTCGGCTGAGTCTCGGCCTGGGTCATGTCCTGCGCTCCGTGCGCATGCCTTCGCGGCGCTCGTCGGTCCAGCGCCGCGCCTTGTAGGAGAAGCTCGGCAGGTCCTCGCGCGGGATCACGCGGACGTTCATCAGCACGTTTGTCGCAGCCTTGATGCGCTCCGTGAGCGTCCGGCAGAGATCTTCGCGCCAGGCTTCGTCGGCGGGGGCGTCGTTCTTCAGCGCCAGCCGCACTTCCACCTCGGTCCGGCCCGCGTGGTCGACGAAGACCCGGCCGGCATATTCCTCGACATGGGCGTGGCTGAACACCGCGTTGTCGACCGAGAGCGGCCACACGTTGTTGCCGCGGATCTTCATCATGTCGTCGTAGCGCGCGATGCCGCCGGCCTCGATGCCGTTCCAGGGCCGGCCACACCCGCAGGCGTGGTGCGGGATGAACCGCGCCCGGTCCCGCGTCGCGAAGCGCAGCACCGGGGAGGCCTCGACGCCGAGGTTGGTGAGCACGATCTCACCCTCTTCGCCCGGGCCGACAGGTTCGCCGGTGTCGGGATCGATGACCTCCGCGTAGTTCTCCCACTCCAGAAAATGCATGCAGCCTCGGCTGCCGCCCTGGCGCACCGCACCGCACTCGCAGGTGCTGGCGATGAAGCCGACGCCCTGGGTGCTGCCATAGCCTTCGTGAAGGCGGCAGCCCCAGAAAGCCTCCAGCTCCTGCGCCCACTCGATGGGGTAGCCCTCCGCGGCCGTGAACAGCGTGCGCATCATCGGAAAGCCTTCGGCCGGTCGGATTCCGCGGCGCCGGAAGCCTTCGGCCAGGGTGTGGTGGTAGTTCGTGGAGGCGTAGATGAAATGCGCTTCCCGGAAGCGCAGCATCATGTCGATCTTCGCGTCGGTGGCCAGCGACCCACCGACGTGGAACGCGGTCGCGCCCGCGATCCTGAAGCCTTCGCCAGGGCCCCAGCCGCCCGTGGTCATGCCGCCTGCAGGGACGCAGTTGAACGCCACGTCGCCGGGGCGCAGGCCGGCCATCGTCCACGGAAGCTGGTGCAGGTACCCCAGCATGTGGACGTCGCGCTGGGTCCGGCCATAGACCTCCTGCCCCTGTCCGGAGGTGCCGCCCGTCAGGGTGACGAGCGCGACGTCCTCGCGCGGCACGCCCAGCCTGCGCCCAAAAGGCGGATGCGCCTCCTGGTCGGCCAGGAAGTCCTGCTTGGTGGCGACCGGAATGCGCTTGCGGAAATCCTCGAGGCTGCGGATGTGCTCGGGCCTGACGCCAGCGGCGTCCATACGGTCGCGATAGAACGGGTTTCGCGCGTAGAGCCGCTCGAGCAGAGCCTGGATGCGACGCAGCTGCAACGCCTCGAGGCTCGCCCTGTTCATGGCGGCGAGTCGCCCCAGGTGCGGCGAAGCCGACGAAAAGGTTTCACCGGTGATCATCGCTCACGCTCGTCCGGGCTTGAACCGGGGCAGGGTGACGTCGGGCGTCACGTCGTCGAACTGCACTGTGACGGCCATTCCGGGGGTGACGTCCTCGGGGGCGCAGCCCACGATGTTGCTGGGCATTCGCACGCCCTCGTCGAGCGCGATCAGCGCGACCACGTAGGGCACGTCCTGCCCGTAGACCTCGCGCGGGACGGGGTGGCGCACCACGATCCAGCTGAACACCGTGCCGTTGCCGCTGGCCTGCACCCACTCGGCCTCAGGCGAATGGCAGTGCGGGCAGAGGCGCTGGGACGGGAAGCGGAAGCGCCCGCATCCGCCGCACTTCTGCAGCATCAGGCGGTGCTCCCGGGTTCCTGCCCAGAACGGCGCGGAATCGGGATCAGGCTCGGGGAGCGGCTTGGCGTAGGTCATGTCGTTCACCTGCGAAGGACCATGGCGCTCCCGCACGTCATCGCGCCGGCCGTCGTGAGGGCGATCTCGGCGTCGCGCACTTGGCGCTCGCCCGCATCGCCCCGCAACTGGCTGACAGCCTCGATGACGTGGTTGAAGCCGTGGATGTAGGCCTCCGACAGGAGGCCGCCGTGGGTGTTGATCGGCAACTCGCCATCCCGGGCGATGCGGCCGCCTTGAACAAAGGAGCCGCCTTCGCCCTCCTTGCAGAAGCCGAGGCCTTCCAATTGCATCAGCACGCTGTACGTGAAGCAGTCATAGATTTCCGCGACATCGACGTCTTTCGGCGAAACGCCCGCGCCGCCCCAGAGGTCATCGGCGATGTATTTCGCGTAGTTCTCGGCGTGCTCGGGCCAGCGAATGGCGTCGAAGAGGTCCTCGCCCTGGTTGGGGCCGCCGCCATAGGCCGCGCCCATGACGTAGACGGGCGGCTTCGCCATGTCCTTGGCGCGATCGGCCGACGTCACCAGCACCGCGCAGGCGCCGTCGCTCTCAAGGCAGATGTCGAGCAGCCTGAACGGCTCCACGATAAAACGGGACGCCATGTAGTCGTCCATCGTCATCGGCTCGCGCTGCATGGCGCGGGGGTTCAGGGTCGCGTTGGCGCGGCACGTGACCGCCACTTCGCCGAGCTGCTCGGCCGTGGTGCCATAGCGGATCATGTGTCGGCGGCACCACATGGCCATGGCCTGCGGATAGGTGATCCAGCCGAACGGCGCCGTGTATTGGGTGATGCCGCGAGCCGCGAGCTCCCGGCCGCCGCCGAGCCGATAGCCCGAGCGGCCGTTCATGGCGCGGTAGCAGAGCACGGTCTTCGCTAGTCCGGCCTCGATGGCCGCAATGGCGTGCATGACGATCAGGTTCGCGGCGTTGCCGCCGCCCGCGATGTCGACGCAGTAATGCGCGTGCGGCATGCCCAGGGCCGTCGCTACCGCGATGCCCGGAACGGAATCGCCGAAGTTAAAGCTTACGATGCCGTCGATGTCCTGGACGGGAACTCCGGCGTCGGCAGAGGCCTTCAGGCAGGCCTCTGAGGCGAGGTCCAGAACGGTCCGGCCGGACCGCTTGGTGTAGTCGGTGTGGCCGATGCCGGCGATGCAATAGCGGTCGCGCAGGGTGAACATGGTCCGCTCCTCAGTCGGCGGCAAAATGGGGGCGGCGCTTCTCCGCGAAGGCCCGCAGGCCTTCCATCGCGTCCGGGTGGCCGGTTGCGTAGGCGTGGACGACGTCCATTTCGGCGTCGAGCCCGGCCTGCCATTCCAACGTGCGGGTGTCGTTGACCAGCTTTTTCATGGAGGCCAGCACGGTCGCGCTGCGCTGGACGAGGTCGTCCACGAAGGCGTTCACGTGGCCCGCGAGAGCGTCGGCCGGCGCGACCTCGGCGACAAGACCGATCCGCTCCGCTTCTCGCGCGTCGAGGAGACGGCCGGAGAGCATCAGGTGCTTGGCGCGCATGGGGCCTATGGCGCGGGCCAGACGCTGCGATCCGCCCGCTCCGGGGATCTGCGCGAAGTTCACGTGCCCATCGCCGATCCGCGCCGTATCGGCCGCGAAGGCCAGGTCGCAGGCGAGCAGGAGCTCGAGCCCGCCGGCCACGCACGTTCCGTTCACGGCCGCGATGAAGATGGTGGAGGACCGCTCCATCAGGCCGCAGACGGCTGCGAAATCATCAAGAAACAGGCGGAACGCCGGCTTGTCGGCATACAGCGACAGATAGCCGGCGAGGTCGCCTCCGGCCGAGAAGGCCCGGCCCGCCCCGGTGAACACAACGGCCCGGACGGCCGGGTTCGCGTCCAGCGCCTCAACGGCCCGGCGCAGCTCCTTCAGCGTCGCCCAATCCAGCGGATTGAACTTGTCGGGGCGGTTGAAGGTCACCCACGCCCGACCATCGCCGGTTTTCACCAGGAGGTTGTCATCAGCCACACCGCGCTCCATCGCTGACCGTTGTCGTATTGTCGGACAACCCGACAACCGGGTCAACCCTCGGTGTGTGACGCGGTCGGGGAATCTGGCCGGCGTACAGGGTAAAGGCCGCAACGTTTTTCGCCCCCCGGCCCAGCTCGCGCTCGAGGCCGCCCGGGCGGGTCAGAACATGTCGTAAGCGACGGGCTGGAACCGGTTGATGGTCCGCTCCACCGGCGCCATCGGGTATTTGAGCCCTGTCGCGCAGTTGTAGAGAACGACGGTCTCGTCCTGGGAGATCTGGCCGGTCTCAAGGGCGGTCTGGTAGGCGACCGCGGTCGCCGCGCCCTCGGGGCAGAGGAGCAGCCCATCCTCGCGCGCCACGAGGTCGCGGGCCGCCATGATGTCGTCGTCGGAAACGGCCATGCAGAAGCCGTTGGACTCCCGGACGGCCCGTATAATCAGGAAGTCGCCGACCGCGATCGGCACGCGGATGCCGGCCGCGACCGTGTGGGCGTTCTCCCACAGCGGCGCATGCTCGGCGCCGCTTTTCCAGGCCTCGACGATGGGCGCGCAGCCTTCCGCCTGCACGGCGATCATGCGGGGCAGGTGGCCTTCGATCCAGCCGAGCGCCAGCAATTCCTGGAAGGCCTTCCACATGCCGATGAGGCCGGTGCCGCCGCCGGTGGGGTAGAGGATCGCGTCGGGCAGCTTCCAGCCCATCTGCTCGGCGAGCTCGAGCCCCATCGTCTTCTTGCCCTCGATCCGGTAGGGCTCCTTGAGGGTCGAGACGTCGAACCAGCCGACCGCCTCCTTGCCGCCGCCGACGATCTTGCCGCAATCATTGATGAGGCCGTTGACGAGCCAGGTCTGGGCGCCAAGCTGCTGGATCTCGCGCACGTTGATCTCGGGCGTGTCGTCCGGGCAGAACACCGTGGAGCGCAGGCCGGCCCTGCTCGCATAGGCCGCCATGGCCGCGCCCGCATTGCCGTTGGTGGGAATCGCGAGGTGCTGCAGCCCGAACTCCTTGGCCATCGACACCGCCAGGCAAAGCCCCCGGGCCTTGAACGATCCAGTGGGCAGGCGGCCTTCATCCTTGACGATGGCTTTCCCGGGCCGGCCGCCCAGCGCCGCCGCCGAGCGCTGCAGCGGGATCAGCGGCGTCACCACCTCGCCCAGCGAGACCCTGTTTTCCGGCCTCTCGACGGGCAGCATGGGCGCATAGCGCCAGAAGCCCGGCTCCCGGGTTGCCGCGAGGTCGACCTTGGTGAAGGCGCGCCCCATTTTCTCCAGGTCGTAGCGCACCAGAAGCGGGCGGCCCGCGTCCGAGAGCCCGTGAACCTGGCGCGCCTCGTAGCGCTTGCCCGTCAACGAGCATTCGAGGTGCGACACGAACGTCTCAGTCATGGTGATCCTCCTTGAGGCGCGACGCCGCTCAACGCGCGACGCGACGCGCACGATACGCCGGATCTCACTTCAGCAGCTTCCTGCCGAGACCGTAAGCGTGTTTCGTAAGTGGCGCTCCTGTTGAACTGCCCCGCGATCGTCCTTCACAAAAATGCTTGAGCAACCGGTTTCTCATTGCGACACTCAGGCCTACAAGGTATGAAAAACCGGTTGCGCAAATGAGGTCGAGCAGTGTCGGTAGGGTCGGCGGGCGAGCGGGTGACGATCTACGACGTGGCCGACGCCGCGAAGGTCAGCGCCGCCACGGCGTCGAAAGCGCTGAACGGCTCGGGAAGAATGACGGCCGAAACGCGTGACCGCATCAAGCGCATCGCCCTCGAACTCGGCTTCCGCCCCAACTCGCTGGCCCGGAGCCTCACGCGCAAGCGCAGCTTTACGGTCGGGCTCCTGACCAACGACACCTATGGCAGGTTCACGCTGCCGGTCATGGCCGGCATTTCTGAGGGACTCATCGACCATGGCGTGTCGGTGTTCCTCTGCACGGTCGAGGACAATCCCGAACTCGCCCGGATCCATGTCGACGCCATGCTGGACAAGCAGATCGACGGCATCATCGCGACCGGAAAGCGCATCGACAAGCCGCTGCCTGTCGACCTGTCCGAGCTTCCGGTCCCGGTCGTGTACGCCTTGAACACGGGCCCGCAGAATGGCGTCACCTTCGTGCCCGACGATCGCCAGGGCGCGCGGGAGGCCGTGCAGCATTTGCTGTCGCAGGGTCGCAGCCGCATTGCCCATGTGACCGGCCCGCGCGAGTTCGGCACCGTTCGGGAGCGCGCGAGCGCGTGCTCGCAGGTGCTGGAACATGCCCCGCAGGCCAGGCTTCTCGACACGCTGTTCGGCTCCTGGTCCGAACGGTGGGGGCACGAAGCCGTCGCGCAGTTGTGGTCGCGCGCGGAGACGCCGGACGGCGTCTTCTGCGGCAACGACCAGATCGCCCGCGGGGTGATCGACGCGCTGCGCGAGCGCGGCGTCGACGTTCCGCGCGATGTGTCCGTGGTGGGCTTCGACAACTGGGAAATCGTCGCCAAGGAAACGCGCCCGCCGCTGACCACGATCGACATGAACCTGAAGGAGCTGGGACGTCAGGCGGGCCTCGCGCTTGTTCGCATGGTCAACCGCGAAGAGGTCGTGAGGGGCGTCACGAAACTGCCCTGCAGCTTGATCGTGCGCTCGTCCTAGCGGCCGCCGCGCACGCGACAAAACAAGGCCCGCATCAAGCAGGCCAAATTGGAGGAGACGCAGATGAAGGGTTTGAAAGCGGCAGTCCTGGCCCTCGCGGCCACCTGCGCATCGGTGGGCGGGGCCATGGCCCAGCAGAAACTGACGATGTGGTCCCGCTCCAGCAGCGAGGCGTTCATGCCGGCCCTGGTGAAGGCGTTCAACGCCAGCCACAAGACGCAGATCGATCTCCAGATCGTGCCCAACACCGAGATGGTGCAGAAATATGCGATCTCGGCCGCCGGGGGCTCGGCTCCCGATCTCCTCTCGCTGGACCTCGTCTACACGCCGGCGTTCGCGGCTTCCGGCCAACTCGAGGACCTCACCGATCTCGTGAAGGGCTTCCCGTTCTACGAGAGTCTCTCGAAGGCGCATCTCGGAGCCGGGACCTATGACGGCCGGATCTACGGGACGCCGATGTCTGCCGATGCGTCCGTGATGCTGTGGAACAAGCGGCTGTTCAAGCAGGCGGGACTCGACCCCGAGAAGGGGCCGACGAACTGGGCCGAAATCGAGGAGTACGCCGGCAAGGTCAACGCCATCGGCGGCGACATCCGCGGCTTCTATTTCTCCGGCGCCTGCGGGGGATGCAACGCGTTCACGTTCATGCCGCTGGTCTGGGCGTCGGGAGGCGAGATCCTTGTTGACGGCGGCAAGCGCGCGACCCTCAACACGCCGCAGATGCGTGACGCGGCCGCGCTCTACCGCGGGCTGGTCGCCAAGGGCTACGTGCCCGAGAGCGCGCGGACGGACCCAGGCGCCAACTTCTTCGGTGGGTTCGCAACCGACAGGATCGGCATGTCGCCGATCGGGGCCTTCGCGATCGGCAACCTCGTCAAAAACTACCCCAAGGTCGAGTTCGGCGTCGCCTTCCTGCCCGGCAAGACGGGCGGCAAGGCGTCCTTTGCGGGCGGCGACAACTTCGTGGTGACGGCCGGGCGCAAGAACCTGCCGGCGGTCCGCGAGTTCCTGACCTTCGTTTACTCGCTCGAAGGCCAGACCATGCTCGCCAAGCTCGGCAGCCTGCCCACCCGCAGCGACATCGCGGCCGAAGCCGTCAAGTCGCTCGACGAGCGATATCTCGTCGCCACCGAGGCGATGAAGATCGGGCGGACGCCCTCGTCGCCGGTTTACAACGACATCATCAACAGCAGCACCGGCCCATGGAAGCAGATGCTGAACGAGATCTTTTTCGGCAATGACGTCGAGGGATCCCTGATCAAAGCCGAGAAGACCATGCAGTCCATCATCGACACGTCCGGCAAGTAAAGCGCCGGGAGCGCCTCCGCGCGACCTCATCCGCAGCCCAGGCGCATGACGCGCCTGGGCCGGGCGTCCGGCTTGTCGGGATGGTTTCAATGATCCAGGGCACACCGCCTCAGCCACACACTCCGCGTCGCCGAGGCTCCCGGCTGCGCCGGAAGCAGTTGGTCGGCCTCCTGTTCGTCGCGCCGGCTGTGCTGCTGGTCCTCGTGTTCTTTCTCGCGCCGCTTTGCATGGCGTTCTGGATGTCGCTGCACAACTGGCCGCTGCTGGGCCGCCCGCGCTTCATCGGACTTGCCAACTACGAAGCCCTGATGGTCGACCAGCGCTTTTGGGGCGCCATGCGGTTCACGGCCTACTACACGGTGATCGTCACGATCGCGATCTTCGCGGTGGCTTTTCCGCTGGCGTTGTTCGTGGAGCGGGCGCGGCCCCTTACGAAACTCTACCGCACGGCGATCTTTCTGCCGGTGGTGGTCGGCTTCGGCTCGGCGAGCCTCCTCTGGTCCTGGCTGATGAACGTCGATGTCGGCCTGTTTTCGCCGCTGGCGTATCGGCTGGGCCTCACCGAGAAGCCCGTGAACCTGCTGGCCACCTTCGACACAACCTTCTGGTCCATCGTCGTCATGGTGGTTTGGAAGACCGCTGGCTTCAACATGATCATCCTGCTCACGGGGCTGCAGGGGATCTCGTCGGAGGTGCAGGAGGCGGCGCGCATGGATGGCGCATCCGGCCGGCAGCGCTTCTTCCGCATCACCCTGCCGCTAATGCGCCGCACGATCGCGCTGGCGTTGATCCTGTCGGTCGCCGGGTCGGTGCTGGCGTTCGACCAGTTCTACATCATCGCGGACGGCGGTCCGCAAAACAGCACGGTCACGGCCGTGTACTGGATCTTCAGCCAGTCCTTCGTGTCGTTCCGCCTGGGCTACGGCGCCGCGATGTCGATGGTGCTGCTGGCGATCCTGGTCACGATCAGCGTCGTCCAGCTCAGGCTGCTACGCACGCCGGAGGGCGCGTGATGTCCCGCAAAGCAGCCGCAACCCGTCGCCGCGCCTGGGCGGCGACCCGCTACCACGTGATCGGGCTGGTGACGTCGTTGCTGTTCATCGCTCCGATCGCCTGGAGCATGCTGGTCAGCTTCAAGTCCACCACGGAGGCGGCGCGGCCGCCGCTGCCGCCCTGGCCGGTCGAGGGCTTCACGACGCAAAGCTACGAGAACCTGGCGCAGTACGGCGTCGGAATCTGGACCTATGCGGGCAACAGCCTCTCGGTCGCGGCCGCGACCGTCGTCGTTACCGTGTTCATCAGTCTCCTGGCCGGCTACGGCTTCTCGCGCTTCCAGTTCCCGCTCAAGAACGCGCTGTTCGTTCTGATCATCTCGACCGTGATGATCCCGTTCCAGTCCATCCTGACGCCCTTGTTCCTGATCCTGACGCGGCTGGGACTGCAGAACACGCTGCCCGGCATCGTGCTGATCTATGTGACGCTGCACCTGCCGTTCTCGATTTTCATGATGCGAAACGCCTTTGACGCGGTCCCGAAGGAGATCGAGGACGCGGCGCGGGTGGATGGCGCGTCCGTGTTCCTGATGCTGCGCAGGGTTATGCTGCCGCTCGTTCTTCCGGGGGTGGCCACGGTGGCGATCTTCGCCTTTCTGGCATCGTGGAACGAGTTCCTGGCGGCGCTGATCCTGCTGACAGACCAGCGGAAATATACCTTGCCGGTGATGATGGCGGCCGTTCGCTCGGGGCAGTTCGGCACCATCGACTGGGGCGCGGTGCAGTCGGGCGTGATGCTGATGATGGCGCCCTGCCTCGGGCTCTTCCTGCTGCTGCAGCGCTACTACATCCGCGGCCTGACCGCGGGAGCCGTCAAGTGACCCGTCTCTGAGATCCAGTAACAAGTGGTGACGACATGACTTCCCAACACCTGTTGAGGGCTGGCGGATTCCGGCCTCCCGCCGTTCCGGACGTCGAGGTGCGCGGCTTCTGGGGCGATCGCATCGACGCGGTCGCGGACAAGACCGCGATGATCCTTTACGAGCGCTGCGTCGCCGCCGGCATGTTCGACCAGATCGATCCCGAGCGCCCGGTTCCGCCGGTGAAGATGCCCTGGCACACCCGCGCGGACGGCTCGCCCGACACCGTGAACGTGCAGATGTTCTGGGATTCCGATGTCGCCAAGGTGATCGAGACGGCCGCCTACGCGCTGTATCGCAAGCCCAACGCCGACCTCGAAGCCAAGATCGACGCGATCATCGAAATGTTCGCGAAGCTGCAGCAGCCGGACGGCTACGTGAATTCGTGGTTCATCCGCATGCAGCCCGGCCTGCGATGGACCAACCTGCGCGATTGCCATGAACTCTACTGCGCCGGGCACCTGATGGAAGGCGCGGTCGCGTATTTCCACGCCACCGGCAAGCGCACCCTGCTCGACGTCATGTGTCGCTACGCCGACCTCATCGACAAGGAATTCGGCCTTCGCGCCGGGCAGAAGCACGGCTATTGCGGGCATGAGGAGATCGAGCTCGCGCTGATCCGCCTCGGCCGCGCCACCGGCGAGCAGCGCTACATCGACCTCGCGCGGTATTTCATCGACGCGCGCGGCCAGCAGCCGCATTTTTTCGACATCGAGGCGGCGGCGCGTGGTGCGGATCCGGCTCAATTCCGGCACAAGACCTACCAGTACAACCAGTCGCATCTGCCGGTGCGCGAGCAGACCAAGGTCATCGGCCACGCGGTGCGGGCCATGTACCTTTATTCCGGCATGGCCGACGTCGCGACCGAGTTCGGGGACGATACGCTCACGGACGCGCTCAAGGGGCTTTGGGAAGACCTGACCACCAAGCAGATGTACGTGACGGGCGGGATCGGGCCCGCGGCCAGCAACGAAGGCTTCACCGACTACTACGATCTCCCCAACGAGAGCGCTTACGCGGAGACCTGCGCGGCCGTGGGCCTGATGATGTGGGCAAGCCGCATGCTCGGGCGCGGGCCTGACCGCCGTTACGCCGACATCATGGAGCAGGCGCTCTACAACGGGGCGCTCTCGGGCCTGTCGATCGACGGATCGCGCTTCTTCTACGACAATCCGCTGGAGAGCCGGGGAGGGCACCATCGCTGGACCTGGCACCGATGCCCGTGCTGCCCGCCGAACATCGCCCGCACGGTGGCGTCGATCGGGAGCTACATGTACGGCGTCTCGGCGGACGGCGTCGCGGTGCATCTTTACGGCGACAGCACCGCAAGGCTGAAGCTCTCGTCCGGCGAAGTGACGCTGACGCAATCCACGGCCTATCCGGCGGATGGACGGGTGACGCTGCGCATTGGGCTCGACGCGCCCGCGACCTTCGCGCTGGCGCTGCGCGCGCCCGGGTGGTGCGAAGCGCCGACCCTGACTCTCAACGGCGAGCACACGAGCACGGGCGACATGTCGGGCGGCTATATCCAGCTCAGGCGCGAGTGGCGCGATGGGGACGTCCTGGAGCTCGATCTGCCCATGCGGGTGCGAGCGCTCCACGCGCATCCGGCCGTGCGGGCGGACCTTGGACGCGTGGCCATCGCACGCGGCCCGCTGATCTACTGCGTGGAGGAGACGGACAACGCCGGCAATCTGAACGGGCTCGTGCTGTCGGATGACCTCTCGGCGGCGCGCACCGAACCGTTGCCTGAGCTGGGCGGCGCCCTGGTCATCGAGCTGCCGGCGCGCCGGGAACGTTGGAGCGCCGGGGACGGCCGGCTCTACAGCACGCAGCCGCCCGCAGCGGAAAACACCACCGCGCGCCTGGTGCCGTACCATCTCTGGGACAATCGCGACGCGGGCGAAATGCTGGTCTGGATAAGGGCCGCCCAATGACCGCCGAAACAGCCACAATCGAGTTGCGCGGCGTCCGCAAGTCCTTTGGCCCCGTGGACGTCATCCACAAGCTCGACCTCCTGGTGAAGGGCGGCGAGTTCGTCGTCTTCGTTGGCCCGTCGGGCTGCGGCAAGTCCACGTTGCTGCGCATGATCGCCGGGCTCGAGGACGTCACCGACGGCGACATCCTGATCGCCGGGCGCGACGTGACCGACCTCGACCCCGCCAAGCGCGGCATCGCGATGGTGTTCCAATCCTACGCGCTGTACCCGCACATGAGCGTTCGTGAAAACCTGGCTTTCGGCCTGGAGATCGCGAAAGTGCCCGCGGCCGAGATCAGGCGTCAGGTGGATGCGGCGGCCGAAGTTCTGAAGATTGGTCCGCTGCTGGACCGCCGCCCGGGCCAGCTCTCGGGTGGGCAGCGGCAGCGGGTCGCCATCGGCCGGGCGATCGTGCGCAAGCCGCTGGTGTTCCTGTTCGACGAGCCGCTGAGCAACCTGGACGCCGAGTTGCGGGTCAGCATGCGCGCCGAGATCGCGCGGCTGCACCGCGAGCTCGGCAACACGATGATCTACGTGACCCACGACCAGACCGAAGCCATGACGCTCGCCGATCGGATCGTCGTGCTGCGCGACGGCCGCATCGAGCAGGTTGGCTCGCCCCGAGCGGTCTACGAGAACCCCGCGAACCTGTTTGTGGCCGGGTTCATCGGCTCGCCGCGGATGAACATCGTCGACGGAACCTGCCTGGACGGAAATCGCGTTGCGATCGGCGGAACCGAGATCACGCTCGAGGCGCCGATCCCTGCCGCCGCCGCGGAAAAGATCAAGCTCGGAGTTCGGCCCGAGCACTGGTCGGCCGGGCAAGCGCAGGACAATGCGCTGCCGGCGCAGGTCGAGTTCGCGGAGTATCTCGGCAGCACCCGCTACGTTCATTGCCGGCTGGCGACCGGAGACCTGATCACGATCGAGCAACGCGGCGGGCCGGAAGCGCTGCCGGGCGAAAACCTCTGGCTGCGTTGCGATCAACGGGCCGTGAAGTTCTTCGCGGCGTCCGGCGAAGCGCGGCAGGGGAGCTAGAACGGGAGGGGTGGTGGGCCCGGCAGGACTCGAACCTGCAACCAGACCGTTATGAGCGAGCCTCTGTTTCGCTAAGTTAATGAAATGCCATGGTTTTTATTTTCGTTTGTTGCCGTTTGGCGCCGTTTGTTCACGATCAATCGGTGCCGTATCAGTGCCGTAAACCGAAATGGCGTTTTCGACACTCTGGCCAGGAAGCGCCTCAACGCAGCAGCGTGCAGCCGAGGCACTACTGCCAACTGCATTGCGTTAGTCGTGGCTTGGCTGAAAGTGGAGGTAGCTCCGGCTGCACGGCTAGGGAGGCTAAGTCGCGATGTGCATTGCGCTTCTCACGAATGGCGTCGGCACCAGCCCTAAATGCTTCAGGGCGACCGAAGCCGCGCGCCTCGCCGCGGATCGGCATCGGTCGAGATCCGCTAGCGCCGGCGGACAATCGCATCGCGTGCCTCAAGCATATAGTCTGGGTGGTGATGCTCGTAATTCGATTTGAAGATTTGCTCGCTCATGCCGAGATAAGCAGCAGAAATCGAAGTCGGCACCCGCTGGTGCATGAGCCACGTTGCAGCAGTGTGCCGTAACGTATGCGGTGTGATATTGCCGGGCAAGGCTGCAAGCTTGACGGCGCGAGCGAACCCGACCTTAACCGACTTCACCGGAAGACCATTAAACTCGACGGGATATCGCGCGATCGCGCCTGTTTTTTCCCAGCGGCGAATGTGGGCGAGCAGGCGCAGCGGCATCGGAACCGGCGGCTGGCGCTTGTTGGTCTCGCGCGCTCCCTCAGCGAGCCGATAAAACAGGCCGGAATCTAGGTCGATATACGAGCGGCCAGGTTCAGCCACTATTGACGCCGAGAGAATCGCGCCCGGCCGTGAGCCGGTATAGAGAGCGATCAGCAGAAATCGCGCCAAGTGGCGCAGCGGCCTCTTTTGGGTCTGCTGCAGCTTGCCTTTTTGACGACCGCGATGAAGCGTTTGCGTCTCGCGATGACGCCAGCAGGCCCAAATCAGGCGGGCTGCTTCGGCGCGCGTAAGCCAACGCTGCCGTGCCTTGCCCTTAGCCGGCAACTCAACGCTGACGAAACCCGAATGCAGGCCACGCCGGGCATGATGATTGATCGCGGCGCGGAGGTCCTCGAGGTCCCGTCGGGCACCGCCGACGCCTTTACGGATAACGACTTTGCCCGTGGGTGTCGTCGTTACAATCGCCCGTTTTGCATACTCCCGGCAGCTTGCCGGTGAGACATTGGCGAGCGTCTTTCCGTCCCACCAATCAATAAGCCGCTCAATCCGCTCGGCTACTTTGGCAGGGCGCGCTTGTCGCGGCGCGACGTCGTCGAGATAGACCGAAAGGACGTCTAGGACAGCCGTTTCAGAGGCGGGAGCAGGTTGATCGGCAACAGGGTTATGTTTGCCGCCGATGTATCCTGCAAGCTTCTTCTCAGCTTCTGCACGCGCAGCTTCGCTGCACCCGGTCGAGTGCATCCTGCCGTTGTCTCGGATGATCCAAACGGCGGCGCGGTCCTTGCTGGCCGGCCTAAGCCACAAGCGGGCGGGTTGTTTGGCGCGCGGCATCTCTCGATCGTGCTCTCGCAGTTTCTAGCTTTGTTTCTATTCGCAAGCCGGGTGAAAGGGAACCTGCCAACAACGGCTTCGCAACGCAGGACGCGGTTCGAGTGCCGATCGCCGGCAATTGACGTCTTAGAACCGTTTTGAGCCGAACAGTCGAGCACTCTCAGGCCCTCGCGAAAGTAGATCGCGAGCCTAGAGAACGGCCGAGCTGCGAGACGCAATGGAACCGCTCGGCGATTTCATTGCGGCATGTCTCAAGCACGCGCCCGGCCAGAAAGAGCAGGCGCGCACCGTGTATCAAGCGTTCTTGTCCTGGTGCCTCGCCAACAACGAGCGGCCATGGAAGAAACTGCATTCGGCCGCGCCTTTCCGCTCAAGGGGTTAAAGCGGGGCACGATGCGGG
The DNA here is from genome assembly GCF_014636935.1 of Alsobacter metallidurans. GTDB lineage: Bacteria > Pseudomonadota > Alphaproteobacteria > Rhizobiales > Beijerinckiaceae > Alsobacter > Alsobacter metallidurans. The sequence continues at coordinate 1,648,944 of NZ_BMES01000002.1, read as the reverse complement.
CCGGCTCAAATTCTGCCGAGGTCCGCGCGTATCTCGATATCCGGCTGATGCGCGTGCCCGACCGGCCGGATCGCGACCCGCACGATCCCTCCGCAGCCTCCCGAGGGGATGCAGGCGATGAATGAGGCTGAAAACCCTCGCGCTTTTCGTCGACGCGCCGGCTCGCCACGGCCTAGATTGGGCTTGCGACCTGATTCGCGCCGCGAAATGCGCGAGGGTTCGCGAGGGTTCGCGAGGGTTTTTGAGAAACCCTCGCGCACCAAAAACGCTCGAAAAATCAGCGGCTTAACGGCGATTGCGCGAGGGTTGCGAGGGTTTGCCTCGCACACATACATAAGCGCGTGCTCTTTTAGAGCCGGGCAGGCCGACCTCCATAAAGTTGGCCTGAGAAAACCCTCGCAACCCTCGCGCTTCTCTGAAAAGTGATAATAAGTATTTAGAAGATAACTGAAATCTTGGCGCGAGGGTTTAGCCGAAACCCTCGCGCAACCCTCGCGAACCCTCGCGCAATCAGGACCGCGCCCCATGCCTCGCCGCCTCGAAATCGAAAAAGCTCTCGCCTGGGCATTCCGCGACGAGCTCCCGAAAACGACGCGACCGGGCGGCCGGATCAAGACGCTCGGCCTGCCGGCCGTATGGGGCCGGATCGACAAGTTCGGCGAGCTGCTCGAGCTCGTCGACGAGGACGGCCTCAATCAATGGGGCGTGTTCGCCGATCCCTTCGCCGTTACGGCGCCGCATCCCGACGCGATCGCGATCGCCGAGACCGTCAAGGCGCTAGGCCTGCTCGCGCTCGACCTGCCGGCCGATTGGGATCCGCTCGGCGACGTCGAGCTCGGCGACGATCGGGCGGCCGTGCTGGCGCGCGCCGTGGCGTAGCTAACCGTCGCCGAGCGGGACGGCCGCCGCAGGCTCAAGACGTCGCCGGCCCGCCTCGTGCAGCGCGCCGCGATCCTCGGCGCGCCCGACGATTGGCAACTGCTAGAGATCCAGCAGCGCGTCGCGGTTTGCAACTCGCAGGGCGGCACGGCCTGGTTTCGGCGCGTGCTCGTCAACGTCGAGGGCGGCGAGCCTAACTTGGTCGAGCAGGACGGATACTACGCGAGCCGCTGCAGGCTTATCCCCAGACCTACCGCAAATTCGTTGGGATCCCGACTCGGCCGAGCTCGCCGTCGATCGCGGCCTATTCGAAATCTGGCGGGGCTCTCGACGCGCTCATTGAGGCTAGGGATGGACAGGTCGTGGGAGGTCGAGCTCGTCGCCTCTTCCCGGTCAGCGCGACCCTTGGCTGAAGTCGGATCCGGTCGGCAGCATATGCCCCAATCTGGCCGGCGGGCACCCTCGCTGGAAACTGGACTGCCGGCGTAGGACTTTACAAAGGCCTGTCTTGCCCGCGGGAACAATTCGGTGCCTACCTAGTCACGGTTCACAGAACGACAGAAGCTCGCGGCTTTGGAACGAGCTCGCGGCGGGTCAGGCGCAGGCATGCTTACTCGTCGCATTTGGATCGGCAATGCAACAGAGTAGCTCGGGTTGGCTTAGAGGCTCGGGTCCCTCCGCGGCGCCCCTAGGCGGCGCGGCCGAGGCAGCCCGACGAAACGCGAGCCGAGCGGGGATGGAAATGACCGAACAATCCGAACCCAGCAGATCGGAACAGCTTCCTAAGCTGCCGGGTGCAGGCTACGGCCGAGGACGCTCGCTGGTCATACAGCCAGGATAGGTCCGAGATAATCTCGCCAGCGAAGTTGTGCGGCATAGTTCAGCGCACTTTAGGCCGCACCCCGACATTCCATCGCTGGATGCTGCGAGCACCACGCAGCCGGGCGTGCAGCAACCTGAGGCGGGTTCCTGGCGCGAGAGCCGCTTCGGCCTTTGTTAATGGCTTGGTCAAATCGATCCTGCGAGGTCTCGACGGCTTCGCCCCTCTAGGGGCGACCGGCTACGCGACGACCCAGTCTCGACCGCGGTTGGTAGCGACCAAGTGAAACTCGTTGAGAGCTGAGGAGGACGCGCGCGATTTCGAGCGGAGGCGATGGCCCATTGTGCTTTCGACCGCCGTGTTGTGCAGGCGCGAAGGTGCTCCGTGGAAAGCGCTCGCAGGCCCCGAGCGGACTCGTGTTGCGGCCTGTCAAGACGTGCTGGCCCCGACCTCCGGACGGTCGCAGAGCAGCCGATCAGAACGTGTTCATGGGTAACAACGTTCGGTACTGTCAAAACGGCAAGCGGACCGGTCGGAGAATGTGGATTTTCATAAACAAGCGGCGATTTTTTAATAATCGGCCGCTAGTTTTTGCGGTCAACTGCGGGTGTTCCAGCCGAGATTGTTTGTCGTGCGCCGATTTGTATCAAGTCTTGATCTCGGAAAAGTCCGCCTAGTATCGGCCCACGGCGTTCCCGCGATAGAGCGCTTTTCCGACATCCAAGGGGTGTTGAGAGAGCGCTGTGGAGGTGCGGCGGCGCTGCTGTTCGCTGAACCAGTTCTTCACCGAAGCAACGGAGAAACAATCGCCCGCATCGATTGGTACGCACCGTCAGAAGCGGCTCTGGAGCGCTGGTCGCAGCTTGATCGAGAGAGGCAAACGCTTCTCAAGTCGCAAGTTGCGGCGGTTCTCGCAACGATCCGGCCGTTGCTCCACGACGCAGAAATTGGGCCTTTGCTGGCCGCCTGCCTCAATGTTGCGTCGTCCGAGTCGCTGGCGTCTTTGGGAGGCAAGCCGCTACTGCTTGACTGGGGGCTGCTGCCGTTGGGCGTGCAGGACGCTGCAGCGGCTGCGACCCACAATCAATCGATCTTGGGCGACTTCGATGGCGTCCGCCCGGCGACAAATGATGAGAATTGGGCGGCCCGCTACGGCGCAACGCAGGCCGCGACGCGTCCGGTCTCCGGCGCGACGGCGGGCCAGACCAAAAGCTTGAGGCAGTCATCGCTCGGAGCTCCGGCTATCGCCTGCAGTCTCGCGGCCGCGGCGCTTCTCCTGTCGTTCGCGCCGGGCGTGCTCGCCTTTCAGGGCGCCACCGTCCTCGGCGATGACCCTGCCGTGCGCGACGGGCTCATGGCGGGCCTGCGCGCCCGGATCGACCGTCTCGGGGCGGCCATGGGTCTGAACTGCATCGGCCTGAAGAGCCAGGCGCCGCTGCTGATGCCGATCGACCCCGCGAGCGTTCGATCACGCGCGCCGGGGCAGGGCGCTGGCGACCGGGCGACCGGCGCGGCTGCGAGCGCCCCGACGGTTACCGCTGATCCGACCAGTCTTGTCGCGCGCCTCGAACGGGGCGTGGTTCTTGTGATTGCGGGAGATAAGCTTGGGTCGGGCTTCTTCGTCAGCCCCGAACTCATCGTCACGAACAGGCATGTGGCCGGCGGTGGCGGAGACATCCTGATCGCCGGCAAGCAGGTGGGGGTCATCCATGCCGCCCTGGCGGCGGCGGGGGATGCCGACCCGCTCAGGGACTTCGCCTTGCTGCGCGTCGCGCCGCAATCCAGAGCTGAGGCTTTCGCGCTCGCATCTCCCGCAAGACCCATGGAGCCGGTGGTTTCAGCTGGTTTTCCGGGCCTCTACATGACCACGGATCCCAGCTTCCAGCGGCTCAAGGGGGGAGACGACGCCGCGGCCGCCGATCTCTCGCCGGTCTTGCAGGCAGGCGTGGTGAACCACCTCCAGCGTTACGCGCAGGATGGCGTCACGTTGGTGGTGCACAGCGCCGAAATTTCGCCCGGAAATAGCGGAGGTCCGCTCGTCGACAGCTGCGGCAGGGTCGTGGGGGTTAACACGTTCGACCGCAGCGCGAGCGATCGCGCCGGCATCCGGGCGCGTTACGCGCTCGGATCGGACGGGCTCGCGGCATTCCTGGCTTCGGCAGGCCTGGATGTCCGTCCAGAGCAGGGCCCGTGCGCGACAGCGCCGACCATCGCTTCGCAACCAAATGAACGGCAGCCGGGTGTCGAGCCCGCCGCCGCGCCAGTGGCCCCGCCGTCTGCGCCTGCTCCGCGCACTCCTGCACCGTGATCGCGCCATGTCGACCAACACTCTGATCACGCGCACGAGCGGACGCGGCCTCGAGCCCAATCACAGCCGGTTGCTCGACCGTCACGGCCAGATGGTCGCGGTCGTTCGGCAGCGCCTCGGGCCGGAGCATGCGGCGCTGTTCGCCGAGCCGACCCGCATGGGAGCCGGCTCGGGCAGCGACATCGCCTGGTACGCGGAAGGGGACGTCGAACCAAAGCCGCTGCTTTCGCTTCCGGAAGATGTCGCGGCGCGTGTCCGCCAACGCCTCGAACGCTTGAAAGCCGACATCGTCTCTCTCGCGGAGACGCTCGGAAAGCAGGGCGAGGCTTCGCAGGATCTGGCGAGCCTTTTGAGAGCGGCGGTCGTCGCGCCTGGCGACAGCGCGGTCTGGGTCGCGGGCGAGCAGCCGATCCTGGTCGATTGGGGGCGGAGAGCGGCGGTGGCGGACGACGTCGTCGCGCCCGCAGCCGGGGCGATCATCGCGGCCCGCGAGCAAGCGGACCCGGTGCGGGCCGCACCTGCGGCGCCAAGCGGCGGTGAACGTGCGCCGCCTTCGGGCCCGGCGGCATCGGCCGGTGCCGGGGAAAGTCCCGGCGCGGCCTGGTCGCGCAACTTGGCGGGCCTGGCGCTCTGGTTGCTGTTTTTCGTGCTGCTGGCCATGCTCGCCGGCCGGCTTCTGCAAGCCTGCGGGGTTGGCGGGCCGCGGTGGCCTGCCTCCCTGCGCAACCTGTTCCCGCAGTACTGCACGGCCGGCGGCACGGTTGATCCCGTGACAAATGATGCCATCGCCAGCCTGGAGGCGCAGGCGAGGGCGGCCGAACTGGCGCTCGCCCGGAAGATCGCGGCGTGCGAGGTGAGTTGTCCCGCGCCGCCGCAGCGCGCCGCCGCGCCGCCGCCTGTCCTCCCGATTCAGGAGGAGATTACTCGCCGCCTGCCCAGCACGGTGGAGCGCGGCAAGCATCTTGAGATCACCCTGACCTGGGAGGGAAGCTCGGACCTGGACCTCTATGTGAGTTGCCCGGGCGGAGCGATCATCAACTACCGAAATCACGAAGCCTGCGGCGGAAAGCTCGTGGCCGACCTCAACCGCGACGGCGGCACCCCGCAGAGCCGCGCCGTGGAGCACATCATCTGGGCCGACCGACCGCCCGCGCCCGGCGCCTATCAGGTCGGCGTCGCGATGTTCAATCGTTATGGCGACGCTCGCGCCAGCATTCCTTATTACGTCGCGATCTGGCGAAATGGCCGGGTTGTCCGGGAGGAACGTCGTGAGATCTCGGCGAACGATGGGATAGAGCCCGTCCTTACACTCACGTCTCCGCTCGAATGAGCCCCTCATGATCATTGAACCCGTGGCTTTCGGGCCCACCATCCGCCTGGTTCCGTTCAGCGGCGTCCAGTTCGTCGAATACGGCATGAACGTCGACAGGGCCGGGCGCCTGTCGCGCCGTTTCATCGAGCGTGCGATCGACCGTGCGGCGTGGATTGACGGACGCCCGACCTACCGGCTGATCCCCGCTTGGGACGGAGCCTCGGACGAGGGCGCCGACGCCACGGCTGGCGACGACGATCGCGAATACACCGTCACCGAACGCGGCGCGCTGGAATTCGCGCTGGGCAAGTGGCTGCCCGTCCCCATGCTGCGCATCACCGCCAACGTGGAAGGCGCCGAAGAGCTCGATATGGGGCCGACCAACTGGGCCCGCGTGCGCATCGTCGAGGCCCCCGATCGCGCGACGGGCCCGTTCACGCACCTCGCAGTCTTCGCCTTCGACACCGACCTCATCGAGCGACGCCCAAATCGGCCCTACACGGCGCCCAGCCGAGAGGATGCGGCCAACGAGCACGAGTTCCGGTTTGCGCATCGGTTCTCGGACATCGGCTGGTTTCTTGGCGCAACGCAGGCCGGCGGCGGTCCAGCGGGCTTCCAGGATTGGGTGCCTGCCTGGCTCAAGGAGATGCTGCGCGAATTCAAGCAGGCGCAGCGTCCGGACAGGCCGCTTCGCGACTCCGACTTGCCCAACGCGCTCGAACACTACGCCCGCTATCTCGTGCTGCTGGAATACCTCCAGGCCACGGCGGCTCCGCGAGTCATACGGCTCACCGACACGGTTTCGTCTGCGCCGGCCATCAAGCCCGTGATGGTCGATCTCATCCTTGACATCGGCAACAGCCGGACCTGCGGCATCCTGATCGAGTCCCATCCGAACGAGGACCGCGTCGACCTCAACAATTCGCTTGTGCTGCAGCTGCGCGACCTCTCGGAGCCCGAGAAAGCCTATTCCGACCCGTTCGAAAGCCATGTCGAGCTCGCGCATGCGCGCTTTGGCCGGGACCATCTGTCTCGGCTGTCGTCGCGCTCGCGTGCGTTCTTCTGGCCGAGCCCGGTGCGCGTAGGCCCGGAGGCGGCGCGCTTCCGCGAGATGGCCCAGGGCACGGAGGCGGTGAGCGGCCTGTCGAGCCCAAAACGCTATCTGTGCGACGTTCGTCCGGTAAACCAGGAGTGGCGCTTTCCGGACCGGGACTACGGCGCCGACGGCACGCCGCCGCTGATCGATCGCGCCATCAGGCAATTCGTGAACGCGCGTGGCGACGTCATCGCGCAACTCGACGCCGACAAGAAGCGCTATGGCCTCCAGGTCCGGTCCGACGACCGGATCGGCGCCGGGCGGCTGACGTTTTCGCGATCGTCCTATTACTCTTTCATGGTCGCCGAGATCATCGCTCACGCGATCAGCATGGTGAACAACGCCGGCGTCCGCGAGCGCCGGCGGACCAAGGATGCGCCGCGGTTTCTGCGCCGGGTCATCCTCACCCTGCCGCCCGCAATGCCCGTGCAGGAGCAGCGCCTGCTGCGCAGCCGCGCCGAAGGCGCGGTGAAGCTCGTCTGGCAACTCCTGGGCTGGTCCAAGACCACCGGCATCGGCATCGATCCACCCGAGGTCCACGTCGCGTGGGACGAGGCGAGCTGCGTGCAGTTCGTCTACCTCTATGGCGAGATCACCCAGAAGCTGGGCGGCTCGGTCGACGCTTTCCTGCGCCTTGCGGGTCGGCCGCGTCCGTTCGCCGAGCCGGGCGCCCAGCCGGCCAGCGGCGCCCAGCCTGAGCCGTCGCTGAGGGTCGCCAGCATCGACGTCGGCGGCGGCACCACCGACCTGATGATCACGACCTACTACGCCGAGGGCAACCGGGCCATAAACCCGGTCCAGAATGTCCGTGAGGGCTTCCGTCTGGCCGGCGACGACATTCTGAAGGGCGTCATCGAGCGCCTGGTGATCCCGCCCATTGAACGCGCGCTGCGCGAGGCCGGGCATCCCGATCCCAGGGCTTTCCTGCTCGAGCGCTTCGGCGGCGACCGGGCCAACATGGCCGAGCAGGAAAAGCACCTTCGACGCCAGTTCGTCGTCAGGGTGCTTGAACCCATCGCGCTGAGGCTGCTGGCCGATGCGGAAGACGCAGACGTGGCTGTGTCAGACGCAGCTCCGGTGCGTTCGTTCGGCGAGGTTTTCGCCAACGCGGCCCACGGGCCGGTTCACAGCGAAGGACGGCAGCGACTGCTCCGCTTCCTGGAAGGGCCGGCTCAGGCCTCCGGCGCACCTTCCTTTGCGCTGGAACAGTGCATCTTTCAGTCCGATCCGGACGTCATTCGCAGTTGTGTCGTCGCCGTGCTGGACACAGTGTTCGACAACCTCTCCGAAGCGATCCATGCGCTGGATTGCGACGTCGTGCTGCTGTCCGGCCGGCCCTCGCGGCTGGCGGGCGTCGTCGACCTGCTTGTCGGCAAGCTGGGCGTCTCGCCCGAGCGCATCATCCCGTTGCATCAGTATCAGGCGGGCGCGTGGTACCCCTTCCGTGATCGCGACAACCGTCGCATCGGCGATCCCAAGACGACCACGGCAGTGGGCGGCATGCTTTGCGCGCTGGCGGAGAGCCAGCTGACCAACTTCACCATGTTCACCAACAGGCTCGGTCTGCGGTCAACCGCCAAATACATCGGTGAACTCGAAAGTGACGGGCGGCTCAGAAACGATCGGCTCTGCTTCCGCAATATCGACCTGGACCAGAAGCGCTCGGCCAGTGACGAAGTCGCCACCCTGAAATATTACGCGCCGATGCGGCTGGGCTATCGGCAGTTGCCGATAGAGCGCTGGATCGCGACGCCGCTTTACCGGCTGCGTCTTCGGCCGGGCATCGACCTCAATGCGGTGCGCCTGCCCATCGAGATCACACTGGAGCGCAGCGCCGAGACGTCGGCCGACGACGAGGGCCCGGACTCGCTGATGCTGAGCGAAGCCATCAAGGAAGACTTCAAGATCATCTCGGCGGTCGACCAGAACGGGCTCGAGCTATCGAACCGGATGGAGCTCGTTCTGGACACCTTGGCGTCAGAGCAGGGCTATTGGCTCGACACCGGCATTCTGTCCCTGGACTGACATCATGAGCGTAGACACAGCGATGATAGAGCCGGCCCAGAAAGAGCTTGCGGCCCTGTGTGGCCAAACCGCGACGCTGGCCGGCGATGCGGCGCGATGGATTGCGGACGAGGCGAACGCGGATGCCGTCGGTCGGGAGAAGGACGCGATCGTTCGCGAGATGAAACTCGCGGCTCTGCGGGCCAGGCGGATCGAAAAGGCGGCCGTGCGGCCAATGTGCGTCGGCGTCTTCGGCCCCAGCCAGGCGGGGAAATCCTACCTTGTGGAGGTGCTCGCCCGTCCCGAGACGGGGCCGCTGCGAGCGGCGTTCGACGGATCGGAGCCGCTGGACTTCATCAGCCAGATCAACCCGATCGGCGACAAGGAGTCGACCGGGCTGGTGACCCGTTTCTCGGCGCTTCCCGTCGGGCCGTCGCCGGCCGGATTCCCGGTGCGGCTGCGTTGGCTCACCGAGCTCGACGTCATCAAGGTTCTGGGAAACACGTTCTTCCTCGACGGCGACCAATCGAAAGAGACGGTCCCGTCGCCCGAATTCATCGCCCAGACCATCGCCAATCTTTCGACCCGCGCCGGGCAGGCTGGCGGGGGGCTGACAGACGAGGACGTGCTCGACCTGCAGGACTACTTCCAGCGCCAGTTCGGATCATCGCGCTACGTCGATGCGCTCGGCCGTTATTGGGAGCAGGCGCGCGCCCTGGCGCCCAACCTGGACCTGCAGGGCAAGTCCGAATTGTTCGCGTTGCTGTGGGGAGGGCACGCGCAGTTCACCAGGCTATACCTCGATCTCGCCACCGCGATCGATCAGCTCGGGCGGCCAGACGAGGTGTTCTGCCCGCTCGGCGCCCTCGTTCCGCGGGAGGGCAGCATCCTGGATGTCGCCACGCTCGCCGGGCTCGGCGGGCAGGGGAAAGATGACCTGGAGGTGCGCTCGCCTTCGGGCTCACGTGTTCTGCCACGCGCTCTTGTGGCGGCGCTGACGGCGGAACTGCGAATTTCGCTCGTAGACGAGCCGCGCTCTTTCTTCGCCACCACGGACCTGCTCGACTTCCCGGGGGCGCGCAGCCGCCAGAAGGTTCATCTCGCCCACTTTCTGTCAGAGCGCCCGGACGCGCTGAAGGAGACCTTCCTGCGCGGCAAGGTGGCCTATCTGTTCGACCGCTACGTGGCCGAACAGGAATTGACCAGCATGCTGCTTTGCGTGCGGCCCTCCATCCAGGAGGTCGCAACGCTCCCCGACATGATCGACGCCTGGATCTCGTCGACCCACGGGGCGACGCCGGAGGCGCGGGCCGCCCAGGCGAACCTCCTGTTCCTCGTGCTGACCTGGTTCGACTCGCACTTCATCGATAAGGCCGGAGACGTTGGGCAGGAAGGCGGGCTCCGGTTCCGCAACCGCCTCGAAGCGTCGCTCCTCGGCTATTTCGGAAAGGCTCACACCTGGCCCCGACAGTGGACGCCCGGAAAGGCGTTCCAGAACTGCTATTGGTTCCGCAATCCAAATTTTCCGGCTGAAACAATCATCCGTTACGATGGCCGGGTCGAGATCGAAACCATTGCGGAGAAGCGCGGGCGTATCGCTGAACTGCGAAGCGGCTTCATGGAATTGCCCGAAGCCGCGACCCACTTCCGGGATCCCGGCCGCGCGTTTGACGAAGCCCTGAAGCTCAACGACGGCGGCATCTCGTACATCATCGAGAACCTCGCAAAGGTGTGCCGGCTCGACATGAAGCTGGACCAGTTGCGCCTTCGCCTGGGCGACCTGCGCCGGGAGATGGCGGCCAAGCTCGACCGCTACTACGTCTCGCTGGACGTCGAGCAGCGGCTCGTGGAGCGCAGGGCGGCGGCCGGAAAGGCCTTCGACGATCTTGAACCCGTTATTCAGGCGGGCGGGTTCGGCGCCTTGCTGCGGGCGCTCGCGATCGACCCCGGCCAACTCAACGACATCATTTACGGCGTGCTGCGCGGCGTTGGAGGCGACAAGCCGCGGGCGGCGGCCTCGATGAGCTTCAGGATCTCGCGTCCCGACCAGGTCGGCGCGGGCGCGCGGACCGGTCCCGTAAGCGGGGCGGACCGCGAGCAGCTCTATGCGCGTGCGGCCGTGGAGGCCTGGATCGGGCATCTACGCGACCTGGCGTCGAATGACACCGCCCCGCGACGGCTCGGCATAACCCGCGAAGCCCTCAAGACCCTCTCGGACGAGATCCTCACGCTCTTGCGGCGATCGGACCTGGAAGCCGCCCTGGCCGAGGACCTGAAGGCGCTGACCACCGTGGAACTCGCCGAGCAATCGAGCGCCAAGATCGCGCTCGTGGCGGCGCTGAGGCTCAACCGGCTGATCGGCGATCTGGGCTTTGGTCAACTGCCTCCGCCCAAGAGGCCGAAGGCTCCGGCCGAGGGTGGCGAACATCCGATCTTCGACGAGCGGCCGATCACTTATGACGCGTCTGCGATCGGCACGCCGCCCAAGCCTTTCGCCCAGATGTACATCTCGGACTGGTTCCACGGCTTCTACCAAGTGGTGGAAGACAATGCGGTGAGCACGAGCGGTCTTCGGGTCGACCTCAAGCAGAATGAGCGCCTCGGCGCGATCCTCAACACGTTGCGGGCAGCCTAGATCGCCCGAACCCGACGGAAATACCTATGGCTATCGACGTCAGCGAAGACCTGGACCAGGCCGGCGGCTACGCCTTCATTGATCTCGGGCGACACAGCGACCGGCCTTTCGAGAAGATCTCGATCCGCCGCCTGGATGCCGAACCACGTCACCTCGGCGTCGAGGACTGGCAGCCGGAGGTCGCCTGGCTGGAGCCGCGATCGATCGAGCGCCGCGCCCTGTCGACCGTCATCCGTATCGGTCCTGAGATCGTCGACCGGATCGAGGAGCTCGTGCAGATCGAGATCGTGGCCGAAGGCGATCACTCCCTCGGGGTGGTGACCTGGCCGGCCATAACGCCGTCCCCCGGCATCGACGGTTCACTGTCGCTGCAGGGGACCGGCAAGCCCACCCCATCCCTGGTCGCCGAAGGGGAGGCCCCTTCAGCGGAATCCAGGCCCGCCGAGCAGGAGCCTTCGGAGCCGATCGTCGCCGCGCGTCCGCCGGCCGTTCTGGACAACGCAGTTCAACCCACGGCGGTAGCGCCGCGCCGGCGCGCGCCGCTCTGGGCGGCCGCCGCCATCGTGTTGGTTGGCGTCGCCGGCGCGGCGTTCTGGTTCGTCCAACAAACGCCGCATCCGCGGCCGCGGCCAGAACCCGAGACGCCGAGGTCGCCCGTGAGCGCGGGCGAGCTGACGCAGAAGCTCGAAGCCCTGCTTCAACGCGCCGCCCCTCCGGCCGCCCTGATGGGCATCGGCTCGGAGGCGCTTGCGGCCGGCCAGCCCGCCGTTGCGTTCAGGGCTTTCGAAGCGGCCGACCCCTACGCCAACCCGGACGCGGCGCTGCAGCTCGCCAGGATCTATGACCCGCGGATCTCGGACGATGGCCGCCGCGCCGCGGCTCCGAACGCTCAGCGAGCGATCTCCTATTACGCGCTCTGGAAAAACCGTTCCGCAGCTCACACGACTGAATTGAAAGCGCTTTGTTCGGCTTCAGCCAGTCTGGTCGCGGGCAATGACCGGCTCGCTGCGGCATGCCGCGATTGATGATGGGTGGCGTCATGTTCCAGTTCTTCAACCCGCGGTTCGTCCTCGGCGGCGTTCGCCTTCGAGCGCCCGTCGCTCTCGCGATCGCGGCCCTCATCGGCGGCGCATCCATGATCGATGCAGCCGGCGCAACCCCGCCTGGCCTGTCCACCTATGCCTCTCCACTGCGCCAGAATGCTTCGGCCCCGAAAGTGGCGCTCATCATCGTGCCGGACGCGGCCAGCCGCGCGCCGCGCTGGGCAATCGCGCATGCGGACGAAGAGGCTTACCGCAAACGGCTCCTCGATCTCGGCTTCGATGTGTCGGTGATTGGTCCGAGCGACCGCCTCGAGCTTGATCGCCTGCTTCGGGACAATGCGTCCCGGATCGCGAGCGGCAGCGACGTGGCGGTTCTCGTCCTCGGGGCAGCTCTCTCGAGCGATGACGACGTCCGGCTCGTTCCAACCGACGCGCCCGCTGACCTGATCGACCGGCCGGATCAACTTGAAGCCGAGACCGTCCGGCTCAGCGAAGTTCTGCGGCGCATCGCCGGCCGGTCGCCGCGGAATCTCGTCGCCATCGTGGACGAATGCCGCAGGCTGGGGGAGGGGGACCGGGCCTGCGCGGTCGAGGGCGCCGCGTCGCCGCGGGAGGCGAGCGTTATCGCGGCTCGACGGAAAACGGCGCGGCCCGGAACCAGTCCGCTGATTGCGCGGGCGTCCCTCAGGGACGACCTGCTGCCGCTCTTGTCGCAGGAGGGCCTCACCTTCGCGGACCTCCACTCGGCGCTCGTCCAGAAGCTTGGGCCGACCAACCTGACCATCGACGCGACCTCGACCCTGACGGGCGCCTTCGCGCTGGTCCCGGGCGGGTTTTTCGCCGGGCTGGCGACTGAGTGCAACAAGGTCGACCTCAACGCCGATCCGGTCGCCCTCAAGGCCGCCAGCCTCGACGGATTGCAGCGCAGCTGCGACGCCGCAGCGTCGCAGTATCCGTATGCGCGCCACTTCGTCGACCGCCAGTCGGCCGTGAAGGAGCAGCGTGCGTTCCAGCGCGCCGTGGCGTCCTGCGCCGACACGGTCGCGATCTCCGGCTTCGCCACCGCCTACCCGGCGAGCCGGTTCAGGAGGGTGGTGGAGGATTTCTCGCTCGCGTGTGCGCGCGAGCGCGACGACGCCCGCCTGCAGCGCGAAGCCCAGGAACGCGACCGCGCCCTGCGCGACGCCCAGGAGCGAGACCGTCTGCAACGTGAGGCGCAGGAACGTGAGCGCGCCTTGCGTGAAGCCCAGGAGCGCGACCGCGCGCAACGCGAGGCCCAGGAACGCGCGGCGCAAGAAACCCAATCCGCCCAGCGCGTGATCCAGCAGATCGCGCAGACCTTCGTGTCTCGCTATTATTGGACGTCAAGTTCGGACGGGGAGAGCGCAGGCGCGCGCCTCGCTGACCTCTACGCGCCGGTCGTCAGCTTCTATGGCCGGCAGCGAACCGCACCGGACATCATGGCGGAGAAACTGGCCTACAACGCGCGCTGGCCCGTCAGACGCTTTCTGATCAGACCAGGCTCTGTCGCGGCAGTTTGCGACGCGTCGTCCGGCGGGTGCCGGGTGACCGGGATGGTGGAATTCGACTTCGAAAGCGCTGCCCGCAACGTTCGCTCCCGCGGTTTGTCATCTTTCGAATTCGTGGTCGGCAACATGATGTCGTCGCCCCGGGTGGTGGGCGAGCAGTCCAAGGTGGAGCAGCGGTTTTGACGACGCTCGCGTCCCTTCCGGTGAACGCGGCCTTGTGTCTCGCGCTTTCCCTTGCCGGCTGCGCGCGGGCCTGGTCTCAGGAGCCTGTGGCCGGTATCCCAAGCGCCGAGCCGGACCAGGCCGAGCCGTCCAACGCCGACCCGCGCGAGGGCGCATGTGGTGGCCCACACGCGCTCGCCGGCCGCACCATCCGGGTCGGCGGCAAGGGCGGCCTGCAGATTGGGCTCAAGACCTACCAACAAACGCTCGATCTGGATGAAGGCGAAGTCGTACTCACGTTCGACGATGGGCCGAACCCCGAAACCACTGCTCGCGTCCTTGACGCTCTGAAACGCGCCTGCGTGAAGGCGACGTTTTTCCTGATCGGACGGAACGCCGAGAAGCACCCGGCGCTCGTTCGACGGGAGGCTCAGGACGGGCATAGCGTGGGCCACCATTCCTGGTCCCACCCCGTCCAGACGTTGCGGGGGATGTCCGACGCTGACGCGGTTTTCGACATCGAAAAGGGAATAACCGCCGTCGACAAGGCGGCCGGCTGGGGCGGCCTCAATAGCCGCGCGCCGAAGTTTCCGTTTTTCCGGTTCCCGGGGTTTGCGGACACGAAATCGCTGAATGCGATCTTGGCGGAGCGAAACTTCGTCGTGTTCGGCACGGATCTCTGGGCATCCGATTGGCGCCCGATGGCCCCGGAGACGCAGTTGCGGCTGCTGCTTCAACGGCTGGACGAGGCAGGGCGCGGCATCATTCTGCTGCACGACGCACGCGCCCAGACGGCCGACATGCTGCCTGCGTTTCTGGAGGAACTGCGCAGACGCCATTACAAGGTTGTGCACCTCACGAACGGCGAAGCCACGCCAGCATTGCGGAGTGCGCCCGAGCCCTGGACTTCGGAAACGGAGCCGATTGTTCGGCGCGTGCTGTCGCGGATGCACTCGCCTCATTCTGTTCGTACCTCGGCGCCGCCCGCCGAACCGGTCCACCCGTTGCCACAACGGCGGCCGGCCCCGCGTCTGGACCTGAATGGCAGCCCGACGGCCGCGGAGCCGCCACGATGACCAGGACCCTGACCATGCCGCGATCCTTTGCGATCTGCATGGCCCCGGCATGCGGTCTTGCGCTGCTGTTTTGCATTGGCGCAAGCCGTTCTACGCTTGCTCAGGATGTGGGCTGGCCGTCTTGCCGCGATGCGCGAACCGCGCCGCAGAAGGTCGAGGCCTGCACGCGCGCTCTTCCGGCGATCCGGAACGCGAAGCTGTCCGAACGAGCTTATCTACGGCGAGGTTTGGCCTTTGTGGAATTGCGGCAGTATGACCAGGCGATCCGTGATTTCGATGCACTGATCCGGCTGAACGGCCGGGTCGCCGGCTACTTTGACAATCGCATGAACGCATACCGCCAGAAAGGTGACTTTGCTCACGCTCTCGCGGACGCCGACGCCGCCGTACGGCTCGCCCCGGGCCACGCCTTTGTCTATCGCAGCCGCGGTATCGTTCACGAGGATCTCGGCCGCTATCCCGACAGCATCCGCGATTTCAGCGCGGGCCTGCAGATCGAGCCCGCCAATGCGGGGCTTCACGTCGATCGAGGACGACTGCTCGCCAAGCTGGGTGACATCAACGGCGCCGTTCGCGATTTCACCGAGGCGCTCAATCTGGATGCCAAGTGGACGCAGGCCCTTAAAGAACGTGGCTTGGCCTATGTCACCTTGGGTGATCCGGCGCGCGCGAAGGCCGACCTCCGATTGTACCTTCAGTCCGAACCTGCCGACGCTGACGCGGCGGCTGCTTTGGCTGTAATTGGGTCCAACTGACGGAAAGCGCACGATCTGGTCTGTCGCCGTACTTCGGTGCGACCGCCCGCGCCCATTCGTGCTGCGCTGTCCTTAAAGAGCATTTGTCACAAAGGGGCTTGGAGAAGCGGGTCCGCTTCATGGCAAGACGCAAACTTCTGCTCCTGGCGCAAAGCCGATTGAGCTGAACGCGTGCTACTGACCCTTAGGGGACGTGGGAACGTCCGCTTTGAGAAGGTATCAGGTAGCAAGATGCTCCAGATCGTACCTTCGCAACCAGGGAAGCAGTGGCTCAATCGAACTGGCTGGATAAAGCGAGTTCCGGGCGAAGTCCGCGACGCGCCCCAGCTCGTTGCGCAGGAAATCCGCGGCCACGTGCTGGTCGGGAATATTGTCTTCGGGCAGCACCACTACGAAGTCATAGATGGTCGCGCGGTCCTTGCCTTCGGCGCGTCTCAAAATACGGCCACGGCGTTGGATGAATTGGCGCGGATTGCGGGAGCTGGCGATCAGGTAGGCCGTCCGGCAGGCCGGCACGTCGATGCCCTCGTCCAGACAGCGGATCGCCACCATCGCCTCGGTCTCGCCGTCCTTAAACTGCCGCAAGATCTCTCGCCGCTGCCACCGGTTCTCGTCGGACGTGAACGGCGAGATGCGGACTCCACGCTTGATGAGCGCCTGCGCCACGGCATGGCGCTGCTTCACTTCCGCCGCGTCCGCCCCGTGCTGATCGTAATCGTCGTCGTCGCTAAGCGTGCGGCCGTCGCTGCAATAGAACAGGGAATGCGGCGCCACCTTCTGTTGGTCGAGGAGGCGGTTGAGCTCGGCCATCTTGTTCTCGGCGGCGCCGATCAGCCGAGCCCGCCGCATGAGCAAGGATTTGAGCTTCTGGCCGCTCGGCCCGCCCATATCCTTCTTCGCAGCGGAAAACGCCCGGGCGATCTGGTCACTAAGTTCGATGTAGTCGTGGACTTCCTTCGCGGTGAGCTCCACCGGCACGGGATGGTATTCATAGGGGCTCAGGACCTTGTCGCGCACGGCGTCGGCGAGCGTGTACTGGAAGACCGAGCGGTCATAGACATCGCTGAGGCGCTGGTTGGCTTCGTCGTCGAGATAGTGAAACGGTGTGGCCGACAAGCCGACGCGAAATTTCGCGCCGGGGAACAGTTTCCCCACGTAGCCACTGCTGCCATGGTGGTGGCATTCGTCGCCGATGAAGAATAGGCGCCGGCTGTCGAGCTGCTTGGCAAAGGCCTGGAAGTGGTCGGTCTTAAGAGTCTTATTGACGACCACGACCGCGAGGAATTCTTTCTGCCGGTCACGGTTCCGCCGGAGGTAGGCTTGGACCACCGGCTCCCACTCCGCCCGGCTGCCGTAGCAGCGGACCGCATGAATGTTAAACAGCCGGAGCTCCTCGCACCATTGGTCGGCTAGGTCCTGGTAGGGAACGGCGACGATGAGGGCGACGCCCTCGTTCGCCTCCGCGGTTTTCGTCGCAGCGTAGATCGCCGTCATGGTCTTGCCGGCGCCGGTCGCCAACTCAAGGATCCCATTATAGCCGTTGCCGCTCCAGGCGCGCAGGGCCTCCAGCTGGTGGTCGCGCATCTGGAAGGGCGATCCGCGGAGCGTTTTTGGTACCGCCGGTGCGGTGTCGTAGACGATACCGCTGCCGTCGCCTTTGCCAAAGCCGCCAAGGCCACGCTTCGCGAAGAAGGCTCTCACCCGGTCCGCCTCCTCGTCCGACGAGGGCGAGTCGGGAAGCTCCTCCATGACCAAGTTCAGGCCCCGTTCGACCGCCTCTGGCAGGGCGCAGACGATGGTGGAGCTGCCGGTCTCACCCGACCACAGCCGCGCAAAGTTGCTCGCGTGGTTTTCGACATAGGCCTTTTGCCCCGCGGTCCACGAGCGGAAGACGGTAATTTCCTCCGAATTGAAGCGCGGGTCCAAAGCGCTCATCGTTTCATTCATCGACCCGCTGAACGAGACGACGTCGCCGAGCCGGTCCTCCAAAATGCCGATCTTCTGGTGAAACATCCCATTCGGTCGGACGGCGACCTTCATCTCCAATCGGCCAGCTCGGAACAGCCAGGCCAAGAGCCGGATGCGATACTCCAACAAGCTGCCGGCATGCTCGGCGATAATTCGCCCGAAGTCTGGCAGCTCCTCGGCGGACCAAGGCGTAGCGGCGCCGGCCTGGATCGCCTCGAAATCCTCAGGAGACACTAGCTTGCCGAAGATCAGCTCTATCCGCCCTTCGCTGGTGACGAGGGCCGACATGGCCGCCGGGGCGTTCAGCAGGACGCCGAGCGAGAAGAAGCCCACGGCGCGCCGATAAGTTACCGCCTGGCTGAGAGCAGGCAGGAAGAAGTCGGAATAGATGTTGTCGGCTTCCGACGTGTAATTGGTTTTCAGCTCGAGCGTGCGAAGCATCAGAACTTGGGTCCGACAACCTCGTCGGCTGGTTTCGACGGCGCGGGTGGCCTGACACCGATCGTGTTGAGCCCCCGCCAGACAGCGTCTTCGACGCTGACGTCGGAGTAGCGCTCGATCCAGCTCTGAACGAGGTCGAGCCCGCCGTTGGCGTACTCCTCATAGATCTGAACGCAGTCCTTCTCCTGCTCCGGTCGGAGGATGTCCGAGTTCTTGCCGTCGGCGAGTGCCAAGGCGAAGACGATGTCGACGGCCTCGTTGATCTGGTACTGAGCGCCTGCGATATCCTCAGTCCCCGCATGCGGGTTGAGGGGAGTCTTGCGGCGCTCCTTGTAGCCAAGGACGGCGCAGAAGCTGAGCGCTTCCCGCAGCGTCGGGAACAGCGCGGCGTCCTTGCCGCCGAGCGCCTGCAGCGTGTTCTCGTAGACCTTACTGCGTCGAACCGGAGACGTGATGAGCCGCATGGTTAGGCCACCTCGGTGATGCGAGTGCCTTCGATCTCGCTGTTGTAGGTCGTTAGATCGTAGGTGTTACCGCCGATTTCGATGTACTCAGTCAGCTTCCCGGCCGCGTCGCTGCGGTTGTGGCGGGTCAGCAGATATTGCTCGCCAATCTTGTCGGCGAGGGTGGTCATGACAGCCTCGGATGCCTGAGACGTGGAGACCAGAAGGATGACCTGGGACGCCAGGTTGGGCAGGAACTCTGCGACGCCACGACGGTAGAGCGGGTCAAGGTGGCCGAACGGCGAGTCGACGACCAGCGGCGCGACGGTGCCAGGCAGCAGGATATCGTCGTCGTCGTGTTCGCGTTCCTTGGCGTACTTGGCGATCGCGCCTGTGAAGGCCAGCCCCAGCAACTGGTTCTCGCCGGTGCTCTTGGCGACCTCGACCCCGTTCTCGTCGTAAAGCCTCAGCTGGTAATTCTTGTCGAGCTTTACCGTCGCCGACTTGCGCATGAATTTCTGCACGATTCGGTCGATCTCGCTTTCGATCGCTGAACGTGCATGCTCCTCCTCATTCGCCAAGCGGCTCTCCAGCCGCGACATCAGGGCGGCCGACAGCTGCGCCCGCTTTACGTAGCGCTTAGCCGCGTCGGACTTCTTGATAAGCTCGTCGCGCCGGCGCACCAGATCAGACTTTTCCCGGTCGAGGTTCGTGATCGACGCCCGAACGTCGGCCTTGCGATCCATCGCTTGCGTCCGCTGAGTCTTGGCTCGTTCGCGCGCCGCCTCCTTCTCTGCGATGTCTGTGATCGGATTGGCCGCGAGCTCCTTGGAAATTTCAGTTAGCTCCGCGTCGAGGCGCTGAATCTCGCCCTCGACCTTGCGCAAATCCTCGTTGTTGCGCTCATACTCGCCCCAGGCGGTCCCGGCGCGCTGTTCGAAACGTCCGATCGCCTGACCCGTTGAGATCACCCTCGACATCACAGCCTGGTCGCCCGCCGTCTCGAGCAGCGTCTTAATGTGCTCATGCTCGTGGCTGCCGATCGTCACCGGCCGGCCGCAGATGCACATCTGGTCTTCGAGGATCTCGTTAACGAGCTTCTTATCGTAGGGGGAGGGAAGCTTCCGCCGAGTCTCCTCCGCCTTTACCACTTCGGCAACTTCCAGCACCAGCTCCTCGGCAAGCACCGCGGTGATGTAGGTCTGTATCCAGGATCTGGAACGCTGCAAAGCCTTGGTCTTCTCTGCGTCCTTGGCGGCGAGCTGACCTTCAAATTTGGTGCGCCGCGCCTGCGCATCCTTCGCCGGCTTTGTCCCGGCGAGTTCCTGGTTCAGCCGATCGATGCGGTTGTTCGCGGCCTCGATCTCCCCGTCGATCTTGCCGACTTCTTCCTGGTAGCGAGCAATCTTCTGTTCGATCTGCTGGATCTCGCGCTCGGCAGCCTGCGCCTCCGCGCTGGTATTGTCTGATGCCTGACGATTGTACTCCTGCCAGGCCTTCTTGAGGTCCTCCAAGGCCATCCGGGCCACTGTCGATCCGAGGATGCCCTTGACCGCCTCCCCGAATTTCTTGGCGCCGGTGGCGCCGGTGTAGCGGCTGGTCGCTTCCCCGTAGAAGAAGAAGTGAGGGGCCATCTCCCGCGGGATTACGGAGTTGATGAAGCGATCGGGGCGATCTTTCGACCTCGGAACCTCGCCGCCAGCCGCCAGCTCGAGCAGCCGAAGCGGATCGGTCGTGCCCGTCCTTTCGTCAAAGGTTCGCCTCGCGCGGTAAAGCTTCTGCTCGTGCTTGAAGTCGATCTCGACGCTCGTCTTCGTCACGTGCTCATGGGTGGCGGCGAATTTGTTGACGAGCTCTTTGGGGTTCTCGAACTCGCTCTCAGCCGGCAGGATGTCAAAGAAGCACCAGTTGATGGCGGCCAGCAAACTGGTCTTGCCCACGCCATTCTCGGCACGGATAAGCGTAACGTTCTTCGCCGGGTCCTGTGACACGAAGAAGTCGTTCTCGCCGTGGAAACTGCGCCAGTTGGTAAGGCGAATACGCTGGATCAACATTTAGACGTGATCCATGTTGGCTTCGATGATCTTCTTGACCTCGCCGGGAATGCCGCGAGCGGTCTCGCCGTTTTCGAAGTAATTGCGGCGGACCTTGTCCACAATCTGACGGATAATCTTATCCATCTCGCGCTCGTTGAACGCGCGCGTTTCCGAAGGCTCGTCCTCGTCACCAGCCATGTCGTCCCCCTTTTGACGCATATAAGCGTCCCCCTGACTAACGCTAGCTTACCGGTGCGGATTGCGAAAGCACCCGTTCGGGTCGCGGGCGGTGGGGAGCCGCGCTCAAGGCGAGCGTCCGCGCAGGAGATTTGGCCGGGGCATCACTTGTGGCAAGTCACGCAGACCTTGCCCTGGCCATAGACCTCGTCGAGGTCCATCGGCATGTCGTTGACCAAAGCGTTGACCGGGCGGCGCGCCAGCACGCGGGCGACCCGCTTCTCATGGTCGATGCGGATTTGTCGAAGCCGTTCCGGCCTGGCGAGGCTGTCGAGCGACTCACCATGGCTCCACGAGAAGGGGGAGCCGTGCTCCATGGCGGTTTTCTCGTACCGTTGAGCTTCAGCGAACGCCTCGGGATGTTCGTCGAGCAGCCGGGCCCATTCGATTTTCTGCTGGTAGAAGCAGAAAGTGCAGCCGCTCCGCGAGCGCCAGCGGTAGTATTCGGGAAGGCCGATGCCCGCGGCTTCGAGAATTTCGCCGACGGCGGCTTTGTCGATGCCCGCGGTCCTGAACGGCAGGTGGATCTGCAGATTCTCCTGAGCAGAGACGTAGCCTTCGCGATAGTCCTCGTCGGACCGGATGGCGACGTAGCTGTTGACGATGTCTCCCGCCTTCACGAACGGGCGGACCCACTCCTCAAACGGCTTGATCTTCAGCTGTCGCGTACACCAGCGGGTCTGGGGCGATGGTAGGAAATTGTTGTATTCGCGCAGCCAAAAATCGAAGTCTCGCTCGGGGTTGAGGCGCAGTATGGGCTTGCCGAGGAACCCCTCCAAACGTCCAAGGAACTCGTAGACTTCCGGCAACTCTTTCCCCGTGTCGGTGAAGAAGTAGTCGATATCCAGCTCGGGATGGTGCTGGCGCATGTAGACGGCCAAGGCCGCGCTGTCCCTGCCGCCTGATATACCGAGGACGTGACGCTCGACCATTTACGCCACCACGCGCTTATCGGTCGGCGCCGACGTGTGAGGAGCGAGGGTCAAGCTAAGCTTGGCCAATGCGCCGAGTGCGACGTGGTCGGCTGCGCCGGCCTTGCTGATCACCGCCGCAAGCTTGGCCGAAAGCTCCTCGGCCGCCTTGCGTTCAAGGGCGTCGAGTTCGACCTCGCTGGCCACGGGCTCCGGATAGGCAGGATCGCTCATGTAGACGACGAGGGTCAGGCGGCCATCGCTGCGGCCCTTCAGATGGCCGAAGCCCTCGGCCTTCAAAAACTGCTGCGCGAGCGCCGCGAGCTCGATCCGAGCCGCATCGACGTCGCGGTCCACCCAATCCCGACATGGCCGGTTCGCCGCAAGGCCGGCCAGCCCCTCAATCTCCTCGAGCCGGCCTTCAAACGTCGTCAAGCGGGTGGCTAGAGCATCCAGCCGGAAATTGCCGGTCAATCCGCGGACGTTCGCGGCCCGCCTCTGAAGCGGACCATAGTCGCCGGACGCGGCGCCCTTGAAGCGCAATTCCGCCAGGAGCGTGGCGGCCATGGCCTCGAGCATGGCGGGGTAGGCAGCCTCCAATTCATCGATCGCGCGCACCACCGCTCGGGCCAAGGACACGCCAACGCGCTCCGAACCGTCAAACGTGGCGCGAGGCAAATCCTCGAACAGCAGCTCGTTCGGATCGCTCGCCGCCAGCGCCGACGTCCGCAGAGCGGCCGCCGATTTCGATAGCGTTGCTGTCCGGGTCGTCCACGACGGAAGGCCGCGGATCTTGCTGACCAGGCCCTTGGCCACTTCGAGGGGCGTCGGGTCGATACAACGATCATCGACGCTCAGATGCTTGGCCAATGCCGCCACAAGGCCGGCGTCGACGTCGCTGATCTCCACCTGCCGCAACCGCACAGCATTAGGCTCCTGCAGAAGCCGGTCGACGAAGAAGCCGTCCACCTGAGGCCGAAATACATCGTCGAGGTAGATCGCGGTGTTGTCGCGACGGGTGAGCAGATAAGCGACGGCCAGGATGCTCAACAGTCCGTCTCGAACTCCGTAGGGGGGGCTTCGCCAGACGGCGAACAGCTCTTCGAGCGTGCAGCCGCGCACCGATAAATTGAGGGCAGCGTCCGCGGCTCCCCAGAGCGGATAAAGCCGCGACGAGTCAGTTTCGGTCGGCGCATGGAAAGCGAGCTTGCCGGCCTCGTCTTGGCGATAGAGGCCGGTGGCCTCGACCAGGCTGACGAACAGCCCGGCCTCCGGCGGATAGCCCTGCATGCCCAGCCGTTCCTCGCCGGCTTGCTCGACCATGGCCCTCAGCAACGCCCGGGTCGCAGCAGCGGCGTTGGAAGACGGCCGGGTGCGATTGACCAGTTCGTTGCGAAGATGAGGCGTCAGCGGATAGCGCCAGTCGGCCAGGCCGGAGGCTAAGATGCTCAAGGCCGCCGGACCGGACAGGCGGTTCGCGGATTCGGCTTGCGCGCCTTCGGGCAACGACCAGTCGACGACGTCGATGGCCTCTGCGAGACGGTCCTCAAGGTCTGCGCTGATGCGCGCGATCCTCGCGTCGACCTCGCGCCGGGCGATGGCGTCGCCTTCGAGCTCTGGCCGATTGGCCCGCACATGTTCGAGCGCCGCCAGTTCGCTGGCCATTTCCCTCAGGCGAAAGCTGTCCCGGGTCCAGCCGACCACGATCAGCCTGTCGTCCCCTACCCGTCGAAGCGACCGAATGACCTTCTTGGCTTTGGCGATCGGCTCTCCCTTGGCGCTGACCAGGAGCATGAACAGCCCGGCTGCGCCCGTAGCGGGCTTGTAGTGCCGAACGCGATCCTCCGCCTCATGGACTGGCGCCAGATCGATCTCGAACCAACGAAGGGCGCCGGTGGTCTCGTAGTGCCGCTTGGCAAGGATCGGCTGCAGGGCGGCCTGTTGCGCTAGCTGCCGATAGTCGACCGCGACGCCGGCCTCGCGGGCCTGCTCGACCGCGCGTTCGATATCGAAATCACTGCCCGCATAAATCGCCAAGGCGCCGGCGTGACGGCGGTGTACGATCACCGACCAGGCCAGCAGGTCGGCGAGAAGGGTCTCGAAGTCCGCATCCGTCGAGACGGGCAAGGCGGTGCGGACGAGGTCGAGGCTGGGCTGCAGGCCGGACCGGTCCTTGAACAGATCCAGCAGGGCAATCACCTTCAAGAGCCGAAGATGTAGCGCAGTTCCGCCCCGCGCTTCGCATCGCTCGACCGCTTCGACCGCCGTCGACCAGCGGTGGCCATCCGGCGATGCCAGAATCGCCGGTTCGAGGTTGGCACGCAGGTAGTCCCACAGACGCTCGGAGCCATATTCCTCGCCGCAGCGTGGGGTCGTATTCAGGTATTCCTGGAAGCCGAACGGCTCTGCGGAGGTCAGGAAGCCGAAGATGCTGCGCTGACTTTGGCCGAATCTCCGCCGGGAGATCGGGCCGAGCAGGGCCGCCACCGTCGGGTGTAGCGGCCAACAGGCCTTGAGCCGATCCTCCAGCGGCCTCGGGGACCCGGACCGCATTCCGCGCATTGCCTGCGCCACGACCTCGGCGGGGCCAGACGGCAGGTCCGCCGGCGCCTTGCTCTCGATCGCACGCGAAATCAGCTCGATCTGTTCTTCGCCCGCCAAGCTGATGGGGATGTCGAGAAAGCGGCCTTGGACTTTCATCCATTCGTCGCGACCCTCCCGGGACAGGCGGTGGGCGTATTCGTCGAAGGCCTGATGCAGGATGCCGACGACGATGAGCCGGCCGGCGGACCGCGAGGCGATCTCCGCGAGCTCCTGGAAGACCTGAACATCGCCGTGCTCTACGGCGGCGTGCTCCAGAAACTTACCCATCTCGTCAATGAGGAGGACGACGCCCTCCGAGGGAACCGCGGCGGCGATCCGCTGCATCCAGGTCGCGAAGCGCTCATCTCGCTTTCGCACCGGCGCGCCGGTAGGAAGCGCGGCTTTCAGGGCTTTCACGATGGTGGCTTCCGGGTCGGCGCGAAGGCCGACCACGGGCGCCACGGTCCAACCGCGGCGCGACGGCCTAAACAGGGCCAAGATTTCGTCGGCGTCGGAGGGGTCGGACGTCTCGAAGAACCGGCGGGCGAGTTTCGGCGGTTCGGTTAGTAGCGCTGCCAGGGCGACCGCCAAGCTGGACTTGCCGCTCCCATACGGGCCCGTCCAGGTGAATGCGGCGTGGCCGGTGGCTTCACGATGGCGGCCCATAGCGAGCAACGCGTCAACCGCCGACTGCGAACAGACGAACCCTTCCAGGGCCGCAGGGTCGCTCAGATCGGTGTCCACTCGGATTGAGCGGGTGAAGCGGCGGGCGACGTGAACGATCTGATTGAGAGTGCCGGTCATGCTGCCCCCCTGCGAAGGTCGCGGTCGTACATCGCTCGCAGAAGGCCCCATTCGTCGATGCTCTCGAGCTTGTGGCCATAGAGTTGCCGCATGCCGGAGGACTCGTCCCAGCGCACCGCGCCGTCGGTCAAGGCGTCGAGACGTACCAAGCGCTCCGCGACCGCCTCTTCGTCAAGCAGGAAGACCTGGCCGGGCGACCCGCGTTCGAAGGTCAGGAAGTCCACTGAGAAGGACTTTCGCGCCGCATAGTAGGTGCGCCAGAAATCCAGCAAGGCGAAGAGGAACACCTCGTCGGGCAAGGAGGACTTCGGTCCGCGCCGAAAGCGATAGAGTTCGCCGACGCCTGCCTTTTGGATGAGGCCCAGCTCGGCCAGCGGGCACTCGATGCTGTCCTCAGGCGCACGCCGTGCACCCCCGGGCAGGGCGAAGTAGGTCCGCACCAGGCACTCGACGTCACGGCGGATAGTGATGTCGCTGATCGTGCGCTCCTTGCCGAGACGGCCGGATTCGCTCAGCTCATCGCACCGACGATGAAGGCGACGCCGCATCAGCTCGCGGTCGAAGGTGGGTTCGTGGAACTCGTTAAAAGCCCAATGCCACACCGTGGCGCGCCCCGGCTTGCCGGCAAGCATCCAGTGCAGGAGCCAAAGCGAGCCGGGATGCTCCAGATAGGGATCCCGATTCTCGCCAAAGAGCATTTTCCCGGTTCGCCCGAGAAGAATATGAGCGGCCCGCTCGCCGGGGCGGTCCTCTGCGACCAATATGTCGGTAGCAATCGCCCAATGCTTAATAGAAATCACCATGTTGCGACCGACGCCGAACCACGAAATCGCTGCGTCATCATTGAACACGGTCGCACCGTTTCCCGTTGAGTCGGCTCTTTCCACTACGGCATCATAGGCCTTTTTCAGCCATCCGTACCGAAGCGGGAAAGTTTCGTGGCCCGCAAATTGAAGTCGACTGTCCGAGGCTATGAGGAGGCTACGGGGCATGGGGTCTCACTGGTCAGTACTACCAGTTGAAAAGACCCATCCGGACGGTTTATGTCAACTCCTGGCGGACGTCGCCAGTGCGTGGGGAACTATGAACGATTCGTCCGCTTATTTGGACTATCAGGCGTCGGCGCCGGTCGACCCGGCTGTCCTAGAGGCCATGAACCGGGCCTATGCTACGCCCGGCAACGCGAGCGCAGAAGAGCACAGCTTCGGCTGGCGCGCCCGTAATCGCGTGGATGTGGCGCGCCGGCAAGTCGCCGATCTAGTCAATGCTGAACCCGACGAGGTCTATTTCACTTCCGGAGCCTCGGAAGCTAATAACATTGCAGTGCTCGGCGCAGCCAGAAGCGCGCCTGCGTCTCGCCGGCGGATTCTCGTCTCCGCCATCGAGCACAGGTCAATCAGTGAGCCGGCCAGAGCTCTGAAACTGGAAGGGTTTTGCACGGAGGCGCTTCCTGTCGGTCGCGACGGCCTCATCGACCTTGAAGCGCTGAAGGACCGGCTGGACGACAATGTCGCCGTGCTGTCGGTGATGGCCGTCAACAACGAGATCGGAACGATTCAACCCACGGCAGAGATGGCCGCGCTCGGGCGCGCGGTCGGCGCTTTCGTGCATGTGGACGCCACCCAAGCGCTCGCGGCGGGGCCGGTCGATCTCCGAGCTTGGGGCGCCGACTCCCTTGCCCTGTCGGCGCACAAGATCTGCGGCCCAAGCGGTGTCGGCGCCGTGGTGGTTGCCGAAGAGGCGCCCTGGCGCCCACAGCCCATCGCCTTCGGCGGAGGACAGGAGGCGGGGCTGCGGCCGGGGACGATCCCCACACCGCTCTGTGTCGGTTTAGGCGTCGCCTGCGAGCTGTTAGCTCGGCAGGGTGGCGTGGAGCGGCCCAAGGTTGCGGCCATGCGGTCTCGTCTTTCCGACAGCCTGAGCGCCCACGGCGTCGAGTTCGCCATCACGGTGGCAGGCACACCAAGACATCCCGGGTGCCTGCACGTCCGACTTCCGGGCGTCGATGCTGTCGATCTTCTAACCAGGCTCCAACCCCATGTCGCGGCCTCGACCGGCTCGGCCTGCACGTCTGGGATCATCGGTCCGTCGGAGGTGCTCTTGGCCATCGGCATGACCGCTGACGAGGCCGCGGAGTGCGTTCGCTTTTCGGTCGGTCGGTTCACGACGAGCGCGGAGGTCTGGTTTGCGGCCGAACGCATCGCGCGCGCCATTGCCGCGCAGCGCCAAGCGTGATCACCCGGTCGGTGGGAGAACGGCCTCGACACAACCCCAGCGGCATGCAAATCGATGCCGAAGCCTCGAGGTTGGAAAATCCTGGGTGCGGGGCGGCGGGGAGGCGGATCCTAAATGAAGGTTGAACAGCACCTGTGGCCGATCGAGAAGCTCATTAAGCTGAAGGACAAAATCGATCTCAATCCGGCTTGGCAACGCGGCCCCGCGTGGAAAGATGGGCGCCGGGTGTTGCTGATCGACTCGATCTTGCGCGGCATGGACGTCCCCAAAATCTATCTTCGCAAGCTGCCCCTTGGAGGTCTCCATGACTACGAGGCGGTCGATGGCCAGCAGCGCCTGCGGGCCATTTGGGACTTCGTCGCCAAGCCGGCCGGGGGCTCAAGACAGCTCGGATTCAGTCTGAAGAACAATCCAGCGCTTCCCGCGGTGGATAGTCATGTCATTGCGGACAAGAGCTACCCGCAGCTCGACAAATTGCTGAAGGGCCGGTTCGCGAGTTTCGAGATCGGCGTGGGCGAAATTCTCGAATCCACTAACGACGAGATCACAACGCTGTTCGCGCGCCTGCAGATGGGTATGCCGCTCAATCCCGCGGAATTGCGCAACGCTCAGCTTGGTCCCATGCGGAACATGATCCAGCTTATGGCCAAGTCGCACGAGTTCTTCGCCAACACCAAAATCACGGACGACCGCACCAAGCACTTCGACTTCGCGAGCTACGCCTTCGCCGTCGGGGCGCACGACGGCAGCCGCGATATGAAATCAACCGACCTTCGGGACCTCCAAGCAGAGTATAATCACCGCCCGACGGAAGAGATCATGGCCTTGTCCGCCAAGGTCGGCGACGCCCTCAACGTCCTTTCGGAGGTCGACGCCCATACGCGCTATCCGATCACTCGGAAGTGGATCTTCGTCGACCTATTGGCGCTAATCATAAAGCTCCAAATGAGCGGAAAGGCGATCAATGTGGCCAAGTTCACGGCTGCCTATGACGCATTTGAAGAGCGCCGCCGGAACTATACGTCCTCACCTGAGCTGCTGCTCAACGGCCGGCGAAAGGACGCACAGCCCCTCGACCGATCGCTGTATGACTACCTCTTCGCGTTCCGCGCTGAAGGCGCGAAGGCCGCAAGCCTGCAAGCGCGCCTCAAAGCCATAGCTAGGTTCTTCAGGAACGTGGAGGTGAAATGATGGCCTTCGACCCGGCTGACCTCCCTAGCCCGCTCATAGATCAATACCGCAAAGGCCACTGCGGCCTGCTCGTCGGCGCCGGCGCCTCCGTCGGGGCGGGACTGCCGAATTGGGGTGACTTCCTTAAGGGTATGCTCGCCGAAACCAAGACGAGCGTCGGCATCGGCGCCGACAAGGTTGCGGACTACGAGTCCCTGATCAGCCAGGGCCGCTACCTGATGGCGGCGTCCGGTTTGAAGTCCGACCTCGGAAGTTTCTTCGCCGGCTATATCCGGCGGGTGTTCATAGAGCCGAAGCCCGAACCGACGGCCTTGCACGAGGCCATGCTCAAGCTTGAGAAGCTGCAGTTCGTCGTGACGACCAACTACGACTCCCTGATCGAGCGGACGTTCAGGCAGCGAGATCCGGACGTTACCGTATGCACCTTCAAGGACGCCGGTGAAGTCCGTCGCAGTCTATCAAGCCGAGATTTTTTTATCCTCAAAGCCCATGGCGATGCAGGGCGAAGCGGGGACGGCATAATTCTCACCGACCAGGACTATCGGAACATCCTGTTTAAAGAGCCGGCCTACCAGCACATGCTGGCGACGATGTTTTCGATGTACACGGTGGTGTTCATTGGCGCGTCGATGACGGATCCCGAACTCAACCTCATGCTCAACTATGTGGCCAGCACTTTCTCCCCGGATTCAGGTCCGACGCATTACGCGGTCTTGACCAAGGAGAAGATCAATGAGGTGGAGAAGGAGCGCTGGTTCAAGGATTTCAAAATTCGGATCGTGCCAGTCAGTTCGACCGACGAGTATCAGGAACTGACGCAAATGCTGCTCGCGCTGGCGGCAAGCTGATCGTCAGACTAACTTTGAGGAGGCGTCGCCCAAGGGCGAGCGTGACGTTTCGGCCGACCCATCAAGTGGAGAAAATCCCGCAAAGGGAGCTGTTGTATGCTTGGAGAGATCTGCCGTTCCTGGGGCAGTTCGAGTCCTGCCTAGCGCTATACGGAATGTCTGGTTCCTGGCGTCGAGCCAATGTCGGCAGCTGGCGCTTCGATGGGGTGCCGCCCGCACCGCAGACCAACGAGCGGAAAATCAGAGATTTAGAAGTCGCTCCTCCCCTTCCTCATATCGCAGCCAAAGTGCAGCGTGAACGAAGTGCTGCTCGGGTGAATTTCGCGGGACGCGACGAGCGCAACCGTCGCTTAGGCCGCGCTGGAGAAGAATGGGCAGTAGGCGTGCTGAAATCGGAACTCCTGGCAGCAGGAAGAGCGGATCTCGCGGAAAAAGTCATTTGGGTGAGTGCCAACGTGGGAGACGGGCTAGGGTATGACATTGCAGGTTTCGATCCTGCGGGGCGTCCGCTTGCTATTAAGGTCAAAACCACGAACGGCAACCACGGAGCTCCGTTTATCGTAGCTGCGAATGAGGTCCGTGCTTACGAGGAAGAGCCCACCTTCGTGCTGATGCGCATCTTCGATTTCAGCGACAAACCACGTTTCTACCGACTACACGGACCATCACGTCGGAGCTGCGCACTGACCCCGTTGGCCTTCGGGGCTCATTCGAGCGGCATCTAACTAGCGTGAAAACAAAACCTGCGTTGCCCGCTTGACGGAGCGCGGCCTGCCCGCCGTAATCCGAACTTTGGTACAAACGCGGCTACGTCGGCGCGCACGCCGCTTGTGCTTCGATGTTACAAGTCCGCCTGGATGACACCAGCGCCCACCGTGCAACCGGTTGCACGCCTTTCCGCGCTTCGAACGCGTATGATGTGCTAAGAAGCCTCTACTCGCGGGGTATATTTTGCGGACTGAACAGCAGTCTCTCTGTCCTTGCATCTAGGCCTCCGGTGACCGGGAGGTGATTATCCCTCTGGAACTGCTTTAGTAAGCTCGGTACAACATCTTTGTCAGCTCCGCTTGCTATACCGGCTGGAGCCTTATAACCCAGGCTCTGAAGCGCAGCCCTAGTTGCCGCGTCCTTTTCGGCATCGATCGCCTCGGCTTCTGATACGCCAGCGCCAGTGGCTTTGAAAGCAGCTCGGGCTTTCGCCAACCAATATTTCGCGTTCGGCAATCCATTAAGGCCACCGTTCACCGCCTTACGAATGCCAACAACATCGTCCTTGTCGGCCAGCTCGTTTGCATTCTTCGCGGCCCAATACGCCCAGGCAGTCTGGAAAGCCATAGGCGGCTCACGAACCAAGTCAGGGTTGTCCATCAACTTGGTTCCGAGCCCAAGTTCCTTACCGCGATCCCTAAAATTACCCCGGAAGGTGAGCTGCATCGATCCACTTCCTCGATACACATAACCGTCATCCGTCTTGGGGCGGTTTCCGTAACGTCCACCATAGATAAAATTCGCAAGCTTGTAGCCATCCCCTGCATACGCGGAAGCATTCTTGCTGTTGAAGTGCTTCGGCCATACCCGAATTAGACCTTTTACGCTGTAGTTAAGGTTCTCTTCCAAATCGGCCAAGCCGCCTGTTTCAACCGCGATCTGAGCAAAAAAATGTTGTATTCTTTTCGCGGTGTTAATCCCGGACTTGTCTGCATCAGGCCAGTGACGCACAATTTCCCGAACGATGTCAGCCCGTGCGTAACTTGAAAATTGATAGATTGCCTGCTCGGTAACGATGTTATAGGTCATCGCCGCCGAAAGCGCAGCATCCGGTATCGGAGCGTTAGCTTGCGCTACAGAACGCTCCGCTGCACATACGATTGTGGAAATCGAAGCGAACATAGCAAACAAAGCTGACACGCGCATGGTTTCTGATCTTCCCCGTTCACGACACGATGAGGGTATCACCGGCACAAGGCTACGAAGCTATAGCCGCCCGGTTTGAAACGATCCGTGTAAACGAATGTGCGCCCGCTTTTCTTGCGCAGAGCGAAAACTTTCATGCTTTGTCCGGTTTCTGTCCTGATAGTCGATGTATATAGAGTACCGGTCTTGATGCTACGCTTAGAGGATCGTCCTACTCCGTGTGTCTCGCCCTCAGTCAGCTCGATGCGGCCTTGGCCGAGCCTAAGGTCGTAGCCGTAACAAAGCTCGCGATCGCCGAACCTGTCCCCAAGACAGCTGCAACTGTGGTCGCTTTTCGAAGAGCTAGCATGCGCACTGATGCTAAGAGCCACCTGGATTAGACCGCATAAGATGACAGCAGAGCTTTTCATCGCCTTTACCCCAGATTTTATCAGAAAGGCGATGCTTTTCTATTCTCAAATGCCCTAACGTTGGAATTTGGGCCGCCAAGTATCCGCTCCAACTCCTGAGCGTTTGGCGCAGGTATTGGCAATCCTGTGGTTGAACCGCTTTTGGGCACTATATCAACCTTATACTCATTCCGGTTGATTTGTTTCACTTCACAGATTTTGTCCTGACATGCTTCCGATATGCTCGACTTCACATCACCTTGGGACTTGTCCGTTCTGACTATATAGCTCCCGTCGGCCGCAGCCGAGTTGCTGAGCCCGGACGGCTTTTCAGGAGCCGCTGTTGCCGCCGGCACAGTCGCGGGCCGCTGCATCGACCCCTCTCGAAGCGACAAAGAGGTGAATTTGGCGCCGGTCGTCGGGTCCTCAATTGGATGACCTGCACCTACGAGCTTATTTTCGATTTCCCGGACAGTCAGGCTCGGGTATTTGCTACGGAATGCTGCGAAAGCCGCTGCTACATGGGGCGCGGCCATAGAAGTGCCGGACAGCGCAGTGTACCCGCCCCCTGGGACGGAGGAAACTATTCGAGTTCCAGGGGCAACAAAATGAACGAGATTAGACCGGTTCGAGTATTCGACGTCTATGTCCCCCGCTTTGTTCTCCGCTGCCACCGATATCGTTGACGAAATGCAGGCAGGCTCAGCAACCGCGTCGAAGTAGTGACTGTTTCCCGCAGCCACAACGGTCGCTACCCCTTTTGATTTGAGCCGCTCTATGATCTCCGTCAGTGCCGACGTTCTGTCGCATGGAGCATCGAAATACCCGCTTCCGAGGCTCATATTAATCGCCGCAATGTTAAACCGGTCAATTTGCTTATAAAGCCATTCCAGCGCCCGTAACTGGTCTGACGTAAAGCTAAGGATACAAGGAGCGCTACCGCCGCATTCATCCTGATCCAGAAACTGTGTGAATACCTGAACGACTACAAGCGTCGCTTTAGGCGCGACACCCTCAAACGTCTTGCCTTCGAACTTCATGTTATGGCCGGCTATGATGCCCGCGACATGGGTTCCGTGTTCACAGCCGGGTATAGCGGAGGGGCATCCCCGCGCCGCACCAGCAACCAGTGAAACGTCGTGCCCCCCGGGGCACAAAGACTTAAGCTTGTACTGGTTAGACGAGGGCGTCGAGAAGCATGCCTCGGCAGATATAGAGCCGGCGAGCGCGGGATGATCATATTGAACGCCGGTATCCAGTACTGCAACCGCGTATCCGTGACCGTCATAGCCATCGCTATGAGCCGCGCTGCCGCCTATGAATGGGACGCTGTCCATTAAAGCCAAAGGCTGAGGTGTATCCCTCGTCACAAGCGCTACATTGGGATCGTTATTGAGCTTCTCGAGTGCGCTGGCGTCCACCTCCGCGGAAACCACCGGGAGCGAGCCGATCGCAGTTACATTTTTGGCCGAACCGCCCAAGATGCCAGATAGGTATGACTGCGCACTTGCGAAAGGAGTGCCACCGTTGGTGGCGTGCGGATCTGGCCGCGTTACCACCAGGACGCGAACAACTTTCTTGGATTGCGCTTCTCGCGTAAGCGCGGCCTCTACTTTGCTCTGCGAGCTGGCAGGAGCCGCGGCAAAGCAGCTGCAGAGGAAAGCGGCAGCTAAGAGCAATTTCATGTCTCTACACTCCTCTGATCTTGCCAGTCTGACTAGAGGCAGAAACACCGTCAAGGTCGTTCTCTCTGGACCGGCACCGCAGCCCCGCCGCTCGGGCGCCGAGAGTGCGACGGCGATAGCGCAGGCCGCGAGCATAACCAGGCGGCGAACAGGCCCATCGCGATGCGCCAGCCTAAGCTGCCGGTCGAGGCGGCGATAAGGTCGGCTAGAGTGACGCGTGAAGCAACCCGAGCAGCAGGCCGCGGCGCCGCGAGAACCGGATATGTGAGTACAAATGGTGTACCCGGAGCACTCGGAGTGTCTGACGGAGACGCATTAGATCCGTGCCGATCGCCGGAGGGTTTCCGCCGAGGCAGGCTTTACTTCCGACGCTGGCCGGGTCTGAACATCTCACGCCAGCGGAATGTTCTGGGCCGGCGCGGGCAGGACGGCTTCGAAGAGGTCTGCCAGTCGGCGCGCTGCAGCGGCGGACGGGTGTAGTTCGGCGTCGAACCAGTCGTCGCCATTGTTCTGAGAGATGGCAGGCCTAAGGTCGACGTAGCGGACCTTGGTGGTGTTGCGCGCCAGCGTGTCAAGCATGACGTTGAAGCGGTCCACCATGCGACGCACGATCGCCAACGACATCTTCATGTGTGGTTTCTTGAACGCCAGCTCGAAGCCGAGAAACTCGAAATCATCACCGATATAGATACCGTGCGCCTGCGGGCGGGCGTAACCGTAGCCGTTGATAATCATCATCGTCGCCGGCGAGACCTGCCGCACGTCGTTGATAAGGGTCACGTAGTGCTGGCGCAACGTGAGCAGCACCTCCTCGAATTCGGGCTTGATGTAGTAAGCGACATGGCTCGGGTTCTTGGCGTCAAGGACGTCGTAGTTGACGCGGTTGACTAAGTTACGCAGCTGCCCCAGCACGTCGTTGCCACCACCCGAAAACAAGAAGTGGGTGGTCTTTTTCTGTTTCAAAATAGAGCGATATTGCTTCTGTGCGATTATATTCTCGATCGTATCACCTGCTTTAGCTATATTTTCGACGTCATGGCCCCGCTCCTGCAGGGCGTCAATAGACGTCGTCACGAGCGGATGGGAAAACCACGAGTCGCCCTCTGCCAAGATGGCCGGGGCGTCCCCGCCGTGTTCTTCCCGAACAGCCTCCTGCGCGCCGAGGATGGCCTCCAAGGCGAGAGTGTGACCGGCCGCGCTCGCTGTACGCTCCGCGCCAGACACGTCAACCATGTCCGTCCTGAGACGAAAAGCCGGTTGAAAGCTTCGACTATTGAGGGCGTCGTACTCGAAGTATTTCTCGAGTGCGTCCTTCTTCAGCGCCCGGGTGCTCACCTTCGCGATCAGGTCGCCCAAGCTGATCCTGTTAGCCATGCCCACCCCCGTCATCATCGACGCGTCCACGCCATAGTCTTCGTTTTTAGCGCGGGCGTCGAGGGCCTTGGTGCGAACAAGCTGAATAGAGAAGCGGCTTCGATACTAGTCGTTTCGCAGCCTGGAAGCGCGGATACGAGACCGCAGAATGCTAGGCTGTGTGTCGAGCTCGCACTTTTCCATTTTCGCTTTCTCCGGGAGCGGTGACGCTCGCCCCAGAGGACGCCTAAACTCAGCCGAGCTATCGCGTGCGACGTTCCGGAACCAATTGCAGGTGATGAACGCGCGTGGCTCTTTGCGGGAGGGTTCACTTCTTATCGGAAAGGCCGCGAGCTATGTACTCGCTCAGCGTCTTCTTTAACGAATTCCCAGCCTGGCTCTATGGTCGGTGACGGAGCCCTGGGCTAACCCCATCCGCCTCGTGTTTGATCGTCCCGTTGAGTTCCAGAACCGCATACCTCACGGTGACCACCAGTCCGCGGCCCTCTTGGGCCCGTTTAGCTCCAGCACCGACCCACTGTAATCCCGCAGGCAAGGATCATCCGCAAATGGACACAAGGGGCTCGGTTGACAGGGCGGGTTGACACCTCATGCAAAGCGCTTATATCAACCACTTACTGGCAACTTAGGATGACCATGGTCGATCCAAAAAAATCAGTGACTGACGCCCTTGCCGCTGTTTTAGGGCGAAATCTACCGGCGTCAGAGCCGGAAGCGCCGATCTGGTCGGATGCTCGGTTCGTGCGTGACATGATCCACCAGTTGCAGCAAGAGCAGAGTTTTCTCGGTCGAGCCTCCTGTCTGTTTACTGGACCCAGCGATCAGTGGATGAAAACACGATTGCAATATTTGATGCCGTCGGATGAACCAGAAGCTAAACCGACAGTCAATAAGGCGGAAGCGTACTCCGACGAGTACACATTGCTTGAATTGCATCGCAGCGACGTCGCCGCGCTCGCACGTTTTTCGCAGCGAGTTGATCATGCGACATTTTACTTGTTCGGAGCGATCGACACTGCCGCAGTACATGTTCCGCGAAAAGTTGGGGTCACGCTTCGTCGTAGCTCCAAGGGCTGGTATGGCGAACTCGCCGAAAGGTGCTTTGCGCGGTGGAAGGAAACACGGCATCTGCTTGTGCATGAATGGTCCCTACCAGAGAAGGCGGAGCCTCTGTATCGGACGGCGTTTTGGAGCCTCTGCGAGCTAACCCCCGCAGATAACCAGTTGAAGCAGCTGTTTGAACAAGATCGGACCCGGGCATCTAGAGAGTTGGTCCGCCATGTGGATGCCTATGTGGACCAGCTAGCACTCGCGGCCAATCTATCAGAAGAATTGGCTAGAGAGAACAAACCCAGCGCGGAAAAGGTTCAAGCTCTCCGCACCATTCAAGAAAATCTACTCACAAAAGCCGGTGAAAGGCTTACGCTGACCGGCGCCGCCAAGCAGCTTAATATATCGCGTCAAGCCATGCACAAACGCATAAAAAGCGGGGCCGCCCTCGGTTTGATGATTGGAGAGACGTTAGTAGTACCCGCGATACAGCTGATCCAGAGCGAGGCCGGATCTACCGTTGTTCCGCACCTAAAAGATGTTCTTCTGCTTTTTGGTGAGGCCGGCAGCTGGTCGGCCTTACAATATTTGGTTGAGCCCGATCCTGCATTAGGCGGGGCAGTGCCGATTGACCTTTTAAAAGGCGGTAACGTCCAAACGGTGATAGCGGCCGCACGCGCATTTCTTGGATTGGACGAGGGCTGATGGCGACGTCGGCGCCGGCTTTGCCGGCCGAGTGCCTGATCGTCCGCCTACCCGCGGGCACGCGCGTCACGCGTGTTCATTGGAGCACTAACGAGCCTGTGTGGTTTGGGCCTGGGCCGGGCAACTTGCCCGGCAATCGTTTTGACGCGCCTGACGGAGAATTTGGCACCCTCTACGCCGCCCAAGAGCTAACGGGTGCATTTGCCGAAACTGTACTCCGCAGGGCAGCGCGGATTGTCGCCTGGCCTTCCGTGCGAAGACGGTCGTGGTCGACCTTGGAGCTGCAACGAGATGTTGACGTTGCGCAGCTGCATGGTGGAGGTCTCGCTTGGCACGGGGTGACCAGCGATATCTGCAGCGGCGATGATTATGGTCCTCCGCAGCTATTATCGCTCGCATTTTATAGCAGAAACCTCGACGGCATCGCCTATCGCAGCCGGCACAACAACGACGAGATTTGCTATGCATTGTATGATCGAGTGACGCCAGCTGAGCTGAAGTTAGTTCAAACCTCGGCGTTCGCCGAATATCCTGCGGTGGCTGACGATCTATTGAATAAGGTTGGTGCAGTTTGGGATCCGCAGCTTCCCTTGCCCGACATCGACCAGCTGCCCTGATCGAACGTTTTAGCTGTCACAAACGTTGGACAGCCCCCGGCGTTAGCGCTCAATGGTCAGAGTGCAGTGCCAAGACCCGACTTGCCTGCACTTGCCCCGCGCTCGTGGTGCTAAGTACCCTCAACTGGGGCCTGCCAACTCTTACTGGGCATGCCAAGCTGGAGCGCACGGTGCACTACCTCGGGATCGAAGCCAACAAAGGCCTCGATATTGCGAATCGAGAGGATAGCAAAATAGCCGGTGGGCGCTCCTGGAGAACCTCAGTCACGGTGCTTTACCGCAACCTGAGTTGGTCGAGATACTTACCGAAGATCCCGCTCCGGTCGAAAAGCCGGAGATCAAGGTTTGTCCGCACCCACCGGTGGCCTCGAGGTCGCCACCATTAACGAGGGTAACGCTCAGGCCGGGTGCAGCGGTTTGCACAACTTCGTTGATCTTGTCGGATATCGACTTGGTGCTTTCAGCAGAGAGGCCCAGACCAGAAAGCACTTCTTTTGCTTTTCGTTCTCGACCTTTAATGAGTTCAACCTGTTTCGCAGGATCTGACGGGTATGCTGCCGAAATACTCTCTCCATCGAGTCGAGAGATGGTTGTGTTATGCTCCACGAAACAGCTACTCGCTTGTCCCAACCTAAACATCCATGCCGGAAAATAGTAGTGCATGATAGAATTCTTATCATAACCACTGGTCCGCAACCTAGCTGATTTAATCAGGGAGCGAAGATTTTCATCGACTTTCGCTCTGTCCCATCGAAAATTCTGCCAGTAGGTAGCGTAGATAGTTTCCCAATTGAACTCGAGATCACACCGGGCGTCAGGACTTTGGTGCTCGTGTTGCATGCCAAGTGCGTGTCCTAGTTCGTGGAGAACAACTTGCTTGAACAATGCAGCATCACTCAGCGCAGAGCCGTCAGAGTTACCCGCCTCAATGTTCAAAGACGGCGTCGCACGATCGACTCGGATGCTGTCAGTTCCTACATAAGACCAGTTCCCAGTCCGCTGAAAAGCTATTCTGATCTGGCTCGGATTTGCCGCAGAACAGTTTACCCCTAGACTATCGAAATTAATTTTCAGATTGGCCAATCTGAGCCATTCTCCGGCGGCCGATCGGAAAGCACTTCTTACGTCCTCTGAACCTCCATAAAAGCACGCTGAGATGGCAGTTCCGGCTTGCCAGAGCTTGAAACTGTCGATTACGCCCTCCACAATCCGGGGCACGAACGGGTCGGGAGAGGTTACGTTTAGAGAAGGAGGGCTAATGTCCAGCTGGGGCGCTTGCTTCAGGTCGTCCGGTGAGCTATGCGAACTTGCGCCCGTTGAAAGTGCAGTGAATGCTGCTGCCGCGAGTAGTAGGCGCTGCATCGTAATCTCCATTTTCCTCGATCAGTCGGTTGTAGTTCGATAGTACCCTGTTAGCATCAACGTTGTCTCATTGTCAGCGGCTCTTGGTAATTTCAGCGATAATGATTCGCCAGGTTGCAAAATTACGCTGCTGGCAAGCTCTGCCTCTTGCAGACCAGAGTATCTGATTTTTATAGTGCTTATGTAAGTGATTTCTGGCTCACGTTCCTCGATCCGAATGTCGGACGTATCAACAGGAAGTTTGACGGCTTCTGACCTAGCCAGCGATCGCTGATTCGCGCCGACCAGGACGCGCCCTTGTAGGGACCAATCCCCATCGCTCTCCTTGACCATTAGGAAGGGGCAGGATCCACCATCGAGTTCTCCTACCGAAACTAGGGCCGTCCGAGGCGCGGGCTTTACGGGATATGAGGTACCGTCCACAACAATGGATTGGAGCGATCTAGCCTCACCTGAGGTGTAAGCACGGTTCACTTGCATAAATTGTGGTTGCCCGAAACTATCTTTGCTCTTGGCGATCGTGCGGCCACCAATGACCGCGGAAAAAACGCTGTTTGGAATTTTAGTGATCGCCCTCTGCTGAGCTATGGAAAGCTTATTCTCTATGATTCTCGATATAGGCTCCTCATCCAAGTCGTAGCGTAGATCCAGCCGAAGCGGTATGATGAGGGATCGATCCTTACTAATCGTCTGCTCGGGAAATCGATCTCTTACGGACTCGGTCTCGTTGATCTGAGTCCGCAAGCCGCCCCCTTTGTCAGCCAAGTAGTCAACGCCATCTATGCTAACGGATGCTCGCTCTGCCTTGACAATTGCAACCAAGACAAAAAGCTTACGCGGAACAGCGACGAAGCCGAAAATGTTCTTCCCGCATCCGTCCAGCGAGAAAGACCCATACTTAAAAAGGTAGTCAGCAGGCCACGACCCACCATCTGCCAAAGCTTTAACCGCTTCGACTGTCTTATTTCCTGAAACCATTGCAGTTTGATCGAACAATCCGTAGTGTTTCTCGGTAACCGTAAAATCCTCTTTCAGCGATTTTGAAAGGATTGCTCGCTTGACCTCATTCACCTTCTGCCAATAGTTCTCTAATTCGTTGGCAGAAACAGGCTGGTACAACATCGTGCAATTAAGGGCATCAATTGGCCTAGTGGGAGAAATCCCGTCGCCAGACTCCGTATATGTTAACCGCCATCCTGATGGTAACGCCCGTGTACGAGCTAAATCTGCGGAAGCGGCTAATTCGGGCCAAATGATATTTTTTTCTCCAGTATAAAACCTCATGCGTCGGCGGATTGCATCAGAAACCTCCTCGAATTCCGTGTTGCTGCTCAATAGACCTCCTGTAGATCCAAGAAGATTGCTATTGAATCGCGCGAAAAAATTAGGAAACGTGGTGGAAGCTATACGCTCGCCATAGTCACGGTACAGCGTTTGGATACGATCATAGATTGGATTGCGCAATACAACGGCTGGATATCCAACTATTGCACTGAGAAGCTTCTCATTATAGCCGCTAAGTAGAAAAGAAACGTTTGTTGCATCAAGCCACACGTACCTGATGCTGAAAGATTTCGCGGGATCGACCGGAACGCAGTCGACAACCTGAATGAAAGACGAGTTGTCTCCAATCGTTACATTTCGTGCTACGTTGTTGCATGTCGATGTAACTTGACTGGCCGCAGGCTGGCTAAATGCCCCTGTAATGACCAAACAGGCTAGCCGGAGTAGACGTGCCGCGCTCGACATCGGGGCTCTCCATCAACATCCCGCGACGCTAATCGACAGCAGCAGATGCAGTCAACATGTCCGAAATCGCTGAAGCGTACGCCACAGACATCAAATCGAGCGTGAGTCGAGTTAAATTGAGCGTGTAATGCGAATTGCGCTCAGGTAGGCGGCGACCGGCGCTACCCCTCGCCCGACATCCCGAGCATCGTCGTCAATATTTACACCGGGCGAATCTGCTTCGGCACCACGGCAGCCACAATGCTTTGCGCGACTGGTGACGCTCGTTCCCCAGATGTGAGCTTCACTAGGAAAGGAAAGGCTAGAACATCCTGTTCCTGGACCTGTACGAGCGCCTGCTGGAGCGCGCGGGCGGCTCAGTCAGAATACTCGGCGAGTGACCACTGATGCGACGCAGCCGACCGGTGCCGATTAGCGGGTGTGAAGTCCTGATCAAGTCGTCCTCGGGTCTGGAGACTACGCCGTGATGGGCGAACGGACGGTGGCTCAAGAGGCGTTGTTCCTCAGTCTGGAGCGGCAAGTCCCGGCTGCTCACCTCATCCGGGCATAGACCAGCCACAATCCACATCGCCGCGACAAGTCCGGCCCCTACCCAGCTGACCGGGCAAAGGGAGCGGCCGCTTTTGGCCGATTGTGTTGAAAAAGTCGGCGTTGCTGCCGGTGTGAAGTCCTGATTCAGTTGTCCTTGGGCTGGGGGACGACGCGATGATGGGCGAACGGACGGTGGCTCAAGAAGCGCTGTTCTACGAGTTCAGCCTGGAGCGACATGTCCCGGCTGATCACCTCGTTCGCGGCATAGACCGGTTCGTGGATCTCGCCGGCATCCGGGCCCCCCTTCGTCCCTTCTACAGCGAGATGGGTAGGCCATCGGTCGACCCTGAGCTGATGATCCGAATGCTGCTGGTGGGCTACTGCTTCGGCATCCGCTCGGAGCGCCGGCTCTGCGAGGAGGTTCACCTCAATCTGGCCTATCGCTGGTTCTGCCGGCTGGGCCGGACGGGGCCGTGCCGGACCACTCGACTTTCTCGAAGAACCGTCACGGTCGGTTTCGCGACAGCGACATGCTGCGCGAGCTGTTCGAGGCCACCGTGCGGCGCTGCATGGACGAGGGCCTGGTCGGCGGAGAGGGCTTTGCCGTCGACGCCAGTCTGATCAAGGCGGACGCGAACAGGCAGCGCTCCGCCGAGGGATCCGAGACGGTGGACTGGACAGCTCTTGCCGAGACGAGGCGTTCAGTCCGGGAGTACCTGGACACACTCGACGAAGCGGCCTGGGGCGCCGCCAGCGGGGTGAAGCCCAAGTTCGTGTCCAAGTCAGATCCGGCCGCGCAATGGACGGGCGCCTTGAAGGGGCACGCCTTCTTCGCCTACGCGACCAACTACCTCATCGACCTCCAACACGCGGTCATCGTCGATGTGGAAGCCAGCCGCGCGATCCGGCAAGCTGAGGTCGGTGCGGCACGCACCATGATCGAGCGGACGCAAGACCGCTTCGACCTCTGGCCCGCCCGGCTCGCCGCAGACAGTGCCTATGGCTCGGCCGACAACCTCGCCTGGCTTGTCCACGAGCGGGGGATCGAGCCCCACATCCCGGTCTTCGACAAGTCGGGGCGCCAGGACGGCACCTTCAGCCGATCAGAGTTCACCTACGACCACGACCAGGACGCCTACGTTTGCCCCGCCGGCAAGCTGTTGAGGCAGCGACAGAGGACCTATCGCAATCCTCGTCCGCTGGCCGACGAGGACGGAATGATGCGCTACCGCGCTAGCAAGCACGACTGCGACGCCTGTGCCATGAAGCCTCGGTGCTGCCCGAACACGCCGGCCCGCAAGATCCCGCGCTCGATCCATGAAGGCGCCCGCGACATGGCGAGGGCCATTGCCGAGACCGACGAGTACGCCACCTCGCGCCGGCAACGGAAGAAGGTGGAGATGCTGTTCGCGCACCTGAAGCGGATCTTGAGGCTCGACCGACTGCGGCTACGCGGGCCACTGGGAGCCCGAGATGAGTTCCACCTCGCCGCCGCCGCGCAGAACCTCAGGAAGCTGGCGAAGCTCCTGCCGAATGGACCGCAGGTGATGCCGGCCTGAGGAGGAAGACGCTTCTCGACTCGCGCTGCCCGCCTCTCGGCGCTGGCCAGGGAGCGACTTTTTCAACGACATCGACCCGAAGCCAAATTTCCGCTTCTGGCGAGCCGACCTCCGCTTGTGTGGCACAGACCTGTAACACAGGGGCGCTCCCAACAGCGGCCAAACTAATGTGATCGCGACGGAGGTTTCAAGTGGCCGGCCCTCCTGCCGGACCCACCGCGGACCCTCAACTCAGCCTCAAGCCGTTTTG
This sequence comes from Alsobacter metallidurans, assembly GCF_014636935.1. Taxonomy (GTDB): domain Bacteria; phylum Pseudomonadota; class Alphaproteobacteria; order Rhizobiales; family Beijerinckiaceae; genus Alsobacter; species Alsobacter metallidurans. Next base: position 1,606,443 of record NZ_BMES01000002.1, on the reverse strand, counting down.
TCTGGAACGTATGTTGCCAGGGCAGGACTCAGGAAGCTTAGGGACTGCCCTAAGCTCCAGTGCAATGTTTCGATAGAGAATGGTTCGCGCTGACATTAGTGGTCCACAGAGGTGTCGCACGCGCCGTCCTGATAGCAGCACAAGACGTTATTTTTGCTCGAACCATTCCTTGGTGGTTCGCCTCCCCTCAGCTCCACTAACACTCAACAGAACCGTGCAACTGGTTGCACCAGCGGGACATCAAACGGGCAGCAGGATCATCAGTGGAGGCACTTGGTCACCGCTTATGGCTCATAGCACTACAGCGCACGCAGATGTGGCGTATCGCCAGTCAGATGCCGTACAAGCTGCTGGGAATGCGCAGGCAGGGCCGCGACGCTGCGGGCACAAAGCGTCAAGTTTCGAAGGGCCCACGCATCGCTAAGCGGAACTGCGCGGATCGTCCCTCGCTCACCTGATCGTTGCGCAGCAGCTTCGGGTACGACCCCGACCCCGACGCCGCTCTCGACCATTCGGCAGACGCCTCGAACCCGCCTACGCGCAGCCGGAAGTTGACCGCGCGGCCCGCCCTAGCGGCGTGGCTGGCGAGGTGGGCTTGCAACGCACTGCCATGTCCCAAGCCTACTAAGGGCTCGTCGAGCACTTCTCGAAACGGGATTTCCGTTCGATCAGCAAGGGCGTTGCCGGCCGGTACAATTAGGACGAGCTGATCGATCCGGAACGGCAGCGTCTCCAATGCGCGGAGGTCGACCGTGGTGCCGACGATGCCAAAATCGGCGAGCCTGCCAGCGATTGCGGCGACGATCTCACGGCTCGGCCGCTCCTCCAGATTTACGTTGATCTAGGAATAGTTTGCGAGGAAGGAAGCCAGAGCATCCGGCAAAAATACGGCCACGGCCACGGTGTTCGCCAGCGCACGCACGTGACCGCGCAAACCCTTGGCATACTGCCCTAAATCTCCGCCCATCTGCTCAATCTGGCCCAGCATAACGCGTGCATGGTGGGCGACCGCCTGACCGGCTGGCGTCGACCGCACACCGCGAGGTCGGCGTTTCAGCAGGGGCACGCCTCCGGCCAGCTCCATCCCGCGGATACGCTCACTGGCGGAGTCGATCGCGATTCCGGCTCGCTCAGCCCCATGTGTAATGCTCTCCGCCTCGATGACGTGCACGAGCAGACGCAGGTCAGTTAGATCGAAGCGCATCCTCGGTTGGCCAAGCCCAACTTAGAAAGACAAACGCCTTCGGATTAGCCGAAGCCTGACCCTACTCACTTCCGCATTGTCGTGCACCACGCCCGTTCGCAAAGTGCGGTGAGGACGCGGTGTGCACGAGCCATGAGCATCGACTGTAAGGGGTTCCCTGAAGCCGTCGCCCTATAACTTGCGGACTTGACCGCCTCGCGCTCGCCGCCCTTCTCGAAACTAATGCGCGCGCCTGTGTGAGCGCTCCGGTTCGCGCTGCCGAGCACCGGGCAGCTCCTGTAGCTTCCATGAGCATCGAGAAAGCTGCGCTGCGGACATGCTGTTGCATGACTGACATCCGCCCCTCATCCGCTCGAACACACAAGCTGAAATGCCTTTCGCCTTAGAACCGCTCAAACTAGCTGTCGCAGCCCTGACCTTACTGATCGCCCGCTTCGTCAAGGGCGTGATCGGGCTCGGCTTGCCGACCGTCGCGATGGGGCTACTACAAGCCGCCTCGCTCCTGATCGTGCCCTCGTTCGTCACCAACGTCTGGCAACTCGCGACTGGGCCGCGCCTCGGTGCACTGACCCGCCGGCTCTGGCCCATGATGGCCGGCGTTGTCGCAGGCACATTGGCCGGCAGCGGCATCAGCGGGGTAGCCATACCGGCCAAGCTGCCATTGGTCTCGGCGTGGCGCTGATGGCTTACGCCGTTCTCGGCCTCACCGCCGTGCGCTTCTCGGTTTCGCCGCACGCCGCGCAGTGGCTGGTCCGTGACGGGGCTGGTAACAGCCGCCACGGGCGTGTTCGTAATCCCGGCGGTGCCGTACATCGGAGCGCTTGGCCTGCAGAAAGACGACCTGATCCAGGCGCTTGGGCTCTCGTTCACGGTGTCTACTGTGGCGCTCGCCGCCGCATTGAAAGTAGGCGGCTCGTTCGAGAGCGGCACGGTTGCCGCGTCGGCGCTCGCACTACCACCTGCACTCTTTGGCATGTTCGTGGGCGGATGGGTGCGGGGCCGGGTCAGCGAGAAGGTGTTTCGGCGCTGCTTTTTCCTCGGCCCGATGGCGCTGGGGGCTCATCTGGCTTCTCGGGTGGTGTTCTAATCGGAAGACTGGACGCACGAGTCCGAGCCTCCCCTGCTACTAACTGAGCGGGCCCCCGCCTTCCGGAGCAGGGGCTGCTCAGGGTCGGGAGCGGGCAGTCCGGTTGCGGGAGCGCAATGTCGCCTCTTGGCGCGCAGCGGACCCGTCTAAATCGGCGCTTCTGGACCACTGGCCACTATCGCAGCAGCGGAGCACAGGCACTAAAGGTACGCTTATGATGCTTAGGGGTCAGTCCCGGGGCAGCGGGTGGCTTCCATTCTTAGCAGGCTATTCCGGTGCCGTAATCAGTGCCGCACCTGACTGAATTTCGATATAAACACGACCTAAGTAACTGAATCAGCTGGTGGGCCCGGCAGGACTCGAACCTGCAACCAGACCGTTATGAGCGGTCGGCTCTAACCATTGAGCTACAGGCCCCGGCCGCAGTGGTACGGATTCGGCGCGCGGGGCGCAATCCCTGCGGTGGTTTGTTGCTGGCGATCGGGACGCATCTTCGCGGCGGGTCGGGCGTTGTCGCCCGCAACCTCCAACGGAGATCCCACAATGAATGCGAGCCAGATCAAAGAGCACATGGAAGTGATCGGCGCCGACGGGGCGCATGTCGGCACCGTCGACAGGGTCGAGGGCCAGCGCATCAAGCTGACCAAGCAGGACAGCGGCGAGGGCGCGCACAAGGGGCATCACCACTACGTGTCGCTCGGCCTCGTCGCCGACGTGGAGGGCGACAAAGTGCGCCTGTCCGCCAACGGCGCGGTGGCGGTGACGTTCGAGGAAGAAGAAAAGGGCTCGCCGGCCGCCTGAGCGATGGGCCGGGGCCGCGATTTCCCATAGCCTGAGAACCATCGCCTCAGGGCGGTGTGTCTCTAGGCACGAGAGATCCAGTTCGCGACCACGATCGCGCGAGCTGGAGCCCTCGCCCTTCGAGACGCAGGCCCGAGGGGGCCTGCTCCTCAGGATGAGGGTTTTTTGTGTTTTGCGCGACGCCAGCAGCAGGACGCGCGTCTAATCCCGCCAGCCCTTCACGCGATCGTCGGCCGTGTCGACGCCGGCGCCGCGGCGGCGCATCTCGGCGTTTTCCTTGCCGCCGCCGACCGGGCCCTGATGGGCGGGCGGGCCCTTCTGCGACTTGCCGCCCAGCGTCTTGCTGTTCTGGTTGGCGTCGGACTGCTGGTTCTGGTTGAGGGCGCCGCCCATTTCGCCGGGGGCGGGTTCTTGGTCGCGGGTCATCGGCTGTTCTCCTTGCGGGCCGGTGACTCAATGGGCGGGGAGGGGCGTTGTTCCGGCGCAAGGCCATCGTCGCGGCGGCGTTTCCCTTGCCGGAGCCGACGACAATCGCTAGATACGCCGCAATCCCATTGCGGCGGCGAAGAGCGGAAGGGCGGGTCATGGCCTCCTATCAATACGTCTATCACATGCAGGGCCTGACCAAGTCCTACCCGGGCGGCAAGAAGGTCCTCGACAACGTCCACCTGTCCTTCTACCCGACCGCCAAGATCGGCGTGCTCGGCGTCAACGGCTCGGGCAAGTCGACGCTGCTGCGCATCATGGCGGGCATCGACAAGGAATTTTCCGGCGACGGCTTCGTGCAGGAAGGCGCGCGGGTCGGCTACCTCGCGCAGGAGCCGCAGCTCGACGCGACCAAGACGGTGCGCGAGAACGTGATGGAAGGCGTGGCCCCGCAGAAGGCCGTGCTCGACCGCTACAACGAACTCGCGATGAACTACTCGGACGAGACGGCCGACGAGATGATGCAGTTGCAGGACGAGATCGAGGCCAAGGGCCTTTGGGATCTCGACTCCAAGGTCGACCAGGCCATGGACGCGCTGCGCTGCCCGCCCGACGACGCGGACGTCTCCAAGCTCTCGGGCGGCGAGCGCCGCCGCGTGGCGCTGTGCCAGCTGCTGCTGTCGCAGCCCGAGCTGCTGCTGCTCGACGAGCCCACCAACCATCTCGACGCCGAGTCCATCGCCTGGCTGGAAGGCCATCTGCGCGAGTATCCGGGCGCGATCCTGATCGTCACCCATGACCGCTACTTCCTGGACAACGTCACGGGCTGGATCCTGGAGCTCGATCGCGGCCGCGGCATCCCGTACGAGGGCAACTACTCGTCCTGGCTGAAGCAGAAACAGAAGCGCCTCATGCAGGAGGGCCGCGAGGAAGAGGCCCGCCAGCGCGCGCTGGAGCGCGAGAGCGAGTGGATCTCGGCTTCGCCCAAGGCCCGGCAGAGCAAGTCCAAGGCGCGCATCCAGCGCTACGAGGATCTTGTCGCCAAGCAGAACGACAAGGCCCCGACCACCGCGCAGATCATCATCCCTGTGGCCGAGCGCCTGGGCAACAACGTGGTGGACTTCGAGCACCTGTCGAAGGGCTATGGCGATCGCCTCCTGATCGACGACCTGTCGTTCAAGCTGCCGCCCGGCGGCATCGTGGGCATCATCGGCCCCAACGGCGCGGGCAAGACGACGCTGTTTCGGATGCTGACCGGCCAAGAGCCGCCGGACGCCGGCAAGATCACGATCGGCGAGAGCGTGAAGCTCGGCTATGTCGACCAGTCGCGCGACGCGCTGGACGACAAGAAGACCGTCTGGGAGGAGATCTCGGGCGGCAACGACATCATCTATCTGGGCAAGCGCGAGATCAATTCACGCGCCTACTGCGCGGCCTTCAACTTCAAGGGCGGCGACCAGCAGAAGAAGGTCGGCATGCTCTCGGGCGGCGAGCGCAACCGCGTGCACCTGGCCAAGATGCTGAAGACCGGCGCCAACCTGCTGCTGCTCGACGAGCCCACCAACGACCTCGACGTCGACACCCTACGGGCGCTCGAAGAGGCGCTGGAGGATTTCGCCGGCTGCGCGGTGGTGATCAGCCATGATCGCTTCTTCCTCGACCGCATCGCGACCCACATCCTGGCATTCGAGGACGAGAGCCACGTGGAGTGGTTCGAGGGTAACTTCCAGGACTACGAGGAAGACAAGAAGCGCCGGCTCGGCATCGACAGCATCATCCCGCACCGGATCAAGTACAAGAAGTTCAGCCGCTGACAACGCCTGGCCGTCATTGCGGGCCGGAGGCGAAGCAATCAATCCTAAGGGCCGGGCGTTAGCTGGATTGCTTCGCTGTCGCTCGCAATGACGGGGAGGGTGGCCCGAAGATTACAGGCAGCTTTTTGGCTTGGCGCTCCTTCTCCGCCGTCATCCCCGGCGACCTGCGCAGCAGGGCGGGCAGGGGATGACGGGGCAAAGGCGCGCACCCCTGGATGCGCTTCCCGGCGCTGCGCGCCGCCGGGGGTGACGGAGAGAGTGAGCCCAAGAGTGAAGCCGCAGCCAGCCTCCCCTCGAGGGGGAGGGTCGTCGGCCGAAGGCCGGCGGGGTGGGGTGACGTCGGGGCAGGTTGCTGTCCGTGAGGGGTGGGCCTTACGCCCGGCTGCACCCCACCCCCGCCGCTGCGCGGCGACCCTCCCCCTCAAGGGGAGGGTGAAGGGCTCGCTGCGCTCGCGATGACGGCGAGGCGCACTACGCAGCGCGGTCCAAATCGGCGAGGCGCAAGGCGACGCGGGAGAGGCGGGCGACCTGGTCGTTGTAGCCGCTGAAGCTGTCGAGCTCGGTCCGCAATTCGACGAAGCGCGAGGCCGCCACTTCGAGGATTCCGCGCAGCTCCACTTCCAGCTTCTGGCTGGAGCCGCGGGCGTTGCGCACTGTCTTGGACGTGTCCTGCACCTGCCGGCCGACGGCGTCCACGGCGCTCTGGATGATCGACATCGCCTCGCCGCCGCTGCGGTCCATGCCGTAGGCGGCCTTCTCGAGCGCGATCTTGGTGTCGGCCGAGAGCTTGCGGATCTCGTTGGCCACCACCGCAAAGCCGCGTCCCGCCTCCCCGGCGCGCGCCGCCTCGATGGTGGCGTTGAGCGACAACAGCGCGGTCTGGTCGGCGATGCCCTTCACGACGTTGAGCACGGCCTCGATGGAGCGGCCCACCTCGGTGAGTTTGCCCAGTTCGGTGTCGAGCTGGGCGCGGGACTTTTCGTAGATGCCGAGCGAACTCGTGGTGTCTGTGAGCTTGGACTCCACGCTCGCGATGTCGTTGGACAGGTCGCCGACTTTTCGGGTGACAAGGTTGATCTGCTCCACCAGCTTGGCGCCGGCCTGCAGCTCGTGGTTCAGCATGTCGATGAGACGGCGCCGCGCCTGGCCGAGATAGTCCGCATGGGCGACGCGCCGGTGCATGAAATAGTTGGCGAAGCGCGCGTAATGGACCGGCAGCTCGTCCACGTATTTGTCGCGGAAGCGCGTACCGGCCGGCGCATGGAAGAACACCAGCGCGCAGAGCGTCTCGTTGATGTTGATGCCGAGCAGCTCGCCGAAGGTGGAGAAGCCCGCCGTTGGAATCGTGTCGAACAGGCGCAGCCGCGCGAGATCCGGGCCGTTGTTCAGCCGCCGGCAGATGCAGTCGGACAGGATGGCCCCGATGGCGGGCGGTTTGCCGCGCATGAACTCCGAATAGGCGGCCGTCGTGGACTGGACAATGTCCTCCGCCTCCAGCAGCCAGAGCCGATCGCCGCGGCCAATGTCGCAGAAGAACGCGATGGTTTCGGCGTCGAGGTCGATGCCCGCGATGGAGCGCACATACATCTCGCCGTCGAGCTCGATGCCGAGCGTTCGCTTGCGCAGCTTCACGGTGAGCTCATGCCGGTCGCAGCGCAGCGCCTTGCAGAGCGCGTCGATGATCGAGGCCGGCTCCAGGTGGTCCTCACCGGCCACCAGCGAGACGGTGCGCTTGGGCAGGTCGGACTCCAGCACCAGGAAGCTCGTGTTGGTGCGGCGGAAATTGTGCGTCTTCAGCAGGCCGAAGCGATAGTCCGGCGCGGTCTTGACGAAGGCCAGGATGGCGGCGTTCTGCACCACCTTGTCCCCGTCGAACAGCCAGGTGTTCTTGAAGTCGAGCGTGCCGCCGGCCGAGCCGCCCGCAAACAGAAACGGGAAGCGGCCGCACTGGTACACGGCTTCCATCAGGAAGCTCTCGCTGGCCGAAAGCCCGTCCACGAGCGTGAGCGCGAAGGTGTCGCGATTGTCGACGTCGAACGGGATCGAAACCCGCTCCAGCTCGCGGCGGATCAGCGCGACGCGCTCGGCCTCCGTGTGGCGAACCGCGCCGGAGCGGATGTCGGCGCAGTGGAGGTCCACCACCGCGATCGAGATGTCGGCGATCATGGCGCGCGAGAACAGTTGCAGCACCACAGTGCGCCACGGGCCGTCGGCCGGAAGATACAGGGATGCGCCTTCAGAGCTGCACAACTCTCCGGCTGTCGACACGCCCAACAAGGCGGTGCGCGGCGATGCCACGCGCTTGAGGCCGTGCATCACCGCGCCGAAGTCGGCATGCGGCGTCACGAACACCAGCGCCATGGCGGCGGGCTCGCCGTTCAGCTCGAAGTCGCGGGCAGAAAGGCCAGAAAGCTCGGAGAGGTTGATCACCCGCGTGGCGATGTGGACTGGCGGCGGCGGCGAAACTTCGGCCACAACCGCAGATGGGATCGGCGCGGACGCATCCGGCTCCTCGGCGGCCGCCGTGAACGTGCGAAGGAGACGTTGAAACATGGATGAGGGACCAACTACGCGCCAAGGCAGATTGTAGTCGATTGTTGAATATTTGATAAAAATCAACGTAAGTGGTGGCTCGATTTCGGGCTCTGCTTTGACTCGCACGCGCCCAGCGGCGTATCTGGCTGGGGAAACGCAGCGAGGTTCGTCTTGACGGTTTCCCCCCCTTCAGCCCCCGCGCTCGGCGCGAGCTACATGCAGGTTGCGTCTCCCGAGGCGGCCGTGGACCGCCTCGAGGCGCTCTACGATGCGGCCACCTGCGCGCTGAGGAGTGCGCTCGAACGTTTCCTGGCGAACGGCGCACATCCGACCGCCGAAGAACGGCTGGCGTTCCGTTACCCGGCGCTGCGCCTCGTCTACGAGCCCGACGGCGTGCCTGCCACCAACAGGCGCGCTTTCGCCAAGTTTCCGGCTCCCGGCGTCTACGCCACCACGATCACGCAGCCGGCCGCTTTCCGGACCTACCTGCTTGAACAACTGCGGCCACTCTCCAGCGAGTTCGGCGCGCGCATCGAGGTAGGCGTCGGCGATCAGGAAATTCCATACCCTTACGTGTTCGAGCGGGGCGACGAGCTCGGCCGCGGCGGCGTCACGGCGGCCGAGCTGGCGCGGTTCTTTCCTACGCCGCTTCTGTCCGCCGTAGGCGACGAGATCGCGGACGGGCAGTTCGAGATCCGCGAGGGCGAGCCCCGGCCCCTGTCGCTGTTTGACGCCGTGCGGGTGGATTACTCGTTGCGCCGGCTGGTGCACTATACGGGTTCGGACTGGCGCGGCATCCAGCCCTGGATCCTGCTCACCAACTACCATCGCTATGTGGACCAGTTCGTGCGCTGGGGCGTCGAGAAGCTGGCCTCGGGCGAGGGCCCGCACGATTCGCTGATCCTGCCCGGCGGCGGCGTCATCCGGCCCGGCATGTCGGCCGACGCCGTGGACGCGCTGGTGGCCGAAGCGCCATGGCATCGTTTCCAGATGCCGGCCTACCATCTCACCGCGCCCGGCGGCATGGGCGTCACGCTGGTGAACATCGGCGTCGGCCCGTCCAACGCCAAGAACATCACCGACCACCTGGCGGTGCTGCGGCCGCAGGCCTGGCTCATGGTCGGCCATTGCGGCGGCTTGCGGCAGAGCCAGATGATCGGCGACTACGTGCTTGCGCACGGCTATCTGCGGCAGGATCGCATCCTCGACGCGCTGGTGCCGACCGACGTGCCGATCCCGGCCTTGGCCGAGGTGCAGGTCGCCCTGCAGGAAGCCGCCGCGCAAGTGACGGGCGACCGCGGCGAGGCTTTGAAGCGGCGGCTGCGCACCGGCACGGTGGTCACCAACGACGACCGGAACTGGGAACTGCGCTGGACGCAGGAGCGCCGCCGCATCAACCTCTCCCGCGCCATCGCGGTGGACATGGAGAGCGGCACCATCGCGGCGCAGGGCTTTCGGCTGCGGGTGCCCTACGGCACGCTGCTGTGCGTCTCCGACAAGCCGCTGCATGGCGAGATCAAGCTGCCGGGGGCCGCCAACGCCTTCTACGAGCGCGCCATCGGCGAGCACCTGACCATCGGCATCGCGGCGCTGGACCTCCTGAAGCAGCAAAAGGAGCAGTTGCACTCGCGCAAGCTCCGGAGCTTCGACGAGCCGCCGTTCCGGTGAACTTACGCCGCGCTTGCGCCGGGGCGCGCCGCTGCGCGATGGTTCGCGCCGCCCGCCTCTCTTGCCCGAGACCCCGATGCCGCAGCTGTCCATTAACGAGCTCGTCGACGCTTTCCCGCAGTTCCGCGCCGCCGTGCTGGTGGCCGAGAACCTCGCCATCCCGGCCGAGCGTCCGCCGGAGCTGGCCGACGAGATCGCCCGCCGAGAGGCGGAGTGCCGGTCGCGCTGGGGTGGAACGGAACTGTCCGCGATCCCGGGCGTCGCGGCGTGGCGTTCCGCCTACAAGGGCTTCGGCATCAAGAAGACGAGTTACCGTTGCTCGGTGGAGCGGCTGGTGAAGAACGTCCTTGCCGAGCGCGAGCTGCCGCGCATCAACGGGTTCGTGGACGCCTACAACGCGGTGTCGCTCGGCCACGTGCTGTGCGTCGGGGCGGACGACCTCGACAAGGTCGCGCCGCCGCTGGCGTTCCGCTATGCGCGGCCGGACGACACCTTCCTGGATATGGCGGCGGAGGAGGGGACGGACCCGAACGATCCGCCCAAGCCCGGCGAGGTGGTGTTCGCGGACGCGCGGCACGTGCTCTGTCGCCGCTGGAACTGGCGCCAGGACGCCCGCAGCATCATCACCCCCGACACACGCCGCGCCGTGGTGACGCTGCAATCCAACGGCGTCGGCAGCGTGGAAGCGGCAGCCGCCGACCTCGCCTCGTTGCTGGAGCGCTTCTGCGGCGCGACCTGCCGTTTCGCCGTGGTGGAAGCCGGGCGGCCCGTGGCGGAGCTGTGAGCGTCGTCGCTGTTCCGGCGCCGCACTTCTCGCGCCCCACCTCTCCCACACGGCCATCGTCGCGCCTCGCCTTCATTGCGAGCGGAGCGAAACAATCCAGCCTGATAGCCGGGCGTAAGGCTGGATTGCATCGCCTCCAGCTCGCAATGACGGGTGGGGAGATCCAGAACGGCGCGAAGCGCCACCCTCCCCCTCGCGGCGAGGGTGTGCATGGCGGCCTCTCTGAATAGCCCCAACGGCGCCCGGCCGCGGCTCAGCAGGCTATGGCCGGCGTCTGGATTGCTTCGTCTTTGGCTCGCAATGACGGGAGGGTGTATCGGCGGGTGCGCGATGTAACCACCAAACGACGTTCGATCGCCTGTTTGCGACGTTTCGCTTGCATCGGAATGTTTGCCGACATAAACATATCTTTATGTCGCGCTTCGATCCCCATCCTCCTACTCTCGCTCCCGTCAGCCTTGACGCGCTAGTGACGGCGTTGCGCGCCGCCGGCGAGGATACGCGCTTGCGGGTGCTGGCGCTGCTCGCCGAAGGCGAACTCAACGTTTCCGACCTGACCGAGATCCTCGGCCAGTCGCAGCCGCGCATTTCGCGGCATCTCAAGCTGATGGCGGAAGCAGGGCTGATCGAGCGGCACCGCGAGGGCGCGTGGGCGTTCTTCCGGATCGCCGAGCGGACGCCGGCCGGCGCGCTGGCGCGGGATCTTGCCGAGCGGCTGGACCCGGCCGACCCCGTTGTGGCGGCCGACAAGGCCCGGCTCGCTGCCGTTCGGCAGGCGCGCAGCGAGGCGGCGCAGACCTATTTCAATCGCCACGCCGTGGAGTGGGACCGTATTCGCTCGCTGCATGCCGCCGATGACGAGGTTGAGGCCGCCGTGCTGGCCGCCGTGGGCGACAAGCCGATCCGTGCGCTGCTGGATCTTGGCACCGGCACCGGCCGCATGCTGGCGCTGCTGGCGCCGCGCGCCGCCCGCGCGGTCGGGGTGGACAGCAACCACGCCATGCTGGCGGTCGCGCGCGCCAACATGGAACTCGCCGGCATCCGCGGCGCGGAGCTGCGCCAGGGCGACATCTACGCCCCGCCGGTGGAGCGCGGGGCCTTCGACCTCGTGGTGGTCCACCAGGTGTTGCACTTCCTGGAAGACCCGCCCCGCGCGCTGCGGGAGGCTTCGGCTTTGCTGGCGCCGGGCGGGCGGCTGATCGTGGTCGACTTCGCCCCGCATGGGCTGGAGTTCCTGCGCGAGGCGCATGCGCATCGCCGGCTCGGCTTCGCGCGCGAGCAGATGGAGGCGTGGCTGGCCGAGGCCGGGCTCGACGCGCTGTCCTATGGAGAATTGCGCGCGCCGGGCGACGAGCCCGACCGTCTCACGGTGTCGTTGTGGGTGGCGTGCGACCGGCGCGTCATCACCGACATCATCCCCCGTGCGAGCCAGGAGGTCGCGTGATGCCGCGCTCCCCCATCCCTCTCAGCCGCCGCTGCGGCAAGCGCCCGATCCGGGTTTCGTTCGAGTTCTTTCCGCCTAAGAACGACGAGGGCGAAGTCGCCCTGTGGGACGCGATCAAGCGGCTGGAGCCGCTGCGGCCTGATTTCGTGTCCGTCACCTACGGGGCCGGCGGCACGACCCGGGAACGGACACAGGCCACGGTGACGCGGCTCGTGCGCGAGACGGCGCTGAAGCCGGCTGCGCATCTGACCTGCGTGGGCGCGAGCCGGGACGAGGTCGACGGCGTCGTACGCGACTACGCGGCCGCCGGCGTGCGCCACATCGTGGCCCTGCGCGGCGATCCGCCAGGCGGCGTGGGCAGCGCCTATGCGCCGCATCCGGAAGGCTACCAGACCACCGCCGAGCTGGTGCGCGGCGTGCGCCGCAATGGCGACTTCGAGGTCTTCGTCTCGGCCTATCCGGAGCGCCACCCCGAGAGCCCGTCCGTCGACCACGATCTCGACGTGCTGCAGGCCAAGGTGGATGCGGGCGCCACGCGCGCGATCACGCAGTTCTTTTTCGACAACGAGGTCTATTTCCGCTTCGTCGAACGGGCGCGGGCGCGCGGCATCGACATTCCGATCGTGCCCGGCATCGTGCCGGTGCAGAACTTCAAGCAGACGGCGGGTTTCGCGGCGCGCTGCGGCGCCAGCGTGCCCAACTGGCTGGCGGAGCGCTTCGAGGGGCTGGAGAACGACCCGGCGACCCGCCGCCTGATCGCCGCCGCGGTGGCGGCCGAGCAGGCCATCGACCTGCTGGACCGCGGCGTGCGGGATTTCCATTTCTACACGATGAACCGGGCGGACCTGGTCTACGCCACGTGTCACCTGTTGGGGATGCGGCCGGAGGCGGAAGCCACGCCCGCGGACGCGCAGCTGCGGCGCGCCGCGAACGGGTAGGCAGAAGCCGCTCTTCGCGATCGGGCCCAAAACAACAACACCCTCATCCTGAGGAACATCGCCCCTTGGCGATGTGTCTCGAAGGACGAGGGACTCCAGGGCGCTCAACCAGGTTGCGTTCTGGAGCCCCTCGTCCTTCGAGACGCCATGCTGACGCATGGCTCCTCAGGATGAGGGGTGTTGAAGCAGCTTAGTGGCTTCCCCTCACACCCCGCGCGACTGGCGGAAGCGCTCGTAGACGTCGCGGTCGCCGGTGCGCTCGCTGTTGAGGTACTCGCGGAAGGCCGCGACCTCGTCGTTGAGCTTCTGGCGATCCGCCTCGATGCGCGACCACTCGGCGCGCACATGCGCGTCAAAGGCGGCGTTGCCGGTGGGAGCCGGGCCGGCGGCCGTGAAGCCGGCGCCGGACACCGAGCTGAACACGCCCTCGAAGGCGCGCTGCAGGCGGTCGAAGCCGGTCTGAAGCGCCTGGCCGAGATCCTGCGGGACCGGCTGGCGGTCGTTCCACAGTTTCCAGGCGAGCACGCCGAAGCCGAGCGGCCAGTACACCGCGAAGGCAATCACCAGCACGACGATGTCGACGGGTTTCCAGCGCCAGCCGAAGCCGCCATTGGTCTGGTCGGGGATGGGGTTCACGTGAGCCTCCTCGCGAACGGGGCCCGGGCGACAACCGCCGGACGAGGGGCGCAGATGGGAACCGATTGCGGCGCTCGCAAGGCGCGTAGGCCAGGCCTCGCAGAAACTTACGCCGCGGGCTCCGGCCGAGACCGGATGAGGTCGCGCAGCGTGGTGATCGTGGACGCGTCGGCCACGCCATCCACCAGCGCAGGCCGGAAATGGCGCTGGAACGCCGCCACGACCGCCTCGGTGCGCGGGTCGAAGACGCCCGAGATGTCGAGGCCGTAGCCATACATCGCCAGCATGGCCTGCAGCGCCTGAATGGGCTGGCCTTCCTCGCCCGGCCCGAAGGATCGGCCGTCGCCCAGCGGGGCAGGGGAGGTCCAGTGGCCGAGCCCGGCGGCGTGCAGGCTCTCCCACGGGAACTTCTCGCCGGGATCGACCTTGCGGCCGGGCGAGACGTCCGAATGAGCCAGCACGCGGTGGGCCGGAATGCGCCAGCGGCTCGTTATGTCGAGCCCAAGCCGGATCGTGGCCTCGACCTGCGCGTCGGGGAAATCCGGGTAGCCGCCGTCATGGCCGGGGTTCACGAGCTCGATCCCGATCGACGCCGAGTTGATGTCGGTCTCGCCCGCCCACACGGATGCGCCGGCGTGCCATGCGCGCGCCGCTTCCGGGACCATCTGGAGGATGCGGCCGTTCTCCAGCACGACGTAGTGGCAGGACACCTCCGCCAGCGGGTCGGCGAGCCGCGCCAGCGCCGACGCTGCGTCGCGCATGCCGGTGTAGTGGACGAGGAGGATGTCGGGCCGCCGTCCGCCCTTGCGCTCGCCCTGGTTGGGGGAGGGCACGACTTTCTGGGCGAGGGGGCTGTCGGGGGTCAGGAGTGACATGGCTTTCCGAAAGGACCTGCGCTCAACGGATGTTGCGTTCCTGGCGTAGCGTTTCCCACGCGGCGTTGATGGCGGCCAGGCGGTCGGTCGCGATCTTCACCGCGGCGGGCGGCAGGCCGAGCGCGATTTGCCGGTCGGGGTGGTTGGCGGCCACGAGCTGGCGGTAGTGGCGCTTGAGCTGCTCGTCATCCCACGACCGCTCGGCCCCGAGCGCGAAATAGGGGTCGTCCGGCAGGCGCACGTGGCGGGCCGCGATGCGCCCGTATTCGGCGCCCGAGAAGCCGAAGATGCGCGCCACCTCGGCGACGTAGCGCAGCTCGGCCTCGTGGATCGCGTGGTCGGCCTTGGCGATGTGGAAAAGCCCGTCGAGCACGTCCTCCAGCAGGGCGGGCTCGTCGCGGAAATGCTCGCCGATCTGCTGCGCGTAGGCCTCGAAGCCCGCGGAAGTCTGCTGCGCCAAATCGAACAGGCGCGAGACGTTCACGACCTCATCCTCGGGGATAGACACCACCTGCCGGAACGCCGCGACCTCGTCACGCGTCACCACGCCGTCGGCCTTGGCCATCTTGGCCGAGAGCGCGATCAGGCCGGTCGTGAACACCAGCTGCTTGTCGTCGGCGAAGAGCCCGGAGTCGAACACCACATGCCCGGCCAGCACGCCCAGAAGGGCGCCGATCGGGCCGCCTATCGCAAAACCAAGGCCGGCTCCGCCGAGCTTGCCCCACATCACACCCGCACTCCCACGCTTTTCTCCACGGTGGCTTTCTAAACGAAAACGCCGGCCCCGGGGCCGGCGTTCGCGCAATCCCGTTCTGCTGAACTCAATACACGACTTCGCGGCACACCCGACGGCCGTAATAGCGGCTGTAGTAGCACTGCACCTCCGGTTGCGGCGTGGTGGCGGCTCCCACGATGGCGCCGCCGGCCGCTCCGATGAGGCCGCCCGCGACTGCGCCGCCCGCCCGGCCCGTGGCCAAACCGCCGATCACCGCGCCGGCTGTCGCCCCCATCGCGCCGCCAACGAGGGCGCGGTCGCCTTGGGTGCTGCCACAGCCGGCCAGCGCGAGCGCAACGGCGGAAATGACCAGAAATCTCTTCATGCAACGCCCCCTGTTCAACCCGGCAGCCCGCCTTCGCGAGCAGAGGATTGTACCTCCCCCCTTGGCCTACGCCAACGGGAACTTGGCCGTGCGAACGGAGCGAATCGGCATTTTGCCGAATTCACGCCTTCTTCTTGGAAAGCAAGTGTTTCGACACGGGAGCAAGTAGAGCGGATGCAACGCTGTATTATTCGCGAGCGAACTAATCTAGTTTTCAGGCTCCAGTCCAAGCTGCCGATTGGCATCAGTAATTTGGCCAGTTGCCCCGGTCACATCTTG
Source organism: Alsobacter metallidurans (assembly GCF_014636935.1). Classification (GTDB taxonomy): domain Bacteria; phylum Pseudomonadota; class Alphaproteobacteria; order Rhizobiales; family Beijerinckiaceae; genus Alsobacter; species Alsobacter metallidurans. The sequence goes on along the minus strand of NZ_BMES01000002.1, from coordinate 1,590,852 downwards.
GCCTTAATCTCCCCTACCCTGAGGAGCGTTCTACGAAGGAGCACCTGGATGTCGCTTTGGCGAAAGGATCCACCATGATCAACAGCGCGAAGCTGCCGGTATTCGGCGCGAGCTTGGCCATAGCCGTCATGGCGTTTTCTCCCGCCCAGGCGTCGAGCCGGACGGTGAAGCGCGTGGCCGCGACCGCGGGCCAGGATGATGCTGGAGCCTCCGAGCAGCGCAGCGTTGGCCAGAAACGCGCCGCCGGCGCGGTTGTTCCCGAAAATTCCACCAAGGCAGCCGAGCACGCATCCGCCGAGCAGCCTAAGTCCCTCGCCGAAGCGCTGTTCGGCGCCGGCAAGGACGGCAAGCCCGCCGATCAGGCTGCCCTCAAGGAGCGCCGCATCAAGGCCGGCATCATCGCGGTAAGCGACAAGGGCGAGACCCGTGCGGCCGCCGCCAAGCCCACGGTCGTCACCGCCAAGCTCGTCGAGACCGCCTCCATCGGGCCCGAGACCACACCGTCGGCCGTGATCGAGAAGGCCGCCGACGCCTCGGCCCCTGCCGGATCGGTGCGGGCGCTGATCGCCCAGCACGCAGCCCGCAACGGCATCCCGCCGGCGCTGGCCGACGCGGTGGTGCGGGTCGAGAGCCGCTACAATGCTGCGGCTCGCAACGGCGTCAATCTGGGGCTCACGCAGATCAGCTTCGCGACGGCCCGCTCGCTGGGCTATGCGGGCGGTGCGGCCGGCCTGCTCGATGCCGACACCAACCTGCGCTACGGGATGCTCTATCTCGCGCAGGCTTATCGCCTGTCCGGCGGGGACACCTGCAGGACAGTTCTGAAGTACCAGGCGGGCCATCGCGCCACGTCGATGACGGGAGCGGCGCGAGCCTACTGCGCCAAGGTCAAGACCACGGTCGCGACCGCCAACTAGCCCTTTTCAGCTCCGGTTCGCCGCATCCCCTCGCCGGGCGCTTCATTGCGCTCGCCGGAACGGCGGACCGCGAAGGCCCCTTTGCCGCCGGAAGCGCCAGAACGCGCGCGCCCGGGATGTTCTTCTGCGTTGCAGGGGACGGGGAAGGGGCCACCGCATGGACGCATCGGCGTCCCCCGGCCAGACGGGCGCAGCCCTGCCGGTTTCACCACCCGAGTTGGAGTACATCGATGAAGAAGACGATCGCCGCGGCCTGCCTGGCCGCGTGTGTCGCCACGGGGTTTTCGACCGGCGCAAGCGCCAATGTCGGCGACCCTTCGAGCCCGCTGAACGTTCTGCTGCAGGAAAAAGCCCGCACCGAAAACGCCGCGCAGGCGGCCACGACCCAGACCCAGGCCCAGACCAACGCCAAGGCCAAGTCGCTGACCCGCCAGGAGCGCCGCGCCGCTCGCCGCGAGCAGGTGCAAAAGGCCCGCGAAGCCCGTGCGGCCTCGCGCCTTGGCAAGGTGGCGTCGCTCGAGACCGGCAGCCTTCCGGCTCCCGCCACGGTTCCGGCGGCCTCCGCCGCGCAGCCGACGCCCGCGCTGGCTCCACAGGCCGCCCCGGCCGTCGAGGCCCCGGTGCGCACGCGCCACGGCAAGGCGCTCGGCTACGGCTCCGAGGCACGCTCCGGCTTGAAGGCGATGATCGCCAAGCATGCGGCCGCCAACGGAATCCCGTTCGCGCTCGCCGACGCGGTGGTGCGCATCGAGAGCCGGTACCAGCCGGGCGTCAGCAATGGCGGCGCGGTCGGCCTCATGCAGATCAAGCCGCAGACGGCGCGCGGGCTGGGCTATGGCGGCGGCGCCGCAGGCCTCAAGAACCCCGAGACCAACCTGACCTACGGCATGAAGTACCTGGCGCAGGCCTACCGCATGTCGGGCGGCTCCACCTGCGCGACCGTGATGCGCTACCAGAGCGGCCACTACGCCAAGCGCATCAACGCGGCCAACCGCGCCTATTGCGGCAAGGCTCAGGCCATCATGGCGAGCAACTGAGGCTGCTCGGGCATTGACCCTGGCCGGCGCGTCGCTTGACCGCGCCGGCCGGCTCCGCCATACCCGCCCGGCCAGTCGGCTGGACGGCCGCTCTCCGCGAGGAGGGAGGAAAGTCCGGGCTCCATCGAGACACGGCGCCGGATAACGTCCGGCGGGGGCGACCCCAGGGAAAGCGCCACAGAAAGCAAACCGCCTCGGCTCCGGCCGGGGTCAGGGTGAAAGGGTGCGGTAAGAGCGCACCGCGCGTCTGGCAACAGAGGCGGCATGGCAAGCCCCGCCGGGAGCAAAACCGAATAGGGGCCATGGCGGCGGGAAACCGTTGCGGGGATGTCTCAATCCCTTGTGGCCCGGGTTGGTTGCTCGAGGCGGTCGGCAACGATCGTCCCAGAGGAATGGCCGTCACGTCGCGTCGCGCAAGCGCCGCGGCCCTACAGAACCCGGCTTACAGGCCGACTGGCGATCTCTTTCGTCCGGGTTCAGCGAGGGCCCCGATCTCGGTGGGCTTCTACCTCGATCATTCTTCAACCTTGCGCCAGACCCGAGCCGACGGCGATGCCGCCGGCTTTTTGCGTTTGCGGCCTTGGCCCGGCATCGCGTGCGGCCGCCGCCAATCGGCGGTTTTTGAGCCTTGGCGATGCGCTCACAACCTCACTCGCAACCCTTCGTTAACGTTAACCACCCGTAATGCGAGAAGGGGGATTCGACCGCCTCCGCAGCCCCGTTTCCATTGACGCCCATACCAGCCCATGCTATCCCAAATCATCCCGTTCGAAGCGTCTGTATCGCGGCGGAACCCCATGGAAACGGCAGAGGCCTGCCCTTCCGTGACGGCTCCCTGCGGCCTGCGTCAGGACGGGATCGCGGACGCCAAGGCGGCGTCTTCGGGAGTGTGTGCGGGTCTGGAGTTCGATGGACCGCTTCGTTTCCAGCTTCACCAACAAACTGGATGCGAAAGGTCGCGTATCGATCCCGGCGTCTTTCCGGTCCGTCCTGGCGAGGGACGGGTTCGAGGGGCTCTACGTGCACCCATCCCTGGAGGCGGACGCTCTGGACGCCGGAGGCAACGGTCTCTTGCGGGAGATCGACAGCCTCATCGAGACGCTGCCGCCGTTTTCGGACGAGCGGGATCACTTCTCGACGGCGCTCTACGGCATCAGCGAAGTGCTGAAGGTCGACCCGGAAGGCCGGGTCGGGCTGACCGACACGCTCAAGGCTCACGCGGGGATCACGGATGCGGTGACCTTCGTGGGGCTAGGGCACAAGTTCCAGATCTGGGAGCCCTCTCGTTTCCAACGTCATCTCGACGAGGCCAGGCGAAAGGTGAGGGATCTCAAGAAGGAGCTCGGCGGCCTGCGGCCAAGTTCGACGCCCGGAGCACGGGAACGATGACGGATCGCGGCGCTCGGATGCCCGAGGCCGCTGGCGGACCGGTTCGTCACGTTCCCGTGCTGGCGCGGGAAGTTCTCGACACCCTGTCTCCCAGGCCAGGCGGCCTTTACCTCGACGGCACCTTCGGGGCCGGCGGCTACACGCGCGCGATCCTGGAGGCCGCGCCCGACCTGCGCGTGCTCGCGCTGGACCGTGACCCGGAAGCGATCGCGGCCGGGCAGGCTCTCGTGGCGGCCATGAACGGGCGGCTGGTTCTCGCGCAGGAGCGTTTCGGCGATCTCGAAAGCGTGGCCTCGGGCCATGGATTCCTGCCGCTCGACGGCGTGGTGCTCGACATCGGGGTCTCGTCCATGCAGCTCGACGACGCCGAGCGCGGCTTCTCGTTCCGGTTCGACGGGCCGCTCGACATGCGCATGGAGAAGGCCGGCGAAAGCGCCGCCGATCTCGTGAACGGCATGGAGGAGGGGCCGCTCGCCGACCTCATCTACCGGTATGGCGAAGAGCGCCGTTCGCGCGGCATCGCGCGCGCAATCGTGGCGGCCCGCAAGGGCGCGCGGATCGAGACCACCAAGCAGCTCGCCGACATCGTCTCCAAGGTTGTGTGGCAAAGCCCGGACGGAATTCATCCGGCGACCCGCACCTTCCAGGCGCTGCGCATCGCCGTGAACGACGAGCTGGGCGAGCTGGAGCGCGCGCTGGAAGCGTCCGAGCGGGCTCTGGCGCCCGGCGGGCGGCTCGTGGTGGTGACGTTCCACTCGCTGGAAGACCGGATCGTGAAGCGCTTCCTCACCGAGCGGGCCGGCCGCGAGGCCGCGCCGTCGCGCCATGCGCCCGCGCTGGAGCGGGGCGCAGCCACCTTCACGCTGGTGAACCGCAAGCCGCTCACCGCCCAGCACGACGAACTCGCCGCCAATCCGCGGGCGCGTTCGGCCAAGCTGCGCGCCGCCGAGCGCACCACGGCCCCTGCCGCGCCCGCGCCGGACGCGTCCCCCCGCGCCAAGAAGAAGGGCCGCTGACCCATGCGCCGCTTCCTCCATCTCGCCGCCATCCTGGCGCTGATCGGCTCGGCGCTCTACGCGTATCGGGTCAAGTACGACACGATTTACCTGACCGAGCAGGCCGCCAAGCTGAAGAACCAGATCTCCCGCGAGCGCGAGAGCATCGCGATCCTGCGGGCGGAGTGGCAGTTCCTCAACAAGCCGGATCGGCTGCAGGCGCTGGCCGACCAGTTCACCGAGACGCAGCCGGCGACCATCGGGCAGATCACGCGGTGGTCGGAGATCCCGACCCGGCCGGCGCCGGTGGACAGCATCGGCAAGAAGCTCGAGGCGCTGGGGCTCTCGGCCCCCACCACGACGCCCGGGGCGACGCCGGGCGCGGCGCGCCAGGACACGACCACCACCTCGTCCATCCGCAAGAAGCAGCAGTGAGGATCAGATGAGCGACCATCAGGGCTCTCCCGATCCGGCCTATGACGACGCGCCCGAGGCGCTCGAGCGCGCGCCGCGGCGCAGCATCGCGCAGCGGCTGGTGGGCGGCGTGCAGAACCTGTTCCAGATGCGGCTCGACAAGAGCGGGCACCGCGTCTTCATCGTGGCTGCGAGCTTCACGATCATCTACGCGGTGATCGCCGGGCGGCTGGTGCAGCTCGGGCTGCGGCCGGACCCGCCCACCAACTACAAGCGCGCGCAGCAGGAAACGGCCGGCATCCGGCCCGACATCGTGGACCGCAACGGCGAGATCCTGGCCACAGACATCAAGACCGTGTCGGTGTTCGCCGAGCCCCGACGCATCATCGACAAGGACGAGGCGGTTGAGCTGATCACCGCCGTGCTGCCGGATGTCGATGCGCGCGACCTGCGCGACAAGCTCGGCTCCAAAAAGGGCTTCGTCTGGGTGAAGCGCGAGATCACCCCCAAGCAGCAGCAGGAGGTCTACCGCCTCGGCCTGCCGGGCGTCGGCTTCATGCCGGAAAACAAGCGCGTCTACCCGAACGGCGTCGCGGCCGCGCACATCCTCGGCTTCACCAACCTGGACAACCAGGGCATCGCCGGCATCGAGAAGTGGATCGACGGCCAGGGCATGGCCGACCTCGCGATGGCGGGCTTCGCCCGGCAGTCCACCGACCTCAAGCCGGTGCAGCTCTCCATCGACCTGCGCGCCCAGCACGCGCTGCGCGACGAAGTGCAGAAGGGCGTCGACAAATACAAGGCCAAGGCCGGCGCCGGCATGATCCTGGACGTCACCACGGGCGAGATCGTCGCGCTGGCGTCGCTGCCGGACTACGACCCCAACAACCCCGTCGACGCGCTGGAGCCCAACCGCATCAACCGCATGACGGTGGGCGTCTACGAGATGGGCTCGACCTTCAAGGCGCTCACCACCGCGATGGCGCTGGACAGCGGCAAGGTGTCGATCAATTCCAGCTTCGACGCCCGAAACGCGCTGGCCTATGGGCGCTTCCGCATCCACGACTATCACGGCACCAACCGCGTGCTGACCGTGCCGGAGGTGTTCATCCACTCCTCCAACATCGGCACCGCCCGAATGGCGCTCGCCATCGGCGTGCAGGGGCACAAGGACTTCCTGAAGAAGATGGGCCAGCTCGACCGCATGCGGACCGAGATGCCCGAAAGCGCCGAGCCGATCGTGCCCGCCCGCTGGGGCGAGCTCAACACCATGACGATCGCGTTCGGCCACGGCCTCGCGGTGGCGCCCATGCAGGCGGTGGCCGCCGTGGGCGCGCTGGTGAACGGCGGCAACATGCTGACGCCGACCTTCCTGAAGCGCACCGCCGAGGACGCCGCCAAGCTCGGCCATCGGGTGATCAAGCCCGAGACCAGCGAGGCGCTGCGCTACGTGATGCGGCTCAACGCCGAGAAGGGCTCGGCCGGCAAGGCCGCGGTGCCGGGCTACTTCGTGGGCGGCAAAACCGGCACGGCCGAGAAGGTGATCGGCGGGCGCTACAGCAAGAACCGGCTGTTCACCACCTTTATGGCGATTGCGCCGGCCGACAAGCCGAAATACCTGTTCCTGGTGATCTACGACGAGCCGCAGGGCCTGCCCGAAACCTACGGCTTCGCGACCGCCGCCTGGAACGCGGGCGCCACCACCGGAAAGGTCATCGAACGCGTCGCCCCCATCCTGGGCCTCCCGCCGCGCTTCGATCCGCCGGTCGCCCCGTTCCCGATCATGGCCCGCATGGGGGCCTGGGGAACTCGCTGATGAAGCTGTCCGACCTTCTTCCGGAAGTCCTGCTTCCGCACGCCTTTGGACCGGACCGCGATCGTCCGGTCGCGGGCGTTGCGGTGGACAGCCGAAAGGCGGGCCCGGGCTTCGTGTTCTTCGCCGCGCCGGGCGCCAAGGCGGACGGGCTCGCATACGCGCGCGCCGCCGCGGAAGCCGGCGCGACCGCCGTGGCAGGGCAGGGGCCCCGGCCGGCGGATCTGCCCGCCGATGTCGCCTATGTGCAGGTAGAGGACGTGCGCCGCGCGCTGGCGCTTGCCGCGGCCCGCATGCATCCGCGCCAGCCGGCCACGATCGTGGCCGTGACGGGCACGAGCGGCAAGACGTCCGTCGCGGAGTTCACCCGCCAGATCTTTGCCGCCTGCGGGCGCCAGGCCGCCAGCCTCGGGACCATCGGGGTGGTGGCGCCGGGCGGCGCCGTCTATGGCTCGCTCACCACGCCGGACCCGGTGACGCTGCACCAGACGCTGGACCAGCTCGCCGGGCAGGGCGTGACCCACCTGGCCATGGAGGCGTCCTCGCATGGTCTCGACCAGCGCCGCCTGGACGGCGTCCGGCTGGCGGCGGCGGGCTACACCAATCTGGGCCGGGACCATCTCGACTATCACCCGACCGTGGAAGACTACCTCAAGGCCAAGCTGCGCCTGTTCGACACGCTGCTGCCGGCCGACGGCGCAGCCGTGGTGAACCAGGACGGCGAGCACGCCATCGAGGTCATGATGGCCGCCAAGGCGCGCGGCCAGCGCATTGTGTCCACCGGCCGCACCGGCAAGACGCTGCGCCTCGTCGCCCTGGAGCGGGATGGCTTCGCGCAGAACCTCATGGTGGAGGCCGAGGGCCGCAGCTTCCGGGTGCGCCTGCCGCTCGTCGGCGACTTTCAAGCGTCCAACGCCCTTGTGGCGGCCGGCCTCGCGATCGCGGCGGGGGAAGACCTCGACCGCGTGATGGCGGCCCTCGCATCGCTGCAGGGCGTCAGGGGACGGCTGGAACGCATCGGCGAGCGCAATGGCGGCCTGGCGGTGGTGGATTACGCCCACAAGCCTGAGGCGCTCGCGAGCGCGCTGGACGCGCTGCGGCCTTATGCGACGGGGCGGCTCATCTGCGTGTTCGGCTGCGGCGGCGACCGCGACCGCGGCAAGCGGCCGATCATGGGCGCGATCGCGGCCGAAAAGGCCGACGTCGCCATCGTTACGGACGACAATCCGCGCAGCGAGGACCCGGCCGCGATCCGGGCTGAGATCCTGGCCGCCGCGCGGGGCGCACGCGAGATCGGCGATCGCGCCGAGGCGATCCGCACTGCGGCTTTGGGGCTACAGCCCGGGGATGTTCTGCTGGTGGCCGGCAAGGGCCATGAAACGGGCCAGATCATAGGCGACCGGGTGCTCCCCTTCTCCGACCACGACGCGGTTGCGGCCGCTCTCGCCGAGGCTTGACCGTGACCGACATGACGCCCTCCGCCGCCCGCCCGCCGCTCTGGACCGGAGACGCGCTCGTGGCCGCCATGCAGGCTCGCGCGATCGGTGAGGCGCCGGACGTCTGCGGCGTTTCGATAGACACCCGCACGTTGCAGCCGGGCGATCTTTTCTTCGCCATCAAGGGCGACGCTCGCGACGGGCACGACTTCGTGGCCGCCGCCCTTGCCAAGGGCGCGGCCGCCGCCGTGGTGGCGCAGGACCGCGCCGCCGAATTCGAGGGACAGGGCGCCCTCTACGTCGTGGCCGACGTGCTGGACGCCATGGTGGCGCTCGGCCGGGCGTCCCGCGCCCGCAGCCAGGCCCGCATTGTCGCCGTCACGGGCTCCGTGGGGAAGACCGGCACCAAGGAGGCGCTGCGCACCGTGCTTTCGGCGCAGGGCGCCACGCACGCCTCGGCGGCCTCCTACAACAACCACTGGGGCGTTCCGCTGACACTCGCCCGCATGCCAGCCGACAGCCGCTTCGGCGTGTTCGAGATCGGCATGAACCACGCCGGCGAAATCGAGCCGCTGGTCGCCATGGTGCAGCCGCACGTGGCGCTGATCACCACCGTGGAGCCGGTGCATCTCGAGAACCTCGGATCGATCGAGGCCATAGCGGACGCGAAAGCGGAAATCTTCTCCGGGCTGCTGCCCGGCGGCGTGGCGGTGATCAACCGCGACAACCCGCATTACGAGCGCCTGCGCAAGGCCGCCGAGAACTCGCCCGCCGGCCGCGTCGTGAGCTTCGGCGAGACCCCCGGCGCGGATGTGCGCATGACCCGCATCATCCTGCAGCCGGACCAGTCGATCGTGGAGGCCACCTTGTTCGGCGAGCCCGCGACCTACCGGATCGCCAGCCCGGGCAAGCATGTGGCGATGAACAGCCTCGGCGTGCTGGCCGTCGTGGAGGCGCTTGGCGCCGACCTGGCGCTTGCCGCCATCGCGATGGCGGAGGTGACGCCGCCCAGCGGACGCGGCGAGCAGATCCGCCTGCCGGCGCCCGGCGGCGAGATCGCGCTCTATGACGAGAGCTACAACGCCAATCCGGCCTCGATTCGGGCCGCCATGGACGTGCTCGCGCAGACGCCGGTCGGCCTGCGCGGCCGCCGCATCGTGGTGCTGGGCGACATGCTGGAGCTCGGCCCTGAGGGGCCGGCGCTGCATGCGGGCCTCGCCGAGGCGGTGGCGGCTTGCAACATCGACCTCGTCTTCGCGGCCGGGCCGCTGATGAAAAACCTCTGGCAGAAGCTGCCGCTGGAAAAGCGCGGCGCCTATGCGCCCAACGCCGCCGAGCTCACCGGCGCGGTGCTGGGCGCCTTGCGCGCCGGCGACGTCGTCACCGTCAAAGGCTCCAATGGGAGCCGCACCGGCGCCATCGTGGCCGCCCTCAAGTCGCGTTTCGCGACCAACGCCGCCTGAGGTCGCCGCCCCATGCTCGCCTGGCTCTCCGATTTCTCCTCCACGCTCAGCGTGCTGAACATCTTCCGCTACATCACGGTGCGGACCGGCGCTGCCACCGCCACGGCGCTGTTCTTCGTGTTCTTTTTCGGCCCCCGCATCATTGCCGGCCTGCGCATCAAGCAGGGCAAGGGACAGCCGATCCGCACGGACGGGCCGCAGAGCCACCTCGCCAAGAAGGGCACGCCCACCATGGGCGGTCTGATGATCCTGTCCGGCTTCGTGTTCTCGACGCTGGTCTGGGGCAACCTGTTCAACCCATACGTGTGGGTCGTCCTCGTGGTGACGCTCGGTTTCGGGGCGATCGGCTTCTATGACGACTATCTGAAAGTCACCAAGCAAAGCCATGCGGGCTTTGGCGGCCGCTCGCGACTCGCGCTGGAATTCGTGATCGCGGGCGCGGCCTGCGTGGTGATCGCCTATGTGATTCCGAAGATGTCGGGCTTCGGCGCGGTGCGGCTGGCCGGCGCAGTTGCGGTGCCGTTCTTCAAGGACGTGCTGATCAACCTCGGCGTGTTCTTTATCGCCTTCGGGGCGCTCGTGATCGTGGCGGCCGGCAACGCCGTGAACCTCACGGACGGCCTCGACGGCCTCGCGATCGTGCCGGTGATGATCGCGGCCGCGACCTTCGGGTTCATTGCGTATCTCTCCGGCAACGCGATCTATTCCAACTACCTGCAGATCCACTTCGTGCCCGGCACTGGCGAGCTCGCGGTGCTGTGCGGCGCCATGATCGGGGCGGGCATCGGCTTCCTGTGGTTCAACGCGCCCCCGGCGCAGATCTTCATGGGCGACACCGGCTCGCTGGCGCTGGGCGGCATGCTCGGCACCGTGGCGGTCGCCACCAAGCACGAGATCGTGCTCGCCATCGTGGGCGGGCTGTTTGTGCTGGAAGCCATGTCGGTGATCATCCAGGTGGTCTCGTTCAAGCTCACCGGCAAGCGGGTGTTCCGCATGGCGCCGATCCACCACCATTTCGAGCAGCTCGGCTGGTCCGAGCCGCAGGTCGTGGTGCGCTTCTGGATCATCGCCATCGTGCTCGCGCTGGTGGGCCTCTCCACCCTGAAGCTCCGGTGAGCGGGATGGTCCGAACCTCAGCAGACCGCCGCGAGCCCACCCTCGCCTCGAGGGGGAGGGTGGGGCTGCGGCCTTTCTGGGATAGGGCGACGCCATGACTCCCGTCACCTGCTTTCGCGGGCGCTCGGTCGCCCTGTTCGGGCTCGGCGGCTCTGGGCTCGTCACCGCTCAGGCGCTGGCGGCCGGCGGGGCGCACGTGGCGGCGTGGGACGACAAGCCAACCTCGCGCGGCAAGGCCGCCGAGGCCGGAATTCCGGTGGTAGACCTGACAGCCGCCGATTGGTCCAGCTTCTCGGCCCTGATCCTGTCGCCCGGCGTGCCGCTGACGCACCCGGCGCCGCATTGGACCGTTGAGAAAGCGAGGGCGGCCGGGATCGAGATCATCGGCGACGTCGAGCTGTTCTGCCGTGAGCGCGCCGCGATTGCGCCCGACGCGCCGTTCATCGCCATCACGGGCACCAACGGCAAGTCGACCACCACGGCGCTGATCGCCCATCTGGTGCGCTCGGCCGGGATGGACGTGCAGATGGGCGGCAATATCGGCACCGCAGTCTTGTTGCTGGATCCGCCCGCGGCCGGGCGCGTGCATGTCGTCGAATGCTCGTCCTTCCAGGTCGACCTCGCGCCCTCGCTGGCGCCCAGCGTCGGCGTGCTGCTGAACATCACGCCCGATCATCTCGACCGGCATGGCTCCATGGAGAACTACGCCGCCATCAAGGAGCGGCTGGCGGCGCGCGCCGACCTTGCGGTGGTGGGCGTCGACGACGACTGGTGCCGCGCCATCGCGGTACGGCTGCAGGCGGCCGGCCGCGCGGTGATTCCGGTGTCGGTTGAGCGCGAGCTCGACGAGGGGCTCTACGCCGAGGACCACGTGGTCGTCCGCAAGGCGCATGGGCGGCGCATCGTGCTCGCCGACCTCGCCGGGATCGGCTCGCTGCGCGGCGCGCACAACGCCCAGAACGCCGCGGCGGCGATTGCGGCCCTGGAGGCGATCGGGGTCGACGAGCAGGCGATCCGGCGGGGGCTCGCGAGCTTCCCGGGCCTGGCGCACCGGATGGAGCAGGTCGGCCGCGCCGGCAAGACGCTGTTCGTGAACGACAGCAAGGCCACCAACGCGGATGCGGCCGAGAAGGCGTTGGCCGCCTTTCCGGGCGCGATCCACTGGATTATCGGCGGCGTCGCCAAGGAGGGCGGCGTCCAGCCGCTGGCGCCGCTGTTTGGCCGGGTCGCCAAGGCCTACCTGATCGGCCAGGCGAGCGACGCCTTCGCGGCGACGCTGGAGGGCAAGGTCGCGTACGCGCGCTGCGGAACGCTGGACGCCGCGGTCGCAATGGCGGCTTCGGACGCCGCCGCATCGGACGCGGCCGAGCCGGTCGTGCTGCTGTCGCCGGCCTGCGCGTCCTACGACCAGTATCCGAACTTCGAGGTGCGGGGCGCGCATTTCCGCGACCTCGTGCTCGCTTTGCCTGACGTCATCCCGCTCGGAAAGGCCTGACCCATGCCGTCCCGTCTGGAACGCTCGCCCGTTGCGACCTGGTGGTGGACCGTCGATCGGCTGCTGCTGTTCAGCCTGATGCTGCTCATGGTGCTCGGCATCGTGCTCACCATGGCGGGCAGCCCGCCGGTGGCCGAGCGGCTGGGCCTGCCGACCTTCCATTTCGTCTACCGGCAGGTGTTCTACCTCGTGCCGGCGCTGATCGTGATGCTGGTGATCAGCTTCCTGTCGCCGCGCCATGTGCGCCGGACGGCCTTGGGGCTGTACGTGATCGCGATGGGGCTGGTGGTCTGCACGCTGCTGTTCGGCGCCGAGGTGAAGGGTGCGCGGCGCTGGATCTCGTTCGCGGGCGTGGCCGTGCAGCCGTCCGAGTTCGTGAAGCCGGCCTTCGTGATCCTGGCCGCCTGGGCGTTCTCGGAAGGCGGGCGGCGCAACGACGTGCCGGGCAACATCTTCGGCTTCGCGCTGCTGGCCTGCACGATCGTGCCGCTGGTGCTGCAGCCCGACATCGGCCAGACCATGCTGATCACGCTGGTTTGGTGCGGGCTCGTGTTCCTGTCCGGCCTCCACCTGTTCTGGGTCGCCGGCCTTGGCGGCATCAGCATGCTGGGGCTGTTCGTGGCCTACCACCTGCTGCCGCACGTGGCGGCGCGCATCAACCGCTTCCTGGATCCGGCGTCGGGCGACACCTTCCAGGTGGACAACGCCATCGACTCCTTCGTGCAGGGCGGCTGGCTCGGCAAGGGGCCGGGCGAGGGCACGGTGAAGCGCATCCTGCCGGACAGCCACACGGACTTCATCTTTGCGGTGACGGCCGAGGAATTCGGCATCCTGGTGTGCATCGGCCTCCTGACGATCTTCGCGATGGTGGTGCTGCGCGGCCTGGTGCTGTCGCGGCGCAACGAGGAGCCGTTCTGTCGCCTGGCGGCGGCCGGGCTGGTGATGCTGTTCGGGCTGCAGTCGGTGATCAACATGGCCGTGAACGTGCACATCATGCCGGCCAAGGGCATGACGCTGCCGTTCATCAGCTATGGCGGCTCGTCGCTGATCTCGCTGGCGCTGGCCATGGGCTTCCTGCTGGCCGTGACGCGCCGCCGGCCGCGCTCGGAATACTACGACCGCATCGTCCCGACCCACCGCGACGAGGAGGCTTACGCCTGATGGCGGGCCAGCTCATCCTGCTCGCCGCCGGCGGCACCGGCGGCCACCTGTTCCCGGCCGAGGCGCTCGCGCACGCGCTGGCGGCGCGCGGGTTCACGGTGCACCTCGCCACCGACGAGCGGGCGACGAAGTACGGCAAAGCCTTCCCGGCCGCGGAGACGCACGAGATCCCGTCCGCGACGCCCAGCGGCCGTTCGCCCGCGCAGATGCTGGCCGCCGGCGCGAAGCTCGCCCAGGGCGTGCTGGCGGCGTGGAGCCTGGTGGGCCGGCTCAAGCCCGCCTGCGTGGTGGGCTTCGGCGGCTACCCGACGGTCCCGCCCGTGCTGGCGGCGGCGCTGCGCGGCGTTCCCACCATCATCCACGAGCAGAACGGCGTGCTCGGCCGCGCCAACCGGCTGCTGGCGCCGCGCGCGCGGATCATCGCGACCGGCTTTGCGGATGTCCGCGGCGTCGCGGGCGCGCTGAAGGGCAAGCAGCGCCAGACCGGCAACCCGGTGCGCCTGCCCGTGCTTGACGCCGCCCGGATCCCATTCGCCGCGCCGGAGCCCGGCGGGCCGCTCCATGTCGTGGTGTTCGGCGGCAGCCAGGGCGCGCGGGTGATGAGCGACGTCGTCCCGCCCGCGCTGGAGCGTCTGACCCCCGCCGAGCGCGGCCGGCTGCATCTTGTGCAGCAGGCCCGCGACGAGGACCTCGCCCGCGTCCGCGACCACTACGCCCGGCTTGGCGTCGCGGCCGAGGTCTCGCCCTTTTTCGGCGACATGCCGGCCCGCATCGCGCAGGCGCAGCTCGTTGTGGCCCGCTCGGGCGCGTCCACGGTGGCGGAACTCACGGTGATCGGCCGCCCCTCCATCCTCGTGCCGCTGGCGCAGTCGCTGGACGGCGACCAGGCCGCCAACGCGGTGAGCCTCGAGGCGAGCGGCGCCGCGACGGTGATCCGCCAGGCCGATTTCACCCCCGAACGCCTTGCGGCCGAGCTTTCGGCCCGCCTGGCCGACCCCTCCGGTTTGACCCGCGCCGCCGAAGCGGCCAAAAGCGCCGGCATCCCGGATGCGGCGGACCGGCTCGCCGACCTCGTCGCCGAGGTCGCGGCCTCCGCCCGCTAGCGCCAATGCCGATGTTGATGGAGAACCCCTCATGAAGCTGCCGACCGAACTCGGCCCCATCCACTTCGTCGGCATCGGCGGCATCGGCATGTCGGGCATCGCCGAGGTGCTGCACAATCTCGGCTACACGGTGCAGGGCACGGACGCGTCCGACAGCGCCAACGTCAAGCGCCTGCGCGAGAAGGGCATCGTGGTGCATGTCGGCCATACGGCCGAGGCGCTGGGCGACGCCGCCGTGGTGGTGGTCTCCACCGCGATCAAGCGCGATAACCCGGAGTTGATGGCCGCCCGCGAGCGCCGGCTGCCCGTAGTGCGCCGCGCCGAGATGCTGGCCGAGCTGATGCGCCTGAAGCAATGCGTCGCCATCGCGGGCACGCACGGCAAGACCACCACGACCTCGCTGGTCGCCACCCTGCTGGACGCCGGCGGGTTCGATCCGACGGTGATCAACGGCGGCATCATCAACGCCTACGGCACCAATGCGCGCCTCGGCGCGGGCGACTGGATGGTGGTGGAGGCCGACGAATCCGACGGCACCTTCCTGAAGCTGCCCGCCGACGTGGCGATCATCACCAATATCGACCCCGAGCACCTCGACCACTTCAAGACCTTCGAGGCCATCAAGGACGCGTTCCGGGCCTTCGTCGAAAACCTGCCCTTCTACGGTTTCGCGGTGATGTGCCTCGATCATCCCACCGTGCAGGAGCTGGTCGGCAAGATCGAGGATCGCCGGGTGATCACCTACGGGGAGAACCCCCAGTCGGACGTGCGGCTGTCCAACATCGACCTCACAGGCGGCCGTTCGCGCTTCAGCGTGCAGATCCGCGACCGCAAGAGCGGCGAGCTCACCCGCATCGACGATCTCACGATGCCGATGCCGGGCCACCACAACGCGCTCAACGCCACGGCGGCGATCGCGGTGGCGTACCATCTGGGCATGACGCCCGAGAAGATCCGTGAGGCGCTGGGCGCCTTCGGGGGCGTGAAGCGCCGCTTCACCCGCACGGGCGACTGGAACGGCGTCGCGATCTTCGACGACTACGGTCACCACCCCGTGGAGATCGCGGCCGTGCTGCGCGCCGCGCGCGCTTCCACCACCGGCAACGTGGTCGCGGTGGTGCAGCCGCATCGCTATTCGCGCCTGTCGGCGCTGTTCGACCAGTTCGCGACCTGCTTCAACGACGCCGACGTGGTGATCGTGGCCGACACCTACGCGGCCGGCGAGCAGCCGATCCCGGGCGCGGACCGCGATTCGCTGGTGCAGGGCATCAAGGCGCATGGCCACCGCAACGTCATGCGGCTCAGCGGCCCGGCGGAACTCGCCAGCCTCGTGTACGGCGTCGCGCAGCCCGGCGACTACGTGGTCTGCCTCGGGGCGGGCACCATCACCAACTGGGCCTACGCCCTGCCGGGCGAACTCGCCGCGCTGGATGGCGCGAAGAGGTGAGCTTCCCGGACATCACCGCCACGCTCCATGCCGCCGCGCCGGGCCTGAGAGGCTCGCTGGAGGCGAATGCGCCGCTCGCCGGGCTGTCTTGGTTCCGCACAGGCGGACCCGCTCAGACCCTGTTCCAGCCCGCTGACGAGGATGATCTCGCGATCTTTTTGCGCGGCTGTCCGTCTGACGTCCCGATCCTGGTCGTGGGCCTCGGCTCCAACCTGCTGGTTCGGGACGGCGGCGTGCCCGGCGTGGTGGTCCGGCTCGGCAAGGGGTTCCAGGCGATTGCGGTCGACGGCCTGCGCATTCGCGCCGGAGCGGGCGCGGCGGACGTCAAGGTCGCGCGCGTCGCCGCCGAGGCCGGGGTGGCGGGGTTGTCGTTTCTGCGCGGGATCCCGGGCGCAATCGGCGGCGCACTGCGGATGAATGGGGGCGCCTACGGGGGCGAGACCAAGGACGTGCTGGTGTCCTGCCGCGGCGTGTCGCGGGACGGGACTGTCCGCGCCTATGCGCTCGCCGACATGGGTTTCACCTATCGCCACTGCGGCGTGGCCGAGGACGTGATCTTCACCGAGGCGACATTCGAGGGGCGGCCCGGCGACCCGGCCGCCATTCTGGCCGAGATGAACGACATCACGCAGGCGAGGCAGGCCTCCCAGCCGGTGAACACCCGCACGGGCGGGTCCACCTTCAAGAACCCGCCGGGCCTCAAGGCCTGGGAGCTGGTCGACAAGGCGGGCTGCCGGGGCCTGCGCATGGGCGGCGCGCAGGTGTCCGAGTTGCACACCAATTTTCTGATCGCGCAGCCGGGCGCCACCGCCGCCGAGGTCGAGGGCCTGGGCGAAGAGGTGCGCAGGCGCGTGCGCGAAACGTCGGGCGTGGAGCTCGAGTGGGAAATCAAGCGGGTCGGGCTGCAAGCCTGATTCGCTACGTCGCGGCGCGGCCCTTCTCCCCCCGGGGGGCGGTGTCAGCGAAGCTGACGGATGAGGGACTGGCGGTCGGAGTTCCGGCCGCAGCTGGCCAGTGCCGGCCATCGGACCCCCATCCGGCTGTTTGGACCACCTTCTCCCGGGGAGAAGGACCGCACCGCCCCCTGCCGAACAGGAGACAACACGATGACCAAGCATGTCGCGGTTTTGATGGGCGGCCTCTCGGCCGAGCGCACCGTGTCGCTGAGTTCGGGCGGCGCTTGCGCCAATGCGCTGGAGGGCGAAGGCTACCGCGTCACGCGGATTGACGTCGACCGCGACATTGCGGCCACGCTGGCGCGCCTGAAGCCCGACGTGGCGTTCAATGCGCTGCATGGCCGCTGGGGCGAGGACGGCATCGTGCAGGGCATCCTCGAGATGCTGCGCATCCCCTACACGCACTCGGGCGTGCTCGCTTCGGCCCTTGCGATGCAAAAGGATCGGGCCAAGGCCGTGATGGCGGCGGCGGGCGTTCCGGTGCCGCGCGGCATCACGGTTCACAGGCTCGAAGCGGCCAAGCGGCACGTCATGGAGCCTCCGTACGTGATCAAACCCGTTAACGAAGGTTCGTCGGTCGGTGTCATCATCGTGCGCGAGGATCGCAGCCATCCGCCGCAGGAGCTGGCGCGGGAGGACTGGGACATCTCGGAGATGATGCTGGTCGAAAATTACGTGGCGGGACGGGAACTTACGTGCGCCGTGATGGGCGACAAGGCGCTGGGCGTGATCGACATCCGACCCGCCACGGGGCTGTTTTACGACTACGACGCGAAGTACGCGAAGGGGGGGTCGATCCACGTCCTTCCGGCAGAAATTAAACCGAATATTTACCAACAGGTTCAAGAGTTGGCGTTAACGGCGCATCAAGCACTTGGCTGCCGGGGCGTCAGTCGTGCTGACTTCCGATACGACGATCGGCCGGATGGAACCGGCGAGCTCGTCTGTCTCGAAGTCAACACGCAACCCGGAATGACCGAGACGTCTCTTGTGCCGGAATTGGCGGCCCACGCGGGCCATAGTTTCGGTGAGTTGGTTCGATGGATGGTGGAGGACGCCTCCTGCGATCGGTGAGCGGGCCCTTTGGGGCTCCGCAGGCTCAGCCGGCTTATGCCGGCGCGAGCGTTCCGGCCGTGGCGCCGGCCCGGTCCACGGCGCTGGTTTCACGGCGCGCTCCGGCGCGGCCGCGCCAGCCGCTGATCCGCGCCTCGGAGCGGGCCGGCTCGCGCCTGCCGCGTTTCACCGGCACGATCCTGCTCACGCTGTTTCTCGCCGGCGCCGGCCTTTACGGCGCGGTGCAGGGCGGGCAGTACGATGATTTTTCAGCCCGCTACGGCTCGCCACGCGACGTGGTCGCCAGGGCGTTCGGCTTCAGCATCCAGAACGTCGCGATCAGCGGCTTGGTGGAGCTGAACCAGACCGAGGTGCTGCAGGTCGCCGGAATCGACCCGCGCGGCTCGCTGCCGTTCTTCGACGCGGCCGCCGCCCGCGAGCGGCTGATGAACATGCCGCTCGTGAAGGACGCCACGGTCCGCAAGCTCTACCCGAGCGGCCTCGCGATCACGCTCGTGGAGCGAGAGGCCTACGCGCTCTGGCAGAAAAACGGCCAGGTCTTCGTGGTCGCGGCCGACGGCACCGTGACGGACACGCTGAGCGATTCGCGCCTGAACCGGCTGCCTCTCGTGGTCGGGCCCGGTGCGAACCTGAAGGCCACGGCCTTCACCAAACTCATGGACGCAGCCCCCGACGTGAAGGCGCATGTGCGCGCCGGCATGTTCGTGGGCGAGCGTCGCTGGACGCTGAAGCTCGACAACGGCGTCGACGTGCGCCTGCCGGAAGAAAACCCGTCGCAGGCGATCACCCGGCTCGCCGGGCTGATCAAAGACCAGAAGATTCTCGACCGCGACGTCCTCGCCATCGATCTGCGCATCCCCGACCGGGTGGTGCTGCGGCTCGGCGAAGAGGCGGCGACCGCCCGCGCGGAAGCGCTCAAGGCCAAAAGCAAGATAAAGGGCAGCGCGACGTGAGCCATCGTCACCCCAGCCTGACTCCGCGCCTGAAACCGCTGTCGCCGCGCAAGAGCATGGTGCTCTCCGTGATCGACATCGGAACCACCAAGGTCGTGTGCCTCGTCGCCCGGTTGGACCCGGCGGCGGAAAGCGACCTCCTGCGCGGCCGCACCCACAGGGCGCGCATCATCGGCATCGGCCACCAGCGGTCCCGCGGCCTCAAGGGCGGCGCCATCGTCGACCTCGAAGGGGCCGAGCAGGCCATCCGGCTCGCCGTGGACGCGGCCGAGCGCATGGCCAAGGTCGAGATCCGCTCCGCCATCGTCAACATGACGGGCGGGCGGCTCGGTTCGGACAGCTACCATGCGGGCGTCGGCCTGCGCGGCTCGGGCGTCAGCGACGGCGACATTCATCGCGTGCTGGAGGCCGCCAGCACCACGGGCGCGCGGCCCGGCCGCACGGTGCTGCATTCGCTGCCGACCGGCTTCGCGCTGGACGCCACCAAGGGCATCAACGACCCGCACGGCATGGTGGGCGAGAAGCTCGGCGTCGACATGCACGTCGTGTCGTCCGACCAGAACGCCGTCCGCAACCTGATGCTCGCGGTGGAGCGCTGCCACCTCGACGTCGAAGCCGTCGTGGCGACGCCCTACGCGGCCGGCCTGTCCGCCCTGGTGGAGGACGAGGCCGAGATGGGCGCGGTCGTGATCGATCTCGGCGGCGGCACGACCTCCATCGGGGTGTTTGCGGGCGGGCACCTCGTGCACACCGACTCGCTCGCGGTGGGCGGCAATCACATCACGATGGACATCGCGCGGGGGCTTTCCACCACCGTCGCGCACGCCGAGCGGCTGAAGACGCTGTACGGCTCCACCATCGCGACATCCTCGGACGAGCGCGAGACCATCGCGGTCGCGTCCGTGGACGAGGACGAGCGGGACGCCGTGAACCACGTGCCGAAGTCGCACCTGGTTCGCATCATCCGTCCGCGCGTCGAGGAAATGCTCGAGCTGGTCCGGGATCGCCTCAAGGCGTCGGGCTTCTCGGCCGAAACGGGTCGGCGCGTCGTGCTCGCCGGCGGCGGGGCGCTGCTCACCGGCATGCCGGAGCTCGCCCGCACGATCGTGTCCAAGCAGGTCCGCATCGGTCGGCCGCTTGGCGTGCAGGGTTTGCCGGAAGCCGCGAAAGGTCCTTCTTTCGCGGCCCCGGTCGGCCTCCTGGTTTACCCCCAGGTGGCCGCGCTGGAACATTTCGTACCCCGCCCGAGCGCGTATCGGGCGACCGGAACCGACGGCTACTTCTCCCGCATGGGACGGTGGCTGAAGGAGAGTTTCTAAACAGGGACCGGGACCGAGGCGCGGCGGCCAAGGTCCCACGAGGCAAGACAAGGCGCTGCGGGGCGCCAGTACAGAAACGAGAGGCCACACATCATGACGATCAATCTGAAGGTTCCGGACATCCGTGAGCTCAAGCCCCGAATCACCGTGTTCGGTGTCGGCGGCGCCGGCGGCAACGCCGTCAACAACATGATCGAGCTCGGGCTGCAGGGCTGCGAATTCGTGGTCGGCAACACCGACGCGCAGGCCCTGACGATGTCCAAGGCCGACCGGGTGATCCAGATGGGCATCCAGGTGACCGAGGGCCTGGGCGCCGGCTCGCAGCCGGAAGTCGGCCGCGCGGCCGCGGAGGAAGTCATCGACGAGATCCGCGACCAGCTGTCGGGCGCCCACATGGTGTTCGTGACGGCCGGCATGGGCGGCGGCACCGGCACGGGCTCGGCCCCTGTGGTGGCCCGCGCGGCCCGCGACATGGGCATCCTGACGGTCGGCGTCGTGACGAAGCCGTTCCAGTTCGAGGGCGCGCGGCGCATGCGGCTCGCCGAGTCGGGCATCAACGAGCTGCAGAAGGCCGTCGACACCCTGATCGTGATCCCGAACCAGAACCTGTTCCGGGTCGCCAACGAGCAGACCACCTTCGCGGACGCCTTCGCGATGGCGGACCGGGTGCTCTACTCGGGCGTCGCCTGCATCACCGACCTGATGGTCAAGGAAGGCCTGATCAACCTCGACTTCGCCGACGTCCGCGCCGTGATGCGCGAGATGGGCAAGGCGATGATGGGCACCGGCGAGGCCACGGGCGAGAAGCGCGCCATGCGGGCCGCCGAGGCCGCGATCGCCAACCCGCTGCTCGACGACGTCTGCATGAAGGGCGCGCGCGGCCTGCTGATCTCCATCACGGGCGGCTCCGACCTCACCCTCTACGAGGTCGACGAGGCCGCCACCCGCATCCGCGAGGAAGTGGACCAGGACGCCAACGTGATCTTCGGCGCCACCCGCGACGACTCGCTGGAAGGCATCGTCCGCGTCTCCGTGGTCGCCACCGGCATCGACAGCGAGTTGCTGGAGAAGAGCTCCGCGCCCGCGATGGACCAGGGGATCGCGGAGGTGGCCGAGCGGCTGCGCACGCAGGTGCGCACGCGCCACGAGCAGATGGCGCAGGCCCAAGCCCGCGCGGTGCCGCGCATCGAGACGCAGCAGCCCGAGCCCGCGCAGGCGCCCGCGCCCGCGTACGCGGAGCCGGCCGCGCCCGCGATCACGCACAATGACGTGACCCTGCGCCCGGCGCAGCCGAAGGCGGCCGTGTACGAGCCCATGCCCGAGGCGCCGCGCGCGCCGATGCAGGAGCCCGCGCCCCAGCCCACGTCGTTCATCCCCCCGCGCGCCGAGGAGGTGGTGCGTCCGCCCCGCATGCCGCGCGTGGACGAGCTGCCGCTGCCGGGCCAGCGCATGATGCAGGACCGCGCTCCCGCCCAGGCCCAGGCTCCCGCCCCGGCGCCCGAGAAGAAGCGCGTGACCCTGATGGAGCGCCTAGCCGCGGCCGGGTTCGGACGTCGCGAGGAAGCGGCGGCCCCGGCTCCCGTGCAACAGCCCGCGCCGCAGCAGCGGGCGGCGCAGCCGACCTACGTGCCGCAGGCCCAGCCGCAGGCGCCGGCCCCCGTGCACCAGGACTACGCCAAGCGCCCGGCCCCGCAGGTCCGCGCGCCCCAGGGCGGGCTCGACATGCACGGCCGCCCCACGAGCCAGCGCCTCGAGGACGATCAGCTCGAGATCCCGGCGTTCTTGCGCCGGCAGTCGAACTGATCTTCTAACCCTCGTGGCCTCTCGAAGCCCGGCGCCCCGCAGCGCCGGGCTTCACCCATTTGTAACCACGCCTGAACCCTTTATTTTTCTTAACGAATTGCTCGCATTGCGAGTGTTACAAAGCGTTAGAAAGCGTGATTTGGCCCGACTCCGGGTCGTCTGTATGTTCCGGTTCGCGAGACGGGTTTCGGCCCGATAAAAAGCTCCAAACAAACTCGCAGGGGCGCGTCAACAGAACACGGATGGCTTTCCGGCCCAGAGCGCCGGATTGCGGATGTGTGGAACGGTATGATGGCTGGTCAAAAGCAGACGACACTTCGCGACCGCGTAGAATTGCAGGGCATCGGCGTCCATTCGGGCGCTCCTGTCCGGATCGTTCTCCACCCTGCCGACGTCGACTCCGGAATCAGCTTCCTGCGGACCCGCCTCGACGGCGGCCGTGAGCGCCTCATCCAGGCCCGCCACAGCGCCGTGAGCGCGACGGAACTCTGCACCATCATCGGCGAGACCGCCTCCGGGGCGGTCGCCACCATCGAACACCTTATGGCGGCCCTGTCGGGCTTGGGCGTCGACAACGTCCTGGTCGAGATCGACGGCCCTGAAGTTCCGATCATGGACGGCAGCGCCGCCCCCTTCGTGGACGCGATCGACCAGGTCGGCCTCGAGCGCCAGGGTTCGGGCCGCCGCTACATCAAGATCCTCAAGCCCGTGCGCGTCGAGCAGGGCCGGGCGTTCTCCGAGCTTCGCCCCTTCGCGCGCGGCTTCCGCCTCGAGGTCGAGATCGATTTCGACACCCAGCTGATCGGCCGCCAGAAGCGCGTTCTGGATCTGGAGCCAGGCGTGTTCCGCCGCGACATCGCGCGGGCCCGCACCTTCGGCTTCATGAAGGACGTGGAGCGCCTCTGGAAGGCCGGCTTCGCGCTGGGCGCGTCGCTCGACAACACGGTGGCGCTGGGCGACGAGGGGGTGATCAACCCCGAGGGTCTGCGCTTCGCCGACGAGTTCGTGCGCCACAAGACGCTGGACGCGGTGGGCGACCTGTCGCTCGCCGGTTCGCCGATCCTGGGTTGCTACCGCTCCTACTGCGGCGGCCACCGCATGAATGTTGCAGTGCTGCAGGCGCTGTTCGCCGACCGCTCCAACTACGCGATTGTCGAGAACGGCCGTCGCGAGACCGGCCACGCCGAATCGGCTGCCCGGCCGGCGTTGGCCTTCGCGGCCGAAACCAACTGATCTTCCGTCGCCCTGTGGCCCGAAGGGCGCCCTCGCGGGCGAGCTTCGGGCATTTTCATGGCGCGCATCGCGGGCGGGTAGCGATCCCGCACGGCTTGCGCTAAACAAGCGCGCGTCATTTGCGCTTCGCCGCCACGCGGTCGGGGCGGCGTTCACCTGAGGGCCTGGCTTTCATGCGCTTCGAGATTCGTTTTCTCTCCCCCCAGGGCGCCCGTCTCGCGCGTTCGCTGTTCGCGCTTGCGCTCATCCTGCCGATGACGGCCTGCGACACGATCTCGAACTTGAACCCCTTCGACAAGGAAGAGAAGTACAAGCCCGAGATCACCCCCTCGGTGCCGGCTGAGACGATCTACAACCAGGGCCTCGGCCTGCTGCAGAAGAACGAATATGAGGGTGCGGCCAAGAAGTTCGCAGACCTCGACAAGCAGTACCCCTTCTCGGTCTGGTCCAAGAAGGCGCTGATCCTGCAGACCTATGCCTATTACACCGGCCGCAACTACGAAGAAGCCATCACGTCGGGCAAGCGCTACCTGTCGCTGCATCCCTCGACGCCGGACGCCGCCTATGCGGCCTACATGGTCGGCATGTCGTATTACAACCAGATCCCGGACGTCAGCCGCGACCAGGAGCGCACCGAAAAGGCGCTGCTCGCCCTGCAGGAGGTTGTGACCCGCTGGCCGCAGTCCGAATACGCGTCGGACGCGAAGTTCAAGATCCAGGTCGCCAAGGACCAGCTGGCCGGCCGCGAGATGACGGTGGGCCGCTTCTACCTCAAGCAGAAGAACTACACGGCGGCGATCAACCGCTTCCGGACGGTGGTGAGCACCTACCAGACCACCAATCAGATCGAGGAGGCGCTGGCCCGCCTCGCCGAGTGCTACCTGGCGCTTGGCATCGTCGCCGAGGCGCAGACCGCCGGCGCGGTTCTGGGCCACAACTTCCCCGAAAGCCAGTGGTACAAGGACACCTACGCCCTGCTGCAGACGCGCGGCCTCGAGCCCCGCGAGGACGGCGGCTCCTGGATGAGCAAGGCCATGCGGGCGTTCCGGATCGGCCAGTCGTAAGGGTTTTCTTCGTTCTCGATTGGAATGGCCGGGCTCGTCCCGGCCATTTTCGTTTTGGGGCGTCCGGCTTCGCTGCGCCACCAGCGCCCCTCATCCTTCAAGACGCATCGCCAAGAGGCGACGCTCCTCAGGATGAGGGGCTTTGGGGAGCGGCGAGTGCGCTGGAATTTCGCGGTCGACTTGCGCCATCCCTCCACGGATATCCCCGGGCTTGACCCGGGGATCCACGCGCTGGACTCCCGCGTGGATGGCCGGGACGAGCCCGGCCATGACGGAGAGGCGGAGATCATCGATGATGCGGGGCTCGGATCAGCGGCGCGTCAGGGCCGATCACGCGACGCGGCTCTATCGCCTGTTGATTTTTCGCTCGCGCCTCGCGACACATAGCGCATGCTCGTTCAGCTCGCGATCCGCGACATCGTTCTCATCGACCGGCTCGACATTCCGTTTGGCCCCGGGCTCAGCGTGCTCACGGGGGAGACGGGCGCGGGCAAGTCGATCTTGCTGGACGCGTTCTCGCTGGCGCTGGGCGGGCGGGGCGATGGCGGGCTGGTGCGGCATGGCGAGGATCGCGGCCAGGTGACGGCCGTGTTCGACCTGCCGCCCGCGCATCCGGCCCGTGCGCTGGCGCGCCAGCACGACATCCCGGACGACGGCGACCTGATCCTGCGGCGCATGCAGTTCGCGGATGGGCGCACCCGCGCGTTCGTGAACGACCAGCCCGTGAGCGTGCAGGTGCTGCGCAGCATCGGCGGCGCGCTGGTGGAGATCCATGGCCAGCACGACGACCGTGCGCTGGTGGACCCGGGCGCTCACCGGGCGCTGCTGGATGCGTTCGGCGGGTGTGATTCGGCGGCCGTCGCCGAAGCGCACAAGGCATGGAAGACCGCGCGCGACGCGCTTGCGGCCCAGCAGGCGCGCATCGACGCGGCCCGCAAGGAAGCCGATTTCCTCACCCATGCGGCGGCCGAGCTCGACAAGCTCGCGCCCGTGGCGGGCGAGGAGGAGGAGCTCGCGACCGAGCGCCAGCGCATGATGGCCTCCGAGAAGGTGGCCGGCGAGATCAACGAGGCGCACGACGCAGTGGCGGGGCACGGCTCGCCGATCGAGACGCTGTCGGCCGCCCTGCGCCGTCTGGAACGGCGTGGCGTTCAGGCGCCCGAGCTGGTGGGCCCGAGCGTCAAGGCGCTGGATGACGCCCTAAACGCGCTTGAAACGGCCCGGCAGGTGATCGAGGAGGCGCAGCGCGCCGCCGATTTCGACCCGCGCGTGCTGGAGAGAACCGAGGAGCGGCTGTTCGCGCTGCGCGCCGCGGCCCGCAAATACAACGTCGCGGTGGATGGCCTCGCGGCCCTGCGCCAGCGCTTCCGGGGCGACCTCGAGAGCCTGGAGCACGGCGAGGAGCATCTGGCCGCCCTCGTGGCCCAGACGGAGGCGGCCGAGGCCGCCTATGTGGCGGCCGCCCGGGCGCTGTCGGCCGCCCGTCGCAAAGCCGGCAAGGCGCTCGAAGACGCCGTGAACGCCGAGCTGCCGCCGCTGAAGTTGGAGCGCGCGCGTTTCATCGTGCAGATCGACGCCGACGAGGCGAGCCGCGCGGCCGAGGGATTCGACCGGGTGGAGTTCTGGGTGCAGACCAACCCGGGCACGCGGCCAGGCCCGCTTATGAAGGTGGCGTCGGGCGGCGAGCTCTCGCGCTTCATGCTCGCCCTCAAGGTGGTGCTGGCCGACAAGGGCTCGGCGCCCACGCTGGTGTTCGATGAAATCGACAGCGGAGCGGGCGGGGCCGTGGCTGACGCGATCGGCGGACGGCTGGCGCGCCTGTCCGAGCGCGTGCAGGTGATGGCGGTGACGCACGCCCCGCAGGTGGCGGCGCGCGCCGAGCGGCACCTGCTGATCTCCAAAAAGCCGATCGACAATGCGCCGGCCGGCGACGACCGCATCGCCACGCGCGTGCTGCCGATCGACCAGGCCCAGCGCCGCGAAGAGATCGCCCGCATGCTGGCCGGCGCGGTGATCACCGACGAGGCGAGGGCGGCGGCGCGCCGCCTGCTGGAAGCGGCGGATTGAGCGTGGTCCCGCTTACTCGGGGAAAGACGCCTCAGCCCACCCTCCTCTCAAGGGGAGGGTGGGGGCTGCGGCCTTTGTGAGGCTGGCGATTAGACTGTTTCTAGCGGCGCGACAGAGGACGCGGGATGGCGAGAGGCGAGGCGCTGCGGGCGCTTGATCCGGAGAAGATGACGGCGCGGGAGGCCAAGGCCGAGTACGCCGCGCTGGCGGCCGAGATTGCCGGGCACGACGTGCGCTACCACCAGCAGGACGCGCCGACGATCTCGGATGCGGCCTATGACGCATTGCGGCGGCGGGCGGACGCGATCGCGGCGCGGTTTCCGGCGGCCGCCACGGGCGCGCTCGAAGGCGTCGGGGCGAAGCCTTCCGAGAAGTTCGCCAAGGTGCGGCACCGCATGCCGATGCTGTCGCTCGCCAACGTGTTCGCGGACGACGAGGTTGAGGAGTTCGTCGGCCGCGTGCGGCGGTTCCTGGACTGGCCGGCCGAGAAGCCGCTGGCAGTGACGGCGGAGCCCAAGATCGACGGGCTGTCGTGCTCGCTGCGCTACGAGAAGGGAGACCTCGTCGTGGCGGCGACCCGCGGCGATGGCGAGGAGGGCGAGGACGTCACACAGAACGTGAGGACGATCGGCGAGATTCCGAACCGAATCGCGGGCGCGCCGGAGGTGTTGGAGGTCAGGGGCGAGGTCTACATGACCAAGCCGGATTTCGCCGCCATGAACGCCCGGCAGGAAGCGGAGGGCAAGCCGCCCTTCGCCAACCCGCGCAACGCGGCCGCGGGCTCGCTGCGGCAGCTCGACCCGCGCATCACGGCGGCGCGGCCGCTGCGGTTCTTTGCGTATGCGTGGGGAGAGATCAAAGGCGAGATGCCGGCGCGGACGCAATCCGGCATGGTGGAGGCCTTCGCGCGGTTCGGCCTGCCCACGAATCCGCTCATGCGACGCTGCGAGAGCGTGGCCGAGATGCTGGAGGTGTACCGCGCTATCGAGGAGCAGCGCGCCAGCCTGCCCTATGACATCGACGGCGTGGTCTACAAGGTGGACGACCTCGACCTGCAGCGGCGCCTCGGCTTCGTGTCGCGTTCGCCGCGCTGGGCCACGGCGCACAAGTTCCCGGCCGAGAAGGCCACCACCGAGCTGCTCGATATCGAGATCCAGGTGGGGCGGACCGGATCGCTGACGCCCGTGGCGCGGCTCAAGCCCGTGACGGTGGGCGGCGTGGTGGTGACCAACGCGACCCTCCACAACGAGGACGAGATCGCCCGCAAGGACGTGCGGATCGGCGACACCGTGATCGTGCAGCGGGCCGGCGACGTGATCCCGCAGATACTCGGCCATGTGCCCGAGAAACGACCCGACAGGGCGCAGCCTTATGCGTTCCCGCATGTGTGCCCGGCCTGCGGCAGCCACGCGGTGCGGGAGATTGACCCCAAGACCGGCAAGGAAGACGTGGTGCGCCGCTGCACGGGCGGGCTGGTCTGCCCCGCCCAGGCGGTGGAGCGGCTGAAGCACTTCGCCTCCCGCAACGCCTTCGACATCGAGGGGCTGGGCGACAAGCAGATCGAGAGCTTCTACCGCGACGGGCTGATCACCCGGCCGCAGGACATCTTCACCCTGCAGGCGCGGGATGCGCGCTCGTTGCGCCGGCTCAAGGACCGGGAGGGCTATGGCGAGACCTCGGTGCGGAACCTTTTCGCCTCCATCGAGACGCGGCGCAGCGTGGCGCTGCACCGGTTCATTTTCGCGCTCGGCATCCGGCATGTGGGCGAGACCACCGCCAAGCTGCTGGCGCGCCACTATGGCGGCATGCCGGCGTTGCTGGACGCCGCCGTGGCTGCCGCGGATCCGGCCACCGGGGCGCTCAACGAGTTGACCTCCATCGAGGGCATCGGGCCGGTGGTGGCCGAATCGATCGTCGACTTCTTCGGCGAGCCGCACAACCGCGAGGTGGTGGCCGAATTGCTGGAGCAAGTGACGCCGGAGCCGCCCGAGCAGGTGGCGGCCGAAAGCCCGGTGGCTGGCAAGACCGTGGTGTTCACGGGCGCGCTGGAGAAGATGACGCGGGAGGAGGCCAAGGCCATGGCCGAGCGGCTGGGGGCCAAGGTGTCGGGCTCGGTCTCCAAGAAGACCAGCATCGTGGTGGCGGGGCCCGGAGCGGGCTCCAAGCTCGCCAATGCGCGGGACCTCGGCGTCGAGGTAATGGACGAGGACGCCTGGCTGAAGCTGGTGGGCGAGGCGGGCGCCTGAGACGCCCGGCCACTAGGGGGAGCGTGCGAGCCGGGGGCTCGCCGTCCGGGGCGTTCTAGCGGCTGATCGGCCGAGTCGCCTGGTCGAGCCAGACCGCCGTGTCGCCGCCGACCATGGGGCCGATGATGGCGCGCACCTTCGCGTGGTAGGCGTTGAGCCAGTCGAGCTCGGCGTCCGTGAGCAGCGAGGGCTCCACCAGCGCTAGGTCGATGGGCGTGAAGCTCAGCGTCTCAAAGCCGTACATCTCGCGCTCGGCGCCGGGGATGTCGCGCGGCTCCACCAGGATCAGGTTCTCGATGCGGATGCCGAAGGCGCCGCCCTTGTAGTAGCCGGGCTCGTTGGACAGCATCATGCCGGGCTCGAGCGGCGTGGTTCCGAGCTTGGAGAGGCGCTGCGGGCCCTCGTGCACGGACAGGTAGCTGCCGATGCCGTGGCCGGTGCCGTGGTCGAAATCGAGGCCGGCCTCCCAGAGGGGGCGGCGCGCGAAGCTGTCGAGCTGGGCGCCGGACGTGCCCTTGGGGAACACCGCCGTCGCGATCGCGATGTGGCCCTGGAGCACGCGGGTGAAGCGGTCGCGCATCTCGGCCGTGGGCTCGCCCACCGCCATCGTGCGGGTGATGTCGGTGGTGCCGTCGCGGTACTGGCCGCCGGAGTCGATCAGGAAGATGCCGGGCTCGATCGGCCGGTTGGAGCGCTCGGTGACGCGGTAGTGCGGGATGGCGGAGTTGGGGCCCGCCCCCGAGATGGACGGGAAGCTCACGTCGGCCAGCGCGCCGGTGTCGCGCCGGAACCCTTCCAGCGCCTCCACGGCGGAGATTTCGGTCTGGCCGCCGCGCGGGGCCTCGCGCGCGAACCAGGCGAGGAAGTTCGCCATGGCGGCGCCGTCGCGGCGGTGGGCGGCGCGGGAGCCCTCGATCTCGGCCCCGTTCTTCACGGCCTTCAGCAGCGCCACCGGGCAGACGCCCACGTCCGGCGTTCCGCCGGCCTTCTCGACCACCGCGACGAGGCGGCGGGAGGCTGTGGCGGCGTCGAAGCGGACTTTCAGCTTGGCGGCGCCGAGCGACTGCAGGCTGCGATCGAGCTGGCCGGGATCGCGGACGTCGGCCATGTCCTCCAGGGTGGAGCGGACCTCGTTGGAGAGCTTGCAGGCTTCGAGGTAGAGGCTGGGCCGGCCCTCGCGCGGCACGATCGCGTAGCCGAGCGGCAGCGGCGTATGCGAGACGTCGCCGCCGCGGATGTTGAAGGTCCACGCCATGGCGTGCGGGTCGGTGATCACCAGCGCGGCGTCGCCGAGCTCGGCCAGCCGGGCGCGAACACGGTCGAGCTTGGCGGAGGCGGGCTCGCCCGCGTATTCGAGCGGGTGCAGCGTCACGGGCTCGATCGGCGGCGCGGGGCGCTCGGTCCAGATCGCGTCAACGAGGTTCGCGTCGGTGGGGACCAGCGTGGCCCCGGCGGCCGTGCAGGCGCGCTCCAGGCGCTTCACGCCGTCATGGGTGTGAAGGTTGGGATCATAGCCGAGCTTCTGGCCCGGCTTCAGGCGCTTCTCCAGCCAGCCCTCGGGCGGCGCGTCGATCAGGTGTTGCGGGGCGAACACGGCGACGTCGACCTGCTCGCGCACCTGCACGGTGTAGCGACCATCAACGAAGATTGCGGCCTCTTTCGTGAGCACGATCGCGAGGCCCCAGGAGCCCGTGAAGCCGGTCAGCCAGGCGAGGCGCTCATAAGCGGGCGCGACATATTCGTTCTGGTGCTCGTCCGTGCGCGGGATCACGAAGCCGTCCAGGCCGCGGCGAACCAGCTCGGCCCGCAGCGCGGCGACGCGGCTCGCTCCGTGGGCTGGATCCGCCTTTTCGTCGAACGACTGGAACACCGCTTTAGCCATCACGCACCTGCCTGCTGCAACCGGCCGCAAGCCGTGCACGAGGCGCTTGGCGGCGTCAAGGCGCCGCCCGGTGTCGTCAAGACGACGGCGTCAGAAGCTCCGGAGCGCGCCCGCGCCGCCGCTGCGCACCTGCAGGGTGGCCCAGCCCTCCAGCTCCATGCGGCGCACAAGATGGAGGCCCTGGGCCCGATAGGCGGCCAGCACGCCGGGCACGTCGCGCGGGATCAGGCCCGAGAGCACCACGTCGGCTCCGGGGGCGGCCACGGAGGCGATGCTGGGCGCGAGGCGCATCAGCGGGCGGGCCAGGATGTTGGCGAAGATCAGGTCATAGAACCGGCCGCGCATCAGCGCCGGGTGGCCGACGCCCTTGGCGACGACCGGCTGCAGATAAGCGCCGGCCTTGTTGTTGCGGGCGTTCTGGCGGGCGGCCTCCACGGCGACGGGATCGATGTCGCCGGCCGCCACGGGTCGGTGGAGCGCCCGCGCGGCCGCGATCGCGAGCACGCCGGTGCCGGTGCCGACGTCGAGCACATGCGTGGGGCGACGCTGCTTCAGGATCTGGTCCAGCATGAGAAGGCAGCCGCGCGTGGTGCCGTGATGGCCGGTGCCGAACGCAAGTGCGGCCTCGATCTCGATGCCGATGCTGGCGCCCGGCACATGGTCGCGGTCATGGGAGCCATGCACGGTGAAACGCCCGGCGCGCACCAGGCTGAGGCCGTCGAGCGAAGCCTTCACCCAGTCCTTCTCGGCGATGGTCTCGAACACGATCTCGCGGGCGGCCTCTTCGCCGGCCGCGATTGCGATGAGTTCGCGCAAGCCATCCTGGTCCGGGGGCTCGGAGAAGTAGACCTCGACCTCCCAGGCCAGCGTCGCCTCGTTCTCGAAGGCCGCGGCCGCCGTTTCGGCGGGGTCGAAGCTCTCGACGAGAATGTCGGCGACCCGGCGCGCGGTGTGCTCGTCCGTGACGAGACGCGCCAGGTGGGTGGGGCGGTTTGGATGCAGACCTTCGAGCATGCGCCCTTATACAGCGGCGTACGCCACTGTCACGGCCCGGACAGGATGGAACCTCGCTTCGGCGCCTATCGTTGCACAGGCGAGGCCCAGTCGCCGTTCCAGGAAGCAATCATGTCCGTCTTCGCCTCCCGCACGTTCCGCCCGCGCCGCAAGTCGCGGCTGAGCGCGACCGCCGTCAGCCTCGTCTCGATGGCGCTGGTGGGCGCGATCGCGGGCTTGCTCGAGCGCAACCCCGGGGGGGCCTCGGATCGCGGCCATGACGACGATCCCGGCCGCAAGGAGCATGGCGGCCTGCTGGACGCCGCCCAGCCGGGGCGGGGACGCACGGCGACGAGCCCGGAGCAGATCCCCGCCAAGGGCTGGAAGGACATCCTGTTCCGCGTCTACGAGGAGATCAACGACGACCGTGTGATGGCGAATGCGGCCGGCGTCACCTTTTACGCCCTGCTGGCGCTGTTCCCGGCGATCGGCGCGTTCGTGGCGATCTACGGGCTGTTCGCCGATCCGGCGACGATCCAGCAGCACCTCGACCAGGCCAAGGACATCCTGCCCTACGGCGCCGCGGACATCATCGGCGAGCAGCTGAAAAGCATCACCTCCAAGGAGACCAGCACGCTCGGTTTCACGTTCGCAATCGGCCTCGTGGTTTCGCTGTGGAGCGCCAACTCAGGCATGAAGGCGATGTTCGACGCCCTGAACGTGGCCTATGCCGAAAAGGAGAAGCGCTCCTTCGTGTGGCTCAACCTGCAATCACTCGTGTTCACCCTGGGCAGCTTCATCTTCCTGGTGCTGACGCTCGGCACCGTGGTTGCGGTGCCGCTGGTGCTGCACGTGCTGCCGCTGGGTCCATTGGCGGGTTGGGCGGTCGCGATCGCGCCCTGGATCGTGATGCTGGGGGTGATCGTGCTGGCGTTGGCCGTGCTCTATCGCTACGGCCCGAGCCGCACCGAGCCGCAATGGCGCTGGGTGTCGCCCGGCAGTCTCATCGCGGCGTTCCTGTGGCTTGCGGCCTCGGGCGGGTTGTCGCTCTACGCGTCCAACTTCGCCAATTACGACAAAACCTATGGGTCGCTCGGCGCGGCGATCGGCTTCATGATCTGGATGTGGGTGTCCACCATCATCATCCTGGTCGGCGCCGAGCTGAACTCGGAGGTCGAACACCAGACCGCGCGCGACACCACCAAGAAGGGCGGCGCCCCAATGGGCGCGCGCGGGGCCAAGATGGCGGACACGATCGGGAAGGCGAAGGCGTGAATTGCCGAGCTCGGGAGAACTGCTAAGCTCCTGCCATTAGGCGCAGGACATTTCAGGGATGAGTCTGGATCGGGATAGCCCGACAATCATCCGTCGTTTGCGTTCGGAAGGATGGACGCTGCTCAGGATCACAGGGTCATATCATGACTTCGGCAAGGCAGGCCATTTTGGTATCGTGACTGTCCCGTATCCGTAGCGGGACATACCAATCGGCACGGGCCGAGCGATTCAGAAGCAGGCTGGGTGGGCGTGAGGACATCGGCATGAAGCCCTACATCGCGCTCGTTTCCAAGGATCCGGACAGCGCCTACGGGATGGTGTTCCCCGACGCGCCAGGATGCTTCTCGGCTGCCGACGAACTCGACGACATCTTCGCAATGGCGAATGAAGCCCTCGCGGGCTGGACCGAGAGCATGATCGAGGGCGGGTTCCCCCTCCCCAAGACGCGCGACCTCTCCGAGATCAAAGCCGATCCGGAATGGGCCTCCGACTTCCCTGAGGCCGTGATGGTGATCGCGATCGAGCCGCCCGCTCAGGCGCGCGCCGCCGTGGCTGCTTAGGCAGTCGCTCCAACCCGCAGGAGCTGCCTACAAAGAGTGGCTAAAGCTGGCTCATGCGGGCCGAGATGACCGGACGATCATCGTCGTCGGCGCTCACCCCGCCCGCTGGACGAACCCGTCCAGCACCATCTTGCGGCCGGCCTTGTCGAAATCGATGGTGAGCTTGTTGCCGTCGACCGCCGCCACCGAGCCGTTGCCGAACTTGACGTGGAACACGCGGTCGCCGGTTGAAAAATCGCTGCCGACGCTGGACTTCGCCACGAGCTCGCCCTCGATCAGCAAGGGGCCCTTGCGGGCCTGCCCGCCGCCAAAGCCGCTCTGCCTGCTCTCGCCGAAGCCGCCGCCTCCCGTTTCGCGCGACCGCGCCTGGGCGCGCT
Source organism: Alsobacter metallidurans (assembly GCF_014636935.1). Classification (GTDB taxonomy): domain Bacteria; phylum Pseudomonadota; class Alphaproteobacteria; order Rhizobiales; family Beijerinckiaceae; genus Alsobacter; species Alsobacter metallidurans. The sequence goes on along the minus strand of NZ_BMES01000002.1, from coordinate 1,557,264 downwards.
GCCATCCCGGCGTGTCGTAGGTGGAGCCGCTGAACGGCTGCGCCCTGTCGAAGCGGCTGCCGCCATAGCCGCCATAATGAGCCGGGGCCTCGGTGACTTCCACATGCGATTCCGGCAGCTCGTCGACGAAGCGTGACGGGATGGTGGATTGCCACATGCCGTGGATGCGGCGGTTGGAGGCGAAATAGATCTTGGCCCGGCGACGGGCGCGCGTGATGCCCACATAGGCCAGGCGGCGTTCTTCCTCGAGCCCGGCCTTGCCGCTCTCGTCCAGCGCGCGCTGGTTGGGGAACAATCCCTCTTCCCATCCGGGCAGGAACACGGTGTCGAACTCCAGGCCCTTGGCGCCATGGAGCGTCATGATCGACACCTTCTCGGTGCTGTCGTTGTCCGAGGCCTCCATGACGAGCGACACGTGCTCCAGGAAGCCGCCGAGGTCCGGGAACTCCTCCATGGAGCGGACGAGCTCCTTGAGGTTCTCCAGCCGGCCCGCGGCCTCGGCCGTGCGGTCCTTCTGCCACATGTCGGTATAGCCGGACTCTTCCAGAACCAGCTCGGCGAGCTCGTTGTGCTTCATGCCGTCGATACGGGAAGCCCAGCGTCCGAACGCCGCCATCAGCTCGCGCAGCGTGGAGCGGGGCTTCGGCTTGAGCTCATCGGTCTCCACCATCTGGCGGGCGGCCTGCATCAGCGGAATGCGAGCCTTGCGGGCGTAGACGTGGAGCTGCTCGATGGTGGCGTCGCCGAGGCCGCGCTTGGGCGTGTTGACGATGCGCTCGAAGGCGAGGTCGTCCGTGGGATTGGCGACGCAGCGCAGATAGGCGAGCGCGTCGCGGATCTCCAGCCGTTCGTAGAACCGCGGGCCGCCGATGACCCGGTAGGGCAGGCCGAGCGTGACGAAGCGATCTTCGATCTCACGCATCTGCGCCGAGATGCGCACCAGGACGGCCATCTGGGCGGGCGAGTGGCCCTTGTGCTGCAGCGCCTCGATCTCCTCGCCGATCAGGCGCGCCTCCTCCTCGGAATCCCACGCGCCCGTGAGCGTCACTTTCTCGCCGGGCTCGTCCTCGGTGTGGAGAGTCTTGCCGAGCCGGCCCTCGTTGTGGGCGACCAGGTGGGAGGCGGAGGCCAGGATATGGCCGGTGGAGCGGTAGTTCCGCTCCAGCCGCACCACGGTCGCGCCCGGGAAGTCGTGCTCGAAGCGCAGGATGTTGTCGACCTCGGCGCCGCGCCAGCCATAGATCGACTGGTCGTCGTCGCCCACGCAGGACACGTTGCGGCGGCCCTGCGCAAGCAGGCGAAGCCACAAATACTGGGCGACGTTGGTGTCCTGGTACTCGTCCACCAGGATGTACTTGAACCGCTCCTGGTAGCTCTGGAGCACGTCCGGGTGCTCGCGGAACAGGCGCAGGTTCTCCAGCAGGAGGTCGCCAAAGTCAGCGGCGTTGAGCTGCTTCAGGCGCGCCTGGTAGGCGGCGTAGAGCTTGCCGCCGCGGCCATTCGCGAAGGCGGCGGATTCACCGGCCGGGACCTTATCGGGGGTGAGGCCGCGATTCTTCCAGCCGTCGATGAAAGCCGCCAGGGCGCGGGCCGGCCAGCGCTTCTCGTCGATGTCCTCCGCCTGAATAACCTGCCGCATGAGGCGGATCTGGTCGTCCGTATCCAGGATGGTGAAATCCGAGCGCAGGCCCACGAGTTCGGCGTGGCGACGCAGGATCTTGGTGCCGACGCTATGGAAGGTGCCGAGCCAGGGCATGCCCTCGGCCACGCCGCCGAGCAGGTGGCCGACGCGCTCCTTCATCTCGCGCGCGGCCTTGTTGGTGAAGGTGACGGCAAGGATCTGCGAGGGGAAAGCGAGCCCCGTTGCGATGATGTGCGCGATGCGCGTGGTGAGGACGCGCGTCTTTCCGGTTCCCGCGCCGGCGAGCACCAGCACGGGACCCTCGGTGGTCTCGATCGCGCGGCGTTGCTCGGGATTGAGGTTCTGCAGATAGTTGGCCTGCTGGCCGCCCGACACGCTGGCGCGGGCGCGCGCGGCGAGGCCGCCGGGACGCGGCTGGTAGTCGTCGTCGAGGCTGAGTGGATTGCTCACGAATGATGTCCGTCGAGGCGACCGATGCGAACCCGTCGCAGGGATGCGGCGGCGAGGCACATCAGAACGGTCGCGCTGGTTCCGATTCGTTCTCCCGCCAAAATGAAGCGAAAGGGGGGCGGAGTCGACGGGGAGCCTGAAAGGAGAGACTTCAGCCGCCGTGCGCGGTTGTTCTGCGACACGTGCAAAGTTCGCAATGCGGGCATTCAGAAGGTCTGAGCCGTAAGAGACGGGTCAACAGGCCAGCGCGGTTGCGCGGCGGCGCCTTTGTTCGTGGCTGAGAACATGGCTGTGCTGCCGCCATCGCCGGGATAGCTCTGTCCGTGGTCATGGTGACGTCCCTGGGCATGCTTTATTCTTTTGGGCATGCCGATTGAACTTGGTTGTACAGTCGGCGAATTGCGATCGGGTGAAGAAACACTCTGAAACGATCATGAAGATCTTGCATCCCATGGTGGTGTTGTTGCTTCGTAAGCGTAGGGATTGCACCACCTGGCCTTGCCCGGCTGCGGCCAGCCGTGTGATCCTCCGGCGGGGGAATCAATGTCGCAAGCGCTGTTCTGGGCCACGGTCGTGGCGGGTTTCATCTACGCGGTCACGCCCGGGCCTGCATTTCTGGCCGTGTTCGCGCTGGCGGCGCAGCATGGGCGCGGCGCCGGCGCACGGTTTCTGTTTGGGCATCTGGCTGGCGACCTGCTGTGGGGCGCTCTGGCGTTGGCCGCCATCGTGGGCGTCAACCAGATCGGCCCGGCGTTGTTCGATGCGCTTGGCGTCGGGTGCGGCCTCTACTTGATCTATCTCGGCTGCAAGGCGGCGTTCTCGCGGGGCGGGGGCGAACCCGCGATCATCGGGAGCCTCCGGCCGATCCGGGCCGGGCTGCTGTTCGGCGTCACCAATCCGAAATCCTATCCGGTGTCGCTGGCGGTGTTCACGGCCCTGACGGTGCGCTATGCGGCCGAGATCGACTGGAGCGCCGCCCCGGCGCTGATGGGCGCGGCCGTGATCGGGTTCTTTCTGGGCTACATCGTGGTGCTGTTCTGGGCTGGGCTGCCGCTGGTGCGGCGGTTCTTTTTGCGGCACGGGCGCGTGGTGACGCGGGTGGTGGGCGTGATGTTCATCCTGTTCGGCGCCAAGTCGCTGGTGGACGCAGGGCGAAGCGTCGCGTCGCGGGCCTGACGTCAGGGTCAGTGCACGCCGGACGGCGCCGCGCGGGCGCGGGCCGGCATGCCGATGACGCGGCCGAGCGCTTCCGGGTGGGGCAGGCCCGAATGGGCCGCCTTCATAATGGCCAGGCTGGCGAACACGTCTGCCGGGAAGGGGGCGACCTTGCGGCTGTCGAGGTCGACGTGCAGCATCATGTTCTCGGAGGTGGCCGACAGCCAGAACTCGGAGGCGTGCCGCAGCTCCATGTAGACGTGAAGGCGCTTCTCGTCGAAATCCAGCAGCTGGATGGTGGCGCGGACCGGATCCTCCAGCCGCAGCTCGCGCTTGTACTGGACATGGCACTCGGCCGTGAAATAGGAAGCGCGGCGCTCGCGGACATAGTCCTCGCCCAGCCCCACCATCGCGAAGGCCTCGTCGACGGCGCGGTCGAACAGGACGTTGTAGTAGGCCATGTTGAGGTGGCCGTTGTAGTCGATCCAGCCGGGCTCGATCCTCATCGTGGAGGATACAAAGGGGGCAAAGAAGAACGCGGCGCTCTCGGGGGTCCGTTTCATGAAACCCTTCTGGTCTCGATCTCGACGGGCGCGCCCCCGCGCTTCGGCGGGCGGCAGGTTGCCGGTTTCGGCAAGCCGGCTAGGATGATCCCCAAACAGCCACGCGAAGGCAAGACGCAATGACGATTTCACCCGCCGCACCGGCCTTCGACAAGCCCGCCCGGCCCGACGCCGAGGCGCTTGCGGCGGTCACGCTGGCGCTCACGCGGCAGTTCGGCAATCGGACGGTGACCAGCCAGGCGGTGCGCGAGCAGCACGGGCACACGCTGACCTGGGTGGCGAACCAGCCGCCGGACGTCGTGGTCTATCCGGAGACGACGGAGGAAGTCGCCACCATCGTGCGGCTCTGCGCGATACACCGCGTGCCGATGATCCCGTTCGGGACCGGCACCTCGCTGGAGGGGCACGTCAACGCGCCGTTCGGCGGCGTCTCCATCGACACCAGCCTGATGAAGCGCGTGGTCGCGGTGCACGCGGAGGATCTCGACTGCGTGGTGGAGCCGGGCGTCACCCGCAAGATGCTGAACGAGCACCTGCGCGACCAAGGGCTGTTCTTTCCTATCGATCCGGGCGCCGACGCATCGCTGGGCGGCATGGCGTCGACCCGCGCGTCGGGCACCAACGCGGTACGGTACGGCACCATGAAGGACAACGTGTTGTCCATCACGGCCGTGCTGCCGAACGGCGAGATCGTCAAGACGGCCCGGCGGGCGCGCAAGTCCTCGGCCGGGTACGATCTCACCCGGCTGCTGATCGGCGCGGAGGGCACGCTGGGCGTGATCACCGAGCTGACGTTGCGGCTGCATGGCATCCCGGAGGCCGTATCGGCGGGCGTGTGCTCGTTCCCGAGCATCAAGGCGGCGTGCGACGTCACCATCGCGACCATCCAGTCGGGGCTGCCGGTGGCGCGGATCGAGCTGGCGGACGCCGCGCAGATGCGGGCGATCAACATTTATTCCAAGCTGTCGCTGCCCGAGCAGCCGATGCTGTTCGTGGAGTTCCACGGCACCCATGCGGGCGTGCGCGAGCAGGCCGAGCGCTTTGGCGAGATCGCGGCGGAATATGGCGGCGGCGCCTTCGAGTGGGCGACCAAGCCGGAGGACCGGACGCGTCTGTGGCAGGCCCGGCACGACGCCTACTGGGCCGCGCATGCGCTGCGGCCGGGGGCCAAGAGCCTGTCCACGGACGTGTGCGTGCCGATCTCGCGGCTGGCCGAGTGCGTGGAGGACACGCAGGCCGACATCGCGGCCACGGGGCTGCTCGCCCCTATCGTGGGTCATGTCGGGGACGGCAACTTCCACGTCCTGCCGCTGTTTGACGCGGACGACCCGGACGAAGTCGCCAAGGTGAGCGCCTTCGTGGAGCGCATCGTCGAGCGGGCGCTCGCGATGGAGGGCACGTGCTCGGGCGAGCATGGCATCGGCCAGAAGAAGATGAAGTACCTCCCGATGGAGCATCCGCCCGCCACATTGGATGCGATGTGGGCGATCAAGCGGGCGCTGGATCCGCTCAACATCATGAATCCGGGCAAGATCCTCCCCTCGTGACATCCCGGACACGCCGAATGGGCGAATGAGGCGGGCGGCGCGCCCGCGTCACCCTCGCGCCATAGAGTCGGCTAAGGTGGGCCAGCTTCGAAACCCAAGAGCCGAGACCCTTTTTCTTGCGTGATCTTCTGACCGGCCTGGCCATCCTGGTGATCGTCGCCCTCGCGACGGCGTTGGTCGGACCGTATTTCGTCGACTGGACGGCGCAGCGCCCGCGGATCGAGGAACGGCTCACGCAAGCCTTCGGCCTGCCCGTCACGGTGGCGGGGCCGATAGAAGTCCGCTTGCTTCCCTCGCCACATCTCGACCTGCAGACCGTTTCGGTGGGGCAGGCGGGGCGCGGGCTAACGCTGTCGGCCGACCGGGTGCTGGCGGAAATCTCCGTGATGCCGCTGCTGCGTGGCGACATTCGCGTGGTCGAGGCGACGCTGGACCGGCCATTGCTGGAAGCGACCGTGACGCCGGATGGCGCCATCCAGGGTCAGGACGCGATGGCGCAGGCGAGCGACGGCCTGCGCGCCGCCGCCATCGAGCGGCTCGTGCTGCGTGACGGAACCGTGCGGGTGCGCGACGCCGCCTCGGGCCGGGTTTCGGCGCTGGAGGACATTGACGGCGAGGCGGACGCCCAGGCGTTGCTGGGGCCCTGGAGGGCCAATCTGCGGGCGCGCATCGGCGACAACCCGGTGGACCTGCGTCTCGCGACGGGCGCGCCCGAAGAGCAGGGAACCCGCGTCAAGCTCGTGCTGCAAGCCATCAATGGGCACCAGCGCGGCGAGGCGGATGGGCGCATCCAGTTCGACGCCGCGGGCGTGGCCGCGTTCGATGGTCGCCTTCTGGCTGGCGGGCGCCTACGCTGGCCGGACAAGGACGGCTTCGCGCTGCGGCCATGGACGCTGGGAGCGAACCTCAAGCTGCGCAATCGCACAGGCGACCTGAGCCAGGCCGAGATCGAGGCCGGCGGCGACGAAATCCCGGTGAAGCTCAGCGGCTCGGGCCAGCTCGACCTGCAGGGCGAGCCGCGCCTCGCGCTGACGCTGGAAGCCAAGCAGATCGACCTCGACAAACCGTTCACGCTGCAGGGGCGCACCGCGCCCGCGCCGGCCGAGGTTCTCGGCGCCTGGATCAACGCGTTCGGGATGGACGATGCGGGCGCGAGCCCACCCCTGCGGGTCGCCGTGGGCGTGAAGGTCGGCTCGCTTCTCGTGGGCGGCGACGTGGTGAGCGGCGCCCGGGCGTCTCTGGCGCTGGGCGGGCCCGGGCTCACGATCGAGCAGTTCCAGGCCGCGCTGCCGGGCTCGAGCGACCTGCAACTCGCCGGCCAGGCGGCGTTCGGGCAGGGCGGCCGGCTCGACGGCCGAATTCGGGTCACCTCCAAGGACGCGTCGCGGCTGCTCGGCTGGGCCGAGGCAGAGCGCTCAGGGCGGTCAAACCGACTCGGCGACGCCAAGGACATGGCGGCCGAGGCCGATGTTTCGCTCTCCTCCGCCGTGATGGCGGCGCGCGGGCTGAAGCTGCGGGTGGAGCGCTCGACGCTGCAGGGAACGGTGCGCTTCACTCCGCCGGAAGCGACCACGCGGGGGCGCTTCGAGGCCCAGTTGACGTCCGACGGCCTCGCGATCGAACAGGCTCCGGATGTCTCCACGCTGGCGGCCGCCGCGCAGGGCGTCGACGTCGCGATCACGCTCAACGCCCGCAATGTGCGTGTCGGCCAGGCGCGTGGACCGACGGTCGGGGCTGGGCGACTCAGCGTCAAGCTCTCGGTCGGGGCCGAGGGCGTCTCAATCGACATGCTGGACATCGCCGATGTCGGCGGCGCTTCCGTGACGGCGTCCGGGCAGGTCGGCGAGAAAGGCGGGCGGCTGGACGCAACCGTGGACGCACGCCGGGTGGAGCCGCTGGCCGAGCTGCTGAAAAAGGTCGCGCCGGGCCGGTTCCCGGGCCTCCTCGCCACGCGGGCGGCCGCGCTCAGTCCGTTGAAGCTCAAGATTTCGGCCACACGCGCGGCCGGCGTAGCAGGGGCGACCGAGATCAACCTGGATGGAACCGCGGCAGGCTCGCGGCTTGCTGGGGCGGCGACGCTCGGCGGCGGCCAGTCGGCCGACCGGGTGACGATGAGTTTCAAGCTGGATGCGACCGAGAGCGCGCCCTTCCTGCGCCAGCTCGGTTTCGAGGCGTTGCCGCTTTCGGGCTTTGGTCCAGGCCGCCTCGCCGTGGATGTCGACGGCCGCTTCGGCGGCGGCGCGACGTTGCGGCTGTCCGGCTCGGCGGCGGGCTCGACGCTCGCCGGCGAAGGGCGGATCGGCCAGACCACGGCAGACCCCGACGTTTCCGGCGCCTTCACGCTGAGCGCCGCCGATGCGGCGCCGCTGATGCAGCTGCTCGCCTTGCCGGGCCCCGACAGCCTGAGCCGTGCGCCCCTGCAGGCGAAGGCCAGCGTGACAATCGCGGAAGCCAAGTGGGCGCTGTCCGACCTGAACGGCCAATTCGGCGGGCAGCCCTTCAGCGGCAAGCTCGGGCTCGACCTGGAAAAAGCCACGCTCGATGGCTCGCTGGCGTTTGAGCGCCTCGCTTTGGCCGGGGTCGCGGGCCTTTCGCTCGGTCCAAGCCAACCGCCTATCGCGGGCGCCCTCTGGTCGTCCAGCCGCTTCGGACCGGTGCTTCCGCCGCCTTTCGCGACGCAACTCGCCATCTCGGCCAAGGCGCTCGACCTTGGCCAGGGATGGACGGCCGACGACGCGCGCTTCGCATTGCGCTGGACTCCCGACCTTCTGGAGGTGTCGCAAGCGCAGGCCTCGTTCATGGGCGGATCGGTCGGGGGTGGGTTCCAGTTGCGCCGCCAGGGCGGCCTCGCCAACGCATCGGGCAAAATCAGCCTCGCGGGGGTCTCCCTGCCGGCCTTGCTGCCCGACGCCGGGATGGCCGGGGCCCTGGACGGCGAGATCGACGGGGCCGCCGCGGGTGAAACGCCGTCGGCGCTCGTGGCCGCGCTCTCGGGCGGGGGGCGCACACGCATCCGGTCTCTCATCATCCCGCGTTTCGACCCGGCGGCCTTGCCCGCCGTGGCGGCGTCGCTCGATGCGCAGAGCGAGGTCGGGGATGTGCAGAAGGTGGCGGCCGCGTTGCGGACGGCGCTGGACCGTGCGGGACTCCAGGTACCCCAGCTCGACCTTCCGGTGACGCTGAGCAACGGCGTGGCCCGGCTTGGGCCGGCGTCGATCCAGGGCGCCACGTCGGCGCAAGGTTCGGCGATGCTTGATCTGCGCACTGCCCGGTTCGACGGCCGGGCCGCGCTTTCGGCGGAGCCGCCGCCGGGCTGGTCCGGTCCCGCGCCGCAGGCGGGGCTGTCCTGGCGCAAGAACCGGACGGGGCCGGCCGAACGCGAGCTCGACGTCTCGCTGCTCACCAACACGCTCACAACCCACGCGGTGGCGCGCGAACTCGAAAAGGTGGAGGCCGCGGAAGCCGACCTGCGCGAACGCTCCTTCTTCGTGCGCCGGCTCAAGGCCGAGCGTGATCGGCTGGAGCGCGAGCGCCAGGAGGCCGAAGCGGCCCGCGCCGCCGAGGAGGCGCGGATCGCCGAGGAGGCCCGCAAGGCCGAGGAGGCCCGGATCGCGGCCGAAACCAGGCGCCTCGAGGAGCAGCGGGCGGCCGAGCGCAAGGCGCGCGAGGAGCAGGCGCTCCGCGAGCAGGCGGCGCGCGACCAGGCCGAGCGCGAACAGGCCGCGCGCGACGCCGCCGCGGAGGCGGCCCGCAGGGAGGCCGCGAGAATCGAAGCCGCGCGAACCGAAGCCGTGCGTCTCGACGCCGAGCGGCAGCGCGTGGAGGCCGAACGGGCCGCGCGGGCCCAGGCGGCGCGTGAGGCGGCTCCGGCGACCAAGGACGACTCAGGGGCGGCCGAGGCGGCCCGCATCATGGGCCAAGCCACGCCGGACCTTCGCGTCCCGCAGAGCCCCGGCAAGCCGGCTTTCACGGAGCCTGGTCAGCCGTCGGCGCCCTGACGGCGGTAATGCGCGAGAACGGCGATCCGGATCGCCGAGGACAGGTTCTCGCCGTTACGCGCGGCGTCGATGGTGGCGATCAGGCCGTTGAGGCTCGTGTCGCGCGCCTGCGCGATCTCCTTCAGGGCGTCCCAGAAGGGCTCCTCGATCGATACGCTGGTGCGATGTCCGGAGAGCAAGACGGATCTCTTCACCACGCGCGAGTGCGGCGCGCTCATGTTTCGTCGTCGGGGAAGCGATGGGGCTGGACGCGGTCGCCGTCAGGCTGATCGCGTTCGAGGCGATGTCCTTCGAGGCGCCTGGCGGCGAGGTCGTCGATTTTCGCGGTGAGGGTGCGCTCGGCCTTGGGACGGCCGAAGCGGGCGCGGTTTTCATCCGCCTTGGCGTCCGCCTGGGCGCGCGCCTTGGTTTTGCGGGCGCGCCGCAGGTTGATGATCTCGGCCATGCCCAGCCGCCGCCAAATCAGGTCTTCTTGCGGAACGCGTCGAGGCTGACGACTTGCGCGCCGGACTTGTCGTCCGCATCGGCGTCTTCGCCCTTGTCGGCCGCGGGCTCGCTCGCTTCCACCTTGCGCAGGGGCAGGGCGGCAGGCGCCGACGCGATCGGCGTCGGGGCGGCGTCCTCGTCGGGCTCGGCTTCGTCGTTGTCGGCGCTTTCGGCTCCGGACAGCTCGAATTTAAGGCCGAACTGCACGGACGGATCAAAGAAGCCCGTCAGGGCGTCGAACGGGATCAGCAGGCGCTCGGGGATGCCCGAGAAGGACAGACCGACCTCGAAGGCGTGCTCGGTCTGCGACAGGTCCCAGAACTGGTGCTGCAGCACGATCGTCATCTCCTCCGGGTACTTCTCGCGAAGACGGCTGGAGATGCGCACGCCCGGATCACCCGTGCGAAACGAAATGTAGAAGTGGTGTTCGCCCGGCAGGCCCACTGTGGCGGCGTCGGCGAGGACCTTGCGGACAACGCCCTTGAGCGCGTCCTGCACCAGAAGGTCGTAGCGGATGAGGTCCTGCGGCATTCCCGAACCGGAGCGGAGAAAAAGGAAAGTGGAGGCTTCTGTTGCCAGGCGCCTCCGAGCCCCGCCTTACGGTGCTACCCGCAAGGGCTTTGTTTAGGTTTCAGAAACCGCTTACGCGGCCACCGCAACCTGAGCATAGTTGTCGTTGGCAACTATAAGTTTAGCCCGATAACGGCGGTACCATGCCGAGCGAAAGAGCACCTTTTACACCCACGTCGATCCTGTTTCGCCCCCGCCGGAGCCCAGCTCCGGAGAGCCGAGACTGGGTTCTGGTGGAGGCGCCGGGTACCGCCCCCGGGTCCGTAAGGCTTATTCTGATGACCGTTTATCGCCATAGACGCCCTTGCGGGCGACAGGAGTGAATATAGGGCCTCGGCTCCGCGAACGGAAGGGGCGGGGGGCGAAAACCGTCCCGACAGGCGCTGGGGCGCCGCTTTCGCCAAGCGTAATATCGGAAAAGTTGTGAAGAGGAGCGCGGTCGGTGATGGCCGGCGGTCCGCAATGGCATAAGGTCCGGCGAAGAGGATTCTGCGATGCAAGCCTACCACGACCTCCTGCGCCGGGTGATGACCGAGGGCGTCCGCAAGGCGGATCGCACCGGAACGGGCACGCTCAGCGTGTTCGGGCACCAGATGCGCTTCGACCTGGCCGACGGCTTCCCGATGGTCACGACCAAGAAGCTGCACCTGAAATCCATCGTGCACGAGCTCCTGTGGTTTCTGGCCGGGGACACCAACGTGTCTTACCTGCAGGCCAACGGCGTGAGCATCTGGGACGAGTGGGCCGACGACGAGGGCGAGCTCGGCCCGGTCTATGGCAAGCAGTGGCGCAGCTGGGAAAAGCCGGGCGGCGGCACGGTGGACCAGATCCGCTGGGTGCTGGACGAGATCCGCCGCAACCCCGATTCGCGCCGGCTGGTGGTGTCGGCCTGGAACCCGGCCGATCTCGACAAGATGGCGCTGGCGCCGTGCCACTGTCTGTTCCAGTTCTATGTCGCGGAGGGCAGGCTCTCCTGCCAGCTCTACCAGCGCTCGGCCGATATCTTTCTCGGCGTGCCGTTCAACATCGCCAGCTATGCGCTGCTGACCGCCATGGTGGCGCATGTGACCGGGCTGAAGCCGGGCGAGTTCGTGCACTCCTTCGGGGACGCGCACCTTTATTCCAACCACATGGAGCAGGCGACGCTGCAGCTGTCGCGCGCGCCGCGGCCGCTGCCCAGGCTGACCCTGAACCCCGACGTGAAGAGCCTGTTCGATTTCGCGTATGAAGACGTGATCATCGAAGGCTACGAGCCGCACCCCGCCATCCGCGCGCCGGTGGCGGTCTGAATCCCGGACCTTTCATGAACCAGCACATCCGCCCCGCCGTTCGCGGCGACGCCCCGCTCGTGATGCAGCTCATCCGCGAGCTCGGCGAGTACGAGCGCCTGGCGCACGAGATCGACGCCACGCCGGAGATGATCGGGGAGGCGCTGTTCGGCGAGGAGCCGCGCGTGTTCTGCGACATCGCCGAATGGGCCGGCCAGCCGGTGGGTTTTGCGCTGTGGTTCTACAACTTCTCCACCTTCCGGGGCCGGCACGGCATCTACCTGGAGGACCTGTTCGTGCGGCCGGACGCGCGCGGCCACGGCCTCGGCAAGGCGCTGCTGGCCAACCTGGCCAAGCGCTGCGTGGCCGAGAACCTGGCCCGGCTGGAGTGGCAGGTGCTGGACTGGAACGAGCCGTCCATCGCGTTCTACAAGGCGCAGGGAGCCGAGACGCTTGACGATTGGCTCAAGTGCCGCGTCACCGGCGAGGCGCTTTGGCGTCTTGCGGACCAGGCGCGGTGATGGCGACCCTTCCGCTCGTTAGCGTGGTGGCGGCCGCCGAGAACGGCGTGATCGGCCGCGACAACGGGCTGATCTGGCGGCTGAAGTCCGACCTGCGGCGCTTCCGCGCGCTCACGATCGGGCGGCCGCTGATCATGGGGCGCAAGACTTTCCTGTCGATCGGCAAGCCGCTGCCCGGGCGCGAAACCATCGTGCTGACGCGCGATCCGGCGTTCGCGGTCGATGGCGTGCATGTGGCGCATGATCTGGACGAGGCCCTGAGGCTGGGCCAGGAGATCGGCGCGCGGCTGGGGGCCGACAGCGTCGTGATCGCGGGCGGCGCACAGGTCTACGCCGAGACCATGGGGCTCGTGGATGCGATCCGCCTCACCGTGGTGCGGGCGAGCCCGGATGGCGACGCAGCGTTTCCGGCCGTGAGCGCGGCGGAGTTCCGGCAACTTGCGCGCGAGGATCATCCGGCCGGGCCGGACGACGAGTTCGCATTCTCGTTCGTGGACTATGAGCGCATCCGGGCGCAGCCGGGCGGTTAAGCCTGACCGCGGCTTTTGCGCCGGTTCGTCAACCATCCGGCCGAGCCTCCGTTGACGAAGCGCAGACGAAACCCCACTTCCGTGCCATAAACACGCCGCGCGCCCTCGGGCTCGCGAGCGATAACCAGCCAGAGCGGAAGAAGGACAGCTGGATGCCGTGGAGCAATCAGAGCGGCGGGGGAGGACCCTGGGGGCCGCGCAAGCAGGGACCGTGGGGAACGGGCCCGCAGGGCGGCGGCGGCGGCAACGGTGCGCCGCCTGATCTCGAAGAGCTCCTTCGGCGCAGTCAGGACAAGCTCCGGCAGGTGATGCCCGGCGGCGGCGGCATGGGCGCCAAGGGCGCGGCCGCGATCACGCTCGGCGCGGTGCTCCTTTGGCTGGCGACCGGCTTCTACACCGTGCGGCCCGAGGAGGTCGGCCTCAACATGGTGTTCGGCCGCTACACGGGCACGACCCAGCCGGGCCTGAACTACAACTTCCCGTCGCCGATCGGCAGCGTCGAGAAGCGCGCCGTCACGACCGTGAACACGACCGAGGTCGGCTACCGCAGCGCCGAGGGCGCGCGCCGGAGCGTCGGCTTCCGCGATGTCAGCGAAGAGAGCCTGATGCTCACCGGCGACGAGAACATCGTCGACATCGATTTCGCCGTGCAGTGGCAGATCAACCCGGCCCGCGCGGCCGACTACGTGTTCAACATCCAGGCGCCGGAGGCCTCCGTGAAGGCCGTGGCCGAAGCCTCGATGCGCGAGGTCGTGGGCCGCCGCAACATCCAGCAGATCCTCACCACCGACCGCGGCGCGATCGAGACCGAGGTTCGGCAGCTGATGCAGGACGTGCTGAACTCCTACAAGGCCGGCGTCGAGATCCGCCTCGTGCAGCTGCAGAAGGTGGACCCGCCGCAGCAGGTCATCGACGCGTTCCGCGACGTGCAGGCCGCCCGGCAGGACCAGGACCGCGCCCGCAACGAGGCCGAGACCTACGCCAGCAAGGTCGTGCCGGAAGCGCGAGGCGAGGCCGCCCGCATCGTCCAGGAGGCCGAGGCCTATCGCGAGCGCATCATCGCGGAGGCGAACGGTTCGGCGAGCCGCTTCAAGCAGGTCTACGAGGAATACCGGAAGGCTCCGGACGTGACGCGTGAGCGCATGTATCTGGAGACCATGGAGCGCGTCTTCGGCGCGTCCGACAAGATCATCATCGACACCAAGAACGGCAACGGCCAGGGCGTGGTGCCCTATCTGCCGCTGAACGAGCTCCAGCGCCGTCCGACGCAGGGAGCGCAGAAATGAACTCGACCACTCGCCTCGTCGCCATCATCGTGGCGCTGCTCGCCGCGGTGCTGCTCTACAGCTCCACCTTCGTGGTGCGGCAGACCTCCCAGGCGCTCGTTTTCCGCTTCGGCAAGGTCGCCCGGCCGCCGATCACGGAGCCGGGCCTCTACGTGAAGGCGCCGTTCATCGACGTCGTGGTTGACCTCGACAAGCGCATCCTGGATCTCGAGCTGCCCTCGCAGGAGGTCATCGCGTCCGACCAGAAGCGCCTCGTGGTGGACGCCTTCACGCGCTATCGCGTCATCGACGCGCTGCGCTTCTACCAGAGCGTCGGCACCGTGAGCGGAGCCAGCGCGCGTCTCACCTCCATCGTGAACTCGACGGTGCGCTCCGTGCTCGCCGACGCGAGCTTCACGGGCGTGGTGCGCACCGACCGCCAGACGCTGATGCACAAGATCCGCGACGACGTGAACCGCCAGGCCAACGGGCTCGGCATCGAGATCGTCGACGTGCGCCTGCGGCGCGCCGACCTGCCGGAACAAAACAGCCAGGCGGTGTTCCAGCGCATGCAGACGGAGCGCCAGCGCGAGGCGGCGGACATCCGCGCCAACGGCTCGCAGATGTCGCAGACCATCAAGGCCAAGGCCGACCGCGACGTGGTCGTGCTGCGCGCTGACGCGACGCGCCGCGCCGACGAGTTGCGAGGCAACGGCGAGGCCGAGAAGAACCGGCTGCTCGCGGACGCCTTCAACCGCGATCCGGACTTCTTCTCCTTCTACCGGTCGATGCAGGCCTACGAGGCGTCGATGCGGTCGGGGGACACACGGATGGTGCTGTCGCCAGACTCGGACTTCTTCCGGTACTTTGGCGACCCTGTCGCCAAGAAGGACCAGCAACGGCTTCCCGCCACGCTGGCGCCGGCTCCGGCTCCGGGCGTCTCGACCGCGGCTCCGCCCGCGCCGGGCGAGCCGAAGCCCTGAGGATTGGCCCGGGGGCGCCTTTGGGCGCCCCTTCGTCCTCGCGAGCAGCGGAGCGACGTGGCGATCCAGCCGGTCGGCTCGATGACCGGCGTCAGCTGGATTGCTTCGCTCTGCTCGCAATGACGGCGTCGTGGCCCGATGAGGTCACGAAGCGGACATTGGTCGAGCTAGCCCTCGTCCGCGTCCGCATTCTGCCCTAAATTGATGCCATCGGTGGATCACACAGCTTCGCGGGGCGGCGGCGAACCGACGCCGGCCTGCGTTCGAACATTGCAGAGGATGCCCATGGCCAAGCCTTTCCTGATCACCCTGCGGCGCACGGCGATCGCGGCCGTCACGGCGACAGGCGTCGCGGCGACGGCCATCGGGGCCGGCTCCATCGCGGCGCCCTCCTTGGCGTTTGCGCGAAGCGCGCCCGAATCCTTCGCCGATCTCGCCGAGCAGGTGACGGACGCGGTGGTGAACATCTCGGCCGCCACAACGGTGACGGAGCAGCGCTCGGTGCCGACGCCGCAGTTGCCGCCGGGCTCGCCCTTCCAGGAGTTCTTCGACGACTTCTTCAACCAGCGCGGCCAGAATGGCGAGCAGGGGCCTGGAACGCCCCGGCCGCAGCGGCGCTCCAACTCGCTCGGCTCCGGCTTCGTGATCGACGCCTCCGGGCTGGTGATCACCAACAACCACGTGATCGGCGACGCCAACGACGTGACGGTGATCTTCACCGACGGCCGCAAGCTGAAGGCCGAGGTGGTCGGCAAGGACGCCAAGGTCGACCTCGCGGTGCTGCGCGTGAAGTCCGACAAGCCGCTGAAGGCGGTGAAGTTCGGCGACAGCGACAAGTCGCGCATCGGCGACTGGGTGATCGCGATCGGCAATCCGTTCGGCCTCGGCGGGTCCGTGTCGGCCGGCATCGTGTCGGCGCGCAACCGCGACATCTCTGACCAGAGCTACGGCCACTACATCCAGACCGACGCTGCCATCAACAAGGGCAATTCGGGCGGCCCGCTGTTCAACATGGACGGCGACGTGATCGGCATCAACACCGCCATCCTGTCTCCGTCGGGCGGCTCCATCGGCATCGGCTTTTCGGTGCCGTCCAACATGGCGAAGCCCGTAATCGACCAACTGGTGCAGTTTGGCGAGACCCGCCGCGGATGGCTCGGCGTGCGCATTCAGAACGTGGATGACGCCATTGCGGAAAGCCTGGGCCTCGGTTCGCCGCGCGGCGCGCTTGTGGCCGGCATCGACGACAAGGGCCCGGCCAAGCCCGCCGGCATCGAGGCAGGCGACGTGATCGTCAAGTTCGATGGCGTCGACGTGAAGGAATCCAAGGACCTGCCCCGCATCGTCGGCCAGACGCCCGTGGGCAAGGAAGTCGCGGTCCAGATCGTCCGCAAGGGCAAGGAAGAAACCAAGACGGTGAAACTCGGCCGCCTCGAGGACGGCGAGAAGACCCGACTGGCGAGCAACAACAACAGCGCGCCCGAGGCCGACAAGCCGGTGGTGAAGCGCGCGCTCGGCCTCGAGCTGTCCCCGGTGACCGACGAGTTGCGCAAGCGCTACTCGATCAAGGAGACCGTGCGCGGCGTGGTGGTGAGCCGCGTCGATCCCAACTCCCCGGCCGCCGACAAACGCATCCAGCCAGGCGACGTGATCGTCGAGGTGCAGCAGGAGCCGGTGACGACCCCGGACGCCATGACGCGCCGCATCGACGCGCTCAAGAAGGACGGCAAGAAGTCCGCTCTCCTGCTGGTCGCCAACGCCCAGGGCGAAGTGCGCTTCGTGGCGGTGGGGCTGGACTGACGGACACGTCCGCCATCGGCCCCCTCTCCCCGGGACGGGGAGAGGGCTGGGGTGAGGGCGGTCGGGCCGCTCCCCTCATCTGTCTCAACGCGCCACCTTCTCCCGTTCCGGGGAGAAGGCCTCGCGCGGCGCCATAGCTCGCCTTCATCAACTCAGCTGCGCTGAGGCTCAATTTCCTCGGTCATCCCCGGCGGCGCGTAGCGCCGGGAAGGGAATCCAGGGGTGAGCGCTTTTGCCCCTGGATCCCCTTCCCGACCTGCTCCGCAGGTCGCCGGGGATGACGGTGGAGAGGCAGCGCCATGATTCCCGATCGCGGAGGCTCGGTTACCCGCTCGGCCGTAATTGCGAGCGTTGTTAAGCAATCCAGCTAACGCCGGGCCTTTAGGCTGGATTGCTTCGCCTCCGGCTCGCAATGACGAGGATGGCGGTTGCGGGAGAGGCTTCCCTTTGCCGGAGCTTCAGGCCGCGAAATCCTCAACCCGGTATCCCTGAGCATACAGCAGAGCGGTGAGGTCGGCGTGCTCCACGCGGGCGTGGGCTGCGGCGGCGACCGCGGGCTTGGCCCGGAAAGCGACGCCGAGGCCGGCTTCGTTGAGCATCGCGAGGTCGTTGGCGCCGTCGCCGACCGCGAGCGTGTCGGCGTGCGCGAGGCCGAAGCGGTTGCGCAGCTCGATCAGCGTGGCGAGCTTGGCTTCCTTGCCGAGGATCGGCTCCGCGACGCGGCCGGCGAGCCTCGTTCCGTCTGTGATCAACACGTTTGAACGATCCTCGTCGAAGCCGATCGTGCGTCCGATCGGCGCCGTGAACAGCGTGAAGCCGCCCGACACCAGCGCGGCGTAGCCGCCGTCGCGCCGCATGGTGCGGACCAGGGCCGAGCCGCCCGGCGTCAGCGTGATGCGCTCGGCGATGATGCGGTCCACCACCCCGGCATCCAGCCCGGCCAGCAGGGCGACACGCTCCCGCAAGGCGGGTTCAAACGCGATCTCGCCCCGCATGGCGCGCTCGGTGATCTCCGAGACGCGGTCCTTCAGGCCAACGAAATCCGCCAGCTCGTCGATGCATTCCTGCCCGATCATGGTGGAATCCATGTCGGCCAAAAACAGCCTCTTGCGGCGGGTCGCGACCGGCTGGACGACTACGTCGACAGGGGCGCCATCCAGCGCCGCGCGGGCGCGGTCGGCCTGCGCGCGGGCGTCATAGGGGACGTCGCCGGCGGCGGCCGGTGTGCGGAACGGGATGTCGGCCGCCACGCCGGGATTCAGCATGTGCGGCGATCCCGCCCCCGGCAGGACTTGCGCGACGCGCGCCAGCAGCGCATCGGAAAGGGCGGGGCGTTCGGGGCTCGAGACGAGCGTCGCGACGTGGTCGATCATGGGCCGACAAGGTCCGGGCAGGAGCAAGGCGCCGTGGCGCAGGGTTATCAGGCGATCCTCATCGCAGGACCGACCGCGAGCGGCAAGTCCGCGCTCGCGATCGCGCTGGCGCGCCGGCTCGGCGGCGTGGTGATCAACGCCGATTCCATGCAGGTCTATCGCGACCTTCGCATCCTCACGGCCCGTCCGACGCCCGACGAGGAGGCCAGCGCGCCGCACCGGCTGTTTGGAACCGTGGACGCCGCCGAGGCGTGGTCGGTCGGCAAATGGCTGCGGGCCATGGAGGCCGAACTCGCGCAGGCGCGGGCTGAAGGGTCGTTGCCGATCGTGACGGGCGGAACGGGGCTTTATTTCAAAGCCCTGACGGAAGGGCTTTCCGATATTCCGACCGTGCCGGAGGACATCCGCGTGGCCGTGCGCACCGCGACGCACGACGTGCCGGCCGAGCAGTTGCACGAAGAGCTCGCGCACCGCGATCCGGAAACGGCCGCGCAGCTGCGGCCAAGCGACCGCCAGCGGATCATCCGCGCCCTGGAGGTGTTTCAGGCGACCGGGCAGCCGCTTGTGCGGTTCCAAGGCGCACGGGCGGGGGCGCTGCTGGAGGCGGACGCATGCCTGCGCGTGTTCCTGGCGCCCGAGCGCGACGCGCTCTATGCCCGCATCGACGCCCGCTTCGACGCCATGGTGAGCCTCGGCGCGCTGGAAGAGGTGAAGGCGCTCGCGGCGCGGCGGCTCGACCCGGCTTTGCCGTGCATGCGGGCCCATGGCGCGCCCTGGCTGATCAAGGCTCTGCACGGCGAGATGGCGCTGCCGGAAGCCATCCAGCGCGCCAAGGCGGACACGCGCCACTACGCCAAGCGCCAGTTCACCTGGTTCCGGCACCAGGGCGAGGGCTGGCTCTGGGTCGACCCCGCCGAGGCCGAGCGGGCCGTGCTGGCGAGCTGGAGCTTTGTGGAGGGCGCGCCGGTGGGAGGTGTCGACAATCGCGCGCCAGCAACGAAACCGGCTTGACGGCAGGTAGCCGCCCGACTACGGTCCCGCACGATTTCGCATCGAGGGACGCACGCGTGCGCAACATTCTTATTGTAACCGGGGCGCCAGAGACGGGACGGTCATAAGACCGCACTCCCGACGATGGCGCCGTGTCCGAGGTCCCTAACGGGGCCTTTTTTGTTGCCCGAATGTCTGCCTCACCTCGAACGAACACTGATTGAACCGATGGGAGCGAAGCGATGACCCGACAGATGACCGGCGCCGAAATGGTCGTCCAGGCGATGCAGGACCAGGGCGTCGAACACCTCTTCGGCTATCCGGGCGGCGCGGTGCTGCCGATCTACGACGCCATCTTCCAGCAGGACAAGGTGAAGCACGTGCTGGTGCGGCACGAGCAGGGCGCCGTCCACGCCGCCGAGGGCTACGCCCGGTCCTCCGGCAAGGTCGGCTGCGTGCTGGTGACATCGGGGCCCGGCGCGACCAACGCCGTCACGGGCCTGACCGATGCGCTGCTGGATTCGATCCCGCTGGTCTGCATCACCGGGCAGGTGCCGACGCATCTCATCGGTTCGGACGCTTTCCAGGAGTGCGACACGGTCGGCATCACGCGCCACTGCACGAAGCACAACTATCTGGTCCGCTCGATCGAGGACCTGCCGCGCATCCTGCACGAAGCGTTCTATGTCGCCTCGAACGGGCGGCCGGGGCCCGTCGTGGTCGATATCCCCAAGGACGTCCAGTTCGCCAAGGGCACCTATGTCCGCCCGATGTCGAACCAGCACAAGACCTATCGCCCGCAGATCAAGGGCGACATGGGCAAGATCCAGGCGGCGGTCGACCTGATCGCCTCGGCCAAGCGGCCGGTGTTCTACACCGGCGGCGGCGTCATCAATTCGGGCCCCGAGGCGTCCGCCCTGCTGCGCGAGCTGGTGCGGCTGACAGGCTATCCGATCACGTCGACGCTGATGGGCCTCGGCGCCTATCCGGCCGCCGACGACCAGTGGCTGGGCATGCTGGGCATGCACGGCACCTATGAGGCCAATCTCGCGATGCATGACTGCGACGTCATGATCTGCATCGGCGCGCGCTTCGACGACCGCATCACGGGCCGGCTGGACGCGTTCTCGCCCAAGTCCAAGAAGATCCACGTGGATATCGACCCGTCCTCCATCAACAAGAACGTGCGCGTCGATATCGGCATCATCGGCGATTGCGGCCACGTGCTGGAGGACATGGTGCGCCTGTGGCGCAGCCGCGCCCCGCAGGTCGACAAGGCGGCGCTGGGCGAGTGGTGGAAGCGCATCGAGGGCTGGCGCGCGCGCAACTGCCTCGGCTACCGAAACGACGCCAAGGTGATCAAGCCGCAATACGCCGTGCAGCGGCTCTACGAGCTGACCAAGGATCGCGATACCTACATCACGACCGAGGTCGGCCAGCACCAGATGTGGGCGGCGCAGTACTACCGCTTCGAGGAGCCGAACCGCTGGATGACGTCCGGCGGCCTGGGCACCATGGGCTACGGCCTGCCGGCCGCGGTCGGGACCCAGATGGCGCATCCGGACGCGTTGGTGATCGACATCGCCGGCGAAGCCTCGATCCTGATGAACATGCAGGAGATGTCGACGGCGCTGCAGTACCGGCTGCCGGTGAAGATCTTCATCCTGAACAACGAGTACATGGGCATGGTGCGCCAGTGGCAGGAGTTGCTGCATGGCGGGCGCTACTCGGAAAGCTACTCGCAGGCGCTGCCGGACTTCGTGAAGCTGGCCGAGGCCTATGGCGGCCACGGCATCCGCTGCTCGGACCCGGCCGACCTCGATCGCGCCATCATGGAGATGATCGACAGCCCCAAGGCCGTGATCTTCGACTGCATCGTCGCCAAGGAAGAGAACTGCTTCCCGATGATCCCGTCCGGCAAGGCGCACAACGAGATGATCCTGCCGGACTTCGAGGGCAAGACCGGCGACATCATCGACGCGCGCGGGCGCGAGTTGGTCTAATCATCCGGGGCGGGCGCGAGCCCGCCAAGCGGGCCGAGCCCGTCCCGCGTCATCAGGAGCCCGCCCCATGAAGCTCGCTATCGGCAACAAGGCCTATTCGTCCTGGTCACTGCGTCCCTGGATTCTCCTGCGGGCGCTTGGCGTGCCGTTCGAGGAGGACTTGATCCCGCTGGACACGCCGGAGTTCCGGCCGCGCGTGGAGGCCTACGGGGCGGGGCGGACGGTGCCGATCCTGGTGGATGGCGACGTCACCGTGTGGGAAACGGTCGCGATCATGGAATATGTGGCGGACCGGTTTCCCGAGAAGGCGGTCTGGCCGGCGGACATCGCGGCGCGGGCCTTCGCGCGCACGATCGCGTCGGAAATGCATGCCGGGTTCCGGGCGCTGCGCTCGGCCTGCCCGATGAACCTGCGCAAGCGCTACGCCGCGAAGGATCGCGGCGCCGACGTGGCGCAGGACGTGGCGCGGGTGGTTCATCTCTGGCGGGAGGCGCGCGAGCGCTTCGGGGCTAAAGCGGGCGGGCCGTTTCTGTTCGGCGCGTTCACGGCGGCGGACGCCATGTTCGCGCCCGTGGTGACGCGCCTGCGGGGCTATTCGATCGAGGTGGATGCCGACACGCGCGCCTACATGGACGCCGTGCTGGATCACCCGGCCTTCGTGGAATGGCAGCAGGCCGGCATGGCCGAGCCCTGGATCGTCGCGCATGACGAGGTGGACGAGCCACAGGTCGGGCCGTTCAGGGGCTGAGAACAAGCAGAACAGCGAAGCGGGGCGACGATGAACATGCCGATGAAATCCCACTATTCCGACGCGCCCAAGACGCAGCCGCCGGCGCGCCACACCCTGTCGGTGCTGGTCGACAACGAGCCCGGCGTTCTCGCGCGGATCTCGGGCCTGTTCTCGGGCCGCGGCTACAACATCGAGAGCCTCACGGTTTCGGAAACCGAGCACGAGGCGCATGTCTCGCGCATCACCATCGTGACGACCGGCACCGGGCCGGTGATCGAGCAGATCAAGGCCCAACTGGACCGGCTCGTGCCGGTGCACCGCGTGGTGGACCTCACCATCCAGGGCGAGGCCATCGAGCGCGAGCTCGCGCTCGTGAAGGTGGTCGGCTCGGGCGAGAGCCGGGTCGAGGCCATGCGCCTCGCCAGCGCGTTCGGGGCGCGCACGGTCGACGCCACGCTGACCTCCTTCGTGTTCGAGATCACGGGCGCGACCGAGGAGATCGAGCGCTTCCTGCGCGTGATGGCGGTGGTGGGCCTCGTCGAGGTGTCTCGCACCGGCATCGCCGCCATGGCGCGCGGCGCCGAGGCGCTCTGACCACACCAAAAACAACACCTGAGGAAACGCCATGACGTTGAAGCTCTACTTCTCGCCGGCCGCCTGCTCGCTCGCGGCCCACATGGCGCTGGAGGAAGCCGGGGCCGACTACGAGGCCGTGCGGGTTAACTTCGCCGAGGCCGAGCAGCGCTCGCCGGCCTACCTGGCCATCAACCCCAAGGCGCGCGTGCCCGCGCTGGCGGATGGCGACTGGGTGCTCACCGAAGTTCCGGCCATTCTACGCTACATCGCGCTGACCCATCCGGCCGCCGGCCTGTGGCCCAAGGACGTGCGCGACGACGTACGTTGCGCCGAGTGGCTGGCCTGGTGCTCCTCCACGGTTCACGTCTCCTACGCGCATGTGCGCCGGCCAGAGCGCTACGCGGCGTCCGACGCCGCTAAGGCGGAGGTTGTGGAAGCGGGCCGGGCCACCTGCCGGGACGTGTGGGCGCAGGTCGACGCGCGGCTGAAGGGCCGCGAGTGGGCGGCGGGCGACAGCTTCTCGGTCGCGGACCTTTATCTCACGGTGTTCTGGCTCTGGGGCCGCGGCCCGACGCTCGGCTTCGACATGGCGGCCGACTACCCGAACTGGACCGCGCTCGTCCGCCGGGTTACGGCGCGGCCGGCGGTCCGCAAGGTGTTCGAGAAGGAAGGGCTGGAGCTTCCGGCCTGAGGCTTGCGCCTCAGCCCTTGAAGCCGTCTCCGGCCAGGAACTCGGCTTCCTCGGGTGTGGTGTCGCGGCCGAGAACCGGGTTGCGATGCGGAAAGCGGCCGAAGCGGGCGATGATGTCGCGATGCATCTTCGCCCATTTGGCGCCGTCCTCGTCGCCGGCGGCTTCATAGAGCCGGACGCAGAGGTCCTGCTCGGCGAGGTCCTCCGAATGCATGAAGGGGAGAAAGAAGAAGGGGCGCAACACCGGGTCGACCTGCCGGTCGAAGCCGCGCTCCAGGGCAGCGGAGGCGACATGGCGGGCTATTTCATCGGTGGCGAACGCCTCGGGCGACCTGCGGAAGAGGTTGCGGGGCAACTGGTCCAGCAGAAGGACCAGCGCAAGCGCGCCCTCCGGCGTTTCGGACCAAGCGTCCAGCTGCCCGTCGGCGGCGGCCTGCCGGGTCGGTTCGAAACGTTCACGGAGTTCCGCGTCAAAGGCGTCGTCCTTGGCGAACCAGCGATCCCGGCCGGCCTCGCGCCAGAATGACAGGATCGACGTGGCGGGAACGGGGGAGAGCATGAATCTGTCCTGCATGAAGGGTTGTGGGCAGCAAAGCGCCTGGGCGCGAAGCGCTCGCGGAAACATCATTGCGCGGCGGCATGGCTGTTCCGCGCAGCCAACCTTGGCCTTGGGGCTTGTTTCACGGGCCCTCGACCAGTAAAGCACCGGCCGGACCTTCCTTCCACCACCCGGCCGGACGGAACCAGACACACGAGGGCCGAACCGCCGGGGGCGGGAGCCCAGGAGAGGACCAGACCATGCGCGTTTATTACGACCGCGACGCGGACATCAACCTGATCAAGGGCAAGAACGTCGCCATCGTGGGCTACGGCTCGCAGGGCCACGCCCATGCGCTGAACCTGCGCGACAGCGGCGTGAAGAACATCGCGGTGGCGCTGCGCGCCGGCTCGCCGACGGTCAAGAAGGCCGAGGGCGAAGGCCTCAAGGTCATGACCGTGGTGGAAGCCGCCAAGTGGGCCGACGTGGTGATGATGCTCACCCCGGACGAGCTGCAGGCCGACATCTACCGCGACGAGCTCGCCCCGAACATGAAGCAGGGCGCGGCCCTGATGTTCGCGCACGGCCTCAACGTGCACTTCAACCTCATCGAGCCGCGCAAGGACCTCGACGTGCTGATGGTCGCCCCGAAGGGCCCCGGCCACACGGTGCGCTCCGAGTACCAGCGCGGCGGCGGCGTGCCGACCCTGATCGCGATCCACCAGGACGCCTCCGGCAACGCGCATGACCTCGGGCTCTCCTACGCATCCGCCAACGGCGGCGGCCGCGCCGGCGTCATCGAGACGACCTTCAAGGAAGAGTGCGAGACGGACCTCTTCGGCGAGCAGGTCGTGCTCTGCGGCGGCCTCGTGGAGCTGATCCGCGCCGGATTCGAGACGCTGGTCGAAGCGGGCTACGCCCCCGAGATGGCCTATTTCGAGTGCCTGCACGAAGTGAAGCTGATCGT
Source organism: Alsobacter metallidurans (assembly GCF_014636935.1). Taxonomy (GTDB): domain Bacteria; phylum Pseudomonadota; class Alphaproteobacteria; order Rhizobiales; family Beijerinckiaceae; genus Alsobacter; species Alsobacter metallidurans. Next base: position 1,532,618 of record NZ_BMES01000002.1, on the reverse strand, counting down.
CGACCTCATCTACGAGGGCGGCATCGCCAACATGAACTACTCGATTTCGAACACCGCCGAGTACGGCGAGTACGTCACCGGCCCGCGCATCATCACATCGGAAACCAAGGCCGAGATGAAGCGCGTCCTGAACGATATCCAGACGGGCAAGTTCACGCGCGACTGGATGCTGGAGAACAAGGTCAACCAGACCTCGTTCAAGGCCGTGCGCGCCAAGAACGCCGCCCACCAGATCGAGGAAGTCGGCGGCAAACTGCGTGACATGATGCCCTGGATCAAGGCCAAGGCGCTGGTCGACAAGTCGAAGAACTAAGCCGGCGCAAGGCCTCGCGCCTGCGCGATCGAAAACGTTCAAGAGCCCCGGCGGACGCCTCCGCCGGGGCTCTTTGCTTGCCCTTGGTGCTCTCACTCTCTACCCTTTCGTGGGAAAAACGAGGTCGCAGTCCGCGGCCGGACTGCGGGAGAGCGTCGGGATGGTGGTGTTGCGCGTGATCGAACGCGATGCGCCAGGAGCCAAGCCGCCGGCGGTGGCGCTGGACGCGGTGTCGATCGCGTATGGGGGCGGCGCACAGCCGGTCTATGAGGCCGTCGCGCCCACCACCCTGCGGGTCGCCGAAAGCGAGTTCGTCGCCATCGTGGGGCCGACAGGTTGCGGCAAGTCGACCCTGCTGAACGCCGCCGCCGGCTTGCTCAAGCCCGCCAGCGGGGCGGTGTCGATCTTCGGCGAGCCGTTGTCGGGGCTGAACGGCAAGGCGGGATACCTCTTCCAGCAGGACGCTCTGATGCCTTGGAAGACGGCGCTGGAAAACGTGGCGATCGCGCTCGAGGTCGGCGGGATGGCCAGCGCCGAGGCCCGCAAGCAGGCCAAGGCCTGGCTTGCGCGGGTCGGCCTATCCGCCTTCGCGGACCGCTACCCGCACCAGCTCTCGGGCGGCCAGCGCAAGCGCGTCGGGCTCGCGCAGGTGCTGATCCGCGATCCCAAGATCCTGCTCATGGACGAACCCTTCGGGCCGCTCGACGCGCAGACCCGGCAGATCATGGGCACGCTTCTGCTGGACCTCTGGGCGACGGACCGCAAGGCCGTGCTGTTCGTGACGCACGACCTCGAGGAGGCGATCGCGCTGGCCGATCGGGTCGTGATCATGTCATGCGGCCCCAAGGCGCGCATCATCGGTGACCACGCCATCGACCTGCCGCGCCCACGGGACGTGGCCGAGGTGCGGCTCGATCCGCGCTTCCACACGCTGCACCGGGCGATCTGGAGCGAGTTGCGCGACGAGGTCACCAAGGCTTACGGAGCGGCGACGTGATCGGCATTTCGCGCACCAAGCTCTTCGCCTTGCAGGCGCTCGTCGCCGCGGTCGCGCTGCTGATCTGGCATGTCGGATCAACGGTGCCGATCGGCGGGACCTACCTGCTGCCGAAATTCTTCTTCTCGACCCCGGGCGACGTGATCGCGCGGATCTGGAAACTGTTCGCGGGCGGGCAGATCTGGAAGCACCTCTCGATCACGCTCACCGAGACCGTGCTGGCGTTCCTGATCGGCTCGGTCGGCGGCGTGCTGTTCGGGTTCTGGTTCGCCCGCAAGCCCATCGTGGCGGCGGTGTTCGATCCCTACGTGAAGATGGCGAACGCGCTGCCGCGCGTGGTGCTCGCGCCCATCTTCATGTTGTGGCTGGGGCTCGGCATCTGGAGCAAGGTGGCGCTTGGCGTCACGCTGGTGTTCTTCATCGTGTTTTTCAACGTCTACCAGGGCGTGAAGGAGGTGAGCTCCGTGGTGCTCGCCAATGCGCGGCTGATGGGCATGAACGAGCGCCAGCTGTTCCGGCACGTGTACTGGCCGTCGGCGCTGAGCTGGATGTTTTCGTCGCTGCACACGTCGGTAGGCTTCGCGCTCGTGGGCGCGGTCGTGGGCGAGTATCTCGGCTCGGCGGCGGGCCTGGGCTATCTCATTCACGAAGCCGAGGGCGTGTTCGACGTGACCGGCGTGTTTGCCGGCATGGTGATCCTGGCCGCCTTCGTGTTGTTCATCGACTGGCTGGTCACGCTGATCGAGAACCGCCTGCTGGTGTGGCGTCCGCAACCTGCGAGCCATGCCTGAGTTCACGTTCAACCATAACGAGATGAAGGTTCACAAGAACCGGATCAGGGAGTGAAAACATGAGTCCGTTCAAGCTGATCGCCGCGGCCGCTGCAGCGCTGCTGCTGGCCGGCAGCGCCGCCTCCGCGCAGGCCCCCGAGAAAAAGGACATCAAGCTCGGCGTGGGCGGCAAGGCGTTGCTCTACTACCTGCCGCTGACCATCGCGGAGCGGAAGGGCTTCTTCAAGGAGCAGGGACTCGATGTCGAGATCTCCGATTTCGCCGGCGGCGCAAAGTCGCTGCAGGGTCTTGTCGGCGGTTCGCTGGACGTCGTGACAGGCGCTTACGAGCACACGATCCGCATGCAGGCGAAGGGGCAGGACATCCGCGCCGTGCTGGAGCTCGGGCGCTTCCCGGGCATCGCGGTAGGGATCGCAAAGGCCAAGGCTGACGCCTACAAGTCGCCGAAGGACCTCAAGGGCATGAAGATCGGCGTCACCGCGCCGGGCTCCTCCACCAACATGCTGGTCAACTTCCTGCTCGCCAAGGAAGGCCTCACTCCGCAGGACGCGTCGTTCATCGGCGTCGGCAGCGCCCAGTCGGCGGTTGCGTCCATCCGCAACGGGCAGCTCGACGCGATCTCGCACCTGGAGCCGGTGCTCTCCATGCTGGAGCGCTCGGGCGACATCAAGATCGTGGTCGACACGCGGACTGAAGAGGGCACCAAGGCGCTGTTCGGCGGCTCGAACCCGGCGGCGGTGCTCTACGTCAAGAAGGACTTCATCGACAAGAACCCCAACACCGTGCAGGCGCTCACCAACAGCCTCTACAAGGCGCTGGTGTGGATCAACAAATCCTCGCCGGCCGAAATCGCCGCTGCGGTGCCGGAGGAATACCTGCTGGGCGACAAGGAGCTCTACGAACTCGCGGTGAAGAACTCCAAGCCGACCTACTCACAGACCGGCATCGTGACCGAGAGCGGCATGAAGAGCACGCTCGACATGCTGAAGCAGTTCGACGCCGAGCTCAAGGACGCCAAGGTCGACCTGGCTACGACCTTCGACGACCGCTTCGCCAAGAAGGCGGCCGCCAGTGTGAAATAGCTCTGCGGCCATCGACGACGCGATCACGCGGCCGGGACCCCTATCCCGGCCGTTCGTGTTTGGTCGGCGTCTCGGTCATGCCGACAAGTTCATATGCTCACTTGATATTTTCAATAAAGCAGACCGCAAGTATCTGATTCACGATTGGACATGAACGCTTATTCAGGATTGTCATGAACACGTATTCATAAACCAGATTATCAATCGATCGGTGACGATTTCTGGAACCGGTCGACGGTCATCTCGTTGTTTGCGCGGGGGCGGAGCAACGGAGAATCGTCATGAAGAAATCGCTTCTTGCCGCCGCCGCGTTGGCCACCGCGTTCGCCATGCCGATGGCCGCGCAGGCGCAGTCGTCCGGCGGAGCCGCCGCGGGCGCGACGGCCGGAGCCGTCGGGGGTGCTGTCGTGGGCGGCCCTGTTGGAGCCGTCGTGGGCGGCGCGACGGGCGCGGTCATCGGGGGCCTGACGGGTCCGGAAGAGACCAAGTTCAAGGAATATGTGGTTCGCGAGCACCGGCCGTCCGTACGCGTGCAGGAAAAGGTCGTGGTCGGCGAGACCCTGCCGTCTTCGGTGCAGTTCTACGAGGTGCCCGAGACCGTCGGCGTGAAGACCAAGTACCGCTACTCGGTGGTGAACGACCGGACCGTGCTGGTCGACCCGAGCACCCGCCGCGTGGTGCAGGTCATCGACTGACCGTGAACAACGAGGGGCGGGCCTGACGCCCGCCTGATCCAATCAAGAGCCGGGATGCCGCCTTGAAGGCGCCCCGGCGACCAGAAGGGAACATGTCATGAAACTCGCAAGCCTTGGGCTCGCCCTCGCGCTCGTCAGCACGACGGCGCTGGCCCAGACCAGCCTTTCCACCAGCGGCGGCGCCAACGCCTCCGGCGGCGCGTCGATGAGCTCGGGCTCGGGCTCTGATTCCTCCACCATGCAGCGCCAGAAGAGCGGCTCGGCCGAGAAGCAGAGCACGGGCGCGACCACCCAGCGCTCGTCCCAGCGGACCGGCGTGAGCGGCGAAGCCTCCGGCTCGGCCAGGGTCGAGGGATCGTCCGCGACGCGCGTCGAGGGCCGGACCACCGTGGGATCTCGCAGCCGCGAAGAGGGCGGCGTGTCGATCCGCACCCGGACGCGCACCACCGAAGGCAGCCCAAGCGTCTCGGTTCATCGCCGCTCGGTGACGAGCTACGACGACGAGCCGACCACGACGGTCGTTCGCCGCAAGCGCATCGTGCATCGCTATGACGAGCCGCGCCGCAAGTACGTGGTCGTGCGCAAGCACAAGCGCCACTACGTCGAAGAGCCGTCCGTGACCATCCGCAAGAAGCGCCACATCGTGCGCACCTGGCAGGATGAGCCGTCTTCCGTGACGCGCAGCCGCACGGTGACCCGCTATGGCCACTCCGAGCCGTCCACCAGCGTGTCGATCCGGGCGGGCGAGCGCAGCCGCTCCACAACCCGCTTCTCGGCCGAGACTCGCGAGCGCGGCGAGGCTGCGACCACTCGCTCGCAGACGCGCAACGTCGAAACCGGCTCCGTGCGGGGCAAGGCCGAGGTGCAGGGCTCCGGCTCGATCAACGGCGGCTCGACCTCGCGCTCGTCCGGCTCGATGAGCGGCAAAGCCGGCGGTTCCATGGGCATGCAGGGCTCGGGCGGCTCGCAGAACGTCAAGCCGCAGAGCGGCGCCGCGCAGTAAGCGCCTTTTCGCGAACGAACTTCAAGAAAGGCGCGGCCCACGGGTCGCGCCTTTTTTCATGTGCCGCAGTAAGTCACGTAGTTCTGTGGGCTCGGCGGAGGCGCCTCCGCGTAAGCGGCAAACTCGGGCTGGTCGTCGTAGGGACGGGCCAGAATTCGCAGGAGCTCCTCGAAGGGCGCGAAATCCTGGCGTTCCACGGCGGCTTCGATCATGCGCTCCACGAGGTGGTTGCGCGGGATGAAGGCGGGGTTCGCGCGCCGCATCGCGCTTGCGCGCTCGGCCGGGGCGACGGCGGGCTCCGACGTGAGGCGATCACGCCAGCGAGCCAGCCAGGCGTCGACGCCGGCGAGGTCCATGAACATGTCGCGCACCGGGCCGCTCGCCTCGGGATCGGCCGCGAGATCGCACAGCCGGCGAAACAGCACCGTGAAATCCACCCGGTCGGCCGTCATCAGCGACAGCAGCGCGGACGCGAGAGCGAGGTCGTCCGGCCCCTCGGTCGTGAGCCCCAACTTGCGCCGCAGGCCGGCCAGGTATGAGGCGTTGAAGCGGTCGACATAGGCGTCCAGCGCCCCCTGCGCGTCGGCGACGGCCTTGTTCTCGTCCTCGCCGAACAGCGGCAGCAGGGCCTCGACGAGCCGGGCGAGGTTCCACTGGGCAATGCCAGCCTGCGCCCCATAGGCATAGCGGCCCTGCCGGTCGATGGAGCTGAACACGGTCGCGGGGTCGTAGGCGTCCATGAACGCGCAGGGGCCGTAGTCGATCGTTTCACCGGAGACCGACATGTTGTCGGTGTTCATGACGCCATGGATGAAGCCGAGCAGCAGCCACTGGGCGACGAGGTCGGCCTGGCGGCGCACCACGCCTTCGAAGAAAGCGAGATAGGGGTTCGGCGCACCCGCGGCCGCGGGATCGTGCCGTGCAATCGCATAGTCGGCGAGCTTGCGCAGGGACGCGAGATCGCGGCGCGCGGCGAAGAACTGAAACGTGCCGACCCGGATATGGCTCGCGGCGACGCGCGTCAGCACCGCGCCGGGATGGATGTCCTCGCGCATCACATGCTCGCCCGTGGTCACAGCCGCGAGCGCCCGCGTGGTTGGGACGCCCAGCGCCGCCATGGCCTCGCTGACGAGGTATTCACGCAGCACCGGTCCCAGGGCCGCCCGGCCATCGCCGCCGCGGGAGAATGGGGTGGGGCCGGAGCCTTTCAGCTGGATGTCGCGGCGGCGGCCGGCGCGGTCGATCACCTCGCCGAGCAGGATCGCGCGTCCGTCGCCCAGTTGGGGCGAGAAGTGCCCGAACTGGTGCCCCGCATAGGCGGCCGCGATCGGCTCGGCTCCGTCCGGGATGGCGGCCCCGGCGAGCGCCGCCAAGCCTTCGGGAGACGCCAGGGCGTCGGCGTCGAGGCCGAGTTCCTCGGCGAGAGCGAGGTTCAGACGCACGAGCCGCGGAGCCACGACGGGCGTCGGCTTGGTTCGCGTGAAGAACGGCCCATCAAGGCGGGCGTAGCTGTTGTCGAAAGGCAGCGAGATCGTCACGGGCCGAGCACTCCGGCGGCGCCGTAAAGCGCCCATGGATCGGTAGATGGGCCTTGGCGCCCGTTGGGGCGAGTCCCCCGTGGTTCTGGGGTGCGTTTCGGTTTGATGGAAGCGGTCAGGCGAGCTTGGGCCGAAAGGCGACCACGCCTTCTGGTCCGGGGCCCTGAACCGCCTGGTCGACGGCCCGGGCCAACGCGTTCTGGTCGAACGGCTTGTTCAGGCGCGGCAGGCTTTGGGCGGCGGCGGAGAGCTCCGCGTAGCCGGTTGCGAGGATAATTGGCAACCCGGGCCGCTCGGCGTTGAGGCGCTCGACAAGCTCGATGCCCGTCATGCCCGGCATGACGTGATCCGTGACGACCACGTCCAGCGACCGGGCGCGGCTCGCCATTTCGAGCGCCTCGCGGCCTGACCGCGCCTCGATGACGCGATGGCCGAGGTCCTCCAGCATGGCGGCGGTGTTCTCGAGCACGAGCGGATCATCGTCCACGACCAGCACCGTGTAGGCCCGAGGGGCCGTGCGCGGGTAGGGGACCACCGTCGCGGGCGCGGCCTCCGGCTCTGCGTCCGCGGCGATCGGCAAGCGAATCTCGGCGATCGTCCCTTCGCCCTTGCGACTCTTCAGGATGAGCCGCCCGTTCGACTGCTCGGCGAGGCCGTGCACCATCGAGAGACCGAGGCCCGTGCCCTTGCCGACGCCCTTGGTGGTGAAGAACGGCTCCTGCGCCCGCGCCAGGGTCGCCTCATCCATGCCTTCGCCGGTGTCCTGCACCCAAAGGCTGGCGTAGCGCGCCGCCGTTGCGCCGCCGTCCGGCGCATGCTCCTCGCGGGCTCCGATAGTAATCTGGCCGCCTCCTGGCATGGCGTCGCGCGCATTGACGACGAGGTTCAGCAACGCGAGCTCGAGCTGGTTGGCGTCAACCTGCACGCGCGGCAGCCCGAGCGGGAACCGCGTCTCGATGGCGATCTGCGGCCCAATTGACCTGTTCAGCAGCTCCGTCATGCCACGAACCAGATCGGGCAGGTCCACCGCGCGCGGCTTCAGGTCCTGGCGTCGCGCGAAGGCCAGCATGCGCTGCGTCAGCGATGCGCCGCGCTCGGCGCCCTGGATGGCGTTGTCGATCAGGCGGGTAATGCGGGGATCGTCGGTCGGCACGCGCTTGCGCAGGAGATCCAGGCTACCGAGAATCGCCATCAGCAGGTTGTTGAAGTCGTGCGCCACGCCGCCGGTGAGTTGGCCGACAGCTTCCATCTTCTGGCTTTGCGCCAGCGCCTCGCGGGTTCGGTCGAGCGCTTCCTGGGCCTGTTTGCGCTCGGTGACGTCGCGCGTGATCTTGGCGTAGCCGACGAGCTCGCCATGCGCGTCCCGAATGGGGTCGATCACGATGCTGGCCCAGAACAGCGACCCGTCCTTGCGGACGCGCCAGGTCTCGTCCTCGAACTTGCCCGTGGTGGCGGCGGTTTTCAGGGCCGCCTCGGGCGCGCCGACGGCCTGCGCCTCGGCGGTGTAGAACCGGGACAGGTGGCTGCCCACGATCTCCTGCGCGGTGTAGCCCTTGATGCGCTCGGCGCCGGCGTTCCAGTTGGCGACGCGCCCGTCCCGGTCGAGCATGAAGATCGCGTAGTCGGTGACGCTCTCGACAAGCAGGCGAAACCGCTCCTCGCTCTCGCGCAGGGCTGTAGCCTCGCGCGATGTCAGGTGCGCGAAATGGCGGTCGAACATGGCGGCGACGAGCGCCAGGACAAGGATCAGAAACGTCGTGCTGGTGATCCACAGCGCCAGCTTGGTCTGGGACAAATCCGCGGCGTCGTTCAGCGAGCGGATGCTCTGCACTGCCGAGAAGGTCGAGCCCGCCATGGCGACGTAGTGCATGCCCGAGATGGCCGCGCCCATGATGAGGGCGGCCAAGGCCCGTTCGGCGACGGTGGAATTGCGGAATGCGAGCCACAAGGCCAGCGTGGCGGCCCCGATGGCGATCAGCACCGAAAGGGCGATCGTCAGCCGCGCGTAGGTGAGTTCGGCCGACATCTGCATCGCGGCCATGCCGGCGTAATGCATGCCCGCGATGCCAAGCCCCATGACGAAACCGCTCGCCAGGAGCGCCGGCCTGCTCTGGCGATACCGGTCCACGGCGAAAAAGCCAAAGGCGGTGGCGAGGATCGGCAGCGCCAGCGATAGCAGCGTCAGTCCGAGATCATAGCGGACTTCGACGCCGGGCAACTGGAAGGCCAGCATGGCGACGAAATGCATCGACCAGACGCCGCCGCCCATTGCGATCGCCGAGGCGGCGAGCCAGCCATGCGCTGGCCAACCGCTCGTCGCGCGCATCCGGGCGGCGAGATCAAGCGCCGTATAGGCGGCCGTCACCGCGATCACGATGGACAAGGCGACCAGCAGGGTGTCGTGGGCGCCGGCGTGAGACATGGTGGAGTATGGCTCTTCAAGCCCTGATCAAAGCGAACCTTCGTGTCCGCTAAGCTCGGTGTCTAGTGTGAATTCGGGGTCCGCGACCTCGGATGGCGTTCAGGCCGGGTCCGACACCGGTTTGAAGCCGATGCGCTGCAATGCCGCCACGGTTTCGGGCGCTTGCAACGCGCTGAGGAAGGCGCGCACGGGCGGTGATTCGACACGCGAGCGCCTGACCACGAAGTCGTATCGCTCGTCCAGGATGGGCAGGAACCCGAGGCCATAGGCGTCGGCGACAGGCTTGATGGTGACCCCCCAATCGGCGCGCCGCTGGGCCACGGCGGCGCCGACAGCGTTGTGGGACCGCGGCTGGTTCCAGTAGCCGTCGGGCTTGCGCCCGCCCAACAGCCTGTCGATGAGGATGCGGGTGCCCGAGCCCGGGTTGCGGTTGACCATCAGAAACAACGGATCATCCGCCGCTCGCTCGAGCGCCTGTTGGAGCGACAGGCCGGCGAAGCGCTCGTCCTGCGCCCGGAATACGAGGCCCTGGGGCCGGTCCCAGCCACGGATCAGGACGGCGCCTTCGGGCACGAAGGCGCGGTTGTACTCGCCAGACTTGGGATCCATCAGGTGGATCGGCGCGATGTCGCATTCGCCGCGCCCTAGCGCTGCAAGGCCCGCGAGGCTGCCGACCGGGATGCTGCGGGACAAGACGCCCGCCAAAGCGAGCTCGTCCAGAATGGGCTCCAGGCCCACGCAGTGGCTGCCGACGATCACGAGGTCGGGTGGGCGATGCCCGGGGTCCAGCAAGGTCACCGTTCTGGTGGATCCCGCGTCGAGGCCGTCATGCAGGGCGTCGATGGTCAGGAATCCGTCCGCCTGCGAAAAGCTTGAAACCGCGCCGGAGCTCTTGCTGACCGGGAACGCCACGAGACCGTCCTCCGCCCTTGTGAGCGAGGCCATGACGAATTCCGTTCGGCCCAACTCGGACGCGACGCGCACCGGCACGCGCGCCTCCACGCTCGCCTCGGCGCGCCCTGGTTGGCCGGCGAGGCGGCGCAGCACCGGGGCGACGATGTCGTGGAACGTGAACATCGCCGAGGTCGGAAAGCCAGGCAGCACCACCACGGGCTTGCCGTTGCACACCGCCAGGCAGAGCGGCTTGCCGGGCTTCAGCGCCACGCCGTGGGCTACGATGCCGGGGGAGCCCAGCCGGTCGATAAGCCGGTAGGTGAGGTCGCCCGCGCCCTTGCTGGTGCCGCCGGACAGGATCACGGCGTCGCATCGCGCATGGGCGTCGCGCAGCGCAGCCTCCAGCGCGTCCGCGTTGTCAGGCACGGCCCCGAAGCGCACCGGCTCGCAGCCGTTTTCGGCCAGGGCCGCGGCCACGATGGGGCCGTTGGAATCGTAGATCTGCGCCGGGCCGAGCGGCGAGCCGGATTGCACCAGCTCGTCGCCGGTGGACAGCACCGCGACGCGGGGACGCCGCCAGACCTCCACGGCGGCGACGCCGCAAGCCGCCAGCATGCCGATTTCGCGGGCGCCCAGCACCGCGCCGCCGCGAAGCACGACCTCGCCGCGCGCCATGTCGGAGCCCGCATACGCCATGGCGCCGCCAGGCGGAGCGGAACGGCGCACCCAAATGGCGGCGTCGCCGTCCGGATCGGTGTGCTCGATCATCATCACGGCGTCCGCCCCGCGCGGCATGGGTCCGCCGGTCGCGATCGGGGTGGCGGTTCCGGCCGCCACCGCGAGGGCGGGCGATACGCCGCACGCGATGGTCTCGGCGTTCAGCACGAGGCGGACGGGCGCGTCATCGGTCGCGGTCGCGAGATCGGCGGAGCGGACCGCGAAGCCGTCCATCTGCGAGCGATCAAAGGGCGGGACGTCGATGGGGGCCGCCACCGAGCGGGCCAGCACGCGCCCGAGGCAGGCTTCGAGCGGCGCCGTTTCGCGGCCAAGCGGCCTCGGATCCAGCGCGGCCGTCCAGCGCGCCAAGGCTTCGCCGCGCGACAGCACGGACAGGAACTGCGCCTGATCGGCGGACGCCGGGGCGAGGGGCTTGGTGGGAGCGCTCACGGCACATCTCCGAAGGGTCGCGCCGGCAGCGTCGCGCCCACGGGCGCGCCCTCGCTGTCGGGCGGGATCAACGCCCAGGCGGCTGCGCGGGCCAGCGTTGTGATCGTGACGTCCCCGACGGTGAGGGGCGTCCAACGCTCCCCCTCAACGCCCAGCAATGCGATTTCGCTCCAGCCGATGCGGGACGCGATCTTGCGCGACAGAGGCAGGCTGCGGCTGGGGACAGGGCCTTCGACGCCGTCCAGGCTGTCCAGCAGCGGCGCGATCACAGCGAGCGCAACGGCCGCCGCCGCGCCCAGGCCGGGCGGAAGCCGCAACACGGCGCGGCCCTTCTCGATGGCGATCCAGGTCGCCTCGCCGGGCGCTAGGCCGAGAGCTTCGCAGATCAGGCCGTCGACCGTGGTGGGGGGCGGGCTCCAGGGCGCGATCACCACTGACGCTTCGGTGTCGGCGCCGTTTGCGATGGCCCGGCCGAGCAGCCCGGCAATCACCGCGCGGGATGCGGGGTCGCACTCGGGCGCGAACGCGACCCTGGCGCGCCGGGCCGAGACGGTTTCGACGCCCGCCTGCACGCAGGCGACGGCCTGATGGGCGGACAGGCGCTGGCCGCGCCGGGCCAGCGTCTGGCCGGCCCGGACCTCTGCGCCGGTCGCACGGACGTTTTCGGAGGACGCAGCCGCATCGGATGCTGTCGGGATCGGGCCGCCGGCGTCAACCGCGCCAAGGGGCAGCACGGCATCGGTTCCGGGCGGCAGGGGGTCGCCGGCCGCGACGCGAACAGGCGCCGTCGTTAGCGCGGCCGGGCCGTAGGGCGAGGCCCCGACCGTGTCGGAGGCCAGCACGGCCCAGCCGTTGCGCAGCGCAGTGGGAAACAACGGCAAGGTGCGGGGCGCCACGACATCGGCCGCGAGCACGGAGCCGGCGGCGTGATCGATCGGAAGTTGGCGCGCCGGAGCGGGCCCCAGCGCCTCCACGATCCGGTCCAGAACCGTCGCGACGGGCGTCAGGCGCATCACCGTGGAAGGGCGCGCGGGGGGCGTCGCGCCTTGGGTCATCGCGTCACCACAGCAGGCCGTAGGGGATGAAGCGGGCGCTCTCGCCCGGCTCCACGGTGAGCCGGTCTTCCTCGAGTTCGATCAGGCCGGCGGTTTCGGTGAGCGAACTCAGGACGCCGGCGCCGTCGCGAGGGTGCTTGGCTGCCGTGCAGCCGCCGTCCCCGTCCTGCCGCAGGCTGACGCGCACATATTCGCGGCGTCCGGCCTTCTTGCGATAGCTGAAGCCGCACCGCACCGGGAAAGCCGGCAGGGGCTCCAGCGCCTCGCCGCGGAGGCGGGCGACAAGGGGACGCAGCACGTGCGCGCCGGTGACGAACACCGCGACCGGGTTGCCGGGCAGGCCCACCAGAGGCGTCCCATCCACGACGCCGAGCGCCACCGGCCGGCCCGGCTTGATGGCGAGCCGCCAGAACACCATCGCGCCGGTCGCCTCCACGGCGGCGCGGACGTGGTCCTCCTCGCCCATCGAGACGCCGCCGGAGGTGACCAGCAGGTCGTGTGCGCCGGCGGCTTCCGACAGCGCCGCCTGGACGGCGTCCCGGTCGTCGCGCAGGCGGCCGAGATCGCTGACCTCGACGCCCATGCGGGCGAGCAGCGCCGCCAGGAGGGCGCGATTCGAGTCGTAGATCTGCGCGGGCCCCAGCGTCTCGCCGGGCTCGCGCAGCTCGTCGCCGGTGGAGAACAGGCCGACACGCAGCCGACGGCGCACTTGGAGCGAGGCGCAGCCCAGCGCCGCCGCGAGTGCGACGTCCTGCGGCCGAAGGCGCCGGCCGGCCAGCAGCGCGACCGCGCCACGCTCGATATCCTCGCCGGCGCGCCGCAGGTTGGCGCCGGGCTTCAGGCCGGGCGGGAGCAGGACATGGTCGCCGTCCGCCGTGACGTCTTCCTGCATGAACACGACGTCGGTTCCCACCGGAACGGGCGCGCCCGTGAACACGCGGGCGGCGGAGCCGGGGTCGAGCGCCGCGGCGCCATGGCCGGCTGCGACGCGCCCCCGGACGGGGAGGCGCGTGGCGCTCCCGGGGCTCAGGTCCGCCGTGCGGGTCGCGTAGCCGTCCACGGCGGAGTTGTCGAAGGGCGGCAAGGCGACGCGCGCGACCACGTCGTGGGCCAGCACGCGGCCGTCGGCGCTCCAGAGCGGCGCATCCTCGACGCCGGCCAGAACGGGCAGCCGCTCGCCGATCAGCGCGATCGCCTGATCGACGGGCATCAACTCGCCGCCGAACGCGAAGGCGTCGTCCGTGAGTTGCGCCATGGCCTAATCCCCCGCTTCGAGACGCGCCAACACATGGCTGATCGGCTGCGCGGCTTCAAGCAACGCTTCCGCCACGCGAACCGGTTCTCGCAAGGGCAGCACCGGGACGCGGGCTGCCGGGCATGGGTCGTCGGAGGCGACGAGAATGATGCCTGGATCGTCGGCGTGCAGCGGCGGCTTGCCGACCGCCGCGCGCCAGATCTCGAGCTTGGGGATTGGCTCGCGCTTGAACCCTTCCACGATCACGAGGTCGCAGGGCGAGAGCTTGCCCAGAAGCTCGGCCAGCCGCGGCTCGGGCGCGCCGCGGTGCTCATGCATCAGCGCCCAGCGGGTCGCGGACGAGACCAGCACCTCGGAGGCGCCGGCCTGCCGATGGACCCAGGAATCCTTGCCGGGCGTGTCCACGTCAAACGCGTGGTGGGCGTGCTTGACCGTGGACACCAGAAGACCGCGCGCGGTCAGCAGCGGGATGAGGGCGGTCAGAAGGGTGGTCTTCCCCGAGCCGCTCCAACCCGCCAGGCCGATCACGCGCACGGCGCTACTCCGCGGCGGTTGCGGCCGCCTCCGCCGAAACCCGCACGGCGCAGAACTTGAACTCCGGGATCTTGCCGAAGGGGTCCAGCGCCGGGTTGGTGAGCAGGTTGGCGGCCGCCTCCGCGTAGCAGAACGGCATGAACACCATGTTCTGCGGCACGTCCCGATCCGCCCGCACCTTCACCGAGACGGCGCCGCGGCGGGTCTCCATGCGGATGAAGTCGCCGGCGCGCACGCCCATGCGGCCCATGTCGCGCGGCGACATGAAGGCCACGGCCTCCGGCTCGAGATCGTCCAGCACGCCGGCGCGGCGCGTCATGGAGCCCGTGTGCCAATGCTCCAGCACGCGGCCGGTGGAGAGCACCATCGGGTACTCCTCGTCCGGCACTTCGTCCGGCGGCGTGACCCGGGCCGGCACGATCTTGCCGCGGCCGCTCGCGGTCGGGAAACCCTGCGCGAAGATGATCTCGTTGCCGGGCTTGTCCGGCGCATCCACCGGATAGGTGACCGCGCCTTCGCGCTCCAGCCGCTCCCACGTGATGTTGGCGAAAGAGGGCATCACCATCGCCATCTCGGTGAAGACCTCGCTGGGGTGCGTGTACTCCCACGGCAGGCCCATGCGGCGCGCCAGCTCCTGGATGATCCACCAGTCCTGCTTGGCCTCGCCCGGCGGCTTGATGACCTGCCGGGCGATCTGCACGCGGCGGTCCGTGTTGGTGAAGCTGCCGACCTTTTCGGCGAAGGCGGAAGCCGGCAACACCACGTCGGCGTGGAAGGCCGTCTCGGTGAGGAACAGGTCCTGCACGACGAGGTGGTCGAGCTTGGCCAGCGCCTCGCGGGCATGCTGCAGGTCGGGGTCTGACATCGCGGGGTTCTCACCCTCGATGTACATGCCGCGAATGTCCCCGGCATGGATGGCGTTCATGATCTCCACCACCGTGAGCCCGCGCTTGTCGTCGAGCTCGCTCTGCCAGAACTCCGAGAACATCTTGTGTATGTCGGGCTTCTCGACGGACTGGTAGTCCGGGAACACCATCGGGATCAGGCCCGCGTCGGACGCGCCCTGGACGTTGTTCTGGCCGCGCAACGGATGCAGGCCGGCGCCGGGGCGCCCGATCTGGCCGGTGGTGAGCGCCATCGCGATCAGGCAGCGGGCATTGTCGGTGCCGTGCACGTGCTGGCTGATGCCCATGCCCCAGAAGATCAGCGAGGCCCTGGACCGGGCGTAGAGCCGCGCCACCTCGCGCAGGGTCTGGGCGTCCACGCCGCAGACGGGCGCCATGCGCTCGGGCGTGAACTCCTTGATGCGCTCCTTGAGCTCCTCGAAGCCTTCCGTGTAGCCGGCGATGTAGTTGTCGTCGGTCAGTCCCTCTTCGATGATGGTGTTCAACATGGCGTTGAGCATCGCCACGTCGCTGCCGGGCTTGAACTGGAGGTGGTAGGTGGCGTGCCGCGACAGCGTCTGGCGGCGCGGATCGGCGACGATCAGCTTCGCGCCGTTCTTCACGGCGTTCTTGATGTAGGTGGCGGCGACCGGGTGGTTCACGGTCGGGTTGGCGCCAATCACGATGATCACTTCGGCGTCCAGGGCGGCCGCGAAGGGCGCCGACACCGCGCCTGAATTCACGCCTTCCATCAGCGCCGCCACGGAGGAGGCGTGGCATAGCCGGGTGCAGTGGTCGACGTTGTTGGAGCCGAAGCCGGTGCGCACCAGCTTCTGGAACAGGTAGGCCTCCTCGTTGGAGCCCTTGGCGGAGCCAAAGCCGGCCAGCGCCTTGCGGCCGTGCTGGTCGCGAATGTTCTTCAGCCCGAAGCCGGCGGCGTCGAGAGCCTCCTCCCAGGTCGCCTCGCGGAAGTGGGTCCACGGGTTGGCCGGGTCCACCTGGTCGTTGGCGTGCTTGGGCGCATTCGGCAGGCGAATGAGCGGCTTGGTCAGCCGGTCCGGATGGTGGATGTAGTCGAAGCCGAAGCGGCCCTTGACGCAAAGGCGGTTCTGGTTGGCGGGGCCGTTGCGGCCCTCGGCGTAGACGATCTTCTCGTCCTTGACGTTGTAGGTGACCTGGCAGCCGACGCCGCAATAGGGGCAGAGCGAGTCCACCTTCTTGTCGGGGTACACGGTGCGGGTCTGGTTGTCGTCCAGATAGGCGGCCGGCATCAGCGCGCCCGTCGGGCAGGCCTGCACGCACTCGCCGCAGGCCACGCAGGTGCTTTCGCCCATGGGGTCGTCGAAATCGAATACGATCTTGGCGGCGGCGTTGCGGTACGCCATGCCGATCACGTCGTTGACCTGCACCTCGCGGCAACCGCGCGCGCACAGGCCGCACTGGATGCAGGCGTCGAGGTTGACCCGCATTGCGGTGTGGCTGACGTCCGCGGCCCAGCGCTCGGCGGCCGGGAAGCGGCTCGTCGTGACGCCGGTCTTGTCGGCCCAGTTCCAGAACTTGGACTCCGGGTTGTGCGACGTCGCGCGCTCCGGCTGGTCGGCGACCAGCAGCTCCATCACCATCTCGCGCGCCTTCTCGGCGCGCGCGGATGCGGTCTTCACCTTCATGCCCACCGTGGGAGCGCGCATGCAGGAGGCTGCGAGCACGCGCTCGCCCTCGATCTCCACCATGCAGACGCGGCAGTTGCCGTCCGGCCGATAGCCGGGCTCGGGCAGGTAGCACAGATGCGGGATCTGAACGCCCTCGCGCTGCGCGACCTGCCAGATGGTCTCGCCGGGGGCGGCTTCGACGGTCTTGCCGTCCAGTTCGAATGTCACGTTCATGGCGTGCAGTCCCTCACTCGGCCGCCACGCGGGGGGCGAATTCGTCGGGGAAATACTTGATGACGCAGGTCAGCGGGTTGGAGGCCGCCTGGCCCAGGCCGCAGATCGAGGCGTCGCGCATTGTCTGGGACAACTCGCCAAGCAGCTCCTGGTCCCAAACCGGCTTCTGCATCAGCTTCACAGCCTTTTCGGTGCCGATGCGGCAGGGCGTGCACTGGCCGCAGCTCTCGTCCTCGAAGAAGCGCATGAGGTTCAGCGCCGCCGAACGGATGTCGTCCTTGTCGGACATCACCACCACGGCGGCCGAGCCGATGAAGCAGCCGTATTTCTCGAGCGTGCCGAAATCGAGCGGGATGTCGTCCATGTGGGCCGGCAGGATGCCGCCCGAGGCGCCGCCCGGCAGGTAGGCCTTGAAGCTGTGGCCCTCCTGCATGCCGCCGCAATACTCGTCGATGAGCTCGCGGATGGTGACGCCGGCCGGTGTCAGCTTCACGCCGGGGTTCTTGACCCGGCCAGACACCGAGAAGGTGCGCAGGCCGACGCGGCCGTTGCGGCCCTGGCTGGACCACCACTCCGCGCCCTTCTCGACGATGTCGCGCACCCAATAGACCGTCTCGACGTTGTTGATCAGCGTCGCGAGGCCGAACAGTCCGACCTGGAACGGGTAGGGGGGCTTGTGCCGGGGCAGGCCGCGCTTGCCTTCCAGGCTCTCCAGCAACGATGATTCCTCGCCGCAGATATACGCGCCCGCGCCGCGCCGCATATGGATGCGGGGGCCGCCGGCCGGAAGCTTGGCGATCTCGCGCAGCAGGATCTCGCGCGCCACCGGGTACTCGTCGCGCAGGTAGATGTACACGTCCTCGGCCTCCACGACGTGCGCGCCAATCAGCGTGCCTTCCAGGAAGCGGTGCGGATCGGTGTTGAGGTAGTGACGGTCCTTGAAGGTGCCGGGCTCGCCCTCGTCGGCATTGATCGCCATCATGCGCGGGCCGGGTTCGCCGCGCACGGCGCGCCACTTGCGCGCGGTCGGGAAACCCGCGCCGCCAAGGCCGCGCAGGCCCGCCCCATCCAGCCTCGTCAAAAGTTCGTCGACCGTCATCTCGCCGCCGCGCAGCTTGCCGAGCAGGGCGTAGCCGCCGTTCGCCACATAGGCGTCAAAGTCGATGTAGTCGTCCGGCACGTGCGGATGCGTGTCGCCGGCCGCGATGGCGGCGGCGACATTCTGAGCCGTGGCCTGGTGAATGAAGTGGTGGCCAACTTCCGCAACCGGAGCCTGGTCGCAGAGGCCGACGCAGGGCGCCCGAACGATCCGGACATCCGGCCCGGCCTGCGCCTTCAGGTCGGCAATCAGCTTCTCGGAACCGTAGAGCTCGCAGGTCAGGCTGTCGCACACCCGCACGGTCAGGGGCGGAATGGTGGGCTCGCCCTCCTTCACGACGTCGAAGTGGGCGTAGAAGGTCGCGACCTCAAAGACTTCCGCGAAGGACAGCTTCATCTCGTCCGCGAGAGCCGCCAGGTGGGCGGCGGAAATCTGGTGGTAGCGATCCTGGATCAGATGCAGGTGCTCGATCAGGAGGTCGCGACGCCGGGGAAGGTCGCCGAGAAGGTCGATGACTTCCTGCAGCGCGACGGGATCGACCTGGCGGCCCTTGGGGGTGGATTTTGCGCGCTTGCGGCCCAAGCCGGGATGCTCGAAGCGCAGCACGTTCTGATCGCGATTGTCGCTCATTCTTGGCTCGGCCCGTTTCCTCTCACCCCGGTCGAAACTTGGCGTTCCGTATCCGAGGTATCTGGCATGCCAGCAATCAGACCACAGGTCCGCGGCGCTGTCATTACTGCAGCGCAGCAAATTGCTGCGCCTTGTGGTCGCTGGCTTGGGCGGCGCCGGCAGCGTGCTGCAGGCGCCGCCTTGGCCTCAGCGGAACAGAACGAGCGACTTCGACAGCGTGATCCACACGCCCCAGATGATCGGGATCCCGACCACCGCCCAGGCGAGCGCCGACACGGGTGTGAGCCCGCCGCGGCCGATGCCGAAGGCTCCGCTGTGAGTCGCCGCCGCCGCGCCCTTGGCCTGCAGGGCGGCGACTTCCTCGTCCTTCATGAACCACTTCTCGTTCAACGGCCGGATCGTGAGGTTAATCAGGAACCCGAGCACCAGCATGCCGGCGAGGATGTACATCGTCCGATCATAGACCTGGGCGCGCGGCACGCCGGCGGCGATCTGCGCCTCGCGGATATAGTTCACCACCACCGGGCCGATGATGCCCGCCGTCGACCAGGCGGTCAGCAGGCGGCCGTGGATCGCGCCGACGAACTGCGTGCCGAAGATGTCGGCCAGATAGGCCGGCACCGTCGCGAAGCCGCCGCCATACATAGACAGGATGATGCAGAAGAACCCGATGAACAGGATCATGCTGCCGGCATGCGCGGCCCAGGGCGCCAGGGCGTAGAGCAGGATGCCGAGGCCAAAGAAGGTCGCGTAGGTCATCTTGCGGCCGATATGGTCCGACATCGACGCCCAGAAGAAGCGGCCGCCGATGTTGAACAGCGACAGCAGGCCGACGAAGGCCGCCGCGATGGTGGCGATGGATTTCTTCTGGTCGGGGTTCAAATCGGTGAAGCCGACGGCCGGCTGGCCGATGAGCGAGCCGGCGAAGATCTCCTGCAGCATGGGCGAGGCCATGCCGAGCACGCCGATGCCGGCGCTGACGTTGAGGGTGAGCACGAGCCAGATTGCCCAGAACTGCCACGTCCGGTGCGCGTCGCGCAGGTGGACGTCGCGGTGGGTGATCATCGCGTTGGTGGACTCGGTGGGAGCCGTCCAGCCTTCCGGGCGCCAGCCGGCGGGCGGCACGCGGTAGCCGAACGCGCCCGCCATCATGAACACGAAGTAGAGCGCCGCCATGCTGACGAAGGTCTGCCAGACGCCGACCGAGGTCGGGGTCTTGAAGTAGTTCATCAGCATGTCGGCCAGCGGAGAGCCGATCATCGCGCCGCCGCCAAAGCCCATGATGGCCATGCCGGTCGCCATGCCGCGCCGGTCGGGGAACCACTTGATGAGCGTCGAGACGGGTGAGATGTAGCCGAGGCCGAGGCCGATGCCGCCGATCACGCCGGAGCCGAGCCACAGCAGCCAGAGCTGGTGCGTGTAGACGCCCAGCGCCGAGATCAGCAGGCCGCCGCACCAGCACAGCGCCGAGACTACGCCCGCCTTGCGGGGGCCGGCGCGCTCCAGCCAGCCGCCCCAGATGGCGGCGGCGGAGCCGAGCAGCACGAAGAACAGCGTGTACATCCAGCCGAGATCGCTGACCTTCCAGTCGCAGGTCGTCGTGAACAGCGTGCCGAAGAAGCCGATGTCCGGGCAGGCGACCGGCTTGGAGACGCCGAGCGCCTGCGAGAGCGGCAGCCAGAAGACGCTGAAGCCGTAGGCCATGCCGATGCAAAGATGAATGGCGAGGGCGGCCGGCGGAACCAGCCATCGATTGGAGCCTGCTTTCGCGATGATGCGTTCGCGGTCGAGCAGGCCAGCGGCCGCGCTCGTGGCGGACCCGGGGGCGGTCGTCACACTCATGTGCTTCCTCCTGAGGCGTCCGTTGTTCGAACGCTCGGTCGACGCCCGGAGTTGTTCCAGGGCGGTTGTGTCATGTGTATCGGCTCGCAAGGTGCAAGCAAGCGCGGGTACGAGTGCAGACTATCGCTAGACCATCTATACTTTGGTCTAAGCTCGCGAGAAATCATGGCGAACGAGGCGGATCGCCGGAAATTCGGTCAACGCCGCGCGAAATTTCTTGAACCGGAGACAAGACTTCCGTCAGTTCACGTCGGCTTGCGAGCGGGCGATGCGCCTGCCTATGCTGCCGTCGTTGGAAGGAGCAGCCATGCTGAAGCGTATCGTGTCGGGACTGATCGCGCTTGGGGTCGCGCTGGCGGCGGCGTCGCCCGGCGTGGCTCAATCGCGCTTCATCACGGTCGCGTCCACGACGTCGACGGAGCAATCCGGCCTGTTCGGCCACCTGCTTGGGGCGTTCACGGCCAAGACCGGCATCGAGGTCCGGGTCGTGGCGGTGGGCACCGGCCAGGCGCTGGACATCGGCCGGCGCGGCGACGCCGACGTGGTGTTCGTGCATGACCGGGCGGCCGAGGACGCGTTCATGGCTGAGGGCCAGGGCGTGAAGCGCTTCGACGTGATGTACAACGATTTCATCGTGGTCGGCCCGAAGCAGGATCCCGCCAAAGCGGCGCAGGACCCGGACGTGCTGGACGCCTTCCGCAAGATTGCGGCCGCCAAGGCGGCCTTCGTGTCGCGCGGCGACCGCTCGGGCACGCACGCGGCGGAGCTGCGGACCTGGAAGGAGGCGGGCGTGGACATCGCGGCCGCCAAGGACAGCTGGTACCGTGAGATTGGCCAGGGCATGGGCCCGGCGCTCAACATGGCGGCCGCGATCGGCGGCTATGTGCTGGCGGACCGGGGAACGTGGCTGTCGTTCAAGAACCGGCAGGATCTCACGATCCTGGTGGAGGGCGACCGGCGGCTGTTCAACCAGTATGGCGCAATGCTCGTGAACCCGCAGAAGCACCCGAACGTGAAGGCGCAGGACGGGCAGGCTTTCGTGGACTGGCTGATTTCGCCCGATGGGCAGGGCGCCATCGCGAGCTATCGGATCGAGGGGCAGCAGCTCTTTTTTCCCAACGCCTCGACCGAACGGTCTTGAGAGGAGACGAGCATGGACGAAGAACGCTTCAACATGGCGCTGCGCAAGTTCCTGAAGGAGGTCGGCGTGACCTCGCAGCGCGAGATCGAGAAGGTCGTGCGCGACGGCAAAGCGCCGGGCGACGTATTGCGGGTGAAGATGACGCTGACATCCAGCGACGGCTCGCTTGACCATGTGGTGGAAGGAGAAATTCCGACCGGCTGAGCCTCAGCGTCCCTCGGCGGCGCGCTGGAGGCCGAACGCGGCGGCGCTCACGGCGGCGCTGATGGTGATCAACGTCAACCCCAGCGCCAGCGCCAGCGCCAGGTCGCCCTTGCTGGTCTCCAGCGCGATCGCGGTGGTCATCGTGCGGGTGAAGCCGCGGATGTTACCGCCCACCACAAGGATCGCGCCAACCTCGGCCACGCAGCGTCCGAATGCGGCGAGCAGAACCGTCACCAGGGCTCCCCGCGCCATGGAGAGCAGCTCCAGGCAGGCGCGGGCCAGCGATGCTCCGTCGACGAGCAGCGCCGCGCCGTAGTCGCGCCAATAGCCCTCCACGGTGCGGTGCGTGAGCGCCACCACGATCGGCAAGGCGAGCACAGCCTGCGCGGTGGTCATGGCTGCGGGCGTGAACAACAGCCCCATGGCCCCCAGCGGGCCCGAGCGCGACAGGGCGACATAGAGCAGCAAGCCAACCACCACGGGCGGAAGCCCGAGCAGCGCGTGGACGGCGACCACCACGGCGTGCCGGCCCGGGAAGCGCCAGACCGCCAGCGCGGCGCCGAGCGGCGCGCCCAGCGCGAACGCGATCAGCGTCGCCGCGCCGCTGACGCGCAGCGACAGCCCGACGATGCCGATCAGTTCGGCGTCCCCATTCACGATGAGGCGTGCGGCAAGGGAAAAAGCGCGCGACAGGTCTTCCACGCGGGCGCAATAGCAGGTTCAGCCGCGAAACACAGCACTGTTACGCTGAAACGGGATAAGCGCGAGTGAAGGCGGAGATGAAATGAGAGTTCGCGGCGAGATCACTGCTCGCCTGAAGGACTTTGATGGTGGGCGCACAAGGGCTCGAACCTTGGACCCGCTGATTAAGAGTCAGCTGCTCTACCAACTGAGCTATGCGCCCATCAAAGTTGCCGGGGGCCGAAGCCGCCGCGACGAGGGGGTGAGTATCAAAGGCCCGCGGGGATGTCCAGCGGCAGTTTGCATTCCGGTCGCGCTTTTTCGCGCTGGAGGGGAGGGCTTCTCCTGATCGCCCGGCTCGTAAGCCCCTCCGCCGTCATCCCGGCGACCTGCGCCGCCGGGGATGACGGAGAGAGTTGAGCCCGCCAACAACGAAGTTGACGGCGGGCGTCACGGCCCTCAACCTGCCGCGAGCGCTTCCGGCTTGCCGCGCAGGCGCTTCACCATCAGCTTGTTCAGCGCCCCCAGATAAGCGCGGGCCGAGGCCACCAGCGTGTCGGGATCGGCCGCCTTGGCGGTGACGGACTTGCCGTCCTCGGCGAGACGGACCGAAACTTCCGCCTGCGCGTCGGTGCCCTCCGTGACGGCGTGCACCTGGTAGAGCTCCAGCCGCGCCTCGTGCGGCACCAGCGCGTGGATGGCGTTGAAGCAGGCGTCGACCGGGCCGTTGCCGGTCGACTGGACGGTCTTGTGTGCGCCGTTGACGTCCAACGTCAGGGTGGCGAGCTGCGGCCCCTGCGTGCCGGCGATGATGGTCAGCGCCACGACCTTGATGCCGTCATGCGCGGTGAGGATTTCGTCGTCGACCAGCGCCTCGATGTCCTCGTCGTAAACGTGCTTCTTGCGGTCAGCGAGGTCCTTCATGCGCTTGAAGGCGTCTTCCAGGGCGTTCTCGCCCAAATCGTATCCCAACTCCTTCAGCTTCTCGCGGAAAGCGTGGCGGCCGGAGTGCTTGCCCATCACCAGCGAGGTCTTGGATACGCCCACTGATTCGGGCGTCATGATCTCGTAGGTCTCGGTATTCTTCAGCATGCCGTCCTGGTGGATGCCGCTCTCATGCGCGAAGGCGTTCCGACCGACGATCGCCTTGTTGTACTGCACTGGGAACGACGTCACGGCCGCCACCAGCTTTGACGCGCGGGTCAGCATTGTGGTCTCGACGCCGCACTCGTACGGGAAGGCGTCATTGCGGGTCTTGATCGCCATGACGATCTCTTCCAGCGCGGCGTTGCCGGCGCGCTCGCCGATGCCGTTCACGGTGCACTCGATCTGGCGTGCGCCGCCCTGCAGGCCCGCCAGCGTGTTGGCGACCGCCATGCCGAGGTCGTTGTGGCAATGCACCGAGAAGATCGCCTTGTCGGAATTCGGCACGCGCTCACGCACCGTGCGGAAGATCCGGGCGTATTCCCCGGGGGTCGTGTAGCCGACCGTATCGGGGATGTTGATGGTGGTCGCGCCGGCCCGGATGGCCGCTTCGACGCAGCGGCACAGGAAGTCCATCTCGGTGCGGGTGCCGTCCTCGGCGGACCACTCGACGTCCTCCACCCAGTTGCGGGCGCGGGTCACCGAGGCGGTCACCAGGTCCAGCACCTTCTCGGGCGCCATCTGCAGCTTGTGCTTCATATGGACGGGCGAGGTGGAGATGAACGTGTGGATGCGGGGCCGCACGGCGCCCTTCACGGCCTCGCCGGCGCGATCGATGTCCTTTTGGCCGGCGCGCGCCAGGCCCGCCACGGTGGCGCGCTTCACCCGCCGCGAGATCTCGGTGACGGCCTCAAAATCGCCCTCTGAGGCAATCGGAAAGCCGGCCTCGATGATGTCGACGCCCATCTCGTCCAGCAGGTCGGCAACCTGCAGCTTTTCTTCCAGCGTCATCGATGCGCCGGGAGACTGCTCGCCGTCCCGCAGGGTGGTGTCGAAGATCAGGACCCGGTCCTTGCCGGATACGGTCTGGCTCGCTGCATTGGTGGTCATGGGCTGTCCTTGTCGTGGCTTTCGCCTGCCGCGGGCCGCATCGGGGCCAAGGCGGATCAGAGCGCTTCGTTGCGTCCGGCTTCGGCGGCCCCTGAGCGCCCAGGCGCACGCGCCCAGCCGGCCCTCAGGGGCGGATAAGGAGAAGAAGCCCGGAAAGAAGCAGGGAGGACTGCGCGCACGACGTCGCCGTACGGACCGAAGCGGTCTGCGTCTGCTGGCGGCGATGGGCGGCGGATACGGCCACGGCGTCCTCGTTCGGCGGCGCTTTGCTGCGCCACAAGCTTCATAAACGAAACGCGGTTCATAGCGCAAGCGCCGTGCGGCCCGGCTGTGGGCGAGCGGTTCAGGCCAGCAATGCGCGCCAGCATGCCGGACAGTCGCGAACGGCGCGATTAGCCTGGAGCCGCCAGTCGCGGGCGGTTCTGCGGCGGTTCATCGCTCACGCCAGGGTGGGATCAACAGAGTTCGGACTGGCGCTGCTCGCTCGGGACGCCAAAGCTCCGGAGGGCGTTGCAAAGATCCAGCATTTCGGCAGCGGTCCGGTCATAAGGCACGATGGCGCGGCTGAAGCCGCGTTCGAGAAAGAGCAGCCGGTTGGCGATGCTTTTGTGGACCGTGGCGTAGCCGTCGAGCTTCGCGTGTTGGACTTGCGCGGTGGCCTCAATCACGCGGCAGTCGAAGTGGCGCTTGTCCGCCGCGATCCGGGCCAGCGTACGGCGCACCGCGGGTTCGCTGCCCTCCAGCACCTGGCAGAACCAATGGTGCGTGCAGACGAGGAAAAACGACACCCCGGTCTGCGCATTGCACCGGTGCGCCTGCTCGGCGATCCGATCGAACTCCTCGCATGTCCCATCGTCGCGAACAGGCAAGATGTGACTGCTGACGTAGATGGCTCGAAAAGGCATCGCAGCAACCGTGTTGTGAGCGTGGCGATCGTTACGCTGATTCGCGGAATGCACAAGTTGTTATCGTACATAGAAGCGCGAATACTCATCAGGTTTGTCTGTCCGGGTTGAACAACCCAGGATTGTAGACGTCGATGCAATTCCCAAATCTGATGTGATAATTTAATAACTGGTGTATAGCGCATCGCTCCACCAGTGTGCTCACGCGAGAGCCTTAGAATGGCCAAGACGCAGATGCAACGACAGCTTGTTTTTCGGTGGACCTGGGCTTGTCATGGACCTGAGAATGCTCTTGCGGCATTGGCGATGAATTCGAGCGCCGGCCGTTCTGCATGGCCGGCGGCCCCGCATGCCTTGCGAAATCTGCACGGATCCAACCGGAGTGGCGTCGATATCGGTAATGTTGAGCGTGAATTCACCGAATAAAACGGGGTAATAACGCACTGAGCCGCCTTTATTCACTGAGTAGACATTGTTTTTATGATCGGCGATATCGGACGATCTCACAGTGAAAACCGTTGATTGCGGGTGTCGCAGCAACATAACGGTCCTAAGTCGCCCACTCGCGCATTCGCGGGCGTTCAGGTTCGGGTTGACGCAGGCGCGTGTCGAATGCCAACGGTTGGCCTCGTCAAGGAGTCGCCGATGATCCGCCTGATTGCGCCTGTTCTCGTTTTCGCGCTCGCAGCTTGCAATGCCGCCGGCACGCCTTCGGCGCCGGTCGCGGCTGCGGCTCCGTCGTCCTCCGCCTACGCCAATCTGCCGGCCGGGGTGTCTCCTCCGGGCTTCCGGCTGCCGGAAGGGAGCGGCTGCGCGGGCGCGGTGGCGCGCTATGAAGCCATCATGGATAACGACCTGAATTCCGGCCATGTGAGCCAGTCGGTCTACAACAAGATCAAGGGCGAGATCGCCCAGGCGTCAGCGGCGTGCCAGGCCGGGCGGGATGGCGAAGCCGAAGCGCTCGTTCGTTCGTCCCGCAGCCGGCATGGGTATCCGCAAGGCTGATCGCGTCGTGTCGGCGCCGCGGCGCCGACACAACCGTCTCAGGCGTCCGGCGCTGGAGCGATGGCCTTCGGGGCGCGTCCCCGCCGGCTGACCGTCGGCGCAGGAGCACGGTGGAGCGCCTCGAGAGTTGCGTTGACCGGGTTGGGGAAATGCTCGAGCGTCGAGCCGGTCGCGGCGTCGACCCCCATGCCCACCAGGCCGCCAACCAGGATGTTGCCGGCGAAACCCGCCGCACCCGATCCGGCGACGCGCGTGGCGATTGGGATCTGCTGCTCCTTGTAGCCGTCCTTCGTGAACACCGCGACGAAATCGGATTTCCGCGGGATCTCAAGTGTGCAAGGCGTCGGACAGGTGTGGCCGAGCGACGTGCGCATCTGCGCGCCAGATGGCTCTGAGTTGAACGTGACTTGTCCGGTCGTGCCGCGGGTCACCGTGGCGCATCCGGCGGTCATCAAGACCACCCCGGCGAGAGCGAAAATCGTTTTCATGCTGCCCCCTGATTGGAAGCGGATTAGCAGCATGGCTTATGGCCACGTTCAAGCTTCGCCCTCGCTTCGCGATCGCTCTTTGCGGGGCTTTCCCCAGGCGACTTTCGTTCAGCTGCGCGGCGCGAACGCCTTGCGCAGATAGGCCACTACAAAAGGCGGCATTGCGGCTTCGTCGATGTCCGCCTCCGAGCGCACGACGCAAATGTCGGACAACTCCGGCTGCTTCTCCCGCGCCAGGGTCGAGAGGATGCGGGCGCGCAGGTCATCGGCGGGTTCGGGGGACTCGACCCGGCGCATGAGCGCGATGCGCTGGCCGTGGCTGACCACGGTCCAGTCGTCCGCAAACGTGACGTCCGCCTCCGTCAGGCCGGTTTCCTCCTCGAGTTCCCGCGCGACGCTGCCTGCGAGATCGACACGCCCGTCAAAGACGTCGCTGGGGTCGGGCGTTCCGGCCGGGAAATAGATCTTCCCGGCATTGGCGGTTTGCGGGCCCATCACGCCGAGGAGGTAAGCGCCTTCCGCGCTCCGCAGCGCCGCCATTGCAAAACCGTTGCGCATGCTGCGGTCCGGAAAGCCGAAGTCGCGCCAAGCCAGGAAACGCGAGAACCGGGTTTCCAGATAGGCGGCGCGGAACACGTCTCCGTCCACGCCGCCGGTGTGCAGCACCAGAACCTTGCCGTCGAACAGCGCCGGGTTGTGGCCGACCTGCGCGGCCCAATGCGCGTCGATGCGCTCGCGCTCGGCCTCGGCCCAGGGCCAGGGCCTTTGGTCCACGCGGCAATCGATGTGCGTCACGCGCGCGAAAACGGGAGGCGGCAAATCATCCGTCACGGCAATGTCCTGGGCTGAAACAGTGTGCGGCGGTCAGAGCCGCAGCGATCCTTCGGAGACCACGACGGCGCCGCCGCCGATGGTGGCGCGGACGAGACGCCCACCTTCCACGCTGAGGCCGAGCGTGATCTGGGATGGGCGGCCCATCGCGTAGCCCTGCTCGATCACGAGGCTGTGCTCGCCGTCGCCGGGCTTGTCGAACTCCATCACGACGCCCGCGAACGCCGCCACCGCGGAGCCAGTCGCGGGATCCTCCATCACGCCCATGTCGGGTGCGAACATGCGGGCGTAGTAGGCGCTCGACGCGTCGCTGGTCTCGCGCGAGTACACGAAGGCGTTGGGGTGGTCGGCGGGGCCGACGCCCTCGTTCCAGGCGGAGAGGTCCGGCCGGGCGCGATCGACCGCGGCCTTGTCCCGCAGCGGCGCAAAGGTGAAGCCGTTGCCGGCCGAGTAGATCGTGGGGCGGTGCGCGCCGAAGCCGAGATCGGCCTCCGTCAGGCTCAGGGCGTGCGCGATGGCGGCGCCGGCGGGCGGGGCGGCAAGCTTTTCGGGCAGCCTCGGGAGCGTGAACGTCGCCTCGCCGCATCCGTCGTGCTTCACCTCGACGACGCAGGCGACGAGGCCCACCTTCTCCTCCAGGCCGAAGCCGAGCACGCCGTGTCCGGGGCCGTGATCGAGGCAGCCGAGCAAGACCGCCGCTCCAACGGTGGGATGGCCCGCGAAGGGCAGCTCGCGGCCGGGGGTGAAGATGCGCAACCGCGCGCGGTTGTGCGCGTCGGCGGGCGGCAGCACAAACACGGTTTCGCTCAGGTTGAACTCGCGCGCGATGCCCTGCATCGCGGCGTCCGTCAGGCCCTGGCTGTCCAGCACCACCGCGAGCGGGTTGCCGGCCATCGGCCGGGTGGTGAACACGTCGAGGGTGAAAAAGCGGCGGCGCATGGCGACCTCCTGGTTCAGTCGCGGCGGTTGGCGGGAAGGTCGATTTCCACCGCGAGCAGGCAATGATCGCTCGCCTTGGGCCGGTCCCAGCCGACGCGCGGATAGCGATCGGCCGTGGTGGCGAGCCTGGGGATGGAACGATCCGGATCGCGCGGGTCGAGCGGGGTGCGATAGGGCAACCCGCGCCGGACGATCTCGACGGTCGCGCCGCGCTCCGCCAGGGCAGGGGAAAGCAGCACGTAGTCGAGCTGCACGTGCTCCTCGCGGATCCGCCCCTCGTCCTCGATCCAGGCGCGATGGAAATGGGTCCACCGCTCATGCGGCGGCAGGTCGGCCACCGGGTTGACGCCGAAATGCTCGGTCAGGACCTGGAGGGCCGGGGAGGGCTTGGAATCGACCGCCCCCAAGGGGCCGATCACCTCGGAATAGTCGTTGAGGTCGCCGGCCACGATCCAATTGGCCCGGCGCCAGTCCGGCCCGAACCGGCGCTGCACCAGCGCGCGCACGGCGCGGGCCTCGGCCCGGCGCAGCGGCATGGTGGCGGGGCGGCCGTCGGCCTTGCCGTTGTTCATGGATTTCAGGTGGCACACGAATAGCGTGAGCGTCATGTGGCCGAGGTCCAGGTCCACCATGAGGCAATCGCGGTTGAAGACCCGGTCGCCCGGCTTGATGCCGAAAGCCGCGATGTCGCGGTCGAAGACGTCGAACTGCTCGAACGTGCCCTCGCGGTGCGATGTCACCGTGACCTGGTCGGGCCGCAGCAGGGAGCGGCGGGCCGCAAAGCCGACGTCGATGCCGCGGCGGTCGTTGCCCTCCATGAGCTTGAAGTGGCCGTAACGGATGTCTGACATGCGATGGACGTAGTTGGCGAAGAACGCCTCCAGCACGCGCAGGCTGTCGACCTCCTGCAGGCACAGCACGTCGGCGCGCGCCTCCGCGATGGCGAGCGCCGTCATCTGCCGCTTGTCGTCCTCCAGCGTCAGCGCGACGGAGCGCTCGGCGGCCTCGCGCTCGTGCGGGCGGTCGAACTCGGCCAGCGACATGGCGGCCGTGACGTCGCCGCGCTGCACGTCGGCGAAGCGCCAGCGGGACGAGAGGTTCTCGACGTTGAACGTGGCGACGCGCAGCTTCATGGCCAAGACATTCCATCCCGGCGCGCGGGCGGCAAGCCTAAACCGGCTCCACCGGGAAGCGATGCGTGGGCGCGACGAACTCGTCCTGCGCCGCCACCGTG
The DNA here is from genome assembly GCF_014636935.1 of Alsobacter metallidurans. Classification (GTDB taxonomy): domain Bacteria; phylum Pseudomonadota; class Alphaproteobacteria; order Rhizobiales; family Beijerinckiaceae; genus Alsobacter; species Alsobacter metallidurans. The sequence goes on along the minus strand of NZ_BMES01000002.1, from coordinate 1,503,072 downwards.
AGGATCTCGCGCGAGCCGGCCTCCTCGGTGCGCTTCAGGAGGCCATAGACGGAGGCCGCGGCTTCGCCAAGCGCCTGGGCGGCGGAGCCCGAATGAAGCCAGTGAACGAAGAACAGCGCCGCGATCGCGTCGCCCGCGCCGTTGACGCTGACGTTCAGCCGGGGCGTCCGGACCCGATGGACGCTTTGCCCATCCGACGCGAGCAGGTCCATGGCGTCGTCCGGCGTGTCCTCGCTCAGCAGCGAGGTGACGAGCACCACTTTGGGGCCGAGCCGGTGCGCAGCCGCGAGCGCCGCCTTGGCGTCGCCCAGCGAGTTGCAGGTCCTCCCGGTCAGGAGCTCCAGTTCGAACTGGTTCGGCGTGATCACGTCGGCGGCCGGCACGGCCTGCTCGCGCATGAACTCCGGCACGCCGGGGCGCACGAAGACGCCCCGGCCGACGTCGCCGATCACGGGATCGCAGCAATAGGCGGCCTTGGGGTTCGCGGCCCTGACCCGTGACACCGAGGACAGGATCGCGACCCCGATGTCCGACGACCCCATGTAACCCGAGAGGACGCCGTCGCAGGTTCCGAGCACGTCGCGCTGGGCGATGCCGTCGACGAGCTCCTCGATCATGGGGCCGTCGAACACCCGTCCGGTCCACTGGCCATAGCCGGTGTGGTTGGAGAACTGCACGGTGTGGATGGGCCAGACCTCGCAGCCGAGGCGCTGCATCGGGAAGGTCGCGGACGAGTTTCCCACGTGCCCGTAGGCGACATGGGACTGGATCGAGAGAATGTTCATGCCCGCAGCATCGCCAAGGATGGCGGCTGCAACAAATCAAAAGGGCTGATCGCCGCGATCGCGGACGGTGAAGTCAGAGCCTCGAGGAGTGCGGTCGTTCAGAAGGAAGCGCGATCCAGAGCGAACTCGTAGATGGCGAAAACGGCGGCGCAGAGGGCGAACCGGAGTTCTGCCGAGAGTTCCATGGCGCGGTCCTCGAAAGTGTTGCCGCCTCGTTAACGCCACCAAGCCGCCGTTGTTCCTCCCAACTCCGCCATAGCAAAGTGCGGCAAATATACATTCTAAAATGTAAATATAGATCTGGACGCTCCGCAAAACGTGTATTGATTCCAAATCCGGGCTAAGCTACGGTTTTGTTCGTTAAACCGAACGAGCTCCGGCGATGCCTCTGATCAAAACTGCCTCGACTGATTCGCCGGCTACGCTCCCCGACCGCCTGGACGCAGCGTTCGGCGATCTGCCGCCTGCTCTCCGCCTGCGCGTGTTGCGACGCGCCGTCTCGGGCGCCATCGTATTCACGACGAGCTTCGGGCTCGAGGACCAGGCGCTGACGCATTGCATTTGCGACGCCGGCGTTGACGTCGAGATCGTCACGCTCGACACCGGTCGGCTTTTTCCCGAGACCTACACGCTCTGGGCCGAAACGGAGCAGCGCTACAAGCGCCGGATCCGCGCCTACTACCCGCGCCACGAGGACCTTGGCGACCTCGTGTTTCGGCAGGGCGTGAATGGCTTCTTCAACTCCGCGGAGTCCCGCAAGGCGTGCTGCGGCGTTCGCAAGGTCGAACCCCTCAGGCGCGCGCTGGACGGCGCGAGCGCCTGGGTCACCGGCCTTCGGGGCGACCAGTCCGCCAACCGGCAAGGGATGGGGTTCGTCTCACTCGACCAGACGCATGAGCTCCTGAAAGCCAATCCACTGTTCGACTGGAGCCGCGACGCCGTGCTGGCGTTCGCTGAACAGAACGACGTTCCGCTCAATCCGCTGCATGCGAAGGGCTTTCCGTCGATCGGCTGCGCGCCTTGCACGCGCGCCGTTGCGCCTGGCGAGCCCGAGCGGGCAGGGCGCTGGTGGTGGGAGGAAGAGGCCAAGAAGGAGTGCGGCCTGCACGTCGCCGAGGATGGCCGGCTTGTGCGCGCGGGAGCGTCGGCATGATTCAGCTGACCCATCTCCAGAAGCTCGAGGCCGAGGCGATCCACATCATCCGGGAGACCGTCGCGACCTGCGACAACCCCGTGATGCTGTACTCGATCGGCAAGGACTCGGCGGTGCTGCTGCACCTCGCCCTCAAGGCGTTCTACCCGGGCCGGCTGCCCTTTCCGGTGCTCCATGTCGACACGACCTGGAAGTTCCGGGAGATGATCGCCTTCAGGGACCAGCGCGCGCAGGAACTCGGCCTCGATCTCATCGTCCATGTGAACCAGGACGGCGTCCGGGCCGGGGTGAACCCCTTCGACTCGGGCTCGCGCGCCCACACGGACGTCATGAAGACGCAGGCGCTGCGGCAAGCGCTGGATGCGCACAAGTTCGACGCGGCTTTCGGCGGCGCCCGACGCGACGAGGAGAAGTCGCGCGCCAAGGAGCGGGTCTTTTCGCTGCGCTCGGCCGAGCATCGCTGGGATCCGAAGGCGCAGCGGCCTGAGCCATGGCGGCTCTACAACACGCGCAAGCGTCCTGGCGAGAGCTTCCGGGTCTTCCCGTTGTCCAATTGGACCGAGCTGGACGTGTGGGATTACGTCGCCCGCGAAAACATCCCGGTCGTGCCGCTTTACTTCGCCGCGCCCCGGCCCGTGGTGGAGCGCGACGGCGCGCTGATCATGCGCGACGACGACCGCATGGCGTTGCGGGAGGGCGAGGTCGTCCAGACGCGCATGGTCCGCTTCAGGACCCTGGGCTGCTACCCGCTCACGGGCGCGGTGGAGAGCACGGCCGCGACCCTGCCGGAGATCATCGCCGAAATGCGCGGATCGCGCTCCTCCGAGCGACAGGGCCGGATCATCGACCACGACGGCGCCGGCTCCATGGAGCAGAAGAAGCAGGAGGGCTACTTCTGATGAGCGCCGTCGCCCTCAAGGCCGTTTTGGCGGCCCAGAACCCTTCCGCTCACCCCGCGGCCGCCGCCGCTCCAGCCCTGTTGCGCTTCATCACCTGCGGCTCCGTGGACGACGGGAAGTCGACGCTGATCGGCCGCCTGCTGTTCGACGCCAAGCTCGTGCACGACGACCAGCTCGACGCGCTCGGCCGCGACAGCCGCCGGTTCGGCACGCAGGGCGACAAGCTCGATCTGGCCTTGCTGGTGGACGGCCTCTCGGCCGAGCGCGAACAGGGCATCACGATCGACGTGGCCTACCGCTACTTCGCGACGCCGCGCCGCTCCTTCATTGTCGCCGACACGCCCGGGCACGAGCAGTACACCCGCAACATGGCGACAGGCGCGTCCACGGCCGATCTCGCCATCATCCTGATCGACGCCCGGAAGGGGGTGTTGCCGCAAACGCGCCGGCACTCGTTCATCGTCTCGATGCTGGGCGTCCGCCACGTCGTGGTGGCGGTCAACAAGATGGATCTCGTCGGCTTCGACCGGGCCGTGTTCGAAGGGATTGTCGCCCAATATCGCCACATGGCGGGCGGCCTCGGCTTTGCGACGATCACCCCCATTCCAATCTCGGCGCTTGAAGGCGACGGCGTCGCGGGTCGCTCGCCGAACATGCCCTGGCATGCGGGCCCGACGCTGTTCGAGCACCTGGAATCCGTGGACGTGGCCGGCGCCGTGCAGTTGGCGGCCCGGTTCCGGATGCCCGTGCAGTGGGTGAACCGGCCGAACCTCGATTTTCGGGGCTTCGCAGGGACGATCGCGGGCGGAGCCGTCTCGCCGGGCGACGAAGTTGCGATCCTGCCGGGCGGCCGGCGCTCCCGGGTGGCGCGCATCGTCACGCAGGACGGAGACCTGGCGGAGGCGGTCGCCGCACAGGCTGTGACGCTGACGCTCGCCGATGAGGTCGACGTGTCCAGGGGCGACGTGATCGTGGCGGTGGACGATGCGCTCACGGCCCGTCGCGCCTTCGCGGCGCGGCTGCTGTGGATGTCCGATAGGCCGCTCGCCAGTGGTGCGGAGCTCACGCTGCGGCTGGGCGCGTCGAGCGCAACCGCGCGCGTCGCCATCGCGGGCGCAGTCGACATCCACTCGTTTGAGATCCACGCTGCCGACGCGCTGGCGATGAACGAGGTGGGTATCGCGACGATCGCGCTCGATCGCGCAGTGGCGCTGACCGACTACGCGGAAGACCGCGAACTCGGCGCCTTCATCCTGGTGGATCGCGTGTCGGGCGACACGGTGGCGCTCGGCCTCGTGGACGCGGGAGCCGTCCGGCTGGTGCGCTCCGTGTCGGGCGATGGCGTTCCGTCCGCTTCTCCGGGCCGGAGCCGCCACTGGGTAAAAGTCGCCCTCGATCGTCTGGCGCCGGGCGGGTGGCCGCAGATCGTCGAGGAGGCGAGCTGGCGCGCCCTGGCGTCGCTCGCGGTGGCGGCGCTGGTTCAGCTCACTTTCGCCGATTGGCGCATCACAGCCGCGGCTGCGCTCGCCGAGGCGCTTCTTCGCCCCATTCTCCGTCTGGCGCACCAGGCGGCCTGGAGGTCGTTCGAGCGCCAACGCATCGCCCGCGGTCACTACGACGCGGAGGGAAGCGGAATATGAGCGAAAGCCCATTGCTCGAGCCGGCGCCCGTGGACGCAAGCCGGGAACGCCGCGCCAACCTGGCGTTTCTTGCGCTCGTCGTCCTGGCGGCGATCGGCGCGGCGCTGTTGAACGACGTGCGCGAGGGGCCGCCCGCCCCCGCTGCTCCGAAGGTTGAGGCGCGCAACGCAGCGCCTTGATGCAGACCCCCGCGCATTTCGCGGCGAGGTCGTTATAGTGAACGCAGGAGAGCATCGATGACACGCAAGCGCCTTCGACGACTTTTCGATTACGCCATGGCGGCGCTCGCCCTGGCGTTCTGCCTCGCGGTGACGGCCGGCGCTCGGGCCCAGACCGTTGAGCTTTTGAATGTGTCCTACGACCCCACCCGCGAGCTCTACCGCGCCATCAATGCGGCGTTCGCGCAGGAGTGGAAGGCGAAAACCGGCAAGACGGTGACGATCCGCCAATCCCACGGCGGCTCCGGCGCGCAGGCCCGGACGGTGATCGATGGGCTCAACGCCGACGTCGTGACCCTGGCGCTGGGCGGCGACATCGACGCCATCGCGCAGCGGACCAAGAAGATCCCCGCCGACTGGCAGAAGCGCCTGCCCAACAACGCGTCTCCCTACACGTCCACGATCGTGTTCCTGGTGCGCAAGGGCAATCCCAAGGGAATCAAGGACTGGGGCGACCTGGCCAAGCCGGGTGTGGGCGTCGTGACGCCGAACCCGAAGACCAGCGGCGGCGCCCGCTGGAACTACCTCGCCGCCTGGGCGTGGGCCAAAAAGGCCAACAACGGCGACGAAGCCAAAACGCGCGAGTACATCGCGGCGCTGTTCGCGAACGTGTCGGTGCTGGACACCGGCGCGCGCGGGGCGACCACCACCTTCGCGCAGCGCGGCATCGGCGACGTGCTGCTGGCCTGGGAGAACGAGGCCTATCTGGTGGGCGAGGAGTTCGGCGCCGAGAAGTTCGACATCGTGACGCCGTCGCTGTCGATCTTGGCCGAGCCGCCTGTGTCGCTCGTAGACGGCAACGTCGACGCCAAAGGCACGCGCGAGGCCGCGCAGGCCTACCTAGACTTCCTCTACACCCCGAAGGCGCAGGCGATCATCGCCAAGCATCACTATCGCCCGATGAAGCCCGAAGCCGCGGACCCGAAGGACATGGCGCAGTTCAAGACGATCGACCTCGTTACGATCGACAAGGACTTTGGCGGCTGGACCAAGGCGCAGCCCGAGCACTTCGGCGACGGCGGCACTTTCGACCAGCTCTACAAGCCGAAGCGCTGAGCATGCAGGCGGCCGCATCCCGCTGGCGCCAGCCGAGCATCCTCCCGGGGTTCGGGCTGGCGCTCGGCGTGACGCTGACGGCCTTGTGCCTGATTGTGCTGATCCCGCTGGCCGGCCTCGTGCTGAAAGCCGCCAGCATCGGCCCCGCCGAGTTCATCGCGATTGCGCGATCGGAGAGGACGGTGGCGGCGCTGCGGCTCTCGTTCGGCGCCGCCTTCCTGGCCGCGCTCGTGAACGCGATCTTCGGGATGCTGATCGCCTGGGTGCTGGTGCGCTACCGCTTTCCCGGCCGGCGGCTCGTGGACGCTGCCGTGGACCTGCCCTTTGCGATGCCGACGGCCGTCGCCGGCATCGCGCTCGCGGCCGTTTATGCGCCGAATGGTTGGGTCGGCTCGTTGCTGGACCCTCTCGGCGTCAAGGTGGCCTACACTCCTCTGGGCGTCGCAGTCGCGCTTGTGTTCATCGGCCTGCCTTTCGTGGTGCGAACCGTCCAGCCCGTACTGGAGGAGATCGAGCCCGAGGTGGAGGAGGCCGCCGCGCTGCTGGGCGCGGAACGCCTTCGCACGGTGTTCACGGTGGTGCTGCCGGCCGTGTTCCCGGCCCTGATCACCGGCTTCGTGCTCGCCTTCGCGCGGGCGGTCGGGGAATACGGCTCGGTGATCTTCATCGCCGGCAATGTGCCGATGGTTTCGGAGATCGCCCCGTTGCTGATCGTCATCCGGCTCGAGCAGTTCGACTACGCCGGCGCAGCCGTAGTGGGCGTGCTCATGTTGCTGGCGTCGTTTCTGCTCATCCTCCTGCTGAACCTGCTGCATGGCGGGCTGCGGCGGAGGTACGGCCATGTCTGAGGCCGCTCTCACGCCATCTCCGGCGCGCCCCGCCCGGCGCGCGGGCGGCGCACGCGTGCGCGGCGAAAGCCGACTCGTGCAGGCCATCCTGATCGCCATCGCGCTCGTGTTCCTGCTGCTGGTGCTCGGCTTGCCGCTCGCGTCCGTGTTCGTGGAGGCGTTCCGGAAGGGCTGGGACGTGTATCTCGAGGGCCTCTCCGACCCGGACGCGCTCGCGGCCGTACGGCTGACCTTGCTGGTCGCCGCGATCGCGGTGCCGGTGAACGTCGTGTTCGGCCTGGCGGCGGCGTGGTGCATCGCCAAATACGAGTTTCGCGGCAAGACGCTGCTGACCAGCCTCATCGACCTGCCATTCTCGGTGTCGCCCGTTATCTCGGGCCTCGTCTACGTGCTGCTGTTCGGCGCGCAGGGCTGGTTCGGCCCCTGGCTGAAGGCGAACGGCGTCGAGATCATCTTCGCGCTGCCCGGCATCGTGCTGGCCACGATCTTCGTGACCTTCCCGTTTGTCGCCCGCGAGGTGCTGCCGCTGATGCAGTCGCATGGCACGGCCGACGAAGAGGCCGCGCTGACGTTGGGCGCCTCCGGCTGGCGAACTTTCTGGACCATCACGCTGCCCAACGTGAAATGGGGCGTGCTCTACGGCGTGCTGCTCTGCAATGCGCGCGCGATGGGCGAATTCGGGGCCGTCTCGGTGGTGTCGGGCCGCATCCGCGGGCTCACCACCACCATGCCGCTGCATGTCGAGATCCTCTACAACGAGTACAACACGGTGGCGGCCTTCGCGGTGGCGTCGCTGCTCGCGCTGCTCGCGCTCGTGACGCTCGTCCTGAAAACCCTGCTCGAATGGCGCTACGCCGACCATCTCTCGGCGAACGGCAAACATTGATGGGAGTTCGCGCATGTCCGTCGCGGTGACGATCGAGGGCGTGACCAAGCAGTTCGGCGCGTTCGCGGCCCTCAGGGGCGTTTCGCTCGAGGTGGAGCCCGCCGAGCTGGTGGCGCTGCTGGGGCCATCCGGCTCCGGCAAGACCACGCTGCTGCGCGTCATCGCCGGCCTGGAGGAGCCGGACGGCGGCGAGGTGCGCTTCGACGACGTCGAGGCGCATCGGCTGTCGCTGCGAGACCGCCGCATCGGCTTCGTGTTCCAGCACTACGCGCTGTTCAGGCATCTCAGCGTCGCCGACAACATCGCGTACGGGCTGCGCGCCCGTCCCCGGGCCGAGCGCCCCTCCGCGGACGAGATCCGCCGCCGCGTCGGCGCGCTGCTCGACCTCGTCCAACTGGTCGGGCTGGAGAAGCGGTTTCCGGGGCAGCTCTCAGGCGGGCAGAGGCAGCGCGTCGCGCTCGCGCGCGCGCTCGCGATCGAGCCGCGCGTGCTGCTCCTGGACGAGCCCTTCGGCGCGCTGGACGCGCGCGTGCGCAAGGACCTGCGCCAGTGGCTGCGCGACGTGCACCGGCGCACGGGCCACACCACCCTCTTCGTCACCCACGACCAGGACGAGGCGTTGGAGCTGGCGGATCGGGTGGCGGTGCTGAACGATGGGCGGATCGAGCAGGTCGGGACGCCGGACGATGTCTATGATCACCCGGAGACGCCGTTCGTGTGCGGCTTTCTGGGGGAGAGCAACCGGCTCGACGTGGAGGTGGCGGGCGGGCAGGCCTTCTTCAACGACAAACCAATCTTCGCCGCCCCGGCCCACAACGCGCGCGGCGTGGCGAACCTCTATGTGCGCCCCCAGGACGTGCGGCTGGTGGAGCCGCCGAACGCGCATGGGCTGGCGGGCGTCGTCGCGGCCGTGCGCCGCCATGGCGCGATCCGGCGGGCGGAGGTCGCCGTGACCGGGCTGGCGCGCCGGCTGGAAGTCGATCTCCCGAGCGCGGTGGCGCCGGCGGTGGGCGAAACCGTGGGATTGAAGATCATCCGCGCAACCGTGTTCGGCTCGGGCTGACGTGGAGCCAACAAAAAAGCCTCGCAGCGAACTGCGAGGCTTTTCGGATCATCGAAGATCGATTCTTAGCGCCAGAACAGCGCAAGAAGAATGATGATCGGCAGCGGAATTCCAAGCATCCAAAGCAAAGCGCCCTTACCCAAGCCCATAGTGTCCTCCTGTTGCTTTCGCTGCACTGACAACGGAGCAACGCCGTTCTGGTTCCGAGTCAGCCGGAGGAAAAGTCAAGCCTGCGCTCCGGCCGGACTAATAGAGGTTGCATGGGCCAAGGCTCGTGACGCGCGGCGGCAAGAGCGGCCTTCCGGCCCAGCTTCAGCATGGAACCGATCTCAATGTCGCGAGTTTAACGGCTCAGCTGCGGCTTGGATCGGGGTTCGGGGGCGGGTTCGTCGTCGATGGGCGTGAGGGTGGAGAGCCCTCGCCCCACCTCCCGCTCCTTCAGGGGGAGATTAAGACATGGCGGCAACCGCCGATTGGAACGGCGTCATCGCGCGCCGCCGGGATGAGATCATCCAGGGCTGGCTCAACTTCCTGCGCGCCGAAGGGGCGCTGCAGACAGGGCGCATCAAGGACGCCGAGCTGCAAAGCGAGTGCGGCCGCGTTCTGGCGCTCGTGGCGCCGGATCTCGCGCATGCGGGCGACCGATCGCCGGCGTCCGACGAGCTCAGCCAGACGCTGAGCGCCTTGTCCCGGTCGCGCGCCCTGCAGGGCTTTACGCCCAGCGAGACCGCCAACTTCGTGCTCGGCCTGAAGCCCGCGCTGTTCGGCGCGGTGGCGGCCGAATATGCCGGCCAGGGCGACCTGATCGCGGCCGCCACGCTGGACGCGACCCGCAAGCTCGACCGCCTGGCGCTGATCACCATCGAGGCCTACCAGCGCTCGCGCGAAGAGGTGATCATTCGCCAGCAGCGCGAGATCTCCGAGCTTTCGACGCCGGTGGTGAAGCTGTGGGACGGCATCCTCGCGCTGCCGCTGATCGGCACGCTGGACAGCGAGCGCACCCAGGTGGTGATGGAGAACCTGCTCCAGTCCATCGTCGACACCTCGGCCGAGATCGCCATCATCGACATCACGGGCGTTCCCACCGTGGACACGCTGGTGGCGCAGCATCTGCTCAAGACCGTCGCGGCGGCGCGGCTGATGGGGGCAGATTGCGTGGTCAGCGGCATCCGTCCGCAGATCGCCCAGACGATGGTGCATCTCGGGGTGGAATTGAACGTCGTCTCGAAGGCGAGCCTCGCGGACGCGCTCGCGCTGGCGCTGCAGCGGATCGGCAAGCGCGTGACCGACGTGCCGCAGGCGTTGGCCGCCCCCGACTATAGCCGCTGAGGATCGCCGGATGGACCGCATCCCGATCCTCAAGATGGGCGACGCACTGCTGATCACCATCCAGGTGGACATGCACGACAGGCTGGCGCTCGCCCTGGAGGAAGACCTCACGGCCAAGATCGCGGCGACGCGGGCCAAAGGCGTGCTGATCGACATTTCGTCGCTCGAAATCGTCGACAGCTTCATCGGCCGCATGCTGGACAACATCGCGGCGGTATCTCGCATGCTCGACGCCGACACGGTGGTGGTCGGCATGCGGCCGGCCGTCGCGATCACGCTCGTGGAGCTCGGCCTGTCGCTGACGGGCGTCAAGACCGCGCTGAACGTGGAGCGAGGCATGCTGCTGATTCAGAAGCGCCTGCGCGGCCTGGGAGACTTCAGTGGCCGTCGTTCGTGACGACGTGATGCCGGTCCGCAGTTCCGACGACATCGTCAGGGTGCGGCAGGAGGTCCGGGCGCGGGCGATCGAGATCGGGTTGAGCCTCGTCGACCAGACCAAGATCGTCACGGCGGCGAGCGAGCTCGCCCGCAACACGCTGGACTATGGCGGCGGCGGCACCGCGCGGCTGGAAATCGTGCATGAAGGCATGCGGCGCGGGCTGCGCCTGACTTTCGAGGACGAGGGCCCCGGAATCCCGGACATCGCGCTCGCGCTGAAGGACGGTTGGACTTCCGGCAAGGGCCTCGGTCTTGGCCTGAGCGGCGCGCGGCGCCTCTCCAACGAGTTCACGCTCGATTCGAGACCTGGCGAGGGCACGCGCGTCACCATTGTGCGTTGGTCGTAGGGGCAGTCATGGCGACCGAGGCGATCAGCGTTCACGAAGCGAGCCAGGTCTCGGAGGCGCGCCGCCGGGCCGTGCTGCTGTCCGAGCGCATCGATTTCTCGGCGGAAGACAATGGCCGGGTCGCGATCGTGGCGACCGAACTCGCCACGAACCTCATCAAGCACGCCGGCGGGGGAACGATCCTGGCCGCTCTCTATTCGGATGATGAGGGCGACGGTGTGGAGTTGATTGCGGTGGACCGTGGGCCCGGCATGTCGGACGTCAACGCCTGCCAGCGAGACGGGTTCTCGACGGCGGGCAGCGCCGGCCAGGGCCTGGGGGCGATCGGTCGGCAGGCGCAGTTCATCGACGTCGCCTCTTGGCCGGGGCAGGGCTCGGCCGTGATGGCCAGGCTGGCGCGCGCGCGCCCGTCCCCCGGCCAGGCCGAGCCCACGCGCATGGGGCTGACGCTCGGATCCGTCGCGACTCCCAAGCCCGGCGAGGAAGTCTGCGGCGACGCCTGGACGGTGGCGCGGGACCGCGCAGGTCGGCCGATGCTGCTGGTCGCCGATGGCCTCGGCCACGGCGCCGCGGCGGCGGAAGCCTCCACTGCGGCGGTTCGGATCTTCGCGACGCACGCGGCGAGCTTTCCGGACGTGGTCGACGCCATCGAGCGCATTCACGATGGGCTTCGGGCGACGCGTGGGGCCGCTGTCGCGGCCGCGACCCTGGACGTCGATGAAGGGCGGGTGACCTTCTCGGGCATCGGCAATATCGCAGGTGCGGTGGTGGGACCGGGCGAAATTCGCCGCATGGTCTCGCACAACGGCTCCGCGGGTGTTTCCGCCCGGCGGGTGCAGGCCTTCGAATATCCGTGGCCGCGCGACTTCCTGGTGATCATGCACTCGGACGGGCTCTCGTCGGGGTGGTCGGTGGAGCGCTATCCCGGCCTGTTCTCGGCTCATCCCAGCCTCATCGCGGCCGTGCTGTGGCGCGACGCCTGCCGGGGACGCGACGACGCCACCGTGGTGGTCGCGAGGGCGCGCGCATGAGGCACGCCATCATCTCGACTGCGCTGCAAAGCGAGATGGACATCGTGTTCGTGCGCCAGCGCGCCCGCAGCGTGGCGGCCCGGCTCGGCTTCGACGCGCAGGACCAGACCCGCATCGCCACGGCGGTGTCCGAGATCGCCCGCAACGCCTACGCGTACGGGGGAGGCGGCAGAGCCGAGTTTCTGCTCGACGGCGAATTGCAATCACAGTCGATGGTGATCCGGATCAGCGATACGGGTCCGGGCATCCGTCAGCTCGAATCCATCCTGGAGGGTCGCTACAAATCCCGCACCGGCATGGGGCTTGGCATCATCGGGGCGAAGCGCCTGATGGACGGTGTCACGATCGACACGACCCCCGGCAAGGGAACCGTGGTGGAGTTGCGCAAGGCGCGGCCGTCGCGCGCCGCCCCGCTGGCCCCGCAGGCGCTGGGAGCGCTTGCCTCCGCGGTGGCCCGCGAGGACAGCGGCGACCCGCTTGGCGCGCTTCGCGACCAGAATCGGGAGCTGATCAACAGCCTGAGCGAGTTGAAGGAGCGCAACGAGGAGCTGCAGACCCTCAGCCGCGAACTCGAGGACACCAACCGCGGCGTGGTCGCGCTTTATTCCGAACTCGACGAGAAGGCCGAGCAGCTGCGCCAGGCGAGCGAGCTGAAGACGCGTTTCCTGTCCAACATGAGTCACGAATTCCGCACGCCGCTGAATTCCATCCTGGCGATCTCGCGCATGCTGATCGACCGGATCGATGGCGAGCTGACGCCCGAGCAGGCGCGGCAGGTCGGCTATATCCGCCAGTCCGCCGAGCACCTGACCGAACTCGTCAATGATCTCCTCGACCTCGCCAAGGTCGAGGCGGGCAAGCTCGACGTGAAGGCGACCCGCTTCACCATCACGGAGCTGTTCGGCGGCCTGCGCGGCGCGATGCGGCCGCTGCAGACGTCGGAAGCCGTCGCGCTCATTTTCGAGGAGGCGCCGGGCCTGCCAGCGCTGAACACGGACGAAGGCAAGGTCGCGCAGATCCTGCGCAACTTCATCTCCAATGCGCTGAAATTCACCGAAACGGGCGAGGTGCGCGTCAAGGCTGCCTGGGACGCCCAAGCCGAGGTCGTCACCATCGCGGTGAGCGATACCGGCATCGGCATCGCGACGAGCGACCAGGGCCGGATCTTCGACGAGTTCGTGCAGGTCGAGAACCGGCTGCAGGCGCGTTCCAAGGGAACCGGCCTCGGGCTGCCGCTCTCGCGCAAGCTCGCGGAGCTGATCCGAGGCGAGGTTTTGGTGACGAGCGAGCCCGGACAGGGGTCGTGTTTCTCGCTCGTGTTCCCGGCCGAATTCAACGGAACCAAGGCCGCCGGCGTTTCGTCGGCCAGCCCGCAGACCCGCCGCGTCCTGATCGTCGATGACGACGAGGCGTTCCGCTACGTGCTGCGGCAGATCATCGGCTCGGACCCTGCCTATGAGGTGGTGGAGGCGGAAAACGGCCTGGAGGCTCTCGACAGCATTCGGGTCGCCCGGCCGGACGCGATCCTGCTCGACGTGCAGATGCCCGTGATGGACGGCCCCGCGCTGCTCCGTCGCCTGCGCGAGGAGCCGTCCACCGCGGCCATTCCGGTGATCGTGTCGACCTCGCATGTGATCGACCCCGCGCTGCGGACGCAGCTCGGCGTTGCGCAGGCGCTGATCAGCAAGGAGGCCCTGTCGCGGGACGTGCTCCTGTCGTTGCTGGCGGGCGTCACAGGCGGTCCGGAGCCGGTTGCATGAGCCCGCAGCCGCGCCTCGTCCTGAATGTCGACGACACGGAGGCGGTCCGCTACGCCAAGACGCGGACGCTGCAGCGGGCGGGCTACGAGGTAATCGAGGCGGGGACGGGGGCGGACGCCCTGCGGCTCGTCGACGAGCGAGAACCCAGCGTCGTTTTGCTGGACGTGAAGCTGCCCGACTACAGCGGCATCGAGATCTGCCGCATCATCAAGCGCGATCGTCCCTGGATCCTCGTGCTGCAGGTTTCGGCGTCCTTTGTGGCCAGCGCCGACAAGGCGCGCGGGCTCGACAGCGGCGCGGACTCCTACATGGCCCAGCCCGCCGAGCCGGAGGAGCTGGTGGCGGCCGTGCGGGCGCTGTTTCGCCTCCACGACGCCGAGAATGCCCTCCGCAGGCTCAATGACGAGCTGGAGCAGCGCGTTGCGGACCGGACGCGGGAGCTCGCCGACTCCAACGCGCGGCTGCAGGCCGAAATCCTCGAACGCGCCAAGGCGGAAGCCGCGCTGGTGCAGTCGCAGAAGATGGAGGCCGTGGGCCAGCTCACGGGCGGCATCGCGCACGACTTCAACAACCTGCTGGCCGCCGTGGTGGGCGGCTTGAGCCTGATTCAGCGGCGGTCCAAGGAGCAGCCCATCGTCGAACTGGCGGGCCATGCGATGCATGCGGCGCAGCGCGGCGTGAAGCTGATTTCGCAACTGCTCGCCTTTTCGCGCACCCAGGAGCTTGAAGCCAAGCCGGTGGATGTGAACGGCCTCATCCTGGGCATGCAGAATCTGCTCGTGCAGTCGATCGGGCCGACGGTGGCGATTTCCACCGACCTCGACCCGCAGGCCGGCCACGTGCTGGCCGACGCCAACCAGCTCGAGCTGGCCCTCGTCAACCTCGCGATCAACGCCCGCGACGCCATGGCGGGAAACGGCCGCATCACGCTGTCGACCAAGGTCGAGCCGCAGCCGGGATCAGCCTTGAAATGGATCGTGGTGGCGGTCGAGGACGATGGACCCGGGATGCCGGACGCCGTGCGCGAGCGCGCGTTCGATCCGTTCTTCACCACCAAGCCGGCCGGGCAGGGCACCGGGCTTGGCCTCTCGCAGGTTTATGGCGTGGCGCGCCAACTCGGCGGGCGAGCCACCATCGAGAGCCAGGAAGGCCGGGGAACGAAGGTCATGATCCTGCTGCCGCAGGCGCAAGACTTCGAGGCGCCCATCCTGGCCGCGCCGCTGAAGGACGTTCCCGGCGGCAATGGCGAAACGGTGTTGCTGATCGAGGATGACGACGACGTGCGCCGCGTCCTGTCGGACGCCCTCGTGGAGCTCGGCTACCAAATCGCGGTGGCGGAGAACGGCGTCGAAGCGATCGCGATCGTGGAAGGGTCGCCGGTGGACGTCGTGGTGCTCGACTACGTAATGCCGGGCATGACGGGAGCCGAGACCGCGAAGCGCCTGAAGGCGATCCGGCCCGACCTGCCGATCGTGTTCGCGAGCGGCCACGCGGATACGCGCGCGTTGGCGGACGTGCCCGGCGCGCATCGCCTGCTGCGCAAGCCGTTCGCGTTCGACGAACTGGCGCAGCGGCTGCGCGAAGAACTCACCCGAGGGGCGTGAGGGCTGTCGGAAGAGTCCGCCGCGCCTACATAGCGGGCGGGAGCCGTATCGCATGACATCAGAACCTTTGCCGGCGCTCCGCCGGACCGACGCACTGGCCGACTGCGACGTCGTGGTGATCGGCGCGGGCGCGGCCGGCCTCGCGGCGGCGCGCGACCTGGTCGCCGCAGGGCTGCGCGTGCAAGTGCTGGAGGCGCGGGACCGCGTGGGCGGCCGCGCTTTCACGGACAGCTGCGGCGGCGCGCTCTTTGACGCCGGCGCGGCCTATGTGCACTACGCGGACCGCAATCCCTGGGTGGAGATCGCGGCCGAGCTGGGCGTTTCCTTGCTCGAGCATAGGGGCTGGGGCGCCGGCGTGCACTTTCGCGATGGGGAGCGCCTGCCTGAAGTTTTTCGGCGCGAGCGCCAGCGCGGGGCGGGGCGGCTGTGGGAGTTGATCTACGAGACCGAGGACGACCGCGGGCGGTCGCCCGATTGCTCGCTGCTCGATCTGGTCCGCGACGAGCCGGACGGCGTGCTGCAGGCGGCGCTGCGCTACGGGCGGCAGGCGATCGGCGAAGATCCGGAGCGGGTCGGCGTCGCGGATCTGCGCCAGCTCTGGGAGGGGCCGGACCGCACCGTGCCGAGCGGCTACGGGGCGCTGGTGAGCGCCACGGCCGTTGGCTTGCCGATCCGGCTCGGGACGCCGGTGAGCCGCATCGCGTGGTCAGCCGGCGGCGTGCGGGTGGAGAGCGGGGCAGGTGTGCTGTCGGCCCGGGCCGCGATCGTCACCGCGCCGGTTGGCGTGCTGGCCGCCGCCGCGATCGCGTTCGAGCCGGCCCTGCCGGCCTCGACCCTGGACGCCATCCACGGGCTGCGGATGGGCGCCCTCACCAAGGTTGTGCTGGCTTTCGACGGCGAGCGCTTCGGCTGGCCGTCGCCGAGCGATCTCTATCCGCTGGGCTCGGGCTTCAATCTCGAACTCTGGCCGTTTGACCGGGACATCGTGATCGGGACCATCGGCGGCACGCCGGCGCGGGACCTGGTTCGCGACGGAGAAGCCGGGGCCGTGGCGGCGATGCTCGACGTGTTCGCCGGCATCGTGGGATCGGACGCGCGCAAGCGCCTGCGCGCCGGGCGCCTGGCGGACTGGACCGCGCAGCCTTACTCGCAGGGGTCGTACTCGTATGCGCCGCCCGGCGCTGCCGGGTTGCGCGACGCCCTGGCGCGGCCGGTCGGCGAGCGCCTGTTCTTCGCCGGCGAGGCGACGTCCGGCGGCGGCGACACGGTCGGGGGCGGCATGACGGTGGGAGGCGCTACGCTCGCTGGCAGGGCGGCGGCGCGGCAGGCGGTGGCGGCGCTGCGCGCCTAGTCGCCGACCCCGGGGCCCGGCGCACGCATTCCGATGAAGCGGTGCTGCACCCGCCACTGCTGCGGGTTGACGCCTGACCAATCGCGGAACGCTCGGGTCAAGGCGCTCGCTTCCGAATAGCCCAGCAGCAGCGCCACCTCGCTCAGCGGGATCGAGGTGGTGCGCAGCAGGTGCTGGGCGATGTCGTAGCGCGTCTCGCTCAGCAGGGCGGAGAAGCTCGATCCCTCCGCGGCCAGCCGGCGCGTCAGCGTTCGCTTGTTGATCCGCAGCGCCTTCGCGATGTCGTCAGCGCAGGGCGCGCGGTCGCGCAGCCGCAGCCGGATGGTGCGGCGCACCTCCTCGGTAAATCCCTGGCTCTCCAGCGCGTGCATGGCCTCGACCTGGCGGCGCAGGTAGCGGTAAAGCGCGGGATCGGCGCCCGCGACCTGCGCGTCCAGCCAGCGCGTCTGGAAGGACAAGGCCGTATGGTCGGAGTTGAAGCGGACCGGCGCGTTCAGCAGCCGCCAGAATAGCGCCGGCTCGGCCGGCCGCTCCCGGCAGATCCGGACCTCGAGAGGGCTCCAGGCGTCCCCGCAGATCTTGCCGAGCATCCGGTAGAGCACGCCCATCGCCATCTCGGCGATGTCGTCCGCGCCCGGCATGCTGGCGTCCAGCGGCGTGTAGCCGATCGTGAACGCATCGCCGTCGGCCGACGTGACCGGGATGCCGCCGCGGCCCTGGAAGTGCAGGTATTCGGTTAGGTCAGCAATGGCCGCCCCAACCGTCGGGGCGTTCTGGGCGAGAAAACCCACAAGGCCCAGCGATGAGGGCGGCGACGAGCATCCAACCAGAAGGCCGAAATGGCCCAGGCCGGATCGTGCGGCGGCGAGTTGGAGGAAGCGGCCGAGCGCCTGGTACGACACCAGCGCATCCGGGTCGTCGAATGCGCCTGCATCCAGCCCGGCCTCTTGGCAAAGCGCCTCGAAGGGCTGCTGCCTGTCGGTCAGGATCTGCTTGGCGGGTTCCGCCGGCCCGATCCGGAGAAAGCCGAGCGGCGGCGCCCCGTCGCCGGTGTGGACGGTCTTCCGGCTGCTCGGGTCTTCGACGGCGGTGCGATGCGTCTGGGTGGACATGGCCTGAGTCGCGTAGCGTCAGGCAACTTACGCGAGCCTGGATGACACTAGTCAACCCTTTGGGGCCGGCTGCGCACAGGTGCGAGGCCGGGAGCCTCGTTGGCTCCCGGATTGGGCTCCCGGTACGGATCAGACCCGGGCGAGGCTTTCGAGCTTGGGCAGGTCCGTCACGCTGACATAGGGACCATCGACCTTGCAGCCGCTTTTCTCGATTTGCGCGAAGTTGCGCGACAGGCTCTCGGGCGTCATGCCGAGCCGCAGCGCAAGCGTTCGCTTGGAATAGGGCAGCTCGAAACGCTCCGCGCCGCCGTAGTGGCGCTGAACGCGCAGCAGCCAGTGCGCCAGCCGCTCGATGGAGGTGCGCAGCTTCTGCTCGGCGAGTTCCTTGGCGAGGCGCGTCGAGAGGGTCGAGGCGATCACGGCCGCCGAGAAGGCGAGGCCGGGATCTTTGGACAGCGCCGGAATCAGCGCGGAGCCCGGAATGGCGAGCAAGCGCGCCGTGGACAGCGTGCGGGCGCCGTGCACGGGCTCGTCGCTGGAGAGAAGCGCGTCCAGTCCCACCGCGAGGCCGTCCCGGACGGTGCACAGCATGGCTTCCCGCCCGGCTTCGATGGAGAAAAACTCCACCGCGCCTTCGAGAATCACGTGAACGAAGCCGGGCCGCTCGCCGCCGCCGATCAACTCCGTGCTGGAAGGAACGCGCTGAACGAGGCATACACGCGAAAATTGTTCGAGCGTCTCAGGGCTAGCGTCACGAAAGAGAGGCGTCGACCGTAGCCCCTCGACCGAATAGCTCTGCTGGATGGTCATCAACATCGCGAGGGGCACCTTCTCGTATTTCGAGCGCTGGACGGCAGGACGGCCGCCAATCGGTCGATTCCTTGTGCCTGCATGGTGCGACTTCGAATCAGGCCATGCATGACAATCTGGGACGCGATTTATCTCATAGGTTGTGTTACAGAGTGTAAACACCAAACACGGGCAATGGCCAGTGCGACTTATCGAGAGTCGCCGAACAATCTCGGTGTTCGCGCGTTGTGTTCCCAGTTGAAGAAGGGAGACCCGCATGGACAAGCAGCACGCCAAAGGCGCGATGGATAAGGCCAAGGGCGCCGTCAAGGACGCGGCCGGCAAGATGACCGGCGACGCCAAGCTCCAGGCCGAGGGCAAGGCCGACAAGGCGAAGGGCGAGGGCCGCATGGCGGTCGGAGACGCCAAGGACGCCGTGAAGAAGGCGACCCGCTGACCTCAGCATCGTGATCGCGAAAAGGCCGGCTCCAAGCCGGCCTTTTTCTCGTGCTGCGCTTGGGCGCAAAAGGAAAGGCCGGCGCGAGGCCGGCCTTCCACGACGAAACTGAACCCTGTCTTAGTCGCAGCGGCGGATGCGGCGCACCACCATGTCGCCGTCGGCGTTACGCTTGCGGATGGTCGTCACGCGGCAATCCACAGAACCGGTCTCGAAATTGCGGTAGCGGTCCCGGCGTTCGACCCGGCGCTCCCAGCGGTCACGGCGATCGAAACGATCGCCCCCATCCCAACGATCGCCGCGATCATAGTCGCGGTCCCGGCTGATGCGCGGGCCGTTGGTGTCGATCGTCAGGCTCTGGGCCGAGGCGGCCGAGGCGCCCATGAGACCGAGCGCGAGCGCGATGGCGATCCTTTTCATGCGTTTTCTCCTTACGTTGACTTGGGAGACCAACGCGCCGGCCGCGCACGTGTTCCCGAAACTCGGCCGGTCCGGCTGGAAACGAGCGGAGCGCCGGCCCTGGCCGGGTGGGCTGCGTCCGAACGTCCCCTTGCGTTTTCGCTGCACTGCGTCATGATCACCGTGCGGTGCACAATGTCTTGCTCGCCCCGAGGATCCTCCATGGCGACGACACACGACAAGATCAGGCGCAGGCTCGCCCCGTTTCTGGCCGAGCAGCGGATCACCGAACCGGAAGTGACCACGACGCTCGCCTTCGCGAACGGACCCGAGCGCCTCGTTGTTCGCGTCAGCCCGCGCGGCAAGGAAAGCGATCGCCTGGCGACGGAACTGAACGCCGCGCTGGCGGACCTTGGCGACGACGTCGTGGTGGAGCTCGCCCAGGCTTCCTGACCCCAAGGCTCGGGGCGCCTCGACGCGACGCCCTGTCGCGTTCGCTAAACCGCGCCATCAGTGCTTCACTGTGCGGACCTCGCGAGTGGAGACGCCCATGCGCCGCCTTGTTGCGATCATCAGCTTCGCCGTCCTGGCCCTGTTCGGCGGATCCGCGAACGCGCAGACGACGGATCATGACCCGTGCACGGGGCTTGTGTCATCGAGCCCCAGCCTCGTCCAGCCTGCCGCGCTCGGCATTGGCGAGGTCGGGCTCACCTTCATCGGCCATGCGACCTTCGTGATCGAGAGCCCGGGCGGCGTGCGGGTCGCGACCGACTACAACGACTATGTGCGCGCGCCCGGCAAGCTCGACGCCGTGACGATGAACCACGCGCATTCGACCCATTTCACCGACCGTCCGGACCCGTCGATCCCGCTGGTGCTGCGCGGCTGGAACGAGAGCGGCGGACCCGCCCGGCATGACGCCACGGTTGGCGACATGCACATCCGCAACGTTCCGACCAGCATCCGCGATTGGGGCGGCGGAACGGAGCGGGACGGCAATTCCATCTTCGTGTTCGAGACCGGCGGTTTGTGCGTGGCGCATCTCGGCCACCTGCATCACACGCTCCTGCCCGGCCATCTGAAGCAGCTTGGCCGCATCGACGTGGTGCTTGTCCCGGTCGACGGGAGCTACACGCTCGACATGGACGGCATGATGGAGGTGCTCGCGCAGCTGAATGCGCGGGTGATGATCCCGATGCATTTTTTCGGGCAGGCCACCCTCAGCCGCTTTCTGGAGCGCGCCCAGGCCCGTTGGCCCGTGGAGCGGCGCAGCGACCCCTTCCTGATGGTGTCGCGCGAGACGCTTCCCGAAACGCCGACCGTGATCGCACTTCCGGGACGCTGATCGCACGGCACGAAGCCTGCATGATCAACAGCAATCACGCGAGCGCGATTTGCGGGCGGAGCTCGCGCTGCGTAATCTCCGGCCGCCCACCTGAACCATGCTCGCTCCAACCGGATCCAGCCCATGGCTTTTCCTCTGGCACGACATTGCGCGTTAGCGCTGGCCGCCGTTGCGGCCTGGATGACGCTAACCACGAGCGCGCCCGCTTCGCCGCGCGTCGAAGCTCTGCTGGCGCGCATGACTGTCGAGGAGAAGGTCGGGCAGCTGAACCTCGTGTCGGGCAACCACGCCGTGACGGGGCCCTTCGCACCGCAGGACGTGCGAGACGCCATTCTGAAGGGGCAGGCCGGCGGCCTCTTCAACGTCTATGGGGCCGAGTACACGCGCAGCCTCCAGGAGCTCGCCACCCGCGAAACACGGCTCGGCATTCCGCTGCTGCTCGGCTTCGACGTGCTGCACGGCTACCGCACCATCCTCCCCATTCCGCTCGGGCAGGCGGCGAGCTGGGACATGGAGGCGATCGAGCAAGGCGAGCGCGTGTCCGCCGCCGAGGCCTCGGCCGCGGGCGTGAACTGGATCTTCGCCCCCATGGTGGACGTCTCGCGCGATCCGCGCTGGGGCCGGGTGGCCGAAGGGGGAGGGGAATCCGCATGGCTCGGCGCGCGCATCGCGTCCGCGCGGGTGCGAGGCCTGGAGGGCGCGCGGCTCTCCGCGACCGACTCGGTGGCGGCCTGCGTGAAGCACTTCGCCGGCAACGGCGCGACCGAGGCGGGACGCGACTATAGCGGACTTGACCTTTCGGAGCGCGCGCTGCGCGAACAGCAACTGCCGCCGTTCCAGGCCGCGGTGGAAAGCCGTGCGCGCTGCGTGATGGCGGCCTTCAACGCTGTCGACGGCGTGCCGGGCGTCGCCAACGAGCGCCTGCTGCGCGACATCCTGCGCCGGGAGTGGGGCTTTGACGGCATCGTGGTGAGCGACTTCGGAGCCATCGGCGAGCTGCCGGTGCACGGCGTCGCCGAAGACGGCTTCGATGCGGCGCGGATCGCCTTCCGGGCCGGCACCGACATGGACATGGAGAGCCGCAGCTACATCGCCTCGATGCCTCTGCTGGTGCGCGAGGGCCTCGTGCCTGGTGACGAACTCGACGCCTCCGTGCGGCGCATCCTGCAGCTGAAAGAGGATCTCGGCCTATTCGACGACCCGTTCGCGCGCTCCGATCCGCAGCGCGAGGCGGCCGTGATCGGCTCGCAGGCGCATCGCGAGGCGGCGTTGCGGCTTGCCGAAAAGTCGCTCGTGCTGCTGAAGAACGAGCGCCGGACGCTGCCCTTCGCGACCGACGCCAAGCGGGTCGCCATCATCGGGCCGCTCGGCGACTCGGGCGCGGATACGCTGGGCCCGTGGGCGGCCCACGGCGACCCCGAGGCCGCCATCACGCTGAAAGAGGGCGTGGAGGCCGTGCTAGGCGCCGGCGCGCAGGTGACAGCCCTCGCGGCCGGGACGATCGAGCAAGCGAAGCCGCGCGACATCGCGGCGGCCGCCAAGCTCGCGTCCCAGTCGGACATCGTGATCCTGGCGCTGGGCGAGCACGCCACGCAGAGCGGCGAGGCCGCGAGCCGTTCGTCGCTCGACTTGCCGGGCGACCAGATGGCGCTGGCCCGCGCCGTGCTGGCGGTGGGCAAGCCCACCGCGGTCGCGCTCTTCAACGGACGGCCGCTGACGATCGAGGATCTGGACCGGGAAGCGCCCGCGATCCTGGAAGCTTGGTTTCCGGGCAGCGAAGGCGGACTGGCGGTCGCCCGCACGCTGTTCGGGCTGAACGAACCGACCGGCCGCCTGCCGATCAGCTTTCCGCGCAGCGTCGGGCAGATCCCGATCTACCACGACCATCTGCCGACCGGCCGGCCCGCCATGGCGGCCTACAAGCCCTATACGAGCGCCTATATCGACCTGCCGTCGACGCCGCTCTACGCGTTCGGGCACGGCCTGTCCTATACGCGCTTCGAGATGGGGGAGCCCCGGGTCGATCGCCTCCGGATGGGGTCGGGCGAGAGCGCGCGGATCACGGTCCCGGTCGCCAATGTGGGGGACCGGCCGGGCGCCGCGCAGGCGCAGCTCTATATCCGCCACCGTGTCGCGCGCCTGTCGCGCCCGGTGCGCGAACTCAAGGGCATGGGACGGGTGGCGCTGAAGGCCGGAGAAACGGGCGAGATCAGCTTCACACTGAGCGAGCAGGACCTGGCCTACTGGCAACCGGGCGGGCGCTTCGCCCTACCGGATGGCGGGCCGATCGAGATCCATGTCGGGCCGGACGCCGGGCAGACGCGGATGGCGGTGCTGGATTACCGGCCCGATCGTCAGGCGCCCGCCGCCGAAGCCGCCCGCGTGGATACGGTCCGGCCGACGCCGTGAGCCGAAGCGTCGCGTCTGGCGCATGACGGCCATTCCGGTAAAACGAACGTTCGTCCGTTGTATCGGTTGACCTGCGGGTCTTTTCAGCTATGTTGGCGGTGTCGCAGCGCGTTCGGCGTTGCGGCCGCGGGATTTTGAGCCAGCAGCTTGCGCCGCGTCACCAAACGCTAAAGCGCCACGACGATGTCGTGGGCTCCGCGATGGAGACCACCATGACGATGCCGATCCAGATGCGAATGCGCCGCCTCAGCCGCCCGGCCTTCGGCCGGTGTTGTCGGGCCTTCTGAACGCAGTCGCCCACACTTCGTCCTGGATCTGGAGCGCGTCCGAGCGGCGCGAAACTTACCGATGTCCGATGCATTTCTGATCGAACTCGGCGGCGTGTCCGTCGGGATAGTCGCCCGTCATCCTGGCGAGCCTTCCTACCGCTTCTATGCCGCCAATCCATTGGGCAGGAGCCTGGAAGGCCGAACCTTCCGGACGCCCGCCGCCGCCGAGAAGGCGGCGCGGGCCGAGCAAAACCGCCGGGGCCAACGCCGCGACGCGGGCCGCCAGCCGACTGCTTGAGGATAGTTATGAATGCTCCCGTGAGGGTCGCCCTCGGCGACCCGTTGATCAACCCAACCGCCACGCGCGAAGCGCTGATCCGGTTCGAGAACGTTTCGAAGCGCTTTGCCGCACGCCGCGGGCAGGCGGAGGTGCGGGCCCTCGAGGGGATCGACCTCGCCATCCCGAAAGGCGCGATCGTCGGGGTGATCGGCCGGTCCGGCGCCGGCAAGTCGACCCTGATCCGGCTCGTGAACGGGCTGGAACGGCCAAGCGGCGGGGCCGTCGTGGTGGACGGCGTCGATGTGGCGGCGCTGTCCGAGAAAGGGCTGCGGGGCGTGCGCGGCGCGATCGGGATGATCTTCCAGCACTTCAACCTGCTGTCGTCGCGCACGGTGTTCGACAATGTCGGGCTGCCGCTCGAGATCGCTGGCGCGAGCCGTGACGATATCCGCCGCGCCGTGGAGCCGCTGCTCGAGCTCGTCGGCCTCTCGGAAAAGCGCGACCGCTATCCGGCCGAACTGTCCGGCGGGCAGAAGCAGCGCGTCGGCATCGCGCGGGCGCTGGCGACAAACCCGAAGGTGCTGCTGTGCGACGAGGCGACCTCGGCGCTGGATCCCGAGACGACGTCGTCGATCTTGCAGCTTCTGAAGCGCGTCAACGCCGAACTCGGCGTCACCATCCTGCTGATCACGCACGAGATGCCGGTGATCAAGGAGATCTGCGACCGCGTGGCCGTGCTGGAAGGCGGCCGCGTGGTGGAGGAGGGCGACGTGTTCGACGTGCTCACCCGGCCGCGGCATCCCACGACGGCGAGCTTCCTGTCGTCCGTCACCGGCATCGACCTACCGGCCGACGTCACGGCCGCGCTGCGGCCCGAGGCGGTCGCGGGCGGGCAAGCGGTGGTGCGCGTCACCTTCACGGGTGAGAACGCGACCACGCCGGTAATCAGCCGGCTCACCACCACGCTAGGCATTGACTTCAACATCCTGGCGGGACGCATCGAGCGCATCGCCGGGCGGCCCTTCGGCAGCCTCGTGGTGAGCCTGCCCGGCGAAGAGCCGGGCCTCTCGGCCGCGCTCGCGGCTCTGTCTCAACTCGGTCTCGGCGCGGAGGTGCTTGGCCATGTCGCCTGAAATCATCCGCCTCGTCTGGCTCGCCACGCTGGACACCCTCTCGATGGTCGCCGTGGCGGCGTTGATCGGAACCGCGATCGGCCTGCCGCTCGGCGTGTTCCTGGCCACCAGCCGCAAGGGCGAGCTTTTCGCCGCGCCGGCCGTGAACGGCGTGCTGGGCCTGGTGGTGAACGCCACGCGGTCGACGCCTTTCATCATCCTGGTGGTCGCCATCATCCCGTTCACGCGCCTGATCGCGGGCAGCTCGATCGGCACCGCGGCCGCGATCGTGCCGCTCACCGTGGCGGCGACGCCGTTCATCGCCCGCATCGTCGAGGGCGCGATCCGGGAGGTGGACCAGGGCCTCGTCGAGGCCGCCCGCGCCATGGGGGCGAGCCCGCTGCAGATCGTCCGCAAGGTGCTGATCCCGGAGGCGCTGCCCGGCGTGGTGCTCGGCCTGACGCTCGCGGTGGTGAGCCTGATCGGCTACTCGGCCATGGTCGGCGCGGTGGGCGGCGGCGGCCTCGGCGACCTCGGCATCCGCTATGGGTACCAGCGCTTCATGCCCGAGGTGATGGCCACCGTGGTGGTCGTCCTGATCGTGCTCGTACAGGCCGTGCAGAGCCTCGGCGACATCCTGGCGCGCCGCCTCAACAAGCGCCTGCGCCAATCCTGACCATTCCCTTCGTTTCCCTCCCAACACTGGAGTTCCTTCCGTGACGTTCTCTCCCTCACGCCGCATCGCCCTTGTGGCCGCCCTCGCGGCGACGACCCTCGCGTTTTCGCTTCCCGGCGCCGAGGTGGCCCATGCGGCCGACCAGGTCGTCCGGATCGGCGCGACGCCCGGCCCGCACGCCCAGATCCTCGAAGCCGTGAAGCCGGTCCTGGCCAAGAAGGGCATCGACCTGCGCATCCAGGAATTCTCGGACTACGTGGTGCCTAACCAGGCGCTGGACGCCGGCGAGCTCGACGCGAACTCGTTCCAGCACCAGCCTTACCTGGACAACCAGGTGAAGGATCGCGGCTACAAGCTCGTCAGCGTCGCCACCACGGTGAACTTCCCGATGGGCATCTACTCCAAGAAGCACAAGAGCTTCGACCAGGTGCCGAACGGCGGCACGGTGGCGATCCAGAATGATCCGACCAATGGCGGCCGCACGCTGCTGCTGCTGCAGGACAAGGGCGTCATCAAGCTGAAGGCTGATGTCGGCTTCAAGCCGACCGTGCTCGACATCGTCGAGAACCCGCGCAAGCTGAAGTTCATCGAGATCGACGCCGCCCAAGCGCCGCGCACCCTCGATGACGTGGACGCGGCCGCGGTGAACACCAACTATGCCGAGCCGGCCGGGCTGAGCCCACAGAAGGACGCAATTCTTTTGGAGGAGCCGAAGGGGCCCTACGTCAACGTGATCGCTGTGCGGGCGGCCGACAAGGACAAGCCGTGGGTGAAGGACCTGGTGGAGGCCTATCGCTCGCCTGAGACGAAGGCCTTCATCGAGCAGAAGTTCAAGGGCGCGGTGCTGACCAGCTGGTAAGCGAGAACGGTACCGACCTGCAGAACCCCGGCTTTGCGCCGGGGTTTCCACATTTAAAATGTGAATACCAGCATTGCACATCCGGGTGCGGCTTATGTTGATCCTGCGCGGCGCCGCCCTATAGTGCGCCTCCTTAGCGGGGCCGGCTGCAAAGCGACCGGCCCGCCCACGGGATCGCAACCATGCTCATCCGTTCCGGCGTCGTCGAGGCCATCGGCAACACCCCCCTGATCCTCCTGAAGGAAGCTTCCGAGCGAACCGGTTGCCGCATTCTCGGCAAGGCTGAATTCATGAACCCCGGGCAGTCGGTGAAGGACCGCGCGGCCCTGTTCATCATCCAGGACGCGGTCCGTCGGGGCGCCCTGCGACCAGGCGGGACGATCGTGGAGGGAACGGCGGGCAACACCGGCATCGGTCTCGCGCTGGTCGCGAACGCGCTCGGCTTCAAAACCGTGATCGTCATCCCGGAGACGCAGTCACAGGAGAAGAAGGACATGCTGCGGCTGGCCGGCGCCGACCTCGTCGAGGTCCCTGCCGTGCCTTACGCCAATCCCAACAACTACGTGAAGGTGTCGGGACGCCTCGCCGAGCACTTGAACGCCAGCAATCCAAACGGGGCGATCTGGGCCAACCAGTTCGACAATGTCGCCAATCGCGAAGCCCATATCCAGACGACGGGGCCGGAGATCTGGGAGCAGACCGGCGGCGAGGTCGACGGCTTCATTTGCGCGGTCGGCACCGGCGGAACGTTGGCCGGAACCGCCATGGCGCTCAAGGCGCGCAATCCCAAGGTGACGATCGGCCTCGCGGATCCGATGGGAGCGGCGCTGTTCAGCTACTACACGACCGGCGAGCTGAAATCGTCAGGCTCGTCCATCACCGAGGGCATCGGCCAGGGCCGCATCACGGCGAATCTTGAGGATGCGCCGATCGATACGGCGTTTCAGATCCCGGACGAGGAAGCCGTGCCGATCGTGTTCGACCTTCTTGAAAAGGAGGGGCTCTGCCTCGGCGGATCCTCGGGCGTGAACGTGGCGGGCGCGATCCGACTGGCGGAGCAACTCGGCCCGGGCAAGACGATCGTGACGATCCTGTGCGACTACGGCACGCGCTATCAGTCGAAGCTGTTCAACCCCGCGTTCCTGATGACCAAGGGCTTGCCCGTTCCCGCCTGGCTGACGCAGAAGTCCGGCGTGAAGGCGCCTCTGGTCTGATCAGCCGACCGAGGCCGCTGCCGCGACTGGCCGAAAGGCTCGGACGAGGGCTGGGTCGAGCTTTCCGGTCATTCCGACCAGGATTTCGTAGGCGTCAGCGGGCGGCATCGTGGGCTTGTAGCTGCGATGTTCCACCAGAGCCGCGAAGATATCGCAAATCGTCAGGATACGGGTCAGGTCCTTGACCTTGGCGCCCTGGATCGCGTGAGGATAGCCCGATCCATCCAGATATTCGTGATGGTGTTCCACGGCGTCCAGCACGGCGGCGGGGATCTCCGGCTGGTCGGCGAGCATCCGCACGGCTTCGCCCGGATGGGTCTTGATCACGGCGAACTGCTCCGGCGTCAGCCGGGTCGGGCAATCGAGTATATCGAGCGGTATGCTGGCCTTGCCGATGTCGTGCAGCGTCGCCGCCAACGTGACTCGAAGCGCGTCGCCCCGGTTGAAACCAAGGCTGCTGACGAAAGCCGCCGTCACGCCGTTGACCAGCATGCAGTGCTGGTAGGTTGCGTCGTGATGGCGCCGCACCGTTTCGATCCAGACACCGACGCCATGGCTTTGAATGGCGTCGATCATCGACCCGTTGGCGCGATCGAGTTCAACCTGGTCCAGATCGGCAATGGGGCCCGACAGGAGTTTGTGGACCACCCCTTCTGCCTGGATGAGTGTCTGGTCGAGGTCATGGGATCGCGTGTTCCAGGCTTGCGGACCGGCGAGGCGCAGGTCGGCTTGTGAAACGGCTTGGCTCAGCAGCGATTTCGATGTCTTTGGGGCGACTGTTCTCGCGCCGCCATTGCTGGGCATTGCGACGGCTTTCAGTGAGGATCCGGACATGCGCACCTCGATCAGGACGCGCGATTCTATCTGCAAAGATGATGCTAAGTCGTTACCGGTTGGTAGGTGCGATGGCCGGTGATCAATCGGAGCCTGTACTTCGCCCGTGCAACAACCTATCCGTGTAAGACTGGATGAAAAAGGCGTGTCTCAGTCGCTTGTAACGTGAATGGGCCCGGTTGCATCAACGCTCGTCCGCGCCAGCCCGTGTATACTGGCTCAAGGCCGGTCGCCAACGAGAATCAGGTCCAAAATCGCCCACCGTGTTGACGGACAGAAGTTCCGCCAGGCGGTTGCGGGCGCGATTGACGCGGCTCTTGATCGTACCGACGGCGCATCCGCAGATCTGCGCGGCTTCCTCGTAGGACATGCCTGAGCCGCCGATCAGGATCAGGGCTTCGCGTTGGTCGGGGAGGAGTTTCTGAAGAGCGGTGTTGAAATCGGCGAGGTCCATATGCCCGTCCTGCGCCGGATGCGTGGCGAGGCGGGCGGCCATCTGCCCATCGGCGTCCTCCACCTCGCGCCGGCGCTTGCGGTGCTCGGAGTAAAAGACGTTGCGCAGGATGGTGAAAAGCCAGGCGGAGACATTGGTGCCCGGCGTGAAGGAGTTGCGGTTGCCCCAGGCTTTCAGCAGGGTTTCCTGCACGAGATCGTCGGCCCGGTCGGGGTTTCCGCTGAGAGACATCGCGAAGGCGCGCAATGCTGGCACGGCGCCAAGCAGGTCGTCCTTCATCCGGCGGCCTGCCTCGTCCATCACTCTTCGTCCTTCTTCTCTCCCCCGGTTTTGCTGTCCAACTGGTTGAGAAGCTCAAGGAAACGATCCGGCACAGGCTGGCTCACCACGGAATCGTAGATGGACCGCAATTGGCGGCCGATCTGGGCGTTGACATCGGCGTCGAATGCCACCGGGGCGTCCGGAGCCGCTCGTCCTGCCTGCTGATCCATGCTGCTACCTGTCGGGTCCCGTCGCTTATGCTTCTTCTCGTCCATCCATGCCTCCGCAATGCCGATCGCGGCGTCATCAAACCGGGGGATCAATCGACGACCTGTACGTGAGGCACGGGGCGTAAACGTCGCTTCTCCCACCCGGTTCCGAGTCAGCGACGGAACTTTTGTGCATCCTATCCGTTTGTTTAACGTCAAGGTCCGGCTCGCCGGGACACACTCCGGCGCGTAACGGCCAAATCTCTCCAGCTCATAAGGGGCGTCCATGTCCATAGCCCAGGCGATCGCACCGCATCTTCCCTATTTGCGTCGGTTCGCCCGCGCTCTTACCGGCACCCAGCAAGGCGGCGACGCCTATGCGGTAGCCACCCTGGAAGCGCTTATCGCCGATCCAAGCTCGTTCGAGCGCGAGATGGAGCCGCGTGTCGCGCTCTACAAAGCCTTCCTGAAGGTGTGGGGATCGATCGCGGTGAACCAGGTCACCGATACGCCGGCGACCAGCGGCGGCATTACCCGCAATCTCGCGGCGCTGACTCCGCCGGCCCGCGTGGCGTTCCTCCTGAGCTCGGTCGAGGGCTTCACGCATGAGCAGATCGCCGGCGCGATGGGTCGCAGCTCCGATGATGTCGGCAACCTGATCGACGAAGCGGGCCGCGAGATCGCCCAGCAGATGGCGACGGACGTGCTGATCATCGAGGACGAGCCGATCATCGCGATGGATCTGGAGTCCCTCGTCGAAGGCCTCGGCCACCGCGTCATCGAAGTCGCGCGCACCCGCGGCGAAGCCGTGGAGGCGGTCCGCAAGCAGCAGCCCGGCCTTGTGCTGGCGGACATCCAGCTCGCGGACGGATCCTCGGGCCTCGACGCCGTGAACGACATTCTCGAGTCGTTCGAGGTGCCGGTCATCTTCATCACCGCCTATCCGGAGCGGTTCCTGACGGGCGAGCGCCCCGAGCCGGCGTTCCTGGTGACCAAGCCCTTCCGGGTCGAGACCGTGAAGGCCGTGATCAGCCAGGCGCTGTTCTTCGACCAGAAGTCGCATCGCAAGCAGAAGACCGCGGCCGGCTGATCGCTTCGTCTCCAACAAACCAAAAAGGCCGCGACGATGTCGCGGCCTTTTTCGTGAGTGTCCTATGACCTCGGACGATCAGTCGCCAAGCTTCCGGCCGCCGACGAAGCCGGCCAGGATCGAGATGCCGACCAACGTCCAGGGGCTGACCTGGCTTGTCACCGAATGGGCGACGCGCGCCGCCATGCTGCCGCGAGCGTCGTCCCGAGACGCCGATCCGCCGCGGCCTGCTCCCACCGCCTTGATCAAGGTTACGATATCAAGGGCCGAGTGCGTCGCCTGGCCTACCTTCTCGGCAAGCTCGCGACGCTCACGTTCAGCCTTTTTGCGCCGCGCGGCGCTCGAGATGGCGCGAACCACAAACACGAAGATGGCCAGCACCAGGAAGACGCCCGCCATGATCAGGGCCGCGTAGAGCTCGCCATATTTCTGGCTCAGCCAGATATAGACGGCGCCGATACCGAAGCCGATCGCCAGCATGGCGAGGATGCCGATCAACGCGAACTCGATCACGTCCTCGACGAGGTTCGACATGGCCGTGCGCACCGGGCGCATGGCCGTGTCTTTCAGGGTCGCAAAAAGCCCACCCATCAGCGTGAACGGCTCATGAGGCCCAGCACGAGGCCGACGCCTGCAGCGATCAGGACGGCCCTGATCGGGTTGTGCTCGATGCGGTTCTCGATCTGCCGGTTGGCCCGATTCAGACGATCGCGGGCCTCGTCGGCCAGCATTCCGCCAGCCTTGCCGAGATCGTTGGCGCGCGCGTAGACCTTGTCACGGGCCTGATCGACGGCGCCTCGGGCGTTGCGGGCCACGCCGCCTCGACCGGCAACCATGTTCGACACCGTATCGGCGAGCCGGGCCAGATCATTGCGAACGGCGGCAAGGTCGTCGCGAACGTCGGACATGCGGGTTTCCTGGCTACCAAACATCGGATCGAAGCTCCTTCTCGGACCGCCCTGCACATCGGCGTGAGGCCGCGCCTGGGCCTGAGACTTGAAGTCGCAACGTCACGGCTCGACGGAGAGTTCCAAGCTGAAGCCAAAGCGTTCATTTGAGCGCGGCGCGTCTCGCCGAATGCGGCGGGCCCTCAATGCCGCGCGATAAAAAGAAAGACCCGCAACGCGGACGTTGCGGGTCAAAGGCGGCGCGGCGCCAGTCGGAAGAGGGGGCGTTCATTCCGACCGACCCGCGCAGACATGACCACAAACGCCGCTCTGGCGCGGCGGTTCCATTCGGGTGGAAAATTATTTCAAGCCATGCCGCGGTTGCGGGCGCAGCGGTGCAGCGAGCGTCGCGCCTTCGCAAGCGCCTCATAGCTTGACGCTTCTCTCGTCCACCGGTCGCGCGCATCCGTCTCGTCGAGTTCGATCAGGCAACGCACCAAGTGAACCATGTCGTCGAGAACATGGGCGAGGTCGGTAGACCGCTCGCATTCGGGCACTCCGCCCCTTTCGGCAAGCAATGATCGCGGCGTAATCGCGCCCGGAGGAGAACCGGCCGCGCCGGTTCGGGCGCGCGCGACGTCCTGGACGTCCGTTTGCATGGGCGTCTCCTTCTGGAAAGCGGAACGAATCAAACGGGAACGGATGCGACGAAACGTATCCCGGGGACGATGGTTCCCTCGTGCGGCTCCGCGTACAGACCCGAAAGCTACGCAACTCAATTCTGGGTGGCAACCGCCCTCGCCAGCGCGCCATGAAAAAGGCCCGGCGGAAAGCCGGGCCTTGGTCGTGCCGCAACGTCACATCTGGACGGGCGGCGGAATGGGGTCGCTCATGGGCGGCATCACGGGAGCGGGGTTCGGATCCGGAATGTCGGGGCCTGGCGGGCTGGGGTCCGGAATGTCGGGCTGCGGCGAGGGAACCGGGTTCGGCTGCGGCGTGGGAGTCGGGTTCGGATTCGGGGTGGGGCCCGGATCGGGCGCGGCTTGCTGCATGATCGTTCTCCGTTGCCAAGGCGAACGCCGCATCGCGGCGTCCGTTCCGGGCCTCGTGAGGGGTGCTTGTCAGCTCGCCTTGGCCTTTCGCTGCTGCAACTCCTCGGGCGTGGGCGGCGGCTCGGCGGCCTCGGCGGCGGCGGCCGCGAAGCCTTCCGCCTCTTCGGCCGAGAGCTTGCCGCTGGGCACCTGCACGACCACCTGCGGCCGCGCGAACGCGATGCCGTTCTTCTCGAAGGCGTCGCGCACGCGCTGGTACACCTCGCGGCGCAGGATAAACTGCTCGCCCGGCTTGGCCATGAACTTGATGCCGATCACCATGCCGATCTGCTCCATCCGGCGCACGCCCTGGGATTTCACCGGCTCCAGGAAGTGCTGGCCGTATTCCTCATCCTCCAGCAGCTCCTTGCCGATCTCCTTGACGATTTTCTTCACCAGCTTGAGGTCGGTCTCGAACGCGAGCAGGAATTCCAGCTTCAGGATGATCCAGTCGCGGCTGTAGTTGGTGAGCCGCTGGATGGTGCCGAACGGCACCGTGTGGACCGCGCCGCGATGGTGGCGGATGCGCAGGCTGCGGATCGAGATGCCCTCGACGGTGCCGCGCGTCTGGTCGATCTCGACGTACTCACCCAGCCGGAATGCGTCATCGAGCAGGAAGAAGATGCCCGAGACGATGTCCTTCACCAGCGTTTGCGCACCAAAGCCGATCGCGATGCCGACGATGCCGGCGCCGGCCAGCAGGGGGCCGGTGTCCACGCCCAGCGTCTTCAAAATCATCATGCCGGCGACGATGAGCACGACCACGAACAGGAACTTTTCGACCAGCGGCATGAAGGTCTGCATCCGCGTCTGCGGCTTCATGCTGCCTTCCTCAAAGGCGACCTCGGCGTCGTCCTCCGGATCGACGGGCTCGCCGCCGGCCTCGCTGCGCACGATCGCGCGGATGATCTCCCACACCACATAGGCGAGCAGCACGATGATGGAGACGTCGATCACCATGCGGGCGACACTCTCGCCCAAGCGATTGCTCGCATAAGCGAAGACGTCGAGGCCCCAGATCCGGCCCATCATGTAGAGCGCCGCTACGGCCGCCAGAATGCGGGCGCAGCGCACGAGGCTGGTGGTCCAGGGCGGGTCGACCTTCTCGTCGTGTCCCTGGCGACGCGCGAAGCTGCGGCGCAGCGCCAGCGTGAGAAGGCGCACGGCGGCGGGCGTGTAGATCACCAGCAGGAGGCTCAGGACGCCGGCCTCGAACGCCATGGGGCCGGTCTCGAGTGCGCTCAGGAGGGTAAACACCCAGGCGAGGCCGATCACCGCCCGGGCGACGCCGTACCAGTGCGTGCGCAGCCAGCGGAACACAAAGGTCTCGCGCTTGAACCGCCCTTCCTCGACGGGAGCCTCGACCATGAGGCGCAGGCGGTTCACCCCGGCGTAGAGGAACATGCCGAGCAGGGTCCACAGCGCCATGCCGATCAGGAGGCGGGCCTCGAAGGGCACGCCGCTGGTGCGGAACTCGGTGAGGAGCAGCGCGCCGAGGATCACGGTGGCGTGCGCGCCCACCACGGTGCCGCGCAGCGCCCGCCGGACGCTTTTGCGCGCCGCGGCGGTGGACGGCGGCACGAGGTAGGCGATGCACAGATACGCGGAGGTGTCGGCGACGCGGACGATCAGCGCGCCGGCCACGAAGGAGAGGGCGAAGTCCTGCTGCGCCTGGGACAAGGCCCGCGGCGACGCCAGCACGAGGCCGGTCGCCACAGCCGTGAAGCAAGCGAGGCCGACGCTGCGCTGGCCGAGGCGGCCGCCGTCGCGCAGGGATTCGGGCGGCGGAGGCAGCCCCTGGCGGGCGCGGCGGCGGCGCAGGTTCCAGTCCACCAACACCCGCACGATCGCCTCGATCGCTCCGGCCGCGCCGATCGAGAGAACGATCCAGCCGATCAGGCCGAGCATCGAGGCCGGCGTCGCATCGAGATGGGTCAGGACGCTGTCGCGGAGCATCACCAGATTGGGCGCGCCGGCCGCCACCGTGGCGACGCGGTCGGCGTAGCGGCGACCTGCCGTCAGCACGCTGCCGAAGAGGTCCGTAACCGAGTCGTTTTCGGCGCGCTGCTCGGGCTTCGGCTTGGCGGCGAGCGTATCGAGCAGCAGGGAGCGGGCTTGCCGGTCGTCGAGCCGACTGACGAAATCCGGCACCTTCGCGGGATCGTCCGGCGGCTGCGCCTTGTTGTCGGCCGGCTTGGACGCGCCTGCGCCGAGCGCGAAGGGCAGCGCGGGATTGACGCTGGAGGTTGACGAGGCGGCGTGGGCGGGCGCCGAAATGAGAACCCATGCGAGCGCGCACAGCGCCAGAGCGATCTTCATCGCCGCCCAGCACTGCGTCCGAGGCAGCCGATGCGCTCCAATGCTCAAGACAAGGCTCCGATGTGGATCGAGCTGTTCAACGCGGGCTGTGCGGCAGGGTTCCGCATGAGCTCCCGAGCCGTCAAAAGAGGGCGGCGGAACTTCTCGAATCCGTCCTGCGTTGCTGTCGCCGAATACCGCAATGCCGGCGCTCCGCCCGCGAGCGGTTTGTTGACGAGTTCCAGTTCGCCATGCGTGAGATTCACACCAGCGGCCCGAGGCAGGCCAGCATTCGCCTACCCGACGATCCGATCACGGCCGACCTGCGGTCCTTCGCATTCGAAATCGGCCTACCGGGCGCCTGCGCGATGACCAAGGACGAGCTCGTCGAGGGCCTGCGTCAGTTCCACATGCTCCGGCATGCGATCGAGACCGCGACCGGAGGCCTGAAACCCGATCCCACAGCGGAGGCGCAATAATGCCCAGCGACGCCAAGACGCCGAAATCTGCTCCCGCCAAAATCGCCAAAGGCGCGCCTGCTCATCGACCCGGCCAGCCCGGCGCGGCCGATGAAAGCCGCACCGGAACTGGCGCGCCGCATACGCCGGCGCGCGATAAGGAACAAACAGGCGACACGACGGGGCGGAAAGCGTAAGTACCCGTGGCGAGCCGCCGCGCGAGCGGGTCGCCACGAGGTCGCGTTCGCTGCCGAACATGACTGGAATCCGTCGGACGTGTTGCGGTAGACTGCACGCGGGGCCGTTGTCGTTGTTGATTTGCCCTGTCGAAGTGTCGGGCGGAAGGTGTTGCTTTGGACGGGGCCTCTTTCAAAGTGTTGCTTGTCGAGGACGAGCCGCTCATCGCGCTCACCCTCGTGGATATGTTGGAAGAGCTCGGCCACCGGCCGCTCGAGGCGCTCAACGGCGGGCAGGCTCTCGCCTTGTTCGGGGAGCACTCGGACATCGACCTGTTGATCACGGATCTCGGACTGCCCGACATCGCCGGCGATCGTCTCGCCGAGCTGCTGCGCGCCAAGACGCCGCTGCTGCCGGTGATCTTCGCCACCGGCCATACGGGGCAGGGGCCCCAGCCCATCACCCCGAAGCCGCCGACGGCGCATCTCGGCAAGCCGTTCCAGGTCGCCGAACTTGAGTCGACGATCGAGCGGCTGATGACCATGGCGGCCCGCGGCTGACTTTAAGTCTCGGACGATGGCGCTTCGGTCGGGAGCGTCATGGTCCAGCGCGCTCCGGCGCGCGAGTCGCACGCGATGTCGATGTGTCCCTGCCGGGCCAGGTTCCGGACGAGCTTCAGGCCGATCCCGGTTGTCTTGGCGGCCTCATCGGCGTCGAAGCCCTCGCCATTGTCTTCCATCGTCACTGTGATGCGCCCCATCGGGCTCCTGCCGACCTGAACGGACAGCGATCCGCCCTGGGCGGCGAGGCCGTGCCGGAAGGCGTTGGCGGTCAACTCGGCCAGGATCATGCCGAGCAGCGACGCCGCCGCGAGGTCGATCGGCGCATTCTCGCCTGACACCACCAAGGCGGCGCGGTCGCCATGGTGGATCATCGCCAACGGCGGCATCAGGCGCTTCAGGTAGTCCAGCAGGCCAATGCGCGAGATGTCGGCGTCTTCGTGCAACTCCTGCTGGATCACTCCTATGGCCTGGACCCGGCGCCCGACCGACTCCAGCGCAAGGCGGCACTCTTCGTCGTTCACGTCGCGGGCCTTCAGGCCGATCAGGCTCAGGATCACCTGGAGGTTGTTTTTGACCCGATGATGAACCTCGGCCAGCAGCACGTCGCGCTGACGCACAGCGCGTCGGGCTTCCGCCAAGGCCGCGGTGGCGCGGACTTCGGCTTCCTTGCGATCCGTAATGTCGATGCAGGATCCGAGATAGCCCGAGAACCGGCCTTCCGAATCAAAGAATGGACGACCCCGGTCCATGACCCAGCGGTAGGCGCCGTCATGCCGGCGCAGGCGATAGTCGATGGTGAATTCGGCCCGGCGGTCAAAGGCGGTGTTGAAATGCCGGCGACAACGCTCCGCATCCTCGGCGTGGATCGGGTCGAACCAGCCATCGCCGCATTCGCTTTCGAGGGATCGTCCGGTGAATTCTAGGCGAGGAATGTTGACGTAATTGCACATCTTGTCCGGACCGACCCGCCAGATGAGCACGGGGGCATGGTCCGCCAGTTCCTGGAACCGGTGTCCGCTGTTCATGAAAATTACGCCCGTTCAATCAACGCAGGCCGAGGCGCCGGCCGTGACACGCAGAACTCCTTAACGGGCGAAAGCAGGTTCGGTTGCCTTGTTGGCCTCCGGCGGTCCGGTCACACGGGCCCAGGATCGCGTCGCCGCGGACGCTCAGACACGAAAAAGCCCGGCGGACCGAAGTCCGCCGGGCTCACTAAGCCTCGCCTAAGCGGGGATTAGAACTTGTAGTTCAGGCCGACGCGAACAACGCCGAAGTCGTTGTTCTTGCCGCTGGTGACCGCATAGGTGGTCGCAGCCGTCGGGCCGGCGACAACGTAGCCACGGTTGCCACGATCGATGTTCACGTAGAGACCTTCGATCTTGGCGGTCCAGTTCGGGGTGAAGGCGTACTCGACGCCGCCGCCCAGGGTCCAGCCGGCCTTGGTGTTGTCGTTGCCGAAGGCGCTGCCGCCGATGTCGCCGTAAGCGAGACCGCCGGTCACGTAGATGAGGGCGCGATCGAAAGCGTAACCGAGGCGGCCGCGAACGGTGCCGAAGTAGCTGCTGTCGTTGCCGCCGCCGTAGTAGAAGGGAGCGAAGTCGCTCTTGCGGCCGAGGTCGGCGTACTGGATGTCGGCCTCAACGCCAGCGACGATCTGGCCGAACTGCCAGTTGTAGCCGATCTGGCCACCACCGACGAAGCCGCCGTCGTTGCTGTCGCTGAACGTCGTGACGACGCCCGTGCCGCTCGTGAAGGTCACGTTGCGGTTGTCGGAGAAGCCGTAGCCGGCGTTCAGACCGACGTAGAAGCCCTGCCACGTGAAGACGGGGGCGTACACCACCGGCGCCATCGGGGCGCCCTTCGAGGTCGGCAGGTCGGCGGCCGAGGCGACGCCCGACATCACGGTCAGGGCCGTGGCGGCGAGGAGGAGATTACGGATCATTTTATTCGCATCCTTTCGAGGAGGGGTCTCGAGGCTTGAGCCTGAGAGACAATACCCGCCACAACGATCATATTCAATTCAGGTTGCGCCTGAAACGGGCGGCTGGAACGTTCACGCCCGCCGATGTGGCATTGAGGTCACGCCTGGAACGGGCAAACCTAGGCAGAGCCTCAAGAACTCGCGCCTTCCAAGCAGGACCATAACCATTCATTCACCATGCGGGGTGGCCGCAAAGCGACCCAATTATGGCGAATGCTGGGCGGGCGAACTTCGCTGGCCAAAATCGATTGATATTTGTTAATTCCATTAATCAGCGGGGACGGGTTTACTACACCAAATCCCCGGGGAATCGGCAAGCCGCCCAGGAGGGAACGAGTCGGAAGAGACTCACGTTCGGGAGTCCGGCGACGCGTGATGTCGCGGGCGGAGGGTTGCGTTATGGCGCCGCGTGCAAACTGGAAGGGCTATCTCAAACTGTCTCTCGTTTCCTGCGCGGTGGCGCTTTACCCCGCTTCCACGGCAGCCTCACGCGTCTCCTTCCATACGATCAACCGTGAGACCGGCAACCGGCTTCGCCGCCAGATGTTCGACCCCGACACCGGCGACGTGGTCGAGACCGAGAACCAGGTTCGTGGCTACGAGGTAGCCAAGGGCGATTACGTGATCGTCGAGGACGACGAGATCGACAAGATCGCCATCGAGAGCAGCCACACCATCGACATCGAGGCGTTTGTTCCCCGTTCCGAGATCGACGAGCTCTACGTCGACTCGCCCTACTATCTGGCCCCGGATGATCGTGTCGCCCAGGAGGCTTTCGCGGTGATCCGCGAGGCGATGCGCAAGCATGACGTCGTCGGCATCGCGCGCGTGGTGCTCTACCGCCGCGAGCGGATCGTGATGCTGGAGCCGCGCGGGAAGGGTCTTTTCGCTGCGACGCTCCGCTACCCTTACGAGGTGAGGCAGCCGGACGCCTATTTCGAGGACATTCCCGACCTCAACATCCCGCCCGACATGGTGGACCTGGCGTCTCACATCATCGGGCGCATGCGGCGCAGTTTTGATCCCGCCAGCTTCACCGACCGCTACGAGGACGCGCTGATCGAACTCGTCAAAGCCAAGCAGTCGGGCCGCAGCGCGCCCGCGCCCTCGGCCGAACCGCGGCAAAACAACGTCGTCAACCTCATGGACGCGTTGCGCAAGAGCATCGAGGCCGAGCAGCGAGGTGCGGCCGAAGCCGGGGCCCCGGCGAAGCGGACTGCCGCTGCCGCATCGCCCGTCCGCGCGACGGCAGGCGGCAAGGCGGCGGCTCCCAAAGCTCCGGCCAGCAAGGCTGCGCCGAAGCCGACGGATTCCAAAACGGCGGCTGCTGCGGCCAAGCCGCTCGCGCCGAGCAAGACCGTAAAGGGCGCAGCCGGGAAGGCTGCCGTCGCTCGCTCCAAGGTCGCACGGACCAAGAAGAGCGCCTGAGCGGGCGCTGCTCGCCGCTGCGAGTCGGTTGGCCATTCTCGAACCATCTCGTGAGTGGGAGCCTCGCGCCGGATTGAGAACTCCCGGAATCAAAAAGGCCGGAGCGCGCTCCGGCCTTCTGGTTGCATTTCGCGTGTTTCAGCGCGCCATGGTGGCGACGATGCGCAGCTCGGGAGCCTTGCCGCCTGCGGGACGTTGGGGCGGGAGAGCACGAAGACCTGCGTTCAGGCCGATCGTGTCGCGCCGCAGCCGCAGGCCATGCGTGTCGAGGCGGTTGGCGATCTTGTTGGCCAGCATCAGCAAGGCCCGGGACTGGATGACGCCCAGATCCGCCGCGTCCTCGCCGGCCATCCGGAAAGCGCCGTCCTGAAGCGCCGCGATCATGCGCAGCAATGTCACTTCGTCCTGTGTGGCGCTCGGCGAGCCATCGGGCATAAAGCCGAAATTTCCGCCCGTGCGCAGGCGGATCTCGTTGTCGAGCAGCAGCGCGTCGGACATCACGCCGTCCACTGCGGCTTCGCCGAGCTTGTCGCGGATGGACTCGGCGGCGGCGTCCAGATGCTTTTGGTCATAGCCGCTGCGGAAACGCTCGAAACGGCGAAGCACGTCGATCACGAACAGGGCGTCCACGGGCAGGAGGACGCGTACGCTTGGCGGCAGGGCGTGAACCGACATTGATGCCTCGCGAAGGTGAAGGGGCGGATTTGCGAGACAAACGTGCCTGGCCTGCTTTCGTTCCTCGCACCAACCACGATGGCGCGGAACCGTCGTTCCGGGGGTGGCGTTGCCACCACGACCCGCAATGGAGAAATCGAATGGCCCGAGAGCCCTTGGACACACCGACTGTCGAGAATGACGTGCGCGCGAAGCAGGGCGTGACGGGCCACAATGTCAGATATGTGCTGGGCATCGGCCTGGGCCTCGCCATCGTGGCCGGCGTCATCCTGTATTTTACCGTTGGAAACTAATCGTCCGCCGGCGCGGGCGCGTGGGAACGAATGTTGATCAACGCGCGTTGCAGCGTGTTGGGGTCGAGAGGGCGGCTTGAGGGCAGTCCCCGGGTCGGGGCGTTTTCCGGCAATGATGAACACACCTGAACGGGAAACGTCGTCCGGCGGTCGCACTCCCGGAATGCTTCATCGTGGCGTGACCGTGGCGGCGCTCGCAGTGGCGTTGCTGGCGGCGGCCGTGCTTGCTGCCGCGCTGGCGGTGTTCAACACGGACCGGATCGTCACCCTCAACATGGCGGCGGCGCAGGTCCGCGAACACGCGTTCAGGCTGGACGCTTCTTATTGCGACGTGCTGGCGGCCGAGTACGGACTCCTCATCTCCGACGATCCAGCCGCGCGCGAACGGTTCCGTTCTCTCCTGCCGGCGCCGGACAAACATCTCGCCAAGCTGTTCGAGGCGGTGCGAGACGACGAGCAGCGCAAGCGTCTCGAGTCGATCCGCGACGCCATGCGGTTGCAGGTCACCGAGGCCGAGCGCCTGCTGGGCCTGGTCGAGGCCGGCAAACGGGACGAGGCGGTGACGTCGGCGCGGGGCTCTGCCCCCGGCTTCGACCACGACGCCGTGCGCGCCGAGATCGTGCGCTTCCTCGACCATAACCGCGTGCTGATGCTGCGATCCGAACGGGGCTACCGCAATGCCGCGCGCACGCAGATGGCGATCGGCGGAATCGCGGCGCTCGGCATCCTGCTGTTCGGGGCGCACCAGATCTTCAGCACCTACCGGTTCCTGCGGGTCGTCGACGACAGCCGCAAGGGCTTGAGCAAGGCCAACGAGCGGCTCGAGGAGGAGGTCGCTGCGCGCACCCGCGAATTGGCCGGGGCGGTGCAACGCTTCCAGGTGGCCTTGCGGGCCGCGAACGTCATCGTCTTTGCGCAGGACCTGAACCGGGTGTTCACCTGGGTGAGCGGCGACCTGTTCGGGAAGTCGCCTGAGTCCATCCGAGGCCTCAGGGAGGAAGACTTCCTGCCCGACGACGTCGTCCGGATCGCGGTGGCGGCGAAGGACGAGGTTCTGGCGAATGGGGCGCCGCGAGATCACCAGTACAGCGTCGAGATCAACGGCGAGCGCCGGTGGTACCGGGTTCGCACGGAGCCGCTTCTGGGAGAGAACGGCGCGGCGATCGGTTTGATCGGCGCCATCATCGATCTCACC
The DNA here is from genome assembly GCF_014636935.1 of Alsobacter metallidurans. Taxonomy (GTDB): domain Bacteria; phylum Pseudomonadota; class Alphaproteobacteria; order Rhizobiales; family Beijerinckiaceae; genus Alsobacter; species Alsobacter metallidurans. The sequence continues at coordinate 1,461,849 of NZ_BMES01000002.1, read as the reverse complement.
AGCGAGAAGCTCGTCCAGCAGAGGCTCGCGCAGGTCAGCGTCGAGCTGCAGAGCACCATTCTGAGGTTCCAGGTGGCGCTGAAAGGCGCGGACATCACGGTGTTCACGCAGGGGCGCGACCTTGCGTACACGTGGGTCAGCAGCGATTTCGAGGGCAGGGCGGCGGCGGAGTTCGTCGGCAAGACCGATCCGGACATCTTCAAGCCCGAGCTCGCCCGCAAGCTCACCGAGCTGAAGGGCGGGGTCCTGGTTTCGGGCGACCCGGCCTCGGGCGAATTCCGGGTCGAAAGGCCCGGCGCCGAGAAGTGGCACCTGCTGCGCGTCGAGGCTCAGCGCGACGAGGCCGGGGCGATCGTCGGCGTGGTGGGCGCGAGCGTAGACGTCACCGAGCGCCGGCAGCGTGAGACCCACAATCGCATTCTCCTGCGGGAGCTTACGCATCGCACCAAGAATCTCCTCGCGGTGGTGCAGGCGATGGCGCGGCAGACGCTCACCACCAGCGTTTCGGCCCGCGATTTCGAGGCTCGCTTCTCGGGCCGCCTGCAGGGGCTCGCGAGTTCGCTCGACATCCTGGTGAACGAGAACTGGCAGGGCGCTTCGGTGACCCAACTGGTGCGAACGCAGCTCAGCCACTGGCGCGACGTCATCGGCACGCGCATCACGCTCGAGGGCGAGGACATCGTGCTTGAGCCCGAGGCGGCGCAGAACATCGGCCTGGCGCTGCACGAGCTGTCGACCAACTCGGCGAAATACGGCGCCCTGTCGGTGCCCTCCGGCGTGATCGCGATCAGCTGGCGTCTGGATGCGTCCGGCGAGACGCCGCGCTTCATCTTCGACTGGGCGGAGCGCAACGGCCCGGCCGTGCAGCCTCCCCGCCACAAGGGGTTCGGCCACGCCGTGATCGAACGGCTGGTTCCGCGGGCCCTGAATGGCAAGGCCCAACTCGACTATGCCGAATCCGGGTTCTCGTGGCGGCTCGACATCCCGAGCAGCTACATCCGCGATCCCGGCGCCGAGCCGAGCGAGCCCAAGGTGTGGGTGGGCTAAGGCCCGTTCCGAACCGCCGGGAACGAACAGCCAGAGGCCCCGTTGCTCCGTGGAACGCAGCGGAAGGCGGCCATGGCTCCGGAGCCCGAACCCTACAGCTCGCAAGCGCTCGCGGCCTGGCCGCGGTTCTTGCTCACCCATGCGGGTTTCGGCCTCGTTCTCGGGCTGGCGTTCACGGCCGCGCTGCTGGCCCTGGACGCACACGGCATCGCATCCCTGATCTTCGCAGGCGAGACACAGGCCGCGCCGATCGCAGCGCTCGCGCTTTCATCCGCGTCGCTTGCGACATGCGGGTCGCTGGCCACCGCCATGCTGCAGTTCCACGCTTATGCGGGCCCGCAGCCGGCGGGCGCGTCGCGCCGATCGCCGCATTCCTGACCCTCGCCCATCCAGTGGAGCCCTCATGCCCGAACAAACTCTCCCGCCCCAGCACCAGGCCTCCCAGCCCGGCCACGAGAGCGAGATGAACCCGAAGCCGGATTATGCGCCCCGTTTCGCCGGGGCCGGCCGCCTGAAGGGCAAGGGCGTGATCATCACGGGAGGGGACAGCGGCATCGGCCGCGCCGTCGCGGTCGCGATGGCGCGTGAAGGCGCGTCGGTGGCGTTCATCTACAAGGAGGAGCACGAGGACGCGCAGGAGACCGTCCGGCTGATCGAAGCCGAGGGCGGCAAGGCGCTTCCGATGGCGGGCGACGTCGGCCAGGAGGCGTTCTGCCGCGACTGCGTGGCCAAGGCCGCGGACGCTTTCGGCGGCATCGACGTGCTGGTCAACAATGCGGCGGAGCAGCACCAGCGTGAGGACATCACCGAGATCTCGGAGGAGCAGCTGGAGCGCACCTTCCGGACCAACATCTTCAGCTACTTCTTCATGGCGAAAGCGGTGCGACCGCTGCTGAAGGCAGGCGGGTCGATCATCAACACCACCTCGGTGACGGCCTACAAGGGCAGCCCGCAATTGCTGGACTACAGCTCCACCAAGGGGGCGATCGTGGCGTTCACCCGCTCGCTCTCCATGGCGCTGGCCAAGGACGGCATCCGGGTTAACGCCGTCGCGCCGGGCCCGATCTGGACGCCGCTGATCCCGGCGACGTTCGACGCCGAGAAGGTCAAGAGCTTCGGCGCGGACGTGCCGATGAGCCGGCCCGGGCAGCCACGTGAGGTGGCGTCCGCCTATGTGTTTCTGGCCAGCGAGGACGCGAGCTACATGTCCGGCCAGGTGATACACCCGAACGGCGGCACGGTCGTGAACGGCTGAGCGGCTCAGTGGCGGGGGCGGGCTTCGGCCGGCAACTCGCCGGGGCTTGCTTCGGCGGCCTCCGCCTCGATGTCATCGGCGACACGGCGCAGCCAGGCCGCGAACGCTTTGGGTTCCGCGTCCAGCATCATGCGGGTGACGCCGATCAGCAGCGCGGCGCATTCGGCGAGACGTTCAGTCCCGGCGTCGTGTTCGGCCATTTGGAGCTCCGGTCGAGAGCGGGCGGAACGCGGGTCGCGCGGCGCGGTTCCGTGCGTCGCCATTGGGGCGTGCGGCTTGGAACCCTCGCGAGGTTTGAACGTTTCACTTTGGACCCTTGGTTCTCATCAAAAACAGCCGCCCACTCTAGCGACGCAACTCCGGCTCACCGGCCGGATCACGCTGCGTCGCGTCCGGAATTCAGGATCGTCTCATGTCTCTTCCCACCGACACCGCCGCGCCCGCCGCCAAGCCGTCGCAGACCGAGAAGCCGCTGCTGATCTGCTTTGCGCACCGCCGCTGGCGAGAGGACGATGTGAGGGTGCGCGAGCTGATGACGCGCGCAGCGCACGACCATCGGGTTATCGTGTTCGATGATCCGATGACGGACGGGGCAGGGGCGGGCTCGCTCGAGCGGGAACAAGCGGGCGACGATCTGCTGGTGGCGACGCCGCACCTGCCGCCGCGGCTCGCAGACCGGACCGCGAACGCGCTGCTGCGCAAGCTGCTGGACGATCTTCTCGCCGAAACCGGCCAGCCGACCGTTATCTGGCTCATGTCGCCGCCCGCCATGGCGTTCAGTTCGCACCTGACGCCGGCGACGCGGATCTATGACTGCGCCGAAGACCTCGCCGCGCGCCCCAACGCCCCCGCAACGCTGCAGCTGCTGGAGCGCCGCGTTCTAGGCCGCGTCGACCTCGTCTTCGCCGGAACGCCCGAGATGTTCGCGCGCCAGACCGGCCGGCACGCGTCCGTGCGGCTGGCCGCCAACCCGCAGCGGGGCGACGCAGCTGCGTGGGACGAAACCTGGCAGGCCATGCAGAACGAGATCCAAGCGCTGACCAACGGCTCCAGGCCCGCCGTTCGCCACACGCGCGAGCGGATCCTCGACATCAACCTGAGCGAGGCCGTAGGGGCCTGAGCTCTCTCACATCGCGAGAAAGCGCGGCGGTTTCATCCGCCGCGCTTTTGCGTTGTAGCCCGAGCTTTCCAGGGTGGAGAAACCAGAGCCTGGACAAGCAAAAGGCGCCGATCCCGCCGCGGCGGGGCCGACGCCTGCAAAGAGGCCGGGTTGACGCTTCAGCGCGAACCGGCTTCGGCGTCCTTCATCCGACGGCTGTGCGAGGCCTCGCCACCCTTGCGGCCAGCCTCGGCGGCAAGCTTCGGGTCTCGTGAGAAGCTGCGGGACTCAGGAGCGACGCTGCGACCGCCCTTGCGGCCGGCTTCGGCGGCAAGCTGCGGATTACGGGAAAAGCTGCGCTTCTCATTGGGGACGCTTTCTCCGCCCTTGCGAGCGATATCCCGCTGCTTGGACTCGTCCATAGAAGCGAAGCCCCGGTTCGACCGCTGCTGCTTATCTGGCATTCCTGCGCTCCTCTGGTTTGTTTGTGTCCTCCAACGCTGGCCCTTTAGGTTGGTTCCGCGCCCGGGCAGGCAGGGACGGAGCCGCTGGAAGCCAAGCCGATCACACTGATTCCACTGCTCCGCTGTGGCTTTCCGAGACGCGATCGCAACCTTTGTGGCTTGACATGCGTTGCCACCCGCAATGCCGACGAGACACAGGGTCTTCTGTTGGCCTGGGATGGAACGTTTCGCGTTCAGTTTGTCTGGAGGAGAACACGATGAAGAAGATCCTGATGATCTCGGCTGTGGCGCTGTCGCTCGGCGCCTGCGCGACCGAAGAGGGCAACCGGGCCGCCACCGGCGCGGTGCTGGGCGGCGCGGCGGGCGCGGTGATCGGCGGCGCGGCGACGGGCCGTGGCAGCGGCGCTCTGGCGGGCGCGGCGATCGGCGCGGCCGGCGGCGCCGTGGTGGGCGCGGCGACGACCCCGCGTCGCTCGGCTGACTGCTACTACGACGCGTATGGCCGTCGGGTCTGTGATTACTACTGAGCTTCCCCGCAGGGGTTGAACTCCAGAAAGGCCGGCCTCGCGCCGGCCTTTTTGTTAGCCGGCGGTTTGTTTGTGTGCGGACCTGGGCCCCGCATTGAGGATCCGTAATGGAACAGCCACAAGGGTGCGACGTTCCACCACACCCAGGGCGCTAAGTCGTCGCAAGAACACGCCCGGGTTCGCGGGAGTGTCTCGACGATGTCGTTCAAGTTTTCAGCCTTCGCCTCGAAGACCAGCAAGTTCGCCGGGAACCCGATGACCTTCGTGGGGTCGTGCGCGCTGATCCTGCTCTGGGCCGTCACAGGGCCGTTGTTCCATTATTCGGACACGTGGCAGCTCGCGATCAACACCGGGACGACGATCATCACCTTCCTGATGGTGTTCCTGATCCAAAATACGCAGAACCGGGAGTCGGCTTCCATCCAGATCAAGCTCGACGAGCTCATTCGCGCGACCCATTCGGCGCGCAACACGCTGCTCGATCTGGAGGAGATGTCGGAGGATCAGCTCAACACCCTGCTGGCCCGGTATCGTGACGTCGCCAAGCAGGCGCGTGACCCGAATGTCGAGGATATCAAGGAGCTCGGCCGGCCGGAAGTGGTGGCCGCCCTGGAAGAAGAAGTGGAGTCGGCCGCCGAGGCGCCCCCGCACTCGCCCGAGCGCAACGAGCGCCTCAAGACGGCGGCGATCCGTGCGGTCGGGGTCGCGGCCGAAGACGTGCTCGGCGCCGCGCCGCCTGCCGGAAAGAGGCTGCGAAAGGTGGCCAATGAACGCGATGCCGAGGAACGGAACGCGGAAAACCCGCCAACGCCCGCCCGCGCAGCTCGAAAGTCATCGTCCCAGCGCAACTAGATCGGCAATGACAGCCGGAAAGTACATGCATTCCGCGCGCCGTCGTGGCGGCAGCGGGGAGCATCACGAAATCAAGGCAGCGTCTGGCGAGCGATGTGCGCTAACGCGCATCGGCGGCGCGGGAACCTCCCTAGAGTCGCGGCGTTGTCGGATGCATCTACACGGAGATCAAAGATGAACGCGTCGCGAATTCTTCCCACCGTCGCATTCTCGGTCGCGGTCTCCTTCTTTTTCGTGCCGCCCGTCATCGCGGTGGTCAAGAACGCGCCTGCGGCTGCAAAAGCCGCCGCACCGTCCGCCAGCCTGATTGTGGCGAGCACGCCGGTCGCGATGACGCCCGTTCGCGCCAAAGCGCAGCAGGATGGCGTTTGCGCGCCCACAAACGCCACCACGTCGTCTCCCGAGCAGGACGCGTCCGCCAAGGGCGCCAAGCGCTCGCCCTGGAATCCTTGGGTCGTCGCTTCGCTGGAAGCGCACTGAACGCCGCCTCGTCGGTCCCGGACGGGAACCCGGGACCTTCAGTCGTGTTTGAGTAGCAAGGCACGGTTCGGGCCAGAACGCCCCCTCCCGCCCGATCGAACCGCGCCGAACGGGACCCGCAGCAGGTGTTGCGGGTCCCGTTCTCGTTGGAAGGCGCAAGCAGATCGCGCTTCGCGCCGCCCAGCCGTTACTCCAATGCGCAACTGCGTCAGGCGGCCGCAGGTTGCAGGAACCTTCCCGACACCCTGAACGTTGCCGCAGGGATCGTGGTTCTCACGCCGGGAACCGAGGCAACAACAAGCGGACCGCAAGGCCGCAGACGTTCAGGAGAATTCATCATGGGCATCAGCACAATCCTGCTGATCATCCTCATCCTGCTTTTGATCGGCGCCGTGCCGAGCTGGCCTCACAGCCGCGGCTGGGGCTACGGGCCGTCCGGCATTCTGGGCGTGGTCATCCTGATCGTGATCGTCCTACTGCTGACAGGCAGGCTCTGACTTTCCAGACTCTCATAGGAGACGCGCGTGACTGACTTCGACAGCACGGTTGGCGGCGGCGCAGAGGACGTCAGGGACGATCTGACGAAGTTGCGCTCCGACCTTGGCAAGCTGAGCGACACTGTCGCCCAGCTTGTAAAGGAAGAGGCTGCGGCTCAGGCCGAAAAGGTCCGCGAGGCCGTCGGCACAGCCCGCGGGCAGGTCACCGACGCGGCCGGCAGCATCGCGCGCGCCGGCAGCGGCATCGCCGAGGACACGCAGGCGAGGCTGGAAACGCTGAGCTCCGAGCTGGAGGAGTCGGTTCGCCGCAGTCCGCTGACGGCGCTGGTGGCCGCGGGCGTCGCCGGCATGATCATTGGCATGATCACCCGCTGAAACAACGAAGGCGCTCGTATGAACGAGCGCCTTCGACAATCCTTGAAAAGCCAGAAAAGCCGTTCCGCCATCGCGGAGCGGCTTTTCTGCATTCAGGCCGGAATCGCGGTCTTGTCGGTGCGCTGCGCGCGCCGTTGGAAAAACAGGGCCTGGCTGATCACGGCCTTTACGGTGTCGGTGAGGAAGGGCTTGGTGATCAGGAAGGCCGGTTCCGGCCGGGTGCCGGTGAGGAAGCGCTCCGGATAGGCGGTGATGAAGATCACCGGCACCTCGATGGCGCCAAGGATCTCGTTCACGGCCTCCAGGCCCGACGATCCGTCGGCAAGCTGGATGTCGGCCAGGATCAGGCCCGGACGAAGTTTCTGAATGGAAGCCACAGCCTCCTTATGGAAGCCACAGCCTCCTTGTGCGTGCGAGCGACGTCCACCACGCGATGGCCGAGGTCCTCGACGAGGCTCTGCAGGTCGAGCGCGATCAGCGGCTCGTCCTCGATGATCAGCACGTCGGTCTTGATCTGGTCCGCGAGCTCGCGGCCGGCGGCGTCCAGCAGCGCCTGCGCCTCGCCGAGCGAGCAGTCCAGCGTCTGCGCAACCTCGGCGGTGCTGAACCCCTCGAGCGAGCGCAGCAGGAACGCGATGCGCGAGCGCGGCGTCATTGCGTCCAGGCTGCGCTGCGCGCCAAGCTCCACGGCGGGGAGACCGGGATCAACCTGGGCGTTGATCGGCACCGAGCGCCACACTTCCAGCAGCAGCCGGTAGAGCGCGATCCGGACATCGCCGTTCAGATCGATGCGCGAAGGATCGGAGACGATCGACTCCAATGTCGCCTGAACATAAACGTCGCCAATGCGTTGATTGCCGGTCAACGCACGCGCAAAGCGGCGCATGAAAGGCAGATGCGGTGAGATGGCCTGAGAAATCGGCATAGCGCCCCCAATGATGCCCGTGCCTAAGCACGGCATTGGGCCACAACGTACGGCTGAAAAAAAGGTTCCAGCGTCCGGGGAACCGTATACCGGATCGTGCGTTGTGGCTGCGATCAATCCTGCTGTGCGGGACCTTTGTCCCGTGCTCCCCGGAGGGTGGCAATGACGCAAAACAAGAGTGCTCTGCACTCGGATCCCGCAGTTGCGGATCCGGTGGCTGTCGGCCGTGAGTCGACGCCCGGAATGGTTCCGCAAATTCAGGATCACATCGGCCGTCAGCTGAGGGCTGTGTATGACGAAGTGCTGAATCAGCCGGTTCCCGATCGCTTCAAGGAGCTCATGGACAAGCTCGACGAGAAGCTTGGAGACCAGGAATGAACCCGCAAGGCAGCGCCAGCCTGAAAGCCGAGCTTCTCGGGGCGATCCCCAGCCTGCGCGCCTTTGCGATGTCGCTCTCTGGCAACATCGATCGCGCCGACGACCTCGTTCAGGAAACTCTCGTGAAAGCCTGGAGCAATCTGGGCTCGTTCACGGAGGGTACGAACATGTCGGCCTGGCTGTTCACGATCCTGCGCAACATCTTCTACTCCGAATACCGCAAGCGCCGCCGCGAGGTCGCCGACCCGGAAGGCCAGATCGCCGCCCGGCTGGCGTCCGCTCCGTCGCAAAACTCGCACATGGATTTCCTCGACTTCCAGAACGCGCTGCAGCAGCTCTCGCCCGACCAACGCGAGGCGCTGATCCTGGTGGGCGCCTCCGGCATGTCCTACGAGGAAGCCGCCGACATCTGCGGTTGCGCGGTCGGCACCATGAAGAGCCGCGTGAACCGGGCCCGCAATCGCCTGGGGCAGTTGCTTTCCACGGCGGCCGACGGCGAGTTCGATGGGGATTCGATCTGGAACCCCGCCGAACCCGCGATGGAAAAGATGCTCCGCGCCGGCGAATAGTTTTTTCGCCGCGCTGACGGACCAGCCCGCGCCATTCGCGCGGGCTTTTTCGTGTCCGGTCGGGCTACTCGCCTCACGGTTGCTTGTTTGAACCCCGGCGCATGTGCCCTATCTCTTCATCGATCGACAACACAAAGGGAGTGGGACCATGGGCCTGTTCAAGTTCATCAAGGACGCCGGCGAGAAGCTGTTCGGCGCGACCCCGGCGGCCGCCGCGCAGCCTGACGCGCTGCAGAAGGAAGTCGCCAAGCATGGCCTCGGCGGCGATGGCATCCAGGTCACGGTCGATGGCGACAAGGTGAAGGTGTCCGGCAAGGCGATGTCCACCGCCGACGCCGAGAAGATCATCCTGGCGCTCGGCAACACGCAGGGCGTGGCCGAGGTCGAGAGCGACCTGATCGTCAACAACGAGACGGCGGCCTCCAACATGTACACGGTCGTCAAGGGCGACACGCTCTGGGCCATCGCCGAGAAGCAGTACGGCAAGGGCAAGGGCAGCCACTACAACGAGATCTTCGAGGCCAACAAGCCGATGCTGACCCATCCGGACAAGATCTATCCGGGCCAGGTGCTGCGCATTCCGCCGCTCGCCTGACACTATCCGGGGCGCGCCCAAAAGGCGCGCCCCTTTTGTTAGACCGGGCGCGCAGGCCTCTGGCCAAGCCAACCGAATGGGCTAAAGTCCGGTCCGGAAACGTTCGAGGACTGGCGCGCATGTTCGGATTTGGCCGCGGACCCAAGGTCGAGAATCTCGGGATCGAGGACATCAAGAAGGGCCTGGCGGACGGCTCTATTCTGCTGGTGGACGTGCGCGAGCCGAACGAATGGGAAGCCGGCCACATCGCCGGCGCGGTTCTGTTTCCGCTGTCCACCTTCGACGCCGCGGCGCTGCCCGATCCGCAGGGCAGGCGCATCGTGTTTTCATGCCGCTCCGGCAAGCGCTCCCTGACGGCGGCCGCGGCGGCCGCAGCCGGAGGCGTCACGGTCGACGCCCATTATGCGGGCGGCATGCTGGACTGGGTCCAGCACGGCGAACCCGTCGCGACGGGGCCCTGACCGCGCCCATCTTCCAGTTGCGTCCTCCCACACCCCCATTCGCTCCGCTTCGAGGATCACCATGACCGTCAAGAAGTTCGGCATCGGACAGCCGCTCCGCCGCGTCGAGGACCAGCGCCTGCTGACCGGGGGCGGCAACTACACGGCCGACTACCAGCCCGAGCGCCAGCTCGAGGCCGTGCTGCTGCGCAGCCCCTACGCGCATGCGCGGTTCACCTTCTCGGACCTCGAGACCGCGCGCGCCATGAAGGGCGTGAAGCTGATCCTCACGCACGAGGACGTGGCGCATCTCGGCGATGTGCCCTGCCAGGCCGCCCTGCCCAACAGCGACGGCACGCAGAACCACGTCGCCCACATCCCCGTGCTCGCCAAGGGCGTCGCCAAGCATGTCGGCGACGCGGTCGCGTTCGTGGTTGCCGAGACCGTGAACCAGGCCAAGGACGCCGCCGAGGCGATCGGGGTGAGCTGGGAGCAGCTTCCGGCCGCCGTGGACCTGCGCGCCGCGCTGGAGAAGGGCTCGCCATCGGTCTGGAGCGAACAGCCCGACAACGTGTCGTTCGACGCCGAGATGGGCGACAAGGCCAAGGTGGACGCCATCTTCGCCGGCGCGGCCAAGGTCGTGCGGATCGAGGTGGAGAACAACCGCCTGATCACCAACTACATGGAAACGCGCGGCGTCATCGCCGAGTACGACGCCAAGTCGAAGAGCTACAGGCTGACGCTCTCCAGCCAGGGCGTGCACGGCATCCGCGACACGCTGGCTGCGCAGGTCCTGAAGATCAAGCCGGAAAACATCCGCGTCGTCACCGGCGACGTCGGCGGCGGCTTCGGCACCAAGACGTTCTGCTATCGCGAGTATCCGCTGGCCGCCGAGGCCGCCAAGCGGCTGAAGCGCCCGGTGCGCTGGATCGCGGATCGCGGCGACCACTTCATGGGCGACGCGCAGGGCCGCTCCAACTATGCGGTGGGCGAAGTCGCGATGGACAAGGCCGGCAAGTTCCTGGCCATGCGCTTCGACATCCTGGGCGAGATCGGCGCGTACTGCTCGCAGTATGGCCCTTATATCCCGTATCTGGGCGGCACCATGATGACGGGCGTCTACAGGACGCCGGCGCTCCATGTGCGCGTGCGCGGCGTCTACACCAACACGGTGCCGGTGGACGCCTACCGGGGCGCGGGCCGGCCCGAGGCGGCCTACCTCCTCGAGCGACTGGTGGACCGCGCGGCGCGCGAGACCGGCATGAAGCCCGAGCAGATCCGCCGCAAGAACTTCATTCCGCCGAGCGCCATGCCGTACAGCACGCCGATCGGCGACCGCACCTATGACACCGGCGACTTCGACGGGCACATGACGCGCGCCATGGAGGCGGCCGACTGGGCCGGTTTCAAGGACCGCGCCCGCGCGGCCCGCAAGGAGAACAAGATCCGCGGCGTCGGCATGGCGACCTATATCGAGTGCACCGCCTGGGGCGAGGGCGAGGACGTCGAGATCCGGCTGGAGACCGACGGCACCGTGACGGTGTATTCGGGCACCCAGTCCAACGGGCAGGGCCACGCCACCGCCTATGCGCAGTTCGCCTCACAGCATCTCGACATCCCGCTGGAGCGCATCAAGGTGATCCAGGGCGACACCCAATCGGTGAAGACCGGCCACGGCACCGGCGGCTCGCGCTCGATTCCGGTCGGCGGCGTGTCGGTGTTCGTCGCCTCCGAGAAGCTCGCCGAGAAGCTGAAGGACCTCGCGTCGCAGAAGCTCGAGGCCAGCGTGTCGGACCTGGAGGTCGCGGATGGCGGCGTCCGCGTCGTCGGCACCGACCGGCGCATCGACTTCGTCGACCTCGCCAACCTGCCGGAAGCCACGCGCGAGGCGCGGACCGGGGAGGGCGACTTCACGCCTCCCAACGCCACCTACCCGAACGGCACCCACATCGCCGAGGTCGAGATCGACCTCGACACCGGCGTCGCCAAGGTGGTGCGCTACACCATCTGCGACGACTTCGGCATTGCGGTGAACCCCATGCTGCTGGCCGGCCAGGTGCATGGCGGCGTCGTGCAGGGCATCGGCCAGGCGCTGCTGGAAAAGACCGTGTTCGACGCGGAAGGGCAGCTCGTGACGGCGAGCTTCATGGACTACTGTCTGCCGCGCGCCGAGGACGTGCCGTTCCTCCATTTCGAAACCCGGAACGTGCCCTCCACCACCAACCCGCTCGGCATGAAGGGCGCGGGCGAGGCCGGCTCCATCGGCTCGTGCCCGGCGGTCATGAACGCCGTCGTGGACGCGCTCGACCGGGCCTTCGGGGTGCGCGACATGGACATGCCGGCGACGCCGGACAGGGTTTTTGCGGCGATCAAGAGCGCATCCGCACAGGCGGCGTGATCGCATCTCGGCGATGGAAGGTCCGCAGCTCTATAACGCAAAGTTGATCTTGCGCTGTTGCAAGATCAACTTTGCAAGCTCGCGCCTCGCGTTTAGGGAGGCCGGGCGGCAACCTGCATGTCCTGCAATAGAGCCCGTTTGAACGGGTCAGAGGGGAGTACCTGATGCTTCGCATCATCATCGCCACCGCCGCCATCGCGATTGGGGCGACCGCCGTGGTCGCGCAGTCGGACGTCATTGCGCAGCGCAAGGACATCATGAAATCGGTCGGCGGAGCCACCAAGGACCCGGGCGCCATGCTGAAGGGCGAAGCCGCCTTCGACCTCGCCAAGGTGCAGAAGAGCCTCGCGACCTATCAGGACGCGGCCAAGAAGATGCCGGCGCTGTTCCCCGACAATTCCAAGACGGGCGGCGAGACCACCGCGGCGCCGAAGATCTGGGAAGACATGGCGGGCTTCAAGGCCGCCTTCCAGAAGTTCGAGGCCGACGCCACCAAAGCTTCCGCCGAGATCAAGGACGAGGCCAGCTTCAAGGCCAATTTCCCGGCCGTGCTGAAGAATTGCGGCTCGTGCCATGAGAGCTATCGCGTCAAGAAGAGCTGAGCGGATTCGAACCGGTCGGTGAGGGGCAGGGGTGTAACCATCCCTCGCTCCGTCGTTGTTCAGGCTGTTGGTCTGCGTCATGGCCGGGCTTGTCCCGGCCATCCACGCCGGAGCCCGAGGCGTGGATCCCCGGGTCAAGCCCGGGGATGGCGGTGGAGGGTTGCGGGTGGCTCGGCCGCGTGCTCGTCACGATGAAAAGCTTGGCTATTTGAGCGCAAATTGGTCCCGGGTTCCCTATCGGTGAAAAAGCTTCTGGTCGCCCTCGTGTTGCTCGCGGCCCTCGGGGCGGCGGGGTTTTGGCTGCTCACGGCGCCGTTTACCTACGAGGCCCTGCGCGGAGCCCCGGACGTCACCGTCGCGACGGCGCCCAACCTGGAGAACGGCAAGACGCTGTTCTATGCGGGCGGCTGCACCTCCTGCCACGCCATCCCGGGACAGGACGACAGGACGAGGCTCGGCGGCGGCCTCGGGCTGCAATCGCCCTTTGGCACGTTCTACGCGCCCAACATCTCGCCCCATCCGCGCGACGGCATCGGCGGCTGGACAGTTGCGAGCTTCATCCGCGCCATGCGGGAGGGCGTCTCGCCCGACGGCCGGCATTACTATCCGGCCTTCCCGTACACATCCTACCAGCGCATGGCGGCGCAGGACCTCGCCGACGTTTTCGCCTTCCTGAAGACGCTGCCGCCCGTCGAAGGCAAGGTGCGCGATCACGACCTGCCGTTCCCGTTCAACGTGCGCCGCGGGCTCGGGCTGTGGAAGCTCGCCTTCCTGGACGGCAAGCCGATCCAGCCCGATCCGGCCAAGAGCGCCGAATGGAACCGCGGGCGCTATCTGGTGGAAGGCCCCGGGCATTGCGCCGAGTGCCATTCGCCGCGCGCCTTCACGGGCGCGATCGTAGACGGCAAACGGTTCTCGGGCGGGCCGGACCCGGAGGGCAAGGGCTTCGTGCCCAACATCACGCAGGACAAGGCCGGCCTCGCGTCCTGGTCCAAGAACGACATCGCCGAACTGCTGAAAACCGGCTTCACGCCGGAGTATGACGCCGTTGGCGGCTCCATGGCGCCGGTGATCAAGAACACCTCTCAGCTCAGCGACGCCGACCGGGGCGCGATGGCGGAGTACATCAAGAGCCTGCCCGCGGTGGCGAGCCCGCCCCGCCCGCCGAAAAAGGCGGAGTAGGGCGCGGCGCTTCAATCCATCACGGCCGCCTTGAGGATGCACACCATGGTGGCGTGCCCCGGGGCGCTCGAGACGCAGCGGACGCTATGGGGGCGATCGCAGCGGTACCGCAGGGTTTCGCCAGCCTTGGCGCGCTGGATCTGCTCGCCGACCTCCACCTCGAACTCGCCCTCGATCACAGACAGGCACTCGATGGAACCGCGCTGGTGGGCGTCCGAGTCGAGCACGCCGCCGGGCTCGGCCTGGACGTCGTACCACTGCAGCCACTCGACGGTCTTGATCCAGCCGATGATGCCGAGGCGGACCTTGCCGTCGTCCGACACCAGGATGGGCGTGTCGCCCTTGGTGGTCTTGTCGATGAAGGGCTCGTCGTCGCCGCTGGACAGCACGCGCTCGATGGAGACGTCGAGCGCCTGCGAGAGGCGCCAGATCGTGGCCAGGGTCGGGTTGGTTTCGTTGCGCTCGATCTGGCTGATGATCGACTTCGCGACGCCGGACTGCTCGGCCAGTTCGGAGAGCGACAGGTTGTAGGCCTTGCGCAGGCGTTGGATGGTCTTTCCAAGCTGGCCCGACAGGGCGTGCGCGCCGATATCCAGAACCTTGACCCGCTCCCGGCCCTCGACGCCCATCCGCTCACTCCCTCAACGCTTGAACTGTTTTGAAAAACGAACGGCTGTTTGTAAAGCCGGAACAGCCCAATCGAGCGCGCAACTGCGCGTTTCTCACAATCGCGCCCGGCGGCGTTCGTTTCAGCGGACCTTTGTTCAGGCCCGCTGCGCCGTCCCGCGCAGCAGTGCGAGCAGCAGCATCGCGCTCGCCGCCAGCACGCCGAGGGCGGCGCAGAACGCAACCGCGGCGCTCGGCCCGCCGGCCGACAGCACGAGCGCGAACACGACCGGGGCGGCCGATTTCGTCGCCAGCGCGGGCGCGGCCAGGAGGCCGAGGATCTCGCCATAGCGGTCGCGCCGGAACAGCGCGAAGGGAACCACGCCGCGCGCGATGGTGATCAGGCCGTTTGACGCGCCATAGACCAGCCCGAACGCGATCGCCACCGCGGTGGACGGCGCCGCGAAGGCGAGCAGGGCGAACGCGAAGGGCAGGATGGCGGTGGAAAACACCCCCAGCGCCAGCGCGCTGAGCCGCGCGCCAAACAACAATTCCAGCAGCCGCGCCCCGACCTGCGCGGGGCCGATGAAAACCCCCGCGAGAACGCCCTGCGCTTCCGTGAGGCCCAACTGGTCGAGCAGCCGCACGAGGTGCACCGAGAGCCCGCTGGTGACGAGGCCGTGGGCCGAAATCACCAGCGCGAACAACGCGAAGGCCGTCCAATCCATGCCGCGCAACAACGACGCGCGCGGCGCAGCTTCACCTGCCAGTTTGGCGGGGCGCGCCGGCGCGGCTTTCGGCAGTCCGAAGGCGTGCAGCGGCGCGCAGAGCAACGCCTGTCCGGCCGCATGGACGAGGATCACCTGCCGCCAGTCGAGATCGCGCAGCAGCCAGAGCGTGAGCGGCCACGAGACCGTCGACGCGAAGCCGCCCGCCAGCGTCAGCATCGAAATGGCGCGCCGGGTCTGCGGACCCGCGATTTGCGCCAGGGTGGCGAAGGCAGGGTCATACAGCGCGCCCGCCATTGCGACGCCGATCACCGCCCAGGCGGCCAGATAGGGCAGCGGCCCCTGCGCGAGCGCCAGGAATCCCAGCCCTGCGGCGCCGATCAGCGAGGCCGCCGTCATCACCGGCCGCCCGCCGTGGCGATCGATCAACCGCCCGGCCCAGGGCGCGGCGGCGCCCGAGGCGATCATCGCGACGCTGAACCCGCCGAACACCAGCGCTTCGGACCAGCCGGTGTCGTGGAGGATGCGCGGGCCAACCAGCGCCATGGTGTAGAACAGCGAGCCCCAGGCGGCGATCTGGGTGACGCCCAGTGTGAGGAGCGCGCGCAGCAGCGCCCCCGGGGCAGGCGCGTCGGCGGTCATGTCTGGCGGTGGGCGCCGGCTTCGCGCTCGCGCCGGCGGCGATCCTCCAGCCCGAGCCGCCGCTCGCGCCAGATCACGAACAGGCCCGCCAGGATCACCAGCGCGGCGCCGACCAGCACCAGCGGCTCCGGCACGTCGGCGAAGACCACGAAGCCGACCGCGAGCGCCCAGATCAGGCTCGTGTAGTCGAAGGGCGCGATCACGCTGGCGGGCGCAAAGCGGTAGCTCGACGTCAGGAGGATCTGGCCGACGCCGCCGGCGATCCCGGCCAGCACGAGGATGGCGCCGTCGTGCAGGCTCGGCATGCGCCAGCCGAACACCGCCGTGAGCGCGCCAAACAGCGCCGCCGTGCTCGAGAAGTAGAACACGATCGCGCCGGTCTTCTCGATCTGGGCCAGCCGGCGAATCTCCACCGACGCCACTGCGCCGCAAAACGCGCCGAGCAGGCCGAACATGGCCCCGACCGCCTGGCCGCCCGAGAGGCCGCCGCCGCCCGCCTTGAAGTAGGGGATCATCATGATCAGCATGCCGATGAAGCCGACCCCGAGCGCACTCCATCTGTACACGCGTACGACTTCCTTGAGCACCAGCGCGGCCAGCGCCGTGGTCATCAGCGGAGTCGCGTAGCCGATCGCGGTCGCGTCCGGCAAAGGCAGCAGCGCGAGCGCCGTGAAGCCGCAGAACATCGCCAAGGAGCCCGCGAGGCTGCGCCTCAGATGGCCGAAGAACCGCGTGGTCCGAACGGCGTCGATGAGCTCGTTGCGCGAGGCGAGCCAGATCAGCAGCGGCACGAGCGCGAAAAACGAGCGGAAGAACACCACCTGGCCAGTCGGGTAGCCGGCGCCGACCAGTTTGATCAGCGTCGACATCGCCGTGAACGCAAGCGTGGAGATGATCTTGAGGCTGATGCCGAGAAGGGCGTTCACGAGCGGGTCTGGGCTTGCGGACAGGCGGAGCCGACCCTGAGGACGGCGGGCGAGGAGTGAAACGGGCTATTGGACGCCGGGCGGCGCCGAGGCTGCCCGCAATGTGATCACACGCGGCCGGACGGGGCAAAGCTCCATTGCGCGCAACCGCGTCACGGGGGGCGCATGGCTCGCCGCCGCCGCGCGGTCGCTCTCGCCCTAGACGAACAGCGCCAGCTTCTGCTCGACGCTGAGGGCGTCCACGGCCGCGAAAGCCTCGACGCGCGGATCCACGGCGCGCTCCGCCCGGGCAGGCGCCGGAGCGGGCGGGCGCTGCTCGGCCAGGGGCCGATCGGCGGCCGGCAAGGCCGGCGGGGCGGGCCTGCGTCGCTCGGTCGGCATCGCGGTCTGGTTGTCGACGAACACCACGTCGTCGCGCATGGCCGGCAGCCTGGCGTCGGGCCGCTGCGCCGGTGCGGCCGCGCGACCGCCGCGCGCGTCGGAGCCCAGCAGCGCCTGGATGCGGCCCTCGATGCCGCGCAACACCGTGATCAGCTGCCGCACGCGGCCGGTGGTCAGCGCATGGCGGTTCGAGGCGCGGTAGATGTCCTGGGCATGGCGGTCGAGGTCGTCCAGCGCGCCGGCCACCTCGGCGCTCTCGGCGGTTTCGCGCAGCGACCAGGCGAGTTCCTGGATTTGCTCGGCCGCGTCGAACGCCTCCGTGTCGGCGAGCTCGGCGGCCGCCACCAGGTCGTCAAACGCCTTGTCGGCCACGGGCGCCTCGCCCGCGCCGTTCGCGTCCGCGACGCTGCGGGCGATATCGTGGCGGGTGCGGGCGATCTTGTCGGCGATGTCGGCGAGGTCGCGCTGGACGCCGACGGCGGGATCGGGCGTGATGTCCCTGGCCGACACCGCGCGTTCGATGCGGGCCAGCGAGGCGATCAGGCGCTCCGTCTCGGCGTGCCGGTTGCGCTTGGCGAACTCGGCCAGGAACCAGCGCCCGCGCGACGTTTCCATCACGGCGGCTTCGATTTCCTCGTATTCCACGCTGGTCAGCGGGGTGCTGGGGGTCTCGGCCATGGCGCTCGGTTCGGGCGGCGAATCAGGCGCGCCGCCTCCTCGGTGGCACACCATCATCTCGCAGGCTGGCGCTCAAGCTTTTCGCCGTGCGGCTCCCCAGCGATCTGGCCGGCGCCTGTCGCGCGGCGTGCGGAAATCATGCTCTATCTCGCGCATGCGGTCCGACACTTCCGTGGCGCTTCGGCTCTCCACGCTCTACGCGGCGACCTTTTTCGGCATCGGGGTGTCGTCCCCGTTTCTGCCCGTGTGGTTTCGCGGGCTGGGCCTCAGCCCGGACCAGATCGCCCTGCTGGTCGCCGCCCCGCTGGTGGTGCGCATCCTCGCGAGCGTCTGGACGGCCGGGCTGGCGGATGGGCGGGCCCCGGCGGGTCGCATCCTGGTGGCCGCAAACCTGCTGGTCGGATTGGGGTATCTCGCGGCGGCGCCGGGCTGGGCGTTTCCGGTGCTGCTCCTGCTGACGGCCAGCATCGCGCTGGCGCAAAGCCCCATCATTCCGCTGTCGGACGTTCTTGCGATCGAGGCCGCAAAGAGCCGGCCGAGGCTGCATTATGGGCGCATCCGCGTCTGGGGCTCGCTCTCGTTCACGCTGGCGACCCTGCTGGCAGGCGCGGCCGTCGGCTGGCTTGGCTCTGGCGTGGTGCCGCTGGCGCTGGGCGCGTCCTATCTGGGCGCGGCCGCCGCGGCGCTTCTGGTCGCGGATCTCGACCGGGACGACGCGCCCCGCCCGGCGCAGCCGAGCGCAGGGCGCGTGCGCTTGCCGGGAGCGCTGGTGCTCGTGATCCTGAGCGCCGCCATGATCCATTCGAGCCATTCCATGATGAACGCCTTCGGGTCGATCTCCTTCGAGGCGGCCGGCGTCTCGCCTGCGGGCGTGGGCGGCCTGTGGGCCGTCACCGTGGTGGTCGAGGTCGCGCTGTTTTCCCTGATGGGACGCGTCGGGGGAGGGCGGGCGCCGCCCTACGGGTTTCTGTGCGTCGGCGGCGCCGCCGCCGCGCTGCGGTGGATCGGAATGGGGCTGGAGCCCGGGCCCGGCGCGATCGCGCTGTTGCAGCTCCTGCACGGCGCGAGCTTCGGCGCCACGCATCTGGGCACGATCGGGGCGTTCGCCTCGCTGGCGCCCGCGGCCGCCAAGGCGCGATTGCAAGGCGCCCTCGTGGCCTCGATCTCGCTCGCATCGGCGCTCGCCACGGTGGCGTCCGGACCGCTTTATGGCGGCTTCGGCGCCCGGGCGTTTCTGGCGATGGCGCCGGTGGCCGTGCTCGGGCTCGTTTTCGCGCTTGCGGCCTGGCGGCTCGCGCCTCAGCCCCAGAGCGCCCGCGAGGGCGGAAACACCAGCCCGCCCTCGTAGCGAAGGCCGGGCTCCCGGTCGCGCGCCAGCAGCAACGGGCCGTCGAGGTCGACATAGCGCGCGCCGGGGCTCAGCAGCATGGCGGGCGCCATGGCGAGCGAGGTGCCGACCATGCAGCCGACCATGATGTCGAGCCCGGCCGCCCGGGCCGCGGCTGCGAGCTCCAGCGCGGCCGTAAGCCCGCCGGTTTTGTCGAGCTTGATGTTGATGGCGTCGTAGCGCTCGGCCGTGGCGGCGAGTTCGGCGAGGCCATGGGCGCTTTCGTCGGCGCAGAGCGGGATCGGGCTTTCGAGGCTGGCGAGAAGGTCGTCCTGCCCGGCCGGCAGCGGCTGCTCCACCAGGGCGACGCCGGCGGCCGCGCAGGCGGCGAGTTGCGCCGCGACGTCGTGCTCGCGCCAGCCCTCGTTGGCGTCCACCACCAGCACGGCGTCGGGCGCGGCGCGCCGAACCGCCGCGATGCGCGCCCCGTCCTCCGCCCCGCCGCCGAGCTTGATCTTGAGGATGGGCCGGTCAGCCGCCTTAGCGGTCGCTTCCGCCATCGCGTCCGGCGCGCCGAGGCTGATGGTGAAGCAGGTCGTGGCCGGCGCCACACGGTCCAGTCCGGCCAGCACATGCGCGGGGACGCCGGTGGTCTTGGCCTCGAGATCCCACAACGCGCAGTCGACGGCGTTGCGCGCCGCGCCGGCCGGCATGGCCCCGAGCAACCCATGGCGGTCGCCGCCGCCCTCCACGAAGGCGCGGGCAGCCTCGATCTGCGCCGTGACACTCTCCACGCTCTCGCCGTATCGCGCATAGGGCACGCATTCGCCACGCGCGATCACCCCACGATCCCCGATGGTCGCGGTGACGACCACGGCCTCCGTGCGCGAACCGCGCGCGATCGTAAACGCGCCCGCGATGGGGAATCGCTCGACGGCTACGGACAAGCTGCGGGGCATCGGATCACCTCGTGCAATAGGAGCCGGAACCGCTCTAACGCAGCCGGCTCCGCTGCGCCACCGCGGCGCAAGCTGGCCCAAGGGTCACACCATGCGGGAAAACGCTTAGCGGTTGTATTCGCGCCATTCACGCGCTGTCCCTATTTGAACTAAAACAGCACAAGCGCTTGCTTCGGGCGCACGGAACAAAGACCCTTCATGGATCCTCTCGCAAACGTGGTGGTGGAACGCAACGGCGCGGAAGCGCGGCTGCGTTTCATCGGACGCTGGACGTCCGAGCAGGCCGCCGCCGTGGAGGAGGAGGCCGGCAAGCTCGCGAGCGAGGCGGAGGGCGCCCAGCGCGTGCTGCTCGATCTCTCGGCCGTTGAACGGCTGGACACGCTCGGCGCCTGGGTGCTGGACCGGGCCCGGGCGTCGTTCGAGGCGGGCGGCCAGCAGGCCGGCTTCGTCGGGCTGGACGAGCCCAAGCGCATTCTCCTGCAGGAGGTCGCTTATCACGACTTCGGGCAGAAAACGGTTGCGCGGGGCTCGGCCGTGGTCGACATCCTGTCGGATGTGGGCTCCACGGTGTGCGGCGCCGGGCGCGACGTGGTGGGGGGCGTCAGCTTCCTGGGCTCGCTCGTGGCCGCGATGGGCCGGATGATCGTCCACCCGGCGCGGTTCCGCATCACCTCGGTGGTGTTCCACCTGGAGGCGGTGGGCTTCCGCAGCGTTCCGATCATCACGCTGATCTCGTTTCTGGTCGGCTGCATCGTGGCGCAGCAGGGCATTTTCCAGCTCAGCAAGTTCGGCGCGACGCCTTTCGTGGTGGACCTCACCGGCATCCTGACCTTGCGCGAGCTGGGCGTGCTGCTCACCTCCATCATGATCGCGGGCCGCTCGGGCTCGGCCTTCACGGCCGAGATCGGCTCCATGAAGATGCGCGAGGAGATCGACGCCCTGCGGGTGATGGGGCTCGACCCCATCGAGGTGCTGGTCGTTCCGCGGATCCTCGCTCTGATGCTGGCGCTGCCGCTGCTCACCTTCCTGGCCAACATCGCGGGCCTGTTCGGAGGCGGCGTCGTCGCCTGGCTCTATGGCAACATCAGCCAGGAGGTGTTCCTCGGCCGGCTGCGCTCCGCCATCGCGTTCAACACCTTCATGGTGGGCATCATCAAGGCGCCCTTCATGGCGCTGGTGATCGGCATCATCGCGTGTATCGAGGGCCTCGCCGTGAAGGGCTCGGCCGAATCGCTGGGGCGCCAGGTCACGTCCTCGGTGGTGAAATCCATCTTCATGGTGATCGTGGTCGACGGTCTTTTCGCCATGTTCTTCGCGTCCATCAAATATTGAACATGGCCACCGACGTCCTTCCCCCCAGCGCCCAGCCCGACGGACGCGCCAATGGCGCGGACGCGGAGCGTGAGGTGATCATCTCGGTGCGCGACCTCGTGGTCGGCTTCGGCGACAAGCTGATCATGAACGGCCTCGACCTCGACGTATATCGCGGCGAGATCCTGGGCTTCGTGGGCGCGTCCGGCACCGGCAAGTCCGTGCTCACGCGCACGATCCTGGGGCTCGTGCCGAAGCGGCGCGGCACCATCGAGGTGTTTGGCCAAAACGTCGACGAACTGGACGGGCCGGGCCGCAAGGCCATGGAGCGGCGCTGGGGCGTGCTGTTCCAGCAGGGCGCGCTGTTTTCGTCGCTGTCGGTGCGCCAGAACGTTCAGGTGCCGATGCGGGAGCACCTCAAGCTCTCGGACGAGCTCATGGACGAGCTCGCGCTGCTGAAGCTGGAGCTCGTCGGCCTTAAGCCCGAAGTCGCGGACCGGTTCCCGTCCGAATTGTCGGGCGGCATGATCAAGAGAGTGGCGCTCGCCCGCGCGTTGTCGCTGGATCCCGAAATCGTGTTCCTGGACGAGCCGACGTCCGGCCTGGACCCGATCGGCGCGCAAGACTTCGACGAACTGATCTCGACCTTGCAGAAGACTTTGGGACTCACCGTCTTCATGGTAACGCACGACCTCGGCAGCCTGTATTCGGCGTGTGACCGCATCGCGGCGCTCGGCGACGGAAAGGTGATCGCCGCGGGGCCCATCGAGACGATGCTGAAGTCGGACCATCCGTGGTTGCGGTCCTATTTTCATGGTGAGCGCGCCCGTCACATGACGGGCGAAGCCGCGGCAGGAAGGTAACGGCATGGAGACCCGCGCGAACTACGCGCTCATCGGGCTGTTCACGCTGGCGGTTCTCACCGCGGCGTTCGGTTTCGTGTTCTGGTTTTCGGGCAAGGATGCGGGCGCCAAGCTGGCGACCTACCGGATCGTGTTCAACGGATCGGTGTCCGGCCTCTCGCGCGGCGCCCAGGTTCTCTATAACGGCCTGCGCGTCGGCGAAGTGAATTCCATCCAGCTCGCGCCCAATGATCCCAGCAAGGTGATCGCCCGGATCGAGATCGACGCCGCCACGCCCATGAACGTGGACACCAAGGCGCGGCTGGAGTTCCAGGGCCTCACCGGCGTCGCCTCCATCCAGCTCTCGGGCGGCGGCCCCGACAGCGCCAAGCTGGTTCAGAACGGCGCCGAGCCGCCGGCCATCAACGCCGACCGCTCCGATTTCCAGGACCTGCTCGAAAGCGCCCAGCGGCTGGCCAAGAAGGCCGACGACGTGCTGGGGCGCGCCGACCAGATCCTGGCCGACAACCAGGGCTCCATCAGCGCCACGGTGCGCAACATCGAGACCTTCTCGGGCGCGCTGGCTTCGAATTCCGAGGGCGTGAACAAGTTCCTGTCCTCCACCGGCAACGCGGCCGACAAGATCGCCTCGCTGTCGGTGGACCTGCAGAAGCTCACCGAGACGGTGGACAATGTCGTCAAGGCCGTGAACCCGGAGGACGTCAACAAGGTCGTCGCCAACCTGCAGCAGATCACGAGCTCCGTCGCGGGCGAGAAGGAGCGCATCGCGGCCTTTATCCGCGACGCCTCGACGCTAGCCGGCCGGCTGAACGATACGTCCGTGAAGCTGGACGGCGTGCTGGCGGACGCCGGCCGCACCCTGCGGGCCGTGGACGCGGACAAGATCCAGCGCTCGGTCGACAACGTCGAGAAGTTCACGGCCGCGCTCGGCAACAACAGCGAGCGTGTCGACGACGTGATCAAGAACGCCGGCGAACTCACCGCCAAGCTGAACCGCGCCGCCGACCAGGTCGACAGCGTGCTGGCCAGCGTTCGCACGTTCCTGGGCTCCGACGACACCAAGGCGGCGCTGGGCAGCATTGGCGACATGGCGAAGTCCGTGCGCGTGCTCGCCGACAACCTCGACAAGCGGACCTCCGAGATCACGGCCGGCATCAACCGCGTGACCGGGCCGGCGCTGCGCGACTACCAGTCGCTGGCCTCCGACGGCAAGCAGGCGCTCGGCGAGCTCAACCGCACCCTGCGCAGCCTGCAGCAGAACCCCCAGCAGCTGCTGTTCGGCGGCAAGCCGTCCCTTCCCGAATATCGGGGCCGTTAGTGTCGACCCCCACTTTCTCGAGGCCATCCCCCGCCATGCCCGCGTTCCCCTTCCACGCCGCTTCGGCCCGGTTGCGTTCGGCCCCATCGTTCCGGCCGGCGCTTGCCGCGGCCGTCGTCGCGCTCGCGCTCGCGGGGTGCAGCAGTTCGACGCCCTCCGAGGTCTATGACCTGACTGCGCCGATCGGCGCCGCGCGCCAAAGCCCGGGACGCAGCCAGCTCGTGGTGGCGGAGCCCACAGCCCTGCAGCCGCTCGAATCCGACCGCATCGTGGTCCGGTCGGCTGATGGCTCGGTGTCGTCGGTCGGGGGCGTACAGTGGTCCGACCGACTGCCGCGGCTGCTCCAGAACCGGCTCGTGCAGGCCTTCGAGAACCAGGGCAGGGCGGTGGCGCGCGCCGGCGTCGGCGTGAACCCGGACTCGATCGTGCAAACCGACATCCGCTTCTTCGGCGTGAGCGTGAACGGCGGCGCGCAGGCGACCGTGGAGCTCTCGGTGAAGATCGTGAACAACGCCTCGGGCAAGATCACGGCCTCGCGCGTGTTCAAGGGCGCGGTTCCGCTCAGCGACATCTCCGGCAAAACCGCCGCCCTCGCGCTCGACCAGGCCGCCAGCCGCGTCTTCGCCGACGTGGTCCGCTGGGCGCGCTGAGGGCGCCAACTCTCCGCGCCATCATTGCGAGCCGGAGGCGAGGCAATCCAGCCTGATTGTTCGGCGTCAGACTGGATCGCTTCGCTGCGCTCGCAATGACGGGAGGGTGGCCCGGGGATCCCAACACCTCCGCCGTCATCCCCGGCGACCTGCGGAGCAGGCCGGGAAGTGGATCCAGGACAAAGGCGCTCACCCCTGGATCCCCTTCCCGGCGCTGCGCCGCCGCCGGGGATGACGGAGAGTCGGGCGCCCTAAAGCGAAAAAGGCCCGGGATCGCTCCCGGGCCTTTTGATTAGGTGACTACGCCGCAGGTCAGTCGAACTTGCCCGAGGCGTGGGCCAGGATCGTGTAGACCTTGCCCTCGTCCGAGGTGAGGATCGAACGCGTCAGGGTCGAATTGCGGTCGCCAGGCGCGACTTCGCCGAGCAGCTCCTCGAACTTCTGCACATAGGCGTTCACGGTGTCGCGGAACTCCGGGTCGCGGCGGTAGCGGCGGCGGAATTCGTCGAAACGCTCCTGGCCCTGCGGCGTGTAGATGCGGCGGCTGAACACGTCGTGCTCGCCGGCCGTGTAGCGGGCCCAGAGCTCCACCGCCTCGTCATGGTCGATCATGCGGGCGATATCGGTGGACAACGACCCCAGCGAGTCGGCCGCGCTGCTGGCCTTGGCGGCCGGCGCGCGCTCGCGCTCCGGCGGGATGGAGGCGCGCAGCTCGGGCTTGCGGGGCGCGGGCGCGTCGTCCTCGACGGACGCCCGGGCCAGCAGCTCCGACAGCCAGCCGCCGCTGGCGCGACCCGACAGGGCCTCGCGCGGAAGCTCAGGCTGGCGCGACGGCGCCGGCGCGGCGGGCCGCTGCTGCGGGGCCGGCTCTTCACGACGAGCCTCCTCGCGGCGGGGCTCCTCGCGACGACCTTCTTCGCGACGCGGCTCCTCACGGCGCGGCGGCGGGGTGACGAGCACGCTCGGGCGCGCGGCCGCGGCGGGCGGCTCGGGGGCGCGACGGGGCTGCTCGGGGGCGCGCACCGGCAGGCCGACGTCGCTCGCGGCCGCAGAGGCGGAGGCCCGGCGCGGGGCTTCCTCGGCGGCGCGCTCCTGCGGACGCGACACGTCCATGCCGCGGTCGGAGCGGGCCACCAGGGCGGTGAGCTCGTTCAGGGCGCGGATCTGGTCGGTGACGACGCGGCGCATGGCGGCGGCGGATTCCTGCGTTTCCTTCGGCAGCTCCAGCACGCCGCGGCGAACCTCCTCGCGGGTCGATTCCAGCTGCTGCTGCACGGACGAGCCAAGGTGGCGCATCTCGTTCGCGGCCTCGCGGAACCGGTCCGTGGCGGCGGTGAGCGCCGAGCCGATTTCGCCCATCACCTGCTCGTAGGCGGCGCGCAACGCCGCCGTGGTGCGCTCGCGCTCCTTGCTGGTGGCCATGCGGATCGTTTCGTACTGCTCGCCGATAGCCTGGCTTGCCGACTGAGTCGTCTCGTTCAACACCTGACCGATCTGGCGCGCGCGCTCCTCGGCGGATGTGAGGCTGTCTTCCACCAGCGCCTTGAAGGTGCGGGTGACGTACTCGATGTCGTCCGTCCGCGACGTGATCGCCGACAGGGCGGCATCGAGGCCGGCGCGGCGCTCCTCCAGGGCGGACCCGACGCGGCTCTCGACCTGCTCCAGCATGGCGGCGACGCTCGCCAGCGCGCGGGCGTGCTCCTGGCTGGAGGCCGCCACCGAGCGGCCCTGCTGGTCCAGCCGCTCGAACAGGCCGGCGGCGTCGCGCAGCGCGCCGGTCGAGAGGCCGCGCAGGGCTTCCACCTGCTCGGCAGCGCGATCGGACACGGCGCTCGTCTCGCTCGTGATGGCGTGCAGGGTGTCGCGCAGCGCCACCATGCGGGCGCCGAGATCCTGATCGAGGCTGCCGAGGTTCTGGCCGACGCCGCTGATCGCCTGCTCCAGCAGGGCGTTGGTGTGGGCGAGCTTTTCGAGGCTGTCGTTGATCTCGGCCTTGAGCCGGTCGTTGGTGGCGGTGAGCTGCCCGACCGAGCGGGCGGCGCCTTCGTCCATGACCTGCTGCAGGCTGGCGGCCGAGGACTGGAGCACTTCGGCCAGCGTGTCGCTGCGTTCGCGCAGGGCGTTGATCATTTCCGAGCCGCGGCCCTCCAGGGCGCGCAGCACGGCGTCGCCGATATGGGCGATCTGCTTGGTGGTGTCCTCGCCAACCTTGGCGATCTGCCGGGTCGTGTCGTCGCCGACCTTGGCCAGCCGGGTGCTCGCGACGCCGTCGGGTCCGAGCAGGGCCTCGATTTCGCCGATGCGGTCCCCGAACGCTCCCGTGACGCCCTGCGAGCCGGTGGAGAGCACCTCCTCGAGCTTGCTGCTGGACGCGATGATCGCATTGGCGATCTCGTCCGAGCGGCCTTCGACGGCGCGCTCGATGGCCTGCACGCCCGTGGTCAAGGCCTGGTCGATGGAGCGCGCGGCGCCGCTCACCATGTCGACAATGGCGTCCGTCCGGCCGCCGAGCGCAGCCGTGACGGCTTCCGCGCCGGTGGACAGGATGGTGTCGAGCTGGCGGGTCGAGTTCTCGAAGAGGCTGGTGAGCTCCTCGGTGCGCTGCCCCAGGGCCGCCGTGACGGACGACGCCCCGCTCGTGAGCGTTTCGCCGAACAACCGGGCGCGCTCGTCCAGGAGGGCGCTGACGCTGTCGAGGCGATTGACGACCCGCTCCTCGAAGCGCGCGACGCGTCCGTCCAGCGTGGCCGCAATGGCGCTCGCCTGGGCGCCGAGCGTGGCGTTGACGAGTTCGGCCTTGGCCGAGAGCGTCTGGGCCAGCACGTCCGTGCGGTTGGCGATTGCGGTCTCCACCGTCTCGACGCGCATGTCGAGCGCGCGGGTGATCTCCTTGCCGCCGTTGCCCAGCAGCTGGGCGATCTCCAGCGTGCGCGTCGCCAGCGTCTCGCTCAGCGACTTGGCGCGGGCGTCGAGCCCCTGGTCGATGCGCACGAAGATGCTGTCCAGCGTACGGGCGACGTTGACGCCGGAGGCGGCCGTCTTGACCTCGTAGTCGGCGATCTGCTTCTCCAGATCGCGGGCGGCCTGCTCGGCGCGCGCCGCGACGCGGCCGGCCAGAACCTCGCCCTGCTTGCCGAAGATGGTCTCCACCTGGGCGAGCCGGGCTTCCACGGCGTTGGTGAAGGCCTGCGTGTCGGAGCCGATGCGCTCGACCAGATCGCCGCCGCGTCCCAGAACCTTCTCCTCGAAGTGATCGAGACGGCCGACCAGCGTGGTCGCGAGCGTGTCGCCGCGCTCCAGCACCTTGCCCTCGAAGCCCGCCACGACGCCGTCGAGCGCCTCCTGCAGGGCCGCGGTGCGGCTCTGGACGCGGTTCTCGAAGTTGCCTGCATGCGCCGTGAAGGCTTCGTCCAACCGCGCCGTGGCCTGGCCGAGAACGCCCTCGAACGCGCCGATGCGGTCGGTGAGGGTCTGCTCGAGGCGCTGGCTGCGCTGCTGCGCGGTTTCCTCGAACGCCGCCAGCTGGCCGGCGAGGCGCTCGTTGAGGTTGCCGCCGCGAATGATCACGGTCTCCTCAAAGGCCGTGAGCGTGTTCGCCATGGTGCGGGACACTTCGCCGCCGCGCTCGCCGATGGTCGCGACGATCTGCTCGGCGTTGCGCACCAGCGCGTCGTTGATGCGCGAGCTCTGGGTGGCGACCGCCATCACGGCGTCGCGGGCGATCGCGGCGAGGCGCGCCTGCACGACGTCGCCGTGCTCCGAGAAGGCATTCTGCGTTTCGGCGGCGCGGGCCGTGAGGGCGGCGAGCACCGATTCGGTGGCGGCCTCGAAGGCCGAGCGGGTCTCCACCGTGCGGGCGGCCAGCATCTCGGCGACTTCGCGGGCGCGGGCGGCCAGGTGGCCGTCGACGTCCGAGATCCGGTCGCCAAATGTGCGGGTGACGTGTTCCGCACTGTTCGCGAAGGTCTGCTCGGCCTCGCCGGTGCGGTCCGCGATGGTGCGGGCGACCGTCTCGGCGCTGGTGGTGAACAGCTCCTCGGCGGACAGCAGGCGCTGGGCGATGACGTCGTTGATGCGCTCGGCGCTGTCGGCCAGCAGCCGCTCGGCCGCGGCGGTGCGCTCGGTCACGGTGGCCCCAAGCCGCTCGGCGCTGCCGGTCAGCGCCTCCTCGGCGGCGGCGACGCGCTCCGAGAGGTTGCGGGCGAGCTCCGTGGTGCTCTCGGCGAAGACGCGCTCGGCCTCGGCGGTGCGGCTCGCCAGGGTGCGGGCCACGGCCTCCGAGCTGGACGCCATGCCGGCCTGCGCCTCGGCGGCGCGGGCCGCCAGCGTCTCGGCGATCGCCTCGGCGCGGGTGGCGAAAGCCGCTTCGGCGGCTTCGGCGCGGGTGGAGAGAGCCAGCACGGCGGCTTCGGCGCTGGTCACGAAGGCGCGCTCGCTGTCCTGCGTGCGGGCCGCGAGGGCGTCCTGCAAACGGGTGGCGGTCTCCTCGAACACGGTGCGGGTGGAGTCGACGCGCTCGCCGATCAAGGTCGCGATCTGCTCGCCGGTCTGGGCCAGGGCCTCGCCCAGCGTCTTGCCATTAACGGTGACGCTCTCGTGGATGCGCTCGCCCGTGGCCGACAGGCGGGTGGCAAGGTCCTCGCCACGCGCCGTGATGGTGTCGGCGATTCGCGCGCCGGTCTCGTCGATGCGCCGCGCGACCTCGTCGCCGCGGCCGCCCAGGTCCGCCGCCAGCGTCTCGCCGGTGGTCTTCAGGGTTGCGTTCACCTCCATGGCGCGCTGCGCGATGGCCTCGGCCACGCCGGAGCCGGTCTCGGCGATCACGCGCGTGACCTTCTCGGAGCCTTCCGCGAGCGAGGTCGTGAGGATCTGGCTGGTCTGCTCCAGCGCCTGCGAGACGAGCGCGCCGCGCTCGGCGATCTGGGTGGTGAGCTGCTCGCCCGTGGCCGTGAGATTGTCGGTGATCTCGCGCGCCTTGGCGCCGAGCGTGTCGGTCACCACCGTGGTGGCCTGCGTCAGGCGGCCATTGACGTCATCGGTGGTGGCCGCGAGACGCGTGATCAGGTTCTCGCCCTTCTCGGCGATCTCATGAATCATGCGGTCGCCGGTGCGCGACAGCACGCCGCTGATTTCCTCGGCCTTGGAGCCAAAGGACTGCGTCACCCGGGCGCCGGCCTCGCCGACGGACTCCGAGATGCGCGTCGCAGCCGCGTTCAGCTCCTCGCGCAGCGTGTCGTGCGAGCCCGTGATGGAGGTGCGGACGCGCTCGGCGTTGGAGAGAATCGCCTCGCGCTGCACCACGAGTTCGTCGATCAGCGAGCGGATGCGGATCTCGTTCTCGCCATAGGCGCGCTCCAGCGTGGCGATCTCGGAATGAACCAGCGTCTCCAGTTCGCCGGCGCGGGCCAGGGCGCGCTCGATGCCGTCGCCCATGGCGGCGACCTCGCGGCGGATCGCCTGCGACAGGCTGACGACGCCCTCTGAGGTCACGGTTTCGGGCTCGGCCAGCCGGATGGCGACCTGCGTCATCGAGCGGGCGACGAGGCGCATCTCCTGCGCCCGCACGGCCAGCGAGGCCAGCACGAAGAAAATGATGATGGGCGCAAGCGCCGCAAAGGCCGCGAGGCCGGCCTCGGGCGTCAGCAGCCGCTCGGCGAGGGTCTGGTCGGGGCCGCCGAGAGCCATCCAGCGGCCGGCCGCGAAGGCGGCGAAAACGCCGAGCCAGAGCAGCGACGCCAGAGTGGCGAGAACGTGGGGAACGCGGGACGGGCGCACCTGGAGGGCCTGCAGGATGTCGCCGACGGCGCGGCGGTCGTCATTGGCGGGGCGGCCGGGCTCGGGCCGACGCTGGTCGGCCAGCGTGTCGCGCTGCGGGCGGGCGCGGTCGCGCGGCTTCTCGATCCTGACTTCCGGGAAGATCTCGGCGTCGTTCACGGCCGGCAGCTTGGGGCCGATGGGCTCCTCGTCGGTGGCGGGCGGCGGGGCGGCGACGGCGGTCTCGTTGTCTTCCCGAGGCTTCCCGGACGGCGTCGTTCCCGTGAGATTGAGCGCCTCCTCGATCGCCGAAAGCGCCGCCTCTGTGGGGTCGGTGACCTTGGGTTGGATAGCCATCAGGTTTGCCTCGCATCGGTACGCGTCACGCAGCCGCTTCCACGCGCATCCCCGCCCCCGCATGCAACATGCGCGGGCGAGAGCCACGCGTGGCGCCTCTCGCGGCGGTCGCCCGGCCCCGCATTCGGGATCGGTTAACCAAAGTGCAGTCTAGTCGGCGGCCCCCCCGAAGGGAACCCGGCCCACCCGGCCGTCGCAAAACGTCGTTAACGCCTCGGTTACCATAAGCGTAACCATGAGGTTGCGCGAGCGCCGCTGGTGGCGATTGGATGAGAGACGCACGTCTATCTACAACGAAAGACGTGCAGCCGGCCGCCACCATTGACACCGTTGCGCCCCAATCCTCCGCAGGATGGCGACTTGCGGAATGTTTAACCCGCCGCACACTCTCTCTGATCGGCCGCGTCTCCCGCCGGCTCGTCGCACAAAGGACCTGAGACCATGTTCGGCGCAGTGACAGGGACAGACGATTTGACGGCGCGAGACCTGCTGGCGGGGCAGGACAACGGTTCGACGCTGGAGGCCCCGGCCATTCTCGATCTGCGGCACCTCACGGCCCAGACCATGGGGGACGTGGATCTCGCCCGCGACGTGCTGGGCATGTTTCTGGAGCAGTCCAACGACGTGCTGCGAAGCGTGCGCGACGCCGTGGACGGCCGCAGCCGCAGCGACGCCGCACACCTCCTGAAGGGCTCCGCCAGCGCCGTGGGGGCGTTCATGGTGGCCCGGCAGGCCGGCGCCGTGGAAGCGCTGGACGACACCGCCGACGAGGAGGAGGTTCTCGAAGCCCTCGCGGGCCTCCATGCGGCCGTCGCCGAGGCGCGTACGGTGATCGCCGCCCGCCTGCACGACCGGCGGATCGGGGGCCTGTGAGCGCCAGGTCATCGCTCCGGGGAACGCGTCGCGTGGGTGTGGCTCCACCTCTCGCCAACCGGGCGAGACTGTCCTAAGTAGGGCGGAACTGCGCGCCGCAGCGCCGGCTGCGGCGGCGTCCCACCCGAGATCCCGATGACCAAGATCACTTTCATCGACCATGAAGGCGCGTCCCGCACGATCGACGCCCAGGACGGCGCCACCGTGATGGAGACGGCCGTCCGCAACGGCGTACCGGGCATCGAGGCCGAGTGCGGCGGCGCCTGCGCGTGCGCGACCTGCCACGTCTATGTGGACGAGGCCTGGAAGGCCAAGGTCGGCGAGCCCGCCTCCATGGAAGAAGACATGCTCGACTTCGCCTATGACGTGCGGCCGACCTCGCGCCTGTCCTGCCAGATCAAGGTGAAGCCCGAGCTCGACGGCCTGGTGGTCCACACGCCCGAGCGGCAGGCCTGATCTTTCCGCCCAATTCTCCGCGTCAATCCGCCTTGATGTTGGCTTCGCGGATCACCGTTCCCCACATCTTGGTTTCCGCCGCGATCATGGCGGCGAACTCGTCCGGCGTGGAGCCGACCGGGATGGCGCCCGTCGCCTTCAGCCGCTCCTGAACGGCCGGGTCAGCCACCGCGGCGCGCGTGTCGGCGGCGGCTTTCTGGAGGATCGCGGCCGGCGTCTTGCGGTGCATGAGGTAGCCAAACCAGGACGACACGTCGAAGCCCGGCACGGTGGCGGCGACGGTCTCGAAATCCGGCGTCACGGGCGAGCGCTTGGCGGTGGTGATCGCGAGCGCCTTGGTGGAGCCGGCCTGGGCGTGCGGAAGCGCCTGCGAGATGTTGTCGAACATCAGGTCGAGCCGCCCGGCGATCAGGTCCTGCGTCGCCTGCGCGCTGCCGCGGTAGGGCACATGCACCATCTTCACCCCGGTCATGCGCTGGAACAGCTCGCCCGAGAGGTGGATCGACGTGCCGACGCCCGATGAGCCGTAGTTCAACTTGCCCGGATTGGCCTTGGCGTAGGCGATGAGCTCGGCGACCGAGTTGACCGGCAGGGTCTTGGACACGACCAGCAGGTTCGGCACCATCGCGAGCAGGCTCACGGGCGCGAAATCGGCCACCGGATCATAGTTCAGCTTGGGGTAGAGGAACTGGTTGGTGGTGAGCCCCACGGTGCCGACCAGCAGCGTGTCGCCGTTGGGCTCGGCCCGGGCGACCGCCTCGTTGCCGATATTGCCGCCCGCGCCGGCGCGATTCTCGACAACCAGCGTCTGGCCCCAGATCTGCCCCAGCTTGTCGGCCACGATCCTGCCGACCACGTCGGTGGCGCCGCCTGGCGGAAAGGGCACGACCACCCGCAACTGGCGGCCCTTGGGCCAGGCGTCCTGCGCGCGCGCCGCGCCGGCGCCGGCGGCCATCGCGGCGACGGTCAACATCAACGTGCGCCGATCGATCGTGAAATGCGTCACCGTGATCCTCCCCGCCCGGCCTCTTCGCGGGCCGGATGGTGGATGGTAGCCGCGCGCCTCGCCGGATGTCCATGCGGCCGGGCGCGACGGGCTTTGGCGGCGGCGCCGCATCGTTGACCGCGCCAACCCATTGACGCTGCGCAATGTCGCGGCCGTCGAGAGGCGCTAAGGTGTGCGGGTCCCGTGAATGGAGGCCCCCCGATGTTCAAGACGATTCTGGTTCCCGTCGACCTCTCCGAGGTCGAGGTTGCACGCCCCGCCATCGAGAAAGCCACGGCGCTCGCGGGCGTCAGCGGCGGAACGGTTGCGCTCGTTTATGTGCGCTCGATCCTGCCGGTCACGTTCATGGAATATGTGCCGCCGTCCTTTGACGAGGAGCAGCAGGGCGACGCCGAGAAGCGGCTGGCCGAACTGGCCGCCACCCTCCATGTGCCTGGCGGCGCCGTCACCACGGCGGTGCGCATGGGCGCGGTCTACAACGAGGTGCTGGCCGAGGCGAAGAAGATCGGCGCGGACCTGATCGTGGTCGGCTCGCACCGGCCCGGCATGGCCACCTACTTGCTCGGCTCCAACGCCTCCACGATCGTCCGGCACGCGGAATCCTCCGTGCTGGTCGTGCGCGAGCCGGCGAAGAAGTAGCCGCGGCCGAAGGCCGGCCTCAGCCGGGAGCCGGCATCACGCGCTGGGGCGGCGCGCCCGGGTCGAAGGATCCGGGCCAGTTGCGCGTCACCATGGCGTGAACTTGCCAGCCGAGCGGGGCCACGAACAGGATCACCAGCAACGCCACCGTAAGGCCGCCGCGCTGCGTCGCCGCGAGGCCCATCGCGATCAGCCCCGCCACCACCAGCGCGCCCGCCGCGGCGGCGAGCCCCCACAGCACGGGCGGCGTGCCGGTGCGGCACGCCAGGCGCGGATTGGCGGCCGCGGCGCGCGCCAGCAGCGCCCGCACGAAGGCCGCATAGCCGCCGTCCTGCCGGTCGAACTCGAAATAGGTCTTCCAGGACAGGTTGGCGATCTTCAGCGTCCGGCGGTCCGCCAGCAGCAGCGTGAGCCTGTAGCCCTTGGTGGTGAAGTTGGTGGGCGCATAGGCGAGCCGCGCCAGCACGATCGACCGATAGGGGATCCGCTCCTGCTTGCGCCCGGTGTCGACGAACAGGGCGTCCGGGTCCAGCCGATAGCTCACCTCGTAGCCGAACGGCTTGGGGCGGTGGGCGTAGGCGATGGGGGCGGCGTCCTGCATGGCGGTCCTTGTGGCTGCGACGCAGCTATCAGGCCGCCCGGGCTCGATTGCAAGATGGGCGTGGGCTGGCGCCATCCGCCGCTCATCCTCACCGCACCAGCTCCCGCATCGCGCCGTCCAGTCCTTCCAGCGTCAGCGGAAACATGCGCTGGCCCATCAGGTCCTTGATCATCTGGATGGAGTGCGTGTAGCCCCAGTGGTTCCTGGGCACCGGGTTGAGCCAGATCGTGCGGGGGAAATGGTCCAGCACGCGCTGGAGCCAGACCTGGCCGGCTTCCTCGTTCATGTGCTCCACGGCCCCGCCCGGCATCGCGACCTCGTAGGGGCTCATGGAGGCGTCGCCCACGAACACGACGCGGTAGTCCGACGGGTAGGTGCGGATCACGTCCCAGGTGGGCGTCTGCTCCTCGCGCCGGCGGCGGTTGGTTTTCCACACGCCCTCGTAGAGGCAGTTGTGAAAGTAGAAGTAGTCCATGTGCTTGAACTCGGTCTTGGCGGCCGAGAACAGCTCCTCCACTTGGGCGATGTGCCAGTCCATGGAGCCGCCGACGTCGAAGAACAGCAGCACCTTCACGGCGTTGCGGCGCTCGGGGCGCAGCTGCACGTCGAGATAGCCGTGCGACGCCGTCTCCTTGATGGTGGCGTCGAGGTCGAGCTCCTCAGCCGCGCCCGTGCGGGCGAACTTGCGCAGGCGGCGCAGCGCGATCTTGATGTTGCGCGTGCCGAGCTCGACCGTGTCGTCCAGGTCCTTGAACTCGCGCTTGTCCCACACCTTCACGGCGCGGAAATTGCGGTTCTTGTCCTGCCCGATGCGGATGCCTTCGGGGTTGTAGCCATAGGCGCCGAAGGGCGAGGTCCCGGCCGTGCCGATCCACTTCGAGCCGCCCTGGTGCCGGCCCTTCTGCTCCTTCAGCCGCTCCTGCAGCGTCTCCCAGAGCTTCTCCCAGCCTAGGGCCTGGATCTGAGCCTTTTCCTCGTCGGTGAGGTACTTTTCGGCCAGCTTGCGCAGCCACTCCTCGGGGATTCCGGTCGCCTCCACGGCGTCGCCGAGGCTGACCACGCCCTTGAAGGTCTGCCCGAACACCCGGTCGAACTTGTCGAGGTTGCGCTCGTCCTTCACCAGGCAGGCGCGGGACAAATAGTAGAACTCGTCCACCGACTTGTCGGCGAGGTCGGCCTCCAGGGCCTCCATCAGCAGGAGATACTCCCGCAGCGTGCAGGGAACCTTGGCGGCGCGCAGATTCGTGAAGAAGGTCAGGAGCATGGGGGGAGTTTAGGGCGGCTCCCGCCCGGCGTCACCGGGGATCGGGCGTCCGGGCTTCCTCGATCACGCGGTAGTCCGCGTCGATCACGCCCGCAGGGGCAGGGCGGGCGTTACGCCCGGAGGCCGGACCAGCGCCCTGCCGCGCCTGCATCTCGCGCAGCGCCTTCTTGAGGCGCCAGCGGGCCAGCGCGCCGGCCGCGATCACGAAGGGGGCCAGCACGAGGATCAGGCTGAAGCCGATCACGGCGATCAGCAGGCCGACGCCGGCCGCCGCGGCGACGCCCAGCCAGACGGCCCAGCGGGGCAGGCTGGCGACGCGGGTTCCGGTGCGGTCGTTGATCAACAGGCGGATCACGGCATTCTCCTCGCCCGCAAGGTGGGCCGTGAGGCCGGTGTTTTCAAGGCGGGGCCCTTCGCGCAACGGAGCGAGGTCCTTCCACCGTCATGCCCGGGCTTGTCCCGGGCATCCACGCGCTGGGCTCCGGCGTGGATGGCCGGGGCAAGCCCGGCCATGACGGAGAGAGCGCCCTTGCGGCATGCACGCCGCCCGCGTACGCAGCGGGATGACCGACACCCAGATCGCCGCCGCGCCGCCCGCCCTTCCGCATGTCGCCATCGTGGGCGGCGGCCCCGCCGGGCTCATGGCGGCCGAGACCATCGCGACGGCAGCCGGCGGGCGCGTCACCGTGACGGTGTACGACCACATGCCCTCGCTCGGCCGCAAGTTCCTGCTGGCCGGACGCGGCGGGCTGAACCTCACGCATGGCGAGCAGATGGACGCCTTTGCGGAGCGCTATCGCGCGGCAGCGCCGCGGGTGCGGCCGCTGCTGGACGCATTCCCGCCCGAAGCCTTGCGGGCCTGGGCGGATGCGCTCGGGCAGGAAACCTTTGTGGGCACCAGCGGGCGGGTGTTTCCCAAGGCGATGAAAGCTTCGCCGCTGCTGCGCGCCTGGCTGCGACGCCTCGACGGGCTCGGCGTGCGCGTGGCGCTGCGGCACCGCTGGACGGGCTGGGACGAGTTCGGGCTGCTGCGCTTCGAGACCCCTGACGGCGTGACCGCCGTGGAGGCTGACGCGACCGTGCTGGCGCTGGGCGGCGCAAGCTGGCCCCGGCTGGGCTCCGATGGCGGCTGGACGACGCTTCTGGCCGACAAGGGGGTCGCGATCGCGCCGCTGCGGGCGGCCAACAGCGGTTTCGAGGTCGCCTGGACCGACCTGTTCCGCGACCGGTTCGAGGGCGAGCCCCTGAAGGGCGCGGCCTATACGGTCGGCCGTCGCCGGCTCAAGGGCGAGGCGGTGATCAGCCGCCACGGC
The DNA here is from genome assembly GCF_014636935.1 of Alsobacter metallidurans. Taxonomy (GTDB): domain Bacteria; phylum Pseudomonadota; class Alphaproteobacteria; order Rhizobiales; family Beijerinckiaceae; genus Alsobacter; species Alsobacter metallidurans. Next base: position 1,425,512 of record NZ_BMES01000002.1, on the reverse strand, counting down.
ATCGAGGGCGGGGCCATCTATGCGCTCTCGGCGGAGCTGCGCGCCGAGGTCGAGGCGACGGGCGAAGCGGCCCTTTGGATCGACTTGCGGCCGGACCTGCGGGCCGAGCAGCTGGCCGAGCGGGTCGGCGCCATGAGGGCCGGGCAGTCGCTCGCTAATGTGCTGCGCAAGGCCATCGGCCTGTCGCCCGTCGCGGCCGGCCTCCTGCGCGAGGCTTTCGGGCCTGACCTGCCGCGCGAACCCATTCTGCTGGCCCGCGCCGCCAAAGGCTGTCGCATCCGCATCACGGGCGTGCGCCCGCTGGATCGCGCCATCTCGACGGCTGGCGGGGTGGCGTTCGACGAGCTCGACGAGACGCTGATGCTGAAGCGCCTGCCGGGCGTGTTCGTCGCCGGCGAGATGCTCGATTGGGAAGCGCCGACGGGCGGCTACCTGCTGCAGGCGTGCTTTTCGTCGGGCGTTGCGGCCGGGCAGGGGGCTTTGCGGCGGCTGGGACTGGCGAGCTGAGCGCGCGAAGACCCTCACCCCAACCCTCTCCCCGGGTCGGGGAGAGGGGGCCGCGCTCGCGTGGTCGGCTCATTGAGCCTGGCGACGGCGCCGCCGCTCCCTTCGCCCCGGAACGGGGAGAAGGTGGCCCGAAGGGCCGGATGAGGGGTCGTCAGTCCCCGTCGCCTCGGGGATGACGCCACGCTGAAATGCGCTAAGTTCGCGTCGACGCGTCCGCCCGGCGGACCCCAGAACCACCGAGCGGACCCCGCATGCGCTTTTCCGGCACCGAGAACTACGTCGCAACCGACGACCTGAAGGTCGCCGTGAACGCCGCCATCAGGCTGCAGCGGCCGCTGCTGGTGAAGGGCGAGCCCGGCACCGGCAAGACCGTGCTGGCCGAGGAGATCGCCAGGGCGGTGGGGGCGCCGATGATCACCTGGCACGTGAAATCCACCACCAAGGCGCACCAGGGGCTCTACGAGTACGACGCCGTGTCGCGCCTGCGCGACAGCCAGCTCGGCGACCCGCGCGTTTCGGACATCCGCAACTACATCCGCAAGGGCAAGCTCTGGGAGGCCTTCGAGAGCGACCAGCGGCCGGTGCTGCTGATCGACGAGATCGACAAGGCCGACATCGAGTTCCCCAACGACCTCCTGCTGGAACTCGACCGCATGGAGTTCCACGTCTACGAGACGGGCGAGACCATCCGGGCCGAGAAGCGCCCCATCGTGGTGATCACCTCCAACAACGAGAAGGAGCTGCCGGACGCCTTCCTGCGCCGCTGCTTCTTCCACTACATCAAGTTCCCGGACGCCGAGACGATGGAGCGCATCGTCGACGTGCATTTCCCCGACATCAAGAAGCGGCTCGTGGCCGAGGCCCTCAAGGTGTTCTTCGAGGTGCGGGACGTGCCCGGCATCAAGAAGAAGCCCTCCACGTCCGAGCTGCTGGACTGGCTCAAGTTGCTGCTGTCGGAAGACATCGGGCCCGAGACGCTGCTGGAGCGCGATCCCACGAAGCTGATCCCGCCGCTGCACGGCGCGTTGTTGAAAAACGAGCAGGACGTGCATCTCTTCGAGCGGATCGCCTTCATGGCGCGGCGCGAGAAGCGGTGAAACGAATGTGCATCATCTTGGGCCGCCAACCGGTATCCACTGGGCGCGATGATGCTCAAAGGCGGGAGGCCGCATGCGACGCCTTATAATCTTCCGCCACGCCAAGGCCGTCCCGCACGGCGCGGCGCCGGATTTCGACCGGGCCCTGGCGGAGCGCGGCCTCGCCGACGCGGCCGGAACCGGGCGCTACCTCGCCGAGGAGCACCTGCTGCCGGACGTCGCGCTGGTGTCGCCCTCGTTGCGCACGCGCCAGACCTGGGCGCAGGCGGCGCTTGCGGTGGGCGAGACGCCGGTGGTGACGGACGAACGCATCTACGAGGCCCTGCCGGACGACCTGCTGGCGGTGGTGCGCGCTGCGGACCCCAAGGCCCGCACGGCCGTTCTCGTCGGCCACAACCCCGGCATGGCCGAATTTGCCCGCGCGCTGGCCGGCCACGGCGACCGGTACGCCTTCTCACGCCTGCGCGGCGGCTTCCCGACCTCGGCGATCGCGGTGCTGGATTTCCCGGTGGACGAGTGGAGCGAGATCAGCTTCGGCAAGGGCCGGCTGGACAGGTTCGTGACGCCGGGCTCGGCGGAGGACTGAAGCTCGTTTTCCGCGCCCTCGCCGTCATTGCCAGCCGGAGGCGAAGCAATCCAGTCTAAAGGCTGGGCGCTGTGCCGGCGTCGGGGCCACCCCCAACCGCCTGGATTGCGGGGATGGGAACGCGCCCGTAATATGAAAATAATCCTTGACAATCGGCCCTGTTTCCCGCACCCTT
>NZ_BMES01000002.1:1247691-1423015 GCF_014636935.1 Alsobacter metallidurans | reverse complement strand
GCGCGGCGCCTGCGCGGGTGGGGATACCGGACCCACCCTCCCGGGAGGCCTTTCCGGAGCGGCCGGACGGCGGGTTCGAGGGGTAACAGCCTCGGCCGACCCAACGTCCGGCAGTCAGCCCGCCCGCCCCACACTACGGTGGGGCCGTGGACGCGGCCACCTTAACACCCTCGCGGTCGCTGCCCACAAGGAGCGGCCCGGAGGACGGAGCGCGGGTCGGAAAGGTTCAAAATCGCCGGTCGCGAGGCGTCGGCCCGTCCGAATCCTACGCGTAAAACCCTAGATGGGCCGGCGCCTCGCGGCGCCCCTCCACCTGATTGCCTCACCTCCGCGCGGACGGAGAACGCCGACGCGCGTCTCGTCCTGCGCTCGACAAGGCGGCGCCGAGACCCCACATACCTGATCCCGATCGCCGCCGGATCCGCCCGCACGTGCCTCCTTCCTTTTCCGATTTCGCCTTCGAGGCGCGCATCGCCGCACAGTCGCTGGCGGACAGCCTCGGCGGATTGGCGCGGCCGACGCTGCGGCTGGGCGTCACCGGGCTGTCGCGCTCGGGCAAGACCGTGTTCATCACCGCGCTCGTGCACGCGCTGTTGCGCGGCGCGCGGCTGCCGGTGTTCCGCGCCTATGCGCAGGGCCGCATCCGCAAGGTGACGCTGGAGCACCAGCCCGACGACGCGGTGCCGCGCTTCGCCTATGAGGAGCACCTGGCGGCGCTGTCCGGGCCGGACCGGCGCTGGCCGGAGTCCACAAGTCGCATCGCCGAGCTCAGGGTCGTGATCGAATACGAGAGCGCCACGAGCTGGCGCTCGGGCCCGCGCACGCTGACGCTGGACATCGTGGACTACCCGGGCGAATGGCTGCTGGACCTGTCGTTGCTGGACAAGAGCTACGCCGAGTGGGCCGCCGAGGCGGTGGCGGCCTGCCGCAGCCCGGGACGCCTGGAAGGCTCGCAGCCGTTCTTGGACGCCTTGGCGGCGCTGGACCCCTTCAAGCCCGCCGGCGAGGACGCGGCGCGGCGCCTGTCCGAGCTGTTCCGGCAAGCCCTCAAGGCGGCGCGCGTCGAGCCGCTGTCGTTCTCGGCGTTGCCGCCGGGGCGGTTCCTGATGCCGGGCGATCTCGAGGGATCGCCGGCGCTCACCTTCTCGCCGCTCGACCTGCCGCCCGGGGCCGAGCCGCCCGCCGGCTCGCTCGCCGCCACCATGGCGCGGCGCTACGAGGCTTACCGCTCGCACGTGGTGCGGCCATTCTTTCGCGACCATTTCGCCCGGCTCGACCGGCAGATCGTGCTGGTGGACGCCATGGCGGCGTTGAACGCCGGGCCGGCGGCCGTCTCGGACCTCGAGAAGGCGCTGGACGACGTGCTTCTTTCTTTTCGCACCGGCCGCAACACGATGCTCTCCAGCCTGCTCAGCCCGCGCATCGACCGGGTGCTGTTCGCCGCCACCAAGGCCGACCACCTGCACCACACCAGCCACGACCGGCTCGAGAAGGTGCTGGCGCTGCTGGTGGACCGCGCCAGGCGGCGGGCCGAGGGGCTCGGCGCCCGCGCCGACGTGGTCGCGATCGCGAGCATCCGGGCGACCCGCGAGGCGCAGGTGCGGCAGGGCCGCGACGAGCTCGCCGCCATCGTGGGCACGCCGCTCGCCGGCGAAGTGATCGGCGGGGAGCGGTTCGACGGAACCGCCGAGGCGGCGGTGTTCCCGGGCGAATTGCCGGAAGACGCCGCCAAGGCGTTGGCCGAGGCCGGCGTCGCCGACTACGGCCTGCGCTTCGTGCGGTTCAGGCCGCCATCCGTCGCCACGGGCCCGGACGGACAGGCCGGCGTGCTGCCGCACATCAGGCTGGACCGCACCCTCGAATATCTGCTCGGAGACCGACTGACATGACGGAGGCCGCCCGATGAAAGCGCCCCGCGCCTTTCGGCTCGATGATCCGAATGTCCGCCTCGGCCCGACGGCGGCCGGCGAGGACCTGCCCAAGGCCGCGATCGCGATCCGCGACACGGACGACGAGGCTGTGTTCGAGGAGGCCGTCGTCGAGGAGGCGGTCGAGGAGCGCGAGGCGGAGCTTGGCCTCGGCAAGCGGCTGTTCGGCTGGGGCGGGTTGTTCGCGAGCGCGGCCGGCGGGCTGCTGACGCTGTGGCTGGGCGTCGCGATCGAGCGCTTTGTCGCCTCCCTGCTGGCCGACAATCCGCTGCTCGGCGCGGTGGCGCTGGGCCTGGCCGCACTGGCCGGGTTGGCGCTTCTGGCGCTCGCCCTGCGCGAGATCCGCTCGATCTGGCGCGGCCGCGCCATCGGCAAGCTGAAGATCCGGGCCGAGGCCGCCCTGGCGTCCGACGACGCCCGGAAGGGCCGGGCGATCGCGGCCGCGCTGGCGGCGCTCTATGCGGCGCGGCCCGAGACGGCCCGGGGCCGGGCGCGGCTGGACGACACCGCCACCGACATCATCGACGGCGCCGACCTCGTGCGCCTCGCCGAGCGCGAGCTGCTCGGGCCGCTGGACATCGAGGCCCGCGCCGCCGTGGCGGCGGCCGCCCGGCGGGTGTCCATCGTCACCACCATTTCGCCCAAGGCGCTGCTGGACGTCCTGTTTGTCGCCGCGCAGGCGCTCAGGCTGGTGCGGCGGGTGTCGGAGATCTATGGGGGCCGGCCGGGCTTTCTCGGCTCCATCCGGCTCGTCAAGGCGGTCGCGGGCCACCTCGCCGTCACGGGCGGCATGGCGATGGGCGACAGCCTCGTGCAGCAGGTGCTCGGACACGGCATCGCGGCGCGACTTTCGGCCAAGCTCGGCGAGGGCGTGCTGAACGGGCTCCTCACCGCGCGGGTCGGCCTCTCGGCCATCGCGGTCTGCCGGCCGCTTCCCTTCGCGGACAGGCCGCCTCCCTCCATCCGGGAGGTCGCGGGCTTCCTGTTCGACCGCGGCCCGGCAAAAACTGCCGCCGACAACTGACAGAAAGGGGCCAATTCCGCCGGCCGACGCCGAGCCGACAAGGCGCAAGTTCTTGATTGCTAAAGCGCAACCGTTTGGCATGGCGGTTGCGTCGCTGGTTGCACGACAGAACGTCGCCTGGAACCAGAAGGTTTTTGCCATGAGTCTTTTTGGCGCGATGACCACATCGGTCACGGGTATGCGGGCCCAGTCCTACGCCCTCGAAAATATCTCCTCCAACATCGCGAACTCGCAGACCACCGGCTACAAGCGGGTGGATACGAGCTTCATGGACCTGGTGCCGGATTACCCGCTCTCGCAACAGATCGGCGGCACCGTGATGGCGTTCGCCCACGGCACCAACACGATTTCGGGCAGCTATCAGGCGACCGGCAACGCCACCAACATGGCGATCACGGGCGATTCATTCTTCCAGGTCCGAAAGGCGGTCGGCAGCGTCGCGGGCGTCCCCACGTTTTCGACAAGCAACCTGTATTCGCGCCGAGGCGACTTTGGCGTCGATCGGAACGGCTATCTGGTGAATGGCGCCGGTTACTTCCTGGTCGGCAGCACGCTGGACGCGACAACGGGCGCAGCCTTGGGCGCGCCGGCGCCGATCAAGCTCAGCGCCGGGCTGGTGCCCGCGAAAGCCAGCGCCACGGTTGAGTTCATGGGGAACCTGCCGGAGACGCCGCACACCTCCAACTACGACCCAGCCGTGCCCGGCAGCGACCGCTACGCCGTTCCGGGGACGGGCGTCACGCTGGCTGAAGAAGCGAACTTCCTGAAGCGCACGGTCACGGGCGGCACCGTGACGCTCTACGACGGCGTCGGCGCTCCGACGACCACCGAACTGCGCTGGGCCAAGACGGGGCCGTCCACCTGGAACGTCTACTACCAAAACCCGGCATACAGCGCCGCCACGGCGGGATCGCAGAAGTGGATTGCGGCGGGCCGGGGAACCACCGCGGCGGCGGCCACGGACTTCACCTTTGATACAAAGGGCGCCGTGACCGCGCCTACGGGTGGGGCCACGGCCATGACCGGCCTGACCATCGGCGGCGTCACGATGCAGCTCGATTTCAGCAAGGGGCTGACGCAGTACAACGACACCAGCAGCAGCGGCGGGGTAAATGTCCGGTCGTTGAAGCAGGACGGGTACGCGGCCGGCACCGTGAACGACGTCTCGGTCACGGCGGACGGACGCATCGTCGCGAGCTACTCCAACGGCGTCACCACCCCGCTCGCCCAGGTTGCGTTCGCGCACTTTAATGCGCCGAACAGCCTGAAGCGCGAGGATGGATCAACCTTTTCGGAGACGCTGGAAGCCGGGCTGCCGCTGGACGGCCTGAACGGCGGCGGCGTAATGGGCGGGCAGCTGGAAGGCTCCAACACCGACATCGCGGAGGAATTCTCCAAGATGATCGTCACGCAGCAAGCCTATTCGGCCAACACCAAGATCATCACCACCGTGCAGCAGATGCTGCAAGACACCATCAACATCGTGCGCTGATGGCAACCACGCCTCACCGGACCGCCGAAGTCGCCCGTTTTTCCGATCAGCCGGAAACGCAGGACGGCGGCTTCGCGCGCCTATCCTGGTGGGCGGCCCAAGGCTTCGCGCCCCCGGCAAATACTGCCGGGTGGCCGGAGCAGACGCGTGCATCCAGTAATTTTGCAACCGAAAGTTTACGTCCTAAGTCGTTGCAATCACATGTAACTCCGTGTGGCACACGCGTTGCGTGTTTCCTTCTCGATCGAGCGACACGCCCCGGGGGGCGGCGCGCATCCAGAGGGCTGTGCCACATGAGTATCTTCGGGGCGATGACCAATGCGGTGACGGGGCTGAGGGCCCAGTCCTACGCGCTCGAGAACATCTCCGACAACATCGCGAACTCGCAAACGACCGGCTACAAGCGCGTCGACACCAGCTTCATGGACCTCGTCCCGAGCTACCCGCTGAAGCAGCAGGTCGGCGGCTCCGTGACGGCGTTCTCGCGCGGCACCAACACCATCGCGGGCAACTACACGTCCACGGGCGTGTCCACCAACGTGGCGCTGAACGGCGAAGGCTTCTTCGTGGTCCGCGACCGGGCCGACACGCAGGCGGGCCTGCCGGTGTTCTCGCAGCGCGATCTCTATACCCGGCGCGGCGACTTCACGGTCGACAAGAACGGCTTCCTGGTGAACGGGGCGGGCCGGTACATGGTCGGCTCGGCGCTGGACCCGATCACCGGCAATGTCGCGGGCGGCCCCACGGTGCTGAAGATCGGTTCGGACCTCGTCGGCGCCCGGGCGACCACGACGGTGGAGTACCGCGCCAACATCCCGAGCACGCCTCAGACCACGTCCTACAGCCCGGCCACGCCGGGCAGCGACCTCTACGCCGTGCCGGCGACCGGCGTGACGGCGGCGGAGGAAACCAACTTTCAGAACCATACGGTCACGGGCGGAACCGTGACGGCCTATGACGGCCAGGGCACGCCCACCACCGTGGAACTGCGCTGGGCGAAAACTGGGACCGACACCTGGAACGTCTACTACGCCAACCCGGCCTACGATTCGACCAGCGCAACCTCGCTGAAGTGGATCGCGGCCGGGCAGGGCACGACCCTGGCCTCCACGCCGACGGCGTTCACGTTCGACTCGGCCGGCAAGCTCACGGCTCCGGCCGCTGGCACGGCCGACCTGACCGGCCTCACGGTGGACGGCGTGACGCTGAAGCTCGACGTCAGCACGGGCGTCAGCCAGTACGAGGACGTGTCCGGCCAGGTGAAGACCACCTCGATCCGGCAGGACGGCTACCCCGCCGGCAAGCTCAACGACGTCTCGATCTCGGACGACGGCCGCGTGGTGGCGAGCTACTCCAACGGCCAGACGGTGGCGCTGGCGCAGCTGCAGATCGCGCGCTTCAACGCCCCGGACTCGCTGAAGCGCATGGACGGCTCGACCTTCGAAGAGACGCTCGAATCCGGCCAGCCGCTCTACGGCCTGAACGGCGCCAACATCATGGGCGCGCAGCTTGAAGCCTCCAATACGGACATCGCGGACGAGTTCTCCAAGATGATCGTCACCCAGCAGGCCTACTCGGCGAACACCCGCGTGGTCACGACGGCGCAGCAGATGCTGCAGGACGCCATCAACATCATCCGGTGAAGCCGGATGAATGAACGGATGAAGCCATGAGCCTCACCTCAGCCCTCGGCAACTCCCTCAGCGGCCTGCGTGCGACGCAGGCCCAGATGGAAGTGATTTCCGGCAACGTCTCCAATGCGGGGACGCAGGGCTATTCCCGTCGCAGCGCCGTCACGGTCGAGACCGTGAACGGCAGCGGCACGGGGGGCGTGCGCATCGAGGGTATCATCCGGCTGCTCGATTCCGTGCTCCAGAAGGAGCTGCGCACCGAGACCAGCGGTTCGGGATACACGGCCGCCAAGGCCAGCTACGCCAGCCAGCTCAGCAACGTGTTCGGGCAACCGGGTTCGAGCTCGGCGCTGACCAGCATGATGGGCTCGTTCACCAACGCCCTGCAGGCGCTGCAGTCCGACCCGTCCAACGCCTCGGCCCGCACGGCGGCGCTGAACGCCGCCGGCAGCCTCGCGCGTGGCATCAACACGGCGTCCCGGAACATCCAGGACCTGCGCGCCAACGCCGAAAGCGCAATCGGGGCCGACGTGACGCGGGTCAACGCGCTGCTGAAGGGCATCGCGGCGTCGGACGCCCGCGTGGCGGCCACGCAGGGCAAGGACGCCGGTCTGCTCGACCAGCGCGACGCGCAGATCAACGAACTCGCCACGCTGATCGACGTGAAGGTCACGGACGGACCGTTCGGCACGGTGTCGCTGGCCACGGGCGCGGGGCTCCGGCTCTACGACACCGGGTCGCCGGCGCAGTTCAGCTTCGACCAGCGGCCGATGAGCGCGACGGCGCTCTACGACATCGATCCCGCCAAGCGCGCGGTCGGCACGATCACGATGACGGACCAGTCCGGCCGCACCGTGGACGTGCTCGGCCAGGGCCTGATCCGCTCGGGCGAGATCGCCGCCCTGGTGGAGATGCGCGACAAGTCGCTCGTCGACGCGCAGGCGCAGCTCGACACCCTCGCGGCGTCGCTGGCCAGCGCGGCCTCGACGCGCCAGCAGGCGGGCGTCGCGGTCGGGACCAGCGGTTTCGAGGTGGACACGGCCGGGTTGAAGCCCGGCAATGCGATCACGATCAGCGCCACCGTGGGGGGCGTCGCCCGGACGATCTCGATCGTGTCGCTGACCAGCGGGACGCTGCCGGCCAACGCCACGCCGGATCCGAACGACCTCGAGATCGGCGCCTCCTTCACGTCGGGCCCGGCGGGCGCCCTCGCGTCGGTGCAGAGCCAGCTCGACGCGGCTTTCGGCGCTGGCAAATTCACGGTCAGCAACACGGGCTCGACGCTGCGCATCGTCGACGACGGCGCGGCGGGAACGACCGACGTCACCGGCATGAGCGCCGGGATCACCGCGACGGCGTCGTCGGGAACGCCCGGCAGCGCGGCGCTGCCGCTGTTCGTGGACGCGGCCGGCGGCAATGTCGCGTATACGGGCTCGCTGGATGGGGGCGTGTCGCAGCGCGCCGGCTTCGCCAGCCGCATCGGCCTCAATTCATCGTTGAGCGCCAGCGACCTGGTGGTTTATTCCCCAACCACGCCGGCCGGCGACGACACGCGCCCGAAAGCGCTGCTGGATGCCCTGACCAAGGCCGCCACTCCGTTCACGGCGGTGGGCGGCGTGGGCACGACGGCGTCGCCCTACACCGGGACGGTGTCGGACTACCTTAACCGCATCGTCGACGTGCAGGGCTCCAACGCCGAGTCGGCCAAGCGGCTCGACGAGGGCCAGCAGGTCGTGCAGGCCTCCATCGAGAGCCGCTTCTCGGAAACCAGCGGCGTCAGCGTCGACCAGGAACTCGCCAACCTGGTGCAGATCCAGAACGCCTATTCGGCCAACGCCCGCATCATGAGCGCCGTCAAGGAGATGATGGATCTCCTGATGCGGATGTGAGGAAGGACAACCCGATGTCGATCACGCCAAGCGGCTATGGAGCCTTCTCGCTGGACACGGTCCGGAACCGCCAGAGCACGTCCCGCATCCTGGACATGAAGGCGAGCTTCACGGACCTTCAGCGCCAGCTCAGCACCGGCAAGCTCTCCGACACCTATGAGGGGCTCGGCGCCGGCCGCGCCAAGAGCCTCGACGTGCGCCAGACGCTCACCGCGTTGAGCGGTTATGCGCAAACGATCCAGGACGCCACCGCGCGAACAGGCGTCGCCGACCTGGCGCTCACCCGCATGGAAAAAATCGGCTCGGACCTCTCCAAGTCGCTCGTGCTCTCCGCCTATGAGCTCGATTCCAATGGCCAGACGCTGCAGCAGAAGGCGGCCAAGTCCAACCTTCAGGAGACGATCGACCTCCTGAACCAGGATTACGCCGGCCGATCGCTGTTCGCCGGCCGCGCGGCCGACAAGAAGGCCGTGACGGTGGACGCCGACACGATGATCGCGGGCATCAAGGCCGCCATCGCGGCGCGCAAGACAAACGACGGCGGCACGGCCGCCAACCCGGGCAGGCTGACAATCGCAACGGCCGGCTCCGTCGTGACCGTGACGGCCCCCGCGCCGGCAGTCGCCCCGGCGCCCACCTACGGGCTGCAGCTTTCGGCGCCCAAGAGCTTCGATTTCTCGGCGACGACGCCCACGGACGGCCAGAGTTTCTCGATGGACGTCCTGATGCCGGATGGGGCGACCTCAACGGTGAGGGTCGTGGCGCGCAGCGTCGTGCCGTCTCCCGATGCGGGGGCCGGCGAAATCTCGTTCCTCATCGGCGGCAGCGGCGCCGTGACGGCGGGCGCCTTCAACACGGCCATGACGTCGGCGGTCACCGCCCTCACGACGTCGGCCGACTTCTCGGCGGCCTCCTCGGTCGCGGGCGCCAAGGACTATTTTGCCGACACGGCGAACTGGTACGGCGGCGACACCAGCGCGACTCCCCGCGCCAGCGCAACCGCGCGGGTGGACGAGGACCAGACCGTCGGGCTCGGCATGGAGGCGTCGGAGCCGGCGTTCCAGAACCTGCTGGCGCAGCTCGGCGTCTTCGCGGCCGAGAGCTTTTCCACCACCGTGGCGACCGACGGCGACCGCTACGCAGCCCTGAAGACCCGGGTCTCGGACCAGATCCGCAACCCGGTTGTGCCGGCCAGCCCGATCGCCGGCAAGGCCTACACGATTCAGAGCGCGCACACCGACCTGGCGCTCGGGCAGGTCGCCGTGAAGGAGGCGAAGCAGCGCAACACTGACACGCAGGCGCAGCTGGAAAACGCGCTATCGAGCGTCGAGGATGTCACGACCGAGTCGGTGGCCGCGCAGCTCCTGGCCGTGCAGAACCAGCTGCAGGCGAGCTACCAGACCACCTCGATGCTGTCGAAGCTGTCGCTGGTCAACTACCTGTAGGGCAGGAAGCCGGCGTCGTCTGGCTTCGGCGTGTGATGACCGGGAGAGGCCGCCGGGCGGGCAGCCGGAACGCGAACGGGCCGCTCAGGCGGCCTGGGGGCGGGCGCGCAGGCCGGCGGCGATTTCGCGGTTGATGTTCACCAGCGGCGAGATTTTCTCCGGAGCGGGCGCGATCATCACGTCCAGGCTGCGGTTGAACACAAAGAACGCCAGGCTGGCGACGTTCTGCTTCAGCGCCATCGGCAGCGGGCTGGTTTCCTCGGTGGCCGACGAGGCCAGGATGGTCCAGAGCTTGCGGTTATACGTGACGGCGGAATCGACATCCTGCTTGCGACCTTCCCAGTCGTCGAGCAGGGCCTGGAGGCGGCTGGCCGCCTTCAGAAGGAGCGTGGCTTCGAGATCGCGCGGGGGCAGGGCGGCTGTTTGCGTTTTCGCGTATGCGTTAGCCGCGTACTGCATGGGATAGCAACTCCGCCTCGTAGTCGATCAGCTTCTTCGAAGCCTTCAAGGCTTTGTAGATATCACCACTTAAGATTAGGTTATTGATTTCTGCAACTAATGGTAAAGCGCTGGGCGCGGCGCTCAGGAAGTCGCGCACGAGCTGGAAATAAGCATCGTGATAGCGCGCCGTGTCCTGGTCCAGGTACATGAGCTGCACGGCCAGGTAGATCTTCTTGGCTGGCGTGTCGGCGGTTTCGGCCGTGAGGATGTCCTTCTCGCGCAAGATCGGCGCATGCCCCTCGATAAAGAAGCGGATGCGCGCGTCGGCGTTGCGCAGCACGACGTTGCCGATAATGATCCGCTCGTTTGGCTTGAGTTCGACCTTGAGCGCCATGTCGTCCCTCCTGGACCGGAAACCTGATTGATCGGGGCTGGCCCCGGCCGCCCGGCGATCAGCCGAACAGCCTTAGCACGCCCTGGTCGGCCTGGTTGGAGAGCGACAGCGCCGTCTGGCTGAGCTGCTGGCGGGTCTGCAAGGCCAGCAGGTTCGCGGCTTCGGCGTTCTGGTCCGCGTTGACGAGGTAGTCGGCGCCGGTCTGCAGCGTCGTCATCATGTTGCGGGTGAATTCCTGCCGGGTCTGCGCGACCGCCAGGTTGGAGCCGAGGTTGGAGGCCGTGGAGCGCAGCGAGGCCAGCGCGGTGGTCAACGCGTCCGAAGCCTGGGTGAGGTCCACGTCGTTCTGGATGTTGAAGCTGGTCGCCGACGTGGTGGTGCTGGCCTGCAGGATGCCCAGGTTGGCGGCCGTCATGGTCGTGCCCTGGACGTCCAGCTTGTTCTGGTTGGCGCCGGTCTTCTCGTTGAAGATGATCGAGAGCTTGTCGCCGTCGAGCAGGTTGGTGCCGTTGTATCCGGCGTCCTTGGCGAGCTGGTCGATCTGCGTGCGCAGGTCGTTGAACTGCTGAATCAGGTTGGAGCGGATGGCCGAGGAGCCGCCCGCCGAGGCCACGCCCGTGGTGGCGTCCGCCGCCAGGAAGCCGAGCGCCACGTTGGAGCCGCCGGCCTGCGCGGAGGTCAGCGCCGCGGCGTTGCTCGCGCCCTGGCCGACGCCGATCTGCAGCGTGTTGGAGCCCGAGCCCGTGACCACGAGCTTGCCGTTGTCGTCCACGCTCGCGGTGGCGATGCCGGACTTGTTGATCTCGGCTACGAGGTCACGCACCGTCGACGTCTGCGTCAGCGCGTAGGACGTGTAGGTCGTGCTGCCGGAGGTGAGCGTCAGCGCCACGGAGGCGCCCGCGCCGATGCCGACCGCGCCCGCCGTCGAGGAGGTCGCCGCCACGGCCGCGGCGCCGCCCAGCACCTTGTTCAGCGTCACGTCCTTGAGGCTCGATCCCGTTGCGGTGACTTCCGCCGCCGTCGAGAGAGCCGTGCCGGACTTGGTGGGCCTGTTCGCCAGCGCGTCGGCCTGCGCCTGCTTGATGGTGGATTGCGCGGTCTGGATCAGCTTGGTGATCGAGTCGATGCCCTTGGATGCGGCCTGGATGGTCTGCACCGAGTTGGACATGCCGTCGAGCAGGCTCGAGAGCTGGTTGGCTCGATCGTTGAGCCCAAGGTTCGTGAAGTAGTTCACTGCGTTGTCGACCGCAGAATTGACCTTCCGGCCCGTGGCCAGCCTTTGCTGGACGACGGTCGACTGCCCCGCGACGTCTTGCAAGGCGAGAAGGTTGTTGCGAACTCCTTGAGACAGGACGGTATTGGTGGCCATGGGCGTCGATCCGTTTCATTCTGACGGAGCGGGTTGCACCCCGCCGATCGACGCAATCATTGGTTGTTAACCCTAACCAAAGGTTAACCGAACTCGAAAAAAACAACCAAGAGGCGCAAATGGATGACCCCGCTCGCCAAAAAAGGGAAGGCGGGGGAGCGCCCCCGCCTTCCGGCTACCTGTTGTGCGGCGCCGCGATCAGAACAGGCGCAGCACTCCCTGGGCAGCCTGGTTGGACAGCGACAGCGCCGTCTGTCCGAGCTGCTGGCGCGTCTGCAGCGCGAGGAGCGTGGCGGCTTCCTGGTTCTGGTCGGCGTTGACGAGGTTGTCCGCGCCGGTCTGCAGGTTGGTGATCAGCGACCTGCTGAAATCCTGCCGGGCCTGCACGATAGAGAGGCTCGACCCCAGGCTCGACGAGGTGGACTTCAGCGAGGACAGCGCCGAGGTCAGCGAATCCGCCACCGTGCTCAGGTCGGTGTCGTTCTGGACGTTGAAGGTCGTGGCGCTCGTGGTGGTGCCGGCCGTCAGGACGCCGAGGTTCGACGACGTGATGGTCTGGCCCTGCACGTCGAGCTTGTTCTGGTCCGATCCGGTTTTCTCGTTGAAGACCACGGACAGCTTGTTGCCGTTGAGCAGGTTGGTGCCGTTGAAGCCGGCGTCCTCGGCGAGATTGTCAATCTGTGAGCGCAGGTCGTTGAACTGCTGGATGAGGTTGGCGCGTACGGCGGAATTGCCGCCCGACGCCGCGATGCCGGTGGTGTAGTCGGTTGTCGCGAGGCCGAAGGCGGTGTTGCCCGTGCCGGACTGCGCTGCCGTGAGAGCCGCCGCGTTGGTGGCGCCCTGGCCGTAGCCGATCTGCACCGTGTTTGAGCCGGTGCCGTTCACGACAAGCTGGCCGCTGTCGTTGATGGACGCTGTCGCGATGCCTGATTTGTTGATCTCGTTGACGAAGTCGCGAACCGTCGAGGTCGTGCTGCTGAGCGCGTTGGACGTGAAGGTGGTTGTGCCCGACACGATGGTGAGCGCGGTGGCGACGCCCGCGCCGGCGCCGAGGTTACCGACCACGGAGGCCGTCGCGGTGACGGCGGCGGCGCCGCCGATGAGCTTGTCGAGCGTGGTGTCCTTGAGGCTCTTGCCGGTCAGCGCAGATTCCGCCGCGGTCGTCAGCGCCGTGCCGGTCTTGGTGGGCCGGTTGGCGGTGGCTTCGGCCTGCATCTGCTTGACGGTGGACTGGGCGGACTTGATCAACGTCGTGATGTTGTCGATGCCCTTGGAGGCCGCGTTGATGGTCTGCACGGCGTTGGACATGCCGTCCAGCAAACTTGTGAACTGGTCGGCGCGCGAGTTCAGCGAGATGCTGGTGAAGTAGTTGACGGCGTTGTCGACGGCCGAGTTCACCTTGCGGCCGGTAGCCAGGCGCTGCTGGGAGACCTGCGCGTCGCCCGAAATGGACTGGAGAGCATTGAGGGCGTTGCGAACGCCGGACGTGATGGCTGTGGGCATGGTGTCACCTTTCTGGTCAGAAACGGCATTCTGCCGACCCGGTTGTTTCGCCAGGCAGTGACACGCTAGAGCTGCGATTATGAAGCGCTGCTTAAAATCTTGATTGAAATCATTTTTTTGGCCACCCGAAGTTGCAGGGGCCGCCCTTTATGCTGAACGAAACCTTAAGCGATTCCACGTCTTAGCGGACTGTGCTTCGCGTTTCGATTCAGCGCCTTACACCGCCGCGCGAAGGGTTTTGCCCAAACGCAAAAAAGGCGGGGCTTTTGGCCCCGCCTCTTTGTCGAAGATCCGTTCTGGATCAGAACAGGCGCAGGATGCCCTGGTCCGCCTGGTTGGAGAGCGACAGCGAGGTCTGCGAGAGCTGCTGGCGGGTCTGCAACGCGAGGAGGGTGGCGGCTTCCTGGTTCTGGTCAGCGTTGACCAGGCTGTCGGCGCCGACGCTCAGGGTGTCGATCATGGACTTGGTGAAGTCCTGACGGGTCTGAACGATCGAGAGGCTGGAGCCCAGGGTCGAGGCGAACGACCGGATCGAGCTGAGAGCGTTCGTCAGCGCCTGGCCGGCGTTGGCGAGCTCGGCGTCGTCCTGGAAGTTGGTCGAGCCGGCCGTGCCGGATCCGCCGTTCGCCGCCGTGCCAATGCCCAGGTTGGCCGCCGTGATGGTCTGACCCTGCACGTCGAGCTTGTTCTGGTTGGAGCCGGTCTTCTCGTTGAACACGATCGACAGCTTGTTGCCGTCGAGCAGGTTCGAGCCGTTGAAGCCCGAGTCCTTGGACAGGTTGTCGATCTGCGTCCGCAGGTCGTTGAACTGCTGGATCAGGTTCGAACGCGTGGTGGAAGTCGCGGTCGAGGTAAACGCCGTGGTGGTGTAGTCAGTCGCCGCGAAGCCCGTGCCGGACGGTCCGTTCAGCTTGGTGTTGGACGCGCCGTCCGTGGACGCCGCCGTGCCGACGCTGAACTTCAGGGCGCTGGAGCCCGAGCCCGTGATCGTGAACTTGCCGTTATCGTCGATCGAAGCGGTCGCGATGCCGGAGTTGTTGATGTTGTTCACGAAGTCGCGCACCGTCATGGTGCTGTTCGTGGTGAACTTGTAGGTGGAGTTGCCCGCCGTGATCACGACGTCGCTGCCAGCCGCCACGCCGACGACGCCGGCCGTGGACGCAGTCGCGGTCGCGGTGGTGCCTTCGAGCACCTTGTCGAGGGTGGTGTCCTTGACGCTCTTGCCCGTGAGAGCGGCTTCAGCCGTGCTCGAGAGGCCGACCGAACCGGCCTTGGTGGGACGGTTCGCGAGAGCGTCCGCCTGGGCCTGCTTGATCGTGGACTGCGCGGACTGGACCAGCTTGGTGATGCTGTCGAGGCCCTTGGAGGCGGCCTGGATGGTCTGAACCGCGTTGCTCATGCCGTCCAGCAGGCCCGAGAGCTGGCTGGAGCGGTCGTTCAGGCCGGCGGCCGTGAAGTAGTTGACGGCGTTGTCGACGGCGGAGTTGACCTTGCGGCCGGTCGCCAGACGGTTCTGCGTCGCCTGAGCCTGCGACTGAACGGACTGGAGGGAAGCGAGGGCGTTACGCACGCCAGCGGAAATGGCTACGGCCATGGGAGGTCACCTTTCTGGTATGAACCGGCGTTCTGCCGGGCCGCGATACTCGCGACAGGGGACAACCTAGGCGTGCAGGTCTGAAGGACTGCTTACTCGGAATGGTTGTGTTTGTGGTTGTGCGGGTTGTGGAGGCGGGTAGGGGGGCTGATTGGCCGGCGTGGTGAAGAAAGCGTGAAGACGTGGTAAGCCGCCGGCAGAGGCGCGCGGCGGCTTTCGGGTCGGGCTTCTCGCGCAACAACCTGGGCGGCGCCTGCCGTTGCGAGGCGCGAGAGAGTTCAGGCCGGCGAGCCGCGCAGGCCTGCCGCGATGTTGCGGTTGATGTCGATCAGCGGCTGCACGGCTTCGGGGGTGGGCTTCATCACGAGGTCCAGCGTCCGGTTGAACACGAAGATCGCGAGGCGCCCCATATTGGCCTTGAGGTCGCGCGGGAGCGGATTGTCGGCCTCGGTCGCGCCCGCCGCCAGGATGCTCCACAGCTTCCGGTTCTTGGCCAGCGCCTCGTCCAGCAGCCGGGGCTGGGTCTCGAGCGCCATGACGCCGCGCTGCAGGTCGGCGGCGCATTCGATCAGAACGGCGGCTTCCAGCTCCCGGCCGGACAGGCCGGCCTTGCTCGCCTGGCCATAGGCATGCGCGTGCTTGGCGTAGCTCATCGGCGTCGGTAGCTCCTTCTGGATGTTCTGAACCCTTCGGGGTTCGTCGTTCATCAAAGCTGATCGTGGTTAAAATTACGTAAGCGCGTAGATTTGATGATCTTTTTGTGACGCAGAAAACAGAAACGGCAGGCGCGAGGCCTGCCGTTTGTCTTCGTGATTGTGGCCGGTATCAGCGCAGAAGCTGGATAAGTCCGGATTCGTTCTGCTTGGTCAGCGACATGTTGTTGGTGGCGAACGCCTGCTTGGTTTGCATGGAGGCCAGGTTTGCGGCTTCCACCGTCGCGTCGGCCGCTATCAGCAGGTCCGAGTTGCCGTTCAGATCGTTCATCATGTCCTTGTTGAAGCTCGAACGGTTGTTCAGCATGGCGCTCTGGTTGGCCAAGGATTTCTGCTCTCGGGTGACCGTCTGGATCGCCTTGTCGAGCTTGTTCATGGCGTTCTGGAGTTCCACGTCAGTGGCGAAATTGCCCGTGGCGTCCGTGGAGGCCTGCGTCGCGACGTTGAAGTTGAACCCCAGCGTGGCGACGTCCAGCATGGAGCCCAGCTTAAGCGTCTGCTTGTTGGAGCCGTCCGCGTTCAGGTTGACCACGTTGCCGGCCGCGGTGTTCAGAAGGTTGACCTGTCCAGGCACATAGGCGTCGGAAACGAGCGCCGACATCTGGTTCAGCATGGTCCGATAACCGTCGGCGACCGCCTTGCGGGTGTCGAGCGAGGCCTGGTTCACTGTTGCGGCGGTCGGCGAATAGGTGATGCTCCGGCCTTGCGCCAGGTCAGACACCACGGGCGGCGCAGCCAAAGCGGCAGCGGCCGTCGGCATGCCGAAAATCGCGCCGATATCGGCGACGTTGTTCGACGCGGCGACATCGCCGGTGTTCAACTTGTTGGTGACCTGGGTGATGTTCAGGCTGCTGGCCGGATCCTTCAGCGTCAGGCTCAGGTTCGCAGCCGTGGCGCCAAGCGTCGGGACGGTGATTTGCGTGTCGCCGAAAGCCGCCTTTACGGCGTCCATCAACGACTTGGCGTCGTTGAATTGGATGCCTGTAGTGGCCGTGAGGCCGTTTCCAGTCGTCGCGGGCGTGGTGGCGGCCTGGAAGAATCGTGTCTGGCTAACGCCGGCGCTGTTCGTGATCGTCATCGAGACCACGTCGCCGTTCTGGAATTTGTTGGCGTTCATGTTGTTGGCGGCGACGTCCAACATGCTGTCTGTGGCCGCGAACGCCACCTTGCCGGTGATCGCTACAGCCGCGGCCGCGGTGCCCGACGCCACCGATTTGGCGTCCTTCATGGCGGTCAGCTGGGCGTTCATGTTCTTCAGCATCGTGGTCATGGCGCCGTCGGCCTGCTTCACGTTGCTCATCGCCAGCGCGATGTTCTTGTTCACGCCGTCGATCGACGACGCCCGGTTCGTGAAATTCTGCGCCTTGAAGTAGGTCGCCGGATCGTCGAGCGCGGTGTTGACCTTGCGGCCGGTGTTCAACCGGTTCTGGGTCATGGTCATGTCATCGTTCAGGGAGGTCACGGCGAGCAGGTTTGCACGCATCTGGCCGGAAATCGGGGTCGCCATCGGGATATTCCTTTATCAAGCGCGGCGTCTCGACGAGAGCCGGATCGGAACTTGCTAAGGATAATGCCGAAGTAACCTAAAAAAATATGTAAACTCGCTTAAGTTGCAATAATTATACTTTTCAACTCAGGATGTTTGCGTCTGGCAACTGGCCTCAACAGCGAAAAGGGCGGGATCGCTCCCGCCCTGTTCTTCGGCTTCAAAAAATCTCAGCGCATCAGCTGCAGCAGGCTCTGCTCTGACTGCTTGGTGATGCTCAACCCGTTCATCACGAAGCTCTGGCGGGTCTGCGCGGCGCCGACCTTGGCGGCTTCCTCGCTGATGTCGGCGGCCGTCAGGCTGTCCGCGCCATCCTTCAATGCGCTCAGCAGCGTTTTGTTGAAGTCCATGCGGGAGCTGATAACCGAGTTCTGGTAGCCGAGTGACAGGGCCGAGGTGTTCACCTTGGACAGCGCCGTGGTCATCAGCGTGATGGTGGCGTCGAGTTCGGCGTTGCCGGCGACGTCATCCGTGAAATCGGTATCGGCGTCCGTCGAGACGCCCGTGGCGGCCGTGTAGTTGAAGCCCAGCGTGGTGGCGTCCACGGCTCCGCTCAGTTTGACGTCCTGCGTGCTCGAGCCGTCGTCGTTCATCTTCAGCGTGAGCTTGTTGCCCTTCAGAAGGTTGCCCTGGCCAAGCACGTCGGCGTCGTTCACGTAACCGTTGATCTGGCCCAGCATGGTGCGGAACGCATCCGCCACCGCCTTGCGCTCGTCATTGCTGCCCGTCTTGGCGTTCTGCATCGAGCTGAGCTGGGCGCTCATGATCTTCTTGATGTTGGCCAGGCCTTCCACGCCGGCCGCGATCGTCTTGAGGCCCAGAGCCATGGTGGCCGTGTTCGTGTCCAGGTTTGCGGCGCGGTCCGTCATGTTCTTCGCCTGGAAGTACACGGCGGCGTTGTCGGCGGCGGTGTTGATCTTCTTGCCGGTCGCGAGGCGAGTCTGCGAGGTGCTCATGTCGTCGTTGATGCTCGTGAGGGCGACGAGAGAGGCGCGCATGCTGTCGGAGAGCGAGATGGCCATGACTGTATTTCCTTCTGGATGAACCTGCCAACCGTCCTGGTTGTTGATACAAGTAATGTCATGGCGCTTGATAACAACAATCAAACAAACATCGTTGATACGTGTTACCGATAATGAAACTGTAATTGGATACTGAGCCATTAATTCAGAAATACTAAAGGTATATGCTTTGTTTATTCATTGGTGGGTAATGTTGATGACTCATGAACGAAAAAGGCCGCCTGGGAGGGCGGCCTTTGGGGCGTGTCTGGCTCTGGGGCGGGTCGTCAGGCCGTTGTCCCGGCCGAGGGTTTGCTTTCGCCGGCCTGGGAGCTTGCCCGCACATAGGCGCGCAGTTTCAGAAGAGACTCGTCGGGGATCTGCTCCACGGTCATGCCCGAGCGGGTGTCCACAGCCTTGTAGACGACCTGGCGTGTTTCCTGGTCCACCGTGAGGTTGCGCTTGATGGCGTCCTGCGCGGCGGCTTCGGCCTCCTGCAGGCGGGCGGCCGTGCGGGACACGTCGAGGCGGGCGGGGGGCGCTTCGGTGGCCGCCACCACCGTGGAGGCGGGGGGCAATTCTGTACGCACGGCGTCAGGCGTCGGTAACGGCTCCGCACGGACGGGCGTTCCGACGCTGGCGACCGGCCGGGGGGTCTGGCCGATGTCCATGTCGAAATCCTCTCGACGTGATCGGCCCGGTTCTAGGCCGCACGCAGCCACCATAGCGTGCAAAGCTGAATCCAAAGTATCGTAAGATGGTAAAAATCGCGCATGACGAGTTGCGCGGACGCATATGCACGCCGGTTTAGCGGCGATCGATGGCAAGATGCTTAACGGCGTCACTTCGTGAGCTTGCCCGTCGGGGCTCGCCATTACTGCCGGGCTCGTCCCTGCCACGCCGGAGTTCCAGCACGCGTGAAACGTGCGGGCAAGCCGGGGATGACGGTTGGGGGATGGCGGAGAGGCCCGGCCAGGCCGGGCGCGGGCCGTCCGCGAACCTGCTCGGCTTCAGAGCGAGCGGGACACCAGGAGCGGCGTCGCGACCGGGCGGTTGGGTTTGGCAGCCGCACCTGCGGCGCCGTAGGTGGTGAGCGTGCGCGGGGCCGCGACCTGCTGGGCGAGGGTTCGGACGATGGATTCCGACACAGAGCGCGTGGTTGCGATCACCGCCATGTTGATCTGCACGGCGTCCGAGAGGCTGCGCTGGACGGCCTTCAATTTCGGCACGGCCGCCGGGGCCCAGCGGGCGAGCGCCACCGCGTTGGCGCGCAGCGCCTCCAGGGCGTGGACATAATGCCGGGACGCGTCGGTCTTGGCCTGCGTCAGCGTCGTCGCCTCGCGCAGGCGCGAGTGCTTCAGCAGCGCGGTTTCCTCGCCGATGATGCGCTCCAGCGTCTGCATCACGTCGATCATCTGGCCGGCGAAGCGCTCGGCGTCGGCCGCCGAAGCGATGCGCGTCGCGTTGGATTCAAAAGCCATGGCGGGCGCCATCCTGGTTGGCGGCGGCCGCCGCGGAAGCCGTTGCGGCGGCCGCGGCCGCCTTGTTGGCCGCAAGCGCGTGGCGGGCCGCGCCGCCGGCCGCGCCGCCGCGCTCCTGCATGCGGATGAGCTCGCGATACACGCTGTCGGCGATGCCGACGCCGCCGCGCTTGGAAACCGTCTTGGCGTATTCCTGCGTGAGCATGCCGCGATAGATCTCCGCGCCCGCGCCCTGGCCGCCGAGCGGGCCTTCGCCCTGCAGGCCGGAGAACATCTGCCCGAAGGCGTTTTCCAGGAACATCGCCTCGAAGTCCTGGGCGGTCTTGTTCATCTTGGGGTCGCGATCCTTGTCGGCGACCTTTCCGGCGACCGCCGCATACGCGGAGGCTCCGATGGCGGCGGGCGCGAGCGCGGTCATTCCCATCACATCACCTCGATGTCGGCCTGGAGGGCCCCGGACGCCTTGATGGCCTGCAGGATCGCGATCAGATCGCGCGGGCCGATGCCGAGCGCGTTCAACCCGTCCACGAGCTCGCGCAGCGTGACGCCTTCCTTCACGAGCGCGAGCTTGTTGCCCTCGCCGGTGGTGACCGACACGCCCGTGCGGGGAACCACGACGGTCTGGCCCTGCGAGAGCGGCGCGGGCTGGCTCACGGCCGGCTGCTCGGTCACCGTCACGGTGAGGTTGCCCTGCGCCACCGCCACCGTGGAGACGCGCACGTCCTTGCCCATCACGATGATGCCGGAGCGCTCGTCGATCACCACGCGGGCGCCCTGGTCGGGGTCGACGCGCAACTGCTCGATCTCGGTAATCAGCTGCACCATGTTGCCGCGGTAGTTCGGCGGCGGCTGGATGGTGACCGTGGAGGGATCGACGGGCTCGGCCGTGTCCGCGCCCATGAAGTCGTTGATGGCCGCCGCCATGCGGCGCGCGGTGGTGAAGTCCGGGTTGCGCAGGGCGAGGCGGATGGTCTTCTGAGCCTTCAGCGCGTATTCGATCTCGCGCTCGATCAGCGCGCCGCCGGCCACGCGGCCCACCGTGGGCACGCCGCGGGTGATCTTGGCGGCGTCGCCTTCGGCCGAGAAGCCCGAGATCGCCACCGAGCCCTGCGCCACCGCGTAGACCTCGCCGTCCGCGCCCAGCAGCGGCGTCGCCAGCAGGGTGCCGCCCTGCAGGCTCTTGGCGTCGCCCAGCGACGACACCGTGATGTCGATGCGGGTGCCCTGTGCGCTGAAGGGCGGCAGGTTCGCGGTCACGATCACGGCCGCCATGTTGGCGGTTCGCATGTTGGCGCCGCGGATGTTCACGCCGAGCCGCTCCAGCATGGCGGTGCCGGACTGCTTGGTGAAGGGCGAGTTGTTGAGCGTGTCGCCGGTGCCGTTCAGGCCCACCACGATGCCGTAGCCGACCAGCTGGTTCTGGCGCACGCCCTCGATGGAGGCGATGTCCTTGATGCGGGACGAGGCCGCCTGCGCGGCCGGAACGACCGAGAGGTTGGCCGCGAGCGCGGCGGCGAGGCAGAGGAGGCGAGTGGCGATGCGGACCATGGCGCATGCTTCGCCAGAAGCGTGCCAGCGGCAGGCGGGGCGCAAAGCGTTGAAAATGCGAGTGAACGCCGAAACCGCCCGGCAGCGCCCGGCCGTTACGGTCTGGTGGCGCCGGGCGCATGCGGCAGCTCTTGCCGGGCTTTTAACACGGCCTTAACCATGACGCTCGACCATGACGTCGTCGAATGGAGTTCGCGCATGCGCATCGATGGGAAGTCGCCGATCGGCGCCCAGGTCCCCGCCGCCCCGCGCCGGACCGCGGGCGGCGCCTTCTCGCTTGGCGAGGCGCCGGCGGCGCGCTCCGCGCAGGGGCCCTCGCAGGCGTCCAATCTCGGCGGCATCGAAGCCCTGCTGGTGCTGCAGGCCGAGCACGACCCGCTCGCCCGCAAGCGCAAGGTCGCCAAGCGCGGCCGCGACATGCTGGCCTCGCTGGACCGCCTCAAGGCCGGGCTGCTCAACGGCCGCATCGGCACGGGCGAGCTCCTCGGCCTGAAACAGCAACTCGCCGAACGCCGCGACGCGACGGACGATCCTGGCCTGGACGACGTGCTGGCGCAGATCGAGCTGCGGGCCGAGGTGGAGCTGGCCAAGCTGGCGCGGCGGAGCTGAGGGGCGGTCGCAAGGCGCGCGCGTTCCCTCTCCCCTTGGGAGAGGGGCAGGGGTGAGGGCGCCTGCCACCAGACTGCGCCCACCGTTATTCCGCTCACGTCCCCGAGACCCTCACCCCTGCCCCTCTCCCGCAAGCGGGAGAGGGATCGAGCCCTTCGCCGCCATTGCGAGCGCAGCGAAGCAATCCAGGGGGTGGGAGTGGCCTCGGCGCCCCGCGTAACGCCCGCCGCCAGCTGGATTGCTTCGCTGTCGCTCGCAATGACGGGAGGGCGGCATGGACGCTCGGTGGAAACGCCCGGCCCCGAACGCGGCCCTCGCGATGAAAACACCGCCCTAGGTTGACGCAACCTCCTGATTCAGCCCATCTGCGGCAGCCCGCCGGGGGCGCCTGAGCGGGCGTAGGCGTGGCGCGGGCCGGGCATGCTGTTCAACTCCTTTCCCTTCCTTCTCGGCTTCCTGCCGCTCGCGCTGGCGATCTACGCGCTGGCGGTACGGTTCGCGCCGGGCGCGCGGCTGCCCGTGCTGCTGGCGCTTTCGGTCGTATTCTACGGCTATTGGGACTGGCGCTTCGTGCCGCTGCTGGTGCTGTCGGTGCTGGTCAACTGGCTGGTGGCGCAATTCTACGAACGCCGGCGGGAGGCCTGGCTGATCGTCGGCGCCATCGCGCTGAACCTGCTCGTGCTCGGCGTCTTCAAATATGCCGGCTTCTTCGCCGCCATCGCCAACCACCTGCCGGGGCTGCGCGTCCCAAAGCTCGACCTCGCCCTGCCGCTCGGCATCAGCTTCTTCAGCTTTCACCACATCATGTACCTGACGGACCTGAAGGCCGGGCGCGCGCCGCGCTTCGATCTGGTCCGCTACGGCCTCTACATCGCGTTCTTCCCGCAGGTGCTCGCCGGGCCGCTGGTGCGGTGGAGCGAGGTGATGCACCAGTTCGACCGCAAGCCGTTCGGACCCGGCTGGGAGGAAAGCTTCGCGCGCGGGCTGGCGCTGCTGGTGCTGGGCCTCGCCAAGAAGGTGTTTCTGGGCGATCCGCTGGCCGAATACGCCGAGCCGGTGTTCCGGGCCGCGGCGGCCGGGAGCCCGCTCACGGTGCTGGAAGCCTGGCAGGGCGTGCTGGCCTTCACGTTCCAGATCTATTTCGACTTCTCGGGCTACACCGACATGGCGCTCGGGCTGGCGCTGATGATCGGGATCACGCTGCCGCAGAACTTCGACGTTCCCTACCGGGCGACGTCGCTGCAGGATTTCTGGCGGCGCTGGCACATGACGTTGTCGCGCTTTCTGCGCGACTATCTCTACATCCCGTTCGGCGGCAACCGGCATGGGCTTTCCCGGCAGGTGCTGGCGCTCGTCGCCACCATGGGGCTCGGCGGCCTGTGGCACGGCGCCGGCTTCACCTTTGTGGCGTGGGGGTTGGCGCACGGCCTGGGACAGGCGGCCGCGCTGCTGTGGCGGCGCGCCGGGTTGCGCATGCCTGCCGTGCTGGGCTGGGCGCTGACCTTCGCGTTCGTGGCGCTGACCTGGGTGCTGTTCCGGGCCGAGAGTTTCGAGGCCGCCCGGCGGATCTTCGCGGCGCTGTTCGGCCTTGCGCCCGTGGGCTCCGGCTTCAAGTGGCGCGCAATCGCGCTCGCGGCCGCTTTCGCGATGGTGGGGCCGACCGCCTGGACGTTGGCGCAGCGCATGCAGCCGCGCCGCTGGGTCGCGATCGGGCTGGCGCTGCTGTTCGTCGCCGTGCTGCTGAAGATCGGCGACGACGCCAATTACGAGTTCATCTATTTCCAGTTTTGACCCGCGGCGGGACGGCCGAGAGACTCCTCCGGCTTGACGGCTGTCAACCTGGGGCCAAATTCCGGCCAAACCGACGATTTGTTGGATTTCCGCCGATCAAATTACTGCGAATAGTCAGCTTTTCGAGACGTTTTCAGGCTTTCTTCGAGATTGCCCGGGATTTGCATGGCGGATATATAGGCGGCGCACCCGCGGGGGAGGCCGCGACGAAAGTCGGACAGGCTGCGGAAGCTGAAAGGGTACGATGGCTACCATGACTTTGGAGGCCGCTTATCGGCCGACCGATGACGAGCCCTTCATGAACGACCGGCAGAAGGAGTACTTTCGCCGCAAGCTGAACGCCTGGAAGGACGAGATTCTGCGCGAAAGCCGGGAGACACTGGCGGCGCTGCAGAACGAGAGCGAGAATCACCCGGACCTCGCCGACCGCGCCTCGTCCGAGACGGATCGCGCCATCGAGCTCCGTGCGCGCGACCGGCAGCGCAAGCTGATCGCCAAGATCGACGCCGCGCTGTCGCGCATCGAGGACGGCTCCTACGGCTATTGCGAGGAGACCGGCGAGCCGATCTCGCTTAAGCGCCTGGAGGCGCGGCCGATCGCGACGCTGTCGATCGAGGCGCAGGAGCGCCACGAGCGCAACGAGCGGGTCTACCGCGACGACTGATCCTCCGTTCCGCGGGTTGGGATTTCGAAACGGCGCCCCCGACCGAGGGGCGCCGTTTCGCGTTGTGCGCCCCGCGGGAGGCGGGGAGCGGGTGGAACGGCGGCGTGACTTGGGGAGCGTGCCGCCGCTCCGGGAGGGTGTGGGCGAGCCTCAGAACGGCAGCAGGATGTCCATCACCTGCTGGCCGTAGCGCGGCTGCTGGACATCCGTGATCTGGCCGCGGCCGCCATACGCGATGCGGGCCTGCGCGATCTTGTTGGAGTCGATGGTGTTGTCGCTGTCGATGTCCTCCGGCCGGATCACGCCGGCGACGATCAGCTCGCGCACCTCGAAATTGACGCGGATCTCCTGTTTGCCCTCGATCACGAGGTTGCCGTTCGGCAGCAGCTGCGTGACCACCGCGGCCACGTTGGTGACGAGCTCCTCGGAGCGCTTCACCGAGCCCTGGCCGGCGCTGGAGGAGGTGGAGCTCGCGTCCACCAGCGACTTCGGGTCGGTCTTCTCGTCGAAAACCTTGCCGAGGTTGTTCTCGGCGCCGAACAGGTTGGGCAGGGCCAGGTTGTCGGCGTTGGAGCGCGAGCGCTTGGTGGCGTTGTCGATGTTGGCCTTGTCGGTCACCTTCACCTTCACGGTGAGGATGTCGCCGATCTGGCGGGCGCGCTGGTCCTTGAAGAAGCCGCGCGCGCCCTGGCGCCACAGCGAGTTCGGCGCGTAGCTCACCGGCTCGGGCTTGGGCATCGGCATCTGGACGGGCTTGTAGCCGGCCTGCGCGGTGGGGTCCTCGATGGCCGAGAGGGTGGGGGCCTTGCCGACATTGGAGAGCCGGTCGACCGAGCCGCAGCCCGCGAGGGCGCTGGCGGCGAGCAGGGCCGCCAGGAGGCGGGACGAACGCGAAACAACGGTCATGGCGGAGCCTTGCGGGTTCATGTTCAACGGATGGCCGGGGCGGAGCCGGCGTCGGCCATGCGGCCGGGCATGGCCATGATGACCTTCACGACGCCCGCGCCGGTCACAACGGCCTGCAGGGTGCGCTTGGATTGCGGGTTCTGGACCAGGATGGAATCGCCCATGCCGCCGGCCTCCATGGCCTTGCCGCGCATGGCGAGCTGCACGCCGGGCGTCTCGTAGAGCACGGTCACGAAGCCGTTCTTGTCGACGATCTCCTGCTTGATCACGTCGGCGTCGCGCAGCGCCGCGCCCGCGCCGATGGGCGCCTTGGCGATGCGGCCGACCAGCGCGGCGGGGTCGACGAAGCCGCCCGTCGGGTAGTCCGCGCGCGGGCGGCGCTCCACCACGACGTCGGCGGCCGTCACGGCCTCGCCGCGCGCCACGGGACGCTGCAGGATCGGCACCGACACCATCTCGACCGTCTGGCCGATCACCCGCAGGGGCTTCAGCGTCAGCGAGCGGCTGCCCATCGCCGTGATCAGCGCGTCAACGCGACGCGAGCGCGGATCATAGGCGAGCTCGGCGATGCGCAGCGCGCCGGTCGCCTCGGGCTCGATGTGCAGCGCCTGCTCGCCGCCTTCCAGTCCGATCGTGACGTCGGGCCGATCGAGGCCGTAGCGCTCGGTCAGCGCCAGCGCGATCGCGCTCTCGATCTCGCTCTTGCCGACCCGGCGCGAGGCGCGGCTCACCACCACCTGGGCGAGGGAGCCGGCGTCCACCACGACGCCGGCAGCACGGGCCGCCTCGACGATGCGGCTCGCCTGGATGGTGCCGGCGCGGCCGAGCGCGGGCGCCCGGAACGCGGCCGTGACGCCAACGGGGCCCACATTCTCGATCAGGTCGCCGAGCGTGATCACCTCGCCGCTCACGGTCACGTCGCGGCGCAGCGCCGGGCGCATGGTGGCGGCTTGCGCCGTGGCGGCTTGCGCTACCTGCGCCGTTGCGGATTGCGCAAAGACGGGCGCGGCGGCGTCGAGGGTCGCCGCGAAGGCGAGGCCGGCGAGGCCGGCGGCGCGCAGAAGGGTCATGATCGCCATGGCTCAGCCCCTGAACATCTGGGTGGTGGACTGCAGCATCTGGTCCGTGGCGGTGATCACCTTGGCGTTCATCTCGTAGGCGCGCTGCGCCGCGATGAGCGAGGAGATTTCCGTCACGGCGTTGACGTTGGCTTCTTCCAGGTAGCCCTGCTGCAGGTTGCCGAAGCCCTCGCTGCCCGGGTTGCCGGAGGTGGCCGGCCCGGAGGCGGCGGTCTCGACGAACAGGTTGTCGCCGATGGATTCCAGGCCCGCCTTGTTGACGAAGCGCGCCAGCTGCAGCTGCCCCAGCAGCTGGGGCGCCGTCTGGCCCGGCAGGCTGGCCTGCACGCGGCCGTCGGCGCTGATCGTCACCGAAGTGGCGGTGCTCGGCACCGTGATGGCGGGCGACACCACGTAGCCGTCATGGGTCACGAGCTGGCCGGTCGGGTCGCGCTCCAGCGATCCGTCGCGGGTGTAGCCCGTGCGGCCGTCCGGCATGGTCACCTGCAGGAACCCTTCGCCGCGGATCGCGACGTCGTTCTCGTTCTCGGTGGTCGTGATTGTGCCCTGGCCCATTACGCGGGCGGTGGACACCGTCTTCACGCCCGAGCCGATGGCGACGCCCGAGGGCACCATGGTGTTCTGATCGGAGGTGGACGCGCCGGCGCGGCGCAGGTTCTCGTAAAGGAGATCCTGGAACTGGATCCGCTGGCGCTTGAAGCCGGTGGTTCGCAGGTTGGCGATGTTGTTGGAGATGACCTGGACGTTCAGCTCCTGGGCGGCCATTCCGGTCGCGGCGGTGTAAAGGGCGCGCATGGTTCAGGCTCCTCAGGACGGGATTGCGGCGAGTTTTTCAATCGCCGAGCGGCGCATGTCGTCGTTGCGCTGAAGCATCGCCGAGACGGTGGCGTAGGAGCGGTTGACCTCGATGAGGCGGCTCATCTCGATCACGGGCTTGACGTTGGAGCGCTCCAGCGCGCCCGATTCCAGCCGCACCGTCTTGTCGGCCGGCTGCAGCGCCGTAGTGGCCGAAAACACGTTGCCGCCCTCGTTGGTGAGCGAACGCGGATCCTTGACGCCAACCATCTTGATCTTGCCGCGCGCGCCGTCCTCGGCCGAAACCGTGCCGTCGGCTCCGATGGCGATGAATTTCTCGGTGCCCGTGAACGCGATGGGGCCGCTCTCGCCCAGCACCGGGTAGCCGTCGCTGGTCACCAGATTGCCCTGGGCGTTGATCTGCAGCGCGCCGTTGCGGGTGTAGCGCTCGCCCTTGGGCGTTTGCACGGCCAGCATGCCGTCGCCGTTCACGACGACGTCGAGCGGGTTGCCGGTGCGCTCCACGGGGCCGCCGGAAAGGTCGAGAACGGTTTCGCGGTCCTGCACATAGGACATGCGCTTGTCGGGACGCGGGAAGCTGTCGCCGCTCGCCTTCGGCATGAGGTATTCCTCGAACCGAAGCGAACGCGCCTTGAAGCCCGTCGTGCCGATGTTCGCCACGTTGTTGGCGATGACGTCCAGTTCGCGCGCCAGTGCCACCTGACGCGACAAGCCGATGAGAAGCGCGTTCTCCACCGGATGATCTCCCGTTGGGCGGCGACCTTCCGGTCCCCGCTGCGGCGGCCTTGCGACCTCCGCGCCCTTGTCCCGCGACCGCCGCGACGCTCCCCAGCGCCGACTGCCGCAAGGAGAAGGTTCGCAACCGGCGTGCCAACAGGCGCGTTGCGAAGAAAACTTATATAATGCAATGGGTTAGACGTGGTCGTCCTGTCGGGCGGACCGGCAAGGCCGGGCGCCTCGGCGCGATCGACCCGGCAGAAACTGCCGGTTTGGCCGGAGATTTAAACCTTCATTAACCGTGCCGAGGCGAAGGTCCGGGTTGCAGGCATCGCCGCGCGTGTGGGGGATCGTTCGACCATGGCCAAGAAGCCGAAAAAGGGGGCTGCGGAAGAACCCGCCGCGGCCCAGGCTCCGGCCGAAGCCAGCGAGATCGCGGTCGGTGGCGGCCGCAAGAAGCTGATCATCATCGTGGCGGCGGCGCTGCTGCTGGTGGGCGCCGGCGGTGGCGGCGGTTTCTGGTGGTGGAAGAAGAAGCAGGCCGCCGCGCAGGCGGAGGCCGGCGAGCATGGCGAAACCCAGGCCGCCGCGGTGGTCAAGAAGGCCGCCTTCGTCGACATGAAGGAGCTCATCGTCAATCTCGGCGGGCAGAACACCCAGCAGACCGGCGAGCGCCCGCGCTTTCTGAAGATGAAGATCGCGCTGGAAGTGTCCGACCCCAAGCTCGTCACCGAGGTGACGCCGCTGCTGCCGCGTATCGAAGATACCTTCCAGGTCTATACGCGCGAGCTGCGCCCGTCCGACCTCGAGGGCTCGGCCGGCGTGTACCGCCTGAAGGAAGAACTGCTGCGCCGCATCAACATCGCGATCTACCCGTCCAAGGTGGAAGCGATCCTGTTCAAAGAAATGCTGATCCAGTGAACGGCCGCGCGCATGGCTGACGAGGAGCTCACAGGCGGAGGCGACGCGGACGCGATTGCGGCCGAATGGACCGCCATGATCGAGGCGGCCGCAACCGCCAACGTGCCGGACACCGGCATCGATCGCCTCCTCAACCAGGACGAAATCGACAACCTCCTCGGCTTCAGCAGCGAGGACGCCAGCGCGAGCGCGCGGTCCGGCATCCGGGCCATCGTCGATTCGGCGATGGTGTCCTACGAGCGCCTGCCGATGCTCGAAATCGTCTTCGACCGCCTCGTGCGGTTGCTGACGACGAGCCTGCGCAACTTCTTCTCCGACAACGTCGAGGTCTCGCTCTCCGACATCACCTCGGTGCGCTTCGGCGACTATATCAACTCCATCCCGCTGCCGACCATCCTGGCCGTGTTCCGGGCCGAGGAGTGGGACAATTTCGGCCTGATCACGGTCGATTCCACGCTCGCCTATTCGGTGATCGACGTGCTGCTGGGCGGCCGGCGCGCCACCACGGCGGCGCGGCTGGACGGCCGGCCATACTCCACCATCGAGACCAGCCTCGTCCGGCGCATGCTGGACATCGTGCTCAGCGACACCGAGCACGCCTTCCGGCCGCTGTCGCCGGTGCATTTCAACATTGACCGCATCGAGACGAACCCGCGCTTCGCCTCCATCTCGCGCCCGGCCAACGCCGCCATCCTGATCGAGCTGCGCATCGACATGGAAGGCCGGGGCGGGGCGGTCGAGATCCTGCTGCCCTACGCCACCATCGAGCCCATCCGCGAGCTCCTGCTGCAGAGCTTCATGGGCGAGAAGTTCGGCCGCGACCCGATCTGGGAGGATCACCTCGCGACCGAGATCTGGCAGGCGCGAAGCGACGTGGAGGCGATCCTGTACGAAACCCAGTTGCCGCTGCGGCGCATGCTGGAGTTGCGCGTCGGCGACACGCTGATGTTCGACATGGGCCCGGAAGCGCCCGTGAAGCTGAAATGCGGCGACGTGTTCCTGACCGAAGGCCGCATGGGGCGGGTGGGCGAGAAAATCGCCATCCGGGTGATGAAGCCCCTGAAGAAATCCAAGACGACGTTCACCGCCTACGAGGCGAGCGCATCCGGCCCCAAGGACAAGTGATGATCGGCGTCCTCATCGAGCTTCTCGTGTGCGTGCTTTTGGCCGCGACGATCTCCTATTGCATCATGCTCGACCGGCGCCTGCGCAGCTTCAAGGCCGACGAGGGCGCCATGCGGCGCACCATCATGGACCTGATGCTCGCGACCGAAAACGCCGAGCGCGCCGTGGCGGGGCTGCGCTCGGTGGTGGACGAATGCGACAAGACCATCGCGGACCACCTGCGCGTGGCCGAGCAGCAATCGGCCGACCTCGCGGGTCAGATCCGCTCCGGGGACGACGTGATCGCCAGGATATCCCGCATCGTCGAAAGCGCCCGCAACGGTCTCGGCGCGGGCCTCGCCGAGCGCGACGCCGCCGTGAGGCAAGGATCGATCGCGGTTGCAGCCGCGCCTGCCGCGACGGCGGCGGCGAACAACCCCGTCGGGGCCGCCCAAAACCGGCTCGCCGCGACGCTCGCGGCCGCGGAAGCGTTCGCCGAGCGCGCGCACCGCCGCGTCAACGGGCAGGCCGCCTGATGGGCCCGTTCGTCTCCCTGGCGGCGCGCCGGCGGAACGGTTCCGATCTCAAGCTGAGGCTGTTGCCGGCTGTCGCCGGAGCCGCTGCGGCGTTGCTGTTGATCAAGATGATCGACGCTTCGACCCAGGTTCCGGGGCCGTCGCCGCTCGCCCAGGCAAGCAGCGCCGCGGTGGCGGGCGCTCGCAACGCGCTCAAGGACCCCGAGACGACCGGGTCCACGGCTCCGGCCAAGAAAAAGGACGAAAAAGCCGAGAAGACCGACAAGGCCGATCCTGCCGCCGCCCCGAAGGCCGGCGCCGTGGAGCTGGACCAGCCCGTTCCGATGTCCCCGGCCGAGAAGTCGCTGCTGCAGCGCCTCGGGGAACGTCGCGAGCAGCTGGACGACCGCCAGCGCGAGCTCGACACGCGCGAAAACCTGCTGAAGGCGGCCGACAAGAAGATCGAGGCGCGCATCAACGAACTCAAGGAGCTGGAAGGCAAAAGCGCGGCGTCCGAAGACGGGGCTCAGCCTGGCGCCGCTCCCGCCGATCCGGCCGCGCCCGCGAAGCCGCCGTCGGCTGCGGCCGGCCTGAAAAACCTCGTGACCATGTACGAGGCCATGAAGCCCAAGGACGCCGCCAAGGTGTTCGACCGGCTGGACCTGAAGGTGCTGGTGCCGGTGGTGAACGCCATGAACCCGCGCAAGATGTCCGAGGTGCTGGCCGCCATGTCGCCCGAGGCCGCCGAGAAGCTGACCGTGGAGCTCGCCCGCCCGAGCCTGCGGACCGCCGCGCCCATGCAACCCGGGCGCGATGCGGCGCTGCCGGCGGGCGAACTGCCGGCGATCGAACCGCGCCGGAACTGAGTTTTCGGCAAACCCGGCTTCAGGCTCAACCGTTAAGGGCGGGCGCGTTTTACACGTCGCGGTAATCGCCCGTTAGCCCTTTCACCATAGGTTTTGCCGGTCGCCTGGCGTTTTTGGGCGGCGTCGATCCAAGTCGAGACGGGATGTCCTTGCGCCGTTGGAGAGGATCCGATGCGGGCGTGCGGCCGGCGAGCCGCGCGATCGTGGGGCTGTGCGTCGCAGCCGCGCTGCTGCTCGACGGCGGCTCGGCGTTTGCGGCGAAGTCCACCCTCCGCGCCGTCGAGATGAACGGCTACGGGCGGGCCGTGTTCAGCTTCGAGGACCTGCCCAAAGCCACCGTGAAATCCGTGAACGGCGTCATGCTGGTGACGTTTGATCGGCCGGTGGATTTCTCGGTCGAGAAGCTGACGTCCGAGCTGCCGAGCTACATTTCCGCCGTGCGCCTCGATCCGGACAACAAGACCGTCCGCATGGCGCTGCAAAAGCCGCTGCGCGCGAACCTGATGGAAGCCGGCGACAAGCTGTTTCTGGATTTCCTGCCGGACAACTGGAAGGGCCTGCCGCCGAGCCTGCCGCGCGAGGTGATCGAGGACCTCAGCCGCCGCGCCAAGGAGGCCGAGGAGCTGGCCCGCAAGCTGGTGCGCAAGAAGGCCAGCGAGGAGGTCAGGGACCTCACCTTCCGGGTCGGAACCACGCCCACATTCTCGCGCCTCGTGTTCGAGCTGCCGGTGTTCGCGCCCGTGGACCTGTCCAAGGACCAGGACAGGGTGGACCTGGCGTTTCTCGCCAATCTGCGCCTCGACGCCGCGCGCCTGAAGGCGGCGCTGCCGAGCCTGATCAAGGACGTGCAGGTCGAGACTGCCGACGGCCAGCTCAAGATCGGGCTCGTCACCGCGCCCGGCGTGGATGTGCGCGGCTTTCGCGAGGACGACAATTACGTTCTCGACCTCGCGCCCCCCAAGGCCCCCGCCAAGACGGCCGGCGGCAAGAACCAGCCGAGCCCGGAAGCCGGCCCCAAGGGCGAGGCGGCGGTCGGCGCCAAGCCGGCCGAGGCCGCGGCCGTTCCGGCGCCCACGCCGTTTACCGCCATCACGGCGCCGATCCCCGCCTTTCCGCGCGCCGCCGACGCCGAGGAACGGGGCCTGAGCGCCACTCCGGCGCAATATGCCGAGATCAAGGTCGGGGTGGCGGCCGAGCGCGGCTCGGTGCGGCTCAACCTGCCGATCTCGCCCTCCGTCGGCCTCGCGGTGTTCGACCGCGCCGGCGTGGTCTGGATCGCAGCCGAAACCGAAGCGCCGTTCGAGCCGTCTCAGATCGGGATGGTCGCGCCCGGGCTCATCACCAAGGCGGACGTGCGGCGCGTGGGCCGGCTCTCGATCCTGCGCCTGTCGCTGAGCAAGCCCGCGCTGGTGCGGGCGGCCGCCACCGAGCGCGAGTGGGTGGTCACGATCGGGGACGAGCTCGTGGCCCAGAGCGGGCAGGTGGCGTTCACGCGCGGGGCTGCGCCGGACGGCCGCACGGTGGTGCGCGCGGCTTACCCGGACGTCGCGTCCGTGCACTGGGTCGAGGACCCGGAGGCGGGCGACAAGCTCGCGATCGTGGCCGGGCGCCGCGGCGCGCGCGGGGTCGTGAAGGCGCAGGGGTTCGTGGACTTCCGCGTGCTGCCGAGCGCGCAGGGCGTGGTCGTGATCCCGAGCTCGGACGACGTGGCCGTGCGCGCGGGCGTGGACGACGTGAGCATCACGCGCGACGGCGGGCTCGTGGTGTCCGCGCTCCCGGAGCTGCCCCTGCCGGCGCGCGAGGGCGCCGACGGCCCGCGCCTGGCCGTGGACAAGGAGGCGTGGGCGCAGGGCCGCGCCGGCGCGGTGCGCGATCACCGCCGGGCGCTGGAGCGGGCGGCCGCGGACGCGCCGCGCTCCTCGCGCGCGGACGCGCGCATGAGCCTCGCGCGCTTCGAGCTCGCGGCCGGGCTCGCGCAGGAGGCCGTGGGCACGATCGAGGTCGCGGTCGCGGACAGCCCGGACGTGGGCGTGGACAAGTCCACGCAGGTGCTCCTCGCCGCCGCGCAGGTGATGGCCGGTCGCGCCGCGGACGCCGTGCGCCTGCTCTCCACGGACGCGCTCGCGAACGAACCCGAGGCGCTCCTGTGGCGCGCCTACGCGGACGCGCAGCAGCGCCGCTGGCCGCAGGCGCTCGCGGGCTACCGCCGCGCCGCGCCCGTGCTCGCCGCCTACCCGGACGACCTCCAGGCCATGATGCTCCCGGCGTTTGCGGAGGCGGCGCTGGAGGGGCGGGACTTCAGCCTGGCGCAGCGGCTGCTGGACCAGGTGCAGGGCCACGCCGGAACCAAGGCGGACCGGGACTACGCCCTGCTGGTGGCGGCCCGGGTAGCCGAGGGCGTGGGACGCGTCGAGGAGGCGCAGAACGCCTACGAAAGGCTCGCCAAGACCGCCGTGCGGCCCGTGGAGGCGGCGGCGCGACTTTATGGCATCGTGCTCGGCCTGAAAGACCACACGCTCGACCGCAAGGCGGCCGTGCCGGCGCTCGAGGTGCTCTCGGTGGCGTGGCGCGGCGACGACATCGAGATCAAGACCCTCGCGACCCTCGGACGGCTCTATGCCGAGGAGGAGCGCTGGCGCAACGCGTTCCAGGTGGCCCGCCAGGCGAGCATCCTCTACCCCGAACACGAGGTCACGCGCTCGCTTTACGACGAGGCGGCGACCCGGTTCGAGGCGCTGTTCCTGGAAGGCAAGGCCGACACGATCCCGCGCCTCGATGCGTTGGCGCTGTATTTCGACTTCAAGGAATTCACCCCGCCGGGCCGGCGCGGCGACGAGATGATCCGCCGGCTGGCCGAGCGGCTCGTAGCGCTCGACCTGCTGGGCGAGGCCACAGACCTGATGCAGTACCAGGTCGACAACCGCCTGAACGGCGCCGCCAAGGCCTCGATCGCGTCGCGGCTGGCCGTGCTTTACCTGATGAACCGGCAGCCCGCGAAAGCCTACCGGGCGCTCACCGAGAGCCGGCTGGCCGAACTGCCGCAGGAAATGAAACGCGGCCGCACGCTGCTGGAAGCGCGGGCGCTGTCCGACCTGTCGCGCACCGACCTGGCGCTGGAGATCATCGACCCGGAAGCCGGGCCGGACGTGGAGCGCCTGCGCGCCGACATCCTGTGGCAGGGCCGGCGCTGGCGCGAGGCCGGCGAGGTGTTCGAGCGCATGGTCGGCGACCGGTGGCAGGGCGCGACCCCTCTGACAGACGGGATGCGGGCGGACGTCATGCGCGCCGCGATCGCGTATGGTCTCGGCGACGAAGGGCTGGCGCTGGAGCGGCTTCGCGCCAAGTTCTCCACCAAGATGGCCGACAGCGCCGACGCCAAGAGCTTCAGCATCGTGACGTCGCCGAGCGGCATGCGCTCCGGCGAATACCGCGACGTGGCCCGCTCGGTCGCGAGCGCCGACACGCTCTCGGAGTTCCTGAGCGAATACCGCAAGCGTTATCCCGAGACCCCCGCGCTGCCGCCGCGCGCGGTCCGCAAACCGAAGCCCGGCGATCCCGCGCCGCCGCCCCCGGCCGTCCCGCCGCAAGCCGGCGCGACCGAGCCCGGCAAGACCGAGCCGGGCGAAGGCAAGAAGGCCGAGAACAAGACCAGCGACGGCAAGGCCTGACGTTTGGAGGTCGCAAGCCGCACGCCCGTCCTCAGTTCCCGTAGCTCTGCACCAGGCTGCCGGCCACCAGGCTCCAACCGTCCACCAGCACGAAGAAGATCAGCTTGAACGGCAGCGCCACCGTGACGGGCGGCAGCATCATCATGCCCATCGACATCAGGATCGAGGCGACCACAAGGTCGATGATCAGAAACGGAATGAACAGCAGGAAGCCGATCTCGAACGCCCGTCGCAGCTCCGATATCATGAAGGCCGGGATCAGCGTGGTGAGTGGCGTCGCCTCGGGCGTGGCCGGGCGCGCCTCGCGCGACAGGTTGATGAAGAGCTCGAGGTCCTTTTCGCGGACGTGCTTGAGCATGAAGGTGCGGATCGGCTGCGCGCCGCGCTCAAAGGCCTGCTGGGCCTGAATCTGGTTCGCGAGCAGGGGCGTGACCGCCGTATCGTAGACGGTGCGCAGGGTCGGGGCCATCACGAAGGCGGTCAGAAACAGCGCCAGGCTGACAATCACGGCGTTGGGCGGGGCGGTCGGCGCGCCGATGGCCGAGCGCAGCAGCGACAGCACCACGACGATGCGGGTGAAGGACGTCACCATCACGACGGCGGCGGGCGCCAGCGACATCAGCGTGACCAGGAACACGAGCTGCAGCGCCCGCTCGTTCACGCTCTGCCCGCCGCCGAGATCCAGCGACAGCGTCTGGGCGGCGGCCGCGCCGGCCCACAGCACGCCCGCCGCGACCAGCATCGCGGCTAGCGGGCCGCGCATCATGCGGAAACGAATCCCTCGTGCCATCCGCCGACCCTAGGAGATCCACGGTGCAGGGGTCATCCGCGGAGCTGTCGCAGGCGAGCGTGGGCTGTGGAGAACCGGCGCCGCGACGTCGGAGCGGGGAAGTGGATGGCTTCTACGTGGCGCGCGCCTCGCCGTCATTGCGAGCCGGAGGCGAAGCAATCCAGCCTAAGGGCCCGGCTGTCAGGCTGGATTGCTTCGCTGTCGCTCGCAATGACGGGAGGATGGCCCGGATTACGGCGGGAGACTTGGCGTCAGCTCTTGGGGCCGACGTCGCGGCCGAGGAGGCGGGACATTTCGGCTTCGAGAGAGTCGAAGTCGACGAGGTCCGTCGGGCGCGAGGCGGGGCGAGGCGCCGGGGCCGGGTTCGGGGCGGGCGCAGCCGGAGCCGCTGGGCCCGGAGTCGGCGCCGGGGCCGGAGCTGCGGCTTGCGGGGCGGCCGGCGCGGGCGGCGTCGGGGGAGTGAAAGCCGGCGCTTGCGGCTCGATTCGGGGGGCAGGCTCGGCGGGGCGATCCGGCCGGGGAGGGGGCGCTGGCGTGAACGCCGCGGCGGGCGGGGCCACCGGCTCGGCGGGGCGCTGAGGAGGAGGAGGCGGAGCGGCCTGGACCGGCAGTTCAGGGGCGGGCGGCGGCGCCGCGCGGCTCGGCTCCGGCGACGACGGCCGCTCAGGCGGTACGGGCGCGGCGGGCGGAGGCGGGGCAGCGGGCTGCGGCGGGCGCGGGGCGTCGGCCGGCGCCGCGAAGGGGCGCTTCAGCGCCGCCTCGAGCTTGCGGGCCATGTCGGACAATTCGGCCTGGGCGGCCGCCGCGCTGGCGGCCTGGCTGGCCGGGGCGGTCGCGCCGCCCGCCGTGTCGTGGCTGGGCCCGGCGGTCGGGCGCGGCTCGGCCATGGGGCGCGCCTCCACGGGACGGCTGTCGGGGGCGTTCCGGGGCTCCGGGCGAAGCGTCGGCTCCTGCCGCATGGGCGAGTCTTGGCGCATGGGCGAGTCTTGCCGCATCGGCGGGTCCTGCCGCATGGGCTGATCCGGCCGCATCGCCGGATCGGGACGGAACTGGGGCGGCGGCGGCGCCTGCTGTGGCCGCATGGGCGGCATCGGCTCCGGTCGGCCCGCGCGGGGCGGCTCCGGGCGCGCTTCGGCGCGCAGCAGCGGCTCGGCGCCGAGATCGGGTTCGGGCCGGATCACGTCGGGACGGCGCGGCGGGGGAGGCGGCGGAACGTTGCGCGGCGTATCGGCGGGGAGGCGCGGCGGCATGGCGGCCACCGGCGGCACGGGCGCAACGGCCGGCGGAACCGGCGCTTCGGGGCGGTAGCCGTTCGGACGCGGCGGCTCGGCGCGCGGGGGCTCGAAGCGGGTCGGGTCCTGCCGCACGGTCTCCTGCCGCACGGGTTCCTGACGCGGTTGATCCTGGCGCGGGGCTTCAGGCCGCGTCTCCGCCCGCACGTCGACTGCGACGGGCGCTTCGGGGCGCGGGCTCTCGGGGCGCGCCGGCTCGGCGCGCGCGGGCGCTTCGGCGAGGGGCTCGGTGCGGGGCGCATCCGGGCGCGCGACCTCGGGCCGCTGCTGCAGCTGCTCGGCATATTCGCGGGCGCTCAGCCCGGCGCGCACGATGGTGTGCTCGACCACGAGGTCGTTCGGACCGCCGATCATCAGCAGGTGCTCGACATTGTCGCGGCGGACGATAACGAGCTGCCTCTGCCGGTCGAGGTCATAGGCGTCCACCACGCCCAGGCGCGGCTGGCGGTTGCGGGACATGCCCCCGGCCATGTTGAGCCTGGCGCCGGCCAGACGGCGCAGCAGCAATGCGAACAAGGCCAAGAGGATGAAGATGACGACGAAGGCGACCGCCCAAACGGCCGGCGTCGGCAAGGTCACTCCAAAGATCGATTGCAACGCTGAAACACTCCCCGACTGGCCCGCAAGGTCCCCACCCGCGAGTTGAACATAGCACGCCGTCGTTCAACAGCATGCGTCAAGCCCCCAACACGCCTGCTCCACTACAGTTCGTTTACTCGACGTTAACCATGGGGGCGGCATTTTTTGCCCACCTGCCGCGGAGACCCGCCATGAGCGGAATGGGACTTCCCCTTGTCGACCAGCTGAAGACGCGCATGCAGTGGCTGCAAACGCGCCAGAAGCTGCTGGCCGAGAACGTCGCCAACGCGGACACGCCGAATTTCCGGCCCCGGGACCTCCAGGCGCTCTCGGCTCCCGGGCAGGGCGGCGGGATCCAGCTCGAGGCGACCTCGGCGGGGCACATCACGACCGGCGGCGGCCCGGGCGCGCCCGGCGGCAAGGCCGGCCAGCGGTTCGAGACCCGTCCTTCCGGCAACTCGGTGACGCTGGAAGACGAGATGACCAAGCTCGCCGACACGCAGATGGACTACCAGGCCGTCGCGAGCCTCTATTCCAAGAGCCTGTCGCTTCTCAAGATCGCCATCGGCAAGAGAGGCTGACGGATCATGGATTTTCTTCGCTCCCTCTCCATCGCGGCGTCCGGCCTCAAGGCCCAGGCGGGCCGCATCCGGATCATTTCGGAGAACATCGCCAACGCGGACTCCACCGCGCTGAAGCCCGGCGGCGACCCTTATCGGCGCAAGATCCCGACCATGGACCACAAGTTCGAGCGCGAGCTCGAAGCCCAGACGGTGACGATGGGGCGGGTGCGCAAGGACCAGAAGCCCTTCGAGACGCGCCACGAGCCGGGGCATCCTGCCGCCGACCGCAATGGCGACGTGAAGTACCCGAACGTCAATCCGCTGGTGGAGCAGATGGACATGCGGGAGGCGCAGCGAAGCTACGAGGCGAACCTCAACGTCATCAGCAGCACGCGCCGCATGCTCGCCAAGACGCTCGACATCCTTCGCATCTAGCCGCGCCTGATCTTTTCCCGCCCGACCTTCCACGGAGACGCCCACCATGGCCAGCCCCACCATCGCGGCCGGCGCCTATGCGGCGACCCAGCGCCTCGCCAACCCGACCGCCGGCCGCGCGATGCCGGGCGTGGGCGGAGCCGGCGGCGGCGGCCCCAGCTTCGCGGAGGCGCTCGGCAACGTGCTGCAGACGGTGGCGGACGCCGGCAAGCAGGCCGACCAGCAGGCCAGCAAGGCCGCGATGGGCAAGGCCGACATGGTGGACGTGGTGACGGCGGTGGCCGAAACCGAAACCGCCCTCGAAACCCTCGTGGCGGTGCGCGACCGCGTGATCGCCGCCTATGAGGAAATCATGCGGATGCAGATCTAGTTTTGGGCCGGGGCGGCGGCTCCGGCGCTTCTTTGCAACACCCCTCATCCTGAGGAGCGCCGCCTCAGCGGCGCGTCTCGAAGGGCGAGGGGATCCAGATGGCTCCAGGGATCGATCACTCTGGAGCCCTCGTCCTTCGAGACGCCCTGCTGCGCAGGGCTCCTCAGGATGAGGGGATCCTGATCTCGCACCGACACCGCAATGGACACCCCAGCGTGACAGGCCCGGAAGTTCTCGACGTCGCCCGCGACGGCATCTTTACCTTCCTGAAGGTGGCGAGCCCGCTGATGCTGATCGCGCTGGCGGTGGGCGTGGTGATCTCGCTGATCCAGGCGCTGACGCAAATCCAGGAGCAGACGCTGGTGGCGGTGCCCAAGATCATCGTGCTCGGGCTGGCGATGATCCTGCTGCTGCCTTTCATGGGGGATGCGCTGGCCGGATACATGACCAGGGTGGCGTCGCGAATCGCAACGGGCGGCTAGAATGAGCCCCGGCGCGCTGGCGGGCGGATTCGGTTCCCGGCTTCGGTTCGGGGCCGGCGCGCGGAACGGGGCGGGGATGGGGTTCACCTTCGGGCCGGCGATCGCGGCCCTGTTCATGGTGGTGTTCGCGCGGGTCGGCGTCCTGATGATGCTGATGCCGGCGCTGGGCGAGCGCTTCGTGCCCGCCCGGGTGCGGCTCGCTTTGGCGGTGTTTCTGACGATCGCGATGATGCCGATCGTGCGGCCGCTGCTGCCCGCGCAGGCGCTGCAGGGCAATGCGGTGTTTACAACCCTGTTTCTGGAACTCGCGATCGGGCTGATGATCGGCCTTTGCGCCCGCATCGTGATCGCGAGCCTGCAGACGGCGGGCAATTTCGTCTCGCAGGCGCTGGGGCTGGGCTTCGCCGAAACCGTGGACCCGTCGCAGGGCGGGCAGGCGGCGGCGCTCGGCAACCTGCTCACCATGCTGGGCGTGACGCTGCTGTTCGCCACCGACGGGCACCACATGGTGATCGCCGCCATCGGGGGCAGCTACACGGCGCTGCCGCCTGGCGCCGCGCCGCCCACCGGGGACGCCGCCATGCTGGCGCTGGGCACCATGGGCAAGGGCTTCTCGATCGCGGTGCAGATCGCCGCGCCATTTATCGTGTTCGGGGTGATCATCAACCTGGGGCTGGGCGTGCTGTCGCGGCTGATGCCGGCTCTGCAGGTGTTTTTCCTCGGGATGCCGGCCACGATCATGATCGGCTTCATCATCCTGCTGGCCGCCATCGGGACCATGATGGCGGTGTTCCTCCGGGAGGTCTCGGACTTCCTGCTGCCCTTCATGGCGCGGTGAGCCATGGCGGGCGAGGACGACCAGGAAGACCGCACAGAAGAACCTTCCCTACGACGCCTCGAACAGGCGATCGAAAAGGGCGACATCGCCAAGAGCCAGGAGGTCAACACCTGGTTCGTGCTGGCCGGCGGCACGCTGGCGCTCGTCGCGGTGGCGGACAGCTCCGCGAGCTCGCTGAAGGTGATGCTGGGGGGGCTGCTGGCCCAGGCCGGGCGCGTGTCGGCCGAGCCCGGGGCCGTGAAAGTCTATGGCGAATACGGGCTGTGGGCGGGCCTGAGCGCGCTCGCTTTTCCGCTCGGCATCCTGATGCTGGCCGGGCTGGCGGGCGGGATGGTGCAGCACAAGCCCTCGCTGTCGACGCAGCCGCTGGCGCCGCAACTGTCGCGCATCTCGCCGCTCTCGGGCTTCAAGCGCGTGTTCGGCAAGGAAGCGCTGGTCCAGTTCCTGAAAGGGCTCCTGAAGCTCGGCGTGGTGGGCGTCGCCATCTACATGGCGGTGTGGCCCGAGATGGCGCGGCTGGAAAGCTTCGCCACCATGGACGTCGCCATGCTGCTGCAGGCGACCAAGGCCGAGGCCGTTACGCTGATGAAGGCCGTGCTGATCATCTACGCGGCGATCGCGGGCGGCGACTACGTGTACCAGCGCTTCACCTGGTACAACCGGCAGCGGATGACCAAGCAGGAAGTGAAGGACGAGCACAAGGAAACGGACGGAAACCCCGAGATCAAGGCCAAGATCCGGCAGCTGCGCGCCAAGCAGGCGCGCCAGCGGATGATGTCCAAGGTGCCGACCGCCACCGTGGTGGTGATGAACCCGACCCACTTCGCGGTGGCGCTGCAATACGAACCCGGCATGGCCGCGCCGCAATGCGTCGCCAAGGGCCTCGACGCGGTGGCGCTGCGCATCCGCGCGATGGCGGAGGAAAACGACGTGCCGGTGGTCGAGAATCCACCGCTCGCGCGTGCGCTTTACAAGGCGGTTGAACTCGATCAGGACATTCCGGTCGAACACTACAAAGCGGTGGCCGAAGTGATCGGCTACGTGATGCGCCTGCGCCGGAGGCGGTATTGACGGCGGCGGACGGATGGAACATGGCCTCACGTGACCGGTCGGGACAGGACGCGATGATCGCGGGAGCGGGCGCGCCCGCGCCGGGCAAGCCGCAACGTTCGGGCAGCGCCGCGCTCCTGCTGGCGCTGGCGGGCGTGCTGGTCGGCGCCGCCATCGCGCTGTCGCTGGTGGCGAGCGAGAAGGCCCAGCCGCTGATCATGGGCCTGCTGGCGCTGCTGGCCGTGGTGGGCGTGTTCGCGTTGTTCGCGGGCGCGGTCGGGATCATCGAGTTCGCGGGCAAGACCAGCCGCAACGACCTCACCAAGTCGGTGGTCGATTCGGCCGCCGAGGGCATGATCGTGGTGGAGGGCGACGGACGGATCGCC
The DNA here is from genome assembly GCF_014636935.1 of Alsobacter metallidurans. Classification (GTDB taxonomy): domain Bacteria; phylum Pseudomonadota; class Alphaproteobacteria; order Rhizobiales; family Beijerinckiaceae; genus Alsobacter; species Alsobacter metallidurans. The sequence continues at coordinate 1,381,575 of NZ_BMES01000002.1, read as the reverse complement.
TACGCCAACGACGCCTATCTGCGCTTCGCGGGCGCGCGCACCGCGGATGCGGCGCTCACGGCCGAGCGCCTCTTCACGGGCTCGGCGGACGTGTCGGAAGCGATCTACCGCCTTGCCCAGGCGGCGCGCGACGGCAAGAGCGCGTCGGAGGAGATCCGCCTGTCGCCGCCGCTCGGCGCGCTGGACGGGGTGGCGTGGTACCGCGTGCGCGTGCGCCCGGTGGACCGGCCAAGCGGCCGGCGCGCCACGCTGTGGACCATCGCGGACGTGACGCGCGAGCGCGAGCGCCAGGAAAACGTCTTCCAGGAACTCCAGCACGCCATCGACTATCTCGACCACGCGCCCGCCGGGTTCCTGTCCATCGACGCCGCCGGCGACGTGATCTACATGAACGCCACGCTGGCGGGCTGGCTCGACTACGACCTCGCGCAGTTCGGTTCCGGCGGTCTGAAGCTCTCCGACCTCGTGCCGGGCGACGGCGCCGCGCTATTGTCGGGCGTGATGGGCGGCGCCGGCGAGGTCCGCACCGAGATCCACGACCTCGACCTGCGCCGGCGCGGCGGGCAATCGCTGCCCGTGCGGTTGTTCCACAGCGTCGCCTACGCGTATGACGGCACGCCTGGCCCCTCGCGCACGCTGGCGTTGAACCGCTCGGCCGGCGAGGACGTGGCCGAGGGCCAGCGCGCCGCCGAGGTGCGCTTCGCGCGCTTCTTCAACAACACCCCGCTCGCCATCGCGACCATCGACCGGCACGGCCGCATCGCGCGCACCAACGGGCCCTTCGCCAAGCTGTTCGGCTCGGCCTTCAAGGGCCATGACGGCTCGACGGCGCGCTCCATGCTGGCCGTGGTGGGCGAGCGCGACCGCGAGCAGCTCACCGCCGCCATCGCGTCGGCGGCCGCCGGGCGCGGCGACATCGCCCCGATCGACCTGGCGCTGGCCGGGGAGGGCACCCGCTCGGCCCGCTTCTTCGTCACCACGGTGGAGAACGAGGCCGAGGATGGCGAAGCCGCCATCGTGTACGCGCTCGACACCACCGAGCAGCGGGCGCTGGAGGCGCAGTTCGCGCAGGCGCAGAAGATGCAGGCCGTGGGCGAGCTCGCGGGCGGCGTCGCGCACGATTTCAACAACGTGCTGCAGGGCATCATGGGCTATGCCGACCTGCTGCTCGTGAACCACCGGCCGACCGACCCGTCCTTCCAGGACATCATGCAGATCAAGCAGAACGCCAACCGGGCGGCCGGCCTCGTGCGCCAGCTGCTGGCGTTCTCGCGCCGGCAGACGTTGCGCCCGCAGGTGATGCATTTCGGCGAGGTTTTGTCGGACCTCGGCATGCTGCTGAAGCGGCTCCTGGGCGAGCGCGTCGAGCTCGACGTGCGCCACGGCCGCGACCTCTGGCCGGTGCGCGCCGACCTCACCCAGTTCGAGCAGGTGGTCGTCAACCTCGCCGTGAACGCCCGCGACGCCATGCCGGACGGCGGGCGCCTCTCCATCCGCACCTCCAACGTGCACGCCACCGAGCCGGTGACGGCCGGCGAGCAGGTGATGCCGGCGGCAGACTACGTGCTGATCGAGATCCAGGATTCCGGCACCGGCATCCCGCAGGAGATCATCGACAAGATCTTCCAGCCCTTCTTCACCACCAAGGAAGTCGGCAAGGGCACCGGGCTCGGCCTCTCGATGGTCTACGGCTTCGTGAAGCAGTCGGGCGGCTACATCTTCTGCGACAGCGTGGTGGACCGCGGCACCACCTTCCGCATCTACCTGCCCCGCCACAGCGGCGAGGAGCACGCCGACGACCTTCCGGCCGCCAAGCCCGAGAAAGCCCCCGTTCCGGGCGCCAAGCCCAAGCCCACGGCCGACCTCACCGGCCACGGCGTGGTGCTCCTGGTGGAGGACGAGGAAGCCGTCCGCGCCTTCGGGGCCCGCGCTCTCGCCCAGCGCGGCTACACGGTGCTGGAGGCCGCCTCCGGCGTGGAAGCCCTGCAGGTCTTCGACGAGCAGGGCGGCAAGATCGACCTCGTGGTCTCGGACGTCGTGATGCCCGAGATGGACGGCCCCAGCCTCCTGCGCGAACTGCGCAAGCGTGACGGCAAGGCCAAGGTGATCTTCGTGTCCGGCTACGCCGAGGAAGCCTTCAGCAAGAACCTGCCGGACGGCGAGGAATTTTCCTTCCTGCCAAAGCCGTTCACGCTGAAGCAGCTGATCGAGGCGGTGAAGACCGCGCTGGGGTGAGGGGGCTCGCCCCGGATCGCTCTGGCGAGCAAGGGGCGGCGCCGCCATCACACCAGCTCTCCCCGCGCGGGGAGACGGGGCGGTCCGCGCCACTGCGTCAGCTGAACTCTTCGCCCCGGAACGGGGGGAAGGTGGCGCGAAGCGCCGGATGAGGGGTCTCCTGGCCCTTTCGCATGCTCTCAACGGGCGACGGACCGGCTGTTCGCCCGCTCATCGAGACGATTGTCGGCAGGTTGTATTCGGTAGAACAAAAAAAGAACTTGCGAGTGAGAACAAACCGTGATCATCTCAGCCTGTCTCGGTTGAGACTCGTTTCTCGCTCGTGCCATAAGGATCGCCTGCAATGTCGCAACCTTCTCTCCGGCTCGTTGAAGGGCAATCCATGGACAAGGCCAAGGCGCTGGACGCCGCGCTCTCGCAGATCGAACGCTCTTTCGGCAAGGGCTCGATCATGCGGCTGGGCAAGAACGAAAAAGCTGTCGAGATCGAGACCATCTCCACGGGCTCGCTGGGGCTCGACATCGCGCTAGGCGTCGGCGGCCTGCCGCGCGGCCGCGTGGTGGAGATCTACGGTCCGGAATCCTCCGGCAAGACCACGCTCGCCCTGCACACCGTCGCCGAGGCCCAGAAGAAGGGCGGCGTCTGCGGCTTCATCGACGCCGAGCATGCGCTTGACCCGGTCTACGCCCGCAAGCTCGGCGTGAACCTCGAAGACCTCCTGATCTCGCAGCCCGACACGGGCGAGCAGGCGCTGGAGATCACCGACACGCTGGTGCGCTCGGGCGCGATCGACGTGCTGGTGATCGATTCGGTCGCCGCGCTCGTGCCGCGCGCCGAGATCGAGGGCGAGATGGGCGACGTGCAGCCCGGCCTCCAGGCCAGGCTGATGAGCCAGGCCCTGCGCAAGCTCACGGCCTCGATCTCGCGCTCCAATTGCATGGTCATCTTCATCAACCAGATCCGCATGAAGATCGGAGTGATGTACGGCTCGCCCGAGACCACCACGGGCGGCAACGCGCTGAAGTTCTACGCTTCGGTGCGCCTCGACATCCGCCGCATCGGCTCCATCAAGGAGCGCGAGGAGGTCACCGGCAACACCACCCGCGTGAAGGTGGTGAAGAACAAGGTGGCCCCGCCCTTCAAGCAGGTCGAGTTCGACATCATGTATGGCGAAGGCGTCTCCAAGGTGGGCGAACTCGTCGACCTCGGCGTCAAGGCCGGCATCGTCGAGAAGTCCGGCGCGTGGTTCTCGTATGACAGCCAGCGCCTCGGCCAGGGCCGCGAGAACGCCAAGACGTTCCTGAAGCAGAACCCGGACCTCGCCAACAAGATCGAGACGCAGATCCGCCAGAACGCCGGCCTGCTGGCCGACCGCATCCTCGACGTGGTGGAGCCCACCGCCGAGGACCTGGACGAAGGCCAGGCCTGATTGTTTCCGGCCTGATCGGAATTGAGTTCGAGACAACGGCGGCGCCAACAGCGCCGCCGTTGTTCGTTGCACCATGTGCGGCCGTCGCCACCATGCGCATCAAACCCTCTTCGTCATCAACTCAGTTGGGCAAAGGCTCAACTCTCTCCGTCATCCCCGGCGCGCCGCAGGCGCGGGAAGGGGATCCAGGCGACTGGGCGCCATCTGTGACTTGCCCCTGGATCCCCTTCCCCTCCGCGGCTGCGCCGCTCCGGCCGGGGATGACGGCGGAGAGAGCGCGCGACGATTAGCCGTTCGCAGAAGGGGGTCGCACCCTCGCCGTCATTGCGAGCGCCAGCGAAGCAATCCAGCTGATGCCGGGCGCTTGGCCCGGCGCCGGGGCCGCCCCCACCGCCTGGATTGCTTCGCTTCGCTCGCAATGACTGGAGGATAGACCCCTGGGTTGCGCGCGCCCCTCCCCCCGGAGAAGGGACCCCACAACTTCGTCCGCAACGCCCGCGACACCCTCGCCGTCCTTGCGAGCGCCAGCGAAGCAATCCAGCTGATGCCGGGCGCTTGGCCCGGCGCCGGGGCCGCCCCACCGCCTGGATTGCTTCGCTGCGCTCGCGATGACGGGAGGATGCCACCAGCATTGCGGCTCGCGGCATGCAGGGCCTGGCCGTCACACCAAAACGCCCCATCCCCGCAGCTCTTGCGCCAGCCTGCGAAACCGGTTTCCACTTTGCGGCGGCATGCTCTACAAACGCCGCGAGATCAGCTTCGGCGGCCGACGGCCGCCCAAATCGAGCGACACATGAGCGGCGTCAACGAAATCCGATCCACCTTCCTGGATTACTTCGCCAAGCATGGCCACGAGGTCGTGCCGTCGAGCCCGCTGGTGCCGCGCAACGATCCGACGCTGATGTTCACCAACGCCGGCATGGTGCAGTTCAAGAACGTCTTCACGGGCGTCGAGAAGCGGCCCTATTCGCGCGCCGTGACCTCGCAGAAATGCGTGCGCGCCGGCGGCAAGCACAACGACCTCGACAATGTCGGCTATACGGCCCGGCATCACACCTTCTTCGAGATGCTCGGCAACTTCTCGTTCGGCGACTATTTCAAGGAACAGGCGATCGAGCTCGCCTGGAACCTGGTCACCAAGGAATACGGCCTGCCGGCCGACAAGCTCATGGTGACGGTCTACCATGAGGACGACGAGGCGCATGCGCTGTGGAAGCGCATCGCCGGCCTGTCGGACAGCAAGATCATCCGCATCGCGACCTCGGACAATTTCTGGGCGATGGGCGACACCGGCCCGTGCGGCCCGTGCTCGGAGATCTTCTACGACCACGGCGACCACATCCCGGGCGGACCGCCCGGCTCGCCCGACGAGGACGGCGACCGTTTCATCGAGATCTGGAACCTCGTGTTCATGCAATATGAGCAGGTCGCCCCCGGCGAGCGCCTGCTGTTGCCCAAGCCCTCCATCGACACCGGCATGGGGCTGGAGCGCATTTCGGCCGTGCTGCAGGGCACGCACGACAACTACGAAACCGACCTGATGCGGGCGCTGATCCGCGCCGTGGCGGAGGCCACCGGCGTGGAGCCGGGCCGCGCCAGCCACAAGGTGATCGCCGACCATCTGCGCGCATCGTCCTTTCTTGTGGCGGATGGCGTGCTGCCCTCCAACGAGGGCCGCGGCTACGTGCTGCGGCGCATCATGCGCCGCGCCATGCGGCACGCCGAATTGCTGGGCGCGCGCGAGCCGCTGATGTACCGGCTGGTGCCCGCGCTGGTGCGCGAGATGGGCCACGCCTATCCGGAGCTGGTGCGCGCCGAGCCGTTGATCACCGAGACGCTGAAGCTGGAGGAGACCCGCTTCCGCAAGACGCTGGAGCGCGGGCTCGCGATCCTGGACGAGGAAACCCGCGGCCTGACGGCCGGTCAGAGCCTGAAGGGCGAGGTCGCGTTCACGCTCTACGACACCTATGGCTTCCCGCTCGACCTGACGCAGGACGCGCTGCGCTCGCGCGACATCGGGGTGGATCTCGAGAGCTTCAACGCCGCCATGCAGAAGCAGCGCGAGATGGCGCGCGCGGCCTGGTCGGGCTCGGGCGAGGCCGCCACCGAGACGGTGTGGTACGGCGTGAAGGAGAAGGTCGGGGCGACCGAATTCCTGGGCTACGACACCGAGCGCGCCGAGGGCGTCGTGACGGCGCTGCTGCGCGACGGCCAGCCCGTGGACCGGCTGGAAGCCGGCCAGGACGGCGTCGTGCTCCTGAACCAGACGCCATTCTACGCCGAGAGCGGCGGCCAGGTGGGCGACACCGGCCGCATGCTGGGCGCGGACGTGTCCGTGACCGTGCGGGACACGCAAAAGAAACTCGGCGACGTTTTTGCGCATGTTGTGACGGTCGCGAGCGGGGCGCTGCGCGTCGGCGACGCGCTGGAGCTCGAGGTGGATCACGAGCGCCGCGGCGCAATCCGGGCCAACCACTCGGCGACGCACCTTCTGCACGAGGCGCTGCGGCAGGTGCTCGGCGACCACGTCGCCCAGAAAGGCTCGCTGGTGACGCCGGACCGGCTGCGATTCGACTTCTCGCACCCCAAGCCGATCAGCGAGGAGGAGCTCGACCGGGTCGAGGCCATCGTGAATGGCGTCGTGCGCGAGAACGAGCCCGTGGTGACGCGGCTGATGGGCGTCGACGAGGCGATCGAGACCGGCGCGCGGGCGCTGTTCGGCGAGAAATACGGCGACGAGGTGCGGGTGGTGTCCATGGGCCCGCCGCGCACGCCCGGCCATAACGGCCCGGCCTTCTCGGTTGAGCTGTGCGGCGGCACCCATGTGCGGCGCACCGGCGACATCGGCGTGGTCAGCATCGTGGGCGAGGGCGCGGTGGCGGCTGGCGTCCGTCGGCTCGAGGCCATGTCGGCAGAAGGCGCGCGGCGCCATCTCGTGGAAGACAGCAAGCGGCTGAAGGGCCTGACCGGCCTGCTGAAGGCGCCGGCCGCGGAAGCGGGCGACCGCCTGGCCGCCCTCATGGAAGAGCGGCGCAAGCTGGAACGCGAGCTCGCCGAGGCCCGCAAGGCCATCGCGATGGGCGTCGGCAAGGCGGGCGATTCGGGCGTGAAGGCCATCGGCGGCGTCAACGTGATGGCGCGCGTGCTGACCGGCGTCGAAATGCGCGACCTCAGGGGGCTTGCGGACGAGGGCAAGAAGCAGGTCGGCTCCGGCGTGGTGGCGCTGATTGCGACCGGCGAGGACGGCAAGGCCGGCGTCGTGGTGGCGGTGACGTCTGACCTCACGGGCCGCTTCAACGCCGTGGATCTCGTGCGCGTCGCCTCCGAGACGCTCGGCGGCAAGGGCGGCGGCGGACGGCCCGACATGGCCCAGGCTGGCGGCCCGGACGGGTCGAAAGCCAGCGAGGCCCTCGCCGCCATCGAGGCGGCGATCGGCGGCGCTTGAGCGCCGGGGCGCGCCCATCCCCCGCGAAGCGCCTCACGCGGGCGCGTCGCCGCGCCTACCAGATCCTCGAACAGGCCGTGCCGGGCGACCGGGTGGCGACATTCGCGCATGTGTCCCTGGTCGCCTTCGTGGTGGCCAGCGTAGCCTCCGTGGTGCTCGAGTCCGTGCCGTCGCTGCGCGACCGCTACGAGGGCGTGTTCACGGGGGTCGAGATCGCCTCCATGGCGGTCTTCACGGTGGAATACGCGCTGCGGCTCTGGGCGGCGGTTGAATACCCCAATCTGCGCCACCTGCCGCCCTGGCGTGCGCGGCTGCGGCACGCGCTCACGGCGTCGTCGATCATCGACCTGCTGGCGATCGTGCCGTTCTACCTGGCCTATGTGATCGCGGCGGATTTCCGCGTGTTCGTGGTGTTTCGGCTGCTGCGCTTTTTGAAGCTGATGCGCTATTCGCCTGGCATGCGGTCGCTGATGGAGGCCGTCTACGCCGAGCGCCGGGCGCTGGCGGCGTGCCTCGTGATCCTCGGCAGCCTGGTGATCAGCACCGCGGCCGTGATGCACCTTGTGGAGGCGGACGCGCAGCCGGACAAGTTCGGCACCATTCCGGACGCGATGTGGTGGGCGGTGATCACGCTCGCCACGGTGGGCTATGGCGACGTCGTGCCGATCACGGCGCTCGGCAAGGTGATCGCGTCGCTGACGGCCCTGATGGGGCTCGTGATGCTGGCGTTGCCGGTCGGCATCGTGGCCACCGCTTTCGCGGAGGTGATCCACCGCCGCGAATTCGTGGTGACGTGGGGAATGATCGCCCGGGTGCCGCTGTTCTCGGAGCTCTCGGCCGAGGAGGTGGTGGCTGTGATGCGCCTGCTGCGGTCCAAGACCGCGCAGGCTGGCGAGGTGATCGTGCGCCGCGGCGAGGTCGGGCACAGCATGTATTTCATCGCGACCGGACAGGTCGAGATCGAGACCCAGCATGGCAAGCGGCATCTGCTGGGGGAGGGGCAATTCTTCGGCGAGATCGCGGTGCTGCGCAACGCCCGACGCACCGCCACCATCCGGGCGGTGATCCGCTCGCAGCTCCTGGTGCTCGACGCCGGCGACCTGCGCCGCCTGATGGAGAGCCGGCCCGACATCGGGGCCCGCATCAGCCAGATCGCCAGCGACCGCGCGGCCCGCTCGGCCCAGACGGTGACGGACGACTTCACCGGCGAGCATCCGTTCGGCGACCTGTAGGTCGCCATGAAAAAGGGGAGCGTGTCGCCACGCTCCCCTGCATCAATCTCAGGCGCGGCGCTCAGGCCATCGCGATCTTGAGGTTCTCGTCGATCTTGTCGAGGAAGCCCGTGGTGGAGAGCCACTTCTGGTCGGCGCCGACCAGCAAAGCGAGATCCTTGGTCATGAAGCCGGCCTCGACGGTGTCGACGCAGACCTTCTCGAGGGTGGCCGAGAACTTCGCCAGCTCGGCGTTGCCGTCGAGCTTGGCGCGATGCGCGAGGCCGCGCGTCCAGGCGAAGATCGAGGCGATGGAGTTGGTGGAGGTCTCCTTGCCCTTCTGGTGCTCGCGGTAGTGGCGCGTGACGGTGCCGTGGGCGGCCTCGGCCTCAACGGTCTGGCCGTCCGGCGTCATCAGCACGGAGGTCATCAGGCCGAGCGAGCCGAAGCCCTGCGCGACGATGTCGGACTGCACGTCGCCGTCGTAGTTCTTGCAGGCCCACACGTAGCCGCCGGACCACTTGAGGGCCGAGGCCACCATGTCGTCGATCAGGCGATGCTCGTAGGTGAGGCCGAGCGTGTCGAACTTCGACTTGAACTCGTTCTGGTACACCTCCTCGAAGATGTCCTTGAACCGACCGTCATAGACCTTGAGGATCGTGTTCTTGGTGGAGAGGTAGACCGGGTACTTGCGCATCAGGCCGTAGTTCAGCGACGCGCGGGCGAAGTCGCGGATCGAATCGTCGAGGTTGTACATCGACATCGCGACGCCGGCGCCCGGGAACTTGAACACTTCCTTTTCGATGACCTGCCCGTCGTCGCCCTCGAACTTGATGGTCAGGCGGCCCTTGCCGGGCACCTTGAAGTCCGTGGCGCGGTACTGGTCGCCGAAGGCGTGGCGGCCGACCACGATGGGCTGGGTCCAGCCCGGCACGAGGCGCGGCACGTTCTTGCAGATGATCGGCTCGCGGAAGATCACGCCGCCCAGGATGTTGCGGATGGTGCCGTTGGGCGACTTCCACATGTCCTTGAGGTTGAATTCCTTCACGCGCCCTTCGTCGGGCGTGATGGTGGCGCACTTCACGCCCACGCCGACCTTCTTGATGGCGTGCGCCGAATCGATCGTGACCTGATCGTTGGTGGCGTCGCGGTTCTCCACCGAGAGATCGAAATACTGGAGATCGACGTCAAGATAGGGGTGGATCAGCTTGTCCTTGATGGACTGCCAGATGATCCGGGTCATCTCGTCGCCGTCGAGCTCGACGACCGGGTTCGCCACCTTGATCTTCGCCATCGGGAAAGCCTTTCCTGAACCTGTCCGCTACGCCAGTTTCGACGCGCCCCCGAGCGAGGCCGCCGGTTCGGCGCACCTCATAGCATCGCGACCAAGGGTGGCAAAGCGCGCCTTTGGTGGGGAAGCGCGTGCGGCGAATGGCGGTTGCGCGCGGGCCCTGTCCGCTTCGCAACTGTCGGCGGGAGCACTCGCTTCGGGCGCGCCAGCGAAAACCGCCGGCAGCGCAGCCACAGGAATATCAGGAGCAGATCGTGATATCGCTCGCCACGACATTCACCGGGTTGATCAAAGCCGATGCTTCCGCGCTCATGGTGGCCTGATGTGAGATGTTGATTGCCGGAAGCAGCGCCGCGGCAAAGCGCGGCTTGTAGGCATAGGCGTAACGAATAACGACAAGGTCTGCCGGTCCGACAAGGCCAGGCGGTATCGACACTGTCGCGCCGGCGCCTTGGGTTGGCGAGATGATGGGGTCGCCGCAGCCATACCGTCCCCACGCGAAGCGCGTCCTGGCCGTATAGGCGCAGTTCTGGGTACAGTTGGCCACAGTCGGCGTGAACCTGACTAGAGCTCCATCCCAGGCCAGCCTCGTCCACCACGGACCAGGGGCGTCGCTCACGATCTCTGGAATCATGAGCCTCGCACTGTTCGCCGCTCCGTGGACCAGCAGCCATTGGCCAATGTTTCCTTGACTGTTGACGCCCCCAGCCACGATCTGGGCGGCCGCCCGCGCGGCGTTCTGCACGTGGCGGTCGGTGTTCATGTAGCGAATGAGGTCTGCTGCGCCTAACAGCAGGGTCAGAACAACGGGCAGGATCAACGCAAATTCAACAGCTGCGGATCCGTCTTCGCTCCTGCTTTCGGCATGCTTCATGGGGATGATCCGGCTCATTGTCTGTGTTTCGGGTGTGGGGGCGCAATGATCGCTCAAGGGGCGGGGGGCGGTGGGTTTATGATGGCGGACGCCGCGCTGAGGTGCAGGGCGCGCCTGCCGTTGAAAGAAATCACCGGGGCAGTGATGTAATTTACAAAAACCGGAAACGGATAGCTGAGTTGAATAGCCACCGACTGGCCTAACCCTCCAGTATTGAACGATGAAGATGTCAGAGAGGGCGGTGGCGCATCATCAAACGTCGCCATGGCGTCGACCTGGATATTGATATCTCGACACGTCATGATGCCCGCACTCGGGCATATGAAGCGACTCCGGAACGTCTCCGGATCCATGCCGACCGCGACGCGGGTGCGAATTGCCTCTCCGGCCCGAAACGCCGCGAGATCGAGCGATGCTCCGGCCCAATATGCCGCGCCCATCTCGATGATCATCAGGAACGATGCGACGAGGGGCGTCGCGATTAGGCCGAACTCCACCGCTGTAGACCCGCGTTTGTCGGCTTTGAACCGAAGCCATGTCGATCGCACGTTCAGCTCCTTGGAATGCGGACGTTAGCCAGAACACTCGCATGAATTCGTTTATTGAGCCTTATCGATGCAGAGCACTGACTTTGAGCCAAAAGCTTACATGGAGCCGTCGGCGTCAGAAATTAGAAATCATCTGCCACTTGTGGTGCAACTCTGGGTTGCATTCACTTGGTTCATGAACAATTAAACTTCTTAATACTCCAAAAAATCAGCGATTCATTCTCATTTAAACTGTTTTCGATAGGATGCTGCCCAACGAATACAAACGGGGAAGCATCAGTGACCATCATATCTAAAAAGGACGCGTCGTTCCTGCACGACCAAAGCGGCGCCACGGCCGTCATGTTCGCGCTGGGCGCCGTGCCGCTCATCATCGGCGGCGGGGTCGGCATCGACTATGTGCGCCTGATGACCGCGCGTGCGCGAATGGACACGGCCGCGAACGCCGCCTCGCTGGCCTCGCTCAACATGGCGCGTCACCTGCTGGACGCGAAGTATCGCGGCGTCACCATGAAGGAGGACGAGGTGGCGGCCGCGCAAGCTTCCGTGATCGCCGACGCGGAGGCCGCAGGCCGCGCGGCCTTCGACGCGACGGTTCAGGTCAACGGAAGCGCGGGCGCAAACGTCAGGCCGATCGTGAAGCTCACGATCGTCGACGGCCAGTTCCGCGCCGACGTCACCTATGAGTACGACATGCCGACCACGGTGATGAAGCTGGCCAAAGTCGACACCATGAAGATGGACGGCGTGACGCTGGCCCGCGCGGATCTGCCTCCTCCTCCGCCGCCGCCGCCGCCTCCGCCGCCGCCTCTGCCGCCTCCGCCGCCGACCACCGATTCACCGCCGCCTCCGCCGGGGTATTGCCCGCCGCCGCCGCCGCCGCCTCCGCCGCCGCCGCCGCCCGAGGGGCCGCCGCCGGAGGGGCCGCCTCCGCCGCCTCCGCCCCCACCGCCGCCTCCGCCTCCGCCGCCTCCGCCGCCGCCGCCGCCTCCTCCGCCTGGGCCGCCTCCTCCGCCGCCTCCGCCGACGGTTTGCCCGGACGTGTCTGCGGATTGGCAAACCACGGTCGCCCAGAGTGAATGGAGGTATAAGGACACTTGGCCGGATATCGAACAACCCACTTGGAGAGATGAGTCGGAATCTGTTTTGCCGAAGGCGCCGAACTACGTCAGAAACACGAAAAAAATTAATGCAAAAATCAAAGTCAACGGGTCAACCGTCACGAAGAACGTCGAGATTTGGAAACTCTATGCCTGGCTCTGGAACGCCAGTAAGGATTCGTCGAACCATGATTTCTTCGACAAAACAACCGACAAGGTCGCAGATGGCTACAAGCTCGTCTGGGTCTACAACTGGGTGGAGGCCGTTTACCAGAAGCAGAGCGATTGCGGGCTGAAGAGCTTCAAGAGTCCGATCGTGTTCGACCTGCCGAATCTCGGCGCTATCGCCACGTCGGCGTCGGTTCCGTCCTCGGAGCGTGGGGCCACGGAGGTTACGTTCGACCTCTATGGCGTGGGCGTTCCGGTTCGCACCGAGTGGGTTCTGCCCAAGGGTCAGGCCTTCCTGGTGGACGACCGTGACGGTCGCGCCGCCCAGGACATGTCCGGCAGTCGCCTTTTCGGCGACGACGCCATGCATCGCGACGGGTTCGCCAAGCTGGCGAAGCTCGATCGCAACGGCGATGGCGTGCTCGACGGCGACGAGCTCGACGGACTCGCGCTGTGGACGGACAATGGCGATGGCGTCGTCCAGCCGGGCGAACTGAAATCCGTGCGAGAGTGGCGTGTGAGCGCCATCGACGTCCGGGCTCATTGGACCCAGGACGGAAAGCACCGGCTCGTCTCCAAGGCTGTTGTCGACGGCAAGGAGATCCTGGTCGAGGACGTCTGGTTCTTCGCCGACCTGCGGCCCGTCGCGGCAAGATGAGCGCCGGGCTCTCCAGCCAGCAAAGCCGTCGCCCGGAGTCGTTTCGGCTCCGGGCCGCGGCCCTCGCGAGACGCTTCCGCGACGACGTCGCGGGAGCGATCGCGGTGGAATTCGCCCTGCTGGCGCCGCTGATGTTCGCCCTGATCTTCGTCGTCTTCGAAATCAGCTGGCGCTACTACGTGCAAAGCACGGCCGAGACCGCCGTCGTCGTCCTTGCGGCGCGGCTCGCCGATCCCGCGCGCCGGCTGAGCGACACCGACGCGATCAAGGCGGAGATCTGCGCCAATGCGCGGGTTCTGCCCTGCGGTAAGAACGATACGGGCTTCCGGGTTCAGGTGGTGCAATTGACCGCGACCACGCCGGGCGTGCAATCGCCGGTGCAGGACCGGGTCGCGATTGTACCTGGCCGGGCCAACGTCATCCGGGTCATCCACGAACACGCGTCGATCGCGCCCACGGGAGTCATGAAGACGCTCGGAATGGCCGCCGCGCCCGTGTTCGTCACAGCGGCCTTTTGGGCGCGATGAGGCTTGCATGATTCTTCATCGCTTCCGCCATAATGAACGGGGCTCCGCGGCCGTCGAGGCCGCTCTGATTCTTCCCGTGATCGTCGCCCTGTGCTTTGCGACCGTCGTCCTCGGCGACGCCCTCGTCCAGTATCGGCGGGCCGTCAAGGCCGCAGCGAGTCTGTTGGACGTGGCGGTTGAAATGGGCGTGTCCGATGCGTCGCTCGGCGTCCCGCCGGCCACGCTCGCGCTTCTGGATCACGGCATGAAACTGGCCATGGGCGAGGGGGCTACGGGCGCGAAGCTGATCCTGTCACGCGTCACCCGCACGGACGGCATCGCCCGCATGACCTGGACGACCACGCCAGCGGACCCCGAGGCGGCGCGCGACGCCCCTGTGATCGGACGTCCGCTGCTCAATGGCGAAACCGTTCTGGTCGCGGATGTCGTCGTGGATCGGCGCCTGCCCATCAACCTTTTCGGCGGCCGGATCGCCTTTCGAACCCGCTTCTTGCTTTCCCCCAGCGCTCGCAACATCGATGCCCGATCGGGGCCAAGGTGGACATCATGATCAATGCTCAGACGCTTCGTCCGCGCGCCCGGACCTTGTTTCGCCGTTTCGCCCAAAACGAAAGCGGCGCCTACGCACCTCTGTTCGCGGTGCTGGCCGTACCGCTGATCGGCGGCGTCGGGCTTGGGGTCGACACCCTGCGGTTCCAGAACGCGCAGGCGGCCCTTGTCCAAAGCGTGGAGCTGACCTGCAAGCGCGCGGCCAGCGGCGACCAGTTGTTGTACCCGCGCATGAGCGACCGCGTGGACCAGGCGCGCAACTTCGCCAGCCAAGCCCTGGCCAACAAAGCGCTGGATGCGAATGGGACCCAAATCCAGATCACGACGGACGGCGAGGCCATCAAGGTCGAGGGCCGGACCACCGTGAAGATGACGCTGATGGCGTTGATCGGTCCCGCGACGCGCTCCGCGGGTTCGTCCAGCACGTGCAAACCCAACAACGCAGCCCTGACGGCGAACTGCAAGGACGCAAACACCGTGGTCGGCGACCTTGGGGTGACATTGATCGACGCGTATGATCTGCGCAGCAAGGCCAGCGACTTCGTGGTGACCCGCTTCAATGTCAAGAACGAGATGACGGAGCGCCTGCTGATCGGCAAGAAGCGGGACATCACCCGCATCAAGTTCAAGAACGTGAAGAAGGGCGACTACGCGACAGTGCAGGAGCTCGACGCCGACGGCGCGATCCCGGCCGCCTGCAACACCTGACAGCGCAACGCCACATAAACGGGCTCCCCATACGGCCCGGTGATCCTGTAAGGCTGCGCGTTGACGCCGCCTTGCGAGATTGATCATGCCCGGAGCCGGAACCGACCACACGCGCGCCGCCCTTTCGGGAGGGCCGGCGATCATCCTGGTGGAGCCGCAACTCGGCGAAAACGTTGGCATGGCGGCGCGCGCCATGGCGAATTTCGGGCTTACCGAGATGCGGCTGGTGCGGCCGCGCGAGCGCTGGCTGAACCAGAAGACCCGCGCGGCGGCGGCCGGCGCGGAGGCGCTGCTGGACGGCGCGCAGATCTTCGACACGCTGCGCGACGCGGTGGCGGACCTCCACTTCACCTATGCGACCACGGCGCGCGAGCGCGGGCAGGGCAAGGACGTGGTGGGGCCGGCCCAGGCCGGGCCGATCCTGCGCGGGCGCGTGGCCGACGGGCAGAAGGTGGGCGTCATCTTCGGGCGCGAGCGGACCGGGCTCGAGAACGACGACATCGCGCTGGCGGACGCGATCCTGACCTATCCGGTGAACCCGGCCTATGCGTCGCTCAACCTCTCGCAGGCCGTGCTGCTGGCCGGCTACGCCTGGATGGCGGGCGCGGAGGCGCCGCTGCCGTTCGAGCGCAAGGAGAAGTGGGGCCCGGCCAGCCGCGACATGGTGCTGAGCTTCTTCGATTACCTGGAAGACCAGCTCGAGGCGCGGGGTTTCTTTCGCCCGCCACACAAGCGGCCGGTGATGAGCCGCAACCTGCGCAACATTTTTCACCGCGTCGGCCTCTCCGAGCAGGACGTGCGAACGCTGCGCGGCATGGTGGTGCGGCTGGTGGAAGGCCCGCGCGAACCGCAGACCAAGAAACGCCGCGGCCCGAAGCAGACGCCCAAGGGCACGAAGCCGGGCACGCCGGAGGCGCGGGGCGAGTAGGGGAGGCGCGCGCCCTCGCGCTCTTCGTTACCGGCCGTTAACCCGCTGGGGTTGTACTGGCGTCACCATTCAGCGTGAGCGCCATGCGGGTCGATCTTTGGGCGGGAATTCAGTATGACGGCGCGGCCATGTCCCCGCCGCGCGCGCCCGTCATTCTCGTGTTCGATTCCGGCCTGGGCGGCCTGACGGTATATCGCGAGATCCTGAAAGCGCGGCCTGACGCCCGCTTCGTGTATGCTGCCGACGACGCAGCCTTCCCGTATGGACGGCTGGACGAACGCGCGCTGGTGAGCCGCGTGGTCGCCGTGATGGAGCGGCTGGTGGCGCTGCATGCGCCCGACATCGTCGTGATCGCGTGCAACACGGCCTCCACGCTGGTGCTGCCGGCGCTGCGGGCGCGCTTTCCGATTCCGTTCGTCGGCACGGTGCCGGCCATCAAGCCCGCCGCCGAGCGGTCGCGCACGCGCCATGTCGCCGTGCTGGCGACGCCCGGCACCGTGAAGCGGGACTACACGCAGGCGCTGATCGCGGAGTTTGCCGGCGATTGCCGGGTGACGCTGGTGGGCTCCACGCGCCTGGCCGGCATGGCGGAAGCTTTTTTGCGCGGCGAGGCCGTGGACGACGCCGCGCTGGCGGCCGAGATCGCGCCGTGCTTTCCGGCTGGCGAGCCGCGCACCGACGTGGTGGTGCTGGGCTGCACCCATTATCCGCTGCTCCTGCCGCACTTCGAGGCGCTGGCGCCGTGGCCCGTCGCCTGGATCGACCCCGCGCCCGCCATCGCGCGGCGGGTGGTGCAGCTCATCGGCGCGCCCCTGTTGGCGCATGAGGGCGACGAGGACGCCACCATGCTGTTCACCGGCGGAGCGGGGCTCACGCCGGCGCTGGGGCGGGCGCTGGAGGCGTTCGGGCTCGGCCGCGTCGACGTCGAGGCCATGCCGCTGGCCGTCTCCGCCTAGGGCGAGCGCCGCGCCGGTTTGACACCGGCCCGCCCATTCTGTATCAGCACCCCCGTAGCGCGGGCCGGGTTTCGGCCCGCGTTGCATTTGACGCACCCGTGGCCCCGCGCGAACGCTCGCAAGGGGCCTGTCGGTTCGGCCGCAAGCCGGAAAGAGGAGGGCGCGTTCCTCAAGCAACACCAACAAAAGAGGAACCGCGATGACAAAGCGCGTTCAGGCCAAATACAAGATCGATCGTCGTCTCGGCCAGAACATCTGGGGCCGTCCGAAGAGCCCCGTGAATCGCCGCGAATACGGCCCCGGCCAGCATGGCCAGCGCCGCAAGGGCAAGATGTCCGACTTCGGCACGCAGCTGCGCGCCAAGCAGAAGCTCAAGGGCTACTACGGCAACATCTCCGAGAAGCAGTTCCGCAAGTACTACGAGGAGGCGATCCGCCTGAAGGGCGACTCCGGCGAGAACCTGATCGGCCTGCTCGAGCGTCGCCTCGACGCGGTGGTGTACCGCTCCAAGTTCGTCGCGACCCCCTTCGCGGCCCGCCAGTTCGTGAACCACGGCCATGTCCGGGTGAACGGCCGTCGCGTCAACATCGCGTCCTACCAGGTCAAGGTCGGCGACGTGGTCGAGGTGAAGGACGCCTCCAAGCAGCTCGCCATCGTGCTCGAAGCCTCGCAGCTTCCCGAGCGTGACGTGCCGGACTACATCGAGGTCGACCACTCCAAGATGACCGCCAAGATGTCGCGCGTGCCCGGCCTCGCCGAGGTGCCGTACGCGGTGCAGATGGAGCCGAACCTGGTCGTCGAGTTCTACTCGCGCTGATCGGTTTCCAGACCGCCAGACTTACGAAGGGTCGCCGAAAGGCGGCCCTTTTTGCTTGAAGGCGACAATTTTACGCGACGGATCCACGCTGTTTCAAAGCTGCTCCATTACACCACCGGGCGATTGCACTGGAGCTGCCCCATGTTTGTCGCGCGCCTTCGCGGTTGCAAGATCTCGGCCATGGCGTGCGCCATCGGATTGCTTGTGTGCTCGTCCGCCCATGCGGATGAAGACTGCCCGGACCTGACCTCGGACCTGCGCGGCATGACGCTGAAGTACCAGCGCATCATGGTGGACCTGCAGGACGCACGGCGCGGCCTCGCCTACCTGCCGCGCGGCGAAGAGGCGGTGCTGCGCGCGGTGGGCCGGTTCTCGAGCCTCTCGATGGCGGCGCGCGCTGAGCGGGAGCGGATCCTGGCGCTCTACCGCGTGGCGGTCGCCAAGGAATGCCGCCAGTTCGAGACATCCAGCCTGGAGCAGACCGCGGATCTGTTCGCGCGCTCCACGAGCGGCGAGGACGAAACCCTGACCGGCACGCGGCGCGTGCTCTCGGGCCTCGCGTCCGTGGTGAAGTAACGGCGGCCCGCCACGCGCCGACGCGCTCAGAAGCGCTGGATCTCGGGCGCTGCCGATCCCTGAAATTCGAGGTTGTAGCGCGCGCCAGCGGCGTCTACCGCCTGGCAGGCGAGCTTGCCGGCCGCGCCGGGCTCCAGCTTGCAGGAGCCCTTCGCGTCGACGTGAGGCGCATTCGGGTCGGACCCCACGTAAACGCGCGAAATCGGCAGGTCGGCGAGCGGGGCCGCATCGCTCTGCGCGCCTTCGCCCACGAAGGTGAGCGCGGACTTGCCGTCCGCCATGCCGATCATCACGAGCGTGCGCTGGTTCTTCAACCGGGTGACGAGGACGCCGCCGCGTTGCGCGCAGGCGGCGGGCTTGCCGGCCACGATCATCGCCGTGCAACGACCCTGGAGCGCCGCGATAATGTCGAGTTTAACCTCGTCGGAGCCGCGGGCGGGCTGCCAGGCCGCCAGACTTGCCGAGCCCATGGCCAACACGGCTGCCGCCGTTGAGGCGAGGGTCTTCATGATCGTGATCCTTCCGGAAACGTGTGTGTGAGCCCCTGATATGTGGACCGATTCTCTCCCGCGCTGCATCGTCAAGGCAAAGCTCTCCGAGTTGTCCCCGCCCAAGCGTGCGCAACAGTGTCGGCGCAACCACAGATGGGTTTCGACAGCCAGCGCCCGAAGGCGGGGCGGCGTCCGTGCGACCGCGCACAACGCTCGTCGCCCTGCGCTCCGGATGTGTTAGGACAACGCAGAACTTGCCTTGGAGTGGCGCCCCATGAAGCTGCTTGTGATCGAAGACGACATCGAAATGGCCGAAGACGTCGCCAGCCGGCTGCGTGATCTCGGACACAAGGTCGAAGTCGTGGGCGACGGCCGACAAGGTCTCGCAGCCGCCTTCGCGGACGCCTACGACGTCCTGGTGGTGGACCGCATGCTGCCGACCATGGACGGGCTCTCGCTGGTTCGCACGCTGCGCAAGGACGACGTACGCACGCCGGTGCTGTTTCTCACCACGATGGCGGGCATCGACGACCGCGTCGAGGGCCTGGAGGCCGGCGGCGACGACTATCTGGTGAAGCCGTTCGCGCCGGCCGAGCTCGTCGCGCGGGTCAACGCCCTGGGTCGGCGGGCCAAGCTCCCCGGCGTCGATACGGTGCTGCGGGTCGCCGATCTCGAGATCGACTTGGTGAAGCGCACCGTGGTGCGGGCCGGGCAGCGGATCGAGCTGCAGCCGCGCGAATTCCAGCTGCTGGAGTTCCTGATGCGGCACGCCGGGCAGGTGGTGACGCGCACCATGCTGCTGGAGAACGTGTGGGACTTCCACTTCGACCCGCAGACCAACATCGTCGAGACTCATATCAGCCGCCTGCGCAGCAAGGTGGACCGGGATTTTCACGGCATGCTGATCCAGACGATACGTGGGGCCGGATACCTGCTCCGTGACCCTGCCTAGGTTCGTTCGCACAGCGGCCTTCCGGCTCGCGATCCTGTATGCGGCGATCTTCAGCTTCTCGACCTTTGCGCTGTTCGCCTTCACGTATTGGCGGGTTCAGGCCTACGGGGCCGACCAGATGCGGGCCTCGCTGGGCGTCGAGGTCGCGGCTTTGCTGGAAGAGCATCGGCGCGCCGGCCTGGACAGGCTGCGCGAGGAGGTGGAGGGGCGAGCCAACGCGGCCGAGTCGCGATCGAGCTTCTACCTGCTGCAGAACCCTGCGGGCGAACGCCTGGCCGGCAACATCCCGCCCGCGGAGGCGCTGGAGGGCCTTTACGAGCGTCGCACCTCTTCGATTCACGGCGGTCGCCAGTCCGGCGGCCCGGCCGTGGCTTTGTTTCGCGGCGCCGTGCTGCCGTCCGGCGACTATCTGGCGGTGGGCCGGGTGCTGGACGACCTCGGCGACCTGAACACGCTGGTGCTGCGCGCCTTTGTGGGCTCGCTGGCCGTGACGGCGCTTCTCGCCCTCGCGGGAGGGGTGCTGCTCGGAGCCGGTTTCGTCCGGCGCCTCGAGGCGATCAACCGCACGGCTCACCGCATCGTCGGCGGGCACCTGTCCGAGCGCATCCCGCTGCAGGGCGCCGACGACGAGCTCGACCAGCTGTCGGGCAACCTCAACGCCATGCTGGACCGGATCCAGGACCTCATGGAAAGCATGAGGCAGGTCTCCAACGACGTGGCGCACGATCTCAGGACGCCGCTCGCGCATCTTCGCCGGCGGCTCGAGCGCATGTTGCAGAAGACGCAGGATTCCGCGCTGCAAGACGACGCCGAGGCGGCGCTGGAGGAGATCGACAGCATCCTGGGCACGTTCCAGGCGCTGCTGCGGATCGCCCAGATCGAAACGGGCTCACGGCGCGCGGGCTTTCGCGCCTATGACCTGTCGGGCGTGTTCGAGACCATTTGCGACGCCTATGGGGCGGTGGCGGAAGATCGGCAGCAGCGCTTCATATCCAAGGTGGAAGCCGGCGTGCCGCATGTCGGCGATCGCGAGTTGATGACGCAGATGCTCGCCAACCTGGTCGAGAATGCATTGCGGCACTCCCCGGCGGGCGCGACCGTTTCGGTGGAGTTGCGCCGGGGACCGGGCGGGCGGCCCGTCGGCTTGGTGAGCGACGATGGCCCCGGCGTGCCCGAGGCCGAACGCGACAAGGTGTTCCGGCGCTTCTACCGGCTCGAGCGCAATCGAACCACGTCCGGCAACGGGCTCGGCCTCAGCCTCGTGGCGGCGGTCGCCGAGCTGCACGACATCAAGCTCAAGCTCGAAGACAATCTTCCCGGGTTGCGGGTCCAAATGCTCTTCTAGGACGCAAGAAAGTCACGTCGGATCATTGCGGTTGGACGAACCGAGACTGTAGTTTAAGTCTACTGCATTGTACGCCGGTTTCGTGTAAAAATTTATCACGCGTTCCATTTGTTATTCCATTGTCTAAAGCAACGCCGCTTCTCGCTGCCTTGAAGATGTCCAGCGTCAGCTCCACCTCCGGGCGAGGCTCCTCGATCGAGGAGTCATGATCATGGCCGGGGGAGGCGGGCCGTCGCATGGGGATGCGGCGCAACGCACTGCTCTCTCGCCGGCGCGTGGGAGGGAATGACCATGACCATGCAGGCGACTGCCGCCGTGGCGGTGGACCGCAAGAGGCCGATGACGCGCGAGGAGAAACGCGTGATCCTGGCCTCATCGGCGGGCACGATTTTCGAATGGTATGATTTCTACCTCTATGGATCGCTGGCCGCGATCATCGGGGCGCAGTTCTTTTCCGCCTTTCCGGAGGCGACCCGGAACGTCTTCGCGTTGCTGGCCTTCGCGGCGGGCTTTCTGGTGCGCCCCTTCGGCGCCCTGGTGTTCGGGCGGCTGGGAGACCTCGTCGGCCGCAAATACACCTTCCTGATGACCATCCTGATCATGGGCGTCTCGACCTTCGTGGTCGGCCTGCTGCCTGGCTACGAGACGATTGGCTGGCTCGCGCCCGTGATCCTGATCGCGCTGCGCATGCTGCAGGGCCTGGCGCTGGGCGGCGAGTATGGCGGCGCGGTGGTGTATGTGGCCGAGCACGCGCCGCAGGGCCGGCGCGGCTTCTTCACGTCGTGGATCCAGACCACCGCGACCCTCGGCCTGCTGCTGTCGCTGATGGTGATCCTGGCGGTGCGCAGCTGGACCGGCGAGCAGGCCTTCGCGGCCTGGGGCTGGCGGATCCCCTTCCTTCTCTCGATCTTCCTGCTCGGCATCTCGGTCTGGATCCGGCTCCAGATGGAGGAGAGCCCGGCGTTCAAGAAGATGAAGGAGGAGGGCGCCCTCTCCAAGGCTCCGCTGTCTGAAGCATTCGGACAGTGGAAGAACGCGCGCTTCGCGCTGATCGCGCTGTTCGGGCTCGTCGCCGGCCAGGCGGTAGTCTGGTACACGGGCCAGTTCTACGCGCTGTTCTTCCTGCAGAACATTCTGCGGGTGGACATGTTCACCGCGAACGTTCTGATCGCGTGGTCGCTGATCCTCGGAACCGCCGGCTTCGTGATCTTTGGCTCCCTTTCGGACCGGATCGGCCGCAAGCCGATCATCCTGACGGGCTGCCTGCTCGCGGCGCTGACCTATTTCCCGATCTTCGGGTTCATCACCCAGACCGCGAACCCAATGCTCGACAAGGCCCAGAAGGCGACCAAGGTCGTGGTGCTGGCCGACATGGAGCAGTGCTCGTTCCAGTTCAACCCGACGGGCACGTCCAAGTTCACGAGCTCGTGCGACATCGCCAAGGCGCTGCTCGCCCGCAGCTCCGTGAGCTACTCGGTGCAGGAGGCGCCGGCTGGATCGATGACCAAGATTCGCATCGGCGACAAGGAGGTGGCGTCCTATGACGCGGCCGCGCTGACCGGCGACCAGGTGAAGACGGTGCCGGCGGCGTTCACCAAGTCCGTGAACGAGGCGCTTGGAGCGGCGGGCTACCCGGTCCCTGGCGTCGCCAACGCCGACATCGTGAAGATGTCGGGCTTCTTCGACCTTTTCCGCGGGCAGTTGATCCTGCTCGTGGTTGCGCTCACCTACCTGGTGGTGCTGGTGACCATGGTGTACGGCCCGATCGCGGCGGCGCTCGTGGAGCTCTTCCCGACCCGCATCCGCTACACCGGCATGTCG
Source organism: Alsobacter metallidurans (assembly GCF_014636935.1). Lineage (GTDB taxonomy): Bacteria > Pseudomonadota > Alphaproteobacteria > Rhizobiales > Beijerinckiaceae > Alsobacter > Alsobacter metallidurans. The sequence goes on along the minus strand of NZ_BMES01000002.1, from coordinate 1,358,946 downwards.
CTGCCCTACCATATCGGCAACGGCTGGTTTGGCGGGCTGATGCCGGCGACCGCCTTCGCGATGATCGCCCAGTCCGGCGACATCTATTTCGGCCTCTGGTACCCGATCGTGATCGCGCTCGGCACCTTCGTGATCGGCATGCTGTTCGTGCCCGAGAACAAGGACCGGGACATCTTCGTGGATGACAAGGCGGCCTGATCACGGCCACTGACCCAACGAGAAGGGCCGGCGCGCAAGCTGCCGGCCCTTTTTCGTGCGGGAAGCGTCGGGCCTTACTGGCCGGCCTGGACCGAAAGCTCGTTCTCGTCGCCCCGGGGCCGGTCCACCGCGAGGCTTTCGCCGGTGACGAGGTAGTAGACCGTCTCGGCGATGTTGGTGGCGTGGTCGCCGATGCGCTCCACGTTCTTGGCGCCGAACAGAAGATGCGTGCAGAAGCTGATGTTGCGCGGATCTTCCATCATGTAGGTGAGCAACTCGCGGAACAGCGAGGTGTAGAGGTTGTCGATCTCGCCGTCGCGCTGCCACACGGCGAGCGCCGCCTGGGCGTCGCGCTGCGTGTAGGCGTCGATCACGCTCTTGAACTGGTTCAGCGCCATCAGGCTCATGTTGCCGATGCCCGCGAGCAGCTTCTGGGGTGGGAACTGGCCCTCCATCGCGAGAATGCGCTTGGCGATGTTCTTGACGAGGTCGCCGACGCGCTCGAGGTCGTTGGCGATGCGGATGGTCGCGATGACGTCACGCAGGTCCACCGCCATGGGCTGGCGGCGAGCGATGGTGAGTATCGCTTTCTCCTCCACCTCGCGCTGAAGCCGATCGAGCGTGGGGTCGGCCGCGATGATCTTCTGGGCCAGGCGGATGTCCTGCTTGGCCAGCGCATCGATGGCGTCCGATTGCATCTTCTCGGCGAGGCCGCCCATCTCGGCGATGGTGCGCTGCAGCTCCTTCAGCTCGAGATCGAAGGCGGCGACGGTGTGATTGGCCATGGTGATGTCCTCGTCGTCGATCAGCCGAAACGGCCCGTGATGTAGTCCTGCGTGGCCTTCTGCTTCGGCGCGGTGAAGATCTTGTCCGTCTCGTCGAACTCGACTAGGTCGCCCAGATACATGAAGGCCGTATAGTCGGACACGCGCGCCGCCTGCTGCATGTTGTGGGTGACGATCGCGATGGTGTAGTGCGCCTTCAGCTCGTCGATCAACTCCTCGACCTTGGCGGTGGAGATCGGGTCCAGCGCCGAGCAGGGCTCGTCGAACAGGATCACCTCCGGCTTCACCGCCACCGAACGGGCGATGCACAGGCGCTGCTGCTGGCCGCCCGAGAGGCTGAGGCCGGAAGCGGCGAGCTTGTCCTTGACCTCGTCCCACAAGGCCGCGCCGCGCAGCGCCTGCTCGACGCGGCCATCCATTTCGCTCTTGGGCAGGTTCTCGTAGAGGCGGATGCCGAACGCGATGTTCTCGTAGATCGACATCGGGAAGGGCGTCGGCTTCTGGAACACCATGCCGATGCGGGCGCGCAGGAGGTTGAGGTCCTGCCTGGGGTCGAGGATGTTCTCGCCGTCCATCAGCACTTCGCCCTCGGCGCGTTGCTTGGGGTAGAGGTCGTACATGCGGTTCAGCACGCGCAGCAGCGTGGACTTGCCGCAGCCGGACGGGCCGATGAAGGCCGTGACCTTGCGGTCATAAAGCGGCAGGTTGACGCCCTTGAGAGCGAGGTTGGCGCCGTAGAAGAACTTCAGGTCCTTGACGCTGATCTTTTCGGGCAGGGCGTTCGCGGCTGGCATCAGGAGGTCCTCGACGAGGAAAGGCTGCGGGCCGTGATGCTGAGCACGAGCACCGTCATGGTGATGATGATCGCGCCCGCCCAGGCGAGGCTCTGCGAGTCCTTGTACGGGCTCGAGGCGAACTGGAAGATCACGTAGGGCAGGTTGGACATGGGCCGGGTCATGTCCCACGAGAAGAACTGGTTGTTCAGCGCCGTGAACAGCAGCGGCGCGGTCTCGCCGCTGATGCGCGCCACCGCGAGCAGGATGCCGGTGACGATGCCCGAGCGGGCGGCCGAATAGATCACCTTGCGGATCACCAGCGAGCGCGTCATGCCGAGCGCATAGGAGGCCTCGCGCAGGGCCGTGGGCACCAGCCGCAGCATGTCCTCCGTGGTGCGCAGCACGACCGGGATCACGATCACGCCCAGCGCCAGCCCGCCCGCGATGCCCGAGAAGCGCCCGACCGGCTCCACCGCGACCGTGTAGATGAAGAGGCCGATCACGATGGAGGGCGCGCTCAGCAGGATGTCGTTGATGAAGCGGACCACGCTGGCGAGGCGCGATCCAGCGCTGTACTCGGCCAGCCAGGTGCCCGCCATGATGCCGAGCGGCGCGCCGACCAGGACGCCCAGCACGGTCATCATCAGCGAGCCCATGATGGCGTTGAGCAGGCCGCCGGCGCTGCCGGGCGGCGGCGTCATTTCGGTGAACACGCGCGGGCTGAGGCTGGTGAGGCCGTTCCAGAGCAGCGAGCCCAGGATGAGACAGAGCATGCCGAGGCCCAGCACCGTGGCGGCGACCGAGAGCGCCATCCAGACGGAGTTGGTGGCGGCTCGGCCGCGGTATTTGGATGTGTCCTTCATGACTCAGGCTCCCGCCCGGCGTTCGAGGCGCATCAGCATCAGCCGGGCGCATGACAGCACCACGAAGGTGACCAGAAACAGCAGCAGGCCGAGCGTCATCAGCGACGAGGTGTAGAGACCGGGCTCCGCCTCGCCGAACTGGTTGGCGATGGTGGCCGAGATGGTGGTGCCGGGATCCAGCAGGTTGGCCGAGATGCGGTTGGCGTTGCCGACCACGAAGGTGACCGCCATGGTTTCGCCCAGCGCGCGGCCCAGCGCCAACATGACGCCGCCGATGATGCCCACGCGGGTGAACGGGATGATGACGTTCTTGATTACCTCCCAGCGCGTGCAGCCCAGGCCATAGGCGGATTCCTTGAGCATCGGCGGGACGGTGTCGAACACGTCGCGGGTGATCGACGAGATGAAGGGCAGCACCATGATGGCCAGCACCAGGCCGGCGGTGAACAGCGACAGGCCCGAGCCCAGCACCGACTGCAGGAAGGGGTTGAGAACGAAGAAGCCCCACATGCCGTAGATGATCGACGGGATGCCGGCGAGCAGCTCGATTGCGATGCCGACGGGTCGGCGCAGGGCCGGCGGGCACAGCTCGGTGAGGAAGATGGCCACGCCGATCCCGACCGGCACGGCGATCAGCATGGCGATCGCCGAGGTGACGAGCGTGCCGTAGATGGAGGGCGCCGCTCCGAACTTCTCCAGTGGCGGGTTCCAGGACTGCGAGGTCAGGAACGAGAAGCCGTAGGCGCGCAAAGTCGGCAAGGAGCCGATGATGAGCGACAGGATCACGCCCGAGAGGATCAGGAGCACCGTCATGGCGCTGAGGCGCGCGAGGGCCCCGAACACGGCGTCCGACAGCTTGAAGCGGGAGAGCGCCTTCAGCCGGCTGTCAGCCGCCGGGGTCTCCGCGTGGGTGGCCTGCATGGCGAGATCAACCATCGGTGCGCCTCTTCGGGGCGGTTGCTTCGAAGCGTTGTCGGACAGTTGCCCGACGGCTCAACCTCTCGGCGTCATCCCCGGCGGCGCGAAGCGCCGGGAAGGGGATCCAGCGGGACCTTCGCCCAGCTTACTGGATCCCCTTCCCGATCCGCTGCGCGGATCGCCGGGGATGACGGACGAGAGGTGGTGAAGTCGGTTAGTGACCGGCGGTGAAGAGCGGCTTGCCGGCCGTATCCTTGATGTTGTCCGCCCATGTCTTCTCGACCATCGTGACGACCGCGTCGGGCATCGGGATGTAGTCGAGTTCCTCGGCGGCCTTGTCGCCCTTCTTAAAGGCCCAGTCGAAGAACTTCAGCGCGTCCGTGGCGGCGGCCGGATCGGCCGGCTGCTTGTGGATCAGGATAAAGGTCGCGGCCGTCATCGGCCAGCTGTCGGCGCCCTTCTGGTTCGACAGGATAACGCCGTAGCCGGGGGCGCTCGACCAGTCCGCGTTGGCGGCGGCGGCCATGAACGACTTCAGCTCGGGCCCGACCGTCTTGCCGTCGGCGTTGACCATCTTGGCGTGCGAGAGCTTGTTCTGCTTGGCGTAGGCGTATTCGACGTAGCCGATGGCGCCCTTGGACTGCATCACGTTGTTGGCGACGCCGTCATTGCCCTTGGCGCCGACGCCGACGGGCCATTCCACGGCGGTGGACACGCCGACCTTGGTTTTCCAGTCGGGGCTCACCTTGGCGAGGTAATCGGTGAAGTTGAAGGTCGTGCCCGAGCCGTCGGCGCGGCGCACCACCAAGATGTTGCTGTCGGGCAGCTTCAGGCCGGCGTTGAGCTTGGCGATGGCCGGGTCGTTCCAGGTCTTCACGGTTCCCATGAAGATGTTGGCGAGCGTCGGGCCATCGAGCACGAGCTCGCCGGGGGCGACGCCCTCGAGGTTCACGACCGGCACGATGCCGCCCATCACCATCGGGAACTGCACGAGGCCGCTCTTTTCGAGGTCCGCGCCCTTGAGCGGCGCGTCGGTGGCGCCGAAGGTCACGGTCTTGGCCTGGATCTGCTTCACGCCGCCGCCGGACCCGATCGACTGGTAGTTCAGGCCGACGCCGGTCTCGTTCTTGTAGGCGTCAGCCCACTTTGCATAAACCGGGTACGGGAAGGTCGCGCCGGCGCCGGTGATGTCGGCCGCGAGCGCGGGAGCCGCAGCCGCCGCGAAGGCGAGGCCGGCGGCCGCGAAAAGGGTCTTGGTCTTGGTCGCGAGGGTCATGACGACTCTCCATGTCGGACGTGGGGAGGGGCCGCGCGTCCTGCGCCGCCGCGCCTCCATCGCGACCCCGGGGGCCGCGACGCCCTTTCGCTATGACATGGACATGACAGGTGGATGACAGGCGCGAACCGCTCCCGGTCATCAGCTCATGTGCAACCGGACTCAATTCACTCCGTCATCCCCGGCGGCGCGGAGCGCCGGGAAGGGGATCCAGGGGTGAGCGCCTTTGCCCCTGGATCCCCTTCCCGACCTGCTGCGCCGGTCGCCGGGGATTACGGCGAGGCGCGAGGACATCGGGGCCATCCTCCCGTCATTGCGAGCGACAGCGAAGCAATCCAGCCTAACGTCGGGCATTTAGACTGGATTGCTTCGCCTCCGGCTCGCAATGACGGCGAGGCGCACGGAAATACTGGTTCTCGTCCCGTCGGCTGGAGGTCACGCCGATGTCGGCGCGAATTCCTCGAGCAATCACGCCTCGCCGAACACGCGCCGGAAAATCGTATTCACGTGCTTCAGGTGATAGCCGAGGTCGAACTTTTCCTCGAGCTCCCGCGGGCTGAGCGCCTTGGAGACGTCCGGGTCGGCCTTGAGCAAAGTGAGGAAGTCGCCCTGGCCGCGCCAGACCGGCATCGCATTGCGCTGCACCAGCCGGTAGGCGTCCTCGCGTGACACGCCCTTTTGCGTGAGCGCCAGCAGCACGCGCTGGGAGTGGACCAGCCCGCCCAGGCGGTCGAGGTTCTTTTGCATGTTCTCCGGGTAGACCAGCAGCTTGTCGACCACGCCGGTGAGGCGGGCGAGGGCGAAGTCGAGCGTCACGGTGGCGTCCGGGCCGATCATCCGCTCCACCGAGGAGTGGGAGATGTCGCGCTCGTGCCAGAGCGCCACGTTCTCCATGGCGGGCAGCGCATAGGCGCGGACCATGCGGGCGAGGCCGGTGAGGTTCTCGGTGAGCACCGGGTTGCGCTTGTGCGGCATGGCCGAGGAGCCCTTCTGGCCCTCGGAGAAATATTCCTCCGCCTCCAGCACCTCGGAGCGCTGCAGGTGGCGCACCTCGATGGCGAGGCGCTCGATGGAGGACGCCACCACGCCCAGCGTGGCGAAGAACATGGCGTGGCGATCACGCGGGATCACCTGCGTGGAGACCGGCTCCACGGCGAGCCCCATGGCCTTGGCGACGTGCTCCTCCACGCGCGGGTCGATGTTCGCAAAGGTGCCGACCGCGCCCGAGATCGCGCAGGTGGCGATCTCGCGGCGGGCGAAGACGAGGCGCTCGCGGGCGCGGCTGAATTCGGCGTAGGCCTCGGCCAGCTTGAGCCCGAAGGTCACCGGCTCGGCATGGATGCCGTGCGAGCGGCCGATGGTGGGCGTCATCTTGTGCTCGAAGGCGCGGCGCTTGAGGGCGGCCAGCAGCGCGTCGATGTCGGCGATCAGGAGGTCGGAGGCGCGCGCCATCTGCACGGCCAAGCAGGTGTCGAGCACGTCCGAGGACGTCATGCCCTGGTGGATGAAGCGCGCGTCCGGTCCGACGAACTCGGCCAGGTGCGTCAGAAAGGCGATGACGTCGTGCTTCACCTCACGCTCGATGGCGTCGATCTTGTCGACGTCGAAAACGGCCGCGCCGCCCTTGTCCCAGATCGTCTTCGCGGCTTCCTTGGGGATCACGCCCAGTTCCGCCAGCGCGTCGCAGGCATGCGCCTCGATTTCGAACCAGATGCGGAAACGGGTCTCGGGCGACCAGATGGCCACCATCTCGGGGCGGCTATAGCGCGGGATCATGGGCGGTCCTTTCGGGCATCACCGCGCCGGTAGCATGGGAGGGGGGCTGGGGCAATGCGGGGAGAGGCGAGCGTACTGCGCATACGGCCTTGTGAGTTGATGAATGTTATCTCTGGAAACCCGATGTGAACGGTTTTGGGCGAGCTTGACTGGCCAGCCCGAGGGATATCGCGATGTCCGCAATCGAAGTTGAAGCCGAAAGCGCCCCGATCCTCGAGTGCTTCTTCGAGCACGAGGAAAGGCCCGCGCTGGTTCCCGGCCGCTCCGAGCGGGCCTGGATGGACAAGACCCACCAGCGCTTCGCCTACAGGTGCACGCCGCTCGCGATCGCCAATGCGAGCGGGTGGGAGTTGCACGCGCCGGTCGGGTTCTCGGCGCATTGGACAGGCGGGGACCTCAAGGAGGACCTGCTGATCACGCCGGACGACCCAGACAACACGCGCGCGAGCCGGCTGGCGGTGAGCGCCTTCGGGCATGGCGTGCTGACCTTCCATCCCGGTTATCTGTTTCGTACTTCGCCGGGCTGGGCGCTTTGGACGCGTGGCGCGCCCAACACCGTGAAAGATGGCATCGCGCCGCTGGACGGGCTGGTCGAGACGGCGTGGCTTCCATTCACCTTCACGATGAACTGGAAATTCACCCGACCGGGCTCGATCCGCTTCGACGCCGGGGAGCCCTTCGCGTTTCTGATGATGACCCCGCACCGCATGCTGGATCGGATCCAGCCCGTGCTGGCGCATCTGGACAGCGAGCCCGGCCTGAAGGCCGCCTCGAAAAGCTGGGCTGAAAGCCGCATCGACTTCAACCAACGTCTCGCGGCTCGCGAGCCCCAGGCCGTGAAGGAAGGATGGCAGCGCAACTACGTGCAGGGGAAGGACCCGACCGGTTTCGCTACGCCCGATTACCACCTGACCAAGCGCAAGCTCAGCGCGCCCGCGCCTCTGCAGGGCTGCCCCGTTCCGGCGACCCCATCGTCCAAACAGCCGGTGAAGAGCCCGACCGGCAAGCCGCGCCGCGGTCGGTGAGGCGTTGGCTTTTCAGGCCCGCGCCTTTTGCCCAGCCTCACGAATAGCCGCGATATTGGCAGCATAGGCTTGGGGCGTGCCGCCCTTGAAAACGGCCGAGCCCGCGACGAGCACGTCCGCGCCGGCTTCGGTGACCAGCGGGGCCGTGTCGGCCGTAACGCCGCCGTCGATCTCGATGTGGATCGGCCGATCTCCCACCATGGCCTTCACGCGGCGGACCTTCTCGACCACCTCGGGAATGAAGGCCTGTCCGCCGAACCCCGGGTTCACGGTCATCAGCAGGATCAGGTCGAGATGCGGCAGCACGTATTCGAGTACGCTTTCGGGCGTCGCCGGGTTGATCGACACCCCGGCCTTCTTGCCGTGATTGCGGATGGCTTGCAGCGAGCGGTGAAGGTGCGGACCGGCCTCGGCATGGACCGTAACGATGTCGCAGCCCGCCCGGCAGAACGCGTCGATATACGGGTCCGCGGGCGCGATCATCAGGTGCGCGTCGAACACCTTGTCGGTGTGGCGGCGCAGCGATCGGATCACGTCCGGGCCGAAGGTGATGTTCGGAACGAAGTGCCCGTCCATCACATCGAGGTGAATCCAGTCTGCGCCCGCGGCGGCGACATCTCGGACTTCCTCGCCGAGGCGCGAGAAGTCGGAGGCCAGAATGGACGGGGCGATCAGGAGCGGCTTTTCCATCCTCCGCGCGTAGCATCGCGCGCGGCGTCAGGCAATGGCTCCGCCTGTCAGGCGGAGGTCGCCGTTCCGGTCGCCCCGAGGGTGCGGTTGTAGGCCTGCACGGCCCGCATCGCGAGGGCTTCAAGATTGGGCTGCGTGCTCTTCACGGCGGAGCGGCCACGCTCCTGGCCGTTGCGCGAGGCGTCCAGCGCGGCCGCGATCTCGTCCTTGCTGATGGAGCCGTCGCCGTTGCCGTCGAAGCTCTTCATGAGCTGGTCGGTGAGGGACAGCTGCGATCCATCCTGCGCGCCGCTGGCGGGATTTGGTCGGCGATGGCGCTCGCCTGGGCCGATGGCCGAGAGTTCGTCCGCCGAGAGCGAGCCATCGGCGTTCTTGTCGAGCTTGCCGAACAGCGTGGAGGCGACGTTGTCGGTGGTCGTTCCGGCCGCCTGAGCCTGGATCTCCAGGAGGCCGCCCTTGGACTTGTCGAGCGACTTCAAGAAGTCGCCGAACTCGGTCTTGGAAACGCCGCCGCTGGTGTCCGAGTCCATCTTGGCGAGGAGCTGGGTCGGGTCGAAACCTGCCGGGCCAGCGGCGCCGCCCGGCATATTCTGCCCAGTGGAGGCAGTCTCGCCGGTCGAGCCGGTTTCTTGCTTGTTATGATGCTTTTTGTGGGGTTTGAACGCGTCCAGCAGGCTGGAGAGCGTGGAAGCGGCCCCTGCAGCGGCCAAAATGGGAAGCGCCATGGTGTTGCCTCATGCGCGACGCGCCATCGTGACGCGGTCCGTCGCCAGACACGTCGCAAGGCTGGCGCCAGCTTGCGGAGGGCTCGTCGCTCAAGCCGAGCGCCGCTGCCCGACGCCGTCGCGGCCCTCGTCCTGGGCGGCGCTGAGCCACGTCTTGATGGAGAGGTGCAACCGGTCGAGCCAGCGCTCGACGCGCTGGGCGTTGGCCTCGGCCCGCAAGGCTTCCTGATTGGTGACCGCCAGTCGCGACAGCAGGGACTCACGCTGGCGCTCGCGCTCCTGCAAGCGCTTCTCGAGCTCGGCCGCATGGGCCTCGACGACGCGGATGCGCTCCTCGGCGTCGCGCACCCGGTTCTCGCCGCGCAGCCGCTCCTCGTTGATGGCCTGCATCAGCTCGCGCGCCTGCGCCTCGCACTCGATACGGCGGCGGTCGAGCGCCTGGCTCCAATCGGCCGCACGCTCGATGATATCGAGCGTATTGGACCAGTCGCGCTGTTCGGGCTTGCTCAAGGAGGCGTTTGCCTGCGGATCGGTTCGCCGCGCTCCCGCCTCGCCAGGGTCCTGGCCCGCCATGATCATCGGGATGAGCTTGCGCAGCTCGACCTCCAGCCTGTCATGCGCGTCCGACTTCTCCTGCATGGGCGCCCTCCCAGCGGCCCGGATCAACGCTGCGACGAACCCTGGCGGGGCGTGAAGCCTTCCACGATCGCGGCGTGAAAGCGCTCGAGCCAACCCTCCGCTTCGGCGGCGCGCCGCTCGGCGGTCTCGGCCCGGGCCGTGATGGCGGCGATCTGTTCCTCGCAGCGGCGCAGCTGCGCCTCGTAGTGGCGGCGCGCTTCGGCGGCTGCGCCTTCCAGGCGCTGGTTCTGCTGCTCGGCGACGCGCACGGCCTCGAAAGCCTCCTGCATCAGATCCAGCGCCGCGCCCCAGTCGCGGCGCGAATCGGCCGGCGCTTCCTGGGTGTGACGGACCCCCAGCATCCGCGCCATCTGGGCGTAGTCCGGCGTGGGCGGGGCCGGCGGGACAGCGCGCGCGAGGGCGGCCGCGGAGCTGTCGATCGGGGTGGCGGCGGCGAGAGGCTCGAGAACGGACGGGCTGGTCATGTTGGGCTCCGATAAGCAGGAGTGAGCGCACCGGCGCTGGCGGCGGCTTTCAGGTGGCGGTTTCGGTCAGTTCGATCCGACGCATCTGGGCCTCGACGGCGGCTGACTTCGGGTCGTCCGCGGCTGCGAGTGCGGCGGCGGCGGTCGCCACCGCGGCGCTGGCCGTCGCCAGGCCGGCCACTGTCGCGGAGGCCTGATCGCCGGCATGGCGCGGCTCCTGCTCGGAGCGGCGTCGCAGGCTGGCGAATTCCGACTGGAGCCGCGCCCGGCTTTCGCGCGCGATGGTGAGGGCGCCTTGCGCCAGGGAGCGCTCGGCCCGCTCGCCCTGCAGGGCGTTTTCAAGACGACGGTTGGCGGCCTCCAGGGCGGCGCGCTCCTCGGCGTTGCGCGCCTTCAGCTGCTCGACCCGATCCGCCAGCACCTGCGCCTGCGCGCCGGCAGCCTCGAGTTCGGCGGCCTTGAGGCCGACCGCGCCTTCCAGCGTCTCGATCTTGGCGACGAGCTCCGCGTTGGTGGCGCGCAGGTCGGCAAGCGCGTCCAGGGCGCGTTGAGCCTCGTCCTGCGCGGCCGCTACCTTGCGGGCGTAGGCAGTGTTGTCCAGAGCCGCCACTGCGGCCGCCTGCTCAGCCAGTTGCACGCGCTCGACCTTATCGCGCAGATGCTCGCGCGTTTCGGAGAGCGTTTGCAGCGTCGACGCGAGGCGCGAGCCGAGGCCTTCGCTCTTCAGGGTGAGAGCGGCGATTTCGACCGATGCGGCGGTTTGCTCGCCTTCGCGCTGCATCTCCAGCCGCTGGCGGCGGGCGGTCTCCTCGGACAGGCCGCTCTCCAGCCGGCCGGCGCGCGCCGTCTCATCCGCGAGAAGCCGTTCGAGCTCGTCGCGGCGGGCCGTGAGCTCTCCGATGCGGCGCACCTGATCGTCAACCGCGCGGGACAGCCGCTCGTTGTCCCGCGCGAGCATGGCGGCCTGCGCTTGCGCTTCGGCGAGGCGCTGTTCGAGCTGGGCGACTCACTGCCCCTGCGTAAGCGTCTGCGTGCGCAGCGCGCCGCATTCGTCGGCCAGTGCGCGGCTGCGCTCGGTTTCGTCGTCGTTTTTGCGGCGGAGCGCCTCGGCGGCCTCGCTCTGGCTGCTCAAAGCCAGCCGCAGTTCGGTGATCGTCTCCTCGGTCTCGCGGGCCAGCGCTTGTTGCCGCGCCAAGGCGGCGGCGCTCTGGGCGGCTTCGTCCGTGGCCTTAAGAGCCGCAGCGGCAGCCTCGTCGCGTTCGCGGCGCAGGTCACGGCCGAGCTGCAACTCGCGTTGGAGCCCAGCCTCCGCTTCGGCGAGGCGGGCCTGCAACTGAGGGTGTCGATCGAGGAAGTCGTCCATCGGCCGCACGAGCCGGGCGAAATCGGTGGACAGGCTCTTCAGTTCGTCAAGCCGCGCCTCCATCGAGGCGATGCTCAGGCGAACCGTTTCGGCCTGCTCGCCTACGACGTCCAACGCCGGGGTCGGCGCTGGCCGCTTGCGGCTCCAGATCTTGCCAAGTTGCCTGTCGATCAAGGTCCATTGCGCCATCAGGCCGCTCCGCGGTGCGACTCACCTGCCGAAGAGCATGATGTTGTTTTTTACACTTATCAATTCTTGTGGCTGGAAACCGCAATTCTGATTGTGGATGATGAGCCGGCGCGCCGCGATTGCTGGCCCTGATCGTGTTGACACCGGCCTTACCGGATGTCGACCTGATGGAGGCCGCGAATCTTTGGAGCCGCGCCCGTCAGAGAAGCCGTTCGGGGACCGAATGCACAGCCCGCCGCTCCCGCCAAGCGAACACCGCGTGGTTGTCCCGTTTCCGAGCGAACGGACGGCCGACGGCGGCGACGACCCGACCGGAGCCTGGGCGTCAACGCTCAGCCTGACGCACCACGCGACGGAGCGGATGCGCGCGCGTCGGCGACTTCTGTCCGAAGCCGAAGAGCGGCTGCGGGACCTGCGCGCAGCGCTGGACGACGAGAGGCGAAACTCGCTCCAGAAGATCAGCGCGGTGGAGCACGCCGCCATGCGCGCCGAGGCGCGGGTCGACGCCACTACCGCCGCCATCGCGATGGTGGAGGAAGCGATCCAGGGGGCGATCGACGGCATCCGGGCCGCTCATGAGAACATCCGCGACGCGGCAGTGCGTCAGCAGCACGCCGAAGCCTGGCTGCGGCGCATCCAGCGCGCCATGGAGAACGGCGCGCACGACCTGGTCGCCCAGGAGCTGGGCGAGCGCTACGACGCGGGCGCCGGAGCTGACGCGTTTCGGACCCACTTGGCCAGCGGGGCGACCGCCAGCGGCGCGCAGTAGATCGGAAACTGCAGCAGCGAGAAGAACAGGTACGTATCGGGCGGGCAGGCGGCTCCCATGGCGACGATCAGGAGCCCGGTGTTGCGCATGCCGGAGCCGAGGCCGAGCACGAACGAGTCGGGGCGTCCGAGACGCCACAGGACCAGCATCGTGACGGCCAGACCGGTGACGCAGGTGAGTGTCGCCACCACGAGATAGAGCGCCACCTTGGCGGGCGACGCGAGCGCCGCCGCGATTACGCCGTCCATCGCCGCAATGGCGAAGACCAGATAAAGCACGACGAAGACGCCGTCGAACTCGTGCTTCAGGGCGGCGATGCGGGCTGGCCCGACCAGGCGTCGCAGCGCGAAGGCGCCCAGGAATGCGCCGCCCAGCATCCACAGCAGCCGCAGGCTGAGCACCGCGGGATCGAGCGGCACCACGGCGCCGGCAACCAGGGTGGCGAGCGGAGGCGAGACCAGCGGCGTCACCGCCATGGTGAGCACCAGCAGAGCGACCGGAACGCTGTTGTCCATGCCCAGCAGCGATGTATAGGCGGCAAAGCCCATCAGAGGCGGGGATGCGGCGACCAGCGCCAGGCCAAGCAGCAACCCGGGATCGACCGCGGCCCGCCCGACCACCGCAAGCGCGATCAGCACCATCACGGGCATGGCGGCGGTCACCCACAGCCAGGACAGCGCGACCCGCCCGGGTTGCTTCAGCGCACGCCGCACGCCCGCGAGGTCGGCGCGCGCGAAAGTCAGGACCACGAACACGAAGATTGAGAACGGCAGAACAGGCCGCATCGTGGAGGCGAGCCCCGGCAACGCGAGGCCGACGAAGATCGAAATCGCGAAGCCCAGGGTGCCATAGCGGCCCATTGTGGCGAGCGCGCGGGAAAGGGAGGCGAAAGCGGGGGTCATCGGGCGGATCGCATGGACGTCAGGGGGCAGGATTGGCGGGAGCGGCAGAATTCACCGCCAAAGGAGAGGACGACGCTCTGCAATTGTGCAACTTGCCTTAGGTTCACGCCAATGATGCAGCACCTTCTTGGAAATGTCGTTAGATTGCGTCGCGAGGCGAGCGGCGCGATCCTTGCTGGCGTGACGTTCGGAGTGGGAGACGGCGGGTGCAGGCCCTAAACTCCCGGCAATCGAGCATGGGGCGGCGGAAGAAGCAATGCAGCGCGATGTCGTGGTGTTGGGCGCCGGGATCGTTGGTCTCGCGACGGCCCTGAAAATCCAGGAAAAAGGCCGCTCGGTGGCCATCGTCGACCGCGCCGGCGCGGGCGAAGGCACGAGCTTCGGCAATGCGGGGATCATCGAGCGGGCCTCGATCTTTCCCTATGCGTTCCCGCGCAAGCTCAGCGATCTCATTCGTTACGGGCTGAACCAGACGCCGGAAGCCTATTACCACCTGTCCTACCTGCCCAAGATCGCGCCGTGGCTGGCGCGCTACTGGTGGAATTCGTCGCCGGCCGGCCACATGGCGGCCATGCGGGCGTCGTTGCCGCTGATCGAGCGGTGCCTCGCCGAGCACGAGCCGTTGATCGCCGCCGCCGGCGCCGAGCACCTCATGCGGCGCACCGGCTGGATCAAGATGTTCCGCGGTGAGTCCAAGTACAAGGCGGCCGCCGAGGACGCCAAGCGGCTGACGCCCTTCGGGCTCAAGTTCGAGTTCCTGGACGGCAAGGGCCTGCGCGAGCGCGAACCGCACCTGACCGAGGACGCCTACGGGGCGATCCACTTCAAGGACCCGGCCTGCATCTCAGACCCGGGCGGCCTGTCGCGCGCCTACCTGCACCTGTTCGAGAAGCGCGGCGGCGCGCTGCTGGCCGGCGACGCCCGCTCGTTGCAGCAGGATGGCGCCGGCTGGACGGTGAAGACCGAGGCGGGCGTCGTGCATGCCCGCGAGGTCGTGACGGCGCTGGGCCCCTGGTCCGACGTCGTGTTCAAGCCGCTTGGCTATGACCTGCCATTGGCGGTGAAGCGCGGCTACCACATGCATTACAAGCCGGCCGGCAACGCGGTGCTCAACCACACGCTGCTGGACGCAGACAACGGCTATGTGCTCGCCCCCATGGACCGGGGGATCCGCCTCACGACCGGGGCCGAGTTCGCCGATCGCGACGCGCCGCCGAGCCCGGTGCAGATCACCCGGACGGAGCCACGGGCGCGCAAGCTGTTCCCGCTCGGCGACGCCGTGGACGCGCATCCGTGGATGGGCTCCCGGCCCTGCACGCCCGACATGCTGCCGATCATCGGCGAGGCGCCGCGCCACAAGGGCCTGTGGTTCGCGTTCGGCCACGCCCATCACGGCCTCACGCTGTCGGCCGTCACAGGCCGGCTGATCGCCGAGATGATGACGGGCGAGACGCCCTTCACCAATCCCGAACCCTACCGGGCGCAGCGCTTCCTGTGAGCCGCTAGAGCGGATTTCGACCTGTTTGCAACAGGTCGTCCGCTCTAGCTATTTGTTTCTGCATCATCTTTGTCCACCAACCGTTGTCCACTTGGCGGGATGATGCTCTAGGGCGTCACCATGATGCGCCCGAACCTGTCCTTCCAGGCCGGCAGCGCGCCGGGGAAGGGCAGGGCCGTCGCTTCGAAGACGCCGCGCGACACTGCGCGGGCGAGGCAGTCGGCAGCCGCAACCGCAATTTCGTTGAGCGCATAGGCATCGGCCGGTGCGGGCCTGCGACCGGTGGCGGCCGCGAAGACGATGTCGCCGTCGAGCGGCGTGTGCGCGGGCCGGATAGCGTGGGCAAGCCCGTCATGCGCCGCCACGGCGATGCGCTTGCATTGCGCCTTGGTGAGCATGGCGTCGCAGGCGACAACCGCGATAGTGGTGTTTTCGCCCGGCCCGCCCTTGAGGCGCAATCGAAGCGCTTCACGCGTGACGCGGACAGGCTGGCCGAGGCCGCCGAACTCGCCGTTCTCCTCGTAAGGCGCGGCCCAGAACTGTGGTCCGTCGCCGATCGTGACGCTTCCGACAGCGTTCACGGCCACGATGGCCCCCACCGTGTAGCCGGACGGCGTCACCGTGCTGGCCGAGCCCAGCCCGCCTTTGAGGGTTGCGGTTGTCGCTCCGAAGCCAGCGCCGTGCGTTCCAAGCGCGAAATCGGCACGAGCGGCCTCGCAGGCCGCGATGCCGAGCTCGAAATAGGGCGGCTTGCGGCCCCAATGCTTGTCACCGCCATTGGCGAGATCGAACAGGATGGCTTGCGGGACGATCGGCACCGTGAGGTCGCGGATGCGGAACCCGCGTCCGCGCTCGGCCAGTACGGCCTGGACGCCGCCGGCCGCATCCAGCCCAAAGGCGGAGCCGCCCGACAGCACGATGGCGTCAATGGCTTCGACTGTCTTGTCAGGCTCGAGCAGCGCCGTGTCGCGGACGCCCGGCGCGCCGCCATGGGCGGCGTAGCTCGCCGGCGCCGGCGCTTCTAACAGGATCGCGGAGACGCCGCTGGCGACCGCCGCATCATGGGCGTTGCCGACGAGGACGCCAGGGACATCTGTGATGAGATTGCGCATGGGCGCAGTGTTGGGACAACGCCGCCCGGAAGCAAGGGCGCGACGGCCTGAGCCGCTACGCTCCTCGTCGGTTAAGCTTAGCCCTGCGGCTGCTGCTGCTGGTTGCGCTGCTGCTCCTCGCGCTTCTGCTTCTTGGCCTTGTGGTGGCCGATGGCGCAGCCGGCGACGGCGCCGAGCTTGCCGTGGCCGGCCACATGACCGGCGACGCCGCCCACCACGGCGCCGGAAAGGCAGCCGGCCGCCTGAGCAGAGCCGGCCGTTGCGAGGAAGGCGACGGCGACAACAGCGAAAGTGATGCGCATCTGAGGCTCCCGATCCGAGTGCAGGAACAACTCTCGTCGGCTCGTTTTGGTTCGGCCGGCCGTGCTCACGGCATCGGGAACAACCCTTGGCTTGGCCGCGGCCGGGGAAGGGCGTAGACACGGGCGCATGACCGACGTCTCCTTTCCGGCCGCCGTTGTCGCCGGCCTGCTCAGTTTCCTCAGCCCCTGCGTCCTGCCCCTGGTGCCGCCCTATCTCTGCTTCCTCGCCGGCACGACCATCGAGGACCTGGCCGAGGAAGGCGAGCGCGCGGCGCGGCGGGACGTGATGCTGGCGTCGTTGTTGTTCGTGCTCGGCTTCGCGACCGTGTTCGTGATGCTGGGCGCGACCGCGTCCGTGCTGGGGCAGTTCATCCGGCAATACATCCAGACGCTCTCAATCGTGGCAGGCGTCGCGATCGTGCTGATGGGGTTGCACTTCCTCGGCGTGTTCCGCTTCGCCATGCTGTACCGCGAGGCGCGGCTGAGCGTGGAGAAGCCCATCGGGCTATGGGGCGCATATGTGATGGGTCTTGCCTTCGCGTTCGGCTGGACGCCGTGCATCGGGCCGATCCTGGCGTCCATTCTGGCCGTGGCCGGGACCGAGGACACGGCCCTGCGCGGGGCGACGCTGCTGGCCTTTTACTCGGCAGGGCTCGGCATTCCGTTTCTGCTCGCAGCCTTCGGATTGGAGCAGTTCACCGGCTTCATGCGGCGATTCCGCAAACGCATGGGCATGGTGGAAAAAGCCATGGGGGCGCTGCTGGTGGTGACCGGTCTCGCGTTCCTCACCGGCTCCTTCACCGAGATCTCGTTCTGGCTTTTGGAGACCTTCCCGGCGCTGGGCCGGCTGGGCTGATCACAGCTCCAGCTTCAGCCCTTCGTGGCTCGCCTTGAAGCCGAGCCCGTCATAGAAGCGCAGCGCGTCGGCGCGGCTCTTGTCGGACGTGAGCTGGACGAGGCCGCAGCCGCGCGCGCGGCATTGCTCGATGGCCCATTCGAACATGCGCCGCCCCAGGCCGCCGCCTCGGTGCGACGCGGCTATGCGGACGCTCTCGATCTGCCCGCGCCAGAGACCCAGCCGCGACAGGCCCGGGATGAAGCTGATCTGCAGGCAACCGATGATGCCGTTTCCGTCGCTCACAACGGCGAGCAGCTGGTTGGGATCGCGGTCGATGGCCGCGAAGGCGTCTGCGTAGCGGCGATCCAGCGGCAGGCCGGGCTTCTCGCGCGCGGCTCCGAGGGCGTCGTCGGCCAACAGGTCCACGATGGCGGGTACATCCGCCGCAAGGGCGCGACGGAACGTGACCTGGCTCCCGCTCACGCCTCGGCCGTCTCGGCGGCTCCGCGACGGCCCGAGCGGGCGCGGCCGGCCGAAGCCTTGGGGCGTGTGATCGGCCCGAGGCTGGCTTCCACGGCCTCGATGCTGGGCCGCTCGGCGGCCGTCAGCGTGTCCAGCGCCTGCCGCATGGCCGCGATGTGGGCCGGAGACGTGCCGCAACAGCCGCCGACGATGCGCGCGCCAGACGCCACCGCGAGGCGGGCGTACTCGGCCATCAACTCCGGCGTGCCGCCGTAATGCACATGGTCGCCATGCAGCACCGGGATGCCGCAATTGCCCTTGGCCACCAGCACGTCGCTGGGCGCCGCGCCGCTCATCGCGAGCACGGAGGCGACGAGATCGCCCGGGCCGATGCCGCAATTCGCCCCGTAGGCGAGGGGCTTGCGCGGCAGGGTCTGCGCCAGCGCGGCGAGGCCCTCGGGCGTCATACCCATCATGGTGCGGCCGGCGGTGTCGAAGCTCGCCGTGAACACGTAGGGCAGGTCGGCCTCGATGGCGCCGCGGGCGGCGGCCTCAAGCTCCTCGGGGGCCGACATGGTCTCGATCCAGGCGACGTCGGCGCCGCCTGCCTTCAAGCCGCGCGCCTGCTCGGCGAACGCCGCCACCGCGCTCGCCATGGTGAGCGCGCCGAGCGGCTCGAAGAGCTCGCCGGTGGGGCCGATGGAGCCCGCCACCACGACGGTGCGACCGGCCTCGTCCGCGACCTTGCGGGCGATGGAGGCCGCGAGGCGGTTCAGCTCGACGGCGTTGTCCTGCAGGCCATGCAGCTTCAGGCGGAAGCGGTTCGCGCCGAAGCTGTTGGTGAGGATGATGTCGGAGCCGGCTTCCACGAAGCGGCGATGGAGGTCAGCCACCTTGTCGGGGCTATCGGTGAGCCAGCTTTCGGGCGCCTCGCCGGACATCAGCCCCATGTCGAAATAGTTGGTGCCGGTGGCGCCATCGGCCAGTAAACAGCGGCGTTCGGCGAGGAGGCGGGACAGCGGGTCGGACATCGGCGGGCCTTCGTGAAAGATCGACGCTTGGCGCATGCTTCCCTTAGCACCGCGGCAGGGTTTTGCAAAACGGACGATGCGGGTGTTTTGAGGAACGCTGGTGGGCGCTGACGTCCGCTCCCAACGAAAAAGGGCGCCCCGAGGGGCGCCCTTCCGCTCAGCCGTGGGGCTGAGCTTACTTGTTCTCGACGTAGGTGATCTTGCCGTCGGCGCCCTTCTTCCAGACATACATCGTGTAGTCCGGACGGGTGATGTCGCCCTTCTTGTCATAGGCGATGTCGCCGATGACGGTCTTGAACGGCTTGCCGGAGTGCATGACCTCGGCGACCTTCTTGGGGTCGAGAGACTTGGCCTGCTCGGCGGCGGCGGCGATGATCTGCACGGCGGCGTAGCTGTAGAGCGTGTACGCCTCCGGGTTGAACTTCTTCGCCTCGAACTTCTTGACGATCTCCTTGGCTTCCGGACGCTGGCGCGGGTCCGGCGGGAAGGTCATCAGGGTGCCTTCGACGCCGGGGCCGCCGATCGTCGCGAACTCGTCCGATGTGATGCCGTCGCCGGACATCAGCACGGCCTTGACGCCCTGGTCGCGCATCTGGCGCACGATCAGGCCGCCTTCGGTGTGCAGGCCGCCCCAATAGACGATCTCGGCGCCCGAAGACTTGATCTTCGAAACGAGGGCCGAATAGTCCTTCTCGCCCGTGTTGACGCCCTCGTAGAGGACTTCCTTCACGCCGGCCTTGTTCATGGCCTTCTTGGTCTCGTCGGCGAGGCCCTGGCCGTAGGTGGTCTTGTCGTGAACGACCGCGACCTTCTTGCCCTTGAGCTGCTTGGAGATGTACTCGGCCGCAACCGCGCCCTGCTGGTCGTCACGACCGCAGGTGCGGAACACGTTCCACATGCCCTTCTCGGTGATCTTCGGGTTGGTGGCCGACGGGGTCACCATCAGCATGCCGTTTTCCTGATAGACGTCCGAAGCCGGGTTGGTGACGCCCGAGTTGAAGTGGCCGACCACGAACTTGACGCCGTCGCCGACGAACTTGTTCGCCACCGAAACGCCCTGCTTGGGATCCGACACGTCGTCGCCGGTCGAGAGGACGATCTTCTGGCCGAGGATGCCGCCCTTGGCGTTGATGTCCTCGATGGCCTGCTCGACGCCGTTCTTCAGCTGCGCGCCGAAGGCTGCGTTCGGGCCGGTGATCGGGCCGGCGACGCCCATCTTGATCTGTGCGTTGGCGACGCCCGACATGGCCATCACCGCGCCGAGCGCGATGCCGGTCAACAGCAGTTTCTTCATTGATCTTCCCCTCTGGTCGATGGTCCCGTGGGACCCGGTTTCCCGGAGAACTCCGCACGTGGGTGGCGGATCATTGCGCCTTTTCCAGTGGGTGTCATCCGAAAAGCAAAGCCTTCGCCAGCCAATTTTCGAGCGATTTTCAGGCGTTTGCGGCGCTGCGCTCGCGCCAGCTGAAAGGCCCGGTCTTCTCGTAGAGCCAGCGATACTGGGTCGTCATCTGCTGGGTGCGCTTGTAGCGAAAGCCAAGGCCGCCGGCGATCAGCAGCAGGATGGTGTCGACCACGTAATAGTGCCCGGACAGCAGCGTGCCCTCGAACAGCGCGAAGTGGATGAAGCGGACCGCCATGCCGAGGATCAGCATGTAGGGGACCACCATCCAGGCCGGACGCCAGGTCTGCGCGATGGACTTGCCCGACGCCCAGGCGGCCGCGCCTCCCATGATCACCGACACCAGGAGGAACAGGCCGATGGAGCTTTCCTCGTAAAGAACGCCTTGCATGGTTTCCTCGGAGCTAGGGCGGGGTCGAGCGCAGCGCGGCGGCTCGCTCGACCATCGTGCGGGGCTAGTGGTGGCCGCCTTCGAGATAGGCGGCGCGCACCTGTGGGTCGGCGAGCAGCGCCCGCCCGGTGCCCGACATCGTGATGACGCCGTTGACCATGACGTAGCCGCGATGCGCGAGCTTCAGCGCATGGTAGGCGTTCTGCTCCACCAGGAAGACGGTAAGGCCTTCCGAGCGGTTGAGCTCGCGGATGGCGTCGAAGATCTGCTTCACGATCAAGGGTGCGAGGCCAAGCGAAGGCTCGTCCAGCAGCAGCAGCTTCGGCCGGGCCATCAGGGCGCGCGCGATGGCGAGCATCTGCTGTTCGCCGCCCGACAGCGTGCCGCCACGCTGGTCCACGCGCTCCTTGAGTCGCGGGAACAGCGTGAACATGCGCGCGAGGTCTTCGTCGAAATGCGCGAAGTTGTTGATCGACGCGCCCATCTGCAGGTTTTCGTAGACGGTCATGCGCGGGAAGACGCGCCGGCCTTCGGGTGACTGCGAGATCCGCAGGCGCGCGATCTCGTGCGTCGGCATCTGGGTGATGTCCGTCCCCGCGAAGGTGATGCGGCCCTCGCGCGCTCGCGGCGAGCCGAACACCGTCATCATCAGGGTCGACTTGCCGGCCCCGTTGGCGCCGATGATCGTGACGATCTCGCCCTGGTTGACGTCGAGGTCCACGCCTTTCAGCGCGATGATGTTGCCGTAGTAGGTCTTCACCCCGCGCACGGTCAGCAAGGGCTGGCCGGGCGCAATGATGGCGGCGGGAGCGTCGGTCGCGAGGGCGCTCATCGGGTCTGCTCCGCAACCACCTGTTCGGCGACGGTCTCGACCTCGGCCTCGACCTCTTCGACCTCCTCGTCCTCGACGCCCAGATAGGCGGCGATGACTTTGGGATCGTTCTGGATGTCCTTGGGCGCCCCGTCCGCGATCTTGGTGCCGTAATCCAGCACCACAACGTGGTCGGAGATCTGCATCACCACCGACATGTCGTGCTCGATCAGCAGCACGGAGGTGTCATGGTCAGTGCGGATCGAGCGCAGGAGCGTGTTGAGCTCCAGGCTCTCGCGCGGGTTGAGGCCGGCGGCCGGCTCGTCCAGGCACAGCAGCACCGGGTCGGTGCACATCGCGCGGGCGATCTCGAGCCGGCGCTGGGCGCCGTAGGGCAGCTCGCCGGCGGCGTCATCGGCGCGGTCGGTGAGGTCGATCTTGTCGAGCCAGTACTTGGCGCGCTCAATCGCTTCCTTTTCACGCGCCTTGTAGCCGCCGATCCCGAGCACGCCCAGGATGGTCATCCCGGAGGCGATCATCAGCGGGTTGTGCTGAGCAACCAGGAGGTTCTCGAGCACCGTCATGCCTTGGAACAGGCGGATATTCTGGAAGGTGCGGGCGACCTTGGCCTTCCAGTTGATGCGGAAGTCCGGCAGGCGCTCGAGCAGGAAATCGGCCCCGCTCGGATGCGTGAGGGTGATCATGCCCTCGGTCGGCTTGTAGAAGCCCGTGATGCAGTTGAACACGGTGGTCTTGCCGGCGCCGTTGGGACCGATCAGGGCCGTGATCTCGCCGCGGCGGGCCACAAAGGAGAGGTCGTTGATCGCCACGAGCCCGCCGAAGCGCATGGTGAGGTGGTCGACCTGGAGCAGCGGGGCCGCCGACACGGCCGGGGAGGGGGAAGCGATGGCGGACGACATCAGCCGTGACCCTCCTTCACGAGCGAACTCGACACCGTCTTGCGCTCCTTCAGGAAGGCGGTCGGCTCGCGTGTCGAGACGAGGCCGCGCGGCTTCCACAGCATGATGACGACCATCGCGAGGCCGAACAGCAGCGTCCGGTACTGGGCCGGGTCGAAGCTCTCACCGAAGATCTGCTTCAGGAATTCCAGCTCGCGTAGGATCTCGAAGCCGCCGACCAGCGCGATGGACGAGACCACGACGCCGACGAGGCTGCCGGCGCCGCCCAGCACCACGATGGCGAGCACCTGGGCGGATTCGATGAAGGTGAAGCTCTCCGGGCTGATGAAGCCCTGGCGAGCGGCGAAGAAGCAGCCCGCGAAGCCGCCGAACATCGCCCCGATCGCGAAGGCGGTGAGCTTGGTGTTGGTGGTGTTGATGCCGAGCGACCGGCACGCGATCTCATCCTCGCGCAGCGCCTCCCAGGCGCGGCCCACCGGCAGCTTGCGCAGCCGCAGCGTCACGTAAGCGGTGAGCAGAGCGAGCGCGAAGATGACGTAGTAGAGGAAGATCGTTCGGTAGATTGGGCTGAACTCCAGCCCAAACACGGCCGCAAAGCCCGTATCGGACGCGTTGAACGGAATGCCGAAGAAGCTCGGCCGCGGGATGGTGGAGAGGCCCGCATAGCCGTTGGAGAAGTCGACCCAATTGATCAGCACGAGGCGGATGATTTCGCCGAAGGCCAGCGTCACGATGGCGAGATAGTCGCCCCGCAAGCGCAGCACCGGGAAACCGAGGATGATGCCCCAGAGGGCGGCCAGCAGGCCCGAGATCGGCAGGCAGACCCAGAAGGCCCAGACGCCGAGCGCCGGGAAGGTCTCGGGGATCACCTTGGTGGCGATTAGCGCGTAGCTGTAGGCGCCGACCGCGTAGAAGGCGACGTAGCCGAGATCGAGCAGGCCGGCGAGGCCCACCACGATGTTCAGGCCCCATCCCAGCATCACGTAGATGAGGATCTGGATGCCGAAATTGTCGATCCACTTGATGGACCCGCCGGGGCCCGCAAGCGCCAGCATGGCCATCGGGTAGACGGCCAGGAAACCCAGCGCCACCGGGCCGGCGTAGCGGGTGACCACCGCCCAGCGCGCCTTGGCGGCCGGGGAAAGCGGCGTCGTGACGCCGGCGGTCTCCACCCGGCGCTCCCAAACCATGCCGGCGATCAGCAGAAGAAGGCCGATGGTGAACACGGTGGCGGCGAAGCCGTCGAAGGCCGCGTTCACGGCGCGCCCGAGCCCGCCGAGCAGGGTGAAGCACCCCAGCACCAGCAGCGTGCGGGTGAGCTTGTTGTCGAAGTAGATCTGCACGAAGCGGGCGATGAACACCGCGATGCAGAGCAGCGCCACCCAGCTCCAACGCGGCACGAGCACGAGCTCGTTGGCCATGTTCTGCTCGGTGCGCAGCGCGAGGATCGGGAAGGAGAGCCCCAGCGTAATCAGCGCCGCGAAGCCGCCTTCGCGGACGGCGCGGGACAGGAGGGCGCCGGCCGCGGGGCGGACGGGAACCTGTGCGTCGAGTGTGGCGGCCATGGTCTCAGACCTTCTCGACTTCGGGCCGGCCCAGCAGGCCGGTCGGCAGGAAGATCAGCGTGATGGCGAGGATCGAGAACGCCGCCACGTCCTTGTAGTCAATGGTGAAATAGGCCGACCACATGGTCTCGATGAGGCCGATGAGGAGGCCGCCTATCACCGCGCCCGGCAAGGAGCCGATGCCGCCCAGCACCGCTGCCGTGAAGGCCTTCACGCCCGGAACGAAGCCGTCCGAGAAGTTCACTACGCCGTAGTACATGAGGTACATGACGCCCGCGACGGCCGCCAAGGCCGCCCCGATCACGAAGGTGATCGAGATGGTGCGGTCGACGTCAACGCCCAGCAGCGCCGCCATCTTGCGGTCCTGCTCGCAGGCGCGCTGGGCGCGGCCAAGAGGCGTCTTCTGCACCAGCCACCAGAACACGGCGAGCAGCACCACGGTCACGACCATGATGACGATCTGCTTGTAGGCCAGAACCACCGTGGTGGAGCCTTCGCCCATGAGCACGAAGTTGCCCTGGATCATCGGGGGCAGCGGCTTGTTGCGCGGGCCCTGGATGACCTGCACGAGGTTGGACAGGAAGATCGACATGCCGATCGCCGAGATCAGCGGGGCGAGGCGGAAGGAGCCGCGCAGGGGCCGGTAGGCGACGCGCTCGATCGTCCAGTTCCAGAGGCCCGTCAGCACCATGCCGAGCAGCAGCACCAGCACCAGCGCGGGCACCACGGCCACGCCGAGCCAGGCCGTGAAGACCATGAAGAGGATGAGGGCGATGAAGCCGCCGACCATGAACACGTCGCCATGGGCAAAATTCACCATGCCGATGATGCCGAAAACCATCGTGTAGCCGATTGCGATCAGGCCGTAGATGGACCCCAGCGTCAGCCCATTGATGAGCTGCTGCAGGAAAACTTCCATGATGAAACGCCACTCCCCTCTTTCGCCCTCCCGCGCTCTGACGGCGCCGTAGAGGGCGGCTCGGTCCGGCAAGCAAGGCGCATGCCCGGACCAGGCTAACTCTCACCAAAGTCTTACCAAGGCCCCTGCTTGGCGACAATGATCAGCGGTCACAATCCCGACAAAAAGCAGAAAACGCGGCCAATAGCGGCTTTGAAGACGAATTCATGCGCGCGAGCACCCGTATGGCGGGAATCTCGCAAGTCGATGCAAGGCGGGAGGCCCCCATGCGGATCGCGCTGGGCTGATATGTCAGCCGCGATCCTTCACCTGAAAGCCGTGCGCGAGCGGGTCGCGATCGTCAATGAAGATGGTGTTGTAGCCGGTCATGCGGGCCCAACCCTCGATGGACGGCACGATGGCGTCGTAGTCGCCCATCCGGACCGCTTTCTCGACGCGCCCCTTGAACAGGGTGCCGATGATCGATTCGTGCACGAACTCGTCGCCGACTTTCAGGCGGCCGAGCGCGGCCCATTGGGCCATGCGGGCCGAGGTGCCGGTCCCGCAGGGTGACCGGTCGATCGCCTTGTCGCCATAGAACACGGCGTTCTTGGCATGCGCTCCCGGCACGGTGGGCGTCCCGGTCCAAAGCACGTGCGACAGGCCGTTGATGGCGGGGTTCTCGGGATGCACGAAGTCGTATTTCGCCCTGAAGGCTGTCCGCACTCTCGGGCTCCAGCGCAGGATGTCGGAGGGATCGACATGTTCGAGGCCCGGGAAGTTCTTCTGCGGCTCAACGATGGCGTAGAAATTCCCGCCATAGGCCACGTCGGCGACGATTTCGCCCAGCCCTTCGACTTCGGCGGCGATCTGCCGGGAGTGGAGGAAGGACGGCACGTTGGTGATGCGGACACTGTCCACATATTGCCCGTTCTGCTCGTATCGCGCCTCCACGAGGCCGGCAGGGGTGTCGATGCGCAGAATGCCGGGCTCACGCGGGGAAACCAGCCCGCGCTCCAGCGCCATCGTGACGGTCCCGATGGTCCCGTGCCCGCACATCGGCAGGCAGCCGGAGGTCTCGATGAACAGGAAGGCGATGTCGCAATCCTCACGCGTCGGCGGGTAGAGAATCGCGCCCGACATCATGTCGTGGCCGCGCGGCTCGAACATCAGGCCAGTACGGATCCAGTCGAACTCCGCCAGGAAGTGGGCGCGCTTCTCCACCATGGTGCGCCCCTCCAGCCGCGGCCCGCCGCCGGCCACCAGCCGCACCGGGTTGCCGCAAGTATGGCCGTCGACGCAGAAAAACGTGTGGGTCGCCATGGGGTTGGTTCCGGGTGTGGTGCTTATGAGTCAACTTGAAGTGGCGGTGGCCTTCTCCCAGGAGGAGAAGGACGCCCGCGCCGCGGCTGTTTCCATCAAAACCGCTGCGGGCTGAAGCGCGCAAGGTCGATCGGGGGCGAGCGACCGGCAATGAGGTCGGCGACCAGCGCGCCGGTGACGGCCGATTGCGTCAGGCCGTAATGCCCGTGGCCGAACGCGTAGATCACGTCCGGGGCAGCGCGCGCCGGGCCGATCACCGGGAGGGAATCCGGGATGGACGGGCGAAACCCCATCCAGGTGGACCCGCTCTCGAAGGGCGGCATGTCGCGGATGTAGCGGGTCGCCTTGGCGTAGAGCGCGCGGGTGCGGGCATGGTTGGGCGGCAGCGCCAGCCCGCCGAGCTCCACCGCGCCGCCGACGCGCAATCCGCTGTCGAGTGGCGTGGCGACGAAGCCCTGGCCGTCGAACGACACCGGGCGGGACAGCAGGCCCGTGACGCCCGGGAAGCTCACATTGTAGCCGCGCTCGGTGTCGAGCGGCACAACGTCGCCCAGCGAGGCGGCGAGGGGCCTGGACCAGGCCCCGGCCGCGATCACGACCCTGTCCGCCGTCAATGTGTCGCCCGACCGCATGACGAGGCGGACGGGCGGGCCGGGCTCGACCGCGCGGATGTCGGCCTTCTCGAAGTGAATGTCTCGCGCCATCGCGGCGTCGAACAGCGCCTGCGTGACTTGGCGCGGGTCGCTCACATGGGCGGCGTCGGGGAAAAACGCGGCCGCGACGATCTGGTCGCTCAGCGCAGGCTCCAACTGGCGCAGCTCGGCGGCGTCGAGCAGGTCGCACGCGATGCCAAGCGCGCGTTGCTTGGCGAAATGCCCTTTGGCGCGCCTGAAGGCGGCTTCGTCGTCGAACACGAAGAGCCCGCCGCGACGGTGGATCAGCTTGCCGAGCCCGAGCCCGCCGGAAAGCCTGGTCCAGGCCGGCATCGCAAGCTTCTGGAGTGAAACCAGCGCCTCGACCGAGCGGGCGAGGTTCTCCGGCCGGGAGGCCCAGACCAGCCGCGCCAACCACGGTAAAATCGGGATCAGGTAGCTCGGCCGGATCGCCAGCGGCCCAAGCGGATCGAGCAGGAACTTCGGCACGCGCCGCAGCATCTTGGGAGACGCAATGGGGTCGATATCGGTATGCGCCAGCCAACCGGCGTTGCCCTGCGAGGCGCCCGCCGCCGGACCCTCCCGGTCGATCACCGTGACGCGATGCCCCTCGGCCGCCAACGCATGTGCGCTGGCGAGACCGACGAGCCCGGCTCCGACGATGGTGATCTTCATGCGCGCTCTCGGTTATCTTGTACGAAGACCCTCACCCCAACCCTCTCCCCGTCCCGGGGAGAGGGGGCACTTCGCGGGTGCGGCGCGGCTCTTCCCTTCTCCCCGGCGACGGGGAGAAGGTGGCCGAAAGCAGCGAGGTCGGATGAGGGGGCCGGCCCAGCGTTATTCCGCCGCGATCTTGGCGGCCGGGAGCTGCGGGCGGTTGGCCAGCGCCTTGGCGACGATGGCTTCCACGCGGGCGCGCTCCTCGCCGACCAGGGGCAGGCGCGGGGCGCGGCAGCGGTCGTTGGAGTTGGTGGCCAGCGCCTCGACGAGCTTGATGTTCTGGACGAGCTTGGACGACACGTCGAGGTCGAGCAGCGGCTGGAACCAGCGGTAAATCGCCACCGCCTCGGCGAGGCGGCCCTGGCGCATCAGGTCGTAGATCGCGACCGTCTCGGCAGGGAAAGCGCAGACGAGGCCCGCGACCCAGCCGACGGCGCCCACTGCGAGGCTTTCCAGCGCCAGGTTGTCGACGCCCGTGAAGACCTGGAAGCGGTCGCCCACGGCGTTGAAGATCTGGGTGACGCGGCGCACGTCGTCGGAGGACTCCTTGACGGCGACGAAGAGCGGGTCGGCGGCGAGTTCGCCCAGCATCGCGGGCGTGATGTCGACGCCGTAGCTGACCGGGTTGTTGTAGATCATCACCGGCTTGCCGCCGGACTTCGCGACCGCGCGGTAGTGGGCCATCGTCTCGCGGGCGTCGGACTTGTAGGGCACGCCCGGCAGGATCATGAAGCCGTCCGCGCCGGCCTTGGCGCCGGCTTCCGCAAGTGCCTGGGCGCGGCGGGTGGAGCCTTCCACGACTGTCAGCAGCACCGGCACGGAACCGCCCGCGACCCGGATGGCGGTGTTCAGGACTTCGACCTTCTCGGCCGGCTCAAGCGTGGAGGCTTCGCCCAGCGAGCCGCACACGATCAGGCCATGCACGCCCGCGTCGAGCTGCAGCTTGAAGCAGCGCTCCATCTCGGCGATGTCGAGACGGTCGTCAGCGGTGAACTTGGTGGTCACGGCGGGGAAGACCCCGGCCCACTTCTGGCTGCTCATCTCGCCATCTCCTGTTGTGCTGTGGTTGGTATATCTGTAATATATCACTGTCGCGTGAGCGTCAACGCGGTCTTTGTGGGAGCCGAGTCTAGGGGCGGATCTTCCCACCGTCATCTCCGGTCGCTCCGGATGGGCGCGCCATGCGCCGGCGGAAAAGGGAGGAAGAGCCCTGCCCAGACTAAGCGGGCTGCGGCTCTGGAGAGGTGTCGAGGGTGGACCAAACGATCAGCACCGAGCCGACCAACCTGGAAGCCGGGCGTGGCGGCGTCTTGTCGCCGCATCCGGGCGAAACCCTCGCGGATCGCGCCTACCGGCTGATCGAGGACGAGATTGTGCGCCTGGCGCTCGCGCCCGGGCTGCGGCTCACCGAGCAGGACCTGGCGGCGAGGCTCAATCTGGGTCGCACGCCGGTGCGCGAGGCGGTGCAGCGGCTTGTGGCCGATGGGTTGCTGGTGGTGTTTCCGCGCAAGGGCATGGCGGTGGCGGCCATCAACCCGCTCGACGTGCTGCTGGCGCTGGACGCGCGCGCAGCGCTGGAGCGGGTCGTCGCCGTTGCGGCGGCGCGGCGCGCCACGAAGACGCAGCGCGATCAACTCGCCGCCATCGCGGCCGAGATGACGGCGGCCGCCCGCGGGGGAGACGCCGCCGCCTATATGCGGGCGGACCAGCGTTTCGACGGGCTGCTCGGCGATGCGGGCGCCAACCCGTTCGCCCAGCGCGCCCTGGCGCCGCTGCAGAGCATGGCGCGGCGCGGTTGGTATTACTTCCGGCGCGAGCAGGATCTCGCGGCGTCTTCGCGCCTGCACGAGGCGGTGGCGGCGGCGATCGGGGCGCAGGACGCGACCGGAGCCGCCGCGGCTTCCGACGCCCTGATCGCCCATGTTCGGGACGGATTGAAGCTCGCGCTCGCCGAACTTTGACGCTTGTCAGGTCGGCCGCCCCATTCTGGCGCGAAACGGACGCCCCCCGAACCGGGCCCGCTGGCCCTTGCATTGCCTGTCTGGGCTCCGGGCCCTATCTTGGCCTCTTGCGGAGCGAATTCCCCCATGACCCTTCCCCTGCGCGTCTCCACACTCGGCGGCCTTGCCGCGGCAGGCCCGGGCGCAGCCATGGGCGAGGGCTCCCCGGTGTCTGAAGAACAATCGCTCGTCTACCGCGAGGGCATGAGCCGGCTCGCCGCCGCGGTGAACATCGTTACGACGGATGGCCCGGCCGGCCGCGCCGGCTTCACCGCCACCGCGGTAGCGTCGATCTCTGATCGGCCGCCGACGTTGCTGGTCTGCCTCAATCGCGCGAGCGGGTCGGCGGCGCGGCTCATCGCCAACGGGGTGTTCTGCGTGAATACGCTGGCGGCCGAGCACCGGGCGCTGGCCGAGGATTTCGCCGGCCGCACCGGCCTGCACGGGGAGGCGCGCTTCGAGCGCGGACAGTGGGGCGTGTTCGAGACCGGCGCGCCGCTGCTCCTGGACGCGCTGACGTCGTTCGATTGCCGCCTCGTCGAGGTGAAGGACGTCGCCACCCACCACGTGCTGATCGGCGAGGTCACGGCCGTGCGCCTGGGCGGCGCGGAGCCGAGCCTCGTCTACGTCCACCGCCGCTATCACGACGTCTAAGATCAGGCGGCCGTTCGCGACCGGATCATCCCGCCCTCGATCTCGACCTGCTGACCCGCGAGGCCGCGTTGGTCCTGCGCCGAGACGCGCAGCGCCGGCGGGATCGCCCAGCCCATCTCGCGCGCCACCACGAGGCCGAGCAGCAGAATGGCGTCCGGCTCCGGCATCAGGATCGCGGCCGGAGCCCGGCCGGCGTGAACGAGTTCCAGCAGCACGGCCGACGCCGAGGACGAGCCGATCGTGCCCGGCAAGGCCAGCACGCGTCCGGCGATGTTTTGGCCGCGCTCGGGGTGGCGCGCGTCAATGATCGTGCCGGTTTTCGGATCGACTCCGCCCCAGAAGCTGATCGGGGCCGTGAGGGCGAGCACGTCGCCTTCCACCACGGCGTTGTCGGCACCGTCGCCCGGCAGCAGGATGTCGGCGGTCAGCTCCACAGTCTCTCCTCCCGGACGAGGCGGCCCGCGACCGCGCTCTCGACGCAGTCGGCCAACGCGCCATATTGCACCGCGAGGCCCGTATTGCCGGGCGCGTAATGGGCGAACTTGCCCGAATTGGTCATCAACACGCCGTCGGTTCGCTCCAGGATCGGCGTCACCACAACGCAGGTGTCGGCCACGAAGGTGATCCCCTGCCGCTCCAGCCGGGCGCGGCTGCCGTCCGCCTCGATGGCGCGGATCACGTGCCGGCCCGTGCAGGCGTAGAACGGCACCGCGACGCGACGGCCATCGAGCAGCCGGTCGAGTTCCGCGACCTCGTCAGCCGACAGGTGGGGACTGCCGATCGCGATAGCGTCGACGGCGTCGCCCTCGGCGGTGGACAGGCGGGCGCTGGCGGCGCGCATCATCGGGCCGGTCACGACGATGCGCTTGCACTGCGCGAGGCCATCCGCGCCGCCGCAGGCCGTCGCGAGGTCGGGCGCCTCTGGCGTCACGCCCGCGACGTGGAACAGGCCGACGCCGCCCGAGGAGGCCGATGCCGCGCCCATCGCTTTCAGGCGGTCCTCGGTCGCCAGGCCCTCCAGCCCGGTCACGACGCCGATCTCGGAGCCGAGCGTCAGGCCGTACCAGGTGCCGAACACGGGCCAGAACGCCTCGGATGCGCGCAACTTCGGCGATAGGCCAGACACGTCCACCACCACGGCGGCGCGGCGATTTTCCGGCCGGTGCAGCCCGTAGTCGGGCGCGACGCCCGCGATCGCGCAGGCGATGTCGAGGAAGTCGCCATACCGGTTGGTTCTGGCGCCCAGCACCGAATTGCAGAATACCACGGCGTTGGATTCGCCCCAGGCGACATCGGAGCCGACGGCAGGGCGATGACCGGCCTGGTAGGGCGCGCAGGTCCAGGTCGGCGAACAGCCCAACGCCTCGTAGGCGCGCATCATGCGCTTGGCCATCTCGCGCTCGTGCGGCTGCAGGCGAACCCGGGAGCAGCCGACGAGGTCCAGCGCTCCGACGTTCAGGGTCGCCTCCACCTGCACGGAGGCGCCGCCATCGACCAGCGCCTCGGCGAACAGGGTGCCGGAGTCGCCATGGTAGAGCGCGCCGTCGATATGGGCGGACGCAACCGGGATGAGGCGCGGCGCGCCCATCAGCCGGGCGGCCTCGGCGACGATGCGCATCGCGATCGCGGAACCACGCCCGTGTTCGCCGGCGGCGGCGGCCTGTTGTTCTGGCGTGAGCGTGAGCATGCCTCACCTGCGTTCGGGGCGATCCCGGCGCGTTGCGGCGGCGCGCGGGACATGGTCTGATCGGTCGACTGTAGCAGGGCCGGAGGGACGAGGCGCAAGCCTCCCGCGCCGGCCTCGCGCATTTCAAGTGTGTTTTGGAGGAGAACGACCCATGGCCATGACCATGTCCGGCGATTTCGTGCTGCCCGCCGACAAGGCGACCGTGTGGGCCAAGCTCAACGATCCCGACGTCCTGCGCGCCTGCATCCCGGGCTGCCAAAGCCTGGAGACGACGGGCGACAACGGCTTCGCGGCGGTTGCCAAGGTCAAGGTCGGCCCGGTGAGCGCCACCTTCAAGGGCAAGGTCACGCTGTCCGACATCGACCCGCCGAACGGCTACCGCATCACGGGCGAAGGCGAGGGCGGCGTGGCGGGCTTCGCCAAAGGCGGCGCAGTGGTGAAGCTGGAGGACGCCGAAGGCGGTACGAAGCTCACCTATGATGTTGAAGCGCAGATCGGCGGCAAGCTCGCCCAACTTGGCGGCCGGTTGATCAATGGCGTCGCCAAGAAGATGGCGGACGAGTTCTTCGCGAATTTCGCCAAGGCGGTGGAGCCGCAGGCGGCCTAAGCCTCCGCTCCACTGTGGCGAAGCCGGCATGGGAGCACACGGCCAAGCGTAGCCTTGTCGGTCGAGCCTTTGCCCACCTCGAAAACTTGCGTCAAAACGCGCGGATTTGGCCCATCTTTCTCATCCGTCAATCCGCTTGACCCCGTTTTCAGGGCGTACCAAACTCGAATCCTTCCAAGCTGGACGGCGGCCCACCAGAGCGGCCGATCCTGCTGCAGGACGCGGCCGGCCGTCTGTTCAGTGTTCGCCGACAACGCACCATGAGTTCGCCGCGCGAGCGGCCAAAAACGAGTCGCCGATCCCGGCCTTCGGGCTCCATGGCGGCGCACCAGTGGAGGACTTGGATGACGATGATTTCGATGACGGTGAACGGCAAGGCCGTTTCGGGGAACGTTGAGCCGCGCACGCTTCTCGTGCAGTTCCTGCGTGAGAACCTCCGGCTCACCGGAACGCATGTCGGCTGCGACACCAGCCAGTGCGGCGCCTGCGTGGTGCATGTCGACGGCGCGGCCGTGAAGAGCTGCACCATGCTGGCGGTGAGCTGCGAGGGTTCGCACGTCACCACGATCGAGGGGCTCGCCAACGGAACCGAGCTGCATCCCATGCAGGCCGCCTTCCGCGAGCATCACGGCCTTCAGTGCGGCTTCTGCACGCCCGGGATGATCATGACTGCGGTGGACATCGTGAACCGCAAGGGCTCGACGCTGGACGAGCACACCATCCGCGAAGAGCTCGAAGGCAACATCTGCCGCTGCACGGGCTACCACAACATCGTGAAAGCGGTGGAAGCCGGGGCCCAGGCGATGGGCGCGGGCGGCATGCAGGCCGCGGCCGAGTAGGGCGTCTCTTTCGAACCATCCCATTTGCGCCGAAGCCGTCCCGGACCCTGATCCAATTCAAGATCGGCCGGCGCCCCCGAGGAGGAACATCATGTCAGCCACCGGCATCGGCGCGCCCGTGCGCCGTAAGGAAGATTTTCGATTCATCACCGGCAAGGGGCAGTACACGGACGACATCAATCGTCCCGGCCAGACCTATGCGGCCTTCGTGCGCTCACCCCACGCCCATGCGGTGATCAAGTCCGTCGACGCGAGCGCCGCACTGGCGTCGCCAGGCGTGGTGTCGGTGCTGACAGGCCAGGATCTCGAGGCCGACAAGATCGGCGGCCTGATTTGCGGCTGGATGATCCACAACAAGGACGGCTCGCCGATGAGCGCCGGGGCGCATCCGGCGCTGGCGGTCGGCAAGGTGCGCTACGTGGGCGACCACGTGGCGGTGGTGATCGCCGAGACCTTCGCGCAGGCCCGCGACGCGGCCGAGAAGGTGATGGTCGACTACGACCAGCTGCCCGCCGTGGTGGACATGAACGAGGCGCTCACGGGCAAGACCGTGATCCACGACGTCGCGCCCAACAACCGCGTGTATGACTGGCATCTTGGCGACAAGGCCGCCACGGACGCCGCATTTGCGCGCGCCAAGCACGTGACGCGGCTCGACATCGTCAACAACCGGCTCGCCCCCAATCCGATGGAGCCGCGCGCCGCGATCGGCGACTACGACAGCGGCCAGGAGCAGTTCACGCTCTACACCACGAGCCAGAACCCGCATGTGGCGCGACTCGTGCTCTCGGCCTTTATCGGCATCGCGCCCGAGCACAAGCTGCGCGTGATCGCGCCGGACGTGGGCGGCGGCTTCGGCTCCAAGATCTTCATCTACGCCGAGGAGACAGTGTGCGTCTGGGCGGCCAAGAAGGTCGGCAGGCCGGTGAAGTGGGTGAGCGACCGGACCGAGGCCTTTCTGGCCGACGCGCATGGGCGCGACCACCTCACGCATGCGGAGCTTGCCACCGACGAGCGCGGCAAGATCCTCGGGCTGCGGGTGAAAACGAAGGCCAACCTGGGGGCCTACCTTTCCACCTTCTCGTCGTCGGTGCCGACTTATCTCTACGCGCCGCTCCTGTCGGGGCAGTACGACATCCCGGCGATCTACGCCGAGGTCGAGGGCGTCTACACCACCACCGCGCCGGTGGACGCCTACCGGGGCGCGGGCCGGCCGGAGGCCACCTTTGTGGTGGAGCGGCTGGTCGAGGTCGCGGCGCGCGAGCTGGGGCAGGACCCGGTGGCGTTCCGCAAGAAGAACTTCATCCGCAAGTTCCCGCACCAGACGCCCGTGATCATGGCGTATGACGTCGGCGACTACACGGCCTCGCTCGACAAGGCCATGGAGATGGCCGACGTGAAGGGCTTCGCCCGGCGCAAGCGCGAGAGCGCCCGCAAAGGCAAGCTGCGCGGCCTCGGCTACTCGGCCTACATCGAGGCGTGCGGCATCGCGCCGTCGGCCGCGGTGGGGTCGCTGGGCGCGGGCGTCGGCCTGTGGGAATCGGCCGAGGTCCGTGTCAACCCGGTCGGCACCGTCGAGGTGCTGACGGGCTCGCACTCGCACGGCCAGGGCCACGAGACGACGTTTGCGCAGCTTGTGTCCGACAGGCTCGGCGTGCCGATCGACCAGGTCGCGATCGTGCATGGCGACACCGACAAGGTGCAGTTCGGCATGGGCACCTACGGTTCGCGCTCGGGCGCGGTCGGCATGTCGGCGATCTCCAAGGCGCTCGACAAGGTGATCGCCAAGGGCAAGAAGGTGGCCGCCTACGCAATGGAGGCCTCGGAGGCCGACATCGAGTTCAAGGACGGACGCTTCAGCGTGTCGGGCACTGACAAGTCGCTCGCTTTCGGCGAGGTCGCCTTGCAGGCTTATATCGCGCACAAGTTCTCCGGGCAGGAGTTGGAGCCGGGGCTGAAGGAAGGGGCGTTCTACGATCCCACCAACTTCACCTTCCCGTCGGGCGTCCACATCTGCGAGCTGGAGATCGACCCCGAGACAGGCGTGACCACGATCGCGCGGTGGACCGCGGTGGACGACTTCGGCACCGTGATCAACCCGATGATCGTGGAGGGCCAGGTGCATGGCGGCATCGCGCAGGGCGTCGGCCAGGCGCTGTTCGAAGGGGTCCATTACGACGCCGACGGGCAGCTCGTGACGGCGTCCTACATGGACTACTGCATGCCCCGGGCCGACGACCTGCCCAGCTTCGACGTCGGCACGACCTCGACGCCGTGCCCCTCCAACCCGCTTGGCATCAAGGGCTGCGGCGAAGCGGGGGCCATCGCTTCTCCGCCGGCCGTGATCAACGCCATCACGGACGCGCTCGGGCACGAACACATCGCCATGCCGGCGACGCCCCAGGCCGTGTGGCTGGCGGCGCAGCGCCGGCTGCCCGCCATCGCGGCGGAGTGAACGGGCGATGAATTGAACACGGCGGCCGTCGCCGCCCTCGTCCTTTGAGGCCCTGTGGGCCGCTTCTCAGGATGAGGGACAGGCGACGCCGCCATCCCGTTCCCCTCCTGAGGAGCCCTGCGCTGCTGGGCCTTGCGAAGGATGAGGGAACGGCTCCAGAACGCGAATGATAAGGGGACCCGACCCATGTACGCCTTTTCCTACCATCAGCCGAAAACCGTGCGGCAGGCCGCCTCGCTGCTCGCCAAGAACGAGGATGGCAAGATTCTGGCCGGCGGACAGACGCTGCTGCCGACCATGAAGCAGCGCCTCGCCGCACCGCCGGCGCTGATCGACCTCAGCAAGGTCGAGGGCCTGTCTGGCATCGAGCTGAAGGGCCGCTCGCTCGTGATCGGAGCCATGACCAAGCACGCCCATGTGGCGACGTCCGAGATCGTCCGGCAGGCGATCCCGGGCCTCGCCGACATGGCGGGCCTGATCGGCGATCCGGCGGTGCGCAATCGCGGCACCATCGGAGGCTCGGTCGCCAACAACGATCCGGCCGCCGATTATCCGGCCGCCTGCCTCGCGCTGGGCGCCACCATCATCACCAACATGCGCAAGGTCCCGGCCGACCAGTTCTTCACCGGCCTCTTCGAGACCGCGCTTGAGCCGGGTGAAGTCGTCGTCAAGGTGGCGTTCCCGATCGTTTCCAAGGCGGCCTACGCCAAGTTCCGCAATCCGGCCTCGCGCTACGCCATGGTGGGCGTGTTCGTGGCCAAGCGCGGTTCCGACATTCGTGTCGCGGTGACGGGCGCGGGCGCCAACGGCGTGTTCCGCGCCACCGCGCTGGAAGAGGCCCTGAAGAAGCGCTTCTCGCCGAAGTCGCTGGACGGCATCTCGATGCCGGCGACCGGCATCAATGGCGACATCCACGCCTCACCGGAATACCGCGCGCACCTGATCACCGTGATGGCGAAGCGCGCCGTGACGGCCGCGATCGGGAAGTAAGGCAGGGTTCGGAGGCCCTCACCCCAGCCCTCTCCCCGTGCCGGGGAGAGGGGGCGTGCTGCGGCTGTCGCGCCATTGCGCCCTTCGCCCCGGCAGGGGGAGAAGGTGGCGCGAAGCGCCGGATGAGGGGTCGCTGATCCCGAGATGCGAAGGCCCTCACCCCGCCGCCGGGGAGAGGGGGCCATCGCAATTGCCGCGCTGTTTCGCTTGCGCCATGCGCCCCGGTCGGACGCGATCCTTCTTTGGCCCTAGTGGCGCCGGGCCGTGAGCGCGCTAGGTTCTGCGTGCGTCTCGCCGGCGCACGGAGATTTCGACCCGCATGGCCCACCCGCTTCCCACTTCTATCGACGAGACGCTGAAGCTGCTCTCCGCCGGGTCCTATGTGGCGGACCGATCCCTCGCGACCGTGATCTTCCTGGCGCTGCGCATGGGGCGTCCCATCCTGCTCGAAGGCGAGGCGGGCGTCGGCAAAACCGAGATCGCCAAGGTGTTGTCCAGCGTGCTGGGCCGCAAGCTCATCCGGCTTCAGTGCTACGAGGGGCTCGACGTCTCCTCGGCCGTTTATGAGTGGAACTATGCCGGCCAGATGATGGCGATCCGCATGGCGGAGGCGGCGGGCGGCGTGGATCGCGGGCGGCTGGAGGAGGACGTGTTCTCCGAGCGCTACCTCGTGAAGCGCCCGCTGCTCCAGGCCCTGGCGCCGGACGTGAACGGCGCGCCCGTGCTGCTGATCGACGAGCTCGACCGCACGGACGAGGCTTTCGAGGCCTTTCTGCTGGAGGTGCTGAGCGACAACCAGGTCACAATCCCGGAACTGGGCGTGATCAAGGCCGACCACCCGCCCATCGTGATCGTGACGTCGAACCGCACCCGCGAGATCCATGACGCGCTGAAACGGCGCTGCCTCTACCATTGGGTCGGATACCCGAACGCCGAGCGCGAGCTGCAGATCCTGAAGGCCAAGGCCCCCAAGGCGCCGGCGCGGCTGTCGCGCGAGATCGTCAACTTCGTGCAGGCGATCCGGGCGCAGGACCTGTTCAAGGCGCCGGGCGTGGCCGAAACGCTGGACTGGGCGTCCGCCCTGGTGGAGCTCGACGCCGTGGCGCTCGATCCCGCCATTGTGTCGGATACGCTGGGCGTACTGCTGAAGTACCAGGACGACATTCAAAAAATGCAGGGCTCGCGCGTGAAGGCGATCCTGGACGAGGCGAAGGCCGCGGCGAACGCCAAGGCCTGACGAAGCGCGGGAAGGTTCCGATGGACGCCGCCGACCCGATCCCGGACGACACCGGCAAACTTGCCGAGAACATCGCATACTTCGCGCGCGCCTTGCGGGAGGCGGGGTTGCCGGTCGGCCCTGGCTCCGTGCTGGACGCGCTGGCCGCCGTCGAGACGGCGCGCATCGGCACACGGGCGGACTTCTACTGGACGCTGCATGCCGTGTTCGTGAAAAAGCACGAGCACTCGGACGTGTTCGAGCAGGCGTTCCGCATCTTCTGGCGGCGTCGGGCGCTGATCGAGAAGATCATCTCGACGATGTCCCCCGCGACGCCTCCGTCGCGCGACGAGAAGGAGCGCAAGCCGGACGCCGCGGCGCTCCGGGCCGCGCAGGCTCTGTTGAAGCAGGACAAGCCGCCTGAGCCGCAGGAGGAGCGGCAGGAGGAGTTCTCCGCACGCCTGACCGTGTCGGAACGTGAGATCCTGCAGGGCAAGGACTTCGCCCAGATGACCGCCGAGGAGATCGGCCGGGCGCAGCGCGCCATCGCGACGCTGCGGCTGCCGGACGACCGGACGTTGATCCGGCGCATGATCCCCGCCGCCCGCGGGCCGCGTATCGACCTCCGCCGGTCGCTGCGTCAGTCGTTGCGCGGCGGCGGGGCGGGCATCGAGCTCGCCCGCATGGAGCAGGCGACGCGGCCGCCGCCCGTGGTGGCGTTGTGCGACATCTCGGGATCCATGGCGGACTACACGCGCCTTTTTCTGCACTTCGTTCACGCGATGACGGACGCGCGGCGGCGGGTGTACACCTTCCTGTTCGGCACGCGGCTAACCAATGTGACGCGGGCGCTCAAGAGCCGCGATCCGGACGAGGCGCTGGCGTTGTGCTCCGCACAGGTGCAGGACTGGTCAGGCGGCACGCGCATCGCCACATGTCTGCATCAGTTCAACCGTGAGTGGTCCCGGCGTGTGCTGGGCCAGGGCGCGGTGGTGCTGTTCTTCACGGACGGGCTTGAGCGCGACGGCGTGACCGACCTGACGACGGAAATGGACCGGTTGCATCGGTCGTGCCGCCGCCTGGTGTGGCTCAATCCGTTGTTGCGCTACGATGGTTTCGAGGCGCGCGCCCAAGGCATTCGCGCCATGCTGCCGCATGTGGACGAGTTCCGGCCGATCCACAATCTCCAGTCCATGGAGACGCTGGTGAAGGCGCTGGCCGCCGAAGGCAGCATGGACGCCGATCCGCGGCGTTGGCTGCGCAAGGCCGCTTGAAAAGGAGCGTTGGAGAATGACCATGCTGGCGACCGACAACGACATCATGAACAAGGCCGAGGCTTGGCGCCGCGAAGGGAAGGGCGTCGCCATCGCGACCGTGGTGGAGACCTGGGGCTCGGCGCCACGACCGGTGGGGAGCCATCTGGTGATCGATAACGACGGCAATTTTCTCGGCTCGGTCTCGGGCGGCTGCGTCGAGGGCGCGGTGGTGACGGAGGCCGTTGACGTGATCGAGAGCGGCGCGCCGCGCATGCTGGAATTCGGCGTCGCGGACGAGACGGCCTGGAAGGTCGGGCTCTCGTGCGGTGGGCGCATCCGCGTTTTTGTCGAGAAGGTGGATTGATGGCGTCCTTCGACGTGCTCGTCGCCTTTGCGATCGCGACGGCTGTTTTCGCCTACATGCCGGGCCCGGCGCTGCTCTACACAGCGGCCCAGACGGTGGCGCGCGGGCGTCGCGGCGGGTTCATGGCCGTGCTCGGCATCCACCTTGGCTGCTACGCCCACGTGCTGGCGGCCGCGCTGGGCCTCTCGGTCGTGTTCACCCACGTCCCGGAGGCCTATGCGGCCGTGAAGCTGATCGGCGCGGCCTATCTGGTGTGGCTCGGCATTGGGATGATCAGGAGCCATGGCTTAGTGGAGGCGCCGGCGGTGCAGCCCAGGAGCGTGCGACGGGCGCTGCTGGAAAGCGTCATGGTGGAGCTACTCAACCCCAAGGTGGCGATCTTCTTTATCGCCTTCCTGCCGCAATTCGTGGACCCGGCGGGATCGCTGCCCGTGTGGGCGCAGTTCCTGATCCTGGGCGTTATCGTCAATCTCAGCTTCTCGTCGGCCGATGTGATGACGGTGCTGTTCGCTTCCGCGGTCACGCGGCGGATCAAGGAGGCCGGCCGTGTGCAGGCCGTCATGAAGGCGGTTGGCGGCGCGGTGCTGATAGGGCTCGGCGCGCGCCTGGCGCTGGATCGCAACTGAACGGGAGACGGCCATGAAGCTCGAAATCCTCGCCGCCCTGAACGCCGAGCGCGAAGCCCGCCGCGCCGCAGTGCTGGTCACCGATGTCGCCAGTGGCGAGCAGCGGCTGGTCCGCGAAGCGGACCTTGCCGCCGATCCGCTGGCAGGCCTACTGGCCGAGCGGCTGCGCATGGGCAAGAGCGGCATGGCGGAGACGCCGGCCGGCGACGTGTTCCTCACCGTGCAGGCACCGCCGGTGCGCATCGTCGTCATGGGCGCGGTGCACATCAGCCAGGCGCTTGTCCCCATCGCGCGGCTGCTCGGGCACGATATCGCGATCGTGGATCCGCGCACTGCGTTTGCGACCGCGGACCGTTTCCCGGATGCGCCGGTCTATGCCGAATGGCCCGACGACGTGCTGCCGAAGCTCGGCGTGGATCGCTACACGGCCTTCGTGGCGCTGACGCACGATCCCAAGATCGACGACCCGGGCCTCGTGCATGCCCTGAAGTCGCGGTGCTTCTATGTCGGCGCGCTTGGTTCGCGAAAGACTCACGCCCGGCGGGTGGAACGACTCATGGCGGCGGGCTTTACGGAAGCCGACATCGCGCGCATCCATGCGCCCATTGGCCTGGCGATCGGCGCGATCAGTCCGGCCGAGATCGCGCTCTCGATCATGGGCGAGATCACAGCCACCTTGCGCCGCAAGCCAGAGGCCGCCGCGGCGGCGGCCTGAGCGGATGCTGTTCGGGTCCGTGCCGCTCGACGAGGCGCTGGGCGCGGTTTGCGTCCATGCGGTGCGCACGAGCGACGGCGTCGTCAAAAAGGGAACGCTGCTGGGCGAAGGCCAGATCGCGCAATTGCGCGCCGCCGGCGTGGAACAGGTCGTGGTCGCGCGGCTCGAGCCCGGCGATGTCGGCGAGGATGAGGCGGCCCGGCAGCTTGCCGAAGCCGTTTCAGGAG
This sequence comes from Alsobacter metallidurans, assembly GCF_014636935.1. Lineage (GTDB taxonomy): Bacteria > Pseudomonadota > Alphaproteobacteria > Rhizobiales > Beijerinckiaceae > Alsobacter > Alsobacter metallidurans. Next base: position 1,318,026 of record NZ_BMES01000002.1, on the reverse strand, counting down.
TGGGCGTTCGTGTAGAGAAGCCGTTCACCGGGCGGAGCAACCTCTTCGCCGAAGCCCCCGGCGTGCTGGTGATCGACCGCGAGGGCGTGGATCGGCTCAACAGCGTCGACGAGGCGATCACGCTCGCGACCCTGCCGGCCTTCAAGCCCGTGCAGGCGGGCGAGATGATCGCAACGGTCAAGATCATTCCCTTCGCGGTTCCGCAGCGCGACCTCGACAGCGCTTTGGCGTCCGCCAACTCGGCGCCGCTCGTTCGTGTTGCGGCGTTTCGGCCGCTCAGGGTGGGGGTTGTTTCGACGCTGCTGCCGACGCTGAAAGCCTCCACAGTGCGTAAAACGCTGCGCATCTTGGAGGAGCGGCTGGCCCCGGCCGGCGCTCCTGTCGTGGCCGACATGGAGGTGGACCACGACACGCGGGCTCTAACGTCGGCGTTGACCACGCTGGCTCAAAGCGACGCCGAACTGATCCTGGTATTCGGGGCGTCCGCGATCACGGATCGGCGGGATGTGATCCCGGCCGCGATCGAGGCCGCGGGCGGGGTGGTCGAGCATTTCGGCATGCCGGTCGATCCCGGCAACCTGCTGCTGTTTGGGCGGTTATCCGGCAGGCCCGTGCTTGGGGCCCCGGGTTGCGCCCGCAGTCCGGCTGAGAATGGCTTCGACTGGATGTTGCAGCGTCTGCTTGCCGGCTTGCCGGTCGGGCGGCGGGAAATCACCTCGCTCGGGGTTGGCGGGCTGTTGATGGAGATCGTCCAGCGGGGCATGTTGCGCTCCGGCGGGGCGAAGGAGGACGGATGACCGCTTCGCTCGACCGCATCGCCGCCATCGTGCTCGCAGCGGGCCGCTCGACCCGGATGGGCGGGCCCAACAAGCTGCTTCTGGAGCATGACGGCAAGCCGCTGGTCCGTCTCGCCGCGGAGGCCGCTGTCGCGTCAGGCGCGACGCCGGTGGTGGTGGTGACGGGCCATCAGGCCGAAGCCGTCGAAGCCGCGCTGGAAGGGCTCGGCGTGCAATTCGTCCGTAATCCGCGTTACGCCGATGGGCTGTCCACGTCGCTGCAGGCGGGCGTCGCGGCGCTTCCCGAGGCGGCTGATGGAGTGGTGGTCGCGCTCGGCGACATGCCGCTGGTTGATGCGCCGCTGATCCGCCGCATGGTCGCGGCGTTTGAGGCCGCGCCCGGAAGCGTTGCGGCCGTGCCGGTACACGGGGGCGAATGGCACAACCCGGTCGTCATCGCGCGGGCGCTGTTTCCCGAAATTGCGGCCCTGACGGGCGACGCCGGCGCCAAGAAGCTGTTGGAGCGTCGCCGCGACCAGGTGATCGAGGCGCCGATTTCGGACATCGCCGTGGCGCTGGACGTGGACACGCCTGACGCGCTGGCGAAGCTGCGCGACGTCGCTCCGCCGGCCTAGCGCTGGACGACCGGCTTTTCGCGCTTGCACCGCTCGGAGCAGAACTTCACCGCCTCCCAATCGCGCTCCCACTTCTTGCGCCAGGTGAAGGGTCGGCCGCAGGCCAGGCAGGTTTTCGTCGGCAGATCGGCTTTCTGGCGCATGCGGGGCACGGGCATCTTCCTCGCGGTCAGCCCCTTTACGGATGGGGCGGCCGGATGGCTCACCCGTTCAGGCAGGTTTCTGTCAGCAGTCGCCCGCGATGGCTGCCAAGTGTCTGACAAGAAACGTAAAATTTACATTTCGGCCCGAATCTTGAACCTTCGGTTCGTCCACATGTTCTCCGTTTGCCGGGGAGGGGCCCCGGCGATCCTTGGAGAGAAGGAGGCGCCATGGGTTCGACGATACGCCAGTCCGACGCGGACTTCATCAAGCAGATGCAGGGCTACGGCCTCACGACCGCTCACATCCTGTATTGCCTGCCGGATCATCCCTCGTTGCTCCAGACCTTCGTCTGGCAGGAGTATGACCTCGCGCCCAAGTTCCCGGCCCTGAACAAGTTCCTGACTTTCTGGCGCACCACGCTGGAAGGCCCCCTCCACTCGGTGCGCGTGGCGCATGCGCGGCTGATCAGGCCCGCGGAGCTGCGGCTTGCCAGCGGCGAGTACTTGCTGCAGTAGCGGCGGCATGATGGGAACGAGGTTCCCCGGCTGGCAGGAACGGCCATGTCAATCCGACATAAATACGTAGCTTGATGTGAATTGATATAATTCACGTGCACATCCTTGTTTTGGCGCGACCGACCCGCTACATCAGCGGGCACGAGACGCCAGACCCAGGGAGCGCCCGATGATCAACCGCCGCACATTCGTGACCGCCGCCGGCGCCGCGCTGGCGATGCCGGCTCTGGCGCGCTTCGGCGCCGGGCCTGCTCTCGCGGCGGCGCCGATCCGGGTCGGGATCATCCCGGTGCTGGGCGCCGCGCCCGCGATCGTGATGAACGGAGAGGGGTGGGGCAAGGCGGCCGGCCTCGAGCTCAGCTTCGTCACCTTTGAATCCGGGCCCAACATGATCCAGGCCCTCGCGTCCGGTACGCTGGACGTTTATGTGGCCGGCGTCGCCCCGCTCGCGGTGGCGCGCGCCAAGGGCGTCGACGTGCGGGTCGTGACCGCGACCGCCATCGAGGAAATGTCCATGGTGGCGGGCGGCAAGCTCGCGGCCGAATTCAAGGACGGCGTTTCGCCCGCCCAGGCCCTCGCCAACTTCCGCAAGGCCACCGGCAAGGCGGCGCGGCTTGCGACCCAGCCGGCGGGGTCGGTGCCCAACACAACATTGCAGCATTGGCTCTGGGAGGTCGCAAAGGCTGAGAAGGCCGACGCCGAGATCGTCCCGATGGGCATCGACGCCACTCAGCAGGCGTTGCTCACCGGCGCAGTGGAAGGCGCGACGATCCGCGAGCCGGCCGTCACCATTGTGACCAAGCGCGATCCGCGCATGAAGATCATCGCGCTGGGCGGGGCGATGTTCCCGCACCAGCCCGGCACCGTGGTGGCGTTCTCAGGCAACTTCCTGGCCCGCGACCCTGCCGCTGCGCAAACGATCGTGAATGGCGTCGTGAAGGCAGTCGAGCTGATCAAAACCAACCCGGACAAAGCCGCTCCTCACATCGAGGCGATGCTTGGCAAGGGGATCGTGGACGCCGCCACAATCAAGGCGGCGCTGACCTCGCCGTCCTCCAAGTTCGTGGCCGATCCGGACGCCATCGTGGACGCGACCCGGCTGATGCAGGCGTACCAGGTGAAACTCGGCTCGCTCGACAAGGAATATCCGCTGGACGGCCTGTTCGACCGCAGCTTCTACAAGAAGGCGATGCAGGGGTGAGGCGCGGCTCGGCGGCCCAGCCTGGCGCAAGGTGATGTTGACCGCGCAGCGTTCCATCGGCCTCGGGGCTCTTGGCCTCGGGGCTTTTCTGCTGCTCTGGGAGGGGTTGGTGCGCACCGGCGTGCTGCCGCCCATGCTGCTGCCTGCGCCGAGCCAGCTGCCGGCGGCGCTGATCAGCGAAATTCGCTCGGGGTTCTGGCTCGCCTCGGTGCAATCCAGCTTGGGGCATTACCTGCTTGGGCTGCTCAGCGGCGCGGTGCTGGGCGTGGGCCTCGGTATCGTCACGGGGCTCAGCCGCTCGGCCGAGGCGCTGGTGGCTTGGATCGTCCGTCTGCTGCGCCCCATTCCGGGCCTCGCCTGGGTGCCGTTCGCGATCCTGTGGTTCGGCGTGTCGACCGGCGGGGCGGTGTTCATCGTCGGCGTCGGGGTGTTCTGGATCTGCTACTTCGCCACTTTGGCCGCCGTGCGGGCGGTGGACCGCGACCTCATGGAGTTGGCGGAAGCCTATGGCTACCGCTCAGCCCCGGCCAAGCTGGTCAAGATCGTCCTTCCGGCGGCGGCGCCCGGCATCCTGGCCGGGCTGCGCACTGCGCTTGGGCAGGCCTGGATGGCCGTGGTGGCGGCGGAGCTCTTTGGCGTCACGGGCCTTGGCCAGCGCATGATGCAGGCTTCCAGCCTGCTCGCGACCGACATCGTGGTGGTCTACATGATCACGATGGCGGGGCTCTATGGGCTGATCGACACCGTTTTCGTGCTCGTGCAGAACCGGGTGCTCGCATGGAAAGCGTGATCGAGCTTTCCGGCATCAGTCTCGCCTTTGATCGTGGCGGGCGCCGGACCGAGGTGCTGCGCGGCCTTGATCTTACGGTCGGCAGGGGCGAGTTCCTCGCCATCGTGGGGCCGTCCGGCGTCGGCAAGTCGACGCTGCTGCGCGTCATCGCCGGGCTCGCCAGGCCGAGCGCCGGGACCGTGCGGGTCGCGCCGGGTGCGCCGGGCGCCGTGCTCCCGGTCGCGCTGGTGTTTCAGGATGGGCGCCTGCTGCCCTGGCGACGCGTGCTCGACAACGTGGCGTTCGGGCTGGAGCGCTCCAGCCTGCCCAAGAACGAGCGGCTGAAGAAGGCCGCCGATGCGCTTTCGCTGGTGGGCCTCGCCGCCTACGCGGACCGCTTTCCCCATGAGCTTTCGGGAGGCCAGCGCCAGCGCGTTTCGCTCGCTCGCGCGCTGGCGGTGGATCCCGAGGTGCTGCTGATGGACGAACCTTTCAGCGCGTTGGACGCGATGACGCGCGAGGGCTTGCAGGACGAGTTGCTGCGCATCCGCGACCGCACCGGAAAGACAGTGCTGTTCGTTACTCATGACATCGAGGAGGCGGTTTACCTCGCCGATCGGATCGTCGCGCTGGGTGGTTCGCCCGGAACGTTGCGCGTGTCGCAGCCGATCCAAGCCGCGCGCCCGAGAAGGCGTGACGATCCGGCGCTGCAGGCAGCCGCGCATGCGGTGCGACAAGATCTCGCCCGCGCGTCGGCTGCGCTGTAGAAGTGCACTCCCTGCATTCGCCACATTAGAGGCGTTGGTGCGGGCATACGGGGCTGCGGCCCGAGAGAGTTGGTTCATGCGTTGCGTATCGGCTAACCGGCGATGAGCGGTTTGGAATGAGCACTTGGGCAGACCGGGTGCTCCGGTTCGGCCGACGCGCGGAGCGAGCCCCGCCGCTGGACCACGACTTATCCGCGCTTGGCCGGGAGCCGGGCCTGCGCTATGCAGACGCCCGGCCGGACCCTGGCCGCCCCTCCCTCGAAGGCGTCATGCGGCAAGGCACGTCACGCACGTCCGATATTCTGGTGCGGCTGGTCGAGGACGCCAGGACCGATCGCGTGCCCGTGCGCGCCATCGTGGACGTGTTGGGTGAGCGCGCCTATGCGCTGCTGATCGTTGTGCTTGGCCTGCCCAACTGCCTGCCGATGCCGCCGCCCATTCCGCTGTTATGCGGATTGCTGCTGCTCTCAGTCGCGGTGCAGATCATTCTCGGCCAGCCGTCGCCGTGGCTGCCGAATCGGTTGCTGGCGCGCACCATTGCGCTGCACGACCTCCGCAAGGCGGTGGATCGCGCCGTACCGTGGTTGCGGAAGCTGGAACGCTTCGCCCGGCCACGCCTGTCGTTCTTTGAGCGCGCGGTCGCTTTCCGACTTGTCGGGGCGGCGTTGCTTGCCTTCGCGCTGGCGCTTGTGTTCGCCGCCCCGATCATCGGTCAGATTCCGCTCGGGATCGCGGTGGTGCTGGTTGGCCTGGGCCTTGTCGAGCGCGATGGCGTCGTGGTGATCGCCGGCCTCTGCTTCGGCCTGGTCGGGACGGTGCTGAGCCTTGGCTTCCTGTTCGCCATCATCGCGAGCGCGTCGGCGATTTTCTGACAGCGCTCAGGCCGAGCGGCTGATCGTCCCCTCGTCGGCGACAAGGCCGAGGAGTTCGTCGATCTTCTCGGGACTGACCGGCTTGCAGAACAGGAACCCCTGCAGCTGGTGGCAACCAACCGCCTGCAGAAAGCGCTGCTGCTCGGCGGTCTCGACGCCCTCGGCCGTCACGGTCAGCCCCAGCGCGCGCCCCAGGTGGACGCAGGAATGCACCAGGATGGCGCTCTCGCCGGTGGTCTCCATGGACTCCAGGAACGAGCGGTCGATCTTGATCTTGTCGAAAGCGAATCGGCGCAGGTAGATCAGCGACGAGTAGCCGGTGCCGAAGTCGTCGAGCGCGAAGCGCAGGCCCAGCGCCCGCAATTCCATCATGGCGTTCTCGGCCGCGTCGGCGTCGTCGACGAGCACGCCCTCTGTGAGTTCGAGCTCGACCCGGGCGGGATCCATCTCTTCCTCCTGGACGATCCGCGCCACAGTGGAGACGAAGTCCTTCTGGCGGAACTGCACCGGCGAGACGTTGACCGCTACGGTGATGTTCTTCCAACGCCGGCCGTCCTGGCAGGCGCGGCGCAGCACGTATTCGCCAAGCGGTCCGATGAGGCCGCGCTGCTCGGCCACCGGGATGAAGTCCGCCGGTGAAATTGCGCCGTGCACCGGGTGCGTCCAGCGCACCAGCGCCTCGACGCCCAGGATCTTGCGACCATCGGCGGAGAACTGCGGCTGGTAGACGACCTTGACCTCGTCACGTTGCAGCGCGTGGCGCAGGTCCTCCTCGACGATCTTGCGCATGCGCAAGGTCTCGTCCATTCCGACCTCGAAGAACGAATAACGGTTCCGGCCCTCGCGCTTGGCGCGGTAGAGCGCCACGTCTGCGAGGCGCATCAGCACGTCGCGCTCATTGGCGTTGTCGGGCGCGAGCGCGATGCCGATCGATATACCGACATGCGCAAGCACGCCATTGAGCTCGATGGGCTCGCGAATGGCGTCCAGAACCCGGTGCGCGAGCGAGGCGCAATCATGCGCGCTGCGCACGCCGGTCTGGATGATCGCGAACTCGTCCCCGCCGAAACGCGCCAGCGTGTCGGCTCCGCGCAGCACGCCCGTAAGGCGGCGCGCGACGATGCGGATCAGCGTATCGCCGGCGCTGTGGCCATGGATGTCGTTGATGTCCTTGAACTTGTCGAGGTCCAGGAACAGCACCGCCAGCCCTTCGCCGGTTGTGGCGAAGCGGGCGAGCTCGGAATCGAGCCGGTCGGTGAAGAAGGCGCGGTTCGGCAGGCCCGAGAGGCGGTCGTGGTTGGCGAGGTGTGTGGCCTCCGCCTCGCGGGCGACGAGTTCGGTCGTCACCTTGCGGACATGGTTGAACATGAAGACCGAGAACAGGCCGATCGCCAGCAGCGCCGCAACGATCGCCGGCAGGACGCGCTCGAGCACGATGTCGCCGGGCCGATCCTTGCGCCAGACCAGATAGGCCCGCACGGCGCCCTGTTCGTCGACGACCGGGAAACCCTGCTCCTGTGCGGCTACGGTTTCGAGGCGCAGGTTGGCGTGTCCGCTCGCGCGGCCGATTCGCTCCAGGGCGGCGGGCCCGAGTGGGACCGAGGCGGCTGCGATAAGCCCGCCAAAGGCGCTGTCGCCCTCGCGGGCCGGGGCCGCCACGGCCGCGGCCACGCGCAGGATGGCGCCGTCGAAGATCAGGCGGGCTTCGCCGGTGCGCAGCACGGCGGCGTCGGTCTCGTCCTGCGTGAGGGCGGTCGGGTCCCGGCGCAGCGCCATCCGGGCGAGCCGATCGCGCACGACCTGGATGACGCCGTTCAGGGCCGGGCGCACGGCGGCAAATCGGCGCTGGTCGCCGGTCTCGCCCGCGACCCGGCCGGTGACGACGACGTTCTCGGGCGTGAGCACGAAAGACTGGTCGAAGCCATAGGCTGTTTCCAGCGCGGCGCCGATGAAGCGCTGAGCGCGTTCGGCCGACATGGGATGCTGAAGCGCCGCGATGGCGTCCGAGCTCGAGATCGTGACCGCGAGATCGCGGAGCGCCTTGGCCTTTTCGTCGTCGAGAACGGCGGCCAGCATGGAGCGCTGGCGATCATTGGCGATTTCGTTGGCGCGCTGGCTGGCCAGTATGATGCCGCCCACCGCGAGCACGAGCAGGGACACCAGCACGGCGGCGACCGGCCAGACGATGCGGGCCGTCACCGACGCCGGTCCTCGCCGAAAAATACGCAACGCCATCATGCAGATCCGGCCAATACAGCAGCCGTTATCGCATCAAGACCTTACGAAATTGTCAGGGCCGCGGGCCTGCGTGGTAGGGCGGTTGTGGGATCGCGATATGAGCGGCCCGCAAAGCGGCCGACCAACGCTCGCGCAGATCGTGAAAATAGGGCTCGCCGGCCTCGATCCGGTGCACGAGGTCGGGCTCCAGCGCATCGCGCTTCATGGTGACGATGTCGATGGGCAGGCCGACGCCAAGATTTGACCGCATGGTCGAATCCATCGAGATGAGGCCGAGCTTCAGTGCGTCGTTCAGGCTGGTGTTGAACGTAACGGCGCGGTCCAGGATCGGCTTGCCATATTTGTGCTCGCCGATTTGCAGGTAGGGCGTCTCGATGCCGCACTCGATGAAGTTGCCGGCGGCGTAGAGCATGAACAGGCGCGGCGCTCCGCCCTTGATCTGCCCGCCGATCATGATCGAAACGTCGAACTTCACCCCGGCTTCGTCGAGACTCACGCCGTCCACGGCCCGCACCTTGTGGACGGCTCGCCCGACCAGTTGGGCGGCGCGGAACATGGTAGGCGCCTGCAGCAGCGTCTCGATCTCGCCGGTCTCGGGATTTTCGATCCCCTCGTGCAAGAAGCTGACGACTGATTGCGAGATCGACAGGTTGCCGGCCGTGGCTAGCGCGATGGCGCGTTCGCCATTGCGCTCGAACAGGTGCAGCTTGCGGAACGTCGAGACGTTGTCGAGACCCGCATTGGTGCGGGTGTCGGCGATCATCACGAGGCCTTCGCGAACGAGAATGCCGGCGCAGTAGGTCATCAGCAGTGTCCAGGTTCATCGCCGTCGCCCGGCGGACGGAGCCATGGCGGGTTAATCCTATCAGGACGGGACCTCGCCGCCCATCGGCTGGGAGGACGTTTCTCCCCTTATAAGCAAAAGCTCGACCGCACTGTCATCAGGACTGCGACTGATCCTGCGCTTCGATGCGAAGGCGAACCTCCGGCGCGTGCTCGCCGCCGCCGCGGTGGGCGCCACGCACCGGCGCTGCGCCGAGCTCGTCGAGGCCGACCGCGATTCGCACATAGGAGGCCGTGGGGCAGAGATTGTTCTGCGGGTCGAAGCCGATCCAGCCGAAGCCGGGAACGTGCGCCTCCGCCCAGGAATGAGCCGCTTGGGCGTCCGCGCCGGCGTCCGGCGTCCAGAGATAGCCGCTGATGAAACGCGCGGGCGCGCCAAGCGAGCGCGCCGAGGCGATGAACACATGCGCGAGACCGGCGCCGTCCGCGCCCGCCGCCTCGATCGCCTCCGCGGCGGAGGCGGCCTGGCCGGGGCCGGGCGCCTCGGGTCGATGCTCCAGCCGCGCGTGGACGGCGCTCATCAAGGCGTGCATGCGGCCGAGGGGATCGCCCTCTGCGGCGACGGCGTCCTGCGCGAAGGCCTGCACGGCCTCGGTCGCGACGGTGAGGTCCGTTTCGCGCAAATAGAGCGACTCGGGGAAGCGCTCCACCGCGCCGCGCACCACGCCGGCATGGTCCTGCGTCTGGACGACGCCCTCCACGGAGACCACGAGCTGGTCGATGGGGCCGCCGACCGACAGCACATGCGTCGTGTTGCCGAACGCGTCCTCGCCTTGCCGCAGGCGGCTGTCCACATCCACGTCGATCCGCCAGCTCACGACGAACTGGCCGTCGTGGTTGCGCGGCGTGAGCCGCAGCGTCTGGATCATCGACTTCGCGGGCGGCGCGTAGCGATAGGTCGTTTGTTGCGAGACGCGAATGCGCATGCGGCGGGTCCAAACAGGGATCGAACGCCCGGGCTCGCCGGGCGCTGTCTCAGACGAGGTACTGGTCGTTGATGGCGCTGCCGAGCTTGGCGTTGTCAGCGACGAATCCCGAGATGAACTCGTGCAGGCCGCCGCGGAACACGTCCTCGATGCGGGTGTTCTCCAGGCGCGCCAGGATGGTGCGGCTCAGCCGCTGCGAGACGCCCTGGCGGCCGTAGGCGCGGCCGATCTCGTCGAGGAAACGCACGATGTTCTCGTAGGACGATGCCAGCGAGCGCGGCATCTGCCGGTTGAGGATCAGCAGGTCGGCGACGAGCCAGGGCTTCAGGCTCTCCCGGTAGACCCAGTGATATGCCGTCAGCGCCGAGACCTCGCGCAGGATGGTGGACCATTGGAAGTAGTCGAGGCTACCGCCCACCGTCTCGTTCTCGGGCAAAAGCACATGGTACTTCACGTCCAAAATGCGGGCCGTGTTGTCGGCCCGCTCGAGATAGACGCCGAGCCGCGAGAACCAGTAGTTGTCGTTGCGCAGCATCGTCCGGTAGGCCGAGCCGTCGAAGGCCAGCGAGGCAGATTTCACCCATTCCAGAAAGCGAGCGAATTCCTCGCGCGACATGGACTTGGGATCATATCGGCGCAGCTCCAGATAGGCGCCGTTGATGGCTTCCCACATTTCGCCGGTGAGCGCGGTGCGGACCGCACGGGCGTTGGAGCGGGCGCGCTCGAAGCAGCTGCGAATGGAGGACGGGTTCTCCGGGCTGAAGGCCAGGAACTCGGTGACGTTGCGCTCCGTCGGCTCGTCGTAGAGCGCCTCGAAGGCCTCCGCCGCGCCGGCGGTGAGCAGGACGCTCTGCCATTCGTTGCCCGCGCCCCCATAGGCGGCCGGCAGGGTGGCGAGGCGGGCGGTGGCGTCCAGGATGCGGGCGAGGAACTCGGCCCGCTCCATGTAGCGCGACACCCAGTAGAGATTGTCGGCGGTCCGGCTAAGCATCGAGCACCCAGGTGTCCTTGGTTCCGCCGCCCTGGCTGGAGTTCACCACCAGGGACCCATCCTTCAGCGCCACGCGGGTGAGCCCGCCGGGCACGATGCGGACCTTGTCCGCGCCGCTCAGCACGAAGGGGCGCAGGTCGACATGCCGCGGCGCCACGCCCGAGGCCACAAAGGTTGGGCAGGTCGAGAGCGCCAGCGTCGGCTGAGCGATGAAGCCGTCCGGCGCGGTTTTCAGTTTGCGACGGAAATCCTCGATCTGGTGCTTGGTGGCGTGCGGGCCTACCAGCATGCCGTAGCCGCCGGAGCCGTTCACCTCCTTGACGACGAGCTCGTGGAGATTGTCGAGCACGTAGGACAACGATTCCTTTTCGCGGCAGCGATAGGTCGGCACGTTGTTGAGGATCGGATCCTTGCCGGTGAAGAACTTCACGATATCGGGCATGTAGCTGTAGACGGCCTTGTCGTCAGCCACGCCGGTGCCGATGGCGTTGCACAGGGTCACGTTGCCGGCCTGATAGGCGCTGACGATGCCGGGCACGCCCAGCACCGAATCGGGCCGGAACGCGAGGGGATCGAGAAAATCGTCGTCGATGCGCCGGTAGATGACGTCGACGCGCTTCGGCCCCTCGGTGGTGCGCATGTAGCAGACGTCTTCGCGCACGAAGAGGTCGGAGCCCTCGACCAGCTCGATACCGAGCTTATCGGCCAGGAACGAGTGCTCGTAAAAGGCGGAGTTGTACTGGCCGGGCGTCAGCAGCACGCATACTGGGTCACGGCCCGCGGTTTTCGGCGCGACCGAGCGTAGCGTCGCGAGCAGCGAGTCGGGATAGTTCTCGACCGGCGCGACGCGGTTCTCGGTGAACAGCTCCGGGAAGAGCCGCATCATCACCTCGCGGTTCTCCAGCATGTAGGAGACGCCGGAGGGCGTGCGGGCGTTGTCTTCCAGAACGTAGAAATCGTCCGGCCCGACACGCACGATGTCGATGCCGGCGATGTGGCAGTAGATGCCGTGCGGCACCGGGCGGCCTACCATCTCGGGGCGGAAGCCGGCGTTGCGGTAGATCAGATCCTCCGGGACGATCCCGGCCTTGAGGCACTCGCGGGGGCCATAGATGTCGGCCAGGAACGCGTTTAGCGCGGTGACGCGCTGCACCAGCCCTTCTTCCAGGCGGGTCCATTCGGGCTTCGTCAGCACGCGGGGGATGATGTCGAACGGGATGAGGCGCTCGGTCGATTCCGAGTCGCCGTAGACCGCGAAGGTAATTCCAATGCGGCGGAAGAAGAGCTCCGCCTGGCTGCGCCGCAGAGCCAGGTGGTCTGGGGGGGCCGTATCCAGCCAGCGCTTCAGCGCCGCGTAGGCCTCCCGAATCTCCCCATCCGCGCCGTTCATCTCATCGAACGCCGACGCCATGTGATCCCCTCTCGCGGCACGTCTTGTGACGCTGCCATAACGCGGGCAGAACCGCAAAGGTCATGCCAGCGGGGCTTTCGTATGAAGCCGAGAGCGAGGCAGCGTGACTTGCCTGATTGTTGGGCAAAAACAGGAAGGTGCGACCAGTTTGCGGGCGCACCCCGCACTCGGGCCTCTCTTGCGTGCAGAGGGAGCAGGCGGCGGTGGAGCGTCAGGATAGTTTGTCCGGCTCATCCCCGACGCCACCTCTGTCGCTTCCGCTGCGCGGGAAAGAATGACCCGCCCACCTTTGGCAGGAACGCCTCACATCAGCCGCAGGCCCTTGAGGCTCGCATGTCCGTTGCGACCGACGATGATGTGGTCGTGCACGACGACGCCGAGGGGCTTGGCGATGTCGGCGATCTCGCGCGTCATGCGGACGTCGGCGTCGGAGGGCGTCGGATCGCCGCTGGGGTGGTTGTGGACGAGGATGATGGCGGAGGCCGAGAGCTCCAGCGCTCGCTTGAGCACCTCGCGCGGGTAGACCGGCGTGTGGTCGACTGTGCCGGTCTGCTGCACCTCGTCGGCGAGCAGGCCGTTGCGCTTGTCGAGGAACAGGATGCGGAACTGCTCCTTTTCGGCGAACGCCATGGCGGCGCGGCAGTAATCGATCACGCTGGCCCACGATGACAGGACCTGGCGCTTGCCGACCGCCCCCTTGGCGAGCTCGCGCCCGGCGGCCTCCACAATCTTGAAGTCGATCGCGGTCTGCTCGCCGACCCCGTCGATCTCGCAGAGGCGCGCGATCGGCGCTCCCAGCACTTCGGCAACCGACCCGAAGCGGCCGATCAACTCCTTCGCGAGCGGCTTCACGTCGCGCTGCGGAATGGAGCGGAACAGGATGAGTTCGAGAAATTCGTAGTCCGCGAGGCCGTCGCGTCCTACGCGCGCGAAGCGATCTTTCAACCTAGAGCGGTGTCCGCGCCGATGATCCTCCCCGGAAGCATCCTTGCCGGGGGGATCGACGTCGCGCATGAGGCCTCTCAGGCGGTGATGTAAGGGGGCTGGTTCCAGCCCTTGGGGGAGAGCGTGAAGATCTCGACACCGGTCTCGGTGACGCCAACGCTGTGCTCGAACTGCGCCGACAGCGAGCGGTCGCGCGTCACAGCGGTCCAGCCATCGCCCAGCACCTTCACGGCGGGACGTCCCAGGTTGATCATGGGTTCGATGGTGAAGAACATGCCTGCCTTCAGCGGCACGCCTTCGCCGCGGCGGCCATAGTGGAGGATGTTCGGCTCGTCGTGGAAGAGCCGCCCGAGCCCGTGCCCACAGAAATCGCGAACAACCGAGCAGCGCTCGCTTTCGGCGAAGGCCTGGATGGCGGCGCCGATGTCGCCGGTCGTGTTCCCGGGCTTCACCTGCGCGATGCCGATCATGAGCGCCTCGTAGGTCACCTCGACGAGCCGCGACGCCCGGCGGGGCGTCTCGCCGACGAGATACATGCGGCTCGAATCGCCATGCCAGCCGTCGAGCACGAGCGTGACGTCGATGTTGACGATGTCGCCTTCGCGCAGCGGCTTGTCGTTGGGGATGCCGTGGCAGACCACGTGATTGATGGAGGTGCAGATGCCTTTGCGGAAACCGCGATAATGCAGCGGCGCCGGGTAGGCGTTGTTGTCCATCGCGAACTCGAAAATGAGCTTGTCGAGCGCATCCGTGGTGACGCCCGGCTGCACGGCCGGAACGAGCAGGTCCAGCGCCTGGGCGGTGAGCCGGCCGGCGCGGCGCATGCCCTCGAAGGCTTCGGGGCCGTGGAGCTTGATTTCGCCAGTCTTGCGGCCGGCCGCGACGGTTGCGTCGACGAATGTCATGTCGGACTCAGGGTGGGCGGGCGCAGGGGCCGGCAGGTCGAGATTGGTTTCACCATCACATGGGCCATGGCGGGCGCTCGCGCAAGATCGCCAACCGCCTCAGGGCGAGGCCGGACTTCCTTTCCGCGGCGTAAGCGGCTACTCGTCGGCCTCAATGAAAGACGCACGAACCCTGCCTCCGGCCGAGGCCGGCGCCTTTGGGGCCTTTGGTCCGGAAGGCCTGCCCAAGCGGCTGATCGACATCACGCGGCGCATGCCGCGGTCCTGGGCCGGTCGCCGCATCGCCTATGCGCTGCGGCAGATCGCCATCTGGTTGTTGCGCGGACGCCCTGTTGACGTGCAGTCGCTCGGCGCGCGCATGCGGCTCTATCCGTACAACAATGTTTGCGAGAAGCGCCTTCTGTTCACGCCGCAATATTTCGACCCGGATGAGCGCGAATACCTCGCCGCGCGGATCCGGGAGGGCTTCACGTTCGTGGACGTGGGCTCCAACGTGGGCGGCTATGCGCTGTTCGTCGCCGCGCTGGCGGGGCCGACCGGCCGCGTGCTGGCCGTGGAGCCGCAGCCCGGCGTGTTCGAGCGGCTGGTGTTCAACATCCGGCAGAACGCTTTCGGGGGCGTCAAGGCAGTTGATTGCGCGGTGGCGGACAAGGCCGGCGAGGTGACGCTGTTCGTTGATCCGCGCAACCACGGCGAGTCGAGCGTCAAGATGGTGGGGCTTGGCGACGGCGCGGCCGTTCGGGTTCCGGCTACGACGCTGCAACAGCTGCTGCTGGACGAGCGGCTCGACCATGTCGACGCCATCAAGCTCGACGTGGAAGGCGCCGAAGACCTTATTCTCGAGCCTTTCCTGCGCACTGCGCCGCACAGCCTTTGGCCACAGACCTTCATCATCGAGAACGGGGTCGGCCGCTGGCAGATCGATTTGCCGGCGCTATTGGCGGAGAAGGGCTACCGGCTGGTGCAGCGCACGCGCGTGAACCTGATCTTCGATCGGGGTTGATCTCGAGGGCGTGGCGGCGCGTACTTTCAGTTCGCGGCGCCTCTGCGCCGCCCGACCCGCTATCGCGATCCGGAGCGCCCCCAATGTCCGACCACGAGACCGCCATCACCGCCGCCGTTCTGGTGATCGGCGACGAAATCCTGTCCGGGCGCACCAAGGACAAGAACATCGGCTATATCGCGGACTATCTCACCGCGATGGGGATCGACCTCAAGGAAGTCCGCGTCGTGCCGGACGAGGAGGTCGAGATCGTGGCGGCCATCAACGCGCTGCGGTCTCGCTACACCTACCTGTTCACCACCGGCGGCATCGGCCCAACGCATGACGACATCACGGCCGACTGCGTCGCCAAGGCGTTCGGCGTCGACATCTCGCATGACGAGCGCGCGGTCGCGATGCTGCGCTCGCGCTACGAGAACCCGGCCGACCTGAACGAAGCGCGGCTGCGCATGGCGCGCATTCCGCACGGGGCCGACCTGATCGAGAACCCGATCTCCAAGGCGCCGGGCTTCCGGCTCGGCAACGTGTTCGTGATGGCGGGTGTGCCGTCCATCATGCAGGCCATGCTGGATAACATCGGCCCACTGCTGAAGACCGGCCGGACCATGTTGTCGACCTCCATCGACGCACAGGGCACGCCCGAGGGCGCGTACGCGACGGGGCTCGGCGCGATCCAGAAGGCCAATCCGGGTGTGATCATCGGCTCCTATCCGAGCTTCGACGGCAAGAGCTTCACCAATCAGATCGTGGTGCGCTCGCGCGACGAGGCGCTGCTGCAGACCGCGCGGAGCGCCGTGGAGGCGCTGGTCGCCGAGCTCGTGGCGGCGCGGCCGACCAAGGTTCCGTAAGGGTCGGGCGCGTGGGGCTACCTGTCCCCGGCCATTGCTGAGCGGGCCGCCAAGCCATCTTGACGATCTCCGGCGTTAGCGGCAGGGAACGCCATCGCCGCAGCGGAGAGCGTCATGTCCCAGCCCCAGCCCAAAGCCTTTCCGGTCTCATGGGACCAGTTTCACCGCGACGCGCGCGCGCTGGCGTGGCGGCTGGCCGGGGCGGGGCCGTTCCAGGCCATGGTGTGCATCACGCGCGGCGGGCTGGTGCCGGCCGCCATCGTATCGCGCGAGCTCGGCATCCGGGTGATCGAGAGCGTGTGCGTGGCGAGCTACCACGACTACACGTCGCAGGGCGAACTCCGGGTGCTGAAGGGCATCTCCCCCGAAGTGCTCAAGCTCGGCGGCGAGGGCGGCAAGGGCGTGCTGGTGGTCGACGACCTGGTCGACACCGGCAAAACCGCCAAGGTGGTGCGCGACATGCTGCCAGACGCCCATTTCGCCACCGTATACGCCAAGCCGCTCGGCCGGCCGCTGGTGGACACCTTCGTGACCGAGGTATCGCAGGACACCTGGATTTATTTCCCTTGGGACATGGGCCTCGCCTACCAGGCGCCTATCGCCGAGAACCACAAGGGCTGAGGCGGCGCGCCTTTCGCTTTCCCTCCGGGGGCGCGACACGCTAGCGTGCGCGTCCCTGCCTGAGGATCGGCGCCCGCGTGACAACCTTCGATCCCGCCTCCACCCGCAAATCGCTGTTTCGCGCGCTGCTGGACGCCGCCGACCTGCATGGCGGCGGCAAGCTGATCCTGGAGGATCCCGAGCGCAGCCCGCTGTCCTATGGCCGGCTGATCCTGGCCAGCTTCGTGATCGGCCGGCGCCTCGCGGCCGAAAGCCGCCACGGCGAGGCCGTGGGCGTGCTTTTGCCCAACGTCAACGCCGTAGCGATCGTGATCCTGGGGCTCAGCGCCTTCGGGCGGGTCGCCGCCATGCTGAACTTCACGGCCGGGCTCGCCAACCTGCGCTCGGCGGCCCGCACGGTCGAGATCGAGACCGTGGTGACGTCGCGCCGCTTCGTGGAGACCGGCAAGCTCGACGAGGTGGTGGCCGGGCTTTCAGCCGGCGACGGGGAGGGCGCGCGGCCGCTGCGCATTCTGTACCTGGAGGACGTGCGGGCCGAGATCACCTCCTTCGACAAGCTGAAGGGGCTCCTGCGCTCGTGGTATCCGCGGCTCGCCCATTCGCGCCACGCGCTGGGGCCGGACGAGGGCGCGGTGGTGCTGTTCACCTCCGGGTCGGAAGGCAAGCCCAAGGCGGTGGTGCTCTCCAGCGCCAACCTGATCAGCAACGTCCGGCAGATCGAGGCGCATATCGGTTCGCCGCCGCTGTCGTCGGAGCGCGTAGTGCTGAACCCGCTGCCGGTGTTTCACAGCTACGGCCTCACGGGCGGCCTCATGCTGCCGCTGCTCGGCGGCATGAAGGCCGTACTCTACCCGAGCCCGCTGCACTACCGGCAGGTGCCCAAGCTCGCCAAGGCGGTTTCGGCCAGCATCCTGTTCGGCACCGACACGTTTCTGCAGGGCTGGGCCAAGGCGGCGGAGCCCGGCGACCTCGACAGCGTCGACGTGGTGGTGGCCGGGGCCGAGCGGGTGCGCGAGCAGACGCGCAAGCTCTGGGAGGCCTCGTCCACGGTGATCCTGGAAGGCTACGGCGCGACCGAATGCTCGCCCGTGATCGCCGTGAACCAGACCTTCGACAACCGCCCCGGCTCGGTGGGGCGCTTCCTGCCCGGCATGGAGCACAAGCTGGAGCCCGTGGAGGGGCTGCACGAGGGAGGCAAGCTCCTGGTGCGCGGCCCCAACGTGATGGCGGGCTACATCCTAGCCGACAGGCCGGGGATTTTGGCCCCGCCCGAGGGCGGCTGGCACGACACGGGCGACATCGTCACGGTGGACGCTGACGGCTTCGTGCGCATCCAGGGCCGCGCCAAGCGCTTCGCCAAGATCGGCGGCGAGATGGTGTCGCTGGCCGCCATCGAATCGCTCGCCTCCGCGCTCTGGCCCGGCTCCACCCACGTCGCCGTCAGCCTGCCGGACGCCCGCAAGGGCGAGCAGATCGTGCTCGCCACCGACCGCCCCGAAGCTGACCGCGGCGCGCTGCTGGCCTACGCGCAGCAGCAGGGCTACCCCGAGCTCTGGGCCCCGAAGGCCGTCCTGGTGCTGTCCAGCATCCCGGTGACGGGCTCGGGCAAGATCGACTTCGCCGGCACGGCCGAGATGGTGCGGCAGCTGCGGCCGTTGCTGTGAAGCCGCCGCCCGCGGCAAGCATCGTGGTGGCCCCGGTCGGACTCGAACCGACACTGTAGCGATTTTAAGTCGCCTGTCTCTGCCGTTGGACTACGGGGCCAGCCTTGCGGCGCCCCTGTTTGCCGAGGCGCAGGGCGGAATGCAAGGCGTTCAGGCGTCGTCGGGTTTCCAGCCGTAGAGCCAGTCGTAACGCTGCATCAGGCGGGGGCCGGAGAGACGGCCCATCACGAGGTTGCGGGCCAGCGCGAAGGGGCCGGCGAGGTGGTACGTGCTGGCGTTCTGGCGCGATGTCGCCTGGACCTTGCGGGCGCGCGCGTGGCGCTTGGCGTGGTAGGCGCGCAGCGCGCCGGGCGCGTCCCAGGGCGTGCGCGCGAGTTCGCGCGCCAACACGGCGGCGTCCTCGATCGCGAGCGCGCCGCCCTGCGCCAGGAAGGGCAGCACCGGGTGAGCGGCGTCGCCGAGCAGCGCGATGCGGCCCTGCGCCCATGTCTGGCGCGGCTGGCGATCGAACAGCGACCAGACCTGCCAGTCGTCGAGGCGCGACAGGAGGCCGCCGAGCTCGGGCGCCCAGGCGCCGAAGCGCCGGCGCGAAGTTTCGGCGTCGCCGGGGCGCGACCAGCCCTTTTCGGCGTCACGGTCACGCATTACGGCCACGACGTTGACGATACGCCCGCCACGCAGCGGATAGTGGACGAGGTGGGCGTCGGAGCCGAGCCAGAGGCCGGTCTCCTGGCCCTGGAAGCGCGCCGGCGCGGCCTCGATGGGCAGGGTGGCGCGCCAGGCCACGTAGCCGGTGAAGGTCGCTTCGGTTGTGTCGCCCACCGCGGCGGCGACGCGGGACCAGATGCCGTCGGAGCCGATCAGCAGGGCGGCGCGGTGGGTTTCCGGGCCGTTGGAGGCTTCCGCCACCACGGTGACGCCGTCGCCCTCCGTGTCGGCGCTCGTGACAGTGCGGCCAAACACCAGCCGGACGTTGGGCAGGCCGCGCACGGCGTCCAGAAGCAGGGTCTGCAGGTCGGCGCGATGCACGACGTAGTAGGGCGCGCCGTAGCGCTGGCGCATGGCGTCGCCGAACGGCATCTCGGCGAGCTGGCGGCCGGAGCGGCCGTTGCGCACCACAAGCCGGTTGGGTTCGCCGGCGGCGCGCCCCAGCGCCGGGCCGAGGCCGAGCTCGATCAGCACGCGCGACGCGTTGGGGGAGAGCTGAATGCCGGCCCCGACTTCCTCGACGCGGGTGCGACGCTCCAGCACCGTCACGGGATGGCCGGCGCGGGCCAGCGCGAGCGCGGCCGTGAGCCCTCCAATGCCGGCTCCGGCGATCAGGATCGGCGCGGGGCCGTCCGGTTGCGGTGTCATGCGGGTGGGTCCGTCGGGGGGACCTGAGGGGGAAGGGCGGGCGCCTGCGGCGCCATCAGGTCAGGCCGCCTTGGGCGTCTCGTAGGAGCAGCCGGGCGGAACCGTCTCGGCGCCGTGGAGGCTGGGGTCGTACTTGAACAGGGTCGAGCAGTAGCCGCACAGGATCTCGTCGTCCGAGCCCATGTCGAGGAAGACGTGCGGGTGGTCGAAGGGCGGACGGGCGCCGATGCACATGAACTCGCGCGCGGCGATGCGGATGGCCGGCGCGCCGACGTCATTCTGGAAGTGGGGAACGCCGACATCGGCCATGATGCTGCTCCGGATTGCGCCACAGGCGCTGCGCCCAATGATTTGCGGCGCACCATAATCAAGCGGGCGGCCCTCCGCTAGTGGATCGAAGGGCGGGTCTGCGCCCGGCGCGGGTTGCGGGCCGGCGGGCGGCTGCACTACGGTCGCGCTCTTTCCTGCCGCCGGAGCCCCCATGCAGTTCTTCGATTCCGCGGGCGTGCGCATCGCCTTCATCGACCAGCCGTCCGAGGAGGGCGCGGGCGACCCCATCGTGCTGGTGCACGGCTTTGCCTCCAGCCATGCGGTGAACTGGGTCAACACGCTGTGGGTGAAGACGCTGAACCGCGCCGGCTTCCGGGTGGTGGCGCTCGACAATCGCGGCCACGGGCAGAGCGACAAGCCGCATGACGCGGCGGACTACTCCTCCGACATCATGGCCGAGGACGTGCGGCGCCTCATGGACCACCTCGGCATCAAGCGGGCCGACGTGATGGGCTATTCAATGGGCGCTCGGATCACCGCGCATCTGGCGTTGGCGCACCCGCACCGAGTGCGGTCGGCCCTGCTGGGCGGCCTGGGCATCCATCTCGTCGAGGGCGTAGGCCTGCCGCTCGGCATCGCGGACGCCATGGAGGCGCCCTCCGTGGAGGCGCTTAAGGACCCGATGCAGCGCATGTTCCGCGCCTTTGCGGAGCAGACCGGCAGCGACCTCACGGCGCTCGCGGCCTGCATCCGCGGTTCGCGCCAGACGCTGACGCGTGAGCAGGTCGGAGCCATCCGACTGCCCGTGCTGGTGTCGGTGGGAACCAAGGACGACGTCGCCGGCGACCCGCATGCGCTCGCGGACCTGATCCCGGGCGCGGAGGCTTTTGCGATTCCGGGGCGCGATCACAATCTCGCGGTGGGGGACCGCACCCACAAGGAAGCCGTGCTGGCGTTTCTGGCGCGCCGGCCCTGAGCGGCGCCGGCGGAAGCTGAATCTTCTGAATCGGTTGCGGGCGCCGCCTGAAGCACCGTCGCGGGTCGCTCACGCGATGATTCAAGGCGCGCGACGTCCCGCTCGGCCGCCCATTGGCGGGCGTGCGGCGCGACCCTAGATGTGAGATGATCCACCAAGCCGCGTCGCGCCCTGCGAGGCGGCGTCTTTGTCGTCGGAGGGCGCATGTCCGCTCACGGTTTCAGCCAAGGCGTTGTTCGCAGTCCGCGTGTCGAGCGGGTCGATCCCGTGTGGAGCCGCATCCGCGAGGAGGCGGACGAAATCGTCCGGCGCGAACCGACGCTGGCGAGCTTCATCGTGTCCACCATCGTGAACCACGACACGCTCGAATCCGCGGTGGTGCACCGCGTCGCAGCGCGGCTCAGCCACCCGGCGGTGTCGAGCGAGCTCATCGTCCAGACCTTCATGGACGTGATCCACCACGATCCCTCCATCGCGGAGGCGTTCCGTGCCGACATCATGGCGGTGGCGGACCGCGATCCCGCCTGCCAGCGGTTCATCGAGCCGGTGCTGTATTTCAAGGGCTTCCACGCCATTCAGACGCATCGCTTGGCGCATGCGCTGTGGCAGGTTGGCCGCAAGGACCTCGCGCTGTACCTGCAGAGCCGCTCGTCCGAGGTGTTCCAGACCGACATCCACCCCAATGCCCGCATGGGCCGCGGCATCTTCCTCGACCACGCCACCGGGCTCGTGGTGGGCTACACGGCCGTGATCGAGGACAATGTCTCGATGCTGCAGGATGTGACGCTGGGCGGCACCGGCAAGGAGCGCGGCGATCGCCATCCCAAGATCCGGCAGGGCGTGCTGATCGGCGCCGGGGCGAAGATCCTGGGCAACATCGAGATCGGCCAGTGCGCCCGCGTGGCGGCCGGCTCTGTGGTGCTGAAGCCCGTGCCGCGCAACACCACGGTGGCGGGCGTTCCCGCCCAGGTCGTGGGCAGCGCCGGCTGCGCCGAGCCCGCCCGCAGCATGGACCAGCTGCTCGCCGAGAAGCTCGGAAGCGACATTCCGGAAGCCTGACGCCCGCTCCTGTGCGTCCGCCGGCCTTGCGGGGCCGGGCGGAGCATGGCAAGTCCCTCCCCACGAAACGGCTGCGCCCACCGCCGCCGTAGAGGCCCAGACGATGGACAAGACAGAACTCGCCAAGCTGCAGGACTATTTCCGGCGGCTGTTCAACAACAACACCATCAAGGTGGTGGCGCGGCCCAAGAAGACCGACTCGGCCGAGGTGATGATCGGCGACGAGTTCGTGGGCATCCTGTCGCTCGATGACGAAGACGGCGACCGCTCCTACGCGTTCAACATGTCGATCCTGGACGTCGACCTGGAGGGCTGAGCCCTCCGTCAGCCGATGATCTTGTCGAGGAGGCGGCGCAAGCGCTCGTCGATCGCCTCCCAGTGCTCCAGCAGCCGCGACTCCATCCGCATCTGGATATCCAGCCCGTCCCGGCGAAATTCCGCGATGCAGACGTCGGGCAACCCATCGGCCGCCCGGCCTTCGACGTCGCAGCGGGCGGCGAAGCGTCGCCCGTCCGGAGGGGCCAACAACAGCTGTTCGCCCGCGTAGGGCGATTTGGCGCGAAAGCGTCGGCTGATCAGCCCGCCGGGTCCTTCCTCCACGGCGCTTTCCAGATACCGGCCATAGAGCTCCGCCGCGCGCGTTCCCGCGTCCGGCCCGTCGTCGGCCTGCAAGATCGTGACCAGCAGTACGTCGCCGAGCGCCAGCGGGGCCTTGGCGGCAGCGGCCGGCGCGACCGGCTTGGCGGCGTCGAGGTTCGGCCAGGAAAGCGCAAGGTCGAGGCGTTGTCGCGGACCGTCCTTGCGCTGTGCCGGATTGCGGATCAACTGCGACGGGACCGAAACCGAAACCCGGCCGACCGAGGCGGTCACGAGCCGTGCGGGTTCGGGGCGCAACGCCGAAAACGCAAACGCGCTGGAGCCGACCACGAGGCCGCCGGCAAGCACGAGCGCAGCGGCCCGCAAAGTGTGGGTCTCGGGCGCAGGGGCCGCGACTGCCGTGGCGGTCCGGCGCGCATACGCGACCGTGTCAGACAAGGAGGAGGCGGGGGGCATGGACGCAGAACTCCGGTCAGCCTTAACCAAATCTGAAGGAACATCTTTAACCAACCCTTAAGGCCCGCATAATGAACGCGCCGGCTCAACTCGGGCCGTCGGAGGTTTCTGCGTGCCCGTTTCGCTCTCGTTCGACTCCATCGAAGCTTTTAAGGCGCTCGCCATCGGCATTGCGGCCGCCGGCATGGTGGCCACCGGCTTCGAGGCCATGACGGAGCGGCGGGCGAGTTTCACGCTTCTGGAAACCGGGGGAGCGAGGGCGGTGGCGTCCGTCCCGTTAGTGGTGCTGACCGCGCCCTTCATCATCCTGCGCAACACCGTGCGCGGACGGCGCAAGGATCGCCGGCGCATCGGATTCGTGGCCCTCGCCACCATGATCGCATGCCTGTGGGGGCTCGCGTGCGGGCGCGTGATCCTCGATATGGCGATCGCGATCCTCGGCTCCTGAACGCCTGGCCCTTGACGGACCGGGCGGCCCGCCGTCCATTCGGCGAACGCAAAACAGCCGGAGCCGTCTCATGCCGATCTACTCTCTCGATGGCCGCCAGCCCACGCTTCCAGCGCCCGGGACTTACTGGATCGCGCCGGACGCGCATCTGATTGGCGGCGTCGAGTTGTCCGAAGACGTGAGCATCTGGTTCGGGTCCGTGCTGCGCGGCGACAACGAGTGGATTCGTATCGGCGCGCGGAGCAACATTCAGGAAACCTCGCTGCTGCACACCGACATGGGATTCCCTATGGTGATCGGGGAGGACGTCACGGTGGGGCACCACGCCATCCTGCATGGCTGCACGGTCGGCGACGGATCGCTCATCGGAATGGGCGCCACAATCCTCAATGGCGCGAAGATTGGCCGTGGTTGCCTGGTGGGCGCGAACGCGCTCGTCACCGAGGGCAAGGAGTTTCCTGACGGATCGCTGATCGTCGGCTCTCCCGCCCGGGCGATCCGCCAACTCGACGAAACTGGTGTGGAGCGGTTGCGCGCGACCGCCCAGCATTATGTCGATAACTGGAAACGCTACGCCAAGGGCCTGCGCCGGATCGACGTGGCCGAGTAGCGGCCGTCACCTCGGCCTAACGACGCGAAACGGCGGAGCCGAGGGCCGCCGTTCCCAATCTGTCTCGCATCATGCGCTAGTGGCCGGCGACAATGAGGCCGGAGGGAGCCGGCTCGCCGAGCTTGACCCACTGGTTGGGGTGTTCCTGCGACTGGCGCTTGATGAACCCGTAGCCGGTGGCTTCCCAGCCCATCACCCGCGACGTCTTGCTGTCGAGCACGAAGTCGCCCCGATCCGTGACGACGGTCAGAATTGCGTGGCCAGCGCCGGTTTCGTCGCGCACCACGGTCATCAGCAGCGCCTGCCGGGGCATGCCTTCGCGCATCAGGATGCGGCGTTTTAAAAGCGCGATGTCCTCGCAATCGCCCTTGCCAGCGTCCGGATAGGTCCACTTCTCGGATACGCCATAGAGGGTGATGTCCTCGACCTGCTCGATGTCGCTGTTGACCTGCTGGTTCACGCGGACGAGTTCGCCCCAGGTGGCGGCGTTGAGCGTAATTTTCTTGGGCGGGAGGACCGGGCCTTCGCAATCGTCAGCGTGGGTTGGGCAGAAATCGATCCAGCCTATCGGCGGCTTCACATCCTCGAGCACGGGAGTCGGCGACACGGCGGCCGGGATCGCCCGGATCGGGTTCGACGCCTGAGCGCCGACGCTCGCAATCAGCCCGAGCCCAAACAGCCCGGATAGAACGCCCCCAAGAAGCCGCATTGCCCCAGCCCCGCCATCATCAAGGTTAATGAACGGTAAAGAAGGGCATCCGGACGTGCAACCGTTTGGTTACGACATCGTTAACGGGCTTCGTACATTCGCCCGCGGCATGCGATCGCAGGTAAAAACCCTGATAAAACAAAGATGAGCCGGCTCTCGGGACAAGAGCCGGCTCAAAGAAGCCCGGCGATGGGTGTGTGGGGACACGCCGGGAACGTGGGCTGGGCCCGGCGCGTGGGGCCGCGCCGTCACGTGGCTTCGTGACATCTAGATGATGGTTCAAAGCCTCTTCAGACGGCCTGAACGCAACCGTTCAAATTTTAAGGATCTAGGTGCGCCATCCCGGTCGTTCGGAGAACGCGCCTTGCGCCGAAACGCCGTACGGGGCGGGTTAGAGCTGGACGTTCTCGTCGAACGCCTGGTCGCTCAGTGTGCGCAGGAATTCGATCGCGATGCCGCCGTCGAAGTGGCGGACGACCTTGCCGCTGGTCGCCCCAATCGAGACAGGGGAACCCAGAGGCGGCTTCACGGGCGAGGAAACGGCCGCGCCAGAGAGCGAGACGTCAATGATGCGGACGCCGATCTCGGCTCCGTCCGGCGTGCGCATGAGTGCGCCGGTAGAGCGCGGGGTGATGCGCTCGTGGCGCCGGTCTTCAGGCAGTCCCAGTTCCTGACGATTGGCGAACCAGGTGAGCTGCGAGGCGAGCTTGTCCTGCTTGCGCTTGGTGGCCGAGAGCGCGACCGCGAATCCGCGCTCGTATTCACGCACGATGGTGCCTTCGACGCGGCCCAGATGTTCGAGGTAAATCACCACGCGTTCGCCCAGCTTGCCACGGACGGGAGCGAAGAGCGCAAGGCCGCCGGGCGACATGTCGACCGTCTGGCAGGGAAATTCCTGGCGATTCTCCAGCATGAACCGACCGAGCAACGTGACCCGCACGCGCTGGTGACGGCGGCGTTCAAGTGTCCGGGGGTTCGCCTGAATCGCCTGCATGATCGCCATCTGGGTCAATCGACGGCCTCCGAGAGGCCCTGAAAGTCCCACCATTCTCGCGCGACGGGGTTAACGGCGCTTTAGCGCATCGGATGAATCCGCGTCCTTCCCGCCCGAGAACACGAAGAGATGGCCGCGCCGCTCGGGACGCGCGAAGGGCAGGGCCTCCCGAGGGGTCGGAAGGCCGGGGCTATCCAGCCGCTCGCCGGCGTAAATCACGCGTTGCGAGCGCAGTTCGAGCTTCTCCACTGGATCCAGCCCCAGCCGCGGTGGAACCGTGAGCGGGGAGAGGGAGCCCAGCATCCGCGCGTGCGTGCGCCCGCGATGGCGCAGGGGCAGCAGAAGCAGTTCGAGGTCGCAGGCTGCGCCGTCGCGCGTCCAGGCGATCACGGACGCCACAGCGGGGGCGCTCTCGTTGACGATCATGTCGATCAAGGCGCCGCCCTCATCGCGGGCGGACCCTTGCCACAACGCCGTGAAGCTCTCGCCCTTGAGTTCCTTTCCGACAAGAGCCGACACCCGCGTCCCTGCGATCCGGAACGGGCAGGTGCGCTGGTCGTCAACTTCGATCACGAAGGTGTCGGCCAAAATGCCGCGAATTGCGGTGGGGTCGATCTCGGAGCGCTCCGGTGCGCAACGCTCGCCCCTGAGCGTGTCCCAATAGGCAAAGAGCGCCCGCGTGGCGGCGTGTTTCATGTCTTTCCGTCCCGGGCTTCCCAGCCCGGCCTCCGTCCCGCTTCGAAACAAAACCGATCCTCTTCCGGGCGGCGTGATCGGCCTCGAAGCCCCCTGGGGCGGAGAGGTGCAGTCGCTGTGCCACGCTCGATCTTAACCTTAACCATCGGTTGACGTTGCGCGGATGGTCGGTGTGGGACATGGTCCTCCTGCATCCTTTGCGAACGGCCTGTAGCTCCTTGGCCACCGCATCAACTTTTGGAACGCGAGGCAAAGACCGGGTTTCCGCAGGGAAGACCGGGGATAGGCGGGATGAAAGATCCTCCGCCGCGCCAACGGGAGAGCTTCGGCTCTCCCTTTTTTTTGCCCCCGTGGCCGTAGGCTCGGCGCCTGCTTTTCGCGCGCGGGCGTTAACGATCGTGGCCGTCTTGGCGAGAGACGGATGCGCCTTTTGCCGGAACAGCGTTTCCCGGCTTGAACCATCACCGTGCGCGGACGATGTTCAGGTCCCATCGCCGCCTCTGGCCCTTTCAGGAGTAGCCCGCGCGTGAGACCCGCCGCCGACGACCACGCGCCCCGCGAGCCTATCTTCAACATTCCCTCAGCGGTGATCGGCGTGATCGCCGTGTTGACGGCAATCCACGGACTGCGGGAATGGGGGCTCGGCCCCGACAGCCTCGTCTACGAAATGGCTTTCATACCGGCCCGCTTCGCGCTCTTGTTCGGGGCGGACCCGGTTCCGGGCCTTTCCGCCAGCCTAGCGCGGGACCCCGGCAATGTGGACCTGATCCAGCGGCTCGGGCTGGCGCGTGAGATCGTGGCCGAAGGGGCGAGCAAACCCTGGACGACGGTCAGCTACGCGCTGCTGCACGGCAGCTGGATGCACCTGACGCTGAACTCGGTCTGGCTGCTCGCCTTCGGCACCGCCGTGGCGCGCCGCTTCGGGACCTTCCGCTTCCTGGCGTTTCTGGTCGTGACCGCGATTGGCGGAGCGCTGGGCCATTTCGCGACGCATGCCGGCGACGTCGGCCCGATGGTGGGCGCATCGGCGTCCGTGTCGGGCTGTATGGCGGCCGCGATCCGCTTCGTGTTCCAGCCGGGCGCCCCGCTCGGCGCCTATCGGCTCACCGAGGAGCAGAGCTACAGGTTGCCGGCGCTGCCGCTCGGCGCGGTGCTGCGGGATAGCCGGGTGGTCACCTTTCTGGCCGTGTGGTTCATCATGAATCTCGCGACCGGGCTTGGCGCAGAGGAGTTGGGCTTCACGGATTCGGCCATCGCGTGGGAAGCGCATGTCGGCGGATTCTTGGTCGGCATCCTGGCGTTTCGCTGGTTCGATCCGGCCTCCACGGCCCTGGACTAAGCCCCCATGGGCGCCATTGCGCGCCTGCGACGATGGGCGCACACTCGCGCGACGGGTGGAGTCGCCGAGACCTCAGAACGTCACGCGACGCCCCCTACAAACGGCGGCTGCACGCGCGGTCGCCAGGGATGGACACGAAAGGAGGGACGCATGACCGTCTCCCGCATTCTGTCGACCAAGGGCCGGGACGTCGTCACGATCCAGCCGCACCGGACATTGGGAGAAGCCGCCAAGCTGCTCGGCGAGCGCCGCATCGGCGCCGTGGTGGTGTCGGGCTCGGATGGGGCCGTGCACGGAATCCTATCGGAGCGCGACATCGTCCGCGCGCTCGGCAAGGCCGGTTCGGCCGCGCTGGACGACGCGGTGTCGCGTCACATGACCGCCGAGGTGATCACCTGTGCGCCGGACACCATGATCGTGGACGTGATGGAAGACATGACCTCCGGCCGATTCCGGCACATGCCGGTGGTGGAGGGCGGGCGCCTGGCTGGGATCATCTCCATCGGCGACGTCGTGAAGCATCGCCTCAACGAAATGCAGCACGAAACACAGGCCCTGCGCGAGTACATCACGGCAGGCTGACAGCGAGCCGGAGTCAGTAGCCGCCCGGCAGCGCTTCCATGGTCATGGCGAGGTCTTCGAGGGCTTGCGTCATGGCCTCGTCGCCGAGCGCGATGCTTTCCTCGGCGCGATGAAAGTCGAACAGGCCGACGCGGCCGAGCTTCGGCTTGACGTGGATGTCCGGCGGATCGCCCGCCAGCCGCGACCGCGCGATGCGATCCTGCGTGATGTTGAAGGCGTCGACCATCACGGTGGCCAGGCCGGGCGCGCCGCTGCTGCGCCGGACGAACTGGCTGATGCGGTTCGCCGCGCCGATGACGGGCGAAAACAAGCCTTCGGCGACGATGGCCTCCGCCATTTCCTCTTGCGGCGGCTCGTCGGCGTTTCCGCCGTGGTCGGGTATCACCGCACCGCGGCCGAACAGGTCGGCGTTGAGGTTGATCGCGATCACGAGGTCGGCCGAAAGGGCCCGGGTGGTGGTGACCGGGATCGGATTGACGAGCGCGCCGTCAAAGAGCCAGCGGCCGCCGAGCTTCACCGGGTCGAAGATGCCCGGCAGCGCATAGGACGCCTGCAAGGCTTCCACCATACGGCCGCGGGTGAGCCAGATCTCGTGGCCGGAGCGGAGCTCGGTCGCCACCGCGGCGAAGCGGGTCTGGACATCCTCGATGCGCACATCGCCGAGGTCGCGCTGCAGCAGCGTCTTCAGGCGGTCGCCGCTGATCAGGCCTGAGCCGATGTGGAAGTCCATGAGCCACAGCACGCGGCGCTTGGTGAGCGAGCGGGCGAACTGCTCCAGTTCGTCCAGCTTGCCGGCCGCGTAGCAGCCGCCGACCACCGCGCCGATGGAGGTGCCGACCACGACCTCGGGAGCAAAGCCGGCGCGCTCCAGCGCCCGCAGCGCGCCGATATGCGCCCAGCCGCGCGCCGCGCCTCCACCAAGCGCCACACCGATGCGCGGCCGCTTGCGACGTGTCGCCGGCGCTGGCGTGACGGCCTGCCCCTGCGGAGGTTCACCGCCAGACGAGGCGGCCCCTTCGGCCCGGGCGGGCATGCGCAATCCGAGTAATTCCTGGAGCATGGCCGATCCTCGTCCGCTCCTCCCACACCTGAAGCGTGGCACGCGGACGTTACCGTTGTTTGAAGACCCGAACCGTTAACGGCCGAGCCCCCGTCACAGTTCAGCTTGATCGTGGCTGTTCGATGAAAACGAGCGCGGCTGGACCTTTCGCGGGTGTTTCGACGCGGCGGTAGAAGCAGGAGCGCCGCCCCGTGTGACAGCACCCGCCATCGCCCGCCACCGTGACCTTGAGGATCAGGCAGTCCTGGTCGCAATCGACCAGGATGTCGTGGACGGTCTGGATCTGTCCCGAGGTGTCGCCCTTGTGCCAGAGCTCGCCGCGCGAGCGGGACCAGTACCAGGCTTCGCCCGTGGCCAGAGTCTTCTCAAGCGCCTCCTGGTTCATGTGCGCAACCATCAGGATCTGGCCGTCCTGCGCGTCGACCGCGACCGCGGTGATGAGCTCGGACGCATCGAATTTCGGCGTCAGAAGCGCGCCTTCCTCGACGGCGTGCTTGTCGCCGCGGGGGCTGAGGGAAACGCAGTTCTCGCACATGGGCGGCTCCTGAACGCGAAACGGCCGGCGCTCGGCCGACCGTCGTCCCTTAGCACGCGCAGCCGCGCCTGCCAGCGCTCAACGGAAACCGCGGACCATGGCGATGAAGCGGGCCTGTTCGGCCGGGTCGTCCCGGAACACGCCGGTGAATTGCGTCGTCACCGTGCTGGCGCCCTGCTTCTGCACCCCGCGCATCGACATGCACATGTGCTCGGCCTCGATGATCACGGCCACGCCGCGCGGCTTCAGCGCATCGTCGATGGCGCCAACAATCTGGGCCGTCATGGTCTCCTGCGTCTGCAGGCGCCGCGCGAAGGCATCAACCACGCGGGCGAGCTTGGAGAGGCCGACCACGCCCTCGGCCGGGTAGTAGCCGATATGCGCCGTGCCGACGAAAGGCACCATGTGGTGTTCGCAATGGGAGTGGAATGGGATGTCCTTGACGACCACCATGTCGTCGTATCCGCCCACGTCCTCGAAAACCTTGGCGAGCACCGCCTGCGCGTCCTCGCCGTAGCCGCGGAACAGCTCCTCGTAGGCCTTCACGACGCGCTTTGGCGTGTCGAGCAGCCCTTCGCGGGCGGGGTCGTCGCCGGCCCAGCGGATAAGCGTGCGGACGGCGGCCTCCGCTTCCTCACGCGAGGGGCGGGGAGGAGCCTCCCGGACTGTCTCGATCGCGGGGCGGGGGGAAAAGGTCGTGACCACGGCGTCCATGATGGAGCCTCCACCGAACTGGAATGCACCCTATACGCCTTCAGCTTCGGCGTGGACCACAGATGCGGCGTCCGGTCGCGCGAAATTTCTCCGCGCCGCCGGAACCCTCGCAGCACCCTTATCAAAGCCCTATATTGCGGTGAAAGGACGGTGGCGCATGCTGAACGACATCTACAACGCCAAGATTCTCGAGCTCGCGGGCAATATCCCTCGGCTGGGCCGCCTGCCCGCGCCGCAGGCGAGCGCGACCGCGCATTCCAAGCTTTGCGGATCCACCGTGACGGTCGATCTGGTGATGGACGGCGATACGGTGACGGATTTCGCCCATGACGTGAAGGCCTGCGCGCTTGGCCAGGCGTCCTCGTCGATCATGGCCAGGCATGTCGTGGGGGCGACTGCGGACGAGCTGCGCCAGATCCGCGACACTGTGCGCAAGATGCTGAAGGAGAACGGCCCCCCACCGTCAGGCGAATGGGCCGACGCCGCCGTGTTGGAGCCGGTGCGCGACTTCAAGGCCCGTCACGCGTCGACCATGCTGACTTTCGACGCCGTGGTGGACGCGATCGGCAAGATTGAGGCTGCCCGCTCGGCCGGCGCCCAGGCGGCGGAGTAGGAGGGAGGGCGCTTCAGGCGCTCAGCGCTTCCAGCCGCCGCCGCCGAGCTGGAACGAATAGCTGGCGCTTGCGCCGACCGAGAACTGGTCGCGGGAGCCGAGGTTGCGGACGATGGGGCTGTCTGCGGCCGAGCCGGTGAGGCGGTCATAGCCGCCGCGCACCGTGGTCGCCCACTGGTCGTTCCATTGGTAGGTGGCGGAAGCCGCCACGCCAACGGACTTGACGCCGGGATCGGCCTTGTAGGGCGTCACCGCGCCATTCCACTGGGCGTCCTGCTGGCTCACGCCAAAGTACGCGTTCATGTATTCGCCGCCCGCAATGGCGACGCGGGGGCCGATGGCGAGCGTCAGGTTGCCGATGCGCTGCACGTAGTCGAGCGCCAGGCTGCCGACGAGGCCGTTGTAGCCGTTGATGCCGTAGCGCAGTTCGCCGCGGACGCGCAGCGTGTCGGCCAAGGGCCAGAACTCGCCGAAAAGACCGGGCTCCAGCGACCACTTGGCGTCGCGAATGCCGTAGAGGGCGCGGTTGTCCTCGCGGTAGCGGCCGGACTGGTAGCGGGCGACCACGCCCACATTCCAGCGGCTGTCGCCGAACAGCGCGAAGCTGACTCCATCGTCAGGCGCCTTGAAGCCTTCGGGCTCGTCCGTGCGGCGAAGGCTCAGCGACGGATAGGCGAGGAAGCCATAGTCCTTCGAGCCGGGGAAATCAGGCGAAACCACCACGTTGCCGCGAACGGTCAGGAGCCAGCCCGCCGGCTGCGAGCCGACCGCGATGGGGGCCTCGACAGCGTCCGCCGCTTGGGCGGAAGAGACGCCGATGGCGGGCAGAACGATCGAGCAGGCCACGCCCATTGCGCGTGCGGTGAAAGATCGAACGCGATAAACCATGTACGCAAAGCTCCGTGTGCGGGCCGCCGGCGAACGGCTTCGAACCGCGGACGCAAGAGGCTTAGCCCAGCCAATGGCCGAGACGCAAGCAGACGTGAAGAAGATGCAAACGCCCCATCAGGGTGGCGCGACAGGGTTAACGAAGCCCTACCGAGCCAGCGCATGGGCGGCGCATGGGCTGATAAGGCTCTATCAACTCACATTGTCGGGCCTGATCGGGCGGCAATGTCGCCACTGGCCGAGCTGCTCGAGCTACACGGATGAGGCGATCGGCCGCTATGGGCTCTGGGCCGGGGGATGGATGGGCGCGGCCCGAATCTGCCGCTGTAACCCCTGGGGCACGGAGGGCGTCGACCTTGTTGCGGCGGCGTTGCCGCCCGGCGGAGCGTGGTATAGACCGTGGCGCTATGGGCTTTGGCGCGGCGTGAACGCCCCAGCGCGCATCCGATGCGAGGCTGTCGATATGGGCGACGGCGCGGCCCCGCCCTCGTCCTGACCGTCGCCACTTTCGCTTACCTGCACGTGTTTGCAGGAGTGAGCCGGAGAGCTGCAGCATGATCAACGTGACCTTCCCCGACGGCGCCGTGCGCGAGTTCGCCCCCGGGACCACCGGCCTCGACATCGCCAAGGGCATCTCGCCCTCTCTCGCCAAGCGAACGGTCGCGATGGCGCTGAACGGAGCGCTGGCCGACCTCAATGATCCGATCGAGCGCGACGCCAGGCTCGAGTTTGTGTCCCGCGACGACCCGCGGGCGCTGGAGCTCATCCGGCACGACGCCGCTCATGTGCTCGCCGAGGCCGTGCAGACGCTGTGGCCGGGGACGCAGGTGACCATCGGCCCAGTGATCGAAAACGGCTTCTACTACGACTTCGCTCGCAACGAGCCGTTCACGCCGGAGGATTTCCCGGCCATCGAGGCCGAGATGCGTAAGATCATCGCGCGCGACAAGCCCTTCACCAAGGAGGTCTGGACCCGCGACGAGGCCAAGCGCGTGTTCGCCGAGAAGGGCGAGGGCTTCAAGGTGGAGCTCATCGACGCCATTCCGGCGGGAGACGACCTGAAGATCTACCGGCAGGGTGACTGGTTCGACCTGTGCCGCGGCCCGCACATGACCTCGACGGGCAAGATCGGCGAAGCCTTCAAGCTCATGAAGGTGGCGGGCGCCTATTGGCGCGGCGATTCCAACAATCAGATGCTGACCCGCATCTACGCGACCGCCTTTGCCAAAAAGGAGGATCTCGAAGCCTACCTGCACCAGCTGGAAGAGGCCGAGAAGCGCGACCACCGCCGGCTCGGCCGCGAGATGGACTTGTTCCACTTCCAGGAGGAAGGGCCCGGCACCGTCTTCTGGCACCCCAAGGGCTGGACGCTGTTTCAGACCATGATCGCCTATATGCGGCGGCGCCTGAGGGCCGACTACGACGAGGTCAACGCCCCGCAGATCCTCGACAAGAGCCTGTGGGAGACCTCCGGACACTGGGGCTGGTACCAGGAGAACATGTTCGCCGTGAAGTCGGCGCACGCCTTCACGCACCCGAACGACCCCGATGCGGACCAGCGCATCTTTGCGTTGAAGCCAATGAACTGCCCCGGGCACGTGCAGATCTTCAAGCACGGGCTGAAGAGCTACCGCGACCTGCCAATCCGCCTCGCCGAATTTGGCGCAGTGCATCGCTACGAGGCGTCCGGCGCTCTGCACGGGCTGATGCGCGTCCGCGCTTTCACGCAGGACGACGCGCACATCTTCTGCACCGAGGAGCAGCTCGAGGCCGAGTGCCTGAAGATCAACGAGCTGATGATGTCGGTCTACGCCGACTTCGGTTTCGAGGAAGTGGTGGTGAAGCTCGCCACGCGGCCTGAGAAGCGCGTCGGCACGGACGCCATGTGGGACCATGCGGAGGGCATCCTGCGCAAGGTGCTCGACAAGATGGCGACCGAGTCCGGCGGTCGCATCAAGACGGGCGTGAACGAGGGCGAGGGCACCTTCTACGGCCCGAAGTTCGAGTACACGCTGCGCGACGCGATCGGCCGCGAATGGCAGTGCGGCACCACGCAGGTGGACTTCAACCTGCCGGAGCGGTTCGGCGCGTTCTATATCGGCGCGGATGGCGAGAAGAAGCAGCCCGTCATGGTGCATCGCGCCATCTGCGGCTCCATGGAGCGCTTCCTCGGCATCCTGATCGAGAGCCACGCCGGGCACTTCCCGCTGTGGCTGGCGCCCGAGCAGATCGTGGTGTGCCCGATAACGAGCGACGTCGACGATTACGCGCGGCAGGTCACCGCCAAGCTGCGCGACGCCGGGCTGCGCGCCCGCTCCGACCTGCGTAACGAGAAGATCAGCTACAAGGTCCGCGAGCACTCGCTGGCCAAGGTCCCGGTGATCATCGCGGTGGGCAAGAAGGAAGCCGCCGAGGCCGCCGTGACGGTCCGTCGCCTCGGATCGCAGGCGCAGGAGGTGATGAGCCTCGACGCTGCGGTGGCGCGCTTCCTCGACGAAGCCACGGCGCCTGACCAAATGCGCGCGCAAGAGATGCGGATCGCGGCCGAGTAGTCGCGACCTGACGTCTTCCCGCCCGGTTGTCTCCCGGGCGGGGAAGGCGACCTGCGCTACTTCTTCAAGCTTCCGATATAGGCCACCAGGTCGGCGACCTCGGTGCGGTTGAGCTGCATGTCCGGCATTTTCGGGTGCGGGTTCATGAGGAACTTGTCCAGCGGAACCACTGCTGCGCCGCGCATTGCGATGCTCGCAAAGGATGGAGCGTCGGTTTTGGCGCTGGCCTGGCCAGGCGCCACGACGTGGCATTCCGCGCACCAGCGCTTGGCGATGCGGCCGCCATTGGCGGCGTCGGCCGCGAAAGCGGGGCTGCCTCCGGCTATCGGCAGGGAGAGAATAAGGACGTAGATGCGGTTCGAGGCCATGCGATCACCCGTGATGAAGGATTGCAGCATGCTCCGGGTCACAACGGAGCGCGACGACTTCGATCAACGCTGATCGCAATTTGTGCGATGAGGTCAGGCCGTTCTGCTTTGCCGAAGCGAGCGATGCAGCGCCTCGATCTCGACCCGCACCGTATGGGCCTCGGCCTCCAGCGTGCGGGTCGTCGCCAGCACGTCGGATGCGCAGGCGTTGGACAATTCCGCGGCCGCACGGATCGCATCGGCGCTGCGGGAGGCGTCGGCGGCCGTCTGCGCCGCGGTGGCGATGCGCATCGCAATCTCGCTGGCCGAATAGCTTTGCCGGGCCACCGTGCCGGCGATCGCCTCGGTGGTGTCGCGGGTCACGCTCAAGCGTTCCTGAACGGCGCGAACGCTCTCGATCGAGGTCCGACCGGCTCGCTGGATGGCGGTGAGCTGATCGCTGATCTCTCCGGTGGCGAGCGAGGTCTGAGCCGACAGGTTCTTGATCTCCTGCGCGACCACCGAGAAACCACGTCCAGCCTCTCCGGCGCGCGCCGCCTCGATGGTGGCGTTCAGGGCGAGCATGTTGGTCTGGTGCGCGATGCTTCTGATGAGCTGCACCACGCGGTCGATTTGTTGGGTCGCGACCAGGAGCTCGTCGAAAGCGCCGTTGCTGCGGTCGGCCTCCGCGATGGCTTCGTCGAAGGTCGCGAGCGCCCCGCTCACGGCGCGCTCGGCCTCGATTCCCATGTCCGAGATCGTGATCGCGCTGCCCGCGACCGCGTCTACATTGCGCGCCGATGCGTTCGAGACTTCCGCGGCTCCGGCGCTGCCGTCGCGCGCCGCGATTGCGGCCTGATTCATGCGCGCCGATTGCTCGCCGATGGCGTGAATGATCGTGTCCAGGGTTTCGATGGACGATCCGAGATGGCCACTCAGCTTCTCGACGCCGGCCAGCACTTCGGCGTCACGCTGGGCCAGCTTCTCGCGCTCGTCGCGCAGCGCGAGTTCGGCGAGCTGTTCTGTGGCCAGCTGGCTGGCGCGCTGGAACGCCTCTCGCGCTAGCCGCGCCCTGATCGACAGAACAACGGCCCCGGCGATCAGGCCCATGCCGAGCAGCCCCATAAGCGCGATTGCGACGCCCCGCCTCTGCAGCGCAGCGAACGCTTCTTGCGTTGAGAGCCCGACGGCGACGACCAGGTCCTGCCCGGTCACCCGGCGGAATGCGCCGATGCGCTCGATCCCGTCGATCGGACTGGTGAGCCTGTAAGAGCCTTCCGCGCCGTTGCGGATGGTCTCAAACATGGGCGTGCCGACCACGGAGAGGCCGGTCGAATTGGGCTGTTGACCCCGACGGGTCCGAACGATGCCATCCAGCCCGAAGAGCCCGACGACTCCGTCGCGGCCGAGATCGACGGATTCGTAGAGACGGGAAAAATGGTCCGGGTCGATCGACGCCACGATGACGCCCCCGAAACCGCCGTTGGGAGCCTTGATGGCGCGCGTAAGCTGGATTGACCAGCGGCCGGACGCGCGGCCGAGCAACGGCTTGCTGATGTAGAGCCGATCTTCGCTGCGCTCCCGATGAACCTTGAAATGCTCGCGGTCGGAGATGTCCACCCGCTCGGTCGCGGGCTTCATGTTGGACATGACAAGCACGCCGTCGGGCGAGACGATGCTGAGCTGGAAAGTCAGGGAGTCGAACTGCGACGCCCGCCCCGAATACGCGGCGGTGACGACGTCGATCGATCCCTCCTCGTAAAGCGCCCGGATGAGCAGGAGGATCTTGTCGACTTCCCGGATGGTGCGGCCCGCGCTCTCTGCGAAAAGCGTCGCCATGTCGGCGGCTTTGCGTTGCGCGCCCGAACCGGCATTGCCATGCTCGATGACCAGAATGGAGCCGAGCCCGGCCCACATCACGATCGCGAGCGTTGCGCCGACCGCGATTGGAAAGCGCGCTGCGCGCTCGCGGAAAATGGGGCTGATGAATCGGCTGAGCACGCGGCGGTACCTCCGCGAGCACTTTCCCTTAAAAGTGTAATATCTCGATTAACAACTTTAACGCGCCGGCGATGCGTTTGTCGCCTGAAGCGCACTAGCGCGCGAGCACCTCGATGTCCCGGTCGAGCCCCGACTTCACGGTGAACTCCTGCGTGTAGACCTTGCCGGCGTTGCGCGCGATGGCGACGTACTCGCCTTCCGCCAAGGCCATGGAGGGGAAGGCGCCGATTGCTTCGCGGATGGTGTCGCCGCCAGGCGTCAGCACGCTAAAGGCCGTGTTGGCCAGAGCCTCGCTGCCGGGAGCGGTCACGAGCTTCAGCGTGACGGTGGCGGCTTTGTGGCGCAGCGTCGCCTCGGTGACCTTGCCGGCCTCGATTTTCAGGTCGGCGTTCATGATCGCGTTGCTGTCGCCATAGGTCGACACGATGCGGTAGGCGCCTTCGGGCAGCCTGATCAGCGTGCCCGCATGCGCGCCTTCCACCACGGCGCGCCCCTCGGGATCGTTGCCGAGCGGAACATAGACGCTGAAGCGCAGCTTCTCGGGCGGGATGAGCGTGTCGCCGATGATGCCGCCGAGCACGAGGCCGCCGGC
Organism: Alsobacter metallidurans; assembly: GCF_014636935.1. GTDB lineage: Bacteria > Pseudomonadota > Alphaproteobacteria > Rhizobiales > Beijerinckiaceae > Alsobacter > Alsobacter metallidurans. The sequence goes on along the minus strand of NZ_BMES01000002.1, from coordinate 1,280,558 downwards.
GTTGATCGTGAGGCTTACGGTGCTGGGCGCGCCGCTCATCACCACACGGCGGGTGGCGCTCGCCAATCCGTAGGCGGCATGGACGATGTAGACGCCAGGGTCCAGCGGGATGCTCGGCGAGGCGGAGGTCGATTCCTGCACCAGCGTCGCGGGCGATCCATCTTGCGGCTCGGCGTAGATCCGCCACGTGATGCCGGTGCGGATCGGGCCGGCCTGTCCCCCGAGCACCGCCCCGAGATAAAGCATGCCGCCGTCACGGTGAATGGCGGTGGACGGCCCGGATCGCGTCGGCGCAGGCTGTCCGCCGCTCGCCTCCGGATTGGTCGGCGGCGGCAGGGCGGTGGCCGGCGACGTTGGCGTCAGCGGCGGGAACACCGTCTGCGCGGTCGCCGTTTCCAAACCCAGCGCCCCCACGAGCAGAAGCGCGATCGTGATCGTGTTTCGAGCCATTGAACCATTGTTCACCGCAGCGTGGCGGCGCCTTCGACCGGTCGTGTTGTGCACCCGGACAGGCCCCCGGACAAGCTCCGCAACGGGAACCGTCAGCGCGTGGCGGTCTCGCCGGCTCCCTCGCGATGAACGAAGTCCGTCGCTGCGGTCAGCAAATTGTCCGTGGAAAGCGGCCGGAATGTGAATTCAACCTGATGTTGACCAGCAGGCACCTCCACGCCGCGGAACAGGAGGTTGGCCTTGAGGACATTCTTTTCCTCGCCGTCAACGGTCACTTCCCAACCCGGGTAGTAGAGATCGTGCAGCACCAGAAGGCCGGCGCGCTCGGTGGTGACCGAGAGCTTCACGCTGTTGCGCTTGTAGGACAGGATCTTGACCTGCGAGGCGTTGCCGCCGTCCTCCGGCGTCGCGTCAGTCTGGGCCGTGTAGTTCCCGTCCAGGTATTCCAGGTCGCCCTTGTCGATCAGGGCCTCGGTGCTGCGGTCGAACTCCGGAAGCTCCTCGTCCGAAAGCACCTCGTCGGTCTCCACCGGGCGGAGACGCGACGCCACATAGGCGCGTGGCGCGGCCGGGGCCAGGCGGTAGATCCACATATTGTCAGATGAGTAGAGCAGGGTGGCGGCGCTCAGCCGCGGGAAGTGCCGCGGCAGCTTGTCGGCCGGCCGGTCCAGGACGAGATATTCGAGGCCGAGCAGCCGGGCCAGGTTGCAACGATACCCGCGGAACGTGCCCGGGAACTGGCGCAGGCGCAGTTCGACGGCGTTCTCGCCCGGCCCGACGGCCTTCTCGTATTCGGCGATCCGCAGGGCGTTGTAGCCGACCGTATCCTCGATCCCGAGCACCATGGAGGCGTTCTGCCACGCGCCGGTCAGGCCGAGGATCTCGACGCGGGGCCGCTCGCCCTTGGCGTGGCGCTCGTCCAATTCGCGTTTCAAAACATTCAGGCCCGCGAAGTCGCCCGGCTTGAGGCTGTCATAGACGGCGTAACGGTTCGAGGGCTCGGCGTTCAGCGCCGAGGCGGCATTGCGCCAAACGAGTTCGCCGCCGGTGAACACCACCAGGATGGCGGCAGCGGCTAGGCGCGCCTGGCGCCCTGTCTGTTGCACCGCGAGGGTGAGCCCGACAGCCGCCACTGCAAGAAACAGCGCCACCTGGACGCCAGCCTCGAGAAGATGGCCGCCGCGGCTGGAGAAGATGAGCCCGGACGCGAGCAGCCCGGCCGGAATCGCGAAGGCGGCAGTCTTTTGTATCCTGGCCGCCCAGGGGCGGAGCCGTTCGGCCACGGCCATGCCGCCGTCCGCGACATAGCGATGGACGCAGTAGCCGGCGCAGAAGGCGAGGGAAATGTTGATCAGGAAGGTCGCATCGGCGGGTCGGCGGTAGAGCGCAATGCCCGGCACATGGTCGAACAGGCGCACGAACACCGGCGTGTAGCGGCCGAGAGCGTAGATCACCGCGAACAGCCCAAGCAGGCCGAAGAACCGCAGCTCGCGATTGAACAGGCGGCCCTTGCCGACGCCCTGCCACAGGATCAGGACGACCGGGATCGTGCCGGCGAAGATGTAGTTTACGGCCCGATCCGTGTAGGTGCCCTCCGGCACCGTGTCCCACATTGGGCCCCAGTAGTCGTAGGTGTGGTTCAGCGTGCCGAAAATGTTCGGCGTCAGCATCGTGACAAGGCTCGACGGCGGCATCGAGTTCATCGCCGCGACGCCGTAGCTGATCGCAGGGCGGTTCGAATCCGCCAGCAGCTGCATCGTGAGGAGCGCCGGGATGGCCAGCATGGCGACGATCACGACGGCGGCCAACGCTAGCAGGGGAGCGCGGGTCAGGGCGAAGCGGAGCGGCTGGGTGGCGCGAACGCCCTGGCCGACCACCGCGGCCGTGATGGCGAGGCAGCACAGGAAGGCAACCTGATCCCGGCCGAGCGCCATCAGTCCGGCGCAGACGCCAAAGGCAAGCGCAGCTTTCCAGGATTTCTTCTCCAGCGCGATCTCGACGAAAAGCAGCGCAGGCAGGAAGAACGAGTAGGAGAAGATCATGCCCGTATGCTGTAGGCGGGCAGCGGCCGAGCCGCCGAGCACGATCATCATCGCGGCCGCGACGGCGCCGATCGGGTGCCAGCCGCGCCGATAGAAGAGGCCGAGCGTGGCAAAGGCCGGCAGCAGCAGGTGGGCGAACACGACGCCATCGAAGAGCTGCATGCTGGCTTCGGGCGCAAGCCAGGCGAAGGCCGCCATCGTGGGGGTGAACAGCAGCGACTGGGGATCGGCGACCGAAGGATGGCCGCTGAAATGGTAGGGGTTCCACAACGGCCATTCGCCCTGGGCCAAGGCTGCGCCGAGATACCGGAACATTGGGTAGAAGTGGTTCTTGGAATCCCAGGGCACGACGGAGTCGGTGAAGCGCCAGGTGAGCGCGGCGACAATCCAGAAGGCCAGCACGGCGCCGACCGCCGCGAGGGTCGCGCGGCGCGTCCAGAGATTCTGCGGTTGCATGGGAGAGGCGGGAACCATGGGGCGGGAACTCATGCGCACGAGTGGCGATGGTGCGCGTGCCTTGACGGCGTCGCGAGCTAGCCCTAGCTCTCGATCGCCTTCGAACGGGCCGGTTTATCCGGCCTCAGCGCGCCCCATCCCGATGTTGGCCACACATTTCCATGTGGCGCATGAACACTGCATGAATGTGGAATAGGACCGCTGGTCGCCCGTCGCCGGGTGATTGCTCGTCCCCAGGTTGACGGACGCCCATGACAGACACCCTCGAGATGCTCCGGACCCGCCGCTCGGTTCCGCCCCAGTTGATGACCGGCCCGGGCCCGACCGCCGCCGAACTGGAGGCGCTGCTCGCCGTTGCGACCCGAGTGCCGGATCACGGCAAGCTGGCGCCCTGGCGGTTCATCGTGATCGAAGGGGACGCGCGCGACCGGCTGGGGGAAGTTATCGCGGCGGTCTTCCAGGCCGCCAACCCGGGCGCTGACGAGGACAGGCTTGCGGTGGAGCGTGGCCGGTTCAACCGCGCGCCGCTTGTGGTGACGGTGGTGAGCCGCGCCGCGCCGCACGTCAAGATCCCCGAATGGGAGCAGGTGCTCTCGGCCGGAGCGGTGTGCATGACGCTCACGGTCGCGGCCAACGCCATGGGATTCAAGACCGCCTGGTTGACCGAGTGGATGGCCTATGACGCCACGGCGCGCGAGGCGATCGGCCTGGAGCCTCAGGAGACGGTTGCGGGATTCATCCATATCGGCCGGGGCGAGCCCCAGCCCGATCGGGTGCGGCCCGACGTCGCCACCCTGGTGACGCGCTGGGGCGCGTGACCGATCCCGAAAAGCAGAGTCGTCTCAGGGCTCAAGGATGATCCGCGCATGTTCTACGACACTGTGAACTACGCCCACGGCTTGCCGCACGATCCCCTGAAGGCGATTATCGCGCCCCGGCCGATCGGCTGGATCAGCGCCGTTAGCGCCTCCGGGCAGGTGAACCTGTCGCCTTATTCGTTCTTCAACGCCTTTTCGACTCGGCCGCCCATCGTCGGCTTCTCGTCCGAGGGGTTCAAGGACGCGGTGGCGTTTATCAGCGAAACCAGGGAGTTCGTCTGTAATCTGGCGACCTGGGATCTACGCGACGCCATGAACGCAACGTCGGCGACGCTGCCGCGAGGGCAGAGTGAGTTCGACCATGCGGGCCTGGAGCAGGAGCCATCGAGCATTGTCAAACCGCCGCGGGTCAAGGGCGTGGCGGCCGCGCTGGAGTGCCGGCTCACCGACATCCAGCAATTGAAGACCTCTACGGGCGAACAACTCGAGCGTTACCTCGTGCTCGGCCACGTCGTCGGCGTTTATATCGACGAGCGCTTCATCAAGGACGGGCGCTTCGACATCACGGCCGCAAAGCCCATCGCCCGCTGCGGTTACCACGACTACGCCGTCGTGAACGAGGTATTCTCGATCGTTCGTCCGAGTTGACCGGGAGCCCTCGGGCGAAGCCCGCCTATTTCGCCCGGTCCAGTGTCCGGAGCGCACGACGCAGGTGAGGCCGGTCCAGCATCTCGCCGTCCAGGCCGATCACGCCGGCGCCCGGATAGGCGTCGAACAGGTCAACGATCCGGCGCGCGCGCGCCACCGCTGCGGCGCTCGGCGTGAACACCTCGTTGATGGTCGAGACCTGGCCGGGGTGAATGGCCATCTTGGCCGTGAAGCCATCGCGTCGCGCTGCTTCGCATTCGGCCCGCAAACCGGCTTCGTCGCGGAAATTCGTGAACACGGTGTCGATGGGCGCGACCTCGGCCGCATTGGCGGCGAACAGCGTTAGCGTGCGGGCCAGCCTGTATGGATCGGCGTAGACGCCATTCTGATCACGGCTTGTCTCGGCTCCGAGATCGGCCGACAGGTCCTCGGCGCCCCAGGTCAGGCCGGCGAGGCGGTGGCTCGCACCCGCGTAGCTGCCCATGTTGAAGATCGAACGCGCCGTTTCGGTCGCGATCGCGACGATCGCAACGCCCCCGTCCTGCTGTCCGTTCTCGGCTTCGCGCACTGCGAGCTTGGCCGCGAGATGCTGGACATCCGACCCCGAGATCGTTTTTGGCAGGAAGACTCCGTCCGGCCCGCCTGCCATCACGCCGTCCAGGTCCTCGTCCGCCAAGCCTGTGTCCAGGGCGTTGATCCGCACGAAGAGGCGAGGCCGGGCGGCCACGGCGGTTGCTTCCCGCAGGAACGCCAGGGCCGTCTCGCGGGCCGCCGCCTTTCTGTCGGAGGCGACCGAATCCTCGAGGTCGAGGATCAGGGCGTCGGCGCCGCTCGCGAGAGCCTTATCGAGCTTACGGGCGCTGTCGCCCGGCACGAACAACAAGGAGCGCATGGGTCAGGCCTGCGGCCGCTTGCGCATGAAGGCCTGGCGACGGCACTCCGCCACCAGCGCTCCATCCTGCTTGTAGGCGCGGTGGATGAACTCGACGATGCCGGCATCCGGACGCGAGCGTGACTCCCGCTTGTCCGCCACATCGGTGGTGCAGCGCACCGTGTCGCCCTCGAACAGCGGCGCCGGAAAGCGAACGTCGGTCATGCCGAGATTCGCGATGGTGGTTCCCACCGTGGTGTCGTTCACCGAGATGCCGATCATCAGCCCGAGCGTGAACAGCGAGTTCATGAGCGGCTGACCCCACTCGGTCTCGGTCGCGCAGAAATGGGCGTCGATGTGCAGGGGCTGCGGATTCAGCGTCATGTTGGAGAACAGCATGTTGTCCATCTGCGTCACCGTGCGGGTGAGCCGGTGGGCGATTCTTTCGCCCACCACAAAATCCTCGAAATAGAGGCCGCCGCGAGGGTGGCGTGGCGCCGCGCGCGCCGTGATGTCCGACATGTCGCCATTCCCTTCTGCTGAGGGCTTCCGGATCGCATTGACCATCCGTTTACCATGAATCGGCACAGTGTCAGTCCGACCGTCGACGACGCGTCGGCGGTTCGCTCTGGAGTTGCGATGTTCCTGTTCACCACACCCGCGGTCACGCCGGAGCCAAGGCCGCTCGCGCCGGCGGCGCAGACGCCCGTGGTGGACGCCATCAAGACCGGGTCGGCGCAGACGGGAACGGACTTCGGCTACCTGCTACAGACGGCGCAACGCGAGTCATCGCTGGTACCCGACGCAAAGGCCAAGAACTCGTCCGCGACCGGCCTCTTTCAGTTCATCGAGCAGACCTGGCTTGGGCTGGTCAAGTCGAAGGGCGCGTCCTACGGTCTCGGAGCCGAGGCGCAGGCCATTAGCGAAGGCCGGTCGGGGCGCCTGGACGTGGCCGACCCGGCGGCCAAACAGCAGATCCTCGGCTTGCGCAACGATCCCCGCACGGCGGCCCTGATGGCCGGCGAATTCACGCGCCAGAACGCCGCGACGCTCGCCTCGGCGCTGGGCCGTCAGCCGACGTCAGGCGAGCTTTATGCGGCGCATTTCATGGGCGCGGGCGGAGCCGCCGAACTTGCGCGGCGGGCCCAGACCACCCCTCAGGCGGTGGCCGCGGAGGTGTTCCCGGACCAGGCCGCAGCCAACAAAGCCGTTTTCACCGACAAGGCCACAGGTCGGCCCAAAACGGTGTCGGAACTCTACGCGTCGCTCGTGAAGACGCCCGCCGCGGCGGACCCGATCTCATCAGATCCGTCGACCTGGGCGGCGGCTCAGCCCGCGACGCTGGCCACCGCCTATGCGCGGCAGGACGGCCCTCGCATGCATGGCCTGTTTCGGACGGAGGGCGACCGCTCGCCGATGAACCAGACGGTGGCCAAGCTTTGGACCGGGCTGCCGTCAAGCCGTGCCGCTTCCGACGCGCCAAGCTACTTCCCGCGCACGGCCTCGCTTGCGAAGGCGACCGCCACCGACGCCGTCGCGGCAGCGCCCATGGGAGCGGCGCCTGCTTCGGGCGCCTCGGCCGGTCTGACCGTCCCGCTTCCTCCAGAACGACCGCCCGAGTTCTCCATCCGTCCCGCGGTAGCTCGTCATCAGCGCGCACCGCTTGATTTGCTCTCATTTCGCGTAAAGGGCGCGTCATGATCGTCCGGCACTACATGGCCTGGATGCGCACGGCGGCGGCGCCAGCCCGGGCCGACGCGACCGCGGCGCTTGCACACGCCTATTTGCGCTCCGAGATGGACCCGAGCGAGCGTGGCGAAGCCGAGGCTGCGCTGACGCTCGCGCTGGATGACCGGGAGGCTGCCGTGCGCATCGCGTTGGCGGAGGCGCTGGCGGACTGCGCCGAGGCTCCCCGGCACGTTATCCTGGCGCTGGCTGGCGACCGTAGCGAGGTCGCCGCAATCGTTCTCCAGCGATCGCCGCTTCTGTCCGACGCCGAACTCATCGAAATGGCGGTGGCTGGAGACGTAGCCGCGCAGGTCGCTGTCGCGCGGCGCGCCTTCGTCGCCGCCCCGGTGGCCGCCGCCCTGGCGGAAGTCGCCGACGAGCCGGCCGCGCTGGCGTTGCTGGGCAATGTAGAGGCCGAGGTGCCGGCTTTCTCGCTCGCCCGAATCGTGGAGCGGTTCGGCTCCAATTCGGCTGTGCGGAACGCGGTGCTGGCGCGGCCGTCGACGCCAGTGGACGTGCGGTTCGCCGTGATGTTGGCGGAGCGCCGCGCCTTGGCGCTGGCGGACCGTGACGGCGCATTGCGTCGCGAGCAGTTCGCTCACGAGGACGAGGAGCGCGTCGCCGTTGCGCTTGCCTCGCTTTGTGACGAAGACGACCTGGCCGGCCTCGTCGCGCATCTGCGCGCGACCGGACGCTTGACGGCGGGGGTGATGCTGCGGGCGCTGCTGTCGGGCGACCTGCGGCTGCCAACCTCAGCTCTCGCCAACCTCGCCGGCATGGCCGAACGTCGAGCCGCCGCCTTGATGGTGGAGCCGCGCGCCGGAGGCTGGCGGGCGCTGTATCGCAAGGCCGGCTTGCCGGAGAGCCTCATGCCGGCTTTCGCGAGCGCCGTTCAAAACTGCCGCGAGGTCACGGCCGATTTCGCCGGGTTATGCGGCGGCCCCGTCGTCGCGCGCCGGATCATCGCGCGCGTGCTGGCGGACCGCGATGTGCAGAACGCCGTCGGTGGAGAACGTGTCCTCGCGGTGCTGCGGCGCTTCGAGGTCGAGACCGCCCGCGACGAAGCCCGGCTCGCCGCCTCGATGATGCTCGACTCGCTGGCGATCGCTCACAAGCCGCCGCTCGCCCTGGCTGCGCCGGTGCCGGTGTCGGCTCAATTCGAGCCGCCGGTGTCGGCGACCATCGAGCTGGCGCATGAAATTTCAAAGAAGAGCCGCGCGGACGAGATCCGCCCCATTGTGTTGGCGGCAATCGAGGACGCCTTGTTGCTGAGAGGCTCGGTGGTTGAAGCGGATATCGCGGTCGACCCGGCCCCGGTCGCCGATCACCCGCCCGCCGCATTGATCACGCCGGACAAAGTCCTCGACCCATCCGCCGCCGAGCATCGCCAAGCGGATCAGCCGCCGCAATTGCTCGCAACCGATCTCGCCGCCGAACCGCAGCTCTTCGCCGAACAGGATGAGCCATCAGACTGGGCCGACGACATGATCCCGGCAGCCGCCAACGACAAGGACCCGGTTACGCCGGTTTTCTCGCTTCCGTCGGTCGTGATGTGCGCCGACACAGAGGCCCCGGTGCTGACCGTTGAGGCCCGGGCGCTGTTGCGGATCGAGGAGATGGTCGCGCAGGCCTATGCGGACGCGCGTCGGCAGGAGCGGGCGGCCTGAACCGCCGCCTGCTCAGTAGCCGAATTGCTCCAGCAGGATGCGCTCTTCCAGGCTGTGGCCGGGATCGTGCAGCATCACCATGTCGACGGTCCGGTCCATTGCGATGTCGACGCGGCGAATGTTGCGATGCTCGAAATGATCCGCCACCGCGCTGATCGGGCGCTTGATCGGCTCCAGCACCTCGATGGAGATGCGGGCGTGATCCGGCAGCAGAGCGCCGCGCCACCGCCGGGGACGGAACGCGGAGATCGGGGTCAGCGCCAGCAGCGGGGCGTTCAAGGGCAGAATGGGGCCGTTCGCCGAAAGGTTGTAGGCCGTGGATCCGGCCGGCGTCGCCACCAGGATCCCGTCGGCGACCAACTCGGGCAGTCGGGTCTTGCCGTCGATCGTCACCTTCAGCTTGGCGGCCTGATAGGTCTGGCGGAAAAGATAGACCTCGTTGATCGCCCGCGCCGTGTGCGACACGCCGTTGGCGTCGGTCGCCACCATCAAGAGCGGGTGGACGATGCTGCGCTCGGCCCGCTCCAGGCGGTCGAGCAGGCTCTCGTCGTGAAACTCGTTCATCAGAAAGCCGACGCTTCCGCGGTTCATGCCGTAGATCGGCTTCCCGGAGCCCATGAACTGGTGCAACGTCTGCAGCATCAGGCCGTCGCCGCCGAGCGCCACGATGACGTCCGCCTCCGCGGGACTCACCTCGCCATAGCGCGCCGCGAGGATCTCGCGGGCCGCGCGAGCGTCGTCGGTGTCGCTGGTGACGAGGGCGATCCTGTTGAAGCGGCGCACGAGGATTGTTCCGGCACACCGGCGTAGGAAGCCGGCCTGCGCTGCTTAGCATGATTTTCGCTTGGCCGCGCGAGCGGCTCCCGCCGGCGCGGCATCGCCAAGGACCATCACGCCCATGCGCCATCACGACCGCTACGACTACCACCCGCTCCCGCATCGGGCTGATTATTCCTGGCCGGAGGGGCGGCGTCTCGCGGTGTACCTCGCCCTGAACCTGGAGCATTTCTCCTTCGGCGAGGGCCTCGGCGCCGAGCTCGCGCCGGCCGGGCCGCACCCGGACGTCCTGAACTATGCCTGGCGCGATTACGGCAACCGAGCCGGCGCGTGGCGGTTGCTTCGGATGTTCGATGACCTCCAGCTGCCCTGTTCGGTGCTGCTCAACACCTCGATGTACGACTACGCCCCCGACCTCGTCGACGCGTTCCGCCGGCGCGGGGACGAGATGGTCGGGCATGGACGCACCAACAGCGAGCGTCAGGGCGTCATGGCGGAGGCGGACGAGAAGGCGCTGATCGCGGGCTGCACCCATGCCATGCTGGAGCGCGAGGGCCGCGCCCCTCAAGGATGGCTTGGCCCCTGGATCTCGCAAAGCGCGACCACGCCGGATCTGCTGGCGGAGGCCGGCTACGGCTACCTGCTGGACTGGTGCCACGACGACCAGCCCGTCTGGTTTCGCACCCGTGGGGGAAGACGCATCCTTTCGGTGCCCTATCCGCAGGAGTTGAACGACATTCCGCAGATCGTCGGGCGTAAGCGCGAAGGCGCCGAATTCGCCGACATGATCGTCGACAGTTTCGACGAGCTGCTCGAGGAAAGCCGCGACCGTCCGCTGGTGATGGGCGTCGCGCTGCATGCCTATCTGGTCGGCTGGCCGCATAGGGCCCGACATCTGCGTCGCGCGCTGCGGCATATCCGGGACCGGGCCGATGGACGGGTCTGGATCACCACAGCGGGAGCAATCGCCCGCCATGCCGCCAGCCTGCCACCCGGCGTTGTGCCGGGCGCTTGAGGCCTACCGGAAGAGCTCAGGGCGGCGCGCCTGGAGCGACAGGATGAGCACGAGCGTTTTCACGTCCGTGACTTCGCCCCGCGCGACGCGGGCCGCGAGTTCCGCCAGCGGAGCCTCCAGCACGGTGATGTCCTCGTGCTCGTCCAGCACGCCGCCGCCCGCGCTGACGCGGTCTTTGGCCCGATAAGGCGCGAGAAAAAAGTCCATGTATTCGGTGGAGAGCCCCGGCATGGGCCAGCCGCTGACCACGTGCTCGAGTTCGCCGAGCCGCAGGCCACATTCCTCCATGGCTTCGCGGCGGGCGCAGTCTTGCGGATCGTCCTCGTCCAGCAACCCGGCGGGCGCTTCCTCCAGCGACAGGACGCCGCCGGCCACAAAGGGAGCTGGCCGAAATTGCCGCACCAGAATGGCGACACGACGCTCCGGGTCATAGGGTAGGACGCAAACCGCCCGGCCGTGGTCCTCGATTTCGCGGTTCACCACCGCGCCGTTGGGCAGGCGCATGCGTGCGATTGAAAAGGTGCTCCAGCCGTCATGAACGACCTTGCTGTCGAGCACGGCGGGCTCGACCCGCTGGCGTTCGTCATTCATGTGGAGCTCCCAAGGGTGCGCCGCCCGCCCGCGGCCCATAAAGCGCAGCGGCGGCTTACGGGCAAGCGCGGCCATTCCGGCCCGTGACGGCTCGGCGCGGCGCTTCGGATGACAGCTGCCGCTTGCGAAGGAGGCTGAAACCTGCTGCGCTGACGGTCAAACATTGGGGGGAAATCATGGGCAGCCGCTTCGCCGTCGTGGCGCTTCTTTGCAGCTTGGCTGCGCCCGCTTTCGGGGCGGAGCGCGGCGGGATACGATTCTGGAATCTCACTGGCGTTACATTGGACCAGGTGCGACTTGCGCTTCCGGGCTCCGGCAAGTGGGGAAAGAACCAGTGCGCCAACGATCGCGACGGCACGGTGGATTTCGACGAACGGCTGCGCATCACGGACGTGCAACCTGGGCGATATGACGTTCAGGTGCGCGAGGAAGGCGGGCGCACCTGTGTGGCGCGGAATGTCGAGGTCAAATCGGGGGAGGTTTTTGCGGTTCATGAACGCGATTTGACGGACTGCACAAAATAACCGCTGCTTTACGGTCGTTTTCGTCAGAATGCGAGAAAGTGTTCGCCTGCCTGCATGTGGCGCTCGCAAAATATCCGCCCTCGGCGCGCGTCGCCAGGTTTGATGATCGTTCAGCGGTGAACGAGTATGTAGCTGGCATCCCACAGTAATCGCCCGCCGGGCGCCTGAACCTTGGCGTTGACACCCTGATTCCACGGGCGCAGCATGTCTGTCCCGGCTGTCGATGAGCCGCAAAGACGGCTTGGCCGCGGGATATCGGGGAGGATTTCAGGATGGTGTCGAGAACACGCCAGTCATTGGCGATGCTTGCGTTTGCGCTTTCGGCAGGCCTGGGGGCCACCGGATATGCAAGCGCCCAGGAGATCAAGACAGCCTCCAAGTGGGGCGACATGAACTCCGTTACGCAGGACCTGCTCAGCCGCGCCGCGGGCGACGGCAACAACTTCCTGCACACGAACGGCAACTACGCACAGACGCGGTTCTACCCGAACCGGCAGATCAACGTCGCGAATGTCAGCAAGCTGCGCCCGGCCTGGATCTTTCAGACCGAGGTGAAAGAATCGCTTGAGACCAGCCCGATCGTCGTCAACGGCGTGATGTACGTCACCACGGCGTTCAACCACGTTTACGCGCTGGACGCGCGCACGGGCGAGGAGCTCTGGCACTTCAAGCACAAGATGGGGCCGATCACGGTCTATTGCTGCGGCCCGAACAACCGCGGCGTCGCGGTGAGCGGCGACATGGTCTACATGGCCACGCTTGACGCCAAGCTGCTGGCGCTGGACGCCAAGACGGGCAAGCAGGTCTGGGAGACGCAGATCGCCGATCCGGAGCTCGGCTACAGCGAAACGATGGCCCCCACGGTCGTGGACAACAAGGTCCTGATCGGCACCAACGGCGGCGAATACGGCATTCGCGGCTTCGTGAAGGCGTTCGACACCAAGACCGGCAAGCTGGTCTGGACGTTCAACACCGTGCCGGAGAACTCGGTCGGCGTTTGGGCGACCAAGGACGCCACCGGCCGCGACATGAAGCGCAATATCGACGCCGAGAAGGCCCAGCTCGCCAAGACCGGCGACCCCTACAAGACGCTCGGCGGCGGCGTGTGGCAGAACCCGGCCGTGGATCTCGAGACCCGGCGCATCTACTTCGTGGTCGGCAACCCGTCGCCGGACCTCGACGGCTCGCTGCGCCCCGGCGACAACCTCTACACGGACTCGCTGGTCTCGGTGAACCTCGACACCGGCCAGTATGTCTGCCACCTCCAGTACATCGCGCATGACGTCTGGGATCTGGACGCCGTGAGCCCGCCGATCATCACCACGGTGGCGGACAAGGACGGCAAGCCGATCAAGGGCGTGCTGCACGGCGGCAAGACTGGCCACGTCTACGTGCATGACGCCAAGGACTGCAGCCTGATCCGCTTCTCCGAGGCCATGGTACCACAGGAGAACATGTGGGTGCTGCCGACCAAGGAGGGCGCGCGCATGCTGCCGGGCGCCAATGGCGGCGTGGAGTGGTCGCCGATGGCGATCAACCCCAACCTGAACCTCACTTACGCGATCAACCTGCACCAGCCGATGACGTATCACGTCGAAAGCTCGAACTACCCGGCTGGCAAGCTCTGGCTCGGCGGCGCGTTCAAGGTGATCCCGACCGAGGAGCAGTGGGGCAACGTCACGGCCGTGGATTACAACACCGGCAAGATCCGTTGGCAGGTGAAGACCGCGCAGCCGATGATCGGCGGCATCCTGGCGACGGCCGGTGGGCTGGTGTTCACCGGCGAGGCGAACGGGCAGTTCAAGGCCTATGACGCCGAGACGGGCTCCAACCTCTGGAAGTTCCAGGCCGGCGCCGGCGTGAATGCGCCTCCGTCCTCCTACACGGTGGATGGCAAGCAGTTCATCGTGGTCGGCGCGGGCGGCAACACCCAGATCGACTACAAGCGCGGCAACAGCATCATCGCATTCACGCTGGCCGAATGAGCCTGCCTGCCTGATGATCCAGAGACCGGGCGGGGCCGTGATGCGGCCCCGCTCTTTTCGTCCCCCGAGACACTGAGAAACGGCCATCATGACTTCTGGAAAGGCCCGCACGACGGCGGCTCTGTCCGCCTTTTTTGCCTGCGCGCTCACGAGCGTCGCCTTCTCGCAAACCGCCTCGATCGACGAGAAGGCCCAGACCTGCCTTCAGTGTCACGGCGAGCAGGGCAAGGCCATCGACCCGAGCTATCCCTCGATCTGGGGGCAGCACCAGGGTTACCTCTACTTGCAGTTGCGCGACTTCAAGCTCGGCAACCGCAAGAACGAGATCATGAACGGGATCGCGCAGGATCTGTCGCGCGAGGACATGATGGCGCTGGCCGAATACTTCTCCCAAAAAACATGGGTGAACCTCAACCAGCCACGCGCCAGCGAGGCGGACGTGAAGCGTTCGGAAACCGCCATCGTGTCGGGCCAGTGCGGCGCATGCCATGGCGCGGACGGCGTGGGGGCTGGGACGACGCCGCGCATCAACGGCCAGTCGCACGACTACCTACTGAAGACCATGGAGGATTTTCGCGCCAAGGTGCGGACCAACAATCCGTGGATGAGCGACATCCTGGGCACCCTCCAGCCCGAGGACCTGCAGGCTTTGGCAAACTACTACGCGGGCAAATAGCAACTGGCAGGCTGCTCAGCCCCCCGAAAGCGCGAGGCGCACAGCCTCGCCCGCCGCAAGATCGGCGGCCGTCTTGCCTTCCTTGTCGCGGCGCGATGGATCGGCGCCGGCCGTCAGGAGTGTGCGTACGATGGCGGCGTGTCCGAGTTCAGCCGCCGTCATCAGCGCCGTCCGGCCGCGGTCGTCAGTGTCGTCCACCGGGACGCCGCGCGACAGGACCAGTTCGACGGTGCGAACCCCGTCGACCTCGGGCGAGTCGTTGGCGTGGCCTGCCGCCCAGATCAGCAAAGTGAGATCATTTGCGTAGCGCTGGCGCGGATCGACGCCGGTGTCGAGGAGGCGCTTGACGATCGCCGTGAATCCCCGGGCGGCGGCGTAGACGATCGCTGATTTGCCGGTGCCGTCCACCGCGCTGGCGTCGCCGCCGCGGGCCAGGAACATTTCGACCAGACGTTCGTTCCCGTTGAAAGCCGCGGCGCTCAGGGGCGAGACGCCGGAACGGCCAGGCGCCTCCATATTGGCTCCGGCGGCGGCGAGGATCTGCACGATCCGCGTTTTGTTGGCCTGGGCGGCGACAAACAGGGCGGTTCCGCCCTGGAGGTTGCGCTGCTCGGGGTCGGCTCCGCGCTTAAGCAGCATTTGCACGGTCGACGAATGGCCGTTGCGGGCCGCGATAGACAGTGTGGTGTCGCCCTCGCGGTTGCGCGCCAGTGGCGAGGCGCCCGCGTCCATCAGCCGCTCCAGCAGCGCGTCGCAGCCGCTCGCTGCGGCGGTAAAGCTTTGTGAGACGACCTCAAGGGGCAGGGCCGTCGACCGGACGAGATCGTAGCGGCGCTCGAGATCGGGGCACGGAATGGCATCAGCCTTGCTTGGCGTCGCGTGCGCCAGCAACGAGGCGCACACGACGGCGGCGAGGCCTGGCAAACAATGGCGCATCTCGACATCCCCCGGCGATCTTCTTCTTGGCTAGCCGCATGGTGGCGCGTCCGCGCCGCGAAGCCAATGCTTTCGTGGGCGTGGGGGCCGCGAGCAGTTGGCCTCGTCATGCTGGGCGTGTGGCTCGGCGCAGCGGCTCCCGGACCGGCCGTCCATCAGCCGCCAGGGCGGCTCTACGACACCGTGGATGCGCGGCTGCATCTGTTTTGCGCAGGGCAGGGATCGCCCACCGTCGTGCTCGAGGCCGGGCTGGGCGGCAACCACCTGGACTGGACGCTCGTTCAACCCCAGCTCGCCGCCGTGACACGGACCTGCAGCTATGACAGGGCGGGGGCGGGCTTCAGCGACAAAGCGAGCCGCCCCCGCACGCTGGCGTTCCTGGACCAGGATCTCGAAAGCTTGCTGGCCAGCGCCGGCGTGGATGGGTCCCTTGTGCTGGTCGGCCACTCCTTCGGTGGCGTGTTGGCGGCCCATTTCGCGGCGCGCCACCGCGATCGGGTGGTCGGCCTCGTGCTGGTGGACAGCATGCATCCGCGGGAGTTCGAAAGCTTCGCGGAAGCCGGGATCGACTTGCCGCGCGATCCGAACCAGGTGCTGAACCGGACTCCTGCGGCGGCGGCGGGCTACGGATTGCCCGACGGCATGCAGCGCCTCGCCGTCGATCTGGCGACCGCCGAGAAGGCGCGGCTCTCGGTGATCCGCGAAATGCGGGGCATCGGCGCAAGCCTGGCGGACGCCGAGCGGGCCGGCTATGTGCGCATGCCCTCGCGCGTGCTTGTCCATGGCGACGGCGAATGGAACGGGGCTTATCCGGATGGGCGCATGGAGCGGGTGTGGCGCCGGCTGCAGGCCGATCTTGCCCGCCAACTCGGCGCGCCCGCGCCCGAGAGCGTGCCGGAAGCCGGTCACCAGATCCCGCTCGACGCGCCGGAGGCGGTGGTGCGCGCTGTGGAAGCCGTGATGCGCGAAGCGAGCCGATAATCGCCCCTGCACCGGACTTGCTCCGCGGGGCTGGCCGGACCACGATGAGCCCAACAAAGCCGCTCGCGCGGCGCGGGGGGAGCAGGTCATGGTTGGCGGGCGAAGCGCCTGGGTTCGACGATTGGTCGCGCTCGTCGTGGCCAGCGCGGTTGCGCAGGGAGCAGCGGCCGGCACCGGGCTCATCTACGTGTCGCATGAGCGTTCCGACAACATCGTCATGCTGAACAAGGCCGACGAGGTCGTCGGGCAATTCAAGACCTGCGCCCGCCCACGCGGCATGCTGCGTCTGCCGGACGGCAAGAGCCTCGTCGTCGCCTGCGGCAACGACGACACGATCGCGGTCTATGACCTCGCGAGCCATACGCTGCTGAAGCGTTTCAGAGACATCCCCGACCCCGAGACCTTCGATCTCCACCCCAACGGGCGCGACCTTTACATTTCCAACGAGGACGACTCGGAAGCCACGGTGCTGAACCTCGAGACCGGGGAGGTGACGGCCCACCACGCGACCGGGCCTGAGCCCGAAGGCGTGCTGGCGACGCCCGACGGAAAGAGCGTGTTCGTCGCCTCGGAAGCGGGCAACCTTGTGCATGTCATCGACACGGCAAGCGGCAAGGTCGTGAAGGACATCATCACGGGCTCGCGTCCGCGCCGCTTCGCGCTGGCGCCGGGCGGCAAGGAGCTCTGGGTCTCGTGCGAGATCTCCGGCATCGTCGACATCATCGACGTCGAGACTCTGGCCTCAAAGGGACAGATCAATTTTCTCCCGAAAGGAATGCGGCGCGAGCAGGTAACGCCGGTGGACCTCGTGATCACCCGCGACGGCAAGACTGCCTATGTGGCGCTGGGCCGCGCCAACCATATTGCGGTCGTGGACGTCGGGACGCGCGCGGTGAAGGACTACATCCTGGTTGGCCGGCGGCCGTGGGGCCTGCGATTTTCGACCGACGAGAAAACGCTTTACGTGGCGAACGGGCTGTCGGACGACCTGTCGATCATCGACATCCCGAGCGGGAAGGTCCGCAAGACCGTGCCGGTCGGCATGGTGCCGTACGCGGTGATTGTGGATGACTAGCGGCCTCCTGCGGGTCGGCCTGGGCTGGATCGCGCTTGCGCTCACAGTCGCCGTCGCCGCGCCTGCGGTCGGGCAGGGCGCTGCGCCGGAGCGTGTGATCTTGTTCGTCGATCGCGAGGGTGACCCATGGTACGCGCGGCTTCCCGGCCATGACGGGGTAGCGCGCATCGAGCGCCAGAGCTCCCTGCCGGGCGCGGAACTCGCCGCCAAGGACGGGCGCGCGGCCGGAAGGGCGCTGGGCGTAACGTTCAAGGTCGTCCGCCGCACGCTGAAGGCGGACGAGCCGGTCGGCGTAGTGCTGACGACCGCCGCCGCCGAAGGCGTCCGCGCCGCCGTTCTGGACCTCCCGGGCGCGGACCTGCTCGCCGCCGCCACCGCTGCGCCCTCGATGGCGCTGTTCAATGTGCGAGACGAAGAGGACAGCCTGCGCGCCGACGCCTGCAGGGGCACGCTGTTCCACGTCATCCCGTCGCGGTCCATGCGCACCGACGCGCTGGCGCAGCTGCTGGTGCGTCGCAACTGGAAGAAGATCCTGGTGCTGGAGGGTCCGGAACCTGGCGACATCGCATATTCGGCCGCCATGCAGGCCTCGGCCAAGAAGTTCGGCGCGCGCGTCGTCGCGGTGCGGCCTTTCACAAATACCAATGATCCGCGCCGCCGCGAGGAGAGCAACATCGGCCTCCTGACAGGCGGCGACGACTACGACGTCGTTTTCGTGTCGGATCTCGTAGGCGAATACGGCCGCATGGCTCCCTATCGCACCATCCTGCCGCGACCGGTCGTCGGCACGGAGGGCCTGCGCGCGCTGGCCTGGCACCCGGCGGCGGAGCGCAACGGAGCGCCGCAGTTGAACCGCCGCTTCGAGCGCGACGCCGGCCGTCCCATGCAGTCCGAGGACTGGGCCGCCTGGGCGGCCGTGCGCGCCGCGATCGACGCCGAGACGCGGTCCGCGGGCGATGCAGCGCCGGGCGCGCTGGTCTCTCGTCTCATGCGCCCTGACATGAGCCTCGAGCTCTACAAGGCCTATCCGGGATCGTTCCGGGCCTGGGACCACCAGCTGCGGCAAGGCGTGTTCCTGGCCACGCACAACGCCGTGATCGACCTCGCCCCCATCGAGGGCTTTCTGCACGAGACCAACACGCTCGACACGCTGGGGCCGCCGCCCAACCGCTCGCCCTGTGGGCGTTGAAAGTAATTTGGATTTGTTCCCAGAGGGAACAAGTGCATTCGCGGCCGCTTGCTTTTTCCGCGCTGGGGACCATGGTCTAAGGCCTGCACGGAGCCACGTATTTCCGGCGTATCGCGCCTTCAGGAGAGTTTCATGATCAGCGTCGGCAGTCTTTCGGTCGCGCCCATCCTGCACGATTTCATCGCCCGCGAGGCGCTGCCCGGCACGGGCGTTTCGCCCGAGACGTTCTGGAGCGGGCTTGAGGCGCTGGTGCGCGAATTCGCGCCTCGCAACAAGGCGCTGCTCGAAACGCGTGACCGTTTGCAGGCGCAAATCGACGACTTCCACCGCGCCTGCAAGGGGCAGACAATCGACCCGGACGGCTACCAGTCCTTTCTGCGTGAGATCGGCTACCTGGTCGAGGAGCCTGCCGGCTTCAGCATCGGCACCGGCAATGTCGATGAGGAAATCGGCCACATCGCGGGGCCTCAGCTCGTGGTTCCGGCGTCCAACGCCCGTTACGCGCTGAACGCCGCGAACGCCCGGTGGGGCAGCCTTTATGACGCGCTCTATGGCACGGACGCACTGCCGGAAGACGGCGGTGCCGAGCGCGGCGTCGGGTTCAACCCGAAGCGCGGCGCCAAGGTGGTCGCCAAGGCGCGCGAGATCCTCGACGAAGCCGCGCCGCTGGCCGGGGCCAGCCACGCGGATGCGACTGGTTACGCCGTGAAGGACGGCGCCCTGGCGGTTTCGCTGTCGGATGGCCGCGTCGTCGGGCTGAAGAACGCTGCACAGTTCACCGGCTATCGTGGCGCTGCCGACGCCCTTGATGCGGTACTACTGGCCCATAACGGCCTGCACCTGGAGATTTTGATCGACCGCCGCCACCCGATCGGCAAGACCGACCCGGCCGGCGTCGCCGACGTGATCATGGAGGCGGCCGTCACCACCATCGTCGACCTGGAGGACAGCGTCGCGGCCGTGGATGCGGAGGACAAGGTCGAGGTCTATCGCAATTGGCTCGGCCTGATGAACGGCGACCTCACGGCAACCTTCGCCAAGGGCAAAGGGACGGTGGAGCGCCGGCTCAACCCGGATCGCGTCTACACAGGCCCGAAGGGCGGGACCGTGACCCTGCATGGCCGCAGCCTCATGCTGGTGCGCAATGTCGGCCACCACATGTACACCGACGCCGTGCTCGCCGACGGCGGCGAGATCCCGGAGACCATCCTGGACGCCGCCGTCAGCGTGCTCATCGCCCTGCACGACCTGCGCGGGCAGCACGCCATCCGCAACAGCCGGCGCGGTTCGGTCTACATCGTTAAGCCGAAGATGCACGGGCCGGACGAAGTCGCCTTCGCGGACTCGCTGTTCGGCGCCGTGGAGGACATCTACGGCCTCAAGCGGCACACGCTCAAGATGGGCATCATGGACGAGGAGCGCCGCACCACCGTGAACCTCCGGGCCTGCATCAAGGCGGCGGCCAACCGCGTGGCCTTCATCAACACCGGCTTTCTGGACCGCACAGGCGACGAGATCCACACCTCGATCGAGGCCGGCCCGATGGTGCGCAAGAACGACATGCGCAAGACTGCCTGGCTGCAGGCTTATGAGGACGCCAATGTGGACGCCGGCATCGCGTGCGGGCTGCCCGGACGCGCCCAGATCGGCAAGGGCATGTGGGCGATTCCGGACCGGATGGCCGACATGCTGGCGCAGAAGATCGCCCACCCCAAGGCCGGCGCGAACACCGCCTGGGTGCCGTCGCCCACGGCCGCGACCCTGCACGCGCTGCACTACCACCAAGTGGACGTGGCGCAGCGCCAGAGCGAGCTTGCAGGCCGCAATCGCGCGCCCCTCTCGGACGTGCTGACGATCCCGCTCGCGACGGGCTCGTTCGACGCCGCCGCGATCCAGGAGGAGCTCGACAACAACTGCCAAGGCATCCTCGGCTATGTGGTGCGCTGGATCGACCAGGGCGTCGGCTGCTCCAAGGTGCCGGACGTCCATGACGTGGGCCTGATGGAGGACCGCGCGACGCTGCGAATTTCCTGCCAGCACATCGCCAACTGGCTGCTGCACGGCGTGGTGGACGAGGCGCGGGTGATGGCGACGCTGAAGCGCATGGCCGAGGTGGTCGACCGGCAGAACGCCGGGGACCCGCTCTATCGTCCCATGGCGCCTGCGTTCGAGGGCCCGGCCTTCGCGGCGGCTTGCGACCTCGTGTTCAAGGGACGCGAGCAGCCTAACGGCTACACCGAGTGGGTTCTTCATGCCCGTCGGCGCGAGGCGAAGGCCGCCGCACGCGGCTGACCCGTCGGGCCATGCGGAGCGCCTCGCCGCTTCGCATGGCCCGTTCGCCAATTGGCTGGTTGAACGCGGTCGGGCGGGCTGCTAGGACCGCAGCGGGCCGGATTAGCACAGCGGTAGTGCAGCGGTTTTGTAAACCGAAGGTCGGGGGTTCGATCCCCTCATCCGGCACCATGGCCCCCTGGTCTGGAAACCATTCTCCTTACGTCCTCTTGCGCCTGCGACCGGATTGAACGAACCATTCCGGGTGCGGTTACCGCTTGCCCCCAAGCGGCCAATGGAGATCGACGTGAGCATATTCGCCCCTATCAGGTTCGCGGCCGCGGTTGCGGTCGCCACGCTTCTCGGGACGGCTGGGCCGGCCGCTGCGGCGCAGTGCGGCAATTCGGCCGCCGGCTTTGAAAGCTGGAAGCAGCAATACGCAGCCGAAGCGCGGGCGCGAGGCGCGAGCCCGACGGCGGTCTCGGCTCTGCTTGGGACGACCTACGCCTATGCGACGATCTCGGCCGACCGGGGCCAAAAGAGCTTTCGGCTGACGCTGGACCAGTTCATGGCCAAGCGCGGCGGCTCCACCATCGTGGCGCGCGGGCGCACCCTGAAGCGCTCGCAGGCGGCGCTGTTCGACCAGATCGAGGAACGCTACGGCGTGCCTGCCGGACCGCTGATCGCGATCTGGGGCATGGAAACGGCGTTTGGCACGCAGCGCGGAAACCAGAACACGTTGTCGGCCGTCGCGACCCTTGCTTACGACTGCCGCCGGACGGAGTTCTTCACGGACCAGCTCGATGCGGCGCTGAAGCTCGTCGACCGGGGGCTCATCACGGGCGAAACCCGCGGCTCCATGCATGGCGAGCTCGGCCAGACGCAGTTCATGCCCAAGAGCATCCTGCTCTACGGCGTGGGCGGCAGCCTGGACAACAGCGCCAATGCGTTGATGTCGACGGCCAATTTCCTGAAGGCGCATGGCTGGCGGCGCGGCGCGGGCTATCAGCCCGGCGAGCCGAACTTCGCCGCGATCCAGGGCTGGAACGCCGCGACCGTGTACCAGCAGGCCATCGCCAAGATCGGCGCGCAGATCGATTGAGGCGCGCCCGGCGGCCGTTTGAGGGATCCGGCAGATTTCGGGCCCGCCGCAAACGGCCGCGCTTGCGCCACAATGCAGCCCAAGAGCATTCATGCGGCATTCAGGGCGTGAGCTCTAGATTGCGAGCATCGAATACAGGGTTCGCACGGCGGACTGGGGTAATCACCTCGTTCCGCGGCGTGATGGAGAGTAGAATGACCAAGAACCGTATCGTCCTGGGCGCCATCGCGGCCATCACGATGGGCGCCGGCATCGCGGCCAGCGTGGCCCCGGCCGAAGCTCAGTATCGCTATTACGGCCACCGGGGCGGGTTCAACCCGGGCGCGGCCGCGGCCATCGGCGCGGTTGGCGGCCTGGCGCTCGGCGCGGCCATCGCGGGCTCCCGTCCGGCCTATGGGGCTCCGGTCTATGGCGCGCCCGTGTACGGCGCTCCGGTCTATGGCGCTCGCCCGGTCTACGCCGAGCCCGTGAACGAATGCTACGTCACCCGCCGCCGCGTCTGGGTGCCCGGCTGGGGCTGGGATGTCCGCCGTGAGACGGTATGCGACTACTGAGCTTCGGCGCGTAACGCCCGATACAACAAAGGCCCCGTCGAGAGACGGGGCCTTTTCGTTGGCTTGGATCAGCCGAGGCAGTGGGGCGGCCGAGGCCGCCCGCACGCTCCTCAGATCTTGCTGTCGCCGGCGTAGATGTCCCGGTCCTTGGTCTCCGGCACGAGCAGGAGGCCGAGCACGAAGGTGACCAGCGCGATCACGATCGGGTACCAGAGGCCGTAGTAGATGTCGCCCGTCTGGGCCACCATCGCGAAGGCAGTGGCGGGCAGAAGACCGCCGAACCAGCCGTTGCCGATGTGGTAGGGCAGCGACATCGAGGTGTAGCGGATGCGGGTCGGGAAGAGTTCGACCAGTGCCGCCGCGATCGGGCCGTACACCATCGTCACGTAGACGACGAGGACGAACAGGATCGAGATCACCTTGAAGGGCTGAGGGCGGAAGATGTCGAAGGGGTTCGACATCTTCACGATGCTCGCGTCGCCCGGCTTCGGGTATCCGGCGGCGCCGATAGCGGCCGCCAGGTTCTTGGCGAGGTCAGGCGAAGTCTTTCCATCCGCGTAGACGGCGACGTCGGTGCCGTTGACGTTGATCTTGGCGGGCTGTCCGGCCGGGCCTGCGGTGGTGGTGTACTTCACGGCGCTCTTTGCGAGAGCGTCGCGCGCCACGTCGCAGGACGACGTGAACTTGCGGGTGCCGACCGGATTGAAGAGGTCGCCGCAATCGGCCGGATCAGCCACGACCTGCACCTTGGCGGTCTCGATCGCCTTCTCGAGCATCGGGTTCGCCGCGCCGGTGAGCGCCGTGAACAGCGGGAAGTAGGTAAGGGCGGCGAGCAGGCAGCCGGCGAGGATGATTGGCTTGCGGCCGATCTTGTCCGACAGCCAGCCGAACAGCACGAAGCCGCCGGTGCCCACGAGCAGCGACCAGGCGATCAGCAGGTTCGCCGTGTAGCCGTCGACCTTCAGGATGCTCTGGAGGAAGAACAGCGCGTAGAACTGGCCCGTGTACCAGACGACGCCCTGACCGGCGACGAGGCCGACGAGCGCGATGATCACGAACTTCATGTTGCTCCACTGGCCGAAAGCCTCGGACAGCGGCGCCTTGGAGCCCGTGCCCTCGGCCTTCATCTTCTGGAACGCCGGCGACTCGTTGAGCTGCAGACGGATCCAGACCGAGATGCCGAGCAGCGCGATCGAGAGCAGGAAGGGAATGCGCCAGGCCCACTCGGCGAAGGCCGCCTCGCCCGCGATCGTGCGGGTGAACAGGATGACGATCAGAGACAGGAACAGGCCCAGCGTCGCGGTGGTCTGGATCCACGAGGTGTAGAAGCCGCGGCGGCCCTGCGGGGCGTGCTCGGCCACGTAAGTGGCTGCGCCGCCATATTCGCCGCCGAGCGCGAGGCCCTGCAGCAGGCGCAGCGCGATCAGGATGATCGGGGCCGCGATGCCGATGGACTTCGACCCCGGCAGCAGGCCGACGATGAAGGTCGACAGGCCCATGATCAGGATCGTGACCAGGAAGGTGTATTTGCGGCCGACGAGGTCGCCGACGCGGCCGAACACAAGCGCGCCGAACGGGCGAACGATGAAGCCCGCCGCGAAGGCCAGCAGCGCGAAGATGTTGCGCGTGGCTTCGTCGAACTGGCTGAAGAACTGCGCGCCGATGATGGTGGCGAGCGAACCATAGAGATAGAAATCATACCATTCGAAGACAGTGCCGAGCGAGGACGCAAAGATCACGCGCTTCTCGTCGGATGTCATCGGCCTTACGCGTTCAGCCCCAGCGGGGGCGGCTGCCATCGTCATGCCCAACTCCTTGTCGTTCCTCTGGCCGCGCATGCGACGGGACGTGTTTGCCCGTTCGCCGACCGGGTATCGGCGTCTTTCATGCGCAACATCATCATTTCGAAAACACACGGGCCATCCGGATCGGATCGGCCGCAGTTTCCCCCAAGTCCCTCGTCCATCATCGCAGCGACCCGGGTTTTTGTGAGGGTCGCCATCTTGGGCGTGCGAAAATCCGCATACGCCGATTTCAAACGATACAGGATTCTTCCGCGGGCGGGATTCAACCTTCGTCTAGCGTGGATAATGATCAAACCCCGCCCGGCTGCAGCGGCGCTTTCATCCGGGGCCGTGGGATGCGGGCGCCGCGACGCTTGAGGTCGCGCAGCGCCACATACGCCATCGCAGTCATCAGAGCGTCATTGACGGCGTCATGCTGCGACAGCCGGGGAATGCCGAGATCCGCCAGCATTGCGGCGAACGACAGGTCGACCACGGTTCCGGGCGGCGCGTCGCCATATTTCCGCTCATGATAAAGGCGGGAGACCTCGATACGCTTGTTCGGCAATTCCACGCCGATGAAGCCAAGGACGGCCTTGTTCAACATCGCGATGTCGAACTCGAGGTAGTAGCCGACGAGGGGTCGTCCGCCGATGAAGCGCAGCAGATCCGGCAGCACGTGGTAGATCAACGCGCCCGCCTTCGCCTCGCTCTCTAGCAGGTGGTGGACTTTGATGGCTTCGGGCGCGATGCGGACGTCGGGCCGCACGAGGGCTTCGAAGCGTTCGCTCGCCAGGATGCGCGAGCCGCGGATGCGTATGGCCGCTATCGTGATGATCTCGTCGTGGGCGACGTCGAGTCCTGTGGTCTCGCAGTCGATGGCAACGACTTCGTCGGGGGGACCGGGCCGAAACAGGAAGCGGTAGTTCTGGTCGCCGATCGTGGCCTGGTGGAAGAGCCGCTTGGCGGCCAACCAGGGGTTGGACCATCCGGTCATCCGAACAGGCCCAGGTTGAAGTGGCGCCGCACGATCTCGCGGAACTGCTTCACCACCTGAAAGGCGTCGCGAAGTAGGTCACGCTCCATGGTGGTCAGCGCCGCCGGACGCACCAGCGCCCCCGAGCCGCCCGCCGCCTGCGCGAGTTGCGCATCCAGCCGCAGTCCTGCCAGGAACTGGAATGCATCGACGCATTGGCGCGCAAATGCCGGCTTGAGCATGCCGATCCGCCCCAAATGCATCAGCCGCGCTTCGGTGTTCGTGGCCGGGATGCCCTTCTCGAGCGCGAGCGCGCGCGCGCCGTGCACGAGCGGGAACAAGCCCCCGCGCTTCAGATCGAGCGCGTCGCCGGCGCCCTCGGCAGTGACAAGCTGGTTGAACAGTCCGATCGGGGTTTCGAAGGCGTCGACGGCCTTTGCGAAGCGCGCGAGATAGGCCTGCTCGCCGCGCACTGCGTCCATCAGGGCCGCCTTGGCTTTGGCGAGGAGGGCGGCGTCGCCGGCGACGGCCTCGGCGTCCAGGAAGATGGCCACGTTGAGGTGGGCGTCGGCGTCGGGCAGGGCGATCCAGCGGCGGAAGTCGGCTTCGAAATCGGCAAGAGGCCTAGACCAGAACGGATTGGACACCATCACGGCGCCGGGGCAGGGCGGGAATCCGAAGCGCGCGAGAGTGCCCGAGAACGCGGTCCGAAACGCCGCGAGCTCCGCCTCGTTGACGGGATGCGCCAGAATGAGGCCGTTGTCCTGGTCCGTGCGAACCGTTTGTTCTCCGCGACCCTCGCTGCCCATCACGATCAGGCACCCGGCCTCGCGGATCGAAGCCGGCGCCACCATGGCGAACAGGCTGGCGAACAGGCGGCGGTTCAGGTCAGACACGATCTCGGCGATGACGGACGGCTTCAGGCCCTGCCGCCGCAGGATTCGCACTTGCTCGGCAATCTCAGCCGCCGCGGCCGCGAGGTCGTCCAGGGTGGCGGCTCGATCGATCCGTCCGGCGACGATCTGCGCATTGCCGGCGATGAAGCTGAGGAGGTCGATGTCCTCGACGACGCCCAGGTAGCGTTCGCCGTCATGCACGGCGATGCGGCGCTTGTTGTGCTTGGTCATCAGCAGCAGCGCTTCGTAGACGAAATCGTCCGGGCGCAGCCGCACCACGTCAAAATGGGCGAGCGCCCGCACGGGCGTTTCCAGCGGGAGACGGCCGAGCACCACACCCTTGGACAGGTTCATGCCCGTGATGATGCCGATGCGGTCGCGGTCGCGCACCAGTAGCGTATTGCTGTTGACGTCGCGCATGCGCCGGCCGGCCGCCTCGATGCTCTCGTCGGCCTCGATAAAGGTCGCGGGGTGCATGAACACGTCCGAGAGGCGCCCGCGCATGAGGCTTCCGACGCGCTGGTCCTCGGCTTCGTGCTCCAGCGCGTCGAGCTTGCGCGAGATGTCGAGATAGAAAAACGCGCCGAAGCGCGGGCTGCGCTTGATGAGATCGAGAACTGTTGTTTTCGGGGCAAGCCAGCACAGGGTTTCGTCACGGGCCACGAACGCGTGGCCGCTTTCTCCCTGGACGATTGCGCGGCCGTCGAACGCGTCGCGCGGGCCCAGCAGGGCGACGAGCTCGTCCCCGTCGCGCTCCTCGACGGCGCCCTTGATGATGATAAACAGCGATTCCGACGGGGCATTCTGGGCGATCAAGACTTCGCCCGGCGTGAAATAGCCCACATCCAGAGAGGCCCTGAGGGTCTCGATCTCGCGGAGCTCGAGCCGGTCAAAGGGCGGGTTCGAGGCGTCGAAGGCCTGCGTCATGACTCGCCTCTCCGGGCGCCGCGGTGGAGAGCCCCGCGAAGCGAAAACTCGGGGCGGCGCTGGGCCGCCCCGAGGAGTGACTTCAGTGCGACGCAGCCCCGACAGCGCCGATGCCGGTCTGCGACCGGACGAACTGGGCCGGGAAACCGGCTCGGTCCTGCGCGGCGCGCTTGCTGTTGTCGAGCGTCGAGAACAGCCAGATCCCGCCGAAAGCGAGCGCCATCGAGAACAGCGCCGGGTTGTCGTACGGGAATGGCGCGGACCCCTTCGGGTTGCCGATGGCGGCTTCCCAAACGCCTGGCGAGAGCACGACGCCCACGAGCGCCGAGATCAGGCCGAGAAACCCGCCGATCACCGCGCCGCGGGTGGTCATGCCCTTCCAGAAGATCGACATCACGAGCACCGGGAAGTTGCAGGACGCCGCGATCGCGAAGGCGAGCCCGACCATGAAGGCGACGTTCTGGTTCTCGAACACAATACCGAGGATCACGGCCAGGATGCCGAGGAACACGGTCGAGATCTTGGAGATCCGGATCTCGTCCTGCTCGTTGGCGGCGCCCTCCTTGATCACCGTCGCGTAGAGGTCGTGGCTGATCGCCGAGGCGCCGGCCAGCGTCAACCCCGAGACCACCGCCAGGATCGTCGCGAATGCGACGGCCGAGATGAAGCCCAGGAAGACGTTGCCGCCGACCGCGTTGGCAAGGTGAATGGCGGCCATGTTGGAGCCGCCCTTGATGGCCGCCAACCCGGTCTTCCCGGCTTCGAGGAACTCTGGGTTGGTCGACACCAGCGTGATCGCGCCGAAGCCGATGATGAAGGTGAGGATGTAGAAGTAGCCGATGAAGCCGGTGGCGACGAACACGGATTTGCGGGCCGCCTTGGCGTCCGACACCGTGAAGAAGCGCATCAGGATGTGCGGCAGGCCCGCGGTTCCGAACATCAGCGCCAGTCCCAGCGAAATCGCCGAGAGCGGGTTCGAGATGAGCGACCCCGGCTCCATGATGGCGATCTTCTTGGGATGCACCTCGACGGCCTTGCTGAACAGGGCCTCCGGATTGAAGCCGAACTTGGCCAGCACCATCATGGCCATGAAGGACGCGCCTGCAAGCAGCAGGCAGGCCTTGATAATCTGCACCCAGGTTGTCGCCACCATGCCGCCGAAGGTCACGTAGACGATCATCAGACCGCCCACCACGAGCACTGCCATCCAGTAGTCGAGGCCGAACAGAAGTTGAATCAACTTACCCGCGCCAACCATCTGGGCGATCAGGTAAAACGCCACCGTCACGAGCGTTCCGCAGGCCGCGAGCACGCGAATTGGCGTCTGCGCGAAGCGGAACGACGCCACGTCCGCGAAGGTGAATTTGCCGAGGTTGCGAAGCTGCTCGGCGATCAGGAAGGTCACGATCGGCCAGCCGACGAGCCAGCCCACCGAGTAGATCAGGCCATCATAGCCAGACAGGTAGACAAGGCCCGAGATGCCCAGGAACGAGGCGGCCGACATGTAGTCGCCCGCGATTGCGAGGCCGTTCTGGAAGCCCGTGATCCCGCCGCCGGCGGTATAGAACTGCGCGGCGGAACGGGTCTGCTTCGCGGCCCAATAGGTGATGCCGAGCGTCAACAGCACGAAGGCCAGGAACATGCCGATGGCGGCAATATTGAGTTCCTGTTTGGAGCCGCCGTCGATGGCGCCGGCCGCATGGGCGAGCGTCGACGAAAGCGCGACGAGGAGGCCGGCCGCGCCGGCGCGGAAGATGCTGGCGGTTTTCACTTGGCGTCCTCCACGATCTTGCGGACCAGCACGTCGTACTCGGCATTGGCGCGGGCGACATAAACGCCCGTGAGCACGAAGGCCGAGATGATCACCAACAGGCCGACCGGAATGCCGACCGTCATCACGCCGGTTCCGAGCGGGATGCCCAGGACCTTGGGGGCGTAGCCGACCAGCAGGATGAAGCCGAAATAGATCACCAGCATTGCGGCCGACAGCGACCATCCGAAGGACGAGCGCTTGCGAACAAGCTCTTGGTAGCTCGGGTTTTTCTCGATTGTCTCGTAACTGGCAGTCGCCATGGTCCACCCCCGTCTTGTGCTGGCCTCGCGGGAGTGCCGGCACAGGGGAGCCCAGGCGCGAATGAGCGTTCGCGCTGCAAGCCGACCTGTGATGTGCATTCCCCCGATATAGTTTGTTAATAGCTCAGACAGGCCGCCGAGATGAGCCGGTCTTTGGTCTTGCGACTATCGGCGAGGGGCGGCGGAAGAAGCCAAGGTCCGCCTAAATGCTGTGCCGAACTGGGCTGGGAACCTGGGACTTTTCATCATACTTTGTTAACCGGATGCGGTTGTTGCGTTTCAGGAGTTCGGCATGCGTGCGCCCGGTATGATCCTTGCCGCGTCTCTTCTCTGCCTTTCGGCGCTCCCTGGCTTGGCGGCCTCGCCGGGCTCGCACGGGGGTGGATCCCACTGGCGCGGCCAAGCGCCGCGCGCCCATGTCGCCATGTGGCGGAATCACGGCTTCGCGGGCCGGCACGGCGTGGTCCGCCATGGTGTGGTCCGCCATGGATGGAAACACGGCGACCGGCGCTTTGGACGGGGCGACATCTGGGCGCCATCCCTGGTGTACCGGGACACGGGCGCGGTTTACGCGACGCCGGCGGACGAACCTGCTCCTGTGTGGCGGCTGCCGACCCGCGCCGACCTCCCCACGCGCGCCGACCTGCCGCAGGTGGGCGCGTTTGTGGGAAGTCCGGCGTTTCCGCCGGAGCTTTACGTGATCAACGACGAAACGCATGGCCGATCCGGCAAGCCGGGCGGGGCGCGCGTCTATGGAACGGCCAGGGTCGCGGAGCTTGGCGACGGCTTCACGTCACCGGCCGGCGCTGCCAGGATCATCAACCTTAAGGCGCGCTGACGCTCATGCCTTCGGTTCGAGCGCCTTGCCGATGGCGTAGAGCGCCACGGCCGCGGCGTTCGAGACGTTGAGGCTCTTGATCGCGCCCGGCATGTCGAGCCGGGCGAGCACGTCGCAGCGCTCGCGCGTGAGGCGGCGCAGCCCCTTGCCCTCGGCGCCGAGCACCAGGGCGATTGGTCGCGACGCCACCGATTTTTCCAGAATGTCCGGCCCTTCCGAATCGAGGCCCACACGCCAGAAGCCGCGATCGCCCAACACGGTGAGCGCCTGCGCGAGATTGCCGACGGTGACGATCGGAACGTGCTCCAGCGCGCCGGAGGCGGTCTTGGCCAAAACGCCGGTGGCCTCCGGGCTGTGCCGGTCGGTCATCACGATGGCGGCCGCCCCGAACGCGGCGGCGCTGCGCAGGATGGCGCCGACATTGTGGGGATCGGTAACCTGGTCGAGCACCAGGACGAGCGCATCGTCCGGGATGTCGTAGAGATCCAGGCCCGCAAACGGCTCCACATCGGCGGCGACGCCCTGGTGCACGGCGTCCGCGCCGACCATGCGGTCGATCTGCTCGGCGCGCACCAGAGTGGGCGCCACGCGCGGGTTCGGGACCATCTCGGCGAGACGGTTGCCGGCGTTCTCGGTGACGTAGAGCGTGTGGATCTTGCGCCGGGGGTTGTTCAGCGCTTCGGCAACGCTGTGAAACCCGTAAAGGCGCAAGCGGCCATGCGGCACGGGCTCGCGCTCCGGGCCACGCGATTCGTCGCGCCTCTGGTCGCGCCGGGGCGCTGCATCTCGGGCAGGGCCACGATCATGCTCGGCGGGCGAGGCGCCCGGAAAGCTGCGTGACTTGGATCGGAGGGGGCGCGTCTCGAACCGACGCGGCTCCTGGTCGGCGCGACCGGGATCCCAGCCGCCCTGGCTACCGGAGCTGTCGGGCCGGTCCTGCCGCGGCCCGCGCTCGCCTGCGCCGCCCTGGCGGGGGCCGCCCGCCGCTCCGCGCGGTCCGCCCGGATTGCCTGGCCGTCCGCCTGATCCCTGCTTCGCCATTGCGTCCAACTCCTGTGGGCTTGCGTGTCGCATGGCCAGCCCGCCGGCGCAAACGGGCTCCGACGCCGAAAACGCAAAAGGCCAGCTCGGAGGAGCTGGCCTTTGAACGCGCCTGACGGCGGAATAAGTGGTGGGGGAAGTAGGACTCGAACCTACGAAGGCTTAGCCAGCGGATTTACAGTCCGCCCCCTTTGCCGCTCGGGACATTCCCCCACGTCCGATCCTTGGGAAGCGGGGAACGCTGCACAGGGACGCGGTTTCGAAGACGCCGCCCGGGGCGTCTCCGCGGGGGGTCTTATGGTGACCGGGCGCCGCCCTGTCAACTCGGAAAACGTCCGGCTGCCGCCGCAGGGGCCATTCCGCCTCTCCGCGCGGGGCCTCGCTTGCCAAGCCGGGCGAGTCGCGGCATATCTCCGCCGCGGGCGGGTATAGCTCAATGGTAGAGCAGCAGCCTTCCAAGCTGAATACGAGGGTTCGATTCCCTCTACCCGCTCCAGTTTCCCCAAATCCGTGAATCGCCATGAACGATGTCGGGCCAGAGCATTTCCGGACCACCGCTGGCGGCTTTTGCGTGCGCGTCATGGGCGCGTATGGATCGGAGGGCGTCTGGACGGCCGAGGGGCAGGAAGCGCTGGTCGAGGATCTGCCAATCGACCGGGCGTTGGCCGACCGCCTCGCCGACTGGCAGGAAGCTTTCGATTCGGTCGACGATCAGATCGACGACGGCGACATCCCCGCCGAGATAGCCGCAACCGCATGGGCCGCCCTCGCCGAGGAGGGGCTCCTGATCGCGCGGTCGATCAAGCGCGCATTGCCGGAATGGACCGTGCTGTATGTGGATCCTGCGCTGGCGCTCGAGGAAGGCGCCGAGGCGGCCGCCGCGGAAATCGACGCCAGTGAGGTTGCTCGCGGCGTCTAGGCCATTGCTGGGACAAAGCTTCAGTTTGCAACTACCGGTTTATGGCCTGATTGGAGCGGCTCGCTCAGGCTGTTCGACATTCTGTCGAGAGATCCTGCCATGATCGGCCGTTTTGCAATCATTCTTTCCCTGGTCTTTGGGCTGGCGGCTTGCGCTTCCGTTCCGCCGGCCAACGTCCCGTTCGATCGCATCGCCGCACTCAGGCTAGCGAACGTCAGCGTCGAGTTCGCAGCGCCCGTGACATCATGGCCGGCTGCCGAAACTCGCTTTCTGGCAGGCGGCGTCGACCCTCAGGTGGCGGAAAAGCTGAAAGGGACGTCGGCGGCCCGCGTTCCGGAAGCGCAACCCTTTCTCCAGGCGCAAGCGACCGAACTCGTCGCGCGTGAGGTGCGCGCCAACGCGGCCTTGATCATGACCGGCGCTACTCCGGCCACGATCGTGGTCAGGGTCACATTATTTGACGTTCCATCGATGATGCGACGCGTGCTGGTGGATCAGCAAGCCAAGTTCCAGGCGTCGATCGACCTTATTGGTGCCGACGGCAAGCTCATCGCGTCCTATCCGGGGAAGGTGCAGACCGCCATGATGGTGGGCGGCGTGTTGGCCGGAGTGGCGGACAGCATCCAGCCTTACGACGCCGCCCAGGTGCTTGTTTCGGATTACGTCCGCGCGTGGCGGAGCTGGCTGACGCGCAGCTAGGCGCAAGGCGACCCTTGCGCTTCCTGACGAAACCGCCTATCTCGCGCCCGTTTGCTAAACCCTTGCCGGCGCACGTCCGGCTGTCGAGGACTGGGACACGGCCATGGCCAAGGAAAAATTCGCGCGGACGAAGCCGCACTGCAACATCGGCACGATTGGTCACGTCGACCACGGCAAGACGTCGCTGACGGCGGCGATCACCAAGGTTCTGGCCGAGACGGGCGGCGCCACGTTCACGGCGTATGACCAGATCGACAAGGCGCCGGAAGAGAAGGCGCGCGGCATCACGATCTCGACCGCGCATGTGGAGTACGAGACCACGGCGCGCCACTACGCGCATGTGGATTGCCCCGGCCAC
>NZ_BMES01000002.1:787420-1247533 GCF_014636935.1 Alsobacter metallidurans | reverse complement strand
CCGCAGACGCGCGAGCACATCCTGCTCGCCCGCCAGGTCGGCGTTCCGGCGCTGGTGGTGTTCATGAACAAGGTCGACCTGGTGGACGACGAGGAGCTCATCGAACTCGTCGAGATGGAAGTGCGCGAGCTTCTGTCGAAGTACGACTTCCCGGGCGACGACATCCCGATCGTGAAGGGCTCGGCCAAGGTGGCGCTGGACAACGGCGACAAGGCCGTGGGCCATGACGCGATCCTGAAGCTGATGCAGGCCGTGGACAGCTACATCCCGCAGCCGGAGCGTCCCAAGGACCAGCCGTTCCTGATGCCGGTGGAAGACGTGTTCTCGATCTCGGGCCGCGGCACCGTGGTGACGGGGCGCATCGAGCGCGGCGTCGTGAAGGTCGGCGAGGAAATCGAGATCATCGGCCTGAAGCCGACGATCAAGACCACGGTCACGGGCGTGGAAATGTTCCGCAAGCTGCTGGACCAGGGCGAGGCGGGCGACAATGTCGGCTGCCTGCTGCGCGGCACCAAGCGCGAGGAGGTCGAGCGCGGCCAGGTTCTGGCCAAGCCCGGCTCGGTGAAGCCGCACACGAAGTTCACGGCCGAAGCCTACATCCTGACCAAGGAGGAGGGCGGTCGCCACACCCCGTTCTTCACCAACTACCGGCCGCAGTTCTACTTCCGCACCACGGACGTGACCGGCATGGTGAAGCTGCCCGAGGGCACCGAGATGGTGATGCCGGGCGATAACGTCACCATGGAAGTCGAGCTGATCGCGCCCATCGCCATGGAGGAGAAGCTGCGCTTCGCCATCCGTGAAGGCGGCCGCACCGTCGGCGCCGGCGTGGTGGCCACCATCATCGCGTAAGCAGCTTTTTCAAACTGAACGGGGAGGGGCGTCGGGCGTACCGGCGCCCCTTCTGCGTTTCCGGCGCGTCGAAAAACGTGGGGCGCCCTCTTGCACTCGGAGCGAGGATTTGGCATTCACACGCCGTGGACGCCTCGCGCGCCCGCATAGGGGCTTAGCTCAGCTGGTTAGAGCGGCGGTCTCCAAAACCGCAGGTCGAGAGTTCGAGTCCCTCAGCCCCTGCCATCTTCGAAAGCCCTCGGCCGCCAACGCGTCCGGGGGCTTTTCGATGGGTCCGAGCATGAGAATGCCGGATCAGCGCCCCGCATGGGCGGCGAGCGGATCTGAGCAGGTGGCGCTTACTGAAGCTGCGTCAGCGCCGATCCAAGATCGCAATTTTTCCGAAAAATAGATTGCAACGACGGCGATACTGCCGCCTGCCAGAACATCAACCAGGTAATGGCCGCCATGGAGGGGGGTTGCGGCGAGCATCCCGCCATTCAAGGCTGCAAACCCCCAGCGCAAACCGGGGATCCGCCAACCCGACCACGCGAAGAGAACGGCAAGGACCGCGTGGAAGCTGGGGAACGTGAGGATCCCCATAGCGCTCTGAAAGCTGAACTTGGCGAAGGAGCCGTCCCGCAGCGCCATGACGTGGGCGCCCTCGCGCGTCGTCGTCGCAAGGGCGATGTTGGCGTGTTGGTCCGGCTGCAGGTTGAAGTACGTGTAGACTCCCACCGTGGGCATGAACGCGGAGGTTGCGATACACGCCGTCAGCGCCATCGTAACGGCCAAGCATAGCTTTTGTGCATGCTCGTATTCCGCTCTCAACGTGAGCAGCACGATGAGAGCCAGGCACTGATCTATTATAGACAGATAGGGGGTGCGCAGCAGCGCAGCAACCATTGGGTGACGATCCGCAAAGGCGAGAGCGGCAAGCCAATCATATCCAATCGATTTGTCCCAGGTCGCGAGTTGGCCATCCCAGAGATGCGAGCCGCCGGCCAGCGCCGTAGTGGCATAGCTCAGAGGGGCGAACGCCATTGGGAAAGCCATGATGAAAACCCACGTTCCCAATCCTGAGGCAATTCGGCCTTCGAACCTCACAGTGCAGTAGAAAAGAGCAATGGGGGCGCACAGAGCGATCAGCAGGACATTCTGGTTCAGCGCGGCAGGCCAGTCGAACGCGATATTGCAGCTGGTCAGCAAAGCCAAACCCGCGAGAAAGGCCAGCCCTTGCAAGGCCCAGATCGTGGTCAGAGTCCGACGAAACGCTTTTCTGTCCTGCAAGGCGATGTCTCGTTGCACGACGAAACGATGTACGGATCTGGATAACATTGGTCTGAGGCTCGCAACGACAACCACACGGCGGCGTATTTTCGTTTTATCTAAATCAAGTTTCACAATTGATAAGAGATATAGCGCAATGCAGCTCTCATGACCCGTTTCGATTGGATCGGCCGAAGTTGGACTCCCTTGACCCCTCCATCGCTTTGGCCTAATGCCTCAGGTCTTCCCAAGATCGTGTCGGTAGAACAGGGCCAGCCGGCCCCCGGGCGCTTGGTCGGGAGAACGTGGCGGCGTAGCCGTCTGACGCTTCGGTGGTGGTGATGGCCAAGACGAGCCCCTTCGAGTTCATCCAGCAGGTCCGTTCAGAGGCCTCTAAGGTTACGTGGCCGACCCGCAAGGAGACCCTGGTGACCACCGGCATGGTGTTCCTCATGGTCGTGGTCGCGAGCGTGTTCTTTCTGCTGTCAGACACTGTGATCCGCTGGGTCGTCGGGCTCGTGCTCGGCGTGGGACGTTAAAAACGACACTGCCGGCGCGCGGCCCTCGCCGCCCGGTACGCCATTTGGAGAGACGCGCGCCATGGCTATGCGCTGGTACATCGTCCACGCCTACTCGAATTTCGAGAACAAGGTCGCGCAGTCCATCAGGGACCAGGCGGCACAGCGCCATCTCGACGAAAAGTTCGAAGAGGTGATGGTCCCGACCGAGAAGGTCGTGGAGGTTCGGCGCGGTCGCAAGATCGACACCGAGCGCAAGTTCTTTCCCGGCTATGTGCTGGTGAAGTGCGACATGACCGACGAGGTCTACCACCTCATCAAGAACACCCCGAAGGTGACCGGCTTTCTGGGCACCGACAAGAAGCCGATGCCAATTCCGGACCGGGAAGCCGAGCGGATCAAAGGCCAAGTCGCCGACGGCGTCGAGCGTCCAAAGCCCTCTGTGGCGTTCGAGGTCGGCGAGCAGGTGCGCGTGTCGGACGGACCGTTCGCGTCGTTCAACGGCGTCGTCGAGGAAGTGGACGAGACCCGCGCCCGCCTCAAGGTCGCGGTGTCGATTTTCGGCCGCGCAACTCCGGTCGAGCTCGAATACGCGCAAGTCGAGAAAGTCTGACGACCGCCTGATCACACAAGCATTGAAGGGCGTCCCGAGAGGGACGCCCTTCGTCTTTTGGGAAAGATCTAGTCGGTTCAGCGCGCCTGCTGCGCCGAGTTTCGGGTCGCAATTTCAAATGCCGCCGTTCAGGGGCGTGCGATATCCGTGAGGATCTGCCCCATTTCGGCCGAACGGGCCTTGTCCGCTTCGGGCGAGGCCCAGTAACCGAGCAGCACGACCTTGTTTACGCCCGGCCGAACGCCGACCATGAAGAAGCGAACAACAGTCGGAGCGCCCTTCCACTTCGCAGGAACGTTCATGTCCAGCACCGAAACGCCGTTGACGGTTTCGGTGGTCTTCTCGATCTGTTCCGACGTGGTGACGCCCTGACCCTTGAAGTACGCGATGTACTCATCCATCGCGGCGTCGACCTTCTCGGGCGCAAGGCCCTGCACCCAGAAGATGATCTCGCTGTCAGGGGTGGCGACTTCGATGCCGCTCTTGGACGGCGACACTTTCCAGCCATCCGGAATGGTGATCGGGAAAGCGGGACCCGCATTGGTGAAGGTGTATGTCTTGGCAAAAACGGGGCTCGCCAGCGCGCAAGCCAAAAACCCCAGCGCGCCTATCGCAACCTTGAAACGTGACTTGTCCATATCGACCTCTCGGCATCCTGCGAGAGGCGCACCTTCGCTGATTTATGATATTTATCAAGTGAACGAGAGAGGTTGCGTGCGCTGTCCCGGACGCTTCGATGCGCTTGCTCCGCGGACCGATTTCGGATAGGGAGACGCAGCCCCGGCCTCGTGTCGGGGCTTTCCACTGCGGGAGGCATGCCCGGTCGCCACCGGGAGTTCATGCCGCACCGCAATCTGCAAACCCGGCGCGGAAGGGCGACAGGCCTGCCGCGCCAGCCGGCGTTTCCTGAAGAGGTTCGCCGGCCTTCCGAGGAGCAGCCATCATGGCGAAGAAGATCACGGGCTACGTGAAGCTTCAGGTGCCGGCCGGCGCGGCGAATCCGTCGCCCCCGATCGGTCCTGCGCTGGGTCAGCGCGGCCTGAACATCATGGAATTCTGCAAGGCGTTCAATGCGCGCACCGCGCAGATGGACAAGGGCACCCCGATCCCGGTGATCATCACCGCGTATCAGGATCGCTCCTTCACGTTCGAGATGAAGCAGCCGCCGGTTACCTTCTTCCTGAAGAAGGCCGCCAACCTGAAGATCGGCAAGAAGCCGGCCTCTGGCCATCGCACCCCTGGCCGCGGCTTCATCGGCAAGGTCTCGAAGGAGCAGATCCGCGAGATCGCCGAGAAGAAGATGCCGGACCTCAACTGCGACACGGTCGAGTCGGCCATGGCGATGATCGAGGGTTCCGCCCGTTCAATGGGCCTCGAGGTGGTGGGTTAATCATGCCGAAGATCGCCAAGCGCATCCGCGCCACCCGTGAGGGCATCGACCGGGTCAAGCTGTACCCGATCGCCGACGCCGTGAAGATGCTCAAGGAGCGCGCCACGGCCAAGTTCGACGAGACGATCGAGGTCGCGATGAACCTCGGCGTCGATCCGCGCCACGCCGACCAGATGGTTCGCGGCGTCTGCAACCTGCCGAACGGCTCGGGCCGCGACGTCCGCGTCGCCGTGTTCGCGCGCGGCAACAAGGCCGATGAGGCCAAGGCTGCGGGAGCCGACATCGTCGGCGCCGAGGATCTCGTCGAGATCATCAACTCGGGCAAGATCGACTTTGATCGTTGCATCGCGACCCCGGACATGATGCCGCTCGTCGGCCGCCTCGGTAAGGTGCTGGGCCCGCGCGGCCTGATGCCGAACCCGAAGGTTGGCACCGTGACCCCCGACGTCGCCGGCGCAGTGAAGGCCGCCAAGGGCGGCGCCGTCGAGTTCCGCGTCGAGAAGGCCGGGATCGTGCATGCCGGCGTCGGCAAGGCCTCGTTCGACGCCGACAAGCTCGTCGAGAACATCAAGGCTTTCGCGGACGCCGTGTCGCGCGCCAAGCCGGCGGGCGCCAAGGGCACCTATGTGCAGCGCATCGCGATCTCGTCGACCATGGGCCCGGGCGTGAAGATCGAGCCGTCGACCGTGATCAGCAGCGGCGCCCAGGCTAACGCCTGAGTCGCGACGCACACCGGATGGAGGAAGGCCTCGCTTCGGCGGGGCCTTTCTTTTTCGGGCGGCGCGCCACAATCACTTCATCCCCAAACTCCGAAAGGGCCGCATCATGGCGAAGAAAAGTAAAAAGACCGCCGAGTCCGAATTCGTGCTGTTCAACGTGCTGTACGAGGACGGCTCCCGCAGCTCCAACCGCCGCATCCCGCGCGAGATGGTGGCGAGCCTCGACGCCGACCGCGACATCCGGGCCGCCATCGAGGCGCAGGATCGCGAGATCGCCGAGAAGTCTGGCCGCCCGCGCGGACCAGTGAAGAAAATCGAGCGGGTCTGATTATGGCGTGGGAACGCCGTCCCTGATCCGGGCCGAAAACCCCGGATCGTCGGCGGGGCCCGGCGCGCGCGGCCCTATGTGGGCGGCAGAGACGAGCTGTTCGAGTGAGACTTTCCGGCTGAGAAAGTCGTGCTCGTAAAGGTAGCCCGGCAGGTAGCCTGAAAGAAGCACGCGCCAGTCCATCGGGATGCCGGGATCCATGACGCGAGCCATGCCGAAGATCACGGTCGTACAGTTGGTCGTGAACGTGTTGTACCATTCGGGCTCGGCATAGGCCCGGTTCGCCGCCGCGAGATAGCGCTCGATCAACGTCCGCGCGGTCGCCTTCTGTATGTCGAGCCGGTAGATCCTTACGTCCTCGCCGCGGGCCGTGGCCCGGACCTTGACGACATCCTGTTCGTCGGCCGCAATGAACGCGAGCTCGTAGCTCTTGAAGAAGCCCGCGATCGCCGA
Source organism: Alsobacter metallidurans (assembly GCF_014636935.1). Lineage (GTDB taxonomy): Bacteria > Pseudomonadota > Alphaproteobacteria > Rhizobiales > Beijerinckiaceae > Alsobacter > Alsobacter metallidurans. The sequence goes on along the minus strand of NZ_BMES01000002.1, from coordinate 1,241,412 downwards.
GTAGTCCTCGCCTCGCTCTTTGCGGATCTCGATGGAGAACGCGAGGGGAGGGGCGTCCGCGAACTGGAAGCTCACGATGGCGTGCGCGATGGCTTCGCCGGCCCAGTAGGACAGAAACAGGTCAGCTCCCTCGAGCTTGCCGAGGTCGAACGACCGCGTGTCCCAAGCCTGGTCGAAATCCGTATCACTGCGCCAGCGGAAGTTGCGCACATCGTGGACCGTGAGCCTGTCGCCCACGATCTCTCCATGCGCGGTTCGCGCCACGTCGGGCGTCCAGTCGCGAGTGTTGGAGGGGCGGATCGTCAGCCACCAGCCGATGAGTCCAATGGCGCATGCCGCGAATGCGACGGCCGCCTGCCTGCGCCGCACAGTGAACAAGCCGGCCAGAATGGCGAGCAACGCCGCCGCCCAGAGAACGGCCAGCGCCCCGCGAACGAGTTCGGGGCCGGGCGCGCGGAACCAGAGCGCCAAGGCGCCCCAGGCGCCGAGACCCAGAACCGCAAGGGCGAGCAGCAGAAAAAGCGCGAGGCGGCCGGTACGACGAAGCACGTGGTTTTCCGTGTTGGCGCCGATCGGTAGAATCACGAAGGCGCGCGGCCAGACTGCCTGCCTATATAACCGAAGCTTGACGCCGAGGCTCCGGCCCAGTGCGCCCTGTGACGTCAGGCCTGCGGCTCCCTGCCGCGGGCGGACTGTGGAACGCGTACAGATTTTCGCCTTTCGGGCTTGGCAAGAGAGAATTAAGCGTCTATTGGAACCGCATGAGTTCCAGACATCTCGCGCGGATCATGCCTTTGGGCAAGTTTCGCGCGTTCGTGTTTCCAACCGGGTGACCGGTTGGAACGGCCGGCGGGCCTAGGGGCAACCCTCAGGCCTCAGCCGGCTATGTCCTGTCCGAGACTGCAGGCGCTCGCCTCGGCGAGCTTAATACGTGCCCGAGCCTGCACAGACGGGGAAGACCAGTTGAGGGGCCGCAAGGCCCAGAGTTGGTTCGAACCTTCACACCGGGTAGGGGCCGCCGCAAGGCTGTCCAGATCCGGGGACAGGCACGTCGGAAGCGTCGCGGCTCGGGCTCGCCCGGAACGCGGCATTCAGCAACCGGCGGGACTTCTGTCCCCGCCAACCGGAGAGAGCCCCGTGGAAAAAGCGGCTAAGCGTGAGCTCGTCGGCACGCTCAATACGGTCTTCAACGAGACCAGCGTCGTCGTCGTCGCCCACTACGCCGGCCTCACGGTCGCCGACATGCAGAAGCTGCGTGCGCAGATGAAGCAGGCCGGCGCGTCCGTGAAGGTCGCGAAGAACCGCCTCGCCAAGATTGCTCTCGAAGGCACGGACGTCGCTTCGATCGGGAACCTGTTGAAGGGCCCGACGCTGCTGGCTTACAGCAGCAACCCCGTAGCGGCTGCCAAGGTCGCCGTCGATTTCTCCAAGACCAACGACAAGCTCGTTATTCTTGGGGGAGCGATGGGTAAGACCGCTCTGAACACGGACGGCGTCAAGGCCCTGGCCACGATGCCTTCCCTGGACGAACTGCGCGCCAAGCTCGTCGGCCTCATCCAGGCCCCGGCGACCAAGATCGCCCAGCTCTCCACCGCGCCGGCGGCCAAGCTCGCCCGCGTGTTCGGAGCCTATGCCAAGAGAGACGCGGCGTAAGGCCGTTCCGTCCTAACCCGCACCAGTTTCTGGTTCGAAAACCAACTTCAAGGAAAGACTACTATGGCTGATCTGTCCAAGCTCGTTGACGAGCTCTCGTCCCTGACCGTTCTCGAGGCCGCCGAGCTCGCGAAGCTCCTCGAAGAGAAGTGGGGCGTCTCCGCCGCCGCCGCGGTTGCGGTTGCGGCTCCGGCTGGTGGCGGCGCCGCCGCTCCGGCCGCCGAGGAGCAGACCGAGTTCACGGTCGTTCTCGCCGCCGCTGGCGACAAGAAGATCGAGGTCATCAAGGAGGTCCGCGCGATCACCGGCCTCGGCCTCAAGGAAGCCAAGGACCTGGTCGAAGGCGCTCCGAAGCCCGTCAAGGAGGCCGTCTCGAAGGAGGAGGCCGCCAAGCTCAAGGAGCAGCTCGAGAAGGCCGGCGCCAAGGTCGAGCTCAAGTGATTTTCGCGTCGCCTCGGCGACGCGGACGTCTCGTCGCAGCCTGAGGCTGCGATCTGGTCCCGGGGCCTATCGCCCCGGGGCCTTCTTGCCGTCGAGGCGACCATGGCTTCAGGCCATAGCGGCGCCGACGGACCGAATTGAGGGCCGGAAGGCCGATTTTGCGGATGGCGGCGCCGTTCGGCATGGGACCCCCTCGGGCCATGCCGGGATGAGCGGGCGGCCGATCCGAAGGAGTGAGGAACGAGATGGCTCAGACGTTCACCGGCCGGAAGCGTGTGCGCAAGTTCTTCGGACATATCCGCGAGGTCGCGGAGATGCCGAACCTCATCGAGGTTCAGAAGGCGTCGTACGACCAGTTCCTCCAGGTCGAGGAACCCGCGGGTGGGCGTCCCGACGAAGGTCTGCAGTCTGTCTTCAAGTCCGTGTTCCCGATCTCCGATTTTTCGGGCGCGTCGCTGCTGGAGTTCGTGAAGTTCACGTTCGAGCCGCCGAAGTATGACGTGGACGAGTGCCGCCAGCGCGGCATGACGTTCGCCGCGCCCCTGAAGGTGACGCTGCGCCTCATCGTGTTCGATGTGGACCCGGACACCGGCGCGAAGTCGGTCAAGGACATCAAGGAGCAGGACGTCTACATGGGCGACATGCCGCTCATGACGATGAACGGCACCTTCATCGTGAACGGCACCGAGCGCGTGATCGTCTCGCAGATGCACCGTTCGCCGGGCGTGTTCTTCGACCACGACAAGGGCAAGACCCATTCGTCCGGCAAGCTGCTGTTCGCCGCCCGCATCATTCCGTATCGCGGCTCCTGGCTCGACATCGAGTTCGACGCCAAGGACATCGTGTACGCCCGCATCGACCGTCGCCGTAAGATCCCGGTGACGTCGCTGCTGTTCGCGCTCGGCATGGACGGCGAGGAGATCCTCTCGACGTTCTACAAGCGCGTCGCGTTCACGCGCGAGAAGAATGGCTGGCGCGTGCCGTTCGACACCGAGCGCATGAAGGGCATGAAGGTCGTCAACGACCTCGTCGACGCCGACACCGGCGAGATGGTGCTCGAGGCCGGCAAGAAGCTCACGCCGCGTTCGGCGCGCCTGATCGCCGAGAAGGGCGTGAAGGCCCTGCGCGCGACGGACGAGGACCTGTACGGCCAGTACATCGCCGAAGACCTGGTGAACCCGTCGACCGGCGAGATCTTCGCCGAGGCCGGCGAGGAGATCTCCGAGAAGTCCCTGAAGGCGCTCATCGACGCCGGCTTCGACGAAGTGCCGGTTCTCGACATCGACCACGTCAATATCGGCCCGTACATTCGCAACACGCTCACCGTGGACAAGAACTCGGCCCGCGAGGAAGCCCTGTTCGACATCTATCGCGTGATGCGCCCCGGCGAGCCGCCGACAGTCGACACCGCCGAGGCGATGTTCCACTCGCTGTTCTTTGACGCGGAGCGCTACGACCTCTCGGCCGTGGGCCGCGTAAAGATGAACATGCGCCTGGACCTCGACGCCGAGGACACGGTGCGTATCCTGCGGAAGGCCGACATCGTCGCGGTTGTCCGTGCGCTGGTCGAGTTGCGCGACGGCAAGGGCGAGGTGGACGACATCGACCATCTCGGCAACCGCCGCGTGCGCTCCGTGGGCGAGCTCATGGAGAACCAGTACCGCGTCGGCCTGCTGCGCATGGAGCGCGCCATCAAGGAGCGCATGTCGTCTGTCGACATCGACACCGTGATGCCGCAGGACCTGATCAACGCCAAGCCGGCGGCCGCGGCCGTGCGCGAGTTCTTCGGCTCGTCGCAGCTGTCGCAGTTCATGGACCAGACGAACCCGCTGTCCGAGATCACCCACAAGCGTCGCCTATCGGCGCTTGGACCGGGCGGCCTGACGCGCGAGCGCGCCGGCTTCGAGGTGCGCGACGTGCATCCGACGCATTACGGCCGCATCTGCCCGATCGAGACGCCGGAAGGTCCGAACATCGGCCTGATCAACTCGCTGGCGACGTTCGCGCGCGTCAACAAATACGGCTTCATCGAGAGCCCCTACCGCAAGGTGAAGGACGGCGAGCTCACCTCCGAGGTGGTCTACATGTCCGCCATGGAGGAGGGGAAGCACTACGTCGCGCAGGCCAACGTGTCGGTGGATGCCGCCGGCAAGCTGACCGAGGACCTCGTCGTGGTGCGTCACGCCGGCGACGTCATCGTGGTGCCGGTGGACCGCGTGGACTACATGGACGTGTCGCCGAAGCAGCTCGTTTCGGTGGCGGCGGCGCTGATCCCGTTCCTCGAGAACGACGACGCGAACCGCGCCCTCATGGGCTCGAACATGCAGCGCCAGGCCGTGCCGCTGGTCCGCGCCGACGCGCCTTTCGTGGGCACCGGCATGGAATCCATCGTGGCGCGCGACTCGGGCGCTGCAATTGCGGCCCGCCGGGCCGGCGTCATCGACCAAGTGGACGCGACGCGTATCGTCGTGCGCGCCACGGACGACCTCGATCCGTCGAAGTCGGGCGTGGACATCTACCGGCTGATGAAGTTCCAGCGTTCCAACCAGAACACCTGCATCAACCAGAAGCCGCTGGTGTCGGTCGGCGACATCGTCCGCAAGGGCGACATCATCGCGGACGGCCCCTCGACGGAGCTGGGCGAGCTGGCTCTCGGCCGCAACGTGCTCGTCGCGTTCATGCCGTGGAATGGCTATAACTTCGAGGACTCGATCCTCCTGTCGGAGCGGATCGCCAAGGAAGACGTGTTCACGTCCATCCACATCGAAGAGTTCGAGGTGATGGCCCGTGACACGAAGCTCGGTCCCGAGGAAATCACGCGCGACATTCCGAACGTGTCGGAAGAGGCGCTGAAGAATCTCGACGAAGCCGGCATCGTCTATATCGGCGCGGAAGTGAATGCGGGCGACATCCTCGTCGGCAAGATCACCCCCAAGGGCGAAAGCCCGATGACGCCGGAAGAGAAGCTGCTGCGCGCCATCTTCGGCGAGAAGGCTTCGGACGTCCGCGACACCTCGCTCCGCGTACCCCCGGGCGTGCAGGGCACGATCGTGGAAGTGCGCGTGTTCAACCGCCACGGCGTGGACAAGGACGAGCGCGCCCAGGCGATCGAGCGCGAGGAGATCGAGCGGCTCGCCAAGGACCGTGACGACGAGCTCGCGATCCTGGACCGCAACGTCTACGCGCGTCTCGGCGACACGTTGGTCGGCCAGTTCGGCATCGCGGGTCCCAAGGGCTTCAAGAAGGAGTCCGAGATCACCCGCGAAGCGCTGGACCAGTCTCCCCGGTCGCAGTGGTGGACGTTCGCGGTGTCGGACGACAGCGTGATGTCCGACCTGGAGGCCATGCGCAAGCAGTACGACGAGGCGAAGAAGGGTCTCGAGCAGCGGTTCCTCGACAAGGTCGAGAAGCTGCAGCGCGGCGACGAGCTTCCCCCCGGCGTGATGAAGATGGTCAAGGTCTTCGTCGCCGTGAAGCGCAAGATCCAGCCGGGCGACAAGATGGCCGGCCGCCATGGCAACAAGGGCGTCGTGTCGCGCATCGTGCCGATCGAGGACATGCCGTTCCTGGAGGATGGCACCCACGTCGACATCGTGCTCAACCCGTTGGGCGTGCCGTCGCGCATGAACGTCGGTCAGATTCTCGAGACGCACATGGGCTGGGCCTGTGCGGGTCTCGGCAAGAAGATCGGCGACGCGGTCGACGCCTACCGGCGCGCCCACAGCATCGGCCAGCTCAAGGAGACGCTGAACGACGTCTACGGCGACCACGAGACGATCCGGGCGCTGGACGATGACGGGCTCGTGACGTTGGGCGAAAACCTGCGCCGCGGCGTTCCGATCGCGACGCCGGTGTTCGACGGCGCCAAGGAGCACGACATCGAGCAGATGCTGGAGATGGCCGGTCTCGATCGGTCGGGCCAGGTGACGCTCTATGACGGCCGTTCGGGCGAGACCTTCGACCGCAAGGTCACGGTCGGCTACATCTATATGCTGAAGCTGCATCACCTCGTGGACGACAAGATCCACGCCCGGTCGATCGGCCCGTACTCGCTCGTCACCCAGCAGCCGCTGGGCGGAAAGGCGCAGTTCGGCGGCCAGCGCTTCGGCGAAATGGAGGTGTGGGCGCTCGAGGCTTACGGCGCGGCTTACACCTTGCAGGAGATGCTCACCGTCAAGTCGGACGACGTGGCGGGTCGCACCAAGGTGTACGAGGCGATCGTGCGCGGCGACGACACCTTCGAGGCCGGCATTCCGGAGAGCTTCAACGTTCTCGTCAAGGAAATGCGGTCGCTGGGTCTCAACGTCGAGCTCACCAACTCCAAGAAGGCGGCCAACGAACTGCCGCCGTCCGAGGCCGCCGAGTAAGCGTCCTCTCAGGGCGCGCCCTCCGGGGCGCGCCGCACCGCCCGGCGAACGGTCGCTCGGCGTCCTATGATTTTTTCCGGCATCGTCCCGCGGAAGCCGCTGGGATAGGCCGCAGAGCCAGGAGACGGCGATGAATCAAGAGGTCATGAATCTCTTCAACCCCGTGGCTCAGCCTCAGACCTTCGATCAGATCAAGATCTCGATCTCGAGCCCCGAGAAGATCCTGTCGTGGTCCTTCGGCGAGATCAAGAAGCCCGAGACCATCAACTACCGGACGTTCAAGCCCGAGCGTGACGGCTTGTTCTGCGCGCGCATCTTCGGTCCGATCAAGGACTACGAGTGCCTGTGCGGCAAGTACAAGCGCATGAAGTACAAGGGCGTCATCTGCGAGAAGTGCGGCGTCGAGGTCACACTGTCGCGCGTGCGCCGCGAGCGCATGGGCCACATCGAGCTCGCCGCCCCGGTGGCGCATATCTGGTTCCTGAAGTCGCTGCCGTCGCGCATCGGCCTGCTGCTGGACATGCCGCTCAAGGACCTCGAGCGCATCCTGTACTTCGAGAACTACGTCGTCATCGAGCCCGGCCTCACCCCGCTCAAGGAGCATCAGCTCCTGAACGAGGAAGAGTACCTGCGCGCCCAGGACGAGTACGGCGAGGATTCGTTCACGGCCTTGATCGGCGCCGAGGCGATCCGCGAGATCCTGCGTTCGCTCGACCTCGAGAAGACCGCGGCCGACCTGCGCGTCGAGATCGCGGCTTCCAAGACCGAGCTGAAGCCCAAGAAGCTCGCCAAGCGCCTGAAGATCATCGAGGCCTTCATCGACTCCGGCAACAAGCCCGAGTGGATGATCCTGACCGTCGTTCCGGTGATCCCGCCGGACCTGCGCCCGCTCGTCCCGCTGGACGGCGGCCGCTTCGCGACGTCGGACCTCAACGATCTCTACCGCCGCGTCATCAACCGTAACAACCGCCTCAAGCGGCTGATCGAGCTGCGCGCTCCGGACATCATCATCCGGAACGAGAAGCGCATGCTGCAGGAGGCTGTCGACGCGCTGTTCGACAACGGCCGCCGCGGCCGCGTGATCACGGGCGCCAACAAGCGTCCGCTGAAGTCGCTCGCCGACATGCTAAAGGGCAAGCAGGGCCGCTTCCGCCAGAACCTGCTCGGCAAGCGCGTCGACTACTCGGGTCGTTCGGTGATCGTGGTTGGTCCCGAGCTGAAGCTGCACCAGTGCGGCCTGCCCAAGAAGATGGCGCTCGAGCTGTTCAAGCCGTTCATCTATTCGCGCCTCGACGCGAAGGGCCTCTCGGCCACGGTAAAGCAGGCCAAGAAGCTGGTCGAGAAGGAGAAGCCGGAAGTCTGGGACATCCTGGACGAGGTCATCCGTGAGCACCCGGTGATGTTGAACCGGGCGCCGACGCTGCATCGTCTCGGCATCCAGGCATTCGAGCCGACGCTGATCGAAGGCAAGGCGATCCAGCTGCATCCGCTGGTCTGCGCCGCGTTCAACGCCGACTTCGACGGCGACCAGATGGCCGTGCACGTCCCGCTGTCGCTCGAGGCGCAGCTGGAAGCGCGCGTCCTCATGATGTCGACCAACAACATCCTGCACCCGGCGAACGGCCAGCCGATCATCGTGCCGTCGCAGGACATCGTGCTCGGCCTCTATTACCTCTCGCTGATCTCCGACAAGGAGCCGGGCGAGGGCATGATGTTCGCCGAGATGGGCGAGATCGAGCACGCCATCGCGGCCAAGGCCGTGACCGTGCACGCCAAGATCAAGTATCGCTACTCGTCGGTCGACGACGAGGGCAAGCCCTACTCCAAGATCTACGACACCACGCCCGGCCGCGCCATGCTTGGGCAGCTCCTGCCCAAGCACGGCAAGGTGACCTTCGACGTCGTGAACAAGCTCATGACCAAGAAGGAAATCTCGAACATGATCGACACCGTCTACCGCAACTGCGGGCAGAAGGAGACGGTCATCTTCTGCGATCGCACGATGCAGCTCGGGTTCACCAACGCGTTCAAGGCCGGCATCTCGTTCGGCAAGGACGACATGGTGGTGCCGGAGAACAAGTGGGAGATCGTCGACGAGACCCGGACGCTCGCCAAGGACTACGAGCAGCAGTTCAACGACGGCCTGATCACGCAGGGCGAGAAGTACAACAAGGTCGTGGACGCCTGGGCCAAGTGCTCGGACCGTCTCGCGCAGGAGATGATGGGCCGCATCTCGGCCGTGCAGAAGGACGAGAACGGCCGCACCAAGCCGATCAACTCCATCTACATGATGTCGCACTCCGGCGCCCGTGGCTCGCCCGCGCAGATGAAGCAGCTCGCGGCGATGCGCGGCCTCATGGCCAAGCCGTCGGGCGAGATCATCGAGACGCCGATCATCTCGAACTTCAAGGAAGGCCTGGACGTGCTCGAGTACTTCAACTCGACGCACGGAGCCCGTAAGGGCCTCGCCGATACGGCCTTGAAGACCGCGAACTCGGGTTACCTCACCCGTCGTCTCGTCGACGTGGCGCAGGACTCGATCATCACTGAGCGGGATTGCGGCTCCGACAACGGCATCCGCATGCGCGCCATCATCGACGCCGGCCAGGTGGTCGCGTCGCTGGCGACCCGCATCCTGGGGCGCACCGCGGCTGAGGACCTTGTGGATCGCGCCGGCGAGGTCATCGTCCCCAAGGGCACGATGATCGAGGAGTGGCACATCGACCGGATCAACGCCGCCGGCATTCAGGAGGTGAAGATCCGTTCGGTTCTCACCTGCGAGACCGCCAACGGCGTGTGCGGCACCTGCTACGGGCGCGATCTGGCCCGTGGAACGCCCGTCAACATGGGCGAGGCGGTCGGCGTCATCGCGGCGCAGTCGATCGGCGAGCCGGGTACCCAGCTCACCATGCGCACCTTCCACATCGGCGGCGCGGCGCAGATTGCGGACCAGTCCTTCATCGAGTCCAACTTTGAGGGCACGGTGCGGATGCGCAATCGCAACGTGGCGCGGAACTCGGAAGGCGAGCTGATCGCGATTGCCCGCAACATCGCGGTCGTGATCGTCGGCGCGGACGGCACCGAGCGTGCGGTTCACCGCATCCAGTACGGCGCTCGCCTGAAGATCGACGAGGGCGACTCCATCAAGCGCGGTCAGCGCATCGCCGAGTGGGACCCCTACACCCGGCCGATCGTGACCGAGGTGGACGGCGTCATCGCGTACGAGGATCTGGTGGAAGGCGCCTCCGTGATGGAGACCGCCGACGAGTCGACGGGCATCACCAAGCGCGTCGTCACCGACTGGCGGACCAACACCCGCTCGGCGGATCTTCGTCCCGCGATCACGCTGCAGGACGGCAAGGGCAAGGTGCTGAAGCTGCCGCGCGGCGGCGAGGCGCGCTACCTGCTGCCGGTCGACGCGATCATCGCGGCCGATCCGGGCCAGACCATCAAGGCAGGCGACATCGTGGCCCGTATCTCGATGGAGAGCGCCAAGACCCGCGACATCACGGGCGGCCTGCCGCGCGTGGCGGAGCTGTTCGAGGCGCGTCGTCCGAAGGAGGCCGCGATCATCGCCGAGAAGTCGGGGACGATCATGTTCGGCCGCGACTACAAGAATAAGCGGCGGATCTCGCTCACGCCGTCCGACGGTTCCGAGGCGGTCGAGTATCTCGTCCCCAAGGGCAAGCACATTTACCTTCAGGACGGCGACGTCGTCGAGAAGGGCGATTACATCGTCGACGGCAACCCGGCCCCGCACGACATTCTTGCGGTGAAGGGCGTCGAGGAACTCGCGGCTTACCTGGTCAACGAGATCCAGGAGGTCTACCGGCTGCAGGGCGTGAACATCAACGACAAGCACATCGAGGTGATCGTTCGCCAGATGCTGCAGAAGGTTGAGATCGACGATCCGGGCGAGTCGGAGTACCTGGCCAACGAGCAGGTCGACAAGGTCGAGATGGACGAGGTCAACGTGAAGCTCGTGGCCGACGGCAAGCGCCCGGCTACCGGCCACCCGGTGCTCCTCGGCATCACCAAGGCGAGCCTCCAGACCCGGTCGTTCATCTCGGCCGCGTCGTTCCAGGAGACCACCCGCGTCCTCACGGAAGCGGCCGTCAACGGCAAGACCGACGACCTCGCCGGCCTCAAGGAGAACGTCATCGTGGGCCGCCTTATCCCGGCGGGCACGGGCGCCATGATGAGCCGACTCAAGGAAGTCGCGACTCGACGCGACGAGATGATCCTGGCCCAACAGGCGACGGAATCGCAGACTCCGGCGCCCGCGAATGTGCCGGCCCTGGAAGGTCCGCAGGCGGCCGAGTAAGCGCCCGCCAGCAACAATCATGCGAAAAGGCCGCCTCCGGGCGGCCTTTTTGTTCGTCGCCGGGCAGAGCGGGCCGCGAGCTCGCCCCTGCCATGCGGAAAGTCTAGGCGCCGTCTCAAATTGAGTCACCGCGGGGTTGACGGCGCCCGACTCTACGAGTAGAACCCGCGGACTTGCTGAGCAGCCGGTCAATCCCGTTGTTCCAGCGCGTCTCGCGCGGAACCCAAGGGATCGATACCCTGCTCGACCATCACCGACTGAAAAGTCGCTTTGGTTCACGATCGCGGCGCGAGCCGTGGTCCTCTGGAAAGCAACGCGCCCCCGGCGAACTCGCCGAAGGCGCGGATTCGTTTTGCGCGGTCACTCGCGCACCGCGAAGGAATTCAACCGAGCGAAAGCTCATATCTTGGCCTGGACTGGCCTAGCCTGGACTGGAACGAGCAAACGATGCCGACCATTAGCCAGCTCATCCGCAAGCCGCGGAGCCCCGTGAAGGCCCGGAACACGGTTCCGGCCCTCGAGGCGAGCCCGCAAAAGCGTGGTGTGTGCACGCGCGTCTATACGACGACGCCGAAGAAGCCGAACTCCGCGCTCCGCAAGGTCGCGAAGGTCCGTCTCACGAATGGCTTCGAAGTCATCGGTTACATCCCCGGCGAAGGCCATAACCTGCAGGAACATTCCGTCGTAGCCATTCGTGGCGGCCGCGTGAAGGACTTGCCGGGCGTGCGCTACCACATCATCCGCGGCGTGCTGGATACCCAGGGCGTCAAGAACCGCAAGCAGCGCCGTTCGAAGTACGGCGCGAAGCGGCCGAAGTAATCCGACGGAGACCCGGACATGTCGCGTCGTCACCGCGCTGAAAAGCGTGAAATCATCCCCGATCCCAAGTTCGGCGATCTGGTCGTCACCAAGTTCATGAATTCGATCATGTACGACGGCAAAAAGTCGGTCGCCGAGCAGATCGTCTATGGCGCTCTCGAAATCGTCGAGACCAAGCTGAAGACTGATCCGCTCGCCGCCTTCAAGCAGGCGCTCGAGAACGTCGCTCCGGCGATCGAAGTTCGGTCCCGCCGCGTCGGCGGCGCCACCTACCAGGTTCCGGTCGAGGTTCGCATGGAGCGCCGTCAGGCTCTCGCGATCCGCTGGCTCATCCAGGCTGCCCGGTCCCGCAACGACAAGACGATGGTTGATCGCCTCTCCTCAGAGCTGATCGACGCCTCGAACAACCGTGGCAACGCCGTCAAGAAGCGCGAAGACACGCACCGGATGGCGGAAGCCAACCGCGCCTTCTCGCACTACCGCTGGTAACGGCGACCTTTCGGCAAGACACCAGGACACACGACAATGCCGCGCATTCACGCCATCGAGGACTATCGTAATTTCGGCATCATGGCCCACATTGATGCCGGGAAGACGACCACGACTGAGCGGATCCTCTACTACTCCGGCAAGTCCCATAAGATCGGCGAGGTGCACGAAGGCGCCGCGACGATGGACTGGATGGAGCAGGAGCAGGAGCGCGGCATCACCATTACGTCGGCGGCCACGACGACGTTCTGGAACGGCAAGCGCCTGAACATCATCGACACCCCCGGGCACGTCGACTTCACCATCGAGGTGGAGCGTTCGCTGCGCGTGCTGGACGGCGCCGTTTGCGTGCTGGACGGCAACCAGGGCGTCGAGCCGCAGACCGAGACGGTCTGGCGTCAGGCCGACAAGTACAACGTGCCGCGCATCGTGTTCGTCAACAAGATGGATAAGATCGGCGCGGACTTCTACAACTGCGTCGACGAGATCGTCACCCGCGTGGCCGGCAAGCCGGTCTGCATCCAGCTGCCGATCGGCTCCGAGAACAACTTCAAGGGCATCATCGACCTGGTGCGCATGAAGGCGGTTGTCTGGGAAGACGAGGGCCTGGGCGCGAAGTTCCACGACGAAGAGATCCCGGCTGACCTCGCCGACAAGGCCAAGGAATACCGCTTCAAGCTGGTCGAGGCCGCCGTCGAGCTCGACGACGACGCCATGGCGGCCTACCTGGACGGCCAGGAGCCGGACGAGGCGACCCTGAAGTCGCTGATCCGCAAGGCGGTCGTCGGCCGCGTGTGGAACCCGGTGCTGTGCGGCTCGGCCTTCAAGAACAAGGGCGTGCAGCCCTTGCTCGACGCGGTTGTCGACTACCTGCCTTCGCCGCTCGACCGCGAAGCCATTAAGGGCATCGACTTCAAGACCGAGGAAGAGACGGTTCGCACCGCTTCGGACGACGAGCCCTTCTCGCTGCTCGCGTTCAAGATCATGGACGACCCCTTCGTCGGCACCATCACGTTCTGCCGCATCTACTCCGGCAAGATCGAGTCCGGCACGACCGTGCTGAACTCGACCAAGGACAAGAAGGAGCGGATCGGCCGCATGCTGCTGATGCATGCGAACAACCGCGAAGACATCAAGGAGGCTTACGCCGGCGACATCGTCGCGATGGCTGGCCTCAAGGACACCCGCACGGGCGACACGCTCTGCGACATGAACAAGGCCGTGATCCTCGAGCGCATGGAGTTCCCTGCGCCCGTGATCGAGATGGCGATCGAGCCGAAGTCTAAGGCTGACCAGGAGAAGCTGGGCGTGGCCCTGGCCAAGCTCGTCGCCGAGGACCCGTCGTTCCGCGTGTCCACGGACTTCGAGTCCGGCCAGACCATCCTCAAGGGGATGGGCGAGCTGCATCTCGACATCAAGGTCGACATCCTGCGCCGCACCTACAAGGTCGACGCGAATGTGGGCGCCCCCCAGGTGGCGTACCGCGAGACGCTCTCGAAGAAGTACGAGATCGACTACACCCACAAGAAGCAGACCGGCGGCACGGGCCAGTTCGCCCGCGTGAAGTTCGTGGTTCAGCCCAACGAAGTCGGCAAGGGCTTCGAGTTCGTCTCGAAGATCGTCGGCGGCGCGGTGCCGAAGGAGTATCTCCCCGGCGTCGAGAAGGGCCTGGACAGCGTCATGAACTCGGGGCCGCTCGCCGGCTTCCCGGTGGTGGACGTGAAGGTGGAGCTGGTCGACGGCGCCTACCACGACGTCGACTCGTCGGCCCTGGCCTTCGAAATCGCGTCCCGCGCGGCGTTCCGTGAGGCCCTCCAGAAGGGCGGACCGGTGCTGCTTGAGCCGATCATGAAGGTCGAGGTCGTGACGCCGGAAGACTACACCGGCTCGGTCATCGGCGATCTCACAGGGCGTCGCGGGCAGATCCAGGGGCAGGACATGCGCGGCAACGCCGTCGTGATCAACGCCATGGTGCCGCTCGCCAACATGTTCCAGTACGTGAACACCCTTCGCTCGATGAGCCAGGGGCGCGCCTCGTACACGATGCAATTCGATCACTACGAGCAGGTTCCCTCGGCCATCGCCGCCGAGGTCCAGGCCAAGTACGCCTAACCGCATACCCCTGAACAGCTCGCCCATCTCTTCTCTTCGGATCCACGGAGCACGGCCATGGCCAAGGAAAAATTCGCGCGGACGAAGCCGCACTGCAACATCGGCACGATTGGTCACGTCGACCACGGCAAGACGTCGCTGACGGCGGCGATCACGAAGGTTCTGGCCGAGACGGGCGGCGCCACGTTCACGGCGTATGACCAGATCGACAAGGCGCCGGAAGAGAAGGCGCGCGGCATTACGATCTCGACCGCGCATGTGGAGTACGAGACCACGGCGCGCCACTACGCGCATGTGGATTGCCCCGGCCATGCCGACTACGTGAAGAACATGATCACGGGCGCGGCGCAGATGGACGGCGCGATCCTGGTGGTGTCGGCCGCCGACGGCCCGATGCCGCAGACGCGCGAGCACATCCTGCTCGCCCGCCAGGTCGGCGTTCCGGCGCTGGTGGTGTTCATGAACAAGGTCGACCTGGTGGACGACGAGGAGCTCATCGAGCTCGTCGAGATGGAAGTGCGCGAGCTTCTGTCGAAGTACGACTTCCCGGGCGACGACATCCCGATCGTGAAGGGCTCGGCCAAGGTGGCGCTGGACAACGGCGACAAGGCCGTGGGCCATGACGCGATCCTGAAGCTGATGCAGGCCGTGGATAGCTACATCCCGCAGCCGGAGCGTCCCAAGGACCAGCCGTTCCTGATGCCGGTGGAAGACGTGTTCTCGATCTCGGGCCGCGGCACCGTGGTGACGGGGCGCATCGAGCGCGGCGTCGTGAAGGTCGGCGAGGAAATCGAGATCATCGGCCTGAAGCCGACGATCAAGACCACGGTCACGGGCGTGGAAATGTTCCGCAAGCTGCTGGACCAGGGCGAGGCGGGCGACAATGTCGGCTGCCTGCTGCGCGGCACGAAGCGCGAGGAAGTCGAGCGCGGCCAGGTTCTGGCCAAGCCCGGCTCGGTGAAGCCGCACACGAAGTTCACGGCCGAAGCCTACATCCTGACCAAGGAGGAGGGCGGTCGCCACACCCCGTTCTTCACCAACTACCGGCCGCAGTTCTACTTCCGCACCACGGACGTGACCGGCATGGTGAAGCTGCCCGAGGGCACCGAGATGGTGATGCCGGGCGATAACGTCACCATGGAAGTCGAGCTGATCGCGCCCATCGCCATGGAGGAGAAGCTGCGCTTCGCCATCCGTGAAGGCGGCCGCACCGTCGGCGCCGGCGTGGTGGCCACCATCATCGCGTAACGATAAGGGCGCGTTCGCGACCTCGCGAGCGCGCCGACCATCCGCACGGGATCAGCCCGAGGGCAGACGACAATGAACGGCCAAAACATCCGAATCCGCCTCAAGGCGTTCGATCATCGCGTGCTCGACTCGTCGACTCGTGAGATCGTCTCGACTGCAAAGCGGACCGGAGCGCAGGTGCGGGGGCCCATTCCCCTTCCGACGCGTATCGAGAAATTCACAGTGAACCGCTCACCGCACGTCGACAAGAAGTCGCGTGAGCAGTTCGAGATCCGCACCCATAAGCGCGTGCTCGACATCCTCGACCCGACCCCCCAGACCGTCGATGCTTTGATGAAGCTCGACCTGGCGGCCGGCGTCGATGTCGAGATCAAGCTCTAAGGCCAGAGCGGGACACGGGGACCACACCATGCGGTCAGGCGTCATCGCCCAGAAACTCGGCATGACCCGCATCTTCACGGATGCAGGTGAACATGTGCCGGTCACCGTCCTCAAGCTGGACCACTGTCAGGTGGTCGGGCACAGGACGGAGGACAAGAACGGTTATACCGCGCTGCAAGTCGGCGCCGGCATGGCCAAGGTCAAGAACGTCTCCAAGGCGGAGCGCGGCAACTTCGCGATCGCCCAGGTGGAGCCGAAGCGCAAGCTCGTCGAGTTCCGCGTGTCCACGGACACGCTGATCCCGGTGGGTGCCGAAATCACGGCGGACCACTTCGTCGCTGGCCAGTTCGTCGATGTGACGGGCACCACAACGGGTAAGGGCTTCGCCGGCGGCATGAAGCGCTGGAACTTCGGCGGCCTTCGCGCCACCCACGGCGTGTCGGTCTCGCACCGCTCGCTGGGTTCGACGGGCGGTCGCCAGGATCCCGGCAAGACGTTCAAGAACAAGAAGATGGGCGGTCATCTCGGCGTCGAGCGCGTGACCACGCAGAACCTGCGTGTCGTGCAGACGGACGTCGAGCGCGGTCTGATCCTCGTCGAGGGCGCGGTTCCGGGCGTCAAGGGTGGTTGGATCTTCGTGCGGGACGCGGTTAAGCGCGCTCTCCCGGCCGAAGCTCCCAAGCCCGGCGCGTTCCGGATTCCGAACGGCTCCGAGACGGCGGCTCCCGCGACCGAAGGTCAGGAGAACGCGTGATGAAGCTCGATATCAAGAACTTCGAGGGCGGCGACGCCGGCTCGGTCGAGCTTTCGGACGAGATCTTCGGTCTCGAGCCGCGCCAGGACCTGATCCAGCGTTACGTGTTGTGGCAGCTCGCCAAGCGGCAGGCCGGCACTCACAAGACCAAGGGTCGCGCCGAGATCTGGCGGACCGGCAAGAAGCTCTACAAGCAGAAGGGCTCCGGCAATGCCCGCCACGGCTCGGCCCGCGTGCCGCAGTTCCGCGGCGGTGGTCGCGCCTTTGGTCCGGTTGTTCGCTCGCATGAGCACGACCTGCCCAAGAAGGTGCGTGCGCTGGCGCTTCGCCACGCTCTCTCGGCCAAGGCCCGGGACGGCGGCATCATGGTCGTCGACCAGGCCTCCGTGGCCGAGCCGAAGACCAAGGCGCTGCGCGATCGCTTCGCCGCCATGGGTCTCGGCAACGCGCTGATCATCGACGGCGCCGAGCTGAACCAGAACTTCGCGCTCGCTGCGCGGAACATCCCAAACATCGATGTCCTCCCGATCCAGGGCATCAACGTCTACGACATCCTGCGGCGCGACACGCTCGTGCTGACCAAGGCTGCTGTCGACGCGCTGGAGGCGCGCTTCAAATGAGCACCGATCCGCGTCACTACGACATCATTCTCGGCCCGGTGATCACCGAAAAGGCGACCAACCAGTCCGAGCAGAACAAGGTTGTCTTCAAGGTTCGCAAGGACGCCTCGAAGCCGCAGATCAAGGCGGCGGTCGAGAAGCTCTTCGACGTGAAGGTCGAGGCCGTGAACACGCTGGTCCGCAAGGGCAAGGTGAAGCGTTTCAAGGGCACGGTCGGCACGCAGTCGGACGTGAAGAAGGCCGTCGTGACCCTGGCCGATGGCCAGTCGATTGACGTCACGACCGGGCTTTGAGCGAGAGGTAAGGAACAATGGCGCTCAAAACCTTCAAGCCGACTACGCCGAGCCTTCGCCAGCTCGTCATCGTCGACCGCAGCGAGCTCTACAAGGGCAAGCCGGTCAAGACGCTGACCGAGGGCAAGTCTTCCGCGGGCGGCCGCAACAACACGGGTCGCATCACCGTCCGCTTCCGCGGCGGTGGCCACAAGCAGACCTACCGCATCGTCGACTTCCGCCGTCGCGAGAAGCTCGGCATGGCGGCCAAGGTGGAGCGGATCGAGTACGATCCGAACCGCACGGCCTTCATCGCCCTGCTGCGCTACGCCGACGACACGGTCGCCTACATCCTGGCGCCGCAGCGCCTGGCGGTGGGTTCCGAGGTGATCTCGGCCGAGCAGGCCGACATCAAGCCCGGCAACGCCATGGCGATCGGCAACATCCCGGTGGGCACGATCGTGCACAACGTGGAAATGAAGATCGGCAAGGGCGGCGCGATGGCGCGTTCGGCCGGCACCTACGCCCAGATCGTGGGCCGCGACCAGGGTTACGTCATCGTTCGCCTGAACTCGGGCGAGCAGCGGCTGATCCATGGCGGCTGCTTCGCGACCGTCGGCGCGGTGTCGAACCCCGATCACATGAACACCTCGATCGGCAAGGCCGGTCGTCAGCGTTGGCTCGGCCGGCGTCCGCACAACCGCGGCGTGACCATGAACCCGATCGACCATCCGCACGGCGGCGGCGAAGGCCGCACCTCGGGCGGCCGGCATCCGGTCACGCCCTGGGGCAAGCCGACCAAGGGCAAGAAGACGCGTTCGAACAAGCGGACCGACACCTTCATCGTGTCGTCCCGCCACGCCCGTAAGAAGAAGTAAGGGGGTCCACGATGACTCGTTCCGTTTGGAAGGGCCCGTTCGTCGACGGTTACCTCCTGAAGAAGGCGGATGCCGCGCGGGCCTCGACCCGCTCAGAGGTGATCAAGATCTGGAGCCGTCGTTCCACGATCCTGCCGCAGTTCGTCGGCCTCACCTTCGGCGTCTACAACGGCCAGAAGCATATCCCGGTGAATGTTTCCGAGGAGATGGTCGGCCACAAGTTCGGCGAGTTCGCGCCTACCCGTACCTTCTACGGGCATGCGGCGGACAAGAAGGCCAAGAGGCGCTAAGCCATGGGCAAGGCTGCAACACCCCGCGCGCTTCCGGATAATGAAGCGAAGGCCGTCGCCCGGATGCTCCGGGTGTCGCCGCAGAAATTGAACCTGGTCGCCGGTCTCATCCGGGGCAAGAAGGTCGCCACGGCGCTCGCTGACCTCGAATTCTCGAGGAAGCGCATCGCCAAGGACGTCCGGAAGTGCCTGGAGAGCGCCATCGCGAACGCCGAGAACAACCATGACCTGGACGTCGACGATCTCGTCGTCTCCCAGGCCTTCGTTGGCAAGGCGCTGGTGATGAAGCGCTTCCACGCCCGCGCCCGCGGTCGCGCCGGTCGTGTCGAGAAGCCTTTCTCGAACCTCACGATCATCGTGCGCGAAACCGAAGCCAAGGCCTGAGGAGAGACAGATGGGTCAGAAGGTCAATCCGATCGGCCTGCGCCTCGGCGTCAACCGCACGTGGGACAGCCGCTGGGTCGCCAGCAAGGGCGAGTACGGCCGTCTGCTGCACGAGGACATCGCGATCCGCAAGGCGCTGATGAAGTCGCTGAAGCAGGCCGCGATCTCGAAGATCGTCATCGAGCGCCCGCACAAGAAGTGCCGCGTCACGATCTACTCGGCTCGTCCGGGCGTCGTGATCGGCAAGAAGGGCGCCGACATCGAGAAGATGCGGAAGTCGGTCACCAAGATGACCCACTCTGAGGTCGTCATCAACATCGTCGAGGTGCGCAAGCCCGAGGTCGACGCCACCCTGGTGGCCGACTCGATCGCCCAGCAGCTCGAGCGTCGCGTGGCGTTCCGCCGCGCCATGAAGCGCGCCGTTCAGTCGGCGATGCGTCTGGGCGCCGAGGGCATCCGCATCAACTGCTCCGGCCGCCTTGGCGGCGCCGAAATCGCGCGCCAGGAATGGTACCGTGAGGGCCGCGTTCCGCTGCACACGCTGCGTGCGGACGTGGACTACGGAGTGGCGACGGCGTTCACCACCTACGGCACCTGCGGCATCAAGGTGTGGATCTTCAAGGGCGAGATCCTCGAGCACGACCCGATGGCTCAGGACAAGCGCATGGCCGACGAGGGTGGCCAGCGGTCCGGCGGTCGCCGCGATCACGCGGCCTGACGGATTGGTTGAGGAAACACAGAAATGCTTCAGCCCAAGAAGACCAAGTTCCGCAAGCAGTTCAAGGGTCGCATCAGCGGCGCTGCGAAGGGCGGAACGAACCTGGACTTCGGCCAGTTCGGCCTGAAAGCCATGGAACCGGAGCGCGTGACGGCTCGCCAGATCGAGGCCGCCCGCCGTGCGCTCACCCGTCACATGAAGCGCGCTGGTCGCGTCTGGATCCGCGTGTTCCCGGACGTTCCGGTGTCGTCGAAGCCGACCGAAGTGCGTATGGGTAAGGGCAAGGGCGCTCCCGAATTCTGGGCGTGCCGCGTCAAGCCCGGCCGCATCATGTTCGAGATCGACGGCGTGCCGGTCGACACGGCTCGCGAGGCGCTGACCTTGGCGGCCGCGAAGCTGCCGATCAAGACGCGCTTCATCCAGCGCATCGCCGAGTAAGGAGGGCGACATGAAACAGAAGCAGAGGCTCTCCGACCTCACTGCGATGTCGAAGGACCAGCTCCAGGACGAGCTCCTGAAGCTGAAGAAAGAGCAGTTCAACCTGCGTTTCCAGAAGGCCACCGGCCAGCTGGAGAACACGGGCCGCATCAAGGAGGTCCGTCGCGACATCGCGCGGATCAAGACCACGGCGGCTGCGAAGCTGGCCGAAGCTGGCAAGGCTTGAGGAGAGACCGATGCCGAAGCGCATTCTGCAGGGCGTCGTCGTCAGCGACAAGCAGGACAAGACCGTCGTCGTGAAGGTGGAACGCCGCTTCACGCATCCGCTTCTCAAGAAGACGGTGCGGCGGACGAAGAACTATCACGCTCACGACGAATCCAATAAGTACAAGACTGGCGACGAGGTCCGTATCGAGGAATCGAAGCCGATCTCGAAGCTGAAGACCTGGATCGTGGTCGACACCGCGACCGCGTCCTAAAACTAAATCCGATTTTCCTGACATTTCGCCGCGCTGAGGGGTTCCCTTCGGCGCGGAAAAATGCTCTTGGAAGCACGCACAAACGGGGGACGCAGATCCCCGTCAGGCGAAGTCCGGCGAGCCTGAGATCGCCGGAAACCGGTCTGAGACACAGAAAGGATCAAGACCATGATCCAGATGCAGACGAATCTCGACGTCGCCGATAATTCGGGCGCCCGTCGTGTGATGTGCATCAAGGTCCTCGGCGGCTCCAAGCGCAAGTACGCTGGAGTTGGTGACGTCATCGTCGTTTCCGTGAAGGAGGCGATTCCGCGCGGCCGCGTGAAGAAGGGCGACGTCATGAAGGCGATCGTCGTGCGCACCGCGAAGGACATCAAGCGTCCCGACGGTTCGGTGATCCGCTTCGACCGCAATGCGGCCGTGCTGATCAACAACCAGAAGGAGCCGATCGGCACCCGCATCTTCGGACCGGTGCCCCGCGAGCTCCGCGCCAAGAACCACATGAAGATCATCTCACTCGCGCCCGAGGTGTTGTGATGGCCGCGAAGATCAAGAAGGGCGACAAGGTCGTCGTCATCACCGGCCGTGACCAGGGCAAGACTGGGGAAGTCGTGCAGGTGATGCCCAAGGAGACCCGGGCCATCGTGCGCGGCGTCAACCTGGTGAAGAAGCATCAGCGCCAGACCGCGAACCAGGAAGGCGGGATCATCTCGAAAGAGGCGACCATCCACCTGTCGAACCTCGCGGTTGTCGACCCGAAGGACGGCAAGCCGACCCGGGTTGGTTTCAAGGTGCTCGAGGACGGGCGCAAGGTGCGTTTCGCCAAGCGTTCGGGAGATCTGATCGATGGCTAACGTGAACATTGCGGGCGACGAGCCCCGCCTGCGCAAGATCTACGCCGAAGTGGTGCGGCCGAAGCTCATCGAGGAGTTCGGCTACAAGAACATCATGGAAGTGCCGACCATCGAGAAGGTCGTGCTGAACATGGGTGTCGGCGAAGCCACCCAGGACACCAAGAAGGTGCAGTCGGCCGCGGCCGATCTCGCCCTGATCGCCGGCCAGAAGCCGGTGATCACCAAGGCCCGCAAGGCGATCGCGACCTTCAAGGTCCGTGAGAACATGCCGATCGGCGCCAAGGTGACGCTCCGCAAGGTGCGGATGTACGAGTTCCTCGACCGTCTCGTAAACATCGCCCTGCCGCGCGTCCGCGACTTCCGGGGCCTGAACCCCAAGTCGTTCGACGGCCGGGGGAACTACGCGATGGGCATCAAGGAGCACATCATCTTCCCGGAGATCAACTACGACAAGGCCGAGGCCGTGTGGGGCATGGACATCATCGTCTGCACCACCGCCAAGACCGACGACGAGGCTCGCGCCCTGCTGCGCGCCTTCAACTTCCCGTTCCGGCAGTAAGAGCTCGCTCTTAAACGCGGAAACCAGGAGAAACAGATGGCCAAGAAGAGCTCTGTCGAGAAGAACAAGCGCCGCATGCGCCTCGTGAAGCAGTTCGCGGGCAAGCGGACGCGCCTTCTCGAAGTCGCGAACGACGAGTCCAAGTCCATGGAGGAGCGCTTCGAGGCGCGCCTCAAGCTCGCCGAGCTGCCGCGCAACGCGAACCCGACCCGCGTGCGCAACCGCTGCGAGGTGACGGGCCGTCCGCGCGCCTATTATCGCAAGTTGAAGATGTCCCGCATTGCGCTGCGCGAGCTCGGCTCGCAGGGCGTGATCCCGGGTCTGACCAAGTCGAGCTGGTGAGGAGGACCGACCATGGCGATCAATGATCCCGTTGGTGACATGCTCACCCGCATCCGTAACGCCCAGCTGCGCCGCAAGGGCTCGGTGAACACGCCCGGCTCCAAGCTCCGCGCGCGCGTTCTCGACGTCTTGCAGTCGGAAGGCTACATCCGCGGCTATTCGACGACCGAGTACGGCAACGGCCGTACGGAGTTCGAGATCGAGCTCAAGTATTTCGACGGCGCCCCGGTGATCCGCGAAATCGCTCGCGTGTCGAAGCCTGGCCGTCGCGTGTACTCCGCAGTCGACGCGATGCCGCGCGTGGCCAATGGCCTCGGCATCACGATCATCTCCACGCCGCAGGGCGTCATGGCCGATCATGAGGCCCGGGAGAAGAACGTCGGCGGCGAAGTGCTCTGCACGGTCTTCTGATCGGCTTCAGGCGCAACGCAGTCACGGGGAGACCACAATGTCTCGTATTGGAAAGAAGCCCGTTGCGGTGCCGGCCGGTGTTACGGCCAGCCTCGACGGCAACCTGGTGAAGGTCAAGGGCTCGAAGGGCGAACTGTCCTTCCTGGCGCCCGAGGACGTCACCGTCACACTGGACGACGGCGCGATCTCGGTCACGCCGCGCACCGAGACGAAGCGCGCCCGGGCGATGTGGGGCATGTCCCGCTCGCAGGTCGCGAACCTCATCGAGGGCGTGAGCAAGGGCTACGAGAAGAAGCTCGACATCACCGGCGTGGGCTACAAGGCCGCGGTCGCCGGCAAGGTGTTGAAGCTGTCGCTCGGCTACAGCCACGACATTGACTACGAAATCCCGGCCGGCATCGCGATCGTGACGCCCAAGCCGACGGAGATCGTCGTCACGGGCATCGACAAGCAGCGCGTGGGACAGACCGCCGCCGAGATCCGCGACTTCCGCGGTCCGGAGCCCTACCAGGGCAAGGGCGTTCGTTACTCGGGCGAGTTCATCTTCCGCAAGGAAGGCAAGAAGAAGTAAGGATCGGCCATGCCTAAGAACATCAAGGCCGCCGAGCGCCGTCTGGCTCGTGTGCGCCGTTCCCTTAAGAAGGTCTCCAGCGGGCGTCCGCGCCTGTCGGTGTTCCGCTCTTCCAAGCAGATCTACGCCCAGGTCATCGACGACGCGAACGGGGTCACCCTCGCGGCGGCTTCGACGATGGAAAAGGACGTCAAGTCGGGCCTGAAGACGGGCGCCGACATCTCGGCCGCCGCCGCCGTGGGCAAGCTCGTCGCCGAGCGCGCCAAGGCTGCGGGCGTCGAGCAGGTCGTGTTCGACCGCGGCTCCTACATGTACCACGGCCGCGTCAAGGCGCTCGCCGAGGCGGCCCGCGAAGGCGGTCTGGACTTCTGATCCGCGGGCTGCGCCCATGGCGCGGCCAGTGATCTTCATCGAGAAATGCGCGATGGCCACCCGAAGAGGGTGGCCTTCCGCCGTCGGGCCCTGTAAAGGGTGCGACCATCAATCGAGCGAGCGGCGGGCCCGGAGGGTTCGTCCGCGCAAGTGAGAGAGACACAATGGCTAGAGAACCCCACGGGCGTCAGGGCGGCCGGGATCGCGAAGAGCGCGATTCCGAATTCGTCGACCGCCTCGTCCACATCAATCGCGTCGCCAAGGTGGTGAAGGGCGGCCGTCGCTTCGGTTTCGCCGCTCTCGTCGTCGTCGGCGATCAGAAGGGCCGCGTCGGCTTCGGCCACGGCAAGGCTCGCGAAGTGCCGGAAGCCATCCGCAAGGCTACGGAAGCCGCCAAGCGCGCGCTGATCCGCGTGCCGCTGCGCGAGGGCCGGACCCTGCATCACGACGTCGCCGGCCGCCATGGCGCCGGCAAGGTGATCCTGCGCGCGGCTCCGGCCGGCACGGGCATCATCGCGGGCGGCCCGATGCGCGCCGTCTTCGAGGCCGTCGGCATGCACGACGTCGTGTCGAAGTCGCTCGGCTCGTCAAACCCCTACAACCTCGTCCGCGCGACCTTCGACGCTCTCAAGAGCGAAGATTCGCCGCGTTCGGTCGCGGCTCGCCGCGGCCTCAAGGTCAGCGTCCTCCAGGCTCGCCGCGGCGATTCTGACGGCGCCGGCGCCGACGCGTAAGGGGAGGCATCCATGGCTGACAAGACCGTAACGGTCGAACAGACCGGTTCCCCGATCCGTCGCGAGGCGTCGCAGCGTGCGACCCTTGTGGGCCTCGGGCTGAACAAGATCCGCCGCCGCTCGACCTTGACCGACACCCCTTCGGTGCGCGGCATGATCGAGAAGGTCAAGCACCTCGTGCGCGTCGTCGAGTGAGGAGCGCGGACCATGAAGCTCAACGAAATCTCCGATAACGAAGGCGCCAAGAAGGGCCGTATGCGCGTTGGACGCGGCATCGGCTCCGGCAAGGGCAAGACCGGCGGACGCGGCGTGAAGGGTCAGAAGGCCCGCACCGGCGTCGCCGTAAAGGGCTTCGAGGGCGGCCAGATGCCGCTCTATCGTCGCCTGCCCAAGCGCGGCTTCTGGAACCCCTTCTCCAACGATTTGAACGAGGTGAACCTCGGCCGGATCCAGGAAGCGGTTGACGCCAAGAAGCTTGACGCCGGCCAGCCTGTCACCGTCGAGGCGCTCGTCGCCGCCGGCGTGGTCTCCAAGCCGCGCGACGGCGTGAAGATCCTTGGCATGGGCGAGCTCACCACGACGCTCTCCTTCGAAGTGTTCGGCGCGTCGAAGTCGGCGCAGGCCGCCATCGAGAAGGCTGGGGGATCGCTGAAGATCCTCGCGGCCGCCGTGGCGGAATCGGCGGCCTGATCCTATCTAGGATCAGCTCGTGATTGAGATCGCCGGGCGGCGGACCATGTCCGCATCGCCCGGCGTTTGCATTTTCGGGGGCCGCGTGTCCCCACTCCTTTCCGATATCGGAGCGCAGTATGGCATCCGCGGCTGAACAGCTTGCAGCGAACCTGAATTTCGGAGCCCTGGCGAAGGCCGACGAGCTCAAGAAGCGGATCTGGTTCACGCTGGGCGCCCTGATCGTGTATCGGCTCGGCACCTACATCCCGCTGCCGGGCATCAACATCGATGCGCTGAACGACATCTTCAAGCAGCAGCAGCAGGGCGTGCTGGGGCTGTTCAACATGTTCTCCGGCGGCGCCGTGGGCCGCCTCGCGATCTTCGCGCTGAACATCATGCCGTACATCTCGGCCTCCATCATCATCCAGCTGCTGACGTCCATCGTCCCGAGCCTGGAAGCGCTGAAGAAGGAAGGCGAGGGCGGCCGCAAGATCATCAACCAGTACACGCGCTACCTCACGGTCGTGCTCGCGACGTTCCAGGCCTACGGGATCGCCAAGGGCCTGCAGGGCTCGGGCAACGTGGTTGCCGATCCCGGCCTGTTCTTCGAGGTCTCGACCACCATCACGCTGGTCGGTGGCACCATGTTCCTGATGTGGCTCGGCGAGCAGATCACGGCGCGCGGCATCGGCAACGGCTCGTCGCTGATCATCTTCGCCGGCATCGTCGCCGAGTTGCCCTCCGCGATCGTCGGCACCCTCGAGCTCGGCCGGCAGGGCGCGGTCTCGACCCTGCTGATCCTCGGCGTGCTGGTGATGTCGGCGGCCGTGATCGCCTTCATCGTGTTCATGGAGAGGGCGCAGCGCCGGCTGCTGATCAATTATCCGAAGCGCCAGGTCGGCAACCGCGTCTATGAGGGGCAGACCTCGTTCCTGCCGCTGAAGCTCAACACGTCGGGCGTCATCCCGCCGATCTTCGCGTCGTCGCTGCTGCTGCTTCCGACCACCATCGCGGGCTTCTCGGCCCAGCAGGGCGGAACCGGCTTCCTCGCCAATGTGTCCGCCTATCTCGGCCATGGCCGGCCGCTGTTCATGCTAGCCTACGCGGCGCTGATCATCTTCTTCGCGTTTTTCTACACCGCGATCGTGTTCAACCCGCAGGAGACCGCGGACAACCTGAAGAAGCATGGCGGCTTCATCCCGGGCATCCGGCCCGGCGAGCGCACGGCCGATTTCATCGACAAGGTGCTGACCCGCATCACGGTTCTGGGCGCCGGCTACCTCGTCATCATCTGCATGTTGCCCGAACTGCTGATTTCGCAATTCGCTCTGCCGTTCTATTTCGGTGGCACGTCGCTTCTCATTGTGGTGAGCGTGACGATGGATACCGTGGCGCAGGTCCACGGCCATCTCTTGGCCCATCAGTATGAGGGCTTGGTGAAGAAGGCGAAGCTGCGGGGGAGGCGTCGTTGAGATTGATTCTGTTGGGGCCGCCGGGGGCGGGCAAAGGCACTCAGGCTGTGCGGCTGGTGGAGCGGCTGGGCATTCCCCAGCTCTCGACGGGCGACATGCTGCGCGCGGCGGTTTCGGCGGAGACGCCGATAGGCCTCAAGGCCAAGGCGGTGATGGAGTCGGGCGGGCTGGTCTCGGACGACATCGTGATCGGCATCGTGGCCGATCGCATCGAAGAGGCGGACGCCAAGCGGGGCTTCATCCTTGACGGCTTCCCGCGCACGGTCGCGCAAGCCGAAGCCCTGGACCAGATGCTCGAGGCGAAGGGCCTCAAGCTCGACGCTGTGGTGGAGCTCGTCGTCGACCAGAACGCGCTGGTGCACCGCATCGTCAAGCGCGCCGAGGAGACGGCCGCGGCCGGCCTGCCGGTGCGCAAGGACGATGACCCGGAGGTCTTCAAGACCCGCCTCGCGGCTTACAACCGCGACACCGCCGTCGTCTCTCCCTATTACGAGGAGACGAACCGTCTGAAGCGCATCGACGGCATGCAGCCGATCGACAGCGTCACGCAGGCCGTGAAGGACGCGATTGGAGGGTAGGGCCTCGCCGGCTAGGTCAGCTTTGCTTGACACCGCCGGCCCGATCCCCTAACCACCCGTTCATCCGGTTTCACGAATTGGACTCCCGAGGCCTCCCGGCGGGGCGGCGGGGGTCTGTTTGTTTGTGAAGCCAACCGCGCAGGGGCCGGCCTCCACCGGACGCGCGGAACATCAACCGCCGGGGAAACCCCGGCCGGGGCGAGAGCCCTGAAACGGGCGCGAGCCCGGCAACATGGAGACGGCCGAAATGGCACGTATCGCAGGCGTCAACATCCCGACGAACAAGCGCGTCGTGATCGCTCTTCAGTACATCCACGGCATCGGCGCGCGGAAGGCCGAGGAGATCACCACCGCACTCAGCATCCCAGCCGAGCGCCGCGTCGCGCAGCTGACCGACAACGAAGTTCTTCAGATCCGCGAGATGATCGACCGCGACTACACGGTCGAGGGCGATCTTCGCCGCGAAGTGGCGATGAACATCAAGCGCCTGATGGATCTGGGCTGCTACCGCGGCCTGCGCCATCGCCGCAACCTGCCGGTCCGCGGCCAGCGCACGCACACCAATGCGCGCACCCGCAAGGGCAAGTCCAAGCCGATCGCCGGCAAGAAGAAGTAATTCTCGGGCGCCTTCGGGCCGCCTGATCCCGATCTGGACCGCGAGCCTTAAGGTTCGCAATCCATGGAGGGCTGCGAGCCTGAAGGCTCGCGGTCCGAATTCCCGACCACCTCCATCCCGAGCGCCTGGCATGACGGGCGCGCAAGAAGGATCAAGACCATGGCCAAGGAAGCAACACGCGTTCGTCGTCGCGAACGCAAGAACATCGTGTCGGGCGTCGCTCACGTGAACGCCTCGTTCAACAACACGATGATCACGATCACGGACGCGCAGGGCAACACCATCGCCTGGTCGTCGGCCGGCATGATGGGCTTCAAGGGCTCGCGCAAGTCGACCCCGTACGCCGCCCAGGTGGCCGCCGAGGACGCAGGCCGCAAGGCCGCCGAGCACGGCATGCGCACCCTTGAAGTCGAAGTCACGGGTCCGGGTTCGGGCCGTGAGTCGGCGCTGCGCGCGCTGCAGGCCGCCGGCTTCACGGTGACCTCCATCCGCGACGTGACGCCGATTCCTCACAACGGCTGCCGTCCGCGCAAGCGTCGTCGCGTCTGACACTTGAAACGTCTGCGTCTCCCCGTCCGACGGGCCGGGGAGACGTTTCCATGCGTCATCGTGAACGCGGGGCCAGGGTCGACGGACCGATATGCCTCGCGCTCTTTCATGAGGGACAACACCCGTGATCCAGAAGAATTGGCAAGACCTGATCAAGCCGGGCAAGCTCGAAGTCACTCCGGGCGACGACGGCAAGCGGGTGGCCACGCTCGTGGCCGAGCCGCTCGAGCGCGGCTTTGGCGTGACGCTCGGCAACGCCCTGCGCCGCATCCTCCTCTCCTCGCTCCAGGGCGCGGCGATCACCTCCGTCCATATCGACGGCGTGCTGCACGAGTTCTCGTCCATTCCGGGCGTGCGTGAGGACGTCACCGACATTGTCCTGAACATCAAGGCGATCTCGATCAAGATGCAGGCCGAGGGCATGAAGCGCCTGACGCTGCGCAAGCAGGGCCCCGGCCAGGTCAAGGCCGGCGACATCCAGACCCCTGGCGATTGCCAGATCCTGAACCCCGAGCTCGTGATCTGCACCCTCGACGAGGGCGCGGAGATCCGCATGGAGTTCACGGTCAAGATGGGCAAGGGCTACGTTGCGGCCGACCGCAACCGTCCGGAAGACGCGCCGATCGGCCTGATCCCGGTCGACAGCCTCTACTCGCCCGTCAAGAAGGTCAGCTACCGCGTCGAGAACACCCGCGAGGGCCAGATCCTCGACTATGATAAGCTGACGCTGGTCGTTGAGACCAACGGCGGCGTGTCGCCTGAGGATTCGGTGGCCTACGCCGCCCGCATCCTTCAGGACCAGCTCGAAGTGTTCGTGAACTTCGAGGAGCCGCGTCGCGAGGAAGAAAAGACCGCGATGCCGGAGCTCGCCTTCAACCCGGCGCTGCTCAAGAAGGTCGACGAGCTGGAGCTTTCGGTCCGTTCGGCGAACTGCCTGAAGAACGACAACATCGTCTACATCGGCGACCTGATCCAGAAGACCGAGGCGGAGATGCTCCGCACCCCGAACTTCGGCCGCAAGTCGCTGAACGAGATCAAGGAAGTGCTCGCCGGCATGGGCTTGCATCTCGGCATGGAAATCGCCGGCTGGCCGCCGGAGAACATCGAAGAGCTGGCCAAGCGCTTCGAAGAGCACTACTGAGCCAACCGTTCTGCCGGGCGGGCGACGGATCAACCGTCGCCTGACCCATAATGAAGACGGCCGACCCGTGGCACGGCGGCCGAATTATCAAGGAGAGATCCTATGCGCCATGGATTTAGGGGCCGCCGGTTCAACCGCTCGGCCGAGCACCGCAAGGCCATGTTTGCGAACATGTGCCAGGCTCTGATCAAGCACGAGCAGATCATCACCACGCTGCCGAAGGCCAAGGACCTGCGTCCAGTCATCGAGAAGCTGGTGACGCTCGGCAAGCGCGGCGACCTGCACGCCCGCCGCCAGGCGATCGCGCAGATCAAGGACGTACAGCTCGTCAAGAAGCTCTTCGACGTGCTGGGCCCGCGCTACAAGGAGCGTCCGGGCGGCTACACGCGCATCATGAAGGCCGGCTTCCGCTTCGGCGACAACGCGGACATGGCGGTAATCGAGTTCGTGGATCGCGACGTCGACGCCCGCGGCCAGGATTCGGGCCCGAGCATGCTGACCGAGACGGTGGAAGAAGCCGCGTAAGCGCCTCTCCATTCATTGACACGTTCACGGGCGGCCTTTGGCCGCCCGTTTGCGTTCGGATGGGGTCGCGCGGTATGCGCCAACACCCTTTCTCCCGGCCGGGCGCCTCGCTATATCCGGCTCACCATCAACCCTGGACGGGAAGCAGCCGATGCGCACGATGATCAAGGCCCTGCTCGCGCTGGCGGCGCTTGGCGTGGCGGCCGGAGGCGCCCAAGGCCAGACGATCGCGCCGCAGGGCCGTATCCCGGATACGCAGGCGCAGATGAAGATGAGCTTCGCGCCGCTCGTTCACCGGGTGAAGCCGGCGGTCGTCAACGTCTATGCGAGCCGCGTGGAAAAGATGCCGCGCAATCCGTTGATGGACGATCCGTTTTTCCGCCGGTTCTTTGGCGGGGGCGACCAGGGCGCGCCGCGCGAGCGGACGCAGCGCTCGCTTGGCTCGGGCGTGATCGTGGATTCCAGCGGCTTCGTGGTCACCAACCAGCACGTCATCGAGGGAATGACGGAGGTGAAGGTCGCACTGTCTGACAAGCGGGAGTTCGAGGCGGATATCGTTCTGCGCGACCCCCGAACTGATCTGGCCATCCTGAAGATCAAATCGTCCGAGCCCTTCACGGCGCTGGATCTTGGCGATTCCGACGCGCTGGAGGTCGGCGACCTCGTGCTGGCGGTCGGCAATCCATTCGGCGTCGGCCAAACGGTGACGTCCGGCATCGTGTCGGCGCTAGCGCGCACGCAGGTCGGTGTCTCCGACTACCAGTTCTTTATTCAGACAGACGCGGCCATCAACCCGGGCAACTCCGGCGGCGCTCTTGTGGATGTCAACGGCCGGCTCATCGGCGTCAACACGGCCATCTTCTCGCAGTCGGGCGGCAGCCATGGCATCGGCTTCGCAATTCCGTCCAACATGGTCAAAGTCGTGGTCGCGTCGGCCCGCAGCGGTGGCAAGAGCGTGCGACGTCCCTGGTTCGGCGGCAAGCTGCAGGCCGTCTCGTCTGATCTCACCGAGAGCCTTGGGCTCGATCGTCCGATCGGAGCGCTGGTCGCTTCGGTGGTCGACAAGAGCCCGGCCTCCGAAGCGGGGCTGAAGGCGGGCGACGTAATCCTTTCCGTTGACGGGCAGGAGGTCGACGATCCGGACGGCTTCGGCTTTCGTTTCGCAACGAAGCCGCTTGGCGGGACGGCGACGCTTACCGTGCTGCGTGGCGGCAAGAAGCTGACGGTTCCGGTCAAGCTCAGCGTGGCCCCGGAAACCCGTCCGCGCGACACCGTCGTCCTGAAGGGCCGCTGGCCGCTCGCCGGCGCCACGGTGATGAATGCCTCGCCGGCTGTCGCTGAGGAATTGTCAGCCGAAATCGGCGTCAATGGCGTGATCGTCGCCGACATCGCGCAGGGCTCCCCCGCGGCCGAACTCGGCCTCAAGAAGGGCGATGTCATCCTGGAGGTCGACGAGAACAAGGTCGCAACGACGCGTGACCTCGAGAAGTTAGCCAAGCCGCGGCAGTACTACTGGAAGTTGGTGGTGCAGCGCGCCGGTGAGGTGTTGACCACGGCGGTAGGCGGCTGACGCCGCGCTGGCGCACGCCGTCCGTCGTCGTTATCTCTGCATGATGTCCAACCTCTTTGAAGCCGCTGGCCTGGAGAAAGGCGCGCCCCGGCCGCTGGCCGACCGGCTGCGGCCGACCATGCTGGGCGAGGTCGTCGGCCAGGACCATCTGGTCGGCGCCGACGGCGCCCTCACGCGGCTCATCGAGTCGGGTTCGCTCGGATCGCTGATCTTCTGGGGGCCGCCCGGCACCGGCAAGACCACCGTGGCGCGGCTGCTCGCGCATGAGACGACGCTGCATTTCGAGCCGATCTCGGCGATCTTCACCGGCGTCGCCGACCTCAAGAAGGTGTTCGAGGCCGCACGTGGACGTCGCTCCACCGGGCGCGGCACGCTTTTGTTCGTTGACGAGATCCACCGGTTCAACCGCTCGCAGCAGGACGCCTTCCTGCCCGTGATGGAAGACGGAACCATCACGCTGGTGGGCGCCACCACCGAAAATCCATCTTTCGAGCTCAACGCGGCGCTGCTGTCCCGCGCGCGGGTCCTGACGTTCCGGTCGCTGGACGAGGACGCCGTCGCGCGGCTGCTCGCCCACGCCGAGGAGGTCGAAGGCCGCAAGCTGCCGCTGGACGAAGACGCCCGGGTGGCGCTGGTCGGCATGGCGGATGGGGACGGGCGCGCGGCCCTGACGCTCGCAGAGGAAATCTGGCGAGCCGCCAAACCCGGCGAAAACTTCGACGCCGTCGGCCTGTCGCGGATTGTGCAGCGCCGCGCCCCGATCTACGACAAGGGCCAGGACGGGCACTACAACCTTATCAGCGCGCTGCACAAGACCGTGCGGGGGTCCGACCCGGACGCGGCGCTCTACTATCTGGCCCGCATGCTCGACGCCGGCGAGAACCCGCTCTACATCGGCCGCCGCCTCGTCCGCATGGCGGTGGAAGACATCGGCCTGGCCGACCCGCAGGCGCTCGTGATCTGCAATGCGGCCAAGGACGCGTACGATTATCTCGGCTCGCCGGAGGGCGAACTCGCGCTCGCGCAGGCCACCGTCTATCTGGCGACGGCGCCCAAATCGAACGCCGTCTACAAGGCCTACAAGGCTGCGCTGCGCACCGCCAAGGAGCACGGCTCGCTCACGCCGCCAAAAACCATCCTGAACGCGCCCACCAAGCTGATGAAGCAGGAGGAATACGGCGCCGGCTACCGCTATGACCATGACGAGCCGGACGCCTTCTCGGGCCAGGATTACTGGCCGGACAAGCTGGGACGGCAGCAGTTTTACGAGCCCGTGGAGCGCGGGTTCGAGCGTGAGGTCGGCAAGCGCATGGAGTGGTGGCGCAAGTTGCGCGGCGAGCGCGGCGAGTAGGCGCGAGGCGCCCGGGGTGTTCAGACCGCCGCGACTTTGCTAGGTACCCTCCTGTGCGCCGAGCGCCGGAATGGACCTCCCATGCAATCGACCCTTCTTGTTTTCCTCGGCGGCGGTATCGGGGCCGCCATGCGGCATGGCGTCAACATGGCGGTCACGCGCGTGGCCGGAACGGCATTCCCGTGGCACACGCTGCTGATCAACGTGGCGGGATCTACTGCGATGGGCCTGCTGATCGGTTGGCTGGCGTTTCGGGCTGACGCGTCGTGGTCGCAGCCGGCGAGGCTGTTTCTCACCACCGGCATCTGCGGCGGGTTCACGACCTTTTCGGCTTTCTCGCTCGACGCCGTCTTTCTTTGGGAGCGCGGCGCTGGCGGCGCGGCCGCGGCCTATGTTGGCGCTTCGGTGATCTTGTCCATCCTGGGCCTCGCAGGCGGCCTTGCCCTCGTCAGGAGTTTTACATGAGCAAGGGCGGACCCAAGCGTCCCGGCGCCACGGGCGGCCGTGCAGGGCGCGTGAAGCCCGGCTCGGGCCCACGCACGGCTGCAGGCGGCCCGCGTCCAGCGCGTCCCGCGTCCCGCAGCGCCGCTGCAGCCCCTTCTGGCCGACCGCCCCGCAAGGCTAGTATCGACGGAGGGCGCGCCAGGAGCTTCGCACCGGACGACGTCGCCGCGCGCGAGATGCCGACCGAGGGCCAGGCGCCGCGCCGCACAAAGGGCTGGGCGCCGTCCCAGAACCAGGCGCGGACCGAGCGGCGGGCGCGGGAAAGAGCGGTAGAGCAGCAGCCCGAGCAGGAGGCTCCGGTCGAGGTGGTCGCCGAAGAGGCGGTGATGACCAAGGTCCAGACCGTCACGGTGACGGCGGACGAGGCCGGGATGCGGATTGACCGTTTTCTCGAGGCGCGGTTCCCGGGCCTGTCTTTCAGCCATATTCAACGCGTGGTCCGCAAGGGCGAGTTGCGCGTCAACGGCAAACGGGCGGAAACCAAGGACAGGCTGGAGGAGGGACAGGCGGTGCGCATCCCGCCGCTGTCGCTGACGCCGCCCAAAACCGGCCCCCGCGCTTCGAAGGCCGACGAGGAAACGCGAGCCTACCTGAAGTCGATCACCCTCTACGAGGATGACGACATGCTTGTGATCGACAAGCCCATGGGCCTTGCCGTGCAAGGCGGCTCGGGCATGACCAACCACGTCGACAAGATGCTGGAGGCGCTTACCGACTCCAAGGGCCAGACGCCCCGGCTGGTGCATCGCCTTGATCGCGATACGTCAGGGTGCCTGGTGATCGCCAAGACCCGCTTTGCGGCGTCCGCGCTGGCCAAGAGCTTCCGCTCGCGCGACACACGCAAAACCTACTGGGCGCTGGTGGCCGGCGTGCCTCGCGTAAAGCAGGGACGGATCTCGACCTACCTCGCAAAGGGTGAGGACGAGGATGGCGACGCCAAGATGCATGTCGCCAAGCACGGCGCCGAGGGCGCGACGCATGCGGTGACATATTACGCGGTGGTAGAGACGGCGGCCCAGAAGCTCGCCTGGCTGTCGCTGAAGCCGGTAACCGGACGCACTCACCAATTGCGCGCGCATACGGTGCACATCGGGCACCCGATCGTGGGCGATCCCAAGTATTTCGATATCGAGAACTGGGAATTGCCAGGCGGCATTCAGAACAGGCTTCATTTGTTGGCGCGGCGGATCGTGATCCCGCATCCGCGCTCGGGCAAGCCGGTGGACGTCACGGCGCCGTTGCCGCCGCACATGCGCCAAAGCTGGAACCTGCTGGGGTTCGACACGGCGCGGTATGACCCGATCGAGGATGCGCCGGAGTTGTAGAGCCGTTACTTCGTGCCTTCGAGGGCGGTTTTGCCCGCAAATTCCAGCGAATTGGCGATTGCGTTTTTCGCATATTGCATAGCGGGGAACAGCACCATGACGATGCAGGCGATGATCAGCCCATACTCCATGGCCGTCGTTCCGCGCTCGTCGTCAACAAAACTCTTTGTGTGCTTCAGCATACCAACCCCCGATGTGGCCCCGGCTTTCGCCGGGGCCGTCGATCGGTTCAGATCAGCAAGTGCCGTCCGAGCAGGCGTTGACCTTCGATCCGATGTTGTTGAACGTGGTCGAGAGATTGTTCCGGAGACCGGACAGAGCCGTGATAATGCCAACGGCAACCAGGCCAGCAATCAGGCCGTACTCGATGGCGGTCGCGCCGGACTCGTTCTGGATGAAAGACTTGAAAATGCTGGTCATTGCGTTAGCTCCTGTTTGCATCTGCCATTCGTTGTGGCATGAGTTGACTATAGGTATCAGGATTTAACCGATCGTATCTTCGGCCTTGCTCAGCTCATTTCACCCGGTTCAGCCTGTTTTGTGGTGAGCTAATCGTAAATGTACTTTAAGTTGTACACAGGTTGTGGGTACAACCACTTGTGGCGTAACGAGGAACCACCCGCGTTGCTTTTCGTCTTGTTTGATTTGGACGGCACTTTGGTGGACAGCCGGGAGTCGATCCTGATGTCCCACCAAGAAGCATTCGCTGCGGCAGGTCTGCTGTCGCCGGCCAGCGCCGAGTTGCTGGCCCTGGTGGGGCTGTCGTTGCGCCCGACGTTTCAGCGCCTCGTGGGCGACGAGGGGCCCGTCGACCAGCTGGTCGCTCTCTATCGCGAGGCGTTCCGTCGGCGAGTGTCTGCGCCGGGGTATCGGGAAACGGTTTTCGCCGGAGCCGACGAGATCCTGCGCAACCTGTCCGCCAAGGCGCAGGTTAAGCTTGGCGTTGCGACGGGTAAATCGCGGCGAGGGGTGGACCGCATCCTGGTCGGGCATGGCTGGGGCGAGCTCTTCGTCACCGTACAGACCGCCGACGATGCGCCCTCGAAGCCCGATCCCGCGATGGCGCTGCAAGCCATGGCGGCGGCCGGCGCCAGGCCTCACGAGACCATCATGGTCGGCGACACCACTTTCGACATGCTGATGGGCAAGGCGGCCGGCGCCAGGGCCATTGGGGTGAGCTGGGGCCATCATCCGCCCGACGCGCTCCTGGAGGCCGGGGCGGAAACGGTGGTCGAGAGTTTCGCCGAACTCGAAAGGTCGCTTTGGGGTGGCTCGCGGCGCTGATCGGGCTGGACAACGTCGCCCGGGGACGCCATGTCCCGGCCATGTCGAACGATCAGAACGCCTGGTTCCCTGACGCCAATGGCCACAATCCGGTGCGCGCCGCGCGATCGGCCTCCGCGGCGCCGTCCTTGCCGCGACGCTTCTACAAGGAGGCGAGCGTGGTCGAGAAGGACGGCGGCTTCGTCCTCACCCTGGACGGACGCCCGGCGCGCACGCCGGCCAAGGCGCCTCTCGCGCTGCCGAACCGGCACGCCGGAGAGGCCGTGGCCGGCGAATGGGCGGCGCAGGGTAATGAGATCAACCCCGCGACCATGCCGATGACCAAGCTGGTCAACAGCGGCATCGACGGCGTGGCGCGCATGCGCGATGACGTCGTGGACGAAATCGTCCGCTATGCCGGGTCCGATCTGCTCTGCTATAGGGCCGGCGAGCCGCCCCGCTTGGTGCGGCGACAGGCCGAGGCGTGGGATCCTGTGCTGGACTGGGCGCGCGAGGATCTGGGCGCACGGTTTTTCCTGGCCGAAGGCGTCATGTTCATCGAGCAGCCGTCAAGCGCGCTGGATGCGGTTCGGCGCGAGGTTGCGGCTGTACGCGATCCGATCGCGCTCGCGGCGCTCTCCACCATCACAAGCCTCACTGGTTCCTCGTTGCTCGCCGTCGCGGTGGCGCGCGGGCGGCTCACGCCTGCCCAGGCCTGGGCGGCCGCGCATTTGGACGAAGACTTTCAGATGGAAGTCTGGGGCCTCGACGATGATGCGCTTGAGCGTCGGGCCAAGCGCTGGGGCGAGATGGAAGCGGCCGCCACATTGCTGCGCCTGATCCATTCTGCGTGAGCGGAGCGCCAATGGGGCTGCCTTGGCGGTCCCACGCCCTATGATCTCCAAGTCAACATTTTGCGGCGCCCGCCGCTCAATCAGGAGATCCCCCCATGGACCAACCGAAGGTCGTGTACACCGCCCACGCTTCCGCGACCGGCGGCCGCGATGGCCGCGCCGTTTCGTCGGACGGCGTGATCGACGTGAAGCTGTCCGTCCCCAAGGAAATGGGCGGCGCCGGCGGCGAGGCCACGAATCCGGAGCAACTCTTCGCGGCAGGCTATTCGGCTTGTTTCCTGGGGGCCATCAAGGCAGTGGCCCGCAAGAGCAACATCAAGGTTCCGGACGACGCCAAGGTCTCGGCTGACGTCGGCATCGGGCCGATCCCGACCGGCTTCGCGATCAAGGTCGACCTGCACATCTCGCTGCCAGGCATCGAACGGCAGCAGGCCGAGCAATTGGTGCACGACGCCCATATCGTGTGCCCATACTCGAATGCAACCCGCAACAATGTGGAAGTCAGCCTGACGGTCGAGTGAGCGTGGGCGGGGGAGGGCTTTGCGCCGTCTCCCCCATCCGTCGAGTTCCAACCTGCGTCCGGCGCATGCTAAGCAGCCGGACGCAGGTTTTTTTGTGGGCGGCCGACTCGGCCGGGCCACGGAGGCACGGTCGCATGAAGGACATTCTCGAAAGGCTCGACGATCGGCGCGCGGAAGCCAAGCTTGGCGGCGGGCAGAAGCGCATCGAGGCACAGCATGCGCGCGGCAAGCTGACGGCGCGTGAGCGCGTGGAGTTGCTGCTCGACAAGGGCTCGTTCGAGGAATTCGACACCTTCGTGCAGCATCGCTGCACGGATTTCGGCATGGAGGCCAACAAGGTGCCGGGCGACGGCGTGGTGACCGGCTGGGGCACCATCAACGGGCGTACGGTCTTCATCTTCGCCAAGGATTTCACGGTATTTGGCGGCTCACTGTCGGAAACGCATGCGGCCAAAATCACCAAGATCCAGGACATGGCGCTGAAGATGCGCGCTCCCATCATCGGGCTGTTCGACGCCGGCGGCGCCCGCATCCAGGAGGGCGTGGCCGCGCTGGGCGGCTATGGCGAGGTCTTCCGCCGGAACGTCCAGGCCTCCGGCGTGATCCCGCAGATTTCTGTGATCATGGGCCCATGCGCGGGCGGCGACGTTTATTCGCCCGCGATGACGGACTTCATCTTCATGGTGCGCGACACGAGCTACATGTTCGTGACCGGTCCGGACGTGGTGAAGACGGTCACCAACGAGACCGTCACGGCCGAGGAGCTCGGCGGCGCTAAGGTTCACACCACGAAGTCGTCCGTAGCGGACGGCGCCTGGGACAACGACCTCGAGGCGCTCCTGCAGGTTCGCCGCCTGATGGATTTCCTGCCCGCCAACAACACGCAGGGCGCGCCGGTCTGGCCGAGCTTTGACGCCGAGGATCGGGTCGAGATGTCGCTCGACACCCTCGTGCCGGATAATCCGAACAAGCCCTACGATATGAAGGAGCTGATCGCGAAGATCGCGGACGAGGGCGACTTCTTCGAAATTCAGGAGAGCTACGCCAAGAACATCATCACCGGCTTCGCCCGCATCGAGGGCCGCAGCGTCGGCGTTGTCGCAAACCAGCCGATGGTGCTCGCCGGCGTGCTGGACGCGGACGCCTCCCGTAAGGCGGCGCGCTTCGTCCGCTTCTGCGACGCGTTCAGCATCCCGATCGTGACGCTTGTGGACGTGCCCGGCTTCCTTCCCGGCACAGCCCAGGAATATGGCGGCCTCATCAAGCACGGCGCGAAGCTGCTGTTCGCCTACGCACAGGCAACCGTACCGCTGGTCACGGTAATCACCCGCAAGGCCTTCGGCGGCGCTTACGACGTGATGGCGTCCAAGCATATCGGCGCAGACGTGAACTATGCCTGGCCCACGGCGCAGATCGCCGTGATGGGCGCCAAGGGCGCGGTGGAGATCATCTTTCGCCAGGACATCGGCGATGCCGACAAGATCGCGGCGCGCACCAAGGAATACGAGGAGCGCTTCCTGTCGCCCTTCGTGGCGGCCGAGCGTGGCTACATCGACGAGGTCATCATGCCGCATGGCACGCGCCGCCGAGTGGCCCGCGCGCTTGCGATGTTGGCGGAGAAAAAAGCCGAGCAGCCCTGGCGCAAGCACGACAACCTGCCTCTCTGATAGGCTCGGATGGGTTGTTTTGCCGGGTGCAGGCCTTTACGGGCCCTCAAGCATCCGGCGCGATCGCAACCTCTCGTTAAGGCGGCTCACAGCAATTAGCGCCAAATTGGCCGCAATGGCCTTTGGCGTGGAGTTGCCTGTGTTCGCGGCGTTTGATCCCGATTTCTGTATTCCCAAGCGGCAAGAGCCCGGCGATTCCGAGGCCGTCCATCTGGCCGAGCTCAGGGCGCTCCGCATGGAGGCGCGCGATGGTGCGGCGGTGGCGCACCGCGTTCGCAAGGTGCTGATGGCGCATGCCGACCGCGCGGTGACGCGCCGGGAGGCGGAGGCGCTGTTCGATATCGCCGAAACCGCGCGCGAGGGCGCTTCCGAGGATTTCGCGGCGCTGTTTGCGGTGGCGGTCGCCAACCATCTGCTCTCGGCCGGCGCAGGCGCGGCGGAGGCGTCGATCTTCGCCCGGAGCTTCTGGCTGGACGCAACCGTGCTGGCGGCGGCGCAGAGCGGCGTCGCGGCGCCCTCGTTGTTCGCGCAGGTGGTGACCGCCGCTCTCACCGAGGAGCGGGTGAGCGCCTGCGAAGGCTGGGTGGCGCGCGGCGCGTCCGAGGCCACATTGCAGGCCGTCACGCGGGCGGCGGACCCGGCTCGCAGCTGGGTCGCCGAGCGCCTCGGCCGGCGCGGCGCGGCGCTCTCGGGCGCGGAAGCGCTGCTGGTCGCGGCGTTGAAGCCGTGCTGCGACCTCACGCCTGCAAGCGCGGTCGCCAAGGCGGCCTAAGCCGACGCTTGCGGGCGCCAGCCGTCCGCGAAGCTCACTGTTTCAAGAAAGGCCCGCAGGCGCTCCCGGAAGGGCGCCATGCGGGCCTTTTGCGTTGGATCGCCCGCCTGGGGCGCGGCAGGCTCGGCGGCGAAGCTGGGCCAGGGAGACGCCGCGAACCAGCTGGCGTAAGCCTCGGCATGCGCGGGCGCGCCAGGGTAGCCGGCTTCCCACGGCTTCGGCCGGTTCACGAAATGGCGGACCACCGGCTCGACCTCGTCCTCGAGGTCGAGCAGCAGAAAGTCGCCCATGAAATTGTAGCGCGGCGAGAGCGGCGCGAAGGCGCCCTGGATGACGCTGTTCAGCGCGCTTTGCTCCAGGAACGGATAGCGCGCCGGCGCGGCCCGTAGCCTTGCTGCAGCCTCCTCGGCGACGCCGGCCAGCGTCCACGCGTGCCGGTCAATCAGCGTCAGCCCGTTGTTGAAGTAGGGCGTGTCCGGCGCGAGCCCGAGCTCGGCCCGATAGGCGCGGAACTCGGCCGTGAGCGGGCCGTCCTCGAAGTCCTTCAGGAAGATCATGTCATAGGCCGCCGCCAGCGCGCGGCCGTCCAGGTTCAGTCCGGCCAGGCGCGCGAGGCCCGGGCGGACGACCTGCATGTCGGCGTCCATCGAGACGAACCGCTCATACCGCTCC
The DNA here is from genome assembly GCF_014636935.1 of Alsobacter metallidurans. Classification (GTDB taxonomy): domain Bacteria; phylum Pseudomonadota; class Alphaproteobacteria; order Rhizobiales; family Beijerinckiaceae; genus Alsobacter; species Alsobacter metallidurans. Next base: position 1,200,850 of record NZ_BMES01000002.1, on the reverse strand, counting down.
GGCAGGATGCGATGCAGCGCGAGGCGCCGGTTCACCGCCGAGGTGAAATGCCCGCGTGTCGGCAGGTCCGCGACGTGCCGGGTCCAATCCACCGGCAGCAAGGTGATGCGGCCGCGCAAGGCGGGGTCGAGATCCTCAAAGCCCTTTGCGACGTCGCGGTCCTCGCAGAGGAACAGGATGTCGAGCCCCTCGGCATCCGGCTGGGCCAGCAGCGTCGCGGCCGTGAACACCGCAGGGCGGAAATACAGGGCGTCCGGCGTGAAGCAGACGGGCAAGGGAGCGGTCATGACGCATTCCGCAGGCGGGCTTCCTGCCTAGCCTGCGGGACGATCCCTGTGAATAGCCCACCCGCGGATTAATTCTCAAGTAAGTATGGCTGGTCAGGCCTGTTTAACCTGAATTTTCGTTAGGACATAGACCTTTAACTTGCGCTCCATACGTGTGGATCAATGATTACTGCACGAAAGAGAGAAGAGCGGCGACAATAAAGCCGCGGAGGTCAAACAGATGAACGCCAACCGCATCCAGAACGTCGTGATCCGGACCATCGAGAAGCAATCGATTGCTCTGGATGACGTTCGCGAAATCCAGCGGCTGATCGAAGATGCAGGGATCTCCAAGGAAGAGGCCGAGGGGCTGATCCGCATGGAGCGGATGGTGGGCCAAGCCTGCGACGCCTGGGCCGAGTTTTTCGTCGAGGCCTTGACCGCGCATCTGGTCTGGGAGCGTCGCCCCACCGGCTACATCCGCGACGAGGACGCCGCTTGGCTGATCACGTGTCTGCAAATGGCTCGTAGCGGCCCGGCTCTGAACGTAGGCCCGCTCCTGGTCAACCTGGTTCGCGAAGCCGAGCGCGTCGACCAGGCGGTGATCGCGCTCGCTCTCGAAGAGAATCGCGGCCTGAGGGCCCTGCAGGACCCGGAAGTCGCGCTGGTGCGCCGCGCGGCCTGAGCCGCCTCCTCTGATTTTGACGAGTAGACGGGCGTGGCCGCGAGGCTGCGCCGGTTTGCATCTCAGTCCTTCGGTGAGTGGACGACCCCGCGCCCGCAGCCTAGAAACGATCTCGAATCCAGCGTGGCTTCGATCTCGGGACGGGCATGTTCAATAAAATTCTGATCGCCAACCGCGGCGAAATCGCCTGCCGCGTCATCAAGACAGCCCGCCGCATGGGCATCAGGACCGTTGCGGTCTATTCGGACGCCGATCGGGACGCGCTGCATGTCGAGATGGCCGACGAGGCCGTCCATATCGGCCCGCCCGCCGCCGCCCAGTCCTATCTGCTGATCGAGAAGATCGTGGAAGCCTGCAAGGCGACCGGCGCCGAGGCGGTTCATCCGGGCTATGGCTTCCTGTCGGAGCGCGCCGCTTTTCCGAAGGCGCTGGAGGCGGCCGGGATCGTGTTCATCGGTCCCAATCCCAAGGCCATCGAGGCCATGGGCGACAAGATCGAATCCAAGAAGTTCGCCAACGCCGCCCGGGTTTCCACCGTACCGGGGCATCTCGGCGTAATCGAGGATCCCGCTCACGCGGTGACGATCGCGGACGAGATCGGCTACCCGGTGATGATCAAGGCCTCGGCGGGCGGCGGCGGCAAGGGCATGCGCATCGCCTATTCGGCCGATGAAGTCGCGGAAGGCTTCGCGCGCGCCAAATCTGAGGCCGCGTCCTCGTTCGGCGACGACCGCGTGTTCGTTGAGAAGTTCATCGTCGACCCGCGCCACATCGAGATACAGGTGCTGGGCGACAAGCACGGCAACGTCATCTATCTGGGCGAGCGCGAGTGCTCCATTCAGCGCCGCAACCAGAAGGTGATCGAGGAGGCCCCGTCGCCGCTGCTGGACGAAGCGACCCGCCGCCTCATGGGCGAGCAGGCCTGCGCGCTGGCCCGCGCGGTGGGCTACGATTCCGCCGGCACGGTCGAGTTCGTGGCCGGGCAGGACCGCTCGTTCTTCTTCCTGGAAATGAACACGCGCCTGCAGGTCGAGCATCCGGTCACCGAGATGATCACCGGCGTCGACCTCGTCGAGCAGATGATCCGCGTCGCGGCAGGCGAGAAGCTCTCGATCACGCAGGACGACGTGAAGCTGAACGGCTGGGCGGTGGAGAGCCGCGTCTATGCCGAGGACCCGACGCGCAACTTCATGCCGTCCACCGGCAGGCTCGTGAGCTATCGTCCGCCCGCCGAAGGCCGCACCGGCGATGTGATGGTGCGCAACGACACCGGCGTCTACGAAGGCGGCGAGATCTCGATCTACTACGACCCGATGATTGCCAAGCTGGTGACACATGCGCCGACGCGGCTGGAGGCCATCGAGTCGCAGGGCAGGGCGCTCGACGCATTCGCGATCGAGGGTATCCGTCACAACATCCCGTTCCTGTCCGCGTTGATGGCGCATGAACGCTGGAAGGCTGGGCGCCTTTCGACCGGCTTCATCGCCGAGGAGTTCCCGGAGGGCTTCAAGCCAATCGCCCCGGAGGGCGAAACCGCGCACCTGATGGCCGCGGTCGCGGCCGCGATCGATCACAAGCTCAATGGACGCAAGCGCGGCATTTCGGGCCAGCTACGCGCCGCCGCGCCGGTGCAGTTCGAGACCGAGCGGGTGGTGATGCTCGGTGGCCAGCGTTTCGACGTGGCCATCGAGGACATGAGCTACGCCACGGTGGTGCGCTTCGGTGAAGGCCACTCGCACGAGGTGTCGTCGGGCTGGCGGCCGGGCGAGCCCGTGTGGCAGGGCACGGTCGACGGCAACGAGGTCGCCCTGCAGGTTCGGCCCCTGCTGAACGGGGTGGCGCTGTCGCATGCGGGCGCCTACGCGGCCGCGAGGGTCTATACGCGCCGGGAGGCCGAACTCGCGGCCTTGATGCCCGAGAAGGTCGCGGCCGACACCGGCAAGTTCCTGCTGTGCCCCATGCCGGGGCTGGTGAAGGCGATCTCGGTTGCGGAAGGGCAGGAGGTCAAGGCCGGCGAAATGCTGTGCATCGTCGAGGCGATGAAAATGGAGAACGTGCTGCGCGCCGAAAAAGACGGCACCGTGGCCAAGATCCTGGCCAAGGAAGGCGACAGCCTGGCCGTGGACGCCGTGATCATCGAATTCAAGTGAGTTGTGGCGCCGCCGCCTTCGGCGGCGCGTTTGCGCCGGTTCGGGGAGGGACCCTCGTCCCTACCGTCCTTGCGCGCTATTACGGCGCAAGCGCTTCTAGACTCACCACTGGCCGTTCCATCGAGTCTTGATCCATGCCCCTTTATTTCGCCTATGGCTCCAACATGGATCGCGTCGCCATGGAGCAGCGCTGTCCGCGGTCGACGATCGTCGGCCTGGCCCGCCTGCCGCGGCATCGGTTCATGATCATGGCGGAGGGCTACGCGTCGGTGGTGCGCGACCCGCGTCGAACCGTGCACGGCGTACTGTGGGATCTGGCGCTTTCGGACATTCCGGCGCTCGACCGCTACGAGAGCCTGCATACGGGCCTTTACACCAAGATCAACCAACCGGTGGTGACGCCAGGCGGAGCACGCCGCGCCCTGGTGTATGTCGGCCGCACGGATCGCCCCGGGAAGCCGAAGCCCGGCTATCTCGAGGGCGTGGTCGCGGCGGCTCGTGCCGCCGGATTGCCGGCCGACTATGTCTTTGAGCTCGAGCATGGGGAGCCGGCGCCCCGCAAGCCTGGGGCGCCGCTGTTCAGGGCGCCGATCTGAGCGCCAGATACACGCGCGTCCGTGCGCGCCTGACGTCTTACATCAAGCGCCCGGGGCCATTGCGATGGCGGGGACATCCAGGGATCTGCCTATTGCGCCTTCCCGAACCATCATGATGCTGTTCTTGCCGATGAAGAGCAGTTCGCCGTTCTCGGCGATGAACTCGAGAAACAAGCCTTCGCGGTTCAACGCCGATGCGATGCTGGCGGATAGTCCCGCCGTAATAGCCCCCACGAGGGTACGCCCGTCCGCAAGGGTCAGGGTCACGGGCAGGCGCTTGTTGTCTTTTGCGAACATCGGTCACCACTGTCTGAGGTCCAGCATTCTTGGACCACGAACGTTTAGATACGATGATCAGCAGGGATCCTTACGTCGGCCTCGGGGTGATGTAGACCTGATACGCTTCGCGCAGGGCGCCGTGCATCGCTTCCAGGTAATCCCTGACCTCTTCGGGCAGGGTTAGTCCGCCATATTGCGCCGGGTTGTAGCGGGCGGCCCGGTCCAGATAGGCGAGCCGGACCACGTCGGGCGTGGCATCGATTGGGAGGTCGAGCAGTTCGTGCAGCGACGCCGCCAGCGCCGGGAACCTGAGCCCAGACAGCCGGCTCGACGACCGCAGCACGGCAATCTGCTTCTTGCTGACATAGGCGAACTCGCCCTCCTCCACTACGAGTTGAATGAAATCAGCCGGCTGGTCCAGCAGCTCCATCATCCCGTCTATGGGAAAGCCGTAGACGGCTCCGTTAAGGTGGCGTCCTCCGACAAGCGTAATTGCAACGCCTGTGATCAAATCTTCTGTATTTACAATCATCGCGTCCGTTCCAGTCACAACTGACGCTGTTCTACTGGATGCGGATTGCAATCATCTCACTTGGTTACCCGAGGGAGTCGGATGGCCGTTAACCCTCTAAGCACGTCTGGAAACCATGCCCGCCACAGCTCATGTGATGGGACGCGGAAAAGCGGTTCGGGAAGCCGGATTTTCGGTAAGGCGATTGTACCAAGCTTCCAAATTGGGCCGGTTTTCGCGCTCGATGGGCATATTCAGCCAGCGGTGCAGCTGTGGACCAACGACGCATTCGGCCATGGTGAACGAGTCGCCCGCCAGAAATGCGTGCTCGCCCAGGTGAGCATCGAGAACCTTGGTCACCGAATTGGTCTTGACCCGCGAAGCCTCAACGGCCGCCATGTCTCGCTTCTCCGGCGCCGTGCGTACGAGGTTCACAAACGCCGGGCCCACAGCCGGATTCAGGGTGGTCTGCTGCCAGTCCATCCAGCGATCCGCCCGGGCCCGAGCGACCGGATCGACGGGCCACAACGTGCCCGCGCCGTGCTTCGCGGCAAGGTAGCGAACTATTGCGTTGGATTCCCACAGCACAGTGTCGTCGTCCTGCAGCGTGGGGACGAGGCCGTTCGGGTTCATGGCCCGGTATCCCGGCGTGTCCACTACCCCGTGCACCCCGCCGGCCTCGTTGCGCTGGTAGACAAGGCCGAGCGCATCGGCGGCAAAGACGACTTTCTGGACGTTGACGGAGCTGAGACGCCCCCAGATCACGAGCATGTTTGGGCTTCCTTGGTGAGGTGGGCTGGCGGTCACATCGTCTTTGCGAACAGCTCGCGTCCGATCAGCATGCGGCGGATTTCGCTGGTGCCGGCGCCGATCTCGTAGAGCTTGGCGTCGCGCAGCAGGCGGCCGGTGGGGTAGTCGTTGATGTAGCCGTTGCCGCCCAGCAGCTGGATCGCGTCAAGCGCCATCAGGGTCGCCTTCTCGGCCGCGATCAGGATAGCGCCGGCCGCGTCCTCGCGGGTGGTTTCGCCCCGGTCGCAGGCCTTGGCGACGGCGTACACATAGGCCTTGCAGGCGTTCATGGTGACGTACATGTCGGCGAGCTTGCCCTGCACGAGTTGGAACTCGCCGATGGGCCTGCCGAACTGCTTGCGCTCGTGGACGTAGGGCATCACCACGTCCAGCGCCGCCTGCATGATGCCCAGCGGGCCGGCGGCCAGCACGGCGCGCTCGTAGTCGAGGCCCGACATCAGCACGTTGACGCCCTTGCCGACCTGGCCGAGGACATTCTCTTCGGGGATCTCGCAATCCTCGAACACGAGTTCGCACGTGTCGGAGCCGCGCATGCCGAGCTTGTCCAGCTTTTGGGCGGTGGTGAAGCCCTTCATGCCCTTCTCGACGATGAAGGCCGTAATGCCCTTGGAGCCAGCGTCAGGATCCGTCTTGGCGTAGACGATCAGCGTCCCGGCGACCGGCCCGTTGGTGATCCACATCTTGGAGCCATTGAGCACATAGCGGTCGCCGCGCTTTTCGGCTCGTGTGCGCATAGAAACCACGTCGGAGCCCGCCCCGGGCTCGGACATCGCCAGCGCGCCGACATGCTCGCCCGAGATCAACTTGGGCAGGTATTTGCGCTTCTGCGCCTCGGAGCCGTTGCGGCGCATCTGGTTGACGCAAAGGTTGGAGTGGGCGCCATAGCTCAGCCCGACCGACGCGGACGCGCGGCTGACTTCCTCCATGGCGACGACGTGCTCGAGATAGCCGAGCCCGGAGCCGCCATATTCCTCCTCCACGGTGATGCCGTGCAGGCCCAGCGCACCCATCCGCGGCCAGAGGTCGCGGGGGAACTCGTTGGTCTTGTCGATCGCGTCGGCGCGGGGCGCAATCTCGCTTTGCGCAAAGCCCGCAACCGTTTCGCGAATGGCGTCGGCGGTTTCGCCAAGGTCGAAGTTGAAGGGACGTGGGGCGTTGGCCAGCATGGTCTTGGCGTTTCCTCTTGTGCGATAGCCGTTTGCTGCAGGATAACCCGGACGCGGCCCGCTTGTAGAGGGCGACGCGCACAAGGCGTTTGGGCGAAAGCCGCAGGGGGGATGGGCATGGCGCACGACATCGGCGAAAGGCCCAACACGATCCCGTGGCCGCCGCTGATTTATTCCGCCGCCATGTTGCTGGCTTGGGGGCTGGAGCAGGTCGACCCCTTCATATGGCTCGACCTGCAACTGCGGATCGTGCCCGAGTGGGCCGGCGTCGCGCTGTTCGCGATCGCGATCCTGGCGGATCTCGGTTGCTTCATTGTCCTTCGTCGAAAGGGGACGACCGTGCTGCCCAACGCGCCCAGCAAAGCGCTGGTGACGACGGGGCCGTACCGGTGGTCGCGCAATCCAATTTATGTGGCCAATACGGTCGCGCTTCTTGGCTTCGCGCTGGCGTTGCGCTGGGGTTGGCTGCTGCTGCTGGTGCCTGTCACCATCGCGGCTGTGAACTGGCTCGCGATCTCGCGCGAGGAGGCGCATCTGGAGCGCCGCTTCGGCCAGGACTGGCGCGACTACGCCGCCCGGGTGCGGCGCTGGATTTAGGGAGCCGACACATGAGCAGGGCCGTTCTCGGGATCATCGGGGGATCCGGCGTCTACGACCTGCCTGGCTTGGCCGACCTTCGCGAAGAAGCCGTCGGGACGCCGTGGGGCGATCCGTCGGACGTGCTCCGCTTCGGCCGTATCGGCGAGACGTCAATCGTGTTCCTGCCACGGCACGGGCGCGGGCACCGCCTCTCACCGTCCGACATCAACTACCGCGCCAATATCGACGCCATGAAGCGGGCAGGGGTGACCGACCTGGTGTCGCTCTCGGCCTGTGGGTCGTTCAAGCCGGACCTGCAACCGGGGCTGTTCGTGCTCGTCGACCAGTTCGTGGATCGCACCCATCGCCGGGAAAGTTCGTTTTTCGGGGCGGGGTGCGTCGCGCATGTGTCCATGGCGCATCCCGTCGGTCCGGGGCTCGTGGCGCGGTTGGCCGCGGCCGCCGAGAAGGAGAGCGTGGCCTGCCGCCGGGGTGGGACCTATGTGTGCATGGAGGGGCCGCAGTTCTCCAGCTATGCGGAGTCCAACACCTACCGCCACCTCGGCTACGACGTGATCGGCATGACGGCGATGCCCGAGGCCAAGCTGGCGCGCGAGGCCGAGATCACCTACGCGACGCTTGCGATGGTGACTGATTTCGACTGCTGGCATCCCGAGCACGACGCCGTGGATGTCGCCGACGTCATCAAGGTGATGCACCGCAACACCGAGAAGGCTCGCCGTGTGGTGGCCCGGCTCGCTGCCGATTTCCCGCGCGAGCGCGAGGACTGCCCGGCGGGATCGCACAAGGCGCTGGACACCGCGATCATGACTGCGCCGTCGGCTCGGGATCCGGCCCTTCTCGCAAAGCTGGACGCGGTGGCCGGACGGGTGCTCGGACATTAAGGCCGCAGCCACACCCTCCCCCTCAAGGGAGGGTGGCGCTTCGCGCTGGTCCGCGCTATCGCGCCCAGCGTTCCGCGGCCTTGTCGTCCACGTCCTTGGCCTCGACCCAATCGCCCTGTGATCCGTCGACGCGATGCTCCTTTTTCCAGAAGGGCGCGCGGGTCTTGAGATAGTCCATCAGGAATTCGGCCGCCTCGAACGCAGCGGCGCGGTGGGCGGAGGCCGTGACGACCAGGACGATCGGCTCGCCCGGCGCGATCTTGCCGTGCCGGTGGATCGCGACGAGGCCCTGCAGCGGCCAGCGCTCCGCGGCCTCGGCGGCGACCCGGCGCATCTCCTCCTCGGCCATGCCGGGGTAATGCTCCAGCTCCAGCGCGGCCAAGGCGCCGCCCTCGGCCCGGCAAAGCCCCGTGAAGCTGACCACGGCGCCCACATCCGTGCGGCCTGCGGCGATCCCCGCCAGTTCGGCCGCGACGTCGAAGGGTTCGGCCTGGATGCGGACGGTGAGCGGCGCCTGCGCCATCTCAGCCGCCCGTCATGGGCGGGAAGAACGCGATCTCGCGGGCGCCCGCGATTGGCGTCTCGGGCTTCACGTGTTTGCGGTCTATCGCCGCCCGCACAATGGTTGGGTTCTCGAACGCATAGGCGTATTCCTCGCCGAGGCTCGCCAGCCAGGCTGCGAGGTCCGCGACCGTCCTGACGTTCTCGGGCGGCGTCAGCTCTTCCTCGGGCTTGCCGATGCGTTCGCGGACCCAGGCGAAGTAGACGATCTTCATGAAACGGCCCTCAGGCGCCGTGGTCCACGATGTGGTGAATGCCGGCGCGGAAATAATCATAGCCCGTGTAGAGCGTCAGGATCGCCGCGACCCAGAGCAGGCCAAGCCCGATCGCCACCGTGCCGGGCAGCACGTGCTCGCCTGCGGGGCCGACGATCAGAAAGCCTATCGCGATCAGTTGCAGCGTGGTTTTCCACTTGGCCACGGTGGACACCGGCACGCTGACGCGCAATTCGGCCAGATATTCGCGCAGGCCCGAAACCAGGATCTCGCGCGAAAGGATCACGATGGCGGCCCAGATCGACCAGCTCGTGATGGTGCGGTCCGCCACCAGCATCAGCAACGTCGCCGACACCAGAAGCTTGTCGGCGATCGGGTCCAGCATGCGGCCCAACGTCGACTGCTGCTGCCAGGCGCGCGCCAAATAACCGTCGAAGAAGTCGGTGATTCCCGCGACCGCGAAGACGAACAGCGCCGTCCACCGCATCCAGAATTCCTCGGGCCAGAACATGCAGGCCACGACGACTGGCACCGCGAACACGCGGCCATAGGTCAGGATGTTCGGGAGATTGAGGGGGTTTGCCCGCCGCATGTCGCTCGCCAGCATCAGTTGGGGCCGAGGAAACATGCCGAGGGGAGGGGCGTCAACCGACCCGGGGCGTTTAGCTGTCGCGCTCGCGCCGGGTTGCTCGTCGGCATCAACCGCGCCCCTCGTGGAAGTGATCGTAGACCGCCTTGGCGGTCGCGGCGTTGACGCCCGGCGTCCGGGCGAGGTCGTCCAGCGATGCGCGCGCGATGGCCTTGGCGGTGCCGAAATGCAGCAGCAGCGCGCGCTTGCGCGCCGGGCCGATGCCCGAAATCTCGTCGAGGGGGCTCTTGGTGAACTCCCGCTTTCGCTTTGCCCTGTGCGTGCCGATGGCGAAGCGATGGGCCTCATCGCGCAGTCGCTGGATGAAATACAGCGCCGGATCGCGCGGCGCGAGCTTGAACGGGTCGCGGCCCGGCACGAAGAAGGTTTCGCGGCCGGCGTCGCGGTCCGGGCCTTTTGCGACGCCCACCAGCGGCACGTCCGTGAGGCCGATCTCCTCCAGCGTCTGGCGCGCGGCGTCGAGCTGGCCACGGCCGCCGTCGATCAGAACGAGGTCCGGCCACGCCGGCATCTCGCCGATGTCACGCTCGCGCTCGGGCGCTTGTGCGGCTGCCGCAGCATCGCGCGGGTTCTCCTTCATGAGCCGCGAAAAACGGCGCTTCAGCACCTCGCGCATCATGCCGTAGTCGTCGCCGGGCGTGAGTTCTTCGGACTTGATGTTGAAGGTCCGGTAGTGGGCTTTCGAAAACCCGGCCGGGCCCGCCACCACCATGCCGCCTACGGCGTTTGTCCCCATGATGTGCGAGTTGTCGTAGACCTCAACGCGCCGCGGCGCGGTGGGGAGGCCGAACGCCTGCGCGACGGCGCCGAGCAGCTTTTGCTGCGACGAGGTGTCGGCGAGCCGCCGGCCCAGCGCCTCGCGGGCGTTCTTGGCGGCGTGCTCCACGAGGTCGCGCTTCTCTCCGCGTTTGGGCACGTTGACCTCCACGCGCCCGCCGGCAGTCGCCGTAAGCGCCTCCTCGAGCAGCGTGCGTTCGTCGATCTCGTGCGACAGCAAAACGAGCCGGGGCGGGGGCTTGTCGTCATAAAACTGGGCGATGAAGGCGGCCAGCACTTCGGTGGCGGGCGTCGTTTTGTCGGCCTTGGGAAAGTAGTCGCGATTGCCCCAGTTCTGAAAATTCCGGAAAAAGAACACCTCGACGCAAAACTGCCCTGCCTCCTCGTGGAGGGCGAAAACGTCCGCCTCCTCGGTGTTCTGCGGGTTGATATCCTGCGAGCCCTGGATGGCCGACAGCGCCGCGAGGCGATCGCGGTAGCGCGCCGCGCGCTCGAATTCGAGCTCGTCCGAGGCCTTCTGCATGTCGGCGGCGAGCTGCGCCTTCACGCCCTTGCTCTTGCCGCGCAGGAAGTCGCGGGCCTGGGCGGCGAGGCGGGCATATTCGACATGCCCGACTTCGCCCGTGCACGGGCCGGAGCAGCGCTTGATCTGGTGCAGCAGGCACGGCCGGGTGCGGTTCTCGTAGTAGCTGTCCGTGCAGGACCGCAGCAGAAAGGCGCGCTGCAGCGCGTTGAGGGTGCGGTTCACCGCCCAGACGCTGGCGAAAGGCCCGAAATAATCGCCCGGCCGGTTGCGCGCGCCGCGATGCTTGGTGAGTTGGGGGGAAACGTGGTCGCCCGTGAGCAGGATGTAGGGAAACGACTTGTCGTCGCGCAGCAGCACGTTGAACCGCGGCTTCAGCTGCTTGATGAGGTTGGCTTCCAGCAGCAGCGCCTCGGTCTCGGTCTGCGTGGTGACGAACTCCATCCGCGCCGTTTCGGCGATCACCCGCAGGATGCGCGTTGAATGGCCGACGCCGCGCGCATAGCTGGCGACGCGCTTCTTCAGGCTTCGGGCCTTTCCGACATAGAGGACGCCATCGTCCGCATCGATCATGCGGTAGACGCCTGGGCCGTTGGGAAGGGTCTGCCAGAATGCGCGGATCACCTCCACGCCGTGCTTCACGCGTGAATTGGCGGTGGGGCCCTCGAAATCGATGTCGAGCCCGGCCTGCTCGGCGATGTCGTCGTCGAGGCCCTGCTCGCCGAGTTGGTCGAGCTCCGCCTCGGCGTCGAGATCGTCCTGGAGCGCCTCGTCGTCGAAGACGTCCGGCGCAGGCTCTGCGGCCGGGCGAGTCGTGCGTGGTGATGAAGCCATGGGGGAGATGTACGACGAAGACGCGGCGGAAAAAAGCGTCATGCCATTCCGCGTTGCCCGCAGGCGCAATCAAGCGTCCCTAGCCGACCTGCGACGTCGCGGTCGGGCCGAAAACGTTTTCGAACGCGGCCCGCAGCGCCACGTCGGCGTCGTGCAGCGTCACCGGGAGGCCGAGGTCGACGAGGCTGGTCACGCCGTAGAGTTCCTCGGCGATGCCGCACGGCACGATGCCGCCGAAATGCGACAGGTCCGGCTCGACGTTGAGGCTGATCCCGTGAAACGTAACCCAGCGCCGCACACGGATGCCGATGGCCGCGATCTTGTCCTCGGCGCCCGGCGCCTTTTCGGGCCGGCGGACCCAAACGCCAACGCGGTCCTCGCGCCGTTCGCCGCGCACGTTGAACGCCGCAAGCGTGTCGATCACCCAGGCCTCCAGCGCCGCCACGAAGGCGCGCACGTCGGGCCGGCGGCGCTTCAGGTCCAGCATCACATAGGCCACCCGTTGCCCAGGGCCGTGATACGTGAATTGCCCGCCGCGCCCGGTCCGGTGCACCGGGAACCGCTCGTCCACGAGGTCGCCGTCGCGCGCCGACGTGCCCGCCGTGTAAAGGGGAGGGTGCTCCAGCAGCCAGACGCACTCTGTCGCGGTCCCGGCCGCAATGGCGTCGGCGCGGGCCTCCATGACGCGCAGGGCGTCTTCGTAGGCCACGGGGCCCGGCGTGACGACCCACTCGACGGGCGCCCCGCCCTCGGCCGGCCAGAAGCGCTCAACCAGTTCGTCCCTGATCTTCACCGCGCATTAACCCTGTTATTGGCTCATTGAGACCAGGTGACGGGATCGCCGGCCCGAACATGGCCGCGCCAGTCATCTATGCACCCCGGAGCGCCGCTTCCACCAGCGCCCCGCCCCGGTTTCGTTCGCGTAGTTGGAGCAACTGAGTGACCAACGGTCTCGACATTGTCGGCGTAGACATCTCCATCGTTCTCGGACGCTCCCGGATGCCGATCCACCAACTTCTGCGCATGGGCCGCGGCGCGGTGATCGCGCTCGATTCGGCCGAAGGCGACGAGGTCGAGATCCTCGCCAACGACATGCCGATCGCGCGCGGCAACGTGGTGGTGAACGGCGCGGTGATCACGGTCGAGGTCAAGGAGCTCCTACGTCGCCCGCCAAGCGAGAAAGAGCAGGCCTGATCGGAGCCCGCTTTTCCCGGCGCGCCGCACACACGGCGCTTGTGGACCCGGAATCCTTCTGTTACACGGAGCGCCGTTCCGGTCGGGCGACCTCCTTGGAAGCCCACCTGAAACACGTTGCGGTCGTGGCGGAATTGGTAGACGCGCTAGCTTGAGGTGCTAGTAACTTAACCGTTGTGGAGGTTCGAGTCCTCTCGACCGCACCAGTGCTCTTCGAGCCCCCGGGCTCCGAACGGCGGCAGGACCGAAAGGTCCGGGCCGCCGTTTCGTTTTGGGGTCCTACACCCCACGGTGCAGCCGAATCCCGGCGATGATGCGTTCCGTCTCGCTTGTCCATCCCGCCGGCGCGGCGACTGTCTCGGTTCGACCTGATCCCGGCTGCAGGTGAACCAGCGCATAACCCTCCGCCTTCAGCGCGCGCAAGAACGCCGGCAGCATGGCGGCGGTTTGCGCCTGCGTGTCGTGAAACAGGATCACGCCGCGCCCGGCGTGGCGCAGGCGGTCCATCATGCGTGCGAGCTGGAAATCCGGCGTCATGTGGACCCAATCGGAGGCCCACAGATCGCAGCCGAAAACGCCGATGTCGCGCTCGGCCGCCCAGGCGTTGGCGGCAGGCGTGTCGGCAAAGCCCGGATAACGCAGAAACGGCGCGACGCCGCCCTGGCCGGGTCTGGCGTCAGGTGCGCCGATCGCGGCCGCGATCGCCGCGAAGCCGTGCTCGACCTCGCGAATCTGTGCGGCGCCGGACAGGTTGCGCATGGTCCAGGGATGGGACCAGGTGTGGCAGGCCAGCGTGTGGCCGTTCTCCCGGATGCGCCGCACCAGCGCCGGATGGGCTTCGGCGTTACGGCCAATCAGAAAGAACGTCGCCTTGGCGCCCTCGCAGGCGAGCGCGTCCAGCACCTGTGGGGTGGTTCCGGGGGAGGGCCCGTCGTCGAACGTCAGGACAACCTCGCGAGGTCCGAGCGGCAAGGCGGCCGGGTATGTCTTCAAGCCAACCTGCAGGCCGCCGCGCGTCCCCACCGGGAGCATGCGGGCGGTTCCGAGGCGGTCGGGAGCGCACGTCGAAGCGAGGGACGGGCGGGCTCCTGTCAAGGCGAGCAGGCCTGCCGCAACCGCGCGTCTGGATGGGTGGAACGTCATGCGCGGCCGACCTCCGGCACAGTTGAAGGCGGGGGCGCGGCAAAGCCGCTCGCCGCGTACGGCGCCGGCGCTGATCCAAACCGCCCGGCCCAGATGATGAACGGCTTCTCGATCCACCGATGCGTTACGAGCGCGACCGCGAAGCTGGCCATGACGAGCAGAGGAAACGAGACCGCGAGCGTCGTCCAGTCGGACCTTGGCGCGACTCGTTCGGCGATTTCGAGGCAGGGCAGGGCCAGCGCGAAATGAACGAGGTACATGCTGTAGCTGACTTCGCCGACGGCTCGAAGCGGCCGGCTGGCGAGCAGCGCCGGCGGTCGGCGGGCCGCGAGCGCAGTGGCGGCGGCCGCGATCATGGCGAACACGACGTTGTGCGCGGCCGGAAGCAGCGCCAACATGGCGACCAGCGCCAGCGCCAGCCCGGGCGGAGGCCTCCACCCGAAGCGGCGCGCAGCCAGCGCGGCCGCGACTCCGAACACAAAGACCGGCGCTTGCGCCAACGGGTTCACGAACGCTTCGAACGTCCAGGTTCCTGCTGCTTCGCCACGGAGCTGGAGCTGAAGAGCCAGCAAAGTCGCGACCGCGCAAAGCAGAAGAGCACGCAGCAATCGTCCGTCCAGAACCACGAGGATCACCGGCAACGCGACGTAGAAGGCGACCTCGCAGGAGATCGACCAACCGCCAGGCACAACCGCCAATGCGGCGCCGCCTTGCCAGACGCTTCCGAACAGGGCGCCGATGAGCAGGTCCATCGGGCTCAGCCCGTCGGGCGCGCGCAGGGTGGGACCGAAGCCGGCCAATGCGCCGTAGCCCAGCAGGGCGATCCAGTAGCCTGGGCCGATCCGGGCCAGCCGTCGCAGGGCGTAGTGAGCGAGGCTTCCGCCGTTTTGGCTCATGCGGCAGGTGAGCGTGAAGGCGCTCACGACGAAAAAGAGTTGCACCCCATGCATGCCGTTTTCGGCGATGGCAGAGAGCCATTCGGGCAACTGCAACATGGGCAGGCTCCCCGAACGTTCGTAGATGGCGAGAGCGCCGTAGCGGCCCTCGGCTGCGTGATGGAGGATCACCATCAGGATCGCCACTCCGCGCAAGCCATCGAGCGCCGGCATGTGCTTGGGAAGTGTGGACATCGGCCTTCGGGGTCCGGGCTGGCGAGGACAATCACGCTGCCCGAAATCCTCTAAGGATCCGTAGCTCGCTTCTTGCGGCGGAGAGGCGCGTTGCGCGGGGCGCCGCGAGTGATACAAGGCCCCGGGCCCACCTCCGACTCGGGGACGGATGCGCATGCTGGACCTCGACGACGGCGCCAAGTCGGCTGAGCGGATCCTCGCGTTTCGCGACGAGGAGGGCGACGTCAGCCGCGATTACGTGGACGCCGTCGCGCAAGCCGTTGAGGCCGGGGACGCCGAGAAGGTCCGCGATCTCGTCCGCCCGTTCCACGAGGCCGACCAGGGCGCGTTGATCGAGGCGCTGCCGGCCGACGCACGCGCCCGCCTGATCGGGCTGCTCGGCGACGTCTTCGATTTCGCCGCGCTCACCGAGGTCGACGACAGCATCCGCGAGGAGCTGCTCGACGAGCTGCCGACCAAGACCGTCATCGAGGGCATGAAGGACCTCGAGTCGGACGACGCGGTCTATATCCTCGAGGATCTCGACAAGGACGAGCAGAACGAAATTCTCGAAGGCCTGCCCGCCTCCGAGCGCGTCGCCCTGCAAAAGAGCCTGGACTATCCGGAGGATTCGGCCGGGCGCCTGATGCAGACGGAGCTGGTGGCCGTGCCGCCGTTCTGGACGGCCGGACAGACGCTGGACCATCTGCACGCCACCGAGGATCTGCCGCAGAGCTTTTTCGAGGTCTTCGTGGTGGATCCGGGCCACCGGCTGCTCGGGCAAATCTTTCTCGACAAGCTGGTCCGCAGCCCGCGCATCGAGCGCGTCGACGCGCTGATGAGCACGGATCGGCGGCGCGTACACGCCACCGAGGACCAGGAGCAGGTGGCTCGCCTGTTCGAGCGCTACAATCTCGTGTCCGCCCCGGTGGTGGACGAGGCCGAGCGTCTGGTGGGGGTCGTGACCATCGACGACGTCGTGGACGTGATCCAGGAAGAGGCCGACGAGGACGTGAAGGCGCTCGGCGGCGTGCGCTGGGACGAGGAGCTCTCCGACACCGTGATGACCATCGCGCGCAGCCGGTTCGTGTGGCTGTTCGTGAACCTGATCACGGCCTTCGTGGCCTCGGCCGTGCTGGGGCTGTTCGAGGGGCAACTCCAGAAAATGGTGGCGTTGGCCGTGCTCGCCCCCATCGTGGCCAGCCAGGGCGGCAACGCGGCGACGCAGACCATGACGGTGGCTGTGCGGGCGTTGGCGGTGCGCGAGCTCGGCGCCGGCAACGCCTTCCGGGTGACGCTGCGCGAAAGCCTCGTGGGCCTCCTGAACGGGATCGGTTTCGGCCTGCTCACCGGCGCGGTGGCGTCGCTCTGGTTCCAGGACTGGAACATCGGCGCGGTGATCTGCATCGCCATGCTGGTCAACCTGGTGGCGGGCGCGCTGGGCGGCATCCTCATCCCCCTGACGCTTGAGAAGGTCGGCGCCGATCCGGCCGTGTCGTCCGGCGTCTTTGTCACCACGGTGACGGATGTGGTGGGGTTTTTCTCGTTTCTGGGGATTGCGACGCTCTGGTTCGGCCTGGGGTGATTGCAACCGGCTCCGGTGTGGTGTTTCCTGTTTCTTAAGACCTTTGGTCGATTTGCTGGGTATCGCGTTCCCGTCCACCGAGCGGCGAGCTTTGATGCGTATCCTTTCTCGCGGACCGACCACCGGCGTATTCGGCGCGGTCGCTGTCGCCTTCTCCCTCCTTCTCGCGGGCTGCACGATGGCCCCCGACCACTATCCCCGCAAAGGGGACGTCAAGCCGCATCCCGGCGTGGCGCGGGCGAAGACGTTGCCGATCCACGGCATCGACGTGTCGCGCTGGCAGGGCGAGGTCGACTGGAACTCCGTACGCGATGCCGGCACCAAGTTTGCCTTCATCAAGGCGACCGAGGGTGGCGACCATCTCGACCCGGCGTTCAACCGCAACTGGGCCGGCGCCAAGGCGGCGGGCGTGCCGGTTGGGGCCTATCACTTCGTGTACTGGTGCCGGCCGGCGGCCGAGCAGGCCAAGTGGTTCGTGCAGCACATCCCGACCGATCCGGACGCGCTGCCGCCAGTGCTGGACGTGGAATGGAACGGCCACTCGCAGACCTGCCCGAAAAAGGTGCCGCGCGACGTAGCGCTTGAGAAGATCAAGATCATGCTGGCCGAGTTGGAGCGCCATACCGGCAAGCGGCCGATCATCTACACGGACATCACCTTCCACGAGGAGGTGCTGCGCGGCGAGTTGAACGAGTACCCGTTCTGGATCCGCAGCGTCGCGGCCGAGCCGCACGAGCGCTATTCGGACCGCCAATACGCGCTGTGGCAGTGGACCACCACAGGCCGCGTGCCGGGCATCCGCGGCGACGTGGACCGCAACGCCTTCCACGGCAGCGAGAAGCAGTGGATGGCGTTCCTGGATTCCACACAGCGCCCCGGGGCTGCGCCCGCCCGTCGCATCGCACCCGACATGGCGCCGCCCTCCGGCGCGCCTCCCGGCCTCATGCCGCCTGCGGCAGTGGCGGAGGTCGAGGCCACCGCTTCGGTGCGCAGCTACCTGCCGTTCTGACGTAACCGGGTCTCACAGCCTGACGCACTCTCCCTCGCTGGGCCGAAGTCCCAGCTTTGGAGCTACTCGGGACAGTCATGGGAGCAGTCGCGCGCCTCTGCCTCTCAGGTTCGCAGAATCCCTCCACCGTCATCCCCGGGCTCGACCCGGGGATCCAAGCGCTGGGCTCCGGCGTGGATGGCCGGGACAAGACGGTGCGTTCCCCTCCCGTCATTGCGAGCGAAGCGAAGCAATCCAGCTGATGCTGGGCCATGTAGCTCGAAGCCTACCGCCCGGCGTCTGGATTGCTTCGTCGCTTCGCTCCTCGCAATGACGGCGAGGTGAACCTTCTCCCGCGTGCCCGGCCAGCGTCACGCTGCTGAGCCGCACGGGCGCCCTGCGCGCTGCGTGGGGTGACTTCGGGGCGAGCCGGCCTAGATTGGCCCGCAACAACCCGGAGGATCGCCGCATGTCCCAGCCCATCATCGTCGAAGCCCACGGCGCCCGTATCCCCGCACTCGGGTTGGGGACGTTTCGGTCGGAGGGCCAGGCCTGCGTGGACGCGGTCTTGGAGGCGCTGCGCGTCGGCTATCGGCACGTGGACACGGCCGCGATGTACGGCAACGAAGCCGAAGTCGGCGAGGGGCTGCGCGTCGCCGGCCTGCCGCGCGACGAGGTTTTCGTCACCACCAAGGTGTGGTGGACCGATATCGCGCCCGGCGCGCTCCAGGCGTCGGCCGAGGCCAGCCTGAAGAAGCTCGGGCTGCATCACGTCGACCTGCTGCACATCCATTGGCCGAATCCCGAGATCCCGCTCGCCGACTCTCTCGGCGCCCTTTGCGACGCCAAGCGCCGCGGGCTGGCGCGACACATCGGGGTGTGCAACTTCCCCATTGCGTTGCTGGACGAGGCCGTGCGGCTCTGCGACGAGCCGCTGGTGGCGCTGCAATGCGAGTACCATCCCACGCTGAGCCAACACCGGCTGCTCGCCGAAGCCCGCCGCCACGGCCTGGCGTTCACCTCCTACTCGCCGATCGGCAAGGGAACAGACACCGAGGAGAAGGTCGTCCAGGAGATCGCGGTCGCGCATGGCAAGACCGGCGCGCAGGTGGTGCTGCGATGGCACGTGCAGCAGGACGGCGTGATCGCGATCCCGAAGTCGTCGCATCCGGTCCGCATCCAGCAGAATTACGACATCTGGGACTTTTCGCTCGGAGACGAGGAAATGGCGGCCATCTCGCGGATGGCCCGGCCCGATGGGCGCATGATCAACCCGGCCTTTGCGCCCCAGTGGGATAGCTGAGCCGCAGCCATGCGCGCCGCGCCGTCCAGCCCGCGCGGGCGCGCCTTGCGCGGCGGCCGGCCCGGCGCCACTCTCCGCCGCCCATTATCCAGGATTGATCCGCCATGTCTCTCGACGCCGCCACGCTTGCCGCCTTCCAGGAGATCTCCACCGCCACCATCACGACGGTGCTGCTGAAAAAGGGTCTGCGGCGGCTCTGGATGAGTGGGCCGATGCCGCTGCCTACCGCGCAGGGCAAGCGTATCGCCGGCAAGGCGTTCACGATGCGCTTCGTGCCGGCGCGCGAGGACCTCGCGACGCCCGAATCCTGGTCGTCGCCGCGCTCTACCCGCGCAGCCATCGAGGACATGCCCGAAGGCTGCATCGCGGTGGTGGACGCCATGGGGGTCACGGACGCCGGCATCTTCGGCGACATCCTCGCTTTCCGCATGGCCAAGCGCGGCGTTTCGGCGCTGATCACCGACGGCGTTATGCGCGACATCTCGGGCGTGCTCTCGACCGGCCTGCCCGTGTGGTGCCAGGGCACGGCCGCCCCGGCCTCGGTGGCGGGCCTGACCTTCGTGGGCTGGCAGGAGCCGATCGCCTGCGGCGGCGTCGCGGTGTTCCCGGACGACGTCATCGTGGCCGACGCGGACGGCGCGGTGTGCATCCCTGCCGCCTATCTCGAAACCGTGCTCAAGGAAGGCCCCGAGCAGGAGCGGCTCGAAGCCTGGATCATGACCGAGGTCGGCCGCGGCGTGCCGCTGCCGGGGCTCTACCCCGCCAATGCGGAGACCAAGGCGCGTTACGAGGCGTTCAAGGCCAACAAGGGCTGAGCCGCCGGGACCAGCGCCGGGCGAGGGGGCCAGATGTATTTCGTTCTCTCGAAGGTCCTCTGGCTGCTGGCCGGACCCACGAACCTGCTCGCCCTGGCGACGCTCGCCGGCGGGCTGCTCGGCTTCACGCGCTTCCGGCGCGCGGGCCGGGCGCTGACCGTTGCGGGCGCATCATTGCTGCTTGTGATCGGCCTCCTGCCGGTCGGCACGTTCCTGATCCTGCCGCTCGAGCAGCGCTTCCCAGCGTGGCGAGACGATGGCCAGCCGTTTGTGGGCGTGATCGTGCTCGGCGGCGCGCCGGAGCCGGCGAACTCGCGCGGGCGCGGACAATTGCTGATGAACGAAGGAGCCGAGCGCCTCGTCGCCATGGCGGATCTCGCCCGGCGATATCCGGAAAAGCCGGTGGTGTTCACCGGCGGATCCGGCGACTTGGTAGACCAGGACAGCACCGAAGCCGCCGTGCTGGAGCAGCATATCGGCGAGCTTGGCCTTGCTCCGGGGCGCATCACGTTTGAGCGGCGCTCCCGCAACACCTACGAGAACGCGCTGTTCACCCGCGATCTCGTGAAGCCGCAGGGCGGCCAGCGCTGGCTGCTGGTCACCTCCGCCTACCACATGCCGCGTTCGATGGGCTTGTTCCGGGCGGCCGGCTTCGACGTCGTGCCGTTCCCGGTCGATTATCGTACGGCGGGGCCCGGCGACATCAAGATGGCGCTCGCGGTCGGCGACGGGCTGAAGCGCTTTGAAACGGCAACCCGGGAGTGGATTGGCCTGGCGGTGGAGCGCGCCGCCGGGCACACGCGGGAGCTGTTCCCGGGCTGAGGCTGTTTCGGCTTAATCCTGCCGGGGAAGGCCGATGCGGTAGACGCCCTTGAAGTCGTCCGGGTCGACCGGCTTGCCCTTGCGGTAGATCACGATCTGCCCCGCATGAGCGAGGCGCACGGCCGCGCGGCGCACCGGGATCATCAAGGGCCCCCAGCCGTCCGGATGCGGGCCGCCGAGTTCGCGCGCCACTTCGGATGGGCAGATCGTCTTCTCGGCCCCGCGGTCGCCCGCGAGCGACAGGATCGTGGCCTCCAGGGTTTCGGCGGGGATCTTGGCGGGGGCAGTCGGCTGAGTCGTCATCGCGCTTGCGTGCGCCCAAGCGCAGGTCGGGTCAAGTCGCGCCAGCGTCGGACGCGGAGAGCGCCGCCCGCATGCCGTCGGACCGAAACTGGCGCAGCGCCATCACGACCAGCACCGCGAAGGTCGACAGAATGAACACCGTCGGCGACCAGAACCAGCCGAGATAGCCGAGCGCGAAAAAGAACGCGCGCTGGCCGCGGTTGAAGTGCCGCCCCGCCGCCGTGGTCATGCCGGCGACGCTGTGGGCGTGCATCAGCGCGGCGGGATCGTCGGCCGCCTCAACGGGCGGCGTCGCGCCGAGCAGGATCGCCGCGTAGTTGAACAGGCGGTAGCTCCACGCGAATTTGAAAAACGCGTAGACGAAGATCACTGCGAGCCCGATCACCTTCATCTCCCAGAGCCCGCGCTGTGTTTCGATGCCGAAGGGCAGGTCGCCGAACACCCGCAGCACGTCGTCGGCGGCGCGCAGCAGCGTCAGGGAGCCGCCTACCGCCAGCAGGGACGTGGAGGCGAAAAAGGCCGAGCCGTTTTGCAGGCTGGCCATGATCTGGGTGTCGATGATGCGCACGTCTCGCGCCAGCATCCGCTCCATCCAGCGCCGGCGAAACTCGTGCATGATGCCGTTGAGGCTGCGCCGGCCGAGCCGGTTGCCCTCCACGAGCAGCACATAGCCGACCCAGGCGACCAGGAAAAACGCGATGGCGGCGAGGTCGAGCTTGGAAAAGATCATGCCGCAGAATGGCGCGGCGCGACGGGGCCGTGCAAGCCGCCTCGTTGTTGTGAATGCGGTGGCGCACAGCCAAGGCCGTGCTTGCGCGGTTGACGCGGGTCGCGACGCCGACCCATCCTCCTGGCCCATCAGGGGAGAGACGCATGCCGCAGACCATCAGCAAGGGCTACAAGGCCCTGCTCGCCGAGGCCAACGCCGTGGTGGACACCGTGCCGGCGGCCGACGCGATCGGCCTTCTTGGCCGCGACGACACGGTGCTGGTGGATCTCCGCGACCCGCGCGAGCTGGAGCGGGAAGGGCGCGTGCCCGGCGCGGTGCACTGCCCGCGCGGCATGCTGGAATTCTGGATTGACCCGGAAAGCCCCTACCACAAGCCGGTGTTCGCCGAGGACAAGCGCTTCGTCTTCATGTGCGCGGGCGGCTGGCGCTCGGCGCTGGCGGCCCGGACGGCGCGCGAGATGGGCCTGAAGCCGGTGGCGCATGTGGGCGGCGGCTTTAAGGCCTGGAAGGAGGCTGGCGGCCCAGTGGAGCCGGTTCAACCGAAACCGAAGGGCTGAGCGCTTTCGCGAGTCGGCTCAGAGCTTTCCGAGCAGCTCTTCGAGAGTTGATTCCGCGCCGGCTGGAACCGGCCCGGAGGTGAGGGCGCCGAGCAGCAGGCCGCCGAGCGCGTCGTCCACCAGGGCCGTCGCCGCCCCGAAAGCGAGCAGGCCGAGCACGCGCGACGCCGTTCCGGCCCCGGGCTGCCGCATGGACCTGCCTGCCCAACCGCAGAGCGCCGCCATCGCGAGCGCCAGAATCTGATGCGTCATGCCGCCCTCCTGCAGCGGAGTTTAGCGCAGGGGCGTTCCCGATCCGTTGTGCCCGCTGCGCATCCCCGCAGGCTCGTGACGGCGCGCCAAGGCGCCGTGTGCATCCGCTCGCGATTGCCTTCCGGCCCGCTTGCGGCATGATCTGCGCGCCCGGTGCGACTCCGGGCGCAGGGAGTTTCGCGTGGCCGTCCTATCGAGCGTCGTCGATCGTTTTTCACCGGAGTTCGAGAGCAACGCCGCGCAGTGGCGCCAACTCGCGGACGAGTTGCGTGGCCGGCGCGGAGCCGCCGCGGCCGGCGGGCCTCCCAAGGCGCGGGAACGCCACCTCGCGCGCGGCAAGCTCCTGCCGCGCGAGCGCGTGATGCGGCTGCTCGATCCGGGCTCACCCTTTCTGGAGATCGGCGCGCTCGCGGCCCACGGGATGTATGACGACGCCATCCACGGGGCCGGGATGATCGCCGGCATCGGCCGCGTGGAAGGCCGCGAGGTGATGGTGGTCTGCAACGACAGCACCATCAAGGGCGGCACCTACTACCCGATGACGGTGAAGAAGCACCTGCGGGCTCAGGAGATCGCGCGCGAGAACCGGTTGCCCTGCGTATACCTCGTCGATTCGGGCGGCGCGAACCTGCCGCACCAGACCGAGGTGTTCCCCGACAAGGAGCATTTCGGCCGCATCTTTTACAATCAGGCGACGCTGTCCTCGCTCGGCATCCCGCAGATCGCGGTGGTGATGGGCTCATGCACGGCCGGCGGAGCCTATGTGCCGGCCATGTCGGACGAGACCATCATCGTGCGCCGGCAGGGCACCATTTTCCTGGGCGGCCCGCCGCTCGTGAAAGCCGCCACCGGCGAGGAGGTCTCGGCCGAGGACCTCGGCGGCGCCGATGTGCACGCCCGGATCTCGGGCGTGGCCGACCACTACGCGGCCGACGACGCCCACGCGTTGGCGCTGGCCCGGCGGATCGTCGCCAACCTCAACACCCGCAAGCCCGACGACCTCGCGATCGCAGAACCCGAGGAGCCGCTGCTGGATCCCGACGAACTCGAAGGGCTTGTTCCGACCGACCTGAAGAAGCAGTACGACATTCGCGAGGTGATCGGCCGGCTGGTGGACGGCTCGCGCTTCGACGAGTTCAAGGCGCTCTACGGAACCACGCTGGTGACCGGCTTCGCCCGGATCTGGGGCATGCCGATCGGCATCATCGGCAACAACGGCATCCTGTTTTCCGAGTCGGCCGTGAAGGGCGCGCACTTCATCGAGCTGTGCGCCCAGCGGCGCATCCCGCTGCTGTTCCTGCAGAACATCTCGGGCTTCATGGTGGGCCGGCAATACGAGGCCGGCGGCATCGCCAAGGACGGCGCGAAGCTTGTCACGGCGGTCGCGTGCGCCAAGGTGCCGAAGATCACCCTGCTGCTCGGCGGCTCCTTCGGGGCCGGCAATTACGGCATGTGCGGGCGCGCCTACGGCCCGCGATTCCTGTTCAGCTGGCCGAACTCGCGCATCTCGGTGATGGGCGGCGAACAGGCCGCCAGCGTGCTCGCCACCGTGCGGCGCGACAACATCGAGGCGGAGGGCCGCAAGTGGCCGGTCCGCGAGGAGGAGGCCTTCAAGGCTCCGATCCGGGCGCAGTACGAAGCCGAGGGCAACCCCTATTACGCCACCGCGCGGCTGTGGGACGACGGGATCATTCTCCCGTCCGAAACCCGCCGCGTCCTCGGACTGGCCTTTTCGGCCTGCCTTAACGCCCCCGTGGAGGAGACGCGCTTCGGCGTGTTCCGGATGTGACGAAGCGATCGGAAAAGACCATGTTCACCTCCGTCCTGATCGCCAATCGTGGCGAGATCGCTTGCCGGATCATCCGCACCGCCAAGCGGCTCGGCTTGCGCACCATCGCGGTGCATTCGGAGGCGGACGCCGATGCGCTGTTCGTCCACGACGCGGACGAGGCCTATCTGATCGGGCCCGCGGCGGCGCGGGAGAGCTACCTGGTCGGTTCGCGGATCCTTGACGTGGCGCGAGACGCTGGCGCCGACTGCATTCACCCGGGCTACGGCTTCCTGTCCGAGAACGCCGAGTTTGCGGAGGCCTGCGGCAAGGCCGGGGTGGCGTTCATCGGCCCGCCTGCGTCCGCGATCCGCGCCATGGGGCTGAAAGACGCCGCCAAGTCGCTTGTGGAGCGCGCCCATGTGCCGGTGGTGCCGGGCTATCATGGGCCCAAGCAGGACCCGTCCTTTCTGCGCGAGAGAGCGGCGAATATCGGGTTTCCGGTGCTGATCAAGGCGGTGGCGGGCGGCGGCGGCAAAGGCATGCGCCGGGTCGACCGGCTGCTCGACTTCGAGGAGGCGCTGCAAAGCGCCCAGCGCGAGGCCGCCAATGCGTTCGGCGATCCGCGCGTGCTGGTGGAGCGCTATGTGCGCTCGCCGCGCCATATCGAGATCCAGGTCTTCGCCGACCGGCACGGCAATGTCGTCCACCTGTTCGAACGCGACTGCTCGCTGCAGCGCCGCCACCAGAAGGTGATTGAGGAGGCGCCCGCGCCCGGCATGCCCGAGGAGGTGCGCGCCGCCATGGGCAAGGCCGCCGTGGAAGCCGCGCGGGCGGTGGGCTATGTGGGCGCCGGCACGGTGGAGTTCATCGCGGACGGCTCCAACGGGCTGCGGCCGGACGGCTTCTTCTTCATGGAGATGAACACCCGCCTGCAGGTTGAGCATCCGGTCACGGAGGCGATCACAGGGCTCGATCTCGTGGAGCTGCAGTTCCGCGTCGCGGCCGGCGAGAAGCTGCCCTTTGCCCAGGACGACTTGCAGATCCAGGGTCACGCCGTGGAGGCGCGGGTCTACGCGGAGGACCCCGAGAAGGGATTCCTGCCGTCCACGGGCCGGCTCTGGGCGCTGCGCTTCCCGCAGGCCGACCGGCTGCGGGTGGACACGGGCGTCGTCGAGGGCGACAGCGTGACGCCATTCTATGATCCGATGATCGCCAAGGTGATCGCGCATGGCGACACCCGCGAGGAGGCTCTCGATTGCCTCGCGGCGGCGCTGGGCGACACCGTGGTGGCGGGGCCGCGCTCCAACGTAGCCTTCCTGAAGGCGCTGTGCGAAGCGCCGGAGTTTCGCGCCGGTCGGTTCGACACCGGCTTCATCGACCGCAACCTCGAGGCGCTTGGCGCAACGCCTCAAGGTTTTCCCGCAGCTGCGGCAGCCGCCGGCGCATTGGCGCTCGTGGCCCGTCAGACAGAGCGCGGCCTGGAGGCCGCCGCCGTGGCGCGCCGCGGCGGGCCGTCGCCCTGGGACGTGGCGGATGGCTTCCAGTTGTCGGGCGAGCGCCGCACCGGGCTGCCGCTGATCGTGGAAGGCGAGCGCCACGACGGCGTCCTGAGCTGGGACGAGGACGGCGCCAGCGTCGATATCCCCGGCCATCCCGTGCCGGTCGGCGAGCACGCTCTCGCGATCGTCGAGACGGACGACGGGCTGATCGTGCTGGATCGTGGGCGGCAGACCTCCGTCCGGCTCCACGACGCGCTAGCGCATGCGGGCGACGATGACGATGCCGGCGGCGTCGTGAAGGCGCCGATGCACGGCAAGGTGGTGGCGATCTTCGTCACCGAAGGAGAGGCGGTCGAAAAGGGCCAGCGGCTCGCCATCGTCGAGGCCATGAAGATGGAGCACGCGCTCGTGGCGCCACGCGCCGGCACCGTGGTGGAGATCGCCGCAGAGGCCGGCCAGCAGGTGCCTGAAGGCGCGAAGCTCATCGTGGTGGTTGGCGAGGAGTGAGGTTGTCCACAACGCGCCGCAACGCCGCGTTGGCGGGCGGCGCGAGCCGCGCTACCACAGCGGCATGGCACTGCACCTTCTCAAGCTCTGCGTCGGCTGCGACTCGATCGCTGATCTCGAAGGCTGGATCGAGGAGAACGCCGCCCTGTCGCGCCGCCTCCACCGGCCGCACGAGCAGAAGCACACCACCCGCATGGTCCCCAAGCGGGTCGCCGAGATCCTGGACGGCGGCTCGTTGTTCTGGGTGATCAAGGGCCAGATTGCCTGCCGGCAGCCGCTGCAGGACATCCGGCCGTTCAAGGACGCGGACGGAATCGGGCGCTGCCACCTCGTTCTCGAGCCCGTGGTGACGCCGGTTGACCCGCGTCCCTGCCGCCCGTTCCAAGGCTGGCGCTATCTGGAGCCCAAGTCGGCGCCGCGCGACCTCGGCTCCTTCGGGGCGGACCTCATGACCTTGCCGGAGACGCTGCGGCGGGAACTCGCCGAGCTGGGGCTGCTGTGACACCGAGCGCCGCCTCCATGGCCGAGCCCAGGGTTGCGTCACAGAATCTCCTCAGTTGCCGTGCTCCCTCTCCCCGACGCATCGGGGGGCGCTACATGCGATTGTTCGTGGTCATGGCTGGAGCTGTAGGCGGGCTCGCGACCTGTGGGGTCGCGGCCGCCATGGATCGCTCCTGCGCGGTGACCGAGGTCGCGCCGGGTGTGAAGATGCGGTCCGGCTCCTGTTCCAACGTGTTCGACAAGCGACCGCAGCCCTACCAGGAAGTTGAGCCCGCGCCTGCGCCGCTCATGACCGGCCGCCCCGCCACGCTGCGCTTCGGCAACACCGAGGTGCGCATGGGCGGGCACGCCCGCTTCGAGATGCAAAAGGGCCATTAGGTCGCCATCAGGTCTCGGGTAGTCCCCGTTGCATTCCGGTCCCGGCCCGCCAATCTAAAGAGCGGCAGGGAATCGGCATGAACTCAGGCGGTAACAAGGGTGGGGTGACACGTTCGGGCGGGAGCGCGATCGCGTCGTCGCCCTCGCGCGACATCGACAGCTTCCTGCAGGACGCCCGCTCGCTCGCGCCGCGCCGCGACGGCAAGCGCGGCCGGCTGGTGTTCGCGCTCGACGCCACCATGAGCCGGCAGCCAACCTGGGATCTCGCCTGCGCGTTGCAGGGCGGCATGTTCGACGAGGCGGCGCGCGTTGGCGGGCTTGACGTGCAGCTCGTCTATTTTCGCGGCTTCTCGGAATGTCGCGCCTCCCGTTTCGTCGCCGATCCGCGCAGCCTGACCGGGCTGATGCGGTCCATCAATTGCCGCGGCGGCCATACCCAGATCGGTCGAGTGCTGGAGCATGTGCGCGGGGAGACGCGGGAGGCGGCCGTCCACGCGCTTGTCTATGTGGGCGACGCCATGGAGGAACGCCTGGACGACCTCTGCGCGGTCGCGGGCGAGATCGGCCTGCTGGGCGTCAAGGCTTTCATGTTTCACGAGGGGAGCGACCCCGCCGCGGCTCGCGCCTTCCAGGACATCGCCCGGCTGACCGGCGGCGCCTATGCGCGCTTTGACGCGTCGGCTCCGACCGAGCTCGCTGCGCTGCTGCGCGCAGCCGCCGCTTATGCGGCCGGGGGCAGGGTGGCGCTGGAGGATCTGGCGAAGCGCGAAGCGGGCGCGCAGCGCCTGCTTGGGCAGATGAGGTAACCGGCGTGGCACTCCTGATCGGCGGCGCCGTCCTGTTCATCCTCTGGTATGTCGGCCACAACTACGCCACCGCCAGCCCGCAAGCGCTCGCCAAGATCTTCCGCAAGGCCGGCGGCGTGGCCTGCCTCGGGCTCGCGGCGTTCGTACTGATGCGCGGGCAGATTGAAGTCGCGATGGTGATCGCGGGCGGCGGCGCCTGGCTGCTCGGCCTCAAGGGCTTCGCGCTCCCCGCATGGGCGCAACGCACCCAGCCGACGCCGGGCGGGCAGTCGCGCGTCAGGTCGGCGCTGCTCGAGATGGAACTCGACCATGACACCGGGGCGCTGAACGGCCGGGTGCTGGCGGGCCCGCTGGAAGGGCGCCGCCTCGACGAGCTGGACGAGACGCAGCTCGCCGAATTGGCGCAACTGTGCCTGGCCGGGGATCCGGATGGATCACGGCTCCTCGATGCGTATCTTGACCGCCGGTTTCCCGGACGGCGTCAGGCAACGCAGGACGACGCGGACGCGCGGCCGGGCGGCGATGGAGGCCGTCGCGCGGGCATGCCGTCCGAGCAAGAGGCCTACGAGATCCTTGGCCTTCAGCCGGGCGCCGGGGAGGCGGACATCCGCCGCGCGCACCGAGACCTGATGAAGAAACTGCATCCCGACCAGGGGGGCTCGACGTATCTCGCCACCAGGGTAAATCAGGCCAAGGACGTTTTGTTGAACCGGCATCGCTGATACTCCACGCGCGTTCCGGTGGTTTCGGCTGTCTTCCGTTCGAACCGGGCCAATACACGCCCGGGCTTTGCTCTCTGTTTCGATCGCGCCGCTTTGCGCGGCGTCTCTCGGCCTTTGGCCGCTTTAGATTCTCCAGAGGGCGGATCGCCGCCCCCAGTTCGGTGCGTCAGCCTTTCACCGCGAAGCACGAGAAGCCGCTGCGCTTGAGCTGCTTGCAGGCGGTCTGGGCGTCGTCTTCGTCAAAGCCCGAGAAGCGAGCCCGGTAGAGCGTCGAGCCGGCCTTCTGCACCTTCTCGGTGAAGGGCGACGCCTTTGACAGTGCACGATCGGCCGCCTTGGCGCGGGCCAGGATGTCCTTGGCCTTGTCCTCGTCGTCGGTGGCGCCGAGCTGGATGATCCAGCCGCCGGCAGCCGGGCGCGCGGCGGCTGTTTTCTCGACCCGGGTTTCCGCCTTCGGCTCGGGGCGGGCGTCGGCCTTTACGTCCAACCGGGGTTCAAGGCGGGCGAGCTTGGTCTCGGGTTCGGCGCGGGTGACGGGCGCAGCCCCGACTACCCAGCGCATGCCGCTGGACGGCGTGGTCGTGGAGGCCCCGATCGCGGATGCGACGACCGGCCTGGCGGCCGAGGCGTCGGCCATGCGGCGGGGCGCCGGAGTGGATTCGGTCAGGTGCACGACCGGAACGTCCGCGCTCGGCCTCATGCCGTCCGTCGAACGGGCGAGCGGCCGGGCGGGGGTGAGCGCCGCCGTGGTCATCGGAATGCTTTCGTCCGCGGAGGCGACCCGAACCTTCGGAGCTTCCTTGACGATCTCCTTTACGGCCGCAACGTCGATCTCGCGGCTTTCCTTGGCGTCGCGCGCGTCCTTGGCTTCGCGCGCCGCCATGGTCTCGCGGGCGGCTAGCGCCTCGCGCCGCGCCTCGGGGGTCGGCACGGCGGCCGCGACTTCGGTCGCCGGCGGCGCAGTGCGGACGCCCGCATAGGCGCGGTCGATGTTGTCGTCGAGCAGCGACACCATCTTGGCGTCGCGGGCGCCGGCCGAGCGGCCGCCCAGCACCACCGCCACCACGTGGCGGTTGTCGGTGCGCACGGAAGTCAGCAGGTTGAAGCCGGAAGCCCGGGTGTAGCCGGTCTTGATTCCGTCCATGCCCTCGACGCGGCCGAGGAGGTGGTTGTGGTTGCGGTGGTAGCCGCCCTTGTAGGCGAACACCGGCGTCGAAAAATAGCGGTAGTATTTCGGGAAACGGTCCTGCAGGGCGCGGCCGAGCGTGACGAGGTCGCGCGCGGTGGTGACCTGGCCGGGGTTGGGCAGGCCTGACGCGTTGCGGTACACGGTGCGGCTCATGCCGAGCTGGCGCGCCTTGCGGGTCATCATCTCGGCGAATTCGGATTCGGAGCCGGCGATGTTCTCCGCCACCGTGGCGGCCACGTCGTTGGCCGACTTGGTAACGAGCGCCTTGATGGCGTCCTCGACCTCGATGGTCGAACCGGGGCGCAGGCCGAGCTTGGAGGGGGCCTGGGCGGCCGCGTGGGCGCTGACCTTCAGCTCGGAGTCGAGCTGGTAGCGGCCCTTCTCGAGCTGCTCGAACAAAAGAAACAGCGTCATCACCTTGGTGACGGACGCCGGGTGACGCAGCGCGTCCTCGTTGACGGCGTGCAAGGTGCGGCCAGTCTTGGCGTCGACCACCATGTCGGCATAAGGCGGGCTGTAACCGCCCCCGCCGCCGTGATGCCGCCGCCGCGCCTCGGCCGGGGAGGCGATGACGGCGATAGCCGAAGCCGTCACGACGATCGACGCAAAGGCGCCGAACCGCTTCGCGAACAAACCCTGACGCATACCCATACCCACATCCCCTGTGACGGCTCCACGACACGAGCCGGACCGGGAATGCTGGGGCGAGGGGGCCCACTGTCGCATTCTCGGCACAGGGATGGACGCTACCGAGTTGGGGTTACGCGCTGGTTAAGAACGCAACCTGGGGGATAGACCAAGGGTGAATGGTGCACTGCAGCATAATCATTGACATTCGTTGTGCAATGCAGCTAAAACGGGGCCATCGGGTTTGGCGGCGTTGAGTGATGGCCAGCCCAGGGTCCCGCGCATCGGCGCAAACACAGGGGTGCACCATGGCTACTCAGTTCGATATGCAGAAGCTCGGCAAGGACAACGTCGACGTCGCTCTCAAGAGCTTCGGCGCGACCTCCAAGGGCGTGCAGGCGATCGCCGCCGAGACGGCTGAATTTTCCAAGAAGTCCTTCGAGAGCGTTTCGGCCGTCGCCGAGAAGCTGGTCGCCGTGAAGACCCTCGACAAGGCTTTCGAGATCCAGAGCGAGTACGTGAAGTCGGCCTACGAGGGCTTCGTCGCCTACGCGACCAAGGTCGGCGACCTCTACTCCAACCTCGCCAAGGAGACGGTGAAGCCGTACGAGGGCATGTTCGCCAAGGCGACCGCCACCGCCAAGTAAGTTTTCGCCCATCCACGCGATGGACGACGAAAGGCCCGGGGAAACCCGGGCCTTTTTTATTGGGGCCAGTTTCGCGCGCAGGGCTGGGCTGCGAAAGCGGCTGCGGCGATAGCGCCCTTTCGGTTGGCGCAAGTGTGGTCTGGCGAAGCGCTATCGGGAGGACTAGATTAACGGAACCGGCCGTGCGGTCCCGTGTTGGGCTGCGGTCGCCGCCCGCGGCAGCCGCCGGGGGCGAGCACGCCTTTCCGGAAAGACCGCCACCCTGCGATGGACCTCAAACTGATCCTTCCCGACATGGTTCTCCGCATCAAGCGCGCGCTGCTCAGGGGCAGGCACATCGCTTCGGGCCTCATCCGCACGGACCCGTTGCGGGCGGCCGAGCGACGGCGCGGAACGGGTCGGCCCGGCGACGGCGGGTCCGGCACCGCCGTGATCACGCAGACGCGGACGCGCACCAAACGTCCGAATTTGTACCGCGTCCTGCTGCTCAACGACGACTACACGCCGATGGAGTTCGTTGTTCTCGTGCTCCAGCGGTTCTTCAACAAGGATGCGGATGAAGCCACCCGCATCATGCTCCATGTCCACCAGAACGGCGTGGGGGAGTGTGGCGTTTTCACCTACGAGGTAGCGGAGACCAAAGTCACGCTCGTGATGGACTTCGCGCGAAAGCACCAGCATCCTCTGCAATGCGTGATGGAAAAGAAGTGAAAGGCTGAGGCCCGATGCCGTCCTTCTCTCGCAATCTCGAACAAGCGCTCCACCGGGCCCTGGCGCTGGCCAATGAGCGGCGCCACGAATACGCGACCCTCGAGCACCTTCTCCTGGCCCTGGTTGACGACCAGGACGCCGCCGCGGTGATGCGCGCCTGCAACGTCGACATCGAGGCTCTGCGCCGCAACCTCACCGAATATGTCGACGCCGAGCTCGGCAACCTGATCACCGACGGCAGCGACGACTCCAAGCCCACCGCGGGCTTTCAGCGCGTGATTCAGCGCGCCGTGATCCACGTCCAGTCTTCCGGCCGCGAGGAGGTGACCGGCGCGAACGTGCTCGTGGCGATCTTCGCCGAACGCGAGAGCCATGCCGCGTATTTCCTGCAGGAGCAGGACATGACGCGCTACGACGCCGTGAACTACATCTCGCACGGCATCGCCAAGCGCGCGGGCATGTCCGAGACCCGGTCCCCGCGGGGGGCCGAGGAGGAGCAGTCCGAGCGCTCCCCCGGCGGCGGAGAGGAGAGCGGCGCCGGCCCGAAAAAGAAGGGAGAGGCGCTGGAAGCCTACTGCGTCAACCTCAACAAGCGCGCCAAGGAAGGCCGCATCGATCCTCTGATCGGGCGCGAGTCCGAGGTGCAGCGCACCATCCAGGTGCTGTGCCGCCGCCAGAAGAACAACCCGCTGCTGGTGGGCGACCCCGGCGTCGGCAAAACCGCCATCGCGGAAGGCCTCGCCCGCAAGATCATCACCCACGAGGTGCCGGATGTGCTGGCGGACGCCACCGTGTTTGCGCTCGACATGGGCACGCTGCTCGCCGGCACCCGCTATCGCGGCGACTTCGAAGAGCGCCTCAAGCAGGTGATGAAGGAGATCGAGAACCACCCGAAGGCGATCCTGTTCATTGACGAGATTCACACGGTGATCGGCGCGGGCGCGACCTCGGGCGGCGCAATGGACGCCTCCAACCTGCTGAAGCCGGCGCTGGCGCAAGGCACCCTGCGCTGCATCGGCTCGACCACCTACAAGGAATACCGCCAGTACTTCGAAAAGGACCGCGCCCTGGTGCGCCGCTTCCAGAAGATCGACGTGAACGAGCCGTCGGTGCCGGATGCGATCGAGATCCTGAAGGGCCTCAAGCCCTACTACGAGGACTTCCACCACATCCGCTACACCAACGAGGCCATCAAGGCTGCGGTGGAGCTTTCGGCTCGCTACATCCACGATCGCAAGCTGCCCGACAAGGCGATCGACGTGCTCGACGAGACCGGCGCGTCGCAGATGCTGCTGCCGGAGGCCAAGCGCAAGAAGCAGATCGGCATCAAGGAGATTGAGGCGGCCATCGCCACCATGGCGCGGATCCCGCCCAAGACGGTCTCCAAGGACGACGCCGAGGTGCTGAAGGCGCTGGACGAGACGCTGA
This sequence comes from Alsobacter metallidurans, assembly GCF_014636935.1. Lineage (GTDB taxonomy): Bacteria > Pseudomonadota > Alphaproteobacteria > Rhizobiales > Beijerinckiaceae > Alsobacter > Alsobacter metallidurans. Next base: position 1,167,757 of record NZ_BMES01000002.1, on the reverse strand, counting down.
AGCGCGTCGTCTACGGCCAGGACGCCGCCATCACGGCGCTGACCTCCGCGATCAAGCTGTCGCGGGCCGGCCTGCGCGATCCCGAGAAGCCGATCGGCAACTACCTGTTCGCCGGCCCCACGGGCGTCGGCAAGACCGAGGTTGCGCGCCAGCTCGCCAAGAGCCTGGGCGTCGAGATCATCCGCTTCGACATGTCGGAATACATGGAGCGCCACACCGTGAGCCGCCTGATCGGCGCGCCACCCGGGTATGTGGGCTTCGACCAGGGCGGTTTGCTGACCGACGGCGTCGACCAGCATCCGCATTGCGTGCTGCTGCTGGACGAGATCGAGAAGGCCCATCCGGACCTGTTCAACATCCTCCTGCAGATCATGGACCACGGGAAGCTGACGGATCACAACGGCAAGTCGGTCGACTTCCGCAACGTGATCCTGATCATGACCACCAATGCGGGCGCGGCGGAGCTGGCCAAGCCGGTATTCGGCTTCACCCAGTCCAAGCGCGACAGCGGCGATAACGAGGCGATCAACCGTCTGTTCGCTCCGGAATTTCGCAACCGCCTCGATTCGATCATCTCGTTCGGCCAGCTGCCGAAGGAGGTCGTCTCCAAGGTGGTGGACAAGTTCGTGATGCAGCTAGAGGCGCAGCTCGCCGACCGCAACGTCACGATCGAGCTCACCGACGAGGCCCGCGAGTGGCTGGTGGAGCGCGGCTATGACGAGACCATGGGCGCACGCCCGATGGCCCGTCTGATCCAGACCACCATCAAGACACCGCTCGCCGACGAGGTGCTGTTCGGCCGCCTGAAGGACGGCGGCGCGGTTCGGGTCAGCGTGGTCGAGAAGGACGGCAAGAAGGAGCTCGGCTTCGACTTTCCGGCCGGACCGGTGACGCCCAAGCCTGAAAAGGACGTCGAGGAAGCCACCAAGGTGCGCGCCAAGCGGGCGTCCTCGCCGCGCAAGACCTCGCCCAAGCCCAAGGCCAAGAAGGACCCGGGTGGTTCGGACTCATCCGGCGGCGGCCCGACCGAGGGCGGCAAGCCCGTGCGCACGGTTCCCAAGGTGCCGCTGGTGCGCAGCTGAGTTGCTGACGCTTCCTGCTTCGCAGGGCTGAGACGCGCGTTTGGCGGTTTCGGCCCCGGGCGGCTTGCGGTAAGACGTTGATCCTGGATGGGCGGAACGTGCGCGTTTCGCCCATCCGCTTGTCGCGGGCGGATTGAGGCCCGGATCGGGAGATATCACGTGGCGTCCTGGTTCGAGAAACGGCGGCAGCGCAAGCGCAGGCGTGAGCGCATGGAAGAGCTGCTGGCCTGGATCGTCGTGCCGGCGCTCGCATTCGGGGTTTATTGGGGCTGGCTGCAGGTTCGCGACCAGATCAAGAACACGCCCTTGATGGCCATAATCTCCGGCAAGGACAAAGGCGCGCCGCAGTGAGGGGGCGCGTCCGGCCGTGACGCCTGACGATCAGCCGGACGGCGACGACCTGCAGACCCCCGCTTCGACCTGGGTCTACCGTGGCGCACGTGACGCGCTGGCGCTGCCCGCGTGGGTTGTCGCCTTGTCGCTTGTCGGCGTCGGCGGGCTGGCCCAGTCGGTCGGCCACCCCGTCTGGGCCGCAATGATGTCCACGCTGGTGATTTGGGCCGGTCCCGCGCAGGTGATCTTCTATGGCGGCATCGCGGCCGGCATGACGCCGCTGGCGGTTGCAGCGGCGGTCGGCTTCTCGTCCGTGCGCTTCTTCCCGATGACGGTCGCCATCCTGCCGCTGCTGCGGCGCCCGGGGCAGGGCTTCTGGGCGCAATGCGCCGCCGCCCATTTCGTCGCCGTGACGGTCTGGACCGAGAACCTGCGCCGCCTGCCGGGCAAACCCCCGCCGGCGCGGCTGCCCTACTACTACGGCTTCGCGGCCGCCTGCATCCTGCTCAGCACACTGTCGACCGGGGCCGGCTACTTCCTGGTGGGCGCGCTGCCGACGCCGCTCGCGGCAGGCATTCTGTTCGTCAGCCCGATCTACTTCACGCTCTCGATCAGCGCCGGCGCGCGGGTCCCGGCGGATTGGCTCGCGATCGCGCTCGGCTTCGCGTTGGAGCCGCCAATGCGCGCGCTGCTGGGCGACGGGTTCGACCTTCTCGGCGTGGGGCTTGTCGGCGGCACCGCCGCGTTCCTGTTCGGCCAGATGCTGGAGGGGCGGCGATGACGCTGGACCTCGCTTTCGTGCATGGGCCACTCTGGCCCTACATCATGATCATCCTGTGCGGGCTGCTGCCCACCGAGGTCTGGCGCATCCTGGGCGTCGCGGCGGCGCGTGGCGTGCCGGAGGGCTCGCTGTTCCTGGTGTGGGTGCGGGCGGTCTCAACCGCGCTGCTGGCGGCCGTGGTGGCCAAGCTGCTGCTGTCGCCCAGCGGAGCGCTGGCGCTGGTCCCCTGGTGGGGCCGCACCGGCGCGATCGTGATCGGCTTCGCGTGCTTTTTCGCGTTCCGCCGGTCGTTTTTCGCCGGGATTGTCATCGGCGAGGCCGCCCTGATCGCGGCCGCGACCTGGTGGGGCGGCTAGGCGAGCGCCGCCCGGATCCTGTCCGCATGCGCCTTCAGCGCCTCTGGCTTCTCCATCTGGCCCGTGTGCGGCCGCAGCGGCACGCCGTCCCAGCGGGGCAGCACGTGGAAATGGATGTGGAACACCACCTGTCCGCCCGCGCTCTCGTTGAACTGCTGGATGGTGAGGCCGTCGGCCGCCATGCCGCTCTTCACGGCCCGGGCGACTTTCTGCACGCTCACCATCAGACGGGAAAGGTCCTCGGGCCGGATGTCGAGCATGTTGCGGGCTGGCGCCTTTGGGACTACCAGCACGTGCCCGTCCGAGCGGGGCATGATATCCATGAAGGCGAACGTCGCCTCGTCCTCGTAGACCTTCTCGCACGGCAACTCGCCGCGCAGGATCCGGGCGAAGATGTTGTTTGGGTCATAGGACTGGTCGGCCGTCATGGCGTGTTCCCGCGGGCTGGCGCGGCGCCGGTCGCCGCCGGCCCGGTGTCGCTTCCGGACCGGCCGGCGTCAAGCCGGGGCTCAGTCGTCGAAGAAGTTTCGATTGCTGGGATCGTAGCAGGTGTAGACCGGGCAGGCGCCGTTGCGGGTCGGCACAAACTCGCGCTTCACGGATTGGCCGGGCAGGCACGCGGCTGCGCTCGAAACATAGCGATCGTAGGTGTAGCCGCCCGTGCCGAGCACCACGCCGCCATACTGGGCCAGCAGATTCTGCACCTGCCCGCAGCTCATGCCGGGAGTCTGGGGCCGCATCTGCGCCATCGCGGGCGAACCGGAGCTGATCAAGACGAGGATCAAGCCAAGGCGCTTCATTGCTGCTCTCCGTTCAACATCGCCCAACCAACCATCAATGTGCCGCTGGTTTGTTCGTTCCCGATCCGTGTCCTCACATTCGGTGGCGCGCTGTCGCAGGCGCGCTCCGGCCACCCTTCACGACTTCCGGAACGGAGCTTGTTCCTCATATTCCTCGTGCAGGCTTTCCACATAGGTGCGCTCGCGCACCAGGTAGTCCGCCACCGCCCGCCGCAGGCCGGGGTCGGCCAGGTCATGGGCCGAGTAGGTCGTCACCGCCCGGTAGCCGCGCGCAAGCTTGTGTTCGCCCTGGGCGCCTGCCTCCACCCGCACGAAGCCGCGCGAGAGCGCGAAGTCGATGGCCTGGTAGTAGCAAACCTCGAAGTGCAGGAAGGGGTGATCCTCGATGCAGCCCCAGTTGCGGCCATACAGCGTGTTTCCGCCGATGAAGTTGATCGCCCCCGCCACATAGCGCCCCTCGCGCTTGGCCATGATCAGCAGCGTCTTGTCGGCCATCCGCTCGCCGATCAACGAGAAGAACGTGCGGGTCAGGTAAGGCCGACCCCATTTGCGCGAGCCTGTGTCCATGTAGAAGGCAAAGAAGGCATCCCAGTGCGCTTCGGTGATGTCGGCGCCCGTGAGATGCTCGATCGTGATCCCGTTGGCCAACGCGTCCCGGCGCTCGCGCCGGATCGCCTTCCGCTTGCGGGACGCGAGGGCGGCGAGAAAGCCTTCGAAGTCAGCGTAGCCGTCGTTGATCCAGTGGAATTGCTGGTCCATGCGCTGCAGGTACCCGCGCGCGCCCAGGTCCTCCCAATCGGCCTTGGGCAGAAAGGTGACATGTGTCGATGACGCCCCGGCCTGTGCGCGAAGTGCGCTCAGGGCGTGGATCAACGCCTCGCGGGCCTCCGCCGCGCGGGGGCCTGGCCGCACCAGCAGGCGTCGACCGGTCGCGGGCGTGAACGGCACGCTGACCTGCAGCTTGGGATAGTAGCTTCCACCGGCGCGCTCGTAGGCGTCGGCCCAACTGCTGTCGAACACGTACTCGCCACGCGAGTGGGACTTCAGGTAGGCCGGCGCGCAGGCCAGGATCTCGCCCCCGGGGCCTTCCACCAGCACATGCGCGCCGCCCCAGCCAGTCCGGCCGGTGGCCGAACCCGACTCCTCCAGCGACGATAGGAAAGCGTGCGAGATGAATGGATTGAACCAATCTTCCTGAGACGTCGAATCAGCTGCTTCAGCTTCTGATTCAACCGCCGGACGAGCCGGGTTCGCGCAAGCGTCCCATTGGGCCGCATCCACGGCCTTGAGGCTGGATGCGACCTTCAAGGTCAGGTCGTCGGGAAGATGTGAGGGAGCGGCGCCGGCCATTGTGCCCGATCAGGAGGTGCTCACGGAAAGCTAGGCTTTCTGGCAGCGAGAGCAAGCGGGCGCGAGGTCGCGGCGGGTCGCTTCCGCGCTCAACTCACGGCACGAAGCCCTCGAACACCATCTGGTCCGCTCCGGCCGTCGCCAGTTCGCGGTCGTGCGGGGTGCGGACCGTCCAGGTCATCACCGGCAGTCCGGCGGCGTGGCGGCAGAGAAATGGCGCGGCGTTCTGCAGGTCCTTGACCTGCCAGGACAGGAAGTCCGGCCGGCTCCGCTCGAAGTGGAGCAGGTTCGCGGCGGCGTGCTTCTGCTCTTTCGACAGACGCACATATTCGGGGTGCTCGTAGTTCGCCTGCCCGATGATCCCGCGCGGCCGGTCCGGAGCGAGCTCGCGCAGCGCCACGACGATCTCGGGATCGAAGCTCTTTACGGCGATCGGGCCGGCGTAGCCCTTCAGCACCTCGAGAGTGCGGCGGGTGAGGCGCAGGTCGCCCTCGAAGGTGCTCTTGATCTCCAGCACCAGCGGCACGCGCCCGCCCAGCACGGCCAGGAAATCGGCGAGCGGCAGGATGCGGTCCGTCGTGTCCTTGAGGCTGAGCGCGCCGACTTCGGCCGCGGTGCGCTCCGCGACCTTGCCGGTTCCGTCCGCAGTCAGCCGCTCCAGCGCGAAGTCGTGGAACACCACGGCCTCGAGATCACGCGTCAGCTGGACGTCGCACTCGATCGCGAAGTTCCGCTCGATGGCCGCGCGGGCGGCCCCCGCAGTGTTCTCGATCACGCCCTTGGCGCGGTCATGCAGGCCGCGATGGGCGATCGGGCGGGCGACGAGCCAGGCCGGAGCCGCCATCACGCCACCTCGAACATGGCTTCGACCTCGACCACGGCGTCCATGGGCAGTTCGGCGACTCCGATGGTGCTGCGGGCATGCCGGCCCTTGTCGCCCAGCGCGGCGACCATGAAATCGGACGCGCCGTTCATCACGGCCGGAATGGCCGCGTAGGTCGGCACTGCATTGATGAAGCCGCCGAGGCGCACGCAACGGGTGATCTTGTCGAGAGAGCCGAGCGCGGCCTTGGCCTGCGCGAGCACGTTGATGGCGCAGAGGCGCGCGGCCTCCACGGCGTGCTCGGCCGAGACCTCGCCGCCGAGCTTGCCCTTGTGCTCGGGCGCGAGCTTGCCGTCCATGCCGAAGCAGAGCTGGCCGGACACTACCAGCAGATTGCCGGTGCGCACCGCGCCGACATAGTTGGCGACCGGGGCGGCGGGGGTGGGCAGGGTGACGCCCAGCTCTTGCAGCTTCGCTTCGACGCTCATGGGATCCTCGCTCCGGTTCGGACGTTGCCGCCGCATGCGCTGGCGCTGCGGCCGGCGCCGCGGGTGATCGATCGCGGCCCGAACGCGTTGTGGCGCATCGGTCCGCGCCCTGCAAGCGTGTCGCAGGCGCGGCTGGATTGCTGCGGCGCACCGCGGCCGCTATCGTTTCAGCCCCGCCTCGGCGGAGCCTCAACAGGGAGTTCGGCATGACCTGGCGTTTCACGGCGGCCGTCGCGGCGATCAGCGCGGGAGTTATGGGCGCGGGCGCGAGCCAGCCAGCCTGGGCCGCGCCCGGCATGGCGCCGCATCGGGCGACCTACGACCTCACGCTGTCCAAGTCCGGCGGCGCCAAGGGCGTCGAGAACGCGCGCGGGCGCATCGTGTTCGAGTTCACGGGCTCGGCCTGCGAGGGCTATGCGCTCACGTTCCGGCAGGTGACGGAGCTGTCCGGCGGTGAGATCGGCAGCCGCCTGTCTGACATGCGCACCACGACGTTCGAGGATGGCGACGGCGCGAATTTCCGCTTCAACACCGAATCGCGTGTCGGCCCCACGCCGCCCGAGGCGACGGACGGCTCGGCGGAGAAGAAGGGCGACAGCGTCGCGGTGCGGCTCCGGAAGCCGCAGGCCGGCCGCGCTACGCTGAAGGGCGACATTGTGTTCCCGACCGCGCAGATGAAGATGCTGATCGACGCCGCCCGGGCCGAGAAATCCACCGTGGCGGTGAAGCTGTTCGACGGCTCCGAGGGCGGCAAGAAAGTCTACGACACCTTCACGGTGATCGGCAAAGCCGTGCCGCACGACAAGGACGGCGAGCTCGAGCAGCCGCTGCGCGACGCCGGCTGGGACAAGCTGACCCGCTGGCCGGTCTCGGTGAGCTATTTCGAGGAAGGCAAGCAGGACGGGCAGCAACCGGTCTATACGCTGTCGTTCGAGCTTCTCGAGAATGGCGTATCGCGCAAGCTCAAGCTCGACTACGGCGATTTCGGCCTGGATGGCGACCTGAAGCGGCTGGACGTGATGTCGGCGCCGGAGTGCGCCAAGTAGGGTTCAGCCGCGCCGGCCGCGCTCCACCTTCGCGCCGAACACCAGCCCGCGCATCACGGCGTCGCCGCCGAACTTGTCGCGCAGGCGGTCGATGGCGCGCTCGACGCCGGCGTCTCGGGTCGCCGTGACGTCGACAAGGTCGCCGCGGTCAGCCTCCGCGCCCGGGCCGAGATCGGAGGCGCCGATGCCAATGAGCCGGAAGCGCGTGCCGTCACACTCCTTGGCGAGCATCTCGCGACCGATCTCGAAGATGCGCGAGGCGAGTTGCGTCGGCGGAAAGCCCGAGCGCGCCCGGGTGCGGGTGCGAAAATCGGCGGTCTTCATTTTCAGCGTCAGGCCGCGGGCCGAAAAATCCGCCTTGCGCAGGCGGAGCGCCACCTTCTCGGAAAGTCGCAGGAGCACGGGGGCGAGGCGCTCGGCCTCGCCGATGTCTTCGTCGAAGGTGGTCTCGGCCGAGACGCTCTTGGTTTCGCGCTCGGGCTTGACTATGCGGCGGTCCTCGCCGCGGGCCAGCCGGGCGAGGCGCAGGCCCTCCTCGCCATAGCGGCGGGCGAGGTCGGCGTCGGACTGGCGCTGCACGTCAGCGATCAGACGCAACCCATCCTTGGCCAGCCGCTCCTGGGTGACCTTGCCGACGCCCGGGATGATGCCGATGGGCTTGTCGGCCAGGAACGACACCACCTCGGCGCGGCCGATCACCGCGAAGCCGCGCGGCTTGTCGAGATCGGACGCGATCTTGGCCAGGAACTTGTTGTAGGACAGGCCCACCGACACCGATAGCGCCAGCTCGCGCTCCACGCGCTTGCTGAACCGCATCAGCGTCTCGGCCGGGGGCGCGCCATGCAGGCGCTGCGTGCCCGAGAGGTCGAGAAAGGCCTCGTCGATCGAGACCGGCTCCACGGCCGGCGTCAGGTCCAGCATCATGGCGCGGATCTGCCGTCCGATGCGGCTGTATTTCTCGATGTCGGGACGCACCACGACAGCGTCCGGGCAGGCCTTCAGCGCCTTGAACATCGGCATGGCGGAGCGCACCCCGAACGTGCGGGCGATGTAGCAGGCCGTCGAGACGACGCCCCGCTTGCCGCCGCCGATGATCACCGGCTTGTCGGCCAGCTCCGGGTTGTCGCGCTTCTCGATGGCGGCGAAAAACGCGTCGCAGTCGATATGCGCGATGGAGAGCGTGTCGAGCTCCGGATGGACGAGCAGGCGAGGGGACCCGCAAACCGGGCAGCGCCGCGCGGGCGCGCCGGCGCTGCCCGCCGAACGCGCCAGGCAGTCGCGGCACAGAATGGTTCCGGCCCCCGCCACCGTTCAGCCCTCGCGCAGGCCCATCGCGTTGGGCCCCGCCAGGAGGTCGCGCGCCATCAGAGCTTCTTCGGGCGGCCGCCCGGCATTGGCCGAGAAGGTCAGCAGCAGCGACTCATCCGACACGACATGGTCCAGCACTGCGACCAGGAAGCCGGGCTCGCCGGCGGCCAAGCGCAGCGTGTCGGGCGCGAGCCCGGTCAGCGCCATGAAGCGGTCGAGCCGCTCGGGCTCTGCCGCCAGGAATCCGAGCGCCGAAACCGCCAGCGCTTCGGCTCCGTCGCGATCGATTCTGGCCCCTTTACCGGACCTTACCGAACCAGGTTTGTGTTTCATCAACATGTGCGGGCTATAACCTTGGGCGACATTCCGGGACGCGTGGACGCTGGCGTTTCCGATTGTGGACGGCGTCCGGGGACATGCCAATGGCGAAAACGGTTCTGATCGTTGAAGACAACGAGCTCAACATGAAGCTCTTCAACGATCTGCTCGAAGCGCACGGCTACCAGACGCTCAAGACCGCCAGCGGCGTCGAGGCGATCGAGCTCGCGCGCCAGCATTCGCCCGACCTGATCCTGATGGACATCCAGTTGCCCGAGGTTTCCGGCGAGGATGTCACCCAGTGGATCAAAAGCGACGAGGAACTTCGCTCCATCCCGATCATTGCGATCACGGCCTTCGCGATGAAGGGCGACGAGGAGCGGATCCGCCGCAAGGGCTGCGAGGCCTATCTTTCCAAGCCGATCTCGGTCGGCAAATTCATTGAGACGGTCCGGATCTACCTCGGCGACGCCTGAAGGGCCTTGTTTTCATGACCGCGCGTGTATTGGTCGTCGATGACCTCTTACCAAACGTCAAGCTGCTCGAAGCGCGGCTGACGGCTGAATATTTCGACGTCCTCACGGCGAGCAATGGCCCGGACGCCATCTCGATTTGCGACCAGGGCCTGTGCGACATCGTCCTCACCGACGTGATGATGCCCGGCATGGACGGCTTCGAGGTGACCCGCCGCATCAAGGCCAACCCGTCCACTGCGCATATTCCGGTCGTGATGGTGACGGCGCTCGACCAGCCCAGCGACCGCGTGAAGGGGCTCGAGGCAGGCGCGGACGACTTTCTTACCAAGCCGGTGAACGAGATCGCACTAATCGCCCGCGTGCGCAGCCTTGTGCGGCTGAAGGCCGTGACGGACGAGCTGCGCAGCCGCGCGCTCACCTCCCGCGACGCCGGCATGGGCGATCCGCTCGTGCAGGCCGTCGCCGACACCGGCGTCAACGGGCGCATCCTGCTGGTCGACGACCGGCCGGGCTCGGCCGACAGGCTGATCGCGACGCTCTCCCAGCACCACATGGTGACTTTGGAGCCCAACGCCCAGCAGGCGCTGTTCGCGGCCGCCGCCGACGCGCCGGACCTCGTCGTCGTGTCGCTGGACCTCGCCGACTATGACGGCCTGCGGCTCTGCAGCCAGCTGCGCTCCGTCGAGGCGACCCGCCATCTCGGAATCCTGGCGCTGGCCGAGGCCGAGGACACGAGCCGCATCCTGCGTGGGCTCGATCTCGGCGTGAACGATTATCTGGTCCGCCCGATCGACCGCAACGAACTGCTGGCGCGCGTCCGCACCCAGGTGCGGCGCAAGCGCTACGCCGACCGGCTGCGCGACACCGTCCATGCCACCATCGAGCTCGCGATCGTGGACGCCCTCACGGGGCTGCACAACCGCCGCTACCTCGACAGCCATTTCGGCGCGCTGGTGGAAGAATCGCTCAACCGCGGCCGCCCACTCTCCGTGCTCGTGCTGGACGTGGACAAGTTCAAGTCCGTGAACGACACCTACGGCCACGACGCCGGCGACGACGTTCTGCGTGAATTCGCCCAGCGGGTGCGCAAGAGCCTGCGGGCGCCGGACCTCGTCGCGCGATTCGGCGGCGAGGAGTTGGTGGTCGTGATGCCGGACACCTCGCTGGAAACGGCGCGGCTGGCCGCCGAGCGGATCCGCGCCCGGGTGGGGGCTGATCCCTTCGCTATCCACAAGGGATCTCAGTTTATCCCGGTTACGGTTTCAATCGGCGTCGCCGCCACGGAGCGGGTGGACGACACGCCCGACACGCTGCTGAAAAGAGCCGACCAGGCCTTGTACCGCGCCAAGGAAACGGGCCGAAACCGCGTGATCGTGAGCCCGCGCGCGGCATGACCGGGCGATAGCGGCCGAAGAGCCCGTCCTTTACCTTAATGACGAGTAAACGGGGTCCACCCTCCGGGAGCAGTGGACAAGCGCGGCGCTTGGGATAATCTCTGGGCACGGAACGAGGTGCAGGCGACCTTCCGGTCGCGGTCCTCGTCACGTCTACCCCTCGGAATGCTCAGGTCCGCCGCATCTCCTGGGTCCCGTGGGGTTCGGCCGGCACGGAAATGGACGGAGTGGCCTCCTCGCGGTCCATTTCCGGCCGGCCACCTTTCTCGATACGCCATCGCGATTCTGGCCGGCCGGCGCCCTCTGGGCGACCGGCCTTTCGCCGTTCGGCCCTTTGTCCACAGCGAAATCCAGGCTCCAACAGCAAAAAAGCCGCCCGGTCAGGGCGGCTTCGTCGTCTCAGGCGAGGGGCGTCCGAAGACGCCGCAGCTCACTTGATCTTGGTTTCCTTGAACTCGACGTGCTTCTTGGCGACCGGATCGTACTTCTTCTTGGTCAGCTTGTCGGTCATCGTGCGCGAGTTCTTCTTCGTCACGTAGAAGAAACCGGTGTCGGCGGTCGACACGAGCTTGATCTTGATGGTGGTCGCCTTGGCCATGGCGGTCGTCCCTTGTCGTGATGCCGCCGGCGCGGCGTGCGGCTTGAGGCGGTTTGAGCCCTAGGGGCTCGACCCTCATCAACCCGTGTCCATGAAAGAAGCGGGCCGGTCCTGGGACCGGCCTCGTGTGCCGCGCAACCTACGCATCGCGGCCGGGATGTCAAGGCGCGAAGCGGGTTCGACGCCCCACTGTCGGCTGGCGCCGACATCTCCGCCGCCGCGCGGGAGAGAGGCGCCCCCGACTAAAGCTCGTCCCGGCGGAACTTGCCCTGCACCTCGTAGTAGAACGGCACCGGCATCCAGGGGGCCAGGCCGCCATCAAGGCGGGTCTGGAGCTCCTTGAGGATCACGCCCGTGATGGTAGGCAGGTCGAGCCGCTGGGCTTCCTCGAGTTCGACCCAGACGAGCTCGACCAGCTCCGAGTCGGGGCCCACCACGCCCTCGACCTTGTGCGCGATGTCGGCGGCTTCGGCGGCGAAGAAGCGGGTGTCGAAGCGCTTGGGACGGCGCGGCGGCGTGATCGCGCGGGCGATGAAATGGAGGTTCTCGAGGGTGGGGAACACGCCGTGCGCGGCGAATTCGGACCACACGCCCTCGGGCGCCTCGTCGGGCGCGCCGTGGTCGGTGGTGCCGAGCAGCAGGCCGGTCTCCTCATAGGTTTCGCGGATGGCGGCCAGCGCCAGCGCCCGCGCGCGGCCCTGCGTGGCGCGCTGCACCCGCGCCATCAGGCGCTCCTCGACCTTGGCGTCGAGCGCGCCCGCGGCCGCCATGCGGCGGTCTCCAGCCTCGATGCGTCCGCCCGGAAACACGAACTTGCCGGGCATGAACTTGTGGCCGGGATGCCGCCGGCCCATCAGCACCTTGGGGGAGGGGCCTTGCCGATCCAGCAGGATCAGCGTGGCGGCGTCCTTGGGCCGGACATTCGGCCACTTGCGCTCCCGCTCGGCGCTCGTGAGGGTGACGACATGCGCGTCGCTTTTCAGGGCGTCGGTCATCGGGCGTGGTCCCGATGCGGTTGCAGGATGGGCAGGTCGTCGCCGTCCGGCGTGGCGCTGAAGCCATGCATCCGGTTGGCCCATTGCAGGCCGACGATTGCGCCCTTGATCGGCTGGATGATCGCGAAGGACAGCGCAATCACGAGCAGCGGCCACAGGATGACGTGCCAGAGGACCGGCCAGTCGCCATAGGTCTCGGCATAGAGCATGCCGCCGACCACGACGTGGCCGACGATGCTGATCGTGATGTAGGCCGGCAGGTCGTCGGCGCGGTGGTGGTGATATTCCGTCCCGCAGGCGTCGCAGCGATCCGCGACCTTCAGGAAGGCGCGAAACAGCTTGCCCTCGCCACAATGGGGGCAGCGGCCCCTGAGGCCGCGCCGCATCGCGAGGCCGAGGTCGCGCCGGGGGAGCGCAGCGGGATCGGCGGCGACGGCGCCGTAGTGGTGGGTGTGGGTCATGGAGTTCTCGTTTTCAGGATCTCTCGTCTCGTCCGGGAAACCGCCGTCATCCCCGGCCGGAGCCGCGTAGCGGCGGAAGGGAAGGGGATCCAGGGGCCATTTGGCAGACGCGGCGCCCAGTCGCCTGGATCCCCTTCCCGGTCTGCTGCGCAGACCGCCGGGGATGACGGCAGGGTGGTGATCGATCGAGCGTCATCGCCGCACCTTGGCGGTTCCCTTGCGGCGGGCGCCGCCTTCGGGGCGCTCGGCGGTGCGGACGAAGGGGCGTGGGGCGGAGCGGCCGCGGCGACCGCGGGCGCTTCCCTCGCGGCCTTCGGACAGCATCTCGAAGCGCAGCGCGCCGGCCAGCGGGGCGGCTTCCACGAGCTTCACCTGAACCTGATCGCCCAGCCGGTAGGTCTCGCCGCTGCGGTCGCCGACCAGCGCGTGCAGGGCCTCGTCGTAGCGGTAGTAGTCCGCCCCGATGGTGGAGGCCGGGACAAAGCCGTCCGCGCCCGTGTCGGCCAGCTTTACGAACAGGCCCGCCCGGGTGACGCCGGCGATGCGGCCGGAGAATTCCGCCCCGACCTTGTCGACCAAGAAATGCGCGATCAGCCGGTCGTTGGTCTCGCGCTCGGCCGCCATGGCGCGGCGCTCGGCGGCCGAGATCTTGGCGGCGATCTCGGGCAGGTCCGGGATGGTGGAATCCGGCAGGCCGTCGCGGCCGAGTCCCAGCGCGCGGATCAGGGCCCGGTGGACGATCAGGTCGGCGTAGCGGCGGATCGGCGAGGTGAAATGCGCGTAGCGGCGAAGGTTGAGGCCGAAATGGCCGTAGTTCTCGGCCGTGTACTCGGCCTGCGCCTGGGAGCGCAGCACAACCTCGTTGATCAGCGTCTGGTGCTCGGAGCCTTCCACGCGCTTGAGGATGCGGTTGAAGAACTCCGGCCGCAGGGCGCCCTGCGCGGTGAGCTTGATGCCGATGGAGGCCAGCACCTCGCCGAGCCCGCGCATCTTTTCCAGCGTCGGCTCGTCATGGGCGCGGTAGAGCAGGGGGGTCTTCTTGGCTTCCAGCGTCTCGGCGGCAGCCACGTTGGCGAGGATCATGAACTCCTCGATCAGCTTGTGGGCGTCGAGGCGCTCGGGCGAGACCACCTTGTCGACCGTGCCGTCGGGCTTCAGCAGGATCTTGCGCTCGGGGAGGTCGAGCTCCAGCGGGCCGCGCTCGTTGCGGGCGCGGGTGGCGCAATGATAGGCGGCCCAGAGCGGCCGGAGGATCGGCTCCAGCAGCGGGGCGGTGAGGTCGTCGGCCTGGCCGTCGATGGCTGCCTGCGCCTGCTGGTAAGAGAGCTTGGCGGCCGAGCGCATCAGCACGCGGTGAAAGCTGTGGCGCAGCTTGCGGCCATCGGCGGCGAGCACGATGCGGACGGCGAGGGCCGGGCGGTCTTCCAGCGGGCGCAGCGAGCAGAGGTCGTTGGAGATGCGCTCGGGCAGCATCGGGACGACGCGGTCGGGGAAATAAACCGAATTGCCGCGCAGCAGCGCCTCGCGGTCCAGCGGCGTGTCGGGCCGCACATAGGCGGCGACGTCCGCGATGGCGACGTGGACGATGAAGCCGCCCGGGTTCTTGTCATCCGGGTCAGCCTCGGCATGGACGGCGTCGTCGTGGTCCTTGGCGTCGGCCGGGTCGATGGTGATCAGCGGCAGGTCGCGCCAGTCCTCGCGCGGGCCAAGCTTGGCGGGCTCGGCCTTGGCGGCCTCGTCCAGCACGGACTGCGGGAACTGGTTCGGAATGCCGTGCGTGAAGATCGCCACCATGCTGATGGCCTTCTCGCTTTTCAGCGAGCCCAGCTTCTCGCGCACCTTCGCGACCGTGGCGCCGAAGCGGCCCAGCTTGGTGATCGCCACCGAGACGAGATCGCCGTCCTGCGCGCCATTCTCGTCGCCGGGCGGAATCGGGATCTCGCGGCCCTGCGCCTTCTTGTCCACCGGCGCGAGCCGGCCGCCGCCGCCCGGCATGGAGCGGAACACGCCGATCACGGCGGCCTGCGCCTTGTCTAGAACCTTGACGATGCGGCCCACATAGCTGCCGCCGCCCTCGCGATCGGGTGACAGGCGCACGAGCGCGCGGTCGCCGACGCCAGGGACCTTGAGGCCGGGCTTGGGCTTGCGCGGCAGATGGATCGTGATGCGCGGGGTGGGGCCGAGGTCCTCCTCGTCCCACTCCACGGGCGCGGCCACGAGCTCGCCATCGCGGTCGCGGCCGGTGATGTCGGCCAGCATCACGGGCGGCAGCGCGCCCGCCTTGGCGAGCGACTTGCCCCGGCTCTTCAGGGCGCCGTCGTCCTGCAACTCCTTCAACAGCGCCTTCAGGGCGATGCGGGCGTCGCCCTTGATCGAGAACGCGCGCGCGATCTCGCGCTTGCCGACCTTGTTGCCCAGCTCGCCCTCGGACTTGATGAAGGCGACGAGGTCCTCCTTGGAGGGGAGGCGGTCGCCGCCCTTCATGGCGTGGGGGTCTTTGGGCACTGGGTCGGTCCGGCTCTCTGGCGAAGGTTTCACCCGTTATACATGGGGTTTCCGGGGCGGAAGTTCCATCGGAAGTTTTTGGCAAGGGCAGGCGCGGCGTTGGCGCATCGGCGGCGGCGAGGCTTACGTGCGCGCTTTCCCGCCGTCATCCCCGGCCGGAGCGGCGCAGCCGCGGAGGGGAAGCGAATCCAGGGGTCAAGGCCTGAGTGTCCACCCCATCCCCTGGATCCCCTTCCCGGCGCTGCGCGCCGCCGGGGATGAGGGCGGACGGGTGCAGCAAGCTCCCCGTCATTGCGAGCCGGAGGCGAAGCAATCCAGTCTAAGGCCCGGCTGTTAGGCTGGATTGCTTCGCTGCGCTCGCAATGACGGCCGAGAGTTTCGGGCTTTGGCTGCAGGCATGGCTCCGCGTTCTCCGTTCGCGCGGAGGTGAGGCAAGCTGGTGGAGGGGCGCCGCGAGGCGCCGGCCCATCAATGGTTTTACGCGTAGGGTTCGGACGGGCCGACGCCCCGCGACCGGCGATTTTGAACCTTTCCGACCCGCGCTCCTTCCTCGTGGTCGCTCCTTGGGGGCAGCAACCGCGAGGGTGTTAAGGTGGCCGCGTCCACGGCCCCACCGTAGTGTGGGGCGGGCGGGCTGACTGCCGGACTTTGGGTCGGCCGAGGCTGTTACCCCTCGAACCCGCCGTCCGGCCGCTCCGGAAAGGCCTCCCGGGAGGGTGGGTCCGGTGTCCCCACCCGCGCAGGCGCCGCGCCCCGACCCCGCAACGGACCGCTCCGGAAGCGTCCCCTCCCTGGGTCGAGAGTAGGCGCAGGGTGCGGGAAAGGAGGCGGAATGTCAAGGATTATTTTCATACTGCGGGCGTGCTCTCTCCCCCCGGGAGAGGGACGTGCACGACCATGAAGCGCCTCGCCGTCATTGCGAGCGCAGCGAAGCAATCCAGATGGTTGGAAGTAGCTACGGCGCCGGGCGTAGCGCCCGGCGTTAGCTGGATTGCTTCGCTGTCGCTCGCAATGGCGGCGAGATGCAGGCGCACGAACGCCCTCACCCCTGCCCCTCTCCCGCAAGCGGGAGAGGGACGCGCACGGCGAGGCGCTGGGGACGGGCGCTTTAGCCGGCGGCTTTGCGCTTGGCCGGGGCGGCGGCTTTGGCGGGGGCCTTGGCTTTCGCGGCGGCTTTGGCCTTGGCGGGGGGCTTGGCGCCGGGCGCCGCCTTTGTGGCGGAAGCCTTCGAAGCCGAAGCCTTCGAAGCTGAAGCCTTGGCGGCCGGCTTCTTGGCGCCGGCGGCCTTTTTGGCGCCCTTTTTCGGCGGCGCCGCGGCCGCGCGGGCGGCGATGAGCTCCAGGGCCTGCTCGAGCGTGACGGCCTCGGCCGCCATCGTCTTGGGCAGGGTGGCGTTCACGGAGCCGTGCTTCACGTAGGGGCCGTACTTGCCGTCGTGCACGGTGACCGGCCCGCCGTCCGGATGGTCGCCGATGGCCCGGCCCGCCGCCGCGGCGCCCCGGCTGAAGCGGCCGGCGCCGCTTTCCTTGGCGACGATGAGGTCGATGGCCCGGTTGGCCCCGATGGTGAGGACGTCGTCGTCCTTGCCGATATTGGCGTAGACCTTGCCGTGCTGCACATAGGGCCCGAACCGGCCGATGCTGGCCAGAATGGGCTCGCCCGAGGTCGGGTGCTTCGCGACTTCACGCGGGAGCGACAGCAGCGACACGGCGAAATCGAGGTCGATCGCGTCGCGCGGGGTGCCCTTCGGGATGGTCTGGCGCTTGGGCTTCTCGCCCTCGCCGAGCTGCACATAGGCGCCGAAACGGCCGTCGCGCAGGGTGACGTCGAGGCCCGTCGCGGGGTCCTGGCCGAGCGTTTTCACGCCGCCGACGCCGCCATCCGCCGAGGAGGCTTCGCCATCCTGGCCGCCGGCCGAGAGCTGGCGGGTGTATTTGCACTCCGGATAGTTCGAGCAGCCGATGAAGGCGCCGAACTTGCCGAGCTTCAGCGAAAGCTGGCCCGCATGGCAGGTGGGGCAGAGCCGCGGGTCGCCGCCGTCCGCCTTCGGCGGGAAGATGTGCGGGCCCATGATCTCGTTCAGGGAATCCAGAACCTCGCTGACGCGCAGCTCCTTGGTGCCGTCCAGCGCGGCCGAAAAGTCCTTCCAGAAGCGTCGCAGCACCTCCTTCCAGTCGATCTCGCTGTTGGAGATGCGGTCGAGGTCGCCTTCCAGGCTCGCCGTGAAGTCGTATTCCACGTAGCGGTCGAAGAAGCTCTCCAGGAACGCCGTCACCAGCATGCCCTTGTCCTCCGCGTGGAGGCGCTTCTTGTCGATGCGGACGTATTCGCGGTCCTTCAACACCGCGAGCGTGGACGCGTAGGTGGAGGGCCGGCCGATGCCGAGCTCTTCCATGCGCTTCACCAGCGAGGCTTCCGAATAGCGCGGCGGCGGCTCGGTGAAATGCTGGTTGGCCTCGATCTTCTCCTTGCGGAGGTCGTCGCCGCTCTTCATGGGCGGCAAGCGGCGCGAGTCCTCGTCGTCGCCTTCGTCGTCCTTGCCTTCCTGGTAAAGCTTCAGGAAGCCGTCGAACTTCACCACTTGGCCGGTGGCGCGCAGCTCGAGCGTCTTGCCGCCGGCGTTCGCCGTGATGTCGACCGTGGTGCGCTCGAGTTCGGCCGACTCCATCTGGCTGGCGACGGTGCGGATCCAGATCAGCTCGTAAAGCTTGGCCTGCTCGGGCTCCAGGAACCTGGCCACCTGCGAGGGCAGGCGGCCCATGTCGGTGGGACGCACGGCCTCGTGCGCTTCCTGGGCGTTCTTTTGCTTGGTGGCGTATTTGCGCGGGACGCTCGGCACGTAACGGTCGCCATATTCCTTGGCGATGGTCTTGCGGGCCGACGCGATCGCCTCGGGCGCCATGTCGACGCCGTCGGTACGCATATAGGTGATGAGGCCGACGGTCTCGCCGCCGATGTCCGCGCCTTCATAGAGGCGCTGCGCCACCTGCATGGTGCGGGCCGGGGCCATGCCGAGCTTGCGGCTGGCTTCCTGCTGCAGCGTCGAGGTGGTGAAGGGCGGGGAGGGGTTGCGCCGGGCGGGCTTGGCCTCGACGTTCGCGACCGTGAAGCGGGCGACGTCTAGGTCGCGCTTGAAGGCCTCGGCCTCTTCGCCCTTGCCGATGTCGAGGCGGGTGATCTTGCGGCCGTCCGCGCCGACGAGGCGGGCCTCGAACAGGGCGTTGGCGGGCGTCGCCAAGGTGGCGACCAGGGACCAGTACTCGCGCTTCACGAAGGTCTCGATCTCGCGCTCGCGATCGCAGACGAGCCGGAGCGCGACCGACTGCACGCGGCCGGCCGAGCGGGCGCCGGGCAGCTTGCGCCACAGCACGGGCGAGAGACGGAAGCCGACAAGGTAGTCCAGCGCGCGGCGGGCCAGATAGGCGTCCACCAGCGCCTGGTCGATCTGCCGCGGGTTGGCCATCGCCTCCTTCACGGCGTCCTTGGTGATGGCGTTGAATGTGACGCGCTCGATCGGGACGTCCTTCAGCACCCGGCGGGCCTTCAGGGCCTCGAGGATGTGCCACGAAATGGCCTCGCCCTCACGATCCGGGTCGGTGGCGAGGATCAGGCGCTCGGAGCCCTTCACGGCGCTGGCGATCTCGGAGACGCGCTTGGACGCCTTGGCCTCGATCTCCCAAAGCATGTTGAAATCCTGCTCGGGATCGACGGAGCCATCCTTGGGCGGCAGGTCGCGGATGTGCCCGAACGAGGCGATCACCTCGTAGCCCGGGCCGAGATATTTGTTGATCGTCTTGGCCTTGGCCGGCGACTCGACGACGACGACTTTCATCTGAAACGCCTTTCACGACGGCCGCACATGCGCGCTCCGTCCAGCCCCCCGCAATCGGCGGCGCGCAATGCGCCGCCCAGCCCTCGCAAACTGTCAGGCAAGCTCTCTCTTCTCGCGCGGAAAGTGGGTCATCCCGCACGGCTGTGTCAAATGAGACGGCGGCGGACGGAGTTCAAGACGGGCCCTGCGCGTCCATGGCGCCACAGTGTCGGGTGGGTGCAACCTGTGCGTGTTTTCGCCTGATCCAGCGCCGATCGGCGGAAACCGCGAGCTCTGGCATTCCGGCGTCCGGACGCCTATCTGCGGCGGAGCCGCAACATTGCCGAGGTTCTCCCGATGGATAAAGCCGTACCCGCGCCGCTCAGGCCGCTGCCCGCCCTGATCTTCGGATCCCGCTGGCTTCAGCTGCCGCTTTATCTCGGGCTCATCCTCGCGCAGTGCGTGTACGTGTTCAAGTTCATGAAGGAGCTGATCCACCTCGTCTCAGAGGCCACCACCTTCAGCGAGCAGCAGATCATGCTGATCGTGCTGGGCCTGATCGACGTGGTGATGATCTCCAACCTGCTCGTGATGGTGATCGTGGGCGGCTACGAGACCTTCGTGTCGCGCCTCGGCCTCAGCGGCCATCCGGACCAGCCCGAGTGGCTGAGCCACGTCAACGCCAGCGTGCTGAAGATCAAGCTCGCGATGGCGATCATCGGCATCTCGTCCATCCACCTCCTGCGCACCTTTATCGAGGCGGGCAATTTGGGGTCAGGGAAGGCCGCCTACACGCAGGAGGGCATCCTGTGGCAGACGATCATCCATTGCGTGTTCATTCTGTCGGCCATCGGCATCGCGTATGTGGACAAGCTCTCGACCGCGAGTTCGGCGGCTTCGGCGGCGCGCAACCAGCACTGAGGCGCTGATGCGCGGAACCCGCCCCCGCTGCGCGGGAGAGCGTTGCCCGACCTGCCTGTTGATACCCGCGCCGCCGCGGCTTGCCGCCCGGCGCCCGTGCGCCTATAGCAATCGCTTCAAATGACATCGCCTGCGCCACGGCCCCGCTTCCCTCACCGGCACCTGCTCGGCATCGAGGGACTGACTCCGCACGACATCGCCGCGCTGCTCGACCTGGCCGACGAGGCCGTGGACGTGTCGCGGCAGGTGGAGAAGAAGAAGGCGACCCTGCGGGGCCGCACGCAGATCAACCTGTTCTTCGAGGCGTCCACCCGCACCCAGTCGAGCTTCGAGCTCGCCGGCAAGCGGCTGGGCGCGGACGTGATGAACATGTCGGTCGCATCCTCGTCCATCAAGAAGGGCGAGACGCTGATCGACACCGCCATGACGCTGAACGCCATGCGGCCGGACCTGATCGTGGTGCGCCACCACGCGGCCGGCGCGGTGCAGCTGCTGGCCCGCAAGGTGGACTGCTCGGTGATCAACGCCGGCGACGGCGCGCATGAGCACCCCACGCAGGCGCTGCTGGACGCGCTGACGATCCGCCGCAACAAGGGCCGCATCCGCGGGCTCGTGGTGGCGATCTGCGGCGACATCCTCCATTCGCGGGTGGCGCGCTCCAACATCATCCTGCTGAACGCCATGGGGGCGGAGGTGCGGGCCATCGGGCCGTCCACGCTGCTGCCGCCCGGCATCGACCGCATGGGCGTGCGGGTGTTCACCGACATGCGCAAGGGGCTGGCCGGGGCCGACATCGTGATGATGCTGCGCCTCCAGCGCGAGCGCATGAACGGCTCCTTCGTGCCGAGCGTGAAGGAGTATTTCCGCTATTTCGGCCTCGACGCCGAGAAGCTGGCCTTCGCCCGGCCGGATGCGCTCGTGATGCATCCCGGCCCGATGAACCGGGGCGTCGAGATCGCGTCCGACATCGCGGACGGCGCACAGTCGCTGATCCGCGAGCAGGTCGAGATGGGCGTCGCGGTGCGCATGGCCGTGCTCGAGGCGCTGGCCGGGCACCTGCCCAACCAGCTCAACCCGTGAGGCGGGAGCCCATGTCCGTATCCGCCCTGCAGCCGCTCGTTCTCGCCAACGGCGTGTTTCTCGATCCCGCCACCGGCCGGGAGGAGGGCGGCGACCTCATCGCGGACGCCGGCGTGATCCGCGACTTCGGCCATGCGGTGCGCGGCTCGCGCCCGGACGGCTGCACCGTCGTGGATTGCCGCGGCATGGTGGTGGCGCCGGGCCTGATCGACATGCGCGCCTTCGTGGGCGAGCCGGGGGCGGAGCATCGCGAGACGCTGGCCACGGCCAGCCACGCGGCGGCGGCCGGCGGCGTCACCACGGTGGTGTGCATGCCGGATTCGAGCCCGGCCGTGGACGATCCGGCCGTGGTCGACTACCTGATCCGCCGCGCCCGCGACACCGCCATCGTGCGCATGCTGCCGGCGGCCGCGCTCACCAAGGGGCTGCACGGCGCCGAGATGGCGGAGATCCGCCTCCTGACCGAAGCCGGCGCGGTGTTCCTCACCGACGGCGCACGGTCTGTCACCAACGCCCAGGTGATGCGCCGGGCGCTGACCTATGCGCGCGACTTCGGCGGGCTCATCGTCCACCATTGCGAGGACCCGGATCTCGTCGGAGACGGCGTGATGAACGAGGGCGAGCTCGCCAGCCGCCTCGGGCTGCACGGTGTGCCGCGCGAGGCCGAGACCATCATGCTGGAGCGCGATCTCCGGCTCGTGCGGCTGACGGGCGGGCGCTACCACGCCGCCATGATCTCCTGCGCGGACTCGCTGGCCATCATCGAGCGGGCGCGCTCGGAAGGTTTGAACGTCACCTGCGGAGTTTCGATCAACTCATTGACGTTGAACGAGAATGACATCGGGCCGTACCGGACCTTCCTGAAGCTCTCGCCGCCGCTGCGGCATGAGGACGACCGTCTCGCCATGGTGGAGGCGCTGGCGGAGGGGCTCGTGGACGTGGTGGTGTCGGACCACAATCCGCAGGATGTCGAGACGAAGCGGCTGCCCTTCGCCGAATGCGCCGACGGGGCGATCGGCCTGGAGACGATGCTGGCCGCGGGCTTGCGGCTGGTGCATGCGGGCGAACTCGAGCTCGCCGCGCTGCTGCGGTCCATGTCGACCCGGCCGGCCGAGATCCTGGGCCTGCCGCAAGGGCGGCTCGCCAAAGGCGCGCCCGCGGACCTCATCGTGTTCGACCCGGAAGAGCCCTTCGTGCTCGATCCTGCGGCGCTGCACTCGCGCTCCAAGAACACGCCATTCGACGGCGCGCGGCTGCAGGGCGTCGTCCACCACACGGTGGTGGACGGGGCGCTGGTTTATTCGGCCGGCTGAAGCCGCAGCGGGCGCGCCTCGCGCCGGCTCTCCCACGCCCGCAGGCGACGGTTCAACGCGGCCGTGAGCGGCGTTTCGAAAACCAGGAAGCAGACCAGGCCGCCCGCCATCGCGGCCAATCCGGCCGCCGCGACGAACACCCAGAGCGACACGCCGGCGCCGACCAGCGCCGTCCACGCAAAGGCGGCGGGGCGCAGGATGAAGGGTTGCAGGAGGTAGGTGCTGTAGCAGGCGTCGCCCAGCAGCACGCCGAGGCGGGCGATGCGGGTGTTCGTTGGGATCTGCGGCGCGAGCACCGCCATCGCGACCAGCGCGGCGGCCGGCAGCGAAATGGTGACGAACCAGTCCAGCTTGAACGAGTCGGCGCTGGAGCTGGCGAAGATCGCCGCCACGGACGCGGCGCAGACCACCAGGGCGAAGTCGGCCGACACCCGCACCCCCGCCTTGAAGGCGATCGCGATCGCGAAGCCGACGATGAAGTCGAGCGTCATCGCGCCGCCCCAAAACGAGACGCTGGCGGGCGCGCCCGGAAGGTGCGCGGCCGCAACCATTCCGGCGAGAACCGCGGACGCGAGGCCAACGCCCCATTTGCGCGGCAGCGCCAGGCAGAGCGCCAAAAGGGCGTAGAAGAAGAACTCGATGTTCATTGTCCAGCCGAGCGCCAGAACGGGGCGCATTTCGCCGTTGGCGCGCTCGAACGGGAAGAAGAAGTAGGACGCCAGGACGTGCAGGGGCTCGGTGATCGGCACGTTCAGGAGGCGGGGGGCGATGAAGCCGCCCACCAGCACCAGGGTGGTGAGCAGCCAGTAGAGCGGAACGGCGCGAACCAGCCGTCGCATAAAGAACTTCAACGAGGCCCCGGGCTGCGCGAAGGCGTCGTAGCTGGTCGACAGCAGAATGAAGCCGCTCATGACGAAAAACACGTCGACGGCCGCCGTCCAGCGGTTGCTGACCTCCATGATCGGTGGAAGCCCGAGCTTCTCGGCCATGCCGAATGTTTCGTGCGCCGCGTGGGAGAGCACCACGAACAGCGCAGCAAGGGCTCGCAGGATCTGGATATTGGATAGGCGACCGCTCATGGTGAACGTTCCGTTACGGCACAATCAAGCGCTGTGCGCAGGGTGCGTTGCATGGCGGGCGCCAGCGATCTTCTTACGCGCATAGTGGTTGTGTGCTCGTTAAAGACGTAAAAGCACGGCGCGCATTGACGGAGGCGGCCGCGGGCGCGACTGTTGAGCCACCAACCCGCCGCGGCGAATTTTTCATGCTCCTCCTCGTCTTTCTCGTCCTCGGCTACGCGCTCGGCTCCATCCCGTTCGGCCTCCTCATCACGCGCGTCGCCGGGACGCAGGACATTCGCTCCATCGGCTCCGGGAACATCGGCGCCACCAACGTGCTGCGCACCGGCCGGAAGGGACTGGCGGCCGCAACGCTGCTCGGAGACGCGCTGAAAGGCACGCTCGCGGTGGTGATCGCGGCGCGGTGGGGGTTGGAGCCCGCCCTGGCGGCCGCGGCCGGCGCCTTTCTGGGCCACGTCGCGCCGGTGTGGCTGGGCTTCAAGGGCGGCAAGGGCGTCGCCACCTTTCTGGGCGGCCTGATCGGGCTGGCGGCGACGCCGGTCGGCTGGGTTCCGGCGCTGCTCTTCGCGGCCCTCTGGCTCGGCTGCGCGCTGGCCACGAAATACTCCTCCGCCTCCGCGCTGCTCGCCAGCGCGTCCGCTCCCGCCTGGATGGCCTGGGCCGGACAGCGCGAGGCCGCGCTGGTCTATGCGGTTCTGGTCGCGCTGCTGTGGTGGAAGCACGAGGCGAACATCCGCCGGCTCCTGGCCGGAACCGAAGGCCGCATCGGGAGCAAGGGATGAGCCTGGAGGGCGGACGACCCGCACCGGCGCTCACCGACCAGCAACGGTTCGACTGGCTGCGCCTGATCCGCTCTGAAAACATCGGCCCGCGCACCTTCAGGGCCCTGATCAACCATTTCGGCAGCGCGGGGGCGGCGTTGCGGGGACTGCCGGACCTGGCGCGCAGCCGCGGCGCGAAGGCCGTGCGGATCTGCACGCAGGCCGAGGCCGAGCGCGAGTGGGACGCCGCGCGGCGCCTTGGCGCGCGCTTCGTCGCGTCGGGCGAGCCCGACTACCCGACCGCGCTGCGCGCGATCGACACCGCGCCTCCGATCCTGTGCGTGCGCGGGCGCGCGGAGGCGCTGCTGCGCCCGTGCGTCGCCATCGTGGGTTCCCGCAACGCCTCCGCGACCGGGCAGCAGCTCGCGATCCGCATGGCGCATGAGCTTGCGGGCGCGGGCTTCACGGTGGTGAGCGGGCTGGCGCGCGGGATCGACGCCCGCGCGCATGAGGCCACGCTCGCGTCCGGCACGGTCGCGGTGCTGGCGGGCGGGCATGATCGCATCTACCCGGCCGAGCACACGGCCATGCTGGAGCGCATGGTGGAGCGCGGCGCTGCGGTGTCCGAGATGCCTCTCGGCTGGGAGCCGCGCGGGCGCGATTTCCCCCGCCGCAACCGCATCGTGTCCGGCATGTCGCTGGGCGTCGTGGTGGTGGAGGCGGCGCGGAAATCCGGCTCGCTGATCACGGCGCGCTTCGCACTGGAGCAGGGCAGGGAGGTGTTCGCGATCCCGGGCTCGCCGCTGGACCCGCGCGCGGCGGGAACCAACGATCTCCTGAAACAGGGCGCTACGTTTACGACCGGGGCCGAGGACGTCATCGCGGCGCTGCAACCGCTGATCGCGGCAGAGCCCGGCGCCAATCAGATGCGGGACGGCGGCAAGGACAGCGTCGACCAGGAACAGCTCTGGGACGAGCTCGACCTGTTCGGGGATGCGCCGCCCACCCCGACCGCGCCTGTGCAGGGCTATTCGTTCGAGGAGCGGGCGTCCGGCCCTCCGGACGACGCGGAGCCCGCCGACCCCATGAAGCGGATCGAAGCGCTGCTCGGGACGAGCCCGGTCGGGATGGACCTTCTCGTGCGTTCGTCGGGTTTGCCGGTCGCGACAGTGCGGTCGGCCCTGTTGGATCTGGAGGTCGCGGGCCGGATCGAGAGGCACGGAGCGGGGATGCTGTCGCTCCGGCCCGCCGAGGCCGCGCTCAGGACGGCGCCGCCGCAGCGTTGCGACGAGCCGTGACATTGGCCTCGATGTTCGCCATCTCGAGGAAATAGGCCAGCAGGTCCAGGTTGGCCGACCGGGCGATCACGGCCATCTCGGTGGTCATCTGGGCGATGTAGCGGGCGATGTCCTCGGTCGCGGCCGGCTCCTGCGGGGCGGGCGTGAAGCCCCGGGCGCGGCCATTGGCCGGAATGGACGCCCCGAAGGGAATGGTCTGGGATTTCAGAGCGGGCATGACTGGCTCCCTTGGGGCTCGATGCTCAAGGCCGATTCGGCCGCCGTTCGGTAGCACGTGATCAAACGATGCCCCATCATTTGGTAAATGTATAGAGCGATGTTGCGTCTTATGGGTTGCAATTTGCGCATCAGGGTTGGCCGATAGCTAAATGCAACCAGACCGTTGGGCTGATTGCAGAGAGCTCAACCAAACGTAAACGCTGCAAAACAGGCCGCCTTGAGTCGTGCTTCGCCCGACCGGCCGTGATTCACGCCCTAATTGGGCCATCAAGCATTCAGCATGCATTCACTTGAGAACCGTCATTTCTATCGTCGCGGGCTGCGTGAGACCCGCGTGGAGATGACGATGTCGGTTTTGGGAATGCGGTCGCGGCTGGTTCGGTCGGTGCTGGGCGGCTGCCTCTCGCTCGCAATGGTGGCCGCATTGGCGCCATCAGCGGAAGCGCGACCCCGGCGGCCCGGCTATTCGGCCGGCTATCATCACGGCCCCGCGCCGTACCGCCGCAACCGGGGCGGCAACGGCGCTGCGCTGGCCGCCATCGCGGGGATCGCGGCCATCGGCATCGGGGCCGCCATTGCGTCGTCAAACCGGTCACGGTCCTACGACTCCGTGGAGCGGGATCCACTCTATGGCTACGCACCCGCCTATGGCTATCGTCGGAGCCCTGTTCCCGAGCCCGAATACGTGGACGGACCGGAGGTCGTCTATGAGCCTGCGCCGGTCTATGCGCCGAGGCCCGTCTACCAGCCTCGCGTGATGTTTGCGCCGTCGCCCGTTCACCGCGGGTGGGACGGCGGACAGCCCCGCGGGAACCCCGGCTGGCGGCCCCCTCATCGCCACTGGAACGAGTTTCGGGCTCGGCAGGAAATGCTCGATCGCCACACGCGCCAGTGAGGGGCCTCGATCAGGCCCGGTCGGCGTCGTCCTGGGCTTTGCGCCCGATCGCGGCCAGCCGGTCCAGCAGGCCCTGCAGGATGTAGGCGGCGGCCAGCTTATCCACCACTTCGTCGCGGCGGGCCCGGGAGGCGTCCGCCGCGATCAGCGTCCGCGTGACGGCGGCCGTGGAGAGCCGCTCGTCCCAGTAGACGATCGGCAGCGGCGTCATCGCGGCCAGGTTGCGCGCGAAGGCGCGGGTGCTCTGGACGCGCGGACCTTCGGTGCCGTCCATGTTCAACGGCATGCCGAGCACCAGCGCTCCCACGGCGTGCTTCGTCGCATGCGCGAGCAGCGCGGTGGCGTCGGCCTTGAACTTGGTGCGGCGGATGGTTTCCAGCGGCGTCGCGATGCGGCGCTCGACGTCTGACAGCGCAAGGCCGATCGTCTTGGTTCCCAGATCCATGCCGATCAGGCGCGCGTGGCGGGGTAAAGCGAGAATCGGCGAAAGGTCGGCGTCGGGCGCGATCATGCGTCTTCATGGGCCCTCGCGCCGCAACGGGCAAGCGCCGCGCATTGCCGCTGGCCCGGCCGCCGCTACATTCGACGCCAGCCTGTCGCATGCGAGGAGAGACCCCTATGAAGATCACCTGGTTTGGCCATTCCGCCTTCCGGCTCGACTTCGCCGGCAAGGCCGTGCTGATCGACCCGTTCTTCACCGGCAATCCGGCCTTCACGACCGATCGCGCCGCCGCGGTGGCGGGCGTGACGCACATCCTGGTGACGCACGGGCACGGCGACCACATCGGGGACACGGTTGCGATCGCCAAGGAGACCGGCGCCAAGGTGGTCACCAACTACGACCTGTGCATGTACCTGGCCTCGCAGGGCGTGGAGAAGTTCGACCCCATGAACACCGGCGGCACGATCGACGCCGGCGGCTTCCAGGTGTCTCTGGTGCGGGCCGACCACTCGGCCGGGTTGGTGGAGGCCGGCGTCGGCTTCCCGCTCGGCAGTCCCAACGGCGTCATTGTGCGGGCGGCGGGCGAACCTACCGTCTACCACATGGGCGACACTGACATTTTCGGCGACATGGCGCTGATCAACGAGATCTACGCGCCCAAGGTGGGCCTCGTGCCCATCGGCGACCGCTTCACCATGGGGGCGGCCTCGGCGGCGCTGGCGTGCAAGCGGTTCTTTCAGTTCGAGACCGTGATCCCGTGCCACTACGGCTCGTTCGGCATCGTGGACGCCAACGCGGACAAGTTCGTGGCCGCGATGGTGGGTGGGGCGAAGGTGCTCGTGCCCGAGAAGGGCGTTGCGGTGGAGGTGTGAGGCGATAACGCCGGAACGCCGTTCGTCCTTCTCCCCGCCAGGGGGAAAACGCAGCGCGAAGCGCCGGATGAGGGGAGCAGGCCCGGCCAACCCTCACCCCAGCCTTCTCCCCGTCTTGGGGAGAGGGGGCCTGTTGCGGCTGTGTCGCGGGGTGCGCTCGTCGCCCCTGTTGCGGCTGGGAGGCGTGCGGGATAGAACGCGCTGCGGCCGGGCGGGGGCTCGGCTGCTCGATTTTCAAGAGGTCAGAATGTCCGTCGACCAGGCGACCGTCCGGCGCATCGCGCATCTTGCGCGGGTGGCCGTCACCGAGGAGGAGGTGCCGCACCTCCAGGGCGAGCTGAACGCCATCCTGGCCTTCGTGGAGCAACTCGACGAGGTCGACGTGTCGGGCGTCGAGCCGATGACGTCCGTGACCCCCATGGTGATGAAGAAGCGGCAGGACGCGGTGACGGACGGCGGCATCGCCGACATCATCGTCGGCAACGCGCCCATGACCGAAGACCATTATTTCATGGTCCCCAAGGTGGTCGAGTAACCTTCGCCCTTCCGCCGCACTGCGGCGACCTGCGCGGTTCAGCGCGGGAGAACCAGAGTTCAGCCATGACCGACCTCACCGACCTCACCCTCGCCGAGGCCCGCGACGCCCTGAAGGCGAAGCAGGCGTCCTCCACGGAAATCACCGGCGCCTTCCTGAAGGCCATGGAGGCAGCCCGCGGCCTCAACGCCTACGTGCTGGAGACGCCCGAGCAGGCGCTCGCGATGGCGAAGGCCTCGGACGAGAAGCTCGCGAGAGGGCAGGGCGGGGCGCTCGAGGGCCTGCCGCTCGGCATCAAGGACCTCTACGCCACCAAGGGCGTGCGCACGACGGCGGGCTCCAACATCCTCTGCAACTTCGTGCCGGCCTACGAGTCGACCGTCACGTCGCAGTTGTGGCGCGACGGCGCAGTGATGCTGGGCAAGCTCAACAACGACGAGTTCGCGATGGGCTCGTCCAACGAGACATCAGCCTTCGGGCCGGTGAGCTCGCCCTGGCGGCGCGAGGGCTCCAACGCCGCGCTGGTGCCGGGCGGCTCGTCCGGCGGCTCGTCCTCGGCGGTGGCCGCGCGGCTCTGCCTGGGCGCCACCGCGACCGACACGGGCGGCTCCATCCGCCAGCCGGCCGCCTTCACCGGCACGGTCGGGATCAAGCCCACCTATGGCCGCTGCTCGCGCTGGGGCATCGTGGCCTTCGCGTCGTCGCTCGACCAGGCCGGGCCGATCGCCCGCACGGTGCGCGACAACGCCATCCTGCTGCGCTCCATGGCGGGGCACGACCCCAAGGACACGACCTCGGTTGACATCGCGGTGCCGGACTACGAGGCGGCGGTGGGGCGCTCCATCAAGGGCATGAAGATCGGCATTCCCAAGGAATACCGGGTCGACGGCATGCCGGCCGAGATCGAGGCGCTCTGGGGCAAGGGCGCGGAGTGGCTGAAGGCGGCGGGCGCGGAGCTCGTCGACGTGTCGCTGCCGCACACGAAATACGCCCTGCCGGCCTACTACATCGTCGCGCCGGCCGAGGCCTCGTCCAACCTCGCGCGCTATGACGGCGTGCGCTACGGCCTGCGCGTGCCCGGCAAGGACATCCAGGAGATGTACGAGAAGACCCGCGCGGCGGGCTTCGGCAAGGAAGTGCGCCGACGCATCATGATCGGCGCCTATGTGCTCTCGGCCGGCTACTACGACGCCTACTACGTCAAGGCGCAGAAGATCCGCACGCTGATCAAGCGCGACTTCGAGGAGGTCTACGCCCAGGGCGTGCACGCCATCCTGACGCCCGCGACGCCCTCGGCCGCCTTCGGCATCGGCGAGAAGGGCGGGGCGGACCCGGTGGAAATGTACCTCAACGACGTCTTCACCGTGACGGTGAACATGGCCGGCCTGCCCGGCATCGCGGTGCCGGCGGGGCTCTCGTCCGAAGGGCTGCCGCTGGGGTTGCAGCTCATCGGCCGGCCATTCGACGAGGAGACGCTGTTTTCCGTGGCCGAGGTGATCGAGCAGGCGGCGGGACGGACCCGGCTTCCCGACGCGTGGTGGTGAGCCGTGTTCAGCACGGCCGTCGCTTCCGCGTGCCTGACCGTGCTGCAATGGCTTCTCTGGCTCACGGCGGGGCTGCTGCTTCTGCTGCTCGTCGTGCAGTCCCTGCGCGGTGACGCTGACGCCCAGCCGGTCACGACGGCCGTGATGGCCGTAGCCGCCGGCGTTCTGGGCTGGATGTTCGGCGCCGCGGGCCGGCGGCTCGCCGCGCGGTAGACCAGAATGCAGTGATGCAATTGCTCGCCGTCAATTGCGAGCCGAAGGCGAAGCAATCCAGTCTAGCGCCGGACTTCAAGGCTTCGTCTCCGGCTGGCAATGATGGGAGTATGGTTTCGGCCCCTCTACCCACCCTCGCCTTGAGAACAGGACACACGGATGCCTCCGCATTTCTGGCAGGACCTCGAACCCTATCGCTGGGTGGTGCTGCTCGCCTTCGTCGACCCGGTCGTGATCGCGGTCGGGCTGTGGATCGGCTGGAAGGCCGACCAGGCCGCCAAGCTGCTGCTGGCCGGGTTTGCGGCCGTGATCGCCGCCGTGGCGGTGAGCTTCCTGCTGCGCTTCGTCGGAGTGAGCTGGTTCGAGGGCGGCTACTTCTTCGGCGGCGCGCACGCGCTGGCGCGGTTCTTCGCCGGGGTGGCCTGGGCCGTGGTGGGATATGGGGCAAGGCGGGCGAGCGGGCGGTGAAATAGTCTTGCCGTCGTGGCCGGGCTTGTCCCGGCCATCCACGCCTTCGACCAGCGCGTGGATCCCCGGGGCAAGCCCGGGGATGACGGTGGAGGGAATCAGGCTGCGTAGCCGCGCTCCCGTTGAACCCCGTTGGCCCTTCGCCCCCTTGACCCCGCGCGCCTGAGACATGAAAAGCGGGGTTCGGCCTCATGGCCCGTCCGACACGAGAGATCATCCGATGAACGCCATCGTCGACAGCCGCACGCTCGACCCCAAGAAGCTCATCAAGGGCGCGACCGGGGATTGGGAAATCGTGGTCGGGATGGAGATTCACGCGCAGGTGACGTCGAAGTCGAAGCTGTTCTCGGGCGCCTCGACCGAGTTCGGCGGCGAGCCGAACGACCACGTCTCGCTGGTGGACGCCGCGATGCCGGGCATGCTGCCGGTGATCAACGAGGAATGCGTCAAGCAGGCGATCCGCACCGGGCTGGGGCTGAAGGCGCAGGTGAACCTGCGCTCCACCTTCGACCGCAAGAACTACTTCTACCCGGACCTGCCGCAGGGCTACCAGATCAGCCAGTACAAGAGCCCGATCGTGGGCGAGGGCGAGGTGGTGGTGGACCTGCCGGAGAGCGGCGGGCAGATCACGGTCGGCATCGAGCGCCTGCACCTTGAGCAGGACGCCGGCAAGTCGCTTCACGACCAGCATCCGACCATGAGCTTCGTGGACCTGAACCGCTCTGGCGTGGCGCTGATGGAGATCGTGTCGAAGCCCGACATCCGCTCGTCGGAAGAGGCGCGCGCCTATGTGACCAAGCTGCGGACCATCCTGCGCTATCTCGGCACCTGCGACGGCGACATGGAAAAGGGGAGCCTGCGAGCCGACGTGAACGTGTCGGTGCGGCGGCCGGGCGAGCCGTTCGGCACGCGCTGCGAGATCAAGAACGTGAACTCGATCCGCTTCATCGGGCAGGCCATCGAGACCGAGGCGCGCCGGCAGATCGGCATCCTGGAGGATGGCGGCGCCATCGACCAGGAGACGCGCCTCTTCGACCCGAGCCGGGGGGAGACGCGTTCGATGCGCTCCAAGGAGGAGGCGCACGACTATCGCTACTTCCCGGATCCGGACCTTTTACCCCTGGAGTTCGACCAGGCCTATGTGGACGCCCTGGCGCAGCACCTGCCGGAGCTGCCCGACGCCAAGAAGGCGCGTTTCATCGCCGATTACGGGCTTTCGCCCTATGACGCCGGCGTGCTGGTGGCCGAGCAGGAGCAGGCCGCCTATTTCGAGGCGGTCGCCAAGGGACGCGACGGCAAGGCTGCGGCGAACTGGGTGATCAACGAGCTCTTCGGCCGGCTCAACAAGGAAGGCAAGGACGTCACGACCTCGCCGGTGTCGCCGGCGCAGCTCGGCGGCATCGTGGACCTGATCGGCGAGGGCGTCATCTCGGGCAAGATCGCCAAGGACCTGTTCGAGATCGTCTGGACCGAGGGCGGCGACCCGCGCGAGCTCGTCGAGAGCCGCGGCATGAAGCAGGTCACCGACACGGGGGCGATCGAGGCGGCCGTGGACGCCGTGATCGCCGCCAACCCGGACAAGGTTGCGCAGGCGCAGGCCAAGCCCACCATGATCGGCTGGTTCGTCGGTCAGGTGATGAAGCAGTCGGGCGGCAAGGCCAACCCGCAGGCCGTGAACGACATCCTGAAGGCGAAGCTCGGGATTTGAGAGTTACGCTCGCTCGGGCGGCTGCAGCCGTCGGAGGGAGCGGTCGTGCAGCGGGATCAGGATCATCGCGCAGAGCGCGCCGATCAGCGCCATCAGCATGTCCGACTGCGTGTCCCAGACATCGCCCTGGGTTCCCAGAAACGCATCCGCGGCTTCGCCGGTGGCGACCGCGACGCGCCACTCGATGATCTCGTAGAGTGCGCTGAACGCGAGCGGCCCCGCGACCATAAGAATGGGCAGGAACGCGCTCCGGGGCGCCTGCCTGAAAGGCGAGTAGCGCACCAGCAGCTCGCGCGTCAGGATCGCCGGCACGAAGCCTTGGGCGAAGTGTCCGAGCTTGTCATAGTTGTTGCGGGCTCCGCCGACCCAGTCACGGACCCAGTCCCCGGCTGGGACCAGCGCGTAGGTGTAATGGCCTCCGACCAGCAAGATCAGCGCATGCGCCAGGATCAGCAGGTACAGCAGACCCGACAACGGCCAGCGCTTTCGAGTCAGCGCCAGCAACGGGAAGGCGATCAGAGCCGGAATGGTCTCGAGCCACCAGGTCAGGCGGTCGTGGGCGCCAAAATACGACAGCGGAAGCGCCGCAACAAAGACGGCGGCGAGCGCAAGCGGGGTCAGCCGCTGCGGAGAGCCCCCTAGAACCACTTTTGCAGCGCCTCCACGCCGAATGCCCCGGCGCCCAGCGTCCACGTGGCCCACGCGGACGCGGACAGCCAGTTGGCGAGCTGGAAACTCCATTGCGGCATCTGGCAGGCGCCCGCCACCAGCGGCACGGCGGCGCGCAGCGGGCCGAGGAACCGGCCAAAGAACACGCCTGCCCAGCCCCATTTCTGGAACGCCGCATGGCCGCGCGGCAGCAGGTCCGGGTGCTTGTTGAGCGGCCACATGCGCGAGATGGGCTCGTGATAGTGGTAGCCGAGCCAGTAGGACAGCCAGTCGCCCAGCGCCGCGCCAAGCGCCGCCGCGAACCAAATGGGCAGGAACGCGATGCCGCTCGCCCCCACCATGACGCCGATGCCCCACAGGATCACGGTGGCGGGGATGAGCAACGACACGAAGGCGAGCGATTCTCCAAACGCCAGCGCGAACACGATCGGAATGACCCAGCCCTCGTGCGTCCGCAGGAAAGCCAGGATGGGCTCGACGAAATCAGGCACGTTCAAGCGGCGCGTCTCCCGGGGCATGGATCAACGAAAGGGAGGCGTCCCGTCGAACCGCATGCAGGCTGCGATCTCGGCGCAGAGGTGGTGAGCGCGGGCGCGAAGTCAACCGCGGAGGATGCTCCACGGCGGCCTTTCGGCCGCCATTGCGCCTTGCGGCGGCCCCGCCAAGCTGTAGTCTCCCGCCGCTGCCCATCTGGCAGGCACGAGGACGTCCCATGACTGCGCGCTATACCCTCCACGGCATCTTTCTGTCCGGCCCCACCTACAAGGTCGGCCTCGCGCTGGCGCTGGCCGGCGAGCCCTTCGACTACACGCACGTGAACCTGCGCGCCGGCGAGCACAAGACGCCGGAGTTCATGGCCATGAACCGCTTCGGCCAGGTGCCGTGCCTGACGGACAACTCCAACGGCCGCAACCTGTGCCAGTCGGCCTCCATCCTGGAATACATTGCCGACAAGACCGGCAAGCTCGGCGGCGCGACGCTGGACGAGCGTGTCGCCGCGCGCGAGTGGATGTTCTGGGTGTGGGACAAGCTCGCGGCGCCGATCTACCGGGTCCGCGGCGCCAAGGCCGGCTTCCGCACGCTGGATGACGCCACCGTGGCGATGTATGTCGGCGAAGCCGGCGCGGCGCTGAAGTTCCTCGACAACGCGCTCGCGGGACGTTCCTGGCTGGTCGGCGAGGGCCCGACTATCGCGGACATCGATGTGTATGGGGTGGTTCACTACGCCGGCGACGCGGGCGTCGATCTCGCGCCTTACCCGAACGTCGTCGCCTGGGTGGAGCGCTTCCGGGCGCTGCCGGGGTTCGCCGAGCCGGCCGCGCTGCTGCCGGCAGAGAGCAAGGCTGCGTGAGCCGGGAGCTCCTTATTCGCGAAGCCACGGCCTCAGACCTCGAGGCCGTGGTGGCCCTGCACGGCGCGGACGCCCTGGGCGCCCACGGCGACGCCTGGACGCCCGACTCGCGGACCGATTACGAGCGGGCCTTCGCGGCCATCGCCCGACATCCCGACCACACGCTGTATGTCGCGGAGGCGGGCGGGGAGGTGCTGGGGACGTTTCTGCTCAGCTTCCTGCCCGGCCTTACCGGGCGCGGGGCGCTGCACGCGCAACTGCGGTCGGTCCAGGTGCGGGCGGACCAGCGCTCGGGCGGCATCGGCGCCCGGCTGCTGGCCTTCGCGGAGGCGGAGGCGCGGCGACGCGGCGCCGCCGTGATGGAACTCATGTCCAGCATGCGCCGCGTGGACGCGCACCGCTTCTACGAGCGGCATGGCTACGGCAAGACGCATTTCGGCTTCAAGAAGCGCTTCGGCCCAGCCTAGGTCCCACGCAAAAGCCCCCGGCCGGGCCGGGGGCTTCCGGGATGGCGCGCGGCGCCGGGATCACTTCTTCTTCAGGCACTCGCTGGAGAACTGGCGCCAGGTCTTGCCCTCGGTCTTGCCGGCCTTTTTGGCGGCCTGCCACTCGGCGCCGCATTCCTTCATGCGGTTGCGCGAGGCCATCTGCGCCTCGGAGGGCGGCTTCTTCTCGGTCGCCGGGGCTGCGGCCGTAGGGGCCGGCGTAGCGGGGGCTGGCGCCGCAGGCGCGGTCGCGGCGGGAGCGGGCTTCTTCAGCGGGTTGGCGGCCGTTTGGGCGGCCGCGGGGGCGGCTGCGGCCAGGAGAACCGCAAGCGCTGCGATGAGGCTGGTTTTCATGGAAAAGAACTCCCCATGTCCGGGGCACTGGCCCGCGCCGGGAACCCGGCGCCGCCCCCGGACTCACCGGCGGGCGCGAAGCCCTGCAGCATCCTCCCAATCCGGGGCGCGCCGCAAGAGCCGGCTGCGAAGTTGCGGAAAATCAATGATGCGATGCGAGACAGGCCGCGCGGCGCACGCCAGCCGCGCAGCGCGTCTGTCTTCCGGCGGCCGCGGCTTCGGCTTACCGTGACGGCTCCTTGTTTCTTGAGGACCATCCGCATGTCCGCAGCGCCCGCGACCCCGATCGATCTCTACTACTGGCCGACGCCCAACGGCTGGAAGATCAGCATCATGCTGGAGGAAACGGCCTTGCCCTATACGGTGCGGCCGGTGAACATCGGCAAGGGCGACCAGTTCAAGCCCGAATTCCTCGCCATCGCCCCCAACAACCGCATGCCCGCCATCGTCGATCATGACGGCCCCGGCGGCGAGCCGATCTCGGTGTTCGAGTCCGGCGCGATCCTCCAGTATCTCGGCCGCAAGACCGGGCAGTTCTACCCGTCCGACGAGCGCGCCCGCGTGGCCGTGGAAGAGTGGCTGTTCTGGCAGATGGGCGGGCTCGGCCCCATGGCGGGCCAGACGCACCATTTCCGCATCTACGCGCCCGAGCAGGTGCCTTATGCGATCACGCGCTACACCAACGAGGTGAACCGGCTCTACGGCGTGATGAACAAGCGCCTCGCCGAACGCGAGTATCTCGCCGACGCCTACTCGATCGCCGACATGGCCTGCGTCGGCTGGGTGCGCGGCTGGGAGCGGCAGGGCCAGAACATCGAGGACTTCCCACACCTGAAGCGCTGGTTCGAGGCCGTGATGGCGCGCCCGGCGGTGGTGCGCGGCATGGCGGTGCTGGCCGAGGAGCGCGCGAAAGTCGACCTCTCCAAGGACAAGGACGCGCAGGCGGTGCTGTTCGGCCAGAAGGCCCGCTGAGAATGCGCGCAGCGCGGCGCGGAAACCCCGCGCCGCAGCCGCTCAGTCGACGCGCTTCAGCGTCTCGGCCTTGCAGATCATGCCGCCCATGACGCAGCCCTCGAGCTTCAAATGCTGCGCGTCGATGGCGCTCAGGAAGCCCGTGTAGGTCTTGCCCTCGTCGGCTTTGTAGACCTCGCCCTTCCATTGGTCCGGCTTGCCGGTCGGCTTCATGTTGAGAACGATCGGCAACCCGAGCAGCGGGCGGGTGCGGCGACCCGCGTCCGGGTTCTGGTCGTCGGTGCGGGGCTTGCCATCCGGACCGGTCGGGTCCTTCAGCCAACTGATCGAGCCGCAAAGGGCGTCGCCCCCACAGCGCGTGATCTTGATCCGCGACGTGCCGGTGGCGCGCAGCCACGTGCCGGTCGCGTCGGCCGCGGCGGCGGACGCCGGAGCCAGCAGGCCGGCCGCCAAGGCGGCGGCGGCAAGGATGCGCATCGGCCTGGCGAGCGCGGTTGTGTGTTCAGCCATCTGGCGGTTCCCCATCGGCGTCGCATGCGCCGTTGGGCCCATCATCCATCCCTGTCCGGTTCTGGCAAGCGCGACGGCGGCTGCGCGCAGAGTCAAGGATCCGTGAACGTGAACCTTCAGGGCGCTTCAGGATCCGCGACGCGATTCGTTTTGCAGCCTGGGTTTTCGCGCCTGAACGGGGTAAATGAAGGTTTAGATTTACCGCTCGTTTTCGTTTCGATTACCTCCGATTCATCGTGCTTATTAGCTCGCTTTTGAAGAAATTGCGGTGGAATGCAGGTGTTCAAGGCGACGCTCCTGAACCGAGACGGACGCCTGAAGTAATCGAAAAGATCTCCGCAGAAGCGGAGCGAATGGGAACCAGGACCATGGCGCGTTTTGAAATGAACACGGCCGAGATGGCCTCGATCGCGGCGGGCGAAATGGACGGCCTCGCCTTCCTCGAGCTCGGCATGATGTATGCCGCCGGCCGTTCGGTGGAAGTCGACCGCGTCGCCGCCCACAAGTGGCTCAACATCGCGGCCGCCCGCGGCTGCCGCGACGCCATCCCGCTCCGCGCCGAGATCGCGGCCGAGATGACCACGGCCGAGATCGCCGACGCCCAGCGCGCCGCCCGCATGTGGCTGACGCTGCACTAAGCGGCTGCGGCCGCCCTTTGCAGGGCCGCCGACGACCCCGACGCCGCGCAAGGATCGCCCGGAAGGGCAGGGCGCGCGCCCCGGGCGACCGCACATCGCGGACCGGGCCCGGCCGACCGGACAGGCCCCGCACGCCGCCGCCTCACGCGCGCCGCCACGGCTTCGAGCAGGCCCGGGCGGCCCGAATCCCGGCGTTCCCATCCCGGCCGCGCGCCCTCGCGCAGCCCGCCTCATCCGACCCGTTGACCCGCCGCCCCTGATCGCCTAGAGCTTCCCGCGCCGGAGACGTGGCCGAGTGGCTGAAGGCGGCGGTTTGCTAAACCGTTATAGGTTTGTAAAGACCTATCGAGGGTTCGAATCCCTCCGTCTCCGCCATCATTTATCGTAAGTTTCTGTTCTTACAGTGAATTTCTGAGCAGAATCCCTCA
This sequence comes from Alsobacter metallidurans, assembly GCF_014636935.1. Taxonomy (GTDB): domain Bacteria; phylum Pseudomonadota; class Alphaproteobacteria; order Rhizobiales; family Beijerinckiaceae; genus Alsobacter; species Alsobacter metallidurans. The sequence goes on along the minus strand of NZ_BMES01000002.1, from coordinate 1,130,077 downwards.
AACCCTAATTCTTACCCCAACCTTGTTACGACATGGGCTGCCTCGGCTGGGAGGGGCAGCTGCCTTGAAACTGGCCGTCAATCAAGCGCTCCACTCGAGTTCGCTCAAGATTTCAGCCGTAACTTCGATGTAATCACTGAGCCGATCCGCATTCGCCTTCAACAACTCACGAGCCTTCTCAACGGCGGCCGTTTTGGTGGGGCATCTCTCCGAAACAGAGTCGATCTCGCGCATCTCACCTGCGGATACCCGCTCCCAAACTTGGACTACGGCATACCAGGCTCCTTTGCCGGTACGCCTGCGCATCTTCAATTCCACCTCGGACTTCCAGTTCGTCTGAACGACTAGACCAGCGGCTTGCCGTGCTCGTGCAGGGCCTCGTTGATCGATCCTGCAGCGCGATTTCCGGCTCTAGCCCGGCTCGGCCCCTCATTGTCGATCCCCTACCTCTGGAAGCTTAGGCAGCGCTAGAAGTGCGATTAAGCCGAACACGGCGGTCAACGCCCCTATTGCAAACCAGCTCAGAGCATTGCGCCCCCGACTAGGGGCAATGACGGCACAGAGAATGCCGAATGGGAGCATCGCAAGGGCAACCGGCGTGAGGATGCGATCCAGGAGGAGATCGACGCAGCGTTCGACACTCTTGAAACGCTTCCGCCCAGCATCGAGCGTGCGGCCGCGTTGACGCTCTATGAGATTGTCGTGCAGGCGGGCCGGGAGGAGACTGTCGAGAAGGGCGCGGGCATCGAGGGCCTTACCGCCTTGCGAGCCCTCCGGCCACTCCTGCGCGGAGCGGTGGCGGCCACAGTGGCAGACTTCCTCGAAAATCCGATGCGGCCGATAGGCCATTGTCCGCTCTGGGGAGGATACTGGCCCCCGGAACTCTAGACACGGCTGCGTGTTATTTGGCCAGCACGACTGAACGTTCATTCCAGCTCTTCTCGGCCCCGCAGCAAGCCCCCGCTGCGGGGTTTTTTTACAGCTACAAGGCAGCAAAACGATCAATTGCAGGCTGAAGAACTGGCGCGCTTAACATAGAGCCGGACAATGAGATCAGTGAACGCGTCGCAGTCGAGATCAGGCTGCCTCACCAGAAGCAACGCTACTTTCGTGCTGAAGTCCTCGGGCGGAAGGTGTCCATGCTGCTGAACGAGATCCGCCGCAGTTGCCTCGATGCGGACGTCTTCAAGGTCCTTGCTCATCACCAACATCTTTTGCTCGCGGACAAATTTTGGAAAGCGATCTGCCAGCTGCATACGCAGTTCAACTACCCTTCGTCTTAGCTGTTGCACCATCTGCGAATCAGCAGCAGCCTCTAATCAAGCAAGAATGTAGAAAACGAGGGGGTAACGCAATGTGGTACGCAATATTTCATCTTGCCTGCTTGGCGGTGTTTCTGGAATGTGCGCATCGAGCGCCGACGTCTGAAAATTCTATATTTATCAAATAAGGATTTTAACTTAAACTTGGGGCCTCACCGTGAGCAAAAAACGTGTGGTTGTGCGCGAAGCGACTGAATCATCCAGAGGCAACATTGGACGATCGCAGGGTGGTCACGATGCCAACATGCGCTTGCTGGTTGGCTTTGCTGCCGCGGTCGACTTGGTGATGACAGGAATGTCCCTCGTGTGGGTGCGATAGTTCTTATCGACCGGGAACTAAAGCCAAGCTGGTGCATTTTGGCACAGCATCAACATCCGTTGACGCGACCCCACTCGTGCATTGCACGCGCCCGCCCTACGGCGGGTTTTTCTTTGGCCATCCCGCTTCGGATCGGCAGAGTGGGGTACGGTGTTTAGCTTTGGTTAACCATCCCGCTGCAGCTTCGCCGAGTCGGAGATGTCCGCCTTCGGCATAGGGAGTTCGGCCCCGCCCCAGCGCAAACGGCGGGGCCGCATCGCCAGGTAACTAGTTACTCTCCACGCGGGACTTGACGTCAACGTCGGGAACGTGGGGACCACCCCGGAATGGCCGGTCTTCTCTCTTAAACGTCACGTTTCTGGACTGCCTGCAATGCCGGCCAGGGATCCAGGGGAAAGTAGCCGTACCCGCGCTGGAACCATGTCTCGCAGACATGGTGGGCCAGAATCAGGGCGAGATCCTGACTCGAACCGGCGAGCGCTGGCATCTCACCAAACGTGCGCTGCCAACAAGCCTGCAACTCTTCCGGTGCGGCTCGCTGAAAGGCAATGGCAAGATGCTGTTTCATGCCCGGTCAACCCGCCTGCGTTATGAGCGGCGATGATCGCCGGAAACGCTCATCATATGCGTCGCTACGTCTTAGCGCATGAAAGCTCTCCCCAACTAGGACATAGGGTCCGCCTGACTTACAGGCTCACCCTCTTGGGCCAAGAACACGCGCGAACTCACGCCACGGTAGCGGCGGGGAAGTAGGCTGCTGGGAGGCCTCCTCGGCCCTCAACCAAGGTGCGGGATAAGGTGCAGCCAGCCAACCGCTGCTCCGCATGCGGATGATCCAAGGATAACCAGCAGCGCAAACCCTCTCTCGGATTGCCCCGTCAAGGTGGACTTGGTTCTTGGCGCGCGTGCGATGGCGCCATGCTCGAACTGGTCGCCCAGAAGGGCGTAAGCGTGACCGTTGTTCACGTAAGAACCTCTCGAATTTGATGAGACTTCGATACAAAACACGTCCTAATCGGTGGTTGTGGCGATCGGTCGGATTTTACGGATCAGCGCGGAAATCGACGCATGCGTATTGGTCCTTACATCGTAGGCTTCGAAAAAGTTGCTCTATACCCGGGCGGGCCGCAAAGCCCGGAGGGACAGCCATGTCACACGTTCTTCTCGTTGAAGACGACGAGCCTCTGCTCTATGCGCTGGGCCGTTCACTCCAGGGCGAGGGTTTTACGGTGACTGCCGTTCGCTGTGCCCAAGACGCTTTGAGGGTGCTTGAGGGCGCCGCCACCCGGGTTGACGTTATGGTGACGGACATCCACCTCGGCGATCACGCGGCTCATGGCATCTCGCTGGCCCAGATGGCCCGGATGCGGCGCTTTGATATGCGCGTCATCTTCATCACAGGCTCTGCAGAGAGCATCAAGCACGCAAATGCCCATGGCCCCGCGCTGCTGAAGCCCATCAATCCGGACCACCTTGCGGCAACGATCCGAGACGAGCTTCTAGTGGCCTAGCGGTCGAGCGCCGCGCCGAACTGGCCCACCTGCTGGCCTCGCCGGTCGACGGACCTGTCGTCACGCCTGCGCGGTGAGACTTGAGGGGATCGTCTGCAAGCGGAAGGATGCGCCATACAGGTCGGGGATCTCGCCAGCGTGGTTGAAGGCGAGGTGTCCAGATACTCCCGGCTTTGAAGCCGGAAGCGGATCTGGATCCCTTTCCGAGAGCATTTGCGGTCATCCGGATGCCCGACGCATGAGCCTCTACTCCCTCAGAGCGCGGTCACCGGTTCGGCCCAGAAGTCCGAAGCCGACCATCCAACTCTGTCACGAGCGTCTTCAGTTTTTGGATCTCGGGCTCTGTTGTTTCAAGCGAACACACGATGGCGCGCCGGGCAGCCACGGCGTGGATGCGAGCGTCCCGGCCCATCGCGGTCAGGTGAACGCGAACTACCCGTTCGTCATTCTTGTCCCGGTTGCGACTGACGAAGCCCTGAGCCTCAAGCCGCTTCAGAAGTGGGGTCAGAGTGCCAGAATCGAGGTTCAGCTTGCCCCCGATTTCTCCGACGCTGGACCCATTCGCTTCCCAAAGCACCAACAGCACTAGGTACTGCGGATAAGTGACGCCGATCTGGTCCAGGAGGGGCTTGTAGGCGGCCGTGAAGGCGTGCGCGGCTGAGTAAACGGCAAAGCACAGCTGGTTTTCTAGCAGCAGCTCCGGAGTGTCTTGGTCTTTGTGAGTATGTGGCATAGGGGCAATCTAGAGCTTTTTAAGTTGTACGCAATTCAATTGTGCGATAGGGAAATTGCGCCGCAGAGGAACCGTTATGCTTGCTCGCTTTCTCCTGACCCCCGCTATCCTGGCCGCCATGGTTGTGGGTGCCATTCAGCTGCTCGACGCCAAGACGCCCAAGACCGCCGCTCCCGAGCGCAAGGTCGCCAGCCTCGATGCCATCCAATCGGGCGGGGTTGCCCAATCGCCGGTCCGCTCGGGCCCGCGTGACGTGTTGGCTCAGCCGTCAGCGAGCCGTAGCCCCGACCAGGCTGCCCCCGCAACGCTCTCCCATCCCCAGGTCACTGCGACCGCCATACAGACCAAAGCGCCAGCCCCTGCGACGGTTTCAGTGGTTTCGGTATCCTTGCCCGACAAGACGACGCCTGCTCGCAAGCTGGGCGCCGTGGCGGGGGCTGCTGGCTGCACCGGCTACAAGTCATACAGCGCCGCCACCCAGACCTACCGCTCTTTTGACGGCGCAGTGAAGCCTTGCCGGGAAGTGCCGGCGCGCTCGGTTGCGCTGAACTGAAGGCCGGCCTGATGCTCGACGATTTCAAGAAGTTCGCGCTGCGCGGCAACGTCGTGGATCTCGCGGTCGCCGTCGTTATTGGCGCCGCCTTTGGTTCCATCGTGACCTCGCTCGTGGCCGACATCATCATGCCGATCATTGGGGCGATCACCGGCGGGCTCGACTTTTCCAGCTATTACCTGCCCCTGTCTGCAAAGGTGCAGTCCGGCCTGGCGTATGCCGATGCCAAGAAGCAGGGCGCGGTGCTGGGATATGGGCAGTTTCTGACGGTTGCGGTGAACTTCGCCATTGTGGCGGCTGTGCTGTTCAGCATCGTCCGAGCCATGAACAAGCTGAAGCGTCAGGAGGACGCCAAGGTTGACGTGCCGAAGTCGCCGGAGATCCCGGCTGACCTCAAGCTGCTGGCTGAGATCCGTGACCAGATGACCGCCCTGACCCAAGCCCTGACGTCTGGCCAGCACGGGCGCTGAGCCGTCGACGCGAGGAACTGTCTGCTGATCTACTGCTATGTGTGTGAGGGCCGCAGCTCCGTGATGGGTCAGATGGACGATAAATCGACCGGCTGCTCACCATGCCCTAAACAACTTATCAAGCACGCGCCTCGCGATCCTACTAACGCCTAGGAAAGGAGGCTTCGTCGGCTTCGTCGCTGCATGCTTCTCAAGCATGCTAAGAACACCGGCTTTTTTCTCGCCCCAGTTTTCCACGGGCAGCACGGGAGCAACCTCCGGCCCGGCCTCGAACACTGCCACCAAGTCGTGCTGGCCGGCCGACGAAAACGGCCCCGATTTCACCGACAGCGTCGCGAGGCCGCTTCGCCCAGCGAGCGCGGGCAGCGTTTTGCGGGTGAAGTAGTAGGTGTGCACAACCTTGAACACACGCGACGCATTGTCGGTGCGTACGATCGGCTGGATGGCATCCAGATCCGGGACCAACACCACGAGGCGACCGCCTGGGGCCAGCATCGCACGCAACGTGCGCAGCAGGGCGGCCCCGTCCAGAACGTGCTCCAGCGTGGCGATCAGGAAGACGAGGTCGTAGCGGTCACCGGCGCTGATGCGCTCGTTGACGTCCTCCTCCAGCACCGTGAGCCCGTAGTTTTCTCGGGCGAAGCGGGCCGCCTCGGCGGACAACTCGACGCCCACCACCTGCCCGCCATGGCGCTTGCGGAGCTCCGACAGCATTTCGCCATAGCCGCAGCCGACGTCAATCACCTTCATATCCGGGCGGAAGACGACATGGGGTGCCACTTCGTCAAGCACACGGCGCATCACGCCCTCGTTCTTGGCTACGATGGCGGCAAGCTGCCCGCCGGACATTTCCTCGTAGTAGTCGGCCGCATAATATTGGTTGTAGCCGGCCTGATCGAGACGCGGCGACAGGAACGTGAAGCCGCAAACCTCGCAGCACGCCACCCGGCAGGTGGGCGACCCCGGCCAGTGCGGCTTCTTCACCGGCGTGGTGATCAGCTCCTGATGCCGGTCTGGCGCAGACCCGCAGAGGTTGCAGGTTACGGGCTGCTCGATTTGGTTCACTGCTGCCTCCGGCGAAACAACCCACTGGTCAGCGGCTTCGTAGCGCAATTGCCGGCGCTGTTGGAAGGGGAGAGGGCCGAGCTGGGCAAGAGCCCGGCCCGTGGTGTGTAAGGATAGCGACGGCATGTTTCGGGTGAACTCGCCAGGCTATGCGCTGGCCTGCATCTACTACGCCGATCGCAGGGCTGGAGATATCACCTGGGATGAGGCGCGGCGGATCGCGGCGGGGATCCAGCGTATTCCTACCTGGACGCCAACACCGTCGCGCCGCGTCGCTCCTGATTGAGCGCGGCCGTCAAACCAGCAGCACCCTCCAGCACGACCACGCGAGGAAGCCCAGCCAGGCAGCCATGGAGAAAGCACAACCCAGACTTAGGAGCATGTTCACGGCCCACTGTGGCAGCCCGCCGGCGGTAGTGTCGCGTTGGGCAGGGCACATTCGATGCCAGCTTAGGCCAGCACGGCTGGCGATCTGCGCTGGCATCTGCTCCAGTCCGGCGCTCACCAGCTTTCCAAAGGTACGGTGAGCCATCCGCTCAACAGCAGAGCGACGCTCGCTGCAAGACCTAAGGCCACGAACAGCAGCACTGGATACATCCCGGATGCGGCTGGCTGGGCCACAACGGTCTGAGTGGATGGCGAGAACACGCTGGCGATAGCCATGGCAACTCTCCCAAGAAGGGTGCCCCTCCAGCTACGCTGCACCTACATCAACCTTCTTGATGTGTCGGACGGCACACGACGAAGGTCTAGTACCGGGTGTGACAGCGTAGGCTTCGCGCTGACCACGTGCCTGCGTCGAACTGCCAGGCAGGGGATCTCACCTGGATAAGGCGCGGCGGATTGCCGTGGGGATCACGCGAATGCAGAGCTAAGTAGGCCGGCCGTATGGAAAAAACTGGTTGGGCTCGACCACTTGGTCGAACTTGAAGGCAGCGTTCACCCCACCCAATTCCACTCTCAAGATCGGAGGCTTGAACTATTCTCCTACGAGCCGACTTAAACGCGTCGAGGTCGGCAGGGTCGAACATTCTGCGGGTCCGGAGCAAGCCCCGTCGGACATTGATGAAGGCGATCTCGCCATCGTCGACGTGAGCGCGCAGCGTTTTCGCGCTGATGCCGAGGACCGAGGCGGCCTGGTCGAGCGTGAGTAGCTCCCTGACAGCCTCAGCCATGATCTGTCTCGCCGAGGACCGAGGTGGCCTGGTCGAGCGTGAGTAGCTCCCTGACAGCCTCAGCCATGATCTGTCTCGTTCAGGGAACAGATGGCGGAGACAATGCTAGTCATGGCGGGCCTCAAAGGACCGCGTACTAGCGATTTGCAAGCTTCCGGCAAAGTGAGCAGATGTTGCTCGTCCATGATCCTTTGCTCTCGACGCGGCTTTCAATTCATTGATCGGCTACTACTCCCGAGAGCCAAATCGATGACGCGAGTATAGCGCGTGATGCGACGTAATCGGGACTTAGCCCAGTTATTCACAGGCGCGGAAATGATTGGGTTGTTAGTTCTCCGAAATTCGCCAAGAAAAGTTGTGCCTTGCGCCAGTTCATGCCTTGGCCTTCAACTGCACGCTTGGCCTTCCCTGATTCAGAAACACGACACCGGCGGCTTCTAGGGCCTCCTGAACTCGCCGCACGATTGCGAGGCTGCTTGTAAGGGTCTCGGCGCTTGGTTTGGGTTGCGTCCGATGAGTGGCCATGCGGCATCGCGCTGAATGTTGGCGCAGTGTGGCTGCTTTCCCCGCGGCAAACGACATAGACAATCCGTTGTAGTGGGCCGCGAGTGTAGATGCGTGATAATTAAATCAGAGATCGTTTGGCTGGACGCGGGCGCAAACAGGTATGTGCGAAAAGTTACGGACGAGTCCGGCGACTTCGGAGTTAATGATCGAACGTATTCGAGCAGCTGAGCCGGACGACATCACGTTCCTAGCGAACATCATGTATCAATCGACCGTGGCGGGTGTCGGGCAGGGCCTGTTCGACGATGCCCTGGCTGGAACTGGCGCCAGCCCTCTTCTTTTTAACGAGGCAATGCTTCGCACCGCGACAAGCAAGTGGGGGCAGCTGAAGGATTTCCTGATCCTGGAAGACGATCAGGGGCCTATCGGCGCGGCTGCAGCCTACGCGCCCGATCCAGAAGATCTACGGCCCATTACGCCAAACGGATTATCCAAGCTGGCTGAACAGCTTGAATGGTCCACCGAAGTAACAAACCACTTTTATCAAAAATTTGTTAGATTGTTTGGGCTGTTTGGATCGTCGCCGCAGCTTCAGCAGCCTGCCCGATACGTGATCGAATACGCGGCTGTGATCGAAGAGAGACGGGGATTAGGTCTCATTCGACATCTGCTCGCTGCTCACGCAGCCCGCGCAAAAGATAATGGGTGCGACACACTTGGGATATCCGCAATGATAGGAAATGATCGTGCCTCGCGAGCTTATCTTAGATTCGGGTTTAAGGAACTTTATCGCCTCACCCGCGAGGACTATTCAGGCCGGTTCCCAGGCATGATCCGGTATGTCAAGCCGCTGTAACCAGTTGAGCTGGGACGATCGAGATAACCAGTTTTCGCGTTTCTGTTAGGAGATCAAGTATGCGCCTATCCAAGGAGGAGCTTCAAAAATACATTGAGAGCGAATTGTTTGTGGACGTGAATGAATTCACGGATGAAACATTGCTGTTCAGTGGCGGGCTGATCGACAGTTTCGCGCTCGTCTCGCTGATGTCGTTTATCGAAAAACAGGCTGGAATCGTCATCTCTCCTTCGGACGTCAACCTTCATAACTTCGATTCGATCTCCAGGATCGTAGCTTACGCAGATAAGATGACTGAACGGGAACGCGCCAAGTGACCATGGCGGCACGGAAAGCGTTGGTTCAGGTCGCGAAAGAGTTCGGCACGCCGGCCTATGTCTACGATCTGGATGTCGTACGCGCGCGTCTGGCGGATCTCGCACGCGTATTCGCTCCACACTTTTCGGTGAGCTACGCTCTCAAGGCGAACCCAAACCCGACTTTGTTGGCGAGCCTCGCCGGACAAGTTGCGCTGGCGGACGCCTCATCCGTCGCAGAGGTCCATCGGTCCACCGAGGCCGGGTTTCCCGCCGATCGTGTGACTTTCTCCGGCCCCGCGAAACGGCCCCGCGAACTGCGGGACGCCATATCGGCATGCATCGGCGGCCTGGTGCTGGAGTCGGTGAGGGAAGCCGCCGAGGCAAACAGAATCGCTGCGGAGCTTCACGTTCGCCAGGATGTCATCCTCCGCATCAATCCGGCGACGTCGCCGCGACATTTCGGAGTGAGCTTCTCAGGTAAGGCGAGCCAGTTCGGCGTAGACGAAGAAGAACTGTCGACAGCTATCGAACGTATCCAATCGTTGAACAATCTGAAGCTGACCGGATTCCATATCTATTCGGGCACAAACAGTCTCAACGCGCAGGCGGTTTCGGACAACTTCGCGATTTTTATCCGGATTTTCAGACGTGCCTGCCAGCTTGCGGAACTTCGGCCAGCCAAGCTCATCTTTGGTTCGGGATTCGGGATCCCCTACCTGGCATCCGAGGCCGAACTGGACATCGACGCCATCGGTCGCCTGGTCATTCCCTCCATCGCCGAGATGAGGAGCGAACCTGTTTTCGCCGACACCATGTTCGTTCTGGAAATGGGCCGATGGATCGTCGGGCCGGCCGGGTGGCTGCTGACGTCCGTTGTCGCCGAGAAGCTCAGCAGGGCCGTCGATTTTCGCATGTGCGACGCTGGTTTCAATAATCACCTCGCCGCATGCGGGATGATGGGAACCGTGATCCGCCGGAACTGGCGAATTGAGAATGTGTCCAACCCTGACGCGGCGATGCATCGTTATACGTTGGTGGGGCCATTGTGCACCAGCATCGACGTGCTTGCGTCCGACATAGAGCTTCCGGAAGTCAGGGTCGACGACACTCTCGCGATCGCTAATTCCGGCGCCTATGGGCTGACGGCCAGCCCGACACGGTTCATCAGCCACCCCGAGCCCGCCGAAATCGTCCTGATCGACGGAGCCGCACGCGACGCGACCGAACGCGGATCTCCCGCCGAGAAGCCGGTCGTTCGGGATCAGCATCGTGGGTGTCGATAACGAAAGGGCCGATGCGATGCCAGGTGCTCTTTGGCGCAAGTTCGAGGCGACATCCCGGCGCTTCGCCACCCGATCTGCGCTCGTCCAAGGTCCCCGTGACGTTTCGTTTGGAGAGCTGCGGTCCGCCGCCCTTGCGGGAGCGACGGACTTGGCGGCCGCAGGCGTTTGCCCCGGCGACCGGTGTCTGTTCTGGGCGTCCAACAGCGCTGAGCTGGCCGCGAGCATACTGGCCTGCTGGAGGCTTGGCGCAATCGTCGGGATCGTGAACGACGAAGCGCCCGCGACCCACTTCCTCCATGCTGCTGGCGTTCTACAGCCCGTGCTCTGCATCGTCGAAAGCAGGCTCGCCGAGGCTGCCGAGAGAGCCGTTACGACCAGGATCCATGTCTTGCAGCCTACATCAGCGGAATGCCTCGCGTCCACCGGCCCTGGCCTGGCGCACGATCACGAACCTGCGTCCGTCTTTTTTACGTCGGGATCGACCGGGGCTCCGAAAGGGGTCACGCAATCGCACGCGAACTTGGTTGCTGGCTGCCAGATGGTCGCCGGCCATCTCGGCCTCACGATCGAGGATCGGATCCTGTGTCCGATCCCATGGTCGTTCGACTACGGCTACGGCCAACTCCTTACCACGGTCCTGCTGGGCGTCACGCAGATTCTGCCGGAAGCGAGAGGCGGGGTGGCGATCTGCAATGCGATCAGCTCGGGCAAGCCGACTGTCTTCGCCGGCATCCCGTCCATCTTCGCCCTGCTGACTCGCGGCGTCTCACCTTTGCGCGGAACGGATCTGCGATCCTTGCGGCTGATCATGAATACGGGCGGGAAGATTCCGCCCGCGATCTTCGCCGACATGGCTGGCGTCTTTAACGGCGCTAAGTTTTCTCTGAATTATGGGATGACCGAAACCTACAGAACTGCCGGACTGCCCGTCGACCTTGCCGATCGGTATCCGGAGTCGGTCGGTTTCGCTTATCCGGGCGTCAGCGTCGCGATCATACGCGAGGACGGGACCGAAGCGGCCATCGATGAAATGGGGGAGATCGTTCACCGGGGGGTCGGCGTCTTCCTGGGGTATTGGGGGGATCCGAGCGCAACGGAAAAGGTTCGTCGACCGGACCCCCTGTGGCGGTATCCTGGCGTCGACGCCCCCAAAGCGGTGTTCAGCGGGGACCTGGGCTGGAAGGACGCCTCGGGTCTGCTGTACGTGAAATGCCGCCGCGACCGGCTGGTGAAGTCCATGGGAGTGCGCGTCAGTCCGGACGAAGTCGAGGAATTGCTGAGAGGCACCGGGCTCGTCGCGGACGCGATCGTATTCGGACTGCCGCATGACCTCATCGGGGAGCAGGTCGTAGCCGCCGTCGTTGCGGCGGACGAAGGCTCGGACCCACTCCCCGAACTCAAGGCTGCCGCGAGGAGGATCATGTCTCCTTACATGCAGCCGCGGGCTTATCGTTCCTTTCAATCGTTCCCACTGACGCCCAACGGGAAACCGGATGTTCCGCGGATCCGGGCGTTGATGCTGGACGATCGATGATGGCGATGTCCGTAGCCGATGCGCCAGGCCTGGCCAGAAGAGCGCGCTTTGGGCTGTTCATCCGGAGCCTGTGGACGGGCTTCATCACGCCGAGCGCGTTCGCGTTGAGCCTGATCCTGGCCAGTTGCATCGCGACCAGCGGTGTCGTCCTGCATTCCGTCACCCTGCAGCTCCTGGCTGGTCCCTACGGGAAGTTCTTCCCTCGATCGAAAAACGACACCGAAGCGCGTGCCACGATCAGCGCCGCCCGCCTGTCCCTGACGCCACCGGCCGCTCGTGTACGACGCTTGTGCGTGATTGCGAACTCGATTCTGGCCCAGGCGCTCGCGCGCGAAGACGAGGTGAGCGCCGCGTTGGCCTCCGCGACGGGGCTAACCTGGGAAGCGTCGCTGATGACGACGCCGCTTCAAGGTCCGTTGGACGAGGCGACCCTGGCCGATTACGCCACGCGCAGCGGCCCCTGCCTGGTAGTGCTCGGCTCGAGCTTTCTTCGTTTCGAGGCGACGCCTGAGAGTTTGTTGCGATTGCATCAGAAAAACCGGGTGGGGCTGCGGTCGGCTTGGGCCGACAAGCTGGTCGAAACCCTGGGCGAGAGCCCGCCCGTCGAGACCGGCGTCTACGCCATCGACAACGCCAAGTTCCTGTTGCGCAACGCAGGAATTTTCAGCGGACGGGCGCTGTTGAACAGGCCCGCATACCCGCAGATCGCCGCCTATGCGCCGACCCGGCCGCTCACCACGGGCGAACTGGCCAAACGGAAGGAGCTGCTGCTCCGCAGCCTCGCCAGGAGCGCGGAGGATGGCCACTTCGTCGTCGACATGCTCAGGAACACGATCCAGAACTTACACACCAGGGGCTCCGCCGTGATCCTCGTCGAAGAGCCTGTCAGTCCTTTGCTCATCACGCCGGACTTTACACGAAAATATGATGAATACTTGCAGAGCGCGGAGAAGCTGGCGCGCGATCTTGGCGCCTCCTACTGCCCACTTCAAGCGATTTACCAGCCGCCGCCTGAATCCTATCCTGATTACATTCATGTCACGGACCGACTTTCTCAGGCCAAGCTTCGCCGTGGGTTAGCCGAATGTGTGAGGGCGGGCATCAATCCGGGAGGTCACGATGAAGCGGGATTCGCTGCCGGACGCCAGTGATCTCGGCTGGCGGTTAGGGCAACTGCTGCAAGGGATCATCGTGGGTCCATTGCTGTTCTTCGCGATCCTGGGCCTACTAGCGCTGTCGGGGGACGTGGCGCCATTTAGTTACCAAGGCTATTAAGCTGTGGCGAACCCATGATCCAGTTAGGCGAATGGTGGCTTTTCACGGCAGCTTCGCTGGCGACGTTCTGGTTGCTTCCCGCCGCTGTCAGGCTGCACTTCCTGGCGGCCGCCAGCATCGCTTTCCTGATGATGCTCGCACCGGCAGCTTGCGTCCTGATGGTGGCCTTGAGCATCGTCGTCAGGCTGAGCTTCGCAACCAGCCCCAAGATGATCGCCCTGGCGGGTGGTGGGCGGGGCTTTGTTCAGGTGGCGGCGTCGAGCGTCGGACGGGCCGGACCGCCGGTGGTGCTGATCCTCGGATACTTGTTCTGGTACAAGTTTGCGCCGCCGATCGTGCGGGTCTGGCAGGCCGACTCCCCGATTGCGCAGATCTTGGCGCCGCTCGGAATTAGCTACTTCTGTTTTAAACTAATCCATTACGCGATCGAGCAGGGAAGGGGTGCTCTGCCGGCGCACGCGACCCAGGAGTTCCTGGTCTGGCTTTTCCTTGTGCCGACATTCACGGCCGGACCGATCGAACCCTTCGATCACTTCCTCGCCGGGCGAAATGAGCGCTTGAGCTCAGGACTTGTTGTTGAAGGCCTGACCCGCATTGTTTTCGGCTTGGTGAAAAAGCTGATCGTGGCTGCCGCGATCACGGCGATCATCACCAGAATAACGGGTCCAGACCTGAACAAATTCGTCGCCAACGCACACGGACTTGCCGGAGTCCTGCGCATTTGGGCTTACCTGACGCTTGCTCTCATCGTGCTGTACCTAGATTTTTCAGCGTATTCGGACATCGCAATCGGCGTCAGCCGTTTGTTCGGTTTCAAGATCATCGAAAATTTCCAGTATCCGCTGGTCGTGACGAACCTGACCGAGTTCTGGCGTCGATGGCACATGTCCTTGACGTCGTGGTGCCGCGTTTATGTCTACATGCCACTCGTGGGTTATACGCGGAACCCTTATTTGGCGATCATCATCACCTTTACGGCTGTCGGGCTCTGGCACGCCGGTTCTCTCCAGTGGCTCGCATGGGGGCTTTGGCATGGAGTGGGGCAAGCGTTGACGCAATGGTGGGGTCGCTTCTCGGCGCGTCGACGGATCAAGATGTTTAAAACGCCCTTGGGCAGAGTGATGGCTTGGGCCATTACGATGTTTTACGTCACGCTCGGCGGCGGGCTGGTCGCTTTCCACCCCACGGGCACGCTGACGGACTCCCTCGGTCTGATGCTCCGCGCAATCGGACTAGGATGAGGTGCTTCAATGGTGACGTCCAACACTGAAGATCTCGTCGCTCTCTGCGGTTCGTTGACGGAACGGATTGCCGTCAAGCGCACTCCCGGAGCCGAAAAGGCTTTTGTCGACGCCATGCTCCAGCAAATGCGGGAAGACGGGATCGTCTGGTCAATGGGAGCTGCCGAGTGCGGCGGAAGGGCGGCGTCGCTCAGCGATTTGGCTCGCATGACCAGCGCCATCGCTCGCCAATCCGGGTCAGCGGGACTGATTTTCGCCATGCATGCCTCGCAGGCGCTGTGCATCGTGCGCCATTGCGAGGATTCGCTGTTTCTAAAAGACCTGCAGGCGCGCATGATCGGCGGGCAGCACCTGATCGCCAGCGGGACATCTGAAAAAGGTCCGAGCGGCGACATCTTCAAGTCGCTTTGCACCGTCGACGATGCGCCGACTGGCGCCTCGCTGGTGACCAAGGATAGCCCGAACATCTCCTACCTGGACCTGGCTGGAGCCATCCTCATCACCGCGATGCGTCAGGGGCGAAGCGGCCGACCGTCACAGGTGCTGATTGCAGCCGAAACCGCCAACATGGATATCGCGTCCGGAGCCCCGGCGGAGTTTATGGGCATGGGTGGGATGTCGAATGCGCCCTATGTGGTCACGGCGCGGTTTGCGCCGGAAGCTGTGTTTGCGCGTCCGTTTGCGGCAATCGCACGAGAGACGATGACACCCGTCATCCACATTCTTTGGGCTTCCGCATGGAGCGGGATCGCGGCGGACATCCTCGGGAAAGTTCGGCAGTTCGTAGAGAAACAGGCTGACCATGACGCAGCCGCAGCCAATTCGATGCGTCTTGAACTCAGCAGGCTCGTCGATCTCCAGTTCACGATGATCGCCCTGATCCGTGACGCGATCGCCGGATGGGAAAATCCGGACGTTTCCGCGGCGCCGAATCTCAGTTTCAGGCAAACGGCTCGGATCAAGCGCCTGAAGATAGTCTGCTCGGAAACGCTGACAAAGCTTTGCGTCGACGCATTGGAGATACTGGGCATAAGCGGCTACTCGGAGCGGGGGCCCTTTAGCATTTCGCAGCCGATCAGAGATGCTTTGAGCGCCAAAGTCATGATCTCGAACTTCCGCCTTGGCACGGCAAACGCAAATATTGAACGCTTTATCGAAGAAGCAATCTGAGCTGATGAATCCCTCGACAATGCCGCCGCGATTGTCTCGATGGCGCAACCGTGCTGCAGGGCCAAGCTCAGCAGAATGCTTGCATCGTGGAGACTCTCGCGCAGGTCCGTGCCGGACTTCGGCCCGGTGACGAAGATCTCGGCGGGCGAGCCATCGTCATAGCGCCCGACGCTTGCGGCGAAGCGCTGGCCGTTGTGTTGGATTTCGAATGTCTCAGCGTTGCGCCGATCGGGGAGGCGGGTGCGGTTCACGGCCACTTTCTCCAGCTACGGCGTGCAGTGCGCTGGCGCAGGCCGGTGGCTGGCAAAAACCCTCCGGTTTCGGGAACCAGCAGGGGGCGGACTTCGGTGCTCGGATCGCGCCCTACCAGCTCCGCCCCCCTTGGCTGTTTCCCGGCTGTTTTATCAGCCGTAAGCGATGGGTCAGCAGGGCTCCCAATGTCAGGTATGTCACGGCGGACAGCATCGCGTGTCCGCTTGGAAAGCTTGCCGTGAAGACCTGCGGTGCGTTTGGAATGAGATCGGGGCGGGGGCGCTCGAACCATATTTTTAGAAGGGTGCTGATGAGTTGCCCCCCGCCGACTGCCGCCAGCATCAGAAGGCACGCATCGCGCTTGCGGCTGAGCCACAGGAAACCCACAACGGCGAGGAAGATAAATCCGAGCCACGACACGCTTCCGAAGCTGGTCACATCGCGAGCCGCTTCCTGCAACCACGCTGGACCGATCGGCCTGCTTGGATCGTGGGGGACGTGGAAAAGCAGCAGCACATAACGATCAAAATCGGTTGTATCGCCCTCGCTCACCTCCTCGGCCAGTGTGCCAAATCCCAACACAAGCGCAGGCGCCAAGAGCAACAGCCACAGTGGGCCAATCTCCTCAACGCGGGCGCGCACGGCGATCGACACTGCCCGGGCTTCAGCCATCAGGCTCATGTTGGCTCCCATTGTGATTTCAGCGCCAGAAACGGAAAAGGCGAAGTCCAATACCTAACCTTTGTAGGCGACCAGAACAGCACCGGCCGCGATAAGGCCGACCCCAGCCCAGTTGGGCGCGGTAAGGCGCTCGCCAAGGAAGAGCACGCCAAATATGGCGACGAGCACCACGCTCAGTTTATCGATAGGGGCAACACGGGATGCGTCGCCAAGCTTCAGAGCCCGGAAGTAGCAAATCCAGGAGCCGCCAGTCGCCAAGCCCGACAGAATGAGGAACGTGTAGGTCCGCCCTGATACCGAGGACAGGGGCTGCCACTGCCCTGTGCCAACGAGAATAGCCCCAAGCGTGCAAATGATGACGCATGTTCGAATGAACGTAGCGAAATCTGAATTGACGTTCTCAATGCCTACCTTGGCGAAAATGGCAGTCAGAGCGGCAAACCCTGCAGAGAGTACGGCCCAAAGCTGCCACGATTGAACAAGCGTCTTCATCAAGCCGTCTCCGCCGTGTCGCACGCGAAGAACAGCTCCGCCTTCTCACCTCGTCAAGCTGACCTGCCCCGATAGCGGCCCAACGCCTTTCGGAACAGGCACGTCGGTTGCCCCATAGTTGACGTTCAGCACAAGGTTGGGCCCGGCATCGAGTTCCAGCGTCCGTGACACAACCACGGTGTAGGCCGACTGATCCGCGACAGGCTTGTTGGCGTCAATCAGGAGCGAGCCTTGAGGGAGGTAGATCGTGCCGAGCAGCTTCCGGGCGTTATCGCTGGTCACCTTGAACTTGCGCCCTGCCGGGGCGCTGCGATCCTCGAACATGAGGAGCCCAGCCATGTCGCCAGACTTTGGCGCACTGAGGCTGATGGTGCTGTCGCCCGCGAAGGTCAGGGTAGCTTTGTCGCCCTTGAAATAGAACCCGACATAGTCGCCCGAGAGGGACGCTCCTTTGTCGACGATCAGAGGGCCACCCTCGAAGACGTACACGCCCGAGAGGAGCGAGGCGGACGCCCCGTCAGTGATCGTCAGCCCGCCGCAATAAACCCCCGGACTGAGCGTCTCTGCTCTTGCCGTCACGATATAGGGCTTTGCGGGCGACAACATTCCCTTGCTGCACCCGCCACCCGCTGCCGATGGCGCCTGACGCGACTCCAGAGGATCCTTCATGAAGGGGCACGCGATCGGCTCGGGGCTGACATTCGACCCTTTCTTGCCTTCATAGCCTCCAACCGAGCAGATGCGGTCGGCTTTCAGGAAGGCATTCTGAAGCGCGCTCAGGCCCTTGTTGTTGTTCGAGTTGGATTGAACGCTGCAGCCTTCCGCGGTCAGTCGGGCGTTCTTGTCCAGCTTGGTCGCACTCTTGGCGGAGGGGTCCAGCGTCATCACGCACAGTTTGCGCGCTCCCATCAGCCGCGCCGTTGATTTAACAGCGATCTGATAGGTCGGGGCGGTGAGCAACTGCCCGAAATAGCTTTTCATTGGCTCGGCGATCGAGACCGTCACCTCGGAGTGTTCAACGTCGGTCTTTGCGTCGACGCGCGCGCTTTCTCCGTTCTGCTGGGTCACGCTGAGATTTGCGCCGGCAGTCCGCAGTGCCGTTTGGTTGCCGACTGACACAGTGGCTCCCGAAATCGCCAGCTCCTGGGCTCCGGCCAGTGCAGCGGCGTCTGCAATCCCCTGGAGCTGCACAGTTCGATGCATGATGCGGGTGTGCTCGACCGCAAATGCTCCTGCACCCACAAGGGCCGGCAAAGCCAAGCCGAAGAAAAGTGCAATGCCGCCCCGTTCGTCGCGCCAGAATTCCATCAGGATCATGCCGGGTACTCAGAACCAAGTGGTCAGCTTGCCTGATACGCCTTGAGCAATCGTTTCAATTTGCCGAAATAATGAGCAAGGCTTCATAAGGCGTGTGCTTTTGGGCGTACCAGCCCACGGTCAGCCCAGACGTGCATCTGCCACTGCTACCATCTCATCTCGGAGATGGACGGGTGGCGAATCGATTGCTGAAGTGCCCCATGCCCTAAGCCGTTTGTGACGTTGCGTGCCGGGCGCGCCAGACGCATCTTTTGCACGGGGGCCTATCCGCGAGTGGCGGCCGTCAACGTTGAGGGGACGTTGGCAGTCGCTGCCGACGGCGAGCGCAATATCGACGCTCCGCTCTCAGGAGGGGGGGCTGTTGCTGATTTCCTACCAACGCTTATCCGCTCGGGATCGGAGGAGCCCTGAGGGGTTCATTTCGCCTATGCTGGCGACGCTTACCGACGTGATCCCGATCGCGCCAGGCTGGCTCTACCAGGTGAAACACGACGGCTTTCGCATGCAGGGCCATCGGACAGGGCAGGATGCCCGCCTCTACAGCCGCAACGGGCTCGTGTGGACCGATCAGCTTCCCCGCATCGCTGCCGGCCTCCTAAGCCTTCCCTGCTGCTCCTGCGTGCTCGATGGCGAGGCCGTGGTGCAGCTCCCTAACGGCCGGGATGACTTCCACTCCCTACGCTCCCGCTCTGGCGCCGGACGAGCCGTGCTGATGGCGTTCGATTTGCTCGAGCTCGATGGCCAGGATCTCCGCTCGTGGCCGCTGGTCGAGCGCCGCGCCGAGCTGGCCCACCTGCTGGCCTCGCCAATCGATGGCATCGCCTTCGTTGACGCTCACGACGCATATGGGCCGGAACTGTTCCGCCACGCCTGCGCGATGGGCCTTGAAGGGATCATCTGCAAGCGCAAGGATGCGCCTAACAGGTCGGGGCCGTCGCCAGCTTGGCTGAAGGCGCGGTGCCCGGATTATCGAAGGCCCTGACGCATGGGAGAGAAACCATGCCACGTCCTTGCCCATCGAGAGAGTTGGAGAAAGCGCTTGCCGCGGGTCTCCAGGTCGAGGAGGTCCTGGACTTGCTGTGCGAGCAATTGGCGCGGTTTAAGTCGCTTGTCGACCGGCGCAACTGGGATCGGCTGTCCATGGCTGAAAGGGCCGCACGCGTTAAGGCGGCGCTGGACCGAATGGAAAGCAAGAGAGTTGTGCGTCACTGACCTTGGCTGAAAGGGCGCTGTTTGTAGCAACCCGCGTGCGTTACCGGCCGGCCTTCAACCGCAGAGCTGCAAAAAGCCGAGAAAACAAGATCGGCTTGGGTACCGTAACAACGGTAGGGTAGGCTTGCGCCAACTCCACGATGTTGTGAGAGGTTACAAACAAGAATGGCTTTGACGCGGACTGCAGGGCATCTGCGACGGGGAACGACGGGCCATCTTTCAGCGCGACATCCAGGGTCGCAACATCGAATGAGCCTTCTTCAACTAAGCGTAGCGCATCTCTCACCGTCGCTGTCGGTCCGACAACCTCCACGCCAACCTCTTCCAGCTCGCACTGGAGATGGAGCGCAATCAGAAATTCGTCTTCAACAACAAGAACACGCAACCGGGTAAGGGACATGGGCCTCCATGGGCTGTCCATAGGCTAAGGGCTGGGGAGCTGAATCGTTCCTGCACCGGATAGCGTGGCTATCACATGCGCGGTTTGGCGAGCCTGTGAATGGAGATCCTGGCTGGCCCGTGGAGCGGGGAGACCGCGACGGCATGTATCGGGTGAACTCGCCGGGCTATGCTCTCGAGTGCGTCTACTACGCCGATCGCAGGGCAGGGATCTTACCTGGGACGAGGCGCGGCGGATTGCGGCTGGTGTTGCGCGACTAGGTAGAACGGCTACGCCTGGCTCGTGACGCGCTCGCTCCGCGTCAGGATCATGATCGAACGACCCTCCGCGCTTTCGAGCTCGACGCTGATCAGCGCCCCAAACAGCCGTTGCAGATCGTCGTAAGCCGAGGTGGCGTGAGCCACGGCCTGTACTTCTGAATCGGCTTCAAAGCCCACGGTGTCGAGAAGACGTCGGCCTGCGAACTTCTGATGGAGATGATAACGCATCCCGCCAGGGTGACAGACTCCCCGCCAGCTTTCTGTTGGGCGCACTACGATCGGGAGAACTGCGTGGGGACAAGAATGACGGCCTCCTCGTGTCCCACGCGAGCGGCTACGCCGGCCAGCAGCGCTCGGCAAAAAGGGGGCCGCCCAACTGGCGGCCCGAAGGAGGGAATATCCCATGCAGTGGGACAACCCACGTTAGCTCGAATATCGGCGCTGTTCCACATCGAGCACGGTTGCACGTCTGCCGGACCAATTGTCTACGCTCAGTGGGACCGCGTCCCGCTAAGGTACAGCCGAGTTAACGCCGTAGCCGCCTGAATGCCGGGTCGCGTACTCGCTGCTAATGCAGAGCCCCCTATGGGGTCAGCCGTTCGGTCAATTCGGCCCGGCTTCGTTTACGCTTCAAGCTAATAGTTAGTCTGCGCTATCTCAGTTCGTCGAGGCCAGGCGAACAGCTGTTTCACCGATTGGCTGCCGTGCCCTCGTAGGCTGAGAACGCCCTAGTAATTGCGTCATGAAGCTTGTGCACCCAGTCGTTTGCGCTCTGGAGACGACACTCGGCTTCCGCTATCCGGCCATCTGCCTCCTTGATGCGGACCTCGGCTTCCGCGACCTGCTGCTCAAGGTCGCGTACTTTGGCCCGGGCGCGCGTCAACTCCTCAGTGAGGGCAGCAACCCCCGCCGCAGCTTCACTCTCAATTGTGCGGATCCGTCGGTCCGAGCGCTCCAGTAGAGTAGACGCGCGTCCAACAAGGCTTAATGCACGGTCCAAGTCGCGCTGGTGAGTTGCGTGACCGCCGGGCTTGTTGCCGCGCCGCGTCTCATCTCCGAATCCGCTCTGCCGCGAGCGTTCGGCCAGGGCTAGGATACTCGCGAATTCGCTGAATGCATGTTCGCCCTGCTCCGCCATATCTGGGTGAGCGAGTAACGTATCCAAATCCAGCGGATCTCTGCGCATTATGGTCACCGGTGCAAAAGCTAACGGAAGCTAACTTTTTGTAGTTAATGCCGGGTTAAATCCCAGCGCGCGGCGAGTCCGCAAACTGCTGACAAGAATAAGGCCCCGTGGCTGACGGGGCCTGAGTTGCCTCTGGAGGGGCGCTCCGAGGGAGCAACTCTCATCGCATATGACCGCTGTGACTTCGCGCACAATTGCGATTTTGAAGAGCTTACCGGAATTCCACGGTTAACGGGGCTACTCGCCGCTCTGAGGCCCGCCATCAAGAGCCAGCACCTCCGAAAGGCGTTTGAGCAGCATCGACGGCGTGAGCGGTTTCGAGAGCACCGGCACTGTAACAAACGTGCCTGGGAGCATGGCGTGCTCAAAAGGCCGTTACAAACACGAAGGGCTTTCGTTTCTCCTGCAGGACACTTGCGACCGGGTAGGAGTCTCCGTCGATCAGAGTGACGTTCATGATCGCCGCATCGATCTCCTCGGCATCCAGCAGATCAAGCGCTTCGCGAACGCTGGGCACGGGGCCGAGCACCACAGCGCCTGCCAACTCAATCTCAAACTGTAGGCTGAGCGCGATGAGGGCCTTGTCTTCAACGACGAGGATACGTGCATCCGCGAGGGACATGGGACACCGGCTCCGTTTCCGGACGAGCAACCCGCTACAGAGACAAGGATGCTTCGCCGTGGTTCGTTCCGGTCGCGAGCGCCAGGGTCCGGACGCGCCTGCCGCAGTTTTGAGCCAGTTAGGCTTTCGCGCCTCGGGTTAGGAATACATGTTACCTGAACTTTCTTTCGCCTACTTCGGCTCTGTCAACTTCCTTTAGGAGGTTTACACGTCGACTCCCCTGTGAGACAGTGAAATCGCAGGTTTACAGGATTACAGGGGCAAGCCGATGGCCACCTTCGCCTACACGAGAGTCTCGACTGATCGGCAGGCGAGCGAGGGTGAAAGCCTTGACGTCCAGGAGCGCACTGTTTCCGGCTACGCGCTGATGCACGGCTTGGAGATAGAGCGGACCTTTGTTGAGCGCGGCGTGTCTGGCTCCAAGCCTCTCATCGAGCGTCCTGTGGGCGGCGAGCTGCTCTCGGTTCTGAAGGCTGGCGACGTGGTGATCACGCCAAAGCTGGATCGCATGTTCCGCAGCGCCAGCGATGCGCTCGCCAATCTGGAGCACTTGAAGCGCCTAGGCGTGCACCTCCACATGATCGATCTCGGAGGAGACGTCTGCAGCAATGGTATTGCCAAGCTGGTCTTCACGATCCTCAGCGCCGTTGCCGAAGCTGAGCGGGATCGCATCCGCGAGCGCGTCGCGACGGTGAAGGCCGATCAGAAGGCACGCGGCCGCTATCTGGGCGGCAGCGTCCCATTTGGATACCGGGTCGACGCTGAAGGTCGACTTGTCGAGCACCAAGCGGAACAGGACGCCATCAAAGCCATGGCGTCCGCCCGGGCAGCGGGAAAGTCGCTACGGTCAATCTCAGCGGAGATGGCGGGGCAGGGGATCACGATCAGCCACATGGCCGTCAAGGAAGTGCTAGCGGCTCACAGCTGATAGTTTGCGCCTGCATCTCCGGCCTGTTCATCCCTGTAAGACGACTACCTTGGTGCCGTCGGGGGCGCGTCCGTAGAGGTGGATGACATCTTGGTTCACTAAGCGTATGCAGCCGGATGAAACCTCTGTCCCGATCGTCTCGGGCTCGGTTGTGCCATGGATGCGGAAGCCGGTATCGCCCTCCGGACCATACAGGTACAGGGCGCGAGCCCCCAGAGGATTACCTGCCCCTCCTTCGACACCCTGGCCGCGGGCGGTGGCTACAAGCTGTGACCGGATGTTCGGATCACGCGCCACCATCTCCTTGGGGGGAATCCAATCGGGCCAACTTCTGCGCATGTTGATCTGCGCTGCTCCCGACCAAGCGTATCCCGCGCGGCCTACTCCGATCCCATAACGGGTCGCTTTGTGGTCTGGCTCAACGAAATAGAGCAGCCGTTGGCGGGTCTCGACCACGATGGTGCCAGGAGGCTCAGCGCCCAAGTACGCAACATGCTGGCGGAGATAGGTCGGATCAACCTTTGAGTATGCGAAGGGCTTCACCGCGAAGGGTTCGCCTGCATAGCCTCCATATACTTCGGCGTAATTCGGCCGGCTAAGCGTTTCGCCACCCTTTGACCCGGAGCGCAACACGGCAGAGAAAAGCGGGGAATCGCTCATTGTGCCGCACCCAGACAGGGGGGCGGCTAAGCTCGAAGCGGAAAGTATGAAGCCTCGTCGAGATATGTTCATTTGGGACACTCCGATCTTTCAGAACGGTATCCTCTGAAGTGGTTAACGATGTTGCCGCGTTGATGCCCCGGAGGCGGTACCGGCGTTTGGTCAGTCAGTACCCAAGCGGTAAGGCGGTCATGCACGCCTCGACTGCCTATTTCTTCCCAATCGCCTGGCCCAAGGTGTCAGCCATGTGAGCATGTCTGGATCCCAGCGGCTTCGTGGGGCCCACGGTCGTATCATGTGAAGTCTGATGCTCCATCTCAGCGTTAAGCTGGCCCCCCAAAAGAATTATGATCATGGACAGCCAGATCCAGGTCATGAAGGCGACTGCGGCTCCTAACGAACCGTAGGTCAAATTGTATCGTCCAAAAGAGACGACATACCACGAGAAGGCTCCGGAACCGGCCAGCCAGCAGACCGTCGCCAGCAAACTCCCGGGCGTGACCCATTTCCATTGAGCGTTCTCGCGACTGGGTCCATATCGATACAAGGCGGAAAGACCGGATAGAACAACAATCGCGAGGATCGGCCATCGGAGGAGCGAGATTATAGTCTCGGTACCGCTTGACATGCCAAGATAAGCCAAGACGATCGGGAGAACGACAAGAGCCGACAACGCGACCAGAACGAACAAGATCAGAGCAATCGTGCAGCACAGGGAAAGTATGTTGATGACGAGCAGACTTCGTTTCTCGTCCTCGCCATAGACGACGTTCATCGCTTCGAACAAGCCCTTGATTCCGGTGCTTGCGCTCCACACGGAAATCGCGAGGCCAAAGAAGAAGGCACCGCTTAGAGTAGCCTCGGGTTGTCCAGCGATCCGTGTAATTTCTGACCCCAGCAGCTCGATTGCTGCGACGGGCAAAACACCTGCGAACAGGTCGAGATGACGGGCAATCAACGCTCGGTCGGCTACAAAACCGTAAAGAGAAACAAGCGCCGCTATCGTCGGAAAAATCGATAACAGGACATAGAACGTCACACCTGCGGCGACCGACATAATTCTGGTTCGGTTGAACTCTCCCCAAATCCGCCAGAGAATGTCGTGCCAACCCCGAATTGGTATATCGCTCGGCGCCTCTGCTGCGCGCCCTCGGTTCCATTCGCCAGCTCGTTTTGTCGCGGCGCGCAGCTCCGCCGATGTCGGCTCGCGAGAGTCCGCTTCAATGCGATCCTCCGGTCCATGACCTGGCGTGTTTGGTGGACTAAACGTGGGGGCCCCTCCGGTTGCAAGCGCCTGACGTTTATGGTCCGGCCGTAAGCGACAGAGCTTAATTGCGATTGCCCCGCCGGCAGAAGCCCCTCATGACGGGGTGGGGACAATAGCACGACGGCTAGGAAGCGGGCTTGAATCGTCACCGTCGACGGCATTCACCGCTCAACAGTGCCGGAGACGTTGATCGCGTTACCCAGTTCCGTATGCAGTGTGTGAGCGTTTCGGACCGCTGGGTGGCGTAGATCTTGAGCGCGTGCCCAGCCGACGCAAAGCACAGGGATCAGGCGTGTAACCAGCGCGGTGGCTCGAGCGTTGGAGAAGGTGAGCAAAGCAGCCTTCTCCTCCGCGATCCGATCGGCCGCCCTTGCTGCGATTTTGTTAGCCGTCTTTATGCTGGGTGAGGCGGATCATTCCTGGAGCGCCGCGGAGAGCCGACCGGCCCCGACCGCGGTTCCGGCTGTCGAAGGTGCAGTGCCACTGCCGCCCGACAGACCGGCGGAATTCGGGATGCAGCCCCAGGCCAAGTCGCGGCTTGGGTCGCAGGCCGGCTCAGCCTCCGAGGACAATCCCAGTGATCAGGCCGTAGCTCCCCTGCCGCCCGAACGCCCGCGCGATCTGGATGACCTCCCGCCGCCGGTGCAGAACCGGCCTGTGGGGAAGGAGGAGCAGGTGCAGCCCGGGCCCGACGACGAGGGCTGCGCGGACCGGCTCACCAAGCTTGGTGTCGTGTTCAAGCCCCTTCCGCCGATCGAGAGTGGGGCTTGCGGTACGCGCCGGCCTTTTCAGGTCAGCGCGCTCCCTGACGGTATGACGCTGTCGCTGCCCATCACCCTGACATGCCCCGCGGCTGAAGCACTCGCTACATGGTCACGCGACGTGGTCAGCGTCGCCGCCGAACGTGAGCTGAACGTCTCGCCTAAGCGCATTAATATCGGCACGTCCTATCAATGCCGGTCCGTGAACCACCGGGCCGGAGCCAAGCTGAGCGAGCACGCTTTCGCCAATGCCGTCGACTTGGCGAGCTTCGAGTTCGAGAAGCGGGCCAGCGTTGAGGTCGGCAAGACTGGGCCGGATACGCCGGAAGGGCGATTCGCCGCTGCCGTACGCAGCGGCGCCTGCCGGTATTTCACGACCGTGCTGGGGCCCGGTGCCAACGCAGACCACGCCGACCATCTCCATCTCGACCTGCGAGCTAGCAGTAGCAGTTATCGCATCTGCCAATAAGCGTCACTGCCCTGCATCCTCCTGCAAAAGCAGGACGGGTGACCCTAGCTGCGGCGGGCCTCGTAGCCCGCGTAAAGATCCGCAAGAACCTGCTCCTGAGTCTCTTTGTGGAACAGATAGGACGGCCCCTCGCCAGGACGATCAAACCAAGTAGCCGCTACGATCTCCTTCCAGCGCGCGCCCTCGATCCGCTCCAACTGGGCGCAGGCGGAAAAAAGCTCCGCCCATAGCTGATCGTCCGTCATCCGCTCCAGCGACGTACCGCGAATCCGACGCTGAGCTGTCTCGATTTTTCGCAGTCGGCTCTCAAAGGCGCGCATGCCTATCCCCCTCTTTTTATGGAGTGACAAAACTCGCTCTGGCCGACTTCACTTTCGCGCTGAGCCTCGTAGGCAGTGAGGATCTTGTCGAACGCACCTGAGACGCTCTGGAAGTCTGGGCTGTTTTCGTCGGCCAGACCGTGGAGCCACCAAGCCCTGACATAGTCCTTCCAGCCTGCCCCGCTAGACCGCTCTATCTCCGCCAGAGTCGGAAAAATCTTGGCGTAGAACTTCTGAATTTCGGCATTTAGCTCCACGTCCGTCATCTGCTCGATGCGGCTGCCAAAGCGCTTACGCTGGGCGGCTTCCAGCTCCCGTAGGCGCCCTTCGATCATGCGCATGATCGCCCCTTAGTCGTCGGCTCTGAACGCCGCTTCGATCGCGGCGCGCTGCTGGTCGACGGTCACGTGGCGAGAGCCGCCCAGAGGCCCCATAGAGGCGAGGAAGCCGCCGGCAGTGCGGTAGCTCGCCAGAGAGGCAGCCACGGCTGCGTCCCGCGTCGCCTTCGGCACGATCGCCACATAGGACGCCCGACGAGCCTCCAGGCGCTCCAGGCGCACCACTACATCTCGCTTCATCGCTTGCCCCCCATGCCCATGTCCTCCAGCCGCACGAGCCGGTCCTGAATCTCGGTCACCTCGATCGCGCGTACGTGCGCCTCGACCAGCTTTCCAAGCTCCGCGGCTTCAGACGGCGTCAGCTCGCCAGATGCCACGGCCTGGAGGAGCGCCGCGGAGGCTTTCACGACGTCGGCGGTGCTGTTGATCTCGGGAATAGGGAACACCACGGGACGGTCTTTGCGCACTGGCGCGAGGCGCTCTAGGCAAAGGCGCAACGCCCCGATGTCGCCGGCCTTTGCGAGATCGATCGCCTTGGAGATTAGCGCCTCGGCCTCGTCCTCGAGCAGCCCGTCGATCTTGCGCGCGAGTTCGCTGCGGAGTCCGGGCTGCTTTCCTCGAGGATTGCCGCTCTGGCCTTTCTGAAAACGTCCGGTCATCGCCCACGCCTCACTGTTGCGCTGTTAGCGACGAGCCTCGCCGTTAGAGAGAGGGACACTTGCTCCGCTTGGATGGAAGCAGCCCAGTGCCGATCATAGGTGACCTGGTGCATGCCCTTGGGGCGGCCAGGGAAGGGCGCCACGAGGTTGCCGGAGCCTCCCACGCGGGCGCGGGCTTTCCTGGCTTTCCTGAGGCCCCTATCGCGCTCTGTCTCACGCTGCGAAGGGTAGGCGAGCCCCTGGCACGTTCTGCAGGACAGCGGAAAGCCGTACAGGACCGCGGCGCGCCGGCCGCATTCATCGCACATGAACCACCGCCGCTCCCCGCCTAGGCGCTGCTCCGTGCGCGCGATGTCCACCCAGTCGCAGCGCTCGCCGATCGTCACCCGCAGCGCGTCAGTCTTTGCCTCTATGCGGGCGTCCGCGATCAGGTGCCCGTTGATCGTTTGACGCACCCGGCGCGCTGACCCCCGCTCCAGATAGCCATTCCGGCCGAGCCAGCGAATATCTAGCTCGAACATGCCGGTGGTCTTCAGCCTGCCGCCGCCACCTGGCCTAGACATGCCCGCTCACTCTCATTCCCCGCTCTATTTCCGAAATCATGTTGCAAACCCGGCTATGATCATGCCGATGAAGACCAAGGCAGCGAGAGCCGCGGCTTCAGAAAGCGCTCGAGATCTGGCCCGGACTCGCGGCTTGTTCGCATCGCGGGGTTTAGCCTGAGGGTCCGCCAACAGCGCTTGGATGCTCGCGAAGTTCGCTGCGAGATCGTCTCTGGTCTGGTCGCTCGTGATCGGCGCAGTCATTGACGTGACGCCTTGTGCTCCGGCGCGGGCGGAACGTCATCGATCTCGATCCCCAGGCTGCGGATCTTCTCGACAATGGCGAGACGGGCGAAACCCGAGCTGGTCGTCATCTGCCGTTGCGCCGCCTTTTTCATCGCGACGGAGAATCCGACAGGTGCGCAGAGAAGAAATTTCTCCTGCGTCAGGGTCCTGTTGCTCATGTTTCCTCCGATCGATCTACGAAAATCATAGATCAGATCGGGGCTGCAGGATAATGGTACTTCGTTTACCTTGAGTGTATCTCGCTTACTTTCTGCCGAAACTAAAATGGAATATCGAAATCGTCTTCAAGCGAAGTGCTGCTTTGTGCGAAACGCATCATCTCACCAAGGCCGTCGCCCGTAACGGCATTCGCCGAGACCACCAGTGAGCCATTCGCGGAGCGGCGGCCGTAAAGGTGGTGGGTCGAGACAAACCCGCATGTTGGGCAGCGGGCATCGACCTCGCCGGCGAGTAAAGCCCGGCGCTGGTCGCGCAGCGCTCCGCGGATGAGAACGCCGGCGATCATGCCGCTGCCTCAGTACCGTTGCGGCGAGGCCATATGTGAGCCGGAACGAGGGTATCTGGCTCGTTCGGCGCAGGGCCCATTGCCGCCGACCAGCTGCCGGTCTTTTGCCAGTTTGTGACCCACCTACGCCACTTCTCATCGGTAGGCATGGCCGCTACGGGCGTGGGGTCCTGGGCTGGCTCAACATCCCGCCAGCGCTCTTGATTGAGCCAAGTGACAGCGTGCGGGATGAACCTGCGATCGGATTTTGGCTGGTTCGCGTGACGCTGTGCCATCTGCCGAACACCGCGGATGATTGCCTCGGGATCGGCTCCCCGTTTCACGGCCGCCTCAAACTTCGCTCGCGCAGGCTTCTTTGGGTTTGGCCCATCACGCCGAGGATACTCCTGCCAGAACCGATTGAAGGGCTCTTCGACTGCAGGGCTTCCGGACCGCGCTTTCCTCGGTGTACATGCATGCACGTCCGCGGCAGCGGACGAGAGAGGTTCTAGTGATGGTTCTATAGATGGTTTGGGTGCATGTGGCGCACCCACCCCCTGCACTACATGCAGGGGGGTGGGTGCATCAGAAGCAGGGGTGGGTGCATGAGGTGCAGGGGGTGGTGCATCACACGCACCCCTTTCAACCGCCAGCGTGATCAGGTTTGGGATCTGGACTTCGTCGCTCTCACGCCGAGCCCTGGTTAGTAACCCAGCCTCTTCCAACTCGCCGAGCGCCTTGCGAACTGACCGCTCGCAGATCTCTGTATCTCGGCAGATCGTACGGACGGATGGCCAGCACGCACCATGATCATTGGCGCGATCGGCCAATGCCATGAGCACGGCTTTGCGGGTAGGGCTTCCTGTAGTCTGCTGGCGAGCCCAATTGGTCGCAGAATTGCTCATGCGCGCTTCTCCGCAACGACGTTGCATGGCGCGGAGCAGAACAGCCGCACGCTGCCGGTCGGGCCTTGCCGCTGCTTCAGGATCTCCACGACCAGCTCTTGCTGCGCATTCAGCAGGCGTTCGTCCTCCTCATCGGTTCGGCTAAGCTTGCGCTCCAAATAATAAGCTTCGCGGTAAAGGCCGAGCACCAGGTCGGCGTCCTGCTCGATTGAGCCGGAATCGCGCAGGTCCGAAAGCGTCGGGCGTTTGTCCTCGCGGCTTTCGATCCCACGGCTGAGCTGACACAAGGCCATCACGGCCACACCAAGCTCCTTCGCAAGCACCTTGAGCCCGGCAGTGATCTCACTGACTTCCTGGACGCGGTTCCCCGAATACCGGGTGGACGGTCGCACGAGGCCGAGGTGATCCACGATGATCAGCCGCAGGTGCTTGCCCTCGCGCTCCATGCGCGCCTGTCGCTGGCGTGCACGCGCACCGATCTGCGACAAAGTCAGGCCGGGTTGCTGCTCGATGCTGAGCGGCACGCCCTTGAGCCTGTCACGAGCCTTCTGGAGCCGCCAAAGGTCCTTGTCGGTGAGATTGACCGCCTCGCCGATCGTTCGATAGGTCAACACGTTGCCCAGGTCATCGAACGCTAGGGCCGCAAGGGCGCGCTCGGTGAGCTGCTGCGCTTCCATCTCTAAGCTGACGTAATACGTCCCGGCGTTTCGCTCAGACGTGTTCAGCCCCACGGCGATGCCAAAGGTACTTTTGCCCATCCCGGGTCGGCCCGCGGCAATGATGAGTTCGCCTGGCTTCATACCGAGCGTCATCCGATCCAGTGAAGGCATGCCGTAGGGAGCACCAGCCCGCTTGCCCCCGCCGCGGATGCGGCCGATCTCGGCCAGAACCTGGTCTGCGGCCTCGGCGACATTCACACACCGCGGCCCCGCGCCAGGAGCGCTGGCGACAATCTCGTCCAGCATCTCAATTGCCGAGGCGGCCACATCAGCCGGCCTTCCAACCGGCGTGTCTAGGGCCCACTTGATGTCATGGGCGACGCCCCACAGTCGGCGCCGATCCGCCTGCCTGCGGATCTCTTTTGCGTATTCGACTGCGTGGCCGATCGTGGTGGCTGAGGCGTGTAGGCGACCGATGTACTCCCCGACAGTCAGCCCGCCCAGATCCAGGTCCTCGACGAGCATGCGCAGCAGCGGGGCATCGAACGTCCCGCCTTCGTCTCGTTTGCGGGCCATCGCCTGGAAGAGGAGCCTATGTACAGGCTCCCCGATGTCGCCGGCCGCTATGATGCCGCGCACTTGGTCGATAACGGCCGGGTGGTGGAGAGCTGCGCCTAGCAGCGCCTGTTCAGCTTGCAGGCCGTCTGAGCTTGGGAGATGAGCGTTCAACGGAACCTCCCCCGGCGTTCCGCGCACTTCCGCCGCCACTTTTCAGCAGCACGGCGCTTCATCAATTCCGTCACCCTCGCAAACTCTTCGGGTGTTGCAGGCTCTTGCCCTTCCAGACGCTTGTCTAAAGCACTTGGGTATCGGCGTTGAGGCTGCCGGCGAGGTAACATAATCACGCTCATGCCGGCCTCGCTGGGAAGGCCAGCTCGCGTACGGCGCGCGCATGATCGAGGGAAATGCGAGCGCGACTCGCAAGCCAAAATGCTTGCAGATCAGCAAGCGGCAGACTGGACTTGTTGCCGGAATTTGCATATTTGGTGGCGCATCCTTCAGCCGTGAAGCGATACCTAGGAGCTGGCGCGTTCCCGAGACGCGCCGGCTTCACCATTTTACCCATCAGGCAATGGCCTCCTGTTCAGAGGAAGCTTTCGATGCCGGCGCGCTCATTCTGGAGCGGCACCAAGCATCGAGATCCGGCCGGGAGTACACGGCGCTCCGGCCAATCTTCACGAATCGCGGGCCGCCCCCTAGGCATGCCATTTTCGCCAGGAAGGAGCGGCTGCACTTGGCTCCCCAACGCGAATGCACGTAGGTGGCGGCGTCCGCACGACTTAGAAGTTGTTCGGTGTTGTGGGCCGGTGGCTGCTGGAGCAGTTCACGAGCCATGAGGTCCTTATTGAACTGCATCACGCAACCTCCTTCTTGGAGGCGTGACGAGCCGGCAGGCTGTTTAGCCAAGCCTTCGCGTCGTCATGGGTGATGATGAGACGGCGACCGACTTTGAGTGCCTTCAGACGTCCAGCGTTGATTTCCTCGTGTAATTTTGTCTTACCGATACCCGCTGCCCGAAGGAAATTCTCAGCATTATAGGCGAGGGGAGCGCTGATATCCGGCGCTTCGTATTTTTTTTCGGCATATGTCATGTGTACGAGGCTCCCCGAACCAGCGCGGTATTGCGGCGGTTCGTGACCTCATCTGTTCGATTTGACTCGCTTCTTGCGCGGTGCGAATACTTTGACGTGCGAGCACTAAAAGTGGTTCAGCGGTGAACGCTGGGTCAACATTGTTTTGGTTCAGACGGATGGCGTTACGAACCAGAAATCTAAGTTTCACGGCGCACATTTCGGTATGCCAGTGCCGCCCTTTTGAGCGATGCATCACTGTAGCTCCGCCCATAATCTGAATGGATCTGATTTGATCCAGAAAAGAGCGCTTTTCTCGCTTCCTTAGTCGATGCTGCAGCATTTCGTGCAAAAGATAGCGTACGCGAAACTTCGAGAGCTCCCAAGTCCTCCCGGACGCGCTTTTCCCACGTCCGCAGTGTTTCAGTACTCACGCCGTAGGCAGTTGCAACCATCTCTTGCGCTTTGAACCGCTTCATGTCCGAGTGGACCATAAATTCTACGATTGCTAGTGCTTTGAGTTGAAGCTGAGACTCTCTGTATCTAACTTTTTTTGTTGTTTGGCGCGGCTTGATGATCGGGAGCAACTCGCCTGTATCTAAGGCTTTCAGCGCTTCGATCATCTTTTGCTGGGTCGTAAGCGGTAGTGCCCCCGAGTTGCCGATCAGCATGTTGAAAAGAACACGGCGGTGTGTTGCGTCATCCACGTCCGCTAGCCTGAGAAGGTCCCCTCGGCCGGCGATCTCGTGCCGGTGGTCATCCACCTGAGATCTCAGCGCCAGATACTCAGGGTGCTCCTTGGTTCCATGTGGCTGAAGTGGAACGAACGATAGTCCAGACACAGCAAGCCCAATTTGATGGTCAATTGCCCAGCCTGCTACCGCTTGGACCAGCTCACCGGCGACTTGAAGAGCCTGGAGCGCAGCTAGATCTTTTCCGAGGGCTGCTATCCCTTTGTCGGGGTGAGTGCTAGCCTCAAGTTCGTCTAATCTCTCAAGCAAAACCGCGATGAGCCGATCTCGGCTCTCCTTCGCAAGCCGACTTGATTGTGAGCTGTTGTTTGAGTCAGTAGTCATCGCTACACCTTGCGATGCACCATTGCGCGACGGGGAAACCGAGGGTGCTCTCGGCTTGTCGGCTGGCCGGCCTATCCCCGCGCGTCTCGTATCCACCTCAGGCCAGTATCGTAGGGCGAGGCGGGACAACTTGTTCACTGCTAGTCTCACAGAGGTACCCGGCCCAAGCTTGAAGAAGCCCGCGCCGTCGTTCGAGAGCGTCCCCGCGGCGGTATGCACGCTCGGTAGCATCGCCTACCTGATGAGCCAGCGCTGCCTCTGCTATCTCGCGCGGAAAGCTCGTTGCCTCGCCGCACCAATCCCGAAAGCTGGATCGGAAGCCATGGACGGTGATCTCGTCGCGCTTCATGCGCCGAAGGACCATTTCCATAGCCATGACCGAGAGGGGCCTGCCTGCGCGCAGCCCAGGGAAAACGAAATCTGCAGTCGTGCTAGTTCGCGCTTGGATAACGGTGGACAGAACTGCCAACGCCGCGTCAGTGAGAGGCACCCTGTGCTCCTTGCCCGCCTTCATCCGGGTGCCCGGGATCGTCCAAATCCTTGCTTTCAGATCAATCTCGGACCACTCAGCTCCAAGCACCTCTCCTGACCGACTGGCGCACAGGATGCAGAGTTCGAGCGCTCGCGCGGCCATTCCGTCTCGTGCCCGAAGTTCGACCATGAACGCAGGCACATCCGTATACGGCAGCGCTGCGTGGTGGCCTCTGGTGAGCCGTTGGCGCTTAGGCAGCAGGTTTTCGAGATGCCCACGCCACCTGGCGGGGTTCTCACCCGTCCTCAGCCCTTTTGCTCGAGCCGCGTCGAGCACCCGCTCGATCCGGCCGCGGAGCCGTGAGGCGGTTTCATGCTTCGTCAGCCAGAGCGGCTTGAGCACCTCAAGCACATGGTCAGTCTGGATAGAGTCGAGCCGCTTGTCACGAAGGGGGGCTGCGTATGTCTGCAGCGTGTTCGTCCACTGCTGTCGGTGCTTCGCGTTTCTGAAGCCTGGCGTGATGTCGGCAAGCAGCTGGTCGGCAAAGCCGCCGAATGTGGTCGGGTGCTTCGCAGCGGCTGATGAAGTTCGTTTGGCTTCGATAGGATTGATGCCAGAGGCGACGAGCCGGCGGGCGTCGCTGGCCTTCTCACGTGCCTCGGCCAAGCTGACCGTGACAATCCCGCCCAGTCCCAATTCCTTGAGCTTGCCTTCCCAACGAAAGAGGAAGGCCCACCGTTTTGCCCCGCTAGGATCAACGACGAGGTACAATCCGCCCCCATCAGAGTGGCGGCCAGGCTTAGTGACCGTCGCCGCCGTCCGAGCGGAGAGTTTGTTAATCGCCCTCGCCATGCAATCGTTCGCCCCAACATCTACCCTAACGATTGACGCGGATCATAGCGAACTAAGGCGAACTGTGAAAGCTGATTAGATCAGATATCGCAGTAGATTCAGTGTCACATGCGAACCGCTTCGGGCTCCAGCGAACCGTAGTTTGGCGGACTCCGTCTCCGCCATGTTGTTGTTATGGTTTTCAAAACTTCGCAAATTTTTGACGGCCTGGAAGCAGGCCAAGAAGCCTAACCGTTATAGGGGCGCCACTTTCCGTGCCACCCCCGCTTTTGCTCCGCGAAGGCGCGGCTCGACTGATTTCGGGCCTGTAGCGCCACGAAAGTGAGCGGCGCTTGGCGGTCGGTCGGATGAGTTTCGCTTTCAATGAACAACAAAGCGAGGCGTTTACCCATTGCGCTGGATCGTCCTCCTCCCGGCGTTGTGCCGCCGAGATGCAGAGGCGTCATGCTCGAATGGTTGCCACTTTCCGTGCCGCTTCGGCGACTCAGACGCGCCAGCAGCAGGTGCGTGATCGCCTGGCGGTCCGTCCGGCCGATCATCGAACTATCGCTTGAAGCGACTCTCGTTCGGTATTTCCGCCGAGCGCCGTCCGTCGTGAAGCACGGAAGGGACCATTGGGGCGGTAGTCGACCCATGCAACCGGCGGCGGTATGCTCCAGCCATGGCGGCGAACAATCTGGATAGAGCGGGTTGGGCGTAAGAACCGCCGTTGCGAGCGGGCCGCTCTCGTTCCCGTGAGCGGTGCATTGAGACTGGCGACCTGGCCACCGAACCGGGAGAAGATGTCCCGGACGCCACGCAGCCTACAGGGCCGGCAGACTGGGCGGAAACGCCGGCGCACAGGTCCGCTCGTTCAGCCACGACTTGACCCGTACGGCGAGGGTGGCCCGATGGTCGGCGGCTGTGAACCCGGACACGGACTTGCGCGGCGTCAGGTCGTGGTCGCCGTCCGGCAGCCAAAGCAGTTCGATGGCGGGCGAGAGCTGGTATTGGGCGACCTCGTCTTCAGTTCCGAAGGGATCGCGCGTCCCTTGAACGATCAGCGTGGGCGTGCGGAGCGCGGCCAGATGCGCGGTGCGCGTCTTGGTCGGCTGTTTGGGTGGGTGAAAGGGGTAACCCAGGCACAGCAGGCCGGCGACTTCTTGGGCGTTGTGCAACGCGTCGGCGACCATCGAGGCCACCCGCCCGCCCAACGACTTTCCGCCAATCACCAGACGCGTGGGACCCGCCTGGACGCGCGCCGCCGCGACGGCCGCACGGTATTCCGGAAGAAGGCTCTCGGCATTGGGCGGTGGCTTGCGGGCGCCGATCCGCCGCGCCGCCATGTAGGCGAACTCGAACCGCATGACGCGCAGCCCTGCGCCGGCCAGCGCTTCGGCAATGGCCTGCATGGCTGCGGAGTCCATCGGAGCTCCCGCACCATGCGCCAGCAGCAGGGTGGCCTCGGCGTCGCGAGGGCCATCGTCGAGAAATGAAAGCGTGGTCATGCCGCAGTGTGGCCGGCGCGGCCCGATCTGGCAAAAGCAGGCGATTGGCTCCCGGTGTCGCCGACGCCGGCGCGGGAGGAGGGGCCTATCACGGGCTCTATGACGCGGCGCGCCCTGTCTCGGGAATGCTTCGAAATGTAGGTGCGCTGACCAGGTCATGAAGGACGTGCCAGCGCTCCTGCAGTCGCCCGACCTTGGCGCTTCGGAACTCAGTCGAGTTCAAACGCTGGCAGAGCGTATCCTGGGATACGCGTCCGCTCGTGCTACGCGGCTTCGGCGCCCATGTAGCCCATCCGCAGCATCTCGCGGGCGTCAGGGTCCGAAGCCAGGCCCTGGTGGCGGATCTGGCCGCGCTCGATCACCGCGAAGCGGTCGACATATTGCAGAGCCTTCACGGCTAGTTGCTCGAAGACCATCACGGTGACGCCGGTCTGGCGGAGCATGGCCAACGTCTCATACACCTTGTCGATCAGGATGGGAGCGAGGCCGAGCGAGGGCTCATCGATGAGCACCAGGCGCGGCCGGGCCATCAGGGCGCGGCCGATAGCGACCATCTGTTGCTCGCCGCCGCTGAGCGTTGCAACGGCGCGATCCTTTCCTTTGCGAACCGCTTCCGGCATCAGTCCGTAGACCTCGGCCAGGCGGCGGGCGGTTTCCGCGCGGCCGGCGCCGGCGCCAAACGCTCCAAGCGTCAGGTTTTCATCTACGGTCAACTGGCCGAAGAGGCGGCGTCCTTCGGGGATGAGAGCCACGCCGGCTTCCACGAGGCCGCGCCGGCCGGCGCGTTCGGTGACGTCGGCGCCATCCAGCAGCAGGCGACCCGCGGTCGGGCGGATCGCGCCCGCGAGGATCAGCGCCAGCGTCGACTTGCCGGCTCCGTTCGGCCCGACGATCGCCGTAAAGGAGCCGGCCGGGGCCGAAACGCTGACGTCGTGCAACGCCAGAACGCCTTCGTAGCGGTGCTCGACGCCGGCGGCTTCGATCATCGATGTTGCGTCTTGGCTCATGGACAGGGCCTCGGTGGAGTCGTTTACGCAGCTGCGGTCCGGGCCGGAGCCCCGTCCGCGCCGAAATAGGCGCGATGAACCTCGGGATCGTTGCGGATCTGCTCCGGCGCGCCTTCGGCTAGCACGCGGCCGAACTCTAGAACCACGATCCGGTCGGCGACGCGCAGCACCTCCTGCACGGCGTGGTCGATGATCAGGATCGTGACCCCTGCGTCGCGCATGCCTTGCAGAATCGCCCGGATGGCGGAGCGCTCCCGTTCGTCGAGCCCGGAGAACGGCTCGTCCATGGCGACCAGCGACGGCGCGAGCGCCAGCGTGCGGCCGATGTCGGCGACCTTCTGCACGCCGAAGGGGAGGGCGCTCGGCAGGGCTTCCGCGTTGGCGGCGAGGCCGAGCGCGTCGAGGATCAAGGAGGTGATCTCTTCGGGCGATCTGGCGGAGAGTCCCGCCTGTGCGCGTCGGGCGGCGCCGAGGCGCGCCGCGGACGCGATGTTCTCGCGCAGTGTGAGTTCGGCGAAGAGCTCGGCGTGCTGGAAGGTGCGGCCCATGCCGAGCGCCGCGCGCGCATAGGGCGGCTGGCGGATGAGGTCTTGCGCGCCGAAGCGCACGGCGCGTGCAGACGTCGCGCGGTAGAAGCCGCCGATGACGTTGAGCAGGCTGGTCTTGCCGGCCCCGTTGGGTCCTATCAGTCCGAGCGCCGAGCCGGCCGGGACCGTGAATGAGATGTCTTGGAGGGCTTTTACGCCGCCAAAGCTGAGGTCGAGGCCGTCCACCACCAAACCTTCGGTGGCGCGAGGCAAGCAGGCGCGCACCAGTTCCTCAATGGCGGCGGAGTCGATGGCGGCCGCCTGAACGCTCTCGCCCGCTTTGCGCCGGGATGGGCGGAGCAAGTGCGCAAGGGTCGGCACGATGCCCTTCTGCATGAACAGGAGCACCGCCACGGTGGCGGCTCCGAACACGAAGACGGAGATGTTGGGGATGCCACGCGCGGCCTCCGGGACGGCGACGATGAACGCCGCCCCAAGCAGGGCGCCGAGAAGGTTGCCGGCGCCGCCGACCACCGTGGCGACGATGAGCTGAACCGAGGCGTCCAGGCTGAACGCGATCGGGTCGAGATAGGAAATCGTGAACGCGATGCCAACGCCGGCGAGCGACGCAACGGCGGCGCTGAACGCGAAGGCCTTGGCGTTCTCCACATGCGGGCGCAGACCCATGGCGGCGGAGGCCGTGCGCTGGCTCTTTACGGCCAGCCAGCGCCGGCCGATCGGGCCGGACGCCACCACGTCGACGACAATGAGAGCGAGCGTCGCCAGCGTGACGGTCATCACCACCGCGCCGCGCAGGTCCAGCGTGCGGCCGAGCAGGATGCTGCGGGCGGGGGAGACCTGGATGCCCTCGTCGCCGCCCGTGATGGATGTCCAGTGCCCGATGACCTCCGTGGCCGCCATGCAGAGCGCCAAAGTGAGCAGGCCGAAATACAGCACGGAAAAGCGCCCGGCGCTGATGCCGAGAATAAAACCGGCGATGGACGCCAGCCCTATGGCGGAGAGGATCGATAGTTCGACTGGCCAGCCATGCAGGGCGAATTGGGCGGCCGTGTAGGCGCCGATGGCCATAAAGGCCGTGTGGCCCATGGACCAGATGCCGCACAAACCGGCCAGGAGGCTGACCGCCGCCACCGCAATGGCGTAGAAGGCGATGGAGGCGATGACGAACTGGCCATAGTCGCCAACAATGCCGGGCCAGCCGACCACGGCGGCGACCAGCGCGCCGCCCGCGAGCGTGAGGATGCGGCGGAGCCAGGCGTTCATACGCGCTCCTTGCGGGCGGCGCCCAAAAAGCCTGACGGGCGGATGAACAGCACCGCCACAATGATTCCGAACACGATGGTGTCGCGGTAGTTGGCCGAGAGATAGCGGCCGGCCACGTTGTCCAGCACGCCGATCGTGAACGCGCCGACGGCCGCCCCCAGCATGCTGGTGAGCCCGCCGAGGAACACGCCCGCGAAGGCGCGGAACAACGGCGAGAGCGTGAGGTTGGCGTTGGCCGAACCGTCCGCGGCGAGAAAAAAGGCCGCGATGGCGGCGATGCCGCAGCCGATGAACCAGGCCAGCGACGCGATGACGGTCGGCCGGATGCCGATGATCCGGGCGGCGAAGTGATCCTCGGCGCTGGCCCGCATGGCGACGCCGATCGCTGTGAAGCGAAACAGCCAGGCGATCGCCGCCATGGCTGCGAGCGCAATCCCGGTCGCGATGATCTTGTTGAGCGTGAGCGCGACGCCAAACACGCGGACCGTCCCGGTCGCCACCGGGGCGACCACGATGGGCCGCTGGCCCCAGATCACGCCGATTACCGCATGAATGATGAGCCCGAGCCCGATGGTCACCACCAGAGCGATGAAGAGGCTTTTATGCCCGGCTCCCAGCGGCCGGATAAGAAAGCGCTCCGTCGCCATACCGGCGAGGCCCGCGATGAGGACCGCCAGCACTAGGGCTGCGGCGGGCGGCAAACCGGCCGCCATCGCCGAGGTGGTAAGGAACACCGCCAGGGTTGCGGTGTCCCCGATGGCGAAGTTCACCGTGTCGGTGGAGCGGAAGATGATCACGATGCCGAGCGCGAGCAGCGCATAGGCCGATCCGCTGACCAGGCCCGAGGCGATGACGGCCGGCAGGTCGCCCATCTTGTGTCCTTCCAGTCGAGTGCGGGAGCGCGATTTCGAGCGGTTGAGGGGCGCTTACGCGCAGGTCACCACTCCGCGGTGGTGTCGATCGGCTCGCCGACGGCTTCCCAGACGCCGTTCTTCAAGACCACCCGCTGCAGCGTGGTGAGGCCGAGCGGCCGGTCGGGCGCGAAGGTGACCGGCGGGAGGACGCCGCTGTCGTAATCCTTGAGTTTGTAGAAGCCCTCGATGAAGGTGGCGCGGTTGAGCGGCTCGTCTGCCCGACGCAGCGCCTCGACCACAACCTTGGCGAAGCCGAAGCTGAGGAGAGAGTCGAAGTCGGGCTTCTGGTCCGGCGCGTATTTGGCCAGGGCGGCGCGATATTCCTTGAGAGCCGGGGTGTCGAGCGAGGCCGGCACGGTCCAGGACACGCCCTTGACGCCTTCCACGGCGGCTCCGCCCAGGAGCGGCAGCGACTGGGTGACGTTGGGCGAGTAGGTGTAGATCGGGATCTGCGAATTCTGCTGGCGCAGTTCCTTAGCGAGAGCTGAAACCTCCTGGACCACGGCGATCTGGATAATGGCGTCGGGCGCGCGGCGCAGCGCGTCGAGCGCGATGGGGGCGTAGTCCTGCGTGCCCCACTTCACCGATATCGCCTCGACCTTGGCCGACGCGTCCGCCTTGCGGATGGCCGCCACGGCGCTTTCGCCGGGCTTGTGGTAGGCGGCCGGGTCCGAGTGGATCACGAGGATGTTCTTGCGACCGTCCTTGACGGCCCAGCGACCCACGGCGGCGGCCTGGTTCTCATAGAGCACCTGCGCGCTCAGGAGGCCGGGGCGCGGGGGGGTGTACCAGTCCTCGGCGCCGGCGTAGGGCGTCACGAAGGGCACTTTCTCCTGCTGCAGCACATACGGGAAGGCGGCGGCGGACGGCCCCGTGCCGAAGCCGACCGCGATGGCCAAAACCTCGTCGCTGCCGATGAGCTTGCGCGCCGCTGCGACCGTGCGCTGCGGGTTGAAGGCGTTATCCTCGACGATGAACTTGATCTTGCGGCCTTTTACGCCGCCCTGATCGTTGATCATGTTGAAATAGGCGTCGGCGCCGGCCCGCACGGGCACGCCATAGATCGAAACCGGCCCGCTGAGCGGCTGCCAAGATCCGAGCTTGATCTCCTTGTCGGTCACGCCCGGCCCGACCTGAGCGAGCGCATGCGCTCCGGTCAGAAGCATACCCGCCAGCAGCGCCGCTGCGCCAGCCCAGGTCTTCATCGGTCCCTCCCAAGTCAAGGTCTTCGCCTTCTGCAAACAGCGTAGAAGGCTCGACATCGTCGCGCAACTAAATTATTAGACCATATCAAAGAGCGATGATTTTGTGCTCGCAATAGACCGGGAGGAACGCATGGCCGTGAGCCGGGCAAAGCTTCACTTTGGCGCGATTTGCACCGCTGCACTGGGCATTCTGGCGGCCCAGCCTGCACTTTCCCAGGAGGCGTCTGGCGTATCCAAGACGGAGATCACGCTGGGGAGCTGGTCCGCCCTGAAGGGACCTTTCGCTCTTTATGGCGTGCCGGGCGTCGCTGGGCAGACCGCGTTTTTCAGCCGGCTGAACGACGCGGGCGGCGTCAACGGCCGTAAGATCCGCGTCGTCGTGGAAGATCATGGCTACAATCCGCAACAGGCGGTCGCGGCTGCGCGTAAACTGGTGGACAGCGACAAGGTGCTGGCCATCCAGGGCTCCTACGCGACTGGCCCGAGCGCCGCCACCTTCCCGTACCTGACACAAGCGGGCGTACCCTACGTCATGCCGTACGGCGGCGCGCTCGACTGGTACGAACCCACCCGCCCGCTGCTGGTTGGCGCGCAGACCTTGCTCGACTACCAGGCCCGGGCCGTCGGTCGCTGGGCCGGCAAGGACGGATTCAAGAACGTCGTCGTCATCCACGCCGCTGCGCCGGCCTTCGAGAAGGTCGCGTCGAATGTGGAGCCTGGCGTGAAGTCGGCCGCAGCCGACTCGAAAGTCGAGATGATGCCGGTGAAGCTCGGAACCAGCGACTATGCGCCCATCGCCCTCGAGGTGGCCCGGAAGGCTCCGGACGCGCTGGTGTTCATCGGCACTATCCAGGAACTCTCGTTGCTCGCCAAGGAACTGAAGCAGCAGAAGGTGCAGACGCAGCTCTTCACCTACGGCGGCAATGTCAGCGCCGATCTAATCAAGATCGGCGGCGAGGCCGTGGAGGGCCTGCGCAGCGTGTCGCTGTCGTACACAGTTGAATCGGACCAGCCGGCCGTGCGTGAGTACCGCGAAGCCCTGGCGAAATACGCCCCGAACGAGCAGCCAGACTATGGCTCGCTGCTCACCTATGCGCTGGCGAAGATCACCGCCGAGGCCATTCGGCAGGCCGGCGAGCCCCTGAACCGCACGACGCTGGTGCAGGGCTTCGAGAAGCTGAAGAACTACGACTCCGGCATCATCGGCAAGGTCACGCTGACACCCGAGAAGCACCTCGGCACGACCGAAGTGCTTCGGGTGCAGATCCGTAACGGTAAGTGGGTTCCGATCGGCGACTTCGTCGACGCGCTCGGCGCCTGGTAAATGTGCCGACGCCGGACGGGCGCCTCCGCGATAGGGGAGGGCGCGTCCGGCGCAGTCCGCCTCACGACATCGGGGTTCCGGCCATCAGGCCGCCATCGATGGAGAAGGCGCTGCCGGTGCAGAAGGCGGCTTCGTCGCTGAGCACGTACGCCAGCAGGGCCGCGACCTCGTCCGGCGTTCCGTAGCGTTTCAGCGGCAGGCGGGCGAGCGACGCCCGGGCGGCGGCTTGCGGGTTCTCGGGCGCGAAGCCGTGCTCGATATTGTGGATCATCTGCGTGTCGATCGGACCTGGGTGGAGGGTGTTAACCCGCACGCCCTGCGGAGCGCCCTCCAGCGCGGCGCAGCGCATCAGGCCGAGCACGGCGTGCTTGCTGGCCACA
Source organism: Alsobacter metallidurans (assembly GCF_014636935.1). Classification (GTDB taxonomy): domain Bacteria; phylum Pseudomonadota; class Alphaproteobacteria; order Rhizobiales; family Beijerinckiaceae; genus Alsobacter; species Alsobacter metallidurans. The sequence goes on along the minus strand of NZ_BMES01000002.1, from coordinate 1,087,885 downwards.
TAGGGGGCCATGGCTGGGCTGCCGCGCAGGCCGGCGGTGGAGGAGGTGAGGACGATCGATCCGCCTCCCTGGCGCTTCATCAGCGGCATGAGGCGGCTCAAGCCGATAAACGGCCCCCTGACATTGATCGCCATCACGCGATCGAAGTCCGCGACCTCAGCCGCTCCGAGCATCGCAATTTTGCCCTCGGTCCCGGCGTTCAGGAAGGCGCCGTCGATGCGCCCGAACGCATCGAGTGCCGCCTGGATGGCGTCGTCCATGGCGCTTTCCTGCGTGACGTCGCCTGCGCTGCAGACCACGGGCCCGCCGAGTTCGCCCGAAAGCGCCTCTAGCGACTTCGGGCCGATGTCGGTCAGCGCGAGCTGCGCGCCCTCCGCGGCGAGGCGGCGGGCCGCGGCCTTGCCGATGCCGCCTGTGGCGCCGGTGATCAGGATGGTCTTGCCGGCAAAGCGGGCTTGAGTGGTCATGGGGTAGGCATCCGGTTTTGACGGGCTGGCAGCTCGAGCTCGAGCAGCGCCCCGCTGAGGCTCTTGCCGTGGGGGTCGAGGGCCAGCGAGCGCGTGACGCCGCCTCCCAGCGCACCCGTCATTACGAAGTTCAGCGCCCCAAGGCCCGGCAGTTCATAGCGCGCCACATCGCCGTGAACGACGCCTGCAAAAAACGCCTTTACGCGTTCGGCGGTGACGTGCTCCACCAGAAACGCGTAGTCGCCCGGCTCGTACGCGATCACCGCGATGTTGGAGATGTCGCCTTTGTCGCCCGCGCGGGCGTGGGCAAGTTCGCGCAGCCGCATCTCAGGCCTCCAGCCAGTGAACGGTTGGGGCGATAAGCGACCGCGGCAGCAGCGCTGAGGCCGCCGCGACGACCTGCCGTGCGGACCAGGTCGCGCCGCCGCCTCCCGCAGGGCCGTTGATCCACACAGCCTCGACCTCGCGGCCGATGCGTTGGGCGTCCTGCAAGCTCGCGGTGCGACCCGCAACGCGGGCGCGAACGTCCAGGACCTCGGCGTCGGGCCTCGGACCGCGGTAAACGGAGTCGACCCCGATCACGTCCAGCCGAAGCTCGGAAACCGCCACGCCGAGCATCCGCAGGCGTTCCTCCACGATGGCGAGCGCGAGCCGCGCCCGGGCTTCGGCCCCGGCTCCCGCATAGGAGATCTGGCCTTCGCCGATGAAGCCGTCATGGTGGCCGATCGTCACCTTGAGGCTGTCCGTGCGCGGAGAGCCGCCACCACCCGAAAGCCGCACGCGGTTCGGTCCGACCTGCTCAAAGCGCGCGCTCGTGAAGTCCGCGACGACGTCGGGCTGAATGTAGCGCGCCGGATCGTGCACCTCGTAGAGCAACTGCTCCTTGCAGGTGCGAAGGCTGAGCTCGCCTCCCGATCCCTCCACCTTGCTGAACAGCGCCCCGCCGTCGGCGTCGACCTCCGCGAGGGGGAAGCCCAGGCGTGCGAGGTCGGCGACATCCTTGACGCCGGGGTCCGCAAAATAACCGCCCGTCAGTTGAGAGCCGCACTCCAGCAGGTGCCCGATCAGCGCCCCGCGGCCGAGGCGCTCCCAGTCGTCCTCCCGCCAGCCGAATTCATGCGCCAGCGGCGCCATGAACAGCGCCGGGTCGCCAACCCGACCGGTGATCACCACGTCCGCGCCGCCCGCCAGCGCCTCAACGATGGGGGCAACGCCCAGATAGGCGTTGGCCGAGATCGCCCGGTCGGCGATGTCCGCAAACGCCCCCGGGCCATCCGTGAGGGCGGGGCTGGTCTCGCGCACCTGACCAAGAACGTCGTCGCCGAGCACATAGGCGATCTTCAATCCCGCGTAGCCGAGGTCGCGACCGATGGAAGCGATCGCTTGCGCGGCCGCCGCGGGGTTCGCCGCGCCCATGTTGCTGACGATTCGCACGTGGCTGCGACGGCAGACCGGCAGCACCGCGCGCATCCGCTCGTCGAGGAGCCGGTCGTAACCGGCGTTCGGGTCCTGCAGCCGCGCCTGTTGGGCGAGTGCGATGGTGCGCTCGGCCAGGCACTCGAAAACCAGGTAGTCGAGCGCGCCCTTCTCGGCGAGTTCGACGGCCGGCTCGATGCGATCCCCGCCAAAGCCCGAGCCTGCGCCGATCCTGATCGTCTTCATTGGACCTCTCCGCCGCGATGCGCCGCCATGGCGTCACTCCGCCTCGATGCCGGCTTCCTTGACGAGGGTCGTCCACTTGGCGACCTCGCTCTTCACATAGCCCGCGAAGGTGTCGACGGACTGAGGCTGCGCCTCGATGCCGAGCGTGGCGAAGCGCTCCTTGACCTCGGGCATCGCCAGCACGGCGTTCACTTCGCGGTTGAGCCGCTCGATGACGTCCTTGGGCGTTCCGGCCGGGGCGAACAGCCCGGTCCAGGAGGCAAGGTCGAAATCTTTCACCGCCGTTTCGTGGATCGTCGGCAGGTCGGGAGCGAGCGTGCTGCGCGCCTTGGTGGTGACCGCCAGCGCCCGCAGCGAGCCCGCCTGCACGGAGGTGACGGCCGACGACATGTCGCAGAACATGATGTTGACGCGGCCGCCCATCACGTCCGTGAGGGCAGGGGGATTGCTGCGGTAGGGCACCTTAAGCATTTGCACGCCCGAGCCCCTGGCGAAGCTCTCCGCCATCACGATGCTGGTCGAGCTGCCCGCCGCATAGGTCACGTCACCGGGCTTCGCCCTGGCCAGCGACACGAGTTCGGCGACGCTCTTCACCGGCAGCTTGGGGTCGACCACCAGGAAATAGGAGAACACGCCCGTGTGGGCGATGGGGGCGAAATCCTTGATGGGATCGTAGTTGAGCTTCTTGTAGAGCGCGCTGTTGGAGCCGTGGGTGGAGTTGGTGCCCAGGAGGAGCGTGTAGCCATCCGCGGCCGCGCGGGACACGGCCGTCGTGGCGATCGCGCCCGTGGCGCCGATGCGGTTCTCGACCACGAAGCCCTGGCCGAGGCGAGGAGCGAGGTATTGCCCCAGCATGCGGGCGGCGGTGTCGCTGCCGCTGCCGGCCGCGAAGGGCACCACGATGGTGATGAGCCGGGTCGGATAGGTCTGGGCGCCGGCCGGAGCCGTGATCCCGACACACGCCAGCAGGCCCAGCACTGCTCTCGCCAAGCTCCTCATCGTTGTCTCCCGTAGCCGCGTCTCGTCGACGTCATTTTGCGTGCGCACGCCGGTCGGCGCACGTCGTCATGAGACGTTAAAGTCTCGGCGGCGAGGGATCAACAAAAAGGTCTGATTATTTGAATGATCGCCAAATAGCGTTGGCTAGGCCGGCTCGGCGCCGGCCGCGGTCGTGGAGGTCGCGATGTCGCGATAGCCGCTGACATGGCGGTCCATGCGCTTGAACGCGGCGTCCTCATCCTGGTCGCGGATGGCCTTCAGAATCACCGTATGCGCCTTGACGGCGATGGCCCGCAGTTCGGGCGTCGTGACGTGCTGGTAGTCCATGGCGTCCCGGATGGGGGTCGCGATCGCCTCCATGAGCGCCATGAGGGGTTCGTTGCGGCTGGCCCGCGCGATGGCGAGATGCCAATCGAGATTGATGTTCTTGTAGACGGCCACGTCGTTCACCGAGGCGGTGAACTGCTCGTGGATCGCGTCCATCTCGGCCAGTTGCTCCTCGGTGCGGTGCCGGGCGGCCAAGCGGGCCAGCGTCGGCTCAACGGCCACGCGGCACTCCAGCAGCGAATCCAGGCGGATGCCATGCGTGCGGACGAACAGCTCCACCGACCGCGCCACGGACGCTCGGCCGGGCAGCGTCACCATGGATCCGCCGGTCCGGCCCACCTTGGTGGTGATCAGCCCTTCGGATTCCAGCACGCGCAGCGCATCGCGCACGGAAGTTCGGCTCAGCCCGGACTCGACCACGAGGTCTCGCTCGGTGGGGAGAAAGCTACCGGGCGTGATCTGGCCCTTCACAATCAGTTCGCGCAGTCGCGTCGCCAGGATGTCCGACGCCTTCGGGACCACAACCGGCGAAATGAGCGTGTTCAACTTGATCGTCATGCAGGTCTCCCCGCGTCTGTATCGGTCATTCCGGCGGAATGGTCCAACTGTTTACTAGAGACCCATGTAGGTTTCCTGAATGGACCGATCCGCCAGGAATTGCGCGGCCGTACCGGAACGCGCGATGCGGCCGTGGTCCAGGATATGCGCCTCGTCGGCGATCTCCAGAACCTCGGTGACGCGCTGCTCGACGATCACCACCGTCAGGCCTTCCTCCCGAGCCAGGCGCGTGACGATTTCGAGCACTCGTTCGGCCATGAGGGGCGAGAGGCCGACCGAAGGTTCGTCCAGGAGCAGAAGAGCAGGCCGGCACATCAGCGCCCGCGCGATGGCGCACATCTGCCGCTCGCCGCCCGACAGCTTGCCGGCGTGCTGGTCACGACGCTCCAGCAGGATCGGGAAGGCGTCCATCACCTCGCGCATGCGCGCAGCCAGGTGAGGCCTCGCGTTCGGCGCATAAGCGCCCAGCTGCAGGTTCTCCTGCACGGTCATGAACGGGAACAGCCGCCCGCCTTCGGGCACCAGCGCGAGGCCCAGGCCCGGGAGGGCGTCCGCGCGCGCGCCCGTGATGTCCCGGCCATCGAAGGTGACGCGGCCGCGGCTCGGCTTGATCAATCCCGCTACGGTCGCGAGGAGCGTGGTCTTGCCCGCCCCGTTCGCGCCGACAATCGCCGTCACCGCGCCCTTGGGAACCCGGAAGGCGACGTCATGCAGCACCGGCATGTCGTTGTAGCCCGCCGAAAGGTCTTCCACGACGAGTTGATCGCTCATGCGCGCCTCTTGCCCACATAGGCCTCGATCACCTCGGGGTCGGACAGAACGTCCTCGGCCGAGCCTTCGCGCAGCAGCTTGCCGCGGTTCATCACGATCACGCGGCGCGAGAAGGCGCGCACGACCTTGAGGTTGTGCTCGATCACCAGGAAGGCCACGCCGCCGGCGTTCAGCGTGTGCACCATCTCGATGATGTCCTGCACCTCGGTCTGGTTCAGCCCCGCCATCACTTCGTCCAGCAGGACGATCTGCGGCTCCATGGCCAGCGCCCTGGCGACTTCCAGCCGGCGCCGTTCGCCGAGCGTGAGATCGCCCGCCCGGTGGCCCGCCCGCTTGGCGAGCCCGACGAGCTCCAGCGCCTCGGCGGCCCTGGCGGCGGCGGCGGGTAGCGAGCGGTGATGCAGGAAGGCGCCCACCATGCCGTTCTCCAGCACGCTTAGGGAGGTGAGCGTCTGTGAGATCTGGAACGTGCGACCAAACCCGAGCCGCGCCCGCTCATTCGGCCGCAAAGGCCCGATGTCTTGGCCGCGAAACAGGATCTTGCCGCTCGACGGCGGCAACTGGCCGGTCAGCAGGTTGAACAGCGTCGTCTTACCGGCGCCATTAGGTCCGATGATGCTGACGATCTCGCCGGGCGCGACGTCGAAGCTGACGGCGTCCACCGCGCGCAGGCCCCCGAAGTGGCGCGACGCGCCTTGCACCTGAAGAAACGAAGCGCCCGTCATCGGCCGGCTCCCTTCGCGGCGCCCGGTCGGCTCCACAGTCGCTTCAGCCCGCCCACGATGCCGCGGCGCAGAAACAGGGCCGTCAGCATCAGGATGAAGCCGAGCACGATCAGGTTCGCGCCCGGAATGGACCCGCCAAGCTCGGCCCGCAGCCAGCTTTCGAGCGGGATGATCAGGAGCGCGCCCAGCATCGGGCCGTAGATGGTCCCGATCCCCCCGATCAGGGCGATCAGCGCCATCTTCACGCCGATGTCGAACAGCGAGAACAACGTCGGCGGGTCGGCGACGCGCACATACATGATGTAGAGCACCCCGCCCATGCCGGTGAGCGCAGCGCTGATCGCCATCCCGGCGAGCTTGGTGCGCAGCACGTCGATGCCGGCCGCCGCGGCCGCATCCTCGTTGTCGCGGACGGCCTGCAGCGAGTAGCCGAGCCGGCTGCGGGTCACGGCCGCCATCACGACGAGGCAGACGGCCAGGAACCCAAGCATCAGCAGGGCGTAGGACAGTCGGTCCCGGAAGATCATGTTCTGGAGCCCGGCCCGAAACGGGATCGAGACTCCGCGCGAGCCGCCGGTGAATCGGTCGAAGTAAAGCGACAGCGACAGCAGCACCTCCGTCATCGCCATGGTGGCGATGGCGAAGAACGGCCCGCGCAGGCGAAACACCGGCCACGAGATCAGGACGCCGAGCACGGCCGACAGCAGCGCGGCCGGCAGCAGGGCCAACCAGGGCGACACCTGCAGGCCGAGATAGAGATTGCTGACCGTGAAGGCGCCGATCGCAAAGAACACGCTGTGCCCAAGCGAGAACTGGCCGCCGAGCCCGCCGATGACGTTCCACGCGGTCGCCAGCCCGGCGAACAGAAACGTGCTGGCCAGGATGTTCAGCGTGAAGCTGTCCCCCGACATCGCCGCCACCAGCGCGCCCAGCGCCGCCAGTGCCCCGAACGTGACCGGCAGCTCGTGGCGCAGCGTTTTCACGCCGCCCGTTTTGCGCCAGGCGAGGCGTTGCTCACGATTGCTCACGGAGCCCCACTTCCTCCGCGCCCGCGACGCCGAAGAGGCCGGCGGGGCGAATGATCAAGACGGCGATGAAGACAAGAAACAGCACGGCATGCTTGAGCGCAGGATCCAGGTAGAAGCCCGCCAACGCCTCCGTCAGCCCCACGATGAAGCCGCCCACATAGGCGCCCGCGACGCTGCCCAGCCCGCCCAGCACCACCACCGCGAAGGCCGGCATGATGAAGTTCATGCCGATCTGCGGCGACATGGAATAAAGCGGCGCGAGGAGGCAGCCGGCGAGCCCTGCCAGCGCCGCGCCCACGCCGAAGCTCACCATGTACATGCGCTCGACATTGATCCCCATCAGCCGCGCGGCCTTGCGGTCCTGAGCAACCGCCCGGATCGCTTTGCCAGGGAGCGTGACCCGCAGCCACCAGCCGAGCGCGCCCGCCACCACGGTGGCGGCGACCAGCACGAGGATGCGGGCCAGCGGCATCTGCACGGGCCCAAGCGACATGGATATCTGAGCGGCGGCCGAGTTGACGCTGAGGCTCACGCCGCGCGTCAGCGCCAGCACCACGTTCTCGAGCACCATGAGCAGTCCGAAGGTGGCGAAGACCTGCATCATCGGCTCGCCCTGCAGCGGCCGCAGCAGGATCCAGTAGACGACGCAGCCCAGCGCGAACAACGCCGGCGCAACCACCACCGGGGCGATGTAGGGATCCATCCCCATCGCCACCTGGGCCGCGAACGCGCCGTACATGCCCAGCATCACGAACTCGCCCTGGGCGAAGTTGACGATGCGGATCACGCCGAAGATGAGGTTCAGGCCGACGCTGACGAGGCTGTAGATGCCGCCCAGCAAAAGGCCGATCGCCACGATGTTGAGAAATTCGGCCACCAGAGGCTCTCCGGTTGCGAGCTTGGGGCGAGGGCGTCGGGACGCCCCCGCCCATGGCGTCAGGCTCGGGGAACGTTGATGACCGAGACGCCCTCGGACGCCGCCTCGGTGGGGTAGACGGCCTTCACGGCGCCGCCCTGCCACTGCGCGACAACCGGCAGCGCCCGGGTGTTCTGCATCTTGTCGTCGAACTTCACCCCGTAGCCGGTCTCGTAGGCCCCGAGCGGCTTGTCCATGGCGGCCGCCGCCTTGATCACCTTCTCGAATTCGACGCTGCCGGCGGCCTTGATGGCCTCGAACAGGATTTTCATGCCCACGAAGGCGTTCATGCCCTGCGGGGCGACGGGGTCGCGGCCGAGCTTGTCGCGATAGAGCCTCAGGAAGACGCCTGCGCCGGGCCCGTACTTCTCGCTCACGTCCGGGCGGGGGTAGGACACCAGCAGGATGCCGTCGAGGTAATCCTTGCCGATGGCCTCCAGCGTCTCCTTGGTGTCGCCGACGCCGCACGACATCATGGCGGCGGGCTTGAAGCCCTGGTCGCGGGCCGCCCGCAGCAGCAGGTTGGTGTCCACCACATAGGCGGTGCTGATCCAGACGTCGGGCGCGAAGTTCTTCGCCCGCAGAATGGAATCCGTCACGTCGATCGCCTTGGCGCTGTGCGAGCCGATGCCGACCGTGACGCCGGCCGCCTTGAAGAGGCGTTGTTGTTCCAGCGCGATGGAGGTGCCGTAGGCCGAGTCCTCGTGCTCGATCCAGACCTTCAGGTCCTTGGGCTGCTTGTTCAGCTTCGCGCCCACCACCTTGATGGCGCCTTCCACGGCCCGGGACGCGAATTCGTTGCTGCTCGGGCCCGTGCGCACGAAGTTGGGCAACCCGCGATCGGTGAGGTCGCGCGCCAGCGCGTTGGTTTCCCAATAGAGCTTGCCGTAGTTCAGCGCGCTCTCGCTCGCCGCGTTGGAGATGGCGGTCACATAGGTGCCGGCCAGGATGTCGACCTTGTCGCGCCCGACGAGCTGCTCCACCGCGCCGATGCCCTCCTGCGCCGACGTGGCGTTGCCGCGCACGATTTGCACCTGACGGCCAAGCAGGCCGCCCTGGGCGTTCGCCCATTCGGCCGCGAGTTCGTAGCAGCGGGTCACCTCGTCGCCATACTGCGCCATCGCGCCCGAGTAGGGGTTCACGGCCCCGATCTTGATGGGCGCGCCCTGCGCGAAGCTGGAGCGCGAACCGGCCATGAGGGCCGCGCCCGTCGCCAGGGCTCCAAACTGCCGTCTCGTGAGCGTCATGGTGTCCTCCCGTTCTGTTTTTTTGTTTGCGTATCGTTCTAGACGGCGCGGCGCTGCTCCGGCCGCATTCCGCTTCGCTTCGCCCGGCTGCGTTCCGCGTCCAGCGCATAGACGGGGCGGTCGTCGATCATCCGCTTGGTCGCGACCACCGCGCCATAAACGGTCTCCGCCGCACCCGCGTCGATGAACCCGCCATTCAGGTCGGCCTCCACGGCCGCAAGGTCCCGATCGAGCGGATCGCCGAAGCCGCCGCCGCCCGGCGAGCCGAGATGGAAGCTGTCGCCTGCCGCGAAGGGCGCCTTCTCGGCCTTGCTGCGCATGGGCGGGATCCACGTCTTTCCCCCCGTATGGAGCTCGACGCTGTTGGGCGCGGCCGAAGACCCGCCCTGCACGCCGAACGGGGCATGATCGACGCGGTCGCCAAGGATGGACACCACCGCGTCCGAGAGCGTCTCGATCTCGTAATGCGAGCCGCATCCGCCGCGGTGCATGCCGGCTCCGCCTGAGCCCTCGCGCACGCCATAGCTGCGGAAGCGCACGGGGTAGCGATGCTCCGACATCTCCACCGACATGAACTTGGCCATGGAGCCCGGCGGCGTGCCGTTCAACAGGCCGTCAGACGCTTGGCTGGCCCCATAGCCGCCTGGGTAGGGGTACACAGCGACGAAGTACTTGCCGGTCGCAGGATGGCGGCCGGAAACCGTCGCCACCCCGGTGGTGCCGAACGGCGCAGCGGGCGTGTGCTCCGGAATGGCCTGCGCCAGCGCGCCGAACACCACGTCGACGATGCGTTGTGTGACGTCGGTCGTGCCGCCCACCGCAGAGGGGTACTCCGCCGCCAGGATGCTGGGCTTCGGGATCACGAACTTCGCCGGCCGGAACGCGCCGCCGCTCACCGGCGCCTCGGGGAAGATGTGCTTCAACGCCACCAGGCAGAGCGAGCGCGTGGTCGCGTCCGAGATGTTCATCGGGCCGACCGCCCTGGCGGACGTGCCGGTGAAATCGAAGATCATGTCCGATCCCGCAACCGTCACGGCGAGCGCCACCGTCAGGGGCTCGTCCACCACGCCGTCATTGTCGAAATAATCGGTGATCCGGTACGTGCCGTCGGGGATTTCCGCGATATAGGAGCGCATCTCGGCCTCGGAGCGGCGCATCATCTCGTCCATGCAGGATTTGAGGACGTCCGCGCCGTAGCGGGCCACCAGCGCGTCGAGGCCGCGGCGTCCGAGGCTGAACACGTTGGTCATCGCTTCCAGGTCGCCCAGCAGCTGCTGCGGCAGCCGCACATTGGCGGTGATCAGCCCCACCACGGCGTCGTTGCGCCTGCCGTTCTCGAACAACCGCAGCGGCGGGATGATGATCCCTTCCTGGTGGATCTCGCGCGCGGTCGGGGCCCAGCCGCCCGGAACGCTGCCGCCCATGTCCATCCAGTGGCCGGTGTTGGCGAACAGCGCAAACAGCTTTCCGTCCACGAAATGCGGCGACACGAGCACGACGTCGTTGAGATGCGTGCCGCTCAGATAGGGGTCGTTGGTGATCCAGACATCACCCGGCCTGAAGCCGCCGGCCGCCTCCGCGATCGGGATCAGCCGCTGCACGGTGAACTGCATGTTGGCGAGGAACATCGGGAGGCCGTAGCCGCCCTGCGCGATGGTCTCGCCTGTGGTCGGCTCGTAGAGGCCGTGCGCGCAGTCGTTGGTTTCCGAGATGATGGGCGAGAGCGCCGCCCGGATGAGATGCAGGTCCATCTCGTCCGCGATCTGCTCGAGGGCGCCGCGAACCACGGCGAGCGTCACCGGATCCATGTCAGGCCACCTCGATCAGGATGTTGCCAAAAGCGTCGACCCTGGCGTGCATGCCGGGCTCGACCACGCTGGTGGTGTCCGCCTGCTCGATAATGGCGGGACCGTCGAACACCATGCCGGGCGACAATGCCGTACGGTCATAGATCGGCGTGGGCTTCCAGCCGCCGAAATACACGTCCCGGTGGTCGCGCACCGGCGCTGGGCGATGCTCCAGCCGGCCGGGCGCGCTCGCCGGCTTGGCCCGTACGCCCTGAACGGCCGTCTTCAGGCCGACCAGCACGACCGGGATGTCGCCCAGCACATTGCCGTATTCCAGCCGGTAGACCTCCTCGAAGGCCTGCACCATGCGGGCGTGGTCCCAGGACGGCTCCACGGCGGCGCGCAGCGTATGGATCTGGCCGAGATAGGACATCTCGGCCGCATGCGAGACCGCCACGGTGTCGAGCGGCGTGCCGCTGGCGGCCAGGCGCTCCTCGCCCTCGCGGCGCTGGCGGGTAAGCACCTCGCTCACGAATGTCGGCGCGACCTCGGCCAGAGGCGTCTCCACCGTCTGGGAGAGGTCGTAGCGCAGGTCCGCGACCGCGCAGCCCAGCGCGCAGAGCACGCCCGGATGCGGCGGCAGCAGCATGGTGCGGATGCCGACCTCGCGCATGATCGCCGCACCGTGCAAGGGTCCCGCGCCGCCGAACGCCACGAGCGCGAAGTCGCGCGGATCGTGCCCCTGCTCGACGCTGAGCAGGCGCGTGCGGCGCGCCATCACGTGATCCACGATGGTCAGGATCGCCTCCGCGGTCTGCTCGACGCCGAGGCCCAGCGGCTCGCCGAGCTTCGCCATGGCGGCGCGGGCGCCCTCGACGTCGAGGTGTGTGAGGTGCTTCATGCCGATTGGATGCTCGGCGTTGATGCGCCCCAGCACCGCGTTCGCGTCCGTGACGGTGGGCTCCACTCCGCCGCGGCCGAAGCACACCGGTCCCGGCACGGCGCCGGCGCTGCGCGGCCCGACCTGCAGGGTGCCGCCGCGATCCAGAAACGCGATGCTGCCGCCGCCGGCGCCGATCGTGTGCACGTCGATCATGGGCAGCCGCAGCGGCACGCGAAAGTCGAGCTCGGTGGTTTCGGCGATCCGCGGCGCGCCGTTCACCACGACGGCGACGTCGTAGCTGGTGCCGCCCATGTCGCCCGTGATCACGTGCGTGAAGCCCGCCTCGGCGGCGAGCCGCGCCGCCGCCATCACGCCGGCCGCCGGTCCGGAGCGCACGATGTTGGCGGCTCGCTGCGACAGCTGCGACAGCGGGATCAGCCCGCCATTGGACTGCATCACCAGCGTTTGGCGCTCGAAACCGAGTTCGCCGAGTTTTTCGGTGAGATTGCGGGCGTAGCGCGACACGAGCGGCTGCAGATAGGCCTGCACGGTCGCCGTGCTGGTGCGCTCGAATTCGTAGTACTCGCGCACCACGTCGCTGGAGATCACGACCTCCCAGCCCGGGTTGGCGGCCTGCACGATCTCCCTGGCGCGGCGCTCATGCGCCGGGTTGGCGTAGGCGTGCAGAAACGAGATCACCACGGCGTCTACCGGCTCGCGGGCCAGCGCCCCGGCAAGGCGCTCCAGCCCGGCCTCGTCCAGCGGCGTCAGCACTTCGCCCCTGTGGTCGAGACGCTCCTCCACTTCCCAGCGCATCTCGCGCGGGATCAGCGGCTGCTGCACGCCCGTGAGGCCGTACATGCGTTGCCGGTCGCGCCGGCCCAGCTCCAGGATGTCGCGAAAGCCCTGCGTGGTGATCAGCGCACAGCGGGCGCCGCGGCGCTCGATCACCGCATTGGTCGCGATGGTGGTGCCGTGCAGGATGACGTCGAGCGACGCCGGCGCGGCGCCGACCGCCTTCAGGGCGTCGATCAGCCCGCGGCTGGGGTCGTCCGGCGTCGACGGCACCTTCAGCACCGCGTCCACGCTCAGGCCGTCGGCCGAGTAGAACAGATCGGTGAACGTGCCGCCCACGTCGATGCCAACGATTCCGCCCATGGCGCGTCCTGCTCTCTAAGCTTGCGTGCGCGACAGGCGCGGCAGCGCCTGCGCGATCGTGGCGTCGTCCCAGCCGAGCCGCTCGCGCAGCACGGCGGCCGTGTCGGCGCCGAGGAGGTGGCTGGGCTCCAGCGTGCGGCGCGGCGCGCCGGCGTAGCGCAGCGGCGAATGCTGCACGACGATGCGGCCGAGCTCCGGGTGGTCCTGCCATTGCAGCGAGCCGCGCGCGTGCATGTTGGGGTCGTTCACGACCTCCTCGAGGTCGCGCACCGGCGCGCAGGGCACCTTGTTGGCCATCAGCGCCTGGAAGGCCTCTTCCTTGGTGCGCTGGCTCGTCCAGGTGGTCACCAGCGCGTCCACGGCGTCCATGGCGGCGACGCGCAGCTTCAGGCTCGTGAAGCGCGGGTCCTCGGCCAGCTCCGGCCGGCCCATGGTCCGCACCAGCGAGGCCCAGTGCGCGTCGCCGACGCAGATGATCGCGATCCAGCCGTCGCTTGTCGGGTAAACGTTGTAAGGCGCCTCGGCGAGGCCGCCATGGCGATTGCCCGTGCGGGGAGGCGGCGGGTTCTCGGCGCCGCGCTGGCCCCAGAACATGCCGAGGCTGGAGCTCAGCGACGGGTACACGGCGTCCTGCATGGCGACTTCGAGCTTGCGCGCCACGCCGGTGCGCTCGCGCTCGAAGAGGGCGGTTGCGATCGCGCCGTAGAGATGCACGCCGGCAAAGAAGTCGCACAGGGCCGGGCCGGCCTTCACGGGCGGGCGATCCGGAAAGCCCGTGGTGCTCATCACGCCCGCCATCGCCTGGACGGTCAGGTCCATCGCTGGGTAGTTGCGATAAGGCCCGTCGCTGCCGAAACCCGAGCTGGAGGCGTAGATCAGGCGCGGATTCAACGCCTGCAGCACGTCGGAGCCAAGGCCGAGCCGTTCCATCGCCCCCGGCGCGAAATTCTCCACCAGCACGTCGGCGTCGCGAACCAGGTCGCGCAGCGCGGCCTTGCCCTCCTCGGCTTTCAGGTCGAGCACCACGCACTGCTTGCAGGCGTTCAGCATCGCAAAGGGCAGGGCGGCTCCGCCGACCACGCCCCTGCGCCGCAGCGGCTCGCCGCCCGGCGGCTCGATCTTGATCACCGTCGCGCCCGCGGCCGCCATCAGGAACGTCGCGTAGGGGCCGTTGTAGATCTGGCTGAGGTCGATCACCACCACGCCGTCGAGCGGCTGGCGCGCGCTGTCAGGCGCCGGCGATGCGGCGGTCACGTTCGCGGAGCTCACGAGGCGGACCCTTTCCGAGCGTCCCGCCGAAAGGCGGACCAGCGATGGACGGGCCACATGTCCTGGTCCTCGCCATGCCCGGTCTTGCCGTTGATCGTCCACTCGATGAGGCCGTTGCTGTCGATGAAGCTGTGGCGGTTGATGATGATGCCGCTGAGCCGGCGGCCGGTCGCCAGGAGGTCGCGCCCGAACTCGTCCTTGGCCTCGATCGTGATGGTCGACACGATCCCGGTCTGAGGGTCCCGCTCGACGCTGCGCCGGCCGGACAAGAGGTCGCCGATCTTGCCGTCCCTGATCATGAACCCGTACGCGATCGGATCCGTCTCGTCGTTCCACTTGGTCACCGCCAGGAACGCATCGTCCGGAGATGCGATGCCGGTCACGTAGGCGCTCTTGCCGGGCCGGTGCTCGGGCCGGGGCCCCCAGCTCCGGTCGCGAATGGCGTAGCAGTCGATCGGGATGCGCTCGCCATGCAGGACGATCTCGCCCGTCACACGGCCGAACTGGTCGAAGTGGTTGAGGTTCTTGAACGACGAGTCGCCCTTGCGCAGCGGGCGGGCCGGCATCACGGCGTCGAACGTGAGGGCGACGCGCACCCGGTCCTCGTCCTCGAAGCCGATGTCATAGCGCTTCAGCGGCTCCAGGGCCTTGATCCTGACGCCGGTCGGCAGCGTGATGTCGGAGAGGTCCTGGTCCCGGGGCAGGCGCAGCGCCGTGTAGTTGGCCGAATAGGGCACTTCCCACGGAACAACGGCCGTCTCGTCCCAGATCCAGCACCCGCCCGCGATCGTCCCGATATTGGGCCGCGCCATGCTGTAGAGCCATCCGCCGAGCTTGCGCTCGGGATTGCAGAACGCGAACCAGGCGGTTTCGGTCTCCCACCACCGATCGCTCATCTGGTCGAAGTGGAAGTTGTCGTCCCTGGCGGTGAAAGGCGAGGCGAGGGCGGTTTCAGGCATGGTCGGTTCCGGAGCTGGACAAGGGGGGGAAGCTGCGGTTCGCGAGGCCGCCCGACGCGGAGGCGGCGAGTTCGCCGTCGCGCGCGACGCTCGCGGCGAAAAATCGAAGCGCGGTTTCAAAGGGCACCCGCCCGGCCTTCAGGGCGGCGCTGAGCTGGGCCATCCCGGCCGCGACCGTGGCGGGGCGCTCGCCCAGCAGCGCCGCGAGTTCGTCCCGCTCCTGCGCATCCAGCGTCGGCCCGAGACGGTCATGCTCGCGCAGGAACTTCACCACCTTGGCGGCGTTCTTGGCCGCCGTCACGACGCCCGCGTCGGCGCTCGCATCCGCGATGTCATGGCGCAATTCGTTCAGCACGTGATCGAACAACGCCGTGCGATCCGACGTCGGCGCCCGGATCGGCTGCGGCGGCTTGAGCCTCACGCCCGTCGCCTCCGCGAGCGCGGCGACCAGCAGGCGCCGGTTCAATGCGCGCGACACGATGGAATTTGCCGGCAGGCCGGTGACGTTGCGATGCCGGATAATCACGACGCGGGTCGACACGAACACGCGGTGGTACCGGATGCGCGTGAGATCGGGCTGGGCGCCGGTGAGCCGGCCATACTCCCGCAGGCACGCCGCAAAATCGGGCACCGGCTCCATCACGCAACGCATCGAGAACCAGGCCAGGTCCTCCATGGGGTCGCCCGGATGGGCGAGCTCCCAATCGAGCAAGGCCGTCAGACGCCCCTTGTCGAACAGGAAGTTGCCGGGCCCCGCGTCGCCGTGGACGAGCACCGGCCGCCCGGCCGGCTCGGGGACGTTCCGGTCGAGCCACGCCAGCGCGAAGTCGATCAGCGGATCGGCCGTCCCGGCCTCGTCATACATGGCGCGCCAGGCGGCGAGTTCGCGGCGCACGCAGTCAGCCATCGTGGAGGCGCCGTCGAGGCCGGGCAGGCGCATGCCGGCCGTCGACGTCCCGTGCAGGGTCGCGAGGGCCGCCACGAAATCCCGTGCGATCGCGATCCGCTCGGCCTGGTCGCCGATCCGGCGGTAGTCGGCGCGGCCGGGCGCGCGTTCGGTCAAGATGGCCTGGGAGGTGGGGTGAACGGCGATGAGCCGCGGGGCCGGCACTCTGGTGCCGCCGAGCGCCTTGTAGAACTCCGCCTCACGCCACACCGTGTAAGGCTCGGCGGAGGGCGGCCGTGGCGGTTGATAGCGCAGGTAGAGAGCCTCTACGCCCGATCCCGTGTCGACGTCTACCGCCCAGGAGCGGCACCGGTTGCCGCCGCTGATCTGACGCCAATCAACAATGGCTCCCCCGGTCTCGCGCTGGATCCATGAGCGGAGTTCGTCGGTGCTGGCCGCCCGGCCTTCCGCCGCGCCATGCGTATCGACTGGCCGCTGTGCCGGCTCGTGGTTCAACGGAGCGTTTCCTCGTTTGCTTGGCGCGACGATAAGAGGCTCGACAACGCCGCGCAAGTAAATTATCAGACCTTATAAAAGAGCGATGAATTAGGGAGGCGAACGGATGGCCGGTCTGTTTTTTGACGAACTCACCGTTGGACAGGTGTTTCGCCACGAGATCCGGCGCACCGTCACGGAGGCGGACAACGTCTGGTTCAGCTGCGTCACGCACAATCCGGCTTATCTGCACCTCGACGAAGAGTATTGCCGGACCGAGACGGAGTTCGGGCAGCGCCTCGTCAACAGCGCCTTCACTCTCGGCCTGATGGTGGGCATTTCGGTCGGGGACACTACGCTTGGCACCGCGATCGCCAATTTGGGGTGGGACGAAGTGCGCTTCCCCAAGCCGCTGTTCCACGGTGACACCATCCGGGTTGAAACCGAGGTGGTCGAGCTGCGCGAGAGCCGGTCCCGGCCCGAAGCCGGGATCGTGGTCTTCCTCCATCGCGCCTTTAACCAACGCAACGAGCTCGTCGCCCACTGCAAGCGCTCCGGCCTACAACGCAGGAGGCCGGCGGCATGACGCTCCGGTCCTTCTTGTTCGTTCCCGGCGACAGCGAGAAGAAGCTCGCCAAGGGCGCCGGCTCGGGCGCCGATGCGCTGATCCTGGATCTCGAGGATTCGGTCGCGCCGTCCCGCAAGGCGCTGGCGCGCGACATGGTGCGCGACTACATCGCCGCTCCGCGCACGGGCGGATCTGAGCTGTGGGTGCGCATGAACCCGCTCGCGGACGGCGGCCTCGACGACCTTGTCGGCGTGGTCCGGGCCGCGCCGGACGGGATCGTGGTCCCGAAGGCGGACCGCCCGGCCGACCTCGTTCGCATCAGCGCGTTCCTGGACGCGCTGGAGCGCCGCGACGGCGTCGCCAAGTCCATCCGGCTCCTGCCTGTCGCGACCGAAACCCCGAAGGCGCCCTTTGGGCTCGCGCATTATCACGACACGCCGCTGCCGCGCCTGTTCGGGCTGACCTGGGGCGCGGAAGATCTCAGCACCGCGTTGGGCGCCAGCACCAACCGGGACCCATCGGGCCGATGGGCCTTCACCTACCGGATGGTCCGGTCGCAGTGCCTCCTGGCCGCCAAGGCCTGCGGCGTAGCCGCGATCGAGACGCTCTACGCCGATTTCCGCGACGATGCCGGCCTGCGACACGATTGCGCCGAAGCGTCCCGCGAGGGGTTCACCGGCCGTATCGCCATACACCCCGACCAGGTGGCGGGCATCAACGCGGCGTTTTCGCCGTCGCAGGCCGAAATCGACCATGCCCGGAGGGTCGTGGACGCGTTCTCGGCCAGCCCGGGCATCGGCGTCGTCGGCCTCGACGGCAAGATGCTGGACATCCCGCATCTCAGGCAGGCCGAGCAGGTGCTCGCCCGCGCGGCCGCGATTGCCGGCCGAGCCGGAGCGCGAGCCTGATGCGGGAGGCCGGCACACCGGGCGCCGCGCGGCGCGTCAACGATCCAGCCGGGCTCGTGCGGCTGCTCTCGGCGGGCGACCGCATTTACCTTCCGGGCGCCGGCGCCGAGGTTCCGGCGCTGGTGGATGCGCTCTGCGCCGCCAGTGCGCCGCCTCTTCATATCACGGGCGCATTCGTCCCCGGCATCAATCCGGTCCCGGTGGAACGGCTGCCCGAGGGCTCCATCTGGTCCAGTCCCTTCGCGCAGCCCGCGCCGTCGGGCTCGCAGGCCGGCGGACGCTTGCGGCATCTGCCGATGTCCTACGGCGCCTTCGCGTCCCACTTGCGCGGCGCCACGTTCGACGTTGGCTTCGTCCACGTGTCGCCGCCTGACGCCAATGGTCTCTGTTCGCTCGGAATCGCGGTGGAGTTCACCCCCATTGCGCTGCAGCGGTGCCGGCGCATCTTCGCGGTGGTCAACCCGCGGATGCCGCGCATCCCTGGCGCAGAAACATTCGCGCTCGCCCGGGCCGACGCCGTTCTGGAGCTGGACACGCCGTTGCGCGAATACGACGTGGGGACCCCGTCCCCTCAGGCCTCGCGCATCGCGGAACTGATCGCCGGTTTCGTGATCGACGGATCAACGCTCCAGGTTGGGCTCGGCAAGACGCCTGACGCGCTGATGCGCATTGTCGCCGACCGCCGCGGGCTGCGTCTTCACTCCGGCATGCTGTCGGATGCGACCCGCCTGCTGGCCGATGGCGGCTCGCTCGACCCACGAGCGTTGCACGCCAGCTGCGTCCATGTCGGGACGGCCGCCTATTACGACTGGCTCGCCGATCGCGCCGATTTCGCGGTGCGGGCCTGCGACTACACGCACGGGCCCGCGACGCTGGCCGGCCTGCCGCGGCTCGTCGCCGTGAACTCGGCGCTGAGCGTCGACCTGTTCGGCCAGGCCAATCTCGAAATGCTGGACGGTCGCATGATCAGCGGCGTCGGCGGCGCGGCCGATTTCGCGCAGGCCGCAAGCCTCGCGCATGACGGCGTCAGCATCATCGCACTGCCGGCGACCTCCGGCCGCAACGCCGTGTCGCGCATCACCGCGCGCCTCGATGGCGTGTGTTCCCTGCCGCGCCACGCCATCGACGTGGTGATCACCGAGCACGGCGTGGCGGACCTGCGCGGCCTCGCCGTGACCGAGCGGGCGGAGCGCCTGGTCGCGATCGCGGCCCCGGAGCATCGCGGAGCGCTGCAGGACGCCTGGAAGGACATCGCCGCGCGGTTCTGAGCGCGCCGCAACAGGGAAACGCACATGAAACGCGCCGAGAAGGTCATCATCAGCTGCGCCATCACGGGCTCGATCCACACGCCCAGCATGTCGCCGCATTTGCCGGTCACGCCCGACCAGATCGCCCAGAGCGCCATCGGGGCCGCCAAGGCCGGCGCCGCGATCCTGCATCTCCACGCGCGCAACCCCGAGACGGGGCGGCCCACGCAGGATCCCGAGATGTTCAAGCGCTTTCTGCCGACCATCAAGCAGGGCTGCGACGGCATCATCAACATCACGACGGGCGGCGGCCTCGGCATGACGCTGGACGAGCGCCTGGCGGCGGCCAAGTGGGCCCCTCCCGAGATCGCCTCCATGAACATGGGCTCCTTCAACTTCAACATCTCGGCCGCGGGCGGGCGCATCGCCGAATACAAGAACGACTGGGAGCAGCCTTACCTGGAGATGACGAAGGACTTCATCCTCTCCAACACGTTCACGCAGATCGAGCGCGGCATGACGGAGCTCGGCGCGCTCGGGACCCGCTTCGAGTTCGAGTGCTACGACGTCGGCCACCTCTACAACCTGGCGCACTTCGCAGATCGCGGGCTCGTGAAGCCGCCGTTCTTCGTCCAGTCGATCTTCGGCATCCTGGGCGGCATCGGGCCCGAGCCCGAGAACCTGATGCACATGAAGGCGACCGCCGACCGGCTCTTCGGCCAGGACTACTACCTGTCGATCCTGGCCGCGGGCCGTCACCAGCTGCCCTTCGTCACCATGGGGGCCATCCTGGGCGCAATGTCCGCGTCGGGCTGGAGGACAACCTCTATCTCGGCAAGGGCCAGCTCGCGCCCTCCAACGCCGACCAGGTCGCCAAGATCCGCCGCATCCTGGAGGAGCTGTCGCTCGAGGTCGCCACCCCGGATGACGCCCGCCGCATGCTCGGAACCAAGGGCGCCGCCAACGTCGCCTTCTAGGAGCCCCCGATGCCGACCGACATCCCGACATACTCCACCCCAGGCGAGAACCGGCAGGTTCTGCTGGCCAGGCGCCCGGCGGGAGTCCCGCAGGCGAGCGACTTCGAGCTCGCCAGCGCGTCCGTGCCCGAGCCGGGCAACGGCGAGATCCTGGTCCGCAACGTCTACCTGTCCGTCGACCCGGCGCAGCGCGGCTGGGCCTCGGCCGAGGCGAATTACTCCGCGCCCGTGCCGCTCGGCGGCCCCATGCGGGCGCTGGCGGTGGGCGTCGTGCAGGAGAGCCGCCATCCGGACTTCAAGGCCGGGGATGCGCTCTATGGCTGGTTCGGCTGGCAGGACTACGCGGTCGCGACGCCCGCGCAGGTGATCCACCGCGCCACGCAGGACCTGCCGCTCGCCGCCTTCGGGAGCCTGCTCGGCATCAACGGCGTCACCGCCTATCTGGCCCTTACCGAGCTGGGCCGGCCCCGCGAGGGCGACACCCTCGTGGTGTCCACGGCGGCCGGCTCCGTCGGCAGCTTCGTCGGCCAGATCGGTCGCAACCTCGGGGCCCGCGCGATCGGCCTCACCGGCGACGACCGCAAGGTGGCGCTCTGCCGCGAGCGCTACGGCTATGCGGACGCGATCAACTACAAGACGGCCGACCTCGACGCCGCCGTCGCCAAGGCGGCGCCGGATGGCGTGAACGTCTATTTCGACAACACGGGCGGCAGCATCCTCGACACCGTGCTGCGCCGCATGGCCATCGGCGGGCGCATCGTCCAGTGCGGCACCGCCTCCGTGGCTTCGTGGAACCCGCTTCCGACCGGCCCCCGCAACGAGCGCGAGATCATGTTGCGGCGCCTGGTGTGGAGCGGCTTCGTGATCTTCGACCACATGGCCCGCTACGCGGCCGCCTGCGACGACCTCGCGCGGCTCTGCAAGGCCGGAACGCTCACCTACGACATCGACCTCGCCCAAGGCATCGAGGAAGCGCCAGGGGCCATCGCGTCCCTCTACGCCGGCGAAAACCTCGGCAAGAAGCTGATCTTCATCGGCTGAACGCGCCGCCTGCCCCTTTCCCCAGCATCGGACACCCTCATGGACATCCAGCTCAGCGACGACCAGAAGGCCATCGACGCCAGCGTCCGCCAGATCTGCTCCTCCTTCGATGACGACTATTGGACGGAATGCGAGGAAGAGGCCCGCTTCCCCAGCGAGTACTACGCCCTCATGGCCCAGAACGGCTGGCTCGGCATCACCATGCCCGAGGAGGTCGGCGGCGCGGGCCTCGGCGTCACCGAGGCGGCCATCATGATGCACGCCGCGACCTCCAGTGGCGGCGGCTACTCCGCGGCGTCCGCGATCCACATCAACCTGTTCGGTCCCCACGCCATCGTGGTGCACGGCTCCCCCGAGCAGAAGCAGCGCTGGTTGACCCCGCTGGTGAAGGGCGAGCAGAAGGCCTGCTTCGGCGTCACCGAGCCTGACGCCGGCCTCGACACCACCAGCATCAAGACGGTCGCCACCCGGGCGCCGGGTGGCTACGTGGTGCACGGCCGCAAGATGTGGACCTCCACCGCCCAGGTGGCCGACAAGATCCTGCTGCTCACCCGCACCACCCCCAAGGACCAGTGCCGCAAGCCCACACAGGGCATGACGCTGTTCTACACCGACCTTGACCGCAGCAAGATCGAGGTGCGGCGCATCAAGAAGATGGGCCGCAACGCCGTCGACTCCAACGCCGTTTTCATCGACGGCCTGTTTATCCGCGAGGAGGACCGCGTCGGCGAGGAGGGCAGGGGGTTCGAGTACCTGCTGGACAGCCTGAACCCCGAGCGCATCCTGGTCGGCATTGAGGCCATCGGGGTCGGGCGCGACGCGCTCAACAGGGCGGCGCAATACGCCAAGGATCGCGTCGTCTTTGGCCGGCCCATCGGCCAGAACCAGGGCGTGCAACACCCTCTGGCGGAAGCCTGGACTTACCTGGAGTCCGCCTACTGGATGCTGATGCGGGCCGCATGGCTCTACGACAACGGCCAGTCCTGCGGGGCGGAGGCCAACGCCGGCAAATTTCTCGGCGCCCGCGCGGCGTTCGACGCCTGCACCAAGGCCGTGATGACGCATGGCGGCATGGGATATGCCCGCGAGTACCAGGTCGAGCGCCTGTTCCGCGAATCGATGCTGCCCCGCATCGCGCCCGTCACCGAACAGCTCATCCTGTCCTTTATCGCCGAACGCGTGCTCGGCCTGCCGAAATCCTACTGATGGGGCGCATGTTTCGCCTGCCCGATCCGCCTGGACCGGGCGTCCTGGCTCGAGGGGACACGCCCGGCGCGCTGCCGCCTGGCCGCGTCTTCCTGGAGAACCCGGATCTCTTCGCCGAGCGGGTGCGCAGCCTCACGCCGGCCCAGCGGGCGATCCTAGGCCTCGTGGCCCAGGGGCAGATCAACAAGCAGATCGCGCATCGGTGCGGGATCAGCGAGGCGACCGTGAAGGCGCACATCTCGGCCGTGCTTGGCAAGCTCGGCGAGCGTTCGCGCGTGGCGGCCGCGGTGCGTTTCGCGGTCTTCTGCGAGCGCGAGAGCCGCCGGGCCGGCGACGCATGAAGAGCCGTTTGGGAAAACGCGCGCCCGGGTAAGCGCAGTTGCGCACCTCTCTCGAGGCCTCCGCGCTCAATCATTGGTTGACCAATGAATTCATCGTGCCAAAACTGGCCACAAGCGCCGGACAGAATGGCGCGGCGCCGTATGGCGGGAGGAGAGCACCATGACGCGGACCACAGGCCGCCGGCCCACCGTTGCCCTTGCGGCCGGCGCGCTGGCCATCTTCGGAACTCTCGCCAGCGACGCGCTCGCGCAGGCCAAGCCGCTCAAGATCGGCCAGCTCAGCGACATGTCCGGCATCGTGCGCGACCTCTCGGGCCCGGGCACCAACGTGGCCATGACGATGGCCATCGAGGATTTCGGCGGAACCGTGCTGGGCCGTCCCATCCAGCTCTTGAACGGCGATCATCTCAACAAGCCCGACGTGGGGCTCGGGATGGCCCGCAAATGGTATGACGAAGACGTCACCGCAATCTTCGACATCGGCATCACCACCGTGGCGCTCGGCATGCAGGAGCTGTCCAAGAACAAGGACAAGCTCGTCATCTACCTGTCGACGGCCAGCTCCGATCTGACCGGCGCCAAGTGCAGCCCCAACGGCATCCACTGGACCTACAACAACTACAGCCAGGCCCTCGGCGTCGTGAACCAGCTGATGAAGCAGAAGCACGACAGCTGGTATTTCATGACGGTCGACTACGGCTACGGCGTCAACGTCGAGCGCGACACCACCGCGATGGTGAAGAAGGCCGGCGGAACGATACTCGGCTCCACCAAGCATCCCTTCGACACCACGGACTTTTCATCCGACTTGCTAAAGTCGCAGGCGTCCGGCGCCAAGGTCGTCGCCCTCGCGACCACCACCGCGCACGCGGCCAACATCGTCAAGCAGGCGGACGAGTTCGGCATCCGGCCCAAGCAGCAGCTCGCGGCCCTCAGCCTCACGCTGCACGACACCAAGGCGATGGGCCTCAAGACCGCTCAGGGCCTGCTCGAGACCGCGCCCTTCTACTGGGACCAGAATGACCAGACCCGCGCCTTCTCCAAGCGCTACTTCGACCGCTTCGGCAAGATGCCTAACATGATCCAGGCGAGCGCCTACGGGGCGGTGATGCACTACCTCAACGCTGTGAAGGCCGCCGGCACGGACGACACCGCGGCCGTGAACAAGAAGATGCGCGAGACGCCCATCAACGACTTCATGACCCACAACGGCTCGATCCGTCCGGACGGCCGCGTGATGCGCCAGATGTACGTCTTCGAGGTCAAGAAGCCCGAGGAGTCGAAGGGCGAGTGGGACCTCTACAAGCAGGTCGCCGAGATCGCCCCCGAGGACGCTTTCGCGCCCGCCGATCCTTCGGTCTGCCCCTTGGCCAAGTAGGCCGCCGACCAGCGCCCCACGCCGGCGTCGCCCGCGAGCCGCGCCGGCTCCACGATCCGGGAGTTGCATATGTCCGATCGCACGCTCAACGATGGCCTGCTCGACGTCGCGGTGGTCGGCGCCGGCTTTTCGGGGCTCTACCTCATCCACCGGCTGAGCCGCTTGGGCTTCTCGGTGAAGGCGTTTGACAGCGCCGGCGACGTCGGGGGCACCTGGTACTGGAACCGCTACCCGGGCGCCCGCTGCGACGTCGAGAGCATGCAGTACTCCTACTCGTTCGACGACGGCTTGCAGCAGGACTGGAACTGGTCCGAGCGCTTCGCCACCCAGCCCGAGATCCTGGCCTACGCCCGGCACGTCGCCGAACGCTTCGACCTCAAGCGCTTCGTCCAGTTCAACACCACCGTGACACGCGCCGACTACGACGAGACGACGCAAAGCTGGACATTGGCGACCGACAAGGGCGAGAGGATCCGGGCCCGCTTCTGCGTGATGGCGACGGGGTGCCTCTCGGCCTCGCGCATTCCGGAAATCCCGGGCGCGGCATCCTTTGCGGGGGAAATCTATCATACTGGCGCCTGGCCGCATGAACCGGTCGATTTCGGCGGAAAGACCGTCGGGGTGATCGGCACAGGCTCCTCGGCCATTCAGGCGATCCCCGAACTCGCGGAGCAGGCCGGCCACCTCTACGTTTTTCAGCGCACACCGAATTTCAGCGTGCCGGCCCGCAACGCGCCGCTGACGCCCGACGAGATCGCGCGCTGGAAGAGCGACTACCCGGCGCTGCGCAAGCGCGCCCGCGAGGAGACGCGCTCGGGCACGATCTATGAGTTCGCCGTGAAGTCCGCGCTGGAGGCCACCCCGGAGGAGCGCGAGGCCGAGTACCAGCGGCGGTGGGACAAGGGCGGCGCGAACTTCATGCACGCATACAACGACCTCGTCGTGAACGAGCAGTCCAACGAGACCGCTGCCGACTTCGTGCGCCGGAAGATCCGGGAGATCGTCCAGGACCCGCAGACGGCCGAACTCCTCACCCCGACGGACTACCCGATCTTCACCAAGCGCATCTGCGTGGACAGCGACTACTACGCCACGTTCAACCGGCCGAACGTGACCCTCGTGGACATCCGCCGCGACCCCATCGAGGCGATCACGCCGGTTGGCCTCGTCACCCGATCCGCCGCTCGCTACGGCTTCGACGCGCTGGTTTACGCCACCGGGTTTGACGCCATGACGGGGGCGCTGCTTCGGGTCGACATCCGCGGCGAGGGGGGCGCCTCACTGCGCGACAAGTGGCGGGACGGCCCCAAGGCCTATCTCGGCCTCATGAGCGCCGGGTTTCCCAACCTGTTCATGGTCACCGGCCCGGGCAGCCCGTCCGTCCTCAGCAACGTCATCATGTCGATCGAGCAGCATGTCGAGTTCATCACCGACTGCATCGACCACATGCGGAGCAAGGGCCTGGCGCGAATCGATGCTGACGTCGGCGCGGAGGAGCGGTGGGTTGCGCATGTCGGCGAGGCGGCCGCCGGGACGCTGCTGCCCAAAGCCGCGTCCTGGTACATGGGCGCCAACATCCCCGGCAAGCCGCGCATCATGATGCCGTATGTGGGCGGCGTGGACCGCTACCGGCGCATCTGCAGCGAGGTCGCGGCCAAGAACTACGAAGGCTTCGTTCTCGCATGACGCTCCATCCCTTCGTCGCGGCCATGCTCGAGCAGTTGAAGGGACGCCCGGCCCTGTCGTCCGGATCGCCCGAGGACGCGCGCGCCATGGTGGCCGCCGCCAGGGCCGTGATCGGGCAGGGGCCGGCTATGGCCGAGGTGCGCGACATCCAGGTCCCGACCCGCGCCGGGTCGATCGCGGCGCGCCATTTCCGCCCGACGGATGCGCCGGCCGGCCTACTCGTCTATCTCCACGGCGGCGGATGGGTGGTCGGGGCGCTGGACGATTACGACACGCTGGCTCGCACCTTGGCGGCTCAAAGCGGCTGCTCCGTTCTGCTGCCCGACTACCGCTTGGCGCCCGAGCATCAGTTTCCGGCTGGATTGGATGACGCCGTCGACGCGCTCACCCACGGGCGTGAGCTCGCCGGTCCCGCAACGCCTCTGCTGGTCGCCGGCGACAGCGCGGGCGCAAACCTGGCCGCTGTGGCGGCCCGCAAGTTGCGCGGCAAGGTCGCCCTCGCCGGGCAGGCCCTGATCTATCCCGTGGCGGACTGCGACTTCGGCCGGCCATCCTATCACGCGTACGGGGCTGGCCTGCCGCTCACGCGCGATGACATGGTCTGGTTCTTCCGCCATTACGCGCCCGAAGCCCAGTGGACCTCACCAGACATCGCGCCGCTTCGGGCGGCCGACGACCTCGCGGGCCTGCCTCCGACGCTGGTCGTCCTCGCGGAATGCGACGTGCTCGCCGACGAGGGACGCGCTTTTGCCGATGCGCTCGAACGCGCCGGCGTTCCGGTCATGCGCCGCACAGCCGAGGGCGTCACCCACGGCTTCATACGCCTCCACAACCTCTTTGACGTGGCTGCCCGGGAAGTCGAGGCAGTCGCCGAATTTGCGGCCCGCGCCTCCCGCGTGGCGGGCTGATGCTCAGGGAAGGAACAACGACATGAAAGCTTGGGCCGTCGTTCGCCACAGCGAGCCGCTCGAATGCATCGAGGTCAAGCGCCCGGAGCCGACCGGGACCGAGGTCGTGGTTGCCGTCGAGGCGTGCGGCGTCTGCCACTCCGACCTGCATTTCTGGAAGGGCGTCTACAACATGGGGGGTGGCAAGGTGCTCACCCTTGCCGACCGCGGCGTGACCCTGCCTCGGGCGCCCGGCCATGAGATCGCCGGCCGGGTCGTCGCCGTCGGGCCCGAGGCGACCGGCGTAACCGTGGGCGAACGCTATGTGGTGTACCCCTGGATCGGCTGCGGCCATTGCGAGCACTGCCTGAACGAGGACGACAACCTCTGCGCCAAGCAGAGCAGCATTGGGGTCGTGCGCCATGGCGGCTTTGCCAGTGAAGTGGTGGCGCCGCACCCGCGTTACCTCGTGCCGCTGGGCAACCTCGACCCGGCGCTCGCGTCGACGTTCGCCTGCTCGGGCATCACGGTCTACAGCGCCATTCAGAAAGTGATGCCGATGGGGCCTGACAAGCCCATCGTGCTCATTGGCGCTGGCGGGCTGGGGCTCGCGGCCATTTCGATGCTGCGCGCCTTCGACCATCGCGCGATCGTGTCGGTCGACATCGACCGCGCCAAGCGGGAGGCCGCGCTCGACTTGGGCGCGACGGCGGCCGTAGACGGGTCGGGCGACGACGTGGCTCAAAAGATCATCAAAGCCGCAGGCGGCCCGGTGGACGCCGTAATCGACTTCGTGAACGCCAGCGCCACGGCTACCGCCGCCATGGGCGCCCTGGCCAAGGGTGGCAAGCTCGTCAATGTCGGCGTAGCTGGCGGCGAACTGACCCTGTCGCTCGCCGGGATGGTGTTCCGCGCGCTCAGCATCATGGGCAGCAACACCGGCACAGTGAAAGATTTGCGCGCCGTAGTTGCGCTGGCGCAGTCCGGCAAGCTGCCGCCGCTCCCGGTCACGCGCTTCCCAAAGGACGACGCGAACCTTGCAATGCGGCAGCTGAAGGCAGGCGAGATTACGGGTCGTGCCGTTCTGGTGGATTCCTGATCGGTGCGCGTCCGCCGCTTTGAAAAGCCGGCGACGTGATCGAAACGCTTCCTCAATTTTATAATTCCAACGGAGTTGGCTCACACGAGACGCTTGGTTTCAGGCCCAGATTGGGGCCGTCCAAGGAACGCTCCCTGTGGCGGCGGGGGCGCCGGACGAGTTTGGCCATGGCTCGGTAGAGCGTCTCCCAGCTGCGCTCGCGAGCGCTCTCCTCCAACTGTTCGATAAAGTCGGAAAGCTTCCTACACTCAGCGTCGGAAAAGCCTTCGAGATCGGCCCATTTCTCTTCCCCGAGACCGCGCCCATTCGTGGATTTTGCGCACCGAACCGTCCACTTTCTCACTTCTAACTTGGCATGCCGCCATTCGCACGGACGCAAATTCACCCGGGTCCCGAAGCGCACCAAAGCGGCGGTTAGCTGCGCAGCTCTCCAAGAAGTTTGATGATGCAGTCCGACGTCCGCACCCCGACGGGGCATTGGGACCGTGGCCTGATGTCACGGACCGACGCTCCCGAATTCAGCGAGGCGATGGATTCAGATTGGAGAGGATCGCCGCAAGCTCCGACTTTAAGAACGGCTTTGTGAGCCTCGGCAAAGCGGGAGAGATCCCCTCCACTTCGGAGTATCCGGAAACGATGACCACAGGCAGGTGCGGCTTCAGACGCCGTGCCTTGGCGGCAAGTTCGGCACCGCTCATGCCCGGCATCAGGTGGTCCGTGACGAGAAGGTCTGGTGCAACTCCGCCTGCGATCGTCTGAAGCGCTTCCTCGGCCGAGCCCGCCTCGATAACCCTGAACCCGAGGTCATCGAGCATGTCGGCAGTACTCACGCGCACCAGCTCTTCGTCATCTACCAGGAGGGCAACCCCGCGAGGGCCGGCGAAGAGAGCAGCTTCACTGGCCACCGAGCTCTCCGGAACGGAGTCGCTCACTGGAAGCCAGAGCACCACGGATGTGCCATGACCCTCGCGGCTGTTGATGGCGAGCGCACCACCGAGCTGCGCCGCCAGACCATGAACCATCGAAAGGCCAAGCCCGGTACCCTTGCCGACTCCCTTGGTGGAAAAGAAGGGCTCCACGGCGCGCGAGAGTGTCGCCTCGTCCATGCCAGCGCCGGTATCGGAAACCGAGAGATTGACGTAACGCCCCGGCTCAAGTCCGGGGGTCAAACCGGGCTGGTTGTCTGCAAGCATCGCCTTGATTGTCAGTGCGCCGCCTGCGGGCATAGCATCGCGGGCATTCACGGCAAGGTTCAGGAGCGCCATCTCGAGCTGATTAGGATCCGCCTTCGCCGGCGTGAGGTCCTCGGCAACATCGACAAGAACTTGAATCTGCGGCCCTGTGGTGCTTTCGATCAGTCCGGCCATGTTCTGGACGAGTTGGCCAATATCTACTGCCACCGATTGCAGAGGCTGGCGCCGAGCGAAAGCCAGGAGGCGCTGGACGAGCGTCCTGGCCCGCTCGGCCGATTGAGCTGCGCCCTGGATGAGCCGCTTTTCTCGATCTCCCCCGATCCCCCTTCGCTGAAGCATATCGAGCGCGCCGACGATCGGTGTGAGCAGGTTATTAAAGTCGTGCGCGACCCCTCCGGTCAGTTGCCCCATCGCCTCCATTTTCTGGCTCTGGCGCAGCGCTTCGCGCGCTACCTCGAGCTCAGCCTCACGGGCTCGCGTGAGACTGAGGTCACGTCCGACAGCGATGAAGTTCACGCCGTCTGCTTCCGGCGCGACTGTCCATTCGATGTACTTCCAGCTTCCATCACTCGTCGCGATGCGATTCTCGAACCGCGTCGGTCGACCTGACTCCGCCATTCGACCGATTGCCTCCAGTGTGGGAGGCATGTCGTCGGGGTGCATGAACGTCGCGTAGCCGCGGGAAAGCAGTTCGGCTTCACTCCAGCCGAGAACCCGTGTCCAAGCGGGGCTCACGGCGGACATCATGCCGCTGTAGTCCGCTCGCGCCAGCATGTCCTGGGACAAGTTCCAGAGTTGGTCGCGCTCTGCCGAGCGGGCGACGACCTCTCCTTTCAGCGACTCGTTGAGTTCTCGTAGCCGTAGTTCGCCACGCGCACGCTCTACCGCCGTCCGAGTCCGATCCGCGAACTCCCGGATGAATGTCAGCTCGCTCTCGCTCCAAGCGCGGACGTCGGCATAGTTTACGAAGAACACTGCGACGAGCCGGCCCTGCTCGATGACCGGGACGTTGACGAACGATCGGGCGCTCTTGCTCTCTAGAACTGCAGCGGGGGCTCCGCAGGTACGAGGATCGTTGCGCACGTCGGAGATGGCGATGAATTCGCCACGCTTCAGGCTCTCGATAAAGGAGCCGTACTCTCGCAGGCTGAGAACGCCTACAAGAGACTCGACGCCCGGACAGGACCAATCACGATCCGTGTGAAGCGTCTCGGCATCTTGATCAATGGAGGAATAGCCTACGCGACTGGCACCAAGCGACCGTCCGACAATCTCGGCCGCCTTAAACGCGATTTCCGACGGGTCCTTTAGATCGCGAAGCACTTCGCTAAAGGCGACCAAGGCTTCGCGTCGTGTCCTCGCGGCCCGCTTCGTGTGTTTGGACGTCAAGCAGCCTCTAGAAGCCGCATCTCTGCAGCTTCTCTCCTGAGTTGAACGACGCCCCACCAAAGGCTTTTAGCTGGCCAGGCAAACTTTTCAAGGCTGAGCCCTCCGAGCCGTCCTGCCGCCCTGACTGATCTCTTGCGTCGAGAGAAGCCGAGAGTTCGGCCGAAAAGCCCTAAGCAGAATTGCTTTGGTTCCGCCTGGAGTCACTCCCGACCATGGCGGCTGCCAGGAACGATCCGTTGCGAACTATCCTGCGCCATCCAGGATGGCACAAACTTTCGCGGCAAGATCGTCGAGCGAATAGGGCTTGCCTGGCAGTTGAACTCCCGAATCCAGGACGCCGTTGTGAACCACCGCATTGCGGGTGTACCCGGTGGTGAAAAGGATCTTGAGCTCCGGCTTCCGCCTTAGCGCTTCTTCGGCCAATTTGGCGCCGTTCATCCCGGGCATGACGATGTCGGTGAACATCAGAACAGTTTCCGGATGGGCTTCCAGTTGCCTCAGTGCGGCAGCCGCGCCATCGGCTTCGATCACCCGGTAACCCAATTCGCCGAGCGCCTCGGTGAAGGCAGGCGTCCCCTCGGCGCAAGCCGTCGAGCCGGTCAGGATTACCGTCCCGCCATCCTTCAGGAGCGGAAGGGCCTTCTGCACCGTGAAAAGCGTGCCCTTCACGTTGGTCGCAAAGGTTGTGTCGAAGTGCTCCTCTGTGATGGCGCCCAGTGGCGCGAACGCGCCGCCTCCTGCATTGGCGAAGAGGACATCGATCTACGCGTGCTGCTGCTGGACGGCATCGTAGAGCCGGTCGATGTCGGCGAGGTTCGACATGTCGCCTCGGACGCCTGTGACACGGCCGCCGATCGCCTGCACCGCTGCGTCCAGCGCGTCCTGCCGGCGACCCGTGACGCGAGAGTGAACGGCCTGCGTCCGATCTCCTGATCAAAATCTGAGTATTGTTTGGAGATGTGCTGTTCCGCCTGCCGGCCGGTCGAGAGGCCAAGCCGCGCGATCTGCCTTCCGATTGTGGTACAAAGCACGCGGCTAGCGTTCGATTGTCGGCGAGGGCAGCAAATGGCGGAGCTGGTGAGCGAGCTCAGTCCGGTTATGGACGCCGATCTTCTGGTAGATTCGACTGAGATGAACCTTGACTGTCCCTTCGGAAATTCGGAGTTGCGACGCCACTGCGCGGCTCACCATCCCGCGAGCAACCGCGCGCACGACCTCTATTTCGCGGGTAGTTAAGATGCGCGTGACATCGCCATGCCCGTCAGCGCCTGTGATTGCTGGCGGCTCCGGAAGTGTTGCGCGTCGTTTCGACGCCTCATCGGTGAGCAGAGCCCTCAGTTCTGCTAGATCAGAACTCATGCTGCATATGGCAGCGCCGCTTCGGGCGCCGGCCAACAACTGTCCAGCTGTTGGCGACTTAAATAGCGCGACGATGCGGATCGATCGATCAAGGCTGCGGATCTGATCAAAGAGCGTTGAAAGTCTCGCCTGCGGTCTGCGAAAGTTGACGATCGCGAAATCAGCCCTGTCTCGCATTACGGCCATCAAGACCTGGCGTTCATCCGAGCACGTCGCCAGCACATCGGCGCCCAGTTCGCCCGCGAGAAAGCTCTGCGCGCAATACAGTTCGGAGATCCGCCGATCGTCAAGCCCGGGATCCATCGTTCTCCTTCATGACAGCCTTCTTGGCGTCAAGCGGAGCAATGCTGAACGGATCATCGGGGCTGTCGCAGCAAGCATCCCGCTGTTCGCGCCGGCGATCCGCGCGACGTATGGGTTTACGAGCCTCTGCGATCTGCTCGAAGGCGATCGATCGTTGAACGGTAACAATGCGCGGGACGGACAATGTTCCAAACCTGCGCGAACGGCATGAAGTCTCAAGGCATACGGGCGCCGTTTCTGCCGGAGGAACGGCGCCCGCTCCTCCGGCAGTGGGTTGCACGGCGGCATTAATGCCAGAAAACTTTCGCGACGCGCCGGTCTGTCGGGGTGAAGACCACAACGCGGTCGTCCGGCGAGATATAATATTCGTAGTAGCCGCCACGGCTGAGGCCGGGGACGTTCACGTTTTGGAATTGACCCGAGCTCACCCACGCCGGAATCACGCTCCCGCGCCCTACACGCACACCGCTCGGCTGCGAGTAGGCGGGGCCAACCTGTCGCAATGTCGGAGCCGGCGTAAGTAGCCAACCTTGCTCGTTCCATTGAGGAAGCGACTTGGTGACGGTGATTTCATTTTGGGCGAGCGCCACACCCGTGCTGGCGAAAGATCCGATGATGACGGCGCTCAGGATTGAAGCACGCATGGCAGGTCTCCAATCGTTTGATGACACCCAACAGTAGGACTGCGTCTCAGATGTAAATTGATCAGGGTCATCTCTAAGTCGGGAATTCGCCTTTCGAAGAACGGATCTGTCGAACCGTGCCGAGACGTCAAGCGCTGCGGCCTTCCGTCTCGACGGTCTGGCGGCGCGCCGCGAACACCGCCTCGGCATGGGACGCCGCCAGGGCGGTGGTCGGGTCGCTCATGCCGGCCTCGACGATCTCCGAAAGCGTCTTGTGAAGCTCACCGCTCAGCCTTGATAGGTCTTGCTTCGGCGCGCCCCGGGCTTCGTCGGCGATCTGGATCAGACGGCCGATGCGATTGCGTTCCATCGCGTCGCGCTTCCTACTTAGGCGCCTCGCCACCATGGCCCAAAGGGAGCCGACGACGCTGAACACCATCGCGGCGGCGTAAAAATAGCTCTGCGCCTCATCAAGGAAGCTCTGCTCCCCTGACGAAAGGTACTGCGCCACGCCGGGATGGATCGGCAGCACCGTCGAGCTCTTGTCGGGATCGGGCGCCTCGATCGAGGCCGCTTGGGGATAGGCCTCCATCAGCTTGCCCTTGGCAGTCAGAATCGCTCGCGCGATCGCGCCGGCGTGCAGGTTCAGCATCGAAAAGGGCGCCGCCAGCCGGTAAGTAACAGCTACTACAGTCGTGCTGTCGTCTGGAATGTCAGGATGGATACGAAGCGATCCCTTGGCCAAGTCGAGGCTTTCAGTTCCGGGAATGCTGTTGGCGATGGCGTCTGCGTTGTCGAAGGCCATCAACGTCGGGGCTCCCACACTTTTAGTGATGGTCGTGACGATATCGGAAAGTCCCCCGGCCCCGACCGGCCCAACAGCGAACACGGCCGCGACGGACTTTTCGCGCAAAACTTTGCCAAGATTCTCGGGGCGCACGATCATGCGGGAAACCGATTGAGGCGAAACGTTTGCGTAGCCAAGCAGCGCGTCGAGCAGCGCCTCGTCGGCGAATTGCACGCGGCTCGCGAGCATGATCACGGTCTTTCCGCTCAGCCCAGCCAAGCCCTCCACCTTCGACTTGGGGAGACCGAGGATGGCGGCGATATCTCTCCGCAGAATAACGATGGTTTGGCCGTTGGCGGGCGGTGAGGCGTCGGAGCGCACGATGGCAAGATCGACCTTGCGCGCATCCAGAAGGGCGCTGCTGTCCTGAAGGCTCCCGGTCTCGACGGGCTCAAAGGAGACTAGCGGGTTCTGTTTCTTGGCAACAGCGATCATCGCGGCGACGAACCGCTCGGCGGCGCCGCCAACCGGGCCTGCCGTGATCCGCAAGCGGTCGTGCGGCGACCCAAGATAGAACGCGATTCCTGCAACGCAGGCCGCGACCAGGACGCCAGCTGTTACGCTGTAGAAAAGCGAGCGGCTCACGGGCTGCTCCCGAAAGGGATAATCGGAGGCACAGCTTGGCGCATACGATGCCGCGGCGCCTGATCACGCGCAGTTATTGGCTTCCGCGCTGAGCGACGCCGGCTAGCGACCCCCAAGATTTTCTGATCGGGGTCGTAGTAATGAATGGAGAACAGCAGAAAACGCCAGAACCGCCGCGGATGATCCCCCGATGCTGCAGCCTAGGCGACCCAACCGGGCCCGCCCCTGCGTCCCGAGCAGCCGTCCGGCCAACGCTAAGGCGGTTGGCAGATCCAGAACGGGAGGGCTTGATGGACAGTCAATCTCGGCACCCCATCGGAAGCCCGCATTGCTTCCTCTTGCGGGGCGCAAAGGGCTTGATGGACCTGGATTGCTACACTGAGAGTGAATTCCCGATCGCCGGGTCGATCGTCACTTCTTGA
The DNA here is from genome assembly GCF_014636935.1 of Alsobacter metallidurans. Classification (GTDB taxonomy): domain Bacteria; phylum Pseudomonadota; class Alphaproteobacteria; order Rhizobiales; family Beijerinckiaceae; genus Alsobacter; species Alsobacter metallidurans. Next base: position 1,053,689 of record NZ_BMES01000002.1, on the reverse strand, counting down.
TCGCTACCAATCATTTTTTCATGGCTTGAAATGCCTCCGAGATCGCCGCTTCAATAAGCAGCGCCGCCGCTTCAGTCATGTGCGAGCCGTCCCAGAAAGAGTGCGGATCGCGCGTTAGGGGGATATCGCGTCGAAAATCGAGCACTCGTACATTTATACGCGCCGCTATCGCGCGGATGGCGTCCTTGCAAGCGATCTCTGACAAACCCGCTGGGGTCTCCAAGGGGGGGCGCCACGGGGCATAAACTGGTGTGATCACGAGGATAACTGGCGTGAGCGGTGGGATTGCGTCGAGCATGTCTCGCAGAATCTCAATACCTCGGAATGGTCCTGGGCTGTCCGCCAGCGACATCGTCCTGGCCGCCACTGCTGCCTCAGGAGCGCGCCATGTCCTTCCCGACTCGTAATTCCAGTATCCGTCGCGGCCGGCCAGCACGTTCGCGCCCCCAACGCCGAGCGCAAGCGCAACAGCGTCCTCGAACACAGCCGACCGGAACGCGCCCTTGGCGTAGGTCAAGAGATCAGAAGCGTAGAGCCAGAAAGGAAAAGGGCCACCCTGCAACTGTTCCCGTTTGATAGGGCCTGCCCGGCACGTGTACTCGTCGATCCCTATCACAACCGCCTTCGGGGGCTCGGGATGCTTTCGCAGGAAATAATCCAGCAAAGCCTTTTGTTCCGGCACGCCGGATCCCGGGACCGCCAACGATACGAATCGCGCGCCGGTCGCCTGCCCAAGGCGAAGCGGATTGAGAAGCTGCACGTGCGAATTTCCTATGATCGCAGCGTCAAACGCCGGATCCCGGGCGCGACTTGCATGCGCCGTGCGTGGTGCCTGCGCCCGCGTGTAGCCTAGCCCGAAACCGGGGATCGGTTCAGCATCATAGGGATCTACCGCAGCTATGAACGTCGATGCGGCTACGCTGGCCACCAAAGTCGCCACGAGCCAACTGCGCAGGACTTTCCTCCATAGATCTGTCATCAGGCTGGACGTAGGCGATCGTTGTCAGTGGTTCAACGCAATGCCGAAGAGATCTGGTGGCGGTAAAGCCAGCCCTGCGCGCCTCAAGAAAAGCTAGGCATATCCCGTAAGGACGAGAACTCAGGCTGACCCTTTTACTAGCGGCATACCGGAACGCTTACAAACCTGCCCCACCGATTTTGGACGCGTTGCCAAACACAGTCCTCGCCATATCCCATATCGTAATACGCGCCGTCCGGGATCGTGTAGGGGTATCCAGGATAGCCGTAGTAATACGTTCCTCCGTAGCTGCCGAACGCTCCGACCGTCAGCCCGCCCACAAGTGCGCCTGCGACGGCATAGGGATAACTGCGCCGGTAATACGCGCCGTATCCATATCTCGGATAGTGCCCGCGATATCCACGACCCGCATAACCCACCCCGGGGCGGAACGCGGCATGACGGAGGGCGACATTGCCTCCTTGGTGGCCAATCCCGTGATAGGTTCGACCCAGACTGGGCCCGTGCCACCGTTGAGACATGGCGGGAGTTGCTGCCAGCGATGCGGCTGCCGAGAGCGCCGCGCAAAGGGCGTGAAACGTCTTCATCAGATCACCCAGCAGGCAGGCTTCACCTCTGTAGAGGCTGGCGTAAGAAGACTGCAGAATACATTGAGACGTCAGTATCCATATTGACGTTCGTCAGTTTTAGGGGAACGCATTCGTCTGGGCCAATCACAAGTTCCCGCCTTACCCGCGTACCGTCGGCCTCCTCATCACGAGCGTCGTATCGGTGGGCCGCTGTCGCTTGGCCGACCGCGTCCCAGTTAACCTCAGACTTAGTTGTTCGTGTTCAGGTTGCGACATGAACGCCGCACAAGTCGCCTTCAGCTATTTCCACAACACGTCGCAGCTGGTGTGCGCGGTTCTGGCGGCCAGCATATTATGCCGCCGCATCGATCGGCTCGGAAATGTCCTTGGTCCTGTCGTGATCGGTGCTCTGGGAACCGTAATAGCTGTCCTGAGCATGTCCGATCCGATTATTGTCGAAGGCGGCTTCCGCTTCGATGGACGGAATGCAGTTCTCGCCATCGTCGCCGGATGGGGCGGGCCAGTGGCTGTATTGCTGTCTGGAGCCACAGTCAGCGCAGTGCGCGCCTACATGGGCGGTGTCGGGATGTGGCCGGGGCTGGCCAGCATCGGGATCGTTTCAATAACCGCAGCCTTGCTGGCGGCGCTCCGCCCCGGGCGCCTTCGCAACGACGTGTTCGGATATGCTGCTCTTGCGGGGATCGCCACCGGAGGAGGCACGATCACTCTCGGTAGCGCTGACCAGATACGCTCCTTGTGGCTTCTGCTCCTGCTGGCGAGCGCCGCCAATTTCATGGTCGCGTACGTCTTGGGACGTCTGCTGCTTTGGCATTTCGCCCAGATGCGCACGACGCAAGCGCTAGCGGACACCGATCGCCGCCTGCAGGCCGTCGTCCAGAACATGAAGGGCTGTGTGTTCCAGATGTTCAGCGACAAAAGTGGTCAGATTGGCTTCACCTATGTGTCCGACGGCGTTTTATCTCTCCTGCACATGTCGCCATCCGAACTGCTGAAGAACCCGAGACGGCTCTTGGCTACCATTCATCATGATGATCGGGCGCAGTGTAGGGACGCGATGGAGCAATCGGCGCGCACCATGGCGCCGAGCACTTTTTGCGGCCGGTATGTGATTGAAGGCAAGACGCTCTGGCTCCAGTGGGACGCTGTGCCTCGAACCGAGGGCGATCGATTGTTGTGGGACGGTGTCATCGTCGACGTCTCGGATCGAATTGCCGAGGAGGAGCGCCGTCAACTCGAAAAGCACCGCGCCCTGGAAGACACCGCAGCTCGGCTGGAGAGGAACATCGGCGGGGCGGTCCAGTCGATTGCGACGTCCGCCGCGGAGATCAGCACCGAACTGGATACGATGCTTGAGCGAGCTCACGAGGCGTCCACTGCGACCGTGATGGCTCGAGGCGTAGCGGCCGGAACAGTGAAGCGGTCTGGAGAATTGGCCGCTGAGGCGGAAGCCCTGTCTTCCTCCGTCAAAGACGTCGCCGTGATGTCGTCGACCGTCGCGAATGCGGCGGAAGCTAGCGCGCAGAAGGTCGCGCGGTGTCTCGCGACAGTGAGACACCTTGCTCACGACTCCGAACAGATCGAGCGCATCGTTTCGGCGATCCAGGACATCGCCGCTCAGACCAATCTGTTGGCCCTGAATGCCACCATTGAAGCTGCGAGAGCTGGCCACGCCGGCCGCGGCTTCGCCGTGGTTGCGGGTGAGGTAAAGGCACTATCGACCCAGTCAGCTGGAGCGGCGGAGCACATTTTCAGGCTTGTCGGCAGCATCCAGGAACTTGTGACGCGTTCTCTGGAGGAGATCGACGACGTCGCATCTATCTCAGCCGAAATGCAGTCGACGGCAGCCAACCTCGCGACCGCAGCCAACGTGTGTGCTGAAAGCACGCATCGAATTGGATCAGCGTCCGAGATCTCGTCCCAGCAAGTGGAACAGATGGCCGAACTCTTGGAGCGTACGGACGAGCAGATCTTCGCCGCGGTGGATGGAGCGTCGCGCCTGGCGAAAGGCACGCAATTTCACGCCGATCGTGTCCAAGGCATCCGGGACGATCTGGAAGGCTTCATCCGCAAGGTGCGGGCCGGCGCCTGAGCGCACCGGCCGCGGCTCTATGCGCCCACTGCGTTCTAGCTGGTAAAGCTTTCAAGGTCAGCCGGCACGTCGCCAACTCGGATTAGCACGACGGCGTCGTCGAACTCGCCGCTTGAGGGATCGCCCGATCGGGAGAACGCTACAGCCCCTCCGTGCTTCTTTGACAGCGCGTTCGCAGCTTGCGTTGCGGCGCCCGGGCTCTGGAACTCGGCGGCCTCACCGGCGGCCAACTCGCCTTCCGCGTCGCGCGTGAATGGCAGCGCGACGTAGTAAGTCACACGCTTGCCGCCCGCCGCCAACTCGGACCGCTCCCCGGTCTTTTTCATCATCGCTCTCCGCTCTGCTCAGTCCCGGACTGAACGACCTCCACCGCCTTCAGGCGTGTAGTGCGGCTTGGCATTACGAGCCGTAACGGCAATCTGAAGGATCCCGTGTCACGTTCGGCCTGAAGACGACGGCTTGGGTCTGGGCTTCGCCTTCGACGGAGCGCATCAAGCGTGCAGGGTCGACGCCAAGAACGTCCTCAGGCGTTCGCTGCGGGGATGTCGCAAAAGGTCATCCGGAGCGCCGTCCTCCTCCAGCACGCCCTGATGCAAGAACAGAACGCGGTTGCTCACGTCACGGGCGAAGCTCATCTCATGGGTGACCACGATCATGGTCCGGCCTTCCTCGGCGAGAGATCGCATCACGCGCAGCACCTCGCCGACGAGCTCGGGATCCAGCGCCGACGTCGGCTCGTCGAAGAGCATGACGTCCGGCTCCATCGCCAGGGCGCGCGCGATGGCCACGCGCTGCTGCTCGCCGCCGGAGAGATGCGCCGGATAGGCGTCCTTGCGATGCGCTACGCCGACGCGCTCCAGATAGCGCAGCGCCCGGTCGCGCGCCTCGGCCTTGCCCAGACCGAGCACCTGCACGGGCGCTTCCATGACATTCTGGAGCGCGGTCATGTGCGCCCACAGGTTGAACTGCTGGAACACCATGGCGATGCGGCTTCGGAAGCGTTGAAGCTGCGCCGGGTCCCTCGGCCCCAGGCTTCCGTCGCCTCCCGGTTGCAACGCCAGTTCCTCGCCGCCAAGCAGGATGCGCCCGGCGCTGGGACGCTCAAGCAGATTGAGGCAGCGCAGGAAGGTGCTCTTGCCCGAGCCCGACGACCCGATCATCGCGATGACGTCGCCGGAGCCCGCAGCCACTGAGACGCCCTTCAGCACTTCGACCGCGCCGAACGATTTGCGGACGCCTTCGGCTTCGAGGGCCGGGGCTGTGGTCGATGTCTGGGGTGCAACCGTGGTGGCGATGGCCATGGCGGGTCCTTCGATCAAAAATGCGATGGGTTCAGGGGCTGAGCAGTTTGCCCGACCGCGTAACGGCCGAACCGGCCACCTTGCCCAGCCTCTGGCCAGGCACGGCGAAGCGCGCGGCGCTGCGGGCGTAGAGCAGGCCGGCCGACTGGCAACGGACCTCCGTCTGCGCGCCTGTGACGGGATCGACGATGACGGCGACGAGCGCGCCCGCCTCGAGACGGTCGCCGGGAGCCGCGTGGAACATCACGATGCCGGAGGTCGAGGCGGTGAGCGGCTCGGAGGCCGCCAGCGGCGTTGGTTCGCAGCGGCCGTCCGGCAAATCCGGCAGGGCGCCCTCGATCGCGCCCTCATGAACCAGGAAGGCGACAAGCGCATCGGCGTCCGCCGCGACGGTTGCGGCGTCGACGTCCTGCTGGCCACGCAGCTCGACGGTGACGGCGAAGCACCCGAGAGGGATGGCCGCGCCCGGAAAGCGATCGCGCAGCTCCAGCCACGGACGGCTCGCGGCCTCGTCGAAGGGCTCGTCGCCCGACTCCACCGCGAGCAGAATCGCCTGGGCGCCGAGCAGCCGGCCCAGCGTCCCGATCCGGTCCGCGAACGGCGTGAGCGTATAGAGATGAACCACGGCTTCGCTGTCGCAATGCAGGTCGAGCACCACATCGGCCGGGGCCGCAAGCGAGAGCAGCGTGCGCTTCAGCCTGTCCGTGGCGCTCACGGCTTCGATCACGGCGATCTCGAGGCGCATCGCCTCGCGGATGAGCGCCCGGTTGGCGTCCTCGTCGGCCCCGAGACGTCCCTCCAGTCGCTGCGCCAGCCGGTCCGTGAGGGCGGCGTAACCGCGGTTGAAGTTCACCCCGGTGGCCAGGTCGAAACGACCATGAGCGTGCCCATGGATGCGCTGGCCAAGCCCTATGGGGTTGGCGACCGGCACGACCACGATCTCGCCCCGCACGCGGCCCTGGCGATCCAGCGCCTCGAGCCGGTCCGCCAGCGCGCGAGCCGCCGCCATTCCGGGGATCTCGTCGGCGTGCAGCGCGCCCTGCACGTAGACGAGCGGCCGCGCGCCGGGAACGCCGAAGCGGTGGACGGCCAGAGACTGGCGGGCGCCCGGGAGGTCGGACTGAAGATCGATGAATTCGACTGCCATGATGCCTTCGATAGCTGTGGATGCGGTTCTGGATTCACGTTTAGCCGGCCTTGCGCTCCGGCTGCTTGGGCCGCAGGTGGGCGAGATAGCGTTGTTCGAGCAGCTTGAAGATCCCCACCAGGGTGAAGGTGAGCACGAAGTAGAACACCGCCACCGTGCCGAACGCCTCGGCCGGCAGCAGATGATCGGAATAGACGTCGCGGGCGACCCGCGTCAGCTCCACGATGCTGACCGTGCTGGCCAGGGCCGTGGCGTGCATCATCATCACCACCTCGTTGCCGTATTGCGGCAACGCCCGTCGCAGGGCGCCCGGCAGCAGAATGCGCCGGTAGATCGCCGCCGTGCCCATGCCCAGGCTGCGCGCCGCCTCGAGCTCGCCCGGCGGTGTGGCGCGCAATGCGCCGGCGACGATTTCGGTGGTGTAGGCCGTCGTGTTCAGGGTGAAGGCGAGCCAGGCGCAGAACCAGGCCGATTTGAGCAACGGCCAGGCGACGCTCTCGCGCACGGCCTCGAACTGCGCCAGGCCGAAGTAGATCATGAACAGCTGCACCAGCAGCGGCGTGCCGCGGATCACATAGGTGTAGAACCACACCGAGCCCGAGACCCAGCGCCGCGGCGACACCCGCAGCACGCCGAGCGGGATCGACAGGAGGAGCCCGGACGACATCGAGATCGCGAGCAGCATCAGCGTGATCTGCAGACCGCGCCAGAAGTTCGGCAGCGCGCCGAAGATGACGGACCAGTCGACCGGAGGCGCATCCATCAGAAATCAACCCTGCGCACGCCAAGCGAGAAGCGCTTCTCCAGGACGTGGAGAGCGAGCAGCGAGACCGTCGTGACGGCCAGGTAGATGCACGCGATCGCGGCGTAGAACGTGAAAGGCTGGCGCGTCGACGCGGAGGCGAGACCCGCGCGATGCATCATGTCGTCGAGGCCGATCACCGAGACCAGCGCCGTCGCCTTGACCATCACCAGCCAGTTGTTGGCGAAGCCCGGGATGGCGTGGCGCACCATCTGCGGCGCGACGATGCGGCGCGCGACCTGCAGCCGGGTGAGCCCGAAGGCGTGCCCCGCCTCGATCTGCCCTTTGGGGATGGCCAGGATGGCGCCCCTGAACGTCTCCGTCAGGTAGGCGCCGAAGATGAACCCAAGGGTGGCCGTGCCGGCCACGAAGGGGTCGATATCGACGTAGCCGCCACCCAGGCGATCCGACAACGCGTTGACGCCCATCTGCCCGCCATAGAAGATCATCAGCATGAGCACGAGCTCAGGCAGTCCCCGGATCAGGGTGGTGTAGACCCCCGCCAGAAGCCGCGCGATCCGCGATTCCGACAGGCGCGCCGCGGCGCCGACGAGGCCGAACACGCAGGCGATCGCCAGCGAAAGCGCCGACACCTTCAGCGTCGTGACGAGACCCTCGAGGACGGCCGGGAGGTATCCGTACAGCATGCGCAACATGTTCCGGCTGGAGCGGAAGGCGACGGAATTCGGAGCCGGTTCGGCCGCGCGCAGCCCTGCAGGAGCCGCGCCGCCGCCTGGTCAGCCGCCCGAGATGTCGAAGTCGAAATACTTGTCCTGCAGCGTCCTGTAGACGCCATTCGCCTTGATGGCCTTCAGGGCCGCGTTGACGCGCTCGCGGAGTTCGCCGTCAGCCTTGCGCAGCGCGATGCCCACGCCGCCGCCGCCCGCGTCGAGGCGCACCGGCTGGCCAACCTGGGCGAAGCCCTTGCCCTCCGGCTTCTTCAGGAACGCTTCGCCCGACACCACGGATGACCCGAAGGCGATGTCGCCGCGTCCGGCCGCCAGCTCCATGTAGACTTCTGGCTCCTTGCCGGCGAGCAGGACAGTGCTGTCCTTGTAGGTGTCTTGCACCCACTTGGCCCGAGGCGAGTTGCGCAGCACCACGATCGTCTTGCCCTTCAGCGAGGCCGGCGTGGCTTCCGTGAAGGCGCCGGCCTTGGCCACCCAGCGAGACGGGACGTCGTAGTAGGGGTCCGAGAACTCGACCGCTTTCTTGCGCTCCTCGGTGATCGACATGGAAGCCACGATCATGTCGAACTTCTTGGCGTTCAGCGCAGGGATCATGCCGTCCCATTCCTGCTGCACGAACGCGCAGTCCGCTTTCATCTCGGCGCAGATCGCGTTGGCGATGTCGATGTCGAAGCCCGAGAGCTTGCCGTCCGGGCTGATCTGCGAAAACGGGGGATAGCTTCCCTCCACGCCGACACGGAGCTTCGCCGACTGGGCAGATAAGGGAGAATGGATCAGGGACGCAGACAGGGCGGCGAGCGCGGCCACAAAGAACGAACGACGAAACATGCGATGTCTCCTGCCGGATGAAATTGCGACTTCAATGTGACCGGAAATTTTCATAGAATCAACAGATGAAAAAAACCAACGATAGCGGCGGCATCGAAACTGCACGGACGTCGGCCTCTCCGCAGCCTGCTCCCGCGAGCGCAGCCAGCGCCGAGATGCGTTTCGCCCAGTCGCCTCTGGGCGCCCACCTCAGGGCCATGCTGGACAAGGGCTCCGCCGCCAACCGCGCCATCGCGGACATACTCTTGCGTCATCCGGTTCAGGCGACCTCGTGGAGCATCGAGAGCCTCGCCGAGGTCGCGGCGGTTTCGCCCGCCTCTCTGAGCCGGTTCGCCCGGCTGCTCGGCTATCCGGGCTACGCCGCGCTGCGCAGCGACGTCGCCGCCACGGTCGAGGCGATGATCAACCCCGTTGAGAAGTTGCGCGGCCGCTTCGACGCTCAGCCCGCCAACGCGCCGACGCCCCTGTCGGACAGCCTTGAGGCTGCGCTCTCCAACGTCCGCGGAACGGCCGAGGGGCTGCATCCCGCCCTCATCGCCGAGGTGGTGGAGCGCCTGACGACGGCCCGCAATGTCTATGTCATGGGGTTCGGCCTGAGCGCCCATGTGGCCGGCGTGCTGACGCTCGGTCTGCAGCCGTTCTGCCATGGCGTCCAGAACGTCGTGGAGTTCGGCGGGACTGAAGTCGCGGCGGGGCGGCTCCTCAATGTCGGGGAAGGCGACGTCATCGTGGCGCTGTCCATCCCACGCTACGCCAGCGACGCCGTCCATCTCGCCGCCTACGCCCGCGACCGTAAGGCCTCGGTCATCGCGATCACCGACTCGTCGGCCTCGCCTCTCATTCCGCTCGCGGACTGCGTTCTGCTGGCGCGCAGCAGCCACCCGATCTTGTCGAGCAGCACGCTCGGCCTCGTCGTTGTGGTGGAGACCATCGTGGCGGCGCTCATGACCTCGAACCAGGCCAATGTCGACCAGGCGGCAAAACTCACCGAGGCGATCTCGTCTTACCTGTTCGGCGATAATGGTTCCCGCTCACCAGTCAGGCGGCGCAGTTTGAAAACAAGCGAACGTCCTGGTTGATTCTGCAAAGGAGGTGGGAGGCTTCGTCTCCTGAGTGCGATCGGGCGCGATCCCGCACGCGTCCAAGGCGGGCGAGAAAAGCCGCGGGTCGGTCGTCGAACAGGCGTCGATGGACATGGATGTCAGGTCCCGGGGCGTTGGTTGCTTGTTTGTCGGACAAGCTTTTGGCGAGCCCTGAGCGCTTTCTTGTGTTGGGACACCCTGGGTTCGAAACCGTCTTTCCGGGAAACCAAGGACAAGTTGCCGACGAAACGGTCTGAAGGTCTTTTCCCCTCTCATTGAGGTCCTGTATCATGAAAGGAATGAAAACAATATTTCCTGCTCCGCCAACCATTGGACCGGGCGGATTAGGTCCCCACGGGTGTTCCCAGGAATACTCCCAGAAAACTTTGCAATCACCGAGCCCGCGTTGCTGTCTCTCTGCCGCTACAGGTGGGGTGGTTCTTACAAGTGGGCTGCAGAGCAATTCATCTGTGACTCCTGAAAGCTGTCGGGATTCCGTCGCCTTGTTGATTGCCTCCAGGCGGGGCAGCCCGCAGGACGTCAATGACAAAGCCAGCATAGCGACCCCAATCGCACGAAGTGGCCGGGACCGTCCCCACCTCAAGCACGCCATGAATGCCACCTGAACTTTCCCTTATCGGGATAGTGAGCGCACTCCCGACCGCCGCCTTGATGCGTGTCATTGCAAGTCTCCGGGCTGCTCGCCGAGGGAAGAGGTTATCGGCCATGGTGCTGCCCCCCTGTATGGTCTGGTTGCGTGTATGCACGGTGACGTTGCGGGGCGCTCCGTGTAAGCCGTTGCCCTCGCAGTCGGCGGGGAGAGATCAGCCATGGTTCTCTTCTGGATGGGCAGTCCCGAAGGGCCGCCCAGCGCCTCTATGTGACGTCAGGAAAGCCGGGGCGGCTTCCCGCCCTCGTCGCTCTACCGAGAGCAGATCCAGCCGGCAGCGCAGCACATAACGATTATGACGGCCGCGGTAGAAGGCGCCGTGCGTTTCCACGATGGTCCCAATGACGCCGCCGTGGCGGTCGCGCAGGTGGACCGTGTTCCCGCCAGGTTGACCTCGTGTGTAGCGGCTGGTCGTTGCTCCCTGCCGCCCTAAGTTGCCGGAGGCTGACATGCGGGAGCCAAGACGCTGATGGATTGGGACACACAGACGGGGCGCTATGAGCCGGGCGACATCGTGCTCGGTTCGGGCGAGGTCTTGAGGAACGCCTCCCTGAACTGGAAGAGCTACGGAACGCTCTCGGCCGACCGCGGAAACGTCATCGTGTTTCCCACGAGCTACTCAGCCCAGCATAGGGACCAAGAGTGGCTGATCGGCCCCGACGGGATCCTCGACCCAACGCGATGGTTCATCGTCGTCCCGGACATGTTCGGCAACGGGCTGTCGTCCAGTCCGAGCCACGCGCCTGACTATCCGGCGCTGGTGACGACGGCCGACAACGTCCGCATGCAGCGGCGGCTTCTCACCGACGTGTTCGGCATCGACGCCGTAGCCTGTGTCTACGGTTTCTCAATGGGCGGGCAGCAGGCCTATCACTGGGCCGCGCTCTATCCCGATGCCGTGGAGAGGGCCATCGTGGTCTGCGGCAGCGCGCGGACCGCGGTTCACAACCAGGTTTTCCTGCAGGCTCTCCAGGCTACGCTGGAGGCGGCTCCCGAGCATCTTGGCGGCGGCCGCTTCTCGTCCCAACCCGACGCGGCCATGCGCGCCTTCGCCAGGATCTACGCCACCATGGCGTTGAGCCAGGACTGGTACCGCGCCAACCTGCACCTCACTCCATCCGGCGCCGCCTCGCTTGACGACTTCCTCGACCGCGTTTGGGCGCCCGGGTTCCTGCGCCGCAAGGCGGAGGACCTCTACGCCCAGTGCTCCACCTGGCTTGCCTCCGACATCAGCGCCAACGCGCTCTACCAAGGGGATCTCGTGCTGGCGCTCCAGTCTATAAGGGTTCGCATGCTGCTTATGCCGTCGCGCACGGACCTATATTTCCCCGTGGCTGACAACGCAGGCGAGATGGCCCACCTTCGCCATGCGGAACTGCGGCCGATACCGAGTATCTGGGGACATCGGGCCGGCAATCCCGCAACCAACCCGGCCGATGCGGCTTTCCTGCGAAACGCGGTGCGCGAGTGGCTTTCGCGCACTTAAGGTCGCGCGCAGAACATTGCTCACCCTACTGACCGGACCCAAACGCTCAAGGCGCTCATGACCGATGTGCAGTCCACCAGCCGCGAGGCCGCTGTTGCGGCTCTCGCGGCCCGCTACCGTGCTGATCCGAAGCAGGCCGACACTCCGTGGAATGCGGCGCTCGCCACGCTCCTGACCCATCGCAGCGTCAGGGCCTATCGCCCAGATCCCGTGCCTCCGGCCGTGCTCCGCACGGCGGTGGCTGCGGCCCAATCCGCGCCCACCTCATCCAACCTCCAGGTCTGGAGCGTCGTGGCCGTCGAGGATCCGGCGCGAAAGGCGCGCCTCGCTGAGCTCGCCGGACACCAGCGGCACGTGGAAACATGCCCCTTGTTCCTGGTCTGGCTCGCCGACCTGTCGCGCCTAAGGGTGCTTGGCTCGGAACGGGGCCGTGCCACGGACGGGCTCGATTATCTGGAAAGCCTTCTCGTGGCAGTCGTGGATGCGTCCCTTGCCGCCCAAAACGCAGTCGTAGCCCTGGAGTCGCTGGGCTATGGAACCGTCTACATCGGCGGCATGCGCAACCGGCCGGAGGAGGTTGCGGCGACGCTCGGCCTGCCGGCTGACGTGGTGGCGGTGTTCGGTCTGTGCGTCGGGCTCCCGGACGAAGCCTGCCCTGCTTCGGTTAAACCACGCCTCCCGGTCGAGGCGGTACTCCATGCCGAGTGCTACGGCGGACCACCCTCCGCAGACCTCGTCGCCGGCTACGATGCTGCGCTGCGCAGCTTTCAGCTCGAACAAGGAATAGCGGCAAACGGCTGGTCGGACACCGCCTTGCAGCGTGTGCGCGGCCCGGAGTCCCTGAGTGGCCGCCACCGTCTCCGCGAGGCGCTTGCCGCCCGGGGCTTCGCCTTGAAGTAACAGGCTTTGGGCCAGGGCTGCGCTGTCGCGATCGATCAGGATCACCTGCGCTCCGGCGTTCAGGAGCCGGAGCGCGCAGGCGTGCCCGATGCCGGATGCGGCTCCGGTGATCGCCGCGACCCTTCCTTCCATGTCCTGTGTCACAGCGCGCCTCCCTGTGGGGTGCTGGCGGGCCTCGCGAGATCGGTCAGCATCGCCTCGCGGGCGCATCGCTCAAGTCGTTCAAAAGCGGCGTAACGCTGCTGGTGAACCTGTGCGAGGTCGCCCGCGGCGGGCTCGTAAGCGACGGCCTCCGGCGACATGGCGTCCATGCCGGCATGCAGGTTGGCATGCACGCCGCCCGCGACCGCGCCCAGCATGGCCGCCCTTCATCGGGACATTCCGGCCCGGCAATCTCGTGATGACCGGCCCGAACCTGCCGCATAATTGGATCAGCGACGTGCCGCGTGGCGAAGTGATCGCCCGGCGCGGCATCGTTCTCCAGTTCACGCACGCCTTCATCGTGAACTGCATGGCGGCGGCGCCTGAACTTCGGGTGCTTGGGCCGTTGCTGGAGCGATCAGAAGCCGGCTTCGAATTTGAGGACGGCGTCGGCGGCCAAGCGCGACACTGGGCTGAGAAAGGGCTGGCCATCGGCCGATATCTCGCTGCCGCCAAGGTAGCTGTGACAGGGACGACTGCGCGCACTCTCTGTTGCGGCAGTTGGGTCCGCTTGGGCGGCTCTGGCGAACTTCAGCTTCGGGCGCTGAGCGGACAGGGTACTCGGCGACGCCTCCTCACCAGGGAAGCAGCTGGTCATGGTAGGTCACGAAGCTACCGCTGTGATGGGGGCCGGCCCTGTGCAGGACGCCTCGCATGCCGGCGACGCTTTCCTCGACCGGAACACGACCGCCTGGCTCGGTGGCCGCCCAGCCTGGGTGAAGCGCCATGACGCATATCCGGCGCGGGGCGAGATCCACCGCGAGCGAGCGGATCATCATGTTCAGCCCCGCCTTGCTGGTGCGGTACGCATAGGCTCCTCCGGTCAGGTTCAGGTTGACCGATCCCATCCGGCTGGACACGAACGCCATCAGGCGGAGATCGCTGCGCGCCACGTGATCGGCGAAGGACTCGGCGATCTTCATCGGGCCGATCAGGTTGGTTTCGAGCACACGCCGCCAGTGAGGGTAGTCCATTTGCCCGAAAGGCTTGTGGGGATGTCCAATTCCCGCATTGCTGACGACAATGTCGATCGGCTCGCCGGAAAGGCGCGCGGCGAGCTCAGAGATGGCGGCATGATCCGTGACGTCGAGGCTGAGCGCCTCGACATTCCCGGCGAGATCGGACGCGTTCGCGGCCTTTGCGGGATCCAGGAACGTCGCGAACACGCGGTAGCCGTCCGCCGCGTATTGGCGCGCGAACTCCCGTCCGAGTCCGGTGTCGCATCCGGTGATCAGAACCGTGGGCAAATCGGCCCTCCTGTGTTGTGCCTTCCGGGGGCGCGCTGCACCGGAGGACGGCGCCTATTTGATTTGCGCGCCCGTCTCTTGAACGACAGTCTTCCAGCGCTGCTTTTCCGCCGCGATAAAGGACGCGTATGCGTCTGGACCCAGATAGGCGGGGTCGGTGCCCTGCTTGGAAAGGACGTTTGCGAGAACCGGATCCCCCAAGGCAGCCCGGACCTCGGCGTCGAGGCGCGCAAGCACCTCCCTTGGCGTTCCGGCGGGGGCCGCGAGGCCTTGCCACCCCAGCACGACGAAGTCCTTGACGCCCGCCTCGGCCGCTGTCGGAACATCTGGCGCGGTATTCGATCGGGCAGCGCCGGTCAGCGCCAACGCCCGGATGTCGCCGGATTCGGCGAAGGGTTGCACAAGGTTCACGCCATCGACGATCAGATCGATGCGTCCCGCTACGAGTTCGTTGATCGCCGGGGCGCTCCCGCGAAACGGCACGTGCTGCAGCTTGACGCCTTCACGGCTGGCGAACAGCTCGACGGCGAGATGGTTGATGTTGCCGACGCCGCCCGAGCCGTAGTTGAGGGCGCCGGGCTTCTCCTTTGCGAGCGCGATGAAATCGGCCACCGTCTTCGCCGGGGATGTTTTCGGCACCGCAATCAGCAGCGGCGTGACAACGGTGCGCGCGATATGGGCGAAGTCCTTTTCGGGGTCGAAGGACTTCATGTCGTAAAGGTAGGGGTTGATCGACACGATGCCGAGGTTTTCGGCCAGGAGCGTGTAGCCGTCCGGCTCCGCCTTCGCGACGGTCTCAGCCGCGATGTTCCCGCCCGCGCCGGCCTTGTTTAGGACCGTGACACGCTGGCCCATCTGCTTGCTGAGCTGTTCGGCGAGCTGCCGTGCGACGACGTCCACGCCGCCGCCTGGCGCGAACCCCACCACCAGGGTGATCGGCTTTGACGGATAAGTGTCCGCGACGGCGGCTGCGCCGGAGGCGAGCAGCAGAATGGCCGCAAACAAGTTTTTCATTATGCATTCTCCTTGTTATCGGCCATTGCGGCATTGCGCTCTTGCAGCCCAAGCCTTCGATAAACTTCGATGGGCGCGTCATGCGCCCGCATCTCGCCGATGAGCAGTCCGATCATCCGTTCTTCCACCTCGGCGAGGCGGCGTGGGACGGTCTGGCCGGGATCGCTGGACAGGTCGTAGAGCGCCGTCTCGGCCTCGAGGAGCGGATAGCGCGAGACCATGTTGGCTTTGGCGTCCGCGACCACCGGCAGCTTCAGGACCTGACAGCCTTTGGTGAAATCGAAGGGTCCAAACAGCGTGGCCTGCGCGAGCTCGATCGGCTCGAAGAAGCTGCGCATGTGAACCGGCATCAAGGTGTAGTGATAGAGTTGTTCGTCGCCCTCCGGATAGCGGAAGTAGGTGTATCGCCCGTCGGTGACGTTCACGGCGCCGCCGAACTGCCCGTAAATGCAGGCGGGCCGCACGGGCCTGTCGTCTCCGACAGTCGGCAGCAGGGAGCGACCGCGCACCTCCGGCGGGATGGGGGCTCCGAACAGATCGAGCACCGTCGGCATCAGGTCGGTCGTTTGCGCTAAAGCCGAGCGTCGCTGGCCGTCCGCCGACGGTTGGCGGGGATCGTGGATGAACAGCGGAATGTGCGTTACTTCGTTGAAGAAGGGCGGCCGGTTCTTGCCCCAGAACTCATGCTCGCCCAGCAACAAGCCGTGGTCTGTCGAAACGATCAGCGCGGTGTCGGACCAGAGATCGTTTTCGTCGAAGTAGTCGAGGAGCCTGCCGAGGTACTCGTCGCACATCTTCACCAGAGCCAGGTAGTTGGCGCGCAACTCGTCGCCTTCCGGGCCGGACAGGTCCATGCGGCCATAGGGTGGCCAGTCGAGCACGGGCCCCTGGTAGCCAGTCGGCAGACCCTGCCTGAAACGGTTGGCCGCGAAGAAGGGCTCATGCGGGTCGAAGCATTCGAGATGGAGGATCCAGTCGTCGTCGCGCTTGTTCCGCTCCAGAAACTTCAGCGCGCCCTCGAAGCATTGCACGAGGGGAAAATCGCTCTCGCCCGAGATAGCCTCGCGGGACAGCACATAGGGCAGATTGGAGTTCGGGCCGGTCTGGCCGTTGAAGACGAGCGGATGGTAGTCCTGCTGCAAGCCGGCGAGATCCGGCTTGGCGACGCCCTGCCACTTGTCTTTTTCCTGGCCGCGGACGAACTCCCACGACGAGTAACGCCCATGGAAGCCGACCCCGCCATCTTCGAAGTAATGGTAGTGGTCGGTGATCAGGTGCGAGTAGACGCCGCGCTCGCCCAGGATCTGCGGAAAAGAGTTGTCGAACGGCTCCAGCGGCCCCCATGGCCGATGGAGAAAGTTCAGCCGTCCGGTGTGGAGGTCGCGCCGCGCCGGCATGCAGGGCAGGCTGCCCACATAGGCGTTGTCGAACACAGCCGACTTTTGCGCGAGGCGGTCGAAGGCTGGCGTCTCAATGGCGTCGCCGCCATAGCAGCCGAGCGCATGGCGGTTCAGGGAGTCGAAGAGCAGGTAGACGAGCCGCATGCGCCGTTCTCTCAGTTGTCGTTGACCATGCCCCAGCGGCGGACCGTGTTGCGTTCGATCGCCGCGAAGACGAAGCGATCGACAGCCAGCCAGAGCACGCCGATGACCACGATGCCGCAGATAATGGTGTCGGTGCCGTACCACTTGGTGGCGTCCATCATTAGGAAGCCGATGCCGTTGGTGCCGATGATGAGTTCTGCCGCCACGAGCGCTCTCCAGCCGAGCGCCAGCGATGTGCGCAGGCCAAGGAGCAGCTGGACCATGGCGCCGGGCAGGACCAACTCGCGCACGACCTGCCAGGGCGAGGCGCCGAGCGATCGCACCGCGCGCCACAGCACCGGCGGAATGGAGCGGACGCCCGAGATGGCGTTGTAGAAGGAGCTGAAGAAAACCGAGTTCACCACCAGGAACGTCACGGCCGTGTTGCCGAGGCCAAACCACAGCACCGCGAGCGGAGCCCAGGCGATGCCGGCGACCGCCTGCAGGAAGACGGCGACCGGCATTACAATCCGCGACACCCGCGCGTTCATGGCCAGCAGCACGCCGAGCGGAATGGCGATGAGGTTGCCGACCACGAATGCGGCCGCGAGGCGGAGCAGGCTGGCGCCGACCGACCGCGCGAGTTCGCCGTTCAGCGTGAGCTCGATGAACCGCCGCCCGACTTCCGAGACGGTCGGCAGCATGTAGGCCGGATAGCTGAACACGGACGGCGCGACCTGCCAGATCAGCACCAGGGCGACGAACGGCGTCAGGCCGAGCAGAGCGGATTGGAGCTTTGGCCGTCCCGTCATCGCTCGCCTGCATCGCTGGTCAGGCCCCAACGCTCCACCGAGGCGCGTTCGAGCGGCCGCAGGTAAACGCGGTCGAGAAACAGCCAGAGCACGCCCATGACAACCATTCCGGCCACCGTGCGGGCGGTCTGCTGGGTCGCGGCGGACGTGAAGATGAGGTAGCCGACGCCCTCCTGCTGGGCGATCATCTCGGCGAAGATCAGAGCCCGGAAGCCGAAGCCAGCGCCGACGCGCACGCCGTTGAAAACGGAGGGCAGGATGGCCGGCAGCGTCACCTCGCGCAGAACGGACCAGGAGCCGCCGCCGAGTGATCGAATGGCCCGGCCATAGACCGGCGGCACGGATAGCACACCCGTCACCACGTTATGGACCAGCGGCGACGCGACCACATACGCGACCGCGACGATGATGATGGACGGCCCGTAGCCCCACCACAGGATCAGCAGCGGGATCCAGGCGACCTCCACGATGGCGTAGGTGAAGTTCACCAACGGCATCAGGAGATCGGACACGCGTCTGTTGGACGCGATGGCGAGGCCCAGCGCGACTCCCGCCAGGGCGCCGATCGCCACGCCGGTAAGGTAGTGCAGCAGGCTGAGCTTGACGTACTCGACCAGGATCCCGGTGTTGAAAAGGTCGAGAAGCGCCCAAACCACGTCGGCCGGGGAGGGGAACAGGACCTTTGGTACGCCCGAGAGGCTGGACCCCGCCTGCCAGGCGGCGATCACGATGGCGAAGCCCAGCAGCGGCTCGACGCCGTCCTGCCAGGCTCGCGCCCACCAGCGATCCCGGCGCATCGCGCGCGGGGGCGTCGTGCCGAGCTCCGCGGCGGCCGTCATCAGCGGTCGAGCCTCTGGATGCCGGCCACCCAGGACCGGCTCGCGAGGGCGTCGATGTTGGCCGGCGAAACGTTGCGCAGCCGGACGGTGCGGCCTTCGGCGCCCGTCATCGTGCCCCATTGTTGAAGCCGGCTCATGTGGAATTGCTCCGGCGCGACCGTGAGCGTGACGGCGACGTTTTCCGGGCCGGTCGTCTCCGTGAGCCCCGCCGCTCTTCGCTTGGCTTCGCCGTCGAACCGCTGGATGACGCCGTCACCCAGCACCATCACCGCGATCGCGGCCGTGATCCAGAAGGCCGGCGCGCGCAGGATCCCGTTCACTGGCGACGCGCCCCATGTTCGGCGCGCACCCTGGCCAGCACGTCGTCACGAAGGCGGATGAAATCCGGATCGGAGCCGATCGCCGGCCAGCGCCGGCGCTCTCGCGGGATGTCGACGGCCACGACGGAGGCGACGCGGCCAGGATGCGGGGCCATGACGATCACCCGATCCCCGAGAAACACCGCCTCGTCGACGCTGTGGGTGACGAACAGGATCGTGAGGCCGAGCGTGGACCAGAGGCGCAGAACCTCCTCCTGGAGGATCAGCCTGTTCTGGGCGTCGATGGCCGCAAAGGGCTCGTCCATAAGCACGATCTCGGGCTCGCTGGTCAGCGTCCGCGCCACGGCGGCCCGCTGCTTCATGCCGCCCGAGAGCTGGTGCGGATACTTTGCCGCGACGTCCGCGAGCCCGACGAGCTCCAGGAAATGACGCGCCTTGGCCTCGCGCTCCTCCCGGCGCATGCCGCGAATCTTCAGGCCTAGCGCCACATTGTCGAGCACCGAGCGCCAGGGCAGGAGGGCGTATTCCTGAAACACGACGCCGCGATCCGCGCCGGGGCCTTGGACCCGCTTGCCGTCAAGGCTGATCGAGCCCGCCTCCGGCGTCAGAAAGCCCGCAATGGCGCTGATGAGCGTGGATTTCCCGCAGCCGCTCGGGCCCACCACACACAGGAATTCGCCATCGTGAAGGTCGATGTCGACGCCGTCCAGCACGCGCTGACGTTCGGCCGGCGCCGCGCCCGGATAGTCGATGGTCAGGCCGCGAACCGCGATCTTGACGGGAGACGACAGGCCGCTCAGCTCCATGGGCCACCCTTCAGGCACATTTCGTAGACCGCCGTATGGTCCTGCCGGCCTCTGCCGTTGCGGCTTGCCGTGTCATAGACCGTCAGGGCGGCGCGGGCCGTCGCGGCCGGGACGCCGGCGCTCTCCGCCATCGCGAGAATGAGGCCGATGTCCTTTCTGGCGAGGTCGATCATGAAGCCGGGCTCGAGATCGCCCTTGAAGGCCTTGGCCGGATAGGTGGTGGTGAGGTGTCCCTTGCCGGCCACCGTTTGCGACAGCACGCCGTACACCGTATCGAGCTGCAGCCCCGAGCGCTGCGCCATCGCGAGGGCCTCGGCCGTGACGACATTGATGGTGAGCGACATGTAGTTATTGACGAGCTTCATGCGGCTGCCGCTGCCGACCGGCCCGCAATGCATCACCGTGTCGGCCAGCAGGGAGAACAGCGGACGCGCACGATCGATGTCTTCGTCCCGCCCGCCGGCCATGATCAGGAGCCGGCCTTCCTCGGCCTCCTTGGACGACCGCGCCACCGGGGCGTCCACCATCCGGATCCCGCGCTCGGTGAAGCGCAGGTTCAGCTTGTCGGTGTCGTCAGGCGCAATCGTGCTCATGTCGATGTAGAGCGCGTCCGGCCGCATGTGCTGCGTCAACACTTCGGCCACGTCGTGCGCCGCGGCGCCATTGGGCAGCATCGTGATGACCACATCCGCCGCCTCGGCGGCAGCCGGCAGCGTGTCCGACCAGCCAACCTGTCGCGAGCGAGCCGCGGCCTGCGCGCCGGGCGCGAGGTCGTGGCCGAGCACGCGAAAGCCGCCGCGAGCCAGGTTCGCGGCCATGGGCAGGCCCATGACGCCGAGCCCGACGAACGCGACCGTCGCAGTCGGGTTCATCGTCAAACCCTCAAGTCGGCCGGGATGGGCGCGAGGTCGGAGAAGAACTGCGGGCCTTTCTCCTGCGCGAAGCGCGTGAACTGGGGGTCGATCGCATCCTTCATATCCGGCGTGTTCCGCAGCACGCCCATGCTGGCGAGGTCGGGAATGGTTTTGGACATGTAGTTTTCGAGCGTGCGCTTGGAGATCCGCTGGTCGTAGTTGACGATCGGGATGCCGGCCCGCCAGGCGTCGGGCGTCAGGCCGGGAATCCACCGCATTGCAACATCCACAGCGGCGCCGGCCTTGTTGGCCCTAACCCATTGCTGGCACTCGGCAACGGCGAGCATGAAGCGCCGCAGTTCCTCGGCTTTGGACGTCGTCAGCGCCTTCGTGGTCAGGATTGTGCCGGGATCGTAGCAGGTGTCGCAGCCGCCGAGCGACAGGCGCACCGTTCCTTCGACCGCCCGCAGCGCGCCCTCGGCCCAAGGCTCCCAGACCGCGATGGCGTCCACATCTCCGCCCCGCAGGGACGCGATCATGTTGGGCGGCGCGAGATTGACCAGCTTGTATTGATCGTCGGCGATCTTGTTCTGCCGCATCATGCCCCGCAGATAGCCTTCCGCCGAGGCTCCGCGCGGCATGCCGACCGTCTTGCCGATCAACGCCTTGAGATCGCCGGGCGCCGCCTTGAGGTTGGGGGCGGCGACAATCGATTGGTTGGGCGCGTAGCTCGTCGCGATCGGGTCGCCATGCAGATGGCCGATGAGCACGATCGGAAAGCCGCGCGCGACGCCCGACAGGAAGGGGAGGGAGCCCATCGTGTTGACGTCCTGGGCGCCCGCAATGAGGCCGTTCACCATCTCGACGCCGGACGGGTAAGACACAGGCTTTGCATCCAGCCCATGCTTCGCGAAGATGCCGGCTTCAACCCCGTAATAGATCACGACGAATTCGGACGACGTCGAAACGCCAACCTTGATCGGAAGCGTATTCGTCGTTTGGCCCACGGCGCGTTGGCCTGCCGCGCCCAGGGCCACGCCCGCGAGCGTTCCTGTGATGAAGTCCCGGCGTCCGATCATCGGTCATCCTCCCGCATCAGGCGCTGTCGGCCTGTTTGTGCGATAATCATATACGATATATGTTATTGTCCAGTCTAGAGGGGTTCGGATCATTTGCCCGGTTGCGGGCGGCCGTAGCGGACGGGGCTAGTGACGCGGGCGCGGTTCAGCTACCCAAGCTGCAAAGGCACAATGCTCGAGTTCAAACGCGCCTGTCGCATTCTCGGTCGAGGGGGATTTGGAAATGTCCAAACGAGGGACCGAAATCTCGGAGCGTGTTGGCGCCAGCCAGCCCCAACGAGGAACGGCGCCACCTCTCATCAGGGCGTCCAGCCTTGCCGGCCAGGTCTATGAGGCGCTCCGCCGAAAAATTACCGAAGGGCAACTGGAAGAGAACCAGCCGCTCGTAATCGCAGCCATCGTCCGAGAGTTCGGGGTGAGTCAGACACCGGTTCGCGAGGCGCTGGCCAGGCTGCACGCCGAAGGCGTCGCGACGTTCACGAACAACTTCGGCTACCGAGTCGCTCCGCTGCCCAGCATGGCGGACTATCATCACTGGATGCAGGCGCGTCTCGTGCTTGAGGTCGGCGCCCTGAACGCATCGGCAACGCGTGTCTCGCCCGAGGATCTGGCCATGCTGCGCAAGCTTAACGACCAGATCGCCCACGCCCATTTCGGAAAAGACTTCGCAGGGGTGAAGCTCTTTTCAGAGCTGAACCGGGAATTTCATCGCAAGCTCATCGGGATGTCAGCGAACCCGTTCCTGATCAAGGCTTATGACCAGATCTGGTTAGGCGCCCAGTTTTCCCGGGTTCATTTTGAAACCGGCATTCCTGACCGGGAGCTGATCGCTCACGAACACCAGGACATCATCAGATCCTTGTCCGCCGGCGATATCGCGGAGGCTTCGGAAGCCCTGTCAAATCATATCGTGAGAAGTCTCGAGCGCGACGCAGCGAGATAGTTCCGAGCTTAACGGAGCTGGATCACTCATCTCAGTCGAGCACGGCCGATCGGGGCCGCCCTCCAAACACAGCGGTCAGTTTGGCCGTGTCGGAGCACCGCGTCGACCGCGATGCTGGCTCATAAACGTCCTCAGTATCTGCCGCTGTAAGGCCTCACGGGTCATCGAAACAGCGCTTCGCCACGGAACATGGGCGCGCAGTTGCCGCCGACACGGGACCGAAAGCCGTCCTGCGCGCGGCGCGACATCACCCTGAGGAGGCTGGGTCGACCCATCTCGACACCCTGCGTGATGGTGAACGTCGCCTTGTCGCCACCCTCGATCGAGAGCAGCAGTGCGCCGAGCGTGGCGCTCGCGCTTCCGGTTGCCGGATCCTCCCAGGTCCCGGCGAGTGGGGCGAACATCCGCGCTCGGATACCCTCGTTGGTGCGCGAATACAGGAACAGAGACAAACGGCCGGCAAGCTCGGCGTGCTGCCGGGCGAGGTTTTTAAAAGCCGCTAGATCGGGAGCGGCGCTTCCAAGGCCTTCGGGTGTGACTTGCGCCAACACGAAGGCGACCCCCACTGAGGCTTGCACGGGATTATGCGCCGTCGTGATGACCGCATCAGCTGAAACGTTGGCGCATGCCGCAATCGACGCAGCCGGAAATTCGACGCCCAACGACAGGCTCTGGGGCGCGGCTATTACCGCACCCGTCACCTCACCTGAGAGATCCCGCTCCACGGCAATCTCCACCAAACCTGCTTTCTGTTCAAAGCGAAGACGGCCTTCGCCACCCTGTCCGTTGCGAGCCAGCACATAGGCTGTTCCGACATTCGGGTGGCCGGCAAACGGCATCTCGGCCGTACGATGAAAGATGCGGACGCGCGCATCATTGGACGGATTGTCTGGGGGCAGGACGAATGTAGTCTCACTATAATTCATCTCCGCGGCCAGAGACTGCATATGCTCGTCAGTCAGCTCACGCGCATCCGTGAACACAGCGAGCGGATTGCCGCCGAAGGGTTTGTCGGTGAAGACGTCGACTGTTTCGTATGGAAATCGCGGCATGGCGGACCCCCTACCTTGTTGGCTCCGAGTTTGGTGCCTCCGCTGCCGGTTGAAATCCAATGAAGTATTGGAATGCTAAGGATCACCGGCGCTGTCCTGCAAAAGGGCCAGCGCTGAGGCGCACTTCAAGATCAACAATCGGCGACCTGCACGAATGCGGACGGCGGCTCGGCGAACCTGAGCGTCTTAAGATAATGTCATCCTAGTAATTGCGCGCTAAACGTTACTTCCTTAACGCTGGCGCGGCTTAAATCGGGGAGGGAAGCCACTCTTTGGATCATCAAGCCGCTTTGGCGCCAGCCCGGTAGCGCCCAAAGCCCTGGGCCGTGGCGGACTCAACGCGCCAGGAACCCTTCCACGGCGGCGATGAACGCGTCTGGTTGCTCCAGGGGTGGACAGTGGCCGCAGCCCGGCAGTTCACGGTACTCCGCGCCCGGGATGTTCTGCGCGACCTGCCGGCAAAGGGCTGGCGGCGTTGCGGCGTCGAGCTCGCCGCAGACCACAAGGGTGGGCGCCTGGATCCGCCACAACTCGGAAACCAGGTTGGTCCTCATCAGCGTCTGGCACGCCGCCACGAAGGCGGCTGGGTCCATCGCCATCAGCACGCTTCGACGCTCGTCCACGGCGCCGGGGTGTGCCGCCAGATAGGCCGGGTGGAACACCCGGTTGGCCGAAATCGTCGCCACTGATCCGATGCCTTCGGCGGTCACCTTCTCGGCCATCACCCGGAACGCGTCGGCGCCGGCCGGAGGAAAGCCGGCCGCTGCGTCCGACAGCAGGAGCTTTCCAAAAGCGGCTGGATGGCGCAGGGCGAGCGCCAGCGCGACGGTGCCGCCGAAGCCGTTGGCCAGCACGGTCGCGCCCTCGCGCACGCCGCCCTCCCTCAATCCCTGCGTGACATGGTCCGCATAGCGCTCGATGCCGGGCTCGATGACGCGAGAGCCATGGAAGCCCGGCAGGTTCACGAGCGTGACCGTGAAGCGCTCCGCCAACCAGGGCAGAACCGCGTCGAAGGCGGTGCGATCAGCCAGGAGCGAATGGATGACGACCAGATCCGGCCCGGATCCCGTACGCGCCGCGGTGAGACCTGATGCTCCCAGTTCGATCTGCCTGACATCCACCATAAACTGTTTCCTCCATTCCGTGATATCTCACCAGCATTCGCTTAAGGGTCAAATGCCAAGTAGATACCGTGTGGGTTAGGCCGACCGATCCTGCTCGACGGACGCTTGTGTTCGCCGCAACCCGCCGTATGATATTCCACATGTCCTTGCAAACGTCCAACCTGATGCGCGATGAAGTCCACCGCGAGCTCCGGCGGCAAATCCTCGATTGCACCATCCCGCCAGGGGCCGAGCTCCGCGAGAGTGAGCTTGCGGACCGCTACGGGGTGTCGAAATCGCCCATTCGCGACGCTCTTCTGAAGCTCGAGACCGAGCGGCTCGTCGTGGTGCATCCGCGCCGGGGATATCAGGCCGCCGCGATCTCGTTGTCGGACGCCGCCGACCTGTTCGACCTGCGCGCCATCCTGGAGCCCGCCTGCGCCCGCGACGCCGTGGCGCGCGCGCCCGAGGCCGAGCTGTCGCGCCTGGATGCGTTTCGCAGCCTCCAGGCCTATGCGCGGCTGCGCAACAGCGCCGAGCAGCCGCCCTTCGTGGTCTACAACCGCGATTTCCACATCACGCTGGCGGGGCTCTCGGCCAACCGGAGGCTGCGAGACGCCACCGTGGAGCTGATCGAGCAGTTCGACCGGCTGGTGATCATGAGCGTGAGCCAGCCCGCCGCGCAGGGCCCCGAGAAGCTTCTTGCCGAGCACGGCGCGATCATCGACGCCTTGCAGGCGCGTGACGGCCGGCAGGCCGGGCGCCTGCTCGCCGACCACGTCGTGAAGGCGCGCAAGCGCGTGCTCGCGGCCCTGTCGCGCTTTGCCGTGGTCGCATAGGCGCGGTCATGAAAGCTCCCCCGTTCACCTATCACCGTCCGACGACCGGCGAGGAACTCGCCGCGCTTCTGGGCTCGCTGGAGAACGCCAAGGTGCTGGCCGGCGGCCAGTCGCTGATGCCGATGCTCAATCTGCGGCTGGCCTTTCCGGACCACCTCATCGACATCAACCGCGTCGAGGGCCTCGCCGGGATCAAGGTGGAGGGCGAGGACGTGGTGGTCGGCGCGATGACGCGCCAGGCCGACGTGCTCGCGTCGTCGGTCGTCGCCGAGCGCCTGCCCGTGCTGGCCGAGGCGCTGCGCCATGTTGGCCACATCCAGACGCGCTCGCGCGGCACCTATGGGGGCAGCTGCTGCCACCTCGATCCCTCCTCGGAGCAGCCCGCCATGGCGGCGCTGTATGACGCCCGCTTCCACGTGGTGGGCGCGGCCGGCAGGCGCACCGTCGAGGCGGCGGACTGGAGCGTCGGCATGCTCCAGTCGGCGCTGGCCGACGACGAGTACCTGGAAGCGATCCGCTTCACGCCCTGGCGCGACGGCGCCGATGGCCGGTGCGGCTACGGCTTCGCCGAATATGCGCGCCGCCATGGCGACTACGCCATCGTGGGCTGCGCGGCGCTGGTGCGGGTCGACCAAGCCGGCGCGATCGGCCGGGCCGCCGTGGTGCTGTTTGGCGTCGAGCCGTCGCCGACGCGACTGCCCGCCTTGGAGGCCGCGTCCCTGGGCCAAGCCGCCGCGGGCTTCAATCCTGCGTCGCATCTCGGCGAGGTCGACGCGCTGGACGTCATGGAGGACATCCACGTCAACGCCGTCTATCGCCGCCGCCTGGCGCGCGTGATGATCGGCCGCGCGTTCGCCGATGCGCTCGCCCGCGCCACGGGGGCCAAGGCATGAGCGAGACGATGCAACAGCCGCTCGTCATCACGGCCACCATCAACGGCCGCCCGGTGGAGCGCGCGGCCGACCCGCGCATGCACCTGGCGGATTTCCTGCGCCACGAAGTCGGGCTCACGGGCACGCATGTGGGCTGCGAGCACGGGGTGTGCGGCAGCTGCACGGTGATCGTCGACGGACGCCCGGTGCGGTCCTGCCTGATGCTGGCCGTGCAGGTCGACGGCGCCGCCGTCGAGACGGTGGAAGGGCTTACTGGCGCCAGCGGCTCGCTGTCGCGGCTGCAGCGGGCCTTTTCGGAGCATCATGCGCTGCAGTGTGGCTTCTGCACGCCCGGCATGCTGATGACGCTGGAGGCGCTGCTTCGCACCGTGCTGAACCCGACCGAGACGGACGTTCGCGACGCCATCTCGGGCAACATCTGCCGCTGCACGGGCTACCAGGGCATCGTTGAGGCCGCCCTCACGGCCGCCAAAGACCGGCAGGGAGAGCCCGCATGAGCGCGCGCTACTTCGGAGCCGCCGTGAACCGGCTCGAAGACCCGAAGCTCGTTTCGGGCGCCGGCCGCTACGTGGACGACCTGCATCCCGCCGGTCTGCTGCATGTGGCGTTCGTGCGCTCGCAGCGCGCCCACGGCCTGGTCCGGGGCGTCGATGCGGGCGCGGCCGCCCGCATGGCCGGCGTGGTCGCGGTGTTCACCATGGCGGACTTCGCCGATCTCGCGTCGGGGCCGATGCCGCCGCTGGCGCCGCATCCGCTCATCAAGACGCCCATCACATATTGGCCGCTCGCCGCCACCGAGGTGCGGCATGTCGGCGAGGCCATCGCGATGGTGGTGGCCGACAGCCGTCACGCCGCCGAGGACGCGGCGGCGGCCGTCGAGGTCGACATCGAGCCCCTGCCGGTGGCGGCCGACGCCATCGCGGCGCTGGCCGCCGATGCGCCCCGCGCGCATTCGGATCGCGACTCCAATCTGGCGGCGCGCCTCGCCGCCAAGTTCGGCGACGCCGATGCGGTGTTCGCCGGCGCCGACCATGTGGTGGCCGAAACCATCGTGACCCATCGCGGCGGATGCCACGCCATGGAGTGTCGTGGCGTCGTGGCGGTTCCGGACGCGATGGGCGAGGACCTGACCGTCTACACGTCGTCGCAGTCGCCGTTTCTGGTGCGGCGCATTCTCGCCGCCTATCTCGGCCGCGACGAGCGTCACGTCCGCGTCGTCGCGCCGGACGTCGGCGGCGGCTTCGGTCCCAAGGCCAACGTCTACCCGGAGGAGTTCGCGGTCGCGCTCGCGGCGCTGAAGCTCGGCCGCCCGGTGAAGTGGATCGAGGACCGGCAGGAGCACTTCCTCACCACCACCCAGCAGCGCGACCAGATCTGGACCGTCGAGGTCGCCTTCACGGCCGAGGGCCGCATGCTGGGGCTGCGCGGGCGCGGCGTGCACGACAACGGCGCCTATGCGCCCTACGGGCTCATCCTGCCCATCAATGCGCTCGGCTGCTTCCCAGGCCCTTATGCGCTGGAAGCCCTGGACGTCACGCTGGACGTCGCGCTCACCAACATGGTGCCGACCAGCCCGGTGCGCGGCGCGTCGCGCCCCATCGTGGCTTTCGTGCTGGAGCGCATGGCCGATCGGGTGGCGGCCCATCTCGGCCTGCCGCGCGAGGAGGTCCGCCGCCGCAGCTTCGTGCGCGCCGACCAGATGCCGTACGAGACCGGCGGCAAGGCGCGCGATGGCTCGCCCATCTCGTATGACAGCGGCGACTATCGGCAGGCGCTCGACCTTGCGCTGAGCAAGATCGACGTCGCGGGCTTCCCGGCCCGGCGCGAGGCCGCCCTCCGGCGCGGCAAGCTGCTCGGCCTCGGCATGGCGTCCTGCGTCGAGGACACGGGGCTCGGTCCTTTCGAGGGCGCCACTGTGCGGGTGACGCCGGCCGGCAAGGTCGTGATCGCGACGGGCGCGTCCAGCCAGGGCCAGGGCCATCGCACCGTGTTCGCCCAGATCGCCGCCGACGCGCTCGGCGTCGACATCAACGACGTGATCGTGGACGCGGCCGACACCGACAAGTTTCCGCTCGGCATCTCCACCATCGCGAGCCGCATTGCGGTGACGGCCGGATCTTCGGTCGAGATGGCGGCCCAGAAGGTGCGCGCCAAGGCCCTGCGATTTGCGTCCAACCGGCTGGAAGCCGGCGAGCAGGATCTCGAGATCGTCGACGGCGCAATCCAGGTGAAGGGCGTGCCTGGGATGTCGATCACGCTCGCCGAGGTGTCGCGGGCTCTGGCAGGGGCCGCCGGCATGAGCACGCCCTACGGCATGGAGCCGGACCTGGCCGCCACTGCCTATTTCGAGTCGCAGGGGCTGACTTTCGCGTATGGCTCCAACGCCTGCGAGGTGGAGATCGACCCCGACACGGGTGACGCGCGCGTGGTCCGCTATGTGGTGGTTCACGACTGCGGCCGGCTCATCAACCCGCAGATCGTGGATGGCCAGATCATCGGTGGCGTGGTGCACGGCATCGGCAACGCCCTGTTCGAGCGCATGCTGCACGACCCCGAGGGGCAGCCGCTCACCACCACCTACGCGGATTACCTGCTGCCGATCGCCACCGAGATGCCGCGCATCGAGGTGCACCACATCGAGACGCCGTCGCCGCGCAATCCGCTCGGCGTCAAGGGCGCGGGCGAGGGCGGGACCATTCCGGCCGCCGCCTGCGTGATCTCGGCCATCCAGGATGCGCTCGGACCCGCGGCGCCCTTTGTCGCCCATCATCCAATCTCGCCGCAGGACATCGTGGCGATGCTCGACTAACGCGAAAAACGACGCACCAGGCGGCGCAGTCCGCCGGGGCAGGGGAGGGAACTACAATGACCATTGCGCCGCGTCCGCCACTGGCGTCTGTGCAGTCGGGCCCAAGGCTCGACCGCCTGCCGATTTCGAGCTTTCACAAGCGCATCTTCTGGCTCATCGGAGCCGGCATGTTCTTTGACGGCTATGATCTGTATGTCGGCACCAGCGTGCTCGGCTCCACCGTGTCGAGCGGCTTCTCGACGCTGGCCCAGAACGCCCAGTTCGTCTCGATGACCTTTCTCGGGATGACGATCGGCGCCTTCATCGCCGGATTCCTGGGCGACAGCTACGGCCGCCGGTTCACGTACCAGACCAACCTGCTGATCTTCGGCATCGCATCTTTCGCGGCCGCGCTGGCCCCCAGCATGGATTGGCTCATCGCGGCCCGCTTCCTGATGGGGCTCGGCCTCGGGGCCGAGATCGTGGTCGGCTATTCCACGTTGTCGGAATTCGTGCCCCCCTCCCGGCGCGGGCGCTGGCTGTCGCTGATGGCCATGGTGGTGGTGTCGGGCCTTCCGGTCACCACGCTGCTCGGCGCCGTCATCATTCCGCTCGTCGGATGGCGGCCCATGTTCGCGCTCGCGGGCGTCGGCGCGCTGGTGGTCTGGCAGATGCGCAAGTCCATGCCGGAATCGCCGCGCTGGCTTGAATCGCGCGGCCGCGCCGAGGAGGCCGAGGCGCTGGTCACCGCGATCGAACGTGAATCGGGCGTCAACGAGCGTCCCGTCCTGCCCGCCGCGCCCGCGGTGGCGCCGGTGGCGGCCGGCGACCTGTTCGGCCCCAAGCTGCTGCCCCGCATGGTCGTCGGCTCGGCGGTGCTGATCGTCATCAACACGCTGATCTTCGGATTCGTGACCTGGCTGCCGACCTTCTTCGTGCAGCAGGGCCTGACGCTGGTGCGCTCGTTCAACTACACGGTCGCGATCTCGTTCGCGGCGCCCATCGGCTGCGCGCTCGGGGCTGTGCTGGCCGACCGATTGGGCCGAAAGCCCACCATCATCGGGGCCTCGCTGGTGACGATCCTGTTCGGCGCGCTCTACCCCTACGCGGTCGACCCGATGTTCCTGATCCCGACCGGCTTCGTGCTGCTGCTGGCCATCTACGTGCTGGTGGCGCTGCTCTACGGCGTCTACACGCCCGAGCTGTTCCCTACCGAGGTGCGGCTGCGGGCCAACGGCATCTGCAACATGCTGGGCCGGGGCGCGACCGTGGTGTCGCCGTTCATCGTGGTGGCTCTGTTCAAGGGCTATGGCGTCAGCGGCGTCACATTCTTCATGATCGCACTCCTGGCGATCCAGATCGTCGTGGTGGCGCTCTGGGGCATCGAGCCGGCGCGTCGCGGCCTTGAGGAAGTGGCGTGAGGGCCGTGCGCAACGCGCCCGTCGGATTTCGAAACCGATCGATCTCCGGCGGGCGAAAGACGTCCTGCTGCTGACCACTCGGTCCTCTCAGCTGTTTGACTTGGACAAACAAGGTAAAGCAGCAGCCCTGCAACTCGCGATCTTCCGTTGATGGCGGAAGATCTAGCGCATGCGATCAAGGGTGGTGGGACGGCGCCCTATGCGTCGCCCCGCAACACCAAGTAGATCGCCGGGATCACCAACACGGTGAGCAGCGTCGACGACGCCAAGCCGAACAGCAGCGAGATGGCGAGGCCCTGAAAAATGGGGTCGGTCAGAATCACGGCTGCGCCAATCATGGCCGCGAGGGCCGTCAGCAGAATGGGCTTGAAGCGGATGGCCCCGGCCTCCAGCACGATGTCGTGGAGGCTGCGGCCCGTGCGATCAGCATGGCGGATAAAGTCCACCAGCAGGATCGAGTTGCGGACGATAATGCCGGCCAGCGCAATGAAGCCGATCATCGAGGTGGCTGTGAAGGCGGCGTTGAAGAGCCAGTGGCCCAGCATGATGCCGATGAAGGTGAGCGGGATTGGCGTGAGGATGACCAGCGGCAGCTTGAACGAGCCGAACTGGGCCACCACCAGGATGTAAATCCCCAGCAGCGCCACCATGAAGGCGCCGCCCATGTCGCGGAACGTCACCCAGGTGACCTCCCACTCGCCGTCCCACAGCAGCGTCGGCTTGCTCTCGTCTAAGGGCTGGCCGTGGAGGGCGATCTCAGGCCGGGGCAGGGCGCCCCAATCCATTTTTGCTAGCGCGTCGTTGACGGCCAGCATGCCGTAGATCGGCGCCTCGAAGGCGCCGGCCAGCTCGGCCGTCACCATCTCGGCGGCGCGGCCGTTGTGGCGGAAGATCGGGAACGAGGCGGCTTCCCGCCGCAGGCTCACGACATCGCCAAGTTCCACGACGGTGCGATTGCCGGGCAGCAGGTTGGCCGGGACGGGGGTCGACAACGCGCGCTCGTCCAGCACGCGATGCTCCTTGGAGAGCTCCAGCCGGATCGGGATGGGCGGGCGTCCGCCGCCGCGGTGCGAATAGCCCACGGTGGCGCCGCCGTGCAAGGCGCGCAGCGTGTCGTAAACGTCGCGCTGCTCGACGCCATGGAATTCAAGATTGTCCTGGTCAATGGCGACGCGGATGCGCGGAGCCGGATGGCCGTAGCTGTCGTCCACGTCCACGATGAAGGGCACGCTCGCGAAGGCTGCGCGCACCCTGGCCGCGACGGCGCGGCGGGTTTCGGGGTCGGGACCATAGATCTCGGCCAGCAGCGTCGCCAGGACGGGCGGGCCGGGCGGCGGCTCCACAACCTTGACGGAGGTCTCCGCTGGAACCGGAAGGTCGATGAGGCGGCGACGCAGCTCCAGCGCGATGGCGTGGCTTGTGCGCCCGCGCGCCTCCTTGGGCGTGAGGTTGACCTGAACGTCTCCAAGCTCCGGCGAAACCCGCAGGGCGTAGTGGCGCACGAGGCCGTTGAAGTTGAACGGCGCAGCCGTGCCCGCATAAGTCTGGAACGCGGTGATCTCCGGCACGTCCGAGAGGCGCTGGGCGATTGCCTGCAGGGTCCGGTGGGTGTCCTCGACCGAGGAGCCCTCCGGCAGGTCGACGATCACCTGCAGTTCCGACTTGTTGTCAAAGGGCAGCAGCTTGACGGTGACGTGCTTCGTGGCGAACAGCGCCAGCGAGCCGATCGTGGCGAAGCCCACCAGGGCTAGGAACACCCACGCGCGGGCCTTCGAGGCGAGCAGGGGCTTGGCGACACGCAGATAGGCGCGCCCCAGCGCGCCGATCCCGGCATGCCCATTGCGGACCTCCGGCACATGCGGCGCGCCGCTTGCGAAGGCCCTGCTGGCGATCTTGAGCATCAGCCAAGGCGTGAGAATGACGGCGACAAAGAACGAGAACACCATCGCGGCCGAGGCGTTCGCCGGGATCGGGCTCATATAGGGGCCGATCATGCCCGAGACGAAGAGCATGGGCAGCAGCGCCGCCACGACCGTGAGGGTCGCCACGATGGTGGGATTGCCGACCTCCGCCACCGCGTCCACAGCGGCCTGCGTCGGCTTGCGTCCGTCCCGCATGGCCCAGTGCCGTGAGATGTTCTCGATCACCACGATAGCGTCGTCGACCAGGATGCCGATAGAGAAGATGAGCGCGAACAGGCTGACGCGGTTGAGGGTATAGCCCATGATCCGCGCTGCGAAGAGCGTCAGCAGGATCGTGGTCGGGATCACGACGGCGACCACAATGGCTTCGCGCCACCCGATCGAAATCGCGATCAGCAGCACGATCGAGACCGTCGCGAGCCCCAGGTGGAACAGGAGCTCATTAGCTTTCTCGTTGGCGGTTTCGCCGTAGTTGCGGGTGACCGTCGCGTCGAGATCGGCAGGGATGAGGCCGCCCTTCAGGCGCGCGACGCTCTCGACGATCCGCTCGGAAATCACCACCGCGTTGGCGCCCGCGCGCTTGGCGACCGCGATCGACACGGCCGGCGTCTGCACGAAGCCGGACGTGGCCTTGTCCTCGCGGACGAGGCTCGACGTGAGGGCTTCGGCCGGTTGGGTCGCGAGCGTGATCGTCGCCACGTCGCGGACATAGACGGGCCGCTCGTCGCGCGTCGTGACCAGCAGGTTGCCGATTTCCTCGAAGCTCTGCAGTGTTTGGCCGGCGACGAGCGACAGCTGGCGGCCATCGACGCGCACCTGGCCGGCTTGGAACGACCGGTTGGCGCCCTCCAGCTTGGCGGCGAGCTGCTGCAGGGTGACGCCGGTGCGGGCCAGGGCCTCCGGGTTCGGCTCGACCCTGATTTCCTCCGGCTGCTCGCCGACGATGTAAGTGAGGCCGACGTCCTCCAGCTTGGCCAGGGATGCGCGCAATTCGCGGGCGACGCGGGTCAACCCGTTGGCGTCCCAGCGCGACGCCGCCTCGGCTTTGGGCGTCAGAGTGAGCACCACGATGGCGACGTCGTCGATGCCGCGGCCGATGATCTGCGGCTCGGGAATGCCGACGGGGATCCGGTCAATGTTGGCGCGGACCTTCTCGTGCACGCGCAGCACGGCGGTGTCGGAACTCGTGCCGACCAGGAACCGGGCCGTCACCATCACGGCGTCGTCCTTGGTCTGCGAGTAGACGTGCTCGACGCCGTTGATGCTCTTGACGATGGTCTCCAGCGGCTCGGTCACCAGCTTGGCGGCGTCCTCGGCCTTGAGGCCGTCGGCCCGTACCAGGATGTCCACCATGGGCACGGAGATCTGCGGCTCCTCCTCGCGCGGAAGCGTGACGAGAGCCACGAGCCCGAGCGCAAAAGACGCGAGCAGGACCAGCGGCGTCAGCGGCGAGCGGATAAAGAACCGCGTCAATGCGCCGGCGGCGCCGAGGCGATGCGGACTGGCGGGCGGCGGGCTCATGGCGTCAGAACCTTGTCGCCGGCGCGCAGGCCGGACAGGATCTCGACGCGGGCGTCGGCCAGAGGCCTGATGATCACCGGAACATCGAGAGCGTCGGCGCCCTCCATCACCCGGACATAGTCGATCCCTGCCCGTGAACGCACGGCCGCGACCGGGACTATGATCGCCTGCCTTTCGGCAACCGCGATCCACACCGCGACTCGCTCGCCGACGAAGTAGTCGCCCAGGCCCTCGACCTCCGCGTCCGCGATGACGCGCCCACCGTCGAGCTCGGGATAAACCTTGACGATCCGGCCCTGACGCCAGGCGAGCCCCTGATCCGGGACTCCCGGTCCACGCTCGCCGACGCTCACCACATCGCCCACCTTGATGCGCGCCGCGTGCCGCTCCGGCAGAGCGACGCGCAGGAAGTAGCCGCCCGCCGCGATGCGGGCGACCGTCTCGCCGGGCATCACGACGCCGCCCGGCGCAGCCGGAACGGTGAGCACGCGGCCATCTTTAGGGGCGAGGACCTGGCCCTCAGCGGTCTGCTGGGCGATTACGGCGCGGTCGGCCCTGGCGGCCTCGATCTGGTTGGTCAGCACGTTGGCGGCGGTGCGCAGTTGGTCGAGCCGGCTCTGGGTCTCAACCCCGCGCGCGATCAGCGCCTGGGAGCGCTCCAGATCCGAGCGGGCGTTCGCGAGTTGGGCCTCCAAAGCCTTGATGCGCGCGTCGATGGCCTGCGCCTGCAGGGCGAGCTTTTCGTCGCCCACGGTTGCGATGACCTCGCCGGCCTTCACGGCGCTGCCTTCCTCGACGGTGCGGGAGATCAGCACGCCACCAAGACGGGCCCGCGCCGAAACCGTGTCGCGGCTCTGCACTTGGCCGAATACGGCCTTCATGTCCTGCACGGTCGATCGCTGGACGATGAACTCGCCCGCCTGCGCGGCGGGCGCAAGCGTCAGCAAGGCGAGCGAAAGCGCTACGGGGGCGAGGGCCATCCGCATGGGGCGTCTCCTGTGGCGATCCAGCGGACCGCCGTGTTCGGCTAAATCAGCGCGCCGCCCAAGCGGCTCCGCCTCCGGTTGACATATATTCGAATGTCCGCAAATGTACAAGCATGAACATCGATGTCGACATCCTGTCCGCCGCGGCCGACGAAGCCAGCGAGTTCCTGAAATCCCTGGCGAGCCCGGTGCGGCTGCGCATCCTGTGCTCGATCACCGGGCAGGAGGCGTCCGTCGGCGAACTGGCCGAGCTGCTGGGCGTGCGCCAGAGCGTAGTGTCCCAACATCTCGCGCTGCTGCGCAAGGACGGCCTGGTGAAGACCCGGCGTGACGGCCAGACGATCTGGTATTCGCTGGCGGACATGCGCGTGATCAGCGTCATGGAAGTCCTGCAGGCCACGTTCTGCCCTGCGCCGGCCACTCAGCAGGCCGGCAAAGCGAAAGCCGACGCCTGAAGGGATCAGCGGAACGCTTCGCCGACGCGGCAGCCAAGCCCCTTGAACACCAGGGCGGCCGGGCAGAAGCCCGTGAACGCGGACTGGATCAGGTTCAGGCCGATAAAGGCCGTGAGCAGCAAGAACCAGGATGAGACCCAATACACGAGCCCTGCGGACAGCAGGACCATGCACCCGGCGAAAACCAGAACGGCGCGGTCAATCGTCATGTTCGATCTCCTGATGGGGAGGCCGCTCGCGCCGCCTCCTGGTGAATGTCGCTGAGCTTGCCGGTCCCGAGCATGGCGAGCGCAAGCTTGGCTTGAAAGGTTTCGGCGTTTTCGCCACGCCAGCAATTCGCGTGGCGTTTCCAAATTCAGGCCGCCCGCCTTCCACGCTTCATCCGTCACAACAAATCATATATTCGAAATAACGATTTTATCAAGTTGCCGCGGTGTTCGCCTTTTTGGTGAGGAGCCTTCAGCGACTGTCTCTCCATCGCTTATGCGGATCGTGGCGGCAAAAAGAACGTAGCGGGACCACAGCTAACGCCCTACGTCGACGTAGTAGGAGCGGTCGGTCGGCAGGCCGATCGTGATCAAGCACGCCACCGCCACCAGGGTGTAGATGATGAACAAGGTCACGCCTACGAAACGTCGCGGGAGGTGGCGCTGAAGCAACAGGGTCAGCGGCGTCATAGCGGCGCGATCCCAAAAACATGAGCGAGAGTCGGTCGGGCCAGCGACAGCCACCCGAGAACCGCGATGGGACCGAGAATACGGGACCACAGCGTCGCTGTCGGCAAATCAGGATGCCGGTTCGCCGACCATGTGCGCCAGCCACGGGTGATGACGATACCGGTGACCTGCCACAACGCCCAGAACAGATAGTAGGTTGAGATCTCGTGCCAGAGCGCGATCGCCAGCATGGCCGCCGCCAAGCCTGCAAGCGGCGACCGTGTGAGCGCTGTTACCGGGTTGAAAACATAATCGCGGCACCAGAAGGAGAGGGTCATGTGCCATCGCGTCCAGAAGGCGATGAGATTGGTCGCGGTCCAAGGGCTATTGAAGTTTTCTTCGAGCCTGAGCCCCATCATCAGAGACAGGCCAAGTGCGACCGAGCTGAGCCCCGCGAAATTGAGATAGAGTTGGATCCAATCGATGACCGATACGGACCAATCCTGCAAGAACGGAGGCCATTCCCTTGTGGCCCCGGCCACGGCGCGCTCCACATGGGAGATCAACCAGACTCCCAGAACGGTGGCCTGCGCCAGCCCAAAAAGAGCACGCTCGGCCCCTGTGTAAAAGGCCGAAGGATCCCACCGTCTCCGCTCGCTTTGGCGTTCGAAGTGCTGAATGCGGTTGATCGGTCCGGTCGCCAATACGGGCAGAAAGAAGTTGTATCGAACGAGCCGCGCGACGCCTGGCGCCGCCAGTCGGCCCATCCACCAATCGAAAAGGACATGGAGAATGCGCAGGGTAAAATAGGCCCCGCCAATCCATAGGACGTCCACGCGCGAGCGCGACAAGACGAGCGCCGCCAGCAGCCCCGCGGCCCCCAGCGACGCGAACAGGCCACGTCGCGAAAAGGCGTCGCCGAGCTTCATCGCCAAGGCTGCGCTGGCGATCGCGGCCGTCATCCACAGCGCTGAGAACGGCGACAAGAGCGCCAAGGTGAGCGCCGTCACGGCGACAACGGCGTCCAGCCCCCATCGCCTTGGCAGAAGCCAGGCGAGGGGCGTCGCAAGCAGGGATGCGAGGATCAGCAGGGCGACGTTCGTGTTCACCCGCGGCGCGCCCACCAGTTCGCCAGTTCTCCCATGAACTTGCGTCGCCCTTGCCAGTTCATGTGGCCTTGATCGATGAAATAGGTGTCGGGCCAAGCGAAGGCTGGAGCAAACAGGGGCAGCCCGAGCCGGTCGGCGGTTGCCTGAATGTGCGCGCGGAGGGTCTCGGCTGCGATCGGACCCATGAATTCTGCCGCTGTTTGCGAACGCGGCGGACAAATCAGCACGATGGTTGCGCCTTGACGCTTGGCTTGCGCGATCATCGTCTGCAGCGTTCCCTCCTCGCGAGGTCTATGCAAGGAGAGCGGATACAAGGCCGCCAGTTTGGCGCTGCTGATCCGGTTCGGCTGATTGAGGCTGGGCGCTTCCGTGAGGGCGAGCGGTGTTTGCGTCGCTCCCAACAGGTTTTTCAGTCCGCTGCGCACCCACTCGCCAAGCCGTCTCTGCCAAGCGCCCAGTCGCTCGCTGAGCGACCTGCTGGCGTGACGTTCGGGCGTTTGGTCACGGAAGTCGAAAACGAGCGGGTTCACTTCAAGAAGGATCGTCTTGGCGCGGCTGCTCAGAGCTTTGCCGAGCAACTCCATCTGCTCCGTTTCGGTGATCTGATCCAGAGCAAGCCGAACATGCTCCGCGCCATCGCCCAACAACGACTGTTGCGCTGAGCCGCGCGGCGGGATGCTGTAGCGGAGAAGCGACGAGCCGATGGCCACCACGGCCGCGCTTCCGGTCTCGGGAGGACGAGCAGCGGCCGCACGTCCCAGCGCCGCGCAGCTCATGAGGATGGCGACGGACAACAGCCCCGCGAACGCCCAGATCACGCCTAGCTGTCTTGTGGTCACCGCTTCGACTCTGAAACGAGTTGCACAAGATCTGCCAGGCTGCGGAGGCCAGCGACGCGCGCAGCTGGAATCCTGATCTTGAACCGCTCTTCCGCAGCAAAGACGAGCGACAATTGCGAAAAACTATCCCACGCGGCGACCGACGCCGGAGTTGAAGTCGTGCTCAACGATGTCGGTTCGACGCGAAACACTTCCGCGGCGAGGCCGAGAACCTGCGTGGCGAGGGCGGCAGCCCCGGTGGTCCGGCCGTCTCCGTCTGACTGCTTTCCTTCTTGCGCGAGCGATGCCGCAATCGCCTCGCGCAGCAGCCCCAGGTTCGGCTTGCCAGCGTCGCCACGCGGGATCGCGGGCAACGCGAGGATCCGTTTGGGGACCTTCAGCGGCTCCAGATTGGCGCGCGCGTGAGACGTGAGCGTCGCCTCGTTGATCGATCCTTCAATCACAACGGCCGTCACCGGAACTTCTCCAAAGGTTTCGTCCGGCAGGGCCACCGTCGCCGACTCGATGACGTTCTCGTGCGCGAGCATCGCCTCGTCGATTTCGTCCGGCCGGATCAAGAAACCACCAGACATGATCACGGTTTTAATTCGCCCGACGATGTCGAAGGATTGTTCCGGGCCTTGGACCGCCAAGTCGCCGGTGCGCATCCAGCCGTCCGGCGTGAACGTCGCGGCGGTGCGAGCAGCATCCCGCCAGTAGCCGGGAAAAACATTGTCGCCGCGAAGCTGCAACTCTCCCGAGCCATCAGCGGCCGCGCCGCCCGGCA
The DNA here is from genome assembly GCF_014636935.1 of Alsobacter metallidurans. Classification (GTDB taxonomy): domain Bacteria; phylum Pseudomonadota; class Alphaproteobacteria; order Rhizobiales; family Beijerinckiaceae; genus Alsobacter; species Alsobacter metallidurans. Next base: position 1,015,138 of record NZ_BMES01000002.1, on the reverse strand, counting down.
ACGGCGCTATGCGGGCGTCGCAGTCGACCGGGCGGCCGATTGTTCCAAATGCGCCCATTTCCGCCTGTGGTCCGGCGTAAAGCGCGCTCGCCACAGTTTCGGTGAGACCATACTGGTTGAAAACGGGCCTGCCGAACCGCGTTTCGAGACGGAGCCAGAGGGCGGGATCGAGCCGGGCCGCAACGGAAAGCAGTCCCTTGCATTCGGGGGCGTCAAAGTAGTCGTTGTGCTGCGCGTAGCGGTCGATCAAGGACCAGACAGCCGGAACTGTGATGACGTGACTGGCGCGTTCCTGCCGTACCCGGTTGAGCCAGTTCTCCAACCCCGGAACCGTGAACCCGCCCGACCGGATCAGCGCGCAGCCATTCGCCAGCGCGAGCATCGGTCCCTGCACCAAGCCATCGCCGTGGGCGAGGACCATGTCGTTGAAGATCCTCGAGCTGGGATCATAGGCAAAGAGACGTGACAGCGTTGCCAGATTGGCCAGGAGATTGCGTCGGCTCAGCATGACTCCGCTGGGCGACTGCGTCGTGCCGGACGTGAAAAGGATATAGGCGATCTCGTCCAACGCTTCGGGCAGGCGCGGCTCTCGTCCCTGGAGCGGCAGATCGAGGCCAAGTCGTCGCGCCGCATCCTCGACTTTGCCTGACCCGAATAGGCGCCAGCTCTTCTGCGGCGCCTCAGCCGGCGACCCGGCGAATGTAACCGGGTGAGCCTCGGTCCAAGACTGTTGTTGGCGGACTAGGTCGCAGATCACGAGCTTCGGCTCGACCGAGTGACCAACCGCCTGGGCTCGGAGCTCCGCGGTGTCGTGCGTCAGCATAACCGGAACGACACCGTCCAAGAGCGCCGCCGTGAAAGCCACGACGGCAAGCTCCTCGTTGGAGGTCAGGATCATGACACGATCGCCCGACGATACCCCGTGCGCGTCGAAGATTTTCAGCAACCGGCCGAGGAGATGCGAAAAATCGCCGAACGACAGCTTGCGCGTCAGGCCGCAAAGGAAATCGGACGATGGATTCGCATTGGCGCGTTCCCAGAGCGCTGCAAGACTCAACAACGGTTATTCTCCGCCTTCGACGTGGAGCGATGAGCGCGTCGGATCAAACAGCTTTTCGATCGCTGGTTGACCGGCTACGTAAGCCCCATCGGGCACATTGCGGCGAACGACGGAGCCAGCGGCCACGAGGGCGCCTTCGCCGATCCGGACGTCCGGCAAGATCACGGACCCGGCGCCAATCATGGCTCCCGCGCCCACATGGACATTTCCGGCGAGCGTGGCGCCGGGGCCGATGCTCACGAAGTCGCCCAGGACGGTGTGATGTCCCAGCGATGTAGCCCGATTGACGAGCACCCCCTCGCCGATAATCGAAAGGGCGCCGATCACACAGCCGGCATTGATGAACGTTCCCGCGCCGACCCGTACGGTTCGGGCGGTAATCACAGTCGGATCCACCAGTGCGGGGGCGAGCGTCAGGCCGAGATCGGCGGCCTGCTTCACCAGGGCGGCTCGGCGTGTCGGCGCGAAAGCGCAGGCCAGGAAAACGTCGCTTGTGTGCTCGGACAGAAGGACGTCCAATTCGACGACGACGGAGCGATCGACCAGCCTCGGTATTCCGTTCAGGCTGACTGCGGCTGTGATGATCAAGCCGAGCCGATGGCAAGTTTCTTCATACTCACAGGCCAGCGGCGATCGAACTCCGAACAAGATCACCGCTGCGTCTCCACCCTTGCGCGCAGAGGAGTTGACATCTCTGCTTTCGCAAGCCTAGTGCGCTTAACCAAAATCGCGCTACGCCTCCAAATGTACTAGGGATCATCATTTCTCCTGACGCGGTCTCGAGGCGCCTTTCGTGAGTTCGGGAGGATGCGCCAACACGCCTCACGGTGGCGAAAACACCGGATCCGTGTTGTCTCAATCCAAATCGCTCACTGTGCTCTCGCCGTGGCTCGGAAAACCGCTTCTCCGTGTTTGAACGACTAGCAGTACTGCGGCATGACTCCGGGAGGTAAAAATGACCTGGGTCCGACAGCGCGAAAAAAGCGCCCCGCGGTCGGCTACTTCCCCGGCAAGAATCCGATCGAGAACCACGGCACGAAGGTGAGGAACAGCAGCCCTACAAACAAGGAGCCCAGGTAGATCCAAATTCGCCGCATGCCGGCTTCTGGCGCGACCTGGCCGATGATGCAGGCGGCGTAGTAGCAAAGGCCAAAGGGCGGCGCGAAGAGGCCAAGGCCCATCGCAAGGATTACCACCATGCTGTAATGCACTTCATGAACCCCGAACTGCTTGGCGATGGGGAACAGCAGGGGCCCAAAGAGGACGATGGCCGGGATGCCCTCGAGCAGGCTTCCGAGCACCATGAAAGCGACGACCGAGACCAGCAGAAAGCCGGTCTGACCGCCCGGAACCGCCGCCATTGCGGCCGCCAGCGCGTGGGAGAAGCCCGACTGCGTCAGCGCCCATGACATGGCGCTGGCGGCGCCGACGATGAACAGGATGGCCCCCGAGAGTGACGCCGTGCGGGCGAGCATCGGGATCGCGGCGCGCCAGCGAAGGCCGCCACGGTAAACCAGGATGCCAAGCACGAGCGAATAGGCAATGCCAATGGTCGACACTTCGGTGGCTGTGGCGAAGCCTTCAACCACGGCGGTGCGGATCAGGAAGGGCAGGAGCAGCGCCGGGAGTGCGATCGCCAGCGACTTGACGACGATGCTCATGGGAGCGCGGGCCACCACCGTCTGGTCCTCCTCGCGCCCGGCGCGCCAGCGCGCCACGACGGCCAGCACGAGCGCCAGCACCAGCGCCGGCATAATGCCGGCCGTGAACAGGGCCGCGATGGACACGCCCGTCACCGAAGCGATCGCGATCAGCACGATGGAGGGCGGGATGGTCTCGCTCATCGCGCCCGAGGCGGCGAGCAGAGACAACAACTCTCCGTCCTTCATGCCGCGACGCCGCATTTCCGGGAAGAGCACCGGCGCGACTGCGGCCATGTCGGCCGTCTTGGAGCCCGAAATCCCCGACACCAGCAGCATGGCGCCCAGCAGCACATAGGACATGCCGGCCTTCACGTGGCCGAGCAGGGAAGCCAAAAACGCCACCATGACCCGCGCCATGCCGGTGACTTCGACGAGCTGCCCCAGCAACACGAACAACGGAATGGCGAGGAGGATGAGCCCGCTCATCCCCTCGTCCATCCTGCCGACCACGATGGTCAGCGGCGTGGAGGTGGTGGTGAGGAGATAGGCCGCCGTAGCGAGCGCGAACGAGAAGGCGATTGGTACGCCGGCCAGAACGCCGGCTCCGAGCAGGCCGACGAAAAACACCATCAGCGACCAGTTGCCGGCCGTTACCAGAAGCGGCGCGGCGAGATAAAGGCCCAGCGCGATTGCGCCCAGAAGCGCCGCAACGGCGGCGACATCAACCGGCCGATGCCGGGCCAGCTTGATGCAGCACGCCAGCAAAGCCAGCACGAAACCCACCAGCACCGCGGCGGCCCGGACGACGCCCGACCAGCCGAGAGCCGGCATCTCCACGAAGGACTGATCCTCGGTGTAGTCATAGGCCGAGTGGAGCATCAGCGCGAAGAGCATGAACATCGCGCCAACCGCGAGCGTCTCCGTCCAGGCCCGCACGCGGGGCGAGAGGCCGCTCACCAGAAAGGTGAGGCGCATGTGCTCGCCCCGCAGCAGCGCCACCACGGCCCCGAACATCGCGAGCCACAGGAACAGGATCGACGCCAGCTCATCCGACCAGATGATCGGCCGATGAAAGGTGCGGGCGCAAATGCCCACGAACAGGATCAGCACCTCCGCGGCGACGAGCAGCGCTGCCGGAACCTCGACGAGGCGCCTGAAGCCGGCGTCGAGGGTGTCCAGCCAACCTGGCGACGCGAGCGCGAGCTCGCATTCGCATTCGCCGTGTGGAGGGGCCGCGATGCTCATGCAAGCTCTCCGGTGACGGACTCAAGCACGCTCCAGGCTTCGGCGCCGAACTTGTCCTTCCAGGTCTTGTAGAACCCCGACGCGGTCAGCGCCGACCGGAACGCCGGCTTGTCGGCGGCCTCGAAGACGAGCCCCTTCGCGGAGAGCTGGGCCTTCAGGGAGCCGTTGAGCTTGGCGACGTCGTCGCGCTGCTCCAGCGACGCGCGATCAAACTCCCGGCCCACGATCTCCTGCAGGTCGGCGGGAAGGCGGGCGATGGCGCGGCGATTGCCCACCAGCCAGAAGGGGTCCCAGATGTGGTTGGTCTCGGAGACGTATTTTTGCACCTCGTAGAGCTTGCCCGAGTCGATCGCGACCAGGCCGTTTTCCTGCCCGTCGACGAGCTTCGTCTGCAGGGCGGTGTAGAGTTCGTTGAAGTTGATTGAGGTTGGGTTGGCCCCCAGCGACGAGAACAGCGACGTAAAGATCGGCGAGACCGGCACCCGGATCCGGTAGTCCTTGAGGTCCGCGGGATTCTTGATCGGCTTCGTTGCGGACGTGATCTGGCGAAAGCTGTTGTCGGACGCCTTGGAGGCGATCTGCAAGCCGGCCTTCTCGATCTGCTTCTTGACGTATTCGCCGATTGCGCCGTCGACGCCACGCCAGGCCTGATCGTAGTCCGCGAAAGCGAAGCCGACATTCGTGATCGCCGCGCCGGCCGCGACCGTGGAGATCACCGAACCCGCGATGTTGAGGAATTCGATGCCGCCCGAGCGCACCTGCGTGATGAGGTCCGTGTCTGAACCAAGCTGGCTGGCGGGAAAAAACTTCATTTCCAGCCGGCCGCCTGATGCTTGCTGGATGCGCGCGCAGGCCTGCTCCAGCCGCGCGTTGATGGGCTGTGTCAACGACTGGCCGGTCGCGACCTTGAAGCTGAACTCAGCCGCGCGGGCCCGGCCCGTGCCGATCGCGAACAAAGGAATGCTGGCGGCCGCACCGGCCAGAAGCGAGCGGCGCGATAGCGCCGTCGACCGGTCCGTTGTGTGCTTGAACGTCATGATGTCCTCCCCTGGCCCGCAGATCTCGCGATGCTGCGTCCGTCATGCCGAGCCCTGTCGGGAGCAAGCAGCCAACAGTGCGTTCGAAAGGGAGCAATGCGTCGCCGAGGCACGATGCGTGCGTCGGCCGCTCTTCCTCCCGTCGTTTCCTCGGAGCGCCCGGTTGGTCCCGGAGGCATTCCTTATGGGCCGACAGTAGGAACGGGGTCAGTGAAGATCAATTCAGATCGACAGTCTCTTTGTTTAGCAAAACTAAACGATCGAAATGTCCCCGGGTTGACGGTGGCTTCATGCCAATGGCGCGAGTGCGCTTGTTCTCAGCCCGGTTCTTTAGTGCAGCTACACGATGGAGGTGCGTTTCTAAATTGAGCTAAAGACTAAGGTTGCCTAGCCTTTCCGCATACCGACGGCCGCGCACCGCTGCGATGGTCACGTCGGCAAAGGAGGATGCGGCCGCCCTGCCGGCGGCTGGGTCACGCAGACCGCAATCACCAAGGACGGCGAACATGAACCTTTATTCTTTGCTGGCCGCACGCGCTGCGGCGGGCCGGCCCGTGCGCGTCGGCCTCATTGGCGCAGGAAAATTCGGCTCGATGGTGCTGGCTCAGGCGCAGCGAATCGCGGGTTTTCACATGGTCGCGGTTGTCGACCTCAACGTCGAAAAAGCGCGGCAATCTCTGGAGCGCGTCGGCTGGGCTGCCGAGCGCTACGCCGCCAAGGCTGTCGGCGACGCCCTGAAGAGTGGCCAGACCTGTGTTCTGGACGACGTCGACGCCATGCTGGCCTGCGACGAGATCGAGTGCATCATTGAGGCGACCGGTCATCCGCTCGCGGGGGCTCGGCACGCCCTGAAGGCGATCGACGCCGGCAAGCACGTCATCATGGTCAATGTCGAGGCGGACGTGATGGTCGGCCCGCTGCTCGCCGAAAAAGCGCGCCAAAAGGGCGTGATCTACTCCATGGCGTATGGCGACCAGCCGGCGTTGATCTGCGAGCTGGTGGACTGGGGACGGGCCTGCGGATTTGAAATCACGGCGGCCGGCAAGGGCATGAACTTCGAGCCGCGATACCGCTATTCCACCCCCGAGACCGTGTGGGGCTTCTTCGGCTGGACCGACGAAGAGGTCGCCCAAGGCGACTTCAATCCCAAGATGTACAACTCCTTCACGGACGGCACGAAGGCCGCGATCGAGATGGCGGCGGTCGCCAACGGCGCCGGTCTCGACTGTCCCGACGACGGGCTCGCATTTCCGCCTGCCGGCCTGCAGGATCTCGCCAAGGTCTTCCGGCCTGCGGCGGACGGCGGCCGCATGTCGCGCGCGGGCTTGGTCGACATCGCGGCGAGCCAAGAGCCCGACGGGCGCGAAGTGCTCAACAACATTCGCTACGGCGTATTCGTGACCTTCAAGGCTCATAACGAGTACGCTCGCGCGTGCTTCAAGCAGTACGGGCTCCTGACGGATCCGTCCGGCTGGTACGCCTCTATGTGGCGTCCCTTTCACATCATTGGGCTCGAGACGTCGATCAGCGTCCTGTCCGCCGTGCTTCGCAACGAGCCGACCGGCTGCTCCAAGGAATTCCGCGGAGACGCCGTCGCGACCGCCAAGAAGGACCTCGCGCCGGGTGAATACCTGGATGGGGAGGGTGGCTTTGCGGTCTGGGCCAACGCGATCCCGGCGGAACGCAGCCTTCGGCTCGGCGCCTTGCCGATCGGCCTCGCGCATCACGTCAAGGTGGTGCGCCCGGTGGCGCGCGACACGATCGTGACGGTCGACGACGTCGAACTCGTCGACGATATGGACGTGGTGTCGTTGCGTCGGGAGATGGAAACGCGCTTCCGGGCTCCGGCGCCAACACTGCTTGCGGTCTGAGGGCGCAATGGCGGAGTCAACGCCCTTCGTGGTGATTGCGGAGTTCCGGGTGAAGCCGGAACGCCTCGACGCATTTCTGGAAGTGGCGGCTGACGACGCCGCCCACAGCGTCGCCGACGAGCCCGGCTGTTGGAGGTTCGACGTCGTCGTGCCCGACGGAGGCGCAACCGTGATCTTCTACGAGATCTACCATGATCGCGCCGCCTTCGACGCGCATCTGCTCACGCCGCATCTGCAACGTTTCCGGGAGGCCTTTCCGCCGCTCATCGAAGCGGAGCTGCCGGTTCGCTTTGGTCTGCTGCAAAATCCCGCGTCCGGGTGACGACGGGACTTGCCTGGGGCCGTCATGTTTAGCATGGCGGCCCTGAACTGCTTGGGGCAGCGACGCGGCCGAGCCTGAGCGGCTGGGCGTCAGTTCCCGGCCCCTTGCCCGGCGTCGAACTCCTGCCGCCAGATGATCCGCTCGGCCCGGATCCACTCAAGAAAGCGCTGCACTTTCTTTTGCCGCAGGTGGTCCGTCGGACAGACGATCCATTGCGTCGTGAGTCGCACCGGATGGGACTCGCGCACCGGGCAGACGAGCCTACCCTCCGATAGCTCACGCCAGCTCATCAGCGTGCTCTCGAGCGCGATGCCCATGCCGTTCACGGCGGCGTCGATGGCCATGTGGCTGCGGTCGAACAGGAGGCGACGCCATTGGCTCGCCGGGGCTACGCCCGCGAGCTTGAACCAGTGGGGCCATTGCGCTTGCGCCTTGACCGAGTGGATCAGGTTGCAACGCGCCACCTCGTCGGCGGCGAGACTTCCCGCAGCCGCGTAGTGCGGCGCACAAACGGGAATGAAGGTTTCCTCCGTAAGGCCCTCAACAAACAATCCGGGCCACCGTCCGTCGCCGTGGCGGATTTCGATGTCGACCAGCTCGCGGTTGAAATCGGTGGGCTCGTTGGTGCCGTCCAGCCGCAGCTCGATCTCGGGATTGCCGTCCAGAAAGGATTGCAGTCGCGGCAGGATCCACTTGTTGGAGAGCGTCGGCGTAGCGCGGATCGTCAGCCGGGTGACGGTGCGAAACCCGCGGATCTCCTGAGTGGCGTCGTTGATGCGCTCGAAACCATCGTTGATCGCTGAAAAATACCGCTCGCCAGCCTCGGTGAGGACCACGCGGCGGCCTTTCTTGCTCAAAAGAGAGACGCCAAGCTGGACCTCGAGCGCGCGGATCTGCTGGCTGACGGCCGACGGCGTCACGCTCAGCTCCTCAGCCGCCCGCGTAATGCTGCCGGCGCGCGCAGTGACGTGAAAGACGCTGATGGCCTTGATGGGAAGCTGCATGGCGTCATTTCATATCAGACGTCCACTCGACGAGGACTCAGCAATTCACTTACTATTTGACAATCGCGCTTACCAGCTTCCCGAACTCCAGGCTCGAGCTTCCTCTCTTGAGTCGTTGCGGCAGTTCATCTCAGGCCCTGGGCGCCTGTTACAAACCGCCATATCATGATCCCTAACCGGAGGCCGCCGACAGACGACTTCCTTGCTTGGCGATGACGGGGAGCGCCCGCGCAGCATGGACGCCGGCGAAGCCCGAGCCGGCTTACCGAGTTTTCTGGAGGCCGGCCGCGAGGCCCATGGGTTCGGGGCGAAACAGCCGAGCGTCCATCTCGCGCAATTGCGGTGCGACGCGTGGATGGAAAGCCATGAGGGAGAGGATGTGCTTCTCGACGTCGATCCCCGGTGCTACCTCGATCAACTCGAGCTGGCCGTCCACGGCCCGGAAAACGCAACGCTCGGTGACGAACAGCGCCTCGCGGCCCTCGCTCTGGGCGAAGGGGGCGCTGTAGCAGACCTGCTCGATGCGTTCGACGAACTTGCGGTGCCGACCCTCCTGGACGATGCGCAGGGCGCCGTCGCCGGCCGCGATCTCTAGGCCGCCGGACGTGAAAGTGCCGCTGAACACCACCTTGCGGGCGTTCTGGCTGATGTTGATGAATCCGCCAACGCCGACGATTTTCGAGCCGAAGCGGCTAATGTTGACGTTGCCGGCCGGATCGACCTCCGCAAAGGACAGAAAGGCCACGTCGAGCCCGCCGCCGTCGTAGAAATCAAACTGTGAGGGCTGGTCGACGATGGCGTCGTAGTTCTGTGATGCGCCGGAATCAGGGCCGGTCAACGGCGCGCCGCCGATGAAGCCCTGCTCGTTGGTCAGTACGATCTCGTCGAGAATGGCCTCCTCGGTGCAGACCGCCGAAATGCCCGTGGAGATGCCGGCCCCCAGGTTGAGGATCGCGCCCGGGACTATCTCCATTGCGGCGCGGCGCGCCACGATCTTGCGCACATCAAAGGGCAGGCGCTTCAAGGCGTGCAGGGGCGCCTTGATCTCGCCCGCATAAGCGGGGTTGTAGTCGGTCGCGTAGGTCTGGCGCTGGTCGGGATCGACCACGAGGTAGTCGACCAAGATGCCGGGAATCTTCACGGATTTTGCGGGCAGCGTGCCGCGCTTGGCCATGCGCTTGACCTGCACGATGACGATGCCGCCATTGCGGCGCGCCGCCTGGGCGGAGGCCAGCATCTCGCCGAAGATCGCCTCCTGCTCCATGCTGACGTTGCCGTCCTCATCCGCAGTGGTGCCGCGCAGGATCGCGACCGTGATTGGAAAAGGCTTGAAGCGGAGGTACTCCTTGCCGTCGATCGTGATTAGCTCGACGAGGTCCTCGCGCGCGCTCGGGCTCTGGCGGCCGCCGCCGTGGCGCGGGTCGATGAAGGTGTGCAGGCCCGTGCGGGTGATCAGGCCCGGTCGCCCGGCCGCGAGATCGCGCATGATCTGCGACAGCACGCCCTGGGGCAGCGTGTAGGACTCGATCTTGTCCGCGGTCGCGAGCGCGATCAGTGGTGGCGAATCGATCAGCGCGCTCGTGATGGAGCGTTTTAGCATGCCCTCGTGCCGGAAGCGTGCGGCCCCGGTGGCGACCCGGTCGCCGATGCCGACGACGTGGATCAGCGTTAGGGCGCCAGGCGCGCCGCTCTCGAGATAGCGCGCTTCCAGCGCCTCCAGCACCTTCTCGGGCACGGCGTGGCCGCCACCTGACCCGCTAACCAGCACGTGCGCGCCGGTGGGGATGTGCTGGACGGCTTCTTCGGCCGAGACGAGTTGCATGTAGTGTCCTCCGCGCGCGTCGCAAGGCGCCCAGGGCGTATTGACGGGAACCAAATTCTCTTGTAACCGGTTACATAATCGAGCGCGCAAGTCAACAATGACGTGCCGTCCGGACCTGCCGCAGAGGTGATCTGGGGAGCGTCGAGGTCCGATCACGGGAGGACACATGGTCGCCAACCCCATCGCGCGTGATCCAGGGACGGTAGAAGCCGCGTCGCCCGTGGCCGCCGTGCAGGCGTCGACGCCCGGCCAGGGCCGGATGATGCGCCGCGCCGCCGCGATCGGCTGGAATCTCCTGCCGCCCTTGTCTTTCGTGGTGATCGTCGGGTGCTGGTGGGCAGCCGTGAAGGCCTTCAAAATTCCGCCCTATCTACTGCCTAGCCCAGACTCGGTGTTCGAGCGGCTGGTGGCGGACCGGGCGCTGCTGTGGACGCACGCCAAGGTGACGTTGGCCGAGATCCTGCTCGGATTCGGGCTCACCATCGTGCTGGCCATCCCGCTCGGGCTCGTGATCGCGTTGTCGCGCGTCGCCAAGCAGACGCTTTATCCGCCCATCGTCCTGCTGCAGCTCGTTCCCAAGATCGCCGTCGCGCCTCTGTTTCTCGTGTGGCTGGGGTTCGGCATCGAATCCAAGGTGCTGCTGACGACGCTGATGACGTTTTTTCCGCTGCTGATTTCCAGCATCAGCGGCTTCCAGATCCTGGACACGCGCCTGCTCTACCTCACCAAATCCATGGGCGCGAGCATCTGGCAAACGTTCCGGTTCTTGCGTTTCCCAGCGGCGCTGCCCGTGATCTTCGCGGGCGTCAAGACGTCCGCCACGATAGCGGCGACAGCCGCCATCGTGGCCGAATTCGTCGGAGCCAACGAGGGGCTCGGCTACGTGCTGCTGCGCGGCACCAGCACGATGGACCTCCAGCTCACCTTCGCGGTGCTCGTGGTGCTGACGTTGATCGGCATCCTCATCAACTACGCGGTGGAACTCGCCGAGTGGGCCCTGACCCCCTGGCAGCGGATCAGCCGCACGTGATCGCCGGCGCGGCTTTTGGCGCGTCGGTCGCAACCAACAACAACGATGACGAGGGAGGACGAAACATGACGACGTCGATCAAGAGCCGGACTTCCGGCAGCCGTTCGCGCCTGAAGAGCGTAACCCTCGCGGGTGCGCTGGCGCTCGCCGCATGGGCGCCGCAGGGCGCGTCGGCCCAGACCAAGCTGACGTTCCAGCTCAACTGGACGGCAGGCGGCCCCAATGCAGGATTCGCGGCCGCGGTTGGCGAGGGCTACTACAAGGACGCGGGGCTCGACGTCGCCGTGGTGCAAGGCAACGGCTCGGGCAACACGGCCCAGCTCGTCGCCAACGGCCGTGCGCAGGTGGCCTACGCGGACGCTGTCGCGGTCAGCCAGCTGATCGCCAAGGGCGCGCCCATGAAGGTGGTCGCCACCGTCTACCAGTCCAACCCCAACGAGGTGTCGGCGCTGAAAAAGACGGGCGTCACCTCCGTGAAGGCGCTCGCGGGCAAGAAGGTCGGCGTGCCAGCCGGCTCCTCGCAGACCACGATGCTGCCGCTGTTCCTGAAGGCCAACGGCTTGAAGGAAACCGACATGACGATGCTGAACATGCCGCCGACGTCCATGGTGCCAGCCCTGTTGCAGGGGCAGGTCGACGCCATCCTGGGCTCCATGGACGCTTACCAGATCCAGCTCGAAGCCCAGGGCGCGGAGCTGGATAATTTCCGCTTCGCTGACTTCGGCGTCCCGACCGTCAGCACCTCGATCTTCGTGGCCGACAGCTTTCTCAAGGAGCAGCCTGACGTCGTGAAGAAGTTCGTCGCCGCGAGCCTGAAGGGCTGGGGCTTCGCAATCGACAACCCTGAAAAGACCGTGCAGCACCTCAAGACGGTATTCCCCGAGGTGAACGCCAAGCTGGCCGCCAGCGAACTCGCCGCCATCACGCCCTTGTTCTGCAGCGGCGGGGCCAAGTTCCTGGGCAAGGCCGAGGACAGCCAGTGGGAGAAGACGCAAACGCTTCTGTCGGAGGTCGGCTTGCTGCCTGCCGGGCAAGACCCGAAGAGCTACTACACCAACGCGTTCCTCCCCGCGGAGAAGGACCTGCGCCCCTGCAAGTGAGCAGGCGCGCGCGAGCGTCTGAACCGCGAACGGAGACCCGGAATGACGACTGGCTATCGCTTCGAGGACCTTCACGTCGGGATGCGGTTCCGCAGCCCCGGGCGCACGATCGGAGAGGCCGACCTGATGGCCTTCGCGGGCCTGACCGGCGACTTCTCCGAGCTGCACACGAGCGAGGTCTATGGCCGCGCCAGCCAGTTCGGTCGCCGCGTCGCGCACGGCATGCTGGGCCTTGCCTACGCGCATGGCCTGATGTGGGCCAGAACCGGCGAGCTCAGGGAGACGGCCATCGCCTTCCTGGGCATCACGGACTGGTCGTTCGCGGGGCCGATCTTCATCGGCGACACGATCTTCGTGAACTATTGGATCGTCGAGATCCGGGACAGCCGCTCGCGTCCCAACCAGGCCATCGCGACCTTCGCGGTGGAGTTGGTGAACCAGGACGGCGTCGTGGTGCAGAAGGGCCGCAAGGCGCTTCTGCTGTCCAAGACGCCGCTCGAGGCCGTCGCGGCGTCGCGCGGCGAACCCGACACCGTCGCCGTTTGATGAGGCTCCCATGAGCGCCGCGGCCCTGTCCCTGCCGGAACAATCGGGTGTTCCTATCGGCATCCGCAACGTCTCGAAAGAGTTCGGCGAGCATTCGGGCAAGCCGTTCCAGGCGCTGAAGCCGCTGAACGTCTCCATCGACGCGGGGGCCTTCGTGTCGGTGGTCGGCGCCTCGGGCTGCGGCAAGAGCACGCTCATGCTCATTGCCGCGGGCCTGCTCAAGCCGAGTTCGGGCGAGGTCGTGGTCGACGGCCGCCCGGTGGTGAAGCCGATCACCGATGTGGGCATCGCCTTCCAGGACCACCTCCTGCTTGAATTCCGCACCGCGTTCGAGAACGTGATGCTGCATGCGGACATCCGCGGCCTGCCGCGCCAACCGCTCGAGAAGCGGGCGCGCGACCTATTCGCGCAGCTCAAGCTCGAGCATGCGATGAACAAATATCCGTCGCAGCTTTCCGGCGGCATGCGCCAGCGCGTGTCGCTGATCCGCACGCTCGTGCACGATCCGGCCGTGATCCTGATGGACGAGCCCTTCGGGGCGCTGGACGCGCTGACGCGGCTTCAGGTCCGGGCGGATCTCGAGGAGCTTTGGTTGCGGCGCAGGCCGACCGTGCTGTTCATCACGCACAGCGTCGAAGAAGCCGTGGGGCTTTCCGACCGCATCCTGGTGATGAGCCCGAGCCCGGGCGAGGTGATCGACGACATTCAGGTGTCGCTGCCACGGCCGCGGCCGCTGGTGCTCGGCGACGCGCCGGAGTTCACCCGCTATGTCGACCGTATTCACCGGCATTTCGCCCGGCTCGGCGTGTTGCACGGCGTCGAGCCCGGAGCGGCCAAGGAGCCGGCGTGACCGGACCAGGCAGGGGAGGGCGGGGGTGACCGCGCAAGGCAGGACGGGAGCCCGGGTGGAACTCACCCGGTCTGGCGCGGTCGCCGAGATCGCGTTGCAGGCCGGACCGCTCAACCTGGTGACGAAGCCGCTCCTGCGCTCGCTGAACGCCGCGCTCGCGACGCTGGCCGGGGACGCGCAGGTGCGTTGCGTGATCCTGCATGGCGGGACGGGGCGGGCCTTCTGCGCCGGCAGCGACATCAAGGAATTCGCGCATCTCCGCGAGAACGCCAGCGAGGAGAAAATCCTCTTCGAGGATATGGTGCTGCGGCGGCTGGCGCGGCTGCCGGCGCCCACCATCGCGGCGCTGGACGGACCGGCGCTGGGCGGAGGGCTGGAACTGGCGCTCGCCTGCGACCTGCGGGTCGCCCGCGTGGGGATCGCGCTGGGCCTGACGGAGTGCCGCCTCGGCGGCCTAGCGGGCAGCGGCGCCGTGCGTCTGGCGCGCCTCGTCGGCCCGGCCCGGGCCAAGGAGATGCTGTTCACCGGAGAGGTCGTCGACGCCGACCAGGCTCTCGCTTGGGGCGTCGTAAACCGCATCGCACGAGACGGGTCGGCGCTGGACGCCGCTCGGGCCTGGGCGGGCGTCATCGCCGACCGAGGTCCCCTTTCGAACCGGCTCGGCAAGCAGCTCGTGGACGCGGCCCTGGACGAACCGCTCGAGGGCGCGCTCAGCCGATCGACGGTGTCCCAGCAGGCAATCTTCGACTCTGATGACCTGCGCGAAGGCATGCGCGCCTTTTTCGACAAGCGTACGCCTGTGTTTCGCGGATCTTGACGCAGCGGGCCATCTTCAGGCGGCAGTTTCACCGAAATAGTCCAGCACGGCCGCGGCCTGCCCGGCGACCATGGCGGCTCCGCCTACGGTGCGGCACCCGCTGGCGCGAGCGAGATCCAGAAGCCGCGTCGCCTCGCGGGGAACGATGTCCACCACCGTGAGCGATGCGGGCAGTGCGTCGTCGAGCGCGACAGGGAGCCCGTCCGCGTCCGACAGGCCGACCGGCGTCGCGTTGATCAGGATCGAGACGGTTTCCAGCGACGGCGGGGCCAAGGAAACGATGACGCCCGGGAAGGCTTTCGCGACCGAGACGGCGATGCCGGTTGCTTTGTCGGCTTCGACGTCCGTGAGATGGATTTGGCTCGCGCCCGCCTCCGCCAGCGCAAACGCGATCGCGCCGCCGGCTCCGCCAGCGCCGACCAGCCAGATGGTCCGGCCGCCAGGCGAGGTCCCGACATCCTCAAGGGCGCGCACGAGGCCGACGCCGTCGAACATGTCGGCTTCCCACCGTCCGTCCAGCCGGCGGCGTAGCGCATTCGTGGCGCCCACTTGTCGGGCGCGGGAATGCACGACGTCGGCGAAGGGCAGGGCGGCCTGTTTGTGCGGGTAGGTGAAGACGAGCCCGTCCACGTTGCCGGCGCGTAGCAGCCCGCGCAGGCCGGCATCGAAATCCGCTGTCGACAACAGCCAGGGGACGAGAACGGCGTTGCGGCCTGCCGCCGCCAGCAATGCGTTGTAGACAGCCGGCGACTTCGCCTGCGCGATTGGGTCGCCCACAATGGCGTAAAGGCGCGTGGCGCCCGTGATCACCGGCTGGTCGGGACGAGTCTCAGAACTGCTCATAATGTCAATGTAGCCGGTTACATGCTTCTTGCAAGTTTGCCGGTTGGAGGGCTGTCTCACGCCGGCCGGGGAGGCGGACCCGAAGATCCGCGGATCACCAGCTCGGGAACATGCTCGTAGATGACCGGCAAGGGCCGCTGCTCGACCATTCCGACAACCGAACGCGCGGCGTTGCGGCCCACCTCGTCGCTGGGGACGCGCAGCGCCGTCACGGTGACGGGCAGGTGGGACATGATGTCGATGTCGTCATAGCTGACGATCGAGACCGCGCCCGGAACGTCGACGCCGCGCGCCAGCGCCTCGATCATGGCGCCGACTGCAAGGTGGGCGTTGCCGCACACGATCGCGGTGGGCCGGGGCGTGGTGTCCCATACGGCGCCGAACATCTCGCGCCCTTCCTCAATGGTCCAGCGACCCACCGCCATGTGCTGTGGCCGCACCGCGATGCCCTGGATCGCGAGCGCGTCGCGGATGCCGTTGAGCCGGGCTTCGGCTCGGTCGTTGTTCTCGACGGATTGGGCCAGCACCGCGATGGTGCGGTGGCCGACTTCGATCAGGTAGTTGGTCAGGCCCGCCATGGCCTTGCGGTTGTCAGGGCCGATGCAGACGCCCTCGTCCTGCCCGTCATGCACGAAGCTGAAGACGTGCGGCATGCGATGCTTGTCGAGGAAGCGATACAGGTCCGGGTGGTGGGCGCGGCCCACCAGGATCAGCCCGTCGACGCCGCGCTCGGCGAATTTCTTGACCTGGGCCAATTCCTGCACGGCGTCGTATTCCGAACAGGCGAGCAGGAGCGTGTAGCCGAGGCCCTGCAGCTCCTTCTGCACGGCGTTGGTGGCGCGCGCGAAATCGCCGGTCGCCAGCGTCGGGAACACGGCGCCGATCGCATAGGAGCGGCGCGTCGCCAGCGCCTTGGCGGCGCCGTCCGGCACCCAGCCGAGTTGCTCGATGGTGGCGGAGATGCGCTGGCGCAGCTCGGGCGAGACGAGGTCCGGATTGTTGATGGCCCGCGACACCGTCGCGGTCGAGACGCCCGCGAGCTTCGCCACGTCGCGCAGGCCGACGCTGCCCGGGTGCCGCTTGCGGCCTTCGACCACGCTCATTCCTGTCCCCCGGTTCAGCGCGCCGTCTCGTCTCAACGCTGCCCTGGTTGGGCCAGCATCTCGGCATGCGTCAAGCTATACTGCAACTGGTAGATCCCGCGCCGCACCGTTCCGGCCGCGCCGGCCCCGCGCAGGCGCTCCGCGATGTCGAGCGTCGGGCGCATGAGTTCCAGCGCGGCCCGGTCGACAGCTTCGACGAGCGCGATCCAGTCCACCACCTCGTCCGGCTGGGCGCGCATGGCCTTTTCGGCCGAGTCGCTGCGGCTCGCCTGATGCTCGCCCTGGAGCAGATGGACAGCCACGATCCCGCGCTGGTCCATCGCTGACTGGAGGATGCCTGTGGCCGCATCGCCGAAATCGGCCGGAACCGGACTGGAAACCCGGAACGTCTCGATCCAGCCGGCCTCGCCGACGCCCATGCTCATCGCGACGTCGCACACCGTCCGCGAGGTGTCCGTGAAATGGCGGACGACCTGCCGCGTCCAGTCCGAAGGCGCGTTGAGGCGAGCCTTGTAGGCGCCCGACGTCAGCGCCTCCGCGCCCTCCGTTTCGTAGAAGTTGAAATAAAGCGGCGACGCGTCCTGCGAGGCATAGCGGCGGCCGCGCAGGAAACCCGGGAGGCTGACGCGCTCGGGGATGTGCTCGCGCACATGCCAGGCTACGAAGTCCGCTTCCGCTTCCGGCGCGATCCCGTTCCAGATCGCCAGTACGCCACGTCCCGCCATCGCCATTGCGCAAAACTCCCTGCCTCAGCCGTGCTGAACTGTAACCGCTTGCAGAATTGCTCTGTAACGATATTGGGCGTCTTTCGCAACGTTACATTCCTTGCGCGACGGCAGCGGCGGGTGTGTGAACAAGAGCGTTGACGCCCGCAATCACCCGCATTATCGATAATGATATGCTTGCTCCTGCGCTGAAATTGATGCGGCCGGCGGACGTGGCCTACAACCACGTCAAGCGGCGCATCATGCTCAACGAGCTGGAGCCCGAGACCGTGCTGACGGAGCTTGGCCTCGCCCGCGAGATCGGCGCCAGCCAGGGCACCGTGCGCGAGGCGCTGCTCCGCCTGCAGGAGGAGGGCCTCGTGTCGCGCAGCGGGCGCCGCGGCACGGTGGTGACCCGGCTTACCGCCGACGAAGCGCAGGAAATGCTGGTGCTGCGGCGGACCATCGAGACGCGCGGCGCGCGGCGCGCGGCCGCAGCCGCCACCCCGGCGCTGATCGAGACGCTCCTGCCCATCCGCGCCGCGATGGACGACGCCGCCGCCCAGCAGGACGAGTACGGGCTCATCGAAGCCGACAAGGATTTTCATCTCGCCATCTTCCGCGCGTCCGGGCTAGACGCGCTGGAGCAGATCCTGGTGCGCTGCATGTTGCACTCCCACCGCTTCAAGCTGTGGGCGCCCGGCCACCGGCGGCCGCTGGTCGACACGGTGACCCGCCATGACGTGCTCATGGACTGCCTGCGCGCCCGGGATGGCGAGGGCCTGGCGCAGGCGCTGGGGCAGCACATCGACACCATCGTGCTGCTCGGCGATGCCGCCCCAACGGAGACCACGGCGTGACACCCTTCATCCATCCCGAGATGGCGACAATCCTCGCCGAGTTCAGGGCCCAGCCGGCCGTCGACGTGAAGACGCTGCCGATCGAGGAGGCTCGCCGGGTGAGCGATGCGGCCTCGGCGGCGTGGAGCGTTGGCGCGCCCGCGATGGACGTGGCGGAGCTGACCGTGCCGGGCCCGTTCCCCATGCGGGCGCGGCTCTATCGTCCGGCGGCGGTCGAGGCGATGCCCGTCATCATCTTCGTGCATGGCGGCGGCTGGACGTTCGGCTCGATCGACACGCATGACGGCGCCATGCGCGAACTCGCGGTCGCGTCGGGATGCGCCGTGTTCGGCTTCGATTATCGCCTTGCGCCCGAGCATCCGTTTCCGGCGCCGCTGGACGACTGCATGGCGGCGATCGCCTTCGTGCGGGAAGGCGGCCTTGGCCGCGCCGTGGCGGCGGAGCGCTGGGCGCTCGCCGGGGATTCGGCCGGCGCGACGCTGGCGCTGGCGGCGATGATGCGCCTGCGGGACGGTGGCCATAGCCTCCCTGCCGCGGCGGCTCTGTTCTACGGCTGCTATGCGCCGATCTTCGACACGCCGAGCCACCACGCTTTCGGCGAGGGTTACCTGCTCACCTCGGTCAACATGCGCTGGTACTGGCGCAACTACCTGGCCGACGCCTTCGACGCGCCGCCGCCCGAGGCCGCGCCGCTGGAGGCTGATCTCGCGGGGCTGCCGCCGCTCTATCTCGCGGCAGCCGGGCTCGATCCGCTGCGCGACGACACCAGCCGCCTGGCCGTCCGGCTGGCCGAGGCCGGCGTCGACTTCCGCTACGACCACGTTCCCGGCGTCGTCCATGGCTGCCTGCGCATGAGCCGCAGACTGCCTCCGGCGCAGGCCATCATCACGGCCGCAGGCGACATGCTCGCCGGCGCGCTCGCGACAAAGACCACAAAAAACCAGAACAGGGAGGAGAGGGCCGATGACCAAGGGGACCAAGGGACCTGACGGATCCAGGCTGAAGCCAGCCGAGATCGGGACGCTCGGCCGCAGGACGTTCCTGCAACTGGCGGGCGCGTCGGCGCTGGCCGGCGGATTGGCGCGGCCTGCGCACGCGCAGGCGCAGACCACCGTCCGCTGGTGGTATCACTATGACAATCCGCAGAACACGCCGGCGGCGCTCGTCGCGCAGTTCGAGGCCGCCAATCCGGGCATCAAGATCCAGGCCGAGGCGATCCCGTGGGGCGGCGGCACGGACTACATTAACCGGATGTTCTCGTCCGTGGTGGCCGGCAACCAGCCCGATTGCGCCATGGTGCGCCTGTCATACCTGTCGCGCTTCGCCCAGATGAAGGCGCTGGAGCCGCTGGACGGCATGTTGGCAAAGTGGGACGCCAAGTCGGACATCTCCGATGACGTCTGGAAGCTGAATCGCGCGCCGGACGGCAAGCAGTACTACATGCCGCTCCACTACGTGGTGATCTACCTCTACTACCGGCAGGACCTGTTCGAGCAGGCCGGCCTGCAGCCCCCCAAAACCTTCGACGAGTTCCTCGGCGCCGCGAAGGCGCTGACCAAGGACGGGATGTTCGGCTACGGCATGCGCGGCGGCGCGGGAGCCCACGACAACTGGGGCCCCTTCGTGCTCGGGGGCGGCGGCAGCTTTGAAAAGGGCGGGTTGCTGACCGAAAAGGCGCTGGCCGCCAACCGCTGGTTTATCGAGCTGGCGACCAAGCACAAGGTGGTCCCGCCCTCCGCGCCCACCGACGCTTTCCGGCAGATCGTCGACAGCTTCAAGGCGGGCCGCACCGGCATGACGATCCACCATATCGGGTCGGCAGCCGAAGTGGTGGGAGCATTGGGCGACAAGGCCTCGGCGGTCCCGCTACCGCGCGCGGCGGATGGCGGCGGCTGGACCTATTTCGGCGACGAATCCAACGCCATCTTCTCGGCAAGCAAGAACAAGGAGGCGGCGTTCCGCTGGATTTCGTTCCTGTCGTCTGGCGAAGCCAACGTCGAGCAGGCCAAGCTCAGCGGGCAATTGCCGATCACGACCTCGGGCGTGAAGAGCTGGACGGGGCACCCCAAGCGCTTCGTCGACGCCAGCTTCGCGTCGCTACCGATCGCCCGCACGCTGCCCGACAGCGTGAAGACGCCGGACTTCGTAGGGCGCGTCCTGCCCACCAACATGCAGCGCGCGCTGACCGGCGAGATCAATCCCGACGACCTGATGAAGGCCGTCGACCAGCTCTTCAACGGCTGACGCATCACCGCCAGCGCGAGGCCGGCCGGAACGCACGATGCGCGCCCGGCCGGCGCCCCTCGGGACACAACGATGAACCACGCCACGGTGCGCGCCGCGACACCCTACGGCTTCCTGCTGCCCGCGCTGGTGCTGACCGCGCTGGTGATCCTGTACCCGGTCGTGCAGACGGTCTGGTACAGCGTGCAGGACTACATCCTCTATGCGCCGGACGACGCGCGTTTCGTCGGGTTCCGCAACTACGCGGCGGCCTTGCGGGACGAGGTCTTCTGGATTTCGCTTGGCCATTCGGCCGTGTGGGTGGGCGGGATCGTGTTCGCCCAACTCGCGCTGGGGCTCGCCACCGCGCTGCTGCTGAACCAGAGCTTCTGGTGGCGGGGCCTCGCCCGGGCGCTTGTGATCATTCCTTGGGCGCTGCCCAGCGTGATCATCGGCCTGATGTGGACCTGGATCTACGACTACAACACCGGTGTTCTCAACGACATCCTGATCCGGATGGGCGTGATCTCGCAGCCCTTCCCGTGGCTCGCCAGCCCGGCGACTGCGCTTGGTTGCGTGATGCTGGCGCTCGTCTGGCAGGGGTTCCCGTTCTTTGCCGTGATGATCCTTGCGGGGCTCCAGACCGTGCCGCGCGAGCTTTATGAAGCCGCCGAGATCGACGGCGCTACGGCGTTCCGGCAATTCGTCCACATCACCGCGCCGGGCATCGCCGGCATCGTGGCCACCGCCGTGCTGCTGCGCATCATCTGGGTGGCCAATTCGCTCGACGTCATCCTGGTGATGACGGGCGGCGGGCCGGGCTACGCCACGCACACGCTGCCGCTCTACGCCTTCCTGCGCGCCTATAGCGGCATGGAGTTCGGTTCCGCGGCCGCGCTGGCGCTGCTGCTTACCGTGATGCTGCTCGCCATCGTGTGGCTGTACGTGACCCGGCAGGCGAGGGAGCTCGACGCATGAGCCGCCGCCTTTCCGCCCGCAAGCGCATTTTGCTTGTCGAGATCCCCGTGCTGGCGATCCTGGCCTTCGCGCTCGCCCCGTTTCTGTGGATGCTGCTCACCTCGGTGAAGCCCACCTCGGACCTGTCCGTGTTCCCGGTGCGCTACTGGCCGAGCCGCTTCACGCTCGAGCACTACGCCATGCTGCTGCAGCGCACGAGCTTTGCGGGCAACCTCCTGAACAGCTTCATCATCGCTTGCGGGGCCGTGCTGGTCGGCCTCGTCACCAGCGTGCCCGCCGCCTATGCGTTCTCGCGTTTTCGCTTCGGCGGCCGGCGGCTGCTGATGACCGGGTTCCTGGTCATCAACATGTTCCCGATCGTGCTGCTGATCATTCCGCTCTTCGTGCTGATGCGGAATCTCGGCCTGATCGACACCTTCATCGGCGTCATCATCGGGCACTCCACCTTCTCGATCCCGTTCTCGATCTGGATGCTGGTGAGCTACTTCAACGCGATCCCGCGCGAGCTCGACGAGGCGGCGACCATCGACGGGGCCAGCCGGCTGCAGACGATCCGCCTCGTGATCCTGCCGCTGGTGATGCCCGGGCTGGTGACCACCGCGATCTACGTCTTCATCACTTCCTGGAACGAATACCTCTTCGCCATGATGCTGTCGGGGCAGACCGTGCGACCGGTCACGGTCGCGCTGCAGCTCTTCATCGGCGAGTTCACGGTCCAGTGGGGCCTGCTTACCGCGGGCGGGGCGCTGATCGCGCTGCCGGTCGCCATCCTCTTCCTGTTGGTTCAAAGGCGCATCGTGGGGGGACTGACCTCCGGCGCAGTGAAGGCATGACCATGACCAACCCCATCGGCGTCATCTCGATGTTCTATGCGCGGCCGTTCACCCGCGAGCATTTCTCGACCTTCGCGCGTATCAAGCGGGCAGGGGCGGATGTGGTCGAACTGCTCATGCCCGAGCCGGGCGAGCTCGATCTGGCCGAAACGCGCGCCGCAATCGCGGACGCCGGGCTTTCCTGCGTGCTGGCCGCCCGCGTGAACCTGACGCGCGACCTCGCAAGCGCCGAGCCGGCCGCGCACGCCGCCGGCGTCGCCTATCTGGAACAGACCGTGGAGATCGCCGGCAAGCTCGGCGCCGGCATCGTGGGCGGGCCGCTCTATGGCGCTCCCATGGTGTTCGCCGGGCGCGCCCCGGCGCCCGTCGACGCGGACGAGCGCAGGCGTCGCATCGACGCGGTGGTGAAGGGGCTGACCATCGCCGGGCGCCGCGCCGCGGATGCGGGCGTCCTTCTGGGCGTGGAGCCGCTGAACCGCTTCGAGACCGACGTCTGCAACACGGCCCGGCATGCGCTGGAACTTGTGGAGCGCGTCGGCAACCCGGCCGTGGGCGTGATGCTCGACACGTTCCACATGAACATGGAGGAGTTCGACATCGCGGACGCCATCCGGCGCACCGGGTCGCGGCTCGTCCATTTCCAGGCCAACGAGAACAACCGCGGCTTCGTGGGCGCCGGCCACATCGACTGGGCGTCGGTGGCCCGCGCGGTCCGCGACGTCGACTACCGCGGCCCGATCGTGCTGGAGCCGTTCCGCCGCTCCGACGAAGCCGCCGGCGTAACGTTGGCGCAGTGGCGGGCGCCCACAACGGACGAGGATGGGCCGCTCGCGGCCAGCATTGCGTACTTGGCCGCAACGCTCGCCTTTGCGCGCGCGACCGCCTGACCAGCCCGGAGACGTTCCAATGACCTCGCTTCGCATCGGCTGGATCGGCTGCGGCACCCATGCCTCCGAGATGCTGCTCCCCCAGCTCACCCGGCACGACGTCGTCCTCCAGGCGCTGTGCGATGTCGCGCCCGAGCGCCTGGCCGAGGCCGGACGCCGCTTCGGCGTCGCCGAGGCGGACCGGACGCCGGACTGGCGCGCGCTGCTCGCCCGGGGCGACATCGACGCCGTTGGGATGGCGGTCGGGCCGGCTCTCCACCACGAGATCGGCCTCGCCGCCATCGCGCGCGGCCTGCCGGTTTTCATCGAGAAGCCTCCGGCTCCCACGGCGCGCCAGGCGCAGGAGCTGGCCGACGCCGCCAGCGCCAGGGGCGTCCCGGTCGTGCTCGGCTTCATGAAGCGGTATTCCACCGCCAACCGCATCGCCGCCAACGTGCTGCACGCGGCTGATTTCGGGCCGCGCGCGAGCTTTCTCGGCGAGTACATGACGGCCCCGACCTATTTCGCCGGGGACGTCGACTACACCGGCTTCTACCTGCACCACTGCGTCCACTATTTCGATCTCGTCCCGCACCTGATGGGGGAGGTCGCGGCCATTTCGTCGCGTCGCCACGAGCTTTCGCCGGGCAAGCTGCTGCTGCACCTGGACTTTCGCTTCGCGAGCGGGGGCATCGGCACGCTTGTGCTCGGGACCCACCAGTCCCGGGGCACCCCCATGGAGTGGTGGCAGGTGATGGGCGACCACAAGCGCGTCGAGGTGCGCAACGTCCATGAGGTCCGCTATTTCCGGCACCCGCCCTTCAAGGCTTCGGTGGGCTCGGCCTCGCTGGTCGACGGCGAGGACACGCTGGTCTGGGAGCCGAACCTCACGGCGGCCGCCAACGAGGACCACAAGGGCTACCACGCCCTGCTCGGCGACTTCGTGCGCGCCGCCCGCGGCGAGGCCGTGTCGACGCCGGACGCCGCAGCCGGCGCCCGCGCGATGGCGCTGATGGAGCAGGCGCTCGGCCTCGACCAGCCGGCCTCCCGGTGATCCCCCACAACGAAGCAGGACGGAGCGGCGCCATGGACCACAAGATCAGCAGGATCGATGTCCACCTCGTCTCGGCGCAGGCGCCGGCGGGCTTGGCAGACGCCACCCGCAAGGTAGAGACGATCGGCTTTCTTCTGGTGCGGATCACCACGGACCAGGGATTGGAAGGGATCGGAGTCACTTATCACGAGGTTGGCGGCGAGGCGACGCGGGAGGTCATCCGCCGCAACATGGCGCCCAAGCTCATCGGGCGCGATCCGCTGCAGACCGAGGCGATCTGGCAGGAGCTGTTCCACTACCTTCGCGGCATCGGCCGCAAGGGCCTGATGTTCTGCGCCCTGAGCGCGATCGACATCGCGCTGTGGGACCTGAAGGGCAAGATCGTCGGCCTGCCGCTCTCGCGCCTGCTGGGCGGCGACCGGACGCGCGTCCCGGTCTATGCGAGCGGTGGCTGGACGTCCTATGACGACGACCAGCTCGTCGACGAGATGAAAACCATGGTGGCGCGCGGCTTTAGCGCCATCAAGTTCAAAGTTGGATTCAACGGCGGCCAGAGTCTGCGCCGCGATGTCGAGCGCGTCCGGAAAGTGCGCGAGGCCGTCGGGCCGGACATCCGCCTGCTGGTGGACGCCAACAACTGTTTCGACGCCGCAACCGCGATCCAGCTCGCCAATCGGATCCGCGAATACGACATCACGCTGTTTGAAGAGCCGGTCTTCGCAGACGACATTCCGGGCCTCGCCCGATTCCGGCGCGGGACGGACATTCCGCTGGCGACCGGCGAGCACGAATACACGCGCTTCGGCGTCCGCGACCTCCTCCTGGCCGAGGCGGCCGACATCGTACAGGTCGATGGCGCTCGCGCGGGCGGCTACACCGAGATGCTGAAATGCGCTGCGCTGACGCAGGCCTGGAACGTCAAGTTCGCGCCGCACGCGATGGAGAATATCCACCTGCCGCTCGCAGCCGCCGTGCCGAACATCTTCATGCTCGAGAGACTTTTGATGTTCGAAGGCATAACAGCCGCGCTGTTCAAGAACGCGGTGGTCCCGGTGGACGGTTACATGGCGGTCCCGGAAGCGCCTGGCCTGGGCCTGACGCCCGACATGGATTTCGTGCGCGAGCACGACGAACTCTGAGCCTGTCGGATCGCATGGCGCGAGCCAGAGCGGCGCATTCGTTTACGCGCCGTCCGAAATGCAATCGTCATTCAGGGACCCTTAAACCATAGGTTGCAGATTTGGCTTGGCACTCGTGCTTAGCCGCTGATCGCCACGGCCATGAAAAGCTCCAAGGCCGGACTTTGTCTTCGTGGGGGATCACGAGCTGCGATGCCTATTCGTCGTATGAGACGCCGTTTGCTGGCGTGCTGGGGGCTCGCCAGTTTCACCGCATTTGCGGGGTGGGCGACGCTACCGGGCCAAGCTCGGGCTGAGCCGTTGAAGCTGAAGGTCATCGGGGGCCTGAGCGGCGTCAACCAGTATCGCAGCCTGGAAGAGCCATTCTGGCGCAGCGAATTTGAGGCTCTGACGGGCGGGCGCGCGACCGCGAGCATCGCTCCCTTTGACGCCAGCGGCATGCGGGCGCAGGACATGCTGCAATTAATTCGCCTTGGCGTTGCGCCCTTCGGCACGGTGGTGATGAGCGTCGCCGAGGCCGAGGATCCGGAAATCAACGCCGTGGACCTCGCGGGTTTCAACCCGGACCTGCCCACGTTGCGGCGACACGTCGCCGCCGACCGGGACCACCTCACCGCCATCCTGTCCCAGCGCTACGGCGTCAAGCTCCTCGCCGTATACGCCTACCCGGCGCAGGTGCTGTACTGCGCCAAGCCCTTCAGCGGGTTCGGCGATCTCAAGGGCCGCACAATCCGGACGTCGTCGGTCACCCAGTCAGACCTGTTCGAAGCGCTCGGGGCCAAGACCGTGGTCACCCCCTTCGCCGAGATCGTTCCGGCGATTCGCAAGGGCGTGGTCGACTGCGCGGTCACGGGTACGCTGAGCGGCAACGAGAACGGGCTCGCGGAGATTGCCACCCACCTTTCCCCCATGGCGATCAACTGGGGGCTGTCGATCTTCGCCGCCAACGAGGCCGCGTGGCTGGCGCTGCCGCCGGACATCCAGGCCGCAGCCGAGAAAGGGATTTCGGGACTGGAGAAGCGGATCTGGGAGGCCGCCGACGCCGACACCGTGCGGGGGATCGACTGCAACATCGGGAGGAGTTCCTGCCCGCCGGGGCAGCGCCGCGCGATGCAGCTCGTTCCGAGCTCGGCCGACGATGAACGCCTGCGCGGGACGGTGCTCGAAAGTTCGGTGCTGCCGCATTGGATCCAGCGCTGCGGCGACGGCTGCGCGAGTATCTGGAGCAACACCAGTCCCCAGAAGGCGGCCACCGCGAAACCGGCGGCTGCGGCGGGTCCGCTCGTGCGCCCATGAGCAGCTTTCTCGGAGGTCGGCGCTGGTCACAGGCCGCCGTCGTGCTCTGCACGGTCGTGCTGATGCTCGTGATCGCCGGAGGGGCCGCCACGGTTGTGATCAAGACCGTCGCGGATACGGATCGCTCATCGAAGGAAAGCCTCGACCGGGTCGGTCGGACGGCTGACGGCATCGTCAACGGTCAGCTCGTGCAGGTCGATCGCACCCTCGCGAGCGTCCCGGGCATTCTGAGCCTCACCTCCGACATGCGGTCCGGCGCAGCCGCGTCGCGCATGCTGGAGCTCCTGAGCTTTCAGAGCCCGCTCCATCGCGACCTTTTGGTGGTGCGGCCGGACGGCGTGGTCTGGGCGTCAGCTCGCCCAGGCTCGCGCCGGGGGGCGTTTGCGCTGAAGACGCTTGGAACCGGCGTCGCGCCGGGCGCGGCGCATCTCCATGGGCCGCTCAAGAACCCGCTCACGGGCGAATGGTCCATGTATTTGGCGCGCAGGATCGTGCTGCCTGAG
Organism: Alsobacter metallidurans; assembly: GCF_014636935.1. Lineage (GTDB taxonomy): Bacteria > Pseudomonadota > Alphaproteobacteria > Rhizobiales > Beijerinckiaceae > Alsobacter > Alsobacter metallidurans. The sequence continues at coordinate 988,389 of NZ_BMES01000002.1, read as the reverse complement.
CTGCCCGAGGCCTTCGCGGTCGCGGAGGTTCCGCTGGCGATGATCACGGGGCCGCTCGCCAATCTGGCGGCCGTTCCGGGCGTGCGTTTCGAGCTTCGTGACGGCGCCGGCCAGCTCGCCGCCAGCTACCCGCATGACGAAACCCGGATCGGCGCGTTTGGCGGCAAGGAGGGCTCGGACTGGGAGTGGGAAGGCAACGCCCTTTATGACGGCTACCGGCTATTCGCGATCATCAATCCTGATCTCGTGCTGCGCGAGGCGATTCTGGAAAATCGGCACATCATCCTCGGCGCTGTCGCCGCCGAGGCCTTCCTGGTGCTGTTCGCCTTCGGCGTGATCATCGCGCTCCGGCGCGAGGCGCAATTGTCCGGCCTTCTCACGGACGCCATCGAGGCCATGTCCGACGGGTTCGTGATGTGGGATCCGCGCGATCGCATGGTGATCTGCAACCAGAACTACAAAGATCTCTATTCGGCGAGCGCCGCCTTCCTGGTGCCCGGCGCGACGTTCGAGGAGGTGATGCGCAAGGGGGCCGAGGTCGGGCAATACCCGCAAGCCGGCGACGACATCGAGGCTTTCGTCGAGCACATGGTGTCGTGGCGAAAGAGCTCTAAAGGTTCCTTCGAGCGTCTGTTGCCGGACGGGCGCTGGGTGCTGGCGACCGAGCGCCGCACCGTCACGGGCGGATCGGTGGGCATGCGCAAGGACATTACCGAGCTGAAGCGCCAGCAGGACCTGGTGCTTCGCTACAAGGCGGAGCTCCACGACCTGGCGGTCAGCTTCGAGCGGTCGGTCAAGGCCAGCGCGGCGCGCGTCAAGAAGGCGGCCGAGGCGGCGGACGACGAATCCAAGGTCATGTCGTCGGCGGCCTCGGAGGCTGTGCATCAGGCGAAAGTGGTGCGGGGCTCGGCCGAGGGCACGTCGTCCACCGTCGAGGTTGTAGCCGGGAGCGCCGAGCAGCTTTCCGCCTCGGTCAAGGGTGTCGCGCAACGGGCGCGACGCGCGGCCCACATGGCCGACTTCGCGTCGGAACGCTCCCGAGTCGCCACACAGGTGATGACAGCGCTCGACCACTCCGCCTCGCAGGTCTCGGCCGTGGTGGACATGATCGGCGAACTCGCCGGGCAGACCAATCTTCTCGCGCTGAACGCCGCGATCGAATCCGCCCGCGCCGGCGAGGCGGGCCGCGGCTTCGCGGTGGTGGCCAACGAGGTGAAGGCGCTCGCCGCGCAGACGAGCCGCTCGACTGAGGCCATCGCCAAGCAGGTCCAGGCGATCCAGACCGCGTCCGCCCAGGCCACGGACAGCATCGCGGCGATGAACACGATCATCATCGACATGAAGGCCGAAGCCGAGCAGGTCGAGTTGGCCGTGAGCGAGCAGGATCATTCCGCCGCCTCGATCACGAGCAGCATCCGGGCTGCCGCCACGACCACGTCCGACGTGTCGGGCGCGGTGGCGATGATCGCCGGCCGCTCCGAACTCATCAACGCATCGGTGGACGAGATGAACGCCACCATCCGGCGCTTGCTGAACGAAGCCAACGGGCTCGTGACAGAGACCGACCAGTTCATGCGCAAGCTGACGGCGGCCTAGCGCGTCACGCGCCGACAGCCCGCAAGGATTGGTGGATACGACGTTCGCTTTCCATGGTGTAGCGGCCGCTCGCCGCCACGGCCACGGGCCTTGCGCCTCGGCCTTGGACCGCGAGAGTGGCTGCGGCGTGCTGGACCGGAGCCATGTCGTCTTCCAGGGCCGCGAATGCGTGATCGGCTTCGCCCAGGACCTGTTCCAGCCGTGAGCCTCCATCGGCGAAGAGCCGCAGCGCCGCCATCAGGGTGGCCTCGTTGCGGCCGAGCGTTTCCATCATGGCGGCGATGTCGGTTTCGGCCTGGCCCAGTCGGCTGGAATCCTGCCGCGACCGCGCGCTCTCGAGTTGCATGCTGCAGTCCAGCACGGCCTGGAATACGTCCATGAGCTCGCGCGTATCCCCGACGATCTGCCCGGCGTAGTGCCTCAAGTCCTGCGAGATCACCGCGAGGGCGCGGCCCTCGCCACCGAGCCGGGCCGACTTGATGGCGGCGTTCATACCCACGGTCGTGATCGAGAAGCTGATGGCGTTCAGCGTCTCCATGCGGTCGCGGAATTCCGCCAGCGCGCCCGACAATGTCCGCATGACGCTGTCGACGCCCAGCCGAGCGGTTTCGCATTCCAGGATCAGGGCGCGAACGGCCGACAACTTGGCGCTGAGGCGCTCGTGCAGCGTCTCGGCGGAGTCGGAGTTGATCAGCGACCGTCCGAGCGCCACGATCGCGTCGGCGTCGGATCCGATGGACGCCAGCGACGCGCGTGTGGTCGTGACGGCGGAGTCAAAATCGACCAGCGCATGGGCGAGTTGGGCGCCTTGGAGGGCGCAGGTCGCCGCAAGTTCGGCTTCGTCCTCCGCCGGGGCGCTCAGCCCTCTCTCGATGTGCTCCAGCCGTTGGCGCGTGCTGTCGCCGGCCTGCAGGGACATGATCACGTCGCCGACGACGTCGCCGATCCGCGCGCTGTTCTCCGCCACCCTCGCGGACACCCGGACGGCGTCGTGCTGGCGCGTCTCGATGGCGTCGAACGCGGCCTGCAGTTCGAGAACGCTGTTGCGCAAGTCCTGGCCCCGCTCGGCCTCGAAGCGCCTTTGGGAGTCGCGCGCCTCGGCGACCTGCCGGGAGATGGCCGCATAGCTGCGCGCATGAGCGTTGACGCCGCCCTGGGCGCCGGCGGCCAGTTGCACGATCTCATCCGCGAACTCGACGAAGTTGTAGCGGTTGTTCGACAGGTAGGCGGCTTCTATTCGCGAACTGCGCGCCAGGATCGCGAGCGTGCGGATGCTGGTCACGAGCCGGTCCAGTGGCGCATGCATGCGGTCTAGGCTCGCCTTGACGCCATCCAGCGCCGCCCGCTCCACCGGCAGCGCGTCGCACACGGCGGACATTTCGGACGCGATGCGCCACAGCGTCTCGGACGCCTGCATCATGCTTTCACTGTTGATCTCCGCCGGAATGGCGGCGACGCGCCCGGTGAGCGAGCCCACGATCGCGAGCGCCTCGTCGAGCGCGCTTCCGACCGCCAGGAAGCGGTCCTCGATGAGCTCGGCGCCGGTGCGAACCGCCACGGCGGCGTGCTCGACGGCGATTTGGCGACTTTCCACGGAAGCGTTCACGCCATGCTCTCCAGAACGGGCGCGTGCCGACGCACGCTGATGATTTCGGAAGCGAGCAGGCCGAGCGGCAGCACCTTGGCGGCCGCCCCCCGGGCGATCGCTTCCTTGGGCATGCCGAACACCACGCAGGTCGCCTCGTCCTGCGCCACCGTGAGGGCGCCGGCCTTGCGCATTTCCAGGAGCCCGCGGGCGCCGTCGTCGCCCATGCCCGTCATGATCACCCCGACCGCGTTCGCGCCCGCATACTGGGCGGCGGAGCGAAACAGCACGTCGACGGACGGCCGGTGGCGGGACACCAGCGGCCCGTCCTTGACGTTGACGAAGTAGCGCGCGCCGCTGCGATTGAGCAGCGTGTGCCGGTTGCCCGGCGCGATCAGCGCGCGGCCCGGCAGCACGGCGTCGCCGTCCTCGGCTTCCTTCACGTCGATCTGGCAGAGCCCGTCCAGCCGGCGCGCGAATGCGGCGGTGAACTTCTCCGGCATGTGCTGGGTGATGACGATGCCCGGGCAATCCACCGGAAGCGCCTGCAAAACTTCGCGCAGGGATTCCGTGCCGCCGGTTGAGGCGCCGATGCACACCACCTTTTCGGTGGTGGACGCCAACGCGCGTCGCTGGGCCGGCGGGGGCAGCATGGCGTCGGCGGTGAGCTTGGCCTCGACGGGCGACGCGGCGGCGGGCTGGCGTCTGCGGGCCGCCCCGGCCTTCGACTGGGCGGCCGCCCGCACCACGTCCCAGATGTGAGCGCGCGAGTCCTGCAGAAAGCGCCGGGTTTCCACACGGGGCTTGGGAAGAATGTCGAAGGCGCCGGCTTCCAGCGCGTCGAGCAGGGTCTGGGAGCCCGCCTCGGTCAGCGTCGAGCAGATAATCACCGGGATCGGCCGCTGCGCGACGATCTTGCGCAGGAACGTCAGGCCGTCCATGCGCGGCATTTCGATGTCGAGGATGAGAACGTCGGGCATCTCGTCCTGCATCCGCCGCACCGCCGCGAAGGGATCGGAGGCGGCGCCCATGACGACGATGTCTGGCGCGCCTTCGAAGATGCCGGTCAGCGTTTGCCGGACGGACGCGCTGTCATCGACGATCAGGACGCGGATCTTCGGGGGAGGGATCATGCGGCCGCAGTCCTGGGGAAATCGGTTCCGGCGGCGAGGCGCTTGGGCGCAGCCGCCTTCTGGTAGACGGTCGGCAGCACCTGACGCACCGAGAGGCCGACGCCGGCCATCGATTCCGAATGGCCGAGGAAGAGGTATCCGCCTGGCCGCAGATGCGAGACGAGGCGCGTCAGCACGGCGTGCTGCACGTCGCGGTCGAAGTAGATGAGCACGTTGCGGCAGAAGATGACGTCGACGTCGTTCTCGACCCCGTACCGTGCATCCATCAGGTTGAGGTGGCCAAAACCCACGTTGGCCCGCAGTTCGGGAGCGATCCGAAACTCCGCCCGGCCGGGGTCGCGCGACGTCAGCACGTAGCGCCTGCGCATCTCGGGAGGGATCGGGGCCGCCATGTCGAGCTGGAACACGGCGCGCCTGGCCTGGGCCAGCACGTCGGTGGAGATGTCGGTGGCGAGGATGCGGTAGCGAAACGGCGCCTCGCGGGCCATCGCGTCCAGCACCATCGCGATCGTATAGGGCTCGGCGCCGGTGGAGCACGCGGCGCTCCACAGCGTCAGCGGACGCTTGGAGTCGCGCCGCAGGAGTTCGGGCGCGACACGGTCGCGGAGTACGTCGAAATGCACCGGCTCGCGGAAGAAGTCGGTCTTGTTGGTGGTCATGCAGTTGATGAAATGGGGGAACTCGTCCTCCGGCGCGTCGCCGGCCAGCAGCGCCGCGTAGGCGGACAGGTCCGGCAGGCCGAGCGCCCGCACGCGCTTGCGCAGACGGGCTTCCACCATGATGCGCTTGGATGCCGGCACGCGAATGCCCGTGTGGTTTTCCACCAGACTCGCGATGCGCCGGAACTGGGCGTCGGTGAGATGATCCTCCACCATGATCAGGCGGCCTTGGTCGCAAGCGAGGGGAGGTCGTCGAGCCGGAGCAGCCGCGGCACGTCGAACACCATCACGAACGCGTCGCGTCGGCGGCCGACGCCGGACACGCAGGCGGAAGCCTTGGCGCCGCCGACGGCAGGCGGTGGATCGAGCCGCCCGTCATCGAGCTCCGCAACCTCGAACACGCGTTCGGCCAGGAGGCCGACCGAGAGCTCGGACCCGTCCTGCTCGGCGTTCAGGATCACGATCCGGGTCGCGGCGGTCTCGGGAACCGGCTCGAGGCCGAGCCGAAGCCGCAGGTCCAGCACCGGAACGCTCTCGCCGCGCACGTCGATCATGCCCAGCACGCAGTTCGGCGCATGCGGCAGGCGCGCGATGCGGCGCATCTCGAGGATCTCCCGCACGCTTTCGATCGGCAGGGCGAAAACGTCCTCGCCGACGCCCAGCGTCACGAACTGGTTCACGGTCGCCATGGTGAGCTCCTGCGGGCCACGCTCACGAGCGCCGGAACTGTGCGTCTTCGGCGTCTTCACCGCCGAGGTCGTACACGAAGCCGCCATTCGCCACGGCGCGGCCGGCCGGAGCGCGGGCGCGCTTGGGGGCGGGCTTCTCGACCGTCTTCGGCCGGGTCGCGGCCGGGAAGTTGGCCTCGACCCGCTGCTGCAGGGCGCGTACCGGCTGGTCGGCTGGCGCAGGCGTGGCGGCCGTGTCGTCCAGGCGGAAGAACGCGATGGTAGACTGGAGTTGGTCGGCCTGGGCGGACAGCTCCTCGGAAGTGGCCGAGACCTGCTCGGACGCGGCGGCGTTCTGCTGCGTCACCTTGTCGAGCTGCTGGATGGCCTGGTTGATCTGCGTGGCGCCGACGTCCTGCTCGCGGCAGGCGGCCGTGATCTCCTCCACGAGTTCGGCCGTGCGGCGGATATCGGGCACCAGCTTGGCCAGCATGGAGCCGGCTTCGCGGGCGGACTTCACTGTGCTGGATGACAGCGAGCCGATTTCAGCCGCGGCGGCCTGGCTGCGCTCGGCGAGCTTGCGCACCTCCGATGCCACCACGGCGAAGCCCTTGCCGTGCTCGCCCGCGCGGGCCGCCTCGACGGCTGCGTTGAGGGCGAGAAGGTCCGTCTGGCGGGCGATCTCCTGCACGATGGTGATCTTCTCGGCGATAGTCTGCATCGCCTCGACGGCCGTGCCGACCGCGACGCCGCTGGCTTCGGCGTCCTTGGCGGACTGGCGAGCGATCTTTTCGGTCTGGCTCGCGTTCTCGGCGTTCTGCTTCACGTTGGCGGCCATCTGCTCCATGGAGGCGGACGCCTCCTCGGTGGAGGACGCCTGTTCGGTGGCGCCCTGCGACAGCTGCTCGGCGCTCGAAGACAGCTCCTGGCTACCGCCCGCGACGTTGCGGACGGCCGTGATGGTGTCCGACACCACGTTGCGCAGGCGCTCGACCATCTGCTCGAGCGCAATACCGAGCGAATCCACCTCCGAGCGAGGCTTCGGCTGGACGGTGAGGTCGCCGGCCGCGATGCGGGCGGCCACGCCGGCGGCGTCTTGCAGGCCGTCGCACATGGTGTTCATGGCCGCGCCGAGGTCGCCGAACTCATCCTGGGACGTGATCGCGATGCGCTGGCTCAGGTCGCCGCGCGCGATTGCGGCGGCCATGTCGACCGAGCGGCGCACGCCGCGGTTGATGATCAACGAAAGCGCGACGGCCGCGGCCAGACCCACCAGGAGCGACGTCAGCGCAAGCGCGGCCAACTGGATCTGGGCTGAACGGAATTGCTCGACGGCGGCGTCGGACGTCTGCTGGAAGACGGCGTCCAGCAGCTTCATGTAACGCTCGATCCGCTCCACCACGGCGTCGGCGACCACTTTGCCCTGACCCTGTGAGAGTTCGCTCGCTTTGACGGATCCAGCTACGCGCTTGATCGCCACGACGTTTTCGATGACCGAGGTCCATGCGACGGCGATCTGCGCAACGTTGGCGACTGCATTCTTGATCGAATGGTCCTGCGCCGCCTTGGTAAGAGTGGAGACTTGCGCTTTAACTTCATTGATGGACGCTTCGGTTGCTCGCGCGGCGGCCTCAATCTCATCACTGCGCGTGAGCGACACGTAGGTCAGGATATCAACGAGCGCCCGGCGGCCTACGCGGCGCAACCGGTCGTTGGCCGCGAACACGTCGGCCAGAGCCGGCTCGGTCGCCGCCTGCGCGCCCACAGCATCGGACGCCCTCTCGAGGCGGTCGAACATCGCGCGCCCATCACTCAGCAGAAGGGCGGTGGACCGACGGTCCGAGTTAAGCTTGGCGAGTTCGAATACATTGTCTTGAATAAGAACGTGGCGCTCGTACTCGTCCTTCATCTCGTCCAGCGCCTTCTTGCCCTCCTCGGTCGTCGCGAGGCCGCGCAGCGCGTCACGGTTCATGATCACATTTTTCCTGAGGTCCTGCGCCCGCTTCTGGATCGCCTCGATGGCGGCCTCATTCGTCGCCAATAGAGCCTCTTTCTCGGCCTGAATGTCTCGAAGGACATCCGCGTGCAGATCGGCGCTGACGTCCATCCGCTTCGCCACGCTGTGGATTGCATAGTCCAGCCGATCGTTCAGGGCTGAGAGCTTCAGGTAGCTGACCCCCGCCGCGGTGGTGGAGAGGCCGATAACAACGGCGAAAGCCAAGCCGAGCTTGGCGCGAACGGTGAAGCGCATGACGAGTATTCCCCCAGGCGCCCGGCGAGCCGGGCTCGATCAGTTCAGGATGGCGGTGAAGTTCGGAACGACGACGAAGTCGCCTTTCCAGAGGGCGATGCCGGCCACCATGTCGGCGGGCCAGCTCATGCCGACGCGCGGCGTCGCATCGGGCGAAGGAATTTCGATTTCGGTGACCTCGTAGACCTTGTCGGCCACGATCCCGGCCACCATCGGGGAGGGGTCTCCCTCCATGGCGATTTCCAGCACCAAGAACCGCGTGTCGGCCGTTGCGGCTGCGGCCGTCATGCCGAAACGGACGCGCAGGTCGGCCAGCGGGATCACGGAGCCGCGCACATTGATGACGCCGGGCGCGAAATCGCGTGCGCCCGGCACGCGCGTAACCGGCACCGGATCCAGGATCTCGCGCACCGCAGCAGCGTCAACGGCGAAGAGCTCGTCGCCAAGCCCCAGCATCACAACGCGCGTTGTGGATTGACCTGAAACAGACGCCATCATGCCGCCTCCCTGTCACCGTGAACGGGCCGGGCCCGGCCGCCGACCAGTTGGCCGACGTCGAGGATCAGCGCCGGCAGGCCGTCGCCCATGATGGTGGCTCCCGAGAACGCCCCCACGTCCGCGTGGAGGCGCGACAGAGACTTGATGACGGTCTGGTGGTGGCCGAGGATCTGGTCGACCACCAAGCCGACCCGGCTTTGGCCCGCCGCCACCACGACCACTTTCTGGTGTTCGCCTGGCGCGTCGGTTTCGCCGAACGCCTCCCGCAGGCGCAGGAACGGCACGAGCGCGCCGCGCACGTTCAGGAAGGAGCGGCCGGCCGAGCGCTGGTCGTCGCGGCGGTCGAGTTCGATGCACTCCTCCACGGCCGAGAGCGGAATCACGTAGCGGCCGTTCGCGACCCGCACCAGCAGGCCCTCGATAATGGCGAGCGTCAGCGGCAGCCGCATCGTGAAGGTGGAGCCCTGGCCAGGCGCGGACGTCACGTCGATGTGGCCGCGCATGGCCTCGATGGTCTGCTTCACCACGTCCATGCCCACGCCCCGGCCCGACAGGGCGGAAACTTCGCGAGCGGTCGAGAAGCCGGGCGCGAACAGAAGCTGCACGAGCTCGCTCTCGCTGGCGGGCGCGCCCGGCGTAAGAAGCCCTTGTTCCTCGGCCTTGGCGCGGATGCGGGCCAGATCGAGTCCGCGCCCGTCGTCGCGCACCGACACGTGCACCTCGGCGCCGATGTGCCGGGCCGAAAGCCGGATCAGGCCCGTCTCTCCTTTGCCGGCCGCAAGCCGGACGTCGGGCGTTTCCAGCCCGTGGTCCACCGCGTTGCGGATGACGTGCACGAGCGGGTCGGCGAGGCGCTCGATCATGGTCTTGTCGAGCTCGGTTTCCTCGCCCGAGGTCACGAACTCCAGCGGCTTGCCAAGCTCGCCTGACAGGTCGTGCACCAGGCGCCGGAAGCGGGCGAACAACGTGCCGATCGGCATCATTCGCAGCCCCATCGCGGTGTCGCGAAGGCCGGCCGACAGACGCTCGATCTCTTCCGCCACCGCCTGCAAGGCCGGCTCGCGTCGGTTGTGCGCGAGCTGCGAGAGGCGGGCCTGCGCGATCACGAGTTCGCCGACCCGGTCCATGAGACGGTCGAGCCGCTCGGCCTGGACCCGCACGGTGGAGCCGCGATCATCGGCGCGGCTCGCCACCTCTGGGACGGCTGCCACGACCGGCTCTGCCGCGTCAGCCCGTTCGGCCGGCGTGGCGGCGCGGGCGGGAGCGGGAGCGATGTTCGGGGCTAGCGGGGAGGCGTCGCTTTGCTCCGCGATGTCGAGCTCCATGTCGTCGAGCACGAACATGAAGACGTCCTCGATGGCCGAGCGCGGCTTGTCGGTCGTCAGGTCGACACGCCAGCCGACGTGGCACTCGGCGACATCGAGTTCGCCCAGGGGCGGCAGCCGATCCAGCAGGGGCTCCACCACACAGTCGCCGAGGCCGCGCAGCTCGTCGAGCAGCAGCAGCGGGTTGGTCCCGTTTACGGTGACGTCGGGCGCGAACCGCAGCGTCAGCCCATAGCGAACGGCCGGCCGGGCGCTCACTGGCTCCCGCGTGGCCGACGCTGCGTCATGAAGGTCTGGCGCGGCTTGGCCCAGCAATTCGCGCAGGTCGCTCAGGATGGCGTCGCCGAACACCGGGTCGGTTCCGGCCGAGTCCTCGATGAGGGCGCGGATGTGATCCGTTCCGGCGAGCGCGACCTCGATCAGGCGGGGGCTCGGCTGTGCGCCGGACTTGCGGAGCAGATCGAACGCGGTCTCGAAGTCGTGCGTAAAGGTCGCCACGTCCGTGAAACCGAACATGGCGCCTGAGCCCTTGATGGTGTGCATGGCCCGGAAGGCCGCGTCGATCAGGTCGCGCGCAGCGGGGTTCGCGTTGAGGTCGAGCAACGTCTGCTCGAGCTCCTCGAGCAGATCGGCGGCTTCCTGCCGAAAGGTCGCAACGGGGTCCAGTTCGTGCATGGCGTCAGGCGCCCAGGAACTTGGACGCGATGGCGAGCAGCTGATCCTTCTGAAACGGCTTGGTCATCCACCCGGTCGCGCCGGCCGCCTTGGCCTGCTGCTTGATCGCGCCATCGGACTCCGTCGTGAGGAAGATGATCGGCACGCCGCGATAGGCCGGCAATCCGCGCAGCTCGCGGATCAGGGACAGGCCGTCCTTCACCGGCATGTTGAGGTCCGTCACCACCAGATCGAACGCCTGCGTGCGCGCCTTGGCGAGGCCCTGCGAGCCGTCGCCGGCTTCCTCGACCTTGAAGCCGGCCTGGGTCAGCACCAGCCGCACCATCTGTCGGATGCTGGGGGAATCGTCCACCGTGAGGATCGTTTTCATGGCCGCCTCTCAGTTGCGCGCCGGGTTGACGCCGACGTCCGCCAGCGAGGCGATGTCCACGCCGGCGCTTGCGAAGCTCCGTACGACGACTGGCGCAGGCTCGGCGGCGATGCGGATCTGCACACCGGCGGCGTTTGCCTGCTGGATGGCGGCCAACACCACCTGCACGGCGCCGAACGTCATCTGGGTCACGGGCGACGCGTCGAGCTCGATACTTTCAGCCGTCATGAACGCGTCCACGAGGGCTAGCCGCAACGTTTCCGCGGCGTCGAGATCCATCAAAGAATCAAGTGGTACGATTTCGCAGTGCATTGTTGACACGTCCCAGACTTGCAACCTTAGGTTGATAGTTGTCATGGTCGTCATTCTATTAAAAACGCTGAAAATGGGTCGGTAAAATTTGATCCGAACGGGCGAATTCGGGCTGTTCTGAATGATTGGTTACGCCGGTCAGTCAGCCTGAACCTCCTGCGGGCGGCGCGATCTCACTGCACGGAGGGCTCGTCGCAGTCCCCCGTGGCCGGGACTCGTCAGGCGAAGCGTTCGGCCAAATCGTCCAAGGTCTCTCGACGGCGCGCCCTTTGGGGTGAAAAGGTAGCGTTGGCTCCGTCGCCGGGCGCTCCCGGCGAACGCGCAACCCTGCAACGCGGCGACCTTGACGCAGCGTTGCGCAGCCTGCCCGGAACACGCGATCATGCCGAAAATCTTCATTCTGAACGGTCCCAACCTGAACCTGCTGGGAGAGCGGGAGCCTGAAATCTACGGCCCGACGACGCTCGAGGAGATCCGCCAGTGGTGCGAGGCCGACGCCCGGGAGCTTGGGCTCGAGATCGACTTTCGCCAGTCGAACTTCGAAGGCGAGATCATCGAGGCGATCCACGCGGCCCGGAAACAGGCGGCCGGCATCATCATCAATCCGGCGGCCTACACGTTCACGTCCATCGCGATTCTCGACGCGCTGAAGATGTTCGACGGCCCCAAGATCGAGCTGCACCTTTCGAACGTGCACAAGCGCGAGGAGATCTACCACAAGTCGCTGGTGTCGCGGACCGCGACGGCCGTGATGGCCGGGTTCGGGGCCCTGGGCTACCGCCTGGCGTTGCGCGCCATGGCGGAAATGACCCGATGACGCGTCTGGCCCTGGTCGGCGCGGGCCTGATCGGGCAGGAGCACGCTACGCTGATCGCCCGCCATGCGGGCGCGACGCTGGCGGCGATCTGCGACCCGGCGCCGACGGCTGTCGCAACGGCGGACCGTCTGGGCGTTCCCCTGCATGCCGACCTCGCCGCGATGCTCGACCAGTGCAAACCCGATGGCGTGATCGTGGCTTCGCCCAACCAAATGCATCGCGCGGCGGCTATCGCGTGCATCGAGCGGGGCATCCCGTGCCTCGTCGAAAAGCCGCTCGCCGACACCGTCGAGGCGGCGTTCGCGATCGTGCAGGCGTCCGAGCAGTCGGGCGTGCCGGTGCTCGTCGGACACCAGCGCCGGCACAGCCCGGACATCCGGGCGGCCAAGCGGACGATCGACGAGGGGGCGCTCGGCCCGCTCGTGGCCGTGAGCGGCATGACGCTTTTCGACAAGCCGGATCGCTACTTCGTCGACTGGCGCAAGCAGGCCGGCGGCGGCGTGCTGCTGATCAACCTCATCCACGACATCGACGTGCTGCGCTGGCTCGTAGGAGAAATCGACAGCGTGCAGGCGTTCACCTCCTCGGCCGTCCGCGGCTTTGAGGTGGAGGACACCGCAAGCCTGGCGATCCGGTTCCGCAACGGCGCGCTCGGCAGCTTCGTGATCTCGGATGCGGCCGTGAGCCCCTGGGCCTGGGAGTACACCTCCGGCCAGGCGCTCTACCATCCGACGCAGCCCGGCGCCGCGCTGTTCCTGGCGGGGCGCAAGGGGGCGCTGTCGGTGTCGGACCTGTATCTGTGGCGTCACGCCGACCCTGACGGCGACTGGCAGGACCCGCTCGTCCGCGAGCACCGGCCGGTGGAACGGTCGCTGACCTATGTGAACCAGCTCGATCACTTCCTCGACGTCGTGAAAGGAGCAGTCGCGCCGCTCATCTCGGCGCGCGATGGGATGATGACGCTCGCGGCGACGCTGGCGATCGCCAGAGCCGGACGGGAAAACCGGGCGGTGGCGATCGCCGAGATGCTGGCGGACGCCGGAGTCCCGGCGTGACCGCGCGTCACCCGGCGTGCAGGTCGCCCAGCTCGGGATAACGCGACCGGATAGCCGCGATGTCCTTGGCCATCTCGGCCGCGATCCAGTGATGAATCTCGTGAAGAACCGCGCGCTTGTCGCTGGTCCCGATCACGAATTCGCAGCAACGCCCGGTTCGGATGACCGACCGTGCGGCCGGGACGAGCTTGCCCTGCGCGAGCAGCAGCGAGACCGTGTTCAGCCAACCTAGCGCGATGCCCTGGCCGACCAGCGCGGCCTGCACGACGAGCGAGTAATCCGCCAGCGACAGTTGCTCGGCCTCGGAGCGGCCCGACGCGGGTGAGAAGATCACGCCCCAATCGGGTTGAGCCTCCCGCAACGTGATCATGCGCAAAGATTGCTCAACCTCCAGGCCGTCCACGCCCTCGCGGGCGAAATGCGGGGCGCAGACCGGGATCAGCAACTCTTCCATCAGCGGCAGCACCGTGTGCCCGTCCTCGGGCGCATGATCGTAACGCATGGCGAGATCGACGCCGTCCACCGGTCCCCGCATCGGCCCGGACATGAGCTGCAGTTGGATCTCCTGGCCGGGGAAGCGCTCGTGAAAGGCGCCGAGCCGCGGCATGAGCCAGTGCGTCGCGAACGCGGACGAGACCGATAGCAGGATCGGCTTGCGGCCGGCGTTTCTTGGCCGCGAGATCCGGCTCAGCGCCCGCTCGATCTCGCCGAAGCCCTTGGTGACGGCCGCGAAGAGCTCGGCCCCGTCGGCCGTGAGCTGGACGCCGCGCGGGGTGCGGTCGAAGAGCTGTGCGCCGAGTTGCGCCTCCACGCGGCCGATGGTGCGGCTCACCGCCGGCCCGGTGACGCCGAGTTCGGAGGCCGCCCCCGCAAACGTTCCGCACCGGACCGCAGCCTCGAAGGCCACGAGCCCGTTCAGCGATGGAAGGAGGCGGCGCAGCGGCGGCATTACATTATGTAACTCCCAGGTGAGTATTAGGCGGATTGCGGAGCGTCCGCGCAAGCGGCACTTTCGCGGCATCGCAACCGTGACCTGCCGTCACAGGAGCCCCGCTCATGTCCTTCGCTGACTTCAAGGTCCTGACCTTCGACATCATTGGAACCTGCATCGACTTCGAGAAGGGCATTCTCGATGGGTTCAGGGCGATCGGCGGTTCCGCAGCCGCAAGCCTCGCCGACGACGCCATCTTTGCGCCCTACCTCACCGCGCGCGCGAAGTATCCAGGCCGGTCCAGCGTGGTGATGCGCGACGTGTATCGTGACGCCGCCCGCGAGCTCGGCCTGCCGCACGACGACGCGGCGGCCGACACCTTCATGCGCCATTTCTTCCAGTTTCCGGCTTTTCCGGATTCGGCCGACGCGCTGAGGCGCCTGCGGCGCCGGTATCGCCTCGTCGCCATGACGAACTTCGATCGGGTCGCCTATAGCGCCAGCGCCAACACGCTGGGGCTGCCGTTTCACGACAGCGTCACGGTTGACGACGCGCAGTATCCGAAGCCGGACCCGCGCTTCTTCTCGTATAATCTCGGCCGCCAGTCGGCCTTCGGCTATCGTCAGGAGGACATCCTGCACGTGGCGCAGAGCCAATATCACGACATCGGCGTCGCCCGGGAACTCGGCTACAAGGTCTGCTGGATCGAGCGTCGCCAGGGCCAGAAGGGTTTCGGCGGCACGCCCGAGCCAAAGCAGGTCACCAAGCCCGACTTCCACTTCGCCAGCCTCGGCGAACTCGCGGACGCGGTCGAGCGCGAATTCGGCCGCTGAGCCGGCGCCTTGCCGAGCGGTCGCTTACCGGCTCTCGATGTTGGAGACGTGGTTGAGGGCGATCACCCAGCGGCCCTCGCGCTTGCGCATCAGGCGGGTGTTGACGCCCGTCTGGTTGCCGGCCGGGCGCACCAGCGCGTAGTCGCTGATCAATTGGGCGGCGTCGGGCGCCAGCATCTCGATGCGGATGTTGGAAAAGGCGAGGCGGCCCTGCGAGCCCGGGGAACCGCCGTAATCGGCCACATAGTGGTCCAGCGTGCCCTGCCAGTCCTTCTGGATGCGGCCGCGCGAGACGAAGACGACGTCCGGATTGGCGAAGCCTTCCATGTAGCCGGGCATATCGCCGCGATTCCAGGCGTCCTGCATGGCGGCGATCACGGCGCGGATGGCGGCTTCCTCGTCGGCGTTGGTCATCGTGCGTTCGTGCCTTTCGGTGCGGGGAGGCGGTAGACGACACGCCCGGAGCCGTGCACGCAAGAGGCGTAATTATCGCGCCGTGCTGGTCTGGGTTGCGCTAAAGCGATTGACCTCGACACCCTCCGTTGAAATACGCATGGGTTGCGAGAGACGTCTTCGCATTCAGCAACTTGGAAGATCCATGACGTTCACGACCCGACCTGAATTGCGGGGCACCTTCGGGGCTGTCTCGTCGACCCATTGGCTCGCCGCCACGGTCGGCATGGCGGTTCTCGAGAAGGGCCACACGGCGTTCGACGCGGCCGTGGCGGCCGGCTTCGTGCTGCAGGTGGTGGAGCCGCACCTGAACGGGCCAGGCGGGGAAGTGCCCATCATTGTGACGCCGGCGGGCGCGGACGCACCGATCGTGATCAGCGGGCAGGGGCCGTCGCCGGCGGCCGCCACCGTGGCGCATTTCCGTTCGCTCGGGCTCGACATCATTCCGGGCACCGGCCTCCTGCCGGCCTGCATCCCGGGCGCGTTCGGCGCGTGGCTGACGCTGCTGCGCGACTACGGGACCGCTGACCTCGAGGACGTGCTCGCGCCGGCGATCTCCTACGCCCGCACCGGTCACCCGCTGGTGCCGCGGATCGCCAATACGATTGCGCAGATGCGCGAGCTCTTTACCACGCATTGGCCGAGCTCGGCCGAGATCTACCTGCCGGGCGGGGTCGCCCCGCAGACCGGGCGGCTGTTCCGCAACCCGCACATCGCCGCGATGTATGGCGAGATCCTGGAGCAGACGCGAGGCGCGGGGAACCGCGAGGCGCGCATTCAGGCTGCGCTGGATTTCTGGTATCGCGGCCCGATCGCGGAGAAGATCGAGCAGTTCTGCGCCACTCAGGAGGTGTGGGACGTCTCCGGCCGGCGGCACAAGGGCCTGATCACCGCCCAGGACATGGCGGAATACGCGCCTCAGGTCGAGAAGCCCGTGTCGGTCGCGTATGGAGACTACGAGATCTTCAAGTGCGGAGCCTGGTCGCAAGGCCCCGTGCTGCTGCAGATGTTGCAAATCCTGAAAGGGACGGACGTCGACCGGCTCGACCCCAACGGCCCGGACTTCGTGCATCTCGTGGCCGAAACCGCCAAGCTCGCCATGGCGGACCGGGAATGCTGGTATGGCGACAGCCCGGACGTGCCGCTCGACGCCCTGTTGTCCTCTCCCTATGCGGACCAGCGCCGCGCGCTGATCGGCGCAGAAGCTTCGATGGAGTTCCGCCCCGGCTCGCCCGACGGCCGAGCGCCGATCCTGCCGCCCCTGCGGCCGGTCGGGACGATCCCGCAGCCTGGCGTCGGCGGCGGCGAGCCCACCGTCGCCCGGCAGGTCGCGCCAGCGATCGACCGCCAGGGCGAGGCCGCCTTGACGCCCGAAGGCGCGCAGCGCGGCGACACCGTGCAGGTGAGCGCCGTGGACTGCTGGGGCAACATGGTGTCGGCGACGCCGTCCGGCGGCTGGTTCCAGTCGAGCCCGGTGATCCCGGGCCTCGGCTTCAGCCTGACGACACGCGGCCAAATGTTCTGGCTGGAGGAGGGGCTCAACTCCTCCCTGAAGCCCTCCACCCGCCCCCGCACCACGCTGACGCCGTCGACGGCCTATCGCGACGGCAAGCCCTATATGGCGTTCGGCACGCCGGGCGGCGACCAGCAGGACCAGTGGCAGCTCATCATGCTGCTGCGCCACATCCACGGCGGCATGAACCTGCAGGAGGCGATCGACGCCCCCTCGTTCCACACCGACCATCTGCCAAGCTCGTTCTGGCCGCGCGAAACAAGCCTCGGCTCGCTGACGCTGGAATCGCGTTATGCGCAGCACGTGCAGGACGATCTCGCCCGGCGAGGCCACACGATTACGCTCAACGATCCATGGTCCGAGGGCCGGCTCGCCGCCGTTGCGCGCGAGATGGACGGCGACGTGCAACTCGTGAAAGCGGGCGCGAACCCGCGCGGCGTGCAAGGCTATGCGGTCGCGCGATGACGCTCATGAAGAACAAGCACAACAGGAGAGGGACGTCGATGAAACCGATCTATCTCGCGCTCGCAGCCAGCCTGGCGCTGGGCGTCCTAGCGGCCACCGTAGCCCCGGCGGCGGCGCAGAACACGCTGCGCATCGGCCTGCAGGATGATCCCGACACGCTGGATCCGGTGTCCAACTGGAGCTTCGTCGGCCGCCACGTGCTGCAGTCGCTGTGCGACAAGATCGTCGACATCGACGAGAACGGCCAGATCATCCCGATGCTGGCGGCAAGCTGGGAGTGGAACGCCGACAGCACGGCGCTCACCCTGAAGCTGCGGCCCGACGCCGTGTTCCACGACGGCACCAAGGTCGACGCGGCGGCGATCAAGTACAATCTCGACCGCGAGCTCACCATCAAGATCTCCCGCCGCAAGGCCGAGATCAGCGCGATCTCGTCGGTCGACGTAGTCGATCCGCTCACCGTGAAGATCAACCTGAAGGAGCCGTCCGTTCCGCTGCTCGCGGCGCTGAGCGACCGCGCCGGCATGATGATCAGCCCCAAGGCGGGTGAGGCGCTGGGCGAGAAGTTCACCGACGCGCCGGTCTGCTCCGGCCCCTACAAGTTCGTGGAGCGCGTCACCCAGGACCGCATCGTGCTGGACAAGTTTCCGCAATACTACGCGGCCGACAAGTTCCACTTCGACCGGCTAGTCTATCGCGGGATGCCGGACTCCAACGTTCGCCTCCTGAACCTCCGCTCGGGCCAGCTCGACCTGATCGAGCGCATGGCGGCCACCGACGTGAAGGCCGTGAAGGCCGACAAGGGCTTCACGGTCGTCCCCGTGGTTGGCCTGGGCTATTATGGCATCACGTTCGACATCAACGGCGAGGGCGCGGACCTCGACGCCGGCAAGAAGGAGCTGGTCCGCCAGGCCTTTAGCTTGGCCATCGACCGCGAGGCCATCAGCAATGTCGTGTTCGACGGGCAGGCCAGCATCGGCAACCAGCCATTCCCGCCGACGAGCCCCTATTACGACAAGAAGTTCCCCGTGCCGCCGCGCGACGTCGCGGCCGCCAAAAAGAAAATGGCTGAGGCCGGCGTGAAGTCTGTCAACCTCGAGTTGCTGGTGCCTACCGACGCCGAGCGCCAGCAGGTCGCGCAACTCGTGCAGGCCATGGTGGCCGAGGCCGGCATCACGATGACGATCAAGCCGACCGAGCTGATGACGCTGCTCGACATTGCCCGGCAGGGCAAGTTCGAGGCGCATCTGGTGGGCTGGAGCGGGCGCGTCGATCCGGACCTCAACATCACCCCGATGCTGGCCTGCGGCGCGTCCGGCAACGACGCCAAGTACTGCAACAAGGATCTTGACGGGATCCTCACCAAGGCGCGCTCGATTGGCGACGCCAACGCCCGCAAGGTCGAGTACGACAAGGCCAACGCGATCCTGCAGAAGGACCTGCCGATCGTGTACCTCTACCACTCGCAGTGGATCTTCGCGCACAACGCCAAGATCACCGGCATGAAGCCCGCCCCGGACGGCATCATCCGCCTCTCCGGCGTGAAGCGGACGAACTGAGGTTGCGCCCCGGCCGATGAGCATCTCGACAGCCCCGACCGAGACCTCTCCGACCCGCCTCATGCGGGCCGGAGAGGGCGCGCCCACAGTTCTGGACGTCCGCGACCTGCGCGTCACGTTCTCGAACGACGGGCGAACCGTCACGGCCGTGGACGGCGTCAGCTTCACGGTGCGGAAGGGCCGCACGCTCGCCATCGTGGGCGAGTCCGGCAGCGGCAAGAGCGTCACCTCGCTGGCGATCATGCGGCTGCTGCCAGAGCATTCGGCCCGGATCAGCGGGTCGGTCGCGTTTGAGGGCCGAGAACTCCTCGCCGAGCCCAAAAGCGCCATGCGCGACCTGCGCGGCGACCGGATGGCGATGATCTTCCAGGAGCCGATGACCTCGCTGAACCCGTCCTACACGGTCGGCGAGCAGATCAACGAGGTGATCCTCCGCCACCGGCCCTTCACCAAGGCGCAGGCGACCGAGCACGGGATCGCGATGCTGCGCCTCGTGCGCATCCCGTCGCCCGAGCAGCGCTATGCGCAATATCCGCACAACCTGTCGGGCGGCATGCGCCAGCGGGTGATGATCGCAATGGCGCTCGCCTGCGACCCCGAGCTGCTGATCGCCGACGAGCCCACCACGGCGCTGGACGTCACCATTCAGGCGCAGGTTCTGGACCTGATGCGCGAGCTACAGGGCAAGACGGGCGCGGCCATCATCCTGATCACGCACGACCTCGGCGTGGTGGCGGAAGCCAGCGACGACGTGATCGTGATGTATGCCGGGCAGGTGGTGGAGCAGTGCTCGGTGGAGGACCTCTTCACCTTTCCGCAGCACCCCTACACGGTGGGCCTTCTCGGCTCGCTGCCGCGCCTCGACGAGAAGCGCGACCGCCTGGTCGCCATCACCGGCACGGTGCCGGACATGGCCGAGCCGCCGTCCGGCTGCCGCTTCCAGGCGCGCTGCCCGTTCCGCATCGAGAAATGCGCCGAGACGCCGGCGCTCGCCGAAATCACCGCGGGCCATTTCAGCCGTTGCTGGCGCGCGCCGCTGGAGACCCTGGTCCCGTGAACGCAACCGCCGCCGCAGCCTCGGGGCCGATCATCGAGGTCCGCAACGTCGCCAAGAGCTTCGTGGTGAAGCGCAGCGTGTTCGGCCGGCCGCTGGCGCGGCTCGCCGCCGTCGACGACGTTTCGCTGGCGCTGAAGCCCGGAGAAACGCTCGCGATCGTGGGGGAGTCCGGCTGCGGCAAGTCCACGCTCGGCCGGCTGATGATGCGCCTGATCGAGCCGACCGCCGGCCAGGTGCTGATCGCCGGCCGCGACGTCACCCGCATGAGTCACGGCGCCATGCGCGAGCAGCGCCGGCATGTGCAGCTGATCTTCCAGGACCCCTACGCGTCGCTCAATCCGCGCCTGACCATCGGCCAGACCATCGCCGAGCCGCTGATGCTGCAAAACATCGTGCCCGCCAGCCAACGCCCAAAACGGGTCGCCGAGCTGCTGGAGATGGTGGGCCTGAGGCCCGAGCTGGCCAACCGCTACCCGCACGAGTTCTCGGGCGGCCAGCGCCAGCGCGTGGTGATCGCCCGGGCGCTCGCCCCGGAGCCCGACGCCATCATCTGCGACGAGGCCGTGTCGGCGCTCGACGTCTCGATCCAGGCGCAAGTCCTCAACTTGCTCAAGGATCTGCAGAAGCGGCTCGGCCTCGCCTATGTGTTCATCTCGCACGACCTCGGCGTCGTGAAGCACATCGCCGACAGGGTTGCGGTGATGTATCTCGGCAAGATCGTCGAGATCGGCACGGCGGACGAGATCTTCGGCGCGCCGCGGCACCCGTACACGCGGGCGCTGCTGTCGGCCATCACGGTGGCGGCGCCGCCAAGCCTGCAGCGCGCGCGCGCTGCGCGGCTGCATGGCGACCTGCCGAGCCCGCTTTCGCCGCCCGAGGGCTGCCGCCTCCACACCCGCTGCCCGCATGCGCGGCCAGCCTGCCAGACGGTGGACATGAGCCTCGACGTGGAACCCAGCGGCCATGCCAACGCCTGCGCGTTCTGGCGCGAGCTGCCGCCGCAGGACGAGGCTTCGCGCATTCGTGAGCCCCGTAACGCCAAGCTCGAACTGCTCTTCGGCGCGTTCGAGGCCATGGCGGCCGAAACGGCCGCCTCCGCGGCCGCCAAAGACGCGCCCGTGGCGGGAGGCTGACGGATGGGATCCCTTCTCCTGCGCCGGCTGTTGCAGCTGGTCCCCACCATCGTGATCCTGTCGCTGATCATCTTCTCGCTGCAGCACATGCTGCCGGGCGATCCGGCCCTCGTGCTGGCGGGCGAGAACCCCGACGAGGCGACGCTCGCGGCCATCCGGGCGCAGTACCATCTCGATCAGCCCATCGTGGTCCAGTACCTGTACTGGGTGAAAGGCGTGCTCACGGGCGACCTCGGCGAGTCCATGCGCCACAACCGGCCGGTGCTCGCCCTCATCCTGCTGAAGCTGCCGGTGACGCTGCAGCTCGCCGTGATGGGCATCATCGTGGCGCTCGTGCTGGGCATCGCGGGCGGGGTGATCTCGGCGCTGAGGCAGAACACGCCTGTCGACTACGCCGCCAACATCGTGTCGCTGGCCGGCATCTCGGTGCCGAACTTCTGGCTCGGCATCATGCTGATCCTGTTCTTTTCCGTGCACCTCAATTGGCTGCCGGCCTCAGGCTTCGTCAGCCCGTGGGAGGACTGGCGCATGAACCTCGCCACCACGATCATGCCGGCCTTCGTGCTCGGCACAGCCATCGCGGGCGTCATCATGCGCCACACCCGCAGCGCCATGCTGCAGGCGCTGGAGAGCGACTACGTCCGCACCGCCCGCGCCAAGGGCCTCAGCGAATGGGTGGTGGTGTTCAAGCACGCCATGCGCAACGCCCTGACGCCGATCATCACGCTGGGCGCGCTGGAGTTTGGCGCGCTTCTTTCGGGCGCGGTGCTGACCGAGCAGATCTTCACGATCCCGGGCTTCGGCAAGCTGATCGTCGACGCCGTTTTCACCCGCGACTACCCGGTGGTGCAGGGCGTCGTGCTGGTTACGTCGCTGTTCTACATCACGCTGAACCTGCTCGCCGACATCGGCTACATCCTGGTCAACCCGCGTTTGAGGAGCTGACGGTGGCGACCTCGCAAACCTTCGCGACACCGGCCTCTGCGCCGCCGGCTGCACGGGCCGGCCTGTTCCAGAGCCGGCTCTGGCGTCGTCTCGCCCGGCGAAAGAGCGCGCTGGTCGGCCTCGCGGTGGTGCTCCTGGTGGTGTTCGTGGCTGCCTTCGCGCCGCTGCTCGCGCCCTACGATCCCATCGCGCAGAGCTGGACGGCGGTCCGCAAGGCGCCGTCGGCCGCGCATTGGCTGGGCACCGACGAGGCGGGGAGGGACCTGCTGTCGCGCATCATCTGGGGCGCGCGCGCGTCCCTGATGGCGGGGCTGACCTCCGTCGGCATCGCGATGGCGATCGGCGTGCCGCTCGGGCTGGCGGCAGGTTTCCTGGGCGGGCTCGTCGACGGGCTGATTAGCCGCTTCACGGACGCCATGCTGGCCTGCCCGTTCCTGATCCTCGCCATCGCGTTCGCGGCGTTCTTCGGCCCCAGCCTGTTCAACGCCATGCTGGCGATCGGCATCACGGCGACGCCGCTGTTCATCCGGCTGACGCGCGGGCAGGTGCTGTCCATCAAGGCGGAGGACTACATCGAGGCCGCCAGCGCGGTCGGAAACCCGCAATGGCGCATCGCGGTGCGGCACATCCTGCCCAACATCCTGCCGCAGCTCATGGTGCAGGCGACCCTCACGATCGCGTCCGCGATCATCGCGGAGGCCAGCATGTCGTTTCTCGGCCTCGGGCTGCAGCCGCCGGCGCCGTCCTGGGGCTCGATGCTGAACAGCGCCCAGCGCTTTCTGGGCAACGCGCCCTGGATGGCGCTGTGGCCCGGCATCGCGATCTTCGCCACCGTGCTGTCCTTCAACCTCCTGGGCGACGGCCTGCGCGACGCGCTCGACCCGCGTTCGCGGTGAGCGGGCGCACCGCATGAACGCTCCTCCCGCCGCGGACACGGACGGCCTTCCGCAGCCGCGGCGCATCTATGCGGTCGGCGCCCTGATGGCCGCCATCGTGCTGGCTGTGCTGGACGGGGCCATCGCCAACGTGGCGCTGCCCACCATCGCGTCCGTGCTGCAGGTGAGCCCGGCGGATGCGATCTGGGTGGTCAGCGGCTACCAGCTGGCGCTCGTGATGGCGTTGCTGCCCTGTGCGGCGCTCGGCGAGAGCCTCGGCTACCGCGTCGTGTTCGTGGCCGGCGTGGTGCTGTTCACGGCCGCATCGGCGCTGTGCACGTTCGCGCCGTCGCTGCCCTGGCTCGTGGCGGCGCGGTTTCTGCAGGGGCTGGGCAGCGCGCCCATCATGGCCTTGATGGCCGCGCTGCTGCGCTTCACCTATCCGCACCGCCTGCTCGGTTCTGCGCTCGGCTGGAACGCGTTGGTGGTGGCTTTGGCCTCGGCCGCGGGGCCGGCCATCGGCGCCGCCATCCTGTCCGTCGCAAGCTGGCCATGGCTCTTTGCGGTCAACATCCCGGTGGGGATCGTTGTGCTGCTGGCGTCACGCGCCTTGCCGGAAACGAAGGGCACGGGCCGCTCGCTCGACTTCGTCAGCGTGGCGCTGAACGCCGCCGTGTTCGGGCCGCTGGTGATCGGCGTCGACCTCATCACGAGCCGGCCGGGCCTTGCGGCGCTGCTGATCGTGGTTGCGGCGATCAGCCTCGTGGTGCTGATCCGCCGCGAGATGCCGCGCGAAGCCCCGCTGATCCCGCTGGATCTGTTGCGCGGCGGGCCGTTCCGGATCTCGGTGATCGCCTCCGTCTGCTGCTTCACGGCCCAGATGGTGAGCTATGTGGCGCTGCCCTTCTACCTGCAGCACGGCCTCGGGCAAAACGCCTTCATGACCGGCCTTTACATGACGCCCTGGCCGCTGGCCGTCGCGGTTGCGGCGCCGTTGTCGGCCCGGATGTCCAATCGCGTCTCCACGGCATGGTTGTGCGCGGTCGGAGGCGCGTGCCTGAGCGTTGGCCTCCTGCTGGTCTCGATCTGGCCGCTGCAGGGGCACCTCATGGCGTTGATCCCGTTCACGGTGCTGTGCGGCCTCGGCTTCGGGTTCTTCCAGACGCCCAACAACCGCAACATGCTCCTGTCCGCCCCGCGCGAACGCGCGGGCGCGGCGGGCGGTATGCAGGGCACCGCGCGCCTCGTCGGCCAGACGAGCGGCGCGGTGATCATGGGGCTGCTGTTTACGGTAGCGGCGGCCGAGACCGCGCCGCGGATCGGTTTGGCGATCGGCGCCGCGCTGGCGCTGGCGGGCGGACTCGTCAGCCTGCTGCGCGTGGGGCGCTGAGCCGTCATCCACCGCTCGTCGCCGCTGGCCAAGCACAAGTCGTTGGCGACGATGTCGGCTGTGCTAGGTTCGGCAGTCTGTTCCTCCAAGCTCCCGCACCCGGACCCTCCGCGCATGCGCTACTCGATCTTCTCCCTGGCCGCGCAGGCCTTGAAGGGCAATCGCGGTTGGGCGCCGGCGTGGCGGGACGCGGCGCCGAAAGCCGAGTACGACGTTGTGATCGTGGGCGGCGGCGGTCATGGCCTCGCAACCGCGCATTATCTCGCCAGCCGGCACGGGATCACCAACGTGGCGGTGGTCGAGAAGGGCTATGTCGGCTCCGGCAATGTCGGGCGCAACACCACCATCATCCGCTCCAACTACCTCCTGCCCGGCAACACGCCGTTCTACGAGCTGTCGCTGAAGCTCTGGGAGGGGCTGGAGCAGGACATCAACTTCAACGCCATGGTGAGCCAGCGCGGCGTGCTGAACCTCTACCACTCGGACGGCCAGCGTGACGCCTATGCGCGGCGCGGCAACGCCATGCGGCTCGCCGGGGTGGACGGCGAACTGCTCGACCGCGAGCAGGTGCGCGCCATGGCGCCGTTTCTGGATTTCGACAATGGGCGCTTCCCGATCCAGGGCGGGCTTTTGCAGCGGCGCGGCGGCACGGTGCGGCACGACGCCGTGGCGTGGGGTTACGCCCGCGCGGCCGACCAGCGCGGCGTCGACATCATCCAGAACTGCGAAGTGACGGGGATCACGGTCCAGAACGGCCGGGTCACGGGCGTCGACACCACGCGCGGCCCCATCCGGGCCAAGAAGGTTGCGCTCGCGGCGGCAGGAAATTCATCGCGCGTAGCAGCCATGGCGGGCCTGCGGTTGCCGATCGAGAGCCACGTGCTGCAGGCCTTCGTGTCGGAGGGGGTGAAGCCGCTGATCGACTGTGTAATCACATTCGGGGTCGGGCACTTCTACATCAGCCAGTCCGACAAGGGCGGGCTCGTGTTCGGCGGCGACATCGACATGTACAACTCCTACGCCCAGCGCGGGAACCTGCCGACCGTGGAACACGTCATGGAGGCCGGCATGGCCATGTGGCCCGGCCTCGGCCGCCTGCGCACGCTGCGGCAGTGGGGCGGGATCATGGACATGACCATGGACGGCTCGCCCATCATCGACCACACGCCCGTGCAGGGCCTCTACCTCAACTGCGGCTGGTGCTATGGCGGGTTCAAGGCGACCCCGGCCTCAGGTTTTTGCTTCGCGCACCTGATCGCGCGCGACGAGCCGCATGAGGTCGCCACGCTGTTGCGGCTCGACCGCTTCGCGACCGGCCGGCTGATCGACGAATCGGGCGCCGGCGCCCAGCCGAACCTCCACTGAACGGGCAGGGGCTGCGTCCATGAGAATCGCCTGTCCGCATTGCGGCGACCGGGACTCGCAAGAGTTCACCTATCTGGGCGACGCCACGGTGCGCCGCCCCGCCGCCGACGCGCCCGCCGAGGCGATGTTCGAGTACGTCTACCTGCGCGACAACCCGGCCGGGCCGCACCGCGAATATTGGCGCCACAGCGCCGGCTGCCATGCCTGGCTGGTGGTGACGCGCGACACGCGCACCCACGCCATCTCGGACGTGCAGCCGGCCCGCCCGGCCCGCAAGGGAGCGGTCGCATGATCAGCCAGCCGCACCGGGCGCCGCAGGGCGGCCTCGTCGACCGCAGCCAAACGCTGCGGTTCCGCTTCGACGGGCGCGACTACGCCGGGCATCCCGGCGACACGCTCGCGTCGGCGCTGCTGGCCAACGGCGTTCGCCTCGTCGGGCGCTCGTTCAAGTATCACCGCCCGCGCGGCTTCCTGTCGGCCGGGCCTGAGGAGCCCAACGGCATCGTCGAGCTGCGCACAGGCGCGCGGCGCGAGCCCAATACGCGGGCCACCACGGCCGAGCTGTTCGACGGGCTGGAGGCGCGCAGCCAGAACCGTTGGCCGTCGCTGGCCTTCGACCTCCTGGCCGTGAATGGCTTGGCGGGGCCGCTGTTTAGCGCCGGTTTCTACTACAAGACCTTCATGTGGCCGGCGGCGTTCTGGGAGAAGCTCTACGAGCCGCTGATCCGCCGCGCCGCGGGGCTCGGGCGCGCCGCCGGGGCGCCGGATCCCGACCACTACGAGAAGGCCTTCGCGTTCTGCGACGTGCTGGTGATCGGCGCCGGCCCGGCTGGCCTGGCGGCGGCGCTGGCGGCGGGCCGCGCCGGCGCGCGCGTGATCGTGTGCGAGCAGGACTTCGCGCTCGGCGGGCGCTTGTTGTCCGACCGCCGCGAGATCGCAGGTCGCCCGGCCGGGGAATGGCTGCGTGACGCCGTGGCGGAGCTGGAGAGCCTGCCAAACGTCACGATCACGCGGCGCACCACCGTGTACGGCGCATTCGACGGCGGCACTTTCGGCGCGGTGGAGCGCGTGGCCGACCACTTGCCGGTTCCACCGCCGCACCAGCCGAGGCAGCGGGCCTGGCGCATCGTGGCCAAGCGCAGCGTGCTGGCGGCCGGCTCCATCGAGCGGCCGGTGGTGTTCGCCGGCAACGACACGCCCGGCGTGATGCTGGCCGGTTCGGTGCGCACCTATGTGAACCGCTTCGCTGCGCTTCCGGGGCGCGAGGCGGTGGTGTTCGCCACGGTTAGCGAGGCCTGGAACACGGCGCGCGACCTTGCCGCCGCCGGCGCTCGCGTGGCCGCTCTGGTCGACCCGCGGCCCGAGCCTGATCCGGCGCTCGCCGCGCTGGCGCGCGAGATCGGGGCCGCGTTGCACGTCGATTCGGTGGTCAGCGCCGCATCAGGCGGGCGGGCGTTAAGCACGGTGACGGTCCGGGACGCCCAAGGTCGCGAGCAGGCGGTGTCATGCGATCTTCTCGCCGTGTCCAACGGCTGGAATCCGACGCTGCATCTCACCTCCCACCAGAATAACAAGCCGGCCTGGAACCCGGCGATCGACGCCTTTGTGCCGGACAAGCTGCCGCCCGGCATGAGCGTCGCCGGCGCGGCCGCCGGGCGGTTCGCGCTGGCCGAAATTTTGGCCGAGGGCTCGCAGCTCGGCGGCGAGGCGGCGTCGGCCTGCGGCTTTGTCAGCCCGGCGCCACAGGACCTGGACGCCGATCCCGAAACGCCGAGTTCCGGCCCGCTCTGGCGTGTCGTGGGCGGAAAGGGCAAGGCGTTCGTCGATTTCCAGAACGACGTCACGGACGCCGACATCGAGCTCTCGGCCCGCGAGGGCTACCGCTCGGTGGAGCACCTGAAGCGCTACACCACGCTCGGGATGGCGACCGACCAGGGCAAGACCTCCAACCTGCCCGGCCTCGCCCTGATGGCCGAGCAGACGGGCCGCTCCATTCCGGAGACCGGGACCACCATCTTCCGTCCGCCCTTCACCCCCGTCGCGATCGGAGCGCTGGCCGGCCACCATCGCGGCAAGGATTTCCGGCCGCTGCGGCTCAGCCCCACGCATGCGTGGTCGCGCGAGCAGGGCGCAGTGTTCATCGAGAGCGGCCTGTGGATGCGGGCGCAATACTACCCGCGCGCCGGCGAGGCGGACTGGCTCCAGACCGTGAACCGCGAGGTGCTGGCCGTGCGCGGCGGCGTCGGCATCTGCGACGTCTCCACGCTGGGCAAGATCGACGTGCAGGGCGCGGACGCGGCCGAATTCCTGGAGCGCGTTTACATCAACCATTGGAAGTCGCTGCCCGTCGGCAAGGCGCGCTACGGCGTGATGCTTCGCGAGGACGGCTTCGTGATGGACGACGGCACCACGTCGCGGCTGGGCGAGAGCCACTACCTGCTCACCACCACCACCGCGAATGCGGGCGCGGTGATGCAGCATCTCGAATTCTGCCACGAGGTGCTGTGGCCCGAGCTCGATTTGCGGCTCGTCTCCGTGTCCGAGCAGTGGGCCCAGATGGCCGTTGCGGGGCCGCGCTCGCGCGAGCTGCTGCGCGGCGTGGTGGACGCGGGGCACGACATCTCGAACGAAGCCATGCCCTACCTCGCCGCCCGCGCGGTGACGGTGGGCGGCGGCGTGCCGGCGCGCCTGTTCCGGATCTCGTTCTCGGGCGAACTCGCCTACGAGATCGCGGTCCCGGCCGATTACGGCCACGCGCTCGCAACGGCCCTGACCGAAGCCGGGCGGCCGCTTGGCGTCACGCCCTACGGGCTGGAGGCCATGGCGGTGATGCGCATTGAGAAGGGCCATGCGGCCGGCGGCGAGCTCAACGGCCAGACGACGGCCCGCGACCTCGGGCTCTCGCGCATGATGTCGACCAAAAAGGACTATGTGGGCCGCGTGATGGCCGGTCGCGAGGCGCTGGTTGCGCCCGAACGGCCGATCCTCGTCGGGCTGAAGCCCGTGGACGCCGGCCAGCGGCTGCGGGCGGGAGCGCACTTCGTAGAGGTCGGCGCGCTCGCCACCATGGCGAACGACTTGGGGCACATGACCTCGGTGGCTTTCTCGCCGAACCTTGGCTGCTGGATCGGCCTCGGCCTGCTCGCGGACGGGCAGAAGCGGATCGGCGGTCGCGTGCGGGCCGTCGATCCGGTTCGCAACGGGGACGTCGAGGTCGAGGTCTGCAGTCCCGTGTTCTTGGATCCGGAAGGGACGCGCCTCCATGGTTGAGACGGCATCCGTGGGCTGGACCCGGCGCAGCGCCTGGGCGGACGTGGCGAAGGCCGGCCGCTTCGGCGCGCAGGGCACAACAGGCGTGGTGGTGGAGCTCCTGTATGGCCTCGGGATCGCGACGCTGATCGTCGCCGATGGCGGCGGGCCGGCTCTGGCGGCAGCCTTGCGCGACCGGATCGGGATCGAGCCGCCGCTCACGCCGTTGATCCGGCGCTCCGGCGGCCGCGCGCTGGCGTGGGCTGGCCCCGATCGCTGGATGCTCGTCGCCGACAGGCGCGACGACCTCGACCCCGTCTGCGAGGGGCTCCACGCGCTGGCCGCGGTCTCGAACCAGAGCGACGGTTGGGCGTCCCTGCAGATCGGCGGTCCGGATGTGCGGCGCGCGCTCGCGAAGGGCGTCATGCTCGATCTGCATCCATCCGCCTTCCCGGACGGCGCGGTCGCGCTCACGGCGGTCTCGCACATCAACGTCGTGATCTGGCGCGAGGGCGATGCGTTCACGTTGCTCGCGCCGCGCAGCATGGCGGGCAGTATCTGGTCGTGGCTGTCCGCCTCGACGGCCGAGTTTGGCTGCGAGGTGAGGGGCTGAGGCAACGTGCCTCAACGTCATTGCGAGCCGGAGGCGAAGCAATCCAGTCTAGCGCCCGGCTTTTAGACTGGATTGCTTCGCTGCGCTCGCAATGACGAGAGGGGATGACCTGCTTCGCGCTCTCTCCGTCATGGCCGGGCTCGTCCAGGCCATCCACGCGCAGCCCAAGGGCATTGCGCCACGACGGAACCTCCCGCCCAAACCTTCGTTCGTGAACGGGCGGCAGGGGTCGATGCATGCACATGCCGTTGTGGCTTCAAGCCGGGCTCTGGGGGCTCGTCGGCGGATCGGCGCTGGTTCTTGGCGCCGCGATCGCGTGGTTCACGTCGCTGTCGCAGCGCGCCATCGCCTCCGTGATGGCGATCGGGTCCGGCGTGCTGATTTCGGCCGTTGCGTTCGACCTGATGGACGAGGCGTACCGACTGGGCGGTTTCGACTCGACGTCGCTTGGCTTTCTCGGCGGCGCGGCCATCTACACGGCGGCCAACATCATCATCACGCGGCGGGGCGCGAAGCATCGCAAGCGCTCTGGGCACAACCCGGATGAAAGCCAGGCTGCGGCCGGCTCCTCGGGCCTCGCCATCGCGGTCGGGGCGTTGCTGGACGGAATCCCAGAATCGGTGGTGATCGGCGTCGGTCTGCTTGCCGGCAAGGGCGTGAGCCTCGTCACGGTGGCGGCGGTGTTCTTGTCCAACGTGCCCGAGGGACTTTCCAGCGCCGCCGGAATGCGACGGGCGGGGCGGGGCGCGGCTTATGTGTTCGGCGTCTGGGGCGGCATCGCGGTCGTTTCCGGCCTCGCGGCGATGCTCGGCAACGTCGCGCTGGAAGGGGCCAATCCGGAGATCATCGCCGCCACCACGGCGGTCGCGGCCGGCGCGATCCTGGCCATGCTGGCCGACACCATGATCCCGGAAGCGTTCGAGTCGACCCACGAGTTCTCGGGCCTGATCACCGTCGCGGGGTTTCTTCTCGCGTTCATTCTAACGAAACTCGGCGGCTGAGCCGCCGCAACCGGAGAGTCATCCATGCCGCGCAACGACATCGCCGCAATCATCGGGCTCATCGTGGCGTTCTGGTTCGTGTTCGCAGGGCCGGGCAGGGCGGCCGGGTTGCGCAGCCCGCGCGCCATCGGCGGGGCCGTGCTGGCCTTCGTTGTCGCTTTCGCGATCACGTGGATCTGCCTTCGCGTCGTCGGCTACTGAGCGCCCCGACCCCTCGCATGCGAGCGGCCTGCGCAACATCCCGTTTACCTTTGCGTCCTAGCGTGTTTGGCGGAACACGAGGGTGCGATGGCGATCGGTCTGGCTGGATTTGCATTTCTGGGAGCTGTGCTGGGGGCCGTTCTCGCCGCGATGGCGGGCGGCGCCGGCTGGATCGCGCTCGGGGTCTTCATCGGCGCCAACGGGGCGACCGCCGCGGCCGCGGCCGCGCGTCTTCTCCTCGCAGCGTTGCGGGCGTCTCCGCAAGCTGAGTCCCGGCTGGCCTGATCGCACGCGGGATTTGGCAGGCAGTCTGGCCGCCAGACGCAAACGGTCGCCGCAGTGAGCGGCGACCGCGCAGATTTCAGCCGTTACTTCTTGGAGCCGCCGGCGCCGCCCGAGCCGCCGTTTCCGCCCGAGCCGCCAGCGCCGGAGTTGCCGCCCGAGCCGCCCGAACTCCCGCCGGCTCCACCAGCTCCGCCTGAACCACCAGGTCCGCCAGCGCCGCCTGAACCGCCGCCAGATCCGCCGGCGCCGCCCGACGAGCCGGAGCCGCCCGCGCCGGCCGATCCCTTGCCGCCTGCGCCGCCCTGACCGGAGCCGCCGCCCGAACCGCCCGCGCTTCCAGCGCCACCCGCACCACCGGATGGGCCAGCTCCGCCTGATGAGCCTTGCCCGCCCGCTCCGCCTGACGAGCCGGAGCCGCCCGCGCCGGACGATCCCTTGCCGCCTGCGCCGCCCTGACCGGAGCCGCCGCCCGATCCGCCCGCGCTTCCAGCGCCGCCTGCACCGCCGGATGCGCCAACTCCGCCGGATGAGCCTTGTCCACCCGCGCCGCCCGCGCCCGATCCGCCGCCAGAATCGCCACCCTTGCCGCCGGCGCCGCCTTGACCGGAGCTCCCCTGGCCCGCGCTGCCCTGGCCCGAACCCTTGCCATTGTTCGAGCCGTTGTTGCCGGTGCCGGGGCCGGAGCCGCTGGTGTTGCCGCCGCCATTGCCGGCGTTCGGGCTATTGCCGTTGCCGTTGCCTGGGCCGTCCTTGCCGCCACCCTTGCCCTTGCCGGACCCGCCCTGTCCCGAGCCGCCCTGGCCGGAACCCTTGCCGTTGTCCGAACCATCCGCGCCCTTGCCGTGGCCCGAGCCGTGCGTGTCGCCGCCGCCGTTGCCGGCGTGCTGGCCGTGGCCCTTGCCACCCCCGTGTTCTTTGCCGTCGTTGCCGTCCTTGCCGCCTTTGTGGCCGTGACCGCCGTGGTGACCGACGCCGCCCTTGCCCTTGCCTTTTCCGCCGCCAGTCGATGGGCCCGTTCCGCCCTCGCCAGTTCCCGCGCCGCCGTCGCCGCCCGGAGCTGCGCCGCCCGCGCCGCCTTCTGAACCGCCCGCGCCGGGCGCCGCGCCGCCTGACCGCGCCGCAGCCTTGCTGACCGAGCCCGGGCCGGCGCCGCCGCTGCGGATGCCGCTCTGCGCCGGGGATGGACCGAACGAGATCGGGCCGGCGTTGGCGAGCGCGCCCGTGTTCAGCTCGTAGAGCTGGCACAACTGGACGAAGCCGCTCGAGAAAGGATTGCAGGTATCGGCTGAGGCCGAGGTCGCGGACGCGCCAAGCGCCACGATGAAGAGGCCGATCGGTGTGAGTGCGCGCATTTTTGGGCTCCGAATGTCCCGGAGCGACACTGGTCGCTCGCGTTACAATCGGAGGTTGCAAAGTTCAGGCGCGCGCTTTCTGTCCCATTGTGAAACAGGTGGCGGTGTGGGGTGACGGAGAAAGATCGAAACGACCCGATTGAAGCTGCCTGTCTGCAAATCTACTAGCTCGGCAGGGGCGCAAGCTCTTCGGTAATGACCTCGAACGAGGTCAGGATGTTCGGCCCGAATGTCATCGTCATCGGGACATCCGCGGCGTCACGTCCATAAGCGACCAGAATACGGCCGATGCGCGGGTCGTTGTTACGCGGGTCGAATACATGCCAACGGCCGTCGAGATACACCTCCATCCAGGCGGCGAAATCCTGCGGCGCGTGTGGCGGCGGCAGGCCGACATCGCTGATGTAGCCCGTGCAGTACCGCGCCGGGATGTTGAGGCTGCGGCAGAACGTGATCGCCAGATGAGCGAAGTCGCGGCACACGCCGACCTGCTCGCGATAAGCTTCGGCGGCCGTGCGCGTCGGGCGCGACTGCGGATAGCTGAAGGTGAGGTGGCCGTGCACGTAGTCCACGATCGCCTTGACGCGAGTCCAACCCGGCTGGGTCTGGCCGAACAGCTCCCAGGCTACGCCGGACATCACGTCCGTCTCGCAATAGCGGCTGCCGAGCAGAAACAGCAGCGCGTCGTGCGGAAGCAGTTGCACTTCGGCCTGCTGGGCGTCCGGCGCGGCCTCGTCCCAGCGCCCGTCGTCCCGGATGATGCCCCGGATGCTGAGCTTGAACGCTCCGGCGGGCGCCACCATGCGGTTGCACCAGTTGCCAAACGTGTCGCGGTAGCCCTCCACCGGCACGGGCGGATCGGTGATCAGGAGGTCGGGCTGCTCGAGATCCGAAACCCGCGACGCGTGCACGTTCAACATCGCGATCAGCGGCGTAGGCTGCACGAACTCGTATCCCAGGTCACAGCCAACGTGCAGGCGCATGGTGAACTCCTCGGGCGGGGCGGGGCGCCAGACTTCGCGTCAGCGTCCATCCTCGCGGGTAATGACAAGCAAAGCCATGTCGATTGCGTGGAAAGGCCGAACAAAGTCCGTTCACCTTGCACAAGCGCGCGCCAGAACGCCCGCCCGGTAACCGGATCGCGACGTTGGCGCGCAGGCCTGCGACGGAATGAGCAGCGGGCCTCTCGGCCCATCTGGCTCATAATGCGAACGTGGTCGCTCTCCCGATCGTTGCACGCGCGGCGGCGGCCAAGCCGGTTCAACTTGGAGCACGCCATGGCCTTTCGTCCCCAGCCACTTCCGCCCGGACCCGGCCAGGAGTCCGTCTGGGACTATCCGAGGCCTGCTATCCTGCAGCCATCCGACCGGCATGTCGTGGTGCGCTTCGGCGGCGGCGTGCTGGCCGACACGCGGCGGGCCTGGCGGGCGCTGGAAACCAGCCATCCGCCGACCTGGTACCTGCCGCCCGAGGACGTGCGGATGGACTGGCTCGTTCCGCTGCCTGGCATCGGCAGCGTGTGCGAGTGGAAGGGGCCGGCGAGCTATTTCGACATCGTGGTTCCGGCCGGGGAGGGGCGATCCGGGGCGGTCGCGCGCTCGGCCGCCTGGTGCTATCCGCGGCCCACGCCCGGCTTCGCGCCCATCGCAGGGTTCATCGCGGTTTATCCCGGACGCATGGACAGCTGCACGATCGATGGCGCGCCTGTGCGGCCGCAGGAGGGCGGCTTTTATGGCGGCTGGATCACGGATGACGTCGTCGGGCCGTTCAAGGGCGGGCCAGGCACGCAGGGCTGGTGAGGGGGCTCCGGCAGGTCACGTGAACGCGATGCGGGCCGCGGCGCGGCTGAACGCGACGCCATCGGCCGGCGGGAAGCGAAACGCGACCAGAAAATCATCGCAGCTGTAGGCCGGAGAGATCGCCCGGATGTCGGCGACCTTGCGGCGGCCTTCCTCGAGGCGTCCGGCCCCCGCGAGGCACATAGCGGCGATCGCCTGGATGTGCACATGGGCGTTCGGGCGCGCCGCCGCCCGCAGCGCCGCGTCGGCCGCCTGCCCGTAGTCGCCGAGGCGAAACAGCGCCATCGCGCGCGCGCCGAGGAAGCCGAACAACAGCGGGTCGAACGGGCTGAGCCGGTGCGATTGATCGGCTGACCGGATCGCGTCCTCGGGATTCCCGGACTGGCTGTTCACGAAGGCGAGCGAGTAGTGCCCCATGGCGAAGTTCGGGCTCAGCTCGACGGAGGCGTCAAGCGCCGCCGCGGCCTCGCTGTGCTCGCCTTTTAGCCAGAGCGCGCGGCCAAGGGCCCAGTGCGCGGTGGGATCGCGGTTGTCCGCGATGATGCTCTCGCCTGCCGCCTCCAGCGCGCGGGCGACCTCGTCGTCGCGGTGTTCCGGCCGTAGCAGAAACGCGTTCTGGAAATGCGTGAAGGACAGGCCCGCATGGGCGCGCGCGAAGGTGGGATCGAGCGCCACCGAGCGGCGAAACAGCTCCTGTGCCCGTGCATTGTGCGCCGCCGTGAAACGGAACATGTGCCAGACGCCCCGGTGAAAGCTCTCCCAGGCGTCGAGCGATTGGGGGCTCTTGAGCAGAGCCCGGTTGCGTTCGGCCATCTCGATGCCGGCCGTGACCGCGCCGACGATGCTGTCGCCGATCCGCTCAAGCGCAAGCAGCATGTCGTCGGCGCTGAACTCGAAGCTCTCGGCCCAGATCGCCTCGTCGCGCGAGCAGTCGCTGAGCTCCACCGACACCCGCAGCGCGCCGCCGGCCCGCGTGAGCTCGCCGGACGCCAGATAGTCCACACCCAGCAACTCGGCGGCCTCACGGCCGCGCACGCCCCTCTCGTCCAGGGCGAAGCACGTCCCGCGGGCGATGACGTGAATGCAGCGCAGCTTCGAAATCCGGGTGATCACGTCTTGGACGAGGCCGGCCGCGACGTTGCGCTCCGCCGGCTGCTGCGCCCGGAAGGGCATGATCGCCAGGGCGCGCCGGTGTTCGACGGCGGCGGGCGGCGTCGCGGCCGAGGCGGCTCCGCCCAGCGACCCCAGGGCCCGGGCGAGCTCGAGCTTCGAGGAGACGCCCAGCTTCTGGTAGATCGTCGCAACATGGGTCCGCACCGTCGAGGGCGCGATGAACAGCGTCTCGCCGATCGCCCGGTGGCTCGCCCCGTCCGCATAGGCGCGGGCGATCTCAGCTTCACGTCGGCTCAGCGCGTCCATCGCTCTCCGTTCCGACTGCAGGTGCAGGCGCAAACTACATCAATTGCAGGATGCAGAATACTGCACCGGCCCTATGGCGGCGCGCAGTGGCGAAAGGCACGCTCCGGAGGCTTTCACCACAGGAGGTCTTCATGTCGACGCTCACAGCTCCCTCTCCGGCGATGACGCCCGCGGCTCCATCGGTGGATCTTTCGGCCTTGAAGGCCCGGCAGCAGGCGACTTGGGCTTCGGGGGATTACGCCATCGTCGGAACAACGCTGCAAATCGTCGGCGAGACGCTCTGCGAAGCCGTGGACCTGCGGGCCGGCGAGCGCGTGCTGGACGTGGCGGCCGGCAACGGCAACGCCTCGCTGGCGGCGGCGCGCCGCTTCGCGGACGTGACCGCCACGGACTACGTGCCGGCCCTGCTGGAACGTGCGCTGGCCCGCGCGGCGGCGGAGGGCCTGCCGCTGCGGGTGGAGACCGCAGACGCCGAAGCGCTGCCCTTCGACGCGGCGTCATTCGACGTGGTCCTGTCGACGTTCGGCGTGATGTTCACGGCCGATCACTCGGCCGCCGCGGCGGAGCTCCTGCGGGTCGTTCGCCCAGGCGGTCGGATCGGCATGGCCAACTGGACGCCCGATGGGTTCATTGGCCGCCTGTTCGCGACCATCGGAAAGCGCGTCCCGCCACCGCCCGGAGCCTGTCCGCCCGCCAATTGGGGCCGGGTCGCGTGGCTCGAAGAGCAGTTCGGAGCCGGCGCAGCCGAGATCCGCGCGACGCCTAAGACCTTTGCGTTCCGCTACCGGTCGCCCGCGCATTGGCTTGAGGTGTTCCGCACCTGGTACGGGCCGGTGCTGAAGGCGTTCGGGGCGCTGGACCCGGCCGGACAGGAGGCGCTGGCGGCCGACATCATGGCGCTGATCGAGGCGTTCAACCGCGCCACGGACGGCGCGCTGGTGGTGGAGTCGGAGTATCTCGAGGTGGTGATCCGGCGCGCATGAACGCCCACTCTCCTTCGGCCTCCCGCGTCAGCGCGTCGCCGCCTTGGCGATGGCTTCGGCCACGAGCTCGGCCATGCAGACCCGGCGGGAGTTGGCGTCTGTGGGCTCCTCCTTGAGCTTCTGGCGCTCGAAGTCGAGGAATTGCATAGCCGCGTAGCGCTGGAACAAATTGAGGCGGGCGCGGTCCGTCACTTCGCGGATCTTGCCCACGATCCGCCAGTAGAGCTGCTCGTGACGCACGCGCGGCACGAAGGGCGGGTCGACCAGGATGAGGTCGATGTTGCGCTCCTTCATCCACTTGGCGGCGTCGGCGAGGCGCTTGCCGAATTCCTCGGCGTCCGTGGACGCGAGCGCGTCGGCGCCGCCGACCTGCCAGATCACCAGGTCGGGCTCCACGCGCGCGGCGGCCGACCGAATGGCGTTGAAGTCATCCTCCACAAGGCCGGAAGGGGCGCTGTCGTCCACGAACTCGAAATTGGTGGCCGGGAGCCGGCGCGCAAGTTCCTGGTGCAGGCGGGCGCGGCGGCGTTCCGGCATGGCCGCGCCGCCGATCTCCGGACCAAGCACCATGACGCGCACGGGCGTGGCGCGGTCGATGAGGCGCTCCGTGCGCTTCAGGTCCGCCGCCATGGACAGGTAGACGTCCGGGACGCGGCACCGGGGCGAAACCTCGGCCCGCGCGGACGCGCCGCCGAGCAGCAGCGCGGCGGCGAGCGCGGCCGCGGCTAACGCTGCGCCGAGACCGGCGCGCCGGCTTCGACGCGTTGCGGCTTCAGACCCGAACGGTTCCATTCCAGAGCCCATGCCAAACCAACCTGCAGCGCGAGGCCGAGGCCGATGATCGCCACGTCGAGGCTGGGGTCGCCCGCGCCGATGATGCGCAGGACCTGCCCGCCGATGGCCAGGATAGTGCCGATCGAGAAAACAACCAAAGAATTGCGCCCCATCCATCCGAGGGGGGCCAGCGCGGGAGCCCGGCGCAGCCAGCGCTCCAGCGGCAGGGCCGTCACCACCCAGGCCAGCGCCAGCACGTGCACGAGGCGCGGGACCGAGAGGAGGTGCTTGTCGTCGTCCCACAGGAAGCGCGGCAGGCCGGGCACGCCTTCCGGATAAAACTCCAGCTGCTTCCACGCGAGGCCGGCGGCCAGATAGGCCATGCAGAGCGGCAGCACCCAGCCCGGCCGGCGGATCGGCCGACGCTCCACAAGCGCCGCGCCGGCGCACAGGCCGATCACGAACAGCAATTGCCACGCGAAAGGATTGAAGAACCAGGCGTTCTCCTGCGGATAGCTCGGCGGAACCGCGCCGAACTGGGCCGCCAAATAAACGCCAGCCGAGAACAGCAGGGCGAGGCGCGGCTTGTGCGCGACCAGGGCGATCAGGGCCGGCGCCATCAACAGCAGCACCACGTAGAGCGGCAGGATGTTGAGGTAGGACGGCTGCAGCCCGAGCGTCGCAATGCCGAGCAGGCTCTCGGTCGGCGAGGACGCCACCGTCTCGAAGTTCATGGCCTCGAGAATGCGCGGGTCATGGTAGGACAGCGCCGCCGCGGCCACGATCGCGCCGCAGACCACCAGCACGACGAGGTGCGCGGCGTAGATCTGCACGGCCCGCACCACCATGCGGAAGATCTGGCGCGCGGCGTCTCCGGCGCGGAACGGACGCAGGTAGGCCAGCGCGGCGCCCACGCCCGCCAGCAGCACGAAAATCTCCGCCGAATCAGACAGGCCGAAGTTCTTGTGCGTCAAACGCTCAAAGATCGTGCCCGGCACGTGGTTGATGAAGATCGTCACCAGCGCGAGGCCGCGCAGGGCGTCGATGGCGAGGAATCGGTCGGGGCTTTGCATCTTCGTGCCTGTCCGGGCGGGGCCGTTCGAGCGGGGGCGACGCGGCTCAACGTATGAGTGCGCGAAAATTGCGTCGGGCTTGCGGCCCGTCAGATCAATTCCTCGTCATACGCTGGTTACCGATTCCCTAAGGCCCTGCGCTTTGTTCAGCAGGCGTTCAGGTCCGTGTGTTTAAGTCACACCCGGTTAAACGGCTGGGGGCGCAGTTTTGAAGCTCGCGACGACGGTGGTTCTCATGTGCCTGGCGCTCTGCGGAGCCGCTGAGGCCGGGTCGATTCCCTGCGGCGCGCAGAACTTCTCCGATCCCTTGCGCCTCTCCCGCGTCCAGGCCGATCGCGCCGCTGGGGCGCCCCTGCGCGTGTTGGCCATCGGCTCGTCGTCGACGGAGGGCGTCGGCGCCACGTCGCCTCAGTTCAGCTATCCGGCGCAGCTTCAGGGAGAGCTCGCGCGCCGCATCCCGGGCGCGCCCGTCACGGTCGTGAACGCCGGCATCGGCGGCGAGAAAGCCGACGCGACGCTCGCGCGTCTCCGGTCGGCCGTGGCCGACGGCGGCTTCGATCTCGTGCTCTGGCAGGTCGGCACCAACGACGCCCTGGCAGGCGGAGAGGTCGGCCCGTTCCGCGACATGCTGCGCGAGGGCATCGCGACGGTGCGCAACGCCGGGCTCGGTTTGATGATCATCGACCAGCAATATTTCCCTGCCATCAAGGACGGCCGCCGCTACCGCGCCTTCGTGGCCGCCGTGCGCGAGGAGGCCGCCGCCGCGCGCGTGCCGGTGTTTCATCGCCACGACATGATGCAGGCCTGGGTGGACGCCGGCGGCGCCGAGCGGCTCGAAGCCGCGCTTGCGCCCGACCGCTTTCACATGAACGACGCCGGATACGCCTGCCTGGCGCAGAAGCTCGCGGGCGTCATTGCGGACGCCGCCGCCACGGCCGGCCCGATGGCCAGCGCCCAGCCGGCCCAGACCGTCCAATAGGCCCACGCCTGCGATCGTCCTGCGTCTCCCGCGCCGTGACTGGCCGGCGTGGAACCATGCCGCGTTCGGGCCATTGAGGCGGGTTCGAGGGAGGACGTCATGGCCAGCAAGGCAAGCTTCACACCTGAGGAATGGGCACGCGTCGTCGCCAGCCCGATGCTGACCGGCCTCGCCATCACGGCGGCCGAGCCGAGCGGGCTATGGGGGCTCCTGAAGGAGGCTATGTCGGGCGGCTGGGCGTTGCTGGAAGCCAAACAGGACGCCAACGCCAACCCGCTCGTGAAGGCGGTGGCGGACGACATTGCGAATTCCGACACGCGGACCGCGGCGCGCGACTGGATGCAGTCGCAGTTCAAGGGCGGCCAGATTTCCGAGTACAAGGGTAGGGCGCTTCAGGAGCTCCGCTCGATTGCCCAGATCCTCGACGCCAAGGCGCCCGAGGATGCTCCCGCCTTCAAGGCTTGGCTGAACCACGTCGCCCTGAAGGCGGCCGAAGCCGGCAACGAGGGCGGGTTCCTGGGCTTTGGCGGCGTGAAGGTCAGCGACGCCGAAAAGGCCACCATGGCGGAGATCTTGGCCGCGCTGGCCGGAACGGGCGCGGCGCCTGCCATGCCGGCCACACCGGCCGCGCCGGTGATCTAACGCCCGGACAGCGGCTCGCTCTCGCAACCGGGCAAGAGCAATCGCCATCTTGGCGATCGCTCGGCCGCGCTCCCGAGCCTATCGTTGCCCTGCCGTCAGTGCGAGCGCAGCGAAGCAATCCAGACCTAACGTCCGGCGTCAGCTGGATTGCTTCGCTCTCGCTCGCAATGACGGTGAGACTGAGCGTTGAGCCTTTTCAGTTCAGATTGTCCCGCAGGAAGATCTCGATCCGGATGCGTTCCTGGTCGGGATAGATCAGTTGCCCGGTGCAGAGCGCCAGCAGGATGCGGGCGGCCGAGCGGGCCTCGTGGCCGGGATCCTGGTTGATGATGGCCGCGATTGTGCCTTCCAGCAGCAGCCGGCGGGTGTCGCCGGTCAGTTCGTGCGCGATCCAGACGATGTCGCGGCCGGCGCCAGCTTCCCGCAGCGCCGCCGCGATGCCCTCGTTTCCCGCCCCGGCGTTGTAGATCCCGACGAGGTCCGGATGCTGCGCCAGCAGGGCGCGGGCGATCTCGTGATTGCGGGCGCTGTCGTCGCGGCCCTCTGCGGGCGGCAGGCCGACAAGATCCGGGTACTCGGCCGAGAGGACTTGCCGGAACCCGAAATGCCGCTCGGCATGGTCGCGCAGCGAGAGCGAGCCGGTGATGATGCCGACGAAGCCCTTCTGGCCGCGCAGAAAGCGCCCCATCAGCGAGCCGGCGGTGCGGCCGGCGGCGGGGTTGTCGATCCCCACATAGTTTGCCCGGCGCGATCCCGGCGCGTCCGACACCAGCGTGACGACGTGGACGCCGCGCGCCACGAGGTCGTCCATGGCGGCGCGCACGCGGGCGTCGTCGAGCGCCACCACGGCGACGCCCTCGTACACGGCCGGCAGGTCCCACAGCGCCTTGGCGAGCGTCACGGGGTCGAACACGTCGACCCGCATCACGTCGATGAAGCCGTTCTGCCCGGTCAGCCAGTCGGAGGTGCGCTCCACCTGCTCGGCCAGGTTGGCGATGAACGCGTTGGAGTTGGCCGGCAGCATGAAGGCGAAACGCCAGGTCTTGTTGCGCGACAGGCTCGCGGCCGCCGCATTGGGCCGGTAGCCCAGCTTGGCGATCGCGGCCTCGACCCGGCGGATCGTCTTCTCGCGCACGCCGTCACGCCGATGCACCACCCGGTCGGCCGTGGCCAGCGAGACGCCGGCCTCGCGGGCGACGTCCTCGAGGGTCGATCGGCGGAGAAGGCGGTGCTCGGTCATGACGTCAGCGTGCGGCCCACAGGAAACCGCGCGTCATGAGCGTGCGAATCTCCGGCACGTCAAGCTCGTAGGCCCGGTGGCCGAGCGCCGAATAGAACACGCGGCCCTGGCCGAAGCGCTTCTTCCACACCACCGGCATGACGACGCCGTCGATCCAGGGCGCATGCTCGCCCGTGAAGGTGGTGGTCGCCAGCACTTCGTTCGCCGGGTCGACATGCATGTAATATTGCTCGGAGCGGTGCTCGAAGCTCTCGATGCCGGCCATGATGGGATCGTCCGGCCGGGTCACGTCGACCTTGTAGTCGATGATGTTGCCCGGATGCGCGACCCACTGGCCGCCGCACATGAACTGGTAGTCCACGGCCTCCCGGAAGGCGTCGCCCATGCCGCCGTGGTGGCCGGCGAGGCCGACGCCGCCCTTCACGGCCTCGCACAAGGCGGCGGCCTCGGGCTTCTCGATCTTCGCCATCGTGTAGATCGGGATGATCAGCGAGTAGTCCTTGATGGCGGGGTCGAGGAAGACCTCGGTCTTGGTCTCGACCCGCACCTCGAAGCCTTCGCGCTTCAGCCAGCCCCGGATCATGGAGGCGCAGAGGTCG
This sequence comes from Alsobacter metallidurans, assembly GCF_014636935.1. Lineage (GTDB taxonomy): Bacteria > Pseudomonadota > Alphaproteobacteria > Rhizobiales > Beijerinckiaceae > Alsobacter > Alsobacter metallidurans. Next base: position 946,717 of record NZ_BMES01000002.1, on the reverse strand, counting down.
GGGTCGTGGCCCGCCCATCCGCCCCAGACGATCATTGCAGTCCGCATGGTCATGTCCTCAATCGAGCTGGCCGGTGGGCAGGCCCGGCGGCAGCATGGCCGGGCGCTCCACGATGGTTTCGAGCTTCACGCGCCGTCCCTCGTCGGACGAGGTCTGGAACGCTTCCATGGCCTCCAGCGCGTGCAGGGCCAGCGCGCCGCTGGCGCGGTGCGGCCGGTTGTTCTGGATGGCGGCCGCCATGTCGGCGACCCCGATGGAGCGATATTCGCCCTCGGCGTTGCCATGCGTGGTCGGCATGGCCTCGAAGTCGCCGCCGAGCTTGGCGACCTGCACCTCGCCGCCGAAGCGGTTGGGATCGGGCACCAGGATGCTGCCCTTCGTGCCGTAGATCTCGATGGGCGTGTGCCGGTGCTTGGGCACGTCGAAGCTCATCGCGATGGTGACGAGCGCGCCCGAGACGAATTCCAGCGTGCCGGCCACGTGGGTGGCGACCTCCACGGGGATCATCTCGCCATTCATCGGCTCGCTGGTGACCAGCCGCTCCTTGCGGGGCGTCGACACCGAGCCCATCACGGACGCGATGGGGCCGAGCAGCTGGATCAGGTCGGTGATGTAGTAGGGGCCCATGTCGAGCATCGGGCCGCCGCCGCGCAGGTAGTAGAAGCCGGGCGCGGGGTGCCAGCGCTCATGGCCGGGGCACATGAAGAAGGCCGAGCCAGCCACCGGCGTCCCGATGGCGCCGTCGTCGATGAGCTTGCGGGCGGTCTGGTGGCCGCCGCCCAGGAAGGTGTCGGGCGCGCAGCCGACGCGCAGGTTCTTTTGCGCCGCAAGGTCCATCACCTTGCGGGCCTCGGCGACGTTCACGCCGAGCGGCTTTTCCGAATGCACGTGCTTGCCGGCGTTCAGCACCGCGAGGCTGACGTCGGTATGGGCCAGCGGCACCGTCAGGTTGACGACGATCTCGACGTCGTCGCGCTTCAGCAACTGGTCCACCCGCATGGCCGGCACGTTGAACTCGCGGCCGCGCACGTCCGCCACGGACTGGCGCATGTCGGCCACCGCGCGCAGCTCGATGTTGGGGAATTGCCGCATCGCGGTCATGTATTTCTGGCTGATGTTGCCACAGCCGATGACGCCGATCCCGGTCTTGCTCATGGGTCGCTCCGGTTGGTTCTTCTCGTGGCCGCTTCCGCTCAGCCCTTCACCGCGCCGGCCGTGAGGCCGGCGACGATGTGCTTTTGGGCAAGCAGGAACAGCAGGATGGTGGGAAGGATCGTGAGGGTGATGAAGGCCAGGATCAGGTGCCATTCGGACGAGTATTCGCCCTGGTAGATCATGATGCCCAGCGGCCAGGGGTAGCGCTCGTCGCTGTTCAGCATCACGAGCGGCACCAGGTAGGCGTTCCAGGAGTTCACGAACGCGATGGTGCCGACGGTGGCCAGGATGGGCCGGGACAGCGGCAGCGTGACGTAGCGGAAGTAGTTGATGTAGCTGCAGCCATCCACCAGCGCGGCCTCCAACAGCTCCACCGGCAGGTCGCGGAAGAAGCGCCTCAGCAAGAGGATGCTCATCGCCAGCGCGAAGGCGACCTGCGGCAGCACCACGCCGAAATAGCTGTCCAGCAGGCCGAGGTCCCGCACCTTGATGAACAGCGGCAGGATCGCGGTCGCGGCCGGGAACAGGAGCCCGAGCGTGATGTAGTTCAGCAGCATGGCGCTGCCGAAGAAGCGGATGTGGGCGAATACGAAGGCCGCCATGGAGGCGACGATCAGGGTGAGCGCCACCGTGAGGCTGGAGATCACCAGCGAATTGCGCAGCAGGATCCAGTAGCGCGGCGAACGGAGGATGCCGGCGTAGTTCTCCCACTCCCACACCTGCGGCAGACCGAACGGGTTGGTGCGCAATTCGCCGAGCGACTTGAAGCCGCCCAGCAGGGTGGCGACCAGCGGCGTTGCGACGAACACCACCACGATGGCCAGGAACAGGCCCTTGTAGAGCGCGGCGGGGTCGAACGGCTTTCCGACGGCGGGCGAGGAGCTATTCATCGCGCATGAACCACCGCTTGTACGTGAACGCGAAGGTGACGCAGATCACGAAGAGGATGACGCCGACCGCGCTGCCGAAGCCCACCCGCATGCGCATCACGCCGAAGCTGTAGAGAAAGCTCACCAGCGTCTGCGACGAGTCGGCCGGGCCGCCGCGCGTCAGCGGCATCACGAGGTCGAAGAGCTGCAGCGAACCCACCACGGCGAAAAAGACCGAGAGGCGGATGGTGGGGTAGAGCAGCGGAATGATGATCAGCCGCACGGTCTGCCAGCGGGTCGCGCCGTCGATGCGGGCGGCCTCGATGAGGTTGCGGTCCATGCCCTGCAGGGCGGCGATGAACAGCATCATGTGGAAGCCGAAATACTTCCACACCACCACGATCAGCACGGCCAGCATGGAGGTCTGCGTGCTGGCCAGCAGGTGCGGCGCCTCGGCCCCGAACTGGCGGTAGATGGCGGCCAGGAGGCCGTAGTCGCCATCGTACACGAAGCTGAAAATCAGGCCCGTGGCGATCTCGGCCAGAATGTAGGGCATGAAGAACAGCATGCGCAGCGCCACCGCGCCGCGGAACTTCTCGGCGAGCAGCAGCGCCAGCGTGAGGGCGAGCGGCAGCTGGATGATCAGCGACACCGCGATGATCAGAAGGTTGTTGCGCAGCGCCAGGCCGAAGGCGCGCGTCTCGAACACGAAGCGGTAGTTGTCCCAGCCGACCCAGTTCTTCGGGCTGCCGAAACCGTTCCAGTTGTAGCCGCTGTACCAGGCCGCCTCGGCGATCGGCAGCACCACGAAGATCGTGAACAGCAGCAGCGCCGGCGGCAGAAACAGCGCGATGGCGGTGAGCTTGCCGGATTGCATGGACCGGCGCGCCACGGTGGCGAGCATGGGCTTGTTCCCGGGCATCTGTCGTGGGAGGCGAGGAGGCTGAGCCTCCCGAGGAGGCGTCGCCCTCGCGGGCGAGGTCGCCTCCCACGACGCGCTCAATTGCCCTGCCTCACGGCGTCCTGGATCGCCTGCGCAACCTGCTTGGCGTCCATGGAGCCGCCGGCCATCTCGGTGGTGGCGTCGTTCACGACGCGGCCGACATTGGGGCCGAGGTCCTGGTCATAGAAGTTCTGGTGGTACTTGGACTTCGCCAGGTTGGCGGCGATCTGGCGCATGAACGGGCTGGCGAGCCCTTCCTCGGCGCCCTTGAAGGTCGGGATCAGGAAGTTGCCGGCCGCGAGGCGCTTCTGCACGTCGAGCGAGACGAAGTGCTTCAGGAAGGCGGCCGCCTCCTTGGGCGCGCCCTTGGTGACGAGCCAGCCGTTGATGCCGCCCAGCGTGTCGGTGGGGTCGCCCTGGCCGCCCGGCACGGTCGGGAAATCGAACCAGCCGATGTTGTCGTCCGCGATGCCCTTCTTGTCGGCCGCGAGCGCCTTTTGCGTGTGGTAGAACGAGCTGATCGCCAGGATCATGGCGGCCTTGCCGTCGCCGAAGGCGCCAACCGCCTGCGGGTTCTTGAAGCCCAGGAAGCCGTTCTGGAAGGGCTGCAGGTCGACGAGCTGCTTGAAGAGCTCGCCCGACTTCAGGAACACCGGCCCGGCGAAGCCGCCGTTCTCGCCCTTCAGCGCGGCCTGAAAGGCCGGCTTGCCGCCAAGCCGCACGGCGAGGTTGGTCCAGTAGAAGTGCAGCGGCCACTTGTCCGCACCGCCCGCCACGATGGGCGTCACGCCCGCGGCCTTGAGCTTCTTCACGGCGCCGAGCAGGTCGTCCCAGGTCTTGATTGAGGCCGGGTCGACGCCGCCCTTGGCCATCAGCTCCTTGTTGACCATGAAGCCGACCTGCGACTGGGCATGCGGCACGCCATAGATCTTGCCGTCCACCGTGAAGGCCGCGACGGCTGCCGGGGCAAGGTTGTCCTTGTAGCCCTGCATCGCCGGGGTGAGGTCTTCCAGCACGCCGGCCTCGACCTGCGACTTCAGCACGCCGCCGGCCCAGCTGTAGATGATGTGCGGGCGATCCTTGGACTGCAGGATGGTCGGCAGCTTGGCCTTGTAGGCCTCGTTCTCGAGGAACTGCATCTCGACCTTGACGCCCGGGTTCTTGGCCTCGAAGTCGCGCGCGACCTCCTCCCAGATCTTCACCTGGTTGGGGTTCACCTCGATGTGAAGCCACTTCACGGTGGTCTGCGCGGCGGCCAACCCGGCCGTCATCGCGAGTGCCGCCGCAGCCAGCGCGGCGCGCTTGAGAATGCTCATCCGGTTCCTCCCTCGTGGTGGCGTTTCCCCACCTGTGGGACGAACTTAACTCAGGAACTGAGGTACGCAACTCAAAATTGCTCGCGCCCTGTGGTCAGGCGCGCCGGAGCGGGACGTTGCGTCCCGCTCCGGCGCGCGTCCGCGGCGTCTCAGACCGAGAGGTCGCCCTCGTCCTCGCCGTGCCACCAATGGATGCGCGAGGCGTGGACCTTGATGAGCGTGAGGCCGGGCGTGTCTGCGCCCTTGTCGAACCAGCGCTCGAGATCGGGATTCCAGTGCGCGTCGAACGCCTGCCGGTCGCGGATCAGCTCGGCCTTGCCCTCGATGGCGATAAACATCGGCGGCTTGCCGAACAGGCCGGCGGCGCCCTGCAACGACAGCGCGACCTGCGGGTCGCGGCTGATGTCCTTCACCTTGCGGGTGTCCCCCATGGTGAAGAAGTAGCTGTCGCCGTCATAGGCGACGTCGCGGTTGTTGCTCATCGGCCGGCCGGCGAGCGCGCCCGCCTCGTTGCGGGTGAACATCATCGTGAAATCGATGTCGCGCATCGTTTCGGCGATGTCCTGCAGGGTCTTGGACGCCATGGAAGCCTCGTGAAGCAGTCGCAGGACCGATCCTGCGTCGGGCAACGCGGCCCCGAACCGCTTGGATCCTGAGGCGCGGCAATCCTTCCAGCGGCCACCAGCGCGACTCTCGCCTGCGCCGAACGGGCTCGACGGGGGCGGTTGCAGGCTTGATATTGGACACGCGCCTGTCACGCCCGCCGGTTAGGGGTGCGTGAGGGGCGCAATCCTTCTCCCACCCCCACGGAGATTCAATCATGGCTTTTATCAAGACCCCTGACGGCGTCGACATTTTCTACAAGGATTGGGGCCAGGGCCAGCCGATCGTGTTCCACCATGGCTGGCCGTTGTCCGCCGACGACTGGGACGCCCAGATGGTGTTCTTCGCCCTGCAGGGCTTCCGCGTCATCGCGCATGATCGGCGCGGGCATGGGCGCTCCAGCCAGCCCGGCAAGGGCAACGACATGGACACCTACGCGGCCGACGTCGCCGCGCTGGCGGCGCATCTCGACCTGCGCGACGCGGTGCATGTGGGCCATTCCACCGGCGGCGGCGAGGTGGCGCGCTATGTCGCCAAGCATGGCAAGGGCCGGGTCGCCAAGGCTGCGCTCCTGGGCGCGGTGCCGCCGATCATGCTGAAGACGGAGAACAATCCGGGGGGCCTGCCCCGCGAAGTGTTCGACGGCTTCCGCCAGGCGCTGGCGGCGAACCGGGCGCAGTTCTATGTCGACGTCCCGACCGGGCCGTTCTTCGGCTTCAACCGCCCGGGCGCGAAGGTCTCGCAGGGCGTGATCGACAACTGGTGGCGCCAGGGCATGATGGGCTCCGCGCTCGACCACCACGAGTGCATCAAGGTGTTCTCGGAAACGGACTTCACCGAGGACCTCAAGGCCATCGAGGTTCCCACCCTGGTGATGCACGGCGAGGACGACCAGATCGTGCCGATCGACGTCTCGGCCCGGCTCGCCATCAAGCTGCTCAGGAACGGCACGCTGAAGACCTATCCGGGCTTCCCGCACGGCATGGCGACCACGAACGCCGACGTGATCAACGCCGACCTGCTGGCCTTCATCAAGGGCTGAATCCTCGTCTCAAGAGCTGAGGCGACGTCACTCTCCGTCATGGCCGGGCTCGTCCCGGCCATCCACGCGTGAGCCGAGGGCGTGGATCCCCGGGTCAAGCCCGGGGATGACGGTGGAGAGATGGCGGCGTCCTCTACTTGCGAACGGCGTCTGACCTGCTGCCCGGTCCAGAACGGGGGCAAGGCGGTGGTTCCCTGCCGTCATCGCGAGCGAAGCGGAGCGATCCAGCCGACGCCGGGCCAGAAGGCGGCCGAGCCTTTCGCCCGGCGCCTGGATTGCTTCGTTGCTACGCTCCTCGCAATGACGGAAGGATGCGCCGCTATCCCGCATACCGCTCGCGCAGATGCGCGAGGTAGGCGCCCGCGTCCAGGCCCCGCCCGCATGCATCCTGCAGGATCGCGTCGCGGGTCTTGCTGCGGCCATGCGTCCAGCAGCAGCGGCGCAGCCAGCCAGCGAGCGGGGCGTAGTCTCCGGCCGCGACGCCCGCCGCCACGCCGGGGTCGGCTTTCGCGGCCGCGTAGAGCTGAGCCGCCATGACGTTGCCGACCGTGTAGGTGCAGAACGAGCCGATCATCCCGGAGGACCAGTGGATATCCTGCAGCACGCCCTCGCGGTCGCCCGGCGGGGTCAAGCCGAGATGGCGCTGCATAGCGTCCGCCCAGGCGCCCGGGACGTCGGCGACCTTCAGGCTTCCGTCCATCAGCGCGGCCTCGATCTCGACGCGCAGCATGATGTGGAGATCATAGGTGAGTTCGTCCGCCTCCACGCGGATCAGGCTTTTGCGCACGCCCGTGACGGCGTCGTAGAACGCCTCGGGCGTTACGTTCGCCAGCGCGTCCGGGAAGAAGCCCTGCAACTCGGCGAAGTTCAGCTCCCAGAAGCGGCGGCTGCGGCCGACATGGTTCTCCCACAGCCGCGACTGCGATTCATGCGCGCCGAAGCTCGTGCCGCCCACCGCGTAGAGCCCGACGAGATCGCTCGCGAAGACCGTGCGGGTGAAGGCCGGGTCGACATTCTGCTCGTAGAGGCCGTGGCCGGTTTCGTGGAAGGCGCCGAACAGGGCAGGGCGGAGATCCGCCGGGTTGTAGCGCGTGGTGATGCGCACGTCGTCGCGCGTGAACGAGATCTCGAAGGGGTGGACGGTGGTGTCCAGCCGGCCGCGACCGAAGTCGAAGCCGAAACGCGCCGAGAAGGCCTTGGCGGCCTCCCATTGCCGGTCCGCCGGAAACGCGCCGGGCACAAAGGCCGCCTGCGCCTGCGGGCGCGCCAACGCGGCGTCCAGAATGGGCCGGATGCCGTCGCGCAGCGCCCCGAACAGCCGCTGCAGGCTGGCCAGCGTTTCGCCGGGCTCGTAGAGGCCGATCATCGCGTCATAGGGATGCGCCTCCCAGCCGATCGCGTCCGCATAGGCGCGGGTGTTGGCGACCGTCTCCTCCAGCAGGGGCGCGAACAGGCTGAAGTCGCTCCTGGCGCGGGCCTCGATCCAGGCCGCGTTGGCGGCGGCCCGCACGGCGGCGCGGCGCTCGATCAGCTCGGCCGGCACGCGCCGGTGCAGCTCGGCCGCGCGGCGGATCTGGCGCAGCTCCTCATGGGCGAGATCGTCGGCCGGCAACCCCGCGGCTTCGTCCTCGGCGCGGGCGAGGAGGTCCATGGTGGCGTCGGCCGCCAGCGTGTCGCGCGCCATGCGGGTGAGGGTGGCGATCTGATGCCCGCGCGCCGCGGCGCCGCCGGACGGCATCATGGTGCGGCTGTCCCACACGATGAGGTTTAGGGTGCAGAGGAGGTCGGATACGGTCGCGATCCGCTGGCGCAGGGCGGCGAGGCTCATGGGGGGCTTTCTCGACAGGGCTAGGCGATGAACTCGGGCGCGTCCGCCGGGCCGGCCAGATGGCAGGCCACGGGCCATGGCCCGCCGCGCGGAACCAGGGCCGGAACCACCGTCCGGCACTGCGGCTCGGCGATGGGGCAACGCGGGTGGAACGGGCAGCCGGGCGGCGGCGCGATGGGGCTCGGCAGCTCGCCGCGCACCGCCTCGCGGGCCGAGCGCTGGTGCGGATCGACCTGCGGCACGGCGGCGATCAGGGCGCGCGTGTAGGGGTGGCGCGGCGCGGTGAACACCGCCTCCGTGTCGCCGGTCTCCACCACCTTGCCGAGATACATCACGGCGATGCGATGCGAGATGTGCCGAACGAGGCGCAGGTCGTGCGTGATGAAGATCAGCGTGAGTCCAAGCCGCTCCTGCAGCTCCAGGAACAGGTTCACGACCTGCGCCTGCACGGACACGTCGAGCGCCGAGACGGGCTCGTCCGCGATGATCACGGAGGGCTCCACCGCGAGCGCGCGGGCGATGCCGACGCGCTGGCGCTGGCCTCCCGAGAACTCGTGCGGGTAGCGGTCGGCGGCGTCGCGCGGCAGATGGACGAGGTCGAGCAGTTCGCCGACCCGCTCGCGCACGGCGCCGCCCTCGACGATGCGGTGCACCGTCAGGGCCTCGGCCAGCGCGTCGCCGACCGACAGGCGCGGGTTCAGCGAGCCGTAGGGATCCTGGAACACCATCTGGACGCTGCGGTTGTAGGCGCGCCGGGCGTAGCCCTGAAGGCCGAGCACGTCGGCGCCCTCGAAGCGCACCGCGCCGGCGTCGGGCTCGTGCAGCCGCACCAGGCAGCGCGCCAGCGTGGACTTGCCGCAGCCGGATTCGCCCACCACGCCCAGCGTCTCGCCCTTGCGCACCGTCAGCGACACGCCGCTCAAGGCCTGCACGGCCCGCACGGGGCGACCGCCCAGCACGTCCGCGAGGCTGCGGCCGAGCGGGAAGGTTTTCACCAGCCCGTCCACGGTCATGATCGGGGCGTCGGCCACGGGGCCGCTCTTCAGGATGGTTCCGCTCACGCGACGCCCTCCCGCGCGGCGAGCCGGTCGCTGGCCCAGCAGGCGGCGCGCTGGTCCGGCGCCACCACGGCGAAGGGCGGCGCCTCAACGGTGCAGCGATCCTCCACCAGGGCGCAGCGCGGCGCGAAGGGGCATCCCGCGATGGCGCGGTCGAGCCGGGGCGGCTGGCCGGGAATGGGCCGCAAGGGCGCTCGCGCCGCGCCGCCATGCGGCATGCTGCGCAGCAACGCGTCCGTGTAGGCGTGGCGCGGCGCGGTGAACACCCGGTCCACCGGGCCGCTCTCCACCACGCGTCCGGCATACATCACGCTGACGCGGTCGCAGGTCTCGGCCACGACGCCGAGATCATGCGTGACGAGGATCAGCCCCATGCCGAGCTCGCGGTTGAGCCGCAGCAGCAGCTTGAGGATCTGGTCCTGGATAGTGACGTCCAGCGCGGTCGTTGGCTCGTCGGCCAGCAGCAGCTTCGGCTCCGCCGCGAGCGCGATGGCGATCATGGCGCGCTGGCGCATGCCGCCCGAGAACTCGTGCGGGAAGCCGGCGAGGCGCTGCTCGGGCGACGCGATGCCGACGAGGTCCAGGAGCTCGATCGCGCGGCGCCGGCGTCCCGCTGCGTCCAGCGCCGTGTGCGCGACGAGGCTTTCGTCGATCTGCCGGCCGATCGAGATCACCGGGTTCAGGGCCGACATGGGCTCCTGGAAGATCACCGCGATGTCCTTGCCGCGAATGTCGCGCAGGCGCTTTTCAGGCAGGGCCAGCAGGTTCTCGCCCTGCCACCGCACCTCGCCCGTGATGGCCGCGTTGGCGCGCAGCAGCCGCAGGATGGCGCGCAGCGTGACGCTCTTGCCGGAGCCGGATTCGCCGACCAAGCCCAGCGTCTCGCCGGGCGCGACCGAGAGGTTGACGCCGTCCACGGCGCGAACCTCGCCGCGCGCGGTGGCGAAGCGGACATGGAGGTCGCGCACGTCAAGCAGGGCGGAGGAGGGCGCGGCCATCATCGGCGCACGTCCATGAGATCGGCGAGGCCATCGCCGAACAGGCTGAAGCCGATGCCACAAAACACGATGGCGAAGCCCGGAAACACCGTGATCCACCAGGCCTGCGAGAAGAAGTTCTTGCCGTCCGCGATCAGCACGCCCCATTCGGCCGCGGGCGGCTGCGCCCCGAGGCCGAGATAGCCGAGGCTGGAGCCGAGCAGGATGGCGAGCGCCATGTCGGTCATCCAGTAGACGAGGATCGGCCGCGCCGCGTTGGGGAGGATGTGGCGCAGGAGGATGCGGGCCTCGCCATAGCCCAGCACCTTGGCGGCCGACACATAGTCCTGTCCGCGCAGCACCTGCACCTCGCCGCGCATCAGCCGGGCGTAGAACACCCAGCCGACCACCCCGATGGCGATGTACATGTTGGAGAGCCCCGGCCCGAGCACGGCCACGATGGCGATCACCAGCACCAGGAACGGGAAGGTCACCACGAGGTCCACCAGCCGGCCGAAGATCGCGTCCGCGATCCCGCCGTAGTAGCCGACCAGCAGGCCGATGATCGTGCCGATCACGAGCGGGCCCACGGTGGCGAAGATCGCGATCTGCAGGTCGATGGTGGCTGCCGCGATGGTGCGCGAGAGAATGTCGCGGCCGAACTGGTCCGTGCCGAAGGGATGGGCGGCCGAGGGCGGCTGCAGCAGCGCGCCATAGTCGAAGGCGAGCGGGTCATAGGGGGCGATCAGGCCGGGCGCGACCGCGCAGACGAGCACGACGAGCAGCACGGCCGCGCCGGCGATCAGCGAAGCCGGGGCGCGGCGGAAGGTGAGCGCGAGGGCCGTCATCGCGCCACCCGGGGGTCGAGCGCCATCTGGATCAGGTCGGTGATCAGGAAGGCCAGCGACACCACCACGGCGAGGATCAGCGTCAGCGCCTGGATCATCGGGTAGTCGCGGGCGAAGATGCTGTCGACCATGAGCCGGCCCACGCCCGGCACCGCGAACACGCTTTCGGTGATCACCGCGCCGCCCAGCAGCGAGCCGGCGTGCAAACCCACCAGCGTGACGGTGGAGATCAGCGCGTTGCGCAGCACGTGGCGGATCATCACGACGCGGCGCGATAGGCCCTTGGCGCGGGCGAAATCGACGAATTCGGCGTTCAGCACTTCCAGGATGGCGGCGCGCAGATTGCGCATGATCACGGCCGAGAAGCTCAGCGCCAGCGTGGTGGAGGGCAGCAGGAGGTGCCACAGGATGTCGGCGAAGCCCTCGCCATAGCCGCCCACCGGAAACCAGCGAAACCAGGCGGCGAACACCGTGAGCAGGATCAGCCCGACATAGAACACCGGCGACGACAGCCCGACCTGGAACACGCCGCGGATCAGGAAGTCGGGCCAGCGGTTGGCGTTCACGGCCGCCACGAAGGCGAGCGGCACTGCGAGCGCCAACGCGATCAGGGTGGCGAGGCCGGTGAGCGCCAGCGTCACCGGCAGGCGCTCGGCGATCACGGTCGTGACGGGCGTGCGGAACGCGATGGACTGGCCGAAATCGCCCTGCACGGCGCTGCGCAGAAACAGGAGAAACTGCTCGAGAATGGAGCGGTCCAGCCCCATCTGCTCGCGCAGCCGGTTCACGGCCTCGTCGGTGGCGCGATCCCCCAGTGCGGCGCTCACCGGATCGCCCGGCAGGAGCCGCGCCAGCACGAACACCACCACGCCAATCAGCAGGAAGGTCGGCAGGATCTGCAGCAACCGCGCGGCGATCAGTCCGGCCTTGCTCATGCGTGTCCTTTGTTGGTGCGGTTCATGGCGTTCGAGACAGTGGACGTGAAACGCTCGCCGTCATCCCTTCCCGACCTGCTCCGAAGGTCGCGGGAAATGACGGCTGAGAGACCGCGCCATGATGATTTGCGGACCTGCCGCCACCCCGCCGTCGTTGCGAGCCGGAGGCGAAGCAATCCAGTCTGGAGGCTGGGAGTTGCGCTCCATTTCCGGCCTCCGGATTGCTTCGCTTCGCTCGCAATGACGGGAGGGTGTCGCCACCGTGGAGCGCCTCGCCGTCATTGCGAGCCGGAGGCGAAGCAATCCAGTCTAGAGGCTGGGCGCTGCGCACCATTCCCGGCCTCTGGATTGCTTCGCTCCGCTCGCAATGACGGGGTGGGGTACGACGACCCCGCGTCACTGCAATGAAAGCCAGCTCACTTGTCCTTGTAGGCGGCCTCGAACAGGTTGTTGCCCAGCGGGATCTGCACGAAGCCCTTGGCGTTCTTGCGGAAGGCGACCGGGTAGGGCGTCTCGTAAAGGAACAGGATGGGGGCGGCCTCGGCGTAGCGCTGCTGGATCTCCTTGTACTGCTCGGCGCGGGCCTTGGGATCGATCTCCTGCTGGCTCTTCTCGAACAGCTCGTCCACCCGCTTGTCCTGCCAGTTGGAATGGAGGGAGTGGATGTTCGGCCAATAGGCGAAGTAGGACGTGATCTGGCTCGGGTCGGAGATGTCGTTGGTCCACGCGGACGTCCGCATGGCGAAGTTCTCCTCGCGGTAGCGCGCCGTGCGGGTGGCGTTGTCGACCTGGTCGATGCGCAGCTTCACGCCGACCTGGCCCCACATCTGCTGCACGGCCGCGAGGTCGTTGGCGTCGTCGCCGTTGCCCGAGAGCGAGTAGATCGACGTCTCGAACCCGTTGGCGAAGCCGGCCTCGGCGAGCAGCGCCTTGGCCTTGGCGAGATCATACTTGTAGAGGTCCTGGCCGAAGAACAGCGGCGTCGTGGACGACATATAGGAGCGCATCGGCTTGCCGAGGCCGAGCGTGGTGATCTGGATGATGGCGTCCTTGTTCACCGCGTAGTTCAGCGCCTGCCGCACCTTCGGGTTGCTGAAGGGGTTCGGCTTGCCGTCCTTGAAGGTCGGGCCGCTGTAGAAGGTGAGGTAGCGCACGCGCGTGGCGGGCCACAGCTCCATGCGCAGGTTGCTGTCGCCCTGCAGCTCCTTGACGCGCGAGTACGGAATGAACTCCGTGCCGTCGATCTCGCCGGCCTTGAGCTTCAGGAGGCGCGTGGCGTCGTCCGGGATGATCTGGAACTCGAGCTCGTCGAGATAGGGCAGGGCTTTCCCGTCCTCGCCCTGCTTCCAGTAGTAGGGGTTGCGCTTCAGCGTCATGGAGACGCCGCGCTTCCAGGCCGTCATGATGAACGGGCCGGTGCCGATCGGCTTTTCGGCGAAGGCCTTGGCCTTCTCCTCCGGGGTGGCGCCGGCCGAGGCTTCGAACAGCTTCTGCGGCAGGATGGCGGCGTTGAAGGTCGCGAGCGCCGGGATCAGCGTCGGGTCAGGGTGCTTCAGCGTCAGCGTGACGACCTCGGGCGACGTCACGGCGATCGACTCGATGGAGGCGAGCGAGGACGACCACGCGCCGGCCTTGGGGTCGCGGGCGCGGTCCAGCGACCACTTCACGTCCTCGGCCGTGAGCGCCGAGCCGTCCGCGAACTTCACGCCCGGGCGCAGCGTCACGGCGAGCGACTTGCCATCCGCGGCCATGTCCCACTTCGTGGCGAGGCCGGGCTGCACGCCGACGCCGTCGGCCGTGGGGGCGAGCAGCGTGTCGTAGAGGTTCGTCAAAACCCAGATGTCCACGTTGGCGTCGTTCAGCACCGGATCGAGGAACAGGCTGTCGGCGTAGCGGGCGTAGATCATCTTGCCGCCACGCGTCGCCGCATCGGCGGCGGAGGGCAGGTGGATCAGGCCGGCGGCGAGCGCGAGCGCGGCGGCGCTCGCCTTCAGAAACGTCCTTCTCATCTTTTTCTCCCCTCAGCGGCTTCACGCCGTCTGGTGTTCTGTCCTAGGATGCTAGAAGGGTCGACAATCGGACGTCAACAGGAACGTCTCGGAAAGAGGCTCTGGAGTTGCAAATTCCGATGACGCGCCCGACCTTTGTGCTAACTGCCTAGAACAGATGCCAGGCGCCTCTCTTCTCAGCAACCTTGCCGCCGCGCTGGACCGCACGCTTCCGGTGCCGCTCAGCGTGCAACTCAAGGGCCTGATCGAATACGGAATCACGTGCGGCGAGCTGCCGCCAGGCACGCGCCTGCCCTCCGTGCGCGAGCTCGCCGAAGCGGGCGGCATCGCCCCCATGACGGCGGTTGCGGTGTATCGCGAGCTGCAGGGTAGCGGCCTCATCGCGACCCGCCCCGGCGCGGGCACCTATGTGGCGGACGACGCCCGGGCCGAGAGCCCGGAGGCACTGGCCTGCGTGCAGGCGCATCTCGACGCCGCGCTGGCGGCCGCCGAGGCGGCAGGCCTCTCCACCGCGCAGGTTGCCTCCCTCCTTACCGCCGCCATCACCCGCGGCCGCGTTCGTGACGGCCGGCCGATGCGGCTGGTGATGCTGGGCGTTTTCCCCGAGGCCACAAAGGCCTATGCGGGGGAGATCGCCCGGCAGCTGAAGCCCGGCGACAGCATCGCGCCGCTCACCTTCGAGGCGCTCGCGGCCGAGGGCTGGCCCGGCGCGCCGCCGGACCTCATCGTCACGCTGGCCAACCGCAAGAGCGAGGCCGAGCAGATCGCGGCCGGCGTCGCCCCGGTGGCGAGCGTCAGCTTCCTCCCCGCGGAGGCGACCCGCGCCCGGCTCGCCGCGCTGGATCCGCTGGCGCACGTCGGGCTGGTGTCGGTGTTCCCCGAGTTCCTGGCGCTGATGAAGCCCGGCGTGCTGCGCTTCGCCCCGCATGTGCGCGCGGTGGACGCCATCGTGGCGGACGACGCCGAGTTGCCGGCCTTCCTGCAGCGCGTCGACGTGGTGGTGTACGCCACCGGCGCGGAGGCCGCGCTCACGGCCGCCGGCGCTCCGCCGGAAGGCTCCGCCAACGCGATCGAGTATCGCCACACGCCCGATCCCCACGCGGTGCAGGGCTCCCTGCTGCCGCTCATCGAAACCCTACGAAACGGCGCCCCGGCGCGCCCGATGCTCAAGGAGGCTGTCCCGTGAGGATCAGCGACATGAACTGGATGCAGGTCGAGGACTACCTGAAGGGCGACGACCGCGCCGTGGTGCCGCTCGGCTCCACCGAGCAGCACGCCTATCTGAGCCTGTCGGTGGACTCGATCCTGTCCGAGCGCGTCGCCCTGGAAGCCGCCGAGCCGCTGGGCGTGCCGGTGTTTCCCGTGCAGGCCTACGGCATCACGCCCTATTTCATGGCCTATCCGGGCACCGTGTCGCTGCGCGCGACCACCTATGCGGCGGTGATCCGCGACATCCTGGACTCGCTGAAGATCGCGGGTTTCCGGCGCATCCTCCTGTGCAACGGCCATGGCGGAAACTCGCCGGCCCAGACCGTCAGCGTCGAGTGGATGGGCGACAACCCGGACGTCTCGGTCCGCTTCCACAACTGGTGGAACGCTCCCAAGACCTTCGCGAAGGTGCAGGAGACCGACAAAGTCGCCTCGCACGCGTCCTGGATGGAGAATTTCCCCTGGACGCGGCTCGCCAACATTCGCGGCCCGGAGGAGCAGAAGCCCATGGCGGATCTCGACCGCATGCGCACCAAGAACCCGGCCGGCGTGCGCGAGATCCTCGGCGACGGCAATTTCGGCGGCCTCTACCACCGCTCTGACGCCGACATGCAGGCCATCTGGGACATCGCCGTGGAAGAAACGCGCGCGTTGATCGAAGGGCTCGGAGCATGAGCGGCGTCGAGGGACCCATCCTGATCTGGGGCGCCGGCGCCATCGGCGGCGTGGTCGGGGCCTATCTCATCCGCGCCGGCCTGCCGGTCACGTTCGTCGACATCGACGCCGCCCATGTGGAGGCCATCAACAGCCGCGGGCTGGAGATCGAGGGGCCGATCGAGCAGTTCACCGTGCAGGCCAAGGCCTTCACGCCTGACGCCGTGGAGGGCCAGTTCGGCTGCATCCTCCTGTGCGTCAAGGCGCACCACACGCGCGGCGCGGCCGAGCAGCTGAAGCCGCATCTGGCGCCGGGCGGCTACGTGGCGTCGTTCCAGAACGGCCTCAACGAACTCGAGATCGCCGACGTGGTCGGGCGCGCCAACACGGTCGGGGCCTTCGTGAATTTCGGGGCCGACTACATGGCCCCGGGCCTCGTGCAATACAGCGGCCGCGGCGCGGTGGTGATCGGCGAGATCGACGGCGCCATCACGGAGCGCGCCAAGGCGCTGCACGAGACCATGCTGCTGTTTGAGCCGAACGCCGTGATCACGGACAACATCATGGGCTACCTCTGGGGCAAGCTCGGCTATGGCGCGCTGCTGTTCGGCACCGCGCTCACCAATGCGTCGATCTGCGAGGCGCTGGACGCCCGCGAGCCGCGCGAGTTGTTCCGGCGCGTCGCCGGGGAGGCGACGCAGGTCGCGATGAAGCTCGGCGTCAACGCGCTCGGCTTCAACGGCTACACGCCCGAGGCCTTCGCGCCGGGCGCGTCGGACGCTGTGGCGGACGCCTCCTTCGACGCCATGGTGGCGCACAACGCCAAGTCGGCGAAAACGCATTCGGGCATCTGGCGCGACCTTGCGGTGCGCAAGCGCAAGACCGAGGCGGACGCCCAGCTCGGCCCCATCGTGAGCTTCGGCGCGCAGGTCGGCGTGCCGACCCCCGCCACGCAGGGCGTCATCGCGATGATCCACGAGATCGAGGACGGGGTGCGCCCGCTCGCCTGGGAAAACCTGGCCGAGCTCGAAGCCTCATTGCCCGCCAAAGCTTGAGAGAACCTCCATGCAGATCCTGTTCGAAGGGCGCCGGGCGCTCGTCACCGGCGCGGCCCACGGCATCGGGCGCGCCATCGCGGAAGCCCTCGCGGAGGGTGGCGCAACCGTGGTCGCCGCCGACATCCTCGCCGCCGAGCTCGCCCCGGTCGCCTCGCATGCGTCGGGGCGGATCACCACCGCGGTTGCGGATCTCAGCCGCAAGGCGGACATCCAGGCTCTTGCTTCCCAGCACGGCCCCTTCGACGTGCTGGTGCACAGCGCCGGCGGCGTCTGCGGGCAGGTCGGCCGGCCGCTGGAGGAGATCGAGGAGGCGGATTGGGACGCCATCGTCAACATCAACATGAAGGCCGCTTTTCTGCTCGCGCAGGCGACCGCCCCGGCCATGAAGGCGAACGGCTATGGTCGCATGGTGTTCATCTCGTCCGGGGCCGGGCTCGGCGTCAGCCTCACGGGCATCCAGGCCTATGCGTCCGCCAAGGCGGGCGAGATCGGGCTGACGCGCCAGCTCGCGCATGAGCTCGGCCAGTTCGGCGTTACGGTGAACAGCGTCGCTCCGGGCTTCGTGCGCTCCAATCCGAGCAGCGAAAAGCAGTGGGCGAGCTACGGCGCCGAGGGCCAGAAGGCCATGCTGGGCCGCATCGCCACGCGCCGGCTCGGCACGGCCGAGGACATCGCCAACGCGGTGCTGTTTCTCGCCAGCGAGCAGGCGTCCTGGATCACCGGCCAGACCCTTCCGGTGGACGGCGGCAAATGAGCGACACCGCCGCCATCGAGGCGAAGCTGAAGGCCGACCAGCCGCGCCACGTCGATATCCTCAAGCGCTTTGTCGCGATCCCGAGCGTGTCGACCGACCCGGCCTACCGGCAGGGCGTCGCGGACGCGGCGGCCTTCGTGGCCGGACGCCTGCGCGAGGCCGGGATGGGGGAGGTCGCGATCCACCCCACCGACGGCCACCCCGTCGTGACGGCGTCCTGGCGCGGCGCCCCGGGCGCCCCCACCGTGCTGGTCTATGGCCACTACGACGTGCAGCCGCCGGACCCGGCCGAGGCCTGGCGCTCGCCACCCTTCGCGGCCGAGATCCGGGACGGGCGGCTCTACGCGCGCGGCGCGTCCGACGACAAGGGCCCGATGCTGATCCCGATCGCGGTCGCCGAAGCTTTCATGCAGGCGGACGGGCGGCTGCCGGTGAACATGGTGTTTCTGTTCGAGGGCGAGGAGGAGGTTTCCAGCGCGCATCTGGAGCCGTTCGTGGCAGCGCATCGCGATCTGCTGAAAGCCGACTTCACGCTTTCGGCCGACGGCGCGCAGTGGCGGGCGGACCTGCCCAGCGTCACGGTGGCGAGCCGCGGCATTTGCGCGCTGGAAGTCACCGTGCGCGGGCCCGGCAAGGATCTTCATTCCGGCCGCCACGGCGGCGCGGTGGCCAACCCCATCCAGGTTCTCGCGCGCCTGATGGCGGGCCTGCATGACGACGCCGGCGCGGTGGCGGTCAGGGGCTTCTATGACGGGCTCGACCCCGTCAGCGAGGCCGAGGTGGCGGCGATCGCCGCCATTCCGTTCGACGAAGCCGCCTATCTCAAGGAGGTCGGCGCGCCCGAGGGGGCCGGGGAGGCGGGCTACACGCTGCTGCAGCGTAACTGGATCCGCCCGACGCTGGAGTTCAATGGCGTGCATGGCGGCTACACGGGCGCGGGCAAGAAGACCGTGATCCCGAAGGAGGCCTCCGCGAAGATCACCTGCCGGCTCGTGCCCGGGCAGGACCCGGCCCGCATCGTCGACCTCCTCGCCCGCCATCTCGAAGCCGCGGCTCCGCCCGGCGTGCGCGTCTCCGTGAAGCGCGAAACCGGCGGAGCCCCGGCCTACGCGATCCCGGCCGACCATCCCGGCCTGGCGCTATCCGAGGACGTCCTCGAAGGCGTCCTGGGCCGGCGCCCCGTCCGCGTGCGCATGGGCGCCACAATCCCGATCGGCGACATCTTCAAGCGCGTGCTCGGCATCGACACGGTGTTCTTCTCATTCGCCACCGTCGACGAGGACTACCACGCGCCCAACGAGTTCTTCCGCCTCTCCAGCTATCAAGCCGGCATGATCGCGTGGGCGCGGTATCTGGCGCGGTTAGGGGAGCGGAGGGGTTAGACGCCCGCTCCCCATCTTTTCAGGGCGCGCCGCAGCCACACCCTCCTCCTCGAGGGGAGGGTGTGGCTCCGCGCCGTCGCTGAACTAGGTTGCGGTCACGCCGCCCGGCAGGAGATGTCCATGAGCCCAACCCCATCCCGCGACGGCGCCGTTCGGCGGGCGGCCGAGCACTTTTCGTCGGGGGCGTTTCTGTCCGAGTTGCGGGCGCTCGTGGCGCATCGCACCGAGAGCCAGTCGGGGGAACGTGGCGCCGAGCTGAGGGGCTACCTGACGGACGCGATGGCGCCCGCGCTGGCCAAGCTCGGCTTCGTGTCGTCGGTGGTGGACAACCCCGTGGCAGGCGGGCCGCCGTTTTTGCTGGCCGAACGGCATGAGGGGGCGGATCTGCCGACCGTGCTGGTGTATGGCCACGGCGACGTGGTGAACGGCCATGAGGGGCGGTGGCGCGAGAATCGGGACCCTTGGGCGGTGACCGTGGATGGCGACCGCTGGTACGGGCGAGGGGCGGCCGACAACAAGGGCCAGCACGCCATCAACATCGCGGCGCTCGCGCAGGTGATGGCCGAGCGCGGCGGCAGTCTCGGGTTCAACTGCAAGGCGCTGATCGAAATGGGCGAGGAAACCGGTTCGCCGGGCCTGCGCCAGCTCGCCGGCGCGCACGGGCAGGCGCTCGCCGCCGACGTGCTGATCGCCTCCGACGGGCCGCGGCTCAGCGCCGAGCGGCCGACGATCTTCCTGGGCTCGCGCGGGGCGCTGAACTTCGACCTCACGGTAAACTTGCGCGAGGGAGCGCATCATTCGGGCAACTGGGGCGGGCTGCTCGCCAATCCGGGCACGATCCTGGCCAACGCGATCGCCTCCTTGGTGGACCGCAACGGCCGCATCCTGCTGGACGCGCTCAAACCGCGCGAGATCCCGCCGGCGGTGCGCGCCGCGCTCGCCGACCTGACGGTGGGCGGGGGGCCGAACGATCCGGCGATCGACCACGATTGGGGCGAGCCCGGGCTCACCCCGGAGGAGCGCGTGTTCGGCTGGAACGCGCTGGAGGTGCTGGCCTACGAGACCGGCATCCCGAGCGCGCCCGCCAATGCGGTGCCGGGCGTCGCCAGGGCCACCCTGCAGTTGCGCTTCGTGGTCGGCACGGACCCGACCGAGGCGCTGGCCGCCATACGGCGACATTTCGACGCGAGCGGCTATGACGCCGTCACGATCGCGGCGAGCCGGATGGAGACCTTCTCGGCCACGCGGCTCGACCCGGAGGATCCCTGGGTGCACTGGGCGCTGGCCTCGCTGGCGCGCACGAGCGGCAAGAAGCCGGCGCTGCTGCCCAATCTGGGCGGCTCGATCCCCAACGACGCCTTCTCGGAAACGCTTGGCTTGCCGACGATCTGGGTCCCGCACTCCTACCCGGCCTGCTCGCAGCACGCGCCGGACGAGCACCTGCTCGGTTCGGTCGCCGAAGAGGCGCTGCGGATTATGGCCGGGCTGTTCTGGGATCTCGGCGAGACCGGCCCGGCCGTGCTGGCCAGGCGCCGTGCATAAACGACCATGACGTGTAATACACATACTCCCAATGGTTCTGGTTGACCGCCGGCTCGATCTGGCCCCAGAGAAGAAAGTTCATCGCAGCTTCGGTCTTCGACCGTAGGAGTTCGCCTGGAACGTGGTCGACGCGCCTCTCTTTCTTCGGGTTCCCGACCCCATGGGAAGCCTCATCGCGGCGCATGACTGGGGGCGCACGCCGCTTGGACCGATTTCAGGCTGGCCGGCCGTTCTGAAGCTTTCGGTGAGCACGATGCTGCGCTCCGCCGTGCCCATGACGCTGCTGTGGGGCGAGACGGGCGTCCTCATCTACAACTCGGGCTACGCCAAGGTTTGCGGCAAGCGGCACCCGGCGGCGCTGGGCCAATCGGCGTTCGACGTCTGGCCGGACTATCGCGATTTCAACCGCTCTGTGGTGGAGCGCAGCCTTGCCGGCGAGGCGCTGGCGTTCGACGAGCAGGAGCTGTCGCTCAACCGCAACGGCGAGCCCGAGCAGGTCTGGATGGACCTGCGCTACTCTCCGATCGCGGACGAGGACGGGCGGTTCTGCGGCGCGCTCGCGATCGTGCTCGACGTCACCGAGCGGGTTCTGGGCCAGCGCCGGCTGCAGGAGAGCGAGACGCGGTTCCGCGAAATGGCCGACCACGCGCCCGTGATGGTGTGGGTGACGAACCCCACCGGCCATTGCGAGTATCTCAACCTCAACTGGTACGCGTTCACGGGGCAGAGCCTCGGCGAGGCGGCGGGCTTCGGCTGGCTTGATCCGATCCACCCGGAGGACCGTGGCGCCGCCGAGGCCGCATTTCTGGCCGCCAACGCCGCGAAGGCCCCGTTTCGGATCGAGTATCGGCTGCGCCGCCATGACGGCGCCTACAGGCTGGTGATCGACGCCGCCGCGCCGCGCTTCGATCCGGCAGGGACGTTTCTGGGCTATGTCGGCTCGGTGATCGACATCGAAGAGCGGCGCGAGAGCGAGGAGCGCCTGCGCGAAAGCGAGGCGCGGTTCCAGGCGATCGCCAACTCGGTGGACCAGATGATCTGGTCCACCCGGCCGGACGGCTACCACGATTACTTCAACGACCGCTGGTACAGCTTCACGGGCCTGCCACGCGGGGCGACGGACGGCGAGCGCTGGAACGGCGTGTTCCACCCGGACGACCAGGAGCGGGCCGCGCGGACCTGGCGGCGCAGCCTGGCGACCGGCGATCCCTACCATATCGAGTACCGGCTCCGGCACGCCTCGGGCGAGTATCGCTGGGTCCTCGGCCGGGCCCAGCCGGTGCGCGACCAGACGGGCGCGATCACGCGCTGGTTCGGGACCTGCACGGACATCCAGGACATCGTCGACGCCCGCGAGGTGCTGGCGAAATCGCGCGCGCAGCTCGAGCGCGAGGTCGAGGCCCGAACCGAGAAGCTCATGGTGGCCGAGCGCACGTTGCGGCAGATGCAGAAGATGGACGCCATCGGCCAGCTCGCCGGCGGCATCGCGCACGACTTCAACAACATGCTCGCCGTGGTGCTGAGCGGCCTGCAGCTGGTGCAAAAGCGCCTCGCGCGCGGCGACACAAACGTGGGCGCCTTCGTGGAGGGCGCGATGGACGGCGCCAAGCGCGCCTCGGCGCTCACCCAGCGCCTGCTCGCCTTCGCGCGCCAGCAGCCGCTGGAGCCCGAGCGGCTCGATCTCGGCCACGAACTGGCCGACCTGCAGGAGCTCCTGACCCGCACGCTGGGCTCGCGCTATCAGATCGAGATCCGGACGGAGCCCGTCTGGCCGACTCTGGCCGATCGCAGCCAGTTCGAGAACGCCGTGCTGAACCTCGCCGTGAACGCGCGCGACGCCATGCCGGAAGGCGGGCGGATCCAGCTGCGCGCCCGCAACGCGCCGGCCGGCAGCGCGCCCGCCGAGGGCGGCGGCGCGGCCGAACGCGACTACGTGCTCGTGGAGGTGGAGGACCGGGGAGCGGGCATGGACGAGGCCACGCTGGCGCGGGCCTTCGAGCCGTTCTTCACCACCAAGCCGGAAGGCAAGGGCACGGGCCTCGGCCTCAGCCAGATCTTCGGCTATGTGCGCCAGTCCGGCGGCTTCGTGCGCGCCCGCTCGGAGCCGGGCGTCGGCACCGTTGTGTCGATGTATTTCCCCCGTGACGAGGCCGTGGCTAGCCCTCCTTCGGCAGCGCCGGACCGCGCGTGACGTCGAGCCCCTGCGAGGCCGGCAGCGTCACCGTCCGGCCGCTCGCGGCGGCCTCGTAGATCGCCTCCATCAGCACGTGGTCCTGCACGCCTTCCTCGCCGGGCGTGCGCGGCTTGCGGTTCTCGCGCACGCACTGGGCCATGTGGTCGATCTCGTCGGCGAACTGGTTGCCGGCCGCCACCGTGAGGGTGCGCTGCACCTCCTGGCCGTCCTGCAGCACGCCATGGTGCAGCTGCTGGCCGCGATACGCGAAGGCCTTGTCCATGCGCATCCAGCCTTCGGCTCCGTTCACCAGCAGATGCTGGCCCTTGAAGGCGCTGTAGCTCGTGAAGCAGTTGGCGATCACGCCGGAGGGAAACTGCAGCGTGAACGCGACGCTGTCCTCCACCTCGGCGAAGCGCGGGTCGCCGGGCGGGCTGTGGATGCGCGCCGACACCGCCACGGGCTCCTCGCCCAACAGGAACCGCGCCTCGTTGAGGCAGTAGAGCCCGATGTCGGGCAGCGAGCCACCGCCGGCCAGCGCCTTGCGCAGGCGCCATTGGCGCGGATCGCCCTGGTTCTGCACGTTCACGGCCTCGATGCCGCGGATGGCCCCGAGCGCGCCCGAGCGCATCATGTCCTGCAGCGCCCTGTGGTGCTTCTGGAATTGCGAGCGATACGCGACCATCAGCTTGACGCCCGCCTTGGCGCAGGCTTCCGTCATCTCGCGCGCTTCGGCGGAGCTCACCGCCATGGGCTTTTCGCACAGCACATGCTTGCCGGCGCGGGCGGCGCGCAGAACCAGGTCCTTGTGCAGCGCATTCGGGGTGATCACGTAGACCACCTGCACGGCCGGGTCGTCCGCGATGCGGTCGAAGCTGGCGTAGTCATAGAGCGAGCTCGGCGCGAGGCCGAGCGACTGGCCGACCTGCCCGGCCTTTTCGGGCGAACCGGACACCAGCGCGGCAATCTTGGCCATCCGGGTTTCGCCGAAAGCCGGGATCACCTCCTCGAGCGCCAGTCGTCCGATGCCCGCGATCGCGAAGCCGACGCGCTCGGCCGGCGGCAGCGGAGCGGGCTTGGGCTTCTGCGCCGGCTCGGTGCCGGCCGCAATGGGCTGGAACTGCACCTTGCCGCCCGAAACCCCGCCTACGTCGAGCGGCTCGCGAGGCGCCGGAGCCTGGGCGAGAACCGGGGCGGCGAGCCCCGCCAGCCCGACGCCGCCCACGCCGACGCCTCCGGCCAGCAGCAGGCCGCGGCGGCTCCAGCGGTGCTCGGAGGGGCGGTCCAGGGTGTCGCTCATGGGGGGTCGTCTCCGTGGTCGCGAGGGCGGCCGATGCGCCGCCGGGGAAACGTGGCCTCCCGGCCGGTGTTCCGCCCCCGGGGCGCGGTCAGGGGTGCGACAAGGGCGCGCTGCCGATTGCGTGGGCCTGGCCTCAACCAACCGGCGGGTTGGCGCGTATTTGCACGAAGTTCATGTTTCCCATTCCTTCGCGCCAGAGATCCGCATGCCCGCATCGCCGTCCCGCCGCGCCCTTCTGACGGCCGGCCTGCTCGCCCCCGTTCTGTCCTCCTGCTCGGCGCTCGGCGTCTTCAATGCGGTGACGCCCGCCGACTCCGGCGCCCGGCTCGCGGCCGAGGGCGTTTCCTATGGGCCGGATCCCCGGCACAAGCTCGACGTGTTCGTCCCAGACGAGTCCGCCGGCGCGAGGGCGGCGAAGCGCCGGCCCGTGGCGCTCTTCATCTATGGCGGGTCCTGGAATAGTGGGGCGCGGGCCGACTATGCGTTTGTTGGCCGGGCGCTCGCGGCGCGTGGGATCGTCACCGTGGTGATGGACTACCGGCTGGTCCCGCAGGTCCGCTATCCGGGCTTCGTGGAGGACGGCGCGCTCGCGACCCGCTGGGTCAAGAGCGAGATCGGCCGCTTTGGCGGCGATCCGGCGCGCCTCTTTATCATGGGTCACTCGGCCGGCGCATACAGCGCCGCCATGCTGGCGCTGAACCCCGCATTTACGCGGGATGTCGGGTTGCGCGGCGCTCCTTATCGCGGGCTGGTCGGACTCGCGGGCCCATATGATTTCTACCCGTTCGACGTCGGCGCCGCCCGCGAGGCTTTTGGCCAGTGGCCGCGGCCGCAGGAAACCCAGCCCGTCTCGATCGCGCGGCGGGGCGCGCCGCCGGCTTTTCTCGCCTACGGGACCGAGGACACCACCGTGCTGCCGCGCAACTCGCGCAAGCTCGCCGAGGTGCTGCGCAGCCTGGGAACGCGCGTTGTGGAGCGCGCCTATCCGGGCGTCAGCCATGCGGGCATTTTGCTCGCCTTGTCGAAGCCGCTGCGCGAACGCGCGCCGGTTCTGGACGACGTGGTTGCGTTCATCCAGGGCGGCTGAGGCCCGGTCCGATCATCCCGGCGTGCGAAAGTGAACCAAGCGCGCCCTCTGCGAGTATTTGCCTCCGGGGGCTGCAAGGGTGCGCGTAGTGGCGGCGACCGATCTTTCCGTTTTGCTTCAGTCCGTCGGCGCCGGCGACCGGCGCGCGTTTCGCGATCTCTATGACGCCACGTCTCCGAAACTCCTTGGGATTGCGGTTCGTATCCTTAGGGACAAGGCCTTGGCCGAGGAGATCCTTCAGGATGTTTACCTGCGCGTCTGGCGCAATGCGAACCGGTACTCGCCCGAGGCCGGCGCGCCGATGACGTGGCTCGGCGCCATCGCGCGCAACCGCGCCATCGACGTGGTCCGCAGCCGCAAGGCCGAGCCCATCGCGAGCGCTCCGGCGGGCGACGAGGATGGCGGGTGGCTGGAAAGCCTCGCCGATCCGGCCGGGGAGAGCGTCGACCGGGTCGACGCCCAGGCCCTGCGGCAATGTCTGGGGCAGGTCGAGGGCGAACTGCGCCAGTGCCTCGTGCTCGCCTACTGCGAAGGCTACAGTCGCGAGGAGCTGGCCGACCGCTTCGGTCGCAACGTGAACACCATCAAGACGTGGCTGCGCCGTGGCTTGGCGGCGCTGCGCGTGTGCTTGGATCCGCCATGCCCATGACGCCCGAAGACGCCGACGCCCTGGCGGGCGAGTACGTGCTCGGCACCCTCGGGGCCGACGAGCGCGCCGCGTTCGGGCGCGCGCTGGAGCGCGACCCCGCGCTGCGGGCGCTCGTCGCCGATTGGGAGCGCCGCCTGTCGCCGCTGGCGCAAGGAGTCGAGCCGGTGAGCCCGACCGCGGACGTCTGGCGCGCCATCGCGCAGGCCATCGGTCCAGACCCGGTCGTCCAGCTGCGCCGCCAGGTGCTGCGCTGGCGCGTCGCCACGGGCGTCGCGGCCGCGCTGGCCGCCAGCCTGGCGATCGCCCCCTGGCTGCGCCCCGCCGCGCCGCCCGCGGCCGGCCGCTACGTCGCCGTGGTCAACCGCAGCGGCGACCTCCCGGCCCTGATCGTGCGCGTCGACGTCGCCACCGGCGCGGTGACGCTGCGCCCCGTCGCCATGGAGCCGCCCGCGGGCCGCAGCCTCGAACTCTGGTACATCCGCGACGGCGCCGCCCCGCGCTCCCTCGGCGTCGTCCACGACGGCGCCCAGCAGGTCGCCGCCCCCGCCGAACTACGCAACGACGCCCGCACCTCCATCACCTTCGCGGTGTCGGTGGAACCCTCCGGCGGCTCCCCCACGGGCGGCCCGACCGGCCCCGTGATCTATTCGGGCAAGCTCATCCCGGAGTAAGAGCAGCGCGCCCTTTACCCTCCCTTGAGGGGGAGGGTCGCCGCGCAGCGGCGGGGTGAGGTGACGGTGGGCGGTAGCCTCGTTGGCACAACCGCGCTCTTCCCCGGCTGCACCCCACCCCGCCGGGCTTCGCCCGTCGACCCTCCCCCTCAAGGGGACGGTGGGCTGCCGAGCGCCTGAATCGCGCCGAAAACAACAACCCACTGCGCGTTGTGATTGTTTTCACGTCGAAAACTCGCGCCCGCTTGCCGCCGGGACCTCTGATGAGGCATTCTGGCGGAAGCGCTGCGCTGAGTTCGCGTCGAGTGTCCGAATCCGAAACAAGCTTCATCGATTGGCTGGCCCTGCACGGCCTGGCGGAGCTTGGGCCGGCGCTGGCGGCGCAGCATGTCGGGTTCGACACGCTCGGCGACATCACGGAGGCGGATCTCAAGGAGCTGGGCTTCACGCTCGGCCAGCGCAAGCGGCTGATGCGGGCCATCGGCGAGCGACTCGGCGGGGCCGTGACGGTGGCGACGACGCACCCGGAATTGCAGGCCGAGACGATCACCGAGCGGCGCCATCTCACGGTGATGTTCTGCGACCTCGTCGGGTCCTCGCGGCTGTCCGACCGCATGGACACAGAGGATTATCTCGAGATCATCCAGGCTTACCGGGCCTTCTGCACGCAGATCGTGAACCGCTACGAGGGCTTCGTGGCCCGGTTCATCGGCGACGGCATCCTGTGTTATTTCGGCTATCCGATCGGTCACGAGAACGACGCCGAGCGCGCCGTGCGCGCCGGCCTGGAGATTACGCGCGGGCTCGGGGCGGTCACAACGCCGGATGGATCGGTGCTGGAAGCGCGCATCGGGCTGACAACGGGCGTCGTGATCGTCGGCGACCTTTACGCGCCCGGCGGGTCGGAGCGTCAGGAAATCGTCGGCGCGACGCCGAACCTGGCGGCGCGGATCCACTCCGCCGCGCGTCCCGGCGAGGTGCTGGTGGCGGAAAGCACCTACCGGCTCGTGCGGGGGTTGTTCACTTGCGAGTCGCTCGGGCGGCGCGTGTTCCGCGGTTTCTCCACCGAAACCGCTCTGTGGCGCGTGCAGGGCGAGCGGCGGATGACGACGCGCTTCCGCGCGCGGCGGGGCCGGCGCCCGGCGACGCTGGTGAACCGCGTTGTCGAGCTCGAGATGCTGCGCACCCACTGGAAGCGCAGCCTGGTGGGGGAGGGCGGCGGCCTCGTGATCGTGGGCGAGGCCGGGATTGGCAAGTCGCGCGTCGTGGAGCACTTCGCCCACGGCGTGGAGGGCGCGGAGGCGGTGGTCCACCGCTACACCGCTGGACCGTTCTCGGCCCAGAGCCCGCTATTTCCGCTGATCGCCTTTCTGACGCGCGCGGCCTCCATCCGGCGAGGCGACGACGTGGGCACCCGCCGGCGCAAGCTGGAGAACTTGATCTGGGGCGACGAGGAGACGCGCCGGGCCGGCATGCCGATCCTGGCGGAGCTCCTGTCGGTCGACATCGAGCAACGCCTCAACGGCGAGCTTTCGCCGCGGCAGATCCGCGAGCAGACCTTCGCATTCGTGATCGACCAGATGGAGCGGCGGGCCGCCGCGAGCCCGCTGTTGCTGATTGTCGAGGACATCCACTGGCTCGACCCCACCTCGCTGGAGTTGCTGGAGCAATTGATTCCGCGGCTGGAGCGCCAGCGCATCTTGCTGATCGCGACCTGCCGAGACGAGGAGCAG
Source organism: Alsobacter metallidurans (assembly GCF_014636935.1). GTDB lineage: Bacteria > Pseudomonadota > Alphaproteobacteria > Rhizobiales > Beijerinckiaceae > Alsobacter > Alsobacter metallidurans. Next base: position 918,922 of record NZ_BMES01000002.1, on the reverse strand, counting down.
GTGGAATGGATCGAGCGCTCCGGGCTGGCGGTGCTGCGCCAGGGCCGGCTCGACCCCGAGCACGCGCGGGCGCTGATCCAGACCGTGCTGGGCGACCGGCGCATCGACCCGACCTTCGCGGCCCAGATCGTCAGCAAGACGGACGGCAATCCGTTGTTTCTGGAGGAGTTCACCAGCACGGTGGTGGACGCCGTGGAGCAGGCCTCCGGGCTTGACCGCTTCGCCGTAGCGGCGATGCCGCCGATCCCTGACTCGCTGCATGAGATTCTGGTGGCGCGGCTCGACCAGGCCGGCGAGGCCAAGACGCTGGCGCAGGTCGGCGCGGTGCTTGGCCGCTCGTTCTCGCGGCCGCTGATCGAGGCCGTGGCGGCGCGCGAAGGGGCGGGCTTCGACGGGAGCATCGCGGCGCTGCTGGCGTCCGGCCTGCTGTTCGAGACGCAGGAGCAGGGTGAGGCGCACTATTCGTTCAAGCACGCGCTGGTGCAGGACGCCGCCTACCGGACGTTGCTGAGGGACCGGCGCTGGCGGCTGCATGCAGTCGCGGCCGAGGAAATCCGCCGGCTGACGCCCGAGGTGGAGCGCGAGCAGCCCGAGATGCTGGCCCACCATCTGACGGAGGCCAACCTCTACGACCAGGCGGTGACGTTCTGGCTTCGCGCGGGCGAGCGCAACCTCCAGCGATCGGCGCTGCCGGAGGCCGTGACGCAGCTGCGGCGCTGCCTGGAGGTGCTGGGCCACCTGCCGCCCGAGCCCGAGCACCTGGAGCAGCGCCTGCGCGTGCTGGTGCTGCTGGGCCCGGCATTGATCTCGCTGAAGGGGCCCGGCTCGCGCGAGGTCGAGGACATCTACACCAGCGCGTACGAGACCTGCCGGCTCTTGCCCGAGTCCCGCACGCACTATCCGGTGTTCTGGGGCTGGTGGCGGATGTCGGAGGACTATCGCGACAAGACCCGGCGCTTCGAGGCGCTGCTGGAGCGCGCCCAGGTGCGCTCCGATCCCGAGCTCCTGCTGCAAGCGCATCATTGCGGCTGGGGCAGCTATTTCGGGCTGGCGCAGTTCGGGGCCTGCTGCGAGCACATCGACAAGGGGCTGGCGATCTACGAGGCCGGCGACTATCGCCACCACGCCACGCTCTACGGCAACCATGACGCAAAGGTCTGCGCGCTCGGCGAGCGGGCGCTCGTCTACTGGCTGCAGGGCGCGCCCGAGCAGGCGCTCGCCCAGGAACGCCGCGCCATGGCGTGGGCGGCCGAGCTCGGCCATGACGGCTCGTACAGCCACTGCATCGACATCGCGGTGATGCACAGCGCCTACCGGCGCGACATCCCGGCCGTGCGCGAGCGGGCCGCCACCATGCTGCGGCTGGCGGAGGAGAAGGGCTTTTCCGACCACCTGTCCAAGGGGCGGCTGTTTCTGGGCTGGACGGCCGCACTCGGCGGCGACCCGCTGGGCGGCCTCGCGATGCTGCGGGAGGGCCTCGCCCAGCAAAAGGACAGCGGCACCTCGGAGGATTTCCCCGTCTATTACTGCATGCTCGCCGAAGTTCTGGAACTTGCCGGCCGCCCCGACGAGGGCCTGGCCGAGCTCGAATACGTCCATGACGTCTGCAACGCCGCCGGCCTGCGCATCTGGATGCCGGAGGTTTTGAGGAGGATTGGGGAGCTGCGGGCGGGGACGGGCGCGGGCGGGCGCGATGCGGAGGCGGCGCTCAGGGAGGCGCTGGCGCTCGCGCACGCGCAGGACGCGCGGGCGCTGGGCGTGCGGGCGGCGCTCTCCCTCGCGCGGGCGCGCGGGCGGGCGGGCGACCACGAGGAGGCGCGCGCCATCCTGCGCCCGTATCTCACGGGCGCGCCCGAGTGGCTCGCGCAGGCGGACGTGCAGGCCGCGCACGCGCTCTACGGCGCAGGAGCGGACGCGTGAGCGCGCCGGCTGAGACCTACGCGCGCTTTGCGCCGCTGGGCCCGCGCATGGGCATCACCCGCGTGGCCGTGCTCACGGGCCTGGATACGCTGGGCGTGCCCGTGTGCCTGGCCGCGCGCCCCAACTCGCGCTCGATCGCGGTCTTCCAGGGGAAGGGGCGCACGCTCGCGGCCGCGAAGGCGTCCGCGTTCATGGAGGCGGCCGAGACGTGGCACGCGGAGCGCGTGCTGGCGCCGTGCCGGCTCGGGCGCGCCGCGGACCTGGAGGCGGCCGGGCTCCCCTGCGTGTGGGAGGGCCTGCCCCTGGCCGAGGGCGCGCGCTTCGACGCGGACGCGCTGATTCCATGGGTGGAGGCGCGCGACCTCGCGACCGGCGCGCCCGCCTGGGTCCCGCTCGAATGCGTGAGCGCCGACTACACGCCCGCCGCGGAGGCGCGCTTCGGGCGCATGTTCGAGGCGCACACGAACGGGCTCGCATCCGGGGCCACGCTCGCGGACGCGATCGCGCACGCGCTCTACGAGCTCGTGGAGCGCGACGCGGTCACGCTCTGGCGTCTGCGCGACGGGTACGCGGAGCCCTCGCTCGCGCTCGCGGCCATCCGCGATCCCGATTGCGCGTGGCTGCTGGAGCGCTTCGCGGCCGCGGGCGTGCGCATCCGTGTGTGGGACGCAACCTCGGACGTGGGCCTGCCCGCCTATCTGTGCCTGGCCGCGGACGAGGGCGCCACCGCGACCGACCCCGAGATCGGGGCCGCGTGCCACCCCGCGCCGGCGGTCGCGATCGCCAAGGCGCTCACCGAGGCCGCGCAGGCGCGCACCACCTGGATCGCGGGCTCGCGCGACGACTTCGCGCCCGAGATCTACGACGCGGCCGCGCGCGCGAGGCGCAGGCGCGTCAGCCGCGTGTGGATGGAGGGCGCGGCCACGGCGGCGCCGGACGCCCGCGCGGATCTGTCGACCGGGAGCGCGGACGCCGACATCGGGCGCGCGCTCGGGCTGCTGGCGGCCGCCGGCCTCGGCCAGGCGCTGTGCGTGGACCTCACGCGCGCGGACATCGGCATCCCGGTGGCGCGCGTGCTGGTCCCCGGGCTCGAATCCCCGCTCACCGGCGAGGAAGGGCGCGCCGGCGGCGCCCGGGCCGCCCGCGTCCGCGCCGCGCGCCAGAACGGCGCCGCGCCGGGGCGGCCGCGATGACGGGCGGGCTCATCTTCCTCGGGCCCAGCCTGCCCGCCGCCGAAGCCCGGGCGCTGACGGACACGCCCATCCTGCCGCCGGCCGCGCAGGGCGATCTGTACCGCGCCGTGCTGGCGCACCGGCCGCGCGTCGTCGGCATCGTGGACGGCTATTTCCACCAGGTCCCGTCGGTATGGCACCGCGAGATCCTGTGGGCGATCAGCGAGGGCGTCGCGGTGTTCGGCGCGGCCAGCATGGGCGCGCTGCGCGCGGCCGAGCTCGACGCGTTCGGGATGGTGGGGATAGGCCGGGTGTATAAGGGCTTCAGGGCCGGCCGCTATGGTCCCTTCTCGGACGATTTCGAGAACGACGACGAGGTCGCGGTGGTGCATGGCCCGCCCGACACGGAGTTCCTGCGGCTCAGCGACGCCATGGTCGACCTGCGACAGGGGCTCGCGGAGGCGCACGACCTTGGCGTGATCAGCGCGGCGCTGCGTGACGCGCTCTGCGCCGAGATGGCGGCGACCTTCTACCCGGACCGCAGCGCCGAGGCCTTGCTCGCCAGCCCCCAGCTCGCGCCGCCCGTCGCGGCGGCTCTGCGCGACTGGTGGGAGAAGGCTTACGTATCCCAGAAGCGCCGGGACGCGCTGGCGCTGATCGCCCGGGTCGAAGCCTTTCTGGCGAGCGGCGAGACGGCGCCGAAGCCCACCTTCGGGTTTCAACGCTCCGGCGTCTGGGAAACCTTCGTGGCCGCCGAGGAGGCGCGCCGCGCCGCGGCCCTGACGCCCGACGATGCCCTGGTCGCGGACGACTTGCAGCGGGATTTCGTGCGCTGGCCGGTTCTGTGCCGCGCAGCCGGGCGGGAGGGCGGACCCGCCGATCCCGCCGTGACCTGGCGCGCCTTCGCATCCTGGCGCGAACTGCGGGGCCTGGCGTCCCGCGCGTCGCTGGAGCGCTGGATGGCCGAGAACGGCCTCGACGAGGCCGGGCTCGCGGCCTTGTTCGAGCGTGTGGCGCGGCGGGGCGGCGCTCACGTCACAGCGGCGGGGGCGCGCGATGTGGTCGACCACCTGCGTCTTTCGGGCGCGTATCCTGAAGCGCTCCATCAGGCCCGCCTGAACGCCGCCGTCCTGGCCGCGGCTCCGGACGCCGGCCGGCCGCCGCCCCCCGACATGCGGCCGATCGCCTGGCGCTATGGTCTGGTGGACGACGACGCGCTGGCGCCGGAACCGCTTGCGCGTGTGGCAGAACGACTTTGCTACCCGGATGAGGGCGCCTTTGCGCGCGCACTGTGGAGCAGGTACCATCTCGATCTCGCCGGTTCCGCAAAGCCGGGCGAGCAGGGCATGCGGAGCGGGGGCTGACCATGCGCGGAACCTTGTTCAGGTTGTTTCCCCAGGCCACGGACAGCTATCCGGAGCCCGAACTGATCGAGGTGTCGCGGCCGGCAGGCACGGTCGGGCCCGGACCATCCGATGACCGCCTGATCGTCGTGGATGCGGTCGACAAGGTCCCATACGACCCGCCGCTGACGCTGCCGCCGTTTCGCGGCGCCGTGCGGCCGCCGGCCTGGCCCGACCAGAACGGCGACTTCGCCTGGATTCCGATCGACACCGAGCAGTTCCTGCAGGCCCACCTTTATGGTTGCGTGCGGCTGTCGGTCGACGTCTGGGAGAAATATCTCGGCCGCACCGTGCGGTGGATGGACCTGATCGGCCGCGAGCGGCTCGAGCTTGTGCCGCTGGTCGAATGGGCGAACGCCCAGTCGGGTCCTGGCTTTATGGAGATGGGCTGTCAGGTCAACAATGAAGGCGAGATGCGCCTGTTTTGCCTGAACGCCGACGTGATCGCGCACGAAACGGGCCACACGGTGCTGTTCGCCGAACTCGGCACGCCCGCGCAGGATCGCCTCACGGGTGAGTTCCTGGCCTTCCACGAGTCGCTGTCGGACATGACGGCGCTGCTCACGGCGCTGCACTTCGAGACCGTGCTCGACCGCGTGTTGACGCAGACAAACGGCAACATGTACGTGGCCAACGACAGCAACAAGATCGGCGAGCTGTCCAGCACGCAGCAGATCCGCGTCGCCGACAACACCACCCGGATGAGCGACCTCGCCGGCCTGCGGCTCGCCGCGAGCGGGGACTGGATCGACCCGTCCGGCCAGGGCCGGAACGCGCATGCGCTGGCGCAGCCGCTCACGGGCGCGCTGTTCGATTTCCTGGTGGATCTCTACCAGGACAACCTCGTGACGCGCGGCGTCATTGCGCCGGACGACGACGCCCGCGGCTGGGATCGCGACGAGGTTGATGCCGCGATGGCGACGCTCGCGGCGACGTTCGGCAATCGCTATGAAACCCTGCGAGGCGACTTCCGCGAGGCGCTTGTGGATGCGCGCGACACAGTCGGTTTTGTGCTGGGCGCCATGGTGGACCGGGTCGACATCGACGACCTGTCCTTTGGCGAGGTCGCGGGCGTGTTGCTCGAAGTGACGTCTGAGTTGGTCGGCCTCTACGCGGCCGACATGCTCGCCGAAAACCTGCGCTGGCGCGAGATCGATCCGGTGGTTCCGGCCCGGGTCACGGCGGGCGTGATGCTGGCCACGGCGCGGCGGTTTCGGGCGGGCGTGCCGTATGCGCAGCAGATCGGCCAGTTCCGTGCATTGCGCCACGCGGCCTGCTGCCTGCCGGCGCGCCGGCACGAGGGTGCGGTGGCGTTCGGGCTGGGCAAGATCATCCGCGCCGAACATCGGCGGCCGGATTGAGTGTGAGGCGCCTCGTGTGAAGCGCTTCACATTGGAGACCATGCAACCATGCAACCTTGGGCGTGTCTGGCTTCCGGCGATTTGAGCGTTGATTGCAAACACGCCCGTCCGGCGAACGGCGGGACTACCCACCACCAGAGGAGGGGCGAATGGTAAATCTGAACGAGACCGTGCTGGCTGGCTCGGTTGTGCGCTTGTTCGGGCGCAAAATGACCGACTTGAAGCTCGACGGCCCGACCACGGAAAAGGACGCCGTGCTGGCGCGGATCTACGGGTTCAGCTTCGAGGGCCAGTACTACAAGCTCGCCGCGCCCTGCATCTTCAAGGTTCACGGCGCCGGGACGGCGGTTCCGGCCGGCCAGAGCCCGATCGACCTCGGCCTTTCGGGCGTGGAGCTGACCAGCGACGTGTTCGCCAAGGACGTGTCCATGTGGGCGGTGGACTCCAAGGACCGGTCAGTCCGCCTCGACGCCATGGCGGGGACATTCGAGGAGATCCTTCTCGCCCCCGAACTCGCCGACGGCGGCGACAGCCTTTCGGCCCGCGCCCAGATGACAGGCCGCGCCCAGCTTACCGGCCGGGCCCAGATGACGGGCCGCGCGCAAATGACCGGACGGGCGCAACTGACCGGCCGGGCGCAGATGACAGGGCGTGCGGAGTAGGGAGGCGGCGGCAACCTCGGTTTTCAAAAAAGGCGCAGCCCTTCTCCCGGGGGGAGAAGGGGAGCGCGACGGCGCCGTCGCCGACTCTCGCGACTGCCGACGGCACCCTCCCGTCATTGCGAGCCGCAGGCGAAGCAATCCAGACGCCGGGCGAAAGGATCGTGAGAGGAATCCGTGCGCTGACCCGGCGTCACCCCGCCCCCGGCGGGCTTCGCCCGTTGACCCTCCCCCTCGAGGGGAGGGTGGGCTGTTGCGCGTCACGCCCATCATCAGCTGGATTGCTTCGCTGTCGCTCGCAATGACCGGGAGGATTGGAAACACTTGCGCGAACGACAGGGGGCGGCCCTTAGCCCCCGGGAGAAGGTGGCGGCGAAGCCGACGGATGAGGGTCTGACTCTCAGCGTCAATCGCCGCCGATTGTCTTGGTCGTCCCGCTAGTCCCTCATCCGGCCCTTCGGGCCACCTTCTCCCGGGGGGAGAAGGCCTTCGCGTCGCGCCGCCTCCCCAGCGGGCGCTTGCCTCACCCGATCAGCTGATCGAGCGTGATGGGAAAGTTGCGGACCCGGACGCCGGTGGCGTGCCAGACCGCGTTGGCGACCGCGCCGGCTGAGCCGGTGATGCCGATTTCGCCGACGCCCTTCACGCCGAGGTCGTTCACGTGGGGATCGTGCTCGTCGACCGTGATGGCTTCCAGCGCCGGGACGTCGGCGTTCACCGGGATGTGGTACTCGCCGAGGTTCGGGTTCATCACCCTGCCGGTGCGGTGGTCAACCGCGGCGTGCTCGTGCAGGGCGAAGGAGACGCCCCAGATCATGCCGCCGAAGAGCTGGCTCCGCACCAGCTTGGGGTTGATGATCCGGCCCGCCGCGAAGGCGCCGACCAGGCGGGTGGCGCGGATCTGGCCGAAGTCTGGATCGACCTTCACCTCGGCGAAGACCGCGCCGTGGGCGTGCATCGCGTAGGCGCCGGCGGCAGCCGGGTCGGTCGCGGCCGCACCGCTCTCCTCGATCTGGTCGAGGCCGGCCCGGTCGAGGATGGCCGCAAAGGTTTCGCTGCGGCTCTCGTCGTCGCGGCGGTGGAGGCGGCCTTCGCGGGCGATCACGCCGGCATTGCCGGCGCCGTAGAGCGGCGAATCCGGGTTCTCGGTGGCGAGCGCCGCCAGCTTGGCGATCACAGCCGCGCCGGCGCGATGAATCGCGGTGCCGGCCGTGGCCGTGTGGGCGGAGCCGCCCGCGATGCCGGCGTCCGGCAGGTCGGAGCGTCCCGCGCGATACTCGATCTGCTCGATGTCGAGCCCGAGGCTGTCGGCCGCCACCTGGGCGAAGGCCGTCCAGGCGCCCTGGCCCATGTCGTGCGTGCCGCTTTCCACCACGCCCGTGCCGTCGCGCTTGATGATTGCCTTGGCGTTGGCCTGGAACATCAGCGCCGGAAAGGTGGCGGTGCCCATGCCGTAGCCGACCAGGAGACCGTCGGCGTCGCGCATCTGGCGCGGCGCAAGCGAGCGCTTCGACCAGCCGAAGCGCTCGGCGCCCTGGCGGTAGCATTCGCGCAGCGCCTTGGACGAGAAGGGCTTGCCTGACAGGGGCTCGATCTCGGCATAGTTTTTCAGCCGGAATTCGAGCGGATCCATACCGCAGGCCTCGGCCATCTCGTCAATGGCGCTTTCCAGCGCGATCGAGCCGGTGGCCTCGCCGGGAGCGCGCATGAACAGCGGCGTGCCGCTGTCGACGCGCACGGCCTCGTGCGAGGTGCGGATCGCCGGGCTGGCGTAGAGCGTATGGGCGATATCGGAGGCGGGCTCGAAGAAGTCGTCGAAGGTGCTGGAGGCCGTGAGCGTGTGGTGGTGCAGCGCCTGGAGCGCGCCGTCGCCGTCGGTCGCGAGGCGCAGCGTCTGGCGCGTCGGGGCGCGGTGGCCGACGGGGCCGTACATGTGCTCGCGCCGCAGCACGAGCTTCACGGGGCGGCCGGTGAGCTTGGCGGCGAGCACGCCGAGGATCTGCGGGCCCGCGATGAAGCCCTTGGAGCCGAAGCCGCCACCCAGGAAGGGCGAGCGGACGAGGATGTTCTTCGGGTCCATGCCGAAGAGGCCGGCGAGGCGGCCCTGCGCCATGGCGAGGCCCTGGCTGGGGGTGTCGACCGTGAGGCGGTCGCCCTCGAAATGGGCCACGATGGCGTGCGGCTCCATGGCGTTGTGGTATTGCGCCGGGGTTTCGTAGGTGGCCTCGACGCGCTTGGCCGCGCCCGCGAGGCCGGCTTCGACGTCGCCGTGGCTGGCTTCGGCCGGGTTGCCGACCCCGACGGTGTTGGGAGAAAATCGGCCTTCGGTGTCGAGGCCGGCGCGGGCCGGCTCGGTCTCGTAGCGGGGGGCCAGGAGGGCCGCGCCCTCGGTTGCGGCTTCCAGCGTGTCGGCGATCACCACCGCGATGGGCTGGTTGGGATAGCGCACGCGGTCGTTCTGGAGGAGGTCGAGCCGGAACATGAAGGGGTTGGTCTTGGCGTCCGGATCCTCGGCCAGCGCCGGGCGGTTCTCGGGCGTCATGACGTCGACCACGCCGGGATGCGCCTTGGCGGCCGCGACATCGAGATGCGTGACGCGGCCGCGCGCGATCGTGCTGACGGCCAAAACGGCGTGGAGCAGGCCCTCGACCTTGCTGTCGGCCGCGTAGGGGGCCGCGCCCGTGACCTTCAGCACGCCGTCGCGCCGCGTGAGGGGCTGGCCCATGTTGGAGCCGTGGCGGACATGGGCGGGCGCCTGGTTGAGCTTGAGTTCAGGCATGGTGGGCGCCTCCGGTCTGATGCGCAAAGGGGGAAGCCGGCAGGGCGGGAATGCGGTTGGGGGTCCCGGCGGCGGCCAGCGTGAGGGCCCGGGCGACGATGCGGCGCGCGAGCTCGATCTTGAAGGCGTTGGCGGGGGCGGAGGGCCGCGCGTCGGCCAGCGCGGCGTCGGCGGCGCGGCGGAACAGGGCCGCGTCGGGCTTCTGGCCGGCCAGCAGGGCCTCGGCCTCGCGAGCGCGCCACGGCTTCAGGGCGACGCCGCCGAGCGCGATGCGGGCCTCCGCGACCCTGTCGCCCTCCATGCGCAGCGCAGCGGCGGCGGACGCCACCGCGAACGCGTAGGAGGTGCGCTCGCGAACCTTGAGGTAGCGAGAATGCGCCGCGAACTCAGCCGCTTGCGGCGGGAGCCTCACGGCCAGAATCAGCTCGCCGGGCTGGAGAACCGTCTCGCGCTCGGGCGCGTCGCCGGGCAGGAGGTGAAAGGCTTCCAGCGGGATCTCGCGCGGGCCGGCGGGGCCGTGCGTCTCCACCACGGCGTCCAGCGCGGCGAGCGGGACGCAGAAGTCGGAAGGGTGAGTGGCGATGCAGCGCTCGCTCCAGCCGAGCACCGCGTGGAGGCGGTTGTCGCCGTGGAGCGCGTCGCAGCCGGAGCCGGGCTGGCGTTTGTTGCAGGCGCTGGCCGTGTCGTAGAAATAGGTGCAGCGGGTGCGCTGCAGCAGGTTGCCGCCGGCCGTGGCGGCGTTGCGCAGCTGCGGCGACGCGCCCGACAGCAGCGCCTCGGCGACGGCCGGGTAGCGGCGGGCGAAGCCGGCGTCATGCGCCAGCCTGGCGTTGCGCACCAGCGCGCCGATGCGGGTTGAGCCGTCCGGCAGGGTTTCCACCGTGTCCAGGCCGGGCAGGCGGGTGATGTCCACCAGCGTGTCGGGGCGCGCGATGCCGCCCTTCATGAGGTCGAGCAGGTTGGTGCCGGCCGCGAGATAGGCCGCGCCTGGCTGGGCGGCGGCCGCAACTGCGTCGGCGGCGGTGGCGGGGCGGAGATATTCGAACCGGTTCATGCCGCCTGCTCCGCCTTGCGGTTGAGGGTGTGATGGGCCTCGAGCACGGCCTCGGTGATGCCCGCATAGGCGCCGCAGCGGCACAGGTTGCCGCTCATCCCTTCGCGGACGCGCTCGGGATCGTCGCCGGCCTGGCCCTCCCGGATGAGCCCGATGGCGCTCATGATCTGGCCGGGCGTGCAAAAGCCGCACTGGAAGCCGTCATGCTGGATGAAGGCGGCCTGCACCGGATGCAGCGCGTCGCCATGCGCGACGCCCTCGATGGTGAGGATGTCGGCGCCGTCATGGCTGATCGCGAGGGCGAGGCAGGAATTGATGCGCTGGCCGTCGACCAGGATCGTGCAGGCGCCGCACTGGCCGCGGTCGCAGCCCTTCTTGGTTCCGGTGAGGTCGAGGCGCTCGCGCAGCAGGTCCAGCAGCGTGACGCGCGGGTCGTCGAGATCGAAGCGGCGCTGGACGCCGTTCACGGTGAGCGTGAGGGGGCTGCTCATGCGGGGGGTGCTCCGGTGTGTGCAAGAACAGGGTCGGCCGGCGCGCGCCGCGATCCCTTGTTGCAAGCACATGGAGCACGACGCTGCGCAGTCCAGCCCTCGCGTGTAAGTCACGTCGAGCCGAGCGTGGCCCGGCGGCATCCCCCTTCCGCCCTGCGTCGGGCGTTCGGGGGACGCGCGTTTATTCGGGTCGGTTCAGCGGCGGTGGGCGTGCCGGCGATGGTAGTGGTGGCGGTGCGTGCGGTAGGTGCGCACGCGGGTGTCCTGCGGGATGCCGGCCACACCCTTGACGCCGCCGACGACACCGCCCGCCACGCCGCCGACCACGCCGCCGACGGCTCCGCCCACGGGGCCGGCCGCCCGGTTGCCCACGATGGCGCCGTCCTGCGCGCCGCGTACGACGCCCTGGGCCTGCGCGGTGGATGCAAGACCCGCAAAGGCCAGCGCGGCGCCTGCGATTACGCCAATCAGCTTCATCGTCATGTGTGTTCTCCCATTGATGCGGGGGAAACAGACGCCGGGCGCGAGGGGTTCCTTTGTGGCGCGCCCGACTTCCAGGCGAGGTCGCGAGGTGGCGAGGAGTGACTTCGATCGGTTTCGCTGATCGCTGGCGTCACGCAATTCGATTGTTCAGCGCGCTTCGGCGCGTGCATGGTGCGGCCGAGTTCGGAGGCCCCGATGCCGCGCGCGCTGCCGCTGTCCCATGTCCTGCTCGCGCTCGCCGTCGTGGCGGTGTGGGGCACCAATTTCGTCGTGATCCGGATCGGGCTGTCGCATCTGCCGCCGCTCACCTTCGCGGCTTTGCGATTCGTGTTCGCGGCGTTTCCGGCGCTCCTGTTCATCCGGCGGCCGGCCGTGCCATGGAGCCATCTGGTCGCCTATGGGCTGCTGATCGGGGCGGGCCAGTTCGGGCTGCTGTTCATCGCCATCAACGGCTTCATCTCGCCGGGCCTGGCCTCGCTGGTCGTGCAGGCGCAGGTGTTCTTCACCATCGGGCTCTCGATGGCGTTCACGGGCGAGCGGGTGCGGGCGTTCCAGATCGCCGCGCTGCTTCTGTCCTGCGTCGGCATTGGGGTGATCGCCGCCAATGTGGACGCGACCACGACGCCGCTGGGGCTCGGCCTCATCCTGCTCGCGGCGGCGTGCTGGGCGGCCGGCAACATGGTCGCGAAGGCCGGCGGCCGCGTGAACATGGTGGCCTATGTGGTGTGGTCCAGCCTGTTCTCGGTTCCGCCGCTGATCGTGCTGTCGCTGATGTTCGAGGGCTGGCCCGCCATCGCGACCGGGCTGCGCGACGCCGGCGCGACCACTTGGGCGGCGGTGCTGTGGCAGTCGGTCGGCAACAGCCTGTTCGGCTACGCGGCCTGGGCGTGGCTGCTGTCGCGCAACCCCGCGGCCTCCATCACTCCGATGGCGCTGCTCGTCCCGGTGTTTGGCATGGGGGCGTCCTGGCTCTGGCTTGGTGAACCGATGCCCGGCTGGAAGCTCGTAGCGGCCGGCCTCGTGCTCGGCGGCCTCGCGATCGGGCTGTTCTGGCCGCGTGTCGCGGCCTGGCGCGAAGGCGCTGCGCGGCTGCCATCTTCGGCGGCTTGAAAAAGCCCGCGCTGACGAATGTTGGCGCTGGCTCAGGCGCCGGCGCCTGAGCCAGGGAAGCGCGCGCTACGCCTGGCGTTCGCTGGACTGCTTCGCTGCGCTCGCAATGACGGTAAAGGGGCTGACGCATAACACCAGCGCGGATGTCTGGCTCACGCCGCCGTCAAGCCTTGAACCTTGTGGCGGCGAATGAGTTCTTGCACGAGGCCGGTGCGGCGGGCGTCGGCGACGAAATCGACCAAATAGGCGAGAGCGCCTTCCTTGGCGCGCGGGACGCCGATGGCTTGCTGCACGGTCATGAAGCGACCATCGAGGATGCGGCTGCCCGGCACGGCCTTCTGGTCGTCGATGAGGCGGGCGCGGAGGCCCGCGAGGGCGTCGAGGTCGTGGGTGCGGAAAGCTGCCAGGGCGTCGTCCATGGTGGCGACGCGGTGGATTTCAGCCGCTTTGAGGTTGCGGTCGAGCCAGAGGCCGAAGGCGGTGCGGTCGGCCGCCGCGATGCGCCGACCGGGGGCGTCCACGTCCGCAACCGTCTGGGCGGTCGATTTCTCCGGCACCAGGTAGGTGGCCTCGATCTCCGCATAAGCGGGCGTGAAGGCGATGACTTCGGCGCGCTGCGGCTCGGCCCCGATCAGGGCGACGTCCCACTCGTCCTTCCCGGCTGCGTCCGCCACTTGGGCGGGGTTAGGGTAGGGCACGTAGTGGAGCCGAAGGCCGAGGCTGTCGGCCAGGGCGCGCGCCATGTCGGGCGACACGCCGGCGGGGCCGCCATCCGGCGTGCGGCGCGAGACCAGCAGGAAATTCGACAGGTTGATGCCGGCGCGCAGCACGCCCGTGGGGGCGAGCAGGGCCGCGATGCGGGCGCGTTCGGCTGCGGGGAGAGGGGATGTCATGCGCGTTCCTGCAGGTTAGGACGAAGCGACGGACCGGTCAGGCATTCGCGGCCGTGAGCGGCTCTCCTTGGGGAGCGGAGCTCAGCACCACCTGCGAGCGGCTGTCGGCGAAGCGGAGGCCGTTTTCGCGCAGGGCCGCCTCGATGCGACGGTAGGCGGCGGCGCGGACCTCGAACTGCTTGCCGGGCGGGGTCTGGACCTTGCAGCGAAACACCTTCACGCCCGGCTCGATGCGGTAGATCTTGGTTTTCAGCGGCTCGACGATGAGGTGGCCGATCTCCGGGTCCTCAAGCATCTGCTGGCCGATCTTCTTGACCAGCTTGCGGACAAACTCGCTGTCGACCTCGATGGGAAGCGGGAGCTCGAACTTGTCGATCACCCAATCGCGTGAATTGTTGCGGACGGAGCCAAGCGAGCCGTAGGGCACGAAATGCAGCGGGCCGTTCTGGTGGCGCAGCGCCACGGTGCGCAGGGTGATGCGCTCCACAGTGCCCTTGGCGGAGCCGCCCTCGATGTAGTCGCCGATGCGAAACACGTCCTCGGCGAGGTAGAAGACGCCCGAGAGCACGTCGCGCACCAGCGTCTGCGCGCCGAAGCCGACCGCGATGCCAAGCACGCCGGCGCCGGCCAGCAGGGGCGTGATCGCGATGCCGAAGATCGACAGGAGCGACACCGCGAGAAGGCCGACCAGGGTCGCTCCGAAGGCCTTGCGGGCCATCGGCACCAGCGTGAGCAGGCGCGCGTTGGCGCCCGTCTCGGGATCGCCGTGCGGCGTGGCGGCGACGCGCTCCAGCAACGCGTCGGTCCAGGTTTTTACAGCCGTCCAGGCGAGATCGGCGAGCAGCACCAGCACAACCGCGCCGAGCGTGCGCGACACGAAGCGCTCCAGCGGGCTTTGCACGTCCATGGGCGACAGAATGGCGAGACCCCACACGGCGATGCAGGCGCCGAGCCCGGCGAGCGCCACCACGAAACGGGCGGCCCGAATGCTGACGTCGCGGCTCAGCGCCGCCATGAGTGCGCGGCGTCGGGGGCGCAGAACCGGCGCGGCCGGGACGGAGGCGGCCGGCTCCGTGCTCGGTGTAGCGGCATCGGCCGCTTGGGCCAAAGCGGCGGCCTCCGCGGACGCCTTGCTGGCTTCGGCAAGGTCCCAGGCGGCGCGGACGATGCGGCGGGCGACGCCCTCCAGCAACAGGGTGGCGCTGACGATCACGACCGTGAGCGCCCAGCGGGGCTCGCCCGCGAGCCAGACCAGAAGCACCACGGCGGCCCACAGGCCAGCCACGAGCGGGCGCGGCAGCAGCCGCCGTTGCGGCGGGCGGCGCTTCTCGAGAACCGCCACGACGACCACCAGCGACACCCCGGCGACCAGCGCGGTGAGAACCGCAAACGCGCCGGCGAGATGGGGGGCGTGGGGTTCGAACGCTTCCGCGGCGACGAGGCCGGCGGCGAGAACGCCCGCCAGGGGCGGCAGGGCGAGCGACCAGGCGCGAGCATCCGGAGCGCCGAGCGAAACGAGGCGCAGGCGGCGGTTGCCAGGCGCCAGCAGCGCGCCGGCCAGCGCGGCCGTGAGGCGCGCCGCGAGCGTCACCATGGCGACGCCGACGATGACGTCCGGCACGCCGGGCGGCCAGGCGAAGATCGCCGCCACGGCGAGCATCGAGACGACCGAGAGCGTGAGGGCGGCGGCGTCCGTGGCGATGCGGCGGCCGGCGATGCGCCAGGCGTCCGTCCGGCGGCGCGGATCCTCGGCGAGAAGCCAGCGATAGGCCGGGCCCGCATAGGTCCAGAACAGCCATTCGAGGCCGGCCGCGACGATGAACACGATCAGCAGGTACGCAAAGGCGCGCACGCCGTCGCCGGACTGCAGCGACGCGTTGATCCCGGCGAGGAGCCCGGCCGCTTCGCCGGGCGCGAGGGCGAAATCGCGCAAGGCGGCCGCGACGCCGTTCTGGGCGCGCTCCAGGATGCTGGTCGCCATCATCATGCCGCCGCCTCCGTAGCCGGAGCCGGGGCGGCCTCCATGGCCGGGGCCGGGGCGACGTCGGGATCCTTCAGGCGGCGGGCCAAGGCGGCGTCCGCGTCGGGGGCGAGAAGGCGCTCCACCGCGACGCCGTCGTCGTAGACGCGGGCGCGGCAGGCGAGGCGCACCGAATCCGCCGCGCAGGCGGGGCCAAGCGTGCGGCGCTCCACATCCTGCATGGGCGTGAGAGCCTGGGCGCCGCTGAGCACCCGCACCCGGCAGGTGCCGCAGCGACCGCGGCCGGAGCACACGCTGGCGTGCGGCACGCCGGAGCGGCGGCTGATCTCCAGGATCGACAGGCCGCGCAGGCCGACGCCCTCCAGCCCGCCGTCGTAGCGGATGTGGACGGGCGAGCGGCGACGCATGAGGAGCCCGACCGCGAGCGCGGCGACAACCAGCACCACGACCGACCAGTAGGTGAGCGAGACCGTGCCGGCGATGGCGCGCAGCGAGGGCTGGGCGGATTGCAGCCGCGCCCAGTGCGCCTCCACGTCGGCCGCAAAGGCGGGGTCGTCCCGCAAGGCGGCGAGCACCTGCTTGCCGGCCTCCACGAAGCCGAGCAGCGCCAGGATGGGGGTGGCGAACAGCAGCGGGGTGACGAGGCGCCCGGCGCGCTCGCCCCAGCGCTGCACGCTGATCCAGCCATGCAGGCCAATGCTGGCGTGGCTCCACACCACCAGCACCACGACGAGCTGCTGGATCGCGTAAACGGGCGCGAAGTGCCAGTAGAAGGTGAGGAGGCGGGCGAAATCCACCTCCAGATCGGGCGCATACGCATTGGCGACGCGCACGGTGAGGATGTGGGGCGTGAGCAGCGGCAACACGGCGAGGCCGAGCACGAGCTGCACGGCGTCGCCGCGGCGCATCGCGAGCGTGCGCTTGGTCGCGATCGTGGCGAGGCCGAGCGCGAGATGCGCGACGGCGGAGCCGGCCAGCAGGGCGGTGCCGACGCCCGTCATCCAGGGCGCCATCAGCATGCCGGCCGCGGCGTTGATGGCGTCGAGCGACATCAGCCCGGCCGCGAGCGTGGCGAGGTGCGTGAACACGAAGGCCATCAGCAAGAGGCCGCTCGCCAGCCTCACTACCCGGATCGCCATCGTGGCAGACATCGTCGTTCCCCGAACCTCCCGGGACATTGCCTGCGCGGGGCGCGGAAAGCGAGCCCCGGCGGCTTGAACTTCGCGCGAGCGGCTTATTCCGGGTGCTTGTGGATGGGGTCGACCCAGTAGACCGTCTCCGGCTTCTCGACGGGCTCCACGTCCGTGATGTTGACCACCACGGCCTCGTTGTCGGAGCGCACCAGCACGCATTGCAGCGGCTGGTCGGGGTCGGCGTTGATCTCCTGGTGCGGCACGTAGGGGGGCACGAAGATGAAGTCGCCGGGCCCGGCCTCGGCGACGAATTCCAGCTTGTCGCCCCAGCGCATGCGGGCCTTGCCGCTGACCACGTAGATCACACTCTCGAGCGCGCCGTGGTGGTGCACGCCCGTCTTGGCGTTGGGCTCGATCGCGACCGTGCCGGCCCAGATCTTCTGCGCGCCGACGCGGGCGTGGTTGATGGCGGCCTGCCGGAACATGCCGGGCGTCTGGGCCGTGTTGGGGTCGAGCTGGTCGCCCTTGATCACGCGCACGCCGTTGTGCTTCCAGCGCGGGGCGTGGTCGTGCGGGTGGTCGTGATCGTGGTCGTGATCGTGGGGGTGATCGTGCGAAGCCATGGGGCGTCTCCCGTTTGGAAGACGAGTACCGCGGCCATCCACCTCTCCGCAATCACCGAGGCGCAATGTGGTCTCGCACTCTCCGTCATGGCCGGGCTTGTCCCGGCCATCCACGCGGGAGCCCAGCGCGTGGATCCCCGGGACAAGCCCGGGGATGACGATTGAGTGTGACGTCGGAAAGGCTCCGAGCGCGCGTCGTCCTACCTTACATGGCCGGCATGACGGCGAGGTCGCGCACCTGCATCGTGCCGACGCCCTCGATCTTGCCGTGGGCGGTCGCCTTGCCGGTGGAAAGGTCGACCCGGTAGAGCGTGTCGGCGGCCATCAGCCAGCCTTCGCTCTTGCCGGCCGAGTCGGTGACGATGTCGAAGGCCGCCATGTCGGCCTTGACGCCGAGCTTGCCGACGGCGCCGAGCACGCCGTCGTTCGGCGGGGCTTGCTTCACGAGCGCGCCGATCGTGCCGTCGATGTCGTAGAGGGTGGTTTCCTTGGCGCCCTTCATGGAGTTGGTGTAGGCGCCAGCCACGATCTTGGGCGTCTCGCCCTTGTGCATGTCGGCCTCGGCGAACTTCAGGTCGCCGTCCTTGGTGACCTTGCCGTCGTCGACGTTGATGCGCAGGTTGGCGCCGTTGGAGCCGATCACGCGCAGGCGGTCGGCGACCGGGTTGAAGTCCACGGTCATCATCACGTTGGCGGGCAGCGGCATGTCGAGCTTGGACTTTGCGGTCGGCTTGCCGGTCTTGGCGTCGATGGTCCAGATCTGGCCGTCCGAGGCGAGGCCGTACAGCATGCCGTCGGCGGGGCGCACGTCGATGCCGAGCAGGTTGGCGCCGTCGACCTTCACGGTTCCGGTGACCTTCTTGGCGGCGACGTCCACCATCGCGAGGGTGTTCTCGCCGATCAGCGCGACGGCGACCTGGGCGTTGGCGGCGCCCGTGAAAGCGGCGGTGGCGAGCAGCGCGGCGAACAGCGTCTTGGTTGTCATCGTGTTTCTCCCGTTGTCCCGGCCTGTCGACCGGCTGACGGAGCGGGTACACGCCGACCTCGGCGGCGGATGCAGAGGCGCTGAAGTTTTTTCTCCTTTGCATCCATGGGCGGTTTCGGAGCGTATTAGAGGGACAGGATCACCCGGAGCCCTCCGCCGCGATGTCCATGCCCGCCGAACATACGCTGGACGCGCCGGTCGACCTCGCGGCCGAGCTCGCCCGCTGCGCCGCGGGCGAGCGGGACGCGCTGCGGCGCATCTATGACGCCGAGGGCGCGCGCATGATCGGGGTGGCGCTGCGCATCGTCGGGCGGCGGGCCGTGGCCGAGGAGGTGGTGCACGACGCCTTCTTGCAGATTTGGCAGAAGGCCGCCGGCTTCGCGCCTGAGCGCGGCCATGCGCGGTCCTGGCTTTACGCGATCGTGCGGCACCGGGCGCTGAACGTGCTGCGGGTGGAGACCCGCACCGACCTGGTCGAGGATTTCGAGCCCATGGGGCTCACCAGCGCCGAGGAGGACGCCGAGGCCATCGTGTCGCGGTTGTCGGAGGCCAGCGCGCTGCGCCGTTGCCTGGAGCGGCTGGACCCGACGCGCCGCTCGCTGATCGTGCTCGCCTATGTGCACGGATTGACGCACGGCGAGCTCGCCGGGCGCCTGCGGGTGCCGCTCGGCACCATGAAGTCCTGGATGCGACGTTCGCTGAGCTCGTTGCGGGAGTGCCTGCCATGAGCGATGCGACGACCCGGGACGAGCTGGCGGCCGAGCATGCGCTCGGCGTCCTGGAGGGCGAAGACGCAGCGCGGGCGGACGCCCTCATGGAGCAGGACCCTGCCTTCGCGGCGGCCGTGACGGAGTGGCGGGTGCGCCTGTCCGATCTCGACGCCATCGCAGACCGCGCCGCGCCAAGCGGCGACCTGTGGGGGCGGATCGAGTCAGGGCTTGCGGCTACGCCTGCCAAACCGGAGAGTTCGCCCGCTTCCGTCGAGGCCGCGACAGCCCACGTGTTGCCGTTCCGCTCCGCTGGCGCGGCGCGGCCGTCGATCTGGCAGAGCCTCCCGGCGTGGCGCGCCGCCACCGGCTTCGCGGCGGCGGCCGCGGTGGTGCTGGCTGTCGGCGCCGCTTATTTCGCCGACAAGGCGGCGCGCACGCCGACGCTGGTCGCGGTGCTGCTGGAGGAGGGCAGCGCCCAGCCGGCCGCCGTGGTCAACGCCTTCGCGGACGGGCGAACGGAGCTGGTTCCCTTGCGGGCGATCGCGGCTCCGCCCGGGCGGGCGCTCGAAATCTGGACGCTGTGGGACCGCGCGGTCGGGCCGAAATCGGTCGGCCTCATCGGCGAGGCGCGGGCGACGCGGCTCGACCTGTCGAAGCTGCCGAAGCCCGGGCCGAACCAGCTCTTCGAGATCACGGTGGAGCCCGCCAGCGGCTCGCCCACCGGCCGGCCCACCGGGCCGATCCTGATGAAGGGGCTGACGGCGACGGCGCTGTAGGGAGCGGGTGGCTGGGGCCGCCCTGCTGTCGCCCAACCCTCCGCTCGTCATTGCGAGCGCCAGCGAAGCAATCCAGCTGATGCTGGGCATATGCCCAGCGCCGGGCGGCTAACCCCAACCGCCTGGATTGCCTCGCTCCGCTCGGCAATGACGGCGAGGCGTTTGATCGTCGTGCGCATCCCTCTCCCGACTGCGGGAGAGGGAACGCACGCACGCTTCTCGTCATGGGCTCCCGCACCACCCCTCAGTGCGGCATGGCTCCTGCGGCGTCCTGCCAGAAGCGGTTGGCGCGGCGGGCGCCGTTTTCGAGGCAGCGCTCCAGGGATTCGCTGCACCGGGTGACGGCGCGGCAGCTGTCGCCCAGCGTGGTGACGGCGGCGCGGAGCGTTGCGGCGAGGTCGGGGTCGAGGCGGCGGAGGTCTTCCAGTTCGGCAAGGTCCTCGCGGGCGCCGGCGTGGCTCTTGCGCAAGTTCGCGGCGGCCTGGTTCATCATCGCCGCGAAGGAGGCCATGCAGGCGGCCTGGGCGGCGATCTCGCGCGGGGAGGCGTTGCCGCGGCGCAGCTTCTCGAGCGCGGCGGTCATGATCTTCGATTGCGCGTCGAGCACGCCGACCATCCGACGAGCGTCTTCGGCGAATGTCTGGGCAAGCTCCACGCGTCTTTGCGCGCGTACGAGCCTGCTTTCGTCGTGAATCATCATGTGCCCTCTCCAGCAACGCCGAGTCTAGGCGGAGCCTGAACGTGAAGGTACCCGGTGAATCACGGATGAACAGGCGCGGCGCCTTGCCGAATTCTGCTGAACCCGGCGGACGCGCATCCCCCTTTGGGTGCAGGGACGGGCACGCTGCGGGAGGCCGGACGCGAAAAGGCGGCCGTCTCATGCGTGAGACGACCGCCTTTTGGTTAACCATCGGCGAGGCGCTTGCGCCCGCCGGTCAGGGCTTGGCGGCGGCGGGCAGGGGCTGCACCAGCGAGCCGGGGCCGAGCTTCTGCAGATTGCCGGTGATCACGCGATCACCCTTGGCGACGCCCTTTACGATCGAGACGAGCTCGCCGTCCGTCTGGCCGAGCACCACGGGGCGCAGTTGCACGCGGTTGTCATCGCCGACCACGAAGAGATGCTTGCCGAGCTGGCTCGATCCAACTGCCGCCTGCGGGGCCAGAAGCGCGTCGGGCTGCTCGCCGACCCGCAGCCTGATACGGACATACTGGCCTGGCAGCAGCGCGAAGTCGTCGTTCTGGATGGTCGCGCGGGCGGTGATCGCGCCCGTGGTGCGGTCGACGACGTTGTCCAGGAAGGTCAGCTTGCCGCGATGAGGGGGCCGGTCCTGCCCGGGCACCACCACGTCCGCCTGCACGTCGGCGCCGCCGGCCTGCGCCTTCTGGATGGCGACGAGGTCGGTCTCGCTCGGGGTGAACGTCACGTAGATCGGATCCAGCTGCACCAGCGTGTTCAGCGGGCCGCCGCCAGCGCTGATCAGCGTGCCGACAGGGGCCTGGTCGCGGCCGAGCCGGCCGTCGAATGGAGCGCGGATCGTGGCGCGCTCCAGGTTGAGCTCAGCGGTGCGGATGGCGGCCCGGTTCACCGCCAGCCCGGCCTCGGCCTGCCGCACGGAGCTGTTGCGCTGGTCGTAGTTGTCCTTGGCCAGGAAGCCGCGGCGGGCGAGCTCCTCGCCGCGGTCGAGGCTGGACTTCAGGTATTCGAGCGAGGCCGAGGCCTGCTGCATCTGCGCCTTGGCCTGGTCGAGCGCGGCTTCGTAGTCGCGCGGGTCGATGCGATAGAGCAGGTCGCCAGCCTTCACATCCGCGCCGTCATGGGCGCGCTGCTCCACGACGTAGCCGGAAACCTTCGCCTGCAAGGCGACCGTACGGAAAGCTTCCGTGCGGGCCGGGTAGTCGAGGTTGATCGGCAGCGTCCGGGTGACCAGCTCGGCCACCGGAGCCGGCATCGCGAAGGGGGGCGGCGCGGCCGCGGCTGGCGTGGTGGGCTGCGCCGGCGCCAGGCCGAGGCGTTCGCGTATCGGTGGCGTGTACCAGGCGAGGGCCGCCAGGGCGACGCCGACGCCGAGCGTGAGGGTGAGCTTGCGCATGGGGGATCTCCGGAACCTTACTCGGCGGCCTGCTTGAACGTGGCCGGCTCAGGATGATGGGCGGCCGGATCGGGACGGTCGCGGCGTTCCCGCCACGTCTCGATCACGGCGTAGAAGACAGGGGTGAAGAGCAGCGTCAGCACCGTGGCGGCGACCATGCCGCCAAACACCGTAGTGCCGATGGAGCGACGGCTGGCCGCGCCGGCCCCGGTGGCGAGCATCAACGGCACGACGCCGAGGATGAACGCGAAGGCGGTCATGAGAATGGGACGCAGCCGCAGCCGCGCCGCCTCCATGGCGGCCTCCACGATTTCGACGCCTTCCTCGCGGCGACGCTTGGCGAATTCGACGATCAGGATCGCGTTCTTGGCCGCGAGGCCGATCAGCATCACGAAGCCGATCTGCGAGTACACGTCGATCTGCATGCCGCGCACCCAGAGCCCCGCGAGCGCGCCGAAGAGCGCCAGCGGCACCGAGAGCAGCACCATGAAGGGCATGGACCAGCTCTCGTACTGGGCGGCCAGGATCAGGAACACGAACACGATCGCGAGCCCGAACACGAGGGTCGCCACCGATCCCGCCTTGAGCTCCTGGAAGGTGATGCCCGTCCACTCGTAGCCGAAGTCGCGCGGCAGCACGCTGGCGGCGACCCGCTGCATGGCCTCCACGGCCTGGCCCGAGCTGTAGCCCGGAGCCGCGCCGCCGTTGATCAGCGCCGAGGGGTTGTTGTTGTAGTGCGGCACAGTCTCGGGCCCTACGGTGGGCTTCAACGAGCCCAGCGTGCTGAGCGGCACCATGCCGCCGGTGGAGTTGCGGACATAGAGCCGCGAGATGTCGGTCGCTGCGCCGCGCGCCGCCTGGTCAGCCTGCAGGGTGACCCGGAAGGTGCGCCCGAACAGGTTGAAGTCGTTCACGTAGAGCGAGCCGAGATAGATCTGCAGCGTGTTGAACACGTCCGGCAGGTTGAGGCCGAGCATCTTCGCCTTGCTGCGGTCGAGGTCGTAATTGTATTGCGGCGTCGACGTGCTGAAGCTGGTGAAGAGCTGCTGGGCGTTGAGCTCCGGCTGCTTCCTGGCCTCGGCGATGAGCGCCTGCGTGACCTCGTTGAGCGCGGCGCTGCCGCGGCCGGTGAGGTCCTGCACCTGGAACTCGAAGCCGCCCGTGGCGCCGAGGCCCGGGATGGAGGGCGGATCGAAGCTCAGCGCGATCGCGTCAGGGATGCCGAGCAGCTTGGGCCGCACCCGAGCGACGATCTCGGACGCACTCATGCCGGCGCCGCGCTCGTCCCAGGGCTTCAGGATGGCGAACTCCACGGCCGAGTTGGACTGCGCCGCCCCGGTAAGGAAGTTGAGCCCGCTGATGGAGCCGACGATGTCGACGCCTTCCGTGCGCATCAACTCCTCGCGCACCTTGCGGGCGACAGCGTCGGTGCGTTCCAGCGAGGCGCCGTCGGGCGCCTGCACGACCACGAAGAAGTAGCCCTGGTCCTCCACGGGCAGGAAGGTGGAGGGAATGCGCATCCACACCGCGTAGGTGGCCCCGAGGCCGGCGACGAACAGCGCCAGCATGGCCCAGCGGAAGCGGATGAGGTGGCGCACGCCGTTCGCGTAGGAGTGCGACAGCCGGTCGAAGCCCGTGTTGAACCAGCGGAAGGGCGCGAAGTTCGTCGCCGGGCGGTGGCGCAGGAAGGCGGCGCTGAGCGCGGGGCTCAGGGTCAGCGAGTTGAAGGCCGAGATGCCGACCGAGATCGCCACCGTGAGGGCGAACTGGTTGTAGAGCCGGCCGGCGACGCCCGGGATGAAGGCGACGGGAACGAACACGGCCATCAGCACCGCCGTGGTGGCGACGATGGGACCCGTCACCTCCTGCATGGCCTTGCGGGTGGCGGCGAGCGGCTTCAGGCCCGCCTCGAGCTGGCGCTCGACGTTCTCGACCACCACAATGGCGTCGTCGACCACGAGGCCGATGGCCAGAACCATGCCAAGCAGGCTCAGCATGTTGAGCGAGAAGCCGAGCAGCTTCATCACCACGAGCGTGGCGATCAGCGACACCGGGATCGCGATGGTGGGGATGACGGTGGTGCGCCAGTTCTGCAGAAAGACGAACACGACCGCGACCACGAGAACCAGCGCCTCGGCCAGCGTCACCAGCACGTCGTGCATGGAGGCGGAGACGAAGCGAGTGGTGTCGTAGTGCATCGCGTAGGCGATGCCGGCCGGGAAGCGGCCCGAGAGCTCCTGCATCTTGTCCTTGACCCGCTGCTGCAGGTCGAGGGCGTTGGAGCCGGGCATCTGGTACACGGCGAGCACGACGGTGGGGTCCTCGCCGAAAAAGGCCGAGGAGGCGTATTGCAGCGCGCCGAGCTCGATCCGGGCGACGTCGCGCAGATGCAGAACTGCGCCGCTGGCGGGATCCGCCCGCACCACGATCTCGCCGAACTGGGACGGGTCGGCGAGGCGGCCGACGGCGTTGACCTGGAGCTCGAAGGCGGTGCCTGCCGGGGCCGGGGACTGGCCGATCTTGCCGGCGGCGACCTGGACGTTCTGCTCCGCGATGGCGGCCTGAACGTCGGTGGCGGTGACGCCCAACTTGGCGAGCTTGTCGGGATCGAGCCAGACGCGCATGGAATAGCGCCGCTCGCCGAAGATCTGGACGTCGCCGACGCCCTGGAGGCGCTTCAGCGGGTCGACGATCTGCAGGTAGGCGTAGTTGCTGAGCGCCACCGGATCGACGGACTTGTCCGGCGAGGTGAGGTTCACGATCAGCACGAAGTTGGGGTTCTGCTTTTTGATCGTCACGCCGGACTGGTTGACGATCGCGGGCAGGGACGAGGCGGCCTGCGAAACGCGGTTCTGCACGTCCACAGCGGCGGTGCTGAGCGGGTAGCCGACGTCGAACGTCACCGTGATGGTGGCGCTGCCGTCGTTGGAGCTCGACGAGGCCATGTAGGTCATGCCCTCGACGCCGTTGATCTGCTGCTCCAGCGGGGTCGTGACCGTATCGGCCACCACCTGGGCGCTGGCGCCCGGATAACGGGCGCTCACCACCACCTGCGGCGGGGTGATGTCGGGGAATTGCGCGACCGGGAGGGTGAGGTAGCAGATGGCCCCCGCCATCACCATGATGATGGCGATGGCGGAGGCGAAGATCGGCCGCTGGATAAAGAAATTCACCATGGCTGGTCGACCTTCTGGAGGCGCCGCCCGGGGGGCGAAGACGACGCCGGGTTGGATTCCACGCAGCCGATCACCAGATGCCGCAGTTCATCCCAGGCGGTGGGCCAGCGGGGGAGGGAGCCGTTGGGCAGGGCTTGGGGCTGTCGGCCTGCGCGCTGAAAGGGGCGGGGGGTGACCGCGGCAAGGTCGCGGCGCAGTTTTGCCGGATCGACGCGGTCGGCCTGCATCAAGGCGCGAACCAGCGGATCGGACAGGAGTTCATCAAGGGAGAGATCGGGGGAATAAGGCTTCATGGCATATCTCCGGCGGCCGCACTCTTCAAAAAACGACCCGCTTCGCGTCCGGCAAAACCCGGATTGCGATTTGGTTGACGCCTCTTTGGAAGGGTGTTACCGGTAAGTAACGTTCCGGAAGTTACTGATCGGTAACACCCGCGTCAACCCCCCGGAACCAAATTTGTGAGGACCGCGTGATGAGCTTGGTCGTGAGGAATGGGTCATGGGCCTGATTTGCCCGTCTGGCGCCCGGCCCCGGGATCGCATCCTGGACGCCGCTCGTGACATGTTCAGGAAGTTCGGGATCAAGGGCTGCGGCGTCGACGCGATCGCGGAGGCGGCCGGCACCAACAAGATGACGCTGTACCGGCATTTCGGCTCCAAGGACGAGCTGATCGCCGAGTGCCTGCGCGACCAGACGCGCGTCGTCGCGGACCTGTGGGCCAAGATGGAGGCCGACAACCCCGACCCGCTGGACCTCTTGAAGGCCTGGGTCAAGGCGAGCGCCATGGCGTCGTGCGACAGCCGCGGCTGCGATCTCGCCAACGCGGCCATCGAGCTACCCGACGAGGGGCACCCGGCCCGCAAGGTGGTGGAGGACTTCAAGCGCGCCCAGCGCGACCGCCTCGCGGATCTCTGCGCCCGCGCCGGCGCCCGCGACCCGGAGGTGCTGGCCGACACGCTGTCGCTGCTGGTGGAGGGCGCCCGCGTGAGCCGCCAGAGCGTCGGGCCGGAAGGTCCGTGCCAGCGCTTCAGCCGCGTGGCCGAGGCCGCCATCGACAACGCCGTGGGTGCGCGGGAGACCGCGTGAGCGGTTTGGGCGTCGTCTGTCGGTGTTCGTGATGCCTTCATGACGAGGCTCCTGCAAGTCAGGGGCCATCGTCTTCGCAATCGGGAAGCGGCGCGATTACCTCGCGGGTCATCGCGCCGCCCTTTCCTGGTTTAAGTCCGCCGCTCCAGCCAGTTTTTCGCCAAAGCAAGGTCGGATTGCGTCAGGCCGTGGCCGGCTGGCAGCGTCTCGTGCTGCACGTCCGCGCCGGCCTTGCGCAGCCGCGCCGCCAGCGCGCCGACGTCGGCGGCCGGGATGATGGGGTCGGCCGCGCCCGAGACGATCAGGATCGGCTTGCCGGCGAGGTCCACCGTCGGCGGCGCCGCCAGCGGCGTCATGGCGCGCAGCAGCACCGCTCCGGCCAGCGCGTCCGGATGAAGCTCCAGCACGGCCGCGGCGATGTTGGCGCCGTTGGAGAACCCCACCGCGATGGGTTGGGCCAGCCCGTACGCGGCGCGCGCCTCCCTGATGAAGGTCGCCAACTCGCCGGCGCGGCGGCGCACGTCCTCCTCGTCGAACACGCCCTCGGCGAGGCGGCGGAAGAAGCGCGGCATGCCGCGCTCCAGCACCTTGCCGCGGGGCGACAGCAGCGCCGCGCCGGGCGAAAGCGCCTCGCCGAGCGGGACCAGGTCGTTTTCATCGCCGCCCGTGCCGTGCAGCAGCAGGAGTGGCGGGCGGCCCGGCGTCGTGGCGGGCTCGTAGCGGTGCAGAAAGGTGAGTTCGGTCGCGGTGGTCATGGGGCGATCTCCGGGGGAGGGACCCTGCGGGAGAGGACGCGATCCCGGCCGGCCGTCTGACCGGCCGGGATGCGCCTTAGCCGAGGGCGGGCAGCACGGCTTCGATCCGCGCGCGGGAGCTCTCGTACTGGGCCGGCAGCTTCAGCGCCTGGCCGAGGCTCTCGGCCGGCTCGTCCACGGCGAAGCCGGGCTCGTCGGTCGCGATCTCGAACAGCACGCCCCCGGGCTCGCGGAAGTAGACGGACCGGAAGTAGTTGCGGTCCTTCTGCTCGGTGACGTGCATGCCGTGCGCCGTGGCGAGCTTCTCCGCCATGGCGGCCTGCGCGGCGTCGTTCTCGGCCCGGAAGGCGACATGGTGCACCGAGCCCGCGCCCGGCCGGCCCCGCAGGAAGCCACCGGCCTCGTGCAGGTCCACCACCGAGCCCATCGCGGCGTTCGAGCGGTAGCGCGTCACCGGGCCGTCGCGGCCAGCTTCGGCGAAGCCGAACACGTCGGTGAGGATCGCGCCGGTCGCGGCCGTCTTGTTGAGCAGCAGCGACACGCCGTGGAAGCCCCGGATGGCGGCTTCAGCGGGAACGTCCCCGGCCGCGTAGCCGGGCTCGCTCTCGATGCCCGGAACCGCCACCAAGGCGAGGCGCATGTCGTCCGGGTCCTTGAAGGCCAGCACGGTTTCGCCGAACGCCTTGCGGGGCGCCTCGTGGTCGACGCCGGCCGCAATCAGGCGCTGCGTCCAGAAGCCGACGGCGCTTTCGGGGATCCGGAACGACGTCTGCTGCGTCTCGCCGACGCCGAGCCGGCCGGGCGCGGCGTGCTCCCAGGGAAAGAACGTGATGATCGTGCCGGGCGCGCCGGCCTCGTCGCCGAAATAGAGGTGGTAGGTGCCCGGGTCGTCGAAGTTCACGGTCTTCTTCACCAGCCGCAGGCCGAGCACGCGGGTGTAGAAATCGACGTTGCGGCGGGCCGGGCCCGAGATGGCGGTGACGTGGTGGATGCCGTTGTGCGTCATGGCTGCCTCCGTGAGAGGGGCGGGGAGCCCCTTCGTTGCTCACAGAGATAATCCTCCGGCCGCGCGACGCCATTGCAGCCGTGCAAACGGCCGAAGGCGCTGGTCAGTGATCCGCTCACGGGTGCAAACGACGGAATGACAGGCGCTTCACCGCCCCTCCGTTGGCTTGGCCGACATCTTCCCCGCCGTGCGGGAGAGAGTTGGCGATACAGCCTTAGCCGAAAACCAGCTTGGGCAACCAGGTGGTGAGCGGCGGAAACAGCGTGATGGCGGTCAGCACCACCAGCAGCGGGATGAGCCAGGGCAGGATGGCGCGCGACATGGTCTCAAACGAGACGTTGGCGATGCGCGTCACCACGAAAAGCACCACGCCGATGGGCGGGTGGATGGTGCCGAGGATCAGGTTCAGGATCACCATCACGCCGAACTGCGTCGGGTCGATGCCGTAGCTCAGCGCCGCCGGAACCAGGATCGGGATCAGGATCAGCATCGCGGCCAGCGCTTCCATGAAGCAGCCGACCACCAGCAGCAGCAGGTTGCACAGGAGCAGGAACACGATCGGATTGGTGATCGTGTGCGTGATCATGGGCGCGAGCGTCTGCGGCAGGCGCGAGATCGACATGCACCAGCCGAGCGCGCCGGCGGCCATCACCAGCACGGTGACGAGGCCGGTGGTCTCCACCGTGTCGACCAGGATGGGGCCGAGGTCCTTCACCTCCAGCGTGCGGTAGACCACGAAGCCGAGGAACAGGGCCCAAAGGCAGGCCGCGGCGGCCGCCTCGGTGGGCGTGAAAATGCCCGAGAACATGCCGCCCAGGATCAGCACCGGCGTCATCAGCGCGAAGGAGCTGGACAGGAAGGTGCGGCCCACCACGCGCCAGCCCTGGAAGGGCTTGCGGCCCATGCCCTCGCGGCGGGCGACGAGGCTGACCATCACCATCAGGGAGAGGCCCATCAGCACGCCCGGGATGAGCCCGCCGACGAACAGACGGCCGATGGAGGCGTCCGCCGACACGCCATATATCACCATGGGGAGCGAGGGCGGGATGATCGGCCCGATGGTGGCGGCCGCGGCCGTGATGGCGGCGGCGGTCTCGGGCTTGTAGCCCGCCTTGGTCATGGCGCGGATCTCGATCGCGCCCGAGCCGGCGGCGTCCGCCACGGCCGAGCCGACCATGCCGGCGAAGATCATGCTGGTGAGGATGCTCGCATGCGCGTAGCCGCCCCGCACCCAGCCGATGATGGCGCTCGCGAAGGCGACGATCCGGTCGGTGATCTGCGCCTTGGCGAGGATGTTGCCCATGAGGATGAACAGGGGCGCGGCGACGATCGGGAACGAGTTCATCGCCCCGGCCATCTTTTGCGGCAACTGGCCCAGCGGGATGCCGCCCGCATACAGGAACACCAGCGCGGCCGCCGCCATGGAGGCGTAGAGCGGCATGCCGGCGATGATCGCGACCAGCCAGCCGGCCGAGATCTTGGTCATCAGGCCGATCATGGGGCGAGTTCCGGAGCCGCCGTGGGGGCGGGCAAGGCCGGGGGCGGCCGCCGTTTCGACACGCGGGACACGAGGTCGGCGATGGCCTGCCCGGCGGTGACGAACCCGGCCGGGATCATCGGGGCATAGACCCAGGCGGTTGAGACCGGGATGCTGACGGCCTCGATGTCGTAGTTCTTCATGACGAGGTGGACGCTCTGCACCCCGATCACGAGGCCCACGACCGCGATCGCGATCTGGATCAGCGCCTCGGTTCCGCGCCAGCCGGCGTCGGGCAGCTTGTCCTGAAAGAAGCGGATGCGGATATGGGCGTTGTTGCGCGTCGCCAGCATCCAGCCGAGACAGGACAGCCAGACCATCAGGTAGCCGCTCATCTCGTCGGTCCAGCTGAACGGCCGGCTGATGGCGCGGGTGACGATGCCGAGCGTCACCACGCCGAGCAACGCCGCGAGCAGGATCGCGGCGAGCCACGCGATGGCGCGGTCGAAGACTTGGAGGATCAACCGCACGGGGGTTGCGGCGTCACAGCGCCGCGAGGGCGTCGAAGGTCCCCTTGCCCCAGCGCTCCTCGAACTTCTTTGGGACGGTGGCGAGAACGGGCTTGCGCCACTGCTCCACGTCCGGCTCGACCACCGTCATGCCGCCAGTCTTTAGTGTGCCGACCAGCGTCGCCTCCTGGCCGAGCAGCTCCTTGTCCTGCCAGGCCGAGTGCGTGTCGATGGCCGACTTGATCATGTCGCGGTCGGCGGCCGGCAGGCCCTTCCAGAACGCCTCGTTGACGATCGGCATGCGCGGCGTGATGACGTGCTCGGTGAGCACGAGGAATTTCTGCACCTCGTTGAACTTGCCGCTCTGGATGGTGGGCAGCGGGTTTTCCTGCCCGTCCACCGCCCCCTGGCTGAGCGCGAGATAGAGCTCCGGGAAGGCGATCGGCGTCGCCTGGCCGCCCCAGGCCTCGATCATGGCTCGGAACACGTCAACGGGCGGGACGCGGATCTTGAGGCCGGCCATGTCGGCGGGGGACCTAACGGGTTTGGAGCCGGTGGTGAGGTGGCGCTTGCCATAATAGGTGACGCTGAGCACCCGCATGCCGCGCTTGGCCGCGAGGTCGTCGTTCATCTTCAGGAACAGCGGCGAGGTCGCGACCTTGGCGAGGTGGGCGGCGTCGCGCCACAGGTAGGGGGCCTCGACCACGGACAGAGCTGGCAGGAACACCGAAAGGGCGCCCGCGCCCTCGGTGGTGAGCTGGAGCACGCCGGCCGAGACGTTCTCCATCATCTCCTTGCCGGTGCCGAGCTGGCCGTTGGGGAACACCTGGATGTCGATGCGCCCGCCGCTCTTCTCCTTCACTTCCTTGGAGATGCGGTCCGCCATCAGGAGCTGCGGATGGGTGGCGGCGAGCGACTCGCCCCAGCGCACCACGGTCGCCTGCGCGCGGGCGATCGACGGCATGAAGACGCCGGCGGCAAGGCCGGCCACGACGGCGCGGCGTGAAAGGATCGTCATGCGCGTTCTCCCTGGATCCGGCCTCTGTGGGCCGTGCTTGAGCCTCACAGTGTGACGGAAATCGAAACCGGGCGCTATGGCCCCGTTGTTTGACGGGTGTGCGTTTGGCGGAGGCGCACAGAGGTGGGCGTCGGCGCGGGGCGTTGCTAGCCTGCGGGACCAGTCGAGGGAGATCAGCATGGACGACACAAAGCGGCCGGACTGCATCGCGCATTGGAGCGAGATCGAAGGGCCGGACGATTCCCACTATCCGGGCGACGACGAGTTGATGGGGCTCGGCGCGCCCTTCGGCCAACATTTCGGGCTGAAGCGCATCGGCATCCACCATGTGCGGCTCCTGCCGGGGCGGCGCACGTCATACCCGCACGCCGAGAGCGCCGAGGAGGAGTTCGTCTATGTGGTGGAAGGCGCGCCGGACGTGTGGCTCGACGGCGTGCTCCACCGGCTGCAGCCGGGCGACGGCGTGGGGTTTCCGGCCGGGACGGGGCTTTGCCACACCTTCATCAATGACACCGACTCGGTGGTGCGGCTGCTGGTGGTGGGCGATGTGGCGAAGGCTGACAACAAGGTGCGGTATCCGTTGAACCCGGAGCGGAAGAACTACCGCGAGGACCTGTGGGACGACGCGCCCGAGCGGGCATTCGGGCCGCATGACGGGCTGCCGAAAGCGGTGCGGGAGCGGCGGGGCGGGTAGGGGCGGGGTGTAGCGGCACTCCCGAATGACCGGGCTATAATCCACAATCCCCTCATCCTGAGGAGCATCGCCCCTTGGCGATGCGTCTCGAAGGACGAGGGATTCCAGCAGGCTCTACCGTTCAGCTCACTGGATCCCCTCGTCCTTCGAGACGCAGGCCCGAGGGGGCCTGCTCCTCAGGATGAGGGGCGTTCTAGGGAGATCAACCGCCCAATTTCCTGTCCCACGCCACCCGCCTCACGCCACCCGCCTCACGCCGCCGGCTTCAACGCCGCTGGCGGCGCGTCCTCCGATGCCGGCAAGGACGCCCAGGCGTCCGGCTGGGCGGTGCGGACGATGCTGCGGCCGGCGCCCTGGCGGACGACCTGCACCTGGATGGGGATGCGCTCCTTCATGGCCTCGACGTGGCTGATGACGCCGACGGTGCGGCCCTGGCTCTGCAGCGTTTCCAGCGCGTCGATGGCGAGGTCGAGGCTTTCGGCGTCGAGCGAGCCGAAGCCCTCGTCGATAAACAACGTGTCGGCGAAGAACTGCCGCCCGCCGAGGCCCGACAGCGCCAGCGCCAGCGCCAGCGACACCAGGAAGCGCTCGCCGCCCGACAGGCTGCGGGTGGACCGGGCCTCGTCACCCATATGGCGGTCGATGATGTGCAGCCCGAGGTCCTGCCCGGCGCGCAGCAGTCGGTAGCGCGGCTTCAGGGCCGCGAGGTGGGTGTTGGCGAGCTCCACCAGCATGTCGAGCGTGACGCTCTGGGCGAAGCGCGCGAACTTGTCGCCCTTCTGCGAGCCGATGGCGGCGTTGACCTCCTTCCAGATCTTCGCCTTCGCGGCGGCCGCCGCGATGTCTGCCTCCAGCCCGGCGACGCGCAGGCGCTGCGTGGCGTCATGGGCGAGCGACGCCTCGACGGCCGCGATGCGGCCATGGCGCTCGCGCTGTGCGAGCTCCAGCGCCTCCAGCTGGGCGGTCAGCTCCGGGAGGGGCGTCTCGGGTGCGCCGGCGGCCAGCGCGGCGTCGCGATCCGTCCGGCGCAGCTGCAGCGCGGTCTCGGCGTCGGCGACGCGGCGGTCGGCGGCTTGCAGGCGCTCGCGCAGGGCCGCGACGTCCGCGACCGGGACCGCCAGCAGCGCTTCGGCTTCGGCGCGCGGGAGGCCTGCCCGGGCTAGCGCATCCACGGCGGCGGCTTCGGCCGCGTCGGCGTCGGCCGAGGCTTGCGCGAGAGCGGCTTCGGCGGCCTCCAGGGCGGCGCCGGCGGCCGCGCGTTCGGCCTCGCCGGTCGCCTTTGAGCGCAGGGCGAAGTCGTGCGCGTCCTGGGCGGCGGCGCGGACGGCGACGATGCGGGTGCGATGGGAAGCGGTGGGCTCGCCGCCCAGCAGGGGCGCGCGCTCGGCGCGGCGGGCGTCGAGCACGGCGGCGCGCTCGGCAAGGTCGCGCGCGGCGGCTTCAGCGGCCAGGCGCGCCGCATCCTCGCGCAGGCGATGCTCGGCAACCTGCGGCTGCCATGACCGGCACTCGGCATCAGCCGCCGCAAGGGCGCGCTCGGCCTCCCAGAAGGCGCGCACGCGGCTGTCGAGCCGGTGCTGGAGGTTGGAGAGGTCGCGTTCGAGATCGGCGGAGCCGACGCCGACCGGCGAGAGGAGTCCGGCGAGCTCGCGGTCCGAGGAGGCGATGCGCTCCAGCGTGTTGTCGAGGCGAGTCCGTGCGTCGCGGGCGTCTCCCCGGGCGGCCCCGAGCGCGGCCTCGGCGTCGCGGCGGGCGCGGGCGCGGCCTTCGGCGGCGTCGGCTTCGCCGTCGCGAAGGCGCGTCAGGCGGGCGATGTCGGCGCGCAGCGCGCGGGCGCGGTCGAGCACCTCGGCGCAGGTCGTGCGGGCGGCGGCCCAGAGCGACGCGGCGGCCGGGTCGAGAGCGTCCGGCGCGGCCGGGAAGGGCGGCGCATCCTGGCCGAGCAGGTCCCAGTGGGGCCGCGCCTCCGCGGCGGCTGCCGCGAAACCTGTATCTGCGGTTGCGATGGCAGTGGCGGCGCGCGCTATGCGGGTGGCGGCGTCCTCCCTCTGCGCGGCGGCGCTGGCCTGCCGGCCGGTGGCGGCGACCAACGCGTTTCCGGCCGCGTCGAGCCGGGCGCGGGCCGCGTTGGCGGTGGCGCGCAGGTCCTCGGCCACCCGGGCGAGGGCCTCGTCGGCATGGACCGGGTGGTCGGCGGAGCCGCAGACCGGGCAGGGCTCGCCCGGCGAAAGGCGCCGGCGCAGTTGGAGCGCCGCCTCCGATGCGGCGTCCTCGGCGCGGGCGAGCGGCCCTTGCAGCACCTCGATCTGAGCCGCGGCGGCGCGCCGGTCGGCTTCGGCCGCCTTGGCGTCCGTGGTGGCGGCCGCACAGGCGGCTTCGGCGGCGGCGCGCTGCGTCTGCGCGGCAGCGTGGTCGGCGGCGGCCTGCGCGTGGTTTTGCGCGCTCTCGCGCATAGAGCGCAACGCGTCCGCCAGCGTGGCGAGGCGGAGGGCGCGGGTCTCTGCGGCGGGTTCGTCCAGGGCCTCCAGCGCGGCTCCGCGCTCGCCGATCTGAGTCGCGAGGGTCGCGCGCCGGCCGGCTGAGGCGGCGTCGTCGGCCGCCATGCCGGACAGGATCGCGTCCTGCCGGACGATCTCGTCGTCGTGCCGCGCCAGAGCCTCCTGCAGCGCGTTGCGCTCGGTCGCGAAGGAGCCGCGCTTGGCGATCTGGAGCTTGGCCTCGTCCCAGCGGGCCGCGAGCGGCGACCAGGCGGCCATGCCGGCGAGCTGGGCTTCGGCCCGCCCATAGGCGGCGTTGGCGGCGTCGGCCTCGGCGGAGACGCTCGCAAGCGCCCGGGCGGCTTCGGCGTGAGCCGCTTTTGCGGCGGCGAGCCGCCGCTCCGCGTTTTGCGATTCCTCAGACGCGGACGCCACGGCCGCGTCGAGTCGGGCGGCGCGGGTCCATTCGGGCTCGAACGCCAATTGCTGGGCATCGGTGCGCCGCAGATCCGCGGCGGCGGCCTCCGCGGCTTCGGCAAGCAGGCTGCGGCGTTCCTCGGCCTGGCCGAAACGTCCCCGCTCGGCCTCGACCGTGGCGAGGCGTTCCGCGCGCGCGGCGGCTTTCTCGGCCGCGCGGGAAAGAGGCTCGCGCAGCTGCTCTGCTCGCGCCAACTCGGCGAGGCGGTCGCGATCGGCCCCCAGGCTTCCGGCAGCCTGCCGGGCGTTGTCCAGCGCGGCCTGGGCGGCCGCCGACGCGGCTTCGGCCGCCGCAATGACGCGGTGGCGGGCGGCGAGCGCGTCGAGCCGCCCGCGTTCCGCCTGGGCCAGGGCGAGTTCGGCAGTGAGCGCGTCGCGCTCATCGCCCAAAGCGGCGCGGGCTTCGGGGCTCAGCACCTGGTGCTCGTCGCGCCGCGTTTCCAGCGCCGCGACCTCGCGTTCGGCCCCGGCGCAGCGCTCAAAGCAGCGGCGTGATATGTCGCGGTAGATGGCCGTGCCGGTGATCTTTTCCAGCAGATCGGCCCGCGCGTTGGCGTCGGCGCGCAGCAGAGCGTCGAACTCGCCCTGGGCGAGAAGCACTGTGCGACGGAACTCGTCATAGGTGAGCCCGGCGGTGCGTTCCACGGCGGCTTTTACGCCGGTCACCGAGGCCTCCACGACGGTCTCGTCGTCGATCCGCTTCAGCGCGCGCGCGACGGTCTGGAGCGCGCCCTCGGGCTTGTTGCGCGCCCGGCGCGCCGTCCACGAGGCGCGATAGCGAATTCCGTCCGCGCCGACATAATCGACCTCAGCGAAGCCCTCGGCCGCGCCGCGGCGCAGGCAGGACCGCGGATCCGTGGCTTGGATGTCCCCGCCTGCATCCGGAACGGTCTCGCGCGAGCCTTCGGCGGCGAGGCGCGGGCAGGAGCCGTAGAGGGCGAGGCACAGCGCATCGAGGAGCGTCGACTTGCCCGCGCCGGTCTCGCCCGTGATGGCGAAGAGGCCGGCCGAGCGCAGGGGCTCGGCCTCCAGGTTCACCTCGAAGGCGTCGGCCAGGCTGGCGAGGTTGCGGCCCCGGATGGCGAGGATGCGCATGGATCAGGCCGCCTCCGTCCGGATGTCCTCGAAGGCGGAGCGATGCTCCGGTCCGGGCGGCGTGGCGTGCGCAGCCTCGAAGGCTTGCGCGAACAGGTCGGCGGGGTCGCACTCGGCGAGGCTGATGGCCGGCGCCGGGACGGCTTCGCCGGCGGCAGCGGCCGGGCGCTCGATCTTCACGCCGGCGCAGCGCAGCGGATGCGCCTCGAGCAGGCGCTGCACCTCGCCGGCGAGGCCGGCGGCGGGACCGTCAGGCCGGATCACGACATGCACCAGCGGCTGGGTGTCGCGCGGGCATTCGGGATCGAGCGCCAGGGCGGCCACCGCATCGGCGAGCTGGGCGGGCGTGACCGACCCCGCCTCGGGCAGGCGAAGACAGGGCACCGAGCGCGACACGGGGATGTGCTCGGTCCGGGCCGACACGGCCGCGACGTCGACCAGCGTGACGCCATGGTCATAGCCGAGCTCGGTCGCCGACAGCGGGAAGGGCGCTCCCGCATACCGCACATGGGCGCGGCCGACCTGCTGGGGCTTGTGCAAATGGCCAAGCGCCACGTAGGCGAGCGCGTCCGGGAAGATGTCGTGCGGCACCGCGTGCTCGCCGCCGATCAGGATGCGGCGCTCGGCGCCTACGGATTCCAGCGCGCCCGTGCAGTGCAGGTGGCCGGTGGCGATCAGCGGCAGGCGCCCGACGCGGTCGAGCGCGCTCGCGACGGCCTCGGCGTAGACACGCCTGGTCGCGGCGACCACCGGCGAGCCGTCGCCATCGACGGCCTGCCCAAGCCCGGGCAGATCGGCGGCGCGCAAAAACGGGACGGCGAGGCAGTAAGCCTCGATCGCGCCGGTCGGGCCGGGAAGTGGAACGAGGTGGCGATCCAGATCAAGCGCGCCGGCGCGGCGGTGGACGACCCCGACCACATGCACCCCGATGGCGCGAAACAGCGCGGCGGGCGCTTCCAGCCTGCCGGCAGGATCGTGATTGCCGGCCACCATGACGGTGATGAGCCTGGGATGCCGGGCGCGCAGGGCGGCCAATGCCTCGTAGAGCATCCGCATGGACTCGGCAGACGGGTTGACGCCGTCGAACACATCGCCCGCCACCACCAGGGCGTCGGCCCGGTGCGCGTCCACGAGGTCGGGAAGGCGCCGCAGGAAGGCTTCGTGCTCGGTGTCTCGCGTCCAGCCATTCAGGGTCTGGCCGATGTGCCAGTCCGCCGTGTGGAGAATGCGCATCCGGTGGTGGCTCCCGAGGCCGCAGCCGGAGGGGCAGCTGCGCGCACCCCGGTGTATCTGATTCCTCGCGAAGAACAGAACCGCAACGCGGGGCGTGTCGCCGCAGCGTCAGGGCGACCCGGCGAGGCTCGCCGGAATGGCGCGGCGGGCGAGCATGTGGGCGCGGGGCGCGTTCACCGAATCCACGGCGAGGAGCTTGCCGCCTCGGCGATATTCGACGCTGAAGGCGCCAGAGTTCGGGTCGCCGTCGAGAACCGTTGCGTCGTAGCCTTCCGAAAGGCCGGCGATCTGGAGCTTCACGTCGTACTGATCGGACCAAAACCATGGCACGGGGTCGTAGCTGACGGGGGCGCCAGCCATCGCGGCCGCGGCAGCCTTGGCCTGGTCGATGGCGTTCTGGACGGATTCGAGGCGGATGCGCCGGCCATAGAGTCGGCTGGGGAAACTGGCCACGTCGCCGGCCGCGAAGATGTCGGGGGCGCTCGTGCGGGTCGCCTCGTCCACGACCACGCCGTTGTTGACCGCCAGCCCGGCTTGCGCGGCGAGTTCGACGTTGGGGAGGCCTCCAATCGCGACCAGGACGACATCGGCGGGGACGACCTTGCCGCTCGCGAGCCGGACGCCCGTGGCGCGGGCGGCG
The DNA here is from genome assembly GCF_014636935.1 of Alsobacter metallidurans. GTDB lineage: Bacteria > Pseudomonadota > Alphaproteobacteria > Rhizobiales > Beijerinckiaceae > Alsobacter > Alsobacter metallidurans. Next base: position 881,656 of record NZ_BMES01000002.1, on the reverse strand, counting down.
CCCTCGATGGCGTCGATGCGCGCGTCGAGCATGAAACGGACGCCCTCGCGTCGATGCCGCTCCTCGAAAAAGGCGGAGATCACCGGCGACACGACGCGCTGCAAGAGCCGCGATGCGCCTTCAAGCACGACGACGTCGAGGCCCAGCGTCCGCGCCTTGGCGGCCGTTTCCAGCCCGATATAGCCGCCGCCGACCACGACGAGCCGGGCGCCGGGCAGGAGCTCCGCCCGAAAGGCGTCGACGTCCCGGATGGCGCGCACGTGATGGACGCCGGGAAGGTCGGTTCCCGGGATGGGAAGGGGGCGTGGGCGCATGCCGGTGGCGAGCAGGAGGCGGCCATAGGCGAAACGCTCGCCGTCCACGGTCTCGACTGCGTGGTCGGTCGGGTGGATGGCCGCGATGCGACGGTCGAGATGAAGCGCGGCGCCTTGCTCGGCGTAGAAGGCGGCAGCCTTTAAGGCCAGCCGTTCGGCGGTTGTTTCGCCGCCCAGGAAGGCCTTGGAGAGCGGCGGGCGCTGGTAGGGCGGGTGAGGCTCGTCGCCAAACATCAGGATCGGGGCGGTTTCGCCGAGCTGGCGCAGGCTGACGACCGCCTGCGCGGCGCTCTGGCCGGCCCCGACGATCACGACCGGCTGCACGATCGGCTGCGACATCTCGCTCTCCATGGACACCGCCGGCTTGCTCGGCGGCTCAGCGCTCGCGTCGCGCCAACTCGGCGAAATGACCGCGGGCCTGTAGATAGAGCAGCAGCGCGAGCCCGGGCAGGGCGGCGAAAACCGTGATCACGAAGAACCACGCCCAGCCAGTGCGCTCGACGATGAAGCCTCCTCCCGAAGCGAGGAACGTGCGGCCGACGGCCGTCAGGGCGGTGAGCAGCGCGTATTGGGTCGCCGTGTGGGCGCGCGCGCCGCACAGCGCCGAGAGGTAGGCGACGAAGATCACCGTGCCGATCGCGCCGGTGAAGTTTTCGACGATGATTGTTCCGGTCAGGAACGGGACGTTGACGCCCACCAGCGCCTGGCCGGTGAAGGCGAGGTTGGAAATCATCTGGAGCACGCCGCCGATCCACAGGCAGGCTTGGAGCGAGTAGGCCCGGGCCAGCATGCCGCCGGCGAATCCGCCCGCGAGGGCGGCCGCGAGGCCGACGCCCTTCACGATGGCGGCATAAGTGAGCTTGTCGAAGCCGATCGCGATAATGAAGGGAGCCGTGAGGACGCCCGCGAAGGCGTCGCAGAATTTGTAGAGCAGCACGAAGGAGAGGACCGCCCAGGCTTGCGGCCGCGAAAGGAACTCCGAGAAGGCGCCGACCGCTGTGGCCGCCACGCGCGCGAGGGCGGGCTTCTGGCGGTCCTGCGCGCCGTCGGCCTCAGGCTCGCGCGCCAGCAAAGTGGCCGCCATGCCGACCAGCATGCAGGCCGCGCCGAACACGTAGCCCAACATCCAGAGCTGGCCGCGCGGGAGGCCGAGCGTTTCCAGCCAGCTCACGAAGGCGATGACGCCGGCTCCCGACACCAGCATACCGATGCGGTACGCCGCCACGTAGCCCGCCATGCCGGCGGCCTGTTCGGTGGGATCGAGCCGCTCGACCCTGAAGGCGTCGACGACGATGTCCTGCGTGGCCGATAAAAAGGCGACCAGCAACGCGCCGGCTGCGACCGACCAGGGCGACACGACGGGGTTTTGGGCGCCGAGAAGCAGGATCGCAAGCGCGAGCGCGGCCTGGGTGGCGATAAGCCAACCGCGCCGACGGCCGAGCACACGGGACAGAACGGGGACGTTCAGCGCGTCCACGAGGGGCGCCCAGATGAATTTGAGCGTGTAGGGAAGGCCGACCAGCGAAAAGAGCCCGATCGTCCCCAGGTTGACTCCGGCTTCCGTCATCCACACCGACAGCGTCGTGCCGGTGAGCGCCAACGGCAGGCCGGACGAGAAGCCGAGCAGGATGACGACCAGCACGCGCGGGTGCAGGTATACCCTGAGCGCCTCCCCGAAGCCGGCGCGGCGCGCCGGGGAGTCTGGCTGGGTGTGGTCCTGCAGGGTCGCGGGCCGCAGGCTATCTTGGCTCATGGGGTGCGCTCGCCGATTCGCTCGCCGGAGGGCAGGCCCTGCCTGATACACGGCTGCGGGCCCAGGCGTCACCCTCGCGCAGCGAATCGGGGCTTCAATGGAGAATGGAGCCCGCCGGCGCGTCGTCTTCGTCGGGGTAGGACATATTGTCGTCGTCGGCGCCCAGAGGAGCCGGTTCGGCGAGCATCACGGTGGTGAGGCCCCGCCGCTGGGCTTCCATCAGCGCGTTGACGATCCAGGTCATCAGCGCTTCGTCGCTGAGATTTCCCATTTCAGGCATTGGCCCCTCCACGTCGCTTGCTCCCTGTCCAGAAATGAAACGCACGGTTGCGTTCTCCACAAGGTGAGCAAGAGGTGTGCCCGGGCCCTATACGCATGGCTCATAAGGTGTAGTCTTCAAAGGACATGACACTGCGTTACAAATTTAAATAAAAACGGTCTCATTAATATTAAGACATCAATACCGTGTATAAAGGAAAACCGAGTTGGACGATAAGGATTGAAAATGTACAACAGAGTCGGAGTTTGATCCCGAGTGCGGAAAGGCCTGATGAATTCAGACGAGGACCAGCAGGCGGCTCGGCCCGGCCCGCAGGGAGGGCCGCCCCACGACAAGGGGCCGCTCGACGTCATGAAAGCCTTGCGGGATGACTTGCGCGACAAGCTTTTGCGGAACGTATCCGAGTTCCGGGTTTACCTGGCGCTCGAAGAGGCGATCCAGGCGATCGAGGGCGCTCCGTCAAGCATCGACCGGCCGCATCGCAGCCGCAGCCTGCGCGTTCTGGCGCGCCAACTGCTCAGCGAGCGGGAAACCCCGCTGAGCACTGGCGAACTCGCGGACGGCCTCAAGGCGCTCGGGGCGCCGACGTCGGAGAACTCAATCTCGTCCAGCCTGTCGCAGTCACCCGATTTCATCAGCGTGCGTTGGGGCGGCAAGCCGCGTTGGTGGCTCACGGGACGGCCGACGCCGCCCGAGGCCTGACATTTGAGGATGCGGAAGCTGCGGCGCACAACCGCGGATGGTCTACGGAACGAACGGTGTTATCCTTTGTTGATCCTCGCATCCGCAAGGGAGGCTCGTTGTGACGCGTCTGCGAAACGCCGCCTTGATTTTCGCCGCAGCGGCCGGGATTCCGGCCTGGGGCGCGCTCGCTCAGACGCCGGCCGGGGCCAACGCGCCCCCTCCCGCCGTGACAGTCGACTCCGTCCGTAACGAGGACGTGGCGCCGCGCACGGAGTTCATCGGACGCCTCGAAGCCATCGAGGCGGTGGACATCCGGGCGCGCGTGCAGGGCTTCCTGCGCAAGGTGGAATTCCAGGAAGGGCAGGACGTCAAAGCCGGCGCGCCGCTGTTCGCCATCGAGCCGGATCTCTACCAGGCCGCCGTCGCGCAGGCCCAGTCGCAGGTGGACAGCGCCGATGCGACGCTGCGCAATGCGCAGATCAGCCTCGATCGGCGCCAGGAGTTGCGCGAGCGCAACGCCGGCAGCCAGGCCGATCTCGACACGGCCGTCGCGAACCGGGACACCGCCAAGGCGGCGCTGGCCGCCGCGCAGGCGCAGCTGCGGACCGCGCAGCTCAATCTCAGCTACACCAGCATCGCGACGCCGATTGCGGGGCGCATCGGCAAGGCCAACATTACCGTCGGCAACCTTGTGGGGCCGGACTCCGGAGCGCTCGCCCGGGTGGTGCAGCTGGACCCGATCCGCGTCGTGTTCTCGGTGAGCGAGCGCGACGTCATCGAGGTGCAGAAAAACGCGGGCGCAGCGAGCCAGAAGGATCTGCAGGCGTCCTTCGTGCCGACGCTGCGGCTGGCGACGGGCGGGACCTTCGACCAGACCGGGCGCATCGAGTTCGTCGGCAACGAGGTGGACCCTTCCACCGGCACGGTGCCGATTCGGGCCGTGTTCGACAATCCCAAGGCCATCCTGCTGCCGGGCGGCACTGTGTTCGTGAGCGTGCGGCCGGCCGAGCCGCGGATCATGCCGGTGGTGCCGGTCGCGGCCGTGCAGGAGACGCGTCAGGGCAAGCAGGTGCTGGTGGTGACGGCCGACAACAAGGTCGAGGAACGTCGCATCCAGGCGACCACGCAGGTGGGGCAGAACTGGGCGGTAGAGAGCGGCGTCCAGGCCGGCGACACCATCATCGTGGACGGCCTACAAAAGGTGCGGCCCGGCGCGGTGGTGAACCCCGTGCGGGCGCAGCCGAGGCCGAAGCCGTGAGTTTCCCCCAATTCTTCATCTCGCGGCCGAAATTCGCCATCGTGATCTCGATCGTGATCACGCTGGCGGGTCTCCTGGCCATGCTGGCCATTCCGGTGGCGCAGTTCCCCGAGATCACGCCGCCGCAGGTGCAGGTCTCGGCGAGCTATCCGGGCGCCAGCGCGGAGGACCTCGCCAACACGGTGGCGGCGCCCATCGAGGCGCAGGTCAACGGCGTCGAGAACATGCTCTACATGGAGAGCACGAGCGCCAATACGGGCTCGTACTCGCTCACCGTCACGTTCGCGGTGGGAACGAATTCCGACATCGCGGCCGTGAACGTGCAGAACCGCGTGTCGCTGGCGACGTCGCGCCTACCCGCGGCCGTGATCGCGCAGGGCGTCACCGTGCGCAAGCGTTCGTCCAACATGCTGCTGGGCGTCAATGTGTACTCGCCCAAGGGTACGCACGACGCGATCTTCATCAGCAACTACGCGGCCATCAACATCCGCGACGCGCTGGCGCGCGTGCCGGGCGTCGGCGACGCGCAGGTGCTGGGCGGGCTCGACTACAGCATGCGGATCTGGATGAACCCGGACCGCATGAACGCGCTCGGCATTACGGCCAGCGACGTCACCCAGGCGATCCAGCAGCAGAACCTGCAGGCGTCGGCGGGCCAGATCGGCTCGGCTCCGATCGGGCCGGACCAGCAGCAACAGCTCACCGTGCTGGCGCGGGGGCGGCTCACGGACGTGAAGGAATTCGAGAACATCATCATCCGCACCAATGCGCTTGGCGCGGTGGTGCGGGTGCGCGACATCGCCAAGGTGGAGCTCGGCGCACAGACCTACGACTCGCAGGCGCAGCTCAACGGCGCGCCCTCGGCCTTCGTGGTGATCTACCAGGCGCCGGGCGCGAACGCGCTGAACGTCGCCAAGGGCGTGCGGGCGGAGCTGGAGCGGCTGTCGCAGCGCTTTCCGGAGGACCTCGCCTACGCCAATACGTTCGACACCACCGCCTTCGTGTCGGCCACCATTGACGAGATCATCCACACGCTGGCGATCACCTTCATCCTGGTGGTCGTCGTCGTATTCGTGTTCCTGCAGGACTGGCGGGCCACGCTGGTGCCGATGCTCACCATTCCGGTGTCGCTGATCGGCGTGTTCGCGGTGCTGCTCGCGATGGGCTACTCCGCCAATACGATCTCGCTGTTCGCCCTGGTGCTGGCGATCACGCTGGTGGTGGATGATTCCATCGTCGTTGTCGAAAACGTGCAGCGCAATCTCGAGGAGCATCCCGAGATGGACGCGCCGGAGGCGACCAGCCGCGCGATGGAGCAGATCACCGGACCGGTGATCGCCACTACGCTGGTGCTGGCGGCCGTGTTCGCGCCTGTCGCGTTCCTTCCCGGCATCACCGGCCAGCTCTATCGCCAGTTCGCGGTCACGATCGTGGCCTCCGTGCTGCTGTCGGGCGTGAACGCGCTGACGCTGAGCCCGGCGTTGTGCGCGATCCTGCTGAAAAAGCCCGAGCACTCCCGCAAGGGGCTGCTCGGCCTGTTCAACCGTACGCTGGACCGCACCCGCGGCGGCTATGGGCGCGGGGTCGGCTGGCTGTCGCGGCGGCTTGTGGTGACGGTGGGCTGCGTGCTTGTGGCGGGAGCGGCGACCTACGGGACGTTGCGCGTCTTGCCGACCGGCTTCCTGCCGGACGAGGACCAGGGCTACTTCTTCCTCAACGTGCAATTGCCCGACGCTGCCTCGCTGAATCGCACCCAGGCGGTGGTGAACACCGTGCGCGAGCAACTGGCGCAGACGGAAGGCGTCGCCAACGTGATCACGGTGGCGGGCTACAGCCTTCTGGGCGGACAGGCGCCGAACGCCGCATTGGCGATCGCGGTGCTGAAGCCCTGGGGCGAGCGCTCCGGCGCGGGGCAGACCGCGCAGGCCATTATCGGCAAGCTCACGGGCCAGCTCTCGGCCATTCCGTCCGCGACCGTGATCGCGTTCAATCCTCCGGCGATCTCGGGCCTGGGCGCCAGCGGCGGCTTCGACATGCGCGTGCAGGCGTTGGGCGGGCAGTCGCCGCAGGAACTCGCGGCGGCGGCGGGCGGGCTCATCCTGCGCGCCAACCAGGCGGACCCGATCGGGCGCGCCTACACGACCTACACGGCCGGCGTGCCGCAAGTGTTCGTGGACGTGGACCGCACCAAGGCCGAGCTCCTGAACGTGTCGGTGGGCGACATCTTCCGCACCATGCAGGCTCATCTCGGCTCGCAATACGTCAACGACTTCAACCTGTTCAGCCGCGTCTTCCAGGTGAAGGTGCAGGACGCCGCCGAGTTTCGCGACCGGGTCGACCAGATCGACCGCCTCTATGTCCGCTCCTCGGCAGGCGCGATGGTGCCGCTGCGGAGCCTGGTGACGACATCGACCGTGCTGGGGCCCCAGACGGTGTCGCGCTTCAACCTGTTCCCGGCCGTGACCGTGAACGGCGCGGCCAAGCCGGGGCGCAGCTCGGGCGAGGCGCTCGCGGCGCTGGACGAGATCGCACGCACACAACTTCCAGCCGGCTATGGCTACGAATGGTCCGGGTTGTCGCTGCAGGAACGCCAGGCGAGCGGGCAGACCTGGATCATCTACTCGCTGTCTCTGCTGTTCGCGTACCTGTTCCTCGTGGCCCAGTACGAGAGCTGGACCACGCCGATCTCCGTGATCGTGTCCGTGATCTTCGCGGCCGTCGGCGCGGTCGCGGCGCTGTGGATCGCCAAGATCGACTACAACATCTACGCGCAGATCGGGCTCGTGCTGCTGGTCGGGCTGGCGGCCAAGAATGCGATCCTCATCGTGGAATTCGCCAAGGAACAGCGGGAGGCCGGACACGGCATCGTCGATTCGGCGATCGCCGGGGCGGAGCAGCGGTTCAGGCCCGTGCTGATGACGGCTTTCGCGTTCATCCTCGGCGTGGTCCCGCTGGTATTCGCCACGGGGGCGGGCGCGGGCAGCCGAAGGGCCATCGGCGCGACCGTGTGGGGCGGCATGCTGGCCGCCATATTCATCGGCATCCTGTTTATTCCGCCGCTTTATGTACTCTTTCAGACAATGCGCGAAAAGACGAATTCGAGGCTCAACAAGCGATCCATTCACGGGCATTCTGCCGAGCAACCGTAGGTTGGCGCAGAAAGTTGGGCAGTTTTGGCGCGTTTCCGCATCTTTCTCCGATCAAGATCGTCAAATTGCAAAAGATGGATGTGTTCATTGCATCGGGCTGAAAGCCCGTTTCGAACTTTTGTCCCGACCTAACCATTACCCTCACGCCGAGAAACAAGGGACCGGATGATGGCTCCTCGCTCGGCAGCGGCTTTGCCGCCTGCTCAAAAGGATTGTCATTGTGCTTCAGACAGTCAAAAAGCGCGTTCTCGTCGTCGAAGACGACTATTTTCTCGCAGCGGATATTGCGTCTGCACTGCATGGCATGGGCGCGGAGGTCGTCGGCCCGGTCGCTGACCAAACCGCGGCGACGAAACTCCTGGACAGCCAGACGGTGAGCGCTGCGGTGCTCGACATCCGGCTCGGCGGCGAGACGGTGTATCCGTTGGCGTCCGAGTTGAAGACGCGCGGCATCCACTTCATTTTCGCGACCGGCTACGGGGACACGGTGATTCCGCCGGAATTCCGCGGCGTGCCCTGCTTCGAAAAGCCGGTTCGCTCCTTTGATCTCGCGCGCTCGGTGCTCGAAAAGCTGAGCGGGGCCCCTGAGGTCAACCTGAACGCCAACACGTTGTTGTCGCGCGCTCCGGACGAAGAGATCGATCGACTCCGGCCGCACGTGTTCTGCGTCGAACTGCGCAAGGGCGCGACCATCGTGCAACCCAACGAGAAGCTCGAGCAGATCCTCTTTCCGCTCAGCGGCGTGTGCTCGCTCAACATCGGCGACGACTCGGTGGGCATTGAGGCCGCGATGATCGGGTGCGAAGGCATGATCGGCGGCTCCCTGCTGATGGGCGTGACCAGGCTTCCGATGCGCTGCGTGGTGCAGGTCGAGGGCGAGGCGCTCGCGATTGCGTCGGACCAGTTCCTGGCGCGCCTGCGGGCGGCGCCGCGCACCTGGACGATGCTGCTGCGCTACCAGCACTACCTGCATCTGCAGACGGGGTTCTCGCTGCTGGGCGCTGGCGCGGGGAGCATCGAGCAGCGCGTGGCCCGCCTCATCCTGATGTTCGCGGATCGGGTCGGGGACGAGATCGCGGTGATCCATGACGTGATGTCGACCATTCTTCATGTGCGGCGCGCGGGCGTGACGCAGGCTCTGCACGTGCTGGAAGGCGATGGCGCCATTCGGGCCCGGCGCGGCCGGATCACGGTGCGGGATCGCGAGCGGCTCGAAGCGGTCGCGGGAGCGGCCTATGGGCCGGCCGAGGCCGAGTACGAGCGTTTGGTGGGTTCGCCGCTGCGGGGCGGAAGTCCGGGGATTGATCGCGAGATTACCCCTCCGGCCGCGGCTCGGCTCGCATCGGGCTTTCGCCCACGGCAACCAAGCTAGCGTCTTCGTGATGCGCAAGCCGTCATCCGAAAGCTGATTCGCGCTTCAGAGCGGTGAGCAGGGGGTAAGGGGAAGCGTTACGAAACGTTCACGTCGCGCTAAACTTGCACAAAGCCTCTATCCTTCTACTTTCACAAAGACTATACAGGCGCTCTCAACATCAGGAGAGCGCAGTGTCCAACGACACCAATAACAGGCTCGACTTGGTCGCCGACATCGTTTCGGCCTACTTGTCGAACAACACCCTCGCGGCCGGCGATATCGCAGGCCTGATCAGCTCCGTGAATTCCGCCATTCAGAACGTGGCGACCGGAAAGGTCGAAGAGGCTCCGGTGGAGTTGAAGCCGGCCGTGCCTGTGAAGAAGTCCATCACCCCCGACGCGATCATCTGCCTCGAGGACGGCAAGGCTTTCAAATCCCTGAAGCGTCACCTGATGACGAAGTACGGGATGACGCCGGCGGAATATCGCGCGAAGTGGGGCCTGCCGAAGGACTACCCGATGGTGGCCCCGAACTACGCGGCCGCCCGCTCGGCCCTGGCCCGGAACATGGGCCTCGGACTCGACCGCCGGAAGTCCGAGCCCGAGAAGGCTGTCCGCAAGCCGCGCAAGGCCAAGGCCGACGCCTGACCACGTCTCGGAGGCGGGGAGGGCTCGCCGAGACGACCGAGCATCACGACGCGGGGGCCGCCTGGGCCCCCGCTTTTTCGTTTGAATCAGGCCTCTTTCCTGGGAGCGGCGCCGAAGAGCCGGCCGCGGTCGGCCCAGTAGGCGCAGGCCAGCGCCGCGCATCCGCAGGCCGAAAAGCCGATCGTGATCGGCGTGACCGTACCGTCGAAGTGCTGGCCGATATAGAAGCCGATCAGCGCGCCGCCGATGGTGGTGAAGAAGCCCTGCATGGAGGAACCGGTGCCGGCCACATGGCCGAGCGGCTCCATTGCGATCGCGCCGAAGTTCGGGCCGATCAACCCGAAGCAGAACATCGTGGCCGACTGCAGGACCGCGAAGGTCCAGATCGTCTCATAGCCGGCGATCGCCACGGCCGCGTGCAGCGTCGTGAACGCAATGTAACCGATCAGTGCGATGTGTGACACGCGCCGGCTGCCGAGCCGCCCGACGATGCGGGCGTTCACCAGCGACGCGACTGCGATGAAAACAGCCACGAGGGCGAACACGGTCGTGAACAGGTGCGGCGCGTGGAAGGCGTCGGCGAAGATCTGCTGGGCCGAGTTGATGAAGCCGAACAGCCCCGCGAGGATGAACGTCATGGCGGCGAAATAGCCCATCGACACCCGGTTGGTGACGATCACCTTCAGCGCGCCCGTGACGCCGGCGACCGAGATGGCGCGGCGGTCCTTCGGGTGCAGCGTTTCGGGAAGGCGCCAAAACATCCAGGCGCCGACCGTTACGCCGAAGATGCCGAGCACGCCGAAGATCCAGCGCCAGGGCGCGAACCAGATGATCGCCTGCCCGACCGTAGGGGCGATGATGGGCACGCCCAGAAAGACGATGAAGGCGAGCGACATCACCCTCGCCATCTGGCGCCCCGAGTAGCAGTCCCGCACCACCGAAACGGCCAGCACGCGGGTGGCCGCCGCGCCCACCCCCTGAATCGCGCGGGCGGCCAGGATCACGCCGAAGCTGGGCGCGAATGCGCAGGCTGCGCTTGCGAGCACATAGATCACGAAGCCGACCATCAGCACGGGCTTGCGGCCGTAGCGATCGCCGAAGGTGCCGTACAGGAGCTGCGCGACGCCGAAGCCGAGCAGATAGGCGGTGATGATCCACTGGCGCTGGTTGGCGGTCTCGATCGCGAGGCTCTCGCCGATCGCCGGCAGCGCGGGCAACATCGCGTCCACGGCGAGCGCGTTGGTGGCCATCATGGCGGCCACGAGCGCCACGAATTCCTTGAAGCCCATGCCCGGATGAGGGCTGCCGGGAGAGCCTTGCTCTGGTTTCACGTCACGCTCGATGGTCGGGAGGGGGGATGGCTCCTTGTAGACCGATCGGGGCCGGCTGCGAACCCGTCGGCACGCTTGGCCGCTCCGCGTCGGCGCGGCTCTCGCTTCGCGCCGGCGCCGCCCTAGTTCCTCGGCTCATGCTGCCTATCGTGTATCATCCCGCCTACAGCGCCGAAATCCCAACCGAGCACCGCTTTCCAATGGGAAAGTACCGGCGGCTCGCCGAGATCCTCGTGGAGGAAGGCGTGGTGGCGGCGGGCGATCTTCTCCGGCCCGAGCCGGCGAGCTTCGAGCAGCTCAGCCGCGTCCACGCGGCCGAATATGTGCGCCAGACCTTCGACCTGGCGATCCCTCGCGCCATCGAGCGCGAGATCGGCCTGCCGATGACGGCCTCCGTGGTGGCGCGCGCACGGGCTGCGGCGGGCGGCACGGTGCTGACCGCCAGATTGGCGCTGGAGCGCGGGCTCGCGTGCAACACGGCCGGGGGGAGCCATCATGCCGGCCCGCTGCATGGGGCGGGGTTCTGCACCTACAACGACGTTGCGGTCGCCGCGCGGGCGCTGCTGGACGACGACAGCGTGAGCCGAATCCTTGTGGTGGATTTGGATGTCCACCAAGGCGACGGGACCGCTTTCATTTTCGCCGACGAGCCGCGCGTGTTCACCTTCTCGATGCATGGCGAGAAGAACTACCCGCTGCGCCGGGCGACCAGCGACCTCGACATCGACCTGCCTGACGGCATGGAGGACGACGCCTATCTGGCGCGGCTTGCGGATGTGCTCCCCGGGCTGGTCGACCGGGTGCGGCCCGATCTCGTGTTTTACAATGCGGGGGTGGACCCGCACCGCGAGGACAGGCTCGGCAGGCTGGCGCTTTCGGACGAGGGCCTGGGGGCGCGGGACGCCTTCGTCCTGCGCACGTGCCTGGGCAAGGGCCGGCCCGTAGCGGGCGTGATCGGCGGCGGCTACGACCGCGATGTGGAACGCGTGGCGCGCCGGCACGCGATCCTGCATCGCACGGCTTCCGGCTTCATTGGACGTCGCCGTCCCGTTTGAACGCCAGCCGGAACGACCGCGTCGCTCTGCGGGTTGTTCGTGCCTGATCAGGGAGTATGCGCGATGGACCATAACCAGTTTGGCGAGACGAGGCGGACCACCGCCTTCTTTGTAACCCGTGCGGCCGCCGAGAAGGCGGTGCGGGATCTCTCGGCCATCGGCTATGGCCCGGACCGGGTGACGCTGGAGGCCAGCGCCTCGGCGGAAGGCGGTCTGGCGCAGTCGGACGCCGAGCGCGGGGAAGGCGGCGGCGCCAGCCACGGCTTCATCGTGCGCGTGGACGCGACAAGCGCCGACTATGAGCGCGTCTCTGCGATTCTCGACGACGACGCCACGGTGAGCATGGATGCGCGCAACGCCGTGCGCTCGGGCGGAAGCTTCTTCGCCTCGAATGGCGGCGGCCGGAGCGGTGGGGCCAGGCGGCCGGCCGGAGCCTCGGCCGACGTGCACGTGCCGAGCTACGACGAGGTGATGGGCTATGTCCGTGACAAACCTCTGCACGCCATCGGCATCGCGTTCATGATCGGCTTCGTGTTCGGGCGGCGGTGACCCGTCGCTGACCTGCGCCGGGGCGGGGCGGAGTGGCCGGCAGTTTCCGGCGGCTATGTTCCGCTCGCCGCGGCCGCGCGGGCGAGGATCTCGGCCGACGGGTAGCCATCCGACGGCCGGTACCCGATCTGGCGCTGAAAGGCGTGGATCGCCTCGCGGGTGACCGGGCCGAAACGGCCGTCGACGGCGCCGCGATAGTGACCGAGGGCGAGCAGCGCCCGCTGCAGCCGCTCCCGGTCCGCCTGGCCCAGTAGCATCTCGTTCTTCGGCCAGGGCTGCCGCACGCCGGGACCGCCCGCGATGCGATCGGCCAGGATGGAGGCCGCCATCGCGTAGCTGTCTGAGAAATTGTAGACCTTCAGCACCCAGAAGTTGGCGTAGAGAAGAAAAGCCGGCCCTCGCGCGCCGGACGGCAAAAACAGCATGGCCTCGCCGCTGGCTGGCAGCTCTGTTCCGTCCAAGGCCTGAAAGCCCGCCACCGTCCATGCCCGCGAATCCTGCCGGAGAGCCGCGATGTCGTAGCCCGCCGGCATGCGCACCTCGACGGCGGCCGGCACGCCGGCCCGCCAGCCAGAGCCCTTCAGAAACGCGCCGATGGACGCGACGCTGTCCGGCACGGAGCTCCAGATGTCAGGGTTGGGTCGCCCCTCCGGCGAGGTCGCGTATTTCAGGTAGGCCGACGGCAGAAACTGCGGGTTGCCCATCGCGCCTGCCCACGAGCCGCGCAGCTTCTCCCGCGGCACGCCGTTGCGAACCATGATGAGCGCGGCCACGACCTCGTCCGCGAAGGCGCCGTTCTCCGGGCGCGCATAGGCCAGCGTGCACAAGGACCGCAAGACGTCGCGCGAGCCCATTTCCCGACCGAAATCGGTTTCCAGCGCCCAAAGCGCCAGGATCACCGAACCCGGCGCTCCGCTAGCTGCTTCCGCCGCCGCAAGAGGCGCGCTCCATCGCGATGCAAGTTCGCGCCCCCTCCGGGCCCGGCCGGCCGAAGCGGCTTCAGCTACATAGTCCTGCAGCGGGCGGGAGAACTCGGGCTGGCGCGTGCTGCGCCCCATCAGCGACGCATCGGGAGCGATTCCCCGCAGCGCGGCTTCGGCGACTTCCCGCGGCACGCCGGCGGATTGGGCCTTGGCGGCCAGGCGCGCGAGATGCGCCTCGAAATCCGGCTGCGCGCCGCCGTTCTGCGCCAAGGCGGGCGCGGCCGCGAAGGCCAGCGTTGCTGAGAGCAACTGGCGACGATTCCAAGCCATGAGGCCTCCCTGCAGTGATTGGCGCACTGGCCGCCCGAAGCCCCTTGCTCGCAGCATCCACACCCGTTCGCAAGCGCAGCCGCCTCGTTTTGCTGGCGTCGCGCGCGCCGGGATGGCATGCAGGGGCCGGCCGAGGGGAGGGACTTCCATGCGCGAATGTGGCTCGTGCACGCTGTGCTGCAAGGTGCTGCGGGTCGAGGAACTGAACAAGCCGGCTGGAACCTGGTGCCCCAGCTGTCGCAAGGGCGTGGGCTGCGGGATCTACGAAACCCGCCCGGGCGAGTGCCGCACCTTCGGTTGCCTGTGGCTGGCCGACGAGCAGTTCCCGGCCGAGTTGAAGCCCGAACGGTCCAAGGTCGTGTTCGCGGTGGAGTTCGGGGGCGGCCGCGTCGGCGCCTATGTGGACGCGGACCAGCCCGCAGCCTGGCGCCGGCCGGACATTTTCGCCCTGCTCAAGCGCATGGCGGCCGCGCAGGCCGCTCGCCGGGGCCAGGTGATCGTCTTCATCCGCGACCGGGCGATCGCGATCCTGCCCGACCGCGAGGTTGACCTCGGCGCCGTCAACGTGCCCGGCAAGTCGATCGTCTACCGTGACGATCCCCGCACAGGAAGGATCGACGTCCAGGTGGTCTGACAACCGCGCCGGTTGTGGTCGGTCGGTGGCGCAGTGGGACGCCGCTGCTAGGCTGACGCTTGTCCGTTTCGGACGGTGTTCATGTCGACCGACCTTTGAGGCCGCCCGTGCGACGGCTGCGTATTGCGTTTCTTGTCACCTTGAGCTGTTCGCCGCTTGTCGCCTGGCGAACGGCCTCTGCGGAGCCTCAGGCGCCGGCGGCTCCCGACATTGGTCTCACCCGCTGTCGCGATGGCGCCTGGGCGTCGTTCGCGGTTCCGGACGCCGATCTGTGCCTGCGGCTTTCGGGCCGGCTGCGTTTCGACATCGGCACGGGGCAACGCTTCAGCCGGTTGGACGACGTTGTCGGAATGGCGACCCGCGCCACCCTGGGCGTCGAGGCGAGCACGCCTACCGACGTGGGCCCGCTTCTCCTGACCATGCGGATGACCGTCGAAAGCAACCGCGCGCGCGGCCCGGACGGCGGATGGCCCGAGCTCGAGTATGCGGCGCTGGATTGGAACGGCGCGACGGCCGGCCGCGCGACCTCCTATTTAGATCGAGCCTTCCCGACGGGGGGCGTAACCCTGATGGGCGGCGGCGCGAATGGCCGGGGCTCTGATCGCGGGGCCGTGAACCTGCTGGGATACCGCATGCCGCTGTTCGGCTCCTGGGCGGCGACGGCCTCGCTGGAGGACCCGATGGAGCGCCGCGTCAGCGTGGTCGGAGCCTACCAGCATGGCGCGCGCTGGCCCGACCTCGTGCTCACGGCCGCGGGCGAGACGCGATGGGGGCGCCACCACGTCGCGCTGGCGCTGCACGAGACCCGCCCGGCGCGCAATGGCGTCGGCGCGCGGCTGGGCTATGCGATCCAGTCGTCAGCCGAATTTTCTCTGCCCTATCTCCCGACCACCGTGCTGCGCGTTCAGAGCGCAGCCGCCTATGGGGCGAGCGACTACACCGGCTGGGGCTGGGCGTCGGTCGGCGGACAGACGCCGCGCACGGCCGATCTCTGGCTGGGCGGGCAGGGACCCCGCCTGACCTGGACGGGCGCGTCCTCGCTGGCGCTGATTCACCGCTGGTCGCCGGCCGTGCGGCTCGCGCTTTTCACCCAACAGGGCGTGCAGGCGACCTGGCCTTACGGAACTCTGGCGCAGATCACCACGATCGGCGCGAACGCGGTCTGGTCGCCCGTCCCGGGCATGGAGGCCGGCGCGGAAGTCGCATTCGAGCGTGCCCGCATCCTGCGGCTCGATCCCGACTACCCGGCCCCGGTGGGCCGTAGGCAGGCATGGTCGGGGCGATTCCGTCTGCAGCAGGATTTTTGAGCTTCAAAAGATAGCCGGAACCGTTGGCG
The DNA here is from genome assembly GCF_014636935.1 of Alsobacter metallidurans. GTDB lineage: Bacteria > Pseudomonadota > Alphaproteobacteria > Rhizobiales > Beijerinckiaceae > Alsobacter > Alsobacter metallidurans. The sequence continues at coordinate 866,059 of NZ_BMES01000002.1, read as the reverse complement.
ATACAATTTCAAGTTCAATTTCAATTGGTTCTGCAACCAACGGTACGCAGAAATGTATCCTGAAGGGCACAGTCAGAGCTGCATAAATTTGAGACATGCTAATTCATGAGTTGCCTTTCTTGATAGCGCTGAGACGTTCCCGCAAGGTGCGCACGTGAGATCCGTGCCGTTGGGGGCTTCCCGCCGGGGCAATTTTCAGGAGCATAGAATGAAGCTTTCTTCCGTCCTGCTTTCGTCAGCTACGCTGCTGGCGACGGGCGTCGCGGCCCAGGCCGCCGATCTGCCGTCCAAGAAGTCCGCCCCGGTCGAGTACGTCCGCGTCTGCTCGACCTACGGCGCCGGCTTCTTCTACATCCCGGGCACCGACACCTGCATCCGCATCGGCGGCCGCGCCCGCTTTGAGTACCAGTACAACCAGCCGTTCGAGCGCAGCAACGATGTGACTGGAACGCGTTCGGTCGGCCGCATCTATCTCGATGCTCGCAACGCGACCGAGTACGGCCTGCTCCGCGCCTATGTGCGTTACGAGCTCCACCGTCGTAACGGCACGCTCGCGTCGGGCACGGGCAGCCGTATTGGCCAGGCTTTCGTCGGCACCGGCGATTACACCGTGGCTCAGACCGGCGTGTATCTCGACCGCGCGTTCGTGCAGTTCGGCGGCCTGACGGCTGGTCGCACGCAGTCGTTCTTCGAATTCTACGCTGGTGATCTCGAGTTCAACGGCGTCACCGCCGGCTCGGCGCTCGGACCGACGAACCTGTTGGCCTACACGGCGACGTTCGGCGGCGGTTTCTCCGGCACGATCGCGATCGAGGATGGCGTGGAGCGTCGTCAGGCGATCTCGGATCCGAACCTCATCGGCGGCGGAACGGGCTACACCGGTTACGGCGGCAACAGCGCTCCGGACGTGGTCGCCAACATCCGCCTCGATCAGGCTTGGGGTTCGGCTCAGTTTTCGGGCGCTCTCCATCAGGTTCGGATGGCCGGTCTCGCGGCGAGCGCCGGTTATGCTCCCAGCACTGAATACGGCTTTGCCCTCAACGCTGGCGTGAAGATCAATCTTCCCATGCTGGCGGCAGGCGACGCTCTGTATCTGCAGGGAACGTACTCGAAGGGCGCCTCGACCTACACGACGTCGAACGGCTTCGGCTTCGCCAAGGCCACCTTCGGAGTTGGCGCGTTCCGCGGCAATGGTCCGGACGCGGTTGTGGTCGCCAACGGCGGAAGCGGTTCGCTTGAACTCACGACGCAGTGGGGCCTCACCGCAGCCCTGCTGCATTACTGGACCCCGACCGTTCGTCAGGCCGTCTACGGTTCGTACGTCAAGACCGACTTCAGCAACGCCGCTTCTGCGGCTGGCGCGAAGTACAGCACGACTGCGGCCAACGTGACGGGCAACTACTTCCGCGATTGGAACTACTGGGCTGTTGGCTCCAACGTGACCTGGTCGCCGATCAAGGATCTCGATATCGGTCTCGAAGTTCAGTACATCAAGGCGAGCGGCAGCTCGTCCCTGAGCGTGCTGAAGAGCGATCCGGTCGGTAAGCTGGTCAGCTCGGACAGCCAGATCGTCACCCGCGTGCGCATCCAGCGCGACTTCTGATCTTCGGGTCCGTCAAAATTGGGCCCCGGCGCTTGCGCCGGGGCCTTCGTGTTTGTGCGTTGCCAAGCCGTTGCGAATTTGCAACGGGCACAAAAATAAGCATTCACATCATTATCAAATATCAAGAATTTATTTGTTTGAATCGTGACCACCGGTCACTGTGAAGTTCTCGAATGCGACGTTTCGCAAATTCAGGGAACTCAACAATGCGCATTTCCACTTTGCTGCTTGGTTCGGCGGCCGCCCTAGTCGGCGGCTCGGCTTTTGCAGCCGACCTGCCTTCCAAGAAGTCCGCCCCGGTTGAATACGTCCGCGTTTGCTCGACGTTCGGCGCCGGTTTCTTCTACATCCCGGGCACCGACACCTGCATTAAGATTGGCGGCCGCGCTCGCTACGACTTCGGTTATGCGACTCCGTTTAGCCGGAGCGACAACGTGACCGGCTCCGCCGCCGTTGGCCGCATTTACGCCGATGCGCGCAACGCGACTCAGTACGGCCTGCTGCGCGCCGTCGTGCGCTTCGAGCTCGCTCGCGGCACCGGCGTGCTCAGGTCCGGCGACATTGTGCCCGCCGGCGCAGCCTACGGCACGAATGTGCGCCTCGATCGCGCCTTCATTCAGTTTGGCGGCCTTACGGCCGGTCGCACCCAGTCGTTCTTCGACTTCTACGCTGGCGACCTCGAAGTGATCGGCACCACTGCCGGCGACGGCAGCCCGCACAACATGCTCGCCTACACGGCCTCGTTCGGCTCGGGTTTCTCGGCTACGCTCGCGATTGAAGACGGCATCGAGAACCGTGGCGGCATTGTCGCCATCTCCGGTCCGGCTCTGACCACCGGCGGCAACAGCGCTCCGGACGTGGTCGCCAATGTCCGCATGGAGCAGGCTTGGGGCGCGGCTCAGCTCTCTGGCGCCGTGCATCAGGTTCGTCTGGCCGGCCCGACCCCGACTTTCGGCGCGGCTCCGAGCTCCGACTACGGGTTCGCGGTCAATGGCGGCTTGCAGTTCAACCTGCCTTTCAGCGCTGGCGACCAGCTCTGGTTGCAGGGCACGTACGTCAAGGGCAACGTGACCCGTCTGACGGGTAACGGCATTTCGTCCGGCGCTGGCCTCGCTTCGTTCACTTCGCTGGTTGACGGCGCCGTGGTCTCGAACGGGTCTACCGGCAAGGTCGAGCTGACGTCCGCCTGGGCGCTCACCGCCGCCCTGCTGCACAACTGGACCCCCACGGTAAGCCAGTCGCTGTTCGGCAGCTACGCCAAGGTTGACGTGCCCGGAGTAACGACCCTGTCCAATGGCAGCGCCTATCGCGACTTCACCTACTGGACCGTGGGCACGAACGTCGCTTGGTCGCCCGTCAAGGACTTCGTGATCGCTGGCGAAGTCGACTACCTGAAGGTCGAGGGTTCGGGGGCCTACACGGGCAAGAAGTCCGACGACACGATCATCTCCCGTCTGCGCGTCCAGCGCGACTTCTGATTGGCTTCCGGCTGACCACCAGAGCCCCGGCGGCGACGCCGGGGCTTTTTCGTCTTAGCGCATCGTTAAGCCTACTGCCGCTCAACAATTCAGCAGTCGACTAAAGTGCGGGCAATATTGCCGAAAGTCGTCGTTCGAGTTGTTGCAGCTTCGTCACAGGCCTGACCGAACGAAGGCTTTGGCGAGGCGAAGACACAATCTCAGGTTGTATGCTGCGGGTGCGAAGGACATTGTCGGTCCCATCGAGATTCAAGGGCGTTTCCAGGCGCCTACAGGGGACTGACCGATGCGCGTTTCCACCATGTTGCTCGCTTCCGCGGCGGCCATCACCACCACCGCCGCCTTTGCGGCGGACCTGCCGTCCCGCAAGGCCGCCCCGGTCGAGTACGTGCGCGTCTGCTCGACCATGGGCGAGGGCTACTTCTACATCCCGGGCACCGACACCTGCATCAAGATCGGTGGCCGCGCTCGTTACGAGTACCAGTATGGCGAGCCCTTCGCCCGCAACGACGCCACCACGGGTTCGCGCACCACGGGCCGCATCTATGTGGACACCCGCACGGCCACCGAATACGGCCTGCTCCGCGCCTATGTCCGCTACGACATCTCGCGCCGCACGGGCCAGATCTTCTCGGGCTCTTCGCTGCGCCAGGGCGTCGCCTTCACGGGCACGGGCGTCGACTACGCCGGCCAGGCTCAGACGGAGGTCAACCTCGACCGCGCCTTTATCCAGTTCGGCGGCCTGACGGCTGGCCGCACCGAGTCCTTCTTCGACTTCTACGCCGGCGATCTCGAATATATCGGCACCACGGCCGGATCGGCGCTCAACAACAACCTGCTGGCCTACACGGCCACGTTCGGCGCCGGCTTCTCGGCGACGCTGTCGATCGAAGACCATGTGGATCGCCGCCAGTCGATTGCCGACATCTATCCGACGGGCGCGTACCGCTACACCGGCGACGGCGTGCCGGACGTGGTCGGTAACGTGCGGGTCGAGCAGGGCTGGGGCTCCGCCCAGCTGTCGGGCGCGATCCACCAGGTTCGCATCGGCAACTATGCGGCGATCGGCGGCATCACGCCGAACGGCGCCTCGCCCGACGCCAAGTACGGCTTCGCGCTCAACGCCGGCGTGACCTTCAACCTGCCCTTCGCGGCGGGTGACACCCTGACCTTCCAGGGCACCTACACCAAGGGCGCGGCGACCTACATCGCCTCCAACCCCTTCGGCATTGGCACCACCTTCGGGTCGGGCGTCGGCGCGCTCGGCAACCTCGCATTCCCGGACGCGACGTTCTACGACGTGGGCGCCGGCGTGGGTAAGCTCGGCCTCACCACCGCCTGGGGCCTGACGGCCGCCGGCCTGCACTACTGGACCCCCACCATCCGCCAGGCGCTGTTCGGCTCCTACATCAAGGTGGACCAGCCCGGTGGCGCGTTCATCGCGGCCGGCGCGGGCGTGCCCGGCAATGCGCTCCGCGACTTCTCCTACTGGACCGTGGGTACAAACGTGACCTGGTCGCCGGTGAAGGACTTCGATATCGGCGCCGAGGTGGACTACATCTACCTCAAGACCAGCAACGGCCCGGTGTTCACCGCGATCGCGACGGATCCGGTCACTCGCGTGTTCAGCAAGGACTCCGCCGTGGTCGGCCGCCTGAAGATCCAGCGCGACTTCTGATCCATCAGAGTTGCGTTCGAGTTCCCGAACCCCGGCTCGCCAGAGCCGGGGTTTTTGTTTGCGTTCAGGCCGTGGGAGCCGCCGCGCCGACAGCATCCAACCGCGGAACCGTGAGCCCGTCCTCGACTGCGGCCACGAAGGCGGCGATCCGGTTCACGGTCGGGGCGTCGCGCAGCAGGGGCGCGTGTCCCTGCCCGGGCACGATCCAGCGCTGCAGGGCGGGATGGGCCTTCGCCATCGCGTCCAGCGTCTCGGGCGTCAGCAGGTCGGAATGTTCGCCCCGGATCGCCAGCAAGGGAACGGCCGACAGGCCGGCGAAAAGGGGCCAAAGGGTCGGCAACGCAGCCTCGAGATCGAGGCTCGCGAGCGGCTTCATCAAGGCGGGGTCGTAGCTCGGCGCGAGCTTGCCGTCGCGCTCCACGAACGAGCCGCGGGCGAGCACCTCCCAATCTTCGGCAGCCAGCGCCGGAAAGCGCGCGTCCGAGATGTGGCGGAAATAGTCCGCCGCTTCGGCCAGGGTGCGGGGGGCGGGCAGCTTGCCCACGTAAGAGCGTATGCGGATCAGGCCCTTGGCCTCGATCACGGGGCCGATGTCGTTGAGCACGGCGGCGCGAATCAGCGCCGGGCGCGCGGCCGCAAGTCCCATGGTGACCAGGCCGCCCCGCGACGTGCCGACGAACACGGCTTGCTCAACGCCCAGCGCGGCCAGCTGGGCCATGACGTCGCCGACCTCGATCCGAACGTCGTAGTTCTTCCACTCGGGATCCCAGGCGGATTGGCCGCGGCCGCGATAATCCAGCGCCACCACGCGGCGCGGTCGGTGGCGGTGGTTGGCCAAGGCCAACGCGAGGTCGTGGAAATCGACGCTGTTGCGGGTCAATCCCGCGAGGCAAACGACGGGCAGGCGCTCGGAACTGCGAGCGCCGTAGTCCCGCGCATGGAGCGAGAGGCCATCCTGCGCGGTGGTGAAGATGCTGCGGTAACCGTCGTCCGTCATGCGCCGTCGCTCCTGATGCGGGCGCATCGTGGGGAGCGGCGGCGCGGTTGTCGAGGGCTAGAGGGCGGGCAGCCTCAACGGTTCACTCCGCGTTTCAAGTCCTCGCCGATCAGCAGGGCGGAGCGCTCGGTCAGCCGCGTGCGGTACACCTGCAGGTTCTCCATCACGCGTTGGACGTAGTTGCGCGTTTCCGTAAAGGGGATGCGTTCAACCCAGTCCACCGGGTCGATGCCGGACGACCGCGGGTCGCCATAGGCCTCGATCCACTTGCGGACATTGCCGCCGCCCGCGTTGTAGGACGCGATGGTGAGAATGTACGAGCCCTTCCAGTCGCCGACGAGGTCGCCGAGATGAGCCGCGCCGAGCTTGGCGTTGTAGGCCGGATCGGCCGTCAGCTTGTCGGCGTCGTAGCCCACGCCGGTGCGCTGGGCGGTTTGCCTGGCGGTGGCGGGCATCAGCTGCATCAGTCCGCGCGCGCCGGCGGAGGACACGACCTTGGGGTCGAAGGCGCTCTCCTGCCGGGCGATGGCGAAAACGAGCGGCTTTTCGACCGCATTTGCGCCCAGTTCGATGTCCGGCACCCCGATGGTGGGGAAGGCCCGGTCGTCGAGCGGGAAGCCGCGCTGCGTCGCAGCCTTGCCGACGATCAGCAGTGCGCGGGCGTCGCCTCTTTCGGCCGGAATGCGCGCCAGGGCGTCAAGCTCGGCGGAATCCTCGAGGGTTTTGGCAAGATCCGCCAGCAGCGGCTGCGCGACGTCGCGCGCATCGGCGTCGTACAGGAGGCGCACGGCCCGCAGCGCCGCGACCTGGCTCGGCAGGGTCAGCTCGCTCGGCAGCACGCGACGGACGGGCAGCTCGGCGATGTCGAGTTTCATGCGGGCGAGCTGCCCGTAATACGCGATCCCGTGCTGGGCGGCCTTGCGGAAGAACTCCTCGCCGGGTTTCCCGGCCGCCTCGGCGGCGCGGCCCTGCCAATAGGCGGCGCGCGCGATCGTCATTGGCGTGGAGGCCGCCTTGGCGATCTCGGCGAAATGCTTCTCGGCCGCAGCCGTCTGATGCAGGAAGCGCAGCGCGATCCAGCCAGCGTGGAATTCGGCGTCGGCGCGGACTTCGGCCGGGCAATCCGCCGGCATGCCGCTCGCGACATCATAGGCGAGCTTCTGTTCGCCGGCGTCCAGCAGCTTGCGGGCGACCAGGCGGCGCTCCGCCCACCAAGCGTCGGCGTCGCCCGGGCGAACGGCGTCTTTGGGGATGGCCGCCAGCGCCTTGCCGGCGTCGACGATCTTGTCCTGCCGGCGTAAAAGCTGAGCCTTGGCAAACAGGTAGGCGGGATCCTTGCGGAGTTCCTTCGGGACTTCCTCGAGCGCCTGGGCGGCCTTGGCGTCGCTGCGGCCGACCGCGACCCGCGCCTTGGCGAGCTTCACGGCATCCGGGCCGGCCTTGTTGGCGGCCCGCAGCGCGGCGGTCCAGTCCTCGTTGAAGAGCAGCATCTCCATGCGGGCGCGGTGGTCCGCGGCGTCGATCAACTCGGGGAACGCCTCGAGGAAGCGGCTCTCCATGTCGGGGCCGAACTCGTCGGCGCGCCAGGCGGCGCGAACCAGGGCGGCGGCCTCGGTGGGCTTGTTGTCCTCGATCAGGGCGCGCGCCTGGGCAATCTTGCCGCCCGCGGTGAGGGGAGGATGCGCCTTGAAGAACGCGCGCACCGTCTTTGTGTCGAGGCGCGCCGCCACCAGCGCCTCCTCGGCCCGGCGGCGCAGGAGCTTTTGCGTCGGCCAGTCCGGGTTGGAGCGAATGAAGTCGTCGATGCGAGCAAAGCCGAGATCACGCGACACAAAGCGGATTGCGACCCATTCCAGCAGCTTGCGCGCGGTCGGGTCGGCGATGGCGGCTGCGGCGGCGTCGCCGGCGGCCTTGTCGCCCTTGCGATAGAGATCGACAGCGCCCTTCAGCGCCGCCATGTCGACCGTCGGCTTGGGCGGCGAGGCCAGAACCGGCGCGCTCGGCGCAACTGGCGCGGGAGCGTCGACAGGCGCGGGCGCCGGGTCGGCGAGAGCCCCCGTCGTGGCCGCAACCGGGATGATGCTCGCGACAAGCCCGGTCGCGTCCGTGTCCAGACGCGCATAGGCGAGGATGGAGTCGTCCGCCGACCGCGTCACCACGCTCGATGCTGGTAGCGCCGCACAGGCGAACAGGACGGCGGTCAGCCGCGCAGTTCGAGATCGGGCCATTGCGTCACCTGAGTGGTTGCCCCCGACCACACTGGGCCGGTCTCGTTTACGAATGGTGAACCAACAACTTCACCGTGTCTAATTCCTGCTTGCAATGACCGACGACCGTGGCGGGAAGGCGGCGAGGGCAGGATGCCGGACGAAAGCGCGCGGGCTTTCCCTTTTCTGGCGCGCCGCAAGCGTTTATGTGTACGCCAGCGCGAAGGTTCGGCCAGCAAAGGCCGGGCAGGGAAGGGAACCGCCGGAATGAAGACGAGCCGTATGTTCAAGGGGTCTTTCACGGCTCTGGTGACCCCCTTCCGGGACGGCAAGCTCGATGAGGCCGCCTTCCGGGCCCATGTCGACTGGCAGATCGAAAACGGCACGCATGGCCTCGTCCCGGTGGGCACCACCGGCGAGAGCCCGACGCTGTCGCACGAGGAGCACCGGCAGGTGGTGCAGTGGTGCGTGTCTCAGGCGCGCGGCCGCGTGCCCGTGATCGCCGGCGCGGGCTCCAACAACACCGCCGAGGCGGTGGACCTCGCCCGCTACGCCGAGAAGACCGGCGCGGACGCCGTGCTGGTGGTGACGCCCTACTACAACAAGCCGAACCAGGAAGGGCTCTACCAGCACTACAAGGCGATCAACGACGCGATCGGCATCCCGATCATCATCTACAACATCCCGCCGCGCTCGGTGATCGACATGTCGGTCGAGACCATGAAGCGGCTGTGGGAGCTGCCCAACATCGCGGGCGTCAAGGACGCCACCGCCAAGCTCGACCGAGCCAGCCTGCAGCGCCATGCTATGGGGCCGGACTTCATCCAACTGACCGGCGAGGACGCCACCGCGCTGGGCCACATGGCGCATGGCGGCCATGGCTGCATTTCGGTGACGTCGAATGTCGCTCCCAAGCTCTGCGCGGAATTCCAGAACGCCTGCCTGGCGGGCGATTTCGCCACGGCGCTGACGATCCAGGACCGGCTGATGCCGCTGCATGCGGCGCTGTTCATCGAACCGAACCCGGCGGGCCCGAAATACGCCTTGTCGGCGCTGGGCCGTATGTTCGAGGACGTCCGCCTGCCGATGGTGCCGGTGAGCGAACCAACCAAGGCGATCATTCGTTCTGCGCTGACCCATGCCGGGCTGCTGAACGGCTGAGAACAGGACACGATGTCGAAGGGCAAGGACGACCCGAACAACACCATCGCGGCCGACAACCGCAAGGCGCGGTTCAACTACCATATCGGCGAGACCTTCGAGGCCGGCATCATGCTGACCGGCACGGAGGTAAAGTCGCTGCGCGGCGGCAAGGCCACGATCGGGGAGAGCTACGCCGGCGAGAAGAACGGCGAGATCTTTCTCGTCAATGCCTACATTCCTGAATATCTCGAGGCCAACAAGTTCAACCACGTCCCCAAGCGGCCGCGCAAACTGCTGCTGCATCGGCGACAGGTCGACCGGCTCACGGCTGCGATCCAGCGCGAGGGCATGACGCTGGTGCCGTTGAAGATCTACTTCAACGAAAAGGGCCGCGCGAAGGTCGAGATCGCGCTCGCCAAGGGCAAGAACGTCGCCGACAAGCGCGAGACCGAAAAGAAGCGGGATTGGGACCGCGAGAAATCCCGCCTTATGCGCGAGAAGGGCTGAGGGCGAGGGCTCACCAGGCCTAGCCGGCCCTCACCCTGTCCGCTCCCCTGGCGTGGGGAGAGGGGACGCGCACGGCGTTTCAGTGTCCCTGGATCCGACTGTTCAGCTCGTCCCAGGCCCCGTCGAGCGGCCGGAACACGAAACGCACCTCGTGTTCGCCCGGCGGCACGAGCACGGCCCGGAAGATGACATTGGCGCGCAGCAGGGGCGCCGGTTGTCCGTCGACCTCCGCGAACCACCAGGGGTGCCACACGTCGTTGAGCACCACGTATCCGCCCGTCGCTGAGGCCGCGCTCACGACGACTTGCGTGTTGGCGTAGCGCCTGATCTCGACCTTGCCGGCCGGTCCAAGAGCCAGCGGCTTCGCGATGGGGGCGTCCTGCAGCAGGACGGTGCGGGTCGGGTCGAAATCCGGCCATCGACCGTTCGCGAGCAGCGCCTCGAAGTCGGCCTTGCGGGCCTCGGCGGCGAAGAGCACGCGGGGCAGGGCGCGCGGGTTCTCGTAGATGCGCCCATCCACCGTGCGGGCGATCTCGTTGAGGTCGCCGGGCTGCAGTGCCGGGTCGATCTCGGCGACGTCGCCGCGGGTCACGATCAAGCGCAGGCCGAGCAGGTCGGCGAGACGCGAGCGATAGCCCGGCATCAGCGGCGAGAAGGTGCGCTGGCTCGGCAGCGCGACGTGATCCTGGGCGCCGGTGGCCCGGCTGTACAGGTCGAGGCGGACGGGGTTGTAGCCCAGCGTATTGTCCAGCCGATGCACCATGCTGGCGTTCGGCCAATGGAAATCGACGCCCGCGAGCTCGACACGGTCGCGCCGGTCCGGCGCGGCGGTGGCGGCGAGCCGCTGTTTTAAGAGCGCGATGGTCGGGTTGCGGCTATCGGCGCGCAGCACGTCATAGACAGCGGAGGGCAGCGCCGTGGATTCGTTGGGGCCATTGCTGATCGCAAGATCGGCGACGAGCCCGAGCGTCAGCAACGCCACCGCCAAGGTAGGGCGTCGCGGGACGGTACGTGCGGCTCCCCACAGGAGGACGGCGGCACCCGCCAATGACGCAACCGCGATCGCGAGAGGCGACGCGGCGGCGCCGAGGCGGTCCTTCGCCCAGGCCGTCGCAACGCAGGCGGCGAGGCCGCCGGCTATCAGAGCGGCGCCGGTCGCGACTTTGCTCGGCGAAAGCTTTGCGAGCGATCCGGACAGGAGGCGGTGCACGGCATAGCCCGCGAGGATGGCGGCGAGAGCGCCGATCACGAAAGTCGCGTCCGCCGGGCGACGGTAGAGGTTTGCGCCGGGCAGGTGAAACAGAAGCGCGAAGGCCGGCGTATACCGTCCCAGCGCATAGAGCAGGAGCAAGGCCGTCGCCGCGAGCGTGAAACGGATCTCCCGCGCCGCGAAAGCGCGGCCTGCGACGCCCATTGCCAGGATGGCGATCAGCGGGATAGCGCCGAAGTAAACGTCGCCCATGTTGCGGGCGAGGAACAGGTCCACAGGGCCCCAAGCCGGGCTCGGTGGGCCCCAGAAGTCCACCAAGGGGCCGTCTGTCCCGAACAGGTTCGCCGCGAAGGCAGTGAGAAGCGAGGCGGGATGGAGCGAGCCGCGCGCCGCGCCTTCGTAGTCGATCTCCGGGCGGTTGCTGTCGCCGGCCAGCAGGGCCGTCATGACCAGCGGCAGCCCGACCACGAGAATGCCCCCGACCGTTCCTGCCGCCAGCGGGGCGATGCTGGCCCGGGCAGAGGCCAGCGGCCTCGCGGCCGAGGTCCAGCGGTGGAGCACGACGCCGGCCAGGAGGTACACGCCAATCAGCGCGACCTGATCGCGTCCCAGCACCATGAAGCCCGCGACCACGCCTGCAAGCAGCCCATAGGCGAGGGAGCGCCGGTCAAGCGCGCGCTCCAGCGCCCACCAGGCGAGCGGCAGATAAGCGAGGCTGAGCACCTGCCCGGTGTGCTGGATCCGCCAGGCGGCAGAGCAGCCGAAAGCGAAGCTGAGTGCCGCAACCACGGCTCCGCCCCAGTGCCAGCCACGGTCGCGGAACAGAAGCAGGATGGCGAATCCGCCCAGCAGCAGCATTCCGAGCGCGACGCCGTCCGTCGCCTGCAGGCTTGGCGAAGAATCAAGCAGCGCCAGCAGGAGATGCGGCGGGGAGAAGATCAGCGACTGCGGGTCGGCGATCTGGGGCTGGCCGGCGAACACGAAGGGGTTCCAGAACGGCGCTTCGCCGCGATGGAGGCTGTCGGCCAGGAACTGCAGTTGCGCCTGAAAGTGCGCCTTGGCGTCCCACGGCACGGTGGCGCGGCCGGAGAGCCAGGGCCAGGATAGAGCGAGCCAACCCAAGGCGACGAACGCCGCCGCACGCAGGAGCGGCCAGCGCTCGGGGCCGAGCGCCGGAGCGGTCGAGGCGATCGTCGACGCCGATCTCACTCCGCCGGCCGATGCGCCGCCAGGTCGTCGAGATCGATGAAATGGCCCGCGCGGTCGCGCTTGGAGGCGAGGTAGAGCACGTTCTCGGTGGTCTGCCGGCCATAGGCGCGGCGATCTTCCACCACCTCGAGACCGGCGCTGCGCAGGGCGGCGATCTTGAGCGGGTTGTTGGTGTAGACGGCGACCTGCGAAACGCCGAGCTGCTTCAGCATCTCGGCCGCGAAATCGAAGCGGCGCTGGTCGAGGCCGAAGCCGAGCAACTCGTCGGCGTCGTAGGTGTCCCAGCCCTGGCTCTGCAGCTTGTAGGCGCGCATCTTGTTGGCGATGCCGTTGCCCCGGCCTTCCTGGTCGAGATAGAGCAGCACGCCGCCGCCGTTCTCGGACATGAACTTCACGGTGCCGCGCAACTGGTCGCCGCAGTCGCATTTCAGGCTGCCGAAGAGATCGCCCGTCAGGCAGGCGGAATGAAGCCGGACCGGGACCGGCTTCGCCAGGTCGGGCCGCCCGATCAGGATCGCGACCTGGTCGCGCAGGCCTTCGCCGCCGCGGAACACGACGAACTCGGTTTCGGGCGCGCCTTCCAGCGGTACGGGCGCGCGGCTGACGGCGCGGATGGTGCGGGCCAGGCCCCGCCGATAGCAGCGCACGGCTTCGGCCGGCACGCGCAGGAGATCGAGCGGTGCGAGCTCCGGCTTGATCGGAACCGCCACCATGGCGGGCAGGATCAGGGTGAGCGAGGCGAGCTCCAGCGCCACGCCATCGAGCGGGCCCGCGGGCCCGACCGGGGCGTCGACGCGGGCTTCGATCTTCAGCGCGAGCATCTCGATGCGGGCGAGGTCTATTTGCGGCAAGGCCAGGATGCCGGGCCCATGCCGTTCGACGCCAAGGCGCCGCAGACGGGCGGACGGGAGCACCAAGTGGGCCGCGCCAAGGTCATCCAAGGCGCGCGCGACCGTCTCGTCGAGGGCCTCGACCCCGATGGCGACCAAGGACTGCTCGCCATCCACGATGGTGACCGGGCGGCCGGACCGCAATTCCGCAATGGCGCGCTCCACGGCGGCGTGCGCGGGATCCCCGAAGGCGTGGGCGAGAGGCAAAGGGTGTTCCATGTGTCGACGCGAACCTTTTCCGACCCGTCTCGCCAGCGCAGCGCTCCCGCCATAGGTTAGGCTGGCGACGCCGGCTTTCAAGCTAAACGCCTCCGTCAATCGCGAGCGGCGCCGCGGGAGCAACAATGCCTGAGCAGGATTCACACGCGACCGACGCAGAAATCAAGCGGCGCACGCTGGGCGATGACGCGGATGTGTTCGCGCCGTTGCGGCTGGCTGCTTGCCACCGGGCCTATGTGATCGCCCAATTGGGGCAATCGCTGGACGGGCGGATCGCAACCGTGACGGGAGAATCCCGCTACATCAACGGCTCGGCCGCGCTGGATCATCTTCATGGGATCCGGGCGCATGTGGACGCCGTGCTGGTGGGCGTCGGGACGGTTCTGGCCGACGATCCGCAGCTCACCGTTCGCCGCTGCGCGGGGCAAAGCCCCGCCAGGGTCGTTCTGGACCCGAATGGGCGCGTTCCGGCTGGTGCGCGCTGTTTCGCCGCAGACGGGGCGCGCCGCCTGCTGGTCACCCGCAAGCGGGGCCGGGCGCCGGAGGGGGTGGAGGAGATCGTGGTGGAAGGCGAGGGCGTGATCCCGCCCGGCGCGGTGGTCGAGGCGCTGTTTCGCCGGGGGATGCGCCGCATCCTGATAGAGGGCGGCGCCAGGACCATCTCGCACTTCATGGACGCGGACGCGGTGGACCGCCTCCATGTGCTGGTCGCGCCGCTGATCATCGGGGCCGGGCGCCTGGCGCTGGATCTGGCGCCCGAGCCCGTGCTGGCGCGCGCGCGCCGGCCGGCGACACGCGTGCATGTCTTTGCGGACGGCGACGTGCTGTTCGACTGCGACCTGAGACAAGGAAGGGCGAGCGATGTCGACAACGAAACCGGACGGCTATTCGCCAGCCGCTAAGTGGCTGCACTGGCTCACGGCGGCCTGCGTGTTCATCCTCGTGCCCGTCGCGTTCACGATGGTGCGGCTCGGGGAAGGGGCGCTCACCAACGCGCTCTACGAGGTGCACAAGTCGGTCGGGATCATCGCGTTTCTGATCGTCGCCGTGCGTGTGGTGGTGCGGCTCACCCGCGGCGCGCCTCCGCCCGAGGACGGGCTGTCGCCCTTCGAGCGCACGCTCTCCACATGGGTGCACCGGGCCATGTATGTGATCGTGTTCGCCATGCCGATCCTCGGCTTCATCGGCACGTCCATGTGCTGCGCGCCCGTGAACCTGTTCTGGACCATCCCGATCCCGATCACGTTCACGGGGTCGGAAGAGACCACCGGCCGAATCCTTGGAATTCACAAGGTCCTTGGCTTCATCCTCACCGGCTTGGTGGCGCTGCATCTCGCAGGCGTGCTGAAGCATGTGTTCATCAGCCGCGACGGCGTGTTGCGGCGCATGCTGCCGGGCGGCTGAGCGGCCGGCTCAGCGCTTGCGCGGGATGGCCAACAAATCCTTGTGGCCGATCACGACGCGGCGCGAGGTGGACCTTGCCGCCGCCCAGGCCTGCGCCTCCTCGGCCGGGATCGGCCCGGCCTCGGCGGCGGCTTGCGCGATGCCGCTCACGAGTTGACCGATGAGGGCGTGCTCAGCCGGGCCGAGCACCCAGGCGCTGTCGGCCTCCTCACAAACGTAGCCAGCCGCCTCGAAGGCCTGTCGGAGCGCCGTGTCGGCGTCCGGCCCCGCCGCCGCGCCGAAGCCCTTGTCGCCGCGCTGGTGCGTGTGGAACGCCTCCAGCACGGCCGCATCGGCAGGGTGGGGCGGATCGTCCCAGGCGGCCTCGCCGTCATAGGTCAGCACGGTGTAGAAAGTAGCCTTGCTGGCGGCGACATCCCGGGCAAAATTGGCCATCCAGCCGGGCGAGACGAGGTCGAACAAGGCCGAGGCCGTGACCAGGCCGGGCGCCGGGCTCAGCAGGGGGGCGACGCCCGCCCGCAGGTCCGCCTGTTCGAGCCGGACCCGGATCGTGCGCGGGCCCTTGGTGAGGATGAGTTCGCCGCCCGGCCCATCCTCGGCCTCGTCGGCCCAGGCCTGCAGACGCTCGCGCGCGGCCTCCAGCAGGGCAGGGTCGTGATCGACCAGCCGCCAGAACTGGTGCTCCGGCAGAAGCGGGGCCAGCGCGCGCAGGTTGGATCCTGTTCCGCATCCCAGATCGAGCACGAGCAGGTCCCGGCGCTTGCCGAAGCGGGCCGCGACCCGGTCCTGCAGGTCGGCGTTGCGGGAGCCATGATCGGCGGGCTCGCGCAAGGCGAGCCAGGTCGGGTCGAAGCCGCTCATGCGCCGATCCTTTTCAGCACGCCCGCGATTGTGGCGGCCGTGTCGTCCCAGCCGGGCAGGGACCGGCCGGCTTTCCAGGCCGCGTCGCCAAGGGCCTGCCTCCGTTCGGGGCCGTCCAGCAGCGCCGACATCGCCGCCGCGAGCGCCTCCGCGTCTCCGGGCGGAATCTTGAGAGCCGCGCCGTCCGGCACGGTCTCGCCGGCCGCTCCGCCGGTGGAGACCACCATCGGCAGCCCGCGCGCCATCGCCTCGGCGAGCACCATGCCGTAGCCCTCGTAATGCGCGGAATGCACGAACACGTCAGCGTTCGCGTAGGCGTCGTCGAGCGCCTGACCCGACAGGGAGCCCTCGAAGCGCACCCGGTCGGTCAGGTTATGCGTTTCCAGCAGATTGGCGAGCCGCGTCATTTCCGCCTCATCGCGATCCGTCGCGCCGAGGATGCGCAGGCGCCAGGGCCGGTCCCTCAGGCTCGCCAGCGCGTCGATCAGGACGTCATAGCCTTTGCGAGGGCTCACCGCGCCCACCGCAAGCAGCACCGGCGCGGCTTCGCTCGAGCCCGTGGCGCGCCGGGCCGGATCACAGCCGGGCAGCGCCACCGTGAGATGGGCGGGGGGAACGCCGAAGTCGGAGACCAGCAGCCGCCCCGTTTCGGGGCTCGTTGCGATCACATGGCGTGCGCGGGCCAGGGCTGCGCGCTCGCTCGACGCCAACGCCCGGCGCTGGCGGTCCGACAGCCCCGTCTCCATCGCAAGCGGATGATGAACCAGCGCCACGATGGGCCTGAAAACGCTGGCCAGAACCAGGTCCGTCATGGCGCCGAGCGCCAGCCCGTCGATCAGCAGCACTGCTCCGTCCGGCGTTCCCTGCAGGGCGCTCTGCGTTTCGGCGAGATCGCTGACCGAAGCCCACGGGAAAGAGCCCGGCAAGGCGAGATGGCGCGCCGGGACGCCATGCTTCGGCAGCATCGCCAGCACGCGTCGATCATACGCGTAGCCGCCGGTCGGCGTGTCGATGTCGCCCGGGATCGCGAAGAAAACGTCAGGCGCCACCGACCGGCCCCTCGAACCAGGCCCGGGCCACGTGGGATTCGTGAAGCCTCACGCGGATTGTCACGATGCCGTCCGACCCCGGCCCGAGTTCGCCCTTGCGGGCGGCCTGCGCCATGGCGTCGAAGATGTGGCGCGACAGGAACTCTGTGGTGGTCTGCTGGCCCTTGAAGGCCTCGACCTCGTCGAGATTGCTGTAGTTCAGCGGCGCGAGGGTGGCCTTCAGGGCGTCGTGCGCGCGGCCGATGTCCACCACGACGTTGTCGGACGTGAGCGTCTCGCGAAAGAACGCGACGTCGACCACGAAGGTCGCGCCATGCAGCCGCTGGGCGGGCCCGAACAGCTCCCCCTTGAAGCTGTGCGCGATCATGATGTGGTCGCGAACTTCGACGGCGTACATGCGCTTCTCCGAATCTCAGTAACGAACGGCGGTGGCCAGGCCTGGCGCGCCCGCGGCGAGGATACGCGGCAATGCGGCCGGCAGATCCCGAAATGCGACCTCTTCGGTAATCAAGGCATCCAATCTTGGGTCGCTGAGCAGCTTGAGGGCGGCTCCGAGCCGCCGGGCGTGGGTCCAGCGCGGCCTGCGGCCGGGGGATACGGCCCCAACCTGCGACGAGAGGAGGCGCAGCCGCCGGCTGTGAAACGCGCCGCCGAGAGGGGCGGCGACATCCTGGTCGCCGTACCAGCTCATCTCGACGACGGTGGCCTCCTGGCCGGCGCATGCCAGCGCACACGCGAGGCCCGCCGCGTTCGCGCTGACGTGGAACACCACGTCAGCTTCGCCGGGCGCCTCGTCCGGAAGCGCGAAACCGCATCCCAGCGCCTGGGCGACCGGCGCCCTGGCGGGGTCGATGTCGACCACGGTGACGTCTGCGCCGGGAATGCGGGCCGCCAACGAGGCGACCAGCATGCCGACGAGTCCGCCTCCCACTACGATCACGCGGTCGGAGGGACCCACGGCCGAGTCCCAGAGCGCGTTGAGCGCAGTCTCCATATTGGCGGCCAGGATCGCGCGGCGCGCCGGCACGCCGGAGGGAACGGGCGCCACGAGGTCGACCGGCGCGGTGAACATGTTCTGATGCGGATGCAGGGCGAAGACGGTCTGCCCCAAGAGATGGTCAGGACCCTCGTCCACCACGCCCACCGCGCAGTAGCCGTATTTCACCGGGAATGGAAAATCGCCGACCTGAAGGGGCGCACGCATGCGCTCCCATTCACCTTCGGGCACGCGCCCCGCCGCCACGAGGCGCTCGGTGCCGCGGCTTACGCCGGACCACAGCGTCCGGATACGCACCTCCCCGGAGGCGATGGCCGGCAACGTCGCCGGACGAAGATCTGCGCGCCCGGGCGCGACGTACCACAGCGCGTGGGCGCCGGACCGGGGAGCGTCGCTTGGGGACTCGCCTGCGGCGTCGCCGAAAATCGCTTGTCCCGAAGGCGTCTTTCCCGTTTCCTGCCGATCCACGCTTCGCCCCCGCACGCCTCCGACATCCAAGGCTCCATGGCATCGATCACTCCGGCCGGGTTCCAGTCAACCCAAGAACTCGCGGTGCGCCGCCGCGTCGTTCTCGGCCTGAACCTTTTCACCTTCCTGGCGCTCGGCCTCACCTTCGCGGCCGTGCTCGGGTCGGGCGGCTGGACCGTGATCGACATGCTTATGATGGCGTGCTTCGTGCTCGCCGCGCCGTGGAGCGTCCTCGGCTTCTGGAACGCCATGCTAGGCCTCTGGCTGCTGCACGGACGCCGCTACGGACTGCACGCCGTGGCGCCTTTCGCGGCCACGGGCGACGGCGACGATCCGGTGCGGGCCCGCGTGGCGGTTCTCCTGACGCTGCGCAACGAGGATCCGGCCCGGGCCTTCCGACGGCTCGCCATCGTGAAGGCCAGCATCGCCGCCACGGGCGAGGGGGCTCATTTCTCCTATTTCGTGCTGAGCGACAGCAGCGATCCGGCAGTGATCGCGGCAGAGCAGGCGAATTTCGACGTCTGGCGCGAGAACGACGACACGCCGCACCGGCTTTTCTATCGCCACCGCGCCGTGAACGAGGGGTTCAAGGCAGGCAACCTGCGGGACTTCTGCCATCGCTGGGGCGCGGACTACGACTTCATGCTGCCGCTCGACGCCGACAGCCTGATGAGCGGCGAGAGCGTCGTGAAGCTCGTGCGCATCATGCAGGCTTCACCGCGGCTCGGCATTCTGCAAAGCCTCGTCGTCGGACTGCCGGCGGCGAGCGGCTTCGCGCGCCTGTTCCAGTTCGGCATGCGCCAAGGCATGCGCCCCTACACGATGGGCAGCGCCTGGTGGGGCGCCGATTGCGGGCCGTTCTGGGGGCACAACGCGCTGGTGCGCATCCGGCCCTTCATCCAGCATTGCGACCTTCCCATCCTGCCCGGAAAGCCTCCGCTCGGCGGGCCAATCCTGTCGCACGATCAGGTCGAGGCGGCGCTGATGCGGCGCGCCCACTACGAGGTGCGGGTGCTCCCCGTCGAGGGTGGAAGCTGGGAGGAAAATCCGCCGACCGTGCTCGACTTCATTCGGCGGGATCTGCGGTGGTGCCAGGGCAACATGCAGTATTGGCGGCTGGTGGGCCTGCCTGACCTGAAATTCATGAGCCGGTTTCAGCTCGCCTGGGCGATCCTGATGTTTTTGGGCGTGCCGGCCTGGACGCTGATGTTTGGGCTCGCGGCGCTCAAGCCATTTGAAGCCGCCGACCTTGCGGCAGGCTACCCGGCCAAGCCCGCGATGGTGGTGTACGGCGCGTTTCTGCTGATGTCGCTTACGCCCAAGCTCGCGGGCGTCGTGGACGTGCTGCTGACCCGCGGCGGCGCAAGGCGGTACGGCGGCGCGCTGCGGTTCCTGGCCAGCGCCGGTGCGGAGATCCTGTTCTCGTTTCTGCTGGGCGCGATCACGACGTTCCGGGTGACGCAGTTCATGCTCGGCCTGCCGTTCGGGCGGTCCGTGACATGGAGCGGTCAGGAGCGGGACGCGCATGCGCTGTCGTGGCGCACGGCCGCCGCCGGCCTCTGGGTCCCCACGGCTTTCGGCACGGCAGCGCTGATGCTGCTGCTGGTGAAAGCCCCGATGGCGGCGCTGCTCGGGTTGCCGCTTCTGATCGGATATCCGCTGGCCATTCCGTTCGCGGTCCTGACGGCTGATCCACGCTTCGAGGATTGGCTCACTTCGCGCGGGCTCGGGGCCATTCCGGAAGAGGTGGAAACCCCGCCGGAGATCCGCGCGCTCGGGTCTCGGCCGGCCGAGCCGGCCGTTCTGGAAGCCGCATGACCCTGACCGGCGAAACCGGCCTGGGGCCCGGTCTGGCGCGACGCTGGGCGACGTTGAGCGGTCTCGCGCGCTCCGTTCGGGTCTACCATCTCGACCTCGCGCATCGCCGGGCCATGGACGCGCTTTATGGCGGCTTCATCCGTCCCGGCGACCTCGTTTTCGATATCGGCGCGCATGTGGGCGACCGCGTGCTGAGCTTTCGACGCCTTGGCGCGAGCGTGGTTGCGCTTGAGCCCCAGCCCGGGCCCGCCGCAGTGGTGCGCATCCTCACGGCGCTGGATCGGCGTACGACGCTTGTGCAGGCGGCCTGCGGCGCCGCCGAGGGCGTGGTCGCGCTGCGCGTCAACAGCCGCAACCCTACAATCTCGACCGCTTCGGGCGCCTTCGTGGCTGCGGCAGACGGCGCGCCGGGCTGGGAGGGGCAGGTTTGGGACCACGTCGTCTCCGCGCAACTGACGACGCTCGACGCATTGGTCAGCCGCTTCGGGGAGCCCGCCTTTGTGAAGATCGACGTCGAGGGTTTCGAGAATGAGGTTCTGGCCGGCCTGTCGCGGCCGATCCGGGCCTTGTCGTTTGAGTTCACCACCATTCAGCGGGATGTCGCCCACGCGGCTCTGGACCGGCTCGCGGCGCTGGGCGACTATCGTTTTGACGTTGCGCTCGGTGAAACCCAGCGCATGGTGTTTGGCGCACCGGTTGGGCTCGCCGAGGTGCGGCGCTATCTGGACGGGTTGCCCGTCTCCGCCAATTCCGGCGACGTCTACGCATTCCTGGATGGCGCCGCGGCGCATCCGGCGGAAAGGACCCCTGCATGACCCTCCTGTCCCGCCGAGCCTGCCTGGCCGGAGCGCTCGGCGGCGTCGCCGGTGCGGCGTTACACCGATCCCCGGCCGTTGCGGCGGCTGCGTCTGACGATCTCGCCGTGCGGGTCACCAACCTGAGCGAACCGGTGTTGTGCGCCGAAAAAGACAATATCGACTTGCGCTTCGCCTCGCCCGACGTGCGGAGCTGTCGCATTCAGGCCGTGCACCCCGCATTTATCGGCTCCATCGTGGCGGACCGATGGGCGCCTGATTTCACCAGCTGCGACATGTCGAACGATCCGTCCTTCACCGCCAAGGCGCGCCGAGTGACGTTCTTCGAGAGCACCGAATTCTGGCTGACCGGCTACGCCTATCCGTCGTTCTGGCGGCCCGCGGATGTTCCCTTCCGGGTCGGCGACCGCGTCGAGCACGGGTTGCACGTGGTGCAGCTCTGGATGCTGCACCAGGAGCGCGCCGAGGAAATCCTCGTGATCTACCCGCCCGACGGCTACTGGCGCGCGCGCCCGCTGCCGCCTGCCCACATGCGGTGGAGCGCTTATGGGAGTTCCTTCCTGGTCGGCCCCGTGGAGGTGCAGGAGCGCCCAATCGTGGCTTTGCGGGAGATCAGCTTCGACCCCGCTTCGCGGACCTTCACGATTGCATTCGCGGGCGGCGGCTCGGCGACGCTGCGCCTGACAGCCATCGACCCGGACCGGCAGATCCTGGACGTCGGCTTCGACCGGTCCATGCCCGGGCAGGCGCCGTTCGCGGCGCTGCGCTCGATGTACGCCACCGAATACAATTGCGACGTGGCCCGCACGGCCTGGCGAGCGCCGGGCGCGAAAGGCTGGGGCGAGAGCCCGATCCTGGACTGGAAGGGCGCCGACGCGACGGAGCTCTGGGCCGGGCGCCTCGTCGCGTCACGGCACAACACCAGCGCGCCCGACATGGTGTTCAGTCATTTCTCGAAGGGGCCGCCGGTCGCGGCGAAACCCTGAACGGCCTCGTTCAGCCGAGGTCCAGTTCCGCCCGGACCGCTTGAAACACGTTCCGAAACATCTCCGGCGTGAGGCGGCGGGTGGACGTGTTGTAGCGCGAGCAGTGGTAGCTATCGAACAGCGCCAGCGGTGGGCCGTCGGCCCGCTCGATGGCGTGGCGCGCCGCGTGGGCGAATTTGTGGTCGTCCAGCCGCCGTCCGAGTGCGCGCAGGGTCGATTCATGCGCGATGCGGCCCAGCGCCACGACCGCGCGAAGTCGGGGCAGAGCGTTGATGACGCCGCTCAGGAACGGCCGGCAGGCGTTGATCTCGGGGCCGGTCGGCTTGTTTTCGGGCGGGACGCAGCGCACAGCGTTGGTGAGGCAGCAATCCACCAGAACAAGCCCGTCGTCCGGGCGCGCTGCGAAGGTCCCGCGTGAGAAGCCGAAGTCGCTGAGCGTGCCGTAGAGCAGGTCGCCAGCGAAATCGCCCGTGAAGGGGCGGCCGGTGCGGTTGGCCCCGCGGAGGCCGGGCGCCAGGCCCACGATCAGCAGGCGCGCCTGCGGGTCTCCGAAGCTCGGCACGGGCGCGTTGTGCCACGAGGGCTCGCGCTGTCGCGCCGCAAGCCTGAAATCCACCAGCCGGGGGCAGATGGGGCAGTCGCGGTCGGGATCATGCCGGTGAAACGAAGACCCCCCGGCGCCGCAGGGCCCGGGGGGGTGGAAAGCTGCAGCCATGCCGGGCTGATTACACGTCGTGGCCACCCTCGTCGAGGGGCGCGTCGCGGTGCATCGGGCGTCGCTCGAAGGTCCGCGCCGGGCGCTCCGCCCGCTCGGACGGATCTCGACCGATCTTGGGAACGAGGCTGACGATGTCGATGAACTCGTCGGCCTGGCGTCGCAACTCGTCCGCCACCATCGGGGGCTGGGACGTGATGGTCGACACGACCGACACCCGCACGCCGCGCCGCTGCATGGCCTCAACCAGCGACCGGAAGTCGCCGTCGCCCGAAAACAGCACCATGTGGTTGATATGGGGGGCGAGCTCCAGCGCATCGATCGCGAGCTCGATGTCCATGTTGCCCTTCACCTTGCGGCGTCCCGTGGAATCGACGAACTCCTTGGTGGGCTTGGTGACGACGCGGTAGCCGTTGTAGTCGAGCCAGTCGATCAGCGGACGGATGGAGGAGTATTCCTGATCCTCGATCAACGCCGTATAGTAAAACGCCCTGACCAGATATCCGCGCGTCTGGAATTCTTTCAGCAATCGCTTGTAGTCGATGTCGAACCCGAGAGCCTTGGCGGTGGCGTAGAGATTAGCCCCGTCAATGAAGAGGGCGGTTCGCTCAGTTTGCATGGCTTTTCCCAATCTCTGCCGCCATCGCCTCGCGCGACCCAATGCGGAGCGGGATCAACCCCGTCGCTTTATCAGGTCGGCGACGTCCGCGTCATTGCAATGCGCAAAAAAATCGGCTGGCGGTGCATTCAACCAAAAGTTGCGTATTGTTATGAGCTACACGCTTTAGATGTCAAGCGATGGAGGCATATACCTTATGGATATGGCAAACACACGGTTTGCGTGCGGATTTTCGTTTCAGACGTTAAGCGTGTATGGCGACCGCTTGCACGAGTCGCCGCAAGAGTGTATCAGCCGTCGCTCCGCTTCAAGCGCTGTTTCACTTCTGGGCACAACGGAGCATTCATGGCTCGCGTCACCGTCGAAGATTGCATCGACAAGGTCGACAACCGTTTCGAACTCGTGCTGTTGGCCAGCCATCGCGCCCGTATGATCTCGCAGGGCTCGCAGCTGACCATCGACCGCGACCGCGATAAAAATCCGGTGGTGGCGCTGCGTGAGATCGCAGACACGACGATCATCCCCGAGGACCTCAAGGAGGACCTCATCCACTCGCTGCAGAAGCACGTCGACGTCGACGAGCCGGAGCCCGAGTCCGTGCCGATGATCGGCGCGTCTTCGGAAGCGACCGGCGGCGGCGACGACAAGGCGGTCGAATTCGACCGCATGACCGAGGAAGACCTGCTGCGCGGTCTCGAAGGCCTCGTTCCGCCGGCCGAGACCGACGACGAAGGCGAGTAAGCCTCTCCCGTTTTGGCGATTTCAAAAAGCTCGGCCGAAAGGCCGGGCTTTTTTTCGTTGCGCTCGCGGCCTTGTGTCACGTTTTCAAGGGCTTACCGAACTTCGTGTTGCGCAGGCCGGGCCTGAGCCCGATACTCGCTTGGCGATGCGGAAAAACGCGGATTCGAGGAAGGCCAGCCGCCCATGATGCGGCAATACGAGCTCGTCGAGCGGGTCAAGCGCTACAACCCCAACGCCGACGAGGCGTTGCTGAACCGCGCCTATGTGTACGCCATGAAGGCGCACGGCACGCAGAAGCGCGCCTCCGGCGACCCCTACATGTCGCATCCGCTCGAGGTCGCCGCCATCCTGACCGAGCTGCGGCTGGACGACGCCACCATCGTGGCCGCCGTGCTGCACGACACGATCGAGGACACGGAGGCGACGCGCGAAGAGATCGACCAGCTGTTCGGCCATGAGATCGGCGCGCTGGTGGACGGGCTCACCAAGATCAAGAAGCTCGACCTCGTCTCCAAGAAAGCCGCCCAGGCCGAAAACTTCCGCAAGCTCCTGCTCGCCATCGCGGACGACGTGCGGGTGCTGCTGGTGAAGCTCGCGGACCGCCTGCACAACATGCGGACGCTCCACTTCGTGCCGCCCGAGAAGCGCACGCGGATCGCCGAGGAGACGCTCGACATCTATGCGCCGCTCGCCGGGCGCATGGGCATGCAGGAGATGCGCGAGGAGCTGGAGGACCTCTCCTTCCGGCATTTCTCGCCCGACGCGCACGACATGATTGCGGCGCGCCTGGAGGAGCTGTCCCAGAAGAGCGGCGCGGTGATCGAGGAGATCGAGCGGGAGCTCACCGGCAAGCTTGGCGCCTTCGGGGCCAAGGCGGTCGTGAAGGGCCGGCGCAAGCGCGCCTACTCGATCTGGAAGAAGATGGAGCGCAAGTCCGTCTCGTTCGAGCAGCTCTCCGACATCTTCGGCTTCCGCATCATCGTGGCGGACGTGGCGGCCTGCTACGCGGCGCTCGGCATCGTCCACACGACCTGGCCGGGCGTGCCTGGGCGCTTCAAGGATTATATCTCGACGCCCAAGCAGAACGACTATCGCTCGCTGCACACCACCGTGGTGGGCCCGGGGCGCCAGCGCGTTGAGCTGCAGATCCGCACGGAGCAGATGGACCGGGTGGCCGAGCTCGGCATCGCCGCGCACTCGCTCTACAAGGACGGACGCGGCGGCGACCAGGCGGCGCTCGCCCGCGAAAGCCGCGCTTATGCGTGGCTGCGGCGTACGGTCGAGACGCTGGCCGAGGGCGACAGCCCGGAGGAATTCCTCGAGCACACCAAGCTCGAGCTGTTTCACGACCAGGTGTTCTGCTTCACCCCGAAGGGCCGCTTAATCGCGTTGCCGCGCGGCGCCACGCCGATCGACTTCGCGTATGCGGTGCATACCGACGTGGGCAATACGGCGGTGGGCTGCAAGGTGAACGGCCGCATCGTCCCGCTCCTGTCTGAGCTGCACAACGGCGACGAAGTCGAGATCGCGCGCGCGCCCGGACAGGCGCCGCCGGCCGCCTGGGAAAGCATCGTGGTCACCGGCAAGGCGCGCGCCGCCATCCGGCGCGCGACGCGGGCCGCGGTGCGCAAGCAATATGCGGGGCTCGGCCGGCAGATCGTCGAGCGCGCCTTCGAGCGCGGCAAAAAGCCGTTCTCGGAGGAGAAGCTGAAGGCCGCGCTGCCTCGGCTGGCTCGCACCTCGCTGGAGGACGTGCTGGCGGCCGTGGGACGCGGGGAGATTTTCTCGGGCGACGTCGTCAAGGCGGTGCACCCCGACTACAAGGAAGAGCGCGTAGCCGGGCCGGAGGCCGACCGCACCGAGGGCGGCTGGTTTGGCCTGAAGAAAGCCGAGGGCCTCGTGTTCAAGGTGCCGGGCGTCGAAAGCTCGGCCAAGCGCTCCATTCCGATCCGGGGGCTTAACGGCGACCTGCCGGTGCGCTTCGCGCCCAATGGCGGCGCCGTGCCGGGAGACCGCATTGTCGGCATCCTGGCGCCCGGGGAGGGGATCACGATTTACCCGATCCAGTCGCCCGCGCTGACGGCCTTCGACGACCAGCCCGACCGCTGGCTTGACGTGCGCTGGGACATCGACGAGACCGATCCGCAGCGCTTCCCGGCGCAGATCGAGATCACGGCCATCAACGAGCCGGGCACGCTAGCCCAGATCGCGCAGATCATTGGCGACAACGATGGCAACATCGACTCCATTTCGGTGAGCGGCAAGGGCGCATCCGACTTCCGCGACGTCGTGATCGACCTCGAGGTCTGGAACCTGAAGCATCTCAACGCCATCATGAACCAGCTCAAGGCCAAGCCGGTGGTGAGCGAGGTCCGGCGGGTGAACGGCTGAAGGCGGCGCTGCTCCTCGCCAGCCCGCTCCCCGTTTCAGGGTGAGGGGGCCGGTTGCGGCTTCGGCGCCGTCGCACGCCTTCCTCTTGCGTCTACCCCGCCCATCTGCGATGCGTCGGGACCGATGACGGGGTGCATGACGATGACCAAAGACGAGGTCCTGGCCGAGTTCCGAGACGCCGGCGCGTTGCTGGAAGGGCATTTCATTCTGTCGTCCGGCCTGCGCAGCCCCGTGTTCCTGCAAAAGATGTTCATCTTCCAGGATCCCGTGCGGACCGCACGGCTCTGCAAGGCGCTCGCCGAGAAGGCGACTGCCGCGTTCGGCAAGATCGACGTGGTGGTTTCCCCGGCCGTGGGCGGCATCGTGCCGGGCTACGAGACCGCGCGGCAGCTCGGCGCCAAGGCGATATTCGTGGAGCGAGAGGACGGCCGGTTCCAGCTCCGCCGCGGGTTCCAGATCCCTGAGGGCGCGCGTGTGCTGATGGTGGAGGACATCGTCACCACAGGGCTGTCGTCGCGCGAATGCATCGACGCCATCCGGCAACATCCCGGCACACTGGTGGGTGCGGCCTGCCTGATCGATCGTTCCAACGGCAAGGCCGAGATCGGCACGACGCTGGTGAGCCTGGCGCAGCTCGACATCCCGGCTTATCCGGCCGACGCGCTCCCGCCGGAACTCGCCGCCCTGCCGCCGGTGAAGCCCGGCAGCCGCGGCCTGGGAGCCTGACGCCATGGCGCTTCCTCCGCTCCGCCTGGGCGTCAACATTGACCATGTGGCGACGCTCCGCAACGCCCGGGGGGGACTTCGGCCGGACCCGGTGCGGGCGGCTCTGCAAGCCATTGCAGCGGGTGCGGATGGCATCACGGCGCATCTGCGCGAAGATCGGCGCCACATCCGCGACGAGGATATCCGCCGGTTGCGCGCCGAGATCTCGAAGCCGCTCAACTTCGAAATGGCGGCTACGGACGAGATGGTTTCAATCGCGCTGGCCGTGAAGCCGCATGCCGTCTGCCTCGTGCCCGAAAAGCGGACCGAGCGCACCACCGAGGGCGGCCTCGACATCGTCAAAGGCTACAACGAGCTTGCTCCCATCGTGCGCCGGCTTGGCGAAGCGGGCTGCAGGGTCAGCCTGTTCATCGAGGCCGACGAGGCGGCGATCCGCACGGCCGTCCGGCTTGGCGCGCCTGTGGTCGAGTTGCACACAGGCTCGTGGTGCGACGCAATCGAGCATGGCGAACTGGACCGGGCCGAAGGCGAGTTCGAGCGCCTGGCGCGGGGCGCCGCCCTTGGCGCGTCGTTGGGGTTGGAGATGCATGCCGGCCACGGGCTCGACTTCGACACTGCCGAGCGGCTCGCTTCGGTGCCTGAGTTCTTCGAATTCAACATCGGCCACTTCCTGATCGGCGAAGCCGTGTTCGTTGGTCTCGACGCCGCGATCGCGCGAATGCGGAGCGCCATGGCGGCGGGACGCGCGCGGGCATGATCATAGGCATCGGCTCGGACCTCTGCGACATCCGGCGGATCGAGCAGTCGCTCGAGCGCTTCAAGGACCGCTTCGTCCAGCGATGCTTCACGCCTATCGAGCAGCGCAAGGCCGACCGGCGCGCCGACAGGGCGGGCACCTACGCCAAGCGCTTCGCCGCCAAGGAGGCCTGCTCCAAGGCGCTGGGGACGGGCTTCAACCGCGGGGTTTTCATGCGCGACATGGGCGTCGTGAACCTGCCCTCAGGCGCGCCGACCCTGCATCTCACGGGCGGGGCGGCCGAGCGGCTGAAAGCCATTACGCCGGCCGGGCACGAGGCGGTCGTCCATCTCACGATGACGGATGAGCATCCGATGGCGCAGGCTTTCGTGGTGATCGAGGCCCGGCCTCTTCGGGTCTAGTCAGCCGCCGCCCGGGAATACGGCGGGATCCAGAAAGCGCAGCTCGACGCCGCCTTCCTCCAGGATGACGCGCGAGCGCTCGAAGGCGACGCCCCACACGGGATCGTCGTAGGCGGGAGCCAGCGTGTCCAGGCAGCGGAAACCGGACATCACGATCGCGCGGGCGCAATCGATGCAGGGAAAGAACGTCGAGGTGATGTGAGCGCCCTGCAGGGCGACGCCCCGGCGGGCGGCTTCCAGAATGGCGCTGCGCTCCGCATGCTCCATCCAGACAAAGCGGCCGTCTCCATCGTGGCGCTCGGGGAGGTCGCGCACGCCGGGCGGAAAGTCGTTGCAGCCGGCGATTTCCGTGCCGTCCGCGGCCACCACGATCGCGCCGACCTTGCGGACGCGATTGGGACTTCCCGCCGCGGCCGCGATCGCCTTAGCCCAGTTCGCTCCGACCTGCATGTCGCCTCCCAAAATGCGCCCGGCCAGATTAGCAGGCCGGGCGTGACGCGGAAGCGCTCAGGGTTCGGAGCTCATCCGAGCCAGGTGGGCGGCTCAGATTGTGGACTTCTCCTCGACTTTCGAGGTGAGGCGGCGCCAGCCATCCTGGACCTGTGCGGTGGCGGACTGGAAGCTGCGATGGGCGACGTCCCAGTTCACCATGTTCTGGCCGGGCTGGGCGCCGTTGTCGTGCACATAGGCCACGCCGACGGCGAGCATAAAACCGAAGATCATTCCAATCAGCGTACGCATCGCCAAAGGCTCCTTCGAGGGATGACGGTCTCGCAAGACCGACGTTCGCCCTCTCAATCCCGCTGTCGCGGTTGAGGTTCCAGAGGCGCCCCACGATGCGGGGCGCCTCTGGCGATCATTGCGCACTGGTCATTGCGCTGGCGCGTTCTGCCCGTTCAGCAGCGGCGTGATGCGCCGCAGCGTCACGCGCCGGTTCTCGCGCGAAGGCGCTTCGGTCTGCACCTTCAGGTACTGCTCGCCATAACCCTGCGTGGTCAGGTTCTCGGGCGGCACCGCGAAGTCCCGCGTCAGGATCGCGGCGATCGACTGGGCGCGGCGATCCGACAGCGAGAGGTTGTCGACGTCCGACCCGACCGCGTCCGTGTGGCCTTCGAGCAGGAACACCTCGGCGGGGTTCTGCTGGATGGCCTGCTTCACGGCCTGCGCCAATGCGCGGAGACGCCCGGTCTGGTCCGGCGGGACCTCCCATGAGCCCGTCTCGAAGTTGATCGTGTTGACGTCCACGCTGCGCATGCGGGCCCGCAGGTCCGGGCTGTAGCGCACCTCGTCCAGCGTGTAGCGACGCGGGATGGGGGCGACCGGCGGGGCCGCGATCGTCTCGTAGATGAGGCTCTCGTCGGCGTTGTCGGCGTCCACGATGTAGCGCTCGCGCGGGATGCGCAGTGGCGGCGGAGGCAGCACGACAACGTCCTCCTCGAAGGAGCGCGGCGCGGCGCGCCAGCCGTTGTCGATGATCACCACCTCACGGCCGCCCCGGTCCCGGCGGCTGCGCCGGATCAGGCGACCGCTGTCATCCGTGACGGTGACGATCTGCTCGCCGTCGCGCTCGTAGATGGTCACCTGCTCGCCGCCGCGTCGTTCGGTGCGGACGTCGCGCCCGCCAAGCTCGCGGAAGCGCTCGGTTTCGTCATGCCGCAGGAAGACGCGGTTGTCCTCGTCGCGGATGATCTGCCGACCGGGCTCCTGGATGACGGTGACGCCGTCCTGCACGGTTTCGCGACGGCGCTGGCGAACGTCCTCGAAGGAGCGCGCTCCTTCGGAGGCCATGTAGCCGCCCGCGAAGCCCGCGGCTGCGCCGACCGCGGCCGCTGCCGCGGGGCTCATGCCGCGGCGCTCCCGCTGCGGGGCGGCCGCCTGTCCGGGCTGGGGCGCGGGTGGAGCGCCGGGCGCGGCAAGCGGCTGCGGCGGCTGCCCTGCTGGGGCCTGCGCGCCGGGCGCACGCGGCGCGCCGGGTTGAGGCGTAGGCGGAACAGCCGTGGCGGGCGCGGCGCCCGGAGCCGTGGGGCGCAAGCCCTGCGGAGCCGGAGGAACGCCCGGCTGCGCGGCCGGAGGCGCGACCTGTCCGGCCGGCGGCGTGGCTTGGCCCGTGGGCGGTACAGGTTGGCCTGCGGGAGGAGCCGGCTGTCGCAGCCCCGGCGGGAGCGGCGGTACGCCGGGCTGGCGAGGCGGTTCGGCCTGCCGCGGCGCGGGCGGCGTTCCGGGCGTCGCCGATGCGGGCGGCGGGGGAGGGGTCGCCGGGCGCACGCCGGGCGCGGGCGCGTCGGCACCCGGCGTCGGGCGCTGACCCTGCGGGATGGCGCCAGGAGCGGGCGGGGGCGGCGTGCGCGGTTGGGCCGTGGGGGCCGGCGGGATCGCGCCCGGGCGCGGCGGCTCGGCCTTGGGAGCCGTCGGTTCCGGCCGCGGCGGCTGCGGTTCGGCGCGGGGCACAGGCGGGGCCGCGCGCGGCGCTTCCGCGGGCGCAGCCGGACGAACGTTCGGAACGCGTTCCGGCGCTGCGCGCCCGGGCTCCGGCCGAGGAGCGGCGCGGGGCGCGGACGGCTCGGGCGCGCGTTGCGGTTCGGAGCGGGGCGCAACCGGACGCGGCGCTTCCACGGCGGGAGGCCGCGGGGCGGCCGGAGGTGGAGCAGCGCGGGGCGCTTCGGCGGCCGGCGGACGGGGCGCTGCCGGGGAAGGAGCCGCGCGCGGCGGAGACGGCGGGGGCGCCGAAGGACGCCCGGGCGCCTCCTCGGAACGGCCGGGCGGCCTTCCGGGTGGGGGCTTGCGCGGGTCCGGCGTCGCCGGCTCGGCTTGGGCTACGACCATCCGCGGCTCTGTTTGAGCGTGGACGAGGACAGGCTGGCCGGCGAGAAGGGCGGGCGCCATGACGCCGGCGAGCAGAAGGTCTCTTGTCTTTGTCATGCTCTCGATTTTTCGTTGGCGGGCCCGCAGTCTTTTCAAACAGCGAGACGCGCGTGTGGCCGCTCTGCGGCTTCGATGAGGCGACGGGCCAGCCTGTTCTTCAGACGCCGACGGTGAGCATGGCCGCAGCCACTCCGCTGGCGAGGTACATCAGAATGGAGACTTCGATCGTACGCCTCACGAGTCTACGCAGGCGCATCGCGGTAAGTTCCGTCATGCGAGCCTCCTGGGCTTTGCAGTGACCGATCCCCCTACCCATTTTGATGATAGTCCGCTTCGGGCGAAATCCGCGTGCGCGCCGTCACACTCGTCCGCGATGACTAGTGCAGCGCAACGGTCGTAGCCCGGAACGACGAATTCTCCAGAGAGACACAGGACTAGGGCTCTCCCACGATACTCGCGAAGGTTGCATTAAGGGATCATCGCTAGCGTGAACCGGAGGCTTAGGCGTCGGGCCTGCCTCCCGGGTTGGCAATGTCGCGTCCTCATCACATCTGGCTGACTTGCCTGGGCCTCCTGGTCCTGATCTGTGCGTCGATCGCCGCGCACGTATTCGAGTTCTCGCGTCTGGCTGTCAGCGACGCCGAGGCTTATGCGACCAACGTGGCGACGGCGGCCTCGGCCGGCATCGAGCAGATTTTCAGCAACGTCGACAGCAACATCAAGGTCACCCGGAATATCCTCACCGAAATCCGCGACCTCGACGCCTTTGCGTATAAGTTCTCGCGATACGTCCATCCTGAGCGCCACACGATCCAGATCGCCGTTCTCGACCGCAGCGGCATGCTGGTGTTTTCGTCCATGTCGGCCGTGAAAAGCCCGACGGACCTGAGCGATCGCTCATATTTCCAGTTCCACGCCAACCTCTCCGACGACGTGCTGTTTGTCGGCTCGCCGGTTGCGGGCCGTCGGGACGTCTGGAACGGGGCGTGGTTCATCCCGGTGAGCCGCCGGATCACCAACCCGGACGGCAGCTTCGGCGGCGTGATCGTGGCGACGCTGGATCCCTATTACTTCGCCAAGGCGTTCGACGAAATCGACATCGGCGAAGATGGCGCTCTGACGATGATCTCCGAGTACGGCGCGGTGGTGTCGCGGCGTGGGCTGACCAAGGATACCATCGGCAAGTCCATGGCCGGCTCGCATCTGCTCGCGCTCGCGCGCTCGAAACCGCTCGGCCTGCTCGACGGAGTTGATGAAATCGACGGCAAGCGGCGGCTTACAGCCTATCGGGCGCTGGGTACGTCGGGGCTCATGCTCGCTGTTGGCCTCTCGCATGAGCGCGCGTTCGGCGCCGCAGAACGTCAGGCCGGCCTCGGCGTGGTCGGCGCGTTGGCGAGCGGCGCGATCGTGATTGGTCTGGGGGCCGCCTTCGCGCGCAGCCGAAGGCGTCTGGATCGCAACCAAGCGCTGCTCGAACAGGCGTCCGCCTCCAACCAGGCCAAGGACGCCGAGCTCAGCGCACTTCAAATCGAAGAAAGCCGCCTCCGGCGCGAGCTCGACCTCGCCCGCGGCCTGGAAGCTTTCGAGAACACAGTGCACATCACCGCCATGCAGATTTCAGCGTCCATCGATCAACTTGGCGGCGCCTCTGCGGCCCTTTCGAACCGCGCTGGCGAAACGCGGCAGCATGCGGCTGACGTGCTCGGCGTCGCCGAACGGGCGTTGTCGCGCACCGAGCAGGTGGTGGAGATGGCGAGCGAACTCGTCGCCCTGAGCGAGCGGATCAACGACAGCGCCGCCGCAACGTCGGGGCTCGCGGATCGCTCGGTGGAAGGAGCGCGGGAAACCGACACCGTCGTTCAGGCGCTGGATGCGGCGGCGGCCGAGATCGATTTCGTGGCGAGCTTCATCGCCGGCGTGGCGCGGCAGACGAACCTGCTCGCGCTGAACGCCACCATCGAGGCGGCGCGGGCCGGCGAACGCGGCCGCGGGTTTGCGGTGGTGGCCAGCGAAGTGAAGGCGCTCGCGGAGCAGACCGGTCAGGCGGCGCAGAAAATCGCCGTTCAGACCCAGGCCATCAAGGAAGCCGGCGGGCGCACCGCGCATGTGGTGCGCGACATCGCGCAGAGCATCCACGATGTCGCCGCCATCAGCCGCACGGTCGCATCGGCCACGGGCGAGCAGGCCAAATACTCGGCCGCAATCGAACGGTCGATCGCGAAGGTGCAGGGCGAGAACGAAGGGCTGGCGCTCGCGGCCGAGCGGCTGAACGGCGCGACCGCCGAAGCCGAAGCCGTGGTCGCCGACGTGGTGGAATTGGCGAGCTCACTGCGGTTGCACGCCAGCACGCTGACGGCGCAGAGCGAAACCGTTTCGATGGGGCTTCTCAGAGCACAGAGGCAACAAAGCCAAGGGTAAGGGTTGATCCAAGAACCGCCCGACGCGGGTTCGTGCGTCGGGCGTGTCTCATCACATCGAGCGATGCATCTTCCGGTGCATTCTCTTGTGCTTCATCTTGCTGCGCGAATTCATCATCGGCCGGCGCGCGCCGGTCTGCATGTTCATGCCGGTATGATTCATGGCGCCGGCGCTGCCTTGCATCATGCTGCGTGAGCCCGGCTGGCCGGGGGTCGACGATGTAGCGGACTGGGCCTGCGCCAGTGCGGGAAGAGCGGCGAGCATGCCGACGGCGAGAAGCGCTGCTTTGATCACGAGTATCTCCCTCAAACGACTTCAACGCGCTTCAATGCGCCGGATGAGGGGCAGTTCCGGTCTTTTACATGACTCAGCCGTAGTGTGAGAATTTGCCGCAGGACGGCGATCAAGCCGGCGCCATTCCGAATCCGTAGTCGCCCACGGACTCCCATGGCCCTCCGAGATACCGCCAGAGTTGTAGTCCTTCAATTTCGAACTCGAAGGGCTGGAAGGTCGCGCACAGGGCGTCAAAGGTTTTGCGGGCCTTCTCGGCCTGGGCCTTGTTTTGCAACGTGACGTGCGGGCGATGGGCGCGCATGTCCTGCGGCGTCAGCACGGTGCGCCATCGCGCGGCAAGGCGCTCGCGCAAGTCCGACAAAGCCGGCGTCACGATGGCGACCTGAACGCCTTGGCCGGTGAAACGCAGATGCGTGGCGCTCGCCGGCATCGGGTCGAGGCGCCAACTCTCTTCTGCAAGCTCATCCTCAATGTCGGCGACCTGGTCGCCCGGCAGATGATGAAACAACGTGAGGTGGGCCGGCACCTGGTTCCGGTCAGGCGGGAAGTAGGCCCGCCGGCGCGCTTCGAACCATTGCTGCGCACCGCCCGACATCCGCGCCGTCAGGATCAAGGGAGGCGGGCCTTTCCGGGCCGCCTCCGTGCTGGTGGTCTGCTCCTGCATGTTGGCTGATCGCAGATCTGCTCCCGAAGGGTAGCCCTTAATCCGGCTGAAAATCCAGCGCGACGCCGTTCATGCAATACCGCAGGCCGCTCGGCGGCGGGCCGTCAGGAAAGACATGGCCGAGATGTCCGCCGCACTGGCTGCAATGCACTTCGGTGCGCAACATTCCGTAGCTGCGATCTTCCGTGGTCTCGACGGCGCCTGGCAAGGGCGTGTTGAAGCTCGGCCAGCCGGTGCCGCTCTCGAACTTGGTGTCGTTTTTGAACAGCGGGGTTCCGCATCCCGCGCAGGAGAACGTGCCGCGGCGCTTTTCAGTGAGTAGCGCGCAGCTGCCGGGCCGTTCGGTCCCGTGCCCGCGTAACACCGCGTACTGCTCCGGGCTCAGGATGCGCCGCCACTCTTCGTCCGTTTTGGTGATCGGATAGGCGTGCGTCGTGGCAGCAGCCATAGATGCCTCCTTGTTTGAACTGGTTGAGGACGAATATAGGCGCTGAACAGGCGACCGACAGGGGGTCCAAGCTCAAGCTAAGCCGCTAAGACTAGCGCTGTTTTTCAGCAGTGAGATGACAACAAAGGCATCCCGCCTAGCGTCTGTGCAGCGTAGAAAGAACCTTTTCGCACTTGCGAAAAAAGATATCGGCAAGGTGGAACAAACGTGTCTTACTGCGAGTTGTGCCATCATCTCAGTCCGCGCGCCGCAATTTGGGCTCGCCCATTCCAGATGTGAAGAATGCGTGAACGTATATTGTTCGTCACGCCGGAGTTCGCTGGGTTTGCCAAGGCTGGCGGACTGGGCGAGATTTCGGCTGCCTTGCCGCGCGCGCTACGACGCCACGTGGACGTGCGTATTCTGATCCCGGGCTATCGCGAGCTCGTCGAAGCCGCGGGGCCCATGGCCGTCGTGAGCCACTTGCCGTCCCGGGGCGCGATCCCGGCCTGTTCGATCGGGAAGACCCAGACGGCCGATGGGCTGCCAGTCTACGTCCTTCTTTGCCCCGAACTTTACGACCGCGCGGGCTCGCCCTATGGCGACCAGCACGGCGTCGACTGGGTCGACAACGATATCCGCTTCGCCCGGCTCAGCCTTGCAGCCGCCGAGATTGCCGGCGCCTATCCGGTGGAGGGTTGGCGGCCCGATCTTCTTCACGTT
This sequence comes from Alsobacter metallidurans, assembly GCF_014636935.1. Lineage (GTDB taxonomy): Bacteria > Pseudomonadota > Alphaproteobacteria > Rhizobiales > Beijerinckiaceae > Alsobacter > Alsobacter metallidurans. The sequence continues at coordinate 830,782 of NZ_BMES01000002.1, read as the reverse complement.
CACGACTGGCCGGCCGCGCTGGCGCCCGCCTACCTCGCGTGGAACAAGAGCGCGACGCCGTGCATCCTCACGGTTCACAATCTCGCGCATCAGGGATTGTTCCCGGCCGAGCGCATGGATCGGCTCGGGATTCCGTCCCAGGCCTATTCGATCGACGGCGTCGAGTTTCACGGCAAGGTCTCGTTCCTGAAGGCCGGCTTGTATTACGCCAACCACATCACCACGGTCAGCGAGACATACGCGCACGAGATCACGACGCGCGAGCATGGCTGCGGACTGGAAGGGCTGCTCCGCGACCGCTCGCGCGAGGGACGCCTCACCGGCATCCTGAACGGCATCGACGAGAGCTGGGACCCCTACACGGATCCGCATCTTGCAGCTCCGTTCGCGGCCGGGCGCTGGCGCGGCAAAGCCAAGAACGCCGACAGCGTCCGCAAGGCGTTCGGCCTCGCGGTGTCGCGCGGTCCGCTGTTTGCCGTGGTGTCCCGGCTTGTGCCGCAGAAAGGCGTCGACCTCACCATCGAGGCCGCGGAGTCCATCGTTCGTCATGGCGGTCAGATCGTCGTAACGGGCCGGGGCGAAGCGCATTTCGAAAAAGCGTTGACGGCCTTGTCCGCCCGGCATCCCGGCCATGTCGGGATCTCCATCGGTTTCGAGGAGAAGCTGGCCCGGCGCATCTATGCGGGAAGCGACTTCCTGCTGATGCCATCGCGCTTCGAGCCGTGCGGCTTGAGCCAAATGTACGCCCAGCGGTTCGGCTCGCTGCCGGTCGCGCGGGCGACGGGTGGTCTGGCCGAAACGATCGAGGATGGCGAGACCGGATTCCTGTTCGAGACATCGAGCCTGGGCAGCTTCCTGGGCGCTGTCTACCGCGCCTTCGACGCGTACCGGTCTCGCGCAAGGCTGGCGGAGATGCGCCGCGCCGCCATGGCGTGCGACCGGAGCTGGGCGAACCCCGCCCAGGGGTACGCCCGGCTGTTCGGGCAGGCGCTCAACCTCTCCAAGGAAGCCGCCGCCTGAAGGCGCCGCGCATGTCGCGGGCCTAGGCCCGGAGGGTTAACCCGTATGCGCCCTTGATCGCGAGGGCGTCCGCGAAGATCGTGCGCCAACAAAAAGACCGGGTGGAGAAGGGCGGGAGCGGGCGCCAGCCGCCGTTCCAGGGAAGCGAATGAAAGCAAACGCCATCTTTCTGTGCGCGACCGCGGCGCTTGCCCTGGCCTCATACCCAACCTTCGCCCAGACCGTTTTTCCTCCGCCTCAGGGCGGCGTCTGCGATGCTGCCTGCCGCGCAGGGCTCGGTCTCGACCCTGCGGCCGCGCCGGATCCCGACGGGTCCGGCGGATTGGGCGTCGCGCCCCCGCCTCCCACGCCGACCGGCACGAAGCAAAAGCCGGCTCCCCGCCGCAAACCGGTGGCCGCCCGCGAGGCGCGTCCGCGACAGTCTCGCCCGATCGATCCTTCGAAAGCGGCCGAGCAGGTTGCGCCAGACCCGGTCTTCGAGGATGCCGCTCCCATCGCCCAAGAGCCGCGGATTCCCGCTCAGCCTCTCGCGCCATCGCGCCCGCGCCTCCAGCCAGCGCCGCCGAAAGCCCCCGCGCCGCGGCGTGTGGCCGAGCCCCCGCGTCCGCCAGAACCGCCGCGCGCCCCGGCCGCTGTTCCAGCTCCGCCCACGATCACTTCATCCACCCATCCCAAAGTCACGCCCGCTGAGACCGGCGTGGAAGCGGGCGGTCCGCTGGCGGCCTACGTTCTGGTGCGGTCCGATGTGGCCGGGTTGGCGCAGCTGCAGGGCCGTCGCATCGGGGTGACGCCGCTGGGCGATCGGGCCGCCCAGCATGCCGATGCGGCCCTGCGCAGCGCGCACCTGGAAGGCATGACCCAGCCTGTGAGCGATGCCGACGCGATGAAGCGGCTGATCGGCGGCGACCTGGAAGCCGTGGTGGTCGATATCGACCGGCCGCCGGACGGCCTCAGCGACCTGCCGGTGGAGCGGTATCGGATGATCCCGATCTTTGCGCCCGGGCTGTAGCGGCTCACGCCGCGCGGGACAGCACCATGCAGTCCAGCACCGCGCCATAATGACAGGCCGCGGCGGCCAGCACGAAGGCGTGCCAGATCGCGTTCTGGAACCGCAGGCTTTCCCAAACGTGGAAAATCACCCCGAACGTGTAGAGCAGCCCGCCTGCGCTGAGCAGCCAGAGGCTCGTGCTCGGGAGCGCCATGGCGAGCGGCTCGAATGCGAGCACGATGCTCCAGCCTAGCGCCAGGTACAGCAAGATCGACAGGCGGTCGAAACGCCCGGGATAAAACACCTTCAGGGCGGCGCCGCCGAGCGCGCCGGTCCAGACGATCGCCGAGAGCGCCGCCGCCCAAGGGCTCGCCTTGAGGGCCGCCATGAAAGGCGTGTAGGTGCCGGCGATCATCAGGTAGATCGTGGAATGGTCGGCGCGCCTCAACAGCCATTTCAGGCGGGATGGCGGCGTCATGTTGTAGGCGGCCGAACAGGCCAACATGGCGACGAGGGCGGTCGCGTAGACCGCCACGGAGGTGATCTCCAGCGGCTCTGCCGGCCCAATGGCGAGAACCACCAGGAACACGGCCGCGATAACCCCCGCCGCGACGCCCAGGACGTGCACGCACCCGTCCGCCACCAGTTCGGCGGAGTCGTACACGCGCGTCATATGCGCAGGTCTGCCGTCCATGCCGCCCCCTTCGCGAAGTCGTTCGCAGTTGAACGATGATCCAACGCTCGGACGAGATTGTGGATCCAGCATGACGCGCATTCGAGATGATCAAATGGGATCGAGCGCAGTCACAAAGCAGAAAGCTTATACGACTGAAGGCTGACGCCGCTGAGCGCTGGCGCTCAGAGCCGATTCGACTCAGGCTTTTCAGAAAGTCTATACTCCCGGCAGTGAAGCGCGCTTCAATTCACAGAAAAACAACAGGATCGAAAGTGCGAGCGTATCTGATCGGGACCAAGCGGGTCGAAGTCTACGAGGCTGCGGAGTTGCGGCCGGACGACTCGGTGGCGGTGGAAATCAACGGTGACGTCCTGTGCTACGTCGCGCCTCTGGACGCCTGGGACGCGGAACGTTGCATGACGGAGGCGGCGCAGCGCCATCTCCGGCTCAAGATGATGCACCGCGCCAACGATGGCAGCTTGCGGTTTCCGAAGGTCAGTCTGCTGGAAAAGAAGAGTTCGGCCGGGCTCGAGCAGGTCTTCCGCCTAAGCCTGCTCAAGCGTGCGCCCCGCCGCAAGGCCGCCGCGCCCGCAGCCTGAGCTCAAATCTCGCTCTCGGCCGGCCTGGCCTGGCTGGCGCGCCCAGGACGATAGAACCAGTGCCCCTCCGTCTCGATCCGGGCCACGATGGCAGGGTCGATCTCGGTTTCCTGCACCTCTTTCACGAGACGCCATTCGCCCGCCGGCAGCGTGGCCGCGCGTGGGTCCCGGCACACCGCCAAGGAAAATTCCTGGTTCGTGAAAAGATAGAGTGACATGGGTTGGTCCGCCTCGCCGCCGCGCACAGGTAATGCAATGCGGCGCGACGGGTTGCGCTGGCGGAACGAAAGCTCATCGCGCGGCTTCCCGGGTTATGACCATCTTCTTCACCAGCGACACGCATTTCGGCGACCCACGCGTGCTTCGGATCGACCGCCGGCCATACGGATCGGTCGACGAGCATGACGAGGCGCTCGTCGCACGATGGAACGCCGTGGTGGGACCAGGGGACACGATCTGGCATCTCGGCGACTTCGCCTTCGCCAAGCCGCCGGGCCGGGCGCAAGCCATGCTGGCGCGTCTCGCCGGCGAGAAGCACCTCATCATCGGCAACAATGACGGCCCAGACACCGTGCGGGCGACCGGGTGGGCGAGCGTCCAGCACTACGCCGAGATGACCGTCGACGGCGTCGAGCTCGTGCTCTGCCACTATCCGTTCCGCACGTGGAACCACATGGGCCGGGGCGTTGTGGACCTGCACGGCCACAGCCATGGCAAGCTGACCCCGATGCCGCGCCAGTACGACGTGGGCGTCGATCCCCAGGATTTCCGGCCCGTCACGCTGGCCGAAATCAAAGCGTCGCGCCGCAGCCGGGGAGGGCGCGCGGCTGCCCCCGCAGGCGCCAAGGCAGCGCGGCGGAAGCGCTTGCCGACAAACGCCGATTCGCCTTGAGCGACTACGCGCTCAATACGGCCCAACACCGCCCGCAAGCGCTTGACACCCCCGCCCCCGCATCCTATTACCCGCCTCGCCTTGCGGGGGCGAATCGACCGAACCCCGCACGCCAAACGGCGCCGGGGCGGAGTAGCTCAGCTGGTTAGAGCAGAGGAATCATAATCCTTGTGTCGGGGGTTCGAGTCCCTCCTCCGCTACCATCCCATTTGCCTCTTGGCTTTTCGCCGATCGTCAGGCGCTCCGGCCCTTTTAGCATTTCATTCGTCAGCGTTGCTTTAGGCTTGTGTGGACCTGTGCCTGAAAGGCGCCGGGCATCACGTCGGGCGACACCAATTCGCCCGCCATGATGATCGCCGTGAATAGCTTGGCGATGATGCGCGACGATGCAAGGCGGCTGCCGGGCGGGGCCTGAGCCGCCGCCCTTCGCGCGCGGCGCTTATTGCAGCTTCACGCCGCTCTCCATCAGGGCTCCGGGCCCCATATGGGGACGCTCGGGATCATGCGTGTGCGTCGTCGTCATCGCGGGGGTCCCGGTCCGACCGGCGGATCCATACAGAGCGATGTGGAAGCCCCAATAGCCGGCCACGAACAGCACGAGGGCGGCCGCCAGCGTCGCCGGGATGGCGGCGACACGGCGTTTCAACGCGGGTGCGAAATGCACCTCCTTGGTATGGTCGGCGGCGATCAGGACGATGATCGCCATGATGAGCGCGTGGCCGACCATATCGATGCGGCCGAAGGGGTAGACGGCCGCGTTGAAGATCACGAACAGCGAGATGGCCGATAGCCGGCGCACCAGCGGCGTCCAGAGAAACGCGAAGCCCAGCGTGAACTCGGCGACGCCCGCCATGGGGATGAAGGCGTCGCGCGGGATGCCGAAAGTGAGGAACGGCTTCTCGGCCACAAGGGGGTAGAACCACTCCGGGTAGGCGAACTTCTCGAGGCTCGACCACATCAGCGCGATGGCGACGCCCCAGCGCAGCACCTCGAAGCGATGCTTGCGCCACTCTTCGCGGTCCGAAGCGTTCAGCACAAGGTAGGCCGCGACGGCAAGGCCCAGCGCCAGGTAGTCCAGCAGGTGAAACAGATCGTAGTCCCGCAGCGCCAATGCCCAAAGGCCAACAATGCCGGCGGCCGAGATCGGCATGGTCTTGCGGGAGAAGATGCCGGCGGCGATCAGGAGTTGCGCCCACGACACCCATTCGGCGGGCGTCTTGAGGTCCGGCGTGAGGTAAACGCCGCCAACCGCGAAGATCGCTACGAAAAATGCTCCCGTGGTTACGCGCATGAAGTCGTCGGCGCGCGCCCAGAGCGGGTCGAACACCCGGTCGAGGCCAGCCAGGATGGCGGCGCCGAATTGCGTGCGTTCAATCGCGCGGGTGGCGGCGAAGAACACGGTGACGAGAACGATTGCGGTCCAGAACCAGACATCCTGCAGGGTCGCCGACACCGGGCGCGGCGCAGCCCCGACGATGTAGGGCGCGAACCACTTGACGTGAGCTTCGGCGATTGCGGGTGCGGCGAACATCGCCGTTGCGGCCGCGATGGCGCGGCCTACGGTCTTGGCCATTTCGGCCTCCATGCTGCGCCCTGCCGGCGCAATTGGGGGGATTGGCAGGACCGGAGCGAATGGAGTGGATGAAGGGACGCCACGATCGCCCGGCGACCAAGGACTAGGCCCTTATTTCCCAGACGGCATCCGTAGATAAGGCAGTCCGTGTCCTTACGGACCCTGGCGGCGGCGTGTCCGTGCGTCTCAGATTTCGGTGATGCGGCGCAGGCCGATGATGCGCTCGAGGAACACCAGCAACGCCAGAACGAGCGCGATCAGAAGGGTCGAGATCGCCGCGATGGTGGGATCGGGCTGCTCTTCGGCGAGGTTCAACATCTGGATCGGGAGCGTCTTGGTCCAAGCGTTGGTGAAGAAGATCGACACCGCGTAGTTATCCATGGACGCCAGAAACGCGAAGATCGCGGAGGTAATGAAAGCCGGCGCGAGGTTTGGGAGGAGTACGCGGAGGATCGCGGTGACGGGCGAGCAGCCGAGCGTGCGGGCCGCGTCGATCAGCGTGAAATCGAACAGGCCGAGGGCCGAATAAAGCGTGCGCACCGCATACGGCATGGTGACGACGATATGGGCCAGCACCAGGCTGCCCCACACGTCCTTCAGCCCGATGGCCCGGAAGCCCTGCAGCAGCGCGATGCCGATCACGAGGCCTGGCAGCATGAGCGGGGAGGTGAGGTAGGCGACGACGCCATCCCGCCCCGGAAAACGCGTTCGCGCCAGGGCGATGGCTGCGAGCCCGCCGAGCGTCAGGGACGTGGCGGTCGAGATCGCGGCGATCTGCACCGAGGTGAGGAGCGCCGGCAAGAGGTCGCGGATCACGAGAAGCCGCTGGTACCAGCGCAGGGACCAGCTCGGCGGAGGCAGCGTGAAGATCGCGCTGGAGCCGAAGGACACCAGCACGGTCACGACCAGGGGGGTGAGCAGGAAGATCGCGGTCGCGCCGGCGATCAGCCAGACGAGGATGTTGGCCAGCCTCTCCGTCGCGGTCATCGGCTGTCTCCGGCAGCGCGCACCAGGCGGGCGCTGAGCATGACGATGCTGACGGCCAGCACCAGCAGGATGGTGGCCGTGGTGGAGCCGAGCTGTTCGTTGCGCATCAACAGAAAGGCCCGGGCCGTGAGGGTCGCGAGCGTCTGGAAGCGATCGCCGATCAACAGCGTCGGGATGACGTACATGGCGGCCGAGAGCGAGAACACGATCGCCGCGCCCGAGATGATCCCCGGCATCGCCATGGGCAGGGCGAGCTTGAAGAAGCGGTAGAGCGGCGGCGCGCCCAGCGTCGCCGCCGACGCCTGGAGGTTCGGGTCGATCAGCTTCAGCACCGAATAGATCGGCAGGATCATGAAGGGCAGGAAGACGTTCGCGGCGCCGATCACGAGGCCGGGCTCGGTGAAGAGCATGAGCTGCGGCGCATCCCACACGCCCGTGGCGACCAGCACGGCTGAGACGATCCCGTCGCGCCGCAGGACGATCTGCCACGCGAAGGCCTTGACGATGACGCCGACCGAGAGCGGCAGGATGATGGCGATCAGCAGCCCGGCCTGCACGGCGCCTCTTGAACGCGCCAGCGCGACCGCGGTGGGGTAGCCGAGCACGAGGCAGACAAGGGAGGTGAGGGCGGCGACACGCAGGGTGTTGCCGATGACGCGCCAGTTGAACGCGTCGGACAGGAACGCCGTGTAGGCGGCCGTCGTCGGGCCGCCCGGGCCCTTGAAGCTGCCGATGATGAGGATGAGCACCGGCAGGGCGAAGACGAGCGCCATGTAGGCGAGCGCGGGCGCGGCCAGCAGCAGCACGGGGTCGAAGGCGCGGCGCGCCTTCATGCGGTTTCCCGCGGGAAGAGCAGCGTGTCGGCGACGGGCCAGTTCAGCGCCGTTTCGTCGCCGATCGCGAGGCCGTCGGGAACGCGGTTCGTTTCCACCAGAACGGGCCCGCCGCCCCGGGCGGCCAGATGAAGGTGGACCTTGGATCCCTGGAAGACGATGTCCGACAGCGTCGCCCGGATGCTGTTGACGGCGGGGTTCGCCAGCCCGGCGCCGATTGAAATCCGCTCCGGACGTACGGCCAGCAGCACCGGCGAGCCCGGCACGAAGCTGCCCGGCGCGCGCACCGGCCCGGCCGCGGTGTCGACGGCCAGCACGCCCTGGTCGGTGTCGCGCGCGGAGCCGTCGAGGCGGGTGGAATGGCCGACGAAACCGAGCGCGAAGGGGGTCCGGGGCCGATGATAGATGTCGTCGGGCGCGGCGAACTGCTCGATTGCGCCCTTGTTCATCACCGCGATGCGGTCGGACATCACGAGCGCTTCTTCCTGGTCGTGCGTCACCAGGATGGTGGTGATGCCGATCTCGCGCAGAAGGTGCTTCAACTCAATCTGCATAGTCTCGCGCAGCTTGCGATCCAGGGCCGAGAACGGCTCGTCGAGAAGCAGCAGCTTCGGGGCGACTGCCAGCGCGCGCGCGACGGCGACACGCTGCTGCTGCCCGCCCGACAATCCACGCACGGACCGGGACGCCATGCCGCCGAGGTGAACAAGATCGAGGAACCGCGCCACCGTCTGGCGGATGCTGCCGGCCGGTTGGCCCTGCGCGCGCAGGCCAAACGCCACGTTGTCGCTCACCGAAAGGTGCGGAAACAGAGCATAGCTCTGGAACACCACTCCGACGCCGCGCTTGTGCGTGGGCATTCCGGTGATGTCGGCCCCGTCGAGCAAGACCTGGCCACGGTCGGCCCCCAGAAGGCCCGCAACGATGCGCAGGAGGGTGGTCTTGCCGCAGCCGGAGGGTCCCAGCAGCGAAACGAACTCGCCCTTGCGCACGGCGAGGTCGACGCCGTCCAGCACCGCTTGTCCCCCGAACGCCTTCTCGGCGCCGCGCACGTCGAGCAGCATCTGTTTGCTCACGGTCGGAGCCCTCCCGCCGGATGCCTTCAAAGCGACAGTTCGCGATCCCAGCGGGATACCCAGGCGGCGCGGTTTTTGGAGACTTCCGCCCAGTTCACCGGGTGGATCTTGAGGTCGGCCAGGCCGGCGGGCGCTGCTACAGTTCCGTTTGTCGGCAGCGAGAAGGTGGCCTGCGCGACTTTCTGCTGGATTTCCGGGCTCAGCAGCATGTCGATATAGGCGGCGGCCAGCTCCGGCTGCGGGCCGCCCTTCACGAGCGCGATGCCGGATGGCATCGAGAAGGTGCCCTCGCGGGGCGCTGCGAGCTCGATGGGCGCGCCCTTCGATTTGCGCGCCAGCGCGACGGACGAGATAGCGCCCATCACCATGTAGGCCTCGCCCTGCTCGAGCAGGTTGTAGGCCTGGCCCTCCTGCGTGTAAGACATCAGCACGTTCGGCTTGAGCTCGGCCATCTTGGCGAAGCCCGCGTCGAGGTCGAGCTGCGCGTCCGCCATCGGCTTGCCGGTTTTCAGATGGGCGGCCGTGAAAAGGTTCAGCACGCCCTCGGTGTTCTGCAGCGACGGCAGGATGATCCGGCCCTTGTATTTGGGATCGAAGATCTCGGTCCAGCTGGTGGGCGCCGTAGGCACCTTCTCCTTGTTGTAGGCAATGCCGACCCAGGGCTGGAGGTAGTTCACCCACATGCCGTCCATGTGGGTCACGCCGGGCTTGAGCGAGGCCGAACTGGGCACGCGAGCCGCCGTGATCGGATCCAGGAGGCCTTCGGCCACCGCAATGATCATCACGGGGTCGTCCATCTGGACGACGGACAGATACTGGCTGCCCTTGTTCTTCTGCATCTTCTCGAGATTCACCAGCGAGCGGGTGCCCTCGAAGATCACCTTCACGCCGTGCTTCTTTTCGAAGGCCGGAATCATGATCTCCTCGGACCAGGTCTTCTGGCTCGAGGCCGCGCCGACGACCAATTCCTTGGTTTGCGCCCGCAAGATCGCCGGCGCCGCGAGGCCGGCCGAAAGAGCGGCCGAACCGGCGAGAAAGGCGCGGCGGTTCATGTGCGGCAAGAGCAGGTCGGCCATGAGGGTCTCCGGTCGTGACGAGGTGGCGGCGCTGCGGGAGACACCGGCGACCGGGACCCACGCCCATGCGACTTTGCAACTCACGTGCCATGGCGGTGCGGCAGCCGAGGCCTTCAATGCCGGCCCGTTATGGCGCCGTTCAGCCTTTCGGCCCGCGCGGCTGCCTGCGGATTGCCCAGCCTGCCCGAACAACAGGCTTGAACTGCGCTGCTGCGCGCGTCAGGTTCCGCGCCATGGCCCAGAGCACGAGAGAGATCGCCGTCGGCACCATCACGCCGTCGGGCAACCGCACGGTCGAGAAGGTTCTGCAGGGACTCTGCGCCTCGCTCGACGGCGTCGTGCCGCTGTTCACGCGCATCCCGGTGCACGGCGCAACGGCCGCCGAGGCTTCGCCGTCTGGTCCATATTCCTGGCCCACCATGGAGGCCGCCGCGACCCTGCTCGCGCATGCCGCGCCCGCGGCCCTGTGCTGGAACGGCTCCAAGGGCGGCGACTACGGCTTTGACGTCGACCACGAACTTTGCGCACGCATCACGGCCTGCACGGGCCTACCGGCCGTGACCTCCGCGCTCGCGACGCTCGACCTGCTGCGCCGCCTGGACGCATCCCGGCTGGCGCTGGTGACGCCCTATGTGCCCGCCGTGCACGCCAGGGCGGCGGCCGGCTTCGCCGGAAAAGGCTTCACGATCGCCGGAGAAGCCTGCGCGGGGATCACCGACAACCTCGCCTACGGGGCGCTTGCGGCGGACGAGATTGCGGCGCTCGCCCGACGCGCGCTGGCGGGAAGCCGGGCCGACGCCGTCGTGTTTTTCTGCACCAACCTGCACGGGGCGCAGGCAGTCCCGCTGCTGGAGCAAGAGACAGGCCTGCCGGTGATCGACTCGACCGCGGCGGGAGCCTGGGCCTTGCTGCGCGCCGCCGGCGTCTCGACGGAGCCGCTCGCGCGGTTTGGGCGCATTTTCGCGCTGTGACGCGACCTGACGATCTGGAGACCGGAATGATCCGCCTTGGCATGCTGACGCCGTCGTCCAACACGGTGCTGGAGCCGGTGAGCGCTGCGTTGCTGGCGGGCGTCCAGGGCGTGTCGCTGCATTTCGCCCGGTTCCGGGTGACCGAGATCGCGCTCGACCGGGCGGCTCTGGGGCAGTTTGATCCGGAGCCCATGCTCGCGGCGGCGGAGTTGCTGTCGCACGCCAAGGTTGATTGCATCACCTGGAACGGCACGAGCGCGAGCTGGACCGGGCTCGACGGCGACCGGGCGCTGGTGCTGGCCATCGAAGCGCGAACCGCCATCAAGGCCACTACCTGCGTGCTGACGTTGATGAACACGCTGCGCCGCCACGGGATGACGCGGATCGGCCTTGTGACGCCATACACGGCCGACGTGCAGGCCCGTATCGGGTCGACGCTGGCCGGGGAGGGCGTCACGGTCGTGGCCGAACGCCATCTCGGAATCCGTGACAATTTCAGCTTCGGCCTGGTGGATCGCGCCGCTCTGGACGGCATGGTGGACGCCGTCGCGGCCGAGCGGCCGGACGCTATCGTGGTGCTGTGCACCAATCTCGCGGGCGCGGCCCATGTCGCCGGGTGGGAGGCGCGGCTGCGCGTTCCGGTGCTCGATTCGGTGGCGCTCAGCCTGGTCGGCGCGCTCGACGCCTGCGGGATGGACCGTGCGGGGCTGCGCGGCAGGGGATGGCTTTTCGATCAGCCTTGCGGCTGAACCGGGGCGCACGGATTTCAGTCGAGCCGACGCCGCATCCCGACGTCCCGGCCATGCGCGCGCAAAACCATCTCGCGGTAATAAGGCTCGAGTTCGCGCGCCGCGGCGTTAGCGGCTTCGCGCTGGGGGCCGAAGGCGCGGGACAGGTCGCGAATTTCGGCCAGCAGGGCGCGCTCGTCCACGGTGGTCAGCCGGCCGTCGCGCAGGATCCATGATCCGGCCACCATCACGTCGCGCACCGAGGAGCCGTTCTCCGCATATACCAGCTGGCGGCCGAGATCGTTGAGCGGCGTGAAAGCGGTGGTCTCCATGTCGACCAGCACGATGTCGGCGGCGGCGCCCACCCGCAGCGCGCCGATTTCGCTCCATCCCAGCGCGCGGGCGCCGCCGGCGAGCGCGACCTCCAGCACCTCGGGCGCCGTCGGCCAGGTGTGCCAGTCGGCGTCCGCCAGCGTATGGACGAGGCCGGCGGCCTTGATGGCGTCCCAGATATTGGCGCGGTCGTCCGCGATGATCTCGTCGGTGCCGATGCAGACATGGCAGCCCGCGTCGCGCCAGGCCCGGAACGGCGCGACGCCGCTGCCGAGGCGCAGATTGCAGACCGGATTATGCGCGATGGTCGCGCCGGCGTCCGCGATCAGCCGCATTTCGGCGTCGTCGATCCAGACGCCGTGGATCACCACGGCGTGGCGGCCAAGCGCGCCCTCGTCGGCGGCGTAGCGCACGAGCGAACGGCCGTACTTCTCCTCGCCGAACACGCGCTGCAGCTTGGTTTCAAGAATGTGCATGTTGAACGGCAGGGCGTGCTTGTCGGCGAGCCCCGCCAGGGCATGCAGATAGGGCTTCGTGACCCGCTGTGGGGCCGAGCAGGACAGCGCGGCGCCGATGCGCCCGTCGGCGGCGCCGTCGCAGGCGCCGATCAGGTGCGCGTAGAGATCCAGCAACTCGGCGTCGCTCTGGCGCGGGGCCTCGTCCATGCGGCGCTTGATGTCGGCGGGCAGGATTTCTTCCAGAAAGGGGTACTTGGCGTATTCGACCACGTTCGGCTGGTCGATCGCGACGCGCGCGCGCATGCCGATGTCGCGATAGGCTTCGCAGATGGCGTCCACGCCTTCCGCGGTGGCGATCGGGACATGGAAGGCGTCGTCCATCACGGCCGTGACACCGGTCTTCACCATCTCGATCGCGCCCAGCATCGTGCGCAGATAAGCGAGGCGCTTCTGGTCGCCAACGGCGGCGAGCGGCGGCACCTCGTAGAGCATGAATACTTCGAGCGGCAGGCCCGCAACGGCCCCGCGCATCAGGTTTCCGGGCGAATGGAAATGGGCGTTGATCAGCCCCGGCATGGCGAGGCGCCCGCGTCCCTCCACGATAGCAGCGCCGTCCGGGGCGGGCAGATCGGGCCCGATGCCCGCGATGCGGCCGCCTTCCACGAGAATGTCGGCGCGCTGGGACCCGACCACACCGTTTTCGAGCCGGAAGACCTCGGCGCCGCGGATGAGCGCTGGCAGTGCGACGTCCATCACCCGCCGCCTCCGAAGGCTTCAGCCAGCGCCGGCGAAAGTCCGATCGTGGCGATGGGCGTGTGTTGATGCGCGAGAGCCGCGGCCACGCCAGGCTGCTCCGCCGCCTTCACGGCGCACACGATCCCGTCAAATAGGCGAAAGGCGGATCGCGGCTGCAGCCGCGCGGCCGTGCCGGCGAGCGCAGCGCCGCACAGCACCACGGGCGCGCCGTCGGGGGGCATGGCGGCGAGCTCGGCCATGATGGCGTCGTCGCGGCCGGCCCCGCCCAGGTAGGTCGCCGGATTGACGTCGATGCAGCGCACGTCCGCCACCCGGTTGCGCAGGTCGTAGAGCCGCAGCAGGTCCTCGTAGAGCGGCAGCGCGGTTTCGCCGAAGGTGATCATCCGCACCCGCGGCGCCGCCGCGCAGGCGGCGAGCAATGCGGCCTCCGTCATGCCGATGATCGGCGCGCGAAACAGTTCGCGCGCCGCCTTTAGGCCGCTGTCGAACGAGATCGCCAAGATGGCGGCGTCGTAGCTCCCGGCCCGTTCGGCCAGGAGATCTAGAACCGCATGCGCCGCGATGGCGTTGCCCGCATGGGTCGTGACGATCTCGGCGCCGAACCGTGCGGTCGCCCCCTCGATGGCGGTGCCGGGCGCGCAAATGCTCCGGGCCTCCGCGCACACGGCCTCCGTGACCGCCTGGGTGGTGTTGCCGTTGACCAGCAGCAGGCGCATGGGGGTCAGCCCATCGCGCGCGTCGGCAGCCAGAGCGCCAGCGCCGGCCAAATCCAGATCAGCAGCACGAGCAGCAGCATCATGAACAGGAACGGCAGCACGCCGACGATCACGTCCGTGATGGAGCCGGACTTGCGGATGCCCTGCACCACATAGAGGTTCATGCCCACAGGCGGGGTGATCAGCGCCAGCTCGGCCATGATCACCAGAAAGATGCCGAACCAGACCGGGTCGATCTTCAGCGCCACGATCAGCGGAAACACGATCGGGATGGTGCCCACCACCATCGCGAGCGCGTCCAGGAAGCAGCCGAGGATCAGGTAGAATACCAGCAGGATGAGGATCATCTGCCCGGGCGAGGCCTGCAGGCTGCTCACGAATGCCGTCAGCAGCGTGGGGATGCCCATGATGCCGATCACAAAGTTTAGGTAGAACGCCGCCGCGGCGATCAGCATGATCATCGCGGTGATCGACAGCGTCGACAGGAAGCTCTCGTGCAGCATGCGCAGGTTGAGCCTGCCGTATCCGGCGCACAGCGCCAGCGACACGACGATGCCGAGTGCGGCGGACTCGGTGGGCGTCGCCCAGCCGGCGTAGATCGACCCCATCACGAAGCCGAACACCACCAGCGGCGGAGCGAGGTCCACCAAGCGGCGCAGCTTGTCGGCGAGGGGCGCCGAGGGCTCGGGCGGGCCTGCGAGCGCCGGCTTCAGGCGGCATGCGACCACAATGACGCCCATGAACAGGGCCGTGAGCACCAGCCCAGGCAGCACGCCGGCTGCATACAGGCGTCCGACCGACGTATTGGTCATAGCCCCATAGATGATCATGTTGATGGAGGGCGGGATCAGGATGCCCAGCGTGGCGCCGGCCGCGATCGAGCCGAGCACCATGCGCTGGTCGTAGCCGCGTTTGTCGAAGGCCGGCAGCGCCACCGTGCCGATGGTGGCGGCGGTCGCGACCGACGATCCCGATACGGCGGCGAACAACGCCGATGCGCCGATGTTGCTGTGCAGGAGCCCGCCCGGCAGCGGCGCCAGCCAGTCCGACAGGGAGCGGTACATCCGGTCTGTGAAGCCGCCCCGCACCAGCAGCTCGCCGAGCAGCACGAAAAGCGGCACGGCGACGAGCACGAAGTTGTTGGTCGAGCTCCAGTTCTGGGTGCCGTACTCCATCACGATCGGCGCGCCGAGGTAGAAGGCCGCGCCCGCGATGCTGAGCGCGAACATCACGAACGCGACGTGCAGGCCAAGGCCCATCAGGACGATCAGGAGAAGGAAGCCGACGCCCGCGGCCCACAGATCAGCCACGGACGACCTCCTCGGCCTGGCGGGCTTCGAGCGACGCGAGCTCGCTTTCAAGCTCGTCATCTACCGTCAGCGGGCCGTAGAACGCGTTCAACCGGGGATCGCTCGTCGCCAGCAGCCAGACCGCATGGGCCGCGTAGGCGGTCGCGATCACGCCGAACAGGCCGAGGCCGACCACCCACATAGCCTGCGGAATCCACAGCGGCTGTTGCAGGTTCGACGACGTGGAGCCGAACTCCAGCGTTTCCTGCAGCACCGCGATGCTGCGGATGCCTGCAAAGGCCGCAAACGCCGCCATGCTGACCATCGCGAGCGTGTTCAGCACGCGCTGCGCGGCTTTCGGCATGCGCACCAGGAAGACGTCGACGCGCGTGTGGCCGCGCATCGCCATCGTGTAGGAGGCGCCGACGGCGGCCGAGATCGCCAGCACGAAGCCGCCGACCTCATCGATGCCCTTGAACGAGGTGTTGAACAGCTTGCGCCCGACGATCTCCACCGAGAGCGCCACCGAATAGAGCAGGATCGTGTAGCCGAACACGATCGCGACGACGCGTGCGACCGGCTCGACGACGCGGCTGATGGGATTGGCGGGGGGCATGTTTCGCTCCTGCTCGGGTCTGGAGCGTCAGTCGATCTTCAGGCCGCGCGCGGCGCCGACGGTGGCGTTCCAGGTCGCCGAGCATTGCGGATCAATCTTGTTGCAGGCGTCGCGCCAGAGGGGGAGAGCGCTCGCCGCGGAGGCGGCCGCGATCTTGGCGGCGTCATCGGCGGTGGGCGTCACGAGCGTCATCTTGAAGGGCTGGCCGTTCTTGCACGGGCCGCCGGTGTTGCAGCTCTGCGAATCCTCGGTGCCGGTGACCGCGTAGTCCCACATCTTCTGCTCGAGCGTCTTGAAAGCCGCCTCGATCTTGGCTTGCTCGGCGGGGCTGAACTTGTTCCAGTAGGCCAGGTTGATGAAGTGGCCCTGGACGGAGCCCGACACCGCGAGCGGGATGTAGTGGGTGGTCACCTCCGGCCATTTGCCGGTGTTGCCGGAGTTCGGCGAGGTGACGCCGCAATCCACCACGCCGCTGCCGAGCGAGGTGTAGACCTCGCTGAAGGACAGCGTCACCGGCGTCGCGCCGAGCTTCTGCAGCATGGCCGACATGGTGGGCGTAAAGCTGCGGATCTTCAGGCCGTTGAAGTCGGCCACCGAGGCGACGGGCTTGCGGCAATAGAAGACCTGCGGGCCGAACGGCCAGAGCGTCAGCACCTTGGCGTTGAACTTCTTCTGCAGCCGCTCGTCGAAGACCTGGCGGTAGGCGTCGATCGCCTTGCGCAAGTCCGGAAAGTTGGTGGACACGCCCGCGAGGTCGATGCCCTCGAAGAAGGGGTCGTCGCGCGAGGCCTGGCCGATCTGCACCGACATCACGTCGAAGGCCCCCGAGCGCAGCAGGCGCAAGGCGTCGTCAGCCTTCACATTCACAACGTCCATGGGGTTGAAGTTGATGGTCAGCGGCAGGCCGGTCGCGGCGGGCAGGCCGGCGAAGAACGGCCGCTCGATGCCTTCCGAATGCGCCACGCTGGACGAGAAGTTGCCGGCGATCCGCATCGTCGTCGGCGCCTGGGCGGAGGCCGCGGACAGGCTGCCCGCCAGCAGGAGTGCGGCGAGCGCCGCGGGGCGGATGAAGCGGGCAGGGGTCATGGGCTGGGCTCCGGCTTGGCGCGACGGGTTATGGCCGGGGCTACGCACGGTTCGTGCCAAGGTTCAGCCCGGCCCGAACCGGTTGCGGTTGGCTGCGGGCGCTTGGCCGGAACGCCCCCGGATACGATCGCGGCGGCCCATTGTGTGCGATTTCTGCTCTAATCGTATGCAGGGCGCCCTCATTGGGGCGACTGGTGAAGAAAAGCGCCCACGATCAGCCGATGCCGTAGCCCGCGATCGCGACCTCGGCGATGTCGCCGGCGCGCGTCGCCCAGATCCGATCGCGCTGTGCGGCGACATGCGACAGCGCGCGCCGCAGATGCTTTAGCCTGTGGGCCTGGCCTGTGACGTGGGGGTGCAGCGAGACGGGGCAGACCAGCGCGTTGCCGGGCGCTTGCCTGAGCATCTCGTCGAACTGGTCGACGATCACATCCGCGAAGGCGTCCGCGGTCATGCGGCGCACCACGATCGCGTTGGCGTCGTTGGCTTCCTGAGGGTAGGGGACCGCGAGCAGCGGGCCGGCCCTGGTGGCGAGCGGGATCGGGCGGTCGTCCGCGCACCAGTCCAGCACGTAGCGGTAGCCGACTTCCTTGAGCAGGTCGGGCGTGTGCTCGCTTTCCGAGATCCACGGACCCAGCCAGCCGCGGGGCGGGGCGCCTTCCTGTTGGGCGATCTCGGCCGTGGCCTCGGCAATCAGGGCGGCTTCGCCGGCCGGCCCGAGATCGGCCTGACGCTCGGCATTGGTGCGGCCATGCGCGGCGATCTCGCAACCGGCGGCGCGGAACGCCTCCACGAGGCCGGGCGCCCCCTGGTAGACGGCGGCGTTCACCAGCACGGTCAGCGGCAGCCCGAGCTCCCGGAACATTTCCAGGAGCCGCCAGGCGCCCACGCGGTTTCCCCATTCCAGCCAGGAGTGGTTAAGGACGTCCGGCGCCGGGCTTTGCGGCACCAGCTCGTCGAGCATGCCTTCGCCCCACGCGTAATGCTCGAGGTTGAGGGCCGCGTAAAACGCGAGCCCCTCGCCGCGCGGCCAGCGAAAGGGCGGCGCCTCCGTGACGGGCCAGAATGGGTAGCGGTCATGGCTGCGCAGGATCTTCACGCGGGATCTCCTCCAGGGGGCTCCGCCGCGTTGCAGGATCAGGGCCAGACGGCGCGCCGCGCGCGTGCCTCGCCGGGCCGGTTCGCTGTTAAGGATTGGGCTGGAGGAGGAACGAAGGACGCACGAATCACTGAGCCGCACCGCCCAGCCTCAGGTCCGAGCTTCCCGCTCGGCCCCAAGTCGGCCTCCCGACGGGCCGCGCATTAACGAAGCCGTGCCCGATCGGGACGCGCCGCCCCGCGCGGCTGTGCGGGCTCACGACGCCCCGGCGTTTCTCCCGCCGATTGCCTCGCGCAGCCCGCCGCCCCCATGATAAAGCGGTCGCGTGTAACGACGACGGACCGGTTTACGCCGCGCCTAAACCGGTTCGCCCCCTCAGAGAAAGCTGCTCCATGACCGAAATCGACGTGCGCCAGGTCTGCCACCCCGAGGCGGTTCGCTACTTCGACACCGACGAACTCCGCCACCATTTCCTAATCGAGAGGGTGTTCGTTCCGGGCGAGATCGCGCTGACCTACAGCCACATCGATCGCTTCGTGCTGGGTGGCGCGATGCCGACCACCGGGGCGCTGAAGCTCGAGACGTCCAAGCCCATCGGCCAGAAGACGTTTCTGGCCAAGCGCGAGCTGGCGGCGATCAACATCGGCGGCGCCGGGCGCATCACCGTGGACGGGACCGTGTACGAGATTGGCCCGCGCGACAGCCTCTATGTCGGCATGGGAGCCGACGACGTGCGCTTCGAGAGCGCCGATGCGGCGGCTCCCGCCAAGTTCTATCTGCTGAGCGCTCCCGCGCACGCCACCTATCCAACCCGCAAGGTCGCGCTGTCGGAGGCCCGCATGGTGCCGCTGGGCGCCGAGACATCGGCGAACAAGCGGGTGATCCACCAGATCATCCACCCGGACGTGCTGCCCACCTGCCAGCTTGTCGCCGGAATGACCCTGTTCACGCCCGGGAGCGTCTGGAACACCATGCCGTGTCACACGCATGACCGGCGCTCGGAGGTGTATCTCTACTTCGACGTGCCTGAGGACCAGCGCGTGTTCCACATGATGGGCGAGCCCACCGAGACGCGCCACATCGTGGTCGCGAACGAGCAGGCGATCCTGTCGCCGGGCTGGTCGATCCATGCGGGCGTCGGCACCGCGAGCTATGGCTTCATCTGGGCGATGGCGGGAGACAACCAGGACTTCACCGACATGGACATGGTGCCCATGTCCGAGCTGCGGTGAGCGGCGCCATGCAGGACCTGTTCGACCTTTCGGGCCAGACCGCCATCGTGACCGGGGCCAACACGGGCATCGGCCAAGGAATTGCGGTGGCGCTCGCTCAAGCCGGCGCGGCTATCGCGGCGGTCGGCCGCTCGTCGATGGCGCAGACGCAGGCCATGGTGGAGGCGGCGGGCGCGCCGTTTCTGGAGATCACCGCCGATCTCGGCTCCACGGAGCCGGTGGCCCGCATTGTCGCCGAGACGCTCGCCTGGCGCGGGCGCATCGACGTGCTGGTCAACAACGCCGGCATCATCCGGCGCGCGGACTCGCTCGACTTCACCGAGCAGGACTGGGACGACGTCATGAACGTCAACCTGAAGTCTGGCTTCTTTTTGTCCCAGGCGGTCGCCCGGCACATGCTGGGCCGCGCGGGCGGAGGGCGGATCATCAACATCGCATCGCTGTTGTCCTTCCAGGGCGGCATCCGCATCCCGTCCTATACGGCGTCCAAGAGCGGGCTGGCGGGCCTCACGCGCCTGCTGGCCTGCGAGTGGGCCGGCAAGGGCGTCAACGTGAACGCGATCGCGCCGGGCTACTTTGTAACCAACAACACCGAAGCGCTGCGCGAGGATCCTGTTCGCAGCGAGCAGATCCTCGCCCGCATCCCGGCCGGGCGCTGGGGCGAGCCTTCCGACATCGGCGGGGCCGCGGTATTCCTGGCGTCCAGGGCTGCGGCTTACGTCCATGGCGTCGTGCTGCCGGTGGACGGCGGCTGGCTGGCCCGCTAGGCGGCTCCGTGAAGGGCTGGGCGCGCTGGTCAAGAGCGCGCCCGTTCGGCAGGTGCAGGTCTGCGCGGAGTGCGCGACCGCACGCCGTCACGCGGGCTGAAGGCGCATTGTATCGCCTCAAGGAGCCGCCATGCCCATGCTTCCGAAATGCTTCGCAGATCATCCCGCCGCTGTCGGCGAAACCTATGGCCAGCATATGCGGACGGCGCTGAGCTTCGCGCGTCCGCTCGCGATCGCGGCGGGAGCAGCCTTCGTGCACGCCTTTCTGCCCTGGCTGTTTGTCACGACGGCCAGCCGAACCGTGAAGAGCCTGCACGAGCGCATGACCCGCCGCTGCGTGGCTTGCCCGGCAGGACGCCTGCACCATCCCGAACTGTTTGAGCGTTCTGCGATGCTCGGCTGGGACCCCGCGATCTAGCGGTCGCGCCCGTTCATTCGGCTGTTCCGCATGGGCGATCCGCCCAAGTGGACAGCCGAACCGCAAAGGCGGATGCTTGCCAAAGGCCGGGGTTGCGCCATCGCGCAGCGCCCGGCCGAGCCGCCCGGGAGGGCTTCATGTCCAGCCAGATCCGCTTTGACGATGGCGCCGCCTATGAGCGCATGATGGGGACCTGGAGCCGCATCGTCGGCGAGCAGTTCATCGATTGGGTTAAGCCGCAGCCCGGGCTGCGGTGGGCAGACGTCGGCTGCGGCAACGGCGCGTCTACGGAACTCCTGATGCGGCGCTGCGCGCCCGCGCAGGTGCATGGCGTCGATCCGTC
Organism: Alsobacter metallidurans; assembly: GCF_014636935.1. Classification (GTDB taxonomy): domain Bacteria; phylum Pseudomonadota; class Alphaproteobacteria; order Rhizobiales; family Beijerinckiaceae; genus Alsobacter; species Alsobacter metallidurans. The sequence continues at coordinate 810,250 of NZ_BMES01000002.1, read as the reverse complement.
GCCCGAGCAGCTCGCTTATGCGCGGGACCGCCCGGGCGCGGCCGGGGCCACATTCCATTCCGGCGACGCGATGGCGCTCCCCTTTCCAGACGACGCGTTCGACGCCGCAGTGGCGGCGCTGGTGCTGTTCTTTATTCCTGATCCAGCGAAAGGCTTGGCCGAGATGGTGCGCGTCACCAAGCCGGGCGGGCTCGTTTGCGCCTATTTGTGGGACATTCCGGGGGGAGGGCTGCCGCACGCCGCTATCGGGCAGGAGTTGCGCGCCAGCGGCATCGCCCCGCCGCTGCCGCCAAGCGCGCCCATCTCGGCGATGGAGCCGCTGCGCCAGCTGTTCGCCGACGCCGGGCTGAGCGGGATCGAAACCACGGAGATCACCGCGCAGCGTCGCTTCGACAGTTTCGACGACTGGTTCGCGACGAGCCTGCTCGGCTCCAGCCTGACCATCGTGGCCGAACAGGTCGGCCCCGAAGTCATGAGCGCCGTGAAGGAGCGCGTCCGCGCGCATTTCCCGGGCGAGCCGGCCGGGCCTGTGATGCGCACGGCCCGGGCCAACGCGATCAAGGCGTCCAAGCCCGCGTGACGCAAACCCGGGGCGTCGCTAGCTGCGCAGCCCCGGCGCTTCCTGGCCGGTGCGGGCGACGTATTCGGTGTAGCCGCCGCCATACTGGTGGATGCCTTCCGGCGTCAGCTCCAGCACGCGGTTGGAGAGCGCCGCCAGGAAATGGCGGTCATGCGACACGAACAGCATGGTGCCTTCGTACTCGGAGAGAGCCGTGATCAGCATCTCCTTGGTGGCGATGTCGAGATGGTTGGTGGGCTCGTCCAGAACCAGGAAGTTCGGCGGGTCGTAAAGCATCTTGGCCATCACGAGCCGAGCCTTCTCGCCGCCCGAAAGCACGCGACAGCGCTTCTCGACATCGTCGCCCGAGAAGCCGAAACAGCCCGCGAGCGCGCGAAGAGAGCCCTGGCCCGCCTGCGGGAAGGCGTCTTCCAGCGTCTGGAACACGGTGCGTTCGCCGTCCAGCACCTCCATGGCGTGCTGGGCGAAGTAGCCGAGCTTCACCGCGCCGCCGATCGTCACCGCGCCGTCGTCCGGCTCGGTGCTGCCGGTGATGAGCTTCAGCAGCGTCGACTTGCCGGCGCCGTTCACGCCCATCACGCACCACCGCTCGCGCCGGCGGATCTGGAAATCGAGGCTGTCATAGATGCTGCGGTCGCCGTAGCGCTTGGCGACCTTCTTGAGGCTGACCACGTCCTCGCCCGAGCGGGGCGCGGGCGGGAAGTCGAACGAGATGGTCTGGCGCCGGCGCGGCGGCTCGACGCGCTCGATCTTGTCCAGCTTCTTGACGCGGCTCTGCACCTGCGCGGCGTGCGAGGCGCGGGCCTTGAAGCGCTCGATGAACTTGATCTCCTTGGCCAGCATCGCCTGCTGGCGCTCGAACTGCGCCTGCTGCTGCTTTTCATTCAGCGCGCGCTGCTGCTCGTAGAACGCGTAGTCGCCCGAAAAGCTGGTGAGCGAGCCGCCGTCGATCTCAACGATCTTGTTGACGATCCGGTTCATGAACTCGCGATCGTGCGAGGTCATCAGCAGCGCGCCGTCGAAGCCCTTCAGGAAGGTTTCGAGCCAGATCAGGCTTTCGAGGTCGAGATGGTTGCTCGGCTCGTCGAGCAGCATCACATCGGGGCGCATCAGCAGGATCCGGGCGAGCGCAACGCGCATCTTCCAGCCGCCCGACAGGGCGCCGACGTCGCCGTCCATCATCTGCTCGGTGAAGCTGAGGCCCGCCAGCACCTCGCGGGCGCGGCCGTCCAGCGCGTAGCCGTCGAGCTCCTCGAAGCGGGCCTGCGCGTCGCCATAGCGGGCGATGATGTCGTCGAGCTGGTCGGCCTGGTCGGGGTCGCCCATGGCGACCTCCAGCGCGCGCAGCTCGGCCGCGACCTCGCTCACCGGGCCGGCGCCGTCCATCACCTCGGCGACCGCGCTGCGGCCCGCCATCTCGCCGACGTCCTGGCTGAAGTAGCCGATGGTGACGCCCTTATCCACCGCCACCTGGCCCTCGTCCGGGCGCTCCTGGCCGTTGATCATGCGAAACAGAGTGGTCTTGCCCGCGCCGTTGGGACCGACGAGGCCGATCTTCTCGCCCTTCTGGAGCGCCGCCGAGGCCTCGATGAAGAGGATCTGGTGGCCGTTCTGCTTGCTGATGTTCTCGAGGCGGATCATGGGCGGGCGCGGGTTCCGATAAGGTCGCGCGTCCTATGCCACAGGAAAAGCGGCGGCGGCAGGGCCGCAGTGCAACATCGCTGCGTTTCGCGCGCTCAGAAGCCGTAAACGGCCGCCGGATTTCGCACCAGGATCAGTTCGCGCTGCTCGGGCGTCGCCCAATCGAGCAGCAGGTCGAGCATCGCGGCGTCGTCCGGCCCCTGCTGCACCGAGACGTGCGGCCAGTTGCTCGCCCAAAGCATGCGCTCGGGCGCGGCTCGGACGCAGGCTTTGGCGATGGCTGCGACGTCGTCGTATCCGGGCGCGCCGACGCGCGACACCTCGTAGGGTCCGCTGAGCTTCAACCAAGTGCGGCCCGCGTCCAGCAGCCGGAGCAAGGCCGCGACCCCAGGATGGTCGAGCCCGGGCGGCTCCAGGAACTTGCCGACATGGTCGATCACCAGCGGGCAGGGCAGCCCGCGCAGCATGGCCTCGCGGTCGGGCAGGAGGCGACCGTCCATTTGCAGCTGGATGTGCCAGCCATGGGAGGCGATCTTGGCCGCGACGGGCTCGAGGTCGTCCCACGGGACTACGCCGCCGGGCAGCATCTGGAACCGCGCGCCGCGGATGCCCGCCTGGGTGAGCCGGCGCAGCTCGGCCTCTTCGATATCGGCCCCGATTACCGCGACTCCTCGCGTCCGCTCCAGGCCGAGCGCCGCGATGGCGTCCACCGTGCAGCTGTTGTCGAAGCCGTAGGCGGTGGGCTGCACCACGACGCTGCGTTCGAGGCCGAGGCGCTGCTGGAGGGCTTTGTAGGCCGCCGCGTTCGCCCATGCCGGGCCGGGCGACACGGCCGTGGGCGCCGTCGGATAAGCGGCGTCGTAGATATGGAGGTGGCAGTCGCAGGCCCCGGCGGGCGCCAGGAGCTTCGGAGCATGGGTCATCGGGCGTCCAGTTCAGGCGGGCTTGCGGGTCCAGGCGTCGGCGTTGACGGCGCCCTCCGGGATGGCCCCGGCCAGAATGGCCTCCACCTGCCGGACCGTGTCGAAGGCCTGCGACTCGATGGCTTGCGGGACGAGGCCGCCTGTGTGGGGCGTCGCGATCACGTTGGGCAGGCGCGCGAGCTCGGGCGAGGGCATCTGGTCCGGCGCACGGCCCACGTCCATGGCCGCGCCCGCGATGACGCCCGTCCGCAACGCGTGCGCGAGCGCGGCTTCGTCGACGAGATTGCCGCGCGACAGGTTGATGAAGAACGCGTCCCGACGCATGGCCGCGAAGGCGGCGGCGTCGAAGAGGTTCTCGGTCTCGGGCGTCGCGACCGCGAGGCAGATCACGAAGTCGGAGCGGCTGAGCTGCTCCTCGCGGCTCACCTGCGCAAAGCGGGCGTCGTCGACGGCCGCGTAGGGGTCGTGCACCAGCACGGTCATGCCGATGGTGGCCAGGATGGGGGCGAGGTGGCGCGAGATCGCGCCATAGCCGACAATGCCGGCCGTCGCGCCGCTGAGTTGCCGTCCCATGCGGATCTCGGGCGTGCGTCCGGCGTGGAAGTCCGCCGTCGTCCGCGACACCCCGCGGGCGCAATCCACCAAGTAGCCCAGCGCCATTTCGGACACGGCCGCCATGAAGCCGGGCTTGGCGCGCGTGACCAGCACGCCGGCGGCGGTGGCGGCCGCCACGTCGATGTTGCGGATGTCCACCGCGACTCGGAGCATGGCGCGGAGCCGGGGCAGGGCGGCGAAGATTTCGCCGCGGCCCTCGGTCATGCGGTCGGCGACGATGAGGTCAACATCCCGGGCGGCGCGGATCAACCCGTCCGAATCCAGCGGCTCGTCCCCCTCGTGCAGCGTCACGTCGGCCTGGGCGCGCAGCGCCGCCAGGGCGCGGTCGCCATAATACTGCGCGCGGGCCTGCGGCGTGTGCGTGAGCAGGATGCGCATGTCAGTACCCGAACGCGTGGGGGAGCCACAGGCTGATCCCCGGGATGAAGGCGATCAGCAGCAGGCAGACGAACAGCAACGCCAGATAGCCCATGATCGGCTTGATGGTCTGCTCGATGGGCACGTTGCCGATGAGGCACGCGCCATAGAGCCCCAGCCCGAGCGGCGGCGCGAAGAGACCGATGCCCATCGCGATCACCAGCACAACGCCGAAATGCAGCGGCGCGATGCCGAGTTGCGTGGCGACCGGCATCAGCAGGGGCCCGAAGATGATCAGCGCGGCCGCGCCTTCCAGCACCGACCCCATGACGATCAGGATGCCGATGGAGAGCAGCATGAACAGCCACACGCCGGTGGAGTGCGACAGCGTCACCATGGCCTCGGCCACCATGTGGGGCACCTGCTGCAGCGTCAGCACGAAGGCGAGCGACTGGGCGGCGGCCACTATGAACAGCACGAGGCCTGAGCGGTTCGCCGCATAGACGAAGCAGCGCGCCGCCTGCGCGAAGGAGAGTTCGCGGAACACCGCCGCCCCCACCACGATTGCGTAGAGCGCTGCGAAGGCCGAGATCTCGGTGGCGGTGGCGAAGCCTGTCTTGAAGCCTACGAAGATCATCGCGATCAGCCCGAAAGACACGATCGCGCCGAGCCACATGCGCCGGGCGTCGCCCTTGGGCAGGATCTCGGCCGCGTCCGCCGCCTTGGTCCCGAACAGGATCGAGACCGCGATCAGCGCCGCCGCCATGAGGCCCGCAGGCAGGAGGCCGGCCATGAACAGCCCGCCGATGGAGAGGTTGGCCACGAAGCCCAGAATGATGAGATTTATGCAGGGCGGGATGGTCTCCGCCATCACGGCCGAGGCGGCCAGCAGCGCCACGGCCTGTCCGGGGTTCTGGCGCGACTTGCGGGCGGCCGGGATCAACACCGAGCCGACGGCTGCGACATCCGCCATCTTGGAGCCCGAGATGCCGGAAAACAGCACCATCGAGGCGACCATCACGACATTGAGGCCGCCGCGCATGCGCCCGACGAGACGCTGCAGCAGCTCGATGAGGCGCACGGACATGCCGTTCGCCTCCATGAGGTAGCCGACCAGGATGAAGAACGGGATGGCCAGCAGCACGAAGTTGTCGATGCCGCGCGCCATCTGCTGGGCGAAGATGACGCCCGGCAGCGCGCCTTCCACCCAGATGTAGATCAGCGCCGCGAGCGCCAGCGCGAAGCCGATCGGCAGGCCGCCCATGAGGGTGAGCACGAAGCCGAGCAGCATGAAGGTGCGCGGCTCCGGGACGGTGGCGGGCGACAGCGCATCCCACGCAAGATACGCGCAGGCGGTCGCCAGGATCACGATCAGCCCGGCCGCGATGTGCTTGGCCGGTCGCCGCAGCGCGATCTCGGCGGCGAATACGGCCATGCAGGCCGCGCCGGCGCCCATGGGATAGAAGGTCCATTCCAGCGGCAGGCCCGAGCCGGTGGTCTGGCCCGTGGTGAGCCAGCCGAGCCGCAGGGCGTTCCAGGCCGCATAGGCGGCGATGATCGTGACCAGGATGGCGCCGGCCGAGTCCGCCACGCGCCGCGCCGCCTCGGGGAGCTTGTCCACAAAGAACGCGACGCCCGGGTTCTCGCCGCGCGCCACGGCGCTCGCGGCGCCGAAGAAGCTGGATCCCACCATGAGCCCGCGGGCCACGTCGTCGGCCCATTCCACCGGCGCGTTGAACAACGACCGGGCCAGAACGGAGCCGATGACGACGATGAGGTCGGCGGCCAGCAGGGCCGCCGCGAGCGCGTCGGTGGCCATCAGCAGGCTGCGCGCGCCGGGCCGCGCAACGCGGCCCGCGATGGCGGCTTCCATGGTGGGTCCTTAGCTCTGGGTGGACTTGATCGCGTCCACGATGGGCTTGGCCTCGGGCCGCGCCTTGACGAAGTTCTCGGTCTGCGGCGCCACGCGCTTGCGGAAGGCTTCGCGGTCGCAGTCGATCACCGTCACGCCCTTGTCGGCCAGCACCTTGAGGGCTTCCTTCTCGACCGCGAGGCCGTGCGTGCGGGTGTCGGCGGCGGCCTTTTGAGCCGCGTCCAGGAAGCCGTCGCGAAGCTTGGGCTCCATGCGGCCGTAGGTGGCCTCGCTGAAATAGACCGCCAGCGGCGAGAAGTTGTGCTGGGTCAGGCTGTAGAACTTGGCGGTCTCGAAGAACTTGCTCGCCACGATGGTCGGCGGATCATGCTCCAGGCCGTCCAGGACGCCGGCCTGCAGGCCGGTGTAGATCTCGCCGAAGGCGAGCGGCGTGGCGGCCGCGCCCATCAGGCGCAGGCACTCGGTGATCACCGGGTTCGGCAAGGTGCGGATCTTCAGGCCGGCAAGGTCCTCGGGCGTCTTCACGGCCTTCTTGGCCAGGACGCTGCGCGCGCCGAAATTATAGGCCCACGCGATGACGCGCAGGTTGGCGCCCTTCAGCAGCGCCGCCTCGATCGGCTTGGCCGCGCCGGCGTCGAACGCCTTGGTCTGCTGCTCGAAGCTGGAGAAGAGGTAGCCGAGGTCGAAGGTGCCGACGAGCGGGACGAGGTTGGCAGAGATCGAGGATCCCGACACCATCATGTCGATGACGCCGAGCTTCACCGAGTTGATGACGTCGATTTCCTGGCCGAGCTGGTTGTCCGGAAAGAACGCGATCTCGAGCTGCTCGCCGAGGCCGTTGCCCTTCACGTGCTTGATGAGGTTCTCGTAGAACACGCGGCCGTTGGCGTATTTCGGGTCGTTGGCCTGCGAGGACGAGAGCTTCATCTTCATCGTGGCCGCCGACGCGCGGCCGATCAGGGCGGGGGCGAAGACGAGGCTGGCGGCGACGGGCGCCGAGGCGCGCAGCAGCGAGCGGCGCGTGAGATGTCCGGTCATGATATTTCCTCCGGAGGCGGGTCTCGCGCCCGCTCTCGACGATGAGTCCGTTTCGACTTCATCTGCGCTTAATGTAAGACTAGATTTCAGAGCGCCGCAACCCTGGTTGTGGCGACCACACACGCAATGCGGGACCATGTTCAAGACCTCAACGGGCCTCGTCCGAAACGTCCATTCCCAGATCGCCGACCGCATCGGCATGAGCATCATCCGGGGCGAGATCGCGCCCGGCGAGGTGCTGCCGTCCGAGATGCGCATCTGTGAAATGCTGGAGGTGAGCCGGCCGGTGGTGCGCGAGGCGATCCGCGTGCTGGCCGGCAAGGGGCTGATCGAATCGCGCGCCAAGAGCGGGACGCGGGTGCGCCCGCCGGAAGCGTGGAGCCATCTCGACCCCGACGTGCTGCGCTGGCGGCTCGCGTCCACGGACGTCGACACCTACCTGCAAAAACTGTTCGCGCTGCGTTATGCGGTCGAGCCGGCCGCCGCCGCCATCGCAGCCGAGGCGGCCACGGCGGAGGATTGCGCCGCCATCGGCGCCGCGCTGGCCGGCATGGACAACGCCGCCGACAACGCCGCCTTCGTGGAGGCCGACATCGCGTTCCACAAGGCGATCTATCTCGCCACCCGCAACGAGCTGTTCTGGCCCATCGCGCAGATGCTCGAGATTTCGTCTCGCCAGAGCTTCACGATCGCGGCGGAGGGCGACCACCGCAAGCGCGCGCTGGCGGAACACCGGGCCGTGTTCACGGCCATCGAGGCGCGGCAGCCCGAGGCGGCGCGGGCCGCGGCCTTGGTGCTGCTCGACAGCTCCGCCGGCGATCTGGAAAAGCTGCGCGCGCCCGCGCCGGCGCGGACAACTGCGCGAACGCCGGCCTAGCAACGTCAGCCCAAAGCCTTCAACCGGAAGGGCGCCACCTCAGGTTGCGGCTTGACGTCCGGCCCGCGGTTTCGTTAATTGGTCTGACCACGGTAAAAACACATGGCTGCTGATCTCGAAATCACGCGGCTCGGGGAGGCCAACGGCAAGGGGTTCGAAAAGGTGTTCGCGTTTCTGCGCGAGCGCCTGCTGGACGGGTCACTCCGTCCGGGCGACCGCCTGATCCCCGAGCGCGAACTCGCTGCTCAATTGGACGTGAGCCGTCCGATTCTGCGCGAAGCGCTGCGCGCCCTGACGGTGCTGGGCGTGGTGGAGATCCGCGACCGGGTCGGCACGGTCGTGCGCCGGCCGGACCTGTCGGTGCTGAACGACTTCTTCACCTTTGCGTTCGCGCAGCGCGCCGAGCTCATCGACGACGTCATGCAGGCGCGCATCGCGATCGAGTGCCAGGCCGTGCGCCTGGCGACACAGCGCGCCACCGTGCTGGATCTGGAGCGGCTGCGCACCGCGCTCGGCCGCATCATCGAGACAATCGACGATCCCGACCTGGGCGGCCTGGCCGATTACGAGTTCCACCGGACGCTGGTGGACGCCGGGAAGTCCGAGACGCTGGTTGTTCTGCACAACTCGCTATCCGGGATCCTGATGATCTCGCACCGCAAGCGCCGCGACCTTTTGCGCAGCTTCGCCTCCATGAAGACCTACCTGATCGAGGATCACGGGCGAATCTTCGACGCCGTCGCGGCGCGCGACGCAGACGCGGCCGAGCGGGTGCTGCGCGAGCATTTCGCGATCGGCGACGACTATCGCCGCCGCGCCGCGCTGGGCGAGCGCGACGACGCGGCCGGACAACCCATGAGAGAGCGGAAAGCCTGATGAGCGACGGTGTGCAGAACGGCTGCGTGGCCTTTATCGGCCTCGGCACGATGGGCCGCGAGATGGCGATCAACCTCCTCGCCGGCGGCTTCTCGGTGCGCGGCTACGACGTCGACGCGGCTGCGGTCGCGAGCCTCGCGGAGCGGGGCGTCGTCGCGTGCGCCAGCCCGGCCGAGGCGGCCCGCGACGCCGACATCGCGATCACGATGTTGCCGGACACGCCGCACGTGGAGGCGGTGGTGTATGGCGAGAACGGGCTCCTCGGCTCGCCGCCGGATGGCCGCCTCGTGGTCGACATGAGCACCATCTCGCCGGTCGCGGTGCGGCGCATGCACGCCGATCTCGCAAAGAACGGCGTCGCGCTGATCGACGCGCCTGTGTCGGGCGGTCCCGTGGGGGCCAAGAACGCGGCTTTGTCCATCATGGCGGGCGGCGACGCGGAGGCTTTCGCGCGGGCCGAGCCGTTCTTTCGCGCGATGGGGACCACCATCACGCATGTGGGCGCTTCCGGAGCCGGGCAAGCCGTGAAGCTCTGCAACCAGCTCGTCTGCGCGATTAACCTGCAGGCCATCTGCGAGGCGCTGGCGCTTGGGCGCGCATCGGGCGTCGACCTCGACCAGTTGCGCACCGTTTTGCTCGGCGGTTCGGCGTCGTCCTGGATGCTGGATCGGCTGGGCCCAGCCATGATCGCGGGCGACGCCTCGGCGGGCTTCCGCATCGACCTGATGCTCAAGGACCTGCGCCTCGTGCAGGAGCAGGCGCAGGCCCTCGCCGTGCCGCTGCCAGGGACCGCTCTGGTGACGAGCCAGTATGTGGAGGCGAAGGCGCATGGCGAAGGCGCGAACGGCAACCAGGCGCTGTTTCGGGTCTATGACCGGATGAGCAACCGGACGCCTGGCGCATGAAGATCAATCTCGACTTCGGCGCGATTCTGGAACGTTGGCCGAGCTTCGTCTCGGGCGCGATCATGACGCTGGAGCTGGCCGTGATCGCAACCGTGCTGGGCACTGCGATCGGGGTGCTCGGCGCCATCGCGCGGCGCAGCGGCCACCCGGTGGCGACCCGAGTGGCGGCGTTCTATGTCGAGAGCATCCGCAACACGCCGCTGCTGGTGCAGATCTTTCTCGTTTATTTCGGGCTGGCGAGCCTTGGAGTGAAGTTCCCGGCCTTCACGGTGGCGGCGGCGGCGCTGACCATCAATGTCGGCGCCTACACGACGGAGATCATCCGCGCCGGCTTCGACGCCATCCCGAAGGCGCAGATCGAGGCGGCCGAAGGGCTGGCCCTCTCCAAGCCGCAAATCTACTGGCACGTCGTCATGCTGCCCGCGATCGAGAAGGTCTACCCAGCGCTGACGAGCCAGTTCGTGCTGCTCATGCTGGCCTCCTCGGTCACGTCGCAGATCTCGGCCGAGGAGCTGACGGCCGTCGCCAACTACATCCAGTCCGACACCTACCGGGCCTTCGAAACCTACATCCTTGTCGCGATCGCGTATGTGGCGCTGTCGCTGGTGATGCGGGCCGGCTTCTATGGGCTGGGCCTCGTGATGTTCCCGCGGCGCCGCCGCCTCGGCACACCGTTGTGAGGGGAGCGGCATGGGCGGTTCCCTGAACGTCAATCACCTGGCCTTCCTGGCCAACGGAGCGCTGTGGACGATTGGCCTCTCGCTGATCGCGCTGGTCGGCGGCGGGCTCGCAGGTTTCGTGGTCGCGCTGGCGCGCATCTCGCCCTTGCGGGCGGTGCGCATCCTGGCGGCCGGCTATGTGCAGCTGATCCAGGGCACGCCGCTGCTGGTCATTATGTTCCTGACCTATTTCGGCCTGCCGCCGCTGGGGATCACGGTGTCGCCGCTGACGGCGGCCTCCGTGTCGCTCACCGTCTATGTCGGGGCCTATCTGGGCGAGATCTGGCGTGGCTGCATCGAATCCGTGCCGAAGCAGCAGTGGGAGGCGGCCGAGGGCCTGGCCCTGTCGCGCACGCAGCGCATGATGCGGGTGATCCTGCCCCAGGCGGTGCGCATCGCGACGCCGCCCACCGTCGGGTTCATGGTGCAGATCATCAAGAACACGTCGCTGGCGTCGGTGGTCGGATTCGTCGAGCTCGCGAGGGCAGGGCAGATCATCAACAACGCCCTGTTCGAGCCCTTCCTGATCTACCTCATCATCGCGGTGGTCTACTTCGCGCTCTGCTATCCCGTGTCGCGGCTCAGCCGACGGCTCGAGGCCAGCCAGGGCCGGCCCCGCCTTTCCGTCGAGACCGCCTGATGTCAGACATCGCAAACGTCGCAACGGGCGCCACCGTGGTCGCGCTCACGAACGTGCACAAGAGCTTCGGGCCGTTGAAGGTGCTCGACGGCGTCACCTTCGACGTCGCCCGGGGCGACGTGCTGTGCATCATCGGCCGAAGCGGGTCGGGCAAGAGCACGGCGCTGCGCTGCATCGACCGGTTCGAGACGATCGACAGCGGCGAGATCGTGGTGTGCGGCCGCAAGGTCCACGACCCGGCCCTGGACCTCCGCGCGCTGCGGCAGGACGTCGGGATCGTGTTCCAGAGCTACAATTTGTTCCCGCACCTCACCATCGAGGAAAACATCACGCTGGCGCCGACCTGCGTGAAGGGAACCTCGAAGGCCGAGGCGCGCGAGCAGGCCCGCGCCGCGCTCGCGCAGGTGGGGCTCTCGGACAAAATCCAGCACTACCCCGAGCAGTTGTCCGGCGGCCAGCAACAGCGCGCCGCCATCGCGCGGTCGCTCGCCATGCGCCCGAAGGTGATGCTGTTCGACGAGGTGACGTCCGCGCTCGACCCGGAACTCACCGGCGAAGTGCTGAAGGTGATCGAAGGCCTCGCGGCCGACGGCATGACGATGGTGATGGTGACCCACGAGATGGGCTTCGCCCGCAGCATCGCCGACCGGGTCGTCTTCATGCATCGCGGCAAGGTCCACGAACACGGGACCGCCGCGGTGCTGACGACCCCCACGACTCCGGAGCTGGCCCAGTTCCTCGGAACGGGCCTGTGACGGCCTGACAAGAACCACGAGAGGGAGAGAAACAATGCTCAAGACAACCCTGATGGCCGCCGTTGCGGCCGCCTGCATGACTGTGATCGCCTCGGGCGCGGCCCGGGCCGACCTGCTCGACGACGTCATGAAGGCCAAGAAGATCCGCATTGCGACCGACATGGCGATCCCGCCGTCCGGCATGATGGACTCCGCCATGAAGCCGACCGGCTCCGACGTGGAGACCGCGCAGTTGCTGGCCAAGGACTGGGGCCTCGAGATCGAGTGGATCCAGACCACCGGCGCCACCCGCATCCCGAATGTGCAGACCAACAAGGCCGACATCATCGTCTCGACCCTGTCGGTCACGCCCGAGCGCGCCAAGGTCATCGACTTCACCAAGCCATACGCGGCGCTCCAATCGGTGGTGGGCTGCCTGAAGACCGCCACCGTGAAGGACTGGGCGGACCTGAAGGACAAGACCATCGCGGTGTCGCGCGGCACCACGCAGGACACCGAACTCAGCAACATGAAGGACCGCAACCTGAAGCTCGCGCGCTTCGACGACGACGCCACCATGGTGACGGCCGCCGTGTCGGGCCAGGCCGACTGCGTCGCGTCATCGGCCACGATCGTGAACCAGATCGGCGTCAAGAACCCCGGCCGGGTGTTCGAGCCCAAGGTGCCGATCCGCAATTTTGACCTCGCGATCGGGGTGCGCCAGGGCGAGCCCAAGATGATCGAGAAGCTGAACGAGTGGATCGCCGCGAACCTGAAGAACGGCAAGCTCAACGAGATCTACAAGAAATTCCACGGCAGCGAGCTGCCGCCCGAGATGCGCGGCTGACGCGACAAGCGGGCCGGCGCGCAGCGGTGCGCCGGCCCATTCCCCCAATTGTAAGGCAGGACACCACTATGCGAGTCGTCATCGGTTCGGATCACGCGGGCTGGATCCTCAAGCAGACCGTCATGGAGCAGGTTCGCGCGCTCGGCCACGAGGTCACGGACGTGGGTTCGCACGACGACAAGCCGGTGGACTTCCCGGTGATCGCGCGCGAACTCACCGGCAAGCTCAAGGCGGGCGAAGCCGAGCGCGGCATCATGGTGTGCGGCACAGGCGTCGGCGCGTCCATCGCGGCCAACAAGGTGAAGGGCATCCGGGCGGCGGTCTGCCATGACGTCCACTCGGCCCACCAGTCCGTGGAGCATGACGACGTCAACGTGATGTGCATCGGCGCGCAGATCATCGGGCCGTGGCTCGCGAAGGATCTCGTCGCCTCCTACCTGCAGGCCGAGTTCTCCACGGACGAGGATTGCCGGCGGCGGGTCGAGATGCTGCACGCCATGGACGCCGAGGGCTGACGGGCGGCGGCGGCCGCGCGCCGCCTCCTCGGCATCGCTCTCCTGGCCGCTCAGGCGAGGACGTTGCTGAGCGTCCCGATCCCGTCGATCGAGACTTCGACGCGGTTCACTGGCCCTTTCATCGCGCCGACCCCCAGCGACGTGCCCATGCAGATCAGGTCGCCCGGCAGCAGCGTCATGTCGCGCGACAGCAGGCTGACGAGGCGGGCCGGCTGGAACACGGCGTCGGCGAGCGGGTAGTTCTGCCGCTCCTCGCCGTCCAGCCTTGTCCGGATAACGACCTGGTCGAGGTCGAGATCCGTCGCGATCGCGGGTCCGAACGGGCAGAACCCGTCAAAGCTCTTGGCCCGCGCCCATTGCGGAAAGCTTGGGTCCTTGTTCAGCAAGTCCGCGGCCGTGATGTCGTTCACGCAGGTGTAGCCCAGGATGGCGCGGCCGGCCTCGTCCTCGTCGGCGTCCTTGCACGCCCGGCCGATCACGATGCCGAGTTCGCCCTCGAACACGATGCGGCCCTCGTAGAAGCGCGGCCGCCGGATCTCGGCGCCCGGGCGCGCCACGGTGGTGGGAGCCTTCAGCAGATAGAGCGGCTCTTGCGGCGCGGGCTGCCCGAGCTTTGCCGCGAGGGCGCGATAGTTGTTCCACAGCGCAATGATCTTGGTCGGCTGCGACGGGGCCAGCACGTCGACGCGGGCCAGCGGCATCGGCGCCCCGACGGGCTCTGCGGCGGTGAAAGGGTCGCCCCGGTGGGGCTGGACGACGTCGCCCTCCAGCGTTCCGTAGGCTGTGCGCCCCTCATGGGCGTAGCGGATCCAGTGGGTCATGGCCCCGTCCTCAATGCCTGACGGCCGTCTGAGCGCGCTGCCGGACGAGCGCGAGAACGACGTCGAGGGTGGGTGTCGGCACGCCGACCAGACGTCCCATTTCCTGCACCACGGACACGAGCGGATCGATCTCCATGGGCCGCCCGCGCTCGAGGTCCTGAAGCATCGAGGTCTTGTGCGCCCCGACCGCGCCGGCCCCGTTGATGCGGCGCTCAACGTCGACGCGGAAGTTCACGCCGACGGCGTCGCCGATCGCTTTCGCCTCCAGCATCATCGCCTTTGCGACCGCCCGCGTGCCGGGGTCGTCGCAGATCACGTCCAGGGTGGCGTGCGTGAGGGCGCTGATGGGGTTGAAGCACAGGTTGCCCCAGAGCTTGAGCCAGATCTCGTCCCGGATATTGTCCAGCACCGGCGCTCGCAGGCCGGCGTAGCCCATCATGGCCGAGAACCTCTCCACGCGTTCGGTGTGCTCGCCGGTGGGTTCGCCGATGGGGAATTTGTCGCCATAGACGTGCTGGATGACGCCCGGCTCCACCACCTCGGTCGCCGGATAAACCACGCAGCCGATGGCGCGCTCGGGCCCAAGCTTGCGCCACTGGGCTCCGCCCGGGTCGACGCTCTCGAGGGTCGTGCCTTCCAGCGCGCCGCCGTGGCGGTGAAAGTACCAGTACGGAATGCCGTTCACCGCGGTGACGATGCCGGTCTCGTTGCCGAGAAGCGGCTGCATGGCGTCCACCACGCCCGGCACCGAATGGGCCTTGAGGGCCAGGATCACGTAGTCCTGCGGGCCGAGCTCGGCAGGATCGTCCGTACAGAACGGATGGGCGACGATCTCGTCGTTCTCGCGGATGACCCGCACGCCCTTTCGCCGCATGGCGTCGAGATGCGCGCCGCGGGCGACGAAACTCACCTCCGCGCCGGCCTGCGAGAGCAGCGCACCCATGTAGCCGCCGATCGCGCCGGCGCCGTAGACAGTGATTTTCATGGCGTTTTTCCTCCGTGCGGACATGGTCAGGACGCCCCTTGGGACGCAGGCGCAAGGTCGAGGACCTCCTCGAACTCGGTGACCTGGTTGATCTCCGGCCCCATTGCGATGTTGGTGACGCGCTCGGTGATCACCTCGACCACCACCGGCACGCGTTGCGTGCGCGCTTCCTCGCGGGCCCATTGGAGCGTCTGGCCGAGGTCGGCAGGGTCGAAAACGCGCGCCGCGATGCAGCCGAAAGCCTCGACGGCTTTCACGTGGTCGACGCCATAGTCGCCGATCTCGGGCGCGTTGATGTTCTCGAAGGCGAGCTGGACCTCGTAGTCCATCTTGTATCCGCGCTCGGCCTGGCGGATGAGGCCCAGATAGGCGTTGTTCAGCACCACCATCACGAACGGGATGCGGTATTGCGCGGCGACGGCCAGCTCCTCGATCAGGAACTGGAAAGAGTAGTCGCCGACGATCCCGACGACCTCCTTGTCCGGGTTGGCGAGCTTGGCGCCCGTGCAGGCCGAGATCTCCCAGCCGAGCGGGCCGGCCTGTCCGCAGATGATGTAGTCGCGCGGATTGAAGATGCGCTGAAACTGCCCGGACGCGATCTGGTAGAGGCCGATCGCGGTGACGAACTGGGTGTTTCTGTCGAAAGCCTGATTGATCTCATGGAACACCCGCTGCGGCTTGATCGGCTTGTCGGGGAAGTCCGTGCGCCGCAGCATGGTCTGCTTGCGGGCGCGGCACTCCGCCGGCCATGACCGCTGCGGCCTCTTCCGGCTGCGGGCCTCGGCGACGAGCGCCACGAGCGCAAGCCGCGCGTCGGCGACGATGCCGAGGTCGGGGCAGAAGACGCGGCCGATCTGGGTCGGCTCGATGTCGATGTGGATGAACTGGCGCCCCTGGCAGTAGACATCCGCGCCGCCCGTGTGGCGGTTGGCCCAGCGGTTGCCCACGCCCAGCACCACGTCGCTTTGCAGGAAGGTGGCGTTGCCGTAGCGGTGCTGCGTCTGCAGGCCCACCATGCCGGCGTTGAGCGGGTGGTCGTCCGGGATGGAGCCCCAGCCCATCAGGGTCGGCACGACGGGCGTGTCGGTGAGCTCGGCGAGTTCCACCAGGAGGTCGGACGCGTCCGCGTTGATGACCCCGCCACCCGCGATGATCAGCGGCCGCTCGGCGCCCAGCAGCATGTCGACCGCCCGGGCGATCGCCTTCGGGTTCGGGGCGGGACGGGTGACCGGCAGCGGCGCGTCATAGGCCGGATCGTACTCGATGATCTCCTTCTGCACGTCGATGGGCAGGTCGATGTGAACCGGGCCGGGGCGGCCCGACCGCATGATCCGGAACGCTTCACGGAACGCCCAGGGGACCTGCGCGCCTTCCATCACGGTGACGGACCATTTGGTGACAGGCCGCGTGATCGCGGCGATGTCGACGGCCTGGAAATCCTCCTTGTGGAGCTTGGCTCGGGGCGCCTGGCCGGTGATGCACAGGATCGGGACCGAGTCCGCGATGGCCGAGTAGAGTCCCGTGACCATGTTGGTGCCCGCGGGGCCTGACGTGCCGACGCAGACGCCGATCTTGCCCGAGCGGGCGCGGGTGTAGCCCTCGGCGGCGTGTGTGCCGCCTTCCTCGTGGCGCACCAAGATGTGGCGGACAGAGCTGTCCTTCATGGCCTCGTAGAAGGGCAGGATCGCGGCTCCCGGAACCCCGAAAACGGTGTCCACGCCTTCGCTTTCAAGCACCCGCATCGCGGCCTGCATTGCGGTCATACGCGCCATTGTGGCCTCCCTGTCACCGGATTGCTTTCGGCCGAAAATCATTCTCACGATGCGAGAAGACTGGCATGCCAGATTTCGGGGCGCAATTGGAAATCGTTCTTGCGCTGCGGAAAATCGTTACAGCGCCAATCCGGCATGCTAGGGAGGTCGGAAAGGAGCCTGCATGGTCGACCTCACCACGCCCAACGCCACCCCGCCGCGCAAACGCGGGCGGCCGCCCAGTGTCCAGGCGGAAGCGGGCGGCGAGATCCAGTCGCTCGATCGCGCGATCGGCATCCTGGAGGTGCTGTCCTCCGTGGATGGCCTTTCGCTCAGCGACGTGGCGCGCTTTGCCGAGCTGCCGACCTCGACCGCCCACCGCATGCTGATGACGCTGCAACGGCGCGAGCTCGTGGCGCACGACGCCGAGACAGGGCTCTGGACTGTCGGCGTCGGCCTCTTCCGGGTTGGTTCGGCCTATCTGCGGATCCGCAAATTGCCCGACATCGGCCGGCCGGTGATCCGCGAACTGCAGGGCAGGGTGAAGGAAACCGTGAATCTCTCGATGCTGGACGGCGACGAGCTGGTCTGCGTGGCGCAGGCCGAGAGCCACGCGCCCGTGAGGGCCTTCTTTCGCCTCGGCCGACGGCTGCCGATCCATGCGTCGGCGGCTGGCAAGGCGATCCTCGCGGCGCTGGACGAGGCGCAACGCGTGCGTCGGCTCGACGGCCTGACGCTCGAAGGCTTTACGTTCAACACGATCATCGATCGCGCGGCTCTCGAGGCGGAGGTGACGCGGACCCGCGAGCGCGGCTACGGGATCGATGACGAGGAGCACACGGTGGGGATGCGCTGCGTGTCCGCAGCCATTCGCGACGAGAACGACGAGCCCGTCGGCGCCGTCTCGATCTCGGCGCCATCCGTGCGAATGCCGCTGGAGATCCTGCCGGAACTGGGCGAGCACGCGGTCGAAACCGCGCGGCTGCTCACTCGTCGCTACTCCGGCCGGGGCCGGGCGCCGGCCGCCCTGCCACGCCTCCAGAAATAG
This sequence comes from Alsobacter metallidurans, assembly GCF_014636935.1. GTDB lineage: Bacteria > Pseudomonadota > Alphaproteobacteria > Rhizobiales > Beijerinckiaceae > Alsobacter > Alsobacter metallidurans. The sequence goes on along the minus strand of NZ_BMES01000002.1, from coordinate 792,505 downwards.
GAGAAGCCGGCCACGAGGGCCGGCTTTCCGGAAAGGGCGGCGCAGGCCTGGAGGCCGCGCCGTTGGGCCTGGATCAGGCGGCCGCCTTCTTGGCGGTCGGCACGGTCGAGATCGTCTTCAGCACCTGCGAGGCGATCTGGTAGGGGTCGCCCATGGAGTTCGGGCGGCGATCCTCGAGATAGCCCTTGTAGCCGTTGTTGACGAAGCTGTGAGGCACGCGGATCGAGCAACCGCGATCGGCCACGCCGTAGCTGAAGGTGTGGATCGAAGCCGTCTCGTGCTTGCCCGTAAGGCGCATGTGGTTGTCTGGGCCGTAGACCGCGATGTGGTCGGCGCGGGCGTCCGCGAAAGCCGCCATGAGCTGCTCGAAGTACTCCTTGCCGCCCACTTCACGCATGAAGGAGGTGGAGAAGTTGCAGTGCATGCCCGAGCCGTTCCAGTCGGTGTCGCCGAGCGGCTTGCAGTGGTACTCGATGTCGATGCCGTAGGACTCGGTCAGACGCTCGAGGAAGTAGCGGGCGAGCCACATCTCGTCGGCGGCGCGCTTGGAGCCCTTGCCGAAGATCTGGAATTCCCACTGGCCCTTGGCCACTTCGGCGTTGATGCCCTCATGGTTGAGGCCGGCCGCGAGGCAGATGTCGAGATGCTCCTCGACGATCTTGCGGGCCACGTCGCCGACGTTCTTGTAACCGACGCCCGTGTAGTAGGGGCCCTGCGGAGCCGGGTAGCCGGAGGCCGGGAAGCCGAGCGGGCGCCCGTCCTTGTAGAAGAAGTATTCCTGCTCGAAGCCGAACCAGGCGCCCTCGTCGTCCAGGATGGTGGCTCGCTTATTGGACGGATGCGGGGTGAGGTCCGGCATCAGAACTTCGCAGAGCACCACGGCGCCGTTGGTGCGCGTGATGTCGGGTACGACGCGGACGGGCTTCAGCACGCAGTCGGAGCTGTGGCCCTCGGCCTGCTGGGTCGAGCTGCCGTCGAAGCCCCACAGCGGAAGCTGCTCGAGCGTCGGGAAGCTGTCGAATTCCTTGATCTGCGTCTTGCCGCGGAGGTTCGGCGTCGGCGTGTAGCCGTCGAGCCAGACGTATTCCAGCTTGTACTTCGTCATGATGTTTCCCACTCAAACGAGTTTCGCGAACAAGGTGACAAGCCAAGTCCGCGGGTAGACCGCGTGGTAGCCGGTGGCTGTTTCCTAAAAAGCATTAAGCGTGCCAGCCCCGGCTTGGCGCGGCCGCCATCCCCGTCCGAAGCTGATCGAAGCAACCACATGGCAGCCCTGGCGTTGAGGCTCGGGCCTCTGCCGATCTGAAGTTGTGCGTGGCGCCTATTAATTAACGAGCTTGAGCCCTAGTATTGGGCAATCGATGGAACGCTGGGCAATGCGGCCCGTTAGTCCCGACGCAGTGAACGCAGGGGGATGCACATGAGCGCCAATCGTACGCGCCAGACGGCGACGATCCTTCCTTTTACGGGCCGTGCTCGGCTCGGTCGCCTGGACGGGCGAAAGCACGCCGAACGCGCGCCCGCGTCACCGGCGGCGCCTGCCATGACGTTTGGCGCCGGCTGGTACCATGACGCGGCCATTCGGGAAGCGGACCCCGACCGCAAGGGCTGAGCAGAATCCTTGCGTGCCTTCTTGTTAGGCAGTTTGCGCAGCTTTTGTGCGCCGACTAGCCAAAAATCGACCAGCCCATCCGCTTGGACAACTGCTCCAGCGCGATGCGCCCCAGATGCGAGTTGCCGGAGGCGTCGAGCCCGGGCGACCACACCGCGATGGAGGCGACGCCGGGGACGATCGCCAGGATGCCGCCGCCGACGCCGCTTTTGCCCGGCAGGCCTACCCGGTAGGCGAACTCTCCCGATCCATCATAGTGCCCGCAGGTCAGCATCAGGGCGTTAATGCGTCTCGCGCGCTCCTGGCTGACGACTGACAAGCCGGTGGACGGATTGCGCCCGCCATGGGCGAGGAAGCGGCCCGCCATCGCGAGTTGCCTGCACGACATCGCGATCGCGCAGTGGTGGAAGTAAACTCCGAGCGTGTAGTCGACGGGGTTTTCCAGCACGCCGAACGATTTCATGTAATTGGCGAGCGCGACATTGCGAAAGCCGGTGCGCTGCTCCGATGCGGCAACGGCTTTGTCGATCGTGATCCCGTCGTCGTCCGAGATGAAGCGGATGAAGCGCAGGATCTCGCCCAGCGCCTCCTTGGGTTGGTGACCCGACAGGATCACGTCCGTCACCGCGATCGCGCCGGCGTTGATGAACGGGTTTCGCGGGACGCCGCGTTCGTATTCAAGCTGCACCACGGAGTTGAACGGACTGCCGGACGGCTCGCGTCCGACCCGACGCCAGAGTCGGTCGCCCGCCATGCCAAGCGCCAACGTCAGCGTGAAGACCTTGGACACGCTCTGGATCGAGAACGGCGCATCGCTGTCGCCCGCGCTCGCAACTGCGCCATCCGCGCCCACGACGCAGATGCCGAAGCCGGCAGGGTCCACCCGGGCGAGTTCCGGGATGTAGGTCGCGACCTCGCCGCGATCGGGGCGCGCTTTCATCTGCGCCGCAATGTCGGCGACGACATCATGAAGAACGGCGGCGGTGCTGGTCATGAAAACCTCGACAGGGTCCATCGGCGGGGATGCAGGCCGCGGGCCATCCGGCTGAGAGCACAAAGCCGTGGTTGGCGGCAATGCCCTCAGCGGACGCGGCACGGCTTTCGCGCACGTGACATCAAGATCGTGGCTTTCGTAATTGGCGACGTAAGTCCGTCATCTCGCTTTCGACAACAATCAAGAAATAATCAGAACGTTCGTATCCGCGCATTGACGATACGCAGCTAGTTGCTATTGCCAGATGTGAGCGCGAATATTGTTCTGGCTTAAGCGGAACGAACGGCTAAAGCTCGGCATTTATAACTCGGCGGGATACGTTCTTCCCTGAAATCTGAATCAACAATAATCCAGGACGTGGAGGTCGCCAATGACAGCGGGATCGAGCGCGGTCGTGCGGGCTGAAGAAATCGCCGATGCAACGCGTTCAGCCGGAGAGGGCGACGAATCGCAGGTGCTGCGGGAGTTGCTGGAAGCCCTGCAATCCATGCGCACGGGCGACTTCTCGGTTCGCCTGCCTGCCAATCGCACCGGGCTGACCGGCAAGATCGCGGACACGTTCAACGAAATCGTTTCGGCGAACGAACGCATGGCGTCGCAGCTCGAAAAGGTCGGGCAGAGCGTCGGCCGCGAGGGCCGCATCCGGACGCGCGTCAAGTTCGGGCTGTCGACCGGCTCCTGGGTCGACATGGAGACCTCGGTCAACACGCTGATCGACGACCTGCTGTGGCCGACCACCGAGGTGACCCGCACGATCACGGCGGTGGCGAAAGGCGACCTGCTGCAGCCCATGCCGCTCGACGTGGACGGCCGGCCGCTGAAGGGCGAGTTCCTGCGATCGGCCAACATCGTCAACGCCATGATCAAGCAGCTCAGCGTGTTCACCTCCGAGGTGACGCGCGTGGCGCGTGAAGTGGGCACCGACGGCAAGCTCGGCGGGCAGGCGCAGGTGAAAGAGGTGACGGGCGTCTGGCGCGACCTCACCGAATCCGTGAACTCCATGGCGTCGAACCTCACCGCGCAGGTGCGCAACATCGCCGAGGTGACGATCGCGGTCGCGAATGGCGACTTGTCCAAGAAGATCACCGTGGACGTGCGCGGCGAGATCCTGCTGCTGAAGGACGCCATCAACACGATGGTGGATCAGCTGCGCTCCTTCGCGTCCGAGGTCACGCGCGTCGCCAAGGAGGTCGGCACCGAAGGCAAGCTCGGCGGCCAGGCGATCGTGCCCGGCGTGGCCGGGACCTGGAAGGATCTCACCGACAACGTCAACCTGTTGGCCGCCAACCTGACCACCCAGGTCCGCAACATCGCCGAGGTCACCACCGCGGTGGCGCGCGGCGACCTGTCGCGCAAGATCACCGTGCCGGTCTCGGGCGAAATCCTGGAGCTCAAGAACACCATCAACACCATGGTGGACCAGCTCAACGCCTTCGCGGGCGAAGTCACCCGCGTGGCGCGCGAGGTGGGCACCGAAGGGCGCCTCGGCGGGCAGGCGCAGGTGCCGGGCGTCGCCGGCACCTGGAAGGACCTCACCGACTCGGTGAACTCCATGGCGGGCAACCTCACCGCGCAGGTCCGCAACATCGCGGAGGTGTCGACCGCCATCGCCAATGGCGACCTCAGCCGCAAGATCACCGTGGACGTGCGCGGCGAGATCCTTCAGCTGAAGGAAACGCTGAACACCATGGTGGACCAGCTCAACCGCTTCGCCTCGGAGGTGACGCGCGTCGCCCGTGAGGTGGGCACGGAAGGCAAGCTCGGCGGGCAGGCGCAGGTCCCGGGAGTCGCCGGAACCTGGAAGGACCTCACCGAGAACGTCAACTCGATGGCGTCCAACCTCACCGGACAGGTGCGCAACATCGCGGAGGTGACGACAGCCGTCGCGCGCGGCGACCTCAGCCGCAAGATCACCGTGGACGTGAAGGGCGAGATCCTGGAGCTGAAGAACACCATCAACACGATGGTGGACCAGCTCAACGCCTTTGCGGGCGAGGTGACGCGCGTGGCGCGCGAGGTGGGCACCGAGGGCAAGCTCGGCGGCCAGGCGCAGGTGCCCGGCGTCGCCGGCACCTGGAAGGATCTCACCGACTCGGTGAACTCCATGGCGGGCAACCTCACCGGCCAGGTGCGCAACATCGCCGAGGTTGCGACCGCAATCGCGAATGGCGACCTGTCGCGCAAGATCACCGTGGACGTGCGCGGCGAGATCATGCAGCTCAAGGAAACCATCAACACGATGGTGGACCAGCTGCGCTCCTTCGCGGGCGAGGTGACGCGCGTGGCGCGCGAGGTCGGCACCGAGGGGCGGCTCGGCGGTCAGGCCGTGGTGCCGGGCGTCGCCGGCACGTGGAAGGACCTCACCGACAACGTCAACCTGCTGGCCGCGAATCTCACCACCCAGGTGCGCAACATCGCGGAGGTGACGACAGCCGTCGCGCGCGGTGATCTCTCCCGCAAGATCACCGTGGACGTGAAA
>NZ_BMES01000002.1:0-787410 GCF_014636935.1 Alsobacter metallidurans | reverse complement strand
ATCAACACGATGGTGGACCAGCTCAACGCCTTTGCGGGCGAGGTGACGCGCGTGGCGCGCGAGGTGGGCACCGAGGGCAAGCTCGGCGGCCAGGCGCAGGTGCCGGGCGTCGCCGGAACCTGGAAGGACCTCACCGACACCGTGAACGTGATGGCCGCCAACCTCACCGAGCAGGTGCGCGGCATCGTCAAGGTCGTGACCGCGGTGGCGGACGGCGACCTGAAGCAGAACCTCACGGTGGCGTCAAAGGGCGAGGTCGCGGCCCTGGCCGAGACCATCAACAATATGACGGACACGCTGGCGACCTTCGCCGACCAGGTGACGTCGGTGGCGCGCGAGGTGGGCGTGGAAGGGCGACTCGGCGGCCAGGCGCACGTGCCCGGCGCGGCCGGCACCTGGAAGGATCTGACCGGCAACGTGAACCTGCTCGCCGCCAACCTCACCACGCAGGTGCGCGCCATCGCGGAGGTCGCCACGGCGGTGACCAAGGGCGACCTGACGCGCTCGATCCAGGTCGAGGCGCGCGGCGAGGTGGCAGAGCTGAAGGACAACATCAACACGATGATCGGCAACCTCCGTCTCACGACGGACCGCAACACCGAGCAGGACTGGCTGAAGACGAACCTCGCCCGCTTCACCAACATGCTGCAGGGCCAGCGCGACCTGTCCAATGTGGGCCGCATGCTGCTGTCGGAGCTGGCGCCCCTCGTGGAGGCCCAGCACGGCGTCATCTACCAGGTCGACGAGGGCGGGCTGAGCCTCCTCCACGCCTATGCGGACGCCGCCGAATCCGGGCACCCGAAGCGGCTGCGGCTTGGCGAAGGGCTCATCGGGCAGTGCGCCCTGGATGCGCGGCGGTTCGTGATCACCGAGTTGCCGTCCAACGTCGTCCCGATCACGTCCGGCCTGTTCAAGGCCACGCCGCAGAACGCCATCGTGTTGCCGGTGCTGTTCGAAGGGCAGGTCAAGGCCGTGATCGAGCTCGCCTCGCTCAATCACTTCACCGACCTGCAGATGTCCTTCCTGGACCAGCTCACGACGAGCATCGGCATCGTGCTGAACTCGATCGAGGCTACGATGCAGACCGAAGGGCTGCTGACCCAGTCGCAGCAGCTCGCGGCCGAGCTCCAGACCCAGCAGAAGGAGCTGCAGCAGACCAACGAGCAGCTGGAGCAGAAGGCCCAGCAGCTGGCCGAGCGCAACGTCGAGGTGGAAGCCAAGAACCAGGAGATCGAGCAGGCCCGCCGCGCCCTGGAGGAGAAGGCAGCCGAGCTGGCGCTCACCTCCAAGTACAAGTCCGAGTTCCTGGCGAACATGTCTCACGAGCTGCGGACGCCGCTGAACAGCATCCTGATCCTCGGCCAGCAGCTGACCGAGAACCCGGACGGCAATCTCACCGGCAAGCAGGTGGAGTTCGCCCGCACCATCCACGGCGCCGGCACGGACCTGCTGAACCTCATCAGCGACATCCTGGACCTGTCAAAGATCGAGTCTGGGACGGTGTCGGTGGACGCCGAGGAGATCGTCTTCTCCAACCTGCTCGACATGATGGCTCGGCCGTTCCGGCACGAGGCGGACAGCCGCAAGCTGAGCTTCGACGTGGATCTCGACCCGCATCTGGAGCGCAGCATCATCACGGACTCCAAGCGCCTGCAGCAGGTGCTGAAGAACCTTCTGTCCAACGCCTTCAAGTTCACCGAGAAGGGCGGCGTGCGGCTTACGGTGCGGCCGGCCGCGAGCGGCTGGAACCCGGAGCACCCGATGCTGCGGAACGCCCCGTCCGTGGTCGCCTTCGAGGTGTCAGACACCGGCATCGGGATTCCGCCCGAGAAGCAGAAGATCATTTTCGAGGCCTTCCAGCAGGCCGACGCGGGCACAAGCCGCAAATACGGCGGCACCGGGCTCGGCCTCGCGATCAGCCGCGAGCTCGCCAACCTGCTCGGCGGCGAAATCCAGCTGCGAAGCCAGCCCGGACTGGGGAGCACCTTCGTGCTCTACCTCCCGCTGACCTACGTGGGCGGCCAGTCCGCCGGCCTGCCGCAGCGAGACCTCGGCCCGGGCCCGGGCTACGCCAGCCCGCGCCCGGCGTCGGCGCAGCGCCTCACCGAGGTCCCGGCCGAAACCTTGACGGATGACCGCGCCGCGATCCACCCGGGCGACCTCGTTCTCCTGGTGGTGGAAGACGACCCGCATTATGCCCGCGTGGTCGCCGACCTGGCGCGCGACAACGGCTTCAAGGTGCTGGTCGCGCTCAGGGGCGCGGACGCGCTCGCGCTCGCGCGCCAGTACCAGCCCAGCGCTGTGTCGCTCGACGTCTTCCTGCCCGACATGCTCGGCTGGACCGTGCTGAGCCAGCTCAAGCGCGATCCGAACACGCGCCACATCCCGGTGCAGATCGTCACGCTCGACGAGGACAAACAGCACGGGCTGGCTCGCGGCGCCTTCGCGTTCATGAACAAGCCCACCACCATCGAGGGGCTTGAGGCGGCGCTGAACCGCCTCAAGGGCGTGGTCGGGCCGCGGCGCAAGCGGCTCCTGGTGATCGAGGACAACCCGGCTGAGCAACTCGGGCTGCGCGAACTGCTCGGGCATGACGACGTCGAGATCCTGACCGCCGACACCGGGGAGGGGGCCCTGGCGCAGCTCCGCGAGCAGCCGGTGGACTGCATCGTGCTCGACCTGAAGCTGCCGGACATCTCCGGCTTCGAGGTGCTCGAACGCATTCGTGACGACGCCAAGCTGGCGGATACGCCGGTGGTGGTGTTCACCGGGCGGGAGTTGTCGCCCGAGGAGGACGCGCAGCTGCACACCATGGCGCGCAGCGTCGTCGTGAAGGGCGTCGAGTCGCCCGAGCGCCTGCTCGACGAGACTGCGCTGTTTCTCCATCGGGTGGTGACGCAGTTGCCCCCGCCGAAGCAGCGCATGCTGGAGCGCCTCCATAGCTCCGACGAGGATCTCGTCGGCCGCAGCGTGCTGCTGGTGGACGACGACGCCCGCAACATCTTCGCGCTCAGCAGCGTTCTGGAGCGGCGCGGCATGAAGGTCCTGACGGCGACCACGGGCAGCGAGGCGATCCAGGTGATCGAGCAGACCCCCGAGCTCGCCATCGTGCTGATGGACATCATGATGCCCGGGATGGACGGCTACGAGACCATGCAGGTGATCCGGGCCAACCCGGCCCACAGGCGCTTGCCGATGATCGCCCTGACCGCAAAGGCGATGAAGGGCGATCGCGAAAAATGCCTGGAAGCCGGCGCGTCCGATTACCTGGCCAAGCCCGTCAACACGGAGCAGCTCCTCTCGGCGCTGCGCATGTGGCTGCACCGGTGAGTCAAACCAGCGTGAGCGATCAGGACAAGGTCAACATCCTCCTCGTGGACGACCAGCCGGCAAAGCTGCTCAGCTACGAGGTCATCCTGGAAGATCTCGGCGAAACGCTCCTGAAAGCGTCCACCGCGCGCGAAGCGTTCGAGCACCTGCTGCGCAGCGATGTCGCGGTGGTGCTTATGGACGTGCAGATGCCCGAGCTTGACGGTTTCGAGCTCGCGGCGTTGATCCGGGAGCATCCGCGGTTCGAGAAGATCGCCATCATCTTCGTCTCGGCGATCCACCTGACCGACCTCGACCGGCTGCGCGGCTATGCGGCGGGCGCGGTCGATTACGTCCCGGTGCCGGTCGCGCCCGAGATGCTGCGCGCGAAGGTGCGGATCTTCGTCGATCTTTACCGGAAGACGCGCCAGCTCGAGCGCATGAACGAGGAACTGGAGCGGCGCGTGTCAGAGCGCACGGCTGCGCTGGAAGCGTCGAGCCAGGCGCTCACGCGTTTGAACGAGGAACTCGAAGTCCGCATCGAGGAGCGCACCCGCGAGCGCGAAGCTGCTCTCGCACAGTTGTTCGAAGCGCAGAAGATGGACACCATCGGCCAGCTCACCGGCGGCGTGGCGCACGACTTCAACAATCTTCTCATGGCCGTGTTGGGAAGCCTTGAACTGTTGCGCAAACGCGTGACGGAGGAGCGGTCCCTGCGGCTGCTGGACAACGCCACGGAGGGGGCCCAGCGCGGCGCCGCGCTGACAAAGCGTCTCCTGGCTTTCGCCAGGCGGCAGGAGCTGAAACCCGAGAGCGTCGCCATCGAGGCTCTGTTTGGCGGCATGGAAGACCTTTTGCGGCGTGCGGTGGGTCCGGCGGTCGCCATCGAGGCGGTCTTCGAGCCTGATCTCCCGCCCATCCAGGTCGACGTCAACCAGCTCGAACTCGCGTTTCTCAACCTGGCCGTCAACGCCCGGGACGCCATGCCGGACGGCGGCGTCTTACATATCTCGGCGGAGCGTTTCCAGATCGAAACGCCGACCCATGACGGCCTCGCCCCGGGCGAATACCTTTGCGTCACCGTGAGGGACACGGGGCTGGGCATGGACGAGGCGACGCTGGCCAAGGCGGCCGAACCCTTCTTCACGACCAAGGGGCCGGGCAAAGGCACCGGGCTCGGCCTTTCCATGGTGCACGGGATGACGGCGCAGTCGGGCGGAGCCCTGCGCCTGTCGAGCAAGCCCGGTGAAGGCACCACCGTTCACCTCGTGCTGCCCGTGGCGTCGCGGGACGGGCTGGCGGCCCGGCCGAATCCGCTTCCGTTCAGGGAAACGCCGGCGCCGGCCACGACGACGCGGCTCGTTCTGGTGGTGGACGACGATGCTCTGGTGCGGACCGGAACCTGCGCGATGATCGAGGACCTGGGGCACACCGTGATCGAGGCCGACTCGGCCGCCGTGGCGCTCGACCTGCTGAAAACCAATGCCGGCGTCGAACTGCTGCTGACCGACCACGCGATGCCGGGCATGAGCGGGGCCGAACTGCTGCTCCATGTGAATGAACTTTATCCCTCCGTGAGGGCCATCCTGGCGAGCGGCTACGCCGAGCTCCCGACAGGGCCAGGTCCGACGGATGCGATCCGCCTCGCCAAGCCGTTCAATCAGGACGAGCTCGCAGCTGCGATCTCGAAGGCCCTTGCGGCGCAGCCGGCTCGGCCTTCAATACCGGCCGGACGCTGAGACGTTCCCCTCAGGACCAGCGACGCAGCGTTTGCGAAGGAGTTTCGCCGAAGCTCTGCCGATAGGCGGCGCTGAACTTCCCGAGATGGCTGAACCCGCTGTCCAGCGCGGCCTGGGTGACGGACGCGGCGGCGCCCGTGTCCAGCAGCGTCCGCGCATGCCGCAGCCGCTCTGTCCGGATGAACTGGCCCGGCGTGCAGCCGAGATCGCGCCTGAACAGCGCCTGCAGCAAGCGAAGGCTCACGCCTGACGCCAGTGCGATGTCCCGGAAGCCGATGTCGTCGTTCAGCCGCGTCCTGATGAATTCGATCGCTCGGCCCAGCGCCGGATGGGAGCCGTGGTCCGCCGGTTCGTTCAGCCCCAAGGCCACCGAGAGCAGCGACGCGGCGCGAAGCGTGATCGCCTGCTGCTGAAGGCGGGCGTTGCGCGACCGGAACGGCTCCGGCTCCGTGGTGCAATCGTCGAAGAACCCGAACACCTTGGCGCGCAGCCTGTCGAGGCCGGCGAGATCCGACCTGAGCGCCGCTACCCGAAGCGCCGCGTCAACGTCGACATCGATGTCCAGAAGGTCCATGGCGTCGCGCAGCGCGCTCCGGTCCAGCCGCAGCACGATCTCGCTGTAGCCCTTGGCCGGTGAAAACCGGGCTTCCTCCGCGACCGTGAAGCCTCCCACCGATGCGGTCGTGAAGCGCTGTTCGCCGCCGCGGGTGGTCAGCACGGTTCCACCCGAGGCGGGAAAGAACATCACGGGCACGACCTGCCCGTTGATGCTGAACTCGGCGCTGGTCTCCCACGTGCGGGAAACGTGCAGCCCGGCGATCTCCACCGAGCGGTAGCGCAGCTTGAACTGGCGATTGAGGGCCGTGATCCGGCTCACCCGGCTCGTTCGCAGCTGCAGCGCCTCGCGCGCCTCATCCGGGTCGCGGTAGTCCACGTCGCGCAGCATAATCTCCGGCCAAGGGCTCGGCGCCATGCGTGTTCACCTCGCAGAGGTTGCACAAATGTGATCGTACAACCTGAGCTTTGCAATACGCGGTTCCCCTCACGGTGGATCACACATCGCGCGCCGCGTGGCGCGGCGCGGCCGAAATCATCCGCTTCCTGCGCTTTCGGGAGCATGCTGCGTCTTGGGGATAGCGGCGGCCCATCGCGCTTGGCAACGTTGCGCTGAAGCTCGGTTTTCCGGGCTTCCGACCGCCTCGTATGGGTCAGGCGCTCCCACCCATGAGAGTACGAGGCGGGCCCCGGCCAAGGAGCCCGTCGGGACCTTTTCGTGAAGACAGAGCGGTTGCGCGAAGCCCCTTCGCCACCGCTCGTTTGCATTTCGACCGCCGCCCGGCTTTCAGCGCAAACACAGTCCTGAGGATCGTACCTCAGGGATTGCCACCCGCGCCGGCTTGTTCCATGCTCGGGCTTGGCGAATGGCGGAATGCTCCTCGATGGGCATCTAGACCGACAAAAGACGCCATCTGGGAGGCTTACAATGCATGCTTCACGCATCGCCGGCGTCGCGTTCGCCGGCCTTCTTCTTTCGTCCGTGGCGGTTCTCGCCGGCCCTAAGACCGTGTCCGGCCCCGGCGCCGATCCGCAGTGCTTCAAGCCCTGGAACGAGAAGACCAAGTATCTCCAGTGGGACAAAAAGCCTGGTCCGTACCGCATCGCGGTGGTCAACGGCTTCGTGGGCAACACCTGGCGCATCCAGATGATCAAGACCGCCAAGGCCTATGCGGAGCAGCCTGGCGTCAAGGAGAAGATCAAGGAATTCAAGGTCATCTCGACCGGCACGGACGTCGCCGCCCAGCTCGGCGCGATGGAGGACTTCATCAACCAGGGCTACGACGCGATCGTCACCATCGCGGTGTCGCCGGAAGGCTTCGACAGGGTGATCCGCCTCGCCGACAAGAACAACGTCGTGGTCGTGCCGTTCGACAACGTGCTCGACACCGACAAGGTGATGATGGTCAACGAAGACCAGCTCGAAATGGGCAAGATCTACGGCCGCTGGCTGCGCGAGCAGCTCGGCGACAAGAAGAGCGGCAAGATCCTCGAAGTGCGCGGCCTGCCCGGCAACTCGGTGGATCGCGACCGCCATATCGGCTTCCAGGAAGTGATGAAGAACGGCGCCAATTTCGAGATCATCGAAGTGGTGGGCAACTGGGACGACGGCACGGCCCAGAAGGTGACGGCCGACGCCATCGCGGCGCATGGCAAGTTCGACGGTATCATCGTGCAGGGCGGCTCCACGGGCGTGACACGCGCCATGCAGGACGCCAAGCACCCGTGGGTGCCGATCGCGGGCGAGTCCGAGAACGGCTTCCGCAAGCTGCTGGCGCAGTACGGCAAGGACGGCCTCAAGGGCCTGTCGGTCGGCCAGTCGCCCGGCCTCGTCGCCATCGCCACCAAGGCGGCGCTCTCGGCGCTGGAGGGCAACCCGATGCCGCAGCTCATCTCGGTGCCGATCCCGCAGGCGCGCTATGACGAGATGAAGGACGGCGCCAACTACTGGTCGAACCTCACGGACAATTTCTTCACCGTGAACGAGTTCAAGCCGTGCAACGTCAACATCACGGCCACCGAGATCATGGCAAAGGACGAGAAGAACACCACCAACTGACGCGTTTGGCGGCCTGGGGCGACCCAGGCCGCCCGTGTTCGACGGCGCCGCCGACGCTACCCATCCACCTTGCGTGAGATCGACCAGGCCATGATCGACCGGGACGCCCGTCCTTTGCTCGAACTCTCGCAGACGTCGAAGCGCTATGGCGGCGTGCGGGCGCTGGAGGGCGTCGACTTTGCGTGCTCGGCCGGCAGCATCCACGCCATCCTGGGCGAGAACGGCGCCGGCAAGTCGACGCTGATCAAGATCGTCTCAGGGGTGGTGCAGCCCGACTCGGGATCGATGCGCCTCGATGGGCAGGACGTTCGCTTTTCCAATCCGGCCGCCGCCAACGCGGCCGGCGTCGTCTGTGTGTTCCAGGAATTGTCGCTGATGCCCGACCTGTCGGTCGCGGACAACATCTCGATCGCCGGGCCGCCGACCCGGATGGGCCTCATCGACGCGCGTGCCCAGCGCCGCCGGGCCGAGGAACTGCTCGCCAGCATCGGCTGCGAGGACGTGAACCCGCTGCTTCGCGTGCGCGACCTGCCGTTGTCCCGCCGTCAGATGGTGGAGATCGCCAAGGCGCTCGGCAAGCGGCCGCGCTTGCTGATCCTCGACGAAGCGACCTCCGCGCTCACCAACGCGGACGTGACGGTGATCTACGAGGTGCTGAAACGCCTGCGCGAGGACGGCCTCTCGATCCTCTACATCTCGCATCGCATGCACGAGATCGAGGCCTTGGCGGATCGCGCCTCCGTGTTTCGCAATGGCCGCCACATCGAGACCTTTCCGATGGGCGCGCGCAGCCATGGCGAGATCGTCGAGCTGATGATCGGCCGCGAGATCAGCGCGCAGTATCCGACGCGCGTCACGCGGCCCCGGCCGGCGCCGCTGCTGGAGGTCCGGAAGCTCTCCTGGGAGAACCGCCTGCGCGACGTCGACCTGAGCCTCGGCATGGGCGAGATCGTTGGGCTCGGCGGCCTCGACGGGCAGGGGCAGAAGGAGTTGCTGCTGGCGCTGTTTGGGGTGCTGAAGGGCGTATCGGGCGACATGCTGATCGACGGCAAGCCGGCGCTGCCATCCTCGCCGGTGGATGCGAAAGGCCCGGGTCGGCGCATCGCGCTGATCCCCGAGGACCGCAAGACCGAAGGGCTGATGCTGCCCATGTCGATCGCCGAGAACCTGTGCTCGGCGTCGCTGGACGCGTTGTCGTCCGGCCCGTTCATCGACCCAGGCAAACAGGATGTGGCCGTCGCGGAGGCGATCCGGCAGCTGCAGATCAAGATCGGCAGCCCGGCCGACCCGGTCGCGACGCTGTCGGGCGGCAACCAGCAGAAGGTCGTGATCGCCAAGTGGCTGATGACCAAGCCGCGCATTATCCTGCTGAACGACCCGACGCGCGGCATCGACGTCGGCACCAAGCAGGAGATCTACGGCCTTCTGCGCGTGCTGGCCGACGCCGGGGCGGCGATCCTGTTCTACTCGACCGACTACGACGAGCTCATCGGCTGCTGCGACCGCGTGGCCGTGATGTATGACGGCGCGATCCGGGTCGAGCTGGAGGGCGACGCCATCACCGAGCAGGCCCTGATCGCCAGCGCGCTGAACATCGACACGGCCTCAACGCCAGCGCTGGAGCATGCTTCATGAGCCGACCTACGGCCGACTGGCTGATCCGCCTGCGCCAGAACACCGGGCTCGCCAGCGCCATTGCGCTCTTCCTGGCGTTCTACCTATTCTACAACATCTTCCATCCCAAGGGGTTCTCCACTCCCGTCCTGGTGCAGAACGCCGACGAGGCTATCGCGCTGGCCATGGTCGCGATGGCGCAGACCATCCCGGTGCTGATGGGCGGGCTCGACCTTTCGGTCGGGGCCGTGATGACGATGGTCAACTGCCTCGCCAGCCACCTCGTGATCGGCTCGCCGCTGCAGATCGCCTTCGGCATCGTCACCTGCATCGCGGCCGGCGCGGCATTCGGCTTCGCCAATGGCTGCATCGTCGTGTACGGGCGCATCCAGCCCATCATCACCACCCTGGCGACAGGCGCGATCGCGATCGGCATCGCGCTGTTTCTCCGTCCCAAGCCCGGCGGCAAGGTCGACGAGGACCTGTCCTGGGCGCTCACCAACAGCCTTTCGGATTTCGCCGAAACCTACGGGCTGTTCGACGGCGGCAAGGCGGCGTGGTTCCAGCCGATCGCCTGGATCCCGGCCGCGCTGGTGCTGCTGGTTCTCGTGATCCTGCTGATCTGGGTTCCGTTTCGCCGCACCGTGATCGGGCGCACCATCTACGCGGTGGGCTCGGCGGAAGGCGCGGCCTTCATGTCCGGCCTGCCGGTGGACCGGGCCAAGATCGCGGCCTTCACGCTGTCTGGCGTCTTCGCGGCGCTGGGCGGGCTGTTTCTCGCCATCCAGACCTCCTCCGGCAACGCCGACCTGCCGCAGGCGAGCGCCTACACGCTCAACTCCATCGCGGCCGTGGTGCTGGGCGGCACCTCGCTGCTGGGCGGCTCCGGCTCGGCGGTTGGCTCGGTGTTCGGCGCGCTGATCCTGCGGGTGATCTCGTTCAATTTCCGGATCTTCGACATCCCGCCGCTGATGCAGTCCCTGGTGGAGGGGCTGATCCTGCTGGCGGCCGTGAGCCTCGGCGGCCTGCGGGTGCTGCAGGTCAAGAACCGGCTGGAGCTGTTTCGATGAGCGCCGCGCTGGAGAAGCCCGCCCGTTTCGCGCTCGGGCCGGACGACAAGCCGATCGTGATCGCGTCGGCCTTCATCATCCTCCTTTTGGTGATCGGCACCGCCTACACGCTGGTGACCGCCGGCACCATGACGCTGCTGTCGCCGAACTACCTGCTGCAGCAGCTCCAGATCGGCGCCTTTCTGGGCATCGTGGCGGCCGGCATGATGCTGGTGATCCTGATCGGGCACATCGATCTCTCGGTCGCGTGGACGCTGGCGGCCTCCGCCATGATGGCCACGACGGTCGGCGGCCCCTGGGCGATCCCGACCGGGCTCGCGGTGGGGCTGGCGGTCGGCCTCGTGAACGGGCTCGGCGTCGCCTATCTGCGCGTGCCGTCGATGATTTTCACGCTCGCGGTGAACGCCGTGATGCGCGGCCTCATGGTGGCGCACACCGGCGGCTTCGCGCCGCAGACGGCCGCGACCGACCTGATGCGCTTCCTGGCGGCGGGCCGGGTCGGCGGCATTCCGATGGCGATCTTCGTCTGGGTTGGCGTGTCGATCGTCATCGCGGTGGTGCTGAAACGCACTGTGTTCGGCCGCACCATCTACGCCATCGGCAACCGCGAGGCGGCCGCCTACCTGGCCGGCATGCGCACCCGCGGCGTGATCGTGGCGGCCTTCGCGGCCTGCGGCATGTTGGCGGGCCTCGCGGGCGTGCTGCTCGCCGGCTACTCCACCAAGGCCTACCAGGGCATGGGCGACGCCTACGTCCTTCCCGCCATCGCGGCCGTGGTGATCGGCGGCGCCAACATCCTGGGCGGCAGCGGCCGCTACGCCGGCACAGTGGTGGGCGTGGTGCTGATCGTTCTGCTGAACAGCGTCCTGTCGATCATGCAGATGCCCGAGGCTGGCCGCCAGATCATCTACGGTGCGGTGATCATCACCATGCTGCTGGCCTACCGCAGCGGGCGCGTCCACCAAGGGTGATGGCTTGCGCTCTCCAGAACGCCTCTCAGTCCGGCAACACCGCCGTCGCCTCTATTTCCACCAAAGCGCTTTGCTCCACCAGGCGCACCACCTGGACGAGCGCCATGGCAGGGTAATTGGCGCCCAGCACGTCGCGGTACGCCGCGCCGATCGGCTTGAGGTTCGCCTGGTAGTCGGCGATGTTTGTCACGTACCAGGTCAGCCGGACGAGATGCCGGGGTTCAGCGCCGCCGCTGGCCAGGATGGCGCGGATGTTGTCCAGGCACTGGCGCACCTGCGCGACCAGGCCGTCCGGGAAGCGCTCCTGCGCGTCCCAGCCGACCACGCCGCCCGTGACCAGCAGCGCGCCGCGCGCCAGCACGCCGTTGCTGTAGCCGCGCGGACGGGGCCAGCCCTCCGGCAGCAGGTCGCGCCGGGAGGCGTCAGGGAGGGGAGCGGCTTCAAGCGCCGGGCTGATGTCGGTCATGATGGTCACGCGGACAGGGGAACGGGGTCGGCCGCCAACGCGACCTGACGCAGGGCGAAGCGCTGGAGCTTGCCGGTTTCAGTGCGCGGCAGGCGCTCCACGAAGAGGATCGAGCGCGGGTACTTGTAGGGCGCGATGTCACGCTTCACGAAATCCTGCAGCTCCTTGACCATGTCCGGCCCGGCCTGCACGCCCTCGCGCAGCACCACATAGGCGCGCACCACCATGCCGCGCTCCTCATCCGGCGCGCCGACCACGCCGCACTCCGCCACGGCGGGATGCGCCAGCAGCGAGGCCTCGACCTCCGGACCGGCGATGTTGTAGCCGGACGAGATGATCATGTCGTCCGTTCGGGCCTGGTAGACGAAGTAGCCGTCCTGAGTCTGCAGGAAGGTGTCGCCGGTCACGTTCCAGCCGTTCTTCACGTAGTTGCGCTGGCGCTCGTCCGCGAGGTAGCGGCAGCCGGTCGGTCCTCGCACCGCGAGGCGGCCGGGGGTCCCGCGCGCGACCTCGCGGCTCTCGTCGTCGATGATGCGGGCCTCGTAGCCGGGCACCACCGTGCCGGTCGCGCCGGCGCGAACCTGCTCAAAGGGGGCGGCGATGAAGATGTGCAGCATCTCGGTCGCCCCGATGCCGTCCATCATCGGGATGCCGGTCGCCTTGCGCCAGGCCTCGAAGGTTGCGGCCGGCAGGCTCTCGCCGGCCGAGACGCAGCGGCGCAGGCTGGAGATGTCACGGCCCTCCAGCTTGCCCAGCATGGCCCGGTAGGCGGTCGGCGCCGTGAAGCTGATCGTCGCGCGGAACCGCTCGATGGCGGCGAGGAGTTCGTCCGGCCCGGCCTTGTCGAGGATCACCGACGACGCGCCGGCGCGTAGCGGAAACAGCACGAGCCCGCCGAGCCCGAAGGTGAAGGCCAGCGGCGGCGAGCCGATGAAAACGTCGTCCGGGCCGGCCTTCAGCACCTGCCGGCCATAGGCGTCGCAGATCGCCAGCAGGTCGCGATGGTTGTGCATCGTGCCCTTCGGCTCGCCCGTGGTGCCGGAGGTGAAGCCGATGAGGCAGCAATCCTCGGCCGCGGTGTCGACCGGCGCAAAGCTTGGCGACGCCTTCGCCATCAGGCTTTCGAGCGAGGAGGGCGCGCCGTCGCCCCAGGCGACGATCCGCTTCAGGTCGGGCGCGAGGCCTTGGGCCGTTTCGAGATCCGCCAGCAGGCGCGCGTCGCACAGGGCGAGCGAAACCTTGGCTTTTGCGATCGGATACGCCAGCTCACGGGCGCGCAACAGCGGCATGGTGGCGACCACGACGCCGCCCGCCTTCAGGATGGCGAGGTAGGCCGCAACCAGCATCGGCGTGTTGGCCGAGCGCAGCAGCACGCGGTTTCCCGGCACGAGACCGAGGTCGCCCACCAGCACGTTGGCGATGCGGTTCACCCGCTCGGCGAGGTCGGCATAGGTCCAGGTTCCGCCCGGCGCATGGATGCAGGGCGCGTCCCCGTGTCCCTGCGCCAGCCAGTTGTCGAGCAGCTCCGTCACGGCGTTCAGCCGCTCCGGGTATTGCAGCTCCGGGAGCGTGAACAGGAAGTCCGGCTGCAGCTCCGGCGGGGGCAGGTTCTCCCGCGTGAAGGTGTCGACATGCGCTGAACGGGTCATGGGGGGGAACCTCGCGCCTCTGCCTTCAGGACTGGCTCGCCGCGCGGGCTTTCAGCACCTCGCGGGCGATGATGAGCTTTTGCACCTCGGTGGCGCCTTCGTAGATCCGCAGCGCCCGGATCTCGCGGTAGAGCCGCTCCACCACCGTGCCGCTTTTCACGCCGAGCCCGCCGAAGAGCTGCACGGCCTTGTCGATCACCGCCTGGGCGTTTTCGGTGGCGGTCATCTTCGCCATGGCGGCTTCGCGGGTGATGCGCGGCGCGCCGGCGTCGCGCGCCCAGGCGGCGCGGTAGACCAGCAGGGCGGCGGCGTCGACGTCGGTCGCCATCTCGGCCAGCGACGCCTGGGCGAGTGGCAGGTCCGCCATGGGCGCGCCAAAGAGCTTGCGCGTGAGGGCGCGGTCCAGCGCCTCGTCCAGGGCCCGGCGAGCAAAGCCCAGCGCCGCAGCCCCCACGGTGGAGCGGAACACGTCCAGCGTCGCCATCGCGACCTTGAAGCCCTCGCCAGGGCCGCCGAGCCTGTTGGCGAGCGGGACGCGGCAGCCCTCGAAGGCGAGGCGGGCCAGCGGGTGCGGGGCGATCACGTCGATGCGCTCGGCGATTGTGAGGCCCGGCGCGTCGGCCGGGACGATGAAGGCCGAGATGCCACGCGCGCCCGGCGCCTCTCCGGTGCGGGCGAACACCACGTAGACGTCCGCGATGCCGCCATTGCTGATCCAGGTCTTCTCGCCGTCGAGCCGCACGTGGTCAGGCCCGTCCGGCGTCGCCGCGCACGCCATGGCGGCGACGTCCGAGCCGGCCTCGGTCTCCGACAGCGCGAAGGCCGGGATCACGCGCCCGGCCGAGACCTCGGGGAGCCAGCGGCGCTTCTGCTTATCCGTTCCGAACAGCGCGATAGGGCCGGAGCCGAGCCCTTGCATCGCGAAGGCGAAGTCGGCGAGGCCGTCGTGGTAGCCGAGCGTCTCGCGCGACACGCAGAGGCTGCGCACGTCGTAGCCGTCGCCTTCGCCCCCACAGGCGGCGGGTGCCACCGCCTTCAGCCAGCCGGCGCGGCCGAGCTCGGCCACGAGGCGGCGACAGGAGGCGTCGACGTCGTGGTGGTCGACCAGCCCGGGCAGGACGTCCGTCGCCCAGGCGTCGAGCTTTGCGGCGCGCTCCGCGTGGCAACGCTCGAAAAAGGGCCAGTCCAGATAGGAGCGGTCGGGCATGTCAGTCGCCCTCGAACACGGGCTTCTGCTTGGCCGCGAAGGCCCGGTAGGCGCGGCCGAAGTCCTCGGTTTGCATGCACAGCGCCTGCGCGACGGCCTCGGCCTCGATGCTGTCGTCGACGCCCATCGCCCATTCCATGTGGAGCATGCGCTTGGTCATCGCATGCGCGAAGGTGGGGCCGGCCGCGATTTCGTCGGCCATCGCGAGCGCGGCGTCGAGCAGCGTTTCGGGCTCGAGCAGGCGGTTGAAGAAGCCCCAGCGCTCGGCCTCGTCGCCCGGCAGGGCGCGGCCCGTGTAGAGCAGCTCGGAGGCGCGGCCCTGGCCGACGATGCGCGGCAGCATCGCGCAGGCGCCCATGTCGCAGCCGGCGAGCCCAACGCGGTTGAACAGAAACGCCACCTTGGCGCGGACCGTGCCGTAGCGCAGGTCCGACGCCATGGCGACGATGGCGCCCGCGCCGGCGCAGACGCCGTCGATGGCGGCCACGATGGGCTGCGGGCAAGCCCGCATGGCCTTCACGAGCTCACCGGTCATGCGGGTGAACTTGAGCAGCCGCACGGTGTCCATCGCGACCAGCGGGCCGATGATCTCGTGCACGTCGCCGCCGGACGAGAAGTTGCCGCCCGCGCCCGTCACCACCACGGCCTTCACGGTCTCGTCCTTGCCGAGGGCGCGGAAGAAATCGCACAATTCCGCATAGGATTCAAAGGTGAGCGGGTTCTTCTTCTCAGGCCGATTCAGGGTCACGACGGCGGTCTTGCCGCGCACCTCGAGGCCGAAATGTTGGGCCTCGTAGCCGCCCAGCGGCAGCGTGATCGGGTTGGCGTTCATCGTGCATTGCTCCCGGCCAGTCCGGCGCGTACGGAGGCCTTGGCCTTCGCGAGCAGCCGCATGAGGTCGTTGATGTCGTTCTCCGCCATGCCGGCGAAGAGGCGCGCCAGCCAGTCGGCGTGCTCGGCCGCCATGGCGCGAAATTCGGCCCGGCCCTTGGGCGTCAGGGTGATCACCTGCACGCGCCGGTCGTGCTCGGCGGTGCGGCGATCGACGTCGCCGGACGCCAGCAGCTTGTCGACCACGTGGGTGACGTTGCCGTTGGAGACCATCATGCGCTTGGACACGTCCGAGAGCGTCATGCCGTCCGGCGCGCGGTCCAGCTGCGCCATCAGGTCGAAGCGGGGCAGGGTGATGTCGAAGCGCTCGCGCAGCTTGGAGCGGATCTCGCCCTCGATGAGGTTGGCGCAGGTGAGCAGGCGCAGCCAGAGCCTCACCTCGCTCTCGTGGGCGGATGGCTCCTCCAGCGCCTTGGTTTCAGCGTCCAGCAGCATGGGCGTGCCTTTCAGGCGATGGTTTCGCCGCCATCGATCACGATGGCCTGGCCGGTGACGGCCGCAGCGGCGTCCGAGACGAGCCACAGCACGGCGGCGGCGATCTCCTCGGGTTGGACCAGCCGGCCCATCGGCTTGGCGTCCACGAACTCGGCCATGAGGTCGCCGGCGTGGCGGCCGACCTTCGCGGCCCGATTCGCCATGCCGCTCAGCACCATGTCGGTTTCGGTGAAGCCGGGGCAGATCGCGTTCACGGTCACGCCCGTTCGGGCCGTTTCCAGCGCCAGCGCGCGGGTGAGGCCCAGCATGGCGTGCTTGCCCGCCGCGTAGGCGGTCATGAAGGCGTAGCCCTTCAGCGCCGCCGTGGAGGCGATGTTGAGGATGCGGCCGCGCTTGTCCGCCACCATGCCGGGCAGCAGCATGCGGATGGCCTCGGCCGGCCCGGTGACGTGCTGGGCCAGCATGGCGGCCAGCGCCGCGCCGTCGTCCTTCAGGAAGGGGCCGGAGGCCGCCGTTCCAGCGTTGTTGACCAGGATATCGATCGGCCCGTCGTTCAGGGCGCATTCCAGCGCCTGCCTGAGCGCCGGCGCATCCGCCACGTCGGCCGCAATGCCGCGGGCGGCGTCGCCTGCCGCGACCGCCTCGTCCAGCGACGCCTGCGAGCGTCCCAGAATGGTGACGTCGGCCCCGGCCCGGGCCAGCGCGTGGGCGATCGCCCGGCCGATGCCGCGGCTTCCGCCGGTGACGATCGCTCTGCGTCCACTGCAGTCGGCCATGCTGTGCCTCGCGCCAGATGCTTTAAGCTTAAAACTGTTCTGCGGGGGAGCGCAAGAGCGGCGTGGCGTCGGTCAACCTCCCGTCATCGCGAGCGCAGCGAAGCAATCCAGCTGACGCCGGGCCAGATGGCGCGCCTTCCGCCCACCGCCTGGATGGCTTCGTCGCTTCGCTCCTCGCAATGACGGCGAGGGGAAATCCAAGCGGGAGTACCGCAGATTATTTGAACCCTAAAATAATTTGCGCGACGGATTGGGTCGTGCCAACAATTATGTGTGGAGCCCGGGTGGGCGGCCGTCCTAGCATGGCGCCCGAAACAGGGGAGGGGTTGTGCAGATGAGGCGTATCGCTCAAAAAACGGTGTTGGCGTCGATGTTTGGGGCCAGCGTGCTGGCGCTTTCGGCGTCCGGCGCACTGGCGCAGGAGCCGCTGAAGATCGGCCTCGTGACCGTGCTGACGGGGCCGCAGGCCGCGCTGGGCGGGCAGGTTCGCGACGGGTTCAATCTCGCGATCAAGGATCTCGGCGGCAAGATGGGGGGCCGGCCGGTCGAGGTGATCGTCGTCGATGACGAACTCAAGCCCGACGTGGCGGTCACCAAGGTCCGCACGCTGCTGGAGCGCGACAAGGTCGACTTCGTGGTCGGGCCGGTGTTCTCCAACATCCTGCAGGCGATCTTCAAGCCCGTCACGGACAGCGGCACGATCCTGATCTCGCCCAACGCGGGCACGTCCAACTTCGCCGGCAAGCAGTGCAACGAGAACTTCTTCGTCTCGTCGTACCAGAACGACCAGCCGCACGAAGTGATGGGCAAGTACGCGCAGGACAAGGGCTACAAGCGCGCCTACATCATGGCCCCGAACTACCAGGCCGGTAAGGATTCGCTGGCCGGCTTCAAGAAGCACTTCAAGGGCGAGATCGTCGACGAAGTCTACATGCCGCTCGGGAACCTCGACTTCTCGGCCGAGCTGGCCAAGATCGCGGCCGCCAAGCCGGACGTGTTCTTCGCCTTCATGCCGGGCGGCATGGGCGTGAACCTGGTGAAGCAGTACCGGCAGGCCGGGCTCGCCGACAAGACGCCGTTCTTCTCCGCCTTCACGGTGGACGAGTCGACGCTGCCGGCCCAGCAGGACGCCGCGCTCGGCTTCTTCGGCGGCATGACCTGGGCGCCGAACATGGACAACCCGCAGAACAAGAAGTTCGTCGCGGCCTATGAGGCGGCCTACAACGCCGTGCCGGCGTCCTACGCCATGCAGGCCTATGACGCCGCGCAGATCATCGACAGCGCATTGAAGGCCACCAAGGGCTCCACCTCGGACAAGGCGGCGCTGCGGGCGGCCATCAAGAAGGCCGACTTCACCTCGCTGCGCGGCAAGTTCAAGTTCAACACCAACGGCTACCCGATCCAGGACTTCTATGTCGTCAAGGTCGCCAAGCGGCCGGACGGCAAGTTCCAGACCGAGATCGGCGAGAAGGTGTTCACCGACTACGGCGACACCCACGCCGCGGACTGCCCGCTGAAGTGAGCGGATGAGCGCCGTCGCCCCTGGCCGGAGCCGCGTAGCGGCGGAAGGCGAGGGGATCCAGGGTAGCGGCGCTCATCCTTTGGTTCCCCTTCTCGGCGCTGCGCTCCACCGGAGCTGACGGTGGAGCGGCTGCGCCACGCAGGAGTGCGTTGGCGAAGGAGCCGGAAAGGGGGCGGCCGGTGTGAGAAATTCTGCCGCCGCACGATCGCCCCTCATCCTGAGAGGCCGGCATAGCCGGGCGTCTCGAAGGACGAGGGGATTCAGTTCGCTGAATCGTAGCGCCCGCTGAGATCCTCCGTCCTTCGGGATGCAGGCCCAAAATGGGCCTGCTCCTCAGGATGTGTGGATAGAGGGCGGGCTATTCGGACCTTCAAACGCAGCTTTGAGCACCTGATGTCCTTCACCCTCCTCACCATCCAGATCCTGAACGGGCTGCAGCTCGGGCTGCTGCTGTTTCTGGTGGCGGCCGGTTTGACGCTGGTGTTCGGCGTCATGGACTTCATCAACCTCGCGCACGGCGTGCAATACATGGTGGGCGCCTATCTGGCGGCCGCGCTGATCGCCTATACGGGCAGCTTCGCACTGGGCCTTGTGCTGGCCCTCGCGGGCGCGCTGGCGATCGGGCTCGTGATGGAGGGGCTGATCTTTCGCCATCTCTACGGGCGAAGTCATCTCGACCAGGTGCTGGCGACTTTCGGCCTCATCCTCGTGCTCAACGAGGGGGTAAAGATGATCTGGGGCGCGGCTCCCATCAGCGTCGGCGTGCCGGAAGCGCTGCAGGGCTCGGTATCGCTGGGCGACGGCGTGCTCTACCCGGTGTACCGCTTCGCCATCATCGCGGCGGGCCTCGCGGTGGCGGCGGGGCTCTGGCTCGTGATCGACCGCACCCGCATCGGCATGCTGGTGCGGGCCGGCGCGTCCAACGCCCCGATCGTGTCGGCGCTGGGCGTCGACATCAACCGGCTGTTCATGATCGTGTTCGCCTGCGGGGCCATGCTGGCGGGCTTCGCGGGCGCGATGGCGGCCCCCATCCTGTCGGTCGAGCCCGGCATGGGCGACAGCGTGCTCATCCTGGCTTTCGTGGTGATCGTGATCGGCGGCATCGGCTCCATCCGGGGCGCCTTCGCGGCGGCGCTGATCGTCGGCCTGCTCGACACGCTGGGCCGCTCCTACTCGGTGGATCTCCTGCGCCTGTTCCTGCCGCCGGCTGCGGCGCGGGGCGTAGCGGGCGGGCTGTCCTCCATGTTCATCTACATCCTGATGGCCGTGGTGCTGTTTTTCCGACCCGAAGGCCTGCTGCCGGCGCGGGGGCGGTCATGAGCGCGGAAGCCACGTCGGCGCCCGCCGCAGCGGCCCGCGCGCGTTCGCGGTTGGCGCTGTCCACCACGGCGCCGTTGGTCATGCTGGCGCTGTTCGCGCTGTTGCCGCTGCTCGCCATCGCGACCGGGCAGACGCATTGGCTGTCGCTGATCAACCGCATCGTCATCCTCGGCATCGCGGCGTTGTCGCTCGATCTGATTCTCGGCGTCGGCGGGCTGGTGAGCTTTGGCCACGCGGCCTTTATCGGGCTCGGCGCCTACACGGCGGGCGTGATGGTGGACGCCGGGCGCGGCGACCTGCTGCTCGTGGTTCCAGCCGCCCTCCTGGTGAGCGCCGTGTTTGCGGCTCTCACCGGCGCCGTGTCGCTGCGCACCAAGGGCGTCGCCTTCATCATGATCACGCTGGCTTTCGGCCAGATGGCGTTCTTTTTCTCGCAGGCGCTCTATGCCTATGGGGGCGACGACGGGCTGACCCTGCCCGAGCGCTCCACCGTGGCGGGCTTCCCCATCCTCGCCAACAAGGTGACGTTCTTCTACGTGTCACTGGGCTTCCTCGTCGCCGCCTACCTGCTGGTCCGGGCCGTGGCGGGCTCGCGATTCGGCCGCGCGCTGCAAGGGGCGCGCGACAACCCGGTCCGCGTGGGGAGCTTCGGCTTCGACGTGTTTCGCATCCGCCTCGGCGCCTATGTGATCTCGGGCATGCTCGCCGGCCTGTCGGGCGTCCTCCTGGCCAACCAGGCCGAATTCGTCAGCCCGGCCTACATGGCCTGGCAGCGCTCGGGCGAGCTCATCTTCATGATCATCATCGGCGGGCTCGGTTCGCTCTGGGGCGCGGTGCTGGGCGCGGCCGCGTTTCTGCTGCTGGAGGAGGCGCTGTCCGGCTTCTCCGAGCACTGGAAGCTCGGCTTCGGCGTGCTGATCGTTCTGTTCGTGCTGTTCACGCGCGGCGGCCTCGCCGACCTCGCGCGACGCCTCACCGGAGGGCGCGCATGAGCGAGCCGCTGATCCGCATCGAGGGCCTGCGCAAGTCCTTCGGCGCGCTCGTGGTGACGGACGACGTGTCGCTGGACGTCGCGCCGGGCGAGTTGCACGCGCTGATCGGGCCGAACGGCGCCGGCAAGACGACGCTCATCCACCAGATCGCCGGCACGCTGCAGCCCAATGCGGGCCGCATCCTGATCGGCGGCGTGGACCTCAGCGGCGCGTCGCCGGCCGCCCGCGCCCGCGCCGGTCTGGCGCGCACCTTCCAGATCACCTCCATCATCCCGACGCTTGACGTGCTCGGCAACGTGGCGCTCGCCGCGCAGGCCCGATCGCCCCGTGCGCTGCGGCTGTTCGGGCGCGCCGCGACGGACGAGGCCTTGAACGCCCAGGCCCGCGCCGCCATCGCGGCCGTCGGGCTCTCGGCCCGGGCCGGCGCGCCGGCCGGCATGCTGTCGCATGGCGAGAAACGCGTGTTGGAAATTGCAATGGCGCTCGCGATGGAGCCCAAGGCCATTTTGCTGGACGAGCCCATGGCGGGAGTCGGGCGCGAGGAATCCGCCCGCATCGTCGAGCTGCTGCTCGGCCTCAAGGGGCGCTACGCCATGCTGCTGGTGGAGCACGACATGGAAGCGGTGTTCTCGCTCGCAGATCGCATCAGCGTGCTCGTCTATGGCAGCGTGATCGCGACCGGGACCCCCGACGCGATCCGGGTCGATCCGGCCGTGAGGGCCGCGTATCTCGGCGACGAGGCCGCCTGATGCTGGAAGTCCGCAATCTCCAGTCCGGCTACGGCGACGCGCAGGTGCTGTTCGGCGTCGATCTCGACGTTGGCGCCGGCGAAGTCGTCACGCTGCTCGGCCGCAACGGCATGGGCAAGACCACCACGGTGCTGACCGTCATGGGCCTGCTGAAGCCGCGCGGCGGCTCGGTGCGCTTCGACGGGGTGGACCTTTCGGCCGCGCCGCCGTTCCGCCGGGCGCAGGCCGGGCTCGGGCTGGTGCCGGAGGGCCGGCAGGTGTTCCCGACCCTCACGGTCGAGGAGAATCTCATCGCCACCGCGGCTGACCGCTTCGGCAAGGCGCGCTGGTCGCTGGCCCGCGTCTACGCCTTCATGCCGCGGCTCGAGGAGCGCAAGGGCAATCGCGGCAACGAACTTTCGGGTGGCGAGCAGCAGATGCTCGCCATCGGCCGGGCGCTGATGACCAATCCGAAGCTGATCATCCTCGACGAGGCGACCGAGGGGCTGGCGCCCATCATCCGGCAGGAGATCTGGAGCTGCCTCGCGGCCCTCAAGGCCGAGGGCGAGTCGATCCTGGTGATCGACAAGCACATCGACGCGCTGGCGCGCATCGCCGACCGGCACGTGGTGCTGGAGAAGGGCCATGTTGTGTGGTCCGGCTCCAACGGCGCGCTGCTGGCCGACAGCAGCGTCAAGGATCGCTATCTGCACCTGTAGCAAGCAAGGGAGGGCAACCATGAAGCCGATGACCGCAGGCGTGACGCCGGCCGGACAGGGGATCGACGGCATCAGCTGGAACATCCTGGGCCAGACCTACGTGCCCAAGCACCTCACCGAGAGCTCCTTCTCGTGGCACGCGACGTTCCCGCCCGGCACCTTTGTGCCGCCGCACATCCACCCCAACCAGGACGAGTTCATTTATGTGCTGGAAGGCCGTTTCGAGCTCGTGCTCGACGGCCAGGAAGTGGGCGCCGGCCCCGGCGACCTCATCCGCCTCCCGCGCGGCGTGCCGCACGGCATCTTCAACAAGTCCGACGCGGCCACCAAGTGCGTGTTCTGGGTGTCGCCCACCGGGCCCCTGTACGACCTGTTCTGGGGAATCCACTCCATGGCGGAGCAGAACCCCGGCGACGTGGTTGCACTCGCGGCCAAGCACGAAGTGGACTTCCTGCCGCCTCCGCCTGACGGGGCGTAAGGATTGCACTCTCTCCGTCATCCCCGGCGGCGCGCAGCGCCGGGAAGGGGATCCAGGAGACTGGGCTGAGGCTCGGGCTTGTGGCCCTGGATCCCCTTCACGCGCCTTCGGCGCGCCGGGGATGACCGCGGGGAGGGTTCTCGAACGCGTAAGTCGCAGCGTCCGTCACACCCTGCCGTCATTGCGAGCGACAGCGAAGCAATCCAGCCTGATGCCGGGCCGTTAGGCTGGATTGCTTCGCCTCCGGCTCGCAATGACGGGAGGGCTTCACACACCGCGCAAGCTAAGCCCGGCGCAGTGGCCTCACCCCGCCCGGCGGTTCACCTGTGTGAGCGCGAAGCCGGCCTTGCCGGCGTAGCTCTTCACGATCGCCTCGCGCCGCGCGTAGCTCAGCACGCGCTCGACGTCGTCGAAGCCGCTGGGCGCCAGCGCCTCCACGGCGTCGATGACGCGCTCGGGGCCGCCCTGGCGGTTCATGGCGCAGATCTCGGCCGTCTTGGGCAGGCGCTCGGCTTCGTAGAGCGCCAGCGCGTGGCGGGGGTGGTCGGCGTTGGCGAGGCTGTCGGCGAGGCAGCGCGCGTCCAGGATGGCCTGGCTCGCGCCGTTGGAGCCGACCGGGTACATGGGATGCGCGGCGTCGCCGAGCAGCGTCACGCGGCCGTGGGTCCAGCGGGGCAGGGGATCGCGGTCGCACATGGGATATTCCCAGAACTGCGGCGTCGCCTTGACGAGACCCTCGATGTCCACGCCCGGCACGGTGAAGCGTCGGGCGAAGGGCAGCACGTCCTCCAGCCGGCCCTGGCCGGACCATGTCTCCTTCGGCGGCGGCTTCTCGGGATCGCCGAGGCGCACGTTGACGACCCAGTTGGTGAGGCGCGTATCGGGCCGATCGCCCCTGCCGATGGGGTAGAGCACCAGCTTGGCCTGCATGCCGCCGGCGATGATCATGCTCTCGCCATCGAGGAATTTCGGCCAGTCGATCGCGCCGCGCCACATGCGTACGCCCTGCCAGCGCGGCGGACCCTGGTTGGGGAAATAGCGCGCCCGCACGGCCGAGTGGATGCCGTCCGCGCCCACAAGCGCATCGGCCCGCACGCTCTCGCCGGCGGCGCCGTAGTGGCTGTCGGCGAAGTGCGCGGTGACGCCGCCTTCATCCTCGATGAGGCCCAGCAGCCGACGACCGGTTCGCACCGAATCGGGGCCGAGACGCTCCACCACGGCGTCGTGGATGAGCTTCTGCAGCCGACCGCGATGGATGGAGAACTGCGGGACCTTGAAGCCCGCGAAGACGCCGCGCGGCTCCTGCCAGACGGTCTGGCCATAGCGGTTCATGTAATGCAGTTCGCGGGTGCGGATGCCGACGGCGTCCAGCGCCGGCAGGAGGCCCAGCTCCTCCAGCTCCGCGATGGCGTGCGGCAGCGTGTTGATGCCCACCCCGACCTCGCGGATCGTGCCGGCCTGCTCGAAGACGGTGGCCCTGATCCCCCGTCGGTGCAGCATCAAGGCGGCCGTCAGCCCCCCGATCCCGCCCCCTACGATGATGACATGCATGCGGAATTTCCCCCCCAGGGCGGCATCAAAGTCGGTTTGGCGGCAAGGCGCAATCCGTTCCGCGCTGTACCCAACATCCTCCCGTCATTGCGAGCGCAGCGAAGCAATCCAGTCTAAAGGCCAGGCCATCAGGCTGGATTGCTTCGCCTTCGGCTCGCGATGACGGCGAGGGTGTTGAATCCTGCATCACGCCCCGACCCGGTGCGATTTCGGCTTGGCCTTCAGCTTCAGGTCGGTGAGGTCGGCCTTCTCGCGCGGCGTGTTGCGCTTCAGCTGGTCCCAGCCGGGCGCGTAGGGCTTGGGCGGATGCGCCTCGGCGCCGTACCAGGCGGCTGCGCGCAGCGCGAAGGCCGGGTCGGCGAGGTGGGGGCGGCCGAAGGCGACGAGGTCGGAGCGGCCGGCCGCCAGGATAGTGTTGGCCTGGTCGACGCTGGTGATGTTGCCGACGCACATGGTGGCGACCCGCGCCTCGTTGCGGATCTGCTCGGCGTAGGGCGTCTGGAACATGCGCCCGTAGAAGGGCCGCGAGGCCGGCGAGGTCTGGCCGGTGGACACGTCCACGAGGTCGACGCCCGCCTGCGCGAAGTTCTCCGCGATCGCGACCGCGTCGTCGCCGGTCAGGCCGCCCTCGATCCAGTCCGTGGCCGAGATGCGCACCGACATGGGCTTTTCCGCCGGCCACGCCTCCCGCATCGCGCCGAAAACCTCCAGCGGGAAGCGCAGGCGGTTCTCGATCGAACCGCCGTACGCGTCCGTGCGCTGGTTGGTGACCGGCGACAGGAAGCTCGCCAGCAGGTAGCCGTGGGCGGCGTGCAGCTCCAGCATGTCGAAGCCGCACGCGTCCGCGCGCCGGGCGACGGCGACGAACTGGTCGCGCACACGGTCCATGTCGGCGCGGTCCATGGCCTTGGGCGCGCGGCTTTCCGGGTAGTAGGGCAGGGGCGATGGCGCAACGATGTCCCAGCCGCCCTCCGGCAGCGGCCGGTCCATGCCCTCCCACATCAGCCTGGTCGCGCCCTTGCGGCCGGCATGGCCCACCTGAAGGCAGATCTTGGCGGCCGAGTTGGCGTGCACGAAATCGACGATGCGCGTCCAGGCGGCCTGCTGGGCGTCGTTCCACAGCCCGGTGCAACCAGGCGTGATGCGGGCGTCCGGAGCCACGCAGGTCATCTCGGTGAAGATCAGCCCGGCGCCGCCCATGGCGCGCGAGCCGTAATGGACGAGGTGGAAGTCGCCCGGCATGCCGTCCACGGCCGAGTACATGCACATCGGCGACATCACGAGCCGGTTGGGAACCGTGAGTTCGCGCAGCCGCAGCGGCTGGAAGGCGGGCGCGGCGGCGCGCTGCGCGTCCACCGGCAGGCCCGTTTTCGCCACGCCCGCCGCGAAGCTCCGGTCCACCGCGCGGACGAAGTCGGGCGCCCGCAGCTCCAGATTGTCGTAGGTGATGGACTTCGCCCGCGTCATCAGCCCGAAGGCGAACTGCACCGGGTCCATGTCGAGGAAGCGCTTCACGTGCTCGAACCAGACGAGGCTGACATCGGCCGCGTGCTGTGTTTTCTCCACCTCCTCGCGTCGGCCGGTCTCGAAACGGCCGAGCGCGGTCGCCACCGCGCCGCGTTCGGCCACGAGCGCCCGGTGCAGCGCAATCGAATCCTCCATGGCGAGCTTGGTGCCTGAGCCGATGGAAAAATGCGCCGTCGCCTTGGCGTCGCCGAGCAGCACCACGCGCTCGTTCATGGTCCAGCGCGCGTTGCGGATCATGGGAAACTGCCGCCAGAGCGAACGATTGGCGATGAGCGGGTGGCCCTGCAGCTCCTCGGCGAAGATACGCTCCATGAAGGCGACGCTTTCCCCCTCGGACATCGCCCCGAGGCCGGCCTTCTCGAAGGTTTCCGGGTCGGTCTCCAGCACCCAGGTCGAGCGGTCGGCCTCGTACTGGTAGCAATGCGCGATGAAGACGCCGTGCTCGGTTTCCTTGAAGAAGAACGTGAAGGCGTCGAACGGGCGGGTGGAGCCCATCCAGGCGAAGCGGTTGGGACGCAGGTCCACCTGCGTGCCGAAATGGTCGCGGTTCTGCTCGCGGAAGCGCGAGTTGACGCCGTCGGCCACCACCACGAGGTCGGCCTCGTCCGGCCCCGGCAGGACGTCGCTCTCGTGGCCGAACACGAGCTCGACGCCCAGCGCCCGGGCGCGGTCCTGCAGCAGCATCAGCAGGGTCCGGCGCGAGCAACCGCAAAAGCCGTTGCCGCCGATGCGGTGCTCTTCGCCGCGGACGTGGATGGAGATGTCATCCCAATACGCGAACGCGTTCGTGATGGCCTCGTAGCTCTCGCGGTCGGCGCGCTCGAAATTGTCCAGCGTCTGGTCGGAAAACACCACGCCGAACCCGAAGGTGTCGTCGGCCTGGTTGCGCTCCAGCACCCGGATGGAGGACTGCTGGAAGCTTTTCGCCGCCAGGATCGCGAAATACAGGCCCGCCGGCCCGCCGCCAATGATGCTGATGCGCATGCTCGCCTCCATGGCTTCGCCGCGGTTGACCGCCCCGCAGGCCGCAAGATGATTTAAGCTTAAAACATTTTCGGGGGCAAGGGAGGGTGATGTGACGCCGCAACCCAGAACAGCCTTCCAGTGTGGCGCGCAACACCCTCCCCCCCCCCGAGGGGGAGGGTGGGCGTCGCGGCCTGGGGCCGAACGCTGAGGCGGCGGGGAGCACCCGCCGCCACAACCATGCTAGGCTGACGCAACCCCATACCCTCACCAGCAGGACGCCCCCATGGCCGAGAAACGCTACCACAAGGACACGCTTGGCAATCGCAAGCTCGCGCCCGAGACGCTGATGCTGGGCTATGGCTATGACCCGACCCTGTCGGAAGGCGCCGTGAAGCCGCCGGTGTTTCTCACCTCCACCTTCGTGTTCACGTCGGCCGAGCACGGCAAGGAGTTCTTCGACTACGTGTCCGGCCGCAAGCGCCTGCCCGCCGGCGAAACGGCCGGGCTCGTGTATTCGCGCTTCAACCACCCCAACGCCGAGATCGTGGAGGACCGGCTCGCCGTGTTCGAGGGCGCCGAGAAGGCGCTGCTGTTCTCCTCCGGCATGTCTGCGATCTCCACCAGCATCCTCGCGTATGCGCGGCCGGGCGACGTGATCCTCCACTCCCAGCCGCTCTATGGCGGCACCGAGACGCTGATCACCAAGACCCTGGCGAATTTCGGCATCAAGGCCGCGCCGCTGGGCGACGGCGTCGATGAGGCCGGCATGATGGCGGCGGCCGAATCCGCGATGGCGCAGGGGCGCGTGCCGATGATCTTCATCGAGACGCCGTCCAACCCGATGAACTCCATCGTCGACATCGCGGCCGTGCGCCGTGTCGCCGAAGTCATCGGCCGGAAGCAGGGCGACCGACCGCTGATCGCGTGCGACAACACCATGTTGGGGCCGGTGTTTCAGAAACCGATTCAGCAGGGCGCGGACCTGTCGCTCTACTCGCTCACCAAATATGTGGGCGGCCATTCGGACCTGATCGCCGGCGCGGCGTTGGGCTCGGACGACCACATCCGCTCCATCCGCCTCCTGCGCTCGGCCATCGGCACGCAGCTCGATCCGCATTCGTGCTGGATGCTCGGCCGCTCGCTGGAGACGCTGGTGCTGCGCATGCGCGCCGCCAACGCCAACGCCGAGAAGGCGGCCGAATGGCTGCGCCGGCACCCCAGCGTCACGGGCGTGTACTTCCTTGGCTTCCTGCCCGAAGGCTCGCCCGAGCGGCGCGTCTATGAGACGCAGTCGGAGGCGCCGGGCTCCACCTTCTCGTTCGACGTGCGCGGCGGCGAGGCGGAGGCGTTCAAGGTCCTCAACGCGCTGCAGATCGTGAAGCTGGCCGTGAGCCTCGGCGGCACCGAGTCGCTCGCCTGCCACCCGGCCTCCACCACGCATTCGGGCGTTCCAAAAGAGGTCCGCGACCGGCTTGGCGTCAGCGACGCCACCATCCGGGTGTCGATCGGCATCGAAAACGCTGACGACCTTATCGCCGATCTCGCCCAGGCGCTGGAGACGATTGCTTAGGGCGGGTCCTCGCGACACGCCAACCCCTCCACCGTCATTGCGAGCCGGAGGCGAAGCAATCCAGTCTGATGGCCGGGCCTTTAGGTCTGGATTGCTTCGCTGCGCTCGCAATGACGGGAGGTTGGTCGCGGCATGCCGCAAGGTCTCCGCCAGCAGCGCCAGCAAAGCAGCCTCAAAACCGGCCGTTCAGCCCTGAACCAATCCACCGCGCCCCCCACTCCCGGCATCGGCGCAAGCCTGACTGTGGCGCAGAAGACTCACCGCCGCGGTCTTGCGTCGCGTAGGGAACTATCCGGATGACGACCCCGGGGGCGCAGCCTCAAGCTGCAATCTCCGCAACTGGGGGTTGGTCGGATGGGGGCGATTCGAGGCTTGGGGACGGCGGTCCTCGCGGTGATGCTGCTGGCCTGCGCCCACGCGCCGGCAGACGCCAGGCCCCGCAGCGTCGGCGCCGCCCAGGGCGGCAGCCAGCTCGCCATGACGGTGAGCGGCGTCGCCCCTGCGCCGAAGGCCTTTTACCCCTTTTGCGACAAGAACCCCGGCGAGTGCGTGGTCCGCGGCGACGCCGCCGCCTTTGTCGCCACGCCCGAGCGCATGGCCCAACTCGAGGCCGTAAACCGCGAGGTGAACGACACGATCCGGCAGGTCACCGACCTGGAGCACTACGGCGTCTCCGATGTCTGGGGCTTTCCGGACGACGGCGCCGGCGACTGCGAGGATTTCGCCCTCCTGAAGCGCCGCAAACTCATCGCGCTCGGCTGGCCCTCCGGTCGCCTGCTGATGACGGCCGTGATCGACCAGAACGGCGAAGGCCATGCCGTGCTCACCGCGGTCACGGACGGCGGCGACCTCGTGCTGGACAACAAGCGCGACGAGATCCGCCCCTGGCGCAGCACCGGCTATTTCTTTCTCACCCGCCAATCCGCGGATGCGCCCCGCCAGTGGGTCTTCACCGCCCCGCCGACGCAGATCCTGGTCGCGCTGAAGCGCGCAAACGGTGGGGTTGGGGCGCGTACGGCGCGCGTCGCCTCCGGCCAGCGCTAGCGGGAGGGCGCCTCAGCGCCCCGCCTCGCGGTTCGCGCCCCAACTCAGTCGGCATCCCCGGCCGGACGTCACGACCGCCCCACCGCCACGCCGTCATTGCGAGCCGGAGGCGAAGCAATCCAGTCTAGTTGCCGGGCCTTTAGGCTGAGCGCCGCCAGAGGGCGCCCGCGGGCGTATCGATCGACCATCTCGGGCGTTAACGGTCAGGGCGACGCCGCCAATCCGGCGGCCATGCCCCTATCGTTAAAGGAATTTCCGATGATCCTTCCCTTAGGAGCCATTGTCGCGGTGATCGACGGCGAAAAGCTGGTCATGCTCAAAAACCATGGCGACGAACGTGAAATGAAGCTCTCGGCCATGCCGACGGCTCATGTCGAGAGCGAAAGCGCCAGCTCGGGCGCCCGCCATCACAGCAGCGCGGCCAATCCCGACGAAAGCCAGGCTGCGGAGGACGGTTTCGCCGCGGGAGCCGCAAACCTGCTCAATCGCCAGGTCCTTGACGGCGCCATATCGAGCCTCGTCATCATCGCGGCGCCGAGAACGTTGGGCGAGCTGCGCAAGCACTACCACAAGGCGCTGATCGCCGTTCTCCAGCATGAGATTGCGAAAGACCTCACCGGCCACGCGGTGCGCGACATCGAAAAGACGCTCGCCGCCGCCTGACGCCAACCGCGATCGGCCCGGGCCGGTCGGCATATCGAGATGGCGAGGGCCTGCGCCCCCGCCGTTTCCTGATCAGTCTGCGGCCGCGCCCGGCCAAGCTGAGCCAAGGCGCCGCCGAGCCGAATCCCGGCGGCTTGCGGCAGGCGTCGCGCCCGAGGCGCTACTTCAGCCCCAGCGCCAGCCCGCTCAGGTCCAGGCTGACGATCACGCCGGTCTGCTCGCCGGCCAGCGTCAGCACGGCGCCGTTCTGGTTGGTGAGCACCACCGCCTGCGCGCCCTTGATGGCCGCCGCGCCCGCGCCGGCCTGCGCGTAGACGCCGGCGATGTCGGACGGCCGGCGAATGTTGCTCACCGTGCCGCGAAAGCGCGTCTCCGACGCGCCGAACGTGAACCCGTAGCTCAGCCCGCCGATCGACAGCGGATAGCGCCGGCCCTGGAACACCAGCGTCCCTTCCCCGGCCGACCCGCCCAGCACGAACCCGGCCTTGAAGATCCGCAGCCGCACGGCCCCATTGGCCGCCTCAGCCTGGGTCGCTGCGCCCGCAACTGCGCAGAGGGCGACGGCGGCGACGCTCAGCTTCGAGAAAACATTCATGGGGGACAGACCTTTTGGCACGAGTGCGGGCGGGGAGGCGCAAACCTGCGATTGCAGGATGTTCAACGTAGGCCGCGCAACCGCGCGGGTCCAAGGGTCATTTGG
This sequence comes from Alsobacter metallidurans, assembly GCF_014636935.1. Lineage (GTDB taxonomy): Bacteria > Pseudomonadota > Alphaproteobacteria > Rhizobiales > Beijerinckiaceae > Alsobacter > Alsobacter metallidurans. Next base: position 756,889 of record NZ_BMES01000002.1, on the reverse strand, counting down.
CGAGAATTAGGCGGAGGTCGCGTTCACGGCCAAAGGGCGCGGCCCATTGTCGTTGGCTGGCGACGCCCCAACCGGGGCCGCTCAACGCTCTCCGTCATCCCCGCGCGCCCATCCCTCACACCACCCGCCGCATCCGCGCGAATCCCGCATCCAGATCCGCCTTCAGATCCTCCAGATCCTCCAGCCCGATATGGAAGCGCAGCGCCGGGCCGGGAGGCGCCCAGGTCGTCGCCGTGCGATAGGTCGCGCAGTCGAACGGGATCACGAGGCTTTCGAAGCCGCCCCAGCTATAGCCCATGCCAAAGAGCTTGAGGTCGTCCAGCAGGGCGGCGAGCTGGGCCGGGGAGGCGGGCTTCAGCAGCACCGAGAAGAGGCCGGAGGAGCCGAGGAAGTCGCGCTTCCACAAGGCGTGGCCGGGGCAGCTTTCCAGCGCCGGGTGCAGCACCTGGTGCACTTCGGGGCGCGCCTCGATCCAGCGGGCCATGTGGAGGGCCTGGCTTTCGTGTTCGCGCAGGCGCAGCGCCATGGTGCGGATGCCGCGCAGGCACAGGAACGCGTCCTCGGGGCCGGCGCAGGGGGCGGTGAGGTCGAATGTCTTGCGCAGGCGCGGGAACCACTCGGCGTTGGCCGAGACCACGCCCATCAGGAGGTCCGAGCCGCCGGAGAGGTATTTGGTGCCGGCCTCGATCGCGATGTCGACGCCGCGCGCGTGCGGGGGGAAATAGATCGGCGTCGCCCAGGTGTTGTCCATCAGCACGCACAGCCCGCGCCGGTGCGCGACCTCCGCGATGGCGGGCACGTCCTGCATCTCGAAGGACTGCGAGCCCGGCGCCTCCGTGAGGATCGCGGTCGTGTTGGCCCGGAAAAGTTGCTCGACGTCGGCGCCCAGCGCGGGATCGAAATAGGTGGTCTCGACGCCGAACTTCCTGAGCAGGCCCTCGCAAAGCTCGCGGGTGGGCCGGTAGACCGAATCGGTCACCAGCAGGTGGTCGCCGGCCTTGAGGCAGGTTTGCAGCGCCACCACGATGGCGGCGAGGCCCGACGGCAGCAGCACCGTGCCGGCCGCGCCGGCGAGCTGCGTCCAGGCGGTCTCCAGCGACTCGATGGTGGGCGTGCCCTTGGTGCCGTAGCTGTAGCGCCCGCGCCGGTGCAGGATGTCGTCATAGGTGGGATAGAGCACCGTGGAGCCGCGATAGATCGGCGTGTTGACGAAGCCGTGCTGCTCGGAGGGGTCGCGGCCGGCATGGACGAGCTGGGTGCTGACGGCCAGCTTGCGCCGGTCTTCTTCGGTGAGCTTCTTCATCGGGGTGTTCCGGAACTTGGGGCGTCGGGGCAGGCGAGGGCGCAAAGGGTGCAGCGACATCCGGCCGCGTCAACCCCGAAGGTGGCGGGACTTCGGCGAGGCCTTGGCCGGAGGATGGCGGCCAAGCCCTTGACCGCACGCCGAAAGTCACATGAGATGCAGCCATTCCGGGCCCTGCCAAGACGCGGAGCACTGCGCGCGCAGGTCGGACCAGACCCCTTGAAAACAGGGGCGAAAATCACGGAGTGGGAGCTTTTTTCAATGAAAACCAACATCCTCGTCTCGGCAGCCTTCGGCGCCGTCGCGGCGCTGGTCGCCGGGTCGGCCTCGGCCGGCACGCTCGACAACGTCAAGCAGAAGGGCTTCCTGCAGTGCGGCTCGAACACCGGCCTCGCCGGCTTCGGCCAGCCTGACGCCCAGGGCAACTGGACCGGCCTCGACGTCGACTTCTGCCGCGCCATCGCGGCGGCGGTGTTCAACGACGCCTCCAAGGTGAAGTTCGTGCCGCTGTCCGCCAAGGACCGCTTCACGGCGCTGCAGTCCGGCGAAGTGGACGTCCTGGTCCGCAACACCACCTGGACGATCTCGCGCGACACCTCGCTCGGGCTCAACTTCACGGGCGTGAACTATTATGACGGCCAGGGCTTCATGGTTCGCAAGAGCCTGAAGGTCGCGTCCGCGCTCGAGCTCAACGGCGCCTCGGTCTGCGTGCAGCAGGGCACCACCACCGAGCTCAACCTCGCTGACTATTTCCGCGCCAACAAGATCCAGCTGAAGTCGGTGACCTTCGCGTCGTCGGACGAGACGCTCAAGGCCTACGAGGCCGGCCGCTGCGACGCGTTCACGACGGACGCGTCGGGCCTCTACGCCGAGCGCCTGCGCCTGGCGCAGCCGGACGAGCACCTGGTTCTGCCCGAGATCATCTCCAAGGAGCCGCTCGGACCGGCCGTTCGCCATGGCGACGACCAGTGGTTCGACATCGTGAAGTGGGTCGGATACGCCCAGCTCACCGCCGAGGAGCTCGGCGTCGACCAGAAGAACGTCGACGCGATGCTGAAGTCCGACAACCCGGACATCAAGCGCCTGCTCGGAACCGAGGGTAAGTTCGGCGAAGCGCTCGGCCTGCCCAATGATTGGGCGTATCGCGTCATCAAGCTCGTCGGCAACTACGGCGAGAGCTTCGAGCGCACCGTCGGCCAGGGTTCGCCCCTGAAGATCAAGCGCGGCCTCAACGCGCTGTGGAACAAGGGCGGCCTCCAATACGCCCCGCCGATCCGCTGATCTGAGTACCGCGGGGCGTGGATCAACCACGCCCCGCATCACGGCGGCCGCAAGTGGAACGACGCTTGCTAGACGGTCGTCGGGGAGTGGGGAACGGGATCATGTCAGTTCAGACCGAGGCTGCGTCCGCGCGGCCCAAAGTTTCGCCGCTCTATGACCCGAAGGTGCGCAGCGTCGCGTTTCAGGTGCTGCTGTGCGCGGCCCTGGGCTTCCTGGTCTATGTGGCGGTCAGCAACGCGCACGAGAACCTGTCGCGGCAGAAGATCGCCACCGGGCTCGGCTTCTGGAACAACCTCGCGGGCTTCCCGATCAGCCAGACGCTGCTCGACTATTCCGAGCGCTACAGCACCTACGGGCAGGCGTTCTGGGTCGGCCTGCTGAATACGCTGCTGGTCGCGGTGGTCGGCATCGTGCTGGCCACGCTGCTCGGCTTCACGATGGGCATCGCGCGGCTCTCCAAGAACATCCTCGTGGCCGGGGTGGCGCGCTGGTACGTGGAGATCGTCCGCAACCTGCCGCTGCTGCTGCAACTGCTGTTCTGGTACAACGCCGTGCTCAAGGCGCTGCCCAGCGTGCGCGACAGCGCGCAGCTGCCCTTCGGCATCTTCCTCAACAATCGCGGCCTGTTCTCGCCCCGGCCGGATCCCGAGCCGCTGTTCGACTTCGTCTGGCTGGCGCTGGGCTTCGGCGTCGTGGCCACGATCGCGTTCCGCTGGTGGGCCCGCAAGCGCCAGGAGGCCACGGGCGCGCAGGCGCCGGTCGGCTGGGTGACGCTGGGCCTCATCGTCGGCCTGCCCGTGCTCGTGTTCCTGCTGCTCGGCCGCCCGATCGCGTTCGACTATCCGGCCGCGACGCGCTTCAACATCGGCGGCGGCATGGTGCTGCAGCCGGAGTTCCTGGCGCTGCTGTTCGGCCTCACCATCTACACGGGCGCGTTTATCACCGAGGTGGTGCGCGCCGGCATCCTGGCCGTCTCGCACGGCCAGACCGAGGCCGCCTACGCGCTAGGCCTGCGGCCCAACATCACCACCAAGCTGATCATCATCCCGCAGGCCATGCGGGTGATCATCCCGCCGCTCACCAGCCAGTACCTCAACCTCACCAAGAACTCCTCGCTGGCGGTGTTCGTGGGTTATCCCGATCTCGCCAACGTGTTCACCGGCACGGTGCTGAACCAGACCGGGCAGGCGATCGAGGTCGTGGGCATCACCATGATGGTCTATCTCACCATCAGCCTGGGCACCTCCTTCGTGATGAACATCTACAACAATCGCAAAGCTCTGGTTGAGCGGTGAGGGGCGCGCCATGACGACCGCAGACGCTTCCTCCTTTCCAACGCCGCCGCGTGTAGACGCCGGCCCAGCCTATGTGAGCCGGACCACGCTCGCGCCGTCGCCGCCGCCCTACAGCGTGGTCGGCCCCGTGGCGTGGATGCGCGAGCACCTGTTCACCGGGCCGGTGAACATCGCGCTGACGATTATCATCGGGCTGCTGCTGGCCTGGATCATCCCGCCCTTCCTCCGCTTCGCGATCTTCGACGCGGTGTGGAGCGGGGCCAACCGCGACGTCTGCATCTACACGCCCGAGCGCACAGCGGTGGGCGCCTGCTGGGCGTTTATCTGGGACCGCGCGGCCTATTTCACCTACGGCTCATACCCGGTGGCCGAGCGCTGGCGGGTGAACGTGTTTTTCGCCCTGCTGGCGATCGGCGTGGTGTGGCTGCTCAACCTGAAGGCGCCGCGACGCGATCTCGGCGGCGTCTACTTCTTCGTGGTTCTGCCGATCCTGTCCTACATCCTTCTCGTCGGGGCGCCATGGCTCGGCCTGCGCAATGTCGAGACCAACCTGTGGGGCGGCATCCTGGTCACCATCGTGTGCTCGGCGGTGGGCATCGTGGTGTCGCTGCCGCTCGGCATCCTGCTGGCGCTGGGGCGCCGGTCGACCATGCCGGCCGCCAAGCTCATCAGCGTGATCTTCATCGAGTTCGTGCGCGGCGTGCCGCTCATCACGGTGCTGTTCATGGCCAGCGTGATGCTGCCTTTGTTCGTGCCGGACTACCTGCAGCCCGACAAGCTCCTGCGCGCGCTGGTCGGAATCGCGCTTTTTGCGGCCGCCTACATGGCCGAGGTGGTGCGCGCCGGCCTGCAGGCGCTGCCGCGTGGGCAATATGAAGGCGCGATGGCGATGGGCCTGAGCTACTGGCAGATGATGACGCTGGTCGTCCTGCCGCAGGCGCTCAAGATCACCATCCCGAACATCGTCAACACCTATATCGGCCTGTTCAAGGACACGACCCTGGTCGTGATCGTCGGCATCTTCGACTTCCTGAAGACCATCGAGGCGGCGCGCATCGACCCCACCTGGGGCGCGCCCACCGTCTCGGCCACAGGCTATCTCTACGCCGCCATCTTCTACTTCATCTGCTGCTACCTGATGTCGAGCTATGCGAGGGGCGTGGAAGCGCGCCTGGCGCGGGCCGACAAACGGTAAGGGAGTTCCATCATGTCATCCGCACTTGCGACTACGCCCGCCGCCCTGGCGCCCGCCCAGCTCAAGAACGAGACCGCGATCGAACTGATCGACATGAACAAGTGGTACGGCGAGTTCCACGTGTTGCGCGACATCAACCTCACGGTGAAGCGCGGCGAGCGCGTAGTGGTCTGCGGCCCGTCCGGGTCCGGCAAGTCCACCATGATCCGCTGCATCAACCGGCTGGAGGAGCACCAGAAGGGCCGCATCATCGTCGACGGCACGGAGCTCACCAACGATCTCAAGAAGATCGACGAGATCCGCCGCGAGGTCGGGATGGTGTTCCAGCACTTCAACCTGTTCCCGCACCTCACCATCCTGGAAAACTGCACGCTCGCGCCGATCTGGGTGAAGAAGCTGCCCAAGAAGGACGCCGAGGAAATCGCGATGCACTACCTGCGTCGCGTCAAGATCCCCGAGCAGGCCAACAAGTACCCGGGCCAGCTTTCCGGCGGCCAGCAGCAGCGCGTCGCCATCGCGCGGTCGCTGTGCATGAGCCCCAAGATCATGCTGTTCGACGAGCCGACCTCGGCGCTCGACCCCGAGATGGTGAAGGAAGTGCTGGACACCATGGTGTCGCTCGCCATGGAAGGCATGACGATGATCTGCGTGACCCACGAGATGGGCTTCGCCCGGCAGGTCGCGAACCGCGTGATCTTCATGGACGCCGGCCAGATCGTCGAGATGAACACGCCGGACGAGTTCTTCAAGAACCCGCAGCACGAGCGCACCAAGCTGTTCCTGAGCCAGATCCTGCACTAACCCGCAGCGGGGTAGCCGCCATGCTGCGCGCGGCCGCGGCCCTGCTCGGCCTTGGGCTTCTCACGCTCGCGGCCGTGCTGGCGCTGATCGGCTGGCGCAGCGGCAGGGCGGCTGTGGGGCCGCTCCTGGCCGGGGCCATGGTGGCGCTGGCCGCCATCTTGGGAGTGGACTGCAGGCAATGCGCCACCGGCGCGCTCTATGTTGGCGCGCTCGTGTCGCTGCCGTTTTTCGTCGTGGGCTGGGTCACGCTGGCGCTCGACCCGCACGGCCTCGCGCGCGGCGCCGGGCTTCCGGTCGGGTTGGCGGGCCTTCTCACCTGCGCGTGGGCCGGGGTTCTCACCGCGCTCGTCACCTTCGGCGGCCACTGCCCCTGCGCGGCGTTGCCCTGGCTGGACGCCGCCCCGCCGCTGCGCGCGGTCGGAACCGACCGCCTCATCGGCCCCATCCTCCTTCTCGCCGGCGCCCTCACGCTGCTGCTGGCCCGCCACGCCCGGAACAGGCGTGTGGCGGGCGGGTAAGGGAGAGGGCGCCTGCATTTCTCCGTCATTGCGAGCGCCAGCGGAGCAATCCAGCTGAGGCGGGGCGCGACGCCCGGCGCCGAGCGTCATCCCAACCACCTGGATTGCTTCGCTCCGCTCGCAATGACGGCGAGGCGCTGCATCGTGGTGCGCCTCCACCCCACCCCTGTCCCTCTCCCGGGGGGAAAGGGAAGGCGCCCGTGATATGAAAATAATCCTTGACATTCCGCCTCGTTTCCCGCACCCTGCGCCTACTCTCGACCCAGGGAGGGGGCGCTTCCGGAGCGGTCCGTTGCGGGGTCGGGGCGCGGCGCCTGCGCGGATGGGGATACCGGACCCACCCTCCCGGGAGGCCTTTCCGGAGCGGCCGGACGGCGGGTTCGAGGGGTGACAGCCTCGGCCGACCCAACGTCCGGCAGTCAGCCCGCCCGCCCCACACTACGGTGGGGCCGTGGACGCGGCCACCTTAACACCCTCGCGGTCGCGGCCCCCAAGGAGCGGCCACGAGGAAGGAGCGCGGGTCGGAAAGGTTCAAAATCGCCGGTCGCGAGGCGTCGGCCCGTCCGAACCCTACGCGTAAAACCCTAGATGGGCCGGCGCCTCGCGGCGCCCCTCCACCGATCGCCTCACCTCCGCGCGAACGGAGAACGCGGAGCCATGCCTGCAGCCAAAGCCCGAAACTCTCGGCCGTCATTGCGAGCGCAGCGAAGCAATCCAGCCTAACGCCGGGCCTTCAGGCTGGATTGCTTCGCCTCCGGCTCGCAATGACGGGGGAGTAGGTTGAACCATTCAGTCTTCATCCCCGGCGGCGCGCAGCGCCGGCAGGCATCAATGGGCAAACGGAGGCTCCCGGTGAAAAACCAAGCGTCACGCCGGCCCGGTCGCCACCGGGCAGTCGTCGCGGCCGCCCCATTCGGCCCAGGAGCCGTCATACAGCGCCTTGGTGTTTACGCCGGCGGTGTTGAGGGCCAGCGTGAGGATCGCGGCCGACACGCCGGAGCCGCACGTGGTGACGATGGGCTGCTTCAGATCGACGCCGGCCTGCTCGAAGGCGGCGCGAATCTCCTCAGGGCTTTTCAGCTCGCCGTTCCGGACGATGTCGGTCCACGGCACGTTGCGGGCGCCCGGCATGTGGCCTGCTTTCAGGCCGGGCCGGGGCTCGGGCGCGTCGCCGCGGAATCGGTCCGCCGCGCGGGCGTCCACCACCTGGTGGCTGCCGGCCGCCAGCATGCGGGCGATATCCTCGCGGCTGGCCACGGCGCCATGGTCGAAGCGCGGCGTGAACACGGCCGGTCGGCGGCGCGTGGGCTCGTCCGTCCAGGGCCGGCCCTCGGACTTCCACTTGGGCGCGCCGCCGTCCAGCACGGCCGCGTCGCGCACGCCGAAGCTGTGCAGCATCCACCAGACGCGTGGGGCGGCGAACATCCCGAGGCCGTCATAGACCACCACCCGCATGCCGTCGCCGATGCCGAGCGCCGCCATGTGGCGGGCGAATTCCTCCGGCCGAGGCAGCATATGCGGCAGAGGGTCGTCGTGGTCCGACACCGCGTCGATGTCGAAATGCACCGCACCCGGGATGTGGCCGGCCGCGTACTCGGCCTTGCCGTCGCGCCCTTGCGTCGGCAGGTACCAGGAGGCGTCCACGACCACGAGGTCGGGCGCCGAGAGGTGATCTTCCAGCCACGCGGTGGAAACGAGATTCGTGTTGGCCGACATCGGCGACAGCTCCTGGCAGGGTCGGGGGGATCAGACGAGGGCGATCCGGACGCGCCGGTTCTGCTTGCCCTTTTTCTCGATGTTGGTGACCGCGACGCCGCCGATCTCAGCGGTGTTGCGGACATGCGTCCCGCCGCAGGGCTGAAGATCGAGGCCGACGATCTCGACCAGCCGGACCCGGCCGGTTCCCATCGGCGGCTTCACCGACATGGTTTTCACGAGGCCGGGATTGGCCTCGAGCTCCTCGTCAGTGATCCAGCGCTCGCGGATGTCGGCGTTCTGGGCGATCTTCTCGGCGAGCTTGGCGGCGATGTCGTCCTTGTCGAGGCCGCCGTCCGGGATGTCGAAATCGAGCCGCCCTTCGCCATCGCCGATCGAGCCGCCGGTCACCGGGTAGGGCAGCACGGTGGTGAGAAGGTGCAGGGCGGTGTGGATGCGCATGCGCGGCATCCGGACGCTCCAGTCGAGCCGGGCAGTGACCTTTTCGCCGGGCGTCGGCAGAGCCGATCCCGCCGCCGGCACATGCACGATCGTGCCCTTGTCCTCGCCATACACGGCGGTCTCGATCGGGATCTCCGTGCCCGAGGCCGTGACGAGCGCGCCCTTGTCGCCCGGCTGGCCGCCGCCAGTCGGGTAAAACACGGTCCGATCAAGGATCACGCCGCCGCGGTCGTTTACCGCCACCACGGTCGCATCGCAGGATTGCAGGTAGGCGTCGGATCGAAAGAGCATGTCGGTGGGCATCGGCGTTCCCGTGCGGTCGAGTTTCGGGCTGGCGTGCCCCGGGGGCGCGAAGCTAGACCAGTTCTCGGGGAGCGGGAAGCGCCCTGGCCGGCGGCGGGGCTCGTACGGGTTTGCCCGAAGTCGCGGTTTCGTGATCCAATCGCATCCTCATGGCGTAAGGGCTATACAAGCTCAATCTGGAGCGCGACGGGACCTGCCTTGAGTTCTTTTGCTGAAACGCCCCCAACGACATCGCGGCTGGACGAGTTGCTCGTCGGCTACGCGGCCGGCAGTCTGCCGGCCAGCCTGCACAAGCTCGTGGCGGCTCACCTCTATCTGAGGCCGGAGAGCCGCGCTTTCGTGCGCGCCATCGAGCAGATCGGCGGCGAGGCGCTCGAGGAGATGCCTGGGCAGCCGCTGCCGGATCGCGACCGCAAGCTCGCGGCGATCTTCGCCGCGGCCGAGAAGCCCGAGTCCGTGCGCCAGCCGCCGCATTGCGCGGTTCTTCCGCCGCCGCTCTGCGCGCTCACCGGCCGGACGCTCGACGAGATTCCATGGCGGCTGAAGCTGCCGGGCATCCGGGAATTTCGCCTGCCGACCGAGGATGGATCCGAGGCGACCCTCTATCGCATCAGGGCCGGCAAGACGATTCCGTCGCACACGCACGAGGGCAGCGAGGTCACGCTGGTTCTCAGCGGGGCGTTCTCGGACGTCACGGGCCATTACGGGCGCGGCGACGTCGCCATTGCGGACGCCGACCTCGACCATCATCCGAAGGCGGACGACGGGCCGGATTGCATCTGCTTCGCGGTGACGGACGCGCCGTTGCGCCTGACAGGGCCGCTCGCCCGTTTCGTGCGCCGCATTACCGGGCATTGAGCCCGGCCCGGCGCGGACCCTTGCAAGGGCGCGCCTCCGTGACGTCAAACCGGAGATGAGCATGTCGAGCCTGTATCGGGCGACGCCGGCGGACGGGGTCGCGTGGGTGACCGGGGCGAGTTCCGGCATCGGCCGCGCCACCTGCCTCGAACTGGCGAAGCGAGGCTTTACGGTTGCGGCTACGGCGCGTCGGAAGGACGAGCTGGAGAAGCTTGCCGCCGAGGCGACCGGTCCCGGCCGCATCCTGGCCTATCCGGCGGACGTGACTCGCCGAGACGAGCTGGTCGGGGCCGTGGAGGCCATCGAGGCGCAGGCTGGGCCGATCGTGCTCGCCTTCCTGAACGCTGGCACCTTTTTTCCGATGAAAGGGCCGGATTTCGATCCAGACCTCGTGATGCGGACGTTCGACATCAATGTAGGCGGCACGGTGAACGGCCTCGCGGCCCTGATCCCGCTGATGACGGCGCGCCGCAAGGGGCAGATCGCCGTGAACGCCTCCGTGGCGGGCTATGGCGGCCTGCCGTCGTCCACCGCCTATGGGGCCACCAAGGCGGCGTTGATCAACATGGCCGAAGCCCTGAAATTCACGCTCGACAAGGCCGGCGTCACCCTCCAGGTGGTGAACCCGGGCTTCGTCGGCACGCCGCTGACGGCCAAGAACGATTTTCCCATGCCGTTCATCATCCCGGCCGACAAAGCTGCGGTGCGCATCTGCGACGGGTTGGCCCGGGGCGGCTTCGAGATCACCTTCCCGCGCCGGCTGTCGTGGATCCTGAAGGCCGCGAACCTTCTGCCCTACTGGCTGTATTTCCCGCTGGTCGGCAAGGTGACGGCCAGCGATACGGGCCGCGGCTGAGGCTCAGCGGAGCCGCGCCTCGATCGCGTCGCGGAGCTCGGCGTGGCCGGCGGCGTCCAGCGGAAAGCGCCAGACCAGCGCGATGGCGCCGAGCTTCAGCAGCACCGGAAGCCCTGCATACAGAAACGCCAGCATGGTGAGCCCGGCTGGCTCGAAACGGCCGGCGCCGGGCTCGAAACCCGCCGCGCCGAGCAGCGGAAACGCGATCCCGACCGCGCCCGCCAGCGCAAGCTTGGTGGCGAGCGCCCAGAACGCGAGATACAGGCCAGTCCGCTCCTCGCCGGTGCGGGCAGTGTCCACGTCGATGACGTCGGCCTGCATGCTGGCCGGGAGGATCACGTCGGCGCCCAGCGCCAGGCCGGTCACCAGCGTGATCGCCGCAAAGGCCCATACGTCGCCCGCGGCCAGCATCGGCGCAAACGCGAAGGCGAGGCAGGCGAGCCCCATGCCGAGCGCCCAGGCGCGGTGCTTGGAGGTGCGCCGCGCCAGCCACAGCCAGGCCGGCACGCCGGCCGCGCCGGCTACGAAATACAGCACGAGCAGTGGCCCGGCCTCATCCGGCGCCTCCAGCCGGTGGCGCACAAAGAACAGGAACAGCGTCGCGGGCAGCCCGTTGGCGAGGCCGTTGATCAGGAAGGCCGCCACGAGCCGCAGGAAGGGGCGGTTCGCCAGCAACGCCGTCGCGGCCTCGCGCCAGGAGCCGCGCCGCTGCGAGCGGTCCTCCGGCTCCGGCACCGTCGCGACGGTGAGCAGCACCGCCATCGGCAGCGCGACAGCGACAATTGCCGCGAAGGCGCCGAGCACGGCGCGGTCGCCATTCAGGCCGAAGCTCGGCAGAAGCGCGGGCAGGACCAGCGCCAGCAAGGTCCCGACGACCGTGAAGGCTTCCCGGTAAGCGGTGACGCGGTTGCGGCCCGCATAGGACCGCGACAGCTCGGCGCCCCAGGCCAGATACGGAATCTGCACCGCCGTCCAGGCAATTGAAAGCAGCACGCCCCAGAAGCCGAGATACAACAGCCCGGCGCCAGCCGGCGGCGTGAAGATCTTCCACGCTGCGGCGGCCAGCAGAGGCGCGGCGCAGACGATCCAAAGCCGGCGCCTGCCAAAATTTGGTCTGAAGCGGTCGGCCAGCACCCCCACGAGGGGATCGCTGGCGGCGTCCAGGATGCGGACCAGCATCAAAACCTGCCCGACAGCCGCGATCGGCAACGCCAGGTCGCCGGCGTAGAAGGCCGGCGTCAGGACGTAGAAGGGCAAAGTGAGGATCGCCAGCGGCAGGGCAGGGAGCCCGTAGGCCAGCAGCCGGCTGGCGCCCGGTTCGCGATCCGCCCTCACGCGGTTTTGGCGTAGACGAGCTGCCGGACGTCGATGTTGCCGGAGCGGAAACCGGCCTCGCAATAGGCGAGGTAGTATTCCCACATGCGGCGGAAGCGCTCGTCGAAGCCGAGCGGCATGAGGCTCGGCCACGCGGCGCGGAAGCGCTCGCGCCATTCGGCCAGGGTCGCGGCGTAATCGAGGCCGAAGATCCGCTCGTCCTTGAGCGCCAGGCCGGCCTTATCGCCGAGGTTCTTCAGGATCCCCGGCGATGGCAGCATGCCGCCCGGAAATATGTAGCGGCGGATGAAGTCGACCTCGCGCGTGTATGTTTCAAACAAGCGATCCTGGATTGTGATCACCTGCAAGCCCGCGACGCCCCCGGCCTTCAGCCGCTCGGAAAGCTGCCGGAAATACACCGGCCAGTATTCCTTGCCGACCGCCTCGAACATCTCGATCGAAGCGATGCGGTCATACATGCCCCGCTCGTCGCGATAGTCCTGAAGCTTGATCTCGACGCGTTCGTTCAGTCCCTGCTCGAACATGCGCTTTTGCGCGTAGTGGAACTGCTCGCGCGAGATCGTCAGGCCCGTGACGCGACAGCCGATGTCCTTGGCGGCGAATTCGGCGAAGCCGCCCCAGCCGCAGCCGATCTCGAGCACGTGGTGCGACGGATCGATCCTCGTCGTTTCGGCGAGCGCGGCGTATTTGCGCCGCTGGGCGGTCGCGAGATCGTCGCCCGCCTGGGTGTAGAGCGCCGAAGAATAGGTCATCGAGCCGTCGAGCCAGGACTCGTAAAAGCGGTTCCCGAGGTCATAATGCGCGTGGATGTTGCGCTTCGAGCCCGCCTTGGTGTTGCGGTTCATCCAATGCCGCATGCGCTGCCAGAAACGAACGAGGGGCCGATCCTCCAGCATATTGGCGATGAGATGGTGGTTGGCGCAGAAGAGCTCGAGAAACTGCGTGAGGTCCGGGGTTTCCCATTCGCCGCTCAGAAACGCCTCGGCGATTCCGATGTCGCCGCCCTCCAGAAGCCGCCGCGCGAAGCTCAGGTCGCGAATATGCATGACCGCGTCGGGTCCGGGCCGCGAGCCAGGGGCCAGCAGCACGCGGCCGTCCGGCAGGTGGATTTCGAGCGAGCCGACCTCCAGCTTGGTCGCAAAGGCGAGCGCCTGCCGGGCGGCCATCGGCAGATCGCGTGCGACCTCGGCGACGTTCGCCGCCGTTAGACGGAGGGGACCGTGTTGATCAGGATTCGTCTCATGCATGGTGCGGGGGAGTCCTGCTCGTTGTCATGTCATGGCCGCGCCGTCGAGGGAGCGAACCCATTTGCGCCGGTATCGTGGGCGCCAAATTCTTGCGCGCCGGATTCCGGCGGTCGCGCGACCGTGTCGAAACCGACCATGCGGTCGCCGTAACTCAGCGGCGGCGGCGCGGGCGGGCGTTTCACCAGCCGCATGCCCTTCAGCCAGAGGCGCAGCGCCTCCCAGTGAATGCCGCCGATAACCGTGAGGGTGAGAGCCGGAATCCGGGCCAATGCTGCCAGAAGCGAGGAAGTCGTCAAGTGACGGCGCTTGCCTTGGAAGGTGGCGGCGAGCAGCGGGCCCTGGTCGTCTGTTTCGAGGATCCGCACCGCGATGGTGTCGCCTGGCGGGCGAACGCGAAACCGGTAGCGCATGTCGAGATCGTTGAATGGCGACACGTAGAACAGCTTGCGCCTTTCTTGCCGCAGTCCTTCCGGGCCGAGCTCGCCCGGGGCGACCGGGCACACATAGGTGTGGTGCTCGCCAAAGGTGTTGCGGACCTCGTAGATCGCGGCGGCCAGTTCTCCGTCCGCCGCGTAGGCGAAGTAGACGGACAGTGGGTTGAACCCCATGCCGGCGATTCGGGGATAGCAGAGCAGGAGAACTCTGCCGCCCGGCAGGCTCAGCCCTGCTTCGGCGAGGATGCGGTCCACATAGACACGCAGCGACGAGCCATCCCGCGGGCCGTGGTCCTTCTGCCAGAAAGACAGCAGGTTCCAGCGGCCGACCGAGAAGAAGACGCTGGCGCGCGACGCTTCCGCTAGTCGATCAAGGTCGATCAGAAGCGAGAACACCTCGTATGAAAATCGGTGCTCAACCGGCTTCATGCGCGCGTGCATCACGCCACCCCGGTATAGCGACGCTGCTTCCTTCGGTGGTGGGAAGTGGATGCTCATTCGGCCGCCTGCAGGATCTCGGTCGGCGAGCGGCGCCACGAGACGCTGGCGCCGAGCGCCTCCGCAACCGTGAGGCCCGACTTTAGCCCATCCTCATGGAAGCCGTGCGCGGTCCAGGCGCCGCAGAACCAGGTGCGGTTCTGACCCTGGATCGCCGAAAGCCGCTTCTGCGCCGCGAGAGCGCCGGTGTCGTATTGCGGATGAGCGTATGCAAAACGCGCGAAGGTGAGGTCATCCCTGGGCGGCTTGGGCGGATTCAGGGTAACGAACAGCGGCTTCGCGGGGTCGATGTTCTGCAGCAGGTTCATCCAGTAAGTGACGCAGAGATCAGCGTCGGGATCGTCGTTCTGCATCACGTTCCATGCCGACCACGCCCGGCGGCGCCGCGGCATCAGGCTTGGGTCTCGGTGCAGGTAGACGGCGTTTTCGCGATACCCCACGGCCCCGAGCACGGCCTCCTCGTCCGGGGAGGCGTCTTTCAGCATCGCGAGCGTCTGGTCGGAGTGGGCGGCGAAGATCACATGGTCGTAAAGCTCAGCTTCGCCGGAGGCGTCCGTGACCTCGACGCCGGTTCCGGTCCGAACCACCGACGTCACCGCCGAGCCCAGCCGGATCCGGTCGCGGAAGGGCGCGGTGATCTTCTCGACATAGGATCGGCTTCCGCCGTTCACGGTGCGCCAAACCGGCCGCTCCCATTGCAGCAGGTGGTGATTCTGGAAAAATGCGATGAAGCTTTCGGCCGGGAAGGCCAGCATGGCGCGGGGCGACATCGACCAGATCGCCGCGCCCATGGGAACCAGGTAGTCGTCCCGAAACCGCTTCGAGAACCCGCGCAGGGTGACGTAGTGATCGAGGCTGAGCGAGTTCAGGCGCCCCGCCTCGCGATCCTCGATCGCAACCCGGTTAAAGCGCAGCACTTCGACAAGCATGCGCAGGTAACCGGGCGACAGCAGGTTGCGGCGTTGGGCGAAAAGGCCGTTGGCGGTGTCGGTGGTGCGGCCGCACCATTCGAAACGGCCGCCCCGCGCCGAGACCGCGAAGCTCATGTCCGACGCTTCGGTCTTCA
Source organism: Alsobacter metallidurans (assembly GCF_014636935.1). Classification (GTDB taxonomy): domain Bacteria; phylum Pseudomonadota; class Alphaproteobacteria; order Rhizobiales; family Beijerinckiaceae; genus Alsobacter; species Alsobacter metallidurans. Next base: position 741,742 of record NZ_BMES01000002.1, on the reverse strand, counting down.
CGCCAAGTTCGGCGAAGAGAGCCGTCAGGTTTTCGTAGTTGGCTTCGTTGTAGACAATGAACCCTGTGTCCACGGCAATCCTGGCGCCGTCGTAGTCGATGTCCACTGTCGCCGAGTGCCCGCCAGGCCGGATGTCCCGTTCATAAACGGTGATGCGATGTCCCGTGCTGGTCGCCAATGCGTAGGCCGCTGCATTGCCGGAGATACCGGTTCCGATGATGGCGATGCGCATGGACCCTCGAGGCAGGCGTGGTTGATCTTATGCTGGTCTATACGGGCCCGTAGCGGGTTTGGTTTTACGCATGGGCGTCGGAGATCGACGCCAGCGCCGCAAGGGCGCGCGCCCGCGCTTCGTCGTGGGGCACGATGGGACTTGGATAGGTCTCGCCGAGGCGAATGCCAGCGGAAGCCAGCATGGCGGCCGGAGCGGTCCAGGGCGCGTGGATGTGGCTCGCTGGCATTTTCGCGAGCTCTGGGACGAACCGGCGAACATAGGCGCCATCAGGGTCGAACCGCTCGCCCTGGAGAATCGGATTGAAGATGCGGAAATACGGCGCTGCATCGGCCCCGGAGCCCGCTACCCACTGCCAGCTGGCGGCGTTGTTGGCCGGGTCGGCGTCCACCAGCGTGTCCCAGAACCACGCTTCGCCCTCTCGCCAGTCGATCAGCAAATGCTTGATCAGAAACGAGGCCGTGATCATGCGCACCCGGTTGTGCATCCAGCCCGTGCGCCAAAGCTGGCGCATGCCGGCGTCCACCACCGGGTAGCCGGTGCGCCCGCGTTTCCAGGCTTCGAGTTCGCCAGCGTGGCTCCGCCACGGGAAACTGTCGAATTTCCGCTGAAAATTTGTGCGCGCCAGATCAGGGTTGTGGAAAAGCAGGTGGTAGGCGAACTCGCGCCAGCCCAGTTCGGATTTCAACTTCGTGAGATCGGACGCAGGCGCTTTCGAGCGACCTGTTTCGACAGCCTTGGTCGCCGTGGCCCAGATTTGCCGCGGGCTGATCTCGCCGAAGCGGAGAAAGGGCGACAACCGCGAAGTGTGAGCCTGATCCGGCCGGTTGCGGCCATCGCCGTAGCCCTTGAGTTCATCGGCCACGAAAAATCGCAGCCGGGCCTGCGCTCCGGCTTCCCCAGGCGTCCAAGTCTCGCGCAGGCCGCCCGCCCAATCGGGGTGAGTCGGCAGGAGAGCGAGGTCGCTGATTTCGAGCCCGCCTATCGCCGACGCGTCAACAGAGGCGCCCGGGATCTCGGTTGGCGTGCGGAGCGGCGCGGTCGGCGCTCCGGTTGCCTGAGCGGCCTTCCAGAAAGGCGTGAACACCTTCATGGGATTGCCGGCGCCGGATTTCACCGTCCAGGGCTCGTAAAGCAGCGCTCCGTTGTGGCTCTCGGCGTGCACGCCCGCGGCTTTCAGGTCCGACTTCACGTCCGAATCGATCGCGATCCCGGCCGCCTCGTAGCGGCGATTCCAGACGACGGCTTGCGGAGACAGCGCCCCGACCAGGCGCTCCACGATCATCCGCGCCGCGCCGCGCAGGACGAGGAGATCAGCTCCACGCTGGCGGAGATCCTCCCTCAGGGAGACGAGCGAATGGTGCAGCCACCAGCGCGAAGCGCCGCCGAGGGGGCGCATGCCATCGCTCTGTTCGTCCAGGATAAAGAACGGGACCAGGGGTGCGCCGGTCGCAATGGCGGCGGCGAGCGCGGGATTGTCGCCCAGCCGCAAATCTTCTCGAAACCAGACCAGAACCGGGGAAGCCATGCGTCTCCAACGCTCCTCAGCGCCAACAGGCGCTGCGAGGCTACGCGGCGCGACCCCACAGATCACACGAAAACGCCCGGCGCGGGAGCCGGGCGGCGGACGATGTTGGTCAAAAGAAAGAAGTGGCTCCCCGAGCAGGGCTCGAACCTGCGACAATTCGATTAACAGTCGAATGCTCTACCAACTGAGCTATCGGGGACCGGTTGGCAGGGCGGGGATTACATCACCCCTCCCGGGCATGCAACCCCCTCGGGGGCGGATCGGACGAGAAAACTGCGAAATTGGACGTTGGCCCGCAATGAGGCGGCGGACCCGCAAGGCGCGGCGCACAGGTTCGAACGAAACGCGAGCGTTTCGGCGCAACCCCTTCCGCGGCGATGGAGAAAGTTTGGAGGCCTCGCCCGGAATCGAACCGGGGTGCAAGGATTTGCAGTCCTCTGCGTAACCACTCCGCCACGAGGCCATCGTGTCGCCGCGGGCAAGCCGTCGGCGTGAGCAGCGCCCTGATAGCGAACTCCGGCCCCGTCGGCAACGGGTTTCGTGTCGGCTCGTATGCACCGTCGCGCAGCCTTCGGGGGCGCAAACGAAAGAGCAGGGGCATGGTGGAGCACGCCCATGCGGCGGCGCTTGCGTTTTGCCGCGCGCTGGACGAAAACGCCGCACGATCCAGGCGCATGCGCGCCCGCGCCATTTTTCGCCGGAGATGGACCCCATGGCCGATTTCGCCTTGCAGCGTCGCATGATGGTCGACTGCCAGCTGCGGACGTATGACATCACCTCCGCGCCGGTTCTGGCCGCCATGGAAGAGACGCCCCGCGAGATCTTCCTGTCGGCCGACCAGCGCGGCTTCGCGTATGTGGACCAATCGCTCACGGTGAGCGCCAACGGCGCCTCGCGGGCGATGCTGACCCCAATGGTGTTCGCCCGGCTGCTCCAGGCCGCCAACATCAAGCCGACCGACGTGGCGCTCGATGTGGGCTGCGGCGTCGGTTATTCCAGCGCCGTGCTGGCGCGGTTGGCGGGGCGGGTGGTCGCGCTCGAATCGGATGCCGGCCTCTCGGCGAAAGCGTCCGAGTTGCTCGGCGGCCTGGGTGTCGACACGGTCGAGGTCGTCACTGGCGCGCTCCGTGAAGGCTACGCCGAGCATGCTCCCTATGACGTCATCGTGGTGAACGGCGCATTCGAGGTGGAGCCTAGCGCGCTGTTCGCGCAGCTGAGCGAAGGCGGGCGCCTCGTCGGCGTCTTCGGGACGGGCCGTTCAGCCAAGGCCATGGTGTACCGCAAGTCCGGCTCCGCTGTGGGCGGCCGGGCGGTGTTCGACGCCGCCGCGCCGGCTCTGGAGGAGTTCAGGACGGCTCCGGCGTTCGTTTTCTGAGCGCCAATCGAACTGTAACCTTTTTGCGGCACCGTGGCTAAATCGGCCGATGCAACTTCTCGTATCGGAACTGGCGGGTTAGCTTCCTCCGTGCCTGCGACGGCTTCTTGAGTCGCCTAGGCAGCGTTCGGTGTGGCTAAGGCTGCGTACGGATCCGAAGGTCGCATGTTGCGGCCGCGAAGGGTCCCATTGAGGCGGGTGGCGAATTGTCCAACGGTGCAAAGCAGAACCTGCGCAAAGTCTTGCTGACTGGCGCTGTTGCCGCTTGGCTTCTCCCGATCGGGAGCGCGAGTTCCGAGACGATGGAGAGCGCCCTGGCTCGGGCCTACGCGGCGAACCCTCAGCTCAATGCCCAGCGCGCCAGCGTGCGCGCGGTCGATGAAAACGTGAACCAGGCGCTGTCGGGTTACCGCCCGAAGATCGCGGCCTCGGCGGACGCCGGCTACACCGTCCAGGACGTGCTCGCCCAGGGCGCCACCAGCAACTCGAAATCCTTTCCGCGCGGCATCGGCGTGCAGGTGAACCAGACCGTGTTCAACGGCGGCCGCACCGGCAACAACGTACGCCGCGCCGACGCTGGCGTTCTGGCCGCCCGCGAGCAACTGCGCTCCACCGAGCAAAGCGTCCTGCTCGACGCCGCTACGGCCTACATGGACGTGCTGCGCGACACCGCGATCCTGAACCTGCGCAACAACAACATCGACGTTCTCGAGGAGCAGCTGCGGCAGACCCGCGACCGCTTCAACGTCGGCGAAGTGACCCGCACGGACGTGGCGCAGGCCGAGGCGCGCCTCGCGGCGTCCCGCTCCGACTCGTCTACGGCCGCCGGCGCCCTCAAGGCGTCTCTGGCGCGTTTTCGTCAGGTGATCGGCGTCGACGCGCGCCAGCTCGCCCCCGCCAAGCCGATGGAAGCCAACCTGCCGCGCTCGCTCGACGAGGCCGTGGCGCTGGGCCTTGGCGGTCATCCGGCCGTGCTGGCCGCTCTGCATGGGGTGGACGCCGCCGCGCTGCTCGTGAAGGTGACGGAGGGCGAGCTTGCCCCCAGCCTCACCCTGCAGGGCACCGTTTCGCATCGCTGGGACTATCAGTCGCCCAACAACGAGCTGAACACCGCCTCGGTGGCCGGCACGCTCTCAGTGCCGCTGTATGAAGGCGGCGAAGTGTATTCCCGCGTCAGGCAGGCCAAGGAAACCCTGGGCCAGCGCCGGATCGAGGCCGACCAGGCGCGCGACAGCGTGCGGCAGGCTGTGGTGTCGTCCTGGGCCAATCTCGAGGCCACCAAGGAGCGCATCAATTCCTCGCAAGCGCAGATCCAGGCTGCCGAAGTGGCGCTGAACGGCGTGCGCGAGGAGGCCAAGGTCGGCCAGCGCACGACACTCGACGTGCTGAACGCCCAGCAGGAACTCCTGAGCGCCCGTGTGAACCTCATCACGGCGCAGCGTGACCGCGTGGTGGCGTCGTACAACCTGCAGAGCGCGCTGGGGCGCCTGTCGTCCACCCGCTTGCGGCTCGCCACGCAGGAGTACAAGCCCACCGTCCATTACGAGCAGGTGCGCGACAAGTGGATCGGGCTGCGCAATCCGGACGGCCGCTGAGCGCCGAAGCCTCTGGATAGCGCCGCCACGCTGCTTGCATGGCGGCAAGCCCGGGCGATACTCCTCTGGAGAGATTCGGCGCAGGCAATCATCTGATTCGGCGCCGCTTGTGGCTGTAGTGGAGCGGCGGGCGCGATGAGTGCGAGCCTGAAGGCTAACGAACCTTCGATGGAGGAGATCCTCGCCTCCATCCGTCGCATCATCGCGGATGATCAGAAGGAGCAGCCTGCTCCCGAACCTGTCGCCGCAGCCGCGCCAGAGCCGCAGCTCGCCGAGGAAGAAGACGACATTCTCGATCTCGCGACCGTAGCGCCCTCGGCCTGGGATGAGGCAGACGACGACGACATCGCGTTCAAGGAAGAGCCTGAGGAGCCGCTGCTCGTGCTTCCCAAGAAGCCCGAGCCGGCGCCTCCGCCCCCCGAGCCGCCGCAGGCCGTCGCTCCCGAGCCGGCTCCGCCGCCGCCGCCTCCGCCCCCGCCGCCTGTTTCGGACGAAGCGCTGCTGTCGCCGATGGCGAACGCCAACGTGGCGTCCACGTTCAACATGCTGTCTTCCGCGATCCTCACCAGCCAGGCGCGCACACTGGAGGACCTGGTGAAGGACATGATGCGGCCGATGCTCAAGGCTTGGCTCGACGACAACCTGCCCGTGATGGTGGAACGGCTGGTCAAGGCCGAGATCGAGCGCGTGGCGCGCGGCGGTCGCTGAACGCCCATACCTGGGAAGCGTTTTCGACCGCGAGCCTTCGCGCTCGCGGTTCTGCGACGATTGCGAGCAGAGCAAGCCTTGACGCTCGCGAAGCGGGGCCGCGGGCCAGATTGGGCACTGCGCCGTTGACTAAGGCGGTGCGCTCGGTTTTCTAGCGCCCAGCGCGGGCGAGGAGCCCGGCCGAAGGACTCACGATGGACAAGACGTTCGAACCCGCTTCCGTCGAGAAGCGCATCGCCGATCTTTGGGAGCGGGAAGGGGCCTTCAAGGCCGGCCGGCCGGAGCGGGCCGGGGCGCAGCCCTACACCATCGTGATTCCGCCGCCGAACGTCACCGGCTCACTCCACATGGGGCACGCGCTCAACAACACGCTGCAGGACATCCTGTGCCGCTTCGAGCGCATGCGCGGCAAGGATGTGCTCTGGCAGCCGGGCACCGACCATGCGGGCATCGCCACCCAGATGGTGGTGGAGCGCCAGCTCATGGAGAAGCAGCTCCCGGGCCGCCGCGAAATGGGTCGCGAGGCCTTCGTGAAGCGCATCTGGGAGTGGAAGGCCGAGTCGGGCGGCGTCATCGTCAACCAGCTGAAGCGTCTCGGCGCGTCCTGCGATTGGTCGCGCGAGCGTTTCACGATGGACGAGGGGCTGTCCCGCGCCGTGCTGAAGGTGTTCGTGGCCCTGCACAAGCAGGGGCTGATCTACCGCGACAAGCGCCTCGTGAACTGGGACCCCAAGTTTCAGACCGCGATCTCGGACCTCGAGGTCGTGCAGGTCGAAAAGAAAGGCAGCTTCAAGTGGGAGCGGCCGCCGGCCGACGCCGAGGAGCCAAAGCCGCTGGATCTCGCCGCGCTGGGCAAGTTGCTGGACCGCGACGCCAGCGGCCACCTGTTCTACTTCGACTACCCGCTCGAGGGCGCGGCGTATGATCCTGCCGACGCCGGCACGTTCATCCGCATCGCGACGACGCGGCCCGAGACCATGCTGGGCGACACCGCCATCGCGGTGCATCCCGAGAACGAGACGCTGAAGCAGCTGATCGGCCGCAACGTCGTGCTGCCGCTGGTCGGGCGCGTGATCCCGATCGTGGCGGACGACTACGCCGACCCCGAGAAGGGCACCGGCGCGGTGAAGATCACCCCGGCGCACGACTTCAACGACTTCGAGGTGGGCAAGCGCCACGGACTGCCCGTCATCAACGTGCTGGACGCCGAAGCCGCCATGCTTCTCGCCGGAAACGCGGCGTTCCTGGCTGGCGCTGCGCCGGAGGCGGGCGTGCTGGCGCTCCAGGGCGTCGACCGCTTCGAGGCGCGCAAGCGCATTGTCGCGCTGATGGCCGGGAAGGACCTGCTCGCCAAGATCGAGCCGACCGGCCACACGGTGCCGCATGGCGACCGCTCCAACGTGGTGATCGAGCCCTGGCTGACGGACCAGTGGTATGTCGACGCCAAGACCTTGGCGCAGCCGGCAATGGCGGCCGTGCGCGACGGACGCACCAAGTTCGTGCCCGAGAATTGGGAGAAGACTTACTTCCAGTGGCTGGAGAACATCGAGCCCTGGTGCGTCTCGCGCCAACTCTGGTGGGGCCACCAGATCCCTGTTTGGTACGGCCCATCGCGCAAACCAAACAACGAGTTGGTTCTGAACGTTAGTTTCTCTGCCGACAGCGACGCGCGTACAAACGAGTTCGTTGGCGTTTCCGAAGCAGAAGCAATCGGCGAAGCTAGCCGTTATTACGGCAAACCGGTTGTCGTTGTGGCTGATCAACGGGAGGCTATGCTCCATATGAGGGAGCATCCAACCGATGATGTGGTCGCGATTTGGCGCGACGAGGACGTGCTCGACACCTGGTTCTCGTCAGCGCTCTGGCCCTTCTCCACCCTCGGCTGGCCGGACCAGACGCCCGAGCTGGCGCGGCACTATCCCACCGACGTGCTGGTGACGGGCTTCGACATCATCTTCTTCTGGGTCGCCCGGATGATGATGATGGGCCTCCACTTCATGGAGGAGATCCCGTTCCACACCGTTTACATCCACGCCCTCGTCCGCGACGAGAAGGGGGCGAAGATGTCGAAGTCCAAGGGCAACGTCATCGATCCGCTGGAGCTGGTGGACAGCTACGGCGCGGATGCGCTGCGCTTTACGCTGGCCGCCATGGCGGCGCAGGGGCGGGACATCAAGCTGTCGCGTCAGCGCGTCGAGGGCTACCGTAACTTCGCGACCAAGCTGTGGAACGCGGCGCGCTTTGCCGAGATGAACGAGTGCGCGCGCGTGGCGGGTTTCGACCCTGCCGCAACGACCCTGCCGCTGAATCGCTGGGCGCTGGCCGAACTCAATCGCGCCGTTGGCGATGTGACGGCCGCGATCGAGGCCTACCGATTCAATGACGCCGCCAACGCGGCCTATCGTTTCGTCTGGAACGTGTTCTGCGACTGGTATCTCGAACTCGCAAAGCCCGTATTCACCGGCGAGAACGCGGCCGAGAAGGCCGAGACGCGCGCCAGCGTGGCCTATGTGCTCGACGCCATCGCGCGGCTCTTGCACCCGTTCATGCCGTTCCTCACCGAGGAGCTGTGGGCGATCAAGGGGCAGGAGGGGCCGACCCGCGAGAGCATCCTGGCGCTGGCGCCCTGGCCGGCCGACGCCGGGATCGAGGCGCCCGACGCGCAGGCCGAGATCGGCTGGGTGGTGGCGCTGATCGACGAGATCCGCTCGGCCCGGCAGGAAGTGAACGTGCCGGGCGCGGCGCAGATCCCGCTCGTGCTGGTCGACGCCGGCGCCGAAACGCGAGTCCGCGCCGAGCGTTGGGCCGAGATGCTGAAGCGCTTGGCGAGGCTTTCGGATATCTCGTTTGCGGATGTCGCGCCGGGCGAGTCGGTGCAACTTGTGGTGCACGGCGAAGTCGCGGCGCTGCCGCTGGCCGGCATCGTGGACATCGCGGCCGAGACGCTGCGGCTTTCCAAGGAGATCACCAAGCTCAAGGGCGAGGTGGCCAAGATCGACGCCAAGCTCGGCAACGCCGACTTCCTCGCCCGCGCGCCCGAAGAGGTGGTCGACGAACAGCGCGAACGCCGCGAGGACGCTGAAGCCCGCATCGCCAAGATGGCCGAGGCGCTGGAGCGGCTGAAGAAGGACTGACCTTCTACTTCGAGCCGCCGCAACGCGCCCCCTCTCCCTGAAACAGGGAGAGGGCTGGGGTGAGGGCGGCGCCGCCGGTCCGCGTCAACTGACGACGGTTCGGATTCCTTGTAGCAAGCGGCCGCGGCGCAAGCTGCACTTGCCTTGGGACCATCAGCCCACAACGGTTGCAACGCCTTGCGTTCTGTCGCACCGTCCACGCCAGCAACACATTTCGGCGAGGACGCCCAATGTATCATTTCCCGATCCGCACCGTCGCGTTGACGGTCGCACTCGGCCTCGGCCTGTCGGCCGCATCCGCCCAATCGGTCTACAACCGTGGCAGCCAGGGCGAGCCCGAGACGCTCGACCCGCAGAAAACCTCCACGGTGGTGGAAAGTGACCTGCTGCTCGATCTCTACGAGGGGCTGGTGACTTATGACGCCAAGGCTAATGTGGTGCCGGGCGTCGCAGAATCCTGGACCGTGAATGACGACGGCACGGCTTATCTCTTCAAGCTGCGCGCCAACGCAAAATGGTCGAACGGCGACCCGGTGACGGCGGGCGACTTCGTATTCTCGTTTCGCCGCCTGATGAACCCCGAGACGGGCGCGAAATACGCCAACATTCTCTACACCATAAAGAACGGCGAGAAGGTCAATAAGGGCCAGGCAAAGGTCGAGGAGCTCGGCGTCAAGGCTGTCGACGACAAGACGCTCGAGATCGCGCTGGAGACGCCGGCGCCTTACTTCATCGCCCAGCTCGCGCACCAGACCGGCTTTCCGGTGCACCCGGCCTCCGTGCAGAAGTTCGGCAAGGACTTCGTGAAGCCGGAGAACTGGGTGTCGAACGGCGCCTACACGCTGAAGAGCTTCTCGCCCAACGACAAGATCGTGCTGGCGAAAAATCCGAACTACCGCGAGGCGGCGGCGACCAAGATTGACACCGTGAACGTGATCGGCATCGAGGACCGCTCGGCCGCGCTGCGGCGCTTCCAGGCCGGCGAGCTCGACAGCTACAACGACGTGCCGACCGATCAGATCAAGTTCATCCGGGACAACCTGAAGACGAAGTTCAAGCTCGCGCCCTATCTCGGCACCTACTACTTCGTGTTCAACACCCGCAAGGCGCCGTTCAACGACGCCCGCGTGCGAGAGGCGCTGTCGATGGTGATCGACCGCGAATTTCTGGCCGAGGACATCTGGGGCGGGACGATGATCCCGGCCTATTCGTTCGTGCCGCCCGGCATCGGCAACTACGCCGAGCCCGCCTACGCGTCGTGGAAGGACATGTCCCCCATCGAGCGCGAGGACAAGGCGAAGGAGTTGCTGAAGGCGGCGGGCTTCGGCCCCGGCGGCAAGACCATGACAGTCGAGATCCGCTACAACACCTCCGAGAACCACAAGAACACGTCGGTTGCGCTGGCCAACATGTGGAAGCCGTTCAACATCGACGTAAAGCTGGTCAACACGGACCTGAAGACCCACTACGCGCTGCTGCGCGACAAGGGGGACTTCGACGTGGCCCGCGCGGGCTGGATCGCGGATTATTCTGACCCGCAGAACTTCCTGTTCCTGGCCGAGAGCGACAACAAGGGCCTGAACTACGCGACTTATTCCAACGCCGAATACGACGCGTTGATGAAGAAGGCCGCCTCCGAAAAGGACCTCGCGGCTCGCGGCAAGATCCTGAAGGACGCCGAGGCGATCTTCGTGCGCGACCAGCCCTACATCCCACTGCTCTACTACAGCTCCAAGAACCTGATCTCCGAGAAGGTGGTCGGCTACGAGCCCAACGTGCTCGACCGGCACCTGTCGCGGTTCATCTCGATCAAGCCGTAAGCGGGGCAGGCGGCTCGCACCCTCTCCTTGCGGGGGAGGGTCGGACCGAAGGTCCGGGGTAGGGCGCCGGTTGTCGAGAGCTCCTGTGGCCCGGTTGCATTCCAGGCCCGACGCCAACCCACCCCGCCGGCCTGCGTCCGTCGAACCTCCCCTTGGGGGGAAGGTGGGCAACGGCGCATCGGAGCTCAGCTTCGCGTTCCCGCATCATCTTTTCCACCAACCGGCGTCCACTTGGTGGGATGATGCCTTGGCACCCAGAGGAGGTCGGCGTGGGTTTCTACGTCGTCAAGCGACTGCTGTCGGCCATCCCGACGCTTTTCATCATCGTGACGATCTCGTTCTTCCTGATCCGGCTCGCGCCGGGCGGGCCGTTCGACCTCGAGCGGCCGCTCGAAGCGAAGGTGATGGAGAACCTGCGCAAGATCTACCAGCTCGACAAGCCGCTATACGAGCAATACTGGCTCTACCTTTCGGCGCTGATGCGCGGCGATTTCGGGCCGTCGTTCTTTTTTCGGGACTTCACCATCCGGGAGCTCTTCGCCAACGGCCTGCCGATTTCGATGCGGCTCGGCTTCTCGGCGCTGCTGCTGGCGCTGGTGGTGGGCGGGACGCTGGGCGTGGTAGCGGCGTTCCGGCAGAACCAGGCGGCGGACTACGCCGTGATTGGGCTCGCGACCTTCGGCATCACGGTGCCGACCTTCGTGATCGCGCCGGTGCTGCAGATCGTGTTCGGCTTGACGCTTGCCTGGCTGCCGGTGGGCGGCTGGAACGACGGCGCGCTGCGCAACACCGTTCTGCCGATCCTCACGCTCGCCCTGCCGCAGATCGCCGTGATCGCCCGCATGATGCGCGCCGCGATGATCGAGGTGCTGCGCTCCAACCCGATCCGGACGCTGCGCGCCAACGGCTTGCCGCTGTCGGTGATCGTCCGCCACGCGCTGCGCGGGGCGGCGCTGCCGGTGGTGTCCTATCTCGGGCCGGCCGCGGCGGCGCTGCTGACCGGCTCCGTGGTGGTGGAGACGATCTTCGGCATCCCGGGCGTCGGCCGCTACTTCGTGGATGGGGCGCTGAACCGCGACTACACGCTGGTGATGGGCACCGTGATCATGATCGCGGTGTTCGTGATGGCGTTCAATCTCCTGGTGGACATCGTCTACGCGCTGATCGACCCGCGGGTGCGCTATGAGTGAGGTCAGCACTCCCGACACCCTCCTGGAGGCGGCCAGCGTCGCGTCGCCCAAGGGCCGCTCGCTGTGGGCCGACGCACGGGGCCGGCTGGCGCGCAACCGCGCCGCCGTGGCCAGCATCGTGGTGCTGTGCTGTATTGCGGTCGCGTGCCTGGTGGGGCCGTATCTCACCGGGCACGGCTATGATCAGGTGTACCAGAACTATGTGCGCGTTCCGGCCTCCTTTGCGTCCTACCCCACGGCCGAGCAGCTGCCGCCCGCCGTGGACCGCATCGCGTCGCGCATCCGCGCCAAGGCGGAGGGGCTCACCGATACCGGGCCAACGCTGCGCCTGACGCTCACCTCCACCACCACGCGGCCCATCGACGAGCGGCTGCTGGTGTATTTCGAGCGTTCCAACCTGTTCGGGCGGGCGGTGGCGACCGGCAAGGAGGACGAGGGCCGTCGGCTCCTCGTGGAGGCGCCGGTGAACCGCCACCATTTCTGGTTCGGCACCGATTCCAACGGCCGCGACCTCCTCACCCGCACGCTGATCGCCGGGCGTGTGTCGCTCGCCATCGGGGTGCTGGCGACCACGGTGGCGATCCTGATCGGCGTCTTGTGGGGATCCACGGCGGGCTATCTCGGCGGGCGGGTCGATCTCGTGATGATGCGAGTCGTGGACGTGCTTTATTCGCTGCCGTTCATCTTCTTCGTGATCCTCCTGGTGGTGTTTTTCGGCCGAAATTTCGTGCTGATGTTCATCGCGGTGGGCGCGGTGGAGTGGCTCGACATGGCCCGCATCGTCCGGGGCCAGACGCTGTCCATCAAGCGGCAGGAATACGTACAGGCAGCCGAGGCCATGGGTGTGAGCACGCGCGGCATCCTCACCCGCCACGTGATTCCGAACACGCTCGGCCCTGTGGTGGTCTACATGACCCTGCTAGTGCCCAAGGTGATCCTGCTGGAGAGCTTCCTGAGCTTCCTCGGGCTGGGCGTGCAGGAGCCGATGACAAGCTGGGGCGTGCTGATCTCTGAGGGCGCGAAGTCGATCCAGGGCTCGGCCTGGATGCTGGTCTGGCCGTCGGTGTTCCTCACCGGCACGCTGTTTTGCCTCAACTTCATCGGCGACGGGCTGCGCGACGCCCTCGACCCCAAGGACCGCTGAGATGGCCGCCGCTGACCTCAACGCCCCGGCGCCGCAACCCGCCGGCGTGCCCGTGCTGGCCATCCGCGATCTCGACGTGCGGTTCAGGACCGGCGACGGCGAGCTGCGCGCCGTGAAGGGCGTCAGCTTCGACGTCGCGGCCGGCGAGACGCTGGCGATCGTGGGCGAATCCGGGTCGGGCAAAAGCCAGACCATGATGGCCGTGATGGGCCTGCTGGCCGCGAACGGGGCGGCGACCGGCTCGGTGACGGTCGGCGGCGAGGAGATCCTCGGCTTGTCGCCGCGCCAGCTGAACCGCTTTCGCGGCCGGCGCCTCGGGATGATCTTCCAGGAGCCAATGACGTCGCTGGATCCGCTCTACCGGATCGGCGACCAGCTCGCCGAGCCGCTGCTCGCTCATGCGGGCATGAGCCGCAAGGAGGCGCGCGCCCGGGCGCTGGAGCTTCTCACGCTGGTCGGCATCCCGCGCCCGGCGGAGCGGCTGGACTCCTATCCGCATGAGCTTTCGGGCGGGCAGCGCCAGCGCGTGATGATCGCGATGGCGCTCGCCAACCGGCCGGAGGTGCTGATCGCGGACGAGCCGACCACGGCGTTGGACGTCACCATCCAGGCGCAGGTGCTCGACCTTTTGGCCGACCTCAAGCGGCGCTTCGGCATGGCGATCGTGTTCATCACGCATGACCTCGGCATCGTCCGGCGCATTGCCGACCGGGTGGTGGTGATGAAGTCCGGCCAGATCGTCGAGACTGGCCGCACCGAGGAGGTGTTCGCCGCGCCGCGCGAGGCCTACACCCGCATGCTGCTGGCCGCCGAGCCCACGGGCCGCAAGGAGCCGCCGCCCGCCGACGCCCCGCCGGTGGTGGAGGCGCGGGACGTGCGCGTGTCGTTCAACCTGCGCAAAGGGTGGTTCGGGGGCGGCGACCGCGAGTTGGTGGCGGTGGACGGCGTCGACCTCCTGCTGCGGCGCGGCGGCACGATCGGGATTGTGGGGGAATCAGGGTCGGGCAAGTCGACGCTGGGCCGCGCGGTGCTGCGCCTCGTCCCGTCTTCTGGGACCGTGCGGTTCGAGGACCGCGACCTCACCAGCCTCGACCGGTCCGCGATGCGACCGGTCCGCCGGCGCATGCAGCTGGTGTTCCAGGACCCGTTCGGCTCGCTGTCGCCGCGCATGACGGTGGGGGAAATCATCACCGAGGGCCTGCTCGTGCATGAGCCCGCCATCACGCGCGCCGAGCGGAACCGTCGCGCTGCCCAGGCGCTCGAGGAGGTGAGCCTCGATCCGGCCAGCCGAAACCGCTTTCCGCACGAATTCTCTGGCGGCCAGCGCCAGCGCATCGCGATCGCGCGGACCATGATCCTGAAGCCCGCCGTGGTGGTGCTTGACGAGCCGACATCGGCGCTGGACCGCTCGGTGCAAAAGGAGATCGTCGAGCTTCTGCGGGACCTGCAGCGCCGGCACGGGCTCTCCTACCTGTTCATCAGCCACGATCTCGCGGTGGTGCGCGCCATCGCGGACGAGATCATCGTGATGAAGAGCGGCAAGGTGGTTGAGCGCGGCACCGTCGACGGGATCTTCCGGGATGCGCACGAGCCCTATACGCAGGCGCTGATCGCCGCCGCATTCCTGTCCAAGGAAGCGGGCCCGGCGGCTTGAGGCGGGGTCAGGCCATCCCAAAGGCGTCGGGGCGGCCGGCCTCGCCATCAATGGCGGGGCGCGAGACGCGCCAGGGGCGGCCGCTGTTCACATGGCCGCCCGGGAGCGGGCGCAGCGTTCCGTCCGGCTGGATCTCCTCCGCGAGCAGCAGGCCCATGCGGTGCAACTGGCGCACCACGATCCTGGCCAGCGTTTCGTCAGGCGAGATTGCTATCGTGCCGGCCGTGTAGACGGCGTCCATGATATGGCGCGGATGCGTGCCGCTGGCCGAGAGGCCACGGCGGCGGCGAAGCGCGGCGAGTTCGTCCATGAGCGCCCTGTCTCCGATGACGGGACCATGAAACCGCGATTCGCTGCGCCGCACAGTCCGTAGCATTGCGACCGTGAGCATGCCCCGTGGAACTTCTCGGCCAAGGCCACGTTAAACGCCGTTCGGCGGCGCATCTGGGCGGAGCCGAGGGGGAATCGGGGGCAATGACGGTGACGACCGGCGGACAGGAGTTGTCCGCGTCAGAGCATGGCGGGCCCGTGCTCGCTGGCGTCGATTACGGCGCACTCTTCGATTCGGTCCCGAACCCCTATGTCATTCTTGATCCGGCGTTCCGCATCGCCGGCATGAACGCCGCCTACCTGCGCGTCACCATGCGCGCCCGTGAGGATATCCTCGGCCGCAACATCTTCGAGGCATTTCCGGCGGGGCCCGCCGACGCCGACGGATCGAGCACCCGCATGCTGCGCGACTCCCTCGAACGGGTGCTTCGGACCCGCGCGGTCGACCATATCGCGGTGATCAAATACGACATCCCGGGGCCGGACGGCGTCTTCGCCGAGCGTTTCTGGAGCGCGACGCATACGCCGCTGTTCAATGCCGCTGGCGAACTCGCCTTCATTCTCCAACACACCGTCGATGTGACGGAGCTTCAGCAGTTGCGGCAAGCGAGCCGCCGCTTCCCGTGGTCCTCCGCGTCGCGCGACGACAAGGTGGAAGGGGAGGTGCTGCAACGCGCCCAAGCCGTGCAGGCGGCCAATGTCTCTCTGGAGGCCGAGCGCAATCATCTGCGCAGCCTTTTCGAGCAGGCGCCCGGCTTCATGGCCGTGCTGCGCGGGCCGAACCACGTGTTCGAGATCGCAAACGCGGCCTATTCCAAGGTGATCGGCCATCGCGACGTTGTCGGGAAGGCGCTGCGGGACGCACTGCCCGAGATCGTCGGGCAGGGCTTCTTCGAGATCCTCGACGACGTCTACGGCAAGGGCGAGCCCTTCGTCGGGCGCGGCATCAAGGCCTATCTCCAGCAGGAGCCCGGCGCATCGCTCGAGCTGCGCTATCTCGACTTTGTTTATCAGCCGATTTTCGACGATGCGGGCGCGGTGACGGGCATCTTCGTCCAAGGCAACGATATCACCGATCAGAAGCGCGCCGAAGAAGCGGTGCGCGACAGCGAAGCCCGCGTCCGGCGGCTCAACGAGACGCTGGAGCAGCGCGTGCTCGACCGCACCGTCGAGCTGCAGGAAGCGCGAGACGAACTCCAGAAAATCAACCAGAACCTGGAAAGCATCGTGGCGGCGCGGATGTCGGACATCCGCGCGGCGAACGAAGAAATCCAGCGCTTCGCTTATATCGTAAGCCACGACCTGCGGGCGCCGCTGGTGAACATCATGGGCTTCACGAGCGAACTCGAGAGCTTGCGCGCCGAGCTGAGCCGTTTCATCGGCACGCTGGACGAGCAACGCGTACCCGACACTGTGCGGGACGGCGTCGACGAGGATCTTCCCGAGGCGATCGGCTTCATCAGAAGTTCAACCGACAAGATGGATCGCCTCATCAAGGCCATCTTGCGGTTGTCCAGAGAAGGTCGGCGCGTGCTGGCGCCCGAGCCGCTCGCCATGCGGTCCGTGATCCAGGACGTGCTCGGAACGCTGGCTCACCAATCGGAAGACGTGAGCTTCACGATCGGCGACATGCCCGACATCGTGAGCGACAGGCTGGCGGTCGAGCAGATCTTCGCCAACCTGGCGGAGAACGCGGTGAAATATCTCGACCCGGCCCGGCCGGGGCGCATCGCGATCGCGGGGGCGCAGGACGGGCGCACGGCGCGCTTTGCAGTCGGAGACAATGGGCGCGGCATTGACGCGCGCGACTTCGACAGGATCTTCGACCTGTTTCGCCGGTCCGGCGCGCAGGACCGGCCCGGGGAAGGCATCGGCCTTGCGCACGTGCGCGCGCTGGTGCGCCGCCTCGGCGGTACCATCACGGTCGCCTCGGAGCTTGGGGTCGGCACGACGTTTACAGTGGAGTTGCCCATGGTTCTCGAATTGACGACGGACGCCGCCTGATGCCGAGCCACAAGCCAGTCACGATTATCATGGTCGAGGACGATGAGGGCCATGCGCGCCTGATCGAGAAGAACATCCGGCGTGCGGGCGTCTGCAACGAGATCCGGCATTTCGTCAGCGGCACGGCGGCGGTGGAGCATTTGTTCGACCCGCAGGTGCGTGACGCGGGCCCGTTTCTCGTGCTGCTCGACCTCAATCTCCCGGATATGAGCGGAACCCATATTCTGGGGCTGCTAAAAAGCGACGAGACGCTCCGGCGCGCCCCCGTCGTGGTGCTGACTACCACGGACGACCAGCGGGAAATTCAACGCTGCTACGATCTCGGCTGCAATGTCTACATCACCAAACCGGTGGAGTATGAGACCTTCGCGCAGGCGATCCGGCAACTTGGGTTGTTCTTGTCGGTGATGCAGGTTCCGGAAGCGGTTTGAACAGCGGGCCTGGCGCGTGCCGATCAACGTTCTTTACATCGATGATGATGCGGGCCTGGGCAGGCTGGTGAGCCGAACCCTCGCGCGGCACGATTGCGTAGTGACGCACGTACCGACGGGCGACGAGGGGTTGGCCGAGTTGCGGGCGCACCGGTTTGACATCGTCGGTCTCGACCACTTCATGCCCGGCCGCGACGGCCTCGACATTCTCGATGAGATCCAACGCACGATCGCCGATGCGCCGCCCGTGATCTACGTGACCGGCACGGACGAGGGCCGGGTCGCTATCGCGGCGCTGAAGGCGGGCGCGGCCGACTACGTGATCAAGGACGTCGGCAACGCCTTTATCGACCTGTTCCGGCAGGCCATCGACCAGGCGCTCGTGCAGGTGGCGCTGCGGCGCGCCAAGGAGGCCGCCGAGACGGAGATGCGCGAAGCGCGTGAGCGCGCCGAGATCTTGTTGCGCGAGGTCAACCACCGGGTCGCCAACAGCCTCCAGCTGGTGGCCTCCCTGGTTACGATGCAGCAGAAGACCGTGCCCGAGGGGCCGGCGCGCGAGGCCCTGGCCGAGGCGCATGGTCGAATCCACGCCATCGCGCAGGTTCACCGCCGGCTCTACACCTCCAATGACGTCCGCTTCGTGGATATGTCTGGCTATCTCGAGGGGCTGAGCGAGGAGCTTTCGGCGGCCATGCGCATGGCGGCGCGCGAGCACAAGCTGACGCTGGAGGCTGCGCCATTGCGCATCGCCACCGACAAGGCCGTGGCGGTGGGCGTGATCGTCAGCGAACTCGTCACCAACGCTTTCAAATACGCCTATCCGGCTGGCGCTTCCGGCGAAATCCGGATCAGGCTTTGGGACGGGGACAACACCGTGTCGCTGGCCGTGGAGGACGACGGCGCCGGCTGGACGGGCGACGGCCCAATCCAGGGCAGCGGGCTCGGCATGCGCATCATCAAGGCCATGGCGGCCAGCCTGCAGGCGAAACTGATCTACGAGGAGCGCCCCGCCGGGACCCGCGCGGTTTTGTCCTTTGAAATGTGACCGCCGGTGATGGCACAACCAGCCACAGAGGCTCTCCCGCGCGTTGCCCCGGGGCAGAGCCTGGACCACCAAGACGCCCCTTCCAACCGGGCCCGGACGCGTACGCCATGTTGAACATGCCTCTCAGCGAATCGGAGTTTCGCGTGCTGGCCGATCAGGCTCCGGTTATGTTCTGGCGATCCGATCTCGAGATGGCCTGCGATTGGTTCAACGAACCCTGGCTCACTTTCACGGGCCGCACCCTGGAACAGGAAGTCGGCGTCGGCTGGCAGGACGGCGTGCATGCCGAAGATCTCGAGAAGTGTCTCGAGGTCTACCATTCGTCCTTCCGCAAGCGTGAGCCGTTCACGATGGAGTACCGGCTTCGCCGCGCGGACGGGGCTTACCGGTTCGTGCTGGACAACGGCCGTCCCTATTACCGGGATGGTCAATTCGCCGGCTATTTCGGCTCTTGCGTCGACGTGACGTCGCATCGCGAGACGGAACAACAGCTCGTCGAGGCGCTGGCTGAGCGCGACGTCCTGTTGCGGGAGCTCTATCATCGGGTACGCAACAACCTGCAGTCCGTGCTGGCCCTCGTGCGCCTCAGCACGCGCGGTGCGGACCCGGGCGGGCAGGCGCTGCTGGGCGTTCTCGATCGGCGCGTGAGCGCCATGGCGCTCGCGCAAAAGAGCCTGCAGGCGCTGGACCCGCTCGGCGCCATCCCGATCCGCCAGGTGGTGGCGAGCGCGGTCGAGGACGCCAACGCGGTGAACCCCAGCCTGTCCGTCAAGGTCGAGGCCGCCGCGAGCGAAGGCGTGATTCCGACGGACCAGGCGTCCAGCTTCATGCTTGGCCTCGCCGAGGCCATCGCGATCCTCTCCAACGGCCGCCTCGGGGCGAAGCTGGTGATTGGGTTTGCGGCCGACGACACCGTGACGATCGAGGCGCTGCCGCCGCGGGCAGACCTGCTGGACGAGAAAATTGCGTTGCTGCTGGTGAGGCAATACGCCCGGAGCGCGGGCTTCGACATGGAGGCGGAACCGCAGGGGAACTCCATCGCGTTCAGGAAGCGCTGAACTCCGGGTTCTCCGCCAGGCCGCGCCCGAACACGCTGCGCTCGGAAGCCTCCGCGCCGCATTTGTCGACATGGGCGGCGCGATTGATCACCTGCAGGTTGGGCGCGCCCCAATGCGTCAGCAGTTCGGGCCAGGGAAGGGCGCGCCGGTCTCGCCAGACGCGAAACAGCGGCGTCTTATGGTCGACCTCGGCGGTTTTCAGCAGCCGCTTGCCGCTGGTGGCGCAGCGCCGGTTTTGAAGCTTTGCGAGCGGGGTGACGAAGTCGCTCGGCGCCGTCCAAAGCCGCCATGCGGTGACGCATGCAGAGTGCCATTCCGCCCGCGTGTTCAGCTTGCCGTCGCCCCAGAGATCCTTGTGCCAGCCGAGGCGAAACACGGGCGCGCCGCAGACGCGGCAGCAGCCGGGCCCCTTGGCGTAGCGCGCCTCGCGGAAAGGGGCGGGGGGAGCCCGGAAGGTCGTCGCCACGCCCTCCTCGATTGCGCCGATCCGCCACTCCCAGCCGTCGGGTTGTCCCGTTTGGGCGGCCATTGCGCGGGCGAGCCGGTCCGCCCGGACGGGGTGGTTGCGCCAGTAGGATTCGATCGCCAGCCGCGGCGTGGGGGGGATGAAGGGCCGCGCATAGGCATGCGCGAGCACCTCGGCCGGGAACAGGGCCGGCAGGCTCTTGGCCAGTCGCGCGCGCGACTTGGCGTTGCGTTCGTCTCGGAAGGTGGAGGCCATGAATCAGTTCGCCGCCGGAGGATGCCGGCGGCGAGAGTGACGCGCAATGCTTGCCGAAGGGTGATCGTCGCGGCGAGGCTGCGTCGCCCGCGCCGCGCGCCCTAGTGGCCGCTCTGGTCGGCGGCGCGGCTGGCCTCGAACAGGAACCAGGTGCGCCGTTCGGTTTGATCGATGAGATCTTCCAGAAGGCTGGCGGTGGCGACGTCCTCGGCGTCGTCGCAGACGTCATGGGCGTCGCGCATGGCGGCCGCCATGGCCTTGTTGTCGGCCAGCAGTTCGCCCAGCATGTCGGCGGCGGACACGAAGTCGGCGTCGTTGTCCTGGATGCGCCTGAGTTTCATGATCTCGCCGATGGAGCGCAGCGTCTTGCCGCCGATCTTGCGCACGCGTTCGGCGAGCGGATCCGTGGAGGCGAAGATCTGGTCGGCGTGCTCGTCCAGCATGAGATGATAGTCGCGGAAATGGGGGCCGCTGACGTGCCAGTGGAAGTTCTTGGTCTTCATGTAGAGCGAGAACGCGTCGGCCAAGAGACCGTTGATCGCACTGGCGACCTTCTCGACGGCTTCGGGCTCGAGATCGGTCGGCGTCTGCAGCATGGCGGCGCCCAGGCGGCCGGAGGTCTTGGCCGGCGAAGAGGCGCCACGCGCCGCCGCGCGGGCCGGAGAGGCTGGGGCGGAGGACTCCATTCCAACCACCTCTCCGGCGTCGTCCATCGGCTGCGCCTTGCCTGAGGGCTTGGCGGTCGCGCTCGGCTTCGGCAAGCCCGATTTAGGGGTGCTGACCTTGGGGGAGCTGGATTTGGGCGACTTCGATTTGGCGGCTGCAGCCATGGCGCATCTCTCCGGCGTTGCTGATCGGACGGAGCGCAAGCGCCACCGTGATCTGCGCGTTAACGATCCGCTTGGGGGATCGTTCCGGAGGCGGCACGCTGAAAAGAAAGAGGGCCGCTCGCGCGAACGCAGCGGCCCCAAGTCTAGGGAGGAAACGCCCAAGGAGGGCTATGACGCCGAAGCGTCACGATTACTTACCTAAATTGTGCAGTGCGAAAAAGCAAGGGGTTTGCGCCGAGTTTTCGAATCGGCAGCATCGCTAAAGGCGAGTGTTGCGTGGCTGCAACTTTTCACTCCTCCCCCGCGCATTTCCAAATCCTCAAACGACGTCGGAGCGCCGGCGCAACCGGCACGAGCTTTAAACGTTCATTGATCGTGAACCATTCCGGCTCACGCTGACCTATCGATCCTGCCGCGCGGAGACTTTGCATCATGCTCCCCAGCGTCGCCGAAACCGAGTCGTCCGCCGAGTCGAGCATGGTCGAAGTCGCCATTCTGCATGAGGGACAGCGGGTCTACGCCGAAACCTTCGCGGTGCGAGACCGCGCCGAGATGGGCCGGGCCGTGTTCCACGCCCATTCGGCCGCCCGCAGGCTGCGATCCGATCTCGATCCGACCGCATTGCGAGCCGCGGTGGCCTCCCGGCCTGTGCTCCAGTAGGCGGCGTTTGAAACTGCCGGATCGCTACAATTCGACCGATCCCGGAAAGCCGTCCCCAAGTGAAGCCCGTATAGGTTGTGCTTTGTCGATCATGCACGTTGATCGTATGGAGCCCACCCATGTCCTCCCAGCGGCGCAAGTCTGTTCGGCGGCGCGCCTTGCTGCCCGCAAAGGTGCTGCTGCCGGCCGGAACGGTCGAGTGCCTCGTCAACGACCTTTCCGACGAGGGCGCCAAGCTCCAGTTCCGGATGTCGCCGGGCGCCTGGCCGGCGCAATTTCGCATCATGATCGCCGGCGAGGTGACGCCGCGGCTGTGCAAACTCCGCTGGTCGACCGGCCTTCACATCGGCATCGAGTTCTCTGGCGGACGCAACGCGCTTCTCAACCCGGCGGCGCTTGAAGCTCGGCTCGTGCAACTGCGGACGGGGCAGGGCGCGCAATGAGCCAGCTTCTGTTTCCTGACATCCCCGTTCTGCTGGTCGAGGACAGCCTCTTCGTACGCTCCATGGTGCGCCGCATGCTGCGCCAGGTCGGCCTGCGCAACGTTACCGAGGTCGGCGACGGGGAAGGCGCTCTGGACGCCCTTCAGACCTTCTCGCCGGAGCTGCTGCTGCTGGACTGGCACCTGCCCAGCCTCAACGGCGGACAGTTGCTCGAGATCATCCGCGACCCGCAGATCTCCGCCCGGACAGACCTGCCCGTCATCCTGTTCTCGGGCGCGCCCACCAAGGCGCTGATCGAGCGCGCCGGCAAGCTGGGCGTGACCTGCTTTCTGAAGAAGCCGTTCTCGCCAAGCGACCTGTGGAAGCGCATGCACGCGCTCGGCTTCGGCGACACCAATCGCCAGCGGCACGCCGTCTAGTACAGGCCGCCCGTTCCGGCGCCGACCTGCTGCCCGTCGCCCGGCGCCGCCGCCATGGGCGAGCCGTCACCAAAGCCGCCATAGCCGCCCGCGTCGGGTGGAGCCGTGCCGGGCTTGAAGGCTTCCAGGATGCTCCGGTCGCCGCCGGTGGCCCGCGCGCCTGTTTGCGGATCCACGCGCACCAGCTTGATGCCGGGCGGCACGCGGAATGGCGTCGGCGGCTTGTCGGCCAGCGCCATCTTCATGAAATCGCGGAAGATCGGGGCGGCGTACTGCGCCGCATAAGCCGAGTTGCCGAGCGAGCGTGGCTGGTCGTAGCCGATATAAACCCCGGCCGCGAGATCGGGCGAAAAGCCGACGAACCACAGGTCCTTGGCGTCGTTTGTGGTGCCGGTTTTGCCCGCCAGGGGTTTGCCGACTTCCTTGACGCTGGTTCCGGTGCCACGCTGGACGACCCCCTCCAGAATGGAGGTGACCTGGTAGGCGGTCAGCGGGTCCAGCGCCTGCTGGCGCTCATCCACGATCTTGGGCTCGTTCTGGCCGCTGAAGCTCTGGGCGTCGCAGCCGACACATTTGCGCTCGTCATGCGCGTAGACGTTGCGACCCCAGCGATCCTGGACGCGGTCGATCAGGGTAGGCTTCACGCGCTTGCCGCCATTGGCGAAGATCGAGTACGCCGCCGTCATCCGCATGACGGTGGTTTCGCCGGAGCCGAGCGACATGGCCAGCAGCGGCTGCAGGTTGTCGTAGACGCCAAAGCGCTTGGCGTATTCCACCACCAGCGGCATGCCGATATCCTGCGCGAGGCGCACCGTCATCATGTTCTGCGAATGCTCGACGCCGAAGCGCAGCGTGCGCGGACCCGCAAAACCTTCCTCGGCGTTTTCCGGCCGCCAGGGCTCCTGCCCGGGGCCCTGGTCGATGCTGATCGGCGCGTCCAGAATGATGCTGGAGGGCGTATAGCCGTTGTCCAGCGCCGCCGCATAGACGATCGGCTTGAACGAGGAGCCGGGCTGACGCTGCGCCTGCGAGGCGCGGTTGAACTTCGACTGGTCGAACGAGAACCCGCCCACCATCGCGAGCACGCGACCCGTATAGGGATCCATGGCGACCAACCCGCCGGAGATTTCCGGCAGTTGGCGCAGGCGGAACTGGCCGGGCTTGCCGTCCACGGGTTCAACATAAACGACGTCGCCGGCCGCGAGAGCCTGCCGGGCCGCCTTGCGGGTCCATTTCAGCCCGTCCGGCGTGATCAGCCCGGTTTCGCGCGCCTTGGCGATCGCGCCCGAAGGCTCGCGCGCAGGCTGGAGGCCGATGCGGGCGCCATCGGCCGTGACGTCCGTCACCACCGCCAACCGCCACGGCTGCACGTCGCCAAGCGCGGGGACTTCCGCCAGGGCCGCGCCCCATTCCTTGCCGGCGATGTCGATCTTCTGCATCGCGCCGCGCCAGCCATGCGCCTCGTCGTATCGCACCAGACCATCGGCGAGCGCCTTGCGGGCCATCACCTGAATCTTCGGATCCAGGGTCGTGCGCACGGACATGCCGCCCTCGTACAGGGCCTTCTCGCCGAACCGGTCAGCGATCTCGCGGCGCACGTCCTCGGCGAAGAAGCCCGCCGCGTATGTGTTGGGCGACAGTGACCGCGGGTTCACGTCGAGCGGCTCGGCCTTGGCCTTGTCGCCATCCTGCTTGCTCACATAGCCATTCTCGACCATCCGATCGATCACGTAGTTGCGCCGCTCGGTGGCGGCTTCGCGATAGCGGAAGGGATTGTAGTTGTTCGGGCCCTTCGGCAGGGCCGCCAGATAGGCGACCTCGGCCAGGGTCAGTTCGTGGACGGACTTGCCGTAATAGTTCAGCGAGGCGGCCGCGACGCCGTAATTGCCCAGGCCGAGATAGATTTCGTTGAGATAGAGCTCAAGGATTTTATCCTTGGTGTAGGTGTTCTCCATCTTCAGCGCCAGCAGCACTTCCTTGATCTTGCGATCGAAGGTCTGCTCGCTGGTAAGCAGGAAGTTCTTGGCCACCTGCTGCGTGATCGTGGAGGCGCCTTGGGGGCGACGGCCCTGGTCACGCTTGAAGTAGTACAACGCCGCGCGGGCGATGCCTTCCGGGTCGACGCCCTGGTGCTTGTAGAAGTTCTTGTCCTCGGCCGACACGAAGGCCGCGATCACGAGCTTGGGGACCGACTGGATGGGGATGAACATGCGCCGTTCGCGGGCGTATTCGGCCAGCAGGCTGCCGTCTGCGGCGTGCACGCGGGTCATCACGGCGGGCTGGTAGTCGGCCAGCTGCGTGTAGTCCGGGAGGTCGCGCGACACCTTCCAGAGAAGGCCGCCCACCGCGATGGCCGCAAGCACGAACAGGATCGCGCCGGCCGTGAACACAAACCCGATCCCGCGCAAAAAGAACCGCATCGACGCAAACCCACCTTTTCCAGCGCGCGACGGCATGCGCCGCGAATGTGGTCAAAGCGGGGAGGAGCGGCCCGGAAAAGCGATATGCAGCAACGCTTCCGCCACGTTTGCCACGTTCTCGAACGCCTTTGCGCGGCGGCTCGGAAAGCCGCTACAAATGAGCATGGAATGGGACAGCGCCAACGACTGCCTGGCCTTCTCGCCGCCGGGCGGCGATGGGCGATGCGTGATGCACCGGCGCGCGTTCCGGGCGCTGTTGCGGCAGGAGCCGACGCCTGCCGCATGCCTCGCTTTCGCGGCCCGCAACCAGGCTGCGCTCGGCCTCGCGGCCCGGCTCAAAATGCAACGCGCCGGGCTGGGGCCCGGCGCGCGCTTTCACATCACGAGCCGCGACCTTCGCGGCGCGATCTCAGGCCTCGCTCTCACTCCCGCGGAAGCGGTTGAGGAAGAAGCCCGTAAGGGCGCCGAGCAGCGCCCATGACACAAAGGCGCTGACCATCACGGCCGTCACGAAATCTCGCGCCATAGCGTCCGGTACGGCGCTTTCGGCGGTGGGCGGCTGCGGCGCTCCCACGAGGTGCGGCGCCACCAGCAGCAGGGCGCCCGCGATGCAGGGCAGCGGCGCGCGGGTGAGAGCGATCAAGCCGAGCCCCATAGCGGTGGACAGCGCGGCCCCTACCCACCAGAACTGACGCGCCACCACGTCGGCCGCAGGCATCCCAGGCAGTTCCGGCGGGAGCCCGATGCTGGGCGCCAGCGTCAGGGCGGCAAAACCGCCCAATCCCCAGATCAGGCCTTCGCGCCAGGTCGCCGGGCGGCGGGCGATCACCATGAGGCCGGCGAGGCCGAGGCCGAAGCCGATCCAGGTGACGACGTTGAACAGCGCCGTGAAGGCGTTGCGCTGGAAGCCTTCCGCCGGCTGCCACGCGGCTCCGTGCTCGTGCGGCGCGGCGCTCTCGGCGTGCGAATGCGGCGCGACGCCCGGCTCATGCGCATGCGGAGCCAGAGCGGCGGGGGCCGCTGGCGCGGCTTCGGCCTTCTGCTCATAAACCTCGGCCTTGAGGATCAGCGGCACGGCGCGAACCTGCTGCAAGCCCGTGACGGTGAGGCCAACCAAAAGGCCGGCAGCCGCGGCCGTGAAGACGATCGAACGAAATACCGACATCGTCAGGCCGTCAGTGGCAGGGGAAGCCGCTGGCGTGGCGCGTGTCGTGCGCGGCGTTGTGCACGGCCTCCACATGGGCGAAGCCTGTGAAGCCGACCAGCATGACGCCGAGCAGAACCGCGAAGGCGGCTTGCAAAACGGCGCTGGCCTTGATGGCCGGGACGTGTGACGCGACGGAAGACTGCTGCAACATGATCTCACCCCGAGCTGCCGGCGCGGCGCATGGCGGAACGGGAGCGCCGCGTCCCTCACGGATGCGGCCTGTCGCGAACCATCCCGGGCGCCCCGCCCTTGGTTTGTCGCGACGGCAGGTCTCCTGACTTGCGGGTCGTCGTTCGGGCGAACCTTCCCAGCCCTGATGGACCAGTGGTGAACTCGCCTTCGCTCGCCGCTCACAGTTGCGGGGGCAGTCGCAGCCTTGGGCTTGCGCCCTCACTGCGTTCCCTTTCAAGCCCCGAAGGGCGCCGTCGCACCCGCAGCATAGCGGAGGTCTGCGCGGCGTCCATCGAATTGAACGTGAGATGCGGGCTAGCTCGGTGAAAATACCGCCAAGCGAGAAAAGCCGGGCGACTTTCGCTCTGGCCGCAGGCTCAAGCGCTTGCCGGTTAGCGCCTGGAGGGTGGTGAGCGCGCTGGGACTCGAACCCAGGACCTACTGATTAAAAGTCAGTTGCTCTACCGGCTGAGCTACGCGCTCGCTCGCCCGGATGCCTAGCGGCATGGCATCGCCCGGTCAATAGAGCGCGACGCCGCGGCGGCGAGCTTGGGCGCCGCTCAGGCGAGGGCGGCCAGGACGTCGCGGCCCGTCGGAGCGGGCGCCTTGGGCCAGGCCGTAAAATCCGCCTCGACATTAGTGGCGGCGTCGAGCAGCCGGCGATAGTCGCGCCGGGGCACCTCGACGGCTCCGAAGCCGGCGAGATGCGGCGTCACGAACTGCGTGTCGAGCAGCCGGAACCGCCCGGCTCGCAGCCGAGCCACCAAATGCACCAGCGCAACCTTGGATGCGTCCCGCTCGCGGTGAAACATGCTCTCGCCAAAGAAGGCGCCGCCGAGCCGCACGCCGTAGAGCCCGCCGACGAGTTGCCCTTCGCGCCAGCACTCCACCGTGTGGGCCCAGCCGAGATCGAACAGCGCGCCGTAGAGCTCGCGGATGCGCGCGTTGATCCAGGTCTGCCGGCGATCCGGGGCCGGGGCCGCGCAGCCCGCGATCACACCCTCGAAATCATGGTCGACGCGGACCTCGAACCGGTCCGAGCGCACCGTCCGGGCCAGCCGCGACGGCAACTGAAAGCCGTCCAGCGGAATGACGCCGCGCTCGCGCGGCTCGACCCAGTACAACGCCGGATCGTCGGCGCTCTCCGCCATGGGAAAAATGCCGCACGCATACGCGCGGAGCAAAAGCTCCGGTGTGATCTCCGTGTCAGCGTCTTGTCGTCTCGCCATCCGCTACGGCCCGCTCCTGCGGGCTCTCGTTATCGCCGGCGTTCAAGCGCCGGTCGGATCGTTCATGCCCCCGGCTGCAAGATACTTCTCCAGCCAGTGAATATCGTAGTCCCCGTTCTGGATGTCCGGGTTACGAACGAGCGCCCTAAAAAGCGGTAGGGTGGTCTCGATGCCATCTACCACGAACTCGTCGAGGGCCCTCCGAAGGCGCATCAAGCACTCATTGCGGTTGCGTCCGTGCACGATCAGCTTGCCGACGAGCGAATCGTAGTTCGGCGGGATCGTGTAGCCCTGGTACACGGCCGAATCAACGCGGACGCCAAGGCCCCCCGGCGGGTGGAAATAGGCGATCCGGCCCGGCGAAGGCATGAAGGTGGCCGGATGCTCGGCGTTGATACGGCACTCAATGGCGTGGCCGTTGAGCTGAATGTCGTCCTGCGAGAAGGAGAGGTCCGCGCCGGCGGCCAGCCGGATCTGCTCGTTTACCAGATCGATGCCCGTGATCATCTCGGTGACGGGATGCTCCACCTGGATGCGGGTGTTCATCTCGATGAAGTAGAACTCGCCGTCCTCGTACAGGAACTCGACCGTGCCGGCGCCGAGATATTGCAGCTCCTGCATGGCCTTGGCGACCGTCGCGCCGATCTTGGAGCGCATCTCGCCGTTCAGCGCCGGGGAGGGGCCTTCCTCCCAGACTTTTTGGTGGCGGCGTTGCAGCGAGCAATCACGCTCGAAGAGGTGAACCGCGCCGCCGCGGCCGTCGCCCAGCACCTGCAGCTCGATGTGGCGGGGCTTCTCGAGGTACTTCTCGAGATACACGGCGTCGTCGCCAAAGGCCGCCTTGGCCTCGGTCCGGGCCGTCTGCAGCGCGTCGACCAGGTCGTCCTCGGTGCGCGCCACCTTCATGCCGCGACCGCCGCCGCCGGCCGCCGCCTTCACGAGCACCGGGTAGCCGATGTCGGCCGCGACCCGCATAGCCTCGTCGTCGTCCGTGATGCCGCCCTCGGAGCCGGGCACGCACGGGATGCCGAGGCGCTTGGCGGTGCGCTTGGCCTCAATCTTGTCGCCCATGATGCGGATGTGCTCCGCCTTGGGTCCGATGAAGTGGATGTTGTGGCTTTCCAGGATCTCGGCGAACCGCGCGTTCTCGGACAGGAAGCCGTAGCCCGGGTGCACGGCGTCCGCGCCCGTGATCTCGCAGGCGGCCAGAAGGGCCGGCACGTTGAGATAGCTGTCGCGCGCGGCCGGCGGGCCGATGCACACGCTCTCGTCGGCGAGGCGCACATGCATGGCGTCGGCGTCGGCGGTGGAGTGGACCGCCACGGTGGCGATGCCGAGTTCCTTGGCGGCGCGCAGCACGCGAAGGGCGATCTCGCCGCGGTTGGCGATGAGGATCTTGTCGAACATTATTCGATGACCAGCAGCGGCTCGCCGTATTCCACCGGCTGGCCGTCCTCAATGAAGATGGCCGTGACGGTGCCGGCGCGCGGCGCCACGATCTCGTTGAAGGTCTTCATGGCCTCGACAAGCAGGATCTTCTCGCCCGCCTTCACCACCGAGCCGACCTCCACGAACGCCTTGGCGTCAGGCGAGGGGCGGCGGTAGGCGGTGCCGACCATCGGGGACGTCACCGCGCCGGCGGGCGGGCCGGCGGCTTCCGCCTTCGCCGAGCCGGGCGCAGCGGTGGGTACGGGCGGCGGGGCCACGGTCGCGTGCGGCGCATGCGCGGGAGCGGCGTATTGCACCACCTGGGGCGCGGGAAGTTGCCGGACGACCCGGATGCGCAAGTCGCCCTTTTCGACCTCGATCTCGGTCAGGTCCGTATCGGCGAGCATGGTGGCGATCTCGCGCACGAGCTTGGGGTCGATGGCTTGGTCCTTGGACATGGGTCTGGTCGTCGCCTTCGTTTGGGTGGGCGGGCGCGGGCGCGCGCGGGGGAGCGGGT
Source organism: Alsobacter metallidurans (assembly GCF_014636935.1). Classification (GTDB taxonomy): domain Bacteria; phylum Pseudomonadota; class Alphaproteobacteria; order Rhizobiales; family Beijerinckiaceae; genus Alsobacter; species Alsobacter metallidurans. The sequence goes on along the minus strand of NZ_BMES01000002.1, from coordinate 712,449 downwards.
CCGGCGCGGGCGCGCTCCGACGCGCTCTCATATCCGCTTGCGGGCGGAAGGGGAAGCGCGCGCCCGTGCGCAGGCGAGCGCCATCAACAACGCAGCGCCGGCGAGCAGGCCTGGGTTATGCACGCAGAAGACGTGTTGCGGATGCTTCGAATCGGCGTGTACAAATCTTGAGCGATCACATTCTTAAAAATGAATTAACATTTCATCTGGCGTTTTTACTCCTTTGAGGAGGACGGGGTGAGTTCATTGCCAAGTAACGAGGTTGCGTTTGTTGCGGCCGGAGAAGGCCACGGGGTCGCGGTGCGGGGCTTAGACCCGTTTTCCCGCGAACCGTCCCCGGCGGCCGGCGAGGCGATAGCGAGCGAGGGCTTTGGAAGCGGGTCTCTCGGAAGCGGGTCTCTCGGACGCGGCTCGGCGCGGCGCGGGCCGGGGCTGCGGGCGTGGCTGGGCTACCCGCGGGCGGTGCTGACGGTTGCGCTGGCGCGCGGGGGCGGCGGGTTCGACTGAGGTCCCGGCCTGGGCCGCCGTCCCGGCCGGCGCGGCGAATGCCACGCTTCACTCATCGGGCCGCGCTGGGCGAGGCGCTGATGGCCAGGTAGACGCCGCCTGAAAAGCCGCGCGATGCCGGCGCGGCGTTCCGTGAGGGGCCGGCGCGACGCCCCGGCCGGAAACTCTCCGGCGAAGGTTAACCGAAAAGGCCGCATTGTTCGGTTCCGAAGCAATATTTCCAGTATTTGACTTCTATTTCTCCAATAACGGCGCTCGTTCCCAGTAACGCAACTTAAAAGTGTGTTGCGAGCCCTGTGGCCGCCCCTGTATTCGGAGGGGCGGGATTGGTCCCGGGTTTTTGGAATTGCCGATCGGGCGGGCGGGCAAAGCGCCGGTTCCTGGTCGGGGTGGGGCGGCTTCATGAGTTCCCTGATCGCGAGCCTTGTGGGTCCATCGCCGGCGATTCCGGAGCGGAACGGGGCGCAGGCGCGCGCGCGGGGGTTGTCGCGGGTCGGGGGCGAGGCTGGCTCGCGGGAGCCTGGCGCCTGGCGCACGCCAGCCTGCGGTCCGGCGGCGGTCTCGGGCCAGGCTTCCCGCGCGGAAGGGCGGCAGGCCACGGTGGCGATCCTGATGGGGGTCTATGACGGCGCGCGCTTCCTGCCAGCGCAGCTCGACTCGCTCGCGCGGCAGACGCATGGCGCCTGGACGCTTTATGCCTCGGACGACGGCTCCACGGATGCGAGCGGCGTGATCCTGGACGGTTATGCGGCGGCCTGGGGAGAGGAGCGCCTCGTGCGGCGCGCGGGACCGCGCCAGGGCTTCGCGGCCAATTTCCTCGCCATGGTGCAGGACCCGGCCATTGAGGCCGACTATTTCGCCTTTTGCGACCAGGACGACCTGTGGGACGCCGACAAGCTCGCCCGCGCGGTGGCCTGGCTCGACTCGCAGGGGCCCGACAGGCCGGCGCTCTACGCCTCGGCGGTGCGCACCGTGGACGAGAACGGCCGGGTGATCGGCCGCATCGACGCGCCGCGCCGGCCCCCGGCCTTCGGCAACGCTCTGGTGCAGAACGTGGCGCCCGGCCACACCATGGTGATGAACGCCGCCGCCCGGCGCGTCCTGGCCCGCGCGGCCGCCGCCGGCCCCGTCTCGGCGCATGACTGGCTGGCCTATGCGGTGGTCACCGGGGTGGGCGGAACCATGTGGGTCGATCCCCAGCCCAGCGCCAGCTACCGGCAGCACGGGGGGAATGCGATCGGGGTGAGCCGGAGCCTGGGGTTTTGGCTGTATCGGATAAGGCGGGTGTTTGGGGACGAGTACCGGAACACGCTCAAAGTGCATCTGCTAGCGTTGCGCACACTAGACGCTGAACTAGATGCTCATTCGCGTGTATGTCTCCGCCAAATAACTGCGGCTTGGGTTGGTTCTTCGTTCCACCGCGCCAGAAAAATCTTTCAAAGCGGCGTTTTTAGGCAAAATTTCGTTGGAAATCTGGCGCTATACATGGCTGCCATCGCGTCTAATTCACCCTTTGATACAAGAAAGTAGCGCGATGTATAATATAGCGTTTGCAGGATCGAGCGAAGCGCGTGTCGTTAAAGCGGCTGCGTGCCCCGTCTGTGGAGTGATGGGATCCGATCTTTCGCTTTCGGTATGCTTGGACAACGCACCTGAAATTTCAGTGAATCTGCTCCGATGCGATAGCTGCGGATCACACTACGTAGCTGATCCTGACGTTATCAAAAGCTACAATGAATTTTCGGGGTATTGGCACCGTTACGTCCAAAACGGAGCTGGCATCACGGCGATGCTTGATCCATTGTTTGCTCTGGGGGATATAAAGGGCAGTCTGCTCGACGTCGGTTGCGGTTTTGGGTTTGTACCGCATTACTGGAGCACGATGGGCTACGGCCGTTCGGTTGGATTAGAGGCAAGCGAGTACGGGCAGGTCGGCCGCGAGAAGCTCGGGACAGAAATATATTCTGAGTACTACAGCGAAGCCAAGACGATTCACGGGGAACGCTTTGATTTCGTATTTAGCAGCGAGGTCCTCGAGCACGTATCTGACCCAGCTGGCTTCATCAAAGAAATAAGCGCTGCTCTTTCCGACTCAGGCGTTCTGGTATTGACGACGCCGAGCTCGCGCGCTGTTGACAGGGGCACTGATGCGCCAACTTTGATTGCGGCTGTATCTCCGTTTCTGCACTACTTTCTGATATCAGCAGACGCGCTGAAGTCGCTCCTCCAGCGTTGTGGCTACGAACACGTCCAAGTGCACGACGACGGTATAAGACTGTTTGCGTGGGCCTCCAAAAAGCCGCTACCACGCATCTCTGTCGGCTTTGTGAAGTGGACAGAATACTTCAGCTATCTTGCGACGCTGGGTGATCACGAAGATCCTCACGTATCGAGTGGCGCATTGTATCGCCTTCTGAAAGACGCGATCAACACGGGGCAATTTGCTTGGGCTGATCGGGCTTACCTTCAGTTCCATAAAGTTGCGAAAGGTAAATTCGACATCGATTTCGATGATCCAGAACGGACGGCTGAAAGGTGCAGCAGCCCAGAGGCGCTCGACTGCAAGACTTTTCCTGCTTGGGCAGGATGTGGATTGCTCTTCGCTGGCCGATACAAAGAGGAGTGCCGGGCTCCGTCGGAGTCGGTTCTTAGTCTGGCGAAGAGCGCACTAGTGTGCATGGCTCACGAAGTTCGCGTCGGCGCCGCTTTCGCTCAAGAGGCAATCTATTTTACGCCGATGGCCGCCAAACTGGCCGACCGGTTTCAGGCAGATCTGGAGAGCCGTCAGGCCATCAAGACGGCTGCTCAGTTGCCGCTGAAAGTTGTTAGGCAGCCTGTATCGCTCGTTGATCGGGATGTTTGTTTGATCGTGGGCTATGCGCCGGACGGAAAGCTCACGCCTGCCGCAAAGGGGCTTATCGAAGCGTTCTCGCGTGAAGACTTCGATTGCGTAGTCTGCTATGTAGTCCCAAATATTGACATAAATATTGACCTAGACGGCGTGAAAGAATCGAATGGCGTAATCGTGCGCCTAAATGGCGGCTATGATTTCGCAGCGTGGGCCGCAGCCCTAGAGCGAGTTCCTGCCTTATGGGCAGCTCGTCGGATTGTATTTATAAACGACAGCATTATCGGACCAGGATCAACGTTTCCTGCAATGATCGACAAAATCCGGCAGTCGAGCGCCGATTATCTGGCGTTGGTGGATTCAAATGAGCCGGTACACCATGCACAAAGCTTTTTCTTTGTCTTGCAGAATGACGCGCTGCAATCATTGGCAGTGAAACAGTTTTGGAGCTCGGTTCGCAGCTTTGAAGATAAACAGGCAGTCATCGATAGTTATGAACTCAAGATGCTCGCCTATTTTCAAAAAATTGCGGGACTGAGAATTAAGATACTGTACTCATTAGAAAGTCTCTTTCCTGGTGCTGCTGCAATTGAGGAGATGCAGCTCAACCCAACTCACGAGTTATGGGAGACCCTGCTTCACAACGGGTTCCCATTTGTGAAAGCTGAGTTGCTCCATCGCAACCCGATGGGGCTGCGGCTCCGTCATTGGCAGCCGCTCCTGTCTGCTAAAGGCTTTGATATCGCGAGAGTTGAGGCGCACCTCAAAGAGATGGATCGGGTTCGCCCCACTCTCACATCCACAGGTCGCGTCGTGATTTCGGAGGATGCACCCGTTCGGCGTCGGTGGATATTGCTCAAACTGCTGCTTGGGAATAAGCTTTTCGCAAAGCTCCGCGCTTGGCGCGTTGAGTTCGCGAATGTCCCGAAGTGGCGATAACTCTAGCCGCCCACCACCTCCCGCACCGTCCCGGCCGCGACCACCCTTCCGCCTTCCATCCGGATGGCCTTGTTGCAGTAGCTTTCCAGGATCTCGGCGCTGTGGCTGGCCAGAACCAGGATGGCGGTGCGGTCCATGAGGCTTTCGATGCGGGCGCGGGCCTTGGCGGCGAAGCCGGCGTCGCCGACGGCGATCAGTTCGTCGATGAGGAGGATGTCGGGGGTGAGGGCGGTCGACACCGCGAAGGCCACCCGCAGGGCCATGCCGGACGAGTAGGTGCGCATCGGCAGGTCCAGGAAGGCGCCGAGCTCGCAGAATTCGGCGATCTCGTCCATCCGCTCGGCCAGCTCGCGCCGCGTCAGCCCCGCGAAGGCGGCGCGCAGCGCGATGTTCTCGCGGCCGGTGAGGTCCTCGTCCATGCCCAGCGTGATGTCGAGCAGGGAGGCGACGCGGCCGGTGATCGCCGCCTCGCCCGAGGAGGGCTCGTAGGCGCCCGACAACACCCGCAGCAGCGTCGACTTGCCGGCCCCGTTGTGGCCCACCAGCGCCAGCCGGTCGCCCGGCGCGAGCGCGAGGTCGACGTTGCGCAGCGCCTGCACGCGCACCACGCCGGCGTCCGCGCCGTCCAGCCCGCCGCCCACGGTGCGCAGCAGCCCGCGCCGCAGCGACCGGCCGGCGGCGTTGTAGATCGGGAATTCGACGCACACGTCGCGCAGCGCAATGGAGGCCATGCCCGCTCCTAGAGCCAATAAGGGATGCGCGCCCGGAACCGCGCGAACAGGATCCAGGCCACGCCCGCGAGCGGCAGCAGCAGGCCGACGCCGGCCAGCCACGTCCCGAGCGGCGGAGCGCGCCCGAGCAGCGGGTCGGCCACCAGCGACAGGTACACGGCGAAGGGATTGAACGAGAGCAGCGCCCGCGCCTGCGGGCCGAGCTGCTCGGGCCGCCACATCACGGGCGTGAGGAAAAAGGCGAGCTGCACCACGTTCTGCATGATCTGCGGCAGATCGCGGAAGCGCGTCGCCAGCACGCCCACCGCATGCACGGCGCAAAAGCCTGCCGCCAGCAGCAGCGCAAGCCCGGGCAGGGCGAGCAGCGCGGTCGTGCCCGGCCAGACGCCGAACACAAGAAACACCATCGGGACGATGGCGAGGTTATGCGCGAAGGCGACGAGATTGCGCGTCATCACGCGCAGCACGAACACGGTTTTGGGAATGGCGGCCTGGCGCAGAAAGGGCGCGGCCTGCGTAAACACGCCCGTGGCGTCGTTGGCGAGGCCGGCCACGAGGGTCCAAACCGTGAAGGAGGCGGCCAGATAGGGGATGTAGTCGGCCGCCGCCGCCTTGAACAGGCTGGCGTTGACGAGCCCGATGCCGCCCACGAACAGCGCCATGCTGAGCGTGATCCAGAACTGCCCCAGCCGCGAGCGCCGGTAGCGCTGGCGGATGTCCATAAGGCCGAGATGGGTCCAGATGGGCCAGGAGCGCGAGCCCGTGCTCAGGTCCGCGACGGCCAGCGCGGCCTCGCGTCGGCTGATGATATGATAAAACGCCATTTGACGGACGTCATATCAAGCATGGCGTCCGTCGTCAATCCGGTGGGAGTGGGGACGCTCGCCGCGCTCGCGCGTCAGCAGGTCGCCTTGCCGCACTGGCGCACGGACGCGATGGCGCCGCGCAAGGGCTCGACGCCCTGCGAGCCGAACAATACGTCGTCGCCGATCACGAAGGCGGGCGTGCCCTGGAGCTTGAGGATGTCGGCGACCCGCATGGTTTCCTCCACGGCGGCGCGCGTCTCGGGGCTCTCGAGGTCCTTGGTGAGCCTGGCCTGATCGACGCCGAGCTCCTTGGCGACCGCGAGCGCGCGCTCCTTGCCGACGCGGCCCTTCGATTCCAGCAGCTTCTGGTGGTAATCAAAATACTTGTCGCCCTTGAGCTGGTTCTTCACCGCCACGGCGACGAAGGAGGCCTCCACCGAATCGGGGCCCAGCACCGGGAAGTCGCGGATCACGATGCGCAGCTTCGGGTCGGACTTGGAGAGCTCGCGGATGTCGGCCAGCGACTTCTTGCAGTAGCCGCAGTTGTAATCGAAGAACTCCACCAGCGTGACGTCGCCGGTGGGGTTGCCGAGCACGATGTTGCGGGGCGACTGCACCAGCGTGGCGGCGACCTGGCTCAGCGCCGCCTTGGTGGCGGTTTTCTCGGCGTCCTTCTGGCGGCGGTCGAGCTCCACCAGCGCCTCCTGAATCACCTCGGGGTTCTCCAGCAGGTAGGAGCGGATCATCTCGCGCACCGCGCTTTTCTGAGCGTCCGTAAGATCGGCGGGCTTTGCCTGCGCGAGCGCGGGGAGGGGCGCCGCGGCCGTCGCGGCCGCAATCGCGAGCGCGATGGCGGCCTTGCGGAGAAGCGGAAGGGCGGCGGCGAGAGGCATGGTCGAACTCCGGGAATGGGCGGCGCGTGGCGCGTGCGCGGATATTACGGCGTTTGGGGCGGGCGCGTGTTCAAAAGATCGTCGGCTTTGATCCAGCCTGGAGAATTCGGCGGCAGCTTTTCCTTGGCGCGCGTCGCCTGCGTGGCGGCGGCGTTGTAGTCGCCGGAATAGAAATAAGCCTGCGCGGCCGCGTAGGCGGCCATGCCCTCGTCGCCCTTGAGGCCGTAGGCGCGCGACAGGTGATGCCAGCCCTCCGCCCATTCGGGCTCGCGCTGCACCGCGTTGGAGAGCTCGCGCACGGCCTCGGCGGCGCCGGCCTTTGATTCGGTCGCCACCAGCGCCTGGCCGAGCAGTGTGCGGATCGGCCCCGCCGAGGGGGCCAGCGACACGGCCTTGCGCAGCAGCGGGATCGCCTCCGCGGCGCGTCCGAACTCCAGCAGCACCTGGCCCTTGAGCTCCCACAGATAGGGGTTGCCACTGTCCTCGCGGATCAGCGCGTCCACCTGGGAGAGCGCCTCGGGCAGACGCTTGTAGCGGTAGGCGATGATCGCGCGGGCGTAGCGGGCCGGGCGGGTCATGTCGGAGGGCGGGTAGCGCCGTCCCACCTCCTCGGCCTTGGCGGTGAAGCCAAACAGCTTGGCGCGCGCCATGTCGTGGCGGAACTGCAGGGCCGGCGGATCCTTCACGTCCAGAAAGGGGCTTTTGGCGGCGAGCCGCTCGAGGTTGGCGATGCGCTCGTTGGGCATCGGGTGGCTGACCAGGTAGGGGTCGACGCTCGCGGTCTTGAACATCGCGTCCTGGTTGAAGCGCTGGAACGTGTCGAGCATGCCCTTGGGCGACTGCCTGATGGCCTGAAGGAAGCGCAGGGCCATGAGGTCGGCCGCCTGCTCCTCCGAGCGCTGGTAGGCCAGCAGGCTGCGCTTCACCAGCTCCTGCGAGCCGAGCGCGATGCCCATGGCGCCGCCGCCCGCGTTGCCGACGCGATCGCGCGAGGCCATGCCGGCCGCCGCGCCACCCACGCCAAGCAGCATGCCCACGATGGCGAGGATCTGCGCATTGGCGAGCTGCTCGCGTAGCCGCTGGAGATGGCCGCCCGCGATGTGGCCGGATTCGTGCGCGATGACGCCGATCATCTCGTTGGGCGTCTTGGCGTCCATGATGGCGCCGACGTTCACGAACATGCGCCGGCCATCCGCCACGAAGGCGTTGAACGAGCGGTCGCCGATCAGGACGATCTGCACCGAGCCCTTGCGGATGCCGGCGGCGCCGAACACCGGCGTCGCATAGTCGCGCAGCAGGGCCTCGACCTCGGCGTCGCGGATGACGCCGGCGCGCGCCTGCTGGGCGGACGCGGCGATCGGTTGAAACGCCATCGCGGCCGCGACCGCAAGCGAGACGACGCCACGCCGCAACCCGCCGCTTGGCGGGGCAGGGCGGTTGCTGCTAGGGGAGCGGCGAACACAACGAAGCATGGGGCTCTCGGACCGGCGCCAAGACTTACGGACAGCTCCGCTCCCGGTCAAATGGGCGCGGCTGCCGTGGGGCTGGCCCCTATGCCCCGCAAACACGGCGGCCCCATGGCGAAGAACTTCCCGACCCCGGCGCGCTCGCGCGCAGCCCTGCAGGCTTCGGCCCGCAGCAATGTTGAGCCGTTCCTGGCCATGGACGTGCTCGCGGCCGCCAACATCAAGGAAAGCGCCGGCGATAGCGTGCTGCACATGGAGGTGGGGCAGCCGGGCGCGCCGGCGCCGCGCAGGGTGGTGGAGGCGGCGACCGCCGCGCTGGCGCGGGGCCGAATCGGCTACACGGAGGCGCTGGGCCTGCCCTCGCTGCGCGAGCGCATCGCGCGCCACTACGGCGACGCTTATGGGGTCGCTGTCCCGGCTGAGCGCGTGGTGGTGACCACGGGATCCTCGGGCGGCTTCATCCTGTCCTTTTTGGCGATGTTCGACCCGGGTGACCGTGTCGCCATCAGCGCGCCGGGCTACCCGGCCTATCGCAACGTGCTGAAGGCGCTCGGGGTCGAGCCGGTTGAGATTGAAACGAGCGCCGCCACAGGCTGGGCGTTGACCGGCGAGGCGATCCGCCGCGCCCATGCGGATCGGCCGCTGACGGGCGTGCTGGCGATGAGCCCGGCCAACCCTTCGGGCACCATGATGAGCCGGGAGGCTTTGGCCGACCTCGGCCGGGTTTGCGGCGAACTCGGGCTCTGGTTCGTGTCGGATGAGATCTACCACGGCCTCACCTATGAGCGCCCGGCCGACACCGCGCTGGCGTTCGATTCGGACGCCGTGGTGATCAACAGCTTCTCAAAATACTACTGCATGACCGGCTGGCGCGTCGGCTGGATGGTCGTGCCCGAGGCGCTGGTGCGCCCCATCGAGCGGCTTGCGCAGAGCCTGTTCATCTCCGTGCCCTTTCTCAGCCAGGTAGCGGCCGAGGCGGCGTTCTCGGCCACCGAGGAGCTCGAGGCCGTGAAGGCCGGCTACGCCCGCAACCGAGAGATTTTGCTGGCAGAGCTGCCGCGCATCGGCCTGCCGGACTTCCTGCCGGTGGACGGCGCCTTCTACGTCTATGCGGATGTGGGCCGCTACACCAACGACTCATTGGCGTTCTGCCGCCGGATCCTGGACGAAACCGGCGTCGCCGTGACGCCGGGGCTGGATTTCGACCAGGCGCGCGGAAACCGCTACATGCGGCTTTCGTTCGCGGGCTCGGAGGAGACCTGCATAGAAGCGGCAAGGCGGTTGGGAGCCTTCCTGAAAGCCTGAGCGCCTCCCGCGCGCCGTTGAAACGAAAAGGGCGGCCCGAGAGCCGCCCTTTCTGCGTCCAGTGCTTGGCGCTCAGCCGCCCGAGATGGCGGACTTCGCCTTGGCCCACCAGCCGGCCTTGCGGGGCGCGGCGGGCTCGGCGCCGAACACCACGGGTTCGGTGGTGACGGGCTCGGGCTCGGGCTGCGGCTCGGGGGCGGCGGCGGCGACCACAGGCTCGGGAGCTCGGGCGGCCGCCATGGCAGGCGCCGGGGCAGGAGCCTCGACGACGGGCGCGGCTGGCGGCGATGCTTCGGCTGGAGCCTCGGCGGCGTCGGGCGCTGAGGCCGCGGCTTCGGCGGCGGCGGCGGCCTCGGCCGCGATGCTAGCCTTCGTGCGGCGCGGGGCGCGCGGCTTGCGGGCCGGCTTGGCGGGCGCCTCGACGGCGGGCTCGCTCACGGCTTCGTCCGCGACGGCGGCTTCGGAAGCCAGGGTCAGCGACTCGTCCTCGGCGCTCGACGCCGGGGCATCGGTCCCGGCATCCTCGGCGCGATCGCCGCGCAGGCGACGTCCGCCCCGACGTCCGCGACGGCGGCGGCCATTGGCCTCCTCGTCGGAGGACGGCACGGTGAGGCCGGCCTCGGCCTCGTTCATGGCAAGGTCCTGCGTGGTGGCGTCGTCGGCGACGCTGGCCGGCTCATAAGTGTGCGTGCCGCCAAAGGGCGCGCCCGTCACCTCGGGCTGGGGCGCATCGACCGGCATCGGGGCGCCATCGGCGCCGTAGACCTCCGGCCGGCCCTCGCCGCCGCGTCCGCCACGCCGACGGCGGCGCCGACGCCTGCGGCGTCCGCCCTCGCTGTCGGATTCGGCGCGCAACTCGTCTCGCTCGGGCGCAGGCCCACGCTCCGGCGCGGGGCCACGCTCCTGGGGAGCGCGCTCGCCCCCTTCGCGCGGCGCCCGGTCGCCACGTCCGCCGCGCTCGCGACGGCCACGATCCTGGCGCGGCGCGCGATCCTCGCGGACCTCGACGTCGGCGACGGCTTCGTCGTCCTCGGTCTCCTCGACCTCGTCCTCGATGTCATCCTCGACCTCGTCGTCCAGGTCGACGCTGTCGACGATCACGGGCGAGATCACGATGGGGCGCGGGTTGGTGATCAGCTCGCCGCGCTCGATCGCGAAGGCGTGCGTGCCGCTGGTGTGCGCGTCATCGGCCAGGATGGTGATGTCGACGCCGAACCGGTCCTCCAACCCGCGCAGGTGGCTGCGCTTCTGGTTGAGGATGTACAGGCATACGTCCGTGCCGGTGCGAACCAACAGGTGGTGAGAGTTGCTCTTGATGAGCATCTCTTCCACGGCGCGCAGCACATGCAGGGCGATGGACGGGGTGGCGCGCACGATGCCGGCGCCCGCGCAGTGCGGGCACGGAACCGTGGAGCCTTCCAGCACGCCTGTACGGATGCGCTGGCGCGACATCTCCATGAGGCCGAAGGGCGAGATGCGGCCGACCTGGATGCGGGCGCGGTCGTTCTTGAGCGCGTCCTTCAGGCGGCGCTCCACCGTGCGGTTGTTCCGGTTCTCCTCCATGTCGATGAAATCGATCACGATGAGGCCGGCGAGATCGCGCAGGCGAAGCTGGCGGGCGACTTCGTCGGCCGCCTCGCAGTTGGTCTTGGTGGCCGTGTCCTCGATGTTGTGCTCGCGCGTTGCGCGGCCCGAGTTCACGTCGATGGCGACCAGCGCCTCGGTCTGATTGATGACGATGTAGCCGCCGGACTTCAGCGTCACCTGGTTAGAGAACATGGCGTCGAGCTGCGCCTCCACGCCGAAGCGGGCGAAGAGCGGCTGCACGTCGCGGTACGGCTTCACGTTCTTGGCATGGCTCGGCATGAGCATGCGCATGAAGTCCTTGGCGTCCTTGTAGGCGCCGTCGCCGGCGACGAGCACCTCGTCGATGTCCTTGTTGTAGAGGTCGCGGATGGCGCGCTTGACGAGCGAGCCTTCCTCATAGGTGAGCGCCGGGGCCGACGACTGCAGCGTCAGCTCGCGCACGGTCTCCCACAGGCGCATCAGGTATTCGAAATCGCGCTTGATCTCGGTCTTGGTGCGCGAGGCGCCGGCCGTGCGCAGGATGACGCCCATCCCCTCCGGAACCTCGAGCTCCTGGGCGACGGCCTTCAGACGCTTGCGGTCCACCGAGTCGGTGATCTTGCGGGAAATGCCGCCGCCACGCCCGGTGTTGGGCATCAGGACCGAGTAGCGGCCCGCCAGCGACAGGTAGGTGGTGAGCGCCGCGCCCTTGTTGCCGCGCTCTTCCTTGACGACCTGCACGAGCAGCACCTGGCGGCGCTTGATGACTTCCTGGATCTTGTACTGGCGGCGCGAGGCGCGCGGACGCTCCGGCAGCTCTTCCAGCGCGTCGCCGGCGCCGACCTGCTCGATCACATGGCGGGGCTCGCCGTTCTCGTCACCCTCGGCGTGCTCGTCGTCGCCATGGTCATCGTTATGATCGTCACGGCCGTCGTCGTGGTGCGAGGCCTCGTCCTGCTCGCTTTCGCTGCGGACGGGGGGCTCCTCGGTGGCGGCGGACGGATCAACGGCCTCGTGACCCTCGTGCTCGTGCGCATCCTGCTCGTGAGCATCGTTCTCGTGCGAGCCGCCCGAGGCTTCCTCCTGCGCGCCGACCGCGCTGGCGGCGTCGACGTCGACGACGGGCGCATCCTCGGTCACGGTGGCGTCGCCGTGCTGGCCGCCGGAGCGGCGGGCCGGCTTGCCGCCCTTGCCGCGGCGGCGATTGCGGCGGCCGTTTTCCTCGGCCTCGTCAGTGTCGCGCTCGTGGCGGGCTTCTTCCTCGATCAGCGCCTGACGGTCGGCGACCGGGATCTGGTAGTAGTCGGGGTGAATCTCGCTGAAGGCCAGGAAGCCGTGGCGGTTGCCGCCGTAGTCCACGAAAGCGGCCTGGAGCGAGGGCTCCACGCGGATCACCTTGGCGAGATAGATATTCCCGCGGAGCTGCTTTTTGTTGGCGGACTCGAAATCGAATTCTTCGACGCGATTACCGCGGACCACCACGACCCGGGTCTCTTCCGGGTGCGAGGCGTCGATGAGCATCTTGTTGGCCATGAGGATCTCTCATTGGCGCTGCTCCCGTGGACCGATCAGTCTCGTCGCAAGCAAGAAGAGCCGTGCGTCCACAACGGACGGCGGCGGAAACGGGGCGACGAGAGAACGAACGGAACGGGGATCAGCGCTCAGTTTGCGCCGGAGGCCGGCGTGGGTTGAACATGCGCTGGAAAGAAGGGGCCGTTGGCGAATCCGACGGAGAAACGGCGGGCGTCCTGCGACGACCGCGGTCTGAAGCTCTCGACGGGTCCGGAGCACACTGCTCACGCCACGACCTCGGTACCTTTTTTCGGGGGCCGACGAACGGAGGCGGACCTTGGGAAGGGCGCTGTTGTCGGCCGTGGCGCCTCGACCGGAAAACCGCATGCGAGGCTCTGACGCCACGTCGCTGAGGTTGTCGCCGGAAAAACTGGCGCGCTTCGGCGAAAGCCTCGGCGCCAAGAACCGGTTCCCGCGCAAAGCCTCTCTGCCGAGGCGCTCCCGCGGGCGACGGAGAGACGTGACCCTTTTCTCATAAAGGCGAAAACCCGAATCTGGCAAGCATTTATACGAGTGTGTCGCCCCCGCCACTCGCCGGGCGGAAACCAGATCGGGGTCGTGAGGATTGGTTAACCTCAATCGCCCTATAGCCTATGAACGGGATACGAACACGGCCGCGTCGTTGCGCGAACAGGACCATGGAATGCCCGGCACTCGTTGGAAACGCCTGACGCGAGCAGCCCTCTGGGGCGTGACGCTGCTTCTTGCGCTTCCGGCGGCCGGCGCCGCCGCGGCCGAGACTCAATCGCCGGCGCCGAAAACGCCTGCTCCCGTCGCGATCGATGCGCAGGTTGCGGGCGACCAAGGCGCCACGCGGCTCACCTTCACTTTGTCGTCAGCGGTGGAGCCTTCGGTCAAGGTTCTGGAGAAGCCCGACAGGCTCGTGATCGACCTGCCCGAGGTGAATTTCCAGATGCCGGCCGACGCCGGCCGCAAGGCGAGGGGACTCGTGAAGTCCTTTCGCTACGGCATGATGGGCCCGGGACGGTCGCGCGTGGTGATCGACCTCGCATCGCCGGCCTTGCCTGTGCGGGTCGCCAACGAGAGCCTGATGGGCGGCGCCGCGAACGCGCTGGTGCTGGACCTGAAAAAGGCCGAGCGCGACGTCTTCGCCCGCACGGCCGCGGCCGACAGGGCGTCCTCCCCGGAGCCGACCACGCCGGCGCCTCGGGCGGGCGCGGACAAACGTCCCGTGGTGGTGCTCGATCCGGGCCATGGCGGCATCGACACGGGCGCGATCGGGGTCGCGCATACGGTCGAGAAGGACGTGGTCCTGGCCTTCGCCCGCGACCTGAAGGTGAAGCTCGAGCGCAATGGCCGCTACCGGGTGGTGATTACCCGCGAGGACGATACTTTTATTTCGCTGCGCGACCGGGTGCGCATCGCGCAGGACAACAGCGCCAGCCTGTTCGTCTCCATCCACGCCGACACCGTGCAGGCGAGCCCGGAGGTGCGTGGGCTCACGGTCTACACGAATTCGGACCGGGCCTCGGACGCCGAGGCGGCGCGACTCGCCGAATCGGAAAACAAGGCCGACAGCGTCGCGGGCGTGGACGCCGAGGTGGGCGCAGAGGAAGTGGCCGGCATTCTGGGCGACCTCACCCGGCGTGAGACGCGGACCTACTCGCACCTCTTCGCCCGCACTCTGGTCGGCAAGATGACGGCCGCGGCGCGGCTCAACAAAAATCCCCACCGCTCGGCCGGGTTCTGGGTGCTGCGCGCGCCCGACGTGCCGTCCGTGCTGGTGGAGCTGGGCTACCTGTCCAGCAAGAGCGACGTCGAGCTCCTCACTGCCGACGCTTGGCGCGACAAGGCGACGGAGTCGATTTCGGCCGCCATCACGGCGTTCCTGGCCCCCCGCCTCGCCCAGCAAGGCGCCCCTGTTCTTCCTTGACATCCGTAAGGTCGTCGCGTTTTCAACACAGTGCGGCCGCAGGGTGCGCCTGCGTTCCGTTTCGGGATGCGGCGAGGCGCAGCTGCGTGTAGATTGGCGCTCGACAGGGGCCCGCCCGGGGGGCGTGGGCTTTGGTTGCGTCCGGGGCTGAAGGCGCAACCTCGTCCTCGTGAGAAGGACCGGCCACAAGGCCGCCTGTTCGGTTGCGTGAGAGATGAGGCAGGCCGGTGCTGGGCGGGTTCGTTCAGTCAGGCCGTGGCGGAGCTGGTCCGAGCGACCGGCCCCCAGGACGAAAGCGGACGACGCCACGCATGCGGTATGTACTTCGGCTGATCGGCTTCCTGTTCACGGCAAGCGCGATCCTGTTCATCGTCGGCGCCAGCGCCGTCGGCTTCGTGCTGTGGAAATATTCGCAGGACCTTCCCGACTATACGCAGCTCGCCAATCACGAGCCCGCCGTGATGACCCGCATGCATGCGGGCGACGGCAGCCTGCTCGCCGAATATTCTCGCGAGCGGCGCATGTTCATCCCGATTCAGGCGGTGCCGAAGCTCGTTGTGGCGGCTTTCCTGTCGGCCGAGGACAAGAATTTCTACAAGCACCCGGGCGTTGACCCCGAGGGCATCGCGCGCGCTGCCGTGTTCCTGATCAAGAAGGACAAGGGCCAGCGGCCGCAGGGCGCCTCCACGATCACCCAGCAGGTCGCCAAGAACTTCCTGCTGTCGAACGAGCAGACCTTCGACCGCAAGATCAAGGAGCTGCTGCTCGCGCTGCGGATCGAGAGCACCTACACCAAGGACAAGATCCTCGAACTCTACATGAACGAGATCTACCTCGGGCTCGGCAACTACGGCGTCGCCGCCGCTGCACTGAACTATTACGGCAAGTCTGTGCATGAGCTGACGCTCGCAGAGGCGGCTTACCTGGCGGCGCTGCCCAAGGCGCCCAGCGACCTGCACCCGTTCCGCAACCGCGAGCGCGCCATCGAGCGCCGCAACTACGTCGTCGATCGCATGGTCGAGAACGGCTACGTGTCGCGCGAGGACGGCGTGGCGGCCAAGAAGGAGCCGCTCAACGTCAATCCGCGGCAGCTGTCGCCGAACTCCTACATGGCGGGCTTCTTCGCCGAGGAAGTGCGGCGCGAGCTGGCCGATCGCTACGGCGAAAAGAAGCTTTACGAGGGCGGCCTCTCTGTCCGCACGACGCTGGACCCCAAGCTGCAGCTCGTCGCCCGCAAGACGCTCGCGGACGGCCTCGTGCGCTACGACGAGGCGCATGGCTGGCGCGGCGCGATCCAGCGGCTCGAGATCACCGGCAAGGACTGGGGCCCGCCGCTGGGCGAGGTTCCGGCGCTGGGCGACGTCCAGCCCTGGCGGCTCGCCGTGGTGCTCGACGTGAACGGCGACACGGCGCGGCTCGGCCTCCAGCCCAAGCGCGACCCGTCTGGCCAACTCGAGCGCGATCGCGAAACCGCGATCCTGAACAACGAGGGCGCGAAGTGGACACGCAAGCCTGTCCGGCAGCTCTTCGCCACGGGCGACGTGGTGTATGTGGAGCCGGTCGCGGGCGGGCAGTATCGCCTGCGCCAGCTGCCCGAGATCTCGGGCGCCCTGGTGGCGATGGACCCGTACACGGGCCGCGTTCTGGCCATGGTGGGCGGCTTCTCGTTCGACCAGTCGAAGTTCAACCGCGCCACGCAGGCGATGCGGCAGCCGGGCTCGTCGTTCAAGCCGTTCGTCTATGCGACGGCGCTCGACAACGGCTACACGCCGTCCTCGGTGGTGATGGATTCGCCGATCGAGATCGACATGGGTCCGGGCCAGGAGATCTGGCGGCCTGAGAACTATGACGGCAAGTCCGG
The DNA here is from genome assembly GCF_014636935.1 of Alsobacter metallidurans. Taxonomy (GTDB): domain Bacteria; phylum Pseudomonadota; class Alphaproteobacteria; order Rhizobiales; family Beijerinckiaceae; genus Alsobacter; species Alsobacter metallidurans. Next base: position 696,061 of record NZ_BMES01000002.1, on the reverse strand, counting down.
TGGCCCGCACACGCTGCGCTACGGCATCGAGCATTCCAAGAACCTGATGACGGTGCGGCTGGCGCAGGACGTCGGCATGCCGCTGATCTCCGAATACGCCAAGCGCTTCGGCGTCTACGACGACATGCTGCCGGTGCTGGCCATGTCGCTGGGCGCCGGCGAAACCACCGTGATGCGGATGGTGACGGCCTATTCGATGTTCGTGAACGGCGGCAAGCGCATCAAGTCGACGCTGATCGACCGCATCCAGGACCGCTGGGGCGGCACGATCTTCAAGCACGACGAGCGCCAGTGCGTGGGCTGCGATTCGGAAAAGTTCGCCGGTCAGAACGAGCCCAAGCTGATCGACAAGCGCGAGCAGGTGCTCGACCCGCTCACCGCCTATCAGGTCGTCTCGATGCTGGAAGGCGTCGTTCAGCGCGGCACCGCCACAGTCGTGAAGGAAGTCGGCAAGCCGCTCGCCGGCAAGACAGGAACCACCAATGACGCCAAGGACGTGTGGTTCGTGGGCTTCTCGCCGGACCTCGCGGTGGGCGTTTACATGGGCTACGACAAACCGCGCTCGCTCGGCAACTCGGCCACGGCGGGGCAATACGCTGCCCCGATCTTCCGCGACTTCATGAAGGTGGCGCTGGCCGACAAGCCCGCGACGCCGTTCCGCGTGCCGCCCGGCATTAAGCTGATCCGTGTCGCTGGCTCCACGGGCCTGCGCGCCGGAACCAACGACCAGGGCGGCATCCTGGAGGCGTTCAAGCCCGGCACGGCGCCGCCCGACACCTTCTCGGTGATCGGCTCCGGCGGCGGCGCGGCCGAGGGCGGCCAGTCGGTGGGGGCGGGGACCGGCGGGCTCTACTGAGCCGGGTCTCGCCGTCTTTACACCCGCGACCCACGTCGCTACCTATCCGCCAGCAAGCGCGGCCCCGGCCGCGCTTCACCATTCCGGGCGCGGCAAGGCCGCGTCTCCATCCAGCAAGAGAGTTTCATGCGCGCCGAGATCGAATCTCTGCTCGAATCCGCCAAGCAGTCCGTGGGACTGCTGAGGAGGCATCTTTGACTTCGACGCAGCAACGCGTCGCCTGGCGGAGCTGAACGCCAAGGCCGAAGACCCCAATCTCTGGAATGACGCCGACGCGGCCCAGAAGGTGATGCGCGAGCGCACCGATCTGGAAGACCGGCTCGGCTCCATTTCGCGGCTTGAGCGCGAGCTCGATGACGCCGTGATGTTCATCGACCTTGGCGAGACCGAGGGCGATCCTTCGGCGGTCGGCGAGGGCGAGCAGATGATCCGCAACGTGCAGGCCGAAGCGGCCCGCCGGCAGATCGAGACGCTGCTCTCCGGCGAAGCGGACCAGAACGACGCCTATCTGGAAGTCCACTCCGGCGCCGGCGGCACCGAGAGCCAGGATTGGACCAACATGCTGATGCGCATGTACACGCGCTGGGCGGAGCGGCGGGGCTACAAGGTCGAGATCGTCGACATCGCGGATGGGGAAGAGGCGGGCATCAAGGGCGCGACGCTCCTGATCAAGGGCCACAACGCCTATGGGTGGGCGAAGACTGAATCCGGCGTGCACCGGCTCGTGCGCATCTCGCCCTTCGACTCCAACGCGCGACGGCACACCAGCTTTGCGTCCGTGTGGGTTTATCCCGTGATTGACGATCGCATTCAGATCGACATCAAGGAAAGCGATTGCCGCATCGACACCTTCCGGTCGTCAGGCGCTGGCGGACAGCACGTCAACACTACCGATTCGGCGGTGCGCATCACGCATAACCCAACCGGCATCGTGGTGGCCTGCCAGCAGGAGCGCTCACAGCACAAGAACCGCGCCAAGGCGTGGGACATGCTGCGCGCCCGCCTTTATGAGCGGGAACTGCAAATGCGGGAGGAGAAGGCGAACGCCGAAGCCGCGTCGAAGACCGACATCGGCTGGGGCCACCAGATCCGCTCCTATGTGCTGCAGCCTTACCAACTCGTGAAGGACCTGCGCACCGGCACGCAGTCCACAAGCCCAGGCGATGTGCTGGACGGCGAGATCGACCCGTTCATGGAAGCTGCGCTGGCGCAGCGCGTGTATGGCGGCGGCGAAGAGGTGCAGGACATCGACTGACGTTGGCTTCGCGCCCCACAAGGAAAAGCCGGCTTTCGCCGGCTTTTTTCGTTTAAGCAATCCTTCGGATCTAGCGCTCCGTCAGAGCGGGCCCAGCCGGGCGGCCATCCGCAGATAGCGCACCGGGTCGACCGGCTGCCCGTCTATGCGAGTCTCGTAATGCAGATGTGGCCCGGTGGAGCGGCCGGTCGAGCCGACGCGACCGATCACGGTCGCGGGCGTCACCTCCTGGCCCTCGGAGACGAGGATGGCCGAGAGATGCGCATAGCGGGTGACGATGCCGGCGCCATGATCGATCTCGACCATGTTGCCGTATCCGCCGTTCCAGTCCGCCAGCGTGACGACGCCGCGCGCGGTGGGGCGCACCGCAGCGCCGGCCTCGTCGCGCAGGTCAACGCCCGTATGGAGCGCGAGGCCGCGGGTGAACGGGTCGGTGCGGTATCCGAACGAGGATGTCTGATCCATCTCGGACTTCAGAGGCCGGCGCACCGGCAGCGAGTCGACGACGCGCTTGAAGCGGGCGCCGTCCGCCAGCGTTCCCTGGAGGCGGGCGGCCAGTGATTCGAACGGGCCCGCGCCTGCACCCGCCCGCACGGGAACCAGCGGGCCGCCCTGTGACGCGAATGCCTCGAACCGGCTCGGCTGCAGGCCGAGGTCAGAAATCACCGACTGGTAGCGGGTCGTGGTGGCTCTGGCCTGGGCTTCCATGCGCGACAGGGCCTGCAACTGGTTGGCGTCCAGCCGGGCGAGCTTGGCGCCCAAGGCCGAGAGCTGGTTCTGCACCGGGCCGCTCTTGAGGAAGCCGGCTTCGGGGAACATGGACGCGGTTCGGGCGGCGTCGGCCGGCGGCGCCTTGGGCCGCGCGTCCGCGCTGGTGCCGCGCAACGGCATGGCGTCGAGAGCCGGGGCGGGCTCCACGGAGGGCTTGGGCTTCTCAGCGTCCACCGGCGCGAAGGCCGACGATCCGGCTGGCAGCGGGCCACCCTGAGCCTTGGGGGCGAAAAGGACGGGCGGGAGCGAGGCGCCGCTCCGCGCGGTTTCGACGGGGGAGTTTTTCGCCTGGGCTTCGAACTGCGTCGCCAGCGAGGCCACCACGGCCTGGCGGTTCTCGAGCTGCGCCTGGCGGGCGATCAGTTCCTGGACCTTGCCTTCGAATGAGTCCTGGTCGAGCAACTGGCGACTGGTGAGCCGATCGATGCTGGTGCGTAACGCCGCGATGCGGTCCTCATAGGCGTATTGCATCTGAGTCTGGCGGGACATGAGGCCGCCAAGGATGTCCTCGCGAAATGCGATATAGGCCGTCGCGCCCACCGACCAGAGCAGGAATAGCCCCGCCACTGCCGAGCCGGCGACCGCGACCCCGCGCTTGACCTCGATGCGCCGGGCGCCGGCACGGCTTTCGACGGCGAATACGAGCCTGGGTGAGAGGTGGCCGGACCCGTTGGGAGACTCAAAAGCCATTGCGAACCTCGCAGGGCCGAGACTGGGCCCCGCGAGCATTGAAAAGGATTAAGGTTAATCATCCGCAAAGGACGGGAGAACTAGGCCTTCCGCACGGCCTCGAGCACCTCTTCGGCGTGGCCCGGGACCTTCACCTTGTCCCACACGCGCGCGACCTTGCCATCAGCGTCGATCAGCACCGTGGTGCGCTCGATGCCCATGTATTTGCGGCCATACATGCTCTTCTCGACCCAGACCCCGTAGGCCTCCAACATCTTCTTTTCCTCATCGGAGGCAAGCGGGAAGCCAAGATCGTACTTCGCCTTGAACTTGTCGTGGCTGGCGACGCTGTCGGCTGAAACGCCCAGGATCTCGGCGCCGGCTGCCGCGAAGTCGGCCCGCATGCCGTTGAAGGCGATTGCCTCCTTGGTGCAGCCGGAGGTGTCGTCCTTCGGGTAGAAATACAGCACCAGCTTCTTGCCCTTCAGATCGGCCAGCGAGACCGAGCCGCCCCCGTCACGCGGCAGGGTGAAGTCCGGCGCTGCTTTACCCACCTGCAAATTTTCCGGCATGTCGCCTTCCTTTCGTCGAATCGGCATGACTCTTACCTTACGACCGAACCGGCGCGCCGGATGATTCCCGCCGGCGACGGAACCATGCCGGCCAGACAGACGCTGTGAAGCGAGAGAACAGGCGCTACGATCCTGAATGGCCGTTGAGGGAACCCCCATAGCCCGCCGTGTCACGCGGGCCTGCCGGCGCAAGCCGGCGCGCGACCGCGCCAGCGGCGGCGGCCAGCGTGGCCGTGGAGGACGCATTCTTGCGATCATGCTGGGTGGCGTGGCCGGCCTCGTTCTGCTTGCCGCCATCGCGCTCGGCGGATTGGCTTGGCGCCTCAAGGAGGGGCCGCTCTCGTTCGACAGCTTCGCCGAACGCGTATCGGTCGCGCTCGAGCAGCAATTCGGCAACGGCTACGACGTTGACGTCCAGCACGCGCAGCTGGAATGGACCGACGCGCCGATCCTCTCCGTTACCGGCGTGACGATCCGGGACGGGAGGGGCAACCTCGTGGTGGCCGCGCCGGAAGCCGAGATCGGATTCGACATCGGCTCGTTGGCGCTGGGCAGGCTGGTCCCTCGCCACATCGATTTCGTGGGCCTTGCAGTGGCGCTGACGATCGACCCGGACGGGTCCGTTTCCGTGTCCGCGTCGGGCTCGGACGGACCTGATTTCTCCACGCCGGTGCAACCGACGGACGCGAGCTTCGGCCCGGCTTCGATCCTGGACGCCCTGTCCGCGCAGCTGGGCCCGATCGGCGTGATCGAGCGGGCCGGCGTGCGCGAGGGGCGGCTGCGCGTCAATGATCGCCGGCGGGGCCATACGCTGGTCTATGACCGGCTGGCGCTCAGCTATGTGCGCGTAAACGATGCCGAGAGCCGTCTGGCGCTGTCCGCAAACGGCCCCTCCGGGCCATGGTCCTCCTCCCTCAGCCTCAAGGGCCGCAAGGGCGAGGAGCGCGTCATCGGACTCGAAACCGATAAGCTCGCCGTGTCCGACCTGCTCGGCATCGCGGAGCCGGGCGCGATCCCGGTCTTCACCGACATGCCCATCAACGCCAGCGTCCGCCTGACGCTGGGGGCGGACAACACGGTGGCGGGGCTCGATGGCCGCATCACGGGCGGCAAGGCCATGCTGCTGTTCGACGACCCCGACGCCGAACCGATGTTTGTGGACCAGGTCAAAGGCGATTTCGGATGGGATGCGGCGCGCCGCTCGGCCGTGATTCGCGGGCTCGACGTCGACGCAGGCGAAACCCGGTTCCGCGTTTCGGGCGCTTTGACGCCCCCAGCCCACAATGGCGACATGTGGCGGCTCGACCTCGCCACATCGGGAGCCGTTCTGGCCGGCGAAGGCGCCAAGGAGAAATCCATTCCGATCGAGACCGGGGCGCTCAGCGCGCGCATTCCGATCGGGTTCGGCGGCATCGCTATCGACAAGCTTGCGCTGGCGGGGCCGGCCGTGGGGCTCGAGCTGACAGGCGTGCTCGGCCGAGCCGACGGGTTCGAGGGCCTGAAGCTCGACCTCGTCACCACCAGCCGCATGCCGGTGCGGACCGTACTGGCGTTTTGGCCGACTTTCGCGGCTGCGGATGTGCGCGCCTACATGGTCGGGGCGATCCAGGACGGAACCGTGCAGGCGTTTCGTTACAGCACCGCGATGTCGCCTGCCGTTCTGGCCGACGCCCTCGCCAAGAGGCCGGTGCCGGTTGAAGCCGTCATGCTTGAGACCACCGTTTCAGGCGCGACAATGCGCCCGGCGCCCGGCATGCCGATGCTGTCCGAGATCGAGGCCGTGGGCCGCGTCACCGGCCAGACGGTCTCGGTTTCCGTGAAGCGCGCAGTGGCGGCAGTCGGACAGGGACAGCCGCTCGTGCTTGCCAACGGGCGCTACGACGTGGCCGACACGGCGGCGCGCCCGACTGTCGCCAAGGTGACGTTCGACGCTTCCGGAACCGCGGACGCAACCCTGGCCGCCTTGCGGGCCGAAGCGTTGCGGCCATTCGTGCCCGCGCCGCTGGAACTCGCAAACGCCAAAGGGCACGTCGACCTCAAGGCGTCCATTACGTTTCCGCAGCAGGCCGACGTGCAGCCCGCCGATGTTGTCGTGCAGGTGCAGGGCGCAGCCACGGGCCTGTCCGGCGACAACCTCTTCGGCAAGGAGCGGCTCGAGGGCGCAAACCTCACGCTGCTCAACGACAAGACCGGAATCGTCATCAAGGGCGAGGGCAAGATCGGCGGCAGCCCGGCGCAATTCGACATGCGCCAGCCGGCCGGCGTGGCAGGCGGAGAGGGCATCGTTACGCTGACGCTGGATGACGCCGCACGCGCCCGTCGGGGCATCAAGCTGCCGCAGGTGGTGGGCCCCGTCGACGCCCGCATCTCGCTGAAGGACATGGGCCAGCCCAAAGCCGCCCCGAAGGTGGAGCTGGATCTGACCCGCGCCAGCATCGTCGACCTGCTGCCGGGCTGGGTGAAGACGCCCGGCAAGGCCGCCAAAGCGTCGTTCCGCCTCGAAACGGACGCTGACGGCAGCACCCTCGACGAATTCGTGCTGGACGGCTCGGGCCCGGTTTCGGCAAAGGGCGTTCTGCGGGTCTCGAATGACGGCGGGCTCGTGGCCGCCAAGCTCTCGGCGCTCAAGATCTCGGCTGGCGACGACATGCGGGTCGACTATGAACGCCAGGGCGCATCGTCCCGCGTTTCGCTACGCGGTGCTTCGGTGGACGCGCGCCCAATCCTGAAAGCCCTGATGGCGCCGGGCGCAAGCCCGATGGGGGGGCCAGGCGACTTCGACCTCGACCTCAAGGCGCAGACCATCGTGGGGCTGAACGGCGAGTCGCTTTCCGCCGTGGATGGGCGCATCGGAATTCGCGCCGGGGATTACAAGGATTTCCGCCTCGCCGCCCGGTTCGGCGCGGCGCCGGTGTCTGGCCAACTCGCTCGCGACGAGACGGGCAAGCTCGGCGTCGTGATCGAGAGCGGCAATGCGGGCGCGTTTTTCCGCTTCTTCGACATTTACCGAAAGATGCAGGGCGGCGCGATGCTGGTGCAGTTCACCGGGGCCGCGCCGCAGATGAGCGGCACGCTAGTGGTGAACCGCTTCGTGCTGCAGAACGAGCCCGCGCTCGCCCGCAGCGCGCCTAACCAGCAAAACGAGGTGTCGTTCGCCAAGCTGAAATCCGGCTTCTCGGTGGGCGGCGGCAAGCTCGCGATCCGGGATGCCACCATGTGGGGCCAGTCGGTCGGCGGCACGCTGGAAGGCTACATGGACTTCAACCGCGACAAGGCGGACTTCTCCGGCACCTTCGTGCCCGCCTACGGGCTCAACAACATCATCAACCAGGTGCCGATCGTCGGGCCGATACTGGGCGGCGGCCAGCACGAAGGCCTGTTCGCCGTGAACTTCCGCATTGCCGGCAAGGCGAGCCAGCCGACCGTGTCGATCAACCCGCTCTCGGCTGTGGCGCCGGGCTTCCTGCGCAAGTTCTTCGGCGTGATGGGACCGGGCGAGGTGACGGGCTCGGCCCCGACACCGCCTGCCATTTCGGAGCGCTAGGCGCTACGACCTTCATTTGCGAGCGCGATAATCCGTCGTTCCCGGCGCGCCAAGACCGCGGGACGGGGATCCAGAGGCGCGCGCCTTTGCCCCTGCGCCCTCTTCCCGGCCTGCTGCGCAGGTCGCCGGGGATGACGACCAGACGATAAATCTACGTCGCAGCCTGGGTCGCGAGGCTCACCGCACCCGCAGCAGCATATGCTTCTTGCGGCCGAAGGAGAGCTTCACCGCGCCGTCGGCGTTGAGGTCGGCGTCCGAGAGGGTCGCGCGTTCCTCCGCCACCGCGACGTCGTTGACGCGCAGGCCGCCGCCCTTCACCTGCCGGCGAGCTTCGCCCGTGGAGGGCACCAGCCCGGCCTTCACGAAGGCCGACAACACGCCGAGGCCGGCGCTGAACTCGGCGCGGTCCACCTCGAACGAGGGCAGCGTCTCGGCCGCGCCGCCTTCCTCGAAGGTGCGGCGGGCCGTCTCGGCCGCCTGCTCGGCCTTCTCGCGACCATGCATCAACGCGGTGGCCTCGGTGGCGAGAACCTTCTTGGCCTCGTTGATCTCAGCCCCGCCCAGCGCGACCAGCCTGGCGATCTCGTCCAGCGGCAGAACGGTGTAGAGCTTCAGGAAGCGGCCGACGTCGGCGTCCTCGGTGTTGCGCCAGAACTGCCAGTAGTCGTAGGCGGACAATTGCTCCTCGTTGAGCCAGACCGCGCCGGACGCCGTCTTGCCCATCTTGGCGCCGGAAGATGTGGTCAGCAGCGGGCAGGTGAGGGCGTAGAGCTGGCCCGTGCCCATGCGGCGGCCGAGATCGATGCCGGTGACGATGTTGCCCCACTGGTCGGAGCCGCCCATCTGCAGGTTCACGCCGGCGCGCCGGTTGAGCTCGACGAAGTCGTAGCCCTGCAGGCACATGTAGTTGAATTCGATAAAGGAGAGCTCCTGCTCCCGCTCCAGGCGCATGCGCACCGAATCCATCGAGAGCATGCGGTTCACCGAGAAATGCCGGCCAACGTCGCGCAGGAAGTCGATGTAATTGAGCTTGGTGAGCCACTCGGCGTTGTCGATCATCACCGCGTCGGTCTTGCCCTCGCCAAACTGGAGGAAGCGCGCGAACACGCGCTTGATGCCGTCCTTGTTGTCTTCGATCTGCTCCGGGGTGAGCAGCTTGCGCGTCTCATCCCGGCCGGAGGGATCTCCGACGCGCGTGGTGCCGCCGCCCATCAACGGAATGGGCTTGTTGCCGCTCCGCTGCAGCCAATGCAGCATCATGATGGAAATCAGGCTGCCGACATGCAGCGACGGGGCGGTGCAATCGTATCCGACATAGGCCGTCACCTCGCCCTTGGCGGCCAGCGCGTCCAGCCCCGCATAGTCGGAGCACTGGTGCACGTAGCCGCGCTCAAGAAGCGTGCGCAGGAATTCTGACTGGGGCTTGAAATCGTCGGACATTGGAAACCTCTCGCGGGCGGAGGTTTAGGGGGAGAGGCGCAGCGGCGCAAGACGGGAGGGCTCGCCCGCCCGTGGCGCTTATCATTGAAAGGCGCGGCTCCTGGTCGTCGCGGACGCAGCGAACAAATCCAGCCTGACATGGGGCTGGTAGGCTGGATTACTTCGTCTTCGGCTCGCAATGACGGCGTTGCCAAAGCCCGGGCGTGCCGGCTCAGCCCTCCTTCGGGCCGAGGCGCTTGTCCAGGTAGGTTCCGACGACTCCCATCAGGTCTTCGGTCTTGTTCTCGAAGAAGTGGTTGGCGCCTTCCACGGTCTGGTGCTCGATCTGGATGCCCTTCTGGGTCTTCACCTTCTCGATGACGCTCATGACGTCCTTGATGGGCGCGACGCGGTCCTGCGAGCCGTGCACGAAGAGGCCGGAGGACGGGCAGGGCGCCAGGAACGAGAAGTCGAAGCGATTGGCCGGGGCCGCGATGGAGATGAATCCCTCGATCTCGGGGCGGCGCATCAGGAGCTGCATGCCGATCCAGGCGCCGAACGAGATGCCGGCGATCCAGCAGGCGCGGGCCTCCGGATTGATGGCCTGGGCCCAGTCCAGCGCGGCTGCGGCGTCCGAGAGCTCGCCCTGGCCGTGGTCGAAATTGCCCTGGCTGCGGCCGACGCCGCGGAAGTTGAAGCGCAGGGCCGAGAAGCCGCGCTCTACGAAGCCGTAATACAGTGCGTAGACGATCTGGTTGTTCATCGTGCCGCCGAATTGCGGGTGCGGGTGCAGCACGATGGCGATGGGGGCGCCCTTGGTCTTCGACGGATGGTAGCGGCCTTCGATGCGGCCGGCGGGACCGTTGAAGATGACCTCAGGCATGGGCTTCGACCTCTGCTTTGAACGCGGAACGGGGCCGCAGCTCGGGCGCGTCTGGCGCGCCGCCTCGGCTTGACTCCAAGGCGCTGTCGGCCCACAATTCTGTTAGAATAATTCTAACAGTGGAACAAAGGTGAACGGAGATATTCCGTTCGACCTGTCCCCACTGTGGGAGGCCGCTTGTAGCACAAGCGCCGGGGGCGGTTGCAAGCCTTTGCTGCTGCTTACAGATGGCGTTTGGGCGGCTGTTGGACAAGGTCTGTTCCACGATGGCGCTGAGCGGGCGCAGCTATCTCGACCACAACGCCACTTCGGAGCTTCGGCCCGAAGCGCGCGACGCCATGGTCGCGGCAATGGCGGCCGGCGGCAACGCATCCTCGGTGCATGCCGAAGGCAGGGCGGCGCGTGGCCGCATCGAGTCCGCCCGCGAGGAGGTCGCGTCGCTGGTGGGCGCTTCGGCCCGCAACGTCGTGTTCACGAGCGGCGGCACCGAGGCCAACGCGCTGGCGCTGGCGCCGCGCTTTCATCGGTGCGGCGAGACGCTGATTCTCGACCGGCTGCTGGTAAGCGCCATCGAGCATCCCTGCGTTTTGGAAGGAGCCCGGTTTCCCGCCGATCGGATCGAGCGCATTCCGGTGCTGGCGAGCGGCGTGGTTGATCTTGGCTGGCTGGAAAGCCGCCTCGCGCAGGCGTCCGCCGCCGGAGAGCGCGTGATGGTGTCGCTGCAGGCGGCCAACAACGAGACCGGGGTCATCCATCCCGTGCGGGCCGCCGCCGAACTCGCGCATGTGTCCGGTGGCGTGCTCCACTGTGACGCCGTGCAGGCCGTCGGCAAGATAGGATTCTCCATGGCCGAGAGCGGCGCGGACCTTGCGGCGCTGTCGGCGCACAAGATCGGCGGCCCTCAGGGCGTTGGCGCGCTCGTGATGGGCGGCGGGCTCCAGATCGCCGATCGCATGATGCGCGGCGGCGGGCAGGAGCGCGGCGCCCGCTCGGGAACCGAGAATGGTCCCGGCATTGCGGGCTTCGGCGCCGCTGCGCGGGCCGTGCGGGAGGCCGGAACGGCTGAACGCGAGCGGGTTCGCGCGCTGCGCGACAAGCTGGAGGCCGAGCTGATCGCTCTGGCGCCCGAGGCCGTGATCTTCGGCGCCGAGGCCCAGCGCCTGCCCAACACGACGCTCGTCTCACTGAGCGGCCTCAGGGCCGAGACGGCCCTGATTGCGCTGGATCTCGCAGGCGTCGCCGTGTCGTCGGGCGCGGCCTGCTCGTCCGGCAAGGTGAAGCGCTCGCACGTGCTTGACGCCATGGGGGTCGAGCAGGATCTCGCGGCCGGCGCAATCCGCGTCAGTTTCGGCTGGAATTCCGGGGATGAGGATGTGATCCGCTTCCTCGGGGCCTTCGCAAAACTCAAAGAAACCCTACATCAGAGGCTGGGACGCGCAGCCGCCTGAACCAGCATCCCCCGCCAACCGCCCGGCCCTTGAAGCCGTCGAGGTAAGGAGACACCAATGCCTGCCGTGCAGGAGACCGTCGAGCAGGTCCGCTCGATCGACGTGGACCAGTACAAGTACGGTTTCATCACCGACATCGAGATGGACAAGGCTCCCAAGGGCCTGAACGAGGACATCGTCCGCTTCATTTCGGCCAAGAAGGGCGACCCGGCTTGGATGACAGAGTGGCGCCTGGACGCCTACCGGCGCTGGCTGACCATGCAGGAGCCCACCTGGGCGCGTGTGGAATACCCGAAGATCGATTTCAACGACCTCTACTACTACGCGGCCCCCAAGAAGAAGGAGGGCCCGAAGTCGCTCGATGAGATCGATCCCGCCATCCTGGAAACCTACAAGAAGCTCGGAATCCCGCTGCGCGAGCAGGAGATGCTGGCCGGCGTCCAGAACACCCGCGTGGCGGTGGACGCCGTGTTCGACAGCGTCTCGGTGGTGACAACCTTCAAGGACGAGCTGAAGAAGGCCGGCGTGATCTTCTGCTCCATCTCGGAAGCCATCCGCGAACACCCGGAGCTGGTGCGCCAGTATCTCGGCACCGTGGTTCCGGTGACGGACAATTTCTACGCCACGCTGAATTCCGCCGTGTTCACGGACGGGTCCTTCGTCTACGTGCCGCCGGGCGTGCGCTGCCCGATGGAGCTCTCGACCTATTTTCGCATCAACGAGAAGGATACGGGACAGTTCGAGCGCACGCTGATCATCGCCGACAAGGGCTCCTACGTCAGCTATCTGGAAGGCTGCACCGCCCCCCAGCGCGACGAGAACCAGCTTCACGCGGCCGTGGTGGAGCTGATCGCGCTTGATGACGCCGAAATCAAATACTCGACGGTACAGAACTGGTACCCGGGCGACGCCCAGGGCAAGGGCGGCGTCTACAACTTCGTGACCAAGCGCGGCGACTGCCGCGGCGCGAACTCCAAGATCTCGTGGACGCAGGTCGAGACCGGCTCGGCCATCACCTGGAAGTACCCGTCCTGCATCCTGCGCGGCGACAATTCGCGCGGCGAGTTCTACTCGATCGCGGTGTCGAACGGCTACCAGCAGGTCGACAGCGGCACCAAGATGATCCATCTCGGCAAGAACACGTCGAGCCGCATCATCTCCAAGGGCATCTCGGCCGGGCGTTCGCAGAACACCTACCGTGGGCTCGTGTCCGCCCATCGCAAGGCGACCGGCGCGCGCAACTTCACCAACTGCGATTCGCTGCTGATCGGCGACCAGTGCGGGGCCCACACGGTGCCCTACATTGAGTCCAAGAACGCTAGCGCGATCTTCGAGCACGAGGCCACGACCTCGAAGATCTCCGAGGACCAGCTCTTTTACTGCCTGCAGCGCGGCCTGTCGGCTGAGGAGGCGACGGCCCTCATCGTGAACGGCTTCGTCAAGGACGTGCTGCAGCAGCTCCCCATGGAGTTCGCCGTGGAGGCGCAGAAGCTGATCTCGATCTCGCTGGAAGGCTCGGTCGGCTGATCCTTTCGGCTACCGCTGGGCCTAGGGCCCGGCCAAGCCTCGATTTCCGCCCAGCGCGTCGAAGTCGATTGACGAACACGAATTTCAGGAACTGAACCATGCTCGAAATCCGCAACCTCCATGTCCAGATCGAGGACAAGAAGATCCTCAACGGCCTCAACCTCACCGTCCACGACGGCGAAGTGGCCGCCATCATGGGGCCGAACGGCTCCGGCAAGTCGACGCTGAGCTACGTCATCGCCGGCAAGGACGACTACGAGGTCCTGGACGGCGAAATCCTGCTGAACGGCGAGAACCTGCTCGACATGGAGCCGGACGCCCGCGCGGCCGCCGGCGTGTTCCTGGCCTTCCAATACCCGCTCGAGATCCCGGGCGTCGCCACCATGACGTTCCTGAAGGCCGCCCTGAACGCCCAGCGCAAGGCGCGCGGCGACGACGAGCTGTCCACGCCCGACTTCATGAAGCGAGTCCGCGCCGGCGCGGAACGCCTTCACATTCCTCAGGATATGCTGAAGCGGGCGCTGAATGTCGGCTTCTCGGGCGGCGAGAAGAAGCGCATGGAGATCCTCCAGATGGCGCTGCTCGAGCCGACCTTCTGCATCCTCGACGAGACCGATTCCGGCCTCGACATCGACGCGCTCAAGATCGCGGCGGACGGCGTCAATGCGCTGCGCGACCCCAAGCGCTCCTTCCTGGTGATCACCCATTACCAGCGCCTGCTGAACTACATCGTGCCCGACACCGTGCACGTGATGTCCAGCGGCCAGGTGGTGAAGTCCGGCGGCAAGGAGCTCGCGCTGGAGCTCGAGGCCAACGGCTACGCCGATTACCGCTCGCAGGCGGCTTGAGGCGCAGATGGCTGACCTGACCCCCAACGTTACCCCGATGCGGACGGCCGCCGAGAACCAGCTTCTCGCGCTGTTCCCCTCCGTGAAGGCGCGCCTGCCGGGCGCTTCCGCCGAGCGCCAGCAGGCCTATGACGCCTTCGCGCAGGCGGGTCTGCCGCACCGGCGCGTCGAAGCCTGGAAATACACCGACCTTCGCGCCGTGCTGCGCGAAGCTGCGCCGCTGGCGGATGTTCCTTCCGCAGCCCTGCTCGGCGAGGTGCGCGCGAAGCCGTCGCCCTTCGCGGGGCTCGGCCCGAGCCTGGTGATCGTCGACGGCGTGTTCGAGCCGTCGCTGTCGGATCTGGATGCATTGCCGGCCGGCGTCGAGGCGCTCGGCCTTGCGGGCGCGCTGGGCGCGGCGCAGCCCGTCGCCAATCTCGGCGAGGCCGCGGTGGCGGACGACGCCGTGCTGGCGCTCAACGCGGCGTTCATGACCGACGGCGTGGTGCTGCGCGTCGCGGCCGGCTCCAAGGTCGAGACGCCCGTGTTCGTGCGCTTCGTGCGCACCGGCGGTGAGCCGCGCTCCACCTATACGCGCGTGCTGGTCGTCGTCGGCGAGGGCGCGAGCCTCACCCTGGGCGAGAGCCGCGAGGGACCGGCTGGCGTCGCTCACCAGGACAACGCCGTGCTGGAGATCGTGGCGGGCGACCGCGCGACCGTTTCGCATGTGGTGTTGAACACCGAGGGCAGGGGGTCGATCGACCTCTCCACCGTGGGCGTGAAGCTCGGCGCGAAGTGCCTGTTCAACACGTTTGCGCTCGCCACCGCGCCGGCGCTGTCGCGGCGGCAGATCTTCGTCCATTTCGCGGGCGAGAACTCCAAGATCTCGTTGAACGGCGGCGCGCTGTTGAACGGCCGCCAGCACGCCGACACGACGCTGGTGGTGAACCACGCCGTGCCGCATTGCGAGAGCCGCGAGCTCTACAAGCACGTGCTGGACGGTGAATCGACTGGCGTGTTCCAGGGCAAGATCATCGTGCAGCCTTATGCGCAGAAGACGGATGGCCAGATGATGAGCCAGGCCGTGCTGCTCGGCGACAACGCCACGATGAACAACAAGCCCGAGCTCGAGATCTTCGCCGACGATGTGGTCTGCGCCCACGGGGCGACCTGCGGGCAGCTCGACGACGACCTCCTGTTCTATCTGCGCGCCCGCGGTCTGCCGAAACCGGACGCCGAGGCGCTGATGCTGCAGGCCTTCGTCGGCCAGGCGCTCGAGACGATCGAGGACGAGAGCATCCGCGGCGTGCTGGAAAGCGTCGTCGAGGGCTGGCTCAAGGCGCGCATGTAAGGCGACGCCGTTTCCGCCCCCGTCCCCGTCGGTCCGCAGCGCGGGCCGTACGGGGCAGGTCGGCGGGGACGGACTGGATCCCCTTCCCGGCGCTTCGCGCAGCCGGTGATGACGGCGGAGGTTGTTCCGACCTTCCGGCCCAGGACGGATGAATCCTATGACCGACGCTCCCACACGGCCTTTCGACCTCGCGGCGATCCGGGCGGACTTCCCGATCCTGTCCAAGCAGGTCTACGGCAAACCGCTCGTGTATCTGGACAACGCCGCCTCGGCGCAGAAGCCCCGGCAGGTGATCGACCGCATGGTGCACGCCTATGAGCACGAATACGCCAACGTGCATCGCGGCCTGCACTACCTCGCCAATGCGGCCACGGAAGCTTTCGAGGATGCGCGCGAGAAGGTGCGCGGCTTCCTGAACGCCGGCTCGACCGACGAGATCATCTTCACGCGCTCGGCCACGGAGGCGATCAACCTCGTGGCGTCCAGCTTCGGCCAGCTCGCGGTGGGGGAGGGCGACGAGATCGTCATTTCGATCATGGAGCACCACTCCAACATCGTGCCATGGCACTTCCTGCGCGAGCGCAAGGGCGCGGTGCTGCGCTTCTCTCCGGTGGACGACGACGGCAATTTCCTGCTCGACGCATTCGAGAAGCTGCTAACAGATCGTACCCGCATCGTGGCGATCACCCACATGTCCAACATGCTGGGCACGATCACACCCATCCGGGAGATCATCCGCATCGCGCATGCGCGCGGCATTCCGGTGATGGTGGACGGCAGCCAGGGCGCGGTGCACCTGCCGGTGGACGTGCAGGCCCTGGACGCGGACTTCTACGTCTTCACGGGCCACAAGGTCTACGGCCCGACCGGCATCGGCGTCCTTTACGGCAAGCGCAAATGGCTGGAGAAGCTGCCGCCGTTCAACGGCGGCGGCGAGATGATCAAGGATGTCACCGAGGCCGGCGTCACCTATGGCGACCCGCCGCATCGCTTCGAGGCCGGCACGCCGCCGATCGTGCAGGCGATCGGGCTCGGCGCGGCGGTGGACTACATGATGTCGATCGGGCGCGACGCCATCCTGAAGCAGGAGAATGCGCTGCGCGACTACGCGCTGGAGCGGCTCGGCGCAATGAACTCGCTGCGCATCTTCGGCCACGCCCGTGAGCGCGGCGCCATCGTATCGTTCGAGCTCAAGGGCGCGCACGCGCATGACGTCGCAACCGTGATCGATCGCTCCGGCGTCGCCGTGCGGGCGGGCACCCATTGCACGCAGCCGCTGCTGGCGCGCTATGGCGTCACCTCAACCTGCCGGGCCTCCTTCGCGTTCTACAATTCGGTCGATGAGGTCGACCGGCTTGCCGAGGCCCTGCAAAAGGCCGAAGCTCTGTTCGGATGAATGAAAGCACCCCCGTGATGAATGATGTTTCCCCCAATACGCCGGCCATTGACTTGCCGTCGGCGTTGCCGCCGGAGGAGATCGATCGCCTGACCGACGCCATCGTGGCGGCGCTTAAGACCGTCTATGACCCGGAGATCCCGGCCGACATCTACGAGCTCGGCCTGATCTACAAGGTGGACGTCGATGATGACCGTAATGTCGCGATCGACATGACCCTGACCGCGCCTGGCTGCCCTGTGGCGGGCGAAATGCCCGGCTGGGTCGAGAACGCAGTGGCGTCCGTGCCTGGGGTACAGGCCGTGAAGGTCGCGATGGTGTTTGATCCTCCGTGGGACCAAAGCCGGATGTCGGACGAGGCCCGCGTCGCACTCGACATGTGGTGAGCGTACGCGCACACAAACCATCTGCGCCGCGCCACTTTGAATGCGGTCCGGCAAACGCTACATTAGGGACTGGTAGTCGATCCTGCCCGGGCCTTGAACCCGGCCGCCAGGGAGAACGCACACAATGGGAATGCTTCCCAAGCTCAAGGTGATGTCGCTGACAGATGCGGCGGCTTCGCGGGTCAAGGACATCATGGCCAACTCGGAAGCGCCGCTGGTCGGCGTTCGCGTCGGTGTGCGCAACGGCGGGTGCGCCGGCATGTCCTACACCATGGAATACGCCGACAGCGTGAAGCCAGGCGACGAGGTCATCGAGGACAAGGGCGTCACCGTCCTGGTCGACCCCAAGGCCGTGCTGTTTTTGCTCGGAACCGTAATGGATTTCCGCAGCACCAAGCTTGCATCGCAGTTTGTGTTCGAGAACCCGAACCAGACCTCCGCCTGCGGATGCGGCGAGTCCGTGGCGCTGACGCCGGCCTCGCCCGAGCAGGCCGCCGCCGCCGCGCATTAGCGGCGGGGGCGGGTTGGATAGCCGCGACATCGAAGACCTGTTCGCGCCTGCAGGGTACTTCAATGTGCGCCGCATGTTTGGCGGTCACGGCGTGTTTGATGACGGCCTGATGGTCGCGCTCGTCGCGCAGGGCGTGGTTTATCTTAAAGTGGACGCTGAAACCCAGCGGGCATTCGAGGATGCCGGGCTCGAGTGCTTCAGCTATATGGCCAAGGGCCAAACCAAAGCGCTTGGCTACCGGCGCATGCCTGAAGCGGCATTCGACGATCCCGATGTTCTCGTGGAATGGACCGGCCTCGCCCGTGCGGCCGCGCGCCGCGCAGCTCTGCGCAAGGCGCCGAAAAACAAAAGGCCCCGGAAGGGGCCCTGAGCGCGTGTTACGGAGTTGCGCCTGTCAGGCGACGTCCGAGAAGGCTTCAACCGTCTCGTCTTCGCAAACCGTTTTGTTGCGGCCGGAGCGCTTGGCGTGAAGCAGGCACTTGTCGGCCCGCTCGATCAGCATCATGGCGTTGTCGCCGGTCATGAAGCTGGCGACGCCGATCGAAACCGTGATGCGGCCCAGCGCCTCGCCGGTGGACCGCTTCACGAGCTCGCGGCCCATCACGGTCTGCCGAATGCGTTCGGCGACAATCTCGCCCGACTTCAGAGAGGATTGCGGCAACACGACCGCGAATTCTTCACCGCCAAAGCGCGCGGCGGTGTCGGTGGGCCGCACCGCACCCTTGATCGACATGGCGACCAGCCTCAAAACTTGGTCTCCGGTCAGGTGACCCCAGTTGTCGTTGAAGTCCTTGAACTTGTCGACGTCGATCATCAACAGGGCCAAAGGTTCGCCGCTGAGCGCCGCGTGGTCGATGGCCTGGATAAGCGTGGCGTCGAGATGCTTGCGGTTGGCTAGGGTCGTCAGCGGATCGGTGAGGTTCTCGGTGCGGATCGACTCCAGCGCTTGCCGCAGGTCCTGAACCTCGCCGCGCGTTTCCTTGAGGCGCGATTCCAGCGCGCGATTGGCGGAGGCCGTTTCGCGGGTCGCCGCGACGAGCCTGCTCACCGCATTGCGAATCAATTCCAGATCCACGCCCGGGGCGAGGTCCTTGGAGATTTCCTGAAGTCTGTCGCCGTAGCGCGTCGTCGACCCGAGAGCGTCGTCGAGCGTGCCCATGACCGAGTCGATCTCGGTGAGGACGCCGAGGCTGGCCTTTTCGGCATGGGCGGCCATGCGGTTGGGTGAGAGATACTGATCGTAGAGGCGATCGATCGCGGCTGGCTCAAGCCGCGGCGTTTCGGTCAGCTCCGCCGTTAGGGCTCGGCTGAGCGGCCGGTTCCGACCCGCAAGATGAGTGAACCAGACCTCGTAGGCGCGCGGTTCCGGCGACGGACCGTGAGCCTCGATCTGACGCATGGCTTCCCCGGCCAGCCGTGTGGCTGGAGCGTCATCGGGACCCGACGCAACCATGAAGTCACTCCCATCTTCGATGGGCGTTAAGGTTGCACAACCCCGATTAAAGGATTGCTAAAAGCGAAGGCCCCGATGCAAAGAGCTCACCGCTTCACTGAACGAAGCAGGAATGACGGCACGTGATCACCCAAGCCGACGACGGGCGCATCGTCCGGATCGGGGCGGCGCGGCGGACGCTGCGGCCGCTCCTGGCGAGCTTCGCCCGGGGGCTGGCGGTCCCGCCGTGGCGGCCTGGCTTCGCCCGCGGCGCGCTCAGCTGCGCGTTCCCGCGACGGGAGAGCCTCACGCTGAAGCGCTTCGTCGCGGTCCGGCGCGGCGGCACGCTCAGGGGCGGATTCACGTTGGGGCGTCCTGGAGCGCTCGCGGCGCGGTTGCGCCTCCGCGGCGGCGGGGCTGATCTCCTCGCGGCGAGGGCGGTCCGAACGCTCGGTCCGGTCGCGCCCTGCGGGACGGCGACCGCCGGGGCGGCGGCGGCGCTCGCCTTCGCCGTCTCCGGCTGCGGGCATCTCGCCCTGCCACTCAATGGTGGCGCCGATCATGTGCTCGATCGCGGCGAGGTTCTTCTTGTCTTCGCCGGTCACGATCGAGATCGCGACGCCGCTTTTCCCGGCGCGGCCGGTGCGGCCGATGCGGTGGACGTAGTCCTCCGCGTGGTGCGGCACATCGTAGTTGAAGACGTGGCTCACGTCCGGGATATCGAGACCGCGGGCTGCGACGTCGCTGGCGACCAGGAGCTGGATCGAGCCGTTGCGGAACGAGTCCAGCGCCGCCATGCGGGCGCGTTGGTCGAGATCGCCGTGAAGCGCCGTGACGCTGAAGCCGTGCTTCTCGAGCGAGCGGTACACGGTGTGCACGTCGCGTTTGCGATTGCAGAAGATGATCGCGTTCTTGAAGTCTGGCTGCTGCCGGATGAGCTGGCGCAGCACGTCACGCTTGTCGTGCGGCTCGGGGCCGGACCCCACCAGCCGCTGCGTGATCGTGCTGGCCGTGGAGGCCTGGCGCGCCACTTCGATCTTGGCTGGGTTGTGGAGGAATGTCTCGGTAAGCCGCTGGATCTCCGGCGGCATGGTGGCTGAGAAGAACAGCGTCTGCCGGGTGAACGGCACCATGCGGCAGATGCGCTCGATGTCCGGGATGAATCCCATGTCGAGCATGCGGTCGGCTTCGTCGATCACGAGAATTTCGATGCCGGTGAGCAGCAGCTTGCCGCGCTCGAAATGGTCGAGCAGGCGGCCGGGGGTTGCGATAAGGACATCAACGCCACGCGTGATCTTGGCGTCCTGATCGCCGAACGACATGCCGCCGATCAGCAGGGCGACGTTGAGGCGCTGGTTCGCGCCGTATTTCACGAAGGCTTCCTCGACCTGCGCGGCGAGTTCGCGCGTCGGCTCGAGGATCAGCGTCCGGGGCATACGCGCCCGGGCGCGGCCCTGTTCCAGCATCGTCAGCATGGGCAGCGTGAACGCCGCCGTCTTGCCGGTGCCGGTCTGAGCGATGCCGAGCACGTCGCGGCGCGCCAGGGCATGCGGAATGGCCTCCGCCTGAATAGGCGTAGGGGTGGTGTAGCCAGAAGCCGTGACGGCTTCGAGCACCTTTTCACTAAGGCCGAGATCGGAAAAATTCATTCTTCAGGCCGCCTCACGGCGCGGCGATCGACGCAGTTGCGCGTTGATGGGGAACGGCGCGACAGATGCGTCGAAGCCAAGTCGCAGGCCGTCCCGCAAAGGATGAGGCGATACATAGAGCTATTTCGAATCGAGTCAATTCGGTAATCGTCCGCGCCCCTTCCCAAAGCGCCAGAAAGATCAAGGATCCGCCTGCACATGACCACCCCCCTGGTCTTCATTCCCGGCCTGAACTGCACCGCGGCACTGTTCGGCCCGCAGGCTGAGCGTTTGCGTGAGGGGCGCCCGGTGATCTTCGCCGACACCACGCAGGACGCTACCATCTCGGCCATGGCAGGGCGGCTCCTGGCAGACGCTCCGGCGCGTTTTGCGCTCGCGGGTCTCTCCATGGGCGGCTACGTGGCGCTGGAGTTGCTGCGGCTCGCACCGCACCGGGTCGCCGGCGTGGCCCTGATGGACACCAACGCGCGGCCCGACGCCGAGGAGGCGGTGCAGCGCCGGCTGCAACTGGTCGACATGGCCGAGACCGGCGCCTTCGAGGACGTCCACCGGGCGCTCTGGCCGAGGCTCGTCCACCCGGACCGCATCGGCGACGCCGCCCTTGAGGCGATTGTCTGGGAGATGATGCTGGAGGTGGGTCCGACGGCGTTCATGCGCCAGCAGCGGGCCATCATCGGCCGCATGGATTCGCGTCCGTTCCTGAAGAACGTCACACAGCCCGCTCTGGTGCTCGTCGGTGAACAGGACGCGATTACGCCGCTCGTCCAGGCGGAGGAGATGCACGGGCTGCTGCCTGACGCCGAGCTGGTGGTGGTGCCTCAATCAGGCCACCTCAGCAGCCTGGAGCAGCCAGAGCACGTTCTTGACGCGTTGACCGCCTGGCTTGCGCGAATTCCGGATGAGGACACTCCGGATGACCGCGCGCACGCCGCCGCTCTCGCCAGCGAACGCTAGTTCTTGCGCGCTCCCGTGCAGGGATCGAGGATGATCGAGGCGTTGCGCTGCACCGACCCGGTGGTGAGGGGGTCGAGCACCGATTTCAGCCCTGCGATCGACTGCTTCACGGGCGCCGCGCGGGCGACCTGAACGGGCGCGGTGGCGTTGTTTGCGAAGTATTGAACGGCTCCCACCGAGGCTGCGGTGAGAACGGCGGACCCCAGGAGCGTCGCCCCAAACAGCCGGCCCCCTGATCCTCCAAACATCGCGAAAGTCCCCTGCGCGCGCCGAACGGCTCGTGCAGGGATTTTACGCCGGCATGGTTAACCAAGCGTTGCCCTGGCAATTCACTCCGGCAGCATGCGGCGCAGCACGCCATCGCGGCGGATGAAGTGGTGCCACAGCGCCGCTGCGGCGTGGAGGGCGGCCAGCCCCACAAGCGCATAGGCGGCGAGCTCATGCGCCTCCTTCATCGGGCGCGCCACGGCGCGATTGGCCGCCAGCGGCGAGGGGATCTGGAACAGGTAGAAGTCGATGCCGCGACCGCGCCAAAAGATCACCGCAATGCCGATCAACGGAACGGCCAGCATCAGCGCCCATAGCCCGACATGTCCCCACCGCGACGTGACGTCGATGAATCGCCCCAGCGTGGGGTCGGCAGGGGGCGGCTTGTGGCGAAAGCGCCAGGCGAGGCGCGCGGCGTAGAGTGCGAGGATCAACGTCCCCAGCACCATGTGAAGGTTGACGTAGGTTTGTTCCATCGCCCGCGGCAGCACATCCACGGTGAGCCCCATCGAAAAGACGACCAGGATCAGCCCGGCCATTGTCCAATGAAAGAACCGCGACAGCGCGTCGTAGGATTGCGGGTGCGGAATGGTCCCCATGATCGCCTCTCGTGCTCGAAACCCAGGCGCCTGCGGGGGATAGCCGGCCTGTGCTTTGGGATGTAGGCCGCCGGGCGTAACTTCAACGTGGCTGCGACATGAACTTCTTGTAACGCCTTCGCGGAATCGTCAGTGCATAGGGCGGAGCGGGCGAGCTTTCCGGAACGTCTGGCGACAATGTCGAACGGCGCCGCTTCGAGAGGCTCGGTCCCTGTTTCAGATATCCACCAGTTCGGTCGCGAAGGCGGCCCGCTCCTGGATGAAAGCAAAGCGCGCCTCGGGCTTGTTGCCCATCAGGCGCTCCACCGCGTCGGAGGTGTCGGGCCGGTCCTCCGACACCACGCGGACCTGCAGCAGCGTGCGGCGCGCCGGATCCATGGTTGTTTCCTTGAGCTGCGCCGGCATCATCTCGCCAAGGCCCTTGAAGCGGCCGACCTCCACGTTCGCCTTGCCCTTGAAAGCCGTGCGCAGCAGCTCCGCCTTGTGAGCGTCGTCCCGGGCGTAGACGGTCTTGCCGCCATGCGTGAGCCGGTAGAGCGGCGGCACGGCCAGGTAGAGATGGCCGTTGTCGATCAGGCGCGGGGTGAGGCGGTAGAAGAAGGTGATCAGCAGCGAGGCGATGTGGGCGCCGTCCACGTCGGCGTCGGTCATGATCACGACCTTCTCGTAGCGAAGGTCCTCGTCCTTGAAGTGGGCGCCGGAGCCGCAGCCGAGCGCCTGGATCAGATCCGAGAGCTGCTGGTTTTGCGAGAGCTTGTCGCGTGTGGCGTTGGCGACGTTGAGGATCTTGCCGCGCAGCGGCAGCACGGCCTGCGTCTTGCGGTCGCGAGCCTGCTTGGCGGAGCCGCCGGCCGAGTCGCCCTCGACGATAAAGATCTCGGAGCCGGCCGCGCCCGCGGCCGTGCAGTCGGCGAGCTTGCCCGGAAGGCGCAGCTTGCGCACCGGCGTTTTGCGCAGGATCTCTTTTTCGGCGCGCCGGCGAATGCGCTCCTCGGCGCGCTCCACCGACCAGTCGAGCAGCTTGGTGGCCTGCGCGGGCGCGGCCGCGAGCCAGTGGTCGAACGCGTCGCGCACGACGTTCTCGACGATGCGCGAGGCTTCCAGCGTCGCGAGCTTGTCCTTGGTCTGGCCCTGGAACTCGGGCTCGCGGATGAAAACCGACAGCATCGCGGCGCACGACAGCATGACGTCGTCTGTGGTGAGCGTTGCGGCGCGCTTGCCCTGGTTGATGCGCTCGGCGTGATCCTTGAGCGCCCGCAACAGCGCAATGCGCAAGCCGGACTCATGCGTCCCGCCTTCCGGCGTCGGAATGGTGTTGCAGTACGAGCTGACGAAGCCGTCTTCGCCCGGTCCGAGCCAGCTGACTGCCCACTCGAGTGAGCCATGGCCGCCGGGCTTTTCCACCTTGCCGGCGAAAATCTGCTCCGTAACCGTGGTCTTGCCCTCGATCTCACGGGCCAGATAATCCTTCAGGCCGGCCGGAAAGCGGAACACCGCCTCCGGGGGCACTTTATCAGTTCCGTCCAGCAGCGCGGGCGCGCACGACCAGCGGATCTCGACGCCGCCGAACAGGTAGGCCTTGGACCGCGCCATTTTGAACAGGCGGCGGGGTGAGAAGCGGGCCTCCTCGCCGAAGATCTGGGCGTCCGGGTGGAAGCTGATCTTGGTGCCGCGCCGGTTGCGGACTTCGCCGACCTTCTCGATGCCGCCAAGCGCATGGCCGCGCGAGAACACCTGCCGGTATAGAACCTGGCCGCGCGCCACCTCCACCTCGAGACGGTCCGAGAGCGCATTCACCACCGAGATGCCGACGCCATGCAGGCCGCCGGAGGTCTCGTAGACCTTGGAATCGAACTTACCGCCGGCATGCAGCGTGGTCATGATCACTTCGAGCGCCGACTTGCCCGGGAACTTGGGATGCGGGTCAATAGGGATGCCGCGGCCGTTGTCCGTGACCGTGAGCGTGCCGTCCTCGCCTAGCGAGACCTCGATGAAGGTGGCGTGGCCGGCCACGGCCTCGTCCATGCAGTTGTCGATCACCTCGGCGAAAAGATGGTGGTAGGCCTTCTCGTCCGTGCCGCCGATATACATGCCGGGGCGCCGGCGGACCGGCTCCAGCCCTTCCAGCACTTCGATCGACGAGGCCGTATAGCCGGCCTCGCCAGGCGTGCCCTGGGTCGGCACGGCGGCCAGTTCCGGTTTACGAGCGGCCTTGCCAACGGCTTTCCCGCCGACCGGCCCGGCCTCAGGCCCGGCGTCGCCGTCGGGGAGCTTGCGCGCCGCGCCGCCGCCGAAAAGATCGCCTGTGTTCGCCATGCCGCTTCCGCCGCCTTACGCTGATTCGCTCTGCCTCTAGTATGGCACGCGGATGGGCGCCAGCGGAACGGACCGGAAACGTTCGTCCACCGCCAACGTCCTGTCATCCAGGTGTTAACCAAGGCTGGTTAGGTTCGATCCCATGATCAAGACCGCGCCTCCCCGTTCCGTATCCCTGGACCATGTCGCCGCCGTGGCGGGCGCCGCCTTTGCGTTCGACGAGCACGCCGCGCTGGCGGGTGCCCGCCGCAGGCCGAAGTCGGACCAGCGCTGGGTCGTGGGCGCCGCTGCCGCCGTGGTAGTCGGTCTCGCCGGCTGGCTCGCGAGACAGCTCGGCGCGTGACGCGCTGCTCAAATGCAAACGGGGCGCTCTGAGGCGCCCCGTCGCGAGTGTGGTTGAGCGGCGGCCGGAGCCGCCGTTCAGCCTCAGTACGAGTAGTACATCGAGAACTCGACCGGGTGCGGGGTCATCTCGAACTTCATGACGTCCTGCATCTTCAACTCGATGTAGCTGTCGATGAAGTCGTCGTTGAAGACGCCGCCGGCCTTCAGGAACGTGCGGTCCTTGTCGAGGTTGGCCAGCGCCTCGCGGAGCGAGCCGCAGACGGTCGGGATCTTCTTCAACTCGCGCGGGGGCAGGTCGTACAGATCCTTGTCCATGGCCGCGCCCGGATCGATCTTGTTCTGGATGCCGTCGAGGCCGGCCATCAGCATGGCCGCGAAGGCGAGGTAGGGGTTCGCCATCGGGTCGGGGAAGCGCACCTCGACGCGCTTGGCCTTGGGCGAGGACGTGTAGGGGATGCGGCAGGAGGCGGAGCGGTTCCGGGCCGAGTAGGCCAGCAGCACAGGGGCCTCGTAGCCCGGGACCAGGCGCTTGTAGGAGTTGGTCGACGGGTTGGTGAAGGCGTTCAGCGCCTTGGCGTGCTTGATGATGCCGCCGATGTAGTAAAGGCACTCCTGCGAGAGGTCGGCGTACTTGTTGCCCGCGAACAGCGGCTTGCCGCCCTTCCAGATCGACTGGTGCACATGCATGCCCGAGCCGTTGTCGCCGAAAATGGGCTTGGGCATGAACGTCGCCGTTTTGCCGTAGCTCTGCGCGACGTTGTGGATGCAGTACTTGTAGATCTGCATCTGGTCGGCCATCAACGTCAGCGTGTCGAACTTCATGCCGAGCTCATGCTGGGCGGAAGCGACCTCGTGATGGTGCTTTTCGACTTTGACGCCCATCGCCGCCATGGCGGCCAGCATCTCGCCGCGCATGTCCTGGGCGCTGTCCTGCGGGGGAACCGGAAAGTAGCCGCCCTTGGTGGCGATGCGGTGGCCGAGGTTGCCGCCCTCATATTCGGTGTCGCCGTTGGTCGGCAGCTCGATCGAGTCGAGCTTGAAGCCCGTGTTGTAGGGTTCGGACGAGAAGCGGACGTCGTCGAACACGAAGAACTCTGCCTCGGGGCCGACGAAGATGGTGTCGCCCACGCCGATGGACTGCAGGTAGGCCTCGGCCTTCTTGGCGATGCCGCGCGGATCGCGCGGGTAGGGCTCGCCCGTGGTCGGCTCGAGGATGTCGCAGACGATTGACATCGTGGAGGCCGCGAAGAAGGGGTCCATCTGGGCGGTGGCCGGATCCGGCATCAGGGTCATGTCGGACTCGTTGATCGCCTTCCAGCCGGCGATGGACGAGCCGTCGAACATGGTGCCTTCGGCGAAGATCTCCTCGTCCACCATCGAGACGTCGAAGGTGACGTGCTGCCACTTGCCGCGCGGGTCAGTGAACCGGAAGTCGACGTACTTCACGTCGTTGTCCTTGATCGCCTTCAGGACATCCTTGGCGGTCTTCATGGGTCGTTTCCTCTTCTGGAGAGCGGGACGCGGGGTCTCGCGAGGTCAGGCGGAATTCGAGGGGGCGGGGACGTTGGGGCGGATCAGATCGCGTCGAGGCCGGTCTCGCCGGTGCGGATGCGGATCGCGCCTTCTACGGGGGACACGAAGATCTTGCCGTCGCCGATGCGCCCGGTCTGGGCGGCCTTGCGGATGGCGTCCACGGCGCTCTCGACCAGTTCGTCGGGCAGCACGATCTCGATCTTCACCTTGGGGAGAAAGTCGACCACGTACTCGGCGCCCCGATAGAGCTCGGTGTGGCCCTTCTGGCGGCCGAAGCCCTTCGCTTCCGTGACCGTGATGCCCTGGAGGCCGACCTCCTGGAGGGCCTCCTTCACGTCGTCCAGCTTGAACGGCTTGATGATCGCTTCGATCTTCTTCATCGGTGACCCGGATCCTCGGCTATGGCGTCGCGGCCTTTCGGGAAGCACACTCCGGCTCTTAGCAGATCGAGGGGGCGGCGCGCCACCGCGATCTTGGCGGCATCGGGGCGGTTTGGGCGCGAAACGGGCAGGGTGGGCTAGCCCTGCGCGGGTTTCGCCCAATGCTTGGGCGATCCGCCTATGATTTGATCACAAGGACCGCGCGATGGACGAGCTTCTCACAACCAGCGAGATGGGCGAGGCCGACAGGCTCTCCGGCGCGGCGGGCTTTTCGGGCGCGACTCTCATGGACCGCGCCGGTGCGGCCGTGGCGGACGCGGTCTGCCGGGCGAGGCCGACCGGTGCGCGGGTGCTCGTGGTTTGCGGGCCAGGCAACAATGGCGGCGACGGCTTTGTGGCGGCGCGCGTGCTGGCGGCGCGGGGCTACCGGGTGGAGGTCGCCCTGTTGGGCGACCGCGCCGCGCTGAAGGGCGACGCAGCGGGCGCAGCGGCCAAGTGGAGCGGGGCGGTCGGGGCGGCGCGGGACTGCAATCCCGCCGCCGCCGACGTGGTGGTCGACGCTATGTTCGGCGCAGGTCTGGTGCGGGTTATCGAAGCTGACGCGCTGGCGCTGGTTGAGCGCATCAATGCGTCGGGCCGGCCGGTGGTCGCGGTGGACGTGCCTTCGGGGCTGGACGGAAACACCGGCCAGGTGCGCGGCGCGGCGGTGCGGGCCTCCGAGACGGTGACGTTCTTCCGACTGAAGCCCGGGCATCTGCTTTACCCCGGTCGACGCCTGTGTGGCCCGGTGCGGGTCGCCGACATCGGCATCCCCGCGTCCGTGCTCGACGCGATCCGCCCGCTGGCGCGGCGCAACGGGCCGGGCGTGTTCGGCGCGGCGTTTCGCGCGCCGGACGAGGAGGGCCACAAATATGGCCGCGGGCACGCGGTGGTGGTTTCGGGCGGGATCGAGGGCGCCGGCGCGCCGCGGCTCGCGGCCCGGGCGGCTCTCCGTATCGGGGCAGGGCTCGTCACGGTGGCGTCGCCCGGTGAGGCGCTGCCAATCCACGCGGCGGCGCTCACGGCCGTGATGGTGCGCCGATACGAGGGCGCGGAGGGTTTGGCCGGGCTGCTGGCCGACAAGCGCCGTAACGCCGTGGTGCTCGGCCCCGCGCTGGGTGTGGGCGCCGAAACGCGAGATATGGCAACGGCGGCGCTGCGGTCCGGCGCGCATGCGGTGCTGGATGCGGATGCGCTCACGAGCCACGAGGGCGACGCGCAGGCGCTGGCTGCGCTCGTCAGCTCCCGCCCAGAGCGCGGCGTGGTCATAACGCCGCATGCGGGCGAGTTCGCGCGGTTGTTCAGCAATCAGCCCGACATCGTTGGCGCGGAATCGAAACTCGCCGCCGCGCGCCGCGCCGCCGCCACCCTCGGAGCGGTCGTCGTGCTGAAAGGCGCGGACACGGTGATCGCCGCGCCCGATGGCCGGGCGGCGATCAACGCCAACGGGACGCCCTGGCTCGGTACGGCGGGTTCGGGCGATTGCCTCGCCGGAATTGCGGGGGGATTGCTGGCGCAGTCGGTCCCGGCCTTCGAAGCCGCCTGCGCGGCCGTATGGCTGCACGCAGAGGCGGGGCGGGCGATCGGCCCCGGTCTGATCGCCGAAGACCTGCCGGAGGCGCTTCCGGGCGTGCTCCGAGCGTATTTCGCACGGGAGGCGGACTAGCAGTTGCAGCGACTCAGCCGCCAAAGCGCCCGGCGAGCTCCCGCGTCAGCCGCCCGCCCTCGTTGAGGCTGCGGCTGATGATGGTCTCGGCCGCCGGCGTGCAGCGCCGATATGTCACCGAATACTCGCGATAGCCGCGGTTGTAGGCCCCGGCCAGTCGCTCGCGGCGCTGGGGCGGGGGCGCTTCGGCGTTGATCAGCGCCGTCATGCGGCCGCGCCACTCGGCCTCGCCTTCGCCGCCGCAGAGCGGATGGAGAAAGGCCAGCGCACCCATGAGTTCGGACAGGCGCAGCATCTGCGGCTCGTAGGGCGGCGGCGGCCCCTCGGGCGCGGGCTGGGCGGCCTCGGTGGGCTTTTGTTCCGCTGGCTTCGCGTCGGCCGGCTTCGGCGGGCGCGTCGCCTGATCGCCGCGGGCCCCCGGTCGGGGGTGCGATCTCTGCGCGGGCGAGGCCGCGGGCGGCAGATGCCGGGGCGGACGCTGGATGATGATTTGCGGCGCCGGCCTGGGCGGCGTTTCCCACGGCCAGTAGAATTGTGCGGCGGCTGGCTCCGCCACGACGGTCGCCCCAGCCAGCGCCAGCATGGTGGCGGCGATGCGCTTTTGCTTCGTCATGCGGCCTCCAGCACGGCTGCGGCCTCGGCGACAATCCGCGCCAGGCCGCGGGTCGCAGCCATCCCGCCAATGGCGCCGGGCTCGGCGAACAGGACCTCGCCGGCCTCAGGGCTTGGCGCCGGCTCACCCGACACCCAGCGCGCCGCAAAGGTCGCGATCACGAAATGCCGCACGACGCGGTTATCCGGGTCTCGTTCGATAACCTCGGTGTGGCGCACGAAACCCACCACCTCGGCGACCACGCCGACCTCCTCCATGAGTTCGCGCAGCGCGGCTTGCTCCAGCGTTTCGCCGGGCTCCACCAGTCCACCGGGCAGCGAGAAGAGCGTCGCGGCCGGCGGCTTGGTGCGCGTTGCAAGCAGCACCTTGCCGGCGCGAAACACCGCCACGCTGGCCGCCAGAAAAGGCCGAGACGGGTAGAGGCGGGGATCGGCCTGCGGGACCTCGGCCCCGCCGCTGTCAGACGTGCTGGCCGCCATTGATGTGGATCTCAGCCCCGTGGACATAGCTCGACTGGTCCGTGCACAGGAAGTAGATCGCCTTGGCTACCTCCTCGGGCGTGCCGAGCCGGCGCAATGGAATCTGGGCCACGATCTTGTCCGTTCCGGGCGACAGGATGGCGGTGTCGATCTCGCCCGGCGAGATGGCGTTCACGCGAATTTCGTGCGGACCAAAATCGGCCGCCATCTCGCGGGTCAGCGCCGCCAGCGCAGCCTTGGACGTCGCATAAGCCGCACCTGCGAACGGATGCACCCGCGAGCCCGCGATCGAGGTGACGTTCACCACGGAGCCCTTCGCGGCCTTGAGCTCGTTCATCAGCCCGCGCGCCAGCATAACGGGGGCGAAAAAGTTCACCTGGAACACCTTCTGCCAGTCCGCCACCGAGGTTTCGAGGGTGCCTAGCCGCGAACCGCCTTCACCCTTGGGCGAGATGGCGGCGTTGTTGACCAGCGCGTCCAAGCGCCCCCCCTCCAGCCGGTTCTTTACCTCCTCAATCGCCTCCGTCGTGTTGGCGGGGTCGGCGAGGTCGAGCTGGATGTGGTCCTCAGGGCCCATTTCCCAAGGGCAGTTCTCCGGGAAGGGGTGGCGCGAGCAGGTGATAACGCGCCAGCCCGCGGCGGAGAACCGCTTCACGGTCGCGTGGCCGATGCCGCGGCTCGCGCCGGTCAGCAGCATGGCCTTTCGTTGGCCGTTAGCGTTGGAATTGGGCATTCGGCATCCTGTTCGGGATCGGGCGGCCGGTGGCCGCGCCGTTTCAAGGCTTAATCTTCATAACAACGTAGTTTGACTCAAGGATACAGGCGTTCACTCGCCCATTCGCCCTCCGGCTGGGGGCGGCGAAACACCACCCTGTCATGCAGCCGGAACGGCTTGTCCATCCAGAATTCCATCTGCACGGGCCGGATGCGGAACCCTGTCCAGTGCGGCGGGCGCGGCACCGTCCCGATGGCGTATCTCGCCGCATAGGTCGCAACCGCCTTTTCGAGCGCGAAGCGGCTCTCCAGCGGGCGGGACTGCTGGCTCGCCCAGGCCCCGATGCGGCTGTCGCGCGGCCTGCTCTCAAAGTAGGCGTCGGCTTCGGCGTCGGTCACGCGCTCCACCGGGCCGCGCACGCGCACCTGGCGGCGCAGGCTCTTCCAATGGAATACGACGGCAGCCTTGGGCGTCCCCGCCAGCTCGGTCCCCTTGGCGGATTCCGTGTTGGTGTAGAACACGAACCCGTCCGCGTCGTAACCCTTCAGCAACACCATGCGGACATCGGGGAGGCCAGATTCGTCCACGGTGGCGAGCGCCATCGCGTTGGGGTCGTTGGGTTCGGACTCCTTGGCCTCGGCGAACCAGTCGGCGAAGAGGGCGAAGGGGTCGCGGGACCCGGCGAAGTCACCAGCCATTAACGTTTCCGTTGGTTGAATGTCGGCGTACAAGCGTAACGAGGATCGCCATTGTCCCGCCGAGCCGACCTATCGACTTATATGGGACATCGCCGTCTTCTACAAAGTGGCGCTGCGGCGCAGCTGGTGCGCGTCGGCGTCGCCTCCACGGTCGCGCTCGCGCTGTGTGGCTGCTCGATGGTGCTGCCGGGCATGAGCCTGGCTGATCCCGAGACCACCGCCTCCATCACGCCGGCGGGCTCGCCGCTCGCGCCCACGATCGACGACGTCGACTGGAAGGTCGCGAGCCCGGTTCTCGCGCAGGCGCTCGACCCGCTGCACAAGGGGCCGGGAGCGTCCTGGAACAACGCCGACACGGGCGGCTCCGGCAGCTTCACGGCCAACGGCCAAGCCTATGTGCGCAACGACCAGGTCTGCCGCTCGTTTTCCGCCGCCGTGAAGACGCAAGGGCGCGAGGACAAGCTCATCGGCGTGGCCTGCCGCCTTGGCGCAGGCGACTGGACGGTGCAGAAGGTGAAGGCGGCCGCCAACGCGGTATGATGGCGGCGCGATGAGGCGCCGTTGCGAATCGGCAACAGTCTCACCACATCAGGAGCGAACAGGAGAGCTGGCGGGTTCCGGCGCGTCGCTGCGTGGAATCGCCGGCTTCGGGACGAGGCGCGGCCGCGCGTCCAATCACCCGCAGGAGTTGAACCACGATGCGCGATCCCTACGAGATTTTGGGCGTGCCGCGCTCCGCCCAGGAGGCGGACATCAAGAAGGCCTATCGCAAACTCGCGAAGGTGCTGCATCCGGACCGCAATCCCGACGATCCGAAGGCGCGCGAAAAATTTTCCGAGCTCACCAACGCCTATGAGATTTTGGGCGACGACGCCAAGCGCAAGCAGTTCGATCGCGGCGAGATCGACGCTGAGGGCAAGCCGCGGTTCAGCGGCTTCGAGGGCTTCCACCACGGCGGCGGACCCGGCGCGGGGGCAGGCTTCGGGGCCGGCCGCGGCGCGGGCTTCGAGGGCTTCAATTTCGGCTTCGAGCCGGGCGGCGCGGCCGGCGGCTATCGCGCCCGCACGGGGCCGGGCGGTTTCGATCCGGGCGACATCTTCGCCGATCTGTTTGCCGGCGGCGGCGCGGCCGGTGGCCAGCGCGCCGGTCGCACGGGCGGCAAGCGCCCGTCCGGCGAAGATGCACAGACGGAGATCACGCTGACGCTCGCCGAGGCCGCGAAGGGCGCCAAGGCGCGCGTCGTGCTGCCCTCCGGCAAGGAGGTCGAGATCTCGGTTCCGGCCGGCGTCACGGACGGCAAGGTCATCCGCCTGAAAGGGCAGGGCCACCCGAGCGCCTGGGGCGGCGCAAACGGCGACCTTCTGGTCAACGTGCGGGTGCGGCCAGACAAGCGCTTCACGGTGGAAGGCAAAGACCTGCGCCTGCGCCTGCCGCTGCGGCTCGATGAAGCCGTGCTGGGCGCCAAGGTCCGCGTCCCGACGCTGGACGGCGCGGTGGAAATGTCGATCCCTTCCCACTCCTCCAGCGGCCGCACCCTTCGCCTGCGTGGCAAAGGGCTCCCGGCTGCCGACGGCCCCGGCGACCTGCTGGTCACTGTCGAGGTGGTGCTCCCGCCCGAAAAGGATCAGGAGTTGGAAGCCTTAATGAAGCGCTGGTCGGAGACGCAGACCTTCGATCCCCGCAAGGACATGTAAGGCCAGCGCCAGGGGGGCGATCCCGCTAAAGCGGCAATCCTTTCAGCTGCGACACCGCCGTCATGACGCCGCGGATTTCGGCGAGGCCTTTGAGGCGGCCGATGGCGGAGTAGCCCGGAAAGCTGCCTTTACCCTTGTCGTCCAGCAGCTCGTGGCCGTGGTCGGGGCGGAAGGGGATGCGCCAGCGGGCGTCGCCGGCCTGCTTGCGGCGGTTCTGCTCGTCCAGCAGCGCCTCCACGACCGCCACCATGTCGGCGTCGCCGCCGAGGTGATCGGCTTCCATGAAGGAGCCGTCCGGCTCCTTGGCGACGTTTCGCAGATGGGCGAAGTGGGTTCGATGCGCGAACCGCCGCGCCATGGCGGGAAGGTCATTGTGTGCGCCGGCCCCAAGCGAGCCGGTGCAGAACGTGATCCCATTGGCGGGCGAGTCCACCGCCTGGGTGATGAAATCAAGGTCGTCGGCCGACGACACGATACGGGGCAGCCCCATCAACGAACGCGGCGGGTCGTCCGGGTGGATCGCCATGCGGATGCCGACCTCTTCGGCGGTTGGGGTCACCTCGCGCAGGAACCGGGCAAGGTTCTCGCGTAGGGCCTCGCGGTCGATGCCGGCGTAGCGCGCCAGATGGCGGCGCAGCCCGGGGATGTCGTAGCGGTCGAAGGCGCCGGGCAGGCCCGCCATGATGTTGGCCAGCAGCCGGGCCTTGTCGCTCTCGGAGGCTTTCTCGAACCAGCTCCGCGCCTTGGCGAGCACCTCGGGCGAAACCTCGTCCTGAGCGCCGGGGCGCTCCAGCATGAAGCAGTCGAACGCGGCGTATTCGTGCGCGTTGAAGCGCAGCGCCGTGCCGCCGCCGGGCAGCGGATGATGGAGCTCCGTGCGGGTCCAGTCGAGCACCGGCATGAAGTTGTAGCAGATTGTCGTCACCCCGCAGGCCGCGAGGTTGCGCATCGACTGGCGGTAGTTGTCGAACAGCTCCGAGAGATCGCCTTCGCCGATCTTGATCCGCTCATGGATGGGCAGGCTTTCCACCACGCTCCAGCGCAGTCCCAGGCTGCGATCGGCGGCGATCAGCGCCTTGCGGGCTTCGATCTCCTCCACGGACCACACCACCCCGTAAGGGATCTGGTGGAGGGCCGTGACGACGCCGCGGGCGCCAGCCTGCCGGATCGCGTGCAGCGGAACCACGTCGTCGGGGCCGAACCAGCGCCAAGTCTGTTCCATGTGCTCTTCCTCGCAATCTCTTTGGTGGAATCAGGTTGCAGCACCGGCCGCCGCCACAGCGCCGCGCGCCAGCAGGATGGCGTAGGCGTCCGTCACCGCCTGCACGAAGGCCGGGGCGTGCGGCAGATCGGCGCCGAAGATCGCGTCCTGGCGGAGCATGGCGGCGACCCGCGCGGCAGGGCTCTGGCCCGCCTGGTCCAGCGCCTGACGCAGCGTCTGCGCCAGGGGGTCGCGTACGTCGATGGGCTGGCCCCGCTCGTCGACGCCGCCCACGTAACGGATCCATGCCGCTACCGCGAGGGCGAGGCGGGGGAACGGCAGCCCAGCGTCCAAGCGGTCGCGAATGGTGGCCAGGATGCGCTGCGGCAGCTTCTGCGAGCCGTCCATGGCGATCTGCCACGTGCGGTGGCGAATGGACGAGTTGGAGAAGCGCTCCAGCAGGTCGTCCGCATAGCCGCCAAGATCCACTCCGGCGGGCGCGGGCACGGCCGGGATGACCTCCTCGCGCCAGAGCGCCTTCACAAAGGCGCGCAGGGCGGGGTTGGAGACGGCGTCCACCACGGTCTCGCAGCCGGCCAGATAGCCCAGATAGGCGAGCGCCGAATGGGAGCCGTTGAGCAGCCGCAGCTTCATATGCTCATAGGGCGCGACGTCGGCGACGATCTGCGCGCCGGCCTTGTGCCAGGCCGGGCGGGCGCCATCCACGAAGGCGTCCTCGATAACCCATTGCCGGAACGGCTCGTGCGTGACCGGCGCGGCGTCGTAAAGGCCGGTCGCCTCGGCGGCGGCGTCGATGTCGGCCTGCGTGGTCGCCGGCACGATGCGGTCCACCATCGTGGACGGAAAGGCGCCGTGCGCCTCGATCCAGGCCGCGAGACCGGTGTCGCGCAAGGCCGCGAAATCGCGCACCAGCCCGGACACGAGCTGGCCGTTGTGGGGGAGGTTGTCGCAGCACAGCACCGTGAAGGGCGCGATGCCGTTGACGCGTCGGCGCTCCAGCGCCTCCACGATGATGCCGACCGCGGTGCGGGGCGCGTCGTGGTTCTCCAGGTCATGGCGGATGTCGGCGTGATGCTCGTCGAGCTGGCCGGTCGCGGGATCGTGGCAGTAGCCCTTTTCGGTGATCGTGAGGCTGACGATGCGGGCCGCCGCGTCCGCCATCATGGCGACAACGGCCTCGGGATCCTCGGGGGCGACCAGGGTGGCCTTGAGGTTGCCGACGATGCGGGCCTTCACGCCGTCGCTGTCGCGCCGGAGGGCCGTGTAGAGGCCGCCCTGCGGGGCGAGCCGGTCGCGCTGGTCGGGCCTTTTCAGGCTCACGCCCGCATAGCCCCAGGCGGCGAAGTCCTGCGCGAGCGCGTCGTCCGTGTAGAGCATGCCGTGGGCGCGCACGAAGGCGCCGAGGCCCAGATGCACGATCCCGACGCGCAAGCGGTCGCGGTCGTAGCCGGGCAGGGCGACGCCGGGCTTCAGCTGCGTCAGCGTGGCTGGGGATAGGCGGGGAAGGTCCGCGAGGACGGTCATGGCTGCACGTCCGCTCCAAGGTCGTCGTTGATGAGGTCGGGGTGCTCGGCCGCCAAGGTATGGGCGATTTTGAGCACCTCGGACATGTGCGTCCGCATGGCGGCCTCGGCCGCAGCAGGGTCGCGATTCTCGATGCCGGCCAGGATAGCGCGATGCTGGGCGATGAGAACCTCCACCGGAGTCGCGGCCGGAAGGCTGAGGAACCGGACCCGGTCGAATTGCGCTTTCTCACGCTCGACTACAGCCCAGAGCTGGGCGACTCCGCTGCCGTCCGCCAGTGTGTGGTGAAAGGCGTCGTCGGCCTGGGTGAACCGCTCGGGGTTTCGCTGCGCCCGTTCCTGCTCGGCGATCGCGCCGCGCGCTCGGGCCAGCAGGCCGGGCGACACGCCTCGCTCAGCGGCGCGGCGCACGGCGGCGAGTTCCAGCGCCTCGCGAACGAACCGCGCGCGCTCCATGGCCGAGAGGGAGATCCGGCTGACGAAGCTGCCGCGCTGAGGCCGCACATCGATCAGGCCTTCCTCGACGAGCCTGATCAAGGCTTCACGGACCGGGGCGCGGCTGGTGCCGAAACGCAGGGCTAGTTCGTTTTCAGAGAGCCGCTCGCCCGGCCGCAGCCGCAGGTTGACGATATCCTGGCGAAGCGCCGCATGTATTGCGCGAACGGTGGGCGGCGTATGGCTGCTCTGGCGATCGAAGCTCATCCATTCCTCACTTGTAGAAAAGGCTGGGCAGCCAAAGCGAGATCTGCGGCACGTAGGACACCAGGAACAGAACCAAGATGTTGCACACCAGGAAGGGCCAGATCGCCTTGCTGATCGCGCCCAGCGAGATCTTGGCAATGTTGGCCGATACAAACAGGCACACGCCGACCGGCGGCGTGGTGAGGCCGATCATCAGGTTGATCACCGCGAAGGTGGCGAAGTGGATCGGGTCGATGCCGACCTTCACGGCCACGGCGAGCAGCGGCGGAAACAGGATGATCAGCGCCGCGATTGTTTCCATGAAGGTGCCGACGATCAGCAGCAGGATGTTGATCAGGAGAATAATCAAGTACTTATTAGTGGTCAGCGCCAGCATGGAGGCCGCGATCGCCTGCGGGATCTGCTCGCTGGTGAGGATCCAGCCGAACACGTTGGCGAGGCCCACAAGCAGCACCAGCGCGCCCGACCCGATGGCGCTCTCGATCAGGATGTTGGGCAGCGCCGACACCTTGAAACCGCGATACACGAAGAGGCCCACCACGAAGGCGTAGAGCGCCGACACCACCGAGGCCTCGGTGGGCGTGAAGTAGCCGCCGACGATGCCAAACAGGATCACGCCGGTCATCAGGATGGCCCAGAAGGCCGCCTTGCTGGTGCGCACAACGTGGCCCCAGCCCTGCCAGGTCCCCTTCGGATAGCCGCGCTTGCGCGAGATAATGTAGACCGTGATCATCATCCCGATGCCCATCAGCACGCCCGGGACGGCGCCGGCCAGAAACATCTTGCCAACCGAGAGGCCCGTGAGGGTGCCGACAATGATCATCGGCACGCTGGGCGGAATGATCGGGCCGACCGTGGAAGCGGCCGCCGTGACGGCCGCCGCGAAGTGCGCGTCATAGCCCGACTTGCGCATGGCCGGGATCATCACCGACCCGATCGAGGCAGTCTCGGCCACTGCCGTGCCCGAGATGCCGGCGAAGATCATCGAGCCGACCACGTTGGCGAGGCCGAGCCCGCCGCGGATGTGGCCCACGATGGCGTTGCCGAAACGCACGATCTGATCCGTGATGCCGCCGCCGTTCATGAGATTGCCGGCGAGCACGAAGCCTGGGATGCAGAGCAGCACGAAGGAATCCATGCCGGCGAACATGTATTGCGGAACGACCGACAGATCGATGCCGGCGCCGAAGAGATACACGGCCGAGGCGAGGCCGAGCGCCACGCCGATCGGCGTGCCCAGGATGAGGCAGACCGCGAAGGTGCCGAACAGCAGGGTGACGAGCATCAGACGAGTTCCCCGTGGCTTGCGGGCGGCGTCTGGCCGAAGCCAAGGAAGCGCGCGAGGGAGAAGAAGGCGAGCGAGGCGGGGATGATCAGCGTCACGACGTAGATGGCGATCATCGGCACATCGAGCGAGCGGGCGCGCTCGCCGAGGCTGCCGGCGACGTAGTCCCAGGCGCCGGGCAGGATCGCGAGCGAAAACACGATCATGATCACGTCTACGATCCGCTCCACGAAGCGCCGCGCTGCGGGCGGCAAGGGCGTGATGAACAGGTCGACGTTCACGAGCTCGGAACGCAGCACCGCTAGCCCGCACGAAAAGGCGACGAGGTAGACCAACGCGAAGCGGGCGACTTCCTCGGTCCAAGACGGGGACGGGAAGCCCGGGATGCGGCCGAGCACCTGGATGGCGACGACGCCGATCAGCACAGAGAAGGCGGCGAGCGTGCCGTAGCGGCATATGCTCACCAAGGCGGCCACCAGGCCGGCGAAGACGTTGCGCATGGGGTCCTCGAACAAACCTGCTCAGGGTGGGGGAGGCCGGTCCGGCGGGAGGGCCGGGCCGGCGGATGTGAGGCGAGCCCTTCTCCCCGGTACGGGGAGAAGGTGGCCGAGCGCAGCGAGGTCGGATGAGGGGATGTTGGCCAACCCTCACCCCAGCCCTCTCCCCATTCCGGGGAGAGGGGGCGCATGCGAGCGCTTGGCCGGCTACCTCACTTTGTGGCGACGATCTCGTCGTAGAGGGGCTTGATCTCGGCCGGCAGGGCGGCCGTTACGGCGTCCTTGGCCTTGGCCGCGAAGGCGGCCTTGTCGACCTGCACGAACTCCATGCCCTTGGCCTTCAGGTCGGCCTCGAGCTGCTTCTCGTCGGCCGTAAAGAGCCCGCGCTCATAGCCCTGGGCGGCCTTGGCGGCTTCCACGATGGCCTTTTGCTGGGCGTCCGTCAGGCGGGCCATCTTCTTGGTTCCGCCGACGAGGTAGATCCAGCTCAGCACGTGATCCGTCTGGTTCACGTATTTCTGGACCTCGTTGAAGCTTGCCGACTTGATCAGCGCCAGCGGGTTCTCCTGGGCGTCGATGGTGGAGTTCTGCAGCGAGGTGAACACCTCCGAGAAGGCCATCGGGGTCGGCTTGGCGCCGAGCGCTTCCCAGAACTTCACGAAGAGCGGCACGTTCGGCACGCGCAGCTTCAGGCCGTTGAGGTCGGCCGGCGATTTGATCGGGCGGTTGGAGGTCAGCTCGCGCGGGCCGCGGGCGAAGTAGGTCAGGACCTTGAGGCCGGTCTTGTCATCGATGTTCTGCGCGATCTTAGCCCCGACGGGGCCGGACACGACCTTGTCGAGATGGTCGAGGTCGCGAATTGCGTAGGGCACGGCCAGCAGGGCGGCGGAGGGAGCCCAGTTCTGCAGCGACTCGCCGGTGATGGTAAAATCGACGGTGCCAAGCTGGATGCCCTTGATCAGGTCGGTTTCCTTGCCGAGCTGCTCGTTCGGGAAAATCTTGACCTCAATCTCGCCGTTGGTGCGCTTAGCGACTTCTTCGGCAAAACGCATGCTGGCCTTGTGCCAGACATTGTCCTCGTTGCCGAGGTGGCCGAGCTTGAGGGTGACCTTCGCCTGGGCAAAAGCGGGCGCGGAAAGCCCGAGGCCCACCGCGAGAGCCAGTCCGGCGCCGAGCGCACGGCGGGTAAGACAAATATTCGACATCGCTTTCCTCCGGGATGCCGCCGATTGCTTTTCGGCGTTCCTCTATCGCGGCAGGACGCTAGCCCAGATCAAACTGGATGACTAGTCGACAAGTTTGAGGTGAGTGCAGAGCCGGGCGGGATTGTTCAACCTTTTTCTGTATCGGGGGCGGCAGCGAAGCAGACCAGCTTGAAGCTGGTCTGTAGGCTCGACTGCCTAGCCTTCAGTTCGCGACGTCGCAGGACAGCCCAGGGCGCGCGCCTGTTGGCGGCGGCTTACTTGTCCACGAAGGCGCGTTCGATGACGTAGCTGCCGGGGGTGTTGGTGCTGCCTTCTGTGAACGCCATGGCGTCCAGCATGACGCGCAGGTCTGCGAGCATCTGGGGGCTGCCGCAGAGCATGACCCGGTCGTGTTCGGGGTCGAGTGGGGCAAGGCCCGTGTCGGCGAAGAGCTTGCCGTTCTGGATGAGGTCGGTGACCCGGCCCATGTGGACGAAGGGCTCGCGCGTTGTGGTGGGGTAGTAGACGAGCTTGTCCTTCACGACGTCTCCGAAATACTCGTTCTCGGGCAAGCCGCGGACGAGACGCTGGCCGTAGGCAAGTTCGGCGATCTCGCGGCAGCCGTGCACCATCACGATCTTTTCGTAGCGGTCGTAGACCTCCGGGTCCTGCATGATGCTGGCGAAAGGCGCGAGGCCGGTGCCGGTCGCGAACATGAACAGGCGCTTGCCGGGCAGCAGGTTGCTCTGGATCAGCGTGCCGGTGGGCTTGTGGCCCACGATGATCTCATCGCCGACCTTGATGTGCTGAAGCCGAGAGGTGAGCGGACCCTCCGGCACCTTGATGCTGTAAAACTCGAGATATTCCTCGTAGTTGGCGCTCGCGAAGCTGTAGGCGCGCAGCAGCGGCCGGCCGTCGACCTTGAGGCCGATCATCGCGAACTGGCCGTTTTCGAAGCGCAGCGTCGGATTGCGCGTCGTACGAAAGCTGAACAGCCGATCGGTCCAGTGCTCGACCAGCAGCACGCGCTCGAAGTCGAAAGCCGCCATGGCGCCCTCTGAAAGCGTTTCGGAGCCGCCCAGGCTCCCATCTCGCACCTGCGAATAAAGCCATCGGGAGCCAGAGGCAAATCAAACGAGTCGCCTGGCGGGCTCCACTGGTCCGGGTGGGTCTTCAGCGGCCGGCGGCCCTCGCGATGGGTTCCGGCGGAGCCACGCGGTCGATCTTGGGCGCGATCGTGTCGAGAAGAGGCAGCGCGGCTGCTCCGAGCGCCGCCGTCAAGCGGCCGGTGGCGCCGCGCTGCAGTCGCGTCACGCTTCGGTCGGACCGCGACGACACCGACAGCGGCAGGGGCTGCATGGCGGCCACCAAGCCGTCCATGACGACGTCCGGCAACGTGCCGCCGAGCACGATGGTCTCGGGATCGAACAGGTTTTCGAGCAGCGCCACAACAGGTCCGAGCAGGGTGGCGGCCTCCGCGATCCAGCGGTCCACCACAGGATCGCGGGTGTCGGCGAGGCGGGCGACGTCCTCATACGCCGCCTCTCGGCCGGAGTCGTGCAGCATCTCGGCCAGCGCGTTCGCGGAAGCGTAGCGCTCAAGGCAGCCGTGGCCGCCGCACGGGCAAGCGCGTCCGCCCGGAACTACGCGGACATGGCCGATTTCGCCAGCGTTGCCGTAGGCGCCTCGATAGGGCTGGCCGTCTATGATGATGCCGAGCCCCAGGCCCGCGCCGAAATAGACGAGACAAAAGTTTCGTCGGTCGCGGCCGCGCCCGTAAAGGCGCTCGCCTACGGCCGCCGCAGTGGCGTCGTTCTCGACCGTGACGGCGCAGCCCAGGGCCTCGGTCATCAGGGCGGCGGCGTCAAGATTCGCCCAGCCGGGCAACACGGTGTCGCCAATCGAACTCATGCCTTCGACGCCGAAGGGGCCTGGCATCACGACACCGCAGCCAAGCAGCCGCTTCGGCAAGCCAGGGGCGCGGCGCGCGGCGGCCAGCTCCAAGGCCGCGAGCGCCTGCACGGCTGGCGGCGAGGCGTCCGGCAGGGTCGTCGTTCGCTGGGCTCGCAGACCTCCGGCGATGTCCACCAGCACGGTGGTGATCCGGTCCGCGCCGATCTCCATGCCAGCCGTCATGCCTCCGTCTGCGTTGACCTCGAAATCAACCGGCGGCTGGCCGCGTGCGGTGCGGCGGCGGCCGCGCTCGGCCAGCAGGCCTTCGGCGACAAGCTCCACCACGATGTTGGAGACCGCCTGCGCGGTCAGTCGCGTCAGCGCCGCGATGTCGGAGCGGCCGAGGCGGCCATGCTGGCGCACAGTTTCGAGAACCACGCGGCGATTGTGGCTTCGGGTGCGCTCGGCGTTTCCGCCCAGGGCGACGCTGGAGGAGGTTGCGGCCGCTTCGGCGATTGGATCTTTGCGCGTCATGTCAGGACCAGATTGCGACAACGACTGTGCAGCCTGAGTTAAACCAACTCAATTGAATTAATCCGTTGACAGGCTGCCGAGGCCGTACAAGCATGGGTTGAGCGCTGCCGGTGCGAGCGCGCCAACGATCAACGAGGGGAGTGGAGCGATGCGCGGCTTTCGAGGAATGCTGGTCGGCCTTGCGGCGGCCGTAGGGGTCATCTCCGGCGCGCAAGCGCAGACCCAGACGGTGGAGATCGAATACTGGCAGTACGTATTCGACGCCCGCATCAAGGCGATGGACGAGCTGATCAAGCGTTTCCAGGCCGCGAATCCGAACATCAAGGTCAAGCACACGACCTTCCCGTATGCCGACTACCAGACCAAGATCGCGGCGGCGCTGCCGGCCGGGCAGGGGCCCGACGTGGTGCAGCTGTTCTATGGCTGGCTCGACAATTTCGTCGCCGCCAAGTTCATTCAGCCGCTGCCCAAGGACGCGTTCCCGCCGGCCATGATCGAGAAGGACTTCTACCCGATCGTCTCGGCCATGAAGCGCGATGGCGAGTACTACGGCCTGCCGACGGCGGTGCGCTCGCTGGCGCTGTTCTACAACAAGAAGCTGTTCCAGGAGGCGGGCCTCGACCCGGCCAAGCCGCCGCAGACCACGGACGAGCTGCTGGAAGCCGCCAAGAAGACCGTGAAGCGTGACGGCGCGGGCAATCTCCTGTCCGAAGGCATCACTCTCGATTTCCCGGGCCAGGATTATCATTGGTGGCGCGAGGTGCTGCTGCGCCAGAACGGCGGAGCGCCGTACAGCGACGACAACAAGAAGGTGACCTACGACAGCGAGGCCGGCGCCAAGTCGCTGACCTGGTACGCCGACCTGCAGAAGGTCCACAAGGTGGGCCAGGCCGGCTTCATGGACGAGGGGCAGGCGGCGTTCCGCGCCGGCCGCGCCGCCATGACGATCGACGGCAGCTTCCGCCTCGGCGCCTTTGGCAACATCAAGGGTTTCGAGTGGGGCGTCGCCGAGCTCCCGGCCGGGCCCGACGGCAAGCGCTTCAACTTCGCCAGCTACTGGGTGAACGCCATCACCACCAAGGCGACCGGCGAGAAGCTGGAGGCGTCCAAGAAGTTCCTCGCCTTCGTGACCACGCCCGAGGCCATGCAGGTGTGGCTCGACGCGGTAGGCGAATTGCCGGCCCGCAAGGCCGCGGCCGAGACCGACAAGAACCTCTCCCACCCGATCTACGGGCCGTTCCTGAAGGCGCTGAACTACTCAAACGCCACCGTGTTCGTGGACGAGGCCGGGCAGCGTCAGGTGGCGCTCGACCTCGCAAACCGGGTTCTGATCCAGAACCAGGACGCGAAGGCGGCGCTGGCGGAGGCGGCGAAGGCCGAACAGGCCATTCTCGACCGTTTCTACGCCAAGAAGTGAGCGGACGGGCGTCATGACGGACCAGGCCCTGGACCACGTCGCACGCGGCGGTTTCTGGCGCGGATTGAGCCTGCGCCGGAAACAGGTGGTCTGGGCCTGGGGCTTCCTGGCCGTCCCGATCCTGTTTTACGCGCTGATCCGGTTCTACCCGACCGGGGAAGCCTTCTACATCTCGACCACGAACTGGAACCTGCTGACGAAGCCGGGCTTCGTCGGGCTGGCGAACTTCAAGCGCCTGCTCGGCGACCCGGTGTTCTGGCAGGTGTTCCGCAACACCGTACTTTACCTGGTGATCGGCACGCCCGTGAGCCTGCTGCTGGCTTTCACGATCGCCTACCACCTCGACCGCGTGCGCTTTATGCACGGGTTCATCCGGGCGTTATATTTCCTGCCATTCCTGACCACGGCCGCCGCCATGGCGTGGGTGTGGCGGTGGTTCTACCAGCCAGTCCCAATTGGGCTGTTCAACCAGGTCCTGTCGACGTTCGGCTTTCCGCAGCAGCCGTTTCTGCGCTCCACCACGCAGTCGCTGCCCTCCGTGCTCGCGCCCGCGATCTGGGCGGGGCTCGGCTTCCAGGTGGTGATCTTCCTGGCCGGCCTTCGGGCGATTCCGACGACCTACTACGAGGCGGCGCGCATCGACGGCGTGTCGGACGGGACGATCCTGCGCCGCATCACCATCCCGCTGCTGCGGCCGACCATCATCTTCCTGGTGGTGTTCTCGTCCATCGGCTTCCTGCGGATTTTCGACCAGGTCTACAACATGACCTCGGGCGACCCGGGCGGGCCGCTCAACGCCACCAAGCCGTTGGTGCTGATGATCTACCAGACGGCCTTCTCGTCCTTCGACATGGGCTATGCGGCGGCCCAGACGGTGGTGCTGTTTCTGGCGCTGCTCGCCGTGTCGCTCGTGCAACTGCGTCTTCTGAGGGATCGCTGATGAGCGCCGCCGCCGTTGGTCCGCGCGCCGGCTTCGGTCGCGCCGTGGCGTGGGTCCTGCTGCTGGCGGGCGGGCTCGCGATGATTCTGCCGCTCGTATTCATGTTCTCGACGTCGTTGAAGGACGCGTCGGAAGTCTATGATCTGAGACTCCTTCCGGCCCATCCGACGCTCGACAACTACGTCACGGTGCTGTCCGACGGGCGCTTCCTGCGCTGGTTCGCCAACTCGATGGGCGTCGCTGTCGTGGTGACGTTGTCGAACGTGTTCTTCGACAGCCTCGTCGGCTACACGCTGGCCAAGTTCGAGTTTCGCGGCCGCTACATCGTATTTCTGGCCATTCTGTCGACCCTGATGATCCCGACCGAGATGCTGGTGATCCCCTGGTACGTGATGGCCCGCAACTTCGGCTGGCTGGACACCTACTGGGGCATCATGTTCCCCGGCATGATGACGGCCTTCGGCACCTTCCTGATGAAGC
This sequence comes from Alsobacter metallidurans, assembly GCF_014636935.1. Lineage (GTDB taxonomy): Bacteria > Pseudomonadota > Alphaproteobacteria > Rhizobiales > Beijerinckiaceae > Alsobacter > Alsobacter metallidurans. The sequence continues at coordinate 651,590 of NZ_BMES01000002.1, read as the reverse complement.
AGTTCTTCGAGACGGTGCCCAACGACTTCCTGGAGGCGGCGCGGGTCGACGGGCTGAACGAGTTCGCGATCTTCTGGCGCATCGCGCTGCCGCTGGTGACGCCGGCCTTGTCGGCGCTGGCGATCTTCACGTTCCTGAGCAACTGGACAGCGTTTATCTGGCCGCTGATCGTCACCACCAGCAAGGAACTTTACACGCTGCCGGTGGGGCTCTCGAGCTTCGCGGTGGAGCAGCAGATCCAGTGGGAGCTGATCATGACCGGCGCGGCGCTGGCCACCCTGCCAACCCTTCTCGTGTTCCTGGTGCTGCAGCGCTACATCGTGCGCGGCGTCGTGTTGGCCGGGCTGAAGGGCTGAATCGATGACACAGGACCCTCGCTCGCACGACCGCACGACCTTTCCGGATCCCGTCTACAAGGAGACCGTGCTGCGGCCGCTCTTCGACGGGGCCAGGATGCATCATGTGGAAGGCTTCCGCGCCATCGACCGTGCGCATCTCGTGATGCTGGCCGAGACCGGCATCCTGCCGCGCGACGTCGCCGGGCGGATCGCCCGCGCGTTGGCCGACATCGACCTGGCGCTCGATCCCGCCGCCATGGTCTACACGGGCGCGGTGGAGGACTATTTCTTCGCCATCGAAGCCGAGTTGAAGGCGCGGCTCGGGCCTGACGAGGCTGGGCGGCTGCACACGGGTCGCTCGCGTAACGACATCGACCACACGCTGTTCAAGCTCGCATTAAAGCCGCGCGTGGATGCACTCGCGGGCAAGCTGCGCGGACTGATCGAGGCGGCGCTGACGCTGGCCCAGCGCGAGCGTGGGACGCTGATCGTCGCCTACACACATGGCCAGCCGGCGCAGCCCTCGACGCTGGGGCACTATCTGGGCGCCGCCATCGAGGTGATGCTGCGCGACCATGGGCGGCTCCTTCAGGCGCGCGAACTGCTCGACCTGTCGCCCATGGGCGCGGCCGCCATCACGACATCAGGTTTCCCGCTCGACCGCCACCGCGTGGCGCATCTGCTGGGCTTCGCCGCTCCGCTGGAGAACAGCTATGGCTGCATTGCGGCGGTGGATTACGTCACGGCGACGTTCAGCGCCATCGAGCTCGTTTTCCTGCATCTCGGGCGCGTGATCCAGGACCTGCAGTTCTGGACGGCCTTCGAGGTGGGACAGATCTACGTGCCCAACGCCTTCGTGCAGATCTCCTCGATCATGCCGCAGAAGCGCAATCCGGTGCCCATCGAGCATCTGCGCCACCTTGCATCGCAGGCGATGGGCCGGGCGCGCACCATTCGGGACGTGATCCACAACACGCCGTTCACGGACATGAACGACGCCGAGGGGGAAACGCACGAGGCCGGCTACCAGTGCTTCGAGACCGGCGGGCGGGTGCTCGATCTGCTTGCCGCGCTGCTGCCGGCCTTGCAAGTCGACGACCGGCGCGTCGCCGAGAACATCCGCCGTTCCTGCATCACGATCACGGAGCTCGCCGACACGCTGGTGCGAGGCGAGGGGCTGTCGTTCCGGCAGGCGCACGAGATCGCGGCCGACGTCGCCCGCGCCGTGGTGGCGGCGGACGGCGACCTGCCGCGCGACGGCTACGCGCCCTTCGCGGCCGCGTTCCGCGAGCATGTGGGCCGCGAGCCCGGCCTCGATCCGGCCGGCTTCGCAAAAGCCGTGTCGCCCGAGCATTTCGTCGCCGTCCGCAGCCGCTTCGGCGGGCCGGGGCCGGCGGCGCTGGACGCCGCGTTAAGCGGCTATCGCGCCAAGCTGGCCGAGGCGGCGGCCGAAGCGCACCGGTTCGCCCTGCATGAGAGCAAGGCGCGGGATGAATTGCAGGCGGCCTTCACGGCGCTGGCGGAGGAGGGCTGATGGCCGGCATCGCGATCCAGGATCTCGTAAAGCGTTACGGCGCGACGCAGGTTGTGCACGGCATCGACCTGACGGTTCAGGACGGCGAGTTCGTGGTGTTCGTCGGCCCGTCCGGCTGCGGCAAGTCCACGACGCTGCGGATGATCGCCGGGCTCGAGGACATCGACGGCGGTGAAATCCGCATCGGCGACCGGGTGGTCAACCGGCTGGAGCCCAAGGACCGCAATATCGCGATGGTGTTCCAGAACTACGCCATCTACCCGCACATGAGCGTGGGCGAGAACATCGCGTTCGGGCTCTACACGTCCAAGCTCGACAAGGTGGCCAAGCGCGCCAAGGTGGAGGAGGTCGGCCGCATCCTGGGGCTCGATGCGCTGCTGGAGCGCCGGCCATCCGCACTCTCGGGCGGGCAGCGCCAACGCGTCGCCATCGGCCGGGCCATGGTGCGCGATCCAGCCGCCTTTCTGTTCGACGAGCCTTTGTCCAATCTCGACGCGCAACTGCGCGCCCAGATGCGGCTGGAGATCAAACGGCTGCACCAGCGGCTCGGCGCCACCATCGTGTACGTCACGCACGACCAGGTCGAGGCCATGACGATGGCCGATCGCATCGTGGTGATGCGCGACGGGCGCATCCTGCAGGTGGGCAGCCCGATGGATCTCTACGAGAACCCGGCTGACGTGTTCACGGCGCGCTTCATCGGCTCGCCGACCATGAACATCCTCCCCGCCGGCGTCTCGGGCGGCGCGCTGACGCTGGGCGAAAGGCCCGTGCGGCTGGCCCTGGCCGAGCCCGCCCCGCCGCGCATACTGGTGGGCGTGCGTCCGCAGGAGCTCCGCGTGCTGGGCGAGGGGGAGCAGGCCGACCTTGCGCTGGCCGGAATTGTCGCGGTGGTGGAGCCGCTGGGGCCCGAAACCTTCGTGCATGTCGAGATCGGCGATCAGCTCGTGTTGGCCAGCGCGGCCGCCAAGAATCCGCCGCGCGTCGGCGGCGCGGTTAGGATTGGCGCGGACGTGGCCGCCCTGAAATTCTTCGACGCCGCGACCGAGCGGGCTCTATGACGACCCCGTTTGGGGGTGACGCCGGCCTGCTGCTCTGCATCGGGCGGATCTACTGCGATCTGGTGTTTCGCGGCTTCGGCGAGATGCCCCGCCTGGGCGAGGAGCGCTTCGCCGACGATTTCGCGGTGGCGGCCGGCGGCGGCGCGTTTATTACGGCCGCGCGGGCGGCGAGCCTTGGCGCCCCGGCCTCGTTGCTTGGTCGGCTTGGGGTCGATCCCCTCGCGGAGGCGATTGCGCCGATGCTCGAGGCGTCCGGCGTCGACCTGCGCTTTCTGGAGCGGGCCGCCGATGCGGGGCCGCAACTCACCGTCGCGATGGTTCAGGGCGGGGAACGCGCCTTCCTGTCGCGCCGCGCCGGCTCTGGCCGCCCCGCCACCCTGGAGGCTGCGCTGGCGTCCCCGGCCCCGCGCTGGCTTCATGTCGCCGAATTTGCCACCGTGGCCGAAATCCCGGATCTCTTGCCGACAGCCGCCGCCGCGGGCCTCTCGATCTCGCTCGACCCGAGTTGGGACGACGCGCTGATCCGCTCGCCTGACCTGCTTGACCGCTGCGCCGGCGTGGAAGTGTTTCTGCCCAACGCCGCAGAGGCGCGCGTGATTGCGCGTTGCGAAGATCTGGGCGAGGCGGGCCGGCGGCTGGCGTCGCGCTTTCCCACCGTCGTGATCAAGACCGGAGCGGACGGCGCGATCCTGCATGAGCGCGGCGAAATGATTGTCCTGAAGGCGCCCCGCGGAGGGCCCTTGGTCGACACCACGGGAGCGGGCGATTCCTTTAACGCGGGCTTCCTGGCCGCCAGCTTGATGAACCGGCGGCCGCGCGAGGCGTTGGCCTGGGGGATCGCCTGCGGCACCCTGTCAGTCCGAGCGGTCGGAGGCGCGGGTTTGCGGCTTGATCTCGGCGAGGTCGAGGCGATGGCTCACGACATCCTGCGGGAGGCGGATCATGGCTGAAGCGCTCCTGACCCGCGAGGCCGCCGAGTCAGGCGACGTGGCGCGGCGCCAGCTTGACCTCAACACCGAGACGATCGCACGGCTTGCTGACCGTCTGCGAGCCGAGCGGCCGCGCTTCGTGTCCACCTGCGCGCGCGGTTCGTCCGACCACGCAACGCTTTACGGCAAGTATCTGATCGAGCGCTGGCTCGGGCTGCCGGTGGCCTCGCTGGGACCGAGCCTTGCTTCCGTGTATGGGAGCGAGCCGGATCTGTCCGGCTCGCTGTTTATCGCGGCGTCGCAGTCGGGCCGCAGCCCCGACGCGCTGCGGTTGACGGAGGCGGCCAAGCGAGGCAGGGCGCTCGTGGTCGCGATTGTGAACGACGAGGCGTCGCCCCTGGCCGCGCTCGCCGACGTGGTGCTGCCGCTGCATGCCGGACCGGAGCGCAGCGTCGCAGCCACCAAAAGCTTTCTGGGCACCTGCTTCGCTCTCTTGCATCTCGCGGCGGCCTGGAGCGACGACGCCGAGCTGCTTGACGCGGTGCGCCGCGGCCCGGCGCTGCTGGACGAGGCCGGAGGGTGCGACTGGGGGCCGGAGCTCCTGTCTTTGCGGGACGCCGCGAACCTTTTCGTGATCGGTCGCGGGCTCGGCCTGGGCGTTGCGCAGGAAATGGCGCTGAAGTTCAAGGAAACCTGCCGCATCCACGCCGAGGCGTTCAGCGCCGCCGAGGTGAAGCATGGCCCCATGGCGCTCGCCGGCCCGGGTTTTCCGGCGCTGGTGCTGGACCCGGCGGACGAGGGCTCGGCCAGCACCTGCGCGATCGCGGAAACGCTTGTGTCGCTCGGGGCGGAGGTGCGGTATGCGGGATTCGCGTCCGGCTGCCCCGGCCGGCCATTGCCGCTGCCGCCGGCGGCGCCTGCAGCGCTCGCGCCCTTGATTCAGGCCCGGGCCTTCTACGGCGGGATCGCGGCTCTGGCGGTGGCTCGCGGCCTGGATCCCGACAACCCGCCGCACCTGCGTAAGGTGACGCAGACCTTGTGATCGGCGCAGCTTGGCCGGTTACGACGGCGCTATAAGCCAGCAAATCTCTGGCGGCCTCAGTATGCGCCTATGTCCGGAACTTCCGCTCCCCGCCGACGTTTCTTTTGCGAACAAAAAAGGAACGAGGCGCTCATGTCATCCAACCCGTCCGCGCGCGATACGCATAGCCGAAATCCCCAGGACGCTCCGTTTACGGGCGAGAACCCGAAGATGCCGAGCGAGAACGCGCCGCCGAACTCCAACCAGATCAAGGACCCGGACGACTGGGTCTCTGGGGGCGAGCCTATGACCGGTGCGCAAGCTTCCTATCTCAAGACGCTCTCCGAGGAGGCGCATGAACCGGAAGCCTTCGACCCGAAGCTTGACAAGGCGGAGGCGTCCAAGCGCATCGATGCGCTGAAGGAGAAGGCGGGGCTTTAGGCGTCGTTCGCCAACAGCAAAAGGCCTCGCTGTTCTTGCGAGCCAAAGCCGAAGCCATCCAGTCTAGCGGCTCACTGTTATGGCTGGATGGCTTCGCTGCGTTCGCAATGACGAGAGTATGTTTAGCGAATGTGACGACTGCCGCTTTCGGAAAGTCTGCCCCCTTTACCCATTCCTCCCCTGTCCCCGCAGCGTGGGCAGGCCGATGCCGACTGCGTCGAAGCCGCCGTCGACCGCGAGGGTTTGGCCGGTGATGTACGACGCCTTGTTTCCGCACAGGTAGAACACCGCCTCGGCGATCTCCTCCTCCAGGCCGTAGCGGTTGAGCGGAATGGCGTCGTGGTAGTCGGCCCGGATCGCGGGGCTGTGCACTTCCTTGGCCATGGCCGTGTCGACGGGGCCGGGCGCGACCGCGTTGACGCGGATGCCGAGGCCGGCGAGTTCGGCGGCTTCCTGCTTGGTGAGATGCGCCAGCGCAGCCTTGCTGGTGCCGTAGGCGACGCGCAGCGTCGAGGCGCGCAGGCCCGAGATCGACGTGATGTTGACGATGGCCCCCCCGGTTTCGGCCATGAGCGGCACGGCGGCTTGAGCGGTCAGGAATGGACCCGTGAGGTTCACCGCGAGAACGCGGTTCCATTCTGCCTCGCTGGTCTCCATCAACGGCTTGAACACCGCGACGCCAGCGTTGTTCACCAGCGCGTCGAGCCGGCCGAACCGCGTCTTGACCGTCGCCACCGCCTGGTTGACCTGTGCGGCGACGGATACGTCGCAGGGTAGGGCGACGGCTCGGATGGGCTCGCCGATCGTCGCAACGCTGCGGGACAGCGTGTCGGCGTCGATGTCGAGGAGGCCGACGCTCCATCCATCGGCGATGAACCGTTTCGCAATGGCGAGGCCGATGCCGCGGGCTGCGCCCGTGACCAACGCGACCCTGGGCGTGGCGTTCTGCATGCATGTTCTCCTGAGATGCGATCGCGTGGAGCTGGGTAGACGCTAGCCTGCCGACGCCGCAGCCGTCACCCCGGCCGCCCGCGCGACAGGGCTGCGTCGATCGGCCTGCGCCGTCGCGCCAATGTGATTAAGCCGATGGCTTGCGCCTGGGTGATCGGTCTTGTCTGATGTTGTTCAACCGCCCGTCAGGGGCGGGTGAAGGCGACGGAGGATGCTGATGCTGCGGCTGACCGTGAATGGGACCGTGCGCGAGGTCGACGCTGAGCCCGATACGCCTCTGCTATGGGTGCTGCGCGAGCAGGTTGGCCTGACCGGGACCAAGTACGGCTGCGGCGTCGCGGCCTGCGGGGCCTGCACGGTGCACATCGACGGCGTCGCGACCCGCTCCTGCTCCCTGCCGGTGAGCGAGGTCAAAGCGGGGCAGAACATCCTCACCATCGAGGGGCTCTCGCCGGATTCGTCGCATGCGCTCCAGAAAGCCTGGCTCGACCATGACGTGCCGCAATGCGGCTATTGCCAGTCCGGCCAGCTGATGGCGGCCGCCGCGTTGCTGGCCGCGAACCCCAAGCCTACCGACGACGAGATCGCGGCCGAGATGACCAACATCTGCCGCTGCGGCACCTACAACCGCGTGCGCGCCGCCATCCGGCAGGCCGCCGGCGTCACCGGCTGAGGAGGTGACCATGACAGTGCATTTCAAGCCTTCCCGCCGCGGCTTTCTGGCTGGCTCCGCCGCAACCGCCGCCGGGCTGACGCTCGGCTTTCATGTGCCGCTCGTCGGGGAGGCCGCCGCGCAGTCCGCGCCGCCCGAGGTGAACGCCTGGGTGGTCGTAAAGCCCGACGACACGGTGGTGATCCGCATCGCTCGCGTCGAGATGGGGCAGGGCACGTTGACGGGTCTCGCCCAGCTGGCCGCCGAGGAGCTGGAGGCGGACTGGTCCAAGGTCACCACCGAATACCCGACGCCTGGGCAGAACCTCGCCCGCAAGCGCGTTTGGGGCAATTTCTCCACCGCAGGCAGCCGCGGCATCCGCGAGTCGCAGGACTATGTCCGAAAGGGCGGCGCGGCTGCGCGCATGATGCTGGTGCAGGCCGCCGCCAACGAGTGGGGCGTTCCCGCTGGCGAATGTCGGGCGCAGAAGGGCGTGATCACCCACGTGGGCTCCGGCCGCAGCGTCACCTACGGCAAGGTTGCGGAAGCGGCGGGCCGGCTGGAGGCGCCCAAGGATCCGCCGTTGAAGGATCCCAAGGACTGGACCATCGCCGGCCAGCCGCTGAAGCGACTTGATACGGCGGGCAAGCTGAACGGCAGCCAAGTCTACAGCATCGACATGAAGTTGCCTGGCATGCTGAACGCCGCCATCCGGGACTGCCCGATCTTCGGCGGGAAGCTGAAGAGCTTCGACGCCGCCAAGGTGGAGAGCATGCCGGGCGTGCGCAAGGTCGTGCGGGTCGGCGACACGGGCGTGGCGGTGATCGCCGACACGTGGTGGCGCGCCAAGTCGGCGCTCGACGCCCTGCCGGTGGTCTGGGACGAAGGCCCGAACGCCAAGCTTTCCAGCGCGGCCATAGCCGAGACGCTGAAAGAGGGGCTCACGGCCGAGCAGGCCTTTGTGGGCAACCAGGCGGGCGACGTGAAGGCCGCCATCGCGGGCGCGGCCAAGGTGGTGGAGGCGACCTACAGCTTCCCCTACCAGCACCACGCCACCATGGAGCCGATGAACGCCACGGCGCGGTGGACCCCCGAGCAATGCGAAGTCTGGACCGCGACGCAGAACGCCGAGGCGGCGCTGGCCACGGCCGTGCAGGCCGCCGGACTGCCGATCGAGAAATGCGACGTGCACCGACTGCATCTCGGCGGCGGCTTCGGCCGGCGCTCGTCCAGCCATGACTTCGTGCGCCAGGCGGTGCTGATCGCGCGGGAAATGCCCGGTACGCCCGTGAAGCTGATCTGGTCGCGCGAGGAGGATATGCTCCACGGCCGCTACCACCCGATCACGATGGCGAAGATGACGGGTGCGCTGGACGCCTCCGGCAACCTTGTCGGCCTCCATATGCGGCTGGCGGGTCAATCGATCCTGGCGTCCATCAACCCGGCCGGGCTGCAGAACGGCAAGGATCCGGCAACTTTCCAAGGCCTCAACTCGGGCGGGGCGGAGGGCGTGTTCGGCTACGCGGTGCCGAACCTGCTGATCGACCACGCCATGCGCAACCCGCCGATCCCGCCGGGCTTCTGGCGGGGCGTCAACAACAACCAGAATGCGCTCTACCTGGAGTGCTTTGTCGACGAGCTCGCGAGCGCGGCCGGCAAGGATCCGCTGGAGTTTCGCCGCGCCATGCTGGGCAAGAGCCCCAAGCACCTCGCGGTGCTGAACGCCGTGGCCGAGAAAGCCGGCTGGGGGACGCCCGCGCCTGCAGGCGTTCACCGCGGCCTGTCGCAGCACATGGGCTATGGCAGCTACGTGGCGGCCTGCGCAGAGGTGCGCGTCGAGGCGGATGGCTCCGTTAAGGTGCTGCGCATCGTGGCGGCGACCGACCCGGGCCATGTGGTGAACCCGCAACAGGTCGCGGCGCAGATCGAGGGCTCTTTCGCATATGGCCTCAGCGCCGCCCTGCATGGCGAGATCACCATCCTGGACGGCAAGGTGGAGCAGGAGAACTTCGACACCTATCCGGTGATCCGCATGGCCGAGATGCCGCGGGTGGAGACGATCATCATGCCGTCCGGCGGCTTCTGGGGCGGGGTGGGCGAGCCCACCATCTTCGTCGCCGCCCCAGCGGTTCTGAACGCCATCGCGGCCGCGACCGGCAAGCGCCTGCGCAACATGCCGATCAAGACGGAGGATCTGCGCCGGGTTTGACGCAGCCCCTCGCCGCTGTTGCAAGCCCGTGGTCGTCCCCTCTCCCGCGCAGCGGGGGAGGGCCATGGAGGGGGCGGCCGTACGCCTGGACGCCGGACGGAGAGGCGCGCCGCCGCTCCCTCTGTCGCCTTCGGCGACATCTCCCCCCGCTGCGCGGGAGAGAGGCGCCATCGAGCTTGGACGGATATCGCTTGACAATATTCCTATTCTGATCCATCCTCGCCCCACTCTCGACCCGGGAGGGGGCGCTTCCGGAGCGGTCCGTTGCGGGGTCGAGGCGCGGCGCCTGCGCGGGTGGGGATACCGGACCCACCCTCCCGGGAGGCCTTTCCGGAGCGGCCGGACGGCGGGTTCGAGGGGTAACAGCCTCGGCCGACCCAAAGTCCGGCTGTCAGCCCGCCCGCCCCACACTACGGTGGGGCCGTGGACGCGGCCACCTTAACACCCTTGCGGTTGCTGCCCACAAGGAGCGGCCATAAGGAAGGAGCGCGGGTCGGAAAGGTTCAAAATCGCCGGTCGCGGGGCGTCGGTCCGTCCGAAACTCACGCGTAAAACCTTTGATGGACCGACGCCTCGCGGCGCCCCTCCACCGATCGCCTCACCTCCGCCAGCACGGAGAACGCCGACGCATGCCTGCCGCCCGAGACCGTCGCGCTTGTCAGCGATCGGGCCTTCCGGGGCCGGGCCGTCCTCGTTCATGACCGGGCCGAAGCCCCCTGTGTCGGAGGCCCTTCCAAGGATCGGAACGAGGACAACGGGTTGCGCGACGCCGTTAGTTCATCCCCACCTTGGCGGAGGACGTCACGCGCCAGATCGCGCCGCCGACGTCGTCGGCCACCAGCAAGGCGCCGGCCTTGTCGATGGCGACGCCGACCGGGCGGCCCTGAGCCTCGCCCTTGTCGTTCAGGAAGCCGGTGAGCACGTCGCGCGGCTGGCCGGACGGCTTGCCGTCCACGAAGGGCACGAAGATCACCTTGTAGCCGCTCGGCGGCTTGCGGTTCCACGAGCCGTGCTGGCCCACGAAGGCGCCGTTCTTGTAGTCGGGCGGGAAGGCGTCGCCGGTGTTGAAGGCGAGGCCGAGCGAAGCCGTGTGCGTGCCGAGCGCGTAGTCCGGCATCTTCGCCTTCGCGACGAGGTCCGGCCGCTGCTCCTTCACGCGCGTGTCGACGTGGTTGCCGTAATAGCTGAAGGGCCAGCCGAAAAACTCGCCGTCGCGGATAGAGGTCATGTAGTCGGGAACGAGGTCGGAGCCGATCTCGTCGCGCTCGTTGACGGCGACCCAGAGCTCCTTCGTGACGGGATTATACGTGATGCCGTTCGGATTGCGCAGGCCGGACGCGAAGACGCGGCTCTTGCCGCTCGCGGGGTCGATTTCCAACACGGCGGCGCGATCCTTCTCGGCGTCGAGGCCGTTCTCGGCCACGTTGCTGTTGGAGCCTACCGTCACGTAAAGCTTCGACCCGTCCGGGCTCGCGGTGATGTCCTTGGTCCAGTGATGGTTGATGGTGCCGGCCGGCAGGTCCGCCACCTTGCGACCTTGGGCCGAGATCGTCGTGTCGCCTTCCTTATAGGGGTAGGCCCATACGGCATCGGTATTCGCGACATAGAGCGTGTCGCCCGACAGCACCATGCCAAAAGGCGAATTCAGGCCCGACAGCAGCACGGAACGGGTCTCCGCGACGCCGTCGCCGTCCTTGTCGCGAAGGAGCGTGATGCGGTTAGCGCTCGGGTTGTTGGAGCCAGCTTTCTTCATGAACAGGTGCATGAAAAAGCCTTTCACGCCCTTGCCGTCATCCGGCTTCGGCGGCGCATCGCTCTCGGCCACGATGGCGTCGCCGTTGGGCAGCATGCGGACGGTGCGCGGGTGCTGCAGGCCGGTGGCGTAGGCCTGCACGGCCATCCCGGCGGCAGGCGTGGGCTTTCCGCCTTCAGGCCAGCCCTTCGCGTCCGCGACCTGGATGGTGGGGATCAACGACGCATTGGGGGCGGGCAGGGTCGGATTCGCGCCGAACTGCTGCTCGGCCGGAATCTTGGAGCTGTCGCCACAGGCGGCGAGGGAAAGCGGCAGCGAGAGCGCGGCGGCACTGACCAGAAGGCGGGCGCGCGGGGCGGAGAGGGTGTTCTTGAGCATGAGCGGACCTCGATCGGGCTGTGCTCCATGCAATCGCGAGATCGCGGGTTCGTTGCGCCCGACCGTGCGGCACGAAAGCGCAGCGACGCCGGTTATTCCGGGTGGCGACGATTCCAGTCATCCGTATAGGCCGCGCAAGACGCGTCGAGACGCCCGGGATCGAGCTCCCCGCCGGGCCGGGTGCGCGTAGCAGCGAGGGCTTGGAACGGAATGTATCGCTGGTGCGCCTTGCGCCAGAGCCTGCGCAACTCCAACAGCGGCTCGACGTGGTCGTCGACCCGGATGTCGATCGCCGGATAAGGCTCTGTGGTCCAGATGCGAAGGGCGGCGGACTGCTTGCCGCGCTTGTCGCCGCCGGCTTTTTGCCCGGCTTCCAGCGCGGCGATGAGGCGGTCGTCGAAGTCGGGGGCCTCATGCGCGAAATAGGCCGCGAGCGTGTCTTCGACCACGGCCGGTCCGGCCAGCATGTTGCCGGCCACAGACACGTTCGGACCGGCGACCGAGCCGGCCCAACCGACGCAGCCCTCGCCTGTGTGGACCGCAATGCGGCCGGCGCGGTCGATGATGTGCGCCTGGCGCAAGGCCGCGCCCGGATCGGCTGCGACCAGGATCGCCAGGACGTCCTCGGCCGAGCGTCCTTCCTGCAGGTAGCGCAGGCCATCCACGCCATAGAACGGGTTCACGACCGACTGGGTGGCGATGGCGCCGACGCTTCCGCAGCCATAGGGCACGCGCGCGCCGACGGCGAATGCGCAAGTCGTCACCGCGACCGCAAGGGCGTCGGTTCGGGGATCGCGGGCGACGATGGACCAGGTCATGCAGGGCTGCGCCCGGCGTGGAAATCCTCGATCAGCTTGTCGATCGCCGGACGGCTCGTAATTCCGGCTGGGTTGTCGCGGGTCGCGAAGGCGGCCGAAAACGGAATGTAGCGCTCATGCGCCACGCTCCACAGCCGGCGGAGTTCAGCCAGCGGATCGGCATGATCGTCCACGCGCAGGTCGAGAATGGGGTATTCCTCGGTGGTCCAGATCTTCAGGTTCGCGGACTGCTTGCCGCGCTTGTCGCCGCCGGCCGCTTCGCCCGCCTCCAGCGCGAGGATAAAGCGCTCGGCCAGAGGCTTGTGCATGTTCGCCTGATAGGCCGCGAGCGTGTCGGCCACCACGGCGGGACCCGCCAGCATGTTGCCGGCCACCGAGACGCCTTCGGCGACCTTGTGGCCGCACCAGTCGACGCAGGCCTGGCCCGTCCAGGCGAAATTGCGGCCCCGGCTGTCGATCACATGCAGTTGGCGCTGGTCGCGCCCGTCGTCCTGCGCCGTCAGCGCCGCCACGACCTGCTCGGCCGGGATGCCGTCGGCCAGCATGCGCAGGCCCTTGTAGCCGTAAAGCGGGTTGATCAGGGCCTGCGTGGCGAGCGCGCCGACGCCGCCGGACCCGTGCGGGCACAAGGCCCCGACGGCAAAGAAGCGGGTTGCGACGGCGACGCCGAAATGGCCGGTCTGCGGATCCTTGGCGACGATGGACCAGGTCAAACGAAGTTCCTCCGCGTGGTGTCAGGCCCGGATTGGACACCATCGCGCGCCGCCGCCGCAACCGTTTCGTCAGGCGGGCTGGCCCTTTCGACGCCTCGCCGTAAATGCGAGCCGGAGGCGAAGCAATCCAGTCTAGCGGCCCGGCGTAAGACTGGATCGCTTCGCTATCGCTCGCGATGACAGGGAGGGTGGCGCAGGGAATTCGGGCAAGCGACCTGAGGCTGTGCTCACAGGATGCCGTCATCCCCGGCGACCTGCGGAGCAGGTCGGGAAGGGGATCAAGGGGCAAAGTCGCTCACCCCTGGATCCCCATCCCGGCGCTGCGCGCCGCCGGGGATAACGGCGAGATGGCCTATATCGCTCGCGCGCTTTTTGCTCGTAAAGATAGAAGGCCCCTCAGGGGCGGCGGCGGGTCTGCTGGTCGAGGTAGACCATCGCGGCCTGCCGGTCCGTATCGGCGGCTTCCGCGAAGGCCTTGTCGTGGAGCTCGGTGATCCACGCGTCGCGCTCGGGATTCGAGGCGTCGCGCGCGATGGTGAGCCACATCAGCCCGCGGGCCTTCTGGCGGGAGCCGGCCTGGCCGGAGAACAACATGTGGCCGAGCAGGGCCTGCGAGGGAACGTGGCCCTTGTCGGCCGCGAGGCTGAGCCAGCGGATCGCCTGGCGCGGGTCCTTGGGGCCGCCCTGGCCCTCGATGCTCATGCGCGCGAGGTTGTACTGGGCGTCCGGGTCGCCGAAGTAGCTGGCGGCGTACTGGAACATGTCGCGCGCGCGGGCGGCGTTGGGCTTCACCTCGGAATTCGGGATCCCGTCCAGGAAATAGGAGCCGAGCGCCACGAAAGCGGTCGCGACCACGCGGGCGCTGGGCGATTCGGGGCTCTCATCGGCGTTCTCGTCGGCGATGCGCGAGAAATACTGGAAGGCCTTGAGGTCGTTCTGCGGCACGCCATCGCCGTCCGCATACATGCGGCCGAGCTTCCAGCGAGCCAGCGCATGCCCCTGCTGGGCGGCGTATTCCAGCGCCTTCACGGCGCCGAGCTTGTCGCCGGCGTTGTAGTCCTTCACGCCGGAGCGCAGCGCGTCGCTGGTGGACTTGAAGGCTTCGAGCGGAATGGCTGCCGTGATCTGGCCCTGCGCCTTGGGGTCGAGCGCCAAGGCCGGGCCGGCCGCGACCGTGGCGTAGAACGCCGTCAGGCCGATGCAAAGGGTGATGCGCGGGCTCATGGCTCAGATGGTCCGGGCTAGGCAAAGGACCCGGCTGCGCCCGTTCTGGCGCCGGCCCGGCTTGTTTGTCGTCTTGTTCACGCGCCCATCCATCACTTCGACCTGCCTGCCCGATCGCCGGTGAAGCTCGCGCTGTGTGCCACGCCTTCTGGGCGGCAAGCAACATCGCAGGATCACGCGTTCAGAGCTTACGGTTTGTCGGTTAACGACGTCACCGCCAAGGAAAACGAAAGCAAATTCAGTCCATTGCAGTTGGCTATGTTTCGGCGCGGTTTATGGCGGCTTCTGGGCGCGTTCGCGCCAGCCCCATGGAGTCCTGCAGTTGGATTGTGACTGTGGCGGGCCAGCAACAAAGATGCGGCCGCTTGCCCTACCCCTTGCAATTCTTGCGAGCAAAAAGCTGAGCGATGCGGACGACGGGCCGAGGAACCCGCCGCCGGGACGGCTTGCTGCGCCGCCATGTGTGACGGCGCGGGGCGGAGGTTACGCGCCTGCTTACTCGGCCGTCGCCGTGAGCGTCACCTGCTCGAGGAGCGACATGGGATCGCTCTGCGCCATCGCGAAGTCGGCGAGGCCGAGGCCGCCGGGGTCGCGCGCCGAGGCGGAGATGATGAGGCGGCCGGGCTTCACCAGGAAGCGCGCTACGGCCGAGCCGAGCGCCTTGGCGTTGGCGCCGCCGCCCAGCATCGCCGGGATGCCGACCTGCGCCATGCCGCCAAGCTCCTTGCGCAGCTGGTCGACGCTTTTCTTCTGCTTCTTCGCTTCGCGGTCGAGCAGCTTCTCGACGAGCCCCTTGTTCTCCAGCGTGAAGCCGACCTGCTTGACGGTGGCGCCGAGCAGCGCGACCTGGGCGGCGGTCGGGTCGCCCGCGAACACGTCTCGGGTGACGTTGCCCATCACGCCCTTGAGTGTCACCGCGCCCATGTTGACGCCCTGCAGCGCCAACTGGCCGATGCGGAACTCGGCGGCGTTCTCCTCCCAGCGGCTGTCGAGACCGAAGGTGAGGTCGAGGTCGCGGTAGCCCATCGACAGAAGGTCGCGGAAACCGGTCTCGGGCGAGTTGGGCGGGATCGCCATGGTCAGCCGGTCGAGCCCGACGCGCAGCGCGGTCGGCACGCCTTTAAGCGGGGCGGCGGTGGCAAGTTCGAAGCTCTTGAACCCGACCCGGATGTTGGGCGCCTTCGGGTCCTTGTTCTTCTCGTCCGGCACGTTGAGGTCGACGTCGCGCACCGCGAAGGCGCCGAGATCCGGGATGAAGACGCGCGGGTCTATCGCGGACAGGTCGTTGTCGGGATCTCCCACGGTCGCCCGCAGCGCGTCCAGCGTCGACTTGAACGACCAGCCGGTCTGCGAGATCGCGCCGATGCGGCCATAACCACGTGCGGCCGTGACGTCGAGGCCCTCCAGGCGCATGTCGTTGGGCCGGCCCATCGCGGCGCCCGAATAGCTCATGCGGGCGATCTTCACGGCGGCCTTATCGCGGTCGGCCGGCGGGGCCTTGGCGGTGATGTCGGTCGCCTCCACGAGCTCCACCGAGAACGCCTCGAGGATGTCCGCGATGCCATTGACGAAGCGGGCGCGCTCGGGCCCGGGCAGCTTGGCGACGTCGCCCTTGCCGGCGAACTCCTCCATGAAGGCCAGCATGGGCTCCTTGGTCGGCCGGGCCTTGAAGTTCTTCACCGTGATGCGGCCGATGTCGAAGCCGCCGCCCTTGTCGGCCGTGGCCGAGACGGCGTCGATCGTGAAGAGCCCGTAGGCCGTGCGGGGCTCCGTCTCGTTCGGGCCGGCCTTGTCGGTATAGATCCGGGCGATCAGCGGCGCGTCCACGTTCGTGCCCGCCATGGGCCCGACCGTGCCTTTCAGCCCTTCCTTCTCGCCGCGCGTGTCGAAGGCGCCGCCGGAGGCCGCGAAGCTCTTCACCACGCCCTTGTCGACGCCGACGAGTCGCAGGTCGCGATAAGTGGCCGCGCTGGCCATGTTCAGCTTCTTCTGCGCTACGGCGATCTCGGGGATCGCGATCTGCTCGGCCGTGATGCGGGCGAGGCGCTCGGCGATGGGCGTCGCAGCGGTCTTGTCGAAGATCGCCGCCACGTCATCGCGGCTGACGTTCGCGCCCGTGACGTCGATGCGCTTCATCGCATAGGTGGCGCCGCCGCCTTCGACGGTGACGTTCTCCAGCGTGATCGTATCGGCCGCATGGGCGGGCGAAACCAGCGCCTGGGCGCCCGACAGGGAGACGCGGCCGACCGACAGGGTCACGCCAGACGGGCTCGTCCAGGCAAGGTCGCGCAGTGTGATGCGGCCGGACCACGGATCCGCGTCGATCCGGGCGTTCGGCGCGAAGGCCGCGACCGCCTGCCGGGCCTCGCTCACCATGGCGCGGTCCAGCGCGACATGAGCCGTCACGGCAACGAGCGAAACGCCCCCTGCCAACGCCATCCAGTGGTGTCCACGCCTCATTTCGGCCTCCGCATCCCTGTGGCCCAATGGCGGGCCATGCCGTTGCTATTACCCGCCAAAGATGTCGAAACCGCTATCCGCACGTGGCGAAACAAGCGCAGGCTCACGCGGCCTCGGCGAAATGGTCGCGGATGGCCGCGATGTCGGCCTGGCTCGGCAGCCCGGCCTCGTTGCCGAGGTGCTGGATCTTGAAGGTCGACGCCGCCCGCGCGAAGTCGAAATGCTCTGCCCAGGACAGCTCGGGGCGCTGCAGGTAGGACGCGACGTAAGCGCCATGGAACACGTCGCCGGCGCCACTGGTGTCAATGATCACCGAGGAGGGCACGTTCAGCACCGGCTGGTGACGCACCGCGCCAGTCTCGTCGTACCAGATCATGCCCCGGTCCCCCATCGTGACGCCGCCGATGCGCACGCCCTTTTGTTTCAGGAGGTCGAGCAGCGATTCAGGCGTGACCTCCAGCTGCTCGGCGAGCCGCTCCGCGCAGATGGCGACGTCGATGAATTCCAGAAGCTCGTGCGTGTTGTCGCGCAGGCCGCCGCCGTCCAGCGAGGTCAGCACGCCGCGCTCGCGGCAGGCGCGCGCGTAGTGGAGGGCGGCGTCGCCCTGGTGGCCGTCGAGATGCAAAGCGCGGCAGCCGGCCGTGTTCAGCATCGGGAAGGGGTGGAGATAGTCGTCGTCGCGGCAGCGGATGATGGCGCGCTTGCCGTTGTTGGGCAGCACGAAGGAGAGCGAGCTCTCGCGAACCTTCCGGCCATGCACCGGGATCGCGTATTTCGCCGCCATGTCGAGAAACATGCGGCCGAGCCAGTCATCGGCCAGCGAGGTCAGCAGATCCGGAACGACGCCCAACTTGGCGCAGCAGAAGGCGGCCGTGACGGCGTTTCCGCCGAACGAAACGGCGTAGTCCCGCGCGACGGTTTTGTCGTCGCCGCTGGGCATGTGGTCCGCCAGAAACGTGACGTCAATATAGGTCTGGCCGATGAAAAGCGCGTGCATGCGGTGCTCCTGCGAGCGCGCATCATCGGCGAGCAGCCTCCGCCGGGCAAGATCGGGGCGAACCCGCTCCCACCGCCGGCTAGATCGAGAAGCTCGTGCCGCAGCCGCAGGCCGCCGTGGCGTTGGGATTTTCCACCCGGAACGACTGGCCCATGAGGTCGTCGACGAAATCGAGCGTGGCGCCTTCCAGGAAGGGCAGGGACACCGAATCGACCAGCACGGTGACGCCGTCGCGCTCGATCGCGAGGTCGTCGGGCGCCCGGGCGGTGTCAAACGAAAAATCGTATTGGAAACCCGAGCAGCCGCCGCCGTTCACGGCGAGGCGCAGCATGGCCCCTTGGGGCTCGCCTGCGAGCACCTTGCCGATGCGCCTGGCGGCGCGCTCGGTGACGGCGAAGGGGGCGGTTGGCGCATCGACCATGGTCATCGCGGCATCTTTCTGGAGCTGCGTCCCTTAACGGCGCGGGGCGCTGGCGAAATCGTCGCCGTGCTGTATATCGCATTGCAAACGTAAGGGGCGCGGGCTGTTGTTTCAACGGCCGGACAGGGCGCCGCCTCGCGCATGGGGAGTTCCGGTGTCGGAAAGCCGCTTTGATCGCTGGCGCGCGCCCTATGCGGCCGATCCCGCCGCCACGCGCGGACGGTTGTTTCCGGAGGCGTCTTCTCCCACGCGCAGCGACTTCCAGCGCGACCGCGACCGCATCATTCACGCCTCCGCCTTCCGACGGTTGAAGCACAAGACGCAAGTCTTTGTGTTCCACGAGGGCGATCACTATCGCACGCGGCTCACGCACACGATCGAGGTGTCGCAGATCGCCCGCGCGTTGGCCCGGGCGCTAGGGCTTGACGAGGATCTCGCCGAGGCGCTGGCGCTGTCGCACGACCTTGGCCACACGCCCTTTGGCCACACCGGCGAGGACGCACTTGAAGATTGCATGGCCGCCTATGGCGGGTTCGACCACAACGCCCAGGCGCTGCGCATCGTTACCCGGCTGGAGAAGCGCTACGCCGATTTCGACGGGCTGAACCTGACCTGGGAGACGCTCGAAGGGTTGGTGAAGCACAACGGGCCGCTGATGGACGGAGAAGGCCGGCCGACCACGCGCTACCAACGCCGCGGCATTCCGGGCGCAATTCTGGAATACAACGCCCGCCACGACCTGTGGCTCGACACGCACGCCAGCGGCGAGGCGCAGGCCGCCGCCATCGCGGACGACATCGCGTATGGGGCCCATGACATCGACGACGGGCTGCGCGCCGGCCTTTTCGAGCTGGACGCGCTCCGGCAGGTTCCGTTTCTGGCCGCGTTGCTGGAAGAGATCGAGGCGCGCTGGCCGGGCCTGGAGCGCAGCCGCGTTATTCATGAGCTCGGACGTCGCATCATCACGCGCTTCGTCGAGGATGGCATCGCAGAGAGCGAACGCCGGATCGCGGCGCTCGCGCCCGCCGACGCTGACGCGATCCGCCGCGCGGCCGGTCCGGTCGTGTGCTTTTCGCCCGCCATGGCGGAGGCGGACCGCGCGATCAAGGGCTTCCTGTTTCCCAACATGTATCGGGCGCCCAGCGTCGTGGCGGTGCGCCGGCAGGCCGACCAGGTGGTCCGCGACCTGTTCGGCCGGTTTTTCGAGACGCCGAGCCTGATGCCCGGCGAATGGCGCGACGACCTCGACGCCGCCGACGAACACCGCCGAGCCCGCCGCGTCGCCGACTATATCGCCGGCATGACGGACGGCTACGCACTGAACGAGCACCGTCGACTCTTCGAGGTGACGCCGGAGCTGCGGTAGTTCTTTGAAGAGTGAGACGCCGGCTCACCCTCACCCCAGCCCTCTCCCTGTGCCAGGGAGAAGGGGCGCGTTGCGGCCCCTCTCGGACGCGATGAGCGCATCGTAGGCGGCCCGCGACGGCGACGAGCGTCCCCTCTCCCCCACCAGGGGAGAGGGACAGGGTGAGGGCCTGCCGTGCCTTGAAACGGCTGTGAGTGGCCATGCGGCGCGCCGGTGTGATAGGAGGCGCGCCAAGAGATCACGGGGGCGCGCAGACGCGGCCCATAGAGTTCGGACGGCCATGAATATCTTCGACGACTTCCAGCGCCGGCTCGCCGCTATCATCGCGCGGCTCGGGAGCGAGGGTGCGCTGCCGGCGGACCTTGACGCCGCCAAGGTGGTGGTCGAGCCGCCGCGCGACCCGCAGCATGGCGACCTCGCCACCAACGCCGCCATGGTGCTCGCCAAGGAAGCGAAGTCCAACCCGCGCGCGGTTGCTGCCCTGATCCAGGCCGAACTCGCCAAGGAGCCGGGCGTCACCGACGTGGAGATCGCCGGGCCAGGCTTCATCAACATTCGGCTCGACATCGCGCTTTATCAGGAGGTCGTGCGCGCAATCGTCAACACCGGAAGGGACTTCGGGCGAGTAGTTCAAGCGACGCCCGAGAAGGTGAACGTCGAGTACGTCTCGGCCAACCCCACCGGCCCGATGCATGTCGGCCACGGACGCGGGGCTGTGTTCGGCGACGCGCTTGCCAACCTGCTGGCTTTCGCGGGCGCGAATGTGACCCGCGAATACTACATCAACGACGCCGGCGCGCAGGTGGACGTGCTCGCCCGCTCCGCCTTCATCCGCTACCGCGAAACGCTGGGCGAACGGGTAGGCGAAATCCCAGAGGGGCTCTACCCGGGCGACTACCTCGTGCCGGTGGGCCAGAAGCTCGCGGCCGATCATGGCCGCGCACTGTTGGACAAGCCGGAGGCCGAATGGCTGCCGACCGTGCGCCATGTCGCGATCGACATGATGATGGATATGATCCGCAGCGATCTCGCCGCCATCGACATCCACCATGACGTGTTCTTTTCGGAGCGCTCGCTCTCTGTCGCGCCGGACCAGATCAAGGCCACAATCGATGATCTGCGTTCCCGCGACCTCGTCTACGAGGGCCGCCTGCCGCCGCCCAAGGGTGCGGCGATGGAGGATTGGGAGGATCGCGAGCAGACCCTGTTTCGCGCCACCGCGTTCGGCGACGACGTCGATCGCCCGTTGCTGAAATCGGATGGGTCCTACACGTATTTCGCCTCCGACATCGCCTATCACGCGTCCAAGTTCGTTCGCGGCTTCACCACGATGATCGATGTCTGGGGCGCCGACCACGGTGGCTACGTGAAGCGCATGGCGGCGGCCGTGAAGGCCGTGACGGGCGGAAAGGGGGAGCTGGACGTCAAGCTCTGCCAACTCGTGCGGCTGCTGCGCAATGGCGAGCCGGTGAAGATGTCGAAGCGTTCCGGCGAGTTCGTAACGCTGCGCGACGTGATCGACGAAGTTGGTCGCGACCCGGTCCGCTTCATGATGCTGTTTCGCAAGAACGATGCGACTTTGGACTTCGACCTCGCCAAGGTGATCGAGCAGTCCAAGGAGAATCCGGTCTTCTACGTTCAGTACGCGCACGCGCGTTGCCGGTCGGTGTTCCGACAGGCCGAGACGGCGTTCCCGGACGCCGCTTTTGACCGAAATGCGCTGCGCGACGCCGATCTTTCGATCCTGACCGACGCGGCCGAACTGGACGTGATTCGGCGACTCTCCCAATTTCCGCGGATCGTCGAAGCTTCAGCTCTGGCGCATGAGC
This sequence comes from Alsobacter metallidurans, assembly GCF_014636935.1. Taxonomy (GTDB): domain Bacteria; phylum Pseudomonadota; class Alphaproteobacteria; order Rhizobiales; family Beijerinckiaceae; genus Alsobacter; species Alsobacter metallidurans. Next base: position 630,495 of record NZ_BMES01000002.1, on the reverse strand, counting down.
CGCATAGGGTCGCTTTTTACCTGTACGACTTGGCCAGTGACTTCCATGGCTTGTGGAACAGAGGCAAAGAAGCGCCGCATTTACGCTTTGTTATCGAGACTGATCGAAATTCGTCCTATGCAAGGCTGGCGCTGGTTGACGCCGTGACGTCGGTTCTTGCTGCCGGTCTCGGCATCCTGGGGGTGACCGCGCCGGACGAAATGCGCTAGCGCGCGGGGCTCGTGGCGGCGTTGCATCCGTCTTCGGACGGACTTGCATCGTGCCAGAATGGATCACACCATTCAAACGCGGCCCGGCGATCTCGCGCGGGGAGCCCGATGGCGTTTGAGCCAATCGGTGCGGGTTAAAGCGGGTGTGTCCATGAACGAGTTGAACAGGCAGCAGCGGCCGGTGATCGACCTCGACGAGCTCGAGCGCCAGCTGCGGGAAGCCGCTGGTCCGCGCAACTCGGCGCGTGAGGAGCCCCTGGCCGCGCCGCCGCAGCGCAACGACGATCCGCTGGCCGAGCTGGCCCGCATCGTCGGCCAGGACGATCCCTTCAAGTCGCTGTGGAATGGCCGTGAGGGCGCCGGCCGGGTCGAGCCTTCCATGCAGGCCGCCCCGCCGCCGAGCGCCCAGTCGTTCGACGAGCAGCTCGCCGCCTATCAGACCGAGGGCGCTTACCGGGGCAACCTGCCGTATCAGCTGCGCCAGCCCGCCGCCCACGACGCCGACGAGCAGCGCTGGGACGCCCGCACGGCCGCCGACGAGCGCGACGCGCCCGCCACCCACAACATCTACGACGAGCGCTACGCCCAGGCTGAAGCCGAGCCGGTTTACGAGCCGCAGGGCCAGTTGCCCCCGCACCATGAGAATTTCGAAGAGCCGCCCCGCAAGCGCAGCAAGATCGCGATGTTCGCCGCTGTCGCGGCCGGCCTCGTGGTCGTTGGCGGCGGCGCGTATGCGTGGAAGGGAGCCAACTCGCCCCTCAAGATGGCCGGCGGCGCTCCCCCGCTGATCAAGGCCGAGACTGGCCCCTCGAAAATCCAGCCAGCGAACCCGGGCGGCCTCGAAGTGCCGAACCAGGATCGCCGGATCTACGACAAGGCGCAGGCCCCCGAGGACCTGAAAACCGTGAAGATCTCCGGCCGCACCGAGCAGCCGCTCGACGTCGAGCAGGTGACCCGGCGCGACATCCCGGCCGAGGCGCCCGCGACGGTCGCGGCCACCACAACCACGGGCGGCGTTTCTGCCCCCAAGCCGCCGGCTCCGGCGTCCGGCCTGCCGCAGTTGGGTGAGCCCCGCCGCGTCAAGACCGTGTCGGTTCGTCCCGACGGCACGATCATCGATTCCGAGCCGGTTCCGACGCGGGTCGCCTCGCTCGGCGCTGTTGCGCCGACGGTTGCGCCGTCCACGCCGACGTCCACGGGCGCGACCCCGATGCCGGCGGCCCGGCCGAAGCCTGTTTCGCCGCTGACCACGGCCACAACCTCTCCAGCGCCCAGGCCCCGCACCATCGAGGAGGCTTCGGCGGCCACAACGGCGAGCGTTCCGGCCGCGCCCCGGCCCGCGCCGGCCGCCCCGCGCCAGCAGGTCGCATCCGTGCAGCCCGCAACTACGCCGGCCGCTACTTCTTCGGTCGCCGAGCCCGCCTCGGGCGGCTATGCGGTGCAGCTTGCTGCGCCGCAGAGCGAGGGCGAGGCCAAGGACGCCATCGCCAAGCTGCAGAAACGCTTCTCCGACGAGCTCAGCGGCATGCGCCCGGGCGTTCGCAAAGCCGACGTCAACGGCAAGACGATCTACCGCGTCCGCGTCGGCGGCCTCTCGAAGGACGACGCCACTGCGCTGTGCACCAAGCTGCAGGGCGCCGGCGGCCAATGCTTCGTGGCCAAGAACTGAGCCCTCGATCATGGGCTGATGGGAAGCCGCGGTTCGCCGCGGCTTTCGCTTTTGTGGGCAGGCTTCCGTCCGGTGGCCTCCGGCCGGGTTGACCCGCCGGAAACCCGCGGCTAGCGCTTAGCACATGAGCATTCGCGCCTTTATCGCCGGCTGCGCCGGCACGGTCCTGACCCCGCACGAGATCGCGTTTTTCCGCGAAGCCAATCCGTGGGGGCTGATCCTGTTTCGGCGCAATGTCGAGAGCCCGGAGCAGCTGCTGACGCTGACGTCCGAGTTCCGGCATGCGGTTGGCCGCGCCGATGCGCCCGTGCTGATCGACCAGGAGGGCGGACGCGTGCAGCGCATGGGGCAGCCGCACTGGCGGGCTTATCCGCCGGCCCGGCGCCTGGGGGAAATTGCCGCCAACGACCCGCTAACGCGCCGCGAGCTGACGCGGCTCGCCGGCCGGCTGATCGCACATGACCTTCTCACCGTCGGCATCACAGTGGATTGCCTGCCGGTGCTCGACGTGCCCGTGCCCGGCGCGCATGGCATCATCGGCGACCGCGCCTATGCGCAAGACCCGGAGACGATCGCGGTGCTCGGCCGCGCCGCGGCCGAGGGTCTGATGGCGGGCGGCGTGCTGCCGGTGATCAAGCACATGCCCGGACACGGCCGCGCCCAGGCGGACAGCCACGAGGCTCTGCCCACCGTGGAGACGCCGCTGCACGAGCTCGCCGTGCGCGACTTCGCGCCCTTCGAGATCCTCTCGGACATGCCCATGGCGATGACCGCCCACGTGGTCTATGCGGCGATCGACCCGGAGGCGCCCGCGACCACGTCGCCGAAAGTCTTCGAGCAGGTGATCCGCGGCGCGTTGGCCTATGACGGGCTGGTGATGAGCGACGACATTTCCATGAAGGCGCTGAGCGGGACGCTGGCCGAGCGCGCCGCCGCGGCGCTTCGGGCCGGCTGCGACGTGGCGCTCTACTGCCATGGCGTTATGGGCGAGATGGAGGAGGTCGCGGCCGCCGTGCACGACCTCTCGGGCGACGCGCTGCGCCGGGCGGAGGCCGCGCTGGCGCGAATCCACCACCGGCCGGAGCCGCTGGATCCTGTGGAAGCCTGGGCGCGCCTGGATGCGGCGCTTGCGGTGAGCGTCTAGGAAGCCCACGATTCAGCGTGTGTCCACGGTGGGCGCGAATCAGCGGGGACGCGTGGCCAGGCTCGACCAGCAGCTCGATTTTGAGGATCCAGTCCGCGTCGATCGTGGCGAGGCCGAGCCGGCCATGATGGTCGACGTGGACGGCTTCGCGGGCCCCCTCGACCTGCTGCTGGAGCTCGCGCGGCGCCAGAAAGTCGACCTGCACAAGATCTCGGTGCTGGCGCTGGCCGAGCAATACCTCGTGTTCGTCGAGGAAGCCCGTCGCTTCCGGCTGGAGCTGGCCGCCGACTACCTGGTGATGGCGGCCTGGCTCGCCTATCTGAAATCCCGCTTGCTGCTGCCGGCGCCGCCCAAGCCTGACGAGCCCTCGGCCGAGGATCTGGCCGAAAGCCTGGCGCGCCGGCTCGTTCGGCTGGAGGCGATTCGCGCCGCCGCGCAAAAGCTCGTGGAACGCACGCGTTTGGGCCGCGACGTGTTCGCGCGCGGCATGCCCGAGCCCGTGGTGGTGACCAAAACGGCCGAATGGGAGGCGAGCCTGTTCGACCTCCTGTCCGCCTATGCCCGGGAACGCCAGAAGCACGCGCTGTCGCACGTCACCGTGCACGCCCGGACGGTGTGGTCGCTTGCCGAGGCCCGCGAGGCCCTGATGCGGCTCGCCGGCGTCGCGCTCGACTGGACCGTGCTGGACGAGTATCTCTCCGCCTACATGGTCGAGCCCGCGATGCGGAAAACGGTTCGCGCATCCACCTTCGTGGCCGCGCTCGAGATGGTGCGCGAGGGCATGCTGGAGCTGCAGCAGGACCGCGCTTTCGCGCCCATCTGGGTGAAGGCCCGCACCGCGGCGGCGCGCGCCGCCCGGGCCTGAGGAAGCGCCGATGCGCCGTTTGAACCTGGCTGACCGAAGCGGCGACGCCGCCGCCGACGCGCTGGACGCCGCAATCGAGACCGCGTTCGACGCCGTCGAGGAAGCACGCTCCTTCGCGGAGGCGTGCCGCATCGCCGAGGCGCTTCTGTTCGCATCGTCCGAGCCGCTGGCGGCGGACGCCATCGCGAGCCGCCTGCCGGGCACGGCGCCGGTCGCGGCAGTGCTGCGCAGCCTCGAGCAGGAATATGCGGCGCGCGGCGTCAACCTCGTGCAGCTCGCCGGCAAATGGGCGTTCCGTACGGCCGACGACCTTGGCTACCTGCTTTCGCGCGAGGCGATCGAGCCGCGCAAGCTCAGCCGCGCGGCGCTGGAGACGCTGTCGATCATCGCCTACCATCAGCCGGTGACCCGCTCGGAAATCGAGGACATCCGCGGAGTGTCGACGAGCCGGGGCACGCTGGACGTGCTGATTGAAACCGGCTGGGTGCGGCTGCGCGGCCGCCGCAAGGCGCCGGGCCGGCCGGTCACCTACGGCACCACCGAAGGCTTTCTCATACATTTCGGCCTGAACAGGATCGACGATCTGCCGGGTCTCGACGAGCTCAAGGGTTCGGGCTTCCTGGACGGCCGGTTGCCGCCCGGCTTCGGCGTACCGTCCCCATCCGACGATCCGTCGCTGCGCGAGGACGAGGAGCCGCTCGGAGAGGACCTGCTGTCGGTCCTCGAGGAGGAGCGCATCAACGAAGTCCCGGAACCGCTGAAGGACGACGACGATCGGTAGAGAGCTTCTTGTTTTCGCCGCATCGAACGCCTAGTTTCCGGGCGACATCACAATTTGGGCCCGGCGCGCCGGAGAACCCGACAGGGAGTGCAGCCATGGGTGGCGTGAGTATCTGGCACTGGATCGTCGTCGGCATCGTGGTGATGCTGCTGTTCGGGCGCGGCAAGGTGTCCGACCTGATGGGCGATGTCGCCAAGGGCATCAAGTCCTTCAAAAAGGGCATGGCGGACGACGAGGTCGAGACCGCAGCTGCGGCGCGCCCGGCCGAGCCCGTGCGTCCCCTCGAGGACCAGCGCCCCGTCACGGCGCAGCCCGCCCCGGTGGGCGAGCGCAAGCTCGGCTAAACTCCCCGCAGCGCCGGCCTCTCGCGAGCCGGCGGAGCGTGGATCGTGTCCGGTGCGCTTCCGCATCGCGGCGGCGCTTGAGGCTCGAACTTCCGGCTTCCCTGCTTTATGAGAATGGCGCCGCCTCAGCCGAGGTGGCGCTTCGTTTCGTCCGGATAACAAGACCGCCATGTTCGATATCGGGTGGGGAGAGTTCGTCGTCATCGGCGTGGTGGCGTTGATCGTCATCGGGCCGAAGGAGCTTCCGAGCGTGCTGCGCACCGTCGGCAAGACGGTCGGCAAGGTGAAGCGGATGGCGGGCGAGTTCCAGGGCCAGTTCCAGGACGCTATCCGGGAGATGGACATCGAGGATGCCCGCAAGACCGTGGAAGGCATCCACACCGACGTGTCCTCGTCTCTGAACACCGGCTTCAACCCCATCCAGACCATCCGCGACGAGATCAAGGCCGCAACCGAGACGCCCGCGAGCGGCGCGGCTGCGCTGCCGGAAACAAACTTCAATATTCCCGAGCCGCCCCCTGTTCCGGACCTGACGCCCGAGCAAATCCAGGCTGCCTTTGCGCCGGTGGTCCCCAGCGACACGCCGTCCGGAGAGGGCGCTTTCGAGGTCGCGGCGGGCGAACCCGCTCCCCCAAAGCCAAAGCGCACACGCAAAAAGGCAGACGCTGCGGCGACGGAGAGCACGCCAGCCGACGCCCCGGCAACCGACGCCGACCTGGCCGCGCCCGTGATGGCGGTTTCCACCGCTCCGGTGACGCCGGAGGCCGTCGAAGCCGCCGCCGCTCCCGCCAAGCCGAAGCGCCGCGCGCCGGCCCGCAAAACCAAGACCACAGACGACGAGGGTAGCGCCTGATGAGCCACGAGGACATCGAGGCCACCAAGGCGCCGCTAATCGAACACCTGATCGAACTCCGCAGCCGCCTGATCAAGGCGATGGTCGCGTTCGTGATCATGTTCGTGATCTGCTTTGCGATGGCGCGGCAGATTTACAACATCTTAATCTATCCCTACATTCTGGCGGCCGGCGACGCCTCGCAGGTGCGCCTGATCTACACCGCGCCGCTCGAATATCTGTTTACGCAGATCAAGCTCGCGGTGTTCGGTGCCAGCTTCTTCTCGTTCCCGGTGATGGCGACGCAGCTCTACAAGTTTGTCGCGCCCGGGCTCTACAAGAACGAGCGCGACGCGTTCCGCCCCTATCTGGTGGCGACGCCATTGTTGTTCCTGCTGGGCGCCGCGGTCGTGTTCTTTATCGCCATGCCGCTGGTGATGCGCTTTTCCATCGGCCAGCAGCAGATGATCGAGGGCGAGGCCGCGATTCAGCTGCTGCCCAAAGTGAGCGAATACCTATCGCTGATCATGACGCTGATCTTCGCCTTCGGGATCAGCTTCCAGCTGCCGGTCGTGCTGACGCTTCTCGCCCGCGCGGGCTTTATCGACGCCCAGTTCCTGAAGGACAAGCGGCGCTACGCCATCGTGCTCGTCTTCGTGGTCGCGGCCGTGCTGACGCCGCCCGACGTCATCAGCCAGCTCGCGCTCGCTGTGCCGACCCTGCTCCTCTACGAGGCCTCGATCCTGGCCGTCCAGATGGCCGAGAAGAAGCGCAACGCCGCGGCGGCGGCGGCTGATACGACGAGCTGAGCCTCTCCCCTCCGTCATTGCGAGGAGCGCAGCGACGAAGCAATCCACGGTCGCGCGCTCCTCAGGTCCGGAATGCGGCCCGGGTCCGTTGGAATGCAGCCCAGCTGATCCGTGGACTGCTTCGCTTCGCTCGCAATGACGAGGGGAAGGAGTTGCCAGTCTGGCTCGGGTGCGCCAAACAGCGTGGCGCAGGCCGCGGGGCGGCTGCGCGAACAGGCAGGCGACGGCGATGTACGACATCAAGTGGATCCGAGAGAACGCGAGCGCCTTTGACGCCGGGCTGGAAAGCCGGGGGGCGGCGCCGTTGTCCGCGACCTTGCTGGCCATCGACGATCGGCGCCGGGCCGCGATCGGCCGGGCGCAGGCCTCGCAGGAGCGCCGCAACGCGCTCTCCAAGGAGATCGGCCAGGCGATGGCCGCCAAGGATCTGGCCCGCGCGGAAGCGCTGAAGGCCGAGGTCGCCGCCCTCAAAGACGCACTCGCGGCCGCCGAGGCGGAGGAGAAAGCCACGGTCGCGGAGCTGGACTCCGCGCTGGGCGGGATCCCGAACACGCCGGCCCCGGACGCGCCGCTGGGGCGCGACGAGCACGACAACGTCGAGCGTCACCGGGTGGGCGCGCCGCGCACGGCCGCGACGCTGGGCTTCGCGCCGAAGCAACATTTCGAGGTGGGCGAGGGGCTCGGCCTCATGGACTTCGAGGCCGCGGCGCGGATGTCCGGCGCGCGCTTCGTGGTCAACAAGGGCGGCATGGCCCGGCTGGAGCGGGCGCTCGGGCAGTTCATGCTCGACCTGCACACGCAGGAGCACGGCTATACCGAGGTGAACCCGCCGCTGCTGGTGCGCGATCCGTCGTTTTTTGGCACCAATCAGCTGCCGAAGTTCGAGGATGACCAGTTCTGGGCCGTGACGAGCGACCTCTTCGACAACTTCGAGCCGACGCCGGGCGTAGACCTGAAAGACGCGCTGCGGGCGAGTTTCCGCGCGGCGCGATACGGCCTCATTCCCACCGCCGAAGTGCCCCTCACCAACCTCGTGCGCGAATCCATTCTCGACGACAAGGAGTTGCCGCTGCGTTTCACCGCGTTGACGCCGTGCTTCAGGGCCGAGGCGGGATCGGCCGGGCGCGACACGCGCGGCATGATCCGGCAGCACCAGTTCACCAAGGTCGAGATGGTGTCGATCACCACTCCCGAGACCTCCCGCGACGAGCACGAGCGCATGACGGCATGCGCCGAGGAGGTGCTGAAGCGCCTCGATCTCGCCTACCGGGTCGTGACGCTGTGCACCGGCGACATGGGCTTTGGCGCGCAGAAGACCTACGACCTCGAGGTCTGGCTGCCGGGGCAGGACGCCTACCGCGAGATTTCGTCCTGCTCGGTCTGCGGCGACTTCCAGGCGCGGCGAATGAATGCGCGCTACCGGCCCGCCGAAGGCAAGAGCACGCGCTTCGTCCATACGCTGAACGGATCGGGAGTGGCGGTGGGCCGCGCGCTGGTGGCCGTGCTCGAGACCTACCAGAATGAGGATGGCTCCGTGACGGTGCCGTCGGCGCTTGCGCCCTATATGGGCGGCGTCACGCGAATCGAAAAGGCGGCCTGATCCATGCGTATTTTGGTCACGAACGACGACGGCATCCACGGCCCCGGCCTCACGGTCTGCGAGGCGATCGCGCACGCGCTGTCCGACGACGTGTGGACGGTGGCGCCCGAGACCGACCAATCCGGCGTCGCGCATTCGCTGACGTTGAGCGACCCGCTGCGGTTGCGGCAGATCGACGAAAAGCGCTTCGCCGTGAAAGGCACGCCCACCGATTGCGTGATCATGGGCGTGCGCCACATCCTGAAGGACAAGAGGCCGGACCTCGTGCTGTCAGGCGTTAACAAGGGCCAGAACGTCGCCGAGGACGTGACCTATTCGGGCACCGTGGCGGGCGCCATCGAGGCGACGATCCTGGGCATTCCCGCGATCGCGCTGTCGCAGGCCTATGGGCCGGCCGGGCGCGACGCCATCAACTGGAAGGCGGCCGAGCTGCATGCGCCGGGCGTGATCCGCAAGGTGCTGGAAGCCGGCATCCCGAGCGGCGTGCTCGTGAACGTCAACTTTCCAAACTGCGAGCCCGGGACGGAGCTGAGCGCCGTGGTGGGCGCGCAGGGCTGGCGCTCTCAGGAGTTCCTGCGCATCGAGGAGCGGGCCGACGGGCGCGGCTTGCCATATTTCTGGATTGGCTTCGTGCGTGGCAAGTACCCGATCGAGCAGGGATCGGACCTTCACGCGCTGGCCAATGGCAGGATCTCGGTGACGCCTCTACGCATCGACCTCACCGACGAGCCGACGCTGACGCGCTACGCGCAAGTGTTCGGCGGCTGACCGCATGAGCGCCACCCTCGACCGTGGCGGCCAAGAGGCGCGTATTGCGTTTCTGATGGCGCTGCGGTCGAAGGGCCTGCGCGACACGCGCGTGCTGAGCGCGTTCGAGACCGTGCCGCGTAGCCGGTTTGTGCCGCAGCGCTTCGTCGACCTCGCCTTGACGGACGTGTCGCTACCGCTGGCCTGCGGGCAAACCACGCTGGCCCCCTCGCTGATGGCCGAGATGATCACGGCCCTCGAGGTGAAGGCGGAGCACCGCGTGCTCGAGATCGGGGCGGGCTCCGGTTACGGAACCGCGATCCTGGCTCGGCTGGCCGGCGAGGTCGTGTCGCTGGAGCGCTACCGCTCTCTCGCGATCGAAGCTGATGTTCGGTTGCGCGCGCTCGGGGTGATCAACGCACAGGTGCATCATGCGGATGGTCGGCTCGGCTGGCCGGATGGCGCGCCCTATGACCGCATCTTGATCCACGCCGCGGTGGAGCGGTTGCCGCCGGCGTTGATTCTGCAACTGGCTCCCTTGGGCAGGGCGATCGCGGTGGAGCGTGGGGGAGGGCGGTCGTTTCTCGCCCGCTACGCGCACGGCGCCGGGCTCGACGAGGTCACGCGCGTGACGCTCGCGCCGCTCAGCCTGCCGCCGCTGATGGATGGGCTGGCTCGTAGCCTGTGAGCCGGTTCAGCGGATGACGGGTTCACTGGGCGAAAGCTTTAACCATGCTGGGGCGTTACTGTCCGGTTAACCGCGACCGACCCTGTATAGTGAATCAAATAGCCGAATTCTGAGGGCGGGGAACCATTCCTTAACCCCAACCGGGCATTAATGACGCTCAAGGTTTCGCGTCGTGTTCGGTCTCAGTGGGTAGTGTCATGCGTGTGCGTTCCCGTTCCGCCGTTGTGCGTTCGGCCCCCCGCCTCCTGGTCGTCGCCCTGCTGGGCGGGGCTTCCGCGGCCTGCAGTTCCGACACGTTGCGGTTTGCAGACAATCCGTTCCAGAATCCGTTCGGGCAGTCGTCCCGCTTCGAGCCCGGATCGACCGGCAGCCTGCCGGCCACCGGTGCGCGGCCGCAAATGCAGTCGCAGGCCCAGCCGTCGACTTTCCAGGGCGTTGCGCCGGCAGGCGCCGTAAGCTCAGCTCCGCTCGCGCCGGTCGCCTCGGCGCCGCTGGCGGCTCCCTCGGCTTCCGCTCCGCATCGCCAGATGGCGGCCGCGGCTGCGCCGATCACCGGCGCGGTGAAGGGCTGGACCGCGCAGGGCGGCTCCACGGTCGCGGTCGGGCAGGGCGAGAGCGTCGCCACGCTGTCCAATCGCTACGGCGTGCCCGAGACGGCGATCCGTTCGGTGAACGGGCTTGCGCCCGGCGCCCGGCCTGCGCCCGGCGCGCAGCTGATCATCCCCGTCTACAACGCCGTGGGCGCCGCAGCGCCGGCGTCGGCGCCCCAGCCCACGATGGCGGCCGCGCCTGCTTCGGCGCCCGCGCCGGTCGTGGCGGCCGCCAAGGCGGCTCCCGCGCAGGTCGGCAAGGCGCGCATGCAGCTTGTCCAGGGCGCCCGCGCGGCGTCCGACAAGGGCCAGGCGGCCCCGGCCGCGGCGGCCCAGGTCGCGGCTGCTCCGGCGCCCGCCAAGGTCGTCGCCAAGGTCGAGCCGAGGCTTGCGCCGGTCGCTCCCGCCAAGGTGGCGGCGATTCCCGCCAAGCCGGCGCCCGCCGCGGTTCCGGCCAAGCCGGTCGTGGTCGCCAAGGCGGCTCCCGTCGTGGCCGCGCCAGCGGTTGCCGCTCCCGGCAAGCCCGCCATCGTCGCGAAGGTCGAGGCCAAGCCTGTCGAGGTCAAGCCTGCTCCGGTCGCCCCCGTGAAGGTCGCGACGGCGCCGGCCGCGCTGCCCGCAAAGGCGGCGCCTGCACCGGCCGCCACCCAGGTCGCGGCCGAGCCGGCCGAAACGGCCAGCATCGAGCCGTCCGCCCGTGCGGCGAGCAACGCTGAGTTCCGCTGGCCGGCGCGTGGCCGCGTGATCAACGGCTTCAACAAGTCGGGCGGCAATGACGGCATCAACATCGCGCTGCCCGAGGGCACGCCCGTGAAGGCGGCCGAAGGCGGCGAGGTGGCCTATGCGGGCAACGAGCTCAAAGGCTACGGCAACCTCGTGCTCGTGCGTCACCCGGACGGCTGGGTTTCGGCCTACGCCCACAATGGCGAGCTGAAGGTGAAGCGCGGCGACAAGATCTCCCGCGGCCAGCTCCTTGCGCTTTCGGGCCAGTCCGGCAACGTCGCCTCGCCGCAGCTGCACTTCGAACTGCGCAAGGGCTCGACCCCGGTCGACCCGATGCCGCACCTCGCGGGCAACTAAGCCAGGGTTTCAGGGCGGCCGAAAGGTTCAGCCTCAGGAAAGTCGACCAGCGCCCGCGAGACACGAGGGCTGGTCGGTCGTAGGCGGGCGGCGCGTCGGGCGTCGCCCGCTTCGTTTTCAGGGGGCGCTCAGTCCTGCGCCATGCAGGCGCTGCCTTGGTGGGCCGGGCGATCGTCGCCATTGGGATGCGGCGGCGCTGGAATGGGGCCGTCCAGCGCGGCTTCGACAAGGCGGGCGTAGTCGTCGCGCGCGAACTGCTCGCCGAGTTCGCTGGCGAGGTTCAGGTGGCCGCCCCAGCCTGCGCGCAGCATCTCGGGGGAGGGGTCCTGCAAGGCGAGCCGCACGGCGCGCATGATGGCGCGGAGCTCGGGCTCGGTCAGATCCCCGCGCCGGCCGATGGCGCGCAATTGCCGGGTGAGTTCGTCCTGAAGAGCTCCGATCCGTGACACGCCATTCTCCAGGCACGGCATGCGCCGTGATTGATGCTCGCCTGACAGCTTTCACCCACATGTGCGCCAGCGCACAAGCCGTCTATCGTCGAACGAAGACATTCTGCAATGCCGTGGGAGGCCGCGTGTTCCCGGCGCGTGCGGCTTCGCGTCTGAAGCGGGTTGGAAATCCGGGCGAAAGCCTCTATGGCTCCGCGCGAGCCGCCTCGGCTCGGGAGGGACGCCTCTCACTGTCGCGAGGCCTTGCCGAGGTCGCCATGTCCACGCCGCCGCTCATTGAGCGCCTGTTCGGGTTCGTCGAGGCCAGCCATGCGCGGGCCGTGGCCGCCTTGTTGCTCGCCTGCCTGGTGCTGTTCGCCCCTGGACTGCGCTCGCTGCCGCCCATGGACCGCGACGAGCCGCGCTTTGCGCAGGCCACCAAGCAGATGCTGGAGACGCGCGACCCTGTGGATATCCGCTTCCAAGGCGAGGCCCGGCACAAGAAGCCGGTCGGCATCTATTGGATGCAGGCCGCTGCGGTTTCGGCCGGCGAGGCGCTGGGTGTGCCGGAGGCGCGCACAACAATCTGGCTCTATCGCCTGCCATCCGCGCTCGGCGCCATCATGGCGGTGCTATTCACCTATGCGGCTGCGGCGGCCTTGACCACGCGGCGTGCCGCTTTTGTCGCAGCGCTTTTATTTTCAGCCGTCATCCTGCTCGGCGTCGAGGCGCGCCTGGCCAAGACGGACGCGGTGATCGCCGCCACGGTGGCGATCACGATGGCCGCGCTGGCGCGGGTTTACATGAACCAGGACGACCGCACCTGGCGCCTCTCGTGGGGGTGGTTCGCGGCGTTCTGGATTGCGATGGGCGTCGGCGTTCTCGTGAAGGGGCCGATCACGCCAGCCGTGGTCGGGCTCGCCGCGCTGGTGCTGTCGATCGCGGACAGGCGGATCGGCTGGTTGGGACGGCTTCGGCCGCTGCCGGGGTTCGCGATCCTGATCCTGATCGTCGCCCCGTGGTTCGTCGCCATCACGATGAAAAGCGGCGTCGCCTTTTTCCAGGAGGCTGTAGGGCAGGACATGCTCGCCAAGGTGGGCAGCGGCAAGGAATCGCACGGCGCGCCTCCCGGGACCTATTTGGCAGCCTTCCTGGGCACGGGCTGGCCGCTCGCGCCGTTTTTCCTGCTGGCGCTGCCCTTTGTCTGGCGCGCGCGGCGCACCCCGACGGTGTTGTTTGCGATCGCGTGGGCGCTGCCCATGTGGATCGTATTTGAGCTCGTACCAACCAAGCTCCCGCATTACGTGCTGCCGCTTTATCCAGCGCTTGCGATCCTGACGGCCCTTGCGGCCGAGGAGGGCGCGCTGGCGATGCGCGGTTGGGGGCCGAAGGCAGCCGCCGGCCTGTTGCCGCTGCTCGCGCTGGCGCTGCTGGCCGCCGTGACGGCCGGGTTCGTGCTGTATGAGCGCACTATCCCTATCGTCGCGCTGCTGCTGCTGCTGGCGGCGTTCGGCGTCGCGATAGCGGCGTGGCGTTCCACCATGGATGGCTTGTTCGGCACTGCGGCCGTGCAGGCGGTTGCGGCCTCCGCCGTCGTGGCCTGGGGCGCCTATGCGTTTGCGGTTCCGCAGTTCCGGACGGTGGCGATCAGCCCGCGCCTGGTCGCAGCCGTGCAGGCCGCCGAACGAGCGGGCGCCTGCCGCGGGCCGGAGCTCGCGACGGCGGGCTTCCGGGAGCCGAGCCTGGTGTTCCTGAGCGGCACCAACCTGACGATGACGGACGGAGCCGGCGCGGCGCAGTTCCTGGCCGGCCCCGGGTGTAGGGCGGTTTTCGTGGTCAGCGCCATGGAGCCGCAATTCATTGAGGCAGCCCGCAACGCTGGCCTAATCGCTCGGCTATCCGATCGCGTCCAGGGCCTGAACCTGAATGGCGGTCGCAAGCTCGACATCGGCGTCTACTGGAGGCAGGAGACCCCGGCCGCCAGTGTTCCGCCCGCCGCTGGTCCAGCGGCGCCTGCGGCAGATCCCGCCCGGCCCATCGAGGACCTCAAACCGGCGCCCGAAGCTGCGCCAGCCGCTCCGGTTGAAGCCACGCCGAGCCCGCCGCCTTCGCCTGCCGCGCCCGTCCAGGATACGCCTGCGCCGTCAGCCCCTCCGGCGGAGCCTGAGAAACCGGCCGGGACGCCGCCCGCCGCCGAAGCGCCGCCTCCGGTGGATCCGGTCAAGGCTGCTCCCGCCGACGCCCCCAAGGCCCCATGAGGGAGCGCGCTGCGCCGATCCGATGTCCATGAACGCGCCAGCATCACCCCGCATCAGCGTCGTGGTTCCCGTCCGAAACGAGGCCGGGAATGTCGGCCCGCTTGTGGCCGAGATCGAGGCCGCCTGCGCTCGGCTGGGCGTTTTCGAGGTCGTCTACGTCAATGATGGCTCCACAGACGCGACCGAGGGCGCCCTTGTCGACCTGATGGCGACGCGGCCATGGCTCCGGCAGATCCGGCATGCCCGCAGTTGCGGGCAGAGCGCCGCGGTGCGGAGCGGCGTGCGCGCCGCGACCGCGCCGATCGTCGTCACCATCGACGGCGACGGCCAGAACGACCCTGCCTACATCCCCAAGCTCGTCGAGGCGCTGGACGCGGCCGGCGCGTCCGCCGGCCTCGCGGCCGGGCAACGCCTCGGGCGGAAGGACACGGGCTTCAAGAAGCTGCAGTCGCGCATCGCCAACGGGGTGCGCTCGCGGGTGCTGCGCGACGGCACACGCGACACCGGCTGCGGGCTCAAGGCGTTGCGGCGGGACGTCTACCTTTCGCTCCCTTATTTCGACGCCCTTCATCGCTTCATGCCCGCTCTGGTGCGGCGCGAAGGCTACGAGGTCGTCCTGGTGGACGTCGTGGATCGGCCGCGGCTCACCGGCGTTTCGAATTATGGCTTCTTCGACCGCCTCTGGGTCGGCATCCTGGACCTCGCCGGCGTGTGGTGGCTCATTCGGCGGCGTCGTACGGCGCCGGTCGCAACCGAGATCAAAGCGCCCTTTGGGCGGGAGACGCCCTGATGCTCGTCGCCTTCTCGCACGGCCTCGCGGATTATCTCTGGGACGTTTTCATCGCCCGCTTCGACTTTTGGCTCGCGTTCGGAATCGGAGCCCAGCTTCTGTTCACGGCGCGGTTTCTGGTGCAGTGGATCGCCAGCGAAAAAGCCGGCAAGAGCGTGATGCCGATGGCGTTCTGGTTTTTTTCGCTCGCTGGCGGCTTGATGACGTTGGTGTATGGCATCGTCCGGCGAGAACCCGTGATTATTCTGGGGCAAGCCATGTCAGTGTTCATCTATGTGCGCAACGTCATGCTGATCCTGAAGGAACGCGACTAGGCTCATGCCGTGGGGAGCACCTGAAAGCCCGGCGCGGGCTCCTCTTCGCGCTCCGTCGTGACGACGTCTTCCACCGCCGAGAGGCGTGGACCCCGGCTGCAGGCCTGCGCCATGGCGTCCACAACATCGGGCTCGCCGGAGAACAGCGCCTCGACGGTTCCGTCCCGGCGGTTTCGGACCCATCCGGACAGGCCCGCCATCCTGGCCTTGTACTCGGTCCAGGCGCGGTAGCCGACACCCTGGACCTTGCCGAAGACGATGACGTGAACGGTTCTGGCCATGGTGCGCTGGTCCGATTGCGTGGGGCGGGTTGGATTGCGATCAAACGTCTCGGCCCAAAAAGTCGAGAGCTTTGGCGTTCGGCGGCAGTATGGAATTATACTGCGATCGCGCGATGTCGAATCGTCGCCTTGCGCCGGAGGCGGAACGGAATGGCGGGGCCGATCGTCTACGGGGCGACCGACCGCGAGTATGGGTCTAACGAGAGGTTTTCGATGCGCATTGTAGTCTTGGCTTTGGTTGCGACGGGCCTCGCGGCCTGCGTTTCGACTCCCACCCGGGTCGCCGTCACCACGCCAGCCGTCGTGGCGCCGCCACCCGCGCCGTCGGCGCCAGCCGCCAAGCGCATCGCCTACACGGGAACCGGCAGCTACATCCTGCCCGACGGCACCGTCGTGGCGGCCGAGCCGGGCGGCGGCTTCACGCTGCCCAACGGCGCCCGCGTCAGCGCCGACGGAGCCGGCGGCGTCGTTCTGCCCAATGGCGCCCGCTGCACCTCGGACGGCCAGAACGGTTACATCTGCCCCTGAGCGCTCCCGGCGAAACGGCGCGCCGGATCGGCGCGCCAGCCGGCCTGAGGGGGATGGATGCGGCTCTGGATCAAGGACCCGATCGCGATCCTGGCCGAGGGGGCAGGGCGCGGCGTCGTGGTCGAAAATGGCGCAGTCGCCCAACTCGTTCCGGCGGCCGCGCCTGATCCCGCCGACGTGGACGCAATTTTCGACGCGTCCCGCCACGTCGTCTTGCCGGGCCTGATCAACACCCACCACCATTTCTACCAGACGCTGACGCGCGCCCATCTGGCGGCGATCAACCGCGAGCTTTTTCCCTGGCTGCAGGCGCTGTATCCGATCTGGGCGCGGCTTGATCCGGACAGCTTCCGGGTTGCGGTCCGGCTTGCGTTGACGGAGCTGCTGCTGTCGGGCTGCACCACGGCGGCGGACCACCACTACCTGTTTCCGCGCGGGCTCGAGCGCGCCATCGACATCGAGGTCGAAGAGGCGAGGGCGCTCGGCATCCGGGTCACCGTGACGCGAGGGTCCATGAACCTGTCGCAAAAGGACGGCGGACTGCCACCCGACAGCGTGGTGCAGGAAGAGGACGAGATCCTGGCCGACAGCGAGCGTGTGCTGTCGCTGTTCCACGATGCGCGCCCGGGCTCGATGACCCAGGTTGCGCTGGCCCCGTGTTCGCCCTTCTCGGTGACGCGGCGGCTTATGACCGAGAGCGCCAAGCTGGCCGAGCGCTTTGGCTGTCGCCTCCACACTCATCTGGGCGAAACACGCGACGAGGACGCGTTCTGCGTCGCGACCTATGGCTGCCGTCCCGTGGACCTGCTGGAGGACACGGGCTGGCTCTCTGGCCGGACCTGGCTCGCCCACGGCATCCACTTCGACGACGGCGAGCTCGCGCGGCTGGGCCGGCACGGCGTCGGGGTCTGCCATTGCGCGACCTCCAACGCCACCCTGGCGTCGGGCTTCTGCCGGACGCTGGATCTTGAGGCCGCGGGATCGCCGGTCGGCCTCGGGGTGGACGGCTCGGCGTCCAATGATTCGTCCAACATGATGGAAGCCGTGCGGCACGCCGTGATGGTGGGGCGGCTCCACTACGGCTCGGCGAGCCGCGTGACGCACCTGGACGCGTTGCGCTGGGCGACCACAGGTTCGGCGCGATGCCTCGGGCGCGACGACATCGGCGCGATCGCGCCCGGCATGCAGGCCGACCTCGCGCTGTTCACGCTGAACGAATTGAGGTTCTCGGGCGCGCACGACCCCATCGCCGCGCTGGTGCTGTGCGGGGCGCACCGCGCCGACCGCGTGATGGTGGCGGGCCAGTGGAGGGTGATCGACGCCATGCCGGTGGGCGTCGACCTTGCGGCGCTGCGGGCCGAGCACGGCCGCGCGGCGCGGCGTTTCGGCTGATCGCCCGCGCGCGGCGCAACCGCGGCGCGGTCTCGCCGTTGATCCCGAAATCCAGGAAGGCCAGCCGCACTTGCTCACCCTTTATCGCGACGAAGCCGGCACGGTCCGCACGAGCACCGATCCCGATCTGCCGGGCGAGGTGATCTGGCTCGACCTGTTCGACCCCACGCCCGAGGAACGCGAATTCGTCGAGAAGCGGGCCCGGGTAAGGGTGCCAGATCGCGATGCGCTCAGCGAGATCGAGGCGTCGAGCCGGCTCATCGCCGAGGAGGGCGTCCTCTACCTGAGCACGCCCATCGTGGGAAAGAACGACGCCCAGGGGCCGATGCTGTCGCCGGTCGGCTTCGTGCTCGCGCCCAAGCTGCTGGTCACGATCCGCTACGCCGAGCTCAGCGCGTTCGACGCCGTGGTCGAGACCGTGCGCAAGGACAAGTCCCTGGCGAGCGCGCTTGGCGTGTTCACGGCCTTGCTGGAGGCCGTGGTCGACCGGGGCGCGGACGTATTGGAAAGCCTCGGCGCGGAGCTCGACCGGTTGTCCCGGCAGGCTTTTCGCGGCGATCCGTCCAATCCGCGTCATGCGGTCCGGTCCACCCAGCGGCTGCGCCTGACCCTGACCAGGATCGGGGCCATCGGCGACCGCGTATCCATGGCTCGCGACGTGCTGCTGGGGGTGGGGCGCATCGCCGCCTTCACGCAGGAGGTTGGCCGGGAGTGGATCCCGGCCGAATTCCAGAACCGTCTCGCGGCCGTGTCGCGCGACATCGCCTCATTGAACGACTACGAGGCGCACGTCTCCAACAAGACGCAGTTCCTGCTGGACGCCGTGCTCGGCTATATCAGCATCGAGCAGAACGACGTGTTCAAGGTGCTCACTATCGCGTCCGTGGTGGGCATTCCGCCAACCATCATGGTCGGCGTGTGGGGCATGAACTTCAAGCACATGCCCGAGCTCGACTGGCTCTGGGGCTACCCGCTCTCGCTCGTCGTCATCGTGCTCAGCGGCGCTATTCCGCTGCTGTGGTTCAAGCGACGCGGCTGGTTCTAGCAGAAGGTGGGCTTTTCGTCGCAACGGGCGCGTGTTGACGCTGCGTTCCGGGACGGCGAGTCTGCCCGCTCAGGGAGTACTCCGCATGCGTTTCCGGGCCATCTTCTTGGGACTAGCGAGCGTTCTGGCCGGCGCGGCCGGCATGGCCGGCGCGCAAGCGGCGGATCTTGTCGTGGTGAAGCCCAAGCGCGGGCCCGTGGCGGTGATCATCCAGGGCAAGATCGACACCGGCGACAGCCTGCGCTTCGCCGAGATGCTGCTTGCTCTGGACGAGGCCCGCCAGCCGATCGGCATGCTGGCGCTGGATTCGCCGGGCGGGTACCTCGGCGAAAGCATCGCGATCGCCGAGACGGTGCGACGGCGGCGCATCCCCGCGCTGGTGGCGGGCACCTGCGCGAGCGGCTGCTTCATGATCTTCGCGGCCAGCCCCAGGCGGCTTGCGGCGCGCTCGGCGCGCATCGGCGTCCACACCGCCTATACGCGCTCGGGCTCCAGCGACCGGGGCACGGCCGTGATGGCGTCATACGCCGAGCGCTACGGCGTGCCCCGCACCGTAATCGGCAAGATGATCGCCACGGCGGCGCCGGACATCGCGTGGCTTGACCGCCGCGACATCCAGGCCATGAACGTGCGCCAGCGCTAGGTCACGCGGCGCGCAGGTTCTCGCTGCGCACATGCGCCTCGAGGCGGTCCAGCGCACGGGTGAGCTTGTCGAAGAGCTCGTCGACCTCACCGGCGTTGATCACCAGCGGCGGGCAGATCGCGACCGTGTCGCCCAGGTTGCGGACGATCAGGCCCTCTTGCTGGGCAAGGTTGGTGGCCTTGGCCCCGATGGTCTTCTTGATGTCGAAGGCGCGCTTGGTGGCCTTGTCGGCCACCAGCTCGATGCCCGCCACCATGCCCTTGCCGCGCACTTCGCCCACCAGCGGGTGATCCCGCAGCCTGTCCAGGTGCTTCCAGAAGCCCGGCAGCATCGACTGCACGTGGCCGACGATGTTGTCGCGCTGGTAGATCTCGATGGTCTTCACGCCCAGCGCCATGCCGACGGGGTGGCCCGCATAGGTGTTGCCGTGGCCGAAGGTGCCGATCTTGCGGCTTTCGTCCAGCATGGCGGCGTAGATCTTCTCGGGGATCATCACGGCCGAGACCGGGAAGTAGGCCGACGTGATCGCCTTGGCGCAGGACATCGTGTCAGGGCGCATGCCGACCGCCTCGGAACCGAACATCGTGCCGAGCCGGCCGAACCCCGTGATCACCTCGTCGGCGATGAACAGCACGTCGTACTTGTCCAGCACCCGCTGGATCTTTTCGTAGTAGCCGACCGGCGGCACCGTGACGCCGCCCGCGCCGCCCACCGGCTCGGCGATGAAGGCCGCCACCGTCTCGGGGCCCTCCTTGAGGATCAGCTCCTCGAGCTCGTCGGCGCAGCGGGTGGCGAACTCCTCCTCGGTCTCGCCGTCCTTGCCGAAGCGGTAGTAGTGCGGGCAGGAGGTGTGGAGGATGTTCTTGATCGGCAGATCAAAGTCGGTGTGGTTGGCCGGCAGGCCGGTCAGCGACGCCGAAGCCACCGTGACGCCGTGGTAGCCCTTGATGCGGGCGATGATCTTCTTTTTCTCCGGCCGCCCGATGGCGTTGTTGTAGTACCAGACCAGCTTCACCTGCGTGTCGTTGGCGTCCGATCCCGAGGCGCCGAACAGCACCTTGGAGACCGGCATGGGGGCGATCTCCTTCAGCTTCTCGGCCAGCTCGATCGCCGGATCGTTGCTCTTGCCGCCGAAGATGTGAGTGAACGGCAGGCGCGACATCTGCTCGCGCGCGGTCTCGACCAGTTCCTCGTTGCTGTAGCCCAGCGACGTGCACCAGAGGCCGGCCATGCCCTCGATGTAGGGCTTGCCGTCACTGTCATAGACCCACACGCCCTTGCCGCTCTCCAACACCAGCGGGCCCGCTTCGCGGAAGGCCGCCAGGTTGGTGTAGGGGTGGATCATGGTCTCGACGTCGCGCGTCTGCAGGTTGGTCAGCATGGCCGTTCACATACTCGATGGGTGAAGGCCGGCATCTTGGGGACGCGCTCCCCCCGCGTCAAAGGCAAATCGGGCGCGGAATGGCTCCCTTGCGTCGGGCGGGGAGGGAAGCGAGGCGCTCGAAGCGCCACCACCCCCTTGAGGGGGAGGGTCGCCGCGCAGCGGCGGGGTGGGGTGACGCTGGGCGAAGCACTGGCTTTCGGTCGAGAGAACTGCCCGGGCTGCACCCCACCTCGCCGGCCTTTGGCCGTTGACCCTCCCCCTCAAAGGGAGGGTGTGCTGCGGCGTGCTTCCCCAAGAAGCGAAACGACCAGTGTTCCGGCCCAGGTTTGCCCAAACGAAAAAGGCCGGGATCGCTCCCGGCCTTCGTTCTTCATTCTTTCCAGGCTTACGCCTGCTGCTGGATCGCCGAAAGCTTCCAGCCGTCGCCGGCGTCTCGGCGGAACGTCCAGATCTCGGTAACATCCTGCGGCTTCACGGGGTCGCCCTCGACCACCTTGCCGGAGGCGCGCTCGAACAGGGCATTCACCACCGAGAAGCGCATCGCAACCGTGGCGTAATCCGTTGAGCCCTCGCGCCAGGCTTCAGCCAGGTCGCCCTGCTGGAGCTTCACGTCCTTGACGCGGTCATGCAGGCCCTTGGCGGCATTGTCGGCCAGCTCCTGGCCGAAATAACTCGCCATCTCGGGCGTCGTGAACCGGCGCAGCGCGCCTTCGTTCTCGGCGTCCCAGGCGTTGTTGATGTCGCCGAGAAGCTTTTCGAACGACTCGAAGTCAGCCGGCGCCACCTCGATGGGCGTCACGGCCGGAGCCGGCTGGGGCTGGGCCCCGCCGAAGCCGCCGAAACCCGCGCCGCCAGTCGCGCCGCCGAGCGCGCTGCGCTGCATGCCGGGCGCATCGCCCGGACCGGCGCCGGCCGCCGCCATGGCGGGACGCTGGGGAGCGGGCGCGCCGTTGCGGTTGCGGAACCAGTTGATGGCGAAGCGCACCACGAAGAACACCAGCGCGAGCTGGATGATGAGGCCGAGGAACGACATGACGCCGCCCAGGCCGCCGAAGAAGCCGTTGCCCATCAGCGCGCCAAGGAGGCCGGCGCCGAGCAGGCCGCCCATCAGGCCCATGCCGAAGCCGGGCTTGCTGAAGAGGCCGCCGCGGGTCGCGCCAGTCGTCTGGCCCGCCATAGAAGGCGCGCCGGGCTGCGTGATGCTACGCTCGATCGGGGCGGCCGTGCGAGGCGCGGTCGCGGTGGAGGGCGGCGCGGAAAAGGTGTTCGCGCCGCGGCTGCCGAAGCTGCCGCCCTTGCCGGGCCTGGCCTCTGCGGCTCCAAGGCCAAGCGCGATAATGGCCGCCGCAGTGAAGAGAACGCGGCCGGGCCGCGAGGTCTTGAGAAGGGTCATGGTCCTACCGTAAGGGCCTTTCATGGGCGTCCTGCCCACCGGTTGAGCATATGGGGAGGCTCCTAAGGAATTTCAAAGGGGGCATGCGCTTGCGCTTCCGGGGCTTGGCGACTATAAGCGCGCGCATTCCACACGCGGACTTTCGGCTTCATTGCCGTTCCGGTGCCACCCGGGCGATATCGCCCGGCTCACTGTCCGCGGAGGCTCAACCGGAGAAGTAGAACACCATGGCTCTGCCCGATTTTTCCATGCGCCAGCTCCTCGAGGCCGGCGCCCATTTCGGCCACCAGTCGCACCGCTGGAACCCGAAGATGCAGCAGTACATCTTCGGCACCCGCAACAATATCCACGTGATCGATCTCGCCCAGACGGTGCCGATGCTTCATCGCGCCCTGCAGGCGATTTCCGACACGGTGTCGCGCGGCGGCCGCGTGCTGTTCGTTGGCACGAAGCGCCAGGCGGCCGACTCCATCGCTGACGCCGCCAAGCGTTCGGCCCAGTACTACGTCAACTCCCGCTGGCTCGGCGGCATGCTGACGAACTGGAAGACGATCTCGGGCTCCATCCAGCGGCTGCGCAAGGTCGACGAGACGCTCGCGGCCGGCGCCGCCGGCCTCACCAAGAAGGAGCGCCTGATGCTCTCCCGTGAAAAGGAGAAGCTGGAGCGCGCCCTGGGCGGCATCAAGGACATGGGCGGCGTGCCCGACCTGATCTTTGTGATCGACACCAACAAGGAGCAGCTGGCGATCCAGGAGGCCAAGCGTCTCGGCATCCCGGTGGCCGCCATCGTCGACACCAACTGCGATCCGGACGGGATCACCTTCCCGGTGCCGGGCAATGACGACGCCGGCCGCGCCATCGCGCTGTATTGCGACCTCGTTTCGCGCGCCGCCATCGATGGCATTTCGCGTGGCCAGGGCGCTCTCGGCATCGACATCGGCGAGATGGAGGCTCCGGTCGAGGAGGAACTCGCTCCGGCTCCGGCCGCCGCCGACGCGGGTTCGCCGACCGGCGAAGCTTTCGAGCTGCTCGCGGCTCCCCGCGGCGCTCCGGACGACCTGTCCAAGCTGACCGGCGTCGGCCCGCAGCTCGAGAAGAAGCTGAACGAGACCGGCCTGTTCCACTACTGGCAGTTCGCCGCCATGACCCCGGCCGACGTGGCCCAGGTCGACGCGACCGCCAAGCTGAATGGCCGCATCGAGCGTGACGGTTGGGTCGCCCAGGCTCGCGCTCTGCTCGAAGCCGCATAAGCAGACGCTCCGCGCGCCGGATGGCCGCCCTCGGGGGCGGCCATCCCCGCGCCGCTGGCGAAGTGTTTCGATGGCGGCGCGATGGCGTCGCTCAATCACGGGAGCGGCCGCCGTTCCCGTGTTTTCACGTGATCGATCGAAAGGTGAACCATGGCTACGATTTCCGCCGCTTTGGTGAAGGACCTGCGCGAGAAGACCGGCGCGGGCATGATGGACTGCAAGGCCGCCCTCGAGGCCAACGGCGGCGACATCGAGCAGGCCATTGACTGGCTGCGCACCAAGGGCCTCGCGAAGGCCGCCAAGAAGTCCGGCCGCATCGCCGCCGAGGGTCTCGTCGCGGTTGCGGTGCACGACAACCGCGGCGTCGTCGTCGAGGTGAACTCCGAGACCGACTTCGTCGCCCGCAACGAGGAATTCCAGGCTCTCGCCCGCACGATCGCGGATGTCGCGCTGGAGAAGTCGGCCGATGTCGAGAAGCTGGCCGGCACACATTACCCGGGCGGCGGCACCGTCCAGGAGGCGATCGCCAACACCATCGCGACCATCGGCGAGAACATGACGCTGCGTCGCGCCGCCGAGTTGCAGGTCCACAAGGGCGTGATCGGCCAGTACATCCACAACCTGGTTGCGCCGGGTCTCGGCAAGATCGGCGTGATCGTGGCGCTCGAGTCCGAGGGCGGCAACACGGCCGAGCTGTCGGCGCTCGCTCGCCAGGTGGCGATGCACATCGCGGCCGCCAGCCCGCAGGCTTTGGACGCCTCGGGCCTCGACCCGGCCGTCGTCGCCCGTGAAAAGGCCGTGCTGGCCGAGAAGAACGCCGGCAAGCCCGCGCATGTGCTCGAGAAGATCACCGAGAGCGGCTTGAAGACCTACTACAAGGAGGTTTGCCTCCTGGAGCAGGCCTTCGTCCATGACGGCTCCAAGTCGGTCGCGCAGGCCGTGAAGGAAGCCGAGGGTCGCATCGGCGGCGCCATCAAGGTGACAGGCTTCCACCGCTACGCGCTGGGTGAAGGCATCGAGAAGCAGGAAACGGACTTCGCGGCGGAAGTCGCGGCCGCGGCCGGCGGCCAGGCCTGAACGGCTCGAAACGGCGGCGCCCAGCGCCGCCGTTTTTATGTGAAGGCCTCATTTTGCGCGGAGCAAACGCATGATCGTCGGCAAACGTGTTCTGGTGAAGCTGTCGGGCGAGGCTCTGATCGCCACGGACGGCTACTGGCTGAACCCGCAAACGCTGACGACGCTGGCGACGGACCTGAAGCAGGCCGTGGACGCCGGATTCGAAATCGCTGTGGTGATTGGCGGCGGCAACGTGATCCGCGGCGCCAAGGTGGGGGCGGCGGGCTGGATCGACCGCGCCACCGCGGACGCCATGGGAATGTTGGCGACCGTGATGAACTCCATCGCGCTGGAAAGCGCCCTGGAGAACGCCGGCGCGCCGGCACGCACCATGTCGGCGGTGTCGATGCCCTCCATCTGCGAGACTTATGCGCGCCAGCCCGCGCTGCATCATCTCGCCAAGGGGCGCGTCGTTGTGCTGGGAGGCGGCACCGGCAACCCGTTCTTCACAACCGACACGGCCGCGGTTCTGCGCGCCATCGAACTGAATTGCGACGCCGTCCTGAAGGCCACTCAGGTGGACGGCGTGTATTCGGCGGACCCCAAGAAGGATCCGACCGCGACGCGGTTCGACGTGATCACGCATGACGAAGCCATTCATCGGGACCTGAAAGTGATGGATACGGCCGCATTCGCGCTTGCGCGGGAAAACAGGTTGCCCATCATCGTCGGCTCGGCGCATGGCGCGGGTGCGATCACCGCGATCCTGAAGGGCGAAGCGCCGGCGACGCGCGTTACGCCTTGACGGGGTTGCGCCGCCTCGGGCCTTGAACGTCCCGGCGGGCGGGCGTAAGCCCATTGCGACAGATGAGTGAGAATCCGGGTGTCACGATGAGTACGCAATTCGACCTCTCCGACGTCAAGCGCCGCATGGCTGGCGCCGTCCAGGCTTTCGGCAAGGATCTCGCGAGCCTGCGGACCGGGCGCGCGACGCCGTCGTTGCTCGATCCCATCGTGGTGGACGCCTATGGGGCGAACATGCCCATCAGCCAGGTCGCAACCATCAACGTGCCCGAGCCGCGCCTGCTGACCGTGCAGGTGTGGGACCGCGGCATGGTCAACGCCGTCGAGAAGGCGATCCGCGATTCCAATCTCGGCCTGAACCCCTCGACCGAGGGTCAGGTGATGCGCATCCGCATCCCCGAGCTCAACGAGCAGCGCCGCAAGGAAATGGTCAAGGTCGCGCACAAATATGCCGAGGAGGCCCGCGTCGCCGCCCGGCACGTCCGCCGCGACGGGCTTGACCTGCTGAAGAAGCTCGAGAAGGACGGACACATGTCCAAGGACGACCTCGAGCGTCAGTCCGAGCTCGTCCAGAAAGCCACCGACCAGACGATCGCCGAGATCGAGGCGGCGCTGGTGGTGAAGGAAAAGGAAATCATGCAGGTCTAGGTCGCCGAACGAGGAACGCGCCCATGGGGCCTAGGACCGAGCCGGCCGACGATCCTCCCGCCCCGCAAGGCGGCGGCGCAGCGCCCGCGCATGTGGCCATCATCATGGACGGAAACGGCCGTTGGGCCGCCGCCCGTGGGTTGCCGCGCTTCGAGGGCCACCGCAAGGGTGTCGAGGCGCTGCGGCGCACCGTTCGGGCCGCCAAGGAATTCGGCGTACGGTACCTGACGGTCTATAGCTTCTCCTCCGAGAACTGGAGCCGTCCGGCCGAAGAGGTCGGCTTCCTGATGGGGCTTTTGAAGCGCTTCATCCGGAACGACCTGGCCGACATGCACCAGAATAACGTGCGGGTGCGCATCCTTGGTTCTCGCAAGGGCTTGGCGGACGACATTGCGGCGTTGCTGACCGAAGCCGAGGTGTTGACGGCCGGCAACACGGGTCTGACGCTCGTGGTCGCGTTCAACTACGGCTCGCGCCAGGAGATTGCCGAAGCCGCTGCCGCGCTGGCGCGGGATGCCGCTGAAGGACGCATCGACCCCGACGCGATCACGCCCGAGCTCTTCGCCGGGCGGCTCTGGACGGCGGATATCCCTGACCCCGACCTCGTGATCCGCACTTCGGGCGAGGTCAGGCTCTCCAATTTCCTGCTCTGGCAAGCGGCCTATGCGGAATTCGTGTTCACCCCCGTGCTCTGGCCCGATTTCGACGCGGCAGCCCTCGGGGCCGCGATCGACAGCTTTCACCTGAGGGATCGCCGCTTCGGCGGGCTTTCGGCCCGTCGGGGAGCAGGCGCTTGAGCGAGCCCGCGCCGCCGGTCGCTCCCGCAACGCCGCGCGGTCTGTCCGAACTGATGCTGCGGATCCTGTCCGGCCTTGTGATGGCTGGCGTCGCGCTGCTGACCGCCTGGACCGGCGGCTGGCTTTTCGGGCTGTTCTGGACGCTGGCGGCGATCCTTGCGCTGCGCGAGTGGCTGCGGCTTGTGGGCCTCGGCGGGGTTCGCCTCACCGCCGCCTGGGCGACCGGCGGGGTTGCGATCGCGCTGGCGGGCTCCATGGCGGAGATGTCCGATGCGCCGGAGCCCCGGGCCTGGGTGGTGGCGCTGGTCGGCGCGGTTCTGGCCGCCGGCGTCTCGCCCGTGAACCGCGGCTGGGCGGGGCTCGGCGTGCTCTACGCGGCCGTGCTCGCGATCGTGCCGATCGACATGCGCGG
Organism: Alsobacter metallidurans; assembly: GCF_014636935.1. GTDB lineage: Bacteria > Pseudomonadota > Alphaproteobacteria > Rhizobiales > Beijerinckiaceae > Alsobacter > Alsobacter metallidurans. The sequence goes on along the minus strand of NZ_BMES01000002.1, from coordinate 603,714 downwards.
CGACCCGGCCTTCGGGCTCGTCGGCGTCCTGTGGGTTTTCGCCGTGGTGTGGATCACCGACATCGCGGCCTATTTCGTCGGGCGGACGCTCGGCGGGCCGAAACTCTGGCCACGCGTCAGCCCAAAGAAGACCTGGTCGGGCTTTATCGGCGGCATTACGGGCGGCAGCATCGCGGGGCTTGCGGTTGTGCGGGTGGCGAGCGCGTCCTTCGGGCTTGGCTGGCATTTTGGCGGCGTCGCGCTGGTGGCTTTGACGATTTTCGCAGCGGTGCTGTCGCAGGGCGGCGACCTGTTCGAATCCTCCATGAAGCGGCGTTTCGGAGCCAAGGATTCAAGCCAACTGATACCCGGCCATGGCGGCGTGCTCGACCGGCTCGATTCGTTCTGGGCCGTGAATGCGCTTATGGCGCTGTTTCTCTACTTCATGGCGCGGGGCTGACATGGCCACGCGCGTCAGCATTCTCGGGGCGACGGGTTCGGTGGGGCGGTCCACGGCGGACATTCTGTCGGCCAACCGGGACCGCTTTTCCGTCGAGGCGGTGGTCGGCGGACGCGACGCGGCCGCGCTGGCCGAGATGGCCATTCGTCTTGGCGCCCGGTTCGCCGCCATCGCGGACGAGCGCTCCCTGCCGGCCCTGCGCGCCTCGCTGTCGGGCTCCGGGATCGGCTCGGCGGGCGGGGAGGGCGCGGTCATGGAGGCGGCGCTGCGCCCGGCCGACATCGTGGTCGCCGCCATTGTGGGCGCGGCGGGCGTGCGCCCCACCCACGCCGCCGTCCAGGCCGGCCGCACGGTTGCGCTCGCGAACAAGGAGTGCCTCGTGTGCGCGGGCGCGCCCTTCATGCGCGACGCGCGCGCGGCGGGCGCCACGCTCCTGCCCATGGATTCCGAGCACAACGCGATCTTCCAGGCGCTCGGGCGCCATCGCCCGGACGAGATCGAGCAGATGATCGTGACCGCGTCGGGCGGGCCTTTCCGCACCTGGCCGGCCGAGCGCATCGCCGGCGCCACGCGCGAGCAGGCGCTCGCGCACCCCAACTGGTCCATGGGCGCGAAGATCACCATCGATTCCGCCTCGATGATGAACAAGGGGCTGGAGCTGATCGAGGCGCACCATCTCTTCGGCGTGCCGCCGGAGGCGTTGGGCGTGGTGGTGCACCCGCAATCCATCGTGCACGGGCTGGTGTCGTTCAGCGACGGTGCCGTGGTGGCGGGCCTCGCGGTTCCGGACATGCGCGTGCCGATCGCGCATTGCCTGGGCTTTCCGGAACGGCTCGGAACCTCGGCGCGGCGGCTGGACCTCGCCTCCATCGCGCGGCTCGACTTCGAGGAGCCCGACATGGACCGCTTCCCGGCGCTGCAGTTCGCCATCGACGCGCTGGCGGTCGGGGCAGGGGCGCCGACAGTGCTCAACGCCGCCAATGAGGTCGCGGTGGCGGCGTTCCTGGAAGGCCGGATCCGGTTCGGAGACATGGCGGCGCTGTGCGCCACGATGCTCGACCGCTTCGGCGCGGCGACGGAGGCCGGGGTGCTGGAAAGCGTCGAGGCCGCCCTGGCGCTGGACGCCGAAGTACGGGCCGCGACACTGTCCGTAGTTGGCACAGCCTAGAATTGGACATGTTAACCAACTATTCACTCTCTCACGACGGCGCTCCCGCTTCGCACTATTCTTCGCCTGCCCACGACGATGGCGGCGTGGTTTGGCGCGGGCCCTTTGAGGTTTCGACATGACGATCTTTGAGACGCTGGCGGGTTGGGCTGGGTCCGCTGGCGGTTACATCCTGCCGTTCCTTTTCGTTTTGGTCATTGTGATCTTCATCCACGAGTTTGGGCATTACATCGTGGGCCGCTGGTGCGGCATCCGGGTGCAGGCTTTCGCGCTCGGCTTCGGGCCGGAGCTGTTCGGGTTCACGGACAGCCATGGCACGCGCTGGAAGGTCTGCGCGGTGCCGCTCGGCGGCTACGTCAAGTTTTTCGGCGACTCCGGCGCGGCGAGCACGCCGGACGGCTCGGCGCTGCGGGTGATGTCGCCCGAGGAACGGGCGGTGAGCTTCCACTTCCAGCCGGTGTGGAAGCGGGCGGCCGTAGTTGCGGCGGGGCCGATTGCAAACTTCATCTTGGCCATCGCGGTGTTCAGCGCGATGAACCTGACCTACGGGCGCCAGGTGCTTGCCCCGCGAATCGAGCAGGTCGTCGAATCGAGCGCCGCCGCGAAGGCCGGTCTGCAGAGCAACGACATGGTGCTGGCGATCGAGGGACGCCCGGTCGACAGCTTCGCGGACATGCAGCGGATCATCTCGACCTCGCCGGGCGTGCCGCTACGGATCACGCTGGAGCGCGCCGGCAAGGAAATCACCGTCACGGCGACGCCTGAGCTCAAGGTCATCAACACGCCGTTCGGCAAGCAGCGGCTCGGCATGCTGGGTCTTCAGGGATCGCGCGATCCGGCCGACCTGAAGCAACAGACCCTCGGCGTCGGCGCCTCTCTCAAGGGCGCGGTGGAGGAAACCTGGTTCATCGTCGAGCGGACAGGCGCCTATGTGGGCGGCCTCTTTGCCGGCACCGAAAGCACCGACCAGCTCTCCGGTCCCATCCGAATCGCCCAGATATCTGGGCAGGTGGCGACCAACGGCATCGTTGCGCTGCTGAATCTGGCCGCGATCCTGTCGGTGTCCATCGGCCTGATCAACCTGGTGCCGGTGCCGCTTCTGGATGGCGGTCACCTCCTGTTTTACGCGTTCGAGGCCATCCGGGGTCGGCCGCTCAGCGAGCGGACGCAGGAGTATGGCTTCCGCGTCGGGCTCGCGTTGGTCGTGATGCTGATGCTCTTCACGACGTTCAATGACGTGGTTCACCTCGTCTCTCTCTAAGAATCTCTGAAGTTGTGACGCCCCGTTCCGGGTTGAGCCGGAGCGGGGCGTTAACCATGCGCTAAGTGTCATCATCGCCACGCGGACCCGGATTCGACCTGTTCGCTGCATTCGTCATTTGCAGCGAGAGTGAAACTTGGTAGATGCGTCGGGTACGTTCGGGACATCCGGGTGAGCCAGTTGGTTCCCCGGGTTGGGTTAAAAGAAACAAGGGCGGGTTACTCGATGGCTTTCGAGACTGGCGGATTGCGGCGCAGGTCGCGCGCGCTCCAGCAGACGGCGGTGAGCATCGCCCTGGTTGTGGCAATGGGGGCTCCGGCCTTCGCCCAAAGCGTTGTCGTTCAAGGCAATCGGCGGGTCGACGCCGAGACGATTCGCTCGTACGTGACCGGCCAGCCGGCCGCCCAGGCCCGTCAGGACCTGCTCGCGACGGGATTGTTCTCCAGCGTGAACGTGACCCAGCGCGGCGGCCAGATGGTGGTCGCGGTGCGTGAGAACGAAGTGGTGAACCGCGTCGTTTTCGAGGGCAACAAGAAGCTCAAGAGCGAGCAGCTCGCCCCCGAGATGAGCACCAAGGCCCGTGGCCCGTTCAGCCAGGCCACGATGGACGCCGATGTCCAGCGCATCAAGGAAATCTACAGCCGCGGCGGCCGCAGCCTTGCGACCGTCAGCTCACGGATCGTCCCGCTCGAGAACGGCCGCGTGGACGTCGTCTACACCATCAACGAGGGTGACAAGACGGGCGTGAAGGCGATCGAGTTCGTCGGCAACAAAGCCTACGGATCGGGACGCCTGCGCGACCAGATGACCACCACGGAGAGCAACTTCCTCTCCTGGCTCAAGACCTCCGACGTCTATGACCCGGACAAGATCCAGTCAGACCTGGAGCTCGTGCGCCGCTTCTACCTGAAGCATGGCTACGCCGACTTCCGCGTCGTCAACACCGACGTCCAGTTCGACCAAGCGTCGAGCGGCTACCGCATCACCGTGACGGTGGACGAGGGCCAGCAGTACCGCGTCGGCAATGTCGGCGTTGAGTCGAAGATCGCCGACATCGACCCCGAGCGCCTGCGCGGCAAGGTGAAGACTTCTGCCGGCAGCGTCTACAACGCCGAGGAGGTCGAGAAGACCCTCCAGGCGCTCACCACCGAGGTGGCGAGCCGCGGCTACGCGTTCTCGCAGGTTCGCCCGCGCGGCGACCGCGACCCCGCGACCGGCACGATTAACCTCAGCTACGTGGTTGAGGAAGGCCCGCGCGTCTACATCGAGCGCATCAACGTCCGCGGCAACACCCGCACGCGCGACTACGTGATCCGTCGCGAGTTCGACGTGGGCGAGGGCGACGCTTACAACAAGGTGCTGATGGACAAGGCGGAGCGCCGCCTCAACAACCTCGGCTACTTCAAGAAGGTCCGCATCTCCAACGAGCCGGGCTCCACGCCGGACCGCGTCGTCGTGAACGTGGATGTCGAGGATCAGCCGACCGGCGCGTTCGCGATTTCTGGCGGCTACTCGACGTCGGACGGCTTCATCGCCGAGCTCTCGGTTACCGAGACCAACTTCCTCGGCCGTGGCCAGTATGTGCGCGCCGCAGTTTCGACGGGGCAGTACTCCAAGGGCGTCGAGTTCTCGTTCACCGAGCCCTATTTCCTGGATCGCCGCATGGCGGTCGGCTTCGACCTGTTCTCCAAGCAGAGCGACAACACCCGGTACTCCTACTACGAGAACCGGATGACCGGCGGCACCCTGCGTCTCGGTCTGCCGCTCACCGAAGAGTCCAGCGTGCTGTTCCGGTACTCGCTGTACCAGCAGCACATCAAGATCCCGAACACCTACTCCAAGCCATTCAACGACTGCTTCTATCCGCTCAGCGCCGGCGAGACCCTTCTCGAGTGCTTGCAGAATGGCGAAGCGTCGCTGGCTCTCAAGGAGGCGGCAGGCTCTTATCTGACGTCGGCGGTGGGCTATACGCTCAACTACAACACGCTCGACAACAACAAGAACCCGCGCTCCGGCATTTACGCCGAGGTTAAGCAGGACTTCGCCGGCCTTGGTGGCGATTCCAAGTGGGTTCGCACCACCGGCGAGGCGCGCTACTACCATGAGCTGTCCGACGACTTCGTCGGCATGGTCAAGGTCCAGGGCGGCAATATCTTTGCCTATGGCGGCAACGATCTGCGCATCACTGACCAGTTCTTCCTTGGACCGAGCCTTGTTCGCGGCTTCGCGCCGTCGGGCATCGGCCCGCGCGACCGCGCCGATCCGAAGAACAACGCGCTTGGCGGCTCGACCTACTTCGGCGGCTCCACCGAGGTGCAGTTCCCGATCTTCGGCCTGCCGCGTGAGCTGGGCTTCAAGGGCGCCGTCTTCGCAGACGCCGGCACGCTGTTCGGCTACGAGGGTCGCAAGAACTTCTCCGGCCTGATCCCGCCGACGGCCGTCTCGACCTACCCGACGACGCTGAGCGTCATTGACGACCACAAGATCCGGTCGTCGGTGGGCGGCAGCATCCTATGGCAGTCGCCGCTCGGCCCCATCCGCTTTGACCTCGCCTATCCGATCACGAAGGCGCAGGGTGACCGGACACAGGTGTTCCGCTTCTCGGGCGGCACCAGCTTCTGATGACGGACGCCCCGGATTCACCGTCCGGGGCGTAGCCGTCGGAGCCAAGATGACAGATCCCGTCTTCTTCCGGCTCGCCGGAGCCATTTCGCTGGCCGAAATTGCGGCCTTGACGGGCGCCAAGCTTCCGGATGACGCCGACGGCGCCCTGACGATCGACTCCGTCGCGCCGCTCGATGCGGCTGGGCCGGGCGATCTCGTTTTCCTCGACAACCCCCGCTACGTGCCTGACCTGGAGCGGACCCGCGCGCGGGCCTGCCTGGTGGCGCCAAAATTCGTCGACAAGGTCCCGGACAACGTGATCGCGATGGTGGTGGGCCAGCCCTACCGCGCGTGCGCGATGGTGACCGCGCGACTGTTTCCCGACGCGATGCGGCCGCAGTCTAGCTTCGGCGCGACCGGGGTGGCTCCGGGCGCCTTCGTACATCCAGAGGCGCGCCTCGAAGCGGGCGTGACGGTCGATCCCGGCGCGGTGGTGGGTCCCGGCGCCGAGATCGGTTCCGGAACGGTGATCGGCGCCAACGCGGTGATCGGCCCGCAGGTGCGGGTGGGCCGCAACGGCGCGATCGGGCCGAATGCTTCGGTGAACAACGCGCTGATCGGCGACCGCGTGATCATTCATGGCGGCGTGCGAATCGGCCAGGACGGTTTTGGCTTCGCGATGGGGCCGCAGGGGCACCTCAAGGTTCCGCAAATCGGCCGCGTGATCATCCAGAACGATGTCGAGATCGGGGCGAACTCGGCCATCGACCGCGGCGCCAACCGGGACACGGTGATCGGCGAAGGCACCAAGATCGATAACCTCGTGCAGATCGGCCACAACGTCGTGATCGGCCGGCACTGCGTGATCGTCGCCAATGTGGGCATCTCGGGCAGTACGACCCTTGGGGATTTCGTGGTGCTGGGCGGCTCCGTCGGCATCGTCGGCCACATCCACATTGGCGCGGGCGCCCAGATCGCGGGGGCGAGCAACGTCGCCGACAACGTCCCGCCGGGCCAACGCTGGGGCGGCACGCCCGCCAAGCCGATGCGCCAATGGGTGCGGGAGTTGACGACCCTGTCCAATCTTGCGAAGCGGAAGGGCGGCTCTGCGCCGCAGGACCCGGAAGACTAGTCGGCGGCGCGCAGCCGGCTCGACGCGACCCACGAGGCCTTTGCCGATGACCGAGACGGACACGACGCCTGGCGCGACCACTCTTGGCTACGCCGACATCATGCGGGTGATGGATCTCCTGCCTCACCGCTATCCGTTTCTGCTGGTCGATCGCATCCGCGACATGAACAGCGACGAGAGCTGTGTCGGCATCAAGAACGTCACCATGAACGAGCCCCAGTTCCAGGGGCACTTCCCGCAGCGGCCCGTGATGCCGGGCGTGATGCTGATCGAGGGAATGGCCCAGACCGCCGGCGCGCTCTGCGTGAACGCCAAGATGGGCTCGACCCGGCCGAAGCTCGTCTACTTCATGACCATCGACAAGGTTAAGTTCCGCAAGCCCGTGGAGCCCGGCGACGTGGTCGAGTACCACATGACCAAGATGCGCCAGCGCGCCAACATGTGGTGGTATCGCGGCGAGGCGAAGGTCGACGGCAAGATCGTCGCCGAAGCCGAGCTCAGCGCCATGCTGGTGATGGAATGAGCGCGGAAACCAGCATTCATCCCACCGCAATCGTCGAACCGGGCGCAAAGCTGGGCGCCGGCGTGAAAATCGGCCCGTTCTGCATGGTCGGGTCGGGCGTGGAGCTTGGCGACGACGGCGAGCTGGTCAGCCATGTGGTGCTGGCCGGCCGGACCAGCATCGGCCCGCGGGCTAAGATCTTCCCGTTCGCGTCCATCGGGCACCAGCCACAGGACCTGAAGTTTCACGGAGAGCCCTCGACGCTCACCATCGGGGCGGACTGCATGATCCGCGAGAGCGTCACCATGAACCCCGGCACCGAGGGCGGCGGGCTTGCCACCACGGTGGGCGACAAATGCGTGTTCCTGACCGGCGCGCACGTGGCGCATGACTGCAAGGTCGGCAGCAACGTCATCTTCTCCAACAACGTAATGCTGGCCGGGCACTGCACCGTGCAGGACTTCGCCATCATCGGCGGCGGCGCAGCCGTGCACCAGTATTGCCGCATCGGCGCGCACGCATTTATTGGCGGGCTGTCGGGCGTGGAAAACGATGTCATCCCGTATGGCATCGCGCTCGGAAACAGGGCGCATCTGGCCGGGCTCAACATCGTTGGGCTGAAGCGCCGCGGCTTCTCGCGCGAGGTCATCCACGACATCCGCAAGGCCTACCGCCTGCTGTTCGCCGACGAGGGCACCTTGCAGGAGCGCGTCGAGGACGTGGCAGGGACATTTGACGGGCATGGCGTCGTGCAGGAAATCCTCGCCTTTATTCGTGAGGGCGGCAGCCGCTCCATCTGCACCCCGCGCGACGCGCACGAGGGTTGATCCATGCCGGACGCCGGCGTGGTCGCGATCGTGGCCGGCGGCGGCCGGTTTCCGGCCGAGGTTGCCGAGGCGGCTCGAGCCGCCGGCCGGCAGGTGGCCGTGATCGCGCTGCGGGGGTTCGCGGACAAGGACGTGGCCGGCAAGCCCCACGCGGTGGTGGACATGCTGGATCCGGCCGGCCTGCTGGAGCTCCTGTCCGGCATCAAGCCCGACTGTGTCGTGCTGGCCGGCGCGGTGACGCGTCCTGGACCGCTGGCGTTGGCCTCCGTGTTCTCGGCCTTTCGCAATCGCGACGAGTTGGCGCGGATCTTCGCCAAGGGCGACGACCGCCTCCTGCGTGGCGCGGTCGGGCTGATCGAGGACGCGGGGTTCCGCGTTGTCGGCGCGCAGGAGATCGCGCCGGGCATCCTGGCGCCGGAGGGCGCCATCGGCGCGGTTGCGCCGCGGCCGGAGCACCAACGTGACATCGTGACCGGGACCGAGCTGCTGGCCGTCACAGGGCCGTTCGATATCGGCCAGGCCGTGGTGGTTTGCGGTGGGCGCGTGCTCGCCGTAGAGGGTCCGGAGGGCACGGACGCCATGCTGGAGCGCGTGGCCGGGCTGCAACGATCAAAGCGCGTGCGCCTCGACGGTCAAGGCGGGGTGCTGGTGAAACGCCCTAAGTCTGGACAGGACCTGAGGGTCGACTTGCCGGCCATCGGCCCGCGCACGGTGGAGCGCGCCCGCGCAGCCGGGCTGGCCGGAATCGCCGTGCAGGCCGGCGGCGTCGTTCTGGTGGACCGCGCGGAGCTGCTGCGGGCGGCCGACAGAGTGGGCCTGTTCGTGGTGGGGACGGGCGCATGATTGGCCGGCCGCTGCATGTGGCGCTCGTGGTCGGCGAGCATTCGGGAGACCAGCTCGGCTTCAAGCTGATGCGGGCTCTGCGCGAACGCCTCGGGCAGGACGGCGTGCGCTTTTCGGGCGTGGCCGGCGATGCCATGCAGGCGGAAGGGATGGCGAGCCTGTTTCCGCTGGCCGACATTGCCGTAATGGGCATTCTGCCGGTGCTGGCACGGCTGCCTGGCATTATCCGGCGGGTGCATGAAACCGTGGACGCCGTGGTGGCGGCGGAGCCGGACGTGCTCGTGATCATCGACAGCCCGGACTTCACCCACGCGGTCGCCAAGCGCGTGCGCAAGCAGGCGCCCGACCTGCCGATCGTCGACTATGTGAGCCCGAGCGTCTGGGCGTGGCGGCCAGGCCGGGCGCGCGCCATGACGCGCTGCGTGGACCACGTGCTGGCGCTGCTGCCCTTCGAGCCGGACGCGCATGCGCGCCTGGGCGGGCCGCCATGCACCTATGTCGGGCATCCGCTGATCGAACGGCTGGATGAATTGCGCCCATCGGCCTCCGAGTCGATGCTGCGGGGGGCGCAGCCGCCGCTGCTGCTGGTGCTGCCGGGCAGCCGACGCTCGGAGATCGGCCGCTTGCTGGAGCCGTTCGGCCAAGCGCTCGGGCTGCTGGCCGGGCAGGGCCTCTCGTTTGAGGCGGTGCTGCCGGCGGTGTCGCATCTGGAGGCCGAGATCCGGGCCGGGGTTGCGGGCTGGTCGGTCGCGCCGCGCATTGTGCTCGGCGAGACGGAGAAATACGCCGCCTTTCGGACCGCGCGGGCGGCGCTGGCGGCGTCCGGGACTGTGACGCTGGAGCTGGCGCTCTCCGGCGTGCCGATGGTGGTGGCTTATCGGGTGTCGAAGCTCGAGGAGCAACTGAAGCACTTCATCCACGCGCCCTCGATCGTGCTGCCGAACCTGATCCTCGGGCGCAACGCGATCCCCGAACTGATTCAGGCGCAGAGCGCGCCCTCGAATCTCGCCGCCGCGCTGGGGCCGCTGCTGGGGGACGGCGACGCGAGGACCAGCCAGCTTGCTGAATTCGGGCGGCTGGACGGCCTGATGACCCTGCCGAGCGGTGAGACGCCGAGCAGGCGCGCGGCCGATATCGTGATCCGGACTGCGGGCTCGCACCGCCGTTAGGCTTGGCGGGCCGCAATCTGGGCGGGTATGTGGGCATTCACGAACTTGAAAGATGTCATGTGCTTTCCTGCACTCATGAGTTGATTACGCCCGGCGGCGGAGCCGGTGCGCCAGGAGGCTTGATGACGATGAGCGACGTTCAGTCCGACAGCGCGCGGCAGCGGGAGACGCTGCTCAAAGAAGGCATGCGGTCCATGTGGACGCACGCGCTGGGCCGAACCGTGCTGGATCTCATCCGCGTCGACAAGCTGGACGCCAGGGAATTGTTGGAAGAGCTCGAGCGCCGCCTGTCCGACGCGCGGCATGAGCCCGCTCAGTCGCTCCGCTCGGAAGCATTCGACGAAGCGCTGATCCGACTGCGCGAGGCGATGGCCGAGGCGGCCTGAGCGCGACAGGCAACCGTCAGGCGACGGATCGCGCTTCCGTTTGTGTCAACAACTCCCGAACTTTGTAGGGCAGCAGCCGCCAGTTGACGGGCTTGCTGACGAAAGACGAGGCCCCGAGGCTTCGCGCCATGTCGATGGCGTGAAGGTCCTTGCGGCCACTGACGACCAGCACCGGGACGCTTGCATGCGTGGCGGACGAGCGGATGTGCCGGATCAGCGACAGGCCGTCCAGCTTGCCCATGTCGATGTCGGTGACCACGAGGTCGAACCGGCGCGACTGCATCGCCCGCACAGCTTCTTCGCCCGACAGGGCGCCATGCACCTCGGTTTCCGGTCCCGACAGAAAACCCTTGGCCAACTCGCCCATGAAGGGGTCGTCGTCGACCATCAGAATGTGCTGCATCACTTTGGCCTTCTGGCTCGACTCACGCGGCCTTCACGAGGCTCGTTCACGGTTGAACGTGGCGGACATAGATTGCCGTGAGGTTTATCCCGGCGCTGGTTGGTGCTGGCTTTCGTGTTGATGGTTATCAAGTCAGGGAATGGCAGCCCAGGTTTTCGGGCGCATCGCCATTCTTGACCGCTGCTTCACGGCGCTCACTTTGTCCGATGCGACTCCACGCCTGCAACGGTGGTGCGGTCGATTGCCCCTCAATACTCGCGAAACTTGCTTGACGCGCGGGATAGGACGATCAAACTCCCGGAAATCCGCATAATACTGGCAGTATGCTTTGGGGTGGTGCGCCGGAATGGAAGCTGATCTGGTTGAGCGGCTCAGCGCCAGCGAGGAGCGGCTGCGACTCGCCTTGGAGGCGACCGGGCTCGGCACCTGGGACTATGACATCGAACAAGATCGCAACGTCTGGTCGTCCGAGTTCAGGGCCATCATCGGGATCGAGGCTGATGGTCCGGCCAACCGCACCGTGTTCGCCGGCGTGATTCATCCCGACGACCATGCCTGGGTCATGCAGCGCTATCAGGATACCTACGCGCCGGATGGTCCGGATCGTTATGACGCTGAATTTCGCATCGTGAGGCCTTCCGGCGCCGAACGATGGGTCGTGGCACGGGGAAGGATCATCCGGGACGCGGCGGGCCGTGCGGTGCGGGGCATCGGCACCCTGCACGACGTCACCGATCGCAAACGCTCGGAGCTCGCCCTGCGGGCCAGCGAAGGCCGACTTCGCGCAACCCACGAGAACGCCGCGGTAGGCATTGCCGAACTGGGCGCGGACGGCCGGATCAAATCGGTGAACGAGGCGCTATGCCGGATCACGGGTTACGCGCGCGAGGAAATGCTCGGGGCGCAGAACTTCACCTTCGTATCGGATCGCGGCTTCGCCGAGCAGGACGAAGCGTTGTTCCGGCGCCAGCGCGCCGGCGAAATCGAGAGCTATGAGTTGGAGAAGAAAATCTCCACCAAGGGAGGCGAAGAGCGCTGGACGCATGTGTCAAGCACCAGCGTCCGCAGCGGGACAGGGGAGTTCCTCTACGCGGTGCGCGTCGTGCAGGACATCACGGACCTGAAAACCGCGGCCAACCAGCGGGAGATGCTGCTGGCGGAGCTCAATCACCGGGTCAAGAACAGCCTCGCGGTGGTGATGGGCATGATCACGCAGACGATCAAGGGATCGGAGACGTTCGCGGATTTCCGGTCGGCGATCGAAGGGCGGATCATGGCGCTGAAGAACTCCTACGAGCTGCTGAGCGATTCCAGCTGGGACGGAGCCGATCTAGGCGCCTTGCTTGAAGTGGAGCTTAAGGCCTTTGGCATCGCCGACCAGGCGCGCTGGCGCGTGCTGGGGCCGCCCGCCCAGCTCGGACCCAAGCAGGTGGTTCCGGTGGCGCTGATCTTCCATGAGCTGGCCACCAATGCGGTGAAGCACGGGGCGCTGGCCACGCCGGACGGCTCCGTGAACATCAGCTGGACGGTCGATCGCGAGGAGAGTGGCGCGCGCGTGCGCCTGTTCTGGCGCGAGAGCGCGAGCTCGGGAGGCGCCGGCTCCGATCGTCCGCGGCGAAAGGGCTTCGGCTCCACGCTGATCGGGCTGTGCGCCGAGCGCGAACTTCAGGGCGTCTACGAGAGCGCGTTCAGCCCAGCTCTGGAAGCTTCGCTCGAATTTCCGCTGCGCGTCGCGGCCGCCGCGTAGGCGTTAGCCGGACCCGGCTTGCCCGACGGTATGGCCAAGCGCCCGATGCGCCTGTAAGGGGACGGGCCTGTGGCAGCGGAGCCGCGATGACGGGCCAGAACGATGATCCCCTGGGAACTGTTGGGCACAGCCGAGATGCCGGGCGAAGGCGGCCAACTGCGTCTCATGCGGCGCGGCGGCGAGTATGCCATTCGGCTCGGGCACACCGAACTGATGAACAGCCGGCTTAGCGGTTCGGAGGAGGCGCTGGCCACGCTGGCCTGCGCGCGGGTAGCGCCAGGTAAGAAGCCCCGCATCCTCGTCGGCGGGCTCGGCATGGGGTTCACGCTCCGGGCCGCCCAGAAGGCGTTGCCGCCGGCCGCCGCGATCGATGTCGCCGAGCTTGTGCCGGAGGTCGTCGACTGGGCGCGTGGCCTGATGGCGGACGTGTTCGGCGACAGCCTCGTTGATCCGCGCGTGTCCGTGCTCGTCGGGGACGTCTTGGCGATCATGCGCAAGGCGACGCGCACCTACGACGCAATTCTGCTCGATGTCGACAACGGGCCGGAGGGGCTGACCCGCAGCGACAATGACGCGATCTACGAGCAGCGCGGGCTCGCGGATGCGCTTGCGGCGCTTCGGCCCGGCGGAGTGCTGGCGGTGTGGTCAGCCGCTCCGGACCGCTTTTTCGGCGCGCGCCTGAAGAGGGTCGGCTTTGCGGTGGAGGAGATCACCGTCAAGGCCGATCGCGGCAAGCGCGGCGCCAAGCACGTGATCTGGCTCGCGTCCCGCCCCGGCCGGCCGTGACCCTGGCGACAGGCCAGCGTCCGCCGTCAGGCGACCGCCACGGCCCTGGCGCGCCGCGGCCGCGCGATGGAGCGGTCCAGCAGCTGGAAGCCCCAGCCGGGCAGGATTACGGCCGGGCCCGCTTCGAGGCTTAGCGTCCGTCGCTCGTCCGACAGGTTGAACAGACACAGCGTGCGGCGGTCGCCGAGGACACGTTCAAAGCCCACCAGCGGCGCATCCAGGCTCATCGGCGCGAGGCTTCCGTGTTTGATCTCGGGCGTGTCCCGCCGCCAGTGCAGAAGAGCACGCCAGTGGGCGAGGGGGCTTTCCGGGTCCCGTTCCTGCCGATCCGCCGCGCAGCCGCCGTGGCCCTGCCCGAAAGGCAGCCATGGCGCGGCGTCCGAGAAGCCGAAGCCGCGTTCCTCGGCGCTCCATGGCATGGGCGTGCGCGAGCCGTCGCGGCCCTTGAACTCCGGCCAGAACGCGATTCCAAAAGGATCACGCAGCTGGTCATGCGTCAGCTCGGCTTCCGTCAGGCCCAGCTCCTCGCCCTGGTACACGCAAAGCTGGCCCCGCAGCGCGGCCTGGAAGGCCGCGACCAGCGCGAGCTTGCGCCGGTCGACCTTTCCGTCCGTCATGCACCAGCGGGACGCGACCCGCATCGTATCGTGGTTGCTGAAAGCCCAGCAGGGGGAGCTGTCCGTGCGGGCGGCTTCCAGGATGAAGCTGTTCGCGGCTTGCGCGTCAAAGGGCCCGCGCATGGGCGCCAGCGTATAGGCGGTCTGTAGCGGGCCCGCCGGGCCCGTATAGGCGGCGATGCGGCCAAACGCGCCGGGCTGGCTGGAAACTTCGCCAAGCAACAGGGCTCCGCCGCGCGCTTCCGTAAACGTGCGCAGGAGATGCAGAAAGCCCTCGCCTTCGGGATGCAGCATGTCGTTTTCGTGCCGTTGCATGCCGAAGAGCTTGGCGGGCGCATCGCCGGGATCGACGCCGGCGGCCGGATTCGAGCGCAGCGCGGGATCGTGGCCGAGGAAGTCGATGGCGTCGAGCCGGAGGCCGTCAACGCCGCGATCGAGCCAGAAGCCCGCGACATCCAGAAGCGCTGCTTGGACGTCGGGGTGTCGCGTGTCCAGCGAAGGCTGCTGGGCGAGGAAGTGGTGCAGGTAGTATTGCCGGCGGCGCGGCTCCCAGCTCCACGCCGGGCCGCTGAACACCGAAAGCCAGTTGTTGGGCGGCCCGCCGTCAGGCTGCGGATCGGCCCAGGTGAACCAGTCGGCCTTGGGATTGAGCCGGTCGGCGCGGCTGGCCCGAAACCAGGGATGCCGGTCCGAGACGTGGCCCACAACAAAATCGACCAGCACGCGCAGCCCGAGAGCGTGCGCGCGGGCGATAAACCGGTCCGCATCCTCCAGCGTGCCGAAGAGCGGATCGACGGCCTTGTGATCGGCCACGTCGTAGCCGAAGTCGCACATGGGCGAGACGTAAAAGGGCGACAGCCACACGGCGTCGGCGCCGAGCGCCGCGACGTGATCCAGCCTGCGGGTCGCGCCAGCGAGATCGCCGACGCCATCGCCATTCGTATCCAGGAAGCTGCGCGGGTAGATCTGATAGATCGTCGCCCCGCGCCACCAGTTCCGGTCGCTCATGCGCAGCCCCAGTTCGCGGGCGGGTTGAGAGTTTCGCCCATTGGTTGAATTAGATCCGAGATCATGTGAATCGGAAGTGAACACCGGATCGCGCCGCCCGCTCGGCTGGCTTTTCGGTGGATAGCGCATGGCTGTTTGCCGTAGCCGCCCCCCGCATCGGGACGTGCGCGCGAGCACAGCGGTCCGAAGCGCCCCTCGTTACACTCCGCCCTTGTTCAGAGCCCGTAACGGCATCTCCGGAAGGAGTCGCGTCATGCGATGCTCTTTGGTACGCCTTGGAGCGACAGCGTTTTGCCTGCTCGCCAGCCTTGGCCCAAGCCGCGCCTGCGAGCTGTCGGCGATCGAGCTGCGGCTGTCGGCGGCGGACGACCACCTGTTCTGGTCGGAATTCTGGAATGACACGGACCCGCAGGAAGCCGCCGCCGAGCTCGGTTATTGCGCCCATGAACTCAGGCAGGCGATCCGCCTCGCGCAGGATCCCGACTGCGACAAGTCCCGCCGGAGCGCCCTTCTCGGCCAGATCGCCTCGCGCCGGCTCACGTCGGTCCGTCTGGCGGTGTCGCGCATGACCACGAAGGACGTCGCCGAACGGCGTTGACGCCCCGGAGGAACAAGCGCCCGCGCCGACCGTTTCCTGCGCGGAGGTCGCCGCATGACACGCCACGCCAGCTTTCGAATCCTTGCGCTCAGCGCCACGGCTTTGTTGAGCTTCGCGCCACACGTAAGAGCGCAGACCAGCGCGCCGCAGACCAGCGCCCCGCAGACGGCCGCGCCTGCGGCATCCACGCAGAACGCGTCTTTCAAGGCGGCGTTGAAGCAGTTCTGCCCGACCAAGAACCTCGAGTTCCTGAAGCCTGACACGCTCGCAAAGGCGACCGACGATTTCGTGGCGGCGCTCCCGGCCGAGAAGCGCTCCCAGGTGGTCCAGTTGGCGCATCCCGGCGTCGCTGCCTGCGCGGGCTCGGCTGATGAATCCTGCCGCACCGCGGCGGTGCTGGGCAGTGTGCGCTATCTTGATCTCAGCGTGCCATTGGCGCAGAGCGTTTGCAGCCTTAAGGTCGCCTGCCGCGATTGGTTCGATTGCTCGGCCGAGCAGGCCGCAGTGGCGACGGCGCCGGCTCCGCCGGCGGAGCCTCCGGTCGTCGCTCCCGCGCCGGAGCCCCGGCCCAGCGACCTCGCGCAAAATCCTCAAACCGTCGAGCCGGACGAAGAAGGCCCGCCCACACCGGCGCCTCGGCCCGCGCCCGCACGGCCCCGAACCGCGCAGGCTCCGCAGGACCTCGAGACCGCCGCGACGCCGCGCCCGAGCGCGCCGGAAGGCGGCGGGACTGCACGAGATGCGGTGGCGGGGTTCTATGGCGCGCTCGGGCGAGGCGACGGCATCGACGCGGCGCATTTCCTGATTCCCGAGAAGCGGGGGCGTGGGCCTTTCTCGGCGCAGGCCATGAGCCGCTTCTATGGCGGGATGCGCCGTCCCCTGCGGCTGGAAGGCGTGTGGCAGGTCGGGCCCTCGACCGTGCGGGCGCGGTATAACTTCGTGGCCCGCGACGGATCGCGCTGCGACGGGCAGGCGGTGATCTCCGTTCGTGAAACCGCGGCCGGCTCTCAGATCGAGAGCATCCGGGCGCTGTCGGGCTGCTAGAGCTTGAGAGCTAACGCGATCGCGCGCATTCGAGCGGTTTCGGCAAGACCGCGGTCACAAAGGTCTGTTGCACTCGGTTAAGCCGAAGGAGTGCGCCATGACCCGAATGGACGCCATGATCAGCCCGGAGTTTCAAAGCCGCCGCCGAATCCGGCGACCGCCGAAGCTGCGGATAAGCTGGTTCCGCTTTCAGCCGTCACGGACGGTGTTTTTCGCCGGAGTGGTCGTGCCCGCCTGTGCGGCGGGTGGTTATGGGCTGGGCGAGCTGATCCGTTTGCTGCGGTAGCGTCAGGCGGAAAGGTCCGCGTATTCCGGGTTCTGCGCGATGTATTCCCGCACGAACGGACAGGCGGGATTTACTTTCTTGCCGGTTTGCCGGATCTCGTCGAGCACCCGGGCCACCAGCTCGCCGCCGACGCCACGGCCGCGCAGCGCGCGGGCAACTTCGGTATGATAGACCGCAAGTCGGTCCCCACGCTCCTCATAGAGGGCGTGGGCGACCGGGCCGGTCTCGTCCTTCAAATCGAAGCGGCGTCGCGCGTGATCATGGACGAGCGTGTAGGTCATCGCGTCGCTCAGTTGCAGACGCGAACGCGACGGATGATCGGGCGGCCCCAGGCGTCGTAGACGCGCTGACGCTCGATGAAGCAGTCGCTGTAGCCATAGCCGTAGGCCGGCGCGTAGCCGTAACCATAGCCGCCGCCGTAGGCCGGGGCCGCCAAGGCGCCGAGCGCCAGGCCGCCGACCAGGCCGGCCGCAGCCGCGCCGCCATAGCCCCAGCCGCCGCCACGGTGGTGATAACCGCCGTAGTAGCCGCCGCGGTGGTATCCTCCGTGGCGCCACTGCGCCTCGGCGGGGGCCGAGATCACGGCGGTCGCCGCGAGGGCCGAAAAGGCCAGCAGAGCCTTGCGAGTGTTCGAGACCATTGGGTTCTCCTCTCGAATACGCTTGTCGAGAGATCAACGTTTGGGCGCGTCGCGCGTTCCGGCGGCTCAGCCTGGGGGCCAGGATGCCGCAGCCCGGGTTATTGGGGTAGCGCGTAGGCGATAACGGAGTCGCCTGTCTTGGTGCCCAGCGATCCATGGCCGCCCGCCACCACCACGACGAACTGCCGTCCGCTCGCGGGCGAGCGGTAGGACATCGGCGTCGCCTGCCCGCCGGCCGGGAGGCGATCCTGCCAGAGCGTGCGGCCGGTGGTGAGGTCGTAGGCCCGGACATAGTAGTCTAGCGTGGAGGTGAGGAAGGCGACGCCGCCAGCCGTGACGATCGGGCCGCCCAGGCTGGGCACGCCCATCTTGAAGGGCAGGGGGATCGGGGACAGGTCCCGCACCGTGCCGTTTTTCAGCTTGTAGGTCACCTTGCCGCTGCGCAGGTCCAGACCGGCGACATAGCCCCAAGGCGGCGCCTGGCAGGGGAAGCCGACCGGCGACAGGAAAGGGTTCAGCTCCACCGCGTAAGGCGTGCCGTGCATCGGGTTTGCGCCGCTCTCGTCGGCCTTGGAGCCGGCTACGTCGGACCCGCCCGCAGGGGTCTGGACATTCTCGCGCTTGCCCTGCTCGGCCAGCTTTTCGCGCGGAATGAGCCGGCTGAGGAAGGCCATGTAGTCCGGGTTGGCGAAGGCGACCTGCCGGACGGGGTCGACGGCGACGCCACCCCAGTCGATCACGCCGAAATTGCCCGGAAACACGATGGAGCCCTGCAGCGAGGGCGGCGTGAACATGCCGTCGTAACGCAGTGAGCGAAACTTGATGCGGCAGGCGAGCTGGTCGAACATGGTCGCGCCCCACATGTCGCGTTCCTCGATGTTGCGCTCGGGTCCGAGCGTCAGCGCCGAGAAGGGCTGGGTGGGGGAGGTGAAGTCCGGCGCCACCGCGCCCGCGGGCACGGGCCGTTCCTCGACCGGGATGATGGGCTTGCCGGTTCGCCGGTCGAGCACATAGATGTCGCCCCGCTTGGTGGACTGCACCAGCGCCGGGACCTTGCCTTCGGGCCGGTCGAGGTCGAGCAGGCTCGGCTGCGAGGGCACGTCCATGTCCCACAGGTCGTGGTGCACGGTCTGGAACACCCAGCGCAGCTTGCCGGTCGCGATCTCGAGCGCGACGATCGAGGCCGAAAACTTCTCGGTGTTCTCGCTGCGGCCGACGCCCCACTGGTCGGGGGTCTGGTTGCCGAGCGGAATATAGATGAGGCCGAGCTCCTCGTCGGCGCTGGAGACGATCCAGCTGTTCGGCGAGTTCTTCGTGTAGAACTGGCCGGCCGGCAGCGGGTCGGTCGCGTCCGGGTTGCCGGGGTCCCAGTTCCACATCAGGCGGCCAGTGTTGACGTCGTAGGCGCGGATCACACCCGACGGCTCGCTCGTCGAGAAGTTGTCAGTGACCTCGCCGGCGATGATTACGAGGTTGCGCGTCACCACGGGCGGCGACGTCGAGTAGTACATGCCGCTGCGCGCCTCCGGCATGCCGGTCCACAGGTCGACGGCGCCATTCTGGCCGAACCCCGCGCAGGGCTGTCCGGTCTTGGCGTCGAGCGCAATCAGGCGCGCGTCAGCGGTGGGCAGGAAGATGCGCTGCGGGCATTCTCCGTCCGGGCTCGCCGCGCGGTCGCCGGCGTCGTGGTAGGACACGCCGCGGCAGGTGAGGTGCTGGAGGTTGATTTTCTGGTCGATCTTGGGATCGTATTTCCACTTTTCGCGGCCCGTCTCGGCGTCCAGCGCAATCGCCCAGTCGTGCGGAGTGCAGATATAGACCGTGTCGCCAATCTTCAGCGGCGTCAGTTCGTAGGTGGTCTCTTTGGGGTCGTTCGGACCCTTTTTGTCACCCGTGTGATAGGTCCAGGCGACCTTCAGGTTCTTGACGTTGTCGGGCGTGATCTGCGCCAGTGGCGAGTAACGATCCCCGAAATTCGAACGGCCGTAGCCGCGCCAGTCTCCGTCCGGCACGCCAGCGTAATCGGCCGGGCGCGGCCCGGCCGCCGTCGGCAACTCGCCGTGGCGGTCGTGGTATTCGCGCGTCAACGCGACCGCGCCGACCACGGTTGCGGCCAGGAGCGCCAGCGTGAGCGGGAGCCCTGCGCCGCGCCATGGCGCCCAGCCGAGCCGACGATCGGGGTCGGTAAGACCGCCCAGGATCCACGGGGTCAAAAGCAAAATGCCTACCAGGAAAACGATGTCGCCCCGCGGCGCTAGCTGCCACCAGTCGAAGCCGATCTCCCACACCGCCCAGGCGAGCGTGCCGAGAACAATGGCGGCGTAGACCCACAACCCCGCGGTCTGTCGGGCCACGAGCAGGAAGCCTGTCGCCGCAAAGCCAAGGCCGGCCAGGAGGTAGTACCAGGAACCGCCTTTGAGGATCAGCCAACCGCCGGCGCCCGCCACTGCGAGACCCACTAGAGCGATCAGGCCCCCGAACACGACAAGAGGCCAGCCCGGCCTGGTGATTGGGCGCGCCATGGCGGCCTCCTTGGCTGCTGCATCGCAACCAAAAGCGGCAAGCCGCCGCTACCGTTCCACGCCAAATCGTTTCAGCGTCAAGCGGCGGGCCGAACTGCCGTGGGCTCACCAAAATGCGGCGGCGCAGCTGCGTCGTCGACGCATCGGCTGATACGACGCGCCGCTTCCTGCGGCGGAATGCGATCGACGAACCAGTCACGCAACACAAGCCGATCGGGGTGGACCAGGTGACGCTGGCCGTCCTGGCAGTGCCGGGCTACGGCCTCCAGCCATTGCGAAAAGCAATTCTGCATCGAAGGCGCTCCGCTTTCTGCGAAGGGCGGATTGCGCCACTCAACTCGGACGAAAGCATGGCGCCGCATTGCGAGATGGAGGCGCTACTGGCCTCGCCGCGCGACGCTGGCGAAGCGCACGGCTTCCTCGGCGGCGCGGAACAGGGCCTTAGCCTTGTTGACGCATTCCTGCTGCTCGGAGGCCGGGTCGCTGTCGTAGACGATGCCGGCGCCGGCCTGCACAAACATCCTGCCATCCTTCACCACGGCGGTGCGCAGCACGATGCAGGTGTCCATTTCGCCGTTCGCGCCGAAATAGCCGATGCAGCCGGCATAGATGCCCCGCTTGTCCTTCTCGAGCTCGTCGATGATCTGCATCGCGCGCACCTTGGGGGCGCCCGAGACCGTGCCGGCCGGGAAGCCCGCCACCAGCGCGTCAAGCGCATCGTGCTCCTTGGCGAGCACGCCCTCGACGTTGGAGACGATGTGCATCACCTGGCTGTAGCGCTCCAGGAAAAAGCTGTCCGTCACCGTGACGGTGCCGATTTCGGCGACGCGGCCAACGTCGTTGCGGCCGAGGTCGAGCAGCATCAGATGCTCGGCGCGCTCCTTCTCGTCGGCTAGCAACTCCTCGCCGAGCGCCTTGTCCAGCGCGGGCGTTGCGCCCCGCGGCCGGGTGCCGGCGATCGGCCGGATCGTGACCTTGCCGTCGCGCGCGCGGACGAGAATCTCGGGCGACGAGCAGACGATCTGGAAGCCGCCGAAATCGAGGTAGCACAGGAACGGGGCGGGGTTGACGCGGCGCAGCGCGCGGTACAGCGACAAAGCCGGAAGCTCGAACGGCGCCTCGAAGCGCTGCGACAACACGACCTGGAAAATGTCCCCGGCGCGGATGTACTCCTTGGCCCGCGCGACCATCGCCTCGTACTCGGCGGGCGCCGTGTTGGACCGGCCAGCCTGGGCCAGCATCTCAGCCGGCGCGGCGGCGGTGGCAGAGGGCAGGGGGCCTTCGAGCGCGGCCACGACTTTGTCGATGCGCTCCAGCGCGATCTCATAGGCGGCTTTGGCGCTCTGGCCGGCGCGCGGGCGAACCGGGCTCAGCACCGCGATCTCATCCCGCACGGCGTCGAATACAACCATGACTGTGGGGCGCACCAGCACGGCGTCAGGGACGCCGAGAACGTCGGGGTTCGGGTCGCCAATCCGCTCCATGTGGCGGACCATGTCGTAGCCGAGATAGCCGAATACGCCCGCCGCCATGGGGGGCAACTCGTCCGTGAACGGAACGGCGCTTTCGGCCAGCAAACTGCGCAGCGCGTCGAGCGGCGGCTCGATGCAGAGCTCGAAGGCCTCGGGCTCGTCCAGCGCGACGCGGTTGATCTCCGAGACCTGCCCCTCGCAACGCCAGATCAGGTCCGGCGACAGGCCAATCATCGAATAACGGCCGCGAACGGCGCCGCCTTCCACAGATTCCAGCAGGAAGCGCGGGCCTTCATGCCGCTCCGCCAGCTTCAGAAACGCCGAGACGGGCGTCTCGAGATCGCCGACGAGGGCAGTTCGCAGGATCTGCGGCCTGCCGTCGTCGTAAATCCGGGCAAACGCCTCGAAGCTGGGCTGGAGCGTCATACCACCCTCAGAACTGCCCGCCGCCGATCGCCTGGCGCAGCACGGCGTCGTTCACGCCCGTGCCGATCTCCTGCTGCATCTTCTGGACGTAGACGTTGAGCATGTCGTCGCCGATGGCAAGGCGGATCTGCTCGTCGAGCTGCACCACGGACTGTTGGGTCGCGATCAGCGGCGGCACTTCCGCGCCATCGACCCGGATCACAAGGCGCTCCTGCGGGTTTGCTCCCAGCGCGCTTGCGGCCTTGCCCACCGGAGTGGCGAAGACCTGCGCTACGGCCGGCTGGGACAGGCCGCCGGCCGCGCCCTGACGCTTCACGTCCTTTGCGGTTTTCACCTCGACGCCCAGCTCGGTCGCGACCGCCTCGAGCGCCATACCGCCGTTGATCTTCTTCACCGCGTCGGAGGCCTTGGCGGCGATGCGGTTGCCAATCTCGTCGGCTTTCCAAGCCGCCTCGACCTCGGCCTTGACCTCGTCGAGCTTGCGCTCGCGGCCGGCCTCGATCCCGTTGATCTCGAACCAGACATAGCCGCCGTCGCGCGTGGAGACGGCCTCGTTGTCGACGCCGACGTCAGACGCAAAGGCGGACTTCAGCACGGCCTCGCGGTCCGCGATGTCCACCGGCTTGCCGGCCTTGTCGCGTCCGGCGCGGTCCACCTCAACCTGGCGGGCGTTCAGCTTCACGTCGCGGGCGATGTCGGCCAGCGGCTTGGCGGAGGCGCGCTGGTCCTCGATCTTGTCATGCACGTCCTGGACGGCGTCCCGGGCGCGGCCCCGTGCGATCTCGGTCTTGATCTCGGCGGAGACCTCGGCGAGCGGCTTCACGGTTTCGGGCTGGATCTCGCCGACGCGCACCAGAACGAAGCCGAAGCGACCCTCGACCGGCTCGCTCACCGCATTGGCCGGCAGCGCGAAGGCGGCGTCCGCCACCTTGGGGTCGATGATGGCGTCCTTGGTCACCAGGCCGAGATCGAGATCCTGCGCCGGAATGTTGCGCTCCTGCGCGATCGCGTCGAAGCCCGTCCCGGACTTGATGCGTTCGGACGCCGCCTTCGCATCGTCGGCGGTCGGGAACACGATCTGCTGGACGGAGCGCTTCTCGGGCGCGCCGTAGCGGGACTTGTTGCGGTCGTAGAACGCCTGCGTCTCGCCGTCCGACACCTGATCGGGCTTGGCCACGTCGGCCGGGCTCAAGGTCATCAGCGTAACCTTGCGGTATTCGGGGGCGCGGAACGCGGTTTTCTGGCCATCGAAAAAGGCCTGCAGGGTGGCGGCGTCCGGCGCGGCGACCTCGCCGGCCTTGTCGGCGCCGATCGCCACAAAGCTGACGGTGCGCGTCTCGTTCTGGTAGCGGTGCACCGCCTCGCGCAGGACGCCCGGCACGGGGGCGTTGCCCCCGATCGTGTCGGCCAGCTGCTGGCGCAGATACACGGCGCGCTGCGCGCGCACGAAGCCCTGCTCTGTGAACCCCTGGTTGCGGATGGCGTCGTTGAACGCGTTGCGGTCGAACTGGCCGTTGGCGCCCTTGAAGGTGGGATCGGCGAAAATCGCCTTGGCGATGGTGGCGTCCGAGATCGCGAGGCCATAGGCCTTCACGCGGTCGTCCAGCGTCGCCTCGGTCATCATCTTGGAGAGAACCTGGCGGTCGAGGCCCACGGCGCGCGCCTCGTCATTGGTGACGGCCCGGCGGATCCGGCGCGAGAGCTGCTGGATCTCGTTTTGGTAGGCGTCGCGATAGGCCTGGGCGCTGATCTGCGTCGAGCCCACATGGGCGACGTTTGTCTGACCCGATGTGCGCAGCATGTCGCCGATGCCCCAGACGCCGAAGCTGAGGATCAGGAAGCCGAACAGAACGGCCACGACGATGCGTCCGAGCCAGCTTTGTCCGGCCTTGCGCATTCCTGACATCATGGGCGACGGATCCTTGCAACGTGAAAAGGGCGCCGGCGCGAGCCGGGTCAAGCGCGCTTCATAGTCCAGACCGGCCCGGGAGGCGACCCCTTTTGCGGGGCGCCGCCGGCGGATGTCCACCTTCGACGCACTTCCGGGCTCGCTCGGGTTCTGCTATCCGCCCTGAGCACAGATCAGGGAGAGAAGCATGACCGCGCGCCCGCGCCCCCTCGTTGCCGGCAACTGGAAGATGAACGGCCTTCGGCCGGCGCTCAACGAGCTCGCCGCCATGGGGGGCGCCTATGACGGCGCGCTCAGGCGCAAGGTGGACCTGCTGGTTTGTCCCCCGGCCACATTGGTCTATGTCGCGGCCGCGGCGGCGGTCGGCACGGGCGTAGCCATTGGCGGGCAGGACTGCCACGCCAAGGAGAACGGCGCGCACACGGGCGACGTTTCAGCCGAGATGCTCGCCAATGCGGGCGCGAGCCATGTGATCGTCGGGCATTCCGAGCGGCGCACCGACCATAAGGAGAGTGACGCCGTCGTAAAGGCGAAGGCCGAGGCGGCCTGGCGCGCGGGCTTGGTCGCCATCGTTTGCGTCGGCGAGACCAAGGAAGAGCGCGAGGCCGGGCGCACGCTCGCAATCGTGAAACGCCAACTGCGGGGCTCGATCCCGGAAGGCGCGACGGCGGACACCTTGGTGGTGGCCTATGAGCCGGTGTGGGCCATCGGCACCGGGCTGACGCCGACAGCGAAGGACGTCGAGGAGGTGCACGCCTCCATCCGCGCCGAACTGCGCAAGATCATCGGCAAGGACGAGTCGCCGCTGGTGCGCATCCTGTATGGCGGCTCGGTGAAGCCCTCCAATGCGGTCGAGCTGATGGGCGTCGCAAACGTGGACGGCGCGCTCGTAGGCGGCGCGAGCCTGAAGGCCGCTGACTTCCTGGGGATTGCGGCGGCTTACCGCTGAGGCGGTTGCGCGTCGGAGGGATGATCCCCATCTTGGCGCCAGCGCTCAGGGCGTGCTAAACGCCCACCCGACAGTTCGGCCGGGACCGCCTTCATCGTGATGGCGATGCCCCCGGCCTTTTGGCTTGTATACGGCTTCGGCCCGGAAGGACCCATGCAGCAGGTTCTGATCGTCATCCACCTGATCGTGGTGCTCTCGCTCGTGGGCGTGATTCTCCTCCAGCGGTCCGAAGGCGGCGCGCTTGGCGGCTTGTCGGGCGGCGGCGGCGTGTCGGGGTTCATGACCGGCCGCGGACAGGCCAACGCGTTGACCCGCGCCACTGCGATCCTGGGCGCGATATTTTTCGCCACCAGCCTGATCCTGGCCATCCTGGCCGGCGCCAACCGGGCGCCGAAGTCGATCCTCGACACGAACGCGCCCGCAGGCGCGCCGGCCGCTCCCGCACAGGCGCCGTCAGGCGGCGTGCTCGACCAGCTGAACCGCCTGCAGAACCAGCAGGCTCCGGCGGCGCCGGCTCCGGCCGCCCCTGCAGCCCCGGCCCCCGCGCCGGCGCAGTAACGAGACGACACGAGGGCCGGGCGACCGGCCCTCTCGCTTTGAAGAGAGGCGAGGGCCCTGGCCCTCCAACATGAACAGGCCGGCGCCCGGGCGGGCGCCGGGTCGTTTTCTGTGGAGAGCCCCCGGTCGGGCTCGGTTGCGGCCTCGCCAAATCGGCCGCGACGGACTAGATGGAAACCCCCATGGCTCGCTATGTTTTCATCACCGGCGGCGTGGTTTCTTCCCTCGGGAAAGGCCTTGCTTCCGCAGCCCTGGGCGCTCTCCTGCAGGCTCGCGGCTATTCGGTTCGCCTGCGCAAGCTCGATCCCTATCTGAACGTCGATCCGGGCACGATGAGCCCGTACCAGCATGGCGAAGTCTTCGTCACCGACGACGGGGCGGAGACCGACCTCGACCTCGGCCATTACGAGCGCTTCACTGGCCGGCCGGCCTCCAAGGCCGACAACATCACGACCGGGCGAATCTACCAGGAGATCATCGCCAAGGAGCGCCGGGGCGACTACCTCGGCGGCACCGTTCAGGTGATCCCGCACGTCACCAATGCGATCAAGGAATTCGTGCTCACCGGCAACGAGGGCGTCGATTTCGTGCTCGTGGAGATCGGCGGCACGGTGGGCGACATCGAGGGCCTGCCGTTCTTCGAGGCCATTCGTCAGCTCGGCAACGACCTGCCGCGCGGCCACGCCGTGTATGTGCATCTCACGCTGCTGCCGTTCATCCCGACCGCCGGCGAGCTCAAGACCAAGCCGACGCAGCACTCCGTGAAGGAGCTGCGCTCCATCGGCATCCAGCCCGACATCCTGCTCTGCCGCACCGACCGCGAGATCCCGCGCGAGGAGCGCCGCAAGCTCGGCCTGTTCTGCAACGTGCGCGAAACCGCCGTGATCGAGGCGCGCGACGTGTCGTCGATCTACGCCGTACCGGCCGCCTACCATGAGGCCGGCCTCGACGCCGAGGTGCTGGCCGCGTTCGGCATCGAGCCCGCGCCCAAGCCGAACCTGTCGCGCTGGCAGGGCGTCACCGAGCGCGTCGAGAACCCCGAGGGCGAGGTCACCATCGCGGTGGTGGGCAAGTACACGGGCATGAAAGACGCCTACAAGTCGCTGATCGAGGCGCTGAATCACGGCGGCATCGCCAACCGGGTGAAGGTGAAGCTCGACTGGATCGAGTCGGAGGTCTTTGAGAACGAAGACCCCACGCCCTTCCTGGAGCATGTCAGCGGCATCCTGGTGCCGGGCGGCTTTGGCCAGCGCGGCGCCGAAGGCAAGATCCGGGCTGCCGGCTTCGCGCGTGAGCGCAAGGTGCCGTATTTCGGCATCTGCTTTGGAATGCAAATGGCCGTGATCGAGGCGGCGCGCTCGCTCGCCGGCATCACGGGCGCGAATTCCACCGAGTTCGGCCCCTGCAAGGAGCCGCTGGTCGGCCTCATGACCGAGTGGATGCGCGGCAACGAGCTCGAAATCCGGGCCGCCGGCGGGGACCTTGGTGGAACCATGCGCCTCGGCGCCTTCAAGGCGAAGCTGGCCGAAGGCAGCCACATCGCCAAGATCTACGGCGACACCGAGATCTCCGAGCGCCATCGCCATCGCTATGAAGTGAACATGGGCTACCGCGAGAAGCTCGAGGCTCAGGGCATGAAGTTTGCCGGCGTTTCGCCGGATGGGCTGCTGCCCGAAACGGTGGAGTTCCCCGATCATCCCTGGTTCATCGGCGTGCAGTACCACCCCGAGCTGAAATCCCGGCCCTTTGAGCCGCACCCGTTATTCGCCAGCTTCATCGCGGCGGCCGTGGAAAAGAGCCGGCTGGTGTGAGGGCTGCCGTTCGGCCTCCGATCGGCTAAGCTGCCTTTACCCCTTGAAAGGCGCCCCAATGCCCCGCGGCCTCGACCATCTCGTTCTCCCCGTCCACGATCTCGACGCCGCTGGGCGCCTCTATGAGGCGCTTGGCTTCACGGTTGGCGCCCGTAATCGACACCCTTGGGGGACCGAGAACCGCATCGTGCAGTTTCCGGGAGTGTTCCTGGAGCTGATCACGGTTGGCGAGGGCGCGGCCATCGAGCCGCAAATGCCTGGCCGGTTCTCGTTCGGGGCGTTCGTGCGCGACAGCCTCGCGCAGGGGCATGGCCTTGCGATGCTGGTGCTGGAGTCGGTGGACGCAACTGGCGACCACGCAGCCTTTGCGGCGTCCGGCATCGGCGGATTCGAGCCTTTCTTTTTCGAGCGCCAGGCGCGCCGGCCGGATGGCTCCGAGGCGCGCGTGGCGTTCAGCCTGGCTTTCGCACGAGATGTGCTGGCCCCGGCGGCGGGCTTCTTCGTGTGCCAGCAGCACGAGCCGCAGAATTTCTGGAATTCCGCTTTCCAGCAGCACTCCAACGGCGCGCTCGCGGTCGAGGCCGTCACCATGCTGGCCGAGAACCCGTCCGCTCATGCCGAGTTTCTCTACAAGTTCACCGGCGAGCACGACCTCGTGTCCAACTCGGCGGGGATCATCGTCCACCTGCCGCGCGGGCGGATCGAGGTGGTGTCGGGCGCCGCGCTCGCTTTCCACACTGGCGTGCGGCTGCCCGAGGAGCCTGCGCGGCTGGTCGGCTTCACAGTGGCGGTGAAGAGCCTCGACGCCATTGCGGAACGCGTCCGCGCAGCCGGCATCGCGCACAGCGTGGTCGGAACATCGATCGTTATCCCGCCCGAGGCGGCGTTCGGGACGGTGGTCAGCTTCGTGGAACGGGCTGTTTGAGACGCCGGGGACAGCAAGCCTTCAGGCTCGCTTCTCCGCGTCATGGCCGACGATCCCATGCGAGCCTTGAGGCTCGCAGTCCGGGTCACTCTGGAAAGCGGAAGCTCTTCACGCTCTTCGTTGGGAAATCGAACAGCTTGCCGGTCTCGCTCCAAGCCGGCGAGGCCATCTCGACCAGATGCGGCGCAAGGTCTTCGGGCGTCTGGAGCGACATCGGATCCTCGCCCGGCATGGCGGTCTCGCGCATGCGGGTGCGCAGCGGGCCGGGGTTCACCAGCATCACCTTGATCGGCGTCGTCGCGGTCTCGGCCGCATAGGTGCAGCCCAGCGCATCCACGGCGGCCTTGGACACCGCGTAGGGGCCCCAATAGGCCGTGCGCTTCCAGGATGCGCCGGAGGACATCAAGATCGCGCGGCCCGCGTCGGACGCGCGCAGTAGCGGGTCCAGCGAGCGGATTAGACGCCAGTTGGCCGTCACGTTTACGGCCAGCACGTTGTCCCAGTCTTTCGGTTCGACGTGGCCGAGTGGGGTGATGGGGCCGAGCACGCCGGCGTTGCCGAGAAAGATGTCGAGCTTGCCCCAGCGCTCGTGCAGGGCCGCGCCGAGACGGTCCAGCGCCGGGAAGTCCTTGATGTCGACAGGGACGAGCGTCGCCGCGCCGCCAACGGCCCGGATCTCGTCGTCGAGCTCCTCGAGTGCCCCCTGTGTGCGTGCGATCGCGACCACGTGGGCGCCGGCAGCCGCAAAGGCAAGCGCGGCGGCGCGGCCGATGCCGCGGGACGCGCCCGTCACGAGCGCGATGCGGTTCTCGAGAGGCTTCGACATGGCGAGGCGATTATCCGACTTCGGCGAGGATGGGGACTTGCTTGGGGCCTTCGCCGACGAGGTCCGTGACCGGCGTCGGGTAGTCGCCCGTGAAGCAATGATCGGTGTACTGCGGGCAGGCGTCGTCGCGGCGGGTCTGCCCCATCGCGCGGTAGATGCCGTTCACGGACAGGAAGGCAAGGCTGTCGCAGCCGATATACTCGCGCATCTCCTCCAGCGTGTGCGTGGCCGCCAGAAGCTTGTCACGCTCGGGCGTATCGATGCCGTAGTAATCGGGATGCGTGATCGGCGGGCTCGAGATGCGGAAATGCACCTCCTTCGCCCCGGCGTCGCGCATCATCTGGACGATCTTCACCGAGGTGGTGCCGCGAACGATTGAATCGTCGATCAGCACGATCTTCTTGCCGTCCACCACGGCGCGGTTGGCCGAGTGCTTCATGCGCACGCCGAGCTCGCGCACCGACTGGGTGGGCTGGATGAAGGTGCGGCCGACATAGTGGTTGCGGATGATGCCGAGCTCGTACGGGATGCCGGAGGCCTGCGCGAAACCGAGCGCGGCCGGAACGCCGGAATCCGGCACGGGGATCACCACGTCAGCGTCGATCGGGGCCTCGGCCGAGAGCTCCGCGCCCATGCGCTTGCGCACGTCGTACACGGACTTGCCGTGGACCATCGAGTCAGGCCGGGAAAAGTAGATGTACTCGAAGATGCAGGGCCGGGCGCGGACCGGCTTGAAAGGCTTGAACGACTCGATCCCGTCCTCGGACGCCACGATGATCTCGCCGTTCTCGACGTCGCGCACGAACTTGGCGCCAATGATGTCGAGCGCGCAGGTTTCGGACGCGAAGATCGGGCGGCCGTCGAGGTCGCCCAGGACGAGCGGGCGAATGCCGAGCGGGTCGCGCGCGCCGATCAGCTTCTTGTTGGTCATCGCGACCAGCGAATAGGCGCCCTCGAGTTGCGCCAGCGCATCGACGAAGCGGTCCATGAAGCGCGCCTTGCGGCTGCGCGCCACGAGATGGAGGATCACCTCCGTATCGGAGGTGGACTGGCAGATCGCGCCGTCGCGTACGAGCTGGCGCCGCAGCGTCAGGCCGTTGGTGAGGTTGCCGTTATGCGCCACCGCGAAGCCGCCGCTGGCGAGCTCGGCGAAGAGCGGCTGGACGTTGCGCAGGATGGTTGCGCCCGTGGTGGCGTAGCGCACATGGCCGATGGAGCATGAGCCCTGCAGGCGCTCGATCGTGGCGAGGTCCGAGAAGGTATCGCCGACGAGGCCGAGCGCGCGCTCTGAATGGAAGCGCTTGCCGTCGAAGGATACGATGCCGGCGGCTTCCTGGCCGCGATGCTGCAGCGCGTGAAGGCCGAGCGCCGTGATGGCGGCGGCGTCGGGGTGGCCATAGATGCCGAAGACGCCGCACTCTTCGTGCAGGCGGTCGGCCTCGGGGTCGAACACGGCGGCTCCGGGAGCTTCGAAATCCATGTGGTCACGACGGGTCATCGCGGTCCTCATCCAAGCATGATCCGCGCAGGGCGGGGCGCTGCGCGGCGGCTCGTCTTTCGTGTGTCACCAACTCGGGCGAGGCCGGCTCGCCCGGTCTCATCCCGTTCGCTCCCGGCGAACTCTTGTTCTCGCTGCCTTGCGGCTGCGTTCGCGCCCGGTTCTCAGCGCGTCGTTTTGGCAGGGGCGGGGGCCGAACCGGCCGCCGTTTCGATCAACTGCTGCAGGCCTTGCTGCTGCGTCTTCTTATAGGAGGGGGCCTGCTCCGTCTCCGTGCGTTTCTGGGCGGGCGGCGTTGCGCCCGGAACAGAGGGGGCCGGAGGCGCCGTGGGCGCGCCGGGCGCCGCCGGGGGTTCGCTCGGGTCGCCCAGATCCTTGTTCTTGTTCCGGAGCTTCTGCAGATAGCCCTCCGGGTCTTCGGGGAGAAGTCCCACTATGTAGTCACCCGTATCCTTCAGAACAGGGCGCATCTTGGCGTTACGGATCCAGTCAGGCTGCTGCTTGTCGCCGACCAGCTTGTCGAAGAACACGAAGGCGATAACGGCGATCAGCAGGCCGCGAGCGGCGCCGAACAGGAAGCCGAGGGTGCGGTCGAGCGCGCCGATCTTCGAGTCGAGGATCAGGTCCGAGATCTTCACGGTCAGGAAGGAGACCAGCACCAGCGTGATCAGGAACACGGACGCGATCGCGGCCGCGAGAGCCAGCTGCGCGTTGCTGATGTACTCCTTGGCGTAGGGCAGAACCAGCGGATGCAGCGCGTAGGCGGCGGCGGCCGCCGCGATCCAGGAGCCGATCGCCAGCACCTCTCGGGTGAAGCCGCGCACGGCGGCCAGAAGGGCGGAGATGAAGATCACGCCCAGGACCACGAGGTCGAGCGGTGTCACGGGGATCTGGCTCATGAAATCTTCAACTCGGCAGGAATCCGTTGCAATTCGCCCGTCTTATAGCGGCGCAACGGCTTACCGTCACGCGTCTTCCGGGTCGCGAACCTTCCGCGTCCCCGACCTTTTCGCGCTGGCTGCTATTCCGGCCACAAGATCCGCCACATCAGCCGCAGACAGCAGCTGGATCGGCGGCTTGCCGGCGCTGTCCATGCCGGCCTTCGGCATCATCGCGGAGGAGAATCCGAGCTTGGCGGCTTCCTTCAGGCGCGACGCCGCCTGGCTCACGGGACGCAGCGCGCCGGTCAGCCCGATCTCGCCCATGTAGACGCGGTCCGGCGCGAGCGGCGCCTGCGCGAGAGACGACACCAGCGCGGCCGCGGCCGCGAGGTCCGCCGCAGGCTCGTTGATGCGCAGGCCGCCGGCCACGTTCAGGTAGACGTCGTGCTGGCCGAGCTTCAGCCCGGCATGGGCCTCCAGCACGGCGATTACCATCGAGAGGCGGCTCTGGTCCCAGCCTACCACCGCCCGCCGGGGCGTGCCCAGCGACGTCGGGGCCACGAGGGCTTGGAACTCCACCAGGAGTGGCCGCGTGCCTTCCATGCCGGCAAACACGGCCGTGCCCGGGGAGGCGGTGTCGCGACCGGCCAGGAATAGCGCGGACGGGTTTCCGACCTCCGACAGCCCGAGCCCCGTCATCTCGAACACGCCGATCTCGTCGGTGGGGCCGAAGCGGTTCTTGACTGCCCGGAGAATGCGGAAATGGTGCGCGCCGTCGCCCTCGAAGGACGCCACGGCGTCCACCATGTGCTCCACCACGCGGGGGCCGGCAATCTGCCCGTCCTTGGTGACATGGCCGACCAGGATCAGCGCCGCGCCGCTCGTCTTGGCGTAGCGGATCAAGAGTTGCGCCGAGCCGCGCACCTGCGTGACCGTGCCGGGCGCGGCCTCCACGGCCTCGGTCCACATGGTCTGGATCGAATCAATGATCACGAGCTTGGGCGCGGGCCCTTGCGAGAGCGTCGTGATGATGTCCTCGACGCTGGTCTCGGAGGCAAGCTCCACCGGCGCCTTGCTGAGGCCCAGGCGCTCGGCCCGCAAGCGCACCTGGCCGACGGCTTCTTCGCCCGAGATGTAGACGACCTGGTGGCCCTTGTTGCTCAGCGCCGCGCAGGCCTGCATCAGCAGCGTGGACTTGCCGATGCCGGGGTCGCCGCCCAGCAGGATCACCGAGCCCTTCACGAAACCGCCGCCCGTGACGCGGTCGAGTTCGGCGATGCCCGACGCGATGCGCGGCGCCTCTGGCTCACTGCCGGTCAGGCCCTCCAGCGCGAAGACGCGTCCCTTGCCGCGCAGGCCTTTCGGGGCGGAGGAGCCGCCTGGCAGCGGAGCCGCGCCGGCTTCCTCCGCGATGGTGTTCCAACCGCCGCAGGCGTCGCAGCGGCCCTGCCAGCGGCCATAGACCGCGCCGCAGCTCTGGCACGCATAGGTGAGGGATCGCTTGGCCATCGAGGCATTCAGTCCACGTAGCGCCGGGCGTGGCGGCGGCCCAGTGAGGTGAGGATCTCGTAGCCGCTCGCGCCGGCGCGCGCCGCGACGTCGTCGACTGTAATCTCGGCGCACAGGAGCCACACGGAATCGCCGCGGCCGAGGTCGCCGGGAGCCTCGGTGACGTCGATCGCGATCAGGTCCATCGAGACCCGCCCGGCGAAGGGGCAGCGAACGCCGCCCACCATGGCGTCGGCGCCCGGATGCGCGTCGGACGATGATGCGGCGCGCGGATAGCCGTCGGCGTAGCCCACCGAGATCACGGCGATGCGCCGGCGGCCCCGGGCGGTCCACTGGGCGTTGTAGCCCACCGTGTCGCCGTGCTCGACGAAGCGCAGTTGCACGATGCGGCCTTCCAGGCCGACCACGGGGCGCATGGGGTTGGGGCGGCCTGGCTGAGGATTGCCGCCGTAGAGCGCATAGCCGGGGCGCATCAGGTCGTGGTGGGCCTGCGGGCCAAGGAACACGCCGGACGAGTTCGCGAGACTGCCGGGCAGGGTTGGGAAGGCGGCTCGTAGGGTGGCGAAGTCCTCGATCTGGCGGGCGTTGATCGGGTTCGGGGGCTCCTCGGCGCTAACGAAATGCGTCATCAAAAAGCTGATCGGACAGCCTTCCAGTCCGGCTTCGCCCATCTCCAGCGCCTGCGCGACCGTGAGGCCAAGGCGGTTCATGCCCGTGTCGACGTGGAGCGCGGCTGCGAGATCCAGCGATTCGGCGCGCGTGAAGGCCGCCCATTCGGCGATCTCTTCGGCGGAGCCCAGCACCGGCCGCAGGCGGTCGGTCGCGTAGGCGGGGGCGGTTCCGGGCAGCAGCCCGTTCAGCACGTAGATGTCGGCGTAGGGCGCCGCCGCACGTGCGCGCCTCGCCTCGGCGAGGTGGGCGACGAAGAAGGTGCGGCACCCGGCGCGCGCCAAAGCGGGGACGGACGCCTCGATGCCGGTTCCGTAAGCGTCCGCCTTGACGACCGCGGCGCATTCGGAGCCCGGGGCCATGCCGGCGAGCATCCGCCAGTTGGCTTTGAGAGCGCCAAGGTCGACGGTGAGCACGCCGCCGGCTTCGCGCAGCGGCGGGCCGGATGCAGCCGGGTCTCTGCTCATTCCATGCGCTCGGGCAGGTGGTCCTCGGCGGCGAGGTTGGAGAAGCGCGTGATCTCGGCCTCGAAGTGGACCGGCACGGTGCCGGTGGGGCCGTGGCGCTGCTTGCCGATGATCACTTCGGCGCGGCCGTGGATCTGCTCCATCTCGGCCTGCCACTTGAAGTGTTCCTCGGTGCCCATCTTGGGCTCCTTGTTCTTGAGGTAGTACTCCTCACGATACACGAAGATCACCACGTCGGCGTCCTGCTCGATGGAGCCCGATTCGCGGAGATCGGAGAGCTGTGGGCGCTTGTCGTCGCGGTTTTCGACCTGACGGGAGAGCTGTGACAACGCGATGATCGGGACCACCAGCTCCTTGGCGAGCGCCTTCAGGCCTGTGGTGATTTCGGTGAGCTCCTGCACACGGTTCTCGCCCTTCTTGGCGGAGGCCGACAGCAGCTGGAGGTAGTCGACCACCAGCAGGTCGAGGCCCTTCTGGCGCTTGAGGCGCCGGGCGCGGGCGGTGAGCTGGGCGATCGAGATGCCGCCGGTGTCGTCGATGTAAAAGGGGCAGCGCTCCATCTCGCGCGCCGCGTTGGCGACGCGGGCGAAGTCCTGCTCCGAAATCTCACCGCGGCGGATCTTGTAGGAGGCCACGCCCGACTCTTCGGCGATGAGGCGCGTGGCGAGCTGGTCAGCCGACATTTCGAGCGAGAAGAACCCGACAATGCCGCCTTCGATGCGCTTCATGTGCCCATCGGGCTGGCGCTCGCCGCGGTAGTCCTTGGCGACGTTGAACGCAATGTTGGTGGCGAGCGAGGTCTTTCCCATGCCGGGGCGGCCGGCGAGAATGATCAAATCCGACGGCTGCAGGCCGCCCATCATGCGGTCGAGGTCGCTGATGCCGGTGGAGATGCCCGAGAGCTTGCGGTCGCGCTTGAAGGCTTCCGCCGCCATGTCGATGGCGCTGCGCAGCGAGTTGGAAAAGTTCTGGAAGCCGCCTTCGGTCTGGCCCGACTCCGCGAGTTCGTAGAGACGGCGCTCGGCCTCCTCGATCTGCTTGCGCGGCGATTCGTCCACCGCCGCGTCATAGGCGAGGTTGACCATGTCCTCGCCGATGACGATCAGGTTCCGCCGCATTGCGAGGTCGTAGATCGTGCGGCCGTAATCCTCGGCGTTGATCACCGTGGTGGCCTCGGCGGCGAGGCGCGCAAGGTACTGGCTGACCGTGAGGCCGCCGAGGTCCTGGTCGCCCACGAAGGTCTTCAACGTGATGGGCGTCGCGACCTTGCCGGTGCGGATCAGCGACTGCGTGACCTCGTAGACGCGCCGGTGCACCTCCTCGGAAAAGTGGATGGGCTCCAGGAAGTCCGAGACCCGAAAGTAGGCCTCGTTGTTGACCAGGATCGCGCCGAGCAGCGCCTGCTCGGCCTCGATGTTGTGCGGAGCCGTCCGGTATTGGGGAGTTGGATCGGCCAGGGGCCGAACCGCAAGCTGGTTCGCTGACGCCATGTGATTCGCTGTTCCGAGATGTCGGGAGCTTACCACCGCCCGCCGTCCGGATGACATCGCATGGTTGCCGCAGCCGCGGGAGTGCGCGGGGGTACTTAGTCCGGCGATTCACAGGGCCGCGTGGATTGTTGCGGATCGAAGTGGGCAAGCCTTGGCTGTGGCGGGATTGCTGCAGTGAGTCGTTTGGCCGCTCGAAATGAAGAAGCCCGGCCGTCGCCGGCCGGGCTCTCTGGTTCTCGACGCTGCGAGCCGAAGCTCACATGTCTTCGCCGGACTCTGCCAGTGCGGCGCCGATCTCGAGGCCAAGATCGTCCATGTTGGTCTCTTCGCGGCCCTGCAACACGCTCTCGCCGCGCGACTGGCGCTCGGCCTCCTCGGGGCTGCGGGCGACGTTGATCGTCACCGTGATCTCGACTTCCGGGTGCAGGTGCACGGGCACCTTGTGCAGGCCGATGGCCTTGATCGGGGTGTTGAGCTCGATCTGCTGCTTGCTGACCGTGAAGCCGCCCGCCGTCAGGATGTCGGCGAGGTCGCGCGCCGCGACCGAGCCGTAGAGCTGGCCCATCTCGCCCGCCGAGCGGATGATCGTGAAGCTCTGGCCGTCGAGCTTCTCGCCAACGCCGGCCGCCTCGGACTTGAGCTCGAGGTTGCGGGCTTCAAGCTGGGCGCGCTGCGTCTCGAACTTCTCGCGGTTGCCTGCGGTGGCGCGCAGCGCCTTGCCGCGCGGCAGCAGGAAGTTGCGTGCGTAGCCGTCCTTGACGCGGACGACTTCGCCCATCTGGCCAAGCTTTGCGACGCGCTCGAGAAGGATGATTTCCATGGAACTGCTCCTTTGATCGGTGATGTCAGATCGACGCCGGCGGGGCCGGCGGAGGCGGTGGGTTCTTGGCGAGCCGCTTGGCCCGCAAGCCGAGAAAGGCGTCAGCGACGCCCAGAAGCGCGTAGATCAGCGCCGGCCAGCCCGGCAGCATGATGAAGGCCGCATACACGCCGCTGAGCACGCCGATGCGGCCGGCGAGGCCCTGCGTCAGCACATGGATGACGGCGAGCCCCTGGAGGCAGTAGGCCATCAACAGCGAGGCGGCGAGAGAGCGAGCGCCGAGCCCGGCAAAGCCTTGCAGCGCTGCGCCGAGCGCGCAGGACGCGCCAAACACGAGCAGCGCGACGCGCGGCAATGTCGCGGCAGGCAGATAGGGCCAGGGCCGGGGCAGACGCCCCGATGCGCGCGTGACCCGGGCTGCGGCCCAGACCAGAAAGGCCGAGCTCGCAACCCCGATGGCGGCGCTAACGGGCGGCGCAATGATGGCCATGAGCTGCGCCAGATCGGCGCTCGACCGGCCGCTTTCGCCGGGTACGCCGTCGACATCCGTGCCCAGGCGGCGCAGCACGTCCAGGATCTGCTCGAAGGCGCGAAGAAAGGCGGCGTAGTCACCGCGACCGATCGAGACTGACACGGCCGTGGTGAGAACGGCGGACAGGATGGCCATCCACATCAGCAGGCGGCCGACCGGATACCATTCCACGGCGCCATTCTCGTCGCGGGCCAGCAGGCACAAATAGGCGAACCACCAGGCCGGAGCGGCCACGCTGAGCGCGAAGGCAAGCCCGGCCTTGACTGAAAAGAGCAACGCCACGAACGCAAAGCCGCACGCGGCGGCGACGAGGCCGGCGCGGTGGTTCCAGCCGAGCGCGGCGAGGATGACCGGAAGCGGAGCGACGAAATACAGAAGAATGGCGAGCGGGTTCCCGGTGGTGATCACCGCGAACAAAAGGGCGGAGGCCAAGCCTGCGCCGGCGCCGATGCCGAAAATCGCATTCATTTTGTCGAGCTGTCCCGCGTCATGGCGACGGGTTAGGGGAGGCGGCTCCCCAACCACCCCGACGACGGCTTATCCGGCATCGGCCGACTTCGAAATGGGACGCCGGCCCGTGGGTCGGCGTCAGGAGCCTCGAGCCGCGGCCCAAGGGCCGCGGCGAAACAGGATCACGCAATCACGTAGGGCAGCAGGCCCAGGAAGCGGGCGCGCTTGATCGCCTGAGCGAGCTCGCGCTGCTTCTTGGCCGATACGGCCGTGATGCGGGACGGGACGATCTTGCCGCGCTCAGAGATGTAGCGCGACAGCAGACGCGTGTCCTTGTAGTCGATCTTCGGCGCATTGGGGCCGGAGAACGGGCAAGTCTTGCGACGGCGGAAGAAGGGACGACGGGCGCCAGCGGCGGACATCAGACGGTCTCCTCGGCAGGGGCGTCTTCACGACGGGGACGGTCGGAACGGGGAGCGCCGCCAGGACGGCCGCCAGCGCCACCGAAGCCGCCGCGATCGCCGCCACGGCCGCCGAAGCCGCCGCCACGACCACCAAAGCCACGGTCGCCACGATCATCACGATCGTCGCGGTCGCGCTTCTGCATCATCGCGGACGGGCCTTCCTCGTGCTCCTCGACCCGGATGGTCATGAAGCGCAGGATGTCCTCGTTGATGCCCATCTGGCGCTCCATCTCGGCGATGGCCGCCGCAGGAGCGTTGATGTTCAGGAGCGAGAAATGAGCCTTGCGGTTCTTCTTGATCCGGTAGGCGAGGGACTTGACGCCCCAGTACTCGACCTTGTCGATCGTTCCGCCGAGACCCTCGACGACGGACTTGAACTGTTCCGTCATGGTCTCGACCTGCTGCGCCGTCACATCCTGACGCGCCAGGTACACATGCTCGTAAAGAGGCATAAGCTCTTGGCCTTTCCATACTCGAATGCTTCCGGCGCGAAGCCCTTCGGGCCACGAAAGGCCCGAGTGGGAATACCGAAGGCGGAGACACGGGAAGTCGGGGCGAGCCCTGGGTGCGCGAACGCACGCCCTTCCGTTCAGCCCCCGGCCGGAAACTGCGAAGGCGGCTGTGTACAGGCAGC
Organism: Alsobacter metallidurans; assembly: GCF_014636935.1. Lineage (GTDB taxonomy): Bacteria > Pseudomonadota > Alphaproteobacteria > Rhizobiales > Beijerinckiaceae > Alsobacter > Alsobacter metallidurans. The sequence continues at coordinate 565,442 of NZ_BMES01000002.1, read as the reverse complement.
AATCCCTGGACGCAAGGGGCGGCGGCCGGAAACATTGGTTATGCTGGTCGCCTCGCAACAGCCTGGATAGGCGCCATGCTCGATCACGTCTCCATCACGGTCTCGGATCTACGGCAAGCCGAGCGCTTCTATGACGCCGTGATGGCGGCGCTCGGCGTCCAGAAGGTCGGGTCCACCGACAGCTGGATCGGATACGGCCAGCGTTGCGACAGCGAACATCCCGACCTCTCCTATCTGGCGATCAAGCCCGGGCCGCCGCCGGGTCCCACGCACGGCCGGCACTGGTGCTTCAAGTCGCCCGATCGCGCCGCAGTGGACGCGTTCTGGAAGGCCGGAATCGGGGCGGGGGGAGCTGACGACGGGCTGCCGGGACTTCGGCCGCAATACCACGCGCACTACTATGCCGCCTTCCTTCTGGACCCGGACGGCAACCGCGTGGAAGCCGTTTGCCACCGGGCCGAAGCTTAAGGCGAGGGCGTCAGCCCAGGACACGCGCCGGGTTTCCCACCGCCCTCGCGGCTGCCGGAACGTCTCGGGTCACGACCGCGCCCGCGCCGATCACGGCGCCGTCGCCGATCGTCACGCCGGGCAGTATCAACGCGCCTCCGCCAATCCAGACATCGGCGCCAATCGTGATCGGCCGACCAAACTCGAGTCCGGTCGCCCGTGTCGGCGCGTCGCGCGGGTGGTCAGCGGTGAGGATCTGGACGCCCGGGCCGATCTGCGTGCGATCGCCGATCCGCACCGCGACCACATCCAGAATCACGCAATTGAAGTTCATGAAGGCGCCGGCCCCGAGCGCGATGTTGAAGCCGTAGTCGCAATGAAAGGGCGGGCGGATCACCGCACCGTCGCCCACCATCCCAAGGCGCTCTCGCAGAGCCTTCGCGCGAAGGTCGGGAGCGGCCCCAAGCAGGCCGTTGTAGCGCGCGAGCCAGCTCTGGCATGCGGCCAAGTCCTGCTGCAACTCGGCGTCGGCGGCGTCATAGAGATCGCCTGCGAGCATCTTCTGCTTCTGCGTTTGCATCGCGCTCCCTTTCCCAAAGGCCCAGCCGATAATAGTTCGGCAGCCAAAGCGTTCACTGCGCCCCGCCGCGCTCGCCCTTGACAGCCCGCGCCGGCGCGTGCCTTTCGGCGCCCAGAAAACAGGACGCCCGAGGAGACGCACCATGACCGTGGCATTCACCTTTCCGGGGCAGGGCAGCCAGGCCGTCGGGATGGGCAAGGCGCTCGCCGAGGCGTTTCCGCAGGCCCGCGCGGTGTTCGACGAGGTCGACTCCGCGCTGGGCCAGAAGCTCTCCGCCGTGATGTGGGAGGGCCCGGAAGCCGATCTCACCCTCACGGCCAACGCGCAGCCGGCCCTGATGGCGGTCAGCATGGCGGTGATGCGGGTGCTGGAGGCCGAAGCCGGCCTCGACCTCGCCCGCGACGCCGCCTATGTGGCGGGCCATTCGCTGGGCGAGTATTCGGCGCTCTGCGCCGCTGGCGCATTCACGATCGGGGATGCGGCGCGCCTTTTGCGCATCCGCGGCGACGCCATGCAGAAGGCCGTGCCGGCCGGGCAGGGCGCGATGGCGGCCCTGCTCGGGCTCGACTTCGCGGCCGCGACCGCCGCGGCGGCCGAAGCCGCACAGGGCGAGGTCTGCCAGGCCGCGAACGACAATGGCGGCGGCCAGGTGGTGGTGTCCGGCTCAAAGGCCGCCGTTGAGCGCGCCTGCGAGATCGCCAAGGCCAAGGGCGCGCGCCGGGCCGTGATCCTGCCCGTGTCCGCGCCCTTCCACTGCGCCCTGATGCAGCCCGCCGCCGAGGCCATGCAGAAGGCGTTAGCGAGCGTCGACATTCGCCAGCCGGTCGTGCCTGTGGTCGCCAACGTGCATGCCGAAGCCGTCCTGCAGCCGGAAGCGATCAGGGCGTCGCTGGTCGCGCAGGTCACCGGCACGGTGCGCTGGCGCGAATGCGTGGCCTTTATGGCGGCCCATGGGGTGACGACGTTTTTCGAGGTCGGCTCCGGCAAGGTGCTAAGCGGCCTGGTGAAGCGCATCGCCGAGGGCGCGGAAGGCACATCCATCGGAACGCCTGACGACATCGCGGCCTTCAAGGCCCGCCCGCGCAGCTGAACGGCCTCATCACGACGGAGATCATCATGTTCGACCTTTCCGGCAAGACCGCCCTCGTGACGGGCGCTTCGGGCGGCATCGGCGGGGCCGTGGCGCGGGCGCTGCACGCGCAGGGCGCGACGGTCGCCATCTCGGGAACGCGGCGCGAAGCGCTCGACGGGCTCGCTGGCGAACTCGGCGAGCGCGTCCATGTGCTCACGGCCAATCTATCGGACAAGGATTCGGTGGAGGCGCTCGTGCCCGCCGCCGAGAAGGCGATGGGCCAGCTCGACGTTCTGGTGAACAACGCCGGCGTGACGCGCGACAACCTGTTCATGCGCATGAAGGACGACGAGTGGGACGCGGTGATCCGCGTGAACCTCGAAGCGTCGTTCCGGCTGATGCGCGCCGCCGTGAAGGGCATGATGCGCAAACGCTGGGGTCGCATCGTCTCGGTCACGTCCGTGGTCGGCACGACCGGCAATGCGGGCCAAGGCAACTACGCGGCCTCCAAGGCCGGGCTTGTCGGCATGTCGAAGTCGCTGGCCGCCGAAGTGGCGAGCCGCAACATCACGGTGAACTGCGTGGCGCCCGGGTTCATCGAAACCGCAATGACGGACGTGCTGAACGAGAAGCAAAAAGAATCGATCCTCACGACGGTGCCGATGGGGCGCCTCGGAACGGCCGCAGAGATCGGAACGGCCGTTGTTTATCTGGCGAGCCAGGAGGCGTCGTACGTGACCGGTCAGACGTTGCACGTCAACGGCGGAATGGCAATGATTTGAGATAAATCGCTGGATGTTCTCAAGTTTCGTATGAGGGTGTTGGCCCTCTCGCCAATGAAAATAAAGTATGTTACTCACCCCTCAGGTCCATTGGGGGGCTTGACGGCGCCGACCGCTGCGGCGTTTGAGGGACCACCCGGGGCAGCTGACTTTCGCCGGTCGGCGTATTCCGGCGACCCCACGACAATCCGGACCGTAATCGCGGAACGGCAGTCCAATTCCGGTCGAGACGGCAAAACACCGCGCGACCTGCATGAACGAGGTTGAACACATGAGCGACATCGCCGCCCGCGTGAAAAAGATCGTGATCGAACACCTGGGCGTCGAGCCGGAGAAGGTGATCGAGAGCGCGAACTTCATCGACGACCTCGGCGCCGACTCGCTCGACACGGTCGAGCTGGTGATGGCCTTCGAGGAAGAGTTCTCGGTCGAGATCCCGGATGACGCCGCCGAGACGATCCGCACGGTCGGCGACGCCGTGTCGTTCCTGGAGAAGAAGGCCGCGGCCTGATCGCTCGCGGTTTTAAGAAACGGACTGGTCAGCATGCGGCGCGTCGTCGTCACGGGACTCGGGATGGTGACGCCGCTCGGCTGCGGCGTTGAACCCACCTGGAAGCGGATCCTCGAAGGCCGGAGCGGCGCTCGCCGCATCGAGAACTTCGAGGTCGGCGACCTCGCGTCCAAGATCGCCTGTCAGGTGCCCCGGGGCGATGGCTCCGACGCCACCTTCAATGCCGACCAGTGGATGGATCCCCGCGATCAGCGGCGCGTCGACGACTTCATCGTCTTCGGCGTCGCCGCTGCGCGGCAGGCGCTCGAGGACTCGGGGTGGAAACCCACGACCTACGAGGAGCAGACCACCACGGGCGTGCTGATCGGCTCCGGCATTGGCGGCATCGGCGGCATCTACGACGCCTCGATCACGCTGGCCGAGAAGGGCCCGCGCCGGATCTCCCCGTTCTTTATCCCCGGACGCTTGATCAACCTCGTGTCCGGCTACGTCTCGATCGAGCATGGCCTCAAAGGGCCTAACCACGCGGTCGTGACGGCCTGCTCCACTGGCGCGCACGCCATCGGCGACGCGGCGCGCCTGATTGCGTTCGGCGACGCCGAGGTGATGGTCGCGGGCGGCGCCGAATCGCCCATCAACCGTTTGTCCATGGCGGGATTCGTGGCCTGCCGAGCTCTGTCCACGAATTTCAATGATGAGCCGACCCGCGCGTCGCGCCCGTATGACAAGGCCCGGGACGGCTTCGTGATGGGCGAGGGCGCCGGCATCGTGGTGCTCGAGGAACTCGAACACGCGAAGGCCCGAGGCGCAAAGATCTACGCCGAGATCATCGGCTATGGCCTGTCGGGCGACGCCTACCACATCACGTCTCCGTCCGAGGATGGCGATGGCGCGTTCCGCTGCATGTCCGCGGCGTTGAAGCGCGCTGGCATCTCGCCGGCGGATGTCGACTACATCAACGCGCACGGCACCTCGACGCCGCTGGGTGACGAAATCGAGCTCAAGGCCGTGGAGCGGCTCGTGGGCAACGCCGCGAGCGAGCTCGTGATGTCGTCCACCAAGTCGGCGATCGGCCACCTGCTGGGCGCCGCGGGCGCGGTCGAATCAATTTTCTCGATTTTGGCGATTCGCGACCAGGTGGCGCCGCCTACGCTGAACCTTGACAACCCGTCCGTGGAAACGCCGATCGATCTCGTGGCCCACACGGCCCGGCCCCGGAAGGTCGACATTGCGCTGTCCAACTCCTTCGGCTTTGGCGGCACGAATGCGTCGGTCGTGTTCAGGCGCTACGCCGCCTGAGCGTTAGTCGGGGACGTTTCACAACCCGCGCTCACGTTTGCTTGCGCCGGACCCGCCCTTTCGCCACATTCGGCGCTAAGGTCCGTGCGTCCGCGCGGGTTTCGCGCATGTGTGGGCAACCGCGTTCCTCCAGCCTCGAACGGATCCATGGCCGAACCGACTGACGACCTGTTCAGAGCCAATGAGCCGGACGGTGAATTCAAAAAGCCCTTCGTGCCCAAAAGCCCAACGGAAGCGATCCAGCCCGTGACGCCGCCGCCCCCGCCTCCCGTGGCCGAGCGGCGCCGCAGGCCGCTGGTCAATGTCCTCAGCGGCTTCCTGTCGCTCATCATGGTGGTCGCCCTGATCGCGGGCGGCGCCTTGTACATGGGGCGGACCGAGTTCTACGCGCCGGGGCCGCTGGCGGCCGACAAGATCGTGGTCGTGAAGGGCAGTTCTGGCGACGTTGCGGACCAGTTGGCCAAGGAAGGCGTGATCGACCACCCGAGCCTGTTCCTGGCGGGCCTGCACCTGATGCGCAAGGCGTCGCAGCTGAAGGCCGGCGAGTATGTGTTTCGCCAGCACGCCAGCCTCGGCGATGTCATGGACACGCTCGTGGAGGGCAAGTCCGTTCTTCACTCGGTGACGATCCCCGAGGGTCTAACTTCCCAGCAGATCGTCGACCGGCTGAACGAAAACGACATCCTGACTGGCGAGATCTCCGGCCTGCCCAAAGAGGGCACGCTTCTGCCCGACACCTACAAGATCGCGCGCGGCATGACGCGCCAGCAGCTGATCGACCGGATGCAGCAGGACCAGGCGCGCGTGCTGCGCGAGGTCTGGAGCCGCCGCTCCAACGAAGTGGCGCTGAAGTCGCCGAACGACCTTCTCACGCTGGCTTCCATCGTCGAGAAGGAAACCGGCCGGGCCGACGAGCGGACGCGCGTGGCGGCCGTTTTCCTGAACCGGCTCAGCCGGAACATGAAGCTGCAGTCCGACCCCACCATCGTGTACGGGCTCGTGCAGGGCAAAGGCACGCTGGGCCGGGGCATCCTGCGCAGCGAGATCGAGCAGCCGACACCCTACAACACCTATGTGATCCAGGGACTGCCGCCCGGTCCGATCGCCAATCCGGGCCGCGCCGCCCTCGAGGCGGTCGCCAATCCGTCGCGAACCAAGGAGCTCTACTTCGTCGCCGACGGGACAGGTGGCCATGTCTTCGCGGAGACGCTTGACCAGCACAACCGTAACGTAGGCCGCTGGCGTCAGTTGGAGGCCGATCGCAAGGAAGCCGCCGTGGACGCCGCGCCGGCAGCCGCCAAGGACGGTCCGACGGCTCCGGACGGAGCGCTGACGACCGCTCCCGCCGCGGCGGGCGCAGCCGCGCCCGGCAAGCCCGGCGCGAAACCCTCTACGAAGCCCGGCGCCGCCCCGACAGCGCCGGGGCTCCCGCCGAGCGCCAGCGCCCTGGTTCCGGCCGGACCGCGCGGCAATCTCGACGCCGTCGCGGGCACTCCCAAGGACCCGCTGGCGAACAAGACCTTCGACCTGAACTCGCCGAAGCAGGTGCCGACGCTGCGCCCCTGAGAGACTGCGAGAGCTCAGGCCACAGCCCAATGCGGGTCGCGGCCGGGCGGCGCTTGCCGCAGCCGGTCCTGCGCCGTAAACAGCGCCAACACAGTCTTTGCAGCCGGATAACGCATGGCGCTCGCAAGCATGACGGGCTTTGCCCGAGAAGTCGGCCAGACCGGCCCCTGGCAGTACGTCTGGGAGCTCAAGACGGTCAACGCCAAGGGCCTCGACGTGCGGCTCAAGACGCCGCCGGGCTTCGAAGCCCTCGCCGAGGAGGCTCGCTCCCGCATCGGCAAGGCCATCCAGCGTGGCACCTGCTTCGCGTCGCTCGCGGCCTCCCGCGAGTCCGCCCCGCCGGTCGCCAGGGTGAACACCGCGCTGCTCGATTCTCTCGTGGAGGCGCTCGCGCCCTATGACGGGCGCTTTGGCCTGCGTGCGCCCTCGGTCGGTTCCCTCCTGTCCGTGCGCGGCGTCGTCGACGTCGTGGAGCCCGAGGAGGATCCCGACGCCGCGGCCGCAAGCGGCGCCGACATGCTGGCGGCTCTCGACCGGGCTCTCAAATCTCTGGTGGAAACGCGACGCGAGGAGGGACGGGCCCTCGCCGACCTGCTCGCCGCCCGGATCGACGCCATGGCGGCCCTGGCGGACGCGGCCGACGCGTGCCCGGCGCGCAAGCCCGAAGCCGTGAAGGCGCGGCTTTCCGAGCAGATCGCCAGCCTGATCGACGCCTCAAAGGGGCTGGATCCGAACCGCCTGCACCAGGAAGCCGTGCTGCTCGCCGCCAAGGCCGACATCCGCGAGGAGATCGACCGCCTGCGCGCCCATGTGGGCGCTGCGCGCGAACTGATCGGCAAGGGCGGGCCCGTCGGGCGCCGGCTGGATTTCCTGGCCCAGGAGTTCTCGCGGGAGGCCAACACTCTCTGCGCCAAGGCCAACGACGTGACGTTGACGGTCATCGGCCTGGACCTGAAGACCGAGGTCGAGCAGTTTCGCGAGCAGGTTCAGAATGTCGAGTGAGACCATGACGGCGCAGCTCGCCAACGACACCGTCAACCGCCGCGGCTTGCTGCTGGTGCTGTCTTCCCCCTCGGGCGCTGGCAAGACAACCCTTACGCGCCTGCTGCGCGAGCAGGAGCCGAGCCTGACGCTTTCCGTGTCGGTCACCACGCGGCCTAAGCGCTCCAGCGAGGTGCACGGGGTTCACTACCGGTTCATCAGCATCGACGAGTTCACGGAGATGCGCGACCGGGGCGACCTTCTGGAATGGGCGGAGGTCCACGGCAACTTCTATGGCTCGCCCCGTCGCGAGATCGACAAGGCGCTGGCCGGCGGCCAGGACATCCTGTTCGACATCGACTACCAGGGCGCTATGCAGGTGCGCGAGAAGGCGGCCTCGGACGTGGTCAGCATCTTCATCCTGCCGCCGTCGATCCCCGAGCTGAAGAACCGCCTGGAGCGCCGCGCAGAAGATAGCGCGGATGTGATCGCCCGCCGCCTCAGCGCCGCCAAGATCGAAATCGATCGTTGGCGCGATTACGACTACGTGCTGGTCAACGACGATCTGGAACGCACCTTCGGCCGCTTGCGCGCCATCCTGGTCGCCGAAAGGCTACGTCGCGACCGGCAGACCGGCTTGCCGGACTTCGTGCAAGGCCTGCTCAACGACCTTTGAGGCCTGTTCGCCTCACGCTCTCGAACGCACCGAAGCGTATCCGCACCTTTTGGTGGAGTTGCCTTAAACGGCTCCGACCGGACACTTGGGCTCGTTTCGTCACGGCGGAAGTTCTCTTTGTGGCTTCCTTCGGACCGGTTCGGAGAGCTGAATGACGTCTACCGATACGAGCGCAACTTTGGAAATCGCCCCCGCTGCGAGGGTCGGCTCAGCTGCGCCAGTGGCTGCTCATGCGCAGTTCCCGGCGCTTCAAGGTCTTCGCGTTTTGATCGCTCTCACGATCATGGCGAACCATTGGGCGGATCACTCCTATGAGAACCTGATCCCGCAGCAGCAGATCACGATCGACATATTCTTCATGATCGAGGGTTTCCTGGCCGCGCACCTGCTCGGGCAGAGCAGGGCCACGAAGGCCAGCGTCATCGGCCACCGGCTACTGGAAATTTACCCGCTCTACTTTTTGGGGCTGCTGGCCGGCGTCGCAGCCGTTCTTGCGTGGCCTGAGCTCCGCGAAGGCTGGTCCAATGCGGGCATGGTCCAATCGGCTTTGATTGGCGTAGCAGGCCTGCCCATTTTCTCGGTGCGCGCCGAAGGCGCCGTGTATCCGTTCAATTGGCCGAGCTGGGCGCTGCTTCTGGAATTCTGCATCTTTGCGGTTCTTTGTTTGGCCTGGCCCCGATTAAACGTGAAACGGCTGGCGATCGCCGTCGGGACAGCGGCGGTGATTCACGTCGGCGCATATCTGGTGTTTCGGGACCTGAACATGGGCTGGCGCACCATGAACTACGCAGGCGGCTTTGCCCGCGTTTGTTTTGGCTTTGGGCTTGGCGCGCTGCTTTATCTAGCCAGCCGAGGGTGGGCGGCGCGCTTGCCGCGGCTTCATCCGTTGGCGCTATTTGCGGCTTACATCGCCATCCTGTTCGTCCGGGTCCGCTTCGTCGGCCTGCCGTTGGTGCTGGTCGCAGCCCCCGCTCTCGTGATTTTGGCCAGTGTGAGCCGCCCAAGCGGGTGGTTCGACGCCTTCTGCGCGCGCTGCAGCCCCTACGCCTACAGTATCTATTTCATGCATTTCCCCGTGCTGGTCGCGTTCAAGACCGCCGCCGCCCGTTGGGGGGCCGAGCAGTGGGTCGCGAGCTTGCAGAGCTTCGTGCTCGCCACCGCGTTGGTGGTGGGAGCGGCTTATCTGGCGACCCGCTTCTACGACGCGCCCTTGCGGCGTTGGATCGAGGGCGCGCTCTGGCCCAAGGAGCGTTCCGCCTGACGGCGGACGCGGGCCGGTCAGTCGCGGTCGCGCATCTCGCGCCAGAGCCGCGCCAAGGTCACGAATCCCTCAACGGGAACGGTCTCGGCCCGGGCAGTGGGGTCGAGCCCGGCGGCGTCGAGCAGCGGGGCAGGGTCCCGCACAAGCGCCTTGAGACTCTGCCGCAGCATCTTGCGGCGCTGGCCGAACGCAGCCGCGGTCACTGCCGCGAGGTCCTGCGTCCTGCACGACAGGAGAGCGGGGCGCGGAACAAGCCTGACCACCGATGACGTCACCTTCGGCGGCGGCGTGAAGGCGCTGGGCGGAACGTCGAACAGGATCTCAGCTTCGGTGCGCCAGCCGCAGAGAACGCCGAGGCGGCCATAATCGACCCGGTTATCCGTGGTGGCGACGATGCGTTCCGCCACTTCGCGCTGGAACATCAGCGTGAGGCTTTCAAAGAATGGCGGCCAGGGCTCCGCCTCGATCCAGTTCGTCAGCAATACGGTGCCGATGTTGTAGGGCAGGTTGGCGACGACCCGGACCGGCGAGGCCGGGGATGCGCGATGCTCGGCGGCCAAGGCGGGCCAATCCGCCTCCAGGGCGTCGCCCGCGATGACGACGAGGCGGCCCGGGTAGCGGGCCTGGATTTCGGCCAATGCGGGCAGGCAGCGTTCGTCACGTTCCACCGCGATCACGCGCGCGGCTCCGCCGGCCAGCAGGGCCCGGGTGAGCCCGCCCGGGCCGGGACCCACCTCGATGACGGTGACGCCCTCCAGAGGTCCCGAAGAGCGCGCGATCTTGCTGGTGAGGTTGAGGTCGAGCAGAAAGTTCTGCCCCAGCGACTTCTTGGCCGCGAGCTCGTGCACGCGGATGACGTCGCGCAGGGGCGGGAGGTCGTCGACGGCGCTCATGCGGTGAGCCGGCCGGCCAGCCGCAGCGCCGCGATCAGGCTGTCGGGGCGCGCCACGCCGGTTCCGGCGATGTCGAAGGCGGTGCCATGGTCGGGCGACGTCCGCACGAAGGGAAGCCCCAGCGTGACGTTGACGCCATCGTCGAAAGCGAGCGCCTTGATCGGGATCAGCGCCTGATCGTGATACATGCAGATCGCCACGTCATAGGCTGCGCGCGCGCGGGCGTGGAACATCGTGTCGGCCGGCAGCGGCCCACGGACGTCGAGCCCCTCGGCCCGGAGCGCCTCCACGGCCGGGCGCACCACGGCGTCGTCCTCGATGCCGAGCGCGCCGTTCTCACCGGCATGCGGGTTGAGGCCGGAGAGCGCCAGGCGAGGGTTGCGCACGCCGAAGCGCTCGCGCAGGTCGCGCGCCGTGATCTGCGCCGTCTCGATGATCAGCTCCGTTGTCAAGGCGGCCGGAACGGCGCTGAGCGGAATGTGGATGGTCACCGGTACGACGGCCAGCGTCTCCGACCAGAGCATCATCACGGGCCGGGGCTCGGGCCCACCCCAGAAGCGGGCCGCCAGGGCGGCGAGGTATTCCGTGTGACCGGGATGGCGGAACCCCGCCTCGTACAGCACGGATTTCGCGATCGGATTTGTGACGACGGCCGCGGCGCGGCCCGCGTGGACGAGTTCCACTGCCCGGTCGATCGACGCGATCGTTCCCGCTGCGGTGGCGGGCGAGGGCGTTCCGGGCTCGGCGTCGACGGGTGCGCAGCCGACCAGGACGGGCAAGGCCGTCGAAAAGGCCGCCGCGGCCTCCTCGGGCTCCACGGCGGCCAGCGGCGCGGTCACGCCCAGCCGGGCGGCGATGCGGCCGAGGAACTGGCTGTCCGTCGCGATCGCGAAGGGCGGCAGCCCCTGGGCGTCGCGCGCTAGCCAGGCCTTCAAGGCGATTTCCGGGCCGATGCCGGCGGGGTCGCCCTGCGTGAGAATCAGCGGTCGATGTTGTGCCGGCGCCATCGGCGTCCCCCGATCGGGGCCTCGGCGGGCATCACTGCGTGATGCCGTCCGTCGTGACCGTGGTCTGGTTGTAGGAGTAGCTGGCCGAGCCCAGCGTGCGCAGCTCGAGGCGCAGCAGCACGGTCTGGACGCGCTCCTTGGTGCCGTCGGCGGCGGTCTGCTTGCTGGAGTTCTGGTAGACGATGCCGAAGGTCGTGCACTCGTCGTGGTAGCCGGCGCCGAGCGAGATCGCGCCGATGCCGACCGGGTTCGATGTCTGGTAGCCCTGGACCTGGTAGAAGCGCTCGGCCGCGTGGCGGCTGAGATCGATCAACACGCTGCCCTGCACGTACCAGTTCGGCGTGATGTCGTAGCGCGCCGAGGTCGAGATGCCCTCGCGCTTGGTGAAGAGGCCGAGGCTCGGCTGCGCGGCGTAGCGGGCGTAGATGATGCTGGTCGCGAGGCTGCCGAAGGTGGCCTGCGCCTGCACCTCGACGCGCTTCAGCGCGAAGTCGCTCTCGTTGAAGCGCGAGCGGGCCGTCACGGCGATGTTGGAGGTCGGCGCGATCTGCAGGCGCGAGACGAAGTCGGAGCGTTGCGAGTCGAGCCCGGAATCCCAGCCGGTCCGGGTCAGGTCCGGGTTGTTGTACGAGTTGCGGCCCGCAACCTGATAAGACTGCCCGAACAGCGCGCTGACATAGCCGCCATTGTTCATCGTGAAGGTGTACTGCGCGCCGACATTGGCGCGGGTGCCGCCTTCGGTGCGATCGTAGCCTGAGAATTTCGTGGTTTCGAACAGGTTGGTGTCGTCGAATACAAGGCTCTGCGAGTCCTCGTTGACGATCTTGCCGACCTGCGTCTCGTTCGGCCGGGCGATGATCTGGCCGATTGGCTCGATTACATGCGTGCCCCAGCTCGTGTCGGCCACGAACGGATACCGGTAGGTCAGGCCAACCGCCGGCATGCCGCGGAACACGGCGTCGTCGCTTGTGTCGAGGAAGTTGGGCAGCGAACTGTTGAAGTAGCCGCTGGTCTCAGGCGACTTGAACAGGACGTCGCCGCGGGCCGACAAAAACGGCGTCCAGCTCTCGCCGAGCGGATCGATGAAGGTCCGCCGCCAGGACACGTCCGCGGTCAGGCGCGTATAGGTGCCGGCCGGGCCGCGCACAAAGCACTTGGCCGGGTTGAACTGGCCGGGCGCGCAGCTGTCGTAAAGGCTGATCGGTGTGCCGTTGGCCGTGTAGCCGATCGGGAACAGGTAGCGGCCAGGCGTGACGCCGTTTTCCTGCACCAGGCTCTGGTAGTCGGTCTGCGACCGGGTCAGGCTGGTGAAGTTCGCGTTCACGGTCAGCTCGCCGCCGAGCACGCTGGGCGTGAAGCGGCGGTCGTAGTCGATCACCGGATGGACGACCGGCTGCACCTTCTGCCAGTCGGCATAAGACAGGCCGCGGAAATAGAATGCGCGCGCGTCGAACCAGCTGCGCTGGCCCTGGCCGGTCAGGTAAAGGGTTGACGTGGTTTCGCGGAAGCCGAGCGTGCTGAACGCCGAGATGGCGTTGGCGTTGGCGTAGCCGCGATATTTGTAGTTCTGGTAGAACCACTTGTCCGAGGACGCAGCCACGTCCCAGCCCCACACCCACTTGTCGTTGAGCAGGAACTTGCCGCGCGAGTCGATCGCGCCGCGGAAATCGCGGTCGCCAGCGCCATAGGGAGGCTGCAGGAACGCGTGTGGATCCTGCTGGAAGATGCCGGTCGCGCGGACGTTGTAGCTACCGTTGATGAGGCGATGACGCCACTCCACGTCGCCGAGCACGCCCTGGCGGGTCAGGAAGGTCGGCGTGATGGTGAGATCGTAATTCGGCGCAAGCGCCCAGAAGAACGGGGTCGCGACGCCGTAGCCGATGGCCGACGACGCCACGTAGTGGGGAGCCAGGAAGCCGGTCTTGCGCTTCACGGTGTTGTCGGGCGCCGAGAAGAACGGGACGTAGGCGATCGGCACGCCATAGAATTCGAGGGTCGCGTCCTCGTAGTAGACGGTCCGCTCTTCGTTTTTGTGAATGATGCGCTTAGCCCGCACCTGCCAAAGCGGCGGCTTTGAGGGGTCGTCCTTGCAGGCGTCGCAGGCGGTGTAGGTGCCGTGCTCGAACACCGTCGTCTCGCCGCCCGTGCGCTCGCCGCGCGGGGCCACGAAATGCGTCTTGTCGATGGTGTCGACGCGCAGCGAATCGATGAAGCCGTCCTTGAAGTCGCCCGTCAGCTCGAACTTGCTGCCGTAGACGATCTGGCCGGTGGCCTCGGTCATCTTTGCGTTGCCTTCCGCGTAGACGCGGTTGTTGGCGCGGTCATAGGTGACTTTGTCGGCTTCCAGCACGCGGCCCTGATAGTAGAGCTGCGCGTTACCAATGGCCGAAACGGTGTTCTTGTCCTTGTCGTAGACGAGCTCGCGCGACTCGACCGCCAAGCGGTCCTTTTTGTCGTTCGCCTTTTGGGTCTTTTTCGCGAGCATGTCGGTCAACGTCTGCGCCACGGGCGCATCGGTCCAGGAGACCGGCCCGACGCTCGCAATGCCGACGGCCAGTGCCGCAATCGTATTACGTTTCAACATGCTCGAACCAAGGCGGCCGAAAAACGCACGGCCCGTCATCACCCGTCCTCTTGGTACAACAGAGCGAGCGTTCCGAGCAAACTCCCGACCACAGCTGGCGACCAAGCCGCAACCGTCGTCGAAAGCAGACCAGCGGCGCCGAGATCCTCGACCAAGTGGGTGACGACATAGAGCACGAAGCCTGCCGTCACGCCACCGAGAACCATCTTCGCCACACCACCAAACCTGAAAAATCTTAATGAAACGGATGCGGCGATAAGCGCCATTGCAATAAAGAGTAAAGGCCGGGCTAGAAGCGATTGAAATTGCAAACGATAACGCGTTGCGTCGAGGCCTGCCGCCTCGGTTCTTTTCACCAAATTCGGCAGCTCCCAGAAGGGAATTGTCTCCGCTGACGTGAAGGAATTGCGGACCTGATCGGGCGTCAGATTGGTCGACAGATTGTAGGAAGCGAAGCTCTGTGGCTCCACGCCCACACCTGTCAGGCGGGCTTCCACCAACTCCCAGTAACCGTCGCGCAACAGCGCCTCTCGGGCTTCGACGCGGCTCTCGAACGAACCGTCCTTGGCGAACTCGAACACGGTGACGCGACTCAGCCGCGTGCCGGCGTCCATGGACCTGTCGGCGCGGATGATCGCCTGACCGTCGAGGCTGCGTTGGCGGATCCAGAGTTCCTTTTCGGCCGTCGCCTTGGAGCGGCCGAGCTTGGAGGTCTCGACCTGGATCGCGCGCTCCTTCAGCTTGGCGGAAACCGGGTTGTAGACCGTCGCGGCGAAGACGCCGATCGCCACCGCGACGCCGAGCGCGGGGGCCATGAACTGCCACACCGAAACGCCGGCGGCCCGCATCACCACCAGTTCCAGTTTGCGAGACAGGTTCAGCAGCGCCGCCATGGAGCCGAACAGCACCGCGAAGGGGAGGATCTGCTCGGCCACCGCGGGCGTGCGAAACAGCGCCAGTTCGGCCAGCAAGGCCGTGGAGAGGTCCACGACGTCGCCGGTGCGCCGCACGAGCTCGACGAAGTCCAGGGTGTAGATCAGCACGAACACGGTCACGAAAACGCCCGTGATCGTCCTGATGAACCGTCCGGCAAGGTACCGTCCGAGCGTGGCGCCAATCATCATGTGCGTCAGCTCGCGGTGGCGGCTGCGGCCGCCGGCCGGCTGAACCCGCGCCCGCGCCGCCCGAGCCGCAGCTCCGGCCCGAACGTCGCCGCTAGCCCGCCCAGGAAGCCGAGCGCCGGGATCACGTAGGCAAGGGGCGCCGCCCACGGCGAGCGCGCAATTAGACTCGACGCTGCAAAGCCGGCAATGCGCAGCAGGCCAACGGTGACGATGGCGGCCCCGATCGCCGCGCCCCGGCCCTGGCGCGTGGTGCGCGGGGTGCCGAGCGCCGCGAAGGCGATCGCCATCATGGCCAGGCAATAGAGTGGCCCCGAAAAGCGATCATGCAATTCGGTGCGGAAACGGCCGGCGGTGCCGGGCATCTGGTAATAGGCCTCGCTCACGTTGGGATTGAGCAGCGCCCAGGTGCTGCGTTCGCGTGGCTTGTAGGTCGGCGTTTCGCCGTCCGCGCCGAACTGGCTCAAGTCGATCGCATAGCGCTGGAACACAACGATCGCGGGATCCGCAGAGCCCGGCTGCTCGCGCTGTACGCTTCCCTGCTCGAGAACGAGATACGGCGAGCCATTGATGTCCAGCGTCTGGCCACGCTCGGCGATGTAGACGGCGGGTTTCGTCTTATCACGGCGGTCCTGCATGAAGATGCCCAGCAGGGCGTCTCCGGCGCGTTCGCGGTAGTGAAAGGTGATGCCGAGGTCGAGCGTGGTGAACTGCCCTTCCTTGACGATGTTTGTGACGAAGTCGGCTCGGACGCTGGTGATCAGGTCGCGCAAAGCCCGGAAGCTGGCCGGCATCGCCCACGTCGTCATCACGCCGACCAGCAGGGTGACGATCACAGTCAGGATCAGGAGCGGACGCATGATGCGCCCGGGCGGCGCGCCCGCCGCGCTCATGACGATGAGCTCCGAGTCGCCGTTCAGCTTATTGAGCGCGTAGACCACCGCGATAAAGAGCGCGACCGGAGCGATGATCGCCACGAGCGCCGGAAGCGACAGGCTGGTGACGGTCAGGAATGTGAAGATCGTCTGCCCCTTGCCGGTCACCAGATCGACCTCGCGCAACGCCTGCGTAATCCAGATCACGCCGGTCAAGCTCAGCACCGTCGCCAGAAAGGCGACGCAGGCGATCCGGAAGATGTAGCGATCGAGCAGGCTCATGCGGGGGTTCGGCAATGATTGTGCGACAGCGGTAAAGCCTCCGCCCTGTTCGGGCAAGCGGAGCGGGGCGTCCGAGGCCGCAGGTTCATCACGATCCGGGCGCCCTCAAGGCGAGCGTGGCCATTCTGCCGCGGCATTGGGGCGCGGATCGCCGAATGGATGCGGCCACGTCACCGCTGCACGGCTCCAGATGTTGGTCTCGACACCTTCCGCGAATGGGGGGCCGGCTTTGCCCATCGCTGGCGCGGCGCCGCGCAAGCCGCTAAGACGCTGAACGAACGATTTTCGATCCATCGTCTTCCCGGAGCCGCTGCATGTCCGAGCGCCTTAGAGTTTCCTTTGCCGACGCGAATCTGCCCGCATCGGGAGCCGTCGTGGTTCTCGTCGGCGACGACCTGGCGCTTCCCGGGGCGGTGCGCGACCTGATCGGCGACGTTGCGGCCGACGCGGTGACGCGGGCTGCGGCGGCGGAAAACTTCAAGGGCAAGGCGGGGAGCGGCTTTTCGGTGCTGGTTCCGGCCGGCCTTCAAGCGGCCCGCCTGGTGGTGGTTGGCGTCGGCGCCGCGTCCGATCGCGCCACGGCTGATTTCGTGACGCTCGGCGGCTCGATCCTCGGCCGCATTGGCCACGCCAAATCCGTCACCGTGCTCTTCCATGACGCGCCGGAGGGGCTGCGCCACGATGCAGACGCGGCGGCCGACATGGCGCTCGGCATGGCGATGCGCGCTTATGCGTTCGAGAAGTACAAGACGAAGAAGCAGGACAAGGACGAAGGCGCCCGCGAGGTCGACGCCACGATTGCGGTCGCTGACCCCAAGGCGGCGGCCAAGGCGCATCGCTCACGCCAGGCGGTTGCCGAAGGCGTCGTGATCGCCCGCAACCTCGTGAACGAGCCGCCGAACGTGCTGGACCCCGAGGAATTCGCGCGCCGCGCGGCCCACCTCGAGAAGCTGGGCGTCGAGGTGGAGATCCTCGACGAAAAGAAGCTCGACAAGATTGGCATGCGGGCGCTGCTGGCGGTGGGGCAGGGCTCCACCAAGGAGAGCCGCGTCGTGATCATGCGCTGGAATGGCGCCAAGGGCGGCAAGGGCAAGGACGCCAAGGACAAGCCGATCGCCTTTGTGGGCAAAGGCGTGTGCTTCGACACCGGCGGCATCTCGATCAAGCCGGCGGGCGGCATGGAGGACATGAAGGGCGACATGGCGGGCGCGGCCTGCGTGGTCGGCCTCATGCACGCGCTCGCGTCGCGCAAGGCGAAGGTGAACGTGATCGGGGCGATCGGCCTCGTCGAGAACATGCCGGACGGCGCGGCGCAGCGGCCGGGCGACATCGTGACATCGCTGTCGGGCCAGACCATCGAGATCATCAACACCGACGCCGAGGGCCGGCTCGTTCTCGCCGACGTGCTCTGGTACGTGCAGGATCGCTTCAAGCCTGCCTTCATGGTCGATCTCGCGACCCTGACGGGCGCGGTGCTGGTGGCGCTCGGGCAGGAGAACGCCGGGCTGTTCTCCAACGATGACGAACTCGCCGAGCGGCTGGCCGCCGCCTCCAAGGCGACCGGGGAAGGCGTGTGGCGCCTGCCGCTGTCGACGGCCTATGACAAGATCATCGACAGCAAGTTCGCGGACGTGAAGAACTCGGGCGGCCGCCACGCCGGCTCCATCACGGCCGCGCAGTTTTTGAAGCGGTTCGTCAACGACACGCCGTGGGCGCATCTCGACGTCGCCGGCACCGCCATGGGCTCGCCGCAGACCGAGATCAACCGGGGCTGGGCGTCCGGCTGGGGGGTGCGGCTGCTGGACCGGCTGGTGTCGGATCACTACGAGGGCTGAGCGCTTCAAGCAGAGCGCCTGATCGCGTCAGGCGCTCCGCTCAGCTTGGTTGGCATCATCGTATCCACCAACCGGCGTTCACCCGGTGGGCTGGTGCTTCAGCGCTCGTCCAGCACCTTCCAGATGCCCTCGGCGCTCAGGATCGTACGGTCGCCAACCTGCAACAGGCCGCGCACGAAAATCATCGTGCGCGTTCGGCGCAGCACCTCGGTGTGCGATTCGACGAACTCGCCGACCTGCGCGGAAGAGATGAACTGGCTGCTCAATTGGATCGTGACCTGCCGTCGCCCGCCATTGGCGATGAGCGACGTGATGCCGAGCGATTCGTCGGCCAGCGACAACAGCAACCCGCCATGGACGACGCCGAACCGGTTTGCGTGCCGGGAGTCCGTGAGCATGCCGAAGCGCTTGTGCTCTCTATCCTGGCGCGACCAAAGCGGCCCGATATGGTTGCGATAGCCGTCGCCGGGCTCGATCGCCCAGCCCGCCTGTTCGAGTTCCTGCACGCGCGCGTCGCTCATCCGCTTCCCCGGTTCGATGGTCCCGCAGCGTAGCGCCGGCGCGCTCGGCGGCAACCGACTCGCCGGGATGGCCCGCAACCGTGTAGACCGGAAAGCCCAACCACGCAGGACGCCGATGGCGGAGATCCTCTTCTACCACCTCCAGCGCCAGAACCTGGACGCCGTCCTGCCCGGACTGCTGGAGCGCAGCCTCGCGCGCGGGTGGCGCGCGGCCGTGCAGACCTCCGGGCCCGAACGCGCGGCGGCGATCGATGATCTTCTGTGGACTTACTCGGACGAGAGCTTTTTGCCGCACGGGCTGGAGAGCGAGCCATCCGCTGCGGCCGAGCCGATCGTCCTCACCACCGGCGAAGCCAATCCGAACGGCGCGCAGGTGCGCTTTCTGGTGGACGGCGCCGCAATTCCGCCGGATGCGGCGGCTTATCAGCGCCTCGTCCTGATCTTCGACGGGCGAGACGACGAGGCGGTCGCGGCGGCGCGGGTCGCCTGGAAGAACCTGCGTGGGCAGGATCACCAGACCAGCTATTGGCAACAGAGCGACGAAGGTCGCTGGGAGAAAAAGGCATGATGGATGCGGCGCGGGCCGGCTGGCCCGCTGGACGAGCGCTCGCGGCCCCGATCGTCGCGACGGCCCTCGCCATCGTGCTCTCGGGCTGTGCGGTCGAGGTCGGCGGCTTCATGAACGACAAGAGCGCCACGGCGCGTGTCGCCACCACGGAGGCCGTGGTGGGCGAGGACGGCCGCTGCACGGCTGACCTGTCAATCGACCCGTCCAAGTTCCGGGGCCGCGAGGGCCAGGGCTTGATCGGCGTCACCGAATGCGAGCTCGTGGCGCTCAAGGGCGAGCCGCTCAGCGTCCAGACGGGCTCCAGCCCGCGCGCCAAGCGTGAAACCACGATCCTCTACATGGAGCCAACCGGGAAGGCGCTCTACCTCTTTGCCGACAACCGCCTTGTGCAGGTGGTGCGCGCGGGGGCGTAACGTCGGGTCAGAGCTGCTGCTCGAGCCGTCCGGCGAGATCCTGGATAAACTGCCAGGCGGTGCGGCCCGAGCGCGACGCGCGCGTGATGGACCATTCCAGAGCGTCATGGTGCATGGCGTCGCGGTTCACGACCGCGAGGCCGAAATGGTCGGCGTAGCCGTCCACCATGGCGAGGAATTCGTCCTGGCTGCATTTGTGGAAGCCCAGCCACAGCCCGAAACGGTCCGAAAGCGAGATCTTCTCCTCGATCGCCTCGCCGGGGTTCACGGCGGTGGAGCGTTCGTTGTCCATCATGTCGCGCGGCAGAAGGTGGCGTCGATTGGAGGTGGCGTAGAACACCACGTTGTCCGGCCGGCCCTCGATGCCGCCTTCCAGCACGGCTTTCAGCGACTTGTAGGACGTGTCGTCCCCATCGAACGAGAGGTCGTCGCAGAACACGATGAAGCGGAACGATGCGGCGCGCACCATCTCCATCAGCAACGGCAGGCTGTCGATGTCCTCGCGGTGGATCTCGATCAGCTTCAGAGCCGACTGACCGGCCGGGCGCATCGCGTTGACCTGGGCGTGGGCGGCCTTCACCAGCGAGGACTTGCCCATGCCGCGCGCGCCCCACAGCAGGGCGTTGTTGGCCGGCAAGCCGCGGGCGAAGCGGGACGTGTTCTCGAGCAGCGTGTCGCGGGCGCGATCGATGCCCTTGAGAAGCACGATATCGACCCGGTTCACCTTTGGCACCGGCACGAGCCCAGCCGGGGAGGGGCGCCACACGAAGGCGTCGGCGCCTGCGAAATCCGGCGTCTCGGCCCGGGGCGGCGCCATGCGCTCCAGCGCGTCCGCGATGCGGGCCAGGAGTGCGTCGGAGGGCGTGAGGGCGGACATGGCGGCTTTCTTCAGGGTTCAGACGGTGCGACGTGCTTAGCGAAGTCGGATTGGGCTGTCACGCTTCGCTGGGCTATGCCTGCGTTGGATCGGGAGCCCGGCGTTGTTGCTTTCTCCAAGCCCGTGGCTATAGTCCGCCGCACTTTTTCCGGCTCCCCCCGCAACCGCGGGACGTGGGGCCCTTTCCCCATGCGGAGGTTCTCCCCGTGATCACGCCAGCATTCGCCCAGACCGCCGGAGCTTCGGCGGGCGGCATGGACATGATCGTCCAGCTCGTTCCGTTTCTGCTGATTTTCGTGATCATGTATTTCCTGATCATCCGGCCGCAGCAGCGCCGCGCCAAGGAGCATCAGGATCTCCTGAAGAACGTGCGCCGCGGTGACACCGTGGTGCTCAACGGCGGGTTGATCGGCCGTGTCACCAAGGCCGGGGACGAGCCCGAGATGGAAATCGAGATCGCGGAAGGCGTGCGCGTGCGCGCCGTAAAGTCGATGATCGCCGAGGTCCGCGCGAAGGGCGAGCCCGTCAAGGCCGCCTGATTCGACGCGATCCCGGCGCCTCCGCGGCGCCGATTTTGACTGACATGGTGGCGCTATCGGCTTGGAGTGCTTAGCTCCGGGTCCATGGCGCCGATGAGCCGCGCAGGAACAACGACCGGATATGCTCCGCTTCTCACGAATGAAGACCTTCGGGGTCCTCCTCATCGCCGTGCTGGGCATCCTCTTTGCCCTGCCGAGCCTTTTGTCGCTGGACACCCGCAAGAGCATCGAGCAGTCCATTCCGGGCTTCCTGCCGCGCTGGATCATCCCGCACCAGGCCATCGTGCTTGGCCTCGATCTTCAGGGCGGATCGCACGTGCTGCTTGAGGTTGACACCCAGTCAGTGCTCCGAGGGCAGGTGAACACCCTGCGCGACGACGTCCGCCGGCTCCTGCGCGAGGAGCGTATCGCGCTCGCGGGCGGCATCGGCGTCCAGCCGCGTGGCGTCACCGTTCGGGTGGCGGACCAGGCCGAGCGCACGCGCCTGCTGCCGCGCCTTCGTGAGCTTGCGGCCCCGGTCGGCGGCCTTTTCGGGCAGACGGGCTCGCAAAACGCGGTTGAAATTAACGAGCAGCCGGACGGGCTGATCAGCCTGGCGGTGACGGACGCCGGCGTGAACGAGCGCGTTCGCAAGGCCATCGACCAGGCCATCGAGGTGCTGCGTCGCCGCGTCGACGCGCTCGGCACCACGGAGCCGAACATCCAGCGCCAGGGCGTCGACCGCATTCTCGTGCAGGTCCCCGGCCTGCAGGACCCGCGTCGCCTGAAGGAGATCCTTGGCACCACCGCGCAGCTCGAGTTCCGCCTCGTGGCCGATCCGGGCGCGCCTCCCGGAGACGTGGAGCAGTTGCCGTCGCAGGAAGACGGCGGCGCATCCATGCCTGTCGAAAAGCGCGTGCTCGTACAGGGCGAGGACCTGATCGACGCTCAGCCGGGCTTCGACCAGCGCACCGGCGAGCCCATCGTCAACTTCAAGTTCAACATCCGCGGCGCCCAGCGCTTCGGGCAGGTGACCACCGAGAATGTCGGGCGGCCCTTCGCGATCGTGCTCGACAAGAAGGTGATCTCGGCTCCGCGCATCCTTCAGCCGATCACGGGCGGGCAGGGCCAGATCTCCGGCCGCTTCACGGTTGAGGCCGCCAACAACCTCGCCATCCTGCTGCGCGCAGGCGCCCTGCCGGCGCCGCTCACGATCGTGGAGGAGCGCACCGTCGGCCCAGGCCTGGGGCAGGATTCCATCGACGCCGGCAAGAAGGCCTCCTATGTGGCCACCGTGCTGGTGGTCGGCTTCATGTTCGTGACCTATGGCCTGTTCGGCCTCTTCGCCAACATCGCGCTCGCCGTGCACGTGATCCTGATCTTCGCCCTGATGGCGATGGTGGGATCCACGCTGACGCTGCCGGGCATCGCCGGCATCGTGCTGACGATCGGCACCGCGGTAGACTCTAACGTGCTGATTTACGAGCGCATCCGCGAAGAGGCGCGCGCCGGGCGGTCGATGATCTCGGCGCTGGAGGCAGGCTTCCAACGCGCCTTCGCGACCATCATCGACTCCAACGTCACCATGTTCATCGCCGCCGCGATCCTGTTTTTCCTGGGCTCCGGCCCCGTGAAGGGCTTCGCGGTGACGCTCATCCTCGGCATCGTCACCACCGTGGTCACGGCCGTCACGATGACGCGCATGATGATCGCCCTGTGGTACCGCTCGGCCAAGCCGACCAAGCTGCCGTTCTGACGCAGGAAAAACACCATGAAACTTCTGCGCATCATCCCGGACGACACCAAGTTCCCGTTCATGAGCTTCCGGCGGGTCAGTTTCCCGTTCTCGGCGCTCCTGTCCGTGGTGGCCGTGCTCTGCTTCTTTTTCGTGAACATGAATTTCGGCATCGACTTCACGGGCGGCACTCTCATCGAGATGCAGGCCAAGAACGGGAAGTCGGACATCGCCCAGGTGCGCGAGGCCGCGCACGGTCTCTCGGTGGGCGAGGTCGAGGTTCAGGAATTCGGCGAAAAGGGCGACGTTTCGATCCGCTTCGGCCTTCAGCCCGGCGCGACCCAGCAGGATCGCGAAAAGGCCCAGCAGGCCGCGCAGGAGCGCGTCCGCACGACGTTCGAGAAGGACTATGACTTCCGCCGCGTCGAGGTGGTGGGTCCGCGCGTCTCGGGCGAGCTGGTGCAGTCTGGCACGCTTGGCGTCGTGCTTTCTATCGTCGGCGTGCTGATCTATCTGTGGTTCCGCTTCGAGTGGGAGTTCGCGGTCGGCGCCGTGATCGCGACTTTGCACGACCTCGTTCTGACGATCGGGTTTTTTGCGATCACGCAGCTCGAATTCAACATGACGTCGATCGCCGCGATCCTGACAATCGTCGGCTACTCGCTCAACGACACCGTGGTGGTGTTCGACCGTATCCGCGAGCTGTTGCGGCGCTACAAGAAGATGCCCGTGGAGCAGTTGCTCGATCTGGCGATCAACACCACCTTGTCGCGGACGATCATGACTTCGGTGACCACCACGCTGGCGCTGCTCGCGCTGGTGCTGTTCGGCGGCCAGGTGATCGCCAGCTTCTCGTGGGCGATGATCTTCGGCGTGGTGATCGGCACCTACTCGTCGATCTTCATCGCCGCGCCGGTGCTGATCTATCTCGGCCTGAAGGTCGGCGCCGAATCGGCCATCGCGGCCGGCCACGATGCCGCGCCGGCGGCCAAGACATCCGCCGCGAAGCCGCGGGTGCGCGGCCCGGCCGAGCGCCCGGCGCAATGAGCGGCGGCGCCCGCTACGAGGGGTTCGTCCCCGGGCGCCACCTGATCGACGCCTATGGCAATGGCGGGTTTCGCTTCGCCGACATGTCGCATCGCGGCTCCATCCTGGCGCTGCCCTCGGGCGTCCGCGCCTGGGAGGTGACCGCGCCGGCGCAGTTCACCACGGGCGCGTTCGAGGCGGTGTTCGCCGAGGCGCAGCCGCCCGAAGTGCTTCTGATCGGCTGCGGCGCCGAAATTGCGGCGCTGCCGGAACGTATCCGCTGGCGATTCAAGGAAGCGCGCATCCGCATCGACGTGATGCAGACCGGCGCGGCCGCGCGCACCTACAACATCATGCTGGCTGAAAACCGCAGCGTCGGCGCCGCGCTGATCGCGGTCGCCTGAGATGGCGGAGGAGCCGGCGCCCGCAAACCGCGACGCCGCGTCAGAGGATGTCGTCGCCGAACTCGTGCGCAAGGCGGACCGCGACCGCTATCTCGCAACGTTGTTCGCACCCGACGCCCATCGGCCTGCTCTGCTGGCGCTTTACGCCTTCAGCGCCGAAATCAGCCGGGTCCGCGACGTGGTGTCGGAGCCGCTGCCGGGCGAAATGCGGCTGCAGTTCTGGCGCGACCTGATCGAGGGTGATGGCCTGGCGAGCAGCGGCCACCCGGTCGCGCAGGCGCTCGGGGCCGCCATCGCCCGCTACGCGCTGCCCCGAAAGCCGCTGCTGGACGTGATCGAGGCCCGTACCTTCGATCTTTACGACGACGCCATGCCGTCCGTGGGCGACCTGGAGGGCTACTGCGGTGAGACATCGTCCGCTCTGATCAGGCTCGCCAGCATCATCCTGGCCGAAGGCCGCGACCCCGGCGGCGCGGACGCGGTGGGGCATGGCGGTGTAGCCTACGCGCTCACGGGCATTCTGCGCGCGCTGCCGTGGGCCACGGGGCGCGGCCAGGTTTTTCTGCCTGTTGACGTGATGAACCGGCATGGCCTCTCGCGCGGCGCGCTGCTCGCCCGGCAGGTCGACGAGCCGCTACGCGCCGTGCTGGCAGAACTGCGCGTAATGGCGCGCCGGCACCTGGAGGCCGCGCGCGCGGCGTTGCCCGGCGCAAATCCCGCGGTGCAAATCGCCATGCTGCCGGTTGCGCTCGTTGACCCCTATCTGGCCGCGCTCGAGCGCGCCGCAGCGGATCCGTTCAGGACGGCGGCGGATATTTCGCCGTTGCGCCGCATGTGGACGCTTTGGCGCGCCTCGCGCCAGGCGCGCTGAATCCAGCCGAGCGGGAAGCCTACTCGGCCGCGACGCGGTTCTGTTCCTGCCCGCTGGCCCAGGTTTCCATTACGCCTCGCGCCCGATCGGTGATCGCCATCTTGCGCGCGACCGCCTTGGCGGGACCGCGAAGGCGCTTGCCATCCTCGCTCTTGGGCGCCTCCGGCAGCGGCGGGAACAGGCCGAAATTGACGTTCATCGGCTGAAACGAGCGTGGCCCCTCGTCGATGGTGGCGATATGGCCGCCCGTGATGTGGTTCAGCAGGGCTCCCATCGCGGTTTCGGGCGGCGGCGGGGCCAGCGTGGCGCCCAGGCGCTCGGCGGCGGCGAGCCGGCCGGCAAGCAGGCCCATGGCGGCGCTTTCCACATAACCCTCGCAGCCCGTAATCTGCCCGGCGAAGCGCAGGCGCGGCATGGCCTTGAGGCGCAGCGTCCTGTCGAGCACCTGCGGGGAGTTCAGGTAGGTATTGCGATGCAGGCCCCCGAGGCGGGCGAACTCGGCGTTTTCCAGCCCCGGAATGGTGCGGAACAGCGCGACTTGGGCCGAATGCTTCAGCTTCGTTTGGAAGCCCACCATGTTGTAGAGCGTGCCCAGCGCATTGTCCTGCCGCAGCTGCACCACCGCATAGGCCTTCGCGTCCGGGCCTTCCTTGTGCGGGTTGGTGAGGCCGAACGGCTTCATCGGCCCATGCCGGAGCGTCTCGGCGCCGCGCTCGGCCATGACCTCGATCGGCAGGCACCCGTCGAAGTAGGGGGTGTTGCTCTCCCACTCCTTGAACGAAGTCTTCTCGCCCGAGACCAGCCCTTCCACGAAGGCCGCATACTGGTCGCGCGTCATTGGGCAATTGATGTAGTCGGCGCCGGTGCCGCCCGGGCCGGCCTTGTCGTAGCGCGACTGGAACCACGCTACGTCCATGTCGATGCTGTCGCGGTGCACGATGGGCGCGATGGCGTCGAAAAACGCCAGCGCGCTCTCGCCCGTGAGCTGCAGGATGGCTTCGGCAAGGGCCGGCGAGGTGAGTGGCCCGGTGGCGATGATCACCGAATCCCATTCGGCCGGCGGCAGGCCGGCGACCTCGGCGCGCTCGATGGTGATCAGCGGATGCGCCTCGAGCGCTGCGGTGACGGCGGCAGCGAAGCCGTCGCGGTCGACCGCGAGCGCGCCGCCCGCCGGCACCTGGTTGGCGTCGCCGCAGCGCATGATCACCGAATCGAGCCGCCGCATTTCGGCGTGGAGCAGGCCGACCGCGTTGGTGCGGGCGTCATCCGAGCGGAACGAGTTGGAGCAGACGAGCTCGGCCAGGCTGTCGGTCTTGTGCGCGTCGGTGCCGCGCACGGGCCGCATCTCGTGCAGCACCACGGGCACGCCCGCGTTGGCGATCTGCCAGGCGGCTTCCGAACCGGCGAGGCCGCCGCCGACGATGTAAATGGGGGAGAGCTTGCTCATGCGGCGGAACCTAGGGGCCGCGTCCCGGCGGCGCAATGGGCGCGGGGGGCTGAAACGCAAAACGCCCGCCGGGAGGGGCGGGCGCTGCGCTCAGGAGGGAGGCCGGGGAGGGGATCGGCCAGGCTCCGAGACGACGTTGCAGGTTCTTCGGCGAAACCCCGGATGGGCCGCCGAACCTGCGAAGAGGCTTACGGCTTGACGGCGTGCTTCTTGGCGATGAAGCGAATGTCGCCGCGCGAGATGCCGAGATCGCTCAGGTCGCGATCGGTCAGCTGCGACAGCTCGCGAACGGTGTTGCGGTAGCGGGCCCAGTTGCGGAGACGCTTGGAAATGGTGTTGACGGTCAGCATGGCTTTGTTCCTGTGCAGTGCGGTAAGGCGCGGAGCTGTCAGGAGAAAGTAGCGTTCCCGGCGGCTCGTCGCGTCAGCGATTTGCTGCACCGCATATACGTCCGGCCGCCATGCTCCGCCATGGGGGCTGCAACATGCCCGACCCTCTGTCAACGCATGGCAGCGAAGGAATTCGTTAAGAGATGCGCAACTGGCGCATGGCATAAAAGTGGCGCTCTAGCCGGGTTTTTGAGCGCTTGTTGGTGAAATATTGCGCTATTTGGCCAAATCTCGCCTTCGACGTGCAGGCACAGTTGCGCGGTGCGGTGGAACACGGTGAACAAAGGCTTGCCCAATCGCCTGCATTCGCCACGCCCGGCCGGCCGACGCATCGCCGCGAGATCCAGGCATGATGAAGAAAGTGTTGCACACCCGCGGGCGCCGGGGCCGCAAAGTTTCGGATGTCCCGACGTCTCGGGCGCCCTTCGGACCGCGAGCCTGAAGGCTCGCTTGGGTGCGGCAAAAGAGCGAGCCTGAAGGCTCGCGGGCCGGGCGAGCCTACTCGGCCGCCTGCTTGGCGGCCTTCAGCGGCCTGCGGGCCAGGACTTCCTTCAGGAAGCGGCCGGTATGGCTCGCCGCGACCTTGACGACGTCCTCGGGCCGGCCCTGCGCGACGATCACGCCGCCGCCGTCGCCGCCTTCGGGGCCGAGGTCGATGACCCAGTCGGCAGTCTTGATGACCTCGAGATTGTGCTCGATCACCACGACGCTGTTGCCCTGGTCGACGAGCTCGTGCAGCACCTCTAGCAGCTTGGCGACATCATGGAAGTGCAGGCCGGTGGTCGGCTCGTCCAGGATGTAGAGCGTGCGCCCGGTGGAGCGCCGCGACAGCTCCTTGGAGAGCTTCACGCGCTGCGCCTCGCCGCCCGACAGCGTGGTGGCCTGCTGGCCGACCTTGACGTAGTCGAGCCCGACGCGCGTCAACGTCTCCATCTTTTCGCGAATCGACGGCACGGCCTTGAACAGCTCGCCGGCTTCCTCGACCGTCATGTCGAGCACGTCGGCGATCGACTTCTCGCGGTACTTCACTTCCAGCGTTTCGCGGTCGTAGCGCTTGCCCTTGCAGACGTCGCAAGTGACGTAGACGTCCGGCAGGAAGTGCATCTCGATCTTGATGACGCCGTCGCCCTGGCAGGCTTCGCAGCGGCCGCCCTTCACGTTGAACGAGAAGCGGCCCGGCATGTAGCCGCGCGCCTTGGCCTCCGGCAGCGCCGCGAACCACTCGCGTATGGGCGTGAACGCGCCCGTATAGGTCGCCGGATTGGACCGCGGCGTGCGGCCGATGGGCGACTGGTCGATGTCGATCACCTTGTCGAGGTGCTCCAGCCCCTCGATGGTGTCGAAGGGCGCGGGATGCTCCAGCGCGCCGTTGAGCCGCCGGGCGACGGCCTTGTAGAGCGTGTCGATCACGAGCGTGGACTTGCCGCCGCCCGACACGCCCGTCACGCACGTGAAGGTGCCGAGCGGGATCTCGGCGGTAACGTCCTTCAGGTTGTTGCCGCGCGCGCCCGTGATCTTGAGCATGCGGCCCTTCTGGGGCTTGCGGCGCTTGGGCGGCACCGGCACCGCCATCTCGCCCTTCAGGTACTTGCCGGTGAGGGAGTTCTTGTCTGCGAGCACGTCCGCTGGCGTGCCCTGGCTGACGATGCGGCCGCCGTGGATGCCAGCGCCGGGGCCGACATCGACCACGTAGTCGGCCTGCAGGATGGCGTCCTCGTCGTGCTCCACCACGATGACGCTGTTGCCGAGATCGCGCAGGCGCTTCAGCGTTTGCAGCAGGCGCTCGTTGTCGCGCTGGTGAAGGCCGATGGAAGGCTCGTCCAGCACGTAGAGCACCCCGGTCAGTCCCGAGCCGATCTGCGACGCCAGCCGGATGCGCTGGCTTTCACCGCCCGACAGCGTGCCCGAGGCGCGCGCCAGCGTCAGGTATTCGAGGCCGACGTCGAGCAGGAAGGTGAGCCGCTCGCGGATCTCCTTCAGGATGCGGCCGGCGATTTCGGTCTGCTTCTCGTTGAGGGTCTCGGGCAACGCCCCGAACCACACATGGGCGTCGCGTACCGAGAGCTGCGAAACCTGCGCGATGTGCTGGCCGGAGAGCTTCACGGCCAGGGCTTCTGGCTTCAGCCGGTAGCCGCTGCAGGCGGCGCAGGGCGTCTCGGACATGTAGCGCGAGATCTCGTCGCGCGCCCAGTCGCTCTCGGTTTCCTTGTAGCGCCGCTCCATGTTGCGGACGACCCCCTCGAAGGGCTTGCGCACCTCGTAGGCGCGCAGGCCGTCGTCATAGGCGAAGCGCACGCTCTCGGAGCCGGTGCCATAGAGGATCGCGTTTTTGGCCTTCTCGGGCAGGTCCCGCCACTTGGTCGCGAGCTTGAAGCCGTAGTGGTCGGCCATGGAGGCCAGCGTCTGGCCATAATAGGGCGAGGTCGACTTGGCCCAAGGCGCGATGGCGCCGCCGCGCAGCGTCAGGGTCTCGTCCGGCACGATCAGCATGGGATCGACCGCCATCTCGTGGCCGATGCCGTCGCAGGTTGGACAGGCGCCGAAGGGGTTGTTGAACGAGAACAGCCGCGGCTCGATTTCCGGGATCGTAAAGCCGGACACCGGGCAGGCGAACTTGGACGAGAAGATGATGCGGCGCGCCTCGCCCTTGTCGTCCTTCTCGTCCGCGAACTCCATCACGGCGATGCCGTCGGCCAGTTCCAGCGCGGTCTCGAAGCTTTCGGCCAGGCGCGACGCGATATCCGGGCGAACCACCAGGCGGTCCACCACCACGTCGATGTCGTGCTTGAACTTCTTGTCGAGCGCCGGCGCCTCGCCGATCTCGTGGAACTCGCCGTCGATCTTCACGCGCTGGAAGCCGCGCTTCAGATACTCGGCCAGCTCCTTGCGGTATTCGCCCTTGCGGCCGCGCACCACGGGCGCGAGCAGATAAAGGCGGGTCTTCTCGGGCAGAGCCAGGACGCGGTCAACCATCTGCGACACGGTCTGGCTCTCGATCGGCAGCCCGGTCGCGGGCGAGATCGGCACGCCCACCCGCGCCCAGAGCAGGCGCATGTAGTCGTAGATCTCCGTGACGGTGCCGACCGTGGAGCGCGGGTTCTTGGACGTCGTCTTCTGCTCGATCGAGATTGCCGGCGAGAGCCCATCGATCTGGTCGACGTCAGGCTTCTGCATCATCTCGAGGAATTGCCGCGCATAGGCGGACAGGCTCTCGACGTAGCGGCGTTGGCCCTCGGCGTAGATCGTGTCGAAGGCGAGCGAAGACTTGCCGGAGCCGGAAAGGCCCGTGAACACGACAAGCCGGTCGCGCGGGATCGTCAGGTCGACGTTCTTCAGATTGTGCTCGCGGGCGCCCCGGATGGCGATGACGCGCGAATCCGCCTTGCGCGGGCCGCCCTGGCGCTCCTTGGCGGAGTTGAAGAAGTCGTCGATCGCGGCCATGCCGATTACCCTGCACACGAAAATCGATGCGCGCCGCCCGGGCCGTGGCCCGACGCCAACCGCGATCGCTGAAGGACTGAACGCCACATGTAGGGCGGCTCACGCTCGAACGACAGGGTCCGGAGAAACCCCGAGGGATCAATCTCCAACAACGCGTCAGCCGCGCCGCCCTTGAACCGTTAACGCAGACCTGCTAGGAACACAACAAGAACAAACGATGCGTGCGGCCGAATGCGCCAGGTTTTCGAGGCTCGGATGTGGATAACCGGGCCGAGGCGGGACCGGCCGGGCCGGATGGTTTAAGGTCGCGCCCAATCCACGGGCGCGGAAGCTCGTACGCCCATTCTAGCGCAGGAGGCCCTCATGGCGGGCAGCGTCAACAAAGTGATCCTGGTCGGCAATCTGGGCCGCGACCCGGAGGTGCGTCGGCTTGGCTCGGGAGAGCCGGTCGTGAACTTCAGCGTCGCCACCTCGGAGACCTGGCGCGACAAGGCCAGCGGCGAGCGCAAGGAGCGCACCGAGTGGCACAACGTCGTGATCTTCAACGAGAACCTCGCGAAGATCGCCGAGCAGTACCTGAAGAAGGGCTCCAAGGTTTATCTGGAAGGCCAGCTGCAGAACCGCAAGTTCACGGACAAGACCGGGGCTGAGCGCAGCACGACCGAGGTGGTGTTGCAGCGCTTCCGCGGCGAGCTCACCCTGCTTGACGGTCGCGGCCAGGGCGGCGGCGCAGGCGCGGGCGACGAGGATGGCGGCTACGGCGGCGCGTCCTCGGGCGGCTACGGCGGCGGCAGCCGGGGCGGAGACTTCGGGCGGTCGTCGCCGATGGAGCGGCGCCCGGCTCCGGCCGGCGGCGGGCGCTCGGCCGATCTCGACGACGACATCCCGTTCTAGGGTTACAGATCGGGGACGGGGCATTTATCCGATAGGCTGTGCTGGGCGCCAGCCGCTCGGCGCACACGCTCATCGCCCCTCTCCTGAGGAGCTTGCCTGTTTGGGGCTGCGTCTCGAAGGACGCAGGCTCCATGAGCCTCGAGGGTCGGACGCTCTGGGCTCGCTCGTCCTCTGAAACGCATCGCCGGGAGGCGCTGCTCCTCAGGATGAGGGGATCGCGGTTTGTCGCTCGTCGCGACGTCACGAAGAACTGAGTTCCGAGGACCTGAGGCGCCTGGCCCCCTCTGAACAGCCAGGGCCGGCTTGATCCCGCGTGTTTCAGCCGCCATGCTGCACGAACCGGTGCGCGCGTTCCCCCGACGCGCGCCGGATGAAAAGCGGCGCCGGCTTGCCCAGGCCGCACGAGGGGGAAACATCATGACTGACGCTGGTCAGGCGACGGAGCTGAACGCTGTCGCTGATGAAGCCGCCCAGGCTCCGCGGCCGGAACCCAAGGTGCGGGCCATCCGCTTCTCCGACATCGGCGAGGCCCTGGCCGAGGGCATCCGCGATTTCCAGGCCGCGCCGCTGTTCGGGCTCTTCTTCGGCGGCATCTATGCGGTCGGCGGCATCGTGCTGGTGCTGGCCGCGACGTCCTGGGGGTTGGGCTATCTCGTTTATCCGCTCGCAGCCGGGTTCGCGCTGATTGGGCCCTTCGTGGCCGTTGGCCTCTATGAAGTGTCGCGACGACGGGAGGGCGGCCTGCCGCTCGGCTGGGGCGCGGTGCTCGGCGTCGTGTTCGCGCAAAGCCGGCGCGAGCTGGGCTGGATGGCGTTCGTCACGCTCTTCGTGTTCCTCCTTTGGATGTACCAGATCCGGCTGCTGATCGCGCTGTTCTTCGGCTTCCAGTCCTTCGCGATGGCGGATTTCCTCCACGTGCTGCTCACCACGCCGGAAGGGTGGCTGTTCCTCGCTATCGGGCATGCGGACGGGGCCGTGCTGTCGCTTGTTCTGTTCTCGCTGACGGTGGTGTCGTTCCCGCTGCTGCTGGACCGGGACGTCGACTTCATCACGGCGATGATCACGAGCGTCCGCGCCGTCACCCGGAGCCCCGGTCCCATGCTGGCCTGGGCGGCGATGGTTGTCGGGCTGCTGATCGTCGCGTCGGCGCCGATGTTTCTCGGGCTCTTCGTGGTTCTGCCGGTTCTCGGCCACACGACATGGCGGCTTTATCGCCGGCTGGTCGAGCCCGCGGAGGCCGGCTGAACGCCCGTGGCTGGCCATCCCGGCGAGAGATGTTTTAAACAGGGGTCAGAGAAGACGCGCCAAAACGCCCTGGAGGCCTCCCTGATGAGCTCTTTCGACCTCGACGCCATGCTCGCCGGTATCTCGCGCTGGGTCGCGATCGAGAGTCCCACCAGCGACGCGGCCGGCGTCAACCGGATGATCGACACCGTGGCGCAGGACGTCGAAGGGCTGCCGATCGCGATCGAGCGCATTCCCGGCAAGGACGGGCTCGGCGACAGCATCGTGTTGCGGGCTGGCCCGCAGACTGATCGCGCCGGCATCCTGGTGATGTCGCATGTCGACACCGTCCACCCGCTCGGCACGCTCGCCAAGGACCTGCCGATCCGCCGCGAGGGCGACAAGCTCTTCGGCCCCGGCATCTACGACATGAAGGGCGGCGCCTATCTGGCGCTCGAGGCCTTCAAGCGCGCTGCTTCGGCCGGGGCGGCCCAGCCGCTCACCTTTCTGTTCACGCCCGACGAGGAGATCGGCTCTCCCACCACGCGCGGCCTGATCGAGGAGCTCGGACGCAAGGCCTCAGCCGTGCTGGTGACAGAGCCGGCCCGCGACAACGGCAAGATCGTCACCGCCCGCAAGGGCGTCGGGCGGTTCGACGTCCATGTGGAAGGCCGGCCCGCCCATTCCGGCTCGCGCCATCCCGACGGCCGCAGCGCCATCCGGGAGGCGGCCCGACAGATCCTCGCGATCGAGGCCATGACGGATTACGCCCGCGGCGTCACCACCACGGTGGGGATGATGGCGGGCGGCACGGCCGCCAACGTGATCCCCCAGCACGCGCGTTTCTCAGTCGACCTGCGAGTGGTGGAGCCGGCGGACGGCGAGGAGTTCAAGGCGCGGATTCTGGGCCTCGCTCCGCACGATCCTGATTGCCGGATCACCGTCGTGGGCGACATGAACCGGCCGCCCTACAAGAAGACCGCCGATGTCGAGAGCCTCTACCAGAAGGCGAGGGCGCTGGCGGCCGAGATCGGCATGGATCTGCAGGACGTGCCGCAGACCGGCGGCGGCAGCGACGGCAACTTTACGGCGGCGCTCGGCGTGCCCACGCTGGACGGCCTCGGCATCGACGGAGACGGCGCGCATACGCTGCACGAGCACGCGCTCGTTTCGTCGGTCGTGCCCCGGGCGCAGTTGATGGAACGGCTGCTGACGCGGCTCTCCTGAGCCGCACTGGGCTCAGGCCGCCGAGATCGCCTTCACGCCGTCGGCGACGAACTGAACGGCCAGGGCGGCCAGGATCACGCCCAGAAGACGGGTTAGCACGACGTTGCCGGTGACGCCGAGCCAGCGGGACACCTGGCTGGCTGTGTAGAACACGACGAGGCAGCTGGCGCAGACGCCGACGATCACGGCCAGCAGCACGCCGAGCCGCAACGGGTCGCCGCCAGCGCGGCCCGCCAGCAGGATTGTGGCCGTGATGGCCCCGGGCCCCGCCATCAGCGGGATCGCGAGCGGGAAGGCCGCAACGTTGCGAATGTGGTCGAGCGTGATCGCCTTCTCGGCGGCGTCGCCCTTGCGCTCCTGCCGACCGCCGAACACCATCTCGAACGCGATCCAGAACAGCAGCAGACCGCCGGCGATGCGGAACGCCGGAAGCGTGATGCCCAGCGCATTCAGGAGCTGGGCGCCCGCGAGCCCGGACGCCCCCATGATGGCGGCCGCGATGACGGACGCCCGCAGGCCGACCTGACGGCGCTCCGGATCGCTCATGCCGCGCGTAACGCCCAGGAACAGGGGCGCGAGGCCGGGCGGGTCCACGGTGACGAGCAGGGTGACAAGTGCGGAGGTCAGATAGTCCAGCAACATGAAACGTTCGCCAGCGGGTTTGGGGCACTAAGCACGATTTAACCGCGCCGGTGAAGCTCCTCGCTCTGCGCACGGCAGAGGGATTGCAGTAGTCGCCAGCATTATGTAAATGTTCATCACATTATCATGGACCTTCATCTCGACAGTTGGGGATGCATGACGCTCGACCCGTTAACCGCCGCAGCGCCGGCGGTGCAGCTGCATGTAGCCGCCGTGGTGGTGGCCATCGCTTTCACGCCTGTGCAATGGCTGGCGAGACGGGGAGGGCGCGTCCATCGGGTTTCGGGGCGGATCTGGATCGCCACCATGGTGGTCGTGGCGCTCAGTTCAATGTTTATCCACCAGCTTCGCCTGTGGGGACCATTCAGCCCGATCCATCTGCTGTCGGCCGGAACCCTGGTCGGGCTCGCCTATGCGTTGGGGCAGGCGAGGCGGGGAAACATCCGGGCTCATCGCCGTGCGATGACGATCATCGTCGCCGGTGCGCTAGTCGGAGCGGGGGTGTTTACGCTGGCGCCGGGACGAATCCTGCATGCCGTGCTGTCAGGTCCATGAACAACGATGGGGGCGGCTGTCTAGAACGCTGATTATGTTGAGGAAAAGAGGCCTCGTCCGAAGCGCCTGAGGGTGGTCATCCGCGCCGGAATCGGTTAAGAGAAGACGCCTGTAAAAGACAACCGGACAGCACATTGGCCGAAGACGACAAGAACGCTCCCGCTGGTGGCGGCGAGGGGCAGGATATCCGCCCGGTTTCCATCACGGACGAAATGAAGCGCAGCTACCTCGATTACGCGATGAGCGTGATCGTGTCGCGCGCGCTGCCGGACGCCCGTGACGGGTTGAAGCCGGTGCATCGGCGCATCCTGTATTCGATGAACGAGAACGGGTACACGCCGGACAAGCCGTACCGCAAGTCGGCCCGCGTGGTCGGCGACGTGATCGGTAAGTACCATCCGCACGGCGACCAATCGATCTACGACGCGCTGGTGCGCATGGCGCAGGAATTCTCCATGCGCCTGCCGCTGGTCGACGGCCAGGGCAATTTCGGCTCGGTTGACGGCGATCCGGCCGCGGCCATGCGGTACACCGAGGTGCGCCTGGCGCGCCCGGCCATGAGCCTGCTCGACGATCTCGACAAGGACACGGTCGACTTCCAGCCCAACTATGACGGCTCCGAGCGCGAGCCCATGGTGCTGCCGGCGCGCTACCCGAACCTGCTCGTCAACGGCGCGGGCGGCATTGCGGTCGGCATGGCCACCAACGTGCCTCCGCACAACCTCGGCGAGGTCATCGACGGCTGCATCGCCTTCATCAACGACCCGGAGATCACGGTCGAAGGGCTCATGGAATACATCCAGGGGCCTGATTTCCCGACTGGCGGATCGATCCTGGGCCGCGGCGGCATCCGCAGCGCCTACCTGACGGGGCGTGGCTCCGTGATCATGCGGGCCAAGACGAAGACCGAGACGATCCGCAAGGATCGCGAGGCGATCATCGTCAACGAGATCCCGTACCAGATCAACAAGGCGGTTCTGATCGAGAAGATCGCCGACCTCGTGCGCGAGAAACGCGTCGAGGGCATCTCGGACCTGCGCGACGAGTCCGATCGCGACGGCATGCGCATCGTCATCGAGATCAAGCGCGACGCCGTGGCCGACGTGGTGCTGAACCAGCTCTTCCGCTACACCGCGCTGCAGACGAGCTTCGGCTGCAACATGGTGGCGCTGAACGGCGGCCGCCCCGAGACGCTGACGCTGCGCGACCTGATCGCCGCCTTCGTGGATTTCCGCGAGGAGGTGGTGAGCCGGCGTACGCGCTTCCTGCTCGGCAAGGCCCGCGACCGCGCCCATGTGCTCGTCGGCCTCGCCATCGCGGTCGCGAACATCGACGAGGTCATCTACACGATCCGCAACTCGCCGGACGCCAACACGGCCCGCGAGGCGCTGATGTCGCGCGATTGGCCGGCCAAGGACGTGGCGCCGCTGATCGCGCTGATCGACGACCCGCGCCACCGCGTGTCGGAGGACGACACCTACCGCCTCTCCGAGGCGCAGGCCCGCGCCATCCTCGACCTGCGCCTGCAGCGCCTCACGGCGTTGGGCCGCGACGAGATCGCGGACGAGCTCAACAAGCTCGCGGCCGAGATCTCCGACTATCTCGACATCCTGCGCTCGCGCGAGCGCATCATGGGGATCGTCACCACCGAGCTCGCCGAGGTGAAGGCGGCCTTCGCGACGCCGCGCAAGACCATCCTGATCGAGTGGGACGCGGACCTCGACGACGAGGACCTGATCCAGCGTGAGGACATGGTCGTGACCGTGTCGCACGCCGGCTACATCAAGCGCGTGCCGCTCTCGACCTATCGGGCGCAGCGGCGCGGCGGCAAGGGCCGCTCGGGCATGCAGACGCGCGAGGAGGATTTCGTTTCGCGCCTGTTCGTGGCCTCCACGCACACGCCGGTGCTGTTCTTCTCGTCCCGCGGCCAGGTCTACAAGGAGAAGGTCTGGCGCCTGCCGCTCACCGCTCCCCAGGCGCGCGGCAAGGCGCTGGTGAACATGCTGCCGCTGCAAGGGCAGGAGCGCATCACCACCATCATGCCGCTGCCCGAGGACGAGGCCGCCTGGGACACGCTCGACGTCATGTTCGCGACCGCCTCCGGCGGCGTCCGGCGCAACAAGCTGTCGGACTTCGTGAACGTGAACCGCAACGGCAAGATCGCCATGAAGCTGGACGAGGGAGACCACATCGTCGACGTCCAGATCTGCTCGGCCGAGGACGACGTGCTGCTCACCACGGCGCGGGGCCAGTGCATCCGCTTCTGCGTCGACGACGTGCGGGTGTTCAAGGGCCGCGATTCCACCGGCGTGCGCGGCATCTCGCTGGGCAGGGACGACACCGTTATCTCGCTGGCCATCCTCAACCACGTCGAGGCGTCGGCCGAGGAGCGCGCGGCCTATCTGAAGATGCGTCGCGCCATCCAGGGCGAGGCGGCGTCGGACGAAGTGGCGGCCGACGACGAGGAGGCGGCCGATGCGCCCGCCGCCGCCATCTCGCAGGAGCGCTACGCGGCGCTCTCGGCGCGCGAGCAGGTGATTCTCACCCTCTCGCAGAACGGCTACGGCAAGCGCACCTCGGCCTACGAGGTCCGCGTCACGGGCCGTGGCGGCAAGGGCATCGTCGCCATGGTGGTGAACGACCGCAACGGGCCGCTGGTCGCGTCCTTCCCGGTCGACCACTCGGACCAGATCATGCTGGTCACGGATGGCGGCCAGCTCATTCGCTGCCCGGTGGAGGGCATCCGCATCGCCGGCCGCGGCACGCAGGGCGTGATCGTGTTTGACACCGCCAAGGACGAGAAGGTCGTCTCGGTGGAGCGGATCTCGGACGAAGGCGATGACGCGCCTACCGCAAACGGAGAAGCCGGCCCGCTGCCTGAGGGCGGCGAAGGGGAGGGCGAAAGCCCCGACGCGCCCGATGGCGGCCCCGAAGACTGAGGCGCATCCTGGCGTCAACCACAAATGGCCGGCCCTGCGCCGGCCATTTGCTTGTCGGGAGGTCACCCCCGCAGGGCGCTAGCGGAAAACCCCGCCCGGCGACGCCGGAAGCGGTTGCGCCCGCCGCCTTGGCTGCGTATAAGCGCGCCACGTCGGAGTGTAGCGCAGCCCGGTTAGCGCACTTGTCTGGGGGACAAGGGGTCGTGGGTTCGAATCCCGCCACTCCGACCATCAAAAGCCTGCCCTTGTCAGAGACTTGGGCGGGCTTTTTGTTTTCAGGGCCGGGCCTCGCCGGCGGTTTCCGGCAAGCCGTCCCACGCCAAGCTTAGGCCGCGGGGCATAGAGCTTCTGCGCCGAGGACGGCCTTGGGGCGGGTGTACAATCCTTCTCGCTGGGTGGCGCACGCGGCAGGGAGGATCCCATGAAATACATCGCTCTGATCAACTGGACCGACCAGGGAGTGCAGGCCGCCAAGGACTCTCCGAAGCGCCTCGATCGCGCCCGCGACATGGGGCACGCCTACGGCGTTTCGGTCGAGCAGGCGTTCATGACGATGGGGGACGTCGATATGGTCTGCATCGTGGATGCGCCCGACGACGCAGCGTTTGCGCGTTTCGGCCTCAAGCTGGCCGGAACCGGCGCCGTGCGGACCAGAACTCTGAAAGCCTTCACGGAAGATGAGTACCGGAGCCTGATGAACAGCCTCTGACGGCCAGAGCCTGCGCCGCAACGTCGACGCTGCGTGGCGGCGCACGCCCGTCGGAGCTCGGGCCGTAATCGAACGTCAATGATCGCGGTTGTAGGGTCGCTGATCTTCTCCAGCGGACCATCATGCCTGCACCTGCGTTTTTTTCGGCCCCGGACCCGTCGGTCAGTGCGTCGTCGTCGACGCCCGCCCCGATGGCGGCTGGCCGACACGGCAAGGTCGTAGTCAACATGCGCGCCGCTGCTTTTGAAACTGGCGGCCAGCAGCGCATGACGCTGGAGCTCATGCAGCGCCTGCCCGATGTCGAGCGCGTCGAGCCGGGCCACGCCCTCCGCGGAGCGCGGGGGCATGCCTGGGAGCAGATCGTGCTGCCGTTCCGGGCCGGCGGCCGGCTGCTCTGGTCGCCCTCCGCGACGGGCCCGGTGGCTTACGGCAAACAGGTCGTCACGCTGCACGACGTGGCGTTCTTCGACATCCCCGAATTTTTTGCGCCGTCATTTGTCCGCGTCTACCAGACGCTGGTCCCGATTCTGGTGCGCCGCGCCGCGCATGTCGTCACGGTGTCGGAGTTTTCCCGCCATCGCATCATCTCGCTGTTCGGCCTGCCCGCCGAAAAGGTGTCGGTGATCTACAACGGCGTGTCTGCGCATTTCGGCAAGCGTCCGGATGCGGAGGTGGAGGCGGTGCGCAGCCGCTTCGGCATCGCGGGGCGCTACGTGCTGCTGCAGGCGACCTCGGACCCGCGCAAGAACCTTGCCCGCACCTTGGAAGCCTGGAGCCGGATCCTGCCATCCTTGCCGGCCGACATGGAGCTCGTGGTGTTCGGGCTGGCCGGCCGGGCCCATGTGTTCGGGCGCCTGCAGGAGTTGGCCGCCATG
The DNA here is from genome assembly GCF_014636935.1 of Alsobacter metallidurans. Lineage (GTDB taxonomy): Bacteria > Pseudomonadota > Alphaproteobacteria > Rhizobiales > Beijerinckiaceae > Alsobacter > Alsobacter metallidurans. The sequence continues at coordinate 526,395 of NZ_BMES01000002.1, read as the reverse complement.
CCGCGCGTGCGGCGGCTGGGCTTCGTGCCCGACGCGGACATGCCGGCGCTGATGAGCGGCGCCGGATGCTTTCTGTTTCCCTCGCTTTACGAGGGCTTCGGCCTGCCGATCATCGAGGCCATGCGCTGCGAGACCGCAGTGCTGACCAGCGATGCGAGCTCCACCGGAGAGGTGGCGGGCGGGGCCGCATTGCTGGTTGATCCGACCTCGGCCGAATCGATCGGCCGTGGCCTTCTGGAACTCGTCAGCGACGCGGATCTGCGCGCGCGCCTTGTCGGCGGCGGATTGGCGCGCGCCGCCCATTTCGACTGGGATGACGCCGCCCGCAGCTACGCCCGGCTGTTCGACACGCTGGCGTGAGGCTGCGCCGGCGCATTCGCGGCTTTCCAGCGGCTCGCCATGATGGCCAGCCCCCACACCATCCCGCTCAGCATCCAGAAGTGCCGCCAGTGGTCGGTGTCGATCTGGAAGCCCTGCGCGATCTGCGGAAACAGGCAGCACCAGAGCGCGATCGCGTCGTGCTGGAACGGCGTACGCTGGAACGCCATACGCCAGCCGATCACGCAGGTGATGATCACGAACGACAGGTAGCTGATCCCGCCGAGCCAGCCATAGGAGCTGAAGGCGAAGATGAAGACGTTGTGTGGGTTCTCGCCGAAGCGTTTGTCGAATTGGAGCGGGCCAAACCCGTTGGGCAGGTCAAGCAGCAGCGGGATCGAGCGCTTCTGGTTGCCGAAGCGGCCGGTTTCGCCCGAATCGTAGCTCTGTAGCAGAACGGCCCGTTCCTCGAGCATGTTCGCCATCGAGCGGTTGGTCAGCACCGCGGCTCCGGCGACCAGTCCGCAAAGCAGGAACAGGCTGGTGACCCATGCAATTCGCCGCCGCTGCGCCCAACTGCGTGAGGTAAGCAGGTTCAGCCCGACCACCATGGCGAGGCTCAGGCCCATCACGCCCCATGCGCCGCGTGAGAACGAGATCAGGACCGCAAAGCTCAGGAAGACGAGCGTCAGCACCGACAGCGTCACATGGCGCGTGCGGCCCGACACGACGCCATGAAACAGAAACGTGGCGCCGACGGCGATGAACGGCCCGAATACGTTTGGGTCCTTGAACATGCCGGACGCGCGCGTGCCGGAGAAAGCCGTGAACAGGCTGGAAAGGCCGGCGACGTTAAAATAGCCCAGCGTTCCGGCGATGGCGGCGATCACGGCGGCCAGGATCTGCGCCCGTTGGATCAGCGCGACCCGCTCGTGGGTGCGATCCATCATGATGATGACGAAAAACAGCGTCACGGCCAGCATGTAGACCGACACGGCAGTGAAGATCACGGCCTTCTGGTCCTCGGTGACCTCAGTGAGCGAGATCGCTCCGCCCAGGTTGAACAGCGTCAGCAAAACGATCAGCGGAATGGATTCGCGCGGCAGCCTGAAGCCGGTCAGCAGCATCACCAGCCCGGCGAGCGTGAACACGACCTCGAACGGGGAAGGCTCGATGAAGACGATTGCGCCGCAAAGCACGAGCAGCCGCAAAATGCCGTTCTGGACCGCCGCCACGGGCGGACCGCGCCGGGCCGTATAGGCGAAAGGCGCCGGCGCAATCCCGGAATGGGCAGGCGCAAAGGTCAATATGCGTTCTCGGTCTTGGTGGCGAGCGCGATTGGCGTTGCGGCCAGGATGTAGAGGTCGAAGAACACCGACCAGTTCTCGATGTAGTAGAGGTCGTGCTCCACGCGTTTCTGGATCTTCTCCAGCGTGTCGGTCTCGCCGCGCCAGCCCTTGATCTGCGCCCAGCCGGTGATGCCCGGCTTCACGCGGTGGCGGGCGAAATACCCGTCGATGATGTCGTCATAGCGCCGGTTCTCGGCGCTGGCGTTCACCGCGTGTGGACGGGGGCCGACGAGCGACAGGTTGCCCTTGAACACGACGTTGAAGAGCTGCGGCAACTCGTCGAGCGATGTCTTGCGAATAATGCGGCCGACACGGGTGACCCGCGGATCGTCACGCGTGGCGAGCTTGGAGGCGGTGAGGTCCGCCTGGTCGGCATACATCGAGCGGAACTTGAAGACTTCGATCAGCTCGTTGTTGAAGCCGTAGCGACGCTGCCGAAAGAAAACAGGTCCCTTTGAATCGAGCTTCACGGCCAGAGCGGTGGCGAGCATTAGAGGCGTGAGCAGCACCAGCAGGCAGGCCCCGACCACACGGTCAAAGAGCCACTTGAACACCACGTCCCAATCGGCGATCGGCCGGTCCGTGACGGCCAGCACCGGCACCGATCCGATATACGAGTAGGTGCGCGGACGCAGGCGGAGCTTGCTCTGGTGGGCCGAGAGCCGAATGTCGACAGGAAGCACCCAAAGCTTGCGCAGCATTGAAAGGATGCGATCCTCTGCCGTGATCGGCAGGGTGAAGATCACCAGGTCCAGGTTGGCGCGCCGGACGAAGTCGACGAGGTCGTCCGTCGTTCCCAACTTCGGATAGCCGCCGACGCTTTCAGGCGAACGCTGCTCGTCGCGATCGTCGAACACGCCGATGACGCGAACCTCGGAATCCGATTGCGCATCGAGCGCGCGCAGAAGGCTCTCGGCTGCCGGGCCGCCGCCCACAATCGCGGTCCGCCTGTCCAGAAGGCCCTCGCGGAGCATGCTGCGCACGGCCGTGCGGACGATCAGGCGCATGGACATCAGGCCGAGCAAGCCGATTCCATACCAGCCGACGAACCAGCCGCGCGAGATCTCGTTGCCCAGCTTGAAAATGAACGCTATCGCGAGGGCCGCAAGAGCCACCGCGCTCCACACCGCGGCCACGCGCACCAAGGCCGGAATCGGCCCACGCAGGGCGCCGAGTTCGTAAAACTGCAGCGATTGGAGGGCGACCACGGTCGTCAGCGCCGAGCCGACGATCAGGGCCGCATAGGGCACGTCAGGCAGCAGGCCCGTCTGCAGGTAGCCGGCGCGCAGCAGCACGCCGCTCACAACCAGGAACATGAGCTCGGCCGCAGCGACGACGCTTGAGATGACGTTGGCCGAATAGGTGCGCGCTCGCGGGCGGGATGCGATCTCCTCCGCCAACGCGCTCAGCGACGCCTTTGGTCCGGGGCGCATCGCAGCCACCGAGCCAGCGTCGTTCCGCAACAGGTCGTCCAGTCCGATTTTTGCCATCGCGCGATCGCGGCCGCTCGGCCGCTCTCCAAGCCTCAATCCTTGAGGAACCCTATGCACGATGGCTGACGGAAGCGTTAAATCCTCGCCAGAGCCTTGCGATAAGCCGCTTCGATTCCGCCCGCCATGGCGTCGATGGAAAATGCCGAGGCGACATGCCGGGCAAGATCCTCCGCCTCGGCTTGTCGCTGCGCCTCGGACTTGGACAGCAGCGCCGCGATGGCGTCGGCCAGAGCGGGCGGATCATCAGGCCGCACGAGCCTTGTGGCGAAAGGCCCCATGATTTCAGGAATGCCGCCCACCGCCGTGGCGACCAGCGGGCGCGCGGCGGCGGCGGCCTCGATCACCACATAGGGGAGCGACTCGGCCCGCGAGGGCACGACCATGACTCGGCCGAGCCGAAAGGCGTCGCGCGCCGGCATGGGAGCCTTGAACGAGACTTCGCGTAGCCCGAGCCGTTGCGCGAGGGCCCGAAACTCGGCCTCATCCGGACCCGCCCCGACCAGAACGGCGGAGGGCTCCCACGGAAGCCGGGCGCGCAACAGCGTCAGCGCGTCAAGCAGCGTGTCCACGCCCTTCAGCGTTCGCAATTCGCCAAGGTAAAGAACGTCAGCCGCCTCCGGCCCATCCGCCACTGGGACGAACTCATGCGCCTCCAGCCCGTTGCGGACCACCACGGCATCGTGCGGCGCATCGCCCAGCATGGCTTCGAACCGGCTGGCCACATAGTCGCTCTCAAACGTGAACACCGAGGTGCGGCGCATCAGCAGGCGCTCGACGCGGGTGTAGAGCTTGCCCGCCAGGGTGTTGGCGCCGTAATGCGCGCTGCCGCCATGGGGGGTATAGATGCGCCCGACCCGGCGCAGCCCGACCGGCGCGAGCCGCCCATAGAAGCCGCCCTTGGCGCCGTGGCCATGAACGATGTCGGCTTTGGCGGCAGCGAAGATTTTAGTGATCCGCAGCAGCGCCAAAGCGTCCGTGGGACCCGGCTCGCGTGGCATCGGGATGCGGAAGGTGCCGAGGCTCAGGCTGGGGCGGATCCGTTCGATGGCGGCCTCGGCCCTCGCGCCGCCGCCTACGTCACAGACCAGCCCCACGGCGTGGCCGGCTGCGGCCTGGGCGCCCGCCAGGTCGAGCACATGCCGAAAAAGGCCCCCCATGGGAGCCCGAAACACGTGCAAGATCCGAAGGCGCCCATTCTGGGCCATGTCTCAGAACCAGCGTTCGCGCACGACGATGGTGTCGCCGGGGCGCACCGGGAAAGTGATCGGAACGGTGGCGCTCACCGGCCGGCCGCCGATCTGGCGCGTGATGTCGGCCTGGGTGCGCAGAGCGCGCGGCGAGAACCCGCCCGCGATCGCAATGGCGGTCTGGACCGTCATAGCGTTGACGTAGGGAAACTGCCCGGCCGTGGTGACTTCGCCGAGGACAAAGAAAGGGCGGTACTGCTCAACCTCGACGGAAACGCGGGGCTCGCGCAGGTAGCCGTTGCGCAGCTTGGCCTCGATCGCGCGCTCGAGTTGCGTGGTGGTCATGCCGCCGGCCGGCGTCGGACCAATGAGCGGCAGGGAGACGCGGCCGGATCCGTCCACCGCGTAGCTGTTGGAGAGGTTGTCCTGCCCGAACACGATGATGCGCAGGCGGTCGCCGCTGGCCAGCGTATAGGGGGCGTCGAGTCCTTCCATGAAGCCCGGCGGAGTATGCAGGGGCGGCGCGCAGGCCGAAACGGCGGCTGCTCCGAGCAGGATCAGGAACTTGCGACGCGACATCAAAGGGGCTCGCTGCGGGACTCGCTGGATAGGCGGTCGAATGCGCGATCATGTGCGTCAACGTGGTTAATAAACCCTGACCGCGCATGGCCTCATGCTTAACGTTATCGAAAGCCCAAAACTTCATAGTTCCGGCACGGTGTAATCTGTTCTGGGGTTGAGTGATGGCTGATGCTGGTCCCGTCCCCGCCAACGGCGGGGACCTCGATGCGGGACAGCTTGGGCGCGCCTTGCGGCGGCGCAGCCCGCTCATTCTGCTCGCCACCCTCATCGTGTTCGGGCTGACGGCGTTCTGGGTGAACACCGCCACGCCGCGCTACACGGCGGACGCCCGCATTCTTCTTCAGCCCGGCGATAATTATTACACGCGCCCTGGCCAAAGCGCCGAGCGCGACCTGCAGATCGACGAGCGCGAGGTCGCCAGCCAGGTTCTTCTGGTGACGTCACGCGACCTCGCCAAACGCGCCGTGGACCGGTTGCAGCTGAAGGGAAACCCCGAGTTCGACACCAGCGCGTCGGTGGTGGGAGTCGTAAAGAGCGGCCTCGTCTATCTCGGCCTCGCCCGCGCCAGCGAAAACGAGCAGCTGATCGACCGTTTCGTCGAGCGCGTCACGGCTTTCCCGGTGGGGCAGACCCGCGTGCTGGCGATCGAGTTCACGTCGTCCGACCCGGTTCTCGCCGCGCGCGGCGCCAATGCGATCGCGGACATCTACCTGGAATTGCAAGAGGAGGCCAAGCTCCGGGTCGCCCAGAAGGCAAGCTCATGGCTCAACGGCGCAATTGAACCGCTGCGCCAGAAGGTCGCCGACGCCGAGGCCAAGGTCGAGGCGTTCCGCTCCGGCGCCGGCCTCCTTGTCGCCACCAACAACGCCACCCTGCAGCAGCAGCAACTGGCCGAGCTTAACACGCAGCTCAACCAGGTTCGCGGCGCCCAGGCCGATTCGCAGGCAAAGGCCAAGCTTTTGCGCGAAGCCCTCGCGGGCGGCCGCACGCTCGACGTTTCGGATGTGGCGAACAACGATCTCGTGCGCAAGCTCGTGACCGACCGCACCACCGCGAAGGCGCAGATCGCGCTCGAGTCGCGCTCGCTCGGGCCCGGCCATCCGCGCATGAAGGAGCTGCAGGCGCAGCTCGCGGACATCGACGCGCAGATCTCCGCGGCCGCGCTCAAGGCCGTGCGCACGCTGGAGAACGACGCGCGGGTCGCGCAGGCGCGCGTGGACGCGCTCGCGAGCGCGCTCGACGCCACCAAACAGCAAAGCATCGCGGCCGGCGAGAAGGACGTGGAGTTGCGCGCGCTGGAGCGGGAGGCGCGGTCGCAGCGCGAGCAGCTCGAGGCCATGATGACGCGCTACCGCGAGGCCACCGCCCGCGACGTCAAGGATGCGTCGCCGCCAGACGCCCGCATCGTGCAGCGCGCCGATCCGCCCGTTGCGCCGTCCTTTCCGAAGAAAGGCCCGATGATCATCATCGCGACCTTGGCGACGCTGCTGGTGATGACCGTTTGGGTGATCTGCGCTGAGCTGCTGTCCGGCCGCGCCTTTGGGCCAGTTCCGGTGAGCTATGCCCCGACCTTCCCGCTGGGCGCCGGCGCCGTTCCCGCCGCTCAGCCCGCCGCCGTGGCGCCTGTTGTGGCCGCAGCCGAACCGGCGTGGCGGCCGCGGCTTCGCCCAGCCGAGCCTGGTGACCTTGCGTCAGCCCAGCATGCCTTGGCTCCCGCCGAGCACGCCCTGGCGCGGCTGGCCGCGGATGCGGCGCAGCGCAGGCCCGCGGAGCCACCGCGCGAGATGCGGGACGGCTCGGTGAGCCTTGCGGATGCGGCGAGCGCCTTCGACGTCGCGATCGGGTCCGGGACGGTGCGGCGCTGCCTCGTGACGCCGATTGGCGGCGCGCCGGCCCGCGATCTCGCTCTGGCGCTTGGCCGCCGCCTCGCCAGCGCGCGTCGCCTCGCACTGATCGACGCCGACACCGCGGGCCGCGAAACGACCGCAGGCTTCGCCGAGCTGATCAGCGGTCATGCCTCGTTTATTCAGGTGATCCACCGAGATCCTGCGTCGCGGCTTCACCTGGTGTCCTCCGGCGCTCTGACCGCGGACGCGATCACCAGCCAGGCGGCAGGCGTGGAGCTCGCGCTCGGCGCGCTGTCGCAGACCTATGACGCCGTGATGGTGGCGACCCCACCGGCCGAGGAGCGCTCCATCCTGCGCGTGCTGGCGCAGTGCGCCGACATGGCCGTGCTGGCGGTCGGCCCCAATGCTTCGGCCGATGAGGTAGCGGATGCGGCTGCAAGCCTGTCCGCCTGGGGGTTGCGTGTGGTCCGGCTGTCGGTTGACCGGGCGCAGAACGTCGAGGCGGCCTAAGGGCCCGCCTCAACCTGTCATGTCGGCGCGCCAAAGCGTAGCGCGACCCGGCGAACCGTTTTCAACAGCCGGACGTCGCGTTTCACAATCTCCCGAACGCGATTCGCGCCACGCAGGCCCAGCGCCATGGCGTGGCCCATCGGGGTGATCGGAATGGAGGCGTCGACACGCTTCTCCCGCGTGGGGCAGACGTGCCGCTTGTATCCATCCTCGCCCATGCCGAGGTCGAAGCTCGCCAGGCCATTCGCGAGCGCCGCCTTGGCGAGCTCCATCGTGAGCACCTCGCCTGGGCTCGAGCGCATCAGCGTCTTGTCGTTCTCGAACGAAATGAATGCGCCGCTCAACCGTCGGCCATCGCTCACCCCGCCGAATGCGGCCGCGATCCGGTCGCCGCACCACAGCGCCCAGAGCTCCAGCGCGGGACTTCCGCGGTCGAGGCCCGCCAGGGCGGCGCTGCGCAGAAACTGCTGCACCGTCTTGCAGGAGAACGGATTGGCGATGTGCTGCGCCTTGAAGCGCGCGGCGCGCTGCCGAAAGAATGCCTCGAGCACGCCGTCGACCTCGGCTTCGGTTTGCGCCCTGCGCAGCGACACGGGCCCGATCGCCTCGAGCCAGCGTAGCTTTTTGGCCAGCTTCTTGCGGCTGTCCTTGCTGACGAGGCGGCGGACCAGCATGTCGGCGGTATCGCCAGGCTGGAAGGCGAGGGCGTGCGCATCCTCGGCCGGGCGGGCTCCCGCGACCAACGCGAACGGATTGGCGAAGCCGTTCCACGAGAGCGGCTGCGAGCGAAGATCGAGCAGGTCTACCCCCGACAGCGCTTCGCTGATCGCAAACAACAGCGTGCTGGCGTCCTCCGGGCCGAGCGTCGCCAGAAAGTCGGCGTCGAATAGCCCCATATTGGCATTGCAGTGCTTGCCCCCAGCAAAGCGCGCAAGCCGAACGGGACCAGTGCGCAGCATCACAAGCGGGAAGAGCGCCAGCGGAGCGCCGGCCCCATTGGACACGAGCACGATCGCGGGCGTTTGGCCCTTGCGGGCGGCCACAAACGCGTACCAGGGCGCAAGCCAGTCATATCGCTGGTAAGGCGTGGCGACGCCTTGCGCTTCAAGAGCGCGCCAGGCCGATGCGGCATCCTCCGGCGACCGGAAGACCTCGATCCGACTCCACGTCGCAAAAGGGGTGTCCAATGCGGCGGACATTTCGGCGCTTATCTCTCGATTGCTCTGCAACGTGGCCGGCCGACCGCGGAATGGTCAACGAAACCTTTAAGTCAAGCTTAACAGCCAGCCATTAACGATGACTTGCGCGGCGGTTGGAATTGCCACGGATCGAGGATTTCACGGTGGGGTTGAAGTACCGGATCTTCCAGGCGGCCCTGAACGGCCTTGCGGCAGTTGGAGCCGGCCGATGGACACTTCCGGGCTCGCGCGGGCTGGGCGGCATCCTGATGCTGCATCACGTGCGGCCCTGGACGGAGCGGCCGTTCGCGCCGAACCGGCTGCTCGAGGTCACGCCCGAGTTCCTGGATGCGGCTCTGGCGCGCGCCAAGGCGCTTGGCTTCCGGATCGCCAGCCTCGACGCCGTGGTCGACGCATTGGAGGCGGGAATTGAGTTTGCCGCCAAGCCACCGCTGCTGGCGATCACGTTCGACGACGGCTACCGCGACAATCTCGATCATGCCCTGCCGGTGCTGCGGCGGCATGGCGCGCCTGCCGCCGTGTTCGTGACCCCTGGCTTCGCGGACCGCAGCGCCGGTCTGTGGTGGTGCGACCTGGAGGACGCCATCGCGCGGGCGGACGAGGTCCGGGCCGATTTGCCGGACGGTCCGTTTGCGATGGCGACGGGCGATCCGGCCGCCAAGGCGGCGGCCTTCGAGGCGCTCTACTGGCGGCTGCGGGCGCTGCCCGAGCCGGACATGCGCACGGTTGTCGCAAAGCTCGCAGCCGGGCAGGGGATCGACAGCCTGGCCACCACCGAACGGCTTTGCCTCGATTGGGCGGGCCTGCGCCGGCTCGCCGCCGATCCGCTGATCACGATCGGCGCGCATACGATGACGCACCCAATGCTGGCCAAGCACGATGCGGCCACAGCCTGCGCCGAAATGGCCGACTCGCGCGCCGCCATCGAGCGCGAACTCGGCGTCCCGGTCCGGCACCTTGCCTATCCGGTGGGAGATCCGACGTCCGCCGGTCCTCGTGAGTTCGCCATGGCGCGCGAGCTCGGGTTCCGCAGCGCCGTCACGACCAGGCCCGGCATGCTGTTTCCGCAGCACCGCGACCACCTCACGGCGCTGCCGCGGGTGTCGCTGAACGGTAATTTCCAGAATGTCGGCCAGTTTGGCGCGCTGTTGTCAGGAATTCCGTTCCACCTGTGGAACAAGGGGCGGCGGCTGAACGTCGCGTGACGCGTTCAGGCGTCCTCGGGGTCGGGGCGTTCCATCCACTTGATCAGCGGCATGAGCGGCACAATCCAGCCGATGCCGGCCACGACGTAGAAAATCGCCTGCGCAAGCTTGCCGGCGTCCTGGATCGAGCCTTGCGCCAAAGCCATCATGGCGAGCGCGTAGAAGCACACGAAGAACAGCATGGCGACGGCGCCGATGAATTTGCGCGTGCGTCGGCGCATGTTGATTCCGATCCTCGATCCGGCGGCGCCTGCGGCGACGCGGCCATTGTGGGCCCAAGCGGCGCGGACTATGTGTCGGCGCGACCGGGCGATCAAGCCTGCGCGGCTGCGCGTTTCGCCGCGGCGGCATGCCCGATGGATGGACAATGATGATGTCGGTTACGGCCACGGACCACGACTTCGACCGCGCGGAGGCCGCCTTGCGCCCCGACGCGGCGACGCGGCGGCTTCAGCCGGTGCGGATCTGGCTCTACGTCATCGCCGCGCTGGTGTTCGGCATGGTGGTGGTGGGCGGCGCCACGCGGCTCACCGGGTCGGGCCTGTCCATCACCGAGTGGAAGCCCGTAACCGGGGCCGTGCCGCCATTGACCGAGCAGGCCTGGGCGGTGGAATTCGACAAGTACCGGCAAATTCCCCAGTACCAGCTCGTCAACAAGGGCATGACCCTCGGCGAGTTCAAGGAGATCTACTGGTGGGAGTGGTCGCATCGGCAGCTCGGCCGGGCGATCGGACTCGTGTTCGGCCTCGGCTTCATCGGGTTCTTCGCCACGGGGCTGCTGCGTGGGAGGCTCGCCATCAAGGTCGCGGCGCTCGGGCTGCTGGGCGGACTCCAGGGCGCCATCGGCTGGATCATGGTGGCGTCCGGCCTGAAGCCCGGGATGACGGCCGTCGCGCCGTTGAAGCTGATGCTGCACCTCACCACCGCGAGCGTGATCTTCGCCGGCCTGGTGGCGGTCGCGGCCGGCCTGAAGCGTCGCGAGAACGAACCTTCGACCCCCATCGTGCGCGGGCTCGCGACGGCGACGCTGCTGCTGGTGCTGCTCCAGATCGCGCTCGGCGCCCTTGTGGCGGGCTCCAAGGCCGGGCTCACCTACAACACCTGGCCGCTGATGGACGGGAACTTCATCCCGCCCGCATCGGGGTTGTTCATCCAGACGCCGTGGTTCGAGAACCTCGTGGACAATCCGCTCACGGTTCAGTTCCACCACCGCATGACCGCCTACGCACTGCTGGGGCTGACTCTCTGGCAGGTCTGGGCGACGCGGCGCGTGCAGCCGGGTACGCCCGCGGCGCGACGCGCCAGCGCCATCGCGGGGTTGTCGGTTGCGCAGGCCGCGCTCGGCATCGTGACCCTGCTCGCCATGGTGCCGCTGTCGCTGGGCCTCGCCCACCAGGCCTTCGCGATGTTGGTGCTCGGCATGGCGGCGGTGCATTGGCGGCTGACGCGAGCCTGAGACTCGGGCTGCAGAGGGCGACAGCTGCTTTTTTGAGCCCTTCCCAAAAGGCGCAAAACCCTCGTTCTTCGAGACGCAGGCCCAAGGGGGCCTGCTCCTCAGGATGAAGGGTGAGAGGTTGATCCAGCGCTGAAGTTCAGCCGCGTTGACGCGCCTCAGCTCGCGGCCAGCGCCTCGTCGAGATCGGCGATCAGGTCCTCGACGTCCTCGATGCCGATCGAGAGGCGCACGACCTCCGGGCCGGCGCCGGCCTGCGTCTGCTGCTCGGCGGTGAGCTGGCGGTGGGTGGTCGAGGCCGGGTGAATCACCAGCGAGCGCGTGTCGCCGATATTGGCGAGATGGGAGAAGAGCTTGAGGTTCGACACCAGCGCGACGCCGGCGTCGTAGCCGCCCTTGAGGCCGAACGTGAACACCGCGCCCGAGCCCTTGGGCGAGTAGCGCTTTGCGAGCGCGCCATACTTGTCGCCCTCCAGCCCCGGATAGCTCACCCACGCGACCTTGGCGTGGCGCTGCAGGTGCTGGGCCACCTTGAGGGTGTTGTCGCAATGGCGCTGCATGCGCAGCGGCAGCGTCTCGATGCCGGTCAGGATCATGAAGGCGTTGAACGGCGACAAGGCCGGGCCGAGGTCGCGCAGGCCGAGCACCCGGCAGGCGATCGCGAAGCCGAAATTGCCGAAGGTCTCGCCGAGCACCATGCCGCCATATTCCGGGCGCGGCTGCGACAGCATCGGATAGCGGCCCGACTTCAGCCAATCAAACTTGCCGCCGTCCACGATCAGGCCGCCGATGGAATTGCCGTGGCCGCCCAGGAACTTGGTGGCCGAATGCACGACAATGTCGGCGCCGTGCTCGAACGGGCGGATCAGGTAGGGGGTCGCCATGGTGTTGTCGACGATCAGCGGCACGCCGGCCTTGTGAGCGATGTCGGCGATGGCCTGGATGTCGGTCACGACGCCGCCCGGGTTGGCGATCGACTCGATAAAGATCGCCCTGGTCTTGTCCGTGATGGCGGCCTCGAAGCTCGGGAGGTCGTCCGGATCGGCCCACTTCACTCGCCAATCGAAGTTCTTGTACGAGTGGTTGAACTGGTTGATGGAGCCGCCATAGAGCTTCTTGGAGGCGATGAACTCGTCGCCTGGCTGCATCAGGGTGTGCATCACCAGGAACTCGGCCGCATGGCCGGACGCCACCGCGAGCGCAGCCGTGCCACCCTCCAGCGCCGCGACGCGCTCTTCCAGCACCGCGCAGGTCGGGTTGCCGATGCGCGAGTAGATGTTGCCGAACGCCTGCAGGCCGAACAGCGAAGCGGCATGGTCGACATCGTCGAACACGAAGGACGTGGTCTGGTAGATCGGCGTGGCGCGCGCGCCGGTGGCCGGATCCGGCGCCGCGCCGGCGTGAATCGCGAGCGTGGCGAAGCCGGGAGCCTTGGGCTCGGTCATGGGCGTGTCCTCGTGCAGGAGCGCGGGCGAGCCCGCGACGTTCTTGGAAAGTGGATTGCTGTTCTTTTTACCGAACGAACCCAGCAGCGTCAACGCGCGGGCAAGTTGTAAATACACGTCTGGGATCGGCTAAATCGGCCCACAATCCTCCAGCCGTCAAATGTATTTATTTCACGACAATAAATGTTGAATAGGGGCCCGCTTGCGGTAGCAGTGGCTGCAGCTGGGCAGGGGATAGCAGACATGGGTGCGTTGGATCTGGCCGTCGGCAACTTGTTGTCGCCGGTGGTGCTGTTTTTTGCGCTCGGCGTCGGAGCCGCGCTGGCGCGCTCGGACCTGAGCTTTCCTGAAGCCGTCGCAAAGGCGCTGGCGATCTACCTGATGATGGCGATCGGCCTGAAAGGCGGTGTGGAGGTGTCCCGCCAGGGGTTGCAGCCTCAGCTGATCTGGACGGTGCTGGCCGGCGCGGCGCTGTCGTTTCTGATTCCGGCGCTCGCCTACGGAGTGCTGCGCCTGATCAGCCGCCTGGGGGCGGTCGACGCGGCCGCGGTAGCGGCCCATTACGGCTCCATCTCGGCCGTGACCTTCGCGGCCGCGCTGGACGCGCTGTCGCGAGCGGGGCTCGGCTCGGAAGGCTACATGGTCGCGGTGGCGGCCGTGATGGAGACGCCCGCCATCATGGCGGCGCTGCTGATCGCCCGGCGGGCCGCGCCGGAAGCCGCCACTGGATCGGTTGGCCACCTGCTGCGCGAGGCCGGGCTGAACGGCTCGGTGGTGGTGCTGGTCGGCTCTTTCGTGGTGGGCTGGATCGCGGGGCCGGCCGGCGTGAAGCCGATCGCGCCCCTGTTCGTGGACCTGTTCCGCGGGTTGCTGTGCCTGTTCCTGCTCGACATGGGGCTCGTCGCCGGACGCGGCCTGTCGCGGGCGCGGCGGTTTTTGACCGCGCCGCTGATCCTGTTCGGGATCGGGATGCCGCTGATTTCGGCCGCCATCGCAACCGCGATCGCGTTGGGCCTCGGCCTCTCCACCGGCGGCGCGATGCTGTTCATCACACTGGCGGCGTCGGCGTCCTACATCGCCGCGCCCGCCGCCATGCGGATTGCGCTGCCGCAGGCGGAGCCTGCCATTTACCTGACGCTCTCGCTCGGCGTCACCTTTCCGTTCAATCTCGCGATCGGCCTGCCGCTCTATCTGCTGCTGGCCCGAAGCGTCAGCCCGTGAGGCCCGCCATGGACATGCACGCGAAGAAGAAGATCGAGATCATCATCGAGGCGCCGGCGCTGAATGGCGTGCTGGCGATCCTCGATCGCCTGCAGGCGACCGGCTACACTGTGCTGCCGGCCCTGGCGGGGAGCGGGCGGCACGGTCCGTGGGACGAGGCCGGGCAGGTCACCAGCGCCGGCCGCATGGTGGCGGTGCTGTGCATCCTGGATGCGACGCGGCTGGATGCGACGCTGGAGGCGGTGTCGGCCTACCTCGCGAACCGGATCGCGATCGTCGCCGTGTCGGACGTCCAGGTCATCCGCGGCGCGCATTTCTGAGGCTCAGCGGCGCGTCCCGAACGGGTTCACGCCGGGCGGACCGAGGGTGCGCTTCTGGAAGCCCTTCTCGGCCATCACGGCGCGCTTGGACGACAGGATGCGCGAGTTGATGCCGTTCCAGCCGATTTCGCCCGACAGCCGGCCGAACTCGATCTTCGGGCAGCGGTTCATGATCACGGTGACGCCCTTCGCCTCGGCGCGAGCGGCGGCTTCGTCGTTGCGCACCGAGAGCTGCATCCAGATCACCCGCGGCAGGGGATCGAGCGCCAGCGCCTCGTCGGTGATCGGGCCGGCGGCTTCCGAGTTGCGGAAGATCTCCACCATGTCGAGCGGGAAGGGGATGTCCTTCAGGGAGCCGTAGACGAGCTGGCCCAGCACCGTCTGGCCGGCGAGGCCCGGATTGACCGGGACCACCTGGTAGCCGCGCTCGATGAGGTATTTCGTCACGATCCAGCTCGGGCGGGCCGGATTATTGGAAAAGCCGACCAGCGCAACGGTCTTCACGTTGTGGAGAATGCCGCGGATCAGGTCGTCGGGGTAGCTGTCGTGCGTCATGGCCGAGAGTTACACCAGCGCCGGGCGCGGCGCCATCGAAACAGGCGCGCGCCTCAGGGGGCGGGTCGCACCGCCAGGATCAGGTCCGTCCGGAACGCCGGGACGCAGGCGCGCAGCGCTCCCTCATGGCTGCCGGCCAAGAGGCGCTCGCGCGGTTCGCCGGCCACCGGATCCCACAAGGTCACGCGGTACTCGCCGTCCGCAAGTCCCGGCACGACCACGCGCACCACCAGCGCGGGCGCCTGACGATCCAGCATGCCGTCGGGCCCGACCGCGTCGCCGCGCAGCAGGTAGACCAGCGCCTGGCGGTCGTCGCCGCACGCCATGGCGTGGACGGCGCCGTCCGCCGCGACTTCGACATCGATGCCTTCGCGGCGGAAGCTCAGCCAGTCGAACTCGGGCAGGAAGCGGGCGAGCTTGCCCTGTTCGCGGCGCATGCCTTCGGTGAGCCGGTGCGGGTTGCGGTTGGGCCAGCGCATCCCGCCGCCGGCGCCGCCAGCGGCCAGGTGCGCCCATTGCATGTGCCGGAAGTACTCGTCGTCGAAAGCTTCGGGCAGGTTCAGCTTCTTGTCCTTGAACCTGTGAATGGGGCCGTGCTCGCTGTCGCAATACGGCCTGCCGTCAGCGATCTCGGCAAGGTGAGCACGGACATGGCGAGCCATGTCGAGCGCCGGCGCGACCGTGTCGGCGGGGTCGTCGATGGTGCCCTGCTGGTAGACGTGCACGGTCGCGAAATCGAGGTCGGGATGGCGGAAAATCGGCTCCTTGAGCGGCATGTGCGCCCGCCACTCGAGCTCGGGCCCAAAAATAGAGACGGTCTGGGGGTGGGACCGGCCATACAGGTCCAATTCGAGGCGGCGCACGTGGTGCGATAGGTCCGCGATGAACTCGGGAAAGCACTCGGCCGCGTCGCCGCCCTGGGCGGGGTGAATCTCGTTCCAGAGATCCCACGCGAACAACGCGCCGGAGCCGCCCCAGCGTCGCGTTGCGAAGGCGAGGCGGTTCTTGATGAACTCGCGCGTGTCGACGCACAGGAGCATTTGCGAGGGATCCGCCAGCGGGCCGCCATTGGCGCGGTTGTAGGGGTGATGGCACCAGTGCAGCCAGGTCCAGAACGTGTCCACCGGCGTTAGCAGCAGGCGCAGCCCGTGCTTCTCGCACAGGGCGAACATGTCGTCCCAGAGCTGCACCATGGTGGGCGGGAAGCGCCCGGCCGGTCGCTCAAAATAGCGGTGCCGCACCTGCGCGTATTCGAGCATCAGGCGCAGCACAGTGACGCCCTGCTGGGCGAGGTCGCCAAGATATCGGTCTACCGCCGGCAGGTCGCGTCGCCGAAACAGCCCGTCGAGCTCGGCCCACGAGATTGCCTCGTTCCCGCCGATCGGGTGCCAGGCCGCGCCGGTTTCCGTCTGGAAATAGGGTGCCCCCGGGGCGACCTGAATCCACGGGAGGGCGCAAGGGGCGGGGGTGAAAACGGAGTGGCGGCGGAGGGGGAGGTCGACCTGGTCCATGCGGCGGGGCTGGCTCTCGTGACACGGGGCGGGGCGCCGTCGCGGCGACGCACGTCACGCCAACGCGCAACTGGGGCCGGCGATCCGATGGAACCGGGTCACTCCCAGCGGGGCGTCCGCTTCTCGAGAAAGGCGCCGATGCCCTCCTCGGCGTCGCGGGCCAACATGTTCTCGGCCATCACGCGCGAGGCATGCGCGTAGGCGTCCTCGAGGCCCATCTCGATCTGCTCGTAGAAGGCGCGCTTGCCGACCGCGAGCACCGGCGCTGACTTGGACGCGATCACGGCCGCGAGCCGCCGCGCCGCGTCGACCGCATGGCCGGCCGGGACGACCCGGTTCACCAAGCCCATCCGCAAGGCGTCGGCCGCCGCGATGGTTTCCCCGGTGAGCAGCATTTCCATGGCGTGCTTGGGCGCGACGTTGCGCGACAGCGCCACCATCGGGGTGGAGCAGAAAAGCCCGATGTGAACGCCCGGCGTGCAAAAGCGCGCGTCTTCGCCCGCTACCGCGAGATCGCAGGAAGCGACGAGCTGACAGCCCGCCGCCGTCGCGAGGCTCTCGACCGCCGCGATCACGGGCTGGGGCAGGCGCACGATCTTTTGCATCATGGCGGCGCAGCGCCCGAGCAGGTCCTCGAAATAGGCGCGGCCGCGGTCCGGGTCGGAGCGGCGGGCGGAGATTTCCTTCAGGTCGTGCCCGGACGAAAAGCACGAGCTCGGCGCCGAGGCGACAATCACGGCGCGGATGCTCCGGTCCGCCGCGATGGCGTCGAGTTCGCGGGACAAGGCGTCGATAAGGGCGTCCGAGAGGGCGTTTCGCGCTTCCGGCCGGTGCAGGGTCAGCAGCGCGACGTTCTCTTTGTCGGCTCGCAGCAAAACGGAGGCCGAAGCACCGCGGTCGGGCGCGGGTTGGGCAGTTTCGCTCACCTGCATTTCGTTGACTCCGCCGGTTGCGCCGATGGCGCATCATTGCCCATACATAGGCCGAATGATGCGCGGCGGGAACGCCGACGAAGCGGGCGGGAGCGCAGGCCGGGATGACGCAGGGCGAGAAGCGGGCGGTGATGTCGCTGGCGGAACTGGACGCGTTTCTGGAGCGCGAATTTCCACAGATGTTCACGCATGGCCGCATCTGGCACGTGCTGGAGATCCCGCCGCACGGGGCGCGGCTGCGGATGGACTACCACCCGAGCCAGCTGCGGCCGGGCGGCACCATATCGGGCCCGGCCATGATGACGCTGGCGGACTTCGCCATGTACGCGGCGGTGCTGGGGGCCATCGGGCCAGTCGGCCTCGCGGTGACCACGAACCTGTCCATCAACTTCCTGCGCAAGCCCGAGCCGCGGGCGCTGTACGCCGATTGCCGTCTGCTGAAGCTCGGCAAACGCCTGGCGGTCGGAGAGGTGACCATCACTTCGGAAGGCTCCGACGAACCCGTCGCCCACGTAACCGGGACCTATTCGATCCCGCCGCGCTGAAATATGTACGGTATAATATTACCGCAATTGTTAATGCGCTGATTTTGTGGGGCTTTCAGTCAGATCTGGCGCATAGTGGGCGTTGACGACGCGCAAGGGCTCGCGTATACGCAGCCCATCGCACGGGCGGCCCTTGGTCGCCCGCGTTTTCATTCCCGCGCCAGCGTTTCGCGTCGGCGCGCCCAGATCGGAACTGTCTCATGAAGACCTATTCGGCCAAGCCCGCCGAGGTCGACAAGAAGTGGGTGCTGATCGACGCGAAAGGCCTCGTGGTGGGTCGTCTCGCGTCGCTCGTGGCCATGCGGCTGCGCGGCAAGCACAAGGCGAGCTACACGCCCCACGTCGATTGCGGCGACAACATCATCATCGTGAACGCCGACAAGGTGGTTCTGACCGGCCGCAAGCGCGAGCAGAAGGTCTATTACCATCACACCGGTTATCCGGGCGGCATCAAGGAGCGGACTGCGAAGTTCATCCTCGAAGGTCGTTTCCCCGAGCGCGTCGTCGAGAAGGCCGTGGAGCGCATGCTTCCCCGTGGCCCGCTCGGCCGCAAGCAGCTCGGCAACCTGCGCGTCTACAAGGGCGCGGAGCATCCCCATGTCGCCCAGGAGCCCACGACGCTCGACGTCGCGGCGCTGAACCGTAAGAACGCGAGGAACGCCTGATCATGGCCGAAACCCTCCAGTCCCTGCAGGACCTCAAGGGCGCGGTCGAGACCGCTTCCCCCGAGGCTCCCAAGCACGTCCAGAAGCTCGACGCCCAGGGCCGCGCCTACGCGACCGGCAAGCGCAAGGACGCGGTCGCCCGCGTCTGGATCAAGCCCGGCGTTGGCAAGGTCACGGTGAACAACCGTGAGCTCGGCGTGTACTTCGCCCGCCCGGTTCTGCGGATGATCCTGCAGCAGCCGCTGCAGGTCGCCAACCGGGTCGACCAGTACGACATCGTCGTCACGGTCGCGGGCGGCGGTCTGTCCGGCCAGGCCGGCGCGGTGCGCCACGGCCTGTCCAAGGCCCTGACCTATTTCGAGCCCGAGCTTCGCCCGGCGCTGAAGAAGGTCGGCTTCCTGACCCGCGACTCGCGCGTCGTCGAGCGCAAGAAGTACGGCCGCAAGAAGGCTCGCCGGAGCTTCCAGTTCTCCAAGCGCTAAAGGCGCTTGCACGGTTTGTCTCGCGTGCTGCGCGAGATACGGAAGGGCGGCTCTCGGGCCGCCCTTTTTCGTTTTGGCGCGTTCAGGATGGGGCGAGGGTAGCCGTCGCGAATTGTCGGGCAGGCGGGCTGCAAAGCCGACCGCGCAGCTACGCCAGGTAATTCAGCAGCAAACGGATCACCGCGAACACGGCGGCCGCCGCTGTGGTGAGGGCGGCCCGGGAATTCAGGATCTGCGTCCTGTTGAGCGCCGTCACGATCCGATTGAGATCGGCTGCGTCGAGCTCCTCGTGGCGGGAGATACGCCGGATGCGTTGCCGGCTCGCGAGCCACCAGAGCCAGCCTGACGCCAAGGCCGAGATCGCGATGGCGAGGTCGAAGGCGAGAAGAATGGCGGTGAACATCAACTGATCCAAACGGGCTCCGTGCGCTTATACACGGCATGACCAGAAAAGCGCTCGTCCGACCTTGGTTGGTTGCGGTCCTCGGCCTTCTCGCGGCTTTTCCGGCGATGGCGGCCTCCGAGGAGGAGGCGTTCGAGGCCTTGCGGCGCGGCGGCGCGATCGTGCTGATGCGCCACGCCATAGCGCCGGGCGGCGGTGATCCGCCGGGCTTCGTGCTGGAGGATTGCGCCACGCAGCGCAATCTTTCCGCCGACGGGCGCGAGCAGGCGCGCCGCACCGGCGCGATGCTGCGTTCCAGGGGCGTCGCGATCGCGGCCGTTCTGTCGAGCCGCTGGTGCCGGGCGCTGGAAACCGCGCGGCTGCTGGATGTCGCTCCGGTTGAAGGCTCGCCGCCCTTCGATTCTTTTTTCGCCAACGCGGAGCGCGAGCCGGCGCACCTGCGCGACATGCGCGCCGCGCTCGCGGGCCTGGGTGGCATGGCCGCCGTGGTCGTCACGCACCAGGTCAATATTACGGCGCTGACGGGCGTCTTCCCGGCATCGGGCGAGTTGGTCGTTATCGCTGCGCCGGCCTCGGCTGCCGCACCGATTCGGGTGTTCGGGCGCATCAAGCCGCGCTGACGACAGGCTGTTCAGATTTCCATGCTCCCTCATCCTGAAGAGCAACCCCGCTCGGGCCTGCGTCTCGAAGGACGAGGGGGCCAGGAGACTGAGAGGTCGTGCGCTCTGGAATCCCTCGTCCTTCGAGACGGATCGCCAAGGCGCGATTCTCCCTAAGACAAACGGATCGAGGTTGGGGCTAAGCGCCTGGGTGGCGTTCGCTGGGGCGTTGCCGCTATCGTCGCCCAAACAGGAGTCAGCGCCATGTACCGACCCTACGCCACGCTCGCCGGCTACAACGCGTGGGCCAACGCCAAGGTATACGCCGCGGCCGCCACCCTGTCGGACGCCGATTACCGGGCGGACCGCGGCGCGTTTTTTCGCTCGGTGCACGGTACGCTGAACCATCTTCTGGTGACGGACCGCATCTGGATGCGGCGCTTCACCGGGGAGGGCGAGACCTACAAGCGCCTGGATCTGGTGCTGTTCGAGGAGCTTGACGGGCTGCGGGCCGCCCGCGAGGCGGAGGACGCGCGCATCGTCGGTTATGCGGCGGGGCTGAGCGACGCCGATCTTGCCGGCGCCATCCGGTATTCACGCGTGAGCAGCGCCGAGGTCTTCGAGCAGCCGCTCGCGCCGGCGCTGGACCACTTCTTCAACCACCAAACGCACCACCGGGGCCAGGTTCACGCGTTGCTGACAGGGCTCGGGGCGGCAGCGCCTGAGCTCGACCTGCTCTACTACCACCGCGACAGCGGATCGGGCGCGTCCCGGAAGGTCGAGGACGCGACGCGCTGAAGGGTGTCGTTCCAATCCGCCGTGGTGGTGATGATGAAGCGGCCTTCCGCCTGGGCGCCGATGCGCCAAGCGGCGACGGCAGTCATGCCCGTGCCCAGCAGCAAAGCCAAGACCGTGAGGAGCATCGCGAGAGCCGACCAGCGCCTGTCCATATTGCGAACCCGAATCATCCTGCAATTGCAAGCAGTTGACGTGAAGGAACGCGCCGCATCGCGGCGGGATCGTGGCGAAGCTCGGGCTGAACTGAGCCGGAAGGTGATTTTAGACGAGTAGGGGACTGATCAAAGGCGCTTGCGGCTTTGCGCCGTCCACACGGACGCGCAAGCCGTCCCGCCGCGCCCGCCCGCTCGCCACCAAGGCGAGGCCAAGCGGATAGAGCGCGTGCTCGACTTGAAGCACGCGCGCGCCGAGAACGTCGGCGCTGTCGTCGTCGAAAACCGGAACAGCGCCCTGCGCGATGATGGGCCCGGCATCGAGTTCCGGGACCACGAAATGCACCGTGCAGCCGTGCAGCCGCACGCCTTCGGCCAGCGCGCGCTCATGCGTGTGGAGCCCGCGAAACGCCGGCAGCAGCGACGGATGGATGTTGATCAGGCGGTCCTCCCAGCGGGCGATGAAGCCGGCCGTGAGAATGCGCATGAATCCCGCCAGGCACACGAGTTCGACGACATGGGCTTCCAGCGCGGCCTGCATGGCGTCCTCGAACGACTCCCGGCTCGGATGCGCCTTGTGGTCCACCACGGCGGTCGCGATGCCGGCCGCCGCGGCGCGCTCCAGGCCGCCCGCGTCCGGACGGTTGGACAGCACCAGCACGATCTCGGCCGGATAAGCGGGATCGCGCGCCGCCTCGATCAACGCCGCCATGTTGGAGCCGCGACCCGACACGAGGACGGCGGTGCGGCGGCGGGCGGCCAGGGTCGCCTGAAGGGTCACCTGGGTTCCAGCGCCAGGTCGAGCTTGCCCTTGTAGACGACCGCCTGGCCATCCTTGCGGGGCGCGAGCTTTCCGAGTTGCACCGGCTTCTCGCCGACCGCCCGGAAGGCGGCCAGCGCGGGCTCGAGCTCGTTGGGGGCGACAACCACCACCATGCCGATGCCGCAATTGAACGTGCGCAGCATCTCGACATCGCTGACGTCGCCCACGGCGGCCAGCCACTTGAACACCGGCAGCACCGGGATCGCGGAGGCGTCGACCACGGCCGACAAGCCCTCCGGCAGCACGCGCGGGATGTTGTCCGTGAAACCGCCGCCGGTGATGTGCGCCAGCGCCTTCACGCCCGTGGTGGCGCGCAGAACCGCCAGCACCTGCTTCACATAAAGGCGGGTCGGCTCCAGCAACGCCACGCCGATCGGGCAGTCGGGCTCGAACGGGGCGGGCGCCTCCCATGGGAGGCCGCTGAGGTCGACGATGCGGCGCACCAGCGAGAAGCCGTTGGAATGCAGCCCCGAGGAGCGCAGGCCCAGCAGGATGTCGCCGTCCGCGATGTCCGGCCGGGGCAGCAGCGCGCCGCGCTCGGCCGCGCCCACCGCAAAGCCCGCGAGGTCGTAGTCGTTCTCGTTGTAGAGGCCGGGCATCTCGGCGGTTTCGCCGCCAATCAGCGCGCAGCCGGCTTCCTTGCAGGCCTTTGCGACGCCGGCGATCACTTCCGCGCCCACATTGGGGGCGAGCTTGCCGGTGGCGAAGTAGTCCAGGAAGAACAGCGGCTCGGCGCCCTGGACGATGAGGTCGTTGACGCTCATCGCCACGAGGTCAACCCCGATGGTGTCGTGCTTGTTGGTTTCGATCGCGATCTTGACCTTGGTGCCGACGCCGTCATTGGCGGCCACCAGCACCGGGTCCGTGAACCCGGCGGCCTTGAGGTCGAACAGGCCGCCGAAGCCGCCGATCACCGCATCCGCGCCGGGCCGCGCCGTGGCCCGCACGAGCGGCTTGATCGCTTCCACCATGGCGTTGCCGGCGTCGATGTCGACGCCGGACTGCGCGTAGGTGAGACCCTTGGTCTCGTTGCTCGGCATGTAATAAACTCCGTGTGCGGGCGGAGTAAGCTTACCTGCGCACACTGGCAAGGGGCAGGCCGCCGCGGCGCCCATGAAATGGCGCTCCGCCGTTCATATCTGATCCTCGCCGGCTCGCGAAGCAGGCGCGTCTGGCTTAAGCTTGCCCCATGACCGTCGTGAACATCCCCAACCTGATCACCATCGGCCGCTTCCTGCTGGTGCCGTTCGTGGTCGCGATGATCGGGCAGGGCGAGTGGAAGCTCGCCTTCGCGGGTTTCGTGCTGGCGGGGGTGTCGGATGGCGTCGACGGCTGGATCGCGCGGCGCTTCGACATGCGCTCCGAGCTCGGAGCCTATATGGACCCGCTCGCCGACAAGGCGCTGCTGGTGTCGATCTACGTGTCGCTTTCCATCGTCGGGCAGTTGCCGCCCTGGCTCGCCATCGTGGTGGTGTCGCGCGACATCATGATCATGGGCGCAGTGGTGCTGTCCTGGTTGCTCGAGAAGCCGATCGCCATCAACCCGTCCTTCGTGTCCAAGGCCAATACGCTGGCGCAGATCGTGTTCGCGGCCCTGATCCTCGGCTCGCTGGCCTATGGGCTGCAGCAGGCCTCCTTGATCTATGCGGGCGCTTTGGTGGTCGCCGGCTTGACGACGATCTCGGCGGGCGCCTATCTCGCCCGATGGTTGAAGCACATGGCGTCGTGACGGACATCCAGATCCGGCGGGAACCTGCCGCGGTCGCGGCGGCTGAGGACCGACCTTTGCCGCTCGGGCGCCAGATCGCCTTCTGGCTGGCGGCGCTCGGCGTGGTCGGGCTCTGCCTCTATGTGTTCAGCGGCATCCTGCTGCCCTTCGTGGCCGGGCTGGCGCTCGCCTATTTCCTCGACCCGCTGGCCGACAGGCTGGAGCGCGTCGGCTTCAGCCGCCTGTGGGCCACGGTGGTGATCCTCGGCGTTTTCGTGCTGGTGTTCGTGCTGGCGCTGCTGCTGCTCGCGCCGTTGCTGGCCGGCAATCTCGCGGATTTCGCCGCCAAGGTGCCGGGCTACGCGCAGCGGCTGCAGCAGCTCGTGGTGGAGAAGGGCTCGCCCTGGCTGGAGCGGCTGGGCCATCGCGTGCAGCCGGCGGACATCCAGGGCTCGCTCGGCGACGTGATCGGCAAGGGCGTCGCGTGGGGCGGCGACGTGCTGAAATCGTTGTGGAGTGGCAGCCAGACGCTGATCGGCGTCGCGTCCTTGCTGGTGGTCACGCCCGTTGTGGCCTTCTACCTGCTGGTCGACTGGGACCGGATGATCGCCAAGGTGGACGGCTGGACGCCGCCGCGCCACCGCGCGACCGTTCGGGAACTCGCCACCGAGATCAATGACGCCATCGGCGGGTTCATCCGCGGCCAGTCTCTTGTGTGCCTGCTACTCGGCGCATGGTACGCGATCGGGCTGATGCTGTGCGGGCTGAATTTCGGCTTCCTGATCGGCATGCTGGCGGGGCTGATCTCGTTTATTCCATATGTCGGGTCGCTCACCGGGCTGGTGCTCGCGAGCTCGGTCGCGGTGGTGCAGTTCTGGCCCGACTGGGTGATGGTGGGCGCGGTGCTGGCGGTGTTCTTCAGCGGCCAGTTTCTGGAGGGCAACATCCTGTCGCCCAAACTCGTCGGCCAGGCGGTGGGGCTGCATCCCGTGTGGCTGATGTTCGCGCTGTTCGCATTCGGCGCGCTGTTTGGCTTCGTCGGCTTGCTGCTCGCCGTGCCGCTCGCCGCCACCGTGGGCGTGCTGGCCCGTTTCGGGCTCAAGCAGTACATGGCGAGCCCGATCTACACGGGCGTGAAGACGCCGGACGGCGGCCTGCCGCCGGACGCCTGAGCCGTGGCCGACAAGCCCCGCCAGCTCGCGCTCGACCTGCCGGTCGACACGCACCACGACGCTGAGGACTTTCTCGTCAGCGCCTCCAACGAGGCCGCCTTCGAGGCGCTGGAGCGTTGGCCGGATTGGCCGGATCCGGTGCTCGTGATGGTGGGCCCGCCGGGCTCGGGCAAGACGCACCTCGCCACCATCTGGGCCGCGCGCAGCCACGCCTGGACGGTTCCGCGCGACCGGCTGCGGGTCGGCGACGTGCCGCACCTCGTGTCGGCAGGCGCGCTGGTGGTGGAGGATTGTGACGCCGCCGAAGGGCACGAGGAGGCGCTGTTCCACCTCCTGAACATGGCGCGCGAGCGCCGGTGCTTCCTGCTGCTCACGGCCCGGACGCCGCCGGGCGACTGGCGGCTGCAGACGGCCGACATCCTGTCGCGCCTGCGGCTCGCGCCCTCCGAAACGCTGGGCGAGCCCGATGACGCGCTGGTGCGCGCCGTGCTGGTCAAGATGTTCCTGGAACGCCAGATCGTGGTCGACACCTCCGTGGTGGAATTCCTGGCGCTGCGCATCGACCGCTCGATCGCGGCCGCGCGTGCCGTCGTGGAAGCGCTCGACCGCGAGGGGCTGGCGCGCGGGCGGCGCATCACGCGGCCGTTGGCGGCCGAAATTCTGCGGAACGGGGAGGGGGATCCAACGCTTTAATCCATACGCCCTCGGTTGCCTGTCGTCGAAATGTCGTAGAGCCTTGGGAGAAGCTGTGGCGATCGTGAAGCGTGGATCCAGGAGCCGGCGCGTGGACGTGAAAGACGAACAGGCCGCCGCGAAGGCGAAGGCTCAGGCCGCGGCTTCGGCCGAGGCTCCCGAGATCGGCGGCTCCGAAACGGCCGCCAAGCCGCGCAAGGTCGTAACGGCCAAGGCAGCGCCCACAAAAGTCGCCAGGGCCGCGCCGAAGCCGGACGCCGCGAAAGTTCCGCCCGCCGCAAAGGCGGCTGCGGAGGGCGCGAAGGCTGTCGCGCCCGACAAACCCACCCCGCCAATCAAGCAGCCTGCCGCGCCGAAGCAGCCCGCCCGCGCCGGCCGCATGCCCGCCGCCAAGCAGGAGGCCGCGCCCGAGCCGTCGCCGCTCATCGGCACGCCGGAACGCTTCATCAATCGCGAGCTCTCGTGGCTGCACTTCAATCGGCGGGTGCTCGAGGAAGCCTCCAACCTCAACCACCCGCTGCTCGAGCAGCTGCGCTTCCTGTCAATCTCGGCCAACAACCTGGACGAGTTCTTCATGGTCCGGGTCGCGGGCCTGCGCGGGCAATTCAAGTCCGGCATCGTGCAGCTGTCGCAGGACGGCCTGACGCCCGCCGAGCAGCTCGCCCGCATCGGCGAGGCCGTGACGGCGCTGGCGAGCGACCAGCAGCGGCGCTGGCGCGAATTGCGCGATTCGCTGTTCGAGGTCGGCATCGTCCTGGTGGACGGGCCGGAGGTCACCCGCAACGAGAAGAGCTGGCTGGAGGACTTCTTCCTCCACCACGTGTTCCCGGTGCTGACCCCGCTCGCTGTCGACCCCGCGCATCCGTTCCCGTTCATCCCGAACCTCGGCTTTTCGCTCGCGCTGGAGCTCGTCCGCACCACCGACGGCCGCTTGCTGAACGCCCTGATCCGGGTGCCCAACAAGGTCGACCGCTTCATCCGCCTGCCAGATCTCGCTGAAACCGGCGCCGTGCGCTTCATTGCGCTCGAACAAGCGATCGCGTTGTTCATCGGCCGGCTTTTCCCCGGCTACTCGGTGCGGGGGCTCGGCGGCTTCCGGGTCATCCGCGACAGCGACATCGAGGTCGAGGAAGAGGCCGAGGACCTGATGCGGGTGTTCGAGACGGCGCTGAAGCAGCGCCGCCGCGGTTCGGTGATCCGTCTCGAGGTCGAGGCGTCGATGCCCGAGAACCTGCGCCAGTTCGTGGCCGGCGAGTTCGGCGTCCAGAGCGAAGAGCTGTTCTTCACCGAGGGCATGCTGGCGCTGAACGATCTGTCGCAACTCGTCGGGCTGGAGCGCTCGGACCTGAAGTTCACGCCCTACAACCCCCGCTTTCCCGAGCGCATCCGCGACCTTGGCGGCGACTGCTACGCGGCGATCCGTCAGAAGGACCTCATCGTCCACCACCCCTACGAATCCTTCGACGTGGTGGTGCAGTTCCTGGCGCAGGCCGCGCGCGATCCCAACGTTGTGGCGATCAAGCAGACGCTCTACCGCACCTCGTCGGACAGCCCGATCATCAAGGCGCTGGCGGAAGCCGCCGAAGCCGGCAAGAGCGTCACCGCGCTGGTGGAGCTCAAGGCGCGCTTCGACGAGGAAGCGAATATCCGCTGGGCGCGCGATCTCGAAAAGGCCGGCGTGCAGGTGGTGTTCGGCTTCATCGAGCTGAAGACCCACGCAAAGCTCTCGATGGTGGTGCGGCGCGAAGGCGGCCAGCTCGTCACCTACTGCCATGTGGGCACCGGCAACTACCACCCGATCACGGCGCGCATCTATACCGACCTCAGCTTCTTCACGGCTGATCCGGTGATCGCCCGGGACGTGGCGCGCATCTTCAATTTCATTACAGGCTATGCCGAACCGGCGGAGCTGGAGCGCATGGCGGTATCGCCGTTGACGCTGAAAAAGAAGCTGCTCGCCCATATCGCGGACGAGATCGCCCACGCGAAGGCGGGGCGTCCGGGCGCGATCTGGGGCAAGTGCAACGCCCTCGTGGACGCGCAGATCATCGATGCGCTCTACGAGGCGAGCCAGGCCGGCGTGCAGGTGGACCTGATTGTCCGCGGCATCTGCTGCCTGCGGCCGGGCGTGCCGGGGCTTTCGGACAACATCCGCGTGAAGTCGATCGTCGGGCGCTTCCTGGAGCATTCCCGAATCTACGCGTTCGGCGGCGGGCACGGGCTGCCCCATCCCAAGGCGCATCTCTACATCTCTTCGGCCGACCTGATGCAGCGCAACCTCGACCGCCGGGTCGAGGCCATGACGCCGATCCTGAACCCCACCGTGCACCAGCAGGTGCTTGACCAGATCATGCTGGCCAACTTTCTTGACAACGAGCAAAGCTGGACGGTGTTGCCGGATGGCTCCAGCCAGCGTATTCGGCCAGCCGAGGGCGAGACGCCCTTCAACGCCCATCGCTATTTCATGACCAACCCAAGCCTGTCCGGCCGCGGCAAGTCGCTGAAGAGTTCGAGCCCGAAGAGCCTTGCGGCGCAGCGGATTCGGCTCGAATCGGTTCTCGCCGGCGCGTCAGATCTCTGAACCATAGGACCCAGATGCCGGAACTCGCACAAGGTCGCCTCAAGGTGGGCGCGCCGGTGGCCATCATCGACATCGGCTCGAACTCGGTGCGCCTGGTCGCCTATGAGGGGCAGACGCGGTCGCCGACGCCGATCTTCAACGAGAAGGTGCTCTGCGGGCTGGGCCGCAACGTCCTCACCACCGGCAAGCTCGCCTCCGAGGCGATGGAGAAGGCGCTCTCGGCGCTGGCGCGCTTCCGGGTGCTTTGCCAGGTGATGAAGATCGAGGAAGTGCGGGTGCTGGCAACCGCGGCGGCGCGCGACGCCGCGAACGGGGCGGAGTTCCTGGCGCGCTGCGAGCAGGTCACCGGGCAGCCGGTGGAGCTGATCTCGGGCAAGCGCGAGGCGAAGCTCTCGGCGCTGGGCGTGGCGTCCGGCATCTGGAAGCCGGACGGGGTCGTGGGCGATCTCGGCGGCGGCTCACTGGAGCTCATCGAGGTCAAGGGGCAGAAGCTCGGCTCGGGCGTCACCCTGCCGCTCGGCGGCCTGGCGCTGCAGGACCGCTCGGGCGGCAGCGTCAAGAAAGCCGTGAAGCTGGTGCGCGACGCCTTCGAGGGGCTGCCGCAGATCGAGGCCGCGAAGGGCAGGGCCTTCTACGCCGTCGGCGGCACCTGGCGCGCCCTGGCGCGGCTGCACATGAAGCAACGCGGCTACCCGCTGCACGTGATGCACAACTATGTCATCCCGGCTCGCGACGCCGTGGATTTCGCCCGCCTGGTGGAGCGTGTCGAGGCCGAGACGCTGGATTCCATAGAATCGATTTCGGCCGCGCGTCGCCCGCTGCTCGCCTATGGGGCGCTGGTGCTGGAGCAGATCATCCGGATGGCCAAGCCCAGCGAGGTCGTGGTTTCGGCCATGGGCGTGCGCGAGGGGCTGCTGTTCGAACAACTCGACGACGCCCAGCGGGCCGAGGACCCACTGCTCGCCATGGCGCGCGAGCTGAACGTGCTGCGCTCGCGCTCGCCGCGCCACGGCGAGGAGCTCTGCGCTTGGACGGACCGCTTCATGGCGTCCACCAGCCTTGACGAGACCGCCGAGGACAAGCGCCTGCGCCACGCCGCCTGCCTGCTGGCCGACATCGGCTGGCGCGCGCATCCGGACTACCGGGGCGAGCAGTCGCTCAATATCATCGCGCATGCGGGGTTCGCGGGCGTGGACCACCCCGGCCGCGCCTATCTGGCGCTGGCGGTGGCTTACCGGCATCTCGGCCTGTCGGACGACCAGGTCAGCCCGCGCCTGCGCGAGCTGGCGTCGCCGCGCATGATCGACCGGGCGCGCATTCTGGGCGCCGCGATGCGGGTCGCCTACCTGGTTTCAGCCGGCATGCCGGGCGTTCTGCCGCGCACGCCGCTGCATTGCGCGCATGGGCAGCTGCAGGTGGACGTGCCGCGGGACCTCGCCGCGCTCGCGAATGACCGGCTCTTCAACCGCTTGAAGGCGTTGGCGCGGATCATCGGCCGGACGCCCAAGTTCCAGGTCGGTCAGTGACCGCGGAGCGGCCGGAGCGGCGGTAGCGCCTCGGCGAGGACCCTGGGCGCAGCGCTCCGTTCCTCGCCCGCGGTCTGGACGGCCTGGATGAGCGCGTTCAACCGGACGCTGGTGTCTTGAAAGCATCGGCCGCACATGAAGGTGGGGTGAGCGGCCAGCCAGGCACCGGTCCGCGTGCAGACGGCCCCGCAACTCTCGCAGGTGATTGCAAGCGCGAGGTCCCCGCAGAGGTGCAGCAGATTGCTCACCTCCCGGTCGCGCGAGCGCGTCGTATCGTGGCTTTGCGTCAACATGCCATGCACCGTCGCCGAAACTGCGAAGAGTTTCGGCCGGCATGGCTAAAAATTGCGTAAAGACAATTTTTATATTGTTTACTGATCAGACGTGCCGCGGGACGCTCACGACCTTGCCGTCGTCCATCGCGAGCGCAAGGCGGCCGTGCTTCAGCGCCAGGGCGCGCTCGCCGAACAGCTCGCGCCGCCAGCCCTGCATGGCCGGCACCTTGGCGGCGTCGTCCGACGCGATGGCCTCGAGGTCGTCCACGGTGGCGACGATCTTGGCGGCGACGCCTTCCTGCTCGCAGGTCATCTTCAGCAGCACCTTGAGCAGCTCGACGGTGGCCTGGTTGAAGCTGCGCCGGCCATTGCGCTCCAGCGGCGGCAGGGCTTTGGGATCGCGGTCGAGGCCGCGCTGCACGGCCGCCACGATATCGCCGCCGGCGCGCGAACGCTCGAAGCCGGACGGGATGGAGCGCAGGTGGCCCAGCGCCTCGGGCGTGCGCGGCGCGGCCGTGACGACGTCCATCACGGCGTCGTCCTTGAGCACGCGCGAGCGCGGCACATCGCGGCTCTGCGCCTCGCGCTCGCGCCAGGCGGCGAGCTCGATCAGCACGCCCAGCTCCTTGGCCTTGCGGACGCGGCCGCGCAGGCGCTGCCACGCGTCCTCCGGATGAGCCTGGTAGGTGGCCGGGGAGGTCAGCACCTCCATCTCGTTCGCCAGCCAGTGCGTGCGGCCTGATTCCTCGAGCTTCTTCACCAGCTCGAGATAGACGTCGCGCAGATGGGTGACGTCCGAGCGCGCATAGACGAGCTGCGCTTCCGAGAGCGGGCGCTTCGACCAGTCGGTGAAGCGCGAGGACTTGTCGATCCGCGCCTTGGCGAGGTCATGCGCCAGCTGCTCGTAGGAGACGCTGTCGCCATAGCCGCACACCATGGCGGCGACCTGGGTGTCGAACAGCGGCACGGGGATGCAGCCGTCCATGTTCCACAGAATCTCGAGGTCCTGCCGGCCGGAATGCACGGCCTTCACCACGGCGGGATTACGCATCAGCGCCAGAAATGACGAGAGATCGAGCTCGGGCGCGAGCGGGTCCACGAGCACGACCTCGTCCGGGCTCGCAAGCTGGATGAGGCAGAGCTTCGGGTAATACGTCGTCTCGCGCATGAATTCCGTGTCGAAGGTGACGAACGGATGCTTGGCGAGACGCGCGCAGGCGGATTCGAGAGCTTCAGTGGTGGTGATCAAAGGCATGGCTGGCCCTGTTAGCGCACCCCGGGCCGGGGCGCCAGTGCAGGACGGGCGCTCGCCTTGACAAAGGCGGGGGGCTATGGGTTTTTCCGCCTCACAATTCCGGGTCGCAACCCGGCTTCAGTTCTTGCGCCGGCCCCCGTGGCCCACGCCGATCAGGACAGTCCCATGCACCGCTATCGCTCCCACACCTGCGGCGCGCTCCGGGAGAGCGACGTCGGCGCCGAGGTTCGCCTCTCCGGCTGGTGCCATCGCATCCGCGACCATGGCGGGCTGCTGTTTATCGACCTGCGCGACCACTACGGCATGACGCAGTGCGTGGTGGACCCCGATTCGCCGGCCTTCAAGGACGCCGAGCGCCTGCGCGCCGAGTGGGTCGTGCGCGTCGACGGCAAGTGCCGCAAGCGGCCGGAGGGCACCGACAACGCCGAGCTGCCGACCGGCGCGGTGGAGATCTTCGTCACCGAGATCGAGGTGCTGGGCCCCGCCGCCGAGCTGCCCCTGCAGGTGTTCGGCGACCAGCCTTATCCGGAGGAGACGCGGCTCAAGTATCGCTTCCTCGACCTGCGCCGGCAGGGCCTGCACGACAACATCATGACCCGCGGGGCGGTGATCGATTCGCTGCGCACCCGCATGAAGGGCCAGGGCTTCAACGAGTTCCAGACCCCGATCCTGACCGCTTCGTCGCCAGAGGGCGCGCGCGATTTCCTGGTTCCGTCGCGGCTGCATCCGGGCCAGTTCTACGCGCTGCCGCAGGCGCCGCAGCAGTACAAGCAGCTCCTGATGATGGCGGGCTTCGACCGCTACTTCCAGATCGCGCCCTGCTTCCGCGACGAAGACCCCCGCGCGGACCGCCTGCCGGGCGAGTTCTACCAGCTCGACCTGGAGATGAGCTTCGTCACCCAGGACGACGTGTTCGCGGCCGTGGAGCCGGTGGTGGGCGGGGTTTTCGAGGAGTTCGGCAAGGGCAAGCGCGTCACACCCGCGCCCTGGCCGCGCATCCCCTACGCGGACGCAATGCGCAAATATGGTTCCGACAAGCCGGACCTGCGCAACCCGCTGGAGATGCAGGACGTGTCCGAGCACTTCCGCGGCTCCAACTTCAAGGTCTTCGCGCGCATGCTCGAGGACCCGAAGAACCGCGTATGGGCCATCCCGGGCCCGGGCGGCGGCAGCCGCGCGTTTTGCGACCGCATGAACTCGTGGGCGCAGGGTGAAGGACAGCCCGGGCTCGGCTATGTGATGTGGCGCGAGGGCGCGGGCGCCGGCCCCATCGCCAACAATATCGGCCCCGAGCGCACCGCCGCCATCGCGGCGCAGCTCGGCCTCAAGGACGGCGACGCCGCCTTCTTCGTGGCCGGCGACCCGGACAGGTTCGTGAAGTTCGCCGGCCTAGCCCGCAACAAGGTCGGGTTCGACCTCAACCTCGTGGACGAAAACCAGTTCGCGCTGGCCTGGATCGTCGACTTCCCGATGTTCGAGTGGAACGAGGACGAGAAGAAGGTCGACTTCTCGCACAACCCCTTCTCGATGCCGCAGGGCGGGCTGGAGGCGCTGGAGAAGCAGGACCCGGTCACCATCAAGGCGTTCCAGTACGACATCGCCTGCAACGGCTTCGAGATCGCGTCGGGCGGCATCCGCAACCACCGCCCCGAGGCGATGGTGAAGGCGTTCGAGATCGCCGGCTATGGCGAGGAGACCGTGGTGGAGCGCTTCGGCGGCATGTACCGGGCGTTCCAGTACGGCGCGCCGCCGCATGGCGGCATGGCGGCCGGCATCGACCGTATCGTGATGCTGCTCTGCGGCGCGCAGAACCTGCGCGAGGTGGCGCTGTTCCCGATGAACCAGCAGGCGCTGGACCTGCTCATGGGCGCGCCCAACGCAGCCAGCCCCAAGCAGTTGCGCGAGCTGCACATTCGCCTGAACGTGCCGGAGAAGTGAGCGGCGCCGCCGCCTTCTTCACCCTCCCCTCAAGGGGAGGGTGGGCGTGAGCGCCTCGGGCGGGTCCGTCACCGCCATCGTAGTCACGTTCGAGAGCGCGCGCGTGCTGCCGAGCTGCCTGGCGGCGCTGAAGCGCGAGGGCGTCGACGCGATCGTGGTCGACAACTCAAGCCGGGACGGCACGCCGGAGCTGGCGGAGCGCCTCGGCGCGCGGGTGATCCGCAACAGCCGCAACGAGGGTTTCGGGCGGGCCATGAACATCGGCGTGCGCGCCGCCTCGACGCCGTTCTGCCTGCTTACAAATCCGGACCTCGCCTATGACGAAGGCGCGGTCGCGGCGCTGGTCGCAGCCGCCGAGCGCTGGCCGGATGCGGCGTTGCTGGCGCCGCGCATCATCGAGCCGGACGGGCGCTTCTTCTTCCAGGCGACCTCGTTGCTTGCGCCCTACCTGCAGAACCCGGGCGGCAGGCTCGCGCTGCCGGAAGGCGACTGCTGCACGCCCTTCCTGTCCGGCGCCTCGCTGCTGGCGCGCCGCGATGTTTTCAGCCGGATCGGCGGTTTCGACGAGCAGCTGTTCCTGTTCTACGAGGACGATGACCTCTGCCGCCGCATTGCCGACGCCGGCCATGCGCTGGTCCACGTCCACGACGCCGTGGCCCGTCACGAGCGCGGCGGCTCCACGGCCACCAAGCGCGGGCGGGTGTTTCGCGCCCGCTGGCACATGGCATGGTCGCGCGCCTATGTGAGCCGGAAATACGGGCTGCCCGACCCCGCGCGAGGCACGCTGGCCGTGAACCTGCCCAAGGCGGCCCTGAGCGCCCTTGTGTTCCGTCGCGCGCTCGTGGAGCGTTACGGCGGCTCGGCCGCCGGCGCGCTCGCCTGGCTGCGGGGCGAAACGGCGCTTGGGCGCGAGGGGCTGGAATGATAACGGGGCTGCAGGACGTCACCTCGCCGTCACGGCCGGGCTTGTCCCGGCCATCCACGCGGCCGCCCAGCGCGTGGATCCCCGGGTCAAGCCCGGGGATGACGGTGGAGGGGTTGGTGGGACCAAACCCCAGGGCGCTCGCCCATGCGTAAGCTCATCGCCCGCTGGTCCAATCCGCACAATCTCACGCGCATTCACCTGGAGGCGCAGGCGACGAAGCGCGGCTGGGAGATCGCCGACTACAGCTACGGCAAGATCCGGGTGCGCGACTGGGGGGAGGGGGCCGGACTCAGCATCGGCCCGTTCTGCTCCTTTGCGGACAACATCCAGATCTTTCTCGGCGGCAATCACCGCACGGACTGGGTCACCACCTACCCGTTCTCGGGCATGCGCAGCCTGTTTCCCGAGGCGCCGGCCGACGCCGACTACCATTCCAGCCGGGGCGACGTGCGCATCGGGGCCGACGTCTGGGTGGGGTCCGGCGCGACGATCCTGTCCGGCGTCACCATCGGGCACGGCGCCATCGTGGCGGCCCGCGCCGTGGTGGCCAAGGACGTGCCGCCCTACGCCATCGTGGGCGGCAACCCGGCCAAGCTGATCCGCCTGCGCTTCTCCGAGGACGAGATCGCGGCCCTGCTGCGGACGCGCTGGTGGGAGCTCGACCGGGCGGCCATCGCCAAGCTCATCCCCGCCTTGCAAAGTTCGGATGTGGCCAAAGTGGTCGCGGCGTGCGATGCGCTGCGTAGCGGCGCCGTGAAGACCTAGCCGCCAGGATTCTGCACGCGCGGGAACAGGTGTTCGATCTTCACGACGGCGTGACCGGCTGCGCCCGGCGCGCTAGGGTCGATTCCAAAGGGGGCTGCGAACAGCGCGGCTGACGGAAGGGAAGAGGGCGTCCATGGCCTCGAACATGTCCACCATGTCGGATGATCTGCGCTCGGGCGCGCTCGTTTATCATCGGCTGCCCAAGCCCGGGAAGCTGGAGATCCAGGCCACAAAACCGCTCGGCAACCAGCGCGACCTCGCGCTCGCCTATTCGCCCGGCGTGGCCGCCCCCTGTGAGGCCATTGCGGCCGATCCGTCCCAGGCGGCCGAGCTCACAGCCCGCCAGAACCTCGTCGCGGTGGTCACCAACGGGACCGCCGTTCTGGGCCTCGGCGACATCGGCGCGCTCGCCTCCAAGCCCGTGATGGAGGGCAAGGCGGTTCTGTTCAAGAAGTTCGCCGGCATCGACGTGTTCGACATCGAGGTGGACGAAAAGGACGTCACGCGCCTCGTCAACGTGGTGGCGGCGCTGGAGCCCACCTTCGGGGGCATCAACCTCGAGGACATCAAGGCGCCGGAGTGCTTCGAGGTCGAGGCGCAATTGCGCGAGCGCATGGCCATCCCGGTGTTCCACGACGACCAGCACGGCACCGCCATCATCGTGGCGGCCGCCGTCGTGAACGCGCTGGAGATCGCCGGCAAGACGCTGCCGGAGGTTAAGATCGTCACGTCGGGGGCCGGCGCGGCGGCGCTCGCCTGTCTCAACCTGCTCGTCTCCATGGGCGCGCGGCGCGAGAACATCTTCATCACCGACATCGAGGGCGTGGTTTATGAGGGCCGCCCGACGCTGATGGACCGGTGGAAATCGATCTTCGCGCAGAAGACGGACGCGCGGACGCTCGCGGAGGTGATCCCGGGCGCGGACGTGTTCCTCGGCCTTTCGGCCGGTGGCGTGCTGAAGACCGCCATGGTGCAGCAGATGGCCGATAAGCCGCTGATCCTGGCGCTCGCCAACCCGAACCCGGAGATCGACCCGGGCGAGGCAAAAGCCGTGCGTCCGGACGCCATGATCTGCACGGGCCGGTCGGATTATCCCAACCAGGTCAACAACGTCCTGTGCTTCCCCTACATTTTCCGGGGCGCGCTGGACGTCGAGGCGACCACCATCAACGAAGCCATGAAGCAGGCGGCCGTGGAGGCGATTGCCAAGCTCGCCCGCGAGGCGCCGTCCGACGTGGTGGCGCGCGCCTATGGGGGCGAGGTCACGACCTTCGGGGCCGAGTCGCTGATCCCGAGCCCGTTCGACCCGCGCCTGATCCTGCGCATCGCGCCCGCGGTGGCCAAGGCCGCCATGGACAGCGGCGTCGCCAAGCGGCCGATCGAGGATTTCCGCGCCTATGAGGAGCGCCTGTCGCGCTTCGTGTTCCGCTCGGGCTTCGTGATGAAGCCGATCTTCACCGCCGCCAAGGAAGCGCCCAAGCGGGTGATCTACGCGGATGGCGAGGACGAGCGCGTGCTGCGCGCCGCGCAGGTCGCCATCGAGGAGGGGATCGCGATCCCGATCCTGGTCGGCCGCCCGGCCGTGATCGAGACGCGCTGCAAGCGCTACGGCCTGTCGCTCGCCCTCGGCACCACCGTCCAGATCGTGAACCCCGAGGACGACCCGCGCTACCGCGACTACGTGGCTACGCTTGTGGAAGTCGGCGGCCGGCGCGGCATCACGCCCGACGCGGCGCGCACGCTGGTGCGCACCTCCACGACCGTGATCGCCAGCCTGGCGGTGGTGCGCGGCGAGGCCGACGCGATGATCTGCGGCCTGGAAGGACGCTTCCAGTCCAAGCTGCGGCTGATCCGGGACATCGTCGGGATCGAGCCGGGCGTGAAGGGGCTCTCGGCGATGACGTTGATGATCACCTCCAAGGGCCACTACTTCCTGGCCGACACGCATGTGCGGCCCGACCCGACCGCCGAGGAGATCGCCGAGACGGCGGTGCTGTGCGCCCAGCATGTCACGCGCTTTGGCATCGAGCCCAAGATCGCGCTGGTCTGCCACGCCGATTTCGGCGAGGCCGACACGCCGTCGGCTCGCAAGATGCGCCTCGCGCTGGAGCTGATCCAGCAGCGCGCGCCGCATCTCGAGGTGGACGGCGAGATGCAGGGCGACACGGCGCTGTCGCAGGACGTGCGCGAGCGCAAGCTGCCGCAATCGCGGCTGAAGGGCGAAGCGAACATCCTGGTGTTCCCCAATTTGGACGCCGCCAATGCGGCCTATCAGTTCACCAAGATGCTGGCCGATGCGCTGCCGGTAGGCCCGATCATGATCGGCCCGGCACGGCCGGCGCACATCCTGACGAGCTCGGTGACGGCGCGCGGCGTGGTGAACATGACCGCGCTGGCCGTCGTCGAGGCGCAGGCGCAGGCGTCCGACAAGGCGGAGGCCCTCGCCGCGCAGTGATTGTCGCAGGGCGCGAGACTGCGCGTTCTGCACTTGCCAATCATTCGCAACTGAACCATGTTCTCCCGACGGCGCCGTTTTGCGCGCCGCGGAGTTGCTTTGCATGGACCAGCGCGTTTCCGACATCGAACCCAGCCATGGCCATTGGCGCCTCGGCCGTGGCGAAGCTTCGCTCGCGGATGTGCACGCGACCGTGTCGGTGAAAAAAGGCGGCTCGTACTGGAGTCGCCTTTTCGCGTTCATGGGTCCGGGCTACCTCGTGGCGGTCGGCTACATGGACCCGGGCAATTGGGCGACCTCGCTCGCGGGCGGCTCCAAGTTCGGCTACGCGCTGTTGTTCGTGGCGCTGTTGTCGAACGTCATGGCCATCGTCCTGCAGTCGCTGGCGGCGCGGCTCGCGATCGGGTCGGGGCGGGATCTCGCGCAGGCCTGCCGGGACGCCTATCCCAAGCCCGTCGCCATCGTGCTCTGGATCATGGCCGAGCTCGCCATCGTGGCGACGGACCTCGCCGAGGTGATCGGCACCGCGATCGGCCTCAACCTGCTGTTCGGGATCCCGCTGGAGCTCGGCGTGTTGCTCACGTCATTGGACGTGTTCCTGGTGCTCTACCTGCAGAAGCTCGGCTTCCGGGTGGTGGAGGCCTTCATCATCGGCATCCTGCTGATCATCGCGGCGTGTTTCGGGCTGCAGATCGTGATGGCGAACCCGGACTGGTCGGCCGTCGTCAAGGGCTTCGCGCCCACCACGGACCTCGTCACCAATCCGGACATGCTCTACCTCGCGCTCGGCATCATCGGCGCGACCGTGATGCCGCATAACCTCTATCTGCACTCCGGCATCGTGCAGACCCGCGCCTATGGGACGGCCGTGGAGGACCGGCGCGAGGCGCTGAAATTCGCCACCATCGATTCAACTGTGGCGCTGATGTTCGCGCTGACGATCAACGCCTCGATCCTGATCCTGGCGGCGGCGGCCTTCCACACCACAGGGAGGCACGACGTGGCCGAGCTCGGCGATGCGCATACGCTGCTGAACCCGATCCTCGGCAGCGCGCTCGCGCCGACGCTGTTCGCGATCGCGCTGATCGGGTGCGGGCTGAACTCCACCGTGACGGCCACCATGGCGGGGCAGATCGTCATGGAAGGCTTCATCGCCATCCGTCTGCAGCCGTGGCTGCGGCGGCTGGTGACGCGGCTGATCGCCATCGTGCCGGCCGCCGTGGTGACGATCTGGTATGGCGAGAGCGGGACCAGCAAGCTGCTGATCCTGTCGCAGGTGGCGCTGAGCCTCCAGCTGCCCTTCGCGGTTGTGCCGCTGGTGACGTTCACGGCGTCCCGCCGCAAGCTCGGCGCGCTGGTCGCGCCGCGCTGGCTCACCGCCTCGGCGGCGCTGATCGCCGCCGTGCTGGTGGCCCTCAACATCAAGCTGATTGTGGATTTCGTCGCCGGGTAGGCGCCCTGCCTCAGCTCGGGCGCTTGAGCTTGCAAGCGTCGAGGTTGCGGTAGCCCTTCTCGCGGCTCGAATCGTCGAAGTAGCTCTTGGCCTTGAAGAACTCGAACTCGGCCTTGGTCATCTGGTCGATGGTCTTGGTGGAGTAGCAGCTGCACGGCGAGTGCACGGCCTCGCGCGTCGTGCCCTGCAGGCGCGACTGGCTGATCAGGCAGCCGTCGAACACCCAGAGCTTCGCCTCGTAGCGGGTCATCTTGGCGGTCTTGGGGTCCGGCTGCGGCTCGCCGAAGTTCGAGGACGAGGCGCCCGCGAGCGCGATCGTGGAGGCGGCGAGCGAGAACGCGACGGCGAGCAGAGCGGAGCGCATGCGGAGAATCCCCTAAGGCAGGTACGTGCGTCACCCTTCGCAGGTGAGACGCGAAAATCAAGCCTTCAACACGCGCACGTGATTGTCGTGAAACGCGGCTCCGCCGAACGGCGCAGGCGCGTCCGCGCCCGTAAGGTGGTTGATGCCCTTGCCGTCCGGGTAGGCGCTGTCCGGGAAGATTGATTCGGCGATCAACACCCCGCGCCTCACGCCCTCGAACAGCTTGGCGGCGATCAGGATGGTCCCGCGCTCGTTGTCGAGGCGCACGATCTCGCCATCCTGCACGCCGAGCGCCTGCGCGTCGGCCGGATGGATCATCACGGTGGGCTTCACCTCGTTGGCGCGCGAGGTCGGGGTCTCGTTGAAGCTCGTATTCAGGAAATTGCGCGCCGGGCTGGTGGCCAGGCGGAACGGGTAGAGTTCCGTCGCCTCCTCGATCACGGCCCAGTGGTCCGGCAGCCGCGGCATGGCGTCGATCGGTCCCATGGGTCCGTCATTCGAGAACGGCACCTTGGGCCAGTCCGGCTTGAAGCGGAACTTGCCGTCCGGCCAGCTGAAGCCCTTAAGGTAATGCGCCTGCTCGAAGCTCGGCTGCGCGTCGATCCACTTGCCGGCCTCAAGGTCGGCCAGCGTGCCCCAGCCGGAATTCTGCAACGTCCAGTCGATGAGCTCGCGCGGGCTCATGTCGAAGCCCGCGTGCTTCGCGCCGACCCGCTCGGCGAGGGCCGAGATCACGTCATGGTTCGAACGGCACTCGCCGACCGGGTCGACCAGCTTCGGGCCGAGCATGATGTATTGGTGCCCGCCGCCCTGGTAGAGGTCGTCGTGCTCCATGAACATCGTGGCCGGAAGCACGATGTCGGCGAGCTTGGCCGTCTCGGTCATCACCTGCTCGTGCACGCAGACGAACAGGTCCTCGCGGGCGAAACCGGCCTTCACGAGCCCCTGTTCGGGCGCCACGGCGGCCGGATTGGTGCTCTGCACCAGCAGCGCCTTCACGGGCGGGCCGCCTTTCAGCGCCTCTGGGTCGCCGGTCAGGACTCGCCCAATCTTGCTTTGGTCGAGCTTGCGGACGGCCGGATCATAGGCGTCGAGCCCCTCGATCATCGACTTGCGCCAATGGTAGATCGCGCCGTTGTTGTGGAAAGCGCCGCCGCCCTCGTGCTTCCACGCGCCCGTGACGGCCGCGATGCAGGAGGCGGCGTGCATGTTCACCGCGCCGTTGCGCTGGCGCGAGAAGCCGTAGCCGAGGCGGAAATACGTGCGCGGCGTGCGCCCCACGAGGTGCGCGAAAGCCTCGATCTCCTCCACGGACAGGCCCGTGATGGTGGAGGCCCAGGCGGGCGTGCGGCTGGCGAGATGGTCGCGCAGCTCCTCGGGAGCGTCGGTGAACTCGCGCAGGTAGTCCCAATCCGCCAGGCCGTCGCGAAACAGCACGTGCATGGCCGCGCAGGCGAGGGCGCCGTCCGTGC
Source organism: Alsobacter metallidurans (assembly GCF_014636935.1). Lineage (GTDB taxonomy): Bacteria > Pseudomonadota > Alphaproteobacteria > Rhizobiales > Beijerinckiaceae > Alsobacter > Alsobacter metallidurans. The sequence continues at coordinate 486,219 of NZ_BMES01000002.1, read as the reverse complement.
CGGGCTTCAGGCACAGGCCCATGTCGGCCTGCTTCATGGTGGCGTTGCGGTAGACGTCGATCACCACGATCTTGGCCCCGCGCTCCTTGCGGGCCTTGATGGCGTGCGTCATCACGTTGACCTGCGTGGCCACCGCGTTGGTGCCCCAGATCACGACGCAGTCGGAGACGGCCATCTCGCGCGGATCGGGCCCGGCGAGCTTGCCGGTGCCGGCGATGTAGCCCGGCCAGGCGAGATTGATGCATATGGTGGAGAAGAACCCCGAATAGCGCTTCACGTTGGTGAGCCGCTTGATGCCGTCGCGCATCACCAGGCCCATGGTGCCGGCGTAGTGGTAGGGCCAGACCGATTCCGCGCCGAAGTCGCGCTCGGCTTCCAGGAACTTCGCCGCCACGATGTCGAGCGCCTCGTCCCACGAGATGCGCTCGAATTGGCCTGATCCCTTTGGGCCGACCCGGCGCAGCGGGTGGGTGACGCGGTCGGGATGGTAGACCCGCTCGGCGTAGCGGGCGACCTTGGCGCAGATCACGCCCGCCGTGTAGCGCTGCTCCGCCGAGCCATAAACGCGGCCGACGCGGGCGCCCTCGATGATCTCCACCTCCAGCGCGCAGGCTGAGGGGCAATCATGGGGGCAAACGGCGTTCTTGCGGTGGATAGAGGTCGGAGCATTCATGTCGGGGGCCAGTTTCGCTGCCCGCCGAACACATCACGCAGCCCGGCGAATGTCCATGATGATGCGCCATGCCTCGTCGCGGCAGGTCGCCAGAATGGCTTGTCGGCGAACCGGCGCAAGGTCTTCGCCGAACAGCTCGGTGAGTCGGCCGTTGGCGGCCAGGAGCACGTAGTCGAGCACCGCCGTGCTGGGGCGCGTGCTCCACGCCATGGCGGCGGTCCATTCCCGCAGCTCCCCGAGCAGTTGATCGAGATCCGCGTCCGAGCAGGCGTCGGACGGGGCGGGCGGGGCGCCGCTCGCCTGCAGCGCCGGGAGGGGGGCCGGAACGCCGCCGTCGGCATCGCTCCCCAGCGGCAGAGCTTTCAACAATTTGCGGAGAAGAGCTTCGACATCGGGCTTGATGATCATGACGGGGCCCCGTTCAGGACCCCGTCATCTCCAAACCGCAGCGCGATTCGTTCAACGCACCGGGAGTTGCAGCCCGGCGCGACCTTCAGCCGACGATTTCATTTCCGGCAAAGAACTGCGCGATCTCGACGGCGGCCGTCTCGGGCGCGTCCGAGCCGTGCACGGAGTTCTCGCCGACCGAGTTGGCGAAGAGCTTGCGGATGGTGCCCTCGGCGGCGTTGGCCGGGTTGGTGGCGCCCATCACTTCGCGGTACTTGGCGATGGCGTTCTCGCCTTCCAGAACCTGGACGACCACCGGGGCCGAGATCATGAAATCGACCAGCTCGCCGAAGAAGGGGCGGTCCTTGTGGACGCCGTAGAAGGTCTCGGCCTGCTGGCGGGTCATCTGGATGCGCTTCTGCGCGACGATGCGCAGGCCGGCCTTCTCGATAACGGCGTTGACCGAGCCGGTCAGGTTACGCTTGGTGGCGTCCGGCTTGATGATCGAGAAGGTGCGCTCGAGGGCCATGTGTCTCTCCAAAGTGTGTGGGGCCGCGCGCCGGCGGCGGCGGAAATCCGTGCGGTGGCGGGCTTATAGCGGCGCGGCGGCTTGCCCACAAGCGTGGGGCAGGGCGCCTCAGGTCACATCGATCCAGGCCGAGAGACCGCTGTCGAGCCGCTCCAGCACGGTGGAGCCCAGCAGCCAACGGCCCTTGTTGTCGGCCAGAAAGGCGATCCGGGCGGTCTGGCCCTCGGGCACGATCACGGTGTCGAGCCAGTAGGGCTCCCAGCCGTCGTCCAGCGGATGCAGCAGGCGGAAGCTGTGGCCGTGCAGGTGCATTACCTGCGGAAAGGGCGTCTTGTTCGCGATCGCGAGCACGACCGGCGTTCCGCGTCGCACGGACAGGAGCGGCTTGGCCGCGTTTTTCTCCGGGCCCACTGCGCCCGAGACGCCGTTGATCGTCCAGATCCGGGCTGGGTCACCCGCATACGCCGGCCGGCCGTCGGTCCCCAGCCTGGCGCCGCCCGCGATGGTGACGTCAGCGCGCTGCGCCTTTTGCAGCGGGATGGCGGGCGGCAGGCGCGGGTTATCGCCCAGCGGAGCCAGGGGCGGCAGCACCGGCCGACGGAACGTGATGGGCTCGCCCTCGACCTTGATCTCCACCAGCGGGAAGCCCTGGCCGATCGACGCCGCCACCGCGCCCGCGCTGCCGGCCGCGCCCGCCTCGAACACGATGTCGTAGCGGCTGCCCGGCGCGAAGGGGAGGCTGGCGCGCAGCGGCTCGAAGGTGTCGGTGGGCTGGCCGTCCACGGCCGACACATAGGCCTTGAGCCCGTCAAAGCGGATGCGCATCACGCGGGCGTTGCACAGATTGGCGAGGCGCAGCCTCACCCGCGATCCCGGCGCCACGGTGATGCGCTCGGGCGCGCGCACGCCGTTGACGGTGAGCAGGTTGCCGAGCCGCCCGTAGCCGGCGCGGTCATCGACCGACCCGAACGCGTCGAGCTGGTGCTGCTCGTTGAGACGCCAGTCGTCCACGGCGCAAACGCGGTCGAGATCGACCGGCTGGGCGCCCGGATCCTCGACGACGACCACCCCGGAGAGGCCACGCTCGGCTGCCTCGGCGGTCAGGCCGGGCACGAGCGGGCGATAGATGAAGGTGCCGGCGTCCGGCGGCGTAAATGCAATGTCGGCGGTTGCGCCGGGCGGGACGGGCTCCTGCGTCAGCCCGGCCACGCCGTCCATCTCGGAGGCGATCCGCATGCCATGCCAATGAATGGAGAGCGGTTGGGGCGTGCTGTTGACCAGCTTTGCGCGAAACGGTTCGTCCTTGCGGATGCGCAGTTCGGGGCCGGGCGTGCGTCCGCCGAAGCCCCACACGTCCGTGGCGGCGCCGGGCTGCAGCTCGGCCACGGCGGGCTTGGCTTCCAGCAGCGTGGTCGGGAGCCCATCCGCCCGGGAGGCTGCGCTGGGAGCGGGCGCGGCGGCCTGCGCCAGCGCGGCTGCGGTAGGCAGCGGGGTCAAGATGGCGGCGGCGGCGGCCTGGACGAGAGTGCGCCGTGTCAGAAGCAGACCGGAAGCCGGGTCGATCATAGAAGTGCTACGCATCCTGAGGGCGGGTGCGCCCGGGGATCTTGTGCCATGGCTGCGCGTGAATCGCGAGAGAGCCTTTGGGCGATCGCGACGTAGCGGCGGCGCCTTCAAGCTTTCCCGCCTCCCGGGGCGGCTCCCGGGAGGTCGTTACTTTTCGCTGGCGCCCGTCGCCGCGCATGCTATAGAGCCGCACCCGTGGGGCAAATGCTCTGCGGTGGGGCGCGGTTGCCCTCATGCGGGCGTGGCGGAACTGGTAGACGCGCCGGATTTAGGTTCCGGTGACGCAAGTCGTGTGGGTTCGAGTCCCTCCGCCCGCACCAGGTCGCCGCCGAACGCGCTTCGCAGCGCGGCTGAGGATCAAACCCGGGCTCACGCCCACGCTCCGCGTTCCCTTGCTCCCTTTTCACGCTCGAAGGCACGTCACGCTATGCAGGTCACGGAAACACTGTCGGAGGGGTTGAAGCGCGAGTTCACCGTCGTTCTCCCGGCGAAGGATCTCGAGGAACGCCTCACCAACGAACTCGTCGGGATGAAGGACAAGGTCCGCATCAACGGCTTCCGCCCCGGCAAGGTGCCGGTGGGCCACCTGCGCCGCGTTTATGGCCGCTCGGTGATGGCCGACGTGCTGCAGAACCTCGTCAACGAGACGAACCGCAAGATCGTCGAGGACCAGGGCCTGAAGCTCGCGCTCGAGCCGCAGATCGTCTTCCCTGAGAACAAGGAAGAGGTCGAGGCCGCCATGGAGGCCAAGGGCGACCTGTCCTACAAGGTCGCGCTCGAGGTGCTGCCGAAGTTCGAGATCGCCGACTTCTCGGGCCTCGCGGTGACCCGCGAAGTGTTCGACGTGCCCGAGAGCGAGCTCTCCGAGGCGCTCGACCGTCTCGCCCAGCAGAACCGCCAGTTCGCCACGAAGGGTGAGGGCGCCAAGGCCGAGAAGGGCGATCGCGTCGTCGTCGACTTCGTCGGCTCCATCGACGGAACCGAGTTCGAGGGCGGCGCTGGCACGGACATTCCGGTCGACATCGGCTCCAACGGCTTCATCCCGGGCTTCGAGGATCAGCTGATCGGCGCGACCGCCGGCCAGCAGCTCACAATCTTGGCGACCTTCCCGGCCGAGTACGGCGCACCGCAGCTCGCCGGCAAGGAAGCCTCCTTCGCGACCACCGTGAAGGACGTGCAGGCTCCCTCCGAGGTGACGATCGACGACGAGTTCGCCAAGCAGTTCGGCATGGACGACCTCGCGGCGCTGAAGACCGCGCTCGGCGAGGCGATCGCCAAGGACTACACGGCCGTGTCGCGCCGCAAGCTGAAGCGCCAGCTCCTCGACGCGCTGGACGGGCAGTACACGTTCGACCTGCCGCCCAGCCTGATGACGCAGGAGTTCGACAACATCTGGCGCCAGGTGGAATCGGACATGCAGCAGTCCGGCAAGACCTTCGCGGATGAAGAGACCACCGAGGAAGAGGCTCGCGCCGAGTACCAGAAGATCGCGGCCCGGCGCGTGCGCCTTGGCCTCGTGCTGGCCGAGATTGGCGAAAAGGCCCAGGTGCAGGTGACCGACGACGAAGTGTCGGGCGCCCTCGTGGAGCGGGCTCGCCAGTTCCCCGGCCAGGAGCGCATGGTGTGGGACTTCTACCGGAAGAACCCGCAGGCTCTGGCCGAGATTCGCGCGCCGATCTTCGAGGAAAAGGTCATCGACCACATTCTCGAGACCGCCAACGTGACCGAGAAGAAGGTCACCAAGGAAGAGCTGATGGCCGAGGACGAGGAGGGCAAACCCTCCGCGGCCGCCGCTTCCGAGGACAAGCCCAAGAAGGCGCGCGCCTCCAAGAAGAAGGCCGGCGCCGAGCCGGCGGCCGAGACGCCGGTCACGAACGCGTCCGAGTAAGTCCGCACGCAGCGACGCTCACCAGACAGGCGGCCCCACGGCCGCCTGTTTCGCGTGACACGCTTCGTTCACCGGATTGGCGCGGACCCCTTTGCGAGGGCGGCGCGGATCACTATGTTCAGGTGCGTCGCCGGGCAACCGGCGCCCTTCTGATTCCTCCATCCATCGAAATGAGCCGGCCATGCGCGATCCGATCGAAGTCTACAACAACATGCTCGTGCCGATGGTCGTTGAGCAGTCGAACCGCGGCGAGCGGGCCTTCGACATCTACTCGCGCCTCCTGCGCGAGCGCGTGATCTTCCTGACCGGGCCGGTCGAGGACAACATGGCGTCCCTCGTGGTGGCGCAGCTGCTGTTCCTTGAGTCCGAGAACCCGAAGAAGGAAATCTCGATCTATATCAACTCGCCCGGCGGCATCGTGACCTCGGGCCTCGCCATCTACGACACGATGCAGTTCATCCGCCCGGCCGTGTCGACGCTGTGCGTCGGCCAGGCGGCTTCGATGGGCTCGCTGCTGCTGGCGGCCGGCGAGAAGGACATGCGCTTCGCGCTGCCCAACGCCCGCATAATGGTCCACCAGCCCTCCGGCGGCTACCAGGGCCAGGTCACCGATATCCTGATCCACGCCCGCGAGGTCGAGGGGCTGAAGCGCCGCCTCAACGAGATCTACGAGAAGCACACGGGCCAGGACTACAAGGCGATCGAGAGCGCGCTGGAGCGCGACAACTTCATGACCGCCGAGGGCGCGAAGGCGTTCGGCATCGTCGACCAGGTGATGGAGAAGCGTCCGGTCGATGCGGTCTGAGCGGAGCCGGCGCGGCTCCCGCCTTGGGACGACGGCCTCACGGCATTGAGGCCCATCGTCACATTCACGACACAACGCCGCGGTTTCGCGGCGCCTGCCGGATGCGCCCAATCGGCGCAGACGGCCTCTAACCCATGGAACAGACAGGCCGAACTGCCTGTTTTCGTTCCGCGGGCCGCATCCCGCATCCGGGATGCAGCCTATTGATCCCCGGACGGCGCCATGTTTGCATCGACAGGCTTGGTCCCGAATCCGTCATGGTTTCGGTGTCAGACGGGGATCTGTCCCAAGGGACGGAGGGTGAGGGGACTACAGTTTCTTCACCTTGCGCCCCATAACCTGATCGAACGAGTCGCGCGGCTGCCGTCCGGCTCTCGATCGAGTGGAGGTTCGCCATGAGCAAAGTCGGCAGCGGTGATTCCAAGAGCACCCTGTACTGCTCGTTCTGCGGCAAGAGCCAGCACGAGGTCCGCAAACTCATCGCGGGTCCGACGGTGTTCATCTGCGACGAGTGTGTCGAGCTGTGCATGGACATCATTCGCGAGGAAAACAAATCCTCGCTGGTGAAGTCCCGCGACGGGGTTCCGACCCCGAAGGAGATCCGCAAGGTCCTGGACGACTACGTCATCGGGCAGGACCACGCCAAGAAGGTGCTCTCGGTTGCGGTGCACAACCACTACAAGCGGTTGAACCACGCGACGAAGCACAACGACGTCGAACTGGCCAAGTCCAACATCCTGCTCTGCGGCCCGACGGGCTCGGGCAAGACGCTGCTGGCCCAGACGCTCGCCCGCATCCTCGACGTGCCGTTCACGATGGCGGACGCGACGACCCTCACGGAAGCCGGCTATGTCGGCGAGGACGTCGAGAACATCATCCTGAAGCTGCTCCAGGCCTCCGACTACAATGTCGAGCGGGCGCAGCGCGGCATCGTCTACATCGACGAGATCGACAAGATCTCCCGCAAGTCGGACAACCCGTCCATCACCCGCGACGTGTCGGGCGAGGGCGTGCAGCAGGCCCTGCTGAAGATCATGGAAGGCACCGTCGCCTCCGTGCCTCCTCAGGGCGGCCGCAAGCATCCGCAGCAGGAGTTCCTGCAGGTGGACACGACCAACATCCTGTTCATCTGCGGCGGCGCCTTCGCGGGGCTGGAGCGGATCATCTCGGCGCGCGGCAAGGGCACGTCGATCGGCTTCGGCGCCAAGGTCGAGGCCCCGGACGACCGCCGCACCGGCGCGATCTTCCGTGAGGTCGAGCCCGAGGATCTGCTGAAGTTCGGCCTCATCCCCGAGTTCGTCGGTCGCCTGCCGGTGATCGCGACCCTCGAGGACCTGGACGAGCCGGCGCTGAAGAAGATCCTTACCGAGCCCAAGAACGCGCTCGTGAAGCAGTATGGCCGCCTGTTCGAGATGGAGGACGTCGAGCTCACCTTCGCGGACGAGGCCGTGTCGCTGATCGCCAAGAAGGCGATCGAGCGCAAGACCGGCGCGCGCGGGCTGCGTTCCATCATGGAAGGCATCCTGCTGGAGACGATGTACGACCTGCCGAGCCTGGAAGGCTGCGAGCAGGTGGTGATCGGCCCCGAGGTCATCGAAGGCAAGGCGCGTCCGCTCTATATCTACTCGGACAAGGCCAACGAACAGCAGGCCGCCTCCAGCGCCTGATCACGTAAACGGGACCTGGCGCGCGCTGCGCCAGGGCTCCCCTGACGCTTGAAGATGGGTTCTTGCACAACCATCTGAGAGCCAACGACAACAGCCGGTTCGCTCATGCCAAACAGGGCCATTCCCTTCGTGGGGACTGATCCCTGGAGGAGCCGGGTGCGCCAGCGACGGGACACGATCCCCCGGTTCCGCCGCTCTCTCGTTCGCCGGGTTGCCCGTCGGGAGCCCTCGCGAGCGCACCAGAAAGGATTACCCTGTCCATGACGACTTCCAGACAGCGTCCGCAGATCGAGCCGGGTTCGGTCGATTCCTTCCCCGTGCTGCCGCTGCGCGACATCGTCGTCTTCCCGCACATGATCGTGCCGCTCTTCGTCGGCCGCGAGAAGTCCATCAAGGCTCTCGAGGAAGTAGTGAAGAGCGAGAAGCTGATCTTGCTCGCGACCCAGAAGAACGCCGCCGACGATGATCCGGCCACCGATGCGATCCACTCCATCGGCACGCTGGCCAGCGTCCTGCAGCTCCTGAAGCTTCCCGACGGCACCGTGAAGGTGCTGGTCGAGGGCGTCGGCCGAGCCAAGGTCCGCGAGTATGTGCGCTCGGAGGACTACTACGAGGCCGAGGCTGAGGCCCTGGCCGACCAGATCCCGAACAAGATCGAGGCCGAGGCGCTTGCGCGCTCCGTGGTCTCCGAGTTCGAGAGCTATGTGAAGCTCAACAAGAAGGTCTCGCCCGAGGTCGTAGCGGCCGTCGGACAGATCGACGATTATTCCAAGCTCGCCGACACGATCGCGTCGCACCTGGCCGTGAAGATCACGGACAAGCAGGACGTGCTCGAGATCACCGAGGTCTCCAAGCGGCTTGAGAAGGTCCTCGGCTTCATGGAGAGCGAGATCTCCGTGCTGCAGGTGGAAAAGCGCATCCGCTCGCGCGTCAAGCGCCAGATGGAGAAGACCCAGCGCGAGTACTACCTCAACGAGCAGATGAAGGCGATCCAGAAGGAGCTGGGCGACGAGGACGGCAAGGACGAACTCGCCGAGCTCGAGGACCGCATCGAAAAGACCAAGCTGACCAAGGAAGCCCGCGACAAGGCGCAGGCGGAGATGAAGAAGCTCCGCCAGATGTCGCCGATGTCGGCCGAGGCGACCGTGGTCCGCAACTACCTGGACTGGATCCTGTCTCTGCCCTGGGGCAAGCGTTCCAAGGTCAAGAAGGACCTCGCCCACGCGTCGGAGCTTCTGGACGCCGAGCACTACGGCCTCGACAAGGTCAAGGAGCGGATCATCGAGTATCTTGCGGTGCAGAGCCGCTCGAACAAGCTGACCGGCCCGATCCTGTGCCTCGTCGGTCCTCCCGGCGTCGGCAAGACCTCGCTCGGCAAGTCGATCGCCAAGGCGACGGGTCGCGAATTCGTGCGCATGTCGCTGGGCGGCGTGCGGGACGAGGCCGAGATCCGTGGTCACCGGCGGACCTATATCGGCTCCATGCCGGGCAAGATCATCCAGTCGCTGCGGAAGGCGAAGACGCAGAATCCGCTCTTCCTGCTCGACGAGATCGACAAGATGGGCATGGATTTCCGCGGGGATCCGTCCTCGGCGTTGCTTGAGGTGCTGGACCCCGAGCAGAACAGCACGTTCAACGACCATTACCTCGAGGTCGACTACGACCTGTCGAACGTGATGTTTGTGACGACCGCCAACACGCTCAACATCCCGCCTCCGCTGCTGGACCGCATGGAGGTGATCCGCATCGCCGGCTACACCGAAGAGGAGAAGCTGGAGATCGCCAAGCGCCACCTCATCCTTGAGGCCGTGAAGAAGCACGGGCTTGAGGAGAAGGAGTGGTCGATCGACGACGAAGCCCTGCTGATGCTTATCCGCCGCTATACGCGTGAGGCGGGCGTTCGCAACCTGACCCGTGAACTCCAGAACCTAGCCCGCAAGGCCGTGAAGGAGATCATGCTGTCGAAGAAGAAGAAGGTCGACGTCACGGTTGAGACGCTGCCCGACTTCCTCGGCGCTCCGAAGTTCCGCTACGGCGAGACCGAGGAGGAGGATCAGGTTGGCGTCGTGACCGGGCTGGCCTGGACCGAGGTGGGCGGCGAGTTGCTGACCATCGAGGGCGTGATGATGCCTGGCCGCGGCAAGATGACCGTGACGGGCAACCTCAAGGACGTGATGAAGGAGTCGATCTCGGCGGCGGCGTCTTACGTCCGTTCGCGCGCGGTGGACTTCGGCCTCGAGCCGCCGCTGTTCGACCGGCGCGACATCCACGTCCACGTTCCCGAGGGGGCGACCCCGAAGGACGGTCCGTCGGCCGGCATCGGCATGGCGACCGCCATCGTGTCCGTGCTCACCGGCATCCCGGTGCGCCACGACATCGCGATGACGGGCGAGGTGACGCTGCGCGGGCGGGTGCTCCCGATCGGCGGTCTCAAGGAGAAGCTCCTCGCGGCGCTGCGCGGCGGCGTCAAGAAGGTGCTGATCCCCGAGGAGAACGCCAAGGATCTGGCCGACCTGCCGAACAGCGTGAAGAACGGTCTGGAGATCGTGCCGGTCGCGCGCATGGACGAGGTCATCCGCCACGCCCTGGTGCGGCAGCCGCAGGCCATCTCGTGGGAAGAGGACCTCACTGCGGTGCGGGCCAAGCCTTCCGGCGAGGAGGACACGTCCGGGATGGTTGCCCACTAAGCGCCATCGCTCCACCGGTGAGTTGATATTTGAGGGCCCGCAAGCACGCTTGCGGGCCCTTTTTGCGCGAATTTTTGAGAGAAACTCAGGGTTTCTGCCGTTCACGCCTTGCGCGCTTTGCGCCGAACTGAAAAAACCTGCCGGGCGTCGCCAGATTCGGCGGCAAGCAGGATTCAGAGGAGAAACCGATGAACAAGGGCGAACTCGTCGCCGCCGTCGCGGAGCAGGCGGACCTCAACAAGAACCAGGCCACCGCGGCCGTCGACGCCGTGCTGGAGGCGATCACGACCTCGCTCAAGGGCGGCGACGAAGTCCGTCTGGTCGGCTTCGGCACCTTCCTGGTCACCGATCGTCCCGCCGGCGAGGCGCGCAACCCGCGCACGGGCGAGACCATCAAGACCAAGGCGTCGAAGGCTCCCAAGTTCAAGGCCGGCGCCGGCCTTAAGGCCGCCCTCAACGGCTAAGCCGCCTGGCGGCGTTTCCGCCGCTTCGCGACGGGTCGGCCTTGCGCCGGCCCGTTTTCGTTGCGGAGGCTTCACGCGCCGGAACGCGTTTTCGCCGGCAGGCGAGCGCTTGCAAGCCTCTCGCGGGGTTGCCATAAGAAGCCCGAGCCGTGAAGGCTCGTCGGACGCAACCCATCGCGGCGCGTCTCAGGGCGGTTAGCTCAGTTGGTAGAGCGCCTCGTTTACACCGAGGATGTCGGGGGTTCGAGTCCCTCACCGCCCACCAGTTTCTGTTGTCAAGGCCTCCATGTCAGCCGCCTGGCCAACCTCGCATCCTTGCGAGCGCTCCGGGCCAATCTCCCGTGGAGAGACTTCGCGTCGCAGGCGCGAAGAGCGGCCAGGCCGAGCCCATTGCGCTGGCCAAGCCTCGGCTTGATCCCGCACAATGCGTCGAGCGGCCCCTTGGTCCAGGACAGGGCCATGGAGAGCGCCCTTGGCTGACGACACACTCAAACGTTTCCTGTTCGCGATCGCGCTGCTGGGCCTTGGCGCAGGGCTCGGATGCGCGGCGTTGGGCCGACCGGACTGGGCCGCCAAGCTGTGGGCCGCCGGCGCGGCCGTGATCCTGGCGGGGCTTGTCGCGTCCATTCTGTCCAGCCTGCGCCGGGGCGAGTTCGGGCTCGACATCGTCGCCGCGCTTTCCATGAGCGGCGCCCTGGCGCTCGGCGAGATGCTGGCCGCCGCCGTAGTGGCGCTGATGTATGCCGGCGGCAACATGCTGGAGGCCTTTGCGGAGCGCCGCGCCGGCCGGGACATGACGGCCCTCCTGGCGCGCGCGCCGCGCACCGCCCTGCGCTACCAGGGCGCGGAACTCGTGTCCGTGCCGCTGGAGAGCGTGGAGCCCGGCGATCGGCTGCTGGTGCGGCCCGGAGAGGTGACGCCGGCGGACGGCGTGGTGGCGTCCGACGAGGCGCTGCTCGACCAATCCGCCATGACGGGCGAATCCCTGCCGGTCCGCACCAGGGCCGGAGAAGACGTCATGAGCGGCTGCTCCAACGCGGGCGGGGCCTTCGCGCTTATAGTGCGACGCCACGCCTCCGAGAGCGCCTATGCGGGGATCATCCGCATGGTGGCGAGCGCCCAGTCGTCGCGCGCCCCCATGGCGCGGTTGGCGGACCGCTATGCGCTGCTGTTTCTCGCCCTGACGATCGGGCTGGCTGCGGCCACCTGGTTCGCGAGCCACGACGCCTTGCGGGTGCTGGCCGTTCTGGTTGTCGCAAACCCCGTGCCCGCTCATCCTGGCCGTGCCGGTCGCGATCGTGGCCGGCATGTCGCGTTGCGCCCGCGCGGGCGTCCTGATCAAGAACGCAGGCGTGCTGGAGCGCCTCGGGCAGGCGCGGGTGCTGCTGTTCGACAAGACCGGGACGCTCACGGTCGGAACCCCCAAGGTGGTGGCGGTCGACACGGACGGCAGCCATTCGGCCGAGGAGGTGCTCGCCGCCGCCGGAGCCCTGGCGCAAGGCTCGGGACATGGCGTCTCGGCTTCCATCGCCGACCATGCGCGCGGGCAGGGGGCCCTGGCGCTGCCGCGGGACGTGGTCGAAACGCATGGCGCCGGCTTGACCGGCTGGGTGGGCGATCAGCGGGTGGCCGTCGGCTCGTTCGAGCACGTCGCCGGAGCCGTGAGTGACAGCGCCTGGGCGGCGCAGCGTCGCCGCGACGGGCAGGAGCGCGGCATGACCGCCTATGTGGGCCTGGGCGACCGCATGGCGGGCGCCATCACGCTCCAGGACGTCGTGCGGCCGGAAGCCGCCGCGGCTTTGGCGGCGCTGCGGGCCGAGGGCGTGCGGCGCATCGTGCTGGTGACCGGCGACGCCGAGGCGGTGGCGCGGGCGGCCGTGCGGGGCCTGCCGATCGACCTCGTGCTGGCGGGCGCGAGCCCGGCCGAGAAGGTCGCGGCGGTGGGCCGGGAGGCCGCCCACGGCGTTTCCGTGATGGTGGGCGACGGCGTCAATGATGCGCCCGCGCTGGCGGCCGCCGACGTCGGCGTGGCCATGGGCTCGCGCGGCGCGGCCGCCGCCTCCGAAGCGGCCGACGCCGTGATTCTGGTCGACGATCTCGCCAGGTTGCCCACCGCGGTGCGCATCGGCCGCCGCGCGCGCCGAATCGCGCTGCAGAGCGTCTGGGTCGGCATGGGCCTGTCGGTCGCCGGCATGATTGCCGCCAGCCTCGGCCATCTCACGCCCCTGCAAGGCGCTCTTCTGCAGGAAGCCATCGACGTCGCCGTGATCCTGAACGCCCTGCGGGCGCTGCAAACTCCGGGGAATCCAAGCGGTCGCGCGCTATCCCGGTCCGGCTCGGGCTCGACCGCGGCGTCTGCGCCGCCGGCGGGGGGCTGAAATTCGCGTCTGGCCTGTTGACAGGGGGGAGGCCGTCCCGTAATTCAGCGCCACCGCAGCGGACCACTTCGACGGTCCGCCCCGCGGGGGAGTAGCTCAGTTGGTTAGAGCGCCGGCCTGTCACGCCGGAGGTCGCGGGTTCGAGCCCCGTCTCTCCCGCCACTTCCTTACAGATCAACAACTTTGACCGATCCGCTCCCGCTCAAGGTGAGCGCCGCACACGGCGCAGCCGCGCGTGATTCCGGCATCTTTTCGTTCCCACGCGCCTTCATGGTACGATCGCGTTCGTTGGGAGTGCCGGCGCCATGCGTATCCTGGTGATCGAGGACGATCCGCAGATTGCAGTGAACATTTCGGCGAGCCTGGAGGATCTGGGCCACCGCATCGTTGAGGCGGACACCGTCGCAGAGGCGCTGGACGTGATCCGGGGCGAGCCGATCGACCTCGTGATCTCCGACCTTGGCCTTGCGGACGAAATCCGGGCCGAGACGTTTCTGGAGGCCGTCCGCACCCTGCATCCCACCATGCCGATCATCGTCGCCACCGGGCTGGAGCCCGACGAGCGGCTGGAGCTGGACGACCGCATGCTGGTGCTGATGAAGCCCTACGGCATCGCCGACCTCGAGGGGGCGATCGCGCGCCTCACCGCCTAGCCGGTCAGGGCCGGAACGGCGGCGGCGGCTGAAGGCTGGCGCTGAACGCCTCCGCGACGCCGCTGGCCTGGCGGTTTCGCTGGCGGAACATGTAGATCGGCACCGCCAGGCGCGGCGCGAAGGGGCGGAACGCCACGCCCGAATCCGCCCGCAGGCGGGCGGTTTCCGAATCCACCACGCCGACGCCGAGCCCGTGCTCCACCATGGCGCAGACCGTGAGGCCGAGGCTGACGTCGATCACCGAGCTGTAGTGCGCGCCCGCGGCCTCCATGGCGGCGGCCAAGCGCCGGCGGAACTCGTCGGCGGGCCCGAGCGAGATGATCGGCTCGTCCGCGAGGTCGGCCGGCGACACGCTGCTTTGCGCCGCGAGGCGGTGGCCGGCCGGCAGGGCGGCGAAGCCTTCCAGGTCGAAGAGCTTGCGGCGGGCGAGGTTGGTCTCCTCGCTGCGGATCTGCGCGATGCCGATGTCGATCTCGCCCGAGCCGACAAGCCGCACCGCGTCGGCGGAGTTGTCGGAATAGAGCGACAGCGTCACGCCCGGATGCGTGCGGGCGAAGCGGGCCGCCATCAGCGGCAGCCAGGCGACGCTGAGGGTCGGGATCACGGTGACGACCACGCGACCCTGCTTGCGGTCGCGCAGGCCGCCGGCAAAGCGCTGCAGGTTCTGCATGCCGAAATAAGTGCGCTCCACCTCGGCGTAGAGCGCGCGCGCCTCGTCGGTGGCGGCGATGCCCTTGGTGGTGCGGAGGAAGAGCTGCAGCCCCAGGTCGAGCTCCAGCAGGCGCAGCGCCTTGGTGACGGCCGGCTGCGAGATGCGCAGGATCGCGGCCGCGCCGGTCACGGAGCCGCTGTCCATGATGGCCTTGAACACCTCGACCTGCCGGTAGTTCATTGCGCCTCGCCATAACCGCAGGTGATGAAGATCGGCGAATTAGTGATTTGAGGCAATGGCGCCTTTCGTATCTCCTGATGAGGTCGCTGGCTGAAGGCCCTTGATCGATCGGCCCACCCCAGCGCCCATTCAGGCTGACAACCGCGCCGCCGGGGCATTCACCGGGGTTCGCGCAGTGCTGATCCCCCGCGGACAATCGAAACCGACAGGCATTGGGGAACCACGGCTATGGAGAAGCTGCGTCTTGTTCGATACGCCGCCGTCTTGGCGGGCGTTCTTGGCTCCACGACCGCGATGGCGGCGCCCGAAGGCGTGCTGCGGGTCGCTGTCGGGGCTGATCCCGCCACTTTCGATCCCGCCTTCAACGACCTGCCGGTCGCCAACGCGGTGGATCTCGCTGTGCTGGAAGGGCTCTTCCGGCTCGACCCCAAGAACAATATCCAGAAGAACCTCGCGACCGACTACGGCTTCTCGGCCGACGGCAAGGTGTTCACCGTCAAGATCAAGACAGGCAAGAAATTCAGCAACGGCGACCCGCTCAACGCCGAGGCGGTGGCGGCCAGCTTCAACCGCCTGCTCGACGAGAAGGTCGGCTCCATCTATCGCGGGCTCTACGCCTCGCTGGGGGTCGCCAAGGCAGTCGGCGAGGACACGGTGGAATTCCACATGGCCGAGCCCAACGGCCACGTGCTGATGCTGCTGGCCAATACGGCGGCGAGCATCGTCAACGTCAAGGCGGTTGCGCAGATGGGGGCCGAATATGGCCGCAAGCCCGTCGGCAGCGGCCCCTACATGGTGGAAAAGTTCATCGGCGGCGAGAGCTTCCGCCTCGTGCCAAACCCCACCTATTCGGGCGATTACCCCGCCACCCTCAAGGCCATCGACTTCACGGTCGCGCCGGAGGACGGCGCCCGCATGGCGCTGCTGGAAACCGGCGGCGTCGACGTGGTGGAGCGCGTGCCGCCCGAATCCATGCCGGCCATCAACGCGCTGAAGACCGCCAAGGTCATCAACCCGCCGAGCATGTTCTCCATCAACATGGAGCTGGTGCTGCGCGGCCCGCTCAAGGACGCCAAGGTCCGCAAGGCGCTCAACATGGCCATCGACCGCCAGGGGATGGCGGAGGGCATCCTGGGCGGCCTCGGCACGCCCTCGGTCGGCATGGTCGGCCCGGGCACGCAGGACGAACTGCGCCGCACCTTCCCGCCGATCAAGTTCGATCCCGAAGGCGCCAAGAAGCTGCTCGCCGAGGCCGGCTACAAGCCGGGGACGCTGCAGCTCACCATGACGTGCCCCAACGGGCGCTACATCAAGGACGCGCAGGTCTGCCAGGCCATCGCGGGCTCCTTCGAGAACATCGGCGTCAAAGCGACCGCCAACGTGGTGGACCGTGGGACCTGGAGCAAAGTGGTGGGCCTCGATCCCGCCCAGCGCACCGACAACATGGGCATGGTGGGCCGCGCCACCGCCGGCATGGACTACACGCTGTTCCGGCTGTTCAAGTCCGGCGTCGGCGCCAACCGCACCGGCTACAGCAATCCCAAGGTGGACGACCTGCTGGCGGAGGGCCGTCGCGTGACCGACCCGGCCAAGCAGAAGGAGATCTACGGCGAGGTCCAGGAGATCGTCTGGAACGACCAGCCCTTCATCTTCCTCTGGTACCAGACCCAGGCGCTCGGCGTGTCCAACAAGGTTCAGGGACTGGAAGTCCAGCCCAACGAGACGCTGGTGTTCGACAAGGTCACCCTGAAATAGCCCTCCCGCAACGGAGACGGCCATGTTCATCCCCCGACGCCTGGCCCAGGCCCTTCCGACCCTCTTCGTCGTGTCCCTGCTGGTCTTCTTCTTCATGGACATGATCCCCGGCGATCCGGCCCAGATGCTGGCCGGGCCGGCGGCGACCGACGAGGAGGTCCAGAGCATCCGCGAGTTCCTGGGGCTGAACCAGCCCTTGCTGACCCGCTATGGCCTGTTCCTCAAGGGTCTCTGGGACCCGTCGATCGCGACCTCGTTCCGCACGCATCGGCCGGTTGCGGTGGAGCTCGCCGAGAGGCTGCCCAACACGCTGATCGTCGCGATCGGGGGCCTGGCGCTCGGGCTGGTGGTTGGCACGGTTTCGGGCGTCGTCTGCGCGCTGCGCCAGGGCGGGTTCGCCGAGGCGATCATCACCGTGCTGACGCTCACCGGCATCTCGATGCCGATCTACTGGCTCGGGCTGCTCTGCATCTGGTTCTTCGCCGTGTACCTCGGCTGGGTCCCGGCGGCGGGCGCCTCCACGCCCATGCACTTCGTGCTGCCGATCCTGGTGGTCGCGACCCGCCCTACCGCCATGTTCAGCCGCCTCATCACGGCGAGCCTGCTGGAGGCGATGAGCAAGGACTATCTCGACACCGCCCGCGCCAAGGGCCTCAGCGAAACCCGCGTCATCGTCTCGCATGCGCTGCGCAACTCGCTCGTCGCCGCCGTCAGCGTCGCGGGCGTGCAGTTCGGCGGCATGCTGGGCGGCTCGGTCGTCACCGAGACGGTGTTCGGCATCCCGGGCGTGGGGCGCCTGCTGGTCGACGCCGTGTCGCGCGCAGACTACCCGGTCGTCCAGTACACGATCCTGATGTTCGCGATCTTCTTCGTGCTCATCAACCTCGCCACCGACCTCCTGACCCAGTGGCTCGATCCCCGCACCCGCGAGGAAAGGAGGGCCGCATGACGGCCGCGATGGACACCATGGCGCTGGGCGCGACGCCCCCGCGGGCCGAGGCCCGGACGCCCCGGTCGCGCTGGTTGACGCTGCGCCGCATCGTCTCCCAGCCTAAGGGCGCGATCGGCCTCGCGCTGGTGCTCGGCTACCTGCTGCTCGCCATCTTCGGCCCCATGCTGGCCCCGCTCGATCCGTTCAAGCAGAACTTCGCCCAGACGCTGAAACCGCCATCGGCGCTGCATTGGTTCGGCACGGACCAGCTCGGCCGCGACGTCTTCAGCCGCATCCTCCTCGGGGCCCGAGCGACGCTGGGCGTCGGGGTGGGCGGGGTCGCGTTCGCGTTTCTGGTCGGCGTGCCGCTCGGCGTGCTCGCGGCCTGGCGGCGCGGCTGGTTCGACGCCATCGTGATGCGCGCCATCGACGTGATGCTGAGCTTCCCCGACATTGTCTTCGCGCTCGCGATCGTGGCCATCCTGGGGGCCAACACGCAAAACGTCATCATCGCGGTCGGCGTGGTGTCGATCCCGATCTTCGCCCGCACGGCCCGGGCCGTGACGCTCAGCATCCTGGCCGAGCCCTATGTGGAGGGGCTGTCCTCGCTCGGCGCGCGCCCGTCGCGGATTATCCTGCGCCACGTGCTCCCCAACATCTCGGGCACGCTGCTGACGCTCTCGACGCTGCTGTTCGCCTCCACGCTGCTGTCGGCGTCGGGCCTCGGCTTTCTCGGGCTCGGCACGCAGCCGCCGTTCCCCGAATGGGGCACGATGCTGGGCGAAGCGCGGTCCTATATCCGCAGCCATCCGCATCTGGCGACTTTCCCGGGCCTGTTCCTGGCCGGCTCGGCGCTCGCCTTCAACCTGCTCGGCGACGCGCTGCGCACCGTCTACGACCCGACCAGCCGGGGCGTCGCGCCGCGCCGCTCCTGGCTGGATCGGCTGCGCCGCGCGAAGGTCGCGCCGGCCGGCGCGCCGGCCGGGGAGGGCGACGCCGTTCCTGCCCTGTCCGTTCGCGGGTTGCGCCTCGCGTTCCGCACGCCGGCTGGCCTGCTGGAGGTGGTGCGCGGCGTCGATCTCACGCTCCAGGCCGGGCGCACGCTCGCGGTGGTGGGCGAATCCGGCTCGGGCAAGACCTCGCTGCTGCGCGCGGTCGCGACCCTCGCCACCCCCGCCCAGGTGGCGGTGGTCGAGGGTTCGATCGCGGTCGGCGGCGAGTCCGCGGTCGGGCTTTCGCCCGCCGCCCTGATGGAGCTGCGCCGCCGCAAGATCGGCGTCGTGTTCCAGGACGCCGCCAGCGCTCTCAACCCCGTGCTGACGGTCGGAGCCCAGCTCGCCGAGGCCGTCCGGATCGGGACGGATCTCGACGCCGCGGCCGTGCGGGCGCGCTGCGTCGCGCTTCTGGAGGATGTCGGCATCTCCGACCCCGAGCGGCGCCTCGCCATGTACCCGCACCAGTTCTCGGGCGGAATGAAGCAGCGCATCGTGATAGCGATTGCGCTGGCGCAGGACCCGCAGCTCCTGCTGGCGGACGAGCCCACCAGTGCGCTGGACGTCACCATCCAGCAGCAGATCCTGGCGCTGCTGCGCGACATCCAGCGCCGCCGCGGCATGGCGATCCTGATCGTCACTCACGACCTCAACCTCGTGGCCCGCTTCGCCGACGACGTGGCGGTGATGTATGCGGGCTCGCTCGTGGAGGCCGGCGAGGCGGCCGCCGTCCTGCGCAGCCCGCTCCACCCCTACGCGCAGGCGCTGCGTTCATCCGTTCCAGGCGGCTCGCGTCGCGGCGCGCCGCTGCCGGCCATTGCGGGCGAGCCTCCCATGGTGGGCTCGCTGCCGGGCGGGTGCGCCTTCCGCCCCCGTTGCGAACGCACGCGCGGCCGGCCCGAATGCGCCGCCCGAGAGCCCGCCGCGCGGCCGGTCGACGGACGCCTCGTCGCGTGCCACTTCGCCGAGGAGGGCCGGGCATGAGCGCCGCGCTGCGCATCGACCAGCCGTCATCGGACGAAGCCGTCTCGGTCTCAAACGTGTCGCGCCATTTCGTCGGACGTCGTCCTTTGTTCGGCGGCGGCTCCGCGCCGGTGGCCCGCGCCGTGGACGGCGTGTCGTTTCGCGCCCCGCGCGGCAGCTGCTTTGCGATCGTGGGCGAATCCGGGTCGGGCAAGAGCTCGCTTGCACGGCTGCTGGTCGGCCTGCTGCAGCCGACCTCGGGCGAGGTTCGAGTGGACGGCGCGGCGGTGGCGGGCCTTGACGGCGCGGCCTTGCGCGGGCTGCGGCGCAAGATCCAGCTCGTGCTGCAGGACCCGCGCGCCTCGCTCGATCCCCGCATGACGGTGTTCGACACGTTGGAAGAGGCCCTGCAGGTGCACGGCCTTCATCCCGGGCGCGATGCGCGCCAAGCCCGGGTCGCCGACGTCATGGCGCTGGTGGGGCTGAACGCGGCTCACCTCGACCGCTATCCGCATGAATTGTCGGGCGGGCAGCGCCAGCGCGCCGCCATCGCGCGGGCCATCATCTGCGAACCCGAGATCCTGGTGCTGGACGAGCCCGTGAGCGCGCTCGACGTGTCCGTGCAGGCGCAGATCATCAACCTGCTCATGGAGCTGAAGCAGAGCCTGTCGCTCACCTTCATCATCATCACGCACGATCTCGGGCTGGTGGAGCACATGGCCGACTCCGTCGGGGTCATGTATCTCGGCCGGTTCGTGGAGCAGGGCGTGGTGGAAGATGTCTGCGGCGCGCCGCGCCACCCCTACACGCAGAGCCTGATGGCGGCGTCCTCCCACCATGGGGCCGAGGCCGGCGCCGTGCTGGAGGGCTCCATCCCGAGCCCGCTCGCGGTTCCGACCGGGTGCAGCTTCCATACGCGCTGCCCGGCCGCTCGCGTTCTCGCGGCGCGCGCTCCCGCCGCCGCCGTGGACACGCCGCATGGCCGCCTGCCGCGGCGCTGCGTGCAAGACCAGCCGTCCCCCATGCCGGCGCCCGGCGGCGCCAGCATCGCAACCTGTCACTTCGCCGACGCGCTTCCGGCGCAACCGGCGCCCCGTTCAGCATAAAGGGTCAAACCGATGTCCAGCACACACCAGGCCTCAGAGATCGTCATCGTCGGCGGCGGCATCTACGGAACGAGCCTCGCCTACCAGCTCGCCAAGGCCGGCAAGAGCGTCACGCTGCTCGAGGCCGGCGAGATCGCGGGCGGCGCCTCCGGCGGTCCCGGCGAGCGTGGCGTCCGCACCAATGGCCGTGACTTCCGCGAACTGCCCGTCTGCGCGCTCTCGCTGGAACTCTGGAGCCACTACCAGCAGGCCTTTGAGGGTGGCGTCGGCTATCGCCGGATCGGCGGCATCAAGGTGTTCGACATCCCGTACGGCCACCGCGAGCACGAGGTGATGGGCCGCATGCACGCCATGGCGGCGGCGCAGTCCAGCCTCGGCGCCCCGTCCGAGGTCTGGTCACGCGACGAGACGCTGTCGCGCGAGCCCGAACTCGCCGCCGGGATCATCGGGGCGGTGTATTGCCCGAACGATGGCGTCGGCGACCACACCTTCGCGACCCAGCAATTCGCCAAGGAGGCCGCCAAGGCGGGCGTGTCGATCCGCACACAGGCCAAGGTGGAAGAGATAATCCACACGCGCGGCGTCGCCACGGGCGTGCGGCTGGCGGGCGGCGAGGTCGTTCCGGTTGGCGAGCGCCTCGTGATCGTCGCCAACGCGGGCGCGCAGACGCTGCTGCAGCCGATCTTCAAGCCGCACGAGTTCAGCCCCGTCTGGAACCTGATGCCGCAGATGCACTACGTGTCGAACCCGCTCAACAAGAAGGTCAACCACCTGATCTCGCACGCTCACCGGCGCCTGGCCGTGAAGCAGATCCCGGACGGCACGCTGATGCTGTCGGGCGGCGCGCATGTGGCGCATACGCCGGAGGGCCTGTGGAAGGGCTCGCTGAGCTCCATGACGCAGAACGTCACGGACGCGATCATGACTTTCCCGTTCATTGACCACTCGACCTTCATGAAGGCCGACGCGTCGCGGATCGAGACCGTGGCGGCGGACCAGATCCCACTCATTGGCCAGACCGAGACGCTCGCCAACACGCTCTATGGCTACGCCTGGTCCGGCCATGGCTTCGCGATCTCGCTCGGCTTCACCAAGCTGATGACCGACTGGATCACGTCGGGCTCCAAGCCCGAGGCGCTGGAGGCGTTTTCGCCCACGCGCTTCCACAAGCCGGCGGCGCTGCTCCGGTCGGCCGAGGTCAGCCGCGCCGCCTGAGCGGCGTTTTCATCCGCACCGAAGACCAATCCCGCGGCGCACATGGCGTCGCGGGCCGGTGACACGCGACCAGAAAGGCATCCCATGCTCGCCGAATTCGACCCCTCCCGCCCCGGAAAGGCGTTCTACGACCTCGGCCCTCTCGTAGGCCCGCTGGACGGCGTCTCGGGCGACGTCCTGTGCTGCATCAACAATGGGCAGGGCCCTTCGGTGCTGCTGTTCGGGGGCGTCCATGGCGACGAGTACGAGGCGCAGATCGTGCTGCGGCGCCTGGCCGACGCGATCAGGCCCGAGGACGTGACCGGCCGCGTCATCATCGCGCCGTCCATCAATTTCCCGGCTTCCGAGACCGGCAAGCGGCTGTCGCCCTTTGACGGCCAGAACATGAACCGGGTTTTTCCCGGCAACCCGCAGGGCACGCCCACCGAGAAGCTCGCCGCCTTTGCGACCGGCTCACTGTTTCCGGCTGTGGACCTCCTGATCGACGTCCACGCCGGCGGCCGCGACGTCTCGGTGGTGCCGATGGTGTTCGGCTTCACGACCCCCACCAGCAAGGTCGGCGAGGCGGCGCTGACGGACCTGATGGAGGCCTGGGGCTACGACTTCGTGCAGCACGTCGAGGGCATTCGCGAAACCGCCTGCGGGGCCGCCAAGGAGATGAACCTCGCCTCCATCGAAGTCGAAGGCGGCGGCGGCCGCCTCAAAACCTCTGAGCTGGAAACCATGGAGGGGGGGTTGAGGCGTGCGCTGGCGCGGTATGGCGTGCTGGCGGGGGCGCCCGCGCCGGCGCGGTTCCGCGGCGTGCACGTGACGGCCGGGCCCGAGGGCCAGTACGTGGCGGACGCGCCCGGGCTCGTGGAGCACCGCGTGGCGCTGGGCGCGCAGGTGGGCGCGGACGACGTGGTCGCGCTGGTGCACCCGGTCGCGGGCGCGGACCCTGCCCCGCGCTCCATCCGGGCGCCCACGCCCGGCTACGTGCTGCGCCAGACCGAGCACGCCTATGTGGCGCGCGGGCAGCTGATCGGGAACGTGGGCGCGCCGGTGCGCTAGGGCGCGATCGCGCCGGCCGCCGCAAGGGCGTCCAGGCGGGCGTCCGCCAGCCCCCAGGCGCGCAGGCTCTCGCGCGTGCGGGCGCGCGCGTCCGCGGGCGGGCCCGCCACCGCGCCGGGCGTGCGGCTGAAGCGCGGCGCGGGCGCAGGCGCGTGGACGCCGTCGCCCGCGTCCACGAAGGCGCCCCGCGCCCGGGCGTGCGGATGCGCGGCCGCCTCCGCGCAATCGAGCACGGGCGTCACGCAGGCGTCCGTCCCCGCGAAGGCGTCCGCCCACTGGTCGCGCGTGCGCGTCGCGAACACGCCCGCGAACGCGGCGCGCAGCGCGCCCCAGCGCGCGCGGTCGTGCTGCCCCGGCAGGCCCGCGCCCTCCAGCCCGAGCCCGCGCACCAGCGCCCGATAAAACCTCCCCTCAATCGCCCCCACGGCGACGTGTTTGCGGTCGAGGGTTTCGTAGGTGGAGTACCAGGGAGCGGCGCCCCCGAGGGGGCAGTCGCCGCGGCGGTCGGTCCAGAGGCCGGCCTGAACGTATCCGTGGTGCATGGTCATGAGGCTGGCGGCGCCGTCCACCATGGCGGCGT
The DNA here is from genome assembly GCF_014636935.1 of Alsobacter metallidurans. GTDB lineage: Bacteria > Pseudomonadota > Alphaproteobacteria > Rhizobiales > Beijerinckiaceae > Alsobacter > Alsobacter metallidurans. The sequence continues at coordinate 463,038 of NZ_BMES01000002.1, read as the reverse complement.
CGACGACCTGGCCGACGCCGGAGCCGCGCGCCTCTAGCAAGGCGGCCAGCATGCCCATGGCGAGGAACAGCGCGCCGCCGCCGAAGTCGCCCACCAGATTGAGGGGCGGCACGGGCGGCCCCTCGGCGGGCCCGATCGCTTGGAGAACGCCCGAGAGCGCGATGTAGTTGATGTCGTGCCCGACGTCGCCGCTGAGCGGGCCGGTCTGCCCCCATCCGGTCATGCGGCCGTAGACGAGGCGCGGGTTGGCGGCGAGGCACGCATCCGGCCCCAGCCCCAGCCGCTCCATCACGCCCGGCCGGAAGCCCTCGATCAGCGCATCGGCGCGGCCGACGAGGTCCAGCACCAGCGCTGCGCCGTCGGGCAACTTCAGGTCCACGGCGGCGGCCTGCTTGCCGCGGTTCAGGAGGTCGAAGCGCGGCTCCACCGGAAAGCCGAGGTCAGCCGCCTCCAGCCGGTCGATGCGGATCACCTGCGCGCCCATGTCGGCCAGCAGCATGCCGCAATAGGGAGCCGGGCCGATGCTCGACATCTCGACGATCTTCAGGCCATGCAGCGGTCCCATGCGGTTCTCCCGGAGCGGCTGCGCCTCAGTAATGCGGAGGCGGCGGCTCGTCCTGTCCGTCGGCGCCGACGCTGGCCTGGACCTCGCGCAGGCGATCCTCCAGCGCCCTCATGCGACGCTGCACCTGCTCCAGCGCGGTCCACTGGTCGAGCACGACTTTGTTGAGGTCTTCGATCACCTGGTCCTGGTAGGCGGCGCGGACCTCGAGGTCGTCGACCCGGGCGGTCAGGGATGACGGGCTGGATGGAGATTCGTCCGGCATGGATCGGCTTCGGCTCTCTCGTGGCGCTCTCGCGCAAGGTCGATCCTAGCCTTGGCGCGGCCGCGCGTCAGCCGCAAGTCCCAAGCGCAAGGCGGCCCGCGGCAGCGCCCGCGATCCGGCCCAGCGTCACGGCCGTGAGCAGGCCGTTGCCCGACAGGTATCCGGCCGCCGTCGATCCCGACACGCCGGCCGCCGCGCCGCCGGCCGCGAACAGATTGGGGAGCGCGCCGCCATCCCGGCGCAGCACGCGGGCCGATGCATCCACGGCGAGGCCACCCTGGGTATGGAACAGCGCGCCGGTCACCCGCACGGCCCGGAACGGCGGGCGTAATGGCCGAGAGCCCGCGAAGCTGCGGCCGAACGCGTCGGCGCCGCCGCTCGCCTTCAGCCGCTCGACCTCGTCCAGCTGCGCGGCCAGCACGGCCGCGGGCAGCTTCGCCATGGCGGCGAGTTCCTCGATCGTGTCGGCCGCCAGCACGGCGCCGGCAGCCTCCGCCTGACGGAAATCCTCGAACTGCCGCGCCACGGCGGCGATGCGCTCGTCGAACACGTCATAGGCGACGCCGCCGGCGTCCCGCAGCACCGTCGCGGCCTGCTCCGAATAGCCGTGGCTTTCGTCCGAAAAGCGCCGGCCGGCCGCGTCCACCTGCAAGCCGCCCTCCATGATCACCGCCCAACTGATCAGGATCCCGTGCGGGTGCGCGACCGAGCCGTGCCCCTGGTATCCGCCGAGACAACGCAGCTCCGCGCCCAGAGCCTCGCCCCACAACACGGCGTCGCCACGATTGCCGGGGTGGCCGAAATAGAGCGCGCCGTCCATCTCGGGGATGTGGCGGCGCACCAGCTCGGGATTGCCGCCATAGCCGTTGCACGCGAGCACCAGCATCTCGCAGCCGATGCGCTCGGTTGTTCCGTTCGGCCTCTCCAGCGCAACCCCGCGCACCGCGCCATCCGGGTCGGCGAACAAGGTCGTGACAGTTGCGTCGGCGAGGATCGGGACGCCGGCCCCCTCGGCCGCCTCGCGCAGACGGTCGACCAGTTCCGCGCCGGAGCGGCTCGGCAGGCCGTGCATGCGGCGGGCCGAGTGACCCGGATAGTCGAAGTCGTGCACCAGCGAGAAGGGCAGGGCGTAGCGGTCCGCCAACCACTCGATCGCGGGCGCGGCGGCTTCGGCCACGGCGGCGACGTAGGCCGGATCGGCCTCGTGGCCGTTCTTGCGCTGGATGTCGGCGGCGAAGACTTCGGCGCTGTCCTCAATGCCATGCTGGCGCTGGAACCTCGTGCCAGGCGCCGGGATGAGCCCCGCCGACAAGGCCGTCGACCCGCGCGGCAGCGGATCGCGCTCCAGCACCACCACGTCCGCGCCGGCTTCCGTGGCCGCGAGGGCGGCGCACAGCCCCGCCGCGCCGGCGCCGACGATCAACACGGGCGCATAGGCGTCGAAGGTGACGCCGGAGGCTGGTTCAACCCGGCTCATGAGCGCGCTCCTAGACCGGGCAAGGGCTTGCGGCGGAATCGTTTCCCGCGCCGCGGCGGAGAGAGTTGCGCCTGAACACTCGCGTTCAATGGGTTGGTTCTCTCCGTCATGGCCGGGCTTGCCCCGGCCATCCACGCGTGAGTCCAGCGCGTGGATCCCCGGGACGAGCCCGGGGATGACGGTGGAGAGGCGGCGGACCAACCTGGTTGGATGAAGACGATGGCGCCTTCTGGAGCCCTTCGTCCTTCGAGACGCAGGCCCAAGCGGGCCTGCTCCTCAAGATGAGGGGGTTGAGGTGGGGGCAAGGCCGGGCGAAGGCGCTCATGCGCCCTCCATCTCCGCAATCACCTCCGCGATCGTGGCCACGCGGCAGACGGGGCGGAGCGCCTCTATCGCGGTGTCGTGGACGGCTTGCGAGAAGGCCGCGCAACCGTCTGAGAGGACGACAGTGGAGAAGTCCCGCACGTGAGCGTCGCGGACCGTGGAGGCGACGCCGCCATTGGTGACGATGCCGCAGACATAGAGCTTCTCGATTCCGGCCTTGCGCAGCACCCATTCGAGGCGGGTCATGTAGAAGGCCGAGTAGGCGATCTTCTCGACGCTTAGGTCGGCCGGGGCGAGGTCGTCCACCAGCGCGTGGCCCCAGGCGCCCGGCTCGAAATCGCCCTTGCGCAGAAAGGGGCGAAGCTCGCGCAGGTGCGGGCTGATCATGGGTTCGCCGCCCTTGGCCGGCACGAGCGTGAATTGCGTCTGGACGATCCAGCCGCCCTCCCGGCGCATGAGGTCGGCCAGCGGCTTCACACGGCCCGGCACGGCCGCGATCTCGGGCGCGGTCTGGCCCGCGCGACCATAGGCCCCCTGCGGGTGGATGAAGTCGTTCTGCAGGTCGCAGATGAGGAGGGCCGTGCGGGCGAGCGGGACGGGGGCTTCGGCCATGGTCAGCCTCTCGCGATGATCAGGTTGCCGAGGGCATCCACCTTGGCGCTCAGCCCCGGGTCAAGCACCGTGGTGGCGTCGGGCTGCTCCAGCACGGCCGGGCCCTCGATCACGGCGCCGACCGGCAGGTCGAGGCGCGACCAGATGGCGGCGTCGCGCCAGCCGCCCGCGAACCAGACCGGGCGGGAGCCGCGGCCGGCGCCCTCCAGCGTCAGGCCGGGGTCCGGCGCCAGCGCGGCGAGGTCGAAGGGAGGGCGGCGGCCGACCGCCGCCGTGCGCAGCGAGACGATGCGGACGGGGATGCCTGGCAGAAGGCGGCTGAACTGCTTCTGGTAGGCCGCCTCGAACGCTTTGCGCACGATGGTTTCGGACACGCCGGTCGCGCCGTCGCGCAGCGTGACCGGGAGAGGGACCGACACCGTGTGGGTCTGGCCCTGGTAGTGCATATCGAGTTCGTAGAGCACGTCGACGCGCTCCACCGCGATGCCGGCGTCGTCCACCACGGCGCGCGCCTCGCGGCCGGCGTCCACCATGCGGGCGTCGAGCGCGGCGGCGTCGAGGCCGGCGAGGTCGAGATTGACGGTGAGAACCTGGTCGTGCCGCAGGTCGGCAATCACGCAGCCCAGCGCGCTGGTGATGCCCGGGAAGCGCGGCACAACCGCGCCCGAGAGGCCGACTTCTCCGATCAGCGCGCCCGCATGCAGCGCGCCGCCGCCGCCGAAAGGCATGATGGCGAACCGGCCGGGATCGTGCCCGCGCTCGATGGAGACGAGCCGGATTGCGCCGGCCAGCCGGGCGTTGGCGATGCGCAGCACGGCTTCGGCCGCCTCCATCACGCCGAGCCCGAGCGGCGCGCCGACATGCTCCAGGATGGCGGCGCGGGCGGCCTCCACGTCCAGCCGCTCCAGCTTGCCGCCGATGGGCCGCTCGGCGTTGATCCGGCCGAGCACCACGTTGGCGTCGGTCAGGGTGGGGCGCGTGTTGCCCTGGCCGTAGCAGACGGGGCCCGGCCGTGAGCCGGCGCTCTCGGGGCCGACCTGCAGGAGACCGCCCTTGTCCACCTGCGCGATGGAGCCGCCGCCCGCCCCGATGGTGGTGATCTCGATCATGGGCGTGCGCACCACCATGCCGAAATCGATGGTGGTCTGGGCCGCGAGCGTAGATTCGCCGCCCGCGATCAGCGACACGTCGAAGGAGGTGCCGCCGAGATCGCCCGTGATGACGTTGGGGAAGCCGGCCGCGCGCGCGATGGCGGCGGCCGCGATGACGCCGGCCGCCGGGCCCGAAAGCGCCGTGCGCACCGGCAGCCGCCGCGCCGTGGCGGTGGACATGACGCCACCATTGCTCTGGACGATGTGGAACTGGCCGGTGAAGCCGTCCGCCGCCAGCGCGTCCTTGAGCTTGCCGAGGTAGGAGCCGACGACCGGCTGCAGGTAGGCGTTCAGCGCCGTCGTGGAGGTGCGCTCAAATTCGCGAATCTCGGGCAGGATCTCGGACGAGATCGAGATGTCGTCGTTGGGCCAGATCTCCCGCAAGGCCGCGGCAGCCATGCGCTCGTTGCCCGGGTTGGCGTAGGCGTTGATGAACACCACTGCGACAGCCTGCGCGCCCTTGGCGAGCAGCGCCCGGGCGACGTCGCGGACCTGCGCGGGGTCGAGCGCCTCGCGGATGGTCCCGTCCGCGAGTGTGCGTTCGTCGACCTCCATGCGCATGTCGCGGTCGGCCACGGGGGTGAAATCGCCCCACAAGCCCCAGGTGCGCGGCCGGTCGCGGCGGCGCATCTCCAGCACGTCGCGGAAACCGCGTGTCGTGATGACCCCAATGCGCGCGCCCTTTCTTTCCAGCAGCGCGTTGGTGCCGACCGTGGTGCCATGCACGATGGAGCCGAGCGCCGCCACCGGCCCCAGCCGCCGCAGGCCGTCGATGAAGCCCACGGCTTCGTCGCCCCGGTTGGACGGCGCTTTCGCGGTGGCGAAGCGGCGCGCGGCCTCGTCGAAATAAAACAGGTCGGTGAAGGTGCCACCGACATCGACGCCCACAATGGCGCCGCGCGGGGTCGTGGGGGCGGTCATCGGGATGCTTTCCGTGTTGTCTGCACACTGTCCGTCATGGCCGGGCTCGTCCCGGCCGTCCACGCCGACGCCCAGCGCGTGGATCCCCGGGTCAAGCCCGGGGATGACGGTGGAGGGAGGGCGGGCTCCGATGACGAAATGCAGGCGAGGCGTGCGCTTTCAGCCGTCATGGCCGGGCTCGTCCCGGCCATCCACGCCGACGCCCAGCGCGTGGATCCCCGGGTCAAGCCCGGGGATGACGGTGGAGGGGCGAAGCATCTGTGGAAGGACGCCATCATGCGGCGCCCCCGGCGCGGAGCGTCTCGGTGGCGGCGGCGTCCAGGTCGCCGGCGGGGGAGACGCTGACGCGGTAGTCGGCGCGGGCCGCGTCGGCCGAGAGGTAGCCGAGGCGCACGTCGCGGGCGACCAGGGCGGGGGCGCGGGCGACGGGATCGCCCCAGCCGCCGCCGCCGGGCGTTTCGAGGCGCACGCGTTGGCCCTGGGCGATCTTCACGTCCGTGACCTTGGAGGCGAGGGGCGGGGAGGCTTCGCCGTCTGCGGTCTGCCAGCAGAACCGGTTCAGCGCGGCGGGGCCGCCGCCATTGACGCCGAAGGGCGCAAAGCGGCCGCGCTCGCCCAGCAGAAACACGTCCGCGCCGGAGGGCGCCAGCGCCTCGATCTCGTAGACCGCGCCGAGGCCGCCGCGATGCAGGCCCGCGCCGGCGCTGTCAGGGCGCAGCGCCCATTGGGTGAAGAGGACCGGGTAGGAGGCTTCCAGGATTTCGGCCGGCGGGATGGTGGCCATCGAGATCGGGTTATTGCCGTGGTTGAGGCCATCCGTTTCCGGATTGCCGCCAAGGCCGCCGCCGAAAAACGAGAACATGACCCAGCGCGCGCCATTCTGGCGATGGCCCGCCAGCGACAGCGCGTTGATGGTGCCGAAGGGGGCTGCGGTGGCGCGGTCGGGCATGACCTTTGCGAGCGCGCCGAACACGACGCCGATGACGCGCAGGATGGTTTCGGTGTAGCCGCCCACCGGCTTGGGGGCGCTGACGCCAAGCAGGGTCGTGTCCGGGATCACGAAGCTGATCGGGGCCATGCAGCCGGCGTTGGCGGGCACGTCCGGAAACACGTGCTTCAGGGCGACGTAGCAGCACGCCACCGCGGTGGAGCGCGCGATGTTGAGCGGGCCGGCGCAGGCCGGCGAGGAGCGGGAGAAATCCAGCGTCATGCGGTCGCCCGCGATGGTGAGGTCGAGCGCGATCGTGAGGCGTTCGTCGGTGACGCCGTCGTTGTCGAGATAATCCTCGAAGCTGATCGTCCCGTCCGGCAGGGCGGCGATGTTCTCGCGCATCAGCGCCTCGGCGCGCTGGGTAAAGGCCGCGAAGGCGGCGTCCACCGTGTCCTCGCCGTATTCGTCCAGCAGGCCGGCGAGGCGGCGCTCGCCGAGATCCAGCGCGTTGAGCTGGCCGTTGAGGTCGCCCTCGTTGGAGCGCGGCACGCGGCTGTTGGCGGCCAGGATGGCGAGGATGTCGTGGTTCATGCGGCCGGCCGCGATCAGCTTCACGGGCGGGAAGCGCACGCCCTCCTGGAAGCTCTCGGTGGCGCGGGCGTTGAAACCGCCCGGCACGTTGCCGCCGATGTCGAGCCAGTGGCCGACGGAGGCGAGCCAGCAGAAGAGTTCGCCGCGGCGGAACACCGGCCGGACGAGGCGGAAATCGTTGAGGTGGGTGCCGCCGTCGTAGGGGTCGTTGAACAGAAAGGTGTCGCCCTCCTGGAGCCCGCCCTCGCGCGCGACCTTGTCAATCACGGCCTTCACGGCGAACGCCATGGCTCCGACGAAGATCGGCAGGCCCGTCGTGCCCTGCACCAGCGTCGCGCCGGTCTCGGGATGGTAGAGCCCGTGGCAGGCGTCGCGGGCTTCGGCGATGATCGGGTTGAAGGCCGAGCGGTAGAGCGTCGCGTCCATTTCGTCGGCAATCTGCTCCAGCCGGCCCTTCAGCACCGCGAGCGTGACGGGATCGAGCGTCATGCCGGGTCCTCGTAGCGGCGGCCGCGGGCGAGCGTCGCGTCGGTGCCGACGATCCCGTTGATGGCCGCGAAGTCAAACATGCGGTCGCGAAAGGCGTCCGTGGTGCCGTCGCGGCGCAGAACGCCGTAGAAGTCCTGCGCGGCGCGGGCCAGCGCCCGCACGATGGCGCCGGGGAAGATCACCAGCGCGAAGCCCAGCGCCTCCAGCTCGGGGCCGGACAGGATGGGCGTCTGGCCGCCCTCCACCATGTTGGCCATGAGCGGCGCGCGGCCGCCGAGCGCCTGCGTGACGGCGCCGAGCTGGTCGCGGGTGCGCGGGGCCTCGACGAACAGCATGTCGGCGCCGGCGTCCGCATAGGCCCCCGCGCGCGCGATGGCGGCGTCGAAGCCCTCCACCGCCACTGCGTCCGTGCGGGCGATGACCAGCGTGTCGGCCGAGGCGCGGGCGTCCACGGCGGCCTTGATCTTGCCCACCATCTCGCCGGTGGAGACCAGGCCCTTGTCGGCGAGGTGGCCGCAGCGCTTGGGAAAGGTCTGGTCTTCCAGCTGGATCGCGGCCGCGCCGGCGCGCTCGAACAGGCGCACGGTGCGCTGGACGTTGAGGGCGTTGCCGTAGCCGGTGTCGGCGTCCACGATCACGGGCGTGCGCACCCGCTCGCAGACATGCGCCAGCGTGTCGGCCACCTCGCTCATGGAGACGAGGCCGATGTCGGGCTGGCCGAGCTTGGTGTAGGCGATCGCCGCGCCCGAGAGGTACAGCGCGTCGAAGCCGGCGTCGGTGGCAAGCGAAGCCGTCAGCGCGTCGTAGACGCCGGGCGCGACCACGATGCCGCCGCGGGCGAGCCGGCCCTTGAGGGACGGCGCGGGTTCATCCGTCATGGTCACATTCCCAGGTAAGCTTTTTCAAGATCAGGATTTTGCGCCAGCTCGGCTCCCGTTCCGGAGAGTACGATCCGGCCGTTTTCGAGCACGTGGGCCCGCGTCGCGACGGCGAGCGACTGCATCACGTTCTGCTCCACGAGAAGGATCGCGAGGCCGTCGGCGTTGAGGCGGCCGATCAGCGCGAACATCTCCTCCACGAGCAGCGGCGAGAGGCCGAGCGAGGGCTCGTCCAGGATCAGCAGCCGCGGCTCTCCCATCATGCCGCGGCCGATGGCGAGCATCTGCTGCTCGCCGCCCGACAGCGTCCCGGCGCTCTGGCCGCGCCGTTCGCGCAGGCGCGGGAAGGTGGCGTAGACGCGCTCCAGGTTGGCGGCCCGGTTGGGCTTGCCGCGACGGAAGGAGCCGAGCTCGAGGTTCTCCTGGACGCTCATGTCCGGAAAAATGCGCCGGCCCTCCGGCACGTGAATCAGCCCCGCCGCCACGATGGCGGGCGGCGCCAGCGCGTCGATGCGCTCGCCGCCGAAGCGGATCTCGCCGGCCCCGACGCGCACGACGCCGGACAGCGCCTTGTTGAGCGTCGTCTTGCCGACGCCGTTGGACCCCAGCACGGCGACGATCTCGCCGGGCGCGACGTCGAGGTCCAGCCCGCGCAACACCTGCGTCTGGCCATACCCGGCCACGAGCCCGCGCACGGAAAGCAGCACCTCATCCATGGGCGGCTTCCCGGGCGGCGAGGCGAGCGGCGGCGCCGTGGCCGAGATAGGCTTCAATCACGGCGGGATCGCGCGTCACGGCGGCGGGCGGGCCTTCGGCGATCATGCGGCCCTGGGCGAGCACATAGACGGTGTCGCAAAGGCTCATCACGGCCTGCATCACGTGCTCCACCATCAGGATGGTGACGCCGCTGTGGCGCAGGTCGCGGATGATGGGGACGATGTCGCGGACCTCGGAGGGGTTGAGGCCGGCCAGCACCTCGTCGAGCAGCAGCAGTTCGGGCTCTGTCGCGAGCGCCCGCGCGAGCTCCAGCCGCTTGCGACCCACCACGGTGAGGCCGGAGGCCGGCGCGTCGAGCCGGTCGGCGAGGCCGACCCGCTCTGCCACGGCTTCTGCCTTGCCGAGCGCGTCGTCGCGCCGGGGGTGGCGCAGATGGGCGCCCACCGCGATGTTCTCGCGCACGCTCAGGCCGGCGAAGGGCTGCACGATCTGAAAGGTCCGGGCGACGCCCAGCGCGGCGCGCTCATGCGGCGCGAGCGCGCCGACGTCGCGGCCCTTGAACAGGATGCGGCCCGTTGTTGGCTTCTCGAAGCCCGACACCAGCGTGAACAGCGTTGTCTTGCCGGCGCCGTTGGGCCCGATCAACCCGGTGATGCCGCCGGCCTCGACGACAAGCGAGGCGGCGTCCACGGCGAGCAACCCGCCGAAGCGCTTCGACACGGCCTCGACCCGGAGCAGGGGCTCGCTCATGCGGCTCTCCGGGTCGAGAAGCCGCCCTTGAGGCGGTTGAACAGCCCCTGCACTCCGTTGGGCGCGAACGCGATGGCGAGCACCAGGAGCGCGCCGTAAAGCGCCAGGTCGGCCCCGGGCAGGCGCCCGGCCAGCGCCTTGGTGGCTTCCGCCAGCCCGTGCAGCGCCAGCGCGCCTATCAAGGGTCCGAACACCGTGCCGAGCCCGCCCACGATGGGAACGAGCAGCGCTTCCACCGAGATCCAGGTCCCGAAGGCGATGTTGGCGTCCACGAAGAGGAAATATTGCGCGTAGAAAGCCCCCGCCGCGGCCGTGACGGCGGCCGACGCCGTGATGGCCTGCAGCTTTACCCGGAACGTGTTCACGCCCAGCGCCTTGGCGGCGTCCTCGTTTTCGCGGATGGCGACCAGATAAGCGCCGAATCGCGAGCGCTCCATCATCCGCGTGGCGACCAGCGCGGCCGTGACGAGCGCGAGCGCGATCCAGAAGAAGGTGGCCCGGCTGGCGAACTGGAAGTTCTCGGGCCGCATATCGAGCTTGATCAGCGCGCCGGAGGCGCCGCCCGTCCAGGGCGACGCGTTGGCGACGATGCGGAACACTTCCGCAAAGGCGAGCGTCACGAGCGCAAAGTAGGAACCGCGCAGGCCCGAGCGGAAGGACAGAAAACCGATAGCGGCCCCGACGGCCGCGCCGATCGCCACCGCGGCTCCGAACGCCAGATAGGCGTTGAGGCCGAGCCGGCTCTGCAGCAGCGCCACCGCATAAGCGCCCGTGCCGAAAAACACGGCGTGGCCGAACGAGAACTGCCCGCCATAGCCACCCAGGATGTTCCAGCCCTGTCCGGCGAGCGCGATCAGCAGCGCCAGCACCATGGCGTTCAGCACCGTGTTGGCGGTGGTGGCCAACGGCAGCAGCGCCAGAACAAGCGCCACGGCCAGGATGGGGCCGTAGGCGGCCAACAGCGAGGTCCGTGGGCTCGTGTTTACTGGGCCGGTCATGCGCGGGCTCCGAACAGGCCCGTGGGTCGCACCAGCAGCACCAGGATGAAGATCAGGAAGATGCCGAGCTGGCCGAGGCTCTCACCGAAATAGAGGCCCGACAGGCTCTCGACCACGCCGATCAGGAGCCCGCCAATCATCGCGCCCGGCACCGAGCCCATGCCGCCCAGCACGACCACCGTAAAGGCGACGAGGACGTAAGCCGTGCCGACACGTGGATTGACGTAGTAGCTCGGCAGCAGCACGCAGGCCGCGACGGCGAGGCACGCCGCCCCGATGCCGAACGTGACGGCGTAGATGTGGGTGACGTCGATTCCGACCAGCGAGGCGCCGAGCTTTTCCTTGGCGACCGCCCGGATGGCCTTGCCAGTGTCCGTGCGGGTCAGCAGCGCCCAGAGCAGGGCCGCCACCACGCAGGTGACCCCGAAGGCGATCACGCGCGGCATCGGCAGGAACACGAAGCCGAGGTCAACGACCGAAAACCCGTACGGCACGTCGATGCTGCGCGTATCGGAGCGGAAGGCGGCCAGCAGGACGTTCTCGATCACGATGGAGAGACCCAGCGTGACGAGCAGGATGTTGCGGTCGTCGCCATGGCTGGCCGGCCCGATGATCCAGCGCTGCACGGCGTAGCCGAGGGCGAAGAACGCAGGCGCGATGAACAGCACGGAGAGCAGCGGGTCGATCCCGGCCTGGTGGGCGAAGAACGCCGCGAACATGGCGGCCGTCAGGATCGCCCCATGCGCGAAGTTGATGATGTGCAGCACGCCATAGACCAGCGTCAGCGCCACCGACACGAGGGCGTAGACGGCCCCCGTGAGGAGCCCGTTTAGCACGGCGGCGATGACGATATCGGGCGAAAACATGCGTGTCCTGTGTGTCGGCTTTCAGATCCCCTGCCGTCATCGCGAGCGGAGCGAAGCAATCCAGCGGATGCTGGGCCGGGAGGCGCCGAGCCCTTGCCCGGCGCCTGGATTGCTTCGTCGCTTCGCTCCCCGCAATGACGGCGAGGGGTGTGGTCGTTATCGCTCTTCGCCGATCGGCGCGGAGAGGGGGTTTTCCCCGCCGTCATCGCGAGCGAAGCGATGCAATCCAGCTGATGGTGGGCCAGGAGGCGCCGAGCCCTTGCCCGGCGCCTGGATTGCTTCGTCGCTTCGCTCCTCGCATTGACGGGGAGGGCTCGCTACGCCGGGACGGGGAACACCGCCTTTGCGTCGGCGAACTTCTCGGGGAAGATCACCTTGATGTCGCCGCCCTGGACCTGGGTGTTCACCGGGGCCGCGCCGGTGTTCTGGCCGTTCACGAACTTGGTCGGCCCATACGGCATGATGTGCTTGTCGAAGCTCGAGGTTTCCAGCGCGGCGATGATCTTGGCGCGGTCGGCCGAGCCGGCGCGCTCGATGGCGTCGGCGAGGAGCAGCATGGCCGAGTAGTTCAGCGCCACGTTGTAGGTGAAGAACTTGCCCATGCCGTCGACCTCCTTCTTGAGGGCGATGGCGACGGCGTTGCGCGGGTCGTACCAGTGGTTGGTGTCGATCACGTATTGAGCCGCGTCAGGGAATTCCTTGACGAAGCGGAAGTTGGAGGCGGCGCCGTTCAGCACCGCGTAGATGCCCTTGGGCTTGATGCGCTGCTGCTGCATGGTGCGGGCGAGCAGCACGAACTCGCCGTAGTAGCTCGACGGGATCACGAGATCCGGGTTCTTGGCCTTGATCTGCAGCGCGATGTTGGACATGTCGCGCGCCGGCGTCGGGTGCGAGATGGTGTCGATCACCTCGAAGCCGCGCTTGGGCAACTCGGCCTGCAGGAGCTTGGCGAGGCCTGAGCCGAACAAACCGTCCTCATGCACCAGCAGCACGGTCTTGATGGGCTTTCCGGCCGCATCGTTGAGCTTCACCAGGTTGTCAAGCGCCTGGGCGCTGACGATGGAGGAGCCGGGCGCGAAGCGGAACGTGTTCTTGAGGCCACGGCTGACGATCTGGTCGTTGACTCCGACGTCGACGATGTAGGGCAGGTCGTAGCGCGAGGCCGCCTGCGTGGCGGCGAGGCAGATGGGGCTCGCGAAGCCGCCCACGATGGCGCTGACGTTTTCGGCCGCGAGACGCTCGACCTCGCTGGTGCCGCCCTCCGGAGTGGAACGCGCGTCGCCGATCACAGCCTCGAGCTTGGCGCCGCCGAGCGACTTGATGCCGCCGGCCGCGTTGATGGCCTTGATGGCGAGCTCGGCGCCGAGTTGGCCGGCCTGTCCGTCGAAGGCAAGCGCCCCGGTGAGCGGCTGCAGCACGCCAACCTTCACGGCGGCGGCCTGGGCGCGCACGAGGCCAGGCATCGCAAGAACGCCCGCGAAGGCGGCGCCGGCCTTGAGCGCATCGCGTCGTGTGACGCCCGTAATCAGCTTTGTCATTGTGCCTTCCCCTCGTGCTTGCGGGCGCTTCGGCTCCGCTTCGTTGATTGATGCTCGCCCGTGGCGGGCGACCAGCGCCGGCCGTCGTCGGCGCCGGTGCGCTCCAGATCCATGCGGAACGCGTAGCGATCCGGCCGGTAGAGCGCGGCCAGATGCTCCACGCCGCGGCCTTCGGCGTCGTAGACGACGCGTGTCAGCGCGATCAGGGCGGAGCCAATGTCGATGTTCAGCGCCGCCGCCACGTCGGGCGTCGCCAGCACGGCGCCGATCTCCTGCGTGGCGCGGTCGACCTCGACGCCCGAGCGCTCCAGCAAGGCGAGCAGGGGGCGGGAGGCGAGCTCCGCTTCCGAATAGGTGACGCCGATGCGTTCGGGCACGTGCGTGGTGAGGTGAGAAAAGGGCTCGCCGTCCACCATGCGCACCCGCACGGAGCGCTGCGCGCGTTCGCCGGGCGCGAGCCGCAGCGCCTCGGCGACGGCCGAGGCCGGTTCGCCGTACCCAAAGGCGAGGAGGCGAACGTCCGTGCCGCGACCCATCGCGACGAGGTTGCTGAGCACGTCCGCGATGTCGGCGACAACGGGCTTGGGGGCGGCGGCGAGGCGCACGAAGGTGCCGGCGCCGCGGCGGCGGTCCACCATGCCCTCGCGCTCAAGCTCGGCCAGCGCCTTGCGGACTGTGATGCGCGAGACGTTGTGCTCGGCCGCGAGCGCCTGCTCGCCCGGCAGGACATCGCCCGAATGCAGGCCGCCGCTGGCGATCCGCTCGCGCAGCACCAGATAAACCTGCCGGGCCTTGGGCACGTCCACGCCAGCCAAGATCGCCTCACGATAGGACTTCTAATTGTCTACAGTATGATACAACATGGAGCCGTCAAGCCCGTTTGGCGGGCAGCGTCGTGGCGGTGAAAAAGGCAGCTGCAGTGGCCAGGACCCCCCCCGAAAACAGGACCATCATTGACAAGCTGTGGGACGCGCACGCGATCACGACGCGCGAGGACGGGACCTCGCTGCTGTGGATCGACCGGCACCTCTTGCACGAGGGCAGCTTCCACGCGTTCGACCAGCTGGCGAAGCGTGGCGCCGGCGTGGCGCATCCGGAGCTGACGTTCGGCATCGCGGACCACTACGCGCCGACGCGCGGGCGGGACGGAAGCGTCGCCAATCCGGAGATCGCCCGCATGCTGGACCAGTTGTCGGCCAACACGGCCCGGCACGGCCTTCGGCTGATCGGGCTGCGGGATCCGCGCCAGGGCATCGTGCATGTCGCCATCCCGGAGCAGGGCTTGACGCTGCCCGGGCTGACGGTGGTGTGCGGCGACAGCCACACCTCCACGCACGGCGCCTTCGGGGCCTTCGCGTTCGGCATCGGGGCGTCCGAGGTCGCGCATGTGCTGATGACGCAGACGCTCTGGCAAAAGCGGCCGCACCGAATGCGCATCGTCGTGGACGGGCCACTCGGGCCCGGGATCACCGCCAAGGACGTGGCGCTGACCATCATCGCGCGCATCGGCGCGGACGGGGCGCAGGGCTGCGCAATCGAATATGCGGGCTCGGCCGTGCGGGCGCTCTCGATGGAGGGGCGCATGACGCTGTGCAACCTGTCCATCGAATCGGGCGGCCGGCTGGGGCTGGTGGCGCCGGACGAGACGACCTTCGCGTGGCTGCGCGGGCGACCCTTCGCGCCGCAGGGGGCGGCGTTCGACGCCGCCGCCGAGGACTGGCGCGAGCTGGCGAGCGACCCGGACGCGGCGTTCGACCGGGAGGCTTCGTTTTCGGGCGTCGAGATCGCCCCGACGGTGACATGGGGGGTGAGCCCCGAGCACGCCGCGCCCATCGACGCCACCGTGCCCGACCCCGCGCGCATCGCCGACGAGGGGCGGGCCCAGGCGGTGCGCGACGCGCTGGCCTATATGGATCTGCGCGCCGGCATGCGGCTGGACGAGATCCGCATCGACCGCGTGTTCATCGGCTCGTGCACCAACAGCCGCATCGAGGACCTGCGCGCCGCCGCGGCCGTGCTGGCCGGACGCAAGGCGGCCGCGCCGGGGCTGGTGTCGCCGGGTTCCTCGGCCGTGAAGCGCCAGGCCGAGGAGGAGGGACTCGACCGCATCTTCCGCGAGGCCGGGCTCGAATGGGTGGAATCCGGCTGCTCCATGTGCGTGGGCATGAACGGCGACATCGTGCCGGCGGGCGAGCGCTGCGCCTCCACGACCAACCGCAACTTCAAAGGCCGGCAGGGGCCGGGATCGCGCACGCACCTGATGTCGCCCGCCATGGTGGCGGCCGCCGCAGTGACGGGGCGGCTGACGGATGCGCGCGCGCTTTTGGCCGGGCGGGAGGTCGTGGGATGAAGCCGTTCGACTCGCTGGAAACGCCTGCCATTCCGCTGGCGCTGGCCAATGTGGACACCGACCAGCTGATCCCGGCGCGGTTCATGAAGCGACCGCGCTCGGAGGGGTACGGGCCGTTTTTGCTGCACGACATGCGGGAAGGGCCGGAGGGGCCGGTCGCCAATCCGCTGGACGATCCGCGCCGGGCGGGCGCGGCCGTGCTGGTGGCGCGGCGCAATTTCGGCTGCGGCTCGTCGCGCGAGGCGGCCGTCTATGCGCTGGCGGATTTTGGCGTGCGCTGCGTGATCGCGCCGAGTTTCGGCGACATCTTCGCGTCCAACGCGGTGAAGAACGGGCTCCTGCCGGCGCGGGTGTCCGAGGAGGACGCCGAGGCGCTGCTGGGCTCGGCCTGGGTGGAGGACGGGCGGGCGCTGCGCGTCGACCTCGCGGCGCAGACCGTGACGGCCGGCAACCTCGTCGTGGCTTTCGCGATCGACCCGGTGTGGAAGACGCAGCTTCTTAACGGCTGGGACGACATCGACCTGACGCTGGCCGAGCGACCCGCCATCGCGCGGTTTCGCGAGCGCGACGCGGCCGCGCGGCCGTGGGCGGGGCTGGCGCCGGGCGACTGAGCGCTACGCCACGGCGTTCTCGCGCCGGACGATGTCGAGCAGCTCGCGCACATAGGGCGCGAAGGAGCGCCAGACTTCCACGTGGAAGCGCTCCGGATCGGTGCGCCACAGCACGATCTCGGCCTTTTCGAAGATGGTGCGCGCCGCCATGCCCACGGGAAAGGCCGCGAGCGACAGGTCCAGCGGCACGGCGGCGTTCAGCGCCAGCGCCGCGCCGGGGCCTTCCAGCACGAGGCCGGTCTGGCGATGCGAGACGTCCACGAGGCTGTGCGGGACGTCGGCGAGCGCCGCGGCCAGCGACGCCGCAAGGGCGTCCGCCTCTCCGGCGGGGCCGAGCAGCAGCCATTCGTCCGGGCCGAGCCAGAGCGCGGCGCGGCCCGCGCCGGCGGCGGCGCGCAGCGGCGTGGTCGGGATCGCGACGCCGAAGGCGCCCGATGCCACCGCGACAGCGTCCGTCCCGCGCAGGATGAAGCGGGCGGCGGGGCCGCCTTCGGACAGGCGCAGGCCGGCGACCGTCGGGCCCCAGTCGGCCGGGAACTCGGCGAAGGGCGAGGCACGCCGTGCAGCGGCGGAATGATCAGCCATCGAGGCGGCTCCCGTCCTTGTCGTGGAAGATGGGCTCGCACACCTGGGCGGCGATCGGGCCGGCCGGCATGGGGATGAACACCGTTTCGCCCATGCGGGCGCGTCCGCCCGCGACCAACGCCATCGCGATGGAGCGGCCGGCGGCCGGGCTCGCATAGGACGACGTCACGTGGCCCAGCGCCGGACGGCCGCGGATGGGCGTCGCCTCGGCGGTGATCTGCGCGCCTTCCTCCAGCACGGCGGCCGGGTCGGCCGTGAGCAGGCCGACGAGCTGCTTGCGGTCGGCTTTCAGCATGTCGGGCCGGGTCAGCGAGCGCTTGCCGACGAAGTCGGGCTTCAGCTTGCCGATCGCCCAGTCGAGGCCAAGGTCGTTGGGCGTCACGGTGCCGTCCGTCTCCTGGCCGACGATGATGAAGCCCTTCTCGGCGCGCAGCACGTGCATGCTCTCGGTGCCATAGGCGGCCATGCCGTAGCGCTGGCTCTCGGCCCAGATCGCCTCCCAGGCCGCGAGGCCATGGTCGGCCGGCACGTTGACCTCGAAGCCGAGCTCGCCCGTGAAGCTCACGCGGAACAGCCGCGTGGGCACGCCGCAGATGCGGCCCTCGCGCAGGCTCATGTGCGGCATGGCTTCGCGCGAGATGTCGATCCCGTCCACCAGAGGCTGCAGCACGCGCCGGGCGTTGGGGCCCTGCACGGCGATCACGGCCCACTGCTCGGTGGTGGAGGTGAGCCAGACCTTGAGGTCGGTGAACTCGGTCTGGAGGTAGTCCTCCATGTGGGCGAGCACGCGCGGCGCGCCGCCCGTCGTGGTGGTGACGTGGAAGCGGTCAGGCGCGAGGCGGCCGATCACGCCGTCGTCGATCACGAAGCCCTGCTCGTTCAGCATCAGGCCGTAGCGGCAGCGGCCGGGCTCCAGCTTGGTCCACGGGTTGGTGTAGAGCCGGTTCATGAACTCGGCCGCGTCCGGGCCGACCACCTCGATCTTGCCCAGCGTGGAGGCGTCGAAGACGCCGCCGGTGTCGCGCACAGTGCGGCACTCGCGCGCCACGGCGGCGTGCATGGTCTCGCCCGGTTTGGGAAAATACCAGGCGCGCTTCCAGAGCCCGACGTCCTCGAACACCGCGCCGTTGGCCTGCGCCCAGGCGTGCGTCGCGGTTTTGCGGACAGGGTCGAACAGGTGGTCGCGCGAGTGGCCCGCGAAGCTGCCGAAGGTCACGGGCGTGTAGGGCGCCCGGAAGGTGGTGAGGCCCACCTGCGGCACGGGCTTGTCCAGCGCGCCGGCCGCGATCGCCAGCCCGTTCATGTTGGACGTCTTGCCCTGGTCCGTCGCCATGCCGTTGGTGGTGTAGCGCTTCACGTGCTCGATGGAGCGAAAGCCTTCCCGCACGGCGAGCCGGATGTCCTTGGCGGTGACGTCGTTCTGGAAGTCGACGAAGGCCTTCACCTTTTGCGGATCGCGGTGGTGCGGGACGGCACCCTGGAAGCCGCCGCCCATGGGTGCGATCTCGCCCGAGACGGCCGGAGCCGCACCTGCGCCGCCGGCCGCGAAGCCTTCGGCCAACGCCGCCGCGATCCCGAAGGCGCCGTTGCAGGCGCCGACGGAAAGCTGCGCCTGCGCGGGTTCGCCCGGCAGGTAGATCCCGCGCGCGTCGTCAAAGCGCAGCTTGCCGCGTGATTGCGAGAACAGGTGCACGGCCGGAACCCAGCCGCCGGCCATCAGCACGCAATCGCAAGCGATGCGCTCCACGGGACGCACCGTTCCGTCCGGGCCCACCTTGCCGATCTCGGCGCCCGACACGCGCAGGCGACCGCTCGTTCCGGTAATCACCGACGCGCTCAGCACCCGCAGCGCCGCCGCGTTTGCGGCGAGCGCGGCGGCCTCGCCCGGCTCGGGCCGCACGTCCACGACAGCCGCGATGGCGACGCCCGCGCGGGCGAGGTCGAGCGCGGCGGCGTAGCCGCTGTCATCCACGGTGAACACCACGGCATGGTCGCCGGGTTTCACGCCATAGCGGTTGAGGTAGGTCCGCGCCGCGCCCGCCAGCATGATCCCGGGCCGGTCATTGTCCGGGAAAACCAGCGGCTGCTCGATGGCGCCGGTCGCCAACACGACCCGGCCGGCGCGCAGCTTCCACATCCGCTCGCGCGGCGCATGGGCGGGCAGGGCGGCGAGATGGTCGGTCAGGCGCTGGGCGAGGCCAACGAAATTCTGGGCGTAGTAGCCGAAAGCCTGGGTGCGGGTGAGCAGGGTCACGTTGGTTCGGGCCACCAGCGTGGCCACGGCTTGCGCCGCCCATGCGGCGGCGGGCTGGCCGTCGATGGCGAGATCGGGCTCGTCGAGCAGCCCGCCGCCCATGGCGGGGTTCTCGTCCGCGACGATGACGCGCGCGCCGCCCTCGGAGGCGGCCAGCGCCGCCGCGAGCCCGGCCGCGCCGGCGCCCACCACGAGCACGTCGCAAAAGGCGTAGCGGTGGGTGTAGTGGTCGGGATCCGGCTCCCGGGGCACGACCCCGAGCCCCGCCGCCTTGCGGATGAACGGCTCGTAGACGCCTTTCCAGGCTCCGGCCGGCGCCATGAATGTCTTGTAGTAGAAACCGGCGCTAAACACGCCCGGCGGAACGAGATTGTTGACTTCGCCGACGTCCACCGCGAGCGATGGCCAGCGGTTCTGGCTCTCGGCGACGAGGCCTTCATAGAGCTCAACCTGGGTGGCGCGCAGGTTGGGCGTAAAACGCCCGCCGCCGCGCGACACGCTCACCAGCGCGTTGGGCTCCTCGGCTCCAGCGCCCAGCACGCCGCGCGGGCGGTGATACTTGAACGAGCGGCCCATGAGGGCGACGCCATTGGCCAGCAGCGCGGACGCGAGCGTATCGCCGGCATGGCCGGTGTAGCTCTTGCCGTCGAACGTGAACGGGATGGCGCGCGCCCGGTCGACATGCCCGCCCGCGGCGGTGCGGAAAGGCTGGGTCATGCGCGGAGGCCTTTGTGGATCTGTTGGCCCGGCTCTTCGCCGTCATGGCCGGGCTTGCCCCGGCCATCCACGCCGGAGCCCAGCGCGTGGATCCCCGGGACGAGCCCGGGGATGACGGTGGAGGGATGCAAGCTCGTCCCCGTCGACTGCTTTGTGGCTGCGCTGCTCGCAAGCACGGGGAGGGTGCGCGCCTCGCGCGTGAGCGCCATCATCGCCCGGTCTCCCCGGTGAGCGTCGCGAGGTCGGGCTTCGGTTCGCCGGCCTTGTAGGTGGCCAGGATGCGGTCGGTCACGGTGTGCCGGATGGCGTTGAAGAAGCGGCCGCAGCCGGAGGTATGGCGCCAGCGCTCGGCGTGGACGCCCCTCGGGTTGGAGCGGAAATAGAGGTACTCGGCCCAGTCCTGGTCGGAGACCGACGAGGGGTCCAGCGGGCGCGCCACATGGGCCTCGCCGCCATAGCGGAACTCGAGTTCGGGGCGGTCCATCTCGCAGACCGGGCAACGGATCAGCAGCATGAACGGGTCTTTCAGTGCGCCACGGCGGCGGCGGCGGCTTCGTCGATGAGCCGGCCGGTGCGGAAGCGGTCCAGCGTGAAGCCGGCGTTGATGGGGTGAGGCTCGCCGGTCGCGACCGTGTGGGCGAAGACGTTGCCGGAGCCCGGGGTCGCCTTGAAGCCGCCGGTGCCCCAGCCGCAATTCACGAACAGCCCCGGCACGGGGGTCTTGCCGATGATGGGCGAGCGATCCGGCGTGACGTCGACGATGCCACCCCAGTTGCGCAGCATGCGCAGGCGCCGCACGGGCGGGAACAGCTCGCAGATGGCGTCCAGCGTGTGCGACGAGATGTGGAGCCCGCCGGTCTGCGAATAGGACGTGTAGGCGTCCGTGCCGGCGCCGATCACCATCTCGCCCTTGTCGGATTGCGACATGTAGGCGTGGATGGTGTTGCTCATCACCACGCAGGACATGGCCGGCTTCACGGGCTCTGACACGAGCGCCTGCAGGGGGTAGCTCTCCAGCGGCATGCGCACGCCCGCCATGCCCATCACCACGCTGGTGTGGCCGGCCGCGACCACGCCGACGCGCTTCGTCCTGATCGGACCGCGGCTCGTTTGAAGGCCCGACACCGCGCCGCTCGGGTCGCGGTCGATGCCCGTGACCTCGCAGTTCTGGATGATGTCGACGCCCATCGCGGAGGCGCCGCGGGCGTAGCCCCACGCCACGGCGTCATGCCGGGCGGTGCCGCCGCGCCGTTGCAGGGCGGCGCCGACGATGGGGTAACGGATGTCCTTCGATATGTTCAGCAGCGGGCAGAAGTCCTTCGCCTGCTCGGGCGTCAGCCACTCGTTATCGATGCCCTGCAGGCGGTTGGCATGGACGTGGCGCTTGAAGACCTGCACGTCGTGCGTGTTGTGGGCCAGCATCATGACGCCGCGGGGCGAGTACATGACGTTGTAGTTGAGTTCCTGCGACAGCCCTTCCCAGAGCTTCAGCGCGTGCTCGTAGAGGCCCTGGCTCTCTTCCCACAGATAGTTGGAGCGGATGATGGTGGTGTTGCGCCCGGTGTTGCCGCCGCCAAGCCAGCCCTTCTCGACCACGGCGATGTTACGCATGCCGTGTTCCTTGGCCATGTAGTAGGCCGTCGCCAGCCCGTGGCCGCCGGCGCCGACGATCACGGCGTCGTAGCTCGCCTTCGGCTCCGGGGAGCGCCATTGCTCGGGCCAGCCGGTGTTGCCGCTGAGCGCCTGGCGCAAAAGGGTGAGGGCGGAAAACTTCATGCCTGGACCTCGAATCCGCTCGCGCGGCCGCCCGCTTCTACCCGGATGTGCATGGGCGCGACACGGGTAAAATAGGCGCACCAGGTCGCGGGCCGGGGGATTCGCAACGCGCGAGCGGCCGTCGCCCATGCTTCACGACGGCAGGGCGCGCGCTCCCGCGGGGCCGACGCTTTCCAGCGCGGTCGCGCCGCGTCGGTCGAGGCCGTCGACAAAGCGGAGGTTGCGCGCGGGTTATCCGGTGGGATGGCGCTCTAGGCGCTCGCCTGCGCGGCCATGGGGGCCTCGCTGGATTTCCCCGCAAGGAGCTCGGCAATGCGGGCCGCGAGTTCGGCCTGGCGGAAGGGCTTGGCGAGGCGGGGCAACTCGTTGCCGAGGCCCTGGGTGAGGTTGGCGTAACCGGTAATGAGCAGCGCCGCGATACCCGGGCGCAGCTTGGCGGCTTCCATCACGAGATCGGCGCCGTTCATGGCCGGCATCAGGTAGTCGCTCACCAGCATGTCGACTGCCGTGTCCTTGGCCCGCAGCACGCGCAGCGCCTCGGCCCCCGAGCCGGCCTGGATCACCGAGTAGCCGAGGTCGATCAGCATTTCGGCGGTGCCCCGGCGCACGAGGTCCTCGTCGTCCACCAGCAGAACCGTGCCGGAACGGGCCGGC
The DNA here is from genome assembly GCF_014636935.1 of Alsobacter metallidurans. Lineage (GTDB taxonomy): Bacteria > Pseudomonadota > Alphaproteobacteria > Rhizobiales > Beijerinckiaceae > Alsobacter > Alsobacter metallidurans. The sequence continues at coordinate 441,021 of NZ_BMES01000002.1, read as the reverse complement.
GCGACGGCGTCGTAGTGGTTTTTTTCAGCTGGCGCGGCGACTTCATCCGCAACGGGCAGCAGCAGATCAGCGCGGGTGCCTACCAACGGGGTGCTTGCGAGTTGCAGGTCGCCGCCCGACTGCGCCGCCATGCCGTGCACCATGGAGAGCCCGAGGCCGGTGCCCTTGCCGAGGCCCTTGGTTGAAAAGAACGGCTCCACGGCGCGGCGCAGCGTCGCCTCGTCCATGCCTTCGCCCGTGTCGGACACGGAGATCCGGACATAGGAGCCGGCGGGCACGCGGGCGGGGTGGGGGTCGTCATTGGCGCAGATCGACGCCTCGATTGTGAGCACGCCGCCGGTCGGCATGGCGTCGCGGGCGTTGATCGCCAGATTGAGGATGGCGAGCTCAAGCTGGCCGGGATCGACGCGGGCGGACGGGAGATCGGATTGCGCGCGCACCACCACCTCGACCGTGGGGCCGATGGAGCGGCGGACCAGGTCCTCCATGCCGGCGAGCAGCTCGCCGACGTCCACGGCGCGGGGCTGCAGATCCTGCCGGCGCGCGAAGGCGAGAAGGCGCTGCACCAGCGTGGCGGCCCGGCCGCTCGCCTGCAGGGCGGTCTCGACGAGGCGCTGCGAGCGGGCGTCGTCAGGGCCGATCCGCCGACGCAGCAGGTCGAGGCTGCCCATCACGGGCGTAAGCAGGTTGTTGAAATCATGCGCCACGCCGCCGGTCAGCTGGCCGATGGTCTCCATCTTCTGGGCTTCGTGCAGCAGCGCCAGCGCCTCCTCGCGTTCGCGGGTGCGCTCGATCACGAGGCGCTCCAATTCCTCGCGCGAACGGGCGAGGTGGTCGCGCGCCTCGTATTGGCGGCGGCGGGCGTTGAGGGCTGAGCGCACGGCTCGCACCATGCTCTCAGCATGCAGCGGGCGCTCCAGCAGCACGACGTTGCGCAGGCGGTCCAGCCGCTCGAAGGCGCGCGGCGAGCGCACGCCCTTGTGGCCATTGGCGAGCACGATGAGGGGGAAATCCGACCACGGGGGCTGGCCGTCGAGCCAGCTGACGAGGTCGTCGAGGCCGTCGCCCGACAGCGCCTCCTCGGCGATCACGGCCGCGCCGGCGCCTTGGGCGAGTTCGCGGGTGAGTTCGGGAAGGTCCTCGACGGCGTCGGCCGCCAGGCCGTTGCGGCCCAGCAGCGCAACGGCCACGGCGGCGTCTCGGCCAATCGGAGCGAGGACCAGGACGCGGGCGTCACTCATCGTCGACGCCGTTGGCGCCTTGGCCGAGGGCATGCGAGACCGCCTGGGCGTTCGGGCCGAGCAGGGGGCCGGGATCGCCGCGATACTCTGGAGCGCCGCTGAGCACGCCCGCAAACTGGCGCAGCGGTTCGCCCACGCTCAGCCCACGACGGTCCACCACGAATTCGCGGATGGTGCGCTCATGGTCGGTGGTGCGGGTCTTGATCACTGAGATGGCCTTGCGGACCTCGCCGTCGGCCTCGAAGAAGCGCAGGAGCAGCACGGTGTCGGCGAGGTAGCTGAGGTCGATGTCGGAGCGGATGTCGCCGACGAGGCCATGCTGGCCGAGGATCATGATGGTGAGCACCCCCTGCTGGCCGAGATAGGTCAGGAGCTCGTGCATCTGCAGGGTCAGGTGCCGCTCCTCGGGCATCGCCTGCAGGTAGGCGTTCAGGCTGTCGACCAGCACCACCCTGGCGCCGTTCTCCACGGAACGGCGGACCGACACCGCGAACTCGCCAGGCGACAGCTCGGCCGGGTCGATCTGCCGGATCGTGAGCGCGCCGCTGTCCAGAAAGGGTTGTAGGTCCATGCCGAGGTCGGCGGAACGCACCAGCAGGGTGGGCAGGCGCTCGTCGAACAGGAAATACATGGCCTTGTGGCCCTGCTGCAGGGCCGAGACCATGCAGCGCACCGCCACCGTGGTTTTTCCGACGCCGGCGGGACCGCTGAGCAGCGTGGTGGTTCCGGCGACGAGGCCGCCGCCGAGCAGGTGGTCGAGCTCCGGGACGCTGGTCGTGACCTTTTGCTGCGGCGCCGCGCCGGGGTGCTCCGACGCCACCATGCGGGGGTAAACCGCCATTCCGCCGGTGCGGATGGCGAAGTCGTGGTAGCCGCCGCTGTAGCTGAGGCCGCGCATCTTGATGATGCGCAGGCGCCGCCGCTCGGCGCCGAATCCGGTGGCGGACTGGTCGAGCGAGATCACCCCGTGCGCGATGCTGTGGAGTTGGAGGTCGCCCGGCTGCGACGTTCGGTCGTCCAGCACCAGCACGGTGCAGGAGCGGGTGGCGAAGAACTGCTTCAGCGCCAGGATTTGGCGGCGGTACCGAAGCGGGTTTTGCGCCAGAAGGCGCAGCTCGGAGAGGCTATCGAGCACCAGCCGCTTGGGCTTGAACTGCTCGAACCGCTCCATGACGCCGCGGACGGTTTCGCCCAGCTCGACCTCGGATGGGTGCAGGAGCGTCTGCTCGTAGTCGGGCTCCAGCTCCAGCTCGGGCACCAGCTCCACAAGTTCGACGCCATCAAGGTTCCAGCCATGCGTCACCGCGACGGCGCGCAGCTCGCTGGCGGTCTCGGACAGGGTGACGTAGAGGCCGCGCTCGCCCAGGCGGTGGCCCTCGAGCAGGAACTGCAGAGCCAGGGTGGTCTTGCCGGTGCCGGGAGTGCCCTCCACCAGATAGAGGCGGTCCGCCGTGAGGCCACCGCCCAGGATGGCGTCGAGCCCTTCGATTCCGGTGGGCGTACGGGGAGAGGGTTGCGGCACGGTTGGTCCTGCACAGGGCGCTTCGGGCGTCAGCGCACGCTTGCAAACAAACCAGTTCGCCACTTGGTTCCTACCCGCCCGACGATCGTTGAAGTCTCCTGGCCTGCAAGGCGCAAAGCGCGCAACTGTCTCCCCGGAAACGAGAAAAGCCGCCCCGGAGAGGCGGCTTCTTTCATGGCGGAGCTTGAGCGTTGCCGACGGCGAAGCCGCCGGCGGCCAGCCCGCGAGGGCCAATCCGGTCGGAGCCTTACTCGGCGACCGGCGCCTTCTTGCGGCTCTTCACCACCTTCACGGGCGGGGGAGCGTTGGCGGCTTCCTCGGCCTGGGCGGCGTCGCGCTGCATGCGCAGCTCGCGCAGGCCCTTGATCTTGGCGGCGAGCGACAGATCAGCCTTGCGCTGCTCCTCGACCCGCACGTCGCTCTCGCTCTTGCGCTGCGCCGCCTTCTCGAAGGCGCGACCCGCCCTCTGCTTGGCGTCCTGCGGGGAGCTGTTCTTGGTGTTCATGAGATCCCTCTCTCGGCTTGCCGGCGTGACCCCGAAATCATTTTGAGCGGGCTTTGCGCGCGGCGTAGCGCCGGTCGCGCTCGGCCTTCTGCGCCGCAGCCTGCTCGGCGTCGGCCAGAACCTTGGCTTCCGCCGCGGCGCGCTTGGCTTCCGCCTCGGCGGCCTGGGCCTGCTGGCGCTCGGCCTGTTCGACCGCCTTGCGGGCGGCCCTCTCGGCCGCGCGGGCCTCGCGGGCCTCCGTCACGGCGCGTTGCTTTTCCATCCGCTCGGCCTGCGCCGGGCCGCTCGCGGCCGCGCGCTCGCGGAAGGCGGCCGCCGCCGCCTGGCGGGCTGAATCGGCCTGCTTGAGCCGGTCCTGCAGACGCGGCGCCTTGAAGGCAGTCATGGTGCTCCAAATCGTTCATGCGCGTGATGCGCGGGGTGGCGGCGCTTGCTGCGGCCGGTTGGTTCGCCTGGGCGGCCCTGGCAAGCGCACACGCTCGAAATCACGCCAAGGCTGCCGACCAGACGTCGGCCGCAAGGCTCATGGGATTAGTATCAGGTCTGGGGCCGAATGGGAAACGCGGCCGTCAATATGGCTCGCGCCGCCAAGCGGAACCGCGGCCATCACGGCATCGTCATCGCGGCCACCTACAAACCTTCCGCGAAGCGCATAGATGCGGTGCGTGACGCTGTCGTGCTCACGAAACCGGATTTCCCACATGACTCTTCTGTTCAAGCCCACGCAACTCGGCGCCTTGCGCCTGGCGAACTCCATCGTGATGGCCCCGCTGACGCGCCAGCGCGCCGACGCCATGGGCGTGCCCCAGCCTCACGTGGTGGATTATTACGCCCAGCGCGCCTCGGCGGGCCTCATCATCGCCGAAGGCACGCAGCCCAGCTTCGCCGGCCAGGGCTATTGCCGCACGCCCGGCATCCATACGCCCGAGCAGATCGCGGCCTGGAAGCAGGTCACCGACGCCGTGCATGCGCGCGGCGGCAAGATCGTGCTGCAGATCATGCATGCGGGCCGGATCGCGCATTCGTTGAACCGCCAGATCCCGGACGAGCCCGTGGCGCCCTCCGCCGTCACGCCGGCCGGCACGATGTGGACCGACCAGAAGCAGATGCAGCCCTATCCGGCGCCGCGCGCGTTCGAGACGGCCGAACTGCCGGGGCTGATCGAGGAGTTTGCGCAGGCGGCCCGCAACGCGATCGCGGCCGGCTTCGACGGCGTCGAGCTGCACGCCGCCAATGGCTACCTGCTGAACCAGTTCCTGAGCAGCAACACCAACCAGCGCGCGGACGGCTACGGCTCCTCGGTAAGCGGGCGCATCCGCTTCGTGGTGGAGACCACCCAGGCGGTCGCGGCCGCGATCGGGGCGGACCGGACGGGCATCCGCATCTCGCCCGGCCACATGTTCAACGACCTCGTGGACGCGAACCCGCTGGAGACGCATCTTGCGCTCCTTGACGCGCTTCCGACGGCCGACATGGCCTATGTGCACGTGATGAAGGCCGACTCGTTCGCGGCGGCGCTGAACAACGCGGGCGATCCCGATGCGGCCCTGCAGGCGCTGCGCGCCCGCATCAAGGGGCCGATGCTGGCGGCGGGCGGCTACACGGCCGAAACGGGCGAAGCCGCGTTGCAGTCCGGGTTGATCCAAGCCGTTGTGTTCGGCCGGCCCTTTATCGCCAATCCGGATCTGGTGGAGCGCCTGAGGGATGGGACGCCGCTGGCGGCGCCCAACGACAAGCTGTTCTATACGCCGGGACCCAAGGGCTACAGCGATTACCCGTCGGCCCATTAATCGGTGCGTTAAACAACGCCGCTCGCCCGAGGGGGCGGGCGGCTATCCGCTCGCGCCTTTGCGTTATCCACGGGAATGAGACGGCCCTTCGGAGCCATTATGGCGTGAGCGGCCGGTCACCACTCCTCGACGAGCGGCGCACGCGCGGCGATCTCGACAAAGATAGCGAGGCTGAGGAGATCCAGTATCGCGTACCACATAGGTCCCCCAAGACGCTGGGACGAAAACATCGCTTCAATTCAGCGATGACATCCATGCTTTATACGCGAAGTGAAATCAAATCAGATTCAATCTGGATTAATCCGAACGCTGGATTGTCGCGAACATGATTAAAATTGCCGGAGTCCCGGCGCCGAATGCAAGTTACGGGAAAGTTGCTTTTGAACCTAAGTACGCCCGGCGGTGGAGCGAAAGGGTTAGCTCGAATGGGCCAGCAATGCGCCGTTGATTCGTTAAGTCTGCGTTAATAGGGTCGGCGCACGATCGGACCACCCGCCCATCTCACAGGGCCCACCTCGCCATGATCCGCGCCGACCTGCTCTCCGCCGCGAAAGACGATGACCGCACGCCCGTGGAGGTGAGCGACACCGTCGTGGCTGTGTCGCTGGGCGGGACCTGCGTGGTTGCGGTGGTGTGCTGGGTCGGCTTCCTGGCCTGGGGCGCTGGACGGCTGTTGTCGTTCTGGTGAACACCCTTCAGCCCGTCAGCGTTGTTGTGGCGCGCGACCCCGTTTACAGCAGGTTGGCGTGGCGCGACCACATGGCGGCTTCCGTTACGTGGAGGCGCTTCATCAAGCGCAGCACGATCAGCTCCGTCACGGTCAACAAAGCAAACTCGTAGGTTCCGCCCATCGCCAGCCTGGACGGCGTGGCGGCTCCGCCCATTCCGGCCGGGATCGGGACGACATGGTCGGCCGTGCGCGCCGCGTCGCTGTCCACCGCCGCCGTGAACAGCGCGATCCGCGCGCCGGCGCGCCGGGCGGAGGCGATCAGCGCGAGACCGGTCGGAAGGTCGCCTTTGGCGGCGTTGACCAGGAAGAGATCGCCCGGCCCGAGCGGCGGGGCGTTCATGGCCCCGACGACATGCGCGGCGACGCCGAGATGGTGCAGCCGCATCGCGAACGCCTGCATGACGAGGCCTGTGCGGCCCTGGCCGTAAAGCGCGCAGGTCCCTGCGGCCGCGATTGCTTCCACGATGGCGTCCAGACGCGGGGGCGGGATGGCGTCGAGAACGGCCGCGACCTCGTCGAAGACCGGCCTCGCCTCGTCGCCGAGGCTGCTCACGGCCCGGCCCCGACGCCAGCGGTGAGGACGCCGCGCGACAGGAAGATGTCGGTGATCTCGTCCGAGATGCGCATGAATTCGGGGCTCTTGCGACCCTCGAGGCCACGCGGTCGCGGCATCGCGACCGGGATGATCCGCTCGATGCGGCCGGGGCGGGGGCTCATTACGACCACGCGGTCCGAGAGCAGCACGGCTTCATCAATGGAGTGCGTGATGAACAGCACGGTCTTGCGTGTCGCCATCCAGAGCGCCTCGAGATCGAGCCGCATCTGCTCGCGGGTCAGCGCGTCGAGCGCGCCGAAAGGCTCGTCCATGATCAGCATCACGGGATCATGGATCAGCGATCGCGCGATGGCGCATCGCTGCCGCATGCCGCCGGACAACTCGTAGGGATAACGGTCGGCGAATTCCGCCAGGCCGACGCGGCGCAGAAGATCGTCCGCGCGGGCCGTGTAGTCGGCCTTCTTCAGGCCCCGCATCTCGACCTGGAACAGGAGATTGTCGCGCACGCTGCGCCAATCCAGCAGCACCGGAGCCTGAAACACGATGCCCATTTCGCCGCTCGGCTTCGTGACCGGGGCGCCGTTGACCAGGATCTCGCCCGTGCTCGCCGGCAGCAGCCCGGACAAAAGCCGCAGCAGCGTGGATTTTCCGCAACCGGACGGGCCCACGATGGCGACGAACTCGCCTTCGGCGATGTCGAGATCGACGCGGTCGAGCGCATGCGTGGCCATGCCGCCGCGGCGGTAGGTCTTGCCGACATTGCGCAGGCTGATCGACATCAGGCGGTTCTCCGGGCCGAGGGGGACAGAACAGGAATGGGCCAGCGTTCGGCGAGCTCGGCCGCCGCCGCGCGGACGCGATCTGCGAGCCGCTCGTGACGCTCCGGCGGAATGCGTTGCACCGGTCCGGCGACGCTGACCGCGCCGATCGCGGTTTCGCCATCGGGCAGGATCGGGGCCGCGATGGCGACGATGCCGGCCTCGGCTTCCTCCAGTGCGATGGCCCAGCCGCTTTCGCGGGTGCGGCGCAGGTCGCTCACCAGACCGTCGAGATCGCGGATGGCGTTGGGGCCGCTCGCGCCGGTGTCGGTCAGGCCTTCCTGCAGAAGGATGCCGACAGCCTCTTTCTCGGGCAGCGTCGAGAGCCAGGCCTTGCCGTTGGCGGTGGCGTGAAGGGGGATGCGGCCCGTCATCGATGGCGCATACATGAGGCCGGGCGGCGCGCCCTGGGCCGAGCCCAGCCATGCGAGGCGCCGGTCTTGCACGCAGGAGAGCCGCACCAGCTCGCCGGTCTCGCGCGCGACGGCGTCCAGAATGGGCTGGCAGATGTCCTCGATCCGCGCTTCGGCCAGCATGCGCTTGCCCATCAGGGCGAAGCGCAGCGACAGGCGGTAGCGCTGGGTTACCGGGTCCTGCTCGGCCCAGCCCTTTTCGACGAGTTGGCCCAGCAAGCGGTGCACGCCGCTTTTCGGCAGGTTGAGCTGGCCCGCAAGATCGGACACGCCGCAGGGCGCCGATGAGCGCGAGAGCGCCTCGATCAGGTCGAGCGCGCTGTGCAGCTGCGACTTTACAACCCGCATATTGCCGAACCCCGTTCTTTGTGGAACGATGTTCAATGTAGGAAGTCCGACGGGTCGGCGTCAACTCGCCACCGTCATCGATCCCGCGGCACAGCGGGGCAGGGAGGATGCCGGATGGGCGCCGTGCGCCGGATCGTGCTCGACCATTGGAAAGTTGTCGCCACTTTCGCGGCGATCTTCGCCATTTGGGAATTCGCCGTGCTGGCGCTGGGCGTGAAGCCCTACATCCTGCCAAAGCCGTCCGTCGTGATGACGCAGATGTTCGCCCGCATGCCGACCATCCTGGACGGGGCGCTCGCGACGCTGCAGCCGATGCTGATCGGCTATGTGCTGGCCGTGGCGGTGGGCGTGCTGCTGGCCTTGCTGGTGGCGTTCTCGCAGAGCTTTCGCGAGACGCTCTACCCGGTGATCGTGTTTCTGCAGATCGTGCCGAAGATCGCCGTGGCGCCGCTGTTTCTGATCTGGTTCGGCTACGGGCTGCTCCCCAAGGTCTTGCTGGTTTTTTTGCTGTCGTTCTTCCCGATCGTCGTGAGCGCCGTTTCGGCGTTCCGCTCGGTGGACACCGACATCATCGACCTTGCCCGCGCGACCGGCGCGGGTCCGGGGCGCATTTTCTGGAAGGTGCAGCTGCCGCATGCGCTGCCGACGCTATTCACCGGCTTCAAGGTGTCTGCCGCGCTGTCGGCGACCGGCGCGCTGGTGGCAGAGTTCGTCGCCTCCGACCGGGGGCTCGGCTATCTGCTGGTGGGCTATTCCAACAATCTCGACACCCCCATGGCGTTCGCCACCATCCTGGTGATCAGCATCATGGGCCTGGCGCTTTATGCGGCCGTTGAGGCCGTCGAGCGCATCGCCATCCCGTGGCACGTCTCGCGCCGAAACACGGAGCCGGAGCTGTCCGGCAATCCGTGACCAACAACAAGGGGAGGATCACATGAAGCGCTCAACCATTCTGGGCCTGCTGGCCGCCACGCTGCTCACGGCCGCACCCGCGGCCGCGCAGGACAAGGTCACGTTTCGGCTGAACTGGATCGCATATGGCTTCCACACGCCGTTCTATCTCGGCGTGGAGCGGGGCTACTACAAGGACGAGGGCATCGACCTCACCATCGGCGAGGGCCAGGGCTCGGTGCGGGCGGTGCAGACCGTGGGAGCCAAGGGCGACACCTTCGGGCTGGCGGACGGCGGGTCGGTGGTGGCGGGCGTCACCAAAGGCGCGCCGGTGCGGGCCGTGATGGCGGTGACGAACTCGTCGCCCTATGCGCTGTCGGCGCGTGCGGATTCGGGCATCAAGACGTTGAAGGATTTCGAGGGCAAGACGGTCGCGAGCGCGCCCGGCGAGGCCGGCCTGCAGCTCCTGCCGGCGCTGTTCGCCCGCAACGGCGTCGACGCCGCCAAGGTGAAGGTGCTGCGCGTCGAGGGCGCGGGCAAGATGGTGGCGGTTGCCGAGAAGAAGGCCGAGGGCCTGATGGCGGGCCTCGACAACCAGTCGATCACGCTGCCCCGGCAAGGCGTGCCGCTGGTGGATTTCGGCTACGCGGCCAACGGCGTCAACACGGTCGGTCTCACGATCGTGGCCAACGAGGAGACGTTGAAGGCGAACCCGGACCTCGTGCGGCGCTTCGTGAAGGCGACCGTGCGCAGCTTCCAGGCCGCCGTGAAGGAGCCGGAGGCTTCGATCAAGGCCGGGCAGAAGGTGAAGGCCGACATGGAGGCCGATCTCGCGATGGCGCAGCTGAAGGCCGGCATCGGCCTGATGACCTCCGAGGCGTCCAAGTCCCTGCCCATGGGCCAGTTCGCGCTCAAGGACTGGCAGGACACCGTGGACCTGATGAAACAGTACCAGGACCTGCAGACGGACAAGGCCGCGGACGCATTCTTCACCAACGAGTTCGCAGCCAAGAGCGGCTCGTGACGCGAAAGCCAGTGAGGGAGGACGCCGATGCTGGCGGGTGAAGGCGCGGTGCTGATCTGGAACGACATCGCCCCGGAGGGCCGGGACGAGTTCTACGCGTGGCACCTGGGCGAGCACATGCCCGAGCGCGTCGGGACGCCCGGGTTCCGCCGCGGCCGACGCTATATCCGGGACGACGCCGCGACCGCGCCGGAGTTCTTCACGCTCTACGAGACCGACACCCCGCAGGTGCTGGTGGGGCAGGACTACCTCCAGCGCCTTAATGCGCCAACGCCCTGGACGAAATCGGCCACGCAGGCGTTCCGCAACACTTCCCGGGCGCTGACGCGGGTGCGCGCCAGCTTTGGCCCGGGGCAGGGCGGCATGTTGGCGACGCTGCGCTTCGACATCGCGGACGAGCGGCGGGCGCAGGTGGAGCGCCTGCTCGCCGAGGAGGTCCTGCCGCGCGTCGCCGCGCTGCCGCGGGTGACGGGAGCGCATCTGTGCCTGACGGACGCGTCTGCCAGCGGCGAGCGCACGGCGGAGAGCCGGGACCGGACCGACATCCTGGCCGCGCCCGAGCGGGCCGTGCTGGTGGAGGGGTGCGGGGCCGCGGATGTGCGGGCCGGTGTGGATGCGGCGCTCGCGGCGCTCGGCGACGCCGTGCGGGGCGAGCCGGTCGTGGGCGTCTACCGGCTGGAATATTGCCGCCTCAAGACGCCCTGGACGGCGGGCTGAGCCGATGAACGCCTATGACCTGGCGGGCAAGCGCGCCATCGTGACCGGCGGGGCCGGAGGCTTCGGCGTCGGCATCGCGCGGGCGCTGCTGGCGGGCGGCGCCTCGGTGGAGCTCTGGGACCTGCAGGAGCCGGCGCTTGCTGCCGCCTGCGCGGAACTGGGCGGCAAGCGCGTGTCGGCCCGTGTGGTGGACATCACCGACGAACCGCAGGTAGAGCGCGCCGTTTCCGCCGTGGCGGAGGGCGGGCGCATCGACGCGCTGGTCAACAATGCGGGCGTACTGGGCGAGGTGAAGCCCATCTGGGAGACGTCGCCGGCAGACTTCCGGCGTGTGCTGGACGTCAACCTCGTGGGCTCCTACCTGGTCGCGCGCGCCGTGGTGGGGCGCATGCTGGCGCAGGAGGCGGCGCCGATGCGCGGGCACGTGGTCAACATGTCGTCGATCCAGGGCAAGGAGGGCATGCCGCTCGCCGGGGCCTATGCGGCCTCCAAGGCGGCGCTGCTGGCGCTCACCAAAACGCTCGCCAAGGAAACCGCGCGGGAAAAGATCGTCGTCACGGCGGTGACGCCGGCGGCGGCCGAGACTGCGATGGCGAAGTTGATTTCGCCCGAGCGCCGGGCCGAGATCGAGGGCCGCATCCCGGCCGGGCGTTTCGTCGAGGTCGACGAAGTGGCGCGGCTGGTCGCCTGGCTGTGCACGGACGATTGCTCGTTCTCGACGGGCGGCGTGTTCGACATCTCGGGCGGGCGGGCGACCTACTAGGGCGGCGTCAGCCGTCCCAGCCGAGATGGCTGAGGAAGTCGCGCGTGCGCTCCTTCAGGGGCGCGTCGAAGATCTGCGTAGGCGGGCCTTCTTCGAGCAGCTTGCCCTTCTCGAACACCACCACCCAGCTGGCGACGCGGCGCGCGAAGCTCATCTCGTGGGTGACGACGATCATCGTCATGCCCTCCAGGGCGAGCTGGCGCATGACGTTCAGCACCTCGCCCACCGTCTCGGGGTCGAGCGCCGAGGTGGGCTCGTCGAACAGCATCACGTGCGGCTCCATGGCGAGCGCACGCGCGATGGCGACGCGCTGTTGCTGACCGCCGGAGAGGTTGGAGGGATAGTTGGCGGTTTTGTCGGAGAGCCCGACCTTGGCCATCAGCGCCATCGCGCGGCGGTTGGCTTCGTCGGCGGGCATCTTCTTGACCGTGATCAGGCCAGTGGCGACGTTCTCCAGCGCGGTCTTGTGCGGGAACAGCTCGAAATTCTGGAACACCATGCCCATGCGCTGGCGTACGCCGCGCATCTCGACGTCGCTCTTGGGCAGCGGCTTGCCCTCGAACAGCACCTCGCCGCCGTCCAGCGTCTCCAGTCCGTTGGTGCAGCGCAGGAGGGTCGACTTGCCCGAGCCTGACGGGCCGATGAGGCACACGACCTCGCCGGGGTTCACGTGCAGGCTGACGCCGTCCAGCGCCGTGAACGAGCCGTAGCGCTTGCGCACGTCCTTGTAGACGAGCATGGGCGCGCGGTCGGCGTTCTTGCGTGGCTGGGCGGTCATTCCCGCACTCCGTACTTGCGATGAATCCAGTCGACGAGCTTGGCCTGCGGGTAGCCCATCAGCCAGTAGATCGCCGCCATGGCGGTCAACATCTCCAGCACGCGGAAGCTCTGCGAGCGGATCTGCATGGCCGTATGGGCGAGTTCGCCCACCGCGATCACGGACACCAGCGACGTGTCCTTGAAGAGCGAAACCCAGGTGCTCGCCAGCACGGGCAGCACGCGCCGCCAGGCCTGCGGCAGGATGATCTCGCCGAAAACCTGCGCGCGGCTCATGCCCAGCGCCAGTCCGGCCTCGCCCTGGCCCTTGCGGATGGATGCGATGCCGGACCGGAAGGTCTCGGAATTATAGGCCGAAACGTTGAGGCAGAGCGCCGTGAGGCCAGTGACAAAAGGCGACAAGGCGAGGCCGGTGAGCACCGGCATCACGTAGAAAGCCCAGTAGACCAGCAGCAGCAGCGGCAGGTTGCGGAAGAGCTCCACGAAGCCCGTGGCGAACAGCGACACCGGCTTGAAGCGCGACCCGCGCATCAGGGCGAGCAGGATGCCGCCCGGCACCGAGATCAGCATGGTCAGGGCGGTGAGCAGCACCGTGAGGGCTGCGCCTTCCAGCAACAGCCAGCGGCTGCTCCAGACGATGGACCAATCCAGGTTCATGACCGGCCCAGATGCGCGACGCGACCATAGAAGCGGTCGATGAGCCGGGTGATCGGGAAAATGATCACGAAATAGATGAGCATCACGGCCGTGAAGATCTCGATGGGTCGATAGGTCTGGCCAGCCAGCGTCTCGGCCTGGCGCATCAGTTCCGGCACCGCGATCACGGCCGCGATGGCGGTGTCCTTGATGGTGACCGACACGATGGAGCCGAAGGCCGGCATCATGCGGACGATCGCCTGCGGCAGCAGGATGACGCGCAGCACCTGCGCGGTGGACATGCCGAGCGCGTAGCCGGCCTGCGCCTGGCCGCGGCGGATCGAGGTGAGCCCGGCGCGCACCACCTCGGCCACATAGGCGGCGACGTGGATGGTGATGCCGGTGAGCGCCGCCCAGAACGGCGCGAAGGTGTGGCCGGTGAGGATCGGCACCGCGAAATAGATCCAGACCAGAACGACAAAGACCGGAATGGCCCGCATCGAGTCGATGTAGAAGACGAGGATCACGCTTAGCCAGCGCGGCCCGTAGAGACGGCCCAGCGCCACGAGAAGGCCGGCCGCGAAACTGCACAGCACGGCGGCCGCCGACAGCGCCAGCGTCAGGCCGAGGCCGGACGCGAGAAAGCGCCAGCTGTCCAGGAGCGGTGAGAAGTCGAGATCCATGGGGACTTTTTCAGCTCGGGGCGCGCGCCGCCGGCCGCAAGCCGACGGCGCAGAAGCTGTGAATTACATCTTCTCGATCATGGCCGTTTCTTCGGCCGTGAGGTCTTTCTGCATCCGGGCCTCGACGGCCTTGAGCCAGGCGAGGAATTCCGGCTGGTTCTTGTCGATGGCGGATCCGATGTCGGTGCCCATTTCCTTGCTGTCCTGGCAGTTGTTGCCTTCCGGCAAGGCCTTCAGGCCCTTCACCTTCTTGTTCAGCGCAACCCAAGGGATGCGGTTGATGGGCGTGATGTCGGCGCGCTTGGCCATGATTTCTTCCACGGGAGCGGCGGTGCCGGCCGTGGAGACGCCGCGCAGGGTCGCCTTGGGGAAGCGGGTCTTCACCCAATGCTCCTCGCCGCCGCCCGTATAGTAGGCGACGACGACGCCTTCCTGGTTGAACTCGTCGATGCTCTTGGCGTTGGCCACCTTCGGATTATCGGCGCGGCCGAAGACGCACAGGCTCGTCGACGCATAGGTGATGAAATCGATCACCTGGAGGCGCTGCGGCGTGACCGAAAGCGGCGAGATGGTCATGTCGACCTGGTTGGCGGCCAGCACCGGGACCTTGGTCTCGTGCGAGACCGGCACGGGCTGCAGTTTCACGCCGAGCAGGCGAGCGTATTCCTTGGCGAGCGTCCAGCCGGGGCCGGACCACTGCTCGCCGCCGCCGGTGGTGTTCTCGACCAGCCACGGCGGATTGGCGAGGACGCCGACTCGCAGGGCGCCCGCTTTCTGAATGGCCTGCACGCGCGGGCTGTTGGTGGGAACGGTCTCCTGGGCCTGGACGGGCGTGGCCGCGATCCAGCTCAGGGCGATCAGCGCCACGGCGCGGTTCATCATGGATGCCAAGGTCGTCCTCCCGGGATGTGCTGCTTCGGCAGCGCTTTTGATTGCGTTCACGCACGGCGAGCATAGCTCGTCTGGTGTCCGGCATACTTGTATGCTAGTCAGGTTCTGTCAAGAAAATGGCGAACGCCGCGCGGGGGAAACAGTGTCAGGCAAGGCTCTGCTGTTCAGACCGGGTCATGAGCCCGCCAGCGCCTCCGAGATCTACGCGACAGTCCGCCGCGACATCATCCGCCTGCGGCTTCGCCCGGGCGAGCAACTCTCCGAAAAAGACCTCGGCTTGCGGTTCATGACCAGCAGGACGCCCGTGCGCGAAGCCATTGTCCGGCTGGTGGACGATGGCTTGATCCACGTGCTGCCGCAGCGCGGCACCTTCGTGACGCGCATCTCGCTGCGCGCCGTGAAGCGTGCGCGCTTTGTCCGCAATGCGCTCGAGCTCGCGATCATTCGCGAGGCGGCCGAGCAGGGCATTTCCGACCAGACCGTGAGCGTGCTTGAAGCCGCGATCGCCGCGCAGGAAGAAGCGGCCGGCGACGCCGAGCGCTTCACCGACGCGGATGACGCGTTTCACCGAACCATCGCGAACGCGTTGGGGCTCGGGGACCTCTGGTCCGTGGTCGAGAACCAGAAGGCGCAGTTCGACCGCATCCGCTTCCTGAGCCTGCCCAACGTCACGCCGGTGGCGCTGCTGGTCGCCCAGCATCGCGCCATTCTGGCCGCGGTTCTGGCGCGTGATCCCGCGCAGGCCGAGTCGATGCTGGCGGAGCATCTGAGCATCGTGCTCGACACCGCGCAGGGGCTGCTGTCGACGCACCCGGATCTGATGCTCGACGATCTCTGAGGGCGTTTTGTTCGCCTGCGGCGACGCGAGTCAGTAGGGCGGCTTGCGGCGTTCGCGCTGCGCGCGGGCGGCCTCGGTCCACCAGTCGAGATCATCCGCGAAACGTCCGAAGGCGCGGTCGAGAGACTGGCCGGCCTTGCCGGTGGGCTGGCCCTGCTCGTCCAGCGTCTCGCCGATCGGCCCGACCGTGAGGCTGCTCGAGATCACCACCATGCCCATCTCGGACAGCGTGGCGTGCCAGGCGGAGTTCGAGCGCGCGCCGGAGAGGCGGCCAGCCGAATAGCTGGCGACGGCGGCCGGCCGCCAGAACCACTCCTCGAGAAAGTGGTCGGTGAGGTTCTTGAGGCCGGGCTGGACGCCCCAATTGTACTCGCCGGTCACGAACACAAAGGCGTCGGCGGCGCGGATTTTCCCGGCGAGCTCCTCCATGGCGGCAGGCGCCTCGCCGGCGGGATATTCCTTGTACATGCGGTCGAGCATGGGCAGGCCCACGGCTTTGGCGTCGATGAACTCGACGTCGTCGCCGCGCGCCGCGAGGCCCCGGACGATGTAGTCGGCGAGCCGGATGCCTGCCCGGTCCGAGCGGTAGGATCCGTAGAACACGAGCGTGCGCGAGCCCATCGACGCCTCCAGGAGTTGATCAGTCGTTATAGTGCCTCCCTGGCGCCGAGGCCACGAGGCTCAGGCCTTGGCGGCCGTGACCACGATCTCGATCAGGGCGCCGCCGCCCAGATCCGCTACGCCCACTGTGGC
Organism: Alsobacter metallidurans; assembly: GCF_014636935.1. Lineage (GTDB taxonomy): Bacteria > Pseudomonadota > Alphaproteobacteria > Rhizobiales > Beijerinckiaceae > Alsobacter > Alsobacter metallidurans. The sequence goes on along the minus strand of NZ_BMES01000002.1, from coordinate 425,125 downwards.
GCGCACAGGCAGGGTCTCGGGCGTGAGCCAGGCGGTCCATGCGGCGTCCATTTCTTTCTTCTTGCCGAGATCGGTCACGAAGATCGTGGCCGCGACCAGCCGGGTGCGGTCCGTTCCGGCTTCGGCCAGGTAGCCGTCGATCTTGGCTAGGATCTGCTCGGTTTGGCCGCCCATGGAGGCGGTGGTGTCGTCCGCGATCGTGCCGCCGACGAAAACGAGGCCGTTCGCCTCGACGACGCGGTGCATGATGGGGGTGCGGATGGCGCGCTTGATGGTCATTGATGGTGTCCTTTGGGGGTCAGCGGCAGACGGCCTTGATGGCGGCGTCGGTTTTGGGGAGGTTGGCCAGTTCGCCCAGCGTGATGGGCTTCACGGGAGGGCGCAGCCGGTAGGCGCCGACTTCGGCGGGGCTGACGCCGCGCACCTCGGCGATGATCTCGGTGACGGTAGAGCCGCAGAGGCGGCCCTGGCAGGGCCCCATGCCGCAGCGCAGGAAGGTCTTCATCTGGTTAGGGCCCTGGACGCCGAGCCTGCGCGTGGTCTCGCGAAGCTGGCCGGCCGTGACTTCCTCGCAGCGGCAGACAATCGTGGATGGGTCCTGCGGCGCCAGGAAGGCCGGGGCGGGCCGATACATGAGGTCGAGAAAGCGGCGGCCGCGCATCGACTTCTGCAGCGCGGAGCGGACCGGCGCGGCGCGGCGGTCGCGTTCGGCTTCGTCGATGCGGCCGATGCGGTGCGCTGCGTCCAGCGCCGCAACCTCGCCGCGCAAGGCCGCGCTCTCGGCGCCGCCGATCCCGGCGCCGTCGCCCGCGATGGCGATCCCCGGCACGCTCGCGCCGAACCAGGCGTCGAGCCTGGGCGTCCAGCAGCGCTGCTCGTCGTCCCAGGCCTGCTCGCAGCCGACCGCGCTGGTCATGTTGGGATTGGGGATCACGCCCTGGTGCAGCAGCAGCATGTCGCAGGCGAGCGTTTCGCGCGCGGCGCCGCGCTCCACCACGACGCGCTGGACACGGCCGTCGCCCTCCGCGCGCAGGCCGGTGACGCCGCCGCGGAAGCGCAGCTTGCGGCGGACGTTCAGCACGAGGCGCAGGCCCTTCGCGAGATAGGGAGACCGGAGAAAGTCCGGAACCGCGGCGGCGGCCGCCAGCGCGTGGCGGCGATCGCTCGTGTCCAGCACGGCGACGATGTTCGCGCCGGCGGCCTCGAGCTGTGAAGCCAGCAGGTAGAGCAGGGGGCCGCAGCCGGCGAGCACGACACGGCCCTCCGGCACAAGGCCCGAGCTCTTCAATGCGATCTGGGCGGCACCTGCAGTCATGACGCCGGGCAGCGTCCAGCCGGGGATCGGCATGGGTCGCTCCAGCGCGCCTGTCGCCAGGATGACGCGCCGCGCGTCCACGAGCCGGGCCTGCCCGCCGGCCGAGACGCCGACCTCGAAGCCTTCGCCGCCGGCGACCAGCTCCGTCCGGCCGACGGTCCACACCGTGGTGCGGGCGGCATAATCTGCGGAGCTGCGCTCGCACCGGTCCACCACGGCCTGTCCGGCCCAGTAGTCCTCGCCCAGCACGGCGCGGCGCTGGATCGGGGTCGTGGTGACGCTGCGATAGATCTGGCCGCCGGGGGTGGGGTTCTCGTCGGCGAGGAGAACCGAGAGGCCCAGTTCGCTCGCCGTGGCGGCGGCCGCCAGGCCGGCCGGGCCGGCGCCCACGACAGCGAGGTCATAAGCATCGCGCAGGGCGGCGACGTCGTCGATGCGGTTCATGCCTCGATCCCCTCGCGGAACTCGGCCTGGCGAGCGCCATGCTGCGTTTCGATGCGCATGCCGTCCTCCAGCGGGACGAGGCAGCCCTGCCGGTTGCCGACGCCGTCGATCACGACCAGGCACTCGAAGCAGACGCCCATCATGCAATAGGCGCCGCGCGGGGCGCCCGAGACGGGGGTCTCGCGGTTCACCGCGACGCCGTTGGCGAGCAACGCCGCCGCGACAGTGTCGCCGGCGCGGGCCGTCATGACGACGCCGTCGAAGGTGAAGCGCAAAGGGGCGCCCGCCGGCGCGCCGGGATCAAGCATGGGCCGGAACATTGAACCTCCGGGCGTTGAAGGGCGCGACCACGTCCGGCAGGGCGCCGGCCAGAATGGCGGGCGCAAGCGTCAGCACATGGTTGGCGGCGAGCGTCACGCCCGAGTGGCAGGTGGTCACGAAGGCGCCCGGGTGAGCGGTGGACTGCTCGTAGATCGGGAAGCCGTCCGGGCTCATGACCCGGAGCGCCGACCAGGTGCGCACGACATTGAGCCCCGCCAGGCGCGGAAACATGCGAACGGCGCGCTCGGCCATGAGCGAAATGATGGGTTGGGTGACGACGGTGTCGAAGCCGAGGTCTTCCTGGCTGTCGCCTATCATCACGCCGCCCTCGTCGGTCTGGCGCACCGTCACCATGGGATTGTGCAGGAAGGGAGCGGTCTTCTCGGTGACGATCACCTGGCCCTTGCTGGGCCGCACGGGCGCGTCGAGACCCACCATGGGGGCGAGCCGGGCGTTGCCGAGGCCGGCGGCGAGCACCACTTTGGGCGCGCGGATCTCGCCCCAGGGGCCGGTGATGCGGAAGCCGCCATTCTCGGGCGTGATCGCCTCCACGGCGCAGTTGGGCCGGTAGTCCGAGCCGCGGCGCTGGAGCGCCTCGTGCAGCGCTCGGAACAGGCGCAGCGAATTCACGTGGCCGTCGATGGGGCTGTAGATCGAGCCGGCCACGTCCTTGCCGATATCGGGGAGCCGCCGCTTTGTTTCGGCGTGGTCGAGAACCTCGTAGCCGTATTCAACCATGTTGATCTGGTTGTGCAGGCGCGTCATGCCGTCGACGCGCTGCTGGAGTTCGGCGTCCGACAGGCACAGCGTGAAGCCGCCGGGCTGGCTGTGGGCGACGTCGATCGCGGTCTCGTCGCGCAGCAGGGCGGCGAGTTCATGCCAGGCGTCGGCCGAGCGCTTCGACCAGGCGGCATATTCGGGCATCCCCATGCCCTTGGACTGGACCCAGACCAGCGCGAAATTGCCGCGCGAGGCGCGCAGCGCGAGATCGCCTTCATCGAGGACGCAGACGCGCGCGCCGGCGCGGGCCAGGCCATACGCCATGGCGCCGCCGACGAGGCCGCCGCCGATGACGACGACGTCAGGCTCCGATTGGGGGGTGGTGAGGGACACGGCAGGTCAGCCCTTTCCGGCTCCGACGAAAAGACGATCGAGCCCGAAGATGCGGTCCAGCACGAGCAGCATCACGGCCGTGAGGGCGATGAGGCAGGCCGAAACGGAGGCGATCAGCGGGTCAATGTTGTCCTGGATGTAGAGGAACATGCGCACCGGCAGCGTGACGGTGGCGGGCGAGGCGACGAAGACCGTCATGGTGACTTCGTCGAAGGAGTTGATGAAGGCCAGCATCCAGCCGGACACGACGCCGGGCAGGATGAGCGGGATGGTGACGCGGCGGAACACCGTCATCGGACTGGCCCCCAGCGACACGGCGGCATGCTCGATGCGCGCGTCGATGCCGTAGGACGCCGCCAGCACGAGGCGTAGCGCGAAGGGGATCACGACGATCACGTGGCTGAGCACCAGCCCGGTGAAGGTGCCCGCCAGCCCGACCTGCGTGAAGAACCGCAGAAACGCGATGCCGAGCACCACGTGCGGCACCATCAGGGGCGACAGGAACAGCGCCGTCAGCGCCTCGCGGCCGGGGAACCGGTAGCGCGCGATGGCGAGAGCGGCCGGCACCGACAGCGCGATCGCGATGGTGGACGAGAGGGCCGCGAGCCAGAGGCTGGCCCAGAACGCCCGCAGGAATTCCGGATAGGCCAGGATCTGCCGGAACCAGCGCAGGCTGAAGCCATTCGTCGGCAAGGACAGGTAGCCCTCGGGCGTGAATGCGACCGCGCACACAATGGCGAGCGGCGCCAGCATGAAGGTGACGAACAGGAGGTGGAAGGCCGTGGCCAAGGAACCGTTGCGGCTCACTCGAACACCTGCGCATAGCGGCGTTCGATCAGCCGGTTCGAGCCCACGATGATGGCCACGAGCGCGACCAGCAGCAGCGTCGCGACGGCTGCGCCGAGGGGCCAGTTGAGGGTGTTCAGGAACTCGTCATACGCCAGGGTGGCGGCCACCTTGAGCCGTCGGCCGCCGATTATGGCGGGCGACGCGAAGGCGCTGGCCGCGAGCGCGAAAACGATCACAGACCCAGACAGGACGCCCGGCACGATCTGGGGCAGGATCACGCGGCGCCACGTCGTGAACGCCGAGGCGCCGAGCGAGCCGGCGGCGTTCTCGACCTGCGGATCGAGCCGCTGCAGCGCGGCCCAGACGGCCAGCACCATGAACGGCGCGAGCACGTGCGTGAGCGTGACAATCACACCCGTTTCGGTGAACATGAAGGGCAGGGGCGCGGCGATGAGGCCGAGCTTCATCAGGCCCTGGTTGACCACGCCGGTGGAGCCGAACAGCAGCGCCCAGCCCAGCGTGCGCGCCACCACGGACACGAGCAGCGGCCCCAGGATGGCGAGCAGCGACACGCTGCGCCAGCCCGGGCTCAGGCGGTTGAGGATGTAGGCCTCGGGGACGCCGATCGCCACGCAGGCCAGCGTGACCAGGATGGCGATGCGGAAGGTGCGCAGGAAGACGCTGGCGAAGTAATCATCCGCGACCATCTCGCGCCAGTTCTTCAGCGTCCACTCCGGCACGATGCCCTTGTACTGGCCCCAGTCGTAGAAGGAGAGCAGCACCGTCATGGCGAGCGGGATGAGCACCAGCCCGAGAAAGACCAGAGCGGTCGGCCCGGCCAGCAGGTAGGGCGCAGCTTTCGGACGCTCGCTCACGGCGCGTCCCCGGCCGGCAGCAGGGCGAAGTCCTGCGTCGAGAAGGTGAGGGCGACCGTCTCGCCTTCGGCGGGGACTGGCGAGCCGTCATTGGGGCGCACCAGCGTGAGCGGCCCGGCCTCGCTGTCGACCTGCAGCAACCAGTGCAGCCCCTGGAACACTCGCATGGTCACCCGGCCTGACACGCCCGCCGTCCCTGACGCGAAGGCGATGCGCTCCGGCCGCACCGCCACCGATTGCGGGCCCGATCCGGCGCCGGCCGGGGCGGGAAGGCGCAGGCCGCCGACGACCAGCACCGGGCCCTGCGGAGTGCTTTCGATTGCTCCGTTCAGGAGGTTGGTCTTGCCCAGGAAGTTGGCCACGAAGGCGGAAGCCGGGCGCGCATAGGCCTCGTCCGGGCGGGCGATCTGTTCCACCCGGCCCTTGTTCATCAGCACGATGCGGTCGGACAGCGCCATGGCCTCGGCCTGGTCATGCGTGACCAGGATGGTGGTGGCGCCGCTGATCCGCTGGATCGAGCGCAGCTCGATCTGCATTTCCTCGCGCAGCTTGGCGTCGAGGTTGGAGAGGGGTTCGTCCAGCAGCAGGATGGCGGGTTTGATCACCAGCGCGCGGGCCAGCGCGACGCGCTGCTGCTGCCCGCCCGACATGCGCTTGGGATAACGGTCGGCGAAGCCCGAAAGCCCCACCAACGCCAGCGTCTCGGCCACGCGCTTCTCGCGCTCGGCGCGCGGCACGTCGCGCATCTCGAGCCCGAACGCGACGTTCTCGGCCGCGGTCATGTGCGGAAACAGCGCGTAGCTCTGGAACACGATCCCGAGGCCGCGCCGGTTCGGCTTCATGGCCCCGAGGTCGACGCCGTCCAGCATCACGCGCCCGCCGGTCGGCTCCACGAAGCCGGCGATCATCTGCAGGGTCGTGGTCTTGCCGCAGCCGGACGGTCCCAGCAGCGAGATGAACTCGCCCTTCTCGACCGCGAGATCGAGAGCGTCCACGGCGAGATGGTCGCCGTAGCGCTTGGTCAGGCGTTCGAGAGCGATGTAGGGCATGGGCGGTTCGTCCGATTGGGCGGCGCTCGTCCTCGCGAGCCGACAGCGAAGCAACCGAGGCGCCGGGGCGATGCTCTGTTTTGGAGACAGAGTTCTACACCCGGCATGGATTGCTTCATTGCTGCGCATCGCAATGAGGGGGGGTGTGGTCCTACCGCTCGATCTCGCGATTCCAGCGTTTGGTCCACTCCTCGCGCTTGGCGTTCGCGGTGTCCCAGTCGACCGCCTTCAGGGTCTTGGCGAGATCGCCGTAAGGCAGGCCCTTCTGGTCCTCGGCCGCGAGCTTCACGGTCATGTTGGCCGGGCCCGTGCCAGCGCCCTTGGCGAGCGTTACCTGGATTTCGGGCGAGAGCAGGTGCTGCAGGAAGGCGTTGGCCTCTTTCTCGTTCTTGGATCCGGCCACCGGGCAGGCCGCGGTGCCGAGCGCGTAGCCGCCTTCCTTGGGGTAGATGAACTCCACCGGGAAGCCGGTGTCCGCGAAGGCCTTCACGCGGCCCGAGCCCCACACGGCGAACACCGCCTGGCCGTTCTGGAACAGCTCGGTCATCTTGGCCGGGGAGGGCTCGTAGGCGAGCACGTTGGCGTTGATCTCGGACTTGAACGCCTTGAAGCCGGGCTCGATGTCCTTCTCGCCGCCGCCCGCGAGCTGCGCTTCTGCGATCAGCGCGTGCAGGCCGTAGGTGTTGTTGATCGGCGGGATCACGATCTTCTGCTTGAACTTGGGATCCTTCAGGTCGGCCCAGGAGGTCGGGATCGGCCACTTGTTGCCTTCAAAGGCCTTCTTGTTGACCATGAAGCCGGTCGCCACCATGCCGATGCCGACGGCCTTGTTGGACGAGAACTTCATCACCGGCGCAACGTCCTTGTAGACATCCCCGGGCGCCAACTCGCCGCAGAAGCCGAGGGATACGGCCTGATAAGCTGGGCCGTCGTCCACGATGATGGCGTCGATCTGCTGGGCGCCCTTCTGCGCCTGCAGCTTGGCAAGCGTGTCCGTGGAGTTGCCAGCCACGTACTCGACTTTTACGCCGCTCTTGGCCTCGAAGGGCGGGATGATCTCCTTGCGCATGGTCTGCTCGTATGACCCACCGTATCCGGCGACATAGAGCGTCTTTTGCTGCGCGAGCGCCTGGCTCGACGCCAACGCGGTGGAAGCTAGCAGCAGACCTGCAAACATCAACTTCATGAGACCCTCCCCATGGCCAAGAACACTGGCCCGGCAACTGTCGCCAGCTTGGACGGCGCGCTAGCCGAGGGTCAAATCGAATGATTGCAGCAGCCTATAACGAAATGTTATGGGCGAGGCATGCTGAACCCGAGACAGATCGAGGCGTTCCGGGCCGTGATTGTGATGGGGAGCGTGACGGGCGCCGCCCAGGCGCTCAACGTCACGCAGCCAGCGGTCACGCGGCTGGTGCATGATTTCCAGCGCAGCCTCGGCATGCCGCTTTTCGTGCGGCGCGGATCACGGCTCGTTCCAACCGAGGAGGCGCTGGCGCTCTATCGCGAGGTCGAACGGCAATTCGTCGGGCTCGACGGCATCGCTCGGGCCGCCCGCGACATTCGCGAAGGCCGCGTCGGAACGCTGCGCATCGCGGCGCTGCCAGCCTTCAACGTCGGCTTCATGCCGCGCGCCGTGGGCGCGTTCATGGCCGAGAGGCCCCAACTCGACGTGGCGCTCTATGGCAGCATATCGTCCCAGGTCGCCGAATGGGTGGCGTCCGGCTTTTGTGAGGTGGGCTTCGTGCAGGCCCCGATCGAGTCGGGGCACCTGGACATCGAGCCCCTGATCTCGGCCCCGGCCGTCGCGGTTCTTCCGGCGTGGCACCGCCTCGCCGCCAGGACAGTGCTGCGGCCGGAGGATTTCGCGGGCGAGCAGTTCGTGTCGCTGGAAAACAGCACGCAGCTTCGCTACCGCACCGACGCCGTGTTCGCGCAGGCCCGCGTGTCCCGCCACACCCGGGCCGAAACCCCGCTCTCGATGATCGCCTGCGCGATGGTGGCGGCCGGCGCGGGCTTGAGCATCGTCGACCCGTTCACGGCCGCCGAATATGACGGCCGCGGCGTCGCCGTGCGGGCCTTCCGGCCGGACGTGCACCTCGACATCTCGTGCATCTGGTCGGCGCAGCGCAGCCGGTCGGGGATCGCCCGGCAGTTCGTGGAATTCATCGCCGGCCGGCTTGCGCCCTTTCGGGAGCGCTCCGGCGAAGGCGACGCGCCGGCGTAGACGCCTAGAGGCTCGGATCGATGAGGTATTTGGCGCCGGTCTCCTTGCGCTGCGCCTTGGCGACGACCGCGGGATCCAGCAGGTCCGAGAGGCTGACCGTCTGCGTGTAGCGGCTCGCGAAGGTGGTCCTGATCTCGTCGACGATGCGCTGGCGCATGCGCTGCGTCTGCTCGGGCGTCGCCCGGCGCAGGAAATTGAACAGGAGCCAACCGCCCACACCCCAGGTGAAGCCGAAATTGCGCCGCAGGACCAACGGCCCGCCGGCGAGCGATCCGTAGATGTAGACCTGCTTGTGCGTGTTGGAGCCGTAGCGGCTGTAGGACGGCAGGGCGCGGGACGCGACGGTCTCCATGGCGTTCAGGATCTGGCCCGCCATCTCGCCACCGCCGATCGCGTCGAAGCCCAGCGTCGCGCCGGTCGCCGCGATTGCGTCCACGAGCTTCGCCTCGAAGCCAGGGGCGCTGCTGTCGACGACATGCGTCGCCCCGATCCCGCGCAGCAACGCCGCCTGGGCCTCGCTGCGGACGACGTTCACCAGCGGGACGTTGTCGGCCAGGCAAATGCGCACGAGCATCTGCCCCAGGTTGGACGCCGCGGCCGTATGCACCAGGCCCGTGTGGCCTTCCATCCGCATGGTCTCGACGAAGCCGAGCGCGGTGAGCGGGTTCACGAACAGGGACGCCCCTTCGGCCGCCGTCACGTCCTCGGGAAGCACGATGCAATCGCGCGCCGGAAGCCGCCGGAGCGTGGCGTACATGCCGCCGCCGATCATCGCGAGCTTGCGGCCGACCAGATGCTGCACGTCGGGGCCGGCCCGCAGCACCGTTCCGGCGCCCTCGTTCCCGACCGGGAGCGCCTGCCCGACTCGTCCGGCGACGGCGGGCATGAACTGCGGCGGGATCTTCGCCGACAGGACCGGGCGTTCGCCGGCTTCGTTGCGGGCCAGCGTGGCGGAGTCGGCCGGGCCGAGCAGCAGGCCGAGGTCCGAAGGGTTGAGCGGCGTCGCTTCGACGCGGACGATGACTTCGCCCGGTCCGGGCTCGCCGACGTCGACGGGGTCGAGCGTGATCCTGAGTTCGCCGTGGTCGGTGACCAGGGAGCGCAGTTCGAGGCCGGTCGGCATGTCAGCCATGGGAGAACTCCAGTCTGGACGGCGGGATTGCAGTCGGCGCTTTGTGCCCATCTGGATGTACATAGGAGCCGCCTGGGCGGCCGACAATCAAGCGTGGATGGCGGCGAACGCCTGCTTGGGCCGGCTTGCGCAAAACGGGGGCGCGCTCACGTTAGAGATTACAGTCTTTGAAAACATCAAATCAACATTAGATAAATGAAGGTCTAAGACGTTTCGGCCTCGTCTTCTACGCCAGTTGGCAACAGTACAGTGTATCGCGCGGCAATCTCAGTAATTCGACTTACTGGCGCTTTATGGAATTATGACACTATAAACCTTAAATGCGTTGGTGGGCGCGGGGGGACAACGATGTGGTGGGCGATCCTGGACCTCGCGGCGCTAGCCTTGTTTCTGGAGATGGCCGCCGCTGCGCCGCTCTTGGCCGACGCCTGATCAAACCCTGACGCGCTACAGCAAAAGGCCCCGGATTGCTCCGGGGCTTTTGCCGTTCAGGCTCTCGGCGCCCGTCAGGGCATCAGAACCGTGTCGACCACGTGGATCACGCCATTGGACTGCATCACGTTCGCGATGGTGATCCGCGCCTGATCGCCCTTGCTGTCGGTGACGAACAAGGTCTTTCCGCTGCGGCCGGGCTGGATCGTGAGGTTCTCGCCTTCGGCGGTCTTCAGCATCGCCTGTCCGCCGCCTTTTTTGACGAGCTGCATCAGGTCGGCCGCCGTGTAGCGGCCCGGAACCACGTGGTAGGTCAGCACCTTGGTGAGCGTCGCCTTGTTCTGCGGCTGGACGAGGCCCTCCACCGTGCCGGCAGGCAGCTTCTTGAAGGCCGCGTTGGTAGGCGCGAACACCGTGAACGGGCCCGGGCCCTGCAGCGTGTCGACGAGGCCGGCGGCCTTCACGGCCGCCACAAGGGTGGTGTGATCCTTGGAATTGACGGCGTTGTCGACGATCGTCTTGGAAGGGTACATGGCCGCGCCGCCAACCATGACGGTGCGCGCCATCGCGGCGCCCGCGACCGTGAGGCATAGCGCCGAGGTTGCGGCGAAGAGGATCGTGTTGAACTTGCGCATGGCTTTTGTCTCCCTGCGGCCCCTGGTGGGGGCCTGTGGGAGTTACGGGGCCTCAATAGGCGAAGTTTCAGCCCCGGCTGATCACGGACGCGCGATCTAGGCGACCGGTGGCGTGCCGTGCGTGTGGAAGGACTCCACTGTCTTCAGCCCCCAGGCCTGGCCCTTGGCGCGCTCGGCCTGGGTCCAGATTATGGGCTTCCAGTCCGGCGCGAGCATCAGGCGGGCGCCCGCACAGGCGATCTCGACGCGGTTGCCGCCCGGCTCGTAGACATAGAGGAAGAAGGTCTGCTGCACGGCGTGCTTGTGCGGGCCGGTCTCGATGTGGACGCCGTGCTCCAGGAAGATGTCGGCCGCGCGCAGGATGTCCTCGCGGCTATCGACCGCGTAGGTGACATGGTGGAAGCGGCCGGGCGTGCCGGTGTGGTCCTTGGTGAAGGCGATGTCATAGGTCTTGTTGGTGCAGGTCACCCAGGCGCCGGCCTCGACGCCGCTGTCGAGCACGATCATCTCGGTGGTGCGCATGCCCATGCCGCGCTCCAGAAAATGCCGCGTCTCGGCGACATCGACCACCAGCAGGTTAAGGTGGTCGATCCGACGCACATTGCAACCGCGGGCCGGATAGCGCTGGGCCTGGTTCTTGAGCGCCGGGCGCAGCTCGGGCGGCGGCTCGTACCAGCGCGTGTCGTAGTAGAGCTCGAAGACGTGTCCGTCGGCGTTGCGGGCCCGATAGGCCCTGCCGTGGCCGAGGTCGCCGTCGACCCAGCCGAGGCCCGCCCCCATGGCCTCCAGCTCGTGGATGCGGCGGTCCAGCGCCTCGGGGCTCCAGGTGCGGAACGCCACGTGGCCGACGCCGGAGGTGTGGCTGGCGGTGAGCTTCAGCGTGTGGAACTCGTAGTCGTCCCAGCCGCGCAGGTAGACGCTGTCGCGGTCGCGGCCGCTCTCCGTCATTCCCATGACGTCGACGAAGAACCGCAGGCTCTCGTCCGGCTTGGCGGTGAGCAACTCGACATGGCCGAGATGGGCGAGGTCATGGCGCGGTTCGGTCATCGTGTTTCTCCGTCCTGCCGAAATGGCCATTGCTTTCGGCTGCAATCAAATTGAATGTTTCACCCGATTGCTGAAACGGGCGCACCAATGCGCAGGGTGGAATAGCCGATGCGTGTCGACTTCCTGGGGCTCGAAGCCTTTCTGAGCATCGCGGACCGCGGCAGTTTCAACCTTGCGGCTGCGCATCTCAACCTGTCGCAAACGGCGCTGAGCCACCGCATGAAGAAGCTCGAGGACGACCTCGGGCTGAAGCTCCTCGCCCGCACGACCAGGCAGGTCTCGCTGACGCCGGCCGGGCAGGACCTGCTGCCCAAGGCGCGGCGGCTGATGGAGGAGATCGCCATCAGCTTCGCGGAGCTCCGCCGGCAGGGGAAGGACCGGCAGGAGCGGCTTGCGGTCGGTTGTTTGCCCACCATCGCGATTCACTACCTGCCGCGGGTGTTGCATGAGTTCCAGGCCGAGTGGCCCGGGCTCACCGTGCAGGTGCACGACAATTCGGCCAGCGAAATCGCCGAGCACGTGCAGGCCGGGCGCGCCGAATTCGGCATCACGATCGTGTCGGCCAACCGCTGGGACCTCGAGATCGCGCCGCTGCTGAAGGAGCCGTTCGTAGCCGTGTGCCCGGTCGGCCATCCGCTCGCGACCGAAGCCGCGATCGATTGGTCGCAACTGGAAGGCACGCCGCTGGTGCGGATCAGCCCTCAGACCGGCAACAGGGCGCTGATCGACGACGCGCTCGGCAGCCGGCGCGAGCAGATGACGTGGCGCTACGAGTGCCAGCATGTCGCCACGGCGGTGAGCCTCGTGGCCGAAGGGCTCGGGATCGCGATCCTGCCGCGCCTGTCCATCGAGGGAACCGACGCGCCGGGCGTCAGGGCCGTTACGCTGCGCAACCCCGGTATCTCGCGCACGCTGGGCGTGATCTCCAAAAAGGGGCTGCCGCTCTCGCCGGCCGCATCCGCGCTGGTGGCGCTGATCAAGCGCCGGCTGAAAGCCGAGGGGCGCCGCTCGGCGGATTAATGAGCCGTTCTCAGGAGAGGCGGCGTTCTTGTCATTTGAGCCGGCGCAGGGCGGCAAGGCACCGTGTCCCCGAAACGGGAGACGCGCATGGGACTGAGTGTTTCGTTTATCGGCTATGGGGAGGTGGGAAGCACCTTTTCGCGCGATCTGCTGCGGAACGGCGTTGGCCGCATCCTCGCCTACGACATCCTCCTTGACGATCCGGCCAGGCTCGCCGCCATGCTGGAACGGATGACGCATGACGGCGTCACGCCTGCCGACACGCTCGCGAATGCGGCGGGCGCCGGCGACGTCGTGTTCTCGGCCGTGACGGCGGACGCCGTCGAGGAGGTGGCGCGCGCGGCGGCTCCGTTTCTGCGGCCGGGCCAGATCTTCCTCGACCTCAACTCCGCGTCGCCGTCGACCAAACGCCGCGCCGCGGAAATCGTGCAGGCCGGCGGGGCCGATTACGTGGAGGGGGCCGTGATGGCGCCCGTCGCCGAGCCGCGCCTGGCGGTTTCGATCCTGGGCGGCGGCCCCGCGGCCGAGCGGGCGGCCGCGCTGCTCAATCCGTTGGGCATGAACATTCGCCCGGTCGCCGTGGAGCATGGCCGGGCTTCGGCCATGAAGCTTTGCCGCAGCATCATGATCAAAGGGCTCGAGGCGCTGATCATCGATTGCGCCGACGCCTCGGCGGCGTGGCGCGTTCAGGACGAGGTCTTCTCCAGCCTGGGCCAGAGCTTTCCGTCGATCGACTGGCCGGCCCTCGCCGTCACGATGCGCGCGAGAGTGGAGCGCCATGGCGTCCGGCGCGCGGCCGAGATGCGCGAGGCGGGCGAGATGCTGGCGGCGCTTGGGCTCGAGCCCGGCCTCTGCCAAGCGGTAGCCGAGCGGCACGAGCAGGTCGCCAAGCGATGAATTCGATTCGTTAAAGCCCGCGATCTTGTCATTTGTTTCATGCCGTTCCGCGCGCCAGCATGGCGCCATGCCATACGAGAACTGGACGATGCAGCACGGCGTAAGGTGCATGCTGATGCGGGGAGGGACTTCCAAGGGAGCCTACTTCCTCGCCGCCGACCTGCCTGACAATCCAGTCGAACGCGACGCCTGGCTGCTGGCCCTCATGGGTTCGCCAGACCCACGTCAGATCGACGGGCTCGGCGGCGCGCATCCGTTGACCAGCAAGGTTGCGGTGATCAGCCGGTCGGGCGATCCGGCCTGCGACGTCGATTTTCTGTTTGCCCAGGTCGGCGTCGACAAGCCGTCCGTCGACACCACGCCCAACTGCGGCAACATCCTGGCCGGAACGGCGCCCTTCGCGATCGAGCGGGGATTAGTCGCAGCGCGTGATGGCGTCACCACCGTCAGGGTTCGGACGCTCAACACCGGCACAATCGCGGAGCTGCAGGTACAGACGCCCGGCGGCCGGGTGCGTTATGGCGGCGATGCCCGGATCGACGGCGTCCCGGGCTCGGCGGCGCCGATCCCGATCGACTTTCTCGACGCCGCAGGCTCGGTTTGCGGCAGTCTCCTGCCCACCGGCCATGTCGCCGACCGTGTCGCGGGCGTGGATGTGACCCTGATCGACAACGGCATGCCGGTGATTGTTATCGACGCGCGCTCTGTCGATCGCACCGGGTACGAAAGCCGCGAAGAGCTCGACAAGGACGATGCGCTGAAAGCGCGGTTGGAGGAGATCCGCCTCGCGGCGGGGCCGCTGATGAATCTCGGCGATGTCGGACCCAAGGTCGTCCCCAAGATCACTCTGGTTTCGCCGCCGCGCGCCGGTGGGCATGTCTGCACGCGCAGTTTCATCCCGCACGAATGCCACGCCTCCATTGGGGTCTTCGCGGCCGTGACGGTGGCGACGGCGTGCATCCTGCCCGGCTCGCCCGCCGCCGGGGTCGCCATGATCCCGGACGGACGGGAGAAGATCCTGTCCGTGGAGCATCCGACCGGCGAGTTCACGGTCCGCGTGATCGTCGGCGGCACGCCAGCCGAGCCGCGGGTCGAGCGCGCGGGATTGCTGCGCACCGCGCGCAAGCTCTTCGACGGCGAGGCTTTCCTGCCGGAAAGCTTGTCCGGGTCCGCCCGTTCGCTTCCCGCACCCAGGTCCTGAGGAGAATACGCTTGGCCGCATCGTCGCTTCCCAGCCGCACCGGCGCGGGACTCGTAGTCACCGCCCATCCGGGCGATTTCGTCTGGCGCGCCGGGGGCGCGATCGCGCTGCATGCCCGGCAGGGCATGCGCATGGTGATTGTGTGCCTGTCCTACGGGGAGCGCGGCGAGAGCCAGTGGGCGTGGAAAACAGCCGGCGCGGCGTTGGCCGACGTGAAGGCGCAGCGCCGGGCCGAGGCCGAGAAGGCCGCGTCAATTCTCGGGGCCGAAATCGAGTTCATGGACGCGGGCGACTACCCGCTGCGCTCCACGCCCGAGATGCTGGATCGGCTGATAGACATCTACCGCACGGTGAAGCCTGCCTTCGTGCTCACGCATTCGCTGGCCGACCCCTACAATGTCGATCATCCCGAGGCGACCCGCCTCGCGCAGGAGGCGCGGATCATCGCGCAGGCGGCCGGGCACAAGCCGTCGCCGGACCTGTCCTATGCGGCGCCGCCCGTGTTCCTGTTTGAGCCGCACCAGCCGGAGCAGTGCGACTACAAGCCGAACGTCATTCTCAACATCGACGATGTCTGGGAGCAAAAGCGGAGCGCCTTTGAGGTGTTGGCGGCGCAAAAGCACCTCTGGGACTACTACACCCGGGTGGCGCTGAACCGCGGCATGCAGGGCGGGCGCAACTCCGGCCGCAGCATGCAGTATGGCGAGGCTTACCAGCGCCTATTTCCGATGGTGGTGGAGACGCTGGCATGAAGCCCGTTGTTTATCGCCGCAACCGCCGCGCAGACGTGGACGCGGTGCGCCGCCTGGGTGTGGCCGGCGTCGCCACCGTGCACGAGGCCATGGGCCGGATCGGGCTGATGAAGCCCTATCTCCGCCCCGTCTGGCAGGGCGGCGCCGTTTCGGGATCGGCCGTGACGGTGCTCTCTCAGCCCGGCGACAACTGGATGATCCATGTCGCCGTGGAACAGTGCAGGCCCGGCGACGTGATGGTGGTGGCGCTGGCGGCCGACAGCACCGACGGCATGTTCGGCGACCTCCTCGCGACCTCGCTGAAGGCGAGGGGCGTGGCGGGCCTGATCATCGACGCCGGCTGCCGCGACATCCTGACCCTGAAGGAGATGGGCTTTCCGGTGTGGTCAAAGGCGATCTCGGCGCGCGGAACCGTGAAGGCGACGCCCGGCAGCGTCAATATCCCGGTGGTTTGCGCCGGAGCCCTGGTGAGCCCGGGCGACGTGATCGTGGCCGACGACGACGGCGTCGTGGTCGTCCCGATGGAGGACGCCGTGCGGGCCGCCGACCTCGCCGACGCGCGCCTCGCCAACGAGGAGAGCAAGCGTGCGCGGCTCGCTGCCGGCGAGTTGGGGCTCGACATCTACGGCATGCGCGAAGGGCTCGCCAAAGCGGGTCTCGTTTACCTGGACGATCCCGAGGAAAGCGCCGGCTAGCGCAGGCTGGGTTGCGAGCGGCGTCGCGGCAGGGCGAGGATCACAAGACACAGCAGGCCTGCAAGCGTGAGAGCCGCGAGCACGGCCCACGCCTCGTTGATCGCCGTGGTCATGGCGGCGCGGCGCACAAGCGGCTCCAGCATCGCGAGCGCGCCTGGCGGCGGGGCCTGGGCGGGGTTGAGGAGGCCGGGCGGGATGCCCACGAAGGCGGCCGTGGCTGCGTCGCCAGCCTGAAGCTTCGTGGTGAGGCTGGTGGCCAGCGCGGGCAAGCGGCCGAAAATCACCGTGTCGATCAGCGCGAGGCCGATCGCGCCGCCGAGGTTCCGCATCAGGTTGAACAAACCGCTCGCGTCCGGGACTTCGGCCGGCGGCAGGTGCCCCAGCGCCAGCCGGGTCGGCGGCAGAAGGCAAAACATGATCGCCAGCCCGCGCACGACCTGCGGCCACAGCATCCCGGCGAAATCGGTTTCGGGGGTCTGGAAGGCGCTCATCGCGAGCCCGGCGCCGAACAACGCGAAGCCGAAGGCGCTCAGTGCGCGGGGGTCGGCGCGTTTTTCGAGCATCACCGCCACGGGGGCGGCGACGAGCTGGGCGAGGCCGGTCACCAGCATCGTCTTCCCAATCGCGAGCGCATCGTGGCCGCGCACGAAACCGAGAAAGAACGGCATCAGGTAAACCGACCCGAACAAGCCGACGCCGAGCACGAAGCTGAGCGCGCAGGCGACCGTGAACCGCAGCGACGCAAAGGCGCGCAGGTTCACGACAGGCGAGCGCGACCGCAGCATGCGCCCCGCGAACGCCGCCCCACAGACGAGACTCGTGGCCAGCAATCCGAGCACGACCCCCGATGTCCACCCCCGGCCGGGCGCCTCCTTGAGGCCGATCTCCAGCGCGGCGAGGCTGGCGGCCAGCAGCGCTACGCCGAGCGCGTCGATCGTCCTCGCGGACGCAAGGTCGGCATCGTCGCGCGGCAGCGTCGCGGCCCCGACCAGCGCCGCCGCCACGCCGGGCGCGACGTTGATCAGGAACAGCCAGCGCCACGAATAGGCGTCCGTGATCCAGCCGCCAACCACCGGGCCGAGCGTCGGCGCGAGCACGGCGAGAACGCCGGCCAGCGTCGTCGCGATCGTTTGATGCTTGAGCGGAAACAGCAGGAAGACGGCGGTGAATACGGCGGGAATCAGCGTCCCGCCCGCGAACCCCTGCAGGACGCGCCAGGCGATCAGAGCCTCGTAGGAGCCGCTCGCCGCGCAGCCCGCGGATGCGAGCGTGAAGATCGAGACCGAGGTCACGAAGAGCCAGCGCATGCTCAGGACGCGGGTGAGCAGGCCCGTAAGCGGGATCGCGACGATTTCGGCGATCAGGTAGGCGGTCTGGATCCAGCTGACCTGGTCCTCCGACATGTCCAGCGCGGCGCGGATCGTCGGCAGCGAGGTGGCGACCACCTGCACGTCCAGGATGGCCATGAACATGCCGGCGCACATGGCGGCGAAACCCGACCAGATGCGACATCCCGCGACGGCGGGCGCTGGTTCAGACGCGGCCGTCACGGCGTAGCTCCGCCAGGGCTGCGTTCTCGGCGCGGATGCGGATCGTCAGCACGGCCGCGTTGAGGAGTGAAAACACGATGGCTGCTCCTGTCAGCCCCAAGCATAGCGGCAAAACCGCGATCTCGCCGATCACGACTGCGTAGTTGGGATGCGGCAGGATGCGGTAAGGACCGGAGGCGACAAGCGTTTCGCCTGGCACGACGAGAATGCGCGTCGTCCAGCGGCTGCCCAGCGTCAGCAGCACCCAGGCGCGCAGGATCTGCAGCAGGCCAAAGACGGCCAGCCAGCCAATCTGGACAGGCTGGTTAAGGCCGGCCGTCCAGAGATAGGCGAGCCAGGCGGCGTGCAACGCCACTACCAGAGGGTAATGGCCGGGCGCGATTTCAACGCCGCCGCGCGCCAGCAGGCCGGCGGTGTTACGCCGCGCGAGCACCAGTTCGCCCAGGCGCTCGGCCGTGACAAGCGCGAGCAGCAGCGCCGCTCCAGTCATGCGGCGCGCCGCAACGAGACGCTGCTGGCCGAAAAGCCCGGCCCCATGGCGGTGAGCAGGCTGCGGTTCGGTAGGCCCGCCTGCGCGGTCTTCTGCAGCACGAAGAGCGCCGTCGGGGCCGACATGTTGCCGTATTCGCGCAGGATGTCGCGCTCATGGTCCAGCGCGCCCTGGCCCAAGTCCAGCGCGCGCTCCAGCGCCTGGATCACCTTCACGCCGCCCGGGTGGCAGACGAAGCGGTCAACGTCGTGCATGGCGAGGCCGCCGCTGGCCAGCATGCCGGCGACCGCCGGCGCGAGGTTCTCTTCGGCAAAGGGCGGGATGGCCCGGTCGAATATGACGCCGAGGCCCTGGGGATCCACGGACCAGCCCATGATGTCGAGCGTGTCCGGCCAGGTGTGCTGGGCGGAATGCTCGATCGTGGCCAATCCAGCATCGCCGGTGCGCAGCACGCAGGCGGCGGCTCCGTCGCCGAACAGGGCGGTGGCGACGATGTTGGCGCTGCTGAGCACATCGTGACGGAATGCGAGGGTGCAGATCTCGATCACGACAAGGAGGACGACGCTGCCGGGCCGGGCCTTGGCGAGCCGGCCTGCGAGGCCGAGCCCGGAAACGCCCCCGGCGCATCCCAGGCCGAAGACGGGCACGCGCTCGATATTCGGCCGGAAGCCCATGCGGGCGGAGGCTCGCGCTTCGAGGCTGGGCGTTGCGATGCCGGTCGACGAGACAGTCACCACGGTGTCGACCTCGGCGGCCGTGATCCCGGCCATGTCCAGCGCCTTGGTGGCGACGTCGACGAAAAGGTCCTGCGCGCCTTCGAGATAGGCCGCGGTTCGCTCCGGCCAGCCGAGATCGGCGGCGTACCACTCGAGCGGACGAACGGCGTGGCGCTTGCGGATGCCTGCGCTCTCGAACACGCGCGCCAGGCGTCCGAAATCCTTGAACCGATCCGCGAACTGCTCGGCCGCCGCCCGTGCGGCGTCGGCCTGAAGGATCTCATGCGGGGGGATGGCGGTGGACAGCGAGACGAGTTGAACAGGCGAAGACATGCGGATGCGGCCTCGTGCGCCCCGGCGTGAGGCTATGTGCTCAATCGATCATTGTAGGGTCCGTTCCGGCGCATGATGACGCAGTCCCGCATCACCTTTCCGCTATCGCCGCGGGCTCACAGCACCTTGTCGAGGGCTGCGATGAGGCGATCGGCTTCCTCGAGCGTGTTGTAGTGCACCATGGAGACGCGCACGACGCCGCCGTCGTCCTGCAGGTTCAGGCGCTCGATCAGCCGACGGGAGTGGAAGTCGCCGAAGCGGATGCCGATGTGGTCCGCCTCGACGGCGCGAACAACCTCGTCCGAGCGGCGCCCGTCCACCTTGAACGCGATGGTGGGCACCCGCACCGCGCGATCGGCCGTGCGCGGGCCGACGATGCGAACGTCGTTGCGGGAATTCAGCCAGTCGAGCACGCGGGCGGACAGCCGCTCCTCATGGGCGGCAATCTGGTCGAAGGCCGCCACAACGCCCGCGCGGCCCGGCGCGCCGCCGATCTCCTCCAGATAGTCGACGATGCCGGCGCTGCCCCAGGCGAGCTCGTAGTTGGTGTTGCCGGGCTCGAGCTTCCCGGGCACCACGGCCTTGCCGTAGAAGTAGTGGTAGAGCCCGTCGAGCTCCAGCAGATGCTCGTGCCGCCCCCACAGCACAGCGAAGTGCGGGCCGTAAACCTTGTAAAACGAGAACACATAGTAATCCGCGCCCAGCGCGGCGACGTCCACGGCCCGGTGCGGCGCATACGCGACGGCATCCACGCAAAGCCGGGCGCCGGCGGCGTGGACCTTTTCGGCGATGGCCGGGATAGGGTTGATGGCCCCCAGGATGTTGGACGCGTGCGTCACGCAGACGAGCCGCGTCTTCGGATTGAGAAGCGCGTCGAGGTCGGCGAGATCAATCTCGCCGGTTTCGGCGTTCGCGTGCCAAGTGCGGATCACGACGCCCTGGTCGCGCAGCATCAGCCACGGCCCAATGTTGGACTCATGGTCGAAGTCGGTGACCACGATCTCGTCGCCCGGGCTGAACTGGCTCGCCATGGCGGTCGCGAGGAAGCGCATCAGGACGGTGGTGGAGGGTCCGAGCACGACCTCCTCGGGCCGCGGCGCGCCGATCAGGGTTGCGATGCGACGCCGTGCTTCGGCCAGACGCTCGGAGGCGCGCACCGAGGCCGGGTAGCTCGCGCCGGTCTGGACGCTGGTGGTGAGCATGTAGTCCGCCACCCGGCGCGCCACGACGCCAAGCACCTGCGATCCGCCTGCGTTGTCGAGATAGGCCCAGTCGTCCAGCGCGAGAGCCGGGAAATGGGAGCGGACGAGATCGAGATCGAGATTGGCGGTCATGGCGGCTCGCAACTGGGTCAGGACGGGGGAAGGATGACTTGGATGGGGTTCGGGATCACGCAGCTCTGGCAGTCGTCGTCGCCGCCGGATTCCCACATGGCCATCAGGAAGGAGCCACGCTCCAGCAGCGCCACCATGGGAAAGTGCCAGACGCCTTTGCCATAGACCACATGCTGGTCGGGTCGCCCCAGAAAGGCGCGGGCCTGCGCGACGTCGGGGCCGCCGTCGGGGCCGTCCGGCGTCACGACCACCAGGTAGGAACCGCCGTCGACGGGGGCGAAGAGTTGCTCGCTGCGCGGGTGGCGTTCAAACATCGCGACCGGCACCGGCCATGCCGAAGCGTCCAGCCGGTACAGGGCGACGCTCTGGCCGGCCGCGGCGGTGTCGTGGCCGAGCGTGGCGCCCATCTCGATCCGAACGCCGCGCCCTTCGTTGACGGGTTTTCCCGGCTGCCGGTCGATGACGCGGCCAAAGGCTTCGAAGGCCACCCCATCCAGGGGTTCGGCCGTGAGCGTCAGCGTCGGGCCGGCGTCCATGTCTTCTCCATGTGGGCGACGAGCCGCACCAGCGGCAGCAGGATGAGGATGTAGACGCCCGCCGCCGCGATCAGCGGCGTCGGATTGGCGGCCAGAGCCTGCGCCTGGGTGGCCTGCTTCAGCAGGTCGGGCATCGCCACCACGGAGGCCAGCGCGGTGTCCTTCATGACGTTGATGGCGTTGGACGTCATCGGCGGCACCACGATGCTGACAGCCTGCGGCAGCACCACCTTGGACATCACCAGCCACGGCCGTAGCCCGAGCGCGCGGGCAGCCTCGAACTGGCCGACCGGAACCGCCTCGATCCCGGCGCGGAAGATCTCGGCGCTGTAGGCGGCCGCCACCATGGAGATGGCCGTCACGGCGGCGCCAAAGGCCGGCAGCCTCAGGCCCGCGAAGGGCAGGGCGTAGTAGACGACGATCAGCAGAACCAGGATCGGGATGGCGCGAAAGAGGTCGATATAGGCGATCGCCAGCCAGCGCCACGGCCGGGCGGCGTAGAGCCGCGCCAGGGCGAGCACCAGCCCCAAAGCGAGGCCGATCACGATGCTGGTCACGCCCAGCAGCAGCGTCGTCGACAAGCCGCTAAGGATCAGCGGCAAGGTTGCGACGAAGACCTTGTAGTTGAGGAACGTCTCGAAAATCGACATGGGGCCCGGAGCGCTGCACGGCCGCCAGAGATGCGAACCGCGCGGGAAGAAGCCGCCGCGTGCCAGCACGCGGCGGCGAGACGCAGAATCAGAGCTTCGGCAGATCCAGCACGGTGGCTGTCGCCATGCCGGCGTCCGGGTCCGTTCCGAACCAGGTCTTGTGGATAGCCGCCATGGCGCCGTCCTTCTTCATCGCCGTGATCGCGTCGTTGACCTTGGCGAGGATGGGGGAGTTCTTGGCGGTCATCACCGAGTACTGCTCGGTGGTCTTGATCCGTTCGATCACGGCGAACTGCGGCTTGTCCTTGACGTAGTACAGCAGCGCCGGGATGTCGGAGATGTAGCCGTCGATACGGCCGGCCGCGAGGTCGAGCATGGCCGGGTTCAGGCCCTCATAGCGGCGGATGTCCTTGAACTTGGACTTGGCCATGTTCTCGGTGGCCCACATGTCGCCCGTGGAGCCGGTGTCGACGCCGATCGTCTTGCCGGCCATGTCGGCGAGGGTCTTGGCGCCGCTCGCCTTCACGACCGTGAGGGACTGGTCGCTGTCGTAGTAGGGCTGCGCAAAGGAGACGCTCTCCAGGCGCTTCTTGGTGATCGTGATCGACGACACTGCGGCGTCGATCTGGCCCGACTGCACGGCCGCGAACAGGCCGTTGAACGGAATGTTCACGAACTCGACCTTTTGGCCGATCCGCTTGCCGACCTCTTTCATCAGGTCGATCTCGAAGCCGACGATCTCGCCCTTCGCGTCCTGGAATTCCCAGGGCACGTTGCCGATGTTGGCTCCGACCTTGATGCTCTGAGCCTGGGCTCCGCCCAGCCCCAGGGCGAGCGCCGCCACCGTCAAGGCGCCCCGCAAAATGTTGCGCATCCGAATTCTCCCTCCAGTGTGGACTGCTCGCCGGAACTGGTCAGACCGGCCAGACCGCTTGACGATGTCGGCGTTGGCCTGCACCGTCAAGCCCATAGATGGTGCGTCGTCGGGCGCAGTTTTGGGCAGCAGGTTCGCGCATGAGCGACGCCGATACGACGATCAGGCACGAGACAGAGACCGGCGCTTCGTTTCCGGCGTCCTGGACAGCGACCGCCCCCTCGCGTGAGCCCGTTCCGCGGTCCATCGCGGCGGCGTTGCAACGGTCGATCCTCGACGGCGAGCTCGGGCCTGGAGCCCAGCTGCCGTCCCAGCGCGATCTGTCCGAGCACTTCGGCGTGAGCCGGGCGTCGCTGCGCGAGGCCTTCTCGGTTCTGGAGGCGCAGGGCCTGATCCAGGTGCAGCCCGGGCGCGGCGTCTTCGTGTCGACCGAGGGCGCGCGGCGGACGCTCTGGCCCTACTCGCACCGGGCGTCCGCGCGAGACGCCTATGAGGCGCGGCTCGCGCTGGAAGCTCAGGCGGCTTCGCTGGCCGCCGCCCGGGTGGACGAAGAGGGCATCCGGCGGTTGGCCGCGACCGTCGAGACGCTCGCGCAGGCGTGCCGGGCGGGCGACATCGACGGCATGGCGACTGCCGACGCTGCATTTCACGACACCATGCTGGAGTTGTCCGGCAACCCGCTGATCGCCTCGATGTATCGCAGCGTGCGCGAGGTGATGGTGGCGAGCCAGAGCCTTCCGATGACGGCCGGGACCGGGCTCGAGGACACGGTGGCGGAGCACCGCGCCATTCTGGAGCTCTTGCGCCACGGCCGCGGCGACGAGGCGGCCGCGGCCATGACGGCGCATATCCGAGCCGCCGCCAAGCGCGCCGGCATCGACGTTTGAGCCGTGCGCGGCGGTCAGGCGTGCGAGCGCGCACGCCCGGCCATCGCCCGCGCGGCGGCGTCGGCCAGCTCGGATTGCAGAAACGGCTTGGCTAGCCGGAGCATGGTCGGATCGACGTCCGCCGGCAATTCGGCGTAGCCGGTCGCGAGGATCACGGGCAAATCGGGGCGCCGCTCCCGGACGGCGCTGACAAGTTGCGCGCCGGTCATGTGCGGCATGGCGTGGTCAGTGATCAGCAGGTCGAACGCGAAGCCTTCCATGATCTCGAGGGCTTCGCTGCCTGACTTAGCCGACCTGACCTCGTGCCCGAGGTCTTCCAGCATCTCGACCGTGTTCATCAGAACCAGCGGGTCGTCGTCGACCGCCAGAATCGTGAGCCGCTCCTGGCTCGGCGACGGCGCCGGGCCGCCAGCTCGGTCGAGCGCCCTTTTGTTCAACGCATCCGCTTCGCCGTCCGCGAAGGCGGGCAGCCAGATCTCAGCGGTGGCGCCCGCGCCAGGCTCGCTGCGCAGCATCAGCGTGCCGCCGGATTGCGCGGCGAAGCCATGCACCATTGAGAGGCCGAGCCCGGTGCCTTTGCCGACCCCCTTGGTAGTGAAGAACGGCTCGGTCGCGCGTTTCAGCGTCGCCTCGTCCATGCCTTCGCCGCTGTCCGAAACGCTGATGCGCACGTAACGGCCGGGCCTCAGTCGGGAGCCGTCGCCGATGGCCGCGGTCTCCTCGCGCCCCGCAATGGTGATCCGGCCCTGTCCGCTCATGGCGTCGCGGGCGTTGACCGCAAGGTTCAGCAACGCCGAGGCGAGCTGGTTGGGGTCGGTGACGATGGTGGGCAGCGGCTGGGCGAAACGCGTCTCGATCGCGATCATCGGCCCCAACGAATGCTGCAGCAGATCCATCATGCCGCCCAAAAACTGCTCCGGATCGACCTTTTCGGATTGCAGGTCCTGACGCCGGGCGAAGGCCAGCATGTGCTTGGTCAACGAGCCGCCGCGGCGGGCGGCCTCGAGCGCGTTGTCGAGAAGCCGCAACAGCTGCGGTTCCTTGGGCATGCGTTTGCGCAGCAACTCAAGGCTGCCATAAACCGCCATGAGGAGATTGTTGAAATCGTGCGCGACCCCGCCCGTGAGGTTGCCTATCGCCTCCATCTTCTGGGCGTGCTGCAACGCCTTTTCGGCGTGCACGCGCGCGGTGGTGTCCACCGCCTCGGGAACGAGCGCGATGACCTCGCCGGTGCGGCTCATTACAGGCCGCATCGTGAACTCGAATGAGCGCGGTCCCGCGGGCAGGTTCAAAACAAGGTCGGCGCTTTCGGCAGAGCCCCGGGCGACCCGCTTCACGGTTTCGCGGACGATCTCGGGCGCGCCGGGCGTGCCCGAGAACCACGGCGTTTCCCAATAGGGAGCGCCTGCGACGTCGCTCAGCTTCGCGCCGATGCCCGCGAGCGATGTCGAGTTCACATACTGCACCACGCCTTCGGGGGAGAGCAGCCCGAGATAGAGGTGCGACGTTTCCAGCACAGTGCGGATGTTCCGCTCGCTTTGCTGCAGGGCGGCGGTGCGCTCCGCGACCTTGGCCTCCAACTCCTCGCGAAAGCGGCGTTCGCTCAGTCGTGCGGAGGCATCCGACCGGACGCGCTCGATATGCGCCCAGGATCGTTCGGTGACTTCCGCCAACAACGCGAGATCGTTGGCCGCCCAAAGCCTCGGAACCTTGTCGTGAATGGCCATCAGGGCGGTGAGGCGGCCTTCCTTGACGAGCGGCATGCAGATGGTTGCGGCCAGGCCGATCTGCAGAAAGGTGGCGGCTTCCTCTGGCGGCAATTCGCTCGCGATATCGCTGAGGACCAGCGGCTTTCCGTCGTGCAGGTTGTCGACCGCGAGCTTGCCGAACGCCGAAAGGCTGTAGTAGCCGACGATGCTCGGCGAGCCGGGGGCGCTCCAGTCGCCCCGGATGGTGAAGTGGTCCTGGTCGGGCTCCATGTCCGCATAGGCGCAGACCGAGACGCCGAGGTGCTCTCCCAGCATCCGCGTCGTGACGCCGAGGATGACGTCCGCGTCGGCGCTCTTGGCCGTCTGCTTGCCCAGGGTATCGAGAAACAGGAGTCGGGCCTCGTTCTCGCGCAGGGCGGCTTCCGCTTCCTTCTGCTCGGTGATGTCTTGGACGAGCGCGTAGAGTCCTTCTGTCCGCCCAGACGGGTCGAAGCGCGGCACATACTCGACCTGCACGTGACGAGCCCCTCCGGTCTGGTAGGGCATCTGTTGTTCGAAGCTGACCGTTTCTCCCGCCAAAGCGCGATCGATCCAGGGCTTCACCTTGGCGAAGGCGGTCTCGCCGACGACCTCGCGGACGAGACGGCCCTCGATTTCGTCACGGCGATGGGGAAACCAGTCTTCGTAGATCCGGTTCACGAAGCGATAGCGAAGCTCCGGAGCGCGATCCATGTAGGACACGAGAACGGGCAGCGCGTCGGCGAGGCGTTGAAATTCCTTTTCGCGCCCCTGCACGGCATGCTCGGCCCATACCAGGCTGGTGACGTCCGTTCCTTGTCCAAAAATTCCGGTCACGCGGCCGCGGTCGTCTCGGATCGGTTGGTAGACGATGTCAACGTATCGCTCGTCCGCGCGTTCGGTCGAACCGCTTTTCAACAAAACCGGCATCGTCCGCCCGACATAGGGTTCGCCGCTGGCGTAGACGTCGTCGATGATCTCGAAAAAGCCCTGGTCGCTGAGTTCGGGGAACGCTTCCCGCAGTGGTTTGCCGATGACCTCACGCTCACCGCCGACAAGGTGGAAGAACGCGTCATTGACGAAGTCGAAGACGTGATCCGGCCCTTGAAGCACGTGGATGAAGCCGGGCGCCTGGGCGAACAGGGCTTTCAGGCGCTCGCCCTCGCTGGCGAGCCGCCGCTCGGCCATCACGCGCTCGGTGGTCTCGACCACGACCGCCAGAACGCCGCCCGGGCTGCCGGTTTCATCCGGCACGGGAGAATAGTCCAGATTCATCCAGACCTGTTCGGGGCGGCCCTTGCGGTACAGCGTCAGTTCCTGGTCGCGGTAAGCCAGCGTGCCTCCCGCCATGCCGACCCGCATCACATTGTCGTTGAAGTCCGCGACCTCGGGCCAGCCCTCGCGCACGTTGGAGCCGAGGAGGCGCGGGTGCCGCTTCCCGGCGAACAACGAATAAGCGTCATTGTAAAGCATGACGCCTTCCGGACCCCACAGCAGCACCATGGGCACGGGCGAGCGAAGCACGATTCCCACCGCCGTGCGCAGGCTCTGTGGCCAATGGCGCAATGGACCGAGCGGCGTTGCTGACCAGCCGAAATCGGAGATCATTCGTCCGGTCTCGCTGTCTGTGAACAGAAACGGAAAGTCGGGCGCCTTTATATCTTCGATGCTCAAGGTCTAGCTGCCTGTTTGGTGATGATCCGATGCGTTGCGACGGCTCCGGCCAGGTCCGGCGTCGAACAACAACGTTCATCCCGGGTTTTGGCGCCGCATGTCGTCGACAGATCTCGCGGCGGCTGGCGATCGGAGCGACGTCGCCCTATTTGCCTCGCCTGAATGGATGCGCTAGCCAGCGCTCCTGATCCTTGAACTTGGACCCGAAACGGGGCCCGGGCCGTTTTGCATTTGGGATGAACATGGCCAAACCCCAGCGCACCAACGACCGGATAGCCGACCTGATCGGCTCCGGCCAGAGCGTGATCCTGTCCTCCGTGCCGGACGGGTTCGACGCGATCGTGGTGGCGGATCTTGCGCGCACGCTCGCGCGAACGGGCCCGGAACGCCCGGCCGTGCTGGTGTTCGTGGCGCGCGACGGTCAGCGCCAAGCGATGGTGGAGGCCGGTCTCGCCTTCGTGGCGCCGGAACTCGAGATACTGTCTCTGCCGGCCTGGGATTGTCAGCCCTATGACCGTGTGTCGCCCAACGCCGCCGTGGCGGCCAAGCGCATGACGGTGCTGGCCAGGCTGGCGCGGTCTCGCTCGGGCGAGGCCAAGCCGCGTATCCTCACCACCACGGTGAACTCGGTCCTGCAGCGCGCCGCCGAGCGGCGGAAGGTCGCGACCGAGAGCTTCTCGGCCGCGCCGGGCAACATGGTGGACACCACGGCTCTGGCAGGATGGCTGGAGACCAACGGCTTCCTGCGCACCTCCACGGTGCGGGAGACGGGTGAATACGCCGTGCGCGGCGGGATCGTCGACCTTTATGCCCCGGGCCTGCCCGCGCCCGTGCGCCTCGATTTCTTTGGCGACACGCTGGAGTCCATTCGCGCCTTCGATCCCGAGACGCAGCGCACGACCGGGCAGCTTCGCTCCCTCGACCTCGTGCCGATGAGCGAGGTGCAGCTCACCACCGAGAACATCAAGCGGTTTCGGCAGGGCTACCTCGCGCGCTTCGGCACGGCGACGCGCGACGACATGCTCTACGAGGCGGTGAGCGAAGGCCGCCGCCATCCCGGGCTCGAACACTGGCTGCCGCTGTTCCACGAGCGCCTGGACACGCTGTTCGACTATTTCGCCAACGCGCCGCTGGTGCTGGACCACAATGTCGACGACGCCATCGGCGAGCGGCTGTCGCAGATCCAGGACTACTATGACGCCCGCAAGACCGTGATGGACAAGGGCGGAGCTCCCGGCGCGCCCTACAAGCCCCTGCCGCCCGAGATGCTCTATCTCACGCCCGAGGAGTGGGCCGAGCGCATCGCGGCCGCGCCGGTGGCGCGCCTGACGCCGTTCGCCCAGCCGGAAGGCGCGGGCAGGGCGGTGATCGACTTGGGCGCCCGCCAGGGCCGGTCCTTCTCGGCCGAGCGCGCCCAGGAGGGCGAGAGCGGCGCTTCCAACGTGTTCGACGCCGCCGTGGCGCATATCCGGGCGCTGCAGGGCGACGGCAAGCGCGTGATCCTGTCGGCGTGGTCCGACGGCTCGCGCGAGCGGCTGGCGCATGTGCTGGGCGACCACGGCCTGAAGGGCGCGGTCTCCGTGCAGGTGCTCGCGCACGCCATGGCGCATCCGCGCAACGTGCCGAGCCTCGCGGTGTGGGGCATGGAGGCGGGTTTCGAAGCCGGCGACATCGCAGTGGTGGCCGAGCAGGACATTCTGGGCGATCGGCTCGTCCGCAAGGCGCGCCGCTCCAAGCGCCCGCAGGACATGCTGGCCGAGGTGGCCAGCCTGACGCAGGGCGATCTCGTGGTGCATGTCGACCACGGCATCGGCCGGTTCGTTGGGTTGAAGTCAATCGACGCCGCAGGCGCTCCTCATGATTGCCTCGAGATCCACTACGCGGGCGACACCAAGCTGTTCCTGCCGGTGGAGAACATCGAGCTCCTGTCGCGCTACGGCTCGGAGGACACCGAGGTGGCGCTCGATCGCCTCGGCGGCGGCAACTGGCAGGCCCGCAAGGCCAAGCTGAAGCAGCGCATTCGCGAGATGGCGCATGCGCTGATCAAGATTGCGGCGGCGCGCGCCCTGAAGGAAGCGCCCCGACTGGCGCCGCCGGACGGCGTCTATGACGAGTTCGCGGCCCGCTTCCCGTATGACGAGACCGAGGACCAGCAGAACGCCATCGACTCGGTGCTGGACGACTTGAGCTCCGGCCGCCCGATGGATCGCCTGATCTGCGGCGACGTCGGCTTTGGCAAGACCGAGGTGGCGCTGCGCGCCGCCTTCGCGGCCGCGATGGCGGGACGGCAGGTCGCCGTGGTGGTGCCGACCACGCTTCTGGCGCGCCAGCACCACAAGACCTTTTCGGAGCGCTTCCACGGGCTGCCGATCAAGGTCGCGCAGGCGTCGCGCTTCGTGCCCGCCGCCGAGCTGAAGGCCGTGAAGGCCGGGCTCGCGGATGGGACCATCGACATCGTGGTCGGCACCCACGCGCTGCTCGGCAAGGCGATCACCTTCAAGGATCTTGCGCTGCTGATCGTCGACGAGGAGCAGCATTTCGGCGTGGGCCACAAGGAGCGGCTGAAGGATTTGCGCGCCGAGGTCCACGTGCTCACGCTCTCGGCGACGCCGATCCCGCGCACGCTGCAGCTGGCGCTGACGGGCGTCCGGGAGCTCTCGATCATCGCGACGCCGCCGGTGGACCGTCTCGCGGTGCGAACCTTCGTGACGCCGTTCGATCCGCTGATCGTGCGCGAAGCCCTGCTGCGCGAACGCTATCGAGGCGGCCAGAGCTTCTATGTCTGTCCCCGCATCGAGGACATCGCGGAGGCGCGCGCCTTTTTGGCCGCCGAGGTGCCGGAGGCGAAGGTCGCGGTGGCGCATGGGCAGCTCGCCGCGACCGAGCTGGAAGACGTGATGACAGCCTTCTACGAGGGCAAGTACGACATCCTGCTGTCCACCGCGATCGTCGAATCCGGCCTCGACATCCCGGCCGCCAACACGCTGATCGTGCATCGGGCCGACATGTTCGGCCTCGGCCAGCTCTATCAGCTGCGCGGCCGTGTCGGTCGCGGCAAGACGCGCGCCTATGCGCTGTTCACCGTGCCGGCCAACAAGACCATGACGGTGCAGGCCGAGCGGCGGCTGAAGGTGCTGCAGTCGCTGGATACGCTGGGGGCCGGATTCCAGCTCGCCAGCCACGACCTCGACATCCGCGGCGCCGGCAACCTGCTTGGCGACGAGCAGTCGGGCCACATCAAGGAAGTGGGCTACGAACTCTACCAGCAGATGCTGGAGGACGCCGTCGCGCAGCTCAAGGCCGGCATTTCGGACGAGGATGCGGTGGAGGGCCAGTGGTCGCCGTCGATCACCATGGGCGCGCCCGTGATGATCCCCGAGCACTACGTGCCGGATCTGCATCTGCGGCTCGGGCTCTACAAGCGCCTGTCGATGCTGGACAACGACCAGGACATCGAGGGCTTCGGGGCCGAGATGATCGACCGCTTCGGGCCGTTGCCGGACGAGGTAAAGCAGTTGCTCGCCATCGTGGCCATCAAGGCGTTATGCCGCCGCGCGAATGTCGAGAAGGTGGACGCCGGCCCGAAGGGGCTGATCCTGAGCTTCCGCGACAACGCCTTCGCCAATCCGGAAGGGCTGGTGCGCTTCATCGGCGAGCAAGGGTCGCTGGCCAAGGTGCGGCCGGACATGAAGATCGTGATCATCCGCGACTTCGACGAGCTCGATGAGCGGCTGAAGGGCGCGACCCGGATCTTGCGCGACCTCACCCGCATCGCCGAGACCCGCAAGGCGGCCTGACGGCCCGCAGGGCGGCTTTAACGCTCAAGAGGCGGCGTGACAGCAGGGGGCGAAGGCTCCTAGTCTTGCGGCTGTGGCGTCGGCCACTCCGCTGCGGCTTTCCCGAAAGCTGCTAAACTACGGAAATCTCGCTTCACCTACAGCCGGCGCCGCAATCTAAGCTTGTTAAATCGATCGAATTCGCGAAAGTACGCCGAACGGCGACGAGGGCGGCTCCAAGCTCCGCGCCCGATCTGATGGGAGGACGACAAGAATGACAGAGTTCAAGCTCTCGCGCCGCGGGCTGATGGGCGCAGCGGCGGGCCTCGCCACGCTGGGGACCAACCGTGCATTCGCGCAGCTCGCGATGCCCAAGGATCCCGTCACGCTCAACATCGTAGACGTGGCCGGCAACCTGGCGCTGACCCAGAAGGCCTTTGAGGCCTACCGCAAGGCCAAGCCGAACGTCGTCTCCAAGTTCACCTTCACGAAGGCGCCCGCGCCCGAGTTGCCGGGCAAGATCAAGGCTCAGCAGGACGCCGGCCGCCTCGACATCGACATGGTGCTGACGGGCACCGACGCGCTCGCGGCCGGCATCCAGCAGGGCCTCTGGCTTGACCTGCTCGGCCAGCACGCCGCCGCGCTGCCCAAGCTCGACGACATCTACCTCAAGGGCGCGGCCATGATGCAGACGCTGGCCCGAGGGCAGGGCGTCGTTTGCGCCTACTACCCGTCCGGCCCTCTGCTCGAATACATGCCCGACAAGGTGAAGACGGCGCCGACCTCGGTGGAGGAGCTGCTCGCCTTCACCAAGCAAAATCCGAACAAGTTCCTCTACGCCCGTCCGGCCAATTCGGGCCCGGGCCGCACCTTCATGATGGGCCTTCCCTACATCCTGGGCGACAGCAATCCCAAGGATCCCATGAAGGGCTGGGACAAGACCTGGGCCTATCTCAAGGAACTCGGCCAGAACATCGAGTACTACCCGACCGGCACCGGCGCGACCATGAAGGAGCTGGGCGAAGGCACCCGCGACATCATCGTGTCCACCACCGGCTGGGACATCAACCCGCGCGTCCTCGGCGTCGTCCCGAAGGAAGCCAAGATCACCACGCTGAAGAACTTCCGCTGGGTGATCGACGCGCACTACATGGTGGTGCCGAAGGGCCTGTCCAACGAGAAGGTCGCGGTCCTGCTCGATGTCATGAAGTTCATGCTCGGCAAGGAAGCGCAGGCCTATACCTACGACGAGGGCTACTTCTATCCGGGCCCTGCCGTGAAGGACGTCCCGCTCTCGATGGCCCCGGCCGAGAGCCAGGCCGCCATCAAGGAATTCGGCCGTCCCGAATACGAGAAGCTGATCGCCGAGGTGCCGCTCGAGCTGCCGCTCGAGCCCGAGCCCATGGTGGCGGCGTTCCGCCGGTGGGACGAAGAGATCGGCTCCAAGAAGACGAAGTAAGAAGTAAGCGGCAGAGGTCGCGGGTTCGCCCGCGGCCCCTGTCTCGCGGTCACACCCGGGACTCGGCTGCTACGCCGGCGCTCTGGTTCAAGCCGGGCCGCCATCGGCCGACGGCCGACGCCCACAACATCTGACCGACCATCGCGCTCCCGCTCGCCGCCTTGCGGAGGGCCCTCAGTCGAGACCCCCATGACCCTGCTGTCCTCCTTTAAATCCTTGCGCCTCGAAGGCGTCAGCCGCGACTTCGGCGTCGTCAACGCGTTGCGCGACCTGACGCTCGAGATCAAGCGCGGGGAGTTCGTGGCGTTGCTGGGCCCGTCCGGCTGCGGCAAGTCCACGGCGCTGAACTGTATCGCGGGGCTTTTGCCCACCACGCGCGGGCAGATCATGCTGGACGACAGGCGCATCGACACGCTGCCGACCGAGGATCGCGGCTTCGGAATGGTCTTCCAGAACTACGCGCTGTTTCCGCATATGACAGTGCGCAACAACATCGGCTTCGGCCTGAAGATGCGCGGCATCCCGAAGAACGAGGCGGCGCCGCGCGTCGAGGAGGCGATCCGGACCGTTCGGCTCGACACCCAGGCGCACAAGCTGCCGGGCCAGCTCTCGGGCGGCCAGCAACAGCGCGTCGCGATCGCGCGCGCCATCGCGATCGATCCGCCGCTGGTGCTGATGGACGAGCCGCTGTCCAACCTCGACGCCAAGCTGCGCCTCGAGATGCGCCAGGAAATCCGTCGCATTCACCAGAGCCTCGGCTGTATCACGATCTATGTCACGCATGACCAGGACGAGGCGCTGTCGCTGGCTGACCGAATTGTCGTGCTGCGCGACGGCGCCATCCGGCAGGTCGGCGCGCCGGAGGATCTCTACGCCCGGCCGGCGCATCTCGACGTCGCCGAGTTCATGGGCTTCCGCAACCGCATCAACGGCCGCGTGCAGGCGCGTGATGGCAACAGGGTGCAGCTGACGGTGGCCGGCACGACGCTGGACGGCGTGGTCCAGGAGGCGCTCACGGGCGACACCGCCATCGCGGCGGTCCGGCCGGACGACATGGTGCCGGTGGCGCCCGACGCACACGGCATCGACACCGTGGTGGAAGCCATCGAGTATCGCGGCCGCGACTTCTTTGGCCAGGCGCGCTCCAAGACGGGGGACGAACTCTTCTTCCGCTCCGAGCAGCGCCTCGCGCCGGGAGCCGCCGTGCGGCTCGGGGCCGAGCCGCATCGCGTCCTCGTGTATCCGGGAGCTTGAGCATGGCGACCCCCGCCATTCCCCTCAGCACGCGCCTGTCCGCCCGCGGCCTCGACGGCGTGACGCTGCTCGTGCTGCCCGCCGCGATCGTGCTGATCGCCTTGTTCGTCTACCCGTTCGGCTATGGGCTGTGGCTGTCGTTCCGGCCCAAGGACGGCACGCTGCTGGGCAACTACGGCAAGTTCTTCGCCGATCCGTTCCTGTATGACACGATCTACACGACCCTGGCGCTGGCCGTGCCGGTGACGCTGATGAACCTGTTCCTGGCCGTGCCGGTCGCGTTCCGGGTGAGGCTGATGCGGCATCAGCGGCTGCTGACCACCATCCTGGTGCTGCCGATCACGCTCGGCACCGTGCTGGTGGCCGAGGGCATGCTGAACTATTTCGGCCCGCAGGGCTGGTTCGTGCGGGCGCTCACGTCCACCGGTCTGTTCAACGTGTCGCAGATCAAGCTCGTGCACAATTACTGGGGCGTGTTCCTGTCCCTGCTGATCACCGGCTTCCCGTTCACCTTTCTGCTGACGCTGTCCTATGTGACGGGCATCGACCCCGGCCTCGAACAGGCGGCCGCGACGCTGGGCGCGCGGGCGGCCGAGCGGTTCCGGCATATCTTCCTGCCGTTGCTGGTGCCCGGGTTGGCGATCACCTTCTGCCTCTCCTTTGTGCAGGCCTATTCGGTGTTTCCCTCCGCGGTGCTTCTCGGCGCGCCCGCCGGGCCAACGCGCGTGATCTCGATCGCGGCCTACCAAGCGGCCTTCGAGGAGTACGACTACAGCATGGCCTCCGCGATCGCGATGATCATGGGCGCGGTGCAGCTGGTCGTGGTCGTGGCCGTGCTGGCGGCCCGCAACCTGTTCTATCGCGGCCCGGCCGCCGGCGCGAAAGGCTGACCCGATGACCGCCGTTTCCCTCCCGTCCGCGTCTGCGGCGACGACCGGTCCTTCGGCCCTGCGCTCGGTCGGTTCGCGTCTCTGGATCATCGCGGTGTGGACCACCGTGATCTTCTTCATCATCAACCTGCTCGGCATCATCGCGGCCGTGGTCACGAGCTCCTTCGCGACCCGCTGGCTGCGTTCGTGGCTGCCGAGCGGCTACACGACGCGGTGGTATGTCTCCGCCTGGGAGGAGTTCCAGCTCCACGACGTGCTGCTGGTGACGTTCCAGATCGTCGGCGCGGTGGTGATGCTGTCGGGCCTGCTCGGCGTTCCGGCCGCCTATGCGATGGCGCGGCGGGAGTTCCCGGGCAAGAAGGCGCTGATGCTGCTGTTCCTGTTGCCGCTGCTGGTGCCGCCTGTGACGTTCGGCATCCCACTTGCGACGGTGCTCTACCAGTCGGGCGTTGGCGGCACGATGGCGGGCGTGATCCTGGCCAATCTGGTCCCGACCGTCCCCTTCGTGATCCTGGTGATGATCCCGTTCATCGAGCAGATCGATCCGCGCGTGGAAGCCGCCGCGCGGGTGTTTGGCGCGGGCACGTTCAAGATGTTCATCTACGTGCTCCTGCCGCTGCTGATGCCCGGCATCCTGGCCTCGCTACTGCTCGTGCTGGTGCGCACCATCGCGATGTTCGAACTGACCTTCCTGACGGCGGGGCCGACCAGCCAGACGCTCGTGGTGGCGCTCTACTATGCGGTGTTCGCGGCGGGCGTGCGGGCCGTGCAGTCCATCGACGCCATGGCGGTGGTCTACATGGTGACGACGCTGATCTGGCTCGTGATCGCGCTGCGCTTCGTCAACCCGACCCAGATGGTGACGCGCGCCAAGCGCCAGCCGGCGCATTGACCCGCGAGGGCAGGGACGTGCTCACGGCGGCGGCGCGCGATCCTCGTTCGCTGCGCCGCGTCGAGGACGAGCGGTTCCTGACAGGGCAGGGGCGCTATCTCGACGACGCCCCGGCGAACGGCCAGCTCGTCGCCGTCGTGCTGCGCTCGCCGCATGCGCATGCCGACATCCGCAGCGTCGACGCAGCGGACGCCCTGCAGGTCGCCGGCGTGCGGGCGATCTTCACCGGCGAGGACCTCGCCCGCGACGGCGTGGGCCATCTGCCGTGCTCGCTGACGCTCGACGAAGCAGCCGGCCTCGTCGTGCCGCCACGGCCGCCGCTCTGCCTTGGGCGTGTGCGGCATGTCGGCGACCCGGTCGCGCTGGTGGTCGCGAACACGCGCCGTGCCGCCGTGGATGCCCTCGAGCAGATCGTGGTCAACTACGAGACGCTGCCGGCGGTCACCGATCCCACCGAGGCGCTTTCGCCCGATGCGCCCGCGCTGTGGGCCGAAGCTCAGGGCAATCGCGCCTTTCATTACCGGCGAGGCGATTTCGCCGCGACGCGCCTTCAGTTCGACGCCGCGGCGCATGTCGTCGAGCTCGACCTCGTCAACAACCGCGTCGCCGCCGCCGCCATGGAGCCGCGCGCAGCGATCGCGCGCTGGGACGAGGCCGGCGACCGTTTTCTTCTCGAACTCAGCGGCGCGTCCGTGCACCAGATCCGCCGGGAGACCGCGACCGTGCTGGGCGTTGCGCCGGACCGGGTGGATCTCGTCTGCCCGGACGTCGGCGGCGGGTTCGGGATGAAGAACGTCACCTATCCGGAATACCCGCTACTGCTATGGGCCGCGCGGCGGCTGCGGGCGCCGATCCGGTGGGTCGCGGATCGGACGGAGGAGTTCACCAGCGGCGCGCACGGGCGCGACAACCACACCCGCGCCCGGCTTGCGCTAGACGCGGATGGGCGATTTCTGGCCCTCTCGGTCGAGACCGTCGCCAATCTGGGCGCCTATGTGAGCTCGCTCGGTCCCGGCGCGGCCACCACGGCGCCGACGCCCGCGATGGGCGGGCTCTATGACATTCCTGCCGTCACCATGGACGTGCGGGGCGCCTTCACCAACACCGCGCCAGTGGACGCCTATCGGGGCGCCGGCAAGCCGGAGGCGAACTACCTGCTGGAGCGGCTGATCGACATCGCGGCAGGGCGGCTGGGCGTCGATGCGGCGGACCTGCGCCGGCGCAACTTCATCCGCGCCTTTCCGCACCGCAACGCGCTCGGGTTTACGATCGATTGCGGCGAATTCGCCGAGAACCTTGAGCGGGCGCTGCTCGCCGCAGACCGCGCCGGCTTCGACGCGCGCAAGGCGCAGTCGGCAGCTAGCGGCAAGCTCAGGGGCTTCGGCGTCGGCTGTTTCCTCGAAACGTCCCGCGGGCAACCGGACGAGGAAGCCTGGCTGCGCGTCAGGCCGGACGCGATCGAGGTCGCGATCGGCACGCAGTCCAACGGGCAGGGGCACGAAACGAGCTTCGTCCAGCTCGTGGCGGACAGGCTGGGGCTGCCGCACGACCGGTTTCGCTTCGTGCAGGGCGACACCCGAACCGTTCCGCGCGGCGGCGGACATGGCGGCGCACGCTCGGTCCACATGGGCGGGACGGCGCTGCTGCTGGCCGCCGAGGATCTCCTGCGCCGAGCCCTGCCGATCGCGGCGCGCCTGCTGCAGGCGGACGAGGCGGCGGTCGCCTACTCGGATGGGGCTTTCACCGCCCTGACGCCGGAAGGCGTGAGCGGGACGGTCGATCTTAGCGGCGTCGCGCGGGCTCTCGTCGAAGCGGGACAGGACGAGACCCTGGAAGGGCACGGCGACAACCGGTGCGATCGCTACACATTTCCGAATGGCTGCCACATCGCGGAGGTCGAGGTCGACCGTAACAGCGGCGCGGTCACACTGGCGCGCTACACGGCCGTGGACGACTACGGCGTGCTGCTGAACCCGCTGCTGGCCGAGGGCCAGATCCATGGCGGAGTCGCGCAGGGCATTGGGCAGGCTTTGATGGAAGAAGCGCTTTACGAGCGTGACGGCGGCCAGATCCTGAGCGCCACCTTTATGGACTACGCAATGCCTCGCGGTGGCGATCTGCCCTGGCTCGACATCCGCTTCGTCGAGATCCCGACCGACGCGAACCCGATCGGGGCCAAGGGGTCGGGGCAGGCCGGCGCCATCGCGGCGCCGCAGGCCGTGATCAACGCAGTCGTGGACGCGCTGCGGCCCTTCGGCGTCGAGCATATCGACATGCCGGCGACGGCCGAGCGCGTTTGGCGAGCGATGCGTGGCTAGGCCGAGAGGCCGGCCAGAAACGCGTCGAGGCAATCGCCAATCACCGATACCTGGTAGCCGCCTTCCTGGACGACCACGGTGGGGAGCCCGAGCGGAGCGATTCGCTCGCCGATCGCGCGGTAGACGCCGGTGGTCAGCGTCAATGCGGTGATCGGGTCGTCCTTGTGGCCGTCATAGCCGAGGGCAAGGACCAGCGCCTGGGCGCCGAACGTCGTGACGGCCTTGATGCCGGCGTCGACCGCGGCAAGGAACGCCGCGTCTCCGGAGCCTACCGCGAGCGGCAGGTTGCGATTGAAACCCTCGCCAGCGCCGTGCCCGGTTTCATGCTCGTAGCCAGTGAAGAAGGGGTAGTAGCCCTGCGGATCGACGTGCACGGAGACGGTCAGGACGTCATCACGGCGATAGAAGATCTCTTGCGTTCCGTCGCCGTGATGGGCGTCGACGTCCAGCACTGCGACCTTGCCGTAGCGGCCGCGCAGCCGCTCGGCCGCGATGGCGGAGTTGTTGAGGTAGCAAAAGCCGCTGGCGCGATCGCCGCGGCTGTGGTGCCCGGAGGGGCGGCACAGCGCATAGGCGTAGCGCTCGCCGTCCAGCGCCGCGTCCGCTGCGGCAACGGCCGTGTGCGTGGACGCGAGCGCCGAGCGCCATGTGTGCGGTCCGATCGGGACCGCGAGGTCGCCCATGTACCACCCTGCCTGCGCGATGATTGACGGGGACGGGCAGGGTGGGCGGCCCGCGCGGCCGGGATCGCCGTTCCAGTAGGGGAATACGTTGGGCAGCACCTCGGGACCGGCGTTGGGCAGCGCCGACCAGCGTTCAAAGGCCGAGCGGAGGAACTCCACGTAGGCGGGGGAGTGCACCGAAAGGGCGAGCTTAACGCCGTAGTCCGCAGGCTCCGTGACCGACACGCCATGGCGGCCCAGCGCGGCGAGCAGCGGCGCGACGCGGTCGGCGACGTCCTTCGGGTCGCTGATCACGCCTGAGCGCATGAACTGCCGGGGCTCGTGCAGGCGCTGCGCGGGATGAAAGAACGCCTTCATGGCTCAGCCTCTCGCGCCTGCGGATGTCGCAATGGACTCGACGCCGCACCATTCGGCGACGAACAGCGCCATCGTGGCGGTGATGCGCTTCAGCGACGCCAGGCTGACGCGCTCGTCGACGCCGTGGATGTTTTCCGACTTCGGGCCGTAGCAAAGCGCCGGGATGCGGTCGTAGAGCGCATAGACGCGGGTGTCGAGATAGCCGGCGGTCATGAAGCTCTTCAGGGCCGAACCGGTCGCGGCCTCGTGCGCGTGGCCCAGCACGGTCTCGGCGTCGGAGCCGGGCTCCAGCACATAACCTTCCGCATGGAAGCCGTTGAAGTCCACGCTCGGCGGGTTGTTGGCCAGGAACCGGTCGGACCGCGCGAAGGCGCCGATGCGCTCGCGGATCTCGCGGGCGGCCTCGTCGGCGCTCGTGCCCGGATAGATCGAGACGCGGCAGTCGATGCGGCACCAGCAGGGCACCGAGGAGGCCCAGTCGCCGCCCTCGATCTTGCCGATGTTGAGGTTGATCGGATGCTCCTCGTTCTCGAAGTGGGGCCGGCCCGCCTTGCGGGCGTTCCACTCTTCCTCAAGCCCGCGCAGGTCGGCGATGATCCGATAGGCGGCGTCGATGGCGTTGGCGCCCGCGCCCATCTCGCGCACATGAACGGGCACGCCGCGCACCTCCACCTGGAACCAGAGCACGCCCGTGTTGGCGCGCACCAGCATCTCCTCCTCCGGCTCGGGGATGAGCACGGCGTCCGCCTTGTAGCCGCGCAGATGCGTCATCAGGGCGCCGTTGCCGGTGGACTCCTCCTCCACGACGGACTGCACATAGACGGTGGCCGCCGGCTGCAGGCCGATGCGGCGCAGCGCGTCGAGGCAGAACAGGTTGGCGGCATGGCCGGCCTTCATGTCTGCGCCGCCGCGGCCATAGACCCAGTCGCCCTGGATGGCGGGTTCGAAAGGTGGGCGGCTCCACATGTCGGCGGGGCCTGTCGGCACCACGTCCACATGCGCCTGCAGGATCAGCGAGCGGCCGGCCTCGTTTCGCGGCCGGTGGATGCCGACCACGATGGGCGCTTGCGAATGCTCGGCGCTGAACGGCGCGCCGCCCGGATGGGCCGTGATGGCCGCCTCGTCCATGGCGAAGCGGTCCATCGCCAGGCCTCGGTCGCGCATGGCGCGGAACACGAAATCCTGGATGGCCTGCTCCTCGCCGCGCAGCGACGGGAAGCGGATCAGATCTTGCGTATAGGCGACCTGCTCGGAAAAGCCGGCGTCCACGGCGGCGATGATGCGGTCACGCAGGGCGGGGTCGAGCGGCATGGGTTTGGTCCTTTGGCGGCCGGCTTTCTCCCGGCATTGCGGGGAGCGAAGCGACAAACAATCCAGGCGTCCGGCCTGACGCCCAGCGTCTGGATTGCTTCGCTTCGCTCGCAATGACGGGAGAGTGGTTCGGAGATGTTTGTCCACATCACGGCGCCTTGAGCCTGCGGGCGCCGGGCACGGCGGCGAGGAGTTGCTGGGTGTAAGGGTGCTTCGGCGCGGCGAAGAGCGTGGCGGTGTCGCCCATCTCGACGATCTCGCCGCGCTGCATCACGGCGATCCGGTCGCAGATCTGGGCGGCGACGCGCAGGTCATGGGTGACGAACAGGATGGCGAGGCCGAGCCGTTTCTTCAGGTCCTGGATGAGGTCGAGGATCTGCGCCTGCACGGAGACGTCCAGCGCCGAGACCGCCTCGTCGGCGACCAGGATCTCGGGATCGAGCGCCAGGGCGCGGGCGATGCCGATGCGCTGGCGCTGGCCGCCGGAGAATTCATGCGGGTAGCGGTCGATGGCGCCCGGCGTCAGGCCGACAAGGGCCAGCAATTCGCGGGCCCGCTCCAGCGCTGCCTTTGGCTCGACGCCCTGCGCCACCGGCCCCTCGGCGATGATGCGGCCCACCGTGCGGCGCGGGTTCAGCGACGCGAAAGGGTCCTGGAACACCATTTGGATGCGCTTGCGGTGCGGCCGGAAGGCGCGCGCCGACAGGGCCGTGATGTCGAGCTCGTCGATGCGGATCTCGCCGGCGTCGGGCTCGATCAGCCGCAAGCAGCAGCGGCCGACCGTGGACTTGCCGGAGCCGGACTCGCCCACCAGCCCGAGCGTCTCGCCGCGGGCGATGGAGAAAGAGACGTCCGACGCCGCCTGCACGACCCGCCCCGCGCCGAAAAGGCTGCGCCGTTGGTAGATCTTGCCCAGGCCCTTCACCGACAGGACGGGTTCGCCTTCGGCGCGGGGCCGGGGAGGGGGCGGCGTCAGCGACGGCACGGCCGCGAGCAGCCGTCTGGTGTAGTCGTGCCGGGGATCGCCCAGCACGGCGTCGGCCGGGCCTTGCTCCACCACGACGCCATGCTGCAGCACCGCGATCCGGTCCGCGATCTCGGCGACGACGCCGAAATCATGGGTGATGAACAACACGGCCGTGCCGTGGTCGCGGCGGAGCGCATCGACCAGTTTCAGGATCTGCGCCTGTGTGGTGACGTCGAGCGCGGTCGTGGGTTCGTCGGCGATCAAAAGCTTTGGCTGGAGCGCCAGCGCCATGGCGATCATCACGCGCTGGCGTTGACCGCCGGACAGCTGATGCGGGAACGCACGGGCCATGCGAGCCGGGTCGGGCAGGCCCACCTCGGTCATGAGCTCCACGGCGCGTCGCATCCGGCTCGCACCGTCGCCGATGCGGTGCGCCTCGAGCGTTTCGGCGATCTGGTCCCCGACCCTCATGACGGGGTTCAGCGACGTCATGGGCTCCTGGAAGATCATGCCGACCTCCCGCCCGCGAACGTCCCGCATGGCGGCGTCGTCCAGCGCCAGCAGGTCGCGCCCGTTGAGGAGCACCTGGCCGGCGACCGGCTTCACGGCCCGGGGCAAGAGGCCCATCACGGCATGGGCGGCCATGGACTTGCCGGACCCGGACTCGCCGACGACGCACAGCAGCTCGCCGGGCGCGATTGCGAGATCGAGGCCGCTCACGGCGTACGGGCGGTCCGCCAGAGCGGGCAGGGCGAGCGTGAGGCCGCGGATGTCGAGAACGGGGCGCTGGCTCACTCGCGGCCTCGCGACAGGCGCGGGTTGAGCGCATCGTTGAGCCCTTCGCCAACAAGATTGAGCGCCAGCACCGTGAGGAAGATCGCCACGCCGGGGAAGAAGCTTATCCACCACGCGTCCATCAGGCGGGTGCGGCCGGCGCCCACCATGTAGCCCCAGGTCATCAGGTTTGGATCGCCGAGGCCCAGAAAGGAAAGGGACGATTCCAGCAAGATGGCGCTCGCGACCATCAGGGACGCCATCACGATGATGGGCGCGACTGTGTTGGGCAGCACCTGGCTGAAGATGATGCGCAGCGTCGATTGCCCGACCGTGATGGCGGCTTGGACGTATTCGCGCGTCCGCAGCGACAGCACCTCGCCCCGCACGAGGCGCGCCACCGGCGGCCAGCTGACGATGCCGATGGCGAGCACGATGGAATAGATCGAGGGCTGCAGCACGGCGACGAGCACGATGGCGAGCGCGAAGCTCGGGATGGTCTGGAAGAATTCGGTGATGCGCATCAGCGCGTCGTCGATCCAGCCGCCGAAATAGCCGGCCAGCGCGCCCAGAGGCACGCCGATGAGGAGCGCCACAAGGGTGGACACGAAGCCGATCAGGATGGAGATTCGGGTGCCGTGGACAAGCCCGGCCGCAACGTCGCGGCCTAGCGTGTCGGTGCCAAGGAGGAAGCGGTCGGTGACAAAGGGCGCGGTGAAGGGCCGCGCCACCATGCGCCAGGGCGAGGTGGGGTAGAGCCAGGGGCCGAGCACTGCGAACGCGAGCAGCGCGATCAGCAGAACGAGGCCGACCAGCGCGCCCTTGTTTGCGGCGAACCGAGACATGAAGCCCATCAGGCGGCCTCGATGCGCGGGTCGGCGACCCGGTAGACGAGGTCCGTCACGATGTTGAACAGCACCACCATGGCGGAGCAGACAAAAAAGACGCCGAGCAGCACCGCGTAGTCGCGCTGCACCAGCGCCTCGAACATGAGGCGGCCGATTCCCGGCCAGGCGAAAACGGTCTCGGTCAGCACCGCGCCGCCTACGAGCTGTCCGGCCTGCAGGCCGGCGAGCGTCACAATCGGCAGGATGGCGTTGCGGGCGATGTGGCGGCGGGTGATCACCGAGGGGCGCAGCCCCTTGGCGCGGGCCGTCTTGATGAAGTCCGCCCCGGCGATCTCCAGCATGCTGGCGCGCATCATGCGGGCGTAGAGGGCGGTGAAGAAGAGGCCCAGCGTCAGCGCCGGCAGAACGAGATGGCTGGCGATGTCGAGCGCACGGGCGAGGCCCGTGTAGTGGGCCCCGATGGTCTC
Organism: Alsobacter metallidurans; assembly: GCF_014636935.1. GTDB lineage: Bacteria > Pseudomonadota > Alphaproteobacteria > Rhizobiales > Beijerinckiaceae > Alsobacter > Alsobacter metallidurans. Next base: position 382,414 of record NZ_BMES01000002.1, on the reverse strand, counting down.
GTAGCCCACATTGGGCACCCAGCCGAGCTTCAGCGCGAACACGATCTGGCTCATCAGCGCGATCCAGAACAATGGCGTGGCGTAGAACACCAGCGCGGCCGTGGTGATCAGGCTGTCTGACCACCGCCCGGCGCGCGCCGCGGCCAAGATGCCGAGCAGGCTGCCGAGCGCCAGCGAGATGATGAAGGCCGCGCCCGTGAGCAGCAGCGTGGCGGGCAGGCGCTCCCCGACCACGGCCGCGACGCTGCGCTGCTGGCGATAGCTGTAGCCTAGGTCGAGCGTGGCGTAGCCCTTCAGGTAGACGCCCAGTTGATAAGGAATGGAGCGATCGAGCCCGAACTGCTCGCGCAGCTGCTGCAGGAATTGCGCATCCGCGGCGCCGGCCTCGCCCGCCATCACGGCCGCGGGATCGCCCGGCGCGGCGCGGATGAGAAAGAAGTTCAGCACCGCGATGGCGAAGAGCACGACGACGCCCTTCAGCAATCGCGACGCCAGGAACCGGGCCATGCCCATCAATCAAACATCCTTCTCACCGCCGCGACGTGTGGCAGGCGGAACCCTCTCCCGCGCAGCGGGGGAGGGCAGGGAGGGGCGGGGGGTGCGCGGCGTCGTTCGCGGAGCACGACCGCCCCCTCTGTCGGCTGGCGCCGACATCTTCCCCGCCGCGCGGGATAGAGATGCGCAGAGCCCGCGAAAGCGCGCCTACTCCTTCCAGGCGTCGCGGAAGCCGTCATTCACGCCAATGCCGGTGGTGACCAGGTTCTTGATGTTGCAGCGATAGATGGTCGGGTATTCGAGCTCGAGCAGCCACAGAACGGGCAGGTCCTCGGCCAGCACCTGCTGCACCTTGGTGTAGAGCTCCTGGCGCTTCTCGGGCGTCGGCGCGACGGCGGCGTCGGCGAAGAGCTTGTCGGCCTCCGGGTTGGAGTAGCCGCCCACATTGCCGAACGGGTTGCCCTTGGCAATGTTGCCCGACACGTAGGAGCGGCTGACGCCGATGGCCGGGTCGCCGAGCTGGTAGAGGAAGTTGAAGGTAAGGTCGAAGTCCCAGTTGCTGGTCTTCTGCACCCAGCCGGGGACGTCCGTCGTCACAATCTCCATGTTGATGCCGACATCAGCAAAGTTCTGCTTGATCGCCTCGGCCCAGCGCGTCCACGTCTCGCCATAGGGCAGGCCCAGGAACTTGATGGTCTCGCCCTTGTAGCCAGACGCCTTGACGAGCTCCTTCGCCTTCTTTGGGTCGTAGGAGTACTTCTTCACGTTATCCGAGTAGAACTTGGTCTTGGACGAGATAGGCCCGGTCGGGATCTTGCCGAAGCCGTTCCAGACGACGTCTTTCCCGAAATCCCGGTCGATGGCGTACATCATCGCCTGACGGAATTCCTTGCTGCCCAGAATGCCATTGCGCACGTTGGGGGTGATCCACGCGTGGGGGGCAAACATTTCCCAGCCCTTGGTGGTCATGCAGGTGTTGGGCAGCTTGGCCAGCCGCGGGACGTCGAAGATGTCCACCGCGCCGCCGGTCAGCACATCGACCTTGCCGGTCTCGTACGCGACTGCGCGGGCCGCGGCGTCCGGAATGAACGGGTAATAGACCTCGTCCAGCGCCGGCTTGTCCTTCAGGTAGTAATCCGGGTTGCGGACCAGCTGGATGTAGGAGCCCTTCTTCCATTCCTTGAACTTGAACGGGCCGGTGCCGATCGGCGTGTTGTTGTTCGGATTGTTCTTGTAGTCCGTGCCCTCGTAGAGGTGCTTCGGGATGATGGGCGCGGAAGCGACCTCCATGGCGAAAAGCAGCGGGCCGAAGGGCTGCTTCATCGTGATGACGACGGTCTTGTCGTCTGTCTTCTCGATCTTCTCGACCTGATTGTTGACGATGGGGCGCCAGCGCGGGTGCACCTCCCGCAGGAACTTGTCGAGCGTGAACACCACGTCGTCGGCCGAGAACGGCTTGCCGTCGTGCCACTTCACTTCGTCCTGCAGCGTGAAGGTGAAGACTTTGGAATCCTCCGACACCTTCCAGCTCTTGGCCAATGACGGCATGGGCTGGAGCTTGTCGTCGAAGCGCAACATCGATTCGTAGATGTTGCCGGCGATCATGTTTGTGGGGCCGGTCTGGTTGAGGCCCTGCATCAACATCGGGGGCTCAGGGGTGACGATCACCTGGGCCACGCCGCCCTTCTTGGGCGTCTGCGCAAGGGCGCTGGCGGAACCCAACAAGGCCAAGGCAAGCGCCAGCGACGCCGTCTTTTTCCAAAGCTGCATCAGAAATGTCCCCGTATCGCCCATTGAAGCCTGGATTATGCAAGCCGTTGCGACACTGTCAAAAACGACTTCCGCGTGCAGGGCATTTGCGGACCTGTTCTGCTCCCGCAGGGCTCGACCCTGGTCGGGAGCGGCTGCATGATCCCGCTCCATCAAGAGGGACCGCCGATGACCGACCACACGCTCCACGCATCGCTCGAAACCTGCTGCTGGGGATGGTTCGACGCCCGCAACGCGCCGGTCCTTACCATCGCGAGCGGCGACCGCGTGACAGTGGACAGCCTCAGCGGCGGGCCGGACGTGTTGCCGCCGACCGGCTTCCACGTACCGCCTGAGCTTCTCGCCCTACACGCGGCGCAGACGGGCCCGACGTCAGGGCACATCATAACCGGTCCGATCGCCGTGCAGGGCGCCAAGGTCGGCGACGTGCTGGAAGTCCGGATCCTCGACGTCCAGCTCCGGCAGGATTGGGGCTTCAACTACAACCGGCCGCTCTCGGGCACGTTGCCGGATGACTTTCCCGCCTATCACTACATGAACATCCCGCTCGACGCGGAGCGCATGGTCGGGCGGCTGCCCTGGGGGCTGGATATCCCGCTGAAGCCCTTCTTCGGCGTCATGGGCGTCGCGCCGCCGCCGGAATGGGGCCGTTGCACGTCCATCATCCCGCGCGCCTTCGGGGGTAATCTGGACAACAAGGAGCTGGTCGCAGGCTCGACGCTTTATCTCCCGGTCTTCGTGGATGGAGCCATGTTCTCGTGTGGAGATGGGCACGGCGTTCAGGGCGATGGCGAGGTCAATGTCACGGCCATCGAGACCGCGCTCCAAGGGACGCTCGAACTGCATTTGCGCAAGGATCTCGGCTGGACCTATCCGCGCGCCGAAACACCGACGCGCCTGATGACGTTCGGCATGGATCCCGACCTCGACCGCTGCGCCGAGAAGGCGCTGCGCGACATGATCGCCTGGATCGTCGACCGCACGGGGATCACGCGCGAGCAGGCCTATGCGTTGTGCAGCCTCGCGGCGGACCTGCGCATCACCCAAACCGTGAACCAGCACAAAGGCGTTCACTGCATGATCGACAAGGCGCTGGTCGAGGCGAGGGCGAGCTGACGCACGGCTTTTCTCCTCACCGTCGCCTTGCAAACCGGTTTAGATGACGTCAAACACCGCCCGCCACCTTGGGGCCGTTCAGGAGAGATCAGATGCGCGCCGTCGTCATTCATGCGCCCATGGACCTGCGGGTGGACTCGATCGCCGAGGCGCCGGCGCCCGGCCCCAACGAGGTGCGCGTGGCCATCAAGGCCGGCGGCATCTGCGGGTCGGACCTCCATTATTATCATCACGGCGGGTTCGGCTTGGTGCGCGTCAAGGAGCCCATGGCGCTCGGCCATGAGATTTCGGGCGTCGTCGCCGAACTGGGGGAGGGCGTTTCGCACCTGGCGATCGGCGCGCGCGTGGCCGTGAACCCCAGCCGGCCTTGCGGCCGTTGCGACTACTGCCAGCGCGGCATGCGGCAGCACTGCACCGACATGCGCTTCATGGGCAGCGCCATGCGGTTTCCGCACGTGCAGGGCGGCTTCCGTGAATATGTGACGATCGACGCTTCCCAGGCCGTGCCGGTGGCCGACTCGGTCAGCCTCGGCGAAGCCGCAATGGCGGAGCCGCTCGCGGTGTGCCTGCACGCTGGCGTCCAGGCCGGGCCGCTGCTCGGCAAGCGTGTGCTCATCACAGGCGCGGGGCCCATCGGCGCACTGTGCCTGCTGGTCGCGCGCCTCGGCGGCGCGTCCGAAATCCTCGTCACCGACATGGCCGACAAACCGCTGGAGCTCGCCCGCTCGCTGGGCGCCTCCCGCACCGTTAACGTTGCGCGAGAAGGCCATGAACTCGAGCCGTTCAAGGCCAACAAGGGAACGTTCGACGTGCTGTTCGAGGCGTCGGGAGCCCAGCCGGCGCTTGTCGGCGCGCTCGACATCCTGCGCCCGGGAGCCGTGATCGTGCAGGTCGGGCTCGGCGGCGACATGAGCCTGCCTATCAACACCATCGTGGCGAAGGAGCTGCAGTTGCGCGGCACCTTCCGGTTCGACCATGAGTTCGAGCTGGCGGTGCGCCTCATGGGCGCCGGCCTGATCGACGTGAAGCCGCTGATCAGCGCAACGTTGCCGTTCCAATCGGCAGTTGAAGCGTTTGACCTTGCCGGCGATCGCACCCGGGCGATGAAGGTGCAGTTGAGCTTCTAATTTGATTTAGCAACTCAAAGTAAAGTACCTTATTTCGCGCAACCTGGCGCTGTATTTTTGGGCCTCTGGCAGGCGTTTACTGAATCCTCAACGCTTCACATCTAGTGTGAAGCGTGTGTCGAGTTAGGGTTTGGTGCGTCGAGATGATCAAGGCTCCGCTGTATGCCAGCGTCACTGTGCTCGTCGCGGACGAAAGCCCGTTCGTTCGCCGGATCGTCAGGAACATGTTGATGTCAGTCGGCATGCGGCAGGTTGTCGAGGCTTCGACCGGCTACGAAGCGCTGGAGCGGCTGGGCGAGATCAAGCCCGGCCTGATCATCATGCAGTGGGAGCTTCCGGAGTTCTCTACAGTCGAGATCCTGGACATCTTGCGCGATCCGACGCGGGTGCGTGAAACGAGCGTGCCAGTGATCGTCACCACGGAGCGACCCACGCGCCGGGTGGTGGATTCGGCGGCCGAGAGGCAGGTCTACCACGTGCTGCGCAAGCCGTTTTCGCCCAAGATGCTATGGGAGCGCATCGGCCACTTCTTTGACGATCAGAACCAGCCGCAGATGGATGAGCGGATCGCGCCCAAGATCGTGCGGTCGCAGAGCATGCTGCTGAACCCGGCTCCGGCGCCGGTCGAGGAAGGGCCGCAGCATGACTCCTGGGAAGCCGCTGCGGCCGCCGGCTGAGCTCAGTAGGTCGCGCGTCCGCCCGAGAGGTCGAACACGGCGCCGGTGGTGAAAGAATTGTCCGGCGATACGAGCCAGGCGATCATTGCGGCTGCTTCGTCGACCATCAGGAACCGGCCGCGCGGGATGCGCGAGAGCATGTAGTCGATATGCTCCTGCTTCATCTGGTCGAATATGCGCGTCTTGGCGGCGGCCGGGGTCACGCAGTTCACCGCGATGTCGTGGGAGGCGAGTTCCTTGCCGAGGGACTTCGTGAGCGCGATCACGCCCGCCTTGGCGGCCGAATACGCGGACGCATTGGGGTTGCCTTCCTTTCCGGCGATGGACGCCACGTTGACGATGCGCCCATAGCCGCGCGCCACCATGCCGGGCGTCACGGCCCTGCAGCAGTAGAAGACGCCGTTGAGGTCGATGTCGATGACGCGGCGCCACTCTTCGATCGGGTAGTCGGCCACGGGCGCATTCTGGCCCGCGATGCCGGCGTTGTTCACCAGAATGTCGAGCCGTCCGAACTCGGCCTCGGTCTTGCGGGCCGCCGCAAGGCAGGAATCCGGGTCGGTTTGCTCGTACGCGACCGTGATCAGCCGGCCCTTGTCGGCCAGAGAGGAGGCGGCTTCGGCGAGAAGCGCTTCGTCCCGATCCCACAACGCCACCAAGGCGCCTGATTCGAGCAACCGGGCGGCCACCGCGTAGCCGATGCCCTGCGCGCCTCCGGTGACGGCCGCCGCGCGGCCTTGAAGATCGATGGTGTTGGACATAACTGAGCATTTCCCGTTGGTTGCCGACGCAACTATACGGATCGGGGGTTCTCGGTCGAGGTCGATTGCGCTCCCGTCGCAGTCGCGACCAACGGCGAAGCCGGTGCGACCCCCTTGTGTCTTGCGGTTCCCGATGCGCTGCGATAAGCCTCCGCGCGACCCTCCTTGGAGGGGCGGGACGCTGATCTTCGGCGATTTTACGACCCGCCCGACCTCTTGTGGTTGCGTCGACCCCTAAAAGCCGTCCGGCTTTCGGGAATATCGTTCGAGTTTCGCCGCCCGCGCGGAGACGCCATGCCCGCCTATCTGGTCGAATATCTGCCGCTCGTGCTGTTCATCGGCGTGTCGCTGGTGATCGCCGGGGCGCTGCTCGTGGCGCCCTTCATTATCGCCTACCAGAACCCGGATCCCGAGAAGCTGTCGGCCTACGAGTGCGGCTTCAACGCGTTCGACGACGCCCGCATGAAGTTCGACGTACGGTTCTACCTCGTGTCGATCCTGTTCATCATCTTCGACCTGGAGGTGGCGTTCCTGTTCCCGTGGGCGGTCGCCTTCCGGGAAGTTGGGCTGTTCGGTTTCTGGTCGATGATGATCTTCCTCGGCGTCCTCACGATCGGCTTCGTCTACGAGTGGAGAAAAGGAGCCCTGGAATGGGATTGACCCTCACCAACGAGGGCGCTCTCGTCGCTCCGGCCCCGAAGGGCATCATTGATCCCAACACCGGCAAGCCGGTCGGGCACAATGATCCGTTCTTCTCGGACGTGAACGCCGAGCTCGCAGACAAGGGTTTCATCGTCACCGCCACGGATGATCTCATCCAGTGGGCCCGAACGGGCTCGCTGATGTGGATGACGTTTGGTCTCGCCTGCTGCGCTGTCGAGATGATGCAGATGTCGATGCCGCGCTACGACGTGGAGCGCTTCGGCTTCGCGCCGCGCGCCTCGCCGCGCCAGTCGGACGTCATGATCGTGGCCGGCACGCTGACCAACAAGATGGCTCCCGCGCTGCGCAAGGTCTACGACCAGATGCCGGAGCCGCGCTACGTGATCTCGATGGGCAGCTGCGCCAATGGCGGCGGCTACTACCATTACTCCTATTCTGTGGTCCGCGGCTGCGACCGCATCGTGCCGATCGACGTCTACGTGCCGGGCTGCCCGCCCACCGCCGAGGCGCTGCTCTACGGCGTGCTGCTGCTGCAAAAAAAGATCCGCCGCACCGGCACCATCGAACGCTAAGCGCGAGCGGGCCGCGGCCCGTTCGTTTCCTGCCCGGCCTGTCCGAATTCCAAGCGCGGCTCCCGCGCAAACTGACCGAAGAAAGCCAGTTCTCATGCCAGTCCATACGGACGAGACGCTGAAACAGCTTGGCGACGCCATTCAGGGCGCGCTTCCCGGCGCGGTGACTGGGACGAGCGTGTCGTTCGGCGACCTGTCGATTGAGGCCGAGGCCTCGCAGATCGTCTCGGTGCTGCGCCGGCTGCGCGAGGACCCGCAATTCGGCTTCATCTGCTTCATCGACCTTTGCGGCGTCGACTATCCGGCGCGCGAAAAGCGCTTTGACGTCGTCTACCACCTGCTGTCCCCGCGGCTGAACACGCGCGTGCGCGTCAAGGTGCAGACGGACGAGGTGACGCCTGTGCCATCCACGATCGAGGTCTTCCCGGCCTCGAACTGGTTCGAGCGCGAGGCCTACGACCTCTACGGCATATTGTTCTCCGGCCATCCCGACTTGCGCCGCATCCTCACCGACTACGGGTTCGAGGGGCATCCGCTGCGCAAGGACTTCCCGACCACCGGTTTCGTGGAGGTTCGTTGGGACGAAGAGCAGAAGCGCGTGGTGTACGAGCCCGTCAAGCTCACGCAGGAATTCCGCAGCTTCGACTTCCTGTCGCCGTGGGAGGGCGCCGACTACGTGCTCCCGGGCGACGAAAAGGCCAAGGCGTGAGGCGATAGGTCATGACTGAAACCGCCATCCGCAACTTCTCGATCAACTTCGGGCCGCAGCATCCGGCCGCGCACGGCGTGCTGCGCCTTGTGCTGGAACTCGACGGCGAAGTGGTCGAGCGCGTCGACCCGCATATCGGGCTGCTGCATCGCGGCACCGAGAAGCTGATCGAGTCCAAGACTTACCTGCAGTCGGTCCCGTATTTCGACCGGCTCGACTACGTCGCGCCGATGAACCAGGAGCACGCCTTCTGCCTGGCGGTGGAGAAGCTCCTTGGCATAACGGTCCCGCGCCGCGCGCAGCTCATCCGGGTGCTCTACTCGGAAATTGGGCGGCTCCTGTCGCATCTTCTCAATGTCACCACGCAGGCCATGGACGTGGGCGCGCTCACCCCGCCGCTGTGGGGCTTCGAGGAGCGCGAGAAGCTGATGATCTTCTACGAGCGCGCCTCCGGGTCGCGCATGCATGCGGCCTATTTCCGGCCGGGCGGCGTCCATGCCGACCTGCCGCCGGAGCTGGTCGACGACATCGAGGCGTTCTGCGATCCGTTTCTGAAGGTGCTCGACGATCTCGACGCGCTGTTCATCGGCAACCGCATCTTCAAGCAGCGCAACGTCGACATCGGCGTCGTCACGCTGGACGAGTGCTGGGCCTGGGGCTTCTCGGGCGTCATGGTGCGCGGCTCGGGCGCCGCGTGGGACCTGCGCAAGGCGCAGCCCTACGAGTGCTACGAGGAGATGGAGTTCGACATCCCGGTCGGGCGCAACGGCGACAACTACGATCGCCAGGTGATCCGCATGGAAGAGATGCGCCAGTCCGTGCGCATCATGAAGCAGTGCGTCGCCAAGCTGCGCGAGCCGGCCGGGCAGGGGCCCATCGCGACGCTGGACGGCAAGATCGCGCCGCCCAAGCGCGGCGAGATGAAGCGCTCCATGGAAGCGCTGATCCATCACTTCAAGCTCTACACCGAAGGCTTCCGGGTGCCCGAGGGCGAGATCTACGCCGCCGTTGAGGCGCCCAAGGGCGAGTTCGGCGTCTATCTGGTGGCGGACGGCACCAACAAGCCATATCGCTGCAAGATCCGCGCTCCGGGCTTCGCCCATCTCCAGGCCATGGACCACATGAACCGCGGCCACATGCTGGCCGACGTGTCGGCGATTTTGGGATCGCTCGACATCGTGTTCGGCGAGGTGGATCGGTGATCGTTTGCGCACGCGCCGCCGCGCGGTTCGTGCGGGTATGAGGACGTCATGTCAGTCAGAAGACTAGCCGCAGAGCAGCCCGAGAGCTTCGCCTTCACGCCGGAGAACCTGGCTTGGGCGCAGGGCGTGATCGCGAAGTATCCGGAGGGCCGGCAGGCCTCGGCCGTGATCCCGCTGCTGTGGCGCGCGCAGGAGCAGCACGACTACTGGATCTCCAAGGCGGCGATCGAGTATGTCGGCCAGATGCTCGGCATGCCGTATATCCGCGTGCTCGAGGTCGCGACCTTCTACACGATGTTCAACCTGGAGCCGGTCGGGAAGCACTTCATCCAGCTGTGCGGGACGACGCCGTGCCGCCTGCGCGGGGCCGAGGACATCATCAAGGTCTGCCACGACCGCATCGGCGACCAGCGCCACGTCACCCCCGACGGCCAGTTCTCCTGGCTGGAGGTCGAGTGCCTTGGCGCCTGCTGCAACGCCCCGATGGTGCAGATCAACAACGACTACTACGAGGACCTGACGCCCGAGAGCTTCAACAAGCTGCTCGACGATCTGGCCGCCGGCCGGCCCGTGAAGAAGGGTCCGCAGAACAGCCGGCACACGTCCGAGCCCGAGGGCGGCGTGACGACGCTGACCGATCCGGCGCTGTATGACGGCTCGGCCGTGGGCGCGTGGCGCAAGCGCTTCGAGGAAGAAGAGGCGAAGGCCAAGGCGGCCGCCGCCGAAAAGGACGCCGCCGAAAAGAAGGCTGCTTCCGACCAGGCGATCGCGGCGGAAGCCGCCGCCAACCCGAAGCCCGGCAAGCCCAGCGACGACACGGCTGGTCGCAACGTGACGGACACGCCGGCGCATCGGGTCGCCGAAGGCAAGGACGCGGTGTCTCCCGCCGACAAGGCCAAGGCCGGCGACGCCACCAAGTCGACCTCCGACGAGCCAACGTCGACGCGCCCGAAAGCGCCCACGCTCGACAAGGCGTCGTCGTACACGGCCAACCCGAACCAGGGCGACGCCAAGAAGCCCGCCGGCGACGAACCGGCGAAGGGGTGAGCGGACATGCTGGCTGATCGCGATCGCATTTTCACCAACCTCTACGGCCTCCAGTCTCCCGGCCTGAAGGCCGCGCAGATGCGCGGCGCGTGGGACGGCACCAAGTTCCTGCTCGAGAAGGGCCGGGACTGGATCGTCGACGAAATGAAGAAGTCGGGCCTGCGCGGCCGCGGCGGCGCGGGCTTCCCGACCGGCCTGAAATGGTCGTTCATGCCCAAGGTGTCTGACGGGCGCCCAAGCTACCTCGTTGTCAACGCCGACGAATCCGAGCCTGGCACCTGCAAGGACCGGGAGATCATGCGGCATGACCCGCATCTTTTGGTCGAAGGCTGCCTGATCGCCTCCTTCGCGATGGGCGCCAACGCCTGCTACGTCTACCTGCGCGGCGAGTATATCGCCGAGCGCGAGGCGCTGCAGCGCGCCGTGGACGAGGCCTACGAGGCGCGTCTGGTCGGCCAGGACAACGTCCATGGCTGGCCGTTCGACATCTACGTCCACCATGGCGCCGGCGCTTACATCTGCGGCGAGGAAACCGCGCTGCTGGAGAGCCTGGAAGGCAAGAAGGGCATGCCGCGGCTGAAGCCGCCGTTCCCGGCCAATATGGGCCTTTATGGCTGCCCGACGACCGTGAACAACGTCGAGTCGATCGCGGTTGCGGGTACCATCCTGCGCCGCGGCGCGGCCTGGTTCGCGGGCATCGGCCGGCCCAACAACGTTGGCACCAAGCTCTTCTGCGTGTCGGGGCACGTCAACAAGCCCTGCAACGTCGAGGAAGAGCTCGGCCTGACCTTCCGCGAGCTGATCGACCGCCATTGCGGCGGCATTCGGGGCGGCTGGGACAATCTGAAGGCCGTGATCCCGGGCGGCTCGTCCGTCCGCATGGTGCCGGCCGACCAGATCATCGACACGCCGATGGACTTCGACAGCCTGTCGAAGCTGAAGTCGGGCCTTGGCACCGCGGCCGTGATCGTGATGGACAAGTCGACCGACATCGTCCGGGCGATCGCGCGCATCAGCTACTTCTACAAGCACGAGAGCTGCGGCCAGTGCACGCCGTGCCGCGAGGGCACGGGCTGGATGTGGCGCGTGCTGACCCGCATGGCCGAGGGTCGCGCCCAGAAGCGCGAGATCGACATGCTGCTGGAAGTGACCAAGCAGGTCGAGGGCCACACCATCTGCGCGCTCGGCGATGCGGCGGCCTGGCCGGTGCAGGGCCTGATCGCTCATTTCCGCCACGAGATCGAGGCGCGTATCGACCAGTACGCCGCCAACCCGCACAGCGAGCCTGTCCGCAATTTCGGCGTGGCGGCGGAATAAGAAAGAGTGCATCGATGACCAAGATCATCGTCGACGGCATCGAGCTCGACGTTCCGGCTGAGTACACGCTGTTGCAGGCGTGCGAGGAAGCCGGCGCCGAGATCCCGCGCTTCTGCTTCCATGAGCGGCTCTCGATCGCCGGCAACTGCCGCATGTGCCTCGTCGAGGTGAAGGGCGGGCCGAAGCCTGTCGCGTCGTGCGCCTGGGCCGTGCGCGACTGCCGGCCGGGCCCGAACGGCGAGCCGCCAGTGATCTCCACGAAGTCGCCGATGGTGAAGAAGGCGCGCGAGGGGGTGATGGAGTTCCTCCTCATCAACCACCCGCTGGATTGCCCGATCTGCGACCAGGGCGGCGAGTGCGACCTGCAGGACCAGGCGATGGCCTACGGCGTCGACACGTCCCGTTTCGCCGAGAACAAGCGCGCGGTCGAGGATAAGTATATCGGCCCGCTCGTAAAGACGCAGATGAACCGCTGCATCCAGTGCACGCGCTGCGTCCGCTTCTCCACCGAGGTCGCGGGCGTACCGGATCTCGGCGCCATCGGCCGCGGCGAGGACATGGAGATCACCTCCTACCTCGAAAGCGCCATGCAGTCCGAATTGCAGGGCAACGTCATCGATCTTTGCCCGGTTGGCGCGCTGACGTCCAAGCCCTACGCCTTCAAGGCCCGGCCGTGGGAGCTGTCCAAGACCGAGTCCATCGACGTCATGGACGCGCTCGGCTCGGCCATCCGGGTCGACGCGCGCGGCCGCGAGGTCATGCGCATCCTGCCGCGGCTCAACGAGGCCGTGAACGAGGAGTGGATCTCCGACAAGACCCGCTTCATCTGGGACGGCCTGAAGACGCAGCGCCTCGACAAGCCCTATGTGCGGGTCAACGGCCAGTTGCGGCCGGCGTCCTGGGGCGAGGCCTTCCAGGCCGTCGCGGCCAGGCTGAAGGGCGCCGATCCCAAGCGCGTCGGCTTCATCGCGGGCGATCTCGCCTCCGTTGAGGAGATGTACGCGCTGAAGCTGCTCGCCGCCTCGCTGGGCGTCGCCAACATCGACGGCCGGCAGGACGGGACCAAGCTGCACCCGAAGTTCGGGCGCGCGTCCTACCTGTTCAACAGCACCGTGATGGGCATCGAGGAGGCGGACGCGGTTCTGCTGGTCGGCACGGATCCGCGGCGCGAGGCGCCGGTGCTCAACGCCCGAATCCGCAAGCGCTGGCGCATGGCGCCGCTGCCGGTCGGGCTGATCGGCGAGCCGGTCGACCTCACCTATGACGTGCAGGTGCTCGGCGCCGGCGCCGAGACGCTGGCAGGCGTGCTCGACGGCTCGGTCGGCTTCGCGGACGCGCTGAAAAACGCCAAGAAGCCGCTGATCATCGTCGGGCAGGGCGCGTTGATGCGTCCGGACGGCGAGGCCATCCTGGCGCTCGCCGCTAAGCTGGCGCAGGCGGTGGGCGCTGTCACGGCCGAATGGAACGGCTTCAGCGTGCTCCACACGGCCGCCGCCCGCGTCGGCGCGCTCGATCTCGGCCTCGTGCCGGGTGACGGCAGCCTCGACGCTCTTGCGATGGCGGCTCCTGGCGCGCTCGACGTCGCCTTCCTGCTCGGCGCGGACGAGATCGACGTCGCCCCGGGCGCGTTCGTGATCTACCAGGGCACGCATGGCGATCGCGGCGCGCATCGCGCCGACGTGATCCTGCCGGGCGCGGCCTACACGGAAAAGAGCGGGACATACGTCAACACCGAAGGCCGGGTTCAGCTCGGCGCCCGCGCGAGCTTCCCCCTTGGCGACGCCAAGGAAGACTGGGCCATCCTGCGCGCCCTGTCGGACGTGCTCGGCCAGCGCCTGCCGTTCGACTCGCTGCCGCAACTGCGGGCGAAGCTTTTTGCCGACTACCCGCACATGGCCGCCATCGACCGCATCACGCCGGCGGATTTCGCCGGACTGTCCGGGCTGGCGAACGCCGCCGGGACGACCGACAAGGCGCCGTTCCGCCGCGCCGTGACGGACCTCTATCTCACCAATCCGATCGCGCGCGCGTCGGCCGTGATGGCCGAGTGCTCGGCGCTGGCTCAGGGCGGCGTCGCCGTCGCGGCCGAGTAAGGAACAGGACGATGGATCTCTTCCTTTCCGTGCTGCTGATGCTGGGCAAGAGCCTCTTGCTCATCGTTTGCCTCCTGGTGTTCATCGCCTTCGCGCTTTATGGCGACCGCAAGGTCTGGGCGGCCGTGCAGCTGCGGCGCGGTCCCAACGTGGTGGGTCCCTGGGGGTTGATGCAGTCCTTCGCGGACCTGCTGAAGTTCGCCCTGAAGGAGCCGGTGATCCCGTCCGGCGCCAACAAGGGCATTTTCCTCCTGGCGCCGTTCGTCACCACGCTGCTGGCGCTCTCGGCCTGGGCCGTGATCCCGCTCAGCGACGGCTGGGCGCTGGCCGACATCAATGTCGGCATCCTCTACCTCTTCGCGATCTCGTCGCTGGGCGTCTACGGCGTCATCATGGGCGGCTGGGCGTCGAACTCGAAGTACCCGTTCCTGTCGGCGTTGCGCTCGGCGGCCCAGATGGTGTCCTACGAGGTCTCGATCGGCTTCGTGATCATCACGGTGCTGCTCTGCGTCGGGTCGCTGAACCTCACCGACATCGTCAACGCGCAGGACACCCGCGCGGGCCTGTTCGGCTGGTACTGGCTGCCGCTGCTGCCGATGTTCGTGATCTTCTTTATCTCGGCGATGGCCGAGACGAACCGGCCGCCTTTCGACCTGGTGGAAGCCGAGTCCGAGCTCGTGGCCGGCTTCATGGTCGAGTATTCGTCGACGCCGTACCTGCTGTTCATGCTGGGCGAGTACGTGGCCATCATGACCATGTGCGCGCTGATGACGATCCTGTTCCTTGGAGGCTGGCTGTCGCCGATCCCGTTCGCGCCCTTCACCTGGATCCCGGGCGTGATCTGGTTCGTGCTCAAAGCATCGTTCATGTTCTTCCTGATCGCCATGGTGAAGGCGTTCGTGCCTCGCTACCGGTACGACCAGTTGATGCGCCTTGGCTGGAAGGTGTTCCTGCCGATTTCGCTCGCCATGGTGGTGATCGTGGCCGGCGTGCTGCAGTTCACCGGCTGGGCGCCGGGGCACTGAGATGGAGCCGTCCGTCGCGGGCCTGATCGGGGCCGGGGTCGGACTGGCGCTTGGCTATGTCGACTATCGCGTCGTCAGCGGCGTGGTGGAGGGAAGGCTTCGCAAGCTGGACGATTCCAGCAGCGCGGAGCAAAAGGCGGTCTTCGAACGCAAGTTGCGCATTCTGCGCATCGTGCTCTTCATCGGGACCGTGCTGTTTTTCCCGGTGATCGGATACCTGCTGGGGTTGACGATCGCGGGACGCTGAATGGCGCGCCGGCAGGGCAGGGGTCCTGAACGGCGTGGTGACGAGATGGCGCGCGAGCGCCGATCAAATGCAAACGGCGCGAGAGCGCCGGGAGAGACCCGAATGGCATTCGCCCAGGCTGCAAAGTCTTTGATCCTGAAGGAGTTCCTGGACGCGTTCGTGCTGTCCATGCGCTACTTCTTCAAGCCGAAGCCGACGCTGAATTATCCCTATGAGCGCGGCCAGATCTCGCCGCGCTTCCGGGGCGAGCATGCGCTGCGCCGCTATCCAAACGGCGAGGAGCGCTGCATTGCGTGCAAGCTGTGCGAGGCGATCTGCCCGGCGCAGGCGATCACCATCGAGGCCGGCCCGCGCCGCAACGACGGCACGCGGCGCACGACCCGCTACGACATCGACATGACGAAGTGCATCTATTGCGGCTTTTGCCAGGAAGCCTGCCCGGTGGACGCCATCGTCGAAGGCCCGAACATGGAGTTCTCCACCGAGACCCGCGAGGAGCTGTTCTACGACAAGGAACGGCTGCTCGATAACGGAGCCCGGTGGGAGCGCGAGATTGCGCGCAACATCGCGCAGGACGCGCCGTATCGCTGAGCGCCGTTGGCCGGAGGCAGTCCGAAGTTGGGTTGTCGCTCCGGGAATCGGCGTCTATAGACGGCGCGGCGTCCTTGCCGACGCCAAGAGTTCCAGGATGGCCGTGTTCGGCCGTTCTCCGCACTGAGATCCGGGCCGGATGGCTTGGTTCCGAGGATCAGACGAGGCCGTCGCCCGACGGCCGGTGAGGACCTGCACGATGGCGGCCGCCTTCTTCTTCTACCTCTTCGCGGGCATCACCCTGGCGTCGGCCCTGATGGTGATCTCGTCGAAGAACCCGGTTCATTCGGTGCTGTTCCTGATCCTCGCCTTTGTGAACGCGGCTGGGCTCTTCCTGCTGATGGGCGCCGAGTTCCTGGCGATGATCCTTGTGGTCGTTTATGTCGGCGCGGTGGCGGTGCTCTTCCTGTTCGTCGTCATGATGCTGGACGTGGACTTCGCCGAGTTGCGGCAAGGCTTCCTGAGCTACCTGCCCTTCGGCGCGGTCGTGGCGCTGATGCTGCTGATCGAGCTCGTGCTGGTGGTGACCACCTATCTGGTGCAGCCGGGGGCGCTGAAGGTGCCGGTCACGGCTGCGCCTTCGGCCGATGCGCTGGTGAGCAACACGGAAGCGCTCGGGCGCGTGCTCTATACGCAATATCTCTACTTCTTCCAGGCGTCGGGCCTGATCCTGCTGGTGGCGATGATCGGGGCCATCGTGCTCACGCTGCGCCACAAGCCCGGCGTGAAGCGCCAGGACATCTCACGGCAGGTCGCCCGTACGCCGCAGGATGCGGTCGAGATCAAGAAAGTGCCGTTCGGGCAGGGCGTTTGAGGGCTAGACGATGATCATCGGACTCGGGCACTACCTGACCGTCGCCGCCATGCTGTTCACGCTGGGCGTGTTCGGCATCTTCATCAACCGCAAGAACGTCATCGTGATCCTGATGTCGGTCGAGCTCATCCTGCTCGGCGTCAACATCAACCTGGTGGCCTTCTCGACCTTCGGCGGCGACCTCGTCGGCCAGGTCTTCGCGCTTTTGATCCTCACCGTGGCGGCGGCCGAAGCCGCCATCGGGCTGGCGATCCTCGTCGTCTATTTCCGCAACCGCGGCACCATCGCGGTTGAGGACATCAACATGATGAAGGGCTGACTCGGGGTAAGTCCCCCGACGGGAAACGGACATGTATCAGGCCATCGTCTTCCTGCCGCTCGTCGGCTTCCTCATCGCGGGCCTCTTCGGCCGCATTATTGGCGCGCGCGCCAGCGAGATCGTCACCACCGCCTTTCTGATGGCGGCGGCGCTGCTCTCCTGGGTGGCGTTCTTCCAGGTCGGCCTCGGCCATGGCGAAACGCGCGTTCAGGTCGCCCAGTGGATGGTCTCGGGCGACCTCAAGGTCGACTGGGCCTTCCGGGTCGACACGCTCACGGTCGTGATGCTGGTGGTGGTGAACAGCGTCTCGTCGCTGGTTCACCTCTACTCCATCGGCTACATGCACGAGGATCCGCACCGGCCGCGCTTCTTCGCCTACCTGTCGCTGTTCACCTTCGCGATGCTGATGCTCGTGACGGCCGACAACCTGGTGCAGATGTTCTTTGGCTGGGAGGGCGTGGGCCTCGCCTCCTACCTGCTGATCGGCTTCTGGTACAACAAGCCTTCGGCCGTCGCGGCCGCCATGAAAGCCTTCATCGTCAACCGCGTCGGCGACTTCGGCTTCGCGCTCGGCATCTTCCTCGTCTTCGTGCTGACGGGCTCGGTGGCGTTCTCGGAGATCTTCCCCAAGGTGGAGGAGATCGCCAAGGGCACGTTCCACTTCATCGGCTATGACTGGAACGCGATGACGATCGCGTGCCTGCTCCTGTTCATGGGCGCGATGGGCAAGTCGGCGCAGTTCCTGCTGCACACCTGGCTGCCGGACGCCATGGAGGGCCCGACGCCCGTGTCGGCGCTGATCCACGCCGCCACAATGGTGACGGCCGGCGTGTTCATGGTGGCGCGCCTGTCGCCGCTGTTCGAGACGTCTCCGGTCGCCATGTCGGCTGTGCTGTTCGTCGGCGCCACCACGGCGTTCTTCGCCGGCACGATCGGGCTCGTGCAGAACGACATCAAGCGCGTGATCGCCTATTCGACCTGCTCGCAGCTCGGCTACATGTTCGTGGCGCTCGGCGCGGGCGCCTATGGGGCCGGCATCTTCCACCTGTTCACGCACGCGTTCTTCAAGGCGCTGCTGTTCCTTGGCGCCGGCTCGGTGATCCACGCGATGCATCACGAGCAGGACATTCGCCACATGGGCGGCCTGGCGCGCAAGATCCCGTTCACCACCGCGATGTTCGCCGTCGGCACGCTGGCGCTGACTGGCTTCCCGCTCACGGCCGGTTATTTCTCCAAGGACGCCATCATCGAGTCGTCCTACGCGACGCATACCTATGGCAACGCCTACGCGTTCATCCTGCTGTCGATCACGGCAGGGCTGACCTCGTTCTACTCCTGGCGCTTGTTCTTCCTCACCTTCATGGGCCAGCCGCGCTGGGACACCGCGCACGGGCACGACGCCCATGCGAGCGGCCACGTGGAATCCGAGGACGACAGCCACGGTTCGCACGCCCATGCGGGCGACCATGGGCACGGCCACCATGAGCCGCACGAGTCGCCGCTGAGCATGCTGATCCCGCTCGGCGTGCTGGGCGTCGGCGCTCTGTTCGCCGGCCTCGCCTTCGAGAGCTTCTTCTTCGGGCATGCGTATGAGGAGTTCTGGAAGGGAGCCGTGCATACCGGCCCCGACAATCACATCCTGCATGCGATCCACGAGGTTCCGGGCTGGGTGAAGTATTCGCCCACGGTGGAGATGATCATCGGCTTCGTGGTCGCGTACATCTTCTACGTGCAGAAGCCCTACCTGCCGCGCCAACTCGCCGAGAGCCAGCCCACGCTGTATCGCTTCCTGCTCAACAAGTGGTACTTCGACGAGCTCTACGACGTCATCTTCGTGCGCCCGGCCAAGTGGCTCGGTCGCTTCCTGTGGAAGAAGGGCGACGGCCTGGTGATCGACGGCATGGGCCCGGACGGCGTGTCCGCCCGCGTGGTCGACGTCACCAACGCGGTCGTGCGGCTGCAGACCGGCTATGTCTACCACTACGCCTTCGCGATGCTGATCGGCGTCGCCGCGCTGATCACCTGGTACATGTTCGGCGGAGCCCACTGAGATGATGTCCCACCTGCTCACGGGCCTCCTCGTCCTGCCGCTCGCCGGCGCGCTGTTCGTCCTGATCACGCGCGACGACACGGAAGCCGGCCAGAAGAATATCCGCTGGATCTCGCTGCTCGCGACGGTCGCGACCTTCCTGCTGTCGCTGGTGGCCTGGGGGCGCTTCGACATCGCCAACCCGGCTTTTCAGCTGGTGGAAGACGGCTCCTGGCTCTCCGAGACGATCCGCTTCAAGCTCGGCGTGGACGGCTTCTCGATGCCGTTCGTGATGCTGACCACGTTCCTGATGCCGTTCTGCATCGTGGCGTCGTGGGTCTCGGTCGAGAAACGCATCAAGGAATACTTCATCGCCTTCCTGGTGCTGGAGACGCTGATGATCGGCGTCTTCGCGTCGCTCGACCTTGTGCTGTTCTACGTCTTCTTCGAGGCCGGCCTGATCCCGATGTTCCTGATCATCGGCATCTGGGGCGGCAAGCGGCGCATCTACGCCAGCTTCAAGTTCTTTCTCTATACGCTGCTCGGCTCGCTGCTGATGCTGGTCGCCATCATGGCGATGTACTGGGACGCGGGCACCACCGACATCCCGACGCTGCTGGCGCACAAGTTCCCGCACGGCATGCAGTACTGGTTGTGGCTCGCCTTCTTCGCCTCCTTCGCGGTGAAGATGCCGATGTGGCCGGTGCACACCTGGCTCCCCGACGCGCACGTCGAGGCGCCGACGGCCGGTTCGGTGATCCTCGCCGCAATCCTGCTGAAGATGGGCGGCTATGGCTTCATCCGGTTCTCGATCCCGATGTTCCCGGATGCGTCGCTGTATTTCGCGCCCTTCGTCTTCGCGCTGTCGGTGATCGCGATCGTCTACACGTCGCTGGTCGCCCTCATGCAGGAGGACATGAAGAAGCTCATCGCTTATTCGTCCGTGGCGCATATGGGCTTCGTCACCATGGGGCTATTCACGCTTACGCCGCAGGGCATCCAGGGCGCGATGTTCCAGATGGTGAGCCACGGCATCGTGTCGGGCGCGCTGTTCCTGTGCGTCGGCGTCGTCTACGACCGCATGCACACCCGCGACATCGCGGCCTATGGCGGCCTGACCGACCGTATGCCGCGCTACGCCGTCGCCTTCATGGTGTTCACCATGGCGAATGTCGGCCTGCCGGGCACCTCGGGCTTCGTCGGCGAGTTCCTGACGCTGCTGGGCGCGTTCCGGGCCAACACCTGGGTGGCGTTCATCGCCACCACGGGCGTGATCCTGTCGGCCTGCTATGCGCTCTGGCTGTTCGCCCGCGTGATGTTCGGCCCCTTCGAGAAGCCGAGCCTGAAGGGCATGCTAGACCTGTCGCCGCGCGAGCTCGGCCTGCTTGTTCCGCTGATCCTGCTGACGATCTACTACGGCGTGCATCCGGCCCCCGTGCTGGACGCCTTCGCGGCTTCCACAGACTCCCTGCTTAAGACCACGCAGGCTGCGCTCGGCGCCGCTGCGAAAACCGCCGCCCTGGCGCACTGAGGACCGTTCGATGCCTGGATTGACAGCCGCCGTTCCGGCATTGGGCCTCGCGCTGCCGGAGATCATCCTGGCCATCGGGGCGCTCGCCCTGGTGCTGCTTGGAGCCATCCGGGGCGATCGGTCCGTCGGGTTGATCAACGGCTTGGCGCTGGCGCTGCTTGTCGTGGTCGGCGTCCTGGTGATGACCCGCACCGGCCGCGCCGTGACGTTCAACGGCTCCTTCGTGCAGGACGACTTCGCCAAGTTCATGAAGATCGCGGCCATCATCGGCTCCGCCGTGGCGCTCGTGATGTCGATCGATTACTGGCGCGACGAGCGCGTGCAGCGGTTCGAGTATCCCATCCTGATCGTTCTCTCGACGATCGGCATGATGATGATGATCTCGGCCGGCGATCTGATTGCGCTTTATCTCGGCCTCGAGTTGATGAGCCTCGCGCTCTACGTCGTCGCGGCCTTTCACCGGGACAATGTCCGCGCCACCGAGGCAGGCCTGAAATATTTCGTGCTGGGGGCGCTCTCGTCCGGGATGCTGCTCTACGGCGCGTCGCTGGTCTATGGCTTCACGGGTTCGGTCTCGTTTGGCGGCATCGCGGCCGCACTGAAGGACAACGGCTCCACCGGCGTGGTGTTCGGCCTCGTGTTCGTGATGGCGGGCCTGTGCTTCAAGATCTCTGCCGTGCCGTTTCACATGTGGACGCCGGACGTTTACGAGGGCGCGCCTACGCCTGTGACGGCCTTCTTCGCCGCCGCCCCCAAAATGGCCGCCATGGCGCTGGCCGTGCGCGTCGTGATCACGGCGTTTCCCGGCATCCTGTCCCAATGGCAGCAGATCATCGTCTTCGTGGCGATCGCCTCCATGGCGCTGGGCGCCTTCGCGGCCATCGGCCAGCGCAACATCAAGCGCCTGATGGCCTATTCGTCGATCGGCCACATGGGTTTCGCGCTTGTCGGCCTCGCTGCGGGCACCACGGACGGCGTGCAGGGCGTCGCCATCTACATGGCGATCTACCTCGTCATGACCTTGGGAACCTTCGCCGTGATCCTGTCCATGCGCCGCGCCGACGGTTATGTGGAAACCATCGAGGATCTCGCCGGTCTGGGCCGCACGGCCCCGGGCACGGCTTTCGTGTTCGCGATGCTGATGTTTTCGCTGGCCGGAATCCCGCCGCTCGCGGGCTTTTTCGCCAAATGGTACGTGTTCGCGGCAGCCGTGAATGCACATCTCTACACGCTGGCGGTGATCGGCGTGCTGACCAGCGTGGTGAGCACCTACTACTATCTGCGCATCGTCAAGATCATGTATTTCGACGAGCCGGCCGTGGCTTTCGAGCCGATGGCGCCGACGCTGAAGATCGTCTCCGGGCTGTCTGGCGCCTTCATCCTGCTGTTCTGGCTTTGGCCGGCGCCGCTGGTCTCGGCCGCCACGGCCGCCGCCAAGTCGCTGTTCTGACGTGCAACTGGGCCGGACCGCGCAAGCATCCCGTTACCGGGTCGAGGCCTTCGAAAGCCTCGGGTCCACCAACGACGAAGCCATGGCCCGCGGCCGCGCCGGCGACCACGGCCGGTTGTGGATCGTGGCGCGCGAGCAGGGGCAGGGCAGGGGCCGCAATGGCCGGGTCTGGTCCTCTCCGCCCGGCAACCTCTATTGCAGCCTCCTCCTGCGCACGCCGTGCCAGCCGGCCCTGGCGCCGCAAATCGGCTTCGTGGCCGGCGTCGCGCTGCATCGGGCGGTCTCGGCCGTGTCGGCGTTGTCGCCCGGCAGGCTGGCGCTGAAGTGGCCGAATGACCTGCTGCTGGATCGCGCCAAGCTGGCCGGCATCCTCGTGGAAGGCTCCATGGCGCCCGGCGGAGACCTGACGGTCGTGATCGGGATTGGGGTCAACGCAGCTCACAACCCCGCCGACACGCCCTATCCGGCGACCAATCTGGGCGCCAAGGGCCTGCCCGTGGGTGTCTCGCCATTGTTCGCGGCATTGTCTGACACGATGGCCGAGACGCTGGCTCGCTGGGACGCCGGCCGAGGCTTCCAGCTCATCCGCCGCGAATGGCTTGAGCGCGCGGGCGGGCTTGGCGAAGCCATCACGGTGCGCCGTCCCGACGGCGACCGGCGCGGCATCTTCGTGGACCTCGACCCGGATGGTCGTTTGCTCCTCGACGAGGGGACACGTAGGGTTGCGATCGAGGCGGGCGATGTCTTCCTGACAGCCCTGCAGAATGAATTTCAATGAACCGGAGAGTTGCATAATGGCGTTGGGCGACGACGAACTCGTCTTCGTGCCTTTGGGCGGTTTGGGCGAGATCGGCATGAACGCCGCCCTTTACGGCTTCGGGCCGAAGGGCCGCCGCAAATGGATCATGGTGGATTGCGGGGTCGCCTTCGCGGGCGATGACCTGCCGGGCATCGACCTCCTGATGCCGGACATCCGCTTCCTGGAGCAGAACCGCAAGGACCTGCTCGGCATCATCATCACGCACGCGCACGAGGACCACATCGGCGCGCTGACGGACCTGTGGCCGCGGCTGCAGGTTCCCGTGTTCGCGACCCGCTTCGCCGCGAACCTGCTCGAGGTCCGGCGCTTCAACGATCAGGGCCGGAAGGTGCCGATGACGGTCGTCGACCGGGGCGGCACGATCAATCTCGGGCCGTTCGCGATCGAGATCATCGGGATGGCGCATTCCATCCCCGAGTCCTGCGCGCTGGCGATCCGCACGCCGGCCGGCGTGGCGCTGCACACGGGCGACTGGAAGATCGATCCCACGCCGGGCGCGAGCTGGATCACGGACGAGAAGCGGCTGCGCGAACTTGGCGACGAGGGCGTGCTCGCGCTGATCTGCGACAGCACCAACGTGGTGCGCGGCGGCGAGAGCCCGTCGGAAGCCGACGTCGGCAAGTCTCTCACCGAGATCATCGGGGCTGCCAAGAACCGCGTGGCGGTCACCACCTTCGCGTCCAACGTGGCGCGCATCCGCGCCGTCGCCGAGGCTGCGCTGGCCAACGGCCGCGAATGCATTGCGATCGGCCGCGCCATGGATCGCGTGATCCAGGTCGCGACCGAATGCGGCTACCTCGACGGCCTGCCGCCCTTCCGCGGCACGGACGCCTATGGCTACCTGCCGCGCGACAAGGTCGTGGCGCTGCTCACCGGCAGCCAGGGCGAGCCCCGCGCCGCGCTGGCGCGCGTGGCCGAGGACCAGCATCCGGACGTCGCGCTGGCGTCGGGCGACCTCGTGATCCTGTCGTCACGGACCATTCCGGGCAACGAGAAGGCCGTCGGCCGCATCGTAAACTCGCTGATCCGCAGCGGCGTCGAGGTAATCACCGACCGCACGCACATGGTGCATGTGTCCGGGCATCCCCGCCGCGGCGAGCTGGAGCGGATGTACTCGTGGGTTCGCCCGCAGGTCGCCGTGCCGGTGCACGGGGAGCCGCTGCACCTCGACGAGCACGCCAAGCTGGCCCGCTCGCTGAACGTGCCGCAGGTCGTGGTGGCCAAGGACGGCGACATGGTGCTGCTCGGCCCCGGCAAGGCCGGCGTCGTCGACGAGGTTCCATACGGCCGGCTGTTCAAGGATGGCGACCTGCTGATCAGCGCGGGCGAATCCACCGTCCAGGAACGCCGGCGCCTGTCTTTCGCGGGCGTCGTCTCGGTTGCGATCGCGATCGACGGTCGTGGTGATCTTGTCGGCGATCCGGGCTTCGAGATCACCGGCCTGCCGCAGAAGACCCGCACGGGCGAGCCCTTCGAGGACGTGATCGACGATGCGATCGTGAACGTGCTGCGCAGCTTGCCAAAGCAGCGGCGTCGGGACGCCGACCTGGTCGAGAACGCCGTCGAGCGCGCCGTGCGCGGAGCTGTCGGCGAGGCGTGGGGAAAGAAGCCCACCGTGCATGTTCACGTGGTGGTGGTCTGACTCGCACAAGCGGTCAGGCCCGATCGGCCTGACCGTGTCTCTCCACGGATGTAATCCTCAGCGGACGCGGCACTCGCGGATGCGGCCGTCGTAAGCGCGGTAGGTCTGCGTGGCCGGGTCGAAGCTGCGGAAATATTCGCAGCCGGCCGCGCCCGCGGTGCGCTTGTTGGACGTCCGGCGGCTCGGCGCGACCGGCTGCGACAGTTCGTCGGAGGCGTCGTTAAGCGTGCCGGTCTCGAGATTGGCGGTCTGAACGCGCGCCTCGGCGGCGGCGCGCGGGGCAGCAGGAGGCTGCTGCGACGTTGCTGCGGCCGTGGAGATCGGCGTAGCCGCCGAGACCTGCCTGGGAGCGTCCTTGTCGACGGTCGTGGTGGAGCGGAGCGCGGCCGTCGCGAGAGGCGCGGGCGCGCGGGAATAGGTTGGGCCGATCTTGTCGGCCTGAGCGAGCGGCGCGGCGCTTGGCGGCAGGCGGGTGACGACTGCGAGGTAGCCCAACCCGACGGCGCATACCGCCAGGATCAACAAGGCCAATACGCGGCAGACGTCCACGATACCAGTCAGGACGTTTCGCATCGTCAGGTGCTCCCAAGTATTTCAGTAGTGATCGCGTTCGCTGATCTGTCGGCGATTAAACTGAATGGGGAGCGCACGGTTCCTGACTGAGCAGCGTTTTTCGTTGACAATGACGTCGCGTGAATAGCCTGCCGCCTTCGCAGGCTCCGCGGCCCCTCGCATTAACCGCTGACGAAATCGTCGAACAGGGTCTCGGCCCCCATCTGGCCGCCCTTGAGCATCAGCTCGAGGCCATCGAGCGTAGGCTCATCGAACCGCGCCCGGCACACGGCGACGCCCGGCGGCATCGTGGCGATGTGCTGGAGCGCCCAAGGCCGGAGCGCCTTCACGGCCTGGCTCGATGTGTCGCCGCCCGCTACGCCGAGCCGCCGAACCGGCGCGCGCGCAATAAGGTCAGCGACGAAGCGTGCGCTCGATGCCGCAACGGCTGTCGGCTCAAGGGTGACGGATTGAGTTCCACCCTCCTGGGGGGCCGAAACGGCGAGCACGTTGCGGCCCGCGCCCAGCAACGCCGCGACCTGCGCCAGCACGCGATCGCGATAGGCGTCGCTGCCCACCAGGCTTCCGGCGTCGACGCAGACCTTCTCATAGTTTCGTGCGGCCTCCACTTGCCGCCTGGTGACCGGGGAGAGGCTGCCCGCGAGCACGAATACCGGGCCGGCTGCCGGGCCGAGCGGCGTGGCGCCGACGGCCTGCGCACCCCAGGCCGCCGCGAGCGCCTGTGCGACGCTGCTTGCCCCTACGGCCAGCAGCGGGGCGCCCTCGGCCGCCGCCCAGAGCGCCGGGCCGATGATGGCGAGATCATGCGGGCAGGACACGTCCAGCAGCATGCCGTCGGGATGGCCGGCGGCTGCCGCGTTGAGACCGCGCCCGAGCGCCTCCACCCCGGCGGCGTAGGCCGGATACTCGATCCGCCCCATGCGCTCCAGCCCCTGCGCGGCAAGATGGCGGGCGAGGTCGGCTTCGCCCATCGGTGTCACCGGGTGGCGCGCCATGGTGGGATGCCGGTCGATGCGGTGCGCGGGGCCGTCCGCGCCAGAGCGGGCGAAAAGGTTGCCGAACACGCAATAGCGGCCGAGGCTCGGCTGCCCGCCCAGGATGGAGACAAGCGGATTGGGAGCATGCGGCCGCAGCGCCCGCAAGGCGGCCCCGATGCTGCCCACATGCGGGGCGCTGTCGAAGGTGGAGCAGCATTTGTAGTGCAACACCCGCGCGCCGCTTCTGGCAAAAAAGGCGCCCACCGGCGCGAGCTCGGTCGCCATCTCGTCCGGCCCCATGGCGCGAGCCGCGCCCGCGACGCCGATGGCGTCCAGTGGGCCGGCGGCCGCAAGCCGCTCCGGGGAGGGGACGTCCAGGAAGAGCAGCGCGCGCAGGCCGAAGCCGGCCAGCGTCGCCAGCGTGTCGGTCGCGCCCGTGAAGTCGTCCCCATACCAGACGAGGCGCGGCGCGCTCACGCCTTGGCTCCGAAGAACGCCAGCGCCCGCGCGAGCTCTGGCCGCGAGCGGGCGGCGTCCGCCAGCGTCTCGCCCGCCTGCACGGCCTCCCAGGCCTGGCGAATGCTGGCCACTCCGGCAGCCGGACCATCTGGATGCGCCATGACGCCGCCGCCGGACATGAACAGGAGGTCGGGGTTTCGAACCGCCGCCCAGGTGGCCGGAACCGTGCCGGCCCATTGGCCGGACGAGAAGGCCGGCATCACGGCGTCGTCCGCGCCGTCAGCCAGCGGCTGCAGGCAGGCCCGGGCGCTCTCGACCACTTCCTCGTCCGCCTGGGCGAACTTTCCCTGCAGCCCATGGACGTGCATGTGGTCGACGCCGGCGAGGCGCCAGAGCGCCTGGTAGGCGTCGAAGCCGATGCCGAGCAGCGGCGCGCGCGACAGCGCGCCAAAGCCGTTGCGGTGACCGTGGAGCGCCAGCCCGGTGCTCCGGCGCAGCGTCTGGAGGGCCGAGAAGCCGCACCAGTTCAGGCTGGCCATCACGCAGGTACCGCCTTCGCGCGCCACGAGGTCGGCGTGGCGCAGCATGGCGTCGGTTTCGTCCGTGATGTTGAACGCCACCATGACGCGCTTGCCGGTCCGGTCCTGGTGCGCCCGCACGGCCGCCATCACGGCCGGCACGCGCTTCGCCAAGGGGGCATGGGCCGGATCGGCGCAGATCTCGTCGTCCTTGATGAAATCGAGCCCGGCGTCGCAGAGCTGCGCGACGAGCGCGGCCGTTTCGTCGGGCGAAAGCCCGACATTGGGCTTGATAATGGAGCCGACCAGCGGTCCTTCTGCGACGCCGGTCAGCCGCCGCGTTCCGGGCACGCCTTGGGCGGGTCGGTCAAAGAGCGCCCGGTAGCGCGGCGGCACGCGCAGGCTCTCCAGCCGCATACCCGTGACCTCGCCGAGGTCGAACAGGTTGCCGGCCACCGTGGCGGCAAGCGTCGGCAGATTGGCGCCGACATTCGCGGTCGGGTAGGCGATGTCGATCCGGGCGCGCCGCCACGGGCCAGCCCGACCTTGCCGCCCCAGCCAGCTGTTGGGCAGGCTCGGCGTGCTCGCCGGTTCCAGTTCCTCGATCCGCTCCACCGTGGCGCGGGTGCGGGCCCGCAGGGCGTCCGTCTCGCCATGAACCCGCGTGAAGGTGCCGCTGGATTGCTCGCCCGCCATCACGTCCGCCACGCGGGCGGGGTCGAGCGGCGTCTCGATGAGGTATGTGGCGCGGATCCGGTCGTCGCTCATCGTAGCGGCTCAGAGCTTCGACAGGTCGGGGAAGGGGCGCACCGGGTCCTTGCCGTCCCAGCCCTCGGACGCTTCCCGGATCATCTTGAACATCTTGCCCTTGGGGCCGGCCACTTCCGAGAGCTCGATCACAGTGCCAGGGTGGTACTCGGTATCGAAATACACGAAACGTCCGCGCTCGCCGACCTCGCCGCTCATCACCGCCTTGAAACCCTGTTTGGTCAGGCGCGCCAGGTCGTCGTCGTAGTCTTCCGTCCAGTAGGCGACGTGCTGCAGGCCGGTGTTCCCGGCGCGGAGAAAGTCGCGATACATCGAGGGCGCGTCGTTGCGGGTCTGGATCAGCTCCATCTGAAGCGGGCCGGAATTGGCCAGCGCCACCGAGTTGTGAACCTCGTAGGGCTCGCCGCGGTAGGTGTAGTTCACGATCGGGACGCGCGGATTGTAGAACCAGGGCCCGATGCCGAGCACCCGGCTCCAGTAGTCCATGGCGGCCTCGATGTCGGGGACGACATAACCGGCTTGGCGGATCTCGCCGAAAAAGCGGCTCATGATGAGCTCCTGCTTGAGAGGGTCAGAATTTAAGGAAGCCGGTGGAGAGCCACGGGAAGGCGGCCACGATCACGAGGCCGACCAGCAGGGCCGCCACGTAGCCCCAGACGTAGCGAAGGCCTTCGTCCGGGTTCACCTTGGAGATCGCGCAGGCGCCGTAGTAGCCGACGCCAAAGGGCGGGGCGAAAAGGCCGATGCCCATGGCGAAGATCACCACCATGGCGTAGTGCACCTCGTGCACGCCGGCCTGCTTGGCGATCGGAAACAGCAGCGGCCCGAACAGCACGATGGCGGGGATGCCCTCCAGCACGCTGCCGAGGATCACGAAGGCGACGATGGAGATGGCCAGGAACCCGTAGGCGCCGCCCGGGATGGCGCCCATCAGCCGGGCGAGGTCCTGCGAGAAGCCGGACTGGGTCAGCCCCCAGGCCATACCGGTGGCGCAGCCGACGATAAGGATGATGGCTCCGGTAAGCGAGGCGGTCTCCACCAGCATCGGGCGCAGGCGGCGCCACTCGAAGCGCCGGTAGATCAGGAGCCCCGCCAGCGCGGCGTAGACGATGCCAATGGTGGAGACTTCCGTGGCGGTGGCGACGCCTTCCACAACGGCGGCCCGGATCACGAAAGGCAGCAGGATCGCGGGCAGGGCGATCACCAGGAGGCGGGCGAGTTCCTTGCCGGCCGGCCGCCGCACGTGGCTCAGGTCCTCGTGGCGGTATCGGCGCCAAACGACGAAGCACAGGCATGCGCCGAGCACGAGGGCCGGCAACATGCCGCCGGTGAACAGGGCCGCGATGGAGACGCCCGTGACCGAGCCGATCGTGATCAGCACGATGGAGGGCGGGATCGTCTCGGTTTGCGCGCCGGTCGCCGAAAGGAGCGCGACGAGATCGCCGGGAGGCGCTCCGCGCTTGCGCATTTCGGGAAACAGCACCGGCGCAATGGCGGCCATGTCCGCGATCTTGGAGCCCGAGATGCCCGATACGAGATACATCGCGCCGATCAGCACATAGGAAAGGCCGCCGCGCACGTGGCCGAGCAGGCCGGCGAGGAACTGGATCATGGCGCGCGCCATGCCGGTCATCTCGATCAGCGCGCCGAGAAAGATGAACAGCGGCACCGCCAGCAGGATCAGGTGCGACATGCCCTCGTCGAGCCGGCCCACCAGCACGGGCAGCGGCGTCGAGGTGCTGAGCGCCAGGTAGCCGAAGGTGGCCAGGCCGAACGAGAACGCAATGGGCACGCCGGCGAACACGTTGGCGGCCACCACGCCGACAAAGAAGATCACGAGGTTGGCCTGCCCGAGCGGCTTGAACACCGGGCCGGCGACCCAGAACAGGGCAATCAGCCCGACCGTGATGGCGAGCGCAGTCGCGGTCGTCCGAAGAGAACCGAGCCGCAGCAGGCGCGCCGCGCCGGCTACGAGCATCAAGCCGAGGCCCACCGGCAGGGCCGATGCGCGCCAGGCGTTGCTGATCTCCAGCGCGGGCGTGACGATGAAGGCTTCATCCTGCGCGTATTCCATCGCCGGATGGATCACCAGCACGAGGAAGGCGAGTGACGCCGTGATGGCGAGCGTCTCCAGGAGCTCGCGCGCCTTGCGGCCGACTCGGCTCACCAGCCCGGTCATCCGCATGTGCTCGCCGCGCCTGAGCGCCACGACGGCGCCCAGCATGGACAGCCAGAGAAACAGGATGGACGCGAGCTCGTCCGACCAAACCAGCGGCCTGTGAAAGACATAGCGGGCCAGCACGCCCGCCAGCAGGATGCCGATCTCCAGCACGAGGAGCGCCGCGGCGGCGCTTTCAACCAGCGTTCCGAGGCCACGCTCGACAGCTTCTGCCAAGCGGGCAGGGCGCGTCGTCGGGACGGCGGCGGGCGCCGCCCCATAGTCGGCTCCATGCGCGGACATGGAATGCTCCTCGGTGCGTGGGGGGTGTATCAGGCGAGCTTGCCGACTGCGCTTTCCAGCAGCGCCCAGGCGTCGTCGCCGAAGCGGCCCTTCCACTCCGCGTAGAAGCCGTTGTCGCGCAGCTTGGCGCGGAAGCTCTCCGGGGCGGGGTGATTGAAAGCAAGGCCCTTGGCCTGGAGGTCGGCCTGCACGGTCTCGTTCAGGCCCTTGATGTCCTCGCGCTGCTTGACGCCCGCCTCGTTGATCGCGGTCGCGACAATCTTCTGCAGGTCGGGCGGCAGGCCGGCCCAGGAGCGGCCATGGGCGATGAACCAGAAGCCATCCCAGATGTGGTTGCTGGTCGCGCAGAACTTCTGGACTTCATAGAGCTTCGCAACCTGGATGATCGGCAGCGGGTTTTCCTGCGCATCCACGATGCGGGTCTGCAGCGAGGAATAGACCTCGCTGAACTGCAGGCTGGTGGGCGAGGCGCCCAGCGCCTTGAACATCGAGATGGAGAGCGGGCTCACGGGCACGCGGATCTTCAGCCCATCCATGTCGGCGGCTGACTGGATCTGCTTGGCGCCCGTGGTCATCTGGCGGAAGCCGTTGTCCCACATCTTCTCGAAGGCGTGGAGGCCGACCTTACCGATGGCGTCGCGCACGTGCTGGCCGAGCTTGCCATCCATGGCGGCCCAGACCTGGTTGTAGTCCGCAAAGGCGAAGCCCACCGCGTTGATGGCCGCCACCGGCACCAGCGTGGCGATCACGAGCGCGGACGGGGTGAAGAACGTAATGCCGCCGCTGCGCACCTGCGCGAGCATGTCGGTGTCGCCGCCGAGCTGGTTATTGGGGAAGATCTTGATCTCGACCCGGCCGTTGGTCTCCTTGGCGATGCGGTCGGCCGCCTCTTGGGAGCGCACGTTCAGCGGGTGGGTGAGCGGGAGATTGTTGCCGTATTTGAAGGAGAACTCCGCTGCGCGAGCGATCGCGGGCATTCCGGCGACGAAGCCGGCGGCCGGAACGGCCGAAAGCGTCTGCAGCAGCGTACGGCGGGTGAGCCCAGTCATGACGTTTCTCCCGTGATCGAATTTGATGCGTTCGATGTTTATTGTGCGTTCGATGTAGCCAGCGCGGACAAAGCACGTCAAACTGCAATCCTGATTGATTTTGATGTGATCGATGATGGATGAGCGCGCTTTTGAAGTTGAGGTCGACGGTCCGGATGCGGATGAGCGGCGCTCTCGCGGGGGCAGGGCGGCCCGCATTCCGGACATCGCAAGGCTTGCGGGCGCCAGCACCGCCACGGTGGACCGCGTGCTCAACCGGCGCCCTGGCGTCCGGCCCGCGACCATCCAGCGCGTACTGAAGGCCGCGGCTGAACTCGACTACCTGCCTGATGAGGAACTCGTCGGTGCGGGACTGAAGCCGCTGCGGCTCGTGTTCGTGCTGCCGGCCGGCACCAACCGCTTCCTGTCCATGCTGGGCCAGATGATCAAGGGCGCGCAGAACCAGCTCGCGGCCATGAACGTGCGCTGCCAGGTGGAGACTATCCGCAGCTTCAATCCCGAGTTGCTGGCCCAAAGCCTGCGCCAGCATGGCCGCCGGGCGGACGGCGTGGCCTTCATGGCTCTTGAGCATCCCGCCGTGCGGGAGGCCGTGAACGGGTTGGCGGACCAGCGCAAGCCGACCGTGACGCTGATCTCCGACATCGCGAGCTCAAGGCGAGTGGCCTATGTGGGCCTCGACAATCGCTCCGTGGGCCGCACGGCGGGCTACCTGATGGCGCGGCTCATCAAGACGCCCGGCAAAGTGGCGATGATCGCCGGCAGCCTGAGCTACCGGGCGCATGAAGAACGCGAGATGGGGTTTCTCCACATCTTCGAGGAAATGTATCCCGAGTTCGAGGTCGTAGGCCTGCGCGAGGGGCACGACGACGAGAACAAGAACTACCGTCAGACCAAGATGCTGCTGGCGCGCCACCCCGACCTCGCGGGCATCTACAATATCGGCGGAGGCCCCGAAGGCGTCGCGCGGGCGCTCAAGGAGGCGCGCCGCGAGCAGGAAATCGTGTTTATCGGCCACGGCCTCACGGGCGAGACCCGGGCGCTGCTGATCGACGGCGCCATGGACGCGGTGATCACCCAGAACCCGCAAGCCGCCATGATGAGCTGTGTGAACGTCTTCGCCAATCTGCGCGCGGGGCGCGACCCGCTGCATGGGGTGGATCCACCCCGAACCGAAGTGTTCTTTCGGGAAAACCTGCCCTGAGGCGCCGCTGGCCAGACCCGTGGCGTATTTTTCACCAAATTGACATTTTCACGCCCGGCGCCAGTGAACGCTCGCGTCAGCTTCGGCGTTGCTGCTGAACCTGAAGCGCACCTGGAGCGGCGCACGTATGTCTGAAGCAGAAGTCGACGCCCATCCGGCGCTTTTTACGAGCGAGCTGGCCGAGCCACCCCGCGCCTCGGCCCGTGAGTTCTGGACCATGGCGTCCGGCTTCTGGCGTGGCGACGCGCGTCGGCAGGCCTGGATCCTGACCGGCGCGATCGGGGCGCTGATCATTCTCAACATCGCCGTGCAGTACGGCATCAATCTCTGGAACAAGTACTTTTTCGACGCCCTGGATGCGCGAGACGGCGCCCGGGTGACGCACGCCATCATGCTGTTCGCCGGCCTCGCGGTGGCGGCCGTGACCGCGATGGTCGCGCAAGTGTTCTGCCGCCTGTCGCTGCAGGCGCGCTGGCGGCGCTGGCTGACCGCCTACCTGGCGAGCCTCTGGCTCGAGGGCCGGCGCTTCTACCAGATGAGCATCGCCGCGCCGGAGGTGGACGGCCCCGAGTTCCGCATGACCGATGACGTGAAGATCGCCACCGAGCCGATCGTCGATTTCGCGATCGGGCTCTCCAACGCGGTTCTGATGGCGGCCGTGTTCGTCGGCGTGTTGTGGACGGCGGGCGGGTCCATCGAGGCGTTCGGCATCACGATCCCGGGCTATTTCGTCGCCTGCGCGGCCGCCTACGGCATCCTGACCTCGGGCACGATGGTGTTCCTGGGCCGGCCGCTGATCCGCTACACGGAGAGCAAGAACGCCGCGGAGGCGCAGATCCGCTTCGAGTTGGTGCGGGTGCGCGAGAACTCTGAGAGCATCGCGCTGATCGGCGGCGAGGAGGACGAGGAGCGCGGCATCGGCCGCACGCTGGGCGAGGTCCTGGCCCGCTGGAAGCACGTCGTCCGCCAGCAGGCGTTGATGACCTTCATCATCCACGGCAACACCATTTTGGCGCCCGTGGTGCCGCTGCTGCTCGGCGCGCCGAAATACCTGTCAGGCCAGATGTCGCTTGGCCAACTCATGCAGATCGCGGCCGCGTTCGTGCAGGTGCAGCTCGCGTTCAACTGGCTCGTTGAAAACTACATCCGTCTGGCCGAGTGGAACGCCTCGGCAAGCCGCGTCGTCGCGCTGTGGCGCACCCTGAAGGCGATGGGACGCGCGCAGGAAACCGAAGAGCGGATCACGATCGGCGAGAGCCCGGACGAGAACCTGCACCTGCACGGCCTTTCGGTGGCGCAGCACAATGGCCGGGTGGTGATCAACGAGGCCGAGGCTGTGTTCGGGCCAGGCGAGAAGGTCCTGATCAAGGGCGAGTCGGGCACCGGCAAGTCGACCCTGATCCGCGCCGTCGCGGGGCTCTGGCCCTGGGGCTCGGGCGAGGTGCTGCTGCCCAAGGGCGCACGCGTGATGTTCGTGCCGCAGAAGCCCTACGTGCCGAACGGGACATTGCGGGCGGCGCTGCTCTATCCCGAGGGCGAAACCAGCCGGTCGGACCAGGACCTCGTCGACGCTCTGCATCGATGCGGCCTGCGGCAGATCGCCAACCGGCTCGACGAGGAGGAGCGGTGGGACAAGCTGCTCTCCGGCGGCGAGCAGCAGCGCCTCGCCTTCGCGCGGCTGCTCGTGCACAAGCCCGAGATCATCATCCTGGACGAAGCCACCTCAGCGCTCGACGAAGCGAGCCAGGACACCATGATGTCGCTGTTCCGCAGCGAGCTCTCGGACGCCATGCTGCTCAGCGTCGGGCATCGGCCGTCGCTGGCGGAGTTCCACGACCGCACGGTGGAGTTGGCGCGTAAGCCGACGGGCGCGGAAATGCACGATCCGGACGCGCCGAAACGCCCGCGGCGCGGGCTGGGGCGTTTGTTCAAACGCGGCATGCGTCCTCGCCCGTCATCGGACCCGAGCGAGGAAGCCGAAAACCTCTAACTCTCTTGCCCGAGCGTCGTTGTCCCGCCAGCCGGTTCGATCTGGCGGGACGATGCGGCTCAGTTCACGCTGTGCGAGCGGGTGCGGTATTCGCCATTCGGGTCGCGGATGAAAACCTCGTCGACCTGCGGATGCCGGATCGGCTCGCCGGATGTGTCGGGCAGCAGGTTTTGCTCCGACACGTAGGCGACGTACTCGGTTTCGGCGTTCTCGGCAAAGAGATGATAGAAAGGCTGGTCCTTGGACGGACGCACGTCCTCAGGGATCGACTCGTACCACTCGTCGGTGTTCGAGAAACTCGGATCGACATCGAAGATGATGCCGCGGAAGGGGTAAAGCCTGTGCTTGACCACCTGTCCGAGCCCGTACTTCGCCTGCTTCTCTTTCATGACCGCAATCCGATACGCGGGGGCGTCATCAACGTCAATTCAAACGACGATCGATCGCACGCCGCAAGGTCGTCATAGTCCGTAGGCCGCCGCCATTTCGGCGTCTCCGGCCGCCACCGTGCGGGCGAGGTCGACGATGACCTTCGCCTGCTTCCAAGTGGCGTCGTCCTGCATTTTGCCGTCGATCATCACCGCGCCGCTGCCGTCCGGCATGGCGTCGAGGATGCGCTTGGCGAATTTTACCTCCGCGACGTCCGGGCTGAACACCCGCTTGGCGATGTCGATCTGGGAGGGATGCAGCGTCCACGCGCCGGCGCAGCCGAGCAGGAACGCGTTGCGGAACTGGGCCTCGCAGGCATCGCCGTCCGCGAAGTCGCCGAAGGGGCCGTAGAAGGCTTTCAACCCGTTGGCCGCACAAGCATCCACCATCTTGGCGATCGTGTAGTGCCAGAGGTCCTGCTGGGCGACCGCCCGGGCCTCGCCCTCCACGGGGTCGGAGATCACCTTGTAGTCCGGGTGGCCGCCGCCGACGCGCGTCGTTTTCATGGCGCGCGAGGCCGCGAGATCGGCCGGTCCGAGGCTCATGCCGTACATGCGCGGCGACGCAGAGGCGATGTCCTCGACATTCTTCACGCCCTCGGCGGTTTCCAGAATGGCGTGGATCAGGATGGGCTTCTTGACTTGATGCCGCGCCTCGAGCTGCGCGAGCAACTGGTCGAGATAGTGAATGTCCCAGGCGCCCTCGATCTTGGGAGCCATGACGACATCGAGCTTGTCGCCGATTTCGGCGACGATCCGGGTCAGGTCGTCCAGGACCCACGGGCTGTTCAGGGCGTTGATGCGGGTCCAAAGGCCGGTCCGGCCAAAATCCGTCGCCTTGGCCATGGCGATGAAACCTTCCCGCGCGGCCTCCTTGGCGTCGAGCGGAATGGCGTCCTCCAGGTTGCCAAGCACGACGTCCACGGTCCGCGCCAGCTCGGGAACCTTGTTCCGCACCTTCTCGATGTGCGGCGGCACGAAGTGGATCATCCGCTCCAGCCGAACCGGCAGTTCGCGGAAGGGCTCGGGCGCGCCAATCGCGAGAGGGCGGTAGAAATTGCGCGCGAGCTTCATGGCGTTCTCCGTTGAACGACGATCATTGTGCAGTGCAAAAGCAGACGCGTCGAGCCCCGGCGATCCGCCGTAGGGCGGAGGAAGCTGCGCCCGCTAGCCCCAGCGACGGTGCGCCCACATCCACTGGCCGGGGTTCTCGCGAATAAAGCGCTCGAAGCAGGCGTGGATCGCGGCCGTGGTTGCCTCGATGTCGGCGTCCCGATCGCCCGTCGCCTGCACCGGCAATAGTTCTCCGGTGATCCTGAACCGTGCGCCGCCCAGGCGGACTACGCGTCCGGCGACGAGCGGCGCGCCCATTGAGCAGGCCAGAAACGCCGGAAATGGGGTGGACGGGGCAGGGCGCCCGAAAAACGGCACAGCGACCCCGCGCATCTCCCGCAAGTCGGCCAGAAGCGCCACTCCGTGGCCTTGGCGCAAGACTCGCCGCAGCTTCAGAACGGCGTCGTTGCCCTTGGTAAAAAGCCCCTGCGGATAGTAGGGCTCCCGCAGCCCGGTCACGTAGCGGTCGACGAGCGGGTTCTTCAGTCGCTGGTAGACGCCCGCGACGCGTCCGCCCGCCCGCAGGGCGCCGATGCTGGCGACCTCCCAGTTGCCCATGTGCGGGCAGGCGAGCACGCAGCCGCGTGGCGAGCGCACCGCCTCCAGCACCTCGGGCGACAGGTCGAGCACGATGCGGGACGGATCGCTCTGGATGGTTCGCAGGTGAAACGCCTCCGCGAAGGTTCGGCCCAGCCCGTCCCACATCTGATCGAGCACGGCGGCGCGTTCCTCGGCGCTCAGCTCGGGCATGGATGCTGCGAGATTGCGCTCGGCCCGCGCATGGCGGCGAAGATGCGGCGCGACCGTGCGCCAGATCCACCCCGACAAGCTGGAGGCGACATCCACTGGCAGCGCGCCGAAAAGGGCGGCGACGATCCGGAAGCCCCAATATTCGAGCCGCGTCAGAATCCCGAACGGTCCCAGCATCCGTCCGCTGAGCGCACCGTCCCGCACCGCCCGTTCATCAGCCCGCACGTCTTCGCCTCGCCGCAATGCGCTGGGGCTAGCACGGCGGCGCCGTTCCCGAAAGCGCGACATCTGTTTGACTGGGGATCAGCGGTTCGCCAGGCGCAGATGCGCAGTCGACGAGGGGCTGCATGGGGCAGGGTCGTGGCCAGGGATGTTGCCATCGCGCATGCTGCGCCGTAGAGCCAATGGCGACCGATCCGTCCGTCGACAAGGAGCCTAGGTGTCGAGCGTCGTCTCCCTTGCGCTGCCGTTCTTCGGGCTGATCTTCCTTGGTTATTTCTGCGGCAAGCTCCTCCGATATCCGGAGGCCGGGCTGCAGTGGATGAACTTTTTCATCGTCTATCTCGCGTTGCCCGGCTTGTTCTTCAAGCTGATCTCGGCCGCGCCTTTGGAGCAGTTGTCGAACTGGCCCTATGTCCTCGGCACGACGGCCTCGACGTTTCTGGCGTTCTCGTTGGCGTTCAGCGTTGGAATGCTGACAACGCGCGGCGACTTTCGGCAGTCTGCCGTGCAGGGCGTTGCGGGCGGCTACGCCAATGTGGGCTACATGGGCCCGGGCCTCACCATCGCGGCGCTGGGGCAGGGGGCCATCGTCCCCACGGCGCTGATCTTCGTGTTCGACAACATCCTCCTGTTCACGCTCGTGCCGTTCCTGATGGCCCTGGGCGGCAAGGGCGAGATGAACCTGCCGCAGACCGCCTGGTACGTGGTGAAGCGCGTGGTGACGCACCCGTTCAACATCGCGACCGCGGTGGCCATCGGAGCCGCCTACGCGCATTTCGAGCCGCCGGTCTGGCTCGACACGATGCTGACTTTCCTTAAGAACGCGGCCGCCCCGTGCGCGCTGTTCACCATGGGCGTCACTGTGGCGCTGCGGCCGGTGAAGCGGCTGCCCGTGGAGGCGCCGGCCCTGCTGGTAATCAAGCTCATCATCCACCCGCTGGCCGCGTGGGTGATCCTGTCTTGGATCGGCAACTTCAGCCGCGAGTGGATGTTCACGGCCGTCCTGATGGCGTCATTGCCGCCAGCCCTGAATGTTTTCGTGATTGCGAACCAGTACAAAACCTACGTGGAGCGGGCCTCCACGGCCATCCTGCTCGGCACGCTTGCCTCCGTGGTCACTGTGACGACGCTGCTGGTGCTCATTGCTGAGGACCGCATTCCGTTTGATCTCTTCCCGTGAGCTTGCGCCTTGCAGCGCCGACTAACCCGCCAGAGCTCAATATTCCTACCCGATACGACTTAAGTATATATGCCTAGGCATTCAGGCCAAGGCCCTGCCGCATTGCGAATCGCCGCAGGGGGCCAATCGCCAACAGCGCCATCAGGCCAAGCCCGCGCGCCATGTCGACGGGCAGGAAGCCGGCCAGCAGCGAGCGGTTGAGCGCATCCACGGCGGCCGTACGGGTCGCCACGTCGAGCCGGCGCGCGCGATCAAAGCTCGCCAGGCGGGCAGCGGCGCCCGGATCGCTTCCCACCGGGCCAGTCGCCTTGGCGAGCGCCGCGACGTCACGGAACCCGAGATTGAGGCCCTGTGCGCCAATGGGCGGGAACACGTGCGCGGCTTCGCCGATCACGGCGCAACGTTCGCCCGTGAAGCGGCTGACCGACAGGCCGCTCATCGGCACGGCGCCTCGCGGCCCGTCGACCCGCATGCGCCCGAGCATGGATTGCGCCTGCCGCTCGACGACGGCGGCAAAATCTTCGTCGTCCAAAGCCGCCAACTGCTCGGCTCGGGCGGGCTCCACGAGCCAGACGAGGCTCGATCGGTTTTCCTGCATAGGGACAAGGGTAAACGGCCCCTGACGAGTGTGAAACTCCGTCGAGGCGTCGTGATGGGGGCGATCATGCGCCAGGATGGCGGTGAGGGCGGTCTGGGGGTAGCTCCAGCGGCGAGCGTCGATCCCGGCGGCGTCGCGCACGAGGGATTCGCGGCCCTCGGCGCCCACGAGAAGGCTGGCGCGCAGCGTCCCGCCCGTCGCCAACGTGACTTCGCCGCCATCGGCTCCCAGGCTCACGCGGGTCGCCAGCGCGTCGACTCGCGTGAGGCCGGGCCGCCGGTCGGCGGCGTCCGACAGGGCCTCGGTGAGCGACGCTACCTCGATGTTCTGCCCGAAAGCGTCGAGGCCGAGTTCGCCGGCATGGAAGCTGACGGGCGGCGCTCGGAAAAGGCCGCCCGTATCGTCGATGATCGTCAGAGTGGCGAGCGGAGAGGCGATAGGGGCGAGGGCGCTCCAGACGCCGAGATCGTCCAGGATCCGGAGCGAGCCCTCCATCAGCGCGACGGTGCGGCCATCCCGGCGGCCCGCCGGGGGGCCGACCAGCGCGACGTCCCAGCCCTGGCGTGACAGGGCGATCGCAGCCGCGAGCCCCACGGCGCCGCCGCCGATCACCGCGATGTCGACCTGTTCGGGGAGGGGGGTATGAGCCTGCTTATCAGCCATCTCGACCTCGTGAGCCTCAAACGCCCCACGCGCCGCCGCTGCGGTGGGCTCGTGCGTGTCGTCCACCTTGTCCCGCGCCGCCATGATCCCGGTCAAGAGCGTGCGACGCCGCACAGCGCGCGCCGAAATGCCCCTATGGACGCTTGTCACGCCGCCATGGCGACGTCACAGCCGCCTGAGGAGTGGTATTGTGCTGCGGTCCGG
Organism: Alsobacter metallidurans; assembly: GCF_014636935.1. GTDB lineage: Bacteria > Pseudomonadota > Alphaproteobacteria > Rhizobiales > Beijerinckiaceae > Alsobacter > Alsobacter metallidurans. Next base: position 343,246 of record NZ_BMES01000002.1, on the reverse strand, counting down.
CGTCGATCCTGGTCGCCGGGGCTTAAAGCCGCGAGTGTCGTATCGGGCGACTGCAGTGCGCCGGCGGCGCTCACGACATCCTTTCCATAGCTGGCGGACGCGTCCACCGAACGCGCCGCATCTGGAGGATCGTCATGCAACCCCAAACTCCCTCGAGCTCTCCCGCGCCCAACGGTGCGATGTTGAACCCAGCCGCGATCATGCCCGGGGCCAATCCAGCCGCCCCGACCGAGGCTGCGCCGCCGGCGGCCGCACCGCTCGACGGCGACCGGCTGAACGCCTTCGTGGGCAAGATGCTCGGCGACATGGGGGCCGTGTTCAGCGGGGCGCTCGTGCTGATGGGCGACAAGCTCGGCCTCTACAAGGCCATGGCGAACGCCGGGCCGATCGGCCCCCAGCAGCTTGCGCTGCGCACGCAAACGGATGAGCGCTACGTCCGCGAATGGCTCTCCGCCATGGCGGCGTCCGGCTACATGAACTACGACCCCAAAACGGAGCGCTATACTTTGTCGCCCGAGCAGGCCGCCGTTCTGGCCGACGAAAACAGCCCGGCGTTCATGGCCGGCGCCTTCGACATCGCGTCGGCGATGTACCGCGACGAGCCGAAGATCACGGCGGCGTTCAAGTCGGGCAGGGGGGTCGGATGGCACGACCACAGCCAGTGCCTCTTCCGCGGCACCGAGCGCTTCTTCAAGACGAGCTACCGTCATCATCTCGTCGATGAGTGGCTGCCGGCGCTCGAGGGCGTGGTCGAGAAACTGCGCCGGGGCGCACGCGTCGCCGACGTGGGCTGCGGTCATGGCGCGTCCACGATCATCATGGCGCAGGCTTTCCCAAATTCCCGCTTCTTCGGCTTCGACTACCATGACGGGTCGATCGAGCAGGCGCGGGCAGCCGCAATGGAGGCCGGCGTCGCCGGGCAGTGCGAGTTCGCGGTCGCGGATGCACGGAGTTACCCGGCCATGAACTACGACCTCATCACGTTCTTCGATTGCCTGCACGACATGGGCGACCCCGTGGGCGCGGCGCGGCATGCGAGGAGCAGCATGGCGGCGGATGGAACCTGGATGATCGTGGAGCCGATGGCGGGCGACAAGGTGGAGGACAATCTCAACCCGGTCGGCAGGATCTATTATGCGGCGTCCACCATGCTGTGCACGCCGGCTTCTAAATCCCAGGACGTCGGTCTGGCGCTCGGCGCCCAGGCCGGCGAAAGGCGGCTCGCGGAGGTGATCCGAAGCGGCGGCTTCGGCCGGGTGCGGGCGGCGGCGACGACGCCGTTCAACATGGTGCTGGAGGCGCGTCCCTGAGGATGCGCGGCCGCGATCCGCGGCTCAGTCGAGCCAAAGACCGCGGCCGCGATGCCAGTCCTCGATGGATTGCGCCGGGTACAGGTCGAAGCTCTCGTCATCCGGGCCAAGATCCGGCGTGACCCACGACGCCTTGAACCGCAGCATGATGTGGGTGCGCGCCGGCGGAACCGGCAGCTCGGAATCGATGGCCGACGCGAAGGGGTGGATCAGCTCCGGCCAGGTCGGATCATAGAGCCATAACGCCGTGCCGCATCGCGTGCAGAAGTTGCGCTCGCCGGAGCTCGTCCGGCAATCGCCGTCGTCGGCGATCTCGGCGCGAAACACCGCGATCGCGTCCGCGCCTTCCACGGTGAGGCTTTTGGCGTCAGCCGACAGGTTGATCGCAAAGCCGCCGCCGCCGGCCGTCTTGCGGCATATCGAGCAGTAGCAGAGCTGGTAAGGCTGCGGCGCGTGCGAGCGCATGGAGAAGCGCACGGCGCCGCAGCGGCAGGATCCATCGAGCGTCAGCATGGCGGGGCTCCGGAGCAGGGTGGCGCTGCGTCGACGCGGACACGACGAAAGCGTTCCGCCGCGCGGTGTCTGGAGCATGTCGCGGCGCTGTGGCGGAAGCGGGAACAGGACGCCTGCCGCCTGTATGTGATTCGCATAAGATATATTATGGAACCTAATCCAGCGTGAGGAGGCCCCGGCGCAGTCAGGCGTCCAGCACCATGCCGTCATAGGCCGGTTCGACATTGGCCGGCAGATCGCGGCGCAGCGCCTCGTAGTCGAGATCCGTGTGGAGGTTCGTCACCACGGCGCGCTTCGGCTTCATCCGGGCGATCCAGTCCAGCGCTTCGCCGAGCGAAAAATGCGTCGGGTGCGGCGTGTGGCGCAACGCGTCGATGATCCAGAGGTCCAGGCCCTCCAGCAACGGCACGCTCGCGTCGGGAATCGCATTCACGTCAGGCGTGTACGCCACGTCGCCGAAGCGGAATCCGAGCGCGTCGTAGTTGGGGCCGTGATGGACCGGTATAGGCGTCGCGGCGAGCTCGCCGGCTGCGCCGTCGACCTTGACGGCATGGCCGGGCGTGATGCGGAACTCGCGCACGATCGGCGGATAGCCGCTGCCTTCGGGCGACGAGAAGCAATAGCCGAAGCGCTGCTTCATCAGGTGCGCGGTGGTTTCGTCCATGAACACCGGCAGCACGCGGCGCATATGAATTACGAGCGGCCGCACGTCGTCGATGCCGTGCGTGTGGTCGGCATGGTCGTGTGTGTAGAGCACGGCGTCTAGGTGATTCACATCGGCGTCCAGGAGCTGCTCGCGGCAGTCCGGAGTCGTGTCCACCAGGACGCGCGTGGCCGCCCTTTGGGCAAGCTTCTCGACCAGCATGGAGCAGCGCCGGCGACGGTTGCGCGGGTTGGCGGGATCGCACGCGCCCCAGCCCGAGCCAACGCGCGGCACGCCGCCGGACGATCCGCAGCCCAGGATGGTGAAGCGCATCGTCATGCGGCGCTGGCCGCCTGGCTTAGTCGGGCGGCCTTGGCGAACAGGCGAAAGAAGTTGTCCGTGGTGGCCTGCGCCATGGCGTCCGGCGACACGCCCTTCACCTCCGCCAAAACGGCGTTGGTGTGCGCCACGAAGGCGGGCTCGTTGCGCTTGCCGCGATGTGGCAGCGGAGCTAGGAACGGCGCGTCGGTTTCCACCAGCAGGCGGTCCATCGGGACCTCCGCCGCGATGGCCCGGATGTCCTCCGAGCGCTTGAAGGTCAGGATCCCCGAGAACGATACATAGAGCCCCAGCCGCACGCCCACGCGGGCCAGCTCGGCGCCGGAGGAAAAGCAGTGGAGGACCGCCTTGAAGGCGCCCTTCCCCATCTCGTCCTCCAGGATGGCGATCATGTCCTCGTCCGCATCGCGCGCGTGAATCACCAGCGGCAGCCCGGTTTGGCGCGCCGCGCCGATATGGGTGCGAAACACGCGCACGGACACGTCCTTCGGGCTGTAGCCGTAGTGGTAGTCCAGCCCGGCTTCGCCGATGCCGACGCAACGCGGATGGGCTGCGAGCGCCACGATCTCATTCTGGGGAACGTCCGGCTCCTCGGCCGCCTGATGCGGATGGGTGCCGACGGTGAAGAAGACTTCCGGGTAGGTTTCGGCGATGGCGCGGTAGCGGTCGACCTGCCGCACGCGTGTCGAGATCGTCAGCATCGTCCCGACGCCCGCCGCGCGGGCCCGGGCCACCACGGCGTCGAGCTCGGGGGCGAAGTCGGGGAAATCCAGGTGGCAGTGGCTGTCGACGAGCATGGTGGAGAGATAACCTATAATCGTGACAATGCGTTGCAGGCGATCATTCAGGTTCTACATAACGCGGAAAGATGGGGGCCGGCGCGGGCAGAACAGCGCCGGGTGCGATACGAGCCCCCTCCCCGACTTGCGCGAAGCTGCGCGCGTCGCCGGCGACGCCGAGCAGATCCAGCAACGCTGCGGCCGCGGTCGGGATCACGGGCTGCGCCATGATGGCGACGGAGCGCAGCGTCTCGGCGGTCACATAGAGCACCGTCGCGAAGCGCTCGGGATCGCTCTTGCGCTTCACCCAGGGCTCTTCACTGGCAAAGTACCGGTTGGCGTCGCCCACCACCCGCCAGATGTCGGCCAGGATGGTGTGCAGGGCCATCGCCCCCATCGCGTCGCGAGCCTTGGCGGGTAGCGCATAGGCGGCCGCGAGCAGCGCCTTGTCGGCGTCCGAATAGGCGCCGGGGGCCGGCACGACGCCCTCCAGGTTCTTGGCGATCATGGACAGCGAGCGCTGCGCCAGGTTGCCCAGATCGTTGGCGAGGTCGGCGTTGATGCGGTTGACGATCGCCTCGTGCGAGTAGTTGCCGTCCTGCCCGAACGGCACCTCGCGGAGGAAGAAGTAGCGCAGCTGGTCGACGCCGTAGTGCTCGGCGAGCGTGAAGGGGTCGATCACGTTGCCGACCGACTTCGACATCTTCTCCCCGCGATTAAACAGAAAGCCGTGGCCGAAGACGCGCTTGGGCAGCGGCCAGCCGGCCGACAAGAGAAAGGCCGGCCAATACACCGCGTGAAACCGCACGATGTCCTTGCCGATCACATGCACGTCGGCGGGCCAGAAATGCGAGCGCTCCGTCTCGTCCGGATAGCCGGTCGCCGTGACGTAGTTGGTCAGCGCGTCGACCCACACATACATCACGTGCTTGGGGTCGCCCGGCACCGGGATGCCCCAATCGAAGGCCGTGCGGCTGACCGACAGGTCCTTGAGGCCGCCTTTCACGAAGCTGACGATCTCGTTACGGCGCTCGTCCGGCGACACGAAGTCGGGCTGGCTCTCGTAGAGGGCGAGCAGCTTGTCCTGATAGGCGGAGAGGCGGAAAAAGTAACTCTCCTCCTCGACCCATTCGACGGGCGTCCCGGTCGGGCCGCGGCGCACGCCGTCGCCGCCTTCCGTGGTTTCCGATTCGGCGTAATAGGCCTCGTCGCGGACCGAGTACCAGCCGGAATACTTGGCGAGGTAGATGTCGCCATTGGCCTCCATGCGCTTCCAGATTTCCTGGCAGGTGCGATGGTGGCGTTGTTCCGTGGTGCGGATGAAGTCGTCGTTGGAGGCGTTCAGCGCCGTCGCCATGCGGCGGAACACGGCGGCGTTGCGGTCCGCCAACTCCTGCGCCGAGATGCCCTCGCGGGCGGCCGTTTGCAGCATCTTCTGGCCGTGCTCGTCCGTGCCGGTCAGGAAGAACACGTCGAAGCCGTCGAGCCGCTTGTAGCGCGCAATGGCGTCGGTGGCGATCAGCTCGTAGGCGTGGCCGATATGCGGCGCGCCGTTCGGATAGGAGATTGCCGTCGTAATGTAGAAATGCGGCTTGGCGGGCATCGCGGCCTCAGGGTCGGGCGGCGAACCTTTCATGCCGCGCGGGAAGCGCGCAGCGCGTCCGAGAGGTCCGCGAACAGGGTCAGAACGAGCGCCCGGCGGTCCAGATTGTAGCTGTCCGTCTCTCTCACCGTGCGCGTCGCCTTGTCCCATACCTCCGCAAGGGGCGCAAGGCGACGGGGGCCCTCCTCGGCCCGAGCCGTGGCCTGCTCGCCGAGCCATGCGAAAATCGTCTCGATCGCGGTCTCGTAAGCGGCGTCGTTCGCGCGCCCCGCGAGGCCGTCCGCAATGGCGTGAACGTCCTTCCAGTCCACGTCGGGGAGCCGCTCCAGCGCCTTGCGGATGTGCTCCACGATCGCGAGCGCGCTTTCGTCCATGATCTTGAACGCGCCGCGGACCGTGCCGCCAGAGAGCGCGGCCGCGCGTTCGGCGAGGTGCTGGTCGGGCGCGTCAGCGCCGGCGGCGGCCACCACGGCGCGGCTCACCTCGTCGGGCGCCAGCGTGCGAAAGCGCAGCATTCGGCACCGCGAGCGAATGGTGGGCAGCAGCCGGCCCGGCATGTGCGACACAAGGAGAAACAGGGAGCGCGGCGGGGGCTCCTCGATCACCTTCAACAGCGCGTTTGCTCCCTGGATGTTCAAATCCTCGGCGCAGTCGACGATGCAGACGCGCCAGCCGCCTTCGCCCGCCGTCGAGCCGAAGAAGTTCACCGCCTTGCGCACCAGATCCACCGGGATCACGGTCGGCATGGTCTTCTTCTCGGGGTTGAGTTGGCGGCGCACCACGAAGAGACTCGTGTGGGCCAGCGCGGCCACCCGGCGAAACACGCCTTCGTCAGGCGGCACGGAAAGATCGGCCGCGCCCATCACCGCCGGCGATCGCTGGTCCGGGTGGGCCAGCACGAACCGCGCCGCCCGATACGCGAATGTCGCTTTGCCGACGCCCTCGGGGCCGCCCAGAATCCACGCATGTGGAAACCGCCCGCCCCGATAAGCGTCCAGAAACGCAGCCTCGGCGGCGTCCTGACCGATCAGCGCCTGCCCAAAGCGCGGATGCGGCGCGTTCGCGAGCCGGTCGACTTCGGCGATATCGTCGTCCTGCGCCACGGTGCGGGGTCTCTCGTTAGGTCGATGGGAGTGTCAGAGCACAGCGGCCGGCGCGATGGAAGGCGATCAGCGCAACAGCGGCTCGATGGCTGTCATGACGCCAGCCGCGACCTGGCCTTCGTCGCCGGAGGCGTCGATCACGACGCAGCGCTCTGGCTCGGCCGCCGCGATAGCCAGAAACGCCTCTCGGAGCTTTTGATGAAACGCGAGCGATTCCTGCTCGAACCGGTCGACCTCACCTCCGCCACGACGGTGGGCGGCGCGCGCCAGGCCAATGTCGGCCGGCAGGTCGAGGATGAGGGTGAGATCCGGGTTGGTGTCGCCCACGGCGATCCGCTCTAGAGTCGTCACCGTCGCGGCGTCCACCCCGCCAAGGGCGCCCTGGTAGGCGCGGGTGGAATCGGCGAAGCGATCGCAGATCACCCATTGCGACCGCGCCAGCGCCGGCCGGATCGTCTTCTCCAGATGGTCGGCGCGGGCGGCGGCGAACAGCAGCGTCTCGGCCAGCGGCGCGAGGCGCTCGGCCGAGCCGGCAAGCAGAACCGCGCGAATGTCCTCGGCCCGGGGCGAGCCGCCCGGCTCCCGGGTGGCGACAGCGCTTACGCCGCGTTGCGCCAGCGCGGCCACCAGCCGACGGACCTGCGTGGACTTTCCGGCACCCTCCCCGCCCTCGAGGGTGATGAAGCGGCCGCGCGGCAGGGGCGCCCGGGTCATGAACCGGACTTCTGAAACTTGCTCCGCACGAAGCCGACAGCCAGTTCGGTCGCCGAATCGAACGCCCGCTTGGTGAGCTTGCCCGGCTGGGCGTCCTCGTCGGCGTAGAGCGGCAGGTCCAGCACCTGGATGTCGCCGCGGTTGATGCGCAAACGCCCAACCTCCTGGCCGGCGCTCACGGGCGGACGCAGCGGGCCCTGGTAGACGACCTTGCCGCTCAAGCGCTCGTTGCCGGTACGCGGAACGAGCACCCGCACGGGCCCCTTGGCGACGAGCTTCACTTCGCCCGGCTCGCCACCGAACACTTTCGCCTCGCCGATGGCCGCGCCGGCCGGGAAGACCTCCTTCATCTCGAAGGAGCGGAAGCCCCAATTGAGGATGCGGCGCGCTTCCTCCGAGCGGTCCTTGCTCGTCTTGAGGCCGTTCAGGACTGTGATCAGGCGTTGGCCGTTCTGCACGGCGGAGCCGACCAGCCCGAAGCCGGATTCGCCGACATTTCCGGTCTTCAGCCCATCCGCGCCGACGTCGAGCGTGAGCAGCGGATTGCGGTTCTGCTGGCGAATCTTGTTCCAGGTGAACTCGCGCTGGGCGAATACCTTGTACTGCTCCGGGTAGGTCCGGATAATGTGGCGGGCCAGGAGCGCCAGTTCACGTGCGGTGACGCGCTGGTCCGGATCGGGGATGCCGGTCGCATTGGCGAAAGTGGATTTCTGCAACCCGAGTTCGCGGGCCCGCGTCGTCATCCGGGTCGCGAAGGCGCCCTCGCTGCCCGCGAGGCCCTCGGCCACCGCGATGGCGGCGTCGTTGCCGGACTGCACCGCGATGCCGGGAATCAGGTCGGAGACCTTCACCTTGCTGTTGAGCTGGGCGAACATGGAGGAGCCGCCGGACGGGCCGCCGCCGCGGCGCCAGGCGCCCTCGGAAATCAGGAACTCATCGTCCGGCTTCACCTTGCCCTCAGCCATCTCCTTGAACAGGATTTCGAGGGTCATCAGCTTGGCCATGCTGGCCGGGACCATGAGGTCGTCGGCGGCCTTCTCGTAAAGAACCGCGCCGGTGTCGTAGTCCATCAGGATGGCGTAGGGGGCGGTGCTCTGGAAACCCTGCGCCTGGGCGCAGGCAGGAGCCGGCGCGAGCGCAAGGGCAACAAGGCCAGCCGCGATCCCGACGGCGAGCCGAAGCCGCCGCAAACCCGCTCGAAAATCGCGATGCATCATGTCGTCATCCGCCTGCCAACGCACCCACCATGGGCGGGCGACGGTCGGAAATCAACGACCGTTGGAGACGGTTCAGAAGCTGGCGGCGGCGCGCAGCGGAACGAAGTTCTGCTGGATCAGGCGGGCCATCGGGTCGTCCTTGCGAAACGACGAGGTCACCGCGTCGGGCTGCGCATAGAACAGGCCGGCCGTCACCGTTCCGGGCGCGCGCTGCGCCGTGCGGGGCGCCGGGGCCGGCACGGGCTTGGCGGCGTTCGGGATTGTGCCGAGGTCGAAGGGGCGATCCGGCGGCAGCGGCACGCCCGGGGCCGGCTTGCCGAGCGGCAGGGCCGCGACCGCCTGGATGGGCGTCGACACCGGAGCGGTGCGGGGCGCGGCGACGGCGGGCGCCGGAGACGCCTTGGCGACGATGGCCGGAACGCCCTCTTCCTCGTCGTCCGCCGGAAGCGCGCGCGCCACGGAGGGGCGCGGCAGAACGGCCGGCTCGGCGCTCGCCACCATGGTGTCGGCGCCGCGCAGCTGGGCCGGGAGTCCGTCCGAGCGCAGCGTCATCGCGAGCTTCTGGTCGTCGCTGCCGGCCAGGGAGGCGCGGCCGACGTAATCCACCCGGACCCGGGCCGTGCCGATGTGCTTGAACCGCAGCGACTCCGCCACGCGCTGCGACACGTCGATCAGGCGGCTGCCATGATAAGGCCCGCGGTCATTGACGCGGGCGATCATCGAATAGCCGTTGTCCATGTTGGTGACGCGGATGTAGCTCGGCAGCGGCATCGTCGGATGCGCGGCGGAAATCGACATGCGGTCGAACACTTCGCCGTTGGCGGTGCGCCGGCCATGGAAGGCCGAGCCGTACCACGAGGCAGTGCCGACGGCTGAGTAGTTCGGCATCTCGCGCGGCGTGTAGAGGCGGCCGGCGACAACGTAAGGCTTGCCGACCAGATCGCGGCCGCCGCCCTTCGGCACCGGCTCGCCATCGGCGACCACGCGCGGGCTGGCGGACACACCATATTTGGGATCGATGCCGCCCTTGGCGGTGCGGGTGGGCGATGAGGACGAGCAGTTCGCCACGAGCAGGCCAGCCGCGACCGCGGCGCAAACGCGAAGGCCTCGCTGCAAGCTCGAAGGTGATGGCACAACGACGGACGTGGGGGATGATTCGGATACGGCGGTCTCTTGGTCGGAGATCCGGTGCGTGTCCATGGACTACCCCCTCAAAACGCCTGTACGCCGCGCGTTCGTTACGGCTCGCCCTGCCCTGGGCATCCGCCTCCGATCGCGCCAGATCGATTTCTGACGCGGGACGATGAACGAAGGATTAATTTAGGCCCACCTGAATCAGGCAGGCTTAACAATCCCCGTCCGCACGGCGTCGGTCAAGCTTCGCCATGAAATCGTCCGAAAGCAGCCACCAATTCGGCGCTCGATCAAGGCGGAAATGTGTCGGCAGGCCGGCTCGCCGTGGCCAGGACGTGGATTGTCGGGCCGGGTTGTTCGGGAGCCACACTCAGTTGCCAACGCGGGCCACGCCGGACGTGCCGTCGTCACGCACCCAGGCCAGTTTGTCCGGCCCCTGCCGCGAGAGCGTGAAGCAGAAGGTGCGGCCGTCATACCAGTTCTGCCACTTCTGGCAGAGCTTCTCGCCCGAGACCCACCAGCGACCGCTGTCGTTCGGCTTCAGGAAGCGCCCCAGCCCTACCGCCTCGCCGGATCCGTCGACGCGTCCGTCGGCTCGGTAGAACAACGGGAATTCGCCTCCGAGCGGCACCGCCAGGAAGACGCGCTTGCCCGCGACGGCCTTCTCCAGGTCGGCTCCATTCAGCTTGGGGCCGCTCGCCAGCGCGGCGCCCTGCCCTGTCAGGACGACCGCCGCCATCGCTGCCCCGATCACGTGCTTGCGTTGCATTCCACTCTCCGCGCTCGGTTTCGACAGTCCCGATACGGACGCCCCCGCGCGTCGGTTTCAATGCGGCTGCGGAAAACGATCGCGCCCCGCCCCTCGCGACTCTTGCCAAGGCGAGCCCGCCACGGCATGGATGGCGCGCGCACGGCCCAGAGCCTGCGGAAGGGTGGCCGAGTGGTTTAAGGCAGCGGTCTTGAAAACCGCCGTGGGCGCAAGTTCACCGTGGGTTCGAATCCCACCCCTTCCGCCAGTTTATCTTCCGCCGAGGCCTGCTGACCTCCGGCACCGTTCGATCAATCGCCGATAGCGCAAGTCATTCCCGGTCCATAGTGCTTGTCTACGTTCGGGTATGTTCGCTACTATCCGCCTTACGCGCTGGGGTATGCGCTGGGGTCGGGCAGAGCGGCGAATGGCTATTTCACTTAACAAGCTCTCGGCCCGGGCTGTCGCGACCGCGCGCAAGTCCGGGAGGCTGTCGGACGGGGGCGGGCTCTATCTTCAAATCAGTCCTTCGGGCGCCAAATCGTGGCTCTTCATATTCAAAAAGGACGGGAGGCAACGCGAGATGGGCCTTGGTGGCCTGAACTCGTTGCCTCTCGCGTCAGCCCGGCAGCAGGCTGCCGAGGCGCGCGAGATACTCGCGCGCGGCGGGGACCCTCTTGCCGAAAAACGTGCCCAACGAACTACTGTCCCGACCTTTGGAAAAGCTGCCGACGCGCTCATCCAGGCCCATGAGGGATCCTGGCGGAATGAGAAACACCGGGCGCAATGGAAAATGACGCTGCGGGAGTACGCAGTTGCCCTACGACCTTTGCCGGTGAACAAGATAACCACTGAGGACGTGCTCGCGGCACTGAAACCGATTTGGCTTACCAAACCCGAGACCGCCTCAAGGGTAAGGGGACGCATAGAGGCCGTGCTCACCGCGGCCACTGTCCGAGGACATCGCTCAGGCCCGAACCCGGCACAGTGGCGCAACCACCTAGACCACCTATTGCCTAAACGTCCCAAGCTCTCGCGTGGGCACCACGCCGCGATGGCATACGCCGAGGTCCCGGCATTCCTGGAGCTTGTACGCGAGATGAAGGGCTCCTCCGCGCGGGCCTTGGAGTTTACCGTACTTACAGCCGCCAGGTCGGGCGAGACCATGGGCGCGACCTGGCCTGAGATTGATCTAGAGCGCAAGGTCTGGACTGTGCCGGCCGGCCGCATGAAGGCCGGTCGGGAGCATCGCGTTCCCCTCTCCACCCCGGCGGTCCGGATACTTGAGGAAATGGCGCTCCTCCGGACCACCGGTGGCTTCGTTTTTCCGGGCCAGCTTCGCGGCAAGGGACTCAGCGTCATGGCCCTGGAGATGGTGCTTCGCCGACTCAAGGTCGAAAACGCCACTGTGCACGGCTTCAGAAGCTCGTTCCGGGACTGGGCGGGTGAAGAGACTTCCGTCCCGCGAGAAGTCGCCGAACAGGCCCTGGCCCATGCGGTCGGTTCGAAAGTCGAGCAGGCCTATCGCCGGGGCGATGCGCTGGAGAAACGTCGCAAGTTGATGGACGCGTGGGCGACATACCTGACGCCCGCGACAAGCGGCAACGTGGTTGCCGTCCCTGCTAGGCAGGCGCGCCATGGATAGCCGCGACGATCTTGCAAGGGGATCGAAAGTCGAAGCGCGTGTGGAAGAGGAGCTTCGACGTTTGCTGAAGAGCCGGCTGGAGGGCATCGATATAGCCGTCTGCGACGAGCTCGCGGCCGATGCATCGCGGCTTATCAAGTCCTACCAGCGGATCGCAATAGACCGCCCGCGCGAAACGCCGACGACACTAGGCCGGCGATACCGCACGATCGCAGCGTCCATTCGAAAGACACGAACACTGCTGTTAAAGGACTTCTTCTATCATCCGGACGGATGCGACGTCGAAGATGTTATATTTCCGGATAGTGAGCTTGACCTGCTTACAACCCTTCGCAAGCTGGAGAAATGTTACGTCGATGCCAGCAAGAACAAACACCTGCTGGAGGAGGCCTGCAACGAGGACTACTGCATTCTTCCCGGCGGGCAACGTGGGCCACTGTCCGGTTGGCTCTGGCCAAACCTCATGCACGTTTGGACGATTAGAAATTTGCCTCTGAAAAAGAGCGACACAGGATCGTTCTTCGAGTTCCTCAGCGCGACCCATGAAGCCAGCGGGCTGAAAGCGCCAGAGGCCAGCACTGTATACGCCGTAATGGATGCGTTCAGATTGGTGCCTCCGGCGTCATTCACAATGCTCACGAGGCAGGAAGCTGTCGAGCTCATGAACAACGCTATGGCGATGAGTGAGAAAGAAGGCTCCTGACTAACTCCGCTTTTGCGAAAATAATTTTCTGAAATCGCCAGTGACCTGCAGTGTCACCATCTCCAACGTTCAGCCACGAACGCACAAGCGCTTCGCTGAACCTTGGAGCGAGAACAATGGAAAAGCCTGTGTTGACGATCGCCGAGGTCGTCGAACTCGGCCCGTTTAGCAAGACGGCCCTCTACGACAGGATCAACAAGGGCGAACTGCCGGCCCGGAAGGCTGGTCGCCTTACGATCATCCTTCGGCAGGATTATCTGAATTTTCTTGCGAGGCTCCCGCAGCTCGCCCCCAAGGCCGGAAGCAATCGGCTTACCTGCCCCAAACGGACATGATCGGCAGCATCTCTGCGCCCAGCCTGCTGGACTCAGTTGACGGGGTCTCCCGTGGGACGATGCGGCTCACCGCTGCGGTAAGTGCCGGAGCCACATAGGGGCGGTGGGAGTGTCAGCACCACATGCACCTTGGGCCATCTCCGCAGTCAAACCAGAGCATTGGCAAGTCGCTCACGCGATTGAAGCTGCTAAAACCGAGGCTCATGAATGCGCTCACTTCTCTTTCATGGAACTAGGTTTCCCAATGCGGTGCTGAAATCCGGCGTGCTGCGATACAGCCGTGTTGGATCTCCGACCGTGTGTTTCTCGCGCTCAATTGAGACTGCGCGTTATTGGGCCTCAATGGAGCGTGACGATGGAGAGCAGCTTGGGGCGGTTCTGGTGCTGGATCGGGACCGTCTCAACGCTAGGTACCGGCTACATCAGTTCGACTACTGGGGAGACCGCAGCGAGGCGGAAGAGCGCATATATCGCCGGGATGTCGACCAACTCGGCCGCTACCTTGTAGGAATTTTTTTCCGCCAAAATTCGCCTGTTGCAGACAGGCCGGACGTTCTGGACCGGTCAGAAGCGATTGCAGTTCGCGCGATTTGTAAGCGAGAGCGAATGGGCGAGCTCAACGGTGCCGAACAGATCGATGAGGCTTACAACGAGATGAGTCGCGACGACGATGGCGAGTGGTTCGCAAGCCGCCCTGGCCGCCGTCTTTGCTTGCAGAGCTACTACCCCGGCGAACATGGCCTCGGTGCGCCTACCGAGCGCTGTGGCGCGGTCCTGGTGACCGGTGTCGTGGACCATGGACCAAACGGACGGGAGCGGCTTGGCCTCTACCAGTCCTGTGCACTGCATGTGCCGGACACGGACCGAGCGATCGGCTTCTCGTTCCCCAAACCTGCCGCAGCACGGGCGCGGGTAGTGAACCCCGGAACGTGCCACCGGGGAAAGCCGCTTCGGCTGCACCGAACGCCCCTGACCTGCATCAAGGCGGGCTGCGTCGGCACCGTGCCGCTCACGGAAGCAGCGGCCGCCGGGATATGCGGGGCTGAGCACGCGCCCGTTGCGGCCCAGGATCGCGAGGATTGGGCCGCGCTTGTCCGGCTCACGCGTCATGTTGTCGGGCGTTCAACAATTCTGATGCCGGCGGTGGCGTGATGAGCTTCCGAGCCGGCGCAGACGCCGAGATCCAAGCAGTGCGCTATGAGGCGGCAGCATCAAGGTTTGAGCAGCCGGGCCAGCGCGGCCCGATTGCGCCTGAGCCGCTCCTAAAGTTGCGCCCGGTTACCGCGGCCTCGCTGTTGTCTCAGCCCGCTCCACCGCGCGAGTGGTACGCCGAGGGATTGGTCCCCATGCGCCAGGTCACTTTGCTCGGCGGAGACGGCGGAACAGGCAAAAGCCTTCTGAGCCTGCAACTGGCGGTTGCGAGTGTCACTGGCACGGATTGGCTTACTTGCGAGCCCCGCCCCGGGCCGGCCCTCTTTGTGTCCGCTGAAGATGAGCAAGACGAGTTGAACCGGCGACTGGAAGACATAGTGCGTGGTCGAGGGTTCTCAGACCGTGACCTCGCTCGGCTCGAGCTGGTCTCGCTTGTTGAGCAAGCCGCAGCAGGCGCATCGGGCACAGCATTAGCGGTGCCCGTGAACGACCTTTCGGGCAAGCCCCGGCCCACTCCGCTTTGGGGCGCGCTAACAGCGGAGGTCGAACGGTTAAGGCCGGCGCTGGTCGTCCTAGATACGGCGGCCGATCTGTTCCCCGAAGAGATCAACCGCTCAGCCGTACGAGGCTTTATCGCCATGCTGCGAGCGCTCGCCGTAGAATACGATCTGGCAGTCGTGCTTCTAGCCCATCCGTCAATAAGTGGCATGCAGAACGGAACGGGCCTGAGCGGATCCACCTCCTGGTCTAATAGCGTCCGGAGCCGCCTTTACGTCGATCGCGTGAAGGCCAACGGATCCGAGCCAGACCCGGATGCACGCGTACTTCGCACAATGAAAGCCAACTACGGCCGTGCGGGCGGCGAGATCCACTTGCGTTGGGTAGACGGCCGGTTCCGGCTTGAAACGGGCCTGCCCGGTTCGAATGGGATCGGCTACGACGCTGAAACCGATGCGATCTTTCTCCGTCTGCTGAGCCAGTTCGCCCAGCAAAACCGGGATGTCACATCCAAGACATGCTCCACGTACGCGCCGAAGCTGTTCGCCGAAAACCCGGATCGGGGCGGCAGGAACAAGAAGCACTTCGCGGCCGCCATGGAGCGCCTGTTCAACGCTGGCAGGATCAGTCTTGAGGAGAGCGGCCCGCCATCACGACGGCGCAGCCGGCTCGTTGAGGTCGGGCTTTAGCGCTTCCAACGCCCTTCCAACCTCTATTCCAACACCCTTCCAACCCCGTTCCGACACCCTGTCCACACACACCCCTTATACCCCGGGGGCGTTGGAACACCCCGGTTGGAAGACCGGGGGTTCCCCTAAGGGGACTGTTTGCACAGCCACTGCAGTAAATGTCCCATAAGGCTTCGAACAACTGACGCAGTCCAGCTCGCGTATGCGCGCGGGTACTTTGGGCCCGCTAGACGGGAGTTGGATTGGGGCTGTAGGGCGAGCATCAACCGGACTGGCTCGACCTCAACCGCTCGCGCCTAATGCCTCCCTTCAACTGGCCGCGCATCGGGAACGCATGGTGGGCGTTCCCTACGCGTCTGACCGGCGAGTGTCGGCGTCACGCCGACATCTCGTCCGGTTTGATGCTGCGGAGGCGCGGAGCATGCAATCCTTTGTGTCAGAGCAGCCGAGGCTCGCTTCTTCGCCTAGCAGGAGGACGAGGCCACGCACGGTGGTTGGACCGTCTACCGTCGCCTCGACCCTCAGCACATAGCCACCGCGCCCAGCCCCTGACGCCAGGTCGGGGCGACCAAGTGGGCTAGCTACAGGGAGGCCCGTACATTGGCACGGGCTCACGCGTGCGCAATGACGCGGGCAACCACGCCCGCGCCCGCCCACGCCCCGCGCTGCGCTCGCGCTCGCCCTTCGCGCCCGATCCCTTTGGGTCCTCCCGGTGCTCCTGCGCACGTGCGGCGGTAATCCGGCCCACGAATTTTTCCGATTTAGCGCTTTTCAAATCGCGCTTTACTTTCGTTCGCCAAGCCGATCTCACACTCGCGCGTGGTTTGCAGCTGAGTGCTGCTGCGATCCGCCGCTTGGGGTGGTGGAGCGAAAGCCTTAGATGCTACTATGACGCAAGAGCAGCCCCAAAACAGTGGCTTGGTCGGCTTTACGAATGCACCACTCCGACTTTATTGCAATCGAGGGGGCAAACTCAGAGCAGCTGCGAGTAGCTCGCGCGTGTAGGGGTGCTCGGGGGACGCAAAGAGTTCGCTCGCCAGGCGCACCTCCACGATCTCGCCCCGACGCATAACCGCAATTCGGTCGCAGACCTGAGCGGCGACGTGCAGGTCGTGCGTGATGAACAGCATCGAGAGCCGCAGCCGCGTCTTGATATCGTCGAGCAGCCCGAGCACGTGCTTTTGCACCGAGACGTCCAGCGCCGAAACAGGTTCGTCTGCCACGATCAGGTCAGGCTTGAGCGCCAGCGCCCTCGCGATGCCGATGCGCTGGCGCTGGCCGCCCGAGAATTCGTGCGGATACCGGTTCGCGGCGCGCGGATCGAGGCCGACGAGTTCCAGCAGGGCCCGCGCCTCCTCCAAGGCGACGGCTCTGGGCGTTCCGCTGGCGATCGGCCCATCCGCGATGCTCAGCCCGATCCTGCGCCTGGGATTGAGGGACGCGAAAGGATCCTGGAACACCATCTGCACGCGACGCCGCGCGGTCCGCAGGGCGGAGCCGCTTGCGCCCGCCAGGTCGGCGCCGCCGATCCGAATGTCTCCGCGATCCGGATCAAGCAAGCGCATCACAAGGCGCGCGACCGTCGACTTGCCGGACCCGGATTCGCCGACCAGCCCGAGCGTCTCGCCACGGCGGATGTGGAAGCTCACATCTTTCACCGCATGAACGACCCGGGTATCCCCGAACAGTCCTGACCGGCTGGCGTAGGTTTTCGTCAAACCGGCGACATCGCAGACGATCTGGTCTTCAGCACGCGTCGAGCCGGCGGGATCGAGCGACGGAATGGCGTCGAGAAGCGCGCGCGTATAGGGGTGACGCGGCTGCGTCAGCACCTCTTCGGCCGAGCCGCTCTCCACCACCCTGCCCTTTTCGAGAACCACCACGGTGTCGGCGATCTCGCGCACTACGCCAAAATCATGCGTGATGAAGACGACGCCCATCCGCCGGCGACGCTGGAGCTCACGGATGAGTTTCAGGATTTGCGCCTGGGTGGTCACGTCCAGCGCCGTGGTCGGCTCGTCGGCGACCAGCAAGGCCGGCTCGAGCGCCAGCGCCATGGCGATCATCGCCCGCTGCCTCTGGCCTCCGGAAATCTCGTGCGGATAGGCCTGCAGGATGCGGGCGGGATCGGGCAGGCCCACCTCGCCGGCGAGAGCGAGAGCCCGTTCGCGTCTCTCCGCAGGCGTGCCCACGCCATGCGCCTCGAACGTTTCGGCGATCTGGTCGCCAATGCGCATGACCGGGTTCAGCGCCGTCATGGGCTCCTGGAAGATCATCGCGATCCGGCGGCCCCGCAGCGTTCGCCACGCCTCCGGTTCAAGCGCCAGAAGGTCGAGGCCCTCGAAATCGATGGCGCCGCCGGCCCGCCGGATGGCCGGCGGCAGCAGTCCCATCAGGGTCTGGGCGCAGATCGACTTGCCCGACCCCGACTCGCCCACGAGGCAAACGATCTCGCCGCGCGCGACCGAGAAGGACACGTCCGTGACCGCGTTGGGGCGGTCCGCATCTTCGGGCAGAGCCAGAGTGAGGCCATCGACGGAAAGCAGGGGCTCGGTCACGCGATGCACTCCTTGGGCTCGACAGGCTCAATAGCCGAGCGCGACGCCGTCCTTGCGGTGGTCCGTGCCGCCGAGAAGCACGCCCCTGCGATGGTCGATCCAGATGGCCTGGCACCCGCCCAGCGGTTCGTCGGCCCATGCGGTTTTGTGCCCGCGCGCGGCCAGATCCGCCCGCACGGCGTCCGGGATCGTGGGCTCCAGCGACAGCACGCCGTCGAAGCAGAAGCTCCGGGGCCGGTCGGAGGCGCTCTGCGGATCATCCCCGAAATCGACCACGCGCGAGACGATGTGGGCGTGACCGGCGGCCTGATACTGTCCGCCCATGACGCCGAAGGACATCACGCCCTCGCCGTCGCGCATCAGCATGCCGGGGATGATGGTGTGCATCGGCCGTTTGCCCGGCGCGATGCAGTTGGGGTGCGTGGGGTCCAGCCTGAAGCCCGCGCCCCGGTTCTGCAGTAGGACGCCCGACCGGGGAGCGTAAATGCTGCTGCCGAAGGCGAAGAACAGGGAGTTGATGAAGGAGACCGCGTTGCGGTCCCGGTCGACCACGGTGACGAAGACCGTGTCACGGTGGGCCGGACCGTCGAAGGCGCCGGCCTCGGCGGCCCGGTCCAGCTTGATGCATGCCCGCAGGCGCGCGATCGAGCGCTCCGACAGGATCTCGGCGATGTCGACGCGATGATGCGCCGGGTCAGCGACCAGCAGATCGCGCCATCCGTAGGCCGCCTTGGTGGCTTCCGCCAGAAGGTGGATACGGTCGGCCTCGCTCAGGGCCGAACCCGCGAGATCGAACCCGTCCAGAATGCGGGTGATCAGCAGGGCCGCGAGGCCCTGGCCGTTCGGCGGACATTCCAGCAGGTCGTAGCCGCGATAGGCGGCGCGGATCGGTTCGCCATAGTCGGAGACCTGCGCGGCGAAGTCTTCGGCTGCGTGGAGGCCGCCAGCGGCGTTCAGCACGGCGGTCATTTCCTCCGCCGCCTCGCCTTCGTAGAATGCGGAGCGGCCCTCCCGGGCGATCCGGCGCAGGGTTCCGCCCAAGGCCGGGGCGGCCATCCTGTCGCCCGCGACGGGAGCCTGCCCGCCGGGCAGAAACATCTCGGCCGCCGCCGCGTGGGCCGCGACCCGGCCGGCGTATCGCGCCCAGTCGAGCGCCACGCGCGGCGTCACAACGTAGCCGTTCTCGGCGGCCGCGATGGCCGGAGCGAAGACCTCGCCGATGCTCATGCGGCCATGGTCGGCCGAGAGGCGGAGCCAGGCGTCGACGGCGCCGGGGATCGTGACCGCATGGGCCGACCCGTCCGGGATTACGTCCATGTCGCGATCGAGGAACCATGCGGCGTCCGCCCGGCCGGGCGCCCGGCCCGAACCGTTGAGCGCGACAGGGGCGCCGCCCGCGGGCTTGAACATGACGAAGCAGTCGCCGCCGATCCCCGTCATGTGCGGATCGATGACGCCCTGCAGGGCGACCGCCGCAATCGCGGCGTCGAAGGCGTTGCCGCCGGCCTTCAGGATCTCCAGCGCGGCCAGCGTGGCGGCCGGATGCGACGTCGCCGCCATGCCGTTCTCGGCGATGGCCACGGACCGGCCCGGCTTCATGAAATCGCGCATGGTCGTTGCTCCGCCTGATCAGGCCGCCGTTTCGACGCCGGCGGTCCGCGCCTGCTCCCCAGGAAGGTCCGTCATCCCGAAAACCGAGTCGTACAGGGTGGACAGGGCCGTTCCCACCGCGCCCATCAGCGCGGCGCGGCCGCCCAACGGGCTGGCCTCGACCCGAAGCGGCTCCGCCATGAACCCGTTCAGAAGCGCGCGCACGCGCTCCACCAGTTCCGGTCGCGCTCCGATGCTGCCACCCAGCACAACCAGCTCCGGGTCCAGAATGGCCCGGATGGCCATGAGGGCCTGCGCGAGCACGCGGGCCACCTCGTCCATCGTGGTTCGCGCCGCCGCGTCGCCGTCGACCAGGCGATCGAAAACGCCACGCACGTCCTCGGCGCCCTGTCCGCCCAGGCCCCGATAGCGCTCCATGATGGCGACGCTCCCGATGGCGTTCTCCAGCGTGCCCAGGCGATACCCGCGCGAGTCGAAGGGGTCGCCGCCCAGGGGTAGGTACGCGATCTCGCCCGCCGCCCCGCGAGCGCCGCGGATGAGCTTGCCGTCGGCCATCAGACCCATGCCGATGCCCGTGCCGAGCGCCACGAACGCAAAAGTGGCGGCCTCCCGGCAGCATCCCCGCCAGCGCTCGCCCACCGCCGCCAGATTGACGTCGTTCTCGACCGCGACGCCGAAGCCCAGCGATACGCGCAGGGCCTTGACGACGTCGATCTGGTCCAGGTCCGGGATGTTGGGTGCGATGATGATGCGGCCGGACCCGGGCTGGAACACGCCGGGGCTGCCCATGGCGCCGTAACGGATCCGTCGAGGGTCGGCTCCGGCGCGAGCCGCCGCGCTGCGGGTGAGCGCCGCAATCTGCTCGATGACATGATGGCCGCCACGCCGGTCCGTCGCGTCCACTTCCTCCGCCGCGATGGCGCCGGACAGGTCGGCGAGCGCCACGTGCACCTTGGTGCCACCAAGATCGACGCCCAGCACATAGGCGCGTCCGGCGTCTAGTTCATAGGTCGTGGCGCTGCGCCCGACGAGGCCCTGTGTCTGGCCCCGTTCACGGATCCAGCCATTCGCCTCCAGATCGCGGACCACTTCGGACGCCGTCTGCTTCGACAAGCCCGTGGCGCGCGCCAATTCGGCCCGCGAGATCGGGCCGGACCGCATCAGCGCCTCCATAACCGCGCGAACCGACATTTGGCGCGCCAGCGGTGTTGTGATCGCGTCTGTCATGCGAACCCAATTCGTCAAGGTGACGGACAAACTGGAACTGATCGCCTTGCGATGTCAACCTAGAGCTTGCCCGCAAGCCTCGCTACTGCCGTTGCGAGACGCCCTAAGATCTACATTCGTCAGGCTCCTTTACAAAGGACCTCACGCATGCATCCATAACACATCGAAAGACGACCGCCGACGTCCAACATGGCGGACGGGAGGAACAATCTCATGCGCTTGCGCCGGTCCCTGTTCGCAGCCTTAGCGGTGGCGCCGCTCCTCGCTCTCTCAAGCGCCCATGCGACAACCTTGCGGGTCGGCATCCAGGACGATCCCGACGCGCTCGACCCGGCCACGAGCGGCACCTATATCGGCCGTTTCGTTTTCGCCGCGATGTGCGACAAGCTCGTCGACATTGGGCAGGATTTGAGCATCGTTCCTCAGCTCGCCGAGAAATGGACCTTCGCGGACGACCAGAAGTCGGTCGTGTTCACGTTGCGCAAGGGCGTTTCCTTTCAGGATGGAACGCCCTTCGACGCGGCGGCGGTGAAGTTCAACATCGACCGCATGCAGACCATGAAGGATTCGCGCCGGAAGGCCGAACTGGCTGCGGTCGCGTCCGTGGACGTGCTGGCGCCGGACCAGGTCCGGCTCAACCTCAAGGAGCCTTTCGCGCCGCTACTTTCGGTGCTGAGCGACCGGGCCGGCATGATGGTGTCGCCGGTCGCCGGGGCCAAAGAGGACTTCTCCGCTAATCCCGTCTGCGTCGGCCCGTACAAGTTCGTCGAACGCAAGTCGCGCGATCTGATCCGGCTGCAGAAGGACGCCTCCTACTGGGATGCGGCCCGCTACGGCTACGACGAGGTCCTCTATTCCTACATCCCGGACTCCACCGTCCGGCTGGCGCGCGTGCGGGCCGGGGACCTGGATATCGCCGAGCGCATCGCGCCGACCGACCTCAAGACCGTTCGCGACGACAAGAACCTGAAGCTGCACAGCGCGCCCGGGCTCGCGGTCTCTCACCTGATGGTCAAGGTCGGCGAGCCCGAGAAGGCGAATTCGCCATTGCAGAAGGACGCGCGCCTGCGCCGGGCCTTCGAGCTGTCGATCGACCGCAACGTCATCAACAGGGTCGCGTTCAACGGCGAGTATACGGCCGACAACCAGATGATCCCGCCCTCGGACCCATTCTATCCCAAAAGCCATCCAGCGCCCGCGCGCGACGTTGCGGCCGCGAAGAAGCTGATGGCCGAAGTTGGGGCGACGACGGTTCCAGTCGAGATTACCTTTGAGAACGCCCTTACGGACGCGCGCGTGGCGCAGATCGTCCAGTCGATGGCCAAGGAGGCGGGCTTCGACGTGAAGCTCCTGCCGCTCGAAACCGCCACCGCGATTCAGCGCTACCTGGCGGGCAATTTCGAGATGTACATCGGAAACTGGAGCGGCCGCGCCGATCCGGACCCGACGCTCTACGCGTTCTTCGCCTGCAATGGCGGCCAGAACTTCAACAAATACTGCAACAAGGACCTGGAGGGAGTGCTCAACGCTGCGCGGGCCGAGGGCGACATCGCTAAGCGCAAGCAGCTTTACGACAAGGCGACTGGCATCTACCTGGCCGATCTCCCGACCATCCCGATCTACCACCCCAACTGGTTCTTCGCCGCGCGCGCCAAGGTGGACGGCGTCGTCGTGTACCCGGACGGACTGTTGCGCCTGAAGGGCGTCAAGCCCGCCTCCTGATGCGCCGGGGCGGCCACGAGGCCGCCCCGCTTCCGTTTCCAAGGATCCGAGATGTTGCGATTCCTGGCCGGCAGGCTCGCGGTGGCGATCCCCACCCTGCTCCTGGTCTCGGTGCTCGTCTTCGGCTTGCAGAAGCTGCTGCCGGGCGATCCGGCCTTGGCCCTCGCGGGCGAGGACCGCAGCCCGGAGGTCATCGCGTTTCTTCGTCAGAAGTACCAGTTCGACCAGCCCTTGCTGGTCCAGTACTGGATCTGGCTGAAGGCCTTCGCGTCGGGCGACCTGGGGACCTCGGTGCGCACCGGCCTGCCGATCGGCGCGATGGTGGCCGACAAGCTTCCGGTCACCATTGAGCTCTCGATTCTGTCCATGCTCATTGCGTTGGGGATCGGGGTGCCGGCCGGCGTCGCGGCGGCGCTGAACCGCGGCACGATCGTGGACTACCTCGTCGGCGTGCTCGGGCTGGCCGGCCTTTCCATCCCGAGCTTCTGGTTCGGGATCATGCTGATCCTCCTGTTTTCGGTCACGATGGGCTTGCTGCCGTCGGGAGGTTACACGCCCTTTTTCGAGAGTCCCTGGGGCAACCTCAAGACCATGCTGCTGCCCAGCATCGTGCTGGGCTCGTCGTCGGCGGCCATCATCATGCGCCACACGCGAAGCTCGATGCTGACGGTCCTGCGCCAGGACTTCGTGCGAACCGCAAGGGCGAAAGGGCTTCCCGAGCGCACGGTGGTGGTCCGGCACGCCCTTCGGAACGGCCTCATTCCCGTGGTCACGCTGGCGACGCTCCAACTCGGCCAGCTTCTCTCGGGCGCCGTGCTGACCGAGCAGGTGTTCGGCATCCCGGGTTTCGGCAAAATGATCGTCGACGGCGTGTTCGGCCGTGATTACGCGGTGGTTCAGGCCGTGGTGATGTGCGCGGCCGCGTTCTTTCTCCTCCTGAGCCTCCTGGCGGATCTCGCCTATGCGGCCCTGAACCCCAGGATCCGCACATGAGCGCACCGGAGGTCGCCGCGGCGTCCGTCGGCCGAGGCTGGTTGGGACGCAAGACCGCCGCCGGGCGCCTCATCCGTGAGCCCGCCGCCATTCTGGGCGGCTTCATCATCTTCGGTTTCGTGCTCGCCGCCCTGCTCGCGCCCGCGTTGGCGCCCTATGATCCGAACGCCTCCGACTGGATGGCCATTCGGCAGGCGCCTTCGGCGGCGCATTGGTTCGGAACGGACGATCTCGGACGGGACGTGCTGTCGCGCGTGATCTACGGCGCGCGCGCGTCTCTGGCGGCAGGCTTCCTGTCCGTCGGCATCGCGCTGGTGATCGGCCTGCCGTTCGGCATGATCGCAGGCTATTTCGGCGGCGTCGCCGACATCGTGATCTCGCGTTTGACCGACGCCCTGCTGGCCTGCCCGTTTCTGGTGCTGGCCATCGCGCTCGCCGCGTTTCTCGGCCCGAGTCTGCAAAACGCCATGATCGCCATCGGCATCTCGGCGATGCCAGTCTTCGTCCGGCTCGCGCGAGGGCAGACGCTGGCCGTGCGGCAGGAGGATTACGTCAGCGCGGCGTGGTCCGTCGGGCTGTCCCACCCCAAGATCCTGACCGCCTATATCCTGCCGAACATCTTGCCGCCGATCATTGTGCAGGCGGCGCTGACGACCGCCATCGCGGTTCTGGCCGAGGCCAGCCTCGCATTCCTCGGCCTCGGCCAGCTTCCGCCAGCGCCGTCCTGGGGGAGCATGCTCGACTCGGCTCGGCAGTTCCTGGTCGAGGCGCCCTGGATGGCGGTCTGGCCGGGGTTGGCGATCGTGGTCGTCGTGATCGGGTTCAACATGCTCGGCGACGCCTTGAACGACGCCCTGAACCCGCAGGACTGAACGCCGATCCACGGCCGCCGGACAACGCACAGAGGAGAAGACGACGGTGTCACGCGAGCAGCTTCCCACGCTCCGGATCGGCTTCATCGGAGCCGGGTTCATGGCGAATTTCCATCTCGCGTCTCTGGTGGGCGTCCGCAACGTGGAGGTCACGGGAGTCTACGCCCCCAGCCCCGGACGGCGGGACGCCTTCGCGGCCAAGGCGCGCGAGCAGGAACTCGGCGCCTGCGTCGCGTTCCCGAGCATCGAGGAGATGCTCACCTCCGGCCAGGTGGACGCCGTGTGGCTGGTCAATCCCAACCACGCCCGCATCGAGGCCATGACCGAAATCCACCGCCTTGTGAAGCAGGGCGCGACGGGACTTCGGGCCGTGGCCTGCGAGAAGCCCCTGGCCCGAACCCTGCGCGAGGCGCGGCGTATGCTCGCCCTGATCGAGGATTGCGGGTTGCTGCACGGCTACCTGGAGAACCAGCTGTTCTCGACTGCCGTTCTGCGAGGGCGCGACATCATCTGGCGGCGGGCTGTGCCGACGACCGGCCGCCCCTATATCGCCCGTGCCACCGAGGAGCATAGCGGCCCGCACGAGCCCTGGTTCTGGCGGGGTGAGTTGCAGGGCGGCGGCGTGCTGTCCGACATGATGTGCCACAGCGTGGAGGTCGCCCGCTTCATGCTCGCCGCGCCGGGAGAACCGCGCGACGCGCTGAAGCTCGTTTCGGCGAGCGCCACGGTGGCGAACCTGAAATGGACGCGGCCGGCCTATGCGGAGCGCCTGAAGGCTTCGATGGGCGCCGGAGTGGACTATGGCCGCCGCCCGGCGGAGGACTTCGCCCGCGGGCTCATCACCCTCCAGGACGCCGAAGGGAATGAACTGATCATCGAGGCGACGACGTCCTGGGCCTATGTGGGCGCCGGCCTGCGCATCACGCTGGAATTGCTGGGTCCGGAATACGCCATGGAGTTCAATTCCCTTGGCTCCGGCCTCAAGGTGTTCATGTCGCGCGCGGTCACGGGTAACGCCGGCGAAGACCTTGTCGAGAAACAGAACGCCGAACAGGGCCTGATGCCCGTGCTCGAGGATGAAGCCGGAGTCTACGGCTACACGCTTGAAAACCGCCATTTCGTCGAGGCCTTCCGAAAGGGAGTTGCCCCGATGGAGACTTTCGTCGACGGCGTCGAAGTTGTGCGCATGTTGATGGCGCTGTATCGTTCGGCGGAACTGGGCCGCACGGTCTTCTTCGACGACGAGGATTTTGAGGACTATATTCCGGCCGTCGCTCGTCCTCCGGCTCCTCGCGATGCGCAGTTGCCTTGAAGTCTGCAACGCTGCCTCGACACGTGCAAGAAGCACGGGGGCGCGGCACCGGCATCAATTCCGAACTGCGCGCAAGGTCCGCTTCGCGCCGATTTCGTTGAAAAAGTCGGCGATGCAGCGAGTGTGAAGTCCTGATTCAGTCGTCGTTGGGTCGGGAGGTGATGCGATGATGGGCGAGCGGACGGTGGCTCATCAAGAAGCGCTGTTCTACGAGTTCAGCCTGGAGCGCCATGTCCCGGCCGATCACCTGATCCGCAGCATCGACCGGTTCGTCGATCTGTCTGGCATTCGCGCCCGCCTGCGGCCGTTCTACAGCGAGATGGGCCGGCCCTCGATGGACCCGGAGCGGATGATTCGGATGCTGCTGGTGGGCTACTGCTTCGGCATTCGCTCCGAGCGCCGGCTCTGCGAGGAGGTCCACCTCAACCTGGCCTATCGCTGGTTCTGCCGCCTAGGCCTGGACGGCGCCGTGCCGGACCACTCGACCCTTCTCGAAGAACCGTCACGGCCGCTTCCGCGACAGCGACCTTCTCCGCGAGCTCTTCGAGGCGACCGTCCGGCGCTGCATGGACGAGGGCCTCGTCAGCGGCGAAGGCTTCGCCGTCGACGCCAGCTTGATCAAGGCGGACGCGAACAGGCAGCGTTCCGCCGAAGGATGCGAGACGGTGGACTGGACGGCTCTTGGCGAGACGAGGCGTTCAGTCTGAGAGTACCTGGACACGCTCGACGAAGCGGCTTGGGGCGCCGCCTCAGAGGTGAAGCCGAAGTTCGTGTCCAAGTCCGATCCGGCGGCACAATGGACCGGCGCACTGAAGGGACACGCCTTCTTCGCCTACGCGGCCAACTACCTCATCGACCTCAAGGCACGCCGTCATCGTCGATGTGGAAGCCAGCCGCGCGATCCGGCAAGCCGAGGTCGGCGCGGATCGCACCATGATCGAGCGCACCCAGGACCGCTTCGACCTCTGCCGGCCCGGCTCGCCGCAGACAGCGCATACGGCTCGGCCGAGATTCTCACCTGGCTGGTCCACGAGCGCGGGATCGAGCCTCACATCCCGGTCTTCGACAAGTCGGAGCGGCAGGACGGCACCTTCAGCCGCTCGGAGTTCGCCTACGACTACCAGCAGGACGTCTATGTTTGCCTCGCCGGCAATCTGTTGCGGCAGCGACAGAGAACCTACCGGAACCCCCGTCCGCTGGCCGAAGGAGGGCATGATGCGCTACCGCGCCAGCAAGCACGACTGTGACGCCTGCTCCATGAAGCCTCGGTGCTGCCCCAACACACCGGCCCGCAAGATCCCACGCTCAATGCACGAAGGGGCCCGCGACATGGCGCGGGCCATCGCCACCACTGACGAGTACGTCACCTCACGCCGGCAGCGGAAGAAGGTGGAGATGCTGTTTGGGCACCTGAAGCGCATCTTGAGGCTCGACCGATTGCGGCTTCGCGGCCCGCATGGAGCCCGAGACGAGTTCCAACTGGCCGCAGCCGCACAGAACCTCAGGAAGCTGGCCAAGCTCCTGCCGAACGGACCCCTTTGGATGCCAGCCTAAGTAGGAAGGCAACGCCGCTTCCCGACGAATGCTATCTGAGATTCGCGAGGTCAGTTTCTATGACCCGCTTACGGTATATGTGCCGGAAGCAAATGTGCAAACAGATTATTAATTCGTGCCAGCAGTCAGCCACAAGATCGGCATCAACACGTGTAAGTTTCGACATCAAACAAGGGCGGCTCTCACGGAGGCCAGCACCGCGATCGTGTTCATCTGATCGACTATTTTGGGGCCCGGGCAGGTCAACTTTGGATGCGCGGCCTTGCCAACGAGCTCCACGAAGCTGTGACACGTGATGCCAGCCTGCTTCTTGTCGCCAGGATGTTTATTGCTCTCGCCAACCACCACGAGCCGCAAATTGGGGTGCTCGGAGGCGATCCAAGCCATCAGGCCAGCTCCGTAATGTAGTTGGTCGTCCGTGAGAGGCTCGTCGCGGGACGCGAACTCGATGTGCACGGCGTTGTACGCGTAGGCGCTCGTCCCCTTGGCGCCGTCCTTTGTGTCGACGTGCTGGAAGATTCGGCCGTCCGCCTCAACGGTGAAGTGCGCCGACACTCCGAATTGCGGGTGCTTCTTGCGCCCCTCGCGCGTGCCGCTGGTCCAGACCCGGTAATTGATGGGAGCCTGGTCGGTGATGGATTGGTAAGCCCAGGTCTGGTGCATAATGATGCGCACAACGTCCTTGTTGGCGCCAACCACGTAGGAGCCGGGCTCCGTCAGCATGTAGTCGCCGTCACGGTCTGGGAACATTGCCATAAATAAACCCTCGCGGTTGGTGATCACATAAGCTCGACAGAGACTGGGAGGCTCGTCGTCCCCGCTAAGCGTTCGGGAACACGACGACGCGGAACTGCTGTCCAGCCGTGATTAGGCCGTACACAATTTCGTCCGGCTGATCGGTCTTATTGGGTGCCGCGTAGCGGAGCCCGACGAAGGCCGGCAACCCGGCGTTAGCGCCCAGATAGGTCTCGATAATGCGCCACAGCTTGCCGTTGCGCGAACGCCCCTGATTGAGGCTGCGGGCCTGCCGAAAGTAATTCGGCCCGCCTTCGCGACCACCCTGCTTGTGCGCCCAGGCGTGCCCCTTATCCAGCCCGTCCCCGGCGCGGGGGAAGCCGCCGTGATACGCGTCGTCGCGCGTGTTCGCTCCGACGCTGACTGTCACGCCCCAGCAGAGCACGGTGCGGCCTTGTTTGACGTCGAACAGGAAGTTGGCGGCGCCGTCGTCGAAAGTCACCAGGTCGGCGTCCCGGTTGCCGGCCGCGCGATACGTCGCCGCCGCGTGGCTCAGGACGCCGGCGAGCAGCGCTACGGCGTCTTTCTTCAGCCGGAAGCCGCTGGCCAGCCCCGCATAGGCGCTTAGGCCGTCGCGCACCGCGGGATTGTGCTTCAGTTCTGCGTCGATGGCGGCTTCGATGGACAGGCCGCTCGGCAGTGCAGGCATCGTCCCCGTCTCCGACACGACGGACGATTGATCCGCCTTCCCAAACTAACCAGCTAACTAGATTTCGGCCATGCCCTGCGATGTGTAAAAAAGCACCTCACAACGCCCTCGACAGCGTATATCGCGCCTAGCATCAAGTCTTCAGCTTCTTGCGACGTACAAGACCCAGTCAGCCGGCCGTTTTTGGGCCGCTCGTCGGGCGACAATCAAGACACCGACAGAACCGAACCGTCTGGTTTTCGTCCCGCCCGCAATCAAACTACGCCCCCCGCCTGCATCATCCATTCGGCATAGAGAGATAGGCTGCATCACGGTCGCCCGGCAAGAACAGCGCGAAAGCCGAACTAAAGATTTGACGCCTGCATCAACTTTCACCGCCACTGGCGGACGGACACGCGGACGCGAAAAAGGCTTTGCAAAGCTGATGATCTATCGAAGTTCGCCGTATGGTTGTTGCAACTTCGTCACAGCCGAACACGGCCGGGTGTGTCATCGTGCCCCGATAACGGGTAGTGAGCGGGGGCCGCATGTCCAACCACCTTTTTCGCGCTGTGTCCTATGTGGCGCTGGTCGCAGGCGGAATCCTGGCCGGAACATCGGGCAGCTTCGCGCAGAGCGTCTATTGCCCGGCGTCCACGAGCCAGCTTCCCGTCCTGCCCGGCAACGTCTCGCCTGGCGGCGTTGGAACGTCGATCAACTATACGAGCGGCACCTGCACTAACGATCAGACCGGGGTCGGCGCGTTCTCGGGTGCCGCGCTGGCGAGCCAAGCTCTCAGCGACCTGACGCAGTCGGTGACCACGCAGGAGAACGCCGTCGTAAGCGAAACCATCCGCGAGCGCCGTCGCACCGAGGTCGAGACGTGCCCGAGCGGTCTTGTGCGGATCGACGGCGCTTGCATCCGTCGTCAACCTGCCGCGGCCGCCCCGGTGGCGCGGGTTGCGGCGCCGCGCGCGAAGGCCAAGCCAGTCGCTGGCCGGCGCGTTCCGGCCCCAAGGCCGAGTGTCGTCGTCGAGACGACTCCCGCGCCGGTCCTCCTGTCCGCTCCCCGTTACGGCGCGTGGGCCCAGGCTTACGGCAACTACGAGCGCCGCACCGGCACGGGCGCGAGCAGCATCACGTACAATGACGTCAACGGCGGCACCGGCCTGGTGACGACGTCTCTCTACATCACCGCCAAGAGCGAAAGCCGCACCGGGGGTCTTCTCGCCGGCGTCGATATGACGACCCGCGGCTTGTATAACGCCGACGACGGCTTTATCGGCGGCGTTTTGGCGGGCTATTCCGACTCGCACACGGTTGTCAGGACGCAGATCCTGTCCGGCGACCTAAACACGGTTCCGAATGGCTTCAGCCGATTTAAGGCGACGCTCAAGGGGCCGACGGTCGGCCTCTATGGCACCTACTTCAACGGCGGGTTCAGCGCCGACGCGTCCGCCAAGGTGGCTTTCTACGATCTGGGGATCAGCTTCAACGACGCGCTTGCGTTTTCGGGCAGCAATGCGCTCGGCAACGGCAACGGCGCCAACAATTGGCTCTACACGGCGATCTTCCCGTACGCGGGTTCCGGCTCAGCCAATGTGGTGCAAACGTCGCTGGTCGGAAACGTGAACTATCGTTTCCCGATGAGCGCGACCTGGTGGATCGAGCCCACCGCCGGCATCCAGTGGGTGCATCAGGGCTATAACGGCGGCGCTTCGGCGCTCGGACTGGCGGACGGCGATTTGGTGCGCATCCAGGGCGGCGCGCGCGTGGGCACGGAGTTCCTGCTCGGGTCGGCTCCCGCCACCCTGGCGCTCACCGGCCTGATCTACTCCAACGTCGCATTGTCGGGCGGCTTCATCCAGAATGGCATCGCGGGCCCGGGCGCCCAAGTGCTGAATGATGAAGGCCTCGTGCGCGGCCAGGGCTCGCTGAAGCTCACCGTCGCGCATGGCGGCGGCTGGTCGAGCTACGCCGAGACGGACGTCTATGGTGGCGAGCGCCTGTTCGGCCTCGCCGGCAAGCTGGGCGTTCGCTACCAGTGGTGATCGGCCCGACCGCGGGTCGCAGATGCAAGGCGTCGTCCCCGGACGGCGCCTTTTGCGTTTCCAGTCCTTTTCAGGCGGACGATGTTTCGACCGCCGCGTGGGTCATTGTCCGGCCTGCGCGCGTTGCGGCCCGATCACGTAGCTGGCGACGCCGAACGACCAGCGAGGGTCGAGCAGCGGCCCGTCCCCCGCACTGGTGATCCTCAGGCTGCGTGTCGTTTCCTGAACATAGCTCGCAACCTGGTCGCCCTTGATCTCCGCCGGCAGGTCCGGAAGGTCGATGTACTGCACCGGCTTATCGCTCACGATGGCGAAGAGCTTGCCCTCGCCAAGCGGCGGCCCGGCCACGAAGTCGAAGTTGGCGAGCGGCGATTGCGCGTCAGGGACGATCACCAGTTCGCCGGCCTTAATGGCGTTGCCGTTCGCCGGGTCCGCGCCGTTCGCAGCCATGGTGTAGATGTTGGGATAGATCTGCGTGATGCGCCCGTCCGAGCCGACATCCACAAGCACCAGGTAACCCGACGTTTGCGACCGCACCTGCACTTGGATGTTATCCCCCATCGCGAACCGGTTCTTGCCCTGAAAATGCACAACGACCGCGGATGACGGCAGGGTCGGCGTCGGGGTGACCATCGGCGGAGAACTCGGCTTTGCCGGAGTTTGGCCAGGCCCGGGCAGCCCGGCGGTGCTGGTCGGCGGATTGCCGGGTTGCGGCTCCTGGGGTCCCGGAAGCGCCGTGTTCGTCGGCGTCGAAGACCGCGGTTCAAGCTTGGCGCCGTCCGGCCCAGGAGCGGACTGCGCGCCCGGGTCGAGCGTGTCGGCGGGCGGGCGCGCGTCCGTTCCGGAGCCGGGCGCGTGCTCGATGACGCGGATCGAGCGCGACGCGCCCGGCTCCTGGGAAGCCGCCCGCGCTTGCGCGGCGCCAAGCACGATGGTGGCGGTGAGCAGCGTGTAACGGATAGAGACGGAGTGCATGGGCGTCCTCCTCAATCACGGACGGTTTGTCAGGGGGCGGTGAACAGGGACACAAGCCCCAGCCGCGATGCGGCGGGCATCAGCCGTTCCACCAGTTCGGCGGCTTGTATCGGCCTTTGCCGGTTGTCTAGGCTAGCGATCGCCTGCTCCAAACCGCTCAAGGGCTCTTCGGAGGCCACCACCACGACGGTGTCGGCCCCGAATGGCGGCAAAGCCTCGATCTTGGGCAATTCGAACGGCATGGGAGCCCGCCGCGGATCGCGGCTGCGCGGAAACAACAACTGGACTGTGCCATCACCCGCGATGTTGAACACCACGACGCTGGTCCGCGTTCCGGCGTCGATCCGGACTGACAACAAGGATCCGCGATAGTGCAGCTTGTCGTTCGGCAGCACGCGCACGCTTTCGGGCGCGGCGACCGAGAGCTGCTTCAGCTTGCGAACCGCGACGGTGCGCTCCACCGCCCCACGCAATCGTTCGGCCGACAGCCGGCTGGCGATCACGTCCGACCCCGCCAGCACGTCCCCGGTGACCGGATCCCAGATGAGCTCGGGATTCTCACGCAAAGACACCGTCTTGATCAGCACCGCGGAACTGCTGAGGTTCGGCAGCAGGCTGGCGTCTCCCGTGGACGCCATCCGCAGCGTGGCGATCGAAGGAGGTTGCTTTGCTGCGGCGAGCGGACCGGTGGGCGGGTTCGCGTTCCCGGTCCCGGGTGCGCCTGCCGTTGATGACCCTTTGGGAACGGCGACGATGGCGCGGGAGGACGCCTCCGCGAACCCATCGGCTTGGGCGGTTCCGGAGGGCTCGAACGTCAGCACGATCTGACGCTGCGCCGACAGCTGATAGGCGACCTGGCGGACGTAGCCGACGAACTCATCGCCGCTGATGACCCCATCCTGGTTCAGATCCCCGTGCCCCTCGAAGGAGCGCGCGACCGCGTAGCTCAGCGCTCCTCGCCAACCCTCGCCGCCAGGCGGTGTCACTTCGGGCGCGCTCGACCCCTCGTCGCACGCGAGCATCACGGTGGAGCGTGCAAACGGCCCAGGCGTCGCCCTGGCGTCATCGTCGTCCGACACCGGCGCGAGCCTATCCGGCGTTTGCGTGGGAGGGAGGCCGCGCATCACCAGCGGGTTGCCTCGTGGATCGGCCTCCCGGACGGCGCTGGTTTCCCCGCAGGCGTCGAGCACCAGCAAGGCGCGGGCTCCCTTCGCCTCGATCTGGTGAACGACGTGGCTGAACTCCGTGTCGATTAGCTTTTCGTCCCGGCCACGCTCGTCGGCCGGGTCGTACCCAGCCAGCACATAAGCGGTTTCCAGCCCAGTCGAGCGCGGCACCCTGCCGTGCTGTGGCCCCAGACTGGCCAGACCCGCGAACGCAATCACGACCAGATCGCCGGCCCTGGCCCGGCCCGTCACTCCGGCGAGAGCCTCGAGCGCGACCACCCGCGTCGCTTCGCGGTCGGCCAGCAGGACCACGTCGTGCGCGCCGGCGCTCCGGAGAGCCGCGGAGAGGTCCTGGGCGTCCGCGACGGCGCCCCGCAGCGGAGCCGCCGCCTTGTAGGCGTTGACGCCGATTACCAGCCCCCGCAACGCTCCGTTCGCGGGGACTCCGCCCGGTTTCGCGTCCGCCGCCCACACAGGCCGGCCAAGCAGCATCAGGGCGGCGAGGAGCAGCGCCGCGCAGGACTGAACCGATGATGGCGGAGTGTGCAACATTGGGCCTCGTTACTGGACCTTGAAATACGCCAGGCTTCCGGTTAGCCCGGCCTTGCGTGCCGCCGGGTCCTTCGCGATGGCGGTGAAGACGCTCTCGGCCGACTGGTCAGGTCGCATGGAACGCACGGTCTCGATCGGCGTGTCAGCCGCGAGCGCGACAAGCAGTTGCGGCTGGCCCGGAGGCTCCTTCACGCGACGCGCAGGGACCTGCAACGCCCGGCCGTTTTTGCCGAAGCCGCTGTCCAGAACCGAGACGGAACCGTTTTCGTCCACGCGCAGCAGCGCGGCCCATGGCTGGCGTGAGGTAACCCAGGCCGTCAGGGCGCCACCGTCCGCGACCCGGGCGGCGCTGATCTTAAGGTCGGCCCGCTCGGCCTTGGGAGTCTTGAGCCCGGCTAGCAGGGTGACCGCCGGACACTGCGCGGCCGTGATTTGCCGCAGGTCAATCTTTGCATCGGCCTTGAAGACGTCCGTGAAATTCTTGTCGAAGGTTTCAAACGGCTCGACGCGGGCGCCGTAGGCGTCCACCGCGAAAGTCTGGGACGCCGGATCGGTCACGGACAAGAGCACGCAGGGGCCGCCATCGAAATCCAGCGCATATCGCTCGGCGGTCGTGACCGCGCCCGCGACGTCCGTGCGAGCTGGCTGGAGCCACCACCACAACAGTGCGCCCGCCCCGGCGACAACCGCCAGGGCCGAAAGGCCGGCCAGAAGCCCGCCGCGCCCATGCTTCGGAGATGAAACGGCCACGTCCCGCTTCTGGGGCGCGGCGCGGGGCGCAACGCCAGGCGACCAGTTCGCGACCGCCGCCATGTCGGCGGGCCGATCTGAAGGGTCGGGCTGCGTCATCCAGGCCAGCAGCGGCCGGATCGTCGCGTCGACGCCTGACAGGTCTGGCTCGACCCGACGCTGGGCCACCGCTTCGGAGAGGCTCTGGCCCATGTTGAGCGGCTTGCCGAGCAAACATCCGGCCAACACAAGTCCGAGGCTGTAGATGTCGGTTTTGCCTGTCACCCGTCCGCCAAAGTCGCCGAACTGCTCGGGCGAGGCGTAGCGATACTTGCCCACGAAGGTGTCGCCCACAACGGTGCCCTCGGCCAGGCTGTTCTTGGCGATGCCGAAGTCAATGATGCGCGCCCGACGGACGTCGCCGTCCGGGATGATGATGTTGTCGGGGGAGATGTCGCGGTGAACGATCCCGGCGCGATGGGCGGCCGCAAGGCCATCCGCGACCCGTCGCATCAGCGCAAGCGCGCTTACGGCATCGAGCTTGCGGGTCTGCACGAATGTGCCAAGCGGCTCGCCGTTGACGAACTCCATCGCCAGATAGGCGCGCTGGAGCTGCCGGTCGATCGAGAAAACGAAGTAGCGGACGATCGCCTCGTGGTGCAGTTGATGCAGGGCTGCGGCCTCGCGCCGAAACAGCGCCAGTGCGGTTTCGTTTTCGATCAGGTCCGTGCGGATCATCTTGATCGCCACGGGATCTCCGGTCTCGATCGCGTGGCCGCGATAGACCTGCCCCATCCCGCCCATCGCGATCAGCGCGTCAATCTCGTAGATGTCGTTCAGCCGCGTGCCGGACGGCATGACGTTGGGCGTGACTACGGTTCGCGCATCGTCCACCGACATCGAGGCTACTCCCGGGCCACGCGTTGATGTCTGGCGTTCATGATCCGCCCCGACTGATCAGCAGGATCTTCAGGTTGCGTTCCGGGACATAGTTTGCGGCCCGGAATTCAAAAGTGGTCGGCGACGTCTTGGTGATCTTGTCCATGCACAGGCTTATGAGCCGGTCCGGCGCGCCCTTGTCCAAGACGAGCTTGAAATCCCGGATGGGGCCTGCCCAGTTCTTGCCCGTCAGCAGCACGTAGCTGATGCGCCGCTCGCGCAGCTCGGCCACGTTCGCATCCGCCTCGCCCGCGATTTTGTCGACGCCGCGCAGGAAGTCGTCCGCGACGCAGAACTCGTCGATGCGCTGCTTCACGATCGCCTCAAGCGGCTGCTTGGTGCGCAGCGCCTTGCGCAGAACCGTGTCCATGCTGAAGCCGACGCTGGTCGCGTAGCTGTGATCCACCGCGACAACCTGGCCGGGCGGGAACACCTGCTTGCGCGTGAACGACGTCTTCACCGTCCAGCCCGGCGCAAAGATCGGCTTCTGCTCGGCGTCCGCTCCTTGTTCCAGAACGACGCCTGCGTCCAGCAACGCCTTGCGGCGCGGCGCCGGAAGGGCGTTGAGGCGGGCCCGGAAGTTCTCCATCTGGCGGCCGATGGCGAGCAGGGGCAGCCCCGCCTCCGTCACCCGGGCGGTCACGTCCTTGCCGTTGAGAAACGCGCGCTGGTAGACCTCGAACGGAACCGGTGCGCCGTCGACCAGGGTCTTGAACCCTACGAAATTGGGCGAGCCCGGCGCCGGGACGTCCAGGATCGCATCCTGATCGCTCAGGTCGATGTCAGGCAGTGGGAAAGCGATCTGCAATTCCACGGGGGTGGGCGCCTGGTTCACGAAACGATAGTTGACCTGAACCTTCTCGGGGGAAATCGACAGGATTTCTGTGTTGAGCCGCACATCGGACGTTGTCGTGAAGGTCAGGCCGCCGACCGCGAGTTCGTAGCTGCTGTCGTTGGCCCACGCCGTCGACGCGACAGCCAGCAGCGCGGCGGCCAGGGCGGCGCGGCCACATGCCGCGCTCATGAGGGCTGGCCGGCCCATCAGGGCTTCTGCGCCCGGACGGGGCGGCTGTCCGGCTTCCTGGGCGAATCCGCCTTTGTGGGCTCGACGGCGGCGACCTCGGCCGCGATGCCCCGGTATCGCATCGGCACATAGCCGCGCGCCAGCATGGCGGAGAGCGGATAGACGCCCCGGCAGACCCGGCCATTGCACCTCCCGGGCGTCGCCTCGATCACCTCGGCCTTGCGATCGGGCGTGAAGCGGAGAAACAGCATGACGTGCGATCCCGGCTTGTTGAGGGCGTCGCCAGGTTTCAGGTCCCATGGGTCGCTCAGCGGCGACGCGATGCTGGGAATCGCCAGCGTGGTGAAATGCGAGGACAGCCCCCAGGCGGCGCTCACGAAAGCCGAGCAGTCCACGCCCACCACGTCGGCTCGCGGCGTGTCGCGCGTGCACACATTGCCGGCGAGGTCGCCGCGCACCATGCGGCTGCTGATCTGGCTGAGATTGCCGAAGCAGCCCCAGCAATACGGAACTCCGACGACTTCCTGGCCCAGCCGCCCGTTGATGTATCCCGGGCGCCGAATGCGGTTGAAGCCGCTGCAGCCACGGTCGGGGTCGCGTCCGTAGCTGGCTGGCGTCACGCGCCAGCGAAAGGTCTCGTAGTTGATGGCCGTCTCGATCACCTGCCGGCGGGTGGGCCGCCGCACGGCGGCGCTGATGCCCTTGTAGGTCCTCTGCTCGACGATCGCCGCGCCCTTGACGGCGATCACCGCGTTGGCGGCCGTCGGCTTGAAGCCGACCTCGACGACCTCGACGCCCTTGTCCTTGGTGCGCAGGAAGAACACCGTCCCGTCGGGCGTGATGGCGATGAACCGGCGCGACAGTGCGACGCTCTGCGCCAGCGGCAGCTCGTACATGCCCTGGAGCTGTCCGTCCGAGCCGTAACGCAGCACCACGGCGGCGGCGCCGCGGTTGAGTTCCTCAGGGACGTTTTCGGCCAGCAGAAACATGCGCTTCTTGGCGTCGATCTCCAAAAGGTCCACCGCGCCAAGGCGGTCGCCGGCCCGCACCACCGCGGCCACGAGCGGCGCGCCGCCGGATCGGGGCCGGACGACGAACCGCAGCGCGGACTTGCTCAGCGGCTCGGAGACGACCTGCACCTCGCCGGAGCCGCGCGTCGCCACGAGGCGGGGCTTTTGCACCGGCGCGGCGCGCGTAACCGCCAGCGGGTCCACCGAGGGATCCTCCTCGCCGGTCCCCATTTGCGCGAAAGCGTCGGCGGCGAGTTCCGGATCCAAGATTGCCGCACGGCTCACGTTGAGGCTGCGAACCCGTTCACCGGGGTCGCCGCTGGTCGTCAGCGCCCGGGGACCGTCGTCCCAGACCAGAAGGTTCTCGTTGATGATGACGAGGTCGGAGGGGCGCATATCGGACGGCAGTTCGAGCGACCGCGTA
This sequence comes from Alsobacter metallidurans, assembly GCF_014636935.1. Lineage (GTDB taxonomy): Bacteria > Pseudomonadota > Alphaproteobacteria > Rhizobiales > Beijerinckiaceae > Alsobacter > Alsobacter metallidurans. Next base: position 305,979 of record NZ_BMES01000002.1, on the reverse strand, counting down.
TCCGCCTGCGACTTGGTCGGATCAAACGTCAGCACCCGCCCATTGTTCTGGTCCAGCAAGAACAAGGCGCCGTTGGAATCAGACACGAGCGCCTGCGGTCCATCGACCTCGGTTTCATCGCCGCCTTCGAGCAGTCCGACGCTGTCGAATGTGGAGCCGTTCTCGAACGCCCGCACCACTCTGTCCTGCGCGCTGGCGCTCCGCGTCGACGCGAGCCCGGCGGCGGTGGCCGCGATGGCCATCGCTACGAGCACATGCAAGGAGACGCCGCGGGCCATCATCCCCCCTCGAACGGGTACCAGCGCGGCGATTATACGCGTGCGGGTGAGATTAGCGAACTCAACCTTGATGTCGAGCTCCAGCCCTCCGACGACCGATTTTCGAAACGCCGTTTGATGATCAGCGGAGGAATCCGAAAGGACTGTGAGCTTGACCATATCCGCAATAAAACGAATGATGCAGGAATGGCATCGGGTCACGGCTCGATATCTCTAAATATCCATCATTCCCATCGGGTCAACAACGTTCGAGGAAGCCATGGACAGCGTCCACCAAAAGCTTCAACGCGTTCGTAAGCCACGTGTGCACATCACTTATGAAGTGGAGACCGAAGGCGCCCAAATCATCAAGGAGCTTCCGTTCGTCGTGGGAGTGCTCGGTGACTATGCAGGCGACCCGACCGAGCCCCTCAAGTCTTTGGCGGAAAGGAAGTTCGTTCAGATCGACCGCGACAACTTCAACGACGTCATGGCGCGCATTGCACCCGGCCTTAACATTAAGGTCGAGAATACGCTCGCGGGCGACGGCACCGATATGTCCGTCAACTTGAAGTTCAAATCGATCGATGACTTCGACCCCGCGCGGGTCGCCGCGCAGGTGCCCGCCCTGAAGGCCCTGATGGAGACGCGCAGCCGGCTCCGCGATCTGGAAAGCAAGGCGGGGGTATCCGAGGAACTCGAGCGACTGCTGGAAGACATCCTGCAGGACAAATCCAAACTCGACGCCATCCGGGCGGAACTGGGCAGCGACAAGCCAACGGAGTGAGCCATGGCGACCGAGACCCAAGCGACGGCGGCGGCCTCTGGCGTTACGACCGAGGTCAGCCTGCTTGACCAGGTGATAGGCGCGACGCGGCAGACCGAACGCGACCGGACCGAGGAGCTCATCCGGGCCCTCACCGAGGAGGCGCTCAAGGGCACGGTCACGTTTGACCGCAACCTCACCCTCACGATCAAACGCGCGGTCGCCGAGATCGACCGCAAGCTGTCCGACCAGCTCAACGCTATCATGCATCACGAGCGCTTCCTGAAGCTCGAAGGAAGCTGGCGCGGCCTGAACTACTTGGTGATGAACAGCGAAACGAGTTCCTCGCTGAAAATTCGCATGATGCAGATCTCCAAAAAGGAGCTGGCGCGCGACCTGCAAAAGGCGATCGAGTTCGACCAGAGCCAGCTGTTTAAGAAGATCTACGAAAACGAGTTCGGCACGCCTGGCGGAGAGCCCTACGGGACGCTGATCGGCGACTACGAGTGGACGCACCATCCCGATGACGTCGAGACGCTCCGGCTCGTCTCCAACGTGGCGGCGGCCTCGTTCGCGCCTTTCATCTCGGGCGTAGGCTCGGGCATGTTCGGCTTCAATGACTGGCGCGAGCTCAGCAAGCCGCGCGACCTCGAGAAGATTTTCGAGACGGCCGAATACATCAAATGGCGCAGCTTCCGCGACACGGAGGACTCGCGCTTCGTTTCGCTCGTCATGCCCCGCGTCATCGCCAGGCTGCCTTATGGCGCTAACACCAAGGCGATCGACGAGTTCGCCTATGAGGAGGCCCCCAAGGCCGCCAGCGGTTCCGACGCCCCGATGGCGCACGACAACTTCTGCTGGATGAACGCCGCCTACGTGATGGGCGCGCGCATGACCGACTCGTTCGCGCAGACCGGCTTCTGCACTTCGATCCGCGGCGCCGAGAACGGCGGCAAGGTCAGCAACCTGCCCACCTACACTTTTGTGTCCGACGACGGCGACCGCGACCTGCAGTGCCCGACCGAAATCGGCATCACGGATCGGCGCGAGGCGGAGCTGTCAAAGCTCGGTTTCCTGCCGCTGCTGCACTACAAAAACCAGGACTACGCGGTGTTCTTCGGCGCGCAGACCACCCAGAAGCCCAAGAAGTATGACAGGCCGGAGGCGACCGCCAACGCGGCCATTTCGGCGCGCTTGCCGTACATGATGGCGACTGCGCGTTTCGCGCACTTCCTGAAGGTCATGGCGCGCGACAAGATTGGCTCCTTCATGGAGGCCGAGGACTGCGAGTTGTGGCTGAACCGGTGGATCCAGAACTACGTCGATCCCATGGGATCCGATCGGGCCAAGTTCCCGCTGCGCGAGGCCAAGGTGGAGGTCAAGGAGATCCCTGGATCGCCTGGATCCTACAATGCGGTCGCGCACATGCGTCCCTGGCTGCAGATGGAAGAGCTGACGACTTCCATGCGCATGGTAGCGAGAATCCCTCAGAAGGCCTGAGCCGAAGCGCCAGGGGGCGATGCCGTGACCCTTCGCCTTGCCGTTCTCGAAGGCCGTTTCCTGGGGCATACGCAAGCGGCGGCCGAGCTCGCGGAGGTCGTGGCGTCCTCAAGCCTCGCCGAGACGTTGCGGCGTTGGTTCGGCGAGGAATGGCTGGAGCAGCTGGCCGAACAGTCAGAGCGGATCGGGATCCTGCGGGCCGCGATTGACCGCGACATTGCGGCGATCGACGCGATGCTGTCGAGGCAGCTCGACGCCGTGATGCAACACCCCCGGTTCACCCGCCTGGAAGGCTCCTGGCGGGGGGTGGATTGGCTGGTTGGGCGCGCTCCTCCAGGCCCGCGCGTGCGCGTGCGCATCATGCACGCGCGCTGGAGCGAAATCTGCCGCGACCTCGAGCGCGCGCTGGAGTTCGACCAGAGCCATCTATTCCGCAAGATCTATGAGGAAGAGTTCGGCATGGCCGGCGGCGAGCCCTTCGGGCTGATTGCGGCGGATTACGAGGTCAGGCACCGGCCGAGCGCCGCCCATCCGACCGATGACGTCGGCGCGTTGGTGCGTCTGGCCGGCGTCGCCGCCGCGGCCTTCGCGCCCGTGATGCTGGCGGCCGCGCCGGAGTTGCTGGGTCTGGACGAGTTTTCAGACGCATCGTCCAGCGTCGATCTCTCGACCGTGTTCCGCAGCGCCGACTACACGCGCTGGCGCGGGATGGGGTTGGGCGACGACCTGCGTTTCATCGGCCTCGCCCTGCCCCGGATGCTGGCCCGCCCGCCGTGGCCCGACGACGGCTGCAGGGCGGATCAGTTCCGGTTCCGGTCCTACGCGCCAAGCGCCCGCGAGCGCGTTTGGATGAGCCCGGTCTATGGCTTCGCCGCCGTGGCGATCCGGGCCTTCGAGCGCAACTCCTGGCCGGCGGCCGTGCGCGGCGCGGAAATCAGCGAGGACGCTCAAGGCGGCGTGCTGGACGACCTCCCGGCGGAGCCCCTCCCCTCGGACGCCGGGGGCAGACCCTCCCGCGCGCCGCTCGAGATTGCCCTCACGGATGAGCAGGAGACGCAGCTCAGCGAAGCCGGGCTGATCCCGCTGTCGGCCCTGGAAGGGCTGCCGGAAGCCTGCTTTGGCGCCCTGCCCTCGCTGCACCGGCCGCCCCGCATGTCGACGGCGGTCGCGAACGCTAACCAGAGGCTGTCCACGCAGATCAACACCCTCCTTTGCGTCAGCCGCTTCGCCCATTTCGTGAAGCTGATGGGCCGGGACATGGTGGGCAGCGCACTCGACCCGAGCGACATCGAAATGCGGCTCAGCCGGTGGCTTGGCGGCTACATCAGCGGCGTCGGAGCCGGGGGCCTGGACGCCAATGCTCGCTTCCCGCTCCAGGACGCGAAAGTCGACGTGTTCGAGCTTGCTGGCCGGCCCGGGCAATATGGCTGCGTCATCCACCTCAAACCTCACCATCAGCTGGATGAAATCGGAGCCTCGTTTCGCTTCACCACCGAGTTGACGTCGCGGCAGGCGGCCGCCTGAATGCAAGGGACATCCGCATGACCACCATCGGCGAGGCTCTCAAGGCCGGAGACCTGAAGGCAGCCCTGGATGCGGCGACCGCCGCCGTCAAAGCGGCTCCTACGGACGCGGACGCTCGCTGGCTACTCGCCGAAGTGCTGGTGCTCATCGGCGATCCCGAACGGGCCGACAAGATGCTCGACGCCGCGGCGCTGCACGATCCCAATCCGGCGGTGCTCGAATTTCGCAAGCTGCTGCGCGCCGAGGTCCAGAGGGCGCAATCCCTGCGCGAGGGACGTGCGCCCCGCTACCAGGGCGGCGCTGCTACGCCCGCTCAGCAGGCCGCAGCGAAAGCGCGCGTGCTGCTGAGAGCGTCCGAAATCAAGGACGCTATCGTGGCCGCCGAGGCGGTCGAGACGCTGCGCCCGAGGGCGCCCGCCACCATGCTGCTGGCGGACGGTACGGAAACGCAAGTCGACGATCTCCGGGACGCTGACGACCTTTTCGCCGCCGAGTTCGAAGTGCTGACGACAGGCGGCGACTACATGCTGGTGCCGGTCGAACGGGTTCTCTCGCTGGAGTTCGACGCCCCGCGCCGGGTACGCGATCTCGCGTGGCGGCGCTGCGCTATCGATCTGAAAGACGGTACGGACGGCATTGTGTTCATGCCCGCGCTTTATCTGGGCGCAGCGCCCGAAACCGACGATGCGTTCCGTCTCGGCCGCCAGACTGACTGGAGCGATCCTGCCCGCGGCCCGGTGCGCGGCCGGGGGCTTCGAACCCTGCTGGCTGGCGACGACGCGGTCGGGCTGACGGAAGTCGCTAGGTTGACCTTCGCATGAGCCAGTCGCTGAACCCTTCCGAGCGGCGCTCCGCTGCGCCGAGGCCTCGCCTGCCCCTGCTGGCCCGGCTGTGCGAGGCGGAAGGCGGCGCGTCTGATGCGGCCTTCGTGTCCAGCTTCGAGGCGTTGGAGGCGCTGCGCACTGCCGTTCGTCGCGACGTCGAAGCGCTCCTCAATGCCCGGCGTCGCCGCCGGCCATTGCCGTCCCACCTGCGCGAATTGCCGAGCTCGATCCTGAACTACGGCATTCCCGATCCGGTGTCGGGCGCCTACTCGATTCCCGGGCTGCGCGACGAACTCGTCCGCGAGGTGGAACGCACGCTGCAGCGCTTCGAGCCCAGGCTCACCGACGTTACGGTGGCGCTCTCGCAGGATCGAGACGATACGTCGAACCTGCTGCGCATGCGCGTGACCGCCGTGCTCAGGGCTGATCCTATACCTGAGCCCGTCGCATTCGAAACCCGCCTCGAAACGGTGTCGCGCGACATCGTCGTTCGTGAGGCCTGAGGGTGTCGGACGCGCTTCTCCCCTATTACGACCGTGAACTTGCGGCGATCCGGAAGCTGGCTGGCGAGTTCGCGCGCGAGAACCCGAAGCGCGCCGGGCAATTGCGCATGGCGCCAGACGGGGTCGTGGACGACCCGCATGTGGAGCGGCTGCTCCAGGGAGCCGCCTTTCTGGCGGCGCGCGTTCAGCATCGTCTCGATGACGAGCTGCCCGAGATCTCCGACGCCCTGCTGGAGTTGCTGTGCCCGCACGCGCTCGCGCTGGTGCCATCCATGATGACCGTGCGGTTGACGCCCAAGCCTGAGGCGACGGGGCCGTCCCGCGTGCCGCGGGGCACCGCGCTGGACACCGAACCCGTCCACGGCGAGACGCTGCGCTACCAGACCTGTCACGACACGACGCTGTGGCCGGTCGCCGTGACCGACGCCAAACTGGCCGGCCTGCCGCTCACCGCGCCAATCAATCCGCATGCGCCGCGGGCCGCTTCGGTTCTGCGCCTCGTACTCACCACGACGGTTCCGGACCTCACCTTCGCGGATATCGGGTTGGATCGGCTGCGCTTTTTCCTGCGCGGATCGTTTCCCGCGGCGCAATTGCTTGAACTATTGTGCACGTCGACGCTTTCGGTGGCTTTGGCAGACGGCCCCGCTGATCCCTATCCCACCCTGCTGTCGCGCGAGTGCGTCGCCCATGCGGGCTTCGAGCGCAATGAGGCGGCCATTCCCTCGCCACAGCACGCGTTCTCGGGATTTCGCCTGCTGACCGAGTATTTCGCTTTTCCGGAAAAGTTTCTCTACCTTGACCTGTCGGGCATCGAGGCGCGATCTTTCGTTCACAAGAGCAACCGGCTGGAGGTGTTCTTCTATTTATCGCGCTCGGTCACCGAACTCGAACGCGCCGTTTCGGCGGAAAACTTCGTGCTGGGCTGCACGCCCGTCGTGAACTTGTTCACCAAGTCCGCCGAGCCCATCCAGCTTGACGGCACGCAATCGGACTGGCTCGTTGCGCCTGATGCGCGCAAGCCGGTCGCGCTGGAGATCCACTCGGTCACGCGTGTGCGCGTGAGCAGCTCCGACAATCCGCTTCCGCGCGAGGTGCCGCCCTTTCACCGCCTGCGCGTGGGCGGCGCGGACGATGCACCGCCGGGCGCGAGCGACGTGGCGTGGCTCGCGATGCGGCAGAAGGCGCCTTGGGGAGGCGGCACAGAAACGAGGCTATTGTTGCGGGATCCTCAATTCGATCCCGCCCGCCCCTCCGACCAGGTGTTGAGCGTCGATACGCTTTGCTGCAATCGGGACCTGCCCAATCTGCTTCCCTTCGCGGCCGGCCAGCAATCCTTGCGCATCGCCGACCCGGCGGCGCCCGCGGCATCGGCCGAGTGCCTGTCGGCAGCGACCCCGACACTGCGCCCAGAGTTGCGTGAGCGAAGCGGCTGGCGGCTGGTGTCGCATTTGGCGCTTAACCACCTCGGGGTGACCGGGGGAGCCCAGGGCGTGCTCGCGCTGCGCGAAATCATGCGGCTGCACGACCTCAAGGACACGCCCGAAACGCGACTGGCGCTCGAGGGGCTCGTCGCCGTGGACGCTCGGCCGGGCATCGCGCGCGTGCCAGGGTTGCGGCCCGGCAGTTTCGCCCGCGGGCTCGATGTGTCGCTCACCTTCGACGCGCAGGCCTGGACGGCCGGCGGCCTCTTCCTGCTGGGCAGCGTTCTTGAGCGCTTCTTGGCGCTTCAGGTCTCGGTTAACGCTTATGTGCGGACATCCGCCTTCGTGCGAGGGAGAAGCAACGGCGTGGCCACATGGCCTGCCCGTACGGGCAGCAGGATCCTGCTGTGACCGATCCCTTCCGAGCTCCTCCGATGCCGCGCAACGTACTCACGCCGTTGGAGCAGCTCACGCGCGAGCCGGGTCGGTTCAGCCTCGATCAGGCTGTCGCGGTGCTCGGGCATGGTCGCGATCCCACCGAACTCTCCTACGTCACCACCGGGCGACTGGGCTGGCCCGTCGGCGAGGCCGCGATCGTTGATCAGCATGGCGGTGCGCTGCTGACGCCGACCTTCGGCCTCGTTGGCCCTGGCGGCGTGCTGCCGCGGCACTACACCGCGCAAGTTGACGGCGAGGACCGCCGTCGTTCGCCGGCCCTGCACGCCTTCCTGGATCTTCTTGGACGTCGTTTCACCGGCCTTTTCGTGAAGGCCGGAGCAAAATACCGCCCTACGCGCAATGCCAGGCTCACCAACAGTGTGCTGTCGGCCGTGGTAGGCCTTGGAACGCCGCACCTTGCCGCCGCGCTCGCGACGCCGCTGGAGGCGGTGCTGTTCCATGCGGGAGGCTTGGGCGGGCGTTCCCGCAGTACGGAACGGCTGCGTGGGCTGCTGGCGGCCGAAACCGGCGGGGAAGTCGAGATCGTCGAGTTCACGGGCGGCTGGATCAGGCTGCCGATGAGCGAGCAGTCGCAACTGCCGAGCGCCGATGCGGCGGGGCGCTTCACGCAGCTCGGCGTTGACGCTACGGCGGGCTCGCAGGTGTGGGACGCCTCCGCCCGTTTCGTGATCCGCCTCGGCCCGCTTTCGTTGAAGCGTTTCGAGAGCCTTCTCCCGGGCGCGCCCTTGCACACGCGCTTGGTCGAACTTGTCCGGCTCGAGATCGGCCTCGAGCAGGATTTCGCCCTCAACCCCGTGCTGGCCGCAGGCGAGGTTCCAGCGCTGGCGCTCGGCGGAGACGCGAAGCCCCGGCGGTTGGGTTGGGACAGCTGGAGCACGGCGCCCCGGCCACGCACCCGCGACTGCCCGGACGCCGTCCTGCGCGCCGTGGCCCCCGACATGAGGAGCGTCAGCGCATGAGCGGTCTCCCAGGCTGGTCGCGCGGCTACCCGGTGACGCGCATCTACCCGCCGAGCTGGCACGGGTTCCAGGCGCCCGCCCATCTGCGCGCCGTGTGCGCGCTCGCGGGCGCGCGCTGGGACGTCGATCCCGCGGCCCCGCTCGCGATCGCCGAGATCGGCTGCGGCACGGGCTACACGGCTTCGCTGCTGGCGGCAGGGAACCGGCATGCGAGCGTGATCGGCATCGACTACAATCCGGCGCAAATCGCCGAAGCGCGAAGACTGGCGGCGGAGGCCGGGCTCGCCAATTTGCGGTTCATAGAGGCCGACCTCGCCGAATGCGGCGACGCCGCGATCGACGCCTTGCCGGAATTCGACGTCATCACGGTGCATGGCGTCTGGTCATGGGTGGCCGATCCGGTGCGCGACGGAATTCTACGCATCATCCGGCGCCGGTTGAAGGCCGGCGGCATCGCGCTGGTGTCGTACAACGCCTTGCCGGGCGCAGCGGCCGCCATGGGGCTTGCCCGGCTGGCGCGAGGCGAGATCCGCAAGGCCGGCGATCCCCTGCAAGGCGTCCAGGCGGCTCGTGCGTTGACGGAGCGCCTCATCGCCGCCAGAGCGCCTCACCTCCTGCCGTCATCTTGGCGCCGGGTCCTGACCGGGGACGCCCCTGGCGCCAGCGACGGTTACCTGATCCACGAGTTCCAGACCGAGCACTGGCGGCCCAGCTTCTTCGAGGACGTGGCCGACGCGATGGCGTCGGCGCGCTGTGATTTCGTGGGCAGCGCCACCGTCGACGAGAACTTCCCGCAGATGAGCCTCGACCCCGCCCAGCGCGCCCTCTGGGACGAGGCGGGCAGCGAGGCGGAGCGCCAACTCATTTTCGACCTGTGCGTCCAGCGCGCCTTTCGGCGGGACGTCTACATGCGCGGGCGTCGAGCCCTCGATCGGGAAAGCGCCGTGGACGGGCTATGGGTTGCGGCGGTGACGCACGCGCAAGGCGAGATGGAGTTTACAACCCAGGCCGGCGTCGCGACCCTGTCGTCCGCACAGGTCGCCCCGATCCGGGCAAGCCTCGCATCAGGGCCGAAAACCATTGCGGCCCTGCGGACCCTCCCGGGATGCGATGGCTTGACGGCCTCCGAACTGCTGGCGGTGCTGCTTGGCTCCCGAACGGCCGCGCCGCTCTGGCGCGATCCTGGAGCTGACCCAGAGATGGCGACCGCCTCCGATTCCGCGCACCGGTTCAACGCTGTCGCGGCGCGCGAATTCGCCCCCCACGGGGTCGGACGCGCCCAACTGGGCCTCGCCAGTCTGGCGCTGGGCGGCGCGACGCCCGCGAGCGCTCTGGAACTTGCGGTCGCGCAACGCCTCCTTGAAGATCCCGCCACCCACGATGACGCTGCGCTGATTGCGGCCAGACTGCCGCCCGCCGGCGCAGTGCCCGCCGCAGAAATCATGGCGGGCCTGGAAGCCGCCATCGCCGACATCCTGCGCGACAAGGCGCCTGCCTGGCGAGCGCTCGACGTCATCTGACCGGAAGCACAAGGCCGTCAGGTCTGTTCCGACCGCATGCCGAGCCGCGCCAGCATGGTCTGCCGCGCCTCGTCGTTCGGCAGCACCTCCTGGAGCAGTTCCGCCAAGGTCATGCGCCCACGTCGAACCGCCTCCTCGAGCGTATATGCGAGAGGCGAATGCGGCTCGGTCCTGCGAAAATAATCGGCGATCTTGTTCAGCTCGCGCAACGCATCCTCGCGGGTGCGGATTGCGCCTGTGGCGGCTGCGGCGACCGCCGGGGCGGCCGCCGAGATCGGGCCGCCCTGCTCGGCGGGGGCGGCCTCGGCAGCAGGTTCGGCGACGGCGCCGCCGAGCTGGCGGATTGCATCCCCGATCTGCTCCAGCATCACGGTGACGTTGCGGGTGGACGGAGCGTCCCGGCCGAAGCGCTCCGTCAGGGCGGCGTCCATGCTCCGCCAGGCTGCCGAGCAATTGGCGACAACCGCCGCGCAGTACTGCACGGTATCGCGATCCCGGCCGGCTTCCTCCGCGAGCGCGCTGAGGCCGACCGCCCCGGGTGCCGAAAGAGCCTTGGCCCGGTCGTCATCGCCGAGCGACGCGATCTGCACTGCACGGCTGATCATGTAGAACGTGACGGGCGTCCGATCGCCGCGGAAGAACAGCGGTTGCATGCGCAGCGGCTGCATGATGGTCCCGTCCGCGCCTGCGCCAGAAAGTCCGCCCAGCGGCAACGCGCGGCCTTCCAACCCTTCGTCATCCGGCTGCGGGAAGCCGCTCTCCCAGAAGTCGCGACACAGGCCCGTGATCAGCCCCGCTCCGGCCTCGAGGCCCTCGAATCCGTGGATGCGCACCAGCGCCTCCGTCAACCACGCAGCGACCTCGAAGTCTTTTGCCGTCTCTGCGAGCACCTGTTCGCCGAGCGTCAGCACAGTCCGCCAGCTTTCGATGAAATCCCGGTCAGCCTCCGCCCGCCCCTCCTCGCCATCGAAGCCACGATCGCGGCGGCGTTCGCCGGCCCGCGCTTCGGCGCGCGCATCACGCAGCCGCTGGTAGACGGACGTCGGCGAATAGTCGCCACGCAGGTCGACGCCCGCGCCGTCGTCACCGGTCGCAAGCGGAGCCAAAAGGCTTTCGAGATCGATGGGGAGAGAAGCCATGTCGCGCTTGAACCTGCTCTGGACGGCTTGATTGCGATTTTATCAGTCTTATCGCCCACGTCGCTCGGGCCTGGCGACGGCGCCAGCAGAAGGCATAAATCAGACGCCGTAAAGATAGCCATCCGGAACCGGCGTTGTATCCCAACCGCGCGTTCGGGTTTTCGGCGCACCCGTTCTGAAAGCGCAGCGTGTTGCGACGCTCCTTGGATCAGATCCCGAGTGGATCGTTCTGATTGTTGCGCCAGGCCTGCAGACCTTCGGGCCATTGCGGCACCAGGGTTGAGATCCTGCTCGCCATGTCCTTGATGTTTTCGGCCAGCGGGGAGTTTCCTTCGGGCGTCTCGGCTTTGAAGCCGCGCGCGCTGCGGTGCATGCCGTCGCCGAGGCCGAGCTGGTTGTGCATGCCTTCGTGGAACCCCATGCGGGCGATGTTGAGCACCGCGTCTCCGCCGCCGGCGCGGCACCGTGCGACATAGATCTCGCTGATGGCGACCAGCGTCTTGCTGTTCTTTTCCGATGACGAGGTCAGACCCCAAACCGTGCGGTCGTCCATAGGCAGCGGAACGCCCTTCATGTTGACGTTAAGCTTAATCACACTTTCTCGCGGCGACGGAATAAAGAACAGCATCAGATTAAACACTAAACCGTCGCCGGGGTTTTGCGAAGCATTCGAAGACGCCGGGTTATTCATCCATGCGACATCGGCAGTCCACGCTTCGCCCTTGGCAGACGCATCTTGGCAAACTGCCGCGTACCAAACTTTCAAAGACGCCAGAACGGGTCCAGCGTCGTCGTTGAGACCTCCCGGCCCTTGCATGCAGTCGACGAGCCTGACGACGTAAGTCTTGTTCGACATGGTATTCTTCTCCGGCCTGCGACACACTTTTTGGGTCAGTATGCATTGGTGACAGTTTCGCGATGTGAGGTTCGGCACAGCGCCGGAAGCCGGAAAAGTGGATTAGTGGACAGACATTCAGCCAGCCGCTAGCCTCCGCTGGGTGGTATGAACGATATGGGATGACTTCAATTTTCTATGGAGTGTAACCCGTGGTTGCCGTCAATCTTAAGTCGTTAGTCACACGATTGACTGAAATGTCTCGACGGCAGATCGAGGCGGCAGCCGGATTGACGCTGTCGCGAACGCATTACAATGTCGAAATCGAGCATGTTCTTTTAAAACTAATTGAAACGGCTGGCAGCGACGTCGCCACGATTTTGCGCAACCAAGATATCGACGCTGGGCGAGTATCGTCAGAACTTAATCGATCTCTTGATCGGCTGAAGACCGGAAACTCACGCGCTCCGGCTCTATCCCCCGACATCGTGACCTGGCTTCGTGAGGCCTGGCTGCTGGCCTCGCTGGAGGCCGGCGAGAACCAGATCCGTAGCGCCTACCTGATCGCCGCGCTGATCAGCGATGAAACGCTGTCGCGGACGGTGCGCGACAGTTCGCCGACGCTGTTTGGCGTCTCGGGCGACGCTCTTCGGCAGAACGCGGTCGCGTGGGCGTCGGGCAGCGAGGAAGAGCAACAGCTCGCGCAGGTTTCCACCCGCTCGCCCGGGAATGCCGGCGCGCCTGCCGGGGGCGCCCCGCGCGGCGGCGGCCCCCTAGACCTTTATTGCACCGACGTTACCGAGGAAGCCCGAAAGGGCAAGGTCGACCCAATCCTGGGTCGCGACAGCGAAATCCGCCAGGTCATCGACATCCTCACGCGGCGGCGTCAAAACAATCCAATCCTTACCGGCGAGGCTGGCGTCGGCAAGACCGCGGTGGTTGAAGGCCTCGCCCTGCGCATCGTCGACCAGGACGTGCCGGACGCATTGAAAAAGGTGCGGCTCGTCTCGCTCGACCTGGGCCTTCTGCAAGCCGGCGCGGGCGTGAAGGGCGAATTCGAGAGTCGCCTCAAGGGCGTCATCGACGCGGTCAAGTCATCGCCCCAACCCATCATCCTGTTCATCGACGAAGCCCATACCCTGATCGGCGCCGGCGGCCAGGCGGGTCAGAACGACGCCGCCAACCTGCTCAAGCCGGCGCTGGCGCGCGGCGAGTTGCGCTGCGTCGCGGCGACGACCTGGGCTGAATACAAGAAGTACTTCGAGAAGGACGCGGCGCTCACCCGCCGATTCCAGGTCGTGAAGGTGGAAGAGCCGTCCGAACCGCTCGCCGCCGCCATGCTGCGCGGCCTCGCGGCGACGCTCGAGAAGCATCACGGCGTGCGCGTGCTCGACGAGGCGATCACCGAGGCGGTGAAACTGTCGGCCCGCTACATCCCGTCGCGGCAGCTACCCGACAAGGGCGTATCCCTGCTCGACACCGCCTGCGCGCGCGTCTCGATGAGTCAGGCTGCGGTTCCGCCGCCCGTGGAGGACCGCAAGCGCCGGCTCGCGATGGTGGAGACCGAGCTTGCGGCGCTCGGACGCGAGACTGCGGCGGGCGGCGAATTTGGCGCCCGCGTCGATGGTCTGGGCGCCGAGAAGGCGCAGCTGGAATCTGAACTCGAAGCTCTGAACGCCCGCTGGACCGAGGAAAAAACTCTCGTTGCCAAAATCCGCGAATTGCGACAGAGCGCCGAGACGGTCGCGGCCGATGATCCCGGCGCCGCGACTTTTAAGCAGGAGATGACCGAAGCGTCTGCGGCCTTGCGCGCGCTCCAGGGCGAAGAACCGCTGGTTCACCCCGAGGTGGACCGGCAGGCGATCGCCGAAGTGGTGGCGACCTGGACGGGCATCCCGGTCGGTCGGATGGTTTCGGACGAGATCCGCACCGTGCTGGCCATGCGCGATCGCCTTGAAGACCGGGTGATCGGCCAGGGCCATGCCATGGAGGCGATCGCCCAGGCGATCCGCACCAGCCGGGCGGGCCTCACCGACCCCCGCAAGCCGATCGGGGTCTTCCTGATGGCCGGAACGTCCGGCGTCGGCAAAACGGAGACCGCCCTGGCGCTCGCCGACCTGCTCTATGGCGGAGAGCAGAACCTCACGGTCATCAACATGAGCGAGTTCAAGGAAGAGCATAAGGTCTCGCTCCTGATGGGTTCGCCTCCGGGTTACGTCGGCTACGGCGAAGGCGGCGTGCTGACCGAAGCGGTGCGCCGCCGGCCGTACTCGGTGATCCTGCTCGACGAAATGGAGAAGGCGCATCCTGGCGTGCAGGACGTCTTCTACCAAGTCTTTGACAAAGGCCAGATGAAGGACGGCGAGGGGCGCGACATCGACTTTCGCAATTGCGTGATCATCATGACCAGCAACGCTGGAACCGACACGATCGCCAAGTTGTGCGCCGACAGCGAACTCATGCCTGAGCCGGATCAACTGCGCGAAGCCTTGCAGCCGGACCTGCTCAAGGTGTTCAAGCCAGCATTTCTTGGTCGTTGCAACGTGGTTGTCTACTACCCGCTGCACGATGACAATCTTCGCAAGATCTGCGCCCTCAAGCTGAAGTCCGTATCCCGTCGCATGCGCGAGACTTACGACGTTCCGCTCGAGATCGCCGACGGCGTCACGGACGCGATTGCGGCGCGGTGCCGGGAAGTCGAATCTGGGGCCAGGAACATCGACCACATCATCAACGGGTCGCTGCTTCCGGAACTCTCGGGCCTGTTGCTCGAGAAACTCGCAGATCAATCGAAAGTCACCAAGGTTCGGATCGCGGTCGACCCGTCCCGCGACGGTTTCGTCTACGAGCTGAGCTGATTGGCCAACTGGCGAAGTATTCGCCGACCCTCTGTGGAACAGGAATGGCACAATGGCTATCTATATGAAGTATGGCGACCTCAATGGCGAAGTCACCGCTAAGGGCTATGAGAAGTGGATCGAGCTCCACAGCTTCCAGTGGGGCGTCGGCCGCGGTATCAGCGTCGGCTCCGGCGGCGGATCCAAGCGTGAGGCGACGGCGCCGAGCGTGTCCGAGATCGTCGTCACCAAGACTTTCGACGTCGCGTCACCGCTGGCCCTCAAGGAGGCGATCGGCGGCAAGGCGCAGACCGTCAAGATCGAGATGACGCAGACGGACGCGGACGGCAAGCACATCGCCTACCAGAAATACGTCCTGAGCGACACGCTCGTCAGCGGATACAGCATGTCCAGCGGCGGCGATCGCCCGTCCGAGTCGATTTCGCTCAATTTCTCGAAGTTCGACAGCGAATACATCAACATCGACGACAAGTTTTCGGCCAAAACGACGGGTCATGTCATCTACGACCTTACCAAGGCGACCAACTGACCATTCTGCTGTGAGCCGGGGACACGCACGCATCCAGCCCCTCCCCTCTTGGAGGTGGCCTCCCGCGGCGCTCCCCGGCTTGCGTCCGCCGCAAGGCGGCCAGTGACAAGGACCGGATCGGAATGGATGCACCCCGCCTGTTGAGGATCACGTCGCCGTTGGGCTCGGGCGCGTTGATCCTGATTGGCCTTCGGGTCGAGGAGGAGATCGGTCTGCCCTATCGCATCGAGGCCGACGTGCTCGGTCGGGACGCGAAGGTGAAGCCATCCGACCTGCTGGCCAAGGAAGTCACCCTGAAGGTGGTCCGCAACATTGACGGAACGCCGGTCGAGCGCTGCTTTCACGGCGTCGTTACCGAATTCCACCGCCTAGGGCCGGGAGCAGCCCGGCGCATGACCTACCGCCTCGTCGTGTCGCCCGGCATCTGGAAGCTGGGGCTCAAGAAGAACTGCCGGATCTTTCAAGACAAGAGCGTCAAGGCGATCGTGGATACAGTCCTGAAGGAGCACGATCATCCGGCTGCGTCCTGGGGTATCCTGCCAGAATTGACCCCCATCCCGTATTGCACGCAGTTCAACGAGACGGACCTGCACTTCGTGTCGCGCCTGCTGGAGGAATACGGGCTCGCCTATCACTTCCAGCACTCGGACTCGTCGCACAAGCTCTTCATCAGCGCGACGAGTTCGGGCTTTCCCTCGTTTTCGGGCGGGCAGCTCTCGGCCACTCACGAATCGCCCGTGTTCGGGGACCTCGCCGGCTGGCGACAGTTCAACGCGGCGCGATCGGCCTCCGTCAAGCTGGAGGACATGGACAAGGAGCGCAGCCAGCCGTCGGTCGTGATCAAGAAAGCGACCGATACGCGCGTCTATGAGGGCGAGCCGTCCATGTGGGCGCCGGGCGAGGTGTTTCGCTGGCCCGGCGGCATGTCGACCCGCCCGGAGCTGGACAATTCCAAGGTTCTGATGGGTTGGCTGGAAACCGCCTCGGAGCGCTTCACGGCGCACACGCAGGACCATCGCCTGACCGCCGGCGCGCGGCTGCCGATCGCCGTGAAGGCTGAAGACGGCAGCGAGGAAACAAAACAGTATATCGTGACGGCGGTCGGCCACGAGGCGCAGGATACATCGGGCCTAGTTGCAGGGGCCGGCGGCGTCGAGACCTATGTGGGCAAACTGGAGATCCGGTCGACCGAGCGGGTCTGGATGCCGGAGCCACGGCACGAGCGGCCCGAAATGGCGGGCGTCTACTCGGCCAAGGTCACGGGTCCGTCGGGCGAGAAGATCCATGTCGACGAGTTCGGCCGGATCAAGGTGAAGTTCCGGTGGGACCGCCTCGGCAAGGACGACGACTCGTCCTCCTGCTGGGTGCGCGTGATGCAGGGCGCGGCGGGCGCGTGGGGCGGCGCATGGTTCCTGCCCCGGGTCGGCGACGAGGTGATGGTGGCCTTTCTGGATGGCGATCCGGACCGGCCCGTTGTGGTGGGATCGGTCTACGGCAAGGATGCCAAGCCGCCCTTCCAGCCGGGTTCCAACCGCTCGCAAAGCGGCTATCGCACCCGGAGCTACAAGTCGGACAGCGCCGAAGACGCCAACATCCTCAGGTTCGAGGACAAAAAGGGCGAAGAGGAGGTCCTCCTCCATACCCAGAAGGACCTCAAGGTCGAGATCGAGAACGACGAGCAGCGCGACATCCAGAACAAGCGCACGACCACCATCACGGACAGCGACGATAAGTTGACGCTGAAGAAGGGCGATCTGTCGGTTAAATGCGAGCTCGGCAAGATCACCATGGAGGCGATGGTTTCGATCACCCTCAAGGTGGGGGAGAACACCATCGTGATCGACCAGATGGGCATCACCCTGAAGGGTTTGATGATCACCGAGCAGGCGCAGGTGATGCACCAGACCCAGGCTCCGATGTTGATGGAGAAAGGCGACGCCATGGTTATCATCAACGGCGGCCTGTTAATGTTAAACTGATGAGCACGCCCCTAAGCAAACTCGATGTGCCTCTTGAGCCGCTCCTGCCGCGGCTCGAATTGCAGGCCGCCGCGGCCGATGCGGTCGCCGGCGCCGACAACGCGTCCGCGGCCCTCCTGCGCCTTCAGGCCGCCGGCCTCAACGCGGACGCCATGCGGCTCGTGGCGCACGCGCTGCCCAAACGCGAGGCGGTCTGGTGGGCGTGCATGTGCGCGCGTAGCGTTCCGGACAGCGCCCTTGCGCCAGAGGATCGGGACGCCCTGGAGTGCGCCGAGACATGGGTTCGAAAGAGGCAGGACGACGCTGCGCGTCGGGCCGCTTGGGCCGCAGCCCAGCGCACCCAGTTCCGCTCGCCAGAGGCGTGGGCCGCGGTGGCGGCCTTCTGGAGCGGGGGCAGCATGGCGCCGGAGGGGCAGCCGTCGGTGCCTCCCGCCGATCACCTCACCGGCGTCGCGGTGGGCGGCGCGGTCATGATGGCGTCCGTGCGCGGCGCCCCCGCGCGCGCGGATGAGCGCTTCAAGCGCTTCCTGACGTCGGCCAGCGACATCGCGGGCGGCGGAGCCGGGCGTATCGCGCCCGAGGAGATTTAAATGCCCCCCGCGTCCCGCATCACCGACATGCATCTGTGCCCCATGGCGACGCCCGGCTTGCCGCCCATTCCGCATGTGGGCGGACCCGTGCTCACCGGGTCGTCCAACGTTTTCACAGGCATGATCCCGCAGGCGCGCGTGACCGACATGTGCCTCTGTGTCGGGCCTCCCGACATGATTGTGATGGGCAGCATGACCGTGCTGGTGAACATGCTGCCGGCCGCGCGCATCGGCGACCCTTGCGTGCACGGCGGAATGCTCGTCATGGGCTATCCGACCGTCCTGATCGGCGGATGAACCTCATGACCGAGCTCGTGCTGACCACGTTGCGCTGTCCGGATTCCGTTCCCACCGAACAACGCCGCGTGACGTCCAGCGAGTTCAAACTGGGCCGGGGCGACGGCTGCGACTGGCGGCTCACCGATGGGCTTCGCGCGTTGTCCAAGGAGCACTGCGTCCTGGAGTTTCACCATGGCGGCTGGCAAGTGCGCGATCTCTCGTCCAACGGTACCTTCGTGAACGACGCCCGGCACCCGGTGGGTCGCGGCAACGTCTACCCGCTCCAGAGCGGCGACAGACTGCGGCTGGGGCCTTATGAGATCGAGCTGCAGACTCCGGCCGCGCCGGTCCACCGTTCGCCGCCGTCGTCCGGGGTTTCGGAGTTTTCGTTCGCGCCGGAACCGGTTGACCTAGCTTCAGCGCCGAACCCGTTCGACGAGCACTCGTTCTTCCGGCCAGACGAGGCCGCGCCGCCGGCGGCGCTGCAGAGCGATCCGACCCAGGAAGAGTTCCAGGCTTTCACGCCGCCCGCCGTCCTGTCTCCGAATGCCGCTTTTCCAGACGATCTCGACCTCAGTCTCGACGAACCTGCGGCTAAACCCGTTCCGATGCTTCCGCCCGCGCAGCTCCGCGCCGCATCGCCGCTTGATCTCGATTTCGCGCCCGCGCCTGACAGCCCCGTGCCGCTCAGCGCTCCAGTCCCACAACCCGCCCCGGCCGGCGTAACGCCTCCCGCGGCTCGCGCGTTCGCGGCGTCGCCCGGCGGCGACCTCGGCGACCTGCTCGCCGGCGCCGAGCTTTCCGGCGAACTCTCGGAGCGCGCGATCGCCGATCCGGCCGAGGCGCTGCGCACCGCGGGAGCGCTGCTGCGCAGTCTCACGGCCGGCGTGCGCGACCTGTTGATCGCGCGCAACAGCGTCAAACAGGAATTCCGGATCCAGCAAACCGTGATGCACGCCAGCCGCAACAACCCGGTGAAGTTCGCCGCCACGGACGAACAGGCGCTTGCGGCGTTGCTCGATCCAAAAACGCCCGCTCTGGCGGCTGTCCAGGAAACGCTGGACGACCTGATCCGTCACCAGGTCGCCACCCTGGAGGCGACCCAGGCCGCCGCCCGCTCGCTGCTGGAGCGCATGGCGCCAGCCGTGATCGAGGCGGAAACGCCTGCTGGCGGGCTCTTGCCCGGATCCCGCGAGAAGCGGCTCTGGGACAATTACAAGAAGCATCACGCCACGCTGGTGGACGACTTCAACGATGATTTCGACAGCGCCTTCGGCAAGGCGTTCGCACGCGCTTACGAGGAAACAACCGACAAGCGCGGGCGGTGACCGGCTTGTTCCGGGCCGGCCGGGGCAGCAGAAAGGCGAAGAACGACGATGGTGTGGCGCGACAAGGTCGTCTGGCAGGAGGGTATGTTCCTCCGGGCCCAGCATTTCCAGCAGCAGGACCGTCACATGGCGCACCTGCTGCAAGCGCGCGCCGCGCCGTTGCGGGCTCATCCCTGGGGCGTCACCGAGCTCGCGGTCGATCGCAACCTGCTGGTCTCCGGCCGTTTCGCGCTCTCGGCGGCCTCTGGCATCATGGAGGACGGCACCCCGTTCTCGATCCCCGAAACCGCCGATCCCCCTCTGCCGCTCGATCTGCCCGAGGGCCTGCGCAACGTCGTCGTCCACCTCGCGCTGCCGTTGTACCAGGACGGCCGGCCCGAGGTGACCGCCACCGAGGACGGCCAGGACGCCGTGCGGGCGCGCTACAGCCTGCGGTCCTTCGAGGCTTTCGACACCCATTCGGACAGCACGATCCCGGCCGAAATCGGGGTTGGCCGTCCCCGCTTGCGGCTGATGCTCGCGACCGAGGACCTGACCGGCTACAGCTGCCTGGGATTGACGCGCATCGCCGAGGTGCCGGCCGACCGGCGCGCCCAGCTCGACGAGCTCTTCATTCCGCCATGCCTGCAGATTTCGGCTGCTTCCGTGCTGTCGAACTTCGTCAGCGAGCTGGTGGGCATGCTGACCCAGCGCGCCGACGTGCTGGCCCAGCGCATGGGACAACCCGGCGTGCACGGCACGGCCGACGTCGGCGATTTCCTGCTGCTCAGCATCCTGAATGGTTGGCAGCCCGTGATCGCCCACTGGGCCGACTCGGGCAACGTGCACCCGGAGACGCTCTACACGGCGCTCGCCCGGCTCGCGGGCGAACTCGCCACCTTCTACGCGACCGACAAGCGGGCGACGTCCTATCCGTCCTATCGGCATAACGACCTGCAGCGCAGCTTCACGCCGGTCATCTCGGACCTGCGCCGCTACCTCGGCAGCGACATCGTCACCAAGGCGACCAAGATCGACCTCAAGGACCGTGGCTGGGGTTTCCACACAGGCGCGGTGATGGATCGCAACCTGTTGCGCTCCGCGCAATTCGTGCTCGTCGTGGCGGCCGACATCCCGGGCGAGCAGCTGCGTCGCGTTTTCCCGAACCAGGTCAAGGTCGGCGCGGTCGAGGAGATCAAGCAGCTCGTCAACGTGGCCG
Organism: Alsobacter metallidurans; assembly: GCF_014636935.1. Taxonomy (GTDB): domain Bacteria; phylum Pseudomonadota; class Alphaproteobacteria; order Rhizobiales; family Beijerinckiaceae; genus Alsobacter; species Alsobacter metallidurans. The sequence continues at coordinate 285,508 of NZ_BMES01000002.1, read as the reverse complement.
TGCCGGGCGTCGTGCTGCGGGCCCTGCCGGTGGCCCCGAAGCAGATACCGTTCAACGCGGGCGCCGCCTATTTCGAGCTCGATCGGGGTAGTCCCTATTGGCAGAAGATGCTGAACGCAGGCGGCTTCGGCATCCATGTGTCGGGTGATTTCCCGAACCTCGGCATGCAACTGTGGGCCATCCGCGCATGAGCGATAACCCGTTCAGCGAACCGGACGACAGCGATCGCACGGTCGTGCAAGGCCTCACGCCCGCCGCCGCGCGGGCGTCGCGTCCGCCGCTCGCCGAACAACCGCGCCCGCAGGACACCACGGCCTTTCAGACGACCTCGTCCGACTCGGCCGAGAGCGTGCCGCGCATCGGCTTGTCGCCGATGGCGGCCGCCGCCGCCCCGCTTCTCGACCTGCTGGCCCGGGTTGGCGCTGGCCCCCAGGAGACATCGGTCCAGCATCCGGACGAGCTGTTGCAGCGGGCGATGCGCGCCGTTCAGGCCTTTCAGGCGGAATGCAAGGAGCTCGGCCTTTCGGACGAGCAGACCAAGGCCGCACACTACATCCTGTGCGTGTCGATCGACGACGTGGCGCTGGCGACGCCCTGGGGCCAGAACGGGTCATGGCCTCTGCGCACCCTCGCGTCGACCTATCACCAGGACGTCAAGGGCGGCGAGCGCTTCTTCGTGCTGCTCGGCAAGATGCAGGAGACTCCTGGCCGCTATAAACAGGCGCTTGAAGTGGCCTATCTGTGCCTTTCGCTCGGACTTCAAGGCCAGTACCGGCTGGCTCGCAACGGCCACGCGGAGCTCGACCGCATTCGCGAGGGCCTGTACCAGCTTCTGGTTCAGCTTCGCGGCTCCTGGGAGCGGGAGCTGTCGCCCCATTGGAAGGGCGTCGATGCGCCCCATCGCGCCCTGGGCCGGCACGTGCCGCTCTGGCTTCCGGCCGCCCTGGCGGCCTCGGTGATCGGCTTTGGATACATCTACCTCTCCGACCGGGTAAACGCGGAGGGCGACGCCGTTCAGCAGCGCATCGCCGCAATGCCGCCCGGGGGGCTGCCCGCGATAGAGCGGCCCCTGCCGGTTGCGCCGCCGCCGCCGCCCCCGCCACCGCCGCCCGACAATGGCGCGACCGCACGCATCAAGCGCTTCCTGGAGCCGGAGGTGCAGGAAGGCCTGGTCACCGTGGAGGGCGATCCGCAACGCGTCCTGGTGCGCGTGCGTGGGCGCGGCATGTTCGCGTCCGGCAGCGCCGACGTCGAATCCCGGTTCCTCACGCTGATGACCCGCATCGGCGTCGCCCTGCAAACGGAGCCGGGCCACGTGCAGGTTCTCGGGCACACCGACAACGTGCCGATCCGGACCGTGCGTTACCCGTCAAACTTCCACCTGTCCGCCGCCCGCGCGAAGGCGGCCGCCGACATCCTGGCGCGGGTCACGCGCGTTCCTACGCGGTTCAGCTCCGAGGGCCGGGCCGACACCGAAAAGATCGCCTCGAACGCCACTCCCGAAGGGCGTGAGGAAAATCGGCGCATCGAAATCGTGTTGTCCACCGAGGGGTCCCGTTGATGCGCTCCCTTATTGCCACGGTCGTCACCGTCGCCGGCCTTTGCAGCCTGGCGGGCGCGCTGCTGATCGCAGGCCTGCTGTGGTTCTTCGCGCCCGTGTTGCTCGGCACCGACCGCGCAATCGTTCAGTGGGGGCTGGCGGCCGTGCCGCCGCTGCTGTGGATTGTGATCGTGGCGCTCGTCACCTGGCGGCGATCGCGTCGCGATGCGGCCCTCGTGTCCGGGGTCGCGGCCACGTCGATCGCGGACGGGCCGGGCCACAAGGCGGTCGCGGCGTCCGAAGAGGACGCCGCGATCTCGCGCCAGCTCACGGAGGCGCTCGGCGCGATGAAGAGCGCGGCCGGCAACCGGGGCGGCTATCTCTATGAACGACCCTGGTATGTGATCATTGGCCCGCCCGGAGCCGGCAAAACCACCGCCATCCAGAACTCCGGCCTGGAGTTCCCGCTGGCGGCCGGCCGGGTCAAGGGAGTAGGCGGCACGCGCAATTGCGATTGGTGGATTTCCGAGCAAGCCGTGCTGATCGACACGGCGGGAAGGTACACGACGCAGGACAGCGACCAAGCCGCCGATCGGGCCGGGTGGGAGCGATTTCTCGACTTGTTGCGTCGGGAGCGGCCCCGTCAGCCGCTGAACGGCGTGATCGTGGCGTTCGGGGCCGACATGCTCAGCCAGCTCGACGAAGCGGCCCGAGACGAGAACGCCCGCGCGGTCCGTCGCCGCATCAGCGAGCTGGAGCAAAAACTCGACCAGCGTCTCCCGGTATATTTCCTGGTTAGCAAGACCGACCTCGTGGTCGGCTTTGCAGAGTTCTTTGACGACTTGAACAAGGAAACGCGCAGCCAGGTCTGGGGCATGACGTTTCCCGAGACCGCTGCCCCGGCCGGCCATGTCGGCCGCTTCGCGGAAGAGTTCTCCGCCCTGGTGGCTCGTCTTCAGGATCGCGTGCTGGAGCGCCTGCAGGCGGAACGCGGCCCCGAGCAGCGGGCCAGGATCGCAGGCTTTCCTGCGCAGTTCGCCTCGCTGGCCCCGGCGATCGAGCCGTTCTTGCGAAGCGCTTTTGGAGGGTCGCAGCTCGAGCAGGCTCCGTTCCTACGCGGTGTCTATTTCACGTCCGGCACCCAGGAAGGAACGCCGATCGATCGGCTGACGGGCGTTCTATCGCGCACCTTCGGGCTGGATGCGAGGCGTCCCAAAGCCGTGCGGGCGCAAGCCGGACGCAGCTACTTCCTTGGCCGACTGCTTCGCGAGGTGGTGTTCAACGAGGCGCGGCTGGCGGCGCGCGACCGTTCGCGCGAACGCCGGAGATGGGCCCTGCAGGCGCTGGCGTGGTCCGCAGCCGTTTTGCTGATCGCGGGCGCCGGCGGCTGGGGCGTTTCAATTGCCCGCACCGAGGCGCGACAGGCCGAAGCCCTCGCGGCTGCCGTGCAAGCCGCGGAGGACAAGGCGGCGTCGCTGACTTTCGATCCCGTGTCCGAGCGCGACCGGGCGCAAGCCGCTTTGCCTTATCTCGACAGCGTGCGCGACCTGCAGACGTCGATCGCCGAGGGGGCGAGCACAAGCAACTTCGGCCTTGGCCAGTCCGACAAGCTCCTGTCCGCGGCGCAGACCGCCTATCGGCACGTTTTGGAGCGCGTGCTCCTGCCGCGCCTCCTGGCCCGGCTGGAAGGTCAGATGCGCGGTGCCATGCAGCGGCCCGACTACCTCTACGAGGCGACGCGCGCCTACCTGATGTTGACCCGGCAGGCTCCCATCATCGACAGGGCGCTTCTGAAGGAATGGATGCGGCTCGATTGGGAGCAGGCCGTGCCCGGCGCGGTCGGCGCGCCTGCCCGCGCCAGCCTCGCCGCACATCTCGACACGCTGCTGCAGGGCGATTTCCCCCGCTATGCGCCGGATACGGCGCTCGTCGAGGAAGCTCGGATCGTTTTCTCCAAGCTGCCCCTGCCGGAAAGGATCTACGGGCGCCTGCGATTGTCGAACGGCTCGGCCGCGCCCTGGCGGGCCGCGGACGTGATCGGCGCAGCGGGCCAGCGTTGGTTCACGGCTCGCTCCGGTGTTCGGCTGGAAGACGTTTCGGTTCCGGGCCTCTACACCATCGAGGGCCTCAATCGCGTCTTTTTATCCCGCCTTCCCGGCGCGGTCGCGGAGGCCGCGTCCGAAAGCTGGATCATCGGGCAGACCCAGACGGCAGCTCTGCTGACCGACCCGAGGCAGCTCGAAGGCGCCATTCTGCGGCTCTACGCGGACGACTACAGCAAGGCTTGGCAACGGGTGATCGGCGACGTGGGGCTGCTTCCGTTCAAGTCGCTCCAGCAGGCGTCGGAAGGGCTGAACGTGCTCGGCGCTCCCAATTCGCCGATCCGCGACCTGATACAGGGCATTGCCCGGCAGTTGTCGCCAAGCGTGCCGCTTCCCGGCGTGGCCGGGAGCCTCCAGGGCGCAGCGCAAAACGCGCTCGGCGGCGCGGCCGGAGCGCCTGGCGCGGGTGGCGACAAAGGCGCAGACGCGGCGGCCGCGTCCAGCAGCGCCGGCCGCCTCGCCAGCGCGGTAGGGGCCGCCGCCGGCCCCTCGCCCACCGCGGTTGTGGGCCAGATCGTGGAGGATCGTTTCCGGGCGCTGCGCGCCGCCGCGGGCGCGCCGCTGGACGCCAACCTGGCGCTCCTGCGCGACGTCTACGGCGTGGTGGCTCCGCTGGCCAATGTGACGCCCGGCTCCGTTCCGCCGCCGCCGCCCGCGGGCCCCGACCCGCTTCAACGACTGTCGTCCGACGCGCGCAACGCGCCCGAGCCGCTGTCGCGTTGGCTCACCGTCGTAGCTCAGTCCACGTCTCAACTGCGAGAAGGCGGCGCCAAATCGGCGATTACGGCCGCCTGGCGGCAAAAGCTCGCGCCATTCTGCCGGCAGGTCGAAACGCGCTTTCCGTTCAGCCGCAATCCCGGCGCGCCCGACATGCCGGTCGACGACTTCACCCGGCTTTTTGGCCCCGGCGGCGGGTTCGACCAGTTTTTCGATCAGATGTTGGCCAAATACGTCGACGCAAGTCAGAAACCCTGGCGGACGGTCGGCGCCGGCGGAGCGCCCGCCCCCGTGTCCGGAGGCGACATCGCCCAATTCGAGCGCGCCCGGGCCATTCGGGACGCCTTCTTTCCCGGAGGCGCGGCAGGCGGCCAAGGATTGCGGTTCGACATGATCCCGCTCGGGACAGACGCCGCCGCCAAGGGCGCGACCCTGGAGGTGGAAGGCGCCAAGACGCAGATCCTGCCCGGCCCCAACCTGGCCCGACCGGTGCAACTCCAATGGCCGGCCCGCAATCCGGTGATCCTGACGTTCGATCCCCCGACCGCGAACCCGATTTCAACGGATGGGCCCTGGGCGGCGCTGAAATTCGTCTACCGGGGCAAGTTGTCGGCCGGGCGCACGCCGGACCAGCAGCGCCTCCTTTACCAGCAAGGTGAACGCAGCGCCGAATTCGTTCTGCGCACCAACTCGGTGGTCAACCCGTTCGGGCTGCGGGAGCTTTCGGAGTTCCGCTGCCCGCAGTTCCCGTCCTAGCCCCGAGAGCTGGGCCGATCTGCCCGGCTTCAAGCGGCCGCTCGAGGAGAACCGGCGCGATGATCGGCTTCTACGGCAAGATCCCGGCGCATGGGGATTTCGTCCGACGCAATGTCCCGGACGCGTTCGTTGCGGCGTGGGACCGGTGGTTGCAGGACGCCATGGCGGCCGTGAAGGACGCCTTCGGGACTGACCTGCACGATGTCTGGGAGCAGGCTCCCGTGTGGCGCTTCAGGATCGCGGGCGCTGAAGGCGTCGCTATCGTCGAAGGGGTGCTTGCGCCGAGCCGCGACTGGGTCGACCGCCTGTTCCCGCTCGCGGTGGTGCGTCTCGCCGGCCCGGATGAACCCGCCGCTCCGCCCCTGTGGTACGAAGACATGGCCGAGCGCGTGAGCCTCGCCTCCCGCCTCCGGATTCGGGCCGACGCCCTGATCGACGAATTGCTCCCATGGGACGATGCCGGCGCATGGCCGCCCGAGCCCGCGCCCGCGCCGGGATGGTGGTCGCCCGGCCGAAGCCGTCTTTCCGACGCGGGCCTGCCCGCTCCGTCCGCCTTCCCGGGCATGATCGCGAGGGCGTCATGACGCTTCGGTTCAACTCCCGTGGCGCAACCCATCCAGGCCGGGTCAGGACCCGAAACGAGGACGCCTATCTGGAGCGGTCCGACATCGGCCTGTGGGCGGTCGCCGACGGCGCCGGCGGTCACGGCGCGGGCGACGTCGCTTCGGCTGCGATCGTCGAGGCGCTGCAGGACATGCCGCAGGGGCTCTCGGCGGCCGAACTGCTGGCCCAGGTGAGGCTGCGGCTGGACGCCGTGCACGAACGATTGCGCGCCGCCGTCAACCCTGACGGGTCGCCGGTCACGATGGCGAGCACGGTGGTGGCCGCAATGGCGCGGGGCAACCACTTCGCCTGCCTGTGGGCCGGCGACTCGCGCGCTTATCTTTGCCGTGACGGCGAGGTGACCCGCCTCACGCGGGACCACAGCCTCGTTCAGGACATGGTGGATGCGGGCATGATCCCGCTCGAAGACGCGCCGCGTCATCCCAAAGCCAACGTGATCACCCGGGCGGTCGGGGCCGCCGATGCGCTGCAGCTGGACAAGGTGGCCGGATTGCTGGAGCCCGGCGACACCGTGATCCTGTGTTCGGACGGCCTGCACGGAGCCCTCCCGTCGCATGACCTGGCCGCGCTGATCGCGAAAGGCTCCGGGCCGGACGAACTCGTCGCAGAAGCCTTGCGCAACGGCGCCCGGGACAACGTCACGGCGCTAATGATCTCGGTTGCAAGCGACGAGGCGGAGCCCGGGGCGGGCGACCGGACGCGGCCGCCTGGGTGATAACCTCATCTGCAGCAAGGCGCAGCAATGCTGCAAAAACGCCATGGCGCCCATACTTCGCCAATGGGCCTGCAGCCTGCGCTAGCGTCCGAGGCGCCGCACGTTGAAACCGCCTCGTCCCAGCAACTCCACCAGCCCATGGGGTCCCGCCAGGTGCGCCGCTCCGACTGCGATCAGCACGCCGCCTTTATCCAGTTCGGGCAAGGCTCGCGCGGCGAAGATGGCTGTCCGCCGCTCCAGGATCGCTTCGAGAAACGCAGGTGGAAGACCCAGCGGCGGCGTTTCCGACAGGTATGACGGCTGCCGCATCCATGCATAAAGGCCGCCGTCATCGCCGGCTTCGTAATACTGAACGGTACGTTCGCGGATCCGCAGATGCTGATCACGTGTCGCCATCATCCGCATCAGGACCTCCGCCAGCACCTGCGGGGGCACGTCGTCGAGCGCCCGCACGGTTTCGACGATCGTCTCGAGCCCGCCGACCGGAAGGTTTCGGCTGGCCGACAGCTCGGCCAACTGAGCGTCGAGGCCGGCTCCCCTATCGGCTTCGCGGCTGCCGTCCTGACCATCCAGAAGCAGTACAAGCGCCGACAGCTTGCCGTCGAGCATCCGCGCCGGGAGGTTGCGTTCCTTCATCCAATTGCCGAGCGCCAAGAAATCGGTTGGCGACAGCAAAGCCTTGGCGCGGCGGGAGGGATCGCTTTCGGCTAGGTCCCTGGCGACGCGTTTCGCCGTTGCGGGAGAACCGTCCATTTGTTTCGGATCCAGCTCCAGCAGAACGAGCCTGACTTCGCCCAGCAAAGGCTCGACCACGCGCGGCAACTTGACCCGCTCGTCGCCCAGATGCAGCGTGCCGACCAGATAGGACGGAGGCGCGCCGGCCCGGACGATCTTGTACACGATCCCGTCCGGCGCCCCCGGCCTTGGGGACGGGCGCGTCTGCGCGGATCCCTGCAGCGACGGGGAGCCTTGCGCGCTCGCCCGCGCCGGCCATCCGGCCAGAACGGCGACGAAGCCCGTTATCATGAGCCCGCAAAGAGCGCCGATGCGCGGGCGGCGTCGCCGAACGACCCGCCCGTTCATTTGAAGTAGTATTCGGAACCGGAGAGCGACCCGTAAACCCACGGTTCCTGCCGGCCGGACGTCGTCTTTAGAACGTCGTCGCGGACGCGCCTGAACACCATGTTGATTTCCGTGTTGGGCTCCTGGATCCGGCGCACGAGCGACTGGACGAAAGGCGAGTTGCGCTGGTTGCCGTCGCTCGCCACTTGCCCGTCTCGCGCCGCGTAAGCCACCAGAACACCGCCTTGCACATCCTCCAGGCGCGCGAGCCCGCGGCTAACCGAGCGGGTCGCGACCGTACGTGCCATGCGGGACGCGAACGGATTGTCCCTGCAAGCGTCCAGGATGACGAGCTTGAGCTTCTTCGCGCCGTCCACGGTGGTGAGCAGGCGATCCAGTGAGATGGTTTCGTCCGGAACGTCGCGGTCGTTCTTCAGCATAGCGTCGGTCGGGATCGTGTAGTTTACGCCGTTCAGCTGAATGCCATGGCCGGCGTAGTAAATGATCGCCCAGTCGGCCTTGTCGGCCTCCGCGGCGAAATCCCGCAACGCCGCCAGCATGGATGCACGATCCTGGTCTGTCCGGACCGTAACGAGCTGGAAGCCGATGCTCTTCAACGTTTCGGCGACCAGATTGGCGTCGCTCTTCGGGTTCGGCAATGCGGGAACGTCGCGGTATGCGCCGTTTCCGATCACAAGCGCCACGCGTCGACCGGGATCTGGCCTGGCCGCCACCGGCTCGGGCGACTTCTTGATGGTGAGTTGGGCGGCTTCCTCGTTGCGCTTGATTTCCTCGAGCTTCGCCAAGACCTCAAGCCGTTGGCGCGCAACCGACTGGGACAGCCGCGTACGATCGCCGTCCAGGGCCGAAGGCAACTTGGTCGCCTTGAGATAATCAGCCCTCGCAAGGTCGATCTCGTGTCGCGCCTCATGCACGAGCCCACGGCCTACGATCCCCTCGGCGAAGTCCGGAACGACCTTCAGGGTCCGGTTATAGTCCGCCAGCGCGAGCTCGTATTCGCCCCGCTCGCGGTACAGATTGCCCCGATAGGCCAAAGCCACAGGGTTGCCCGGGTTGATCGCAATCGCCTTGTCGAGATCCGCGCGAGCGCGCTCGCTGGCGCCGAGCTTTTGCTGCACGTCTCCACGGTTGGCCAAAGCGACGTCAAAACGCGGGTCCTGCAGGATCGCGGCGTCGAGATCCGCGAGCGCGCCTTCGAGGTCGCCGCCGTCGCGCAACACGAGCGCGCGCACGTTGCGCGTGCGGGCGTCGTCGGGCGCGATCGCGACCGCCGCATCCGCATCGTCCTTCGCCTTCGCGAGATTGCCGGACAAGCGCCACGCGTCAGCCCGCACCGACAAGGCTTCCACGTCGTTGGGCGTCTTGGACAGGATGTAGGTCGCATCGCTGATCGCGTCGGCGTATCGGCCCTTGTCGCTCAGTGCAAGAGCGCGATTCTGGTAAGCTTTCGTCGCGTCCGGCTGCAGGACGATCGCGGCGTTCAGATCCTTGATTGCCTCGTCCAGCTTGCGCATATAGTAGAACGACAAAGAACGATTGACGAGAGCTGCGTAGTTCTTCGGCTCTTTCAGCAAGATTTTGTTGAAGTCGGCAACCGAAAGGTTGAATTCCTGCTTTGACTGCAGCGCCGCGCCGCGCAAGTTGACGATGTCCAGGCGGGTGGGAGCCAGCTTCAGCGCCGCGTTAAAGTCCGCGATGGCCCGATCGAGCTCGTTCTTCCTGACCAGCAGCAGCCCGCGGTTCTTGATTGCGTCCACAAAAACCGGGTTCTTGGCGATCGCGGCGTTAAGGTCGGCGATCGCGTCGTCCGTCATGCCGATTTGCGCGAACGCAATGGCGCGGTTGTTGAGATAGCCCGCGGCCGTCTGCGCGTCGGCCGCTCCCTCGATCAGGTGGGTGCAAGCCGGCACGGCCTTCTCGCGCTGAACCGCCGAGCTCTCGCAGAGCGCCTTTTCGCTGAGGGCGGCCTCCTGAGCGCCGAGAGGCGCGCCAAATACAACCGTGCTGAGAACGGCCACCGCCAGCGTGAGCCTCACACCGGCGAGACGCGAGACGAAGGGCCTCTTGTGGAACCGGAGGCGGACCAGCTTTCGCCCGCTGGGCGCCTGCTTGAATACAGTGCTGTATGTACAGTGAAACATACCCGTACCCACCTCACGCTGAGCCTACAGTTCTTTTTCCACGATGTCTTGCCTGGCGTCTGTGTGGGCCCGCACGCGCTCGATCGCCGCGGGGCGACCGCGTCGCGGCCCCGCGCCCGCAGCGGCCATAAGGGCGCTCTGGGCGCACTGGCGTATTGCTGTCGCGATTGCGTGTGCGATGGGGAGAACGAGACCGCACCGCACCCAGGCAGCCGCGGGGACGGAGCATGTCGATGCTGGCCGTCCTGCGCGCCGAGGCTCCGGTTCGTCTCTCGAAACCGGCGATCACCGCGAGATGTAGGTGACCTGCTCGAAGACGCCCGTGGTCTGGTACTGCGGACCTGTGCCGGCCTCGCTCAACTGTCCACCCCACGGATCCAGGTAAACAATCGATCCTTTGCTCGTCACCCGAGAAGCAACGATGAAATGACCACCATTGCGCTTCGCGCCATTATACCATCCCAGAAGAACGATCGCCGGCGTCGTGTCCGAAAGCTTCGACTTGTCGATCTGGGTCCCTTTGCTGAACGCAGTTGAAGAATTCACCTTGAGCCCGTCCAGCTTGAGCGCGTCGATAACCTGCTGCATGAACGTTCCAAAATTCGAGAACTTGTTGGCGAACGTCTTCTCATCATTCGCGAAGGAACTGGCGTTGAAGGTCCTCGGCGCTGGCGGAAATGGAATGAGATCCGAAGGGCAGTTCAGCACGACCCGATTGTATAGTCGCCAGGCCAGGCTCCACTCGTCTTCGGTGGCGGTCGACTGCTTGGCCTGGTTCCGCGCCATCCAGATGCTCGCCACCGCACACGTAGCGGCCTGGTCCTGAGCCCAAAGCTGATGCACGTAGTTGTCGCTGTCTGTCCTGAGCACGACGGTCATGGCGCGTCTCCTGCATCCACGGGCTGATACCAAGCTTAGCCAAAACGGGCCTGTTGACGTGTGCCGCTGAGCACATGACAGACCCGGCTGTGATGAAGAATCTGCAATGCGATCAGCTGACGATTAAGGGTCGGAGTGGCGCTGAAACTTCGCAGGCCGAACCGCTTTGCGCTCATTGGCCATTACCTCGCACGCAGAGATTATCTGGGACATGTCGATATCAGTGTCGAACGGCCGCGAGCTACGAAACTTCATCGCGATCCGGTCGAACGCAGTTGCCACTTAGTTTACTTGCGAAGGATCCGATTTCCGGCCCCTGCGAACAGGGTCACTGGCCATCAGCGTTGTCCCCCGGCAAATAAGGAAAAGAGTATTGGAAATTTTCGCTGGCAACGACCTAGGTCTCTAAATCTCTGGCGCGTCCAACGCGACTCGGACCCGTGCTTTTGCCCTGAAAGGCACAAGGCGGCAGTTGCCCAGAGCGTCTGGGGTAGCCGCTGGGGTACTGTTCTCTCGTGGGCCAAAAGCGACACGATCGTAGAGCTCTAAGCGGTAACTACGAAGGACACCCCTTCCGCCAGTCCGCTCTGTTCCGCTGGGTTGTCGGCGAGCCAAGGTCTGCATAATGCCTTGCCAGACTTTGCCGAAGCACGTGGCGGACCCCGCTGTGTCTGGGGCCCAGCATCATCGCATCAACTCTCGATAGCGCCAGTAGCTTGGCGACGGCCTTGCTGGCAGCCCGTTCAGCAAGTCGGCGCACAACCGGGTCAAGGATCAGCACCCTTTTTTCTAGTCTCCAACCAAGAGTAGAAAGGGTCATGAAGTCGATCTTCACCGAGTTCCGGGGGTGCTGCCGGCGGCTTGATGCCAGGCATTCCAGCGGCTATCCAACGATCAAAAGCTCCATGGTATTCAGCCCATTGCCTTGGGCCACCAACCTGCTCAGCGGTAAAACCCTGCTGCAAGCGCTTCTCAGCCGCTGCCCAAGCTAACTCCTGCTTGTCATGGCTATCGCGGAGGTAGGCCGAGAGACCTAAGATGCAACATACGCATGAGAGGGAGCCGACAGCAAACCATCGTCGGTCGAGTCCGTATTCCGCCAATGCGGAGGCGAGCATCAGCAAAGCGAATGGGACATAAGTAACGACATATGTGTCATTGAATTGGATGTAGCCGACCTGCAGCACGAATAAACTTGCTGCTGTCCCGGCTATAAGAAGCGATTGTGGCTTGGCCGGCCAACGAGCGCATACGTTCGCTAAGCGATCATAAGCGAGCCATGCGCAAGGCGCCACGGCAACGATACCCGCGAGGTCAAGTATCTGGCGTAAGCGCCCCCTGCCAAGGATCGTATCCCACATCCAGAATAGCCCCAGCGATTGCCATGGCAAGCTGCCTACTGCTGCTGGTCGAACGGTCAGCCTAGAGTCAATACATAAACCGATCAGGACTGCTCCGGCCGTTGCGAGAGCCGCGATTAGCATCCCCGGCCTGAGGCGCTTCTTTAGATGAGCCCGAAACATTAATCCCACAATAATTGGGACGACTGGCACCAAAAGAATAGCGAGATACTGAACGAATATCGATATGCGCCAGACCAATTCAAGCAGTAGCTCGCCGGTTGAGTGAGATAAGAAAGCACGCTGTTCTGCAAAGCGATAAAGCTGTGTGACGTTTGGCTCGTTTAATCCAATAATTATCTGTAATATTGCCGCAATGCAGGGCAGCGTGATCGCTAAGGCTGATCTGGACAGGTCAAGTCGTCGCCCTGCACCGGCCAACAGAAGCGCGACTAGCCATCCACCGACTATTGCGACGCCAAATTGCCGTGTTCCTACAGCGGCAGCTGCAGCTACCGAGCCAGCTAATAGGTAGGGCCGGCTACCGGCCATCCCTTTCGAATACAGCGAGACCGCGAGAAACAGCCAAGCCAGAAACTGAATGTCAGTCATAAACGTGAATGTGAGTACGAATAAGAGAGGGCTGGCCATCAACCCCAAGGTGACCAAAGCTGCGTTGGATGGTTCAATTCCAGAATTTTCGAGTAACTGCTTAAATGAGAATGCAAGTAAGCAAAAATAGAAAATCGTGGACAAATTAAGCAAGATTAGAGAGTATCCGAAAAATCTAGAAAGCCCGGCGGCAATATATATCTGCACGGGATTATTTGCCGCTGACCAATTGTCTAATTTGTACGTGCCAGTCTCTAGTAGATAGAGGACTGACCGGGCATAAGCCCAGCTATCATCTTGCGTTAGCATCTCTCGTGCAGGGTTGACTAAAGCTACCGCAATCCCAAAGGTCGCCCAGATGAGAAGGCTGTTGCGGGACATCGTCGAAACGCTCATCCGGTCGCTCCTAGCAGACGGCGGCAGTATCGTGCGGGCTCACATCGCAGTTAGAGTAACCTGCAGAATATGAGACATAATCGATGCGCGAATGAATCGCATGAGCGCCCACCTCGGATGCCTTCGATCTTTCATTCCTTCGAATGATTAATTTGTTCAACGCCTTCGTCTGAGCGCAGCGGTAAGGCTGCGCTTCGTCCCTCTTCCGAGATGTTGCTGCAGAGCTCGACAGGGCGCCTGACGAATGGCAGGTTGTCCTTAGCTTGATCGGAGTTGTTGTTGTAAAAATTGATCCCGATCGGCGCGGATTTGGCTGCCGCTTCCTGCTAAAGCAGACGTCGATTACTGCGGACTCGGTTTGGTAGAGCCCTGCCCCATGGCTGTGTCGCCCTGGTTTCTCCTGGGTTTTAGATAGGCCAGATGTTCAGCCGCTTGAAGGCCTGCGTAAGGGGATCCGAACTTGTCGGACCGATACGTTCTGCCCTGACCCAAGAGCCTGATACGGATCAAGCGCGGTGAATGTGTCTTAGCAAAGACTAGTCGCCGCGTTGCCTCGTTTCGTCCGCCTATCGGGTGATTAAGCGATCGGGATCGACACCGACTGATACAAACTTATCATCTAATTTCGATACTGCCAGTCCGCCATCACGATCCCACCAGCAGATCCGGCGCCTTGGCAGGATTGCGAAGCCGACCTGCACCCTTCCATGGGCTGGTCAGGATTGTTCTGAGCCGCTTTCTCGCCTGGCTGGCCATTGCGGCTCGCCTGGGCGCCAAAAGCCATCTCTTCGTCGTCAAGTCGCGCCTTCCCCAGCCAGCCATTCCTCGATCTGGGGTACGGAATGTTTCGTGAGGTCTGCGGCGCAATCGGTCATTTGCATCGCCCTGACGTTCGGCGAAACGTGATCTCGCAACACTGACAGCGTCCGGGGTGGCGCGATGATGACGACCGCCTTTGCGGTGAACGAATTCGCGAGTTGATCCAGCAGCGCGGCTGTCTCGATCGCGAATTGACGTTCGGCTTCTTCGTGCCAGTCGGTCTGCCCCATGGCGGTTCGACGACTGTCCCCCGCGCCTGAGCGGCCGGGTCGATCGGCGCCCCATTTCTGTGTCGGCGGATTAGGGTCGGCGTCGCTTCGTTGCATCAGGTGAAGCGTCGGCGCAGCAGCGGAGCCGGTATTTCGGAAGAACAGCGATTTGCGCCCGTCGCAAACCAGCACGAGCGAATCGAATGGCGCATATGGCCGGTGCTTTGAGGCAGACATGGGTCTCACCGCGTCGGAGGTTTGAACCAGGCGCCCTTCTCCCGAGCCGGGATCTTGGCGATCATGGAGGCTCGGACACCCGCCTTCCCCGGAAGTGAGTGAAAAGCGGGGACACCAAGGTTTTGCGCGACGAGCTGACCGGGCAGGCCGACAATAAGGCGAGCCTGCGTCGCCTTTACTGATGCGCGTCAAGAGCGGGCAGTTCCGCCCCCTCGCGACGGCCATGTCCCTCTGCTTTCAAACCCGCCGGCATAATTGATCCAGGTCAGCGCCCGTTTTTTCGCTTCGGTCCAGGCTCACACGTCTTGCGGCTGCGTTGAGTGCGTGCCGCCCGATAGGCGGCAGGCGTCTTCGTGGCGATCCCCCGGGAACTATCGTTCAAGCAGCGGAGGATAATCATGACCGAACCCACAAAGCTTCCGGTGAAAGCGGAAAAGTCCGCCATCTCTGGACGGCGCGACTGGACGGCCTTCGAGCGCTTGCGCGCCGACGTTGACCGCCTCTTCGACCAGATGGGCGCAGGAGCTCTTTGGCGGTGGCCTGAGCACCTTCTACAGCCGTCGCTGAGCTCGACGATGTCGAAGGTGAAAGGCGTCTTGCCGGCTGTGGATCTCATTGAGCATGCGGCGAACTATCAAATCGTGGCCGAACTGCCTGGTCTGGATGAGAAATCCGTCGAGGTCAGGCTCGTGAATGGCTCGATCGTCATCAGCGGTGAGAAACACGTTGAGAAGGACGAGACTCAGGGCGACTATCACGTTTCGGAGCGCCGGTTCGGCAGCTTCGAGCGCTCGTTCCCCTTGCCGGACGGCGTCGATGCTTCAAAGATCGAAGCGACGTTCTCTCGAGGCGTATTGACGGTCGTGCTGCCAAAAACCGCCGAAGCGCAGAAAGAGACGAAAATCGTCGTCAAGGCCGCTTGAACACCAAGCCTCGCAAACGCCAGGTCTGCGAGGCTTCTTTTTTCGAGCGCCATTTTCAGATTGCGAGTGATGATGCGAAAGCCAAGCGCGATTCTGGGTGAGGCGTTGACCTCTGGGGCTTCCGAGCCCGAACTACTGCGGGTGTTGGCCGAACAACTCAAACGGTTCGACATCGATGTTGGGGCTGACTTCGTCGGATTGGACCTCGAGGAGCGCCTCATCAGGTTGCGATCAGCGGTTGCAGAGCTTCGCTATCGGCATCGAAACTGAACAAATTCGCCCAACCCAACGGAATGGCGCTTGTTCGGCGGCTCAGTCGCGCAAGGGCGTCCGTCCTCCAACGGCTTTCGGGCCAGGAATCCGCGCCCGCTCGCGTCAGACCGAGGCGCCTGGTTGTCAGCGGAAAGCGCCGGGGGGCATCGGCGGCGCTTCGTTGATCAGCGTGATTGTCAGGCGCTGGTTCGACGCCAGGTGGGGATTGTCCGGGAACACCGGCTCGGTGTCGGCGCGCCCCGCCACGGAGGTGAAGCGGTTGCTGGGGAAGCCCGCGTTTGACAGGATCTCGCGCACCGAGACGGCCCGCCCGGCGCTCAGGCTCCAGGAATCCGAGCCCTGCGCGCCCGGCCGCGTCGCGGCCGTATGGCCGGTGACGGAGAGGCGGTTGTTCAGCCGGCGCAGTGTGGGCGCCAGAGCCACCAGCACGAGACGGGTGCGCTCATAGGGGTTGACCGAGCCCTCGGGGAACATCGAGCGGCCGTCCTGGTCCGTGAGGGAGACGTTCACGCCTTCCTTGGTCGCCTCGACCACGATGTTGCGTGACAGCTCGGTGTATTCGGGCATTTTCTGGAGCGCTTCGCGGATGCTCGCCGCCGCGCTCTGGTTGGCCCCGCTGGCGATCGGGCGGCTGGGATCCCGGATGAGCGCGGTCGGCGGGCTGGGCTCGCGGTCGCTGACGCGGCCCGTTCCACCCACCGGCGCGTCGCGAATGTCCGACGCCTTGCTGCCCGGCTTGTCGATGGCGGAGCCCATCAGGATGCCGCCGGAACCGCTGGTGGTGGGGCTGACATTGGGCGGCGAGAAGTAGTTCGCGAGGCCGGTCTTCTGCTCCTGCGTGGTCATGCTGATCAGCCACATGAGCAAAAAGAACGCCATCATGGCGGTCACGAAATCCGCGTAGGCGATCTTCCAGGCGCCGCCATGGTGCGCGTGCGCAGACTTCTTGACCTTCTTGACGATGATCGGCCGGATGGAATTATTGGCCATCGAGTTCCTGCTGGAATTTGGATCAGGCGGCGGCGGGCAGATCGGCGGTCGCGGCTTCCACCTCGCTGTAGGTCGGGCGAACCTCGCTGAAGAGCGCCTTGCGGGCGAACTCGATCGACATCACGGGCGGCTGGCCGCCGATATGGGCGAGCAGGCCCGCCTTGAGGGAGGAGTAGTACTTGGACTCGGCCTCGAAGGTGCTCTTGAGCGAGGCCGCCATGGGGGCGAAGAAGCCGTATGCGACGAAAACCCCGAAGAAGGTGCCGACCAGCGCGCCGCCGATCAGGTGGCCCAGCACCTCCGGCGGCTCCGAGATGGCGCCCATGGTCTTGATCACGCCGAGCACGGCCGCGACGATGCCGAGCGCCGGCGTGCCGTCGGCGAGCGACTGCATGGCCGTGATGATGCGCTCCTGCTCCTGGTGGTGCGTCTCGAGCTCCTCGTCCATGAGGGCTTCGATCTCGTAGGCGTTGTCCGCGCCCATGGTCACCATGCGCATGTAATCGCAGACGAACTCCACCGCATGATGGTTGGCCGCAAAAGTCGGGAAAGCGTTGAACAGGGAGGATTCGCTCGGGTTTTCGATGTGCGGCTCGATGGCCGTCATGCCCTTCTGCTTCGCGAGCTTGTACAAGGTGAACTGCATCCCGAGCAGTTCGACGTAGCATTCCTGCTTGTACTTGGGGCCCTTGAACAGCGTGCCGAGCATGGCGGGAACGGCTTTCAGCACCGGCGCGGGGTTGCCGATGATGAACGCGCCGATCGCCGCGCCGAGGATGATCACGAACTCGAAGGGCTGCCACAGCACCTCGAGATGGCCGCCCATCATCGCGTAGCTGCCGAAGACGCAGGCGAAGACAAGAATTGTGCCGACGATCAGCCGCATGGCTTACCACCCCCGCGGATGTTCCCGCTGAACTACAACTTACAAGGGAAATGGCTGATCCAAGTTAAAAACCCGTTTCGATCCATGGAACTAAGGGTTTGCACGCGGCCTCCCGCAGCGGCCGCGCTGCGGGAGTTTGGCGGCCGCGACGCCGAAAGCCAGGGCTTTTCGGAGATTTCGCCGAGCCGCCTTCGGGCTGAGCGCCGCGCCGATCCGGCGTCAGAAGTCGACCTTGTCGCCCCCTTTGAGCGACAAGATTTCGCGCGCCTCGTCCGGCGTCGCGACTTCCAGGCCGAGGCCCTCGATGATTCGCCGCGCCGACGTCACCTGCTCGGCGTTGGACCGGGCCAGCTTGCCGGGGCCGGCCCACAGCGAGTCCTCCAGGCCGACGCGGATGTTTCCGCCCATGGCGGCCGCCATGGCGGCGATCGGCAATTGGTGGCGCCCCGCGCCCAGCACGGACCACCGGTACTTGTCGCCGAACAACCGGTCCGCCGTCCGCTTCATGTGGATGACGTCTTCCGGATGGGCTCCGGTTCCGCCCATCAGGCCGAAAACGGTCTGGACGAAGAGCGGCGTCTTCACGAGCCCGCGGTCCAGGAAATAGGCCAGGTTGTAGAGGTGAGACGTGTCGTAGCACTCGAACTCGAAGCGCGTTCCCGTCTCCGACAAGGTCGTGAGGACGTATTCGATGTCCTGGTAGGTGTTGCGGAACAGGATGTCCTTGTTGCCGAGGTATTTCGGCTCCCACTCGTGCTTGAAGGTCTTGAAGCGGTCCAGCATGCCGAACAGGCCGAAATTCATCGAGCCCATGTTCAGCGAGGCCACCTCCGGCTTGAAGGTCGCGGCGGGGCGCACCCGCTCCTGCACGGTCATGGTCGGGGCGCCGCCGGTCGTCAGATTGATGACGCAGTTGGAGCGCTGCTTGATGACCTTCAGGAAGGGCGCGAAAGCCTCGGGCGTCTGGTCGGGCTGACCGGTTTGCGGATTGCGCGCGTGAAGATGCACGATCGCCGCGCCCGCCTCCGCGGCCCCGATGGCGGCGTCCGCGATCTCCTCCGGGGTCACCGGCAGCGCCGGCGACATCGAGGGCGTGTGGATCGCGCCCGTGACGGCGCAGGTGATGATGACTTTGCGGCTCATGGCGGTTCTCGCGTTCGAGGCGGGGGTATTCAGGCGGGGTCGGGCGCGGCGCGCTTGTGGGCCGCGAGCGCGGCCAGCCGCTCGTTGCGCCACCGCGTGCGTTCGGCGACGCGCTCGGGCGTAGCGGCGTGCGGCCACGCGGCCGCGACCCGGTCGATGTTGGGGCTTTCGTAAACTTCGGGCCCGGCTGCGTCGTGCGCCAGCCCCTTGTAGAAGCCCGTGTAGCGGGCGCAGTAGTCCGGAATGCCGCCGGGCGCGTTCAGCTCGATGGTCTCGAACGGCCCCATGAAGGACCAGCGCAGGCCGAGGCCGTCCTTCACCGTGTGGTCGAGGTCTTCCGCGGACACATAGCCCTCCCCCACCAGCCGGAACGCCTCGGCCAGCAGCGCGCCCTGCAGGCGGTTGAGGATGAAGCCGTCGACCTCTTTCCGCACCGTGATCGGGACCTGCCCGATCGCGCTGAATGCCGCGCGGGCGCGCTCCACGGTCTCGGGCGCAGTCCAGGGCGCGCCGCAGAGCTCGACGATGGGCACGAGGTGGGGTGGGTTCACCGGATGCGCCACAATGCAGCGTGCGCGGCCGGGCAGCCCTTCGGTGAAGCGGGACGCCACGATGGCGGAGGTGGAGGAACACAGGATCGCGTCCGGGGGCGCCAGCCGGTCCAGCTCGGCGAAGATCGCCCGCTTCTGCTCGACGACCTCGGGCCCGTTCTCCTGCACGAACGAGACGCCCGCCAGCGCGTCCGCCAGCGAGGCCCCCACTGCGATGCGGGCCGCGGCCCCATCGGGGTCGTCCGCCAGCCCGTGGCGGGCCAGCTTGCCAAGTTCCTCGCGGATCAGCCCCGGGGCGGCCGCGAGCGTCGGAGCGTGCGGGTCCCAGAGGCGCACCTGCCATCCGGCGCGGGCGAAAATGGCCGCCCACGCCCGTCCGATGAGCCCGACGCCCACGATGGCGACGACTTCGGGGCTTGCAGCATTCGGCATCGCGAACCTCAGCTTTGTTTTAGAGCCAGAGCACCTTGCGGCGCAGGTCGAGATCGTCTCGCAGCGCCTTGGAAGGACCCGTATGGATCACCTGCCCGCGTTCCAGCGCGACGGTGGAGTCCGACAGCGCCAGCGCCAGATCCAGGTGGTGGTCGACGATGATGATCGCGACCTCGCGCCTGAGCCGGTCGAAGGCCTCGAAGAGCTGCTCCACCACGGCGGGCGCGAGACCTTCGAAGGGCTCATCCAGGAGGAGCACCCGCACGTCGCCCGAGAGCGCCCGGGCGACAGCCACCATCTGC
The DNA here is from genome assembly GCF_014636935.1 of Alsobacter metallidurans. Classification (GTDB taxonomy): domain Bacteria; phylum Pseudomonadota; class Alphaproteobacteria; order Rhizobiales; family Beijerinckiaceae; genus Alsobacter; species Alsobacter metallidurans. Next base: position 265,838 of record NZ_BMES01000002.1, on the reverse strand, counting down.
TGCTCGCCGCCGGACAGATAATCGGCGGGGCTGTCCAGCCGCTCGCGGATGCGCGGGAAATACTCGTAGATCCGCTCCAGCTCCCAATGGACGCCGTTGCCGGTCTGGCGACGCAGGCGGCCGAGCTCGAGGTTCTGCGCCACCGTCATCCCGGCGAAGAGCCCCCTGCCCTGCGGCACGTAGCCGACGCCGAGCCGCGCCGTCTGGGCCGAGGGACGGCCGACGAGTTCCGCGCCGGAGAGCCGAATGGAGCCGGACTTCGCGGGCGCGATGCCCGTGAGGGTCTTCAGCAGCGTCGACTTGCCGGCGCCGTTGCGGCCCAGCAAGGCGACGACCTCGTGCTCATGCACGGTGAGCGAGACGTCCCGCAGGATGTGGCTCTTGCCGTAAAACGTGTCGACATTCCGCAGCGTCAGCAGCTCCGCCTTTTCGGCGGCCGTTTCGCGCGGCTTTGCAGCGACGCTGGCCGCGCCCGAGCCGATATAGACCTCCTGCACGCGCGGGCTCGTGCGGGCGTCCTCCACGGAGCCGTCCAGCAGCACGGCGCCGTCGTTCATCACCGTCACATGGTCGGCGAGCTGGAACACGCGGTCGATGTCGTGCTCCACCAGCAGCACCGGCAGGTCGGCGGAGATGCGCTTGATGATGGCCCCGATGCGCTGGCGCTCGGCCGCCGCGAGGCCGGCCAGGGGTTCGTCCAGCAGCAGGATGCGCGGCGCGGTCGCGAGCGCGAGGCCCATGTCCAGCAGACGCTGCCCGCCATAGGAGAGCGATCCGGCCTCGGCGCGCTCGATGCCGGCGACCCCCAGATAGCGCACCATCTGCTGCGTTTCAGCGCCAATCCCCGCAAGGGAGGTGGCAGGCTTCCAGAAACCGAACCGGCCGGCGTGCCGGGCCTGGACGGCGATGCGCAGGTTTTCCTCGACGGAGAGCCCCGCGAACAGGTTCGTGATCTGGAACGAGCGCCCGATGCCGGCCGCCGCGATCGCTTCGGGCGACCGGCCCACCACCGAGCGGCCGAGCAGCAGCACGTCTCCCTTGTCGGGCGCGAACATGCCCGACAGCAGGTTGAACGCCGTGGTCTTGCCAGCTCCGTTGGGGCCGATCAGGGCGTGCAGGGTGCGGTCGTGGATCGCAATCGTGACATCCCGCACGGCGTTGATGCCGCCGAAGCGCTTGGAGATGCCGGTCGCCTCAAGGACCACGCCGTCAACGTGCTCCTTCGGGCGCAACGAGTCCGGAAGCGGCATCTCTTCGGTGCGCCGGGCCGACATGGCGGCGTCTTCGACCACGGTCTTGCGGAACGGCGCGAGCAGGCGCTCCGCGACGCCCACGAGCCCGGACGGCGAGAACACGATGAAGCTGACGAAGACCAGTCCGAACCAGAACAGCCAGTTCTCGGTGTAAATCGAGAGGAATTCGCGGAAGAGTATGTAGAAGAGCGCACCGATCGCGGGCCCCAGGAAGCTCCTCATGCCGCCGATGACCACCATGGCGAGAAGCTCGCCCGAGAACGTCACCGAGATCGGCTCGGCCGACGTCATGCGATTTTTGTAGAGCAGCAGCACGCCCGCCAGACCGGTGAGCACGGCCGAGAGCACGAAGGCGGCAAGCTTGTAGCGATTGGTCGGGTAGCCCAGGAAGCGAGCGCGCTGCTCGTTCTCGCGGATCGCGACCAGCACCGTGCCGACGGGTGAGTGGTGAAAGCGCCAGAGGCCGACCAGAACCGCGAAGGCGAGCGCCGCCACGAACCAGTAATACGGTGCGGAGGCTTCAAGATCGACGCCCGCGAAGTTCGGCCGGGTAATTCCCGCCAACCCGTTCTCGCCGCCCGTCACCTCGGTCCAGCGAAAGGCGACGACATACATCATGGCCGACAGGGCGAGCGTCAGCAGCGAGAAGTAGACGCCGCGCCTGCGCAGGATCAGCGAGCCGAAGGCGGCGGACAGCAGGCCGACCAGCGCCAGCGCCAGCAGCGTCGGGCCGAAGAACGCGCCCGGCATCCAGTGGCGCTGGATGAGGCCGGCCGCGTAAGCGCCGAGGCCGAACCAGGCGCCGTGGCCGAAGGAGACGAGCCCTGTGTGGCCGACCAGGACGTTCAGCGCCATGCACGCCATGGCGTAGACGACCACCTCGGTGGCCGACGTCATGGTGAGCCCGAGCGCCATCAGGGCGGCCGGCAGCAGCACCAGCGCGACGGCGGCAGCGACGAGCGGCAGCGGAACGCGCGCCAGGGTGGAGGATGAGGAACTCGTCATGGCGCGCCTCACTCGAACCGGGTGATGCGCTCGCCGAGCAGGCCGCGCGGCCTGAACAGCAGAACCAGGAGCATGAGCAGATAGATCGCGGCCGTGGACCCGGCGGAGTAGCCGACCGCCGCCATCATGCCCTTGACCAACCCCACCAGCAGCGCCGCCAGCACGACGCCCCAGAAGGACCCGAGGCCGCCGATGACCACGACCACGAAGGCCGGCGTAATGATCTCGGCGCCCATGGCGGGGTGCACGGCGTAGATCGGGGCCAACAGCACGCCCGCGAGCCCCGCAAGGCCGATGCCGAGCGCCGCGACGGCGGCCATGTAGGGCTCCAGCGAAATGCCGAGGGCGCCCACCATGTCGGGATTCTGGACGCCGGCGCGCACCACCCGGCCGAAGGCGGTTCGGTGCAGCAGGACCCAGAGGGCGGCGACGCAGCCGATCGCGATCAGGAGAAGCACCGTCCGGTAGTAGGAATAAACGAAGTCGCCAAGAAAGATCTGGCCGCGCAGGGCCTGCGGGATCGAGTAGCTGAGCGGCGGGGCGCCGAAGATCATGCGCAGCGCCTGCTCGGCCACCATCGCGAGCCCGAAGGTGAGCAGCAGCGACAGGATGGGGTCGGACCGGTAGAACCGCCGGAACAGCAGCCGCTCGATGACGACACCGAGCAACGCCACGGCGACCGGCGACAGGATCAGGGATCCGCCGAAGCCCACATAGGGCGACATCACCAGCGTGAGGTAGGCCCCGATGGCGTAGAACGCGCCATGCGCAAGGTTCACGATCCCGCCCAGCGAGAAGATGAGCGACAGCCCCAGCGCGATCAGCAGGTAGTAGACGCCGTCGAGAAGGCCGTTCAGCACCTGCTGGAGAAAGAGCACGAGCGTCAATGGCGTGTTCCCTGTGGTGCTCGCATGGCGGGCGGGCCGGCGGCGGGCGCATCCGCCGACCGCCGTCCCGCGGACGCGCGTTTACGCGAAGGTGCAGGCCGCCTCGTCCTTGGTGGAGGCGATCACCTCGAGATCCTCGTTCGGTCCGGGCACGGGGCCCGTGGAGGTGAAGATGTCCCACTGGTTCTTCACCTGGTCCGCCGGCAGCGCCGTGACGGCGTACATCTCGTGCATGAGCTGGTGATCCGAGGCGCGGAAATACCCCGGGCGTGTCTTCAGGAGGTCGAACTTCGCGCCCTTCTCCCAATGCTCGATGAGCTTGACGCTGTCGGGCGTCTTCAACTCGTTCATGCTCTGGGCGACGATCTTCATCGCGATGTAGTCGCCCCAGGCCTGGTTCTCGGGCGGCTTGCCGTATTTCTTGGTGAAAGCGCCCACGAAGCTCTTGGTGCCGGGCGTGTCGAGCAGGTGATGCCAGACCACCGGCCACGTGCCGACGAAGTTGCCCTTACCGGCCGCCCAGGCGAGCGCTGTGTCAAAGCCGAAACCGCCAACCGGGAAAGTGAGGCCGAACTCGGCATATTGCTTCAGGAAGTTGGTGATCTGGTTGCCGGCGAGGTTCAACACCACCAGGTCCGGCTTGGCGCTGCGGATCTTCAGCAGGTAGGCCGAGAAGTCGGTCGCGTCCGTCGGCACGAGTTCGTCGCCCGAGAACTTGCCGCCATTGCCCTCCATGAAGCGCTTGGCGACCTTCAGCAGGTCATGCCCGAAGGCGTAGTCCGCCGTCAGCGAGTACCAGGACTTGCCCTTCACGAGCCCGGCCGAGAGAAAGGACCGGCCGACCGACTTCACATACATCGAGTTCTGCGACTCGACATGGAACATGAACTTCTTGCAGTCGGCGCCGCGCAGCGCGTCCGAGTTGCCGCCGGTGTTGACGTAGAGCGTCTTGTTGCGCTGGGCGACCTGCGCGATCGTCAGGCAGGAGGCGGACGAGATCTCGCCGATGATGCACGCGACCTTGTCGCGCTCGATCATTCTTTCGGCCTTGGTGGAGGCCGTCTGCGGGTTCACCGAATCTTCCTTCAGAAGCTCGATCTTGCGGCCGTTGATGCCGCCGGCCGCGTTCAGCTCCTCGACGGCGAGGTCGATGGCCATGACGCCATACTCGCCCAACGGGCCCAGAAATCCCGTGCGGGGCGTGAGATGGCCGATCCGGATCGCTTCGCTCTGGGCGCGCACGATGGCGGGAGCGCCGATCCCGGCGAGGACGGCGACGCCACCGGCGGACTTGAGCAGGCCTCGGCGTGACAGCGGAACACGGGTGTCCATGGTGAAGATCCTCCTGCGACAATTTCGTCGACGCGTTTCCTCGACCAGCCGATCCGGGGCGGGCTCTCTGCGGAGCCCTCGCGCCTTGCCGTGATCTGTGATCACAGTTAGGTTGCCGGTGATGACGACGCTTGTCCAGCCTTGTTTGGGGCTGGCGCCAAAGCCAGGGATGCGTTTGGACAATCGGGATACTCTCGAGCGGATCGAACCGCTGGACCGGCAGACGTTGGGCGAGCGGGCCTACGCTCGGCTCAGCGAACTTCTGGTGTCGGGCCGGATGGCGCCGGGCGAGAAAGTGTCGCTGCGCGGCGCCGCCGGGGCCCTCGGCGTGTCGATGATGCCGGTTCGCGAGGCGGTCAGCCGGCTGGTCGCCGATCGGGCGCTGGAGGTCACGCCCAACCGGGCCATCCGCGTGCCGATGATGAGCGCAGCGCAGTTCCGCGAACTGGCCGATGTCCGGATCTCCATCGAGGGACATGCGGCGGCCCAGGCCGCCTCGCGGCGCACCGAAGACGATCTGGCGCAGATCGCAGCCGCGGAAGCGGCCTTTCGGCGCCAGAGCGCCCTCCCCGATCCGGATTCGGGGCTCACGGTCGGGCTCAACAAAGATTTTCATTTCGCCGTCTATGCGGCCGCGGGTTCGCCGTTGCTGGTGGAGATCATTCGGGGCCTGTGGCTGAAGGCCGGGCCCGTGATCAACCTCGACCTGCGGGCCAGTCCCGATCGCCTCCGCGAGGGCGGCGCCCTGCGGTTTCATGCCGACGCGCTGGCGGCCATCAGGGCTCGCGACGGCGCGGCGGCCCGGGCGGCGATCGCGGCCGACATCACCGGCGCGGCAGACTTCATCATCAGCCGGGGCGCGCTCGCGCCCTGAACCCCGAAACGCGAAGCGGAGGGACCACCATGGATCTAGGGATCAGCGGCTTGCGCGTGCTGGTGACGGCGGGCGCCAGCGGCATCGGGCTCGAGATCGCGCGCGCCTTCGTGCGCGAGGGCGCCCGCGTGCATGTCTGCGACGTCGACGAGGCGGCCCTCGGCATGCTGAGGACCACCGACCCGGTCCTTACCTGGTCGGTGTGCGACGTGGCCGACCGCGCCTCGGTGGCGCGTCTGTTCGACGAAGCGCTCGCAGCGCTCGGCGGCCTCGACACGCTGGTGAACAACGCCGGGATCGCCGGGCCGACCGGCAAGGTCGACGAGATCCATCCCGAAGATTGGGACCGCTGCATCGCTGTATGCCTCACGGGCCAGTTCAACTGCGCCCGCCTGGCGGCCCCGTATCTGCGGCGCAGCCAGAACGGCTCGATCGTGAACCTGTCCTCCCTGGCCGGGCGGCTCGGCTTTTCAATGCGCTCACCCTATGCGGCCGCGAAGTGGGGGGTGATCGGCTTCACCAAGTCGCTCGCGATCGAGCTCGGCGGCGACGGCGTCAGGGTCAACGCCATTCTGCCGGGCCTCGTGGCGGGCGACCGCCAGCGCCGGGTGCTGGAGGCCAAGGCGCAGCAGCGCGGCATAGGATGCGCGGAAATGGAGGCGATCGCGTTCTCGTACACGTCCATCAAGGAATACGTGACGCCGCAGCAACTTGCCGACCAGATCGTGTTCCTGTCCAGCCCACGCGGCCGCACCATCTCGGGCCAGGCGATCTCGATCTGCGGCGACACGCAGATGCTCGCCTGACGAGGCATCACGCGGCCGTGGGGTCCCCCTGCGCACGCACCCGGGGCTGCGGCTCGCGATCGAGCCGGGCCCAGGCCGGGCGGGCGAACAGAAAGCCGAAGCGCGTGCCGCGGGTGAGCAGATCCAGCGCCACCGGCGCGGCCACCGCAAAAGCCGATACGCCCAGCGCCAGCCAGCCCGCGTCCCCCTCCGGGAACAGGCGGACCGCGACGGCGCGGCCGACCGCCATCGGCAGGAAAAACGCGAGGTAGATCACGATCGATCGCTCGCCCAGAGTCCGCAGCCACCGCCATTGTCCGGAGTTGGCGAGCAGGGCCGAAACCGTCACCACCGCGCCCGCGCCGACGAGCCCGAGCGCCAGCCGCAGGCCGGGCGCCTTGGCGAGCGAGGCTTCGCCGATGGCCGGCGCCGGCGTAAACACGGCCGAGGCGTTGAGCGACGCCCAGGCGGCCAACGCGGCGAGCGCAACCAGCCGATGCGCGACGACGGCCCGCGCCAGCGCGAACACGGCCGGAGCAGCCGCCGCGCCGGTGACGAAGTATACCCACCGGCCCGCGAACTCGTCGATCACGGTCCAGCCCGTATGGACGCCGGCTGTTTCGAGCAGCGCCGCCGCGAGCCAGACCACGAGCGGATGAACGCCGCGCAACGCCTTGCCGAGCACGAAGAAAACAGGCAGCAGGTAGATGAACCAGAGCGTGCCGAATGGCTCGACGGGCGCCAGCATGAATTCGCGCAGCGTTGCGGCGTCACCGGTCGAGAGCGCCGCCGGCGCCTTGAAGGCGAACTGGATCAGCACCCAGAGCGCATAGAAATAAGCGAAATGAAGCGCCTTGGAGTCGAGATAGGCGCGCCAGGGCCGGTCGACCGCGCGCGACAGAAACAGGCCCGAGATCAGAAAGAAGTCCGGCATGCGAAACGGCCGGGCGAACGCCACGGCCGTATGCATGAAGCCCTCGCGGCCGAGTGCTTCGCCCAGTCCCAGGGTCGTGTGCATCATGACGACCATCACGATGCACAGGCCCTTGGCGTAGTCGACGAAGTCGATACGGGCCGGGAGGGATGGGTCAGCGTGAGCGGTGCGCGATGCCGGCTGCATGGAGCCAGCATCGCATCGGCGAGTTAAGACCGGCTTTCGGCGTCGCCGAGAGATCGGTCAGGTTGTCGCGTCAGGCCAGCGGCGTCGTGTTGCGGCGGCCGGTGACCATGCCCCAGATCACGAGCACGATGATCGCGCCCACAACCGCGCCGACGAGGCCTGCGCCTTCGCCTGCCCGGTACCAGCCTAGCGCCTGGCCGAGGAACGTCGCCACAAACGCGCCGATGATGCCCAGGATGGCCGTCATGATGAAGCCGGCCGGTTCGTTGGAGCCCGGATGGATAAATTTCGCGATCACGCCCGCAACGAAGCCGATCAGGATGGTCCAAAGAATGCTCATGGTGTCGCCTTTCGTGGTGGTCTCGAAGCGCGGTGGTCAAACCCAGCGGCTATTGACGTCTTCCTGCGTGGGAATGCGGCCGTCGGGCGTGAACTGGTCCACCGCCGCCGGTAGCTGTTCGGACAATTCGCGCAGGACGTCGTCGTTGCTCATGCCCGACTTCTGGGCAAGTTCGTCGACGGTGTCTGGGCCAAGCGCCTGGCGGAGCTGGTCGGGATGAATCGGCTGGTTCTGGCCTGTTCCGACCCATGAGTTGGCGACGTCGCCGTGGCCGCTGTTGCGCAACTGATCGAGGATCGAGTTCAGCCCGCCGCCGCTGACGAGTCCGCCGAGCAGGCCGCCAAGGCCACCGCCTGCAAGACCGCCGAGAAGGCCGCCGCCTGCGCCGCCGCGCAGCATGTCCCCAAGACCGCCGGACGGAGCCGCGTTGGGGGCCATGCCGCCGGAAGCAGGATCAAAGCCGCCGCCAATCTGGCCGCCGCCCGTTTGACCGCCGAGACCGGGCTGCGACGGGCGTGACGTGTAATGCTGGTAGGCCTTCGCGGCCAGGAGCATGAGCAAGGCCTTGGTCAGCGGCGAGCTGGACGAGCCCGGAAAGGAGGACTGCCCCTGCCCGCCGCCGGTCAATCCACCCAGGATGTTGTCGAGCAAGCCCATGACGCGTTCTCCTCTGCAGAGCCAACAACACACGCTGGGGCTTAAGCGTTCCAAGAAGCAGGCTCGCCCATCATGCGCGGCGTGGCGCGGGGCGCGCTCGCAAGGCCCCGACGTTGAAGAGCGGCTCCCAACGCCCTAGGACCGGTGGCATGGGTAACGCTTGGCGGGGTGTTCTGCGGAGTTGGGCGATCACGACCGTGGCCGCGGCGTCAGGCGCGGCGCTGCTGATCCTGTGCGTCGACCCATATGACACCGGGCGGGTCCCGGGCGTCGGCCTCGGCTTCACGCGCGAGCAGGCGCCGCGCGCCGCGCATGCGAGCCGGGCGCGCGATCCCGCTTTCGACGCAGCCATCATCGGGAACTCGCACGCTCAGTTGTTCAGCCCCGCGCGCCTGGATGCGGCGACCGGCGCGAAGTTCATGTCGCTGGCGATCCCAGGGTCAGGCCTGCCGGAGCAGAAGGCCGTCCTCGCGTATTTTCTGCGGCACAGGCGCGAGCCGGCCAAGGCGATCGTGATCGGGCTCGACGAATATGCCTGCCGGAGCGGGCCCAACGCCCGCAACCGTCTGCAGGGCGGCCCCTTCCCATTCTGGCTCTATGCGGCCGACTTCTGGACCTATGCCCGCGGCGCCTTCCGGGCCGACGTGCTGGAGGACGCTGTGGCGGCCCTGCTTGGGACAGAGCACCCCGCCGTGCTGGCCGGCCGCGACGGTTACTGGAACTACGAGATCGGCCGGCGCTGGCGCGGCCCGGACCTGGAAGGCGCTGGACCTTTGCCGCTGGCCGAGCAGCCGGGCCCTTTCCCGGGCCTGGCGGTGCTGCGCGACATGCTGGACGCGATTCCGCCCACGACGTCCGTCGCGCTGGTGGTGACGCCGGTCTACGCCAAGTTCCGGCCCCGGCCGGGACGGCCCGCCGCTCGCGCCGAAACGGCCTGCAAGGACGCCATCGCGGCGGCGGCGTCTCGCTCCAACGTTACCCTGCTCGATTTCCGGCGCGATACGCGGCTGACGCGCGATCCGCGCTCGTTCTGGGACGGCTCCCATCTCACCCAGGCGGCCGCCGAACTGATCGAGGCCGCCATCGCGCAAGCGCTCAAACGCCCGGCGAGCTAGCGCCCGGGGAGTTCCCAACGCAAAACGGGCGGCCCTGAGGACCGCCCGTTCGCATTCGAAAGCCTCTACGATCAGGGCTTGGGAGCCGCCGGGGCCGGAGCGGGCGCTGCGCCGGGGGCCGGAGCCGCGCCGGGCTGCTCGAGCTTCTTGCGCATCTCGTCGGCCTGCTTCTGCATCTGCTCCTGCAGCTGCTTCTGCTGCTGCTCGAGCACCGCCGGGTCGATCGGAGCGCCGTCGTAGGCCTTGCCGAAGCCCGCCATCGGCACCTGGAACGTCACCTCGCGGGTAAACTGGTTCTGGACGCTGATGTTCAGGTTGGTGGCCTTCTTGATGCCGTTGATCACGTCCTCCTTGACGGGACCTTCGGCGAAGCAGCCGTTCGGGAAGCAGATCGCGTATTTGCCGGCCTGCGGCGCGCCGGAGTCGGCGGCGTAGCGGATGCCGGGCTGCAGCAGCAGGCCGAGCGGCATCAGGAAGCGGACGATCTTGTTCGGGTCGCCCTTCACGTCATAGACCGCGACGGCGAGCACCGGCTGGCCCTGGTCGGACACGAAGTCGCGCGTCGTATAGCAGATCTCCTTGCCGGCCTGCGGGTCCTTGCCGCAAACCTTCACCCAGTCGGCCTGGGACGGCTCGGGCTTCACCTGCACGACGGTCGGGCCGGTCTGCGCGGCCTGGCCCTGCGGGGCGGCCGGCTGGGCCGGGGCGGGAGCTGCGGGCTTGGGAGCAGCCGGACGCGGCTGCGTCTGCGCGAAGGCCGGAGCGGAAAGGGAGAGCGAGGCGGCGGCGAGGAGCGCCATCCGGCTCGGGCGCAGAGCGGACCACCGGTCGAAAGACATCAGGATAAATCCTTCTCGATTGGCTGGGACGACGGCAGGCGCCGACGGAAGACCGAAAGAGCGCGCCCAGCCGTCCCGACAAGGACGTCCAGCCCGCAAAGGGCCAGGCACACCAGGAAGGCCCCTGCCCTCCCACGGATCTCGCCCGCTGCATCGGCGCGGAATGAGGCGTGAGAATGACGAGGCCGCTTGCCTCATATCGCTTTACCCCGCGGCTTTCCAGCCGAAATCGCCGATCTGGGTAGGCATCATGCCCTAACGGACATGGTATCTTCGACGAGTGAGATCGCTTCGAATCATTGCCCGCCACGCCGCAACGGCGGCGGTTTGCGCCCTGGCTCTCGTCGCCTCGTCGGTCGCAAGCGCAAACGCGCAGCCTCGCCACGGCATCGCGATGCATGGCGAGCCAGCCCTGCCGCCCGACTTCGCCGCCCTGCCCTATGTGCGCGCCGATGCGCCCAAGGGCGGGCGAATCGTGTTCGGCGTCCAGGGCTCGTTCGACACGCTGAACCCCTATGTGGTGCGCGGCATCGCTGCCCAGGGCATCGCGCCGCCGACCGGGCTCGTGTTCCAGGCCCTGATGGCGCGGTCCTTCGACGAGCCCTTCACGCTCTACGGCCTGGTGGCCGAGAGCATCGAGACGCCGGACGATCGCAGCTGGGTGATCTTTCGCCTCAACCCGAAGGCGCGCTTCTCGGACGGAGCGCCGGTGACGGCCGAGGACGTGCTGTTCACCTGGGACCTTCTGAGAACCAAGGGCAAGCCCAACCTGCGAAGCTGGTACGGCAAGGTCTCACGCGCCACGGCCGTGGACGGGCGCACGATCCGGTTCGACCTCGACGCCGGCGGGGACCGCGAACTGCCGCTGATCCTCGCCCTGATGCCGGTGCTGCCGAAGCACGCGACCGATCCGGCGACCTTCGAGCAGACCACGCTGGCGCCGCCGGTGGGCACGGGCCCCTATGTGGTCGCGCAGGCCAAGCCCGGCGAGAGCATCACGTACCGCCGCAATCCCGACTACTGGGCCAAGGATCTGCCGATCTCGCGCGGGCTCTACAATCCGGACGAGATCCGCTTCGACTACTACCGCGACGCCAACGCGCTGTTCGAGGCGTTCAAGGGCGGGCTCTACGACGTGCGGTCGGAGGACAGCCCCACCCGCTGGACGACCGGCTACGACTTTCCCGCCGTGCGCGACGGGCGCGTGGTGAAGGATCCTGTCCCGGTGCGCACGCCCAAGGGCATGAACGCTTTCGTGTTCAACACGCGCCGGCCATTCTTCGCCGACCCGCGCGTCCGCGAGGCGCTGGGGCTGCTGTTCGACTTCGACTGGGTGAACCGCAACCTCTTCGCCGGGGTGTACCGGCGCACCACGAGCTATTTCGAGGGCTCGGACCTCGCCTCGACGGGCCGCGATGCGTCCGCCGGAGAGCGGGCGATCCTCGCGCCCTTCCCGGGCGCGGTGCGGCCGGACATCCTCGACGGCGGATGGCGACCGGCCGGCGCCGACGGTTCGGGCCGTGACCGGGACAATGCCCGCAAGGCGCTCGCGCTGCTGGCCTCGGCCGGCTACGTTTTGCGGGACGGCGCGTTGCGCCAGACCGCCACGGGAGAGCCGCTGGCGTTCGAATTCTTGGCCTCCACGCGGGTGCAGGAGCGCCTCGCGCTCAACTTCGCGAGCGCGTTGCAGCGGATCGGCGTCACAATGGCGGTGCGTCTGGTCGACGACGTGCAGTACTGGCGACGGCTCTCGGATTTCGACTATGACATGATCCAGTACAGCTGGGGCGCGTCGCCCTCGCCGGGCAACGAGCAGTATGGCCGCTGGGGGTCGCAGTCGGCCGCCCGGCCGGGGTCGCTCAATTATGCGGGCGCACGCTCGCCCGCCATCGACGCCGCCATCGAGGCGATGCTGGCCGCCCGGGAGCGCGACACCTTCGTGGACGCCGTCCGGGCGCTCGACCGGGTGCTTTTGTCCGGCTTCTACGTCATTCCGCTGTTCAATCAGCCGGACCAATGGGTGGCGCGCTCGGCGGCGGTGAAACGGCCGGAGCCGGCGCCTTTGTTCGGCTTTTTACCGGATACGCTCTGGCGGGAATCGCCTTGATTGTTGCACACTCCTGAGTTGAGGAGCCGAGCCGGGGGACGGGGTGAGCCACGCCGAAGAGATCGAGAGCGCCGCGCCCGCGCCGTGGTCGGGCGTGACGTTGGTCGACCTCTTCGTTTCGACCGCGAACCTCAACGGCCAGGCCCTCGCCTTCGCGGGCTTCGACTGCGGCGGACGCGTCATGCGCCGCACCTACGCGGAGGCCGCGCAGGCCGTCGACAACATCGTGCACCGCATCGACGAGATCGGCCTGGAGCCCGGCAGTCGGGTCGCGGTCGCGATGGGGGCTTCCGTGGAAGCTCCGCTCGCCATTCTGGCGGTTCTGAAGGCCGGAATGACGCCGTGCCTCACGCCCACCTGGCTGCCGCGCGAGGCCCTGTCCGCGGCTCTTCAGCTGCTCGGCGCCCGCGCCATTGTGTCGGTGGGCGCGGTCGGGGACGTGCGGCCGGCCGAGGCGTTGCGGGCCGCCGCCGCGATGCTCCCCGATGGGCCGCGCTTTCTGCTCGCCTTCGGCGACCGGCTGCCCGCCGGAGTGACGCCGCTTTCAGACGCGCTGATCCATAGCCGCGACACTGGTTTCGTGAACGCCTTCGAGAACGCCCGCCCGGGACCCAGGCCGGTGCTGACCCTCGACCTCACTCCCACCGGTCCGGTCTGGAGGTCGCACGCGCAGGAGATGCTGATCGCCAGCGCGCTGGGCGTCGTCACGCGCGGCGACCTCGGCGCCGCCGATCCGATTCTCACCACGCTCGCGCCCCTGACGCTTGCGGGCCTGGCCACCGGCCTGATTCCGGCGCTGCTCACCGGCGCTACGCTTCACCTGCATGGCCCGTTCGACGCCGGCGGATTGCTGCAGCAGCTCTCCATGATGGTGCGTCCTCATCTGGTCGCGCCGGCGGCGTTGGAGCGAGGGCTGCATCAGGCCGAGCTGCTGGGCGGCGCGGCGCTCAGCTCCGCCGTGCTCGTCCATCGGGCGCCGGCGCGCCTGCAGCAACGAGAGCGGCCCCGCGCAAAGGCGTCGCCCATCATCGACGTGCTGGCCCTGCGCGAAACTGCGCTGCTGCTGGGCCCCCGGCGCGAGGACGGCGCCGCCGACGTGTCGCTCGCATCGCTGCGCGTGCCCGACGCCACCGACGGGGCGCTCGTCACCGAGGCGCGCGTGGAGCGCGGCCGCCTGCAGGTGCGCGGCGAAGGGGTCAGCGGCGGCTCGCCGGAGACCGGCTGGGCGGACCCCGGCCTCGTCGCCAAGCTCGACGGCGACCGCATCGTGAGCCTCGACCCGGCCTGAGAGGGTCGCCATTTCGCCCGATTGCGCTAATTTGCGGCGATCAACCCTTTTCAACCTTTCGCATTCCGGAGATCCGCCATGACGGACGCCGCCGCATCCGCGCCTCAGGAGCCCGCTCCGCTCACCATCGACGTCATCTCGGATGTCGTCTGCCCGTGGTGCTATGTCGGCAAGCGCCGCCTTGCCGAGGCGCTGGAGCTGCGCCCCGAGCAGCCGGTTGTGGTGCGCTGGCGCCCGTTCCAGCTCGATCCCACGATCCCGGCCGGCGGGCATGATCGCAAGGCCTACATGGCCCGCAAGTTCGGCGACCGGGTCGCGGACGTGCACCAGCGGCTGGTCGAGGTCGGCAAGGAGGTGGACATCCCGTTCGCGTTCGACGCCATTCAGCGCTCGCCCAACACCCTGGACGCGCACCGGCTGATCCGCTGGTCGTGGACATGGGGCGTGCAGGACGCGCTCGTTGAATCGCTGTTCAGCGCTTTCTTCACCGAGGGGCTCGACATCGGAGACGTCGAGGTGCTGGCCGACCGCGCCGCGCTGGTCGGCATGGACCGCGAGGAAGCCGCCAGCTTCCTGCGTTCGGACGAGTCCGCCCCGGAGGTGCACCGTGAGATCCGGCAGGCGCAGGACGTCGGCGTGGAGGGCGTGCCCTTCTTCATCTTCGCCGGTCGCGTCGCGGCGTCGGGCGCGCAACCGGCCGAGGTGCTGGCCGGCGCGATCGACCAGGCGCTCGCCGCCGAGGCGGCCGCCAGGCCGGCGGCCCCGGTCGACGACGACGGGGACGAGGACGACGACAACGACGAGGACGACGTCAAGCTCGACTGAGCCGCCCGCCTCTCCGCGCCGCGCGGGCCGCGATCACTCGGCCGGCATAGGGCGCTCGCCCCCTTGCGGCGCGCGCACGTCCTCGGGACGCTCCTTCCGGGAACGAGGCTTGCGGAACCAGCCTACCGCCGCCGTCAGCGCGTTGGAGAGCCGGTCCATGTAGAGGTAGAGCACCGGCGTGATGAACAGCGTCAGCGCCTGCGACACCACGAGGCCGCCCACCACCGCGACGCCGAGCGGCTGGCGCAGCTCCGCGCCCGCCCCTGCTCCGACGGCGATCGGCAGCGTGCCCATGATGGCCGCGAAGGTGGTCATCATGATGGGCCTGAAGCGCATCAAGCAGGCCTCGTAGATCGCGTCGCGTGGCGACTTGCCATCGCGCTGCATGACGAGCGCCACGTCGATCATCATGATGGCGTTCTTTTTCACGATGCCGATCAGCATCAGGAGGCCGATCATCGCGATCACGCTGAGGTCCATGCCGAAGAGCTTCAGCGTCAGCAAGGCGCCCAGCGCCGCCGAGGGCAGGCCCGTCAGGATGGTGAGCGGGTGGACGAAGCTCTCGTACAGGATGCCCAGCACGATGTAGATTGTCACGATCGCGGCCGTGAGCAGGATTCCCTGGTTGGCGAGCGACTGCTGGAAGGTCTTGGCGGTGCCGGCGAAGCTGGTCGCGATGGTGGCCGGCATGTTCAGCTCGCCCTTGATCTGGTCGATCCGGGTCAGCGCGTCGCCCAGCGACACGCCGTTCGGCAGGTTGAACGACAGCGTCACGGCGGTGAGCTGGCCAAGCTGGTTCACGGTGAGCGGACCGGCCGTCCGCTCGACCCGGGCGATGGCGCTCAGCGGCACCAGCGTGCCGTTTGAGGCGCGGATGCGGATCACGTCCAGCCGGTCGGAGGTCCACGCGACGGTGGGATCGAACTCGATCAGCACGCTGTAGCTGTCGCCCGCCGTGTAGATCGTGGAGACCTGCCGGGCGCCGAAGCCCGAATACAGCGTCGATCGCAGCTGGTCGGACGACACGCCGAGCGCATTGGCCTTGTCGCGGTCCACCTTCAGGGTCGCCTGCAGGGCGTTGTTCTGCAGGTCGGTGGAGACGTCCGCGAAGGACCTGTCCTTCTGCATGGCGTCCGACATCTTCTGCGACCAGCTGTAGAGCTCGTTCTGGTCCAGTCCCTGCATCACGAACTGGTACTGGCTCTTGGAGGCCCGGCCGCCGATATTCAGGTTCTGCACCGGCGTCATGTAGGTGGTGATGCCGGGCACCTGCGCGAGCTGGCGGCGCAGCTCCGGGATGATCACCGAGAGCGGCGGGCGCTCCTCCTGGCTCTTCAGCTCCACGAAGAGCCGGCCGGAATTCATGCCGCTGTTCGCGCCGCCCCCCGTTGTGGCGACGCCGGCCGTGGAGGCCACGTGCGCCACGTAGGGCGACTTCTGGAACACAGCCATCACGTCCTTCTGCAGCAGCACCATGGCGTCGAACGAGATGTCCTGCCGCGCCTCCGTGGTGACGCTGAGCTGGCCGATGTCCTCCTGCGGAAAAAAGCCCTTCGGGATGGCGGTGAACAGCCACACGGTGCCGCCCAGCGTGGCGAAGAACACCAGCAGCATCACGGGCTGGTGGCGCAGGCTGAGGCGAAGCCCCCAGTCGTAGCCCGCCAGGAACTTGTCGAAGCCGCGCTCCAGCCAGCCGCCGAGACCCTTGCGCGAGTCGTGGCCGGGCTCCGGCCGGCTCAGCATGATGGAGCACAGCATCGGCGTGAGCGTCAGCGACACGAAGGCCGAGGCCGCGATGGAGGCCGTCACCACCACGGCGAACTCGTTGAAGATGCGCCCGATCACGCCGCCCATCAGCAGAACGGGCAGAAACACGGCGACGAGCGACAAGGTGATGGAGATGATGGTGAGACCGATCTCGCGGCTGCCGTCGAGCGCGGCCTCCAGCGGGCCCTTCCCCTCCTCCTCCATGTGCCGGACGATGTTCTCCAGCATCACGATCGCGTCGTCGACCACGAGGCCCACCGACAGCGTCAGCGCGAGCAGCGAGATGTTATCGATCGAAAAATTGAACAGGTACATCGCGCCGAGCGTCGCCACGATGGAGATCGGCACCGCCAGGCTCGGGATGAGGGTGGCCGAGATCCGGCGTAGGAATATGAAGATCACCATGATGACGAGCACGATGGTGAGCCCCAGCGTGAACTTCACGTCCTCAACGGCGTGGCGGATCGACAGCGAGCGGTCGTTCAGCGTGTGCAGCGTCGTGTTGGCGGGGAGCTGGCTCTCGAAGGTCGGCAGCAGCGCCTTGACCCTATCCACCACCTCCACGGTGTTGGCGTCGGGCTGGCGCTGCACGGCCAGCACGATGGAGCGCGTGCCGTCATACCAGCTCGCCTGCTGGAAGTTCTCGACTGAGTCGATCACCTTGGCGACGTCGCCCAGGCGCACCGGGCGGCCGTTGCGCACCGAGATGATGATGTTGCCGAACTGCGCCGCATTGGCGAGCTGCGTCTCGGCCTGGATGGTGAGGCGCTGGTCCGGGTTCTGCAGCGAGCCCACGGGCGTGTTGGCGTTGGCCGCCGTGATCGCGGCCTGCACTTCGTTGACGCCGATGCCGCGCGACGCGAGCGCGTTGGGGTCGAGCTGCACGCGCACGGCGTATTTCTGCGAGCCGTAGATCTGAACCTGCGCGACGCCCTCGATGGTCGAGAGCGCGGGCGAGATGACCTGCTGGGCGAAGGCGTCGAGCTTGGAGAGTGGAGTCGTGTCGCTCTTGATCGACATCAGCAGGATGGGCGCGTCGGCCGGGTTCACCTTGCGGTAGCTCGGCGGCTCGGTCATCTCGGCCGGCAGCTGGCGCTGGGTGCGCGCGATGGCGGCCTGTACGTCGGCGGCTGCGGCGTCGATGCTCCGGTCCAGGTTGAACTGGATCGCGATGGAGGTAGACCCCTGCGCGCTCGACGACGTGATGGTGTCGATGCCCGCAATGGTGGTGAACTGCTTGATCAGCGGCGTCGCGACCGAGGTCGCCATGGTGTCGGGAGAAGCGCCCGGCAGCGAGGCCGAGACGTTGACCACCGGGAACTCGGTGCGCGGCAGCGCCGCCACCGGCAGAAAGCCGTAGGCGAACAGGCCGCCGGCCACCATCGCGATCGACATCAGCGTCGTGGCGACCGGGTGCTTGATGCAGAATTCCGAGATGTTCACGTCGTGTGTCCCTCGATGGGGGTTTCGGGGGCTGTTTCAGCGAGGGCCGGTCAGGAACGGGACGCGCCGGCTTGCGCCTGGGGGGCCGCTTCGGCGGCCGGAGCCGCCGGCGACGGGGCGCCGGCCTTGTCGTTGCGGGCCTGGGCTGCCGTGGTGTCACGCACCCGGGCGCCGTTCGCGAGCCGCAGTTGCCCGTCGATCACGACCCGCTCGCCGGCCTTCACGCCCTCCGACAAGGCAGTGCGGTCGCCGTCCGAAGCCGCCACCTTCACGGGCCGGAGCTCCACGGTGCTGTCGGGCTTCACCACGAACACGTAGGGGCTGTCCTGACCCGGCTGCAGCGCAACGGTCGGCAGCACCACGGTGTCGGGCCGCTTGCCGAGCTCGATCTCGACGTCGACATACTGGCCCGGCCACAGCGCCAGGTCCTCGTTGGCGAAGGTCGCCTTGGAGGTGAAGGTGCCGGAGGCCACGTCGACGCCGCTGTCCACGAAGGTGAGCGGGCCGCTCGCCAGCGGCGTCTTGCCGCCGCTCGGGAACACCCGCACGTTCGGCGGCGTGGCGGACGCCATGGCCTGGCGCACGGCCGTGAGCTCGCGCTCGGGCATCGAGAACGTCACCCGGACGGGCTTCACCTGCGTGATGGTGACGAGGCCCGCATTGCTGGACGAGCTGTTGTCGGAAGCCCGCACGAGATTGCCGGGCGTCACCTGGATGGCGCCGAGCCGGCCGTCGATGGGCGCGGTGATCTGCGTGTAGGAAAGCCGCAGCTTGTCGGTGTCGAGCGTCGCCTGGTCGGCGGCGAGTTGCGCCTCAGCCGCCTTGGCGTCCGCCACGGCCTGGTCAACCTGCTGCTGCGCGCCCGACTTGGCGGCGAGCAGCTCGCGCTTGCGGGCGAGATCGGTCTGGGCGCGCGTCAGGTTGGCCTGGTCGCGGGCGAGGTTGGCCTCGTCCTTGGCGATGGTGGCGCGCAGCTCCTTGTCGTCGAGCGTGAACAGCTTGTCGCCCGCCTTCACGAACTGGCCGTCCTTGACGTGCTGCTGCAGGAGCTGGCTGTCGACGCGAGACTTCACCACCACGGTGGCGTTGGGCTCGATGTTGCCGATGGAACGGCGGCGAATGGGAAATTCCATCTGCTCGGCCGCGGCCGTGACGACAGCGGCGCCGCCTCCCCCACCCTGCCGCGCGGCCGCGGGTTGCGGGCGCGCTTTCGCCTCCTGCGTCTGCTTCAGGCCTTCGCCGCGCGCCAGCGCCATGAGATCCGGCTGCCCGTAGTAGCGCCAGGCGCCGTAGCCGGCGGCCACGACGGCGACGGTGGTGATCAGGAGGCTGGTTCGGCTCATCGTGTTTCCACCGTCATGTCCATCAGGTCGTCGGAGCGGTCCGCCGCTTCTGCGTCTTGCGACGGCTCGCCTGAGACGAGTCCGTTTTCGATCAGGTCGGCCAACAAGCGGGCCGCGCCCGCCTGCTGCCGCGCCGTGGTGTGGGCCGCCGTCATCCGCATGGCGCCCAGAAGCGCCAAAGCGACGAGGTCGGGATCGAGGTCGCGAAACTCTCCGCTCGCGACGCCGCGCGCGATCAGGGTCGAGAGCGTGGTCCGGATCTGCTTCACGCGCCGTCGGATGACCGCGCGGCCGCGTTCGCCCAGCCGTGTGTCCGCGCCGTCAAACGCGCGAATGGCGGCTGTGCAGCGGCCCAGCGACGCGATGACGCAACGGATGACGAGGGTGAGGCCCTCCTTGGCCGTGCCGGCCCTCGCCGCCGCCTGCTCGGCTTCGGTCTCGAGGTCGCCGAGCGCCTTCTCGAGACCTTCCAGGAACAGGTCTTCCTTGGTGTGGAAGTAGCGATAGAGGGTCGGCTTGGCGACGCCGGCCGCGCGCGCCACGTCGTCCATCTGAACGGCGTCATAGGCGCTTTCGGAAAACAGCTTGAGCGCCGCATCCACGATGTGGGCGCGTCTGAGGGCTGTCGCTGAAAGTGAACCGGCGAGTTTCATGGCCGAGGGGATATGAACTCCCGAGTATCGTTTTCCAAGTTAAATTCCAGTAAGTCTCGGCTGTGTGATGACGCTTGATGAAGAGCAAGGGCATCGCGGGCCGCCGCAGCACAGCCTTGCGGCGCCCTGCATGGCTCGAAGGCGCGTTTGCCTGTAGGAAAGCCAGACCGCCCACCGAAAGAGCAGATCGCATGACCGACGCCACAGCCCCGCTCGGACGCGACGTCCGCGTGATGTCCCTCGTGGGCGTGGCGCATTTCGCGAGCCACTTCTTCCAGCTCGTGCTGCCGCCCCTGTTTCCGCTGATCCAGAAGGACCTCGGCGTCAGCTTCACGGAGCTGGGCGCCGTGATGGCGGCGTTCTTTGCGGCGTCCGGGATCTGCCAGGTGGCGGCCGGTTTCGCGGTGGACCGCATCGGCCCGCAGATCGTGCTGCCCTTCGGCATCGCGTTGTGCGGCGGCGCGGTGGCGCTCGCCGGGCTCGTGCCGGGCTATTGGGGGCTCCTGCCCGCCGCCGCGCTGGCCGGCATGGGCAACAGCGTGTTTCACCCGGCGGATTACGCCATTCTGACGGGCCGCATCGCGCGCAGCCGCATCGGCCGCGCCTACAGCGTCCACACGGTGCTGGGCACGCTGGGCTGGGCCTGCGCGCCCGTCACCATGCTGCTGCTGGCGCAGGGCTTCGGCTGGCGCACCGCGCTGGTGCAGGTCGGCGTCGCCGGGCTCATTCTGGCGGCCCTGGTCGCGGCCGCGCACCAGACCCTGCGCGTGGAGCGTGTCGCGTCGACGGCCGGCGGAAAGAGCGACTGGCGCCTCCTGCTCGCCGGTCCCATCCTGGCCTGCCTCGTCTACTTCATCCTGCTCGCCATCGCGCAGATCGGTTCGCAGAACTTCCTGCCCAGCCTGCTGCCCCTGGCGCAAGGATCGACGCTGGCTTTCGCCGCCCAGGCGACCACCTTCTATCTCGTGTGCAGCGCAATCGGGTCGCTCGCGGGCGGCTACCTGGCCGACTGGACGCCCAACCATGAGCGCATCGTCGGCGCGGGCCTGCTGGCCGCGGGCGCGCTCACGCTCGTGGTCGGGTTCGTGGCGCTGGGCGGGCCGGCGCTGCTGCTCATGCTGGGGGCCGCCGGCTTCCTGACCGGGGCGACCATTCCGTCGCGCGACATGCTGGTGCGCAGCGCCACCCCGCCCGGCGCCACCGGCAAGGTGTTTGGCTTCGTGTATTCGGGCCTCGACATCGGCGCCACCATCGCGCCGCTGGCGATCGGCGCCTTCATCGACCACGGCGCGCCCCGCGCGGCATTCGCCTTTATAGCGGGCGGCCTTCTGGCGACGATCGCAAGCGCGGTCGCGGTGAAATCTCGCGTCAACACAGCGGCGCTGCGGGCCTGAGCAAAAAAGAAGCCCCCGGCGGGAAGCCGAGGGCCAGGCAGTCGCACGCTCGGGAGGGAGAACGTGTGCGGTGGACAACGCCCCCCGCTGCGAATCGTTCAATCCCGGCGTGCGCAAAAAGCGAAAATCAGCACGCGCCCGCCATCAAAAGAAAAGGCGAGGCTTGCTGTTGAGCAAGCGCTCGCCGAAGGGTTTTGGGGCTTCGCATGTCCTCAGGGAGAGGACCGTCCTTGAGGCTGGCAAGGACGAGAAACAGCTTAGTCCGCGTTTTTCCCCCCTTATATCCCCATCACAACCTAGATCGGTTGGCCTACCACCGCGCGGCTCGGCTTCCTCTTTCGAGGTTTTGCGCCTTGCTCTTTCGCAGTGCTCTCCGGCAGCCGTTGCTTCACGGCGGAGATGGCCGCCCACGGATCGGCGCCACGAGCGCGGATCAGCTCAGGCACGGTCCTGATGGTAAAATCCGCCGGGTCGAGCCTGGCGTTCACCTGCGCCCAGTCGAGCGGCATGGACACCGGCGCTCCTGCTCGCGCGCGGCTCGAATAGGGCGCTACGGCCGTGGAGGTCGGGTCATTGCGCAGGTAGTCGATGAAGATCTTGCCGTGGCGCTCGGCCTTTGAGATGCGGGTCAGGAATCGGTCGGGCTCGGCCGCCGCCAGTTCGTCCGAAAAGCGCTTGGCGAACTGCTTCACGGCCGGCCAGTCGTGCCGGCGCTCCAGCGGGACGACCACATGGATGCCCTTGCCGCCCGTGGTCTTGGCGAAGCTCTGCATGCCCAGCGCCGCCAGCCGGTCGCGCAGGTCGAGCGCGGCCCGCGCAACGTCCGCGAAGGCCAGCCCCTCCCCAGGGTCCAGGTCGAAGATCATGCGGTCCGGCCGATCCGGGCGATCCTTGCACGCGCCCCAGGGGTGCAGCTCCAGGACGCCCATCTGGACGATCGCGATCAGGCCCGGAAGGTCGCGGAGATAGAGGTAGGGCTCCTCGAAGCCCGGGATGTCCACCTGCCCGAGCTGCTCGGGCACGCCCGAGCCGGCGTGGCGCTGGTAGAAGCACTTCTTCTGCCGGCCCGCCGGGCAGCGCACCAGCGTGATCGGGCGATTGCGGATGTGCGGCAGCATCGCGTCGGCGACCGCCACGTAGTACTCCGCCAGCTCGCGCTTGGTGATGCCCTGCTCGGGAAACAGCACCTTGTCGGGGCTCGACAGGCGCACGCCGGCGATCTCGATGTCGTGCTTGTCAGCCATGGGCCGCCTCCATCATCGCGCCAAGCAGGCGCCCGGGCCGCGCCTCGCTCTCAAGCTGCTCGCTCGTGCACTGGCGCGGCGCCTTGTCGGGCCGCCAGCGCAGCAGCTTCGTGCCGTGCCGGAAGCGCCCGCCCGTGACGTGATCGTAGCGGACCTCCACGACGAGCTCGCTCCTGAGCGGGCTCCACTCGCTTGACCGCTCCGTGCTCCAGCGGCTCGGGCCGCCCGGCGCGTCGCCGGTGAAGCCCGGCGGGCCCACAAGCGCCTCGAGCTTGCGGGTCAGCTCCGGGCGTTCCGCATTGGTGATTGTCGACGTGTAGCCGACATGGTTGAGACGCCCCTGCGCGTCAAAGAGGCCGAGCAGCAACGACCCCACCTCGCGGGACTTGCTCTCGTAGCGAAAGCCGCCCACCACGCAGTCCGCCGTCCGCAGCCGCTTCACCTTGATCATGGCCCGCTCGCCGGGCTGGTAGCAGTCGTCCCGGCGCTTCGCCACGACGCCGTCGAGCGCGGCGCCGACCGTGTCGAGCCAGGCGACCGCCTCGTCGCGATCCGCCGTGAAGGGCGACAGGCGCAGCGCCGGCGATCCGTCGCAGGCGGCGTAGAACCGTTCCAGCGCCTTCCGACGGACCGTGAGCGGCTCGCCGCGCAGGTCGTCGTGGCCGGGCGCGGCAAGGCAATCGAAGAGGATCAGAAAGGCCGGCGTTTCGGCCGCCAGCTTGCGAATGCGGCTCTCCGCCGGATGAAGCCGCATCTGCAGCGCGTCGAAGGAGAGGCTGTCGCCCTGTGCGATCGCAAGCTCGCCGTCCACCACAAAGCGGTCCACCGGCAATCCCCGCAGCCCGGCGACCACCTCCGGAAAGTACCGCGTGAGAGGCTTGCCGGACTTGGCCCGCAGCTCCACGGTGTCGCCCCAGCGGAACGCGACGCAGCGAAAGCCGTCCCATTTGGGCTCGAACAGCCAGTCGCCGCCCTGCGGCAGCTCATCGGCGGACTTCGCCTCCATGGGCTCGAGGTCGAGCGGGATCGCCAGCGGGGCGGCATCGGCGGAAACACGTGTCATGGTGGGCTCCAACTCGGCGATTCAAGCGCCGGACCGGCGGCTTCGTTCCGGGTGCGGAGCGTTGACGCTTTTTTGAGCTGGAACTTGACGAAGGCCGGGCCGTTGCCACGCAGGGATCGAGGTATTCTGGATCTCCAGCCGGACATTACCGATGAAGCTTTTTTCCTGCACGGTCTGCGGGCATCCGCTGCAATTTGAAACCTCCCAGTGCGAGAGCTGCGGGACGCCGCAAGGGCTCGACCACCTCGCAATGGCGCTCGTGCCGGCCGAAACCCCGGGCCGCGGCGAGTTCCGGTGCGTGAACGCCCAGAGCGGCGGGTGCAACTGGCTGGCCGAACCCGGCGAGGCGTTTTGCGCGGCCTGCCGCTACAACCGCACCATTCCGGACCTTTCGCTCGGTCGCAACCAGGAGCGCTGGCAGCGCGTCGAGGTGGCGAAGCGCCGGCTGTTCTACTCGCTGTTTCGCTTCGGGCTGCGCCCGGAAACCCGCAACGAGGCGCCGGACGGGCTGGTGTTCGACTTCCTGGCCGACCCGCCCGACCCTACCAAGCCGGTGATGACCGGCCACAGCAACGGCCTGATCACGGTCAACATCGCGGAAGCCGACGACGTCGAGCGCGAGCGGCGGCGCGAGGCGCTGGGTGAAAGCTACCGCACCCTGCTCGGCCATTTCAGGCACGAGATCGCCCATTACTTTTGGGGCGTGATGACGCGCGACCCGGAGTTGCTGGGCGTGTTCCGCGACGCCTTCGGGGACGAGAGGCCCGACTACGGCCTCGCCCTCCAGCGCTACTATGGCGACGGTCCGCCCGAGCGCTGGCAGGACTTCTTCATCAGCGCCTATGCGAGTTCGCATCCGTGGGAGGATTTCGCCGAGACCTGGGCGCATTATTTCCACATGGTCGACACGCTCGAGACGGCGTCGTGCCTGGAGATCTTCGTGACGGGCGGCGCCGGCGCAGTCCCGATCGATTTCGACGCCTACACGGAGCCGCGCTTCGAGCGGATGGTGAGCGCCTGGATGCGCCTCGCCTTCGCGCTCAACCTGATGAACCGCAGCATGGGGATGCCGGACCTCTATCCCTTCCAGCTCTCCCCGCCCGCCATCAGCAAGCTCAGCGCCGTGCACATGATGGTGCGCAAGGTCGCGGGCCGGTCGGTGCGGCCGGAGTCGGCCATGGCGCCTCTGCGTGCGATGGCCGAAGGGCTGAAATCCGGCATGAGCGCGCCCGCCGAGGACGCGCTCGGAGTGATGGACTGAGCGGGCGGGCCGCCGCCGGCCGCCTCCCTCGCTTCAGCGCTGTTCGCTGCTGGACAGGATCTGCTCCAGCCGCTCGCGCGCCTGGCGGTGAGCATCCCGCAGGTTGTCGAGACGCCTGGGGTCCGGCGTATCGATGTCCGTGCCGCCGAACGAGTTCGGGATCGCCCGCGCGCGCAGATGCTCGCGGTATTCGGCCCAGGTGCGATCCGTTTCGGCGATCGCCCATTCCATGTCCTTGTCGAGCAAGGCGCCCATGCTCACCTCCGTCAGGTTGTTGTCGGTGGAATAACGCATCCGCCCGGCGAGCGTTTCAGTCGGCGAAGGCCAGCGGCCGCGCGACGGCTTCCAGCGACTTCCGTTCCGCGGCGACGCCCCATCTCCACACCACCCCGGCCGCCAGGATCATCAGCACGGAGCCGAACAGGTAGCCGGCGAACACCGTCAAGCGCGATCCCGTCTGCACCAGATGGCCGAACACCGCCGGCCCGGCCACGCCGCCGACGCCCGTCCCGACCGCATAGAAGGCCGCGATGGCGAGCGCCCGGATTTCCAGCGGGAAGGTCTCGCTGACGGTGAGATAGGCCGAGCTCGCCGCCGCCGAGGCGAAAAAGAACACCACCACCCAGCACAGCGTTAGCGTCACGGGCGTGAGCACGTTCTGCTGGAAGAGGTAGCCGCTGACTGCCAGCAGCACGCCGGACGCCACATAGGTGAACGCGATCATCGGCCGCCGGCCGACGGTGTCGAACATCCGCCCGAGCAGCAGCGGCCCCATGAAGTTGCCGACCGCGAAGGGCAGGATGTAGAGCCCGATATGGTCCGACGGCACGTTGTAGAAATCCGTCAGCACCAGCGCGTAGGTGAAGAAGATCGCGTTGTAGAAGAACGCCTGGGCGGCCATCAGGCTCAACCCCACCACGGCGCGGCTGCGATGGGTGTGGAACAGCGCCGTGAACACCTCCGAGAGCGGCGTATGGCTGCGGGCGCGCAGCTTGTTCCTGGGGAACGGCCCCTCATCCAGCGCGTGCCCCTCGGCGCGGAACCGCGCCTCGATGCCGGCCACGATCTCCTCCGCCTCCCGGGCGCGGCCATGCGTCATCAGCCATCGTGGACTCTCGGGAATCCAGAACCGCATGAACAGGATCACGAGACCGAGCACGGCCCCGATGAAGAAGGCCACGCGCCAGCCTGTATCGATCGCGAAGATCGCCGGGTTCAGCACCACCACCGATCCCGCCGCGCCCAGCGCCGCGCCGATCCAGAAACTGCCATTGATGACGAGGTCGCTCCAGCCGCGCACCCGCGCCGGCAACAACTCCTGGATGGTGGAGTTGATGGCCGTGTACTCGCCACCGATGCCCGCGCCGGTGAGAAACCGGAAAAAGCAGAAGCTCCACACGTCCCACGAAAACGCGCTGGCGGCCGTGGCGATCAGGTAGAGAAACAGCGTTATGAAGAAGAGCTTCTTGCGCCCGAGGCGGTCGGTCAGCCACCCGAAGAACAAGGCGCCGAGCACCGCGCCCGCCAGATAGGCGCTGCTGGCGAGGCCAATATCCGTGTTGGTGAGGTGAAGCGTCGGGCTTTCCTTCAGCGCCCCCGCGAGGGAGCCGGCCAGCGTCACCTCCAGCCCATCCAGGATCCAGGTAACGCCAAGCGCCGCGATCACGAGCTTGTGGAAGCGCCCCCACGGCAACCTGTCGAGCCGCGCCGGAATGTCGGTCTCGACCACTTCCCCCGTGAGATGCGCGCCCTGCATGCCGATCCTCCCCGTTTGGGAGCAGAACGGCGTGAGCGGCGCAAGAGTTCACGTGAGAGGTTACGGGTCACGGTCACCGCCTCGCCTGCATCTCTCCGTTTTTGTGAGCGCCAGCGAAGCAATCCAGCTGATGCCGGGCGCGACGTCCGGCGTCGGGGCCAACCCCAACCGCCTGGATTGCTTCGCTGCGCTCGCAATGACGGCGAGGCGCTGCATGGTCGTGCGCGTCCATCTCCCGCCTGCGGGAGAGGGAACGCGCACGCAATATGAAAATAATCCTTGACATTCCGCCCTGTTTCCCGCACCCTTCGCCCACTCTCGACCCAGGGAGGGGGCGCTTCCGGAGCGGTCCGTTGCGGGGTCGGGGCGCGGCGCCTGCGCGGGTGGGGATACCGGACCCACCCTCCCGGGAAGCCTTCCCGGAGCGGCCGGACGGCGGGTTCGAGGGGTAACAGCCTCGGCCGACCCAACGTCCGGCAGTCAGCCCGCCCGCCCCACACTACGGTGGGGCCGTGGACGCGGCCACCTTAACACCCTCGCGGTCGCGGCCCGAAAGGTGCGGCCACGAGGACGGAGCGCGGGTCGGGAAGGTTCAAAATCGCCGGTCGCGAGGCGTCGGCCCGTCCGAATCCTACGCGTAAAATCCTAGATGGGCCGGCGCCTCGCGGCGCCCCTCCACCAGCTTGCCCGATCTTCGCGCGCCAACGCGGAGCCGCTTTCGCGCGCCCTGCTCTTTCACAACCCACTCCCCACACCAAGCGAGAGCCCATCCGCCATGCCCGCCCGCCGACCGCCCTCACCCACCGCCGCGTTCGCCGACCCCGCCGAGGAGCCCGAGTATGGGCCGGACGAGGCCGAGGCCGAGCTGGAACGGTGCCTCCGCGCCATCAACACGCAAAGCGGCGTCTGGCGGCGTTGCGGCCGCGGGACCTGCAGGCGGGCACGCAGCTGTCGGCGCGGCACGGCGTGTCGCGTGCCGCGCGTCGTTCCGGCGGCGGACGACGCCGAGGCCATGATGGAGATCGTGCGCGCCGACATCCTGCTGGCCCACGAGCGTGTCCTGCGGGAGCCCCTCGATGACGCGCCGATGCGGGCGGCGGCGCAACCCGTCGCCGCGAATCGTGCGCGCGCCGCTGCATCGCCGCGTTGTCGATCCATCTAGGCGGCTGGGCGTCAGATCGGCAGCGCGGCGCATGCGCCACGCCGCCGAAGAACGCGGGACGCGCCCTCCCCGGCCGGAAACCCGGATCGGCGGGTGTTAACGCCCCTTGGCCTTCCGCCACTCGGCAAAATCGACCTTGCTCTGTTCGTCCGTCGGCGGGTAGAGGCCGAGGATGGAGCGGCCCTCGTTGACCTTCTCGGTGACGAAGTCCTCGAAGGCCGTCATCTCGACAGCCTCGTCGGCGATCTCGTCGGCGATGTGAGCCGGGATCACGACCACGCCCTCGCGGTCGCCCACGATCACGTCGCCGGGCCAGACCGGGGCGTCGCCGCAGCCGATCGGGACGTTGATGTCGAGCGCCTGGTGCACCGTGAGGTTGGTCGGGGCGGCCGGGCGGTTGTGATAGGTCGGGATGTCGAGGTCGGCGATCTCGGGGCTATCGCGGAAGCCGCCGTCCGACACCACGCCGGCGACGCCGCGCTTCATCAGGCGGGTCACCAGGATCGAGCCTGCGGAGGCCGCGCGGGGATCCTTGCGGCTGTCGATCACGAACACCGCGCCGGGCGGGCATTCTTCCACGGCCTTGCGCTGCGGGTGGGCGCGGTCCTGGAACACCGAGATCGGGTTCAGGTCCTCGCGCGCCGGGATGTAGCGCAGCGTGTAGGCCTCGCCGACCATCGGCTTGACGTTCGGGTTCAGCGGGCGAACGTCCTGGATATACTGATTGCGAAAGCCGCGCTTGAACAAGGCCGTGCAAATCGTTGCGGTGCTGACGGTTTTCAGCTTTTCGCGGGTGTCTGGCTTGAGGCTCATGATGACGCGCTCCACTCAGTAGATGTCGGGCTCGGCGACGGGCGCGCCGAAGGCGGTTTCCAGGAAGTCGAGGTCGCAGCCCTCGTTGGCCTGCTTGATGTGCTTGGAGAACATCCAGCCATAGCCGCGATGATAGCGCGGCTCGGGCGCGACCCAGGCGGCCTTGCGGCGCGCCATCTCGTCATCGCTGATGTCGAGGTTGATGGTGCGGGCGTCGACGTCCACCGAGATCATGTCGCCGGTGCGCACGAAGGCGAGCGGGCCGCCAATGTAGCTCTCGGGGGAGACGTGGAGGATGCAGGCGCCGTAGCTGGTGCCGCTCATGCGCGCGTCCGACATGCGCAGCATGTCGCGCACGCCCTGCTTCACGAGCTTCTTGGGGATGGGGAGCATGCCCCATTCGGGCATGCCCGGGCCCCCCTGCGGGCCGGCGTTGCGCAGGATCAGGATGTGGTCGGCCGTGACGTCGAGGTCGTCGCGGTCGATGGCGTCCTTCATCTCCGGGTAGCTGTCGAACACCAGCGCGGGGCCGGTGTGCTTGAGATATTGCGGCGCGCAGGCGCTCGGCTTGATGACGCAGCCGTCGGGCGCGATGTTGCCCTTCAGCACCGCAAGCGCGCCCTCCTGGTAGATGGCGGTCTCCACCGTGCGGATCACGTCGTCGTTGTAGACCTCGGCTCCGGCGATGTTCTCGCCCATGGTCTTGCCGGTCACCGTCATGCAATCGAGATGCAGGTGCTGGGTGATGCGGTTCATCAGCGCCGGCAGGCCGCCGGCGTAGAAGAAGTCCTCCATCAGGTACGTATCGCCGCTGGGCCGGACATTGGCGATCACCGGCACCTTGCGGCTGGCCTTCTCGAAGTCGTCGAGGCCGATGTCGCAGTCGGCGCGGCGCGCCTGGGCGATCAGGTGGATGATCGCGTTGGTGGAGCAGCCCATCGCCATCGCGACCGCGATGCCGTTCTCGAAGGCTTCGCGCGTCTGGATCTTCTTCGGGGTGAGGTCCTCCCACACCATCTCGACGACCCGGCGGCCGCAGTCCGACGCGAGCCGGATGTGGTTGGCGTCGGCGGCCGGGATCGAGGAGGCGTTGGGCAGCGTCATGCCGATCGCCTCCGCGATGGCCGTCATCGTCGAGGCCGTGCCCATGGTCATGCAGGTGCCGTAGCTGCGGGCGATGCCGCCCTCCATGGCCTCCCAGTCGGCGTCCGTGATCGTGCCGGCGCGGCGCTCGTCCCAATACTTCCAGGCGTCGGAGCCCGAGCCCAGGATCTTGCCCTTCCAGTTGCCGCGCAGCATGGGGCCGGCCGGCATGAAGATGGCCGGCACGCCGGCGCTGGTGGCGCCCAGCAGCAGGCCGGGCGTGGTCTTGTCGCAGCCGCCCATCAGGACGACGCCGTCGATGGGATGGGAGCGGATGAGCTCCTCGGCGTCCATCGCGAGCATGTTGCGGTAGAGCATCGTCGTGGGCTTCACGGCGCTCTCGGAGAGCGACAGCGCGGGCAGCTCGACCGGGAAGCCGCCGGCCTGGAGCACGCCGCGCTTCACATCCTCGACGCGCTGCTTGAAATGCACGTGGCAGGGCTGCAAGTCCGACCAGGTGTTCAGGATGCCGATCACCGGCCGGCCGACCCAGTCCGCCGGGGCGTAGCCCATCTGCATCAGGCGGGAGCGGTGCCCGAAGGCGCGCAGGTTGTCGGGCGCGAACCAGCGCGCGCTGCGCAGCTCTTCGTAGGTCTTGCGGGGTGTCTGGGTCATCGCGAGCATCCTGCGCGTAGCCGTGTCGAGGGGAGCGGGACGGCTGGAGGGCAGGCCTTCTGGCGAGCGGTCGAGCGTTTCCCGATGCGTCGTTGCGCCCTTCATGCACTAATGCATCAGTGGTTCTGCGGCAACCCTGATGCTATGGTTTCGCGATGACCGCGCAGGACGCCGCCGATGCGGCCCTCCCCGACTTCGCCGTTCTGGAGCGTGGCCGCCAAGCCGCCCCGCAGGTGTATGAACGCCTGAGGCTCCGGATCATGGATCTTTCGCTGCCGCCCGGCGCGCCGCTGCCCCGCGCCGAACTGGCGCGCCGTTTCGGGGTGAGCTCCACGCCGGTCCGGGACGCGTTGATGCGGCTCGAAGAGGAAGGGCTGGTCGAGGTCTTTCCCCAGCATGCCACCGTGGTGAGCCGGATCGACGTCGCGGCCGCGCATCAGGCGCACATCCTGCGGCGGGCGCTGGAGACCGAGATCGTCCGTATCGCGGCGCGCCAGCCTGACCCGGGCCTGGGGCGCGCCTTGGACCAGAGCGTCACGCGGATGCGGGCGCTATTCGCCATTCAGGACTTCGCCGGCTTCTCGTCCGAGGACGAAGCCTTTCATCGCCGACTCTTCGAAGCTGCGGGCGCGCCGGACCTCTGGGCGCTGGCGCGCAGCCGCAGCGGCCACCTCGATCGCCTCCGGCGGCTCCACCTTCCCAGCCCCGGCAAGGGAGAGGCCATCCTGGCCGATCACCTCGCCATCGCGCGTGCGGTGGCCGAGGCGGACCCGGCCGGAGCCGAAGTCGCGATGCGCAAACACCTTGCCGGTACTGTGGCCAACATCGACGAGATCAGGGCGCGTCGGCCGGAGTTCCTGCGGCCATGACCGCGACGGTTTCGCAATGCAACAATCTGTGATTCGCCGGATGGCTAGCTTTGTGGTGCGATCGGGATGTCGCGCAATGGGTTCTCCGGCGAGACACTCCAGGTTCGTCTTGACGCCCCCGCCGGCCCTGCCGCGGGGGCGCTTTTTTGCCAATTCTCAATTCCTTAGCATCGCGCGGCGCAGGATCCCGCTTTTCTAGGTGAGATCCGCTTGATGCCTGCGTCCCTTTTCCGACCCGCCAAACAGGTCGCTCCCAATTCCAGTTATCGTCTTTCTGCTGCTTCCCTCGCGGTCATCAGCATCGTGGTCGCCTTCCCCCTCGTGCGAAGGTTCTACTGGCCAGGCCAGAACGGTCTCGACGTCACGGGCCACCCGATTGGCCGGGACTTCATCAACGTGTGGGCCGCGCCACGTCTCGCTTTCGCGGGTCGAATGGATGCCGTTTACGACCGGACCGCCTATTTGGGCGCGATCAGCGATCTTTTCGGCTCCGCCCTGCCCTTCCATAATTGGAGCTATCCGCCCAGCGCCTTAGCGATTTTATCGCCCTTCGCCGCGCCGCCGTATTTCATCGCGCTTGCACTCTGGTCAGGGCTGACTCTTCTGGCCTACCTGGCGGTTGGTCTCGCGCCGGTACCGCGTAATCGCCGACTGAGCGGCGCTATGCTCCTGGCGTTCAGCCCTGCATCGCTGATCAATATCGTTGGCGGGCAAAACGGCTTCCTGACCGCTGCTCTTCTTCTGGGAGCCTTCCAGCTCATGCCGAGAAGCCCGTTGCGGGCTGGAGGTCTCCTCGGACTCCTCACGATCAAGCCGCATCTCGCGCTGGTTGCGCCGTTCTTGATGATCGTAGCGAGAGCGTGGCGCGCCATCGCGGCGGCGCTGCTTGTGGCCTTGGTTCTCGTGATCGTCTCGGCCGCGCTGTTCGGGATCGAGCCTTGGCGAGCCTACCTGACCGACACGAGCCGATACACTGTGGACGCGCTCGAACGTTTCACGGGTTTCTTCCCGCTGATGATGGGATCGGTCTACACAAGCTTCCGAAGCTCGGGGGCAAGCTCCTCGATGGCCTGGCTGGCGCAGGTTCTCGTCAGCGTCATGACGCTTGGCGCTGCCGTGCTTGCGTTCCGCAAAACATCCAGTCCTGTTCTGCGCATCCAGATCGCGGCGGCCGCAGCTCCGCTGATGACGCCTTACATCTTTTTCTACGACCTCACCGCCCTGTCCGGGGTGCTAGTCTGGCGCATGCTTGACGACGGGCCGGGGCGGCCTTCATCCGGCCTCAAGGCGATCTACGTGTTCGCCTGGATGGCGCCTTGCGTTCTGCTTTACCTGAACGTCGTCGGGATCGGTGCGACGGCCTTGGTTCTGGCGGCGGTTTTCGGCGCGACCATGATGGAGGCCTATGGCTGGCGGTCCCGGGAAGACTCGAACTTCCGACCTTCGGTTTAGGAAACCGCTGCTCTATCCGGCTGAGCTACGGAACCGCGCGGCGGTTGTTTAGCATAGGGGCGCGGCGGCCGACAATTGCCGGCGCGTGTCCGCAGCGGGCGCCATGGCGCGGAACGGCGACGGCCGGCGGGCGTTGCCTTTGCAGGAGGTTCCCTCATGACGACCGATCTGCGCGACCGCCCCGCGGCCGAAACGCGATACTTTGTGCACTTTCTGGAGCGTGGCGAAGGCCAGCCTCATTATGAGCGCGCCACCGCCCGCGAGTTCGCCTCGCCGCAAGAGGCCAACGCTTACGCGACCACCCTCGCGGCCGAGTCGAAGCCCCTCGTCACCACGAGCCCGACCCCGCCGGAAATGGACCAGGACGGCCACGACCAGTCCTGAAGGGCGACTTTGCGCGGCTGGACGGCGGCCGCTGCGGCGCGATAGCGTGCCGGACGCCCAGAGCCGCCGCATGCCGCCATCTCGCGTTCCGCCGATCGACTGCGTCGCCACGCCGGACGGCGGATTGATCGCCATGACGGCATTTCCCGGTCGCCGCCCCCTGCCGGAACCAGGCGCGGCGACGGCTGACCTGCGGGCTCTGCGCGATTGGGGCGCGACCCGGCTGGTGACGCTGGCCAAACGCGCCGAGTGGGCGCGGCTTGGCGCGCCGGATCTGCCCGCCATGGCCGAATCCGCCGGGCTACTATGGCGCCATGCGCCGATACCCGACATGGAGACGCCGGACGCCGCCACGCTGGCGGCCTGGTCGCGGCTCGCGCCGGATCTGCTCTCGACGCTGGCCGCCGGCGGGCGGGTGGCGATGCATTGCGCCGCCGGGCTGGGCCGCACTGGAACCATGGCGGCCACGCTGCTGGTCCAGAGCGGCATGGAGCCGTCCTTGGCGGTGCAGAGCGTCCGCGCGGCGCGGCCCGGCGCGATCGAAACGGACGCGCAGCTGCGCTTCGTGCTCCAAACCGCACCGCTGCTCGCGCGGCTTTAGCCGACCTTCCGGCGCTTGCGCGGAGCGGCGCCCTCCCTGTCTGGCGTCAGCCCAGTGATCTCGGCGCCTTTCAGGATGTGGCGGGCGAGAACGTCCACGGCTCGGTGGACGTCGCGCTCCAGGGCGGCGTCGAGGAGTTGGCGATGCTCCTGCGCGGATTGCGAGCGTGGGAACGGGCGCGTTTTCAGCGACAGCATGCGGTAGCGTTTGCTGTGGTCGTACATGGCCTTGTGGAACAAGGTCAGCCAACGCGAGGAGCTGTTGGAGATCAGGGCGGCGTGAAATTCCTCGTTGTAGCGCTCCCAGACGTCGCCAAACTCGTCGGGTCGCTCCTCCACCTGCGCCTCGACTTTGGACAACTTGTGGTAGGCCCCCACGACACGCGCCTCCCAATCGAGGTCCGCTTTGGCTATCGACTGGCGCAACGCGTGGCATTCGAGGAGCTGGCGCATCTCGGTGATCTCGCGCAGGTCCTCGGGCGACACGGGCAGAACCGCGAAGCCGCGCTGGCCTTCCGCCACGACGAGGCCGTCGGCGGCCAGTCGCGAGAGTGATTCGCGCAAGGTTCCGACGCTGGCTCCATAAGCCCGGCTGAGGTGCTCCAATCGCAGCTTGGCGGCAGGCTGCAATGCGCCGAGGATGATGTCCTGGCGGATCCTGTCCTGGATGATCTCGGTCAGGGTGCCGCCGCCGCTCTCGGGTGCGCTGCCAATGTCCGTGTCCATGCGTTCCCCATCGCGCGAAGCCGAAAGCGAGTTGTAGAGACGCCTGCGCTTTCGTATGACACCATACGAAATCTCGGAGATTTTGGCGATGTTCAAATGGTCGATCGCGACGGTGTGCATGGGCGGCACGCTGGAGGTGAAGATGGCCGCCGCCGCGCGGGCAGGCTTCCGGGCCATCGAGATCTTCGAGAATGACCTGACCTTCTTCAGCGGCAAGCCGCGCGACGTGCGCCGCATGGCGGATGATCTCGGCGTATCCATCATCGCGCTGCAGCCCATGCGCGATTTCGAGGGCATGCCGGACCCCGCCCGCGCCCGCAACATGGATCGGGCGCGGCGCAAGCTGGACCTCATGGAGGAGCTCGGCGCCCCCCTCCTCTCCGTCTGCTCCAATACGTCGCCTGACTGCCTTCCGGATGCGGAGCGCTCGGCGGAGGACCTCGCCAACCTGGCCGACGAGGCCGCGCAGCGCGGCCTGCGCATCGGGTTCGAGGCCCTGGCCTGGGGGCGCCACGTCAAGGAGTGGATGCAGGCCTGGGAATTGGTGAAACTAGCCGACCGCACCAATTGCGGGCTGGTGCTGGACAGCTTCCACGCCTGCGTGCGCAAGAACCCGCTCGACCTCATCGCCGAAGTCCCGGGCGACCGCATCGCGCTCGTCCAGGTTGCGGACGCTCCCGACATCCTGATGGACCCGCTGTCGCTCGGGCGGCATTACCGCAGCTTCCCCGGCCAGGGCGATCTGCCGATCGACGCCTACATGGCGGCGGTGGCGAAGTCCGGCTATCGCGGCCCGGTGTCTCTCGAGATCTTCAACGACCAGTTCCGGGGGGCCAGCGCGGCCGCCATGGCGCTCGACGGCATGCGATCACTCCAGACCATGGGCGAGCGGCTCAACGCCGGCCGGATCGCGGCGGGCGAACGCCCGATCGCCGGGATTGCGACGCTGCCGCCCGCGCCGGTGGTGCGCGGCGTGTCCTTCGTGGAGTTCGCGACCGGCGAGGACGACAGCGAGCCGCTGGCCGAGGTGCTGACCGGCCTCGGTTTCAGCCCCGTCGGCCACCATCGCTCCAAGGACGTCACGCTCTACCGCCAGAATGACGTCAATATCGTGCTGAACCGCGAGAAAGAGGGTTTCGCCCACTCGTTCTCGCTCGTCCACGGCCCATCGGTCTGCGCGCTCGCGCTCAATGTTGACAACGTGCCGACGGCGCTGGACCGGGCCGAGGCGCTTGGCGCAGGCGCCTATTCGGGCCGGGTCGGGCCGGGTGAAGCCACCATCCCGGCTGTGCGTGGCGTGGAAGGAAGCCTGCTCTACTTCGTGAAGAAAGGGCAGGATTTCTGGGCGCAGGACTTCGAGCTTCAGGGGGTCCCGGCGGCCGGGGGCGGGATCACGCGGATCGACCACCTCTCCAACGTGGTGCGGCGCTCGGAATTCCTGACCTGGACGTTGTTCTACAAGGCGGTGCTCGGCTTCCGGGACGAACCGCAAGTGGAGCTCTTCGATCCTTATGGGGCGTTCTATAGTCGGGTCGTCAGCTCGCCAGATCGCGCCGTGCGCATCCCGATCGCGATCGCGGATGGCGGCTCAACCAGCGTCTCCCGTTTCATCGAGGAATTCGGCGGCGCAGGCGTGCAGCAGATCGCCCTTGAGGCGACGGACCTCCTCGCCTTTGTCGAGCAGGCACGCGCTCGTGGAATGCGCTTCCTCGATATTCCAGACAACTACTATGAAGATCTCGCCTCCCGGTTCGATCTCGATCCGGCGCTGCTGGAGCGGATGCGCGGCCTCGGGGTCCTGTATGACCGCGCCGGCGACGGCGAGTTCTTTCACATCTACACCGAGACTTACCGCAACCGCTTCTTCTTCGAAATTCTCGAGCGCCGCTCCTACGACCTGTTCGGGGCCGCGAACACGCCGATCCGCCTCGCCGCGCAGGCGGCCGCGCAGGACAGCCGTCGCGACGCCGAATGGACGGTGGACTGAGGGCTCGGCTCAACCTTGAGTTTGCAACAGCCCTGTGGCGCCCGCGTCATCGACAGCCCTGGCCGACTCACCTGTGATCGGGGTGATTTCTGGGGGGCTGGAATGAAGCTGACGCACGAAGACATCGCCATGCGGCTCGCCGCGCTCGTCGACCTCGCTATCGAGGAGGTCACGACCGGGCCGATCACCGCGCCGCGCGTCGAGCGCCTCACCGCCATGCTGCACGCGGCACGCGACGGCATCGAGCGCTTGGCGACCGACCTGCCCAAGCGCACGCCCGCGGTTGCGGCAGAACTGCTCGGAGGCAATGTCGTCGCCTTCCCGGCGGGGCGACGCGCCAACGGCTGATCGTGGGGCTCAGGGCCCCTGCATTGCGTCCCACGTGACGGCAAGCTGCTCGGGCTTCAGCGTCCGTCCCGCGTTGGTGACGATGAACGCCTCCGTGCCGGGCGGCGCCTCCTCGTTGGCGGCCACGTGCAGCGCTTCGCGCAGCGATGGGAACTGGCGGGCGCCTTCCCAGTCTTCCGGCTTGAGCAGGCCTTCGCTCATCTTGCAGAAACGCAGGCGCGCCGGGCCGTCGAGTTCATCACGAGTCACGTCCATTGAGGGCCTCCTGGTTCACAAGACCAATGCCTTGCCCCTGCCGCGGTTCCTGAGGGACAAGGGCGACGGTCCGGCCACGGTTTCGCCTTGCGGGCCTGCGACGACGCCAACTCCCGTTCTCGTGAGCCCTTCGATGATCCTCGACCGCAGAAGCTTTCTTGTCGGCGCAACCTTGGCGGCCATCCCCGGCCTCGTTGCGGCGCAAGGCCAGAACCAATGGCTCAAGCTGAAGGGCGACGAGGGCCAGCCGGTGGGCAACGCCCGCTTGCCGGTGGAACTGGTAAGCCAGATCGACGCCACGCCGGGCCGGATCACGCTCGGCTCCAGCAGCCCTGATGTCGTGCTGGCCGAATTCTACGACTACAACTGCCCCTGGTGCCGCAAGGCCGCGCAGGATATCGGCGCGCTGGTGGAGACGGATGCCGACCTGCGGGTGCTGCTGATCGGCAATCCGATCCTTTCGCCGGCCTCCAAGGATGCGGCGGCGGTCGAGGCCGCGGTTCAGAACCTCGCGGGCGACGAGGTGGCCGGCCGCTTCCACCAGCGCATGTTCGCCGAAGCCGGTCGGGCGGACCGCGCCAAGGCGGTTCGCATTGGGGCCGAGACGAGCGGCAAGGCCGCGGCTGACCTTGACCGGCTGGCCGCTTCGCCGCAGGCCAAGGCGCAGGTGGACGGGCAACTTCGGCTCGCGGCCAATCTGGGCTTCATCGCCACGCCCACCTTCGTGCTCGGCGGGCTCGGAGTGTTCGGCTATCCGGGCCCCCGCACGACGTCGCAGATGATCGCGGCGCTCCGCAAATGTGGCGAAGTGGGCTGCCGCTAGGGCTTCGCGGTCACGCCAGGCGGATCAACGCCAGGCCGGCCACGATCAGGAGCGCCGACAACACGCGATTGCGGCTGAGCGGTTCTTTCAGCCACACCACCGCGATCAACGTCGCGAACAGGACGCTGGTTTCGCGCACGGCCGCCACCAGCGGAATGGGGGCGATCGTCATCGCCCAGATCGCGATCCAGTAGGCGCCGACGGACATCGCCCCGCCGGCGAGACCCGGGCCCTTGAAGCGCCACAGCGGCGCGAGGCCACGCCACCCTCGCCGCCAGAGGGCCAGCACGGTGAGGCAGACGCCGTCCAGCACGAACAGCGCGGCCGTGTAGGCGTGGGGGTTACCCGAAGCGCGCGCGCCGGTTCCGTCCGTGAGCGTGTAGAGGCAGATCGTCACCGCGGTGAGCGCCGCATAGCCGAGCGCTCGCGGGTCGGCGGCGCTCTTGCGGCCCGCGATCGCGATGCTGGCGATGCCGCAGCCAAGCACCAGGACGCCCGCCATGCCCAGGGGCGAGACGGGTTCGGACAGCCAGAACAGCGACACGATGGCGGTGAGCAACGGCGCCGAGCCGCGCGCGATGGGGTAGACGATCCCCATGTCGGCGCGCGAATAGGCCGCGACCAGAAACAAATGATAGCCGAAGTGGATCGCCGTGGAGGCGATCAGCATCGGCCATGCGGCCGCTATGGGCCAGCCGACGACCGCGACGCCGATCAGCCCGAACAGGCTGCCCGCGCCCGTGATCAGCACCATGGCGAGGAAGGGCTCGATGCGAATCTTGAGAACCGCGTTCCAGCCGGCATGCAGGGCCGCTGCGGCCAGAACGGCGAAAAAGACAGGCAGGGTCATCCGGTGCGCCGGCGCTGGGGCGCCGAGCGGGAATCGAGGCGCAACGCCATTGTGACACGACGGTGACAGCGTCGCCGCCGCCAAAACACCGGGATATCGACGGGAGCTCACGAAAACGCCGCCCGCGTTCTCCCGAACGGGGCGGCGCAATCGAATTGGCCTCAGTGGCGCGACAGGGCGCGCGGCTGGGTGTGCGGGGCAATGGGAAGGACGGGCTCGACCTCGACGTCCGCCAGCCGATCGATGACCTCGGCGACGATCATGCAATCGTCCTTGTCGATGTCCTGCATCGGATAGAGGGCGTAGGCCTCCACCATCTCGACGATCTCGGCGTCCCGTCCGAAGGTCAGGACGCAGTTTTCACCCCGCATGAACCAGTCCGGCACCATCGCGCCGGCCTCGAAGGTCCAGCGCTTCTGGTGGGGCATGCGTACTCCTCAGACGGCCGCCTCGCGGGCCGCGGCTGCGGCGTTCGCGGCTTCAGTCCCGGCCTTGGTGCGCCAGAGCTGAAAGCCCGAGTCGCCGATCGCGGCTTCGATCGCCCGGCGCGAGAAGTTATGCGGCGGGTTCTGGCGGGCCTGCAGCACGCCGACGATGCCCCAGGGCGCGTAACGCTGCGGCAGCTTCGATCCCTCCGCATCGCCCGCGAAGGCGTTCAGGCCGTCCTTGGTCTGGGACGAGAACATGAAGATGCGCATGGGAACGGCTCCTTTGAAAATGGGCTACGCGCGACCGGTCGTGAGGCCCAGTGCGGAGCCTACGCCAGTCGCAAACAGGCCTACGCCTCAGCGGCGGCGGAAATTCGGTCGGCGCGCGCCGCCGGCTCCAGCCGGGCGCTCGTCCTTGTGGCGGTAGATCAACCGGCCCTTGTCGAGGTCGTAGGGCGACATCTCGACGGTCACGCGATCGCCCGTCAGGGTCTTGATGCGGAATTTCTTCATCTTGCCCGCCGTATAGGCAATCAATTCGTGACCGCTCTCGAGGCGGACGCGGAAGCGGGCGTCGGGCAGGATCTCGGTGACCTGACCTTCGAATTCCATCAGTTCTTCTTTAGCCATCAATCCTCAGGGGTTGAGGGCGGGTCGTCTCGGCGGCGCTGCGGCCGTCTCCCGCCTGCATGGGTCGGGGCGTCACACCCCGGCGGGGCGGCTGCCCCGAAAAAGCGAGAAGCCGTTCCGCATGGAACGGCTCCCCCAAATTCTCTGGCGGCTTGGTCCCAGGGACCACTGCCGCCTCCCATCAGGAACGCTTACGCGGCCTGGAGGTTGCCGGCGGACTGCTTGCCGGTGCGGCGGTCCGTCTCGAGCTCGTACGAGATCTTCTGGCCTTCGACGAGGCCGCGCATGCCAGCGCGCTCGATGGCGGACACGTGAACGAACACGTCCTTGCCACCCTCATCCGGCTGAATGAAGCCGTAGCCCTTTTGATCGTTGTACCACTTCACGGTTCCGGTAGCCATTTTCGATCGTCCTTCTTGAACTGCAAACGCACGTGGAGGCGCGGCCGCGAGAGCGTCCGTTCTCCGGTTCGTCGATGTTTGGAGAGATTGTCGCAGCGTGCGCCCGTGTTCAGGCGATGCGGCCCAGTCGTCCGGCCAAATGTCGATGGGCTTAATCTACGACCATATGGCCCATTTTTCAACCTCATCGGCCGTAATTTCTCAGACGCCATTTTTCGCGGCTGCGGGAAAACAAAGCTGGAGCGGCGCAGGTTAGCCCGCGACCGCTTCACAGTATTTGAAAGTGCTATCGCCTACGCGTGCTCGGGAAGCAGTTCACGGGTTTCGCGGCGCCGTTCAACGGACGAGGCCAGCTCCTGGATTGTGCTGAGGTCGAGAACGTGGACGCCGCCCTTCACCAGCCGCAGGAGCTTCTGGCGCTGCCAGACCTGCAACTGCTTGTTGGTGCTCTCGCGCGAAAGGCCGATGAGCTGGCCGAGCTCGCGCTGCGTGATCGCGATGTAGCCGCCGTCGGGCGACAGCCGGAGCAGCGCCTTGGCGAGGCGGCTGGACACGTCCAGAAAGGCGACGTCCTCGATCTGCTCGCTGGTGGCGCGCAGCCGGTGGCACAGCAGGCTGATGATGCGCATCGCAACCTGCGGCCGATCCTCGACCAGGGGAAGGAAGTCGCGCCGCTCCACCACCATGAGGTCTGTGTCGACCATCGCGACGGCGTCGGCCGAGCGTGGGGCGCCGTCGATCAGGGCGATTTCGCCCAGCACGTCGCCGACACGCATGAGGTTGAGCACCAGCTCGCGGCCATCCGGCGCGGGAACGCCGATCTTGATCAGGCCGCGCAGCACGACGAACAGGCTCTGGCCGGGGTCGCCCTTTCGAAACAAGAACGATCCGCGCTCCACATGCAGCGTGCGCGCATAGGAGGCGAGGCGGTCGAGGTCCTGCGGGTCGAGCGCCGCGAAAAAGGGGTGCGACAGCAGGAGACTGAGTCGGTGGTCGAGGCCGGGCCTGCGGGGGTCGGACATGGCGTAACCCTCCGGATGGTCGAAACAGCATCACCCTATGGCGGCGCGCACACAAGCGGCGTGCGCGAGCACACGCGTCAAACGACGGTTTCGGCGGCTCCGACCAGTGGGCCGCGCACGCTAACGACCTCGCAATTGTTCATCCAACGGCCGGTGAGATGCCGGAAAAAGGTGCCATGGCCGACAACCGCGATGGCGGTCTCGGGCCGCGCGTCGACCCATTCGGCGAAATGGCGGACGCGCTCCTGGAACACGTCCTCGGGCTCGTATGGCAAGCCGCGGGTGTCGAGTTCGCCGGCGTGCCACCACGGATCCGCGAGGTGGTCGAAGCTCCAGTGCGGGAAGTCCGCGCCCAACAGCGCGGGGCTGCGGCCGACGTCGCAGCTGCTTTCAAGCCGCTCACGATGCTTGCAGGTCACCAGCACGGGGACGTCCCGGTCGCCGAACACGCCGTGGGCGGTCTGCAGGGCGCGGGTCAGCGGCGACGCGATCACGAGGTCGACCGGCTCCTCGGCCATGCGGCGGCGCGCCTCCTCGACCTGCGAGAGGCCGAGCTCCGTCAATCGTGCGTCGATGTGCCCGGGGTCCTCGCCAGTCGTCTCGTAGTGGAGATTGAACGTGGACTGGCCATGGCGGATCAGGTGAACAATTCGGGTCATCGGCGGCTCGGATCGGGATCGGGTCCTTCATGTAGCGCCGGGGCGCCCGGCCCACAACTCCCCCGAAAAGCCGCCCGTACGTCATGGCGCAGCTTGCAAGCGAAGCCGTGCGGGGGCAGCGTCGCGCCATCATGCAAAAGAGATTCGCCGGTGGCTGACGAGCCGCTCGAGGTTCTGCAGCGCTGGTTCGGCCACAAGGCTTTCCGCGGACGGCAGGAAAAGGTCGTCCGGCAGGTCGTGGGCGGCGGCGACGCCGTGGTTCTGTTCCCGACCGGGGCCGGCAAGTCCATGTGTTACCAGGTCCCGGCGCTATGCCGCGAGGGGACCGGCATCGTGGTGTCGCCTCTGATCGCATTGATGCGCGACCAAGTGGAGGCGTTGAAGCAGGCCGGCGTCGCGGCGGCGGCGCTGAATTCCACGCTGAGCTCCGCCGACGCCTACGCAGTGCGGCAGGACTACCTCTCGGGCAAGCTCAAGCTGCTGTACGTGACGCCGGAGCGGCTGGTGTCGGACGCGTTCCTGGACTTCCTGTCGCGCGGGCGCATCGCGCTGATCGCCATCGACGAGGCGCACTGCGTCAGCCAGTGGGGGCACGACTTCCGGCCCGAATACATGCAGCTCTCGGTGCTCGCCGAGCGTTTCCCGGGCGTGCCGCGCATGGCTCTCACGGCTACGGCCGACCCGCAGACGCGCGAGGATCTGCGCCGCCGGCTGCGGCTGGAGGAGGCTCCGGTCTACGCCACGAGCTTCGACCGGCCGAACATCCGCTATTCCATCGTGCCGAAGCAGAACCCGCGGCGGCAGTTGCTCGACTTCCTCCAGCGCCACCGCGGCGACGCCGGCATCATCTACTGCCTCAGCCGCAAGAAGGTTGAGGACATCGCCCAGTATCTGAACGAACACGGCGTGCGCGCCCTGCCCTACCATGCGGGCATGGACCGGGCGGTGCGGGACGCCAACCAGGACGCGTTTCTGCGGGACGAGGGGCTGGCGCTGGTCGCCACCATCGCGTTCGGGATGGGGGTGGATTCGCCCTCCGTGCGCTACGTAGCGCATCTCGATCTGCCGGGCTCCATCGAGGCCTACTACCAGGAGACCGGCCGCGCCGGGCGCGATGGGCTGCCGTCCGACGCCTGGATGACCTACGGCATGGCGGACGTGGTGCAGCGCGGACGTATGATCGACGAGGGCGAGGCGCCGGCCGAGGTGAAGCGGGTGGAGCGGGCCAAGCTCTCGGCCCTGCTCGGCATCTGCGAGACGGCGGGTTGCCGCCGCCAGGCCATCCTGGCGCATTTCGGCGAGAGCCACCCGGGCTCGTGCGGCAATTGCGACAACTGCCTCAACCCGGTGGAGACTTGGGACGGGCTGGAAGCGGCCCAGAAGGCGCTCTCGGCCATCTACCGCACCGGCGAGCGCTATGGCGCGGCCTATGTGATCGAGGTCCTGCGCGGGATCGCGTCCGAGAAGGTGGTGCGCGCCGGGCACGACCAGATCAAGACCTTCGGCGTCGGGGCCGACCTCGACGAGAAGGTCTGGCAG
Organism: Alsobacter metallidurans; assembly: GCF_014636935.1. GTDB lineage: Bacteria > Pseudomonadota > Alphaproteobacteria > Rhizobiales > Beijerinckiaceae > Alsobacter > Alsobacter metallidurans. The sequence continues at coordinate 222,781 of NZ_BMES01000002.1, read as the reverse complement.
TCGGTGATCCGGCAGCTCGCCGCCATGGGGGCCATCGTGGTGGATCACGACGCCTATGGGGCGCTGACGCTGGGCGATTCGGCTCGCGCCATCCTGAAGGGCGAGCGCCCGGTGCAGATGCGCAAGGACCAGGTGTTCAAGGCCGAGCGGATCACGCAGAAGTCGCAGCGCGCAGCCGCCGTCGCCAATCTCGACGAGGATGCGCAGAAGGTGTTCGAGGCGCTTCGGACCGAGCGCATGCGCATCGCTCGCGAACAGGGCGTGCCGCCCTATGTGGTGTTCCACGACGCGACGCTGCGCGACATGGCGACGATCAGGCCGCGGAACCGGGCGGAACTCGCGGCCGTGCAGGGCGTGGGCGAAGCCAAGCTCGACCGCTATGGGGCCGCGTTCCTGGCCGCAGTGGCGCGGGCGCAGGAAGCAGGCTGAGCGACGCTTCTTCGATCAGTTCGGCAGCACCACAATGCCGCTTTCCGAGAACCCCACCTGGATCTTCGAGCCCGGCGCGTGCACGGCGGCACGGCCGTTGTCGACCACGAAGAGCTCGCCCAGAGGGCTCGACACCCGATATTCCAGGCTGCGCCCCAGATAGGAGCTGTGCTCGATCACCCCCTCGACGCTCGCGCGGCCGTTGGCCACGGTCGTGATCGCGAGCGCATCAGGGCGCACCGCGAGCTTCACGGGGCCTTTCTTTGCGCCGCGCCGCGCGAGTTCAAGCTGGATGGAGCCGAGCCGAACGAGGCCGCGGTCGCCGCGCTCTTCCTCGAGCACGCCGTCAAGGATGTTGGCGTCGCCGATGAAATCGGCCACGAAGAGGTCCGCCGGCTGCTCGTAGAGCTCGCGGGGCGTCCCGGTTTGGGCGATGCGGGCGTTGGACATCACGATGATGCGGTCCGACACCGCCAGCGCCTCTTCCTGGTCGTGCGTGACATACGCGACAGTGAGGTTGAGGTCCTGCTGGAGGGCGCGGATGTCCTCGCGGACGCGGCGGCGCAGCTTGGCGTCGAGGTTGGAGAGCGGCTCGTCGAACAGCAGCACCTGCGGCTCCAGCACCAGCGCGCGCGCGACGGCGACGCGCTGCTGCTGGCCGCCGGAGAGCTCGGACGGGGAGCGATTCTCCAGCCCGGCGAGGCCGACCACGGCGATCTTCTCGGCCGCCATCTCGCGGGCCCGCGCTTTCGGAAGGCCTTGGACGGTGGGCCCATACGCGACGTTCTCGATCACGCTCATGTGCGGGAAGAGCGCGTAGGACTGGAACACCATGCTGACGTCGCGATCCGCCGCCGACAGGCGGGTGACGTCGGCGCCGCCGATCAGGATCTCGCCCTCGCTCGCCATCTCGAGCCCGGCGATGAGACGCAGCGTCGTCGTTTTTCCGCAACCCGACGGGCCGAGCAGCGTAACCAGCGTGCCGGGCTCGATCGTGAAGCTCACGTCGTCCACGGCCGTGACGAGGCCGTAGCGCTTGCTGACGTTGCGGAAGGTGACGGAGGCCGGAGCCTTGGACATGCGGATGGGTCCTTGGGGTTCAGCCGCCGGCCGCGACCGTGACGGGAGGCGCCTCGCGGCGGCCGAGCTTGCGCTTTCCGACGAGCCGGTCGAAGCCGAGGATCGCGACCAGCATCACGACGATCAGCACCGACGCATACGCGATCGCGATGCCGAACTCGCCGGCCTCGACACGCCCGACGATGTAGGTGGTCGCCATGTTGTACTTGGCCGAGACCAGGAAGATTACGGCGCTCACCGCCGTCATGGCGCGCACGAAGGAATAGACCAGCGTGGCCAGGATGGCGGGTCGCAGCAGCGGCAGCACGACGAGCCGCAGCGTGGTCCAGGAGCGGGCGCCCAGCGTGAGCGAGGCCTCGTCCAGGGACTTGTCGATCTGGCTCAGGGTGGCGACGGCCGAGCGCACGCCCACCGGCATGTTGCGGAACACGAAGCAGATCACGAGGATCAGCGCCGTGCCTGTGAGTTCGAACGGCGGCACGTTGAACGCCAGGATGTAGCTGACGCCGATCACGGTGCCGGGGATGGCGAAGCTCAGCATGGTGCTGAACTCGAAGGCGCGCAGCCCGGCGAAGCGCTGGCGGGTCAGGAGGTAGCCGGTCAGGAGTCCGATCACGGCCGTCAGCGGCGCAGCCATCGCGGCGACCTCCAGGGTCGCGAAAAACGAGTCCCAGGCGCCGCCCGAAAACACGAGGCCGCCAGCGCCCTGCTCGATGCGGAAGCCCGAGAGGTAGTGATCCAGCGTGATCGTGTAGTCGCGCCCGAGGCTGCGGACGAAGCCTCCGACCAGGATCAGCACATAGACGGAGGCGGTGAACAGCGCCCAGGGCAGCGCCGTGGCGTAACAGGCGACAGCGACCCGCTTCGGCAAAGGCAGCGGGAGGCCGGCGTCGCCCTTGCCGCCCACCGTGACGTAAACCTTCTTGCCGATCCACATCTGCTGGGCCCAGAAGGCGAGCAGCGTGAAGGCGAGCAGCACGAGGGAGAGCACCGCGGCCCTCCCCTGGTCGGTTGCGGAGCCCACCACGGCGAAGAAGATCTTGGTGGAGAGCACCTCGAAGTTGCCGCCGAGCACAAGCGGGTTGCCGAAATCCGCGAGGCTCTCGACGAAGCCGAGCAGAAACGCGTTGGCGAGGCCCGGCCGCAGCAGCGGCAGCGTGACGGTGCGGAAGGTGGTCCAGCGGCTGGCGCGCAGCGTCTGGGACGCCTCCTCGAGCGAGGGCGCGATGCCCTGCACGACGCCCACCAGCACCATGTAGGCGATGGGCGTGAAGGCGAGCGCCTGGGCGAGGAAGATGCCCGGCAGGCCGTAGATCCAGCGCGAGCGCGGGATGCCGAACCATTCGGACAGCCAGGCCGTCACCGCGCCGGAGCGTCCGAACAGCAGGATCAGCGCCAGGCCGATCACGAAGGGCGGCGTGATGATGGGCAGGATGGAGAGAATGCGCAGCGCGCCCTTGAGCCGGAAATCGGTGCGGGTCGCGATCAGCGCGAAGGCTAGGCCCAGCGCCGTCGTGGCGACGCCCACCAAAACACCAAGAAACAGCGTGTTCCAGGCGACGCCGCAGCGCAGTCGCCCTGTGACGCAGTCCAGCCCCCAGATGGACTGGTCGGTGATCTTGGCGACGAAAAGCGCGAAGTCGAGATGGCCGGCATTGTCCTGGAAGGCGCTGGCCAGGATGGTTGACACCGGGAAGAACACGAACAGCAGGATCAGCGCCACCACGATCCCGACCGCGCTGACGATGAAAGCGTCGCCCCGGCACCAGCCGCGGCCCGCGAGGCCCTGGCACATCAGCAGCAGGAAGCAGAGCAGCAGCAGGCCTGCTCCGAGGCCAAAGCCTGCCTGGCTGGGCCCCGGCCCGCCCATGAGGGCGGCCACCCAGGCAAAATTCCAGCCCTTGAGGCCAACCACGAAGCCCTGCTTCAGGACCGCCCAGAGCCCAAGAGCGCCGGCGAACACGAGGAGGCCGTTGCGCCGCAGCGGGTCGGCCGTGCGCCAGGCCACGGTGGCGACGATGAGCGGGATCAGAATGGGGGCGAGCCACCAGGCCTTGCCGGACAGAGCGAGCGCGAGCCCGCTGCCCGCCGGGCCAAGGGGATAGCCGGCCATTCCGGCGGGCGCCTGGAAATCGAGCCAGTACCAGGGCAGGAGCGCGTAGGCGATCCAGGCGGCGAGCAGCAAGGGGCCGCTGCGTACGGACTCCGCGCCCGTGCGGCGTTTGCCGCGCCCTTCGCCCGCCGAGCGGGGGCGAGAGGAGCCGCCCGCCGCTTCCGTTATGGCCGTCATGCGTGAACCTTCACAGGGTGGTGGTCAGGCCCGCGCGGGCCGCTCCCGGTCCGGCTTTCACTTCGGCAGGTTTTTCACTTCGGCGTCCCACTTGGCAAGCAGGCGCTTGCGCTCGTCGGAGGAGCCGTATTTGGCGAAATCGAAGTTGATCAACTTGATGTCGGCCAGCTTGGGCGCCTGCGGGGGGATGGGCGTCGCCTTGTTGGAGGGCACCTGGAAGGACTTCGCCGGCGCCGCCAGGGCCTGGGCGGCCGGGGTCAGCGCCCAGTCGTAGAACTTCTTGGCGTTGTCCATGTTCTTCGCCCCCTTGATGATCGACATCGAGCCGATCTCGTAGCCGGTGCCTTCGCAGGGTGCGACCGCCTTCATGGGCGCGCCGTCAACGATCATCATCACGTGGTCATGCAGGAACGCGATGCCGACCGTGGTCTCGCCGAGGCTCGTCGCCTTGGCTGGCGCGGCGCCGGACTTGGTGTACTGGTTGATGTTCTTGTGCAAGGCCTTGAGGTATTCGAACGCCTTCTGCTCGCCCATGATCTGCACCATGGTGGCCAGCATCGTGTAGGACGTACCCGACGAGTTCGGGTCGGCGACCTGCACCTCATCCTTCAGCTTGGGATCCAGCAGGTCGGCCCAGCACTTCGGCTCGGGCAGCTTTTTCTCGGCGATCAGCTTGGTGTTGTAGGCGAAGCCGAGCGCGCCCGAATAGATGCCAACGGTGCGGCCCTTGGAGCCCTCCCACTGGCGAACGGCCCAGTCGTTCAGCTCGGTGAGCTTGGGCGACTTGTATTCCTCGGTAAGGCCTTCCTCGGCGGCCTGCATGTGGGGATCGCCCGTGCCGCCCCACCAGACGTCGCCGCGCGGATTGGCCGACTCGGCCTTGACCTGCGCGTAGGTCTCGCCGGAGCTCTTGCGGGTCATCGAGACCTTGATCCCTGTCTCCTTCTCGAAGGCGGCCATCATCGGACGGCACCATTCCTCCTGCACGGAGCAGTAGACGGTGAGCTGTCCCTGCGCCGCAACCGGGCCGGCCAGAACAATCGAGAAGCCAGCCGAAAAGGCGACGCCCAGCGCGCGGCGTGTCAGAAACATGTCAAATTCCTCCCGAAACCCATTATTTTAAAGGAGTTTGCGCCGAGCGAGAGCGGCGCGTCAACTGTGGTTGCAGTTGCTGGCGCTTTCTAGTCGTGGACAGGGAGCCGCAGGCCGGTGATGTCCTGGAGAACCGCCGCGAGGCCAAGCGCGCAAGCAAGGATCGGCGCGCCCCCGAGAAGACCGCCCTCCCCCATGAAGTCGTTGGTGACGCCGCCGGCCTCGCGCACCAGCACGACGCCGGCCAGCACGTCCCAAGCGTTGATGTGCAGTTCCACATAGGCGTCGAGCCGGCCGGCCGCCACATAGGCGACGCCAAGCGCGCCCGAGCCGCAGCGGTAGAGCCCGCCGCCGCGCTCCATGACCCGGCCGCACAGTGCGATGTAGTCGGCGACCGGGCGGCGCATGCTCCAGCCGCATTCGATCGAAGCGGCGCGGATGTCGGTCGCCGCGGACACCTGCATGCGTTCGCCGTTCAGCGTCGCGCCCAGGCCGGTCGCGGCGGCGAAGAGATCGTCCTTGATGGGGTCGTAGATGACGCCGACGACGGGTTCGCCGCCCGCCACATACGCGATCGAGATGCAGAAATGCGCGATGCCGCGGGCGAAGTTGGAGGTGCCGTCGATGGGGTCGATCACCCACACGCCATCGAGACGGCCCGTGGCGCCATGCTCCTCGCCGATGATCCCGTCGTCGGGGAAGCTCGTTTGCAGCAGCCCCGAGACCAGGGTCTCGATCTCTCCGTCGACCTCCGTGAGGAAATCCTGGCTGCCCTTCATCACGTAGGCGCGCGCCTCGCGATGTCCGAAGCGTTCGCGCAACACGACGCCGGCTTCGCGGGCGACCTCGACTGCGCGCGCGAGCCGCGCCTCCAGCGAACCGACCATTGTCACAAATCCCCCTCAGACGACGGGACCGTAGCGGCGCGGCGCCCTGTTGCGAAGAGAAAATGCAGATTGGGGCACAATCGCCCAAAAATTCAGCATCCTGCTCCAGGACGTTGATGGAGCTTGATGATTCGTCGCCGGACGCATGCAGCGAGGTCATGGCCGGGCTGTTGAAAACACCGATGTTGCAGTGCAGCAAAGGGTGTATTCCAATTGCAACGTCTAGAACAGGAAGCGCTCGGGGATCTCACAACAGGAGATGACCCAATGGCCAACTCGGCTCTCGCCCTCAACGCCCTCGCGCATGTGGGTTCGGATCGGCAGCCCCGCGCGGGACTGCTGTCCATGATCATTGAAGGCATCAAGGCTTCCCGCCGCCGTCAGGCCGAGCAGGTCGTCGCCAACTACATCCAGCTGAATGGCGGCCGCCTCACGGACGACCTCGAGCGTGAAATTTCGCGCAAGTTCGGCGACTACGCCGGCTGATCAGCCGCGACCAACCCGGCCGAGCGCCCTGCGCCGGCCGGGCGGGCTGCCCACTCAAGCTGAACGCGACGCTGGCCCGCCCGCTTCCGGCTCGGGCAACCCGAACCGGACCCGCCTCGCCCGCGCGAAACTGCCCGCCGTTTGAGGCTTTACGAACAAGGTCGTGATGGCCGGGTTCTCGGCCCTGACCCTTTTCTCGATCGAGTCCACGGCCCGCTCGATGTCGGGCGTGCGCAGATCGTCGTCGAATTCCACGCTCAGCGAAGCCGTGATCTGGTCCGGCGCAAGATGCGTCGTCAAAACGCCGTTGGCGTTCACCACGCCGGGTTGTTCGCGAGCGATCCGCAGGATGAGTTCGCTGGTTTGCGGATCGGCGGCCTCGCCGATCAGGAGACCCTTGGTTTCGCGGGCCAGCAACAGGGCCGTCGCGGCCAGGAGGCCGCCGATGGCTAGGGATCCGACGCCGTCGAGTTCCGGGGCGCCGACCCGGTCGGCGGCGAAGGTGGCCGCAAGCGCGATGACGAGCCCCAGCATGGCGGCGCTGTCTTCCAGCAACACAGTGAAAGTCGCCGGGTCCTTGCTCCGCCTAATGGCGCTGAACACGCTTCGATCCGGGTTGCTGCCGCGAAACTGGCGGTAGGCCACCGTCCAGGAGATGCCCTCGAAGAACAGCGAGAGCCCGAGCACGCCGTAGCTGACAAGTGGCGATTCGTTCGGTTCGGGGTCTTGAATGTGGATGACGCCCTCGTACACCGACACGCCGGCCCCAACCGCGAAGACCAGCAGCGCGACCACGAAGCTCCAGAAATAGAGCTCGCGCCCGTGGCCGAGCGGATGCTCCGGATCGGGCTTCTTGCCTGAGCGGTGGATGCCGTAGAGCAGCAGCACCTCGTTCAGCGTGTCGACCAGCGAATGCACGGCCTCGCTCAACATCGACGAGCTGCCGGTCCATCCCGCGGCGATGAACTTCACCACCGCAATCGCGAGATTGCCGAATAGGGCGGCGTAGACTGCCGGTTTCGCTGTATGCCCAGACGCCATCGTGCCTTCCCGCATCTCCAGCCTATGGCTTGGACCCGGCCAACGGGGTTTGATCCGGGAACGTTCCCGGGCGGCGCGCTCGGGCCCAAACGCAAGCGGCGCCCCGGAGGGCGCCGCGCGGTCTCTTTGGAAATCAGAGGCTAAATGGTTGGCCTGCGTCCGCGCATCAGGCCGACCACGGCCGAGATCACGAACAGGACGATCGCCACGTAGAACAGGAGCTTGGCGCCCTCCATGGCGGTGCCCGCGACGCCGCCGAAGCCGAGCGCCGCAGCAATCAGGGCGACAACGAGAAAAATGATGGCCCAACGGATCATGGTCAGATCCCCCGGGACTTGGCGTCGGCGTCACGCACGGCGTCCTTGACGCCGCCGGCCGCGTTCTGGAGCTTGCCCTTGATCTGGTCAGCCTTGCCTTCGGCGTTCAGCTTCGCGTCGCCTGTCAGTTCGCCGGCGGCTTCCTTGACCTTTCCCTTGGCCTGATTGAAGGCCCCCTTGATCCGATCGCTGTCCATGCTGGTCTCCCAAGCTTCAGGTTGCAGAAGAACGGGGATGCCAACCTTATGGTTCCGCCGAAGCCGCTTGCTCGTGCGAAGCGCGGCGGCATCCGGAGGGCGATGTCGGCCCTGATCAGGTTAGTGTCGCATGTGGACTTGGCGGCCCATGCGCCCGCCGCCGCATCATGGTCGCGATGGCGCTCATGCGCCCGGCGACCACGGGAACGGCGCCGGCGCGAAGCGCTCGACCCGAAGCGATCAGTCGGGCTTCACGGCGGGAGAGCGAAGCGAAGCGAACGGAAGGCGCGTTGGTCGCGCAACACGGCGGCCAGTCTGCGAACTCCACGTTTCGGCCATTGCGGGCCCTCGCCTGAAGCGCGACAGTCGTCAGGGACGTCGATGCAACCGTGGCTCAGCCACGCCGGGAGGGCGGGACATGACGGACGATCGCGACAATCCGCATCTGAAAACATTGACGAAACAGCTCGCGGACGGGCGCATGGACCGGCGGGAGTTCATCCGCCATGCCTGCCTCGTAGGCATCTCGGCCGCATCCGCCTATGCGATGGCCGGCGTTCCGATGGCGACGCCCGCCAAGGCGCAGGGCGCCAAGGGCGGCCTCTTGCGCATCGGCACGCGCGTCAAGGAGATCAAGAGCCCGCACACCTATTCGTGGGGCGGCTACGACTCCAACGTGTCGCGGCAGGTCCTCGAGTATCTTACCTTCACGGATGAGAAGGGCGTGACACAGCCCTACCTGTTCGAGAAGTGGACGGTGAGCCCGGACCTCAAGACCTGGACGTTCAACGTCCGCAAGGGCGTGAAGTGGTCCAACGGGCAGGACTTCACCGCCGACCACGTGATCTGGAACCTGAAACGCGTGCTGGAGCCGGCGGTCGGCTCCTCGATGATCGGCCTGATGAAGGGCTACATGCTCGACGACGTCACGGTGGACGGCAAGGCGAGCACCAAGATCTGGTCCGACAAGGCCATTGAGAAGGTGGACGACTACACGGTCCGGCTGAACTGCAAGACCCCGCAGGTGGCCGTGCCCGAGCACCTGTTCCATTACCCGATGGCGATCATGCATCCGGATTCAAAGGGTGTGTTCGAGGTTGGCTCGCTGGGCACCGGCCCGTTTACGCTCACTGAATTCGAGCTCGGCAAGAAGGCCGTGCTGAAGGCACGCAAGGATTACTGGGGCGGCGCCGTCGGCATCGACACCATGGAGCAGATCGACGTTGGCGATGACGCCAGCGCGGCGATCGCGGCCCTGGCGTCCAAACAGATCCACGGCCTCGTTTTCGCGGATCCGGGTCAGTACGACGCCTTGAAGGCGCTGCCGCACCTGAACTTCTATGACGTGCCCACCGCCGAGACCGGCGTGATCCGCATGCGCTGCGACCAGAAGCCCTTCGACAATCCGAAGGTCCGCAAGGCCATGCGCATGGCGATCGACCCCGAGGTGGTGCTGAAGGTGGCGCTGCGCGGCCTCGGCGTTGCGGCCGAGCACCACCATTGCTCGCCCGCCCACCCCGACTACGCCCAGATCCCGCCGATGAAGCGCGACGTCGCGGGCGCCAAGAAGCTGCTGGCCGAGGCCGGATTCCCGAACGGCGTGTCCTCCGAGCTCATCGTTCCCAACGACCACGCCTGGTTCCAGAGCCAGGCCGAGGCCTGCGTGGAGATGTGGAAGGAAGCCGGGATCACGGTCAAGCTGACCCCGATGCCGGGGGCTGCCTATTGGGACGTGTGGACCAAGGTCCCGATGGGCACCACCATCTGGTACCACCGGCCGCTCGCCATCATGTGCCTTGGCCTCGCCTACCGCACCGGCGTGCCGTGGAACGAGTCCGGCTACTCCAACAAAGATTTCGACGCGATCCTGACTGAAGCCGAGGGCACGCTCGACATGACCAAGCGCAAGGAACTGGTCGCCAAGCTCGAGACGATCATGCAGGAGGACGGACCGCTGGTGCAGCCGGTGTTCCGCTCCACCTTCACGTTCATGGACAAGCGCGTGAAGGGCTTCTCCATGCATCCGACGAACTACATGTTCGCCTGGAAGCTCTCGGTCGACGCCTGACGCCTCAACGGCGGCGGCCGGGTTGTTCCGGCCGCCGCCTTTCGACCCGGATGCGGGCACAGGAGGCGGTTTGGGCGGCTACATCATCAAGCGCGGGGCGAGCCTGATCCTGACGCTGTTCGCGGCATCCTTCCTGGTGTTCGCCGTTACGGAGTTCTCGCCCTCCAACGTGGCCCGCAAGACGCTTGGGCCGTTCGCGCTTCAGAGCCAGGTCGATATCCTCTACGAGAAACTCGGCCTGCAGGACCCGCTCGCGGTGCGCTACACGCGCTGGCTCGGCGTGCTGCTCGGCCTCAAGGCCGATCCGCTGCAGGACCCGGCGCTGGGGCTGCAATTCAAGGACCCGCGCGGCGACAAGTATTTCGGCAATTTCGGCTATTCGACGCTCTACAAGGCGCCGGTCAATGACGTGATCTGGTCGCGGCTGAAGGCGACCGCCGCGCTGGCCGGCATCGCGTTCGCGCTGATCGTGCCGCTGTCGCTGCTGTTCGGCGTGCTGGCCGGCATGCGCGAGGGCAGCGGGCTCGACCGGACCATCTCGGTTTTCGGCATCATCGCCACTTCGGTGCCCGAGTTCGCCTCGGGCGTGTTCCTGGTGGCCTTCTTCGTCGTCACGCTTGGCTGGTTGCCCGGCACCAGCCCGCTGGATTCGGGCGGCGGATGGCCGATCTGGAGCCAGATGATCCTGCCCGTGACGGTTCTGGTTCTGTATGACGCCGGCTATGTGGTGCGCATGGTGCGCGGCTCCATGGCCGAGGTCATGAACAAGGCCTACATCCGCACCGCCGTCCTCAAAGGCCTGCCGATGCGCGACGTGGTGGTGAGGCACGCCGTCCGGAACGCCATGATCGCGCCGTTCACCGTTATCCTGCTGCAGATCAACTTCCTGATCTCCGGCGTGGTGGTGACCGAGATGGTCTTCGCCTATCCGGGCTTCGGGCGGATGATCCTGGACGCGTCGCTGTTCGGCGACATCGCCCTCATCGAAGCCGCCACCCTCATCGCGCTCACCATCGCGATCCTGACCCAACTGGTCAGCGATGTCGGCTACGCCGTTCTCAATCCGCAGATCAGGCTGGCATGAGCGCGACCATCGACAACGCCGCCGCAGCGCCGCTCACCGCGCCGGTCGACAAGGCGCCGCCAAGCCTCCTGCGGCGGCTGCCGCAGTCGCGCGTCGCCATGGTCGGGCTCGGGTTGATCATATTCTGGGTGGCGCTGGCGACGCTGGCGCCGCTGCTGCCGCTCGATCCACCCAACAAGCAGGACCTGATGGCTCTGGCCGATCCGCGGCCGTCGGCGCGGCACTGGCTAGGCACGGACTTCAAGGGCCGCGACATTCTCTCGCGCCTGATCTGGGGCGCCCGGACCGTGCTGAGCGTGGCGCCTCTCGCAGCGCTCGCCGCTTATCTGGTCGGCTGCCCGCTCGGACTGGCGGCGGGTTACTACGGCGGTAAGGTCGACACAATCATCAGCCGCATCTCAGACATCATCCTCTCGTTCCCGATCATCATTCTCTATGTGATCCTGATCGCGAACATCGGCCCGTCGGCGCTCAACATCGTGCTCGCGGTGGTGCTCACGGCGGCGCCCGGCATCGCCCGCATCGTGCGCGGGCTGACGCTGGAGCAGCGCCACCTCGACTACATCGCGGCCGCGCAGCTGCGGCGCGAGAGCGCGCTTTACATCATGTTCATCGAGCTGCTGCCGAACTGCCGGGGCCCGCTGATCACCGATTTCTGCCTGCGGGTCGGCTACACCATCATCACCATCGGCATCCTGGGCTTTCTCGGGCTCGGCCTTCCGCCGCCTGATCCCGACTGGGGCACGATGGTGAAGGAGGGCACGGCCATGATCTCCGTGCGCCCGCACATGTCGCTGTTTCCGTCCATCGCGATCGTGAGCCTGATTTTGGGCTTCAACCTGCTCGCCGACGGCGTGCGCGAACTGTCGCTGAGGGATTGAGATGAGCGCCCCGCCCGCACCCGACGGCCTCCTCGTGCTCGACCACGTCAAGGTCGAGTACGTCTCGTCGGTCGGGGCGGTCACCGCCATCCCGGACCTGTCGATCACCATCCGGGCCGGCGAAAGCTACGGTCTCGTGGGCGAGTCCGGTTGCGGCAAGTCGACCCTGCTGATGGCCATCATGGGCTATCTCGGCCCCACGGGGCGCATCGCAAACGGGCGCATCGTGTTCGACGGGGCGGACGTCTCGGCGGCAGACCCCGCCTCGCTGGCCAGGATCCGCGGCCGCGGCTGCTCCATCGTCTACCAGGACCCGAACGCGGCGCTTAATCCAACCCTGACGATCGGCAAGCAGCTGATCGAAGTGCCGATGCTGCACGAAGGCGTCGACGCCAAGACGGCGCGAGCCAAAGCCAGGCAGATCCTGACCGACGTGCACCTGCCCGATCCCGACGCCGTGCTGGACCGCTATCCGCACCAGCTCTCCGGCGGGCAGAAGCAGCGCGTCGTGATCGCGATGGCGCTGCTCGCGAACCCGAAGCTGCTGCTGCTGGACGAGCCAACCACCGGGCTCGACGTCACCGTCGAGGCGGCCGTGCTCGACCTCGTGAATGAGCTGCGAGAGAAGTACGGCACCACGCTGCTCTACATTTCCCACAACCTCGGCGTGATCGCGAAGGTCTGCGACCGGGTGGGTGTGATGTACCTGGGCGACCTCGTCGAAGAGGCGCCCGTTCACGAGCTCTTCGCCAACCCGCGCCACCCCTATACGCGCCGTCTGCTGGCCTGCGTGCCGCGGCTCGACACGGACAAGCACACGACCACCTTCCTGCCGATACCAGGGCAGCCCCCTTCCCTCGCGGGCCGGCCGCGGGGTTGCAGCTTCGGTCCCCGTTGCGCCGGCTTTGACGCGCCGCGCTGCGGCGTCGCGCCCATTCCGGAAGAGCCCGCCGGGCCAGGCCATGGCGTACGCTGCGTGCGCTGGCGCGAGCTCGACCAGTTCGAAAAGACCGACGCCGAGCATGTCGCCCCGGCGACGCCGGGCGTCGAGCAGGTGATGCGCTCCGCCGACCTGTCCAAGGTCTACGACCTCGGCAACGCCTTCATGGGCTTCGGCTCCTCGCGCCAGCTGATCGCCAACGAGGATCTGTCGTTCCAAGCCAACAAAGGCGAGATCCTCGCCATCGTGGGCGAGTCGGGCTCCGGCAAGTCCACCTTCGCGCGTATTCTCGCGGGGCTGCAGGACGCCAGTGCTGGCAAGCTCATGGTGCTCGGCGACGACCTGTCGCGCATGCCCGCCCACAAGCGCACGCTGGAGCAGCTCGCCGCCGTCCAGATGGTGTTCCAGAACCCGGACGCCACGCTCAACCCGTCGCATACGGCCGGCTTCTCGATCGGCCGCGCCCTGAAGAAGTTCGGCATCGCCCAGTCGCGCAAGGACCTCGACGCCAGGGTGAAGGAGCTTTTCGGCATGGTGCGGCTCTCGCCGCATCTCGCGCGCCAGCGACCGGGCCGGCTCTCGGGCGGGCAGAAGCAGCGCGTGGCCATCGCGCGCGCGTTTGCGGGCGACCCGAAGCTTCTCGTCGCGGACGAACCGGTTTCGGCGCTGGATGTTTCCGTGCAGGCCGCGATCGTAAACCTGCTCTTGCAGATCCAGGCGCGCAACGGGGCGACCATCGTTTTCATCAGCCACGACCTGGCGCTGGTGCGCCACCTCGCCGACAGGGTGGTGGTGATGTATCTCGGCCGGGTGATGGAGATGGGGCCGGTCTCGTCCATCTTCTCCCCGCCCTATCATCCCTACACGGAGGCGCTGCTGGCCGCCGTGCCGGTGCCTGACCCCACCGTCAAGCAGAAGCATCTGCGGCTCGAGGGCGAACCGCCGAGCCCGATTAACGTGCCGCTCGGGTGCCGCTTCGCGGCCCGCTGCCCGCGCAAGCTCGGCCCGGTCTGCGACGAGACGCCGCCGCCCGAGCAGGCGGCGCCGGACGGGCACATGATCGCATGCCATATCCCGGTCGCCGTTCTCGCGCGGGTGACGCCAATCTTTCAGCGGGTCCAAACGCCCGCCGGAGCGGCGAATCCGAGCTGAATCCTCGCTTCTTTGAAGCTGCTGGAAAAGTTCAGCATCTCGGGAACAACCCGTGCCGCGACCCGTTGCCTCACCTCTGGACAAGCACAGGAGATGCACCATGGGACGCGCAATCCGTCCGAACACCATCGTTGTCGTCGAGGACGAAGCAGACCTTCGTTCGCTCGCCGCGACGTTGTTTGAAGAGGCCGAGTTGCGGGTCCAGGAATTCGAGCGCGCCGACGAGGCGTGGAACTACATGCGCTCGCGTCCCGAGGAAATCGCCATCCTGTTCACGGACGTGAATACGCCGGGCGACCTCGACGGCTTCACGCTCGGGCAGCGCTGCGCCGAGCATTGGCCCTGGGTCCGGGTGATCGTCACCTCCGGGCGGCAGCCGCCGCGTCGGCCCGACGACGCCGTGACGTTTTTGCCGAAGCCCTGGCGGCCGCTCGATCTGCTCCGGGCAGCCGAGTATCGCGCCTCCGACAGAGCCTGAACGGGCCTGAAACGGCCGAAACGGTCGACAAGCGCGCCGCGCCGCTCTGGCTTGGAACGCTCGTTCGATTTTGAACGTTTCAATTCTGTCAAGATGTCGGGGCTTACGATTTCGCAATAAAATGCGTTCGTGTCTTTCCAGCGTCACAGTCGCACGGTACTCTGCTCAAACAGGGAGAATCGTGGAGGCCACCAATGACGCGGATCATGCCGTGCGGCCCCGAGCGCGCCGCCAAGGAAGCCATCTTTTACCCCGCCGACCTCCTGCCGAAGGTGCAGGAGACGCTCGGCCGGTTGGCCGACATCGAGTTGCGCTACCAGCAGGAACGCGCCCGCCTCGCGCGTCTCGACGGGCCCGAGACGACGCGCGGCCAGATGCGCAGGCGTCTCGAGGAAGAGCGCAAGCGCGAGCGGCTGGCCTTCGAGCGCCGTCTGACGCATTTGCACGAGCGGATGACCGACATCGTGCTGGCGGATCTCTGCTCGATGCATTGAGCGTCCCGGCCACGCCGCGGGGAGCGCCGCCGAATTGCTTGGCGGCGATTTACTTTGTGCGCAAACCCGTGAGAATGCGCCCGCTTTCCTCGGGAACTCGGGACATCCATGAAACTCTATTCTGCGGCGACCTCCCCCTTCGTGCGCAAGGTCGTCATCGTCGCGCATGAACGCGGGCTCTTCGACCAGCTGACGCTGGTTCCGGCTCAGGCGAGCCCTGTCAATCCCAACCGGGAGATCGTGGCGCAGAACCCGGCCGGAAAAGTGCCGACGCTCGTCCTCGACGACGGTTCGGCGGTGTTCGACAGCCGCGTGATCGCCGAATACATCGACGCCATCAATGGCCCCAAGCTGTTCCCGCCCGCCGGCAAGGCGCGCTGGACGGCGCTCAGCCTCCAGTCCCTCGCGGACGAGATGACGGACGCGGCGCTTCTCGCCCGTTACGAGACCACGATGCGCCCGGAGGCGCTGCGCTGGGACGCGTGGCTGAACGGCGCCAAAGGCAAGATCGTGGCCTCGGTGGCGCAGCTCGAGGAACGCTGGATCGAGGAGCTCACGGGCGAGATCACCATCGGCTCAATCTCGGTCGGTTGCGCGCTGGGCTACCTCGATTTCCGCTTCGGCGACATGGCCTGGCGCAACGGCAACGATCGGCTCGCGGCCTGGTACGAGACCTTCGCGGCGCGTCCGTCCATGGTCGCCACCATTCCGCCGGGCTAAAGCCTCAGGCTTCCCCGCCGAAATCTGAGAGCACGCGCGCCTCGATCCGGTCGAAATAGCCGGCGAGATGGGCGTGTTCGCCGCGCAGCCGCGTGGCCAGGGCCAGCGCCTCGCGCCATTCGCCGGTCCGCATGGCGTCCAGAAGGCGGGCATGATCGCGCACGAAGGCGTCGGCCGCCGGCCCGAGCACGGTGCGCTCGCCCACCACGGCCAGGATGGGCGACAGCTCCTGCCGGCCCTTCACGGCGATGCGATCGAGCTCGATGAAAACGAAGTCGGCGGCCGCCGCTTTGGCGGTTTCCTCGCCGACCAGCAGCGGCGCCCCGAACGCCTTGGACAGACCCTCGATGCGCGACGCCAGGTTCACGGGATCGCCCAGGACCGAGTAGTCGAACCTCCAGGGCGAGCCGAAATTGCCGACCACGCAATCGCCCGTATTGACCCCGACGCCCACGGCGAAGCGGGGCGCCCCGGGCCCCTCCTCGGCCAGCAGCACGGCGTTGAGCTCATCCACGGCGCGCAGCATGCTCTCTCCGGCCCGCACGGCGCGGACGGCGTGGTTCGGGCTGGCGAGCGGCGCATTCCAGAACGCCATTACGCAATCGCCGATATATTTGTCGATGGTGCCGCCCTGTTCCAGCACGGCGGCGGACAGCGGCTCCAGCAACCGGTTGATGAGGCTCGTCAGGCGCTCGGGCTGCTCGCGCAGGCGTTCAGAGATTTCCGTAAAGCCGCGCACGTCGCAGAACAGGATGGTGAGCGTCCGGCGCTCGCCGCCGAGCCGCAGCGCCTGCGGGTTGCGCGACAGTTCGTCCACCATGGCGGGCGAAAGATAGCGCGAGAAGGCGTCCGAGACCGCGCGGCGCAACCGGCGTTCGCGCGCATAGTCGAGGCCGACCCGGCTCGCGAAGGCGGCCAGCGAGGTCGCGAGCGGCAGGGCGGGCGGCGCCCAGACGCGGCCATGGCGCAGCAACACCCAGGAGAGCGCCACGATCGCCGGGAACCACACGGCCGCGATCAGGGCCGTGCGCCACGAACTGCGCTGGCCGGACACGAGCGAGGCCGCGGCCGCGAAGGCGAGCCCCGCCAGAAAGGTCATCGCCCAAGGCAGCGGCGTCACAAACAGGCCGGTGCGCAGATTGTCGTAGAGCGTGGCCTGCACCTCCACGCCCGACGTCAGCGTCTTGTCACGGACCGTGTAGGCGGTTGGAAACGCGTCGCTCGCGCCGCTGTTGGCGGTCGCAGAGTGGCTGAGGCTGAGGCCGACGAACACGGTCTTGCCGCGCAGGCGCCCGGGCGGCAGGAAGCGCTCCGGCTCCAGCGCCTGGTAGTAGGAGATGGTCGGATAGGTCCGCGCCGGTCCGAAATACTGGATCAGCGCGCCCTCCTGCGGCGTCACGGGGCGAAACCCGGCGGCCTCGAGCGCTCTGGCGGCGAAGCTGTCCGGCGTTTCGGGAAGGCGGCGCAGGTAAGCGTCGGCGTCGAGGTCGACTGAGGTGGAGCCGGAGCGCGCGCCGGCGTCGAGCAGCGCCTGCAAGGGCTCGACGCGGCTCGTCTGCACTCCTTGCGGCATGGCGATCACGGCCTCCTCGGCCGAAAGCACCACGTCCGGTCCAATGGAAGCCGCGAGCGCCTGGTCGTCCTGCGCGCCGGATGGTTCGGCGAACAGGATGTCGACCGCGACCGCCTTGGCGCCGGCCTCCCGCAGCGTCCGGATCAGCTTTCCGTGCAGCGCGCGCGGCCAGGGCCAGCGTTGACCGAGTTCGGCGAAGGACGGCTCGTCGATGGCGACGATCACCACGCCGGGCTCCTCCGGCATGGGCGGCGCGACCGTGGACAGGATGTCGAACAGCCGATTTTCAACGAGCCGGAACGGCTCCAGCAGGAAGAGGAGGCCAAGGGCGGCCGCCAGCGCGAGCGCCAGTAGATGCGGGCGGCCCGCGCCCTCGGGTCCGGCCCGCCGACGCAGGATCCGCTGCAGCGGCAGGCGGGATCGGACCATCGCTAGAACCGCGCCGTGGCGGTCGCCGTGATCGTGCGGCGCGCGCCCACCACGCCGCTGACGCGTTCGGCCTTTTCGTCGAAGATGTTGAACACGCCGACGCCCACCTGCAGATGCCGGTCCTGGGTTTCCCAGCTCAGTGTCGCATCCGTGGTGGCGAAGTCGTCCAGCCGCGTGCCCGCGAGGTCGCCGCGCCGGCGGCTCACGACCGTTTCGGCCAGCGTGAACTTGATCCGGGACGGATGAACGAAGGTGACGCCCGCGCGGGCGAAGCGCTCGGGCACGAAGGGCACGGGCAGGCCCGTTCCGAAACCGCGCGTCACCTCGCTGTCAGCCCCGCCCACCGAGGCGAAAACGCCCACGCCGTAGCCGAGCCAGAGGTTCGCGGTGGCGGTCACGCGATCGATCCGCGCGCGTTCCACGCCCAGCGTGTTCTGCGAATAAGGGATGTCGAAGCTGAGGTCCGTCACCTTCTGGCGCTGGTATTCGACGGCCGTGAAGAAGCGTTTCGTCCACTCTGCGTCCCAGCGGGCGATCGCCGAGTCGGTGCGGCTGCCGACGCTGGTGGGCAGCGCCTGGGGAAACAGCCCGACCGTGTTGACCGGGCTGAGCGTGAGAGTGGTCGGCGGGTCCATGTCCTGCCGGTAGGCGGCGCGAAGCCAATGGCCCTCGATCGGCGATAACGCAAAGCCGATGCGCGGCGCCGCGAGCCGGCGGTCCCGGTCCACGAACGGGCGGTCCAGCGGCGAGCCGAAGAACGTGTTGCCGACCACGTCGCCTGCGCCACGCGCCTGCGTGGTGGTGGCGCGGCCATAGAGGCCTGCCTGCATTTCGAAGCGGTCGGACGGCCGCCAGAAGGCGTCCGCATAGGCCAAGCCGGAACGGAAGCTGGCGTTTTCGCGCGATGCGCCGGTGAGCCCGACGGTCGCCAGCCCGAAAAAGTCGAAGCGGCCATCGACGGTCTCATACCCGGTGATCCGGCCCGTCGTTCCCTCAAATCCGTAGCGCAGCGTGAAGTCGTCCGCGCCGATCGTGTGATTCACGGCCAGCGTTCCGTAGGACGTTCGGCGACGCTGCACGTCAGCCAAAACGGCCGGGAGCGGAAAACCGACCCGAAACAGGTCTATCTCGGTGTTGACCGTCGCTCCGGCGGTGGTCTTCGTCGAGCCGCCAAAGGCAGCGACATTGACGACGTTCCGGCGGGAGAACGTGTGGCTCCACTCCAGCGCCACCTGGCCAGTCGCGGCCGAGTCGACCTGCCGGCCGTTCGGGCCCTGCAGCCTGGAATCGAAGCGCGGGTCCTGCGCGGCGAAGCTTGCGAAGCCGACGACATGGTCCTGCGGCGTCGGCGTCGCGCCGACGAAGACGCTGGCGCTGCGGCCGGTGTCCCATTCGCGGGCCCGCGGCCCCGGCGTGCGCAAGCTGTTGGCGGCGGCCACGAACGAGGTCGGGAACGGCAGATTCGAGAAACCCTGCACGGTGACGCCGGACAGGAACCCCGTACGCCCGTCGCGCGAGAACGAGCCGGCCGTCACCTCGGTATCGAGGAAGGGCCGGCGAATAACATCGATGCGCCCTGCCCGGCCTGCCACCGCGAGCGGATCGAACAACAACCCCTGCATGATGAGGCTCATCGCCTGCGGGTCGGCGCTGGACGCCTCGTTACGCAAGTCCGGCACAGTGTTGGCGATGGAGGGCAGCGTTCGGGCGTTTGCGGCGTCGAAATAGCCGCTGGCCGTGAAGGGATCAAAAACCCGGTCGCCATAGAAGCGCGCCCAGCCATCCAGCCCGATCAGCCTGTAGGCGTCCGCCATGTAGGAACCGCCCGACTTGGTGACCGCCAAGGGCGAGTAGTAGCCACCGCGCGCCCGGAAGCGGCGCACGGATTCGCGGGCGTTTTCGATGGCGTCGTCGGCCTGGTACTGGTCGATCGCGATGGCGGTGCGAAACAGCGACGTGATGGGGTCGTTGGGGTCGAGCCGGTCCGCGGCGTCGAACTGCTGGAGGGCCAGATCGACCTGCCCGTCCATGTAGTAGCCAACGGCGGCGGCCAGCACGCCGTTGCCGTAGGACGGATTCGCGGCCGTGCCGGCCAGGAAATATTCGATCGCCTTCTTGCTGTCCCCGCGCTGCAGCAACACGCGCCCCTTGGCGGTGTACCCGGCCGAGAGCGACGGATCGATCTCCAGCGCCTTGTCGACCAGGACGGCGGCCTCGTCCACGCGGCTCTGGTCGAGCAGCAGGATGGCCAGATTGGCGTACGCGACCGGATCGTCGGGATCGACCGCGATAGCGCGGCGGAAGGCGGCCTCGGATTCGAGCGGCGCGTCGCGGGCGTCATGGACGAGGCCGAGCGCGTTCCAGACCTGGGCGTCGCCCGGCGCTTCGGCGGCGGCGCGCTCCAAGTCCTTCTGGGCGCCTTCGAGGTCGCTGTCCACGTCGCCTTTCAGCATAGCGCGCGTGAGCAGGACCAGCGGATCGTCGGGATCGAGCCTGGCGAGCTTGTCGACGCGCGCCCGCATGCCGTCGCGGCGGTCGAGCGCATAGGCGACCTGGGCCGAGAAGGCGGTGAGCAGCGGATCGTCGGGATGGTCGCGCTCGGCCGCCTCGCCCTGGCGGGCTGCCTCCTGCAAGTCCTTGGTGAAGCCGGACAGGAAGGCCCGCACCATCGCGCCGTAGCCGTCGCGCGAGTCGATGCGCGGCTCCGGCAGGCGCTTGCGTGGATCGGCGAGCGAGCCCGCGATGTAGGCGCCGTACGCGGCCGTGACGCGTCGCCGGCCGGAGACGCCCGTTTCGGCGGCCTTGAACAGCCGGGCCGCCTCGGCCCAGCGCCGGCCCATGGCGGCAAGCGAAGCTTCCACCAATGTGGCGCGCGCACGCTGACCGCCCGAAAGGCCGCGCGCTTTTGCCTGGTCCAGCGCCAGCGCGGCGTTCTGGCGGGTGTCGCGGCCGAGGGAAACCTCCGCGAGCGTGAGCCATTGCTCGGCGGTGCGCCACTCGGGCGGGGTCGCGGCAATGCGGGTTCGCTCGGCCCGGAGCGCCGGGCCCTGCAGAGGCGTCGCCGGCATCCAGTTGAAGGCGTCGCGCAGGTTCAGGTGAAGGAGCATCTGCTCCCGCTCCTTGCGCTGCACCAGAATGATCTTTGTGGGGGCGGAGCCGAGCGTCGCCACCGCACCCTCGCCCTGGCGCACCGTGACGGAGCCCTGCGGGTTGGACAACTCGACGACGCCTTCGAGCACGATCAGCGAGGTGCGGTTGCCCTCCACCGAGAGCGACCAGTCCGTGCCCCGGATGGTGGCGGCCGCCGCCGGCGTTTTCACGACCACGCCCGTGCCGCCACGGGCCGCGCGGGCCCAGACATTTCCGGAGGGGAGCTCCACCGTTGTGGGCTTGTCGCCGGACGCGATGTCGTTGAGCACCAGCGTGGAGCGCGGGCCGACGCGGATCTGCGTCTGGTCGGAGAACAGGATGCCGAGATTGCCGATGGTGTTGGTGCGCAGCGTGTCGCCGCCAAGCAGGTCCTGCCTGACCTCGGCCGGACGCCAGCCCTCCTCGCGCACGAAGCGGAGCTCCTCGCCGCCCTTGTTGGCCACGATGGACCCGAGCGCGGACGCCTGCCGCGGAGCCGGTTGCTGGGCATTGGCGCCTTCGAGATCGCCAAACAAAACGAGACCAGCGCCAAGCAGGGTGACAGCCCCACGCAACATGTTCACCACCCCGAAAGCGCCCGGCCTGGCTTCAACAGCAAAGCCGGAAGAGCTGGCTGACACAATCGGATACACGCGCCTGACACGCGCACCAGCTGTGCCGCTTTGTTTTGCACTTTTCTGACAGTTGCGCCCACGGTCAAGAAACTAAGCCTTGGTTCTCGTCAGAAGATGAGAACCGTGTTCAATCCATCACGGCGAGATCTGCATGTGCGCCAGCGCACATCGTCGCCGAGCTTCACCGTTTTGGCGGCGCGGCGCGTCCGCCTTGCCGCGAGAGCCGCGCGGGAGTATGAGAACGCCCGAGGGCCGGCCGCGCGACGCGATGCCGGCCCATCCCTTTTCCAACATCGCGGACCGACATGACGGCTCAGCCCCGCATTTCCTTCGTCTCGCTCGGCTGCCCCAAGGCGCTGGTGGACAGCGAGCGGATCATCACGCAGCTACGGGCCGAGGGCTACGAGCTGGTGAAGACGCACGAAGGCGCGGACGCCGTCATCGTCAATACGTGCGGTTTCCTGGACAGCGCCAAGGCTGAGTCGCTGGCCTCCATCGGCGACGCCCTGGCCAAGAACGGCAAGGTGATCGTGACCGGCTGCATGGGCGCCGAGCCCGAGCAGATCCGGGCGGCGCATCCGGGCGTGCTGGCGATCACGGGGCCGCAGGCCTACGAGAGCGTGGTCAACGCCGTGCACGAGGCGGTGCCGCCGGCGCACGACCCCTTCATGGACCTGGTGCCGCCCCAAGGCGTCAAGCTGACGCCGCGCCATTACGCTTATCTCAAGATTTCAGAGGGTTGCAACAATCGCTGCACCTTCTGCATCATTCCCAAGCTGCGCGGCGACCTTGCCTCGCGGCCAGTCGGCGACGTGCTGCGCGAGGCGGAAAAGCTCGTGAAAGCGGGCGTCGAGGAGCTGCTGGTCGTTTCGCAGGATACCTCCGCGTACGGCGTCGACATGCGCTACGCGCCGAGCCCCTGGCAGGGCCGCGAGGTGCGCACCCGCTTCTACGATCTCGCCAAGGAATTGGGAGAGCTCGGCGCATGGGTGCGGCTGCACTACGTCTATCCCTATCCGCATGTGGACGAGGTCATTCCGCTGATGGCGGAGGGCAAGGTTCTGCCCTATCTCGACATTCCGTTTCAGCACGCCTCCCCGACGGTGCTTAAGGCCATGCGCCGCCCTGGCAACCAGGACAAGACGCTGGAGCGCATCCGCGCCTGGCGCGAAATCTGCCCGGACCTCGCCATCCGGTCCACCTTTATCGTCGGATTCCCGGGCGAGACCGAGGAAGACTTCGAGACGCTGCTGAGCTTCCTGGACGAAGCCAAGATGGAGCGCGTCGGCTGCTTTAAATACGAGCCCGTGACGGGCGCGACCGCCAATGACCTCGGCCTTCCGGTCGTGCCAGATGAGGTGAAGCAGTCGCGGTGGGACCGTTTCATGGCGCGCCAGCAGGCGGTCAGCGCCAAGCGCATCGCCTCGCGCGTCGGGCGGCGGATCAAGGTCATCATCGACCAGCCCGGCCCAACCGTCTCCAAGGGCCGCTCCCAGTGGGACGCGCCGGAGATCGACGGAAACGTCTATGTGGCGAGCCGCCGGCCGCTGCGCTCCGGCGACATCGTCACCGTGAAGGTCGAGCGGGCGGACGCCTATGACCTGCACGGGGTGGCGGTTTAAAGCGCTCGCCGCCTATCGGAACAACATAAGGGCGGCCTCTCGGCCGCCCTTTCGCGTTCCGCGATGACGTGCCCGCCTTACTTCGGCAGCTTGTCGTCGATGCCCTTCACGTAAAAGGCCATGCCGAGCACCTGCTCGTCGGAGAGGTTCGCGCCGCCCTTGCACTCCACCGTCTTGCCGTCCTGGTCGACGACCGGGCACTTGAACGGGTTCAGCGCGCCGGACTTGATGGCGGCTTCCGTGTCCGTGGCCAGCTTCTTGACGTCGTCGGGCATGTTGGTGAAGGGGGCCATGTTGACCATGTTGGCCGCGAAGCCGCCCCAGGTGTCCTCGGACTTCCAGGTTCCGTCCAGCGCCGCCTTCACGCGGGCCACGTAGTAGTCGTTCCAGTTGTCGACGATGGAGGTCAGCGTCGCCTTGGGGGCGAAGCGGATCATGTCGGACGCCTGCCCGAAGGCGAGCTTGCCGCGGGCCTCGGCTTGCTGCAGCGGAGCCGGGCTGTCGGTGTGCTGGGTGATGATGTCCGCGCCCTGGTCGAGCAGCGCCTTGGCGGCGTCGGCTTCCTTGCCGGGGTCGAACCAGGTGTTGGCCCAGACGATCTTGACCTTGATGGCCGGGTTCACGGACTGCGCGCCCAGCATGAAGGCGTTGATGCCGGACACGACCTCGGGGATCGGGAACGAGGCGACGTAGCCGATGGTGTTGGACTTCGTCAGCTTGCCGGCGATCACGCCCTGCACGTAACGGCCTTCGTGGAACTTGGCCGAATAGGTCGCCAGGTTCTTGTCGCGCTTGTAGCCGGTGGCGTGCTCGAACAGCACGTTCGGGTACTTTTTAGCCACCTTGACGGTCGGCTCCATGAAGCCGAAGGAGGTCGTGAAGATCAGCTTGTGGCCGGTGCGGGCGAGCTGCTCGATGGAGCGCTCGGAGTCGGCTTCCGGCACGTTCTCCAGGAAAGTGGTCTCGACCTTGTCGCCGAGCGCCTTCTCGACCGCGAGGCGGCCCTGGTTGTGCTGGTAGCTGTAACCGAAATCGCCGATCGGGCCGACATAAATGAAGCCGACCTTCAGCTTGTCGGCGGCGGCGGCCGGCGTGGCCAGCCCGGCCGCGATCGCGCCGGCGACCTTGAACAATGTGCGCATTCTCGTCTCCACTCCCCGGGTAATCAATAAGCAGGTTGAACCGTACCCGACCCGGTCTTCCCCGAAAACATCAATCGGATCAGCGATCCGGCACGAAGGACGTCCCCAGCGACCCCGGCGCGGCGGCGGCCTTCCGCCGCCCGGCCGACATGATCACGAGCGCCACGATGGTGGCCACGTAAGGGAAAGCCGACATCACCTGCGAGGGGAAGCCGAGCGAGGCCGCCTGTGCGTGCAGTTGGAGCACGGTCGCGCCGCCGAAAAGGTAGGCGCCGAACAGCACGCGCAGCGGCTTCCAGGAGGCAAAGACCACGAGCGCCAGCGCAATCCAGCCGCGGCCGGCCGTCATGCCGGGCGACCAGAAGGGCGTGTAGACGAGTGACAGATAGGCGCCCGCGAGCCCGGCGCAGCCGCCGCCGAACAGGATGGCGAGAAGCCGAACCTGCATGACCGGCAGGCCGAGCCAGTGCGCGGAGGTGTGGTTCTCGCCGATGGAGCGCAGCGTGAGTCCTGCCCGGCTGCGGCCCAGGAACCACAGCACCGCGATCGCCAGCGCGAGCGAGAGATACACGAATGGGTCCTGGCCGAAGAGCAGGCGCCCGACGCCCGGAAGCTCCGTGAGGCCCGGGATGCGAATGGCCGGGATCGCCTCGCGGCTTGTGCCGACGAAGCCGGCGCCGATCAGCCCGGACAGGCCAAGGCCCACGATGGTGAGCGCAAGCCCGGTCGCGACCTGGTTGGTTGCGAGACCCAGCGTCAGCAGCGCAAAAACGGCCGAGAGCGCGACGCCGGCCGCGATGGCGGCCAGCACGCCGAGCGCCGAGGAGCCGCTCAACGTGGCGGCCGCAAATCCGCAGGCGGCTCCCACCGCCATCATGCCCTCGATGCCGAGATTGAGCACGCCGGCGCGTTCCACCACCAACTCGCCCAGGGCGGCGATCAGCAGCGGCGTCGCCGCCGTAATCACCGTAATGAGGACCGCTTGCCAGATGTCCATGTCAAGCCCTCGCCATCGTGACGATCCGCACGCGGTAGGACACCAGCGCGTCGGCGGCGAGCACGCACATCAGGAGCACGCCCTGGAAGGTGCGGGTGAGATCGAGCGGCAGCTTCAGGGCGATCTGGGCGCTTTCGCCGCCGATCACCGTCAACGCCACCACGAGCGCGCCGAACACCATGCCGAGCGGATGCAGGCGGCCGAGGAACGCCACCGTGATGGCCGTGAACCCGTAGCCGGACGAGATGCCGGGCTTGAGCTGCCCGATCTGGCCCAGCACCTCCAGCACGCCCGCGAGACCGGCCGCTGCGCCCGAGATCGCGAAGGCGGCAAGCACCATGCGGTTGGCGTCGAAGCCAGCGAAGCGCGCCGCCTTGGGGGCTTCGCCGGCCACGCGGACGCCGAAGCCGAACAAGGTGCGGCTGATCACGAACCAGGCGACCAGCACCAGCACGGGCCCCAGCAGCACGCCGGCATGCAGCCGGCCGCCGTCGGCCAAGAAGGGCAGCGTGGCGTCGAAGTTCACCGTCTGCGGGAAGTTGAAGCCCTTCGGGTCGCGCCACGGGCCGCGCACCAGGTAGTCGAGCACGAGGTCGGCGACGTAGACCAGCATCAGGCTGGACAGGATCTCGCTGACGCCGAACGTCACGCGCAGAAGCGCCGGGATCATCGCGTAGGCGAGCCCGCCCAATGCGCCCATCACGAGCGCCAGCGGGATGACCCAGAACCCCGCGCCCGAGCCCGCAGTGTAGAGCGGCAGAATGGAGCCGACCAGCGCGCCGATGATGAACTGGCCCTCCGCGCCGATGTTCCACAGGCTGGCCCGGAAACAGAAGGAGAGCCCGACCGCGATGATCAGCAGCGGCGTGGCCTTCACGGCCATCTCCTGCAGGCCCCAGCTCTCCGACAGCGTGTCGACGAAATAGACCTGGAAGGCGGCGGCCGGCGAGCGGCCCATGACGGCGATCACCACGCCGCCGATCAGCACGGCTGCGATCACGGCCGCCACCGGCGCGAGCACGCGCGCCCAGGGCGAGACGTCCCCGCGCGGGACGAGTTCAAGCCGCATGGGGGCGCTCCTCGGCCGTGCCGGCCATCAGCAGGCCGATCTTCTCGCGATCGATCTCGCGCGCCGGGTAGGTCGCCGAGAGATGGCCGTCATGGATCACCGCGATGCGGTCCGCGATGGCGAAGATCTCGTCGAGGTCCTGGCTGATCACCACCACGGCCGCGCCGCGCGCCGCAAGATCGATCAGCGCCTGCCGAATGGTGGCCGCCGCGCCGGCGTCGACGCCCCAGGTGGGCTGATTGACGATCAGCACGCCGGGCTCCCGCAGGATCTCGCGGCCGACCACGAACTTCTGCAGGTTGCCCCCCGAGAGCGTGCCGGCGGGCGGGTCCACCCTGCCCTTCCGGACGTCGAAAACGCGGCTGATCTCGGCCGCGACCGCCTTGGCGGCGCTGGCGTCGACGAGGCCGTGGCGGGCTACGCCGCCGGTGGCGTGCCTCGACAGGACGACATTTTCGGACAACGTCAGCCTGGGCGCGGCGGCGTGGCCGTTGCGCTCTTCCGGCACGAAGGCCGCCTTGCGCCGGCGCCGCGCGTCGATGTCGTCGCGGCCCGCATCGGCGCCGTCGATGCGCACCGCGCCGGCCTTTTCGGCGCGCGACTCGCCCGACATGGCGGCGAAGAGCTCGGCCTGGCCGTTGCCGGCCACGCCTGCGACGCCGACGATCTCGCCGCCCCGCACAGCGAGGTCGACGCCCTTCAGGGCGACGCCGTGGATCTCGTCCGGCGCAAGCGACAGCTTGTTCAGCTCGAAGCGCACCGGCCCGAGCTGGTGCGCGGCGGCGGCGCGGACCTCCATCACCTCCGAGCCGACCATCAGGCTGGCGAGACGGCGCACGCTCTCCTGGCGCGGATCGCAGGCGGCCACGACCTTGCCGGCCCGCATCACGGTGGCGCCGCTGCACAGCCGCTTCACTTCCTCGAGCCGGTGGGTGATGTAAAGGAGGCCGCAGCCGCCGGCCGCGAGCTTTTCCAGCGTGACGAAGAGGGTGTCGGCCTCCTGCGGCGTGAGCACCGAGGTGGGTTCGTCCAGGATCAGCAGGCGCGGCTCGCGCAGGAGCGCCCGCACGATCTCGATGCGCTGGCGCTCGCCGGCCGAGAGCGTCCAGACCGGGCGGCCGGGCTCCAGCGCCAGCCCATAGCGCTCTCCGACAGACGCGATGCGGGCCGCAATGGACCGCATGTCCTCCCCCTTGGGCAGCGCCACCGCAATGTTTTCCGCCACCGTCAGGTTGTCGAACAGCGAGAAGTGCTGGAACACCATGCCGATGCCGAGCCGGCCGGCGTCCTCCGGGTTGGCCAGCGTCACCGGCTGGCCCTGCCAGCGGATCTCGCCCTCGTTGGGCTGGAGGAGGCCGAACAGGATCTTCACCAGCGTCGACTTGCCGGCGCCGTTCTCGCCCAGCAAGGCGTGGATCTCGCCGGCCCTGATGTCGAGATCCACATGGTCGTTGGCGGTCAGCGTGCCGAACCGCTTCACGATTCCGCGCAGGCTGACGAGCGGCGGCCCGTCGCGCTGGTCTTCCCGCCCCGATGCCCCCGCCATTGTGCGCTGCGCCCCACCCGCTCGAGAGTTCGTATGCAGGTCGGGCGCCATCCTGGGCGCCCGACCCCGCCGGTGGACGCTTAAGGCGTCAGGATCGTCACGCCCGTGGTGTCGCGACCCTCCAACGCGCGATGCGCCTCGGCGGCGTCCTTCAGGGCGAAACGCTGCGTCACCGGGATCTTTACGGCGCCGGACGCGATCACGGCGAAGAGGTCGTCGCACATGGCCAAGAGGTCGGCGCGCTCAGCCGTGTAGGTGAAGAGCGTAGGCCGCGTGGCGAACAGCGAGCCCTTCTGGGCCAGGATGCCGATGTTGAAGGCCTCGATGGCGCCCGACGAGCTGCCAAAGCTCACGAACATGCCGAGCGGGCGCAGGCAATCCAGCGAGCCCGGGAAAGTCTGCTTGCCGACGCCGTCATAGACGACCTGGCACTTCTTGCCGCCCGTGATCTCGGCCACGCGCGCGACGAAATCCTCGTCCCGGTACAGGATGGTGTGGTGGCAGCCGTTGTCCTTGGCGAGCTTCGCCTTGTCGGCGCTGCCCACGGTGCCGATCACGGTCGCGCCGAGATGGTTGGCCCACTGGCAGGCGATCATGCCGACGCCGCCCGCGGCCGCGTGGAACAGGATCGTGTCGCCCTTCTGCACCTTGTAGGTGCGGCGGAGCAGATACTGGGCCGTCAGCCCTTTCAGCATCATGCCGGCGCCTGTTTCGTAGTCGATCGCGTCGGGCAGCTTCACCAACACCTTGGCGGCGACATTGCGCTCCTCCGCATAGCCGCCAAGCCGCGCCGTGTAGGCGACGCGGTCGCCGACCTTGAACTCGGTGACGCCCTCGCCCACCGCGACCACGTCGCCGGATGCCTCGCTGCCCGGAATGAAGGGCGTCTGGGCGGGGTACACGCCCGAGCGGTCATAGACGTCGATGTAGTTCAGGCCGATGGCCCGGTGCTTGACGCGGACCTCGCCAGGCCCAGCCGCCGGAAGCTCGACGTCCTCGTAGGACAGAGCCTCGGGGCCGCCGACCTTGTGCACGCGAATGGCCTTGACCATCAGAATCCTCCCAATAATGCGGGCATCTTACGGAGATGCCCTGACTCGGCAACCGGCTTCGAGTCTGGCATGCTCATTTCACAAGTCGCGCGTGTATTTTGTGCGCTTGCGCCGCCGACGGCGTTCGCCGGTTCTATTCGGTCGCAGCCATGCATCAACCCCTTCGCCGCCGCTCGCCGTCCTTCGCCGAGCTGTTCACGCCCAAGATCGTTTCCGTTTTGCGGGAAGGTTACGGCGCCCGCGAGCTCCGCGCCGACGCCATTGCGGGCGCAACCGTCGCGATGGTGGCGCTTCCCCTCTCCATGGCGATCGCCAAGGCGAGCGGAACCACGCCGGACCGGGGGCTGTTCACCGCCATCGTGGGCGGGCTGCTGATCTCGCTGCTGGGCGGCAGCCGCTTTCAGATCGGCGGGCCGGCAGGCGCGTTTATTGTCGTGGTGGCGGCCAGCATCGAGCGGCAGGGCTTCGACGGCTTTCTGCTGTCGACTCTCATCGCGGGCGTGCTGCTGGCCGTCATGGGCTTCATGCGGCTCGGCGCCTACATCAAGTATATCCCGCACCCCGTCACGGTGGGCTTCACCAGCGGCATCGCGGTGATCATTTTCGCCAGCCAGCTCACGGACCTGTTCGGCCTCACGCTGCCCGGCCGCGAGCCCGCGGCCTTCATTCCCAAGCTCGAAGCGATCGCGGCGGCGAGCGGAACGGTGACGCCCGCGGCGGTCGTGATCGCGGCGGGGTCAATTGGGCTCATTCTGGCGCTGCGGCGCCTGCGGCCGCACTGGCCTGGCTTCCTGCTCGCGATCGCGTTTGCGTCGCTGCTGGCGGCGCTCCTGGCGCGGCTCGGCCATCCGGTCGCAACCATCGGCTCGAAGTTCGGCGGCATCCCGAGCACGCTGCCGCTGCCGTCCCTGCCGCCGCTGTCGCTCGAGAAAATCTCCGCAGCTTTTCCGGACGCCCTCACCTTCGCGGTGCTAGGCGGCATCGAGTCGCTGCTGTCGGCCGTGGTGGCTGACGGCATGACGGGGCGTCGGCATCGCTCGAGCTGCGAGCTGGTGGCGCAGGGTTTCGCCAATATGGGCTCGGCCCTGTTTGGCGGCATTTGCGCCACCGGCACCATCGCGCGCACGGCGACCAATGTCCGCGCCGGCGCGCATGGGCCGATCGCGGGCGTGATCCATGCCCTCGTGCTGCTCGCCCTGATGCTGGTGGCGGCGCCGCTGGCGGCCTTCATCCCGCTCGCCGCGCTGGCGGCGGTGCTGGCCGTGGTGTCGTGGAACATGGCCGAGCGGGCCGAATTCGCCGCCATCCTGCGCACGTCGCGCGGCGATTCCGCCGTGCTGCTGGCGACGTTTTTCCTGACGGTTTTCCGCGATCTCACCGAGGCGATCGCGGTGGGCGTCGTGATGGGCGCGATCCTGTTCATGCACCGCATGGCCGAGCTCGTCGAAGTGGAGACGCATACCCGCCTCATCGATGCCGACGAGGCCGACACGGCGTCGCCGCGCGGGGACTACGAGGGGCCGGGCAAGGACCCCGACGTGCTCGTTTACCGGATCGCCGGGCCGCTGTTTTTTGGCGCGGCGTCCGAGGTGGCTGCGGTGCTGGACCGCATCGGCCAGACGCCGCGCGTGTTCGTGCTCGACATGAGCCGCGTTCCGTTCGCCGACGCCACGGCGGCGAAGTCGCTGGCAAGCTTCGCCAAAAAGGCCGGCCGCTCCGGCGCGCGCGTGTTCGCGGCCGGGGCGCCGCCCGTTGTGCGGGAGGTGCTGATCGAGCACGGCGCCGGCGAGCCGCTGGTGACCTATGTGGACACGGTCGCGGACGCGACGCGCCCGCCGACCGCCGACGAACCAGCCGAGGCTGCCTGACCGGTCACGCGTCCGGCGGCGGATTCGCGGCCTTGGCGGTGGCCCGGCGGCGCTTCATGCGGCGCGAGGCCGTGATGTTGATGAACTCCACGCAAGCCGAGAAGGCCATGGCGGCGTAGATGTAGCCGCGCGGCAGGTGGAAGCCTGTGGCCTCGGCGCAGAGCGAGGCTCCGATCAGGATCAGGAACGACAGCGCCAGCATCTTGGTGGTCGGGTGCGCGGCGATGAAGGCCGAAACCGGCCCGGACGCCACATACATCACCAGCATCGAGAGCAGCACGGCCGTGACCATGATCGACAGGTTGTCGGCCATGCCGATGGCCGTGACGATCGAGTCGATGGAGAACACGAGGTCGACCACGGCGATCTGCACGATGGCGCCCACGAACGCCTTGGGGGCGTTCGCCTTGCCGTCGGCGTCGTGATCGCCTTCGAGGCCGGCGTGGATCTCATGCGTCGCCTTGGCGACCAGGAAGGCGCCGCCGCCCAGCAGGATAAGGTCACGCCACGAGAGCGACAGGCTGAAAACCGTCAGCACCGGCTTGGTCAGGCCGATGATCCAGGTGAGCACCGAGAGCAGCAGGACCCGGAACACCAGCGCCAGAAGCAGGCCGATGCCGCGCGCGCGCTTGGCCTGGTCCTCCGGCAGGCGCGCCACCAGCACCGAAATGAACACGACATTGTCGATGCCCAGAACGATTTCCATGGCGGTGAGGGTCAGCAGGGCCGCCCAGCCGGCGGGGTCCGTCAGCCAGTCCAGCATCGTGCGTCAACTCCTTGGATAAGCGCCTCAGGCGGTGTCGGCGAGCCCCTTGGGCCGACGTCGCACCAGTCCCAGGCAGGTGAAATAGGCGGCGCAAATCAACAGCACCGCATGCGTAAGGCGATCCGGCAGCAGGTCTTCGGCGATGGTCACGAAGCCGGCGACGGCCCACACGGCAGCCATCAGCAGCGTGAGCGGCTTCAACTGCCGCACCCGGAACGGATGAACGAACACGATGGGGAGCGCCTGCCCGACCGCGGCCGCCAGGATGATGGCGGAGGCCGTCCAGACCGGCGGGTGATAGACGACCAGATAGAAGACGATCACGTTCCAGACAGCCGGGAAGCCCGCGAACCAGTTGTCCGGCGTCTTCATGCGCAGGTCGGCGAAATACAGCGCCGCCGACACGATGATGACGATCGCCCAGACGATGGCGATCTCGCGCGACCAGAACCCGCAAAACACCAGGATGGCGGCCGGCACGAACACGTAGGTTGTGAAATCGATCACCAGATCGAGCACGTCGCCCGAAATGTTCGGAAGCCGGTCGCGGACGTGCAAGGCGCGGGCGATCGTGCCGTCCACGCCGTCGACGATCAGGGCGACGCCGAGCCAGAGAAAGGCGCGGGAGAAGTCCTTGTCAATTGCGGCCAGCAGGGCGAGAAACGCCAGAGCGCCGCCCGAGGCGGTGAAAAAATGGACGAAATACGCGGGAAGGCGCTCCGCAAAGCTTCGCTTTGGCCGATTGCTTACGGGTTCTTCCGTTTCCACGCGTCTACACCGATCCGAGTTGGACCGACGCGAACGGGCGGCCCGGAGGGACGGTTCCATCCCGCCGGGCGGGAATGAACCTGCCGGGATAAAACATCACCGTGGGCGGTCTGGCCAGAGCTTACCGCGAGTTGCGCACGGTTGTGTATGGTCCGGGGGAGCTGGTCAGCGGGCCGCCAGCGCGCGCCAGAGAGGCTCGACGCCCACGGCGCCGACCGCGGCGGCGAGCCCGGCGAGCACGAGCCCGACGCCGATCAGGCGCGGCGCGGCCGTGCCGCTGGTCAGCTTCTCGACCGTGCTGAGGAGCGCGAGGAGGCTCATCCAGAGCAGGTTCATCGCGCCGGCGAGCAGCATCAGCGCCATGGTCGCGCCGCAACAGCCGAGGCACGCGCGGCCCTGTTCCAGCCCGAGGCGGAACACGTCCGCCCGGCGATGGGTCACCCTGCCGTCCAGGCACGCCGCGGGAAGGCGGCAAAAGTCCAGGCAGCGCAGCTTGAGTTCGCTGAACTGATAGAGCCCCGCCGCGCCGATTGCGAAGCCAGCCAGAACGCCGGCGGCCTGCGGCGGCACGCCGAGCCGTGGCCACCCCCAGGCTACGGCCGTCTGGAGCAGCGCCGCGCCAAGCGCGACCAATATCCAGACGCTCAGATAACCGGCGACGAGGATGGCGGGCGATGGGCTCTCGCGCCCCTGTGCTTGGCGATCTGTGGCGATCTGCGCATAGGCCAGCGCCAAGGGCGCGGCGGTTGGCAGCATCATGGCGACCGCCATCGCCATCCAGAGGCCAGCGGACCACGCGAAGGATCCGGCCGCGCTCCAGACGCCGAGACCGTCTAGCGCGACGGGGCGGCAGATCGCGCCCACGAAGGCGTCGAGCAAGCCGCCGCCGCGCAGCGCCTCCCCAAGCAGGGCTGCCCAGGCGAGAAGCGTCAGGCCGCCAATCGCCGCGCAGGCGATCGCGGCGGGCGACGACGCAAGCGCCCGCCACCCTTTGCGGGCGGGACGACGAAGCTGGCTGGCGGCGTGAAGCGACATGGCGACCTTACGAGAACGGAACGCCTGATCGGCGGCTTCCGCAATCCGGTGCAATCCGGAGGGTGGTCAGTGCGCCATCACGACCGGCAGCGTCATGCTTTCCAGCACCGTGCGGGTCGCGCCGCCAAACACCAACTCGCGGAAACGGGAGTGAGCGTAGCCGCCCATCACGAGGAGGTCCGCGCGCGTGTCCACTGCATGCGACAGCAGCGCGTTGCCGACATCGAGTTCGGTCGTCACGCGCTTCAGCTCGGCGTTGACCCCGTGCCGGGCCAAATGGCGGGCGATGTTGAAGCCCGGGAAGTCCACGTGCCTGTCGCGGTTGATCGTCACGATCTCGACCTTCGCGGCCCTGACCAGCAGCGGCAGCGCGCCGGCGAGAGCGAGCGTCGCCTCGCGGCTGCCGTCCCACGCCAGCACGGCGCGATCGAGCCGCGGCGGGTCCCGGTGGATATACGGCACGATCAGCACGGGCCGGCCCGAGCCGAACAGCGCGGCTTCCAGAATGGAGGGCTCGTCCGGCGCCTTGTCGTCCTGGGGCTGGCTCACGATCGTCATGTCGAAATGGCGGGCGAGTTGAGCCGCCACCCTGTCGCCGTGCTGGGCGGAAAGCTTCAGGTTCAGGCTTTCGGCGCGCACGCCGGCCGCGGCCGCGTCGGCCTCGAAGCTCGACCGCAGGGCATTGGCCCGTTCGGTTGATTCGGCGAGCGACCGGGAGAGCATCACCGCCCCGGCTTCGGCCAGGAGGTAGCCGGCGTCCATGTCGCCGATCGGAGCGACCCCGGTGACATGCGCCTGGGTGGACGCGCCCAGCCCCAGCGCGAAGGCCCGGGTGGCGTCGCCGCCACGACCGGCCGCCAACTCCACGAGAATATCCTTGAACGCCATGGCGCCCTCCCCATTTGGTCAGGTTTCCGGGGAGGATGCTGGCCGCAATCGCAGCGGAGCGCATTGCGGGCGATCAATGAGGCTGGAGAGATTGCAGCGTTAGGTCAGAGTTCCCGGACTTCCACGAAGGCCACGGGCTCGCAGGCCGCGATCATCGCGTCGATGACGTCCTGGTCCTGGCCGTCCTTGATCTTGGGATAGTCGTCCGGCGCGACATAGACGATGTAGCCAACGGCTTCGTTCAGGGCGGCGGTCGGATGCTCCAGCGCATAGCTGCGCTTGTCTTCCAGGGTCAGCCCGTCGAAGCGCTTCACCGCTTCCAGCGGATCCTCCTCGCGCGGGGCGCCGTCCAGATCGAGCGTATCGGCGACGATGGAGCCGGTGACGTTGTCCAGGATGATATAGCGCGGCACGAGCGGCACTCCTCAGGTTTACAAGGCGGCCATCATAGCGCGCCCGCGTGCAATGCGAGAACCCGCCCAAAAGCTCCGCCGCTGTCGTCCAGGGGCGCTCGTTCACCGTATCGGGGGGAGTTGGCAGGCTGATCCCTTGCGCGGCGACGCGACGGGCTGCACTTTGCCGAGAATTGAGCCATCCGCCGGCGCCATGCGTCGAGGCAAGGACAACCATGCGCACACAGGTCGCGATCATCGGCTCAGGCCCGGCCGGGCTCTTGCTGGGGCAGCTGCTGCACAAGGCGGGCGTCGAAACGGTCATCCTGGAGCGCAAGTCAAAGGACTACGTGCTGTCGCGCATCCGCGCCGGCGTGCTGGAACAGGGCACCGTGAACCTGCTCGCCGAAGCCGGCGTGGATGCGCGCCTGCGGGCCGAAGGGCTGTCGCATGAGGGGTTCGCGCTGGGCTTCGCGAACCGGCGCTTGCGGATCGACCTGAAGGACCTCGTCGGCAAGGTGGTCACCGTCTATGGCCAGACGGAGGTGACGCGCGATCTCATGGCGGCGCGGGAGGCCGCGGGCCTTGTGACAATCTACGAGGCCGACGACGTCGCGTTGCACGATTTCGACGGCGCGTGCCCGCGCGTCACCTGGACGGAAAGCGGGCGGGCGCAGGAGCTCGCATGCGATTTCATCGCGGGCTGCGACGGCTTTCACGGCCCGAGCCGGGCGAGCTTGCCGGAGGGGAGCCTGCAGACGTTTGAACGCGTCTACCCGTTCGGCTGGCTCGGCGTGCTGGCGGACGTGCCGCCCTGCTCGCACGAACTGATCTATGCCGGGCATGACCGGGGCTTCGCGCTCTGCTCCATGCGTTCTCCCACGCGAAGCCGCTACTACGTCCAGTGCGGCGCGGATGAAGACCTGTCCGCGTGGTCGGACGAGCGGTTCTGGGACGAATTGCGGGCCCGGCTCGATCCGGAGGCGGCCGCGCATGTGGTGACCGGGCCATCAATCGAGAAGTCCATCGCCCCGCTGCGCAGCTTCGTGGCCGAGCCCCTGCGCTTCGGGCGGCTGTTTCTGGCCGGCGACGCGGCGCATATCGTCCCGCCGACCGGGGCGAAGGGCCTGAACCTTGCGGCCAGCGACGTGCATTATCTCGCACAGGGGTTCGCCGAGCACTATGGCGAACGCTCGAGCGCCGGCCTCGACGGCTACTCGGCGCGTGCGCTGGCCCGCATCTGGAAGGCCGAGCGCTTTTCCTGGTGGATGACCTCGCTGCTGCATCGCTTCGCCGACCAGAACTCCTTTGACCGGCGCATGCAGGAGGCGGAATTCATCTATCTGGAAGGCTCCCGCGCCGCCCGGACCGCGCTGGCGGAGAACTATGTCGGGCTGCCTTACTGATCAGACGGGCGGCACCGTGCGCGGCTTGCCGTCGTCGTCGATGGCCACGAAGGTGAAGGTCGCGTCCGTCACCTTTTCGCGTACGCGCGTCTGGAAGCGCCGCGCCCAGGCCTCGATGTGGATCTTCATGGACGTGCGGCCGACGCTGTCCACCGCCGTGTAGACGCACAGCACATCGCCGACCGCCACCGGACGGATGAACGTCATAGCTTCCACCGCGACGGTGACGACCCGCCCCTGAGCGCGCTCCACGCCCGCGATGCCGCCGGCCTGGTCCATCTGTGACATCACCCAGCCGCCGAAGATGTCGCCATTGGCGTTGGTGTCGCTCGGCATCGCGATGGTGCGCACCGTGAGTTCGCCGCGGGGCTCCTCGCCCACCGTGGCCGTCCGCTCCGTCATCCGCGCCCCCTTGCGATCCGATGTCCGCAAAGAGACAAGCCGTCGCTGCGTCGGTCAAGGGCGCGGATCAGTCGTCCCGGTCGCCGCCGTCAGCTTTTCGCCAGGGTTCGAAGGCCCGCGTGACGACCCAGAGCACCGTGAGGATCAGCAGAGCCAGCACCACGGCCGTCACCGCGATGCGGTTCATGCCCGCGCCCGCCGCCATGCCGACCGAGCTCGTCATCCACAGGCTGGCCGCCGTGGTGAGGCCCCGGACATTGCCGCGGGCCACGAAGATCACGCCGGCGCAGATGAAGCCGATCGCCTGGGCGAGGCCTTGGATGGCGCGGGTCGGATCCGGGCTCTTGCCCGCGCCGGACAACTCCTCGAACAGCTCGAGCGCGATCAGCATGGTGGTCGCGGAGCTGAGCGCCACCAGCATGTGCGTGCGGATGCCCGCGGACTTGCCGCGGATTTCGCGGTCGATCCCGAGCAGCATGCCGAACAGCGCGGCCGCGCCGAGCCGCCAGAGCAGGTCCTCGAACGGGATCACCGAAGCGCCGAGAAGCGCGTTCATGCAGCCTCCTGTTCGCCGTCCAACGAGGCCGGTTGGGGAAAGTTGCAATCCGGTCAGAGCGCGATGTGGGCTGCAAGGTCGCCCTTGGGCTTTACCTCGATGGTGGACAGCCCGAGCCAGGCGGCCAGCCGGTGGAGCTCGTCGGCGGCCGCTTCCGCGACGGGGCCGGGTTGCTGGCCCGCCTCCAGGTGGGCGGATTGCACGATGAGGCGCTTGGCGGCCCGATCGGCCTTGAGGTCGAACCTGCCGACGATGCGGTCGCCGAGCAGAAAGGGAAGCACGTAGTAGCCGTGCTCGCGCTTGTGCGCGGGCGTGTAGATCTCGATGCGGTAACGGACGCCGAACAGCCGCTCGGTGCGGCTTCGGTGCCAGAGCAGCGGATCGAACGGCGAAACGACGGCCTGCGCGGCCACGGCGCGCGGTTTGCGGGCGTCGGATGAAAGATAGGCCGGCTGTTTCCAGCCCTTCACGGCGACCGGCAGCAGCGCGCCTTCCTCGACCAGTTCGGGAAGGCGTGCGGAGGCTGACGGGCCAAGGCGGAAATAGTCCCGCAGGTCCTGCGAGGTCGCGACGCCGAGCGCCCGGGCGGCGATGCGCAGGAGTTCGCGATGCGCGTCCGGCTCGCTCGGCGTCGGCGCGTCCAGCGCCTTGCGCGGCAGAACGCGCTCGGTGAGATCGTAGACGCGCTCGAAATTGCCGCGCCGCGTCGCGGTGGTGACCAGGCCGGCCCAGAACAGCCACTCCAGCGCCCGCTTGGTGTCGCTCCATCCCCACCACGTTCCGGCGCCCCGCTCTTCGCCGAGGTCGCGTGCGGCGAGTCTGCCTCGCTTTTCAACCTCGCGCAACACGGCCTTCACGGCGTCGGGATGCTCCCGGCCGTAGCGGGCGATGCCCGTGTAGGTCCCCTCCCCGCGCTCGGCCCTGGCCATGCGCCACCGCAGCAAGGGCTGGTGCTCGCAGCGGATCAGCGAGGCCTCGTGGCCCCAATATTCGAACAGCTTGCGACGCCGCCCGCCATAGGCGGCCTGGTCCAGCATCCCGACGTCGTAGGGGCCCAGCCGCGAATAGGCCGGCATGTGATGGGCGCGCGCGAGCACGTTCACCGAATCGATCTGCAACAGGCCGAGCCGGGCCGTCATGGCGTCGAAATGCGTGCGCGTGGCCTCGTCGGGCCGCGGTCGCGCGAAACCCTGGGCGGCGAGCGCGATCCGGCGCGCCTGCGTGGCCGTGAGTGTGGCGACGGGCCTCAACGCGGCTTCGACCGGGTCCGGCTGCTGCAGCTCTTCGTCCTGGGGGAGATCGGATAGCTCGTCCATGGCGGGCGAGCACACCCCATCCCGGCACACGCCGCAACCCGATTCCGCCTGAGGCGCGCCTGCATCACGGGCGCGCATGGGACGCATCAGAAGCTATGCTTAGTCAGCGCGCCCCGGCGCCGATAGATTGCGCCGCCATGAGTTCAGCTCCGACCACCGCCGCCCCGCTTGGCGCTTCCGCGCCGCCTCCCGCAGCCCAGCCCCGAACGCGGCTGGCCCTGTCGCGCTTCGATCTCGGCCTCTACGCGGCCGTCGTGTTCGCCTGGTCGACGAGCTGGATCGCGATCCGCTACCAGCTTGGCGTCGTCAGCCCGGAAGTGTCCGTGATGTGGCGCTTCGCCTTGGCGAGCGCGATCATGTTCGTCTGGGCCCGGGCCAGCGGCGCGCGCCTCGCCTATCCGGCCGCCATGCATGTGCGCTTCGCCGGGCTCGGGCTCTTGCTGTTCGGCTGCAACTTCCTGAGTTTCTACTATGGCGGGCTTTCCACGCCCTCCGGCCTGCTCGCCGTGGTGTTCTCCACCGCGTCGCTGTTCAACATGCTGCTCGCCTGGCCGATCCTGGGCCAGCGCATCGAGCCGCGGGTGGCGGCCGGGGCCGCGCTCGGGCTCGGCGGCGTGTTCCTGATGTTCGCGCCGCGGCTGCTCAGCGCCGATTTCGGCGCGTCGGCGCAGATCGGCTTTGGCCTTTGCATCCTGGGCACCCTGTTCTTCTGCTCGGGCAACATGCTGTCGAGCTGGGTGCAGCGGC
Source organism: Alsobacter metallidurans (assembly GCF_014636935.1). Taxonomy (GTDB): domain Bacteria; phylum Pseudomonadota; class Alphaproteobacteria; order Rhizobiales; family Beijerinckiaceae; genus Alsobacter; species Alsobacter metallidurans. Next base: position 183,807 of record NZ_BMES01000002.1, on the reverse strand, counting down.
AGGGCGTGGCCGTGATACCGGCCTCGGCCTGGGGCATGCTCTACGGCTCGGCCGCGCTGGGGCTCTTCGCCTGGATCAAGGGCGACGCCTTCGTGATCGAGTGGACCCTGCCCTATCTGGGCGGCCTCGTCTGGCTCGCCGTGGTGGCGTCCGTGGTCGCGTTCGCGGCCTACCTTACCCTGCTCGGCCGCATCGGCGCTGCCCGGGCCGGCTACTCCACGGTGATGTTCCCGGTCTTCGCGTTGGCGATCTCGACCGTGTTCGAGGGCTATGTCTGGACGCTGCCGGCCGCCATGGGGCTCGTGCTGGTGCTGGCCGGCAACGTTCTCGTTCTGCGCCGCTAGGCGGCTACCGCGGCGGCGGCGGTCGAGCGCTTGCGCAACTGCAGCAGCAGCACCGGGCTCGCCATCGCGAGGCCGACCAGCGTGGAGGGCAGGCCCGGGGCCACCGTCGGCATGGCGGCGGCCACGAGCAGGATGCGCTCCCAGCCGCGCAGCGGCGCGAACATATAGGCGCTGAACGCCGCCGAGAGCATCACGATGCCGGCCATGCAGCCGAAGGTCGTGATGGCGAAATCCGTCCAGGTGAAACCCTGCGTGACGATCAGCATCGCGGGGCCGTACACGAACACGAACGGCACCAGCGCCTTGCCGAGCGCCAGCCGGAATGCCGTGTTGCCGGTCTTGAACGGGTCCGCCCCCGCCATGCTCGCGCCCGCGTAGGCGGCGAGCGCGACCGGCGGCGTTACGTCGGCGAGCACGCCATAGTAGAACACGAAGAAATGCGCCACGATCGGCGCCACGCCCAGCATGCCAAGCGTCGGCGCGGCCACCGTCACCATGATGATGTAGGTCGCCGTGGTGGGTACGCCGCAGCCGAGCAGGATACAGACGATCGCGGTCAGCACCAGGGTGAAGAACAGCGTCGCGCCCTGCGGGGTGAACAGGCCGGCGGGCAGCACGGACAGCACGGCGTCGCCCATCTGCCCCGCCATCTGGGTGACCATCCAGGAGATCTTGAAGCCGACGCCCGTGAGCGTGATCACGCCCACGATGACGCCGACCGTGGCGGAGGCCGCGCCGACCGAGATGGCGTATTTGGCCCCGACCACGAAGGCGTCGCCGATGTCGGCCACGCGGGCGCGCCGCTCCGGGCCGTTCAGCCAGGACCAGACGAGCAGCGCCGCGACGGCGGCCGCCATCGGGCCGATGAAGATCCACTTGGTGAGCAGCCCGGCCGCCGTGGCGGCCACGATGGCGGCGAAGCTGCCGAGCGTGATCAGCGGCGAGCGGCCGACGCCCACGATCATGCAGGCGGTGATGCCCCAGAACGCCGCCAGGTATGGCGTGTAGCCGCTGAACAGCACCAGCAGCAGCACGGCGAGCGGCATCACGGTCTGCCAGCCCTCGCGGATGGTCTGGACGGGGTCGGGCAGCTCCTCGCGTGTCAGGCCGCGCATGCCCTTCTTCTTGGCCTCGAAGTGGACCTGGCAGAACACGCCGAAGAAATGCATGAAGGCCGGCACGATCGCGGCCAGGATGATGGTCGAGTAGCTCACGCCCAGGAACTCGATCATCAGGAACGCGGCCGCGCCCATGATGGGCGGCGTGATCTGGCCGCCCGTGGAGGCCGTAGATTCCACCGCCGCGGCAAAGTGCTTGGGGTACCCCATCCGGATCATGGCCGGAATGGTGAGCGAACCCACCGTCACGGTGTTGGCGATGGAGGAGCCGGAAATCATCCCAAACAGCGCCGAGCCGAAGATCGCCACCTTGGCTGGCCCGCCCGCGAAGCCGCCCGCCAGCCAGGACGCGAGATCGATGAAGAGCTTGCCGAGGCCGATGCGCGTCGCCAGCACGCCGAACAGGACGTAGTGGAACACGTAGGTCGCCACAACGCCGAGCGCGACGCCATAGACGCCCTGGCTGGTGAGATAGAGGTGGTTGACAAGCCCGCTCCAGGTCGCGCCCGGATGCTTGAAGATGCCCGGCATCGTGGGGCCGAAATAGCCGTAGATCATCATTCCGACCGCAATCAGCGGCAGCGCGATGCCGACCGAACGGCGGGTCGCCTCCAACAGCACGACGATCAGCACCGTGCCCATCACGACGTCCATCGTGGTGGGGTTGCCGACCCGGAACGCGAGGTCGTGGAAAATCCACGGCACGTAGAGGCTTGCCGCCGCGGCCGCGAGCGCCAGGGCCCAGTCGATCAGCAGGATACCGCCGGGCCGGAACCACGCATGCGGGGCGATGCGGTCCTGGTCCCTACCCCGGGCGGCGAAGACCAGGAAAATGAGCCCGATCACGAAGGCCATGTGGACGCCGCGGTGCGTCGTCTCGGCCAGCAGGCCAAAGCCCGCCGTGTAGTAGTGGAAGCAGGACAGCGTGAAGAGCAGCCCCGCCACGAGAACCGCAGTGGCGGGCAGCAGCGGCCGGAAATGGATTTCCGGGTCGAACTTCTCCTCGAGCTTCAGCGGATCGTCTTCAAGAACGGCGGGATGGCTGCTCATGGCTTGGGTCGTCAAGGCAGATCCTCTTGCCGCGATGGGGGATTGCAGATTGTCGGCCGCCAAACCGTAGCGGCGATGCACGATCTCTCGAGCGTCCCGCCCGGGACGAGCCCGGGCAGGACGGCTGGCTTCGTGCCGCCTTCAGACGAGCTTACTTGATCAGCCCGACTTCCTTGTAGAACTTCTCGGCGCCCGGATGCAGCGGCACGCCCGCGCCGGCCAGCGCCGTTTCCTTGCGGATCATCTTTCCCTTCGCGTGGCCGGCGTCGAGCGCCGCGCGGGTCTTGTCGGCCCAGAGCGCCTTGGTGATCGCGTAAACGGTGTCGGCCGACACCTTGGCGGAGGTGACCCACTGCGCGCCGACCGCCAGCGTCTTGGCGGCGTCCGCGCCCTTGTAGGTCCCGGCCGGAATCTCGTCCTCGGCGAAGAAGCTGTACTGCTTGCGCAACTCGTCGACCTGCGGCCCCATGATCGGGATGATGTCGACGCCGCCGCCCGTGGCGGCGAGCTCCGCGATGGCGCTGGTCGGGTAGCCGCCCACGAACACGAAGGCGTCCAGCGAGCCGTCGCGCATCTTGTCGGCGGCCTGGTTCGGCTTCACGTATTCGGGCTTGATGTCGGCTTCGGTCAGGCCGAACGCCTTGAGGATGATGCGGGCGTCAACCAGCGTGCCGGAGCCCGGCTCGTCCAGCGAAACGCGCTTGCCCTTGAGGTCGGCGATCGACTTCACGTTGGCGCTCTTGGCGGCCACGAAGTGGATGCTCTCAGGGTACAGATTGGCGATGAGGCGCAGGTCCTCGGCCTTGGGCTTGCCCTCGAACAGCCCCGTGCCCGTATAGGCCCAGGCGGCGACGTCCGCTTGCGTAAAGCCCGATTCAAGCTGGCCGCTCACGACGCCGTTGATGTTGGCGACGGAGCCGTTGGACGCCTGCGCGGTGAGGATCAGGTTCGGCGGGCTGGATACCGCGTTGGCGATCATGCCGCCCACCGGATAATAGGTGCCGGCGGTGCCGCCGGTGCCGATGCGGAAGAAGGTCGGGCCCTGCGCGAGCGCGGCGGTGGCGCCGATCGCCACGATCGACAGCCCCGCGGCCAGGCGCGCCAGACCGCGCCGGGAAAACTCCGTCATCTTCAACTCCCTGTTCTTCGCTTCGCGCCTTTTTGCCGGCGTCGAAGCGAGATTACAGGGTCATCGGCGTTCGTCCATGCCTGCGGACGCCGAAATACGACGAAATCGCAGGCTTCTAGAGCGGCGTGCCCATGTAGAGGCCGATCAGATCGACCTCCGCCAACCGCTTGGCCCGCGCCTCGCGCCACATCTCCCTGGCGTCGCAGCCCTCCGCGGATCCCAGCGTTTCAACCGGCAGCGCCAAAAGGCGAAAGTAATAGTTGTGTACGCTGTCCTCGCCGGGCGGCTGCGGGCCGTCATAGGCCGCGCGGCCGAAGCCGTTCAGCGCATGCTTGAGGCCGGGCGGCCGCATCTGCGGCTCGATCGCACCGGCTCCCTCAAGCAGGTGCTCGGCGGTGAAATCGAATGCCGCCCAATGGACGAACCCCTCGGCGTCCGAGTCCTCCACGAGCAGCGCGAAGCTGCGCGTGCCCTCGGGCGCGCCCTGGATGACCAGCGGCGGCGAGATGTTTTCCCCGTTGCGGGTGAACCGTGCGGGGATCGCCTGCCCGTTGGTGAACAACGGGCTCGTCATAAAAAAGCTCATAGCGCCCTCAGATCTGTCCGCCGAGGCGCTTCGCCTGCGTATCGTCCTCGGCGGTGTTCATGCCGAGCGCCGCATAGGCGGGGCAGTGGCCGCCGACGCCGCGGGCTATCAGAACCGCTCCCACCAGCGCCCGCAACGCGCCCCAGGTGCTGCCGCTGCGCAATCCGTCGATGACGATCAGCGCGCCGCCGATGGTGGACAGCGCCCGCTCCGCCCCGCCCACATTGGTGGGTGCGCTCGTGTCGCTGGAAAAAGACTGCGCGATGTCGCTCATGAGAAGGCCTCCATTGCTGTGCGTCTGCAAACCGGAGAGCCGCGGTGTCGTTCCGTCCCGCCCGCAATTTCGACGGGCATATCCAGTCCGGAGACTTGGACTTGGCCGCGCGCGTCCATAGATCCGACACAAGCGCTCGGCCTCATCGAAATCCGGGATAGCGGAACATCGCTTCGCTTCTCGGGCGCGGAATCGGGCAACTTTGGCGGACGGTTGGAGTTGACCCGTTTCAGTTTCACGTGCTCGCGGCGGCGGCGCGTTCACGATCGGAGGTCTCGATGATCCGCACTCTCGTGCTCCCGGACGGAACAACGGTTCCGAGCCTTGGCATGGGCACCTGGCGGATGGGCGAGAAGCCCGAACGGCGGCGCTCGGAGATCGAGTCAGTCCAGCTCGGCGTGGAGCTCGGCATGACGCTGGTCGACACGGCCGAGATGTATGGCGAGGGCCGGACCGAGCAGTTGCTCTCGCAGGCGCTCCAGGGCGTGCGTAAGGACGTGTTCCTGGTCAGCAAGGTTTACCCGCAAAACGCCGGCCGCAAGGCCATGGCGCGGGCATGCGAAAATAGCTTGAAACGGCTCAACACCGACTATCTCGACCTGTATCTGCTGCACTGGCCCGGCGACGTTCCGCTCGAGGAGACGATCGCGGGGTTCGAGGACCTCCAGGCCGCCGGCAAGATCCGCGGCTGGGGCGTCAGCAACTTCGACACGTCGGACATGGAGGAGCTGATGGAGGCGGGCGGCGCGCGCTGCCAGACCAACCAGATCCTCTACAATCTCGTGCGGCGCGGGCCGGAATTCGAGCTCATGCCGCGTCTGGCCGAGAAGCGCATTCCCACCATGGCGTACAGCCCGATCGAGCAGGGCTCGCTGCCCCAGACCGGCGCGCTGCAATCCGTCGCCCGCAAGCACGGCGTGAAGCCCTACCAGGTGGCGCTCGCCTGGGTGCTGCGCCGCGACGACGTGATCGCGATCCCCAAGGCCGGAACGCTGGAGCACGTTCGCCAGAACCGGGCCGCGGCCGACCTCGAGCTCGACGCGGAGGATTGCGCGGCGCTGGACCGCGATTATCCGCCCCCGCGCCGCAAACGGCCGCTCGACATGCTGTAGCGCGCCCGTCGCAGGTCCCGCTACACTGAGCCCGCGCGCCAGGTCGGCGCAGACGCCATCGGGACCGTCGTGCACGCCGCAGCGCTGTTTTATTTTCGTGAAGTCACCCGCGTCGGCTCGATCCGCAAGGCCGCGATTTCGCTCAACGTCGCCGCCAGCGCGCTGAACCGGCAGATCCTGAAGCTTGAGGACGAGCTCGGCACGCCGCTGTTCGATCGCCTGCCGGGCGGAATGCGGCTCACGGTGGCGGGCGAGTTGCTGCTGCGGCACGTCACCAGCACGCTGCACGATTTCGACCGCCTGCGCGCCGACATCGACGACCTGCGCGAGGCGCGCTCGGGCCATGTCTCGGTGGCGGCGCTGGATTCGCTGCTCGTGGATTTCCTGCCCCGCGCGCTGGTGCGGTTTCGGGCTGATTTCCCGGCCGTGAGCTATTCGGCGCTGGCGCTGCAGCCCGCCGACATCCCGCAGGCGGTGGCGGCCGGTGACGCCGACATGGGCTTCACCTTCGTAACCGCCCAAATTCCCCCGACCGTGCGCTTTCTCGCCGAGGTTGCGGCGCCCATCGGCGTCGTGATGCGGCCCGACCACCCGCTCGCGAACCGGCTGCAAATCGAGTTTGAGGAAACCCGGCCCTTCAACATCTTCACCCAGCCCGGCCCCCTGCCCCGAGCGGCCGAGGCGGATCCCGACTACATCGCATTCCGCGCCTCGATCGCCCCCAAGGTGCTGTCGAACTCGATCCAGATGCTGAAGCTCTGCGTGATGCTGAACATGGGAATCGCGTTCTTCACCCGCCTCGGCTTCCTGCACGAGATCGAGCACGGCGACCTGGTGTGGCGCCCGTTCACGTCGCCCGGCGTCAACCAGCTGCGCATCGGCCTCCTCACGCCGGCCGCCCGCCAGATGAGCCCCCCTGCGGCGCAACTCGCCAAGCGCCTCGCGGCCGATCTCGACCGCTTCGCCAGCGTCTAGATCCAGCCGCCCGGAAATCGCCGCCCATTTCGCCGCCGTAGGGGTTGCCAACCCCCTCCCCCTCGGCTATTCACACGCCGCTCGCCACCGCGCCCCGCGCTCTCCGGCGAAGCCCGTTGGGGGATAGTTCAACGGTAGAACAGCGGACTCTGACTCCGTTAATCTTGGTTCGAATCCAGGTCCCCCAGCCAATTTCCGGCTAGTAACAACCAAAATCCTGCGCTTTCAGATTTGGGTGGGAGTCCCGCGCCCCGTTTTGCCATATGAGTGGGACACACCCTTCGAGCGGCACGGCCGCGGTTGGCGTTTTCGCATCGGCCTGCCGAAATCGCTTGTCGTTTTCAAAACGGATCGAGAGTTTCGAATCACGCGCGGGAGCGTCGTGAGAAACGGACGTGAATAGATCAGCGACTCGACCGAATGTCAGGTCGCCCGCACTATCCAGGCGGACAGGAAGTCGGCGAGGTCGCTGTTGTTTCGGTCCATCATCAACATGTGCGTGTTGCCGAACACGCCGTGGTCAGGAAGAACATTGTGCGTCGCGTCGCCTCCCGCCGCGGCGAGTGTGAACGCGAGATTTTGCGCGTCGTTGCGGCGGGCGTCGCCATTTGCGCCAGCCGCGCCGCTGCTGTTGTCGCCCCAAAGGGAGAGAAAGGGGATCTCCCGCATCGCTGTTGCCGTCGCCTCATCGATCGGAGCGCAGCCACCCTCGATACTGACCAGCGCCAGAACGCCATCCCGACAGCGCCTCGCCACCTCTAACCCATAAAGTCCGGCCTGGGAGTGTGTGATCAGGACAGCGGGTCCAACACGCTCGAGCAAACTGACCAATGCGTCGATGGTGGCCTCGCCCGAGCGGCCTGCCGCGAGTTCTTCCGCATTGGGCACGAGCTGAGCCATGTAGTGGTCGAGATGATCGAGCGGAAACTGAGTGTTTGGGAAGGGTTCAGGATATCGAGGCCCGAAACGGAAGTTCACCCATGCGCCTGCACGGGCGTATAGCGGCGCTTTGTGCGTGAGCGACAGATCGCGCTGATCGATCGCTTCGTTCAAGGGCGTCGGATCGAAGCCTGAGCGACCGCGGCCGACCTGGTCCACGACATAGACCGGATGCCCCAGCCGCACGAACAGGGTCGCCCAACCTTCCCGGCCATCCGGCGTCGTCTCGAAGGTTGCGCCGGTGTGGTTCGAACCGTGGATGAGAACGATCGGCGGGCGTGTGGCGACCTCCGGGCAGCGGTAATGCACATACATCTGCCCGACGGAGATTTCGCCGGGGCCGGCCAGCCCGGTACGTCCGTAATACGGAGCATCGACCGTCCGCGCCCCCATGCCAACAAAGAAGCTGCCTTCGCACTTCAGCCGCAGCGGGCCGAGGCCTCCGGCGCATGGCGGCAGTTCCGCGTGTTCGGGCCCCTCGAATGCGCCTTCGCCCGTCGCGGGACGCTTGCTCGCCATCACGCGCACTCCGAAATCAAACGATTTCCGGACGCGAACTCAGCTGATGGCCCCCGGGACGTCCAAGACGAAGCCGATGAGCGCCGACGCGGCGGGCGCGCCGGCTTCATTTTGGGCGCGGTGGGAGTATCGATACCGGCTGCGGCCGGCCGGTGAGGTTTTAGTTCCTTAGCATCATCGCAAAGGCTTGCAGCGAGCCGAGGTCGTGCGCCGCTGGCGTCGGCGAAGGCTCGGGCGAGCCCTTGGCGAACCTGGCGGAGGCAGCGCGCAGGCCCGCGAGCAGGCGGGCGACGAAATCGCTGCGCAGCTCGCTGCGGCGATGCAGGGTGTAAAACGTCATCGTCCAATCTCCGCGCACGGCGCTTGGCCGTGAGACGGAGGCCTATACCGCAGAATGCTGCACTGCGGTATAGCGATGCTGCATAGCACATCATCGGGGAATCAGAGGCCAACCCGCTTCATTTGCGGCTCCGGGTACCGGGTTCCCTTTGCGGCTCCCGCCGGAAACGCCGAGTCCAGGGCGGCGAGCGTTTCGGCTGAGGGCGCCAACGCAACGGCCTTGACGTTTTCCTCCAGCCAGCGGCGCTGTTTCGTGCCCGGTAGAGGAACCACGAGGGGACGCCGGGAGAGCAGCCAGGCGATGGCCAGTTGGGCCGGCGTGCAGTTCTCGTTCCGCGCAAGCTCCTGCAGCTTATTCACGAGCTGCAGGTTGTGGCCGATGTTGTCACCCTGAAAGCGCGGCATGTCGCGGCGCCGGTCAGTCGGCCCAAGCACGTCGAGCGTCGGAACCGTCCCGGTGAGGAAGCCCCTCCCCAGCGGGCTATAGGCGACGAAGCCGATGCCAAGCTCCATGCAAATCGGAAGCAGCTCGCTTTCCACGTCGCGCGTCCAGAGCGAGTACTCGGTCTGGAGCGCCGCCATGGGGTGGGTCGCGTGGGCGCGCCGCAGCGTCTGCGGGGCGGCTTCCGAGATGCCGAGGTGGCGCACCTTGCCCTGCTCGACAAGGCGCGCCATCGCGCCAACGGTCTCCTCGATCGGCACCGAGGTGTCGATGCGGTGGATGTAGTAGAGGTCGATGACGTCGACCCCCAGACGCTTCAGGCTCGCCTCGCAGGCCTGCGGCACGTAGTCCGGCCGACCCACGACCTCCTGCTTGCCGTCTGGATGGCGAACATTGCCGAACTTCGTCGCGACGACGTAGCGGTCGCGCCGCCCTTTTATCGCGCGGCCCACCAGCTCCTCGTTCTTGCCGAAAGCGTAGGCATCCGAGCTATCGACGAGCGTCACACCGAGCTCGGCGGCCCGGTGCAGCGTTGCGATGGCCTCGCCTTCATCCGGCGCCCCATAGATCGGCGTCATGCTCATGCAGCCGAGCCCGATGGCGGAGACCTCGAGGGTCCCGAGGCGACGCGTCGTCATGGACATGTGCTCAGCTCCTACTGGAAGACCTCGGTGAACTTCTTCTTGATCCGCTGGCCTTCCTTCTCGATGAAATCATAGTCGACCGCCGAGATCTTCAGGCTCGAGAGAGGCGGGCTGCCGTCAGGGGCCGGCACGTCGAGACGCGCCGCGTAGCCGCCGTCGCCCGGAAACAGGCTCTGCACCTCCATCGTCAACATGAAGTCGGCGAAGGCCTTTGCGGCGTTCGGGTTCGGTGAACCCTTCACCACCGCGGTCGGGGACGGGATCATGAAGGTGCCGTCCTCGGGATACACGGTCAGGATGGGATGCCCATCCTTGCGGTCGTCAGCCGCGTAGGAATCGCTGGCTCCCACCGCGATCACGCGCTCCGCCCGCTTGATGTTGTCGGAGACCTGCTGGTTGCCCTGCACGATCATGATGTCGTTCTGGCGGAGCTTCTCGAAATAATCCCAGCCCAGCTTCTTCGACATCATGCCGATCACGGAAAGCTGGAGCGACGTGAAGGACGGGTCGGTCGTGACCAGCTTGCCCTTGTATTTGGGATCGACCAACTGCGCCCAGGTCTTCGGCTGGTCGGCCGGCGCAACCTTGTCCGAGCGCATGTAGATCGTCATCATGTTGAGGCGCTGGGCCACGAAGTAGCCGTCCTCGTTGCGCGCCTCCTTGGGCACCTTGTCGAAGTCGGTGGGCTTGAACGCCACGAACACGCCCTTGCGGGCGAACTGCTCGGACGCAGCCGGATCCGACGTGGTCAGCACGTCGCACGCGATGCGACCCGCCTGCATCTCCTGCTGGAACCGGCGCAGGATGGCTGATCCGCCCGAGCGAAACAGCTCCACCTTGATGCCATGCTTGGCTTCGAACAGGTTGGCGATCTTCTGCGCCGTCTCGATCGGCGTCGACGTGTACCAGACGACCTTGCCTTCCTTCTTGGCGGCCGCCATGTCGACGTCGGCCGCGTAAGCGGCGGGCGCCATCATGGCGAGGCTCAGCGCAACGGCGCCTGCGAGCACGGATCTACGGCTTGAACGGGTCACGGCATCCTCCCTTGTCGGCGGCGGCGCCCTTCTTCGAGGCGCTCAGGCGGTGGCAGTCAGTGATGATCGCCCCGGTAAACGGGTTCGGGCTGGGTGAAGAAGTTGAACAGGATCTGGTAGGCCATCAGGTAGTTTTTCTGCTGGAACGACGCGTGCGAGATGCCGGCCATCACCGAAAAGCACTTGTCGGCGTTCGGCAGTTTCTTGAAGAAGGCCAACAGGTCGTCCATGCCGGCGATGCCGTCGAACTCGCCGCGCATCACGATGGTCGGAACCGTGATCTTCTCGGGGTCGACCACCGGCAGCCGCGAGCACATGTCCACATAGGTGCCGGTCGGCACGCTGTCGTCCAGAGACAAAATCGCGTCCGCGAACGCCTCCACGACCTTCGGCTCGGCCGTGTCCGGATGATCGCGGTTGAAGATGCTGTGGACGAAGGCCCTGTCGATCGGCCGCCGGTTCTTGGCCTGGAACTCCGGCAATTTCTTGCGCCGCTCGACCAAGGTCGGGGCCCCCTCCCCGGTCCACACGAACGCGTCCAGGGCAAGCCGCTTGACCCGGTCCGGATGCCGCTCTGCGAAAGCCGCGGCACGCAACGCGCCGGACGAGATGCCGTAGACCAGCATTGGGCCGCAGTTGCGGGTCTTCAGGATGTAGTCGCTGGCTGCGCCAAGGTCGTCGGCTCCGTTGGCGATATCCGAGTTGATCGGGCGGTTCTTGTCGGACCGGCCATAGCCCTCCATGTCGACGCACCACGTGTCGAAGCCCTGCTTGGCGAACCAGTCCATCACGGAGGAGTCCGGGCGACCCTCAACCTTCAGGTCGAATGTGGGCTGCGACGCCATCGATGAACCGTGGACAAACAGCACGGTGCCCCGGGGCGCACCCGGCGTCACCGCGCGTTTCTCCCAGAGGAACAGGTTCACGTCGCCCTTCTTGGTCCAGTGCTCCACTCCGGCGACGGTCTCTTCGATGGCCATGACTTATCCCTGCACGCGAGATGTTGAGGCGGGCGCGCCGGCGCGCATGAAGATGCTGCACTGGCTCGCGTCGATGGTGACCGCAACCGTGTCTCCCACGGCGAACTGCTGCAGCGGATGGGTCTGCACCCGCAGCACCTGCCCGGAGTTCAGGGTCGCGTAATATTCGTTGATGTTGCCGAGAAACGTCCGCTCGGTGACGGTTGCGACCGCGGCGGCAGAGTCCGCGCCCCGGGTATTGATCTCGATGTTTTCGGGACGGATTGCGAGTTCGATGTCATCACCGGCCTTCGCCCAGTCGGGCACCGGGAGTTCGAGCGCCAGGTGCGGCCCCGCAATGTGACCCCGACCGCCCGCCACGGCGTCGAGCTGCGCCGGGACGATGTTCACCAGCCCCATGAAATCCGCCACGACCCTGTTGGACGGCTTGGCGTAGACCTCGAAGGGCGTGCCGAACTGCTGCAGCTTGCCCCCGTGCATCACGGCAATCTGGTCGGAGAGCGCCAGCGCCTCGGCCTGATCGTGTGTAACGTAAATGAACGTGATGCCGGTGCGCCGCTGCAGTTGCTTCAGCTCCACGCGCATGCGCTCCCGCAGCTTGGCGTCGAGGTTCGACAGCGGTTCGTCCAGCAACAGGATCTCGGGCTCGACCACGAGGCTGCGGGCGAGCGCCACGCGCTGCTGCTGGCCGCCGCTGAGCTCGTTGGGGTAGCGCCCCTCGAGCCCGGTCATGTTGACGAGGTCCAGCGCCCGCGCGACCCGGTCGCGGGCGTCCGCGGTCGACATCTTGCGGATCTTGAGACCGAAGACGACGTTCTCGAACACCGTCTTGTGGGGCCACACGGCGTAGTTCTGGAACACCATGCCCATGCCGCGCGAGTCGGGCGGGACAACGGACCCCGGCGACGACACCAGCCGCCCGTCGACGTGGATCGTGCCGCGATCGGGCGTGATGTAGCCCGCGATGGCGCGCAGCGTGGTGGTCTTGCCGCAGCCGCTCGGACCCAGCAGCGTCACGAACTGGTTGTCGGCGATGTCGAGCGACAAGTCGGTCAGCGCCGCCGCGGCGGCGTCGCCCGTGTAGCTCTTCGTCAAGTTGCGGATGGTAATCCCTGCCATGCTCGGCTCCCGAGGCCCGGCCGCAGGCCGGGCGTTGCTGTCACGCACCTTGCGCGGCGGCTTCGCTGCGGGCGCCGAAGCGCCCCTGCCCAACCCGGCTGGCCAGCCAGATCGCCGCTCCGATGATGATCATGTTGACAAGGGCGAGAGCCGAAACGGGCTCCGTGTACCCGGTCTCGTAGAGGTTGTAGATCGCCACCGCGAGCGTGATGGAGCTCGAGCTGAACAGCAGGATCGATGCGCTGAGCTCCTGCACGACGGGCACGAACACCAGCAGCCAGCCGGCGAACAGGCCCGGGCCCATCAGCGGCAGCGTGATCTCGCGCATGGTCACGCCCCACCCGGCGCCAAGAATGCGGGCGCTTTCTTCCAGCGACGGATCGATCTGCCGCAAGGCTGTATTGGCGGCCCGGACCCCGAGCGGGATGTAGCGCCCCACATAGGCCAGCAGCAGAATGCCCAGGGTGCCATAGAGCGCGAAGGGCAGCGCCAGCCAGAACTGGATCAGCGCCACAGCCATCACGATGCCGGGCAGCCCGAGCGGGACCAGCGCGATGTAGTCGAGCAGGCGGCGGCCCGGAACCTTGGTGCGCAGGTCGATCCAGCTGATCACCGAGCCCAGCAGCACCGCGATGGTTGACGCCAGCACAGCAAGCAGCAGGCTGTTCATGATCGCGCGGCGGGTGATGTCGTATTCGAACAGCACGAACCGGTAATTCGCGAGCGTCAGGCCCTTCCAGAAGTTCAGGCCCCAGGACTTGGAGAACGACACGGCCAGCAGCGTGCCATAGGGCAGCACCACCGCCAGGATGAAGATGACGATGCAAAAGCCCAGCACGGCCCAGCGCAGCGGCCCGAGCGTGATCAGTTGCGGCCGCGAGCCCTTGCCGCCCAGCGTCACGAAGGACCGCTTCGCGAGATAGCTTCGCTGGAAAAAGAGCGCCGCAACGGTGATCAGCACGAACATCAGGGAAAGCGCCGACGCCAAGCCGTATTGCGGGGGATAGTCGAACAGCGAGTAGATCCGCGTCGGAAGCGTCACGATGCGACCGGGCAGGCCGATGATGGCTTGCGATCCAAACAGCGCGATGGCGTTGACGAAGGCCAGCAGTACGCCGGAGAGGATCGCGGGCGCGACCAGCGGGGCGGTGATCAGCAGCGCGGTGCGGAACTTGCCCGCACCCAGGATCTGCGCCGCTTCCTCATAGGAAGCGTCCACCGACTGCAAGGCGCTGGAGGCGAGCAGGTACACGAACGGAAACGTGTGCAGCACAGTGACGAGCACCAGGCCGGTCATCGTGAACACGTTGACGGTCAGGAACGGCATTCCGGCGACGTCGCGGAAAAACACGTTCACGAGCCCCGCATTGGGGCTGAACAGGTTCACATACGCGATGGCGACCAGAAACGGCGGGGACAGATAAGCGACGCTGGCCGTGAATTTGATCAGCTTCTTGCCGGGCACGTCGGTGCGGCTCACCGCCCAGGCGAGCGGAACCCCGATCACAACGCTGAACAGCCCGGTCCAGAAGCCCAGCACGAGCGAATTCCAGAGCGCGGTCAGATAGAGCCGGCCCTCCAGCGCCTCGCGGAAGTGCTCCAGCGTCGGGCTGTCCTCGCCCCAGATGCTGCTCTTCATCAGCGTCGCGAGCGGTAGCACCACCAAGATGGCGAGCAGCGCCACGCCAAGCACCATGACGACATGTTCGAGCCTCAGCCCGCGCCGCCCGCCGCCCTTCAGGGTCGGGATAGCGGCGAGTTGGCCCCGCGAGGCGGAGCCGTCCTGTCCCTGTCCGGCATGATCGGCGACGCTCATGGGCGGCTTCACTCCCCGCGAGGCTTATTGATTTTGACGAGATCATTTCCCGTCACCCTCCCCCTGTCAACCAAAGTCTACAAAAGAGAAATTGGTTGCACTTGGCTGACATTGGTTTGATGATCAGATTACGCAGGAGGAAGCCCGATGCTCACGCGACGCCTCGGCCTGTCCGGCCCCGCCGTATCGGCGATCGGGCTCGGCTGTTCCGGCATGACCTCGGACTACGGCACGCCAGACGACGCCGAGTCGACGGCCACCATTGGGCTTGCGCTCGATCTCGGCGTCACGCTGTTCGACACCTCCGACGCTTATGGGGCCGGCCGCAACGAGGAGCTTCTCGGCGCGGCGCTGGGCCGGCGTCGGGGCGAGGCGATGATCGCGAGCAAGTTCGGCAATATCCGCGGCCCGAACGGCGAGCGCGGCGGCGTGAACGGCAGGCCCGAATACGTCGCAGTGGCGTGCGACGCCAGCCTGCGCCGGCTCAACACCGACGTGATCGACCTCTACTACCAGCACCGGATCGATCCCGCCGTGCCGATCGAGGACACCGTCGGGGCCATGGCGCGGCTGGTGGAGAGCGGCAAGGTCCGGCAAATCGGCCTCTGCGAAGCCGGCGTCGACACCATCCGGCGGGCCCATGCGACGCACCCGCTCGCGGCCGTTCAGATGGAATACTCGCTGTGGACCCGCGACGCCGAGCGCGAGATCCTGCCGTGCCTGCGGGAGCTCGGAATCGCCCTGGTGGCCTACAGCCCGCTTGGTCGGGGCTTTCTCACCGGCTCCTTCCGGTCCCGCGACGACCTCATCCCGACTGACCGGCGCCACGCCCATCCGCGGTTCCAGGACGGCAATTTCGAGCAGAACCTGGCGCTGCTCGGCCCGATCGAGCAGGTCGCGGCGCGGCGCGGCCGCCAACCCGCGCAGGTCGCGCTGGCCTGGTTGCTCGCCCAGGGCGACGACATCATCCCGATTCCGGGCACCAAGCGGCGCACGTGGTTGCGGCAGAATGTCGACGCCATCGAGCTCGGGCTTGACGAAAACGAGCTTTCGGCGTTGAACGCCGCCTTCCCGCCAGGGGCGGCGGCGGGAACCCGGTATCCCGAAAAACAGCTACGCGGGCTTGGGATCTGATCCGGCAGGTTCACAGCGCCGGATACACGAAAAGAGAGACCAGATGAGCGTCGCCGAGGACATGGACGATGCCGGCGCGAAACGGGCCCCTTCAGAGGCCCGCCCGTCCGACGTGTTGCCGCGCATCCGGGCCTTTCTCACACAGGCCGACACGCTCGATGATGGCCGCGTGCCTCCCGAGCGCGAGATGGCGCAGGCGCTGGGCGTCACGCGCGCCGAGCTGCGCAAGGCGCTCGCCAAGCTCGAGGCTGAGGGCCAACTCTGGCGCCATGTCGGCAAGGGCACCTTCCTGGGCGCCCGGCCGGCCGATCCGGCCGCCGATGTCGCCAGCATGGCTCGCCTCACC
Source organism: Alsobacter metallidurans (assembly GCF_014636935.1). GTDB lineage: Bacteria > Pseudomonadota > Alphaproteobacteria > Rhizobiales > Beijerinckiaceae > Alsobacter > Alsobacter metallidurans. The sequence continues at coordinate 167,907 of NZ_BMES01000002.1, read as the reverse complement.
AATCCGGCCGAGGTCATGCGGACCCGCCTCGCCATCGAGCCCGAAATCGCCCGCCTTGCAGCTCTGAACGCGACGCCGGCGCAGATTTCAGAGATGCACAGCCTGCTGCGCAAGTGCCGGCAGGCCCAGACCTGGCGTCAATATGAGAGCTTCGACACCCGTCTGCACCGCGTGATCGGCGCGGCGACGCAGAACACGCTGCTGCTCAGCCTGCTGGATACGCTCAGCGCAGTGCGCCAGGCCGTGAACTGGGGCCGGCTGCGCGCCTCGCCTCAGCGCCCGAGCGAGGACCACCACAGCTTCGCCGAACACGAGGCCATTGTGGCCGCCATCGAGGATCGCGACGTCGCGCGCGCCGGCCAGGCCATGCGGGCGCATCTCACCAGCGTCGGGCGAAACCTGCTCGGCCGCGCCGAAGAGGAGTGAGGCGGCCGCCGCCGCCCCTCCGCTCAACCCTCATACGCCAGCACGTCGAAGCCCTGGTTGCGGTCGATCAGCGTCACCACGCCGCTGGCGTCCACGTCGACGTCGTTGGTCTGGGGGCTGCTCTGTCCGGCTCGGGGCTCCGGGATGAAATGCCCCACCTCGCGCGGTTCCTCCGGATTGGCGATGTCCACGACCCGCAGGCCGCCGGAGAACCACGCGCAGAACAGCAACGTGCCGTCGATATGCTCCTGAAACTGGTGCGCGCCAAAGCGCCCCTCCCGCGCATAGGGGCTGTCCAGTTCGGAGACGTGGAACGTCGAAATTGGCCTGAATTCGCCGTCCGACACGTCGAAGATCCACAAATGTGCGTGCGGCTGGCCGGGCGTGTGATCATGCTCCTCGTCCACCCCCACGGCGATCCGCCGTCCCCCGATCGGCGTCAGCGCCGGCAGGATCGTGTGGGTCGGCTCCGGGGTTGGCGGATGGTAGTTGAACTCGGCCACCGTCCGGGGATTGCGGATGTCCGAGATGTCGATCCGGCGCACGCCCGCATACCAGACCGCCGCCCAGAGCTCGTCGCCGGCCCGCATGGCGTGGTGAAGGCGGTTGCTCTCGCCGCGCCAGAACGGCGTCTCGCCACCCGCCTCATGCTGGCCCGGCATCCACCAGCGTGACACCTCCGCGGGGCGCTCCGGATTCCGGATGTCGTAGATGACGAGGATATTGCCGCGATATCCCTCCATCTCGGTGGAGATGTAGGCGTAGTTCTCGTCCATATCGAAGCGATGGACGCCGAACCCGAAGGTGCGCTGATAGGCCAGGAACCGGGGCTGGGCTCGGTTCGAGATGTCCCAGATCTTGAAGCCGCCGTCATGGTAGGGCTGCGGTTCGATCTTGCGCAGCGCCGGCAGGCTCTCGGGCTTAAGCCTGAGTTCGGCTGCAAGCTCCGCGTCGGAAGCCGGCGCGCCTCGCTCCGCGAGCCAGCGCTGCTCCAGTGCGCGCAAGCGGGCGGCGCGGCGTTTCGGGTGCCGCTCGTTCTGCTCCACATTGGTGATCATGATGTCGCCCGCGACCCGCACCTTGTGTGTATGGGAGCGGTCGTCGTCGAGCCGGATTTGCGAGACGATGCGGGGGTCGGAAGGGTTGGAGACGTCGATGATGCTCGTCCCGTAGGGCGGCTTCATGTGGCCCACATATGCGTATCCCTTGCCGTCCATCACGACCTGCCCGCCGCCCGGAATGTCGAGCTGGCCGAGCCTGCGCACGTTCTTCGCCATCCCGTCCTGCATGTCGCCTCCGAACTATTTGAACCTGTTGCTCAGCTCGCCGATGCCCTGGATGCTCATCCGGACGACGTCTCCGCTCTGCAAAAAGCGGGGTGGTTTCAGCCCGATGCCAACGCCGGCCGGCGTACCCGTCGAGATGATGTCGCCGGGCAGCAGCGTCATGCCGGCCGAGAGCGTCTCGATCAGGCCAGGAATGTCAAAGATCAGGTCACGCGTATTGGCGTGCTGGCGGAGCTCGCCGTTGACCCAGCAGCTCACCTCGACGTTCTCGGCGTCGATCTCGTCGCGCGTGACGATCCAGGGACCCATCGGGCAGAAGCCGTCGAGCGCCTTGCCGAGGAACCACTGCTTGTGGTTTCGCTGTCGATCACGCGCCGTCACGTCGTTGATGATCGTGTAGCCGAAGATGTGGTCGAAGGCCCGGGCGCGGGAAATGTCGCGCCCACCCCGGCCGATGATCACCGCCAGTTCGACCTCGTAATCCACCATGCTGGTGACGCCGGCATGCAGGTCGACGGGATCGTCCGGGCCAACGATGCAGCTCGCGGGCTTGGTGAAGACAGCCGGGAAGGCGTCGATCTCGGCGCCCTGCACGGCGCCGGCCTCGAAACCGCTCTGCGCGAATTCCCGGGCGTGCTCCCGGTAGTTCTTACCGACGCAGAAGATGTTGCGAGGGGGCACAAGCGGCGCCAACAGCCGAGCGCCCGTCAAAGCGAGGGGCTGGCCGGCAGGCGCTTTGGCTCCACCGGCGGACGACGCCTGAATCCATTCGAGCATGGAGCCCACGCCAAGCGGCGTCATCTGCCCGCGCTCTGGATCCAGGGCGACCGGCAAGGTTGCGCCCTCGTGCGACACGGTCGCGAGCTTCATGTCGATCCTCCCAGCCTCGTTGGCGCCAGTGTCCCTTTGCGGGGTGCGCCGTGTCAACCAATTAGACTATTAAACACGGCCATTGGTTGAATTGGTTCAGCCACATTTCCGCTGTCTGGCCGCCGTGCGAGGCCAGCGCGTCTTTGGCCAGGAAAAAATCATAAACCAGCCAATGATCCGGAAATCTCGATATTTCGGGCGGCAGCCCGGCGTGCTATGCAAGTCTCGGACGCTGAGCCAAGAAGCACCTGGTCATGAATCATCAAGCCATCATCCGGACCACGGCCACCACCGTGTATGAGCGCATCCGCGACGACATCCTGTCGGGTTCGCTCGCTCCTGGTCTGAAGCTTCGGATCGAGTTCGTCTGCGAGCGCTACGGCATCGGAGCCAGCCCGGTTCGGGAAGCGCTCAACCGTTTGTCGCAGGATGGCCTCGTCGTGCGGCGCGACCAGCGCGGGTTCCTGGTGGCGCCGGTGAGTCGGGAGCAATTCGCCGAACTGGTGAAGACCCGCTGCTGGCTGGAGTCGATTGCACTGCGGGAGTCGATCGCCAACCGCTCCACCGAATGGGAAGAGGCGCTGGTGCTGGCCTTCCATCGCCTGTCCCGCACCAAGCGGTCGCTCGACGACGGCGCATACACGTTCAATCCGGAGTGGGAAGAGCGGCACCGGGCTTTCCATCACGCACTCATTTCGAATTGCGGCTCGGCATGGCTCCTGGCGTTCTGCGCCGAGATGCGCGACCAAGCCGATCGCTATCGCAAGCTGGCGGCCGCCCGGGTCTATCCGCAGCGGCAGGGGCCTGACGAACATCGCGCCATTCTGGACGCCACGGTCGAGGGCGACGTGGAGCGCGCGGTCGGGCTGCTGCAGAACCACTACCGGAAGACCCAGTCGATCGTCGAACAAGACCTTGCGTAGCGCGGCTTTCGACCCAATCCGGTCCCGCCTGCGCGATCCCGCCCTGCCCTAGCGGCCCGGCGGCTGCGGGCCGAAGCGACGAGCGCTCCGGCCCGACGCGGCTTACACCACCGTGACGGTGATATCGCCCACGCCCTCGACGACGCCGCGCATCCGGTCGCCCTTCTTCACCGCCCCCACGCCCGCCGGGGTGCCGGACATGATCAGGTCGCCCGGAGCCAGCGTGAAGTAGTCGGACAGGTACGAGATCATCTCGGGGATCTTCCAGATCATCTGGTTGATATCGCCCTTCTGCCGCAGCTCGCCATTGACCTCCAGCGTCACCGCACCCTGCGTCAGCGGGCCGACGCGGTCAGCCGGCACGAGCGGCCCACAGGGCGCTGAGCGCTCGAACGCCTTGCCGATCTCCCATGGCCGACCGAGCTTCTTGGCTTCGCCCTGAAGGTCGCGACGGGTCATGTCCAATCCGACCGCGTAGCCGAACACGTGGTTCATCGCCTGGTCGACCGGGATGTTCGCGCCGCCGCTCTTCAGCGCCACCACGAGCTCGATCTCGAAATGAACGTCGCTGCTCTTGGGCGGATACGGAAATTCACCGCTGAGCTCGATGTTGTCCGGGTTCTTCTGGAAGAAGAACGGCGGCTCCTTATTCGGGTCATGGCCCATCTCGATGGCGTGCTCGGCATAGTTGCGGCCAATGCAGTAGATCCGGCGCACCGGGAACTGCTGGTCGGACCCGGCTACCGGCAGGGTCGGAACGGGAGGAGGCGAAATCACGTACTGCACGACAGGCTCCGTCGTTGTGGTCAATTGCGGGAAGAAGCGAAGTGTTCGACTCGCCGCTCGATGAGCCCGAAGGCCGTGTCGATGGCGGAAGCGAGCGCGAAGAGCACGAGCAGGAGCGCCCACATATGCTCCATGAGGAAATTCGACGAGTAGATCTCGAACAGTCGGCCGAAGCCGACGACCGACACCAGGAGCTGGCCGATGATCACGCCCTTCACGGCGCGCAACAGCCCAAGCCGCACTCCAGTGAGGATTTCGGGCATTGCCGACAGAACGAAGATCTTGCTGAAGGCCTGCCAGTTGGTCGCGCCATAAACGCGGGCCATCTCGACCAGCGACGGCGAGATTGCGTGCGCTCCGGCCCGCGCATCCAGGATGATGATCCAGATGGCGAAGAGCACCACGGTCAGGATGATCGTCGTTTCGCCGAAGCCGAACAGCGCCATGACGACCGGCACCAGCGCCGACAAGGGCGCGCTGATGAAGGTGTTGACCCAGGGCAGCAGCAAGCGGTCCAGCACAGGCAGGCGACCCATAAGGATGCCGATCGGAATGCCCGCCAGGATCGAGATCACGCTCCCGATCACAAAGGTCTTCAGCGTCAGCCCCAGCGCGTCCCAGAAACCCGGCGTGCCAACAATCTCGACGAGCTTCTCGATCGTGGTGGAGAGCGGAGGGATCAGGATCGTGAGGCCAAGGCGCCCGACGATCTCCCACAACACAGCCCAAATCAGGAGCGAGAAGACGGCCGGGACGCGCGTTCCGTTGATGATCATCGCCTGCCTCAGTCCAGGTAGCGCTTCAGGGTCTGCCAGATCCCCTCGACGGTATCGAGATAGGCGGGATGGCGGCGGATCTGGTCAGGCTCGGAATCGCGCGGCAGGTTGACGTCGATGATCTCCGACACGCGGCTCGGGCGGCGCGACAGCAGCACGATCCGATTGGAGACGTAGACCGCCTCCTCGATGCTGTGCGTGACGAACAGGAACGTCTTGCGCTCCTGGGCGACGAGCCGGAGCATGTCCTCCTGGAACTGCCGGCGCGTCTGCTCGTCCACGGCCGAGAACGGCTCGTCCATCATGACGATGTCGGCGTTGACGGCGAGCGCCCGGGCGAGGCCGACGCGCTGGCGCATGCCGCCCGAAAGCTCGTGCGGGTATTTCGTCTCGAAGCCTTTCAGGCCGACCGACGCGATGTATTTCTCCGCCACCGCCTCGCGCTCGGAGCGCGGGACGCCGCGCAGCTCGAGCCCGAAGGCGGCGTTGCGGATCACGGTCGCCCACGGCATCAGGGCGAAGTCCTGGAACACGAAGGAGCGCTCCGGGCCGGGGCCCGTCACCGCCCTGCCCCGCACCCGCACCTCGCCGCCGGTGGGCTGGAGCAGCCCCGCGATGATCTTCAGCAGGGTGGTCTTGCCGCAGCCCGAGGGTCCGAGCAGCGTGGTCAGTTCGCCTTCCGGGAAGCTGAGGCTGATGTCGTTCAGCGCTTCCACGCCGCCCGGGTAGATCTTTGATAGTCCGCGCACCTCCACGATGGGGGCGGCGTCGGCCGCCAGCGGCGGCGCGGCTGTTTGTGCTTGCAACCCGATCATGATGCGCTCCGCTTCTCGGGCCGGAGGAAGCGCTGCTCGACCCATCCCAGGCCCTCGATGAACAGCACAGAAACGATGATGACGCCCGCAATGGCGGCGTACATCCGCGGGTAGTCAGCGGTGGATTGGCTGTAGGTGATGATGTCGCCCACGCCCGTGGGGGTCACCAGCAGCTCGGCCAGGATCGCGCCGACGAAGCCGGCGGCAGTGCCCAGCCTCAGCCCGGCGAAGATCACCGGCGTCGCCGAACGAAGGATGATCTTGCCGATCAGCTGCGGCCGATTGGCCATGAAGCTGCGGCCCATCTCGATCAGCGAGTGCGGCGTGTGCCGCACCGCCTTGAACGAGTTCAGCACGATCACGGGCATCGCCATGATGCAGACCACGAACACCTTGGTGGTCACCCCGATGCCGTAGGCGAGCACCAGCAGGGGCACGAGCGCGGCCAGCGGCGCGGCCTGGAGGACGATGAAGATCGGCACGCCGAACCACTCGACCTTCTCGTTCAGCCCCATCGCGACGCCGATCGCGACGCCGACCACGGACGACAGCGCGATGCCGATCGCCAGAGGAACAAGCGTGTTCGCGAAAGCGGCGGGCAGCGAGCCGTCGGCGAGCATGGAAAACAGCGCAGCCGCGGTCTCGCCAAATGTCGGGAAAGATGGGCTTACGGGAACGCGTCCGGCCCACTCCCAGGCGAGCGCCACAATGGCGAAGGACACGATGCGAAGCGCGTAGGGGTTGCTCGCCAGCGTTTGAAGCGAATGCGGCGAAGAAGCGGGCCTGCCCAACGGGACGGCGGCGGGAACGAACTCACGGGTCGTCGGCGTCATACGGCGATACCGGCTGGCTCGAGGAACAGGTTGGCGGTCAGAACGCTGACAGCGGGGACGCCCGGCCGCATTCGCGCGGCCGAGCGGCGGGAGGCCGGCTCAGCTGCCGATCTTCTTGCGAGCCCGCTCCAGGGGTCCGAAATCCCAGAAGTCCTCGACCTTGAGCTCTTCCGGCTTGCCGGTCATCTGCCCGGCCTGGGTGTAGAACACGAAGTCGGCCTTGATGGCCGTCGGGCTGCCGCCGGTCTTGTCGAACACGCCGTTCTGCACCGCCTCGGCGTAGAACTTGGTGACGTCGGCGAGCAACTCCTTGGGCACGTCCTTGAGCAGGCCGCGCTTCTGCCGCTCCTGGTCGGCGACCGCCGGATTGGCCGCCAGCTCGCTCCAGAACCGTGCGAACTCCTCGACGATCACGTCGACCTTCTGGGCGTTCTGCGCCATCCAGTCGGACTTCACGAACAGGATCTCGTCGCTCGCCTTCTCGTCCAAGCCCGGCAGAACGGTGAATCGGTCGCCGGCCTTGCTCATCAGCAGGTTCTTGTTGGCGAGGTCCAGGATTGTCGCCTTGATCTGGCCGTTCATCATCGCGATCACGCGATTTTCCGAACCCGCGACGTAGTTGCGCTGGCCAAACTTGATGCCGTTGCGCTCGGCAAGAATGTTGCCGATCGCTTCTGTGCCGGTGCCGCGCGCATGAAACGTCATCGGTTGGCCGTCGAGATCCTTCCAAGTCTTGATAGACTTCTCGGCGACCGGGAAGAACACGAGGCGGGTCACCTGGAATACGCCGCGCAACGGCGCCTTGGACTTCTGCGCAACCGCATAGGGCGTCCCGATCCCGAGATCCGCCTGCCCGTTCACGACCGCTTGGATCGCGAGGTCCTCCTTGGCGAACGAGGTCAGCTCATAGTCGACGCCGCGATCCTTGGCGCGCTCCAGCGCGACCACATAGGCGAGCGTTTCAACCGAAATTGTGTCACCCAGCGCGACCCTCACCTTGGTGGTCTGCGCGACGGCGGGCGCGATTAGCGCTCCAGTCAGGCAAGCGCCCGCGAGCGCTCCTTTGATCAGCGAGAGAAAGGTCATGGCGTGCACCTCGATTGCATTTCCTGTCCTGCAACCGGCCGGATTGCTTCCGGTTACCATCCTGCAGAACAGGGGCAGCATATCGCTTATGTGCGGCGCGTAAACTGTTTTATCGATATTTTTCGCGCGGCATAAAAATCGACGCTGTCTGACTACGTCCAGGCGCTGTTCGAGAGAGACAACCTCGACGGACCCGCTGATCCTCACGTGGTCTGGCTACGGCCCGCCGCTGTGACCAGTTCCGCCCCCTCGGCGTAGTGCCGGCCCCGCGCCAACGGAAAGCCGCGCCGATCGCAACCCGACACTGCTGTCATCGCCGAGTTGCGGGATCTGCAAGACGGCGCTTGCGAGCGAGCTAACGCTGCACGCTCCAGCCGACTCCCTTCCACAAGCTTCTACTTACGCCACCACTGCAGATATGCTCACGATCGATCATCGTTCGCGGAACATGCGCGCGGCGTGATCCATGAACGGCTTCAGCAGGTAGGACAGCGCTGTCCGTTCCTCCGTGACGACGAACACCTCCACGGGCATGCCTGGCTGCAACCGGCGATCGCCAAGCTGCGTCAGGTCGTCGATGCTGACATCGCCGACGTAATAGGTGGCCCCGGTGGACGGATCGCGCGACGTGGCGGGCGAAACATGGGCCAGCGAGCCCGGCAACTCGGGCGTCGTGTTGCGCGCAAAGGCGGAGAAACGCAGGCGCGCCGGCTGGCCGGCGCGGACCTGGTCGATATCTGCGGGCGGGATCCTGATCTCGACCATCAGCTTCGCGCCATCCGGAACGATGGTCGCGAGCCGGGCGGCTGGTGTAATCACGCCGCCCACCGTGAAGACGAACAGCTCGTTGATCATGCCCGCCACGGGCGCCCGGATCTCCATGCGGGTGAGCCGGTCCTCATGGGCGGACCGCCTCTCGACCAGTTCGGTCAGCTTGGCTTCCACCAGCCGCAATTCTCGTTGCGCTTCGGTCTTCGCCGTCTGATCGACGGCGATGATCTGCAGCTTCGCGTCGCTGATGCGCAGCTTCGCGCGCGCCAGCGAGGCCTCCAGTTCGCCGGCCTCGCCCAACAGGCGGGCCCATTCGCGGTTGACGTTGTGGACCCGCGTACCCTCGATCAGCCCTTTTTCGAACAGGCTGAGGACCTTGTTCCGCTCGAGCTCAACGAGCCGCAGCTCCTCGGACTTGGCTGACTGCCGAGCCTGCAGGCCCCTGATCTCTTCGCCCGACTGGACTATCGAGATCTGCAGCTGTTCCTTGCGGCTGTCGCGATTGGCTTTCGATCCTTCGAAAAGGCGAGCCTCGCCCTGCATGATCTGGCTCGCATCTCCACCCATCGTCAGTAGCGCGGGGGGAAAGGTCACCTCGTCCAGGTTGTCGCGCTCGGCCAACAGCCGAGCGCGCCGTCCAAGATGTTCGGCAAGTTGCGAGAGGGTGATGGTCAGTTCCGCGCGCGTCTGAACATCCTCGAGGCGAAACAGCACTTGTCCCTCGCGAACCTGATCTCCCGGCCGCACCAGGATCGCCTGTATGATGCCGCCGTCGCGGTGCTGCACCTCCTTCAGGTTCTGGTCGACCTTCACGGCCCCTTGGCCGACGACAGCGCCGTTCAGCTTCGCAGCCGCCGCCCAGCCGCCGCAACCTGCGATCAGCGCCGCGGACAACGCCGCGCCGGCAAGAACGTGGGGCGCTAAGCGAAAACGAGAGCGGCGAGGACTTTTTGAGGCTCCAGAAACGGTCATGACTATCCCCCACTCGCGTGCATGACGCGGCGTCAAACGTAGTAGAGCTTGTGAACGCCATTCATCTCGACGGTGAACGTGTGGTCCACGCCGTTGTCGGCGAAGACGTCGAGATAGGTTTTCTCACTGGGCCCGCTGGTTTCCTGCCGGAAACGGAAGGGCCGGTTCGCGTCATCCTGCTCGCCGTAGGCCAGGACAAACTTGCGATCCTCGTTCTCTTCCGACCTTGCGAGTCCGGCCTGATCGTCGAGCTGTTCCAGAAATTCACGAAACTGGTACTGGTCGATCACGATGCGATCGCCTGCTTCCAGATCGCGGATTTGATGGATCAACGGCCGTGCCCCGGCGTCGCGCAGCCCGTCAAAACGAAATTCGTCGTCGCCCGAACCGCCCTCGAGGGTGACTGACAGCTCGCCCGCGATAAACAGGTCATCCCCGGAGCCACCAACCACAACCTCGAAGCTGAGCACCACGTCGTCGTTCCCGGAACCGGATCCGGAAGAAGACCTGCCATGCGCCAGGTCCACCGTCACGGCCACGGTTGCGCCAGAAAAATCGAGCGTATCAAGGCCGTCGCCGCCGTCCGCGGTGTCATGATCACCGTCGAGGCGCAGGATCACGACGTCATCGCCTTTGCCGCCATCGATGGAGTCGGCTCCGGCGGCTCCGATCAGGACATCCCGGCCATCTCCGCCCGCGAGAGTGTCGTCCCCGGCGCCGCCGTCGATCACGTCGTCGCCAGAGCCGCCGTCCAAGTTGTCTGCGCCGTCTCCCCCGAACAGGCGGTCGGCTCCGGCAGCCCCCACCACGATGTCCTGTCCCTCGCCAGCGAGCAGAATGTCGTCGCCGTCGCCGCCGTCGAGAGTGTCGGCTCCCCCGCCGCCTTCCAGCATGTCGAGGCCGCTGGCGCCGGACAGGCTGTCATTCCCCTCGCCGCCAGCCAGCACGTCGTCGCCAGAGCCGCCGAGCAGTTCATCGTCGCCGGAGCCGCCATCGAGCTGGTCGTCGCCGCCGCCGCCGTCAAGCACATCGTTTCCGGCGCCCCCCTGAAGAATGTCGGCGCCGGCTTCGCCATAGATCCGATCAGCGCCATTTCCCCCGGAGAGCACGTCGTCGCCGTCGCCTCCGAAGATGAGGTCATCCCCGGAGCCGCCGTCGACCGTGTCGTTACCGGCGCCGGCGACGATGTGGTCCGCTCCGAGATCGCCGAGCACGATGTCGGAGCCTCCCCTCGCATCAACCAGGTCGTCCCCGGACCGCGCGTCGATCCGGTCGGCGCAGACGCTGCCGACGAGGATGTTCTCGCCCGCATCGCCGACGAACTCGATGAATTCGAGGACTTCGAACCGCGCGAGCTGTGGGGTGCGAGCCACGCCGTCGCTGATGTCGTAGCTCAACGTCACGGGGCCGAACGAACCAGCCTCCGGCGTGAACAGCCAACCGCCCTCTACCGGATCGATGCGTCCGCCCGATGCCGCGAGCGCCCGCACGGTCAGGGTGTCGCCGTCCGCGTCCGTGGCGCCGGCAAGCAACGCTGCGGCCGTAATCAGCACCGTCTGACATCCCCCGATGTCGGCCAACCGGACGGGCGAGTTCACCTGTGGAGCGCGGTTGCGCGATGTGGGCTGGCCGGGGGGGCCAGCGGAAGCGTCCCCGCTTCCGCCCGAAACGCTACCAGAACTCGCCCCGCCTTCTCCGCCACTTCCCCCTCCCCCCGCGCCAGCCCTTGATGGTTGCTCGGCGCCGAGCCTGGACGCCTCGGATTGCGTGGGGAGGACCGAGCCGTTGTCGTTCAGGGCGCTCCGCCTCATTGCGGCTTCCCAAGATCCTGGCGTCGTCGGCGCCGGGTCAAGCTTCCCGAAGTCGAAGGCCGGGCCGTCAGGAGCAAGCGTTTCCAAAGGAGCTTCTTCGGGCGGCGGCGACGACGAGCCCACCCGTGGCGCCTGATCCGGCGCCTCCTCATCTCCCTCAGCGGGCGTCGGAGAAGAGCCGGGTTGGTCTGCGTCCTGCGGCGCCTCGGGCGGGATCGGCTTGGCGGCCGCTTCGCCCATCAGGCTGCGCACGTAGAGTGTCGCAGCCGCCAGCGCGAGCGCGAACACGCCCGCGGCGCGCGACGCCTGCGGCTCTTCGTGCAGGGCGCGATAGATCTCGCCGGGCGCACGTTCTGGAGCGATCTTTCGTCCAAAGCCTAGGATCGTGATCATGCCGGCACCTGCATCATGTCTGGGGAGACCGGGCGGGCGAAAGGCTGCGTGTTGGAGCGCACCGGACGCGGAGCCGCTGCACCCAGGATCTCGTTCTTGGGACCGAAGGTGACGAGCTTTCCGCCCTTGATCACGGCGATGAAGTCGACCGCCGTCAGGGCGCTCGGACGATGCGCGATCACGACCGCCACGCCGCCGCGCGCCTTGACGGCCTCAATGGCCGTCGTGAGGGCGGCTTCGCCTTCGCCATCCTGATTGGAGTTAGGCTCGTCCATGACGACCAGGAAGGGATCGCCGTAGAGCGCACGGGCAAGCCCGATCCGCTGGCGCTGGCCCGCAGACAACGCGGCGCCCTGGACACCCAAAGCCGTCTGATAGCCTTCAGGCAATTGCACAATGAGTTCGTGCACATTGGCGGCGGCCGCCGCGGCCACGATGGCCTTCGGGTCAGCATCATGGTCGAGCCGAGCGATGTTTTCCGCCACGGTCGCGTCCATCAGGCTGACGTCCTGCGGCAGGTAGCCGACCGACCGGCCCAGGCTGTCCTCGGGCCATTGCGCAAGCTCGGCGCCATCGAGGCGCACAGCGCCGCGCAGGGGGGACCATACCCCCGTGAGCGCGCGAGCGAGCGTCGTCTTCCCGCCCCCGCTCGGCCCGATGACGCCCAGCGCGGAGCCGGCGGGAAGCTCGAACGACACGTCGCTGAGAAGCACCTGGCCGGTGCTGGGGGCCGCGACGGTCAGCTTCTCGACCCTGAGCGAACGGTGCGGCGTCGGCAACTGGAGCGGCTCGGCCGACTTGGTCAGCGCCACAACGGTGTCTCGCAGGCGGGCGAAGGCGGCGCGGGCCGCGACGAACCCCTTCCAGTTGCCGATCGCAAGGTCGACCGGAGCCAGCGCTCGCGCCGACGCGACCGAGGCCGCGATGATCGCGCCGGCCGAAAGCTCGCCCTTGATGGTGAGGTAGGCGCCCATTCCCAGGATCGCGGATTGCAGCACCATGCGCAGCACGCGCGAGATGGCCGCAAAGCTGCCGCTCACGTCGCTGGCGCGTGTCTGTACGGAGAGGTGCTCCTGGTTGGCGGCGTCAAAGCGGGCGACAGCCCGGCTGGCGAAGCCCATCGCCTTGAGGACTTCGGCGTTGCGGGCATTGCACTCGGCCACGTTGTTGCGCGCGATGCCGGTCTGCCGGGTGGTGGCGTTGAGGCGACGGCAGCCGATTTCTCCGGCCAGCGTCAGCAAGGTCAGCACGAACGCCCCCGCGAAGGTGAGAGCGCCGAGCCAGGGATGGAGCGCGTAGACAAACGCGAGATAGATCGGGATCCAGGGCAGATCGAAGAGCGCGGCGGGCCCCTGTCCCGCCAGGAAGCCGCGGACCGTGTCCACGTCGCGTCCCCTTTCCAGGGCTTCCGAGGTGGAGAAGCCATAACGGGGCATGTCGATCGCCACCCGGTGGGCGATCGGCGCAATGGCCTGGTCGAGACGGGCGCCCACCCGCACCAGCACCTGCGAGCGGATGATGTCGAAGCCGCCCTGGAAGAGGTACAGGCCGATCGCCAGGACGGACAAGGCCGCGAGCGTCTGGACGCTGCCGCTGGTCAGCGCCCGGTCGTAGACTTGCAGCATGTAAAAGGAGCCAGTCAGCGCCAGGACGTTGATGACGCCGGATATGGCGAACAGGTACAGGAAGACTGACCGGAAGCCCTTGGTGAGTTGAGCCGCATCCCTGCGCCTCGCATCGCGGAGCGTTTTCGACTGGTTCATGGCGCATCACCCCCCGTTGGTGAGAGCGACGGGCGGCCCGTGGAGCCGCCCGTCTCGTCGTCAGAGCGTGACGTTAGATCCGTTGAGCGTATGGACGCCCTTCAGTTCCAGGCGGAAGTCCTCCTGGAGATCCGCATCCACATTGCCGTGAATGACCGTGAACTCGCCGTCGTCGCGGGTCTCATGGGACACGATCAGCTGCCCCGCCGCCGTGAACGCCGCGCCGCTGGCCAAGGCGAAAGCCTGATTGCCAGAGACGCCCGCATTCGCGTCGACGCCGCTGAAGTCGAGCCGGTCGCCTGGTTCGAAATCGACGATCGTGTCGCCGTCCGCGGAGGCGGCGCTTGTGAACCGGAACGTGTCCGCGCCGCCGCCGCCTTCCATCACGTTCTCGGCGTCGCTCGCCGTGATGGTGTCCTGGCCTGAGCCGGTGGCGACGTTCTCGATGCTCCAGAGCGTGTCCACCCCGGACTGAGCGCTCGAGGCGGTGCCCCGGCCGTTGAGTCCGCCGCCGAGATCCACACGGAGGTTGGCGGTGATGGCCGAGAGATCCAGCGTGTCCACACCGGTTCCGCCGTCGCCGTCGTCTCCGTAGTAGAGGTCGTCGCCATCGCCGGGCGCACCGACGAGCACGTCGTCGCCGGCGCCGCCGAACACCGTGTCGGCGCCCTCTCCGGCCGTGATGAGGTCGGCTCCATCCTGGCCAAAGATGCGATCAGCTCCGGCGTCGCCATAGAGCATGTCCGCCCCCGAGCCGCCGAACACCTGGTCGTCGCCAGCTCCGGCGAACACCACGTCGCGGCCATCGCCGGCGTTGACGAAGTCAGCCCCGTCGCCGCCCGAGATCGCGTCGTCGCCCCCGTCGCCGATCAGGACGTCGTCACCGCCCATGCCGATGATGTCATCGGCGGAGGAGGCGCCCACCAGCAGGTCCGGCTGCGCGGCGCCGGTGCGCAACCCACGCGCCCCATTCGTGGCCGGAGGCGGCCCTTCTTGATCGTCGTCGTGGTTTCCGCAGCCACTTCCCTGCCCGCCCGAGCCGCCTGGGCCGCCCGAGCCGCCGGGGCCGCCGGATTCGCCCTCGCTGTCCTGGTCGTCGTCGTCATCCTCCTGATCTTCGCCCGAGCCGCCCGAATTCTCGGTCTCGTCGTCGTCAGTGTCGTTGTCGTCAGTCTCGTCCTCGTCGGTCTCTTCCTCGCCGGTTCCGCCGCCGCCACTCTGGCCGCCGCCATCGGATTCCCCGGTCTCGCCGTCGTCCTCTTCGCCCGAAGAGCCGCCGCCATCGTTGTCGCCGTCGCCGCCCTGATCGCCGCCCGGCAGGCTGCCGCCGTCGCCCTGGCCGACCCCGCCATCATCCTCGTCGCTGACCTCGAAGACGTTCTCCGGCAAGTTGGTCAGGCCCGTGTTGCGAGCGATGATGTCGGAGAAGTTCTGGCCATCGACGATATTTTCGTAGAATTCGAAGTTGTCGAGCCGGTCGAGATAGTAAAACCGGTCTGCTTCCTGCAAGCGGTCGAACTGCTCGTGCAGAACGACCCAGAAGGTCTGGCCGACCACGCCGTCGTTGATGTGCGCTTCGGCGAGGCCGCCGACCCAGAGGTCCACCCGGTCGATGCCTTTCACGATGTGGCCGTCAACCAGGGCGATGTCCGGGTTGGCGGCCTGGAACGCCTCGATCTCCGCCGGGCTGTTCAGCACCAGATCCGGGTAGGCCTGCTTGAATTGGCTCAGCACCGCGTCGCTGAGGCCGTTGCGCGCCTGGAAATCGTCCCAGGACGCGTAGGGGCTGAGGTCGCCGGCAAAGCCGCGCGCCTCCTGCACGTAGGGGTTCTGCGAGGCGTTCAGGTCGGCGCGGACCTGGTTCAGCGTCCCGAGGCCGACATCGCGGCCCCGCGCCACGTTGAATGCGAACAGGTCGGCGTTGATGCGCACGAGATCGTTGCGGATCGCGTTCACGACGTTGAAATCGACCTCTTCGGCCTGCTGCAGCACTGTGCCGCCGACGATGCTGTTCACACCCATTTGCTCGTAGCCAGGCTGGGGCGTGTATCCCTGCGCCTGCAGCGCCGAGAGCGGGACAGTAAAGGCCGCGGCGTCGTCGGTCGGGTTCAGGAAGGCGTCGAACAACGCGACCTGCTTGGGCTGGCCGCTGGCGTCCAGCACTGTGATCGTCTGCGAGATCAGCGAGTGGCCGAAGCGATAGGCCGCCGCCGCGAACTCGTGCGAGATGCTGGCGCTCGCGTCGGGATTGTATTCGCTGTGGCCGTGATCGCCGTCACCCTTGATCCCGCCGAGCAGCGCGTCGGCGAACTCCGTGAAGACCACCCGCTGGTATTCCGCCTCGTTGATGACCTTCGCGGCCTGGAACAATTCTTCCGGCGTCCCGTCGAACCCGGCAGCCTGCAGGTTCTCGACGTGGAAGTTGTGGTTCCGCGCCCAGATCGTGTGGACCGCGGTTAGCGCCACATTCTCGTTCGCCCGCCCATCGCCAGCCACGTAGTGGTCGAGAAGGCTGACAAAGGGATTGCTGTCGAGCAGCAGGGAATGGCCCGTGCCCAGGAAATTGGCCGCCATCGGGGCGACCTTCGTGGCGTCAATGGCGCCGTCGAGCCCGACCAGACCCGGGAATGCGTCCCGGAACGCCATCTGCCCGCCGGACAGAGCGGTGGAGTGGAAGACGGTGTTGTTCTCCCAATGGTGCTGGATCAGCTCTCGCAAGGTGGGCAGCAGGTTGAAGGCAGGGTTCGAGGGATCGGGTTGCCCCGCCAGGAGCTTTGCGCCGATGCCGCCATGGCCGTCTCCCTCGCGAAGGAACTGGCCAACGAGCTCGTTCGAGCCGTAGGCCTGGTTCTGGTCCACGTAGGGCGACGTCAGGTTCGTGTGCTGGGGAGCGCCGTCGACGATATCCGCCACCGTTCCGCGGGTGAGGTCCGCCGGGTTGTCGGCGCCGGGAGCCCGCACGGCGCCCGGTCCGCCGATTTCGATCACGCCGTTCCCGCCCTTGGGAAGGAAGTCGAGCCCGTGGTCGACGTACTGGCCGAAGGCCATGAAGAAGGTGTTCTGGCCGGCCGCGTTTTTCGGAAGATCGGCTTCCTGCGAACCCAGCACGTTGCTGATCGCCCGGGGATCGAGCCCCTGGAAGATCGGATTCAGGGCATAGTTGCCCGTTGCGGCGTCGAAGTCGCCATAGTGCGCATCCGTGATGCGGATGAACGGCTCGTCGGCTGCGCCAAAGTCCGGATTTGCGACGTTGTTGCCGTGTCCGCTGAGATCGCGCACGCCAACCACGCCTTCGCTTTCCTCGTCGGCCAGCCCGGTGACGATGGCTTTCAGGCCGGCCAGATCGCTCGCCGTGAGCGTGAAGCCGGACGAAGCGCCGGGAGATCCGCCGCCTCCCTGCCCACCGCCCGATCCGTTCTCGGCCGGCGTCTCCTCGAATGTCGGGGAGCCGGACGATGCGTAAGTGATCGAGTGGGAGCCGTTGCTGAGCGTCGTCGTTCCGTTCGCGTTCTGCGTGGCCGCGTAGTCTTCGATCGCGGCCCCAGGAGCCAGCTGGACGATATCCTGCGGCCGCAGCACGCCCACGATCGTATCGTGCCCGCCATTGGACGTGAACACGATCCGGTGCGCCGAGCTCAGCGCGCTGATGTCGATCGTGTCGTCCTGAGCCGACCCGTTGATGGTGATCGTGTTCAGCTTCAGGCTGGTGGTCGAGAAGTCGCCGATCACCGCGATCGTATCGCCCGCCGACGCCCCGCCGGTCGGCGGGTTGGTTGCAGACACCAGGAGGGTATTGACCTGGATCTCCTCGATCTCGCGCAGTTCCGCGATCACCGCCGTGCTGGCGACGCCGAAATTGGTGATCGTGCGCGTGACGACGATTTCCGTGCCGACGGCGGAAGGGATGCCCGCAGCCTGGGCGGCAGCCCGCGTGTAGATCCTGAACGTTTCCGTCCGCAGCAGGTCGCCATTGACGATGAAGGTGTCGCCGACCGGACCTTCCACGCCGCCATCGATGGCGTCCCGGCCATCGTTGAGCACCAGCAGCGAGGCGTTCCAGACGATCGTGTCGTCGCCAGCGCCGCCATTGACGGCGTCCGCGCCCGCGTCTCCCGAGAGGGTGTCGTCGCCCCCCGCGCCGTTGAGGGTGTCGTTGCCGCCGCCGCCATTGATGATGTCGGCGCCGAGCGTGCCATTCAGGGTCGTGCCGGCGGCGTTGCCGTTGATGAGATCGCCGACAACGGCCGTTGGGGCAGAGAACGTCTGTTCGGCGTAGCCCATGCCGTCAGTGAAGCTGACGGCCACGCGCAGGAACTGACCGACCTGCGCCTGAGCCGGGGTGAAGTTCGCACCCGTTGCGTTGGCGATGTTCGTCCAGGTCCCGGCCGCGCCCGTCGATGAGACCTGCCATTGGTAGTTGAAGGTCGCCGGCAGCCCGTTCAGGTCGCTGATGTCGTTGATGTTGGCCGTCAGCTGGCGCCCTTCGGTGGGCGTCGTGTCGCTGATCACAGGCTGGCCCGCCGCGGCGACGTTGGTAAGAGCGAGCAATTCGCCGCCCGCGAATTCGGCAAGCTCGATATTGCGCAGCCGGTCAATGCCGTCCGATGTCGTCACGAGCGGATCCGCGCCTGCGACGAAACCCGTATGGGCTACGGTGACGGTCCCATCCGCGTTGCGCGTGATCGTGTAGTCCGCCCGCGCGCCGCTGAAGATGGCGGTGTCGATGCTCGCGTTGGAGGCGTCGCCGTCCAGGATCTCGCGCACGATCCGCATCTGGCCCGGAACGATGTCGCGAGACAGCATGAGGCTCTGGAGGGTGCGGCCATTCCACTCGGGAATGAGAGCGCCGGTGACCGTCGCCGCGATGCTGTCGACGGTGGCGAGTTGCTGGCCCTGCTCGTCCACGATGCTGATGCGCACATTGAGCCAGGAGTCGCCGTCGAGGATGTCGTCGCCGCCTTTGCCTTGAAGGCGATCGCTGCCGCCGCCGCCGAGCAGGATATTGCCTTCCGCATAGACGATTGCGTTGGGGTCGGTTCCATCCACCCCACCGACGACGTTGCGCAGACCAGCGATCCGGTTGACGCCAGCCTGGGTCAGCTCGTGCATGGCCAAGGTGGTCTCGTTCTGCCCCGGAGGCACGGGCGCGCCGTTCACCACGTCCGGAGCGCCGCCGGTCCGGTCGTCGCCGATGATCACGTCGTCCTTGTTCCAGCCGGAAGCGCCTTCGACCTGGTCGTAGCGGTTGCGAAGGATGTCGAGCTGGTCCGTGGTGAAGATCGGCCGGCCGAGGTCGATGTCCGCCGCGAGAGCGTTACCCTTGTGGGTGACCCAGTCGAAGCCGAACATGCCCTCGTTGCGCATGACGCTTTCGCCCTGGACCATGATGTCGTCGCCGGACTCGCCGTCGAAATCATGCTCGTTCTGGCCGGCGAACATCACGTCGTGGCCGATCACGGAGCTGTTGAAAAACAGCTCGGAGTTATCGCCCGCGGTGACGTCGAAGCCATCGCCACCCTCGAGCCAGTCGTCGCCCTCGTTGCCGAAGAGCACGTCCGCGCCCGAGCCGCCCAGGATGAAGTCGTCCCCTGTTCCGCCGAACGCTTCCTTGCCGTCGTCACCAAGGATCACGACGTCCTGGCCCGGGCCGGCGAAGATCAGTTCGCCAGCGCCACGGCCGGCGGAGATCACATCGTCGCCTTCCTCGCCATGCAGGAAGCTGATGTCCCCGCCATCGGTAATGATGTCGTTGCCGGCGCCGCCGTGAATGCGGTTCACACCTGCGCCGCCGTCCAGAACGTCATCGCCGCCGTCGCCCCACAGGGCGTCGTCGCCGTCGTCGCCGATCAGCGTGTCGTTCTCGTTCGTTCCGCCGAGCACGACGTGTTCACCGCCATGGAAGCGAATGAAATGGTCGCCGCGCTCCACTTTGGGGAACATGGCGTCCAGCACGGGATCCTGTCCGGTCGGGTCATCCTCAAGCTGGAACTGTTGGTTCACCTCGAGGATATGGTCCACGCGGGCGAAAAGGTCCGCCGGCACGTGCATGCCGCTCTGGCCTACGTCGGTGTTCAGCTTGACGAGCGACGCGAAGGAATTGGCCTCCAGCTCATTCAGCAGGTTCAAGCCCTGCGTGCGCGTCAGATAGTAGAGCCTGTCATTGTTCTGCAGGTTCTCCATCTGCGCCTCGAAGACGTACATGAAGCTCGAGCCGAGCATCCCGCCGAAGGGCATCACCTTCTCGGCGAGGCCGCCGATCCAGAAGTCGATCGCGTTCACGCCGCTGGTCGCCGCGGAGCTCCTCAGGAACGCGAGGCGGTCCGCGTCCGAGATCGCGCCTCCGCCGAGCACAAGATCCATGGCTGCGTCGCGCTTCGCCTCCAGGGTGGCGGCTGAGACGATCGAGGCGTGGGTGCCGTAGGCGGCGATGAAGTTGATCACCGACGCGGGGTTCTTGAGGTTCTGGGCGAAGTCCACCCAGCTCTCATAGGGCTTCATCCACTGGCTGCCGGATTGGGCGTAGAAGGTTTCGCGCGCGGCATTCAGCCCGGGTACGCCGGTGTCGCGACCCCGGGCGATGTTGAGCGCCGGCAGGTCGAGCGGCAGCCCGATAAGCTGGTTGCGCAAAACATTGGTGACGAACTCGTCGATCTCGTTGCCGGTCTGGCGCGTCATGCCTTGGATGATCGCGGCTGCGCCCGCGTTCGCGTCGATCTCGTCGAAGGCGATTGGATTCAGGAAGCCTTCGAACAGGTCGATGTCGTCGCTGGAGCCGTCTGGATTGATGCGGGCGATCGATTCCGTGAGCATCGAATGCCCGAAGCGGTACACGACGTTCGCGAATTCCGAGACGATCGCAGGGTTGATGTCCGTATTGGAATTGAACACGAACAGATCGACCGCCGGCTGAACCTTGCGGGCAAACTCCTCGAAGACGAGGTGCTGGTACTGCATCTCGGTGGTGAAACGGGCAGCCTGGAACAGGCGCTCGCCGTCCCATCGAAGCGAGGCGAGTTGGTCGGCCGTCGGCATCGCGGCGACGTCGACGAGCAGCCACTCGTTCAGGAATGCGAGGTCTCCGCTGTCAAGCGCCACCTGCTTGACTTGATCAACCAGACGGTTGTGCTCCGCATGAAACACATGGTGGACGGCCGTGAGCCCGATATTCTCGTTGCCGCGGCCATCGCCGGTAATGAAGTGGCGGTCCAGCAATTCGTTGTCGTAGACGGGGTTGCGACCCTGGGCGTCCGGGACGATGGCGTTGCCGGTATCCGAATCCGCATCGGCCATGAGCACGCCATTCGCGATCACCGGCACGGCGCTGTGGGCGATGTCGTCGATGAAGCCGTGACCGGTGCGCACCGCGTTCGCGAGGCTAATGGGAGCGGCAGGATTGCCCTCGACCAGCGTCGTCGTATCGTCGGCGTTGCCCGAGATACCGTCGGCGCCGGCTCCCGTGCGCATCACCACCAGCGCGAAGCCGTTCGGTCCCCGCAGGAACTCGCCATACTCGTCGGTGGCCAGGAGCGGCACATTGCCGACGTCGGCGTCGGTCAGGTCGATGCCCAGCATTTCGCGGGCCTGCAGCTTGGTATCCGCCCAGGTCGCCGGCCCTCCCTTGGCGCTGTCCAGCAGCCTGCCTGTCGCCAGCGGCTGCCCGTTCACCAGCGCATATTCACGCAGAAAGACCTGATGCGACGGATGCGACGTGTAGGTCTGGTTCTGGTCGATCCAGGGCGTGGTGGTGTTGACGTGTTCCTTGACGTCGTCGGCGGTGCCGATCACGCCGTCGGGGCCGGGCTGGTTCGTCGCGCGGGTCAGAACCATGAAGTTCGAGTGGCCGCCCGGCACATAGAGCGGGTCATCCGGCTGAAGCGGGATGAACACGGTGCCGTTCTGGCCCTTGCTGATCAGGTCCAGGCCGTGATCGAAAAACTGACCGAAGAGGGTGAACCACGAGTTGAACGGCGCGGACAGTCCCTCGTCCGGGGACACGTTCGGCAGGACGAGCGACGTTCCATCGAATTCCAGTTGGAACGTGGCGTTCAGGTCGGCCTTGAGCGCCGTGAAGGCGGCGGCTTTGGCCGCGTCATCGGCGCCCACGACAGACGCCTTGTAATCGGCGTAGCGGGTCATGACCTGGCTCAACGCCGTCGTGACCGCCGCGCCGGAATAGCCGGCCTGGAGCAGCGCCGCGCTGATCGCGGCCGGATTGTCCAGCGTCTCGTCGACGATCAGGTTGGAGATGATGCGCGGGTCGGCGTCGAAGACGTAGCCGCTGTTCTGCGCGTAGCTCGTGGGCTGGCCGCCCTGGGCGGGCCCGGGACCGTCAATGTCGATCGAGGGGTCGGCAGTCTGGTACACCGGGTCGAGCAGATGGGGCATCGTCTGGTCGGCCGCGCCATAGTTCTCGCGCCCAGGAACGATGTTGTTGTTCCGTCCATCGACGTACCGCAGGCCATACGGCAGATGCGGATCCTCGATCAGATCGGTCAACGGAGTGCCGGCGACGATCTGGCCATTCTCGATGTGCGTCGCGTTCTGCTCGGCGATCAGGATCTGCTTCAGGATGAATTCCAGATCGTGCTTGATGAGGCTGACCATCGCTTGTTCCCCCTCCGTCGGTGTGGGCCATCGGCTGGACCGAACTTCGCGTCCTGGCCGCGGCATTCACGCCTTGTAGTTTCGAGACATAGTCCGAAGTGACTAGTGGGCTCGTTGCAGTCACGGCGAGCTCGCGAAGACTTTGTGAACTTCACCGAAACTTAATGCCTGTCTTCACATTATTCCGTCCGACATGTCGGATCTTGTAGATGTGAAAGTCGTGCAAAAGTTCGGGCCCAATGGGGGCGCCGACGACAGGTCTTTGGACGCAGCGCGACACCGACTTTGGTCCGTGCCGCCGGTGGCCCGGGCTCTCAGGACTTGGAATTCGCTCAGCATCGAACGCCAGTTCTTCCTGGCGGCCACCGCGGCCGTGGGACTCTCGATGTTGACGCTGGGGTACTGGGTGGAGAAGCGCGTCCGAGCCGGATGGACCCAAGCCATGGCCGAAACGGGCGCCACCTACCTGGAGAGCCTGTTGGCGCCCTTCATCGATGGCGTCGATCCCGAGACCGGGCTCTCGCCCGAGAGCGGCGAAAAGATCAGGAATCTGCTCACGGACACGAAGCTCGGACGCCGCGTGGCCAAGATCAAACTGTGGAGCCGCGACGGCCGGCTAATTTTCAGCACCAACCCTTCGGATCCGCCGTCGCGCCTCGATGAGGCCGATCTGAGGCGCGTGCGGGATGGCCAGGTCATCGTCGATACAAACGACGACGACCACTCTGGAAGTGCTCCATCTCCGCCAAATTCGTTGCTGATCGAGGTTTATGCACCAATCTACGCTCCACGCACGCGCGAAGTGGCGGCGATCGGAGAGTTTTATGAGTATAGCGAGTCTCTGAACCAGGAGATTGCCAGCGTCCGCTATACGACTTGGCTGCTCATCCTGAATGTGGCGCTCGTCATCGTCGTCCTGCTGCATGTGATCGTGAAGCGAGCCAGTCGAATGATCGCGTCCCAGCAGGCGTTGCTTGAAACGAATCTGGCGCGAGCAGCCGGACTGGCCAAACGCAACGACGTCCTACGACGGCGCGCCGATCGCGAGCGCCGAAACGCTGCGCTTCTCAACGAGAACTACCTATCCAATATCGGGGCGGATATTCACGATGGCCCCATACAGATCCTCAGCCTCATGATGCTGAAACTGCCGGACGCGGATCAGCCTGACGAAGCATCCCTGCGCCGCGCCTTGGCCGACACCCGCGGGGATCTTTCGAGCTTGATCCAGCAAGCGTTAGTGGAGTTGCGCAACCTTTCGGCCGGCCTGGTGCTGCCCGAGGTCGAGGACCTGACGACCGCCGGCACCATCGAACTCGCAATCGCTCGGCACGAGCAGCAAACGGGCACGCGCGTGAAGCGCGACATTCCCCCGCTCGGCCCCCCCGCGCCGACCGCCGTGCGCGTTTGTTGCTACCGCGTGGTGCAGGAAGCCCTCACCAATGGCTACAAGCATGCCGGAGGGCGGGGCCAATCCGTTTCGGCCCTTGTTGAAGGTGAGACGCTCACGGTCGTCGTGGAGGATGAAGGCCTTGGGCCGGCGGTGCAGCCAAACGCGAAGCTTGGCGGATCCAGGCTGGGCTTGAGAGGCATGGAGACCCGCGTGCGCGCGCTGCGCGGGTCAATCAGCATCAACGACCGTCAAGAGGGCGGCGTCAGGGTTGTGGCCCGATTGCCATTGAACCGTTGAGCTAACTTCAGGACGCGACGAGGTCGCGGACAGGCGCCGGCTGGGGAGCCGGGGTTTGTGTCCCCGGTGCAAGGCTCAACCTCTGCGCCGCGATCACCACCTCGAGGCGATTTCGCGCATTGAGCTTCTGCATCAGATTGCTCATGTACCCTTTGACCGTTTTCTCGCTCAAGCTGAGCGCAATGGCGATCTCGCGGTTCTGCTTGCCGCATAGCAGCAGGCGGACGATCTGGTCCTCCCGCACTGTCAGGCGCGCGCTTTCCTCACGCCTCTCCCGCGTGCGATTTTGAAGTGCGCCGATGACCCGCGTGGAGAACGAGGGAGTAATGTAAATCTCCCCTCGCGTCGCCGAGGCGATCGCTTCAATGACCTCCTGCGCCGGACTTCCCTTCAAGACATAGGCGCTAGCACCAGAATCGAGCGCCCTAACGGCGTCGTCGGCGCTGGTCGACGCGGTGAAAACAATGATCTTAACGCCGGGCGCAGCGTCCACGACACGTTTGATTGCGCCAAAAACCTCGCCCGGCATGTTGAGGTCTACAATCATCGCGTCAGGCTGCAACCGGAGGGCGATCGCCTCGATATCGGCGGCGCAGGAACCAGTCTCCGCTATGGAGAAACCGCCTTTGCGGACCATCAACGCCGCAATGCCTTCCACGAGAAGCGGGTGATCATCAACGACAGCAATCGAGAACATATTGATCGTCCATCACGCACACGCCACGGATGAAATCTGACATGAGATTTGCGCGTTTCATAACCATCCATACGTTTCAAACTTAATGAAAAAGGATGATACGGGGTACAAGATTTATCGCCTAACGCTTGCTCGTTAACGGCGTTGTGGCGCGGCAAGCGATGCGGAGCTTCGCGCTGGCTATTTTCTTTACAGGCTGTTGTAGTTTGGCGTTCAGGCGAGAATTCGGGACCGATTAATCTCTGGATCGAGATCGATGGCGTCGACTTCAGAATTTTGGTAAACGCCCAAGTTCGTTTTACAATGCCGATTTCACTGATTATTTAGATTAATCGCGTCTTTAACGCCGCCATAACCGAATACTGGCTTGTGCCGTGTAGATGTTTCTTTGTAATTATGAGCACTAACGAAGCTACATGCATCAATCTTTCCTTGGCTTCGCCTCACATTCTGTGCTGTTGGATGCAGCATGCCCACTGGCACTCGCTTTTGGGGATTATGGTCACTGTCAGTATTCAGTTCACAGATCTGACCAGAGGCGCGCAAACCCAGCCATAGGGCAAGGCCGGAGGGTCAAAGGTGTCGAACGACTCGGAGTGGTCGCGTCAGCCGCTAGCCCTAAACGCCTTTCTGAAACCAAGTTCGGCGGCAACGAGCGCAAGGAGATCGTGCCCAGTCTCACCGCCTTTACGCGCCTCCCGCCAATCCTCCGTCGGCTCGCCCGTGACTGCGGCCTTGAGGAGCGCGCGGCGGAACGTGTCTAGGCCGGCCCGCGCCGCTTCGCCTTCGGCGGTCTTGGCGAAGAGCGCATCGATCCGCGCCACGATGGATAGCCTCCCTTGAAAGTAAGGGCGACCGGCCAGACTTTCAGATCCGCTCGGCGCCTCTGTAGCGGGCGTAGACGTGCTGGCCCGGTCCGAACAGGATCACCTGGTAGGCGTCCGGCTTCGCGCCGGGCGCCTCCATTCCTGGGGAGCCCAACGGCATGTCCGGTACGGCGAGGCCGAGCGCCCGCGGTCGCTCGGCGAGCAGCCTGAGGATTTCCGCCGCGGGCACATGTCCCTCCACGAGGTAGCCGCCAATCTCGGCGGTGTGGCACGATGCGAGAGGCTCCGGGATGCCGAGCCGCGCCTTCACCGCGTCGAGGGTGGCCGTTTCCCGCACATCGACGGTGAAGCCGGCGGCCCGGACATGCTTCACCCATCCCGCGCAGCAACCGCAGTTCGGGTCCTTGTGGACCAGCATGGGCGGCCGTCCCTGCGCCCATGAGGGCGAAGCCAGGACCACGGATCCGATCGCCGCCAGGGCGTTGCGACGAGTGACAGGCATGTCGAGATCTCCTTGGAAGGGCGCACGACCCGGTTCAGAGCTTCACCGAGCGGAGCCTAACGGCATTCCCGATGACGCTCACCGAGGACAGGGCCATCGCGGCGGCCGCGATGATGGGCGAGAGCAGGATGCCGAAGGTCGGATAAAGCACCCCGGCCGCGATCGGCACGCCGGCCGCGTTGTAGGCGAAGGCAAAGAACAGGTTCTGGCGAATGTTGCGCATCACCGCCCGCGAAAGGCGCCGCGCACGCACGATGCCGGTGAGATCCCCCTTGAGCAGCGTCACGCCGGCGCTCTCCATCGCGACATCGGTCCCAGTCCCCATTGCGATGCCTACGTCGGCCGCCGCGAGGGCCGGCGCATCGTTGACGCCGTCCCCTGCCATGGCCACCGCGCGGCCCTGGTCGCGGTAGCGCTTCACCACCGCGCTCTTCTGCTCCGGCAGCACCTCGGCCTCGACATCGGCAATGCCGAGCCGCCTGGCCACGGCCTGCGCGGTTGTCCGGTTGTCGCCCGTGAGCATGACAATGCGAACGCCTTCCTTGCGCAAGGCGGCGAGCGCCTCGGGAGTGGAGGACTTCACCGGATCGGCGATGGCGAGCGTGCCCGCCAACTGGCCGTCCACGCCGACGAAGATGGCCGTGGCGCCGTCGGCCCGCAATTCGTCCGCCATTTCGGCGAGCGCCGAGACGTCCACGCCGCTCTCCGCCATGAAGGCCGCGTTGCCGAGAGCGACGGTGTGTCCGTCCACCTTGCCGATCGCGCCGCGACCGACCGGCGAGTCGAAGTCGGAGACAGGCAGGGTCGCGATCCCGCGCTCGTCGGCCGCGCGAACGATGGCCTGCGCGAGGGGATGCTCGCTCGCCCGTTCCACGCTGGCGGCGAGCCGCAGGATCTCAGCCTCGTCGAAGCCCTGCGCCGGGACGATGGCGGTCACCGCCGGCTTGCCCTCGGTGAGCGTTCCGGTCTTGTCGACGACGATCGTGTCGATCGTCTCCATGCGTTCGAGCGCCTCGGCGTTCCGGATCAGCACGCCGGCCTGCGCGCCACGCCCGACGCCGACCATGATCGACATGGGCGTGGCGAGGCCGAGCGCGCAGGGGCAGGCGATGATCAGGACCGAGACGGCGGCGACCAGCCCGAAGGCGAGGCGCGGCTCCGGCCCCCAGATCGCCCAGGCGGCGAAGGCGAGGACGGCGGCCGCGATGACGGCCGGCACGAACCAGCCGGAAACCTGGTCCGCCAGCCGCTGGATCGGGGCGCGGCTGCGCTGCGCGTCGGCGACGAGCTGGACGATCTGCGACAGCATCGTGTCGCGTCCGACCTTCTCGGCCTCGATCACCAGCGCTCCGCTCTGGTTCACCGCGCCGCCGATGGCCTTGTCGCCCGCGGTCTTGGTGACGGGCATGGATTCGCCGGTCACCATGGACTCGTCCACGGCGCTGCGGCCCTCCACGACCGTTCCGTCAACCGGGACCTTGTCGCCCGGCCGCACGCGCAGGCGGTCGCCGACGCCGATCTGGTCGAGCTCGACTTCCTCGTCCGCGCCGTCGGGCCGGATCCGTCGCGCGGTCTTGGGCGCGAGGTCGAGCAGCGCGCGGATCGCGCCGCTCGTGCTCTCGCGGGCCCTGAGCTCCAGCACCTGGCCGAGCAGGACAAGGACGGTGATGACGGCGGCCGCCTCGAAATAGACCGCGACCGCGCCATGCTCCCGGAAAGCAAGCGGGAAGACATCCGGGACGAGGGTCGCGACAACGGAATATACCCAGGCGATCCCGGTCCCCATGGCGATCAGCGTGAACATGTTCAGGCTGCGGTGCGCCACCGAATGCCAGCCCCGCTCGAAGAACGGCCAGCCCGCCCAGAGCACCACGGGCGTCGCCAACGCGAGCTGGACCCAGTTCGAGACCTGCGGCGCGATCATGTGATCGAGGCCGAAGAGGTGCCCGCCCATCTCCATCGCGAAGACCGGCAGCGCCAGGGCGAGCCCGATCCAGAAGCGCCGGGTCATGTCGGCGAGCTCGGGGTTCGGGCCAGCGTCGGCCGTCGCCACCACGGGCTCGAGCGCCATGCCGCAGATCGGGCAGCTGCCCGGCCCGACCTGCCGGACCTCCGGGTGCATTGGGCAGGTGTAGATCGCGCCCTCGGGCGCGGGCTCGGCCGGTTGCACCGAGGCGGGCGAAAGATACCTGGCCGGGTCAGACTCGAACTTCGTCCGGCACCCGGCCGAGCAGAAGAAATAGGGGCGGCCCTGGTGCTCCGCCCGATGTTTGGCCGTCGTGGGGTCCACATCCATGCCGCAGACCGGGTCCTTCACGATACCCGGCCGCGGCGCTGTGGCGGCGTGGTCATGGTGCGCGTGTTCCGGGTGGTTGCAGGCGGGGCCGTGCGCATGCGCCGAGTGGTCGTTTCCGGCATGGTCGTGGGCGTGGCGGTGGTGGTCGCGAGCGTCGCTCATCGTTGGTCCTCCAGTTGCTTGCGCCACCCTGCACCTTCCCATGATGGGAAGGTCAACCCGTTCCACGGCCCGGGAACGCGCCGCCGGCCGGTCCGGCAGCACGCCCGGAGCGCCCTATTTCGACTTGGCGATGGAGGTGATGGTCAGCTGTCCGTTCACCCGGTCAGCGGTGAAGAGCACCTTGTCGCCTTTCTTGACCTGCTTGAGCATGGCCTTGTCGCCCGCCTTGAAGACCATCTTCATCTCGCCCATGTCGAGGTTCGGGATGGGCGCGTGGTTCAGCGTGATCTTCTCGGCGCTCTCGTCGATCTTCTCGACCGCGCCCTTCACCTTGGGGGTTTCCTGGGCCAGGGCGGGCGCGAGCGCGACGCCGAGCGCGGCCGCGGCTGCGAGGACGGTGCGGGTGGTCTTGATGGCGGCCATGGACAATCTCCTGTTCACTTGACGATCACGGACCCGGTCATGCCCGCTTCGCGGTGACCGGGAATGAGGCACGAGAAGTCGAAGGCGCCGGCCTTGTCGAAACGCCAGAGGATCTCCGAGGTCTTGGCGGGCGCCACGCGCTTGGCGTTGGGATCGTCGTGCTCCATGTCGGGGTTCTTCTTCATCTCCTCGGCGTGCTTCAGGTTCATCTCGAGGGTGGCGAGCACCATCTCGTGGTCCAACGCTCCGTCGTTCCGGAGCTTGAAGCGGACCTGCTCGCCCTTTCGCACCTCGATGCGGTTCGGCACGAAGGCCATGGTCTCCCCGTCCTTCATAACGACATTGACAACGCGGGCCGGCTTCTTGGGATCGCCCGGGCGCCCGAAAGCGCCGGCGGGATGATGGTGGCCGGGCTGCCCGCCGCCGGCCCATGCGGCCGTTCCGGCCAGGAGCGCCGCGCTCAAAGATGCGGCCGCCAGGATATGCTTTGTCACGATCGATCTCCGCGGGTCTGGTTGACTGGTCTTGTCAGTGCTGGTCGTGGCCGCCGCCGGCCGGCCTGGTGCGCGGATCGACGGCGGAGAACTCCACGGCGCCCTTGGCGCCGGCCTGCTTGCCGGACCGCACGGGCTCCGGCAGTTGCCCCTTGAACTCATAGGCTACGGCGCCGGCCGGGTTCTTGAACCAGCCGGGATCCTTGTAGTCGCCCTTCGCGAGGCCTTCCCGGACCTTCACGACCGAGAACATGCCGCCCATCTCGACGGGCCCGAACTGGGCGAAGCCGGTCATCATCGGCAGCGTGTTGTCGGGCAGCGGCATTTCCATCGCGCCCATCTCGCCCATGCCGTTCGAGCCCATCGGCATGTAGCCGGGCACGAGCTTCTTGAGCCGTTGCGCGATCTCCTTCTTGTCGACGCCGATGTAGGTCTTCACGGCATGGCCCATGGCGTTCATCGTGTGGTGCGACTTGTGGCAGTGGATCGCCCAGTCGCCCGGCTCGTCGGCGACGAAGTCGAACGAGCGCATCTGCCCGACCGCGCAGTCGACGGACACCTCGGGCCAGGCGGCCGCCTCGGGCACCCAGCCGCCATCCGTCCCCGAGACTTTGAATTCGTAGCCGTGCAGGTGGACCGGGTGGTTGGTCATGGTGAGGTTGCCGAAGCGGATCCGCACCTTATCGCCCTTGCCCACGACGAGCGGGTCGATGCCGGGGAAGACACGGCTGTTCCAGCACCAGAGATTGAACTCCAGCATGGTGTTGACCTTCGGTACGTAGCTTCCGGCCTCGATGTCGAACGCGTTCAGCAGGAATGCGAAGTCGCGGTCGACACGGCGAAAGGCGGGGTCGCGCGGGTGCACGATGAAGAGCCCCATCATGCCCATGGCCATCTGCACCATCTCGTCGGAATGCGGGTGGTACATGAAGGTGCCGCTGCGGCGCAGCTGGAACTCGTAGACAAAGGTCCTGCCGGGCGGGATATGCGGTTGCGTGAGTCCGCCCACGCCATCCATCCCGTTGGGCAGGCGCTGCCCGTGCCAGTGCACGGCCGTGTTTTCCGGCAGCTTGTTGGTGACGAAGATGCGGACCTTGTCCCCTTCCACCGCCTCGATGGTCGGGCCGGGGGACTGGCCGTTGTAGCCCCACAGGTGGGCCTTCATGCCGGGCGCCAATTCGCGGACCACGGGCTCGGCGACGAGGTGGAACTCCTTCCAGTCGCCGTTCATGCGCCAGGGTAGCGTCCAGCCGTTCAGGGTGACCACGGGCTGGTAGTCCGGCCCCGAGGTCGGCGCGACGGGCTGCTGCGTCGTCGCGTCTCCCGTGGTCGGCGCCTCGGGGATTGCGGCGGCCTGGGCGCGGCCGCTGACCATCGTGGCCCCTGTGAGGACGAGGCCGCTGCCGGCCCGAATGACGTTTCTGCGGGAGATGTCCATGGCGATCTCTCTCGGGTTCAATGGGCGGCAGCCTGTTCGGCGCCGGCCGGCGATGCTGACGCGGAGCCGGACGAGGCTCCCGCTCCGCCGCCGGCGAGGGCCGCGCGCAACTCGGCCTCGGCGATCCAGAAGTCCCGGCGGGCGTCGATTGCCTGGGCCTGGGCGAGAATCCGGGCCCGCACGTCGGCGATAAGGCTGGAAACGTCGACGAGCATTCCGCTGTACTGGAGCAGCGCCTCGTCCTGGATCTGCTTGCGCAGGGGCAGCACCGTGGCCTCGTAATGCCGGGCGATGTCCCAGGTTCCTCGGCAGGCCATCGCGGCCTCGCGCGCTTCGGAGCGGACGTTGACGGCCTTGGCCGCGAGCAGGTTGGCCGCCCGCATGTAGCGCTGCTCGGCGTCGATCGTGCGGGCTTGGCCGAAGTCGAAGAGCGGGATCTCGAACTCGATCGCGAGGCCTCGGCGGTTGAGCTTCTCCTTCGCGATCCCGCCGTCTTCCGTGACTGTCTTCTGGCGGTCGTACTTGCTGTTGCCGGCAAGCTCCAGGTCGGTCGTGAAGCGGGTGGCCTGGGTGAGCCCGAGAGACTTGCCGAGACTCTCGAGGTCCAGCCTGGCCGCTTGCAGGTCGACGCGTCGGGCGAGCGCCCGCGCTTCAACGTCGGTTGCTGAGCGGACGGACTTGGGCAGAGGCGGCAAGGCGGACGGGAGCCGGAAATCGATCTCCGGCCCCCACAGGCCGAGGAGCCGGGTCAGGCGCTCACGTTCAAGACGCTGCGCGAGCCGAGCTCGGGCGAGCTGCGAGTCGAGCTCGGCCGCGAGCGCGTATTCCCGGGCTTGGTCGAGCTTGTTCATACCGCCGGACTCACCAAGCTTGCGGGCGAGTTCGGCGGCCGCGTCCGTGGTGACCTTGGCTTGCTGGAGCGTCGCCGCCTGCTGGTTCGCCGCAACGGCCCGCCAGTACTGGCGGCGAACATCCGTGGCGAGCTTCAGGGTCGCATCGGCCGCCCGCATCTGCGCGGCGCGCAACTGGTCGCCCGCGATCTCGCGCCGGACCGGCAGGGTCGCCAGCGCATAGAGGCTGACGAGCAGGCTGCGCTCGAGTTCGAGCTCAAGGCCTCCGCCGAGGCGGGACAGGCCGATCTTTGGATTGGGAGGCAGGCTGGCCTGCAGAAAAGCCGCCTCGGAGACGCCAAGCTCGTTGTAAGCCGCCTGCAGCGCGCGGTTGCTTGCGAGTGCGACACCGACGGCGGCGTCGGCCGTCAGCGGGCGCTTCAGCGCCGCCCAGACGCCCTGGGCGGCTACGGCGGCTTCGGCGTCGGTGGAGACCTTCACGACACCGCGGCCAAGCTCGTTGCGGGCGACGGCGTCGACGACGCCGAGGCCGCCATCAGGGCCGGCGCTGACGCATCCGGCCAACAGCAGGGAAAGACCGCCGGCGCCGATCGCCCGGGCCAGGGTCCGAGGCTCACGGCGCATGTGAGCCTCCCTTCGGCGTGACGTTCCGGTTCAGCGCGTCCCAGCCCTTCGGCTCGACGATCTCGAAGCGTCCTAAGCCGGCCGTGACCGGGTCGGCCCGCACTGGACGGACGGAGGGCGTGGCGATCATGGGCGCGGCCAGATAGGCCGGCGGAGCGGGCGCGCAGCCCGCAAGGCCCATCGCCGCCAGCATGATAGGCGACAGTCTTGGCATGGTGGTACCGGACAGGACGCCTCCACCTCCGGGCTCAGTGGCACGGTGATGGTTCAGGACGTCGAGGAAGACCGAGGGCCCGCAAGGGGCCCGGCGAGCGGGCTTGTCGCCCGCGGGCGGTCAGGCCGGTCTTGGGGGACGCAGGAGCCCGTCGAACCCGACGCCGTGCGGCATCGGCAAGGTGGCGACGCCGATGAGCATGACGACATGCCGTTGGGCAGGAACGGCGGCCCCCGCGAGAGGCGCCATGGCGTGGCAGCTTACGCTGCAGCAACTCGACGAGCCGTGATCCCCGGAGCACGGGCTCTCCGCCGCGTGCTGCAAGCCGTGATCCTCGGGCGAGGCATGAACATGAACGGCGGCTGCGTCGGCGTTGACAGCGGACGACTCCCGATGATCGCCGCCGCCATGGCGCACGTGCGCATCGGCGCCCTGGACCGCGGCTTTCGCCTGCGCCGCCACCGCCTGCGCATGAGGCGCTCCGGTCGCCATCGCACGACCGCCAGACAGCGGGTACAGCGCCAGCGCGATCGTCAGCAGCAATGTCGCGAAGCTCGTCATGGGGCTCGAAGCAACGGGGTTCGAAGGGGCTGGTTGTCTCACATCCGCGCGGGCCCGCCAAGCAGGCCCACGCCACAACGGTCAGCCTGCGGGCGTATAGCCGGCGGCCCGGATCACGCCCCGCAGGTCGGCGCCGACCTCCATTCCGGAAACCGAAATCGTCTCGCCGGCGAGGTCTGCCCTCACGGCGGCAAACGGCCATTTCGCCTGGATCGCACCCGTGATCGCGGCGACGCAGCGCCCGCACCGCATGTCTCTCACGCGAACGACCTCGGCTCCCACGTGCGTCATCGCCGCCTTCGAATT
This sequence comes from Alsobacter metallidurans, assembly GCF_014636935.1. Lineage (GTDB taxonomy): Bacteria > Pseudomonadota > Alphaproteobacteria > Rhizobiales > Beijerinckiaceae > Alsobacter > Alsobacter metallidurans. Next base: position 134,707 of record NZ_BMES01000002.1, on the reverse strand, counting down.
GGCCGTCATCCCGCATCCACATCCGCACACGGCGTCGCTCCTTCGTGAGGTGTGCGCGAACCGTGGACCTTCCCACCGTAGGAAGGTCAAGCGTCTTCCGGTGAGCGTCCGACGCCGGGCCAGTCACGCAGGGCGGACCTTGACCTTCCCACGATGGGAACCTTTATGAGGGGTACATTCGAACGACGGAGGACGCGATGAACATAGGCCAAGCTGCCGCCGCCGCCGGTCTGTCTGCCAAGATGGTGCGCTACTACGAATCAATCGGGCTCGTCGCGCCGGCCGTCCGCACGGAGGCCGGATACCGCGTCTACGGGACAGAAGGAGTCCACACGCTCCGTTTCATCAAGCGCGCCCGCTCCCTTGGTTTCTCGATGGACAAGACCAGCGAGCTCCTCCAGCTCTGGCGCGACAAGAGCCGGGCCAGCGCCGACGTCAAGGCCGTCGCGCTGGAGCATGTCGCCGAACTCGAGCGGAAGATCGCCGAACTGCGGAGCATGGCTGACACGTTGAGGCATCTGGCCGGGCATTGCCATGGGGATGCGAGGCCGGTGTGCCCGATCCTGGAGGAACTGTCGGACACGCCAGATCGGGTCGACCGTACCCCACCCGGCTGAGCGTGAGTGGGCGTCCGCCGGGCGGCGGCCCTTCGTTGCGGCCCCGGGCGGAGAGGATCTGAGTGTTTCGAGGCAACCGCGTGAACGCGCTGAACCACCGGCTGCCGCGTCGGCGCCGGTGGTCTGCCTGTCCACCTGTCGATGCGTCTACCGAGCAGGAAGTCCCTGCACATTCAGCGCCGCGAAGACCTGCTTGGCGAGGTCTAGCCGCGCGGCCGTGGGATGGTTGCGGTTCGCCATGATGACGATCCCGACCTGGCGACCGGGAACAAACGCCACGTAGGCGCCGAAGCCGTTGGTTGCCCCGGTCTTGGTGACGAGACTATCGGCCGGCGGCGCCCGCGGCGGATCCAGGCGCGTGACCTGGCTGGGCTTGAGCACCATGGGGTCGCCGTTCCCCACCGCCAGGTCCTCATCGGAAACCGGAAGCGGATACCACTCCCAAATCGACGCCTGTGTCATGGGCCCGGCCTGGAACTGGCCAACCTGCGTGGCCGACAAGGCGCGCTTCAATACCGGAGACGCATCGACCAGCCCGAGATGCGCCGCCACGAAACGCAACAGATCGCTCGCGGTGGTTCGCACGCCATAGGCTTCCGTGGCCAGAGGAGCCATCGAGACCCTGGTGGGCTTGCCGTCCCGCGTATAGCCCTGAGCATAGTGCTGCTGCTCGGCCGCCGGCACGTCGTAGAAGGTGTGTTGAAGCCCGAGCGGCCCCGTGACGTGCTCTCGCATTACCTGCGCGAATGGGCCCTTGAGCGCACGCGACGTCACGACGCCGAGGAGACCGATGCTCGGATTGGCGTAGGTGCGCACGCTTCCGGGCCGCGAAGGCGGGCTCCACTTGCGAAAGTAGTCCATGAGGCCCGCGTCGGTCTTCACCTCGTCGGGCAGTTGCAGCGGCATGCCGCCGGTGGTGTGCGTCGCGAGGTTTCGGAGTGATACCTGATCAAGGGCCGTCGCCTTGAGTTCGGGGATGTATTGGCCAGGTGAAGCGTCCCACTTCAGCGCCCCGATCTCCGCGGCGTAGCTGGCCAGCGTCACCGTGAACGTCTTGCTGATCGATCCGACCTCGAAAACGGTGCGCTCGTCGACCGGCGCGCCGGTCTCCTTCGAGGCCACCCCGTAGGAAAGCACCTGCGCGCCCGCCGGGGTAACCACCCCGATTGCGAGGCCGGGTGCGCTCGTGCGCTCCATAAAGGCGCGCGCCGCGGCGTCGAGGCGGCCCCGGTCCGGCGTTTCGGCAAGCGCCGGCGGTAGTCCCAGAAACAGGAGAGCCAGCGGAAGGCTGGGTAGAGCTCTTTTCAGCGTCATCATTCTCGACGATCCGTCATCAAACTAATTCCCATGCCCGCGCCAAGCGGGAGAAACATTCAGCGCTCCCGCGCGGGCCGAAGCCGCGCCGGCGCTCACGCGCCGGCTGGCTGCGAACACCATCCGCGCATCGTGGTGGAACTTTGGCCCCAGGGTGAGCCGGAGAAGCCGGTCAACTCGGCGCGCAAACCCGTCGCCACCGTCAGGGACGTGTCGGCCAGCGGCATCGCCGGTTCGCTCGCAGCATTCCCGTTAGCCGCGCAGTAATCTCAAACGCAAGCGTTGCTAGGAATTGAGCGTCTCTCGGCGGTAAGTCTTGCTTCGGTGCAGGGGAGCTTACCGATTGATGCGTCGCGTGATCGTGGGAGTTGTCGCCGCCGTCCTGTTGTGCGCGTCCGGGGCGGTCGCCGGCCCGTTGACGCTGACCGGAAAGGATCGCTGGGCCGTGCTGGCCTCGCGGCAGGCGCCCGACGAGGCGATCGACATGGCCCGCCGGTTCGGCCGCGAGATCCCGGGCGTCAGGGTGGCGCGGTCGGCCAACGGATGGCTGGCCGTGATCGCGGGGCCGATCGCTGGCCCGCTGGACCAGGCCAAGCGCCAGCTCGGTGATAGTTGGCGGTTGCCGAACGACCTCTATCTGTCGCGCGGCGACGCCTATCTGGAGACGATCTGGACGGCGCCGCCGGTCCCGATCCTCGCGCGGGCCAAGCTCGACGGACTGACGCCGGTATCCCTGCAGCGCGGCGACCTCACGGTGGTTCTGGACAGCGTTCCGGGCCAGGGTTCCGATCGCATCCCGACCGCGGCCGTGCGCATCGCCGGCGCAACCGCCATCACGGCTCGCATCGACGAGAACGCGTCGGAGCAGATCCATTCCGCCGCCAAGCTCGTGACGCTGGACCGGAGTTCGCCGAGGCCGCAGGTCGTGTTCAGCTACTTCTGGGGCGGCGCGCATTGCTGCACGGTGACCAAGATCCTGTCGCAGGCGGCTGATGGACGCTGGCGCAGCATCGACGCTCCGACGCTCGACGGAGACGGCTTTGCGTTCGAGGACCTCGATGGCGACGGCGCCGCCGAGATGATCGGCGTCGACAACAGCTTTCTCTATGCGTTTGATTCCTATGCGGGCTCCTTTGCGCCGGACATGATCCACCGGCTCGACAACGGCGTTCTCCGGGACGTCACGACCGACCCGCGCTTTCGCGACCATCTTCGCTCCGACCTGAGGTGGATGGAGCGGCGCGCCGGCGAGAACCCCGAGCTGTGGCGCAGCAACGGCTTCCTGGCGGGCTGGGTCGCCGCCAAGGCGCGGCTCGGCGAGCACGAGGAAGCCTGGTCGCGGATGCTCGGCTCGTATGACCGGGCCAGTGACTTCGGGCCGCAGGAATGCGTGACGGGCGAGCCCGTGGCGAAGTGCCCGGCCGAGAGCCTTCGGCGGATCCCGTTCCCGATCGCGCTGCGGGATCATCTGGTCAAGGCCGGCTATCTCGCGCCGGCCGTTTCGTTGCCGATCGGCGCAGCAGGCGCCGCCGCAGCCGGTCCCCTGCCGTTCAACGACGCCAAGGCGGCCTTCAACCGGCTTTCTGACGCCGAGCGCTTTGACCTGCAGATGCAGATGATCGCCGCCGGAGCGTGGCCAGCCGTCAGCACGGACCAGTTCAGCCAGCGGCTCTATGATGCGATCCAGACCTTCCAGCGGGCCAACCAGCTTGCGCCGACCGGCATGATCCTGGGCGACGACTGGTCGGCGCTGCGCTCGCGCGCCGCGCCCGTGCTGCAACGGTGGGGTCTGCGGGCCCTGAACCACCCCGTTGCAGGCGCCCCGCTTTGGACGCCGGAGGGGCTCGGGCTCGTCCGGCGATACACGGATTCGGGCGTGGTCCTACAGCGACAAGACGGCTCGCTGCGCATCAGCTACGACTTCTACCCGACGCTGAGCCTGCCGGCTGCCTACGGGGCCGTGGTGGGCGCGGTGCGGCCGCCCGCGACCGTGAACTACAAGGTGCTCCGCAACGACTTCTTCGTCGTGTCGTCCGGCCAGGGCGAGCTTGGCTCCTATGCGCGGTTTCACGCCTTCCGGGGCGGCATCCTCGGCTTCAACGTCACATGGGCGCCGTCGGAGGGCGTGTACGGGGATCGGCTCTCGACCTTGATGTCGGACCTGTTCCGCGCCGCGTCTCTTGGCCTCAACCGGGCTCCGCCCACGCCGGCGCCGATCATCATGGCCGCCAAGCCGCCGCCAGCCGCTCCCGTCGCGCCGCCCCCGCCTCGCAAGGGGCCGTCGAGCGGCTCCGGTTTCTTCGTGACCGGGGACGGCCACCTCATCACCAACGCCCATGTGGTGGACGGCTGCGGATCGCTGGCCGTCTCGCTCGGCGAGGCGCGCGAGATCCCGGCGCGGGTGGTCGCCAAGGACCAGGCCAACGATCTCGCGCTGGTCAAGGCCGAGATGAAGCCCGCCAGCTTCGCAAGCGTGCGAGGCGGCATCCGCCTCGGCGAACAGGTCGCGGCCTTTGGCTTTCCGCTCACCGGGCTGCTGACCACGGGCGGCAACTTCACGCTCGGCAACGTGACCGCGCTGGCGGGCCTGAAGGACGACAGCCGCATGCTGCAGGTGTCCGCGCCGGTTCAGCCCGGCAACAGCGGCGGGCCGCTTTTGGACGAAACCGGCGCGGTGGTGGGCGTCGTGGTGGCCAAGCTGGACGCCGTGAAGCTCGCGGCCGCGATCGACGACATCCCCCAGAACGTCAATTTCGCGATCAAGTCCGGCGTGGCGAGCGCCTTCGCGGACGCGCAGGGCATCCAGCTCGAGCGCCCGCAGGCCGATGCGCCCGCCTTGCGTCCGGCCGACCTCGCCGACCGCGCGAAGAGCTTCACCGGCTTCGTGCTGTGCCGGCCCTGACGGCGCGGGTTCGCCGAACACGCCTAGCCTCTCGCCGCGCGCGTCACTAAGCTCCGCCCGTCCCTCGCGCACGGCCGCGGCCGCACCCTCCCCCGGAGTTTCACCATGAAGACCTATTCGATCGCGGCCATCCCGGGCGACGGCATCGGCACGGAGGTGATCGCGGCCGGCGTCGAGGTCATGAACGCGCTGGCGCAGCGCTACGGCACGTTCGGCTTCGCGGTGGACCATTTCGACTGGGGCGGCGAATACTACAAGCGCCACGGCGCGATGATGCCGGCCGACGGCCGCGAGCAGATCCGCAACCACGACGCGATCCTGTTCGGCTCGGCCGGCCATCCGGAGATCCCGGACCACATCACGCTGTGGGGACTGCGGCTCGCCATCTGCCAGCCCTTCGACCAGTACGCCAATGTCCGGCCGACCCGCATCCTGCCCGGCATCACCAGCCCGCTGCGCAAGGTGGAGGGCCCGGAGCTCGATTGGGTGATCGTGCGCGAGAACTCGGAGGGCGAGTACGCCGGCGTCGGCGGGCGCGTCCACAAGGGGCTGCCGCTCGAGGTCGCGACCGACGTCTCCATCCTCACCCGCGCGGGCGTGGAGCGCATCATCCGCTTCGCGTTCGAGCTCGCCCGCTCGCGGCCGCGCAAGCTGCTCACGGTGGTGACCAAGTCCAACGCCCAGCGCCACGGCATGGTAATGTGGGACGACATCGCCACGGAAGTGGCGGCCGGCTTCCCGGACGTCACCTGGGACAAGATGCTGGTGGACGCCATGACGATGCGCATGGTGATCAAGCCCGAGACGCTCGACACCATCGTGGCGACCAACCTCCACGCCGACATCCTGTCGGATCTCGCGGCCGCGCTGGCGGGGTCGCTGGGCATCGCGCCGACCGCCAACCTGAACCCCGAGCGCGTGTTCCCGTCGATGTTCGAGCCCATCCACGGCTCGGCCTTTGACATCATGGGCAAGGGCGTCGCCAACCCGATCGGCACGTTCTGGTCGCTCGTGATGATGCTGGAGCATCTCGGCGAGCCGGAGGCGGCGGGCAGGCTCATGACCGCCATCGAGCGCGTCACCGCCAACCCGCAGTTCCACACGCCCGACCTCGGCGGCAAGGCCCGCACGGCCGACGTCACCGCCGCCGTGATCGCGGCCATCCAGGCCGCTAACGACTGAAGCGGGCTTTACCCGCCGTTATTGCGAGCCAGAGGCGAAGCAATCCAGTCTAACGGCCCGGCTTTTAGGCTGCATTGCTTCGCTGCGCTCGCAATGACAGGCGGGTGGCATCGGCGTTGCAGCCAACTCCAACCGCATTATCCCTGCACTAACCACCCCTCGCCGTCATGGCCAAGCTTGCCCCGGCCATCCACGCGGGAGCCCAGCGCGTGGATCCCCGGGGCAAGCCCGGGGATGACGGTGGAGGGATGGCGGCGAGACCTCCGGCAAAGCCTCGAGGGCGACCAGTCAGCCCGTCGGCAAAACCAACAATTCCCTCATCCTGAGGAGCAGGCCGTCTTGGGCCTGCGTCTCGAAGGACGAGGGGGTCCAAGAGGCTGACAGGTGGTGCGCTCTGGAGACCCTCGTCCTTCGAGACGCATCGCCAGGAGGCGATGCTCCTCAGGATGAGGGGCGCTGGGAGGCCCGCCCAAGGGCGTTACCGTTTCCCGGCGCAGAGCCAGTCCAGCAGGCCCGTCCAGAGCGGGCGGAAGCCGTCCCAGGCGAGGAACTCGTTGGGGAGCCAGTGCGGGCCGATGTCGGTGGTCCAGGCGGCCGTACGGCCTTCGCCGTAGTGGCCGACCGCCAGCAGCGGGTGGCCGCCCTCCCCGTCCGGGAGCGCCAGCAGCACCTGCGCGTCGGGCTTGGCGACGACCTCGTTGACGCCCAGCACGTAAGGCAGCCCGCCCGAGACGTTGCCCAGCGCCGGGTGGCCGGCGCCTGCTCCCGTCACCACCGGGTCGACGCCTTCGGGCATCTCGATGCGGTCGTCATAGGGGTGGATCGAAACCGGCAGGACCTCCTCGACGGCCGTGCCGCGGAAGCGGGCCGCGCCGTTGATGCCCTGGAAGCTGAGGTAGCCCCCCACCATCACGAGCCCGCCGCCGCGGCGCACATAGTCGCGCAGCAGCTTCAGGCGGTTCGGGAAGCGGCGCGAGTGGATCCAAACGTCCGGCGGCAGCAGCAGGGTGTTGGCGCCGATGTCGGACAGGATCACGGCGTCATAGGCGTCGAACGCCTCGGGCGTGGAGGGAAACTGCTCGGCCGCGATGTGGCAGGGCATGTACTCGAATTCGTAGTCGCCGCCCGACAGCGCGGCCATGAACGGGTCCGCGCCGCGATGGTGCGTCACGGAGGCGAACTGGTCCCAGCCCTTGATGTGAACGGCCGTGGAGGTCCAGCTTTCGCCGGCGAGAAGGATCTTTTTCGTGGACATGGTTCCTCGATCGGACAGGCCTCTCCGGCCCGCTCGCAGGGGCGGGCCGGAAAAACTCTTGGTCGGTAGCGCTTACTTGAACTTGGCGAACTGCAGCCGCAGGGCGCCGTCGGGGTATTGCATCCAGTCGAGCCCCGCGACGGAGGCCTGGATGGTGGCCGGGAAGGTCAAAAACAGCATCGGCGCATCGGCGGCGATCTGCTTCTCGGCCTCGTTGTAGAGCTTTGCGCGCTCGTCCTGGCTGGGAACGCCGCGGGCCTTCACGAGCAGGTCGGTGACGGCGTCGCTGCTGTAGCCGGCGAAGTTGTTGGGGCCTGTCTTGGTGAAGTAGTTGAACATGTTGCCGTCCGGATCGGACCGGCCCGACCAGGGCGACATGCACAGGTCGAAGTCCTTCTGGCGCAACACCGTGATCAGGCTCGTGGCGTCGATCTGCTTCACGTCCACCTTGAACCCGGCCTGGTTGGCGAGCGCCTGCAGCACCTCGGCGGTGCGCACCTGCGCGGGCGAGTTCGTGACCGTGATCGAAACCGCGACCGGCGCCGTCACGCCGGCGTCGGCCAGCAGCTTCTTGGCGGCGGCCGGGTCGGCCTTCGGACGCGGCGCGCTCTTGTCATAGGCCCAGCCGATGGAGGGCGGGATCGGCCCGTAGGCGGGCGCGCCCGTGCCGAAATACACGGCCTTCTGCACGGCCGTGGGGTCGATCGCCATCGCGAAGGCGCGGCGCACCTTGACGTCGTTGAACGGCGACCGCGTGGTGTTGAACGAAAAGGCGTTGAAGCCGAGCCCGTCGGTCTGCTTAACGCTGAGCGAGGCTTCGCGGGTGAGCTGGCCGACCGTCTGGGCCGGCACGCCGTCGACGAGCTGCACGGTGCCGGAGCGCAGGTTCGTCACCCGCACGGTCTCGTCGGCCATGGGCCGGAACACGACACGCTCGATCGGGGCCGGGCCGCGCCAATAGCCGGGAAAGCGCTCCAGCACGAGCTCGGAATTTTTGGTCCAGCTCACGACCTTGTAGGGGCCCGCCCCCACCGCCTTGGTGGCGAAGTCCGCCCCGAGCGACTTCAGGGCGGCCGGCGACACCATCATGCCGGCGCGGTTGGCCAGCACCTGCAGGAAGGGCGCATAGGCGGACTTCAGCTTGATCGTGACGGCGAGCGGTCCGGTGACCTCCACCGAGTCGACCGGCCCGAGTTCGCTGCGGCGGGGCGATCCCACGGCCGGGTCGAGCATGCGGTCGAAGTTCGCCTTTACGGCGGCGGCGTCGATCGGCGCACCGTCATGGAAGGTGAGATTCGGCTTCAGCGTGAACACGTAGGTCAGAGGGTCGGGCGTGGCGACGCTGGCGAGGCCCGGCTCGATCTTCAGATCGGGCGTCATGTGCACGAGCGGCTCGTGGATGTTGTACTGCACCGACAGCTCGAAGAACGACGCCATCTGGGCCGGGTCGAGCGTCACCGGGTCCGACACGATGCCGACCGTGAGCGCCTTCTTGTCCTGCGCGGCCGCCGGCTGCGCCAGCCCTATCGCCAGGATCGCGCCCATTCCGGCGCAAAATGTACGTCTCAGCATCGTCAAGTCCCTCCAGACCAGTGTGAAAGCGGTTCAGCGAACCTCGCGCGGATCGAAGCGATCGCGCAGGCCGTCGCCGAGCAGATTGAAGCCGAGCACCACGACAAAGATCGCGAGCCCCGGGAACCAGGCGAGCCATGGGCCCATGTCGAGGAAGCCGATGGCGTTGCGCAGCATGCTGCCCCAGGTCGGGGCCGGCGGCTGCACGCCGAGGCCCAGAAAGGACAGGTAGGATTCGGTGATGATCGCGGACGCGAACAGCAGCGAGCCCTGCACGATCAGCGGCGCGGCGATGTTGGGCGCGATCGTCCGCGCCAAGATAGCCCACGGCCCGAATCCAAGGGCCCGCTGCGCGTCCACATATTCGAGCTCGCGCACCACCATGGTCTGCGCCCGCGCGATGCGGGCGAACACCGGCAGGTTCACGACCGCGATGGCCAGGATGGCGTTCTGCAGGCTCGGGCCGAGCACGGCCGTGATGGCGAGCGCCAGGAGAATGCTCGGAAACGCGAACACGACGTCCATGACGCGCATGATCAGCGTATCGGTCCAACCGCCGAAAAAGCCGGCCGCCAGCCCGGCCACGGCCCCGACGATCAACGCGCCCACCACACTGAACACGCCGACCAGAATGGAGGCCCGCGCGCCGTAGATGATGCGCGACAGCACATCCCGGCCGAGGTCGTCGGTGCCGAACCAGTGCGTGGCCGATGGCCCCGACAGGATGGCGGTGAAGTCCGGCAGTTCGGGGTCGAACGGCGCCAAGACGGGCGCGGCGACGGCCAGCACCACGGCGAGCAGCACCAGCGCGGCTCCGAGCGTGGCGCGCGGGTCCTGCGCGAGCGCCCGGCCCAGCGAGGCGCGCCGCGTCGCGACCGTGGGCTCCATCACGGCCGCGCTCATGCGACCCTCATGCGCGGGTCGATCAGCGTGTAGATGAGGTCGGTCGCCAGATTGATCAGCACGAACAGCGTCGCGGTGAGCAACACCGCGCCCTGCACCACCGGGTAGTCGCGGGCGAAGATGGCGTCCACGGTGAGCTTTCCGATGCCCGGCCACGCGAACACGGTCTCGGTGATGACGACGCCGCCGAGCAGCTGCCCCATCTGGATCCCGAGCAGCGTCACGATGGGGATCTGCGCATTGCCGAAGGCGTGCCGCCAGATCACGCGCGAAGGTGCGATGCCCTTGGCGCGGGCGGTGCGCACATAGTCGGCGCGCAGCACCTCCAGCATGGAGGCGCGCGTCATGCGCATCGTGGAGGCCGCCAGCGCGGCCCCCAGCGTGAGCGCCGGCAGCACCAGCGAGCGAAGGAAGCCGCCCATGTCGGCCAGCGGCGACACGTAGCCGGAGGCGGGCAGGATCGGGAATGTGATCGAGAAGGTCAGGATCAGCAGGATGCCGAGCCAGAAGCTCGGCAGCGACAGGCCGCACAGGGCCACGAAGGACGCCACGTAGTCGGCCGCCGTGTTGCGGCGGGTGGCCGCGATCACGCCGGCCGGAATCGCGATCACGAGCGAGATCGCGAGCGCGGCGGCGGACAAAAGCGCCGTGGGGCCCAGCGCCGAGGCCAGGAGCGGCAGCACCTCGCGGCCTCCCTGGATGGAGCGGCCGAAGTCGCCTTTCAGGAGCGCCGCCGCCCAGGAAAAATACTGCATCCACAGCGGCTGATCGAGCGCGAGCTTCGCCCGGAGCGCCGCGATGGCGGCGTCGTCCGCCTCCATGCCGAGCAGCGCCACCGCGGGATCGCCCGGCACGAGCCTGATCAGCAGGAAGGCGACCAGCGACGTCCCGAACAGAATGGGGAGAAGGCTGGCGAGCCGTCCCAGAAGGTAGCGTCCCATGGTGTTCGATGCGCCCTTGAACCGGTTCAATGGTTCTGATACTCGAAAATGCAACCGCGGATGTCAATGCGGTCGATGCACTTCAAGCGCGAGAAACTTGCCCGCATGGCGCCGGACAGCTCCGCCCTCCACCTCACAAACGATGCGCCCCGGCCGGCGGCCGGCCGCGGTCGCATTCTGGACGTCCATGGCCTCCGAGTGGGCTTCGGCGGCCCAGCCATCGTGGACGGCGTCGACCTCGCGATGGAGCCGGGCGAGCTGCTGTGCCTCGTCGGCGAATCAGGTTCAGGCAAGAGCCTCACGGCCCTCTCGGTCATGCGCCTCCTGCCGCCCGGAGCGCGCCTGACCGCCGATCGCTTCGCGTTCGATGGGCAAGACCTCGCGAGCGCGTCCGAAGAAGCCATGAACCGGCTGCGGGGCGACCGCATCGCGATGGTGTTCCAGGAGCCGATGACCTCGTTGAACCCGGTGATGTCGGTCGGCGACCAGATGACCGAGATCCTGGAGGCGCATCGCGGCCTCGGCCGCAAGGAGGCGCGCGAAGTTGCGCTCGCGATGCTGCGTCGGGTGAAGATCCCCGATCCCGAGGCGCGGCTCGACGCCTATCCGCACCAGCTGTCCGGCGGCATGCGGCAGCGCGTGATGATCGCGATGGCGCTGATCTGCCGCCCTGCCCTCCTGATCGCCGACGAGCCCACCACGGCGCTCGACGTGACCATCCAAAGCCAGATCCTCCATCTGCTGGACGAATTGCGCGCCGAACTGGGCGCGGCGGTGCTGTTCATCACGCACAATCTCGCGCTTGTGGCCGAGATCGCCGACCGGATCGCGGTGATGTATGCGGGCCGCATCGTCGAGAGCGGCAGCCGCGCCGACCTCTTCGCCGATCCCCAGCACCCTTACACGCTCTCGCTTCTGGCAGCCCTGCCGCGCGAAGAGGATGTCGGCAGGCCCCTGACCGCGATCGACGGCCAGCCGCCCGCGGCCGGGCAGATGCCGACCGGCTGCCGCTTCGCGCCGCGCTGCCCGTTTGCGGTGGAAAAGTGCCGGGCCGCCTACCCGCCACTGGCCGAGCTGGCGCCCGGCCATGCGGTCGCGTGCTGGCGCGCCCCGCTGGAACGGAACGTCGCATGACCGCGCCGCTGCTCGAAGTTCGTGGGCTCAACAAGATCTACCGCTCCGGCGGCGGCTTCCTGCGCGCGCCGCGCGAAGCGCAGGTCGTGAAGGACGTCGGCTTCACGGTGGGCCGGGGCGAGGTGTTCGGGCTCGTCGGCGAGAGCGGATCGGGCAAGACCACCATCGGCCGCATGTTGCTGCGGCTCACGGAGGCCGATTCGGGCGAGATCCTGTTCGACGGGCAGGACGTGCGCGCCTTGGGGCCGGCCGCCCTGCGCGGCTTCCGTCGCCGGGCTCAAATGATCTTCCAGGACCCGTTCGCGTCGCTGGACCCGCGCGTTCGCGTCGGCGACGCCATCGCTGCGCCCATCCGGCTCCACGGCCTGCGGCCGGCCGGGTCGGTCAAGGACCGCGTCGTGGAGCTGCTGGAGATGGTCGGCCTCTCGGCCGCGCACGCCGACCGCCACCCGCACGCCTTTTCGGGCGGCCAGCGCCAGCGCGTCGCCATCGCGCGGGCGCTCGCCGTGGAGCCGGAGCTGATCGTCTGCGACGAGCCGGTTTCGGCGCTCGACCTCTCCGTGCAGGCGCAGGTCGTCAACCTTCTCGCCGACCTCAGCGCCCGCCTGGGCGTCGCCTATGTGTTCATTTCCCACGACATGGCGGTGGTGCGGCATCTCGCATCGCATGTGGGCGTGCTCTATGCGGGCAGGCTCGTGGAGACGGGGCCGGCCGCCGCCGTGCTGGGCGCGCCGCGCCATCCCTATACGCGCATGCTCCTGGCCGCCTCGCCGCGGCCGCATGCGGCGGGGCGGCGCGAGCGCGCCGAGGCGACGGGCGAGCCGCCGAGCCCCTATGGGCGCGAGCCCGGGTGCCGGTTCGCATCGCGCTGCCCTCATGCGGTCGCGGCCTGCCGGGCGGCCGAGCCCCCGCTCGACGCCTTTGCGGACGGCGCGCGCTTCGCCGCCTGCATCCGCGCCGCCGAGCTCGGGCCCGAGACCGCCCCCGCTCCCGAGGGCGCGCCCTCGCCCGCCTTCCAGACCCGCATGGCGCTGCTGCGCGCCGCCCGCGCCGAAGGGCGCGCGGCTAGCCCGGATGCGCCGGCGTGAGCGGCGGCCCGCCCACCATCTCGGACGTGGCGCGCCACGCGGGCGTGAGCAAGGCGACCGTGTCGCACGTGCTGAACGCGCGCGTGTACGTGCGCCCGCAGACGCGCGACCGGGTGCTCGCCGCCATCCGGGCGCTCGACTATGCGCCCGCCGAGACGGCGCGCTCGCTCACGGCGCGCAAGCGCTCGGCCCCGCGCGCCGACGCCAGCGTCCCGCGCCTGACCACGGTCGGGTATGTGAGCGTGGACTACGTGGCGCGCATCCCGCGCCTGCCCGAGCGCGAGGAGCGCCTGCAGGCGCGCGGCATCCTCAAATCCATCGGCGGCCCCGCCGCGAACGTGGCGGCGATTGCGGCGGGGGTGGGCGGGCCGTGGCCGGTGGCGGCGTCCATCATCACGTCCATCGGGGCCGACCAGGAGAGCGACTGGGCGGCGGCGGAGCTCGCGGCCCGGAGGGTGGACCTCATCGCCTCGCGCGAGCGCCGTCAGGGGCGGCTCGACCGCGCGCTGGTGCTCGTGGAGGCGGACGGCCGCCGCACCATCGTGAACGAGCCCTCCAGCCTGGCCGAGGTCGACGTCCGGCGCTTCGTCGACGAAACCGAGACGGACGGCCTCAGGTGGTGCCTCCATCTCGAAGGCTTCCAGGCCCCCATCCAGATCGAGGCGCTGCGTGAGGCGCGGCGCAAGGGGTTCCGCACCAGCGTTCAGGCGACCGGCTTGCCGCCGGACTGGACCGCCGCCAACGCCGAGAAGCTGTTTGCGAGCGTGGACGCCTTGTTCTTGCATCGCGAGACGCTGGCGGCCCTTCCGGGCTGCCCCGAGACTCCCGACGACGCGCTCGCGTGGCTCGCTGCGCGCGCCGCCAACGCTCCGGCAGGCGCGTGGCCGCAGGTCGTGACGCTGACCCTGGGCGCCCAGGGCGCGGCGGTGGTGACCCGCCAGGCGGGCGCCCGGCGCGCCCCGGCGCCGGACGTCGCCATGTTGGACAAGACCGGCGCGGGCGACGCCTTCGTGGGCGCGTTCCTGGCGCTGTGGCTTCACGACTGCGCTCCGCTTCTTTGCGCGCGCGTCGCCTGCGCGGCCGGCTCGCTCGCCGGCACCAGCTTCGGCGCGCAGGAAATCCGCCCCGCCGCGGCCGAATTGGCCGCGTTGGCCGGCGTCGGCCTGTCCGAGCAGGCCGTGGCGCTCGCGTCCGACCCGGCGTCATCGCCCAATCAAGTCATCGCTTGAACCCCAGCCCGATCCCCTCGCCTCACCCCGGAGCCTGCGTTGTCCCAGTCCGTCTTCAAGCCGAAATCCAACGTGGTCGAGCGGCTCTTCGGCCGCCGCAAGGCCGTGATCGGCGTGATCCACGCCCTGCCGCTGCCAGGCGCGCCTAATTATGACGGCGAGCCCGTGGAGCGCATCTACGAGCACGCCTGCGCGGAGGCGCAGCGCTACGCCGAGGGCGGCGTCGACGGCCTGATCGTCGAGAACCACGGCGACATCCCGTTCAGCAAGCCCGAGGAGCTCGGCCCCGAGACCGCCGCCGCCATGGCGGTGATGACCGACCGGGTGCGCCGCGCCGCCGGGCTGACGGTGGGCGTCAACGTGCTCGCCAACGCGGCCGTGCAGGCCATCGCGGTCGCCAAGGCTTCGGGCGCCAGCTTCGTGCGCGTCAACCAGTGGGCCAACGCCTATGTGTCCAACGAGGGCTTCATGGAGGGCAAGGCCGGCCTCGCGGCGCGTTACCGCAACACCCTGCGGGCGCGCGACATCGCGGTGTTCGCCGACGTGCACGTCAAACACGGCTCGCACGCCATCATGGCGGATCGCTCGCTCACCGAACTCACACGCGACGCCCAGTTCTTTGACGCCGACGCGGTGATCGTCACCGGCCAGCGCACGGGCGACAGCGCCAGGCTGGACGAGCTCGAAACCGTGCGCGACGCGAGCTCGCTGCCCGTGATGGTGGGCAGCGGCGTCAACCCGGACAATGTCGCGGCCATCCTGGGGTTCGCGGACGCCGTGATCGTCGCCAGCGCGCTGAAGCACGAGGGCGGCTGGTGGAACGAGGTGGACCTGGCGCGCGTGAAATCCTTCATGCAGGTCGTGCGCGAGGCGCGCGGGTGAGCCGCGTCTTCGTTCTCGGCAATGCGACGCTGGATTGCATCCAGACCATCCCGCGCCTGCCCGCGCCTGGCGAAACGCTGCTCGCCGACAGCCTGCTCCGTTGCCCTGGCGGCAAGGGCCTGAACCAGGCCGTCGCGTGCGCACGCACAGGGGCTGCAACCGTGCTGGTCGCGCCGCTCGGCCGGGACGCCGACGCCGCCGTCTTGGCCGCGGCCGCCGCGGCCGAGCCGGGGCTGGCGGCGCGCTGGATGGAAAGCGCCGCGCCCACGGACTACTCTGCCATCTGGGTCGCGGCCGGCGGCGAAAACATGATCGTGAGCAGCGCCGCCGCGGCGCGTGGCCTGGCGGAAGCTGACGCCATCGCGGCGCTGGACGATCTCCGGGCGGGCGACATCCTGCTGCTGCAGGGCAACCTCACGCGCGAGGTCACGATGGCGGCGGCCCGCCTCGGGCGGGAACGCGGGGCGCGAACGGCGCTCAACACGGCCCCGATCGCGTGGGACATGGCCGAGGCGCTTGCGCTGTTCGACATCGTGATCGCCAACGCCGTGGAGGCCGCCCAGGTCACCGGGGCGGACGCCCGATCGGCCGCAGCCGCGCTCGCGCCGGGGCGCATCGCGATCGTGACGCTCGGCCGGGACGGCGCCGTGATGGCGCGGGACGGCGTGCTGACGCCGGTGGCCGCGCCACGCGTGAAGGCCGTGGACACGGCCGGCGCCGGCGACGTCTTTGTCGGCGTCTTCGTGGGCGCGCTCTGCCGCGGCGCCGCTCCGGACCGCGCCATCAGGGCCGCGACCGCCGCCGCCGCCATCGCGGTGACGCGCCCCGGCACCGTGCCGTCGTTCCCGAGCAGCATTGAACTCGCCCCCCTGCTGGCCGAGCAGCCGAAGGCTGGCGACGCCGGGCAGAGAACTGCGTGATCAGCCCGCCGCCGCGACGACCTCGTCAGCGCCGTCCGTCAGGCCGTTCTCACGCTGGTAGTCCTCGATCAGCCGCGCGCCGGCGGCGCGGTCCTGGAAGCGCCACAGGCCCTGCCGCGCGCCTTCGATCACGGTCGCGTAGACGGCGAGGTCGATCGCCTGGCGCACCGCGAACTGGGTCGGCTCACTGCGGGTGACGCCCGCCTCGGCCTCGAACAGCTTGTTCAAGGCCACGAACTTGTAGGCGCTGCCGCTGATCCCGATCGAATAGATCGTCTTGGTGGTGGTCACGGAATTCAACACCTCGCCCGACTGCACCGAGACGATGCGCATGCCGACCGTCACCATGTCGCGGCGGTACTTCACGTCGCCGCCGACTCCCAGGTAGCGCGCGCCCGCCCCCCCGGTCATCGTGTTGGCGTCATAGGCCAGGATGCCGCCTTCCACGATCAGGCCGGCAAACTTGATGGGCGGCAGCGGCCGTGCGCCCTGCCCCTCGAACTCCTGGCGCGTCGCGCGGATGAGCTGGCGCTCCTGCAGGAGGTTCGGCAACCCGCTGCGCTCCACGATGGAAAACCACGCGCCCTTGCCGGCGCGACGGAAGGCGTCCACCGCGAAGGCGACGCCGCCCTGAGTCACGGCGCGCGAGTATTCGGCGATGGTGTCGCTCGGCTTGTTCTGGCCGGTCAGGTCCGGAAAGGCATAAAGCGCCACATAGACCTTGCGGTCCGGAGCCGGCAACTGCTCGAGGCTGAGACGCACGGCCGTTTTCGGCGTCAGCGTCGGCGCCTGCTCCAGAACGTCCGGCATGCCCGGCGCGGCGCAGCCGCCCAGGAAAGCCGCGACGGCGACAACGATGGCCCCACTCAAAACGCGCATTCGTACTTGTTCCTGGCCAAAGAACCCCTTGGGCGCGCCGCTGCACGCGCCCATGACGGCTCTGCATTGCTTGGAGACGATCAGATGCCCGCCGGCACCGTGATGGTGGTGACGCTCTGCCCATCATTGATGGTGAGCTGCACGTTCGGGCCAACGCGCACAAAGTTGATCGTGGTGCCCTCGAACGCGAAGGTGCCGGACTGCTGGGCGCCTTCGCCGAAGATGGC
This sequence comes from Alsobacter metallidurans, assembly GCF_014636935.1. Classification (GTDB taxonomy): domain Bacteria; phylum Pseudomonadota; class Alphaproteobacteria; order Rhizobiales; family Beijerinckiaceae; genus Alsobacter; species Alsobacter metallidurans. The sequence goes on along the minus strand of NZ_BMES01000002.1, from coordinate 117,662 downwards.
TTGCGTGATCTTGTTGGCCAGCGAACCGTAGAGCTGGCTCTGCAACTGACGGGCGAAGATCTGCCCGGGGGTCTGGGCCCCCAAGGCGCCGGCTGCCGTCGCCTGACTGCGCAGCGACTGCTTGCGCTGGATCTCGGAATTCTGCAGCGCGCCCTGCGAGTTCAGGTAGGACCCGTTCAGCGGGCTGCCGCCGAAGTTCGGGTTCGCCGGCTGATAGACGAGGCTGCCCGCATGCGAGGGCGCGCTGGCCAGCAACGCCGCCAGAAGAACGGCCGAGCCGCAGGTTTTGAAAAAATGGCGTGTCATTGCGATTACCTGACCTGCGTGACCGCGATCGACTGACCGTTGCCGACATGCTGGAGCGTGTAGCTGGACCCCGCCCCGATCTGCGTATTCGAGATCGAGTTGTTGTTGCCCGCGACGGCGACGCTGGCGCTGTTGCCTGCGCCGTTCTGGACTGTGGCGAGGGTGTTCTGCGCACCCGTGGCCGAAAGGTTCGAGATGTTGTCGCGCCCGTTCTGGACCTGGCTGGTGACATTGCCTTCGCCGGAGGTGACCACTGCGGCGGTGTTGCGGGTCCCGGTCTGCTGAACGGTTGAACGCTGGGCGGCGCCAATCGACGCTCCATCCTGCCCCGACTGGACAGCGGACAACGGAGCGGCGGAGCCGAAGTGGCCGGCCTCGTAGGTCGGCGCTGGCGCATAGACATGGGTGGAAGACCGGGCGCCGGACCGCGACGTCGGCTGGATCTGGTCCACATAGACTTGCGCGGAGGCGCAATCAGCCATCGCCACCATCGACGTGACAAGACCAGCCGCCCAAGCCAGCTTTTGATTGATCTTTATCATTCGTTTCCGCCCGTGTATTGTGAGCAAACTATTTCTTGGCCTGCTATGTCAAGCGTCAGACGAACATCAATCGATACTTCTGTTTCTTGGTTAAGGCCGATGCGACCGAGCGGCACGATTTGGCCTGCTGAAGCCGAAAACGTTCCCTTTTGCTTGAGATTGGCTGATCCGGACGCGCTGGTCTTGATCACCGTCAGGAGATACGAGCCCTCCACCGGGCTTGCGGCTCTCAGGACGCCCTGGAAAAGCAATCCTTGATCCACAGTTTTCCGCTCGATCGCGCATGTAACGATCGGGGGCGGCGGCGCGGCGAGCACTGGCATCGACGTTCTCCGACCGAGAAACCCGACGAAAAAGGAGGGCGGATCCTGGACCCGCCCTCCTCCGAGGCTGTTAGTGCTGCGTGATCGTGGCGAGGTTGCCCGATCCGTTCTGGTTGTAGTTGGCGACGTTGTTCGAGTTGGACTGCGTCACGTTCGCCACGTTGGCGAGGCCGAAGGCGGAGTTGTTCTGCGTGCCCGTGATGCTGTTGTTGTAGCCGGTCTGGCTCAGCAGAGCCGTGTTGGCGCCATCATACTGGGTGGTCATGATCTGGTTGATCGTGCCGTTCTGATAAGCGGTCACCGAAGCGCCAAGCGCATTGCCGTGCTGCACGCTGTTGAACATGTTGCCGTCGCCGCCCGTCTGGGTGACGGAGACGGAGCCGTTCGTGCCGTACTGGGCGTTATAGGCGCGGTTGTTGGAGTAGGTCTGGTTGAACTGCAGCGAATTTCCGCTGCCGCCTTGGGTGTTCGACAGGAACAGCGAATTGCCGTTCTGGCCGCCGTTGGCGACGTTGTAGTTTCCTGACTGGTAATTGAAGATCTGGTTGCCGTCACCGTACTGCGTGACCACATGGTCGGTTCCGAGCAGCAGGTTGGGTCCAGTGTAGCCGATCAGGTTGCCGAGTCCGCTCTGGTTCGACACGAAGGAGCTTCCCGTGCCGTACTGGTCGACGCCCGCTCCTTGCAGGCCGCCGGACTGCGCGATGTTGATCAGCAGGTTATTGCCAATCTGCGCATTGACGTTGACGTAGTTGATGCTGTTGCTCGTATCCTGGTTGACCACGACCGAGCTGTTATGGAAGCCGGCCTGGCCGACGTTCTGGCGCACGAAGGTCTGGCCGAGGGTGCCGGTCTGGGTCACCGAGACGCCATTCGACGCGCCGCCCTGGCCAACGTCGAACGCATTGCCGTTTCCGTTCTGGGTGAGTTCGATCACGCTGCCGTTAGCGGAGCTATCCTGAGCAAGGCGAGCATAATCGGACGAATTGGTCCAGTCCCACCCCGTCGTCGTCCCGTGCTGGCCGTTGTTGCTGCCGCTCTGCTTGATCTCGATGCGGCTGCCGACGCCATCCTGGTACGCATTGGCGAGGTTATTGTTGCCCGACTGGTAGCCGCTCGTGGCGACGCCGATCGAGTTGCCGGTATTCGTCTGATTGACCGTGAGGGTGTTGCCCGAACCGCCGCCCTGGCCGAAGGCCTGGCCGTTGGCGCCGACGGCGTTGCCGTTGCCGCTCTGGCTGATCGTGGCGCTCTGCGAGTCGGCGGTCTGATTAAGATAAACCGTGTTGTTGTCCGCCATGGCGGCCGTCGCCAGGAGCGAGGCGGCGAGGCTGGTCGTTACGAGCAAATACTTCCTAGACATAGGACTAACCCTTCCCTGATCACCAACGCGACGCGTGACGCGTCGTTCTCTTGTTGCGCGCCTTCCCCGCAGCCCTGAGCCCAACGGATGAATTTAACGGCAACTTAATGACGCTAGGAGAGTTGGATTTGTCTGGCAATACGTTTTGTTAGGCTATTTTTAACATCTAATACGTTCGAACTACCGCGAATGACTAGAAATTGTTCGTCGTTTGCAATTGTCATGACTGGCAAAGAAAATTGTCTACAGTTTTCGATAAGCGTTGTCCGTCCCAACCCGCTTTAATTGATTAATGTCGTCTTTTCTGCATTTTTACCATATAGACAGTATTTCTGTTGTGCGCTGCAGCATTCCCGAATCGACTTTGAGTACGTTCGCTTGGTTAGGACTTGAAAGACTTGGCTCTTGCGGCTTAACGCCTTCATTCATAGGCTGCGCCCAGTTTCCGGGAGGACCTTCGTGCTGCGCCGCGCCTCGCATCTTTGTCTCGCCCTCGCGGCGTTCGGCTTCCAGCACTGCCCACCCGCGTCCGCACAAGGTCTTGGACCGGTTCCTGGCGCGATCGTTCTCGCCCAGGCCAAGCCCGGCACGGCGCATGACTGCACGCGTCTGACCGAGCCGCTTGCGCTGCGCGACTGCCTCGACCGGGCAGAGGACCAGCGGCTTCAGCCGACCTCCGAACAACCCGTCGCACCCGGCCGCATACCGGACGCGCTGCTCAAGGCCGCCGGGCCGGAAAGCGGGCGACCAAGCCAGGCCCACCGCGAGAAGACGCAGGACGGCGCACATGCGGGCGCGCGCCGGGACGGCGTCAGGGTCGACCAGGTCAAATCGCCGCTCCGCCCGCTGTCAGAGCCGCCATGACGGCTGCGAAACTCCAGGGACCTCCGCCGATGCGCTCGCCTCACACTGTCCGGCCCAGCCGCCGGCTCGCGTTTGTTTCCGTTTTCGCGTGGGTCTGGGCGTCAGCGTCGGGCGCGGCGCTCGCCCAGACGCCTCCGGCTCCTGCTCCTGCTCCCGCGTCTCCGCCCGCCGCTTCCACAGGCCCCTCCCCCGCCCGCCCGGATTGCGACGCCACTTGCGTGCGAGCCTTCAACGACAGGGCGGCCCAGGCCTGCGCGCCCCAGATCGAGGCGCAGGCGCCAATAGACTTCGATTGGCTGCACAGGCCTTTCGGCGGCATCTTCCAGCAAGGCGACACACCGGACGCCGAGCACCCGGCCATCCGCTACAGGGGCGACTCCATCCGCTTCCAGAGCCCGCAAAAGGAATGGGTGCGGGTGAGCTATGAGTGCTCCTACGACCCGGTCAGGCAGAAGATCGTGTCGGTGACAGTCCGCCTCGGCCGCCTGGATCGACCGGCTGCTCCGCCCGCGAACGCCGCCGCGGCGGCGCCCGGCGCGCAAAACGGCAAGCCCGCGCGGGCCGTCCGACCCCGGCCCGCGCCGCGACAGACGATCGCGCCGCGCGCCGGCGAGGCGAGCGACATCGAGTTCTTCCAGGTCAATCCGCGGGCGTCGGGGGCGCGGTAGCGCCTTCAGCCGAGATTGGCGATCGGCGCGGAGAAAACCACCTCGAGCCCGTCGCTGGCCCAGTCGTGACGCAGCTCGCCGCCGAGTTGGCCGGCGGCGCTGCGTGCGGCCAGGACGGTGCCGAAGCCCGTGTGCTGGGGCGCGCCTGCGACCGGGGGACCGCCGACCTCCCGCCAGGTGAGCCGGTAAACGCCGTCCTGGATCCTCCCCGTGACGAGAACGCGCCCGGTCTCGACGCTGAGGCAGCCATATTTCATGGCGTTGGTGGCCTGCTCGTGCAGGATCAACGCGAGCGCCGTCGCGCTCTTCTCGTTGATCGCGACGTCGTCGCCGTGGATCTCCACGCGGGCGTGCCCCTCCTGGAGGTAAGGCGCGAACAGGAGACGGAGCAGGCCGAACATCGTCTCGCCGCCGATCGTGGAGGCGCTTTCCGGGCTGTGAGGCCGAACATACTCGTGGGCCTGGGCGAGTGCGAAGAGCCGGTCCCGCAGGCCCGCGGCGAAGTTCTGCGCCTCGGGACGGCCACGCGACGAAAGCGTGACGAGGCCGTTCACCACCGTGAAGATGTTCTTGATCCGGTGGCTCAGCTCGCGCGTCAGCAGCTCGCGGGCTTCCTCGGCCTGCTTGCGGTCCGTGATGTCTACCACCGTTCCGGGACAGCGCATGGCCCGTCCGGAGGCGTCGGGCTGGCAGCGGCCGCGGGCCGCGACCCAGCGCACGCTTCCGTCCTTCTGGGTCACCCGGTATTCGGTTTCGTAGCTCGAGGCTTTTTCGACGGCCGCCGCGAGTTCGCGCATCACCCGCGCCCGGTCCTCGTCGTGGATGGCGTCGAACACGGCCTGGGTCGGGATCCCGGCGGCCCCTTGCGCCTCCTCGACGCCGAAGAAGCGGGAAAAACGGGCGTCCGCGACCACGCGATCAGCCTGGATCTCCCACACGCAGGTGCCGATCCTCTCGGATGCGTCAAGCGCGAGGTGCAGGCGCTCCTCGCTGGCCCGCAAGGCGCGCTCCTGCTCTTTTTGCAGGGTAATGTCGCGGAAGATCACCGAGACGCCGAGCACCCGCCCATCGGCGCCTTGCATCCGAACCGCGCTGGCCGCCACCTCCACGAGGCTGCCGTCCTTGCGCCGGCGCACGGTCTCCAGGTCAATGTGCCCGTGCCGCATCGCCAGGTCGAACACGCCGGTTTCGTTCTCGGACGCCGTGAGGCCGTCATCCGGAACAAGCAGGCTCACGGGCGCGCCGATCGCCTCCGCGGCCGTGTAGCCGAAGAGGTCGGTGGCCGACTGGTTCCAGGTCTGAATCCGCCGTTCGGTCGCCGAGATGCTGAAGATCGCATGCACGGACGAAGACACGATCGCGGCGAGCTGCGCGTTCGCGGTTTCCGCCTGCTTGCGATCCGTCACGTCGCGGTGGACGCCGACAAGGCGCTGAGCCCGGCCATTCGCGTCCCGCTCGATGGTGGCGCTCGCCGCGATCCAACGAACCTCGCCATCGCTGGGTCGGATGATGCGATATTCGGCTTCGTATTCGGTGTTCTGGCCGCGAACCGCGTCGACAAAGGCCTGCTCGACCTGGGCGCGATCATCCGGATGAATGCGTCGCACCCAATCAGCGTGGCTCTCGTCCGCATCTTCGGGGCGCAGCCCGTGGATCTGAAGGTACTCGGGCGACCGCTGGTTCTTGAAGCCGTCGCGCAGGTCCACATGGAGTGCGCCGATGCGGGCGATCCGGTGCAGGCGCTCCAGCTCGGCCTCGCGCTCCGCCAGCGAGGCGATCAGGCGGCGCTGCTCGAGAAGGCTCATGACCTGCCGGGCCAGGGCGCGAAGCACCTCGGCCTGCTCGGCCGTTAACCCCGCAGGCCTCGGCTTGTAGTCCAGCACGCACATGGTGCCGATCGCCACGCCCTCGGGCGTTTCCAGAAGGGCGCCGGCGTAGAACCGCAGGTGCGGGTTGCCGGTGACGAGGGGGTTGCAGGCGAAGCGCGGATCCCTGGTCGTGTCCGGCACGACGAAAAGGTCGCGCTGCAGGATCGCGTGGGCGCAAATGGAAACGTCGACGGGCGTCTCGCGCACGCCAAGGCCGATCTCGGCCTTGAAGAACTGGCGCTCATCGTCGATCAGGTTCACGACCGCGATCGGTGCGTCGCACACCCGCGACGCAACCTGGCAGACGCTCGCGAAGGCTTCTTCGGGAGGGGTGTCCAGGATGCCGTACCGGCGCAACGCGGCGAGCCTCGCCGCCTTGTTGAAAGGGTCTTCCGCCCTGTCGTTCAAAAACCGTCTCCTGGCGGACAAACCGACGCGCGGCCTCTGAGCGGGGCTGCGACGCTTCCTTGAAGATGACGCAGCGGGCGCGGCGCGAGGGGCGCCGTCCACGACCACAATTTTTCCGATTAGTCGTTTAACATCTTCACGATGCAATTGCGCCCCCAACACGGCCTGGTCGTGGCGCAAAAGGAGGCAGCCGCCGCAGGGGGGCCATGCGCGGCGGCGCGGTTGACAGGACGGGTTCAAACGAGCCGTCATGGCTCCTTTCCGAAGGGAGCCGTCGTTTGAAAGTCTATATCGCCCCATCCAAGCTTCTCGCGGGGCAAGAGGCCGCGCGCACCGGCGCCGCGGCCATCCGGGCCGCGATCCGCGATCGCGGCGAGGCCCGCGTGATCGTGGCCACCGGCGCAAGCCAGTTCGAGATGCTGGATGCGCTGGTGCGCGAGCCGGACATCGACTGGGCGAAGGTGACGGGCTTCCACCTCGACGAGTATATCGGACTGCCGGAGAGCCACCCCGCGAGCTTCCGCGGCTACCTGCGCGAGCGCTTCACCGGGCGGCTGCCGACGCTGGGGGCGTTCCACTTCGTCGACGGCGAGTCGCCTGCGATCGAGGCCGAGTTGGCGCGGCTGGCCGGGCTGGTCGCCGCCGCGCCGATCGACGTGTGCTTCGCGGGCATCGGCGAGAACGGCCACCTCGCGTTCAACGACCCGCCCGCCGATTTCGAGACCGAGCAGCCCTATATCGTGGTGGATCTGGACGAGGCCTGCCGCCGCCAGCAATTCGGCGAGGGCTGGTTCCCGACGCTGGAGGACGTGCCCCCGCAGGCGGTGTCGATGAGCATCCGGCAGATCCTCAAGAGCCGCCTCATCGTCCTGACCGTGCTGGACGCGCGCAAGGCCGCGGCCGTGCGCGGCGCGCTGGAGGGCCCGGTCACGCCGGATGTGCCGGCCTCCATCCTGCAGCGCCACCCCGATACGGTTGCGTATCTTGACCCTCCCGCCGCGGCCGAGCTCTCGTCCGGGTTCCCGCCGCGGCGAGCCTGACCATGCGCTCGCAAGGGCTCCTCGACATCCAGGTGAACGGTTTCGCGGGCGTCGACTTCAACGACGCCGCGCTCACCCCGGAGGCGCTGGACCATGCGCTGGAGGCCATGCTGGCCACCGGCGTCACCGCGTGCCTGCCCACCATCATCACGGCGCATCCTCACGAACTCGCGGAGCGCTTCGCCGCGCTGGACGCCGCCGTTGCGAGGAGCCGGCTCGGGCCCGCGATGGCGCTCGGCTACCATCTCGAGGGCCCCTTCCTGAACCCGGCGGACGGCTACAAGGGTTGTCACCCGGCCGCCGCGATGACGCCGCCAGACCCCACTCTGGTCCAGTCGCTGCAGGCCAGCCTGAGCCGCCCCATCCTGCTCGTGACGGTCGCGCCGGAGCGCGACCCCGACAACGCTTTCACGCGCTGGGCCTGCGACGCCGGGATCGTGGTCGCGATCGGGCACAGCAACGCCACGGCCGCCGAGGTCGCGCAGGCGGCCGAGGCCGGCGCCACGCTGTCCACGCATCTGGGCAACGGCGTCGCCCACCAGCAGCACAAGTTCGACAACCCCATCGTGGCGCAACTGGCCGAGGACCGGCTCTGGGCGGATTTCATCGCCGACGGCGTGCACCTCGCGCCCGCGGCCCTGAAGGTCATGCTGCGCGCCAAGGGGCTAGAGCGCTCCATCCTGGTCACGGACGCGGTTGCGGCCGCGGCCTCGCCACCCGGGCTCTACCCCTTCGCTGGCATGACGGTGGAAAAAACAGCTGACGGCCGCGTGAGCCAGCCTGGCACGCCTTATCTGGCGGGCTCCTGCCTGACGCTCGACGGCGCCGTCCGCAATGTCGTGCGCTGGGGGTTGGCGACGCCCGAGCAGGCGGTCGCGATGGCGTCGACCCATCCGCGCACGCTGCTCGCGCCGGCGATGCGCCGACATGGCGTCGTGGAGCCGCCAAGCGAAGTGACATGGTCGCCGACGCTCGCGGTCGACGAGGTTCGGTTGAACGGATCGGTCGTGGTCGGGGGCTAGATCACGGCCTGGGACTGCCACACACTGCCAATCTTAACGGGAGGGATCACCATCATGCAGGGGCCATTTTCACGGCGCGACGTCCTTGGAGGCATCGCGGGTTCGGCGCTGCTCGCCACCGGCGCGCGGGCGGCCGGGCCGGCGCTGCCGACATCGCCGGTGGCGATCACCATCATGGACGTTGGCGGCGCGCTCGCGCTGCTGCAGCCGGGGTTCGACGCCTACAAGGCCGCGAAGCCCGAGGTCGTTTCGCGCATCACCTATGTGAAGGCCCCTGCGCCCGAGCTCGCAGCCAAGATCAAGGCGCAGCAGAACGCCGGCAAGAGCGATCTCGACCTGATCCTGACCGGCAGCGACGGGCTCGCGGCCGGCCTCGACCAAGGCCTCTGGACCAAACTGTTTCCGGAGCACGAGGCGTCGTTCCCGGGCATCGAAGCGAATTACGAGCCCGCCGCGCTGCGGCTGTTCAAGGCGCAGGGCCAGGGCTTTGCGGTCGTGTGCGCCTACTACCCGTCCGGCCCGCTGCTCGAATACGCGCCCGAGCGCGTCGCCAAGCCGCCGGGCTCGGCCGAGGAACTGCTGGAATGGGCGAAGGCCAATCCCAACCGCTTCATGTATGCGCGGCCGGCCAATTCGGGCCCGGGCCGCACCTTCATGATGGGCCTGCCCTACCTCTTGGGCGACAAGGACCCGGCCGACCCGGTGAACGGCTGGGAGAAGACCTGGGCCTACCTCAAGGAGCTCAACAAGTACGTCGAGTACTATCCGACCGGCACCGGCGCGACCATGAAGGAGTTCGGCGAGGGCTCGCGCGACATCATCATCTCGACCACCGGGTGGGACATCAATCCGCGTGCGCTCGGGATCGTGCCGAAATCCGCCGCCATCGCGACGCTGAAGGGCTTCCACTGGGTGTCGGACGCGTTCTTCATGACGGTGCCGAAGGGCGTGCCGGCCGACCGCTTCGCGGTGCTGCTGGACATGATGAACTTCATCCTGCAGCCCAAGATCCAGGCCTTCGCGTATGACGAGGGCTACCTCTATCCCGGTCCGGCGGTCCGCAATGTCGGCCTCGAGCTGGCGCCGCAAAAGAGCCAGGACGTGATCCGCGAGTTCGGCCGGCCGGAATACGCCAAGCTGATCGCCGACAACCCGATCGAGCTGCCGCTGACGCCGGACAAGATGGTGGTGGCCTTCCGTCGCTGGGACGAGGAAATCGGCAGCAAGACGAAGAAGTGAGATCGTCCGGGCGGGCGTCTGCGCGCCTGCACGGCTGACATCGACGCAAAACGCCGCCCTCCTGGGCGGCGTTTTTGTGAGAGCCTGACCGTTTCTCAACACCCTCATCCTGAGGAACATCGCCTCTTGGCGATGTGTCTCGAAGGACGAGGGGTCCAGAAGGCTGATGCCGTCGTGCAGGCTGGAGTCCCTCGTCCTTCGAGACGCAGACCCAAGCGGGTCTGCTCCTCAGGATGAGGGGATCGAAGGTGTATGAAGCTAGATAGCCGTAAGCTGCTGGCTGCGAAGCTGGAGCACCACGGTGTTGGCTCTTTGAGCACGGACAATCGCCGCCCCTGCCCGGTCATTCAAATCCTCAACACCCCTCATCCTGAGGAACATCGCCCCTTGGCGATGTGTCTCGAAGGACGAGGGGGTCCAGGAGGCTGATCCGTCGTGCAGGCTGGAGTCCCTCGTCCTTCGAGACGCAGACCCAAGCGGGTCTGCTCCTCAGGATGAGGGGATCGAGGGTGTATGAAGCGAGCTGGCCGTCAGCGCCCGCGAAGCGCCAGCACGGTGTTGTTGGCCCGCCTGGCGACCGTGATCGCCGCACCAACCGCGATCACTCCCAGGGCGACGACCAGAACCCCTCCCCGCCCGAGCCAGAGCGGCTCAAACAGCGAAAGCATCGCGGCTGCCGTGATTGTCGCCATGCGGTGCTGCTTGGCCATCGGACCCGAGAAATCGGCCGGAAGCCCGCAGGCCCGGCCGAGTTCGCGCGTGTAGGCGGTGAGCACCGCCATGGCGGCCGCAGCCCAACCGAGGGCCGGAGCGCCGGCGCCGTAGCCGGCGCCGACCAGGATCAGGATGTCGGCGACCCGATCGGGAAATTCGTTCCAGAACGGTCCGTCGGGCGCCTGCTTGCCGCCCTCGATCGCCACCATGCCGTCGAACAGGTTGCAGAGGAGCCGGAACTGGCAAAACAGCGCCGCAACCAAGAGCAACCCGGCGCGCGGCCACGGCTGGACAAAGCCGGTCAGGCTGAACGCTGCGCCGGCGACCGCCGCCATCGCGATGCTGGCGACCGAGATCTGGTTCGGGGTAATGGATGCGGCGCTCAGGCGCCGCGCGACGGCTCGGGCCCAGCCAGAGTTCCGGCTTGCGAGGGGTCTCCTGTTGTTGTCCACCGCCACCGGTCAGGCCCTCTTTGCGCGCCAGAGCGCGAGGTTGTAGAGCGCCGCGTAGCTCGTCGAAACGGTGAGCGGCAAGGCGATCGTGCGCGCGATCTCGGGCGTGCTGCCCAGCGCGTGAAGCGTGGTCAGCGCGCAGGCCGAGACGATCAAGGCGACCAGCGGCGGGGCGACGAGCCCGACAGGCCCTTCGAACCAATCGGCCAACCGCTCGATCGCGCGTTTCAGCAGCAGGGTGATGGCGGCCGACAGCGCGCCCTGGATCAAGCCTGCCTGCAGCCACGTCGGCGTCGGATGGGCCCGGTTGGCGAAAGCCGCCCAGCCGCCCATCGCCAAGAATGCGAAAGCGACATGCACGACGCTGCTGTCCATCAGGCCGCGGCGCGATGTGGTCATGTGGCCGACCAGCCGTAACGGACGAGATGAAAGAAGATCGGGGCGGAAAACACCACGGAGTCGAGCCGGTCGATGAAGCCGCCATGGCCGGCGATCAGGTGGCCCCAGTCCTTGACGCCGCGATCGCGCTTGATCGCCGACATCACGAGTCCGCCGAAGAAGCCCATCAGCACGATCACGAGCGACAGGAAGGCGGCCTCCAGCGGCCGGAACGGCGTCATCCACGCCAGCGCCGCGCCGATGAGCGTGGCGCTGAGCGCGCCGCCGACAAACCCTTCCACAGTCTTGGAGGGCGACAGGCGCGGGGCGATCTTGGTGCGGCCCAGAAGTTTGCCCCAGATGTACTGGAGGACGTCGCTCATCTGCACGACGATCACCAGGAACGCGATCAGGAGGACGTTGCGCCCCTCGTAGCCGGGGATCTGCAAAGTCAGCAGCGCCGGGACGTGCGAGGTGCAGAAGACGCAGATCATCTGAGCCCACTGCACCTCGGCGATGCGCACGAGATAATGGTCCGTGTCGCCGCGCAGCGCCGCGATGATCGGCATCAGCAGGAAGGCATAGACCGGGATGAAGATCGCGTAGAGCCCATACCAGTCGATCCAGACCAGATAATACTGCACCGGCAGCACGATGAAGAACGCGGCGGCCAGCGCCCAATGATCGGCGCGGCGCGTGTTGGTGAGCGTGATGAACTCGCGCAGAGCCGCGAAGGAGCAGAACGCGAACAGGAGCGTCACGCCTGTCTTGCCGCCGATCAACGCCAGACCCATGAGGACGACCATGATCCACCAGGCCCGGATCCGGTCGTTCAGGTTCTCGACCACGGCGTTCTGGCCGTCCGGCGACAACCTGCGATGGAGCGCGTAGCCGATCGCGGACGCCACGATCAGAACGGCGAGAAGGCTGGCGAGCACGACGAGGAGGTCACGATGCGGCATCGTCATGGCGCGGTCGCCTTTGGCGACAGGGCGAGCAGCGCCTGTTCGGCGCGGGCCAGAAAATCCTGCTTTCGTTCCGCGGCGGCCAGCCGGAGGGGGGCTCCGAACGTCACCGTGCAGATCAGCGGAATGGGCACGAACTCGCCTTTCGGCATCACCCGGTTGAGGTTGTCGATCCAGACCGGGACCAGCGGCACGTCCGTGCGAGCCTTTGCGAGGTGATAGAGCCCGCTCTTGAACGGCAGGAGCCGCGCCTCGGTCGCGTTGCGGGTGCCTTCGGGGAAGACGATGAGCGACAATCCCTGGTCCAATACGTCGGTCATTATCCGGATCGGGTCGTTGGCGCGGCTGACGCGCTCGCGGTCGATTAGTACTGCGTTAAATACGTCGCACCCGATAAACCACCGCAGGCGAGACTTGAGCCAGTAGTCGCTGCCGGCGACCGGTCGGGTCGCAAAGCGCATCCGTCGCGGCAGCACCGTCCAGATCAGGACGAAATCGCCGTGACTGGCGTGGTTGGCGAAATAGATCCGCTGCTCGTCGGTCGGCGCGACGCCGTCCCAAAGCCCACGAACCGCCGTGATGAAGCGGGCGACGACGACGATGAGCACGCCAGCCAAGCTAATTCCTGCCGCCCGCATCGCATCTCCGGACATCCCTCGGGAAGAGCCGGATCAATCGAGGGTTTGTTGATCCTGGTCTGTGCGGATCGGCACAGCAAAAGGGACGCGTGGCGTCCGGGGGCATGGGCCTCGCGCGTGCCGGGGTTTAACTAAACCGCGCGCTGTGCGTCATTACACGGCCTGGACATGGCGCTCGCCCGCCGCCGCGGTTAATCTCGACGCACCGGCGCCCGAGCGGCGGTCGGGGCGAATCAGGGCGATCACGGTGCAGCCGGCCACTCCCCAGCGCGAGCGTCTGTTCGCCTATATCTGGCGCTGCAGCCGCGGCGAGCAGTTGCGCGTGCTGGCGGTCGTGCTGCTCTCGATGCCGTTCTACTACGCGTCGCTGGACGTGCCGAAGTTGATCGTCACCGACGCCATCCAGGGCCGGGCGTTTCAGTCGTCCGCCACCGCGCCCCTGTTTCGCATCGTATCGCCCTGGAGCGGCGCGGTTCTGTTTCCCGGAATCGAGTTCGACCGCACCTCCTACCTGTTCGCCCTGTCTGGACTGTTCCTCGCTCTGGTGCTGGTGAACGGCGCCTTCAAATACGTCATCAACATGCGCAAGGGTGCGCTGGGCGAACGCGTGCTGCAGCGTCTGCGCTTCGAGCTCTTCGCCGCGCTTGTGGCCCGCACGCCCGACGCGGGACGGCGCATCAGCGCCTCCGAGGCGGCCACCATCATCAAGGACGAGGTGGAGCCCGTCGGCGGGTTCGTGGGCGACGCCTTTATCCAGCCCATCTTCCTGTTCGGGCAGGCCGCGACCGCGCTGGCGTTTATTCTCATCCAGAGCCTGCCGCTGGGCGTCTGCGCCGGCGCGCTCGTGGGCGTGCAGGCGGTGATCATCCCGCGGCTACGGCGCGAGCAGCTGCGCCTCGGGCGGATGCGGCAGCTGCAGTCACGCGCGCTCGCAGGGCGCATCGGCGAGGTGGTGGATGGGCTCGACGAAGTCCGCAACCACGGCGCCGCGCCCTACGAGATGAGCCGCATCGCCGGCCGGCTCGAGGAGCTGTTTTCGATCCGCTACCGCCTCTACGGGCGCAAGTTCGCAGCCAAGTTCGCCAACAACCTGCTCGCGCAGGCGACGCCATTCCTGTTCTACTCGCTGGGCGGCTATTTCGCGCTGCACGGCGAACTCGCCATCGGCCAGCTCGTCGCCGTGATCGCGGCCTATCGCGACCTGCCCCCGCCCGTGAAGGAGCTGATCGACTGGGATCAGCAGCGCATGGACGTGGAGGTGAAGTTCCAGCAGGTCGTGGAGCAGTTCCCGGCGCTGGACGCCCCCGCGGCGACGGGCGCACTCACGCCCGCCGAGCCCGCCGGCGCGGTGTTGTCGGCCGTTGCGGTGGAGCTTGGCGGCTCGCCGGGCGAACCCGGCTCCGAGAAGGTCTCGCTCAGCATCGCTCCCGGGGACCATGCGGCGCTGTTCGGGCCGCACGAACTCGCCAGCGCGCTCGCATCCGCGTTGGCGGGACGGCGCCAGCCGGCATCCGGCCACGTCTCCTACGGCGACAACCGGCTCGACCAGATGGACGACGCCACGCTGGGCCGGCTGTTCGCCTATGCGGGGCCGGACCCGGCCGTGTTCGCCGGGAGCTTTCGGGACAACCTGCTCTACGGGCTGCGCCGCGGCGGGGACGCGCAATGGCTCGACCTGGACGCAGCCGGCGTGAGCTCGCTCGAGGAGCTCGGCGAGGCGGTGCTGCGGGTGGTGCGGGTGGTGGACCTGGAGGCCGACATGCGCCGGGCCGGGCTCGCGGCCAGGATCGACCCGGCCGCAGAACCCGATCTGGCGGCCCGGATCGTCGCCGCGCGGGACGCGCTGGCGGAGGCGCTGGCGGCCGCCAACGCTTCCGACCTGGTGGAGAGCTTCGACCCCGAACGCTATGGCGAGCGCCTGTCGATCCGCGAGAACCTGCTGTTCGGGCCCCTGCCCGAGCCGGAGGCGGCTGCGGAGGCCGCGCCATTTCTGGCCGTCACGCTCTACCGGCTGGAGCTGGGGGACGCCCTGGAGGCGATCGGGCGCGGGTTTGCGGCCACGATGGTGGAGATCTTCGCCGATTTCGGGCCGCAGAGCCTCGTGGTGCAGCGCTTCGCCTTCATGTCGGCCGAGGCGCTGGACGGGCACCGCCGTGCGCTGGAGCGGCATGGGCTGGGGCGCGCCACATCCGAGGACCGGCTGAACTTTCTGACGCTCGCGCTGCGCTACTGCGAGCCTGTGCACCGGCTGGGCCTGCTCGACGACGCCCTGCGGGCCCGCATCCTGGCGGCGCGACCCGCCGTCGCCGAAGCCGCCGCGGCGGCGGGCGTCACCCTCCCGGTCTACGACCCCGCGGCCTACACGCCCGGGGCGAGTTTGCGGGACAATTTGTTGTTCGGGCGCGTGGTCTCGGAGGCGCCCTCGGCGGGCGAGCGGCTCGCGGAGGCGCTGGAGGGCGCGCTCGCGCAGACGGGGCTGACGCGCGTCGTGCTCGACGTGGGCCTGGACCAGCCCGTGGGGCCGGGCGGGCGCGAGCTCTACGCGACCCAGCGGGCCGCGCTGGCGCTCGGGCGCTGCCTGCTCAAGCGCCCGGCCGTGCTCGTGCTCGACGGCGCGCTGCAGGCCTACGGGGATGTGCGCGGCGCGCAGGCGCTCGCGGCCATCCGCGCCTTCATGCACGGGCGCACGCTGGTGGCGGCGTGCGGTCCGGGCGTGGAGCGCGCGGGCTTCACGCAGGCGGTGGAGCTCGGGACCGGCCGCGCCCGCGTCCGCGCGGGCGCGCGCGAGAGCGCGCCGGCGCCCGCCCGCCCGGAGGCCATGAGCGAGGAGGTGCGCGCGCTGCGCGCCGTGCCCATGCTCGCCTCGCTCGAGACCGCGCGCCTGAAGCTGCTCGCGTTCACGGGCGAGCGCGTGGCGTTCGCGCCCGGGCATGTGCTCATGCGCCAGGGCGACGAGGCGCACGACGCGCTCGTGCTCCTGTCCGGGGACGCGACCGTGTGGATCCAGGGGGACGCGGGCGCGCTGCGCCTGGGCGTCACTGAGCCGGGCGCGATCGTGGGCGAGATGGGCGCGCTCACCCGCGGCCGCCGCAACGCCACCGTGACCGCCAACACGCCCGTGCGCGCCCTGCGCATCCGCCGCGACGTCCTCACCGAACTGGTGCTGGAGTATCCGGATTTCGGGTTGCGGCTGCTGCAGGCGCAGATCCAGCGGACCGCCGAGGTGGAGCGGCGGCTGCTGGAGGCGCGCAACGCCGACGCCCCGCCCGAGCCCTGACGCTGCAACCAAGGCGCGCATGTGCGCAACCTCACACCTGGTTCTGCCGGCCCGGAGCAGAATGGGCGCGGGACCACACGCTCAAGCTTGCCTTGTTTCGCCCGTCCGGGCTTGTTAACTTTCAACCCAGACGAGCATTTTGTGTCCTGCGGCCATCGGAGGTCGGCGATGCTCACCCACGCGTCCCTTCGCATGCTCGTCGCCTTGCTGGCCGCCCTCGCGGCGCGTTCGGCCGACGCCCAGCAGCCGCAGCGCAAAGCCTCGCCGCCGGAGGCGCGGGTTTTCTTTGTCGACCTCAAGGACGGCGCGACCGTGCCGTCGCGTTTAACCGTGCGGTTCGGCATCGACAAGATGGAGATCGCGCCGGCCGGCGTTGCGCGGCCGAACACCGGCCACCACCACCTGGTGATCGACGCTCCCCCGCCGGCGCCCGACCAGCCGATTCCGAGCGATCCAAATCACCTGCATTTCGGCCGTGGCCAGACCGAAGCCGAGATCATCCTGCCGGCCGCCGAGCACACGTTGCAACTCGTGCTCGGCGACCAGGACCACGCGCCGCACGATCCGCCCGTGATGTCGGAAGTGCTGCACGTCCGCGTCGACGCCGCCACGGTGGAGCGGGCCCGCACGCCTTCCCCGCCCGGCGCGACCGTGTTCTTCGAGGGGCTCGACGACGGCGCCGTAATCCCGACGCGCGCCACCATCCGCTTCGGGGTGGCCGGGATCACGCTTGCGCCCGCCGGCACGAGCGCGCCCGCGACCGGGCATCACCACCTGATCATCGACGCTCCGCCGCCCGACGTCGATCGCGAAATCCCGAACGATCCCAACCACCTGCATTTCGGCAAGGCGCAATCTTCGGCCGAGGTGACGCTGTCGCCCGGTCCCCACACGCTGCAACTCGCGCTGGCCGACCACGAGCACGTGCCGCACGATCCGCCGGTGTTCTCCAAGGCGATCCGCGTCGTCGCCGAGGAGCCGCGCGCGCCCGACCGGCCCGCGGCCCCCGCGGTCGCACAGGCGGCCCCGGGGCTCGCTCAGGCGACTTCGGGCGCCGGCGCTCCCACCCGCACTCCGGCGCCGCCCGACGCGGCCGTGTATTTCATCTATCCGCCCAAAGGCGCGACCATCTACCCGAACACCACCGTGCGGTTCGGCCTGCGCAACATGGGCGTGGCGCCCGCCGGCGTCGCCAAGGCCAACACCGGCCACCATCACCTGCTGGTCGACGTCGAGACGCCGCCGCTCGACCAGCCGATCCCGAATGATCCGGCGCACCTGCATTTCGGCAACGGGCAGACCGAGAAGAAGATCTCGCTCGCGCCGGGCAGGCACACGCTGCAGCTCATTCTCGCGGACGCGCAGCACGTGCCGTTCGATCCGCCCGTGATGACGGAGCGGATCGAAGTGACCGTCATGGCGCCCCGCAAGGGGGGCGCGGCCAAAGCTGCGTCCAAGAAGCGCCGGCGCTGAGGGAGCATGGCGATGACCGCGATGGGACGAAGGATTGTCGCGCTTCTGGGCCTGCTCGCCGGGCTTGGGTTGAGCGCCGTGGTCGCGGCCGCCGGCACGGCCTCCCCGCCCGGCGCGGCCGTTTATTTCCACTACCCGCTGGACGGCATCCATGTTCCACAGCGATTCACGGTGCGCATCGGGCTCAAGGAGATGGGCGTGGCTCCCGCTGGCGTCACGAAGGCGAACACCGGCCATCACCACCTGCTGGTGGACGCCGAGCCCCTGGACCTCACACGGCCGATCCCGTCGGACTACAACCACATCCACCTCGGCAACGGCCAGACGGAAGTGCTGCTCACCTTGCCGCCGGGGCCGCACACGCTGCAGCTCGTCGTGGGCGACCATGACCACATCCCCCACACGCCGCCCGTTCTCTCCAAAAAGATCACGGTCTATGTGCGTTAGAGCCGGTCTCGCGGTCCTGATCCTGCGCGGCGTCCTCGGCGCGTCCGCAGCGTTGCTTTGGATTGGGTGCGACCGCGCCGACGCCCAGGCGCGCAGGCCGGCCGAAGCGCCCCGCGCGGCGCCGGCGCCGGACGACACGCTCGAAACGCGGTTCTGGAACTCCATCCGGGGCGCGGACGTGGCGGCGGATTTCCGGACCTACCTGGACGCCTACCCGAACGGCCGGTTCGCCGCGCAGGCCCGGGCCAGGTTGCGCGAGCTGGAAGGCGCGGCCGCGGCGCCTGCCGCGCCCTCCGCGCCCTCGCGCGCTCCCGCGGCGGCGCCTCGCCAGGTCGACAAGCCCGCGCAGGTCGAAAAGCCCGGCCAAGGCGACCCGCCGCGCCAGGCCGCGCCCGCAGCGCCAGGCCGCCAACCCGCGCCCGCGGTGGTGCAGGATTGCGACGGCTGCCCCCCGTTGGCGACGATCCAGCCGGGGTCATTCTCGATGGGATCGACCGAGCTGTTCCCGTTCGAGGGTCCTGTGCACGCGGTCACGATCCGCAAGCCGTTTCTGCTCGGGGTGCACGAGGTAACCTTCGCCGAGTGGGACGCGTGCGTGGCCGATGGCGGCTGCTCCTATGCGCCGCCGGATCGTGGCGCCGGGCGCGGCAATCGTCCGGTGTCGAACCTCGACTGGAACGACGCGCAGCAATATGTCGCCTGGCTGTCTCGCAAGACCGGCAAGACCTATCGTCTGCCGACCGAGAGCGAGTGGGAATACGCAGCCCGAGCCGGCGGCGCCACGGCTTATCCGTGGGGCGTCGCCATGGAAAAGGGCCGCGCCCAGTGCGGGGGCTGCAACCCCGAACCCGCCGCCGCGGCCGCGCCGGTCGGCAGCTTCCCGGCGAATGCGTTCGGGCTTTTCGACATGGCCGGCAACGTCGCAGAATGGGTCGAGGACTGCTGGAACGACAGCTACAAGGGCGCGCCCGCCGACGGCTCCGCCTGGACCCGCCCCCGCTGCCCCGAACGCGTGCTGCGGGGCGGCTCCTTCAACACCGACCAACGCTACGTGCGCTCCGCCTCGCGCTACAAATACGACTTCGACGTGCGCTTCTACACCAACGGCATGCGGGTTGCGCGGGAGCCGTGATTGTCGGTGGGTTCGGCCCCGGGGCGCCGGGTTGTTGGCGCCACTCTCCCCGTCATTGCGAGCGACAGCGAAGCAATCCAGCCTGATGCCGGGCCCTTAGGCTGGATTGCTTCGCCTCCGGCTCGCAATGACGGCGAGGATCTCGGGCGGCGGGCGCCGCTCCCGCGCCAAGCAAGCGCTCAGGGCGTCTGGGCCGTAGCGGGCTTGTCGCGGGCCGCGAGGGCGGACTGGAGTTTGCGGATGGCGGCGTCGAGGCGGCGCGCTTCACGCGGGGTTGCGTGTTTGCGCAGCTCGGTGAGGCGGGCGAGTTCGCGTCGGTCTGCCTCAAGGGCCTGGCGGCGCTCGGCCGCGCGTTGCTCGACTTCGCGGCGCTCCGCCTCCGTGAGGCCGGCGTCGAAGCGGCGGGAGAGGCCGGGCGCAGGATCGGCCAGCGCGACCGGCGCGGCGCCAATGTCGGCGACGCGGTCGCCGTCCTGCCGGCGGCGGGCGGCAAGCTGCTCGACTTCGCGGCGCAGAGCCTCCTTGCTCTGCTCGGCTATGCGCAGCGCCTCCTGGCGATCGGCTTCGGCGTCGGCGGCCCGCTGGCGCTCGGCGTCGAGGCGCTTCTGGGCGGCGATGCGCTCCACCTCGCGACGGTCGGCCTCTCGCTGTGCGGCCTCGCGGCGGGCGAGGTCCTCGGCGGCGACACGCTCGGCCTCGCGCCGAGCGGCCGCAACCCGCTCGGCTTCAATGCGCCGCTGCACGGCGAGCTTTTCGGCCTCGCGCGCCGCATCCTGCTTTTCGGCGCTCTGGCGCTCGGCCTCACGTTTCTCGGCGGCCTGCCGCTCGGCTTCGAGGCGGGCCTCCTCGCGGCGCTCCGCGGCGCGCCGCTCGGCGTCCCGGGCGGCGTCGGCTTCCAGTCGGGCGAAGATGCGGCGCTGCGCCTCGAGTCGGACGCGGTCCTGCTCCTGGGCTTCTCGCTGGGCGCGCTCGCGCTCGCGGGCCCGCTCCTGCTCGAACGCGACGCGCTGTTCCTCGACCTTGCGGAAGCGGTCCAGCATGTCGAGGCGGTATTGCGCCTCGCGGGCGAAGGGCGAATTGGGATAGCGGGCCTTGAACGCCTGGAATTCGGCCGCATCGGACGACTCGCGCACCCGCGCCCAGGCGAGCGCGTCGGTTTCGCCGCCATTCAGGAAATAGTCGCCCAGCAGCGAGATCGACACTTCGGGCCGCTGGCGGCCCTCCGTGCGCTCATACACGTCCTGCGTGACGCGGCGGAACAGCGTGGCGATCTCCAGCCCAGGCTCGGCCAAACGGCGGATCAGCGCTTCCGTGAAGGGGCTGTTGCGGCCGCGGCCATCCTGCGCGACCTGGTCGGGCGCGGTCGCGTAGGCGATCACCAGCCCCTCGGTGCGATCGATCCGGGCGAGCCCGCGCGAGGCCGAGACGGCGCGGCTCGCCTGGGTAAGACGACGATCGAGCGGGTTGTCCCGGCAGGCGTCCAGCACGATGATCTTGACGCCGCTGGAGCGCTCCAGCGCCGACATGACACGGGCCACATTGACGGCCTGGAACTCGACGTCGTTGTAGTCCTCAACCTCGATGTCGATCGGCAGCAGGTAGTTCTGGCGCTGGTACTGGATGCCATGGCCGGCGTAGTAGAACAGCGCCGCATCGGCGCCGGCGGCCTTGCGGGCGAATTCCGAAAGGGCCCGGTCGAAGCCGCCCTTGTCGGCGTCCGTGCGCAGGATGACGTGGAAGCCGAGCTTGCGCAGCGCCTCGGCGAGGTCGGGCGCATCGTTGAGCGGGTTTTCGAGCCGGTTGATCTTGCCGTAGTGGGCGTTGCCCATCACGAGCGCGACGCGCCGGTCCGCCATCGCGGAACCGCATGCGAGCGCCAGAAACATCAACCAGACGAGAGCGACCGTGGCGCCGGCGCTCCGCGATGGGATCCTGATCATCGCCATCACATCCAGCCCGCATCGCAGGCGCGACGGGGCGCGTCTTGCGGAGCCGAAAGCGTAAGCGCGAACCGGAACCCCGGCAATTCGTCGACGGCCCGCGACGTGCGCGGGCGCACACGGTCGGCCTGCAACTACAGCGTGTCTTTCGGCACCGCACGGGCTGCTGTCTGCGCTATGCTGGCGCTCTCGCTTGGTCGCCGAACGCGTCGCCGCAGGAGGGCTGCATGATTGGCTCGAGATGGTCTGGACATGGCCCGCCGCTGGCCGGCCTGGCGCTTCTGGCGGCGGGCCTGGTCGCGCCTGGCGCGGCCTGCGCGCAGGAGCAGCCGGCCGGCTATGTCTCGGCGCTCCGGGGAAAGCCTCAGGTGCTGGCCGATGGCCGCCTCGCCCCCATGGCGTTGATGCAAACCCTTCCGGCGGGCGCGATGGTGGTGCTGCGCGCCCGGGAAGGCTTCGCGTTCTGCCACGAAGGCGCCAGCAAGACGTTCCGGGTGGAGGGCGCGGGCGCCGTGCATGTCGGCCAGGGCGGCATCGACGCCGATGGCGACGGGCCGCGGATCGCCCCCATGGGAGCATGCGCGCCGCCGGCCTCCCCCAGCGAAACGGGCGGCGTGCTGTTGCGATCGGTGCGGCCGCCGGCCTCGCCGAAATAGGAGGCGCCAGCGTTCCATGACCACAGGCGCGGCGCTCGGCAAGCCCTTCTGGCGACAGCGCGCGCTCTCGTCGGCAGCCTGCTTTGCCCTCGTGGCGGCTTGCGCGGCGATAGGCGGCTGGAGCGGTTTCTCTGGACCGTTCTCGCCTCTTTCAGGGCCGAACGCGCCGCTCTACGACCTCTCGGCCGCGCTGCTGCAACACCCGGACGCCGCCAGCGCGTGGCCCAACGCCGTGGTGCTGCTGATCGACCAGGAGACGCTGGACGGGCCGCCCTGGTCGCTGGCGCCGCGCGCGCTGCAGCATCGACAGCTGGCCGAGCTCGGCCGCCGGGCGCTGGACCTGGGCGCGCGCAAGGTGGGCTTTGATCTCGTGCTGGCGCTCGACCCGGCGGACCTCGCGATCGCGGGCGCGGACCTGCGCAGCTTCGACGCTCCGCTGCGGGCCCTGCTGGAACGCGAGACCGACCGGGTCGTGATCGGCTCCTACCCGACCGTGCGACCGGCGCAGGCTTATCGCGACCTTGTCGGGCCGGGCGGCGTCGGGGTTGTGGACCTCCAGGCGGAGGAGGACGGCGTGGTGCGCAGCGTGGCGACGCGGCTGCGGCTGGCGACGGGCGAGATCCAGGCCGGCTTCGCGGACCGCCTCGCGGCGAACGACGACGACGACCTCAGCGTGCGCGAGCAGAGCCGCGTGCTCTTGTTTCCGGGCGCGCCGCTGCGCACCGCGCCGGTGATCACGGTGCGGCGCTTCGAGAGCTGTCTGGCGTCCGCGGACGGGTTGGGGCGGCTGCAGGCCTCTCTCCGCAACCGCGTGGTGCTGATCGGAACCGGCATCGTGGGCGAGGACCTGCGGCGCGGGCCGGACCGGTTCATGCGCCAGCCTGCCGCCGCCGCGCCGGCGGACCCGTGCGCACCGGCCGGGCTGACGCTCGATTTCGGCGACCGCAACGTGGCGCCGGGCGTGCTCGTGCAGGCGGCCGCAGTGGAGAGCGCCGCGTCGGCGCGCACGCCACGCCTGGCGGACCCGCCGGCGCGGGCGGCCGCGAGCGGACTGATGGCGGCGGCCGCCGTGCTGGTGTTTCTGGGCTTGAGCCGCCGGCTGGCCCGGATGCCGGCCGAGCGGCCGACGCTGTTCTCCACCACCGCGGTGGCGTTTGCCGGGGTGGTCGCCGCGATCGTCGGGCTCGCGGCGGCGTTTCTGGGCGTCGCCGCGCTGGCCGTCCGCGGGTTGGGCCTGTGGTTGCCGCTCGGGCACACGCTGATGCTGGTGAGCGCGGCGGGGTTCATGGGCGCAATGACGCTGGCGGTGCGGCGCGACCTGGCGTTGGCCGACCTGCGGCGCTCGTTTGGCCGCTACCTGCCCGCCAAGGTGGTGGCGGCGGCGCTGCGGCGGGACGACGTGGTGGGCGGCGAGGAGCGGCCGATCTCGGTGCTGGTCGCGGACCTGCGCGGTTTCATCCAGTTCTGCGAGAGCCGCCGACGGCAGCCGACCGCCATTATCCAGGCCTTGAACGCCAAGTTTGCGGCCGCGCAGGCGGTGCTGGACCGCTACGGGGCGACGCTGGACAAGTTCGACGGCGACGCCGTGATCGCGTTCTGGAACGGGGTGGGCGAACAGCCGGACCACGCCGCCCGGGCGGTGGCGGCCGCGATCGAGCTGATCGAGCAGGACGCGCTGCCGGGCGAAGACGGCGGCGAGGGGCTGCGCTTCAAGGCCGCGGTGGCGAGCGGGCTCGCCTTCGTAGGGGACTACGGCTCCAAGCAGAAGACGAACTTCAGCGCCATCGGCGACCCCATGAACCTCGCGGCCCGGCTGGAGGGCCTGTGCAACCCGCACGGCGTCCCGATCGTGATCGCGGCCGAAACGCTCGAGCAGGCGCGGGCCGCGCCCGGGACGGACCCGGCCGTGCTGGCCACGCTGGCGCGCACGCGCTTTCGCGACCTCGGGGCCGTCCCGCTGAAGGGTTATACGGAGCCGGTGCGCATCGCCACCGCGGAGGCGCGATGTCCGCCGCAGGGTCGGTAGGGCTGGCCGCAGCCGAAAGGCGACCGGCGCGCGGGGCGCCGATCGCGTCGCACCGTCAGACGATCCAGAAGTCGCCGGCCGTCAGCGCGGGGTGATTGGCAAGCGTGGCGATCTGCACCGCCCCGCCCGCGGCCGAACCGTTGCTGTCGTAGAAGAGCTTGCCGGTGTCGGTCTCGTAGACCACGAAGTCGTTGGCGTCCTGGGCGACGCCGGCCGCGTTTGCGGCGAACGACGCCGCCGAGAGCACGCCCGCCTTGGTAAGCGCGGTGAAGATCGCGTTCTCGAGATGGATCGTGTCGTTGTTGCCGGCCGCGTTTGCGAAATCCGCGATCGTGTCGACGTTGCCCGCAGCCGGCGCAGTGGAGAACCGGAAGATGTCGTTGCCGGCGTCCCCGAAGAGCACGTCGGCGCCGCCCTTCCCGTCCAGCATATCGGCGCCGGCGCCGCCGTGCAGCTGGTTGGCGGCGGCGTTGCCGGTCAGCTGGTTGTCCAGCGTATTCCCATATCCATCCGCGTTGGCCGCGTAGATGATCTCGAGTCGCTCCACATTCGCGGCCAACGAGTACGTGACGCCGCTCCGAACCAAATCGAACCCTTCGTTCGCGAGTTCAACGACTTTGTCGCCGACGTCATGAACGATGTAGGTGTCGTTGCCGACGCCACCATACATGACGTCGCTGCCACCTCCCCCGTTCAATGAGTCGTTGCCTTCGTTACCCCACAGCGTGTCCGCGCCGCCAGCGCCCAAGATTGTGTCGTTCCCGCCCATGCCGTTGATGACGTCATCACCTCCCTTTCCGTCGATGACATCGTTGCCGCCTTGTCCGGAAAGCTTGTCGGCGCCTTCAGTTGGAACTTGAGACGTGGGCGGCGTCTCGGGCGTCGCGTTCGGGTTGTTGGAATAGGCGCGGATATAGTCGATCTGCATATGGAGCGGCGGACCGGCCGGGTCGGCGCCATCCTCCACGGCGAGGTTCGCCAGGAGGTACATCGGGCCATGCATGTCGCTGGGCGTCGCCCGCGTCCCCATCAGTTGGCCGTCATAGTAGAAGCCGATCGTCTTGTCGTTCCAGTCCATCCCGTAGGTATGGAAACCCTGCGTCTGGTCGGGGTGATTGCTGAAGACCTGCAGCGTCTCGTTGGGGTTGGGGTGGTAATCGGTGGTATGAATCCAGCTATAAACGCCCGGCGTGTACTTGCCGTAGTGCTCGACGATGTCGAGTTCCTGCCAGCCGGGCTTGTTGTTGGCCGGCGTGACGGGCATGAGCCAGAACGCGTCCCAGGCGCCCTTCACGTCGGACATGTCCGCCCGCATCTCGAAATAGCCGTAGGTCTGCGCGAACTCGCCCCGCGTGTGGATCAAGCCGGATTCCCAGCTGCCCGGATAACCGTAGGGCGTCTTGTCCGGCTGCGCCGTGATGGTCAGCACGCCGTTGGCGACCTTGAACGGATCATAGCCCGAGGCTGCGTCCAAGAAGGACGACCTGCCGAAGCCGATGTCCGAATTGGCGTCATACCGCCACTCTGGCCGGATGTCCGACCACTTCGTCGCCGCGCCGGTCTGAGAAATGCTGCGGCTGTTGAAATCGTCGCTGAACGTCAGCTTGTAACCGCTAAGATCCTTCATCATACCCCCACCATTAACGGACGAATATTCCTCCCGAATCAACGCAAGGTTTGCGGACGAAAAAGGTCATGATGAGGCAGCGGCGCCGTCTGCTCTCGGATCGTCTGGCCGTCAGGGCTCGAACGTCCGGAAATCCGGAGCACGCGGACGCTGTGCGGATGAGATGATGACGCAGAACTTCACCGCGCGTTCTCACGCCGGCAATTCCCGACAGGCGGGAGCCATCTCCAACCGAACAGCGAGATCTCGGGCGACGGAGAGCAACGCGTCCGTTCTGCCGGCCCCGTCGCGAGTCGCCATATGGACGCTGGAGCGCATCCAACAATGATGGCGCGCCAGACGGCGATGGATGCGCCCGGTCCCTCACCTGCCCTGGCGACGGCCGCAATTGACTTGGAGCCGCAGCTTCGCCGAAGGTCGCCCGCGCCCTGAAACCCTTCGAGAGCAACCAGCATGCCCGGTCCCGTCACCGTTATTCGCAATTGCGCCTGGGCCGTCACCCGCGCCGACGGAGAGACCGAGCATCGCTACCGGCAGGGCGTCGACGTCGCTTTCTGTGACGGGACGATCACCCATGTCGGCTCCGCCTATGCGGGTCAGGCCGATGCAGTCATCGACGGCCGGCGCAGCATGGTCATGCCGGGACTCGTCAATATTCACTGCCATTCAGGCGACGAGCCGATCGCCAAGGGCCTGTTTGAGGATGTCGGGACGGCCGCGCTGTGGGGCAATGCGCTCTATGAGTTTTCGGCGCTGATCGATGCAGACGCCGACGCCAAGGACGCTTGCCAGATCGTGATGCTGGCCGACCTGCTGCGCTCGGGCGTGTCCAGCTGCCTCGACATCGCGGGCTTCCATCCGCACTGGCTGTCGCTCGCCGCTCAGAGCGGCATCCGGGCCTGGCTCGCGCCGGGCTTCCGCGAGGCGGCCTGGCGGATGGAAGGAAGTCACCGGCTGGACTTCGAGTGGGACATGGCTCGCGGGCGGGCCCGCTACGAGGAGGCGCTGAACCTGGTGGATCAGGCCAAGGCCCATCCCTCCGGTCGGCTCGATGGCGTCGTCGCCCCCTCTCAGATCGAGACCTGTTCGGAGGCGCTGCTGCAGGAAGCCGTGGCGGCGGCGCGCGACAGAGGCGCCCGCATCACCATCCACGGCGCGCAGACCATGGCCGAGCACGAAGAGCTGCTGCGCCGCACCGGTGAGACCGCGCCACAGATGATGGAGCGGCTGGGGTTGCTCGGCCCGGATCTCATCATCGGGCACTGCATTTTCCTGGATCACCACGGCTGGACGCGCCAGCGCACGCGCGACGACCTCGCCAGACTGGCCCGCTCGGGCACAAATGTCGCCCACTGCCCGGTGACGTTCGCGCGCTCCGGGATGACGCTGCAAACGCTCGGCGGGTATCGCCGCGCCGGCGTGAATGTCGGGCTCGGCACCGACAGCTATCCGTTCAACATGCTGGAAGAGATGCGCGAAGCCCTGATCTGCTCGCGCGTTGCGGCGGGATCGGTTTTCGATCTGGATACCGGAACCCTGTTCGACATCGCCACCACGGGCGGCGCGCGGGCGCTCGGCCGCGAGGACATCGGCCGCATCGCGGTTGGCGCCAAGGCCGATCTCGTGTTGGTCGATCTCGACCAGCCAACGATGCAGCCGGTGCACGATCCGCTTCGCAACCTCATTCACTGCGCCGCCGAGCGCGCCGTGCGCGACGTCTTCATCGACGGGCAGCCGGTGGTGCGAGACCACCGCGTGCTGACGATGGACGTCGAGGGCGCGGTCCGCCAGCTGCAGGATGCGCAGAAGCGCGCCTGCCGGGCGGCGGAGCGGGGCGACCCGCAGCGCCGGCCGCTGGCGAAGCTGGCGCCCTTGTCCCTGCCGCTCAGTCCCTGATCGGGAACACGCGCGGGCTCAGCTGATCGAGCCTTCGGCCGGCCCAGTCGTGGCCGGGAGCCGCCGCGATCGCCTCTCCTTGAGCCCGCCGGAGCAGCTCGATGTCCTCGGCGATGTCGAAATGCATGACTTCGCCCGCCTTCACCACTTGGCGGCCATCGACATAGACGTCCCGGATGGCCCGGTCGTTGGCCGAGTACACGAGGCTGCGGATCGGCTCGTAATCGGGCTGCATGTAAGGGTTGCGCATGTCGACGACGGAAAAATCCGCCTTGCAACCCGGCGCCAGCCGGCCGAGGTCGGGCCGGCGGATCATGTCCGCGCCGGTGGCGGTCGCCCCCATGAACACGTCGTGCGTCGTCGAGGCGGTGAAGCTGCCGCCGATGATGCGTCCCGCGTAACAGGCCATGCGCATTTCATCGAGCATGTTGTGCGGGAAGCTGTCCGTGCCGATGCCGCAGCGGATGCCGGCCTTCACATAGCGCGACAGCGTGTTGAGCGCGATGCCGCGCCTCGCGAACACGACAGGGCAATGGGCCACCATGGCGCCGGAGTCGCGCAGCATCTCGAAGTCGTTGGCGTGGGGATAGTGGATCCACGGGTGATCGTTGAGGAAGATGCAGTGCCCGATGATCGTATCGGGCCCCAGCGCGCCGATGCGGTCGAGCCACTCCACGGGCGTCGCCCCATAGCGACGCACGATCTCCTGGAATTCGACGATGCTCTGAGCCGCGTGGATCTGGATGGGCTGGTTCCGCTCGCGGGCGGCCGCAAGGGCGTCGCGGATCTGCCCCTCGGAGCACGTGTCGATCTGCGCCGGACCGAAGAAGCCCGTGATCCGACCCGACGGATGCCGTGACGCCTTGTCGGCGATCTCGATGGCGTCCTTCAGGGCCTTGTCGCCGGCGACGAAATCGAGATCGTACTCGACCGAGTGGCCGTTCGTGGTCTTCCACGGTCCGGATCGGAACATGCCCCACAGCACGGCGCGGATACCGGTCTCGGCATATTCATCCGCCCAGGTCTCGCGCGGGCGGCCGAGATCGCAGATCGTCGTCACGCCGCTTTTCAGAAGTTCGGACACGGCTACGCGCAGGCACGGGCGCGTGTATTCCTTGCCGACCTGGAACACCGGCATGAACTCGTACAGCGAGCTCTGGCCGAGCTTGGGCGAACCCAGCTCCTCGAGCATCCCCTTCCAGCCGGGTTCGTGCCCGGGATGGCTGTGAACGTCCACGAAGCCGGGAATGATCATCAGGTCGCGAGCGTCGATCTCCTCCGCGGCCGGCCCGTCATAGCCCTTGCCGACATGCACGATGTCCTGACCCGAAAACGCGAAATCGGCGCCGCGCAGATAGACGTGGGATTTGGCCGCCCCGTCCCAGGCGACCAGCCAATCGCAGTTGCGGAAAACAGTGACGCCGGCGGTTTCGCTCATCGGAGTTCCGTTGTTCGATGGTGTGAAAAGACCCAGTGCGGCGCCGCCCTGCGGGACGCCCGCGGCGGCTCGCCATGGGCTCGGCCCTGAGCTTCAAGCCCACGCCCGCAGCGGCGCCCATGGCTGAGACGGCCAATGTGCACCTATAGTGGTGTTATGACCGAATACATTGATTCCTACTACTCCCGCACGCGTCGTCCGTCGTCGTTGCGGCCGCGTTTGACCGGGGTCGTCGACGTCGACGTGGCGATCGTTGGGGGCGGGCTTGCGGGGCTGACCGCCGCGATCGAACTGGTCCGCGCCGGTCGGAGCGTCGCCATTCTGGAGGCCCAGCGCATCGGCTGGGGAGCGTCGGGCCGCAATGGCGGCTTCGTCGGGCCTGGCTACGCCACGAGCCTCTCCCATATCGCGCTGATGGCCGGCCGGGAGGCGGCGCACGAGTTGTATCGGCTCTCGATCGAAGGCGTCCGGATCGTCGAGGACAGCCTCTCCGCTTTGGGCTCGACCGACAATGTCGCGACCTACGGCAAGCTGAGCGTGATGCGCCATGCCGCCGCCCCGGCCCTGAAGGCGCGGCAGGAGCAGATGGCCCGCGACTTCGGCTACGCGCTGGAATTACGTGATCGCGAGCAGGTTCGCGGCGTGCTCCGATCGACCAAGTATCACGAAGCGCTGTTCGATCCGCAGGCGTTCCATTTTCATCCGCTCGATTATGCGCTGTCCCTGGCTTCCGGTTGCGAAGCGCTGGGCGCGCGGATCTTCGAAGGCTCGCCGGTGACCGGCGCAGACCTGGATGGCGCGACCAAGGTGCTGCAGACGTCCGGCGGGCGGATCCAGGCGCGTGACGTGGTGTTCGCGACGGGAGGCTATACGGGGGACGTGTCGCCGCGCTTGCGCCGTGCGATGCTGCCGATCGCCACCTATGTGCTGCTGACGGAGCCTGCCCCGGAGCGGATCGCCGAGGTCATCGGCGTGCCCTACGCGATCAGCGATAACCGGCGCGCTGGCGACTACTACCGCATCGTGGATGGTGGTCGCAGGCTCCTTTGGGGCGGGCGCATCACGACGCGCACGAGCGAGCCGGCGCGATTGGCCGAGATGCTGCGGGCCACCATGGTGTCGACCTATCCGAGCCTCGCGGGGATCGGCGTCGACGCAGCCTGGTCGGGGCTGATGGCGTATGCCCGCCACCTCATGCCGATGATCGGGCAAACCACGCCAAACGTCTGGCACTGCTTCGGCTTTGGCGGGCATGGCCTCAATACGACCGCCGTCGGCGGGCGGGTCGTCGCCGAAGGCATCCTGGGCGCAAGCGACCGCTACAAGCTTTTCGCGCCGTTCGGGCTGAACTGGGCCGGCGGCCCGGTCGGCGCCGCTGTTGCGCAGATGACCTACTGGACCTACCAGGCCATGGATTTCGCCAAGGAAATCCGGGCGGCGCGAGCCGGCTGATCCAGCCGGCGACGCAAAGGGCGGCGCTAGTCGAACCCCGTTCTCAGCCTGCGCTCGAGATAGCGGCTGTAGGCTCCCATTCCGTACGAGAACACGAGGTAGATCGTGGCCGCGAACAGATAGCCTTCCAGCACGGCGGCGCCGACCCATTCCGGGTCCAGCATCGCGGTGCGGACCGTCGACAGGAAGTCGAGCAGGCCGATGATCGTCACGAGTGTCGTGTCCTGGAAGAAGCCGATCGAGATGTTGACCAGCGGCGGGATGACAATCTTCAGGGCCGGCGGCAGCACGATGAGCCGCATCGCCTGCCAGTAGTGCAGGCCCAGAGACGCCGCAGCCTCGTACTGGCCGCGCGGAATGGCCTGGAGCCCGCCCCGCACCGCTTCCGCGATATAGGCGCCCGCAAAGATGATGATCGCGACCTGGGCGCGGAGCAGCTTGTCGACGGTCACGCCGGTCGGCATGAACAACGGCAGCATCACGGTGGCCATGAACAGGATCGAGATCAGCGGCACGCCGCGGATGACCTCGATAAAGAACACCGCGATGACGCGGATGGCCGGCAGCTTCGACGCTCGCGCCAGCGCGAGCACAACGCCGAGCGGAAAACCCAGCGCCAACCCCACGGCGGTGAGAATGAAGGAGAGCGGCAGCCCGCTCCACTGAGTCGTGGGGATCGGCCGCAGCCCGAAGGCGCCGCCGGCGATCAGCACCATGCCGGCGACCAGAGCGAACGCCCAGACGGCCAGGAGCCAACGCCCCCAGAACCGCGGGATCATCGAGACGCCGATCGCGACAAAGAACACCAACATCGCGAGGGCAGGACGCCAGTGCTCGTCATAGG
Organism: Alsobacter metallidurans; assembly: GCF_014636935.1. Taxonomy (GTDB): domain Bacteria; phylum Pseudomonadota; class Alphaproteobacteria; order Rhizobiales; family Beijerinckiaceae; genus Alsobacter; species Alsobacter metallidurans. The sequence goes on along the minus strand of NZ_BMES01000002.1, from coordinate 86,664 downwards.
GGTAGACGCCGAAGATCATGAAACGCGCTTTGGCGGCCAGGAACGGCAGGCAGATCCCGCTTCCGGCGCGGCAGATTGCGCCGCCACCTTCCGCGACGGCGCGCGTCACCGCCCATCCCCAGGCGGCCTTGGCGACAATCCAGAACAGCCAAAGGCAGACGATCGTGATCACCGCGTTGAGCGGCGTGCCGAAGAGCGGCTGAACGGAGCGTTGAAAGAAGCCGGGCCTGGGCGGCGGCGCGGTCGCCATGAGTTCGGTCTGCGACATGGCTCAACGCTCCTTCAGCGCGACGCGGGCGTTGTACCAGTTCATGAAGAGCGAGATCGTGATCGAAATGCTGAGGTAGACCAACATCATGATCGCGATCCCTTCCACCGCCTGACCGGTCTGGTTCATGGTCGTGTTGGTCACGAGGACGAGGTCGGGATAGCCGATGGCGGTCGCGAGCGAGGAGTTCTTGAACAGGCTGAGATAGGCGCTGGTCAGCGGCGGGATGATCACCCGCAGCGCCTGCGGCAGAACCACGAGGCGCAGGGCCATGCCGCGATCCAGCCCGAGCGACTTCGTGGCGTCCCACTGTCCCCTGCCCACGGAGAGAATGCCGGAGCGCACCGTCTCGGCGATGCCCGCAGAGGCCGAGAGGGTCAGGCCCAGCAGAAGAGCGGTGAACTCAGGCTTGAGATGCGCGCCGCCGGCGAGCCGGAACCGCCCCTTCTCCGGGTACTCGATCGTGATCTCGGGCCGAAACAGCAGCAGGGCGACAAGAGCCGGCCCCAGCAAGGCGAGCAGCACCCAGGGCCACATGCGTCGCTCCACGCCGGTGGAGACACGCTGAGCGACCATGCGCCGCCGGACCGTCATCGCCAGGACCACGCCGGCCATGAGAGCCAGCAGCACCTTGGTGTGCGACGGCGTCCAGTTCATCGCCGGGATGGTGACGCCGCTGTTCGAGACGAACACATGCGGCATCAGCTCGATGGCCTCACGCACGGGCGGCAGCAAATTGACGATCAGCCCGTACCAAAGGAAAAGATACAGCAGCAGCGGAACGTTGCGCAGCGCCTCGACATAAACGAAGGCCAGCGCCCTCAGCAACGGATTGCCCGACAGGCGTGCGACGCCGACGATGAGTCCGAGGATGGTCGCGAACACAACGGCGAGCGCAGACACGAAGATCGTGTTGAGTATGCCGGTCAGCAACGCCCGGGCGAAACTGTCAGTGGGCTTGTAGTCGATGAAGCTCGGACTGATCACAAAGCCGGCTTCGCGGCTCAGGAAGCCAAAGCCGGTGACGATGTTCTGCTCAGCGAGCTTTTGCGACACGTTCGCGGCCAAGTACCACGCCACGCTGGCGACGAACGCGACCGCCAGCACCTGGTACAGGATGGCGCGCACACGCAGGTCGTAGAACAGTCGCGTCATCGCGGCGTGCTCGCTCGGCTCATCAGGGCGGGGATGGACAGGACGGGACGGCAGGCGGCATGTGTGCCGCCTGCCCGCTTGATCGCAAAGGCCTGATCAGGCCTTCCGGGACGGCTTACCGGAACGGCGGCGAATACAGCAGGCCGCCTTCGGTCCAGAGCTTGTTGGGTCCGCGCGTGAGACCGATCGGGGTGTCGGGTCCCACGTTGCGGTCAAACATCTCGGCATAGTTGCCGACGCCTTTGATCACGTTGTAGGCCCACTTCGCATCGAGCCCGAGCATCTTGCCGAGGTCTCCGCTGACGCCCAGCAAACGCTGCACCTCCGGATCCTTGCTGGTCAGGAAGGTGTCGACATTGGCGCGCGTGATCTTCAACTCTTCCGCCGCCACCATGGCGAAGAACGACCAGGTGACGATGTCGCGCCAGTTCGCGTCGTTCTGCCGGACGACAGGCGCCAGCGGCTCCTTGGAGATCGTCTCGGGCAGGATGACGTGATCCTTGGGATTGGGCGCCACCGCGCGCACGGACGCGAGGTCGGAGCGGTCGGTCGTGATCGCGTCGCAGCGGCCGGTGAAGTAGGCGTTCCGCCACTCGTCCGAATTCTCGAAAACGACCGCCTCGTACTTGATGTTCCGAGGCCGGAAGTAGTCTTCGAGGTTTTGCTGCGTGGTGGTGCCGGGCAGCACGCAGACCACGGCGCTTCCGAGTTCGCCCGCGCTCTTCACGTTGAGCTTGGCCGGAACCATGATGCCCTGGCCGTCGTAGAAGACGATCGGTCCAAAATCGAGCCCGAGCGAATTGTCGCGCGAGAAGGTCCATGTGGTCTGGCGCGAGAGAAGGTCGACCTCGCCGGACTGCAGCCCCTGGAAGCGCACATTGGTGCTGAGAGGCACTGACTCGACCTTGTCCGGATCGCCGAATACCGCGGCCGACACCGCGCGGCAGACGTCCTGGTCGAACCCGCGCCGCACGCCCTTGTCATCCGCGAAGGAGAACCCGGCCGCAACGGGCGAGACGCCGCACAAGACCTTGCCGCGCTTTTTGACGGCGTCGAGCGTGGCTTGCGCCTGCGCGGGCGCGGATGCCAACAGCCCCAAACCGAGCGCCACGCCAAGGCCTGCGACCAGCCTGAACGGCTTGATATTCTTCATGAAGATCCTCCCTGCAGAGGGCTTGAACACCCCGCTGTGTCGTTGACGCTATAGCAGGTTCAACGCCCCGACAATTCGTGTGACGCGTGTTGTGCGCTGTATTCTCACGCGTTTCTTTGGCCAGGCCCGGCCGGCTCCGGAGCGATTGCAACGACCTCGCCTTGACACGGAATACGTGTTGTATACCGTCGGCATAATCAACGAGCTTGGGCTCTGGACGCTTCGCTCCGACGAAGAAGGGCTGACCGATGACAAATTCCGACCGGCCGCCCCACTCGGCGACTGAAAAGCTGATCACCTTTCTTTATTATCGTGATCTAGCCGCCGCGATGCGCTTCTACGAAGACGTGATCGGCCTCACGCTGGAGATCGACCAGGGTTGGTCGAAAATCTACAAGGTCACGGCCAACGGCTATATCGGGCTGGTCGACGAAAGCCGCGGCAGCCATCGCGCCAACGACATCAAGCCGGTGCAGATTTGCATGCGCGTGGCCGACGTCGACGCGTGGTACGCTTACATCCTGGGCGTCGGACCTTCCGGCCTGCGCGAACCGCGCAGCAACGCCCAACTCAAGATCCGCGCCTTCGTATTCGACGACCCGGAAGGGTACCAGCTCGAGATCCAGTCCGCGCTCGAGTGAGCGGGCCACTGACTACGTCCGAACCATGCGCAGGGGAGCGATAAGATGATGAAGAACGGCCTCGCGGGCTTGACGCGCCGCAATCTTTTCGCCCTCGCCCTGATGAGCGGCGTGGCGCTTTCCGGAGCCGCTCACGCGCAGGGCAAGTCCCTCACGATAGCGCTGACCGCGGACGCCGTGATCCTCGATCCGCACGCGGCCAACGAGCTCACCGGCAACATCATGTTCTACCACTTCTACGACCCGCTGGTGTCGCGGACGCCGGAGCTCGGCTTCGAGCCCGGGCTGGCGGAAAGCTGGCAGATCGTGGACGACACCACCTGGGTGTTCAAGCTGCGTAAGGGCGTCAAGTTTCACAACGGCGACGAACTCAAGGCTTCCGACGTGGTCTACACGTTCGAGCGCCTGAAGAAGGCGCTGATGTCGAACCTCGTCGCCAACATCGCCTCGTCACGCGCCATCGATGATTACACGGTGGAGATCAAGACGCCCAAGCCCTATGCGGTGCTGCACATGGCGCTGGCGGAGGTGCTGATCGTCAACGAGAAGTACACCAAGGCGATGGGCGACGAGCAGATGGGCCTGAAGCCCATGGGCACCGGTCCCTACAAGCTCGCCGAATGGGTCAAGGAAGACCGCCTCTCGATGACGGCTCATGCCGATTACTGGCGCGGAAAGCCGAAGATCGACACCGTCACGTTCAAGCCGATCACCAACCCGGCCACCCGCACCGCAGCGCTGCTGACGGGCGGCGTCGACGTGATCCAGGACCTGTCGGTGCGCGACGTCGCCAGCGTGAAGGCCAACGCAGCCTACGACGTCGTCACGCGGCCCAGCCTGCTCAACATGGTGATCGCGATCGACACGCGCGAGAAGTCGCCGACGATCGACTTGCCGACCAACCCGATGCGCGACCGCAGGGTGCGCGAAGCGCTGGTGCGCGCCATCAACGTCGAGGCGATCAAGACGGTGGTGATGAATGGCTTCGCGACGCCCAGCGAGCAGTACGTTCCCTCGTCGCACCTGGGCTACGTGCCCGGTCTCGACTTCCGCAAGCTCTATCCCTTCGACGTCGAGAAGGCGAAGGCGCTGATGAAGGAGGCGGGCTTCGAGAAAGGGTTTGCGATGACCCTCGACACCACCAACAACCGCTACGTCAACGACGGCGCAATCGCGCAGGCGCTGGCCGGCATGCTGGCGCGCATCAACGTGAAGCTCAATCTCAACCTGATGCCGCGCTCGAACTTCTTCGGCTACATTCGCGTGCCGTCGGACAAGTCGAGCTTCATCATGAGCGGGTGGGACACGCCTTCAGGCGACGCCGGGAACATGTACAGCACGCTGATGTACAGCCGGGGCAAGAAGCCCGGGTTCGGCCAGGCGAACCGCGGCTCCTTTGCGAACGACGAATTCGACAGCTGGATCGACAAGGCCGACGCCACCGCCGACATCAAGCAGCGTGACGCGTTTCTGAAGGAAGCCACCCAAGTGGCGGCCCGCGAAATCCCGATGATCCCGCTCCATTACGAGCAGGACATTTACGCGGCGAAGAAGAACGTCAAGGTCGTGCCGCGGATGGACAAGTTCATCTGGGCCTACGAGATGGACGTAAACTGACGTCGTTTCGCCGGTGATCTGATCGTCTTCCGGCGGGCCGCATTGGCCCGCCGTTCGCCGCCGCCGCCCGTTCGGCCACTCCCGTGAGTACTCAATCGTGTTCGGCTACTTCACCAAGCGATTGATCCAGATCGTCGTGGTCCTCTGGGCCGTGTCCGTGCTCGTTTTCGTGATGATGAGCTTCACGGGCGACCCCACCTACATGATGGTGCCGCTGGATGCGACCGAGGAGCAGATCGCCCAGGCGCGCCGGCTGCTCGGCCTGAACGACAGCCATCTCGTCCAATACGGCCATTTCCTGTCGAGCCTCGTCCGGGGCGATTTCGGGCGCTCCTTCGTGTTCCGCCAGCCCGCCATGCAGCTGATCCTGGAACGGCTGCCGGCCACGCTCGAGATCGTCATCCTCGCCATGGCGATCGCCCTCGTGGTCGCCATCCCGCTCGGCGTCTACGCCGGCGCGAGCCCGGAGCGGGCCAGCAGCCATGCCGTGATGGCTGGCTCGCTGGTCGGCATCTCGCTGCCGGGCTTCTGGCTTGGCATGGTGCTGATCTACGTTTTCGCCGTGAAGCTGCAGCTCGTTCCCTCCTCGGGGCGGGGACCGACCCAGGAGCTGTTTGGCCTGCGCGTGAGCTTCCTGAGCTGGGAAGGCTTTCGCCATCTCATCCTGCCGGCGCTGACGCTCTCGGTCGGCACGCTCGCGATCCTGATCCGCATCATCCGCGCCGAGATGATGGAGGTCATGAAGCAGGACTACATCAAGTTCGCGCGCGCCAAGGGGGCGGACCGGCGCGGCGTGCTGTTCAAGCACGGGCTCAAGAATGCGCTGATCCCGCTGGTGACCGTGTTCGGGCTGATGATGGGCGACCTCATCGCGTTCGCGACGCTGACCGAGACGATCTTCGCATGGCCCGGCATAGGCAAGCTGCTGGTCGACTCGATCTACCGTGGCGATCGGCCGGTGATCGTCGTCTACCTGATGTTCGTCGCGTTCATGTTCGTGGTCGTCAACTTCGTCGTCGACATCCTGTATGCGGTCATTGATCCGCGCATCAAGGTCAAGTGAAGCCCGCCCGATGAACACCGTTCCAGGGGTCATGAAGCGCTTTGCCGCGTCGGAGCTCTTCCACAGTTTCCGGCACAACCGCTCGGCCATGATCGGCGCGGCCATCGTGGCGATGTTTGTCGTCATGGTGTCGATCGGCCCCTGGCTTGTCGCGCAGGATCCCTACGACGTCGCGCAGCTCGAACTCATGGACTCGTTCAAGCCGCCTGTCTGGCTCGAGGGCGGCGTGCCGCAATACTTGCTCGGAACCGACGGCCAGGGTCGCGACGTCCTCGCCAGCATCGTCTACGGCAGCCGCATATCGCTGTTCATCGGGTTCACGGCCATGCTGGGCTCGTGCGTGCTCGGCGCTGCGCTGGGCCTCCTGGCGGGCTTTTACGGCGGCAAGCTCGATAGCGTCATCATGCGGATCGCCGATATCCAGCTGTCGTTTCCGTCGGTGCTGACGGCCCTCTTCCTGATGTCGGCGTTCGGAACCGGCGCCGACAAGGTTCTGATCGCGCTGATCTCGGTGGGCTGGGTGGTGTATGCGCGCATCGTGCGGGGCTCGACCCTGCGGGAATCGCAAAAGGAATATGTCCAGGCCGCCCGCGTGTCGGGCCTGCCGAACCGCAAGATCATCCTGCGCCACGTCCTGCCCAACGTGCTGACGCCCCTGATCGTCGTGGCGACGATCCAGGTCGGCACGTTCATCCTGATCGAGGCGTCCCTGTCGTTTCTGGGCGTCGGGGTGCCGATCACCGAACCTTCCCTCGGCCTGCTCATCAAGAACGGCTTCGACGTGCTGTTCTCCGGGCTGTGGTGGATCTCGGTGTTCCCAGGCCTGTTCATCATGCTGATCGTCTTCGGCATCAACCTGCTCGGCGATTTCCTTCGCGACGAGCTCAACCCGCGCCTGAAATGACGATGACCCCGCTCCCGTCCGCCGAGCCGACGGCCACGCCGTTGCTGTCCGTCACCGGGCTGAAAACCTATTTCCACACCTTCGCCGGGGTGGTGAAGGCGGTCGATGGCGTCAGCTTCGACCTGGCTTTGGGCGAGATCCTCGGGCTGGTCGGCGAGTCAGGCGGCGGCAAGTCCATGATCGGGTTTTCGATCATGGGGCTGATCGACCCGCCCGGCCGCATCGAGGCGGGCGAAATCCGCTTCGAGGGGCAGGACCTGCTGCGGCTCGACGAGGCCCGGATGCGCGGCGTGCGCGGCAAGCGCATCGCGATGATCTTCCAGGACCCGATGACGGCGCTGAACCCGCTGTACACGGTGGGCAACCAGCTGGAAGAAATGCTGCGGCTCCATACCGACATGCCGGCGGGCCAAAGGCGGGCGCGCTGCGTCGAGATGCTGCGCGACGTCGGCATCCCGCAGCCCGAGGAGCGTCTCGACAGCTACCCTCACCAGTTTTCGGGCGGCATGCGCCAGCGCGTCGTGATCGCGATCGCGATGATCGCCGGCCCTCGCCTGCTCATCGCCGACGAGCCGACCACTGCGCTCGACGTCACGATCCAGGCGCAGTTGCTGCGGCTGATGAAGCGGCAGGTGGAGCAGACCCGGGCGTCGCTCATCCTGATCACACACGATCTCGCGGCCGTGTCGCAGATGGCCGACAAGGTTGTGGTGCTGTATTGCGGCCGCATCGTCGAGCGGGGGCCGACGGCGCGCTTGATCCGCAGGCCGGCGCACCACTACACGCGCGGGCTGCTCGACTCGATTCCGCATGACGACCGATCGCGCCGGCGGCTGCACCAGATCCCCGGTTCAGTCCCAAACATCCGCGCCCTGCCGCCCGGCTGCGCGTTCGCGCCGCGCTGCAGCGCCGCTCAGCCGCTATGCCGGGAAGTCGAGCCAGTGCTGGCCGAGTTCGCGCCCGGCCACGCCGCGGCCTGCCACTTCCCGCTGGAGGCGAAGCTCTAATGGCCCCGCTACTCCAGGTTCATGATCTCCAGCAACGCTTCGACGCAAGCGGCGGCTTTTTCGACCGGCTGCGCTGGCGAGACGGTCGCTTGTCGGCGCCCCGCCGCATCGTCCATGCGGTGAACGGGGTGAGCCTGTCGATCGGCCGTGGCGAGGTGCTCGGCATCGTCGGCGAAAGCGGATGCGGGAAATCCACGCTTGCGAAAACGGTCATCAAGCTCCACCAGCCGACGGGCGGACGCATCGTCCTCGACGGAGAAGACATCACGGGCCATGACTTTGCCCGGATGCGGCCGATCCGCAGCAAGATGCAGATGATCTTCCAGGACCCCTACGCCTCGCTGAACCCGCGGCAACGGGTCTGCGACATCGTGATGGAGCCCTTTCTCGAGAACGCGCCCGGCAAGGTGCGGGACGCGAAGGACCGGGCCCTTGCGCTGCTCGCCAAGGTGGGCCTCGGGCCTGAGCATGCGGACCGCTACCCGCATCAGTTCTCGGGCGGCCAGCGCCAGCGCATCGGCATCGCGCGTGCGCTTTCCGTGGAGCCCGAGCTGATCATCGCGGACGAGCCTGTCTCGGCTCTGGATGTCTCGATCCAGGCCCAGATCCTGAACCTGATGATGGATCTGAAGGACGAGATGAACTTTTCCTACCTGTTCATCACGCATGACCTGTCGGTAGTGCGGCACATCAGCGATCGGATCGGCGTGATGTATCTCGGCTTCATGGTCGAGACCGGGTCGACGGAAGCGATCTTCGACACGCCCAAACACCCGTATACGCGTGCGTTGCTGGCGGCCGCGCCCGTGCTCGGCGCGCCCCTCGCGGCGGCCGCGGAGGAGATCAGGGGCGAGGTGCCGAGCGCCTTTCACCTGCCCTCCGGCTGCTGCTTTCGCACACGCTGCCCTCTCGCCTTCGATCGCTGCGCCGCCGAGCGTCCCGTGTTGCGGCAGCAGGGCGACGGACAGGCCGTCGCCTGCCACCTGCACGACGCAACCGCAATCGCGCCCACCCTGGAGGCCAACGCATGACCACCATCACGATCAGCCAGGGCCGGGTCGCGCTGGACGACCCCCATGCATGCACGGACGCCAACGACATCCTCACGGTGTTCGGCGCGCTCTTCGACACGCTGGTCCGGCGCACCCCGGATGGCGGCTACGGGCCGTCGCTCGCCACGGAGTGGACCGTCTCAGAGGACGCGCGCCGCTACCAATTCCGCCTCCGCGAAGGCGTGCTGTTCCATGACGGCGAGCCCTGTGACGCCAAGGCGGTCCGCTACGCGCTGCTGCGCATGGCCCGCCCCGACATGGGGGCGACGCTGGGGGCGCCGGGCGTCTATGCGCAGTATCTCGCCGGGCTGCAGGTGGAGGTTCTCGGCCGCTACGAGGTGGCGCTGACGCTGGCGCAGCCCATCGCCGATCTGTTCGACATCCTGGCCTACGGGCACATCGTCTCGCCGCGCGCCGTGGAGGCCGCGGGGGACGACCTTGCGCGCCGCGCGGTCGGCACCGGCCCCTACCGGCTCCACGCCTACCATCCGGGCGAGCGCATCGAGTTGCGCGCCAATCCGGGCCATTTCGACGGCAAGCCGACCTTTGATGGCGTCACATGGGTGAGGGGCGAAACAGCGGCCAGCCGCGCCGAGGCGCTCAGGACCGGACAGGTCGACATCGCCAACGGCCTGCCACGCTCGGCCTTGTCTGAGCTCCCGGCGTCGTCGTTCACGGTTCAAGAGCACCTGGCTCCGACCGCGCTGATCATGATGTTCAACGCAGCCTCAGGACCGGCCAGCGACCCTCGCGTCCGCCTCGCGCTGAATCTGGCGATTGACCGCCAGGCTCTAGTGGACGACGTGCTCGGCGGCGCCGGGCAGCCCCTGCATGGTTTCGTGAGCCCGGCGCATTACGGCGCCGACCCGGACGCGCCCCCCTTTACGCAGGACCTTGCCGAAGCGCGCCGGCTTCTGGCCGCGGCCGGTCATGGGGACGGCCTCACCCTGAACCTGTACTGCCCGACGCGACTGCCCGACGAAGCACAGGCCCTGGCGGATGCCGTGGAAGAGCAGCTCTCCCCGCTGGGCGTTCGCTTCAAGCGCCATATCGAGCCCGATCGCGTGCATTACGCCAACCAGGTGAGGCTCAAGGCGATCCATGATGTCTGCGTGTTCGACTCGAGCCCGATGAGCGTCTTTCGGGTGCTGCACGAGAAGATCGATTCCCGCGTCCGCGGCTCCTGGTGGGAGGGATATTCCAACCCGGCTGTGGAACGCCTGATCGACGTCGCGCGCGGGACGGTGTCCGCCGAGGCGCGCGAAAAGCTGTATCGGCAATGCTACCGGCTGCTCCAGCAGGACCCGCCCTGGCTCTATCTTTACAATCATCGCCGGGTCATCGGCCTGCGCGGCCGTCATCCCGGCTGGAGCATGCGCCGCGACGGCGTCGTCGACATCCGCGCCCTCCCCCCGCTCTGAGCGTCGGCCGGTCTCATGGGCTGACGCTTCAGCCCAGCTCGGCCAGCTTGCGCTCCTGGCGCGCGATCAGGCGCTCAATGTCGGCGAGATCACCGGGCGAAAGTCGGCCGGCCGGCGCTCGCAAGGCTGCGGACGCAATCACGCCGCGGCGCGCCAGGATGTGCTTCCTGATCTGCAGACCCAGCCCCGGCTGCAGCTCGTAGCGGGCCAGCGGCAGGTAAGCGTCGAACAAGTCGTGGGCCCGCTCGACGTCGCCGGCCGCATGCGCCTTGCAGACCTCGACCATCATCTCCGGGTAGGCGAAACCCGTCATCGCGCCGTCGGCGCCACGGCTCAGTTCCTCCGGCAGGAAGATCCCACCATTGCCGCACAGGATCGAAATCCGGCGCGCCTCGCCCCGATCGCTGGCGGCGCGCAGGGCGCCGATCTTGTTCAGCCCCGGCCAGTCTTCATGCTTGAGCATCACGCAGGTGGGCAGAGCCTGCACGATGCGGTTGATCACGGCCGTCGAGATCTGCACGCCGGTCGCAAGCGGATAGTCCTGCAACACGAAGGGCGTGTCGCCGAGCATCGCGGCCGCCGTCTCGAAGTAGGAGTAGACCTGGTCATCGGTTCTGACGCTGGACGGCGGCGCCACCATCACGCCCGCCGCCCCGGCGTCCATCACCTGGCTGCCGAGCTCCTGCATCGGCGCGAAGCCGGGCGCCGAGACGCCCACCACGATGGGCGTGGTCCCGCCCACGCGCGCCAGCACGCGCTTCACCACGGCGAGCGATTCAGCGCCGGTCAGTTTCGGAGCTTCGCCCATCATGCCCAGCAAGGTCAGGCCGCTTGCGCCCTTCTCGAGGTAGAAGTCCACCATCGAGTCCAGGCTGGCGTAATCGATCGCGCCCTGCGGGGTGAACGGAGTGACGGCGATCACGAACACGCCTGCTGCCGCTTCGGTGATCAAAGGCATCGGATTCCAATCTCGAGCATGGTGACGGCGTCTAGCGATCGCCCAAAAGAACGCGACCGAGCGCCATGGCGGTCGCGGCCTGCGTCGGCTCCACGACCGGGACGCCAAGCTCATCCTGCAGCCGCCGGCGATAACGAGCCATGCCGGCGCAGCCCATCACGATCACGTCGGCGCCGTGGGCGTCCCGCAGCGCGCGGCCCGTGGCGCTCATGCGTTCGTAGGTCCGCGCCTCGTCGGCCAGTTCCGCCACGCCCAGCCCGATCGAGAGGTCGCCGGCGAAGCGGCCCATCACCCCCATCGCGCCGAAGTAGCGCAGGTGCCGGGGGATCGAGGTCGGCAGGATTGCGATGACGCCAAATCGCTGCCCCAGGGTGAGCGCCGTCAACACGCCGGCTTCCGCGATGCCGAAGACCGGGCGCCGGCTCTGCTCGCGCAAGGCGTGGAGGCCTGGATCGCTGAAGCAGGCGATCACGAAAGCCGCCGCCTCCTCTTCGAGGTCGCCGGCTCGCCGCAGAAGCGGCCCGATGACGCCGTCCACGTCGCGCTGGCTTTGGATCCCGGCCGGGCCATCCGGCAAGGTCAGGCAGGCGATCGCCGGCCCTTGCGGCGTGCGCAGCGGCTCCAAAGCCCGGTCGATCGCGTCGGTGACGGTGGTCGAGGAATTTGGATTGATGACGTAGATCGTGTTGCTCATGGCGGAGCGCTCCAAGCCGCTGCCTCAGTAGAGATCGGCGCCGAAATTCCGTGCGGGATCGAATTCCGCCGACAGCCGGCCGGTGGGCCGTGTGGCTTCGCCCGCGGGCCGCAGCAGGAGACGTCCCGAGCCCGGCGCGGCGTTGATGACGCCCTCCGCGACGATCACCTCGCCTCGCCGCAACACGGTTTCGGGCCAGCCCGTGACGGTGCGGCCCTCGAAGGGATTGTAGCCCGCATTGTCGTGCAGGTCGTTTGCGAGCGTGACGCGACGCTCGGGATTCCAGATCGCGACGTCGGCGTCCGCCCCGATCGCCAGCGAGCCTTTACCCGGAAGATCATAGATCCGGGCCGGAGCCGTCGCGGTGAGTTCGACGAACTTGCTGAGCCCCATGCGCCCTTGCGACACCATGGCGTCAAACAGGAGCGGCTGCCGCAGTTCCAGGCCCGGCATGCCGTTGGCCATCTGCTTGAACGTCGGGTTGTCGCCAGCGCTGAGCTTTCCGCTCGAATCGAAACGATAAGGAGCGTGATCGGACGACAGGACCTGCAGGTCGCCGAGGGCCAGCGCTCGCCAGAGCGCCTCCTGGTCGGCGGCCGTGCGCTGGGGCGGCGAACAGATCCACTTGGCCCCTTCAAGCCCCGGCCGGTCGAGATCCTGCGCCGTCATCAGCAGGTAATGCGGGCAGGTCTCGGCGAAGATCTTCACCCCGCGTCCACGCGCGTCGCGGATCACGGCCGCGCCCTCAGCAGTGGAGACGTGAAAGATCATGATCGGCTGGTCGAGCAACTCCGAGAAGGCGATCAGGCGATGGAAGGCCTCGACCTCGGCCGCACGCGGATGGCTCACGGCGTGGAATTTCGGCAGAACATAGCCGCGGGCGACCAGCCGCTCGCTCATCCATTTCAAGACGCCGTGATTTTCAGCGTGCACGCAGACGAGCGCCCCGGCGCCGCGCGCCGCCAGCATGACGTCAAGAAGCTGCTGGTCACTCACCTGGACCGCGTCGTAGGTCATGAAAACCTTGACGGAGCGGTGCCCGGCCTCGATCAGCGCCGGCAGGTCATGCTCAACGGTCTGCTGGTCCGGATTGGCGACCATGAGATGGAAACCGTAGTCGATCACCGCCCCGCGCCGGGCCAGCGCCGCATAGTCCTCCACGACTGTGCTGAGCCTCGCGCCGCGGTGCTGGGCCGCAAACGAAATCACCGACGTGGTGCCGCCGAAAGCGGCCGAGCGCGTAGCGCTCTCGAAACTGTCGGCGTTCATGAGGCCGCCGCCGGACAACTGTTCGATATGGCAGTGCACGTCGACGCCGCCTGGAAGGACCAGCCTGTTGGTCGCGTCGATCTCCCGCCGGCCCGGCGGAAGCGTCGCGCCAATGGCTGCGATCGTTTCGCCCGTAATGGCGAGATCGGCCTTGAACACGTCAGTGGCGGTTGCGATGACGCCGTTGCGGATCACGGTGTCGTAAAGCATGTCGGCCATCATGGACTCCGGATGCATGGCCGCCGCAACACGCGCCCTTCCGCTTCGGCTTCAGCGCCTTGCAGACCCGCCGTCTTGCAGCCGAGCCTGCGTGACTTCGACATACAGTGTGTATACACTCGGGATGGCGAGAGGGAAAGCCAAGGTTGGGGTAGGTGCAGAACAGGGCGGCGCAAGCGCGCGCTTCTGCGATGCACGGACGCCCTCAAAAGCGGAGTGGATGGGTGACCGCCGATCAGGGCACGATCTCGACGCTGGGTCACACGACCTATGAGCGGCTCCGCGACATGATCCTCAATGGCGAGTTGCCCGCCGGCGCGTCGTTGCAGGAAAAGAAGCTTGCAGAGCGCCTCGGCGTTTCGCGCACGCCTGTGCGCGAAGCAACCATGCGCCTGATGACCGAAGGACTGGTGCTCCGCAGCGCCGGCGCGACCCCGGTCGTCCGTCGGCTCTCGGTCGACGACTTCATCGAGGTCCTGCATATCAGGCGGCTTCTCGAGGTGGAGGCCGCAGGCCGCGCCGCCCAGACCGGCGGATCTCCCGAATTGAGCGCAGTAGCGGCCCGCATCGCCGAATTTCGAGACGGCGTCGAGCCAACGCCCGCCGAACATGTCGCGGTGGACGACCGGCTCCACCTGATCATCGCGGGTCTGGCCGGGTCGCGCCTGCTCGCTGAACTGATCGAAGATCTCCGCAAGAAGACGAGGATCTTCGACATGGGGCGGGTTCCCGAGCGGTTCGAACCGGGGGTGCGCGAGCATCTGGCCATCATCGACGCCATCACGGCGCGGGACGCATCGCGCGCGCAAGACGCCATGCGCGAGCACATCGACAATGTCCGCGCGAGCGTCATGTCACATCTGCGACGCTTTTTCTGAAGCGCGGGTCGCCCAGCGGCGGCTTTGGTTTCGACGGCCAGCAGCTCGCCTTCCAAGCTTGTTCCTAAGATCAGCGCGGGCGAGATGCCGGGTAGCATGATCGCGCGTGTCGCCAATGGACCGACGCAGGCCGGTGGCGATTACAGCAAACCTGCAAGGGAGCGCCAGGGGTGGTTTGTGATCGTCCCGACGCAGAACGCCGCCCTTTGGGGGCGGCGTTTTTTGTCGAATTTGCGGATTTTGGTTGCGGGGACGCGCAACCACCTTAACCGAACGGCGCTGAGGATTCAGAGTAGGTGCAAACTGAAAGACCGCTCGTGACTCCGGAGCAGACATTTGCCCGTTTGGGGTGCTCTACCCACGTCTGACCGCCGACATCGTTGCGCTCGCGGTTCAGTCGAGACCCCGATCACTTTGAGTAGATTAAAACCGAGAAGGTGTTCGGTCTGAATGTATTTGGATAGAAGGGACTCACCGCTGTGTTGATCTTTTTACTAAAATCGGCAGCCCCTTCGGCAGTCATTGAATAAAGTTTCTGCTCCTCGGGGTCATAGGCAAGCACCTTGACCATCGCTCGTGTGCCTAGCGCTTCCACGGGCCTATAATCATCGGCGCTGACCTGCTCAAAAACATTGAGATTGGCGCTGAGCCCGTTTGCCGCGAAGATCCTTTTGGTTTTTGGGTCAAACACGAGACCATCGTTACCGCCGCCGATCTCGGCCTTAAAGCCCACGGCGCCGGTCCCCGCATCAATGACGATCAACGATGGCTTGATCTTGTCGTTGCCACGGCAGGCGACAAACAGGCGCTTGTTGGCGACGTCGTACGCCGTACTGTTGGCCTGACCGCAGTTGGTCGTCGGCCACTGCGCCGTGGCTGTCATCGCCGTCGTGTCGATGCGATAGACGAGGTCGAGATCACGGGCTGCCAAGAACATCGTTCCGGCTTCATCGAAGGCGGCATGTTCGAGCTTCTTGCTGGCAAGCTTGATTGATCCGATTTTGCGAAGCGACGGGGTCTCGAGCACGGCTATTTCGGATCCCGATGCATCCGCAGACATATTAACGAACAAGCGTTTCGTGTACGGGTCATAATGGCTGGTATCGAGTTCTTCGCCTAGTTTGACCGGTTCGCCCACTTGAAGCGTCG
This sequence comes from Alsobacter metallidurans, assembly GCF_014636935.1. Taxonomy (GTDB): domain Bacteria; phylum Pseudomonadota; class Alphaproteobacteria; order Rhizobiales; family Beijerinckiaceae; genus Alsobacter; species Alsobacter metallidurans. Next base: position 71,216 of record NZ_BMES01000002.1, on the reverse strand, counting down.
ACAGCTTGAACGGGGTCAGAGTACCGTTTTCATTATTTGATACGCCGAGGTCCAGCTCTGGGATCAACACGGCACCGTTAGAACTTGCCGCGGGTGTGCCTGGAACGGTCGCCAGCAACGCCCCAGTCTTTACATCAACGACTTGCAAGCCATCTTTGCGATGGCCGACGAATACGCGCTGACCCTGAGCATCGAAGGTGATGTAGTCGAAAGCCGCGGTTCCGCTCGCAACGGGGATCGCTTTTTCGAGATGCCATCCGTCGTAGGCCCATGCAGGCGAAGCTAAGAGCATGGCCAGAATGGCCCCGGTGGGATTGCGCATGTAAGCCTCCCTCAAATGGCCTTTGTTCTCAGGCCTTCCGCGGCCCAACAGGGGCAGGACCGTCAACGTATCGGTGGGTTTCATCCCAGTAAAGCGGCGTTGGCGAGCTACTTTGTCTGAACCGGTCGACGCGAGCCTGAGTTCGATGACGGAGGGGACCTGCGGCGGGCGAGCGTGAAAGGGTGGAACTGCCATTCGATGAGCTTCGATCATGTAAGTGGAGGCGACGTTGAACGAACAATCGGTGAGAAGACTTGGGGCGTTCGCGCCAACGGATGAAGTGATGCTGGGGAAACGCTTCCACGCCGGTGTTGGCTCCGAGCATCACGACATTGGATCGGCGCTAGCAAGCGGGAGGCCGGCATGATCCGGCGTGAGGCGCGCTGGCTTCTCACCCTGCTGGCCATCGCGGGCCTAGTCCTCATGTTCGGGCTGTTGGCCGAGGAAGTAATGGAGGGCGACACAGGTGCGTTCGACCGCCGACTGATCCTTTTGCTGCGCCAACCAGCGGATCCCGGCCTGCTGCTTGGGCCTGCATGGCTGCCCGAAATGCTGCGGGATCTGACAAGCCTGGGCAGCACCGTGGTGCTGGCGATTGTTACGATCGCGGTCGTTGGCTTTCTCACCATGGCCCGCAACTGGCGTGCGGTCGCCCTGGTCCTCGGTTCAGTTGTAGGCGGGCAAATCCTAAGCACCGTTCTCAAAATGCTGTTTGAGCGCGCTCGACCGGGCTTGATCCCAGGCGCGCCGCAGGTCTTTACGGCGAGCTTTCCAAGCGGCCACGCGATGCTCGCCGCGGTGACCTACCTGACCATCGCGGCGCTGCTTGCCAGGATCGAGCCGCGTCCGGTGCTAAAAGGCTACTACCTAACCATTGGGGTCACGTTGACAATCCTAGTCGGTATCAGCCGCGTCGCGCTCGGGGTGCATTGGCCAACCGACGTCCTTGCCGGCTGGTGCGTCGGCTCCGCATGGGCGCTTCTTTGCGCATGGGTAGCAGCACGCCTGCAAAAACGAGGCGAGTTGGACGACGGGCGTCATACTAGCGGCGCTTGAGCCGGCGCCAGATCAGCCAAGCTGTTGAATCCACGACAAACGTCAGGATGGCGGCATCGCAACGATAGAACCAGGCCCGAAGCGTCGGGTCCTAATCCCAGCGTTCGCCGAGCCTTGGCGCCGACATAGGCAAGCCCGAGGCACAACATCCACGATTCCGCGAAGGTGTAGGCCTGAAACTTTCATCGTGACATGCGGGCGACCTGCACGCGACTGCGCCATCATTTGACACCACAGAGCGCACAAGCAGTGGTCGAGGATCAACCGCTCGCCTGAATCAACGAGCTTTCCAATTAGCGGCACTTGGGGATTTGGCGCGTTTGATCTGCTTCGTTCTGTGCGCCCCAAAACGGCCTGGTGACGTGGAGGAGTGCAGATCGCCTGAGTAGACATCCGATATTCGCGATTTTTAAGGTGCTCACTTAGCGAAGGAGGCGCGCGCTTAATCTTCAGCACAAGGAGGACGCCATGCGCGCTAACGCCGTGGGTTCCACGATTGCATTTGTCCAGATCACCACGACTGACGCTGAGCGTGCTGCAGAGGCCCGCGGTTTCTTTCCGGTGCTCCTGTACTCCACCATCGGTCTTGCCCTCAGCGTGCTCCTGCTCTTCAGTGGCATCCTGACGGTCCCCTTAGAATCTTGGTAATTGGATCGGCCCCAACGGGTTGAAAACGGTTCATTCCTCGCTACTTAGCGCTGCCGCAGCGGGGTCGTTTCGTTCGTGGCGCTCTTGCCTCGAAGCAGGGAAGTCGAATCCCGTATCGCATGATCGCCTGCATGAGGTGGGCAACCAGTGCACCAAAGCGGCCCAAGTGAACGTGGGAGAAGGCGAACTGGCGCGCTACTCGCCGGTTTGTCGTCCAATAATGCAGAACGCATTGCCGAAGGGATCGCTAGGGGTCGCTGCAAACGCGGTCGCAGGACCTCGAACTTCTGCTCGCACTTGCCGCTAACATCAGGCACCTTAGCCCAGGCAGCCTCAAGATCATCGACATGGAAGTCGATGTAGACCGGGGTCCAATGTCGCTCCTATGCCGCCCGGGTCGCACCCATTGACAAGCTCAGCATCGTGTTCACAGTCGTGCTAGGAGCTTCCTGCCTTGGCGAGCGTCTGGCTGCGCTAAACTGGCTTGGTGTAGCGCTCATCGCGGCAGGTGCAGTTCTTGTTTCCATCAAGATGTGAATCAAGGCATATGAAATGCCAAGTAGAAATGGCGTGCTGCGGGCCCGTGATGCTATCAATGATCGATCTTGTATTGGTGATGCAACGCGCACTCGACGTTGTAAAATGCTGCCTCACTCAAGCCATACCAGTACCGTTGCAAAGCGCGCCCGTGGCCGATGACCATCTTGGTTTGTCTCAATCGCTGACGAGACCGCTGGTCCGCCACTAAGATCGCGGCTGGTTCGCGGCGCGCCGCCATTGCTGCGTTCGGCCCAGCAGCGAAACGCCCCGGTAGGCATGGACCTGCAGTGAGCGGTTTCCCGCTGCGAGCACGGCGGTGAGTTGGTAGGTTTCGCCCGTATCGGGATCCAGGATGGAGCCGCCCTCGTAGCGCTCCTTGGTGCGCCGGAGACCGTCGACGACCGTCAGGCCAAGGAGCGGGGCGTTGTGCAGGGCGCCCAAACAGGCGGAGCAGACCGGATTTGGAGGCTCCCCCGGGGCCGGAAAGAGCTTCACGATCACGCCCTCGATGGTGCCGCCACGCTCCTTCAAAGCGATGAGGGCGCCGACGTCGCCATCCTCGTCAACCTGCTCCCACACACCGACTATCGGGTCCGGGGGCGCGGCGCGGGTTGGGCCCGCCGAAAGCGTCGCGGCCAGCAGGCCGGCGCAGAACAACGCGCGGTGCAAGGTTCGAGCCGTGTTTTGCAAAGGCGGGGTCCTTGGAGGGAGTTCCGCGAAAAACGCGCGGACTAGTTCGTGTGAGTCTTGAGTCCAACGACCACCAAGCTCGCAAAGCGATGCACCTACGTAAACAGTATTTGCGCCGACACAATGTTGGGAATTTGTATATAGGCCCGCCGAACCGGAGTACGCCGTGCTTTGATGGCGGCTACAAAATTTGATGTTCCGGGCGAAGCTGCAAACACACGTAAGGTAACTATGTCGTTCCACCAGCGAAGGATTTCTGATTAGCGCCGCGTGGCATGGGGATTGCCAAGTGGTCCCTAACCCGATGGCCAACTGCGCTGGATACTTTTGCGCCTTGGCCGTCCCGGATTGGTCGACTGCTGAGAGACGCTCATGAACTTCGTACCCAAGCACCCCCGCACGGCCATCAGCGGTGCGCTCTTCGACGCCGCCGCCAAGGTCATCCCCGGCGGGGTGAACAGCACCGCGCGGGCCACCTGGTCGGGATGGACGCCCTACCCGCTGTTTGTCGCGAAGGGTTCGGGATCTCAGCTCGAAGACGTCGACGGCAACGTCTACACCGACTACCTGCTGGGTCTCGGCCCGATGATCCTCGGCCACCGGCCGCCGGAGGTCACGCGGGCGGTGGTCGACTTCATCGAAACGCGCGGAACCGTGTTTGCGCTGCCGACCGCCGATGAGGCAACCCTGGCCGACAAGATCGTGGCGGCGGTTCCCTCCGTGGAGCAGGTGCGGCTGTGCAACACCGGCACCGAGGCGGTGCTCTACGCCACCCGGCTGGCGCGCGCCTTCACGGGGCGGCGCAAGATCGTGCGCTTCGAGGGCATGTATCACGGGTTTTCCGACGGCGTGTACTGGAGCAAGCACCCCAGCATCCCGGCCGCCGGGCCGGATTCGAGCCCGCGTCCCGTCGCCCAAGGGCCCGGGTTGCCGGCAGGCGTCGAACAGAACCTCATCATACTCCCCTGGAACGATCCCGAGGTTCTGCGGGCGGTGTTGAAGACCCAGGGACACGAGATCGCGGCGGTGCTCACCGAACCGGTGATGTGCAACACGGGGTGCATCCTTCCTGAGCCCGGCTACCTCGAAGCCATGCGGGAGGCCACCCGGGAGGCCGGCGCGCTCCTGATCTTCGACGAGGTCATCACCGGCTTCCGGCTGGCGCTGGGGGGAGCGCAGGAGCGCTTGCGCGTCACGCCGGACCTGTCCGTATTCGCCAAGGGGCTCGGCGGCGGGTTTCCGGTTGCCGCGCTGGGCGGTCGACGCGAGATCATGGCGCTCGTCAGCGACGGCCGGGTCTCCATGGCGGGCACCTACACGGCCAACGGCATCGCGGTCGCGGCCGCGAACGCGACGCTCGACATTCTCGCGCGGCCCCGTTTCTACGGCGACCTCGACGCCGTGTCGGATCAACTGCGCCACGGCCTCCAGGCAGTGTTCGACGCCGCGGCCCTCCCGGCCCGGGTCGTCGGGATCGGTCCATTGATGCAGGTGTGGTTCACCACGCATGCGATCCGGAATTATCGCGACGCCGAGCGCTTCGCCGATCAGGGTCTCTTCGACCTGTGGTGGCGCGGCATGCTGGCTCGCGGCGTCCTGTTTCACCCGGGCGCCTACGAAAACCTGTTCGTCTCGTCCGCGCACACGACCGCGGACATCGAGGCGACGCTCGACGCGGCTCGCGACGTCGCCGCGGAGCTCAGCCGGCGCGTGTGAGGCTGCGCCGGCTCACCGGCCGACCGCGAAGGAAAACGTCAGCTCGGTTCCAATCGTGAACTGATCGCGCGACCCGAAGCGTCGCACGATCGGGCTCGCGGCTGCGTCGCGTACGAGGCGGTCGTAGCGGGCGTATGCCGTCGTGGTCCACGTATCGGACCACGCGTAGCTCAAGGCGGCCGCGAGCCCCAGCGACTTGACGCCCGGGCCGGGATCGAACGCCCGAACGCGCATGTTCGCGGCCGCCTCCGTGGGGAGCACGCCGAAATTGGCGTCCATGTAGTCGGCGTCCGCGAACGACATCCGCGGCCCTCCCGACAACGTGAACCTCCCGAACTTCTCCACCCAGTCGACCGACAGGTCGCCGACGAAACCGTCAGCCCGGCCGCGGAACCCGTGCCGGATCTCGAGACGCGTCCGCAGCCGGTTCTGGATCGGCCAGACTTCGGCGAAGACGCCGGCCTCGACCGTCCAGGGCACGTCGCGCAGGCCATAAAGCCGCCGATCCGAGGCAAGGTAGCGTCCACCTCTGAGGTTCAGCACCGGGCCGATCGCCCAGCGTTCGCCGCTCAGAAGCGTGTAGTCGAATCCGTCGTCCGGAGCCGAGAAGCCGGCGGCCTCATCGGATCGGCGGATGCTGAACGAGGGCAGCGCATAGGGGCCATACAAGGAGGCCCCATCGTAGCGCGGGGCGACAGCCGCCGAGACGCCCAGCGTGACGATCCACTCCGCCGCCGGCTGCGGACTCGTCACCGCCGGCGTATCAGCCGCCCAGGCGGGCGCGCTCATCATCCAGCAGGCGAGCAACGGCAGGAGGTGACGGTGACCCACGGACATCTCGAAACGCACAGGTTATCAGGCGCTCGCGCAAAGGAGCGGTGGTCGGCATTCTAGTTCGTTCCGTCTCTCGATCCGAGCACGGTTATTGGGAGTGACCTCCAAAATTTGGAGGTCCGACGCGTGCCCTGCTGCAAATCCAATTTATTTCCACAGTTAGAACAGTCACTTTCGGGTTCGGGTAAGTTGGCACGTGGGTTGCCATGGAGCCTGTATGGTCATTAACCAACCTTCCGGATCGCCCTGCCCCGGCGTCCGCGTGCTGTGCGATTTCGACGGCACGATCACGGCGCAAGACGTCACCGATCTTGTTCTGTCAAAACTTGCCGCTCCGGAATGGCTGCACGTCGAGGAGCTGTGGCGCTCGGGCGCGATCGGCTCGGGTGAGTGCATGCGCCGGCAGGTCGCGCTGATGCGCTGCGGCTGGAGCGAGTTGGACGATCTGCTCGACCGGATCGACGTGGAGCCCGGCTTCGTCGCGTTCGCCCGAGGCTGCGCCCGCATGGGTCTTCGGCTGGAGATCGTCAGCGACGGGCTGGACTACGCCATCCGACGCATCCTGGGCAAACGCCGCCTGGACCTTCCCATCCGGGCCAATCGGCTGTTGCGCGGCGAGGACGGCCGCTGGTCGCTCGCGACGCCGTTCGCCGACGCGCGATGCCTGAATGGCGCGGCGCATTGCAAATGCTGGTCCGGCGGCTCGGCCCCGGTGCGCTACACGGTGGTGATCGGCGACGGGCGGTCGGACATGTGCGTGGCAGAGCGTGCGGACCTTGTCTTCGCCAAGCAAGGCGCCGAGGCGCCGTCGCCGCTGCTGCGCCATTGCGGAAATCTCGGCCTGCCGCACGTAGCCTTCACCAGCTTCGACGATCTCGGACGCGCCTTGGAGGCGCATTTCGCGCAGTGGCGGATGAGGGCAGCGTCGTGATGCGCCCACAACTCTTCCACCGCGCCGCTCCGCCGCCGACGGTGACGATTCTGGACCTCGACGGGTCCGCGCTGGAGCAGGCTCCCGTGCTCGCCCGGCTGCACGCCGGATCAGCCACGACGCTCGAGATGCGCGACCTGGGGAGAGCGCTGCGGCTCTGGGCTTGGAAGCCCGACTTTGAAGCCTTCAAGGCGAGATTGCCGGCCCCCGCGGACGCGCCGGAAATCTTCCTGCTCGGCTCGGGCGACTACCACCATCTCACGGCGGCGTTGCTCGAGCGCCGCGGCGAGCCGCTCACGGTCGTGCACTTCGACAACCACCCCGACTGGGCCTGGACCTTTCCCCGTCGCCATTGTGGCTCATGGGTTAATGCGGTCTTGGCCATGCCGCACGTTGTACGCGTGGTGACTATCGGGTGCTGTAGCGGAGATTTGGCCAACCTCGACAAGGCTGGCTGCAACTTGCGTGCGCTCCGCTCAGGCCGCCTGGAGATCCATCCATGGTACCATTCACCCACGGAACTGAGCGACCCCGCTAAGCCAATCCCTGGTCATGTGGTCGAGCATGGTCGCCTTCACTGGCGCAACATGGTCAATGAGGATTGGGATCTCGCGATTAGAGAGATCTTTGAAGCCATTCCGACAAAATCTGTTTGGCTCACCATCGACAAGGACGTCCTCGCGCCGGAACACGCAGCAACCAACTGGGACCAAGGGGCGCTTCCACTCGCATTCCTTGAACGCGCTATATCTCGCCTCGCGATCGAGCGGAGAATGGCCGGCGTTGACATCTGTGGTGATTACTCGCCCGCCCAACATCGTCACCCGATGAAATGGACAGAGTCGCTGCTCGACCAGCCACGGCGTCCGCCCGCTTCCACGGCCATCAACGCCGTTGTTAATGCACGGCTGCTCGACCTGCTGGAGCACGTGTTGTGAGCCCCATCCTCGCACTTCTGCTGGGTCTGACGATCGTTCTGGATGTGGCCGGCCAAACGGCCTTCAAGCTGGGGCTCGTCAGCGCTGAGGGACCGCTTTGGCGCAGGGTCGTCACTAGTCCGGCGACGCTCGCCGGTGTCGCCGCATACGGGGTCGAACTCCTGCTGTGGGTGGCGGTGCTCTCCATGGCGCCGCTCAGCGTTGCCTTTCCGGTGGCCGCGCTGGCCTATTGCGGCGTGCTGGCCACCAGCCGCCTCGTTCTGGGCGAGCGCGTCTCCGGCAGGCGCTGGCTCGGAGCCGCCGTCATCACCCTAGGGGTGGCGCTGGTGTGCGTCAGCGCCGGAACGGATTAACCACATGAACGACAACAGCTTCACACTCGAGGGCGGCCCCACCGCCGTGCTGCTCATCCATGGGCTCACCGGCACGCCCTCCGAAATGCGCAGCGTCGCTAAGGCCTTTGCGCGGCGGGGATACACGGTGCATGTCGTGCAGCTTGCGGGCCACTGCGGTTCCGAGGACGACCTGCTGCGCACCGGCTGGCGCGACTGGAGCCGGAGCGTCGAACGGGCGTTCGACCGGCTTCGCGAGCGCCATCAGACCGTATTCGTGGGCGGACTTTCCATGGGAGCGCTGCTGTCGCTCAAGCTCGCGCACGACCGGCCGGGCGAGGTCGCGGGGCTACTCCTGTACTCAACCACGTTGTTTTACGATGGCTGGGCCATTCCGCGCACGCGCGTTTTCCTGAAGCCAGCGCTTGCCTTGGGGTTCTCGCGATGGATCCGCTTTGTCGAAAGCGCGCCCTACGGAATCAAGGACGACCGTCTGCGTGGGCGCCTGATGCGCTCCATGCAGCAGGGCGACAGCGCGGCTGCGGGGAACGCGGCCACTCCGGGCGGCAGCCTCGTTCAATTGCACCAGCTGATCGCGCGCGTGAAGAAGGCGCTGCCCGCCATACGGACGCCTACGCTGGTGGTTCATGCGCGCGAGGACGACATGACGAGCCTCCGCAATGCCGATTACCTGGCGAGCCGCCTCGGCGGCAATGTCGAGAAGATCATTCTGGATGACAGCTACCATATGGTGACGCTGGATCTGGACAAGGGCCGGCTGATCGAACACTCGCTGGGCTTCCTGGGGCGCCACGCGCCCCATCAGGCGGCTCGGCATGGCTCCATCCCGCTGCGTCGGGTGCAAGGGCGATGAGGCGACCCTCCGCGACCACCACGATAGAACGGTCCATCGCGGCGGTCGCTCGCGAAGACTGGGATCGCTGCTTCCCGGGCGAAGCCGAGACCTGGGCCTTCTATCGCGCCGTGGAAGAGGCAGGGCCGCCAGGCTTCGACTGGCGATACGTCGTTCTACGCGACCAGGGCGAGGTGCTGGCCGTGGTTCCGGCGTTTCTCACCCGCTACGAACTCGATACCACCGTACAGGGCGGGTTGAAGCGCATCACCCGCATGCTCAGCCGCGCGCTGCCCTGGCTGATGACGTTGCGGCTCGCGGCCCTGGGGTCACCGGTCGCGGAGCGTTGCCACATCGGCTTTGCGCCGACGGCGCCGCCCGAGCGTCAGCCGGAGTTGCTGGCGCTGATGCTGGACGCCTTCGAGGCCATGGCGGACGCCGAAGGTTGCGGGCTGATGGCCGTCAAGGACGCCGGCGAGCGCGACATGCCGCTCTGGCGACGGATCACGGACGAACGCGGCTACCAGCCGATCCCTGGCCTGCCCACCGGCATGCTGGACATGCCGGCCGGCGGCCTCGACGGATATCTGGCGACGCTGAGCCGTGCTACGCGCAAGGACCTCCGCCGCAAGATGCGCGTACGCGAAGACCTCCGGGTGGAACGGCGCCAATGCGTCGACGACGTAGTCGAGGCCGTTGGCGCGCTTTACGCCGAGACGGTCGCGCATAGCGACCTGCAATTCGAGCACCTGCCGCCGAACTACTTCGCGGCGGTGCTGCGCCACATGCCCAACGCCACGATCGTACTGTATTGGGCCGGAGACGCGCTGGTTGCGTTCAACTTGTTGATCGAGACGCCGACCCACCTCGTCGACAAGTACATCGGCATGCACTACCCGGCAGCGCGACGCTACAATCTCTATTTTATCAGCTGGATAGAGAACATCGAGTACTGCGCGAAGCGCGGCATTCCGACGTATCAAAGCGGACAGGCGTTCTATGTCTCCAAATTGAGGCTGGGTTGCAGGCTGTCGCCAAACTGGCTGCTGTTCCGGCACCGCAATCGCGTCATCAACGCCTGCCTTCGCGTGGTGGCGCGGATCGTGAGGCTCGACCGTTTCGATCCGGCCATCGCGAGCCTCATGGAGCGCCAGACATGAACCAGCGCATCGAGGCTGGCGGCCATAGGCCGTCGATCCTGGCTGGAGTCGCCTGGACGTTCCTCGTGGTGTGCGAAACCCTCGCGCAGGTCGCCCTCAAGGCGGCCGGCTCGGCCATGGAGGGCATGCCGCCGGAGGCTTGGCTTTGGGCCGCCGCAGCCAATGGCTGGGCATGGATCGGCGTCATCGGCTATCTTGGATCCTTCGCCGCCTGGATGACGATCCTGGATCGCATGCCGCTCAGCCTCGGCTTCCCGCTCACCTCGATCGTGTATGTCAGCGTGACGGCCGCCTCGGCCGTGCTGTTTGGGGAGCATGTGGGCGCGCTCCGCTGGGCAGGCGTCGCGATCATCATCGCCGGCATCGTCCTGCTCGGCACGGAGGACGATTGAGGTGCGCAGCTTCGGGCGCTTTCGATCCATCCGGCTGAAGATGATCATCGCCTTCATGCTGGTCAGCGTCGCGCCCATGCTGGTCGCCACGGAGCTGGCCACCCAGCTCGTGGTCAACACCTTCGAGTCGAGCTTGCAAGTCTGGCTCTATGAAACGTCCCGCTTCTTTTTTGGCAACATGTTGGACGAGCGCCGGGAGGCGATGGGCATCGCCGACAGCATTATCGAACAGGGCAGCATCGATACCGTCGCGGACGGTTCCGCCACGGCCCTGCCGTCCAGCGTTCAGAAGCTGATGGACGCTCTCGGCTACGACGTCCTGGTGGTCTATGGCGCCGACAAGAAGGCGGTCTTCGCCTCGCGCCAGGTCTCTGGCCTGGAGGAGGCCCCGATCGGCGCCGAGGCCAACCTCTACACGGTGCGGATCAACGGCAGGCCGATGCTGATGGCCGGGGCGCTGCGGCCGTTCGAACGCAGCGGGTCTCGCTTCTACCTGATGCTCGGAATTTTTATCGACGAGAACTACATCGGCAACATCAACGCGCTGAAGTCCTTCGAGATGCGGCTGTACTACCGTCAGGGGGACAGCCTGGTGCAATTCTACTCGTCAGCTCTTGGCGCACAGGTCGACAGGCCCTTGCGGCCGGCCCTCGCCGAGGCGCTCGTGAAGGGTGAGCCATACGTATTCAGGCGCGCGGCCGAGGGCGGCCGCTTCATGGGCGTTTACACGCCGTTGCTCGACGGGAAGCAGCAATTGCTGGGCGTGATCTTCTGCGGGCTTCGGTCCGACATCGGCATCGCCGGCTGGGTGAACAGGACCAACATCTTCGTCGCCATCTTCATCGTCGGCTCGGCGCTGGCTGTGCTGGGCGCCCTCGTTTTGTCGCGCCAGCTCGTGCGCCCGCTGCTGAAGCTGGCGAACGGCGTGCGCGCCGTTTCGGCCGGCGATTTCGAGCAGCAGGTCACGGTGGCGGGCCGCGACGAGGTCGCGGAGCTGTCGGACGCGTTCAACAAGATGACGCGCGAACTCTCGCGCCTTCGCGACGTTGAGGCGCGGTTGCGCCGCCAGGAGCGCCTGTCGACGCTGGGCGAGGTCGCGGCGGGGCTCGCGCATGAAGTGCGCAATCCGCTCGGCATCATCAAGACCACGGCCGAGCTCCTGCAACGCTCGACGAGCCTCAACGAGGCGGAGGTTCGGCGCCTCGGCTATGTGGTGGAGGAAGTGCGCCGCATCGATGCGCTCATCCGCGACTTCCTGTCCTTCGCCAAGACACCCCAGGCCGCCGTTCTGCTGAAGCCGGCCGACGTCGTCGAGCGCGCGATCGCGTTCGTGCAGCAAGTGGCCGAGCGCCGCGGAGTGACGATCTCGTTGATCGACGACGCGCCCGACGCTGTGGTGCGCGGCGACCCGGGGCAGATCTACGACGCCGTGCTGAACCTCATCCTCAACGCCCTGGACGCGCTTTCGGGCGGCGGCAAGCTCTCGATCCGCCAGAGCCAGGATAGCGCCTCGGTGAAGCTGGTGTTCACCGACAACGGCCCCGGCGTGCCGGCCGACATCACGCCGCGCCTGTTCGACCCCTTCGTCACGTCGAAAGCCACCGGAACGGGGCTGGGCCTCGCCAAGGTCTTCGCCGTGATGGAGACGCATGGCGGAGCCGTCGCCTACAAGGGCGGCCCCACAGGTGCGGTGTTCGAGCTGAATTTTCCCACCGCAACCGAACATGACGCGGCGCCCGCATGACCCACTCCATCCTCATCGTCGATGACGAGCCGAAGCTTCTCGACGTGTTGGCGGGAATGCTGGAGCAGATGGGCTACCGCGCCTTAACGGCCTCGAGCGGGGCGGCGGCGCTGCAGACGCTGGACCGCGACCCCGTCGACCTGGTGCTGTGCGACCTGCGCATGCCCGGGATGGGCGGGCGCGAACTCCTCGCCGAAATGTCGCGGCGCGGCCATAAGATCCCGCTCGTGATCATGACGGCCTATAGCAGCGTGCGCGACGCCGTCGCGGTGATCAAGGAAGGCGCGTTCGACTACATCGACAAGCCTATCGAACTGGACGACCTGACGGCGACGCTCTCCAACGCGCTCCGCCTGCAGGACGCCCTGCGCGACAACGCCCGCCTGCGCGAGGAACTGGAGGGGCGGCATCGGTTCGACACCCTGGTCGGCGTGTCGCCCGCGTTCCAGACGGTTCTCCGATCCATCAGCGAAGTCTGCGCCGCCAAGACCACCGTCCTGCTGACGGGCGAGAGCGGCACCGGCAAGGAAGTCGTGGCGCGGGCCATCCATTTCAACAGTCCGCGCAGCGCCGGCCCGTTCGTGGCCGTCAACTGCGCGGCGGTTCCCGAGGCGTTGCTGGAAAGCGAGTTCTTCGGCCACGTGAAGGGCAGCTTCACGGGCGCGGTCGCGAACCGGGTCGGCCGCTTCGGGCAGGCGGACAACGGGACGCTGTTTCTGGACGAAATCGGCGACATGCCGCTCGCCCTGCAGGCCAAGATTCTGCGGGTATTGCAGGACCACGTCTACGAGCCTGTCGGATCAACCCTGAGCAAGACCACCGACGTGCGCATCATCGCGGCGACGAACCGCGATCTCGAGAAGATGGTGGCCGCGGGCCAATTCCGAGGCGATCTCTTCTATCGCCTGAACGTCTTCGCCATTCCGCTGCCGGCGCTGCGCGATCGGCGGGAGGACATCCCCCTGTTTCTCGACCGCTTCGTCGCGGAGTTCGGCCCGGCGCTCGGTAAGAAGGGACTTAGCTTCTCGCCGGACGCTGTTCGCGCGTTGTGCGCCTATCCCTGGCCGGGCAACATCCGCGAGCTGCAGAACTGCGTCGAGCGATCGGTGCTTTCGGCGAGGCGCGACGTGATCGAGGCGTCGGATCTGCCGCCCTATATCGGGCAAACCCAAGGCCCCAGCGGCTCGCGCGGCGACATCGTCTTTCCGATGGACCTCGACGACGAATGCGCCCGGTTCGAGCGCCAGCGCATCATCGCCGCCCTGAAGCAGACCGACGGCGTGCAGGTCCGGGCGGCCGAGATCCTGGGCATCACCGAACGCAGCCTTTGGCATCGCGTGAAGAAGCTCGGCATCAGCGTCACCCGCGCGGTGGCGGGAGACTGACGCCGGCGCGCCGCCGTCGTCGAATTCGGCTTGGACCCCAATCATGGAAACCATCCTCGCATCCGCGCTTCGCAAATCCATACGCTCCGGCGCCCTCACCGTGACCTTCGCGTCGGGACGCAGCGAGCGTTTTGGCGATGGTTCGGGGCCAGCGGTCGCCTTTCGCTTCGCCGACGCGCGGGCGCAATGGGCCTTCATGATTGATCCCGATCTGCGCTTCGGCGAACTTTACATGTCCGAACGGCTCGCTCTGGAAGAGGGGTCGATCCGGGACCTCCTCGGCGTGATATACGCCAACGCGGAATCCGGCTCGCCCCCTTTGTTGATGCGGGCGGTCGACTTCGCTCGCTTTCGGCTGCGCCGCCTGGCGCGAAACAACGTTCGCCGGCGCTCTCGCACCAACGTCGCCCATCACTACGACCTCGATGCACGGCTCTTCCGCCTCTTCCTCGATGACGATCTGCAATACAGCTGCGCGTATTTTCCCCATCCTTCCGCCACCCTCGAGGAGGCGCAGGCCGAAAAGAAGCGCCGCATCGTCGCCAAGCTCGATCTCGGCCCCGGCATGCGCGTGCTCGACATCGGCTCAGGTTGGGGAGGCTCGGCCCTAACGCTGGCGCAGGACGCCAGGAAGCCGGATGTGCTCGGCGTCACCCTGTCCAGCGAGCAACTGGCCGTCGCGCGAGCGCGCGCTGCGCAACTCGGCCTCGGCGACCGGGCGCAGTTTCGGCTGGAAGACTATCGCGATTTGAAGGAGCGCTTCGACCGCATCACGTCGGTCGGCATGTTCGAGCATGTCGGCGTCGGGTTCTACGGAGTGTTCTTCCGGCAGGTCGCCGAGCTGTTGGCGCCAGACGGCGTGATGCTGCTGCACACTATCGGCTCGTCGGATGCTCCGGGCTTCGTCACGCCCTGGCTCGACAAGTACATCTTTCCGGGCGGCGACATTCCTTCGCTATCCGAGATCATTCCGCACATCGAGAAGGCCGGACTGGTCGTCACCGATGTCGAGGTTCTGCGCAAGCACTACGCGTTGACGCTGCGGGAATGGGCCAGACGCTTCCAGGCTCGACGCGCCGACGCGGCGGCGCTGTACGACGAACGGTTTTGCCGCATGTGGGAATTCTATCTCGCGGCGGCCGAGTGCGCCTTCCTGTACGAAGGGCTGGTGGTCTTCCAGATCCAGATCGCCAAGACGGCGGGATCGTTGCCGCTGACGCGTGATTACATGAAGCCGCGATGATCTTACAGCTTTACGCGCCCTCGACGGGCGATCGAACCGACGGCGCAACATTCTGAGAGTCCGGATCTTTCTGCCCGATACAAATTTTCTCAAGCTGCAGGGTCGACCAGACGAGATTGCCCAGTCAGCAGGGCTCCCGTCAGACAGATTGCCGCGACTTGGATCGTGGCTGCCGCAAACTTCACTTGCAGCTTTGCCGGCAATTGGTGGCTTCGCGATTATACTTTTTCCCAATATCCAAGACATGAACTATACGAAATCCCAAACAAAACGGCCGCCGGATGCGAAACGGCGGCCGTCTTATCCTCCTCAGGGGCTCAAGCCGGAAGAAGACAGACGGAAGTGTCGGCAATTTCTGCGCGGTTGGCAAGCATGCCGCCGCATACGGCGGCATGAATACGCGAGTGTTGCTTTTTTACGCTAGCCACACTTGGAAAGCGGGCGCAGATTGACGCCCCTACCCTTAGGAGCCTCCTCATGATGCGATCCCTGACTCTTGCGGCAGCTGGCCTTGTCGCCGCTTCAAGCGCCTTTGCTGCCGACCTCCCCACCTCGAAGGGCGCTCCAATGGCGCCGATCGTCTACGCTCCGGTGTTCACCTGGACCGGTTTCTACATCGGTCTGAACGCGGGTGGCGCTTTCGCCAAAAACCAGAGCACCACCTTCGTGAACACCGTCACGGGCGTGACGACATCAACCAGCAATGGTGACACGTCCGGCTTCATCGGCGGCGTCCAGGCTGGCTACAACTGGCAGTTCGGACAGATCGTGGCCGGCGTTGAAGCCGACATCGATTATGCCGATATCGGCCGCAATCATCGCAACGTCGGCGTCGTCTACGTCGACGCGTTCGGAAACCCGGTCGGGGTCGGCCGTTCCAACTCGAACAACGTTTTCGGGACCGTCCGCGGCCGTATCGGTTACGCGGTTGACCGCGCCCTGATCTACGTGACAGGCGGGTTGGCCTATGCGGGCTTCGGTGGAAATGACTTCTTCCGTCGGAACAGCGATGTGAAAGCCGGATGGACCCTCGGCGGCGGCGTGGAATACGCCTTCACCCCGAACTGGACGGCCAAGATCGAAGGTCTCTACGTCAACATCGATCGCGGCAACCACAACAACACCGAGGTGTTCAACGGCGCCGGAGATCGTGTGATCGTTTCCACGCGCAAGAACAACGATGCGGGCGTCGTCCGCGTCGGCCTGAACTACAAGTTCTGATGCGAGGCGGCCGCTGGCTCGGACGCCGGCGGCCGCTGCATTTGCGTGCTGCCGGATCCCAGCGCTGTTAAGCGGATGGCTTCCTGGGCTAGATGTCGGGCCCAAACGGCGGCTGCGCTGCATAGAGGGTCCTCTGGATGGACGAGCCAGTCACTCCATCGAATGAACCCGGGGCTACGATCGCCCTTTATGCGTTCCTAGCGGAGGAAGCCGTTAGAACCGAGGTCATTGCTCGGTCGACGAGGAGATGGACCATTGCGGGTGCAGTTCTTGCCGGCTTAGCTGCATTGTTTTTCGCTATTCCGCTTATGAAAGACAAGGCTCCGGCTGCCTCGCAACCCCAGCCCCGGTCCGCGGGGTTTCATCCAGAGTAAGTCCGAGATCAGGTGGCCAAGGCTGCCCGAGCCGGTCCTTCCGCTGCAAACAGGCCGGTCGCGGCGGGGATGTGATCAGTATTAGATGGAGTTGAACGTGACGAAGCCGCGGCCAGAGGTGACCAGCCTTGCACAGAAGTTTCTGAAACAATGGCTTGATAAGCGGCTGCCCGAGACCACCACACCGTCCAACCTCGTGCATGCCGAGGCTTGTCGTCTGTCTTTCGAGTGCTTGGTTACTGCTGACGACGCCGGCATCCGGCGGCAGGCGATTGAGAAAGCCGTCGGCGATTTGATTCGCCATATCAAAGTTGCTCTTGAGGAGCGAAACGCCGAGTTGCGAGGAGGTGTGGCCCCACTAGGGCGTTCCGCTAAAATCGCCTCCTAGCCTGTGGTTGAATTCGTCGCCGAGGTAGAGGGACTCACATTCTACGACGCTTGCCAAAAGCACGCGACCGCGAACGAAGCATTTCGTGAGAGCTTTGATTCAAGCTCCGATGATTTGCCGTGGGCAGAGGCTTGTTTCCATGGATCACTACGCTCGGGAGCGGCTCAAGGCACCCTTAGCCCCCCCGCTAAAAGATGGGAGAGCCTTTCTCATAATTCCTTTGACCAATTTCATTACGGCCGGCTCAATCTCTTCTCTCGAAGAGCCTGGGTTCTTGCCGCGATCGTGTGGCGTTCGCTCTCGATCATTGAACGGGCAGCTTCGTCGGTGGCCGCCATTCTCTCCTCTGTCTGAGTGGGCGACACCCGGCCCCTCTTTCGTGAATTTTTGAATGGTCGGCCCGTGAGCTTCGCAGCGGCTATATCCAGCACCTTGCGGTTGGAGCCGTGCTCTTTGAACAGCACCTCAGCTTCGGCGGCTGTAATCCCGTACACCCCGGCGAGATAAGCGAGGTGGCTCTCGCTACCCGGATTCCAGCTATTCCCGGTCTGAGCGCCTTTCGCGGTCTGGTCAGCCATAGCGATGCTCCTTGTCTGGTCACCCTACTGCAGGTGTTTCCTGCACGTTGGCGTGCTCAGACCACAGGCCAGGCGGGATCTTGGACATGATTTCAGCTGCTGCTTCGTCATCGAACTGCATGTCGAGCAGAAGCTCTTCCATGGCTTCGTCTGGCGAGGCGGGGAAGATCTCGATCAGGTTTGGTTCTGCCTTTTTGGCGTTTTCCGAAGGTGCCTCCGAAGATACGGCCGTGACGCGCAAACTGCGGTCGCCGTCTTCCACGTCAACTGTTACATCGCGATCAGCGATCTTTCCCTTCCAAACGTTCTCCCAAGCCATAGCGTCGCGCCTCCGAGGCTGAACCTACCCGGTCTACCAATCATTTGGGGCGTGGACCGTTGCCCCTTCTAGCCGCCGCTGGCTGCCTGGAAGGCGACGCCTTTAACCTCGCCCCGCCAATTCAAAGCGTGAGCGCAACAAAAAACGCATCAGGGCATTCAGCCTCCAGCACATCAGTGTGCAATGGGAGGAAGTCATGAAAGCCATTCTGTCCGCAGCGGCGCTTTGCGCCTTTATTATTCCTGGCGCCGCTTTGGCCCAGAACAGCGGCGTCGCAGCTGGTGCGACGACGGGCGCAGTGGGTGGTGCGATCGTTGGCGGTCCAGTCGGGGCGGCCGTGGGTGGCGTTGCTGGCGCGATCGTGGGCGGCACACTCGATACGGCTGATCGCCCTCGCGTCCAGCAGTATGTCGTTCAGCAGCATCGGCCGTCAGTCGCCTACGATCAGGAGGTCGTGGTCGGGACGGCCCTCCCGCAGACCGTCGAGACCTACGAGGTGCCCGACACCGTCGTGACTACGACCAAGCAGCGGACAGGGTGGCACTACGCCGTCGTGAACAATCGGACCGTGATCGTGGACAACCGCACTCGCAAGGTGATCGAAGTCCTGAACTGAGATCAGGCGGGCGGGACGTCGACTCCCGCCCGCTACCTTAGCCTGCCACCAAAGGCGATCAGGCCAATGATCGTCAGGGACGCAAACCCAGCTCCGGCGAGAAATGTCCCTTCCGGGCCCGCTGTATCCCAGAACACTCCCGCAATCAGGCTGGCGAGGAACATTGCAAGGCCAGTCACCAGATTGAACATCCCGAACGCCGTACCGCGCAGGCTTGCAGGCGCGCTGTCGGCAACGAGGGTCGCAAAAAGCCCTTGGGTGAATCCCATGTGCAGGCCCCACAGCATGACGCCAACGCCAACGCCCAGGAGCGTTGTGGTAAATGCCAAGCCTAAGTCAGCAAGGACCAAGAGGGCCATTCCAAGGAGCAGGATCGTCACCCGATCCATGCGGTCAGCCAAAACGCCAATGGGATAGGCCGAAATCGAGTAGGCGAAACTCATGAGCACCAGCACGATCGGAACCAACGTCACCGGCAGGCCGATCGATTGGGCACGCAGAATGAGGAAGGCTTCGCTGAAGCGGGCGAGCGTGAACATTGTTGCGATCGCAATCACCCACCAATAGGCAGGGCCTAACCTCCGCAATTCTTCACGCTGCAAAGGCATGCGGGCTTGGCGTGTTCCCGGCGGCCGGTCAGGCTCCCTTACTGCAAAAAGCAGTACGCCGACCGACACTAAGGCGGGAACGACAGCGGCCCAGAACACGAAATGAAAATGATTTCCGGTCAGCCACATCAAGCCAATGGCCAGAAGAGGCCCGGCAAAGGCCCCTACGGTGTCGAGCGACTGGCGCAAGCCAAAACTCGCGCCGCGGAGTTCGGGTGGCGCGAGGTCGGCGACAAGGGCATCCCGCGGCGCACCCCTTATTCCCTTGCCGATCCGATCAATAAAGCGAGCCGCGACGAGCCAGCTAAGATCCGGAGCCACTGGGAAGACCGGCTTAGT
Source organism: Alsobacter metallidurans (assembly GCF_014636935.1). Classification (GTDB taxonomy): domain Bacteria; phylum Pseudomonadota; class Alphaproteobacteria; order Rhizobiales; family Beijerinckiaceae; genus Alsobacter; species Alsobacter metallidurans. The sequence goes on along the minus strand of NZ_BMES01000002.1, from coordinate 51,989 downwards.
GATGGCGGCCAGTCCGTACCCAATCGCGGCCAGGAGCTTGCGACGCCCAAGCCAGTCCGAGAGCGCTCCGGAGAACAACTTGGTGATGCTAGCTGTCGCCTCGGCGATACCCTCGATGAGACCAACCGCAACGGCTGACGTGCCGAGCACCGACACCATGTAGATGGGCAGTAGCGCGTGGATCATCTCGGACGAGATGTCCATGAACATGGAAACGAACCCGAGCGCCCAGATGGATCGCGGGATCGCTTTTCTGATTGTCGGATTTGGCGTTGCAGTGAAGGGTGTCATGATCCCGATGACGACCGCGGAAACATGCGGGGCGGCAGGTGCAGTACGCGCAACGAAGCCTCATAAAGCGGCGTGGCGATGGGCAGGATCCAGCGGTGAACCGGCCGCAACAGCAGGACGGAGACCCCGCCAAAGAGGCATGCGATCAGCGCAGACGCCAGCATGTCGATGGGGAAGTGAACGCCGAGGTAGATGCGCGACCAGGCCACCAACACGCCCATGCCACTGACCACCTTGCCCCAGGTTGGGGCGGCTCGCGTTGCGATCAGCGCGAAGCCCACTGTCAGCATGAAGGTAGTGTGGTCGCTTGGAAACGAATTTTCCGGCACATGCGCCATCAGAGTGCGGCCAAGTCCGACCATAAATGGGCGCGGTTCATACCAGAGCAGACCCACAATCTGATTTGAGACCAGCGCCAGCGCGGCAGCGATCGCAGTGGCTGCCAAGCCGCCGCGTCGCCGAGGATCGCCCCACACCCACAACGCCGTCAGGAGGATGGCGACCGCGAAGACTAACCCCGAGGCGATCAGCTTCGCCCAGGCGACGACGATGGAGGAAGCGTCAGCCGACGCATTCAGGAGATCAAAGAGCCTGATATTCAGCGTCATCATGCGGCGGGAACATCCATTGAGGTCGCGAAACGATAATCGCTTGCTCATAGGTCATGAAAACGGCGTTGGCGCGACGAGTGGGGTGTCAGTAAAAGGGAAAGCCCCGCAGCGGGGGCATGCTGCGGGGCTGGTCGATACATGGATGATCAATCCAAACTTGACCCGATAACGAGCTCGGGCGGCTCGGGGTTCCGTCAATAGAACCGCGCGGCCTCGTCCAGCTCGCAGTCGAGCACGTCTAGCGTGGTGGCCATGTGAAAGCCAGCCAAGTTGGGCTCCATGTCGCCGCCTTCCTCTAGGTCCTCGCCGTGGGCATCAATCGCGTCCAGGGCGGCAATCAGCAGTTCCACGGCGCGCTCCATGCGGCGGCGGATCCGAGCGTCAATGTGCGGGATTTCCGCAACGCGAACTCGCTCAGCGAGCCTGTGGCCGAAAGCGTATCCGGTCCCTGCGTAAACGTGGCCGATACCTTGCCCGAGCCGGTAATCCCACCCTGAGCGGTCGCGCCAGACTGGCCCGCGTAGGTGAGCTTTCCGTCCACAACTGTCACCGGGAAGCGATAAGCCTTGTCGCAGGCTCCCTTGTCTGTGCTGAGCAACACTGACCAGTTCCCGTCAAAGCTCGCGGCCCGCGCCGTCACGGGGATCAGAAGCAAACCCACCAGAACCAAAGCTGCGCGCATTGCCGTTCTCCTTTCGGATAAGACGGCTGGCATGGGCGCAAGTTCCCGGTCGGAGCGCCGGGACGCGTAGTAGCTGAACATTAACGATGCCAGGCCATATTTGGCCCTGCAGGAAAGTCCCCTCCAGTGTACCTGCGCGTATTGAGCCCGCCGACAGCGCACCGGCGGGCTCATTTCGTTTCAAGGCTTCACGCGTTTTTGGTAGCTAAGCCAACGCTGATGCCGGTCTCAGGTTTGATCGTCAGCGATCTTCAGGCTCGCGGCGGCCAGTACCGCCTACCGTGGCTGCACGGAACAGCGCCCCTTTAGGTGTTCGGTTGTTCGGTTATGGCACTTCCCGCCCGAGCTTGTGCTCCGCAAGAAATGTGAGTGCGAAATAAACTCCCGGCGCGCTGCATCCGCCGCCAAAGCCGGGGTGTACCCGCTCCGTCAGCCCGGTGAATAAGCCGGAGACAACGGGAGAAACACGATGACAACCAAGACGCTGTTCGCTGCGCTTCTCGCCACCGCGGCCTTCTCTGGCGCCGCTCAGGCCCAGACCGCCGTTGCCCTGATCGGCGAAAACACCCTCGCGATGGTAGATATTGCCGCCAAGAAGGTCACCGGCACCGTGAAGGTGGAGGGTGCCAACCTGCTCGGCATCGACGTGCGCCCCGCCGACGGCATGCTCTACGGCCTCGCCTCGGACGGCCAGATCTGGACCATCGACACCAAGACCGGAAAGCCGACCGCCAAGTCGAAGCTCGACATGCCGCTGCCCGCCAACGTGATGATGACCGTCGACTTCAACCCGGTCGCCGACCGCCTGCGCGTGATCGGCTCCAACGGCGCCAACCTGCGCATCAACGTCGAGGACGGCAAGGTCACCAAGGACGGCGACCTGAAGTTCGCCGAGGCCGACATGCACAAGGGCGAGACGCCCAAGATCGTGGCCGGCGCCTACACCAACTCCATGAAGGGCGCCAAGGAGACCACCCTGTACGACATCGACGGCACGATCGGCGCGCTGGTGAAGCAGGCTCCCCCGAACGACGGCGTGCTCGGCGCGGTCGGCAAGCTCGGCGTCGCGGCCGACAAGGCGGCCTTCGACATCGTCACCGACTCGGCCGGCAAGAGCGAAGGCTGGCTGATGGCCGCCGACACGCTCTACCGGGTCGACCTCGCCACCGGCAAGGCCACCGCCCACGGCAAGATCGAGGGCGTCGGCACGATGCAGGTGCGCGACATCGCCATTATGCCGGGGATGTGATCTGCCTGCTACCACGTAGAGTGAAAGATCCGCGGCGAGGCTGGTCGCCGCGGCGCTTCTAAGTCATTCTAGATGGCGAGCCGATATGGACTGGGATCCATGGCTTAACCTGATCAATCTTGCCGTGGAATCCCCGCGGCCCCGCTTGCGCCCGACCCACGCAGGCTTTCCTGACGGACATGTTGGCAAGCCTGTTCGGTTGCGTCTCTCGTGAACCCGGGCATCGGCCCGGTTGCACTCTCGCTGCAGTAGGTCCCCGCGATGTTCTCCCGTATCAGATATTGCGAGAGTTCGCGGACTTCGGGAGTCGCGTTCGCTTGGGCGTAGACAGCCCCCGGCGGACTAATCCAGCCCATAAGCTGGATCAGCGCCAAGGACCGCCAGGCCGAAGAGGTCAAACGAAGGGTCTTCAATCGCAGACCCTAACCACGCGATAGCCAGCAAGATCGCCCCAGTCGTCATATACGGGCTGCCGCTCCCGGTAGCAGGACGGCGCATAAACAGGGGCGGCATAGTAGGCGGGCCGGCCGTAGTAGCCATATGCCGGAGCGCCATAAGCAGGCGTGGCATAAGCTCTGCTGCTGCCTGCAAACGCGCTCCCCACAAGAGCACCGGCTGCAAGTCCTCCAAAGAGCGCCGCATTTCGACCGTTCCGCGCGGCAGCTTCTGTCGATGTGCCGAATGCGCTCGATGCCAACGTCAGGGCAACCAGAGCAGCACTCGCTAGAGATTTCAGCGCCATTGTAAATCCTCCGCTGTAAGCCTGATAACCCAGCGAGCCTGAACAGCAGCCGAAAACACTGTTCATCGTCCGTTTATCCACCTTGCGCCCTTAATTCGAAGCGTGAGCGCAACGATCCTGCCCAGCGGGCATTCAGCCTAGGCACATAGTGCAATGGGAGGAAGTCATGAAAGCCATCTTGTCTGTAGCGGCGCTCTGCGCCTTTATCATCCCTGGCGCCGCATTGGCCCAGAACAGCGGCGTTGCAGCTGGTGCGACGACGGGCGCAGTGGGCGGCGCTATCGTTGGCGGTCCAGTTGGGGCGGCCGTGGGTGGCGTCGCTGGCGCGATCGTGGGCGGCACGCTCGATACCGCCGACCGCCCCCGCGTCCAGCAGTATGTCGTTGAGCAGCGCCGGCCGTCAGTCGCTTACGATCAGGAGGTCGTGGTCGGGACAGCTCTCCCGCAGACCGTCGAGACCTACGAGGTGCCCGACACCGTCGTGACCACGACCAAGCAGCGGTCGGGCTGGCACTATGCCGTGGTGAACAATCGGACTGTGATCGTGGACAATCGGACTCGTAGGGTCATCGAAGTCCTGAACTGAGCGCAGTGGGCGGGATTATGTGCGTCCCGCCCCCTTTCGCCAGACAGACGTGAGGTCCGACCGCAGATTATTCCGCGGGCGCCAGCGCCGGCGATGTCGAGCCGAATTTGTCTCGCTGCCAAACCAGATACGCGAACAGCAGCATGTCGGCAAAAATGGCCAAGCTTGAGACCGCAGCGATCGGGTTTCCGGCCGACCTTCCGGTGTGAACCAGCGCGACTCCGATGGTCATGACCACAGTTGCTGCAATCCAGCCCCATACTTGCACTTGCGCAAGCCGGTTCCGGTCTAGCGCCGGATGGAGGTGGTAGAAGATCCCGAACAGAAACAAAGACACCCAACCGAGCAGGTTGAGGTGCGCATGTGCTGGCATGGTTGAATGGTCGCCAGCAGCTGCCATGACTATACCCCAGCCCATTCCAACCAGCACCAGCAGCACAGCCGCCTGAAAGCTCAGAGCCGACGCTTTCATGATCCCCTCCTTGGGGTTTCAATGTCCCAGTCTGCTCCGAAATGGCGCACGGCGAAAGTTAGGTGTCCTAAGGGGCGAGTGCGAAGTTGGCGAGAGTCATACAGCGCGCCAACGCGTGCGTCGAGCACCACGAGCCGCTGGCAGCTGCGCGCCAGCCCCCAAGCCCCGAGCGCCCTATCAGACCACCGCTTTCGCCGATGGAAGCGCACTCACTCCCGCGCGCCGGATTCATGTAGAACCCCGCTCTCAAACGAGCGGCCGGGTCGAGGACTCGTCCCGCGCTGCGGGGCGGGTTTCACCAAGCACGCGCAAGGTCAACCGCGGCGCTCCCGGCCTAATGGCATGACGGCTGGCCGGGGCCGCCACAGGGTGGCCGGCTGGCAGGACCCCTCGATTCCGTTTGGCGCGGCGCGGGGCTGCGGACCTGCGGAGGCGGTGAAGGCGTCCGCAACTGCGGTGGCGGCCCGGGCGCCCGCATTTGCAGCGGGGGAGCAGGACCCCGCATCTGCGGCGGCGCGGGGGCACGGACCTGGGGCGGGGGCGGAGCGGCAGGCCGGGGCGCAACTATCTGCGGCGGCGGTGCCCGCATCTGCGCCGGGGCTGGCCGCTCGGACCGGGCAAACGGCGGGAGCTGCCGCAAAGGCGGCGGCTCGGCCCGGGGCGGGGCCGGCGCACGCAGCACGGGTGCGAGACTTCCGGCCGGTCCGCGCTGCTGAGAGGGCGGCGCTGCGACCCGCTCCTGCGGAGCAGTCGCGGTCGCAGGCCTGCGGCGCGACGGGGCGATGTCGGCCTGGCTGGGCCTGCCCACGGGTGGCGCGAACCGGCCGCCCAGACCTGTGGAGACTGCCTGACGCCCTCTTAGAACGGCGGGAGCGGGTTGTGAGGCACCTGCTAGAGGCTGCAGCGCAGCGCCGTTTGATGCGGCCCCGAGCGAGGGCGCCGCCGGCGCCATGTTGGCGGGGCCCGGCCTAGCCCTCTGGCCTCGCAAACCGGCCGAGCCGAGGCGGCCGGGGCTGGCCAGGGCATCAGGGCTACCGCCAGGCCGGCCCGGCAGGGGCGGCAGGGCCGAGGGCAGGGCATGCTGGCCTTGGGAGGGAGTTGCAGCTTGGCCTGGAACAGGTGATTGGCCCGGAGTGACAGGCTGGCGGGGAACCAGAGGCTGGCCGGACATGGGGGCACCTCGCAGGGGCGCACCCAGACTGGGCGTACCTGGTAGCCCGCCGGGCGTTCCGGGTCGGACCCCGCCCGAAACTTGCGCCGCCGGCTGCGGGCCGGCTCCGCCCTGTGGTACCAGTGCCGCGGGCGTTGGAGCCTCGGGCCGTGGGGCCTTGGCGGCGACCGAGGGCGGCAAGGCCACCCGCATGGCGGCAGCTGCGGCTCCGGCAGCCACGGCCGCGCCGGCAACGGCGGCGGCCCCTGGGCCGATGCCCGTTGCGGCCCCGGAGGCGGCCGGCGCGCCCGGCATAGGGACCTTTGGCTGCCCCTGTCCTGCTCCCGAGGTGGCGGGAGCGGCTTGCGCCGTCCGCGGCACGATGCCCACAGCCTCAGCTCCGGCCCAAGGCAGCAGCGGTTCGCCGGCCTGCGAGCGCACCACGATCGTGTTAGCCTGCGGGTTTACGATGACCGTGTTGTGGATGTTGTAGGTGATCAGGTTCAGCGGCGGCGGCGCGACGTAGGCGGGCCGCTCCACGTACACCGGCACGGGCTCGTAGATCGGCTGCGGAAGCACGTAGTACTCGACCGGAGGTGGTGGCGGCGGCAGGTCCACGAAATAGGCCGGGATCGGCTCCAGATAGGCCAGTGGCGGAGGCGGCGGCAGGTCGTAGACGGGGTCTGCGAACATCAGCACCGGGCGCTCGAAATACACGAACTCGTCCGGCGGCGGTGGGGGCACGTCATAGTCCAGCACCTCGAAGCCGGGCGGCGGTTGCAGGGCCGCGGCGAGCCGCCCGAGCCGCCGTTCGGCTTCGCCGGCATGCGGACCGCGCGGATAGCGCCGCAGATAGGACCAGTAGGCTCGCGTTGTCCCGACCTGCGACGTCCGGCGCCAGATCAGCGCCTCCCGCCGCGCCGCTAGCAGCGGTCGAATGCGCCGCGCCATCGGGTCCTGAGGATAAGCGGCGAGGAAGTCTTGATAGGCTTGGATTGTGTCGCGGCCGAGCGCCGCCTGGTAGGCGTCGCGAGCGTCGAGATCGCGGATCGGCCCGTCGCGCAGGCGCGACAGGTCCGCGGCCGATTTCGGCACCGGCGCGTCGGCGGTCCGTTCGAGGAACAGGAACGGCGCGGTGACGCGGTCCGCATCCCACGGCACCACCGCACCCTGTGTGAGTTCGCTCGTGCGCAGGCGCGCTCGGTCGAAGACATCGGCAAGCGGTAGCCCGCCCTCGCGGATCATCTCGGCCAGGGCCCGGGCATAAGGGCCGTAGGCGTCTTGGAGCGGCGGGGCGACGCTGCCGGGCGCGGCGTTGAACGCGACCAGCATGCCGGGATCGGCATCCATCAAAGCGAGTCCCCCGGCCAGGGGCGGACCGGAGCGGGCGAAGGGGTTCTCGCGGGCGGCGTCGAGGACCACGATACGCGCCTTCAAGGGCACCGACGCGAGCGGGCGCAGCAGGTCGGCGACCCGGATCGCCTGGATGGGAACGTCGCCGGCACGGGCGATCTGCGCGTCGACGGGAACAAGATAGTTCTCGCCCTCGAATTGCAGCCCATAGCCAGAGAAATAGACGGCGGCCACCGTCTCCGGCCCCGACTGCGAGGCCTTGTCGACGAAATCGCGCAGCGCCTTGCGCAATCCGTCCCCGTCGAGGTCCCGGGCGCCGACGACGTCGAACCCAGACGCTTGCAGGGTCTGCGCCATCAGCCCGGCATCGTTGGCGGGAAAGGACAGGGCCCCAGCCGGGTAGGCTGCGTTGCCGAGGACGAGTGCAATGCGCTTCTCAGTCTGTTGGGCAGCGGCCGGAGGCGCGCCGACGCCTGAAGCTAGGGCAACGGCGAGCATAAGAAACGGGGCCAGGGTCTTCAGCGGCGATCGGGGCACGACGCATACTCCAGGTACGGGATGCTCCACGGACCAGCTCAGAGTTCCCGGCATCGATCAGAGGATTGCGCGGCTGAACCGGGAGTGAATGAAGCGCGCGAGCGCACCTGCAGTTGCGCTCACGGTTCGACGGATGTGCCACCCGCCGGTGCTCGGGCGCCAATATGGCTTCATCCAATCCACACGCGACGGAGTCGGACGCCGCTCCGCCTTGCGCACTCGCTCGACTACCACCCCCCAGTTCACCGTCCCCTACGATCTCCCCTGACGTCTGTTGCAGGCGCATCTCTCTGGTTAGGCGCGTATACGGACCATACCCGAATGTACGATCCTATTACTTCTCAGGATTGCGTTCTGCTTAGATTCTGTATTCCTAGTCTTCAATCTTTATATTATGTGTATTTTAGCACGCTCTCACAAGGTCGCTTCTGTGCGACTGCTGACTTACGGGTCGGTCGTTAGTGGCGTAATGTCACTTATACTTCCTCTGGACTCGCCACTGTGGGTCAGTTATAGGGGTGTTACCGCTCATCATTTTGAGGATCCACCGTGGATGCCATCCGCCGTGCGAAACGCAAAGCCGTACGGCGCAGCTCCTTCGCAGGTGAAGCACTCCGCAGCCTCGCCCGTCTGCTGGCTCGATCCGCCATCAAGGACCATCAACTGGACATCGCAGGAGCGCCTCGTGACGAACACGAAGAACGCAAAAAAGACGCGTCAAGACGCCGGCCCGAAGAGGGCACGTGAGTCAGCGGAGCTCCGCCCAGCTCAGCGGGACCTTTTTGAACAAGAGGTGGCCTGCCCACCCGGGGCCCACGACAATGGGCAGCACTCAGACAGTCAATCCGTCGTGAACTCGACCTGCAAGATGGCGACCGACAACCGCCGCGAAACGCAGGACAACGCCCCCATGCAGCAGCCTCCCTCTCCAAGCCGATTCCGCCCGCTCACCCTGGCCGATGTGCGAGGCGCGGTGCTCGCCTCCAAGCGGGTGTCGAACCAGCGCGCCCAGGACTGCTGCCGGGCTGTTGACCAGCTCGCCAGCATGCTCGGCCAACCGGCCGAGACTATCGCCGCAGACCCGCTGGCGCTGCGCAACCGCATGGCGAGCATCGACCACCGCCACGTCGCCCTGACGGCGCGCGAGTGGAGGCATCTTTGCAAGCTGCTCGACAGCGCCCTGCAGCTCGCCGGATTGCAAGCGCGCCCGCGCAAGCGCAGCAAGGCGCCTCTGAGCGATACGTGGGAGGATCTCCTCGCCAATGTGCGAAACCGGTATGACCGCTGTTTCCTGAGGCAGTTCGCTGCGTTCTGTGATCGGCAAAATCGCGATCCGGAGAGCGTCGACCCGGAGCTCTTCCACAGCTTCGGGTCACATCTGATTGCGAGCAAAGTTGACCGCCCCAAGCAGGCGCATCGCGAGGTCGCCAAGGCCTGGAACAAGAGCCGGGGCGCGATCGCCGGTTGGCCCGAAGCGGAACTCCCGGTCCCCAAAACCCTCCGGTACCGCGCCCTGACCCTGGATGAAATGCCGGCCTCGTTCCGGCAGGAGCTGGAGGGTCTTCTCGACACGCTCGCCGAACCAGACTTGCTCGACGAGTCTGACACCGAAGAGATGAGCCGGTTCTCGGTCCGCAACCGGCGAGCGCAGCTGCTGCAGGCCGCGACCGCGTTGGTGGAAGCAGGGACGCCGGTGCACAGCATCCGAGGTCTGGAAGACCTCGCTCAGCCGACCGCCGCGCGGGCCATTCTCAGGCGGCTGCGCGAGCGGCACGGCGTGAAAAAGAGCGGGCAGATGGCCAACATCGCTGCAGCGCTGCGGCTTGTCGCACGGCGGCGCAATCGGCCTGAGGCCGAGCTGGAGCAGTTGCGGCGCATGGCCGGCAAGGTACGCCCGCGCGGCAGCGGCATGACCGAGACGAACAAGCGCCGCCTGCGGCAGTTCAAGGATACTGCCAACATGGCGCGCTTAGTCGCGGTGCCGCGAGACCTGATGGCGGAAGCAAGGCTGCGGCCACCGAATGCAGTCGACGCAACCCGGATGGAACGGGCGCTGGCGATCGGCATCCTGCTCGTCGCGCCGATGCGAGAAAAAAACCTCGCTAGCCTGCGGCTCGACCGGCACCTCAGCTGGTCGCGGTCCGGACGACAGGGGGCTGTGCACATCGTGCTCCCGGCCCACGAGGTGAAGAACGACAAGGATCTTGAGTTTCCCCTCCCAGGCTGGCTGATCGAACTGCTTGACCTGTATATGGCCCGATACCGTCCGCTGCTGACCGAAGTCGAAACGCCCTGCCTCTTTCCAGGAGCAGGCCGCGACGGGCTGGGTCAAAATCGCCGGCCTATATTGGATTGGCAGTCCAAACTGCCCTGGCAGAAACGATCGGGCTTGAGATGAACGCTCATCTATTCCGGCACCTTGCCGCATATATTTTCCTCCGCCAGCATCCGGGGGAGTTCGAGACTGTGCGCGTGCTGCTGGGGCACAAATCTATCCGCACGACGGTGAGCTTCTACTGCGCCATTGAGCAGGAGGACGCATTCCGGCGCTACGACGCGTTGCTCGACTCCTACCGGCAGGAGGACGCGCCATGAGCAAGCGCATTTTAGGGCTCAAGCTCCGCGAATGGCCGGGACAGCATCAGGCAGCCTGGCAGAGAGCCTGCGGCGAGGACGACCTCGGATCGGCGGGCGGCGAAGGCGCACTCTGGCGGCCATCCACCCGGCGCAAGACGATCAAGGGCTGGGGCTACTTTTTGCGATGGCTCTCGAGCACGGGCGCGGAGGTGGATAGGGCCCCCGGCCGATTGGTTCATCCAAAGCTGGTCGTCGCCTACATCACCGATCTGCGGACGAAAAAGAAGGCCGACTACACTGTTTTGTGCCGGGTGCAGGAGCTTTACGACGCGTGCCGGGTGCTGGACCCAGATCAGAATTGGAATTGGCTTAGAGACATTCGCGCGCGTGTGCGCCGCAGGCCGAAGCCGGTCCGCAACAAGCTGGCCCGGCTGCGCAGCGCACGCGAGCTCGAGGAACTTGGCTGGTCGCTGATCCGAGCGGCTGAAAACGACAGTTCCACCCCGCTTCAACGGGCGACCAGCTTCAGGGATGGGCTGTGCGTCGTATTGCTCGTTCGACGTCTGCTCCGGTTGCGCAATCTCGCCGGGCTTACCCTCGGCCATTTCACGCATGACGGATCTGTGATGGGCCTTCAGTTCCCGGGGGCCGAGATGAAGTCCAAGCGGGATCGGCACTTCGCCTTACCTGACGATCTGGCCGAGGCCGTTACCTTGTACCTGTCGCGCCATCGGCCGGTCCTTCTTAGCGTGGATAGCCGCAAAGTTCCGATGCCAACTAACCGCATCTGGATCTCGCGGCAGGGCGAGCCAATGAATGAAGTTCCCCTGCACTATCGCATCCGAAAGCGGACCAAGGATGCGTTCGGGGCCGAGATCCCGCCCCACTGGTTCCGCGACGCAGGCGCGACGGCGATCGCCGTCGACAGTCCCGGAAATGTGCGGGATGTTGCGACCGTGTTGGGCAACAACGATGCCGTTGCCGAGAAGCACTACAATCAGGCCCGTGCTATCCAAAGCGCACGTAAATATCAGAACGTGCTTGAGTCGCTGTTCTCGGTGTGAACGACGCCGTGACAATCAGCGACGCCCGATGAATGGCGGACGGGTGTTCCGCTCCGTCGTGATGAGGGCTCGGCGAATCGGATGGGCAAAAGCGAGGCCTGCTGATGAAAGAAAAACCTTCGCAAGTGAACGAGCTATTGAGAAACGAGGCTGCCGCCCTCCCCTTTGGATCAATCCAGATGAGCGCGGATGGGCCGCGAGCTCACGGCGCAGGACTGGTTGTAGTCGAAGACTGCACGTTTGGCCCTGGCTCTGCCAACCATTTCTTAGACAGCCGAAATGTTCTTCTTCGAAGAAACACTTACGAAAGCGAGGAGCCTGTTGTCGTGGCTGATCATGTCGGAAACTTCACGGCGCATGACGAGCTGCGAATTAGGCCTTCTGAGATAGCAAGGTACCTTCGCTCGACCTCGACAACAAAGGGTAAGCCATGAGCGACATGTACCGGATCCGGCGTTCTGGCAACGTCAACCTCTCAAACAACACCAATCTGGCGGGAGGCAGCTTGGCCAATCTAGAAGACGTCGGGAGCGTCGAAGGGCACGGAAACCTGAACGCTGGTTCCGGCACGCCGGCGCCGCCGACAAAGCGCGCGTGGTGGCGCGAAATCAAAATTCAGGTTGTAGCTGGAATTATTGTTGCTGCCTTGCTCGGAATTTTCGGTCTGGCCATATCCCGCCTTGGTTGGTGAGAGCCAAAATGCCTGAACCTGCTGCTGCCAGAACCGGGCGGTCTGTTAAAGGCTCAATCAGGTTTGGGATCTGGCAATCCGGACTGGAGCGTCATCTCCCATCGGCAGTAGCGCACGATGAGTCGTCACTGGGACTTCCAAATGCGCGCAGCGATATACGCCCGCTATTCGTCAGACAATCAAAGCGAAAGGTCGATCGCCGACCAGATCAGCTTGTGCCGAGCCTTCATCGACGACCGCGGCTGGACGGTTTCATCCGCGTATTCGGATCGAGCGCAGAGCGGCTCGAGCCGTTTCCGGCCTGAGTATCAGCGGCTCCTCGCAGATGTTCGCAGCGGCATCGTTGACATCGTGGTCGCCGAGGCTCTGGATCGCCTGTCACGCGACCAGGAAGACGTGGCCGCGCTGTTCAAGGCCCTGACGTTTGCGAGCGTGAAGTTGTTCACGGTCGCGGAGGGCGAGATCAGCGAGTTGCATGTCGGCCTCAAGGGCACGATGAACGCGCTCTTCCTGAAGGATCTTGCAGCCAAGACCCATCGCGGGCTGCGGGGGCGCGTCGAGCAGAAGCGTTCGGCCGGTGGCAGATGCTTCGGCTACCAGGTCGTGAAGGAGAGCGACGCCCGGGGCGAGCCTATTCGCGGGGGCCGAGTCATCGACGCAGCCGAAGCGGACGTGGTCGTCCGCATCTTCGAGAAGTTTGCCCATGGCGCCTCGCCCAGAGCGATCGCGCGGAGCCTGAATGAAGCAGGCGTAGCAGGTCCAAATGGCGGCCCTTGGCTCGACACGACAATCCGAGGGCACGCTGCACGGGGAACCGGCATTCTGCGCAACGAACTCTATGCCGGGAGGCTGGTCTGGAACCGCCAGAAGTTCGTGAAGGACCCCGCGACGGGTAAGCGGATCTCTCGGCCAAACCCGCCCAGCCAGTGGATTGTCGAGCCCGTACCCGAGCTCCGCATCGTGCCCGATGAACTCTGGCAGGCCATCGCCCAGCGCCTCACCGACATCACGGCCTCGGACGCGAGCCAAGCCGTTCGGGAAAGCCGGTTCTGGGAGAAGCGCCGCCCGAGGCACATCCTAACGGGGCTCGTCACCTGCGGCTGCTGCGGCCATGCGCTGGCGGCTGTCGGGCGAGACTACCTGCGCTGCGCCCGGGCGACCCGCCACGGCCTCTGCACCAACAAGGAGAGTGTACGGCGCACCTCCCTCGAGGGAATTGTGATCGAGGCGCTGCAGCACAACCTGATGCGGCCGGAGCTTGTGGCCGAGTTCATCGCTGCTGTGACCGAAGAGCTCAACCGTGGACGCGCCCACGACTCCGCCCAGCGGACGCGCCTGGAGAGGCGCCAGCTTGAGGTAGACAGGCTGCTCGACGGACTAATCACGGCCTTGGCGGAGGGCTTCCGCGCCCCCGGCCTGCAAGCCCGGCTCGACGCGCTGGAAGCCGAGAAGGCTGACATCGCCCGGCAGCTCGCTGCGCCTGCCCCCAATCCTGTGCGGCTCCACCCCAACCTCGCCGAGGTCTACCGGCTGAAGGTGGCGTCCTTGCACGAGGCGCTGCATCGCGAGGAGACGCGAGCCGAAGCGTTCGATATCCTGCGAAGCCTGATCGAGAACGTCGTCATCCACCCGCGCGAGGGCGGCGGAGTTGAGATCGAGCTCATTGGCGAGATCGCCAGCATGGTGGCGGTAGCTACAAACACAAACGCCGCCCCGGGAAGGGCGGCGTTGGATGAGCCGTTGCGGCGTTCGGTAAAGGTGGTTGCGGGGACAGGATTTGAACCTGTGACCTTCAGGTTATGAGTATGAATGTCCGACATTCCGGGCCATTCCCCGAGATAGCCAGATGTTCATAATTCTTTGTCACTCTTAGATTTTCTTGCCTCCGCCGTTCCTCCGCTTAGACTGACCGCGAAAGTGCGGTGCTGACACCGTGCTGCTGTCGCTGTTGCGGAACGAGACATGCCGACCATATCGAAGCGAACTGTCGACATCCTGATTGCATCGGCTCAGCCCGGAAGCTTGAGAGACGACACCTTGAAAGGCTTCGTCGTCCGGCTAAACCGCGACGGATCTTTGACCTACCTCTTCGAGTACCGGGCCGGCCGATCGCGGAACGCACCCTGGCGACGGATGTCGATAGGGCGGCATGGAATGTTCACGCCAACCGTTGCCCGGCAGGCAGCACAGGAACTCCAATCTCGTGTGCGAATGGGAGAGGATCCCGCTCGTGACCGAGCGATCGCTCGGACTATGCCCACGTTGTCCGCCTTCGCAGACGTGTTTCTCAACGACGCGGCCGCAATGGCAAAAGCTCACCCGGAAAAAGCTAAGCTTCGGCCTCGCACAGTGGCCAACTACCGCTCATACTTGCGAGTGCATATCGCGCCCAGCTTGGGAAGTGTCAGGATCGATAACCTGACAGAGCGGGATGTTGGACATTTGCACCAACTAATCGGCAGAACCCGGCCGTCGACTGCTAACAGGGTTGTCGAGTTGATTGGAACGCTTTGGCGTGCAGCGGCTGCCCAATTCAGGCTAACCGGAACAAACCCATGTAGCGGGGTCCGCGCATTCAAAGAGACCAAGCGTGAGCGCTATCTTGGCCTCGATGAAATTGTTCGCTTGGGACAAGCTATAAGTGTCGCAGAGACCACGGGCGTGCCGATGCGCATCGATGCGACCAAGCCCACCAGCAAACATGTCCCAAAATCCGCCCCAACTGTGCGGATCGATCCCTTTGCTGCGGCGGCTCTACGCTTGCTACTTCTGTCAGGCGCTCGCCTTCGTGAAATCCTGCATGCTGAATGGAGCAATATCGACCTGCAGCGTGGTCTTTTTACCGTCTTCGGGAAAACAGGTCGCAAGCACGTTCTGCTGCCTGCTCCCGCCGTGAGGATACTGGAGAAGCTGCCGCGTCACGGCTCATACGTCATCCCCGGTGCGATTGCCGGGCGGCCTCGAGCCGACTTGAACCGGCCGTGGCGGACTGTGGTGCGGTACGCCGGCTTAACTGGCATCCGAATACACGACCTTCGCCATTCGTTTGCTGCTCTCGCTGCAGGAAATGGTGCAAGTCTTCCGATTATCGGAAAGCTGCTAGGGCATAGCCAGTCACAAACAACTTTGCGCTATGCACATCTTGCGGACTCCCCCGTTCGTGATGTTCTAAATCGTGCCGGCCGACAGATAGGCTCGGCGCTGCAGATCCAAACAGATTAGCTCCCGTGACTCGGCTTCGGCTGGGCCAAAGCCAATCTCCGGACCCGGGACGCCGAGCCACAAGACATGCTGCGAGCGCGGCCCTGGTTGATCCAGTTTATTCGAACGGCACGGGACGGCCCGTCTTCTGCTGGATGACGGTCGACCGAGGTCTAACTGCTCCACCGGTCGCCACGTCAGCGGCGCGGAGCCGAACGAGATCGCACCCTCTAAGCTTGATGGTACGCCCCGCGCTCGCCTTCGTGTACTTCGTCGGCCCACACACCTTTTCTCGTAATCGATCGAAGGCGATCGTGAGCCGGCCGGGCCGCTCAGGAAGCGCTGCGCGGCCTTCGCGGCAGCCCGCGTCAGGGGTTTTTGCGCAGGAAGGCGCTGACAAGCGCTACTGTCGCCTTGGGGTTTTCTTCCATAATCCAGTGGCCTGCATCGGGAACAACATCGCCCGTCACCCGGCTGGCCGCGAAAGCCATAACCTGCGCCATCGCGAGACCAAACGACTTCTCGCCGCCGACCGCGAGGACCGGCATGTCAAGCTTGCCTTGAGCAACGAAGGCCTTGTTGTCGACTGCATCCTGATCAAACGCGGCGAACTGAGCGAACCCCGCATGCATCGCGCCGGGGGCGGCATAAAGGGCGGCGTAGTGGGCCCGCGATCCCTCGCTGAAGCGATCTGGATGGGCGGAAAACTCGTTCCAGAACCGGTCGAGATAGATCCGCTCACGCCCGGCTACGAGGCGCTCCATGTCGGGACCCCCGAAGCGGAAATGCCAGAGCAGCGGGTTTTTGAGGATCTCCTCCCAGGGTCCCACCCCGGGCAACGGCGCGTCGATCAGCACGAATCGGCTCACTCGATCGCGATGCTGCGCCGCGTAGGCGTATCCGACCATGTTGCCAATATCGTGCGTGACGAGGTCGATGCGATCCACGCCAAGCTCGCGCAGCACGCCGGCCAGGTCCTCGCCCTGGGTCTTCTTGTCATAGCCGGCCATTGGCTTGGCTGAGCGGCCCATGCCGCGCAGGTCCGGCACAATCACGCGATGGTCGCGCGCAAGATCGGCCGCAAGCTCGCCCCACATGTCGCCGGTCTCGCCATAGCCGTGCAGGAGCACGACGGCAGGTCCCTGCCCTCCTGTCCTGACGTGTAAGGTCGTGCCGTTGGTCGGGATGTCGCCCGTCGTGAAATCCGATGGGAATGGCGCGGGCTGCGCCGCGGCCGGCGAGACCAGGAGAGTGCTGCCCGCAAGGGCGGCCAGTGTCAGCATGATCAGGGCGTGCATGAGGGGCTCCGGGAGCTGGGGGTGACGCTCGACACCAAGCTGCGCCTCCGCCATCGTCTGCGGTAGCCGTCGTGCGGCGATCCTGGCGTTCGGAAAGGCCGAACAGTGCTGAAGCTTGATTGTGTGTCCGCCTTTGTTTGCGTCGCGGAAGCCGGCTCGATCACGGCCGCCGCCCAGCGCCTCGGGCTCGCCAAGTCGGTCGTGAGCGAACGTCTCGCAGAACTGGAGCAGACGCTCGGCGCGCAGCTCGTCCAGCGCACCACCCGTCGATCGACCCTGACCGAGAACGGCCGCATCTTCCTGGCCAGAGCGCGGCGGCTGCTCTCAGATGCGGAGGACGCGGTCGCCGAGCTGGCTCAGCAGGGCAGCGAACTCATTGGCCCGCTGCGCCTGTCTGCCCCGGTAAGTTTCGGTGCCCTGCGCCTTGCCGAGCCGCTGTTCGCGTTCATGCGCCAGCATCCCCGCATCGAACTCTCGCTCGAACTCGACGACCACTTCGTCGACCCCGCGGCCGACGGCTTCGACGCGGTGGTCCGGCACGGGCCTGTGCTCGACAGGCGCCTCATCGCGCACCGGTTGGCGTCAAGCATGCGCCATCTCGTGGCCTCGCCCGACTATCTCGCAGAGGCGGGGCCGGTGGCCTGCCTGGAGGACCTCTCCGTCCACCGGGCGATCCTCTACAGCCGCCGCGGGGCCGACTGGCGCTTTGAGGGACCGGACGGCGCCACCGTAATCAGGCCTCGCACGGCGCTGCGCCTCAACAACGGCCTGATGATGCGCAGCGCCGCCCTCGCAGGGCTCGGTATCGCTCTCCTCCCCAGCTTCATGGTGCACGAGGACCTGACGGCCGGACGACTGGTCGTGATCGACGCCGGCGCTGCCCCGCAGGGCGCCGAGCTGTTTGTCGCGCACCCGCTTGACAGGGCCACCTCCAGCAAGATCAAGGCGCTCGTCACACATTTGCGCGCCGCGTTTGGCAACCCGTCGTTCTGGGAACACACGACGCGGCAACAGCCAAGGGGCTGAAATGCGTTTTGACCGCTCGTTCAGGCAGGCCAGCTCGCGCAGCGCCCAGACCTTAGCTCCTCCCCGGAGGCGGACTTTCAGTTCGCCCGGTTAGCGGGGATTGCGAGGTAACCAGCCGAATACAAAGTCGGCCGGCGCTGGACGACGGTTGTCGAGATGCTGAAACCCAAGCAGGCTTGCGCCACCGTCGTCGCGGAGCCGACCGCGAAGCGGCCGAGCAACGTCGTCACGTTGATTAGTGCCTTAGTGTAGCGTTGAGGCTGAGAAGGCGACGCCTGCCGAGACACAGCCGAAACAGCTAGCCGGGTCCGAGAAGCCGAAAACGTCTAAAAAGGACCAATGCTTTAACGCCGCCCGAGCCGAAGGGAAGATAGTCTAAGAGATCTGAT
This sequence comes from Alsobacter metallidurans, assembly GCF_014636935.1. Lineage (GTDB taxonomy): Bacteria > Pseudomonadota > Alphaproteobacteria > Rhizobiales > Beijerinckiaceae > Alsobacter > Alsobacter metallidurans. The sequence goes on along the minus strand of NZ_BMES01000002.1, from coordinate 34,070 downwards.
GTCTAAGCTTAGCTTTTGGGCCGCGAGCAGCCACAACCGATCTTTATTGGAGGTTCGTCTGTTCGAGGCTGTGCAACGCTATCCTCAACCGCGCGAGTTTTTCGGATTGAGAAAGCCCCGCCCAGTCTGAACGATCGACCTCCCCGCCACATCGTCGAAGCTGTTCTGAGACTAGGTCAAGCATTTCAGCTGCCGGAAGGTCTTCATCCCAAGCTTCTTTGAGGATCTCACATGGGCTGCGCATTGTCGGCCCTCTCCGACGCGATGCGAGCAGATAACAATCAAGCGGAGCCGGCAAGCTCGGTTGATTGTGGTTGTGCGCTGGGTAGCGCGGAAAGCGCGGCGGCGGCTACATTGCGGGTCATGTGCAATCTCTACAGCATGACCAAGAACCAGGCCGCGATCCTGGAGCTCACTCGGGCGCTGCGCGACAGCACGGGTAACCTACCGAGCTTGCCGGGCATCTTTCCTGACCAGATGGCGCCGGTGGTGCGCAATGCGCCAGACGGTGCGCGCGAGCTCGCTACGCTGCGCTGGGGCATGCCCTGCCCGCCGGCCTATGGCGGCCAGCCCGTGACCAACATCCGGAACACGAAGAGCCCGCACTGGCGCGCCTGGCTGAAGCAGGCCAACCGCTGTTTGGTCCCGTTCACATCCTTCTGCGAGTACGAGGACACAAAGCCGCGAAAGACGCCGACTTGGTTCGCCTTTGATGAGAGCCGGCCGCTGGCGTTCTTTGCAGGGATCTGGACGGGCTGGCATGGCGTGCGGGGCACCAAGGCCAACCCGATCGAGGGGCCGCACGAGCTGTTCGGGTTTCTGACCACGGATGCCAACGCCGAGGTCGGAGCCGTCCACCCGAAGGCCATGCCGGCGATCTTGACCACGTCGGAAGAGTGGGAAGCCTGGCTAACAGCGCCGGCCGAGGAGGCCTTGCGGCTGCAGCGGCCGCTGCTAGACAACACCCTCATGGTTGTCGGCAGAGGTCTGCGGGAAGATCCGGTCCCTCAGGGTCCTAGTGGCTGAATGGTCGAGGAGGGCGGAGGTATATTCTCCGGGTCCGAGTTCCCGTTAGTCTTCGAAATACGCCGAGGAGCTGCAGAGCTATTAGGTACTGTCCGGATCAAAGCAACCGCTTTAGGGAAGGAGTTCTTACGAGAGGAGAAAAAAGAGTAACCCGGCTGAAGCGCCACCTGATGACCAAGTACGGCCTGAGCCCGGCCGACTGCCGCGTCAAGTGGGGGCTGCCGAACGATTACCCGATGGTCGCGCCGAACTTCGCGGCAGCACGGTCGGCGGCGGGCCAAGTCGATGGCGCTCGGGGTCAACCGCCGCCAGGCAGCTGAGCCGGTCACGGCGCCCGCCAAGCGCGGTCGGCCGAAGAAAGCTTCTTAAGCCGTTGCCGAGCACGCCGGTAGATGGTGCCCCAGCTTATCGAATAGCGACCGACAGCTGCTCGGGAATCGAGCGGGGCGAGCCGCACTGTTCGCCCCGCTCGACTGTCAGTTCAGAACTTCGATGATCTTGCGGGTCTTATTATCCACGATCACGGTCCGGTTATTCACTACCGCGTAGTGCCATCCGGTCCGCTGTTTCGTGGTGGTCACGACCGTGTCAGGCACCTCGTAAGTCTCGACAGTCTGGGGAAGAGCGCTCCCGACCGCAACATCCTGATCGTAGACGACCGAGGGACGGCGTTGCTGGACGACGTATTCCTGAACCCTGGGGCGATCGGCGGTGTCGAGTGTGCCACCAACGATTGCGCCGGCAACGCCGCCCACGACCGCGCCAACGGGTCCGCCAACGATCGCACCGCCTACGGCGCCCGTGGTTGCGCCAGCGGCCACACCGCTATTTTGGGCCGAGGCGGGGCCGGGAAGGATAAGGGCGCAGAGCGCTGCTGCCGACAGAATGGCTTTCATAAATTCCTCCCATAAGCACTGATATGCTGGAGGCTGAACTGCCACGTCTCCGGTTGGTTGCGCTCACGGTTTTATTAATCGGTGAACGATGTAAAACTGACGGCCGACAGTTCAGTTAGCGCAACTGATTTCAGAAGCGCCGCGCAGTAGGTCTGATACCGCTTGCAATGCAAAGGATCCGTATGGGCCGACATCGCTGTCTAATGCTGCGGCCGCGGCGCGATCAAAATACTGAAGCGCGTTCACTCGATCCAAGACGCCTTGATCGATAAGCAATCCGACGAGCCTGGCAACCTCTGCGATTTTCCCGCAATCCACCACTGCAGTGGTTTGGATGTTCATCGTCGACCTCTGGCTCACTTCCGATCGGAGAAAGACTACGCCTGAGATGCAAGGGCGCTGCAAGATGCAGGCCCTGTGGATTGCGGGGAACACCAGCGTTGTGGGCCTAATGGCGCCTACGGCGAGCGTGTGCTAACTGGCCGGGGAACAAGCGTTAGGGCCTGTGGCGTTTACTCGCCTAAACGTACCAGCGTGCCGAGTTAAGCTGCTATCAAGGACACGACAGCGTGTTTGGAGCAATCTTATTAATCATTTTTTAAGCTTATAGTTTTCTGAACCGGACCTTGTCGCTAACATTCTGGACCGGTCACTACGGGTGACTTGTCCACCGAGGTAAAGCGATGAACGATGTGAGCACGATAAAGCCCGAGCAAGTGCAGAATGGAGCGTCGATCCAGTCGAGCGCTCGACCGGCACAGTCGGACACAGCAATCCTCGACAGCCTAAGCCGCGTCTTGCTTGGAGATGCGAAGCAGTCGTTCGATTTGCCCAGGGCTCTTCAATCAGAGAGCAAGCGGCTTCAGGCGATCACCAAGATCGTGAACTCGTTTCATAACTACATCGCCACGGTCGCCGGACGACCTGCCGACGAGATGACTGCAAGTGATGTTGCGCGTCTCGGCATGGTGCTCAAGATCGTCGAAGAAATCGAACTCACCGATCGGACGCGCCGACTTTCCTAGCTGCCGCCTAACGTTGGTAGATCGCTGCCCGCACCGAAAAAGTGAAGAATGGCTCGGGAGTTCACGAGCCTCTTCCACCCCTCCTTTGGCAAATCTTACGATCGACTAGTCAAGGCGGGGTTCGACCTAGCGAAGAGTGCGGGCCAAATCTGCGAGAGCGCCAAGCAGAAGTCGGCTGCGCGGATCGCCGGACCAAACTGGCCGCAGACTGAACGGTGCTTGGCGCCGAGAGAACTTTTGCTCCTCGGGTATGAACCGGACTCGCAGCCCTTTCATCCGGCTTAGGGTCGCCAGCCTTGCTCGACGGGGATGTTCCTATTTGCCTGATCAGCGCCACCGGAGCTTGCTCATCCTACTCTTGCTGCTTCGTAGCGGCAGTCTGGCGGGAGATGACTAAGTTCGCGCCCCACAGGCCAGAGGTGAGGCGGCTTCCACCTGCGGCGCTTGATACCGTAAATGCATCTTTCTTTCTGGTGCGGCTAGCTGCATTGGTCGGCATCTAGCAGGGCTGATTTCCACAACCGCTACTGTTCATATTACCACGTCATTGACTCCCGGCCGCCCGCCTGATGTTCTTTTTTTGTTCCAACTCAGAGAGCGACTCGATGTCGACCCCCGCCACGCCGCCCGCAGTGCCGACATATCCCACAGAGGCTGACGTCGACGCGATTATGGCGGAGTTCGGAGGCGACACCCGGGCTGCGATCAAGGCGCTGCTGGAGGACCTAGCGACCTTGGCCGACGATCGCGAGGCAAGTGTCTCGGCCGGCTTCGTTCGCGGCCGCCAAATCCGGATCGTGGGGCGGCCTTGAGGACACGGCGGAGCGCGCTATCGAAAGCAGAGACCGATGAGCTCCTCCGGGCGGTGGAGGAGTGCCGCTCAGCAGCTGTCCGGGCGCTCACGCGCGCTCCGATCGGCTCTGAGGGAGCGAACGCCTGCCGTGAGTTGCTGACCCTTTTGGACAACCTCTCCAGCGTCCTGACAGGCGACCACCGCCGATTTTGGGCCAAGCCACACTACACGACTGAAGGTGGTGGGAGTCGTTCGGTCCGGGACTGAGCAGAGCGGAGAGCGATGGTTAAAAAGACCGAGGAGCGGGCCGACTCGGCGGCGGCCGGCAAGCGCGTGACTTACTACGTCGCGCTGCCATTCACGCGCGACGCGGAAGGCGAGTTGGCCGCCGGCGAGGCCGCCGAGTTCCAGAGCCCGGGCGCCGCAATGCAAGCTGCGAACGCGCTGTCAAAGAAGCACGGAGGGGCTGTAGCGTTCTCCCGATCGGGCGATCCTTCGATCGGCGAGTTCGACGACGCCGTCGTGTTAATCCGAGTTGGCGACGTGCCGGCAGACCTGGAAAGCTTTACCAGCTAGATCGCAGTGGGCGCATACAGCCGCGGCCGGTGCGCTCAAGCGCCAGCCCGCACCTCGCGGATGAAGCCTTCCAGATCTTCCCAGATGCCTTGGACACGATCGGCGTGAATTGCGTGCCTTTCGCCAGGCGCGACGCTCCATCGACCGCGGCGAAGATCTGCTCGTCCGTACACTCCAAGAGTTCGGCCATCTGTTCCACTTGCTGGGACGAGATCTCGGACGCTGGTCCAATCATACGCGTGAGTCTGAGGTTAACTGATGCGGACTTCCTAGACCAATCGGCGAGTTTGCCGACGGGTTAAAGCAGGCGAAAATCAGAATGCAACGACCATCGGTAGATTTTGCACGGACCAACCGGCGCGCAACTGCCGCACCGGTCGTTGGTGCCACGATGCCCGTCGGGTACTAGGAGCCAATTGTGCGGGACGGTCCCGTGGGGTGCCTTGGTTCAAGATGCCTAAGTCACCGAAATGATCGGCTTACCCGACACGATCCGAACGTCTGACCTCTTGCTGCGGAGGGCAAGAACAGTCCCGCCTCAACGCTGGCTAGCGGTAAGTCGTTTGTTGCGCGGCTCGAGCGATCATTTACGAAAATCCGCTGTGGGTCACCAGCAGGCGTCCATTGCAGTCGGTTTTGCGCCACGCGCGAACCCTGCTTGCTCGCCCGGGCGCGACTTACGCCGAAAAGGCGCCGGGTGTCTGGCTTCTCATTCAGGGGATCGTCCGTGTGACGCAGATCTCGCTAAGCGTTGCCCAGAAAGCATTCCAAGGGCGATCTGGTCGCTTCTCGCAACCGAATCTGTGTTGCAGATATCGCTTCCGTAACAGCGTCAAGCTCGAGCCGCTCGATTTGGTAGCCAACGTCTCGTCCATAGAAGATGTGCGAAACGTTCGGTACGGGCATAACGACAAAGCGGCCCTCGTAGGCTCGAAGGCCGTGTTCGATGCGAGCGCGAATGTATTCGAAATCGTGCGGGTCTTTGATCGAGGTCCCGTGGGTGGCCCGAACGGCGATGCAAACCTGGCCCACGCGTCGCAGACCTTCCTCGATCAGCCGGCGATGACCCTCATGGAACGGCTGATATCGCCCCACGAAAAGCGCGGTCGGTTTCTGCGGGTCAAAAACGGGCCTCAGCATGCGGACTATCACCTCTGCCCAGTGCTCGGGGGTTCCGTCGGCGGAGACGCGCACGTGATGGGGATGCGGTGCCTCAAACAACTGGTTTGTATCCGCGTAGCGGCTCTTCGAAATGCGATCCAGCCACACGATCGTTGCGTCTCCGCCCACCTGGAACGCCTCGCGAGCTCCGGCCGTCGGGCACACGAAATCCGCGATGGCGTAGCCGCCGGCCTTAACAACCTGATCGCAGAGCCAGCCCATCCGCCGCGCCTGCTCGATCCTGTCGCCGACCGAAAAGCCAAGGTCCTTGTTGATCTCCTGGCGCACCGCGTCGGCGTTGAAGTGAACCGCGTTGAGCCTTGGTGCCAGCGCGTTCGCCAGCGTCGTCTTGCCCGATCCGGGCAAGCCCATGAGAAGGATCTTCCTCACCGTATCGCTCCCCTATTCTCAATGCGTCGCGGCGATCGCCGTCGGTAGTTCATGATTCAGCGCTCACGCATGGCGCGCGCCATCTGGTCCGAAAAGGGCTTGATGAGGTAAGACAGGGCTGACCGCTCGCCCGTGGACAGGAAGACCTCGACCGGCATGCCGGGCACCACCGGCCGGTTTTCGACCGTGCGCAGGTTGTCCTTCAGCGCAATTGTGCTCAGGTAATACGACTGGCCCGTGGCCGGATCCGCGGTTGAGGCCGCTCCGATCGTCGCGACAGCGCCCTGAACTTCTGGCGTCGTGCGCTGGTTGAAGGCGGTGAACCGCATGCGCGCCAGCTGGCCCACGGCGACTTGATCGATGTCCGCCGGCGCGAGCCGCGCCTCGACGACCAGCTCAGTGTCGTCTGGCACGATGGTCATGAGGTTTTCCTTGGGCGAAACCACACCGTTGATGGTGTGGACGCTAAGGTCGTTGACGTAGCCGTTGCAGGGCGCCGTCAGGCTCATGCGCGACAGCTTGTCCCGCGCTGCGATCAGGCGCTCGCTCAACTCGTTGATGCGGCCTTCGAGATCGCGCAGGTCACGCTGCGAGTCGGTCCTGACCTGCTGGTCCAGCTCGATCACCTTGATCCGCGTCTCGCTGATCTGGCTTCTCACGCGCGCGATATTGGCGGAGATCTCGCCCTTTAGCCCCTCAACTTTCACGAGGTCGCGCTCCGTTGCGCGCAGCTTTGCGATCTCGATGAACTTACGCTCGTACAAGGGAGCCAGCCTGGCAAGGTCCTCCTTGACTATAATACGCTCGGATTCATTGGAGGCTTGCTGCGCCGCCATGCCCCGAATCTGCTCTTCTAACTGCTCGATCTGAGCGCTCAGCTGCTCCCGGCGCGCTTCACGAACGGAGCGGTTTTCACGAAACAGGCGGCTTTCGCCGCTCATCACGGCTGCACCGTTGGTGGCGGACGCAAGGCTCACGTCGAACACGACGGCGTCATCGCCGTCGCGCTCCGCAGTGAGGCGAGCCTTGCGGCCGAGCGCCTCGGCGATCTGGGTCTGCAACACGCCGAGTTCGGCGCGGGTCTGCGTTTCGTCAAGGCGGATCAGCACGTCGCCGGAATGCACGTAGTCGCCGTTCTGCACCAGGATCTCGGACACAATGCCGCCGTCCCGATGCTGGATGAGCTTGACCTGCGACCGCACCGCGACCTTGCCCTGCGCAATCACAGCTCCGCCCATGGGCGCGTGGTAGGCCCAGGCTCCAAAGCCGAATGTGAGCGTAAGCGCGGTCACGCCCGCCACCACCACTCTGGAGCGGAGCCCTCCGGGCTCGCCGCTGTGCTTCATTTTTGGAGTGTGACCCATGGCTCAGGCTCCAGGCGATGTGGATTGATGGTTGGCTTCCACCAATACGATGCGGGCGACATCGTCCTGGTCGAGGACGAAGCTCGCGGCGGTGAGATCGTGGTGGCCTTGCAGGAGCAGTGCGAAGCTGGGTCCCGAGTCGTCCTCCAGGCGCGCCTCCACAACGGTTTGCTCGTCCTGGTCCGGCCCGGCCTCGAAGCGGAACGTGACGGTGTCAAGGGGCTGCAACTCCGCTCCGGCAAGCCCGCCGAACGTCAGAAGAGCGTGCGGGTGGTCGTCGTCGAACGACAGGAGGCGCGATAAATCGATGCGATCGCCGACGTCGAAACGCTCGATAGTGTCGGAGCCCGCGCCGTGGTTGGTCAGCGCCTCGAGCGTGTCGAACCGAAAGAAATCAGCGCCCTGCCCTCCTCCGATGACGTTGACGACGTCGTTCGCGATCACGACAGTCGGCCCTCCGCCACAGTCGATGTTCTCCACGGACGCGACTTCGACCCTGATGGCCCCGTCGGCGAGCAGCAGGCCCGCGACGAGGTCGACGGTCACCCGGCCGTCCAGCGCGTCAAGCCGCAGCGTGTCCGCGCCGTCGCCTCCGTCGACGATGTCGCGTCCGTTCTGCGCAACGACCAGGATCACGTCGTCGCCGGCTCCGCCCGCAATGACATTGTTCCCCGCGCCGCCATCCAGAGTGTCGGCCCCGGCGCCGCCGGCGAGCTGATCGTTTCCGTCGCCGCCGAGCAAAAGGTCGGCCCCTTCCCCGCCGTCGAGGCGATCGTCGCCCGAACCACCATCGAGTTGGTCATGGCCGTCGCCACCGAACAGCTGGTCGGCTCCGTCGCCGCCGAACAGGATGTCGTTTCCGGCGTCGCCAATCAGGACGTCGTTTCCGCCTTCGCCGTACAGGATATCGTCGCCGTCCCCGCCCATCAGCACGTCGTCGCCCGCCCCGCCCCAGAGCACGTCCGCGCCGCCGCCGCCTGCGACGTGGTCCGAGCCAGCTCCGGCGTAGACCACGTCCGCTCCCTCCCGCCCGTAGACGATGTCATCGCCCGCGCGGGCGTCGATCACATCGGCTTGCGGCGTTCCGATAAACACGTCGGAGTCGTCCGTGCCGGCGAGTTCGCCGTTGCCTACCTGTGCGAGCGACAGGAAGGCGGTCGCCCCCGCGGCGTCGACGCCGTCGCTCACTGCGTAGGTGAACGTGATTGTCCCGTCCTGGCCGGGCTCGGGGGTGTAAACCCATGTCTCGGCGTCGACCGTAGCCAGGGAGCCCGCGCTCGCCTCCAATTGGGCCACATGCAGAACGTCCCCGTCGGGATCGATGGCGTGGCCCAGCAGGCTCGCCAGACCGATGAGCGAAATATGGTTGACACAGCCGTCATCCAGATAGACCGGCCCGGCGATCACCGGGCGCTGGTTGGCCGCATGGCCTCCGGAGCTGCCGGACGAGCCGGTCCCGCCACCCGACGAGCCGCCGGTCGAGCCTGAGCCCGTCGCTCCGCCAACGGACGATCCGACAGGCGCGCCCGATCCGTCCCCACCTCCCGGATGGGGGGCGGTCTGGCTCGGGCCGCCGCCCGAGGGGCGATCGGAGCCGCCGCGCGGGGACGGAATCCCCGCCGACGGCGAAGCGACGCCGCCTCCCCCGCTATTCCGGTCAAGCGCGGCTGCGTTGTCGTTGCCGGCGGCAGTGAGGCCGCGAACCGGCGCAAGGAACGGCAGGCTTGCCGCCGAGGCGAAGCCGCCGGTGCGAACAAGCCGCAGATCGGGGGGTGGCGCAAAGTTCTCGCCGCCGAAGGACGAAAGGCTCACGGCGGTCACTTGGACGGGCTCCAGTGCGGCCGGCGCCGCCGCGAGTTTCGGCGCGGGCCCGGTCGAATGGTCCGGGTCGTCGCCCGCCGCCGCCTGTCCGGACGGCTGCGAGGCTCCATGCGGGGACGGATGATGATCCTTCTCGGCTTCGGGGCCGAAGATCGACTTCAGCAGGGCCAACCAGGCAAGCGCCACGGCCGGGAGGATCGTCAGGCGCATCGTAGATCGCTGATCCTCGTAGTCGAACTTCCGCTTGGGCGCTGACGCTGCCGCGTCGTTCGGGATGCCTAGCCTGAGTTCATCCGTCATCGCCGCCTCCCTCAGATCGTCGCCACAGCCTGACGCCGAGCAGGCTGCCGGAACGGGATGGAGTTCGAGGTCTCCTTGATGATCTCGTCGCGTGGACCGAAAGCGGCCAGCTTTCCGCCGCGAACCACACCCACGAGATCGACGGACTGCAGCACGCGCGGCCGATGCGCGATGACGATCACCACCGCACCCCGCTCCTTGAGGCCGTCGATGGCGTCGCCGAGAGCGGCCTCGCCGTCCGAGTCGAGGTTGGAGTTCGGTTCATCAAGGACGACCAGAAAGGGCTTCCCATACAGGGCGCGCGCCAAGCCGATGCGTTGGCGCTGTCCGGCCGACAAAGCCATGCCGTTCGGGCCGAGCTCCGTCTGGTAGCCTTCCGGAAGCTCCGTGATCATGGCGTGTACGCCGGCAGCCTCGGCCGCCGCGACGATTGCGGCGTCGGCCGCATGCGGATCGAAGCGGCCGATGTTTTCCGCGATGGTTCCCTCCAGCATGCAGACTTCCTGAGGGAGGTAGCCGATCTGCGGGCCGAGGATGTCGCTCCTCCACTGGTCAAGATCGGCGCCATCGAGGCGGACTTGGCCGCGTAGCAGCGGCCACACTCCCACCAACCCCTTCGCGAGCGATGTCTTGCCGCCGCCGCTTGGGCCTACCAGCCCGAAAACCTGGCCCGCTTTCATTTCGAAGGTGACGTCGCTGACCAGCACCGCGCCGGCCCCCGGCGCCACCACGGTCATGTTCTGGACTTGGAGGGTCTTGTGGGGGGCCGGCAAGATCAACCGTTTGTCGGTCTCCTCCGCGGCAGCGAGCGTATGCTTAAGGCGGCGGAAGCTCCGCCGGGCGGCGGCGATGAGCTTCCAGTTACCGATGGCGAGGTCGACCGGCGCCAGCGCGCGCGCCGAGGACACTGAGCACGCGATAATACTGCCCGCTGAGAGTTCGCCCTTGATGGTGAGATACGCGCCCAACCCCAGCAACGCCGATTGCAGCATCATGCGGGTGACCTTGGACAATGCCCCAAAAGTCCCAACGATGTCGCTGGTGCGCGTTTGCACCCTCAGGTGCTCGGCATTGGCTTCGCCGAAGCGCGAGACGGCGTGGCCGGCGATGCCCATCGCCTTGAGTATGTCGGCGTTGCGCGCATGCGCGTCTACGAGGGAGTTCCGCCGGACGGCGGTTTTGTGAAGCTTGGCCGTCGACGAGCGCGTCAGGAGTTCCGTCAGCAGCGTCATGGTGCAGAGGACCAGCGCGCCGCCGATGGTCAACAAGCCCAGCCATGGATGGAGCAGGTACACGAATCCGAGAAAGATCGGGATCCACGGAACATCGAAGAGCGCGATGGGCGCCGAACCCGACAGGAAGCTGCGAAGGGTGTCGACGTCGCGGCCGCGCTCCTGGGCTTCAGCGGCGGAGTGGCCGTATCGCGTCATCTCGATGACGACTTGGTGCGCAAGGGGGGCCAAGCGGGCGTCGACCCGGGCGCCCAGACGCACGAGGATTTGACTGCGGAGCGTGTCGAAGACGCCTTGAAAGAGATACAGGCCGATCGCCAGCAGCGAGAGCGCGGCCAAGGTCGGAATGCTCGCGCTCGGGATGGCACGATCGTAGATTTGCAGCATGTAGAGCGAACCCGTCAGGGCGAGCAGGTTGATGACGCCCGACACGGCGAAGAGCACCAGGATGACGCCGCGGACGCTGCCGACCTGCTTGGCAAGCTCGGCGGGTTCCGTCGTCTTGCGATTGCGCTGAGTGGCCATAAGGCTCATCCGGGAGAGAGAGACGGGGAAGCTCCAAAGAGCCGACGGGGATGGGCGGGGGCCAAGAACCCCCGCCACGGGTCGTCAGGGCGCGTTGTGGAAGTTGGCGGCCGTCAGCGCATGGTCGCCGACCAGCGTGATCTTAAAGTCGGCTTCCGGCCCGCCGGTCGTGCTTCCGGCCAAGACCGTGTGGTCCTCGCCGTTCACTGTCTCGTGCGTCAGAATCACCTGGCCAGCCGACGTGAACGTCGTTCCCGCGAACAGAACGAAGGATTGCTTGCCGGCGACCCCCGCATTTGCGTCGATGCCCGACAGGTCAATCACGTCGCCCGGCTGGAAGCCCTTGATCACGTCGCCGCTGGCGTCCGCGACCGCATGGAACACAAAGGTGTTCTGGCCGCCTCCGCCATCCAGGACGTTCACGGCAGCGTTCGCCACGATAACGTCGTTGCCCGAACCGCCGATGAAGTTCTCAAAGCCGAAGATGGTGTCGACTTCGCCGGACGCGCTGATCACGCCGCCATGTTGGTCGACGCCCGAGCCAAGGTCGACCTTGAGGTTGGCCGCCACCGCCGAGAAATCGAGACTGTCGTTGCCCGCCTCGCCCCAGTAGATGTCGTCGCCGTCTCCGGCCTGCGCGATGATGCGGTCATTGCCCGCTCCCGCATAGACCACGTCGTGACCTGCGCCGCCTTCTAGCACGTCGTCCCCTACGTCGCCGAACAGCCTGTCGTCGCCGGCGTCGCCGATGACGAGGTCCTTGCCCGCGCCGCCGAAAAGATCGTCGTTACCAGCGCCGCCCATGACCACGTCGTCGCCCACTCCGGCCCGGACTAGGTCGTCGCCTGCGCCAGCCTGGATGACATCGGCGCCGCCTGTGCCGACGATGAGGTCGTCGCCGCCTAGGCCCATGACGGTTCCCGAGTCGCCGCGGGCCACCAGGAGGTCGGCCTCGGCCGTGCCCAGCAGGGCCGCTACGGCACCGGCGGAGCCGTCGTCCGCGCCGCCGGCGTGATCGCCGCCGGATTGGCCGCCCGTTTGGCCGCCGCCGGTCTGACCGCCGCCTGCCGCGTGTTCGTCGTCCCCCGAACCGCCGTCCGAGCCGCCGTTCGAGCCAGTTGGCTCGCCGCTGCCGCCGTTGGGCGATTCCGAGGTGTTGACCACGTCCTGCGGGCGGAGGTCGCCGACCACGTGCCCGTTGACGTTCGTGTTGAAGACGATTCGGTGACTGGAGCTGAGTTCGGCGATGTTGACGGTGTCGCCTCCGTCCGCATCGTTCACCGTAATCGTCGATGTGGCCAAGTGCGTCGGGTCGAAGTTGCCGTGTATGTTGACGGTGTCGAGACCTTGGCCTGTATTGATCCTCAGCTCCTCAACATTGGCCAGCTCCGCCGCGACCACGCCATTGCGGGTCACCACGATTTCCGTGGCCGCGTTCAACACGCCGAACTGCGTCCCGGCAGCCGCCCGGGTGTAGATGTCGAAGACTTCCGCCACATTCGCGTTAGCCTGAGCCGTCGGGTCATTACCAGTGACCGTGGAGTTGAGAACGAAGGTGTCTGTTCCCAACCCGCCGTCGATGTAATCGTGACCATCAACGCCGACGAGCGGGATCGTGAGTGGGCCGATGTGCGTGACAGATCCCGACGCAGTCCACGTTATCGTGTCGTCGCCAGCGCCGGCGAAGACGATGTCGTCTCCGCGGCCGCCGGAGATGGTGTGAGCCGTGCCGCTGTCCATGAGGACGTCATTGTTGTTGGTGCCGGTCAGCGTCGCGCCGACCTGCTGGGTGAGGGTCACGGCCGCAGTCGCCGAGTTCGGGGCTGTTCCACCGTCCGTGATCGTGTAGCTGAACGAGCCACCATTAGGATTGCCGCCCGTCAAGCCGGTGTCGGTGATCGTCACAGATGACGCCCCATGCGCCGCCGTGAGGCTGTTGGCATTGCTCGTTCCCGAAATCACCAGCGGGTTCGGACCGTCTGTGTCGCTGTCGTTGGCGAGCAGCGCCCAGTCGGGCACGACGATGCCATTCGCGACGTTCCCGATATTCGAGATGATCCGGTCGGCCCCGGCTACCGGAGCATCATTGACCGGCGTGACGTGAACCGTCGTGGTTGCGACGTTGCTGTCGAGCAGTCCGTCATTGACACTGACATGGATTACGCGGTCCACCGCGCTGGGGCTGTTGGAGCCGTTACTGAACGTGACGGCGGCGAGCTGGGCCTGGTAGTGGGCGAGCGTGTCGTCCCCTGTCAGGTTCAGCGTGATCTGGCCCGCGACCGAGTTGTCGGTTGTGACCGTGATGTTGTCGCCTTGAATCGCGTGAGGGTTGAAGGCGTCACCCACCTGCATGTTGGTGAGCACGACCTTGGCCGAATGGATCACCGTGCCGTCATCAACGATGCTGGGATTGAGGGCGATCGCAACCGGTGAGCCACCCTCCGTGAAGGTCACGGCGTAGTCCTTGGAGCCTCCGTCATCCGCTGGCTTGGTCCAGGCCACGTCAATGTTGTCGACCCGGACGACGCCACCGCTGCTGTTTCCGCCCGTAACAGCGAACCTGACCGCGGCGTTGGCCGTAAAGGGTCCGACCAGCGCTATCGGCGAGATCGCCCCGCCGGGCGTCGTCCCGGAGATCGTCTGCACGGTCGAGAAGTTCGTGCCGTCGGCTGCGAACTGGACCGCCACCGACTCGTTGGCACCCAACCTGTTGGCGAAGGGCTGGTTGACATCGAAGGTGAGCGTCGCCGAGGTGGCGCCGGCCAGGTTGACGCTGCGCTGGATCGAGGCTCCGGCGCCGCCGTCGTTGAATTCAAGCGCGTTGCTGGCCACCCTGATCTGGCCTGTGTTGGCGATGTTCCCAGTGGTCGGGTCGCCGGTCTCGGCCCAGTTCGTCGCCCAGTTGGCGGAGCCGTTCTGGTTCGCGTAGCTCGCCGTCGAGAAGCTGTCGCGCACGTCGGACGTGTCGAATGCGTGCAGGTCCAGCACCGGCGCACTGTTGACGAGCGAGACCGTCCTGTCGCTGAACTGCAGGTATTCGACCCCGATCACGAGATCAACGCCGTCATTCGTCCGGGCGATCTGGTTGCCCTGGCCGTCGTCCACCAGGCCGCCATTGTCCGTGATTTTGTAGGCGACCACTTGGCCGTCCGAGTTGCCTGCGTTGTAGGTCACGGCCGCGATCGTGTACTCGCTCCATTTGCCGGTGAAGTTCACCGTATCGGCCAGACCCTTGGTCCCGGTGTCCTGGCCAAGGGTGAAATCCTGGAAGGCCTTCGTCTGAAGTAGTTCGGTGAAGTGCTTCTCAAAGACCGGAGCCCCTTGCGCATCCTTCAGGGCGGCGCTGTCCAGCAGGCCGCCCGTAAGCGTTCCCAGATAACCATGGATCGCGTTGCCGTTGGCGTCGAATGCGCCATCCGTGTAACCGGCATACTTGCCGATCAGCGTATCGAGCCGGAGGCTGTCGCCGATGAAGACGTCGTTGCCACCGCCCCCGATGCTGCCGGTTGTGTCCGGAATGCGCGTATCGAAGGTGTCGCTTCCGCTCCCGCCAATCAACCAGTTCGCATTGTCGTCGCCGATAATTTTGTCGTCGAACTTGGTGCCGACGAGCCCCTCAGTGTCGGCGATGAGCACGTTGAACGGGTTGAAGGGCGCGGCGCCGCCGGCCGCGGTTAGGTTCTGGTTGCGCAGGTCGGCCGGCACGTCGAACGCGACGTTGAGATCCTGGAACGACACCAGATCAAAGCCGACATCGCCCAACGCTTCGTCGCTGTCGCCCTGCTGTGCGCTCTGGCCGATCCCCGGCATCATGATGTCGTCGCCGGACTCGCCCTTCAGGACGTCGGCGCCGGAGCCGCCGCTCAGAATGTCGCTGCCGGTTCCGCCGCGCAGTTCGTCCGGTCCATCCCCGCCGAACATGATGTCGTTACCGGCGTCGCCATAGGCGAGATCGGTGTCGCCGCCCGCGTCGATGTAGTCGTCGCCGTCGTCGCCGTGAAGTTCATCGATGCCGGCTTCGCCATAGAGCTTGTCGTTGCCGGCTCCGCCGATCACGATGTCGGTCGCGCCCGAGCTCGTGCCCGCATAGACGATGTCGTCTCCGGCGCCCCCGTCCAGGAAGTCGGAGATATCGCCGCCGTAGAGCACGTCTTGCCCGTCGCCGCCGTAGAGGTGATCCGCGCCGCCCTGGCCGTCAAGGATGTCGTTGCCCTTGTCGCCGTAGTCCGTGTCGTCGCCGTTTCCGGTCTGGATGTAGTCGTCGTAGTCGGTGCCCGAGAGGACTTCGTGAGAGTCGAATCCTTGATTAGCCGTGCCGTCGTCATTCTCCCCGAGGTTCGGCCGGATATCGAGCATGTATTGATGGTCGACAAAACCGAGATCTGCGTTCGACTTGGTCACGATCGAGCCGTTGCCGGCAATCCCGGCGCCGGGGCCGGAATAGATGCCGACAGGAGCGCCCGGATGCGCAGCCGCATAGGCTGCGATGAGGCCGCCATAGTTATGGGCTGACTCCGCCGTCGCCTTGATCGGCGTCCATACGCCGCCCACGTCTTCGTACTTGATGTCGCCCTGGTTGGCAGTAACAAGCGCGCCGGTGACGTTGTGGATCTGCTCGCCCTTGTAGGCCAAAAGATTTTGACCAGCTACGAAGGTCTTGCCGAGCTCGATATAGCTGTCGGCGTAGCCCATCACGTCGCCGTTCAAGTGTAGGACGCCCGTGGTGCGCTCGATGATGTCCTTGAACTGCTCGTCGATCACCGCGTGGCCGAGATCTGTGTCGATCGCCAGCGCGTTCTGCAGGCGATAGATGTAGTAGAACCGATCACCGTCCATCAACCGTTCCATCTGGTCTTCGAAGACGGCGTTAAAGGTCGAGCCTAGCTGGCCGCCGAAGACGTGGACCTCGGCGAGGCCGCCAATCCAGAGGTCGATATCGTTGA
The DNA here is from genome assembly GCF_014636935.1 of Alsobacter metallidurans. Lineage (GTDB taxonomy): Bacteria > Pseudomonadota > Alphaproteobacteria > Rhizobiales > Beijerinckiaceae > Alsobacter > Alsobacter metallidurans. The sequence continues at coordinate 18,018 of NZ_BMES01000002.1, read as the reverse complement.
ACGCAGCCTGCCCTTTGAGGAGAGCGTCGTTCGTTCCGTGATAGCTGTTGTTGAGGAATTCGATCGCGTCTTGGAGCTGGAAGCCCTCTGCTTGTGGGTCGCCGTTGGCGATCGTCCCAGCCTGCAGGCCGATCAATGCCTCGGCTTTCCCCAGGTCGCCGTCGAACGCGTAGGCGGCGATGAAGTTCACCAGAGAATCCGGGTGGATCATCTGCGAACCGAAGTCGGCCCAGCTCGTGTAGGGATTTAGCGCGTCCACGATAAGGTTCGAGTGATGCGGCGTAGTCGGGTCTGCCTGCCGCTCAGCCACAAGGGCGTCGTGCAGCATCTTGCGGGCTTCGTTAAGCGTTGGCACGCCGAGGTCACGACCGCGCGCGATGTTGATGGCCGCAAGGTCGAGAGATTGGCCGAGCAGCGCCTGCTGCATGGCCGGCGTCACGAATTCGTCGACCTCGTTGGAGACCTGCTCCGACATGCCACGCAGGATGTCGGCGGCGCCCACTTTGGCGAACTGGTCCGGGTTGAGGAAGGCGCCCTCGAGGGCGAACTTCGTCACGACGCCGTTCGGGTCAATGGTGTCCACCGTTTCGCGCAGCTGCGAATGACCGAAGCGGAACGCCGCCTGGGCGTATTCGAGCGAAATGTCGGCGTTGATCGTGGAATCGTAGGTCACGAACTCTGGCAGGTCGGGGGTCACCAGACGTGCATACTGGTCGATGGCGACGTGCTGGTACTCCATTTCGTTGATGACTTTGGTGGCGTTAAACAGCTTGTCCTGGTCCCAAGCGATCGCGCCGGACGCCGTGCTGTAGTTGCCGTTCGCGTCCTCGAAATGCGACGCCACGAGGGTCGCGCCCGCCGCGTTCGCCGCAACCGTATTGCCGAGCGCGTCTTCGTAATGGGGGCCGACGATGTGCGCGCCTCCCGAAACAGCCGCGTTGGGAGCCGCGACGACGAGCTCCTGGAAGCCATGGCGCGCATGGACGTCGCCCTGCAGGATCTCGCTCTCCAGGTTCACAAGCTGAACGTTGTGGTTCTCGTGAAAGACGTGGTGGAGGGACGTAAGACCGAAGTTCTCGTTGGCGCGCCCGTCGCCCGCGACGTAGTGCGCGCCCACGGAAGCCAGCAGGATCTGGCTGGTGGCCTCGTAGAGCGCGCCATCCGGCGCGGTGATGCTGAAATTAGCGAAATTGACCCAAGGCGCCATCGCGTAGGCGCCCGTATAGGTTCCGACCGGCATGGGACCGACCGGCTGGGTAAGGTGCAGGGTCAGAACGTCCCCAACCCACGACAGCGTCCCTGCAGCCCCCAACGATGCGCTGAGCGCGTCGATGGCGGCGTTCACGCTGGTGGCGACCATTGCATTGTCGGACGGCCGCAGATGCGCGGCGTCGAACTCCGGGTTCATGTCGAGAAGCAGGGCCTGCCCGGTATAGACGGCTTGCACGCCTGTGCGGGCCGCGTCCCCGTCCAGCACTTTGCCGGAGGCGTCGCGCTCGCGGTAATTGTTCACGTCGTCCCACGTGATCGCGTCGCGCCCTGTGTCGATCACATGCTGGCGCAGCTCGTTGAGCGTCGGAACGGTCCGGTTCGTGAGGCCGCGGCCTGTTCCATCGGTCGCGCTCCCAAGCTCGTTGAAGGTCGAGCTCGCATACGCGACCGTTTTGTGCCCATCGAACAGCTGGGCGCCGGGCCGCCAGGTTCCGGTGTTCGGATCCTTCACCCATTCGCGCAGCAGGCTGGTGATCTGCTCGTCGGAGCCGTAGCTCTGGCTCTGATCGATATAGGGCGAGGTATGATTGGTGTAGACCGTCGCGGCCGGCCGGGTCATCGCGCCTTGCACGTCGTCGGCGGTCCCGTAGACGCCATCTGCGCCGGGCGCCTTGAGGTCGTCGGCCGTGCCCCAGATTCGGTCCTGTCCGGCGATGGAGAGCTGGCGGCCGTGGCCGTCCAGGACCGTGTAGCCGTCCGGCGTGGCCCGCGAAATCGTCATGGTGGTGACGCCGGGATCGGCGGGTCCGTTGGCCCCGGGCGCCCGGTACAACGGGTCGGTGACCGCCAGCGGAATGATGACCTTGGAGCCCTGCCCTCCCTTGTCGATGAAATCGAGGCCGTGGTCGAAGAACTGGCCGAACAGGGTGAAAATACCGCTCGTGGACGGATCTCCGGGGAGCGTGTTCTGGTTGCGGACGATTGTCTCGCTCACCGCTTCGGTGCTGCCGTCGCGATTGGTGATCGTCTCGTGGAACGTGTCCGTGGCCACCCCGGCGCGCAGCAGCGCGCTCGAGGCGTCGAGCGCGGGGCTGAACGAGCCGCCCAGCCCCAAGCCGGCGTAGTCGCCGATCGTCAGGTCGCCTAGGCTGGGATCGCTGAGCTGGACCTGCACGTGCGCGCCGCTCTGGTCAAGACCGACCGTGGCGTTCGGGTCGAGGTTGTGAGCTCGCAGGCCGTCCTGGATGCGCGCCAGCACGTCCGCGACTGTTCCGTCCGAGCTCACGAAAACGAGGTCCCCGTTGGCGGCCGGCGCCGCGCCGGAGACGAACTCGAACACGGTTTGTTTGCCGCCGATCGAGACGATCAGAAGCTCGCCCGAACCGAAGACGGTCGACCCGGCTGCGCTGGCCGAGACGCTCGCGGCGCCAACCCCGACAGCGGCTTCGGCTCCGCTGAATGAAGTGCTGATCGTCTGGGTGATCATCCGCGGCGTGTAGTCGATCACAGTCGCCATCTGGTCCGCGTAGCCCGCGGCGTTGTCGGCGACCGCAACGTAGGTCGGATGCATGGCTTTGTAGGTGTCCAAAGCCGGGTTGCTGGTGACCTGGTCGATATAGTGGTCGTATTCAGCCTGTGTCAGACGCGGGAACGGGTCTTCCGCCGAACCCCAAAGCCAGGCGCCCGGAGCGCCGGTCGATCCCGTCAGGTTGTTGAAAATGCCCGACAGCACGCGCAGGCCCGCCGCATCGCGGGCGCCCAGATAAACCGGCGCAACCAGGCCATCCAGGCCCGTTACGGTGACGGTCAGCGGATCGAAGCTTCCGAAAATGCCGAGCTGGTGGACGCCGGCGCCGTCTTCGGTCCCGTAGATCGGCCGCCCCTGCGCGTCATAGCCGACGACCTTGATTGTCCGGCGCAGTTGATCGAGCAGGAAGTTGACGTCGTTCAGGGTGATTTCGAAGGGCTTGATCGTCGGCATGATGCGCTCCCTGACTGTGTTCATCCTGCGGCGTCTGCTTGAACTCGGCTTGTACCGCTTGGGTGTGAGTTCGTGCGGGCGGATGTGGGGGGTCGAAAAGGCTTCTCAGGCAAGGTGTGGGAACCGGGAGGACCCGGCAGTGGCGCGTCCTGCGGACCATCGCGCTCCGTCGACCCTCGCGAAGGGCCGCGAGGTTCGTTCCGACGCACAGAGAGCGCCGGCGACGTCAATGAAGGTCTGCCCGCTGTTACGCGGCGGTGGCTTATCTGCTTCAGTGACGGCTTTCGTTCAGCTGGCACTGTTGCTTGCGTTACTCAGAAAATGAATAGAGCGTTAATTCATTATCGGAGCAACACTTTCACTTACCTGTCGCGTGTTAATGCAGTTCAGCTAATCTGAATCGATTAATCGAAGTCGTGGCGCGGCTCGCGTGCTAGTGCGTGGCCCAGCGCGCGGCCGGCGCCGCAATGACCCGAATCCCCGGGTCGGTCGCTCAAGGGATGAAGGCGATGAGACGTGCGAGCTCAACTTGGCTGGAGCATCCGCTTTTGTTGAAGACGCTCCGAAGATGCACACGCGCAGTATTGGGCGTGACGCCCATCTCACGGGCAATCTCGTCTATTCTCAGGCCTCGTGAGAAGTAGTCGGCCAGTTCGGCTTCGCGCTCCGACAATCCAAATAACGTCGCGACTGTACGCCTAGCGACATTGTTCTCGTTCAACAGGTCGCTGATGGCCAGAAGCGCGGCCCCGCCGCCGTTAAGACCGGCCAGCGGCATGACTTTGAGCGCGTAGCGGACCCGCCCGTCGCTATCCGGTACGCCGAGCACGGTCAGGGGGGCGTCAGGGTCGACTGTTCGCATCGTTGCGAGCAACTCTACGAACCGGCGCTGCAACGAAGCGCGCTCGAGGCGTAAGCGCCCGTCCCGAAGGTCGAAGCCGAGCCGGCCGACCAGCAGGGCTCCGGCGCGCTTCGTCAACCCACGGATGGTGCCCTGTTCGTCCACGACAATCAGCGCGGCCCGGAGCGTTTTTTCGAGCGCCTGGAGTTCGAAGGACAAAGTGAGCTGGGGCGATGGATCAATCAAAGAGTCGAATGCGAACGCGGCCTGCCGCGCACCATTGTCCTCGTGGAGTTGCCGATTGGCAAAGTCCAGAACTTCAGACATGGCGCCCCCGCTCCCCTGCCCTCATGGGTGTCTGCCGGGACTTTCGCCCGGTTTCCCCGCTCATCTTCCGGATGGGGTTCCAGCTTGACGAGCAGTTCAGATTACATTTGACGATACATCATTTTTAAACGTTATCAACACGACGACTGCTAAGGTCGTTAAGGACAGTGATACATCGTAAGAGGTAGAAGCGTGAGAGCCAGAGAGCATCTATCACTTATCGACAAGTAATTGCTGCGCTGCAACAACGGCGCTAGCCCGATATCTGAGTTGTGAAGAAAGCCGCCAGATGCAATCTTGGCTAGCAAGGGCCACCTCTGGAACGATAACATGGCGGTGCCTGTTGCAGACGCAATGGCGGTCATTGACCCTCGTCCGCCAGTTCATCCTGGTCAATCTCGCGGTTACATTGCTCGGGATGCTTGCTCTGGGAGCGTGGGTTACACGGACGATCGAGGCCGGCGTCATCCACGCCTCGACCGCATCCGCGGCCGTTTACATGAACAGTGTTATCGCGCCGCATTTACTTGGATACACCGCCAATGGTATTTTGTCCGACATCGACCGCCGCAATCTCGACGCGGCCAAGGAAACCGCAGGAGCGCAGCGCGGAGTCGTCGCGCTCAAGATCTGGGCCCCTGGCGGAAGAATCCTCTACAGCAGCCACCATGAGGCCGAAGGCCAGGTCTTTGTCGAAACGGGCCCTCTCGCCGCGGCGTTCAAGGGGCAGTTATCCTGGGAATTCGACGACCTCGACGATCCGGAGAGCGTCTTCGAGAGGCAACTTGGGATGCCGTTGCTCGAGATCTACGCACCGGTTCACGATTCTGCCGGACGCGTGATGGCGGTTGCCGAGTTCTACGAGAACGCCGAAGCGATTGACGCCGAGACGCGCGCCGCTCGCATCTCTACTTGGCTGATGACAGCGGGCGCGGCGCTGTTCATGATGTGGGCGCTGTTTTGGATCGTGGCGCGCGGAAGCCGGCTCATCGAGGAGCAACGCACCGACTTGCGTGCGCGCGTCAGCCAGCTGTCCACCCTGCTGCAAGACAACGAGAAGCTTCGCGGCGACCGGCAGCGCGCTGCCCGCCGCGCCGCGGAGGACAACGAGCGCTTGCTCAACCGGCTCGGATCGGACCTGCACGATGGGCCCGCCCAGTTGATCAGCCTAGCCCTGTTGCGACTGAAACCCCAGGATCAGGACGTCAAATCCATCCAGAACGTGCTGAAAGACGCGCTCAACGAAGTCCGTAACGTCTGCTCCGGGCTCATGATGCCTGAAATCCGCGATCTTCCTCCCGCGGATGCGTTCCGCTTCATCGTCGACGCCCATCAACGTCGAACCGGGACGGCGGTTGATTTTTCCATCACGGGTGTTCCGACGGAAATGCCCGCGTTTCTGAAAACATGCCTCTGCCGCATTGTCCAGGAGGGCCTGAGCAACGCCTATCGGCATGCCGACGGGGCGGGTCAGCGCGTGTTGATTGCGGCGGACGAGGGTCACGTGACAGTCGTGGTCGAGGACGACGGCCCCGGCATCTCCGACGAAGATGCGGTCAGGGCGGGCAGCCGTCTTGGACTTGCAGGCATCCGGCAACGGGTCGACAGCCTGGGCGGCTCGCTCACGGTCGGCCGCATCGGAACCCGCGGAACGCGGTTGACTGCCGTCATGCCCCTGGAAGGTGAGGCTGAAGCATGAGGTTTCCCCTGATCCGCGTGGTCATTGTGGACGACCACGAGCCGTTTCGCGAAGGCGTAGCCGAAGTTCTGGGAGCCGAGCCCGACATCGAGGTCATCGGCCAGTGCGGGACCGCGCGGGATGCTCTCGCGATGGTGTCGCACCTGCGGCCCGACGTGGTCGTCCTCGACATGAACATGCCCGGAGGCGGGCTAGCGGTGGTCGCTGGCCTCGCTTCGACCTGTCCTGAAGTCACCATTCTGCTCCTGACGGTCGTGGCGGACCCGGATCAGATCCAGATGGCGGTGCAGATGGGCGCCGGCGGCTACCTACAGAAGGGCATGAGCGCGGTCGAACTCGCCGCCACCGTTCGGGCGGTGTTCAGGGGCGAGTTCCTCGCCTGCCCAGACATCGCTTCGGACCGGCCGGCCCGCCTTCATTGACCTAGGCGTCGTTAGCCTGCTCGCCACGGGCGATCCGCCGAATGGCCTTGCCGAGATCTTCGGCTTTGCTGTTGTCCAGCAGGCAGCCTCCGATGCCGAGTTGGTACGCGGCCTCCATATGTTCCGGACCGATCGCGGGCGCCAACAACAGCACCGACGCTTCGGGGCAACTGGCCGCCAGCCGGGCGATCGTGGCCAGGCGCGCGCCGGGCGCCGTGAGGTCAACCACGACGACGTCCGGCCGCACCTTTCTGATGAGCTCGACGATGTGCCGGCCTGGCCCGGAGCGCCCGACCACCGCGATGTCATTCTCGCATCGAAGGGTCGCCGCGGGGCCGTCGTCGGCCCCGCTTCGGTCGTCCAGAACGACGACCCGGATCGGAACGCGCCCGAGCAGAAAGTTCACGAACGAGATCATGATCAGTCCGCCCGCTTGAACCCGGGCGCACATCGGCGCCGCGCAGCCTCTCGTTCGTAGGTGGCGATCTCGTCCCCGAGTTCATCCAGAAGGGGCTCTATGTAGCCCTTAACCTGGCGCCAGCGCCCCATGGCGTGCTTGTAAATGGGCTCCCGCGCCTGGGTGGCGCTCGCCGTGCGGATGCTGCGCGGCGTCTGTGTCGGGCGCAGACAGTCTCCCGTTTGTTCAAGACCAAGGCTGCCGACCAGCCTCTCGGCTTCCAGATCGGGGTTCTCTACGAGATCCTCGTACCAAACGTCGATGATGCGACCTGGAGGCAGCACTTGGTCCCAGACCGCCATGGTCTCGCTGTATAATTTGTACGCGCGCGCAAGATCCCGCAGGTCATAGCTGTAGGGTAGCTGGCCTCCAAAGTAGAGCTTGTAGGCTGAGAGGCAAACGTCAGCGGGGTGGCGGCGGCAATGCACGAAGAAGCTGCCCGGTAGCATGAGGTCGATCAGGCCGAGCCAAGCGTAGTTTCCAGGCATCTTGTCGACGATGCGCGACGGTCCCAGCCCGGCGATCCGTTCGACGCCAGATAAATAGCGTCGACCTCGTTCTTCAAAGCTGGCGTCGGTCCGCGAAAGCGGCTCGCCGGTGGTCGCCAATCTCCTGCCGGCCAGCATGACGCCATGCAGCGCTTCTGCCGCCAGCGGCGTTTCCCCGGCTCCATACGCGTTTGAATGCCGCGCAATAATCTCCTCGGTGAGGCTGGTGCCGGAACGAGGCATTCCAAACACGAAGATTGGTTTGGTTGTCGCCAGGCCGTTGTCTCGGTTGGCCGCGATGTAGTGGCGCGTCACGACGCTTTTGAGGAAATCGAGGCGCCGCCGTTCGATTGCTTCAGGCCATGGCGTGAGTTGCTTCTGCGCACGCCCGGCCGCCGCATAGCGATCAAAAGCCGGCCCGAGATCACCCACATCCTCGAGCGCCTTGGCGCTTGCATAAAGCACTTCCACTCGCTCGGCCGCGCTATAGCAAGCAAGGCGTGTTTCCGCCCGCTGAGCGTAGCCAAACGGCTCGTCATCGCGCGTGTGGCGATGGTTCTGCCCGGCGATGCGCAGGATACGCGCCTCTTCCGGGGCGAGCCATCGAGCCTTATTTAGCGCGGCCTGCGATTTAGTCTGCTCGCCGAGGTGGCGCAAAACAGCCCCGAGCTCGTACCAGATCCAGGCCTGTTCCGGATCTGAAGACAGGCAGGAACGAAGTTCCTCAGCGGCTTCCACCGATCTGTTCGCGGCGTGTAGCGCCCGGGCGAACCAAAGGCGCACCGTCCACGCGCAACCCGGCTGGCGCGCCCGGGCCCCGAGCGCAGCGACAACGCGGTCCGGCGCGGTTTCTCGCAGCGGCGACAATTCCGCCCACCTGCAGAGGTCACGGTCGCTCAGGAGCGGCGCGGCCAGCACGCGATCGAGTTCGCGCGCTGCCGCATCCGGCTGACGACACCCGAGGAGCGCTTCAGCTCGCAGCAGGCGAAGGCCGGGCAGATCCTGCTTCCCGAGAGCCTCGTCCAACACGCTGACAGCATCTGCGGGGCGCTGTGCCCGTAACTGCAACCGGGCAAGCCGGTGCAGCTGTGCAACGCTCAGAGATGCGCTGGAGCCCGCCGCTTCAAGGCTGGCGTGCTCTCGGGCCGCGGGCGTTCTCGTCATGGCCATGCCCTCAGGTTCGAACGAACTCGGGTCTGCATTCCCGCGTGCATTCGGCGAACACTTCGCGTCAAAGCAATGTTCGTTGATCGCGGCCCGGCCACAAGGGCGCGACTTACCCATGGTCCGTTAATGCGGATGCGCTAATGGAAACTGATTAGCGAACCTGCTATCTTGCATTGCTCAACCTAGTCGTGCAGCAAATCGACCCGGCGAGCTGATGTCGGCTAAGGGTCATGAGCGGGCCTTCGGGCACTCTGGCGCGGCCGACCTTTCTTGGCGCGCGGAATTGAGATTACCTGAGATCCTGGATCAGACGGGCGTATGCCTGAACTGCATGGACGGAAGAGGCCCGATTGTAATGCATCTCAGTGATCCTAGCGTCAGTATGCTGCAGCAGCGCACTGGCCAGATGCGGGTCTTGCCCGGCGTGTACTGCAAGCGTTGAAGCGGCTGCGCAACGGAATAAATGCGGACTGACCGCAATCCCAAGCGCTTCTTGCGTTCGCGCGATGATGGCCCTTTCCACTCCACTGTAGCTCATACGCCGGCCTGTCTGTCGGGAGATCCACAACGCGCCTGGGTCAGTCCCGCGCTCCTCTTCCAGCAGACTGCCTAAAAGTAGTGGCCGGAAACGTTCCAGATAACTTTCTATGTAGGGCGTTAAATCGGTCGGAACGGGCCGTTCATCAGCACGCCGTGATTTCGTATCTTTCGCCGCGAGAATGATCGTCCAGTGCTCTCCTTCGCGCCGAAAACTACGGGTGATTGTGAGGTTCGCGAAGTTTTTGAGGCGAATGGGACAATGAGCAAGCAAGGCGATCATAAGGCCGTCGCGCGCCATCCTCGCGTTGACGATACTGGGACGTGTAAGAAGCGCTCCTTGAAACAGGCTCAAACCTGCCTCTACAAGCACGTGAGATTCCCGAATCCGAGCGCGCTTGTCCTTTGGCTCGGCTATAAACTCGAGATCGAGCGCAAGTTCAGCCAGCCATCCGAAGTCTTGGCTAGGATCCAGCGCCTTGGCCGCACTATGGAGCTTCCTGATATTCCCAGCCAAGGTGACGCTGGAAACGCATCTCTGCAGATGTTCAAAGTATGCCTGCACACGGGCCGGGGTAACGTAGGCCGCTGGGGTCAAGTGATCGGAAAGCGGCTCGGATCGCTGGACGAACGACAGGAAATATCCATAGCGACGTTCGAGGTCCTGGCGCGAGACGCGAGCGAGATGACCAAGCCGCCCTCCCCTTTCAAGACGGATTCGAGGTTCACAGGCGCGAAGCCATTGATCCCGGTCTCTACACGGCCAGCAGTCAAACGGGAGCGACGTATTGGCGTGGGTATTGCTGCGGCTCATGGCGTGCCCCCCTGTTAGGTTAGAAGCGAGGACACTAGCCGCGAGAACCGAGCGTTCGCCTCGGCCGTTTCGAGCCCAACGTAGAAATTCATGGTCGTTTGCACGTTCTTGTGGCCCAGGACGCGGCGGACGAATTCATAGTTGCCGGGAAGCGCGCGAAGGATCAGAGCCCCTGCGATATGTCGAAATTGATGCGGAGTTATTTGACGTCCAATCTCCTTGAAGATTATGTCTGTGATCTGCTGTGACAATGTTGTTGTGGACTTGCATTCCGAGTCACCCCCGCCAGGAAAGAGGGCGTCCCCGTTCTGACCGCGCAGCAGCACAGGGCGATATTCATGAATGTACTCATCGATGAAGGCCGTAGTCTCCGGCGTAAGCGGGAAATCGAGATTGACCCGATTTTTCACGTCGTAATGCGGAAAGGTGATGAGAGCGGGTTCCCCCGGCCCAGCCGGCTTGACGTAATTCGTTCCGATCACGATCGAGCATAGATTACGCATACGAACGGGGGCGAAACGCAGAATTTCGATGGCGACTGCGACTTGCGCGAGGGCAGCCGCTTTGACTGGAGCGTGGCTCTTCGCAGCGCGCGCTCTTGTCATCAGACTACGGGGCAGGCTGTTTAGATCTCTGACAAATTTGTCGCTACGCACGAGGCGCACGATTTCCCGGTTCTTAGGCGTGAGCCCTCCAACGCGCTCCTCCTGCAGTAAGCTCCATATCTCCTTCAGTTCGTCACGATGAGACGGTGCCACATGCGTCGAGGCATGGGCGAGCTTGTAGAACATTCGCGCGAGATCGATGGCGTACACCGGCGTTTTGCCGACCTCTCGCCCGGCATAAGCCTCAAGGATCAACCGTGCCCGCCTTGGCGTGAGTAGGGCTGCAAAGGAGACGAGCTCATGTATAGGTTCGCCGAGCATCACCGCTTTCCGAATGGCTGCTACAATACGGGCACGTTCCACTCTGATGGTGGTGGCTGCTGCGGGTTTGCGCCGACGGCCGGCTTCGTCTTTTCGCACACGCGTCAGACCAGCCAAGTAACCTTCGATCTCGGCACGGATCGACTGAGGGAATTCATCCCAGCTCGGCCCCTGGTGTCTGACTAGAGCGGGCTCACCCAAGGTAACCTCAGGCCAACCGTCAATTCTTTCGCGCGCTTGGTTCCAGAGGCGCACCATCTTTCTACGTGCTTTGTCAGACGCATCCAATGCTGTTGTCTCAGCGCGGTAGCGCATCACCTGATCGAGGACGGTCTCGGTCACCGCCTCAGGCGCAATTCGCCGGGCTGAACAGAAACGAAACAAAGTGGACAGTGCGCCGCGAGTGGGGCGATCAGGTATGGAATCCCAAATTCGCTTCCACTCTGGGATCAACGGGGCACCTCGAGTTGGGAGTTCATGTTCACCGGCTAGCCATTTCAGCGCAGCTCTGACATTTGACCGATGGTTCGCCAGCGTCTGCCGAGCGCATCCGAGCGGCGTGAAATGAAGCTTGTCGACTCGAATCCGCACGGCGATCCACCGAGCAGGTATCGTACTCAGCGGGCTGTCCAGGTAGCGTCCAATCGAGCGCAGCGATGTGATCCAATGCCCGCGCGTTTGTTTGGACGGGCTCTCCGCCGCTGCGAGGAGCTCGATCGCACCGGCGAAGCTCAACTCGTGCATCTCCCCGGGCCGGATCGCGACAGCCGGCTCGTCTCCGCCCAGCGCGGCATCAACTGGGAGCGGTTCAGCCATTTCAGACGTGACCGGAGTGACCTCCATGCGCATCTCCGCCATAGGGGCGACCACCGGCTCCAAGCCGTCGCGGCTCGCTTTAATGAGCTCGCTTGAGGGAAATAGCTCGAACTGAGCTGGAGACCTCTTACACCGAATGGCCATTAGGATGTCCTCCATCTGCACGGGCGTTGACGGTCGTGGACCAGCATTCCCGTACATCGTTTACGGTATTATGTGGCACGTGTACAGGCTATATGTATATCTGTGCTTTGTACTAATCATTATATTTGGGAAAATATATTCGTTTCGCGTCGCGTTTTCTTATGGACTGCTGTTACACTGGCACACGCGATACCCCGCGTACGTGCTCATTATTACTCAGTACAGCTGGGAGGTCGACGTTCGGGAGCGGGAGCGCACGTAATCTGCGATGGCCGAAGCGTGATAGCGGACGGAGCGGCCCAACTTAATAAAGCGTGGCCCCGACCCGATAAGCCGACTTTTTGCCAGCCAGCTCCTGCTCACGCCAAGCAGCTGCGCAACTTCGCTTTCGTTCAGAAGGCGGTCAGCCGCCCGTTCTGTATTCCGGTCCATAAGCGACCTCCGTTAGGCACGAGCGAACTGCTCAAGCGCTCTGGAGGTACCGGCTGAAAATTACCTTTAATAGCCCACGGCCGATTATTGGGGATTCGATTTCATTTTTCGTTGGCCGGCGAATTGGTCTCTTGCGATTGAGCTCCAGCACCAAAATCGCCACGGCTCGGCCTCCTTCCCGGAGAGGAGAAGCCCTTACATGTAGCCTTGTTTGCAGCATCCCAAGATCGCTCAAATGCAGCGTTCGATAGGCGGTCACCCCCGGTTAGCTCGCGGATCTTCTTCTTGGAAAGGACCGGCTCATTTTCGACCATGTAGGCGGTCAGACGGGGCGTATATTCCTTCTCTTCTCTCGACGTATGGTGTTGTTTCACAGCCGCGGGGTCCAATATGCCGGCCGCCGCAGGTTGCGGGGTGCCATCGTTCGGCTCCTCCTTCGGCCCTGTCGGTAGCTCATCCGTCGCTGATATTTCGGGCGAACCAAAGATTGCGAGCTCTTCGGCTATAACGGCCAGCTCTTCGGGCCATCTAAGCGGCACAAAATGGGTCGAATAGGCGAGTTCGCCCGATGACGCGCGCAACGTACCAGACCGTAAATCAGTGAGTTCGAAATGAGCCCAACTGTCTGGGGGTAAAAGTCGAAAACAGCCAGTTGGCGATTGCCGGCACAAAACTGCCCATTGCAAGTCACGCACACACCGCTGAAGTTCGTAGTTCCACTGCGCCCAAAGCTGGCCAGCTAATGTTTGCGCCTGACTCTGATCTGGGCAATATTGTGCAAAGCCGATTGTGTTCTTGGTTTCCCTTAGCTCTTCGGGGGTCGTACCAATCACGCGAAATTTTTTGTCAAACCTGTCGTCGATTTGGAAGACGGGATCGCCCATCCTGCGGATCCTCAGCGTTGAACTGAGCGGAAACTCGATTATGACTTCGTCGGCCTTGATTGACGCCCCAACCTGCACCAGAGCAGTTGCATACTCTTTGAAAATGCTTTCTCCGAGCGCATGTAAATTACCCTGAGATGCAGGTGCGCCCTGGACAAAGGGGAACATTTTGGCCAGGGGGATCCAGTCGCGGCGCGGGAGTATCACCATTTTGCCTCACGTTGTTCTGGCCAGTTAGGGTCGTTAGTGCTCGAGAGCCCCTGCGAAGGGTCGGGTCGGCACTAGGTATTCTACCGAAGCACCAATGTGCCTGCATCCTTAAAGGATCTACCCTCTACACCGTGATCTCGGCCACGTCGCCACCCTCGTCAGAAGCGGAGGTTGTAACGCCCGCCTGTCACGCCGGAGGTCGCGGGTTCGAGCCCCGTCTCTCCCACCACTTTCGCCAGATAAATGATTGTCGTTGTCTCGGCCCCAAACCGCCGCGGGTCTAAACTCGACCGACGGTTTAGACTTTTTTGCGCCTTATTCGTTCCCGTCGCGCAGTTTGTTGCGGCCCCTCCGGCGAGCGTCAGCGACGTCGGCGAGGGACGTCACGTCCGCGGGTGCATAGGTCTCGAACAGCGCATTGCTTGCGCTGAGCGTGTTGCCGGCGAACTCGTCGGGGGTGAGACCTATCCGGCAAGCCGCGCCCTCCACGGGCACGTCACCTGGCACGTTGCGGGGCGCACGAAGGGGCATCAGAAATACTCTGCTGCGGCTCAGCCGTGAGGGGGCTACCGATCATAGAAGCGGCTTCCACCATGGAAGACGGTCATACAGGCGTCGCAGGGGCAGTGCGGTACGTGGCGCCGGAACACAGCCTAGGCCGCTAAGGTGGCAGCAGCGATGACGGCCAGGATGGCGAGGGCGGTCGTCATGTGCGCCGCTCCTCGAGATCACCTTGGCGGTGCTCCAGCACCTCGCAGGCGACCTGCAGGGCAGCCAAGTCGGCCTTGAACTCCTCCGGATTCCGGACGGAGCGGCCCTCGTACATGGCGTCATCAGCGCGCGCAGGTGGCGGCCGGCTTCGGCGATCTCGGCGGGAGTGCGGGTCATGCAGCGGCCCTCGCGTCAAAGTTGGCGCGCTCGACCGTGAATAGGATCGCAGCTACCCAAGGATTCTCTACCCATGAGCCCACGCCGTTGATCCGCTCCCAAAGCCAAGAATACACCTCACGTGCACCGATGCCGCGATTAGTTCGCCTGCGACGTGACCCGCCGCTTCCCGCCACCCTGGTTAGTCCACCCCATCCCGGGCGGCTTCCGCGTGCTCGATGCCGCCGGCGTCCGTCTGGCGACTGTTTAGCTGTTAATGGGCAAAATCGAACTAAGTCGTGAGATCTCTTGATATGCACGTTGCCGCAGTGGTGAATTGGGGACGCCCACACCGTGTGCTGGATGCTTACAGCCACGCCGCCACGCTTACAGAGCAACAAGTATGCGAAGGTCTCAAGCAATAGAAGCACTCAGGATATGGGCTGCATTTATGATCGTCTGGTTTCACTCAAATATCCCTGGGCACGATCTAGCATATTCCGGTCTGATCGTCTTTCTCTCCCTAACGGCGTTTTTTGAGTTCGGTCCGAACCGCAATCGACCGGCGCAGCCTGGCAGAATACTCACACAGCTAATCGTGCCCTGGTTATTCTGGTTCGTCATATTTGCGGCGATTAATCTGGCGAGGGGGCGCGAGATTTTTCCGTTCGGCGACAATGCAGTTGAGAAGCTGCTGACCGGGCCAAGTCCTCACCTCTGGTACGTACCGTGGGCTGCCGCAGCTTTGCTGGCTCTTCCAATGGTAAAACCACTCCCCGACGATTGGCTGGCATACGGTCTGGCCGCAGCAGCAGGAGTGATGATGACCGCGGTCCCAACATGGCGACCGTGGTCGATAGAAGCTGGCCCCCCACTCAGCCAATATCTTCATTCTATTCCGGCGCTTTTGCTTGGAGGCTTGCTGGGGCTGAGCTTTTCTAGCCCGGTTGCCCGGTTCTTGTACGTAGTTCCGGTGGTCGCCCTTGTTGCCGGACCCGCCTTTCGATTCACTGGCGTGGGCATCACTTATGTAATCGGACTGTCAATGGTGTTGCTTGCGCTGATGATAGAACGTTTTTGGCCGCCGCGCCTTAATTTGGATTCGGTTTCCCAATGCATGCTCGGTGTCTACTTCTGTCACCCGCTGTTCCTGACAGCAGCCCGACCGTTGATCGACCGCGCCCCGCTTCCAGGAGTCGTAGCGGCCTTCGTGCTAAGTGTTGCCTTCGTCTATGCAATCAGGCGGATAGTACCGGGGCTGGCGACGTTAACGACTTAGTCTTGCAAGGCTTAACAGCGCCTCCGTGCCGGCGACCTCACCCGGGACGCAGCGCGGCGGATTGCGGCGGTAATGGCGAAGGTTGTAGGGACAGGAGTTACGCCCCGATTAGCAGGTCAGAAAGGCCCTGAGAGCAGAAGGACCATCGTGAAAAAAAGCAGCTCTCCAATAACCAAAAGCGCAAACCCGAGTTTTCGTGTCATACACTGCCCCACCGTAACCGCCGATGTAACTACTTGGGGAAGAGCAGGTTCCTTGGCGCAGCAAGACGGTCAAATATCTGGTGGATCCACCAGAAACCCACCTAAATCACCGTGAACAGGTGTAAACGCGTTCCTCGCTGTTCGAGGAGCGGCAACGCGTTTGGACGATCGCCCCAACAGGGCGTGCCGTTTACACCGAGGATGTCGGGGGTTCGAGTTGATCAGACTGTGATCGGGCGCGGCGGAGCGCGCATATAAGACAGCGTGAGTACCCTGATGCGATTATTCCGCTGAACCCGGCTACCGAGGTGTAGTGGTACAACGTTTTAAGCGGGCGATATTCCAAATATGCCATCAGCGTTCGCTTCAGTTTCAACCCAATCGGCCGGTTTCGAGGCGTAACTGATTCTCGGCTGGCGGGGTGATCGCGCGATTGGGCAAGGCACCGGTTGTTCAAATTTCCAGAATCATGCGTGCCGACCATCGAGGTCGTGCCCAGTGCGGGCGTTTAAACCAATGCCGGTAACGGCAAGACGGTCGGCGACATCATCCGCGTTGTGCTGCCGCAGTTTACGCAGGCGGTGAAGCCGACTCAGATCCGATACCGGTGGCAGCGGTCGACGGATGCCGGATCGACCTACACCGATATCGCTCGCCAAATCACCCAGCAAAACGCCCGGCTCCGGCCGCGGCGGGCTTTTTGCGTTTTGGGCCGGAGCCGAGATGGCGAGTGGTCAATGCTATCAGAAAATCGGTACGATTAGCTCTATCGAACCATCAGGAATTGGACGCTGCGCAAAACGCAACATGATAAAGAGATGCAGGTTGTCGTCACGGAGAGAACTCTCGTTCTTCTTTACAATAGCGGATTGAACCACGATTCGGCTGCCTACACTGATTGTACGATCCACCGCTGCCTGAAATTTAGCGGAAGGCAAAATTAATTCAGAGCGCTGAATAGCTTTCAGAAGCATTCCGGTGAACTCGGTCGGGACTTCAAGTCGGCTGTCGAACGCGCGACTTAACATACCGTCGCCAAATCTTTTCACTAAGCTCTTCAATTCCAGGATTAGAGCTCCGCCACCCAATGCGGACCTTAATGCTGATTCGCAGTCCGAACCTCCGATAGGATCAACTGATGCGGCCTGCTCTATTTGATCAATCACGAGCTGCAATCTGCCTGTGCAGTCATCGACGGTCCTCAATTTGGGATGCGCACACCAATTTCCAAAAAACTTGACGGTCGGATACTCCGATTCAAGCTCTGCATGCTCCAGCAACTTCCGTGCGCGGATCAGCAGGAGCTCAACGTCATCGGGGGTCGCCGTTGATGCGACCGCGTACTTCACACAAGATTCGAGGAATTTATCTACGGCCGCCATCTCATCCTCACCGCCTACAGATGGAACACTAAACGCATGCCCCGCCGCTTCCCACCGCCCTTGTCCTACGAGTCCATCCCGGCGGCCTTCGCGTCCTCGACGCCGCCGGCGTCCGCCTGGCCTTCATCTGCGCCGACGTCGAGGGCCGCAGCTCCCGGGCATATCGCCTGGCACGATTCTGGGCGAACGAAGGCGGATCAGGAACGCTCACCGTGGCTGGGCTCCGGGCGTGAGCGGATCGAGGCGAGAACCGTTTCGGCGGCGCGATATGCCCAAAGATGATGTGCACGCTCACGTCGGCCTGAGCATTGCGCTGGTCATCACGCCAGTCTCTGCACAGCTTGATGCGAGCTGCCTTTGCGAACGGCTCCAGCGCTTTGACGGCCTTATCCCGTTCCGCAGTGAGCCTATCCACCTCACCAGCCTGCGCGGGCTTGGCGGCTGGGACAACGGCAAGCTGCCAGCGGGGCTCTACGCCACGCGCGCCAACGATAGCTGGAACGAAAAATAATACACGGTCGGGACACCGCTTCGCCGCCCCGTGTTCACAACGGTGACGCAGACGGACGGGACGAAGTTCGTTACCTGCGAGGGCCGTGAAGGCGCTTCACAGCACACAAGCTATGCTGACATCGTGCTGACGTGCGTTCTCACGCAACGTTGGCTAAGCGCAAAAAGCCCGCCATGTCGTTGACATAGCGGGCTGATTTTGGTTGCGGGGACAGGATTTGAACCTGTGACCTTCAGGTTATGAGCCTGACGAGCTACCGGGCTGCTCCACCCCGCGCCAACCGTGTCCGGGCTGCGGCGCAGCCCGGAGTTCTTAAGTTGCGAACGGCGCTTGCGCTTGTTCGCTCGGCTGCTCCACCCCGCGCCAGGGTGTTGTGTCGCGTGGTGCGACCGAACCGGAGGGTGCTGACGTTGCGCGCT
>NZ_BMES01000001.1:1183781-2272380 GCF_014636935.1 Alsobacter metallidurans | reverse complement strand
ATCCATTTCGACCCCTACCAAAAACTCATCGCTGAGCCTCTTCGGGATCCGCAAGGACACGGCCGTCCGCGTTTCTCTTTCTTCCATCCTGATTGTCAAAGAGCACGAAAACCAACCACTGCGCCGAAACGCAGACGAAGGTCTCCCCCGGATGGAGCAGGTCTCCCCGCCACAACCCGGTCCAGAGGAACGCCACACCGTGGGTTCTTGAAAAGCCGCAGGGCGCTTGGCCCGCGACCAGGCCTTCCAGGCGAACACTCCAGAGCCAGGCCGAAACCCAAACCGCAGAAGCGCCGAAGGCCGTCGGCGAGAGCAGCTGGTGTGTCTCCGCCGCCGATGACCGCCTTATGCCAACACGCCGCCGGAAGGTCAAGCGAGCTTTTCGAGGTTTTTTCGCTTCCTGCTGCAGCGCACCATTTCCGCGTGCGCTTATCCACAGCCCGAGGCCTTGCAGCGTAACGAAATCCGGATGGCTTTCCGGCGATGTGCACGTCATCAACTCCCTAAGTTGCGCTTCCCCAGGCTGCGGCGGCTTCCCAAGCGGCCCGCGGAAGCGTCGCCCTGCCCTGCCGTTGGGCCATGTGCTTGTGTATGCAGCACAATCTCGCGTTCACCACCGCGCGATTTACCGCGTGAATCTCTTTCAAATGCGAGGCTTGCGTTTATAGTGAGGGTTCCCGCCACGCCGCGCATGGCAGACCTGCGCCTTCGCGCCAGCCGTGCGGCAGGAGAGTTCTAGATGACGTCGCGTTCGACCCTGCGCGCCTTGGCGCTTCTTGCGGCTGCCTCCGTGGCCTGCCATCCGGCTTTCGCGCAGTCCGCCCCCCCTGCCCCGGCAGGTAAATCCGACGCGAAAACCCTTGGAGCGGCGGGCGCGGCGCCCCGCTCGGTTCCGGTCGTGCTCGGCAAGGCGGAACGGCGCTCCATGCCGCTGAGGTTCGACACGATCGGGACCGTGCAGCCAATGGCGAGCGTGACTGTTCGCAGTCGGGTCGAAAGCCAGATTGCGGCCGCTCCGTTCGACGATGGCGGCAAGGTGCGCAAGGGCGACCTCCTGTTCCAGCTCGACAGCCGGCAGATTGAGTCGCAGATCAAGCAGAGCGAGGCGACGCTGACGCGCTCCCGGGCGCAGCTCGAGCAGGCGCAGCGCGACGTGCGCCGCAACGAGGCGCTGGCCGCCAACGAATACGCCTCTCGGCAGAAGCTCGACGACAGCCGCACCGCCGTGCAGACGATCTCGGCGCAAATCCAGGCCGACGAGGCCGCGATCGAGACGCTGAAGGTTCAGCTCTCTTATTATACGCTGCGGGCGCCGATCGACGGGCGCATTGGCATGGCGGGGCTGAAGGCCGGCAACATCGCCAAGACGGGCGACAACTCGGTCGCGCTCGCGACCATCAATCAGATCAGCCCGATCTACGTGTCCTTCTCAATGCCGCAGCGGCTCCTGCCGGAGTTGCGCGACGCGATGGTGAATGGCGCAGGCGCCGTCTTGGCGACGCCCCAAGGCGCGCGCAAGGGCGTCGAGGGCAAAATCGCGGTGTTCGACAACGCCGTGGATGCATCCACGGGCACCATCACGATGCGGGCCGTGTTCGAGAACGCCGACGAGACCCTGTGGCCGGGCGCATTGTGCAACGTCCGGGTGACGCTTCGGACAGACGCTGACGCAGTCGCGGTTCCGCGCGAGGCCGTGCAGACGAGCCAGAACGGCACCTTCGTGTTCGTAGTGGTGGACAATGTCGCCAAGGTGCGGCCCGTGAAGGTCGCTCGCCTGGTGGATACGTACGCGGTGATCGAAACCGGCCTCAACGGCGACGAGACGATCGTGACGGACGGACAGCTCCTGCTGACCGACGGCGTGCGTGTGGAGCCGCGTGAGCGCAAGCCCGTCGCTGCGCCTTCCGCCCCCACGGCGGGCGCGGCCGAAACGAAGCCTGCAGACGCCGGCAAGGGAGCCTGACGATGTCGCTCCCGGTGCTCTGCATCCGCCGGCCGGTGATGACGACGCTCATCACTCTGTCCTTCATCATCTTTGGTCTGTTCGCCTATCGGCAACTCCCGGTCGCCGCCCTGCCCCGGGTCGACTTCCCGACCATCAGCGTCCAGGCCAACCTGCCCGGCGCGAGCCCCGAGACCATGGCGGCCTCCGTGGCCGCGCCGCTGGAGCGGCAATTCTCCAACATCTCCGGCATCACCTCGATGACGTCGCTCTCCTCGCAGGGGTCGACCAATATCGTGATGCAATTCGACCTCGACCGGAACATCGACGGCGCGGCGCTGGACGTGCAGTCCTCGATCGGGGCGGCGGCGCGCCGCCTGCCGCCCGACCTGCCAAACCCGCCGAGCTTCCGCAAGGTGAACCCGGCCGACCAGCCGATCCTGTTCCTGGTCGTGACCTCGGCCACGCAGCCGCTCTCGGTGGTCAACGACTACGCCGAGACGGTGCTGCAGCAGCAGATCTCGCAGATCCCGGGCGTCGCGCAGGCGCTGATCTTCGGCGCGCAGAAATACGCCGTGCGCATCATGGTGGATCCCGAGGCGCTCTCGGCGCGCGGGCTCTCCTTCACGGACCTGCGCACCGCCATTTCGTCGGCCAACTCAAACCAGCCGACCGGCACGCTACGCGGCGAGCGCCAGCGCGTCACCATCGAGGCGACCGGGCAGCTGCGCAAGGCCGCCGACTACAATGACCTGATCGTGGCGTCGCGCAACGGCGCGCCGGTGCGTCTGGAGGACGTCGCGACCACCAAGGATTCGGTAGAAAACGACGAGTCCGCCAGCTGGTACAACGACCAGCGGTCACTAATTGTCGCGATCTTCCGCCAATCCGACGCCAACACGGTTGACGTGGTCGACAAGATTCGCGAGCGCATCCCGAGCTATCGCGAGCAGCTGCCGGCCTCCATCGGCCTCAACGTGCTGAACGACCGCTCCGTGCCGATCCGTGAGGCGGTGCACGACGTGAAGTTCACGCTCATGCTCTCCGTCGCGCTGGTCGTGATGGTGATCTTCCTGTTCCTGAAGTCGCTCACCGCCACACTGATCCCCACGCTCGCTTTGCCGGTGTCGCTCGTCGGCACCTTCGCGGCGATGTATGTGATGGGCTATTCCATCGACAACATCTCGCTGTTGGCGCTGACGCTGTCGGTCGGCTTCGTGGTCGACGACGCCATCGTGATGCTGGAGAACATCGTTCGCCACATCGAGGAGGGCATGAAGCCCTTCGAGGCGGCGCTGCTGGGCTCACGCGAGATCGGCTTCACGATCGTCTCCATCACGCTCTCTCTGGTCGCCGTGTTCATTCCGGTGTTCTTCATGGGCGGCGTGGTGGGGCGCGTGTTCCGCGAGTTCGCGGCCGTGATATCGGTCGCCATCCTGGTGTCGGGCTTCGTGTCGCTGACGCTGACCCCGATGCTGTGTGCGCGCATCCTGAAGGCGCATGACGCACATGCGCGGCCGAACCTGTTCTCGCGCGCCGTGGACGCGGTTCTGGACGGCATCCTGGCCGCATATCGATGGGCGCTGGACGTTTGCCTCAAAGCGCGGCTCATCGTGCTGCTGCTGACGATCGCGTCCGTGTTCGTCAGCGTGAAGCTCTACATGGACGTCCCGAAGGGCTTCTTCCCGACCGAGGACACCGGCCTGATCCGCGGCGCGACCGAGGGTCCGCCCGATACATCCTTCGAGGCCATGGCGGCGCGCCAGCAACTGCTGAACGAGATCGTCCGGGCCGACCCGGCCGTCGACTACCTGACGTCGAATTCAGGCTTCCAGTCGATCAGCCAGGGTTTCATGTTCATCGCCCTGAAGCCGCGCGAGGAGCGTGAGCCCGTGAACGAGGTGATCGCGCGGCTGCGCCGCAAGGTCGCCAACGTGCCGGGCATCAGCCTCGTGATGCAGCCGGTGCAGAACATCAACCTGAACTCCGGGCGCCAGTCGCGCGCCCAGTATCAGTACACCCTGCAAAGCGCCGACCTCGCCGCGCTCTACAAGTCAGCGCCCGACATGCGGGCGCGCCTCGCCAAGATCGACATGCTGCGGGACGTGAACATCGACCTGCAGCTCTCCAACCCGCAGGCCATGGTGGAGCTCGACCGCGAAAAGGCGGCGCAGTTCGGCGTGACCTCTGACCAGTTGCGGCAGACGCTCTACAGCGCGTTCGGCTCGCGGCAGATCTCGACTATCTTCACGCCCGCCAACGACTACCAGGTCATCATGGAGGCGGACCGGATCTTCCAGACCGATCCGTCGGCGCTGTCGCGCATCTTCGTGCGTAACAATGCGGGCCAGAATGTGCCGCTCGAGGCCATCGCGACGGTGACGCGCAACGTCGGTCCACTCTCGGTGAGCCGGCAATCGCAGCAGCCGGCCGTGACGATCTCCTTCAACACGGCGCCGGGCGTTTCGCTTGGCGACGCCGTGGAGGCGATCAAGCGGGCGGAGCGCGAGGCGGCGCTGCCGGCCTCGATCACGACGGGGTTCACGGGATCGGCGCAGCTGTTCCAGGACGCGCTGAAGGGCCAGGGCGTCCTGATCCTCGCGGCCGTGCTGGTGATCTACATGGTGCTGGGCGTGCTCTATGAGAGCTTCATTCACCCTATCACCATCCTGTCCGGCCTGCCCTCGGCCGGGCTCGGCGCGCTGCTGGCGCTGCAATATTATGGCATGGACCTGTCGGTGATCGCGATCATCGGCATCCTGATGCTGATCGGCATCGTCAAGAAGAACGCCATCATGATGGTGGACTTCGCGATCGAGCGGCGGCGCGAGGGCGCGGACGCGCTCACGGCGATCCGCGAGGCCGCGCTGTTGCGCTTCCGGCCGATCATCATGACGACCTTCGCGGCGCTGCTCGGCACCCTGCCGATCGCGCTCGGGTCGGGAGCCGGATCGGAGCTGCGCCAGCCGCTCGGCATTGCGGTGGTGGGCGGATTGTGCGTTTCGCAGCTGCTGACGCTGTTCATCACCCCGGTGGTGTATTTCTACCTCGACAAGATCGAGACTCTCCTGTCGGGCGGCAAAAAGCTTGCGGCGCGCGAGGAGGCGCCCCTCGGCGATGCGGTCCCGGCCGGCGCGGCCCCAACGGGAGCCGCCTACCAGCGGGCCGACTAACCCGCCGCTCATCGCTAAAGGTTAACGCCGTCGCAATACGTGCAATCGGCGTTAACGCTCTCTTGAACATGCGGTTGAATGGCTGCCGGTTTGTGGCAGGAATAACCATAAGTTCAATCTGAGTGGCGTCGCGCGTTATGCGTAGGGTGAAGTGGAGTTCCTCGGGCAGCGAGCCGTCGTTCGGCCCGCCTGATCTGGCTGGCTCCGGCCGGAGCGGCATGCAGAATGTCTGGAAAGGCTTCGCAGCCTTCCTGCTCGGCGTGACGCTGGGCGTCAGCGCAATCATCTTCGGTGAAACGGCGATCAGCGGCGCGCCGGGCGACGAACCGGCGAGCGTATGGCAGGGTCAACCGCAACTACGGCGCTGACCAGGGTCATCTCGCGTGACGGACGGAAGGCGGCCGCGTGGCCGCCTTTTGCGTTCAGGCGTCCGTGACGGTCGCGACCTTGAAGGTATGCAAGGCGCCGTCCTCGTCGCGAATGGAGACGTAGTCTCCCGGGTTGAAGCTGTGGTCGCCGAAGCGGTAGCCGGCCTCGTCGTCGGCGCTTCGGGCGGGATCGTAATCGAACGCCCAGTTGGCTCCGCCCTTTCCTCCAGGCCGGTGCACGAGGTGACCGGTCTCGGTCGGCTCGCCGTCCCAGAAACGCCGAACGCGGCAGCGCGCACGGGCATCGCGCCAGGCCTGGGCGTCGAGGCGACCCGCCGCGTCCAGCGGCGCGACGAGGTCGTAGCCATGGCGGCTGGAGCCCTCGGGGTATTCCTTTGACCGCGCGAGGTGGAGGACGATGCGCTTGAGAGCGGTTTTGGCGCCGAGAACGTCGCACATGGGGGACTCCTGGTTGGATCGATCGCGATCCAGCTTTCGGCCTCCTCAGCACCGACGTCCTTGATGTTGCGCAAAGCCGGCATTCCGGCGCCGGCTTTTCTCGAGCGGCCTCTCAGCTCTGCAGTTCGGGCAGGTTCGCAAAGAGATCCAGCGCCTCCGGGTTCGCCAGCGCTTCCTTGTTGTTGATCGGGCGGCCATGGACCACGTCGCGCACCGCAAGTTCGGTAATCTTGCCGCTCTTGGTGCGTGGAATGTCGGCCACGGCCACGATGCGGGCCGGCACGTGACGCGGGCTCGCGCCGGTTCGTATCTTGGCCCGGATGAGTTGCTGCAACACGTCCGTAAGCGCCGCCCCTTCGCGCAGGCGCACGAACAGCACAACGCGCACGTCGTTGTCCCAGTCCTGCCCGATGGCGAGGGCTTCCACGACCTCGGGGATCTGCTCGACCTGCGCGTAGATTTCGGCGGTGCCGATGCGTACGCCGCCCGGGTTCAGGGTGGCGTCGGAGCGGCCGTGGATAATCATGCCTCCATGCGGCGTCCACTCGGCATAGTCGCCGTGACGCCAGACGCCGGGGAACCGGTCGAAATAGGCGGCGTGGTACTTGGCGCCGTCGGGATCGTTCCAGAACGCGATCGGCATGCAGGGGAAGGCTTTGGCGCAGACGAGCTCGCCCTTGCCGAAGGCGATGGGCTGGCCTGCCTCGTCCCACACGTCGACCGCCATGCCGAGGCCCGGCGCCTGGATCTCGCCCTTGTAGACCGGGCTGGTGGGATCGCCGAGAACGAAGCACGAGGCAATGTCTGTCCCGCCCGACACGGAGGCGAGGTGCACATCCGGCTTCACGGCCTCATAGACGTAGTCGAAGCTCTCGGGAGCCAAGGGCGACCCCGTCGAGGCGAGCAGCCGGACGCTCGACAGGTCATGCGTATCGCGCGGGCGCAGGCCTGCCTTCTTGCAGGCGTCGATGTATTTCGCCGACGTGCCGAAGAGCGTGAAGCGCTCCGCCTGGGCGAAATCGAAAAGCACCGGCGCTTGGGGGTGAAACGGCGAACCGTCGAACAGCATCAAGGCCGCCTTGCTGGCGAGCGCCGAGACGAGCCAGTTCCACATCATCCAGCCACAGGTGGTGAAATAGAAGACGCGGTCGCCCTCATGCACGTCGCTGTGCAGCTGATGCTCCTTGAGATGCTGCAGCAGCACGCCGCCGGCGCAGTGAACGATGCATTTGGGAACACCGGTGGTGCCGGACGAATACAGGATGTAGAGCGGGTGATCGAAGGCGAGCCGCTCGAACCGTAGCGGCTGCGGCGCGAAGGGCGCCAGGGCGTCCGCCAGAGCGACGCCGTTCGGCAGTGCGGCGGCGGTCTCGGCGGCGTCGCCCAGGTAGTCGACCACCAGCACGGTTTCGGCGCTCGTGAGCTGCGCAGCGATCTCGGCGAGCTTGTCGAGGATCGGCAACCGCTTGCCGGCATACCAATAGCCATCGCAGGCGATGAACAGCTTCGGCGCGATCTGACCGAAGCGGTCGAGGACGCCCCTCACGCCGAAATCCGGCGAACACGACGACCACGTGGCGCCAAGAGACGTCGCGGCCAGCATCAGGATCACGGTCTCGGGAAGGTTGGGCATCATGGCGGCGACGCGGTCGCCCACACCGACGCCGCGCGACGCCATCCATTGCTGGGCGCGCGACACCTCGGCGCGCAGCTCGCGCCAGCTGAGGCGCTTCTCGACCTTGTCTTCGCCGCGGAACACGATCGCGTCGCCGTCACCGTCGAGCGGCAGCAGGTTCTCGGCAAAGTTCAGCCGCGCCTCCGGAAAGAAGCGGGCGCCCGGCATCCGGTCGTCGACCAACACGCTATCGCCCTTGTGGCCGACCACACCTGCGAAATCCCAGAGCAGCGACCAGAACGCCTCGCGACGCTCCACCGACGCCGCATGAAGCTCGCGGTAAGTCCGCGCCTGCAAACCTTCGCGGGCATTGAACGCGTCCCTGAACCGCACCATCGAGGTTGATTCGACACGTTCCCGCGAGGGGGTCCAGAGCGGGCGTTCTGCAACGGTCATCGTTCGGCCTTCTTGTCGGCTCAGCGGAGCGTCTGGGATAGCCAATCCTGCGGGTCGGGGAAAGTCGGCACAACGGCTCCGCAAAGCCTTTGGACAAACTCCATGCTTCGGCTTCGCCATCCTGCGCTTGGTTAAAGAGTGGTATATCGTCTTGCTTAGTCGAACAGGTCGAACGGCCTTGGCGGGATCAGGATGACAGCTGGTCAGCTCCTCACGCGCGGCGGCGCGGCATGACGCGCAGGTTCGCGATCGCGCTCCTGTCGGTGCTGCTGGCGATCGGCGCCGGATTAACGCCCTGGCCCGCGCCGCAAGGGGCGCTCGACGCCCTGAGCCGCCTGGCCGCTCTGGGCGGCCCTGAGCCGCTGCGCGTCGCGGCGGCCGACGGCGCGACCTTCACGCTTTTGCCCGAGCCGCGCCTCCAGGTCGCCGCCCTGCGCATCGAAACTTCGGGCGGCGAGCCGCTTCTGTCCGTCGAGCGCGCGAGCGCGTCCGTGCGGCTCGCCTCGCTTTTTCTAGGCGCTTTCGACGTCGCGGATCTCACGCTCGTGCGGCCGAGACTCGCCGCGGCGAACGCCGTGGCCCTGGCGCCGGGATTGAGTGCGGCAGGACCGGGGCGCGAAGCACGCGGCGGCATCGCTGATCTCGACAGAGTGATCGTGATGGACGGCGAAGCGACCGGCGCGACGATGCCGATCCAAGCCGTCAACATGGTGCTGCGCCGGCGCGCAACGGGCATCGACGCCGCCGGAACAGTGCGGCTGGGTGGTGAGGCGCTGGAACTGCAGATCGCCGCCCCCCGGCTGAACGCGCTTGTGTCGGGCGAATACGGCCCACTTGCGGCCTCGCTGCGCACCGCCCATGGATCGCTGGACTTCTCCGGCTCCTTCGCGGCGGGGCCCCGCGCTCCCCAGGCTAACGGCAGCCTTACGGCCGCGCTCTCCAATGCCCCAGCCCTGATGCGGTGGCTGGGAGTTGACTGGCCGCTTCCGCTCGGCGACAGCGCGTCAGTGACGGCGACTTTGCGGCTCGCGGGCGCTGCGGTCGCGCTCACGGACGCGCGCATACAGACGCCCGCCGGCGCGCTGGACGGGGCATTGTCGGCCACACTGACGGCCGGCCATGTCGGCTTGAGCGGAACGCTCGCCGCCGAACGGCTCGACCTGACGGCGGCGCTGCGGCCCCTCTTCCCGGCGCGCCGCGCCGACGGGTCGTGGAGCGGCGAGCCATTCGACCTCGCGGCACTTCCGGCGGGCGACGCCGACCTGCGCCTTTCGGCCGGGCGGCTCACCATCGGCAAGACAATCTTCGACAACGCCGCCCTGTCGCTGCTGTCGCGGGCCGGACGGGCCGACGTGACGCTGAGCAGCGGCGACTTCATGGGCGGCCGGGTCAAAGGTCGGGCGACGCTGGTGTATGGCGAGGGCGACGGAGTCGACGTCAAGGCGCTGGGCTCGTTCGAGCGGGTGGACGCAGCCCTCGCGGCGCTAGCCTTTGCGGGCAGCGAGCGTCTGACCGGCGCGGCCGGGGGCTCGTTTGCGGTGGATGGGTCCGGCGCCAGCTTGGCGGCCCTGGTCCGCTCGCTCGATGGGAAGGCCTCTGTGACGATCCGCCAGGGCGAGCTGCTGGGCGTCAACCTTCCCGAGGTGCTGCGCCGGATCGAGCGGCGGCCCCTGATCGCCGCACTCGATATGCGCGGCGGCAAAACGCCGTTCGACGTCGCCAGCTTCGGCGGGCGGATCGGCAAAGGCGTGCTGGACATCGCGGACGGCTCACTGGCTTCGCCGGCCACCAAGGTGCTGCTCACCGGCCAGGTCGGGCTGGCGGAACGGACGTTGCAGCTTACCGGACAGGTGCAGGCTGCGGACCAGGGGCGCGAAGCGGTCGTGCTGCCCTTTGCGGTGAGCGGCAGCTTTGACGAGCCCTCCGTCACGCCGAACGCCAGCGCCCTGTTCCGCAAATCCGGCGCGCTTGCGCCACAGCCCTTGCCGGCCAACGCAGTGGTGGATGCGGATCTCCCGTTGCACTTGCCCTGATCAGTGGTCGCTCTGCAGGGCCTCGGTGATCCGGTCCTCCAGGACCTTGGGCTGGCGAATCACCAGCGCGCCGCGGGTCTTCGCGATAACGCCCTGCCCGGACAGGGCCGAAAGTTCGCGGGTCACCTGCTCGCGCCGGCACCCAATGCGCGCCGCCAATACATGGTGGAAGGGCGGCGGGCTCACCACCCGCTCGCCACCGCCGCCGGCGCGCGGCGCAGACATGCGGATCAGCTCGGCATAGAGCCGGTGCTTCAGGTCGAACACCGAATGCTCGGTGATGCGTGCGTTGAGCTCGCGAATGCGGGCGGTGAGGAGCCGGAGCAGGCGATCTCCGACCACCGGGGACGCGAACACGATCTCCTTGAACACGGAAGCCGGCATGATGCACATCTCGGCGCGCGTCAGGGCCGTGACATTGGCCGAGCGGCGAACGTCGTCGATGGCGGCCAACTCGCCAAAAAACTGGCCGCCTTTCATCTCCGCCAAGATGATCTCCTTGCCGGACTGAGTGCGGATCAGGATGCGCACGTCGCCCGAAAGGATGAAGTACACGTCCGTCGACGCGTCTTCGAAGTCGACCACGATCTCGTCATCGTCATACCTGCGCCAGGCGCAGCGCCGGTCAAACTTGTCGAAGTCGATGCCGGCGTCCTTGAAGAACGGAACGCGCGCGAGCGTCTGCATCCACCAGCCTCCCCATCAGAGAGGCGCATGCTAGTGCAGCTACAACTCAAGCGCGAAGTGCAAATGCGCTCTTAGGTTGCATTCTCGTCAAAGAACCGTGGCCACGTAGCCATGGGCGCGCGTTTCGCCCGGTTGCAGCACGATCATGCCCGGTTTTTCGAAGAGATCCCCCGTGAAGCCCTCGGGATCGCCCGACCCCGTCCAGGTCTCGACACATACGAACGGCGCTCCGGGCTTGCTCCACACAACCACGTTCGGGTAGTCGCGCCAGCCGATGCGCAATGTGGCGCCCTCCCCGGTCGACAGGTCGAGCCAGCGGCTGCGGACGTCCATGAAGCAGAGCGCATCGTCGGGGAAGAGGCTGTCATCCAGCGGCAGGACGCGACCGTCCTGGAGGGGCGCTGTGCGGCGCCGGTCTGAGATTAGGCCGCCCGGCGCGATCACGGGCACGCGCGCCTCCTCGGCGGCGTCGAAGACGAGGCGCGCGCTCGCCTTGCTGGCCAGAAAGCCCGGATGGACGCCGACAGCGTACGGCATGGGCTCGTCGCCCGTGTTCCGGACGGTGAGCGTCAGATCGATCGAGGTTTCGTCGATGGCGTAGTCGGCCGTGAGCGCAAACCCGAAAGGATATTGGGCCAGCGTCTCGGCGCTTTGCTCCAACCGCATCCGGACAGTGCGGTCGCCCGTCTGCTCGGCGCTGAACACCGAACGCCGCGCGAAGCCATGCAGGCCGAGCGGATAGGTCCGGCCGCCGACCCGCGATTCGCCTCCCCGCGTCCACCCCACCACGGGGAACAGGATGGGGCTGCGCTCCGGCCACCACTTGGGATCCCCTTGCCAGAGGATCTCGCGCCCGCCCAGCCGCCAGCTGCGCATCTCGGCGCCGAGCGTCGCGATCTCGAGCCGATTCGCGCCGGCCTCCAGAACAATGTGATCCGTCATGGGCTCGCCCTCCCCGGCTTATCGCCGATCTCGGCAGGTT
The DNA here is from genome assembly GCF_014636935.1 of Alsobacter metallidurans. GTDB lineage: Bacteria > Pseudomonadota > Alphaproteobacteria > Rhizobiales > Beijerinckiaceae > Alsobacter > Alsobacter metallidurans. Next base: position 2,260,665 of record NZ_BMES01000001.1, on the reverse strand, counting down.
TGCGCCGCGAGCGCCGGCGCTACTCGGGACGAAACCTAGCCTGCCGCGGTTTGCGCCGCCACGTTCGAACGACGCCCGATTCAGGCTGGACAGCCGACGATCCCACCCCTATAAACCGCCCCGTTCGCGGCGCTCTGGCGCCCGCCGGACGCCCAGGTAGCTCAGTTGGTAGAGCATGCGACTGAAAATCGCAGTGTCGCTGGTTCGATTCCAGCCCTGGGCACCATCCGCCCTGCGGAATCGTCCGATCTGCCCTTTCTGACATCATGGCTGACGAGCGCTCGAAGTGAGCGCGCCGAGCGAATGCGACCTGCGTCCGAGCGCGTCAGTGGGCACGCACAACCGTTCGTATCGGTTGTTCGGGTCTAAATCCGATTTGCCGTTGTTGCCCATCCAAGCCCGAACTATGCTGCCCAAATAAGCGAGCGCTCAAGAAAGCGCCGCGCCTCGGGAGGAAATGATGAGCCGCACTACTCGTGCCTGGCTGGTGGCAGCCTGCGTCCTTTCGCCAAGTCTTTTCGCGCTCGCCGCGCCTGCGAATGCTCAGGGCATTCCGCAAAATATCCCGCGTAACGAGACGCTCATCCTCGAAAATCCTGAAGGCACGATCAAGAACGCCGGCTGGTTCAATATCTGGTCCATCAATGCTGGCAGCCAGTCCAACGGGCTGCAGCAGGCTGCGCTGGATACGCTCTGGTATATCGATCCGGAAAGCGGGATTGATGGCGTGTGGGACAACTCGCTCGCGTCCGAGAAGCCGAAATACAACGCCGACTTCACTGAGATGACCGTGAAGCTGCGCAAGGGCATTTTCTGGAGCGACGGCGTGGAGTTCTCGGCCGCCGACGTGGTCGGCACGGTCGAAACCCAGATCAAGAACCCCAACATGCGCTTCAGCGCCGTGCTGGCCAACAACGTCGCAAGCATGGATATGCCGGACGAGAGCACGGTTGTTTTCAAGCTGAAGAAGCCGAACTCGCGCTTTCACACCAACTTCACGGTGCGGTGGGGCGCCATCTGGATCATGCCGAAGCACGTCTTCGACAAGGTGGCCGACCCGCTGAAGTTTGACTTCAACAAGCCGGTGTCGCTGGGCGCCTACACGCTCAACAGCTTCGACCCGGACGGCAAGTGGTACATCTGGCAGCTCCGCGACGACTGGCAGCGCACCTCGCTCGGCCGCTTCGGCAAGCCGGGGCCGAAATACCTCGCATACGTGGACCCGGGCCCGCCCGACAAGCGCGTGATCGCGCAGCTGAACCACGAACTCGATGTGATCCACGACATTGCCCCCGAGGGCATGTTCACGCTGGCCAAGCAGAGCAAGACTACAACAGCCTGGTTCAAGGGCTTCCCCTTCGGCCACCCGGATCCGACGCTGCCCGCTCTGGTCTTCAACACGCAGAACGAGAATTTCAAAAACAAGGATGTCCGCTGGGCGCTGGCGCTGCTGATCGACATCAAGGCCGTCGCGATGGCGGCCTACCGGGGCGCAGCGACGATCTCGGCCATCGCGGTGCCGCCTACTGGCAAGCACCCGGAGGCATATCACCAGCCCATGGAGTCCTGGCTGAAAGATTTCGAGGTCGACACCGGAAAGCAGAAATTCAAGCCGTATGATCCGACCGTCGGCAAGCAGATCGCCGACATGCTGCGGCCGTCGCTGGGCGAGCAAATCCCGCAGGACCCCAAGGACATCGCCAAGGCGTTCGGCCAGGGCTGGTGGAAGACCAACCCGCAGGCCGCCCAGGAGCTGCTCGAGAAGGCCGGGTACAAGAAGGTCGGCGGGCAGTGGCAGACGCCGGACGGCAAGCCGTTCACGATCCGCGTCATGGTGGAAGGCGACCTGCGCCCGGTGATGACCCGCGCCGGCAGCATGATCGCGCAGCAATGGAAGCAGGCCGGCATCGACGCCAAGATCGACGTCGCGCAGGGCACGCTGCTGACGCGCCGCGGCGCCGGCGACTTCGACACCTTCATCGGATGGAGCGTGGAAACCTGGGGCGGCCACCAGGACCTGTCCTACTTCATGGACAGCTGGCACTCGCAATTTGTCGCCGAGGCCGGCAAGCCGCAGCCGCTGCGCAACTGGCAGCGCTGGTCGAGCCCGGAACTCGACAAGATCATCGAGCAGACGCGCACGATCGACTTCGACGACCCGAAGGCGATCGAGCTCGGCAAGGACTACGTGAAGCTCGCAGCGCGCGAGATGCCGATCATTCCGCTGATGGCCTACAACGTGTTCACGGCGATGGACCAGACCTACTGGACCGGCTACCCGACGGCCGAGAACCCCTACGCCAACCCGGTCACGAACTGGGGCAACTCGCGCTACATGTTCGTGAAGCTCAAGCCCACCGGCAAATAAGGCGCACGCGCCTCTGCAATGCCCGAACGGGCGGCGATCCCCTCGCCGCCCGAACGCCCCCCGCATCCCGGAAGGCTCATGAGCGGTTACCTCGCATACCTGGCCAAGCGGCTCGGGCAGTTCGTGCTGGTCGTCTTCATCGGCGTGAACATCGCCTATGTGGTGACGCACGCCACGCCCATCGATCCGGTCGAGCAGTCGATCTCGGCGGTGACCTCCTTCGGCAACACGGCGCCGGAGGCCATCGAGCAGATGCGCCAGTCGCTCAAAGAGCTCTATGGCGTCGGCGGTTCCTGGCGGGAGCAGTACTTCACCTTCTGGTCGCGCATTCTGCGGGCTGACTTCGGCCCGTCCATGTCGGCCTTCCCGACGCCCGTCTCGGCCCTGATCGGCCGCGCCCTGCCCTGGACCGTTGGGCTTCTGGTGGTGTCGACGCTGGTCACCTGGGCGCTCGGCAACCTGCTGGGCGGGCTGGCCGGCTACTACCAGCGCAGCCGCTCGTTCAAGCTGATGGGCGTGGTCGCGATGGGCCTCCACCCCATCCCGTATTACATCGTCGCCCTCATGCTGCTGATCGTGTTCGGCTTTCTTTGGCCGGTGCTGCCGATCACGGGCGGCTCGGCCATGAACCTGCCGCAGGGCTGGACGCTGGCCTTCATCGGCAGCGTGCTGAAGCACTCCATCCTGCCCGCGCTGTCGCTGATCCTGATCGGGGTCGGCAGCTGGTTCCTCGGCATGCGTTCCTTGGTGTCCAACATCGTCACCGAGGACTACGTGCAGTTCGCCGAGCTCGGCGGCGTCAACCGCCGGCGCATCCTCGGCTCCTATGTGATGCGAAACGCGCTGGGGCCGCAGGTGACCGGCCTCGCGATGTCGCTCGGCGGCATCTTCAACGGCGCGATCATCACCGAGAAAGTATTTGGCTACCCGGGCGTCGGCACGCTGCTGGTGGACGCCGTGTATGCCGGCGACTACGGACTGGTGCTGGGCGTCACCACGATCTCGATCCTGGGCGTCTCGGCCGGCGTGCTCGCCATCGACCTGCTCTACCCCCTCTTCGATCCGCGCGTGCAGGTGGCCTGATGCTGGCGATCCTCCGCGACCTTCTGAAATACAATCTCGAATTCCGGATCGGGATCATCCTGGTGGGAATCGTGGTCGGACTGGCGATCTTGTCGGGGTTCTCGCCTTATCCGCCCGGCGACGTCTATGTGGTGCCGCCAGACGTGCCGCCTTCGAGCGCCTATTGGTTCGGCACCACCTCGCGCGGGCAGGACGTGTTCTGGCAGGTCTGCGTGGCCATTCGCAACACGCTGCTGTTCGGCATCACGGTGGCGGCGATCAGCCGGGTGCTGTCCCTCGTGATCGGCTTGCTCAGCGGCTACAAGGGCGGCTGGATAGACCGCGCGCTGATGGGCGTGAACGACACCTTCATCGTGATCCCGCTCTTTCCGATCCTGGTGCTGTTCTATTTCGTGATGCGCGACAGCATGACGTGGCTGATGCTGGCCATGATCATGGCGACGCTTGGCTGGGCCTATGACGCGCGCCTGATCCGCGCCGTCGCGATGAGCCTGAAGACGCGGGAGTTCAGCCAGACGGCCGTGTTTTCGGGCATGACCACCCGCGAGATCCTGACGCGGGAGCACCTGCCCTACGTCATGCCGATCGTGTTCTCGACCACGATGAACAACATGAACTGGTCCATCGGCCTGGAGGTGACGCTCTCGGTTCTGGGCTTCACGGACATCAACACGCCCACCATCGGCGGCATGATTTATTGGGCGAACCAGCACACCGCCATCGTGGCGGGCGTCTGGTGGTGGATTGCGTTCCCGATCGCCGTGGTGATCATGGCCTTCGTCGGGCTGTTTTTGCTGGCCGTGTCGATGAACGAATATATCGACCCGCGCAGCCGGCTGAGCCGCATGGGCGGAGGCGCGCGATGAGCGGTCCTGTCGCCCTGCATACGCCCACGACGCCCGTCGCCGGCGCCGCGCTGGCCTCCGATCCCGTGCTGCGGGTAAACGACATCCAGGCGCATTTCCGCACGCAACATTTCGGCGTGAGCCGCGAGGTCCGCGCCGTAGACGGCGTCACCTTCGACGTACGCCGCAACGAGATCTACGGACTGGCGGGCGAATCCAGCTCGGGCAAGACCACGCTGATCAAGACCATCGCGGGCGCGATCAAGCCGCCCTTGCAGGTGGTGGGCGGCAGCGTCCAATTCAGCTTCATGCCGGGCTATCCGGGCCTCCATGCCGCGCCGGCGGCCGAGGTGGAGCGGGTGCGCTGGCGCCATCTCTCCTACGTGATGCAAGGCTCCATGAACGTGCTGAACCCGATGCGCCGGGTGATCAGCACGTTCCAGGACTTCGCCTGGCGGCACCTTGGCGGCTCACGCAAGCAGTTCGAGGAGCGCGTCGTCGCGCATCTGGCGCGCGTGCGGCTCGATCCGGCCGTGCTTCGTGCCTATCCGCACGAGCTCTCGGGCGGCATGCGCCAGCGCGTCACCATCGCGCTGGCGACAATCTGCAAGCCGGACTTCATTATCGCGGACGAACCCACCACGGCGCTGGACGTGATTGTCCAGAAGGATGTGCTGGGCATGATCCGCTCCATCCAGCAGGAGATGGGCTCCTCGGTGCTGTTCGTCACGCACGACATGGGCGTGCACGCGCATCTCACCGACCGGCTCGGCATCATGTATGGCGGGCGGCTCGTGGAAGAGGCGCCCACGCCGGAAATCTTCTCCCGGCCGCTGCATCCCTACACGGTGTACCTCATCGGCAGCCTGCCGCGCATCGGCGATGACACGCCGCGCAAAAGCCTGGAGGGCAGCCCGCCCAACCTCGCCGACCCGCCCACCGGCTGCCGCTTTCATCCGCGCTGCCCGCTCGCCATGGAGGTCTGCGCCCGGCAGGTCCCGCCCATGGTGGAGAGCCTGCCCGGCCACCGCGTCGCCTGCCACGCCGTGAACCCGGGAGCCGCCGCATGAGCGAGCCCCTGCTGCGGCTGGACCACGTGTCCAAGACCTTTGCGCGCGGCGGCTTTTTCAGCCGGCGCCGGATCGAGGCCGTGAAGGACCTGTCCTTCACGATTGCGGCCGACAAGGCCGAGATCTTCACGATCATCGGCGAGTCCGGCAGCGGCAAGTCCACCACGGCCCGCATGATCCTCGGGATCGAGCGCCCGACAGGCGGTAGCCTCCAGTTCGACGGGCTCGATGTCGGCGCGCTCAACGGCCATGCCGACCGGATGCGGTTCATGCACGCCGTGCAGCCGATCTTCCAGAACCCGTTCGAGGCCTTCAACCCGTTGAAGCAGCTCGACCGCTACCTGTTTCTCACCGCCCGCCGCTTCGGGGCGGCGCGGGACCAAGCGGAGGCAGAGCGGCTCGCCGACGAGGCGCTGCGCAAGGTCGGGCTGTCGCTGGCGGAGGCCAAGGGCCGCTTCCCGCACGAGCTTTCGGGCGGCCAGCTGCAGCGCGTCGCCATCGCGCGGGCGCTTCTCTCCAACCCCAAGCTGATCGTGGCCGACGAGCCGGTCTCGATGGTGGACGCCTCGTTGCGCATGGCCATCGTCAACCTGTTTAAGGCTTTGCGCGACGAGCTCGGCATATCGATCATCTACATCACGCATGATCTCGCCACCGCGTACTCGATCAGCGACCGCATCATCATCATGCAGAAGGGCGAAGTCGTGGAGGCGGGCGACGCCCGCGCCGTGCTGGCCGCCCCGCAGCACCCCTATTCACGCCAGCTGCGCGAGGCGGTGCTGACGCCCGACTCGCCGCGGGCGCTCGCTTCCTGAAACGCCGCTCTCCGAGGGAGACCACGATGAGAAAAGCCACCGTCCTCATGGACCGCGATTTCGCGATCGGACAGACCGATCCGCGCCTGTTCGGCGCCTTCGTCGAGCATCTCGGGCGCTGCGTGTATGGCGGCATCTACGAGCCCGGCCACGCGACTGCCGACGAGAAAGGCTTTCGCCGCGACGTGCTGGATCTCGTACGCGAGCTCGGACCGACCATCATGCGTTACCCCGGGGGTAATTTCGTCTCCGGCTATAATTGGGAGGACGGCGTCGGGCCCGTGGACCAGCGCCCGACGCGGCTCGATCTCGCGTGGTTTACGACGGAGCCGAACACCTTCGGAACCAACGAGTTCATGGACTGGTGCAAGGCCGCCGAGGTCGAGCCCATGATGGCCGTGAACCTCGGCACGCGCGGCGGCGACGCGGCCCGCAATCTCGTCGAGTACTGCAATCATCCGGGCGGCACCTACTGGTCCGACCTGCGCAAGCAGCACGGCTGGGAGCAGCCGCACGCGGTGAAATTCTGGTGTCTGGGCAACGAAATGGATGGCCCCTGGCAGATGGAATACAAGACCGCCACGCAATACGGCATGGTCGCCAAGGAAGCGGCCAAGATGATGCGCTGGATTGACCCGACCATCGAGCTCGCGGCCTGCGGCTCCTCGGCGCGCAACATGCCCACTTACGGGCGCTGGGAAGACGAGGTGCTGGAGCACACCTTCGACCACGCCGAGTTCATTTCGCTGCACACCTATCTGAACAACTACAAGGAGGACACAGCGTCCTTCCTGGCCTCGCCGGACCTGATGGACAACTTCATCGACGAGGTCGTGGCGATCGCGGACGGCGTCGCGGCGCGCCGGCGCTCCACCAAGCGCATGATACTGAGCTTCGACGAGTGGAACGTCTGGTACCGGACCCGCCGGAAGCGCCAGGATAGGGTCAAGGAAGGCTGGCCGATCGCGCCGCCGATCCTGGAGGAGATCTACACGATGGAGGATGCGCTTGCCTTCGGCGGCGCCTGCATCTCGCTCCTCAACCACGCCGACCGCGTGAAATCGGCCTGCCTTGCGCAGCTCGTGAACGTGATCGCGCCGATCATGACGGAAACCGGCGGCCCGGCCTGGCGCCAGACCATCTTCCACCCCTTCGCGCAAATGTCGAAGTTCGGGCGCGGCAAGGTGCTGCGCGCCCAGGTAGAGAGCGATAGCTACGACTCTGAATACTATGATCCGCGCGGGTCGCAGGAAGTGTCGTACCCGGTCACCAACGTGGCCTACCTGAAGCTCTCGGCCGTGGCCGACGAGAATGGCGGGCTATCCCTTTTCCTGCTTAACCGCGACATCGCGCAGGACATGGAGGTCAGCATCGACGTGCGCGGTTTCGGCCGGCTCGCAGTTGGCGAGGCCCTGGAGCTCCGGCACGACGACCTGAGCGCCATCAATGACAAGAACGCGCCCGATCGCGTTGCACCGACCGCTCTCTCGGGCGTCGTGGTGGATGGCGGGCGCATCCGCGCCACGCTGAAACCGGCCTCCTGGAACGTCATTCACCTGACATCCAACTAACCGCCGCCGCCGGCCGCCGGCCGGTCCGGCTCAGGATTGCGACATGCTGGACCGCAAAGACCCAAAAACCGCGACGGGCTCGACCAAGCCCGTCGCTAAATCGAAGGGCGGCGACGACGCCCGCGAGGCTGCCGGGCGAAGCTTCCTCGTTGTGAACCCGGAGCGCCAGTTCGACGTGATCCGCGGGCTGGCGTCGCCGGTGCGGGTGCGCATCCTGCGGCTGCTGCGCCGCAGCGGCGCACTGAACGTCAATCAGATCGCCGAAAAGCTTGGCCTGCCGCAGTCCACCATCGCGACCAACATCCAGATCCTGGAAGAGGCCGAGCTGATCCTCACCGACGTCGTCAAGGCCGCTAAGGGGCAGCAGAAGATCTGCTCGGCGCGGTTCGACGAGATCGTGGTGCGGCTCGACGCGGACGACCCCAGCCGCGACAAGAACGTCATCGAGGTGGAGATGCCGCTGGGCCTCTACACCAGCTACGACGTTTCGGCGCCCTGCGGCATGTGCTCGACCCAGAGCATCATGGGCGTGCTGGACGTGCCGGACCTCTTTCTCGACCCCTGCCGCGTGCAGGCGGCGCTGATCTGGTTCGGGCGGGGCTTCGTGGAATACAAGTTCCCGAACAACGCCAAGGTGCTGAAAGCTGACCTCGCCGAGATCGAGTTTCAGATGGAGCTGTCGTCCGAGGTTCCCGGCACCAATACCAACTGGCCGTCCGACATCAGCCTGTGGGTGAACGGCGTGAAGGCCGGCACCTGGACCTGCCCGGGCGACTATGGCGACCGGCGGGGCGCGCTCACGCCGCGCTGGTGGAAGCTGGAGGGCTCGCAATATGGCGTGCTGACACGCTGGCGCATCACGCCGTCAGGCTCGTTCATGAATGACGAGAAGCTCTCGGACGTTTCGCTGGCGGACCTGTCGCTCTCCGACCACCACTCGATCCGGCTGCGCGTCGGCATAGAGCCGAGCGCGTCGCATCCGGGCGGCGTCAACATTTTCGGCCGCGGCTTCGGCAACCACAACCAGGACATCCTGATGCGGCTGCACCTGCGCCCCACGGGATCGCCGAAGAGCTGAACGCTTCAAGTCGCCGCCCCGCTACAGTTAGGCGGTCGCCGTGAGCCCGCCCACGTCCGGCGTCTTGCGCCGGCGCAGCAGCAGCCAGCCGGCGGCCGTCAGGTTCAGGAGGTTCCAGGCGACGCCGTTCAGGAAGGCGATGCGGTAGCTGCCCGTGTAGTCGTAGATGACGCCAGACACGTAGCCGCCAAAAGCCATGCCGAGGATGGTGGCCGAGACGACGAGGCCGATCTTCGCGCCCGCCTCCCGCGGCGGCAGCAGCTCGCGGCAGATCACCGCGTACATCGGCACGATGCCGCCCTGGAAGAGACCGAAGATGCCCGACACGATGTAGAGCGAGGTCAGGCCGTCAAACAGCGTGTAGAGCACCAGCGCCAGGCCTTGCATGAAAGAGCCGATCAGCAGCGTCGCCGCGCCGCCGATGCGGTCCGCCACGATCCCGGAGCCGATGCGCGAGAAGATGCCGAGCGCCAGCATGAGCGACAGCATCTCGGCGCCGCGGGCGACGCCATAGCCAAGGTCCCCGCAATAGGCGACGATGTGGACCTGCGGCATCGACATCGCGACGCAGCATGAGAAGCCGGCCGCGATCAGCAGCAGCACGAGAAAGCGCGACGACATGCCAACATCGGCGCGCGCCGCCTTGGTGGCGGCCTCGGCGTCCGCCATCATGCGGGCGGACGGGCGCTGGCGCATGAAAAGCGCAAGCGGCGTCACCGTGACGGCGATGAACAGCCCGATGCCCACATAGGTGTAGCGCCAGCCGATCGCCGGGATGCCGAACTTGATCACCAGTGGCCAGATCGTCCCGGCGATGTAGTTGCCGGACGCCACGATCACGACCGCAAGGCCACGCCTTTTCACGAACCAGTGCGAGATGTCCGCGATCATGGGCGCGAAGCCCGCGCCGGCGAAGACGCCGATCAGCAGCGCATGGATGGTGGAGAATACGACGAGGTTGGGCGCCAAGCCCGCAATCACGAAGCCGCCTCCGAGGCCCACGCCGGCGACGCCGAGCAGAACCGCGATGCCGGTGCGGTCCATCATACGCCCGAGTACGATGGTGCCGAAGGCGACGCCGAACATCATTACCGTGTAGGGCAGCGACGCGCCTGCCCGGTCGACGCCAAACTCGGCCTGCACACTGGGCAGCACTACGATTACGGCCCACATGCCGGCGCCCAGGATAGTGGCGATCAGCAGCGACAGCGCCAGACGCGTGTAGGCATAGCGGCTGTCCGGAACGTAGCGGTCGGCCGGGATCGGTGTGCTCTGGGCGGCGGGCATCGGCAGGTTCCAGATCCCGCGGGACTCGCGGGAATGGGCGGCAGGTGAACACCTGGCGTGATGCTGCACAAGAGATGATCACGCATGGCTGGGTCCGTTGCGCCTCGATTTTGATCGGCGGCAAGACGCATGCTGCCTATAAACAAGGCAGCTATTCTGCCTCCGTGCGTCTGTGGACCCCGCGAAGGCGTCGGACGATCTGGCCCGCTCCTTGCTGATTGCCTTTCCGCAATCGCTGGAGACGTGCGACCCATGAAGACCATGAATTTGGCCGGCTACGCCGCGGCCCTGACGCTCAGCCTGACGATGACGGGCTCGGCGCTCGCGCAAGGCACGCTGCGCATCGGCATGACGGCTTCCGACATTCCGCTCACCACCGGCCAGACCGACAATGGCGGTGAAGGACAGCGCTTCCTGGGCTACACGGCCTATGACGCCCTGGTGAACTGGGACATGAGCAGCGCCACCAAGCCGTCGGACCTCGTTCCCGGCCTGGCGGCCTCGTGGGCGGTTGACGCGACCGACAAGACCAAATGGACGTTCAAGCTGCGCGACGGCGTGAAATTCCACGACGGCAGCGCCTTCACGGCCGACGCCGTGGTCTGGAACCTCGACAAGCTGCTCGTGAAGGAGAGCCCGCAATTCGACCCGCGCCAGTCCGCGCAGGGACGCTCGCGCATTCCGGCCGTGGCCAGCTACAAGGCGATCGATCCGCTGACGCTCGAGATCGTCACCAAGACGCCCGACGCCACCCTGCCCTACCAGCTCGCCTGGATCATGATGTCCTCGCCCGCGAATTGGGAGAAGCAGGGCAAGAGCTGGGATGCGGTCGCCAAGGCGCCGTCCGGCACCGGGCCGTGGAAGATCGTGAATTTCGTGCCGCGGGAGCGGGTCGAACTCGTCCCCAATCCCGACTACTGGGACAAGCCGCGCGTTCCCAAGCTCGACAAGATGGTGCTGATCCCGCTGCCCGAGGCCAACGCCCGCGTGGCGGCGTTGCGTTCCGGCCAGGTCGACTGGATCGAGGCGCCGGCGCCCGACGCCGTCGCGTCGCTGAAGCAGGCCGGGTTCAGTATCGTCACCAACGCCTATCCGCATAACTGGACCTGGCACCTGTCGCGGGTCGAGGGATCGCCGTGGAATGACATCAAGGTCCGCAAGGCCGCCAACCTGGCGGTGGATCGCGAGGGGCTCAAGGAGTTGCTCAGCGGTATGATGATCCCGGCCGAGGGCTTCTTCCCGCCGGGTCACCAGTGGTTCGGCTCGCCCAAGTTCAAGCTCAAGCACGACGTGGCCGAGGCCAAGAAACTGATGGCCGAGGCCGGCTACGGGCCCGGCAAGCCGCTGAAGACCAAGATCCTGATCTCGGCCTCAGGCTCCGGCCAGATGCAGCCGCTGCCCATGAACGAGTTCGTACAGCAGAACCTCGCCGAGGTCGGCATCCAGATCGACTTCGAGGTCGTGGAATGGAACACGCTGATCAACATCTGGCGCGCCGGCGCCAAGCATGAGAGCTCGCGCGGCGCAACGGGCATGAACTACACCTACTTCATCCAGGACCCGTTCACGGGTTTCGTGCGCCATCTCCAGTGCAACCTTGCCCCGCCGGCCGGCACCAACTGGGGCTCCTATTGCGATCCCGAGATGGACAAGCTGTTCGATCAGGTGCGCAACACCTTCGAGCCGAAGGAGCAGACCGCCATTCTGCAAAAGATCCACGAGAAGTACGTGGATGACGCGCTGTTCCTGATGGTCACGCATGACGTAAACCCGCGCGCCATGTCGACCAAGGTGAAGGGCTTTGTGCAGGCGCAAAACTGGTTCCAGGACTTCTCGCCCATCACGATGACGAAGTAAGGCGCACCGCCGCCCCCGTCCCGCGCCGCGCCGGCGCGGGACGCCCCCGTGAAGGCCGGACGCCCCCATGCTGCTCTACATCCTGAAGCGCATTCTCTACGTGCTGCCGGTCGCGATCGGCGTCAGCATCGTCTGCTTCCTGCTGGTCCACATCACGCCCGGCGACCCTCTGACGGCCGTGCTGCCGGTGGACGCAACGCTTGAGCTCCAGCAGCAGATGCGGGCGCTCTACGGCTTCGACAAGCCGCTGCCGGTGCAGTACGGCCTCTGGATCTGGCGCGTCGTGCAGGGCGATCTCGGCGCCTCCATCGCGACGGGCCGACCGGTGACGTCCGAAGTGTTCAACGCGGTGAAGAACTCGCTCGCGCTCGCGGCCGCCGCCACGCTGATCGGCTTCGTGGCCGGCGCGGGGCTCGGCATCCTGGCCGGCTATTTCCGCGGCGGCTGGGTGGACCGCATCGCCTCCTTCGTGTCGGTGCTCGGCGTCAGCGTCCCGCACTACTGGCTCGGCATGGTGCTTGTGATCATCTTCTCGGTGCAGCTCGGCTGGCTGCCCGCCACCGGCGGCGGGCCGCAGGGCTCCGCCAGCCGTTCCTGGGACTGGGACTACCTGCGCTTCCTGGTGCTGCCGGCCGTCACCATGTCGGTGATCCCGATGGGCATCATCGCCCGCACCGTAAAGGCGCTGGTGGGCGAGATCCTGAACCAGGAATTTGTCCATGCGCTCGCCGCCAAGGGTCTCACCGAGCGCGGCGTGTTTCGCCACGTCATCAAGAACGCGGCGCCCACGGCTTTCGCCGTGATGGGGCTGCAGCTCGGCTACCTGCTGGGCGGCTCCATCCTGATCGAGACGGTGTTCTCGTGGCCGGGCACCGGCTTCCTGCTGAACGCCGCGATCTTTCAGCGCGACCTGCCGCTTCTGCAGGGCTCGATTCTCGTGCTGGCGCTGTTCTTCGTGTTCTTGAACCTGACGGTCGACATTCTCCAGGCCGCCATTGATCCGCGGGTGCAACGCGCATGAGCCTCAGCGCCGCCATCGGGCAGACCCCGAGCCCCTCTCCCGTCGTGGACGCCGCCGTGGTCCGCTCGCCAGGCTACTGGACAGGCGTGCTGCGCCGGCTGTCGCGCGATCCCGTTGCGATGACGGCCCTGGTCGTGATCGTCCTGCTGCTGCTGATGGCGATCTTCGCCCCCTATATCGCGCCGGCCGACCCATCCAAGGGGTCGATGCTGCGGCGCTTGAAACCGATCGGCTTCCCGGGCTATCCGCTCGGCGCGGACGAGCTCGGACGCGACATGCTTTCGCGGCTCATCCACGGCGGACGGCTTTCGCTGCTGATGGGCGTGACCCCGGTGCCGATCGCGTTCGTGATCGGCTCGCTACTGGGCATCACGGCCGGCTATGTGGGCGGGCTCACCAACACGTTGATCATGCGCACCGTGGACGTGTTCTACGCTTTCCCATCGGTGCTGCTCGCGGTGGCGCTCTCCGGCGCGCTAGGAGCCGGGCTGACCAACGCGCTGGTGTCGCTGACGCTCGTCTTCGTGCCGCCGATCGCGCGCGTAGCCGAAAGCGTCACCACGCAGGTGCGCGGGCTGGACTACATCGACGCCGCGCGCGCCTCCGGGGCCAAGGCGGGGTCCATCATCCGCGTGCATGTGCTCGGCAACGTGCTCGGGCCGATCTTCGTCTACGCCACCAGCCTCGTGTCGGTGTCGATGATCCTGGCGTCCGGCCTGTCGTTTCTCGGCCTCGGCGTTCGGCCGCCGGAGCCCGAGTGGGGCCTGATGCTGAACACGCTGCGCACCGCGATCTATACGCAGCCGATGGTGGCGGCGCTGCCGGGCGTGATGATCTTCATCACGTCGATCGCTTTCAACATGGTCTCGGACGGGCTGCGCAGCGCCATGGACGTGAAGTCATGATCATCGGCGAACCCGCTCACCTGCCGGACGGCCCCGACCGTGGCGGCCCGGCGCAGCCGCTGCTCAGCGTCCGCGATCTCGTGAAGCATTTCCCGGTGAAAGGAAAAGGCCTGTTCGGCAAGGGCGCGGTGGTGCGCGCCGTGGATGGCGTGTCGTTCGACATCCGCAAGGGCGAGACGCTGGGCGTCGTCGGCGAGAGCGGCTGCGGCAAGTCCACCACGGCGCGGCTCCTGATGCACCTGATCAAGGCCGACTCCGGCGAGATGGTGTTCGACGGCGAGAAAGTGGGCGCGGACCTCGACCTCACCGCCTATCGCCGTCAGGTTCAAATGGTGTTCCAGGACAGCTACGCGTCCCTGAACCCGCGCCTCACCATCGAGGAATCGATCGCCTATGGGCCGCAAGTTCATGGCGTTTCGGCCGCGAAGGCGCGCGCCAAGGCGCATGACCTGCTGGCGCGCGTCGGGCTGGAGCCCGGGCGATTCGCGGGCCGTTACCCGCATGAGCTCTCGGGCGGGCAGCGCCAGCGCATCAACATCGCGCGCGCGCTCGCGCTCGAGCCGCGCCTCGTAATCCTCGACGAGGCCGTGTCGGCGCTGGACAAATCCGTGGAGGCGCAGGTGCTGAACCTCCTGCAGGACCTCAAGGACGAGTTCGGGCTCACTTACGTGTTCATCTCGCACGACCTCAACGTCGTGAAATTCATCGTCGACCGCGTGATGGTGATGTATCTCGGCAAGGTGGCGGAGATCGGCGAAGGTCCTGCCGTGTTCGGCGCCCCGCGCCATCCCTACACGGCCGCGCTGCTGGCCTCGATGCCCAAGATGGATCCGGACGCGCGCAGCGCCGAAGCGCCGCTCACGGGCGATCCGCCCAACCCCATCAATCCGCCGAGCGGCTGCCGATTCCACACGCGCTGCGCCCTTGCGGAACCTGTCTGCTCGGTCCAGGAGCCGCCTCTGGCCGCGATGGAAGGCCTGCAGGAGGCCGCCTGCCTGATGGCGCTGCCGGGCTCCGGCCATAGCCGCGCGCCCGCTCCCGTAGAGGCCGCCGCATGACCGAGGCCGTCGCGATCGAGAACCTCAGCGTCACGTTCACGGGCGGGTCCAAGCCGGTGCGCGCGGTGGATGGCGTGTCGCTGTCGCTGGGCCAGGGCGAGGTGCTGGCGCTGCTCGGCGAATCCGGCTCGGGCAAGAGCGTCACCCTGCGCTCGCTGCTGCGCCTGCATCCGCCCAAGCGCTCGCGCATGACCGGCTCGATCCGGGTCGCCGGCCGCGACGTGCTGGAACTGTCGCCTGGCGAACTCGCCGATTTTCGGGGCGGCGTTGTCTCGATGATCTTCCAGGAGCCCATGCTGGCGCTGGACCCGGTCTACACCGTGGGCGCGCAGATCACCGAGGCTATCCGTCGGCACGAAAAAATCTCCGCTGCGGACGCTCGCAAGCGCGCCCTGGCGCTGTTCGAGCGGGTGCGCATCCCCTCCCCCGATCGACGGCTTGACGCCTACCCGCACGAGATGTCCGGCGGCATGCGCCAGCGCGCAATGATCGCGCTGGCGCTGGCGTGCCGGCCCAGCGTGCTGCTGGCGGACGAACCCACCACGGCGCTCGACGCGACCGTGCAGATCCAGATCCTGCTTCTGCTGCGGGAGTTGCAGCGTGAACTCGGACTATCGATCATCTTCGTCACGCACGACATCGGCGTCGCGGTGGAGATCGCCGACCGAATCGCCGTGATGTATGCGGGCCGCGTGGTGGAAAGCGGCTCGGTGCGCGACGTCATCCGGGGGCCCCGGCACCCCTATACGCGCGGCCTCCTCGCCTCGCGGGTGGAGCGCGCCCAGAAGGGCGACCGGCTGGAAACCATCCCGGGTTCTCCGCCGGATCTCACGGCCTTGCCGCCCGGCTGCGCGTTCGCGCCGCGCTGCTCGCTTGCCGCGCCCCAATGCCGCGAGATCGTCCCGCCGCTCGCCGAGGTCGGCCCGGCGCATACGGCGGCGTGCATCCGGGTGGCCGAAACAGTGTAGCGTTCTTCGATGCGCATCCTTCTCGTGAATCCGAACACCAACGCGGCCACCACCGCCGCCATGGTGGCGATCGCCGGGGAAGCGGCCGGCGGTCGCGCGACCGTTACCGGCATCACGGCCCCGAGCGGGCCGCCGCTGATCACCCAAGAGGACGCGCTTGCGGCGGCCGCGCTGACGGTCGCCGGGATGGCCGACGAGATTGCGGCCCTAGCGCCCGACGCTGTAATCGTATCGGCGTTCGGCGACCCCGGATTGGCGGGGCTCCGGAGGGCTCTTTCCATGCCGGTGGTTGGTATCGGCGAGGCGGCGTTTCGGGCCGCACCGGCGGGGTATCCGGTCGCGGTGGTGACGACCACGCCCGATCTCGTCACTTCTATCAGCGCCATGGGCCGCACCTATCGAGGCGACTCGTTTCTCGGCGTGTTCCTGCCCCCGGGTGATCCCGTGACCCTGATGGCGGATGCGTCCGCGTTGCGGGATGCGCTTCACGGCGCGTGCTGCGACGCTGTTCAGGCGGGCGCACGCGCGATCATCATTGGCGGCGGTCCGCTCGCGTCGGCGGCCCGGAGTCTTCGCAACGTCATTCCGGCGCGGCTCGTGGAGCCCATCCCGGAAGCTGTTCGGCTGGCGATCTCCGTTAGCGCATCATGATCAAGGGCCGGCTCTTGCGGGCGACGACGTTGTCGGGTTCAACGGTGGAGTCCCAGGAGACAGCCCATGCCGCCGCTCGATTCCGCCTTTTACGTCGAGACCGTCGCTGATCTGGAGGCGCTCTACGGGACGCCCGTCGCGGCCTCCACCGTCAAGGTCTCGGACCGGATGACGCGGCACTACCGGGCGCTGCTGGAAAGCTCCCCATTCTGTGCGCTGGCGACAAGCGGGCCCGAAGGGCTCGACTGTTCACCTCGGGGCGACGTCCCGGGCTTCGTGCGGATCCATGATGACCGCACGCTGCTGATGCCAGACCGGCGCGGGAACGACCGGATCGATTCGTTGCGCAATATCGTGCGGGACCCACGCGTGGGCCTGCTCTTCCTGATCCCGGGTCTCGGCCATACCCTGCGGGTGAACGGCCGCGCCCGCGTCAGCAAGGAGCCGGGGTTGCTCGACAGCTTCGCGCAGGACGGCAAGGCTCCGCGCAGCGTGATCGTGATCGGCGTGGAGGAAGTCTATTTCCAGTGCGCACGCGCCATCGTTCGGTCAGAACTCTGGAACCCGGAGCAGCGCGTCGACCCGCAAGACTTGCCTTCGCCCGGCCAGATTCTCGCCGACATGACGGAAGGCGCGGTCGGGGGCGAGGCCTACGACCGCGATTGGCCCGAGCGCGCCCGCAAGACGCTGTGGTGAGGTCGCGGACGTTCTATCGACCGGACCGCGCTCGGCTGAACGAGCGTCAGCCCTGGCCTTCATCAGCCGGAGCGGAAGCGTCTTCAACGGCGGGGCCGTTGTAGTACGGCTCAACCGGGCCCTTCAGCTTGATGGTCATTGGGTTGCCGAAACGGTCCTTGGTGGTCCCGACGCTCAAGCGCACCCAGCCTTCGCTGACGCAGTATTCCTCGACGTTGGTCTTATCGACGCCCTTGAAGCGGATGCCGACGCCGCGACCGAGCACGGCTTCGTTGTAGTAGGGGCTCTTCGGGTCGACCGAGAGGCGGTCTGGGAGGCTGTCGGCCATGGTGGACTCCTTGCGTGTGGGCGCAGACCTATCCAAATGCGCGCGCTAGGACAATCCGTCGGAGACCATCAACTTTTTTCACCACGCGCCGGAACCGTGGCCAGCGCGGGACGTTATCGGTCCGCAAGCTGAGAATGCCCCCTCCAGATTGCACGAAGCCCTCGCAAGCTCCAAAGCTTGCGGGGGCTTCTTCTTTTTGGCCTCGACTTTCTCGCTTCGTTTCTCGCCGCCCTTTTGGCGTGCTAACCAGCCGTTCAGACGAGCTGGAGAAAACGGATGTCGGACGAAATTCTTTATTCGGTCGAGGACGGCGTCGCGCGTCTGGTTCTCAATCGTCCGGCGTCCCGCAACGCCCTCACCTTCGAGATGTATGAGCGGCTCGCCGAAATCTGCTCCTCGCTGAGCGGACAGACGGACGTGCGGGCGCTCGTGATCACCGGGGCCGGCGACAAGGCCTTCGCGGCCGGCACCGACATCGCGCAATTCAGGGCTTTCTCGACGCCCGAGGACGCAATTGCGTATGAGAGCAAGATCGAGCGCGTTCTGACCGCACTGGAGGATTGCCTGGTTCCGACCATCGCGGCCCTCGCGGGCGCGTGCACGGGCGGAGGGGCGGCCATCGCGGCCTGTTGCGATCTGCGCATCGCGGCCTCGAACGCCCGGTTCGGATTTCCGATCGCGCGCACGCTCGGCAACTGCCTTTCGGTCAGCAACTATGCGCGGCTGGCGGCGCTGATCGGCCCCGCCCGGGTCAAGGACCTGATTTTCACATCGCGGCTGGTAGACGCCGCCGAGGCGAAGGCGATCGGCCTTGTCACGGAGTTGGTCGAGGATGTGGCCGCGCTGCCCGCCCGCGCCGACGCCCTCGCGCGGCTCGTCGCCGGTCAGGCTCCGTTAACGCTGCGAGCGACAAAGGAAGCGTTGGCCCGCATCCGTCGGCGTTCGGCCGACGTCCAAGGCGACGATCTGGTCGTGCTTTGCTACACGAGCGAGGATTTCAGGGAAGGCATTGATTCGTTTCTGGAAAAGCGGTCGCCCCGCTGGAAGGGGAGATAATCCCAACGTGTAGTCGACGACTTGCGAAGATCAAGCATTGTTAGAGTTGTTATTTATTTTGATTTTTGTTGTTTTTCTGCGGTGAACGGTGACCAGCGGCGTATTTTTACGCACGGGTTACACCGCATGGCGTAGTTCATGCTGACGTGACAAGGATCATCTCTCGCAGTCGAGGATGATTGATGTATCCCGTTCCCGCCAATGAAACGGCTCGCCAGAAGGCGCTCGACCGCTTGGAGATCGTGGATACAAACGCCTCCCCGGCGTTCGACCGCATCTGCCAGATTGCGCAGGAATACTTCCACGTTCCAATCGTGCTGGTGACGTTCATCGACAGCGACCGCGCCTGGGCCAAGGCGAAGATCGGTCTGCAAGCCTCCGTTCTGCGCCGAGAGGATGCGTTTTGCAGCCACACGATCATGGGCGACGACGTTCTGGTGATCCAGGACACGCTCAGGGATACGCGCTCGGCCAAGAACCCCTTCGTGGTCGGGCAGCCGCATATCCGCTTCTACGCCGGGGCCCCGATCGTCCCGGCAAGCGGGTGTCGGGTCGGCAGCGTCTGCATCATCGATACAAAGCCGCGCACGCTGAGCCGCGCCGAGACGATCGTCCTTCGTAATCTCGCCGACATCGCGGTGTCGGAGCTCCGGCTGGTTCAGGCTGGCCGGGTTGCGCGCGAGATGCTGGCCGAAAAGGCCTGCATGGCTGGCTAAAGTTGCTCAGGCGGCCTTGCGGCGCGCCTGGTCGACGGCGAGCCGGATGCACGCTATCGCCTCCTCGATGCCCTTGGCCTGGGCCCCATAGGAATAGCTTGGCAGCTCCATTTGCTTGACCTCGCGCAGAATGCGCCGGTCGAGGTCGTCCGGGTCGCGCGCGCCGCCGTCCGTCGCCGCCTCGAAAGCGACGCGCAGCGCCTCCATCATGGCCATGATCGTGACCGCGTCGGCTGCCAGGGTGGCGTCGCTTCGCATTGAACTCTCCACGCACGAACAGGCGGGCCCGGACCCGCTATGGGTCAAGTTGCAGCAGAAGCGTTGAACTTTCCCTTACCATGCTGGTGAACCGGCGCGCGACGGACCGCGCGACGCCCCACCGCCGACCCAGGATTTGCGCTCGACGGGCGCGGCAGGAACGCCGTTTTCCGAATGCTCTTCCCTCAGGGCCGCGCTTTCGCCTACTCTTTCCGTCCCTTAGGGAGGGAATGAAACAATGAACATGAAAACGTGGCTGCTCAGCGCAGCGATGACGCTCGCCGCCGTCTCAGCGCAGGCACAGACCTCCGTGAAAATCGGCGTCCTGAACGACCGGTCCGGCCTCTACGCCGACATCACGGGTGAAGGCTCGGCCATCGCGGCCCGCATGGCGGTGGAGGACTTCAAGGCCGCCGACAAAGGCATCAAGGCCGAGATCGTCGTCGCCGACCACCAGAACAAGCCCGACATCGGCGCCGCGATCGCGCGGCAGTGGTATGATCGCGACGGCGTCGACATGATCATCGACGTGCCGACCTCGTCGGTGGCGCTGGCCGTGTCGCAGATCACCAAGGAAAAGAACAAGGTCTATATCAATTCGGGCGGCGGGACGTCCGATCTCACCGGGGCGCAGTGCTCGCCGAACACGATTCACTGGACCTATGACACCTGGGCGCTCGCCAACGGCACCGGCACCGCCATGGTGCAGCGCGGCGGCAACACGTGGTTCTTCATCACGGCCGACTACGCCTTCGGGGCGGCGCTGGAGCGCGACGCCTCGGCGCTGGTCACCAAGGCAGGCGGCAAGGTCGTCGGCTCTGTGAAGCACCCGTTCCCGGGCACGGACTTCTCGTCCTTCCTGCTCCAGGCGCAAGCCTCCGGGGCCAAGGTGGTGGCGCTCGCCAACGCGGGCGGCGACACCATCAACTCGGTAAAGCAAGCGGCGGAATTCGGCATCGTGAAGGGCGGCCAGAGCATCGCTGGCCTGCTGGTGTTTATTTCCGACGTGAAATCCCTCGGACTGAACGTCGCGCAGGGCCTCGTGCTGACCGAGTCCTTCTACTGGGACAACAACGACCAGACACGAGCTTTCTCCAAGCGCTTTGCCGAGAAGAACAACGGCAAGATGCCCAGCATGGTGCAGGCCGGCGTCTATGCGGGCACGCTCCACTATCTAAAGGCGATCGAGGCCATGAAGGCCAAGGATGACGGCCTGAAGGTCATCAACAAGATGAAGGAAATGCCCACCGACGACCCGCTGTTCGGCAAGGGCTCGATCCGCCCGGACGGCCGCAAGCTGCACGACATGTATCTGTTCGAGGTCAAGAAGCCGTCTGAGTCCAAGGGCGAATGGGACCTTTACAAGACGCTCGCCACCATCCCGGCCGACAAGGCGTTCCGGCCGATGGCGGACGGCGGCTGCGCGTTCGTGAAGGGCTGATCAAACCCTACTCGATGATGTGAGAAGGGCTCCCTCTCGGCCGAGAGGGAGCCCTTTATCGTGCGATCAGGGAGTTACTCCCGCCAGGCCGCGCACTGATTACGGACCGGCCTTCAGCGTGCGCGCCTTGTCGTACCAGGTGGCGGCCGCCGCAGCGTCGGGCTCAAGGCCGATCACCGGCAGCTTGGAGAGAACTTCGGGATCGAAGGTGCGTCCCATCGCGGTCGCGCCGCGGGCGTCTCCGGCAAGGGCGACCCGCTCGAAGTAGCGGCGGGCCGAGGCGATGTCGCCGGCCTTCAGCCGCGCCTCGCCACGCTCCAGCGATGACAGGAGTTCCTGGGTGGACAGGTTGAGCGACCCCGTCGCGAGAGCGCCCACGGCCTCGGCGCCGGCTTTCTGGTCAGCCGTCATCGGCGCGGGCGTCGGCAGCGCGGGGCTCGCCGGCTCGGGCGGAGCCACGACGGACGCCACGGGCGGAGCAGCCGGCTCGGGAACAGCCGCCGCAGGAGGCGCTGCAGGCGCAGCCATCTGATCGGCCGGCGTCGGTGATGTCGTCTGCGGCAGGGCGGCCACCGACGAAGGCTTCGGGGCCGGCGCCACCTCGGCAGGTTGCGGCTGCGAAACCGGCGCGGCTGCCTGACGGTAGGACGCGGACCGATCGGCATCGCCGGGCGCGAGCGCCTGCACGATCACGGTGGCGAGGCCCGCCGCCATGAGGGCGATCACGGCCGCACCCACGAAAGGCTTCCAGGCGCCTTTCCGCTTCTTGCGCGCAAGCGGAGCCTTTCGGGGACCGCTGTTGCGCAACCGCGCGGCCCCGATAGGGGCGTCGCGGTCGATGGCGTCAGGACTGAGCATTCAACTCCTCCTCGATCAGCCGGATCACTGCGCCGCCGAGGCGGCGCGCCGTCTCTTGATCTGGCTCTGCACCCACTGGTCGGCGGCCTTCAGCCGCCGCTTGCCGTCCACCACGGCGGCGAGGTTGGTCTCCTTCCACTTGGGATGGCGACCCTCCTTCAGCAATTCGGGAAAACGCTCCATCAGCGCCCGCGAGGCGGTCGTCAGCTCTTGCTGGCGCGGCGAGCTCTCCCGCCACCAGGGAGCAATCAGAACCGCATCCACGGCCGCGGTCTCGACGCGCTCGCCGTCACGCACGAGCCCCGGATAGTCGGCGCTGGAAAAGGAAGCGGGGTCGTAGTTTTCGCCCAAGGCCGCATACGACACCGGGACGAGGTGCAATCCCCCTCCCCCACCCAGCTCTGCGATGGGCGCAAAGGGCTTGGGGGCCAGCAGCATCACGGCCGCGATACGGCCTTCGCGCAGACCCACGAGTGCTTCCGCCAGCGTTCCGCCGGCTGGCGTCACGGCCACGCCACGCTGCGCCAGCGCGGCGCGGGCGACGAGTTCGCTGTCGCCGCCCGGAGCCCCGAGATACACGGCTTTTCCCGCGAGATCCTCGAGCGTTCGGACTTCGGATCCGGCAACGACGTGCAGTTCCTCGCCGAAGAGCTTGGCGACGTAGACCAGCTTGGCGGCCGCGGTCCCGGCCTCGGCCAGCATGGGGGAAGACACCACGGCCATGTCGACGCTCGGCAGCGACAGAAGGTCTTTCAGCGGAGCCGCCTTGCCACGGACGGGTTCGACTTTGACCTTTGGTCCCAGCGCGGCGCCCAGGTCGGCAAGGATCGGCTCAAGCGCCTCGTCCGGGCCCATCAGCACGCCAAGGCGAGCGGGGCCGGCCTTTGCGGGCGGCGCAGGCGCCTTCGCAGGCGTCGCTTCAGCAGCCTGCGGCGCGGCGCCGTCTTCCGGGAGGTTGCGGGCGGCCGCAGGCGCGTCGCGCACCGCCGACGTGGCAAGATCGTTGACAGACGTCCCAGCGTTGCGATGCGGCGCGTGGCCGGCCGCGCGCCGCAGGTGTTTCGGCTTTGCGGTCTCGAGCGCCAGCGGGGGTTGTCCCGTCGCCTGCGGCGGCGCGGCAGCCTGCCGCGCGCCCGGCGGATTGCGATCTCCCCCGATGCCGCGCACCAGCTGGCACAGCGCATTGCAAGGCTCGGCCGCCGGCTGCTGGGCCGGCTGCGGAACCGGTTGCTGGGCAGCGGCCTCCCCGGTCGCAAAGGACGCCGCCGCGGCGATCATGGCGGCCGCGAGCGCAGCGCGAGCGGTCGTTTGCATGGTCCTGATCCTCGAATGTTACCCCTGTTCAGTGCCGGGCGAATCCGGCCAACTTGTGTCCAAGTGGTTGCCGAATCTGGCTATTCGCACACAGTCAAGCGGATTCGTGAGCTGGAGTGCACCATTTGGAACTTCCCGCAGACTTCGCCGCGACCCGAGGTCCCGCCCAGGAACCACCCCGCGCCCACGCCGTTGCTTGCCACATCCGCCGCGCTAGCGGCCCACAAGCAGCAAGGGAAACGTCAAGATGCGCAACACAATGTCCCGCAATGCGCTCCTCGGCATGAGCGCAGCTTTCGCTTTGGCGCTCCCGGGCGGCGTGGCCTTCGCGAAGGAGCCCGCCAGCAAGGCGTTCATCACCAAGGCCATCCAGGGCAACATGGCTGAAGTCTCTATGGGCCAGCTGGCGCAGCAGAACGGCCAGTCCGACGCCGTGAAGCAGTATGGCCAGATGCTGGCGACCGACCACGGAGCCGCCAACGACAAGGCCCAGGCGGTGGCTCAGCAGATGAACGTCACGGTCCCGACCGAGCCGAGCAAGAAGCAAAAGGCCGATATGGCCAAGATGCAAAAGCTGACCGGCGCCGCCTTCGACAAGGCCTTCGCCCAGCACGCCGTGATGGACCACAAGAAGGACATCGCCGAATACACCAAAGCGTCGAAGATGAAGGGCGACCCGGCGGGCGACTACGCCAGCCAGACGCTGCCTGACCTGCAAAAGCACCTCGAAGCCGCCCAGGCGCTGCAGAAGGGCGCCGCTAAGACCATGTAGTCCACGGCCGGGGCGCGTCGCAGCGCGCGCCCCTCCCCAAGAGCGCTCGGCAGTCTCGCTAGCGCCATTCGCGCAAGATCACGTCCGTGGCGGCAGTCTCCACCTGCTGACCGTAACGCCGATGGTAGAGCGTCATCATTGCGTCGTGTGTTTCGTCCGATGAGCTGCAAAGCGCGTCCGTGGCGACCACAACACGGTAGCCGCGGTCCACCGCGCCCAGAACCGCGGCCAGCACGCACACGTCAGTCTCGCCGCCGCTGACCACGACGGTGTCAGCCCTCATGTCGTGCAACACGCCTTCGAGCCCGGCGTCGATCCAGGGCGAGTACACCTGTTTGTCCAGCACCCGCGCGGGCGGGGCAAAGCGGCGGAGATCGGCGACCAGGTCGACCATGTCGTCGCCAATGCGTTCAACCGTCACGTCGGCCCAGCGCTCATAATAGCGCTTCCAAGTTCCCTGGCCTTCGCCTGGCCGCTGGGCCGGCATGAAGCGGGTGAAAATCGTCCGTTCGGGGCGGGGCTCGACCAGCCGCACCACTGCGGGGGTCACGCGGGTCATCCAGGGCGTTCGCCAAGGCGTGTCTTCGGCGAACAGGCGTTGCATGTCGACGCAGAGATGCACCGTTGTTTCCGGCCGCAGGGGGCCGTAGGGCAGCGCGTCATCTTCGGACATGCAGGACCTACTCCTTCGGGACGTTGCGTTCCAGTTCGGCCAGCCAGACGTCGGCGTTCCCATCCGATGGCGCACGCCAGTCGCCGCGCGGCGACAGCGAGCCGCCCGCGACCACCTTGGGCCCGTTCGGCATGGCCGAGCGCTTGAACTGGCTGAAGGCGAAGAAGCGGCGGAGGAACACCTCCAGCCAGCGGCGGATCTCCGGCAGACCATGCGCCCGGCGGCGATCGTCCGGAAATCCCGGCGGCCATGCGCCGGATTCCGGGTCGCCCCAGGCGTGCAGCGCCATGAAGGCGATCTTGGAAGGCCGGAAGCCGTAGCGCAGCGTGTAGAACAGGTTGAAATCTTGCAGCTCGTACGGGCCAACCTTGGCCTCCGTGCTCTGCGGTTTCTCACCGGCCTCCACGGGCACCAGCTCGGGCGAAATCTCGGTTCCCAAGATGGCGTCGAGCGTCCTGCCAACGCTGTCGTCGAATTGGCCGGATGCAATGACCCAGCGGATCAGGTGTTGGATCAGCGTCTTGGGCACGCCGGCGTTGACGTTATAGTGGGACATCTGGTCCCCGACCCCGTAGGTGCACCAGCCGAGGCCGAGTTCCGAAAGGTCGCCTGTGCCGATCACCATGCCGTCGTTGTGATTGGCGAGCCGAAACAGGTAGTCGGTCCGGAGCCCCGCCTGAACGTTTTCAAAGGTGACGTCGTAGACCGCCTCGCCTTTTGCGAACGGGTGGTCGAGATCGGCCAGCATTTGGCGAGCGGCAGGGCGGATGTCGAGCTCGCTCCAGGTCACTCCGAGCGAGGACATCAGCGCGATAGCGTTGGCCTTGGTTTCATCGCCTGTGGCGAAACCCGGCATCGTGTAGGCCATGATGTCGGTGCGCGGGCGCTTCAGCAGGTCCATCGCTTTGGCGACGACGATCAGCGCCTGGGTGGAATCCAGGCCGCCCGAAACCCCGATCACAGCCCGCTTGACGCCTGAGGCCTTGAGCCGCTGCACGATGCCGGCGACCTGAATGTTGTAGGCTTCGTAGCAGTCCTGCGCGAGGCGCTCCGGGTCGGCGGGTACGAACGGGAAGCGCTCGACCCGGCGCATGAAGCCGCAGTCCTCTCCGTGCGGCTCCACGGCAAAACCGATCCGGCGGAACGCGATGGCCCCGGCTGCAAGGCCGCGATTGTCGTCGAACGTGCCCTGCCGGGCGCGCTCCTGCCGCAGGCGGTCGAGGTCGACGTCGGCGAGCACGTATTGCGCGCCCTCGGGAAATCGCGCGCTTTCGGCCAGCAGTGCGCCGTTCTCGTAGATGGAGGTCTGGCCGTCCCAGGCAAGATCGGTGGTCGACTCGCCAGCGCCCGCCGCCGCATACAGGTAGGCGGCCAGGCAACGCGCCGACTGCGACGCGCAAAGCTGGGCCCGCGTCTCGGCCTTCGCGATGGTGATGTTGCTGGCCGAGAGGTTGGCGAGCACCGTAGCGCCCGCCAGCGCGCCGAAGCCGCTCGGCGGCGCCGGCACCCACAGGTCTTCGCAGATCTCGGCGTGCACCACGAGGCCCGGCACGTCCTGCGCGTCGAACAGGAGGTCGGGCCCGAAGGCGGCCTCGTGCCCGGCCAGCGTGATCATGCCGCCATCCGTGTCGAGTCCTGACGCGAACCAGCGGCGCTCGTAGAATTCGCGGTAGTTCGGCAGGTGGATCTTGGGCACGACGCCCAGCAGTCGGCCGCGTTGGATGGCGAGCGCGCAGTTGTAGATGCGTCCCTCCCAGCGCAGCGGCGCGCCGACCAGCAGAAGCGGGCGGAGGTCCTGGGAGCCCCCGATCAGCGCCTCGACAGCCGCCTCGACGGCGTCGAGGAGCGTATCCTGTAGAAACAGATCATCGATGGAGTAGCCCGACAGCGCGAGCTCCGGAAACACAGCCACGGCGGCGTTTTGGTCATGAACCTGCCGGGCGACGTCCAGGATCCGTTCCACGTTGGCCAGCGGGTCGCCCAAGCGGGTCACGGTGGTGCAGGCCGCCACCCGAGCGAAGCCGTGCCGATAAATGGAGCGGAATTCCATCGCCGTCATCCCGTTTCGAAGCCGCCCGGGCGCTCCCGGTTCCGAGCACGATACGCAGCGCGCCGAACCGTGCGGACCGCGACGTCAACATATGCTCAATCTGAGCAAAAGATTATAGTTGCGACCCACGTGGATGAGAAGCGACGGCGCCCCATTTTGTGCGGCGCGTGCGTTGAGCCCCCGTTATGGTTTGCGCCGCAGATCAGAAAAGGACATTCCGCATGGAAACTCGCACCCTTGGCCGCTCCGACATTGCCGTTCCGCCGTTGTGCCTGGGCGGCAACGTGTTCGGCTGGACCATCGACGAGACGCGCTCCTTCGAGGTGCTGGACGCCGCCTTTGCGGCCGGGCTTACGTTTATCGATACGGCCGACGTCTATTCGCGCTGGGCCGAGGGACATGTCGGCGGCGAGTCGGAGACCATCATCGGCAAGTGGATGAAGGCGCGCGGCAATCGCGACCGCATCGTGCTGGCCACCAAGGTCGGCATGGACATGGGCGACGGCAAGGTCGGGCTGAAGCCCGACTATATCCGCCAAGCCGTGGAGGTATCGCTGCGCCGCCTGCAGACGGACCGCATCGACCTCTACCAGTCGCACAAGGACGATCCCGACACGCCCCAGGCCGAGACTTTGGGCGCCTACGCGGAACTCGTGAAGGCCGGCAAGGTGCGGATCATCGGGGCGAGCAACTATTCGCCGGAGCGCTTCTCGGAAGCGCTGACGCTCTCCGAACAGCACGGCTTGCCGCGCTACGAGACGATGCAGCCGGAATACAACCTCTACACCCGGGCCGACTACGAGAACGGGCTCGAGCCCGTATGCCTCGCCAACCAGGTGAGCGTAATCCCGTTCTTTGGATTGGCGGCCGGCTTCCTCACCGGCAAGTACCGATCTGAAGCGGATCTCGGCAAGAGCCCACGCGGCGCGCGCAGCATCAGCCGCTACCTGAACGATCGCGGCTATCGCATCCTGGCGGCGCTGGACGCGGTGGCGGCCCGGCGCGCCGCGACGCCTGCGCGTGTAGCGCTGGCCTGGCAGATCGCCCGCCCCAGCATTACGGCCCCGATCGCGAGCGCGACGAGCGTCGAGCAGGTGCGGGAATTGGCGGCGTCGATGAGCCTCAAGCTCGCCGCCCAGGACATCGCCGAGCTGGATGCGGCGAGCGCCGGCTGAGCGGAGTGAACGCGCTCACCGCCCTCCGAGCTGCGGCATGACGCTCGCGTCTCCCCCGCCGCCGAAACGAACCGGCCCGATGCGCGTGCTCGGGCCGGTGGTCGACGCCGTCGTCCTGCCGTTCGTTCTCGCCGACGAACTGATCAGGCCGCTGTATCGGCCGCTGATCCGTCTCCTGAGCCGCCTCAAGTTCATGCAGTGGCTCGAACACGCGGTCGGCGCCCTGCCGCCCTACGGGGTGCTCGCGGCGTTCCTGGTACCATTCGTCCTGCTCGAACCGCTGAAGCTCTTGGGGCTTTACTGGCTCGGAACCGGCCATGTGCGGATCGCCATTCCGACGTTGGTCCTTGGTCACGGCGCCAGCTTCGTGCTGGTGGAGCGCATCTACCAGGCAGGCCGCGACAAGCTGCTCACCATCGCGTGGTTTGCCCGCATCGCGCTGCTCGTGGAGCGCGTGCGCGATGTCGCGATGGCGTGGTTGCGCTCGCGGCCGGCCTGGATCGCGATCAAAAGTTATGCGGCCGCGACCCGGATGCGGATCGCGGCCTTTTTCAGCCGGCTGAGAGATCGTCGCTCGGCGTGACGCCTACTTGGCGTCGAAGACTTTCGCGAGCGAGTTGACGGCCTGCACGCGCGGGCTCGGCAGCGGCTCAAGGTCGAAGCGCTCGGTGATGAGCTTGAGGATCGAGCCAGTGTCGTACTCGGTGTGGTCGATCAAGCCCTTCTTCACCAGCGGCGACACCACCAGCGTCGGCACCCGGGTGGCCGGGCCGATGAAGTCGGCGCGTGCGCCGGCGGCCGGGCCGCTCGGCGGGGCGACGTGGTCGAAGAAGCCGCCATTCTCGTCATAGGTGATGATCAGCGCATAGCTGTCCTTTATCGGGCTCTTGGCCAGGAGGTCGGCGATGCGGGCCACCTCGCCGTCGCCCTTGTCGAGCTCGGCGTATCCGGGGTGCTGGTTCAGCTTGCCGGACGGCTTGTAGAAGGTAACGGGCGGCAATGTCCCGGCCTGGATGTCGGCGTCGAGCTTGGCGACATCCTTCAGATGCTTTGTGCGCTCGGCCAGCCCACCCGGGGTAGTCGGGTCAAAGCGCTTCCAATACGCGAACGCCTGATGGTGCCACTGGAACCGGACCGACCCGGCGAGATACTTCGATTCCTCCTCGGTCCGGTCCGTGCGAGCCGCGAGGTCGAAGCCGCCCGAATACCAGGCGAAGTCGACGCCCTTGGCCGAGAGGCGGTCGCCGATATTGGGGATGGTCTGGGCAGGCAGCAGGTTCGCGCCCTGCCCGCCGTTGTTCAGGAATACGGACTGGACGGTGTTGACCGCGTAATCGCCATCCGCCGCCGCAACGACCCGATTGTCCTCGAAATCGCCTGGCTTCTTGGGGTCCGGCACGGGCCGGCCATCCGCATCGAGCTTGGAGCGCTGCGCCTCGGGAGCGCCGTTCCACACGGGCGCGCAAGCGCAGACGAGGTAGATGTGGTTCAGGAATGAGCCGCCAAAGGCGCCCATGAAGAAGTGGTCGAGCAGGGCGTTGTCGCGCGCCAGCTTCCACAAGGTCGACTTCTCCATCGCGTCGCGCGAATAGTAGCCCATCGCGAGCCCGCCGGCGTCCGAATAGGCCGCGAAAAGGTCGTTCTTGCCGCCATTGATCTGCGTACGGTTGGTATAGAAGCGATGCACGAGATCCCGGGTGTTCACGGCCGTGCTGATTTCGGGCGCCATCTTGTCGATCGCGAACGGCGCGTTCGGGCGGTCGCCGAAAGGAAGCTCACGGATCTCCTTGGGATTGTCAGACACGTCGAAGGGGCCATTCTTGTGCGGCGGCGGCAGCTTGTCGTAAGGCTTGCCCGAGGCGTCGCGCTGCAGAGTCTGGCCTTTCGCGATGGCTTGCTCGATCCCTTCGGCGCCAGGGAACGTCCCAAACAGATTGTCGAAGGACCTGTTCTCCAGGAACAGCACAACCACGTGGCTGATCTTGTCGATGGGCCGCGCGCCCTGCGCGTGGGCGGCGGTGGTCGCGGCGACGCTGGCGGCGAGAACGGCCGCAAACGCGACCTGTTTCGAATGGCGCTTCATCCTGTTCTCCTCCCGGTGCGGGATCGTGCGCCCCGCCGCCTTTATCAAACAGCGCGCGCGTCCATAGCGCTAGAGGTCCCCGATGAAACTCCTGCGACAGAATCATGACAGTTTTCGATTGCCGGACTCGCAGTCCTGGCCTAGCACCCCGCCATGCCCGCGATGCAGTTCGCCGCCCTGCCCTACCGTGTGATCGAGGGACGCGTCGAGGTCCTCCTCGTCACCTCCCGCGAGACGCGCCGCTGGGTGATCCCGAAAGGCTGGCCCATGCGCGGCAAGCAGCCCCATCAGGCAGCCGCCCGCGAGGCGTTCGAGGAGGCCGGGGTGAAAGGCGACGCTGCGCCTGAGCCGATCGGCGGTTTCACGTACTGGAAAAAGCTGCGCCGCAATCGCCTGCTCTGCACCGTCGAGGTGTTCGCGATGACGGTGTCGGCCGAACTCAAGGTCTGGCCCGAGCGGCGTCAGCGCAAGCGGCGCTGGTTCCCAGTCGCCGAAGCCGCCGAGCAGGTCGAGGAGCCGGGTTTGGCAGCCCTGATCCGCGACATGCTGCCGGCGGTCGCTTCCGCATCCAAGACGACACAATCCACTCCCGTCTAGGCGATCATCATGCTGAACTGGTTCAGAGCCTTGCTGCCTCGCGAAGATCGCTTCTTCGCCCTGTTCGAGCAGCATTCGTTGACGCTGCAGCAAGGCGCAGATGCGCTGGCCAAGCTGCTGGAAGGCGGCGACGACGTGCCGCGCTGGTGCGCCGAGATCGTCAAGCACGAGAACGAGGCCGACGCGATCGCCCACGCGGTGATGCTGGCGGTGCGTCGCACGTTCATCACGCCATTTGACCGGGGCGACATCAAGGACTTGATCCAGTCCATGGACGACGCCATCGACCAGATGCACCAGACCGCCAAGGCGATCACCCTGTACGAGCAGCGCGTGTTCGACCCGCCCATGCGCGAGATGGCGGCCATAACGGTGGAATGCGCCCGGCTCACCATCGAGGCCGTGCCGCTGCTGCGGCGCATCGGCGAACACGCGGGCGCGATCAACAGCTACGCCGAGCGCATCACCAAGCTCGAGGGCCGCTCGGACGAGTTGCACGACGAGGGGCTGCGCGACCTCTTCCGCCGCCATCGCGGCGGCGACGCCATGGCGTTCATCGTCGGAACCGAAATCTACAAGCACCTCGAGCGGGTGGTGGACCGGTTCGAGGACGTCGCCAATGAGATGAACGGCATCGTCATCGAGCACGTGTGAGCATGGACGCCCCAATCGCGCTCTCGTTGCTGATCGGCCTCATCGGGGTCGCGCTGCTGTTCGATTTCCTGAACGGCCTCCATGACGCCGCCAACTCGATCGCCACCATCGTGTCGACCCGGGTGCTGCGGCCCCGCTACGCCGTGTTCTGGGCGGCGTTCTTCAACTTCATCGCCTTCCTGTTCTTCGGCCTGCATGTCGCCCAGACGCTCGGGACCGGCATCATCGAGGTCAGCATCGTCACGCCGCGCGTCATCTTCGGCGCGCTGGTGGGCGCAATTACCTGGAATGTGATCACCTGGGTGCTCGGCATCCCGTCGAGCAGTTCGCATGCACTGATCGGCGGCCTCGTCGGCGCGGGCCTCGCCAAGGCAGGCTTCAGCGCCGTCGTCTGGAGCGGGTTCGCGAAAACCGCTTCCGCCATCGTGCTGTCGCCTCTTGTCGGCTTCGTCCTGGCGCTGCTGCTGGTTCTCATGGTGTCCTGGATTTTCGTGCGCCAGACGCCACTCGCGGTCGACAGTACGTTCCGCGTTCTGCAATTCGTCAGCGCCTCGCTGTACTCCCTGGGCCATGGCGGCAACGACGCGCAGAAAACGATGGGCATCATCGCGGTGCTGCTCTACTCGCAGGGCTACATGGAGGGCGGATTCCACGTGCCGCTCTGGGTGGTTCTGTCCTGCCAGGCCGCTATGGCGATCGGCACGTTGTTCGGCGGCTGGCGCATCGTCCACACCATGGGCTCGAAGATCACCCGGCTGACGCCGATGCAGGGCTTCTGCGCCGAGACTGGCGGCGCCCTGACGCTGTTTCTGGCGACCTGGCTGGGCGTGCCGGTCTCGACCACGCACACGATCACAGGTGCGATCGTCGGCGTCGGCGCAGCGCGGCGGGTGTCCGCCGTGCGATGGAACGTGGCCAGCAACATCGTGGTGGCCTGGGTGGTGACGCTTCCCGCGTCGGCGGCGATCAGTGCGCTGGCCTACTGGGCGGCAGGCTTGGTCGGCTGAGGCTTAGCAGCGCCTTAACGGATTCCGTTCATGCTGCTCGCATTGAGCAATTGGACGTTGATCCATGCCAGCCGCCAAGCCACTCGCCGTTGCCGTCGTGCTGATGGCGCTCGTCTATCTCCTGTCGCCTCTCCGGTTCGGCGAAAAGACGCCGAATTGCGCCAAGGACCAGATCGGCTGCCTCATCGTAGCGTCCGACGCGGACGCGTACGACCCGGTGGTGACCGGCAGCCTGCCGAAGGCCCTCAAGCGCCCAGCAAGGCCCTAAGCTCGCGACGTCATCCGAGCGCGCGGCGCCTAGCCGTCCAGCGTGAAAAATGCTCTAGGATCCGCCCAACGACTGCTGGGAGGATCGACCCGTGAGCCACAAACCCGTTTCTGGCGTAAACCGCCGTCACTTCGTCGCCGGTGCGGCCGCGCTGACCCTTTCGGCGCCGGCTGTTGTTCGGGCCCAGGCCGCCACCTTGAAGGTCGGCGTCATGCTGCCGCGCTCGGGGTTCTTCGCCCAGGCGGGCCAGAGCTGCCACCGCGGCGCGCTCGCGGCGCCCAAGGTGCTGGCCGACCTCGGCTACAAGGTCGAGCTCTTCCACATCGACACGGAATCCTCGGCCGACACGGCCCGCACGCAGGCCGAGCGCGCCATCAATGACGGCATGCATTGTCTGGTCGGCGCCTTCGACTCCGGCCACACGCTCGCGATCGCGCAGGCCGCCGAGCAGCGCCAGATCCCGCTGATCTGCAACATCGCCGCCGCGCCGCAGATCACCGAGCAGGGTTACAAGTTCCTGGTCCGCAACTTCCAGACCGGCGGCGCGCTGGTCACCAACGGCCTGCGGCTGATCAAGGACATCTCGGCCGCCACCAAGGTCGAGTTCAAGTCGGCCGTGTTCCTGCATGCCAACGATACGTTTGGAACCGCCCAACGCGGCGCGATGGACGCGATCTTCCCCAAGCAGAACATGCCGTTCCAGCTGGTCGAGAGCATCGCATACGACCCCAAGGCGCAGGACCTCGCCGTCGAGGTCACCAAGCTGCGCTCGCTCAACCCCGATCTCGTGCTGGTGGTGAGCCGCGCGGGCGACGCCATCAAGCTGGTGCGCGACATGGTGCGCCAGCGCTTCGAGCCGAAGGCGATCATCTCGCCCGGTTCGCCCGGCCTCTATGACGAGGAGTTCTACCAGGCGGTGGGGCCGCTGGCCGACTATCTGATGTTCAACCTGCCCTGGGTGAACCCGAAATCGGACATGACCCAGGCGCTGGAAGCCTCGTTCAAGCAGGCCAACCCCAGCAACCGCTTCGCGGTGGATTGCTTTAACGCCGGCTTCACCTTCGAGGCGATCCTGGTGGCGGCCGACGCCCACAAGCGCGCGGGCGCGACCGACGGTCCGGCCCTGATGGAGGCGATCCGCAAGACCAACATCGAGAAGCACGTGATGATCGGCGGACCAATCCAGTTCGACGCCAAGGGCAACAATCCGAACATCGGCTCCGCGGCGGTTCAGAACCGCAACCGCACGCCCACGGTGGTGCTGCCCGCAGAGGTCGCTACCGAAGCGCCCGTGTTGCCGATGCCGAGCTGGCAGGGCCGCAAATAGGATTGGCAAACCATATGCGGCGGAAGGCTGGCCCAGCCTGCCGCCCGTTAAGGTCGACGTTACCCCGGCGCTGCTCTCTGGAGTTGCGCCGGAGAACCCCGTGACACTCGATCGTTTCCGCTGGTACGCGCAACGTCTGCGGGCCATGAGCCCCGCCGAAGTGCTGCATCGCTTCGGCGAGCAATGGAAGCGCGCCCGCTCGCGAGGCTATGCGGCGGGTTGGGACGGCTTCGACCGCCAGGATGGCGTGCTGGCCTTCCTGCCGATCTTCACCCGCCTGCGGGGAGGATGGCCGGAGCCGCTGCCCTCACGAATGCAAACAGCGGCCGCGGCGGCCCGCGACGGCCGGCTCTCGCTCCTGGGCCAGATGTGGCCGCCTACCCGCTTCGAGCCCGCGATTTGGGCGATCGACCCCGTATCGGGGGCGCCCTGGTCCTCGCCCTCGACCTATTGCTTCGACGTCGATTTCCGCCACGCCAAGGGGCGCGGCGACGTGAAGTTCGCCTTCGAGCTCAGCCGGCTGCAGGCCCTGCACCCCGTCGCAGCCCTGGCGATCCAGAAGCGCGATCCCGAGGCCGCCGCCTTCTGCCTCGGCGTGCTGCGGTCGTGGATGGACGGCAACCCGCCCTTCCAGGGCGTGAACTGGTACTCGGGCATCGAACTCGCCCTGCGACTCGTCAGCGTCGCGCTCGTGGTCGCGGCCGCCGGGGAAGCGCTTTCGCCGGAGGACCGCCGGCGCATTCGGGCGCTGGTCGCCGCGCACGGTTTCTGGCTGGCGCGCTTTCCGTCGCGGTTCTCGTCGGCCAACAACCATCTGGTGGCCGAAGGGCTCGGTCTGCTTGTCGCCGCCCTATTGGCCCCGGACCTCGCTGAGGCCCCGCATTGGCGCGCCGAAGGCCGCGGCATACTCGTTGACGCGACGGGTAGCCAGTTCCACGCCGACGGGTGGGGTGCCGAACAGTCGCCCACCTACACGGCCTTCACGCTGGAGATGCTGGCGCTCGGCGCGACGCTCCTGGCGGACGCCGGGGATCCGCTGCCGCCGGAATGCATCGTCCGCCTGCGCAGGGCCGGCGACGCGCTCCGCCATGCGCTCGACCACGACGGCCACGCGCCCCATATCGGCGACGACGACGAGGGCCGCGTACTGGCCTGCCCGCCAGATCGCGAGCCGCGCTATGCCGCTTCCGTGCTCGCCGGCCTGGCAGGCGTGCTGGACGCGCCAGAACTCAGCCCGCCCGAGCGCGACCCGCACTGGCGGGATCTCCTGTTCGGCAGCCCGCCCGCAGGCGGCGCTGCGCCCGACGGCGTCCAGGTATTTCCGCACGGCGGGATGACGTTTGCTTCGGGCGCAGCGGCCGGCCGGCGCACGATGCTGGCGTTTGACCATGGGCCATTGGGGTTCCTATCCATCGCGGCGCATGGCCACGCCGACGCGCTGGCTCTCTGGCTTCATATCGACGGCCGACCTGTGATCGTCGACAGCGGGACCTACCTGTATTCCGGCGGCGGCGAGGTTCGCGCTTGGCTGCGCTCCTCAGCCGCGCACAGCACGCTGGTGATTGACGGGAGGTCTCAGAGCCTTGTCTCCGGTGCATTCAACTGGCGCATGAAGACGGACGCCAATCTCGACGAGCGCTTGCCTGGCGACGTCTGGCGCATCCGAGCGTCTCATGGCGGCTATGAGAAACGCTTCGGCTTCCGGCACGAACGCCAGATCGAGCCGGACGACGACGGACATCTGGTCACCGATCGCCTGATCGGATCGGGCCCGGACCGGCCCGTCGCGATCAGGTTCCATATCCATCCAGCCTTGCGCATCGAGATCAAGGCCGATCACGCCGTCGTGCACGACGACGGTGGGCCACTGCTGGCCATCAGGCCGGCTGCTCCCGTTCGCATTGCGCTGGAAGCCGGCACCGTCGCGGATCCTCCCTGGTTCTCGCCGGCGTTCAACGCGCTGGAGGGCGGGCAGGCCGTCGTGATCCACACGACGACGGCCGCCCTCCGGCAGCCGCTCCGGACGCAGTTGCGGGTGCTGCCGGTCAGCTGAAGCCTCGTCAGCCGGAGTTCTACAACTAGAGGTTGTATCGCGACGGCACATCTCCGGTCGGCCCCGGGCTTGCGAGAGTTCGGCCAGCCCGGAGGTTCCGTCCCGATGTTGCACGTTCTTCGCCGCTCAGCGTTGTTCGACCGGCTGGCTCGACGCCCGCCCGTGCTCTACGGCCGCGCCCGCCGCGCCATCGAGGCTGTGGAGGCCATGGACGCCGGCCAGCGCGAGGACATGCAGGACCGGTTGCTCCGACGCGTGCAGGCCAACGCGCGTGAACTGGCGGCCTATCCCGCCGCGGAAACGCTCGCCCAACTGCCCGTTTTGGAGAAGTCCGACATGCGCGGGCGCGAAGCCCACTACGCCCGCCGCGGCGTCGGCGCTCCGGCAGCCACCGGCGGAACGACCGGCCAGCCCCTGCGCTTGCGCAGGTCACCGGGCCAGATCGTATTCGAGCAGGCCATGGTCGACCACCTTGTCGCGCTGGCGGGTGGGGTCGCGAACCGCAGCGTCACGCTACGCGGGGACGTAATCAAGCCGGTGGATGAAACCGCTCCACCTTTCTGGCGCGCGGTCGGACCGGGGCGCACACTGCTATCGGCCCACCACCTCTCCCGCGCCAACTACCCCGCATACGCGGCGTTTCTTGAACGCGAGCGGCCGGGCGTGCTCCATGCCTACCCGTCCGCGCTGGACCAGCTCACCCGGCTCGCCGAGGAAGCCGGCGGCGGCCCTCCTATCGGGCTCGTGTTCACCTCGTCAGAGCAGTTGCCCAGTGGCCTGCGAGCCCGCGTGAAAAGGGCGTTCGGGGCCGATCTGCTGGACTTCTACGGGCAGGCCGAGCGTGTTTGCGCCGCTTGGTCGCTCAACGATGGCGAGTACTGGGTTAGGCCCGACTACGGATTTGTCGAGTTCGCGGCGGCCGAGGACGGTGCGCACATCGTCGGGACGTCGCTCAGGAACCGGGCGCAAATCCTGCTGCGCTACGACACGGGCGATCTCGCGGACCTCGGTCCGGACACCAGCGCGGAGCGGCTCCGTCTCGTCCGGCTGGGCGTTGCGCCGTTCGCTGGGCTGACCGGACGGCAATCCGAATATGTGGAGCTGCCGGACGGGACGCGCATCATCGGCCTCAACCACGTGCCGCGTGGCGTGCCGGGGGCCGCAAGCGTCCAGGTTCTTCAGGTCGGGCCGAACCGGGTGCGCCTTCATGTCACGCAGGCCGAAGGCTTCTGCGCCGCGACGCGCGCGGTCGCGCTCAGCAATCTGCGGCAGAAGCTGCCCGCCAGCGTCGGCGTGGAATGGCTCGTCGCCGATGCGCCGTTTAGACTCCCAAACGGCAAGGCGCCGCTCTTCGTGGACGTGCGCGGGCGCCAGATCGAGCCGGCGCAGTTGATCTCAGAACCCGAGCGCCATCCCGCCGCCGCCTGACCCCATGGTGGGGCGCATGCCGCCCTTGCCTGTCGGCCAGCTCGGGTTGGGATCCTTCTCGGGCAACGGCGTGGGCATCGGCGCATCTTCCCATTTGGGCTGACGGCCCGCCGTCTGCGCCGCGGCCTGCGCCTTCGCGGTCGGCTTTGCGGCTTTGGCGGCCGGCTTGGCGGGCTTCTGCGTCGCGGGTGTGGCGCTTAGTGGCGCGCCAAGCTGCTGGGCGGCGGCCGGGGCCGCAATGAAGCCGCACAATGCGAGGGCCAGAACGGGAGCGGTGAAGCGCATCGAGAAAACTCCTTTGCGAACGCATCCATATCATCTTGCGCGATCTTGGCGAGCCCGGGGCGCTATTCCGGGTTGCAAAACCGCTCCCGACCGGCCCCGCCCGGCTTGCCTTCGCGCGCCGATCGGCGCATGAGGCGCGTTCCGCCAGCCACACACCCATCCGTTCATAGCGATGTCCCTCCCCCTATACCTCGAAGTCCTGCTCCAGGGCGTCCTGACCGGCCTCGTCTATGGCCTGATGGCGCTCGGGCTTTCGGTGATCTTCGGCGTCGTCCGGGTGGTCAACTTCGCGCATGGCGAATTCGCCGTGCTGGGCATGTACGCCGCGTTTGTGCTGTTTACGGCGTTCAACCTCGATCCCTTTCTGGCCATGGCTCCGATCGCAGCCTTGTTCTTCGTGATCGGCTATGGCCTGCAGCGGGTGCTCATCAACCCGTTCATCACCCGGCCGGAGCACGACCAGTTCATTCTGCTGGTTGGGCTGGCGATCATCATGGTCAACGGCCTCCTGATGATCTTCGGGCCGGACGCCCGGCACGCCAACCTGCCCTATTCCTTCGATAGCTGGTTCGTGCCCACGGGCTTCGCGGGCGAGATCATCGTCGACAAGGTACGGGTCTACGCAGCGCTTGCGGCGCTCGCAGTTTGCGGGCTGCTGTTCGCCTTCTTCCGATTCACGTTGACCGGGGCGGCCATCCGGGCCTGCGCGGACAATCTGGTGGGCGCGGCGGTGGTAGGGCTCGACGTGAAGCGCCTCTACGCCCTCACCTTCGCGATCGGCCTTGCCTGCGTGGGCGCGGCCGGGTCGCTGATGGTGGCGCTCACCGACGTCACCCCCATGCTCGCGCCGTCGTTCACGCTACTGGCGTTCACGATCGTGATCATCGGCGGGCTCGGCTCCATGGCGGGCGCGCTTGCGGGCGGGCTCCTGATCGGCGTCGCCGAGGCGCTCGCCAGCGTGGTGGTCGCCCCTTCAATGAAGAGCATGGTGTCTTTCGCGCTGCTGGTGCTGGTTCTGGCCTTTCGCCCGCAGGGCCTTATGGGGCGGCGCGCCGCATGATCACTCGTCTCGTTCGCACGGCGCCTCCCCGGGCGCTCTTGCTGCTTGGGCTGCTGCTGGCCGTGCTGCTGGCCGCGCCGCTTGCGCTCGATCGTTACCTCACCTCGGTGCTGATCCTCGTGTTCTGGTTCGCCTATGTGGGGCAGGCCTGGAACATCATGATGGGCTTCGCGGGCCTGCTTTCGCTCGGGCACGCGCTTTATGTCGGCCTCGGCGCCTATGTGGCGGCTACGTTGTTCGTGAAGCTCGGGATCGGCCCCTGGGCAGGGCTCTGGCTCTCGGCGTTCGTGTCAGTTGCGGTGGGCGCCGCCATCGGATGGCTGGGATTCCGGTTTCGGATCGAAGGCGTCTATTTCTCGCTGCTCACGATCGCGTTTGCGGAGGTCGCGCGCATCGGCTTCGACCATATCGGCTGGACGGGCGGCGCGGCCGGGCTCTTTCTGCCGGTCAGCGCCGAGGCAGGGGCCTGGTTCAACCTGCGCGGCGGGCCGCTGTTCTTCTACTATCTGGCGCTCATGATGGCGACGGCGGCCTTCGTGCTTTGTGCGGCTCTGCGCGCCTCACGGCTCGGCTATCGCTGGCTGGCGGTGCGCGAGGACGCCGAAGCCGCCCGGGCGCTGGGGATCGACGTGTTCCGGGCCCGCATGGCGGCCGTGCTGATCTCGGCCGGGCTCACGAGCCTCGGCGGCGTGTTCTATGCGTTCTACTACAACAACCTGTTTCCCGGGCAGGTCTTCGACATCTCGCGCTCGATCGAGATGATCCTCGCCCCGATCGTGGGCGGGGTCGGGACCTTGTTCGGCCCGGTGCTGGGAGCATTCATCCTGACGCCGCTTGGGGAAGCGTTGATCGCCATCACGGGGGCGCTCGGGCTCAATGCGCCGGGAACCAAGGCGGTGTTCTACGGCGTCTGCCTGATGGCCATCGTGATCCTCGCGCCCAACGGGCTCTGGCCGGCGCTGAAGCGCCGCCTCGGCGTGCCGGAGGGCGACGTATGAGCGCGCTGCTCGAAGTCCGGGGCGTCGCCAAGCGGTTTCGCGGGCTGCTGGCCGTGGACCATGTCTCGCTCACCGTGAACGACGGCGAAATCTTCGCGGTGATCGGCCCCAACGGCGCCGGCAAGACGACCCTGTTCAATCTGATCGCGGGCGTTTATGCGCCCGAGGCGGGCGAAATCGCGTTTGCGGGCGAGCGCATCGACGGCGCAGCGCCGGACGCGATCTGCCGCCGCGGGCTCGCGAGGACGTTCCAGATCGTGCGGCCGTTCCCGCATCTTAGCGTGCTGGACAACGCCATCGTGGGCGCGCTTCTCCATGAGCACGACGTCGATAAGGCGCGCGCGGCCGCCGGCGACGTGCTGAGGCGGCTCGAATTGTGGGACAAGCGCGCCCAGAAGGCCGGCTCGCTGACACTGCCGGACCGCAAGCGGCTGGAGGTCGCGCGGGCGCTGGCGACCCACCCGCGCCTGCTTCTGCTCGACGAGGTCATGGCCGGCCTGCGACCGACGGAAACCGACCGGATGGTGGCGGTGCTGAAGGACCTCAACCGCCATGAGAACATGACGATCGTGCTCATCGAGCACGTGATGCGCGCCGTGATGGCGCTGGCCAACCGCATCCACGTCCTTCATCACGGAGCCACCATCGCGGAGGGCCCGCCGGAAGTTGTGACCCGCGACCCGCGCGTGATCGAATCCTATCTCGGCCAGGCCGACCACGCGGTAGGAGCGCTCGGCTGATGCTGTCGGTGCGCGACCTCGATCTGAGCTATGGCGACGCGCAGGCGCTGGACGGCGTCAGCCTCGACGCGCCCGAGGGCGCGATCGTCGCCATCGTGGGGGCGAACGGCGCGGGCAAGACCTCGCTGATCCGCGCCATCGGCGGCATGCTCCGGCCCTCGCGCGGGTCCATTCTGTGGAAGGGGCGCGACATCGCGGGCGAGCCGAGCCACGTCGTGTGCAATCTCGGCGTCGGCCAGGTCGCGGAAGGCCGGCAGGTGTTCCCGACCCTATCGGTGCGCGAGAACCTGCTGATGGGCTCCATGCTGCCGCGCGCCAAGGCGCGCCGGGCGCAGAACCTCGACCGCATGCTGACGCTGTTCCCGCGCCTCGCGGAGCGGCACGCGCAGGCGGCCGGCACACTTTCGGGCGGCGAGCAGCAGATGCTCGCCATCGCGCGCTGCCTGATGGGCGAACCCGAGCTCGTGATGTTCGACGAACCCTCGCTCGGCCTGTCGCCCGCCATGGTGCAGCAGGTGCTGGCGACCGTGGTGGACCTCAACAAGACCGGCCTCACCTGCGTGCTGGTGGAGCAGAATGTCGCCGTGTCCCTGCGCCTCGCGTCCCGCGCCTATGTGCTGGAAAACGGCCGCGTCACGCTCTCGGGCACGGGCGCCGAGCTGTTGAA
The DNA here is from genome assembly GCF_014636935.1 of Alsobacter metallidurans. GTDB lineage: Bacteria > Pseudomonadota > Alphaproteobacteria > Rhizobiales > Beijerinckiaceae > Alsobacter > Alsobacter metallidurans. The sequence continues at coordinate 2,219,584 of NZ_BMES01000001.1, read as the reverse complement.
CGACGACCGCGTGCGGCAGGCTTATCTCGGGCTTTGAAGGCCACCCTCCCGTCATTGGAGCCGAAGGCGAAGCAATCCAGAGGCTGGGCGTGAAGCCGGTTTCGGCCGAAGCCCTTTCGCCCGGCTCCTGGATTGCTTCGCTGCGCTCGCAATGACGGCGAGGGCGCCTTTCAGTCGAGCACGGCCGTCCTGAGCGTGTCGCCTTCCAGCCAGGCCTGGGCGGGCTTGCCGATCAAAGCTGGGTCGACGTCGTCTGCAGTTTTGTAGACGCCGTCGATGGACAGCAGCTCGGCCTCGAAGCGGCGGCAAAAAATGCGGCTCCTGGCGTTGCCGGAGACGCCCGCGATCGCGCGGCCGCGCAGGGGGCCGTGTACCGTAATGGACCCGCCGGCGACGATCTCGGCCCCAAATTGCACCGCGCCGATCACAGTGACGTCGCCCCTGGGGAAGTAGATCTGCTGACCCGACCGGACCGGCTCGGCGAGCACCAGAGAGGTCGCATCACCCTCCCCGTGCGGCGTCTCGGGCTTGATTTCGGGGGCCGTGGCCACAATGCCCGCTGCCACGCCCGCTGCGGGCGAACCCTCGGCGCGGAACTCGGGCGCAGGATCACCCTTGCCGCCCAGCAACTGAGCCGGCGTGCCGATGCCGAGCCATTCGACGTCGGCGCCATCAACGCCCATGACGCGGACGTTCCGCGCTTGCACCGCCGCCACGATGGCGGGAATTTCGCTGCGCTCGGCCTTCATCGCCGACAGATCCAGGATCACCGGGCGACCCTTGAAAAAAGCCGGCGCGCGGGTGAGCCAGTCATCGAGATGCGCGAGCCACTCGTCCAGCGGCGGATCGGGCGCGACCACGAGCGCCAGGAAGTTGCGGCCGCGGAAGCGGATGGTCGGCTTGGGGGCGGATTCGGTGCTCAAGGGGGCGTCCTCTTCCCCTGATGCATCGGACCTCGCCGGATTCGTGTCAACGACGCAGCACGCCTTGTCCACGGGGCGCAAGAACGCAAAAGGCCCGCGACGACAGTCGCGAGCCCCTGCACATGATGTCCGATCCGGTCAGTCGCAGACGCGTACGGTGCGGTGTCCGGCCACGTAGCCGGCGGAGTCGTAGAGCGGCTCGCGGACATTGTGGCACTCCGGGTAAACCACGACCGGCGGCGGGGGCGGACCAACTTCGCGGTACACGACCGGCGGGCGGTTCATGCTGTTGGCGACGACGCCGCCCACGATCGCGCCGGCCGCGAGGCCGCCGAACAGGGCGCCGTTGACGCCGTCGCGCGCCTGGGCGGGCGCGACGAAACCGAGAGAGCAGACGAGCGACGTCGCCGCGAGCGTCGCGATGGCGGTGATACGCAAGGACATGGCGGACCTCTTAAGCAGAACTGAAGCGAAGCTGCCGGAAACCCGTTAACGGTCGCTTACCTTTGCGCTGCGCGCGTTGCCGCATCGGGGTCCGCCGCCGGAATGCGCACGAGGCAGGCCGCCTGCCCGGACGGGGATGGGGCCAGCACGGGCCGCACCTCGACGCAGCGCGGTTGCGCCAGAGGGCAGCGCGTCGCGAACGGGCAGCCGGGCGGGATGGCGAGCGGGCTCGGCAGGTCGCCGGTCAGGACGATCCGGCGGCGTCTGCGCTGGGCCACGGGGTCCGGCAGCGGGATCGCGGAGAGCAGCGCCTCCGTGTAGGGGTGCGTTGGGGCGGCGAACACCGGGTCAGTCAGCCCCCGCTCGGCGATCGTGCCGAGATACATCACCAGGATCTCGTCCGCGATGTGCCGCACGACCGAGAGGTCATGCGAGATGAACAGGTAGGCTAGGCCGAGCTCGGCCTGCAGGTTCATCAGCAGGTTCAGGATCTGCGAGCGGATCGAGACATCGAGGGCCGACACAGGCTCGTCCAGCACCAGCAAGCGCGGCGAGAGCGCAAGCGCCCTGGCGATGACGACGCGTTGGCGCTGCCCTCCCGAGAGTGCGTTGGGCGTGCGGCCGGCAAAACTCGCCGGCAAGCCGACGAGATCCATGACCGCGAAAACACGTCTGGCGGCGGCGGCCGACTTCCAGCCCTGAATTGCAAGCGGCTCGCCGATGCTGTCGGCGATCGTCATTTTCGGGTCCAGCGCCGCCGAGGGGTCCTGGAAGACGATCTGCATGTCACCCGCCAGCGCGCGACGGCCGGCGCGATCCAGCCGAGTGATGTCACGGCCGTCGAAACGAACCTCGCCTGAGGTGGCCGGCTCAAGGCCCAGGATCGCGTAGGCGGTGGTCGATTTGCCGCAGCCGCTCTCGCCCACAAGCGCGACGGTGCGGCCGGCTGGCACATTAAAGCTGACGCCATCGACGGCCTTCACGACGCCGCCGCGGCCACGCAGCGGAAAATGGACGCGCAGGTCGCGGACCTGGAGCAAGGGTTCGGTCATGCGAGCGCGGCCGCCTCTGCGGTGCGCCAGCAGGCGGCTCGGCGCACGGCGCTGCGCACCGGCTCGAGCGGAGGCGTGCGGGAGCAAATGTCCGCGGCGAGCGGGCAACGGCTGCGGAAGCGGCAGCCGTCCGGCCACTGGTCGGCGGTGGGCACCACGCCCTCGATAGTGCGCAGGTGCTCCTTGCGGCGGCCGTCGAGCCGCGGGATCGTGGCCAGCAGCAGGCGCGTGTAGGGGTGGGCGGGATCGGCGAAGAGCTCCTCGACGGGGCCGCTCTCGACGATGCGGCCGCCATACATCACCGCGACATCGTCGGCCATTTCGGCCACGACGCCCATGTCGTGGGTGATCAGAAGGATGGTCGCGCCCGCCTCGGCGCGCAGGCCGTGCATGAGGCCCAGGATCTGCGCCTGCACGGTGACGTCCAGCGCCGTGGTGGGCTCGTCGGCAATCAGGAGCTTGGGCTGGCACACGAGCGCGGCCGCGATCATGACGCGCTGGCACATACCGCCGGAGAGCTCGAAGGGGTAGGCCTCGGCCCGGCGCTCGGCGTCCGGAATGCCGACGCGCGTGAGCATGGCGACGGCCTCGCGCCGAGCCTCCTCGCCGGTGAGGCCGCGGTGGAGGCGCAAGGCCTCGGCGACCTGGTCGCCGACACGCATCAGCGGATTGAGCGAGGCCACAGGCTCCTGGAAGATCACCGAAGCCTGGTCGCCGCGCACCCTGGCGAGTGCGCGTTCGTCCAGCGCGGTAAGGTCCTGCCCGTCCAGCGTCACCCGGCCGCGAACGCGCCGGGCCGCCTTGGGGAGCAGCCCGAGGATGCTGAGCGCCGTGAGGCTCTTGCCGCAGCCGCTCTCGCCCACCAGCGCCAGAACGCGCCCACGTCGCAGGCTGAGCGACACGCCGTCCACCACGGACGCGCCGTTGATTGTGACCGCGAGGTCGTCGACGACGAGCAGCGGGGCGTCGGCAGCCGGAGGCGATGCTGCGCTCACGCGCGCTCCCCGACCGCGACCGCAGCCCATGGGCTGGTCTGGTGCGCCATGCCGACGTTCTCGCCATCCGGCGAGCGCATCACCGCCGACGCGATAGCGAAGTTGGTCGGGAACACGGTGTCCTCCACCACCTCGACGGGGAAGCGGCCGCGGAGCAGCGCCGCCGTCTCGGGCGCGCGGGCGTTCACCCGGATGGTGGGCGTGCTGGCGTCGAGACGCGGCCAAAGGAACGCCCCTTCGAGGCTCATGCCGCCGTCCACCACGTGCGACATGATCTGCAGCAGCGTCGGGAAGATGGTGCGCCCGCCGGCCGCGCCGAGCGCGAACCAGGGCTTGCCGTCGCGGCGCAGGATCAACGGGCACATGTTGGCGAGCGGCTTGGCCCCCGGCGCCATGGAGTTCGGCTGCCCCGGCCGGGGGTCGAACCACATCACGCCGTTGTTCATCAGGAAGCCCGCCTCGGGCAGCACCACGCGCGAGCCGAAGCGCGACAGCAGCGTGTTGGTGAGCGACACCATCGTGCCGCTGGCGTCGACCACGCTGAAATGGCTGGTGCAGCCGGCCTCCGGCGTCGCCGCATGCCCCATGGTGGTCAGCCGGCGCTCATAGGCGTTGCGGATCGCGACCGCGTAGGCGAGCGCCGCCTCGGCGGGAGCGCCGGCTGGATCGATCGCCTGCCCTTCGAGCTCGGCGGCGGCCTCCAGATAGCTCGGGCCGCCGCTCAGCCCCGGAATGGCGTTGATCTCGACGCCGCGATAGGCGCCCCGCAAGGGCTCGCGCCATTGCGGCGCATAGGCGGCGAGATCAGCCCCCGTGATCCGGGAGCCTCCCTCCGCAAGGTCGCGAGCGATCACGCGGGCGGTCTCGCCTTCGTAGAAGTCGCGGGCGCCGGCCTGCGCCAACCGCCGTAGAAGCTTCGCCTTGTTGGGCATCGGCTTGCGGTTGGGCGAGGCGGCGTCGCCGGCCTTGGGCGCCCTGCCCTCGTCCAGAAACAGCACCGATGTCGAAGGATGCTTGGCCAATCCGGCGGCCTCCACCGCGAACGACAGGCAGGCGAACCAGTCGATTTCCAGCCCGCGCTCGGCATGCTCGATGGCGGGCGCCAGCGCGTCCGCCCAGGCGATCGTGCCGAAGCGCTCCAGCGCGGCCGAGAGCCCCGCAACCGCGCCGGGGACCGCCATGGAGGTAAAGCCGGAAACGTTGCGATCGTCCACCACGGAGGGCCACGCGAACCAGTTGCCCGCATTGGCGCCGCTCAGCGGGTAGTCGGCCGGGTCCAGCCCTTGAGCGGCGACGACGTTGAAATCGAGCGTGTTCACCTCGCCGCTGGCGCCGTCGGCGTGCAGCAGGAAGCCGCCGCCTCCGATGCCCGACAGCCAGGGCTCCACCACCGAGAGCGTCAGCGCGGTCGTGACGGCGGCGTCCATGGCGTTGCCGCCCCGCGCCAGCACGGCGGCGCCGGCCTCGGCGGCGAGGCGGTTCTGAGCCGAGACGAGGCCGTGGCGGGACCGGACCTCGTGCTTGTGGATCGTGAAGGTCTGCATGTCAGGACGCTCCATGGCGACGGGACGCGATCGCGTCCGGCAGGCGCGACTTCACCGCATAGGTCTCGGCGTTGGCTGAGGCGGCATGATGCGCCGCCACTTCGGCGACGGTCGTGACCCAGACGGTCGGATCCGTGGTGACCCTGTCGAGCAGCCGCTCCAGCATGCGGATGCGGTGAGCCCGCCCGGAGATCCAGTCGTGCACCGTCAGCATCGTGAGCGAGCCGAAGCGGTGCAGCGTCTCGAACTCATCCATCCAGCCATCCAGGATGGGACCAGGCGCGGATGGCGGCCAGTGGTCGGCTCCTCCGCCCACGAACTTGAAGTACACGGCGTCGTCCAGCGCCCACTGGACCGGAACTTCCGTGACGCCGTCGATCGTGTAGGGATGGTCGAAGCCCATCAGCGAGCTGTCGTAGAGGCCGCGGCGCTTCACCTCGGCGATCATGTGCGGCGTCATCTCCCAGGCGGGCGACCGGAAGCCGACGGGCGTCAGGCAGGCCTGGCGCTGGAACAGCTCCAGCGCGGCGTCGAGCGCGGCGGTGAACTCCGCGTCGGAGGCCTGCGACGCCAGCTCGTGGAAATAGCCGTGCAGCCCGACCTCATGGCCGCGGGTCAGGAACTCGGGCAGCAGGTTCGGATGGTTCTCGGCGACCACTCCCGGCACAAAGAAGGTGCCCCTGATGTCGTACTGGTCCAGCAGGTCCAGCAAGCGCCAGATGCCGACGCGCGGGCCGAACAGGCGCTGCTCCATCTGGCCGAGCAGGCGCGAGGGCGGCGCATCCTTGAGGCTCCACAGGTACGGCGACTCGGCGTCGACATCCACCGTGAAGCAGAAGGCGCTGCGCTTGCCTTCCGGCCAGGCATAGGGGGCTGGGCGGGGTTCTATCACCGTCATAGCGGGTTCTTCTTCGCCTGGTGCACGGCCAGCGAGCCGATCGAATTGCCGCCGTCGACCGTGAGGGTGGATCCGGTGACATAGGCTGAGGCGTCGCTCGCGAGGTAGAGCAATGCTGCGCCGACGTCGTCACGCGATGAGGGCCGGCCCAACGGGATCTGCGCCACGGTGTTGCGGATGTGCTCGTCCGTGAGCGCGCTCACGGTGCTGCCGGCCGCAAAGCCGGGCTCCAGCGTGTTGGCGCGGATGCCGAACTCGGCCAACTCGACGGCAAAACCCTTGGTGAGCCGGTCCAAAGCGGTCTTGGACGTGCAGTAAGGCACGACGGTGCGTCGCATCTTGCGCGAGGCGCCAGACGATATGTTGATGATGGAGCCCTTCACGCCCTGCCGCACCATCTGGGTCGCGAGCGCCCGAGTGAGGATGAAGGGCGCGCGCAGGTTGATCGAAAAGATTCGATCGAACTCGGCGACGTCGATGTCCAGCAGAAAGCCGGACGGGTAGATCCCGGCATTGTTGACCAGGATGTCGGCCGCGCCCCAGCGTTCGCCCACGGCGGCCGCCAGCGCCTCGATCGAGGCCGAATCCGTGAGATCGGCGGCATGGCCGAAGCTGCCTTCAGGCGCACGGAGACCGGAGAGTTGAGCTTCGAGAGCGCCCTGGTCGGTGTCCGTCAGGCATAAGCGGCAGCCCGCCTCAACGAGGACCTCGGCGATCCAGCGGCCGATCACGCCGCCCGATCCTGTCACCACGGCGCGTTTGCCGGCGAGATCTGGGAATTGGGTCATGGCGTCCTCATGAGGCTCTTGGATCGAAACGGTCGCGCAGGTCGTCGCCGATCAGGTTCACGGCGAGCACGAGCACGAAGAGGCACAGGCCCGGGAAGGTGGCGATCCACCAGGCGGTGGCGAGATAGTTGCGGCCGGTGCTCAGCATCGCGCCCCAGCTCGCGGTTGGCGGCTGCACGCCGAGGCCGAGAAAGCTCAGGCCGGCCTCGAACAGCACCATCAGGCCGAACTCCAGCGTGGCCACCACCGTCATCGCGCCGATGATGTTGGGCAGCACGTGCCGCCACAGGATGCGCGGCGCGCGCGCGCCCATGAAGGCGGCGAGCCGCACATAGGGCATGTTCGACACGCCGAGCGTCTGCCCATAGGCCACACGCGCGTAGCGGGGCCAGCGGGTGAGCGCCAGCACGACGATGACGTTGATGAGCCCCGGGCCGAGCACCGCCACCGTGATGATGGCGAGCAGGATGGCGGGCACCGACAGAAAGATGTCCACCACCCGCATGACGACCGTCTCGACCGGCCCGCGCAGGTAGCCGGCCATCATGCCGAGCGTCGTGCCGACCAGGCCGGACAGGATCACGGAGGAGAACGCCACCAGCAGCGAGATCCGCGCGCCGTGGATGAGGCGGCTCAGGAGGTCGCGCCCAAGTTCATCGCTGCCCAGCCAATAGGTGACCCCACGCGACACGAAACCCGGCGGTTTGAGACGTGCGAGCAGGTTCTGCTGCGTCGGCGAATAAGGCGCAAGCCACGGCGCTGCGAGCGCGATGACGACCAGCAACGCCAGCAGCGCGGCCGGCGCCCACAGGCTCCAGCGCGGACCTGCCCGTCGACGCGCGAGGGGTTGCGACACGGCGCTCACGCCCGGGCTCCCGTCAGGCGGATGCGCGGGTCGACTACGCTGTAAAGGATGTCGGCCGCAAGATTCAGCGCCACCGTCACGAAGGCGCCGAGCAGGACCACGCCCTGCACGACCAGAAAGTCGCGCGCCAGAATGGACTGCACGGTGACCTGCCCGAGCCCTGGCCAGGCGAACACGGTCTCGACGATCACCGCGCCGGCGAGCAGGTTGGAGATCTCGAGCGCCGCCACGGTGATCACCGGAATGGCGGCGTTGCGGGCCAGATGACGCCCCAGCAACCGTCCGGGCAGCACGCCGCGGGCGCGGGCGGTGCGGACATAGTCGCGCGACAGCTCGTCCAGCAGCGCCGTGCGGGTGATGCGCGCGAAGGTCGCCATGCTGAGCAGGCCAAGCGCCACGGAGGGCAGGACGAGATGCGAGATCCCACCCGTGGCTGAGGGCGGCAGCCAGCCGAGCGTCACCGCGAACACGAGGATGAGCAGGATGCCGCTCCAGAAGGTCGGCAGGCTCTGGGCCGCCAGCACGAGCCCGGACAACGCCTTGGCGAAGACGCTGTCGCGCCACAACGCCATCGCGATCCCAACCGGGATGCCGATGCCGCACGCAACCAGCAGGGCGCCGGCAGCCAACGCCAACGTGTAAGGCACCCGGGAGGCGATGATGGTCGTGACAGGCGCATTCTGGATCACCGAGCGGCCGAGATCGAAGCGCAGCAGGTCGGCCAGAAACGACGCGTACTGAACCACCAACGGCCGGTCGAAGCCGAGGCTGCGACGCATGGCGTCGATATCGGCCGGCGTCGCGGTCTCGGGCACGAGGAGATAGGTCGGATCGCCAGTGAGGCGCTGGAGGAAGAAGATCAGCGTCGCAACGCCAAAAATCGTCACCAGCGCCTGGGCAAGCCGCCGGGCAAGAAAACCCGCCATGGCCGGGCGCCCGCGCTACTCCTTCCAGTCCATCCGGTTCAGGAACATGCTTTCGTTCGGGGTGGGCTGCCAGACGAGCGGCTTGGCCGCGCCGTAGATGATGGCCGACTGGTAGAGCGGGATCAGCGGAACTTCCTTGGCGATGATCTCGTGCACCTGCTTGTAGGCCGCCATGCGATTGTCCTGGTTCAGGGTCGCGCGCGCGGCTTCGAGCAGCTTGTCCGTTGTGGTGTTGCGGTAGGCCGACCAGCCGCTCGAGTTGTGCATCAGCGGGAACAGCACGCCGTCGGCGTCCTGGCAGGCGCAGGACCAGCGGCCGTAGCTGAGCGCCGGGGTGCTTTCCGGACCGCTCTGCGCGCGCTTCAGGTAGGACGCCATGTCGGACATGTTGATCTTCACGTTCAGGCCGACATCGGCCAGCATCTGCTGAACGGCCTGGACGATGCGCTGGTCGAACACCGGCGCGGTGGAGAGCTCGATCTCCTGCTGGCCGGCGGGACCGGCCGCCTCGACGATCTGCTTGGCCTTCTTCGGGTCGAAGGCCGGCGCTTCGACGCCTTCCACCCAGCCGAAATGGGCGGGCGTCAGCATCTCGGGCACGGCCTTGTCGTAGCCGCCGAGGATGCCCTGGACCAGCGCTTCCTTGTCGATCGCCATCGCGACGGCGCGGCGGATGTCGCCCTTGTCGAACGGGGGCTTGGACGGATTCAGCCGCAGATAGGCCACGCGCTCGGTGAGCACCGACAGCGGCTTGGCCTTGGGAGAGGACTTGATCTGCGCCGCGAGGTCGCTGTCGAGGCTGACGCCGAGGTCGCTGGAGCCCGCCTGCAGGTTGGCGACGCGCGTGGAGGCGTCAGGCACGGCGCGGAAGGCGACTTCCGGGAATGGGGCCTTCTTGCCCCAGTATTTGTCGTTGCGCTTCAGCGTCACGGCCACGCCGCGCGACCAGTCGGCGAACACGTAGGGGCCGCTGCCGACAGGCTTGGCGTTGAAGGCGTCCTTGCCGACCGCCTCGACGACGTGCTTGGGCACGATCGACAGCTTCACGAGCTGCGCCAGCAGCGCCGGGTAGGCACCGTCGGTGACGAGCTTCACGGTGTTCGGGCCGGTCGCCACCGCGTCCGTGATCTTGTTGAACTGCCCGAGCTGCGGGCTGCCGAACTTCGGGTCCGTGATGCGCTTGACGCTGAACACCACGTCCTCAGGCGTCAGCTTCTTGCCGTCATGGAAGGTGACGTCGTCCCGGATGGTGAACTCCATCTCGGTGTCGGAGACCTGCTTCCACGCCGTGGCGATCTCGGGCGCGAGCGCCCCCTTGTCGTCGCGGGTGACGAGGTTGTCGAAGATGTTCCGGTAAACGTAGTAGCTGTCCGGGTTCCACTGCACCTGCGGGTCCAGCGAGGACGGCTCGTTGACGAGGTCGACCACGAATCGGTCGCGGCCGGCCATGGACGGCGAGGCCGCGAGGCCAACCGTGAGCGCGATGGCTGCGCCGGCGAGAAGATGTTGAATTCGGGTCATGATCGCTTCGCTCTGACGGGGGAAACGGATCATGGAACGGCGGCCCGCCTCCCACAAGTGCGGTTGTGGGAATGGGCGCCATCCACCACGCGCGCTTCTTCGCGCCCGGATGGGGCTGCTGTTCCCCTTAACGATCCGGGGAGACCCAGACGCCCCCGCCCTCACTCGACCGCAGCGCCGCATCCACGAACGCCACGCCCGCGAAGCCGTCCCCGATCGTCGGGAAGGTGACGGCGGCGTCCACGGAGCCACCTGAGCGCTTGGCCAGGATCGCGTCGGCGACTTCGGAATAAAGCGTCGCAAAGGCTTCGAGGTAGCCCTCCGGATGGCCGGCCGGAATGCGGTTGACGCGCTGGCCATCGGCGTTCATGGCGGCGGTACCCCGGCCGATCAGGCGCGGGGCCTCGCCCAGCGGCGACCATGTCAGTCGGTTCGGTTCGTCCTGACGCCAGTCGATGCCGCCCTTGTCGCCAAACACGCGCAGGCGCAGGCCGTTGTCGTTGCCGGGAGCGACCTGGCTGGCCCACAACGCGCCACGCGCGCCCTCGGCGTAACGCAGGAGCACCTGGACGTTGTCGTCGAGCCGTCGGCCAGGCACAAAGGTGGTGACCTCGGCCAGCACGTGGCTGGGCGCAAGACCAGAAACAAAGTGCGCGAGCTGAAAAGCGTGCGTGCCGATGTCGCCGATGCATCCGCCCGCGCCCGAGCGGGCCGGATCGGTGCGCCAGTCGGCCTGCTTCTGGCCGGTCTGCTCCAGCGGGGTGGAGAGCCACTCCTGCGGGTATTCGACCTGGATCACCCGGATCGCGCCGAGTTCGCCGTCGCGGATCATCCGGCGCGCATGCCGCACCAGCGGATAGCCGGTGTAGTTGTAGGTCACCGCGAAGATGCGGTCGCTGGCATGGGCCTTGTCACGCAGGCGCCACGCTTCCCCCAGCGTGGCGGTGAGCGGCTTGTCGCAGATCACGTGCACCCCGGCGTCCAGGAACGCCTCGGCGGCCGGCGCGTGCATGTGGTTGGGCGTCACGATGGCGACGGCCTCGATCCCGTCCGGCCGCGCCGCCTCGGCGCGCGCCATCGCGGCGAAGTCCGGGTAGGAGCGGTCCGGCGCCAGGCCCAGCGCCTGGGCGGAGCGCAACGCCCTGTCGGGCGTGGACGAAAGGGCGCCTGCCACCAGCTCGTAGCGGTCGTCGAGGCGGGCCGCGATGCGGTGTACGGCGCCGATGAAGGCCCCCTCCCCGCCGCCCACCATGCCGAGGCGAATGCGTGGGCTCGCCATCACTCCCTCCCCAGCCCGAGCATGCGCCGCGCCTGCGTGGGATCGACATCGCCGCCGGCGAAATCGTCGAAGGCTTTGTCCGTCACCCTAATGATGTGGTCGCGGATGAAACCCGCGCCCTCGCGGGCGCCGTCCTCGGCGTTCTTCAGGCAGCACTCCCATTCCAGCACGGCCCAGCGGTCGTAGCCGATGGCTGCGAGGCGCGAGAAGATCGCCTTGAAGTCGACCTGCCCGTCACCCAGCGAGCGGAACCGCCCGGCGCGGTCCAGCCAGGGCTGGAAGCCCGAATAGACGCCCTGCCGGCCGGAACCGTTGAACTCGGCGTCCTTGACGTGGAAGGCGCGGATGCGATCCGCGTAGATGTCGATGAAGGCGAGGTAATCCAACTGCTGCAGCAGGAAGTGCGACGGATCGTAGTTGATGGCGCAGCGGGGGTGATTGCAGGTCGCCTCCAGGAACATCTCGAAGGTCGCGCCGTCGAACACGTCCTCGCCGGGGTGGATCTCGTAGCAGAGGTCCACGCCCGCCTCCTCGTAGGCGTCGAGGATCGGCGTCCAGCGGCGCCCCAGCTCCGTGAAGGCGGTCTCGATCAGCCCGGGCGGCCGCTGCGGCCAGGGGTACAGGAACGGCCAGGCCAGCGCGCCCGTGAAGCTGACGCTGCCAGTGAGGCCAAGACGCCGGGAGGCGCTGGCGGCCTTGAGCATTTGGTCCACCGCCCATTCCTGGCGGGCCTGCGGCTTGCCGCGCAGCGCCGCGGGCGCAAAAGCGTCGAAGGCTTCGTCATAGGCCGGGTGCACGGCGACGAGCTGGCCCTGCAGATGCGTCGACAGCTCCGTGATCGCCAAGCCGTGGCTCGCCGCCACGCCGGCAATCTCGTCACAATAGGTCTGCGACTCGGCCGCCTTGTCGAGGTCGATCATGCGCGGGTCGAAGGTCGGGACCTGGACGCCCTTGTAGCCGAGCCCGGCGGCCCAGCCGCAGATGGCGTCGAAGCTGTTGAAGGGCGCGGCGTCGCCGGCGAACTGGGCCAGGAAGATCGCGGGCCCTTTCATGGTGGCTGGCATGGCTGTTCCCCTCAGGCCGCTTGGCCGCGCCAATAGGACGCCGCCTCTTCGTCGGAGAGCGGCGCCGGCCGCTCCACACGCGACTCGATGCGGATCGCCCCGCCGCCCACGCCGGCCTGCAGGATCGCGTGCATGACGTCCAGCACGTGCGACGCGAAGGCGCCGGACGAGCGGTGCGGCGTGCCGTGCAGCACTGCGCTGGCGAGGTCGGCGAGCCCGAGGCAGCGGTAGTTGGCGCGGTCCGGCAAGGTCGGCGCCCAGTTGGGCGAGCGCCAGTTCGGCTTGCCGTAGAGCCGCGAGGAGGAATCCAGCACCCGCCAATCCTCGCCGCGCGCCGTCACCTCGACGACGCCGCCAAAGAAGTTCGGGTCCGGCGCCCGGAACGAGCCCTCCGTGCCGTAGAGCTCGATCGGCGGGTGGCCATGCTTCCACACGTCCCAGCTCATCGAGAAAACGAGGTCGGCGCCGCCTGCGAAACGCAGGAGCGCCATCACGGTGGTGGGCGTTTCCACCTTGATGCGGTCGCCCTTGCGCGGCCCTTCGGCCGAGACGATGCGCTCGGCGAAGCCTGTGGAGGACAGCGCCTGCACGCTCGCGACCGGGCCAAGCAGATTGCACAGCGCGCCAAGATAATAGGGTCCGATATCGAGGATCGGGCCGCCGCCGGGCTTGAAGAAGAACTCGGGGTTCGGGTGCCAGTGCTCCATGCCGTGGGACATCAGGAAGCACGAGCCCGCGAGGACGCGGCCGATCTGGCCGCTGTCGACCGTCTCGCGCGCCAGCCTTCCGCCGGCGCCCAGGAACGTGTCGGGAGCGCAGCCGAGCTTGAGGCCCCGTCCGTCGGCCTCGCGCAGCAGCCTGCGGCCGTCCTCGGCCGAGACGCAGAGCGGCTTCTCGGTGAAGACGTGCTTGCCGGCCGTGAGCGCCGCGTGGCTCACCTCGAAATGGGCGTTGGGCGGGGTGAGGTTGAGGACGACGTCCACCTCCGGGTCGCGCATCAGCGCGTCGATGGTGAGCGCCCGGGCGCCAAATTTCTCCGCCTGCGAGCGGGCCAGCTCCGCCGCGAGATCGGCGCAGGCGACGAGCCTCACGCCCCGAAACAACGGCATGTTCTGCATGTAGATGGTCGAAATGACGCCGCAGCCGACGACGCCGACACCAAGCTCCCGCATGGGTTTTCTCCTCAGCGCCAGGATGCGACGGTGGTCATCGCCCGGCGGGCGAAGCGGGCGACGTCGTTGGGCTTGTCATGCTCGGCGACGAAGAGCTTTACGCCGATCTCCTGCAGCACGGGCACGATCGCGCTCCAATCAAGTACGCCGTGGCCGGGATCGGCCCAGCCGTCCTCGTCGGCGCAATGGCCTTCTGGCGCGATGTCCTTGACGTGCACGACCTCGACGCGGCCGGCGTAGCGCTTCACCTCGGCGATGGGATCGGCTCCGCCGCGCACGATCCAGGCGAGGTCGGCTTCCCACAGCATCTGCGGCGCTTCCTCCAGCAGGATGTGGAGGAAGCGGCGGCCGTCGGCAGTCTGGCCGTACTCGAAATGGTGGTTGTGCCAGCCGAAGCGCAGGCCCTCGCCGTTGACGGTCTTGCAGATGCCGTTCAGCTCGCGTCCCATCGCGGTCCACTCGGCCTCGCCGCCGTCGCGCTCGCCGGGTGGCGGCGCGGGGGCGTAGATGGTCTCGATGCCGAGCCCGCGGCAGAGCTTCACCGTGGCGACCGGGTCGGCCCGCAGGCGGTCCATGCCGACATGGCAGCTCGGGGCGGCCATGCCGTGCTCGTCGAGCTGGCGCTTCAGCCTGTCGGGATCGCCAAGCAGGCCGCCGAAGGGCTCGACCTTGCGGTAGCCGAGGCCGGCGAGCAGTTCGAACTGGGCTTCGAGCGGCTCCATCATGCGGGCCGAGTAAAGCTGGAAGGAAAGGCCGTCGAGGGGCGTCATCAGGGGAGTCCTTTCAGATCGGATCAGAGGCGACGGCCGGAGGCGGCGTCGAAGAGGTTCAGCTTGTCGGGCGGCAGCCGGATCGGCATGGGCGCGCCGGGCGCGGCGACGGCCTCGGCGGAGAGGCGCATGGAAACAGGGTGCTTGCCGAGCCGCAGCCAGGCGAGCTGGTCGGAGCCCATGGGCTCCACCATCTCGATGGCGGCGCTGATGTCCCCGCCGGCCTCGACATGTTCTGGCCGGACGCCGAGCTCAATGGGAGCGCCGGGCTGGAGGCGGTCGGCGAAGCCGTAGCCCTGAAGCGGCGCCGCCACGCCCTCGGCGTGGAACCAGGGCAAGCCTTCGCGCACCTCGTAAGATCCCGGCACGAAGCTCATGGCCGGCGAGCCCACGAAGGAGGCGACGAAGCGGTTGGCGGGCGTCCGATAGATCTCGTTCGGCGTGCCGAGCTGCTGGATCACGCGATCCTTCATGACGGCGATCCGGTCGGCCAGCGTGAGCGCCTCGATCTGATCATGCGTGACATAAATCATCGTCGCAGCAAGACGATGGTGCAGTCTCTTGATCTCGACCCTCAACTCGGCCCGCAGCTGAGCGTCGAGGTTGGAGAGCGGCTCGTCGAACAGGTAGACGCCCGCGTCGCGCACCAGCGCCCGGCCGATCGCCACGCGCTGTCGCTGGCCGCCGGAGAGTTCTGCCGGCCGCCGGTCCAGCAGTTCGGTGATTTTCAGCATCGCGGCCGCGGCGGCGACGCGCTTCTCGATCTCGGCGGACGGCATGCCCGCCACCTTGAGGCCGAACGACATGTTGCCGCGCACCGTCATGCGCGGGTAGAGCGCGTAGGACTGGAACACCATCGCGATGTCGCGGTCCTTCGGCTCCTCCCAGGTGACGTTGCGCCCGCCGATCCAGACCTTCCCGGCCTGCACGTCGATCAACCCCGCGATGGCGTTCAGCAGCGTGGACTTGCCGCAGCCGGACGGCCCCAGCAGCACCAGGAACTCGGACTGGGCGACCTCCAGGTCGAGCTTCTCCAGCACGCGCACGGCGCCGAAGGAGATCTCGACTCCGCGAATAGAAACGTCGCAGCGTTTGGTCATGGTCAGCCTTTCACCGCGCCGGAAGCGATGCCGCGGACGAACCAGCGTCCGGATGCGAAATAGACGACCAGGGGAACAAGCGCCGTCAGGATCGTGGCGGCCATGTCGACGTTGTAGGCGCGCTCGCCCTGGGTCGAGTTGACGATGTTGTTGAGCTGCACGGTCATCGGCAGGTTCTCGCGGCCGGCGAAGACGAGCCCGAGGATGAAGTCGTTCCAGATGCCGGTGACCTGCAGGATCACGGCGACGATGATCATCGGCGTCGCCATGGGCAGCATCACGGACCAAAAGATGCGGAAAAAACCTGCGCCATCGACCCGCGCGGCCTTGAACAGTTCGGGCGGCAGCGAGACGAAGTAGTTGCGAAACAGCAGCGTCATCGTCGGCAGGCCGAAGATGGTGTGGATGACGACGATGCCCGGGATCGAGTTGTTGATGCCCACGAAGGCGAAGACGCGCACCAGCGGGTAGATGAAGATCTGGTAGGGCACGAAGGCGACGATCATCAGCGCGCCGAACAGCACGCCCGAGCCCCTGACGCGCCAGAACGACAGCGCGTAGCCGGTGAGCGCCCCCACGGCGATGGAGGCGATCACGGACGGCACCAGGATGGCCACCGAGTTGAAGAAGCCGACGCTGATGCCGTTGCAGCTGAGGCCCGTGCAGGCCGAGGACCAGGCCTTGATCCAGGGCTCGATGGTGGGCGCCAGCGGCAATGACAGGATCGCGCCGGAGCGGATCTCGCTCAACTCCTTCAGCGACGTGACCACCATTACGTAGAGCGGCGTCAGAAAGAACAGCGCCGTGATCGCCAGGAAGGCGTAGAGGCCGACCCGGGCGGGGTTGAGCCGCCTCGGGCGGGCGCCGCTGGGCTCCAGGGCTCGCGGGGCGGCGGGCGAATTGGGCCAGGCCGGCCGCATGCTTTCGGCGGGCGCGGTCATGCGTGCGCCCTCCCGGTTCGGCGGCTCTGCCAATAAAGCCAGGGCCCGACCACGGCCGCGACCGTGATCAGCATGGAGGTGGCGGCCGCGGTCGCGAGGCCGAGATTGCCGCGCTCAAACAGGTGATCCATGACGAACTTCGCCGGCACCTCGGAGGCGACTCCAGGTCCGCCATTGGTCATCGCGACCGAGAGGTCGTAGAGCCGCACCACGCTGGTGGCGAGCAGCACGGAGGCGGTGGCGAAGCTCGCGCCCAGCATCGGGATGACGACCGAGAGATAAACCCGCCAGGGCGGCAGGCCGTCGATGCGGGCGGCCTTCCAGATGTCCTCGTCGATGCCGCGCAGGCCCGCCAGCATGATCGCCATGACGAGCCCGGCGGCGTGCCACACGGCCGCGAAGACGAGCGTGTAGATCACCATGTCCTGACGCACGATCCAGTCGAAGCGGAAGGCGGCGAACCCGAGGTCGCGGCCCATCTTCTCGATGCCGAAGGTCGGGTTCAGCAGCCACTGCCAAACGAGGCCGGTGACAATGAACGACATCGAGAACGGGTAGAGGAAGATGGAGCGCAGCAGGTTCTCGCCCCGCACGCGCTGGTCGATCGCCACCGCCAGCAGGAAGCCGAGCGCGATGCTGACGAGCATGAACAGCACGCCGAATACCGCCAGATTGCCGACCGAGACCTGCCAGCGCTCGTTGGCGAACAGCGCCTCGTATTGGCGCAGCCCGACGAAGTTCGAGCTCGGCAGCATCCGGGACGACGTCATCGAGATCCAGATCGTCCATGCCGTGCAGCCGACATAGACGACGACCAGGATCGCAAGCGCCGGCGCGAGCCCGAGGAGCGCGGCGAAGCGGGATGCGAGGCGAGGCCTGATGGCGCGCATGGCGATCCTCCCACGGCGCAACGCGCGCCCGGAGCGAACGACAGGAAAACCGGCCCGCACGGGGCGGGCCGGCGCGGGGTCAGATCTGCTTCAGCGCCGCGGCAAACTTGTCCGCGAACTGGTCCGTGCTCTGGGCGGGCGTGTTCCAGAAGGACGAGATCACATCCTCCACCGCGCCGGTCACGGATGGCGGCGTCAGCAACTCCATGGCGGGCGCCTGCTGGGCCTTGTCGGCCGCCATCTTGGCTCCCTTCTGGGCGCAGATGTCCATCGAGCTCACGTCCACGTCGGTCCGGACGGGGATCGAGCCCTTCTTGGTGTTGAAGGCGATCTGGGTCTCGGGCTCCAGCATCAGCTTGGCCAGCATGATTTGCGTCTTGAGCTGGTTCGGGTCCTTGGTTTTCGGGAACGCGAAGACGTCGCCGCCCATCACGTAGCCGCCGCCAGCCTTGCTCAGGATGGTGCAGCCATATTCCTTGCCTGCCGTCTGGCCGGCCGCGATGAATTCGCCCTTGGCCCAGTCGCCGTTGACCTGGAAGCCGGCCTTGCCCTGGATCACGAGCGCGGACGCGTCGTTCCAATTGCGGCCGGGCGCGCCCGGATCGACATAGCCGCGCAGCTTGGCATAGGTCTCGGCGACATTTTTGAACGCGGCGCTCTTCACGGCAGCCGGGTCTTTCTTGCCGTAGACCGCTTGCCAGAGCTCCGGGCCGCCCTGCCCGATCAGCACGGCGTTGAACAGGTTGCGTTCCCAGGTTTTCTGGCCGCTGAACGCGAGCGGGATCAGGCCGGCGGCCTTGATCTTGTCGAGGATCGGGATCAGGTCATCCCAGGTCTTGGGCTCCTCGGCCCCGACCTTCTTCAAGACCTCGGTGTTGTAGAACAGCCAGTTCTGGCCGTGGATGTTGACCGGCACGGCGAACATTTTGCCGTTGCGGGTGGTGGCAGCCAGGATCGGACCCGGGATCTTGTCCTTCCACTTCTGCTCGGTCGCGATCGCGTCAACGTCGTTGAGCAGGTCGTTCTCAACCAGTTCGTCGAACTGCTTTCCGGTGTTGAACTGCATCATGGTGGGCGGCGTGCCGCCGACGGTGCGGTTGATGGCCGCCGTGCGGGCGTTGGCGCCGCCCGCGATCGCGGTGTCAACCCAGGTGCCCCCGGCCTTCGCGAACTGCTCGGCGAACACCTTCACGGCGGCCGACTCGCCTCCTGACGTCCACCAGTGGATTACCTCGGCTTTGTTGGCCTGGGCGACCGCGGGAGCCGCCCAAAGCGCGACGCCGGCGAGCGCCGCGCCGAGAGTTACGAGGTTCGTGGCGGTCCTGTGCGGCGCTAGCCGCGCACCCTTGCTGGTCATTGTTCATCCTCCCGCAGCATCGTCTTGAGCGCGATGCGTTTCGATTTGTAATCGATTACATTTTTGCATAGAGTGCCACATGAGGGACGCGTGTCAAGCGTCCGCAGTCTACCTTGCGCTGCTGCGGCGCTCGCGGGAAGGTCCGACGACAGTATGGGCGAGCGTCTACAAAGGCCGAAGATCGACGATGTCGCCCGGCGCGCCGGGGTTTCGACAGCCACCGTCAGCCGAACCCTCGCCAATCCCGAACAGGTGAAGCCGAAGACCCGTGACGCCGTAATGCAGGCCGTGCGCGAGACCGGATATGTGCTGAACGTCGCGGCCCGCAACCTGCGCACGAGCCGCACTCATGCGGTGCTGGCCGTGGTTCCGGATGTGTCCAACATCTTCTTTTCGCAGGTGCTCCAGGGCATCGCCGCGACGCTGCGGCCTGCGGGATACAGCCTGATCATCGCCGATACGGGCAACGACCCCGAACGCGAGCGCGACCACGCCGATTTCGTGCGCGCCGGCCGTGTGGACGGCCTGCTGCTCTTGAATGGGCGGCTTCTCTCGGCCGCGACCGGGGAACTGGCTGGTGCGCCGACCGTCAGTCTTTGCGAGCGCATTCCCGGATCCGGGCTCCCCCATGTCGAGACCGCGAACCGCGAAGCTGCGCGGGCGATGACCGAACGCTTGATCGAACAAGGGCATAGGCGCATCGCCTATGTGGCGGGACCTGCCGCAAACGTGCTGGAGCACGATCGCTTCGCGGGCTATCGCGAGGCCTTGGAGGCGCATGGCCTGCCGCTCGACGCCTCGCTGGTGCGGCCGGGAGACTTTTCGATCCGGGCCGGCGAGGATGCCGCGCACGCGCTGCTCGCCCTGCCCGCGCGGCCGGACGCAATTTTCGCGTGCAACGACGCCATGGCGATGGGCGCCATCCGGGCGCTCACGGCCGCCGGGCTCTCTGCGCCGCGCGATGTCTCAGTTGCGGGCTTCGACGACATCGAGTTCGCGGCGGCCTACAATCCGTCGCTCACGACGGTGCGGCAGGCCCGAACCGAGATCGGCGCGCGCGCCGCCGCCATGCTGGTGGACCTCATCGAAGGCCGCCAGCCCGCCTCGCGGGAAATCCGCCTGCCGGCCGAGATCGTGATGCGCGACAGCACCCGTGCGCGCTAGGTCTCCGTCTTTGCACCATCTTTGTCCGCTGATCGTTATCCACCCGGCGGAATGATGCGCTAGCGCGGGGGCCCCGCGCGTTCGGCCGACGCCGCCCAAAGATTGACGCCGCCCTCTACCGCATGGGTGTCGATCTCGGCGAGTTCCGCAGGCGTGAACTCCAGGTTCTTGAGCGCCACGACGCAGTCTTCCACCTGCTCGGGCCGGCTCGCTCCGATGAGCGCCGAGGTGACGCGCCCGCCCCTGAGCACCCACGCGAGCGCCATCTGCGCGAGCGTCTGGCCGCGCCGCCGCGCGATGGCGTCGAGAGCCCTGGCGCGGCTGATGTTCTCGTCGTTCAGGAACGTGGAGCGGAGCGACTTGCCGGCTGCGGCGCGGCTGTCGCCAGGAACGCCGTGGAGGTATTTATCGGTGAGCATGCCCTGTGCGAGCGGGGAAAACACGATGGAGCCCATGCCCTCCTGATCGAGCACGTCGAGAAGGCCGTCGTCCTCGATCCAGCGATTGATCATCGAGTAGCTCGGCTGGTGAATGATGCAGGGCGTGCCGAGCTCGCGCAGGATGCGGGCGGCCTCGCGGGTCCGCTGAGCATTGTAGGACGAGATGCCGACGTAGAGCGCCTTGCCCTGGCGCACGATCGAGTCGAGCGCCCCCATGGTCTCCTCGAGCGGCGTGTTCGGGTCGAAGCGGTGTGAATAAAAAATGTCCACATAGTCGAGCCCGAGGCGCTTGAGGCTCTGGTCAAGGCTGGAGATCAGGTATTTGCGGCTGCCCCATTCGCCATAGGGTCCCGGCCACATGCGATAGCCGGCCTTCGTGGAAATCACGAGTTCGTCCCGAAGGCCGGCGAAATCAGTGCGCAGGATCTCGCCGAAGGCGCTTTCGGCCGAACCCGGCGGCGGGCCGTAATTGTTGGCCAGGTCGAAATGCGTGATCCCGAGATCAAACGCCTTGCGAGCAATCGCGCGTGCGGTGTCCTGCGGCCGGTCCAGGCCGAAATTGTGCCAGAGGCCGAGCGAGATCGCCGGCAGCATCAAGCCGCTCCGGCCGACCCGGTTGTAGATCATGCCGCTTTCATAGCGGTCGGCAGCGGGCTGGTGAGGCAAGGCGGGCTCCTGGGGCTTCTATGGGCGTTCATCAGACACGCCGGACAGCCCTGCCGCAACCATGACGGCCGCATAGCGGCCGTGTCCCGGCGGCGCGCCCGCGTCAGCGACGGCGGCCCGACGCGCTCTCGCCGGCCGTGCTCGCGGCATCTGACGCTGTTGAGCCGGGAGGCGCTTTCTTGCTGCGCCCGCCGCGGCCGGATTTCGCCGCCGCGCCTGCGGAGGCCTGAGTCTCAACCGCTTCGGCGGCGGCGCCGCCCGACGCGGAAAGTTCGCGGAAGGCTTGGTCCCAATGGTCTTGGTCACGCCCGTGAGGGCGGCCCTCGTTCATCCAGATTTCGTGCGCCCGCACGCGAATGCGCTGCTTCAACTCCTCGTCCATGCTCGCTCTCCGGCATTCCTGTGCGAAAACGGCGCCGCCGCGCCGCCGTTCCATGCGCCTTCCGGGAGGTTCGAGAGCGGCTGGAGCGCCAGCGTCAGCGGCCGGGACGCGCGACGCGCACCTGCCTGTCCAGCTCCTGCAGGTTCGCGGCGATCTCGGGGTTCTCGGGATCCCTCGCCAGGCCGGCGGAGAGGTTTTGGCTAGCGAGCTTGAAGTTGCGGCGCTGCAGATAGGAATAGCCGCGATTGTTCAGAAAAGCGGGCGTACGTCCGCCAAGCTGCTCGGCCTTGGCGTAGGCGCGATCGGCGAGATCGTAGCGGCGCAACTGGTCGTAAGAAGCCGCCAAGCCGAGCCATGCCTCGGCGGTCGCGCCGGGGCTCTCGACGGATTTGCGAAAATGCATCTCGGCCAGGCCGTAGCGGCCTGCGGCGAAGTGCTTTTGGCCGAGTTCCAGGTCGGCTTGCCCTTCTGGCGCCGGCGTCGCCGCAACCTGCACGACCGTGGTCGCGGCCGGCGCCGGCGTTGCGGCGCTCACCTCGAGGGTCGCCTCACCGCCCGGCGCCAGCACGGGATTGCAGCCCGCAAGACCCAACGACGCGAAGCCGGCCAGAGCAAGGGACAAGATCGAGACGATGCGCATTGTCAGGAATTCGCAAAAGAGGACATGACCCGGACGCCGGCCGGATAGAGCAGCGTGATGATCAGGACAGGGAAGACGAAAACCGTTAAGGGAACCACAAGCTTTGCCGGAAGCGCATAGGCCTTTTCTTCTGCGCGCGACATACGCTTGTTGCGCATCTCATCGGAATAGACGCGCAAAGACTGAGAGAGGCTGGCGCCCAGCTCGGTGGATTGCTGGAGTAGCGCCGCGAAGGTGACGGCTTCTTCGAGCCCAAGACGCTGGCCGAGACGGTTCAACGCCTCCCCCATCGGGGTTCCGGCGCGAATCTCCAGCGACACCATGGCGAGGTTCTCGGCCAGCCAGGGATAGGATTGCACGAGCTCGCGGGAGATTCGGTCGATGGCGGATTCCATTGGCAGGCCGGCCTCGGCGCAGACGACCATGAGGTCCATGAAATCGGGAAATCCCATCCGGTAGGATTCGACTCGGGCCTTGATCCGCCGGCCGACATAGATGTTCGGGCCAAAGTATCCCATGCCCGCCATGGCGGCGGTCCAGACAAGCAGATTGGCGTCGCTCTCAGCGAGCCAGAGCGCGAGCGCCGTGCCGGCTCCGCCCAACGCCGCGCCGGCGAGGCGGGCGCCAAAGAAGAGCGGCACGGCCGAGGGCGAGAGGAACCCCGCCTGCACGAGGCGCTGGCGCAGCTGCCGCTGCTCGCGCGCGTCCGCGCCCGCGAGGATGGGCGCGATATAGGCGGACAGGCGCTCCAGCGCGGCCCCGCCTTCCTGGATGGCGGCGGGCGCGAGGCTGGGCGCAGCGCGGCGGCGGACCTGCCGGCGCACGCGCATCAACGTCCACACCACGCCCGCGACCACCGCGAGCGCGACGAGCGTGAGCGCGCCCCCGAACAGAAGATCGGGATCGAGGCCGGACAGGAGGTCGGTTTCGGGCGCGTCCATGGCGGCTCTCAGAATTTGAAGTTGATCATGCGCCACATGATGAGGTTGCCCACCATCATCCAGCCGAGCGAACCGCCGAGCACATAGGGCGCCGAGGGTTGGCCCCAGACGTCGCCGTAGAATTCCGGGCTGATGACGTTGATGGCCATGAACACGAAAACCGGCATGGCGTTCAGGATCGCGGCCGCGACCTTGCCTTCGGCCGAGAGGCCCTTGACCTTGCGGCGCATCTTGAAGCGCTCGCGGATGACCTTGGCGAGGTTCTCGAGAATCTGGCCGAGATTGCCGCCTGTCGTCGACTGGATCGCGATAGACGTGACGAACAGCGCGAGATCCTCCTGCCCGACCCGGGCCAGCATGCTGCGCATCGCTCCCTCGAGATCGGCGCCGTACGTAATCTCGTCCGCGATCATGCCGAACTCGGAGCCGAGCGGGTCGGGCATTTCGCGGGCCACCATCGCGATGGCGATCGGCACCGGGTAGCCGGCGCGCAGGCTTCGCACCACGACGTCGATGGCCTGCGGCAATTGCTCGGCGAACTTGGCCTGCCGTCGCTTGCGCAGGAACAGCAGGGCGCCGAGCGGCAAAATGGTCCCGGCGAACGCGGCCGCCACCAGCGCCAGCGTCGGTTCGAGCGTGGCCGAGTAGGCGCCGGCGCCCGCCAGCAGCGGCAGGGCGACCAGCCCGGCGATGAGCGGCAGTCCCATGCGGACGCCCGACTGGAGGGCGAGTTGCTGGAGCCAGCCGGACCACGAGGCGTGCCCGTCGGCGTTCAGGCCGCGCTCGCGGCGGAGCTGCACGAGCACGCGTTCGGGCGCGTCGCCCTTGCCGCCGAGCGACAGGCGCCGGTTCACGCGGGTGCGGTAGTCCTTCTTGTCGTAGACGAGCAGGTACAACGCTTCCACGACGAGCACGACCGCCAGGGCGACGAGGCCGAGCACCGCATAGACGGGATCGATGTCGAGGGCGTCCATGCGTCAGAGCGGCTTCGACGGGTCGAAATGCGAGGACGGGATGTTGACCCCGTGGGCGACCAGCTCCTGCAGGAAACGCGGCCGAATGCCGGTGGCCACGTGGTGGCCCTGGATCGTGCCGTCCGGGTCCGTGCTGGTGCGCACGAACTTGTAGATCTCCTGCATCTGGATGATGTCGCCTTCCATGCCGGTGATCTCGGCCACCGAGGTGACGCGCCGCTTGCCGTCCGAAAGACGCTGCAGTTGCACGATCATCCGCACGGCGGCGGAGATCTGGCCGCGAATGGAGGTCTGGCTCAGCGGCAGGCCGGCCATGCCGATCATCTGCTCCAGGCGCGAGATGGCCTCGCGGGGGTTGTTGGCGTGAATCGTCGCCATGGAGCCCTCGTGGCCGGTGTTCATGGCCTGCAGCATGTCGAAGGCTTCCTCGCCGCGGCACTCGCCGAGGATGATGCGTTCCGGGCGCATGCGCAGGGCGTTCTTGACGAGGTCGCGCTGGCGAATTTCGCCCTTCCCTTCCAGGTTCGCGGGCCGCGTCTCCATGCGCGCGACATGAGGCTGCTGCAGCTGCAGCTCAGCCGCATCCTCGATCGTGATCAGGCGCTCGGTCGGCGAGATGAACGCGGAAAGGGCGTTCAGCATCGTGGTCTTGCCCGAGCCGGTGCCGCCCGACACGATCGTGGTGATGCGGGCCTTCACGGCGGCAGCCAGCAGCTCGGCCATTTGCGGTCGCACGGCACCGATCTCGACCAGGCGGTCGAGCGACAGCTTCGACTTGGAGAACTTGCGGATCGACACGAGCGGGCCGTCCACCCCGATGGGTCGAACTGCGCAGTTGAAGCGCGAGCCGTCGGCCAGCCGCGCGTCGCAGAGCGGGCTCGACTCGTCCACGCGGCGACCGACCGCCGAGACGATCTTCTGGATGATGCGCATCAGATGCGCCTCGTCCTTGAACAGGGACGGCACCTGCTCCAGCACGCCGCGTCGTTCCACAAAGACGTTCTCGTGGCCGTTGATCAGGATGTCGGCGATGCTTGGGTCGCGCAGCAGCGGCTCCAGTGGGCCAAGGCCCGTCATTTCGTCCAGCACCTCGGAGACGAAGGCGTCCAGCTCCTTGGCGTTGAGGGGCAGGCGCTCGGCGACGACCCAGCCGGAGATGATGGTGTGGATCTCGCGCCGCAGCTCCTGCTCGGGCAGCTTTTCGAGGCTGGCGAGGTTCAGCTCCTCGATCAGCCGTTTGTGGAGGCGCACCTTGGCCTCGAGCAGTTTGGGCTTGATGGGCGCCGACGCGAGTTCTGGCGCGGGCTGCGCGACCGGCGTCGGCGCGACCGTGGTCGGGACGGGCGCGGGGAGCCGCTCGGCCGCATCGGCGGCATCGGCCGGGATGGGATAGACCGAGACCGCGGGCGCGGGCGGCAGTTCAAGCGCTGCGGGCTGCAACGGCTCATACACCGGCGGCGGCGGCTCGGCCGGCCAGGCGGGCGAGGCGGCGGTGCGGCGATTGGAGAAGCGTCCGAGCATGGGTTGGGGTCGCCGATCTTGAAGCGAGGCAATGCTGGCGGGCAGGTGTGAAAAACGCCGAAGGCCGCACGGTAAAATTGCAGCTTTCGCCACGTTCTCAGGCGCGGGCGACAGGCGAGAGCACGATCTTGCGGAGATCCGCCGAGACGTTGCTGCCCGCCTTCACGGACTCAAGCGGCAGGCCGCGATCGATGGCTTCACGCACGAGCGGATAGTTGTTGGCCACCGTGCCGGCGAAGAACGCCCCGAGCGCGCTCTCGGCATCGGTCTTGCGCAAGCCCGTGCCAAAAAGCGAGGTCTGCTGGAAGCGGTTGACCACCACCCGGGGCTCGACCTCCGGCAGACGCTCGGACACCGCCCTGGCGAGGTTGCGGCCCTGCCGAAGTCCCGGCACGGTCATGTCGGTCACCAGGAACACCGTGTTGGAGCCGCCCAGCACCGCGTCCGTCCAGGGATCCCAACGCCGTGGCAGGTCGATCACGACGTTGCGGAAGCGCGCCGACACCAGGTCGAGCACCCGCAGCACGAAGTCCGGGCTGACATCGTTGGGCTGCGCCGGCCGACCGGGAGCCGCCAGCACCGACAGGCCCGACCCGTGCAGGTTGAGCATGACCTCCATAAGTTGCTGGTCGAGCCGCTCGGGGTAGCGGCCCACCTCCTCGACGTTGAGGCGCGGCTCGATATCCAGATACTCGGCGCAGGAGCTGCTCTGAAAATCGAGGTCGACCAGGCAGGTCGACGGCTCCTTGCCGTCGCGCAGCAGGATCATGGCGGTTTCGATCGCCAAGGTGGTGTTGCCGACGCCGCCCAGCGCTGGAAGCAGCGCGTGCGTGCGGCCGGTTTGCTCCGGCATCGCCTGTCCGGCGCGAAGTGCCTGCACGCAGGACCGCAGCACGTCCTTTGGCTGCACGGGCTTGCGCAGGAAGTCCGCAACCCGAATCTGCAGGAACCAGCGCGCGAGGCCATCGTCGAAGGCTTCAGTGAGCACGATCACGGGCGCGCCGGGCGCGACTGTTCCCATCAGCGTGCGCAGGCCCGCGAGGCTCTCCTGGCGCCGGGGATCGAGATCCACCACCACCACGGCGGCCTGTGCGGCGCGCGGATCGCGCGCGACCTGCTCGACCGGAAGAGCCGCAATGACGGGGCGCACCGACTGCACCGGCGCGAGCACGGCGGCGACCCCCTCCAGCAAAGCGGAATCGGGGCCGATCAGGAGAATGGTCGAAGGCTGTTGGGTGTCTTGGGTCATGATCAAGCGGGAGGATCAGGGCGCTGCGGCGGGCGGCGCGAGCGTGATGGGGGCGAACACAGGAGCGCCGCTTGCGGCGACGCCGGCGGGCGCGCGGCTCTCGTAGCGCTCGATCGCATCGGCGACGCGCCGTGCATTGGTGGGGATGGCCGTGTTGGCCGACGACGCGGGCCAGGGATCGATGATGTGGATCGCCTTGTTCTGTGCGATGGCGTCGCCGGCCGCGATATCGATGGTCTCGCGTCGCGCCAGGCTGTCCTGGCAAGCGGTCAGCGTCAGCATCAGGCCGAGCGCGATTGTCTTACTGCACCGCCGCATCGCGGACCCTCTTCGATTCAAGAATGTAGCCGCCTGCGCGCGCCGGACGCTCGGGCGCCGGTCCGCTTGTTCGCCCGAACAGGACGCGGTCGATGTCGTTCGCCATCGGCGACTGGTCGAGAGGCGTCCTCAGCTTCTCGCCGGGCCGCGCCGGGCGGACGAGATGCGGGGTGACGATGATGGCGAGATCCGTCTCTTTCTTCTCGAATGACGCGGAGCGGAACAGGGAGCCGATCACCGGGACATCCGCAAGCCACGGGAGCTGCTGCTGCGTCTCCTGGTTGACGCTTTGCAGCAGTCCCGCGATCGCGAAGCTTTGGCCGTCGCGTAGTTCGATCACCGTGGAGGCGCGACGCACGATCAGCGCCGGGATCGCGATTCCGGCGGTGCGGATCGCGTTGTTCACGTCGAGCTGACTGACCTCCGGCTCGATGCGAAGATTGATGACGCCGTTGCCGAGCACGGTTGGAGTGAAGGTGAGGCCGACGCCGAACTTCTTATAGTCGACGGTGATCCGGCCCTGGTCGGCCTGAATCGGGATCGGGAACTCGCCGCCGGCCAGGAAGCTCGCCTTCTCGCCCGACATGGTGATGAGGTTGGGTTCGGCGAGACGCCGTGCGAGGCCCTTCTCCTCGAGCGCCTGCACGAGCACATCGGCCTGGACGCCGCTCGACAACACGCGCCCGACCACCGCACCGAACGGCGTGCCCCCGGAGGCGAGTCCGCCCGTGCCGGATGCGGCGGCGAAGTTCAGGGCGCCCTTCAGGGGGTCGCCATAGTTGTTTCCAACTGCGCGCCAGTTGACGCCGAGATCCTTGCCGGCGGAGCGCGAGGCTTCGATGAAGCGGACTTCGAGCATGACCTGCTGCGAACCGCGCACCTGCATGGCGTTCATGACCTCGGGGCCGTACTGGCGGGCGAGGTTCACGGCCTTGGCGGCCGCGACGCCGTCCTCGACCTCGCCGCTCAGCACCGTCTTGCCATTGGCCGTCGAGATACGGGCGCCTCGAGAGCCGAGGCGATCGATGTCTGCCGCCAGGCGCGGCGTGTTGTAGGTGACCTCCACCTCGACCACACCGACAAGTTGCTTCAGGCCGTCGAAGATCGACACGTTGGTCGTGCCGGCCTTCTTGCCAAGGATGTAGAGGCTTCGGTCCGTGAGCGGCATGACGTCCGCGATCTCGGGATCGCCAACCACGAGGTCGACAAACGACCGCGCCATCTGCACGGTCTTCGACTTGCCCTGGATGACCTGGGCCGAGCTGACTGAGCCGAGCGCGGCGACGCGGGTTTCGGCCGCAAGGGCCGCCGAGAGGCTCGCAAAGGACGCGAGAGCCAGCGCCAAGATGCCGATGATGGAGGAACGCACTGGATGGTCTCGCCCGAAAGTTGTGGGTCGAGCACACCGGTTGCGGCTTAACGAGGTCCTAAGACGAAGCGTGAATGCGCGTTGAGCGTAAATGGATCAGGCCGCCTGACGCGTCTATTTGAAACAAATTTCTGATCTATTCGCCAGACCGAAGGAGATGCTCCGTTTATCGCAAACTGCAATAGGCTTTAACACGCTACGCTTGCAGCACAGATCGTCCGAATTTTAGCGATCCAGGCAAGTATCCCCCCATCGGTGTCCATTCTGCTTGGTATCATCTGAGCACCGAGGCAGACGCCATGCTTGCACAGCTTCACCATACCGGAACACCCCTCCCCCGCCCGCGCGGGCTGACGCTGGACGCCGCAGCGCGCACGGCCGCCGTAACCGCATTGGCGCTGGCCGCTTTGTGCGCGGTCGCGGCGGCCCGCTGGACGGCCACCGCACATGCGGAGGCCGAGGCGCGCGAAGCCCGGGCGCTGGCGGCCTCGTTTGCGGGCTGGAAGC
The DNA here is from genome assembly GCF_014636935.1 of Alsobacter metallidurans. GTDB lineage: Bacteria > Pseudomonadota > Alphaproteobacteria > Rhizobiales > Beijerinckiaceae > Alsobacter > Alsobacter metallidurans. The sequence continues at coordinate 2,190,884 of NZ_BMES01000001.1, read as the reverse complement.
CCTTCGCCGCGCAGCCGGCGCTGGACGTCACGCGGGGGTTGCCGGTCGCAGTCGCGCCGCCGCCGCCAGCCGTGATCGAGCGCGATTTCACCCGGCTCACGGCTGTCGACGCGCAAACGCTGGACGCGGGCGATTTTCGTATCCGGCTAACTGACGTCCCGGCGCCGCCCGCCGGAGAACAGTGCCGGCGCCTCGACGGCGTCTCCGAGCCCTGCGCCGTGCGGGCGACAACGAGGCTCGATCTGCTGGTGAAATGGCGCGTGACGACGTGCCGCTACACGATGGAGAGCCCGTCCCTGGCGGTCGGCGCCTGCCGGGTAGGCTCCGCCAGCCTCGCGAGCCGGCTCGCGGCTCCGGCAGTTCCGCCCGCTGCTGGAGTGCGCAACGAGAGCTGACGTCAGCGCTGCATGCGCATCATCTCGTCCATCGGCATGGTGTTGTGAGCGAGGTGGCTCATGATCCAGATCGAGCCGCCGATCACCAGAAAGACGATCAGCACCCCGAAGGCGAGCGCCAGGACATTATTGGTGTTGTCCGGCGAGGTGGTGATGTGGAGAAAGAACACCAGGTGCACGCCCATCTGCGCGATGGCGAAGACCACAAGCGCGATCGGAACCGCCGGAGCCCAGACGAGGCCGGTGGTGGGCAGCGCGAACGAGATCACGGTCAGCAGCGTGGCAAGCCCGAGCCCCAGAACGTAGCTGCGGAAGCCGGAGGCGACGTCGCCCTCCATCCGCAGTTCGTCGCCCGGCGCGCTATCGTAGTCGTCATGCTCGTGCCCGCTCATGCGCCTGCTCCCAACAGATAAACGACCGTGAACAGCGCCACCCAGATGATGTCGAGCGCGTGCCAGAACAGGCTGAAGCACATGAAGCGGCGGACGATGTCGGGTCGGAAACCCTTGGCGAAGATCTGCGCCATCATGGTCAGCAGCCACAACAGCCCCGCGCCGACATGCAGGCCGTGGCAGCCTACGAGCGTGAAGAAGGCTGACAGGAAGGCGCTGCGCGTCGGCCCCGCGCCCTTGTCGACGAGCTCGATGAACTCGCGGATCTCGAGCAGGATGAAGGCCGCCCCGAACACGAAAGTCAGCGCCATCGCGGCGTAGAACCAGAGCGGCTTCCGCGCCTCGACGGACAGGCTCGCGAGCCCGCAGGTGAAGCTCGAGGCGAGCAGGCAGGCGGTCTCGATGGCGGTGATGCGCAGGTCGAAGAGTTCCGCGCCAGTCGGGCCGCCCGCGGTTGCGCCTTGCAGCACCGCATAGGCGGCGAAAAAGGCCGAGAACATCACGATGTCGCTTAGCAGGAAGATCCAGAACCCATATGCGACAACGATGCGCTTGGGCGCAGGCCCACCCTCGCCATGGCCGGGCGCGCGGCTGTGGCCATGACTGGAATGGCCGACGCGATAGGGATCCGGGCCTGTGGGCCGGCCTCGTGTGATGTCCGCGGCGGTCATTCGGCGGGCCCCGCATAGGTCGAGAGCGCGTCCTTGCGGGCGCTCCGGTTCTGGCGGTCGAGCAGCGCAACGTCATGGGCGGGGATGATGTATTCGGGCACGTCCCGCCAAGCGAACACTACGAACGTCACGTAGGCGCCGACGAAGCCTAGGCCGACCAGCCACCAGATCTGCCAGATCAGCGCAAATCCCATGAGGGTAGCGAAGAAGGCGCAGACGAAGCCCGTCGGGCTGTTGCGCGGCATCTCGATCTCCTCGTATTCGGGCTCGTCGCGCAGCTTGTTCTGCTCGCGCGCCCGCTGTTTGATCTCCCAGTACGGCTCTTCGGCGCTGACATTCGGCAGGGTGGCGAAGTTGAACGTCGGCGGTGGCGACGCCGTGGCCCATTCGAGCGAGCGGCCGTCCCAGGGGTCGCCGGTGACGTCGCGCAACCGGTCGCGCTGCCGGATGCTGACGACGAGTTGGATGATCTGGCAGGCGACGCCGGCCGCGATTACCACGGTGCCGAGGGCCGCCGCGATCATCCAAGGATGCCAGGGCTCGAAATCATAGCGCTGCATGCGCCGCGTCATGCCCAGGAGGCCGGCGACGTAAAGCGGCATGAACGTGAGATAGAACCCCGCCAGCGTGAACCAGAACGCCGCCTTGCCCCACCCCTCGTGCAGTCGAAACCCGAACGCCTTCGGAAACCAGTATGTCAGGCCCGCGAAGGCCGCGAAGATCACACCGCCGATGATCACGTTGTGAAAGTGCGCCACCAGAAACATGCTGTTGTGCAGCACGAAGTCGGCGGGCGGAACGGCCAGCAGCACGCCCGTCATGCCCCCGATCACGAAGGTGACCATGAAGCCGAGAGACCAGAGCATCGGCGTGTCGAAGCGGATGCGGCCACCATACATTGTGAAGAGCCAGTTGTAGACCTTCACGCCCGTGCCAACCGCGATGATGCTGGTCGCGATGCCGAAAAAGGCGTTCACGTCCGCGCCCGCCCCCATCGTGAAGAAGTGGTGCAGCCAGACCGTGAACGACACGATGCAGATGAACAGGGTCGCGGCGACCATCGAGCGATAGCCGAACAGCGGCTTGCTCGAGAAGGTCGAGATCACCTCGGAGAAAATCCCGAAGGCGGGCAAGACAAGGATGTAGACCTCCGGATGCCCCCAGGCCCAGATGAGGTTCATGAACATCATCGGGTTGCCGCCGGCTTCGTTGGTGAAGAAGTGGAAGCCGAGATAGCGGTCCAGCGTCAGCATCGCCAAGGTGGCGGTGAGGATGGGGAACGCGGCGACGATCAGGAGGCTGGACGCGAGCGCGGTCCAGCAGAACATCGGCATGCGCAGATAACCCATTCCGGGCGCGCGCATTTTCAGAATCGTGGTGACGATGTTGACGCCCCCGATTAGCGTTCCGACGCCGGATATCTGAACGGCCCAGAGATAGTAGTCGACGCCCACGCCGGGCGAATAGGTCGTCTCGCTGAGCGGCGGATAGGGGAGCCAGCCCGTACGGGCGAACTCGCCGATCACGAGCGAGATGTTGACCAGCAGCGCGCCCGTGGCTGTGAGCCAGAAGCCGACGGAGTTCAGGGTCGGGAACGCAACGTCGCGGACGCCGAGTTGCAGCGGCACGACGAAGTTCATCAGGCCGATCACGAACGGCATAGCGCCGAAAAAGATCATGATCGTGCCATGCGCCGAGAAGATCTGGTTGTAGTGCTCGGGCGGAAGAAAGCCGGCCGCCTTGAAAGCCACGGCGTGCTGCGAACGCATCATCACGGCATCCGCAAAGCCCCGCAGAAGCATCACGCAGGCGAGCAGCACATACATGACCCCGATGCGCTTGTGGTCGACGCTGGTGATCCACTCGCGCCAGAGATAGGGGAGATGGCCACCCAGCACGACCCAGGCGATGACGCCCAGGATCACAAGCGCGACCGTTCCCGACGCGATCATCGGTATCGGCTCGTGCCACGGAACGGCGTCCCAGTTCAGCTTGCCCAGCATGCTAGCCCCCCGGTTTTGGTGAAATGTCCGGGCCGCCCCGGCCCTGGTCAGGCCCCGGCTGCGGCGGCAGCTCCTGCGAGACGATGGCGTGGAAGAGATGCGGGTCGACCGACAGATAGGTGGTTGGCGGATCGAAGGAAGTCTTTCTGTTGAGCTGCGCATAGGCGGCGCGGTCGAGGGCCGCACCCGCGCCCTGCGCTGTCTGGACCCAGCCATCGAACGCGTCGCCCGGCACGGCTTTTACGGTGAAGAACATCCCCGGAAAGCCGTCGCCGCTGAACATCGCCGAGCGGCCAGCGAACTCGCCTTCCTGGTCGGCCTGCAGGTGCAACTGCGTGGCCATGCCGTTCATCGTGTAGATCATGCTGCCGAGCTGGGGCACAAAGAACACGTTCATGACGCTGGCGGACGTCAGCGTGAAATGCACCGGTCGTCCGGCCGGCACCACGAGCTGGTTCACGGCCGCGACGTTCTGCTCCGGGTAGATGAACAGCCATTTCCAATCGAGCGAAACGACTTGCACCTCGAGCGGCTTTTGATCCGATGCGAGCGGTCTGTAGGGATCAAGCTGGTGCGATCCGACCCAGATGACGCCGCCCAGGAAGAGTATCACGAGGGTCGGGATCGACCACACGATCAGCTCGACTTTGCCTGAGTAGACGAAGTCCGGCCGGTAGCGCGCGCGGGTGTTCGACGCACGAAACCACCACGCAAAAGCCAGCGTGGCCACGATGGTGGGGATCACGATCGCGAGCATGATCGCCAGCGAGTTCAGAAGGATCGTGCGTTCAGCAGCGCCGACGGGGCCTTTGGGATCCAGCACGCCATGCTGGCAGCCGCCGAGGCAAAAGCCTATCGCCGCCACGGGCACGGTTCTGAGAAGGAGGGCTCCGGCGCGCATGCCTTAACGTCCCGCCAGCTGCGGCGGGGCCGCCCAGGCCGGGGTTTCCGCCACTTGGGTGAAGGTTGCGGTCGAGTGCCGAAGAAGGCTGCCGGCGATCAAACAGCCGATCACCATGGCTCCCAGCAGCAACGCCACGGTGCGTGACTGCGCGGGAGGCACAGGGAGCACCACGGCGGAATGATCAACAACGCTATCAAGGGTCTCGGCCACGGCCGATCTGCCGCCCCCCAGCGTGCTGATCGTCGGCGCAGCTTGCGCAACGGTGGTTTTGATTGAGCTCGCCATGATCCGGCGCCCCCAAAAATGGCGCAGCGTCGGACTGACGGCGCTGCGAACGGAAGCCTGGCGGCTTTCGACACGCGAACGCGAGCGCGGCGACGTAAGTTCCATTTCGGAGCTCGGCGCGCGGTTGTTGCTCCGACAAACACCTCGTCGCGCTGCCGGGGACACGAGTCGACACTGACGCTATCGTTCTTCGAAAACGGTCAGCGCGATGCACTCGCTGTCGGCCTGCCGCGCCAGCTTAAGCAGAGCGGATAAAGTTAACAGTAATAGAGGGTGTACTGAACATGATTGGGAAACCGTCTTCTTCATTGAGCAGGAAACCGGGAACCGTCTGGCTCAGGTCACGTTCTTGCTGCATCGATTACGCAGAGAGGACGAACAAATGAACAAGGCTATTCTCGCGGCGACGCTGTCGCTGGCTATGCTGGCTCCAGCCGCCGCTTTCGCGCAGTCCGGCCAGAGCGGAGCCGCCGCCGGCGCCGCCACGGGCGCGGTGGGTGGAGCGATTGTTGGTGGCCCGATCGGCGCGGCCGTTGGCGGCGTGACCGGCGCCATCGTGGGCGGCACCCTCTCCCAGCAGGAGAGCACCCGAGTTCACCAGTACGTTGTCGAGCAGCGTCGCCCGTCGGTGAGCTACCAGGAGCGTGTCGTGGTCGGCGAGCCCCTGCCGCAGACCGTCGAGCTTTATTCGGTCCCGGCCGATGTCGGCGTGAAGACGCAGTATCGCTATTCGGTGATCAACAACCGCACTGTGCTGGTCGACCCGTCGACCCGCCGCGTTGTTCAGGTCATCGAGTAATCATTCGCCGCGACGCGGCATGACGAAACGGCCCCGGAGCGATCCGGGGCCGTTTTCGTATGCCCGCGCGGCAATGTTGAGACTCAGGCCGCCTTCGCGGTCTTCTTCCGACTCTTGCGGCCCGCGGCCTTGGGCAGGGTCTGGCGCAGGTCGAAAAATCCGTCCCAGGGATCCGCCGCGAGAAAGTCCAGCCGCTGCCGGAGATTGCCGATGCGGAAGTGGTCGGCCTTGAGGGCCTCTGACAGTTCATCCCACGCCAGCGGCGTGGAAACGGGGGCTCCGTCGCGGGCTCGTGTGGAGAAAGCAGCGACCGCAGTGGCGCCGCGCCCGTTGCGAAGGTAATCCACGAAGATGCGGCCCTTGCGCAACCGCTTGGCCATGTTCGCGACGTAGAGCGACGGCGCATCCGTCTCCATGGCTTCCACCACCCCGCGGGTATAGTCCTTTACGGTCTCCCAATCGGCCAAAGGCGTGAGCGGCGCGACGACGTGCAGGCCTTTTCCGCCCGACGTCTTGACGAAGCTTTCCAGCCCGTCCCGGCCGAGCCGCTGTCGGACCTCAAGAGCCCCGTCGATCACCTGCGACCAACTCACGTCGTCGCCGGGATCGAGATCGAAGATAATTCTGTCCGGCTTTTCGATGTCCGCAATCGTGGATCCCCACGGGTGGATTTCCAGGACGCCTGCCTGCACCAATCCCAGCAGCCCGCGCAGGTCTTCGATGAAGGTCATCGGCTCCGCGTCCCCGACATCGACAAAGCGGATATCGGGCGACAGTCCTTCCCACCGGTGCTTCTGAAAAAAGCACTGCTTGCCTGCCCCGTTCGGGCAACGGACCAGACTCAAAGGCCGGTTCACGAGATGGGGCAAGGCCCACGCGGCGATGTCGGCGTAGAAATCCGCCAAACCCTGCTTGGTGACGCCGCCCTCTTCCCACAGCACCCGCTCGGGATGCGTGAGCCGCACGCCGGAAAGGTCGGCCTCGGCGGCGGGCGCGGCGCTGGCGCGACCGGAGCCGCCTTCGCGCACGACTTCGGCGGGAGGCTTATCGTCCCGCAGGCCCTTGAAGGCGGATTGGCGGAGAAGCTCGTCGTTGGTCCAGCCTCGAAATTCGATCTCGGCGACAAAACGCGGCTCTACCCAGCGCACGCCCTTGTCGGTCCCGGCCGGCGGCTTTCGGCCGAACGCCGGCTTTTCGGACGGGATAGCCGAGAGGCCGGCATAGAGGCTCTGGGCCTCGTCGCCCGAAAAGCCGGTGCCCGATCGGCCGGCATAGATCAGCTTGCCGTCATCATAGTAGCCGAGCGCCAGGGAGCCGATGGAGCGCTTGGCGGCGCTTGACACCGTGTAGCCGATCACCACGAACTCCTGCCGCAAGACGCATTTGGCCTTAAGCCAATGCGAGCCCCGGTCGGGCGTGTACGGCGCATCTTTTCGTTTTGAGATCACGCCTTCCAAGCCGAGGCGGCACGCGTGCGTCAGCATGGTCCCGCCGTCATGCTCGAAATGGGCGCTGTAGCGCAGCGGCGATCCCTCCGGCAGCCCGGCCAACGCGGCTTCCAGCAGCCGCTTGCGCTCGATCTGGGGCGTTTTCGTCAGGTCGACGCCGTCGAGATAGAGCGCGTCGAAAACGTAGTAGACCATCCGATCCTGCCGGCCTGCCTTGAGGTCCGCCTGGAGGCTGCCGAAACTCGGGACGCCGCTCTCGGCCTCAGACACGATTTCCCCGTCGAGCAGCGCCGAGCCGAGGCCGAGCTGGCGCACAGCGTCGGCCACGCGGTTGAAGCGCTCCGTCCAGTTGAGCCCCTTGCGGGTGAGAAGCTGCACCTCGCCGCCGTCAAGGCGCGCCTGGATGCGGTAGCCGTCATATTTGATTTCGTGGATCCACTCGCCGCCGTCCGGCGGCTCCTCAACCAGCGCGGCGAGGCTCGGCTCCAGGAATACCGGCAACAGGCCCTTGCGCGCCTTCGGGGCCTTGGCGGGCTTGATCGCAACCGCCTTGGCGGCGGGCGCAGCCTTGCTGGCCTGCCGCGATGCATGATCCACCCGGATGACGCCCTCGGCTTTCAAGTCGTCGTTGGTTTTGCCGCTCAGAAAGGAGCGGTTCTCCTCCAGCACATCGGGCTGGTCGGCCGTGCGGGCGAACGCATCGTCGCCTTTCAGCAGCAGCCACTGCTCCTTTTTCTCATGCGGTCGCGGCCGCATCCGCACGAGATGCCACCGTCCGCCGAGCCGCGCGCCTTCAAGCACGAAGTCGAGATGCCCCTTGGCGAGCGCCCTGTGCGGATCGTGCTCCGGTCGCCAGGTTCCGCGGTCCCACACGATCATGGTTCCGCCGCCATACTCCCCCTGCGGGATGACGCCCTCGAACTCGAGGTACTTCATCGGATGGTCTTCGGTCTGCACCGCCAGGCGTTTGTCGCCGGGAACGAGGCTGGGGCCGCGCGTTACAGCCCAACTTTTCAGAACGCCGTCGAGCTCCAGCCGCAGGTCGTAGTGGAGCCGGCGCGCCGCGTGCTTCTGGACCACGAACTGGGCGCCCTGCCCTTTGGCGACCTCGGCGCCCGGCTCGCTCGTGCGCGTGAAATCGCGCTTTTCCCGGTAGAGCTTGAGGGGATCGGCCACCTCCTCGGTGGACGCCGGCGCAGGTCCGGCTTTGGCGGACTTCTTCGCCCGGCCATTCGGAGCTGAAGCCTTCGGTGCGGCCGTCTTGTCGGCGGACCTTCGAACTGCCAAAGCGGCCTCCTGTCAGCGCTTGGTCGCGGTTCTGCGGGCCGCGGCCGTCTTCCGGGCCTTGGCGGCGGGCGCCTTTGCGGCGGATGCGGCCGGGCGGCGGCGCTCGGTCGGCGCACCCTCCTGCTGCAGGCTGAGCCGCAGCGCCTCCAGGATCCCGGTCGGCTTGGTCGCGGCCGGCGCCTTGGGGGCCTTCGGGGCCTTCTTGCCGGCCTTCTTGGCTTCCAGCAGCGTGCGCAGGCTTTCCTCGTAGCGGTCGTGGAACTCAGCGGGATCGAACGCGCCGAGCTTGCGCTCGACCAGGGCGTCGGCCACTTCCAGCAGGTCCTTGTCGAGCTTGGGCGCGGCCGTGAGATCGGCGAAAACCTCCTCGTCGCCGCGCACCTCGTAGGGCCAGCGCAAGACGGTCGCCATGAGGCCGGCGTCGCGGGGCTCCAGCAGAACGATGTGCTCGCGCTGGTGCATCACCACGGTGGAAAGAGCCGCGAGCTTGCGCCGCGCCATCGCCTCGCGGATGACCTGAAATGCTTCCTGAGAGGGCTTGTCGTCGGGGGAGAGGTAGTAGGGTCGGTCGAAGAAGAGTGGATCCACCTCGTTTCGATCGACGAAGCGGTTGATCTCCATGATGTGGGTGGCCTCGAGGCGGACATTGTCGAGTTCCTCCTCGGTGACCTCGACCATCTCACCCTTGGCGATCTCGTAGCCCTTGGCCTGATCGTCCTTCTCGACCTCCTGGTTCGTCTCCTCGTCGAAGAGATGAATGCGCAGGCGGTTGCCGGTCTTGCGATTGATGCGGTGGAAGTGGACGGCCCGCGCCTCAGTGACGGCGGGGTAGAGAGCCACCGCGCAGTTCACGAGCGACAGCTTCAGGTAACCCTTCCAGACCGACCGCGGCGCCATTCCGTTCTCCGTGAGCCTGCGCAAGCGCAATTGCCCCAGAACAAGCTTCGGCCCCCGCGGCGGGTTCCGCGGGGGCCGAAGGCATGGCGCTGCTCGGTTCGGGTGAGACCGTCAGGCGCCGCTATCGAGGATTTCGATGACCTTGCGCGACTTGGGCTCGACCACGAGCACGCGGCTCTGGTCGATGACGATGCCATAGGCGCCGTCCGCCTGTATGATCACATGCGCGCCGGCCGGAAGAACGGCGCCGACCTTGAGCGGCTGAGCGACGGACGAGGTTTCAACCTGGCCGACAGGCGGAGTCTTGGATGCCGCAAGGGCCGGCGTGGCGAGAGCAATCACGGCAAGAACGAGGAAGGGGCGCAAGACGCAGTCTCCGGTGGCCGCAGAGAACGATTGGAGCGGGCCGAAGTTGCCGGTCCGCCAGGGTTTTTTGCGCAACCAAACGGTTCCGCGCTGTGCGCTTGCACACACGGGCCGGCCTTGTTGACGAAGCGCAAATCGAGTTCGCCGCACGCAACCATCGGCAGGTCAGAAACGTCTTCCCGGACACCAAGACCAGCAAGAGGCTCCGACCATGGATATCGCCCTCGACAAGGTTTGTGCGCTGATCCGCCAGGCCCGCCAGTTCGACGGCAAGGAGGGCGAGACGGACCCGGATTCCGGCTCCAACCCGGCTGACGACCGTTCCTTCGACGTACTCGAATCCGGCGAAGACGATCCGGTCGAAGGCGAAATCCGCGCCTTCATCACCGGCCTCAACGTAGACGAACAAGCCAATCTCGTGGCTCTCGTCTGGGTCGGCCGCGGGGACTACGGGCCGGACGAGTGGGACGACGCCATTGCGCTCGCCAAGGAGCGCGGGGACACGCCGACTGACGAATACCTGCTCGGGATTCCGAACTTGCCCGATCTGCTGGACGAGGGTCTCGCCGCGTTCGATCTCAGCTGCGTCGAGGAAGCCGCGGAAGCCGGCGCGGGCGTCTGACGCGGTCGGTCGCGCCCGGCCGCGGGTTTGGCTAGGGTGTCCGGGCCTTCGATTCAGCCCGGACAACCCGTGACCGAACAAGCCCCTCCCCGTCCCTCTCGGGACATCGCTGACCTGCTCGCCATCATGGCGGCGCTCCGAACCCCGGGTTCAGGATGCCCGTGGGATCTCGAGCAGGACTTCGCGTCGATCGCCCCCTACACGATCGAGGAAGCCTACGAGGTCGCGGACGCGATCGAGAAGGGCGACATCTCGGACCTGCGCGACGAGTTGGGCGACCTGTTGCTCCAGGTCGTGTTTCACGCCCGCATGGCGCAGGAACAGGGAGCTTTCGATTTCGGAGGCGTCGTGGAAGCCATCACGACCAAGCTCATCCGGCGTCATCCACACGTCTTCGGCGAAGCCCGGCATCTGCCGCCTTCAGCCGTCAAGGCGCTGTGGGGAGAAATCAAGGCAGCCGAGAAGGCCGAACGGCGCGCGGCGCGCGAGGCGGCCGGACTGCCCGCGGACGAGCATCGCGGGCTTCTGGCCGGCATACCCGCCGCCCTGCCCGGCCTGACGCGCGCCGTGAAGCTGCAGGCCAAGGCGTCCACGGTCGGCTTCGACTGGAACGACGCTCGCCTCGTCCTGGACAAGCTCCGAGAAGAGCTCGGCGAGATAGAGGAGGCGCTCGATGCCGGCGACAAGGCGCAGGTGGCCGGAGAGGTGGGCGACCTGCTTTTCGCGGTCGCCAACCTGGCGCGGCATCTCGATGTCGATCCCGAAGCCGCGCTGCGCGGCACGAACGCCAAGTTCGAACGGCGTTTCGGGTTCATCGAGCGCGCACTGGAGCAGCAGGGCCGCTCCGCCGCGGAAGCAAGCCTGGACGAGATGGACGCGCTCTGGAACGCTGCCAAAGCCGCCGAATAAGGCGGAGAGACGCTCCTACCGAGTACGCCGCGCGCCGGGGAACCGGCGCAGAAGCCGCGGCTCTTTTTCGGGCGCGATCCGGGCCGCGATCAGGACGCCGCCCTCACCGTCCTCGCGTCGGTCGAGGACCTCTGCCTCCTCGTAGAGCCAGTGCAGGCCCGCGCCGTCCGCCGACTCCACGGCGACGTGGAACACGGGCCGCTCATGAGCGAGCCGGTTCTCCACCGCGGCCTTGAGCCGGTCCATGCCTTCGCCCGTCACGGCCGAAACCAGAACGGGGCGCCCTTCGGCAGGGCGGTGCTCAACCACGCCGAGCAGGCGCGTGCGCTCGTCTTCGGGCAGCAGGTCCGCCTTGTTCCAGACTTCGATGAGACGCTGGTGGTCGTCCGGGTCGACGCCGAGCTCGCGCAGGATCCCAATCACGTCGGCGGACTGCGCATCGGTGTCGCCATGCGAAACGTCGCGCACGTGCAGGATCACGTCGGCCGCAATCACGTCTTCCAGCGTCGCGCGGAACGCCGCGACCAGCATGGTGGGCAGATCCGAGATGAAACCGACGGTGTCGGAAAGGATCACGGGGGCTCCGTGCGGCAGCTTCACGACACGGGCGGTGGGGTCGAGCGTCGCGAACAGCATGTTCTCGGCCATCACGTCGGCGGAGGTCAGGCGATTGAACAGCGTCGACTTGCCGGCGTTCGTGTAGCCGACCAGCGCGACCACCGGATAAGGCACCTTGCGGCGGCTCTCGCGGTGAAGCGAGCGCGTGCGCTTGACGCTTTCCAGTTCTTTTTCGATGCGGCCCATGCGCTCCAGGATGACGCGCCGGTCCGCCTCGATCTGAGTCTCGCCCGGGCCGCCGAGAAAGCCGAAACCGCCGCGCTGGCGCTCGAGATGGGTCCAGGAGCGCACGAGGCGGCTCTTCTGATATTCGAGATGCGCGAGTTCGACCTGCAGGCCGCCCTCGCGGGTGCGGGCGCGGCGACCGAAGATCTCGAGAATGAGGCCGGTGCGGTCGATGACCTTGCAGCCCCAGGCCTTTTCCAGATTGCGTTGCTGCACCGGGCTGAGGCCGCAATCCATCATCACGAGGTCGATCTCGTCGGCCTTGATCAGGCCGGCGAGTTCCTCGACTTTTCCCTTGCCCAGGTAGGTGGCCGGACGCGGCGACGCGATGGTGACGAGGATTGCCTGGACAACATCGAGATCGATCGCCGCAGCGAGCCCGGAGGCTTCCTCGAGGCGCGCCTGCGGGATCCGCAGGTTGACGGCCGCGCCCTTGTCGTTCGCGGCGTCATAAGCCTGGCGTCGCGCGGAGAAGTAGGGTCCCACAACGAGGGTGCGCGTGCCGGAGGCGATCTCCTTCTCCGGCTCGACAGGGCCCTTGTTCAGCGGTTCGGTAGGGCCAGAAGAATGCTTCAATTCAGTCCTTCATCGGGGTCGGGGCGCCCTCGTCCTGCTCGAACAGTGAAACGGGGTGGCCGGGCATGATGGTCGAGATTGCATGCTTGTAGACGAGCTGACTGTGCCCATCGCGGCGGAGCAGCACGCAGAAGTTATCGAACCACGTCACAACGCCCTGCAGCTTCACTCCGTTCACCAGGAAGATCGTCAGCGGCACCTTGTTCTTGCGGACGTGGTTGAGGAAAGTGTCCTGGAGGTTTTGATTCCGCTCCGCAGCCATCGCATTAGCCCCTCTTGTTGCTCACCAGCTCGCGAGGACGGGTCCGCTTTTCGGCTGGTGCGTTAACGTCTCAAAATTATGCAAACCAACATGCCTGACGGCCTACGCGACAGAAATCGCCAAACAGGCCGTCAAGGTACGCTACCACGATTACGCCCCACAACCACCCTCAGGCATAAGGCGCCGTCACCACATGTGACATTTCAGTCACCTGGTGCAGAGATCCCCGTAATGCAAGGGCCGTGGGCCCCGGCTTGCCGTCGCCGACCGCCGCGCCGTCGATTTTCACCACTGGAATCACCAGACTGGACGCCGAGGTGATGAAAGCTTCCGCGGCTTGCCGGGCCTCCTCGACGGTAAACGGGCGCTCCTCGAGCGTCAGGTTCCGCCGGCCAAGCAGGTCGACAACGCCGGTCCGCGTCACCCCGCGCAGAATGCGGTTGTCGGCCTGTCTTGTGACGATGCGCCCGTCGTGGGTGACGATCCAGGCATTGGTGGACGCCCCTTCCAGCACGGTTCCGTCCTGGTCTACGAACCAGGCTTCGCCCGCCCCGGCCTCTTTCGCCTGCTGCTTGGCGAGAACGTTCGGGAGCAGCGACACGGACTTGATGTCGGGCCGGGCCCAACGGGTCTCCGGAACCGTGATCACGGCCACGCCGGCCGCGGCCGTCCGCTCGCCTGCGGCAGGATCGATCGACTTCGCGGTCACCACCAGCGCCGGCGGCGTCGAGGGGTCCGGGAACTTGTGGTCGCGCCGGGCCACGCCGCGCGAGACCTGCAGGTAGACAAGGCCATGGCGGACGCGGTTGCGCGCGACAGTCTCGCGCATGATCGTCAGCAGGGCCTTGCGGCCCATGGGAGCTGCGATGCGCAACTCCCGCAGGGAGCGGTCGAGCCGGTCGAGATGACGGGTTTCGTCCACCAGCCGCCCGCCGAAGACCTCGCATACTTCGTAGACGCCGTCGGCGAACTGGTAGCCGCGATCTTCGACATGAACAGCCGCGTCGCGGTGGGGCACGTAGCGGCCATTCACGTAGGCGATGCGGCTCATCAGTCGGGTCCCTTGTTTTGGGCGCGTCGCGCCGTTCTTGGTTCTTGCGCTCACCGTCAGGTGATTTAATCGACCGTCTTAGCCAATGCCGAGCGACTTCAGCTTGCGATGCAGCGCCGAGCGCTCCATGCCGATGAACTCGGCCGTGCGGGAGATATTGCCGCCGAATCGATTGATCTGCGCGACCAGGTACTCGCGCTCGAAGATCTCCCGCGCCTCGCGTAGCGCCAAAGACATCAGCTTCTCGCCGCCAGCCCCGTTGGGCGTGGATGGCACGAGCGAACCCACTTCGGAGGGAAGCAGATCCGCAGTGACCTCGGAGCTCGGGTCGCCTTCAGCCAGGATCAGGAGGCGCTCGATGTTGTTGCGAAGTTGGCGAATGTTGCCCGGCCAGTCATGCGACTGCAGCACCGCGAGAGCGTCATCCGCGATGGTGCGCTTGGGCAGGCCGGTGGACGCCGAGATCTGGTCCATAAAGAACGCGATCAGCTCGGGTATGTCGTCGCGCCGCTCCGCCAGGCTGGGCACCCGGATCGGCACCACGCTGAGCCGATGCAGCAGATCCTCGCGGAAGCGGCCGGCCATGATTTCGCCCGCGAGGTCCCGCGCCGTTGACGAAATCACGCGGACGTCGACATGGACCCGCATGGCCCCGCCGACACGCTGGAAGTTCTGGTCGACGAGTACGCGCAGGATCTTGCCTTGCGTCTCGCGCGGCATGTCGGCGACTTCGTCGAGGTACAGCGTCCCGCCATGCGCCTCCTCGAGCGCGCCGACCTTACGGCCTTTGCCGTCCGCGCCTTCGACGCCGAAGAGCTCGGTCTCCATGTTCTCGGGCGTGATCGTGGCGGCGTTGATGGCCACGAACGGCCCCGAGGACCGGGACGACAACTGGTGGATGGTGCGCGCCGCAAGCTCCTTTCCGGAGCCTGGCGCGCCCGAGATCATCACGCGGGCGTTGGTGGTGGCGACCCGCTCGATGGTCTGGCGAAGCTGGTTGGAAGCCTGGGAATGGCCGATGATCTTGGTGCCCTGCTGCGACTTGACCCGCAGCTCCTTGACCTCGCGCTTGAGACGCGACGCTTCCAGCGAACGTTCGGCCACCAGCACGAGGCGATCGGCCTTGAACGGCTTCTCGATGAAGTCGTAGGCGCCCCGCTTGATGGCCGAAACAGCCGTCTCGATGTTGCCATGACCCGAGATCATCACGATCGGCAGGTCGGGATGCTGCTCCTTGATGATGTCGAGGAGCTGCAATCCGTCCAGCCGGCTGCCCTGGATCCAGATGTCCAGAAACACGAGGTGCGGGCGGCGGGCCTCGATGGCGGCGAGCGCCTCGTCGGAGTTGGCCGCCGTCCGAGTGCGGTGGCCTTCGTCGTCGAGAATGCCGGCGACGAGTTCGCGGATGTCGGTCTCGTCGTCAACGATCAGGATGTCTGCGCTCATCGCGCGGTCTCCCTTTTATGAACGGTCGTGGATGGGATCATCACCGCGCCTTTTCTCGTGCTGCGGCGAGATCCCTCCGGGATTCGGCCAGTTGCGCTGTGTCTTTCGACACACCTTCGCGGGGGAACCACATGCGAACGAGGCCGCCCTGCGGCACATCAGGATTGTCGAGGAGCTCGATCCCGCCGCCATGGTCCTCAAGAATCTTGGCCACGATCGCGAGTCCGAGCCCCGTTCCGCCGTCACGGGTCGTCATGTAGGGCTCGAGCAGCCGTTGGCGATGCTCGCGAGGGAAACCCTTCCCGTTTTCGGCGACCGTGATCACCACGTTGTCGTCTTCGGCCTTGACGACCACCTTTACGAGGCCGGGACCGCGCACCTCTTCGGGCGAAGCCGCGATCGCCTCGGTGGCGTTCTTGACGATGTTGGTGACGGCTTGCGAGATCAGCCGGCGATCAAAGCGAGCGACCAGCGGCGTCGGGGGGATGTCCTCTTCGAACGTGATGTCGGGGCTGCCGACTCGCATCAGGAAGAGCACCTGGCGGACGATGCCCCCCAAGTCCTCGTTCTCGGCGAGGGGCTTGGGCATCCTCGCGAAGGACGAGAACTCGTCCACCATGCGCTTGATGTCGTCGACCTGGCGCACGATCGTGTCAGTGCACTGGTCGAAGATCTCGCGGTCGACGGTGATGACCTTGCCGTATTTGCGCTTGATGCGTTCGGCCGAGAGCTGAATGGGCGTGAGCGGGTTTTTGATTTCATGCGCGATGCGCCGGGCGACGTCGGCCCAGGCTGCGGTGCGCTGTGCGCTCACGAGGTCGGTGATGTCGTCCAGGGTGATGATCCAGCCTTTATCGCCGTCCGGCGACTGCTCGCTCGACACCCGGACGGTCAGCGTCCTGTCCTGGCCGTTGGCGGAAACGACGACCTGGCCCTGCACGAGGCGAAGGCGCTCGCTCAGCGCCTCGTCGACGATCGGCGCCAATGCCGGGATCATGTCCTGCACGGGCTTGCCCAGCCACTTGTCGCGCGAGCCATGCAGCAACCGCTCCGCGGAGGGGTTCAGCACAGTGATGCGGCCGACGGCGTCGATGCTGATCACGCCCGCGGAGACGCCAGACAGCACCGCCTCGGTGAATCGCCGCCTTCGGTCAATTAGATCGCGGGCCTGGGTCAGCCGGTCATGCTGCTGGCGCAGCTCGGAGGTCATCTTGTTGAAGGTCTCGGCCAGATGCGCGAGATCGCCCTCGCTCTTTCGGGCGGGCACCTGAACATAGAAGTTGCCGGACGCGACCTGGTCGGTGGCATGGATTAGCCGCCTGATCGGCGAGACGAAGCTGTTTGCGAAGGCGAGCCCGGTCCAAACCGCCGAGAACAGCAGGATCAACGAGATCAGCACATACATGCTCGCGAAGGCGACCTGCACGTCGATCTTGCGCTGCGACAGCGCCTCGTAATAGGCGGCGGCCTGCTCGGCCTGCTGCGGGAATTCGAGCGCCTTCGGGTCCACAGCCCTGGCGACGAACAGGAAGGTCTGATCCATGGCGGGCACCTTCAGCACCGCCCGGAACACGTTGCCGGAGTTGGGGATCAGACACCACGCCTCGGAATCCTGCGCGGCCGCCATGTCGTCCTTGCTGGGCAGCGGCAGGCCTTCGATCGGCTTGATCTCGATCCGCTCCACGACCGAAAGGTCGTCCTTGAGCAGCATCGCGACCGGAAATCCGAGGAACACTGAGCGCGACTGCATGAAGTCGCGGTAGGCGGGCCGGTTCTGATCCAGCAAAGGCTTAGCGCGGGCGAGATCGGCCGCCATCAGGTTGATCTCGCGGCCGATCGTGCGGCATTGCAGCTCGCGATAGGCGTTGGCGACATCAACGGAGGTTGAGAGAAGGCTGCGGATGTAGCGGCTGAACTGGATGTCCAGCCCACGTTCCAACGTGATCCAGCCCACGACCGCGACGAGAATGGCCGGCAAGGCCGCCACGAGGGCGAAGAGCGCGACGATCTTGGCGTGGAGCCCCGACGCCGCCACGCCGGCCCGCCTGGCCTTGATGAGCCGATAGGCTTCGCGCACCACAAAGCCCAGCAGCACCATCACGAGCAGCGCGTTGACCATGAACAGGCGCAGCACGACATCGTGCGTCGGCGACAGCGGCACGAGGCCGGCCAACACCACGAAGGTCGCCACCGCCGAGAGCAGCGCCAGGATGACGACCACCGTGCCGATCACGCGCGACGAGCGGGACGCCTCGCGTGGTGGAGTTCCGGGCGCGTCAGGCAGGCTCGGGAGTGCAACGGACGTTCCTGCCATCGTGCCTGCGTCTTCTCCACGTCCCATAGGCGACTCAGGGCCAAGCCCTGATGCGGCGGGGCAACAGTGTTGCTCAATGAAGACGAAAACGAGGCGTGATGGAAGAGCACTGACCGCTTAGCGGTGGATTGTTAACCACCACGCCGCCACGCGACAGTTCCCGTTCGGTTAGATCTTGCGGGGCGGCGCTGAGCCTACGCCATGTCCGTCAGCCGCTCGCTCCATGGCAGGACCTTTAGTTCGCGACAGGTTCAATGCCGTGTTGATCAAGCCTACATGGCTGAAAGCCTGCGGAAAATTGCCAACCATTTCGCCGGCGTCGACATCGTATTCCTCGGCGAGAAGCCCGACGTCATTGCACAGCCCGACGAGGCGCTCGAACAGCTCTTCGGCGTCAGCTCTGCGCCCCTGCATCAAAAGGCAGTCGGCCAGCCAGAAGCTGCAGGCGAGAAACGCGCCTTCATCCGATGGCAACCCATCCGTGGTCGCGTCGAGATCGTAGCGCATCACGAGCCCTCCCCGCATAAGCTTGCGCTCGATCGCCGCCACCGTGCCGACGACACGCGGATCGTCGGGCGGAAGGAAGCCCACGTGCGGGATCAGCAGGACGCTCGCGTCCAGCGCCTTGGATCCGTAGGACTGCACGAAGGCGTTCAACTCTTCGTCGAAAGCCTTGGCGCACACTTCCGTGTGGATCTCGTCCGCAATCGCGCGCCACTTCTTGGCCAGCTGCTTTTCGCCGTTCCGCTCGGCGCTGGATGCGGCGCGGTCAAAAGCGACCCAGGCCATGACCTTGGAATGGGTGAAATGGCGGCGCCCGCCCCTCACCTCCCAGATGCCCTCGTCCGGCTCGCGCCATGCGGTCTCCAGGAATTTCATGATCACGGGCCGCAGCTCCATCGCGCGCGGATGGGGCGGTAGACCGCCCTTCTGCGCGACCGACAGGGCGTCGGCGAGTTCGCCGAAGACGTCCAACTGCCGTTGGTCCACGGCGGCGTTGCCGATGCGCACCGGAGCGGAACCACGGTGGCCGGGCAACCAGCTGGCTTCCCACTCGGGAAGGCGACGCTCGCCCGCGATCCCGTACATGATCTGCATCTGGGCGGGCGAGCCCGCGATCGAGCGCATCAGCCAATCGCGCCAGGCGGACGCCTCGTCGTAATAGCCGGCGTCCATGAAGGCCTGCAGCGTGAAGCAGGCGTCGCGCACCCAGCAGTAGCGGTAGTCCCAGTTGCGGACGCCGCCAATCTTCTCCGGCAGCGACGTCGTCGGGGCGGCCACGATGCCGCCCGTGGGCTCGTAGGTGAGCGCCTTGAGGACGATCAGGGAGCGGCGAACCGGCTCCGTCCAGCGTCCAACCTCGGGAGCGCGCTTGGAAAAACTGCGCCAGAAGGCCTCGGTCCGCTTCAGCGCCGCTTGCGGGTCGAGCGGCTTCAAGGGCGTCGCCGTGGACGCCTGTTGGGTAAGGACGAACGAGACGGTCTCGCCTTCCTTGACGGCAAAATCGCCAACCGTCCGCATGTCCTCGCCGTGCAGCGGGACGTCCGACTGGAGCGTGACCCGGTGCGGGCCTGCGATCGCCTGGATGGTCCCGTCCTCCATCCGGTTCACCCACGGCACCGTGAGACCGTAGTCGAACCGCACGACGATCTCGGTGCGAAAGGCGACCTCGCCCGAGTCGCCGATCACGATGCGCACCACGTCGGCCCGGCCGTCGCGCGGCGGCATGAAATCGATCACGCGGGCGACGCCCCCGGCGGTCTCGATGCGGGTTTCGAGAATGAGCGCACCATCCCAGTATCGCCGGCTTCGCTTCGCCTTTGGGTCTGCGCAGGAGATTCGCCAGCGCCCATTCCGGGATGAGCCGAGGATTGCCGCGAAGCAGGCGTCCGAATCGAAGCGCGGCAGGCACAGCCAATCAATCGAGCCGGCGCGCGAAACCAGCGCGGCCGTCTCACAATCGCCGATCAGCGCATAGTCCTGAATGCGGGCTACCAGGGCGAAGCTCCTCTTTTCGGGGCTCGCTACGCTGGAGCCGAGCGACAACGATAGCGCGAAAGCTCGGTTCCGTGCGCGCGACGCCCGAAGAACGGGCAATTCGCGCCCAAGGCGCCCGATACGGAAGCGCGTTCGAATTTCAGCAACGCACAATCCGAATATCTCTTCTTTCTGGGACGGCGAACGCGTGCTTCACTGCCCTCAACAACAGCAATCATGATGGCCTCGGTCGAGCCAGCGCTCCCCGGCCGTTTCGTCTTCAGCGCAGGAGGGTGCGTCATGGGACCGTTGGATCGCCGTCAGTTTCTCAAGGCCGGAGCAGCCGCCGCCGCAGCCGGGCCTTTGCTCAGCGTCGGCGCGAACGCGCAGGGCAAACCCGTGGTCAATCTCCAGCTCGGCTGGATCCTGGGCGGCAACCAGATCGGCGAGGTCTGCGCCAAGCAGATGGGCTTCTACGACCAGGAAGGCGTCGACCTGAAGTTCCAGTCGGGCGGCCCCAACATCGACGGCGTCGCCGTCGTGGCGGCGGGGCGCTTCGAGGTCGGCCAGGTGTCGTCCTCCCCATCCCTGATGCTCGCGGCCTCGCAGGACATCCCGATCCAGTGCTTCGCGGTTGGCGCCCAGCAGCACCCCTACACGTTCTTCTCGCTGAAGAAGAACCCGGTGCGTGAGCCCAAGGACCTGGTCGGCAAGAAGGTCGGCATCCAGGCCACGGGCGTGATCCTGCTGCGGGCCTTGCTGGCCAAGAACAAGATCCCCGAGAAGGACGTCACCATCGTGACCATCGGGGCCGACATGGCGCCGCTGCTCACCGGGCAGGTTGACGTGGTGACCGGCTGGCTCACCAACACCACCGCGCTGAAGGTGCTCGGCCCGGACCGCGTGGATCTTCGGCTGTGGGATGCGGGCGTTCACCTCTACGCCCTGCCCTATTACGCCACGACGACCACCATCAAGACCAAGGCCGACGTGCTGCAGAAATTCCTGCGCGCCAGCGGCAAGGGCTGGGCCTATGCGCACGCCAACCGTGACGAGGCCGTGAAGCTGCTCGTTAAGGAGTTCCCCAACCTCGTCGCCGCCGACGAGCGCGAGGCGCTGGACGTGATGCTGCAATACGCCTTCTCGGCCAAGACCGGTGCGGAAGGCTGGGGCACGATGGACCCGGCCGTTTGGGCCGACCAGATCGGGCTCTATGCCGAGCTCGGCCAATTCTCCAAGCGCACCCCCAAGCTGGAGGAAGTGATGACCATGGACATCCTCAAGGCCACGGCCGACGGCCGGCCGAAAATCGGCTGACGCGGGCATGACCGCCCCCTCCACGGCGACGAGCGCCCTCCCCGTCGCCGGGTTCCCCCCGGCGGCCGTGACGGCCGCAGGCGAGCCCGCCGTCAGCTGTCGCAACGTCACGGTGCGGTTCGTCACGGACCGGCGCACCGTCACGGCGCTGGAGAACGTGTCCTTCTCGGTCGAGAAAGGCGGCTTTCTCTCGTTGCTCGGGCCTTCGGGCTGCGGCAAGTCCACCCTGTTACGCGTTGTGGCCGACCTGGTGTCGCCCACGCACGGCCAGGTCAACGTGCTCGGCATGACGCCGCAGGACGCGCGCCTCAAGCGCTCGCTCGGCTTCGTATTCCAGGACGCCGCCCTGCTGCCCTGGCGGACGGCGCTCCAGAACGTCGAACTGCCGCTGGAAGTCGGCGGGGCGAAGAAGCTGCCGAGCGGCGCGCCGACGCCTCGCGAGCTGATGAAACTCGTGGGGCTGGAGGGCTGGGAAGGCAGCTTTCCCCACGAGCTTTCTGGCGGAATGCGCCAGCGCGTCTCGATAGCTCGGGCTTTGCTGGGCGGTCCTCGCATCCTGCTGATGGACGAGCCCTTTGGCGCGCTGGACGAGATCACGCGCGACCGGCTCAACGAGGAACTGCGGCGCATTTGGCAGGAAACCGGCACCACGATCATGTTCGTCACCCACTCGGTGTACGAAGCGCTGTTTCTGGGCGAACAGGTGCTCGTGTTGGCGGCCAACCCGGGCCGCGTGACCGAGCTGGTCGACGTTGACCTCCCACGCGACCGAACCCTCAAGATCCGCGAGACGGCGCCGTTCGTGAGCATCGCGGCGGAGCTGCGCGAACTGCTCGGGAGGGGCGTATGAGCACCATCGCCGAAACCGCCGACCTCCTGCCCGATGTTTCCGCAGCCGAGGCCGAATTCGCCCGCCGCAAGTCGCGCGAGACGTGGCGGCGTCGATTGCTGCCTGCGGCCGGCATCCTGGGCGCGCTCGCCCTCTGGGGCGCGGCCGTTTGGATTTTCAAGGTCCCGCCCTTCGTGGCGCCTTCGCCCGTCGCCGTGTTCGCGACGCTGACGGCCAAGTTCGGCCTCCTGATGGAAAACCTGCTACCGACCGCCATCGAGGCGATCTGCGGGTTCCTGCTGGGCAACGTCACCGCGATCGTGATCGCCACGACCTTCGTGCACAAGAAGGTGCTCGAGGAGGCGTTCTTCCCTCTGGTGGTGATCATCAACACCATCCCGGTGGTCGCCAAGGCGCCGATCCTCGTGCTGCTGCTCGGTAACGGCATGGAGCCGAAAATCGCCATCGCGGCGCTGATCTGCTTTTTCCCGACGCTGGTGAACATGGTCCGTGGGCTGGAATCCGTGAACCCGCAGGCCATGGAGCTGATGCGGGTGCTATCGGCCTCCAAGACCGAGGTGTTCCTGAAGCTGCGCCTCTACAACTCGCTGCCCTACTTGTTCTCGGCGCTGAAGATCTCGGCCTCGACATCGGTGATCGGCGCGATCGTGGGCGAGTGGATCGGCTCCACAACCGGCATCGGAGCGCTGATCATCCAGGCCACCTACGCATTCGACTCGGCGCTGCTTTACGCCACCGTGATCGTCGGCTCGTGCTTCTCGATGCTGTTCTTTCTCACCATCACGCTGGCCGAACGGCTCGTGGTGCGCTGGCAGGCGCCGACCGGCCACTGAGTTTGTAGACCTGATCAACCAACGCGCGCAAAGCGCTGATCCAATGACGGAACCCCCAAGGAGGTCCCGATGACGATGATCGACCGGATCGAAGAAAAGCCCGGCTCAGCCCGCGTCGCCGCACGCTCGGACGTGGTGGTGGTGGGCGGCGGCCCCGCCGGCTTCGCGGCCGCGCTGGCGGCCCGCCGCGAAGGCTGCAGCGTCACGCTTGTGGAGCGCTACCCGTATCTCGGCGGCCTCGCCTCCGGCGGCATGGTGCTGGTGCTGGACGACATGCACAATGGCGACGAGGTCACCGTGCAGGGCGTCTGCATGGAGATGATCGAGCGCATGGCCAAGGTCGGCGCCGCCGTGTTCCCGCCGCCCGAGGATCGTCGGCAGGGCTGGGACGTGTACCGCAAGTGGGCTCGCTGGGGCGCATTCGACTTTCGCGCCCAATCGAAGCCGGCCCCGATCGTGATGGCGGCGGCGTTCGATCCGGACGGGTGGAAGCGCATCTCCAACGAGATGATCGCCGAGGCGGGCGTCAACCTGCGCCTCCATTCCTGGTTCTCCAGGGCGATCGTGCAGGACGGCCGTATCAAGGGCGTGATCTGCGAAACCAAGGCTGGCCGCGAGGCCATCCTGGGCGACGTCGTGATCGACACCACGGGCGACCTCGACGTCGCCTCGGCGGCCGGCGCGAAGTTCAACGAGGGCAAGTACATCGTCACGACGGTGTTCCGCCTGGGTGGCGTCGACGCCGACGAGAACGAGCGATTCCGCGAGCAGGATCCGGAAACCTATGCGCGTATCGATCGCGAGGCCAAGCGCGTCATGGGCGGCAGCTGGGACTTCTGGTGGCTGAAGACGCCGCTCCCCGGCATCGTGTGGTGCAACTGCCCGCACATGACCGGCTATGACGCGCTCACGGTCGAGGACCTGACCCGAGCCGACTTCGAGGGCCGCAAGCGCATCTACGCGCTGGTGGACTATGTGCGCGCCAACATGCCGGGTTTCGAGAAGGCTTTCGTGGTGGACGTCGCGCCGCAACTCGGCATCCGCACCACGCGGCTGCTGGAAGGCGAATACGTGGTCACCAAGGACGATGTCCGCGACCGCGTGCACTTCGCCGACACGGTCGCGCGGGGCCGCGACTACTACACCCCCTACCGGGCCATGTTGCCGAAGGAGGTGGACGGGCTTCTGGTCGCCGGCCGCCATTACTCGGCGACCGAGTCGGCTCAGAAGATGTCGCGCGAGATCCCGCCCTGCATGTCCATGGGCCAATCCGCCGGCGTCGCAGCCGCGCTCGCGATCGCCGGGAACATGCCGCTGAAGCGGGTGGACCCCCGCGCGATCTGCGCCCGGGTGCGCGCTCAGGGCGGCGACCCCGGCGACATTCCGTCCGCCAACGCAACACTGATGGAGAACGCCGCGTGACCTCCCCGGCAGAACTGCCCCTCGCGGGCGTCCGGATCGTCGACTTCACCCAGGTGATGATGGGTCCCGTGGCGACCCAGGTCCTGGCCGACTTCGGCGCCGACGTCATCAAGATCGAGCGTCCACCGACAGGCGACCTGTCCCGGACCTCGTTCCCGAACGATCCGGCCGGGCTCACCGGCCCGGTCTACTGCTCGCTCAACCGCAACAAACGGTCGATCGTCCTCGATACGCGCAAGCCTGAGGACAAGGAGGCCGTGCTGCGTCTCCTCGACGAGGCCGACGTGGTGGTGAACAACTTCCGCGCCGGCGTCATGGACCGGATGGGCTTTGGCTACGACGCCCTGAAGGCGCGCAATCCGCGCCTGATCTACGCGGTCGGCACCGGTTACGGCATCGTCGGCCCCTATGCGCACAAGGGCGGCCAGGACGTGCTCGCGCAGGCGATGTCGGGCGTGATGGCGCGCCGCTCGGACGCGCATCTGCCGTTGTCGATCTATTCCACGACCTTTGCGGACTATTCGGCCGGCATGCACATGGTGCAGGGCGTGCTGCTGGCGCTCCTCCAGCGCGAAAAAACCGGCCGCGGACAGCTGGTCAGCGTTTCGCTTCTCGACTCGATGCTGGCCGCCCAGACGCAGGAGGCCGCCGCGTTCATGATGCGCGGGCGCGAGGTGAACTGGGGCGCGATGCCGCTCACGGGGGTGTTCGAGACCACCGACGGCGCGCTCGTAATGGTGGGCGCCTTCAAGGCCGATCCCGTCCGCGACATCGGGACCGCGCTGGAGCTGCCGACTCTCCATGAGGACCCGCGCTTCAAGGACCATGCCGCGCAGGTGGCCAACAAGGCCGCCCTGCACGCCATCTTCCGAGAGCGCTTCGCTACGAACACCACCGCCTATTGGCTGGGCCGCCTGGAGGCGCAGGACCTGCTCTGCGCGCCTGTCCGGACGCTCGGAGAGGCGCTGGCCGACGACCAGACGCGCATCAACGGCATGATCCTGGAGACTCACAACAGCATCGAGAAAGTTCGCGTCGTGGGCTCGCCCGTGCATCTGTCCGATGCCGTGGTGGAGGTCCGCATTCCGCCGGCGGAACTTGGGCAGCACACCGCCGAGGTGCTGGCCGAGATCGGCATGGCGCCCGTCGGGAAGGTGGCTTGATGCCGATCCGCTTCGAGGTCGCCGACCACGTCGCACGCGTCACGATCGATCGCCCTGAGGTGCTCAACGCGATCGACGTTCATGCCGAGCTTGAGTTGCAGGACATCTGGGCCGCCATCGAGACGGATCGGGACGTTCGCGCCGTGGTGCTCACCGGCTCCGGCGACCGAGCCTTCTCCACCGGCGCTGACATGAAGGGCGGCAGCGGCGCGAGCGGGCTCGAATACTGGGCCATGCCGCGCCCGGGCGGCTTCGGCGGCATCGCGCTACGCGAAACGCTGGACGTGCCGGTGATCGCGCGCGTCAACGGCCACGCGGTCGGCGGCGGCTTCGAGATGGTGCTGGGCTGCGACATCGTCATTGCGGCCGAGGAAGCGAGCTTCGGGCTGCCGGAGGCGCGGGTCGGCCGCATGCCGCTCGACGGCGGCATGACGCTTCTGCAGCGCCAGGTGCCGTTCCGGCAGGCCATGGGGCTCATGCTCACCGGCAAGCGCATCAAGGCCGACGAGGCGTTTCGCATGGGCCTCGTCAACGAGGTCGTTCCGCGCGCCGAATTGGACGCCGCCGTGGATCGCTGGCTTGCAGACATCCTGGCCTGTGCGCCGCTCTCGGTGCGCGCCATCAAGCAGGTGGTGCGTCGCACCGCTCACCTCACGGCTGCGGAAGCGCAGGCGCAGCGTCTGCCGGCGTTGGTCGAAGCGCTGGCGAGCGAGGACTCGCAGGAGGGCGTCCGCGCCTTCGTGGAGAAACGCAAGCCGGTGTGGAAGGGCCGCTAGGCCATGACCTTCGTGATCACCGAGCCGTGCATCGACGTGAAAGACAAGGGCTGCGTCACGGCCTGCCCGGTCGATTGCATCTATGAGGGCGGCCGGACGCTTTACATCCACCCGGACGAATGCATCGACTGCGGGTTGTGCGAGACGATCTGCCCGGTGGCGGCGATCTACCCGGACGACCGGCTGCCGGCGGCCCTGGAGCCGTGGCTCGACGTGAACCGCGCGTTCTTCGGCCCGGATGTCACGGGTTTCGGCAGCCCGGGGGGCGCCGAGCCGCGCTACAGCACGACGCTGGACCATCCGACGGTCGCGGGCTGGCCTGCGAAGGCCGAGCCCGCCTGACCCGCCTCAACGGGTGGTGCGGATCACCTGGATGTCGAGATCCCGAATCTTCTTGCGCAGCGTGTTGCGGTTGAGGCCCAGCAGCTCGGCGGCCTTGATCTGGTTGCCTCGGGTCGCAGACAGTGCAGCCCCAATCAGCGGCTCCTCGAGATCGCGCAGCACGCGGTGGTAGAGGCCTGGCGGCGGCAGGTCGCCCTTGAACTGCGAGAAGTATTTGCCGAGATGGCGCTCCACGGACGCCATCAGGGTGTCATCGTCGGGCATCGACTCCGGCCGAAGGATCGGCGAACCCGCCATGCTGGGCTCGGCCAGCTCGGCCTCGATCAGGGGCTCGGTGATGGTTTCCTGCGGGTAGAGCGCCGCCAGACGACGGACCAGGTTCTCCAGCTCGCGCACGTTGCCGGGCCAGCGATAACGCTTCATCCGGTCGAGCGCGCCAGCGTCGATCTGCTTGCGCGGCAGGCCCTCGCGTTCGACCATCGTGAAGAAGTGGCGCACGAGGTCGGCAATGTCCTCCGAGCGCTCGCGCAACGGCGGCAGGCGCAGCGGCACGACGTTGAGGCGGAAGAACAGGTCCTCGCGAAACAGGCCCTGCTGGATCGAGATCCGCAAATCCTTGTTGGTGGCCGCGACGATGCGGACATTGGTCTTGATGGGCGTGCGGCCGCCGACAGTGGTGTACTCGCCCTGCTGCAGCACGCGCAAAAGCCGCGTCTGCGCTTCCATCGGCATGTCGCCGATTTCGTCCAAGAATAGCGTGCCGCCCTCGGCCTGCTCAAACCGGCCGGACGCGCGCTGCATCGCGCCCGTGAACGCCCCCTTCTCGTGGCCGAAGAGCTCACTCTCGATGAGGTCGCGCGGGATCGCCGCCATGTTGACGGCCACGAAGGGGCCTTTGCGGCGCTTGCCGTAATCATGCAGCGCCCGGGCGACGAGTTCCTTGCCGGTGCCGGACTCGCCCGTGATCATTACGGTGAGGTCGGTCTGCATCAGGCGGGCGAGAGCCCGGTAGATCTCCTGCATGGCGGGCGAGCGGCCCACGAGCGGGATGTCCTCGGGCTGCTCCGGCTCCTCGGCGGCTGGCGCCCCTTTCGGCCGCGACAGCGCGCGCGCCACGATCGCCATCAGCTCCTTCAGATCAAAGGGCTTGGGGAGGTATTCGTAAGCGCCGCGCTCCGAGGCCTTGATGGCCGTCATGAAAGTGTTCTGGGCGCTCATGACGATGATCGGGAGATCGGGGCGGAGCTTCTTGATGCGCGGCAGCACGTCAAAGGCGTTCTCGTCCGGCATCACCACGTCGGTGACGACGAGGTCCCCCTCTCCGGCCGCCACCCAGCGCCACAGGCTCGAGGCCGTGCCGGTTGAACGAACTTCGTAACCCGCCCGCGCAAGCGCTTGATTCAACACAGTCCGGATTGCGGCATCGTCGTCAGCGACGAGGATAGTGCCACTCGGCATCGATCACCTTTGTTGTTGCTCAGGCCCGACCGTCGCGCGCCACATGCATGGGCATCAGCACCCGGAAAGTCGTCCTGCGGGGCAAGGAGTCGCATTCGATGACCCCTCCATGATCCCCAACGATCTTCGCAACCAAAGCAAGACCGAGGCCACTCCCGCTCTGCTTGGTGGTCACGAACGGATCGAACAGGTGGCGCACCAGGTCGTCCGGCACTCCCGGGCCGTTGTCGCGGACGCAAAATTCGAGCGGCAGACTGACGCGCTCGCGCGAGCCCGGAACCGTGATCCGGACGCCGGGGCGGAACGCCGTGGTGAGCTCGATCTCGCCGTCCACCGCATCCGGGCCGATCGCCTCGGCGGCGTTTTTAACGAGGTTGAGGAACACCTGGATCAACTGGTCCCGATTGCCCATTACGGGCGGCAGCGACGGATCATAGGTCTCGATGAAGCGCACGTTGCGCGCGAAACCCGAGGCCGCAAGCCGCTTCACATGTTCGAGCACCGCATGGATGTTGACGGGCTCCCGCTCGACCGGCCGCCCATCCGCGAAATCCTCGAAGCGGTCGACGAGCTTCACGATCCGGTCGGTTTCGTCGCAGATGAGGCTGGTGAGCTTGCGGTCTTCATCCGTGGCAGACATTTCGAGCAGCTGCGCGGCTCCGCGAATGCCTGACAGCGGGTTCTTGATTTCGTGGGCCAGCATGGACCCTAGCGCCGAGATCGACCGAACGGCGCCGCGATGGGTGAGCTGCCTGTCTATTTTTTCGGCAATTGTCCGTTCTTGCAGCATAAGCACCACCTGGGACTCGCTGTCCCCGGCCGGCGCGACGAAAACGTCGACGATGCGCTCGCTGCCGATGCGGGGCGTACCGATGTCGACGCGATATTCGTTCATGCTGCCGCCCCGGCGGCGCGCCTCGTCCACAAGGTTCACGACTGGCGACCCGAACGGCAGCAGGTCGGCCAACCCGTAGCGCTGCAATGTCGGACGGCTCATCTCGAAGAAGCTCTCGGCGGCCGAGTTCGCCTCCGCGACCTGGTTGTCGCTGTCGATCAACAAAACGGGCAGCGGTAGAACATTGAGAATGGCGTCGCCGCGACCGGCTGCGCCCGCCTCCCGGCGACGGTTGCGGGAAAACGAAGCGATGTTCATGCGGCTTCTTCCAGCAGAGGACAGTCGAAAGCGGCCGAGAGGGCGGCCGCGACGTTTGGGGGAGAGTCGTTTGTGACGAGGCTCTGACGCAGCGTTGCCGGGATGATCCTGCCCTCCCGGGCGAGATCCTCGACGTAGCCAACGAGGTGCTTGCGGGCGTGGCGAACGCCGACACGTACTCCGTAGGCGGTCAGGAGGCTGTCGTAGTGCTCCAGCGCGGCTTCGCGTCGGGCCTCTAGGCTTGGCGCGTGGGCAGGGCCGCCCGCGAGGCCCCTGGCGATCATGCCTGGAAGCCAGGGCCGGCCGACCGCGGCGCGTCCGATCATGACGCCGTCGGCTCCGGACCGGGCAAGCATGGTTTGCGCGTCGGCCAGCGTGCTGCAATCGCCATTGGCGATCACCGGGAGGGACACGGCCTCCTTGGCGTCGCGGATCGCGTCCCAGTCGGCCTGGCCGGTGTAGAACTGGCAGCGCGTCCGGCCATGGACGGTGATGAGCTGGACGCCCGCGGCTTCTGCGCGCCGCGCCAGTTCCGGCGCGTTGCGCGTGTCGTCATCCCACCCGAGGCGCATCTTCAGCGTCACCGGAATTCGGACCGCCGCGACCGTCGCCTCGATCAACGTCAACGCGTGGTCGAGATCCCGCATCAACGCGGAGCCGGACAGGCCGCCCGTGACCTTCTTGGCCGGGCAGCCCATGTTGATGTCGACGACCGAAGCTCCCGACGCTTCGGCGACGCGGGCGGCCTCGCCCATCCAGTAGGCCTCGCGCCCGGCAATCTGAACCACGTGAGGATCGATGCCGGTCCCCTCCGCGCGCAGCCTGGCTTCAACCGAACCCCGCACGAACTCGTCCGACGCGACCATTTCGGAGACAACCAGCGACGCGCCGAAGCGGCGAGCTATGCGCCGCATACCGGCGTCGGTGACACCCGACATCGGCGCCAGCGCAACGCATCCGTCGAGCTGCAACCGTCCAATACGCAAGGGCGCCTGCTCGGCCTGCTTGCTTTTTGTGCACTCGTCCATCGTGCCTGCATTCTAGACATTTTTTGCGTTGCAACAAGGGAGCCGTCGGTGGCTGCGACACGATGCGCGCCCGCCACAACATGGGTTTGACCGCAACCTGAAATCGCGTCAAACGGAGGGCATGTCAGAGGAAATACGCTGGGCCGTTATCATCGTGGCGGCTGGAAAAGGCGAACGCGCGGGCGGGGCCGGTCCGAAGCAGTTTCGCATGCTTGCTGGTCGTACTGTGCTGGCGCGCAGCGTTCAGGCGCTTGCGGCCGGCTGCAAGGGAGCGCCCATTCTCTGCGTCATCGGGGAAGGCGACCACGCCGCGTACGGAGCCGCGTTGGGACCGGACGCAGAACGTTCGCCGTTGCTGCCGCCCGTGCCTGGCGGCTCCACTCGGCAAGGATCCGTTCTGCGAGGCCTCCAATCTCTCGCCACGGCGCGCATGCGGCCGAGCCATGTTCTCGTCCATGACGCCGCCCGGCCCTTCGCGTCGCCGGAGCTCATCACCCGCGTGATGGACGCGACGCTCCGGACAGGCGCGGCCATTCCGGGAGCGCCGCTGGCGGACACGGTCAAGCGGGTGGGTCCGAATGGGCTCGTTCGCGACACGCCGCCCCGCACGGAGCTGCGCGCCATCCAGACGCCGCAGGGTTTCGCGTTCGACAGCTTGCTCGCCGCGCACGAGAAGGCCTTCGCGTCTGGCCGAGCAGACCTGACCGATGACGCCGCGGTTCTTGAGGCGGCCGGACTGCCTGTCGAGATCGTGGACGGCGACCTGGAGAACGTGAAGTTGACCCGACCCGAGGATTTCAGCGCCGCCGAAGCGCGGCTTTCGCTCGCGCTCGAGACGCGCGTTGGCTTCGGCTACGACGTCCATGCTTTTGGCCCCGGCGACCATGTGATGCTTGGCGGCGTCGCGATCCCGCATGGACGCGGCCTGGCGGCTCATTCGGACGGCGACGTGGCGCTGCACGCCATCACGGACGCGATCTTCGGCGCGCTGGGGGACGGCGACATCGGCTCGCATTTCTCGCCAACCGATATGCGCTGGAAGGGCGCGTCGTCGGACCTCTTCCTGCGCTACGCTGTGGAGCGAGCGAAAAGCCGCGGCGGTCGGATCGACCATCTCGACGTCACGCTCATCTGCGAGGCTCCCAAGATTGGCCCGCATCGCGAGGCCATGCGCGCGCGTATCGCGGAGATCTGCTCGGTGCCCTTGGGCCGGGTCGGCGTGAAGGCGACAACGTCGGAAGAATTGGGGTTCACCGGTCGCCGTGAGGGCATCGCCGCCCATGCGGTCGCGACCATGCGCCTCCCCGCGGAGCCGGACGCATGATCCCGCATGACATCGAGAACCGCGCCGCCGCTGTGCTGGCGCATCTGCGCACCCGCGGCTTGCGAGCCGCGACCGTGGAGTCCTGCACGGGCGGCCTCGTGGCCGGAGCGCTGACCGCCGTGCCCGGGTCGTCCGATGTGGTCGAGCGGGGCTTCGTGACCTACTCCAACGAGGCGAAGAGCGAGCTGGTGGGCGTGCCGGCAAGCCTTATCGCCGCCCATGGCGCCGTCAGCGAGCCGGTGGCGCGCGCGATGGCGGAGGGCGGGCTGGCGCATTCCCGCGCCGACGTGACGGTTGCGATCACGGGCGTGGCGGGGCCGGGGGGCGGCTCGGACCTGAAGCCGGTCGGCCTCGTTCATTTCGCGGCCGTGCGTCGGGGTGGCGGAACGCTGCATCTGGAGCGTCGGTACGGTGACCTGGGCCGCGCCGGGATCCGTGAAGCGGCTGTCCGCGATGCGCTGGATTTGCTTGAGCGCGCGAGCGCCTAGGCGGGGCGCTCAGCCGCCGATCCCAGCCGACGGCCGACGACATAGACCAGATTGGCGCGTTCCTCGAACGCCTCGGCGAACTTGCGGAAAGCGCGTTCGAACATTGCGCCCATCAACAATCCCAGGGTGCGGCTGCGAAACTCGTAGGTGATAAAGAATTCCACCACGCAGCCCTCGGCGTCTGGCTGGAAGGACCAGCGGTTTTCCAGCTGCCGGAATGGCCCGTCGACATATTCGACGAGGATCTTCAGCCGCGGCCGGTCCAGCGTGACACGGCTCGTGAAGGTTTCGTGGATGGCCTTGTAGCCGACCGTCATGTCGGCCACGAGCACCTCGACGCCCTCGCCGCTCTGTGCCTTGCGACGGACCTTGAGGCCCTCGCACAGCGGCAGGAACAGCGGGTATTTCTCGACGTCGGCCACGAGATCGAACATCTCGGCGGGGCTGTGTTTCACCCGCCGCGTGGTGCGAAAAGACGGCATCGCGCCTCAGGCGCCCTGGCGGGCGACCCGCGCCGCCTTCAGCCGGGCGAAGTCCTCGCCCGCATGGTGGGACGAGCGGGTGAGCGGCGACGACGACACCAGCAGGAAGCCTTTCGTCTGCGCGATCGTCTCGAAACCCTTGAACTCGTCCGGGGTGACGAAGCGGATCACCGGATGGTGCTTCTTGGTCGGCTGCAGGTACTGGCCGATGGTGAGAAAATCCACATCAGCCGAGCGCAGGTCGTCCATGAGTTGCAGGATCTCGTTCCGCTCCTCGCCAAGGCCGACCATGATGCCGGACTTGGTGAAGATGGTGGGGTCGATCTCCTTCACGCGCTGCAGCAGCCGGATGGAGTGGAAGTAGCGCGCGCCAGGGCGGACCTTCAGGTATTTCGACGGCACCGTTTCGAGATTGTGGTTGAACACGTCTGGCCGCGCCGCGACCACGATCTCGAGCGCGCCGTCCTTGCGCAGGAAGTCAGGCGTGAGCACCTCGATGGTGGTGTCGGGGCTGCGCGCCCGAATGGCGCGGATCACCTGCGCGAAATGCTCGGCGCCGCCGTCCGCGAGGTCGTCGCGGTCCACCGACGTGATCACGACATGCTGCAGGCCGAGCTTGGCGACCGCGTCGGCGATCTTGGCCGGTTCGTCGGCGTCCAGCGCGCCCGGCATGCCGGTCTTCACGTTGCAGAACGCGCAGGCGCGCGTGCACGTGTCGCCCATGATCATAAAGGTGGCGTGCTTCTTCTCCCAGCACTCGCCCACGTTCGGGCAGCCAGCCTCCTCGCACACGGTGACGAGCTTGTGCTCGCGCACGATGCGGTTGGTCTCGGCCCATTTGGGCGAGCCCGGCGCCTTCACGCGGATCCAGTCGGGCTTGCGCTGCACCGGCTGATCCGGGCGGTGAGCCTTTTCGGGATGGCGGGGACGCGTGTCCTTGTTCAACAGGTCAAGGAGAACGGCCATACTGCTTGCTCCTCGCGGGTTTAGCCCGCGTATGGTCGGGAGGTAGTCACTTTCGCCTGGCGCGGCAAGGCGCAGCGGAATGGCGCCATCGTCGCATGCAGCCCTCCCTACCCTGTCGGCTGGCCCCGCACTTTGCGCCAGATCCACAAAACCAGCACTGCGCCGATCACGGCCGCAACCAGCGTACGGAAGAAGCCGAACACCGGCACGTTCATGAGTTCGGCGAGCTTGCCGCCGACGAAGCTGCCGGCAATGCCGACCAGAAGGTTTGTGAACAGCCCATGGTTTGACTCGGTGATTCGCTCGGCGATCCAGCCAGCGAGCACGCCGACCAGCAGCATGGTGAAGAACCCCATATTGGGGTTGCCGAGCGCCGAGTAGGTGGTGGAGTCCATGGCCGTTGCCCCGATTGACTAGACGTGGATGACGCGCCCATAGGCGTCGAGCACGCTCTCGTGCATCGTCTCCGACAATGTGGGGTGCGGGAAGACCGTGTGCATCAGGTCTTCCTCGGTGGTCTCCAGGCCCATTGCGACCACAAAGCCCTGGATCAGCTCCGTGACTTCCGCGCCGACCATGTGAGCGCCGAGCAGCTTGCCGGTTTTGGCGTCGAAAATGGTCTTCACTAGTCCGTCCGGTTCGCCCAGCGCGATGGCCTTGCCGTTACCCACGAAGGGGAAGCGGCCGACCTTGATTTCGAGGCCCTGCTCCTTGGCCTTGGCCTCCGTCAGGCCGACGCTGGCAATCTGCGGGTTGCAATAGGTGCAGCCCGGGATCTGGAGTTTGTCCATGGCATGCGTGTGCATGCCCTTGATGGTCTCGACGCAGATCACGCCCTCGTGCTCCGCCTTGTGGGCCAGCATCGGAGGGCCGGCCACGTCGCCGATAGCGTAGACTCCCGGCACGTTGGTGCGGCCCATGCCGTCCGTCACGATGCTGCCGCGGTCCAGCTTGACGCCGAGCGCCTCCAGGCCGAGCCCTTCGGTGTTGCACACCACGCCGACTGCCGAGATGAGGCGGTCGGCCGTGATGGTCTGCGAGCCGCCCTTCTCATCCTGAATGGTGGCCGTGACGTTGTCGGCGCCTTTCTCGACCTTGGCAACCTTGGCGCCAGTGAGGATCTTGATGCCCTGCTTCTCGAAACGCTTGCGGGCGAGCGCGGCGATCTCGGCGTCCTCGACGGGCAGCACCTGAGGAAGCACCTCGACGACCGTCACCTCGGCCCCCATGGTGCGGTAAAAAGAGGCGAACTCGATCCCGATCGCGCCGGAGCCCATCACGATCAGCGACTTGGGAAAGCTCGCCGGGTTCATGGCCTCGAAATAGGTCCAGATCAGCTTGCCGTCCGGCTCGATGCCGGGCAGCGCGCGCGGGCGAGCGCCGGTCGCCACAATGATGTGCTTGGCCTTGTAGGTCCCGTGGCCCAGCGTGCCCTTGGGCACGGGGTTCTGCGGCTGCACGACCGGCTTGGTGGACGGGCCGACCACGACCTCGCCCTTGCCGACCTTGGCCTCACCCCAGATCACGTCGACCTTGTTCTTTTTCAGCAGGAAGCCGACGCCCTGGTTCAACTGCGCCGAAATCCCGCGCGATCGCTTCACCACGCCGGCGAGGTCGAACCCGGGCTTGCCCTCGATGGTGAGGCCATAGGCGCCCGGGTGCTGCATGTAGTGGTAGATCTCGGCCGACCGCAGCAGCGCCTTGGTGGGAATGCACCCCCAGTTCAGGCAGATGCCGCCCAGATGCTCGCGCTCCACAACGGCGGTCTTGAACCCGAGCTGCGCCGCCCGGATGGCCGCGACATAGCCGCCCGGCCCGCCGCCGATGATGATCACGTCGTAGGTGTCGGCCATGTCAGAGAGCTCCGATGGGTTCCCCTCCCCCGTGTGGGGAGGGGCTAGGGGTGGGGGTCTCGCCCACCGGTTCGAAATGAAAAGGATCGCGACGCAGCGTGACGCGATCTGCCCAAGTCAACGTCGCCTTACACCAGCATCGCCATAGGGTTTTCGATCAGATCCTTCAGCGCCGCGATGAGCTGCGCGCCGAGCGCGCCGTCCACGGCGCGGTGATCGCAAGAGAGCGTGATGCTCATCACGGTCGCGACCGCCAGTTCGCCCTTGCGGACGACCGGGCGCTGCTCGCCCGCGCCCACCGCCAGGATGGTGGAGTGCGGCGGGTTGATCACCGCGGTGAAGTCCTTGATGCCGAACATGCCGAGGTTGGACACCGCCGTGGTGCCGCCCTGGTACTCCTCGGGCTTCAGCTTGCGGTCCTTGGCGCGGGCCGCGAAGTCCTTCATGGCCTTGGCGATGGCCGAGAGCGTCTTCTCGTCCGCCTTGCGGATGATGGGCGTGATCAGGCCGTTGCCGGGCAAAGCCACCGCCACGCCGACGTCGGCGTTCTTGTGCCTCAGCATCGCGCCTTCGGTCCAGGTGACGTTGGCGTCCGGCACGCGCACCAGCGCCATGGCGAGCGCCTTGATGACCATGTCGTTGACCGACACCTTCCAGGCCGGCGCGCCATCCTTGCCCTTGGGCGCGGAGGAGTTCACCTGCTCACGCAGCTTCAGCAGCGCGTCGATCTCGCAGTCCATCGTCAGATAGAACTGCGGCACCGTCTGCCGCGCTTCGGTCAGGCGGCGCGCAATGGTGCGGCGCATGCCGTCATGCGGGATTTCCTCGAAGCTGCCGGGCTGGAACAGCTTCTTGATCGCCTCGTCGGACGATCCGGCCGGAGCCGGAGCCTTTGCGGCGGGCGCAGCCGCGGCCTGAGCCGGGGCGGCGGCGGCTTGCGTCGGAGCAGCCGCCTTGGCGGTTCCGCCCTCCATTGCGGCGCGCACGTCACGCTCGACGATGCGGCCATGCGGGCCGCTACCCTGGATGCGGCCGAGATCGAGGCCGCCTTCCTTGGCGATACGCTTGGCGAGCGGCGACGCGAAGACGCGCTTGCCGTCAGCCGGCTGCGGCGCGGGCGCGGCGGGAGCGCCGGCCGCAGGCGCGCCTGCATTGAACGTCTCGGAAGCGCGAGCCTCGGTCGCGGCGGCGGCCGAAGCAGCCTGCGGGGCGGCCGCGGCCTCGGCGGATGCAGCGGGAGCCGCCGCCGTCACCATGTCGGCCGCGTTCTGGGGGGACTTGGCGCCCGGCGCGGACGCTCCGCCCCCGGCCGCGACGGCTTTCGGGTCCTCGCCCTCGGCGGCGATCAGCGCGATGAGTTCATTGACGGGCACGTCGGCCGTGCCTTCCGGCACCACGATCTTGGCGAGCACGCCCTCGTCGACCGCTTCCACCTCCATGGTGGCCTTGTCGGTCTCGATCTCGGCGATCACGTCGCCGGACTTGATCGTGTCGCCTTCCTTCTTGAGCCACTTGGCGAGATTGCCCTTCTCCATCGTGGGAGAGAGGGCCGGCATCAGGATGTTGATGGGCATGGGCGCTCTCCGCTCAGCGATAGGTCACGGCGCGGCACGCCTCGATGACGTCGGCCACCGTGGGCAGCGCGAGCTTCTCGAGGTTGGCCGCGTAGGGCATCGGCACGTCCTTGCCGGTGACGCGCTTCACGGGGGCGTCGAGGTAATCGAACGCGCGCTCCATGATCTGCGCCGCGATCTCGGCGCCGACGCCCGACTGCGGCCAGCCCTCCTCCACGGTGACGCAGCGGCCGGTCTTCATCACCGAGGCCACGACGGTGTCGATGTCCATCGGCCGGATGGTGCGCAGGTCGATGACCTCGGCGTAGATGTGCTTCTTGGCGAGTTCCTCTGCCGCTTTCAGGGCGTAGGTCATGCCGATCGAGAAGGACACGATGGTGACGTCCTTGCCCGGGCGCGCGATGCGGGCCTTGCCGATGGGCAGCACGAAATCGTCCATCTTCGGCACGGGCGAGGACTGGCCGTACAGGATCTCGTTCTCGAGGAAGATCACCGGGTTGGCGTCGCGGATCGCGGCCTTGAGCAGGCCCTTGGCGTCGGCGGCGTTGGAGGGCGCGATGACCTTGAGGCCGGGCACCTGCGAGTACCAGGCCGTGTAGTCCTGGCTGTGCTGCGCGCCCACGCGGGCGGCGGCGCCGTTGGGGCCGCGGAACACGATGGGACAACCCATCTGGCCGCCCGACATGTAGAGCGTCTTGGCGGCCGAGTTGATGATCTGGTCGATCGCCTGCATGGCGAAGTTGAAGGTCATGAACTCCAGCACCGGCCGCAGGCCCGTCATCGCGGCGCCGACCGCGACACCCGCAAAGCCGTGCTCGGTGATCGGCGTGTCGATGACGCGGCGGGCCGAGAACTCCTGCAGCAGGCCCTGCGTGATCTTGTAGGCGCCCTGGTATTCGGCGACCTCCTCGCCCATCACGAAGACGTTCTCGTCTCGGCGCATCTCCTCCGCCATGGCGTCGCGAAGCGCCTCGCGCATGGTGGTGGCGACCATCTCGGTCCCGGCCGGGATTTCGGCCGAGCTGTCATAGGCGCCCTGGGTCGGCGAAGCAGGGGCTGCCGGCACAGTGGCGGGCGCGCTCGGCTCGGGCGCGCGCTCTTCCTTGGGGGCGGCGGGCGCCGCTTCGGTTGCGGCGTTGGCGGCCGCGACTTCCGACTTGGCGGCGGCCTGGCCACCTCCCCCGCCGGCCGCTGCGGCCGCGACATCCTCGCCGTCCACGGCCAGGATGGCGATCTTCTCATTCACCGCGACGTCATTGGCGCCGGCCGGCACCAGGATCTTGGCGATGACGCCCTCGTCGACCGCCTCGACCTCCATGGTGGCCTTGTCGGTCTCGATCTCGGCGATGATGTCGCCGGGCTTCACCGTGTCGCCCTCGTTTTTGAGCCACTTGGCGAGGTTGCCCTTCTCCATGGTGGGAGACAGGGCAGGCATCAGGATGTCGATCGGCATGGGCGGGAAACCCCAACGAGAGAGAAGGTCGGCGGGACGCGGCGGCCGCCCGGATGGCGGCCGTCGTCGCGGGCGCGTTCAGTTCAGGATGTCGGTCCAGAGCTCGGACGGATCCGGCTCGGGATCGTTGGTGGCGAACTCGGCCGCCTCGTTGACGATCTCGCGAACCTTGCCGTCCACGGCCTTGAGCTCGTCCTCGGACACTTTCCAGTGCTCAAGCAGCCGCTTGCGGACCTGCTCGATGGGATCCCGCTCTTCGCGCATCTTCTGCACTTCGTCCTTGGACCGGTACTTGGCCGGGTCGGACATGGAGTGGCCGCGATAGCGGTAGGTCTGCATCTCGAGGATGTAGGGGCCCTTGCCGTCGCGGCACCACTGCACGGCGCGCTGGCCCGCGGCGTAAACCGCCCGGACGTCCATGCCGTCGACCTGCTCACCCGGGATGTTGAACGAGATGCCGCGCTTGGAGAAATCCGTCTGCGCGGAGGCGCGCGACACAGAGGTGCCCATGGCGTAGCGGTTGTTCTCGATGATGTAGATCACCGGGAGCTTCCAGAGCTCCGCCATGTTGAAGCTCTCGTAGACCTGGCCCTGGTTGGCCGCGCCGTCGCCGAAATAGGTCAGCGAGACATTGTCGTTCTTGCGGTAGATGTTGGCGAAGGCCAGCCCGGTGCCGAGAGACACCTGCGCGCCCACGATGCCGTGGCCGCCGTAGAAGTGCTTCTCCTTGCTGAACATGTGCATGGAGCCGCCCTTGCCCTTCGAAAGGCCGCCGCGGCGCCCCGTGAGCTCGGCCATCACGCCCTTGGCTTCCATGCCGCAGGCCAGCATATGGCCGTGGTCGCGGTAGCCAGTGATGACCTGGTCGCCTTCCTTGGTGGCCATCTGCATGCCGACCACGACGGCTTCCTGGCCGATATAGAGGTGGCAGAAGCCGCCGATGAGGCCCATGCCGTACATCTGGCCGGCCTTCTCCTCGAAGCGGCGGATCAGCAGCATCTCGCGATAAGCAGTGAGATCCTGCTCGCGGGTCAGGTCGGCGATGTCTGGCGATTTGCCGCGCGCGGAACGAGAGGGGGCTTGGCTCTTGGGCGCGCCGATCTTCGACGCGGCCGGGCTCTTGCGGGCGACGATCGCCATGGGCTCCTCCTTGTCACCCCATTCGGGGTTCAACTGTCGGCAAGACATTAGCCGAAGCGAAATGGAGAAGCGAGAGGCCCAAAGGCAGGCATATTCGACTTGTCGACAAGACAAGCGATTGAGATTACACGAATTTCGTGGATGAACTGAGTTTTAGTTCATCGTGTTTTTTGCGACGCAGCGCTTGCTGCACCGCATCATTGGACGGTGGCGGCGACTGGTCCCGTCATGATCACGACGTCGTTGCGGTGCAGGCGGTTCAGCGTGAGCCGCGCGCGTTCGTCGAGGAGATCGCGGTCCATGGTGGCGGGCCGGAGCATCGCGACGCGGCGCTCCCAATCCACGCGCTCTTCCTTGATGGAGTCGAAATCCGCCTGCAAGCCGCGGATCTGCATCTTCAGCGCCATCTTGGTCTCGATGCCGCGGCTGCCGTGCTGCGCATGGTAGACAAAGTAGGACACGACCAACGCCGACGCCGTGTAGAGCGCGAGCGGAATCAGGAACTTGCGGAGGCGATAGCGAACGACCATACGGGCAGGATGGCGCGCGATGGTTGAGCGTTCGTTAACGTCCAGGCCGGCAATCAAAAGAGAGCCCGCGCCTAGCGGCCGGGCCCTCTCTCCCCGTCTCAGTAGCAGTTAGCGCATCGCCTTCAGCGCGCCGCGGCCGGCGTAGCGAGCTTGTGCGCCGAGCTCTTCCTCGATGCGGATGAGCTGGTTGTACTTCGCCAACCGGTCGGAGCGGGCCAGCGAGCCGGTCTTGATCTGCCCGCAATTCGTCGCCACCGCGAGATCCGCGATGGTGGCGTCCTCGGTCTCGCCCGAGCGATGCGACATCACGGCCGTGTAGCCGGCGCGCTGCGCCATTTCGACGGCCGCCAGCGTCTCCGTCAGCGAGCCGATCTGGTTGACCTTGACGAGGATGGAGTTCGCCACGCCCTTCTGGATGCCGTCCGACAGGCGCGTCACGTTGGTGACGAACAGGTCGTCGCCCACCAGCTGGCACTTGGAGCCGACCAGGTCGGTGACGATCTTCCAGCCCTCCCAGTCGTCCTCGGACATGCCGTCCTCGATGGAGGCGATCGGGTAGGCGCCGACGAGCTTGGCGAGGTACTCGGCCTGCTCCTGGATCGAGCGGGTCTTGCCCTCGCCCTCGTAGTGGTAGGCGCCGTTCTTGAAGAACTCGGTGGCGGCGCAATCCAGCGCGATCATCATGTCCTCGCCGGCCTTGAAGCCCGATTTGCCGATGGACTCCATGACGAAGTCGAGCGCCGCTTCGGCGGACGGCAGGTTGGGGGCGAAGCCGCCCTCGTCGCCAACATTGGTGTTGTGGCCAGCCTGCTTCAGCGCGCTCTTGAGGGTGTGGAACACCTCCGCGCCCATGCGGACCGCCTCGGACAGCGAGGACGCGCCGACCGGCATCACCATGAATTCCTGGAAGTCGATCGGGTTGTCGGCATGGGCGCCGCCGTTGACGATGTTCATCATCGGCACGGGCAGGATTCGGGCAGACGTTCCGCCGACATAGCGGTACAGCGGCAGCGCGCTGGCGTCCGCCGCCGCCTTGGCGACCGCGAGCGAGACGCCCAGGATGGCGTTGGCGCCGAGGCGGCTCTTGTTCGGAGTGCCGTCAAGGTCGATCATGGTCTCGTCGATCTTGACCTGATCCTCGGCGTCCATGCCGCCGATGGCGTCGTAGATCTCGCGGTTGACGCTGTCGACCGCCTTCAGCACGCCCTTGCCCATGTAGCGGGCCTTGTCGCCGTCGCGCAGTTCCACGGCCTCGTGCGCGCCCGTGGAGGCGCCGGACGGCACCGCGGCGCGG
The DNA here is from genome assembly GCF_014636935.1 of Alsobacter metallidurans. Classification (GTDB taxonomy): domain Bacteria; phylum Pseudomonadota; class Alphaproteobacteria; order Rhizobiales; family Beijerinckiaceae; genus Alsobacter; species Alsobacter metallidurans. The sequence continues at coordinate 2,149,991 of NZ_BMES01000001.1, read as the reverse complement.
CCCATCGAGCCGTCCTCGAGGATGACATCCACCTCGACGGTTGGGTTGCCGCGGCTGTCCAGGATTTCGCGGGCGATGACGTCGACGATGGCGGTCATGAGGTCCTCCTGAGGTCCGTCCCGGAGCCTGGCGGCGCGGGTTTCCTCGCGGCTTTTAAGCCAAGCTGGCCGTGACGCAAGGCGCCGCAGAGGCTATGTCGGAGGCTGACCCTCGACCCTTTGGATGAAACGCGCTAAGTCGCCGCCAAACCGTGGGCGCAGCGCCCGCCACAGGTGAACCATGACCATCGAGACCACGCAGCTCGGCAAGCCGAGCGCCATCCCGGCGTCGCCCGAGGAGGCTGTGCTGGACCGGGTGCCGAACCCGCATCCCGGAACGCTTTATCTCGCGCGCTTCACGGCGCCGGAATTCACGTCGATCTGCCCGGTTACGGGCCAACCGGACTTCGGCATCCTGGTGATCGACTATGCGCCCGGCGAGTGGCTGGTGGAGTCCAAGTCGCTGAAGCTGTTTCTCACCAGCTTCCGCAACCACGGCGCCTTCCACGAGGACTGCACGGTCGGCATCGGCATGAAGCTGGTGGATCTGCTGGCGCCCCGGTGGCTGCGCATCGGCGGCTACTGGTATGCGCGCGGCGGCATTCCGATCGACGTATTCTGGCAGACCGCCGAGCCCCCGAAGGGGCTCTGGCTGCCGGACCAAGGCGTCCCGCCCTACCGGGCGCGCTAAGCCGTCAGCTTTTCGCCAGCCGGTCAAACGCCATGAGGCGCTCCAACAGCGCCGGCATCTCGCGCAGCGGCACCATGTTCGGCCCATCCGAGAACGCCTTCTCGGGCTGCTCATGCGTTTCGATGAAGACGCCGGCCACGCCGACCGCGACGGCGGCGCGCGACAGCACGGGCACGAACTCGCGCTGGCCGCCCGAGGAGGTCCCCTGCCCGCCCGGCTGCTGCACCGAATGCGTGGCGTCGAAGATCACCGGCGCGCCGATGGCCGCCATGATGGGCAGCGAGCGCATGTCGGTGACCAGCGTGTTGTAGCCGAAGGAGGCGCCGCGCTCCGTCACCATCACGTTCGCGTTGCCCGCGCCCGTCACCTTGGCGACGACGTTCGCCATGTCCCACGGAGCCAGGAACTGGCCTTTCTTGACGTTTACGACCGCGCCCGTGTTCGCGGCCGCGATCAGCAGGTCGGTCTGGCGGCACAGGAACGCCGGGATCTGCAGAACGTCGACCACCGCGGCCACGGGCGCGCACTGGGCGGCGTCGTGCACGTCGGTCAGAACCGGCAGGCCGAGCGTCTCCTTGATCTCGGCGAAGACGCCTAGCGCCGCATCAAGGCCGACGCCGCGGGGTCCTGACGCCGAGGTCCGGTTCGCCTTGTCGAAGGACGTCTTGAACACGAACGGCAGGCCGAGCTTGCCGGTGATCTCCTTCAGCGCCGCCGCCATCTCGAGCGCGTGGCTGCGGCTCTCCATCGCGCAAGGCCCGGCGATCAACGCGAGCGGCAGGGCGTTGCCGAAGCGGACGGAGCCGATCGACACGACGGGGTTGGGGCGGTTGGCGTCAGACATGGCGAGCTTTCTCGATCTTACGGCGCTTGGACGCGAGGGCGGCTTTCGCGGCGGCTCAGGACCTCGGCAGGGAGGCGTAGTATTCGGCAAGCGCCTCGAAGTCCTGCTCCGTCATGTGGCGGGACATGTAGCGCATTTCCTTGTGCGGCCGCTTGCCGGTCCGGAACGCCTTGAGCTGGTTCAGGAGATAGACGACGTTCTGCCCCGCCAGATGCGGCACCTCGACGTCCTTGGCGATGCCATCAAGACCGTGGCACGGCGCGCAGGCGTCGACCTGAACGGGCGCCCGCGCGGTTTGCGCCGCCGCGGGGCCGGCCAGGAGCACGAAGCCGCAGAGGATCGTCGACGCGCGCAGCATGGCCCTCACTTCTTGTCGTACGGGTTCTCGGGCGTGCGCAGGCTCATCCGGATCGGCGTGCCGGGCAAGTCGAACGCCTCGCGCAGGCCGTTGATGAGGTAGCGCACGTAGCTGTCAGGCAGCCCATCCATCTGGTTGCCGAACAGCGCGAAATGCGGCGGGCGCGCCTTCACCTGCGTCATGTAGCGGATCTTGATGCGCCGGCCCGACACGGCGGGCGGCGGGTGATGCTCCAGGATGCGGGTCAGCCACTTGTTGAGCTGCGCCGTGGAGACGCGCTTGGACCAGATCTCCGAGGCCTTGAAACAAGCCTCCAGCATCTTGTCCAGCCCTTCGCCCGTCAGCGCCGAGACGGGCACCACGAGCGCGCCCTTGACGTTGGACATCAGCCGCTCGGCGTCCGCGACCATCTGCTTGAACTTGCCGGGTTCGCCCGCCACCAGGTCCCACTTGTTGACCGCGATCACAAGGGCGCGGCCCTCCTTCTCGACGAGCCCCAGGATGGCGAGATCCTGCTTCTCGAACGGGATGGTGGCGTCAAGCAGCAGCACGACGACCTCGGCGAAGCGCACGGCGCGCAGGCCGTCCGCAATCGAGAGCTTCTCGAGCTTGTCTTCCACCTTGGCGCGCTTGCGCATGCCGGCGGTGTCGAACAGCTTCACGGGCCGGCCCCGCCATTCCCAGTTGATGCCGATCGAATCGCGGGTGATGCCGGCCTCCGGTCCCACCAGCAGACGCTCTTCGCCCAGGAGGCGGTTGATCAGCGTCGACTTGCCAGCGTTGGGGCGACCGACGATAGCGATGCGCAGGGGGCGAACGACGTCGTCGCCCTCCTCGTCGCCATCGCGCTCCTCGTCCTCGAAGGGCTCCTCGGGCAGCGCCGTATGCTCCGGCAGGGCCTGAAGAAGCGCGTCGTAGAAGTCCGACAGACCTTCGCCATGCTCGGCCGAGATCGGCACCGGGTCGCCGAGCCCCAGCCCGAAGGCCTCGTAGGTCTGCAGGCCCACGGCGCGGCTCTCGGCCTTGTTGGCAAGGAGCACCACGGGCTTGCCGGCGCGCCGCACCAGCCCGGCGAAATGCCGGTCGATGGGCGTCACGCCCGCACGCGCGTCGATCACGAAGATGATCGCGTCGGCGTCCTGGATTGCGGCTTCGGTCTGCTGGCGCATGCGCCCGGCCAGCGAGGCGCCGTCGGCGTCCTCCAGTCCGGCGGTGTCGATGGCCGTGAAGGTGAGGTCTCCGAGACGGGCCTCGCCCTCGCGGCGGTCGCGCGTGACGCCGGGCTGGTCGTCTACCAGCGCGAGCTTCTTGCCGACGAGGCGGTTGAACAATGTCGACTTGCCGACATTCGGCCGACCGATGATGGCGACCGTGAAGGTCATGACGGGCCTCTTTTCAGGCGCGGCGTCCGGCTCCGGCCGGGCGCGCGAGGACTAAGGCCGGCTCAGGAGGCCGGCTTGATGGGTCCGGAACGCACGATGCCGAGCAGCAGGTCCGCCCGTTGTTTCAGCGACGGCGGGGCGTTGCGGTCGGTGACGATCTCGTCGAACGCCTTGCCGGCAGCGTCGTAGTCGCCAGCCTTCAACGAGGCGAGACCGAGGAGCTCGCGCGCATTGGCGCCCCAGGCGTTGCCGGCGGCCAGGAGCGGCTGCAAGCGCGTGCGCAGTTCGTCCAGGCTCGCAGTGTCGGCGAGCAGCATGGCCGCCCTCAAGCGCGCCAGGTCCCGGAGGATCGGGGCGACGCTCGTGTCTGCCGCCAACGCGTCATAGGTCTTGGCGCCGTCCGCGGGGGACTGCTTGGCCTGCTCGGCGGCTTGGCGGAACCGCGCCAGGCGCTGGTAGCCGGCCGTGGAATCCTTGGCGATGGCCGCGAATTCCTGCTCGGCCTCGTCGGTATCGCCAGCGCGCGACTTTTCGATCGCGGTTTCGAAACGGGCGCCCGCGGCTTCGGCGCGCTGCGCCTCATAAGATTGGTAAGCGCGCCAGCCGCCGGTCGCCGCGACGGCCACGAACGCGACCGCGATCAGCTTGGAGCCGTGGTTTTTCCAGAACTCGAGCGCCTTGTCGCGCCGGACGTCCTCGTCAATCTCGCGAAAAATGTCGGCCATGGCCGGCTAAGTTCCTCTCGGGGGCCGTTCGGCCCGTTCGCCCGACATGCGGGACACTGTCGCGCAGGCGATTAACACGGGGGCGCGGCTTTGTCATGCCGGGCCGGCCTCGCCAATGCTTCAGAAATTGACCACCGGGACGCCGATCAGCAGCGGATGCAGGAAGATGAAGGCGCCATAGAGCACCGTCCCGAGCACCACCGCGACCACGTCGTTCAGTCGCCCGCCATACTGGATCTTGATCTCGCCCGCGCGCTCGCGGCGCTTCACCGAGATTCGGTCGTAAACTGCCCAGGCCAGAAATGACCCGAACAGGATCATCGAGCCGAGGTCCCCGTTCACGAGGAGGTGGGCCAAGGCCCAGAGCTTCACGGCGACCAGCATCGGGTGCTTCAAAACTCGCTTGATGCCGCCCGGCACATAGGCGGCCACCAGGCAGATCATGGCGGGCCACATCAGCAGCATCGTGGCGTGGCGCATGCCGGCTGGCGGATCCCAGACCTGGATGTAACCCGTGTCGCGATAGCTCTTGAAGCCGTACACGATGAGAATGAGCCCCAGCAAAGAGGCGAGGCTGTAAAGCCCCTTGTAGGGCCCCTCCCCCATGCGGGCGACGAGCGCCTCGCGCGTGGGCCGGAGCGTCGTGAGCGTGTGGACGCCGAGAAAAACGACGATGCCGAGAATGAGAATGGTCATGAGGCGCCCTGCTGCAACGCTTTACCTTCGCGGCTCGCGTCGCGGCCCGCAAGCTTTGGGTGAGACGCGCCGCGCGGCCCACGCCGCCATTGGCCGCCGGCGCGGCGCCCCCAAGCCCCAACGAAGCGGATCAGCCCAGCGTGTCGAGGTAATCCTCGATCTCGTCGATGTCGGCAGAGAACAGGTAGTCCTTGTCGCCAAACACGATCTTCATGGTTTGGGCGTCCCGCAGCATGTAGCCGCCATGCGCGAGCACGTTCTTGTCAGGCTTCTGCGCCGTCATGAGATGCAGACCCAGCCGCACGCAAAGCCGCTTGATGCGGCGCTCACGGGACGGCGTTGCGGCTTTCTGGCTCATGACGGGGTCGCGTCGGTGCGATGCAGCCTCATTCCCACTCAATCGTGCCCGGCGGCTTTGACGTCACGTCGTAGACGACCCGGTTGATGCCGCGCACCTCGTTGATGATGCGGGTGGCGACGTGGCCGACGAAGCGCATGTCGAAGGGGTAGAAATCGGCCGTCATGCCGTCCACCGAGGTGACGGCGCGCAGGCCGCAGACGAAGTCGTAGGTGCGGCCGTCGCCCATGACGCCGACGGTGCGCACCGGCAGCAGCACCGCGAAGGCCTGCCAGATGTCGTCATAAAGGCCGGCGCGGCGGATCTCCTCGAGGTAGATCTCGTCGGCGAGACGCAGGATGTCGCACTTTTCCTTGGTGACCTCGCCCGGGATCCGAATGGCGAGGCCCGGCCCCGGAAACGGGTGGCGGCTGACAAAGGCTTCGGGAAGGCCGAGCTCGCGGCCAAGCACGCGCACCTCGTCCTTGAAGAGCTCGCGCAACGGCTCCACGAGCTTCATGTTCATGCGCTCGGGCAGGCCGCCGACATTGTGGTGCGACTTAATGGTGACCGAAGGTCCGCCCGTGAAAGAGACGCTCTCGATCACGTCCGGGTAGAGCGTGCCCTGGGCCAGGAAATCGGCGCCGCCGACCTTCTTCGCCTCGGCCTCGAACACCTCGATGAACAACCGCCCAATAGTCTTGCGCTTGGTTTCGGGGTCCGACACGCCGGCCAGGGCGCCCAGGAACGTTTCCTCGGCGTCCACGTGCACGAGCGGGATGTTGTAGCTGTCACGAAACAGCGCCACGACCTTCTTGCCTTCGGCAAGGCGCAGCAGGCCATGGTCGACGAAGACGCAGGTCAGCTGGTCGCCAATCGCCTCGTGGATCAGAACGGCCGCAACGGCGGAATCGACACCGCCCGAAAGGCCGCAGATTACCCTGCCCTGCCCGACCTGGGCGCGGATGCGCGCGATGGCCTCCTCGCGAAAGGCCTTCATCGACCAGTCGCCGGCGCAGCCCGCGATCTTGCGCACGAAGTTGCGGATCAGCGCCGCGCCATTCGGGGTGTGGATCACCTCCGGGTGGAACATCAGCCCGTAGTAGTTGCGTGCGGCGTCGCCGATCACCGCATAGGGCGCGTTGGGCGAGACGCCGAAGCGCGTGAAGCCGGGCGGCAGCTTGGTGATGCGGTCGCCGTGGCTCATCCAGACGGGATAATTCTCGCCCTTGGTCCAGACGCCCTCGAACAGCGGCGCTTCCTCGAGCACCTCGACCTCGGCGCGGCCGAACTCGCGGTGATGGCCGCCCTCCACCTCGCCGCCGAGCTGCGCGGCCATGCACATTTGGCCGTAGCAGATGCCGAGCACCGGCACGCCGCTGTCGAAGATGGCCTGAGGGGCGCGCGGGCTGCCCTCCTCGTGAACGGACTCAGGTCCGCCCGAGAGAATGACAGCCTTGGGCTTCATCTCGGCGAAAGCCTTCCCGGCGGACTGGAAGGGCACGATCTCGGAGTAGACGCCCTCCTCGCGCACGCGGCGCGCGATCAGCTGGGTCACCTGGCTGCCGAAGTCGACGATGAGGATCTTGTCGTGATGATGCTCGGTCATGGCGGTCGGATAATCCCCTGTCTGGAGCGGCGCAATCTCGTTTGGTGCGGGTCAGCTCGTGCGGCGCAACAGGGCGACAAAAAAGCCGTCGGTCCCGGTGCGCTTTGGGCTCATCTGCAGCCCGTGGCCGGCCGGGCTCGAAAAGGCAGCAAGCTCGCCAAGGCCCGCGTCCGCGGCCGCCTTTGCGGGGGCGATCACCGCGTAGCCGGCGTTGCGGTCGAGAAAGCCCGCTACGGCCTCGTCGTTCTCGGCCGGAAGCACCGAGCAGGTCACATAGGCGATGCGGCCGCCCGGCTTCACGAACGTCGCGGCTCTGTCGAGCACGGCCGCCTGCTCGGCGATGCGGCTGTCGAGGCTGTTGGGGCGGACGCGCCACTTGGCGTCCGGATTGCGCCGCCAAGTGCCCGTGCCCGTGCAGGGCGCGTCGACCAAAACGAGGTCGGCGTGGCCGCGCATGTCGCGCAGCGGCTCGTCATCCTTGCCCTTGGGGCCCTTCACCTGGACGTTGCGCGCGCCGGCGCGGGTCAGACGATCAAAGATCGGCGCGAGGCGGCGCTTGTCGCTGTCGGTCGCGAAGATCTGGCCGCGGTTGTCCATCTGCGCCGCCAGGGCGAGCGCCTTGCCGCCGCCGCCGGCGCACAGGTCCACCACCTGCATCCCGGGGTCGGCCGCGGCCAGCATCGCGGCGAGTTGCGAGCCCTCGTCCTGGATCTCGATCCACCCCTTCTGGAAGGCGGCTTCGGACTGCACGTTCGGCGCGCGGGCGTTCTCGGGAACGTTGATGCGCAGGCCGAGAGGCGAGTGCGGCGTGGGCACGACTCCGAGATGGGCGAGCTCCGCCATGGCCTTCTCACGTGTCGCTTTGAGCGCATTCACCCGCATGTCGACCGGGGCGCGGGCCGCGAGCGCGGAGAGTTCCTCGGCACGGCTCTCGCCGAACACGGCCGAGAATTGCCCGTCGAGCCATTCGGGATAGTCGCCCGCCACCCAGGCCGGCGCGTCATCCAGCGTGCGGGTGGTGAGCGCCACGCGCTCTTCGTCGGTCAGCGGCTCGGGCGCGAAGCGCTCGCCCGTGAAAAGCGCCGCGAGGCGGTCGACGTCCCAGCCATGAGCCAGAATGAGCGAGCCCATCAGAACGGCGCGCGGCGTGTCCGCGCCCGCGATCCAGGCGCTCGAGGCTTTTCGGCGCAGAGCGTCGAACACGAGGCTGCCGATGGCGGAGCGGTCGCCCGAACCGGCGAAGCGGTGGGCGAGGCCCCAATCTTTCAAGGCGTCCGAGGCTGGGCGACGGCGGGTCTCGATGTCGGCCAGGACTTCGATGGCGGCGGAGAGGCGTGCGGCAGGTGTCATGGAATAAGCAGCCTCAGGACGATCAACGCCCACATGATGATGAGAACGGCCACGCCGGCCAGAAACACGCGAAAGCGGGTTTGGACGTCGTTCGAGCCCGTATGGATGAAGGCGTGGAGGACACGGGTTACGACGAACAGCCAGGCCAGAACCAGCATCAGGATGTCGGTCGCCCGGATAAAGATGGCGATGCCGCACAGGACGTAGAAGAGGACCGGCGTCTCGAACTGGTTGGCGTAGTTGTTGGAGAACTTGCGCACGTCCTCCGGCCAACCCTCGTTGGCGACCGCGATGGCGCCGATCTTTACCCGCCGCTCGCGCAGGGCCTTGAAGCGCGCCGAGCCCGTGGCGAACAGGACGACGAAGGTCAGCAGCACCTGGGCGAGAACCGGGTAAAGAAGCGGCATGGGTCGATCTACCTTTCGGGCGCCGACCGATCATGGGGGATGGGCCGGCCGTGTGGGTCTCGCCTCTCCGGCGTACGACGTTTGCTAGACGCGCGTCGGGTAGTTCGGGCTCTCGCGCGTGATCGTCACGTCGTGCACATGGCTCTCGCGCAGGCCCGCCGAGGTGATGCGGACGAACTCGGCCTTGTCGCGAAATTCCTGCAGCGTCGCCGCTCCCACATAGCCCATGGCGGCGCGCAGGCCGCCCGCGAGCTGATGCAGCACGCCGCCGACCGGACCTTTGTAGGCAACCTGTCCCTCGATGCCTTCCGGCACGAGCTTCAAGGCGTCCTTGATATCCTGCTGGAAGTAGCGGTCGGCCGAGCCGCGCGCCATGGCGCCCACCGAACCCATGCCGCGATAGGCCTTGTAGGAGCGGCCCTGGTAGAGAAATACCTCGCCGGGGCTTTCGTCCGTACCGGCCAGCAGCGAGCCCACCATCGCGCACTCGGCGCCGGCGGCCAGCGCTTTGGCGAGGTCACCCGAGAACTTGATGCCGCCGTCGGCGATCACGGGCGTGTCGGCCTTATGGGCGGCTTCCACGGCGTCCATGATGGCGGTGAGCTGCGGCACGCCAACGCCCGCCACGATGCGGGTGGTGCAGATGGAGCCCGGGCCGATGCCGATCTTAACGGCGTCCGCGCCGGCGTCGATCAGCGCCTGCGTGCCCGCCCGGGTGGCGACGTTGCCGGCGACGACCTGAACGGAATTCGACAGCTTCTTAATGCGGGTCACCGACTCCAGAACCCGCTGGGAATGGCCGTGGGCGGTGTCGACCACCAGCACGTCGCAGCCGGCGTCGATCAGCAGTTCGGCCCGCAGAAAGCCCTGCTCGCCCACCGTGGTGGCGGCCGCCACGCGAAGCCGCCCGGCCTCGTCCTTGGAGGCGTTCGGGTGCGTGACCTGCTTCTCCATGTCCTTCACGGTGATCAGGCCGATGCAGCGGTAGTGGTCGTCCACAACCAGCAGTTTCTCGATGCGGAACTGGTGCAGCAGGCGCTTGGCCTCGTCCTGGCTGACGCCTTCACGGACCGTGATCAGCCGGTCCTTGGTCATCAACTCGGCGACGGGCTGCTGAGGGTGGGTGGCGAAGCGCACGTCGCGATTGGTGAGGATGCCGACCAGCATGCCGGGCTTGCCGGCCGGGCCGCGCTCCACCACCGGGATGCCCGAGATGCCGTGGCGCTTCATCAGGTCGAGCGCTTCGGCGAGCGTTTCGTCCGGGTGGATGGTGACGGGGTTCACCACCATGCCGCTCTCGAACTTCTTGACCTTGCGGATCTCGGCCGCCTGGGCCTCCGGGTCGAAGTTGCGATGAATGACGCCGAGGCCGCCGGCCTGCGCCATCGCAATCGCCATCGGGGCCTCGCTGACGGTGTCCATCGCAGAGGAGATGATCGGCAGGTTCAGCTTGATCGTGCGGGTGAGCCGCGTCGCCACGCTGACGTCGCCGGGCATCACTTCGGAGTGGCCGGGCTGCAGCAGCACGTCATCGAATGTGAGCGCTTCGCGGATCGTCGCCATGGCCAACTCCTCTGTCCCGACCGGATAAACGAAAAGAGCGCCTCGGGGCGGGGCCCGGCGCTTCACAACGAGTTGGCGCGTGCTGTTAGCACGACAAAGCGCGAGTCGAAAGTTGTTTGCAGCGCAGCATGAACATGGCTGGGCTGCACGGCGAACCGACGACGGTATGAGAGCCCGCAACGAAAAAGGCCGGCGCGAGGCCGGCCTTTCCCAGGAATTGACGCGCCGCTCAGTACTTGCGGACCACGGCCTTCTCGACCGGGATGGTCTGCGCGACGTCGTCCCAACGGTAGCGCAGGCCCACGGAGACGATGTCGACGTGCGCGCTGACCTTGCCGACCAGCGGGCCGCTCGCGGCCGAGTAGCTCGGGTTTCCGGGGACCATGGCGACGCGGGTGCTCTTGGGAAAGAGGTGCGCGTAGGACACGTCGAACGTAATCTTGTCGTTGAAGTTGTAGCTCGCGCCGATCGACGTCCAGATGCGGTCGTTATCGGGCAGCCGCAGCGTGCGGGTGCGATCCTCGATCGGCGAGATCTCGTAGCCGAGGCCGGCGCGAACGGTCCAGAGCGGGTTGATCTTGTACTCGCCGCCAACCGAGAAGAACCAGCCGTCCTTGTAGTCGAGCGTCAGGGCCGGAAGGCCGCGGTAAAGGCCGCCATTGGTCTGGTCCACCACGCGCGGATAGCCGACACGGCTCCAATTGGTCCACTCGGCGCCGACGGAGAGCGTCAGTCGCTCGTTGATCTGCTGGCGGACGCCAACCGTCAGCGTCTCGGGCAGCGTGATGTTGAGCTTCACCGGACGGGTCGGGAAAGTGGCGGCGGCGCCGGCCAGGGCCGGGTTCAGGATGAACGGGAACGGGATGTTCAGGCCGTTGAAGTCGCCGTCTAGCTTGGCGTTCACGGCGGAACGGAAGCCGATGCCAATGTCCGTGCCTTGCATTGGCGTGATGGTGGCGCCCAGCGTGTAGCCGACACCCCAGCCATCGCCCTCGAGACCGAAAGCCTGGTTAAGGGCAGGCGCGCCAGCCGGCGCGAAGTACGACTTGTACTTGGCCTTGAAGTACATCGCCTGGATGCCGGCGCCGACCGAAAGCCAGTCGTTCACCCGGTAGGCGACGTTCGGGTTGATGTCGAAGGAGGTCACCTTCGTGGAATAGCCGTAACCGCGCGCCGGGAAGGTGGCGTCAGGCTTGGTCGCAAGACCGTAAGGCGCGCCGGTGGACAGTCCGATCCACAGCCGGTCGTTGATCTGGTAGCTGCCGTAGCTCGACGGCAGGACCGCGTCTTCGCCGAGGTCGCCCGTGCTCGAGCCGAGATACGCCGGAGCCGAGCCCGCTCCCGCCCGGAACTTGGCGTAGGGCGAGATGCCGGCCAAGTTCCACTCGCTCTGCCAGCCCGGCATCTTCGTCATGGTGGCCGGGTTCCAGAACATGGAGCCGAGATTGGCCGAGCCCGCCGCGACGCCCGCGAAGGCCATGCCAAGGCCGACGGTGCTCTGCTCGCGGAGCGCAAAGGCTCCGGCCTGGGCCGAGCCCTGGGCCGCGATGGTGAGGATCATGCCCGACACGGCGGAGGTCAGGATGGTCTTCAACGCTGAATGGGACATGGTCCGCGTTTCCCCAAAAGGTCTTCTTGCTTCAACTCTGCGCCGGAATCGGTTTCGAAAGCGCTTCTTCGGCCATTGATGGCAATATTCGGAAATCAGGGCAATTGCGCCGCAATCTGCCCTGAGTGCGCATGCGATAGCCCGGGGATTACCCAAAACCCCTAAAAACAGCGCTGTTTCGCGCCATAAAACGCGAAACACACATAGTTCATATCGAAACAGTCACATTTCGGACCTTTTTGCGCCTTGCCGGATCGGCAACCACGTCCGCTTCCCCCATCGGCGTAGGCTGATTGGGCCAGGCCGTTGCAACCGGGCCACACTCGCGTTGGCTGGGACGCAGGTCCAATCATCCCCGGCTTGCCCTTCCGGAATGCGTCCGGCAAGGTCGCCGCGATGGCGTTCAGCCGACAATCAAAACGGTTCAAGTGAGGAAAGCCCGATGAAGCTCGTGAGATTTGGCCAGGCCGGCGCGGAGAAGCCCGGCATCGTGGACGCTGACGGCGTCATTCGCGACGTGTCCGGCCATGTCGCCGATTGGCGCGCCGGAACGCTGGACAGGCAGACCCTCGCGCGCATCGCCGCCGTGGACGCCAAGTCCCTCCCCGCCGCTCCATCCGGCGTGCGCATCGGCTCCTGCGTCTCCCGCCCTGGCAACTTCGTGGCGGTGGGCCTCAATTTCGCGGATCATGCGGCCGAGACCGGCGCGGCCATTCCGGAAGAGCCGATCCTCTTCAACAAGGCGCCGAACTGCGTGGTCGGCCCCAATGACGACGTGATGATCCCCAAGGGCTCCACCAAACTCGACTGGGAGGTCGAGCTTGCGATCGTGATCGGCGAGACGGCGCTCTATGTGTCGGAAGAAGACGCGATGAACTACGTTGCGGGCTTCTGTATCTGCAACGACGTGTCGGAGCGCGCCTTCCAGATCGAGCGCTCCGGTCAGTGGATGAAGGGCAAGGGATCGCCGACCTTTGGCCCGCTCGGCCCCTGGCTGGTGACGCCGGACGAGATCGCCGACATCCAGAACGTCGCGATGTGGCTCGAGATCGACGGCCAGAAAGTGCAGAACGGCTCGTCGAAGACCATGATCTTCGGCGTGAAGCACCTTGTGTCCTACATCTCGCAGTTCATGCAGCTCGACGCGGGCGACGTGATCACGACCGGCACCCCGCCGGGCGTTGGCCTCGGCATGAAGCCGCCGCGATTCCTGAAGGCCGGCGAGACCATGACGGTTGGCATCGAGGGACTTGGCGTGCAGAAGCAGAAGGTCGTGCCGTTCAGCGGCTGATCGCCCCCGCCTCCAAAAAGAAAGGCCGGGATCGATCCCGGCCTTTTTCGTTTCGCTCGCGCTCAGGCCAGCCCAAGCATCAGCTTCAGGTTCTGTACGGCCGCGCCGCTCGCCCCCTTGCCGAGATTGTCGAGCCGCGCCACCAGCACGGCCTGCCCGCGGGCGGCGTTGCCGTAGACGCGCAGCTCCATCAGATCCGTGTCGTTGAGCGCTTGCGGCTCCAGCTTGCCGCCGCTCACCGACGCATCTGCGGCCGGGACGACCCGTACGAGTTCGGACCCGGCATAGCGCTCCGCCAGGATGGCTTCGAGGTCCTGCGGCTTCGGCACGCCGTCCAGGGTGTCGAGATGCAGCGGGATGCTGACCAGCATGCCTTGCCGGAAATTTCCCACCGACGGCACAAAGATCGGCCGCCGGCTCAGCCCGCTGAACCGCTGCAGCTCGGCCAGGTGTTTATGTTCGAGCCCAAGGCCATAAAGCTCGAACGCCGGCGCCTTGCCGGCTTCGTAGGCCTCGATCATGGACTTGCCGCCGCCCGAATAGCCGCTCACGGCGTTTACAGTCACCGGGTAGTCGGCCGGCATCACGCCCGCGTCCACCAGCGGCCGGATCAGCGCGATGCCGCCCGTGGGATAGCAGCCAGGATTTGACACGCGCGCGGCGCCCCGGATCGCGTCGGCCTGTTCGGGGGCGAGCTCGGCGAAGCCGTAAACCCAGCCCTCGGCGACGCGGTGCGCCGTGGAGGCGTCCAGCACGCGCGGCGCCGCCGTCCCGAGCCCGGCCGCTAACGCGGCGGATTCCTTGGCGGCGTCATCCGGCAGGCAAAGCACCACGGCGTCCACCTGGGCCATCAGGTCCTGCCGTGCAGCCGGATCTTTGCGGCGACTCGGATCGATGCTGCGCACCTGCACGCCAGGCACGTCGGCCAAGCGCTCGCGGATACCAAGGCCCGTGGTGCCGGCCTCGCCGTCGATGAACACCGTTTTCGTGATCGTGGAAGCCATGTCGTTTCCCGTTTTCCAGCCCTGGTGGGCCAGCCCAACCGCCAAACAAAAAAGCCGCGCTCGATGGCGCGGCCGTGACGTCAGAAGCCGATACGGCTCATCGTCGCGCGCGCCGGAGTTCGGCCGCACGTCGCAGAACGGAAAGGATGAGAGCCTTCGACATGCGTTGTGAGATGCCGCAGGTCGCGGGTTCTGTCAATCTTGGCCGTCATGGCCGGGCTCGTCCCGGCCATCCACGCCGACGACCAGCGCGTGGATCCCCGGGTCAAGCCCGGGGATGACGGTGGAGAGACCGCAGAAACGATCCGCGCCCGTCACAGCGTCTCGACGAACCTCGCCGCCTCGCCCGTGCCCGAACCAACCAGCTCGCCTTCCCACATCACGCGGCGGCCGCGCACCACCGTGCCCACAGGCCAGCCGGTGACCGACTTGCCGTCATACGGCGTCCAGCGGCTCTTCGACGCGATCCAGGCGTTGGTGATCGTCTCGCGGCGCTTCAGGTCCACGATCGTCAGATCGGCGTCATAGCCCGCTGCGATGCGGCCCTTGTTGGCGAGCCCGAAGATGCGGCCCGGCCCCGCGCTGGTCAGGTCCACGAAGCGCTGAAGCGAGAGCCGGCCGTTCGCCACGTGGTCGAGCATGGTCGGCACCAGCGTCTGCACGCCCGTCATGCCGGAAGGCGAGGCCGGATAGGACTTGGCCTTTTCCTCCAGCGTATGCGGCGCATGGTCAGAGCCCAGCACGTCAACGACGCCCTGCTCCACGCCCCACCACAACCCGTCGCGCACGTCGGCGCCGCGCACGGGCGGGTTCATCTGCACCAGCGTGCCCAGGCGCGCATAGGCCTCGTCGCCGTCGATGGTAAGATGGTGGGGCGTCGCCTCCACGGTGGCGACGTCCTTGTGGCCGGCCAGGAAGCGCATCTCCTCGGCGGTCGAGATATGGAGCACGTGGATGCGCGCGCCCGTCTCATGCGCGATGCGCACGAGTCGCTCGGTGCAGCGCATCGCCACCTCGGGCGAGCGCCAGACGGGGTGCGAGCGCGGATCGCCCTCGACCCGCAGGTCCTTGCGGGCGCGCAGCATCTCCTCGTCCTCGGAATGGAAGGCGGCGCGGCGGCGCGTCGCCTTCAGCACGGCGGCGACGCCGGCGTCGTCCTCCACCAGCAACGAGCCGGTAGACGAGCCCATGAACACCTTGATGCCGGCCGCGCCCGGCAGGCGCTCCAACTCGGGAATGTCACGCACGTTCTCGTGCGTGCCGCCGACCCAGAAGGCGAAGTCGCAATGCATGCGGTGCGTGCCGCGGCGGATCTTGTCGGCCAGCGCCTCTGCGGTGGTGGTCTGCGGGTTGGTGTTCGGCATCTCGAACACGCACGTCACGCCACCCATCACGGCGGCGCGCGCACCGGTTTCGAGGTCCTCCTTGTGGTCGAGGCCCGGCTCGCGGAAATGCACCTGGCTGTCGATCACGCCTGGCAGCACGTGAAGGCCTGCGCAGTTGACGCGTTCGCCCGCCGAGGCGCGGGAGAGATCGCCGAGCTCGGTGATGCGGCCGTTTCGCACCCCGATATCCCGCACCCCCGCCCCGTCCTGGTTCACCACCGTGCCGCCCGAGTAGATGACATCGAATGACTGGGTCATGGTGGAGCTCCCGCCTGCCGCTTGATCGGCTCGCCGCATCGCATACGTAAGGGCGGCGATCGCCGCAACCATGACGTCGGGTTTTGGGGGCGCCACCGTCCCAATGAGGAGTCTCCCATGCCGTCGGCCCATCTCACAGATCGCGGCGTCGTCCGGGTCACCGGCGAGGACGCTCGCTCGTTCCTTGACGGGCTGGTGACCAGCGACATGGACAAGGTGCGGGTGGATGGCGCGCGCTACGCAGCGCTGCTCTCGCCGCAGGGCAAGATCCTGTTCGACTTCATCGTCGCGGAGGCGGACGGCGAACAGATGGGCGGCGGCTTCGTGCTCGACTGCCCGCGCGCGCTGGCGGCAGACCTCGCGAAGCGGCTCGGAATGTATAAGCTGCGCGCCAAGGTATCGGTCGAGAATTTGTCGGACACGCTGGCGGTGGTGGCCTATTGGGGCGGCGAGCGCGGGGGCGACGGCGCCGGGGTGCTCTATCCCGATCCGCGCCACCCGGCCTTGGGCGACCGACTCGTCACGGACGCGGCCCGCGCGGCCGACCTCTCCACCGCGACGGCCGACGACTGGCGCGCCCACCGGATCGCGCTCGGCGTTCCGCAGGGCGGGCAGGACTTCACCTATGCGGACGCGTTCCCGCACGAAGCAAACATGGACCAGCTCGGCGGCGTCGATTTCGACAAGGGCTGCTATGTCGGCCAGGAGGTGGTGTCGCGCATGCAGCATCGTGGCAATGCGCGCACCCGGATCGTGCCGGTGCGGTTCGAAGGCGGCTTTTCGGCCGACGAAGGCGCGGAGGTGGTGGCGGGCGACAAGGTCGCGGGGCGCATCGGCTCCACCGCGCCGGGCGGAATCGGGCTCGCGCTGGTGCGCCTCGACCGGATCGAGGACGCGCTCACGGCCGGGCAGCCCATCTCGGCCGGCGGCCTGCCGCTGCGACTGGCGAAGCCGGACTACGCGACGTTCAAGGTCCCGGGCGCCGACTGAGGCGGACGGGCTGAGAGCCCCCTGCCCTCAGGGCGAATCCTGCGCTAAGAACAGGGCATGAACGCCCACCTGATCGCCCATCCCGACGGAAAGACGCGCTGCTCCTGGCCGGGCGTCGACCCGCTTTACGTCGCCTACCACGACACCGACTGGGGCGTGCCGGAGTTCGACGACCGGGCGCTGTTCGAGAAGCTGATCCTCGACGGCTTCCAGGCCGGGCTGAGCTGGATCACGATCCTGCGCAAACGCGAGAACTTCCGCGCCGCCTTTGACGGGTTCCGGCCCGAGGTCATCGTCCATTACGGCCCGGAGAAGATCGAGGCGCTGATGGGCGACGGCGGCATCATCCGCAACCGCTCCAAGATCGTCTCCACGGTGCGCAGCGCGCGCAGCTATCTCGACATCATGGAGAAGGGCTCCTTCTCGCAGTTCCTGTGGAAGCACCTCGACGGTCGCCCGCAGCAGAACAGCCCGCGCGAGCGCGGCGACGTGCCGACCGAAACCGAGACGGCCCGGCGGATGTCCAAGGAGTTGAAGCAGGCAGGGTTCAACTTCGTCGGCCCCACCATCGTGTACGCCTTCATGCAGGCGGTCGGGATGGTCAACGACCATTATGTCGACTGCTTCCGCCACGAGGAAGTGCGGGTGCTGGGAGCGCGACTGTGAGCGGCAAGGCTGCGCCGCGGGCTTGGCAGCGCATGCTCTCGGGCCGGCGCCTCGACCTCCTGGACCCGTCGCCGCTCGACGTCGAGATCGAGGACATCGCGCATGGGCTCGCCCGGGTGGCGCGGTGGAACGGGCAGACGCACGGGCCGCACGTGTTCTCGGTGGCGCAGCATTCGCTGCTCGTGGAGGCGCTGGCCGGCGCGATCACGCCGGACCTCCCGGCCGAGGCGCGGGTCGTCGTGCTGCTGCACGACGCGCCCGAATACGTGATCGGCGACATCATCTCGCCCTTCAAGGCGGTGCTGGGCGACGGCTACAAAGGCATCGAGAACCGGCTGCTGGCCGCCATCCACCTGCGCTTTGGGCTGCCGGCCGCCACGCCGCATCCGCTCGCCGCGCTGGCGAAAACCGCCGACAAGGCTGCGGCCTACCTGGAGGCGACGCACCTCGCCGGCTTCGCCGACGCCGAGGCGGCGCGCTTCTTTGGCCGGCCCACCGTAATGTCGCCCGCCATCGCGGCGCTGCTGGAGCCCTGGACGGCCGGCGAGGCGCAGCAGCGCTTTCTGGACCGCTTCCGCGCGCTGGACGCCGCGCGAGATGGCGCCGACGCGCTGGCGCCGTAAGCTGCGCCAAACACTGGAACCCGCATGCCCGCCATTCACGTCACGCCGCTTTCCCGCCTGCACGAGACCGTAGAGGCCAGCGCCGCCCGGCATGTCGTGACGTTGATCAACGTTTCCACGCCGGTGCAGCGCCCGCCCTCGATCCTGCCGGAGCGGCACCTCTTTATTGGCGTAAGCGACATCGTCGATCCGCTGGACGGCCACATCCTCCCGGCGGACGCGCATGTGGAGCAGCTCCTCGCCTTCGCGCGGAACTGGGACCAGCAGGCCCCCATGGTGATCCACTGCTGGGCCGGCGTGAGCCGCTCCACGGCGGCGGCCTTCATCACCGTTTGCGCGCTGCGGCCGGAGCGGGACGAGGCCGAAACGGCCCGGCTGCTGCGCGCGCTGTCGCCCTCCGCGACCCCCAACCACAAGCTGGTCGGCATCGCGGACGACATTCTCGGCCGGCGCGGGCGCATGGCGGACGCGATCGCGGCCATCGGGCGCGGCGCGGACTGCTTCGAGAACACGCCCTTCCGCCTGCCGCTGGACTGAGCGATGGCGCGCCCGCACCCCGAAACCGCGATCGAGATCGGCCTTGCGGCCGCCGTGGTGGCGATGGACGGGCTGTCGCCGCAGTTGCTCGTGGCTGGCGCCGAGCGTGGCGAACTCGCCGGGTTGCCCTCCGGCAGCTTCGATCCGCTCACGCACCGCACTCTGGACATCGGCCTGCGCGCCTTCGTGACCGACCAGTCGGGCCTGCGGCTCGGCTATGTGGAGCAGCTTTACACCTTCGCGGACCGCGGCCGCATCGTGGAGCCCGAGATCGAGGCGCATGTGGTGTCGATCGGCTATCTGGCGCTGACGCGACTGGCTGAAGGCCGCCCGACATTGCCCAAGGGCGCCCGCTTCCGGCCCTGGTACGCGTTTTTTCCTTGGGAAGACTGGCGCGAGGGCCGGCCCTCCATCCTGGACCAGCAGGTGTTGCCCGCCCTGTTCGAGTGGGCGACGGACGCGGCGGGCGAGAAGGCCGAGGGCGCCGAGCGGCCCCTGTCGCGCATCGAGCGGCTGCGCTTCGCCTTCGCGGCGACGCCTGACGCGCCAAAGCCAGTCGCCTGGGATGAGGAGAAGGTGCTGGACCGCTACGAGCTTCTCTACGAGGCGGGACTGCTGGAGGAGGCCAAGCGCGACGGCCGGCCCGCCGCCATGGCGCGGGCGCGGCTGCCGAGCCTCGGCGAGCCGATGCGCTTCGACCACCGGCGCATTCTCGCCACCGCGATGGGGCGCCTGCGCGGCAAGCTCAAATATAGGCCCGTGGTGTTCGAGCTTCTGGCCCCGACCTTCACGCTCACGGCCCTGCAGAAGACCGTGGAGGCCATTTCGGGCCGCCACCTGCACACCCAGAACTTCCGGCGTGTGGTGGAGAACGCCGCGCTTGTCGAGCCCACGGGCGAGACGGCAACCACCGGGGGGCGTCCCGCGGCGTTGTTCCGGTTCCGGCGCGAGGTGGTGCAGGAGCGCCCCGCCCCAGGCCTCAAGGTCGGCGCGCGCTAGGCCCCTAGAACGGCAGCGCGGACGCGAAGCCCATCGAAAGCACGACAGCGACAACGAAGATCCAATCGGCCGCCTTGTCGATCATGGCAGTCCTCCCGGTTCGGCGCTTTCAGTCAAAGTATAACGCCGAACCGGGAGCGATCGGCCTCACGGCCGATCAGGATCGCGTGAGCGGTCAAATGGTGTGAGGCAGCTTTCGAGGCGCGGCAGAGGGCCGATAACGCGGCGCGCACCGCCGCACTCCCCTCCGCACAGGAACAACGCTGAAATTTGGCAGTTGAGTCCGGGATCAGCCGGCCCACGCCGGCGCCTGAGGAGCGCTCCAGCCGAGCGACAACGCCATGCAGCCTCTCGTCCCGCAGCCCACGCAGTCGGGCAATTTCGATCTCGCCCTTCCGCTCTTCGCCATGAAGGTGGCATTCGGCTTCACGCTGTTCAGCCTGGAGATCACGCAGGCGATCGTGCAGGCCGCCGCCGGCGACAAGAAGCCTGCGCGGGAATAGCGTCGCGGGGGGCCACTGGCGAGCGGGCGTCATCTGGGTAAGCTAGAGGAACGCCACACCCCCAGAGGCTCCCCCATGACTCAGTTCAACGTTCGGGTCGACGCGTCCGCAAGCGAAGCGGCCGACGCGCATGACAGCCCCAACCCGGCGATCGAGACGATCATTGTCCCGCGCTCGCGCGATCTCGGCGGCTTCTCGGTCCGCCGCGCCTTGCCCTCCGCGCAGCGGCAGATGGTCGGCCCCTTTATTTTCTGGGATCAGATGGGCCCGGCCGTGTTCAAGGCGGGCACCGGCATCGACGTCCGCCCCCACCCGCATATCGGCCTCGCGACCCTCACATACCTGTTCGAGGGGCAGATCCTCCACCGCGACAGCCTCGGCTCGATCCAGGCCATCGATCCCGGCGAGGTGAACTGGATGACGGCCGGCCGCGGCATCGTGCATTCCGAGCGCACGGCGCCGGAAGTGCGTCTGTCGGAAGCGCCGCTGTTCGGCATCCAGAGCTGGATCGCCTTGCCCGAAAAGCACGAGGAGACCGACCCCGGCTTCGCGCATCACCGCGCCGAGGCGCTGCCCACCATCGAGGCGGAAGGCAAGCGCGTGCGGCTGGTGGCCGGCTCCATGTACGGCATGACCGCGCCGACGCGGACCTATTCGGACATGGTCTACGCCGACGCGGCGCTCGCGCCCGGCGCCAAGCTGCCCATTCCGGCCGAGCATGTGGAGCGCGCGATCTACGTGGCGCAGGGCGTGATCGATATCGCGGGCGACCGGTTCGAGGCCGGCCGGCTGCTGGTGCTGCGCACCGGCGACGAACTCACCGTCACGGCCGAAACCGCCGCGCGGCTGCTCTTCTTTGGCGGCGAGCCGATGGACGGCCCGCGGCACCTGTGGTGGAACTTCGTGTCCCGGTCCAAGGACCGCATCGAGCAGGCCAAGGCCGACTGGCGCGCCGGCAAGTTCGACGGCGTTCCCGGCGAGACGGAGTTCATTCCCCTCCCGACCTGAACGCCGCCGCTAGCGGGACCCTTGCGCGGCAAGGCTGGCTTTGCGACAAGCCCGCCATGCTGCACATCAACGATGTCACCTTCCGGCTCGGCGCCCGCACGCTCTTCGACAAGGCCACGGTCGCCATCCCGACCGGCGCGCGCGTCGGCTTCGTCGGGCGCAACGGCACCGGCAAAACAACCCTGTTCCGGATCATCCGCGGCGAGGTCGGAACCGAAGGCGGATCGGTGACTATCGGGCGCGGGCTGAAGATCGGCTCTGTCGCGCAGGAGGCGCCGGGCGGTCCCGAGACGCTCTCCGAGGTGGTGCTCGCCGCCGACGTCGAGCGCACGGCGCTCCTGGCCGAAGCCGAAACCGCCACTGACCCGCACCGCATCGCCGAGATCCAGACGCGGCTCGTGGACATCGGCGCCCATTCGGCTCCGGCTCGCGCCGCCACCATCCTGTATGGCCTCGGGTTCGACGCCGAAGCGCAGGAGCGCCCCTGTTCGTCCTTCTCGGGCGGCTGGCGCATGCGCGTGGCGCTCGCGGCCGTGCTGTTCGCCGAGCCCGACCTGCTGCTGCTCGACGAGCCCACCAACTATCTCGACCTGGAGGGCACTCTGTGGCTGATGGACTACCTGGCGCGCTACCCCCACACGGTCCTGGTGATCAGCCATGATCGCGACCTCCTGAACCAGTCGGTCGACCAGATCCTCCACCTCGACCAGGCCAAGCTCACGCTTTATCGGGGCGGCTACGACCAGTTCGAGCGCCAGCGCCGCGAAAAGCAGGCGTTGCAGATGAAGCTGGTGAAAAAGCAGGAGGAGGAGCGCAAGCACCTCCAGGCCTTCGTGGACCGCTTCAAGGCCAAGGCCTCCAAGGCGCGCCAGGCGCAATCGCGCGTGAAGCGTCTGGAGAAGATGGAGCCCATCGCGGCGCTGATCGACACGGACGTGCTGCCGTTCAACTTTCCCTCGCCAGAGCGGCCCTTGTCGCCGCCCATCATCGCGATGGAGGGCGCGGCCGTGGGCTATGGCGAGAAGCCGGTGCTGTCGCGCCTGTCCGTCAGCATCGCGGAGGACGACCGCATCGGCCTGCTGGGCTCCAACGGCAACGGCAAGTCGACCTTCGCCAAGCTGGTGGGCGGCCGGCTGGACCCCATGTCGGGTGTCGTGCGGCGGTCGTCCAAGCTGAAGGTCGCGTATTTCGCCCAGCACCAGCTCGACGAGCTGAACCTTTCGGCGACGCCCTTCACGAGCGTGCTCGCACTGATGCCGGACGGAACCGAAGCCAAGGTGCGCGCCCGCTGCGCCCAGATGGGCTTTCCCGGCGCCAAGGCGGACACGCCCGTCGCCAACCTGTCGGGCGGCGAAAAGGCGCGCCTGCTGATGGGGCTGGCGACCTTCGGCGGCCCGCACCTGCTGATCCTGGACGAGCCCACCAACCACCTCGACATCGACAGCCGCGCCGCGCTCATGGAGGCGATCAACGACTATCAGGGCGCTGTGATCCTGATCTCGCATGACCGCTTCCTGCTGGAGGCCTGCGCCGACCGGCTCTGGATCGTCGGAGGCGGCACCGTGAAGCCGTTCGACGACGACCTCGACGCCTACCGCAAGCTCGTGCTGGAGGGCCCCGGAGGCGAACGCTCGGCCAAGCCGGGCGAGCCGGACAGGAGCTCGCAGGCGGACCAGAGGCGCGAGGCCGCCGGCCGGCGCGCTTCGCTGACGCCGCTGCGCAAGAAGATCGAGGCGGCGGAGCAGCGCATGGCGAAGCTCGCCGACCTCATCGCCCGTGTGGACTCAGTGCTGGGTGATTCCAGCGCCTTTCAGCGCGACGCCGCCAAGGCCTCGCAACTGTCGGCGCAGCGGGCCGAGCTGGAACGCAACCTGATGGCGGCCGAAGAGGAATGGCTGGCGCTGTCGTCCGAATATGAAGACGCCGTAGCGGGCTGAGGACCGACGAGGCAGTCCCAGCGAACGGACCGAATTTGGCGCCGTTTCCACAACACAGCCAAGCGATGAAAACTGATCTAATCTTTGAAGCTATCAAGAAAGACGAACAAAGATTTGAGGCAAAAACGCGCGTTTTGTTCGGTTAAAAGTGTTCAGGATATAACGTACTGTTGAAGCCGCAAGCCGTTGTGGTAGAACGCGACATTCGGTCATGCTGAGATGATTCGATGCTCGGTGAAGTTTCTACCAAACGTTTGGCGCTTATTGCGGCTCCGGTTTTGGCCGGCGTAGCAGGGTTGATCGTTGCGGCCTCGGACGCCGTGCCGGCGCCTGATGGAAGTGGATGTAGGCCGATCAGGCATACGCCCGCCGTGATCAGGTCGCCAGGCGCCTATTGCCTTGAGTCGGATCTGAATGCGGACGCCGACGCCATCGTGATCCGAAGCGATTACGTGTCGTTGGACCTCAAGGGCCATCGGCTAAACGGCCCCACGACGCCCGGGACGCAGACGTTTGGCATAAGGGTCAAGGACGCGTCCAACGTCGAGATCCGGAACGGCACTATCGCGGGCTTTGGAATTGGCGTCGCGATCACAGCGCCCAAGACGCAGCCGCAGAGGGGCTCGAACACGCTCGACAATGTCGCCATCGTGGGGAGCCGCTTGCGAGGCGCGAGCCTGGCCGGCGATCTGAACCGCGTCGAGAACTCGCAGTTCCGAGACATTGGCGGCGACAGCATCCCGGATGTGGTTCACACGCATGGCCTGTTCATCGCAGGCGCCGGGGCCCTTGTCCGCGGCAACACGTTCTCGGAGATCCGCGGATCGCAGGAAGCCCCGCATGCGGAAGGGATCGCGCTGGCTTTCTCGGGCGACCTCAACGGATCCGTGGCTGAGAACAACGTGTTCGAGAACACGCCGCTCGCCCAGTCCGTAGATGGGCCCAAGCACCGCTCTCCCAGCACCTACGCGATCTGGTTCGGCGGAAGCGGCGCCGGCACCGTAGTGGCCAAGGGCAACCGGATCAGCAATTTCGTAAACGGCGTCATCGCGGACGTGCACGCGACCGCGTTCATTTTTGACAACACGATGACAAACACGGTGGCGCCGTTCTCGACGCGCAAAAAGCTGCGGCTGCAACCGGGATCGGCGGGCGACCGGCCGATCGGCGCGGTTTCGACCTCCGGCAACAGGTGCGTGACCACGGACCCGATCGTGCTTTCATTATCCGGGAGGCAGCCCCTGCTGGCCTGCGAGACGCCGGACGACGTCAGCTTCGCGGCGTTGGAGACCGGGCTCGCGAATCAAAACTAGCGCTCTCAGCGAGCCCAGCCTTTCTCAGGCGCTCTTGCCTTCGAGATGAATGAGCGTCCGCGCGACCTTCAGCGCCTTGCTCATTTCCTGTGTCAGCACCAGATTGGTGAGCTGCGAGACGGGCTCCTGGGCGTGTGGCAGGCTGCTCAACAGCTTGCGGGACGCGGAAAAGAAGTCGCCCGCGGCGTCGTCCGAGCCGGACAAATACATCTCCTGGATCGCCACATAGAGATTTTCGGCCGGCGACTTCGCCGTCAGGGGATCCATGAACTCCTTCTCGCGAAGGATTGGCACATGGCCATCGATGGTGATGCGCGCGCGGTCGCCCTCGTTGCGGAGAACGGCGCGGCCCACATAGGCGACTTCATGATGCTTCAGTTCGAGCACGAAACTCACGGGGACCTCGCCTGCGTCAACGCGCATCCCGGTTTAACGCGCGACTTCTTAAAGGCGAATTTATTCAACTAATCTGCAGTTGTATGCGCGTTGAACTTGTATCGCGTGGTGAACGATATCTGACCGGACCATTTAGGCGGCGTGTTTTCGGCGGCGGTGGGATAACGATCGCAGCATTCGCTCCGCTCGGCGTTTGCGCGGCGCTCCACCAACCCACCCGGGCTCCCGCAGGCCAGAACGAGGCGGCGGCGACCGTACGCAGCCCGGTCGCAGTCGCCTCATGATGAGGCATTCCCTGCGCGCTAAATCATCTTGTGCGCCATGGGCGGTTGTGAAACGCTTTCAGTCGTGAGCCAAGCAACGCACTCCCGCATCCCCCGCCGAGCCGCCGGTCATTCCGGCCGCCGCGGCGGCGCGCGCGGTCGCAGCGCCGGGTGGCGCTCGCGGTCCTGCCGGCTCTTCGTCGCCCTGCTGGGCTCGCTCGAACGCGCCAGACCCTGACGCCCCCGCGGCGCTGATGCGCCGCCGCGGCGATCTCGCGCCGTCTGCCTGCGCCCGCGCGCCAGCCACCTTCCCTGCCCAGCATCGCCCATTCGTGGGCCGCCAGCGCTATCCGTTTCACTAGAAAGGACCGCCGCCATGTCGATGAGCCGTCGCGAAGCCTTGATCACAGCGTTGGGCGGCGTCGCCGCCGTTGCGTCGCCCTCCGTCCTGCGCGCGCAGACCGCCACCGAGCTGGTGATCATTTCCTATCCGGGCGTCCTGTCGCAGCCGCATCGCTGGCTCGCCGATCAGATGGAGGCGCGCCGCCCCGGGCTGAAGATCCGGCTCGTTCCCTCCGACAGCCAGGACGTCGTGGCGCAAATCAAGGCCGGGCAGGGCTTCTCGCCCTATGACGCGATGCCCAACGACGAGCCCCCGCACCTGATCGGCATCGGCGAGCAGTATCTCACCAGGCGCAATGACGCCGCGCTGCCGAACCTGGCGGGCGTCTACCCGTCGCTGCTCGACAAGAGCCAGGGCTACGGCGTGCCGGCGACCTATTCGCTGGTCGGGATCGCCTACAACACGTCCATGGTGAAAGCGCCGCCGACGAGCTGGGCGGACCTCTGGAAACCGGAGTTCAAGGGCAAGGTCGGCATCGCCCGGACGTCCTCGAATCTTGGCCTCGCCACACTGGCGATCGCAGCCAAAACCTTCGGCGGCTCGGAGGCCGATCTCGAGCCCGGCTGGGCCAAGCTGAAGGAGCTCGACGCCAAGGCGGCGCGCTCGCCCGCCAGCCTCACGCAGATGCTGGAGCGCGAGGAGATTGCGCTCGCTCCGCTATGGAACAACAACACCGCGGCGGCGGCCGGCAAGGGCCTGCCGATCGCATTTGTGAAGCCCAAGCCCGGCGCCATCGCGATCATCTCGTTCTTTTCCGGCATCGCCCGCACCCGCGCGCCGGAGTTGGTCGACGAGTGGATGAACGGGATCATCAGCCCCGAATACCAGGCCCGCGCGGCGGCCGCGCCATACTACTTCGGCCCCACCGTGAAGGGCGTCGCCGTGCCGGCCGACGCCGCCGCCTACACGCCCTCCACGCCCGAGGAGGTGCTGGCCCTGCAGACGATCGACTGGCCCAAGATCGTGCCCGTGCGCGGCCAGCTGGTCGAGCGCTTCGACCGCACCTTCGCGATGTGACCCGCCCGACGAAGCCCTTCGGAGACGCCGCCATGACATGCTTCATGAACAGCCCCATCGATCGCCGCGCCTTTCTGTCCACCGCAGTGGCGGCCGGCGCCGCCGCGACCTTGCCCACGCGCCTGCTGGCCCAGGAGGCCAAGGAGCTCGTGATCGTCAGCTTCGCGGGCCAATTGCAGGAGCCGCACCAGTGGCTCGCCAAGCGCATGGAGGAGAAGCACCCAGGGCTCAAGGTCCGTCTGGTGCCGAGCGAAAGCCAGGATGTGGTGGCGCAGATCAAGGCCGCGCAGGGCTACTCGCCCTACGACGCGCTGCCGAACGGCGAGCCGCCGCACCTGATCGGCATCCGGGACGGCTACATCGAAAAGGTCGACCCGGCCAAGATCCCGAACTACGCCAACCTGGTTCCCGACTTCGTGGCCAAGAGCCAAGGCTACGGCGTGCCGGCGAGCTACTCGCTGATCGGCATTGCGTACAACGAGAAGATGGTGAAGACCCCGCCCAAGGGCTGGGCGGACCTGTGGAACCCGGAATATCGCGGCAAGGTCGGCATTCCGCGCGCCTCCTCGAATCTCGGCCTCGGCGTGCTGGTGATCGCGGCCAAGACCTTTGGCGGGTCCGAGGACAATCTCGAGCCCGGCTGGGCGAAGCTGCAGGAGCTGAAGCCCATCGTGGGCCGCTCGCCCACGCAGCTGCTGCAGATGCTGGAGCGCGAGGAGATCGCGCTGGCGCCGATCTGGAACAACGACGCCGCCGGCGCGGCCGATAAGGGCTTGCCGATCAAGTTCATCAAGCCCACGCCCGGCCCGGTCGCAATCGTGTCATTCATGTCGGCGGTCGCGAAGACCCGCCACCCGGATCTGGTCGCCGAGTGGATGAACCTGCTGCTCTCGGTCGAGTACCAGACGCGGGCCGCGAACGCGCCCTACTTCTTCGGCCCGACCGTGAAGGACGTGCCCATTCCGGAGGCCGCGAAGCCCTACACGCCCGCGACGCCGGCCGAGGTGCTGGCGCTGCAATCGGTGGACTGGGCCAAGATCGCGCCCGTGCGGGGCAAGCTGGTCGAACAGTTCGATCGGCTCTTCGCCAGCTGAGGACCCGCTCATGAGCACGAACACATCGACGTCGCCCATGCGGCGCGACATGGAGCGGCAGCCGGAGGTCCTGGCGGATCTCTGGCGCCGGGCGGACGCTTTCCGGAGCGCCGACGCGGCGGTTCTCACGCCGGGCGTCGGCGGGCGCATCTTCGTGTGCGGCTGCGGCGACGGCTTGTTCGCCGCGCAGGCGGCGACCGGCTACGCCGAGTCGCTCGGCCTCGATTGGCGGGCCGTGGGCCCGCTCGACCTGATGCTGGCTGCGCCGGACCTGCGCGACGGCGATCGCGTCATCTCAATCTCCATGTCCGGCAACGTCGACCGCACCGTTGAGGCCGCGCACGCCATCCAGGAGCGTGGCGCGCCCCTGCTCGCGCTCGTAAACGGCGACGGCAGCCGCCTGGGCGCCATCGCGACCCGCAAGATCTCGCTCGAGCTCGCCGACGTCGCGCCCTTCCTGTGCGGCACGGCCTCCTACACGGCCACCATCCTGGCGCTGATGCTGCTCGCCCAGGGCGCCGCCGGGCGCGCGGAGAGCCTCGACGTCGACCGCGTCGGCGAGGCGATCAGCGCAGCCCTGCGGGCGGCCGACGCCGTTGCGCCGATGCTCTCGGCTCCCACGGGCATCCGGTTCCTGGCCGCCGGCGCGGAGCGCGGCACGGCCCGCTACGCGGCGGCGAAATGCGTCGAGCTCACCCGCATTCCCGCCTGGTCGGCGGATCTTGAGGAGTTCGCCCACAGTCAGTACTGGACAATGCCGGCGACGGACCTCGTCGTGATGATCGCCAACCAGCCCGCCATCGCGCGCTACGCCAACCTGAATTGCGAGGCGCTGCGCGACATGAACGTGGTTACGCTCGCGATCGACACGCCCGAGGCTCCCATTGCGAACGCGACGCACCGGGTCACCGTCCCGGCCGTGCCGCCCGCGCTCGCGCCGCTCGCGATGGCGGCCCCCGTGCAGGCGTTGGCGGCCGCGCTGGCGCGTATGACGGGGCTGGATCCCGACACGCGCCTCCATTTGAAGAACGACACGCTGCGCTTCCGCGTCAGCCGGCTGCTCACGCGCCGTTCCCTGCTGGGGACCGGGCAATGACGCGCCGCCGGGCCGTGCTGGTCGTCGGCTATCTCTCGATCGACACGATCGAGACGCCGGCAGGCCGCTTCGGTCCCGTTCCGGGCGGTGCGGCGCTCTACGCCGCGCTCGGCGCGCTGGCGGCCGAAGCCGTCACGCCTTGCGTGGCCGCAGCAGTGGGCGACGACTACCCGGCTGCATGGCTGGAGGCGCTCGCCGCAAAGGGCGTCGACCTGGCGCGCGTCGAACGCCGGCCCGGCCCGTCGCGAACCGCGCGCATAACACACGCGCAGGACGGCGCGCGGGCCTCTCCGCACCACCGCGACCCGCAGTGGTGGGCCCGAACGGTCGCGCTTGCGCCCACCATCCCGGCCGACGCCGGCTCGTTTGGCGCCATCGCGGCCTGTCCCATGCCGGTCGAGCGTCTTGAAGCGCTTCTGGATGCGGCCGGCGATGCTCGGGTGCTGGTCGACACCAGTGAGGCGTTCGCGGGCGCGGACACGGCGCGGTTTCTGGCGTTGGCGCCCCGCATGAGCGTGCTGGCGGCGAGCCGCGAGGAAACGCGGCTGCTGCTTCCCGACAGCGACGACGAGGACGCCGTGATCCAGCTCGCCTCCCTGGGCTGTTGCGTCCTGCAAAAGCGCGGGCGTGAGGGAGCGGCCGCCGCCATGGCGGGCTCCAGCCGCCTCACGCAATTCGGCGCGCCCACGGGCGTCGAGGCGCTGGACCCGACCGGAGCCGGCGACGCCGTGCTGGGCGCGATGGCGGCCGGGCTCGCCGGCGGGTCGCCCTTTCTTGACCTCATCGAAGGCGCGATGCGGGTCGGCGGGCGGGCGGTGTCGGGCCGGGGGCCTGCGGGCCTCGGCCTCGACCTTTCCCCCACGGTCGCGCAAAGCCTGGCGGAGACAGCATGAGCCACCTCGTGATCGACAACGTGTCCAAGAGCTTCGGCGAGTTGCCGGTGCTGCGCGGCTGCAGCCTTTCTGTCGAAAAGGGCTCGGTGCTGACCCTGCTCGGGCCCTCCGGGTGCGGCAAGACCACCCTGCTGCGCACCATCGCGGGCTTCATTACACCTGACGCCGGCCGGATCGTCGTGCAGGGCAACGACATCTCCGACATGCCGCCGAACCGCCGCGAGGTCGGCTACGTCTTCCAGAACTACGCGCTGTTTCCCCACCTCACGATCGCGGCCAACGTCGCCTATGGGCTGAAGGTGCGCCGCACCTCCCGGGCGGAGGTAGCGCGCCGCGTCGAGGATGCGCTGCGGCTGGTCGACCTCTCGACCTTTGCAGACCGCTACCCGGCGCAGCTCTCCGGCGGGCAGCAGCAGCGCGTGGCGATCGCGCGCTCGCTCGTGCTGGAGCCGTCCGTGCTGTTGCTCGACGAGCCGTTCAACGCGCTTGACGCGCGCCTGCGGCTCACCATGCAGATCGAGCTGCGCAAGCTCATCCAGCGTGTCGGCATCACGTCGATCTTCGTCACGCATGACCAGATGGAGGCGATGACCCTCTCCGACACGGTGGCGGTGATGCACAAGGGCGTGGTCGAGCAGTTCGGTTCGCCGCTCGACATCTACGATCGCCCGCGCACGGCCTATGTGGCGAACTTCATCGGCCGGGCCAACGTCATCCCGGGCGAGGTGGCGAACGGACACTTCGACGATCCCGCCCGGATCGCCACGCAGGCGCCGGCGGGGCCGGCCGTGCTGGTGGTGCGGCCCGAGAACGTCACCGTCGAGCCTGCAACGGCCGGGGACGCGGCGCCCGGCTGGCCGGGCACGGTCACCTTCACGACCGCGCTGGGCCCCACGGTGGAATACGAGATCGATTGCGGCTGGCCCGAGCCGCTGCGCGCCATCGCGCCGCGCAGCCCGGGACGGCCGCAGGCGGGACCGGGCGATCGCGTGGTGGCCCGCATCGCGGACCCGGCCGCCGCCGTGGTGCTGCGGCGACAGGATGGCGCGCATGTCCACTGAGGCTCTTCGGCCGCCGCCGTCCCGGCCCTTGTCGCCCCGCCGCGGCGCGTGGATGCGGCCCCTGGTCGGCGGCGGCCTTTGGCCCGCCGTGCCGGCCGTCGCCTATCTCCTGGTCTTTATGGTGCTGCCGATCGGCACCTTGCTGCTGTTCGGCTTCGTCACCATCGAGCGCGGCCGGATCGTGGGCGACAGCTTTACGCTGGAGCCGATGCTGCGCGCCTTGTCGGACCCGCTGGTGTGGCGGCTGATGTGGCGCAGCTTCTGGGTGGCGGCGGCCTCCACGGTGCTCTGCCTCCTCCTCGCCTACCCGGTCGCCTTCGCGTATGGGTCGCTGCGCGGCGTGTGGCGCACGTTGCTGCTGGTCGCGATCGTGTCGCCGCTTTTGACCAGCGCGCTGGTGCGCACCTACGCGTGGCTGGTCATTCTTGGCGGCAGGCGCGGCATTCTCAACCAATCGCTGATCTGGCTCGGCGTGATCGACGAGCCGTTGCGCATCCTCAACACCGACTGGGCGGTGCTGATCGGCATGACGCAGATCCACCTGCCCTTCATGATTTTGCCCCTGCTCGCGGTGCTGAGCGAGCGCGACCGGCGGCTCGAGGAAGCGTCGCTGAACCTGGGCGCGAGCCGCACCGCCACCTTCTTCAAG
The DNA here is from genome assembly GCF_014636935.1 of Alsobacter metallidurans. Taxonomy (GTDB): domain Bacteria; phylum Pseudomonadota; class Alphaproteobacteria; order Rhizobiales; family Beijerinckiaceae; genus Alsobacter; species Alsobacter metallidurans. The sequence goes on along the minus strand of NZ_BMES01000001.1, from coordinate 2,118,996 downwards.
GTGATCGTGCCGATGAGCATCCCGGCAATTTTCGCCGGGCTGGCGCTGGTGTTCGCGGTTTCCTACACGAACTTCATTATCCCGCAGCTGCTGGGCGGCGGGAACTACTCGACGCTGGCCGTGCAGGTCTACGAGCAAACCATCGTGGTGCTCGACTGGACGCGCGGGGCCGTGCTGGCCACGCTGCTGCTCTCGACCTGCTTCTTGTTCGTGCTCGCGATCGTGAGCCTGGGGTCGCGGCTCAGCCGCTGGAACGAGGTGCGGCGATGAGGCTGGCTTCCGGAGTTGTCTGGGCCGACCGGATCGGCATGGCGGCGCTCGCCATCGTGACAGGCTTCTCGATCCTGCTGCTGGTCGCGCCGAGCCTAATCGTGCTCGCGGTGTCGATCGAGCCGCGCGGCTATATCAGCTTCCCGCCCTCGGGGTTCTCGCTGCGCTGGTACGAGGCCGTGTTCGCGAACCGGCAACTCACCGACTCGGTGCTGGTCAGCCTTCGCGTGGCCTTCAGCGTCATGCTGGTCTGCCTGGCTCTGGGTGTGCCGGCCGCCTTTGCGAGCGTGCGCGGCGCATTTGCGGGCAAGGGCGCGCTAAACGCCTTTTTGCTGTCGCCCCAGATGATGCCCGGAATGGTGATCGGCATCGCGAGCCTGTTTTTCGGCGCCTATTTCGCCTTCCGGGCATCGGACGCCATGCTGATCCTCAGCCTTTCGGTGTTCTGCCTGCCCTTCGTGATCCGCATCGCGATGGCGCGGCTCGCGGGACTCGACCCGCGTCTCGACGAGGCCAGCGCCAATCTGGGCGCGGGCAAACTGGAGACCTTCGCGCGCGTCACCGTTCCGCAGCTCGCGCCGGCGTTGCTGGCGGCCGGCGCCTTCACGTTCATCGAGGCGTTCGACAATGTCACGGTGGCGCTGTTCACCTCCGATGTGCGCGCCCGGCCGCTGCCGGTGGAGCTTTACTATCTCGTGCAATTCGACAGCTCCCCGGTGATCGCCGCGATCTCGTCGCTGGAGATCGGCCTCTCCTTTCTGGCCATGCTGCTGATCGCCCGCACGGTCGGCCTGGACCGGCTCGGCCGCTGATCCCCCCGCATTTGCCATGGATGCCGCTCTATGACCCCTGAACAAACCGCCCGCGCCAACGCCCTCACGGCGGAGCCGTCGCGCGACGCAGCCGGCGATCCCGCCCGGCTCGCGCGCGTCGAGCGCACGCGGACCGAGATGATGGCGCAGGGCAGCGCGATCGCGCGGACGCTGGCGGCGGAAGCGCCAGCCATCGAGCGCCTGGCCGCGGCCTTGCGCGAACGCGGCGTCGCCCGCGTGGTCGTGGCCGGCTGCGGCGACAGCTGGCATGTGGGCGCCGGCGTGCGCCACGCGTTCGAGAGCCTGCTTGGCATCCCCCTGGAAGCCGCGCAGGCGCTGGACTACGCCAGCTACGGCGTGGCCGCCGCGGACGCGCGCACGCTTGTGATCGGCATCAGCGCCAGCGGAACCACGCCAGTGATCATGGACGCGCTGGAGCGGGCCCGGATGCGCGGCGCCTTCACGCTCGGCGTTTCGAACACGCCCGGCAGCGCGCTGCTCACCGCGTTCGACGACGGCCTCGTGGTGCACGCCACCCGCTCCGGCTGGCCGACCCAGTCCAGCACCGCCACGATGGCGCTCCTGATGCGGCTCGCCCAGCGCTGGGCGGACACGCCCGAGGCAGAACGGTTCGGCGCGGATCTGGACGCGATCGCGAGCCGGCTGGATGGGCTCGCGATCGCGCTCGACGCGCCCGTGGCCGCCCTTGCGACGACCGTCGCGGATGCGCCGCTGGTGCTGTTCGCCGGTCTGGGCCCGAACATGGCGACCGCGTGCTTCGGCGCCGCCAAGGTCAAGGAGCTCTCCCCGGTCCACGCCATTGCGACGCCGCTGGAGGAGTACCACCACTACCGCTCGCAGAAAGCGGGCGAGCCGCTGGTCCTGGTCGCGACGGACGCGGCGAGCCTCGAGCGGGCGTTGGACACCGCGCTGGTCAGCCGCAAGGTCGGCGGGCGGTTGATCGCGATCCTCGCGCTCGCCCACGCCGCAATCGAGGAGCTGGCGTTCGGCGTCGTCCAGGTTCCGGCCGTGCGGCCGGAGCTCGCGGCCCTTCCGGCCGGTATCCCGATGCACCTCTTCGCCTATCATTTCGCCAAGCAGCGCGACGCGCTGGGGCTAGGGGCGGCCTGACGCCATGGTGCAGTGCTTCACGGCGGGCGGAATCATCATCGACAACGTGGCGGCGGCCGATGGCCGGGTCCGCCGCGGCCAGATGGGCGGCAACGCGATCTATTCGGCCGCGGGCGCGCGCCTGTGGGTCGACGCTGTCGGCGTGGTGGGCGTCGTTCCGCGCAACTACCCCGCCCGCTGGCTGGACGCGGCCCGGGCGGCCGGCCTCGATCTCGACGGCGTCCACGAGGCCGACGAGGAGGTGTTCTCCTCCGAATGGTTCTTCTACAAGCCCGACGGCGCCAGAACCGACCATCTCCACGCCGACGAGGGCGCGTTCGAGCGCTTCGGCCTCGCGGGGGATCGCATCAGCGCGGCGGACGCCGCCCGGTTCATGGCTTGGATGCGGGCCCAGCCCGATCCACCCGCTGGCTTCGGCGCGTTCCGGCGGCGCAATCCCGTGCTTCCCGCGCAAGTGCCGGCCGCCTATGCGGCGGCTTTCGGCGCGCATCTCGGCGCCAACCTGCCGGACGCACAACGCCGGATGGCGGAGGATCTCACCGGGCGAGGCCTTGTCGTCACGCTCGATCCCGGCTCAAACGCCGCCGCGATGGCGCCCGACGTCGCGCAGGGCCGCCTGCCCCCCATGGCGGCGTTCCTGCCGAGCGAAACGGAAGCCGCCGCGCTGGTGGGCCCTCTGGCGCCCGAAATCGCCGCAGCGCGGCTTGTCGCCTCCGGGGCTCCTCTCGTGGCGCTCAAGCTCGGGAGCCGGGGCGCGTTGCTGGCCGGGCGCGACCTGCCAAGGCCCGTCGCGATCCCGGTCGCGCCCGTGCGGGCGATCGATCCCACCGGCGCGGGAGACGCGTTCTGCGGCGGCTTCCTGGCCGGGCTCGTCCGAACCCACGATCCGGTCGCGGCGGCCTGCCTCGGCGCAGTGTCGGCCTCCTTCGCGGTGGAGGATTTCGGGCCCTGGCGCCTGCTCGGCGCCGACCGGCGCGAGGCCCGCGCGCGACTGCTGGCGCTCGCCGCCCGCCTGCCACACGATGCGGCCGCAACGGCCGCTCCCGCCATCCAGCAACTGCTTCGAGATTGATGATGAGCCACACGACCTCCGCCCGCTTCCTGCAGGGCCCCGCCCCGGCCATCGTGGCGGCGCTGCATCTGCCGGACCTTTCGGTCGCCCGCGGCCTCTCGATGGCGTTTCTGGAGGATTACGCGCTCACCAACGCCCGAGTCTTCGCGGAAGCGGGCGTGCCCGCCATGATGCTGCAGGACCAGACCCGGCAGGTCGGCCCGGCCGCCCCCGCCACGATCGCGGTGACGGCGGCGCTGGGTCGCCAGATCCGCAAGGCGTTTCCCGCCATAGAGCTCGGCATCATCGTGCAGGCGCACGACGCTGAGGCCCCGCTCGCGATCGCGCATGCGGCCGACGCCAGTTTCGTCCGGCTGAAGGTGTTCGTCGCCGCCGCGATGACCATGGAGGGGCCCAAAACCGCGCTCGCCATTCCGGCCCGCACCTATCGGCACGCCCTGCGGAGAGACGACATCGCGATCCTGGCCGACGTCTATGACCGCACCAGCGAACCCATGATCGCCGCGCCCGTGGAGGAGGCCGCCAGGGCGGCGGCCAATTTCGGCGCCGACGGCCTCGTGCTCACGGGCGCGACCTTCGCGGACAGCCTCGACCGGGTGCGCCGGACCCGGGCGGCGGGCGTCCGTCGCCCCCTCCTGATTGGCGGCAGCGTCACGGACGGGAACGTCGCCGATGCGCTGGCGGTGGCCGACGGCGCGGTGGTGTCGACCTCGCTGATGCTGGACGGTTCGCACGAGGGCAACCTGCTGCGCTGGGACGCCGACAAGACGCGCCGGTTCATGGATCAGGTGCGGTCGCTCGCGGCGAAGCGGTCATGAGCGGGCCTGGAAACTCTCCGGCGGGCGAACGCGGCCTCGCCCATGATCGGGATTTCGCCGGCTACCGGGCGGGCGGGCCATCGGTGCGCTGGCCCGGGGACGCCCGGCTCGCGGTTTCGGTGGTGGTCAACATCGAGGAAGGCGCGGAGCTTTCGCTCGGCATGGGCGACGAGCGCAACGAGTTCATCTACGAGGCGGTCGAGAAGGTCGAAGGCGCCCGCGACCTGTGCATGGAGAGCCACTTCGAATACGGCGTGCGCGCCGGCTGGCCGCGCATCCGCGCGCTGCTGAAGCGCTACGGCGTCGCCGCCACGCTGAACGCCAACGGCCGGGCGCTGGAGATCTCGCCGTGGATCGCCCGGGAGGCTGTCGCGGACGGCCACGAGGTGTCCTCGCATGGCTACCGTTGGGAGCGGCAGGTCCATATGGACGAGGCCGCCGAGCGCCGCGTGATCCTGCGCGCCGCCAAGGCGATCGAGGCCGCCGCCGGGGCGCCGCCGGTGGGCTGGCACACCCGCTCGGCCACCTCGGTGAACACCCGCCGACTGCTGATCGAACATGGCGGGTTCCTGTACGATTCAAATGCCTACAACGACGACGTTCCCTTTCTGGTGGAGCAGGATGGCAGGCGGCACGTAGTGCTGCCCTACGCCTTCGACACCAACGACATGCGTTTCTACAACGGCGGCGGCTTCGTGTTCGCGGACGACTTCGCCCGCTACTGCATCGACGCCTTCGAGCGGCTCTACGCCGAGGGAGCGGACGCTCCGCGCATGCTGTCGATCGGGCTGCACCTGCGCATCATCGGCCGGCCGGCCCGCATCGGCGGGCTGGAGCGCCTGCTGGAGCACATGGCCGCCAGGCCCGGCGTGTGGTTCGCCCGCCGCGACGCGATCGCCAAAGCCTGGCTCGCCGGCCTCGGCGAGCCGCCCTGGGCGCCGCGGCCCACGCCCGCCGGTTTCGCCGCCGGGGAGCAGCCATGACGCGCGACCTTCTTGGCTATGGCGGCCGCTGGCCCGACGTGACGTGGCCGGGCGGCAAGCGCCTCGCCGTGTCGGTGGTGGTAAATTTCGAGGAAGGCTCGGAGCATCAGGTCGGCGACGGAGACGCCCGGTCGGAGCCCATGGGCGAGGTCATGAGCGTGGTGCCGGCCGGCGTGCGCGACCAGGGCCAGGAGCAGATCTTCGCCTACGGGATGCGGGCCGGCGTCTGGCGAATGCTGGACGCGCTGGACGCCCACGCAATCCCGGCCACGTTCTTCGCCTGCGGCCAAGCCGTGGAGCGCTCGCCCCAGGTCGCCGCCGAGGCGGCCCGGAGAGGCCACGAGTTCGCCGTGCATGGCTGGCGCTGGCGCCCGCACGCCGACTACTCGGACAGGGAGACCGAGGCGCGGGACCTCGACCGCTGCGTCGACGCCATCCTGTCCGCCACGGGCCAGCAGCCGGTCGGATTCTTCTGCCGCGGCGGCGAGAGCCCGTGGACGCGAGATCTGCTGCGCGAGCGCGGCTTTGCGTACACGTCCAACGGGTTCGACGACGACCTGCCCTACTGGGACCGCAACGGCTCCCTGCCCCTGCTGGTGACGCCCTATTCGCTCGATGCGAACGACATGAAGTTCTTTCATCCCAACGGCTTCGTGCGGTCGCGCGAGATGGCGGAGTATGTGGCGGACGCCCTTTCGGTGCTGATCGCCGAGGCCGAACGCGGCCTGCCGCGCCTCCTCAACATCGGGTTCCACCTGCGCATCGCCGGGCGGCCCGGCCGTTTCCCGGCTTTTCGCGACACGCTGGCGCTGCTCGCCCGGCACAAGGACGCGCTCTGGCTGGCGCAGCGCCGCGACATCGCGGCCGCCTTTGCGGCGCAGGTTCCGCCAGCCTAGCCGCCTCAGAACCGCCCGCTGGTGCGGTAGTGCGGCTCATCGCCGAGCCCGTCCAGGTATCCGTCGTAGAAGCGCCGGACATGCGGCATGGCCTCGCGGGCGAGAACCCGGCGGGCCTCCTCGGCCGGCGTCAGCGGCGCTGCGAGCCGGGCCGCGATCTCGGCCAAGGCGGCGTCGCGGTTGACACGGGTGAACCGGCGGTCCTGATACACGAAATCGCCGCCGATTATCACCGAATGCACCGCGCCGCTCTTGGCCCGCTGCACCAGCGTCTCGACAAGGCCGAGATCGGCCGACTGGTAGGGGTAGGTCACGGCCTTCCAGTCGAACAGTACGAGATCGGCCGCCATGCCGGGCTCCAGCCGGCCGATCGACCCCGCGAAAGGCGTTGTCCCAGCGCCGTGCTCGGTCGCCATGCGCATCACGGTGGCGGGCGACGGATGCGGCGCGTCGATGCCCGGCTCGCGATGCGTGCGCAGCACCATGCGCATCTCCTGCAGCATGTCGCGGTCGTCGTTGACGCCCGCCTCGTCGATGCCGATCGCGACCGGAACGCCCTCGGCCAGGAAGCGGTTCACGGGCGCGACGCCGCTCTTGAGGCGGAAATTCGAGCTGCAGTTGTGGCAGATCCGCGTGCCCGATTGGGCGCAGAGCGCAATGTCGTCCTCGGTCATCCAGACGCCGTGGCCAAGCGTCATCTGGGGGCCCAGCAGGCCCAGCCGCTCCAGATGGCGCACAGCGGAGCCGCCGGTGCGACGCCGCGCATAGGCCTTCTGGTAAGGCGTCTCCAGGAGATGCATGTGCAGCGGCACGCCGTGGCGCCGCGCGAGATCGCCGGCCGCCTCCAGCGCGTTCTCGCTGAGCCAATGGAGATTGGACGGCGCGACCTGCACCCGGATCAGCGGATCGTCCGCGTAGCGCCGCAGCAGCTCCTCGGACACCGCAATCTGGTCCGCGAGCGGCACGGTGAAACGGGTGAAGTAATCCCGCATGGCGGGCTTCAGGTCGTCCGGCAGCCGCGCCACGAAATCCGCGTCGTCCTCGTAGACGAGGCGGTTCTGGTCGCGCAGCGCCATCGAATATGTCGCTCGCATGCCGATGGCCCTGTAGGCCGAGATCACCTTCTCGGCCGCCGCCACGATGTCGCGGGGCGTTCCGGGAGCGCGGCTGTGGAGATGCTGCACCGTGGTGACGCCGCTCGCGATCATCTCGAAGGCCGAGTAGAGCGTGTCCAGCGTGAGGTCGACGTCACGGAGCGCCAGCCGGCTCGCGAACCAGAGCTCCAGCGGGTGATCCGCCGAGCCCAGTTGCAGCGGCGTCAGCCCGACATGGTGGTGCGCGTTGACGAAGCCGGGCGTGATCACGAAGCCGTCGCCGCCATGCATGGCGGCGCCGGGGTAGCGCGCCGCCATTTCGGCCGCAGGCCCAATCGCCTGAATCATGCCGCCCTGCACCACGACGGCGGCGTCCGCCTCGATCCGCGGTTGATCGTCCTTGTCGAAACCCCGGATGATCTGGGCGGCTCTGACGATGCTGGGCGAGAGGGCGGAATCGGGGGACATGGAAATCCTGGACAGGCGATGCAGCGAGGCCGCCATAGTGGCAGGCGCAGGCTGGGCTCGCCACCCGATCCAGCATTGGTGAACCCATGCGCGAGCCAGATGCCGCGAGTGCTCTTTGCACGTATTGGTGTTTGCCCGCGCCGGCTCACCGACGCTTGAGACCGCCCGGCCTATGACGGCGGCGTAGCGGGAGATGATCCTGAATAGGCCGGATCAACATCGATCTGCTCCGGGGCTGAACCCCGATGATCGGCGCCAAGGTCGTTAGCCCGACGATCCTAAACCTCGCGTCCAGTCGCGTGACGACAGCGCCCTGCCTCGGAGTTCAGCCCGACGTATTGGCCAGACCTCGGCTGACCAAAGCTCACGCGCCACTTCGGCGTAGACTCAGGCGCGGCTCTGTTGCGTCAAGCCACCAACCCGCAGCACAGCGGTCGCCTGACCCACCGGGATCCTGAGGCCTCGAGAAGAGATTGGCGACCCCGGCAGGATTCGAACCTGCGACCTCGGACTTAGAAGGTCCTTGCTCTATCCATCTGAGCTACGGGGCCGGAACGGCCGGGGTGGGCCGGCGTCAGTGGGTCCACTGGCCGACGCGGTTGAACTTGAAGTTGTCCGCATAGGCGATCTGCCGGCGCTTGGGCTCGTGCGGCTCTTCGACCGTGGCCGCGATGCCGTTGCGCTGCGCGTAGGCGAGCGCGTCTTCCTTGGTGTCGAACCAGAGCTTCACCTGCTGGCGGGTGTCGCCCGAGCTGGTCCAGCCCATCAGCGGATCGATGTCCTTCGCCTCGCGCTCGAACTCGAGCAGCCAGCGGGTGTACTTGGCCGTGCCGGACTGCATGGCGGTCTTGGCGGGACGATAGATCCTGGCGGACATGGCTGCTCGCTGCTCGTTGATCCGGGACTCGGAACCGGTGCTCGCCGCATGGTCGGGGCAGCAGGATTCGAACCTGCGACCTGAAGTACCCAAAACTTCCGCGCTACCAGGCTGCGCTATACCCCGGCGTGGCGAGCCACGTTGGATCGTCTACGTTTTTTAGATCCTCCCCGCAAGGGCGGAGTCGGCCGGTACGAATGAGCATCCGCCGCCTGCGCGGTTGAACGGAGATTTTGGCTTCGTTCCGAGGCGCAGGGCGTAACGGAACGTGTTCAGCTTCACATTCGGGATCTCCGGGCTCGGTTAGTCTTGCAATGCAGCCAGGCTTCTACTGACGGCAGAGCTTCCGTCTGCCAGAGCGCCGATCATTGGCGCGCCGCCTCCGGGTTATGGACGCCGTTGAGAGAGCCGCCAGAGACTCATACCCCGCCGGGCTGCCGGGCGGGGACTCCCGACGAGGTGTCGCGATGGACTGGTTCGAGCAGTTATTCGGCGTGTCTCCCGACGGGGGCTCCGGCGCAACCGAGGCGCTCTATACGGCGGCCGCAGCCGCCCTGGTTGTCGCAATTGTCGCCAGGCGTCGGCTTGTCGCCTGGACGCGGAAGTCGCGCGGCCGCAGCCAGCACTAGGCGCCCGCTCTCTCACCACAGGAGGCGTGAGATGCATTTCACCTTGCCGGACTTCGCGAATCCAAAAGGGCCAGGTCTGTATGTGGGGCTGGAGGTCCAGGTCAGCCACAGCACCGCCAGCCAGTCACGGAGCGAATCTGATCTTGCGGTGAACCCCCGCAACCCAAGCAATCTGGTCGGCGCATCGAAGCGGTTCGACGAACCGCAGAAGTACCACTTCCACCTCAGCCCATTCTACAGCTTGGACGGAGGCGAGACGTGGGGCGAAAGCACGTTGCCCATGCTGCCGGGCTGGCAAGGCATGACGGACCCGGCGGTGACCTTCGACGCGAACGGCGCAGCCTACCTGCTTGGTGAGCCCCTGTCTTATGGCCAGGATCTGACAGGACTCGGGATGGTGGTCTACCGCTCAGGCGATGGCGGCCAAACGTGGAGCAACCCCGTTCAACTGACCACCAGCGATCGTGACGACAAGCAGTGGATGGCCGCCGATGACAGGCCGGAAAGCCCGTTCCACGGCAATGTCTACGCAGTGTGGGGCGCGAACCAGAATTGCGGATTTGCGCGGTCCACTGACGGCGGGCTTACATGGCGCGGGCCAGGCGCGCAGAAAGCTGCCGGGCATCTCGACTTTTCCGTTTACGCGCCTGCGATCGTCACCGACTCGAATGGCTGGATCCACATCTTCGACATCAGTCCGGCCAGCAAATCCAGCGTCCGACACCTGCGCTCGAAAGATGGCGGCGCGACCTTTGAAAAGCCGGTGGTGGTCGCCGACGTGCAGGGCTTGGAGGGTCTTTCGACATCAGTGGGCGGCTTCCCGATTCTGCCAAACGGGCATTTTCGCGTGCGCACCATGGTCACGGCCGCGGTCGGCTCAGGCGGAACGCTCGTCATCGCCTGGCCGGAACTCCGGGACGGCGTCAGCCGGATCTTCTACAGAGTGTCGCGCGACGGCGGCCAGACCTGGGAAGGCCCGACAAGCGGTTCTCCTCTCATTCCGTCTGGCGTGCTGCCCGGCCAGCACTGCTTCATGCCCCAGCTCGCCGCGACCCCGAGCGGCACGGTCGGGTGCGCATTCTATGCCTTCGGGCAAGAATTCGGGGCCGGCCCTTATCTGCTCAACCTCTATCTGTCTGCCTCCTACGATGACGCCGGGACCTTCCCTCATCGGCGACGGGTGACAAAGCACGGCTGGAACCCGGACGTGAACGCGCCCTGGTCGCATGGCGACCGGAACCTGCTGTTCATTGGCGACTATTTCGGGCTCGCGGCGACCGACGAAGTCTTCGTTCCGTTCTGGACCGATACGCGGACCGGCGTCCAAGAGATTTTCTGCGCCCAGGTGCTGACGACCGAGCCGAGCTACATCGACGTCTGGGTGCCGGACGAGTGGCCCCTGGTGTTTCGCGGCGTGGCCGAGGATGGCGGCGGCCTCGTGATCGTCGGCGGAAAGATCGTGCGCGTTCCGCCCCGTTCGCCTGTTTTGGGCGTGCTTGAGGCGGTCTCGGTCATTGAGGGAGCCAGCGCATTCTCGAGCGGCAACGCGGATCTTGTTCGGCGGGCGGGCGCGGCCGAATTGCTTGCGCGCGCAGAGGCGCTCCACCTGAACAGCCTTGGCGCGAACGCTCCTGTCCAGAACAGCGCCCCCCCGGCGAGACCCGCGCAACGGGTGCAAACCAAGCGGTCGGCCAGCAAGGCAATTGAAACGCGCCAAAGGAAAGGCGCAGGATCGTCGTGAGCCGTTCATTGCCGATGCCAGCCCTGCGGCCGCGTTTGTTTGGCCGCCTCGGCCAGGAAAACAACTTATACGAGTAACTTGATTGCAATCTCTTCGCACCATGCTCCCTCCCGCCAACGGAGGTGCGGCGTGCCGGCGGTCGAGAGAACACATCAGTGCTTCAGCTGCGGCCGGATGGTCCCGCACGGCAAGGCGGTTCGCTACACCGTGCAGGTCGAGGCTGAGGACGACAACAAGCCCAAGCGCATGATGCTGGTGTTCAAGCGGGTCAAGAAGCTGACGCGCTACGCCTGCGGCGACTGTTACGTGTCGCGCACGATCCGGGACCTGCTCGCCAAGCTGCCGGACGTCGCGCTTGTGGTCGCGGCGCTGTCCGGCATCTTGTATTTCCTTCGATAGCGCCGCCTAGTTGGTGAGCCGCACCGAATAGACCGCCTGCTTGAACAACGCCGTCATCGCCTCCGAGATGCCCTGCGAGGGGCTGACCTCGAAGTAGAGGCCCGGCGAGGCGCAATTGGCCATCTTGCTGCTGATCGTCCCGACGAAGGGCTTGATCCAGGTGTTGTACCAGCTGTTGGTCGGCAGCGGTAGGTAGGTGGTGTAGAGCACCGCCACCTTGACGCCGCGGTTCTTGAGCGCCGAGCACAGGGCCAGGTTGATCGGCTGCTGGCAGCGCGAGCCTGACAGGGGCTGCGAGCAGGTGGTCTTGTTGTTTTCGTCGGCTACGCCGTCCGACACAAAGAACACCACCTTCTGCCGCGAGGTTTCGGACTGGCCATCGCCCGGCGACGGCACGGCGGCGTTCAGGGCCGTCAGCACCTTGGTGAAGTCGGTGTCCTGGTCGTTGTTGTAGGACGAATCCGGCACCGTCATCAGGTCGATCGCGCCGGCGGCGGCCTTCACGCTGGAGAGCGAGCCGCTGAGCGGCGCCACCGTGGTGAGGCCGGCCGTGGTGGCGGACGCGCCGAACGAATACACGCCCGCACGGAACTGGTTCGACACAGTGGCGGTGGACGCCATGGTGTCCATGAGCTGCTGCGTGGCCATGCGCAGCACGTCGATGCGCATCGTCACGCCGAGCTTCTTGGCGAGGTTGTAGTAGTTGTTGGCGTTGGACAGGTCGTGGCACGCGAAGGCGCATTTGTCGGAGGTGTTGTTGACCATCTTGGTTACGTCCGCGGGAGTCGCGCCAACGCCCATGGAGGGCGTGTTGTCCAGCAGGAGGTAGAAATCCATGTAGGGCGACCGGCCCAGCGTCGCGCTGGCCGTGCCGGAGACGCCCAGGCTGGTCACCCCTACGACCTGCGGCAGCGAGGTCGCTGTCTGCCCGTTATAGGTGACCACCGCCGAGCGGCTCAGTCCGCTGTCGGTGACCTTGATGGAGGCGCTCGAGATGGTGACGCGCTTCAGCTCGGCGACGCCGGCGTTGAACGACCTCAGGCCGTAGAGCTCCGCCTCCGCGGCGGTTCCGGTGGAGTGCCCGGCCGCCGCGAGCGCGGCCGCGTCGGCCACCGCTCCAAGCTTCGTGCGCGAGATCGCGGCGGTCTGCAGATCGACGACCGCCCCGACCGACACCAGCAAGGGAAGCAGCGTCACGGCGAACATCGGCCCGACTGCGCCGTCCGCATTACGGATATACTCGCGTGTTTTACGGATCGAGTTCGATAAAACTGTCGAATACATCTGCACCACCTGCCGTATCAGCATGTCGTGCAGCAATGTGCCTTGATATCGCAGCTAAGAAAACCTTAAGCTGCCGGCGTCCTGATTGTCCCGCTAATGGTTGGGTAACAGATTGCGCGAAAATAACGCGCTAAAATTGCATAGCTACCATTCTGCAGCTTCCGCCTGTCGTGCAGGGAAATCGAAAGGCGGTCGGGAACAAGCTGCAATGCGGCGCGTTGAGCACTCGCAAATCGGAATTGCCCCCCTCCGATGGCAGCCTAAGAGCCCTGCGGTGTCAGCTCCCGCGGGGCTCTTTGCATTTTCAGGCCCCCTCAGGGCTTTGCGCCGAACAAGGCGTGCTGGACCTTGTCGCCGGGCTTCACACCGAGCTTGGCGGCGACGCCCGCATTGATCTCAAGCACGCCGAACACGGGTTCGCCCGAGGAGATCGTCCGGGTCGAATGCGGCTCGGTGTTCTCGGCGATGCGCGCGATGGAGCCGTCGCGGCGGATGAACACCATGTCGAGCGGGATGAAGGTGTCCTTCATCCACATCATTACGGGCTGCTGCTCCTTGAAGTCGAACAGCATGCCGCGGGACTCGGGCATGTAGCGGCGGAACATCAGCCCCTTGGCGCGCTCCTCGTCGGTGCGCATCACCTCCACCTCAAAGGTGCGTGGGCCGCCGGCCGTGTTGATCACGAGCTTCTCGAGCGCCGAGTCGGCCATGGCTGGCCTTGGCGACGCCGCCAGCGCGGCCAGGAAGAGCAAAAAAGCGACGACGGGAGACTTGAACGACATGGGCACCTCGCGAGGGCCGGATGCTGCCTCCGCGGGTGCGGCGGGTCAATGGAGCGGTTTGCTCAGCTCGCCCGAACGATCACAGAAGTTCTCTCAGCCAACCCAATCCTCTTAATGCGAGGACGGGGCCTGCCCGCTGGTGGCCAGCAGCCGCACTTCGGCCGCCATGAGGCCTTTCGGCCCGTCGCCGAACCGCACCATCACGGTTTCGCCGGGGCGCAGCTCGGTGATGCCGTAGCGGCGCAGGGTTTCCATGTGGACGAAGATGTCGGGCGTGCCGTCGCCGCGCGAGACGAAGCCGAAGCCGCGCAGCCGGTTGAACCACTTCACGATCACGGGTTCGAGCCCGCTGGTGGGCGTCACCGACACATGCGTGCGGGCCGGCGGCAGCTGCGAGGGGTGCGGCGCCGTGGAGGTGTCCATCGAGAGAATGCGGAAGGCCTGGTAACCCCGGGCGCGGCGCTGCGCCTCGCAGACGATGCGCGCCCCCTCGTAGGCCACCTGGAACCCGTCGCGACGCAGGCAAGTCGCATGGAGCAGAACGTCCGGCATGCCGCTGTCCGGAACGATGAAGCCGTAGCCCTTGGCGACATCGAACCATTTGATCACGCCCGACACCTCGATCAGGTCGACGGGCGCGTCTTCCGATCCATGCTCACGGGCGTGGCGGTCCACGTGATCGGACCCGTCCAGCTGGTACTTGGGTACAAATTCGTCCGACATCGGGAAACACCAATCCGAGCGGTTGATAAGGAGCCGAACACACAGGGCGACAAAGTTTCGGCCGCCTGATTCTCTTTCTTCAGCATAGCACCGGGACGCCCGCGCAAAACATCCAAATCAGGACAGCGCAAGGCTCTCGCGTGCTCTTCACAGTCTTTTTCCGAACAGATTCTACCCCGCTCAACTTGAGGTTGTCGTGCTCAGAATTCAGCCGCGAACAACCTGCGACAACGACGCACGCAGGACGTGCAGAAAACCTTCAGCCCCCTCTGGACTCTCAGCCATGCCTCCTTATTTTAAGCTCACTTATGATGAGCCTGGAGCGCATGAGCGCCGATGCCGAACACACCCTCTCCCCGCCGTGAACTGGGCTTCCTGATCTCGGACGCCGCACGGCTGCTGCGCACCTACACGGACCAGCGGGCGCGCGAGTTCGGGGCCACCCGTGCGCAGTGGGCCGTGTTGAACCGCCTTCAGCGGCGCCAGGGGCTCAGCCAGAACGAACTGGCCTGCATCCTGGACGTTCAGCCCATCACGCTCACCCGCTTGGTCGACCGCCTCTGCGACGACGGGCTCGTGGAGCGCCGCCCGGACGAGACCGACCGGCGTGTGAAACGCCTGTTTCTCACCGAGAAGGCCTACCCGGTGCTCGATTCCCTCGGCCATGTCGGGGCCGAGATCATGAACGTGGCCCTCGAGGGGCTCGACGACGCCACTATTGCGGCGCTCGTCGGCCATCTCGGCCGCGTGAAGGACAACCTCAAGGAGCGCCTCCAGAACGGCGCTCCGGATCAGACGAACCTCGCGGACCTGAAAACCGGATCATGACCCAGCAAGCCCCCTCCCCCTCAGCCACAGCCACCCAGGACGTCGCCCAGGGCGCCGAGCTGTCCGACGCCTCGGCGGCTGCGCCGCAAGCTCAAGCCGCGCCCCCGCCGCGCAAGCGCCGCGGCCTTCGTTTTGCGCTGTTCTTCATCATCCCGGCCATCGCGGCCGTGGGCGGCGGCTACGCCTACCTGCATGGCGGACGCTTCATCACCACCGACAACGCCTATGTGGGCGCACAGAAGGTGCTGGTGACGCCGGAGGTTTCCGGCAAGGTCGCCAGGATCCTCGTCGAGGAAGGCCAGCGGCTTTCGCCCGGCGACGAGTTGTTCGAGATCGACCAGACCTCCTACCGCATCGCCGTGCAGGAGGCGCAGGCGCATCTCGGCAAGGTGTCGACAGACTTCGACACGCTCAAAGCCTCGGCCAAGAGCCTCGAATCGCAGCTGCAGCTCGCCCGCCAGACCCTCCAGCTGCGCCAGGCCGATTACGGCCGCAAGCAGGACCTGCTGGCCAGCCGCGCCGGCTCCCGGGCCGAGCTCGAGAATTCCGAAATCACGGTCGCGGCGGCGCGTTCGCAGGTCGAGATGCTGCAACAGCAGCAGGCCACCGCGCTGTCGCAGCTGAACGGCGATCCTAACCTGCCGATCGAGGGCTTCGCGCCCTGGATGGAGGCCAAGGCCGCGCTCGACCGGGCGCAGCGAAACCTCTCGCTCACGGTGCTGCGCGCGCCCATCGCGGGCGTCGCCACGCAGGTGTCGAGCATCCAGATGGGCCGCTACCTGGATTCGGGTGCGCCCGTGTTCAGCATCGTGGCGGACGACAAGCCCTGGGTGGACGCGAACCCCAAGGAGACCGACCTCACTTACGTGCAGGCCGGCCAGGCGGCCGAGATCACCGTCGACGCCTATCCGGATCGCGTGTGGCGCGGCCATGTGGGCTCCATCAGCCCCGGCACTGGCGCGCAGTTCGCGATCCTGCCGCCGCAGAACGCCAGCGGCAACTGGGTGAAAGTGGTGCAGCGCGTTCCCGTCCGCATCGAGTTCGACGCCGGGCAGGACGTCGCGGCCCTGCGCGCCGGCATGAGCACCAACGTGTCGATCGATACGAAGCGCCAGCGTAGCCTGGCGGGCCTGCTGGGCCTCTCGGGCGCGGTCGCGAGCCCGAAGAGCGCGAGCGCCAACTGATGTCGGCCGCGGCTCTGTCGATGCCGGCCGCGCCGGCGCAACGCAGCGCCGGCGCCAAGCGGGTGCTGCTCACCGTCTGCGTGATGATGGCCACCATCATGCAGGCGCTGGACACCACCATCGCCAACGTCGCCCTCCCCTACATGCAGGGCGGGCTCGGCACCACGCAGGACCAGGTCAACTGGGTCCTCACCTCCTATATCGTGGCGGCCGCCATCATGACGTCGCCGCTGGGCTGGATGTCGGCGCGCTTCGGCCGCAAGCGGCTCTTCATCGTCTGCACGGCCGGTTTCACGCTGGCCTCCATGCTGTGCGGCGCGGCGCAGACCATCGAGCAGATGGTGCTGTTCCGGCTACTGCAGGGCGTGTTCGGCGCCGCGCTGGTGCCGCTCTCGCAGTCCGTGATGCTGGACGCCTACCCGGTCGAGCAGCGTGGCTCCGCCATGGCGATCTGGGGCATGGGGGTGATGCTGGGCCCCATCATGGGCCCGACGCTCGGCGGCTGGCTCACCGAGACCTATAGCTGGCGCTGGGTGTTTTTCGTCAACCTGCCCTTCGGCGTCGTCACGGTGCTCGGCCTGTCCGCCATCATGGACGAGACGCCGTCCAAGAAGGGGCTGTCCTTCGACTGGCTGGGCTTTATCGCGCTGTCGGTCGGAATCGGGTCGCTGCAGCTCATGCTGGACCGCGGCGAGCAAGTTGGCTGGTTCGATTCGAGCGAGATCGTCGCCGAACTCGTGATCGCGCTGGCCGGGTTCTACTTCTTCCTGTCGCACGCCTGCACGTCCGAGCGGTCCTTTATCCCGCTGCACATCTTCAAGGATCGCAACTTCGCGGTTGGCGTCGTGTTCATGTTCATCGTCGGCATCATCCTGCTCGCCACCATGGCGCTGGTGACGCCCTACATCCAGAACGTCCTCGGCTACCCGGTGCTGACATCCGGGCTGCTGCTCGGCACGCGCGGCATCGGCACCCTTGTGGCCATGATGGTGGTGGGGCGGCTGCTGCGCTTCGTGGATCCGCGCATCCTGGTGTTCTTCGGGCTCTCGGCCTCCACCTGGGCGCTGTATGCGATGATCAGCTTCTCGCCCAACACGTCGGCGGCGCACATCAACTTCGTCAACATCATCCAGGGCCTGGGGCTCGGCTTCGTGTTCGTGCCGCTGAACACCGTCGCGTTCGCGACCTTGCCGGCGGAATTGCGCACGGACGGCACGGCGCTCTGGACGTTGATCCGGAACATCGGCAGCTCCATCGGCATTTCGATCGTGATCGCCGAGCTCACCAGCAAGACGACGCAGTTCCGCAGCCAGCTCGTGGAACACATCACGCCGTTCAACGACGCGCTGAAGATGCCGGACGTGAAGGCCGTGATGGATTGGACCACCGAGGGCGGCCGCGCCATGCTGGACCAGCTCGTGACCCAGCAGGCGGCCGTAATCGCCTATTCGAATGACTTCAAGCTGATGATGTTCATCAGCCTGTCAGCCTTCCCGCTGCTGCTGCTGATCAAGAAGACCGCGAAGCCGCAGGGCCAGGCCGAAGCGCATGTGATGGACTGAGTGGCGACCGGCCTTCAGACCTCCAGCAGCGTGGTGTTTCCCACCTCGCTGTTCCAGAACGCGACCGCCATGGGCGGCCAACCCGGGCGCTCGACGGCCCGCACGGCGAACCAGCCCCCGTAGCCCGGCAGGGTTGCGCGGCCGGCCTCCGCCCCGAAGCCGACCGCAAGGGCGCGCGGCTCCACCGAAAAGCCCGATCCGGCGGCTTTCAGGATGGCCTCCTTTCGGGTCCAGAGGCTCAGGAAGGCTTTGTCACGCTCCGGCCCGGGAACCGCCCGGAAGGCCGCCAGCTCTTCGGGCGTCATCACAACCTCGGCCACCGCCTCGCGCTCCGGCGGCGCAGTCGGCTCGATGTCGAGGCCGATCTCGGCGCCCCGGGTCAGCGCCAGGGCGACGTGCTCGTCAGAGTGGGTCAGGTTGAAGGCGAGGTCGCCGGGGGCTTCCAGCGCAGGCTTGTCATGCCGTCCAAGCGTGAGGCCGATCGTTTCCGGCGCCTCGCCCAGCACGGCCGCGAGCGCGGCGCGCAACAGCGAACGGCCGGCCACGAAGGTCTCGGCCGTGCGCGGATGCGTTAGATGGCGCAGCCGTTCGCGCTCGACGGCGCTCAGCCGCTCCTCTCCGTCCCGCCACTCGTCGATGCGCGCCACCAGGACGAGCGCGTCTCCCGCCTGCGGAACAACGCTGGGAAAGTCTGGCGGAAGATTTCGCATGGCTGCGGCGTTGTCCGGTGCGTTCAGGCGCCAGCCTAATCGTCCCCTCCCGTCATTGCGAGCGAAGCGAAGCAATCCAGCTGACGCCGGGCCAAAAGGCGCAGCCTTTCGCCCGGCGCGTGGATTGCTTCGTCGCTGCGCTCCTCGCAATGACGTCGAGGCGACGCAAGCATCACGGGAGGATTCGCCCCTCACCCGATCGCGATGATCTCGGCCTCGCCGTGCCCGGCTTCCACCGTGTCGCCGACGCTCTTGCCCAGGAGCGCCTGGGCGAGCGGGGCTACGTGCGGAAGCGTGCCATGGGCGGGGTCCGCCTCGTCCTCGCCGACGATGCGCCAGGTCTGCTTGCGTCCGTCGTCGCGCTCGATTGTGACCGTGGCGCCGAAATGGACGGTTTGCGCGTCGGCGGAGGGCTGGACGACCTCGGCGTTGGAAAGCCGATGCTGCCAGTAGCGCAGGTCGCGCGCCGTGCGGGCCACCGTGGGCCGGTCTCCGGCCGCTTGCGCGTCGCCGTGCTCGCGGCGCAGGCGCTCCACCGTTTCCTCGATGGCGCGCAGCCCCTCGGGCGTGACGAGGTTAGGGTGCGGGCTGACGGGCCGGTCCGGCAGGTCCTCGAAGGCTTCGCCCCCGTCCTGCTCCTTCACGAAGGCGCGGCTCATGAGCTTGCGTCCCTTTCTACGTGCGGGCCGGAACGGTTCCGGCGCAAATGCGCCGCCGCCGGCCGCCCAAGACAATGGACCTTAGGCGCACTGCGTTCCACCGCTTTAGGTTGTATCATCGCGCTGCACCCACCAACCCGGGAGTGAGCCATGACCACAGCAACCGACCACCCGCCGCCCGCAGGCTCCAGCCTCGGGGGCGGTCTCAGAGCGCTTCGCGGACGCTGGGGCTGGATCGTCGCCATGGGGGTGCTGCTCAGCCTCTGCGGCCTGGTCGCGCTCGGCAGCGTCGTGCTCGCCACCGCGGTGAGCGTCACCATCGTGGGCTTCATGATGGTGCTCAGCGGCGCGATCGAGATGGCGCACGGGTTTGCGTCCAAGAGCTGGGGCCGCTTCGCGCTCTGGGTGCTGCTCGGCGCGCTGTACGCGCTCGCGGGCGTTTTCGCGATCATGAACCCGCTGCTGGCCGCCACCGTGCTGACGCTGATGCTCGGCGCGGGCCTCGTGGCCTCCGGGGCGGTGCGCATCGTGCTCGCGTTCCAGATGCGCGAGGGCTCGCCTTGGGTCTGGGTGGCGCTTTCGGGCCTTGTCACGCTGCTCCTGGGCGCGATGATCCTGATGCAGTGGCCGGCATCCAGCCTGTTCGTGCTGGGCATCTTCCTAGGCATCGACCTCATCTTCGCCGGAACGAGCTGGATCGCGATGGGGCTCGCGCTGCGTCGGTTTTGACGGACCGCTGGCATACAAGATACACAGGCGTGGAACGAAGAGCGGCGCTCGGCGTTTCGGTGCGGGCGTTTTCCCGCCCCGCTTCCGCCACGGCGCTGCTGCGAGCCTAGCCTTAAGGGTGAGCCGGCTGCGATTGCCTTTTGGTCGGCGCTGCGCAAATGAAAGTCGTGCCTCTCCCGCCGTCGCGGGAGATCGCAACAAAGGATGGGGCTAATGACGAAGTGGGTGTACACCTTCGGTGACGGCAAGGCCGAGGGCCAGGCCGGCATGCGCGAGCTTCTGGGCGGCAAGGGCGCCAATCTCGCCGAGATGAGCAATCTCGGCCTGCCGGTGCCTCCGGGCTTCACCATCTCGACCGAGGTCTGCACCTACTACTACGCCCACGGCCAGTCCTATCCGGACGACCTCGCCGGGCAGATCGAGGCGGCGCTGGCCGATGTCGGCGCCATCGCGGGCAAGACCTTCGGCGATCCAGCCAATCCGCTGCTCGTTTCCGTGCGCTCCGGCGCCCGCGCCTCCATGCCGGGCATGATGGACACGGTGCTCAACCTCGGCCTCAACGACGTCACCGTGGAGGCCATCGCGCAGAGTTCGGGCGACGCCCGCTTCGCGTATGACAGCTACCGCCGCTTCATCCAAATGTACTCAGACGTGGTGCTCGAGGTCGGCCACCACCACTTCGAGGACATCCTCGAGGAGTACAAGGATCTCCGCGCCTACACGCTCGACACCGACCTCTCGGCCGACGACTGGAAGACCATCGTGGCCCGCTACAAGGAGACCGTGCAGGCCGAGCTCGGCCGGCCGTTCCCGCAGGATCCCAAGGACCAGCTCTGGGGCGCGATCGGCGCCGTCTTCGGCTCCTGGATGAACCCGCGCGCCAACAAGTACCGCGAGCTCAACGGCATCCCGGCGAGCTGGGGCACGGCCGTGAACGTCCAGGCCATGGTGTTCGGCAATCTCGGCGAGACTTCGGCCACCGGCGTGGCCTTCACGCGCAATCCCTCCACGGGCGAAAAGGAGCTCTATGGCGAGTTCCTGATCAACGCCCAGGGCGAGGACGTCGTGGCCGGCATCCGCACCCCGCAGGACATCACCGAGCAGGCCCGCAAGGCCGCCGGCTCGGACCGCCCGTCTCTCGAAGTCGCCATGCCGGAAGCCTACGCGGAGTTCATCCGCATCTGCGGCCTGCTGGAAAAGCACTACCGCGACGTCCAGGACGTCGAGTTCACCATCGAGCGCGGCAAGCTCTGGATGCTGCAGACCCGCAACGGCAAGCGCACCGCCAAGGCGGCGCTGAAGATCGCGGTGGAGCTCGCCGCCGAGGGCCTGATCACGCAGGAAGAGGCCGTGGCCCGCATCGAGCCGCAGTCGCTCGACCAGCTGCTCCATCCCACCATCGATCCCAAGGCCGAGCGCAAGGTGCTCGCCACCGGGCTCCCGGCTTCGCCCGGCGCGGCCGGCGGCGAGATCGTGTTCGATTCGGACGAAGCCGAGGCCGCCAAGGCCGCCGGCCGCAAGGTCATCCTGGTGCGCATCGAGACAAGCCCTGAGGACATCCACGGCATGCACGCCGCCGAGGGCATCCTCACCACCCGCGGCGGCATGACCTCGCACGCCGCCGTGGTGGCGCGCGGCATGGGCAAGCCCTGCGTCTCCGGCGCGGGCGGCCTGCGGGTCGACTACGCCGCCCAGACCATGACGGCCTCGGGCGTCACCCTGAAAAAGGGCGAGTGGATCACCATCGACGGCACGACCGGCCAGGTGATGCAGGGCGAGATCAAGATGCTGGAGCCCGAGCTGTCGGGCGAGTTCGGCACGCTCATGGGCTGGGCCGACAAGGTTCGCCGCATGAAGATCCGCGCCAACGCCGAGACGCCGCTGGACGCCCGCACGGCGCGCCAGTTCGGCGCCGAGGGCATCGGCCTGTCGCGCACCGAGCACATGTTCTTCGAGGGCGAGCGCATCGTTGCGGTGCGGGAGATGATCCTGGCTGACGACGAGGCGGGCCGCCGCCACGCGCTGGCCAAGCTCCTGCCCATGCAGCGCGCCGACTTCGTCGAGCTCTTCACCATCATGAGCGGCCTGCCGGTCACGATCCGGCTCCTCGACCCGCCGCTGCACGAGTTCCTGCCGCACACCGACGCGGAGGTCGCCGAAGTGGCGGCCGCCATGGGCGCGTCCGAGGAGAAGCTCAAGCGCCGCGCCGCCGAGCTGCACGAGTTCAACCCGATGCTCGGCTTCCGCGGTTGCCGCTTGGCGATCGCCTATCCGGAAATCGCCGAGATGCAGGCCCGCGCCATCTTCGAGGCCGCCGTGGAGGCCGCGAAGTCCACCGGCCAGCCTGTGATCCCGGAGGTGATGGTCCCGCTCGTGATGGGCCGTCCGGAGTTCGACATCGTCCGCGAGCGCATCCTCGCGATGGCGGCCGCGGTTGAAAAGGAGACGGGCGCCAAGCTGGAATTCCAGGTCGGCACCATGATCGAGCTGCCGCGCGCCTGCCTGAAAGCCGACGAGATCGCCGAAACGGCCGAGTTCTTCTCCTTCGGCACCAATGACCTGACCCAGACCGGCCTCGGCATCTCGCGCGACGACGCCGCAAGCTTCCTCGGCCCGTACACGGCCAAGGGCATCCTGCCGTCCGACCCGTTCGTGACGCTGGACATCGAGGGCGTTGGCGAGCTGGTGAAGATCGGCGTGGAGCGCGGCCGCAAGGTCCGCCCCAACATCAAGCTCGGCATCTGCGGCGAGCATGGCGGCGACCCGGCCTCCATCGCGTTTTGCGAACAGGTCGGCCTCGACTACGTGTCCTGCTCGCCCTACCGCGTCCCCATCGCCCGCCTCGCGGCGGCGCAGGCCGCGCTGGGCGTCAAGGCCGCCAGCAGCGCGTAGACGCTCCACGTCGACGAGCAATACGGGAGGTCGGCCACTGGGTTCGCCCGAAAACCGCCCGTCCCGTCATTGCGAGCGCAGCGAAACAATCCAGATGCTGGGCGCGCACTGCCGCTTCCACGCAGCCCTGCCCCACTTACTGGATTGCTTCGCCTTCTCGGCTCGCAATGACGGCAGGTGGGCCCATGGGGCTCGTCCTAAACAGCCCTCCCCGTCATTGCGAGCGCAGCGAAGCAATCCAGGGGCTGGGGCGGGGCGAGCCATAAAAGTTGTTGCTGCAACCGTTGGTCGGTTCACCCGCCCAACCGGCAGCCGCATTATTGAGCGGATGAAAGCTCCCGCCGTTTACATCATGGCGAGCCAACGAAACGGCACGCTCTACACCGGCGTGACGTCGAACCTGCCCTCTCGCGTCCACCAACATCGCGAGGGCTTGCTGCACGGGTTTACGTCGCAGCACGCCTGCAAGCTGCTCGTCTGGTACGAGTGGCTGCCCACCATGCCCGACGCCATTTTCCGCGAGAAACAGCTCAAGGCAGGTTCACGGCTTGCGAAGCTGCTTCTCATCGAGGCGACTAATTCTGCGTGGCGGGATCTGTATCCAGATCTCGTCTGAGCGGATTCGAGACATCGAAGCCCTGCCCCGGCCTCTGGATTGCTTCGCCTTCGGCTCGCAATGACGGGAGGGTGGCCGGATGGCGAGGCCAGGGCCTCACTCCCCTTGCGGCGTCATGTCCGTCGCGGCATGGTGCGGCAGCTTCAGCGGAGCGTGTCGCCTGTCGTGATCAACCGGACGTCCATCGTCTTTGTCGCCGTTCTGGTCGCGTTCGGCGTGCTTCAGGGGCTGGCCTTCGCGCGGTGGCCGGAGCTGGAGAAGACCAGCGTGCCGAGCTTCCTGTGGCCGTTGATCCTGTCGTTGGCAATCGACGTCGCGATCCGGCCGGCCGTGGCCGCCGGCAAGCTGACGGACCTGCGCACCGAGACGCGCTTCGCCGGGCTGCTCGGCAGCGTGCTGGCCTTCATGGCAGTGCGCTGGGCCGTGCCGACGCTCTGAGGCGCGGCAGGCGCTGACTTGTTCCAGGCGCAGCAGTCAGCCGCGCTGTTCCTTTCACCCTCAGCAAGGACGCCTTCCCGAACCCCACTCCGTCATGGCCGGGCTTGTCCCGGCCATCCACGCCGACGCCCCGCGCGTGGATCCCCGGGTCAAGCCCGGGGATGACGGTGGAGAGACGAAGGAACATCCGCCTGGAAAGTGGAGCGTTGGGCACAAAAGCGAAAAAGCTACCCTCCCCACGAACGCCCCTCATCCTGAGGAGCATCGCCCCTTGGCGATGCGTCTCGAAAGATGAGGGACACCCGTGCGTTAGCCGGACCGTGCGAACTGGATCCGTCGCTTTTCGAGACGCAGGCCCAAGCGGGCTGCCCCTCAGGACGAGGGGCGTGGAGCCGAAGCCGGGTCCCACCCCGTTTCGCGGGGGTCATCGTCCTCGGGCGCGTCGAGCGCCTCGGCCGTCGCGGCCGCGCCCCTGCCCCGGAACCCGGTCGCCAGCACGTACAGCTCCGCCGAGTCGGCCCGGCTCGCGGCCGGCTTCACGTGTCGGACCGTCGTGAAATCGCGCTTGAGGTCGGACAGCAACGTGTTCTCGGTGCCGCCCTGCAGCACCTTGGCGACGAAGGCGCCGCCGGGCGCGAGGACCTCGCGGGCGAACGCAATGGCGAGTTCGGCAAGCGCCACGATCTTCAGGTGATCGGTCTTCTTGTGGCCGGTGGCGTTGGCGGCCATGTCAGACATGACCACGTCCGCCGGGCCGCCCAGCATGGCTTTCAGCCGCTCCGGCGCGTCCTCCTCGAGGAAGTCCATCACGGTGAATTCGACGCCCGGAATGGGGTCGATGTCCAGCAGGTCGATGCCGATCACCCGGCCCTTGCCCTTGCCGGAGCCCACCTTCCCGGCCGCCACCTGCGCCCACCCGCCAGGCGCGGCGCCGAGATCCAGCACCTTCTGGCCCGGCTTGAAGAGGTGGAACTTCTCGTCCATCTCCATGATCTTGTAGGCGGCGCGCGAACGAAAGCCTTCGCGCTTGGCGCGCGCCACGTAAGGGTCGTTCAGTTGGCGCGACAGCCACCGCGTCTGCGACACCGTGCGTTTTTTCGCGCTCTTGACCCGCTGCTTCAGGGATCGGCCGCCCGCGCGGCCGGAGCCCATGTCATCTGAACTCACGCGTTCGGCCTCCGGCCCGGAGCCCACACGCCATCTTCATCCATCAACTGCATCAAAATTCCTTCGCGCAGCCCCCTGTCGGCGATCCGCAAGCGGCCGGCCGGGAACGTGCGCCTGATGGCTTCCAGAATCGCGCAGCCGGCCAGAACGAGATCGGCCCGCTCATTGCCGATGCACGGATTGGCGGCCCGCTCGTCGAACGACATGCCGAGCAGGCGCTCCATCACGTCGGTGACGTCGCCGTCCTGCATCCATACGCCATCCACCTGCCGGCGGTCATAGCGCTTCAGGCCGAGATGCACGCCCGCGATGGTGGTGACTGTGCCGGACGTCCCCAACAGGTGAAACCGTTGGCAGCGCCGGGCGGAACCAACCTCCTGCGCGAATTCCGAGATGAGGCCCAGCACCTCGGCGACCATGCCCTCGAAGCCTTCGCGGTCCACATGAACGCCGCCGTGGCGTTCGGCCAGCGTGACGACGCCGACGGGCAGCGAGGTCCAGGCGCGCACCCGTTGGCGCAGGCTGCGGCGATCGCGCGCCGCGCCGGTCAGCCAGGCGAGCTCGGACGATCCGCCGCCGATGTCGAACAGGATCGCCCCCTCGGCGTGTGGATCGGCCAGCGCGGCGCAGCCGGCTACCGCCAGATGCGCCTCGGTTTCGCGGTCCACCACTTCGAGGTCGAGCAGCGCCTCCTCGCGCACCCTCTGGATGAACTCGGCGCCGTTCTCGGCCGCCCGGCACGCTTCCGTGGCGATCAGGCGGGCGCGGGTGACGCCGCGCGCCTCCATCTTGGTTCGGCACACCTGCAGGGCGTCGATCGTGCGGGCGATAGCGGCTTCCTTCAGCCGGCGTGACCCGCCAAGCCCTTCGCCCAGCCGGACGATGCGCGAAAACGCGTCGACGACGCGAAAGCCGTCGCCATTCGGGCGTGCGACCAGCAGGCGACAGTTGTTGGTGCCGAGATCCAGCGCCGCATAGGTGCGCCGTTCCTGGCTCATGCGCGAGCCCGCGACTGCGCCCGACGGCGCCGAACCGGCGTTCCGCCCAGGCTTCGCCAACAGCGAACTGCCAACCACGATCGGAGACGGACTCAGGGCTGCCGAAGAGCCCCGCGCGACCGATCCTGCTTCAGCAAACGCGCGAACTCCTCCATCTTCGACCGGCGACACCGTCGGCACCCCTCTATCCACTTGGATGAGAGCTTACCAACCGCGGCCGTCCTGTCACAACAAAAACGAAGCAAACACCCAACCATCGCGGTGCGCGTGTGGTGCAAAGCGCCAACTGGACCCTTCAGCGGCGGCGCAAGAGCTCCTTCATGAGCGGCGCTTCGCCACGTCCGAGATCAATTCGCCCGGATTTCACGATCGTTTCCACCCGGCCCCACAGGGCGCTATGGGTCAGCGGCTTCGAGACCATGTCCCGAATTCCGACGTCCAGGGCGTTGTCGATGAGCTCGGGGGAAGGCTGGCCGGTCATCAGCAGGATCGGGGCCTGGAAGTTCGGAACGCGCCGAAGCGCGCGGGCGACCTCGACGCCAGACACATGCAGCAGGTCGTCGGACACGATCAGCAGGTCGGGGTTCGACCTGAGCGTCAACTTGATCGCCGAAGGGCCATCCGTCGCGTCGACGAAACGCTTAACCCCGGCGATTCTCAAGGTGTCGCGCACGATGCGCCGCGTAAACTCGCTCGACTCCGCGACCAACACCAGCATATCGGGAAGTTTCGGTGCGCCAATCATGTCGTCATCCCAGTTGTTCGATGACCATGCGCTCGCGTTTGTTTCCACCAGTTGAACAGGATAGGTTAATTCAGGAAAATCTACGCAACTTAAACGGGCTTCTAATCCAGTATCTACTTTTGGTTGTAGCTACTCATCGCCGGAACCCGGGGAACGGAGCTTCTTCACGCCCGAGCGACGCGACTTTGATTCGAGCCGACGCGTCTTCGACGCCAGCGTCGGGCGCGTCGGACGGCGCACCTTGGGGACGTGCGTCGCGCGGCGGACCAGGTCGACGAGCTTTTCCAGCGCATCCTGCCGGTTCCGTTCCTGCGTCCGGAAGCGCTGCGACGTGATGATCAGCACGCCGTCATTGGTGAGCCGGCTGCCTGCGAGAGCCGACAGCCGCGTACGAACGTCGTCGGGCAGCGAGAGGCTGTTCGCCACGTCGAACCGCAATTGCACGGCGGTCTCGACCTTGTTGACGTTCTGCCCGCCCGGGCCCGACGCCCTGATGAAGCTCTCGTCGATTTCGCGCTCGTCGAGCGAGATGCGAGCCGTGATCCGGATCATGGCGCTCCGTTCCGCCTGCGACGGATCTTGCGGGGGACGGAACGCATGCGCAGAGTGCGAGCCGCGGCCGGCACATGAACGCACGGCCTTCGCCAGCGCAAGTCCCGGATGACGCCCAACAAGCACCCCGTCACGACCGATGTCGTCCTTGTCGGCGCGGGCCACGCCCATGTGGCCGTGCTGCGCATGGCGGCGATGAAGCCTGTTCCGGGCGTGCGCTACACGCTCGTGACGCGCGAGGTCCACACTCCCTATTCGGGCATGCTGCCGGGGCTCGTGGCCGGGATCTATGGCTTCGACGACGCCCATATCGACACCGGGCCGCTGTGCCGGATGGCGGGCGCGCGACTCTTCGGCGACGAGGCGATCGGGATCGACCTCGCCGGGCGTCGGGTGATCTGCCGCGACAGGCCGCCCGTTCCGTTCGACCTGTTGTCGCTCGACATCGGATCGAGCCCCAACACGGGCGACATACCGGGCGCCGACCAACACGCCATCGCGGTGAAGCCGATCGACCGCTTTCTGGCCGCCTTTGAGGCGTTGCGCGCACGGGTGCTGGCGGCCGGCGGCGCGCGCCGGTTCGCCATGGTGGGCGGCGGGGCCGGCGGGGTGGAGTTGCTGCTGGCCGTACAGGCTCGCCTTCGGCAGGACGTTGCTGTGGCCGGGCTCGACCCGAACCGCCTCTCGTTCACGCTGGTTTCCCGCGGAGATGACATCCTGGAGGCGTTTCCCGAGTCCTTCCGCCGCAAGGTCGCGGGCGTCCTCAAGGAGCGCGGGATTTCGGTGCGGACGGGGGCGGCCGTCGCAGCCGTATCGACGGGCGCGGTGACGCTCTCGTCTGGCGAGACCCTCGCGGCCGACGACGTGCTGTGGACCACGCAGGCGGCCGCGCCGGCGTGGCTGCGCGAGACCGGACTGGCGCTGGACGAGCGCGGATTCGTGCGGGTCGGGCCGACGCTGGAGAGCGTGTCGCATCCCGGGGTGTTCGCGGCCGGCGACATCGCGGCCTTCGAGGCGCGTTCGCTGCCGAAGTCCGGCGTCTACGCGGTGCGGGCCGGGCCGGTGCTGGCCGGCAATCTGCGCCGCGCCGCCGCCGGCAAGGCCGGTGCGCCGTTCAGGCCGCAGCGGGAGGCCATGTATCTCCTCGCCACGGCCGACGGCCGGGCGGTGGGGTCGCGCAACGGCTTCACCTTCGCGGGCCGCTGGGTATGGCGCTGGAAGAACCGCATCGATCGCAAGTTCATGGATCGATTCAACAACCTGCCGCAAATGCCTGAGCGCGAATCCACAACCGACGGCGCTTTCGCGATGCGCTGCGGCGGCTGCGGGGCCAAGGTCGGCGCTTCCGTGCTGACCGGCGCCCTCGCCGACCTGCGCCCGCACCGCCGCCCCGAAATCGTGCTCGGCCTCGACGCCCCCGACGACGCCGCCCTCCTCGACCGCGGCGGGCCGGAGCTGGAGATACAGACGGTGGATTTTTTCCGCGCGCCCGTGGACGACCCGTGGACGTTCGGGCGCGTGGCCGCGAACCATGCGCTGTCGGACGTGTACGCGATGGGGGGCGAGCCCGTGAGCGCGCTCGCGATCGTGACGCTGCCGCCGGCGTCCGAGCGGGCGCTGCGGGCGGACCTGGGCGCGCTCATGGCGGGCGCCAACGCGGCGCTCGCGGAGGCGGGCTGCGCGCTGGTGGGCGGGCACACGGGCGAAGGCGCGGAGCTCGCGCTCGGGTTCGCGGTCACGGGCTCCCTCGCGCGCGGGCGCGCGCTCGCGAAGGCGGGCGCCCGGCCGGGCGACGCGCTGGTGCTCACCAAGGCGCTCGGCACGGGCGCGCTGCTGGCCGCCGACATGCGCGGCCGCGCCAAGGCGCGCCATGTGCAGGCCGCGCTGGCGCAGATGACGCACTCGAACGCGCAGGCCGCCCGCATCCTGTGCGCCCACGCGCACGCCCTCACGGACATCACCGGCTTCGGCCTCGTCGGTCATCTGGGGGAGATGCTGCGGGCCTCGGGGGTGGGGGCGGAGCTTTGGCCGGAGCGCGTTCCGGCGCTGGAGGGGGCCCGCGAGGCGCTGGCTCAAGGCGTTGCGTCGACGTTGCAGCCGGAAAACCTGCGGCAGCGCACCGCGCTGCACGTACCCGCGCTGGCCGAGCGGAACCCGTTGCTGTTCGACCCGCAGACCTCCGGAGGCCTGCTTGCGGCCATGCCGGCCGAAGCTGCCGCCGGCTGCGTCGAGGCGCTGCGGGCGGCCGGCTATGCGGCTGCGGCGATCATTGGGCGCATCGGCGAGCCGGGCGCGCCCCTGATCAGCCTCGCCGACGACCCGCCGTCAGGGCTTGTCGGCGGCGCCGAGCTTGGCCGCGACGGGTGAGCCGCCCGCCACCGGCCGCGCCACCAGCGCCTCCCCAGCCCCCAGCGGCAGCAACCGCCAGAAGATAAAAGCCGAGATCATCGAGATCACGCCAATCAGCGCGAACACGTAAGGAAAGTGGCTGCGGTCCAGCACTTCGCCGCCGAGCGTGTGGCTGGCCAGTTCAAGGCCGAGCGCCGCGATGGAGACGCCGACCGAGCCGGACAACTCCTGCAGCACGGTTGCGAAAGTCGTTGCGCGCGACAGCTTCTCCACCGGCATGTCCGCATACGCGACGGCGTTGATGGACGTGAACTCGAGCGACCGCAGGAATCCGCCGATCACCAGCAGCGCGGTCATCAGCACCATCGGGGTGTTGGGCCCGAACAAGCCCGGCGCGGCGACAAAGATCGACGAGATCACGGCGTTGATCACCAGCACCTTGCGGAAGCCGAAGCGGCGCAGGATGGGCGAAGCCACGATCTTCATCACCAGCGCGCCGACGCCGGCCGCGAAGGTGGTGAGGCCCGATTGAAACGCGTTGAACCCAAGGCCCGCCTGGAGCAGCAGCGGCAGCAGAAATGGCGTCGCGCCGACGCCGACGCGAAACATGAACCCACCCGTGACGCTGGCCCGGAAGGTCGGCAAGCGCAGCAAGCGCAGGTCGATGAGCGGCGACTCGGCCTTGAGCGCGTGCCGCACATAGATCGCGAGGAGCAGCAATCCACCGATGATCAGCGCCGCGACCCCATAGCCGGGGAGCAGCCCAAGGCCCGCCAGCGTTGCACCGGTCAGCGACGCGGCCAGCCCCGGCCCCACCAGCAGGAACCCCACCGTATCGAAGCGCGTCCGGACCTCCTCGCGGATGTCCGGGATATGGATGGTGGCCAGCACGATGCCGAGGGCTGCGACCGGAATGTTGATCCAGAAGATCCAGCGCCAGTTCAAGTACGTGGTGATGAAGCCCCCCACCGGTGGCCCCATGATGGGGCCAATCAGCGCCGGAATGGTGAGCCAGGCGAGCGCATCCACGATCTGGCTTCGGTCGATCGTTCGCAGCACGACGAGTCTGCCGACCGGAACCATCATGGCGCCGCCCATGCCCTGCAGCACGCGCGCGGCGACAAGGCTGGCGATGTCCGAGGAAAAGCCGCAGCCGATCGACCCGAGCGCGAACACCCCCATGGCGAGGCGAAAGATCGTACGGGCGCCGAAACGGTCGGCCAGCCATCCGGACGCGGGAATGAAGATCGCGAGCGCGAGCAGGTAGGACGTCAGCGCCAGCTTGAGATGGATGGGATTCTCGCCGAGGTCCGCCGCAATGGCCGGCAGAGAGGTGGCGAGGACGGTGGAATCCAGGTTTTCCATGAACAGCGCCGTCGCGACGATCAGCGGCACCAACCGCTCGGGCGGCAGGGCGACGCGAAATCTCGTTGGCGCGGGGGGCGGCATGGGCAATCGGCTCCCGGGGGGCTGGCGGCCGGACGGCCCCCAATGCCACGATCGTCCCGGATGTTCCACCACGAGGGCGATCATTTTCCCGCGGGCATGCCTGCCTTGCGCGTGGGCGCCGCCTCGCGGCCCCATCGCCGGACGTTGCGGCTTTCCGCCGTCATTGCGAGCCGAAGGCGAAGCAATTCAGTCTCAAGGCCCAGCCTGCCGCTGGATTGCTTCGCTCGCGCTCGCCATGACGGGAGGGCGGTCCCGAGGTAGCGGCCGCTCGGCTCCGTGCACGCCGGGGACGCTGCGCGCGCCACCGGAGGGTCGCGGAGGCGCTCGTCCCTTGCGGGCCGCGCTCACCGAGCAAAGCCGCGCAGGGCCGTCAGCGGCGGCGGAATTGGCCGCGCTGCGGCGGGCGGGCGCCGGGCGGGCCGGCGCGCTCGTCCTTGTGGCGGAAGATCAGCCTGCCCTTCTCGAGATCGTAGGGCGACATCTCCACCGTCACGCGATCGCCCGTGAGCGTCTTGATGCGGTGCTTCTTCATCTTGCCGGCCGTGTAGGCGACAATCTCGTGGCCGGTGTCGAGCTGCACGCGAAAGCGCGCATCCGGCAGGATCTCGGTGACGAGACCCTCGAACTCCATCAATTCTTCCTTCGCCATTGCCAGTCCCGCGATGGTTCTTGCGGAACCGCCGTGTCGGCGCGCGGCGGTCCAAGGGGCGTCCCGGGCGCTTTCAGCCGCACCCCGGCGTTCATGCAGTCGACCGGACGCCGGAGCGCCATCCGCAACGTGAACGGCTGCGGGGTTCGGTTGTGATCCTCATATGAGATTTCGCCGCGGCCCCGCAAGCCGCAAGCCTGCCTGACAGGGCGCGAGGCCCTGGAATAAACCCAACATTCGCAAGGGGCGCGGCAAGGAACCTTCCTGCCCCGCTCGCGGTTAGCTCCGCAACTTCAACTCACGTCCCGGGCGCGCCCCGGAGGACGGCAACGGGAGCGACGCAATGCTGAAATGGGCCCTGATCTTCCTGGTGATCTCGATCATCGCGGGCGCGCTGGGATTCACGGGCGTCTCGGCGGCGGCCAGTCGGCTCTCCAAGATCCTCTTCGTGGTGGCGCTGCTGATCTTCGTCGTGCTGCTGGTGCTCGGCCTGATGGCCGGCGAAGTCATCTTCTAGGCATAGACCCACTGCTCGGGGATGCGGATCTCCACCGTATCCCCGACGCGGATCACCCCTGCCCTCTCCACCCAAGCCACGAGCCCACGCTTGCGCGCGGCCTTGCGGACGAAGTCGAACGGCATGCCGGCGTCCCCGCCGACGTTGCGGGCGATCATGCGGCCCGGGCCCTTGCAGGGCACGTTCTGCTCCTCCACGGCCAGCGACGCCGCGGTCGGAAAGAACAGCCGTGTGCCGCGCGGCAGCATGGACAGCGACGGCACGCCCTCGATCACCAGGTTCGCGCCCAGCCATTCGGGACGGATCTCGGCGATCCCCATACGGGCCGCGACGTCGGCCAGCTCCTCCGAACACACGATGGAGATCTGCCGCGCGTTGCGGATCGGCGTGCCGCGCGGATACCACGGCACGCGCGCATCAGCGGCCCGGGCGTACCCGCGATGGCGCTCCCCGAGCAGGCCGTCGAGCGCTATGCCTTCAAGGTCGACGCTGATTTGCGGAACGTCCCGCGTTTCGAAGGTATCGCCATCGGCGATCATCACCCGGCCGACAATGGCGGTGAGCTTGCGGGCAGGAACGATATCGCGCGTCATGAGGGCCTCCGCGGCCATCCCTACGCGGTCGGGATAGGGCTGTCAGCCCCGGACGGCCCGACGGCGAAGGGAAAGACGCGCTCCGCAGCCAAGCTTGGGGTTGCTACCGGATCGCCCCCGGCGGCATCCAGGGGCCAGCGGTCGCGGCTTCGTTGGCGGGGCCGGCGGACGCCATGTCCATCGCCGGGAGGCTGGCTCCGATGGCGGCGGGTGAGCGGCGCGGCCAGGGCGCCCGGTTGCGAATGTTGGAGGTGAGGACTTGGATCCGCGAACCCACGGCCGTTTCGGCCGCCGTTTCGCGGACGTGCACGGCGACCACGCGGGCGACCACGCCGGCGGTCGAGAGCGTCGCCGATCCGGGAAGCGCCAGGCCGAAACGCCGGCGCGCGACGACGCCGCAGCCGAGCGCGAGTGCGCCGAGCACGGACAGGATCATGGGCATGTGCGAGCCGCCGGCCGGCGCGGTCATGATCGACGCGGTTGTCACCGGATCGAGGTCGACGGCCTTGGCGGGAGCCGCCGCCGGATCAAGCGCGACAGCGTTGGTCGCAGCGCCGCTCGTCGCCGGGACGGTCTTCGCTGGAACCTGGGCGGCCGCGATCAGGGCGGAGGACGCGGCCGGAGTCGCGGCCGTGGCCGCGCCCGGCAGCGGCTCGGGCCTGGCGGCGGGCTTCGCGACCGAAGCCGTCTGCGGCGGAAACACGAGCGGGGCGCTCGCCGCGTAGGCGAGCGGCGCGTCCTTGGCGGCTCCCGCCACCAGCACGGGGGCCGGCGCGGCGTCCCCGATGGTGCGGTTCACGAGTTCAGCCATCTTGTCATCGCGGCTCTTCTGGGTGGTGCCGCCCATCACAACAGCGATCACGCTGCGGTCGCCGCGCCGTACCGAGGCCAGCAGGTTGAACCCGGACGCATTGGTGAAGCCGGTCTTGATGCCGTCCATGCCTTCCAGGCGGTTCATCAGCCGGTTGTGGCTCGGCACCTTGGCGCCTGCGTATTCAAAGCTCTTGGTGGCGAAATAGCCGAACAAGTCGGGAAAGCGCTCGCGCACCGCCTTGCCGAGCAGCGCGAGATCCCGCGCAGTGGTGATCTGCTGTTTGTTGGGCAGGCCCGACGCGTTCACGAACAGCGTGTTGCGCATGCCGAGCTCCTGAGCCTTCTCGGTCATCTTCTCGGCGAACGCTTTTTCCGTGCCGGCGAGGTTCTCGGCGATCACCACCGCGACGTCGTTGGCCGAGCGGGTGACGATGGCCTTGATGGCGTCGTCGACCGAGATCGTCTCGCCCTTCTTCACGCCAAGGCGGGAGGGCGCCTGCGTGGTCGCGAAATACGACACCTGGAGCGGGGTATCGAGCTTCATCGCGCCCTTCTCAATCTGCTCGAACAGCAGATAGAGCGTCATCACCTTGGTGAGCGAGGCCGGGTGGCGCTGGCCGTCGACGTCCAGCCCGTACAGCACCTTGCCGCTGACGGGGTCCAACACCATCGCGGACTGCGGCGGGGCCCAGCCGCCCGCCTTGGTGGAGCGACGCTTGGCCTCGGCCGGCGCCGAGAGGAGAAGAAGGGCCGCGCACAGCAGCCACACACCTGTCGCGACGCCCGAACGAACGCGGGCCCCCATCGCGAACCGCTCCATGTCCTCACTCCAACTCAACGCGCAATGCAACAAAGCCCCACGGACGACCAGAGCGCGAAAACGGTGAATCACGCGTTAAACGATCGAAATTTACCGATATTTCTCAGCAGGGTTGCGCACCCGGTTGGGCTCACCGGCGCTTGACAGCGGCGCCTGCGCCATGGACCGCTTGCCTTTCGCATGCAGCGCCCACGTCTTCGGAGTTCGATCATGGCCCACGCCCTCACCCCCTCCGCCACGCCGCCCCGGGCGGAAGAGGGCGCGAACCAGCCGGACCTCGACGGAGAGGCCGTCTGGGAGGCGCGGCGCGACCTTGCGGCCTGCTTTCGCATGGCGGCTCGCAACGGCTTCGAGGAGGGCATTTGCAACCACTTCTCGGCGCTCGTGCCGGGCTATGACGACCTCTTCATCGTCAACCCGTACGGCTATGCGTTCCGCGAACTCACGGCGAGCCAACTGCTGATCTGCGACTTCCACGGCAACGTCGTGTCGGGCGATGGGCAGCCGGAGGCGACCGCCTTCTTCATCCACGCTCGAGTGCACAAGAACCTGCCGCGCGCCCGCGTGGCGTTCCATACGCACATGCCCTACGCGACGGCGCTTTCCATGACGGACGGCGACCCGTTGATCTTCGCCGGCCAGACCGCGCTGAAGTTCTACGGCCGCACCGCCGTTGACGAGAACTACAACGGCCTTGCGCTGGACGAGCGCGAAGGCGACCGCATCGCTGCGGCGGCCGGCGACGCCGACATCGTTTTCATGAAGCACCATGGCGTCCTGGTGCTCGCGCCCACGATCGCGGAGGCCTGGGACGACCTTTATTATCTCGAGCGCGCCTGCGAGGTGCAGTGCCTCGCCTTGGCGACGGGCCGGAGCGTTACGCCGGTTTCGACGGCAATCGCCGAGGCCGCCTCCCGTCAGATGCGTGAGGGCGACGCCGAGTCGGCCAGGCTGCACCTGCTCAGCCTTCGCCGGCAGCTCGACGCCGAGGAGCCTGCCTACCGCACCTGAGGACGCCGAGCGAGTTGGCGCCCTGGCGCACACCCTCCACCGTCATCCCCGGGCTTGACCCGGGGACCCACGCGCTGGGCTCCCGCGTGGATGGCCGGGACAGGCCCGGCCATGAGGGAGAATGGCTCGGCCTACCGCACGTGAGGACGCCGAGCGAGTTGTTGGCCTGACGCAAGCCCTCCACCGTCTTGACCCGGGGATCCACCCGCTGGGCTCACGCGTGGATGGCTGGGAAAAGCTCGGCCATGGCGGAGAATGGCTCGGCCTACGGACTGTGAGAACGCCGAGCGAGTTGGCGCCCTGGCGCACACCCTCCACCGTCATCCCCGGGCTTGACCCGAGGATCCACGCACTGGGCTCACGCGTGAATGGCCGGAACAAGCCCGGCCATGACGGAGAATGACCCGGCCTACTTCACCAGCCGCAGCACGTCGCGGAAGCCGGGGTGGCGGGCGTCGCCCAGCCATTCGAAGGCGACCATCTCGGCGGTGACGACGGTCGCGCCTGCGGCCCGGAGGCGCGCGACGGCGACGTCCTTGCTCTCCGCCCTGCGCGAACCAATGGCGTCCCGAACGAGCCAGACCCGGCGCCCGGCTTCGATCAGCCCGAGCGCCGTCTGCATGACGCAGACATGCGCCTCGCAGCCGACCACCACGACCTCGCGCTCCGCCGGCAGCAGGTTGAGGAAGCCGGGCTCGCGCATGGCGTCGAACGTCATCTTTCGAAAGACCGCTGCGCCGTCCGTCAGCAGCTCCGGCGCCGTGCCGCCGAGACCCTCGGGGTTCTGCTCGGTGTAGACGACCGGAACTCCGAGGATTCCGGCCGCGTCGATCAGCCGGCGGGCGTTGGCCATCGCGGGCGCGCCGTCGTGGATGGACGGCATGAGCCGTCCCTGGAAGTCGATCACGAGCAGGACGGAGCGAGCCGCCGCCATCGTGAGCGCGGCGCTCACGCGCGCAGGCCCAGCCGGGTGAGGATGTCCTGCACCACCGCCTTGGGGCTCTGCTCCACCGACACGTCCAGCACGTGCTCGTCCGGCGCGGGCCGCTCCAGCGCGGCGAACTGGCTGTCCAGCAGGCTCGTCGGCATGAAGTGGTGCTTGCGCGCCGCCATGCGGCCGGCGATCAGGCCCTGGCTCGCGACGAGGTGGATCATCCGCACGCCCGGCCGGCCGCCGGCCAGCACATCACGGTAGGCGCGCTTCAGCGCCGAGCAGGTCACGATGGCGCTGGTTCCGGCCGCGAGGTTCTGGTCGATCCACGCCGCGATGGCGGCGAGCCACGGCGCGCGGTCCTCGTCGGTCAGGGCCTCGCCGCGCGTCATCTTGGCGATGTTGGCGGCGGGGTGGAATTCGTCGGCGTCCCGGTAGGGCCAGCCCAGCGCCTTGGAGAGGTTGCGCGCCGTGGTGGTCTTGCCCGACCCCGCGACGCCCATGATCACAAGCACGGTGGGGCCGCTCACGCCTTGGGGTCCTTCGGGAGGGCCGGCTTGGGCTCGACATGCCCGCCGAACCCCTTGCGCATGGCCGACAGCACCTTCTCGGCGAAGGTGTGGTCCTGCCGCGAGCGGAAGCGCGTGTAGAGCGCGGCCGTCAGCACCTCGGCCGGCACGGCCTCCTCGACGGCGGCCTGCACGGTCCAGCGGCCTTCGCCGGAATCGTCCACGTAGCCCGAATACCCCGTGAGATCCTCGTCGGCCGCAAGCGCCGTGGAGGTGAGGTCCAGCAGCCAGGACGTGATCACGCTGCCGCGCCGCCACACCTCGGCGATGTCGGCGACGTCCAGGTCGAGCCGAAGCTCCGGCGCGAGCTGCGGGCTGTCGGCGTGGCGCAGGATGTCGAAGCCCTCCGCGATGGCCTGCATCATCCCGTACTCGATGCCGTTGTGGATCATCTTCACGAAATGCCCGGCGCCATTGGGCCCGGCGTGCAGGTAGCCTTGCTCCACGCGCGGGTCGCGGCCGTCGCGGCCGGGCGTCGGCGGGATGTCGCCCGCGCCCGGGGCCAGGGCGGCGAAGATCGGATCCATCCGCTTCACCACGTCCTCCGGCCCGCCGATCATCAGGCAATAGCCGCGCTCGAGACCCCAGACGCCGCCGCTGGTGCCGACGTCCAGATAGGCGAGGCCCTTGTGCGCGAGTTCGCCGGCGCGGCGGATGTCGTCCTTCCAGAAGGCGTTGCCGCCGTCGATCAGCACGTCGCCGGGGGAGAGCAGCGCGGCGAACTCCGCGATGGTCGCCTCGGTGATCGCGCCCGCGGGCAGCATCAGCCAGATGTGGCGCGGCGCCTGCAGGCTCGCCACCATGGCGGCGAGGTCGGCGACCGCCGTGGCGCCGTCGGCCGCGAGTTGCCGGCCGGGCTCAGGATTGCGGTCATAGACCACGCATTCGTGCCCGCTCCGCATGAGGCGGCGCACGATGTTCGCGCCCATCCGCCCCAACCCGACCATTCCGAGCTGCATCTGCCTCTCCGCTCAACCCTGCAACCGCCGCTGGCGCGACGCCGGACCGAACGGGAAATGGCGAGCGCTGTCAATGGAGGCTCGCCAGCGAGAAGCTCAAGCTGGGTGAGTTGGACGGGAAAGTAGAACGATCTACCCTGGATGATAAAGACGGAGATTCTTTATTCGCGCTGTGTCGCCAAAAGCACATCGAGCTTCATCGCGGCCATGTCGGGGCGATCAATGGCGCAAAATGGCGCGAATCACTCCGCTCAAGCTTGTCGGATGTTCAGCAGCGACCTCGCAGGGCCAAAGAACACATCCCGTCATGCCATCAGTACGATCACGCAGGCGTGAGCATGTGCCCCATTCCAGCCACATCCGGCCGTCAAGGACCCGTTAACCAACGACGAAGAGCCGCCCGCCAGCGGCAAAATGCTCGGAGCAAGTATGCGAGGGTCAATCGCCGAGATGCCGGCGTCCACCGACGCCGACCTTCCCGCGACCAACGCGGCAAAGGCCGCCGTGTTCCCGAAAAAGACGGGTCCCGCCACCAGGGCGGTGCGCTGGTGCTTGGCCATCGTGGCCGGCACGGTTCTGTCGGGCATCGTCCCGGCGGTCGCGACCGCGCCGTCCGTGGCGTTCGTTCCTGCCAAGGAGTTCGACAGCTCCAAGCTGCCCTCCATCGCCTTGGCGATCGCCCACAGCGTTCCGGGCTTCGCCGAGCGCAGCGTAACCGGCCGCATCTTCGCGATGCCGAGCGACGCCTCGGCTGATGCGCCCGGCGGCGAGCTGCACCTGCCCGAGGAAAGCCCTGTCGCGATTGGCCCCGATCCGGAGGAGAAGCTGCGCTTCGGCAGCCTCGGCGTGCCGCGCAAGATGGTGATGACCATGCTGCGCGCGGCCGAGCAGGCGGAGGTCGACCCCGTCTACCTCATGGCGCTGGCCGACAAGGAGTCGAGCTTCCGTCCGGAGGTCCGCGCCTCCACGTCCTCGGCCGAGGGCCTGTTCCAGTTCATCGAGAGCACCTGGCTCGAAGTCGTGCACGACTACGGCTCGCGCCACGGCCTCGCCTTCGAGGCGTCCGCCATCGACAC
Source organism: Alsobacter metallidurans (assembly GCF_014636935.1). Lineage (GTDB taxonomy): Bacteria > Pseudomonadota > Alphaproteobacteria > Rhizobiales > Beijerinckiaceae > Alsobacter > Alsobacter metallidurans. Next base: position 2,080,201 of record NZ_BMES01000001.1, on the reverse strand, counting down.
CGCCGGCGACAAGCCTGCCGTGAAGGACCCCGAGATGCGCACGCGCATCCTCGAGCTGCGCCGCGACCCCTATGTGGCGGCCGTGATGGCCAGCGAGCTGATGAAGCGCGACCGCGCCCAGGTGGCGTTCCGCATCGGACGCGATCTCAAGCCCGCCGAGCTCTACCTCACGCATTTCCTCGGCCCGTCGGACGCCGCGTCCCTGCTGGAGCTGCAGCGCAGCAAGCCCACCACGGCGGCTTCCAAAGAGTTCAAGGCGGCCGCAAAGGCCAACAAGAACATCTTCTTCGCCCGCAAGGGGCGCCGCCTGAAGCCGCTGAGCGTAGCCGAGGTCTACAACCTGATCGACTCGATGATCGGCCTGCGCCTCGCCCGCTACACCGGCGTAAGCGCCTTCGGGACGCCGACCGTCACGGCTTTGGCGGCCGATCCGAGCTGATCGACCGCTTTCGCCCGAACCTTGGCGTGGGCGCGGCGTTGAGACGCCATGCCCATGCTTCGCTCCAGCCTGGTTTTCATCTTCGTCTCGCTCGCGACGGCGCTGGCCGGCGCGCATGCCGCCTCGGCGGCGCCACCCTCCGGCGAGAGCGCTGCGCCGCTTCCGCCGGAGCGCCCGCCCGAGCTGTCGTCTCCACCCCCTGCCGCGGCCGAAGCCGTTCCGCTGCCGCCTGAGCGGCCGAGCGACCTCGCCTCGCCCCAGCCCGCGCCCCAGAACGGCAAAGCTCCCGAACCGGCGCCCGCACAGCAAGCCGCCGCGCCGCCCCCGGACGATGATCCCGAATGTCCCGAGCGCCTGGCGCGGCTCGGCGTCAGGTCCAAGGCGCTGCCCGCCATCGCGGAGGGCGCCTGTGGGGCTACGACGCCGCTCGAAGTCGCAGGCCTGCCCGACGGCGTGGCGGTGTCTCCCCCGGTCACGCTCACCTGCCGCGCCGCCGAGGCGCTGGCGCTCTGGTCGCGCGACGTGGTCGGCGTCGCGGCCGACAAGGAGCTGTCCGCCCCGTTGTCGCGCATCGTGATTGGCACCTCCTACCAGTGCCGCTCGCAGAACCACCAGCAGGGCGCCAAACTCAGCGAGCACGCCTTCGCCAACGGCGTCGACGTGGCGGGTTTCGAGTTCCACAAGCACGCGGCCGTCACGATCGGCAAGGCCGATCCCGAAGGCCCCGAGGGGCGCTTCGCGGACGCGTCGCGCACGGGCGCTTGCCGCCTGTTCACCACCGTCCTCGGCCCCGGCACGAACGCCGAGCACGCCGACCACCTCCATCTCGACATGCGCGACCGGCGCAACGGCTACCGCATCTGCCAGTAGGCGGGAACATGCGCCGCCCCACGGCATTGTCTCAGTTAGCAAGGTGCGGAAGTTCAAGGAGATTTCGGATGCGTCGCGTGGCTTGGGTTCTCCTTCTCGGCGCCGTCGCGTGTCCTCTCGGCGCGCAGGCGAAATCGAGTGCGCCGAAGTTTGATCTCGAGGCCGTGAACGCCGCCGGACTGCCGCCCGAAGCCGCGCCCCCGAAGGCCGGCAAAGCTAACGCGAAGGCGCCGCCCGCCAAGTTCCAGCCCGGCTATCTCAAGGCTCAGGTCCTGCTCGACCGCCAGCATTTCTCGCCCGGCTCGATCGACGGCAAGGACGGCGAAAACTTTCACAAGGCGCTTACAGCCTTCCAGCAGTCCCGGCAGCTTCCGGTCACCGGCAAGCTCGACCAGGCGACCTGGGTCGCCCTGAACCAGGACGCCAAGCCGGCGCTGACGCGCTACGAGATCAAGAAGTCCGACATCAAGGGGCCCTTCACCAAGACAATCCCCGCCCAACTCGAAAAGCAGGCCAAGCTCGATCGCCTGGGCTACAAAAACCCGAAGGAGATGTTCTCCGAGCGCTTCCACCTCGAGGAGGCGCTGCTGGCGCAGCTCAATCCCGGCAAGAGCTTCAAGAAGGCCGGCGACGAAATCGTGGTCCCGGACGTCGCGCGCGAGGGTGGCAAGATCAAGGTGTCGCGCGTCGAGATCGACAAGCAGGCGCGCCTGCTGCGCGCCTTCGGCGAGGACGGCGCGCTGGTGGCCGCCTACCCGGCCTCCATCGGCAGCGACGACAAGCCGGCCCCGAGCGGCTCCTTCAAGATCACAGGCGTCGCCCGCAACCCGGTCTATCACTACAACCCGAAATACGCGTTCAAGGGTGTGAAAACCAACGAGCCCTTCACGGTCGCGGCCGGCCCGAACAACCCCGTCGGCGCTGTCTGGATCGACCTGTCGGAGCCCAGCTACGGCATCCACGGCACGGCCGAACCCAGCCGCATCGGCCGGACCTACTCGCACGGCTGCGTCCGCCTCACCAACTGGGACGTTTCCGACCTGGCCGGCATGGTCAAGAAGGGCGTCGAGACCGTCTTCGAGGACACGTCGCCGCCCCAGATCGAAACCGGCGCAATCGCGCAGAAGTCGCCCGAGCCGCAGGCTGCGCCCGCCCAGGCAGCCCCGCCCGCAGTCGCGGACGCGAAAGCCATCCCCAGCTTCGTGGCGGCCCCGCCGTTGTCGGCCACCAAGGCGAAGTGAGGCGCACGGCGGCTCTTTGGCGGTTTGACGCCATACGGGGTTGAGCTACCTGGACTCCCTCGTCCTTCGAGACGCAGGCCCAAGCGGGCCTGCTCCTCAGGATGAGGGGCGTTGGTGCTGGACTTGGTGCAGTGGCCTTCAGCCGAGACGGATGTTGGGAAATCTCAACGCGGCGCTGGCCCACAATCCCCTCATCCTGAGGAGCATCGCCCCTTGGCGATGCGTCTCGAAGGACGAGGGACTCCAGTGTGCGCCAACGGAGAGCTAAACGGCCTGCATACGCACGCGCCTGCTGGACAGTTGAGACAAAAGCTCGAACTCTCCGCGGATATAGGCTTCCTTTTTTTCCCGCCGCCACCCCTTCAACTGCCGCTCGGCCGCGATCGCGTCGAGCACGCGCTCGAAATGCACCGCATGGGCGAGCGTTACGGGTCGGCGCCGGGCCGTGTAGGCTTTACCCGACAGCGCCAGATTGTGTTCGCTCACGCGTGTTCCGACATCCTTGCGTGTAACGCCGACGTAGAAGCTGCCGTCGACGCAGCGAAGGATGTAAAGCCAGCACCCCTGATCCATGCCGCCCGTCTCCGGATCGTTGCAGCTTAGCTTGAGCTCGAGTGGCCTATTCAAGCAAGCACGACAATGGTGCGCACTGGAGCCCTCGTCCTTCGAGACGCAGGCCCCAGCGGGCCTGCTCCTCAGGATGAGGGGCGGTGATGAAGCTGCAGCTAGCATTCTGAGTCACCCACCGTCCCGTCATCCTGAGAGCCTGGCCGGAAAGTCGTTCTAACACCCCCGATACCCTCATCCTGAGGAGCAGGCTGTCTTCGGCCTGCGTCTCGAAGGCCGAGGGACTCCAGAATGCGGAGTGCTCAAGCCGCCGAGACGCAGGCTCGAGCTGGTCTGGCGTTAAGGTCGTGTGGCCGCCGAACCGCGAGGAGCTTGCAACCGCGAGCGGCGCCCCGTTCAATGCGGCATGACCGACGCTCGCATCCCCCTTCTTCGTGAACTCGAACGCCGCGTGTCCTGGCTCGCGGCGTGGACCATCCATAACGCCAATCACATCCGCCCGGCCGGCGAGGTGAAGGTGGGCGGGCACCAAGCGTCCTCGGCGTCGCTCGGCGCCATCATGACGGCGCTCTATTTCGCGGCCCTGCGACCGCAGGACCGGGTGGCGGTGAAGCCGCACGCCTCGCCGATCTTTCATGCGATCCAATATCTCGCTGGCAACCAGACCCGGGAGAAACTGGAGAACTTTCGCAGCTACAAGGGCGCGCAGAGCTATCCGTCGCGCACCAAGGACGTGGACGACGTCGACTTCTCCACCGGCTCCGTCGGCCTCGGCGTAGCGCAGACGCTGTTCTCGTCGCTGGTCCAGGACTACGTGTCCGCGCATGGCTGGATGAAGAACCGCCCCGAAGGTCGGATGGTGAGCCTGATCGGCGACGCCGAGATGGACGAGGGCAATATCTACGAGGCCCTGATCGAGGGCTGGAAGCACGGGCTCCGCAACACCTGGTGGGTGGTGGACTACAACCGCCAGTCGCTCGACTCGGTGATCCGCGAAGGGCTGTGGAAGAAGTTCGAGCAGATCTTCGCCAATTTCGGCTGGGATGTCGTGATCCTGCGCCACGGCTCGTTGCAGCAGGCCGCTTTCGCGGAGCCCGGCGGCGACACGCTGCGCGACTGGATCGAGCGCTGCCCCAACCAGCTCTACTCGGCGCTGACGTTCCAGGGCGGCGCGGCCTGGCGCAAGCGCCTGCTCGACGAGATCGGCGACCAGGGGCCGGTGACGCAACTCATCGAGCGCCGCTCGGACGATGAGCTGCAGGCCCTGATGGTGAACCTCGGCGGCCATGACCTGCCCAGCCTGCTGGAGGCGTTCGAGCAGGCTTCCACGCATGACCGGCCGGTTTGCTTCATCTGCTACACGATCAAGGGCTACGGCCTGCCGCTCGCCGGCCACAAGGACAACCACGCCGGGCTGATGACGCCGAACCAGATGGAGAGCTTCCGCGCCCAGATGGGCGTGCGACCGGGCCATGAGTGGGACAAGTGGGAGGCGGCGGGCGCCCCGGCGGCGGAGCTGGAGGCGTTCATCGCCAAGGCGCCGTTCTTCCGCGAAGGCCGCCGGCGGCTGAGCGCCGAGGCGGTGCCGGTGCCCGAGACGCTCGTGACGCCCGCGCCGGGCGGCAAGCCGGTGTCGACCCAAATGGGCTTCGGGCAGATCCTGAACGAGATCGCGCGCGAGCAGAGCCCTCTGGCGGAGCGCATCGTCACCACCGCGCCGGACGTGACGGTGTCCACCAATCTCGGCCCCTGGGTGAACCGGCGTGGACTCTTCGCCCGCGAGAGCATGGCGGACACCTTCAAGGCCGAGCGCATTCCGTCGACCTATGCGTGGGAGTTCGGGCCGAAGGGGCAGCATTTCGAGCTCGGCATCGCCGAATCGAACCTCATGATCATGCTGTCGGCGCTGGGGCTGTCGCACTCCATCAACGGCGTGCGGCTGCTGCCCATCGGCACCGTCTACGACCCGTTCATCTACCGCTCGGCCGACCAGCTGAACTACGCCTGTTACCAGGACGCGCGATTCCTCCTTGTCGCGACGCCCTCCGGCGTCACGCTGGCGCCCGAGGGGGGCGCGCACCAGTCCATCGGCACGCCGCTGATCGGCATGGCGCAGGACGGGCTCTGCGCCTTCGAGCCGGCCTTCGTGGACGAGCTTTCGGTGATGATGCGCTTTGCGTTCGACTACATGCAGCGCGACGGCGAGGGCGACCCGGACGAGACCACCTGGCTGCGCGACCAGACAGGCGGCTCGGTGTATCTGCGCCTGTCGACGCGGCCGCTGGAGCAGCCGCACCGGGCGATGACGGCCGAACTCAGCCGCGACATCGTCAACGGCGCCTACTGGATGCGTCCGCCCGGCCCCAACGCGAGCGTGATCGTCGCCTACCAGGGCGTGGTGGCCCCGGAGGCGATCGCCGCCACGGGGCTCCTGGCCGAGGACCGGCGGGACGTGGGGCTCCTCGCCATCACGTCCGCGGACCGGCTGAACGCCGGCTGGCAGGCCGCCGAACGGGCGCGGCAGCGCGGCATGCACGACGCAACGAGCCACATCGAGCGGCTGCTGGCGCCGTTGTCGCGCGATTGCGGGATCGTCTCGGTGCTGGACGGCCACCCGGCGACGCTGGCCTGGCTGGGCGGCGTCCATGGCCACCGCCAGAAGGCGCTGGGCGTGGAGCATTTCGGCCAGACCGGCACGATCGCGGACCTCTACCGCCACCACGGCATCGACGCCAACGCCATCGTGCACGCCGCGCAGGCGGTGAGCGCCGGGCGGACGGTGCGGTATCTGAAGGCGCTGCCGTGAACGTGCGCTCGTCAGAGGCGCGCGCCCCTTCTCCCCCCGGGAGAAGGTGGCCCGAAGGGCCGGATGAGGGCCTAGCGGGTTGCATCGAGGCTCGTCGCCGGGGCTCCAGGCGTCAGACCCTCATCCGTCAGCTTCGCTGACACCTTCTCCCGGGGGGAGAAGGAGCGCGCGCAGCGGTCGCCGGGCGGGCGCCCTCCCCTTTGCGCGGCCGCCGCGCTATGTAGGGGTTTGTCCAGCCCTCGCGGCGGTCGTTCAGGATTTCCCGTGTCTCCCATCATTTCCGTCGAAGGCCTGTCGAAAACCTATGCGACAGGCTTTCAGGCCTTGAAAACCGTCGACTTGCAGATCGAGCGGGGCGAGATCTTCGCGCTGCTCGGGCCCAACGGGGCCGGCAAGACGACGCTGATCAGCATCATCTGCGGCATCGTGAACCCGAGCGGCGGCCATGTGCGCATCGACGGGCATGACGTGGTGGCGGACTACCGCGCCGCGCGCTCGTTGATCGGGCTGGTGCCGCAGGAGCTCTCCACCGACATGTTCGAGACGGTGATCAACACCGTCACGTTCAGCCGTGGGCTGTTCGGCAAGCCGAAGAACCCGGCGCATATCGAGAAGGTGCTGCGCGACCTGTCGCTGTGGGAGAAGCGCGATTCCAAGATCATGGCGCTCTCGGGCGGCATGAAGCGGCGCGTGATGATCGCCAAAGCGCTGTCGCACGAGCCGCAGGTGCTGTTCCTGGACGAGCCCACCGCAGGCGTCGACGTGGAGTTGCGCCGCAGCATGTGGGAGATGGTGCGCGCCCTGCGGGCGACCGGCGTCACCGTGATCCTCACCACGCACTACATCGATGAAGCCGAGGAGATGGCCGACCGCGTGGGCGTGATCCGGCAGGGCGAGATCGTGCTGGTGGAGGAGAAGGCCGCGCTGATGCGCAAGCTCGGGCGCCGGCAGCTGAAGCTTCACTTGCGCGAACCGCTGGCGGCGCTGCCGCCGGGCCTTGTCGATCCGGCGCTGGAGCTCTCGGCCGACGGGACCGAGCTCACCTACACGTTCGACGCCACGGCCGACCAGGGCGGCGTCGCCGATCTGCTGCGGCGGCTCGCCCAGCACGAGGTGGATTTCAAGGACCTGCAAACCTCCGAGAGTTCTCTGGAGGACATTTTCGTCAGCCTGGTCCGGGGGCGCACATGAACGTCTATGCGGTGAAAGCCATCTACCTGTTCGAGATGTCCCGGACATGGCGGACGCTGATGCAGAGCATCCTGTCGCCGGTGCTGTCGACCTCGCTGTATTTCGTGGTGTTCGGCTCGGCCATCGGCTCGCGCATGGCCGACATCGACGGCGTGAGCTACGGGGCGTTTATCGTGCCCGGGCTGGTGATGCTCTCGATCCTCACCGAAAGCCTGTCCAACGCCTCCTTCGGCATCTACATGCCGCGCTTCTCGGGGACGATCTACGAGGTGTTGTCGGCGCCCGTATCCGCCATGGAGATCGTGCTCGGCTATGTGGGGGCGGCGGCGACCAAGTCGGTGATCCTGGGCGTGATCATTCTCCTCACCGCGCGGCTGTTCGTGCCCTACGGGATCGCGCATCCATTCGTGATGCTGCTCTTCCTGGTGCTGACCTCGGTGACGTTCAGCCTGTTCGGCTTCATCATCGGCGTGTGGGCGGACAGCTTCGAGAAGCTGCAGATCGTGCCGATGATGATCATCACCCCCCTCACCTTCCTGGGCGGCAGCTTCTACTCCATCAACATGCTGCCGCCGGTCTGGCAGACCGTGACGCTGTTCAACCCGGTGGTGTATCTGGTGAGCGGCTTTCGCTGGAGCTTTTTCGGCGTCGCGGACGTGCATGTGGGGGCCAGCCTGGCGATGACCTTCGTGTTCATGGCCGTCTGCCTGCTGATCGTGTGGCGCATCTTCGCGACAGGCTACAAGCTGAAGAACTAGCCTGCCCCGCTCCAGCCTCAAACGAGGCGCAAAGCCCGGGGCGACGGCCGACGCCCCACAATCCAAGGGACAACTTGGCAGGGCGAAAAAACACGGCCGAACGGGCAGGAAACTCAGTGCGGCGCGTCGCGTTCTCGCACAGCAGGGACGAGGTCTCATGACCGACGCGCAGCTCCGGCTGGACCACCACCGCATCCTGGTGGTCGAAGATGAAGGCATGATCGCGCTCGACCTCGCGCAGGCGCTGGAGAACCTCGGCGCCGAGGTGGTCGGGCCGGCGGCCGACATCAAGTCGGCACGCGCCCTGCTGGCGGACGCACGGTCGCCGATCTCGATCGCGATCCTGGACATCAACCTGCGCGGCGAGCTGGTGTTTCCGCTCGCGGACGAGCTGCGGGCGCGGCAGACGCCGTTCATGTTCGCCAGCGCTTATGAGCACCCGATGCTGCCGCCGCACTTCGCCAGCGTGCCCATCTGGGGCAAGCCGCTGGACACCGCCGCCTTCGCGCGCGCGCTGGCCGGGCTGCTGGCGAACCGGCCGAAGCCGGCCAACCGGCGCTGACGCGGGCCGGCTAGCCGCGACGGCTTGCACAACGCACGCTTGAGTTGCATTAACCAGATCGAACGCCATTCTGCGTTCGAGGCTTGGCCGCCTGCGGCCGGCGCCGCGAGGTGTGAATGCTCGATTTCCTGCGCCGACGATCCCGAGCCCCCGCGGATGCGCCCCCGGCGCCCTCGTCGCGGCTGACGGAGGATCTGGACAGGATCCTGGCGGCCATGGACCCGACGCGAGAGGGCGACCGGCCCCAGCGGGTCGAGGCGCTGACCACGGCCGTGGCGGCCCTGAACGCACTAATGTGCAAGGGCGCGGATCACCGCTATTCGGGCATCGACTATGCGGAGCTGCGGGGCGTGGTGAGCGACTATCTCGAGCGATCGGCGTTCCAGGTGCTGGTTGGCCGGCTGGGCGATCTGCCCATCACGCTGAGCCTCGTCACGGCGGCCGCGAAAGACTGCCAGATGACCCAGACGGGGCAGGATGAGGCCTTGCTGGCGGAGATCCGCAACCGGGCGGCCGCCATCATCCAGCAGCTGAATCGCTGCGTGCTAGCCTAGTCCGCGCGCCTAGTCCGGCCGGCCTATCAAAACCTTTCTCTTGCATGGTTTCGATGAGGGATTTGTCAATTGACAAACTCGCGAGATTGCTATGGTTTCGCATTTCGGTGCGCGAAAGCGCCCGGGCCGACGTGGGGGTCGGGGGGCCTCTGCGTGGTGGCGTGATGTCGAGGGGGCATCACGCCGCCCGGCTTTTTGACCACGCGTTCCGGGTGACGGTCTAGACCCATCGGATATGAAAAAGGCGCGGATTGCTCCGCGCCTTTTCGCTTGAAGGGCCCTTGAGCCAGCTTTCAGTCGAGCCTGAACTTCTCGAACTCGCGGTGCTCAGCCTGAATCTTGCGGACCGTGCCGGTGATCGACCGATACACGATGGTCTCGGTCTCGATCACGTCTTTGCCGAAGCGCACGCCGGTGAGCAGCGCGCCGTCGGTGACGCCTGTCGCCGACACGATCACGTCGCCGTTGGCGAGGTCGGTCATGCCATACTTCTTCTTCGGGTCGGCGACGCCCATGCCGCGGGCGCGCTCAACCTTCTCGGGCGTGTCCAGTATCAGGCGCCCCTGCATCTGGCCACCAACGCAGCGCAGCGCCGCCGCGGCCAGCACGCCCTCGGGCGCGCCGCCGATGCCGAGATAGAGGTCGATGCCGGTCTCGTGCTGCATGGCGGTAAAGATCACGCCGGCGACGTCGCCGTCCGTGATCAGGCGGATGGACGCGCCGGTTTTGCGCACGGCCGCGATCAGGTCGGCGTGGCGGGGACGATCCATGATGAGCACGGAGAGCTCATGGGGCTTGCAGCCCTTGGCCTTCGCGAGCGCATGGACGTTGTCGGTCGGCGAAGCGTCGAGGTCGACCACGCCCTCCGGGTAGCCCGGGCCGATCGCGATCTTGTCCATGTACACGTCCGGCGCATAGAGCAGCGAGCCGGCCTGGGCCATCGCCATCACGGCGATCGCGCCGGGCATGTCCTTGGCGCACAGGGTGGTGCCCTCCAACGGGTCCACGGCGATGTCGACCTTGGGGCCGCGGCCGTTGCCGACCTTCTCGCCGATGAACAGCATGGGGGCTTCGTCGCGCTCGCCCTCGCCGATCACGATGGTGCCCTCGATGGGCAGCTTGTTCAGCTCGCGGCGCATCGCGTCCACGGCGGCCTGGTCGGCGGCCTTCTCGTTGCCATGGCCGCGCAGCCTGGCGGCGGAGACCGCCGCGCGCTCGGTCACGCGCACGAGTTCCATCGAGAGGATGCGCTCGATCACGTCCTTCGGCTGGACGTTGATGTCATGGGTAGTGTCGGTCACGGGCGATCCCCCGGCTGGTGGGTGGGCAGGAGACTCAATTCAGAGTCTGGGTTTATTGCGGCGAAGACGCACAGCTGCGCTAAAGGTTGCACCATTGCGCGATAACATTCCGGCTGGCGAATGGAACCCGCACGAAAGGTTTACGCGCGCTCGATCCGGATAACCTGCGGCGGCTCGGTGACGTACCCGTCCGCCAGCATGGCGTCGATGGCGCCCCGAATGGCTGTCTCTGTGGTGGCGTAAGTGATGAGCACCACCGGCACGGGCTCGCCCGAACGACCGGTCGTGTCCGCGGAGCGCGGACCGCTGCGCCGCTGCACGATGCTCTCCAGCGAGATCTGCCGCTCGGCCATGCGGGTCGCGATCGCGGCCGCCGCGCCGGGGCGATCCGCGACAGACAGGCGGACATAGTAGCCCCCCTCGTGCCGCTGCATGGGCGCGCGCTCGGCCTTTTCAAGGCTGGCGACCGGCTGCCCGAACGGGTGGAGAGCGACGCCGCGCGCCACGTCCACAAGATCGGCCAACACCGAGGAGGCCGTCGCGTCGCCGCCGGCGCCGGGGCCAACGAGCGTGAGCTCGCCGACCGGGTCGGCCATGACGTTCACCGCGTTGGTGACGCCCATCACCTGCGCGATCGGCCAGGTTTTGGGCGTCATGGTCGGATGGACCCGCTGCTCGATCCCGGTCGCGGTGCGCTCGGCGACGCCCAGCAACTTGATGCGGTAGCCCAGGTCGTCCGCCATCTTCAGGTCGAGCGGCGTAATGGCGCTGATCCCCTCCACGTGGATGGCCTCGGCGTCGATCTGGGTGCCGAAGGCGAGGCTGGTGAGGATTGCGAGCTTATGGGCGGTGTCGAAGCCGCCGACGTCGAAGGTGGGGTCCGCCTCCGCGTAGCCGAGCCGCTGGGCGTCGGCCAGCACCTCGTCAAAGCCGAGGCCCTCGAGCTCCATGCGGGACAGGATGTAGTTGCAGGTGCCGTTCAGGATGCCCGAGATGCGGTGCACGGCGTTGCCGGCGAGCGTCTCGCGCAACGCCTTTACGATCGGGATGCCGCCCGCCACCGCCGCCTCAAACCCGATGGTCGCGCCGTTGCGCTCGGCCAGGGCCGCCAGCGCGGCCCCGTGATGCGCCAGCAGCGCCTTGTTGGCGGTCACCACCGGCCGGCCGGTCTCCAGAGCGGCCTCGACGACGGCCTTGGCGGGCCCGTCCGATCCGCCCATCAGTTCAACGACGCAATCAACGCCCTGCGCACGCGCCAGCGCCACGGGATCGTCGAACCATTCAAAGCCGGAGAGGTCGACCCCGCGGTCGCGGGCGCGGTCGCGCGCCGAGACCGCCGTGACGACGAGAGAACGGCCGCAACGCGCCTGCAAGGCGTCGGCGTTGCGCGCCAGCAGGCGCACGAGCGACGCCCCGACGGTGCCAAGGCCGGCGATGCCGATGCGGAGCGGCTCAGCCATTCTGGATTATTCCTGTCCGAAAGAGGCGCGGGCTCGCCCGCGCGCCGCCTGTGCGAAAGAGGCGTGGGTCAACCGCGCGCCGCCAATGGAACGACGTTGTGCAATGTTTTCTCGGCCGTTTCAAGAAAGCGGCGGACGTTGCGGGCGGCCTGCCGAATGCGCTGCTCGTTCTCGACCAGCGCGATGCGGACATACTCGTCGCCATGCTCGCCAAAGCCGATTCCAGGGGCGACCGCGACCGAAGCCTTCTCGACCAGAATCTTGGAGAACTCCAGGCTGCCCATCTCGCGGAACGGCTCGGGGATCTTGACCCAGGCGAACATGGAAGCGTTCGGCGCGGGAAAGTCCCAGCCGGCGCGCGAGAACGAATCCACCAGCGCGTCGCGGCGCTTGCGATAGACCTCCCGCATTTCGCGGATGCAATCGTCCGGGCCGTTGAGGGCGGCGGCGGCCGCGACCTGCACCGGCGTGAAGGCGCCGTAGTCGAGATAGCTCTTCACGCGCGCCAGGGCGGCGAGAAGCCGCTCGTTGCCGACCGCAAAACCGACGCGCCAGCCGGCCATCGAGAACGTCTTTGACAGCGACGTGAACTCCACCGCGACGTCCATCGCGCCGTTGACCTGCAGCATGGAGGGCGGCGGGTCGTTCTCGTCGAAATAGACTTCGGCGTAGGCGAGGTCCGACAGGAGGATCAGCTCGTGCTTCTTCGCGAAAGCGACGAGGTCCTTGTAGAAATCGAGCGACGCCGTGTAGGCGGTCGGGTTCGCGGGGTAGCAGGTGACCACCGCGATGGGCTTGGGAATCGAGTGGACGACCGAGCGCTCCAGCGCGCGGATCATGTCCTCGTTCGGCTCGGCCGGCACCGAGCGAATGACGCCGCCCGCCATCAGGAACCCAAAGGCGTGGATCGGATAGCTCGGGTTGGGCACCAGCACGACGTCCCCGGGCGCCGTGATGGCCTGCGCCATGTTGGCGAAGCCCTCCTTGGAGCCGAGCGTCGCGATGACCTGCGTGTCGGGGTTGAGCTTCACGCCGAAGCGGCGGCCGTAGTAGTTCGCCTGGGCGCGGCGAAGGCCGCCGATTCCCTTGGAGGCGGAGTACCGGTCCGTGCGCGGCTTGCCGGCGGTTTCCACCAGCTTGTCGATGACGTGCTTGGGGGCGGCGAGGTCCGGGTTGCCCATGCCGAGGTCGATGATGTCGGCGCCAGCGTTGCGTGCGGCGGCCTTGATCCGATTCACCTGCTCGAAGACGTAGGGAGGCAGTCTCTTGATGCGGTGGAAATCGGTCGTCATGGCGCTTGGTCCCGTGAAAACAAATCCCCCTGCCCGGCCCGTCCGGTCGGGGGCGTTGCAATGAACCCGGCGCGTCACGCAACGACGGCCGGCGTCCGCCGCCGCGCATGCGAAGCAGCGCGCCTGCTTACCATCAAGGAGGCGCGCTCGCACGCATTCGTTGGTTTAGGCGCGCGATATCGAGCTAGAGCGGCGCCGCGGGCTTCGGCTTGGGCTTGTCGCCGGGCTTGGCTTTGGCGGCCGTGACCGGCGGCTTGCGGCCGCCGAGGCGATCATGCCGGGCGCGGGTTCCTTCCATCTCGGCCTCGAGCGCCTTCACCTGATCGGGCTTGCGCGGAGCGGGCCCGCCGCGCGCGGGCGGCACGACGCCGACCGGCATGTACTCCAGCGACTGCGGCCGGCTCTTGGCCACGAAATCCGCCGGCGGCGGCACATTGGTGGTGATGTTGAGCTTGTCGGTGACTCCCTTGACGCTAGGGTTTTCCGACAAGGGCTGAGCCGAGCAACCGCCGCCCACCATGGCGAGACCTGCGAGCAGCATCCCGGCGCAAAAGCGCCAGCTGGACTTGCCTGGGCGTCCGATTCTCACGAATGCTTCTCCGTCATTCGGCGTTGATACCAAACGCCTAGAAATGCCCGACAATTTTTTTAGCCTTAAACGGCGCGCCGCCCGTTATTATGTCGGCAACGAGCGCCCCGGCAAGGGACGCCGTGACGCGAAGGGGACTCAGGGACATGCAGGGCGGCGACCAGAACCACCAGACTCAGTTCCCTGTTGCAGACGCGGAAGCCCTTGCGACCAACTCCGCGCGCCTCATGGAGGAACTCGGAAAGGCGACCGCCGCAGCGTTGAAGCCCGTCGAGGAAGGCCGCGTCAAGCCCGGCGTGAGCAGCGAAGTCAGCGACATGGTGAAGACGCTGGGCCAGGTGGCCGAGCACTGGGTGGCTGATCCGCAGCGCCTCATTATCGCGCAGACCACGCTGACCAAAGGTTTCCTCGATTTGTGGACCGGCTCGCTGAAGCGCATGCAGGGCGAGCACCCCATGCCGGTGGCCGCGCCGGAACCGAGCGACAAGCGCTTCAAGGACCCGGAATGGTCCGAAAACCCGGTGTTCGACTTCATCAAGCAGGCTTACCTGATCACCTCGCGCTGGGCCGAGGACCTGGTGAAGGAAGCCGACGGCATCGACCCGAAGACCAAGCACAAGGCCGAGTTCTATGTGCGCCAGATCGCCAGCGCGCTGGCGCCGACCAATTTCGTCGCCACCAACCCCGAGTTGATCCGCGAGACCCTGAAGGAGAACGGCGAGAATCTTGTGCGCGGCATGAAGATGCTGGCCGAGGACATCGAGGCCGGCCAGGGCACGCTGAAGCTGCGCCAGACCACGGCGGGCAATTTCGCCGTGGGCGTCAACATGGCGACGACGCCCGGCAAGGTGGTGTTCCGCAACGACCTGATGGAGTTGATCCAGTACGAGCCCGCGACCGAGCAGGTGTTCAAGCGCCCGCTGCTGATCGTGCCGCCGTGGATCAACAAGTTCTACATTCTCGATCTCAACCCCGAGAAGTCGTTCATTCGCTGGGCGGTGTCGCAGGGACTGACCGTTTTCACGATCTCCTGGGTGAACCCGGACGAACGCCAGGCGACCAAGAGCTTCGAGGACTACATGCGCGAGGGCGTGTTCGCGGCCCTGGACACAATCGAGAAGGCCACCGGCGAGAAGAAGGTGACGGCCATTGGCTATTGCGTCGGCGGCACGCTGCTGTCGGTGGCGTTGGCCCACATGGCGGCGACGGGCGACGACCGGATCGAGAGCGCGACCTTGTTCACCACGCAGGTCGACTTCACGCATGCGGGCGACCTGTCAGTGTTCGTGGACGAGGAGCAGGTGCGCCACACCGAGGACAAGATGTATGCGCGGGGCTATCTCGAAGGCTCCAGCATGGCGTCGGCCTTCAACATGCTGCGGCCGAACGACCTGATCTGGCCCTATGTGGTGAACGTGTATCTGAAGGGGCAATCGCCCTTCCCGTTCGACCTTCTGTACTGGAATTCCGATTCCACCCGCATGCCGGCCGCGAACCACTCGTTCTACCTGCGCAATTGCTACCTGGAGAACAAGCTCTCCAAGGGCGAGATGGAGGTGGGCGGCATCAAGCTCGACCTCTCCAAGGTCACGATCCCGATCTACAATCTGGCGGCGCGCGAGGACCACATCGCGCCGGCCAAGTCCGTTTTCGTCGGATCGCAGAGCTTTGGCGGCGAGGTCACCTACGTGCTGGCCGGCTCGGGCCATATCGCCGGCGTGGTGAACCCGGCCGGAAAGCCGAAATACCAGTACTGGACGGGCGGCAAGCCGCAGGGCCTGCTGGAGGACTGGATCGACAACGCCTCCGAGCATCCGGGCTCCTGGTGGCCGCACTGGATCCAGTGGATCGCCGCGCAGGCCCCCGAGAAGGTGAAGGCTCGCAAGCCCGGCGGCAAGAAGCTGAAGCCGCTCTGCGACGCGCCGGGAGAGTACGTGAAGGTGCGCGCCTGATTGGCGAGTGTGGGGCGGACTTTCAGTCCGCCTCAACACGGTGCGGGCAACCCTCTGCGTCATGGCCGGGCTTGACCCGGCCATCCACGCCGGAGCCCAGCCCGTGGATCCCCGGGTCAAGCCCGGGGATGACGGTGGAGGGGTGGCAGCGGCGAGCAACCCGCCAGACGCTTAGAGAAACGCGGCAGTCTTCCGCCTCAGCTCCTGCTCGTTAACTCCCGCTCAACCTTACTCATCGATAACTGAAATCGTTCGACCTTTCGGTCTTTACGGTCACGTCCGAGTAAGGGTTCTCGCGCGCCGCGCGACATCGGGTGGGGTTGCGTTCGCATGGTTTCGAGTGTGCGTTGGGCGTGCGGAACGGTGGCTCCCTGGGCCCTTGCGGCCGGCGTTCTCGTTTCGATGGCGGCCGACGCGGGCGTCGACGCCTCGGGCGGATACCAGGTGGCCGCGATGTCGGCCGCGCCGGTCGGGATGGCCGGCATGCTGGTGCCGCCTTCCGGCGGAGGCGTCGCGCAGCTCGGCTTCGGACCCACAATTTCGCCGGGGCGCTACGGCCTCATCCACACCGCCCGCCTGCCCGCCGTGGAGCCTTCGGCCGACGCCTATGCGGGCGCTCCGCAGCCGCGGCCGGAGTTGAAGGCGCAGACCAAGGGCTTCCCGGTGGTGGACCGGAGCCACAAGGGCGACCCCATCCTGGTGCTTCGCCCGAGCCTGACCCGCGCGGCCCCGCTGCGTCGCGGCGACGGCATCGCGACCGGCATGAACGTCGACCTCCTGCCGCCCACCATCCTGTTGCCGCCGAGCTACGACGCGCCCGATTCGGTGACGAGCTTTGAGCCCAGCGCCGACGCGACCTCCACCACGCCGGTCGGCACGGCCGACTCGTCGGGCTCGGGCCAGTCGCAGCTCACGGCCGCGTCACGCGCATCCGGCGCCACCACAACGGGCGTCGGCTCGACACCAACGGTGCCGCGCGCCGTGGCGCTGTCTTCGAGCACGCCGGCCCCGGCCGACGCCACCCCGGTCGAGATCGCGGCCGCGCCGGTTTCGCTGGACGGGCTCAACGCCCTGAAGGCGCGCCTGCCCGCGGGCGGCGGCATGTCGATCGTCGCCAAGCCGGATGAGGGCCGCCCGAGCTACGCCAGCCTGATCGACCCCGAAAACCTGAACAAGGAAGAGCGCTGCCTCGCCGAGGCGGTGTATTTCGAGGCGCGCAGCGAGCCCGAGGAGGGACGCGCCGCCGTCGCGCAGGTGGTGCTGAACCGCGTCAAGAGTGGGCTCTATCCCAACACGGTCTGCGGCGTGGTCTACCAGAACCGGGCGCGCAAGTTCGCCTGCCAGTTCTCGTTCGCTTGCGAGGGCAAGGCGCTGAAGATCACCGAGGCGGAAAGCTGGAAATCGGCCGTGCGCATCGCCCGTGAGGTGACGTTCGGCCAGACCTACAACGCCGAGGTTGGCGGCGCCACGCACTACCACGCCAACTACGTGCGGCCATTCTGGGCCAAGCGGCTGAAGAAGATGGACGTGATCGGCCGGCACATCTTCTACAAGCTCAAGCCTGGGCAGACTTGAACCACCACCTCGGCGCACAAAAAATGGATTTACAACCGCTATTAATTAACTTGATTTTCGGTATTTAAGGCTGAAACTGCAGTTGTCTGCTTCGCACTGGTCCTCGGGCTTCCACCAGATCGACGCAACGCAGACAGCCCGGTCCTCGGAGCCCCACCGGGCGCTCACGTCAACGATGCCAGCCACAGGGTCGAGCGAGAAGCCGTGCGCTGGTCTGCGCTAGCTCGAGATTGCGATATCCAGGCCCAAATCCAGCACCGGCGCGGAATGCGTGAGCGCGCCGACCGAGATCATGTCGACGCCCGTTTCGGCGATGGCCTGAACGGTGTCGAGATTGACCCCGCCCGAGGCTTCGGTGCGAATGCGCCCGGCGATGCGCGCCACGGCGGTCGCCATGTCGGCAGGCGCCATATTGTCCAACAGCACCACGTCTGCGCCTTCGGCCAGCACGGCGTCGAGCTGGTCCAGCCTGTCGATCTCGATCTCGATCTTGACCAGATGCCCGACAGCCGCCTTGGCGGCCCGCAGCGCCTGCGTGACGCCGCCCGCCACCGCGATGTGGTTGTCCTTGATCAGAACGGCGTCGTCGAGCCCAAAGCGGTGGTTGGCGCCGCCGCCGCATTTCACGGCGTATTTCTCGAAGGCGCGCATGCCGGGCGTGGTTTTCCGGGTGCAGACGATGCGGGCCTTGGTGTGCTTCACCCGGTCCACGAAGGCGGCCGTCATGGTGGCGATGCCGGACATGCGGCCCATGTAGTTCAGCGCCACCCGTTCGGCCGACAGCACCGATTGCGCCGGGCCCGAAATCCTGGCCACGACGCCGCCGGGCGCCACGCGGTCGCCATCCTGCAGCGCGGGCTCGAAGCGCACCGCCGGATCGAAAATCCGGAACGCGGCGGCGGCGAGCGGCAGGCCCGAGATCACGCCCGCCTTGCGCGACGCGATCACGGCCTTGGCGGTCGCGCTCGGCGGGATGGTGGCCAACGTGGTGATGTCGCCGGCGCGGCCGAGGTCCTCTTCCAGGGCGCGCCGGACGGCGTCGTCGATCAGCAGAGGATTGAGGAACAGCGTCGTCATGGCGGGCTCCTGGTCAGGCCGCGCGCGTCTGGCTGGCGAGGAAACGCGCCTCGGACAGGTTCAGCCGTGACCGGCGCGCGAAAAGCGGGTTCGGCTCGGGATAATCCGAGCGGTAATGCCCGCCGCGGCTTTCGGTGCGGGCCAGCGCGGAGGCGGCGATCAACGTCGCGGTGGTGAGCATGTTGCGCACGGTGGCGCCCTGCGCTTCGGCCGTCATGGCGGTGATCTCCCGGCAGGCCTCCGCGAGACCGGCGCCGTCCCGGATCACGCCGACCCGCGCGCTCATGGTCTGGCGCAGGCGCGCAAGCACGGGCTCGTCCTCGCTCGCGAAGCCGCTCGCCGGCGCGTCGTCGGCGGTCCGGGGCTCGGCGTCCAGCATCGGCAGCGGGGTCGACCCGAGGTCGGCCGCGATGCGCGCCGCGAACACCACGGCTTCCAGCAGCGAGTTCGACGCCAGGCGATTGGCCCCATGCACGCCCGTGGAGGCGACTTCGCCGGCGGCCCACAGCCCCGCCACGGTGGAGCGGCCGCGGACGTCCGTCCAGACGCCGCCCATGTGATAGTGCTCGGCGGGCGCGACCGGAATGGGCTGCGTGACGGGATCGATCCCGGCCTGCATGCAGGCCGCGTAGACGGTCGGGAAGCGCTCGGGGAATTCGGCGCCGACCGCCTGACGGCAGTCCAGGAACGCGCCTCGGCCGGCCGCGATCTCGGCGAAGACACCGCGGGCGACGATGTCGCGCGGCGCAAGCTCCCCGTCCGGATGGATCGCCTGCATGAAGCGGCGGCCTTCGCGATCCACCAGCCAGGCGCCGTCGCCGCGCAGCGCCTCAGTGGCGAGCGGCGCGGGATCGCGGCCGATGTCAATCGCGGTCGGGTGAAACTGGACGAACTCGGCGTCGGCGATCAGCGCGCCCGCCTGGGCGGCCAGCGCCACGCCGTGGCCGTTGGCCTGGGGCGGGTTAGTGGTGACGGCGAACAGGTGGCCCACACCGCCGGTGGCCAGCACCACAGCGGCCGCGGGCAGCACGCGCGCGATCGCGGCGCGGCCGCCCTCGCCCCGGCTAACCACGCCGTTGACCCGGTCGCCGCTGCGCACGAGGCCTTCGGCGACCTCGCCCTCCAGCACGGTGATGGACGGCGTCTTGCGCACGGCCGCGACCAGCGCCTCCATGATGGCTTTGCCGGCCATGTCGCCGCGCACGCGCACGATGCGGCGCTCCGAATGGGCGGCCTCGCGCGACTGCACAAGATGGCCTTCCAGATCCTTGTCGAACGGCACGCCGTAGGCGAGCAGGTCGTGGATGCGGTCGCTGGCCTCGCGCGCCATGCCGAGCGCCACGGCCTCGTCCACGAGGCCTGCGCCGGCCACCACTGTGTCGGCCGTGTGCTTCTCGGCGCTGTCACCCTCCGACATCGCGGCCGCGACGCCGCCCTGGGCCCAGCTCGAGGAGGCGCCCTCCCCGATCGGCGCAGCGGCCAGCACGGTGACGGGGCGCGGGCTGAGCTTCAGCGCGCAAAACAGCCCCGCGAGGCCACCGCCGACGATGATGATGGGTGCGGCCATGAGGATGGCCCTTTCTTGAGAGCGGACGAGGTCGCGGGCCACGAGGTCCGCCGTCGAGGCGCAACGCCGTGCGCCGCAGGCTGCGGAACGGCGCGGAGGAATGCGGAAGCGGGACGGGCGCCCGCTTCCGCCGCAGCTCAGTTCTTCAGGTTGATCATCCGCTCGATCGGCAGGCGGGCCTTTTCGGCGATCGCCGGGTCGATCAGCACCTCCTCGCGCATGTTCACCAGGCTATCGAGGATCTTAGGCAGCGTGATGCGCTTCATGTGCGGGCAGAGGTTGCAGGGGCGAACGAACTCCACCTTCGGGGCTTCGGCCGCCACGTTGTCGGCCATGGAGCACTCGGTCACCATGACGACGCGGCGCGGCTGCTTGGTCTTCACCCAGTCGATCATGTGCGCGGTTGAGCCGGTGAAATCGGCCTCCGCGATCACGTCCGGCGGGCATTCCGGGTGGGCGATGATCCGGATGGTCGGATCGGCGTCCCGGTAGGCGCGCAGTTCCGCCCCGGTGAAGCGCTCATGCACCTCGCAGTGGCCCTTCCAGAGGATGAGTTGCACCTTGGTCTGCGTCTGGACGTACTTGCCGAGATACTCGTCCGGCAGGAAGATCACCCGGTCGACGCCCAGGCTCTCCACCACATGGACGGCGTTGGAAGACGTGCAGCAGATGTCCGTCTCGGCCTTCACGTCGGCGGACGAGTTCACATAGGTGACCACTGGCACGCCGGGGTACTTCTGCTTCAGCAGCCGCACGTCCGCGCCCGTGATCGAGGCCGCCAGCGAGCAGCCGGCGCGGCTGTCGGGGATCAGGACCGTCTTCTCCGGGCTGAGCAGCTTGGAGGTCTCGGCCATGAAGTGCACGCCGCACTGGACGATGATGTCTTCCTTGGCCTTCGCGGCGAGGCGGGCGAGCTGCAGACTGTCGCCCACCACATCGGCGACGCAGTGGAAGATTTCCGGCGTCTGGTAGTTGTGCGCCAGGATCACGGCGCCGCGCTGGGCCTTGAGCTCGTTGATCGCCTTCACGTAGGGCGCGAAGAACGGCCACTCCACAGACGGGATGACGTCCTTCACCTTCTCGTAGAGGTGGGCGGTTGCGGCCTCCACTTCCGGAGTCCACGCGATGGTCGGCATGGGCAGCACGCCGAAGCGGCGCTGGGCCGGCGTCAGCTCGGACGCGACAGGCGGAAAGGGAGCGCGAGCTCCGGCGGCGGCGAACTGGGCTTCCATGGCGACCCCCTAATGCTCACATTGAGCATAAGAAGAACCGGGCAAGATCGATCAAGCCTGGAAGCGAGATCGATCCACTTATGCTCACTGTGAGCATAAGTATTATAGGCACGGCGCCCGGGCTTGGAAAGGGGTCGCGACAAAATTGTGACGCACGCCCGGACCGCGCTTCAACGCGGACGCACGTAGACCGGCAGCATCAGCCGAATCGTCGCCGCGCTCAGCGAAAACCAAATCCGGAACGCCTGCTCGATCGCGACGACGGGCAGGATCACCGAGTTGGAGGCGTCGTCCTGCCGCTTAACGAAACGCGGCTGCCCATCCGAGAACGCGTCGATATCCGATTGTGTGATCATCACGTGTGCTCCGACCAGGCCAACGGACCTGATCTCGCTGCAACGCAGCA
The DNA here is from genome assembly GCF_014636935.1 of Alsobacter metallidurans. Lineage (GTDB taxonomy): Bacteria > Pseudomonadota > Alphaproteobacteria > Rhizobiales > Beijerinckiaceae > Alsobacter > Alsobacter metallidurans. Next base: position 2,058,762 of record NZ_BMES01000001.1, on the reverse strand, counting down.
TAGGGTGGGATCGATCCCTCCGAAAGCGCGCCACTGCCCCGGTTGTACGCCGGCGCTTGGCGAACCGCGAACAAGCGTGTATCTACACGTCATGGCCCGTACGCCCCTCCCCGCTGACCTGCCGCAGGATTTGCCGCTGTGCTTCGCCCGCTCGGCCAGCATGGCGGCGCGGGCGCTGGTGCGCGTGTACAACGCCCACATGCGTGAATCCGGGCTGCAGATGGCGCAGTTCTCCGTGCTGGCCGGGCTGCGGATCGATCGCTACGACAGCCTCTCCCACCTGGCAGACGGGCTGGCGCTCGAGCGCACGACGCTTTTGCGCAATCTCGACCAGCTGCGTCGCGCCGGCATGGTGGCCCCCTGCGGATCTGAAGGGCGCGGCAAGCGCTACCGGCTCACCCCGGCCGGCGAAGCCGCGCTGGCCAAGGCCATGCCGTTCTGGCGCAAGGCGCAGGACGCCTTCGCGGCCGAACTCGGGCCGGATGCGGCGCTCGCCTACAAGCGCGAGCTCTCGACGCTGCGTCGCGCCGCTGAGACGCTGGCGGCCGATCTCGACGCAAATCCCGACGCGAAGGCTGCCCCGGACGCGCCTTCCCGTTGACACGCCCCGCCTGAAAGGAGCGCCCATGTCCCCCGATCCCATCGCCCTTGATCCTGCAGATGGCCAGCCCGCCATCCGCTACGGCGTCCTCCCCCTGCACGAGGTCGCGTCCGTGTCGGGCCTGGACTTCCTGCGCGGCATGATCGCCGGGATCTACCCGGCCCCGCCCATCGCGGAAATTTCGGGCATGCGGCTCGGCCGCGCCGACGAGGGCGAGGTGGAATTCGAGGGCGCGCCCACCCATGCGTTCATGAACCCGCTGGGCACCATCCATGGCGGCTGGACCTCCATCATGCTCGACACGGTGATGGCCTGCGCGGTTCACACCATGCTGAAGGCCGGCCAGGGCTACACTACGGCCGAGTTCAAGGTGCACTTCGTGCGGCCCGTGTTTCCGAGCTCCGCGCCCGTGCGGGCGGTCGGCTCCGTGATTCACGCCGGCGGCCGCCTCGCGACTTCCGAGGGCAAGCTCTACGACGCCCGCGGGCGGCTGCTGGCGCACGGCACCGAGACCTGCTTCGTATTCGATGTGCCAAAAGCCGCCGCGGCGGCTTGATCGATCGCATTCGGCGATCGGAGCCATCACAAGCCCTGACTTTTAGAATCCAACCCGCGCGCCTAGCATCCCGCCTCTCGCACCTCCCCCGGAGACGCCCATGAGCACCGCAGCCGATCCATCCATGGCGCGCAAGGCTTCGCGCTATGCGCCGGAGTTGATCCTCGCCGCCGGCTGCCTGTGCGGGCTGATCACCTTCGGGCCGCGCGCCTCGGCGGGACTGTTCCAGATCCCGATGAGCCAGGAATTCGGCTGGGGCCGCGAGGTGTTCTCCTTCGCGATTGCGATCCAGAACCTGCTCTGGGGCGTCGGCCAGCCCTTCGCGGGCGCACTGGCGGACCGCTTCGGCACCATCCGGGTGCTGATTTTGGGAGCCGTGCTGTACGCGGCCGGGCTGGTGGTGATGTCGGTCGCCAGCACGCCGGGCATGATGACGGTGGGCGCCGGCGTGCTGATCGGGTTCGGGCTTTCGGGCTGCTCGTTCAACCTCGTGCTCGGCGCCTTCGGCAAGATCCTGCCGGAGAAGTGGCGGGGGCTCTCCTTCGGCCTCGGCACGGCGGCGGGCTCCTTCGGCCAGTTCCTGTTTCCGCCGATCGGCTCGATCCTGATCGACCACATCGGCTGGCAGCAGACCTCCGTGATCTTCGGTCTCACGGTGCTACTCGTGATCCCGCTCTCGTTCATGCTGGCGACGCGCGGCAACGCCTCGGAGCCGGCCACGAAGGGACCTTCGCAGTCGATCGCCCAGGCGCTCGGCGAGGCGTTCCGGCATCCGAGCTACGTGCTGCTGGTGCTCGGATTCTTCACCTGCGGGTTCCAGCTCGCCTTCATCACCGCGCATATGCCGGCCTACCTGAAGGACCAGAACCTGCCAGCCTGGGTGGGCGCGTGGACGCTGGCGATCATCGGGCTCGCGAACGCGGTCGGCTCGCTGACGTCGGGATGGCTGTCGGGGCGGATGAGCAAGCGGTGGCTGCTGTCGGGCATCTATCTCGCCCGCTCGGTGGCCGTGCTGGTGTTCATCATGCTGCCGCCCTCCCCGGCCAATGCGTTGAGCTTCGGCGTCGCGATGGGACTCCTGTGGCTTTCCACGGTGCCGCCGACGTCCAGCCTCGTGATCCTGATGTTCGGCACGCGCTACCTGTCGATGCTGTTTGGCTTCGCGTTCTTCTCGCACCAGGTCGGCGGCTTCCTGGGCGTCTGGCTCGGCGGCGTTCTCTACGAGAAGACGGGTTCCTACGACGTGGTGTGGTGGCTCTCGATTGCGCTCGGCGTGGCGTCGGCCATCATCAACATCCCGATCCGCGAGGCGCCGGTGGCGCGGCCCGCCCTGGCCTGAGATCAGGCTTCCGGTCTGCGCAGGCCCGCACCTTCGGCGGGCTTGCGGCCTCCCGGGCGCGGCGCCACAACTCGGCGCAACAGAAGCGCTCAGGCGAGGAGATCAGGATGGCGACGTTCCGCGCGGTGGTGGTCGACAAGGGCGAGCAGGGATACGGCTGCGGCTTTCGCGACTTCGACGAGGCCGACCTGATGGACGGCGACGTCACGGTGCGGGTCACGCATTCCACCGTGAACTACAAGGACGGCCTCGCGATCACCGGCAAGGCGCCAGTGGTGCGCCGCTTTCCGATGATCCCGGGCATCGATTTCGCCGGCGTCGTGGAAAGCTCCAGCCATCCGGACTGGAAGGCCGGCGACGAAGTGGTGCTCGACGGTTGGGGCACGGGCGAGACGCATCTCGGGGCCTACGCGCAGAAGGCTCGCGTGAAAGGCGACTGGCTGATCCCGCGCCCGGCGGGCCTAAGCCCGGCCGAATGCATGGCCATCGGCACCGCCGGCTACACGGCGGCGCTGGCCGTGATCGCGCTGGAGAAGCATGGCCTGACGCCAGACAAGGGCCCGGCTGTCGTAACGGGCGCGGCCGGCGGGGTCGGCTCCGTGGCGATCGCATTGTTGTCCAAGCTCGGCTGGCGCGTGATCGCCTCCACGGGGCGGCCCGAGGAGGCCGACTACCTGAAGGGGCTCGGGGCGGCCGAGATCATCGACCGCAACGAGCTCTCCGCGCCCGGCAAGCCGCTCGCCAAGGAGCGCTGGGCTGCGGGCGTCGATTCGGTCGGCTCCACGACGCTGGCGAACCTGCTGGCGCAGACCCGCTACAACGGCGCCATCGCGGCCTGCGGGCTGGCGGGCGGCATGGATCTGCCCTCCTCGGTCGCGCCTTTTATCTTGCGCGGCGTCGCGCTGCTCGGCGTGGACAGCGTGATGGCCGCCAAGGAGCGCCGGCTCGAGGCCTGGTCGCGGCTTGACCGCGACCTCGACCGCGCCAAGCTGGCGTCGCTGACCACCACGATCCCGTTCGACAAGGTGATCGAGACCGGAAAAGCCATCCTGGACGGGACCGTGCGCGGCCGCGTGGTGGTGGAGATCGGGTGAGCGCTGGCTTTTTCTCTCTCCGTCATGGCCGGGTTTGTCCCGGCCATCCACGCCGACGCCCAACGCGTGGATCCCCGGTACAAGCCCGGGGATGACGGTTGAGGATTCACGGCGATCCCGCAATATCCTCAGCAAGACGCGGCGGCTCGCCCTTCCCCCAATCCGCCGTCATTCTACCTCGAAACCCTCATCCTGAGGAGCATCGCCTCTTGGCGATGTGTCTCGAAGGACGAGGGATTCCAGCTCGTACAGGGATTGAGCGCACTGGACCCCTCGTCCTTCGAGACGCAGACCCAAGGGGGCCTGCTCCTCAGGATGAGGGGCGTTTAAGTGGCTTAGGCTGGTTGCGGGCGGGCCCAACCGCCCCAAACAAAAACGCCGCCGGTTGCCCCCCGGCGGCGTCAACTCTCCGATCCGAGCCCGGATCAAGCATCTGGCGCTTAGGGTCCCGGCTGTCCCGCCGGGATGGCCGGCCTCAGAACAGTCCGAGGACGACGGCGCCGACCAGCGCGAAAGCCGCGCACATGGCCATCATGTTGAGCCGCTGCACCAGGGCCATGAGGTCCTCCTCCTGCGGTTAACATTGCACTAACGCTAGCAGCCTCGCCGTGTTCCGCAAGCCCTTTTGTTGCTGCGGCGCAACGTAGGAAAGTTATTTTAAATGCCGCGCAGTCCGTTCATGCGCTCGTCATGTTTTTGCTTGTCAACGCCCCGCAAATCCAGACGCTCAACTCTTGCGACTTAGGTCCGCGAAGTTTTGGAATGCATCCTTCCGGCAATTCCACGAAGAAGACGATGTGATTTCTATTAGAGCGCCTTGATCGCCAATTCGAGGAGACGAGCGGCCGCGAGAGCGCGGGAATCCCGCGCGAAGGGCGCGACGATCTGGATTCCGATGGGCATTCCGTCGCTTGCGCGCAGACCCGGAACATTCACGCAAGGCGTTCCCAGCAGCGTGAACAGCCTATTGAAGCGCGCCTCGCCGGTGGTGGCCCGCGCGGGCGCTGGTCCGGGCGCCGAAAGCGTCAGCAGGACGTCAACCTCTGCGAAGAGGTCCTTGGCGGCGTTGCGGGCGCGGCGGGCCGCCCCGCGGGCGCGGTCGTAGTCGTCGGTCGACACGGCCTCGCCTGCCGCGAGCGCCGCCGCGAGGCCGGGCGGGATCGCGGCGCGCTGGGTGCGCCACTCCCAACCGAGCGAGGCATGCAGCTCGTACTGGTAGATGGTCGGCTGCAGCCGGTCCGCCTCAACGAGCGCGCCGGGCAGCGTCACTTGCGTTACGGATGCGCCCTGCGCGGCCAGGGCTGAGGCGGCGCGCTCCAGCGCGGCTTCCGATTCGGGGCTGCGCTCGCCCGCATGCGGCATGGTGGAGACGCCGAAGCGCAAGCCGGCCGGATCGTCCCCAAACGCCATGTCGCGCCCGCTGATCGCCGCCAGCGCGTAGGCGAGGTCGTCTGCGGCCGCGGCGAAAAGGCCGAGCGTGTCGAGCGTCCAGGCTGTGGTCTTGGCGCCGACGGTCGGCAGCAGCCGGAATGACGGCTTGATGGCCGCGACGCCGCAGAAGGACGCCGGCCGGATCACCGATCCCGCCGTCTGCGTGCCGATCGCGAGCGGGATGAGCCCGGCCGCCACGGCTGCGGCAGACCCGGCCGAGGAGCCGCCCGGCGTTCGCGCGGCATCGTGCGGGTTCAGGGTGGGAGCGGGATCCAGATACGCGAAGGCGGTGGTTTCGGTCTTGCCGATGATCGATCCGCCGAGCTCCCGTACCCGGTCGACGATGGCGGCGTCGGCGCGCGGCCGCCACCCGCCAAAGATGGCCGCGCAGCCCATCTCGGTCGGCAGGTCGGCGGTGTCGATGATGTCCTTCACGCCCACCGCGACGCCGGCCAGCGGGCCCGCTCCAGGCGCGGCTGCGCTATCCGAGGCGAAGCTCGCGAAGGCCTTGAGGTCGCCGTTGCGCGCCTTCGCGGCCGCCATCGCGGCCTCCACGGCGGCGGCAGGCGCAAGCTCGCCGGCCTCGATGCGGCGGCGCGTCTCGATGATCGACAACATGGTTGGGCTGCTCCGTGCGAGCGACCAGGCCTAGCGCCGTCGGCGTGGCCTGGTGCTCGGCTGAGATGGCGATCAGGACGCCTCGGCGTCCCCATCGTGCTGCGGCTTGATGGATTGCAGCAGCCGCTGGCACTCCACCAACTCAGACAAGGCTCCCTGCAAGCGCCGGATCGCGTCCGGCGACATCACGATGCCGCCGGCGGTGGACACGAGCGCGCCGCGCGTGGCGCCGGTTTCGGGCGGCGACAAGGGGTTGTCGTCCCCGTCGTCGCTCTCGCGCTCATCAGGCTCGAAATCGTCGTCGTCGCCTGCCCGCCCCTGGCTGGGCGGCGGCATCGGGGCCGTGATCTCGCCGCGGCCGAGCGCCTGGACGGAGCGCAGGCCCTGTTCCTTCAGGATGCGCTGCACGCCCTTGATGGTGTAGCCCTGCCCGTAGAGCAGCTGGCGGATGCCGCGCAGCAGGTCCACGTCGTCCGGGCGGTAGTAGCGTCGACCACCGCCGCGTTTCAGCGGCCGGATCTGGGCGAAACGCGTCTCCCAGAACCGCAGGACGTGCTGCGGCAGGTCGAGGTCATCGGCGACCTCGCTGATGGTGCGAAAGGCGTCAGGACTCTTGTCCACCGCTGGCCCCCGGGCAGACTGTCACGCAAAATTGGCCGCGCCGTTTACCGATCGGCGGCCGGCGGCTTCGACCGCGATGGTGGGTCAATCCTCTTCGCTTCCAGCTTCGAGCCCATTGATGCGGGCCTTGAGGATGTTGGACGGCTTGAAGATCATGACGCGGCGGGGCTCGATCGGCACCTCGACGCCGGTTTTCGGGTTCCGGCCGACGCGTTCGCCCTTGGAGCGCACCACGAAGGAACCGAAGGACGACAGCTTCACGGTCTCGCCTTCCGCCAGGCAATCCGAGATTTCCTTCAGCACCAGCTCGACCAGCGCGGACGATTCCGTGCGAGACAACCCCACGCCCTTGTAGACCGCCTCGCTCAGCTCGGCTCTCGTGATGGTGCGTTCAGCCACGCTCGTCCCCCGACTGGTCATTCTTCGTTGAGAATCGCTGGGCCTTGCGGCGAGAAAACGCCGGTAGCCCTCTGAAAACCGAAGGCTATTCGCGCGCGAAGGGCTGGTCAACGCTGATGATCTGCGTCTCGTGGATTACAACTTGGACGCGAGACAGCAGACCGGATCACCAGCGGATCAGCGCCGAGCCCCAGGTGAAGCCGCCGCCCATGGCCTCGATCAGCACAAGTTGGCCGGGCTTGATGCGTCCGTCCGCGCATGCGGCTCCCAGAGCAAGGGGAATCGAGGCCGCGGACGTGTTGCCGTGATCCTCCACGGTGATCACGACGCGCGACGAATCGATTCCGAGCTTGCGGGCCGTGGCGTCGATGATCCGGCGATTCGCCTGGTGCGGCACGAACCAGTCGATCTGGTCGGCGGTGACGCCGGTCTGCCGGAAGGTTTCCTCGATGGTCTCGGCCAGGTTGGTCACCGCGTGGCGGAAGACCTCCTTGCCTTCCATCCGCAGGTGGCCGGTTGTGGCCGTGGAGGACGGGCCGCCATCCACATAGAGCTTGTCGAGATGCCGACCATCGGCGCGCAGGTGGGTCGAGAGCACGCCGCGGTCGCTGAGCTCGCCATCGCCGCGGCGGGCTTCCAGCAGCACCGCGCCCGCGCCGTCGCCGAACAGCACGCAGGTGGTGCGGTCGGTCCAGTCCAGGATGCGCGAGAAGGTCTCGGCCCCGATCACCAGCGCGCGCTTGGCCGCGCCTGTGATCAGGAACTTGTCCGCCGTCGCCAGGGCGTACACGAAGCCCGAGCACACGGCCTGCATGTCGAACGCCGCGCCGGTGCTTGAACCCAGGGCTGCCTGCACCTGCGTGGCGGTGGCCGGAAACGTGAAATCCGGCGTCGCGGTGGCGACGATGATCAGGTCCACGCTGGAGGCGTCGACGCCGGCCGCGTCAAGCGCTGCGCGCGCAGCCCGCGTGGCCAAGACGGAGGTGGTCTCCTCCTTGGCGGCGATGTGGCGGTGGCGAATGCCGGTGCGCTCGAGAATCCATTCGTCGGAGGTGTCCACCATGGTGGACAGCTCAGCGTTGGAGAGGACGCGCTCGGGCAGGCTATGGCCGCAACCGATGACAACAGAACGCAATGACATCACTCAGAAGTCTCCGGCGACGCGACGGCTTCGGCGGCCGCGTTCGGGAAGTTGACCTCGAGACTGTCGCGAATCTTCGACAGCAGATCGTGTTTGACCATGTCATAACCCAGATCGATGGCGGCTGCGAACCCCATTGCGTCCGTGCCGCCATGGCTCTTGATGACGATGCCGTCGAGCCCGAGGAACACGCCGCCATTGGCCCGGCGCGGGTCCATCTTGGCGCGCAACGCGTCGAACGCGCCCTTGGCGAAGAGGTAGCCGATCTTGGCCATGAGGGTGCGGCTCATGGCGCTGCGCAGGTACGAGGCAATCTGCTTGGCGGTGCCCTCGGCGGTTTTCAGCGCGATATTGCCTGCAAACCCCTCGGTGACGATCACGTCTACCGTGCCCTTGCCGATGTCGTCGCCCTCGACGAATCCCGCATAGGTCAGATGGGGAAAGTTCGTTTCCTTGAGGATGCGCCCGGCGGACTTCACCTCCTCGACGCCCTTGATCTCCTCCACGCCGACATTCAGCAGGCCGACGCTGGGCCGGTCGATGTCGAAGACGATCTGCGCCATGGCGGAGCCCATGATGGCGAGGTCCACGAGGTGGCGCGCGTCCGCCCCGATGGTGGCCCCGACGTCCAGCACGATGCTCTCGCCCTTCATGGTCGGCCAGATCGCCGCGATGGCGGGCCGGTCCACCTGCGCCATGGTGCGCAGGCAGAACTTGGACATGGCCATCAGCGCGCCGGTGTTGCCGGCCGACACGGCGGCGTCGGCCTCGCCCTTCTTCACCGAGTCGAGCGCGCGCCACATGGACGACTTGTAGCGGCCCTGGCGCAGCGCCTGGCTCGGCTTGTCGTCCATCCGGATCGCGACGTCGGAATGCACGAAGGTGGTGACGGCCTTCAGCGCCGGGTGCTGGTCCAGCAGCGGCAGGCACTCCTCAGAGCGCCCGTGGATTACGAAGGCGGTGTCGGGGCGGCGCACGAGCGACAAGGCGGCGCCGGGGATCACCACGGAAGGACCGTGGTCTCCTCCCATGGCGTCGAGCGCGATCCGCACTTTGGTGTTCATCGAGAAGGCCTGCCCGGAAACGGAAGGATCACGCCAGGATGCGGCGCGCGGGCTCGCGCGGCCGGCGGACAATAGCGAAGCGGCGGCGCGAGGCAACCTTGATCTCGGCTATGTTCAGCCCCCTGACGGCATGGCGGCGGCTCAAGTCGGATCGTCCCGCTTGGCGGCCGCCAGCGCCGCGAAGGGCGAGGCCGCCGGGCCAACATCCTCCTCGTGCGCGAAGGTCTCGACGCCGGGCTTGCGCGGATACGGGTCGAGCCCCAGCGCCAGGAACTCGGCCGTGAGCGCGCCGAGATCGATCTTGCCGTTGATGATGGGATCGGGTGCGTCGATCATCTCGGAGGAGCGCTCCTCGTCGCCCTCCTGGGCGCGCGGCTCGGGCACGTCCTCGGAATATTTCAGGTCCACTTCCTCGGATACCGCCGAGGGGAACTCCTCCAGCGTCACCACGCAGGTCTGGCGAATGTCGCCCGTTACCAGGCCCTTCATCGAAACGGTGCGGCCGCGGCCCGACACCTTGAAGCGGCCCTCCAGCCGGTCGACGCCGACGAGCTTGTATTCTTGCGCCAACGCGGCGCGCTCGGCCTCGGTCGCGACGACGACGACGTCTGAGCCGCCGGCCTTGATGGTGTTGACGTCGAAGGGCCGCGACAGAAGCGGCGGGGGGCCCGGCGGAAGGCTGGCGGTGTGGGGCTGTCTCATGGCGCGCCTTTGAAAAACGGATCAGGCTGCGGGAACGGCAGCGTCGCGCTCGCGATCGGGTCGAAGCCTGTGGCGTCGAACGCCGCCACGGAAGCGCGCAGGTAAGCGGCGAGCGCGGCGGCCTGAGGGGCGCGCTCGGGAGCCTTGGCGTAGACATTGCGCAGCAGGGCGTCCTCGAGCGGCTCGGCGCCGCCCAGCGCGTCCTCGTAGGCCTTGGCGCGGCCATAGAACGCGCTCGCCAGGGTCTTCATGCGCTTGGGCACCACGACGTCGCCGACGCCGAGCTCGCGCAGCGCGTGGTCGAGATGCTTGAAGGTGGCGTCCACCAGATCCTGCGCCAGGTCGGGGCCGGGCTCGGGCAGCGCCTTGAGGCGGCGAAGCACCACGAAGGCGTGGATCACCAAGAGATCGAAGCGGCCGTCCACGGTGTCGGGCACGGCGCCCTCGCGATACAGGGCCGGCGCGCGCGAAGCCTGCGCGACGGCGGCGTAGAGGCGATCGACGATGTCGGCGTTGGGATCGCGTCGCCTGAAAAGGCCCAAGATCATGTGCGCAGTTCCGGCGGCGGGAATGGTCGCGTTGCTCCAGGGGCCCGCCGCGGCGCTCCTTGCAATTCGGTCGGACGCGGGTTACGGCATCCCGGCCGGTTCCGGCAAGAGAAATCGTCGGCGCGAGCCGATTCCCAACTCTCACCGGCCCGAACGGGCGGCTTCCTGGAGTGATTACATGGCGCTTCACAAGTTGTCGGAAAGGTCCCCCTTCGCCGCATGGACGCTGCGCGCCGCTTTCGGCGCCGCGCTCGCGGTCGGCCTTTCCGCCTGCAACACCGAGCCGCAAACGCGCGGCTATGTTCTCGACGAAAAGCTCCTGAACGAAGTGCGGGTCGGCACGGACGCTCAGAAGGTGCTGTCCACCATGGGCTCGCCCTCGACGGTGTCCACGGTCGGCAACCAGACCTGGTACTACATCAGCCAGAAGACGACCCGCCCGCTCCAGTTCATGAACCCGACCGTGATCGACCAGCGCGTGCTGGCCATCAACTTCAACAAGGGCATGCGGGTGGAGAAGATCGCCTCCTACGGCCTGCAGGACGGCGTGGTGTTCGATTTCATCAGCCGCACGACGCCCACCGGCGGCAACGAGCTCTCGGTCGTGCGCCAGCTCCTGCGCGCCACCGGCCAGGGCGTGATCTGAGCCCCCTGCCCGGCCGCACGGCCCGTGAACGAGAAAAGCCCGCGGCGTATCGCGGGCTTTTTTGTTGGAGCTGTTCAGGTTGGTAATCCGGGCGGCGATTGAAGACCAAGCCTCCCCTTTCCATCATGGCCGGGCTTGACCCGGCCATCCACGCCGGAGCCCAGCGCGTGGATCCCCGGGTCAAGCCCGGGGATGACGGTGGAGGGACCGCTGAACGCTTCTCAAGCCGCGCCGATATGCGCCAGGATCGCCAGCAGCAGCAGGGCCACGATGTTGGTGATCTTGATGGCCGGGTTCACGGCCGGGCCGGCGGTGTCCTTGTAGGGGTCGCCGACGGTGTCGCCCGTCACCGACGCCTTGTGGGCGTCGCTGCCCTTCAGGTGCTTCACGCCGTCCTTGTCGATGAAGCCGTCCTCGAAGGACTTCTTGGCGTTGTCCCAGGCGCCGCCGCCCGATGTCATCGAGATGGCGACGAAGAGGCCGTTGACGATCACGCCCAGAAGCGAGGCGCCGAGCGCCGCGAAGGCCGACGCCTTGGAGCCCGACAGCGCCAGCACGCCGAAATAGGCGACAAGCGGGGCGAGCACGGGCAGCAGCGACGGGATGATCATCTCCTTGATCGCCGCCTTGGTGAGCATGTCCACCGCGCGGGCATAGTCCGGCTTCTCGGTGCCCTGCATGATGCCGGGCTTCTCCTTGAACTGCCGGCGCACCTCCTCGACGACCGAGCCCGCGGCGCGGCCGACGGCCGTCATCGCGATGCCGCCGAAGAGGTAGGGGATGAGCCCGCCGAAAATCAGGCCCGCAACCACATAGGGGTTCGACAGGTCGAACGAGACCTGGCCGACGCCCTTGAAGTAGGGGAACAGGGTGGAGCCCGCCTTGTTCGCCTCGCCGATGAAGTATTGCAGGTCGTAGCTGTAGGCCGCGAACAGCACGAGCGCGCCGAGGCCGGCGGAGCCGATGGCGTAGCCCTTGGTGACCGCCTTGGTGGTGTTGCCCACGGCGTCCAGCGCGTCGGTGGAGTGACGCACTTCCTTGGGAAGGCCCGCCATCTCGGCGATGCCGCCGGCGTTGTCGGTGACGGGGCCGAAGGCGTCCAGCGCGACGATCATGCCGGCGAGGCCGAGCATGGTGGTGACCGCGATGGCGGTGCCGTAGAGGCCGGCGAGCTGGAAGGTCGAGATGATGCCGCCGACGATCACCATGGCGGGCAGCGCCGTGGATTCCAGCGACACCGCGAGACCCTGGATCACGTTGGTGCCGTGGCCGGTGACGGACGCCTGCGCGATGGACACCACCGGGCGCTTGCCGGTGCCGGTGTAGTACTCAGTGATCCAGACGATCAGGCCCGTGACCACGAGGCCGACCACGCCGCAGACCAGGAGGCGCGTGCCGTTGACCACGATGTCGCCGCCCATGGCCTTGACGGTGCCGATGTCGCCGAAGCCCACCGTGCCCCAGGTCGCGATCGCGAGGCCGACCACGGAGAGCAGCGTGCTCGCCCACAGGCCCTTGTAGAGCGCGCCCATGATGGAGTTGTCGCTGCCGAGCTTCACCATGAAGGTGCCGACGATCGACGTCACGATGCACACCGCGCAGATGGCGAGCGGGTACAGGATCGTGGCGCTGAGCACAGGCTGGCCGGCGAAGAAGATCGCGGCGAGCACCATGGTGGCGACCACCGTCACCGCATAGGTCTCGAACAGGTCGGCCGCCATGCCGGCGCAGTCGCCGACGTTGTCCCCGACGTTGTCCGCGATGGTGGCGGGGTTGCGCGGGTCATCTTCCGGAATGCCGGCCTCGACCTTGCCGACGAGGTCGGCGCCGACGTCAGCGCCCTTGGTGAAGATGCCGCCGCCGAGGCGGGCGAAGATGGAGATCAGCGAGGCGCCGAAGCCGAGCGCGACCAGCGAGTCGATGATGACGCGCAGCTGGGCGGGATCGTTGATCGACAGGCCCATCGGGCCGATCAGGATGGTGTAGTAGACGGCGACGCCGAGCAGGGCGAGTCCCGCCACCAGCATGCCGGTCACCGCGCCCGCCTTGAAGGCGACGTCGAGGCCGGCCGCGAGCGACACCGAAGCCGCCTGGGCGGTGCGGACATTGGCGCGCACCGACACGTTCATGCCGATGAAGCCGGCCGCGCCGGACAGCACCGCGCCGATCAGGAAGCCGATGGCCACCTTGAGGCCGAGCAGCCACGCAATGATGACGAAGAGGACGACGCCCACCATGCCGATGGTGGTGTATTGCCGCTTCAGGTAGGCCTGTGCGCCTTCCCGGATTGCGGCCGCAATTTCCTGCATCCGCTGGGTGCCGGCGTCGCGACGATTTACGTCGGCGCTCGCCCACACCCCATAGACGACCGCCAATAGGCCGCCAATGATGATCAACGCTAAAGTCATTGTGCCGTCCTTGCAGTTCCCACGCGGTGCAGCCCTGTTCCACGGGTGGCGGACGGGCCGTCATCTTTGCGCGCCCCAAAGAGGACGCGGCGCAAGCGTTGCAAAAACGCGAGACGGACGCAAACGGACTTTCGCCTGAGTTCAGGGATTTCGGCCGGTTTCACGGCGCCGCACCATCGCGGCGCTGTTGCGAGCGCGCGGCCTTGCTGAACAATGCTGCGAAAGCCGCGAGCAACGCCGGCGCCACAACCATGTTGACGGTGCTCCAACCGCCCGACGCGAGCAGGCCGCCGGAAAGCAGCGAGCCGGCCGCCATCGCGCCGAAGATGATGAAATCGTTCAAGGACTGCCCGCGGGTGCGCTCCTCGGGAGCGAGGCTTTCGACCACGAGCGTCGTCGCGCCCACAAAAGCGAAGTTCCAGCCGACGCCAAGCGCCGCAAGGCCGAGCCAGAACCGCCACAACTCGTCTCCGCCCAGATTCACCACGATGGCGGAACCCAGCAGCGCGAGGCCCGCCAGGATCATTCGGCGCGCGCCAAAGCGGCTGACCATCGCGCCCGACACGAAGCTCGGCGCATACATGCCGAGCACATGCCACTGGATGCCGAGGTTCGCGTCCGCGTTGGAGTGGCCGCAGAGCGTCATGGCCAGCGGCGCGGCCGTCATCACCATGTTCATCGCCGTGTAGGCCACCAAACCGCAGAACACCGCCAAGAGGTAAGGCGGCCGCCGCAGCAAAGCCGACGCGGGAGTGGGCGGCGCCCCCGAGGCCGCCGGCGCAAGAGGCGCACGAAAGAAGGCGACAGCCACGAGTGCGAGCAACGCCAGGGCGCCCTGCGCGAGGTAGCTCGCCACATAGGGCGCCGGGCCAAGGTCGAAGCTATGCTGCACGGCCTGGGGCCCCAGAATGGCGGACGCCACGCCGGCGACCAGCACATACGAGATCGCCTTGGGGCGGAACTCATCCGTGGCACCGTCGGTGGCGGCGAACCGATAGGTGAGCGATACGGCCGCGTGGAACCCGTTCAGGAAACAGGCCAGCAGAAACAACCGGAACGACGCCGCCAGGATTGCGGAACTCGCGAGCGCGCCGGACAGGACGCCCAGGGTCGTTCCGAGCAGCAGGGTCGGCCGACGTCCCCACCGCCGCGAGGTCACCCCGACCGGCACGGTGCTGAGCGCCATGCCGACCACAAAGATCGAGATGGGCGCGGTCGCCCAGCCAGGCTCCGGCGCGAGGGTCGCGCCCACGATGGCGCCGGTCGCGAACAGCACCGTGATCGCCGCGCCCGAAAAGGCCTGCGCGACCGACAACGCCAAGGCGTTTCGACGGGCGAGGCCGTCGCCTATGAGTTCACGCGGTGACACACCGGCATGCTGGACCGGCGCGGCGCGCCTTTTCTGTGAAGCAGGTCACAGATCCGCCTGCAACAATCAAACTTTACACGCAGCGATTGTAATTTGCTGCGCGGCGCAATCGTATTGCATCGGGAATGAAAGTATTCTTCGCCATCAATTGAGATTATGCGGCCAATCTCGGCCGCATTCCTCTCCAGGCCAACAGCCCCAGCCCCAGAAGCGCCGGCAGGAACACGACCTGATTCACGGCGGCCCAGCCGGCCGTCGCCAGGATATGGCCCGACGAGAACGAACCGATTGCCATGGTGCCGAAGACCAGGAAGTCGTTGAAGGCCTGCACGCGAGTCCGCTCCGCCGGCTCGCAGCTTTCGGTGACCAGCGCCGAAGCGCCGATAAAGCCGAAGTTCCAGCCGAGCCCGAGCAGGATCAGCCCGCTCCAGAAATGCGCCACAGTCACGCCCGCGATGTCAACGATCCCGGCGCCGATCAGCAACACCAGCCCGGTCGCAATGACGCGGGGGGCGCCGAAGCGGGCAATCAGCGAACCGGTGAAGAAGCTCGGGCCGTACATGGCGATCACGTGCCATTGGATGGCGAGGTTCGAATCGGAGAGCGGGTGGCCGCACATCCGCATGGCGAGGGGCGCGGAGGTCATCACGAGGTTCATGAGCGCGTAGCTGATCACGCCGCAAAGCGCCGCCACGATGAAGCGCGGCTGGCGAATGATCATAGCCAGCGGCCGCGCCCCGCCGCCTGCGTTCGGCCCCCGCGGCGGCAGCGGAATGCGGACGCGCGATAGCACCGCCATCGCCACCAGGGCGACGACCGCCTGGGCGAGGTAGCTCGCCGCGAATACGTAGGGCGGCCAGACGTCCATCGTGAACTGGATCAGCTGCGGCCCGAAAACGCCCGCCACGACGCCGCCCGCCATCACGTACGAGATTGCGCGCGGCCGGAAGCCCGGGCTCGCGGTGTCTGCCGCCGCAAAGCGGAAGGATTGCGCCACGGCGGCGTAGAAGCCCCCGAAGAACGTAGCGAGCGAGAACAGCGCGAAGGAGCCTTGCAGGATGGCCAGGCAGGCGAGGAGGCCCGTGAGCGCGCCTGCTCCCGCACCCGTCATGAAGGCCGCACGCCGCCCGTAGCGCCGCGCGATCGCGCCCACCGGCAGCGTGCCGGACGCCATGCCGAGCACAAAGATCGAGATCGGCACCGTTGCGTAGGCAGGATCGGGCGCGAGCTGCGCGCCGATAATGGCCCCGGTGGCGAAGATCACGGTCGCATTGGCGCCGGCAAGGGCCTGCGCGATGGCGAGGATCAGGGCGTTGCGCCGGGCAAGGCGGTCATCGATGAGGGGGGCGTGCATGGGGGCCTTCAAAAGTGGCTGAACGAGCCCTGGGCGAGGCTCACGGGGGCTCCGCCGCGGCTGAGAAGAAGCTCCGCGGGGGTGGATGCGACGACGTCGCCGATCGGCGTCATCGGTACGCCGAGCGCGGCCGCATGGGCGCGGAAGGCCGAAACCTCCGATGCCGCGACCGTGCACAGGATCTCGTAGTCGTCGCCGCCCGTCACGGCGCGCTCCAGCAGCGCAGGCTCCCGCGCGACCGCAGCGGCGGCGGCCCGCGACAGCGGAACGGCGTCGAGGTCGAGCCTGCCGCCGAGGCCGGAGGCCTTCAGCATTTTGCGCAGATCTCCGACGAGTCCGTCCGAGACGTCCATGGCGGCGCGCGCGTGGGCGAGCAGCGCAGGGGCCAGCGTCAGGCGCGGCTGCGGGCGCAGGTAGCGGTCGAGAAGATGCGCGCGGTCGGCTCCGTTGAGCGCGCCCGCCCAGGCGGCGTCCGGATCGAGCCGCAGCGCCAGGCCGAGGGCGGCGTCGCCGATGGCGCCGGACACCAGGATGGCGTCGCCCGCCTTCGCGGCCATGCGCACCGGCATGCGGCCGGCCGGAACGGAGCCCAGCGCCGTCACCGAGATGGTGAGCGGGCCCGGCGTCTTCACGGTGTCGCCGCCCAGCAGCGGGCAACCGGTCGCGTCGGCCCCGGCCTGCAAGCCTTGGCTGAACGCGGCGAGCCAGTCCTCGGTCCAGTCGGGCGGCAGCGCGAGCGCCAGCAGGAAGCCGCGCGGCGTGGCGCCCTTGGCGGCGAGATCGGAGAGATTCACGGCCAGCGCTTTCCAGGCGATGTCCGCCGGGGGGTCGTCTGCGAAGAAGTGGACGCCCGCCACGATGGCGTCGACCTTGAGCACGAGGTCGCGGCCCGCCTCGCCGGGCAGCCGCGCGGCGTCGTCCAGGAGGGCCATGCCGCCCTCCCCGGCCATGGGGCGGAAGTATTTGGCGATGAGTTCGTCCTCGGACGGCCGCTGGGTCGTGATGCCAACCTCCCGCCGTCCGGTTTCGCCGATCAGGCCCGCTGCTTGGTCAGCTCGTCGCCGCGCACGTCGCGCGCGATGGTGTCGAGCACGCCATTGACCATGCCGGCCTCGTCGCCGTCGTAGAACGCGTTGGCGACGTCCACATATTCGGTGATGGCCACGCGAGCCGGCACGTCCTGGCGGCGAATGAGCTCATAGGCGCCGGCGCGCAGGATGGCGCGCAGCACGGCCTCGATGCGCTTCAGCGGCCAGCCCTTGGCCAAGGCGGCGTCGACCTTCTGGTCCACGAGCCGCTGGTCCTCCACGACGCCCGACACGATCTCGCGGAAGAAGCCGGCGTCGGCGGGCTTGAACTCCATGTCCTCGATCTCGCGGCCCATCCAGTGGGCCTCGTACTCGGCCACGGCGTCCAGCACGCCCTTGCCGGACAGCTCCATCTCGTAGAGCGTCTGCACGGCCGCGAGCCTGGCGGCGGAGCGCTTCTCGCGTTTGTCGCCGCGGTTCTCGCCCTTGCTCATTCGGTCAGATCCTTCCCGCAGCGAGGCGGCGTTTGATTCTCAGCACCGCGAGGGCCGCTTCGGCGGCGCCGCCGCCCTTGTTCATCTCCGAGACGCGAGCGCGGGCCCAGGCTTGTGCGTCGTTCTCCACCGTCAGGATGCCGTTGCCCAGCGGGATGCGGCGGGCGACGGCGAGATCCATCAGGGCGCGGGAGCTCTCGCCCGCCACGATGTCGTAATGGCCGGTCTCGCCCCGGATCACGCAGCCGAGCGCCACCACGGCGTCGAAGGGCTGGCCGGCGGCTTCCGCCGCATCCAGTGCGATCGCGATCGTGGCCGGGATCTCCAGCGCGCCCGGGACGGTGAGCACCGTCACGTCCGCCTGCTCGGCCTCGGCCACGCCTTTGGCGCCCGCCAGAAGCTCGTCGGCGAGATCGTCGTAGAAGCGCGCCTCCACGATCAGCAGGCGGCCCTTGGTGGGCACGCCGTCATGCGTGGCGCGGGCTGGGCGTGGGGCGGCCATGGGCGGAACTCGGCAGGTCGTCGCGGGAGCGGCTGTCAGTAGCCCTGCTCGCGCGCTTCTGCAAGCCGCGCGGCGTAGCGGGCCATCTGGTCCACTTCCAGGTTGATGCGATCGCCCGCCTTCCAGCCGCCAAGGGTGGTGACCTCCAGCGTGTGCGGGATCAGGAACACGGTGAAGAGGTCGCGCTCGACGCTGTTGACCGTGAGCGACACGCCGTCCAGCGCCACCGAGCCTTTTTCGGCGATGAACTTGGCCAGGCCCTTGGGCGCCCGCAGCGTAAAGCGGGCCGTCGGCCCCCAGGCGCCGCCCTCCTCCGAGGTCACGTCGTCGCGCGCCACGATCTCGGCGACGCCGTCGACGTGGCCGGAGACGAGATGGCCGCCCAGTTCGTCGCCGATCTTCAGCGAGCGCTCCAGGTTGAGCCTGCGGCCGACCTGCCATGCGCCGACCGTGGTGCGCGCCAGCGTTTCGGCGGCGGCGTCCACCGTGTACCAGCAGCCGCCCTCCGGCCGCGGGCCGAAGCCCGTGACGGTGAGGCAGGGGCCGCCCGTCGCGATGGAGGCGCCCATCTCGATGGTGGCGGCGTCATAGGCGGAATGGACGCGCAGGCGCTTCAGCGAGCCTTGGTGATCCTCCACGGCGACGAGTTCGCCCACGTCCGTGACGATTCCGGTGAACATCAGCGTCTCCTTGCGAAGCTTTGCCAGAGATCCCGGCCGAGCGGGACTGGATGGGTCCGCTCCACGTGGGGATCGTGATCGATGAAACGCGCCAGCGCGGGGCCGATCGCCGGCAGGCCGGGACGCCCGAGCGGCTCGGGCCCGGTGATGAGCTCCAGCGCGTCGACCTGGCCGACCGCCGCGAGCGCGTCGGCGAGCGTCGGCCCACCTTCGCACAACACTCGGGTGACGCCGCGCGCCGCCACCGCGCCCAGCGCCGCCAGGAGGTCGAGCCCTTGCCCGGCCGGTCCGCGCGGGACGCGCTCCACCACGACGCCGGCGGCGAGCAGCGAGGCCTCGCGCCCTGCCGGCGCATCTGCGGCGGCGATCACCCAGGTGGGGACCTCGCGCGCGGTCCGGGCGAGCAGGCTCGCCGCCGGCGTGCGCAGGTCGCTGTCAAGCACGACCCGGACGGGCGATCGCGCTTCCAGCCCGGGCAGGCGGCAGGTGAGCTGCGGGTCGTCCGCCAGCACGGTGCCGACCCCGACCATGATGGCGTCGTGCTGCGCCCGCAGCATGTGCACGCGCGCCTGGGCGTCCGGCCCGGTGATCATCAGCCGCGGCCCGCCCGTCGCGCCCGCGAAGCCGTCGGCGGTCTGCGCGAGCTTCACGGTCACCATGGGCCGGCCTTCGACCATGCGCTTGATGAAGCCGCGGTTGCCCCAGCGCGCCTCGCGCCCGAGCACGCCCACGGTGACGTCGATGCCGTGCGCGCGCAATATGATGTGGCCGCGCCCGTTGACGCGCGGGTCGGGATCCTCGATCGCCGACACCACGCGGGCAATCCCGGCCTCGATGATGGCGTGGCTGCAGGGGCCGGTCTTGCCGAAATGGGAGCAAGGCTCCAGCGTCACCGAGAGCGTCGCGCCGCGCGCCGCCGCGCCGGCCTGCGCCAGCGCGACCGGCTCGGCGTGCGGACGGCCGCCCGGCTGCGTCCAGCCGCGCCCGAGGATGATTGGCCCCTGCGATCCCGGCTTCCACACCACGGCGCCGACGGCCGGGTTGGGCCAGGTGTTCCCCAGCCCGCGTCGCGCCAGCGCCAGCGCGATCCGCATGGTGGCGACGTCGTCGTCGGCCGCGCCGCTCATGACGGCTCGCGCGCGCTCGCCTTTGCGCGCGACGGGGTCGCGGCCTCGTCCGGCCCGGAGAGTTCGCCGAGCAACTCCTCGAAGTCCCTGGCCTCGCGGAAATCCTTGTAAACCGATGCAAAGCGCACATACGCGACGTCGTCGAGCGCCTTCAGGCCCTCCATTACAAGTTCGCCGATGGTGGCGCTCGGGATCTCGCCGTCGCCAAGGCTTTCCAGCTGGCGCACGATGCCGTTGATCATGCGCTCGACGCGCTCGGGCTCCACCGGCCGCTTGCGCAGCGCGATCTCGAGCGAGCGCACCAGCTTGTCGCGATCAAACGGGATGCGCCGGCCCGAGCGCTTCACCACCATGAGCTCGCGCAGCTGCACGCGTTCAAAGGTCGTGAACCGCCCGCCGCAATCCGGGCACACGCGCCGGCGCCGGATGGCGGAGCTGTCGTCCGTCGGCCGCGAGTCCTTCACCTGCGTGTCGAGGCTGGAGCAGTAGGGGCAGCGCACGGGCGGTCCTCTGTCACGAGAACGAGCGACGCTCATTCTCCGTCATGGCCGGGCTAAACCCGGCCATCCACATCTATGCCCCCGCGTGGATGCCCGGGACGAGCCCGGGCATGACGGCGGAGGGTTTTGAACCTCAGATCCTACGCGTAGATCGGGAACCGCCGGGTCAGCTCGGTGACCTTCGCCTTCACGGCCTCCTCCACGCCGGCGTTGTTCTCTTCGCCGTTCTTGGCCAGCCCATCCAGCGTCTCGACCACCAGCTCGCCCACCCGCTTGAACTCGGCGACGCCGAAGCCGCGCGACGTGGCGGCGGGGGTGCCGAGGCGGATGCCGGACGTGATGGTGGGCTTGGCCGTGTCGAACGGCACGCCGTTCTTGTTGCAGGTGATGTGGGCGCGGCCGAGCGAGGCTTCGGCGGCCTTGCCGGTAAGGCTCTTGGGCCGCAAATCCACCAGCATGAGGTGGTTGTCGGTGCCGCCCGTGACGATGTCGTAGCCGGCGCTCTTCACCGTGTCGGCCAGCACCTTGGCGTTGTCCACCACCGCGCGGGCGTAGAGCTTGAACTCGGGCGCCAGCGCCTCGTTGAACGCCACCGCCTTGGCGGCGATCACGTGCATCAGCGGGCCGCCCTGCAGGCCGGGGAACACGGCCGAGTTCATCTTCTTGGCGATGTCTTCGTCGTCCGTGAGGATCAGGCCGCCGCGCGGGCCGCGCAGGGTCTTGTGGGTGGTGGACGTGACCACGTGCGCGTGCGGGAACGGCGACGGATGCGCGCCGCCGGCCACCAGGCCCGCGAAATGCGCGATGTCGACCATGAAGTAGGCCCCGACCGCATCGCAGATCTCGCGGAAGCGGGCGAAGTCCCAGTGGCGGGCGTAGCCGGAGCCGCCCGCGATGATGATCTTGGGCTTGTGCTCCTGGGCGAGGCGCTCCACCGCGTCCATGTCGACCATCTGGTCCTCGGGCCGCACGCCGTAGCTCACGACGTTGAACCACTTGCCCGACATGTTGGGAGCCGCGCCATGCGTGAGATGGCCGCCGGCGGCCAGATCGAGGCCCATGAAGGTGTCACCCGGCTTCATGAGGCCGAGAAACACCGCCTGGTTAGCCTGCGAGCCGGAGTTCGGCTGGACGTTGGCGAACCGGCAGCCGAAGAGCCGCGTGGCGCGCTGGATGGCCAGCGTCTCGGCGATGTCGACGAACTGGCAGCCGCCATAGTAGCGCCGGCCCGGATAGCCCTCGGCGTATTTGTTGGTCATCACCGAGCCTTGCGCCTCCAGCACGGCGCGCGAGACGATGTTCTCGGAGGCGATCAGCTCGATCTCGTCGCGCTGGCGACCGAGTTCCTTGCCGATGGCGTCGGCGATCTCCGGATCGCGGTCCGCGAGGGACGCGGCGAAGAAGCTGTTCGACATGTGGCTCTGGCGCGCTTGGCTGGACATCGGCTCTAGTCTCCGGCCCCATGGGCGTGTGAACGGGTCGGTTATCGGCGTCTTGGTGTCGCGGCGCATCCCGGCGAGCGACATGGTGCGTCGCATCCGCAAGATGTGGGGGGTCTATACTCCACCGCGCCCCAGATTGGCCAGTGGGCAGGTTGGCGCTGCGCACAACCCCGACACCCCTCCCCGTCATTGCGAGCGGAGCGAAGCAATCCAGACGCCGGGCGTAGCGCCCGGCATCAGCTGGATTGCTTCGCTGGCGCTCGCAATGACGGCGGAGGCGAGCGGCTGGACCGCGAGCCTTCAAGCTCGAATCTCGGCGCGGCCGGAAGGGGCGAGCCTGAAGGCTCGCGGTCCGGTCTCACACGGCCGGAAGCGTGGCCTTCACCCTGGCGTGGCCGCCCAGATAGGCGGCGCGGATGTCTTCGTTGCCCCAGAGGTCGGCGGGCTTGCCGCTGAGCACGAGGCGGCCGGTTTCAAGCACGTAGCCGCGGTCCGCGACCGAGAGGCCCATGCGGGCGTTCTGCTCCACCAGCAGCACGGTCGTGCCGAGCTTGCGGATCTCGGCGATGATCGAGAACACCTTCTGGACGATCACGGGCGCGAGGCCGAGCGAGGGTTCGTCGAGCAGCAGCAGCTTGGGCTTGGCCATAAGCCCACGCGCGACCGCGACCATCTGCTGCTGGCCGCCCGAGAGCGTCCAGCCGAGCGCGTCCGCGAAGGGGCGGATGTCCGGGAAGAGGTCGAACATGCCGTCCGCCTCGGCGCGGATCTGGGCCTTGGTGAGCCCCTTCCGGTTGGAGGCGCCCAGCATGATGTTCTCGCGGGTGGAGAGGCCGGGAAACACCCGCCTCCCCTCCGGCACGTGCGCGATGCCGCGCCGGACGATGTCCTCCGGCCCGGCGCCGAGGATCGACTGGCCCTCGAACAGGATGTCGCCCGAGACGGGCTTCACCAGCCCGGAGATGCTGCGCAGCGTCGTCGATTTGCCGGCGCCGTTGCCGCCCAGCAGCGTCACCACCTCGCCGGCCTCGACGGCGATCGTCAGGCCGTGGAGGGCCTCGATCTCGCCGTAGCGGACCACCAGATCCTTGCACTCAATGAGGGGCATCTGGCTCGCTCCCGAGATAGGCGGTGACGACGTCGGGGTGGTTGAGCACCGACACGGGGTCGCCGTCCGCGATGCGGCGGCCGAAGTTCAGCACGGTGATGTGCTCGGCCACGTCGCTGACGAGCGTCATGTCGTGGTCGATGATCAGGATGGTGAGCCCCTTGGCGGCGATGCGCTTCAGGAGGCCGGTGAGCTCCACCTTCTCGGTGGAGTTCAGGCCGGCGGCCGGTTCGTCCAGCAGCAGCAAAGTCGGGTTGCCGGCGAGCGCGCGGGCGATCTCGATGAGCCGTTGGTGGCCATAGCTGAACGAGGTCACCATCTCGTCGGCGCGGTCGCCAAGGCCCACGAAGGCGAGCGCGGCGCGCGCCCGGGCGTCCAGCGCATGATGCGCCTTGCCGACCGGGTTGCCGGGGTGCTCGGCCCCGATGATGACGTTCTCGACCGCCGTCATGGACCGGAACAGCCGGATGTTCTGGAAGGTGCGGCCGAGCCCCGCGATGGTGCGCCGGTGCGGCGGCAGGTTGGAGACGTCGGTTCCGTCCAGCACCATCTTGCCGGCCGTCGGCGTGTAGATGCCGGACAGCACGTTCAGCGTCGTGGTCTTGCCCGAGCCATTGGGCCCGATCAGCGCATGGACGCTGCCGCGCTTCACCGTGAAGCTGACGCCGTCCACGGCCTTGAGGCCGCCGAAGTGCTTGGCGAGCCCCTCGACGCGCAGCACCTCGTTGTTGTGGCCAACGGAGCCGCGCAGCTCCAGGGCGGCGGCGTCGGCCGGAACGGCCGCGACCGCGGCTCTGCCGAAGCGGCGCGTCCATTGCGAGAACCAGCCCCAGATGCCGTCCGGCATGAACAGCACGATCAGGATCACGGCGAGGCCGTAGATCGCGAGGTAAAGGCCGGGAACCGACTTCAGGAAGCGCAGCCACTCGGGGATCAGGATCAGCAGCCCGGTGCCCACCACCGCGCCAATCGGTGACGCGACGCCGCCGAGCAGCACCATGGTGAGGAACACGATGGACTCGGCGAAGGAGAACTGGTCCGGGCTCACATACGCGAAGCCGCCGGCAAACAGCGCGCCGCCGAGCCCGCCCAGCGAGGCGCAGATCGCGAAGGCCGTCACCTTGGTGCGCTGCACGTCGATGCCGGCCACGCTGGCGGCAAGCTCGTTGTCGCGCACCGCCCGCATGGCGCGGCCGAGCGGCGACGCCGGCAGGCGCCACACCATGTAGCCGACCACCGCCAGCACGGTGACGCAAAAGGCCAGATAGCCCTGCGCGGAGGTGAACAGGCCGGGGCGCGGGATGCGCGACACGCCATCCGGCCCGTGCGTCATCGGAATCCAGTTCACCATCACGAGCGTCACGATCTGCTGGAAGCTGATGGTCACCATCGCGAGATAGTGCCCGCCGAGCCGCAGCGTCGAGGTGCCCAGGAAGGCGCCGGCGGCCACCACGAGCACGAGGCCAAGACCGACGCACAGCCAGAAATTGAGGCCGTAATCAACCGTGCCGAGGCCGACCGCATAGGCGCCGAGGCCAAAAAAGGCCGCCTGCGCGAGGTTGATCTGGCCGCAGAGGCCCAACACCACCGTAAGCCCCATCACGGCGACCGAATAGGTCGCGGCCTGCATGAGGATGTTGGTGATGTAGCCGTCGAACGGGTGCGTGGCCGCGTAGTAGACCACCACGGCGGCGAGCACGACATAGCCGAGAAGGCCGAAGGGGGCGGTTCGGCGAACCGCCGGGGGAGCGTCCGTGATGCTGGTCATGCCTTTTCAGCCACCCGTTCGCCGAAGAGGCCCTGCGGCCTGAACACGAGGAAGAGCACCAGAACCAGGAAGGCGAAGCCGTCCTTGTAGGGCACCGAGATGTAGGCCGCTCCGAAGGTCTCGATCACGCCTAGCGCCAGCCCGCCGATGATCGCGCCCGCGACGTCGCCGAAGCCGCCGATGATGGTGGCCGCGAAGGCCTTGAGCGCGATGGTGCCGCCCATCTGGATCGACACGAACAGGATGGGGGCGACCAGGATGCCGGCCAGCCCGCCCAGCACGGCGCTGTACACGAAGGTGATCATGATCATGGTGGCGACCGGGATGCCCAGCAGCGAGGCCATCTCCTTGTCCTGTGAGGTCGCCTGCAGCTTCTTGCCCAGCAGCGTGTGCTCGAAGAACCAGTACTGGAACGCCACCAGCACCATCGTGACCACGATGATCAGCAGGTACTGGCTGTCGAGATAGACGGGGCCGACGTTGAAGCCGGGCGTCTCGAACACGGGCGACAGCACCTGCGGCTGCGGGCCGTAGAGGGCCAGCATGGTGTTGGCCACCAGGATGGACGCGCCGATGGTGGAGATGATCACCGGCAGGTAGGTGCGGTGGCGCAGCGGGTAGTAGACGCCGAGGTTGAAGATCACCCCGTAGAGCGCCATGCCGGCGAGCGCGAGCAGGAAGGAGAGCCAGTAGGGCCACTCCAGGTCCACGGCGAAGATCACCATCAGGAAGGCCGCCACCATGGAGAACTCGCCCTGGGCGAAGTTCACCACGTTGGTGGCCCGGAAGATCAGCACGAAGCCCAGCGCCACCAGGGCGTAGACCGAGCCGATGCCGATGCCCGTGAAGAGCAGTTGCAGAACGAGATCCATGGGGGTCCCCGGAACGCCGACGAGAAGCGGGAGGCGTGGGCGCCGGCCACGCAATGGCGGCCGGCGCGCGCGGGGAGGTTCAGTCCTTGAACTCGATGTGCTTGGCGAAGGCGATCTTGCCGCTCTTGTTCTGCACGATGTTGTAGCCGTGCAGGCCGTCGCCGTTCTGGTCGAAGTTGTACTCGCCCTCGGCGCCCTTGTAGCCCTTGATGGACAGCATCGCTTCGCGCACGGCCTGCGGGTCGGTCTTGCCGGCCTTGTTGATGGCGGTCGCGAGCAGGCTCACGGCGTCGTAGCACCAGGAGGACTGGTTGTCGGGATCGACCTTCATCACGGCCCGGTAGGCGTCGGCGTAAGCCTTGGCCTCGGGGCTGGAATCCTCGGCGTAGTCGGCGACGCCGTAGGTGTTGTAGAGCGCCGGGCCGGCGAGCTTCAGCGCCGTGACGTTGACGATGGAGGGCGAGCCCACCCACGGCGCGGTGACGCCGAGCTGGCGCAGCTGGCGGGCGAAGATGCCGAGGTCGTTCTCGAAGGTGAAGTAGGAGCCGAGCACGTCGATGCCGGCCTGCTTCAGGGCGAGCACAACGGGGGTGAAGTCCTGCGACTGGTTGCTGTAGCCCTGGATGATGGCGGGCTTCACGCCGGCCTTCTCGAGCGCCTCGGCCAGAGCCTTCGCGCCATTGGTGCCGAAGGCGTCGGTGGAGTGGACGATGCCCCACTTCTTGAGCTTCAGCTCGTCGAGGCCGAAGGTCGCGATCACGCGGCCCGAGTAGCCGTCATTCGGGCGGCAGCGGAACAGCCAGGGATTGCCCAGCTTGGTGAGCGTCGGGTCGGTGCCGCCGAACATGGTCGGCTTGGCGTTCTTCAGGATGTCCGGCGCCATGGCGTGCATCTGCGTGGAGCGGATGGAGCCGATGAAGGCCGAGATGTCGGCGTTGGTGGCGAGCTTGGAGAAGGCCAGCACCGCGCCGGGGTTGGTGGTCTGGTCGTCCTCGGTGACGATCTCGAGCTGCTTGCCGAGCACGCCGCCGGCCTTGTTGACCTTCTCGAGCGCGAGCTTGGCGCCCGCCATGGCGTATTTGCCGGCCTCGGCGGCCGGACCCGTGATCGGCACCACCTGGCCGATCTTGATCGTGCCGCCCTGCGCGCTCGCGCCGCGCAGCACCGCGGGGGCCGCAAGGCCGATCGCCAATCCGGACGTGAAGACGCGCCTGGTCACCTGCATGGACAGTTCCTCCGTGATGCGCCGTCTGCTCGCGGCGTCATTCATCATTGAAACCATTAGAGGATAGCGGCAGGAACTTTGTCCACGCCGTTTCGCGCAAATAACGGTGATTGACTGCCGATTAGGCAGGTCCGGCGCAGCCGAAGATTGCGCTCAGCCCGAAACCAGCCAGGCGGCGAGCGGAAACGTCAGGGTCGCCAGCACGGTGGAGACCAGGATCGCGCCCGCGACCGGGCGGTCGCCCGTGCCGTAGCGCTCGGCGATCACGAAGGCGTTGGCGGCCACCGGCACGGCCGCATAGAGCACGCCGGCCTTCACCCAGAACGGGTCGAGCCCGAGGGTGCGCAGCGCCAGGAACACCGCCAGCGGATGCAGCGTCAGCTTGGCGAGCGCGAGCGGAACGACGCGCCAAAGGTCCGGCCGCACCCACTGCGCCAGCGCCAGCCCGAGCGCAAAGACGCCGGCCGGCGCCGCCGCGCCGCCCAGAAAGGCGAGAAACCGATCCGCCGGCTCCGGCAGTGCGACCCCGGCCAGCGACAGGGCCGCGCCTGCCATGATGGACAGCATGAACGGGTTTAGCACCGTGCCCTTCGCGAGCCGCCACGCGATGGCGCCCGGCGCGCCGACGCCCCTCCCCGCCTCGATCAGCCCGATGCAGAGCGGCACTACCAGGGCGGTGTCGCAGATCAGCCCCATCGCCACCGGCGCGGCGGCGCGCTCGCCCAGAAACGCGACCGTGAGCGGAATGCCCAGGAATGCGAAGTTGCCGCCAATGAGGCACTGCGCGCGCGACACCGAATCCGGAAACGGCAACCGGGCGACCCGGCGCGCCGCCAGCAGCCCCAGCGTCAGCAACGCCAGCGCCACCATCGCGAGGCCGCCGATATAGGCCGGGTTCCACAGCTCCGCGATCGGCTGGCGGGCCATCACGCGCACCACCATGGCGGGCGTCGCGATCATGAACGCGAAGGTGTTCAGCACCTTCACGGACTCGGGCGCGAACAGCCCGCGCCGGGCGGCCCAGACGCCAACCGCGATCACGGCGAAAAAGGGCGAGCTCGTCGCCAGGAACTGCAGCATGGGGGGAGCGCCGGCCGCCCGCGAAACCGGGCCTTGCCCGTTTAACCTGTTGAGCGCGCCAGTCGAGCGCCGAAACCGCGCGGCAGCCGCGCGCAGGCGCCTCGCGCGCCCTTTCCCCAGTCAGGGGTGAGGGCCGCTGGGCGAGGATCTCGGAGGTTCAGCCAGGCGACGCCGCCCTCACCCCAGCCCTCTCCCTGTGCCAGGGAGAGGGGGCGCGTTGGGGCGGGTTGACGGTCTTAGAGGCTCGCGACCACCACGAGGCGCTTGATCTCGCCCCGCATGAAGGCCTGCAGGAAGCGGTCGTAGTCGCGGATCGAGACGCAGCCGTTGGAGTCGCCGCCTGGTCCGAGCATGAAGGTGTGGGCCAGGAGGCCATCGCGGCCGTAGATGGCGGCCGTCCCGCCCACGGGCGTGAGACGGATCGCCTGGACGCCGTGGAACAGGCTTTCGCGCAGCGTCAGGTCGTAGGTGTGGGGCGGCGTCGGGCCCTTCATCCGCTCGCGGACGTAGCGGATGTCGTCCTTGCGGTCGCCCAGGCCCGAATGCGCCTCCAGCTTCTCGCCGCTGGGCAGGTGCACGGTGCGGGACGCGATGTCGTAGATGGCCGTGCCGGCCGTGGCCGTGCTGGGGGCCGGCGCCATGCGCTGCAGCGGGCCGCGCATCAGGAGTTCGTCCTGCGGGGCCGCATAGGCGAGCTGCGGGCCGTTGTTCTGCTTGGGCTGCGAGCCGAAGAGCTTCTCGAAGAAATTACGATCGTCCGTCGGGGAGGCTTGCGCGACGGCCGGCGCGCCGCGCCGACGCGGGGCCTCCATGGCGATGCGCGGGCCGCCGGGGACGGGCAACCGGAATTCGGACGGGCGCGGCAACGGCAGCGGCGCGGCCTTCGCGACCACGGTCTCGGCTTCCGGATCCTCCGGGTCTTCGTCTTCGTCTTCGTCGTCGGCGGCCGCAACCGCGGGCGCAGGAACCGAAGCCAGAACGATGGCGGGAGCCCGCGACGGCTCCGCCGCGCCCCACGCGAACGTCGACGGCATCGGCGCGCTCTGCGCCAACGGCTTGGCCGGGACGCCGAGCGAGAAGCCGGGCTCCATCAGGGGCTGCATCTGCGCGTAGGCGATCTCGAACGCCTTGGCGGTAAACGCCGCCGGCGCGGCCGAGCCGTTTTTCGGCTCCAGCGCGTAGGCATCCTCGAAATTCTTGGCGGTGAAAGCCAGCGGCGACGCCGGGCCGTTCACCCGGACCGGCGAGCGATTGCTGATGGTCAGCGGCGCTTCGGGAGCGGGCGCGGTCATGACCGCCCAGGCGGCCGCGCCCGCAGTCATGCAGGACAGAACCACCACCGACGCCGAACTGAATCCGCGGCGTGAGCTGGACCGGGCAACAACGCCGTTTGAACGCGAAGAGAAGGACCGCATACGCTACGTTCTCTCAAGCACAGCCCGCTGTGGATTGGCACAAGCCCAGCTCTAGGCGGGTCACTCAACTGTGCTCAATAAGGCGCGCGCATGGTTAATCGGCCGTGAAGCGCAGAAGCATTGCCTCAAAAAAATGCGGACTGCAAGTTGCACTGGGTTTCTACGGACGCGATCAGCGCCTCGCGACGAGGCCCAGATCCTCCCGGCGCTGCTGTTCGGCCACCGAGGTGGACAGCCGAAACACGTCGCGCGAGCGGATCGCGCCGATCAGCCGATCGGGCTTTTGCGGGTCCACGACGGGCAGCACGCCGCGGTCGTCCTGGCCGAAGATCGCCACCACGTCGGCCAGCGTCGCGGTAGGCGAAACCCGCACCACCGGCGTGCCGATCAGGTCGGCGGCCGCCAGAGGCAGGTCGGGCTCGTTCTCGACGACCTCGACCAGCGCGGGATCGACGAGGCCGAGCAGGCGGCCCTTGTCGTCCTGCACGGCCACGGCCTTGTTGCCGGCGTGGGAAACGGCGCGGGCCACCTGCTCCAGGCTGGCGCTGGCCGGGAGCACGAATTTCGCCGGCCGGATCAGTTCGGCGATGCTGACCGTGGTGAGCCGGCTGATGTCGTGGCCGCCCTCCAGTGCGAGGCCGCGCTGCTGGAACCGCCATGTCGCGAAGCTGTAGCCAAACAGCCGGTCGGTGACGAGCGACGACAAGACGGCTCCGAGCGCCACCACGAGGGACGCCTCGTAGTTGCCGGTGCTCTCCAGCACCAGAAACGCCATCGCGAGCGGGCTTCCGATAATGCAGGCCCCCAGCGCAGCCATGCCGACCAGCGCGCAGAGAGTGGGGTTGGCGACCGGCACATAGGGCAGCAGCTGCGACAGCCACGCCACCCCCTGCCCCAGCAGCGCGCCGATGAACAGCGAGGCGCTGAACAGGCCGCCGCGAAAGCCCGCGCCCAGGCTCAACGCCGACGCGAGCGCCTTGGCTCCGAGCAGCCCCACCGCGAGGCGGCCGACGATCTCGCCATTCACGGCCTCGTCGATCGCCGCGTGCCCGCTGCCCAGGATGCCGGGCGCGAGAAAGGCCAGCGACGCCAATCCGAGCGCGCCGAGAACCCGCCGCACCGTTTCGGATTTCGTCAGCCGCGCCAGGGCGCGCTCGACGCCGCCGACCAGCACCATCACGGCGATGCCGAGCAGCGCGGCCAGGATGCCGATCACGGCCGAGACCGGGTAGTCGGTCCACACGGCCGAGGCGGTCTGGCGGATCACGAACGGCCGCGGGCCGCCATCCAGCGCCGTCACGGCCATGAAGCCGCAGATCGCCGCCAGCGCCACCGGGGCGAGTGAGCGCTTGTTGTAGGTGCCGAGCACGAGCTCGAAGGCGTAGAGCATGCCGGCGATAGGCGCCTGATAGGCGGCCGAGATGGCGGCCGCCGCCCCCGCGCCCACAAGCAGCCGCAGGTCCGAGCGCGGCAGCTTGAGCCGCCGGCCGAGCACCGAAGCCAGCACGGCGCCGGTCTGCGTCACCGCGGCCTCGACGCCCACGGAAGCGCCGAACGACACCGACAGGAGGATGGGCAACACCACCGCGACCCCGTCCTCCCAGGTCAGGTAGCCGCCATGCAGGGCGTTCGCCTCCACGGCGTCGGAGGGCGGCCTGTCGGACAGGCGCGACGTGAGCCAGGTGGCGAGCGAGACCAGCAGGGCGCCGACTACCAGCGCCGCGCCGACGCGCCAGGGCGCGGTGTGGTCCGGCACCGCGACGCGGTTCTCGGCCGCGAAGCCGAGCGCCGCCCGCTGCGCCCAGATCACGAGATGATGAACCGCGAACACGCAGGCGCCGGCCGCCACCCCGACCAGGCAGGCGCTGGCCAAAAGCGCCAGCGGCGGTCCGGAGCGGTTTCGAAACAGCCGGCGCCAGCGCGAGGTCGCGACCGTTCCGGCCGCGGAGGGCGTCGGGGTGCGACGGCCCACGCGCTTTCCCAGACGGTCCATGCCATCCCGCCAGAGCGCGCCAAAACCGCTGTCCGCCATGCCGTCCGTCCCGATCGGCCGAGTTTGATCGCCAAGCTGTGATCGCGAAGCTTCGCCGTTCGTACCACGAACGCGTGGCTCTGCCCGAACGCTTCAGACGGAACAGGGATGCGTTTGGCGACGTCGAGGCGCCGGCTGAAGCGGTTCGCGCCCCGGCTTGCGGCTGTCTGCGATTTCACGCGAGCGTCTTCGCGGCCTGCGGGATCGGCCGTACAACGGCCAACATTCGTGCCCTTGCTGAAAGCAGAACAGCCTGAAAGCTCCGCTTAAGCTCGAACGCCCTTCGTAGTGAGCCGGACTGGATCATTCCTGTTCAACGTGTTTCCTTTCCGGCCTGCATCGCCGGTTCAGCCGCAAGCGGGCCGGAAAGCGATTCATTTCTGTGTCATCGTCAACTGGACTTGCCGTGACCCGATTCATCTCAAGCCTGTCGAAGCGTCTGTCCCGTCGCGCCCTCGTGGCGCTCTGCCTGGTGCTGGCCGCCGCCGTTACGGCCGCGATCGCGATACCAGTGGTGCGCATGCAACCAGCGGATATGTCCTACACGGCCTTTGCCAAGGCGGCGGCGAGCGGCGAGATCGCTCGGGTAACGGTGGGGGAGGACGCCATCCTGGTGTACCGCCGCACCGGCGGCGACGCCGTCGTGAAGCTGCCCGCCGGCCTGCTGGACGCAGCCTATCTCGACCGGCTCGCGGCGTCGGGCGTCGAAGTCGACCTCAGCGGCCGCCACTGGGACCTCCTGGCGATGCTCGGCGGATTAGCGTCTTTCCTGCTGATGGGCGTCGCCGTGGTGGTGATGGGCCTGCAGCTCGACCTGCGCGGCAAGCTGGCCTGGCCGGCGACCGCAAAGACCACGCCCTTCCGGTTCAGCGACGTCGCCGGGCTGGAGGAGCCCAAGGCCGAGGTGGCCGAGATCGTCAGCTTCCTGAAGAACCCCGCCTCGTTCGCGACCGTCGGCGCGCGCGCCCCGCGTGGCGTGCTGATGGTCGGACCTCCGGGCACCGGCAAGACGCTGCTGGCGCGCGCGCTGGCCGGCGAGGCCGAGGTGTCGTTCATGGCGGTTTCGGGCAGCGACTTCTCGGCCGCGCTCGTGGGCGTCTCCAAGAGCCGCGTCGCCCGGCTGTTTCGCGAGGCGCGACGCAAGGCGCCCTGCATCCTGTTCATCGACGAGCTGGACTCCATCGGCAAGAAGCGCGCGGCCGGCGCGTCGGCCGCCGAGCGTGAATACGACACCACCCTCAACCAGCTCCTGGTGGAGATGGATGGCTTCCACGGCTCGGACGGCGTGATCGTGGTGGGGGCGACCAACCGGGTCGACGTGCTCGATCCCGCTCTGCTGCGTCCAGGCCGGTTCGACCGTCAGGTCCATGTCGGGCTCCCCGACATCGCCGGGCGCGCCGCCATCCTGGCCGTGCATTGCGCCAAGCGGCCGCTGGCCGAGGACGTCGAGCTGCGCGTGATTGCGCGCGGCACGCCGGGCTTCTCGGGAGCGGAACTGTCCAACCTCGTGAACGAAGCGGCGGTTCTGGCCGCCCGCGCCGGCGCGACCACCATCACGGCGGAGCATTTCGCCGGCGCGCACAAGAAGCTGCTGATGGGGCTGGAGCGGCGCAGCCTGGTGCTGGACGCCGGCGAGCTGCAGCTCGTCGCCGTGCACGAGGCCGGCCATGCGCTGTGCGCCACGCTGCTGCCGGCCGCCGACCGGGTGCATTCGGCCACCATCGTGCCGCATGGCGGCGCGCTCGGCATGGTGATGCGCCTGCCCGAGAAGGACCGGCTTTGCGTGCCGCTCGACAAGCTGCGCGCCGACCTTGTGGTCGCGATGGGCGGCCGGGCCGCCGAGGAAGCGGTGTTCGGCCCCGACAAGGTGACCACCGGCGCGGCCTCCGACATCGCGTTTGCGACCGACCTCGCGACCCGCATGGTCACCGAATGGGGCATGAGCGCCGCCACCGGCAAGATCAAGGTCACGCTGCGCGACGGCGACCTGCCGCAATCGGTGCGCGACGAGGTGCGGGCGCTGGTGGAGCAGGCCTATCGGGCCGCCCGTCTCATCGTCGACGACCGCCGCGACGCGCTGGACCGGTTGACGCAAGCTCTGCTGGACCGCGAGACCCTGAACGGCGCGGAGGTCGTGGCCGTGATCGAGGGCGCGACCTCCGACGGCGCAGAGCCTTTGCGGGCCGCTTGAGGGCAGCTATCTCGGAGCAGCTTTGACGAAGTCCTCGAAGGCTGCCGCATAGTCAGGATGCCAACGAGACAATGGAGGGCGATTTTCGACGATATCGCCGGCCGCCCACATGATGCGGCGTTGGTCGAGTTCACGCGATACGTCGTTGTCGGGACAGAGGATGTAGAAGTCGCCTCGGTTCAGCCGCGCGATCATGAAATCGGCTGTCTGCTCCGGCGTCCAAGCGCCGGCGGGCTTGGCGGTGCGGCCCTTGGCTGTGAGGCCCGTGAACACGAAGCCTGGGATCAGCAGATGCGCCGTGATTGCGCAACCCGGAGTGTTGCGCAGTTCGTGTTGCAGGGCCTCCGTAAAGGCCTTAACGCCGGCTTTTGCCACGTTATAGGCCGGATCGCCCGGCGGTGTGGTGATCCCCTGTTTAGACCCCGTGTTGATGATCAGCCCCGGGCGACCCCGCTTGATCATCTCCGGCGCGAAGATCTGCGTCCCGCGGATTACGCCCCACAGATTGACCGCCAAGATCCTTTCCCACGCACCGGCGTCCAGCAGGCTGCTGCCCGGCTGGATTCCCGCGTTGTTCATGAGCACGTCAACGCCGCCGAACTGCTGCATAATCTGCGCGCGCAGCCGCGCTAGGTCTTCCGGCGCGCTCACATCGGTCTGCACGGCCAGGATCTCGCCCCCACCGTTCGCCGCCGTGAGCGTGGCGTTGGCTTGCGCGAGCATCTCGACATTGACGTCGACAATACAGACGTTCAGGCCTGCGCGCGCGAAGCGCAAAGCAGACGCGAGACCGATGCCGCCGGCGCCGCCCGTGACGACTGCGGTTGCCCCGGGTTTCAGCGCTGGATGAGGCATCAATGATGGGTCCTGATTCAAGCATGCTGCGGCGTCCCACAGCGGCGCCCCGGTGCATCTCGTCCGGTCTATACGGCGGATGTCGGGCGATCTAGCATTTCCTCCACCATGGACGGCAGGGCGCGCCAGCGCACAGGCTTCGGCAGGATGGCGCCTACGCCAAGCTGAACCGCCTTGCTGACAACGCTGCCGCAATGGTTGCCGGTGATGACCAGGATGGGAATATTGCGCAGCCGTGTGTCCTGCTTCATGGCCCGGATCACCGCAAAGCCACCGACTTCCGGCATCCCGAGATCGATGATCGCGAGATCGAATGTGCGGATCTCAAGAAGGCCGATCGCCTCGGCCCCACCTTGGGCAATCACGATCTCGGACGCCGGATCAGCAAGGACGCGCAGCGCGATCTTCTGGAACAGCACGTCGTCATCGACGACGAGAATCCGGCGTGGCTTGGCGTTCATAGGCGACAACTCGGGTTGAGGCGGGCATGCGGCGCCAGGGCGCTGCCGGCCGATGCTGGCAGTCGGCGCTGAAGGAACGATCAAGAAAGGCAGCAAAAAACAATGGAGAGACGAGAACGATTTGTTTGAACCCAGCGCCGAGGCCATGCTGTCTGCAAGCGATTTGTGCCGGCTCACGCTTGCTGAGCCGCATTTGAGGGAGTACGGCAGCCGGAGGTTTGGCGGACAGTTCGCAACCGCTAGACCTATTACGATCAAGATGTGCCGCCATGACCAAGGCAACGCATCCGTACGCGGCGGCCTTGTGCGCCCACACAGGCTATCGGGAAACGACCGCCCGCCAGTCTGGGTCGCATCGATCGAGCCAAGGTGCAAGCGGGTCGGAAAGTTGCAACCCCAATGCGTCGCCAAGCCAGGAAGACAGATTGTTGATTGATTCGTAGCGGGTCGCCCCGATCGAAATCACGGCGATAAAGAGACCGGAGCGAACAATGTATGCTCCGCGTCGTGAGGGCGTTGCGACACCGCGTGCTTGTAAGCTCGAAGCATAGATCCAGAGATTAAGGACACCTAGTTGCAGCCATCGGCCCGTATCGTTGGCGATGGCGATCATGAACAAGACAGGCAGAAAAGCGACCCCCAAGCAGGCGGTGAACCGTGACGTTAAGTTCAGAATAGGTATGTATACGAAAATCATCAACAACGCAAGGAATGTATTCATAAAATACCGTTGGTTAATTTGTAAATTATAACAAACTGCTGTCCTGATTCCTCTAAGTCCAGTCACGAACATGTATGTTGCAATCTCTTTCGAGGCTAAGGCCGAATGGTCAACCCAATCGGGGCCCGCCCTCATCATTCGCTCGACCAAGGCTGCATTCGGTGCTGAATAGTATCGTTGCGCCAAAAAAATTAATACTGTTCCGGCAGTTAACAGTACGGCATAGATTGCAAGATCGTAAACCGCATTCTGGCGGACGCTGCAGCTGTTGATAAGCAGTACAGCCAAGATCGGGGCTCCGAAGATCAGGGCTGTTTCGTGTACCAGCGAGGTCAGCAGAATGATCGCCAACGCCAGCAAAGATCTTCGAAACATGACTGCGGCGGACGCGAATGCGATTCCGCTGGCTACCAACATGTCGGTTCGCGCGAAGTCTAACGCACATCCCTTGAACGTTTGCGGTGAGACGCAAATCACGCCCGTCAGAAACAAGCAGTCCCAAAAATTCTGACTCCAGTTTAACCGAGTGAGTATAACGCTCACTGCAATGGCCAGAAGAACGCAGGACAGCGCCATGAATGCAATGGCGCCATGAAGCCAATTGCTCGACAAGGAATTCGCGATCGTTCCGCCAAGTCCGCGCCGCACAAATCCGTCATTGAAAAAATCGAGCGAGATTACGGTCCGGCTGTACACGCTGCGCAGATAGATGGATTCCCAGGCTTCCGGGCTGCCGTCAGCCACCAAGCGGCCCATGATCCGGGTTCCGAAATACACCATGCAGCAAAATGCAGCTGCGATCATAGCGGCATGTGTGACGCGTTTTTGCGAGAACCTGAATATCAACCCAGTCTGCAGCACATCACTTCTCCCCCGTTTTTAGGAGAAGATTTGAGGCAAAAATCGATCATGGGATACACAGCCTTTCAGCTGCGCTTCGATACAACTTTTTTGCACAACGTTGCGAAATGCCCCTTTGCGACGTCGATCGAGGCTAAATCACTCGCGTATATCTTCGAAAGGCGGGTCTCATAATTCGCCGACCGGTATCCTGCCCGCTTAGTGGGGAACCGAGCCGCCTTCCACGGCTGGAGCGGCAACCTTCTCTCCAGTCGTGAGAATTCGAACGACATCGCCAAACCGCCAGATCCGCGACAGCGCAAGAACGCCCAGCGCCCCGGCCTTCTGGCGAGCAGTGACCAACTCACGGCTCAACAGAACCTTGGGCGCATGGGCCGCAATGGACGGAATCAGGAGCAAGTTGCGCAAGGCCCATTGCCAAGTCTGGCCCTTGTCGGTGGCGAGCGCATAGCTTTCGCGATTAACCCGACGCCACTTCGCGGCGAGTTCGGGCCAGGTTTTGCGGGCAGGATGGCCGACCTGGGCAAGGTCGCTATACCCGAGCTTATAGCCCTTGGCGGTCGCGCGCCAAGAGAAATCCCGATCTTCGGACACGGCCGAACGGAAGCCGCCCACTTCATCGAACACCTTGCGGGATACGAACAGATTTCCGGACCCTGCAAAACCCAACTTTTCCGCGTACTGCTTCATGTCGAATGCGAAAACGCGTTCGAACGCCTCGACCGCCGTCACACGTGCTGGATCATCCACCAAAACGCGGACGCCGCCGCCGACGAAGTCCGCCGAACCCAGCGCCCTGATTCCCTCGACGAGCCACTGAGGCTCCGGAACACAATCACAGTCGGTGAACGCCAGGACGTCTCCCGTGGACACGGCCACGCCACCGTTCCGGGCTGGTCCGGCGCCCTTTTCCCGGACGATCACCAGTTGGGCCCTGCCTCTGATCGCCTGCCGCACCCATTCCTCACCCTCGGGGGAATTGTTGTCGGCGACGATAATCTCGAAGGGATCACGCCATGTTTGACGAGACAGCGCTTCGAGACACCGGTCGAGGCCCGAAATATCTCGATAATGCGGAACGATCACGCTGACACGTGGTGTCGATGCCAATTCAAAGACCTCTCATAGACTCATGCCGGCGGTCCTTGGACCGCGGCGAGGTGTTATAAGGCGCCGGCTGTTCTCATGGCTCCGATATCGGCTTATCCTGCCCGAAAATCGTTAAACTCGCGGCTCCTCAAACCTGTTGCCCTTTTCGCGTTCTGGCTTGGTCTCAAACCAGTCGCAAGAGGGCGGCGGCAAGAGAAAAGGTTGATGGTCATTGGCCAGCGGCGAGGCAACGAGGCTTGGGAGACTGAGCACGTCGGAGGAGCGTGATAAGCGAAGCACCCAGCGATAGCGAAGGTCCGGGGCCGAATTGCGTCCGATTTCGGATCGCGAGCGCCGAACGGCATCCCGTGGTCGCCCTTCCGCAGCACCAGCTGCAATCCAGCGTTGCGTAGACGACGCCCATGGTGAAACATCGGCCCGATGGCTCAGACACACAAGCTCGACCCTGCACAGGGTCAAACCCTGGCAAACCAAATGGGGCGGCTCAACGCCAGCCTTGGACCTGGTGACGTCATTCATCTCGCGGCCGGCTTCCACGGGGCGCCCGTGATCACGCGCGCCAACGAGGCGGTTGTTTCGGTCTTGGGTGAGCCCGGCGCGATCGTCGGAAAGACGGTCCTTGCCGGGGCCAAGAAATGGTTGTTCCAATCCATCAGCTTTCGGGGGGTGGATCCGGCTGCTGACGAGAAAAGCGTCAACCGACTGGTGGACGTCTCGCCGACGAGCGCCGACATCATCTTCCAGAGTTGCAGCTTCGCGACGGTCGACGACATCTCCGGATGGTCGCCGGACGACTGGGTACTGAAGCCCTTTAACGTAGCGTTGATGATGCGCGGCTCCGGTTGCGCGTTGCTGAACTCCCGAATCTTCAACGTGCGAAACGCGCTTTCGCTATCCGGCCCCGGTGGTCGGGCGATCGACAACGTCATCGAGCATTTCGGCAACGACGCCATCCAGTTCGGGGCGGATGGGCTGGTGATCTCCCGGAACGTGATTCGCCAAGGGCGACACACGGCGCGTGAGCAGCTTCACGCGGATGGGATGCAGGGCTACCCCAAGGCAAACGATGGCGTTCATACCGGAATCTTGATCGAGAACAACACCGTCGACATGACGGGGGCGGCTGGGGACTACCTGCAGGGCATTACGGCGTTTGACGGGCGCTGGCGTGATGTGCGGGTTCTGCGCAATAAGGTCGTCGTCAATGCCTGGCACGGAATTACGTGGTTCGGCGTGGACGGGATTGAGATCGCCGGCAATACCGTGGCGCTTTCGCCCAACTCGAACCCGAAGCTCACGCCGTGGATCAGCGTCGACAAATCGAAGGAAGGGCGGCCATCCTCTAATATCCGCGTCCACGACAACGTCTGCCGCACATACCGGCTGCCGCCGGGGACCCCTCACTAGGATTGCACAAGCTCCGCCTCGCATGCATCAAACCGCCCTGGGGGTGTTTCGGCCGTGTTCGCAATCCAGATCTCGACATCGCCGGCGCGAGCATAAGCGTGATATTCGGCGGTCAGGAAGTCGTCCAATGCCGTGACGCCGCTGCTTTGCGCGCTGCCGTTCGGCTCGCGGATGCTGTCGAAACTGGCGTCCCGAACCACGAAGCGCACGTGGCCGCGGCGGAGTTCGTCGATCATTTGAGCTTGGATGTCCGCCCGGTTCTGCAGGCCCGGATCGAACTGGGCCCAGTGCGTCGCCGGAAGCCGCCGCGCGACAGCATAGAGCACCATCGCGTTCACCAGGATCCGGTCGTTGCGGTGGAGGGCGACGAGGATTTTTTCGTCCGCGCGCGTGCGCCGAGCCAGGGTGGTTGCAACCCGAGCATATGCAGGCTTCAGGCGCGCGACGCCTTCGCATGCGCCGGTGGGCGCGCCCTGGGCGAGCCAGCCCGCCAGCGTCCGCGGCCGGTCGCTCAGGCTCACGCCGAACTCGTAGTAGGTGCTCCCGACCCCGGCCGTCACCACGAAGAGCGCCAGCACGTACGCGCGGGCGGGCGAGTGGGCGCGCGCCCACTGGTCCATCACGACCGCGAGCGCGACGAGTCCGGGCACGCCGCCCAGGAGCATGTGCACCGGCTGCACGCGCACAACGCCCTTCGTAAATAGGAACAGCGCGCACGCGCCGAAGAGCACGAGGTGCGCGCGGGCGAGCGCGGACCACCCCGCGCGCGCGCTCGCCTTCTCCCGCTGGCTCATTCGCCAGACCTCGAAGGCGGCGAGCGCGGCCGCCACGACGGGCAGGTATACGGCCGGCGCAAACGAGCGCCAGGGCGCCGGAAACGGCAATCCCCGCATCGGGCCGTAGTAGCGCAACGTGTATTCGAAAATGTCGTGCACAAAGGGGTGCAACGGCGACGCGGACAGAAATGCGACGGCGGCCGGGAGGAAGACGACGGCTGCTCCAACCGCATAAGCAAGGCCGATCGCGAGCGTGCGGCGCAGGGCCGCCGGCCATGGGTCCGACAGAACGGCTACAACCGCGACGCCGACGCCGTTGGCGGCTAGCAGGAAAAAGCCCGCGTCATAGCGGAACAAGGCCGCAAACCCGGCGCACAGGCCAGCGCCGAAGCTTGGCCAAAGGGGGCCAACCTGCCCGATGGCTGGACGCGCCAACAAGGACGTGGCCGCCAGAGCCAGCAGGATGCAAGGGAAGACCGGGTAGAGGAATGAGTTGGACCCGGCGAGCATAATGGCGCAGACCGCGCTGGCGAGCCCCGCCACCCACAGCCGGCAGACGCGCAGCCCGATGCTGAACACGGCCGTGCAGATCGCCGCCTTGACGGCAAGATCATAAATCCGCTCAGCGATAAACGAGCCGTCGAACAGGCCGAGGACCGCCGCCACAATGGCGTACTGCGCGGGCCCATAGCTGGAGTAGAAGTCGCGGTGTACGAGTTCGCCGGCAGCCATGCGCATGGCGTTCGTGAGCACGATGCCTTCGTCGAACACGTTTAGATCGCGCGGCATCGTGGCAAGCAGAAACGCGAACGTAAGGCCGCCGCACAGTGCGGCTGGTGCGAATGTCAGCCAGCGCTTCAGGGCCATCGCGGCGCGCTCTAAACGTCAGAAGCGCTGCTTATGCGCGGCGCCTCCGTCGGCCGAAACGTCCGGTAGGTGAAGAACCGGTGCCCGAAATAGCTCGTGAACGTCATGAGACCCGCTCCAACAAAGGCGCCCGCCAGTTCAGCCATATGCAGGGGGAGGTAGGGGGTGAGCGCGTACCTGCCGAGGACGAAGGCGACGACCCAGTACACCGCGGATCCCAAGGCATAGACGAGCAAGAATCGGCCGAGTTCGCCGGGCGCGCGGTCCCAGGCATGCGAACGGAAGGCGAAGATCTTGGTGAGCAGGAATGAAATGGAGAAGCCCGCCGCTAAACCGCACAGCAGGGACACGCCGAATGGCGCATGATCCCGGGACAAGAAGACAGCCGCGAGGTTGCCGACAGTCGCCGTCACTCCGGTGACAACAAACCGTAAAAACTCGTTGAAATTGATCAGTTTTTCTTGGAGATCGGGCATGCGCCCCCCACTCGGATCCACCAGATGGGTGTATAGAGGAACAACCTATGGTGTGCTAGAGGCGCCACTAATCGCAACGGAGATTTGATTTTTTGACGCGTATTGTCGTGATCGGAGCCGGCGCCATGGGCTTGGCCGCCGCCTATCAGGCCGCCCAAAGTGGACGCCAGGTCATATTGATCGAGGCTGCTCCCGAAACGGGCGGAATGGCCGCTCATTTTGATTTGGACGGCCTGTCCATCGAGAGGTTCTATCATTTCATTTGCAAAAGCGACCAAGCGACTTTCGACTTGTTGAAAGAGCTAGGCATCGACGGAGCGTTGCGGTGGCGCGGAACCTCGATGGGCTACTGGATCAATGGCCGCCTCCACAAGTGGGGCGATCCCATCGCACTGCTCCGCTTCAACGAGATCAGCCTTTTGTCGCGCCTTCGTTACGGGCTGTTTGCGTTCGTGTCGACGCGCCGCCGACGCTGGGACGCTATCGAGGGTGAAACGGCGAAGTCCTGGATCACCCGCTGGTGCGGACGGGAAGTGTACGACAAGCTCTGGAAGCCGTTGTTCGATCTCAAGTTCTACGAATACGCGGACAACATTTCGGCGGCCTGGATCTGGACCCGCGTGAAGCGAATTGGACGCTCCCGCCGCTCGCTTTTCCAAGAGGAGCTTGGCTATCTAGAGGGCGGCAGTCAGACGCTGGTCAATGCGCTGAGCGATGCTATCCGCCGGAATGGAGGCGAGATCCGCCTCGCCTCTACCGCCGAACGCATCTTGCAGGAAAACGGCCAAGTCGTGGGCGTTCAGCTTCGCGGCGGAGAGACCATCGACGCCGACGCGGTCATCTGCACAACGCCGACGCCCTTCGTCTCGCGGCTGGCGCCCGACCTGCCGGCCGACTGGCGCGCACGCTACGACGCCATCAAGAACATCGGCGTGTGCTGCCTCGTGTTCAAACTGTCGCGGTCGGTGTCGCCCCATTTCTGGGTCAACATCTCCGACAAGGACTGCGCCATCCCGGGATTGATCGAATTTTCCAATCTCCGGCCCGTCGGCGGCGAGACCGTCGTCTACGTGCCCTACTACATGCCGACATCCAACCCGAAATTTGCCTGGACGGATGAGGCTCTGCTGGATGAAGCGTTCGCGGCAATCCAGAAAATCAATCCTGCGCTGACGCGAAATCATATCCTTTCGACCTACGTCGCGCGGCTATCTTACGCTCAACCTATCTGCGAGCCAGACTTCGCCAAGAAAATACCACCGGTCGTCACACCGATCCGCGGGCTACAGATAGCAGATACCTGCTTTTACTATCCGGAAGATCGCGGAATTTCCGAGAGCGTTCGACTGGGTCGGGAGATGGCGACACGCATCACGTGATGGACGTTCGGCGAGGGTTGGGCTTGGCAGGAAGCATTACAGACCGACAATACGACCGCCAACTTGGCGCAAATGCTGGCGCGACTGTCGCCGACGTGCCGTTGGTCGTGGATGTTGATGGGACGCTCATCAAATCCGACATCCTTCACGAATCCGCGCTGCAGTTCGTGGCCCGCTACCCCTACCAGATCTGGAAGCTGCCGGTCTGGCTGAGAACTCAGGGCAAATCGGGCTTGAAGACCGAACTCGCCAAGGTCGCGGACCCGGTCGTCGCCTCAATTCCGATACGGGACGAGACGCTGACCCTGATCAGGGAAGCGCAGTCGGCTGGACGGCGTGTCTATCTGGCCTCTGCGTCGGAGCGTTCGATGGTCGAGGCGCTGGCGGACAGGATCGGCGGCGTGACGGGCGTATTCGCAACGGAATCGACCGTGAACCTCGCAGGCGACGCCAAGGCGGAACGCCTAATCGCAGAATTCGGCCGAGGCGGTTTCGACTATGTTGGAGATGCCAAGGTCGATTTTCCCGTCTGGCAGGCCAGCCGCCGCGTGCTGGCGGTCTCGCATAAGAGGGGTTTCGAGGCGAAGCTGATGAGCGCTTTTCCGGACGCGCAAGTCATCGCGCGGCCGACGGCCTCCCTGGCCGATATGGCGCGGGCGCTCAGGCCGCATCAGTGGGCCAAGAACTCGCTGGTGTTCGTCGCCCTTCTCGCCGGCCATCATTTCACGGCGTCGGCCATTTTCGCGTCGGTGCTGGCGTTCATCTGCTTTTCAATGGCGGCTTCCAGCGCCTACCTCATCAACGATCTGCTGGACCTGCCCGGCGACCGCGCCCATTCCCGCAAGCGTTACAGGCCGTTCGCGTCCGGCTCGACGCCAATCATGC
This sequence comes from Alsobacter metallidurans, assembly GCF_014636935.1. Classification (GTDB taxonomy): domain Bacteria; phylum Pseudomonadota; class Alphaproteobacteria; order Rhizobiales; family Beijerinckiaceae; genus Alsobacter; species Alsobacter metallidurans. The sequence continues at coordinate 2,015,609 of NZ_BMES01000001.1, read as the reverse complement.
ACGGCATCGTGGCGGCAGTCGCCTTGGGATGCGGCGCATTCGCGCTTGCGACCGCCCTGCCCTGGAAATTCCGGTTTATTTTGCTGCTGTATGTCATCACCACGCTTGGCTATTCCTTATTACTGAAACGGAAGCTGGTGATCGACGTGGTGGCGCTGGGGGGTCTCTACGCCCTTCGCGTGCTCGGCGGCATGACGGCGCTTGGACTGGCGCAATCGCCTTGGCTGCTGATGTTCTCGCTTTTCCTGTTCTCGAGCCTCGCCATCGTGAAACGGTGCTCCGAGCTCACCGCCAACAAGCGCGAAGCACATGGACGGCTGATTGGCCGTGGCTATCAGGTGCGTGATCTCCGGGTTTTATTTCCCTGCGCGGCGGCCGCTGGCTACGGGTCCGTGCTGGTTTTCTCTTTGTATCTGTCCAGCCCGGAAATGCGCGGGCTCTACAGCCATCCAGACCGGCTCTGGCTGGTGTGCCCGTTGTTGATCTATTGGATCAGCCGTGTCTTGATCCTCTCGAACCGTGACGAGATGCACGACGACCCGGTCGTGTTCGCGCTCACCGATAGAAACAGCCTTCTGACCGGCTGTTGCGTCCTGGCCGTTCTGGCGATCTCAATTTGACTCTGCGCACAGATCCCCGCCATCGTGGCGAAACAAAGATTCTGCAGGGGTGGGGCCGGTTTCCACGCCTTCCGGGCGCAGTTGAGCAGCCGTCGACAGTACGCGACGCGTCTGTGGACCGGACCGGCGACACACCCGTGATTGCGCGCGGGGCGGCTCGCTCCTACGGCGACGCCAGTTTCGGCCCAGGCTTAACGCTGGACATGCGGCGGCTGGACCATGTGACCGCCTTCGACGCCGCGTCAGGCGTGATGACCTGCGAGGCCGGCGTGCTTCTCAGCGACGTCATCCGGCTGTGGACGCCGCGAGGCTGGTTTCCTCCGGTCACGCCCGGCACGAAGTTCGTCACCATCGGCGGCATGATCGCGTCGGACGTGCACGGCAAGAACCATCACCTGGCCGGCTCGTTCGGCGACCACGTGATCAGCTTTCGCCTGGCGCTTGGGGACGGTTCGGTCGCGACCTGCTCGCGCACGGAGAACGTCGACCTTTTCGAGGCAACTTGCGGCGGCATGGGCCTGACCGGCGTCATCCTGGAGGCGACCTTCCGGATGATCCCCGTGCGCAGCGCAAGGATCATGCAGGAGACGCAGCGCGCTCCGAACCTCGCAGCCGCCATGGACCTGTTCGAGGCCGGCTCGGAGCGAACCTACTCGGTGGCCTGGATCGACTGCCTTGCGACGGGGGCGGAACTCGGGCGCTCCGCCGTTATTTTCGGCGATCACGCCAGCCCCGATGATTTCGACTCGGACGCTCGCAGCGCGCCCTTCAGCAGACGGACTCCGAATAAGAGACGTATTCCGCTCGACTTTCCTGGCTTCGCACTGAACCGTGCGTCGGTGTCGGCATTCAACAAGCTCTACTACAAGCGGCAGGCTCCCGGCCGGAGGCTGGTCGATCTCGAGCCGTACTTCTACCCGCTGGACGCCATCCAGGACTGGAACAGGATCTACGGCCAACGCGGCTTCGTTCAATACCAATGCGTGTTGCCGCTGGCGACGAGCCGGGACGGCCTTGCGGCGCTGCTGACAGAGATCGCCAGGGCTGGAGACCCATCATTCCTGGCAGTCCTCAAACGGCTTGGCCGCGAATCGTTTGGTCTCCTGTCTTTTCCCCTTGAGGGCTACACCCTCGCGTTGGACTTTCCGGCGACGGATCGGACCTTCGGCCTGCTGGACAGGCTCGACGACATCACGCTGGAGGCAGGTGGGCGCCTCTATCTCACCAAGGATGCACGCATGCGCCGCGCCATGTTGGAGGCGAGCTATCCGAGGCTCGACCGGTTCCGCGCGGTGCGCGAGCAGTATGGCTTCACGACGCGGTTTCGGTCGGCGCTTTCCGATCGCCTGGGGCTTTGATGGTGACCAATCAATCCGTTCTCATCCTCGGCGCGCGATCCGATATCGGTCGCGCGATCGCGCACACATTTGCGGGCCATGGGCGGCCAATCGTGCTGGCGGCGCGCCGGGCCGCTGACCTTAACGTCGATGTCGCCGATATCTCGGCGCGCTATCAAGTGGCGGCCAGTGCGATCGAGTTCGACGTGATCGACGGCGGCGCGACGCGATTCTTCGACAGCTTGCCTGAATTGCCGGACGTGGTGGTGATGGTGGCGGGACTACTGGGGGACCAGGCGGTCAACGAGGTCGACCAGGACGCGGCGATGCGCGTGATGGCCACCAACTATACGGGGCCGGCCTGCTACCTGCTGGAAGTGGCGCGGCGCATGGAGGCGCGCGGGTCCGGCGCCATTGTGGGGATCAGCTCCGTGGCCGGGGACCGCGGCCGCCGCTCCAACTTTGTCTATGGCTCCGCAAAGGCGGGATTCACGGCTTTCCTGTCCGGACTGCGAAACCGCCTGGCCGCCCAGAATATCCAAGTCGTGACGATAAAGCCCGGTTTCGTGGCGACCCGGATGACAGCAGGCATGAAGCTGCCACCTGCCCTCACGGCGGCTCCGCAGGAAGTCGCGGACGCAACCTGGCGCGCCGTGACGAAAGGCAGTGACGTCGTCTACGTGCGCTCGGTCTGGCGTTTGATAATGTGGATCATCCGGAGCATTCCAGAGCGTCTGTTCAAACGCCTGAGCCTGTAACGCGCTACGCGCCTGCACCGTCAGGCGACGAGCGGCCTCGGCGTTGCGGGGCCGGGGCTGCGCTCCTTGCGGACTGTCGCATTGCGCCGGCCGATAGGTATGCAGCCCACCTCGTTGAACGAAGATCCTTGCCCTGAAACACGCCATTGAGGTCGATGCTCGGGCTCACCGAGATGGTTGATCGATGTCTAATCGCGTTCGACGGAACGCCTCTTTCGACAGATCTGGGTTTCTACGTATACCCGCTTCTCTCCAGACACATTAGCGCTGTCGGAACAATAGCTTGGCGCATCCTTGTATATCCTCCCCCGATGATTAGATCGCCCGAGATTTGCGCAAGCTTAGTCACCGCAATTTGACCACATACTCTGTTAACCATAGCCATACGACCATGAAGCGAATCACCAACGATCGCGAATGTATCTGATCTATGCCTGCTGAATTTGGATGGGGGAAACGTTGTAATGAAAGCTACTGCCGAACTGACTTCAATCGCGAACAACAATGGCATGTCATCCCTGCCCGCCGTCACCGGAAATGTGGGCGCGACCACCGCGCCGAACGCGATGAAGTCTTTCAAGGCTCTTGATGCCGCCGACGGCGTTTACTACGCGAAGGGCATCAACACGCTGGCGATCACAAAAAACGGGGCCGTATTCGACGGCGTCAATTTCTCCGGCGTTCAGCTCAACGTTCAAGCCGACAACGTCGTGTTCAAGAACTGCTATTTCGATGCGCGCGTAGGCGCCTACGGGATCAACGCATTTCCAGGGTCGGACAACCTCACCGTCGATCACTGCACGTTCGATGGGCTGAAGCTCAACCGCGCCTACACCGATTTCGTCAGCTCGCGCGGGCTTAACACGACAATCACCAACTGCGCGTTCCTGAATGCGCCAGAGGACGGGTTGAGCATCGTCAGCGGCAAGATCGCGGGCAACTACATCGCCGGGGGAGCCTATCACTCCACCGCCCATTCAGACGCCATCTACATCGCAAAGACGCTTGGCCCCATCGTCATCCAGGACAACATCATCGACTGGCGCACGTCCGGCGCCAACAACGCCCTGCGGGTGACCGGCGAAGGTGGCGACGTCTCCAACGTGACGGTGACGCGCAACATCATGCTAGGCGGCGGGTACACCGTGCTGGTGACCGACGGCGCAACGTTGACGCATACGGCGGCCCAGATCGGCTCCGTCACGAAGGTCAAGGTCTATGACAACGTTGTGGACTTTGGCAGCTTCGGTAACCTGTACTCGCAGGATCGCCCTGCGGACCTGGTCTACGCCGGCAATCATTATGCAAGCGGACCGCTGCAGCACGCGGGCGCATCCTCGGCGGCGGCCGATCCGGCTTCGTCGCTCCTGAACAATTTGTGGGCCACCACGGCCGGGCAGACGCTGAACGGGACAGGCATCGCAGACCGCATCCTCGGCGGAGGAGGCTCAAACCTAATCCAGGCCGGCGCCGGCGACGACGTCGTGCAGGGCGGCGCCGATCGCGACTACATCAGCCTTGGGGCGGGACGTGACCGGGTGAAGATCTCGTCCTGGAACGATGGCCGCGACTTTGTTTCGGATTTCGTGCACGGGCAGGACCGGCTGGACCTCGCCGCGCTTGCGGGAACGGGCGTGAAGGTTTCGGACTGGACGTGGGTAGGCTCAAAGGGCTTCACTGGCGCCGCCTGGCAGTTGCGGGCGTCGACCACGAACGGGACTACGGTGGTTCAGCTCGACCGCAACGGCGACCTCACCGCGGACTTCTCGATCGACCTGAAGGGCGCGGTCGCGCTGTCGCTCTCGGACTTCATTCTAAGCCACAACACGGCCGTCAGCGCGTCACCCGCGCCGACCCCTCCGGTAATCCCCGCGCCTCCCACGAAACCCGCGCCAACGGCCGACGACGCCCATGCGCCTACCGTCGCGGCAGGCGTGGTCGCGACCGCCCTGGCCGAAACGGCCGCAAATTCCGGCAAAACGAGCTACGCCCACAAGACCGGCGTTTTCAATTTCTCGGATTTGGATATCGGCGACGCGCACCACGTCTCGGTCACTAACGCGGGACCCAGCTATGTCGGTGGACTGAACGCATCGGTCCAAACCCAAGCATCTGGCTCCAAGGCCGGCGCGGTGCAGTGGACCTACGCGGCGACCGAGCGCGCGCTGGACACGCTCTCGGCTGGCGAGGTGGTGAAGCAAACTTTCAACGTCAAGATCGCTGACGATGACGGCAAGTGGACCAGCAAGGCCGTCGTCGTGTCGCTGGCAGGCTCCGAAGATGCTCCAAACATCCGGGGTGCAATGACGGCGAACGCCTATGAGGGCCAGTCGACCACCATCCGCAAACAAGGCGCGCTTGCGTTCAACGACGTGGACCGCAAGGACACGCTCACCACGTCCTTGATCGACAAGAGCGTCCATTTCACCGGCGCGGCTGGGCAAGACCTGACCAACCATCTCACGAAGGCGCAAATCGCTCAGTTCGAGAACGCCATCCAGTTCAAGGGCGCAGCCCACGGCAACGAGGGCAGCGGACAGTGGTCGCTCAACCTGGCGGATTCCGCTGTCCGGTTCCTTGATCTGCGCGAGACGCTCACGATTCACATGACTGTTGGGGTTCATGACCAGCACGGCGGCCACGCCGAAGCGGAGGTCGTGGCGACGATCAGGGGCGTGAACGACGATCACCCCACGCTTCACGCGGCCAACTTCAGCGCGGACCTGCTCCTGATTTAGGCGCGCGCCCAATCACTCAAACAGCGTCGGGGCCCTGCAGCGACGTCGTCGGCACACAAGGCAGCGCCCGCGCAGCTTTCATCACGTGATTGACCGGGCAATGGTCGCCGCCCGGTCGCAGACGGAATCCGTGGACGGCTAAGTCTTGGACGCCCGGCCGGGTTCAGCCGGCTTACGACGGCGCAGACGCCACCAGGCCGCCAGAGCGCCCGCGACGGCCAAGCCGGACAAACCGGTTCCCGCCTCGGGGGTTGGCACCGTTACGACGGGCGGCCGGGAACTCGAGACGACGCTGTTCGCGCTGGACACAAAGGAGCGCTGGGCCGCCTGGGCGAAGCGAGCGCCGGAAATGGCGAGACTAGCGATGCCGCCCCCCTGCTTGGCGCCATTCGAGCCAGCCTCGCCGACGCCACCGCCGACAAGTGAAGCGTTGGCGCCGCCAAGCGGGCTCGATGCGGGTGCGGAGGATGCCGCGACACCCACCGCCGCCGTCGAGACGTCGCCGGTCGCCTGTCGGAAGGCGCTCAGCACATCCGGGTTCGCGACGGCGAGGACGACTTCCTGGAGACGCTGCGCAACCTCCGGCTGGGCCTTGGCGCAGGCCAATGTCACCTGCCCCATGGCGGCGCCGATCGACGAGCGTTGGTCCGGGTTGGCGGTCGCAGCCAAGGCCAACATGGACTGTGCGAGATCCGTGTTGGCGAGCAGGAGATCGCGCACCTGCTTCACCAACAAGCCGCCGCCTTGCGGATTGCTCGTCAAAATTCCTGTCGGGCTCGTCGAGAAGGCGTCCAGAGCCGCTGCGCCAGCCTGGCCAAAGGCCGAACGGCACTCGGCCCCCAGGGCGCCCGCGCCGCTCATTGAGATTGTCGCCGAAATAACCGCAATTGAAGCGAGGAGCCGCATCATCATCCTTAATCGCTTAACAGTCCGCCACACAGATCGATAAGATACGTCTGCAACAGAGATGCCAAGTATTTCAGTTAAATTATCGACAAAAGCGTTTGATTTAGACGCATTGTTGTTGCGTATCGGTCACATTTTGAACCACTCGCGAAACGAAGCTTGCGCGCGACGCTAGCGTTGGGCGGTCTCGAAAAACACCGCCAAGGCGCTCCGCCCGCGGCATGCGCTTGGAAGGCCGCTTCCTTGACGACGCCCCGGCTGCACGGGTCCGGAACCGTCAAGTCTCGGCCGAATCGGCCAGCCCGGTTTGACGCACTGCAAAAACGAGGGTAAATGTCTGAATGTACAACTTTTAGCGAATTGGCGTTGATGAGGCCCACAGCAAGATGAAAATTTCGGAGCTCGAAATTCCAGGCCCTCTGCTTGTGACGCCACAAGTTTTCAGCGATGATCGAGGCTGGTTTTCTGAGACATTTCGTAAAGATGTTCTTGTCCGCGCCGGTGTGGATTGCGAATGGGTGCAGGACAATCAATCTTTTTCCGTTCATGCCGGGACGGTTCGCGGTTTGCACTTTCAACTGGAGCCATTCGCCCAAGCGAAACTCGTCCGCGTGTTAGCCGGCAGCATCCTCGACGTGGCGGTCGACCTGCGGCGCTCCTCCCCGACCTATCTTCGCCACGTGGCGGTGCGGCTCGACGCCCAGAAGGGCGAGCAGCTGTATGTTCCGACGGGCTTTGCCCACGGGTTCTGCACCCTCGAACCGAACACAATGGCCGCATACAAGGTCAGCGCTTACTATAGCCGCGAGCACGACCGAAGCCTGGCTTGGAACGATCCGGAGATCGGCGTCAAATGGACGGTGGATCTGGATGCGGCGGTACTTTCCGACAAAGACCGAGCTGCGCCCAACGTGAAAGACATAGGCCCGGTGTTCGCCTGACGCTTGCCGGACGGGGAGCACGTCGCGGATCGCGACAGAGAGAGAATTGACCATGCGCATATTAGTCACCGGCGGTTGCGGGTTCATCGGATCCGCCCTGGTTCTCCACCTCGTTCAGAACCTTGGCCACGAGGTGTTGAACGTCGACGCGGTTACGTACGCGGCGAACCCGATCTCGCTCAGTCCGCTGCAGGGCGATGCGCGCTACCGCCTGGTTGAGGCCGACATCTGCGACACGTCGCGCATGCGCGCGCTGACATCTGAGTTCAAGCCGAACGCGGTGATGCATCTTGCGGCCGAGAGCCACGTCGATCGGTCGATCACGAGCCCGGGCGCTTTCGTGCGCACGAACGTGGTCGGCACCCAGTCGATGCTAGACGCGGCCCGCGCCTACTGGGACGGGCTGCCGCCTGGCGACAAAGACGCATTCCGCTTTCTTCACGTCTCGACGGACGAGGTCTACGGCTCGTTGGGGCCAGAGGGCTACTTCACCGAGGAAAGCCGCTACGATCCGCGATCCCCTTATTCGGCGTCCAAGGCAGCGTCGGACCATCTGGCCCGCGCATGGGGGGAGACCTACGGCCTGCCGGTGCTGATCTCCAACTGCTCGAACAACTATGGGCCGCGCCAATTCCCGGAGAAGCTCATATCGCTGATGATCCTCAACGCGCTCGCCGGCAAGCCGCTTCCGGTCTACGGCGACGGCCAGAATGTGCGCGACTGGATCCACGTGGAAGATCACGCGCGGGCGCTTACCGCCATCCTCGAGCGTGGGCGTGTCGGGCATACGTACCTGGTCGGCTCGCGCTCGGAACGCACAAACATGCAAGTCGTGCATGCACTCTGCGCGGCCTTTGATGCGTTGCGCCCTGAAGCAGGCCCGCACGAGAAGCTGATCACGTTTGTGACCGACCGACCGGGACATGACCGGCGCTATGCGATCGACCCGTCCAAGGTCGAGCGAGAAACGGGCTGGAAGCCCCAGAAAAGCTTCGAGGATGCGTTGCGTGAGACCGTCGCGTGGTACCTCGCCAACGAAAGCTGGTGGCGCCCCATTCAGCAAGGCGTCTATCAAGGGCAGCGCCTTGGCCTCGTGGCTACGCGGGCCTGAATCGATGCGCATCCTGATCCTCGGCGGCGCCGGCCAGGTCGGCCTGGAATTGCAGGCTTACCCTTGGCCCGAAGGCGTCATCGTGGACGCCCCAAGCCGGGCAGATCTCGATATCGCTGACGAAGCCGCGGTCAAACGCCAGTTCGCCAATGCTCCCTACGGAGTGGTCATCAACGCAGCCGCGTACACGGCCGTGGACAAGGCGGAAAGCGATGTTGTGGCGGCTTGGCGGCTGAACGCGCTGGGCCCCGCCATCCTTGCGGCTGCCTCGGGCGCTGCCTCGATCCCCATGGTGCACGTCTCGACGGACTACGTCTTCGATGGCTCAGCCGCCCATCCTTACGACACGAGTGATCCAGTGCGCCCGCTTGGCGTATACGGCGCGAGCAAGGAAGGCGGCGAGCAGGCCGTGCGGACGGCGAATCCGCGGCACGCGATCGTGCGCACCGCCTGGGTGATCAGTCCGCACCGGGCGAATTTCGTGAAGACGATGTTGCGGCTCGCCGCGGATCGGCCGTCGCTGCGCGTCGTGGACGATCAGTGGGGAACGCCCACCATCGCCTCCGACCTGGCTGCCGCCTTGGCCCGGATCGCCCTCAGACTCGCGGACGATCCTGCCGCCCCGACCGGCGATTTTCACTTTGCCAACGAAGGCGGGGTCACGTGGCGCGGGCTCGCCAGCGAGATTATGGCTCAGTCCGCCGCGCGCGGCGGCCCTTCGGTCCCCGTCGAGGCGATCACCACCGCCGATTTCCCGACCCCGGCGAGACGGCCAGCCAACTCCCGCCTGTCCACCGCTCGCATCGGCGCCGCTTTCGGCGTGACGCCGCGACCCTGGCAGGATGCGTTGGGCGATGTGATGGACATTTTAGTCGGCCCACGCCGGCCGGCATAAACAAAGGAACTTTTCCATGAAGGGCATTGTCCTCGCTGGCGGCTCTGGCACTCGGCTTCATCCCGCAACGCTGGCGGTCAACAAACAGCTTCTGCCGGTCTACGACAAGCCGATGATCTACTATCCGGTGTCGGTGCTGATGATGGCAGGGATCCGCGAGATCCTGATCATCTCATCGCCGGAATATCTCGACAACTATAAACGCCTGTTCGGCTCCGGAGAACAGTTTGGCGTCGACTTCTCGTATGCCGTCCAGCCGAAGCCCGAGGGGCTGGCCCAGGCGTTCATTATAGGACGCGAGTTTGTTGGCGACGACAGCGTGGCGTTGGTGCTGGGCGACAACATATTCCATGGCTCCGGCCTCATTCAGCTGCTCAACCGTGCCAAGAGCCGAAAGCAGGGCGCGACAATTTTCGCCTACCACGTAGAGGATCCCGAACGTTACGGCGTCGTGAGCCTCGACAGCTCCGGCAAGGCCGTGAAGATTGTCGAGAAGCCAACCGAGCCCGAGTCAAACTGGGCCGTAACGGGTCTCTACTTCTACGACAATGCCGTTCTGGACATTGCTGCCGCGGTCAAGCCCTCCCACCGCGGCGAGCTCGAGATCACGGACGTCAACAAGGCTTACATGGACCTTGGGGCGTTGCACGTCGAGCTGATGTCGCGCGGCTTTGCATGGCTCGACACAGGGACCCACGACAGCCTGTTGGAAGCCAGCGAGTTCGTTCGAACGATCCAGCACCGGCAGGGCATGCAAATCGCGGCGCTCGAAGAGATCGCCTTCCTGAATGGTTTCATTGACCGGACGCAATTGCTTGAGCGCGCCGCCCTGTTCGAGAAGACGAGTTATGGACGAGCGTTGAAAAAGCTTGCCGGTTGAGCCCCCGCAGCCGGTCCTGCTTCATCGAGAGAAACTGCCAATGCGAAGCCTGAATCAGCTTATCAGGGTTCAGCGTGTTCTGGTCGCGATCAAACGCGCCTATTACACGCGCTTCTGGGGCATGGACATCCACCCGACCTGCGTGTTCTCGCTCAGCGCCCGGTTCGACAAGACGCATCCGAAAGGCGTCCACGTCGGGGCGGAAACCTACATTGCGTTCGATGTCGCGATCTTGGCCCATGACATGACCCGCGTGCTGCAGTGCCACACACGCATCGGGAACCGCTGCTTCATCGGAGCTCGCAGCATCATCCTTCCCGGCGTGGAAATCGGGGACGGATGTGTGATTGGCTCCGGGAGCGTCGTGACAAAGAGCATCCCAGCCGGCTCGATCGCGGCAGGGAATCCGGCCACGGTGCTCCGCTCAAACATTGAAGTGGGGCCGTTCGGGCGTTTCACAGCTCTGGTCGACGAAACGTTGCGCCGTGAACGCGACGCGACGCTGCAGGACCGAACCGAGGCATAGAAATTCGTCGTCGGTTCGCCACCTTTGACGCTTAAACGGCTTGAATTGGCGCTTTCGTCAACGTCCTACGACCCCGAAGCCCGCGCCTTGCGAGCGACGATTTCCGACAGGCTCAACTGGGCCGTTTCACGCCCTCGAACCTGAAGGGAACTGAGCCGATGCAACGCTTCGCCTGCACCCTCGCGCTCCTTGCGTTTGTCGCGATTCCGCAATCCGCATCCGCCCAGAACAACACGCCATGCCGACTGGGCGATCCGGTGAGCCGTCGTTGCCCTGACAGCCCACTCTATAACCGGCGGGGGGTGGACATTCGCCCCACGGATCCTTCACCTGCCTTCCGCAGCACCCCGTTCCAGTCACCATTCGGCTCAGGTGAGTCCCGTCCTTCGCAGCAGGAGCAGCTGCGCCGTCGCAACGGCTCACCGCAGTGAGTGCCGCGCCAAAGGAACCCCTTTTGATCACTTGTTTAAGAGCCTGAGATGAGCTTGAACGTTTCACCCCGCGCGCCCTCATGCGTCATCGTTGTCGAGAACCTGCCGGTGCCGTTTGACCGCCGCGTCTGGCAGGAAGCACAAGCCCTGAAGGCTGCCGGATGGACAGTGACGGTCATCTGCCCATCGACCGATCAGTATCCGCTCAGTTTTGAAACGCTCGACGGCATCGATATTCATCGGCATCCGTTGCCGATCGAGGCGCGGGGAGCCCTAGGCTTCCTTGTCGAATATGCCGCTGCTTTGTTTCACGAAGCACGTTTATTGGTGAAGGTGGCCAGGAAAACGGGCTTCGACGTGATCCAGGCCTGCAATCCACCGGACCTGATCTTTCTTGTGGCATGGCCGTTCAAGCTCTTCAGCAAGCGTTTCGTGTTCGACCACCATGACGTTTCACCTGAACTATTTGCAGCCAAGTACGGGAAAAAAGGTTTCCTGCATCGATTGCTTTTGGTCGCCGAGCGCCTGACTTTCGCGACCGCGGACCTGGTGATCTCGGCGAACGATACGTACCGCGACATCGCGATTAAACGGGGCGGTAAGGACCCCAACGACGTCGTGACCGTCTACAGCGTGCCCGATCGAGACCGGTTGCGAAGGGTGGAGCCTGACCCGGCGGTCAGGTCCCAGGCTCAGACGATCCTGGGCTATGTCGGCATCATCGGCGATCAGGACGGCGTCGATCACCTCGTGCGGGCGGCGCACCTGCTCAAGACCCAGCATGGCGTCACGGGATTCAAGACGGTGATCGTTGGCGACGGCCCTGCCCTACCCGGCATACGGAAGCTGGCCGAGGAGCTGGACGTCGGCGACGTCGTGTCGTTCACCGGCTATCTGTCCGGCAATGCGCTGCTGGCGCACCTGAGCGCGTTCGACATCGGCGTGATCCCGGACCCGGTGAACGAGTACAACGACAAGATTTCGATGAACAAGGTCTTCGAGTACAGCGCGCTCGGCATTCCGATCGTATCGTATGACTTGACGGAAACCCGCCGGCTATTGGGGGACGCCGGCAACTACGCCGCGACGCCGGATCCGGCCGGGCTGGCGGAGGCCATCTTCGGGCTTATCGAAGCCCCGCCCCTGCGGGCGGCCAAGGCCGCTCAGGCGAAAAGCCTCGCGGACGCATCGTTCAGTTGGGAGCGGGAATCCGCAAAATACGTCGCTGCGTTCAACAGGCTGGTTAAGATTCCTGACTGAAACTGGGCCGGTCACTAAGATGCCGCTAAGCTACTGCACTGTTCGCAGTGAACGCCCATTTGATTCCACCCCAGCCACGCGAGACCCTGACCGCTAATGCTCGACTCCACCCAGCGCGGGACCTTTAGGCGAATCAGCGCCGTCGATCTCGGCCGATCCGAGGCGGGCGACATCTCGTTCTTCGTGGGCGTGGCGCGTCGGCGCAAGCGTCTGATCTGGGCTGTCGTCGCAGTCGCGGTCGCTATTGGCTTCCTGCTTCTCGTGCTTGTTCCGCCCACCTTCAAAGCGCGGGCGGTGGTTCTGATCGACTTCAAACGTCTCGCGGCGCTGGAAGAGGATTTCTCGACGTCTAGCGGCCGCATCGACAGCTCCGCGGTGCTCAGCCAGATCGAGATTCTGAAATCCGAGAGCGTGATCGACAGGACGGTGGTCGCGGAGAAACTGGACGAAGATCCGGAATTCATCGGCAAGCCGAGCCTGCTAACCAAGATTCTGTCCTGGATCGGCGCCGCTACCAATCCTACCGACCTCCCACCTGACGAGCGTCGTCGGCGAGCGTCAGAAGCCGTCGTTAAAGCGCTCGCGGTGGACCGGATTGACCTCTCGTACACGATCTCGATCGATTTCGTGGCCCGAAGCGCCGAAAAGGCGGCAAGGCTCGCGAACGCAATCGCGGCCATGTACATCCAGGACCAGCTGCAGGCCAAGCGCGAAGCATCCGAGAAGGCGAGCACGTGGTTCAGCGAGCGCATCGCCGAGCTTCAAGCCGACGTCAACACCGCCGACCGCAAGGCCGTGGAGTACAGGCTGCGCAACAACATAATGAGCAGCGATGGTAAGTTCATCGATGAGCAGCAGCTCTCCGACCTCAGCCAAAAGCTTGTTCAAGCCCGCCTCATGCGCGTCACCGCGGAGGCGAAGGTCGAGCAGATCCGCCAGATTCTCGCGAACGGCGCGACGCAGGGAACGCTCGTCGACGAGTTCTCCAACGAGGTCATCGTGCCGCTGCGCAACGCATATCTTGAGGCCAAACGCACGGCGGCGGAGTTCTCGCTTAGGTACGGCGCAAACCACGACTCGGTCGCCAAGGTGAAGTCCAAGATGAACGAGCTCGAAAACGCCATTGCGGATGAGTTCAAACGCATCCAGCAAGGCGCAAAGAGCGACATGGAAATCGCCCGTAGCCGCGAGCAGACGCTCCAGAGCGAGCTCAGCGAACTGGCGCGCGCATCCGCCGATGCTCAGGGCGCCCGTGTGGAACTTCATCAATTGGAAAGCGGCGCGTCCGCGGTGAAGAGCATTCGCGACACCTTCATGTCGCGGTATGTCGAAGGAATCCAAAAGCAAGGCTTCCCGATCACCGAAGCCCGCGTCATCACCAAGGCCTTGGCTCCGCAGTCGCCGTCGTTCCCGACGCCGGCGAAGTGCCTGGGGGGCGGAGCGCTTCTTGGCCTGGGCTTCGGCTTCTTTCTGGCCATAAGCCTGGAGGCGTTTTCCAGCGTGATCCGGACCAAGCGGCAAGCCGAAGATGCGGCAATGGCTCCATGCATTGGCTACCTGCCGCTTATCCCGCCGCAAGTCGGCCTCAAGCCGCCGCCTGAACAGGAGGGAGAAGGCCAGCGCGCCCGCCGGAGCCCCCGGCTCTCGTTCGTGGCCCGCGCTCCGTTCAGCCTCTATGCGGAAACGCTTCGTTCGTTGAAGGTGTCAGTCGACCTCAACGCCTCCGCCAAATGCTCGATCGTCGCGTTCACGTCGTGCGCTGGCGACGACGGCAAAACGACCGTGGCTGCGAACTTCGCCGAGATTTGCGGCCTTGACGGCGAGCGTGCGCTGCTGATCGATCTCAACCTTCGCCGGCCTGCCATGTCCAACATGCTTGCGCCGCACGCTCAGGCGGGCATTCACGAGGTACTCACCGGCGCCGCGCGGTTTTCTGATGCGATCTTCTCGACAGATCGTCCGTCGCTATCCTTCATGCCCGCTCTCGCCCACGGGCAGAGCGCGGCAGACATGGGCGCGTCGCTTGACGTCAACGCGCTGCGCAAGCTGCTTGAAGCAGCGCGCCTCCATTTCCGCTATGTTATCCTTGACCTGCCGCCCGCTGGCGTCGTGGCCGAGCCTCGCCTTATCTCCAGTCTGATCGACGGGTTCGTGCTGGTTCTTAAATGGGACAAGACCAAGGCCAGCACGGTCCGCGACTGCCTACGCGCCAACATCGAAATCGCGCAGAAGCTGATCGGGACCGTCCTGAACCAGGTGAACACTGAAGGGCTGCTCCTGTCGCAGGACGCGCACGCCCAGGAGTCCTCGTATCTGACATATCACTCGTGAGCATTGACCATTGCAAGCCACCGAGCCGACACGCGCCCGCGCGTCACAATTGTTCGCCTCCGTTGCATCAATATAGCCCCAGGCCGCCACAGGGCTTATAAGCACTATCCTTAACGGCCATGTAACCATAAGAAGTAACGGCATTTAGCGTCTTGGTTTGTTTTAACCCGCCCTCCCACATGATGCCTCCGGTGTGCCGGATGCGCCACACAACCAGGCATATTCCGGCCGATCCATTTACTCCGACTCGCTTGTGGGCGTGTTGGCCTGTATGGGTCAAGGCTGGCTATGTGTCGTCGCGTTTAGGATTCCGCTTATGAACGACCCATTACCGAAAATGCGCGTCGCTTTGCTAATTGCAATGACGACGCTTTCGGGATGTGACACGCTTCCGACAGGCGGTCCGCAACTGCCCACCCAGCCAGTCTCGACCGATCCGCAAGTTATCCTGCCGCATTTCATGGTGGTCGCTAATCCGTCGGTTGCAGCCGTCGCGTCTGCGGGCAGGGATTTCGGCGGCCTGGGCTCGTTCGCGTCTCGCGGCGGCGCGGCCGATATTCGTCTTGGCGTCGGCGACGTCGTGAGCGTCACAATTTTCGAGGCGGCCGCCGGCGGCCTCTTCATTCCCGGCGAGGCGGGCTCGCGCGCCGGCAACTTCGTCACGATCCCGGACCAGCAGGTTGATCGCCGCGGCACGATTTCTGTTCCTTATGCCGGCCAGATACCCGTAACAGGGCGCCGCCCTCCCGAGGTGCAAGCCGAAATCGAGTCCCGTTTGCGCAACCGCGCGATCGAGCCGCAGGTGGTCGTGGCGCTGAGGGATCAGAAAGCCACGCAGGTGAGCGTTTTGGGTGAGGTGAACCAACCCGCCCGTCTCGCCGTGAACCCTGCGGGCGAACGCATACTGGACGTCATCGCCCGCGCAGGCGGCCCCAAGGGTCAGGGTTACGAGAGCTTCGTTACGCTGCAGCGTGGCCCGCAAAAGCGGTCCGTTTACTTCAACCGGATCGTAAACGATCCCACCAACAATATTTTTGTCAATCCCGGCGACACCGTCTATGTGTACCGGGAGAACCGCTCTTACGTCATCCTTGGCGCATCGGGGTTCAACGGGAAGTATAACTTCGAATCCGAGCAGATGACGGCTGCCGAAGGCGTCGGCAAGGCTGGTGGCCTGCTTGATGAGCGCGCCAATCCTTCCGCCGTTTACATCTATCGCACAGAGCCACGTGCCGTGGCGCAGCGGCTCGGCCTTGACCTGACCGGCTGGCCGGCCGGTGACGTTCCGATCATCTACAACTTCAACCTGCGGAGCCAGGATGGGATGTTCACGCTCCAGCAGTTCCAGCTGCGCGACAAGGACGTGATCTTCATCGGCAACGCTCAGGCGGTGGAGCTCGCGAAGGCGCTGAACATCATTCGCATCGGGGTTGCGACGGTGAACGAAGGCAACAGCGTTCGCTATCTGAACCGGTGACCGAAATGCGGCCGTGCGCCCGACTGGACGCGCGGCCGACTTCGTCAGTCTAGTGGGAAACGGCCTCAGGGCCGCACGGATGCGGTTTCGCAAGCATTGACTGCCATGACCCAGCCCATCACGATCGTTTCATGCTCAAACTCCAGAGAGATTCTCGAGCAGAACCTGCTGCGCTCCCCCGACGTCGTCTCCGGCGCATTGCCCGTTCGAGTCATTAAGGGCGCCCGTTCGGCCGCAGCGGCCTACGCGGCGGTGATCGCTGATCCACCCTCACCCGTGCTGGTTTTCGCGCATCAGGACATCTATTTCCCGGCAGGATGGGCGAGCAGGCTTCGCGAAGCCATGCAAATGCTGGACGCCACCGATCCTTCATGGGCCGTGATCGGGTGCTATGGCGCTCGACAGGACGGATCTCAGGCTGGCTATCTTTATGACACGTCGTCGAGAAGGTTGCTGGGCAGGCCATTCGGCGCACCCCAAAAGGTCGCCATGCTGGACGAGATCGTTATCGTGGTGCGCGTCGCGGGCGGAGTGAATTTCGATCCCGCGCTTCCTGGCTTTCACATGTACGCCACGGAACTCGCCCTTGCCGCAGCGCACGCGGGCCGGGGCGTTTACGTCGGCGACATGCCGGTGGTGCACAACTCCGCTTCGGTCCCCACGTTGGACGCCAGCTTCGGAGCCGCGTGGCGCTTCGTCAGCCGCAAGTGGCGCTCTGCGATGCCGGTTCCGAACCTGATGTGCCGCTTCATGACTGGGGGCGATTGGCCGCTCTGGCGATGGCGGATCCGCAACAAAATCATGCTTATCACCGGTAAGCGGATCCTTTATGAGCGTGTGCCCGACCCGACCGTATACGCGCGATCGTCCGGCTTCGAGTGAAGCCGGACGATCGGTGGTTGGACCCTCGGCAGGTCAGACCAGCAACAAATCGGCGCCGTGGGCCATCGACGTGAAGTGCGCCATCGGATCTTGGTCATGGCTTAGCGTGATCGTCACATCCTGCTTCGCGATGCCGCCATGCCCGTCGTTCAGTGTCACCGTATAGGTCTGGACCTTGTCGGCGGTGAGTTTTCCGAGCAGCGCATCATCAACCTGGAACGCCCAGGATAGCGAGCTGGCGCCACCGGCGCCCTCAGTGATGACGGCTTTGAAAGCACCGACATAGCCGGCTTGTGTCGCGCGAACGGAAACTGCCTGATGATCGGTCAGATCGGCGTCGAACACGGCGAGAGAACCGACCTCCTGATGGAGCGTCCCACTCACCAGGTCATCGGTGGATCCGAAGTGCACCGACCCACTGACATCGCTGGCTTTCGGGCTAACAAACACCGGGGCGTCGTTCACGCCCTTCATGATCACCAGCACGTCACGCGTCGCGACGCCACCTTGGTGGTCGTCGACCTGAACCTTGGTCGTCAGCGTAATGGTGTCGTTTTGACCAAGGAAGTCCAAGTCCTTGTCGGAGGCCGTGTAGACCCAGGTCGCCGAGCCCTTGTTCGTATTGAGATCACCGGTCGGCAAGCTGAAACCGGCTTTGATGGCCGCCATCTTCTCCGGCGAGAGCATTGACGTGACGTCGAGCCCGGCTGCGGTCTTGAGGACCAACGACTGGTCGATGACGGACGTCGTCAGACGATCATTGGTGTCAGCGTCGGCGAAGGTCAAAACACCCGACTTGCTGTAGCTCGACGCGGAGCCCTCGTACCATGTCGCTTGCGACGATCCGGTGATCGTCGGGCCATCGTTGGCCCCCGCGATAGTGACCGTGACGTTCTGCTGAACGACGCCGCCCTTGCCGTCGCTGATCGCAACAGCATAGACTTGAGTGATGCTCTCGTGAGCGCCCATGCCATTGATGACGCGGTCCAGCGCAGTGAACGTCCATTGCACTGCGCCGTCCTGGCCGCCTGTGCTGTCCTGTGCGACGTTGGCGGTGAGCGTGCCGATGTAGCCTCGCTGGCCTGTCACCGTCACTGAATGCCGGTCTGTGACGTCTAGATCAGCGAACTTGAGCGCGCCGGCTACCGACTGCCATCCGAGACTGTTGGACGGCGCATCCGACTCCACGAGCGTGGCCGCGACTTTGCTTGACTGCAGCAGCGTTGGCCCATCATTCACGCCCGTGAGCGTGAGCACCACGTCCTGGCTGACAGTTGCGCCCTTGGCGTCGGTCGCCATGACCGTGCTGGTGAGCGTCAGCGTCTCATTGGCGCCTAGCGCTCCGACGGTCGAGGCGAGAGCGCCGTAGTTCCATGTCAGGCCACCAGCGCCGCCGGCGATTGCGCCGGAAGAGAGCGTGAAGCCTGCCTTGAAGGCGGCCAGCTGGCTCGCCGTGAGGTATCCCGTCGCGTCGCCGCTGGCCGTCGTTAAAGTCACCGTTTGCAAGCCGACCTTCAGAGTCACGGCGTCCTTGTCGGCGTCAGTCACCACGAGCGCGCCCGACCCGGACAGGCCAACCGATTTCGTCGCGGCGAATGCCCCGCTCGTCACGCCTGTGAGCGTCGGGGCGGTGTTCACCACCGGCGGCGCGGGAGGCGTTGGGGGCGCGGGAGGCGTAGGCAGATCCTTGCTGTCGACGAGGATGAAGTCGGACATCTTGACCGGCGCGATACCGTTCAAGTTGATCTCGAAATCGGCGTTCATGTCGCCATTGACGTCCAGTTGCACCGTTGTCGTGCCGTTGGCGACCTTGTACCGCAACTGCCATGCCTGGCCGGTGAACTGCTCCGTTCCAGTCCAGGACCACCCCGCCAGTGTTTTTGGCGCCCCGGCGAACTGGGCGAGGTAGATTTTGTCTTCGCCACGGGTGAAGTCCGATAGCCAGTCCGTACCGTCGGCCGTGGATTTAAACACGAAGATGTCGCGCCCAGCGCCGCCGCTGATGTAATCGCGCCCACCGCCGCCATAGATCACGTCATTCCCGGCGCCGCCTTCGATCAGGTTGGATCCAGCGGAGCCGACAAGGTAATCGGATCCCGCCGTCCCGACGACGCGGTCGGTCGATCCGACGGCAATCACGGTATTCAGGCTCGATAGCTCGGGCAGCGCGCCGACGGATGAGGCGTCCGGGTGAACCGGCATGCCGCTCGCGTTGTGATTGCCGGTGTAGACGAGGTCGGCAGGCCGGCTGATCTGATACAGAGAGCCGAAACCGCCATAGTCGACGACGTTGTCGATGATGCGGACGTCGGTCACCTTTCCGACCTGGCTGGCCGTGTGGGTCAAAGTAGCGCCGTCGGTGACCAACACCGAGAAGGAGCCGCCCAGGATGATGTTCTCCTGAACAAGGACGTCCTTCACCGCCCCGCCCTCGCCGGTGATGCGGATGGCGTTGTTCGTCGACGCGGGCGAGTCCGAAGGAGCGCGCCAGTCGATGATGTTGTGCTCGATGACGACCGGACCATTTGTGCTGCCGATCCAGATCCCGTCCGAATGGGCGCCGGTCATGTAGCCGCCGCCTACGATGTAGTTGTCGGAGACCTTGCCGCTCTGGATGCCGATCACGTCGGCCGGCGCATCCTTGAACACGTTGTTCGTGATGACCGTGTTGAAGCCACGCGAGCTGATGAACTGATTGTAGGCCTTGTCCATTTTCAGGCCGTCGAAGGTGCTGTGATCGACCGTGAGATTGGACGTGCCCGGCAGCGCGTTGATGGCGTAGACGCCGGCTTTTGCGTCAAAATTGCAGTTTGTGAAAGTTACGTCGTTGACCTGAACGTTGATCGAAACGCCGCTGAAATTAATGCCAGAAAACGTCACCCCAGGCTTCGTGATCACCAGAGTATTCAGAGACGGCGCATAGTAAATTCCGTCGGACGGCTTGAGCGTCAAGAAACTCCGCATATCGGCGACCGATTTCGTGGCGCCGACGTCGTTGTTCAATGCCGCGAGATCACTCATTCCATTCTGGGCAGCAATTTGCTGCAGGTCACTCGCCATCGCCACGCGGAAGTCCCCCGATGTTCAACTGTGGCGTTCAATGAAACGCCTTCTGGGGACAGTTGTGGCAGAGCGTTTTTTATTACGCGTTTAGTCCTTACAAGCAATTTTACAGGTATGCCGATTCATTGTGCGGTAACCAAACAAGTTCGCTTAACAACATCGATTAATTGCGAGGCGGGAAGCAAAAGCCTTACACGATGATGATATCGCTGGCGTGAAGATCGGACACATAGCCGAAATGCGCATAGGTGGTCAGAATGTGCTGGCCCGTCGCGTCAAACGAACTCCAGACGAGGTTGTTCGTCTTCGTGTCTAAAACGAACATCTTGTCGCCAGCCGTTTCGGCCGAGCCGGTCTGGAAGCGGTCGGGCGTTAGGGCGCCGGACGAGAGGCCCACGGCTGCGCTGCTCACCTTGAGCGAATCCCACCCGCCAATGAACGAGTCGACAATCTTGGGAGTGGTCGGCGTTGTCGGGAACGTAAACTGGTCGGCTGACTCGTGCGTCAGGGCGATGCTGATATCCTGCTTGGCGCTGCCGCCCTTTCCGTCGCCGACGGTGACGGAATAGGTCTGCACACGATCTCCGGTGAATTTCGCCAGCGTTGCGTCGTCGATGTCGAAGCTCCAGTCCACGATGCCGCCGCCCGGGCCATCCGTGATCACCGCTTTGAATGCGCCAAGGTAGCCAACCGCGGCCGCCTTGACCGTGACACCGTGCGCGTCGGTCAGGTCGGCATCGGTGAAGGACAGCGAACCAGTCTCATGATGCACGAGCGCGCCGCCGACGCTGGCCAGGTCGACGTTGGCTCCTTGGGCGACCTTGCCGTCAAGCCGCGCGTCGTTGACCGGCGCAGGGGTGAACATGGGAGCGTCGTTGACCCCCTTCATGGTGATGACGACGTCACGGGTGGCGACGCCGCCATTGTGATCGTCGACCTGCACAGTGGATGTTACAGTGACCGAGTCATTCTGCCCCAGGAAGTCGACGGCTTTATCGTTGATCGCGTAGGTCCAGGTCGCTGTCCCCTTGTTGGAGCCGAGCTCGTCAACCGGAATTGCAAAGGCCTGCTTCAACGCGGTGATCTGATCGGCGGACATCAGACCCGACACATCGATGCCCGCCGCATTCTTGAGCACGACGGTTTGCTTCGTCACGCTCACGACGAGCTTATCTGTAGCGTCGACGTCGGCGAACGTAAGCGCGCCGGACTTCAAATAGGACGCAGCGCCGCCTTCAAACCAGGTTGCGGAGGCCGCCCCGGCGATCGTCGGCAAGTCGTTGCCACCCACGATCGTCACGACCACGTCCTGCTTGGCCACGCCACCTTTCCCATCCGCCAGGGTCAGGGTGTAGGTCTGCTGGAGCGTCTGGCCGTAGGCGAGCGCGTCCAACGTTCGTTCGAGAGCGGTGAACGACCACATGACCAGGCCTTGACCGCCCGAAACCGTATCAAACGTGATGCTTGCGGTAAGGGCTCCAAAATAGCCTGACTTCGCCGGAGCCACGGTCAGCGTATGCTGATCGCCGGCATCGGCGTCCTTGAAGGCGACCGCTCCTTGGACGACCTGATAGCTCTCGTCGCGTGTGCGGTCCGCGAGTTCGGTAAAGGTGGCCGTAGCGCCGCCGGTTGCTGTGAACAGGGGCGAGTCGTTCACGCCTTTGAGCGTCAGCACGATGTCGCGCGCGGCGAGGCCGCCTCGCCCGTCATCGACCTGCACGGACGACGTCAGCGTCGCGGTCTCGTTGGAGCCCAGGACATCGAGGATCGAGTCGGATCCGGCAAACGACCAATCGACCAGGCCGCTCGGCCCGCCAACCTGGCCGTTTTTGATCACGAAGGCGTTCTTGATGGCGTTGATCTGGGCGTCGGAGAACAGGCTCGTCGTGTCGGCGCCCTTGCCGTTGATCGCAGCGAATGTCTGCTTCGCCACGCTCACGGTCAGCTGGTCGTTCAGGTCGGCGTCCGACACCGTGAACTGGCCGCCCGGCATGTAGGAGCCCGGCGCGTTTTCGGTCACGGTGAACGCACCGCCGCCGCCCATGATCACGGGAGCCGTTTGCGTACCCTTTAAGTCGAGTTGCAGCTGCGAGGTCGACGTCGCGCCGAAGCTATCCGAAACGACGAGCGAAAATGCGTCGACCACGCTCTTGCCCACGTAGCTCGGGAGCGCCGTATAGGAATAGGCGCCGTCGGACTGCACGGTCAAAGTCCCGTACTGTCCCTGAATGGCCTGGCCGGCGAGAACCGTTACGCCGTTGACCATCACCGAGGCGACCGTGAGCGCGTCTGCGTCGGCATCCGTCACCTTGGCGAGAACGCCCTTATCGGCCGCCACCGAAAGGCTCGCGGCGGACTGGAGACTGTTGGCGATCACGGCCGCGGTCGGAGCGCGATTCAACACGATGTCGAGTACGGCGGCGTTGTTGGCGCCCGTGTTGTCGCCAACCACATAGGTGAAGCGCTCGGTCAGGTGGGCGCCTTGCGGCCCGACCGGATCCGTCACGGTGTAGCGGAAGCCACCATCGAAGCCCATGAAGAGTTTGCCGTATAGGCCTTGGGTGACTTGGCCAGACAGAAGTCCGGTCTGGGAAACGGCCTTCACGATCAGGGCGTCGCCATTCGGATCGACGTCATTGGCGAGGACGCCGTTGACGCCTGCCACCATGAGGTCCGTGCCCGGCACGGCCGAAACCGCGAAGCTGTCAGCCACCCCGATGGGCGCGCCGCCTTGCCAGCCTGCCCCGCTCGCGAAAGCGTCGCGACCCTCATCCGCTCCTGTTTGAAGGAAGTGCAGCAGGGGATTGAGACCAGCCTGGGCCACATCCGGATTGGCCGCGAGATAGCTTGCCGCATCGAAATCAGCGGATGGGTTCAGTCCCTGCCGCCAGCCTGCCGTCATGTAGTGCTGGAGCGGATCGACGCCTGCGGCCGCGACGGCGGGATTCTGCGCAAGGTAGAAATTCACATCGAAATAGGCGTTCGGATTGAAGCCCGATTTCCAGCCTGACGTGAGGTAGTGCGCGTATGGATCGGCGGCCGCCTCCGGGTGGGCCAGCACGTAGAACTCGGCGTCAAACCCAGTGGCGCCGACATCCCCGACCACCGCATAAGCCTTCCGTCCGGCCGCAGCCCCAACGGTCAGGAAATGGGTCAGCGGGTCGAGGCCGGAGGCCGCGGCGTCACGATTGTGCAGCAGATAAAGGCTGGTGTCGAACGACGCGCTCGGATCCTGGCCAAGCTTCCAGCCCGTGGAGGCGTAAAACGAGAGCGGGTCGACGCCCTGCCCGGCTGCGGCCCCGAACGTCGCCATATAGCCCTTCGTGGAGAAATAGGCGTTCGGATCCAGGCCGAGGGTCCAGCCCGTCCCATAGAAATCCGCCTCCGCGTCGTGGGCGGTGCTTGCGCCCCAGCGGACCGGGTTGCGAAGAAAGTAAAAGAGATCGTCGACCAGCGGATCCGCATCCGCGCGCGTGATGCTTCCGTCAGCAAAGGCAAAGCTGTTCAGCCCGGTAACCGGCGCCAGCGCACCATCGGCATCCCGAAGCGCCACATCGCGACCGACGATCACCAAATGCGAGTCGCTGAACGACGCTGACGTTGTCAAGCTGCGGGACACAAGGTCCACTCCCTGCCCCGCCCACAAACCATTGAATTGAGTAGCTGCGTCGGCAGTATGCTCGAGGACGAGGTTATCGCGGCTGAACGGGATAGACCCAACAAAGTCGATCTTGTAATCGGCGAATGTATCGCCGTTGACGTCGAACTGCAGGCTCGACTGGCTCGCGCCCTGGACGAACCGAACCTGATATTTGTCGCCGGTGAAAACGGCCCCGCCAAGCCAATTCCATGATTGAGATGTGAGCCCGAGCGCACGGAACTCGACAACGTCCGCCACGTCGATCTTGTCCATGGACACGTCGAATTGGCGGATCAGGTCGTTCATCTCTCGGCCGGCTCTGTATACGAACGTGTCGGCGCCGCTCGAGCCGAAGAGGAAGTCGCGTCCTGCGCCTCCCTGGATGACGCTTCCGTGCGCGCCGGCGTAGATGACATCCTGCCCTTCGCCACCGACGAGATAGTTCGCGACATCGCTTCCCTGGAGCGTGTCAGCTCCGGTTGTGCCGAGGACCGCACTGAGCGACCCGAAATTGAGGGAAGGCGTGCTCGAAAGCGCCCCGAAGGCTACGAACCCGTTCAGGTTCAGGTTGCCCGCAATGATCGTGTCGGCAGGCCGGTTCTGCCAGTCGATCGGCCCGGTTCCAGCGACGTCGATGATGTTGTCGATTATGGACACGCCTGTCACGGATCCGACCTGATCGGCTGTATGCGTCCAGGTCGCACCATCCGTGACGGTGATGGAATAGTTTCCGCCGATCATGGCGTTGTTTCGGATCATGACATCCGAGACGTCGCCCCGCTCACCGGAAATACGAACGACGTTGTTGGTTAAAGCGCCCGGCTCGGCGCGCCAATCAAACGCGTTGTTTTCAATCAAAACTGGGCCGGTTGTCTTGCCAATCCAGATCGCGTCGGCATGAGTTCCTGGGTAATACCCGCCACCTTTGAAGTAGTTATTGGCGATTATCCCGCTCTCGATGTAGATGCCGTCACTGGGCGCGTTCAGGAAGACGCTGTTGGTGATCGTGGTCCGCTCGGCCGCGCTTGAAATAAAATCGGGGTACCCCGTCGCCCTCTTCAGCCCATCGAAGCTGCAGTGGTCGAGAGAGATGTCGTGGATGCCGGCCCCAATATCGACGCCTGGGCGCCCGAGCGAACCCGACGAGTCGAACAGGCAATTGACGAACGAGACGTTGCTGGCCGCCACCACGACCTGCGACCCACGAAAATCGATCCCGTCGAGCGTCGCGCCATCCTTGTCGATCCGCACCGTCACCGGGCGCAGGAAAGTCGTGCCGTCGTTCCCGCCCAGGTCGAGGTAGCTGCGCAAGGCTGCGGCCGGCAGTTGGCAACCGATATCGCCGTTTGACGTCGGACTCGTCAGGATGGTCTTGTTCATCAGCTCGGCGGTGTGGTCCTTTGCTTGCCAGCTGGCGTCCTGCCCCACCAGCGTGATCGTGACCGGTTTGACGACCGCTTCGCCCGTGGGCCCATTCGCGGCGTCGAGATCCTGGACAACGACGTTGACGGTGATCTTGACGGTCTCGCCCTTCTCGAGGAACGCAAGCTTTGAAGCCGCCGCGTCGAAACTCCAGTTCACCGAGCCCTGATTGCCCGCCGTGCTTGTCGACATCGACAGGTTCGCGGCGAGCGATTTCGCCAGCGAAAGGGCGCTGGCCTGGTCAGCCGTCAATTGCTGGGATGGCAGATCCGAGATCGAGCGTCCGGCGGCGTCCGTGAAGGAGACGGATGCGGGCGTGAACGAAACTTCAAGATGGTCGGTCTGGTCGACATCGGCGAGCTTGAGCGTACCACCCCGGTGGATCATCGACTCCGACGCGCTGGGCGGCAACTCGTACACCGTCGAGCCCACAAGGCCGGTTATCACAGGAAGGTCGTTGGAGCCGGTCAGAACGACATCGACGTTCTGCTTGGCGACGCCGCCCTTGCCGTCGTTGACGCTAACCACATAGGTCTGTTTCAGCGTTTGTCCGGCGCCCAAGGCGTCGACGATCTTGTCGGCAACCGTGTACGTCCACGCGACCGAGCCAGGCTGGGCGCCAGTGCTGTCCTGAACGAGTCTTGCGGAGAACGTTCCGACATATCCGGTTTGGGAAGCAGCCGAAGCGACCGTGTGGGCGTCCCGTTGATCAATGTCGTAAAAGGCGAAAGAGCCGCCCGCCTGCATATTGATCCCGGAGCTCCGCGCTGCGGTATCCGCGAGGGTGGCGGTGAAGCTCGAGGTTTGGTCGATGATCGGCGCGTCGTTTACGCCCTTGAGGGTCATGACGACCGTCGTAGCCGCTACGCCGCCCGCGCGATCGTCGACGCTCACCGCGTTGGTCAAGGTGACGGTTTCGTTGAGACCTAGGAAGTCCAAAGCACTGTCGGCCAGGCTGAACGACCAGCCGAGAGACGCTTTGTTAACGCCGAGATTACCCTGCGGAACGGTAAAAGCCTGCGTCAGCGCCGCGACCTGCGCCGACGTCAAGGTGGACGTGATGTCTGCTCCGGTCGCTGACTTCGCGACAAGGCTCTGGCTCAGTGACGCCAGCAGTTGGGCGTTCGCGTCCGGATCGGCCACCGTGATGGTCCCCGTCCGCACGAAGGTTGGCGCGCTTCCTTCGACGAACTGTACGGAGGTGGGTCCAGAGATCGTCGGTGCGTCCTCTGACCCCGTCAGAACAATCACCACGTCCTGCTTCAGCACGCCACCGCGCCCGTCGCTGACGTTGACCGTATAGGTCTGCACGAGTTGCTGCCCAGGCCCAAGGGCGTCCAAGACCCGGTCCTGAACGCTGTAGGTCCAGGTCACCACGCCTGTCCCGCCGCCGGCGGTGTCGGTCGTCAGAACTGGGCTCAGCGTCCCCAGATAGCCAGCCTGTTTAGGCGTGACGCTGACCGAATGCTTGTCGGTCAGGTCCAGATCCGTGAACTGGATCGAGCCTTGCGACGATTGCAAGGCAATTCCCCCAACGGTGTTGGCCGCTTCGGTGATCCCGCCCGAAACGACCGAGCCGGTCACGGTGACAGGCGCGTCGTTCGCGCCGCGAAGGGTAATCACGACGTCCGCGGTGCTCGATCCGCCCTGATTATCGACAACCTTGACGGTCGTTACGATGGTGGCGGTTTCGTTGGATCCGAGGAAGTCGAGCGGCGAATCGGCGATCGCGTAGGTCCAGGTCTGAGACCCTTTGCTTCCCCCGAGAGCGCCGACCGGCATCGAAAACGCCTGCTTGAGCGCTTCGAACTTCTCGGCGGCGAAGCTGGCGGTGATATCCTGGCCGGCGGAGTTCTGCACCTTCACGGTTTGGCCAAGGATGGAGGTCGTCAGCAGATCCGTGGCGTCAACGTCGCTGAACGAAAGCGTTCCGGACCTTGTGAACGACGCCGCGGAGCTTTCAAAGATCGTCGCGCCTGCGAGTGAGCCGGTGATGACCGGTTTGTCTTCGGCGCCGGTGATCGTCACCGCGACGTCCTGCCTGATTATCCCTCCTGCGCCATCCGAGACGGCGAGCGTATAGACCTGCGTGACCTTCTGGCCGGCTGCGAGCGCATCAAGCGACTTGTCGGTCGTGGTGAAGGTCCAGTCGATCCGGCCAAGGCTGCCGCTGGCGCTCTCGGACGTGACCGCCGCAGCGAGAGATCCCAGATAGCCGCCTGCTTTCGGGGCGATCGTCAGGGAATGGACGTCAGCCGGATCAAGGTCTCGGAAGGCGAACGCGCCTTTCGCGGTCAGCACAGTCGCGGCATCGCCCGTGACATTCGGGACTTCCAGAACCACTCCGGAAATCTCGCTCGGCAGCGGGGCTGCCCCAGGCGACTGGAGGCTCGATACAGTGGGTGCGTTCGTCGGCAAGCAGCGGACCTCGTTCACAGCGGGGCTAGCGAAGCCCGCTTAATTAATTGATAACTACGTCAAGCGGCCTGTCGGTTGCAACCAAGTTAAACATCTCCGGAAAGAAATGGGAAAGTAAGTAAACATTGTGACTGCGACGCAACGGTCCCGTAGCGTGCAGGCGTGGTTAGCTGCTCTGATTAAGGTAAATTTCGCAGATCAGCTCGCGTCTGGACTTGTTAATGGCGCAATCCCCGTTAGGCACTCTGGGGCAGCGACAATCGCCAGAAGACCTGAGCCCGTTGACGCTAGACCTGCCGTTCGCAGAACTATTGACCAATAATAGGCTGCAGTGGCGCGGATGCGAGGTAGCTCTAAGGTGAGTTGACCCCGGAAGGCGTAGGCTAAGTTCTCGCCAGGCTCCTTCAAACGGCCAAGGGCTGCGGCATTCCAGCCTTGCGGACGCGCTTCGACCATGACGACGCGACACTTTTCTCGCGTTGCTTCGATCATCGGGGATGCCGCGTATTCGGACGTTGTGACGCTCCACCCCTCCGCCACGAGGGAGCGGCCAAGATCGGCCATGAGCGATGCGGACGGGGCGGCGGAAACTGGCGCCTGCGCGATCCAGATTTTCAAGCCAATCGATGCCGCGAGTGACAGGGCGAGCATCGTCTTAAACAAGAGCGGCCCTTTTTCTCAAGGTGATCGCCGAGAGGCCCACCACGGCGGCCAGCGTGGTCCAGATCGTCACCATCTCGCCGACGGCGCCATGGATTGTTTCAAACTGCGCCGGGTAGAGGCCGATCAGCGCCAACCGGATGATGTTGATTGTCACCACAGCCGCCGCGACGCCGACCCCCACGACGATGTTCCAGCTCGCTCGGCCTGGTGCGTGCAGGTTGACGGCCGTCACCCAACAGACGATCCCCACCGACACATTGCCGAGGGACGAGCATGCTGGGTAGACTTGGAAAAAACCCGACCCATCGGCGAAGGCGACCATATTGCCGCTGCGCTCCACGTTCAGGAGAGCAGCAGTGAGCAGCGCATCGCCAGACAGGATGGTGGGCGCAAAAAGGGCGAAGAGCAGTTTTGTCCAGATCAGCGAACCTGAGACCGCCGCGAGGATCCATCCAGCCCGGCGCAGGAGATCGCATTGTTTCTCCCGGGCCATGGCCCGGAGAGCGACAATGCTTAATCCGAGCCACGCCATGGGCGCGTAGGGCATCAACGCGAGAGCCGCCGCCGCGCCCGCCACTACATAGTCGAGCCGCGACGACGGGCGCGAAGCTTCGGCCGACCACGCAAGGCGAAGACCGACCACGCCGGCGGCCAGCACGAGAATGTTCATATCGAAGCTGTTGGCCAATGCGGGCGCGAAGCCGACCCGATTGATCGCCACAATGGCCTTACCGGCGACTCCATTGCAGAAGGTCAGCGTTGCGGCCCAGGCGAGCAGAGACGACGCGCTGGGGGCAGCCGCGCCGGGGTTCAGCTGAGCGTGACCAAATAGCGTGAGCGCTCTCAAGCGAATGTCCCGCCTACCCGCATGTTGTTCCTCCCTTGCTCCAGAAGTTTGTTTCCATGCTCCCGGCGCTCGACGCGATAACCGTTTATAATGCCGATTACGGAATTGCTGATCGTTGAAGGTATGCTTAGAACACAATCACAGACGCGGGTGAAGGCGGGGCAATCGCGGGGGTTAGGTGTTCGGGGCTTGGAAAGATCAGGTTCGTCGGCTTGCCCCTGAAGGTCTTCTCCGAGCAATCCGTTTTGCGCGGGCAAACGATCCGCTTCTTAACCTGGCCGAACGCCTTGCGCTGGGGCGAACGGCCGTCGACGTCGGCGCAAACGAGGGGCTTTACACCCACCGCTTTGCGCGAAGCGCCGCTCGGGTCGTGGCGTTTGAACCAATCCTTTGGCGAGCGGAGTCTTTGAAGACGCGCTACCATCATGTCCAGATCGAAGCCTGCGCGCTCAGTGACCACGATGGCGACATGACGCTTTTCGTTCCGGTTAAAGAGGGTCGGGTCATTGACACCCGCGCTTCACTCGAGGCTGAAGCCAACCCGGGCTATAGCCTTGTGGCGCAACCAACCCCTGTCCGCCGCTTGGATGCCTGGCGCCTGGACGATGTTGCGGTGATCAAGATCGACGTCGAGGGCCACGAAGCCGCCGTGCTCGCCGGCGCCCGCGAGACCATTCTGCGAAATCGCCCTGCCCTCGTCGTAGAAATCGAGGAGCGCCACCATCCGGGCCGGTCGAGTTCGATCGTCGATGACCTTGTGGCGAACGGCTACCGCGCCCATTACATTGAAGGTGGTGAAGTGGTCGGCGCAGATGTGATTGACTTCGTACGGCTGCAACCACCAGCGCTCGCGAAATCGCCGGACGGCGCGTTCGATTCTGGATACGTGAATAATTTTCTTTTTCTTCCGCGCGAAGGAAGGACTCAGGTCCTTTGATGCAGATTTATTTCGCATGGGTGCGCTACCAGCGACGCGCCGAATCCATGAAGGACTTCTTCAATTTTAACGTCGTCTATCTGCCGAGCCCGGAGCTTCGCTCGACGTCCCGGCTGGCCATCAGCTACGTGGCGCGGGCATACCGCATGATAACGATGGCTCTGCGCGCCGCTCCGGAAGCAATCTGGGTGCAGGCGCCGCCCAACTTCCTCGTGCATCTTGCATTCGTGGCCAGAGCGCTGACAGGCGGAAAAACCAAGATCATCGCAGACCTGCACAACGCCGCCCTTTCGCAACGATGGTGGCGGACGCCGCTGAGCCGGGCGCTCTTGAACCGCTGCGACGTCGTGCTGGTCCACAACGCTGACGTTTACGCGCGCGCCCTGAAAGCCGGGATCGTCGCGAACAAGCTTTTCGTTTTGGAAGACAAGACGCCTCGGTTCAACACCATCGCGGCGGTCCCGGGCGCTGGACGCCCCATGCTCGTGATGCCGTGTTCGTTCAATGCCGACGAGCCGGTCTCGATGGTGATTGAAACCGCAAGAACGCTGCCCCAAGTGGATTTCATCATCACCGGCGACAAGGCCAAGGCTCAAAGGCGCGGCTTTGTCGAAGGCGCGCCTGATAACGTTCACTTCACCGGCTTTCTCGACACCGACGCATTCAACTCGTTGATAATGAGATCCTACGGCGTTCTTGCCTTGACGAAGGAGGACGGCATTCAACTGAGCGCCGCCAGCGAAGCGCTCGGCGCAGGTAAGCCGATGATCCTGAGCGATACACCCCTGCTTCGGTCGCTATTCAGCCCGGCAGGGCTGTTCGCCGAGAACAATACAGCCGAATCACTGAGAATTTGCTGCCTGCGAGCCATCGTTGAGCACGAGGAGCACGCGAACGCGGCGATTGCGCTCCGGGGCTCACCGTCTCGGGTTACACGGTGGCTCAAGCAGGCGGAGACTGTCCGGGCGGCGATTGGGCTCTGACCGGTGATTTAAAGCCGTTTTTCACATCGCACCTGTTAATTCTGTTGCAAATCGGTATCATCGCAACCTGGAGGGTGTCTGATGGACGCCAACTCTGCGTCACTCCCG
The DNA here is from genome assembly GCF_014636935.1 of Alsobacter metallidurans. GTDB lineage: Bacteria > Pseudomonadota > Alphaproteobacteria > Rhizobiales > Beijerinckiaceae > Alsobacter > Alsobacter metallidurans. The sequence continues at coordinate 1,984,435 of NZ_BMES01000001.1, read as the reverse complement.
CAACCGGCCTTATTGGCGCCAAGGTGTTCCCGCTGGGGTGTCTGCTGCCGGACGTTTACGTTTTCCCGTAAGCTGACTTTAACGTGGCCGGATCACTGATTGTGGAACGTTACGGCCAGAACGCGCCGTCGGGGTCGGATGAGATTGGACGACAGCATGCTTGCGGGCCGCAACACGAACAATGAGCTGGCAGAACCGCTGCGCCGATGCATCCGCGCCTTCGCGGGCGCGGGCGTCATGAGTTGCATGATCAACATCCTGTACCTCACGGGATCGTTCTTTATGCTCGAGGTTTACGATCGTGTGGTCCCCAGCCGTAGTGTGCCGACGCTGATCGGCTTGTGCGTGCTCGCCGCTTTCCTTTACGGCTTTCAAGGTCTGCTTGAGGTCTTGCGGAGCCGCGTGCTCGTGCGGGTTGGCACTTTCGTGGACCAAAGCCTCAGCCGTCGTATCTACGACATCATCGTTAGCGCTCCCCCGGGTAAAAACAGCGCCGAGGCGATGCAGGGCGCGCGCGATCTCGAGCAAGTCCGCACATTCCTTGTGGGGCCGGGGCCAAGCGCTTTCTTCGACCTGCCGTGGCTGCCATTTTATCTCGGAATCTGCTTTATCTTCCATCCGATGATCGGGCTGACGGCCGTGTTCGGAGCCTTGATCCTCGTCGGAGTCACGGTTGCCACGGATATCTTCAGCCGCCGGCCGATGGCGGCCCTCACGGTCGACGCCATGGACCGTCGCAACATTCTGGAAGCGTCGCGGCGCAACGCTGAAGTCGTGCAAGCCATGGGAATGGGTCCCCGCCTTGGGGACCTTTGGGACCGATCCAACGAAAAATACCTAACCAGTCAAAGGACGCTCGCGGACGTCAGCGGCGGGCTGGGGTCGATCTCCAAGGTGCTGCGCATGATGCTCCAGTCGGCCGTGCTGGCGGTGGGCGCATATCTGGTCGTTCAGCAGTTGGCCAGCGGCGGCGTCATCATCGCGGCGTCGATTTTGACAGCGCGAGCTCTGGCGCCCGTCGATCTGGTGATTGCGAATTGGAAGGGATTCCTCAACGCGCGGCAAAGCTGGGCTCGTCTGCGCGAGCTGTTGAGGCAGAACCCTGCCCGCGCGATGCCGCTGACTTTACCGGCGCCGGTTGGCACCGTTGATGTGGCGAATGTTACGGTGGTGCCGCCCAACGCTCGGCGTCCGGTGGTGTCCTCCGCAACTTTCAGTCTCAAGGCAGGCCAAGGCCTCGGCGTGATTGGTCCGAGCGCTTCGGGCAAGTCGTCACTCGCCCGGGCCATCGTCGGCGTGTGGCCTGCAGTCGCGGGCAGCATACGGTTGGACGGAGCGGAACTCGATCAGTTTTCGCCTGAGCAACGCGGGTCCCATATCGGCTACGTGCCCCAGGATGTCGAACTCTTCTCCGGCACAATCGCTCAGAACATCGCCCGCTTCGATCCCAAGGCGACATCGGAAGCGATCATCTCGGCGTCCCGTATCGCGGGGGTCCATGACCTGATCCTTCGTTTGCCCGAAGGATATTCCACTCAGATCGGCGAAGGTGGGGCCGCCCTGTCCGGCGGGCAACGGCAACGGATAGCCCTGGCGCGGGCGCTATACGGCGACCCCTTCCTGGTGGTGTTGGACGAGCCCAACTCCAACCTCGATGCAGACGGCGAACGTGCGCTCACCAATGCAATCGCGTCCGTGAGGGCGCGCGGGGGAATCGTGATCGTGGTCGCTCACCGCCCCAGCGCGCTAGCTTCGGTTGACCAGGTCCTGGTGATACGGGACGGTGTGATTCAGGCTATCGGCCCACGCGATGCGGTTTTGCGCGAACTCGCAAGCCCGCAGCCCGCTGTCGAGGCTGCTTCCAGTTCCAACGCCTCCGCCGCTGCAGGCGCGGCTGCCCAGCCTCAGCCGGTGTTCCGGGTCGTAAGCGAAAAGCAGGCGATCAAGGCATGAGCGAGAACGCAGATCAGACCCTGGCCTCGATCAAACGCCACATGCAGGCTGGCATAGCCGCCGTCGTTTTCCTGGCGGTGGGCGTCGGCGGATGGGCGGCCACAACGGAGTTCGCGGGGGCGGTCATCTCCCCCGGAGCCCTCGTGGTCGATTCCAGTCTCAAGAAAATCCAGCATCCCACAGGGGGTGTGGTTGGGCAGATCGCGGTGACGGACGGCCAAAAGGTAGCGGCCGGGCAGTTGCTCGTACGCCTTGATGAGACGGTCGCTCGTGTGAACCTTGCCATCTTGACCAAGAGCCTGGACGAGTTCTACGCGCGACAGGCCCGACTCGAAGCCGAGCGCGATGGGTCGACCGCGCTTCAATATCCCGACATCTTGCAGAGCCGGAAAGCAGATGACGCTGTGGCGCGCATCATGGCTGGTGAAAGCAATTTGTTTGAGCTTCGGCGTACCGCACGCGCCGGACAAAAGATGCAGCTCAGCGAACGCAAGGCGCAGCTGGCGGAGGAGATCCGCGGCCTTAGCAACCAGATCGAAGCAAAGCGAAACGAGTCGCGGTTTATCGCCCGCGAGTTGGAGGGCGTTCGCGATCTGCTCCGCCGCAACCTGATCCAGTTGCCCCGTGTCACTGCCCTCGAGCGCGACGCCGCCCGGATCGACGGCGAAGCTGGGCAGCTCACCGCGGCGGTAGCTCAGACCAAGGTGAAGATCAGCGAGACCGAGTTGCAGATCATCCAGGTTGACCAGGACTTGCGTAGCGAGGTCGCCAAGGAGTTGCGAGAGATTCAGGCGAAAATCGCCGAACTCGTGGAACGAAAGGTCTCCGCTGAGGACCAGATGGCGCGGATCGAGCTCAGGGCCCCGCTGGCCGGTGTGGTGCATCAGCTCGCGGTCCACACCGTTGGCGGTGTCGTCGGGCCCGGCGAGGTGTTGATGATGATCGTTCCCGAGAAAGAAGAGCTCGTCGTCGAGGTCAAGCTTCCACCCAATGAAATTGACCAGGTGCGGCCTGAGCAGGAGGCTTTCCTACGTCTCAGCGCTTTCAATCAGCGCACGACCCCGGAGTTGAACGGCAAGGTCGTAATGATCGCCGGCGACTTGACCACCGACCAGCGAAGCGGGCAAAGCTACTACGCGGTGCGAATTTCAATTCCTAAATCAGAGGTTGCGCGGCTGGATGGTCTCCGACTCGTGCCGGGCATGCCCGTGGAGGCCTTCATCAAGGCTGAAAATCGGACTGTCCTGTCATTCTTGATCAAGCCGCTGTCGGATCAGCTAATGAAGGCCTGGCGGGAGAAATGATGCCGCAGGGCCTGCAATAGCAGGATGTGGCAGTTGCGACCAGGGCTCTTCATAAACGCGAGCCTGTCAGGCGTGGCAGATGTTCAGCAAACGGGGCTCAATGATGAGCATGGACCCTATTTGATGTGACGTTAGCACGTCCCACCCAAGTCATAGCGAGGATCATCAACTGAATGGCGCGTTGCGAAATCATCATTGTCGGGTATCGGTGCGAGGACGACATCGTGCAATGCCTGCATGCGATCTACGCACTCGAGGGCGGCGACGTCTCGGTTCGCATCTGTGAAAATGGCGGCTCGCAAGCCTATGCTTCTCTGATTTCGGCTCTGACAGAGGTCTTCGGATCTTCGGACACCATTCCAAGCAGTTCAAAGTCCCTCGACGAGGGACGTCGGTTCGCAGGCGCCGTTCCGATCTGCGCATATCTGGCGGCCGGCAATCTCGGGTATGCGGGCGGCGTTAACGCCATCCTGGACGTCCTCGAAGGTGATCCTGACTGGGAAGCCGTCTGGGTGCTCAACCCGGACACACAGCCTCGTCCTGGCGCGCTAAAGGCTCTGCGCGAAAGGGCTCAGGACGGCGCTTATGGCGCTGTCGGCAGCCGTATCATTCTCAAGCGGTCCAATACCGTCCAAATGTATGCGGGCCGGTGGCGCCGGTGGATGGCGCGCGGTTACAACATCGGGCTAGGAGCGAGCGCGGACGCCACTATTGATCCAGCCGATGTTGAAGCTAATATGCAGTACATCAGTGGCGCCTCGATGTATGTTACCCGCTCGTTCATCAATACGGTCGGCCGAATGGATGAGCGATACTTTCTCTACGCTGAAGAAGTGGACTGGTTTTTTCGCAAGGGTCATTTCAAATTGGGGTATGCGCACGACGCGATTGTCGACCATGCTCATGGGGCGACGCTTGGGTCGAGCCACGATCGTCGGAGTCGGTCCAGTCTTTCGGTCTACCTCGATGAGCGCAGCAAGCTCCTGCTCACCCGCCGCTTTTTCCCGCGTCAGTTCCCGGTGGTCGCGGTTTCAACGTTCCTGCTCGCCGCCCAATACCTCAAAGCGGGCGCTTACAAGAACTACCGCGTTGCGCTTGCGGGTTGGTGGGCAGGTCTTCGCGGGGAAACGGGGTTCCCGCCGTCCTTCGCTCCGAAGCCGTACGAAATGGTCACTTCGCACCTGCAACAAAAATGACTCGATAGGTCCCGAAATCGCCGGGATCGAATGTTGGATAGGTCCGTCAGCCCGCCCACTCACTCTCACATATCTCGTGCGGCAGGCCTGGAAGGTGAATGGATGATCGGCGCGAACGTTCAGTACGACGTAGACTCTTTCCGCGAGCAGCCGACGTTGCGCAACGAGTTGCGCGCGGTAATGGAAATCCTTCGCCGGCATACGCGCCTTATTCTGCTGAGCACGACGGCCGGATTGGTGCTCGCCACCGCGTACAGCTTCACCGTAACCCCGACTTATCTGGCGACTGCACAGCTTTCCCTCGATCCGCGCCGCACCGCCATCGCAGCGCCGGTGAACGCCCAGACAATGAGGCGCGACGAACCCCTGATCGATTCCGGGCGCGCTGACACCGAGGTGGAAACAATTCGCTCCGAGAGCGTGATTCGCTCGGTCGTGACGACGCTTGATCTGCAAAATGCGCCCGAGTTTAATCTCCCCCCGTCGGGCATTCGCGGGATGCTGAACGAGCTCCTGGGCTCGTTCAAGGATCCGAGCGCGCCGCCGACCGAGGAAGACCGGATCCTTGGCACGATGGTCGCCGTCGGCAATGGTTTGAAGGTCGAGCGCGTCGACAAGAGCTACGTCATTACCATCAGCTTCGAGGCGATCAGCCCGGAACTCGCTGCAAAAGTGGCCAACGGCTTCGCTGACGCCTATGTGCGAAGCCAATTCGACGCAAACTACGACGCAACAAAACAGGCCGTGGTCTGGCTAAAGGCCCGCCTGAACCAACTCTCCGACCAGACCGCCAAGGCCGAAGCCGTGGTCAACGATTTCAGGCGTTCCAACAGCATCGCCAAGGCTGACGGAAAGCTTATCGACGAGCAGCAGCTCGCGGAGATCAGCACGCAATTATCCGCGGCTACGGCGGCCAAAGGGGAAGCGAAGGCGAAGCTGGACCGGATCATGCAGTTGCAGACGGGATCCCCGGACCTGTCGCTGACCGACGCGCTGCAGAACACGGTGATCACAAAGCTGCGGCAGCAGTACCTGGAGATCAACGGAAAGGCTTCCAGCCTTGCGTCGCGATACGGCGAACAGCATGCGGCCGTGATCAAGATGCGCGCCGACGCCAAAGCGATCCTGGATTCGATCCGCACCGAGATGCAGCGGTACCAAGAGAGCTATCGAAGCGACTATGAGATCGCCAGCGCCCGCGAGCGGTCGCTCAAGGAGAGTCTCGACGAACAATTCAAAAAAACCGTCGACGTCGGTGGCGCCCAGGTCAAGCTGAACAGCTATGAAAGCGATGCGCGCACGCTACGCACCGCTTACGAAGCGTTCATGCAGCGCTACACCGACGCACTTCAGCGGCAGAGCTTTCCAGTCAGCGAAGGCCGCCTGATCTCGACGGCGCAGCCGCCAAATGGCAAGTTCAAGCCCAAGCGTGGCATCTATATGCTGGCTGGCGCCGCCCTGGGTTTGTTCGGATCGCTCGGCGCCTCGTTTTACCTCGAGCTCGGGCGCCGCCGCATTCGCACCCGGAGCGAGGCCGAAGCCGCGTCCGGCGCCGAATGTCTCGGATTCATACCCTTGGTGAACGCCAAGCCTCAACAAGGGCCCGAAGCTGCCGACGGGCGCACGCTGCCGCTGGATTACGTCATGCGTCATCCCTTCTCGGTCGCGGCAGAAACGCTCCGAACCGTGGCGACGTCCATCAATCATAGCTCCGCGCCTGGCACCTGCCCGGTGGTTGGCATGATATCGTGCCTGCCGGACGAAGGTAAAACCAGCATATCCGCCAATTTGGCTTATTTGCTCGCCGGCCAAGGCAAGCGCGTGCTGCTCGTTGATGCGGATCTTCGCAACCCGAGTCTCACGCACACGCTAAAAGCTAATTTCGGCCCTTCGATCGAGGACGTGCTCTTGGCCCGCGCCAATCTTGCGACATCTGTACAGCACGGTCGCCAGCCTTTTGACTTCGTTCCCTCGGTGACGCGTGCCAGGCCGTCATTGACCATGACTGGCTCAGTGGTGGACGGCTCTTCGGGGTTCGAGCAGTTTGTCCCTCTCGGCTCCGATCTCTTCGGCGCGTTTATCGCGCAGGCGCGAGATCATTACGATTACGTCGTCGTGGACTTGCCCCCGGTGCTGCCCCTTGCGGACGTGCGATCGGCCGAAAGGTTCATCACGGCCTTCGTCCTGGTGCTCGCGTGGGCCAAGAGCGAGGAGCGGACCGTGGGCGAAGCGGTCGACTCAATCCCCAACATCCACGACAAGTTGGCCGGCTGCGTCTTGAACATGGCCGATGTGAAGCAACTGGCGCGTTATGGCGAGCAAGTCGCAACCTACTACAATTCCAAATATTTCACCCAACATTAGCCTTCCGACACGCGCTCGTCATAAGCCATATTTTGGCGCACGGTGGCGCTTCGGATGGGGGCGGCGCTTCAGGCTCTTGAACGGGGACAGCCGCATTGTTCTTGAGAACAGAGCCGTTGGCGCGGCGCCGAAATTGGCGTCGTCGGCCCTCGCGAAAGGCGTGAGGTACAGGCACTCCGTGAAACCGGCCCGCATGCCCAATATGGCTGCGAGGAGGGTCCAGTTGGTACCCCAGAAATGCACCGTGAAGGCGTTAAAAGCGTAGATGAAGATCGCGATCCCCAAGCCTGAGTGCGCATTTGCGATGAAAGCGTTGCCCGCGCTCCGGCGACTGTGCAACGGGAGAGCGAAACCGGTTGTAAGCATCGCCGCACCGAGCAGGATCGCCGCTGGCAGTCCGTTGCGAATTGACTGAATAAGCCAGAGTGAATCGATGCTGGGGGGCATGTTGTCGGGTCTCGCCCAATCGGCGAACCCGATGCCAACGAACGGGTGGCGTTGAACATTCAAGCCGACCCACTGCCAAATCTGCAGCCGGAACAGGCCAGTCTGAGGATCGAGCGTCAAGTTGCGGATCATCGTCTCGACAGGATTGTCGACGAGAATGAAAAGGCAGCCGACCCCAAACAGGGCCATCATGGCGAGTGCCTTCCACTTCCAAGGATGGTGTCTGAAAATACGGCCGAAAACCGCCGCTCCGAAAAAGAACGTCAGCGACAGGAAGGCCGCCGATGACAGCGCCAGCATTGCCATGAATGCTGATATGCTGCACCAGACCAGTTTTTGGGTTTGGTTCAGGCGAGAGAAGAAAAATAAAATCACCGCGATAGCGCCGAAAACCCCCAAGAGAATCGGATGCTCCAGTGAGCCCTGTGCGCGGATGAGGCCGAACCTGTAGTTTCGCTGCACGTCGGCAAGTTCGCCGGCCGATACGCGTGTCAGCATCGCGCCGACACGCGACACGACGTTCATGCCTGTCGCAGTGTCAGCCAGAGCGGAGATTAGGATCGCGACCACGGCCACTTTGAGCACGCGGATGAACTGCTCGTAACCGGCGGGAGTCCCGAAAAAGACCCGAGCGATAAGATAGGTGAAGCAAAACTCGAGCGCGGCCACCGTGCCATAACCCACCAGCCCTCCAGCGCCCTGGTGGTAAACGATCGTCCCGACCATCCACGCGCCCATGGCTGGCACAAACAGGTCGGACAGCACGAGCACAAAGCCGCCGCGCAGCAGCTTTCTGAGAACCTCCCTGAAAGCCAGCAGAAAAGCGATGAAAATGCCGACGCGCAGAACCGTAAGGGCCCCGGCAAGCGGGAGGATGATGCTCGACGGCACGACCATGAAGCCAGGATAGAACCAGGCTGCATTGTAGGCGTCGGCGGGATTGAAACGATAGCTGGTGGGAACTGCCAGCCGATTGGCCATCTTCCGTCTGGCGCGCGACGGGCGCGCTTCAGCATCCAGGCTTGCCGTGTCGAAGAGGTCACTCATGCTTTGAACCTACTGTGCAACTCGTTCGTCCCCCGCCGCGCGCTGCGCCTTCTCGCCCCACATCGCGACGTCATTGTTCATGATCTGCCGCGTCCGCACCGTCGCGGCGCCTTCAGTCATCCATGACATGGACGTCGGCGCTAAGTCGGTCCTGAATGGGTCGCGGCGGATCCCGGCGCGTACGCCTCACGGTAGAGCGGGCCAAGCCGTATCAACGCAAGGCAGGCCACGAATCCGACGGCGACGAAGCCTGCAGCTACGCGGACCCACAACATGTTTGACCAACCGCTTTCAGCGAGCCCGAGGGCGGTCAGGAACGGCACCATCACAGCGAGCGGCGTCCAAAATAAGGTCTCGCGCCATACCGGCCCCCAAGTCGCCCGCGATAGCAACAAGGTTACGACCAGCGCGAAAAGCTCACCGCAAGCGACGCCGAGGAGCACGGATGTCAAGCCTGGGCGAAAATACACGAACAGCAAAGCAAAGCCAAAGCTGGCGATGGGTGACTGGCTGGCGACCGCCAGGCGGCCGGTCATATGGCGCATGAGGAAGACCGACGTCTCAGGCTCTGTTCTGCAGACCCTGAACATCATGATCAAACCCAGGAGGATCACCGCGTAGTCATCAATGACGAAGCGCGGCCCAAACAACAGGGGCATCATCACTTTGACGAGAACAACTAGAGCAGTTGAATAAACGGCGGCTAGCATCGGAACGCCAATTGCATACAGCCGCAACCTGGACATTCGTACGCTTTCATCACGGGCATTGTGCAGGCCGGCGAATTGCAAGGGGCCTATGATGCGGAACAAGCCACTGATTGGAACCAGGGCGATCAGGATCGTCACGGCGTAAAGGCCGAGTTCTTCAACGCCGAGCGTTGCGGCGACCAGAAGGCGGTCGCCTTGAGTCATAACCGACTGGCCGATCCCATTCAGCACGAGCGGCATGGAATACCGCAGCGCGTTGAGCAGCAGCGGGGAACGGGGGGCGACGCGGTAAGGGGTCGTCGATAGCAGGTGAGTCGCGGCGACATAAACGGTCGACTGCACCATCAAATACGCGATGTAGGCGTAGTGGGATTTCCAGACCAGTCCGACGAAAACGAGCGCCGCCAAGCCGCTTCCATGAGAACAAAGCGACGCGATCAACTGCGGCCAGTACCGGTAATCGCGCTCCGCCACCCGGATCTCAAGGTTCTCGAATCCGCGGATCAGCGCCACAGGAGCCAGCCAAGCGAAGCTTGGCCAATCTTCGCAGCGTACAAAGCCGCAGGCGAGCGGTGCGGCGATGGCGGAAAGAGCCACGCAAAGGATCAAACCTCGCGCAAGCGCAATGGCGTGGGCGGCTGCAAGGGCCTTGCGAAAATCCTCCCGAGGGCTCGCCAAAACAAAACGGTGTATGGCCGTGTCGGCCAATTGTTCCGCTGCCGCATAGGTGGCCGCGAGCGTTGACGCGAAGCCGAGTTCCAATGGACCCAGCGCCCGCGCCATGATCATCATCCGGACGAAAGCCACCAGCATTTCGTTTAAGCTGAACGCTATCAGCGGCGCGCCACGACGCAGGGCAGCCCTATTCATGTTTCGAGATCCGATACAAACGATTCCTCCGGTGAGGAGATTCGGTGTCGCTGGGGAGCACTCCGCGCATTTAGAGCGCAGAGTCTAGTGAGAGAACCTCCGGGCGTCGAAGGAGTAGGCCGGTGATCGGGCTGCTTCTCGCTTTGCAGGCGAGAGGTCACGAACGCATCCTCATGAACGCGACCTGGCCGATACGCAATCTTATCTCACCCACGTTCTCCGGCCTGGCAGAGGCGAGCCCTCCGCGTTCGTTCGTGGATGTCAGAGCGTTCCATGGAGACGATTAGCGGCACGAGCCGCCCGTGATAGCCTCAGCCAGCAACGGGACCATGATGTCGCTGGCCACGCCTCCCTTCGGATGCAAGCCGTCTGGAAGCGCCGCTTGGAGCGAAGCCGAATCGAGCTTCGCCCAAGCGGGCCGAAAATCCAGGGTCCGAGCGCCGAGTTCGTGCGCGACTTCCAGATGGGTTTCCATGTAGTGGCGCAGAAAGGGCCGGATCAGGCCTCGAAGACCACGGACCGGGCTCATCGCCATGACGTAGATGGTGGCGGCGGGGGCCGCTCGGCGGAGGCCGGTGAGCAACGCAACCATGTTGTTCCGGCTTCGGCTAGGGAGCATCCACCTGTTTAACGCCGCGTCGTTAGACGCGAATTCAACGAGCACGATGTCGGGTCGCTTTGCGGCGACGGCTTCGATCTGCTTAAGCGCCCAATCGGTTGACGCTCCGGACTTCGCGATGGTCTCCACGCGAACGCTTTGGCCCGTGCATTCCGAAAGCCGCGAAACCAGCGATGACTGCCATTCGCCGCGTGCCGTTAAACTGGTGCCGAATGCGACAATGGTGATGTCGGCTGCCGCAGGTCCTACCGAAGCTAAAAGCACGCCGATTAGGCCGCCCACCAGTCCTGCGTTCATGGCTTTAGATTAGGCGCAAACGCTCTTTGGCGCCAGCGCTGGCGCACATGGCTGGACGCACGTGCAGGTCACGCGGCCTTCCCGGCGCCGTGTGACAAGCCGAGCAGCGAGAGCTCCTGAAGAGGCGCGGCCGTGTAGATCGCGCGAACCTGGGCGTCGATCACGGCACAGCACTCGGCGTCCGCACCTTTTGCCTGCAGAAGCCAAGCCGCTTCCTGAATACGCTCCGCCGCCGCCAACATGGCGACCAGCGCCTCCCGCCCTCGCTGCAGGAGCGGCTCCGGGGTGTGCCCGACCTCGTGTCCCTCTTCGGTCCGGTGTGGCGGAGCCGACGCGAAAGCGTCAACGGTGTGAGCAAATCCGGCAGCAAGGTCTCTGAGGGCATTGAGGATCAGCTGCGTATCAGACTGCCGATTGCGCCGGGCAAACTCTTCAAGAAACCACCTGCCGCGGGTTGTCTCCACCACAGCGGCGTGAATCGACTCGTAGTCGGTGGGCAGGAGTGTTCGCGTCTCAGCGCCGCCCATGGAAAGCCTCCGGCCATGCTGAAGAGCGAGGATCAGACACTCGAGATCGCCCTGTGCAATGCGAGGTCTCGTTTGAGGCTCTCGATTTCACGGAGAAGCGCAAGCGTGCGATGATCAATCTCGGGCTTAAACTTCTTGGCGCAGCGATCCGGGAAATAGACGCCGATCGACCGGGTCAGGCGCCAACGAACCCGGGCCGCGAAGATGCGGTTCACGTCGATCTTCAGCACGAACTCGTCAGGCAATCGGGCGCCTGATCGGAGCCTCAGATGCGCGCCTATGTCCGACAAAACGTCGATATCGAACGAACCCAGCAAATCGCCGCGTTCGGTGAAGGCTTCGGCGGACGGCGCGTCAGCGGGAGTTTCAGTCGCTTGCATAGTACACCTGCGAGCGAACACTCTCCGTCAGTTTGGTTATTTGTTGGTTAAGGAATTAAATTCAGTTCGTTCAATAAGCTCGCTTCGAACCCTTCAACTCGCGCAGCGTCAACGCGAGGATCTTTATGTCGAGCCACAGGCTCCAGTTGTCGATGTACCAGAGGTCGTGCGAGACGCGCTCGGCCATGCTCTCGATGGTGGGGGTCTCTCCGCGGCAGCCGTTGACCTGGGCCCAGCCGCTGAGGCCGGGCTTCACGTGGCGGCGGAGCGCGTAGTCGGCGATCACGCCGTCATAGTAGTTGTCGTGGGCCACGGCGTGCGGGCGCGGGCCGACGAGCGACATGTTGCCCAGCAGCACGTTCAGCAATTGCGGCAACTCGTCGAGGCTCGTCTTGCGGATGAAGCGGCCCACCTTGGTGACGCGACGGTCGTTCTTTTGTGCTTGGCGCACCGTGGCGCCATCCTCCTGCACGCGCATGCTGCGGAACTTCAGGATGCGGAAGGTGCGGCCGTTGAAGCCCTGGCGCTGCTGGCGAAACAGCACCGGACCGGAGCTCTCGACCTTGATGGCAAGCGCCAGCAGCAGGAAAATCGGGCTGAGCAGCGCGATGGCGACGCTCGCGACTGCGATGTCGAGGCCACGCTTGGCGCCCTGCTCGATGAGGCCGAGCGGCGCGCGCTGCATCTCGACAGCGACAACTGAATCCATGTGGCGCACGGGACGGGACATGAAATCCGCAAAGTCCCCGTCCGCGACCAGCCGCACCGGAAGCGGGAGAGCGCGGAAGATTTCCAGCGACGAGACGACTTGGGCGGCCTCGGCCCAGCCGCAGGCGACGTAGATCTCCTCGGCGTCCGAACCGCGCAAGTCGTTGCAGAAATTGTGGAGCGCGACCTGCCAGCTGTCGCCAGCGGGGCCGGAGGTCAACGCCAGGCGCTGAACCGGATGGACCCCATGGCGGGACATGTGCTTCAGCACGTTGCGGCCGTTGGCGGCGCCGAAGCTGATCAGGGCGACGCGGCGGGCCTTGAAGCTGCCGGAAGCGAGCGCGTTGCGAATCAGCCGGCGCCAGACCGCCCGGGCGATGATCAGCGATGCGCCGCCGGCGAGCGCGAAGCTCAGCACGGCGCCGCGGGAAAAGACGTCGCCGATCTTCAGCACGAAAGCGACAACGGTGAGGAACAGCCAGACGGATGTCCAGATCGCCGCGACCTTGGCTCCGTCGCGCCGCTCCTTGATGATCGAGAGCGGCTCATACAGCGAACGCAGGTGGGCCGCGCCGCCATAGATGGTGCACACCACCAAGGCCACGCCGACATAGCGGGAGAGGTCCGCCACCACCCCATAGGTGGCTTCCTGATAGGCGGCGCTGCATGCGACGCCGACCAGTGCGATCAGCAGCATGTCGACCGCGAAGACCACGATCCCGACATTGTTGAACGAGACCGGAGCGACCCACCGATTGGCCATGGGCGTTAAGTCCGGGCCGGCGATCGGCTTCGCATCCATGCTTAGACCCCTTTGGCGAACCCAGCTTTCTTAACTGGCTTTAACGCTGGATTCAACATGCAAGGTGCGGTGCACCATGTTGAGGTTAACCGTGGCCGCAGAGCAAGAGGCTTAACTGGCCGTTTGGCGCATGTGTTCGTGCGAAACCGCAAGCATTTGTCGAGATGTTAAGGCAATTTTTACCGGCGCGGTTTTGGCGTCACCCTGCCCCGAACGCATAGATGGAAGCGATGTTCCATACGGGCTTCCGTAATCTATTGAGCAAGCTCGAACTGAGCTGATGTGATTGCTGCCTAAATCTTGACTCCGTTCTGCATCATTTGACTCCATTTTGGAGCTGCAAGCACAAGTGTCACACACGCCGCAGCGCCGACCTGCCGCAACAGCACGCGCACCGTTAAGGCGCCGCCCTCCGGCCTAAATCGTGGCGCTAAACGAGCGTGGGATGCGGCGGGCGATTCGACGTCACAGAGCTGTTTCAACCCGCCCTTAAGCTGCTGGTCATGACGCAACGTGGAGACTCTCATGAATCACGCCGATCAGCGCCGCGCCGCACCAATCAGCGTCGCCGCCCGGCCGGATTACGCGTCCGACCGCCTGGTCGGAGCCGCGATGGCGGGGAGTTGCCTCCTGCTGATGACGGGCTGGCTCGGGTTCCTGGGCTGGGGCGCCGGTCGCCTGTTCGCGGTGTGGTGAACCGCCTCAGGCCGGATCACGCCTTTTCGCTCTCCTCCGTATCCTCCAGCCGATCCAGCACGGCCTCTGGCGCAACGTCGCGCTTGAGCTCGGAGAGTTCCGGCCGGTGCGCCTCCGTCACCCCCACCTTGGCGGCGATCGCGGCGGTGAGCTGCAGCAGGCGGGTCACCTCGTGCTCGGCCAGCAAGTTGATCTGCAGGTCGAGATCGGCGCGCCGGTCCGCCGCTGCGGACGCCCTGTTCTGGCTGATGAGCACAAAGGTGGAGAGAAAGATCGCCTCCACGGACGCCTCTGTCGCGAGAATCACGAAAGAGGGATCGAACGGCTTCAGACCCGGGATCAGCCCCGCATTCCAGCTCACCCACACGGCCAGCGCCGCGAGGTGGATGTAGACGAACGCCATGCTGCCGGTGAAGCGCGTCACCAGCCCGGCGATGCGCTCCTCGAGCGTGGCGGCCTTGGCTTCGCGCTCCCGGCGTTCGCGCAAGGCGTCGATGTTGCGATGGAGGACGGAGCTCAGGCCCGTCTGGTCAGGATCGGTGGACAGCGGGTTGTCGGCGGTCATCGGCGCTGGTCCGCCCCGGCGCCCGCCGCCGAGGGCTTTGCGGCGGGGCCCTTCTTCGCCGGCCGCTTGACCGACGGGCGCTTGGCAGCCGGCTGATCTCCGGTGAGAGTTTCGTTCCCCTTGCTCTTGCGGGTCGACGACCGGGCGGCCGCCGGGGCTTTGGCAGCCCTCCTCCCGGAAGCCTTGGCGTGAGAAGCAGCCTCCGCGCCCGAAGCCTCGTCTTTGACGGCTTTCGCCGGCCGCTTGCCGGCCGGATGCTTTGCCTTCGGCTTCGCCTCAACCGGCTCGTCCTGGCCCCACACGGCGTCCGCCCGCGCGGCTGGGCTCGCCTGATCCACAAAAGCCTTTGGGGCTTTCCCCTCCCCGGCCGCGATGGCGTCGAGCGTGCGCCCGGATGCGACCGACAGGTCCTGCGCCAGCACGGCGTCGCCCTTCTCATCCACGGCAAATTCGTCGCGGTGCTTGATCAGCAGCCAGTTGGTGCGCTTGTCGCCGGGGCGATTGCGCTTCATGCGCACCAGCACCCAGCTGCCGTGCAGCTTCTCGCCCTCCAGGCGGAACTTGAAGTCGCCCTTGGCCAACGCGTCCTCGGGGCCGAGCGGCCCTTCCGGCTCCCAGTAGCCCCGGTCCCACACCATTACGGTCCCGCCGCCATATTCGCCGGCCGGAATCGTGCCCTCGAAGTCGCCATAGGCGAGCGGGTGGTCCTCTACCTCCACGGCGAGGCGCTTGTCGTGCGGGTCGAGCGACGGGCCCTTGGTCACCGCCCAGGATTTAAACACGCCGTCGATCTCGATCCGCAGATCGTAATGCAGGCGCGTGGCCGCATGTTTCTGGATCACGAAGCGGCGCCGTCCACCGGTCGTGGTCCGCTCTTCGCCGCTCGGTTCGGCCGTTTTCCCAAAGTCGCGCTTGGCGCGGTAGGCCGACAGCTTTTCGTTTTGCACGTTCGATCCACTCCGACGCGAGGGCTTGAGCGAAACCCCCAGCGCGGTTCCGGGTTCCTGTGCGTCGGGCCGGCGCACGCGTTCGCAGGTCCCGGCCGCATTTGGCATTGCGCGCGCCCCTGCATCGCACGACATAGTTCGTGCATTCGTGGCTCCAGGCGTCCCATCGAGGGCGTCAACGTCGTAGGTCCCCGTCCATGATCAAAACCGTCCCGACCACGCCCTTCGAAGGCCAGAAGCCCGGAACTTCCGGCCTGCGAAAGAAGGTCTCGGTCTTCCAGCAGCCGCGCTATCTCGACAATTTCGTGCAGGCGATCATGGACAGCCTGGAGGGAACGGCGGGCCAGACGCTCGTGCTGGGCGGCGATGGGCGGTTTTACAACCGCGAGGCCATCCAGATCGTGATCCGCATGGCGGCCGCGAAAGGATTCGGGCGGATCGTGGTCGGACGTGGCGGCATCCTGTCCACGCCGGCGGCTTCAAACACGATCCGCAAGCTCGGCGCCTATGGGGGCGTGATCCTGTCGGCGAGCCACAACCCGGGCGGGCCGGATGGCGATTTCGGCATCAAGTACAACATCGGCAATGGCGGGCCCGCGCCCGAGAAGATCACCGACGCGATCCATGCGCGCACGCTCACGGTGGATCGGCTCGTCTACGTCGACACCCCGGACATCGATCTGAACGCGCTGGGCGATTTTCCCGTCGGCGAGGCCATCGTGTCAGTGATCGACCCCGTGGCGGACTATCAGGTCCTCATGGAATCGCTGTTCGACTTCGATCGGATCCGCGCCCTGTTCGCATCGGGATTCCGCATGCGCTTCGATGCGATGTCGGCCGTCACCGGCCCCTACGCAACCGCGATCCTTGAAGGGGCTCTCGGCGCCGCGCCCGGCACTGTGATCAACGGCACGCCGCTCCCGGATTTCGGCGGCCACCATCCGGACCCGAACCTCGTCCACGCCAAGGACCTTTACGATCTCGCCATGTCTCCCGATGGGCCGGACTTGTGCGCCGCCTCGGACGGCGACGGCGATCGCAACCTGATCATCGGCAAGGGGCAGTTCGTCACTCCGTCCGACAGCGTCGCCATTCTGGCCGCCAACGCGCATCTGGCGAAGGGCTATGCGGGCGGCATCGCCGGCGTGGCGCGCTCCATGCCCACCAGCGCGGCGGCCGACCGAGTTGCGAAGGCCAAGGGCATCGCGATCTACGAGACGCCGACCGGCTGGAAGTTTTTCGGCAATCTGCTGGACGCCGGCCTCGTGACGATCTGCGGCGAGGAGAGCGCCGGAACGGGTTCCGACCACGTCCGGGAAAAGGACGGGCTCTGGGCGGTCCTGCTCTGGCTCGACATCCTGGCGACGCGCCGCCAGAGCGTGGCCGAGATCGTGCGGGAGCATTGGGCGACCTACGGCCGCAACTACTATTCGCGCCACGACTACGAGGAGGTCGAGGCTGCGGGCGCCAACGCCATGGTGACGGAACTGCGGGCCAAGCTCCCCGGCCTCAAGGGGCAGCGATTCGGCGGGCTGGAGATCGCGGACGCCGACGATTTCGCCTACCACGACCCGGTGGACGGATCGGACTCGCGCAACCAGGGCATCCGCATTCTTTTCACCGAAGGCTCCCGCCTGATCTTCCGCCTCTCGGGCACCGGCACGGCCGGCGCCACGCTGCGCGTTTATGTGGATCGCTATGTGGCGGACGCCGCCCAGCATGGCCTGGATACGCAGGAAGCGCTTTCGGATCTGATCGCCCTCTCTCACGAAATTGGTGGGATCGAGCGCCACACCGGTCGCAAGACCCCGAGCGTAATCACTTAGGTCCGGTTCGGCGCGCCCGGCGTCTCTCGCGGTGAGTTCCGGGCACGTCCCGGGATCCAAGGCGGGGCTGCGGCGTCGCGGCTGAAGCCGGCCCAAACATGGCGCAAAAGGGCGGCGCCACACTGGCGACAAAGGTTGCTGGTCTCTGCTGGAGCTACTCCAGCTGCGTTGCAGCTTCACGCCGGGGCCCGGCGGCAGGGTCCTTGCATCCCTGGCGTGCAATCGACATACAGCCCCCCTCATGCACGAAACGAAGACGAGAG
The DNA here is from genome assembly GCF_014636935.1 of Alsobacter metallidurans. Classification (GTDB taxonomy): domain Bacteria; phylum Pseudomonadota; class Alphaproteobacteria; order Rhizobiales; family Beijerinckiaceae; genus Alsobacter; species Alsobacter metallidurans. Next base: position 1,966,914 of record NZ_BMES01000001.1, on the reverse strand, counting down.
GTTCTTGCCATGCGCATCACGATGATCGGTTCAGGCTATGTGGGCCTCGTCTCAGGGGCCTGCTTTGCTGACTTCGGTCATACGGTGACCTGCGTCGACAAGGACGCCGGCAAGATCGAAGCGCTCCGGAACGGCGTAATGCCGATCTTCGAGCCGGGTCTCGACGATCTGGTCGAGAGCAACGTCGCCGAGCAACGCCTCTCCTTCACGACAGACCTCAGCGAGGCCATCCAGGACGCCGAGGCGGTGTTCATCGCCGTCGGCACGCCGTCTCGCCGTGGCGACGGCCATGCGGACCTGTCCTATGTCTATGCCGCCGCCAAGGAGATCGCCGAGCTCAGCGCGGGACCGCTGGTGGTCGTCACGAAGTCGACCGTACCGGTGGGCACCGGCGACGAGGTCGAGCGCATCCTGCGCGAGACGCGTCCGGACGGAACCTACTACGTCGTCTCCAATCCTGAGTTCCTGCGCGAAGGCGCGGCCATCGGCGACTTCAAGCGCCCCGACCGCATCGTGATCGGCACCGACGACGCGCATGCCCGGGAGGTGATGAGCGAGCTCTATCGTCCGCTGTCCCTCAACACGCCGCCCTTGATGTTCACCGGGCGCCGCACCTCGGAGCTGATCAAGTACGCCGCTAATGCGTTTCTGGCGGTCAAGATCACGTTCATCAACGAGATCGCGGATCTCTGCGAGGCGGTGGGCGCCGACGTTCAGGAGGTCGCGCGCGGCATCGGTTCGGACAACCGCATCGGTTCCAAGTTCCTGAACGCAGGCCCCGGCTATGGCGGCTCGTGCTTCCCCAAGGACACCACAGCGCTGGTCAAGACCGGCCAGGACGCGGCGGTGCCGCTGCGCATCGTCGAGACCGTGGTGGCGGTGAACGACCAGCGCAAGCGCGGCATGGCCCGCAAGGTGGTGACGGCCTGCGGCGGTTCCGTTCGCGGCAAAACCATCGCGGTGCTGGGCCTCACCTTCAAGCCCAACACGGACGATATGCGCGATGCGCCCTCGCTGGCGTTGATCACAGCCCTGCAGGACCAGGGCGCCGCCGTGCGCGCCTATGATCCGGAAGGCGTGGAGCAGGCCAAGGGCATGCTCCGCGACGTCGAATACGCGCCCAACGCCTATGACTGCGTGGAAGGCGCCGACGCTCTCGTGATCGTCACCGAATGGGACGCCTTCCGGGCCCTCGATCTCAGCCGCGTCAAGCGCCTGCTGAAAGAGCCGGTCGTGGTCGACCTGCGCAACATCTACCGGGCGGACGACATGAAGCGCCGCGGTTTCAACTATGTCGGGATCGGGCGCCCCTGAGGGCGCGCCCGCGACAGCAGCGCTCTACCCTTCGTCCTTGGATACTCAGGCCCAAGGGCCTGCTCCTCGGGTCGAGGGGCATTGCGGGTATCATCGCAGCCCCCCGTGATTGAGAGCCGGAGGCGGAGCAATCCAGCCTATAGGCCAGGCGTCAGCTGGATTGCTTCGCTCTCGCTCGCAATGACGGCGCGGGGAACCGCCATCCTCGTGCGCCTCGCCGTGATTGAGAGCCGGAGGCGAAGCAACCCAGTCTAACCGCCTGGCCATCAGGCTGGATTGCCTCGCTCCGCTCGCAATGACGGGAGGGCGATCTAAAGCGACGACCGCACCTCGACGGATAAGGCTGAGCATAGACTGAGCCATACCACCTGATCATCGCCGCAATTCCTGAACTATCCCGGCAGCAACGCTTGCGTTTGTGCTCGTATGACTACGTAACGGTGCAAAAACATCCGTCGCGCCACGATCTAGACCAAACCGCCTAATAGATCTTGCTGTCTGATCCGTGCTTGATCTCCCGATCAACAGGAGATCTGACGCGAGCTGGAGGGGCGATCCTTTGAAGGCTGAACCGAAGGGCGGGCGCAGGACCGCTTCTGCGGGCCGTTGGCTGCGCATCACCGCGGGCGTCCTCGCCGTGTCGACCCTCGTGGCGACGAACGACGGCCCCCCTGCCCTCGCGTTCGGGGATGAACGGTCCCTGACGCTGTTCCACACGCATCGGAACGAGACGGCGACGATCACTTATCGCCGCAACGGCGTGTTTGACGCGGATGGGCTGGAAAAGCTCAACACATTCCTGCGCGACTGGCGCAACGACCAGCAGACGCGCATGGATCCGCGGCTTTTCGACGTGGTGTGGGAGGCTTACCGCGAAAGCGGCAGCAAGGCGCCCATCCAGATCATCTCGGCGTATCGGTCTCCGGTCACCAACGCGATGCTGCATCGCCGCTCGCGGGCGGTGGCGGAGCAAAGCCAGCACATGCTCGGCAAGGCGATGGATATCCGGCTCGCCGACGTGGACACGGCCCGGCTACGCGCCACCGCGATGCGGCTCCAGCATGGCGGCGTCGGCTACTACAGCTCCGAGAAGTTCGTTCATGTCGATACGGGCAGCATCCGCGCCTGGCCTCGCATGGGACAGGACCAACTCGCCAAGCTGTTCCCGGACGGAAAAACCGTTCACCTGCCGAGTAACGGCAAGCCGCTGCCGGGATACCAGGAAGCCAAGGCCGCCCTGCTGGCGCGCGGCGAGACCGTGGAAGGCGTGACCACCACGATGGTCGCCGAGGCGCCGATCGGGGCGCGGAAGAGCTTCTTTGCGGCGTTGTTCGGGTCTTCGCGCGACACGACGCAAGGCGGCGCGGCGCCGGAGCAGGAAGCGGCGAACGCGTTGCCTGCGTCGGCGTCGTCCTATGTGGAGACCGACCCGCAACCTGCTGCGAGCCCAACCCCGCTTCCGCTGCGACGGCCCATCGACCTGCCCGGCGCAGTCGTGACCGCGGCCGCGGCCGCACCGTCCGAGACTGGCGAGGCCGCAATGGCGTCGATGATGGCCGGACTGCTCAGCCGGGAGGCGGGCTGGTCAACCGCGGACACGCAGGACGCCGCCGTGCAGGCGCTGTTCTCGGTGCAGCCCAAGCCCGCCAGCCGCGGCCCGGTGCGGATCGCGCAGGCATCCGTCAAGCTTGCGTCGGCGCCCAACGCCGAAGCGCTCGCGCCGCCGGAGGCCGTGATGCTGGACATCCGGTTCACGCTCGGCCCGGCGACCGATCTCGGCCTGGCAAGGTTCAGCGGTCCTGCAGTGCGGAACCTGCGCACGGCCTCGCTGCTCTTTGATTCGCTCTGAACGTCCAGCTCTTTACAAACACTTCGCGAGCGAACCAACTCTGGTAAGAATTCTGCATCTATGTTTGGAGAGGTAGACCTTTTGCGCTGTTGAGATGGCCCAAAGCGGGAGCCGTTTAGGAACATTGCAAGTTCCCAATCCTGCAAGATGCCGTCAAACTAAGGGCTTCGCCTAGGACAAATTCATGCGCCCACCTTCCGTCGCCACGCCGAGTACGCTGTTCAGCGTGCTTGGGGGCAAGTCGGATCATTTGCCTGCCGCTGGGGGCTGGAATGCGCTTCAGCTCGTTGGGCGCCCCTGCGCTGTCGGCAGGGCCGAATGGGACGCGTTCGCCCAAAGGTCTGGCGCGTCGTTTCGTGGCGCGTTCCGGGCGGCGGCGGGCTGGCGCTATGATCATCACGCGTGGTCGTCCATCCGCCGCGGCGAGGTGCTGGAGTTGCAGCCCTCCAGGCCGGTGCGCGTGGCGCAGTTCGCGCTCAGCATGCGTCGGGGCGAAGGCGCGTTCCTGGATACGCTACAGGTCGCGCCCGAGCATCAGCATCGCTGGCCGGCCATTCTGGGCGCCGCCCTGAAGTCGCTTGGGCCGGGGCTCTACCACTATGGCTCCGATTGGGATCCGGGGCCGGCGCGCGACGCGGTTGTCGCCACGCTGCGCAATGTCGAATTGCGGGAGGTCTCGCCAACGTCGCTGGACCTCATCGAGTTCGAACGCTGGGCGAGCTGGGCCGACTACCTGGCGTCCGTGAGCACCAACGTGATCCGTAACGAGCGCAAGGCGTCGCGGCTTCATGGTGATCTTCACATCGAGCTGCGCACCGGGCCGTTCGCGCTGCTGAACAGCCCGGCGCTGAGCACCATGCGGATCCGGATGTACCGCGACAAGGACGTGCCGAAGTCGCCCGTCGGCATGGCGCTGCGCTCCATCGCGCGGACCTGGTGCATGCGCGACCACGCCGCAGCGGCCACGATCTCGGCCGGCTCCTCCACCCTCAGCGCCTACGCGGGCATCGATTTCGGGGAGGCGACGTATTACCTCGAGGGCGCGTCGGCGCGGGACAACGGGGGCGCGGGCTGGCGCCTGCTCCTGGCCATGATCAAGCGCGCGCATGAGCGTACGGGCGGGCGCGGCGTGTTCGTGATGGGCCCGACCGTGGCCGCGGAGGGCGCGAGCGCGGGCCTCGCGCGCTCACGCGCGCAGGTGCGTGCGACGCCGCGCCCGGGCGCCCGCTTCACCTTCGCGTATCACGGCTAGGCGCCCGCGCGGAAACCGCCGCAATTGCCCTATAATGAGGCCCGGCCCCGGCGCGATTCGGGGGCTCGGGGGTTTCGATGGCGTTCAAGTGTGACATACCGGCCGTGCCGACGCAGCAGGTCGACGACGCGGTTGCGCGGATCACGCGTTGGGACTTTGAGCCCGGCGCGGTGACGGGCTGGCATACGCACGGGTACCCCTACTTCGTGGTGATGCTGACGCCGGGCGTGCTCCGGGTTCAGACCGCCGAAGGCGAGACGGAGGTCCCGCTCGGCGCCGGTCAATCCTATCGGCGGCCGGCAGGGATCGAACATGACGTCATGAACGGCTCGCCGCACCCGATCGCGTTTATCGAGATCGAGGTGAAGGATCCCACCCAGCTCGAGATGCTCGCCCTCGCGCAGGGCGCGCAACAATGACCACGCCGTCCGTCGCCGAAGCGCCGCGCGCGCCGTCCGAAGAGGCGGCGGCCGCGTTGTCCAGGGAGGTCAGTCTGCTCGGATCCGCCGCTATGGAGAATACCCGGACCTGGCGCGCGACGCTGCGCAACGGCGTCGAACGCGCGCGCTCACGCGCCTTTGACGCCGCGATGGCCGGCTGGACGGCCTTGTTCGCGCCCGTGATCCTGTGTCTGTGGGCCTGCGGTTCGCCGCCGCGCGCCGTCCGCCGGGCGACGCGGGTCTGGAGCCGGGGCGTGCTGACGCTTCTGAAAGTGGTGGTCGGGCTCGATTATCGGGAGGTCGGCCGCGAGAACGTGCCGGCGGAACCGTGCCTGATCATCGCCAACCACCAGTCGGCCTGGGAGACGCTCGCATCGCTGGCGCTGTTTCCAGAGGTCGCGATCGTGGCCAAGCGCGAACTCCTGCGCATCCCGGTGTTTGGCTGGTTCCTGAGTCGGTCCCCGATGATCGTGATCGATCGCGAAAGCGGCTCGTCGGCGGTGCGCAAGATGGTGGCCGAGAGCCGGGCGGCGCTGGAACAGGGTCGCTCGATTCTGATCTTTCCCGAAGGCACGCGCGCCAATGTGGGCGACCGGATCGCCTTCAAACGCGGCGTCGAGCTCCTCTACGCGACGCTGGGGCGGCCCGTCGTCCCCATGGCGCTCAATTCTGGTCGGTTCTGGGGCCTTGGCCTGCCCTACAAGAGGCCGGGGACAATCGTGGTGAACTACCTGCCGGCGATCCCGCCCGGCCTGCGGCCCTCGGTCTTCGTGAAGCAGGCCGAGGAGATGCTGGAGTTAGCGAAGGGTTGACGCGACCGCGGGTTTTCCGGGCCTTTCCGGAACCCCTGCTCAACCAGGTTTTTTCACGTGCTTTGAAGACCTTGCGGGCAGATTTGAGCGGTCACACGGGAACCGCGTCATGCCGCAGATCTGGGCGACCTACGACGAACTCGCGGAGCATTTCGGCAGGACGCCAGCCGAAACACGCGACGCCGTGATTGCGGCCGCCTGGCCGCGGCGCCAGTGCAGCGACGGGCAGACCCGCGTGAAGCTCACCCCGACCCTGGGCGTGGAACTCACCCGCGCATACATCCGATCCGTCGACGGCGGCGGCTCTACGACGGACCTTCCCATCGCGTCGGATGCCGCCGCCACAGCTGCTGTGACGCCGGCCTCGCCATCCCCAGACCTCGCTCGCCTGCAGGCTGAACTCAACCAGATCCGTTCGGTGCTGAGCTCCGCGTTACTGGACCTGGCGGCAGAACGCGAGCGAACCGCAACGCTCAGCTCAGAGCTGCTCCGGCTGACCGTTCAGCAAGCCGATTGGCAGGCCGAACCTGCACGTCGCGTGGCCTGAGCAGCCTCAACAGGCGACGGAGGTGGCCGGAGAGGTCCGGGGCTGCCGCGCCTTGCTGAGAAGCGGGCGTGCGTCCGCATACACCCCTGCCCGCTCGGTCAACGCATAGGCGATGACCCCCGTGCGGCCTGTTCGCAACTTGATCGGCTTCAGCAGGTCGTTCACGAGCAGGATCTGCACATCGGCGGGCAGAGCGCCCTGCGGACGATCCAGCCCAATTTGGAGTTCGCCGCTCGAATCACAGAACTGCGCAACGCGCTTCACGGCACGACCAAGCATTCCCGTCCCCTGCTACGGTTTTTAGTAGCACGAATTTTCCATGCCCATTCAGGCTTAGTATTCGCGCGTCTACGAACGAGAATACACCTGTCATCGCCGCCGTCCATGTCCTAAATCAATGTGCCGCGCGGCGATCTCTGGTTCGTCAAAAACGGCCATTTGGCCTTTTGCTCCTGTGCCACGACAACTGTTGTTATGCGATCACTTTGGTTTCGCTTTCGCACTTGGGGCGACTGGATCGCGCGGAAGAACGAAAGCGCGATTGCTCCGGATCGGCGCTTCCCGTCGCAAGGGGAGTGGCCGGTCGAAACCGCCACCCAGGTCGCAGGTGGGCAGCCCGGCATCGTCATGGCGCGGGACCTGAGGCCATGAACGAGGCAGAGGTTAGAGACAATCCTTTTCTTGATATCGGGTATATATTTTCCCGTGTCTTTTAAGTCGTTAATTTGCGTCAGCCCGCACGGTCGTTGCTAAATACAGCTATCGGCCTGCCATGTTAAGGTTAACGAATTGTATTGATGGCGCGGATTTTAACTTCTTCTTAAGGATGACTTCAGCGTCCGTGGCGGAGCGCTTGGAGTATGGCGATGATGTCGGCTCGATCCGAGGCGTATGGCGTTTCACACCTGACGCCGGTGCTGACCAACCCTCAAAGGCAGCATAGTCCTTCACCCGAGCTGCCGATCTCCATGGCGACGAGCCACTTCGACGAAATCGAACTGGACTGGAGCCCGCGCGAGCGGATCATCTGGAGCTTCATGAAGCCCCGGGCGACCCCGGCCTTCACCCCCACCCTGCTGCGCGAACTCATCGGGCTGCGCCGCATGGTGGAAGAAAACCTTCAGGAGCCGGTCGAAGCCGAGCGCGGCCGCTATTTCGTGTTCGGCTCGCGGGTGCCGCGCATCTTCAACTTCGGCGGCGACCTGCGGCTGTTTTCCGAGAAAATCCGCAACGGCGACCGCGAGGGGCTTCGCCAATACGCCTACCAGTGCGTGGAAGCCGTGCACAGCAATCTCGGCGAGGGCCTGCCCATTGTCTCCATCGCGCTGGTGCAAGGCGACGCCCTGGGCGGCGGCTTTGAGGCGGCGCTATCCTTCGACGTCATCATCGCCGAGCGCAGCGCCAAGTTCGCGCTTCCCGAGATCCTGTTCAATCTTTTCCCCGGCATGGGCGCCTACACCCTGCTGACCCGGCGCCTCGACGCCATGCGGGCGGAGAAGATGATCCTCAGCGGCCAGACCTATTCGGCGCAGGATCTGCACGACATGGGCCTCGTGGACGTCGTCGCGGAGGATGGCGAGGGCGTCCAGGCGGTGGAGCGGTACATCGCGGCGACCTCCCGCACCTACGAGGCGCGGCGCGCCCTGTTCGCGGTCCGCAAACGGGTCGCCGGCCCGGCGCTTCGCGAGTTGCAGGACGTCACCGACATCTGGGTCGACACCGCCATGCGCCTGCGGGAAGAAGACCTGCGCCGGATGGCCCACCTGATGGCCGCCCAAAAGCGCCGGCTCAGGAACCAGGCCGCTGCGTGAGGCGATTGCCTGGGGTTGCACTGTGAGCTCCTTCCTGCCCGTCATCCTGAGAAGCAGGCTTGCTTAGGCCTGCGTCGCGAAGGACGAGGGAGTCCAGAAGGCTGCTGACCTGCCTGAATGATGCGCAGGCGCCCGAACGGGTCGCTCCCCTCCCCGTCATTGCGAGCGACAGCGAAGCAATCCAGCTGATGGTGGATCAGAACGCTCCAAGCCCTTCGCCCGGCGTCTGGATTGCTGCGTCGCTGGGCTCCTCGCAATGACGGCGAGGCGCTTGCGCGATCAGAGCCAGCGTTTCCAGCGGAAGAAGACGTAGGGCAGCAGGCCCGCCATCACCATCAGGCCGAGCGCCATGGGGTAGCCGAGCGTCCAATCGAGTTCGGGGATGAGCTTGAAGTTCATGCCGTAGATCGAGGCGATCAGGGTGGGCGGCATGAAGATGACGGCCATCACGGAGAACAGTTTGATGATGTTGTTCTGCTCCAGGTTCACGAGCCCGAGCGTGGCGTCGAGCAGGAACTGGATCTTCTGCGACTGGAAGGTGGCGTGCTCCTCCAGCGACTGGAGGTCGCGCAGAGTGGTGCGGACCTCCTCGCGCAGCTCCATGGGAACGCGCGCGGCCCGGTAGCTGACCGATAGGAAGAGCAGCAGGCGCTCAACCGAGACGAGGCTCTCGCGGATCTTGGAGATCAGGTCGCCATAGCGCCCCAGCGCCCGCAGCGTGTCCTGGTGCTCGGCCTGGCGGCTGCCGGGCTGCGGCCGCGCCTCGAACACCATCTTGGACAGGGCGTCGATGTTGGCGCCGGTTTCCTGCAGCACGTCGGCGGCGCGGTCGATGATGGTCTCGACCAGGCCTGCCAGCACGGCCTCGGCGTTGCCGGCGCAACCCTCCGGCCGGGCGATCCGGTTGTTGAACATCTGGAACGCCTTGGGCTCGGCGTAGCGGACCGTGACGAGCGTCTGGTCCTTGAGGATGAAGGTCAGGCCCGTGATCTCGGGGTCCCGCTCCACCCGGTAGACCACCCGGGCCGTCATGTAGCGCGCGCCGTTCTCGGTGTAGAGCAGTTCCGACGGCTCGATGTCGCTCATTTCCTCGCGCGTCGGGATGCTGATGCCCAGATAGGCCTCGACCTGCCGGTCTTCATCGCGGGTCGGCTCGATCAGGTCGATCCAGACCACGCCGCGCGGGATCTCCTGCCCACCCTGCAGCACGCGCTTGTCGAAGCCGGCCGCCGGGGCGACGGCCGCGTTGTAGACGATGATCATTCAGGCTCCGGTGAGCGGGAGTTGGCGCAAAGCCCTGCGTGTCACGTTTACCTGACCGCACGGCGCCGTCACACGCAAGTTGGGGATCGCTCAGCTTTCCAGCGGATCGAGGCTCGCGGGCGCAGGGCTGTCATCGGGCACGAAAAAGTCCACGAACAGACGCTGGGTGGGATCCACCCGGTACTGGTCGAAATCCGTCACGCCTTCGCCGGCCAGGAACGTATCGTCGATCAGGAACTGGCCGGTGAACTCCCGCGATGGCTTTCCGAAGATGCGATAGGCGGCCTCGGCGACGATGTCGGGCGTCCGGCTTGCCCGCATCAGGGCGTCGCCGCCGAGCAGGTTCTTCACCGCGGCGGTCGCAATGGTGGTTCGGGGCCAGAGCGCGTTCACGGCGACGCCCTGCTGGCGCAGCTCGCCCGCGAGGCCGAGCACGCACAGGCTCATGCCGAACTTCGCCATCGTGTAGGCGAGATGCGGGGCGAACCATTTCTCCTTCATGTCGAGCGGCGGCGACAGCATGAGAATGTGCGGGTTCGCGGCGCGCGCCAGATGCGGGATCGCGTATTTGGAGACCATGAACGTGCCGCGCGTGTTGATCTGGTGCATCAGATCGAAGCGCTTCATGTCGGTTTGGCTCGTGGGGGTGAGCTGGATCGCGGAGGCGTTGTTGACCAGGATGTCGATGCCGCCAAAGGTCTCGACTGTCTTGGCGATCGCCTCGGCGACAGACGCCTCCTCGCGCACGTCCACCACCAGGGGCAACGCCTTGCCGCCGGCGTGCTCGATGGCGTCCGCGGCCGTGTAGATGGTGCCTTCGAGCTTGGGATGCGGCTCGGTGGTCTTGGCCGCGACCGCGATGTTGGCGCCGTCCGCCGCCGCCTTGAGGGCGATCGCGAGGCCGATGCCGCGCGAGGCTCCGGTGATGAACAAGGTCTTTCCGGCCAATGACATGAACGCCTCCCCTGAGAAACAGAATCCGCCTGGATCAGCCCGGAACGAAGCGCCCGGGCTGGGTTCCATCCGCGTCCGTGAAGCCGTAGCGCCGCGCCAGATCGGCGACGAAGAGCGATGCGCCGCAGTGATCCCGGATGGCGGGATCGGCCGCGAGCGCCGCGACGGCGCGGCCGGCATAGAGCGGCGTTTCGGTCGCCTCGTCGGCGAGGCCGGCGTCCTGCACCCGCTCGGTGCGGACGAAGCCGGGCGACAGGTGCGCCACCGTCACGCCGTGCGGCGCGAGATCGGCCGCCATGAGCTGCGAGGCGCGCAGCGCCGCGGCCTTGCCGAGATCGTAGAAGATGTCGCCGAGCGGGCGGCCCTGGCCGTCGAACCCGACCACCACGATGAGGCCGGCGCCGACCGGCGTCATCAGCGGCGCGAAAGCGCGCGCGGTGGCGAGCGCCGCATAGGCGCCGGATTCGAGCGCGGGCTCGAACGGGGCCAGCGAACGCTCGTGAAAGGGCGCGCCAAAGGGCGTGCCGTCAGCTTGGCGAGCGCCGTCGAAGCCCTCCGCGCCGGCCCAGGCCGAGCAGACAACGACCGAAGGCGGGCCGAAGCGCCGCATCACATAGGCCGAGAATGCGTAAAGCGCCTTTGTGTCCGTGTGGTCGCAGACATACGGGAAGCCTCGGCCGCCGGCCGCTTCCACGGCCTCGGCGGCGTCCTCCACGGTTTCGCGGCGCCCCTCTGTGCGATAGCCAAAGCGCGTCGAACGACCGCTGCAGATGACCGTGGCGCCGGCTTCGCCGAGCCCCAGCGCGATCCCGCGCCCAACGCCGCGGGACGCGCCCGCGACGATGCAGACCTTGCCGGCCAGCGGGCGCGGCGCCTCGCTCACGCCACCAGAACCAGGGCGCCGTCCCCGACCGCGCCGGCGCCGTCCACGATGGCGCGCTCGAGGGCGGGCGCCTCCGTGGCGACCTGTTCGGCGAAGAAGCGCGCGCTGGCGATGCGCGCGGGCTGGCCGGAGTCATCGGCGGCGACGAGGCCCTTGGTGGCCAGCGATGCGCCGCCCAGCGCGAGGGCGAAGAGCTTCAGGTAGTCGGTGGCGCCCGCGAGCGCGTCGTTGGGGCGAGCGCCCAAAGCCTCCATCATGAAGGCCGTGGCGCGCTCCAGGCTGTCCACGGCGTCCCGCAGGCGCTCCGCCGTCTTGCCGAAGCCCGGCGCGTTGGATTGCGCGACCGCGTTCACGGTTTCGCGCATCTCGGCGATCACGCCCCGCACCGTGTCGCCGCCGGACAGCGGCAGCTTGCGCTGCACCAAGTCGATGGCCTGGATGCCGTTGGTGCCCTCGTAGATGGTCGCGATGCGGGCGTCGCGCAGGTGCTGGGCGGCGCCCGTCTCCTCCACGAAGCCCATGCCGCCATGCACCTGGACGCCCATGGAGGCGACTTCCACGCCGATGTCGGTGGAATAGGCCTTGGCGATGGGGGTGAGCAGCGCGGCGCGCTCGTTTGCGGCCTTGCGGGCGGCGGGATCGGTCTCGCGGTGCGCGCGGTCGAGCGCCTCGGCGACGCGGTAGCACAGGGCGCGGGCGGCCTGCGTTTGCGCGCGCATGCGCAGCAGCATGCGGCGGACATCCGGATGCTCCGCGATGGGGCTCATGCCCTCGCCCGTGTAGCCCGGCGCCCTTCCCTGCCGGCGCTCCTGCGCGTAATGCAGCGCCTGCTGGAAGGCGCGCTCCGCAATAGCGACGCCCTGCAGGCCGACATTGAGGCGGGCATTGTTCATCATCGTGAACATGCAGGCGAGGCCCCGGTTTTCCTCGCCGATCAGCCAGCCGACGGCGCCGCCCTCGTCGCCGTACACCATCGTGCAGGTGGGCGAGGCGTGGATGCCGAGCTTGTGCTCGATGGAGTGGCAGCGCACGTCGTTGCGATCGCCGAGCGAGCCGTCAGGGTTCACCAGGAACTTGGGCACCAGGAAGAGCGAGATGCCGCGCGTGCCGGCGGGCGCATCCGGCAGGCGCGCCAGCACGAGGTGGACGATGTTGTCGGTGAGGTCGTGCTCGCCATAGGTGATGTAGATCTTCTGGCCGAAGATCCGGTACGTGCCGTCAGGGGCCCGCTCCGCCTTGGCGCGCAGGGCGTTGAGGTCCGAGCCGGCCTGCGGCTCCGTGAGGTTCATGGTCCCCATCCACTCGCCGGAGACGAGCTTGGCGAGGTAGGTCTGCTGCAGGTGCTCCGAGCCGTGCGCCTTGACGGCCTCGATGGCGCCGGCGGTGAGCAGAGGGCCGAGCGCGAAGGCGAAGGAGGCGGAGTTCCACGTTTCCACGCAGGCCGCCTGCACGAGCTGCGGCAGGCCCTGGCCGCCGAAGTCCGGGTCGGCCGTGAGGCCGTTCCAGCCGGCGTCGGTCCAGGCTTTATAAGCCTCGCGCCAGCCCGGCGGCGTCGTGACGACGCCATCGCGCAGCTGGGAGCCGACCTTGTCGCCGATGCGGTTGAGCGGCGCGATGACATCGCCGGCGAATCGCCCGGCCTCTTCCAGGATGGCGGGCGCCATGTCGCCCTCGAGCTCCGGCGCGAGGCCGTCCGCGGCCAGCCGGTCCAGGCCCGCGACATGGCGCAGCGTGAACAACATGTCGGCGACAGGGGCGCGGTAGGTCATCGGCGTGTTTCTCCCGGAGCGCAGCGTTGGATCGGCCGCTCACGCGACCGTTGGCGCGCATCATAGTCGCCGTGCTAAGCGAAGCGACTGCGAAATAAGGCGCACTCGCGCGCGTCGGGCGATAGTTTAGAGATGAACGATACAGCGTCAACACGCCGGACCGCCCGCCTCCAGCCTGACGAGGCAGGCCTCGCCCGGGCTGCGGCCCTGCTGCGCGACGGCGGGCTCGTGGCGTTTCCCACCGAGACGGTCTACGGCCTCGGCGCGGATGCGACCGACGGGCGGGCGGTGGCGGGCATCTACGCCGCCAAGGAGCGGCCGAGCTTCAATCCGCTGATCGCGCATGTGCCGGACCTCGCGGCAGCGCAGCGCGAAGGCGTTTTCGGAGCGGATGCGCTCGCGCTGGCGCGGGCGTTCTGGCCGGGGCCGCTGACGCTGGTGGTCCCCAAGGCGCCGACCTGTTCGGTGGCGGACCTCGCCACCGCGGGGCTGGACAGCGTGGCTTTGCGGGTTCCCGCGCACGCGATCGCGAACGCCTTGCTGCGCCTCGTCGGACGCCCGGTGGCGGCGCCCTCCGCGAACCGCTCGGGCCGCGTCAGCCCCACGGCGGCGGAGCACGTGCTCGAGGATCTCGACGGGCGGATCGACGCAGTCGTGAGCGGCGGCCCGACCGAGGTCGGCGTCGAATCCACGATTGTGTCCTGTCTGGATGGCAAGGTCACGCTGTTGCGGCCCGGCGGGGTGGCGCGGGACGCGATCGAGACGGCGCTGGGCCGGGGGCTGGACGAAGCGGTCTTCTCCGAGGCGGACCATGCGCCCGTGGCGCCCGGCATGTTGGCCTCGCACTACGCGCCGAAAGCGGCCGTGCGGCTCGCCGCACAGGCGATACGCCCGGGCGAGGCCGCTCTGCTGTTTGGTCCATCTTCGCCGCAGGGCGCCGCGGGCGCGGCGGCGACGGCCAATCTCAGCCCCTCAGGAGACCTCGCCGAGGCGGCCGCGAACCTCTTTGCCATGCTGCGGCGGCTGGATGGGTCGGGCGCGGCCACGATCGCGGCAGCTCCCATTCCGGACAGGGGTCTTGGAGAAGCGATCAATGATCGCTTGCGCAGGGCCGCGGCCCCGCGCGGCTGAGCTCGATCACAGTCCCGCGGCGGTGATGCGCTTGCCGGTTTCTGAGCACCGACCGGTGACGAGAGCGACCACGCGCTGACTCAGGCTGTGGCCCGTGCAGCCGCCTTGGGCGTGCGCGGTCGGTTTGGGGGAGCGCATCGGGGCGGGCGATAGACGGTTTGGCGCGGGCTGGGTTTGGCCATTCGGCTCGTTCATGTCGTGCGAAATCCATTCAATGAAAAGCCGCCCCGGGAGAGCCGGAGCGGCTTCGATACGGGATAGATAGATCAGGCGGTCTGCGTGGCAAGCCGCTCGCGCGCCGGAAGCGCCGTCGGCCGGAGCGCCAGGGCGCCGTCACCGCCAAGCACCACCGTGAGGCCGGCGATCACCAGAAACGCCGGGTATTCCCAGCCGCCGTTCGGGGCCGTGAACAGCCAGCCGTTGCCGACATGCACCGAGAGCGCGCCGAGCAGCACGGGGGTGAGCACCAACGCCACCGCGCGGGCATAAACGCCGAGGATGAGGGCGAGCCCGCCGAACGCCTCGAGCAGAATCACGGGCAGCGCCATGAAGGACGGCATGCCGACCTGGGCGAGGAAGCCGGCGAAGCCGGGCACGGTGAAGACAAAGACCTTCAGGGCGGCGTGGGCGATGAACATGACGCCGAGCGTCACGCGCAGCAACAACAGGGCGTAGGGGGCGGTGCGGGGGTCGACCATGGCTGTGTTCTCCGGGGGTGTCGCTTGCCGCCCGGCCCATGCCGGCGGCTTCCATGGGCGGAACATTGGACTTCTCTCTTTCGCAAATCCATGGCACATAGCGAAAGGACTTTCTTGCAGAGACGCAAATGAACCCTCTTCCGTGGGACGACTTTCGTCTGGTCAAAGCCATCGCGGACACACGGTCGCTCACCGGTGCGGCCGAGACCCTCGGGGTCAATCACTCCACCGTGTTCCGCCGCCTCGCCGACATCGAGAAGCGGGTCGGGCTGTCGTTGTTCGAGCGTCACCGCACCGGCTACGGCCTGACGCCGGCCGGCGAAGAGATGGCGGCGCTGGCCGAGCGCATGGACCGGGACGTGGCGGCATTTTCGCGCAAACTCGCCGGACAGGCGCTGACGCCGTCAGGCGAGGTGCGGGTCACCACCAACGACACGCTGCTGGTGCATCTGCTGATGCCGGTGCTCGCCAACTTCCGGCAGAACTATCCCGACATCCGGGTCGACATGGTGCTGTCCAACCAGGCGCTGAACCTGTCCAAGCGCGACGCCGACATCGCCGTGCGGGCGACCGACAGCCCGCCCGAGACGCTGGTGGGGCGGCGCGTCGCCAGCATCGTGTGGGCGGTCTATGGCCGGCGAACGGATTTTCCGGACATCGCGGCTGGCGAGACCATCGAGGAGCGCGATCTTTATGACCGCTTCTGGGTGTCGCTCGGAGACCAGTTCGGGCATCTGAAGGCGGCGCGCTACGTGCGCGACCACGTGCCGGCCGAGAAGGTGGCGATCAAGATCAACACCGTGCTGGGGCTCGCCGAAGCCGTCGCGGAGGGCATCGGCGTCGGCCCCCTGCCCTGCTTCATCGCCGATCGGCGACCCGACCTCGTGCGCCTGACGACGCTAAACCCGGACTTCTCGGCGGGGTTGTGGTTGCTCACCCACCCGGACCTGCGGGCCTCGCCGCGCATTCGCGCCTTTCTGGACACGGCCGGGGCCGAGATCGTCAGAATGCGCGCATTGATGGAGGGGGACCGACCCTGGGTTGGTTGAAGGATCCAAGGCGACGCTTAAGCTGAAGCCTCTGATGGAGAGGTTTTCTGATGCGTTTGCCGCTGTTTCTACTCGTTACGATCGCACTTGCCGGCTGCAACACGGCCGGCGCCGACCGGACGAGCATTGTGTCCGTGCCGCAGGACGTGCCCCGGAAGCTCGACCGCTATTCCTCAGTAAACCCAGATTGCACGCCCATTCCGGGCATCGTTGGCCGGATCGTCGTCCCACCCAAGAACGGCCGTGCATCGTTTCGCGATGGCGTCGACTACACCACGTTCCCCGCATCAAACGTGCGCCACGTTTGCAATATGAAGCGCATCCGTTCGCTTCAGCTTTGGTATACGCCGAATCCGGGCTTCACAGGCACGGACGCTCTGGTTGCGGAGGCGCTCTACCCGTCCGGGTCGTCGACACGTCGTGCTTACGGCATCAGCGTTCGCTGACCATCACCCTTCCAGCGGCTCGGTCCTGACCAGCTCGATCCCGAACCCCGCAAGCCCCACATAGGAGCGCGGGGTCGACGACAGGTTGACGATGGACCGCACGTCGAGGTCGCGAAGGATCTGCGCGCCGAGACCCACCTCGCGCCACTGGCGCTGTCGGGCCGCCTCCGACGAGGACAGGTCCGCATCGAGCTCCTGCAGCGGCACGCCCGCCGTTCCGTCGCGCAGGTAGACGAGCACGCCGCGCCCGGCCTCCTTGAAGCGTTGCAGCGCGCCGTTCACGGACTTGCCGCCGCCGAGCACATCCGCGACCACGTTGGCGCGGTGCAGCCGCGTCGTCATGTTGCGGCCGTCGCCGATCGGCCCGTACACGAAGGCGAAGTGGTGCACCGAGTCGTAGGGCGTCACGTAGGCGTAGCCGGTGAGTTCGCCGATCTCGGTCTTCACCGGGAAGGTGGCGACGCGCTCCACCAGCTTTTCGCGCGCCTGACGATGGGCGATCAGGTCCGCGACCGAAATGCGCTTCAGCGCATGCTGCTCGGCGAAGGCGACGATCTGCGGGCCGCGCATCACGGTGCCGTCGTCGTTGGCGAGTTCGCAGATGACGCCCACAGGCGGCAGGCCTGCCAGCTTGCAGAGGTCAACGGCCGCCTCGGTATGGCCGGAGCGCATGAGCACGCCGCCATCCTTGGCGATCAACGGGAAGACGTGGCCGGGGCGCACGAAATCACCCGCGCCCATGTTGCCGTTGGCGAGCGCCCGCACGGTGTTGGAACGCTGCTCGGCCGAGATGCCGGTGGTGAGGCCGTGGCGCACGTCCACCGTCACCGTAAAGGCCGTGCCCAGCGGGGCGTCGTTGCTGGCCACCATCGGGTTGAGGTTCAGCCGCTTGGCCTCGCCGCTGGTGAGCGGCGCGCAGACGATGCCGCACGTATTGCGGATGATAAAGGCCATCTTCTCCGGCGTGCAGAGCGATGCGGCGCAGATGAGGTCGCCCTCGTTCTCGCGATCATCGTCGTCCGTGACGATCACGATCTCTCCCCTGGCGAGCGCCTCGATGGCTTCGGTGACCGAATGGGACATGGAACGCTCCTCGGAAGCGGTCGGGAGAACCGTGGGAAGGTCGATAAAATCGTTTGGCGTTACGGCCCCGGCCGTCGCCCTGGATATCAGCTCGGCGGTCTCGCGCGACATCCAGGCCGTGTCATTATTGCAAAGCTGGGTCACGGCCGCGGGCGACACGCCGATACGCTGGGCGAACACGTTCCGCGCCATGCCCTTAGATCGGAGCCACTCCGCCAACCTCATGCGGACAGCATAAACCTCGCTCGAATTCAGCGCCACTGAATTTTACGCTGATTAAGCGGCGCTGAATTAGCCGGCTGTCGGCCAAGCACTGGAAGCGCCGACTTGCCCCCGGTGGCGCAAGAACTGGTCCGCGATCACGCACGCGACCATGGCCTCGCCAACGGGCACGGCTCGAATGCCCACGCACGGGTCGTGACGGCCCTTTGTGAAAACATCCGTCTCGCCGCCCTTGCGGTCAACGGTGAGCCGCGGCGTGAGTATGGACGAGGTCGGCTTCACGGCGAAGCGCACCACCACAGGCTGGCTGGTCGAGATGCCGCCCAGCACGCCGCCGGCGTTGTTGGACAAAAACAACGGCTTTCCGTCGTTGCCGTAGCGCATCTCGTCGGCGTTCTGCTCGCCGGTGAGTTCGGCCGCGCCGAAGCCGGCGCCGATCTCCACGCCCTTCACGGCGTTGATGCTCATGAGCGCGCTGGCGAGTTCGGAATCGAGCTTGCCGTAGATCGGCGCGCCGAGACCCGCCGGAACGCCCTCGGCGACGACCTCGATCACCGCGCCGATCGACGAGCCCGACTTGCGGATCACATCGAGATACTCGGCAAAAAAGGCGGCCGCCTTCGCGTCCGGGCAGAAGAACGGATTGCGGGAGATCTCCTCCCAATCCCAGTTGTTGCGATTGATCTTGTGCGGCCCGATCTGCACGAGGGCGCCGCGCACCGTGAGCCCATCGACGACCTTTCGGGCGACGGCGCCGGCGGCGACGCGCGCCGCCGTCTCACGAGCGGAGGACCGACCGCCGCCGCGGTAGTCGCGGATGCCGTACTTCACATCATAGGTGAAGTCGGCGTGGCCCGGCCGGTACTTGTCCTTGATCTCCCCGTAGTCCTTGGAGCGCTGGTCGACGTTCTCGATCATCAGCGCGATCGGCGTTCCGGTCGTGACCTGCACGCCAGCTTCGTCCGTGAAGACGCCGGACAGGATCTTCACCTGGTCCGGCTCCTGGCGCTGGGTGGTGAAGCGCGACTGGCCGGGGCGGCGCTTGTCGAGATCGGCCTGGATGTCCTCGGCCGTCAGCGGAATCCGGGGCGGGCAACCATCGATGACGCAGCCGAGCGCCGGCCCATGGCTCTCGCCAAAGGTCGTGACGCGGAAGAGATGGCCGAAGGTATTGTGAGACATGGCGGCGGCCCCGGAGAATGGCTCCGCGTCTTAGAGCATTTTAGGGGATGGGGGAACGGCGGCTCTCAACGCAAACGGCCCGCCGAAGCGGGCCGTCATCAATAGATTGCGTCGGGCCTTCAGGCCGCGACCTTCACGGGCTCGGCCACGGCCGTGGCCTCGACCACCGCCACCGGCATGGCGGGCGCGCCGGCCCAGCTGGTGTGGGCGGGGATGTTCTCGCCCTTCATCACGATGGTCAGCTGGCCAAGGCGGGCATACTCGCCCACGGTGCTGTCGTAGAGCACCGTCGTGCCCCAGCCGACATGGACGCCGCGCTTCACCTCGATGCGGCCGACCTTCATGATGCGGTCCTCGTAGAGGTGCGTCTGCAGGCAGGAGCCCATGTTGAGGGTGGCGAAGTCGCCGATCTTCACGCAGTCGAATTCGGTGATGTCGGTGAGGTCCATCCAGACGCCCTTGCCGATCTTGGTGCCGTAGAGGCGCAGCACCATGGGGAGGAACGGCGTGCCGCGCAGGAACTCCACCGAGGCCTTGCCGACGAGACCGCCATAGAGCACGGCGACAGCCTCGGTCCGCATGGCCCAGAAGGACCACATCGGCTTCATGGTGGGCTTGTAGACGCCCATCAGCAGCCACTTGGCGACAACCGACACGGCGATCAGCGCGAGCGCGATGACGATGCCGGCGGCCAGGAAGATGGCGGTCGCCTTGCCCCACTCGCCATTGGTGATCGGGCTCTCCATCAGGTCGGCGGTGATGTAGCCGCAGGTGATGAAGGTCGCGGTCGGCAGGGACGTGTGCAGGGTCTCGAAGATGGTGCGGCCGAACACCCACCATTTCGACGGCCGGTAGGTTGACTGCGCGTTGGCGTTCACCTTCTGGCGCGCCGGGATCAGCATCGCCGGGCTGCCGAACGAGATCTCGCCGCTCTTGACGTGGAGGCTGGACGGGATGGTCGACTTCACGCCGATGAGGCAGTCGTTTTCGAGCACGGAGCCAGGCGGGATCACCGAATCGTTGCCCATGAACACGCGGTCGCCGGTCTTGACGGGCTCCAGGATCATCCAGCCGTTGCGGATCTCCTCGTCGCCCAGCACGGCTTCGTCGCCGACGAAGTTGTCTTCTCCCAGCTCCACCAGGTCGTAGCGACCGGCGAGGTTGGTGGAGACCTCGGTGCCGCGGCCGATCTTGGCGCCGAGCATCCGGTACCAGTGCCGCATGAACACGGTGGCGTAGAGCGACGACACGGTCTCGAGCGTCACCTCGGTGGCGAGGCCCACCATCCACTTGCGGACATAAAACCAGCTGTGGATCGAGTAGTGGCCCGACTTCACGCGGGTCGGCATGATAGTCCAGCGCAGCGCCACGATGATCGCGACCGCCACCACGATCAGCGCCATGGCTGTCGGCCAGGCGAGGAAGGGCAGCGTCGCCCAGCTGACGCTGTAGTCGACCTGGCCGTCGATGAGGCCGTCGAGGTTGTAGAGGATGTAGAAGGCCGGGAAGATCGGCACGAGGCCGAGCATCAGCATGACGATGTAGGAGCCCGCATAGGTGGCGTTCTGCAGCGCGCGGGTGACCGGCGTCACGGTCGGGAATTCGGGCATGGAGGCGCGGTCGACCTCGCCGGTCTTGCGGGCGGGCGAGCCGGTCCAGGTCTCCCAGGCCGGAATGATCATGCCGGGCGCCACGGAGGTGAGGTCGCCGAGCTGGGCGCCCTCCGCCACCACCGTGTCGTGCCCGAACGAGCAGGACGAGCCCGTGTAGGCGTCGTCGCCGATGGTGATCGGGCCGATCACGAATTCGTTGCCGATCGCGACCGCGTTGGCGAACTTGGTCTTGATGCCGAGCGTGGCGCGGTCGCCGATGCTGATCAGGTCGATGGCGCCGGCCTCGAAGTCCGAGATCATCGCGTCCTTGCCGACCTTGGCGCCCAGCATGCGCAGGTAGACGCGCATCAGGGGCGAGTTCTGCAGGAACTTCAGCGTCGTGACCTGGATCATCCGCTGCACGAACCAGACGCGGAAATAGTACACGCCCCAGAGCGGGTAGCGGCCCGGCTTGGTGCGGCCGAGCACGGTCCATTTCAGCGCCACGATCAGCGCCTTGGTGCCGAGGTTCAGCGCCACGTAGACGCCCAGCAGCACCGGCACCTCGGCCAGCAGGCTCGGGTCGTCCTGCAGCAGGAACACGGAGGCCAGGAACAGGCCGAGCCACTGGATGGTGACGAGGCCGAGGATGAACGGCATCGCGACGCCCTGCGCCAGGCCGCACAGGAAGCGGCGGCGGAACGAGGGCGCCTCGAAGGAGAGGTCGGAGTCGACCGAAACGGCGCGCCCATCGATGGCGGCGCCAATGGCGCGCAGGGTGCGCTGGCCGTAGACGTCCTGCAGGGTGACGCTCTCCAGCCCGCGGTTCTGGCGCACGGCCGAGATGAAGCGCGCGGCGATCAGCGAGTGGCCGCCGAGCTCGTTGAAGAAGTCCGCGTCGAACGGCAGGCTCTGGCCGGGGAACACCGACTGGGCGGCTTCCAGCAGCTTGGCCTCGGTGGCGGTGCGGGCCGGCTCCTGCTCGTCGGCTGGGCCGGTCGCGCTGGCGAGGGGCATGGCGCGCAGGGTCTTGCGGTCGACCTTGCCGGAGACGAGGCGCGGCAGCGTGGAGGCGAGCTCGAAGCGCGACGGCACCATGTAGGACGGCAGGCGCTCGGCGAGCGCCATGCGAACCTGCATGCGGTCGAGCTTGCCCTCGCCTTCCGGCACCACGAAGGCGACCAGCCGGTCGATGCCGTCGTCCTGGCGCAGCACCACGGCGCACTGGGCGACGCCCGGCAGCTCGTCGAGCTTCACCTCGATTTCGCCGAGCTCGACGCGGAAGCCGCGGATCTTGACCTGGTCGTCGATGCGGCCGTGGAACAGGATGTTGCCGGCCGGATCGATGCTCACGGCGTCGCCGGAGCGGTAGAGGACGGGATCGGAGCCGTCGGACGAGAACGGGTTGGCGATGAACTTCTCGGCCGTCAGCTCGGGCCGTTTCAGGTAGCCCTGCGCGACGCCCGGGCCGCCGATCAGCAGCTCGCCCTGCATGCCGGGCGGCAGCAGGGTGAGGTCCTCGGACGCCACGTAGCAGCTGTAGTTCGCGACCGGCCGGCCAATCGACACGGCCTCGCCGGCGACGACCTCCCAGGCGGTCGCCACCACGGTCGCCTCGGTCGGCCCGTAGGTGTTGAAGATGCGGCGGCCGGGCTTGGCCCATTTCTGCACGATGGAGGCGGGCAGCGCCTCGCCGCCCAGGATGATGACGCGCAGGCTGGGGATGTCGCGCGCAAAGAGGCCGAGCAACGTCGGCACCGTGTCGATGGCGGTGACGCCGGCCTCGGCGATTACGTCGGCGAGTTTGTCGGTCTCGGCCATCACCTCGGGCGTCGCCACCCAGAGGGTCGCGCCGGCGAGATAAGGAACCCAGATCTCCTCCATGGAAAGGTCGAACGCCACGGAGGCGCTCTGGAACATCACGTCCTGATCGGTCAGGCCAAACAGCGCGTTGGCGGCGCGCAGATAGTGCGTGATGTTGCGCTGGCTGACGACGATGCCCTTGGGCATGCCGGTCGAGCCTGACGTGTAGATCATGTAGGCGGGATGGTCCGGCGTCAGCCCGAGCCGGCGCGGATCGACCGATTCGCCGCTCTGCCCGGCTGCGAGCCGGGCGGACAACAGCACCGGCACGCCCGCCTCGGCGGCGCGGTCCGCGAATGCCTCGCAGGTGAGCAGGCCCTTGGCGTCGGCGTCCGCGAGACAGACCGCGATGCGCTCAACCGGCGCGTCGGCGTCGAAGGGAAGCCAGGCGGCGCCCGACTTCGCGACGGCGATCTGCGCGATCAGCAGCTCGGAGCCGCGCGGCACCCAAAGGCCGACCACGTCGCCCGGGCCGACGCCGCCGGCGTTCAGGCCGCGCGCGATGGCGTTGGCCTGCGCCTCGATCTGCGCGTAGGTGAGCGCCGTGCCGCGGCAGATCATGGCCGGCTTGTTCGGGAATGCGGCGGCGGTCTCGCCGAAGATCTCGGCCAGGACCTCGTCGCGCAGCAGATCGGGTCGCTGGTCGCCCCGCAGGATGGCCGGGGCCTGCGCGACGGCGCTGGCCCGGGTTGCGGAGTTCGAAGCCACCAGATCGATCGGTGCGCGGTTCATCGCTGCTCTCCCGGCGCTACGGTCCATCGCCAGGCCAAGCGTCGTCGTTCGGAGACAAGCTCCGCCGCGTGCGCTCGACTGGTGACGATGCCCCCGCAACGCCCTCGTTGGTTGACCCGCCAGCCGTCGAGGGCGGCAGGGCCTTCGAACGGCAACCCTGCCATCCGACGGTGCACCCTTATGCAATCGCCGAACTGAACCCACGATGAACGATTCTGAACGGGGCCGTTCAGATTGCTCGGAATGGGGACCAAAAGGTTGATTTTACAACCGGAGAGGCCGCCTGGCTGTGATCGAGCGCAGCAGGTTCAGCCAGTTGCGCCACAACTCTGCAACCCGCTGACCGAGTCTCAGGTCCAGCTGTAGCGGCCGTTCTCGAACAGCAGCACCCTGCCCTGCCAGATCTCGGCGCTGGCGACTCGTTCGGCCGGAACGCCGCACAGGAGGTAGAGCAGCGCCCGTGCGACGCCCCCATGCGCGACCGCTACGCTATCGCCCACGAGGCTGTCGGCGAAGGGCCGGACGCGCTCGGCCAGCATCGCATAGCTCTCGCCCGCGGGCGGCTGGTAGGCCCATTTGTTTGCGATGCGGCTGGCCGCCGCCTCCGGCAGCGCCTTGCGGATTTCCTTCCAGGTGCGCCCTTCCCAGTCGCCGAAGGAGATCTCCTTCAGGATCGGATCGAGCTCATAGGCGGAAGGATCGAGGCCCAGGGCGCGGCGCGCGCGTTCGGCGGTGTCGCGGGTGCGCCCGAGCGGGCTGACACGCCAGGGCAGATCGCCCGCATGGGGCGCGATCAGGCCGAGCTTTCGCCCGGCCTCGGCCGCCTGGAAGCGGCCGCGCTCGTTGATGGGAATGTCCTGCTGGCCCTGCAGCCGGCCCTCGGCGTTCCAGTCCGTCTCGCCGTGGCGGATGAAAAAGAGCCGGTACGGATCGGGCATGCCCGATCAGGCCTTCTCGAGCGTGATGTCCGGGGCCTCGGGGTTCTTCATGCCGACGACGTGGTAGCCGGCGTCCACATGGAGGATTTCGCCCGTCATGCCGCGCGACATGTCGGACACCAGATAGGCGGCGGTCTCGCCGACCTCCTCGGTGGTGACGGTGCGGCGCAGGGGGGCGTTGTACTCGTTCCAGCGCAGGATGTAGCGGAAGTCGCCGATGCCGGAGGCGGCCAGCGTCTTGATCGGGCCGGCCGAGATGGCGTTGACGCGGATGTTCTTGGGGCCGAGATCGGCCGCCATGTAGCGCACCGACGCCTCGAGGGCCGCCTTGGCGACGCCCATGACGTTGTAGTGGGGCATCCACTTCTCGGCGCCGTAATAGGTCAGCGTCAGCATTGAGCCGCCGTTGTGCATCAGCTTTTCGGCCCGCTGCGCAATTGCGGTGAACGAGTAGCACGAGATCAGCAGCGACTTGGTGAAGTTCGCCTCGCTGGTGTCCAGGTAACGGCCGGTGAGCTCGTCCTTGTCCGAGAACGCGATGCAGTGGACCACGAAGTCGAGCCCGCCCCAGAGCTTGTCCACCTCGGCGAACACCGCGTCCATGCTGGCCGGGTCGGTGACGTCGCAGTGGCCCACTACGGCCGCGCCGAGCTCCGCGGCAAGCGGACGCACCCGCTTCTCCAGCGCTTCGCCCTGGTAGGTGAACGCCAGTTCGGCGCCGTGCTGGTGAACCGCGCGGGCGATGCCCCAGGCAATCGAACGGTTGTTGGCCACACCCATCACGAGCCCGCGCTTGCCGGCGAGCAGGTTGGAAGCCCGGGTAATCTGTTCTGTCATGTCGACCATTCGAAATTCGGTGGGCGCTAAGCTGTGGTGGCATCATTAGCCGAAGCCCCGAGCCAACGAAAGCGCCCCAACGCTTAAGGATGTGGGTCACTTGTGAAACACGCTTTGATTGCGCATCCAGATGGTTCTTGCCAGCGGTGCCGTAACCATTTTGTCTGGTCCGTGGCGGGATGGTGGCATCTGCCAGCGTCGGTGCTATAAGCGCCGCCGCCGGGAACCGGCTAGGTTAAGCAGCACTGCCGCCGATCAACCCGATCGGGCATTGCTCCAGAGGCGAGGTCATCCGTGGGCGAGAGCGCGGCAGCGCAAGTTGCGGGGCACGGAAAAAGTCACGGACAGGGCAGCCTCGTCGGGCTGACGGTCGGCAGCATCGGAGTGGTGTACGGGGACATCGGCACGAGCCCCCTGTACGCCTTCCGTGAAGCGTTGCTGGCCGCCGTCGGTGCGCACAATCAGGCCGGGGCCCATCCGCTTGTTCCGCGCGACACCGTTCTGGGCGTGCTTTCGCTCATCGTCTGGGCGTTGCTCCTCGTCGTGACGGCAAAATACGTCCTGATCTTGCTGCGCGCCGACAACAACGGCGAGGGCGGGACGCTGTCGCTGATGGCGTTGGCGCAGCGCACGCTCACCAAGGGCCGCAGCTACATGCTGGCGCTCGGCGTGGTCGGCGCCTCCATGTTCTATGGCGACTCGGTGATCACGCCGGCGATCTCGGTGCTGTCCGCCGTCGAGGGCATGAAGCTCATCACGCCGGCGCTCGAGCATTATGTCGTGCCGATCACGATCGGCATCCTGGTGCTGCTGTTCGCCGTGCAGAGCCGCGGCACCGCCAAGGTGGCGGCCGCGTTCGGCCCGATCATGATCGCCTGGTTCGGCGTGCTGGCGCTCGGCGGCATCACGCATATCAGCGACGATCCCGGGGTCGTGCTGGCGCTGAACCCCGCCTGGGGCATGCAGTTTCTGGTGCAGCACAAGCTGATCGGGCTCGTGACGCTGGGCGCCGTGTTTCTCGCCGTCACGGGCGGCGAGGCGCTTTACGCCGATCTCGGCCATTTCGGCCGCCGTCCGATCCAGATCGCGTGGCTCGGGCTGGTGCTGCCGGCGCTGGTGATCAACTATTTCGGCCAGGGCGCGCTGGTGCTGTCCAACCCGCAGGCCATCGATAATCCGCTGTTCATGCTCTACCCGGACTGGGCGCTGATCCCGGTCGTGGGGCTGGCGACGGCCGCCACCATCATCGCCAGCCAGGCGGTGATCACCGGCGCCTTCTCGCTGACCCGGCAGGCCGTGCAGCTCGGACTGCTGCCGCGCATCGACATCCGGTTCACGTCCGAAACGCATTCCGGCCAGATCTACATCCCGCGCATCAACACGCTGCTGCTGATGGGCGTGATCATCCTGGTGCTGCTGTTCCGCTCCTCCAGTTCGCTGGCGTCGGCCTACGGCATCGCGGTGACGACCACGATGGTGGTGGATGCGACGCTGGCCTTTATCGTGATCTGGCGGATGTGGCGCTGGAAGCCCTGGGCGGCCGCCCTGCTGGTGGCGCCCTTCCTCTTGATCGACACCACCTTCCTGGCCGCGAACCTGCTGAAGCTGCTCGACGGCGCCTGGGCGCCGCTGGTGTTCGCGTCCTGCCTGATCCTGCTGATGGCGACGTGGCGCAAGGGCACGCGCATCCTGGCCGACAAGACGCGCCGGTCGGAAGTGCCCCTCGAGATGCTGGTGCGAAACCTGGAGAAAAAGCCGCCGCACCGCGTGCAGGGCACGGCCGTGTTCCTGACGAGCGACCCGGACTATGCGCCGACCGCCCTGCTCCACAACCTCAAGCACAACAAGATCCTGCACGACAAGAACGTGATCCTGACCGTGTCCACGGCCGATACGCCGCGGGTGCGCGAGGAGGATCGGATCACGATTTCGCCTGTGAGCGAGCATTTCTCGCGGGTGAAGATGACGTTCGGCTACATGGAGAGCCCGAACGTGCCGCGCGGCCTCGCCATCGCGCGCAAGCTCGGCTGGACCTTCGACATCATGTCGACGTCGTTCTTCGTGTCGCGCCGCTCCATCAAGCCGGCGGCGCAGTCGGGCATGCCGCTGTGGCAGGACAAGCTGTTCATCGCGCTCGCCCGCAACGCCAGCGACGCCACGGACTTCTTCCAGATCCCAACCGGGCGCGTGGTGGAAGTCGGCACGCAGGTGACGGTCTAAATACAACCTGACGCGGCGGATCACGCGAGAACCGCGGCGCCTTAACGATCGATTCACCCCGTTCGGCCAGTTTTGGTTGCAACGGACCGAGGCGGCATCCCCGCCCCGGTTCGACCACAAGCCCGCCATGGCGCGGCTGAAATGGGCTGCGACAAAGCGTCCATCCGCATCGCGAGCGGATGGGAACGGCAACGAGGAGATCATGCAGAACGTCACGCAACCGGCCGCCGCAGCGGCGCCGAAGACCCAGACCCCTCCCCCGGGGTCGGACGTGCAGTTCTATTCGCCCATCGGCATCCAGGCCGTCGCGGCAGCGGCGGCGCAGATGCGGCGCTCTTCGCCAGAGGCGTCGCGTGACGCCGCGACCAATCGCCGGGACATTCCGGCCGTGCTCCGGGACGACGACTACGACGCCTGAGCGATCTCATCGCCGGATGACGCAGGCAAGACACGCGAAAGCCGGCGGGAGCACCGCCGGCTTTTTTCATTCAGCCACTTAAAAGAAGGCCCGGCAGCCTTCGCCCTTCGAGACGCAGGCCCTAGCAGGCCTGCTCCTCAGGATGATGGGCTCGGGCGAGCCGAAGACCCAGAAAAGCGACGCTTACTTCACCACCACCCGCGCGCCGACGGGGACGCGGTTGTAGAGGTCGACCACGTCGATGTTCCGCATCCGGATGCAGCCCGACGACACGGCCTTGCCGATCGTCTCCGGCTCGTTGGTGCCGTGGATGCGATAGAGCGTGTCCTTGTTGCCCTCGAAGAGATAAAGGGCCCGTGCGCCGAGCGGGTTGTCCGGACCGCCCTTGGTGTGGTGGACATGCGGCCAGCGCTTGATCATTTCGGCCGGCGGGTTCCAGTCCGGCCACTCGGCCTTGCGCTGGATGGTGGCGACGCCGCTCCAGCCGAAGGCCTCGTTGCCGACCGCCACGCCGTAGCGCAGCGCCTTGCCGTTCGGCTCCACGAGATAGAGGAAGCGCGACTTGGTGTCGACCACGACCGTGCCGGGCGACTCGCCGGTCGGATCGTCGATGCGGTAGCGCTCAAATGGCCGGTAGAGCTCGACGCTCGGCACCATGGCCATCCATTCGGCGTCCTTCGAGCTCACCTTCGGCTCGGGGATCGGCTCGTACCGGCATCCCGCCAGCACCAACGCAATTCCCATCGCCAGCAAAGACGTCCGCAGTCGCATCTCGATCCAATCCGATTCACGGCGCCGCCTGCGCCTTGTTGTTCGGGCGTACCAGATCAGAGCCATTCTGGCTGTGGTCTCGTGGCCTCACCGCACGCGTTTGTGATCGCAGCAAGGCGCGTCTGGCCGCTTCCGCCATGATCTGGCGCAACGGCAGGCCCCCATCATCGCAGGATGGACGGCGGCAGCGCGAGGGCCGAAGATGCCCGCAACCAGAACGCTCCGGGAGGCGCCGTGTCCACTCTGCTGATTTCCCATCCGTGCTACGTCCGGCACCAGACACCGATGGGGCATCCCGAACGGCCAGACCGGATCCGGGCCGTGGAGCGCATTCTCGAGCACGAGCGCTTCCAGCCGCTGCTGCGCGAATCCGCGCCGGAGGCCACCATCGAGCAGCTCTGCCTGGCGCATCCGGAGGACTATGTCCGCGCCCTGGAGGAAGCCGCCCCCAAGGACGGCATGCTGCAGCTCGACGCCGACACCACCATGTCGCCGGGCACGTGGGAGGCCGCGATTCGCGGCGCGGGCGGCGCCATCATGGCGGTCGACGAGGTGATGACCGGCAAGGTCCGCAACGCGTTTTCGGCGTCCCGGCCGCCGGGCCACCACGCTGAAAAAACCCGCGCGATGGGGTTCTGCTTCTTCAACAACGCCGCCGTGGCGGCCCGCTACGCCCGGTCGGCGCACGGGGCGGAGCGCGTCGCCGTCGTGGATTGGGACGTGCACCACGGCAACGGCACGCAGGACATCTTCTGGGACGATCCCAGCGTGATGTACTGCTCCACGCACGAGATGCCGCTCTACCCTGGCACGGGCGCGACCAACGAACGGGGCGAGCACGACACCATCGTCAATGCGCCGCTGCGGGCCGGCGACGGCGGCTCGGAGTTCCGGGAAGCGATGGAGGTCGCGATCCTGCCGCGGCTGGAGGCGTTCCGGCCGGATTTGATCATCATCTCGGCCGGGTTCGACGCACATGTGCGCGATCCGCTGGCCAATTTGAACCTCGTCGAGGCGGACTATGGCTGGGCCACCGCGCAGCTGATGGACCAGGCCGATCGCTATGCGGGCGGGCGCGTGGTGTCGCTGCTGGAAGGTGGATATGACCTGGAAGGGCTCGCCCGCTCCACCGCCGCGCATGTGATGACGATGATGCGGGGCGGCTGACCGCCAGCACGCGCGAAAAAGCCGCCCGGACTGTTCCGGGCGGCTTCGTCGAGGCTCAAGCGCCTTACTGGTTGGTCTGGTTGCCGCCGTTGGGCTGGAGCCGGCGGTTGCCCTGGAGCTTGATGTCGCCGCTGCTGGGCGAGGTGCCGATCGAGCCCGTCGTGTCGGTGGAATTCGCGCCGACGCCGCCCGAGCCAGCGGGGGCTCCCGAGTTGGAGGCCGCCGATCCGCCCGCGCCACCGCCGACGCCTACCGCGCCGTTGCCGGTGACGCCGCCGGTCGAGCCCAAGCCGCCCGCGCCTACGCCGCCCGCAGCGGAGCCGTTCACCCCGCCGCCGCCGCCGGCCGATCCGCCGCCGCCCGCCGAGCCGGCGTTGCCGCCGCCTGCGCCGTCATTGGCGGCCGCATAGGCCAGAGGAGCTGCGGTCATGGCGCCGAGCGCCAAGGCGAAAGCCGTAATGGTCAAGTTAGTCTTGCGCATGTGGTTCTCCTGTCTCGTGGCAACCCAACGCGGCCTGACAGGGGATGTTCCGATTTGGTGCAGTCTTTTCCAGTGTAGTTGGACGTCTTCACTCGCCGCTCACTGGACTATGAAGCCGCTTAACTTTAGTTGCGTGAAATGCACAGCCTGACCTTGGCAAGTACACTGTAATATGCTTCCTTTCGCCGCATCCGAGGATGGGACGATGCAGTCGACGACAGCCAAGCAGATCGAGCGGGCCGAAAAGAGCCTGCAGCGGATGATCGAGTGGATCGGGAGGCACGACTCGCGCAGTTCGGCCGTGCTCGGCATCGCGATCGCGATGACGGGCGCGCTTTCAGCGTCGATCCCGGCGCTTTCGCAATGGAACTGGCGCTACGCCATCGTGCTCGCGGCCGCGGCGATCGCCCTGCTGGCGGCGCTGGCCGAGTTGCTGCGCGGCCAGTTTCCACGCATGCGGGCCACGCCGTCGTGGTTCTTTTTCGGGACGATCGCGAACCACCCGTTCGAGGAGTACCACCTCAAGGTGCGTGAACTCAGCGACGAGGACTACCTGGAAGACGTCCTGCGCCAGTGCCACACGAACGCACGCATCCTGCGCTCGAAATTCCGGTCGCTGAAGCGCTCGATCCTCGCCCTGCTGTGCGCAGCGCTGCCTTGGGCGGCCGCTCTGGGAATGGGCAAGGGATTCTGATCCCTGCCCACTCGCAGGCCCCGGGCGATCAGGCCGCCGGAGCAGGCTTCGCGCGCTTGCCGTTGCGGATGGGCGTGGGCGCGACAGCCGGGGCCTTGGGCGGCGCGATCTTGTCGGTGTGCTTGCGGGCGTAGCGCACCAGTTTCTTGAGCGCCTTTCGCTCGTCGCCCAACGCCTCGAGCTGGGCCTTGAACCGATCCAGCCCCTCATCGGTCGCCAACGTGGCGGCGACCTCGTCCACAGCCCCGCCCCGCGCCAGGACGGCCGCGTATTCGCGGGTGGTTCGCGCCTTCTCGTAGGCTTCGTGCAGCTCCGAGAATCGTTTGCGCGCTTTTTCGCTCATGGCAGGTGAACTCCGTCCAGCCCTTGAATTGGGCAGAACGGTACTGAGGCGGATTGTCACAATCCAGTCGCAACCGGCCCGAATGCGATCTGCGGTTGCCTCGCGCGATGCGAAATCCCGCTTGATCGCGGGGGCTTAGCGTCTAGTCTGGCACAACAAATGCCAGTGCGGGGTTCCCGCCCAACGAGTGCATGTGGATGTCGCCAGCCCCCGGGTCGCCCCAGCCCGCCGAGCCGTCTCACGTTCTTTCCGTCAAAGGCCTGAGCATCGCGGTCCATGGCCGTGAGCGCTCAACGACGCTGGTGGAAGACGTGTCCTTCTCGCTCGCGGCGGGCCGGACGCTCTGCCTCGTGGGTGAAAGCGGCTGCGGCAAGAGCCTGACGTCGCTCGCCATCATGGGCCTGCTCGCCTCCCCGCCGCTCGCGATCACGCAAGGCGAAATTCTGTTCGAAGGCCGCGACGTACGCGGGCTCGATCCCCGCGAGCGCGCGGATCTGCGCGGGGACCGGATGACGATGATCTTCCAGGAGCCGATGACGTCGCTGAACCCGGCCTTCACGATCGGCGATCAGATCGCCGAGGTGGTGACGCGCCACCGCGACGTCACGCCCGAGCAGGCCAGCGGGGTCGCCCTGGAAATGCTCAAGAAGGTGCGCATTCCCGCGCCCGAGAAGCGCCTCGGCGAGTTCCCTCACCAGCTCTCGGGCGGCATGCGCCAGCGCATCATGATCGCGATGGCGCTCGCCAACGCGCCACGCCTGCTGATCGCCGACGAGCCTACCACGGCGCTGGACGTGACCATCCAGGCGCAGATCCTGTCGCTGGTCCGCCAGCTCCAGCGCGAGACCGGCTCTGCCATGCTGCTGATCACGCATGATCTCGGCGTGGTGGCCGAGGTCGCGGACGACGTTGCGGTGATGTATGCGGGCCGGGTGGTGGAGCGCGCGCCGGTCGACAAGATCTTCGACGATCCGCAGCACCCCTACACGATCGGGCTGATGGGCTCCCTGCCCTCGCTGACCGGCCGCGACGAGCGGCTGGCCACCATCCCGGGCAGCGTGCCTGCGCCCGAGCGCATGCCGAAAGGCTGCCGGTTCGCGCCGCGCTGCCCGTTCCGCATCGAGGCTTGCGACGCCGCGCCCCCTCCCCTGATCGAGGTGGCGGCCGGCCACGAGGCCGCCTGCATCCGCGCGCCGCTTGAACTGCACGTTACGGAGGCCGCGTGAGCGCCATCCTGCAGGCCGACGGCCTCAAGAAATACTTCAAAACGGGCGGCGGGCTGTTCAGCAAGCCGACGGTCGTGCGGGCCGTGGACGACGTGTCCTTCTCGGTCGAGAAAGGCGAGACCCTCGCGATCGTGGGCGAGTCCGGCTGCGGCAAGTCCACTGTCGGGCGCATGTTGATGCGGCTGATCGAGCCGACCGCCGGGACCGTTCGGTTCGAGGGGCAGGACCTCGGCGGCCTCGGCGAGACCGGCCTGCGCAAGCTGCGCGGCGACATGCAGATGGTGTTCCAGGACCCGTTCTCGTCCTTGAACCCTCGCATGACGGTGGCTGACATCGTCGGCGAGCCGCTCTGGCTCCATGGCCAGGGCTCTACCCGGGAGCGGCGCGAGAAGACGCTGGAGCTGCTGCGCACCGTTGGGCTGCGGCCGGACCTCGCGGATCGCTTTCCGCATGAGTTCTCGGGCGGCCAGCGCCAGCGCATCGGCATCGCGCGCGCGCTGGCGAGCTCGCCGCGCCTTGTGATCGGCGACGAGCCGGTGTCCGCGCTTGACGTATCGATTCAGGCTCAGGTCATCAACCTGCTGGAAGACCTCAAGGAACGCTTCGCGCTGACGCTGATCATCATCGCGCACGACCTTGCGGTGATCCGGCACATGAGCGACCGAGTGATCGTGATGTATCTCGGCTCCATCGTGGAGGTCGCCCCCACGGCGGCGCTCTACGCCGAGCCGCTGCACCCCTATACGCGCGCGCTCCTGAGCGCGATCCCGCTCCCCATCCCGGGCCACCGCGCCGAGCGCAAGCTGCTGGAAGGCGACATTCCCAGCCCGGCCAATCCGCCCTCCGGCTGCCGCTTCCACACCCGCTGCCCCTACGCGCAGAAGCGCTGTTCGGACGAGATCCCGTTGCTCCGCGACGCGGGCGGGCGCACCGTGGCGTGCCACTTCTACGAGGACCTGCCGCCTGAGACGGCAGGCCGGGCCATGGGCCCCGCCGACAGCCCCGCCAAGGCGAGGCGTCTGGCGCTTTATCGAGATCACCGCCGGCGCCAGGACGCCGTCGTGACGGAGAAAGCTTCCGCAAGCATGACGGAAGCGGGAAACAGGGGAAGATGATGAGCAAGACCGCCAATCGCCAGAGGCTTACGGGCCTCGTCTCCGCCACGGCCCTCGCGGCCGGGCTGGTCGCCTTCGCGGGCGCCGCGCAGGCGCAGCAGTCGCTGCGCATCGGCCTTGCCGAGGACGCGGACGTCATGGACCCGCACCAGGCCCGCACCTTCGTGGGCCGCATCGTGTTCACGTCGCTGTGCGACAAGCTCGTGGACGTAACGCCGGACCTGAAGTTCGTGCCGCGCCTCGCCACCTCGTGGGAGTGGGCCCCGGACAACAAGTCCCTCACCTTCAAGCTGCGCAGCGGCGTGAAATTCCACGACGGCGAGCCCTTCGACGCCGAAGCGGTGAAGTTCAACATCGAGCGCGCCCAGACGCTGCCGGAGTCGCGCCGCAAGAGCGAGATCTCGTCGGTGTCGTCCGTGGAGGTCATCGACCCGATGACCGTGAAGCTCGTGATGAAGCAGCCGGACGTGACCGTGCTGGCGCAGCTCTCCGATCGCGCCGGCATGATGGTGTCGCCCAAGGCCGCCAAGGAGCTCGGCGCCAATCTGGGCACGAAGCCGGTCTGCTCGGGCCCCTACAAGTTCGTGGAGCGGGTGCAGAACGACCGCATCGTGCTGGAGCGCTTCGCCGACTACTGGAACAAGCAGGCCTTCTCGTTCGACAAGATCACGTTTCTGCCGATCCCGGACTCCACCGTCCGGCTCGCCAACCTGCGCTCCGGCGACCTCGACATGATCGAGCGCCTCGAGCCGACCGACGTGAAGACCGCTAAGGCGGACGCCAACCTGACCACCGCCTCGGCGGTGGGCCTCGGCTACCAGGCCATCAACATCAACGTCGCCAATGGCGACAGGGCGAAGACCCCGATCGGCCAGGACGCGCGCGTGCGCCAGGCGTTCGAGCTGACGCTGGACCGCGAGGCCATCAACCAGGTGGTGTTCGAGGGCCAGTTCAGCCCCGGCAACCAGTATTTCTCGCCCAAGAACTTCTACTACACCGCCGGCGTGCCGATCCCTGCGCGCAACGTCGACAAGGCCAAGGCGCTTCTGAAGGAAGCCGGCGTGACGCCGCCGGTGAAGTTCGAAGTCACCATGTCCAACAGCCCGCGCTCGCAGGCCGTGATGCAGGTGATCCAGTCCATGGCGGCGGAAGGCGGCTTTCACATCTCGCTGCGCGCCACCGAGTTCGCCACGATGCTGAACGAAGGCACCAAGGGCAACTTCGCCGCGAACCAGTATGGCTGGTCCGGCCGGCCCGACCCGGACGGCAACATCCACGCCTTCGTGACCTGCAAAGGCAACCTGAACGACTGGAAGTACTGCAATCCCGAGATCGACAAGCTGCTGGACGAGGCCCGCACGCTCTCCGAAGTGAACGAGCGCAAGAAGCGCTATGACGCCGCCGAGACGATCCTGGCCAAGGACCTGCCGATCATCGTGATCTACCACGAGAGCTGGATCTGGGGCGTGAAGAAGAGCGTCACGGGCTTCCAGCCCCATCCGGACGGCATGATCCGCCTCGAGAACGTGAAGAAGTCGTGAGCCTGGCTTTTTTCAGAGAAGACCCCGCGCGCTCCTTCTCCCCCCGGGAGAAGGCAGCCGCGGAGAGGGCGGATGGGGCGCGCCCCAACGACGCCCCCCGCCGTCCGTGCGAACGGAGCGAAGCAATCCAGGCGGCTGGCGTCGAGCTCGTCGCCCCGCGCCTGAATTGCTTCGTCGCTCCGCTCCTCGCAATGACGGATGAGACACGGGACCACCGCCCATGCTGAGTTTCATCGGTCGGCGAATCCTCATCGCGATCCCGACCATCATCCTGGTCTCGATTTTCGTGTTCACGCTGCAAAAGCTGCTGCCGGGCGATCCCATCCTTGTGCTGGCCGGCGAGGAGCGCGACCCGGCCGTGATCGAGCTCCTGCGCGAAAAGTACCGGCTCAACGATCCGCTGCCGCTGCAATATCTTGCCTGGGCCGGGCAGGCCCTGCAGGGCAACCTCGGCATGTCGCTGCGCACGGGCGTGCCGGTGCTGCAGCTCATCAAGGACAAGCTGCCCGTCACGCTGCAGCTCGCCGCCATGGCGATGAGCTTCGCGCTGCTGATCGGCATCCCGGCCGGCGTGATGGCGGCCGTGCGCAAGGGCAGCGCCTGGGACTACGGGGCCACCGCGCTGGCGTTGTGGGGACTTTCGATCCCGAACTTCTTTCTCGGCATCCTGCTGATCTTCCTGATCTCGGTGCAGCTGAACTGGCTGCCGGCCTCCGGCTACGTGCCGCCGAGCGAGAGCCTGTCGCAGAACCTGAAGACCATGATCATGCCGGCCTTCGTGCTCGGCAACGCGCTGGCGGCCTCGATGATGCGCCACACCCGCAGCGCCATGCTGGGGGTGCTGAAGCAGGACTATGTCCGCACCGCCCGCGCCAAGGGCCTCCTCGAGCCGCGGGTGATCCTGAAGCATGCGCTTCGCAACGCGCTGATCCCGGTCGTGACAATCGGCACCCTGCTGTTTGGCGAACTGCTGGCCGGCGCGGTGCTGACCGAGCAGATCTTCACCATTCCGGGCTTCGGCAAGCTGATCGTGGACGCCGTGTTCAACCGCGACTACGCAGTGGTGCAAGGCGTCGTGCTGTGCACCGCGATCGGGTATATCGGCCTGAACCTGCTGGCGGACGTGCTCTATGTCGTCCTTAATCCCCGCCTGAGGGCCCGCTGATGACGCTCGCGCTCGACACGGCCGAACAGGCCGCCGTCCCGGCCCCGCGCAGCCGCGTCTGGGGCAAGCTCTTGCGCAACCGCTCGGCGCTGATCGGCGGAACCGTGGTGATCGCCTTCGCGCTGATCGCCTTCCTGGGACCCCTCGTGATGGCGGCGGACCCGATCAAGACGTCGTGGTCGCTGGTGCGCAAGGCGCCCTCGTGGCTGAACTGGTTCGGCACGGACGATCTCGGCCGGGACGTTTTCGCACGCGTCGTCTATGGGGCGCGGGCGTCGCTGCTGGCCGGCATCGTGTCGGTGACCATTGCGGTGTCGATCGGCGGGCCGCTCGGGCTCATCGCCGGCTATTTCGGCGGCTGGATCGACGCGATCATCTCGCGCTGCACGGAGGCGATGCTCGCTTGCCCGTTCCTGATTCTCGCCATCGCGCTCGGCAGCGTGCTGGGGGCGAGCCTCACCAACGCGATGATCGCAATCGGCATCGCGGCCGCGCCCATCTTCACCCGGCTGACGCGGGCGCAGACGCTGGCGGTGAAAACCGAGGACTACGTGGAAGGCGCCCGCGCGATCGGGCTGCCGGACCGCTGGATCCTGGCCAAGTACATCGTCCCCAACATCTTCGCGCCCATCCTCGTGCAGGCGACGCTGATCATCGCGCAGGCGATCATCGCGGAGGCGAGCCTGTCGTTTCTCGGCCTCGGCCAGCAGCCGCCGGCGCCGAGCTGGGGCTCGATGCTGAACACGGGAAAGAACTTCCTCCAGCAGGGCCAGTGGTGGATGTCGATGTTCCCGGGCGTGGGCATCTTTCTGACGGTGCTCGGCTTCAATCTGCTCGGCGACGGGTTGCGCGACGCCCTCGATCCGCGCGAAACATAGCCCATCCCCCTCCTCTCTCACGTTCAGGCCACCCCCATGTTCACCACCCGCCCCGAAATTTTGGGGACGTTCGGCGTCGTCACCTCCACGCACTGGATCGCCTCGGCGGTCGGCATGGCGATACTGGAAAAGGGCGGCAACGCCTTTGACGCCTGCGCGGCGAGCGCCTTTGTGCTGCAGATCGTGGAGCCGCATCTGTGCGGGCCCGCTGGCGAGGCGCCGGCAATTTTCTACTCCAAACGAACCGGCAAGGTGGAGGTGCTGTGCAGCCAGGGCGTGACGCCCGCCGCCGCCACCATCGAGGAATACAAGCGGCGCGGGCTCGACATGATCCCGGGCTCCGGCCTGCTCGCGACCGTGGTGCCGGGCGCCTTCGACGGCTGGATGCTGCTCCTGCGGGAGCATGGCTCGCTGCCGCTGCGCGACATTCTCGCGCCGGCGATCTCGTACGCGCGCGACGGCCACCCGATGCTCCCGCGCGTGGCGGACGCCATCGCCGCCCAGGCGGAGTTCTTCACCAAGGAATGGCCGACCTCAGCCGCCACCTGGCTGCCGGGCGGCGAGCCCCCGAAGGCGCGGGCGCTGTTCCGCAATCCCATGCTGGCGATCACCTATGAACGCATCCTCAGCGAGGCCGAGAGCGCCGGCGGCGACCGGGTCCAGCAGATCGAGGCGGCCCGCCATTCCTTCATGAAGGGCTTCGTGGCCGAGGCCATCGACCGTTTCTGCCGCACCACCGAGGTGATGGACGCCAGCGGCCAGCGCAACGGCGCTGTGCTGACCGGCCAGGACATGGCCGAGTGGCAGGCGAGCTTCGACGAGCCGCAAACCTACGACTACCACGGCTGGACCGTTTGCAAGCAGCGGCCCTGGGGCCAGGGCCCCGCCCTGCTGCAATCGCTGTCGCTGCTGAAGGGCTTCGACATCGGCAAGATGGACCCGGCCGGGCCGGACTACATCCACACGGTCGTTGAGGCCATGAAGCTCGCCTATGCGGACCGCGAGGCCTATTACGGCGACCCCGATTTCCACGACGTGCCGATCGATCGGTTGTTGTCGGACGCGCATGCGGATGAGCGCCGCACGCTGATCGGCGACACGGCGTCGGCGGAGCTGCGGCCCTCGGTGCTCCCCGGCTTCGAGGAACAGGTGCGGCGCACGCTGGAGAACCTGGCGCGCACGCGCGGCCATGGCACCGGCGTCGGGGCCGGCGAGCCCACCATGGCGCACCTGAAAACCGCCAAGCGCGGCGACACGGTGCACATCGACGTCATCGACCGGTGGGGCAACATGATCTCGGCCACGCCCTCGGGCGGCTGGCTGCAGTCGTCGCCCGTGATCCCGGAGCTCGGCTTCCCACTGAACTCGCGCGCGCAGATGTTCTGGCTCGAGCCCGACCTGCCGACGAGCCTGGAACCCCGGAAGCGCCCGCGCACGACGCTGACCCCTTCGCTGGCGTTGCAGGATGGCCGGCCCGCGCTGGTGTTCGGCACGCCGGGCGGCGACCAGCAGGACCAGTGGCAGCTGTCGCTGTTTCTGCGCCGGGTGCACCACGGCCTCAACCTGCAGGAGGCCATCGACCTGCCGCTGTTCCACACCGGGCATTTCCCGTCGTCGTTCTACCCGCGCGAGGCGCGGCCCGGCCATCTCATGGTGGAGTCCACGGTCGGCGAGGCGACGATCGCGGAGCTGCGCCGGCGCGGCCATGCCGTGGAAGTCGCCGAGCCCTGGACGGTGGGCCGCCTCACGGCCGCGGAGAAAGACGAGTCCGGCCTCCTCCACGCCGCCGCGACACCGCGCCTGATGCAGGCCTACGCGATCGGGCGGTGAGCGCCTCGCCGTCATTGCGAGCCGGAGGCGAAGCAATCCAGTCTAGAGGCTAGGCGTTGAGCCCTACGCCCGGCCCCTGGATTGCTTCGCTGCGCTCGCAATGACGGCAGGGTGGCGCAACGGTCGCGCCCCTCGCCGTCATCCCCGGTGACCTGCGCAGCAGGTCGGGAAGGGGATCCAGGGGTGAGCGCCTTTGCCCCTGGATCCCCTTCCCGGCGCTTCGCGCCGCCGGGGATGACGGAGAGAATGAGCCCTACAGCTTCAAATCCACCCAGACCGGGACGTGGTCGGAGGGCTTCTCCCAGGCGCGGACGTGCTTGTCGACCACGCAGGTCTGCAGCTTGTCGGCGGCCTGGGGCGACAGGAGCAGGTGGTCGATGCGGATGCCGTTGTTCCGCTGCCAGGCGCCGGCCTGGTAGTCCCAGAAGGTGTACTGGCCGTCGCGGTCGTCGCAGGCCCGGAAGGCGTCCGTGAAGCCGAGCGCCAGCAGCTCGCGGAACTTGGCGCGGGTGCGCGGCAGGAACAGCGCGTCGGTCTCCCATGCGGCCGGATTGTGCACGTCGCGCGCGGTGGGGATGACGTTGTAGTCGCCGGCCAGCACCAGCGGCTCCTCCAGCGCCAGCAGCTCTTGCGCGTGGGCGGTGAGCCGGTCCATCCAGGCGAGCTTGTAGTCGTATTTCTCGGTCTGGGGCGGGTTGCCGTTGGGCAGGTAGATGGACGCTACCCGCACGGCGCCCGAATCGGTCGGGATCTCGGCCTCGATGTAGCGCGACTGCACGTCCTCGTCGCCGCCCGGCAGGCCGCGCATCACCTCGAAAGGGCGCTTCGACAGGATGGCGACGCCGTTATAGGTTTTCTGCCCGTGGGTCGCGACATTGTAGCCCAGCGCCTCGATCTCGGCCGCCGGAAAGGCCTCGTCGACGCATTTGATCTCCTGCAGGCACACCACGTCCGGATTGCACTGCTTCAACCAGTCGACGAGATGGCCGATCCTGGCCTTGACCGAATTGACGTTCCAGGTGGCGATGCGCATGCAGGGCTCCGTCGATGCTGGGTGCAGGTTTCGCACCGCGGCGGCATGGAGGCAATCCGGGCTTTGCGCGCCGGAGCACGGGAGAGACTTGCAGCATGCCCACCTGGTTCGTCACCGGCCACGCGATCGTCTCGGACGACGATTGCATCGCGGATGCGCAGGGGCGGATGCCGGCCGTGCTGCGCAACGAGGCCGACTGGGCGCTGTTCCAGGCCGAGCTCGACCGCTCGGACCTCACCGTGCTCGGGCGGCTCGGCCACGAGGCGCACGGCAACCCCCAGCGCCGGCCCCGAATGGTGGTTTCGGCCGCCGTCGGTGGGTTGGAGCGCCGCGCCGACGCTTGGTGGTGGAACCCCTCCACGGTCGCATGGCCGGACGCCGCATCCCGCGCCCTCCCCCCGGGCGGGCGCATCGCCGTGCCGGGCGGCCAGGGCGTGTTCGACCTTTTCCTCAAGCTCGGCTACGACGCCTTCCACCTCACGCGGGCGATCGGGGTCCGGGTGCCGGGTGGACGCCGGCTGTTCGGGACGGCGGCCCCAAGCGAAACAGCCGAATCCGTGCTGGCGCGCCATGGCCTCGCGGCCGGCCCGGCGCAGGTGATCGATCCGGCGGGCCCGGTGATCCTCACGGATTGGCGGCGAGGCTGACGCCCCGCATGTATGCTCCCCTCCGAGCCATCCGAATCGAGCCATGCGCCCTGCCCTGCTGAACCCGCTTTTCGCGCCCGTCGCGACCCTTCCCGGCGTCGGGCCGAAAATGGCGCTGCTGTTCGACGTGCTGCTCGGCGAGCCGGGGCGCGGGGCGCGCGTGCTGGACCTCCTGTTTCACCTGCCCCACGGCGTGATCGACCGCAGCGCCAAGCCGCGCATCGCCGAGGCGCCGCTCGACACGATCGTCACCCTGGAGGTAACCGTCGAGGAGCACCGCCCTGGGCCGCCGAACCGCCGCGCCGGGCCCTACCGGGTGATCGTGGCCGACCCCACCGGCAGCGTGGCGCTGGTGTTCTTTCACGCCAGCCAGCGGCGCATGGAGCAACTGCTGCCGCTCGGCGAAAAGCGCTGGATCTCCGGCAAGCTCGAGCAGTGGGACGGGCGACTGCAGATGGTGCATCCCGACCGCATCGTTGACGCCGCCGGGCTCGCCGCCATGCCGGCCTTCGAGCCCGTCTACGGCCTCACGGCTGGGCTCGGGCCGCGCGTGGTCGCCAAGGCGGCGTCAGCGGCGCTAGAAAACCTGCCCGATCTGCCAGAATGGCAGGACGAGGCCTGGATGCGGGCGCGCCGCCTGCCCACCTTCGCGCACGCGCTGGGCGATCTTCACCGCCCGATCTCGGCCGCCGCGCTGGCGCCCGACGTCAAGGCGCGCCAGCGGCTCGCCTATGACGAGTTGCTGGCGAGCCAACTCGCCTTGTTGCTGGCGCGCCAGCACATGAAAAAGGCCGCCGGCCGCTCGCAGGTCGGCGATGGCCGAATCGCGGGCCGCATCATGGCCGCCCTGCCGTTCTCGCTCACGGGCGCGCAGACCGCCGCGCTGGAGGACATCCGCCGCGATCTCGCGACGTCCGAGCGCATGCTGCGGCTGCTGCAGGGCGATGTCGGCTCCGGCAAGACCGTGGTGGCGCTGCTCGCGATGGCGAGCGTGGTGGAATCCGGGCGGCAGGCCGCCCTGATGGCGCCGACCGAGATCCTGTCGCGCCAGCACTACGAGAAGCTGAAGCCGCTCGCCGAGGCCGCCGGGCTGCGCACCGCGCTGCTGACGGGCCGTGACAAGGGCACAAGCCGCCGCACCACCCTGGAGGCGCTGGCGGCGGGCGAGATCGACATCCTGTTCGGCACGCATGCGCTGTTTCAGGAGGAGGTCGCGTTCGCGGACCTCGGCATGGCGGTGGTGGACGAGCAGCACCGCTTCGGCGTGCACCAGCGGCTCGCCTTGTCGCGCAAGGGCGAGGCCGTGGACGTGCTGGTGATGACCGCCACTCCCATTCCGCGCACGCTGGTGCTGTCCTATTTCGGCGACATGGATGTTTCGGTGCTGCGCGAGAAGCCGGCCGGGCGGCAACCCATCGACACGCGCATCGTGCCGCTCGACCGGCTGGACGAGGTGGTGGCCGGCGTCGGCCGGGCGATCGCGGCGGGCGCGCAGGCCTATTGGGTATGCCCGCTCGTGGAGGAGAACGAGGAGCTCGACCTTGCGGCCGCACAGGAGCGCTTCGAGACGCTGACCCGCATCTTCGGTCCGCGCGTCGGGCTGGTGCACGGCCAGATGAAGGGAAAGGAGAAGGACGCCGCCATGGCGGCCTTCGCGGCGGGCGAGACCTCCGTGCTGGTCGCCACCACGGTGATCGAGGTCGGCGTGGACGTGCCGCAGGCCACCATCATGGTGATCGAGCACGCCGAGCAGTTCGGCCTGGCGCAGCTGCACCAGCTGCGCGGGCGGGTCGGGCGCGGCTCCGGCAAGTCGAGCTGCCTGCTGCTTTACCGGGGGCCGCTCGGCGAGGTCGCCAAGGCGCGGCTGGAAACCATGCGCCGCACAGAGGACGGCTTCGAGATCGCCGAGGAGGATTTGAAGCTGCGCGGCGAAGGCGACGTGCTGGGCACGCGCCAGTCCGGCATGCCGGGTTTTCGCCTCGCGATTCCGGAGCTGCACGGCGAGTTGCTGCAGGCCGCCCGTGACGACGCCAAGCTGGCGCTCGCGACGGACCCCGACCTCGCCGGCGAACGCGGCCAGGCGCTGCGCGTGCTGCTCTACCTTTTCGAGCGCGACGCCGCGATCCGGCTGCTGCGTGCGGGGTGAGCGGCCAAGCCGTCATTGCGAGCGAAGCGAAGCAATCCAGACGGTTGGCGTCGAGCTCTTGGCCCGGCGCCTGGATTGCTGCGTCGCTGCGCTCCTCGCAATGACGGGGAGGATGTCAGGCCGAGCGGCCGTACACATCCGTGATGCGGACGATGTCGTCCTCGCCCGTGTAGCTGCCGACCTGGACCTCGATGAGCTCCAGCGGGATCTTGCCCGGGTTGGTGAGGCGGTGGACGCAGCCCAGCGGCAGGTAGACGGACTCGTTTTCCTGCAGCAGCAGGACCTCGGCGTCGCGCGTGACCTCGGCGGTGCCGCGCACCACGACCCAGTGCTCGGCGCGGTGGAAGTGCTTCTGCAGCGACAGCTGGGCGCCGGGGCGCACCATGATGCGCTTCACCTGGAAACGGGTGCCGATGTCGACGCGCTGGTACCAGCCCCAGGGCCGGTGCATGCGCAGGTGCTCGGTCGCCTCGGCGTGGCCGGAGGCCTTCAGGCTTTCCACGAGGTCCTTGACCTGTGGCGAGGCGGCCCGGCTCGTCACCAACACGGCGTCCTGCGTGGTCACCACTACGACGTCGTCGAGGCCCAGCACCGCGGTGAGCATGCCCTCGCTGTGGACGAGACTGTTGTTGGCGTCGCGCACATGGACGTTGCCGGAGAGCGAGTTGCCGTTGGCGTCGCGCTCGGAGTTGGCCAGCACGGCGTCCCATTCGCCGAGGTCCGACCAGCGGAACGACACAGGCAGCACCGCCGCCTTGCGGGTGTGCTCCAGAACCGCGTAGTCGATCGACTTCTTGGGCGCGGCCGCGAAGGCCTCCCCGTCGAGGCGAAGGAAGTCGAGGTCCCGGGTCGCCTGCGCGACGGCAGCCTCGGCGGCGCGGCGCATGTCAGGGGCGAACTGGCTCAATTCGTCCAGCATCACGTCCGCGCGGAACAGGAAATTGCCGCTGTTCCAGAGATAACCCTGCTCGACATAGGTCTTGGCGGTGGCGAGGTCGGGCTTCTCGACGAAGGCCTCGACCGCCAGCGCTCCGCCCGAACCAGTGGCACGCGACGGGCGAATATAGCCATAGCCGGTGGCCGGGCCGGTGGGCGCGACGCCCAGGGTCATGATGAACCCGTCCTGGGCGCCCTTGGCGGCTTCGACGCATGCGGCCGTGAAAGCGGCCGCGTCCGGGATGAGATGGTCGGACGGCA
Source organism: Alsobacter metallidurans (assembly GCF_014636935.1). Classification (GTDB taxonomy): domain Bacteria; phylum Pseudomonadota; class Alphaproteobacteria; order Rhizobiales; family Beijerinckiaceae; genus Alsobacter; species Alsobacter metallidurans. The sequence goes on along the minus strand of NZ_BMES01000001.1, from coordinate 1,923,375 downwards.
GGATAAGGACGAGGCCGCGCTTGTGGCGCCCGCCCGCGAGCACGGCCGCGACCGCGACCGCCGGGCCGGAATCACGCGGCGACGGCTCCAGCACGATCTCGGCCTGCGTGTCGATCTCGCGCAACTGCTCGGCGACCACGAAGCGGAACTCGTCGCTGGTGACCACGATCGGGGCGGCGAAGCAGGCCGGATCGGACACACGCTTCACGGTGTCCTGGAACATCGAGAGGGGGCCGGTGAGCGGGATGAACTGCTTCGGCATGCATTTGCGCGACGCCGGCCAAAGACGGGTGCCAGACCCTCCACAGAGAATGACGGGTGTGATCAACGCGTCGGAAACGGCCTGCGGCATGACGATCTCTCTTGCAATGGTCGCGGTCGAACGCCGCTTTCGGCCGGACGATAGGCTCGAATTCTCTGGAATTCGTTTCGGCTTATTGGACAAGATGCACCTAAAGCCTACGTCTATTGAGGGCGGCGTCTACTGCGCTGCTTCGAGCGGCGCATCCGCCTCCGGGACATGCCGGCGCGTTTTTGCGGCTTCGGCGAGCTTTGCGAGCCGCCGCTGGCCGTCGGGCTGGATCAGGCCGGCCGACATGATCAGCTTGGCGCCCTCGTCCACCGAGATGGAAAGCTCGATCACCTCGCTCCGCGGCAGGTAGAAGAAGAACCCCGTGGTCGGATTGGGTGTGCATGGCATGAAAACGGCAACGTGTTCGTCGCGTCCCGGCATGCTCTCGGCCAGCTCGCCCTGCGGCGGGGTGGAGAGAAACACGATCGACCACATGCCCTTGGCGGGGAACTGCACGAGGCCGACGGTGCGGAACGAGGTCCCGGACTGCGAGAACACCGTCTCGAAGATCTGCTTCACGCTCTTGTAGAGGCCGCGCACCACCGGCATGCGGCCGAGCAGCGTCTCGCCGAAATCCAACAGCGAGCGCCCAACCAGGTTTGCGGTGAGAAAGCCCAGCAGCGTCAGCCCGAACAGGGCGACGATGAGGCCAAATCCCGGGATCGGATATTTCAGATAGGTCTCGGGAAGGTAGGCGGCCGGGATAAAGGGCTTCACCCAGCCGTCCACCAGGTTGATGAACCACCAGGTAATGTAGGCCGTGATGGCGAGCGGCCCCGCGACCACGATGCCGGTGAGGAAATAGGCCCGCAGGCGGTGCCGCGCCGAGCGCTTGGGCGGAGGGACAGGCGCAATGAAGGGCGACGCCGCCAGGCTCGGCTCGGAACTGAAGACCGGCTCGGTGCTCATTCGGACAGGCTCTCCTCGCGACGTCATCCCGCATCCTGCGAAATGGGCGCCAACTGATCAACGGCATACACCAAGAACGCCCGACAGAGTCATCGGGTCCGACCGAGGCGTGCTCCAGCCTGCCGGTTCAGGCGAACCGCAGGCTTGAGCGCCGGCATGTTCGGGGAGAACTTATTCGACGGTGACCGATTTGGCCAAGTTGCGCGGCTGGTCCACGTCCTTGCCGAGCGCCACCGCCGCGTAATAGGCGAGCAGCTGCACCGGAACCGCATAAACAATCGGCGCGAAATCCGGCCCCATGGGGGGCATCACGACGCTCTCCAGGCCGGAGAGTCCGGACTCGGCGGCCGCATGCTCGTCCGAGATCAGCACGATGCGCCCGCCGCGCGCGGCGACCTCCTGCATGTTGGAAACGGTCTTCTCGTAGATGGCGTCGCGCGGCGCGATCACGATCACCGGCATGGTCTCGTCGATCAGCGCGATGGGGCCGTGCTTCAACTCGCCCGCCGCATAGGCCTCGGCGTGGATGTAGGAGATTTCCTTGAGCTTGAGCGCGCCCTCCAGCGCCATCGGGTAGCTGGTGCCGCGGCCGAGATAGAGCACGTCCGTGACCTTGGAGATGTCGCGCGCGACCTGCTCGACGGCGTGCTCGCCCTTGAGCGCGTCCGCCATCAGGCCGGGCGTGGCGATCAGCTCTGTGACGAGGCGCAGGCCCTCGGCCTCGGACAGCGTACCGCGCTCCAGCCCGGCCGCCACCGCGAGGCAGGCCAGCACGGTGAGCTGGCACGTGAACGCCTTTGTGGAGGCGACGCCGACCTCGACGCCCGCCAGCGTGGGCGCCACAACGTCGCTCTCGCGTGCGATCGAGGAGGTCGGCACGTTGACGACGGACAGGATCTTTTGGCCGTTCTCCTTCGCGTAGCGCAGGCTCGCGAGGGTGTCGGCGGTCTCGCCGGACTGCGAGATGAACAGCGCCAGCCCGTTCTTGGGCAGGGGCGCCTCGCGGTACCGGAACTCGGACGCGACGTCGATCTCCACCGGCAGGCGGGCGAAGCGCTCGAACCAGTACTTGCCGATCATGCCCGCGATATAGGCCGTGCCGCAGGCCGTGACGGTGATGCGGTCGAGATCGCGCCAGCTGAACGGCGTCTCGAACGGGAGGCGCACGCGCCCGGTCGCCATGTCCATGTAGTGGGCCAGCGTGCGGCCGACCACTTCCGGCTGCTCGTGGATCTCCTTGGCCATGAAGTGCTTGTGCGAGCCCTTGTCGACCAGGAAGGCGCCGGCCGCGCTCTTCTGCTTCGCCCGGCTCACGACCTGGTTGTTCTCGTCGCGGATCTCGGCGCCGTCGCGGCGCAGGACGACCCAGTCGCCCTCTTCCAGGTAGGTGATGGTGTCCGTGAAAGGCGCCAGCGCCAGGGCGTCGGAGCCGAGATACATCTCGCCCTCCCCCCAGCCGATCGCCAGCGGCGCGCCGCGGCGGGCGCCGATCAGAAGATCCTCCTGCCCGTCGAACACGAAGCCGAGCGCGAAAGCGCCGCGGAATCGGCGCAGCGAGGCCGCCACAGCCGCGACGGGGTCGTTGGTGCGGCGCATCTCGCGGGTGACATACTGGGCCACCACCTCGGTGTCGGTCTCGGACTCGAACCGGACGCCGTCCGCCTCCAGCTCGGCGCGCAGCTCGCGGAAGTTCTCGATGATGCCGTTGTGCACCACCGCGAGCTTGTCGGTGGCGTGCGGATGGGCGTTGCGCTCGGTCGGCTTGCCATGCGTGGCCCAGCGCGTGTGGCCGATGCCGATGTGGCCGTCCAGCGGCTGCTCGCGCAGCCGGGCTTCCAGGTTGCGCAGCTTGCCCTCGGCGCGGCGGCGCTCGAGATGGCCATGCTCGAGCGTGGCGACGCCGGCGGAATCGTATCCCCGGTATTCCAGGCGCTTCAGCCCCTCCACGATCATGGACGCGACCGGCGTTGTTCCCAGAATTCCGACGATGCCGCACATGCCGCTGCTCCCAAGCCGTTATGCTACGCCGAGCCTTAAGCTCTTGGCCCGCGTCGCGCAAAATCACTTTGGGTGAAGCTTCGTAACAGGAGCGTTGCCAAAGCGCCCGGTCAGCTCCCTTCGCCCCGCGCCGGGAAGAAGGGAATGCAGGGCGCGCCTTGACGCCCTATCCGTCGCGCCGCAAAAGAAATGCGCAGCCGGACCCGCCCGCATGACCGCCGTCACCCTGATCGACAACTACGACAGCTTCACCTGGAACCTCTACCACGACCTCGGCAAGCTCGGGGCGATGGTGACAGTCGTGCGCAACGACCAGATCAGCACGCGCGAGGTGCTGGCCAGCGGCCCCGACGTCATCGTGCTGTCGCCCGGGCCGGGAACGCCGAGCGAATCCGGCATCATCCTCGACGTGATCGACAAGGCGGCGGACCAAGTGCCGATCTTCGGCGTCTGCCTCGGCCTCCAGGCCATGGGCCAGGCCTTCGGCGGGCGCGTGGTGCGCGCGCCGCTGCCGATGCACGGCAAGGTGTCGACCATCCACCATGGCGGACAGACGGTGTTTCGCGGCATCAACGGGCCGTTCCGGGCGACACGCTACCACTCCCTGGTGGTGGAGCGGGACGGCTTTCCGGCCGATCTCGCGATCACGGCCGAGAGCGAGGACGGGCTCGTGATGGGCCTCTCGCACAAGTCCCTGCCCGTCCACGGCGTGCAGTTTCACCCCGAGAGCATCCAGTCCGAGCACGGCCTGCTGATCCTCAAGAATTTCCTCGACCTCGCATCCGAATGGAATAAGACGAGACGCGGGCGGGCGGTCGCCTGAGCCGCTGCGGAGCCTCGCCATGGACGCTTTCAAGCCCATTATCGCCAAGGTGGCCGCCGGCAGCCCGCTGTCGCGCGAGGAGGCGGAGGACGCCTTCGACACCATCCTGTCGGGCGGCTCCACGCTGGCGCAGACCGGCGCATTCCTGATGGCGCTGCGCGTGCGCGGCGAAACCGTGGACGAAATCGCGGGCGCGGTCGCGACCATGCGGGCCAAGATGCTGCGCGTGCAGGCGCCAGCCGACGCCATCGACATCGTCGGAACCGGCGGCGACAACTCCGGCAGCTACAACGTCTCGACGCTGGCCGCCATGATCACGGCCGCCTGCGGCGTGCCGGTCGCCAAGCATGGCAACCGTGCGGCCTCCTCCAAATCCGGCGCGGCTGACGTGCTGGCCGCCCTGGGCGTCAAGGTGGGGCTCGAGCCCGAGAAGGTGACGCACTGCATCGCGGAGGCGGGCGTCGGCTTCATGTTCGCGCCCACGCACCACGCCTCCATGCGCCACGTCGCGCCAGTGCGCGTGGAGCTCGGCACCCGCACGATCTTCAACATTCTGGGCCCGCTCTCCAACCCGGCGAGTGTGAAGCGCCAGGTGCTAGGCGTGTTCTCGGAAAGCTGGCTGCAGCCTATCGCCGAGACCCTGAAGGTGCTCGGCTCCGAGCGCGTCTGGGTCGTGTATGGCCGCGATGGGCTGGACGAAATCACCACAACGGGCGAAACCGCCGTCGTGGCGCTTGAAGACGGCGAGATCCGCCGCTTCGTGATTACCCCCGAGGAAGCCGGGATCGAGCGCGCCCGCCCGCAGGACCTGAAGGGCGGCGAAGCGGATCACAACGCCGCCGCGCTGCGCGCCGTGGTGTTCGGCGAGAAGACGCCCTATCGCGACATCGCGGTGCTGAACGCCGCCGCCGGGCTCGTGGTGGCCGGCAAGGCGCAAACGCTGCGCGACGGCGCCGGCATGGCCCAGCAGGCGATCGACAGCGGCGCCGTGAAGGGCGTGCTCGACCGGCTCGTCACAGCGTCCAACGCCTGAGCGCCATGTCGGACATTCTCGCCAGGATCGAAGCCTACAAGCGCCGCGAGATCGAGGCCGCCAAGGCCCGCGTATCGCCGGCCGAGATCGAGCGGCGCGCCCTTGCGGCGGCCCCGCCCCGCGGCTTCGTGCGCGCCATCGAGGCGCATCTCGCGCAGGGCCGCCCGGCCCTGATCGCCGAGATCAAGAAGGCGAGCCCTTCTAAGGGGCTCATCCGGGCCGATTTCGATCCGCCCTCGCTGGCCAAGGCCTATGCGGAGGGCGGCGCGAGCTGCCTATCCGTGCTCACGGACGAGCCCTCCTTCCAGGGCAAGCCCGAATACCTCGCCCAGGCGCGCGAGGCCTCGGGCCTGCCCGCCCTGCGTAAGGACTTCCTGTTCGAGCCCTACCAGGTGTTCGAAGCCCGCGCCTGGGGGGCCGACTGCATCCTCGTCATCATGGCGAGCCTCTCGGATGCGGACGCGCGCCTCCTCACCGAGACGGCCCACGAGCTCGGCATGGACGTCCTGGTGGAAGTGCACGACCGCGCCGAACTCGACCGCGCATTGCCGCTCGGCACCAAGATGGTAGGCGTCAACAACCGCAACCTGCGCACCTTCGAGGTGAGTCTTTCTGTGTGCGAAGACCTCGCGACACAAATCCCGGCGAACCGCATCATCGTGGGCGAGAGCGGCATCTTCACGCATGCGGACACGCGGCGGCTGTCTGCCTCGCGCATCGACACGTTCCTGGTCGGCGAGAGCCTGATGCGCCAGCCCGACGTCGCCGCCGCCACGCGCGCGCTGCTGTTTGGCGACGAAGTCGTGAGCGACGCGGCCGCCTCGCAGGGCGGCGCCGCATGAGCGAGCTCACCCATATTGACGCCAGCGGCGCGGCCAGCATGGTGGACGTGTCCGAAAAGGCCGTGACGTCGCGCGTCGCCGTCGCGGAAGGTCGCGTCGTGATGCTGCCCGGAACCGTGGCGCTGATCCGCGCCGGCGACGCCAAAAAGGGCGACGTTCTCGGCGTGGCCCGGGTGGCCGGCATCATGGCGGCCAAGAAGACGCACGAGCTCATTCCGCTCTGCCACCCGCTGATGGTGTCCAAAGTGGCGGTGGAGCTCGTTCTCGACGACGCGCTGCCCGGCGTGCGCGTGACCGGAACCGTGAAGGTGTCGGGCCAGACCGGCGTCGAGATGGAGGCGCTCACGGCCGTCTCGGTCGCCTGCCTCACCATCTACGACATGGTGAAGGCGGCTGATCGCGGCATGCGCATCGAGGGTGTGCGCTTGCTCGAGAAGGACGGCGGCAAATCCGGAACCTGGCGCGCCGACGCGCCTCCCGGGCAAGGTTGAGCGTGGCGGCCGAACCGCTCCTGGCCGTCGACGAGGCGCTGCGGCGGGTATTGGCCGCGGCCGCCGAGCCTCTGCCGGCCGAAGAGGTCGCGATCGAAGATGCGCTCGACCGGACCCTCGCGGCGCCGTTGGCCGCCACCCGCACGCAGCCGCCCTTCCCGGCTTCCGCCATGGACGGCTACGCGGTGCGGGCGGCCGACGCCACGGTCGGGGCCACGCTGCGGGTGATCGGCAAGGCGCCCGCCGGCCGGGCGTTCCCAGGCAAGGTCGGGCCCGGCGAAGCGGTCCGCATCTTCACCGGCGCGCCCGTGCCGGAGGGCGCGGACGCGATCCTGATCCAGGAGAACGCGACGCCGGACGGCGACGCCGTGACGGTGCGCGAGGGGGTGACGGCGGGCGCGTTCGTGCGGTCGGCTGGGCTCGACTTCCGCACCGGCGAGGAGCTTCTCGCCGCGGGGCACCGGCTGAACCCGCGTACGGTGGCGCTGGCGGCCGCCATGGGCCAGCCGCGCCTTTCCGTTCGCCGCAAGCCGCGCGTCGCCATCCTGGCCACGGGCGACGAGCTCGTGCGCCCCGGCGAGGCCGCGCGCCCGGACCAGATCGTTACGTCGAACTCCTACGCTCTCGCGGCGATCGCTCGCCGGGCCGGCGCCGAGCCTATCGATCTCGGCATCGCGGGGGACACCTTCGCGGCGCTGGAGGGGGCTATCGAGACCGCTCTGGCGCGCGAGGCAGACGTGCTCGTCACGCTCGGCGGCGCCTCGGTCGGCGACCACGATCTGGTTCAGTCCGCCCTCACCCAGCGCGGAATGCAGCTTGGTTTCTGGCGCATCGCGATGCGGCCGGGCAAGCCGCTGATCTTCGGCCAGATGGGCGCGATGCGCATCCTGGGCCTGCCGGGAAATCCGGTCGCCTCCATTCTGTGCGGGCGCCTGTTTCTGGTTCCGCTGCTACGCTCCCTGCAGGGCGATCCGCAGGCGGGCGACGATCCCACCGAGCCCGGACTGCTCGGCGCCGACATCCCGGCCAACGATCGCCGCCAGGACTACCTGCGCGCACGCTTCGAGCCCGGCCCTGACGGTCGACCAGTCGCCTTTCCGGCCGCCGTGCAGGATTCGTCCATGCTGCGCATCCTTGCGCAAGCCGACGGGCTGGTGCTGCGCCCGCCGCACGCGCCCGCCGCAAAGGCCGGCGAAGCATGCCGCGTGCTTCGCTTCTGAGCCGCTCGGCGTCGAGTACCGCATCCGCGGAACCAGCACGATTGCGGAACACAGAATGAACATGTATGGTTTGTTCGTGATTTGTTTTGACTGAGTCGGGCGCAGACGCCCGAAGGTCCATCAGGGCGGGATCGGGCGATGTTGACGCGAAAGCAGCATGAACTTCTGCGCTTCATTCATGACCGCCTGCGGGAGGACGGCGTGCCGCCCTCCTTCGATGAAATGAAGGAGGCGCTCGAGCTGCGGTCCAAATCGGGCATTCACCGGCTCATCATGGCGCTCGAGGAGCGCGGCTTCATTCGCCGCCTGCCCAATCGGGCGCGCGCGCTGGAAGTGCTGCGCATGCCCGAGCAATCGCTGCCCGGCGCCGCGCCGCGTGGACGTTTCAGCCCCAGCGTGATCGAGGGCAACCTCGGCAAGGTCCGGCCGAAGTCGCCGCTCGGCGAGGAGGCCAACCAGAACGTGGCCGTCCCGGTGATGGGCCGCATCGCGGCCGGTACGCCAATCTCGGCCATCCAGTCGCGCAGCCACACGATCAGCCTTCCGCCGGACCTCCTGTCCACGGGTGAGCATTACGCGCTCGAGGTTCGCGGCGACTCGATGGTGGACGCCGGCATTCTGGACGGCGACACCGTGGTGATCCGCAAGCAGGACAACGCCAACAGCGGCGACATCATCGTTGCGCTGATCGACGACGAGGAAGCGACCCTCAAGCGGCTCAGGCGCAAGGGATCGTCCATTGCGCTGGAGGCCGCCAACCCTGCCTACGAGACGCGCGTGCTCGGTCCCGACCGGGTGCAGATCCAGGGCAAGCTTGTGAGCCTCGTCCGGAAGTACTGACGCGTTCCGCAGGGCCTCGGGCGCTCGGCAGACTGACTGGCGCGAGCGCTTTAGCGGTGAGCACCGGTGAAGCGCGGTCTGGCTTACGGCTCCGCCGGCGGGCCGGGATCGTCAGGATCGTCGACGGCTGGAGCGGCTCCGCCGCCGGGCGTCGCGGGTGCTGAGCGAGAAGCTTTCGCCGCCGCGGCCGAAGGTTCGGCCGGCTTCCTGACCGGAGGGTGCGGCAGCCAGGGCCGGTCGCGCAGCGCCGTGCGCTCGCTCGCCACCGTGAAGCCGTCCGATGTGGCGGTGAGCGCCGTGGCGCCGGCGGCCGTGAGGCGTGCTCTATCCATCACCAGGGGCTTGTTGCACCAGGACGGCGCCTGCAGCGGCGTCACGATCACGGCTGCACGCCGGCAATCCTCCTCGAAAGCCCCGGCGACCAGCACTTGCGACACCGCGCGCCCGTCCGGCAGGCGCACCACGCAGCCGAGCGTGTCGCAACGCGCGCCTGCGCCCAGGGTGGCGTCGCCGGCGGAGCGCACGTCGCCATCGGCGCGCAGCCATTGCTCGGTCACGAAGGCGCCGGCTTGCCGGCCGACCAGCACCAGGCGCCCATCGGGTCCACGCACCGCCAGGGCGCGGCCATCGCGCGCCATCACGACATCCGGCGCCTGTGCGGCGGCCGCCAACCCCGCCCCGAGCAGCGCGAGCGGAACGCCGGCCCAACGCAGTGCCGTGCGCCACAGCGTCAGCCAAAGAAGCGCCAGCGTCAGGCAGAGCACGGCCGTCATGCCGAAGGCCGGAATGGCCTGGGTGGAGCCCGGCCAGGCATGCACCCTCGCGGAAATACGCAGCATGCCGTCGACGCCGAGGCCCATGATCTGCCAGATCGGCCCGTCCAGCCCGAACGGGTAGGCGATCGCGCCCAGCAGCGCGGCGGGCATGACCACCAGCGACACCAGCGGCAGCGTCAACGCGTTTCCGACCAGCCCAAAGGGCGTGTAGCGCTGGAAATGGTAGAGCCCGTAGGCGCCCGTGGCGGCCTCGGCGACAAGGGTGGACAGCACGGTGCCGACCGCATGGTGGCGAAGCCCGTCCAGAATGCGCGCCGGCCAGCCTTTCGCGGGCGCCTTGGCGGGGGGCGGCGCGAGCCCCAGCCCGACAAAAGTCCCGGCCTCGGGATCGGAGCCGGCGCCGCCCGGTCGCTCGAACACGGCGATCAGCGCCGCCACGGCCGCGAAGGACATCTGGAAGCCGGGGGCGAGCACGCTTTCGGGTTCAATCAGCAGGATCAGCAGCGCCGCCAGCGCGAGGTTGCGCATGGAGAGCGCCGGCCGGTCCACCAGGATGGCGCCCAGCAGCACCAGCGTCATCACGAGCGAGCGCACGGTGGCGACGTCGCCGCCCGCGAACACAGTATAGCCGGCGCCGGCCAGCATGGCGCAGAGCGCGGCCCATTTCTTGATCGGGCGCCGCAAGGCGAGCGCCGGCGAAAGCGCCAGACCGGCGCGCACCAGCCAGAACACCATGCCGGCGGCCAGCACCAGATGGAGCCCCGAGATCGACACGACGTGGTAGATGCCGGCGGCGCGCAGGTCGTCGTTGACGGCCTCCGGGATGAGCCCGCGCTTGCCCGTCACCAAGGCGGCCGCAACGCCGCCCGCCGCCCCGCCTATGCTGCGGGCGATGCGCTCGGTCATGTCGTTGCGGGCGCGATCGATGGCCGCAAAGACGCGCAGGTCGAGCGGGAGGGCCGCCGGCGCCGGATCGAGCTCGATCTTGCCGGCCAGCGAGCCCACCGCCCCGATCGCGCCGAAAAAGGCGTCCCGGGCAAAGTTATAGCCGCCGGGCCGCGACGGCTCGGGCGGCGGCAAGAGCCTCGCGGTGGCGCGGATCGTTTCGCCCGGCTTGACGGTCGGGTGGTTCGGCGTCGTCACCCGGACTCGATAGGGCAGCGCGGCGGGCTCCACGCCCTCCATGGCGAGCACGCGGATCATCAGCCTGCCGCCCGCGATGCGGGTTTCCATGCCCTCGACGACGCCCGTGAGCTTGCCGACACGGACCCGGTCGAGCACGGGCGCAGCCATGAGGCGCGTGCGCAGCGTCGCGGCGAAAAAGCCAGCCGCCACGGCCAGAACCGCGATCGCGACGCCGGAGCCGAGGCGGGAGCGGAGCCGCAGCGCTATTGCGGCGGCGGCCGCGATCGCTGCCGCGACGCCCGGCGCCCAGATCGACGGCTCCTGGTCGGCCGAGAAGTAGAGCAGCACGCCCAGGCCGACCGCCACGGGCAGCCAGAGGAAGAGCCGCCGCTCCTCGATCTCCTGCTCAAACAGCCCGCGGATGCGCGCGAGCCCGCCCCACACGGCCTCGCCCCAGGCGGCCCAGCCGCCGCCGACGCCCGAAAGCCGCCCGCCGCGCAACGCCTGCGCGGCAGCCCTGCCCCGGCTCGACGGCCAGCCGCCCTCCCCCATCCCGATAGCCCCGCGCCCGGCGCCCTTAACCTCGCCGGACATTGATGCTACAGCACCGCCTCTTGCGGACCAGCGACGGGCAGTTGCATCGTCCGCCATCCTCTTTTTTTGAGACGCTCCGCCCGATGTCCGCACCCGTCGTGACCCGCTTCGCCCCCTCGCCGACCGGCTTCCTGCATATCGGCGGCGGCCGCACCGCCCTGTTCAACTGGCTCTACGCCAAGCGCCTAGGCGGCAAGATGCTGCTGCGTATCGAGGACACCGACCGGGAGCGCTCCACCGAGCCCGCCATCGCGGCGATCATCGACGGACTCCAGTGGCTCGGCATCACGTGGGACGGAGACGTCGTGCACCAGTTCGCCCGCGCGGCTCGGCACCGCGAGGTGGCCGAGAAGCTGCTCGCGGAGGGCAAGGCCTACCACTGCTACGCGAGCCAGCAGGAGCTCGAGCAGATGCGCGAGGCCGCGCGCGCCGAGGGCCGGCCCATGCGCTATGACGGCCGCTGGCGCGACCGCGATCCGAGCGAGGCCCCGGCCGGCGTGAAGCCGGTGATCCGCCTGAAGGCGCCCACCGAGGGCGAGACCGTGGTGGAGGACCAGGTGCAGGGCCGCGTCACATGGCAGAACAAGGATCTCGACGACCTCGTGCTGCTGCGTTCGGACGGCAACCCGACCTACATGCTCGCCGTGGTGGTGGACGACCACGACATGGCGGTCACGCACGTGATCCGCGGAGACGACCACCTCACCAACGCGGCGCGCCAGACGCAGATCTACCAGGCCTGCGGCTGGGACGTGCCCGTGATGGCGCATATCCCGCTGATCCACGGCGCGGACGGCGCGAAGCTCTCCAAGCGCCACGGCGCGCTCGGGGTCGACGCCTATCGGGCGCTCGGCTACCTGCCGGCCGCCCTGCGCAATTACCTCGTGCGGCTCGGCTGGAGCCATGGCGACCAGGAATTCTTCTCCACCGAGGAGATGATCGCGGCGTTCGACCTGTCGGGCGTCGGCCGGTCCCCGGCGCGCTTCGACTTCGCCAAGCTGGAGCACCTCAACGGCCACTACATGCGGGCGAGCTCGGACGAGGAGCTGGTCGCCGCCATCGAGGTGATCCTGCCGGAGGTCGGCCCCGCGCGCGGCGCGCCGACCAAGCTCGATCCCGCGTTGCGGGCCAAGTTCGTGGCCGCGATGCCGGGCCTCAAGGAGCGGGCGAAGACCCTGATCGAGCTGATCGACAGCGCCTACTACCTTTATGCAAGCCGGCCGCTCAACCTCGAGCCAAAGGCCGAGCAGCTGCTGGCCGATGGCGGGCGCGAGCGCATCGCGGCGCTGCTGCCGCAGTTGCGGGCGCTCGGCGACTGGACGGCCGCCTCCACGGAGGCCGCCGTTCGCGCCTTCGCGGAGCAGACCGGGGCCAAGCTCGGGCAGGTCGCGCAACCCCTGCGGGCAGCCCTCACGGGTCGCTCAACCTCGCCGGGATTGTTCGACGTCTTCGCGGTGCTGGGCCGCGACGAGAGCCTGGCGCGGCTGGAAGGCCAGGCCGCCAAGGCCTGAGCGTCCGCAGGCCCTCGCCGGACGCGCAGCCGCCCGACTTTCGGTGTGGTTGAACGGCCTTCGCAATTGCGATAGCAACCATTAGGCTTCAGGCGAACTTGCGATCTTGGGACCGGGTTTTGTCTCCCTTTCGGGGCATTTCCGGACCGTCGACAGCCGCCTGATCTCGCCGCCGCCGCCATGCGCCTCGTTTTGGCGGCAGCTGCCACGCCGTGACGTCTTGGCCGAAGGATGACCGCCTATGAGCGCGCCCGCTAACCTTTCGATTTCCGGAAAGAACGTCGAGTTTCCTGTCAAATCCGGCTCGATTGGTCCGGACGTGCTGGATATCGCCAAGCTCTACGCCCAGACGGGCATGTTCACGTATGATCCGGGCTTCACCTCGACGGCGAGCTGCGAATCCAAGATCACCTATATCGACGGCGACGAAGGCGTGCTGCTTTATCGCGGCTACCCGATCGACCAGCTGGCCGAGCACGGCGACTTTCTCGAAACCTGCCACCTGCTGCTTTACGGCGAGCTGCCCACCGCCGCCCAGAAGGCCGATTTCGACTACCGCGTCACGCGCCACACGATGGTGCACGAGCAGATGATGCGGTTCTTCCAGGGCTTCCGCCGCGACGCGCACCCGATGGCCGTGATGGTGGCCAGCGTCGGCGCGCTCTCGGCCTTTTACCACGACTCCACGGACATCTCCGATCCGACGCAGCGCATGATCGCCAGCATGCGGATGATCGCCAAGATGCCGACGCTCGCCGCCATGGCGTACAAGTATTCGATCGGCCAGCCGTTCGTGTACCCGCAGAACGACCTCGACTACACATCGAACTTCCTGAAGATGTGCTTCGCGGTGCCGTGCGAGGAGTACAAGGTCAACCCCGTGCTGTCGCGCGCGCTGGACCGCATCTTCACCCTGCACGCCGACCACGAGCAGAACGCGTCCACGTCCACGGTGCGGCTCGCCGGCTCGTCGGGCGCCAACCCGTTCGCGTGCATCGCGGCCGGCGTGGCCTGCCTGTGGGGCCCGGCGCATGGCGGCGCCAATGAGGCGGCGCTGAAGATGCTGCAGGAGATCGGCACGGTCGACAAGATCCCGCACTTCATCGCCCGCGCCAAGGACAAGAACGATCCGTTCCGCCTCATGGGCTTTGGTCACCGCGTCTACAAGAACTACGATCCGCGCGCCAAGATCATGCAGAAGACCACGCATGAGGTGCTGAACGAGCTCGGCATCAAGGACGATCCGCTGCTGGACGTCGCGATCGAGCTCGAGCGCATCGCGCTGCACGACGAATACTTCATCGAGAAGAAGCTCTACCCGAACATCGACTTCTACTCGGGCATCACCCTGAAGGCGATGGGCTTCCCCACTTCCATGTTCACGGTGCTGTTCGCGGTCGCCCGCACGGTCGGCTGGATCGCGCAGTGGAAGGAAATGATCGAGGACCCGTCGCAGCGCATCGGCCGCCCGCGCCAGCTCTACACCGGCGCGCCGCTGCGCGAATACGTGTCGATCAACCAGCGCTGAGCTGCAGGGCCAGTCGCAAGACTTGCCTGGTAGATGCGAAATCCCCGCTCCGGCGGGGATTTTTCGTTGCAGACCGCAGGGCGAGGCGGGAAGCTGCCGCATTCCCTCCGCGCGGACGTCGCCTCCCATGCCTGAGACCTCCCCTTTTCGGATCGCGCCCGTGCGCAGCGCTGACGACCTCGCGGCGACGATCGCGCTGTTCCGCGCCTATGCGCGGTCGCTCGATGTCGATCTCTGCTTCCAGGATTTCGAGGGCGAGATGGCGGCCATGCCGGGCAAATACGCGCCACCGCGCGGCGAGTTGCTGCTGGCGCGGCTCCCGGACGGGACCCCGGTCGGCGCGGTTGCGCTCCGGCCGTTGGATGAGCCCGGCGCCTGCGAGATGAAGCGCCTCTACGTCGCGCCGGAAGGGCGCGGCATGAGGCTGGGCGAAGCGCTGGTCCGTGAAACCATGGCCGCCGCCCAAAGCCGCGGCTATGACGCGATCCTGCTCGACACGCTGCCGAGCATGACGGCGGCCCAGAGCCTCTACCGCAAGCTCGGCTTCCACGAGATCGCGCCCTACTACGACAATCCGGTGGTCGGCGCGTTTTTCATGCGCCGGGCGCTTTAGGCCGGCGCGTCGCCCGTCATCGCCGGGTCGACGCTGTTCTTCTCGAAGCGGAAGGCGGCGGAGCGCGGATAGGCGACCCGGCGCGCCCGGTTCACGGCGCCCAGCGGCCGGTGCGCCGCCAAGCCGTGCCAGGGGCTGAAGGCCATGCCGTCGTCGATTTCCCGGGCCAGCGCCGGGCTCCAGCTCTCCTGCGGCTCCACGGTGATCCGGGCGACCGCGACGTGTGCGCTCTCCCCTTCGGGCCAGACCACGGATGCGTCCTCGATCGGCATGGCCTCGAGGTCCGTGCAGAGCTGCGCGCGCAGCTCCCAGGTTCCACCCTCGCGGGCGAACAGCGCCAGCATGGCGCTGCGCAGGCCGTCCTTGTCGTCGCCGATGTCGACAGGCTTGCCCGAAAGGGCCTGCAGGTTGGGCGAAGCCGGCGCGGCCGACACCTTGGCGATGTAATCGCCCCAGAGCAGCGGCGTCTGGCTGTGGTAGGTCTCGCCGGCCGGGTTGGTTTGCGGCTCGCCCCCCATCGTCTTCAAAAGTGCGCTCTCCCCGCCAAAAGCCTCCAGCACGCGCTCGGCTCCACCAGCCACGGCGGCGACGGCCCGCTTCAGGGGCTCGACCCGATCCGTGGTCGCGGCCAGGAGCTTGAGGCTGGACAGAAAGGCTTCCGGCGTCGGGGCCTTGAAGGCGGGGCCATTCACGAGCACGAAGTCCTGGTCGTCGCCGGTTGCGCCAGGCAGGCGCGGCCCGGGCGCGCCGAGGATCTTCAGCGACAGCCCCCGCGGCGTCGAGATGCTGTCGGGCAGGATGTCGCCCGGGATGGACGAAAAGCGCATCACCACCGGGTAGCTCCCGGGCTTGCTGAACAGCCACTGCGCATAGGGCGCCGGCAATCCGCCGAGGATCTCGATGCGCCCGCGCACCAGCGCGTGGCTCTTGGCATGGACGCTGCGCAGCCCGTGGCCGCCATCCTTGAAAGTCTTCCGGCTGATGCCCACCATTGTCTCGGCGATCTCGGCGGCGACGCGCGCTTCCTTCTCGGCGTCGACCTGCTCGAAGGAGGGCTCGAAACGAAGGGGCGATCGGGTGTCCGACATGAAGCGTTCCTCATCGTGAGATCGACGTGAACGCGGTCGGGTCCGGGTCGTTGCCTGCCGGGCTCGGCTGCGGCGACAATTCCTGCGTGAGTTGTATCAACCCTTCAAATGAAAACCCCGCCGGATCGCGGCGGGGTTTCTTGAAAGCGGCGAAGATATCGCGCGTCTTTACTGCGTCTCGTCGTCGAAGTTGCTGGACGCCACGGAGGCGACCGGCGTCGCGCCGAGGCCATCCTTGTTGTAGATGTCGTCGCGGAACTGCACGACGCCCTCGGGCGTCGCCCAGGCGGTGATGTAGACCCAGTAGACGGCGACCGGCGAGGCCAGGCGCGCGTCAACGCGCTGGCCGGATTCGATGGCGGCGTCGATCTGCTCGCGGGTCCAGCCGGGCGTGTCCTTGAGCAGCCAGGTGATGTAGTCGCGCACGTTCTGCACGCGCATGCAGCCCGACGAGACGAAGCGGAAGTCGTCGCCGAAGATGCCCTTGGCGGGCGTGTCATGCATGTAGACGCCATAGGGGTTGGCGATGTTGATGCGCACCACGCCGAGGGAGTTGAAGTCGCCGCCCGGATCCTGCCGGAACATGTAGTGGGTCGCCTCGTCCGAGCGCCAGTTGATGGCGGTCGGGGCGATCTCCTGCCCGGCCTTGTTGTAGATCCGGATCTTGTTCTCGGTCAGGTAGTTGGCGTCCGCCTGCATCTTCGGGATCAGATCCTTCTTGATGATGGAGGCGGGCACCGTCCAGAAGGGGTTGAAGTTGATGTCGGTCGCCCGGGTGGTCATCACCGGCGACTGGCGGTCGATCTTGCCGACGCCGGCGGCGTGGCGGGTCATGACCTGGCCGTTCTCGACCGTCTCCACGAGGGCGGCCGGGATGTTGGCGACCACGAAACGGTCGCCCAGGTTGCCCGCGTAGGAGCGCAGGCGGACGATGTTGGTCTCGAGCTGGCGCAGCCGAACGGCGGCCGGCACGTTCATCGCCGTCACGGTGTTCTGGTTGACGATGCCGGTCGGCATCAGGCCGTGGCGCTCCTGGAAGCGCTTCACGCCGGCTTCCACGAAGCTGTCGAACACCTGCGAGCCGCCCGCATTCTGGTCGAGGTCGCCGGACGCGATCAGGCGGCGGCGCAGCGCCACAACGGTGGCGCCCTTGGAGCCAAGCTTGAGGTTGGCGGCCGGCATGGTCGGGAAGCCGCCCTGGGCGACCAGCTGGCGATAGACCTCGATGGTCTGCTCGGTGGCCTGGAGCGTCAGCGGCGACAGCACCGGGGTCGTGGAGCGCGCCACCTTCTGGGAGGTCGCGGCGTCATAGTTTTGCTTCCACTCGGCCTGGCCGAATGCGCTCTGCGCGAAGGCGCTCGAGAACGCGCCGGACGAGGCGGCCATCAGGGTCGCCAGTCCCGTCAGGGCGAAGTCGCGGCGAGAGATCGATTTGAATGCGCTCATGATGCGTTTTCAACTGCAGTTGCGTGAGGGGGACGTCGAACATGATCCTTGAGGGATCAGCGTAAACGAACCGTTCTCACTTGGATTGCCCCGGGCTTATGGGATCGGAAATGCAAGTTCCAGTCCGGCGAATTTAAGGCGGCGCGGCCATGCTTTCGCAGGCTGGCGAGGCACTGTGGCGGGGGCGCCACGTTTCGGCAGCCGCAGAGGACGGCGGCGTGAGCGCTGCGGAGCTACGCAGCGCTTCTGCGTAGTCGGACCGGATCGAGAGAAAGCCTGGGCTGCGCCATAGTGAGCCTCAGAAAACGGCGCACGCGGAGGACATCATGCTCGCACTCAATCAGGCCAATCTCGCCAACTCTTTCGCTTCTCAAGAAGACGTGATCGTGACCGAGTTGCGGCTGCGCCTGTTCCAGGTGGAGCAGCTGATCGAGCGGCTTGCGCCGCACATGCGGGCCCAGCAGGACGCGCCCGTGCGGATGCTCGGCGCTCCCGCCCCCGCGCTCTCGTCGGAGGCCGTGGACGCGATCGAGCGGCTGCAGGCCGCCGCCAGCGCCCTGCGCAAGGGCATCTCCGAGCTGAGCCGCGCCGAGCAGAACTGATCGGCAGGGCTTACAAGCTTCAGGACAAACGGAAAAAGGCCGGGTTTCCCCGGCCTTTTGCGTATTGGAGGGTGCAGCCCGCCGCCTCAGAGGCGGTAGCGGATGTGGTCCGTCCAGAACCGCTCAAGGCGGGTCAGGGCCGTGTTCACCAGCTTGAACTCGTCGGACGAGATGCCGCCGATCTGCTCCACCGTGCGAACATGCTTGTCGTAGAGGCCCTTGACGATGTCGTGGATCTCCCGGCCCTGCTCGGTCAGGCTGATGCGCACCGAGCGGCGGTCAACCCGCGAGCGGGCATGGTGGAGATAGCCCATCTCGACCAGCTTCTTGACGTTGTAGGACACGTTGGAGCCGAGATAGTAGCCGCGGGTGCGCAGCTCGCCGGCGGTCAGTTCCTTGTCGCCGATGTTGTAGAGCAGCAGCGCCTGGACGCTGTTGACGTCCGAACGGCCGCGGCGATCGAACTCGTCCTTGATCACGTCGAGCAGGCGGCGATGCAGCCGCTCCACCAAGGTGAGCGCTTCGATGTAGAGGGGCTTCACTTCGGTCGAAGAGGACGCCCGGTCCTGGACCTCGATGGTCTTCACTGCCGACTGCATTGCTTTGCCTCGCTGCTATCCCTGTACGCCGAGTTTTCCCGGCTGCGTTGATAGCAAACTTAGCCCCTGCTTCTAAAAGCCAGTTTAAACAACGAGATGAATCGAATGTTCACTTTTTTCAGGTGAATCGAACTTAAATGCGATGCAATACGTTGCTTGATCCTTTGTTTACCGAGCCAAATTCAAGCCTCGCGCGCGGCCAACCAGGAGAACACGATATAGGCCACGACCGCCGAAGCTTCGGCGACGACGCCGCCGACGCCGAGCAGATGCGAGCCCAGCGGCGCGACGCTGCCGATCAGCAGATGGCTCATCACGGCCAGCAGCCACATCACGCCGCCCCATGTGCTGGTCAGCCAGAGGCCGACCGCCGCCACGAGGTCGAGCACCGCGAACACCACCACGACGGCGCGGGCCGGCGGCGGCAAGGACTCGAAGGTTGCGACGCCCGGGATTGCGATCCCGAGCAGCGTCACCCAGTAGGATAGCCCCTTCACGAGCCAGAGCGCCGCCATCAGGCGCATGAAGATCACCAGAACCCAGTCCCACGCGATGGTCCTGCGCGCCGCGGTCTCGGGCAGCGCCTGGCTGCGATGCTGTTCGACGTTCACGAGGCGGCGCCCGGCATGTCGAGTTCGGGTTCCAGCGACGCGAAATAGCCGGCCACTCGCGCGTCATCCACCTGCGCGAGGGCGGCTGGCGACCAGTTCGGGGATTGGTCCTTGTCGATCACGGCGGCGCGGACGCCTTCGTAGAAATCGGGCGTGTCGACCATGCGCGACACGATCCGGTACTCGGTGCGCATGGCGTCGACGAAGCTCAGGGTCCTGCCCCGCCGCATCTGCTCCAGCGCCACAGCCAGGCTGGTGGGCGACTTGGAGCGGATCACGGCCGCTGCGTCCGCGGCGAACTCCGAGCCGGCCGCGGCCGCGCCATCCAGCCGATCGAGGATCTCGCCCACGCTGGCGCCCACGAAGCAGCGGTCGATGTCGTCCTGAATGGCAGAGACGGGCGCCTCGCCCGGCGCCCGCGCGTGCGCGGCTAGCACGTCATCGACAGGCTTGCCCGCCGCGAGCTCGTCCAGGATGGCCGGGAAGGCGGCCGAGGGCGCCGCGTGGGTGGCGAGGCCGAGCGTCAGCGCGTCGGCGGTGCGGACGCGCGCGCCCGTGAGCGCCAGCCAGGTCCCCGCCTCGCCCGGCAGGCGCGGCAGCGCATAAGTGGCGCCCACGTCCGGGAAGAAGCCGATGCCGACCTCCGGCATCGCGAACAGGTAGCGATCGCCAGCCACACGGTGGCTGCCATGCAGCGACACGCCGACGCCGCCGCCCATCACGATGCCGTCGATCAGCGCCACGTAGGGCTTGGGATAGGCATGAATGAGCCCGTTCAGCACGTATTCCTCGCGCCAGAACACCAGCGCCTCGTCCTGCCGCCCTGCCCTGCCGAGATCGTAGAGCTGGCGAATGTCGCCGCCGGCCGAGAACGCCTTCTCGCCCGCGCCGCGGATCACCACCCGGGTGACGGCAGGGTTCTGCGCCCACGCGTCCAACGCGGTCCGAATGGCGCGCACCATGCCGAGCGTCACGGCGTTCAGCGCCTTGGGCCGGTTCAGCGTGATCACGCCCGCGGCGCCGCGGATCTCGCAGATCGCCTCCGGCTCGGCGTGGGTCTCGGCTGGTGAGGTCGGCGATTCGGACATGCGGGGCTCATGGTTGGGCGAAGGCGGCGGAGTGAAGCTCGCGGGGGCATGGGCGTCAACGCACCCATGCGTAGAAATGCTGGCGCGGCCCTTGGCCGCTTTCGGCCGGGCCCGGTTGGTGTTACTCCGATGTTCAGAACGTTTCCAAGATAGCGTCCCCGCTCTCGCAGCGATTACCGGAGGACAACGCCAATGGCGTCCCGGGTCACACCGTTCCAGACACCCGCTTCACGATCCGAGCCCGCCCGCGCGCCGGCCTCGCCGCTCGAGCTGTCGCACCGCCCCCGCCGCAACCGCAAGGCCGAGTGGGCGCGCCGCCTCGTGCGCGAGAACGTGCTGACCGCCAACGACCTGATCTGGCCGCTGTTCATCGTCGAGGGGCAGAACACGCGCGTTCCGGTCGCCTCCATGCCGGGCGTGGAACGGCTCAGCGTCGACGAGATCGTGCGCGAGGCCGAGCGCGCCGCCGCGCTCGACATCCCTTGCATCGCGCTGTTTCCCTACACGGACAAGGCGCTGCGCTGCCCAGACGGCGCCGAGGCGCTGAACCCCGAGAACCTCGTCTGCCGCGCCGTGCGGGCGGTGAAGAAGGCCGTGCCGCACATCGGCATCCTCACCGACGTGGCGCTCGACCCCTACACCAGCCACGGCCATGACGGGTTGATGGACGGCGACCACATCCTCAACGACGAGAGCGTCGCCGTGCTGGTGCGACAGGCCCTGAACCAGGCCCAGGCCGGCTGCGACATCGTCGCGCCGTCCGACATGATGGACGGCCGCGTCGGCGCCATCCGGTCCGGGCTCGACGCCGCGGGCCTCGGCGACGTGCAGATCATGGCCTATGCGGCGAAATACGCCTCCGCGTTCTACGGCCCGTTCCGCGACGCGGTGGGCAGCAACGCGCTGCTGAAGGGCGACAAGCGCACCTACCAGATGGACCCGTGCAATTCCGACGAGGCGCTGCGCGAAGTTGCGCTCGACCTCGACGAAGGCGCCGACATGGTGATGGTTAAGCCCGGCATGCCCTATCTCGACATCGTCCGGCGCGTGAAGGACACCTTCGCGGTGCCGACCTTCGCCTACCAGGTGTCCGGCGAGTACGCGATGATCCAGGCCGCCGCCCAGAACGGCTGGCTGGACGGCGAGAAGGCCATGATCGAGAGCCTCCTCGCCTTCAAGCGCGCCGGCGCGGACGGCATCCTCACCTATTTCGCCGCCACGGTGGCCGAGAAGCTGAAGCGGGGCTGAGGCTGAGCCGTTCTCCTTGCGTGACACGCGCCCGGCTCGCGTTATCCTGCCGGGCATGTCCCGCCTGTCCGCTGCGTTGCTGGCGATTCTCCTTGTCGCCATAACCGGTTGCGCGACCCTGATCGACGCCGACCAGGCGCGGCTGTGCCGCATGGCGATCCCGGCGTTGAACCCGGCCGGCACCTCCATCACGCTGGGGCGGATCACGCCCGCGGAGGACAAGCGCGGATTGCGGATCGTGTACCGGGCCGAGCCCCCGGGAGAACCGGCGCGGACGAGGTTCGTCGCCTGCCGTTTCGCCGGCGACGTCCTGTCGCGCAACCGGCAGGAGCTCGTCGCGGTGGTCACCGAGCAGGGCCAGCTCAGCGAACCGGCGTTCTATTTCCTGCGGCGCTTCTACCTCGCCCAGCCTGAAGCGTTGCTGGCCGATCCCGGCGGGCTTCAGTCGATCGATCTTCCGACCGCGCCGCGTCCCGTCGCGTATGGCCTGCAGCAGGCGCTGAACGCGCTGCCGCAGGCGGCCGTGTATGGCCTGGTGGCGGCCGCCTATTCGCTGATCTATGGGCTCGTGGGCCGGATCGTGTTCGGCTTCGGCGAGCTCGCGGCGCTCGGCGGCTACGGGGCGCTGCTCGGCGTCACCCTGATGGTGCAGCTCGGCTTCCGGGATCCGGCCGCCGGTTTGGCGCTGGCCTGCGTGTTTTCGCTGTATGGCGCGGCCGCGACCGGCATGGCGAGCGGCAGGCTCGTGGTGGCGCCGCTGATCGCAGGGCCGGGATTGCCTATCCTGATCGCCACCACCGGCCTGATGATGAGCCTGTCCGAGGTCCAGCGCCTGGCCCAGGGCAACGACCTGCGGTGGACGTCGCCGGTGCTGAATGCGCCGATGTCGCTGGTCCGATCCGGCGACTTCGTCACCACCGTCACGCCCATGGCCCTGCTCGTGACGCTCGCGGCGCTGCTGGCCGGCGCAGCGCTGCTGCTGGCCATGCGCTACACAGGCTTTGGCCGCTCCTGGCGGGCCTTCGCGGACGACCCGCAAACGGCGGCGCTGTTTGGCGTCGATCGCCGACGCATCTTCCTGCTCACCTTCGGGGTTTCGGCCGCGCTGGCTGGCCTCGCGGGCTTCATCATCACGGCCTATTGGGGCGGCGTCGGCTACGGCTATGGCCTCACGCTCGGCCTCAAGGCCCTGGTGGCGGCCGTGATCGGGGGCATCGGGTCCGTGGGCGGAGGCTTGGCGGGAGGCGTCGTGATCGGGCTAGCGGAGGCGTTCTGGTCGGCTACCATGCCGCTGGAGAGCCGGGACATCGCCATCTACGCCCTGCTCAGCATCACGCTGGCCCTGCGCCCCGGCGGGCTCTTCGGCTGGCGCGACCTTCTTCCCCGACGGGTATGAGCCGATGACACATTGCATCTCGCTGGACGACATTCGCGCCGCCGCCGCCGTGATCCAGGGGCAGGTGCAAAAGACGCCGATGCTGCCCGCCCCTCGCCTCTCGGCGCTGACGGGCGCGAACGTGTTCGTGAAATACGAGAACATGCAATCCACCGGCTCCTTCAAGGAGCGGGGCGCGCTGAACCGGCTCTCCCAGCTCACGCCGGAGGAGCGCGCGCGCGGCGTCGTCACCATGTCGGCCGGCAACCACGCGCAGGCGGTGGCCTACCATGCCGGCCGGCTCGGCGTGCCGGCCACCATCGTGATGCCGGCCACCACGCCCATCGTGAAGGTGGAGAATACCCGCTCCTACGGGGCCACGGTGGAACTCCATGGGGAGACGCTCTACGAGGCGCGCGAACGCTGCGAGGCGATCCAGCGCGAGCACGACCTCACGCTGGTGCACCCTTATGACGACCCGGCCGTGATCGCGGGCCAGGGCACCATCGCGCTCGATATGCTGGCCGAGCGGCCGGACCTCGACATGCTGGTGATCCCCATCGGCGGCGGCGGGCTCTGCGCCGGGAACGCGGTGGCGGCCAAGGCGCTGAAGCCCAGCATCCGCATCGTCGGCGTGGAGGCCGCCCTCTACCCCTCCTTCGTGAACGCCATCGCGGGCGGCGACCGGCCGATCGGCGGGCCGACGCTGGCCGAGGGCATCGCGGTGAAGACCGTGGGAACGCTGACGCTGCCCATCGTCCGCGACCTCGTGGAAGACATCCTGCTCGTGGACGAGCCCGCCATCGAGCGTGGCGTGAGCTGCTTCGCCACCCTGGCGCGCAGCATGGCCGAAGGCGCGGGCGCGGCCGGGCTTGCCGCCATGCTGGCCGAGCCGGCGCGGTTCGCCGGGCTGAATGTCGGGCTCATTTTGTGCGGCGGCAACATCGACGCGCGGCTGCTCGCCTCCATCATGGTGCGCACGCTGGAGCGCGAGGAGCGCATCGCCTCGCTGCGCATCACCACGGCGGACCGCCCCGGCCTCCTCGGCGCGATCGCTTCGCATCTCGGCGAGCTTGGCGCCAACATCCTGGAAGTGTCGCACGGCCGGCTGTTCCTGGACGTGCCCGCCAAGGGCGTCACCATCGACGTCACGGTGGAGACGCGCGGGGCCGAGCACACGCGGCAGATCCTGGAGGCGCTCGCGGCCGACGGCCTCGCGCCCAAGCGCATGGACCGGCGCAGTTAGCCGCCACGATCTTGAATGCAGCGCAGGCCGGGGCCACATCTCGTGCGGCTCGGCTTTGAGCCTCGAAAGGACTGCGATGACCCCTCAGCCCGTCGTCTACACCGCCGTTCCGGCCAGCGACACGTCCGGCGTCCTCAGCGGGCGCATGGGCGCGTGGATCGTGGACTTCTTTGTGATCGGCGCGCTCTGGGCCGTGTTCGCGGTGGCGTCGCTGGTTCTCGGCGTGCTCACCTTCGGGCTCGGCTGGATGATCCTGCCGGTGTTGTGGCCCATCGTGGCCGTGATCTACAGCGGCGTCACCGTCTCGGGGCCGCGGCGCTCGACGATCGGCCAGCGCATGTTCGGCGTCGAGCTGCGCACGGTCACGGGCCAGACCGCGCCCTTTATCGTCGCGGCCGTGCATGCGGTGTTCTTTTACGTCAGCATCTCGACGCTCACCCCGCTTGTGCTGCTGTTCGGGCTCGTGCGCGCCGACCGCCGCATGCTGCACGACCTTCTTTCCGGCCTGATCGCGGTGCGCCGCGGAACCTGACGCGCGGCGCCAGCCTCGGGGCTTGAGGCTGGCGCTCCCGATGCTATCCTGAGTAGCGCGCCCGCAAGGGCCTCCGACGTGCGGTTCGCGCATGCCGGGACTGGTCCGAACGAAGGCAAGGAAGCTCGGATTGACGACCCAGTCCCGCGACCAGCCGCAATTCTACCTGACGGCCCCGACCGCCTGCCCGTATCTGCGCGGCAAGCTCGAGCGCAAGGTGTTCACGCACCTCATCGGCAAGCGCGCGCCGGAGTTGAACGACGTCCTGACTCATGGGGGCTTCCGCCGCTCGCAGACCATTGCGTACCGGCCAGCCTGCGATGGTTGTCGCGCCTGCATCTCGGTGCGCGTGCTGGTGGACGACTTTGCGCCCTCGCGCAACATGCGCCGCGTGACGGACGCGAACCGCGGCCTCGTTGGCGAGATGCGCGAGAACACGCCGACCTCCGAGCAATATTCGTTGTTTCGGCACTACCTCGACTCGCGCCATGCGGCCGGCGGCATGGCCGACATGACGGCGCTGGACTTCGCCATGATGGTGGAGGACTCGCATGTCGAGACCAAGGTGATCGAATATCGCCGACGTGGACCTGACACCGCCATCAACGGCCGCGGCGTCGGCCCCCTGCTGGCCTGCGCGCTCACCGACGTGCTCGGAGACGGGCTCTCGATGGTGTACTCGTTCTTTGATCCGGACGAGGCCGAGCGCAGCCTCGGCACCTACATGATCCTCGACCACATCGCCCGCGCGCGCCGCATGGGCCTGCCTTATGTCTACCTCGGCTATTGGGTCGAGGGGTCGCCCAAGATGGCCTACAAGGCGCGCTTCACCCCGCAGGAGCGTTTGGCTCCGCATGGGTGGCAGAGGGTGGAGTGAGGGTGCGGCTTGCGGTGGCCGGCGGTTTGGCAGTGAGCCCGATCTGGCGATGGATCGCAGTCCGTTTTTTTGATCACCGAAAGCAGCCGCACGAGGTCCGGTCCCGAGATATTACACGAAGTTTTATAGCCAACTTGGCTGAAATGTTATTCGGCGCGGTCAGGGGTAACCCGCCAGCGCCCTGCCCTACCCTCCGAACTTGTTGTTCTTCGGGAACCCCTTCGGCGGCAGCCGGCCCGCTTCAGCCCGATTGCCGATCCATTCGGTAAGTTCGCCCGCCGCCACCGTCCAGGTGCGGCCGGATGTGTCGCGCCAGGTGAGGCCTTCGGCGAGGTTGAAGACCTTGGCGTCCGAGACGCCGCCGTCCTTGTAGCGCTGGAGGCGCACGCCCTTGCCGCGCGACATTTCCGGCGTTTGGGCGGTCGGGAACACGAGCAGCTTCCTGTTCTCGCCAATGATGGCGATGTAGTCGCCATCGGCCGGCGCGGCGAAGACCGCCTTGTGGCCGGCGTCGACATTGAGGACGTTCTTGCCCTTCTTGGTGTTGGCCACGACATCGTCCGAGGCCGCCACGAAGCCGCGTCCCTCGCTGGTGGAGAACAGCAGCTTGCCGCCCGGCTTGTGCTGCCACACCTGGATGATCTCCGCGCCCGCGTCGATGTCGGCCAGAAGCCGGATCGGATCGCCGAAGCCGCGCCCGCCCGGCAGGCGCGAGGCCTCCAGGGTGAACACCTTGCCGTTGTCGGCCAACACCAGGATCTTCGCCCCGGTGTCGGAGAAGAACGACGTTTGCAGCGCGTCGTCGCCCTTGAACTGCAGGCCCGAGAGGTCCTGGACGTGGCCCTTCAGGGCGCGAATCCAGCCCTTCTGGGTCACCACCACGGTGACGGGCTCGCGCTCCACCATCGCCTCGGCGAAGTCGACGTCGGAGAGGTCCGGCGCGTCCGCGAAGCTGGTGCGCCGCTTGCCGATCTTGGTTTCGGGGCCGAAGGTCTTGCGAACCTCGCGGATCTCCCACGAGATCGTCTTCCACTGCGCCGCCTCGGAGCCGAGCAGCGTCTCGATCTGGCCCTTCTCGACTTCAAGCGAGGCGAGTTCGCGCTTCAGCTCCATCTCCTCCAGCTTGCGCAGCGAGCGCAGGCGGGTGTTGAGGATGGCCTCGGCCTGGTTCTCGGTGAGTTCGAAGAACCGCATCAGCTCGACCTTGGGCTCGTCCTCCTCGCGGATGATCTTGATGACGCGATCGAGGTCGAGATAGACGATCAGCATGCCCTGGAGGATCTCCAGGCGCTTCTCGATGTGGTTCAGCCGGTGCCGCGAGCGGCGCAGCAGCACGGTGCGGCGGTGCTCCAGCCACTCGCGCAGGGCTTCGGACAGGCCGAGCACCCGGGGGACGACGCCGCCCGAGAGCACGTTCATGTTCATGCCGATGCGGTTTTCCAGCTCCGACAGGCGGAACAGGCTTTCCATCATCATGGCGGGGTCG
Source organism: Alsobacter metallidurans (assembly GCF_014636935.1). GTDB lineage: Bacteria > Pseudomonadota > Alphaproteobacteria > Rhizobiales > Beijerinckiaceae > Alsobacter > Alsobacter metallidurans. The sequence goes on along the minus strand of NZ_BMES01000001.1, from coordinate 1,896,522 downwards.
ACCGTGCGCGAGCGCGGCTCGATGACGACGCGCACGTCCTCGGCCGACTCGTCGCGGATGTCGGCGACGAGCGGCAGCTTCTTCTCGTTGATCAGCTCGGCGAGCTTCTCGATGAGGCGGCCCTTGGACACGAGGTAGGGAATCTCGGTGACCACCACCACCCAGGTTCCGCGGCCGGTCTCCTCCTTCTCCCAGCGGGCGCGCAGGCGAAAGCCGCCGCGGCCGGTGCGGTAGGTCTCGGCCATGCTGGCGCGCGTTTCCACCAGCACGCCGCCGGTGGGAAAGTCGGGCCCGGGCACGAAGGTGAGCAACTGCTCGGAGGTCGCCTTGGGGTGGCTGATCAGGTAGAGCGCGGCGTCGCAGAGCTCGGCGGCGTTGTGCGGCGGAATGGAGGTCGCCATGCCGACCGCGATGCCCTGAGAGCCGTTGGCGAGCAGGTTCGGGAAGGCGGCCGGCAGCACGACGGGCTCGTCGTCCTCGCCATTGTAGGTGTCGCGGAAATCGACCGCGTCCTCGTCGATCCCTTCCAACAGCAGCCGCGCGACCTCGGTGAGGCGCGCCTCGGTATAGCGGTAGGCGGCTGCGTTATCCCCGTCGATGTTGCCGAAATTGCCCTGCCCGTCCACCAGCGGATAGCGCTGGGCGAAATCCTGCGCGAGGCGCACCAGCGCGTCATAGACGGCCTGGTCGCCATGCGGGTGGAACTTGCCGATGACGTCGCCGACGATGCGGGCACATTTCTTGAAGGCCGTGCCGGGATCGAGCCGCAGCAGCCGCATGGCGTGCAGGATGCGCCGATGCACGGGCTTCAACCCGTCGCGCGCATCCGGCAGGGCGCGGTGCATGATGGTGGAGAGCGCATAGGCGAGATAACGCTCTTCCAGCGCCTCGCGCAGGTCGATGCTCTCGACGTCCTTGCCTGACGGTGGGTCGACCGGCTTGCCCATCACGATCCTCGTTGGTCGTCCAAATCCGGGACGAACGACCGTGAACGCTTAGCGAACACGGCCTTGCGCCGCAAGGCTGGGGCGGCCTTATCCCCAGGCTGAGCCTCACCGTGTCCAAAGGCGGCTGCAGCGCGTCCCCTCTCCCCTGCAGGGGAGAGGGACAGGGTGAGGGCCGGTTGGGCCTTTGACTTCAACAAGACCGCTGCAGAGGCGGCGACCCCTCACCCCAACCTCCCCCTGTGCCAGGGAGAGGGGGCTCGCTGCGGCAACGCGTCGAACATCCGGCGCGCTGCGGACGCTAACTCGCGTCGCGAGACTGAGCCGAAAGAACAGCCGCGATGAACGCCGCGCGCACGTCGGGGGCTGTCGTTCCCCTTGGCTCGTAGACGTGGCGGTTCAGGAAGTGGCCGGTGAGCGCGAAGGCGGCGGCAAGCTGGGCGGGGCTCGGCAGCGCCCGCCCCTGCCCCTCGTGCAGGAACGGCGGCAGGGCCAGCAGCTTGTCGCGCCAGGGCTCGCCGGCCGCGGCCGACACGGCGCGGCCAGTTTTCGGCGACACGAAGACGAGGTTGTCGCGCGAGCCGGTGGCGGCGCATTCGGCGAGATCGAGGCCGAAGCCGAGTTCGCTCAGGATCGCGAGCTCGAAGCGCACCACGAGCGGGCCGGCCAGCGCCGGGTCGTCCAGCGCGCCCAGCACCAGCTCCAGCGTCTCATGCAGGGCCGGATGCGGATCGCGCTCCGGCAAAAGGCGCACGAGGCCGCCGAGCACGCCGAGGCCATAGAGCGCGGCCGGCGAATCCATCAGCCGAGCGGCGCGCTGCACCGTGGGCTCGACCTGGAACGAGCCGAGATGCTCGTCCAGCCGCGCCCGCCAGGCGACCGACACGGAGTTGCCGGCCTGCAGCACCGGCTGCATCCGGGCCGAGCGCCCGCCGCGCACCAGCCCGATATGGCGGCCATGTTCGCGGGTCATCAACTCCAGCAGCACGCTGCCTTCGCCGTGCCGCCGGACCCCGATCACGATGCCTTCGTCGCGCCACTCCATGCGGGCGGTTTAGCATGCGGGCGGGATGTGAGTCCCTGCGGGACGGCGCACTCAGGCCGTTACCTCGCGCGCCGTGATCGCGTAGCCGAAGGCGTCCGGATCCAAGCTGTCGAGGACGCCGTCCGCGGTTTCGGCCTGCGAGTACATCAGGAACGGGACCACCCGCCTGGAGCCCGGCAGCGTGACGTCGTGGGCGACATTGTAGGGCATCCAGTTCATCTCCCACCCGCCGAACAGCATCTTGCGCGCTTCGACCACCTTGGGGTCCGTGATCGCGAGCTTGCCGGGCGGCTCCTCCAGCACGACCTTGCGGACGTCGGCGGGGTCCACCGGGAACCAGCCGAAGTCGGCCAGCCAGACCTCGGCGCGGCAGTGCTGGGCCTTGCTGATCACCTCCGCGTTGGCGCCGAGGCTCCTGTAGCCGCGCCGCGACGGCGCGATGCGGATGCCGTAGACGTCGCGCGCCGGTAGCCCGGCCGCGCGCGCGAGCCCGACATAGAGCGCGTTGAGGTCGGCGCATTTGCCGCCGAGATTGCCAGACGCGAGCAACGACTCGATGTCCCCCACGCCGCAGCCGAGCGTGGCGGGATCGCGGAAGGTGTTTTCCACCACCCACTCGTAGATGGCCCGCGCCTTGGCGAGGTCGCCAGCCGCGCCCGCGACGATCTCGTCGGCTTTCGCTTTCACGATGCCGGTGACGGGCAGCAGCTCAGTGCCGCGGGTGTAGAGGAGGCGCTCGGTCTCGGAGAGCGGCGTCACGGGCGTCGGCCTCGCGAGGTCGACGGCGCGGTCGCGGGTGGTCAGGCGCGAGACGATCTCGAGCCGTGGCTCGGCCTCGCCTGTCCAGGACGCGACCAGCATGGGCGCGCCGTAGACCGGGTCCGCGACCGCCTCGAACCGGCCGTTGCCGCTCCAGGTCGAGCCCACGGCGCGCACCCAGCTCTCGTCCACTGCGGAGGGCAGCGGAACCCACGCGCGGGCCGCGCCGCCGCCGGGGTTGCGGAGCTTCAGCGTGGTCCTGATCTCGAAGCTGCGCCAGCCTGGCGCGCTGGCCTGCGCCCAGGCGGCGCGCGGCAGCAGGGCCGCGGTTCCGGCGGCGAGGCCGCCCTTCAACACGTCACGTCGCAACATGGCTTCACCCTCCCGTTCGGGTTGCGCCCGCTTGGATGCGGGGCTTTGTCTTGAGGTCGTCGAGCAGCGCAGCCGTGGCCGGGGCGCGCCAGTCCACGGGGCCCTCCGCCTTCCAGCGCGGCGCGCCTGCGGCGTCGATCAGAATCGACGTGGGGAGGATGGAAACGCCCCAGCGCTTCACGGTCGCGCGCGCGTCGTCGACAAGCGCGGTCTCGAAGTGGAGGGCGAGCTTGTCCAGGAAGCCGCGCACCCGGCTAGCCGGCTCGGCCAGCGCGACCGCCACCACGGCCGGGGCGTCCGGCTCCGCCGCCACGGCGGCCAGCACGGGAAGCTCCTCACGGCAGGGCTCGCACCAGGTGGCGAACACGTGCAGCACCACCGGGCGGCCACGGTGGTCCGCCAGAGCGCGCGGGACGCCGTCGATGTCCGGAAAAACGAGGTCACGCTCCTCCGTCGCGAAGGGCTTGAAAGCAGCCGGCTCGGCACTGCTCAACGACGGCGCGGCGATGGCCAGCGCTGCAGCGCCCACGGCGCCGAGCATCAATCGTCGAGAGAAGACCGCCGACACGCGGCAGGCAATCGGCCGAAGCACACAACCATTGTGCCTCGCTGGCGGCTGCGGTCAAGCTCGGTGAAGGTTACCCGCCGCGCGGAAATTCCAGACCCATCTCGCGGTAGCGCTCGGGGTCGTCGGCCCAGTTCTCGCGCACCTTTACGAACAGGAAGAGGTGCACTTTCACTTCCGCGGCCTCGGCGATGTCCTTACGCGACATCTCGCCGATGGCCCGGATGGTCTGGCCGCCCTTGCCGAGCACGATCTTGCGCTGGCTCTCGCGGGCCACGAAAATTGTCTGCTCCACCCGGGCCGAGCCGTCCTTCATCACCTTCCACTGGTCGGTCTCGACCGTGGATTCGTAGGGCAATTCGTCGTGGAGGCGCTCAAACAGCTTCTCGCGGGTGATCTCGGCCGCGAGGATGCGCAGCGGCGCGTCGGAGATCTGATCCTCGGGGTAGAGCCAGGGCCCGGGGGCCATCATGGCGCCCAGCGATTCGCGCACCTTGTCGACGCCATCGCCCTTCAGGGCGGAGATCATGTAGGTCTCCTTGAAGGGGTGACGGGCGTTGATGTCCTGCGCGAGGCCGAGCAGGCGCGTCCGGTCGATCATGTCGATCTTGTTCAGGATCAGCAGCTTGGGCCGCTTCAGCTCACCCAGCTTGGCAAGAATGGCCTCGACTTCCTCGTCCACGCCCTTGCGGGCGTCCACCAGCAGCGCCACCGCGTCGGCGTCGCCCGCGCCGCCCCAGGCGGAGGTCACCATGGCGCGGTCGAGCCGCCGCTTGGGGGCGAAGATGCCGGGCGTATCCACCACGATGATCTGGGCCGCGCCTTGCAGCGCGATGCCGCGCACCAGCGCGCGCGTGGTCTGCACCTTGCGCGAAACGATCGACACCTTGGCGCCCACGAGGGCGTTGATCAGCGTCGACTTGCCGGCGTTGGGCGCGCCGATCAGCGCAACGAAGCCGCAGCGGGTCGGTTCGCGCGGCGCGTCCGGGGATCCTTGCGGCTCGTCGTCGTGCGGGGCGGGCGTGTCGGTCATCGGGAATCCTTCAACACGCCCTCACGGCGCAGAAATGCCTCGGCGGCGGCCTGCTCGGCGAGGCGCTTCGACGGCCCCTCCCCTTCGCAGTCCTTGAAGCCCTCGACCCGCGCGGCGATGCGAAACTGCGGCGCATGGTCGGGGCCGGAGCGGTCGCGCTCCTCGTAAACAGGCACGGGCCGGGCGAGGCCCAGCGCCCATTCCTGCAGCATGGATTTCGGATCGCGCGTGGCGCGGCCGGGTTCACTCATCTTGGGCCCGAAATCGCGCTCCACCAAGACCCGCGCGGGCTCGAAGCCGCCATCCAGATAAACGGCCGCGATCACGGCCTCGCAGACGTCGCCCAGGATGGCGGTCTTGTTGCGCAGGCCGGACTGGTTCTCGCCGACGCCGAGGCGGATATGCGGGCCAACATCCCACAGCTCTGCGACTTCAGCGCAGGTCTCATGCCGCACGAGATGGCCGAGCCGGCGTGAGAGCTCGCCCTCGCCCGCCTTGGGGTAGGCCCGGTACAGCATCTCGGCGACAACCAGCCCGAGAACGCGGTCGCCCAGAAATTCCAGCCGCTGATAGTGCGGCCCGTTGCTGGGCGTGCCCTTGAGCGCGCTGATGTGGGTCAGCGCGCGCTCCAGGTGGGCGCGGTCCTTGAACGAATAGCCGATGCTCTCTTCCAGGACGGAGAGGCTGGGCTTGGGCCGGCGCGCCATCAGCTCAATGCACGGGCTTGAACAGGCGGTTCCAGCGCACGGTCCAGGGCCACTCCCACACCTTCCAGGCTGCGCCCTCCTCCGACACCGAGAAGAAGATCACCTCGGCGCGGCCGATCAGGTTCTCGAACGGCACGTAGCCGACGCCCTGGGAGGTCATGTCGCGGCTGTCGAGCGAGTTGTCGCGGTTGTCGCCCATCATGAAAAAGTTGCCGGGCGGCACCTGGTAGACGGGCGTGTTTCGGCCAAGCTTGTTGCCGTAGATGTCCAATTCCTGGATCACGTAGCTGATGCCGTTGGGCAGCGTCTCGCGATAGAAGGTGGCGCGGTCGCGGTAGCCCGCGCCGGCGTTGACGTCCTCCTTGCCGACCGCCTGCTTCTTCAGCGGTTGGCCGTTGATGTGGAGGATGCCGTCGATCATCTGGATGCGGTCGCCCGGCAGGCCAATGACGCGCTTGATGTAGTCGGTGGAGTTGTCGCGCGGCAGCTTGAACACCGCGATGTCGCCACGCTGCGGCTCCGCGGCCCAGATCCGGCCGCTGAACAGCGGCGGGCTGAACGGGATCGAATATTTCGAGTAGCCGTAGCTGTATTTCGAGACGAACAGGTAGTCGCCGATCAGCAGCGTAGGGATCAGCGATCCGGACGGAATGTTGAAGGGCTGGAACAGGAAGGTCCGCACCACGAGGGCGATCAGGAGCGCCTGGACGACGACCTTGATGGTTTCGAGGACGCCGCCCTCGTCAGCGGATGTGCTGGTGTTCGCCACGCGGGTGGGCTCCGTCATCTCACGTCCTCAAAACGCAGCGTCCGGCGACCCAATTCGGGCGCGCCGGCCGCCCCCGGGCCGCCTGCGAGCGGTATAGACCTCGGGGCAGGCCAAGGCAACGAAACGGCGGCAGGCTCAGCGGTTGCTGCCGGTCGGGTCACGCCCGGGCGGCAGGCCGACGCCGTTGGGATTGGTCGGGAAGAAGCGCTGGGTCGGCTGGCGCGGCGCCACCGGCACGCCCTGCGGGGCCGCGACGCCGATCTGCCCGCCGCCGGCCGGCGCGGACGGCGCCGGAACGGTGTAGAGCCCACCCGTGCCGCCATTGGTCTGGGCGCGGCGCTGCTGGCGCTGCTGCTGCTCGGAGACCTTCGGATCAGGCTGCGTCGGCTTCAGCGGATCGATCTTGTCCGGATCGACCGGGTCCGGAATCACGTCCTTGCCGCCCTTGCAGGTGGTCAGCCACACGTCATAGATCGGGTGCTCGATGCCGTGCAGGCCGGGGCTGGACGCAAAGATCCAGCCGCCGAAGATGCGACGATATTCGTTGTTGAACGTCACCTCGTCGACTTCAATGAAGGACGTCGTGTTCTGCGGTTCCGTCGGCGGGCGCGTGTAGCAGACGCGCGGCGTGATCTGCAGCGCGCCGAACTGCACCGTTTCGTCAACCTGCGCCTCGAAGGAGATGATCCGGCCGGTGATCTTGTCGAGCCCAGCGAAAATCGCCGTCGGGTTCTTGATCTTGTCCGCCTGGGCGGGACCGGCCGCGAGCGCCATCGCGCAGCCAAGCACGGCCGCGATCGGGGCGGGACGACGAAGGATGGTGACGATCGGCAAGACAGGCATGAACACGCGCAAGAGGCTCCACGCCGCGATTCGAGGCCGCGGTCGCCCAACGGGCCGGGTGCTTAACACGCCAAAGTGGGCGGAGAAAGGGCGGGCGCGCCTGTGCGCCGCCTCGCATGGCGCTACAGGGCGTTTCGGCTCAGCCTTCGACGCCCTGCTGGCTCTCGATGGTGGGTTCGCAACGCACCGGGCAGTTCACGGAATTGGCCACGAAGCAGTAGCGGTGCGCCTGCTCGTGCAGGGCGCCGGCCTTTTCGGGATCGCCGGCCACGATGCGAACGTGGGGCCGCAAGGTGACGCCCGTGAAGCGGCCGCCCTCGGGCCCCTCCTCCATCACGCCCTCGGCCTCGTCCTCATAGGCGGCCACAACGATGCCGGATACGGCCGCAAGGTGGAGGTACCAGAGCATGTGGCAGGCCGACAGCGAGGCGACAAAAAGATCTTCGGGGTTGTGGCGCGTCGGGTCGCCCCGAAAGGCTGGATCGGACGAGCCCAGGATGTCGGGCTTGCCGACGACCCGCACTGCGTGGTCGCGCCCATAGCTGCGGTAGTCGGCGGTTCCGGAGCCGAGATTGCCGGTCCACACCGTGGTGGTGCGGTAGCGATGTTCGCGCATGCGCGTCTCCAAGCTCCACCCGAAAGGCGCGATCCACCCGAAAGCCCCCGCCGGAGCCTACAACGAAAAACGCCGCCCGGAAGGCGGCGTTTGCGTTTGGGAAGAGCGGAGTGGGGTCAGGCCTTCTCGCCGGTCTCGATGCGCCGCTCCTTGGGCGCGCCGCCCGGAGACCAGGCGTCATAGTCGCCGGTGGCGGCGGGGCGCTCGTTCTGGTTCAGGATCGAGCCCTTGGGGCGGTACCCGAAGGGCGTGCCGGTCATGTTGGGCTGGTGCGGGCGCTCCCACTCGCGCGGCGTGTAGGGCTGAACGGACGGCGGCTCGACCTGCGTGTTGCGCAGCCAGCCGAGCCAGCCGGCCGGGACCAGCGTGGCCTCGGTGCGGTCCTTGTAGACCACCCAGCGGCGCGGAACCCCGATGGTCGGGTCGATCTTGCCGCCGGCGGTCTGGTAATAGACGTTGCCGAACTCGTCCTCGCCCACCCGCTCGCCGAAGCGCCAGGTGAAGAAGCGCGTGCCGATGGTCTGGCCGCTCCACCAGGTGAAGAACTGCAGAAGAAAGGGCTTCATCGCCATGGGTGGGCCTTTGCGCAGGGCCCGCCGGGGGCCTCGGACGGCGGGCCACCGAAGGGGCCCGGGCATTCTGGCGCGGACTATACGATTGCGGGGGCGCCTGTCCAGCCCGACCGTGGTCGCGGGTGCTCAGTACACGGCGACGCCAAGCTCCGTGGCCGCGAAGTCGCGTCCCTTGAACAGGATCGGGGCGCCGAGCGCACGGGCGCTCGCATAGGAGAAGCAGTCGGCGAGGTTCAGCCTCGCCGCGGTTCCCCTGCCCTTGCCGAACCGCTCGAAGGCCCGCACGGCGAGACGGCTCGTCTCGTCCGTGATCGGCGCCACCTCGATGGCGGCCTCGATCAAAATGGCGTCGAAATCCATCTCCACGTCGGCGGGCGAGCGGTCGAGGCGAGTCGACGCGACCATGCAGGTCTCCAGCCGCACCATCGGCGACGTGAAGCGCCGGGCGGCCCGCTCGATCGCGGCCGCGAACAGCGGGGCCTCAGGCTCGCCGCACAGGATGGCGACGAAAACGGACGTGTCGATGAACATCAGCGCGTCCATAGCGCGTCGCGTTCCTCCTCGCTGAGATCGCGGCGGTTCGGCCCGGCCTTGGCGCAAGACCGGGCGCCGATGTCGCCCAGCCGCCGCGCCAGCGGGGTTTCGGCCCGCTCGCGCGCGAGCTCCGCCTGGAGCGCCCCCACCACCGCGTCCGTGATGCTGATGCGCCGGCGCTCGGCCAGTTCACGCGCCAGTTCGCGGGCGCGCGGGTTCCGGATGTTGAGAGGAGCCGACATAAATCGATCCTGTGTTGACGGTGTTGTAAAGATGGCATCGCAGCTTTGTAAAGGCAACGGCGGCGTGGCGATTCGGAGACGCGCGAGCCGCCGGAGCCAATACGCTCGCGTCCGGTCGATTCCCGCCCAACCTCAACGCCTGCCTCATTCTCGCCTCAACTGTGGCGCCACCCGCTCAACTTTCGCGCGAGTCAAGCCTGGGCTGGTCCGTGTCGGCGAGTCTTCCACGATTCCAGATGGCCTTCGGGAGGCGCGACGGCCCGCAATGGCTAAAATTGAATCGATTCTCGTAAGTGAATCCGAGGCTTATGCGACAGCGTTGCATCATCCCCACTGTTCACACCCCTGTTACAACATCTTGCGTCAGCAAAGACCCGGAGGCACTAATCCTTGACGTTCGGGCTCCCCGGGGCCTAGGTTGTGGACGTGTCGCACGGGGCTGCGGCGGCGCCGTTTGACGGTTCGCCGCAGCCCGGCGAGGCCCCCTCCGGCCCCCCTCAACCAGGACCGGCAGGGAACGCCCGCAACGCCGCGGCAGCATCGGGATGCAGGTTCGACCCGTCGAGAGTTGGCCGCGTTCCTCAGGGGCAGAAAACAGATTTGGGCAAGAGGCCGGAACTCGACCGGCCCGGCGGACCGTTGTTGTCCGCCCTAAAGGGGATGACGATGCGGATCGAACGTCGCTACACCAAGACCGGCCAGTCGCCTTACGCCGCCATCGCGTTCCGCTCCGTCACGAGCGAGATCCGCAACCCGGACGGCTCCATCGTGTTCCGGCTGGAAGGCATCGACGTGCCCCAGCAGTTCAGCCAGGTCGCGGCCGACGTCCTCGCCCAGAAGTATTTCCGCAAGGCCGGCGTGCCGACCCGCCTCAAGAAGGTCGAGGAAAACGACGTTCCGTCCTGGCTGTGGCGCTCCGTGCCGGATGAGGCGGCCCTGGCGGCCCTGCCCGAAAACGAGCGCACCGGCTCGGAGATGTCGGCCAAGCAGGTGTTCGACCGGCTCGCCGGCTGCTGGACCTATTGGGGCTGGAAGGGCGGCTACTTCACCAGCGAGGAGGACGCGCAGGCGTTCTTCGACGAGCACCGCTACATGCTGGCCATGCAGATGGTGGCCCCGAACTCGCCGCAGTGGTTCAACACCGGCCTCCACTGGGCCTATGGCGTCGACGGCCCGGCCCAGGGCCACTTCTATGTGGACCACAAGACCGGCAAGCTGACGCGCTCCAAGTCCGCCTACGAGCACCCGCAGCCGCACGCCTGCTTCATCCAGTCCGTCGCCGACGACCTCGTGAACGAGGGCGGCATCATGGACCTGTGGGTGCGCGAGGCGCGCCTGTTCAAGTACGGCTCGGGCACGGGCTCCAACTTCTCCGCCCTGCGCGGCGAGGGCGAGAAGCTCGCCGGCGGCGGGCGCTCCTCCGGCCTCATGAGCTTCCTGAAGATCGGCGACCGCGCCGCCGGGGCCATCAAGTCGGGCGGCACCACGCGCCGCGCCGCCAAGATGGTGGTGGTGGACGTCGACCATCCGGACATCGAGAGCTACATCGACTGGAAGGTGAAGGAGGAGCAGAAGGTCGCCGCGCTGGTCACCGGCTCCAAGATCCTGCAGAAGCACCTCAAGGCCATCCTGAAGGCCTGCGTGAACTGCGACGGCCCCGGCGACAGCTGCTACGACCCGGAGAAGAACCCGGCGCTGAAGCGCGAGATCAAGCTCGCCCGCCGCTCCATGGCGCCCGACAACCTGATCAAGCGCGTCATCCAGTTCGCCAAGCAGGGCTACACCGAGATCCAGTTCGACAGCTACGACACCGACTGGGATTCGGAGGCCTACCTCACGGTCTCGGGCCAGAACTCCAACAACTCGGTGCGCGTCACCGACGAGTTCCTGAACGCGGTGGAGAACGACGGCGACTGGCAGCTCACCGCGCGCATCACCGGCAAGCCGATCAAGACGCTGAAGGCCCGCGACCTGTGGGAGAAGATCGGCCACGCCGCCTGGGCGTCGGCGGATCCCGGCATCCAGTTCCACACCACCATCAACGACTGGCACACCTGCCCGGCCTCGGGCGAGATCCGCGCGTCGAACCCGTGCTCGGAATACATGTTCCTGGACGACACGGCCTGCAACCTCGCCTCCGCCAACCTGCTGCAGTTCCGCAAGGCCGATGGCGAGTTCGACGTCGAGAGCTACGAGCACGCCACGCGGCTGTGGACGATCGTGCTCGAGATCTCGGTGATGATGGCGCAGTTCCCGAGCAAGGAGATCGCGCAGCTCTCCTTCGAGTTCCGCACGCTGGGCCTCGGCTACGCCAATATCGGCGGCCTCCTGATGACCGCCGGCATCCCGTATGACAGCGACCAGGGCCGCGCCATCTGCGGCGCGCTGACGGCGATCATGACGGGCGTCGCCTACAAGACCTCGGCCGAGATGGCGGGCGAGCTCGGGACCTTCCCGCGCTACAAGGAGAACGCGAAGCACATGCTGCGCGTGATCCGCAACCATCGCCGCGCCGCGCATGGCGAGACCTCCGGCTATGAGGGCCTCAACATCGCGCCGCTGCCGCTCGACCACGCGTCCTGCCCGGACCAGAAGCTCGTCCAGCATGCCCGCAAGGCCTGGGACGACGCGCTGGCGCTCGGCGAGAAGCACGGCTTCCGCAACGCCCAATCCACGGTGATCGCCCCGACTGGGACGATCGGCCTCGTGATGGATTGCGACACCACCGGCATCGAGCCCGACTTCGCGCTGGTGAAGTTCAAGAAGCTGGCCGGCGGCGGCTACTTCAAGATCATCAACCAGGCGGTGCCGGAGGCGCTGCGGACGCTCGGCTACGGCGAGGCGCAGATCGCCGAGATCGAGGCCTATGCGGTGGGCCACGCCTCGCTCGCGCAGGCGCCGGGCGTGAACCACACCACGCTCAAGAGCAAGGGCTTCGGCGACGCACAGATCGCCGCGGTGGAGAAGAACCTGGCGTCGGCCTTCGACATCAAGTTCGTCTTCAACAAGTGGACGCTCGGGGAGGACTTCCTCGTCAACACCCTCAAGGTGCCGGCGGAGAAGTTGGCGGATCCCTCCTTCGAGCTCCTCGCCTTCCTCGGCTTCACCAAGGGTGAGATCGAGGGCGCGAACATCCACGTCTGCGGGGCGATGACGCTGGAAGGCGCGCCGCACCTCAAGCGTGAGCACTACCCGGTGTTCGACTGCGCCAACCCGTGCGGGCGCATCGGCAAGCGCTACCTCTCGGTGGAAAGCCACATCCGCATGATGGCGGCGGCGCAGCCCTTTATCTCGGGGGCGATCTCCAAGACCATCAACATGCCCAACGACGCCACCGTCGAGGACGCCAAGAACGCCTACACGCTCTCGTGGCGCCTCGCATTGAAAGCCAACGCGCTCTACCGCGACGGCTCCAAGCTCTCCCAGCCGCTGAACTCGCAGCTCATCGCCGACGAGGACGAGGAGGACGAGGTCGAGGCCCTGATCGCCCAGCCGGCCACGGCCCGGGCGGCCGCGATCTCCGAAAAGATCGTGGAGCGCGTGGTGGAGCGCATCGAGCGGATGCGCGAGCGCGAGAAGCTGCCGGACCGGCGCAAGGGCTACACCCAGAAGGCCATCGTGGGCGGCCACAAGGTGTACCTGCGCACCGGCGAGTACGAGGACGGCCGCATCGGCGAGATCTTCATCGACATGCACAAGGAGGGCGCCGCCTTCCGCAGCCTGATGAACAATTTCGCCATCGCGATCTCGCTCGGCCTCCAATACGGCGTGCCGCTGGAGGAGTACGTGGACGCCTTCACGTTCACGCGCTTCGAGCCGGCCGGCTTCGTGCAGGGCAACGACGCCATCAAGAACGCCACCTCGCTGCTCGACTACGTGTTCCGCGAGCTCGCGATCTCCTATCTCGGCCGCAACGACCTCGCCCACGTGGCGCCCGAGGCGACCGTGTTCGACGCGCTCGGCAAGGGCGACGACGAGGGCAAGGCCCCGGCCAACCACGCCTCGCGCGTCGTCTCCAAGGGCCTGGTGCGCGGCAAGGCCACCAACCTGATGGCGATCGCGGGCGGCTTCGACAACCGCCCGGCGGCCCCTGCCTCCGGCGCCGCCGTCACCACCGCCTACGCCACCCAGGGCGCCACCGCCCTGAAGCAGGAGCTTCGCGAGGAGAACTTGCGCGAGGAAGTCGCCGAGGAGGTCGAGCGCGTGATCGGCGAGGACGGCCTCGGCAACCTGGCCTTCGCGCCTCCCGCCCCGCGGGAGCAGGCGCAGGCTCCTGCCCCGACCGGCGCGGCCAAGCGGGCCGAGGCGCTGATGAAGGGCTACCAGGGGGACGCCTGCGGCGAGTGTGGCAACTTCACGCTGGTCCGGAACGGGACCTGCTTGAAGTGCGACACTTGCGGTGGGACGACGGGGTGTAGCTGAGGGTATTAGTAGCTGCTGCAATGGACGTAAAAGGGCCGCTCGCGCGGCCCTTTATCTTTTCAGCTATCTTCATCGTCCTCTACAATGGAACTAAAGCTGTTTTTTAGCGCCTCGTTCCACTTCTCAAACTCATCATCAACGTGTTCGAGTTCGTTCGAAAGCCAATCGTCAGAAAGAGTGTTCATCCTCGCCTCCGTTTCCCCCCATTGCGAGACTCAACGTTCAGACGCTAGCATCGGACGCAGTCATTAACGACAAGTTCGTTTTCCTATGAGGTTGGAATGATACCGACGATTGAGGCGCCTGAAATTGTTATCGGGCTCTGCTCGCCCATCGGGACCGACAACGCAAAAGTGCGCGAACTGATTGAATTATCTCTCGTTCGGTTTTCTTACAAAACAAAAATTTTTAAGGTAACTGATCTAATGAAGCAAGTTGTTCTTTCCGATGCTCAGCTTGTTGAGACTCCTATCGACAAAAGGTATGACTCTTATATCCGCTATGCCAATTCTATAAGAGATCGATTCAACGACCCGACTGTTTTGGCTGTCCTCTGCTGTATGGCCGTAAGATCCGAGCGTCGCTTACTTGGAGAAGATTATAGTTCCCATACGCCTTGTACGACTTACGTTTTTGACCAGTTTAAACGAAAAGAAGAAATTGCCCTACTAAGACAAACTTACGGACGTTCTTTTATTTTGATCTCGATTTATTCCGATAAAAACAACAGAATAAAAAACCTGTCTGAGCGAATCGCCTCTGATCACTCCCACCCGCGCCCAAAAAATGAAGACGAGCAAGCCGCTAAAGCTTTAATCGAACGAGACGAAGATGAACGAGATGAACGAAACGGACAGCGACTACAAGACGCCTTTGCACTTGCCGATTTATTTATAAACATTGACAACGAAGCTCATGCCAAAGCTCTTATAGACCGCTTTTTTGAAGCCTTGTTTGGGTCGAATAAAGTTAGCCCAACCAAGTCCGAATACGGAATGTATTTAGCCAAAACATCTGCGTTGCGATCGTTGGATTTGTCGAGGCAAGTCGGCGCTGCAATCCTAAACGACAGAGGCGATGTCGTTACAATGGGCTGCAACGAAGTTCCGCGCCCGTTTGGTGGTGCCTACTGGTGTGATGATGGCTACGATCATCGTGATTATGTCATTGGACATGATGAAAATGAACGCATCAAGAAGACTATCATCGCAGATACCATACGGAGACTGTCTGAAAGTGGCCTTATCGAGAATAAAAAGACATTGGATGAAATTGTTGATTATGCTCTGTCTGAGGTTTCAAGAAAAGGAAGCTCGCTTCGCGATGCCCATTTGATGGACCTCCTCGAATATGGCCGCATTATACATGCTGAGATGAGCGCAATAACTGACGCTGCGCGTTTAGGAAAACCTCTCGCGGGCACAACGCTTTATTGTACCACATTCCCATGTCACCTTTGCGCCAAGCACATTGTTTCGTCGGGAATTCATTCGGTGAGCTACATCGAGCCATATCCTAAAAGCTATGCTGAACATCTTCATGGCGACTCCATAAGCGTTCATGAGACTGGCGAACAGAAGAAGGTCGCATTTCGGCCATTCATTGGGGTATCACCTTTTCGATACAGAGAATTGTTCGAACGAGAAAAGAGAAAGGATGACCAAGGGAAGTTTACTGCGTGGAACGCATCTACTGGTAAGCCGCGTGTCACGTTTCGTTTGACTGTACCAACATACCTTTACAACGAAGTTGTTTTGTCGAAGCGCTTCAAGAAAGCCGCCACTACGCTAGTTAAAGACGGCTCCATATCTCTGTATAAACCGTCGTCGTCAGATCAAAAGACGGAATAGAATCGTGGCCATTGAACAGTCCAGGTACCTGAATTCGCTTCAGTCATGTCCGACCCCGGATCGATCCAACGGCCGCACCCTCGGCGTGCCGCTCGCGTGATTTCCGCGCCTAGCCGCCACCACGCATGAACAGCGGGCGGCCTATACGCTGAGCCCCGCCGGCCTCCACTGGGAGGCGCTGGACGAGGACATCAGCATCGCCGCCCTCCTGGCCGGCCGCCGCGACCAGACCCGCCCACCCAACCGCGCCGCCTGACGCGATCCCCTCTCCCCCTGGGAGAGGGGCAGGGGTGAGGGCGCCGGGGCCGCGCTCCGCGTTCATTGACCTGCCAGCGCCGGGGATCGGCGTGGGCGGGACCGCCCTCACCCCTGCGGCTCTCCGGCATAGCCGGAGAGGGATGCGCACTGCCGACGTAGGCCTCCCTTCTCCCCCCGGGAGAAGGTGGCCCGAAGGGCCGGATGAGGGTCTAGCGGCCGGGCGTTGCGCCGCGATGCGCGGGACAATGACCAAGCTTTAGGCCCTCATCCGTCGGCTCCGCCGACACCTTCTCGCGGGGGGAGAAGGGGAGCGCTCCATGATGGGCGCCGAGCAAACCCAACCACCCTCACCCCTGCCCCTCTCCCGCATGCGGGACAGGGAGGCGCCACCACCCCGCAGGCCCGTCGGCTCTACACCTGAACTTAACTTTCGTCAGTCAATTGCTTTGCAGGTAGCAATTGCGCGGGAATGCCCGCGAGGGTGGCAAACCATGCGACTGGTCGTCGGCACAGTTCTCGTCTTCGCCTGCGTGTTCGGCAGCTACGCGATGATGGGCGGCCATCTCGAGGTGCTGTGGCAGCCCTTCGAGTTCGTGATCATCCTCGGCGCGGCGATCGGCGCGTTCATCATCGGCAATCCGGGGCCGGTGCTGAAAGCCGTGCCGGCCATGCTCGGCACGCTCGTGAAAGGCCCAAAGTACAGGCAGACATGTTATGTCGAACTGCTGGCGATGCAGTTCTCGCTCTACAAGCTCGCGAAGCAGAAGGGCATGACGGCCATCGAGCCGCATATTGAAAATCCGGGCGACTCGACCCTGTTCAACGCCTTTCCGACTTTTGCGGCCAACCACCATGCGGTGGAGTTCGTCTGCGATTACATGCGCATGGTGACGATGGGCGCGGACAATGTCCATGAGATCGACGCTCTCATGGACGAGGAACTGGAAACCCACCACCAGGAGCAGGAGCGCATCGTGGCCGCCATGCAGTCGCTCGCGGACGGCACGCCGGCGCTCGGCATCGTCGCGGCCGTGCTCGGCGTGATCAAGACCATGGGGGCGATCTCGGAGCCGCCGGAGGTGCTGGGCCACCTGATCGGCGGCGCGCTGGTCGGCACCTTCTTTGGCGTGTTCGTCGCCTACGGCTTCTTCGCCCCGATGGCCGCCTCTCTCAAGAGCACCTTCGAGGCGGAGTCGAAATACTACATCTCGCTCAAGGCGGGCCTGCTCGCCCACATCAGCGGCCAGCCGCCGGTGATGTCGGTGGAGTTCGCCCGCAAGGCTCTCTTCAGCGAAGTCCGCCCGACCTACAGCGAAGTGGAAGCCGCCACCGCCGCCCTGCCAGCCGCCGCCTGACCACGACCGCCAGCAGGATTCCCCATGGCCAAGTCCACCCAGCCGATCATCGTCAAGAAGGTCAAGAAGTCCGCGCACGCGCACCATGGCGGCGCCTGGAAAATCGCCTACGCGGATTTCGTGACCGCCATGATGGCGTTCTTTTTGCTCATGTGGCTGATCAGCATGACCACGCAGGAGCAGAAGACCGGCCTGGCGAACTACTTCGCGCCGCCCAATGTGAGCATCACCACCAGCGGCTCCGGCGGCGTCCTGAATGGCACCACCATCGACAAGTCAGGCAGCAAGGCGTCCGATCTGCGCGACGCGCCGGTGGGAGGATCGGGCCGCGCCAGCGACCGCGAGCCCAACAGCCCGGCCGCCAGCGACCGCGACGCCAAGCGCTCGGCCGCCAGCGGGCAGGCCAACCAGAGCGCGGCGGCCAGCATCCGGCAGGCGCTCCAGAGCATGCCCGAATACGCCGACCTGTCGCGCAACATCGTGGTCGAGGCGACCCGGGAGGGCGTGAACGTGTCCCTCACGGACCAGGACGGCCGCTCGATGTTCCCCGACGGCTCGGTCCGCCCCTACGAGCGCACCCGCCTCGTGCTGGAGGCGCTGACGCCCACCCTGCGCCGGCTGAACAACCGCCTCTCGGTCACCGGCCACACCGCCGCCACGCGCCCGGGCTCGCCGGGGGCCGATTCCTGGGGCCTCACGGCCGGGCGCGCCGTCTCGGTGCGCGAGATCCTGTCAAACGCGGGATTCCCCAGCAACCGCTTCACATCCGTGGCGGGGCGGGCCGACACCGAGCCGGTGTTCCCGGACAATCCCTACCTCGCGTCGAACCAGCGCCTGACGATCACGCTGATCAACGAGCCGCCGCCGATGCCTCCGGGCCCCTTTCGCTGACCACACGGCGTCGGCCGACGACGGCCTGTTGCTCGGGATGCGGGTCGCCGGACAGCGGCCGATATTGTAAGAATATAATCCTTGACATTCGGGCCCGCTTCCGGCACCCTTCGCTCACTCTCGACCCAGATGGGGAACGCTTCCGGAGCGGTCTGCAGGCGGGGTCGGGGCGCGGCGCCTGCGCGGGTGGGGTTACCGGTCCCACCCTCCCGGGAGGCTGTTTCGAAGCGGCCGGTCGGGGGGTCGGGGGGTAACAGCCCCGGCAAGCCCGGCGACCGGTCGTGAGCCCGCCCGCCCCGTACTATGGCGGGGCCGTGGACGCGGCCACCTTAACGTTCCCGACGCCCGGTCCCACCGGAGGGGCGTCGTGAGCCGGAGCGCGGGTCGAAACAGCCCAAAATCGCCGGACGTGGAGCGTCGGTCATCCGACATCCGCTGCACTACGGACTTGATGGCCGGCGCTCCGCGTCTCCCCATCCTGGTCTCGCCCGCCTCACCTCCGCGCGCACGGAGAACGCACAGCCGCGCCCACCCTCCCGGCCCGGGTAGCCGGGGCGGGATGGGCTGAAAAAACGCATATCCGGCTTGCGCCAGGGTTCTTGACGCCATTCGTCAACAATGCCAGAACGGCCTTGCTCGTTGCAGGCAGCCACAGGCGCGCCCTCCAGCCACCCAGACGACAGAGCGTGTTTTTGGGCGTCCGACTCCCCCGGGTCGGCGACCGGCACCGCGTGTCGGCGCTGAAGCGTGGAGTCGGCTCGGATCCCTTCGGGGACCGTACCGACCTCTTGGGGTCGGCAATGGGGCTGATCCATGGGCGATTGCAAGCGACCCGCCACCCTGCGTGGCGCATCCACCTTTTCCACCACCCGGCCGACCGGCCCGAAGACCGACCGCTCCGCCGGCGTCGGGCTTCTGACCGCCGCGGCGCTGGCCGGGACGCTGGCCGCGCAGGAGGCCGCCGCGCAAACGGCGACCACCACGCCCGGCCTCACCGTCGAGGCGCCGGCAGAGCCGCGCAAGCGCAAGCCCGTGGCGGCGAAGCCCACCCGGGCGCGGCCCCTCGCGGCGGCGAGCCGCCCGGCCCGGCCGGCCGTTGCGGCGCCCGCGCAGGCGGCGGCCGGCCCCGGCGCGGCGGGGGCTCCCGGCCCGCAGGCCGGCCCCAGCGCCAACCCGTATGCGGACCCGGCCGCCCCCTTCAAGGTGGACCGCTCCGCCTCCTCCAAGCTCACCGAGCCGCTCCTGAACACGCCGCGCACCGTCACGGCGATCCCCAAGGAGGTGATCGAGGAGAAGCAGGCGACCTCGTTCCGCGAGCTGGTGCGCACCACGCCGGGGCTGACGCTGGGCTCGGGCGAAGGCGGCAACGCCTTTGGCGACCGCGTCTTCATCCGGGGCTTTGACGCCCGCAACGACATCTATGTGGACGGCGTGCGCGATCCCGGCGTCAACATCCGCGAGAACTTCGCCACCGAGCAGGTGGAGGTGCTGAAGGGCCCGGCCTCCACGGTGGGCGGCCGCGGCACGTCGGGCGGCGCCGTCAACGTGGTCACCAAGAAGCCCTCCTTCGTGAGCTTCTACGAGGCCGGCCTGACGGGCGGCACGGACGCCACGAAGCGCATGACCTTCGACGTCAACCACGTGGTCTCGCCCGAATTCGCCGTACGCGCGAACGGCATGGTGCAGGGCGCCGGCGTGGCGGGCCGCAACGAGGTCTTCGACAACCGCTGGGGCGGCGCCATCGCGGCGACCTGGAAGCCGAACGAGCGCTTCCAGATGACCGTGGACTATTTCCACGTCGACCTCGACCAGCTGCCCGACTGGGGCGTGCCCTTCGACGCCCGCAAGCGGCGGCCCTTCACCGAGAGCGGCCTCAACCGCAACAACTACTACGGCCTGCCCAACCGCGACTTCCAGAAGGCGAAGCAGGACATCGCCACGGCCTCGATGAGCTACGAGCTCACCGACTGGGCGACGCTCTCCAACAAGTTCCGCTACGGCTTCTCGGTGCTGGACTACGTGGCCTCCGCGCCCGGCTCGGTGAACACCACCAACCCTGACCCGGCGCGCTGGACGGTGAACAGCGGAGCCAAGAGCCGCTACCAGGAAAACGAGGTCATCGCCAACCAGACCGAGCTGACCACCAAGTTCACGACGTTCGGCCTGCTGCACACGCTGGTGAGCGGCGTCGAGATCAGCCGCGAGAACGTTTCGCGCGACAGCTACCTGGCGCTCTCCACCGAGAGCTTCGGCGCCGGCGCGATCCCGGGCGCGAGCCTCAATTTGTGGGACCCGGGCGGCGGGCTGATCCCGTTCACCGGGACCTTCGCGAAGACCGGCCGCCCCACCGAGATCGGCGTCGACACCCGCAGCGCCTACCTGCTCGACACGGTCAACTGGAACGACAGGTTCTTCCTCACCGGCGGCGTGCGGGTGGACGACTACGGCATCAAGGCCGCCTCCACGGCCGCGACCGGCGTTCGCACGACGCTGGAGCGGGACGACACGATGTTCAACTGGAACATCGGCGCGACCTACAAGCCCCTGCCCTTTGCGGCCGTTTATGCGGCCTATGGCACGTCCTCCAACCCGGTCGGCTCCGAGCTCGACGGCGGCGGCAACGACTATGGGGCGCTCACGGCCTCCAACGCGGCGCTGGGGCCCGAGAAGAACCGCTCCTACGAGGTGGGCACGAAGTGGGAGCTGTTCGACCGGCGCCTGCTGGTGACGGCGGCGCTGTTCCAGAACGAGAAGTCCCGCGCCCGCGAGACCATCGGGGCGACGGTGTCGCCCACCGGCGAGTACCGGGTGCGCGGTGTCGAGGTGGGCGTCGGCGGCAATGTCACGGACCGGTGGAGCCTGTTCGGCGGGGCCGTGTTCATGGACTCGGAGGTGACGAAGTCCGCCATCGCGGCGAACCGCGGGCTGCAGCTCGCCAACATCGCGCATGAGAGCTTCAGCCTGCTCTCCAAATACGCCATCACGGACAAGCTCTCGGTGGGCGCGCAGGCGACCTATATCGGCCGGATCCTGGGCGGCACCTTCGCGGCCAACAACAACGTGCTGCCGGGCGGATGGCGGCTGGACCTGCTGGCCGAGTACAAGTTCACCGACCACGTTTCGGCCCGCCTCAACGTGCTTAACGTCACGGACGCGACCATCTACGACGCGTTCTACCGCAGCAACGTGCCCTACGTGTACCTCGCGCCGGGGCGGGCCGCGTATTTCAGCCTGAACTTCAAATACTGAACGGGCGCCCGCCGGCGCGCCCGGCGGGCGCCCTCGCGATCCGAGGAGAACCGCATGCTCATCTGCATCCCCGACGTGCTCGGCCCCGAGCAGGTCAGCCAGTGCCGCCAGGTCATGGACAAGGCGCACTGGCAGGACGGCCGCATGACGGCGGGTCCGCAATCCGCCTCCGTGAAAAACAACATGCAGCTTCCGGCGGCGTCGCCGGAGGCGCGGGAGCTTGGCGACATCGTGCTCGATGCGCTCGGCCGCAACGCGCTGTTTCTGTCCGCCGCGCTGCCGCTGCGCATCCTGCCGCCGATGTTCAACCGCTACGGCGTCGGCCAGACCTTTGGCGTCCATGTGGACAACGCCATCCGCAACGTTCCCGGCAGCGCCACGCGCATCCGCACGGACCTCTCCTGCACGCTGTTTCTGAGCGAGCCGGACGAATACGAGGGCGGCGAGCTCACCATCGAGACCGCCTACGGGGCCAACGAGGTGAAGCTGCCGGCCGGCCACGCGGTGCTGTACCCGTCGACGAGCCTCCATTGCGTGCAGCCGGTCACCAGCGGGGCCCGCGTGGCGTCGTTCTTCTGGATCCAGAGCATGATCCGCGACGAGAGCCCGCGCTCCATGCTGTTCGAGCTCGACCAAACGATCCAGGAGCTGCAAGGCGAGCGCGGGCTGGACGATCCCGCCAGCGTGCGGCTGACCGGCGTCTACCACAACCTCATCCGGCATTGGGCGGAGACCTGACATGCCGCACGACCTTTCCCCCTGGGCGATGTTCCTCGCCGCCGACGCGGTGGTGAAGGCCGTCATGATCGGGCTGGCGCTCGCATCGGTGGCCACCTGGACGATCTGGATCGCCAAGTCCCTGGAGCTCAGCGCCGCGCGTGGCCGGCTCCGCCGCACCGTGGCGCGGCTCACCGACCACGAGACGCTGGCCGAGGCCACGCAGGCGCTGGGCGCGCGCGAAGCCATCGGCCGCGCCCTCGTGGAGGCCGCCGCGCAGGAGATCCGCCAGTCCACCCGCGCGCCCGACAAGGACGGGATCAAGGAGCGCGTCGCCTCGCGGGTGCAGCGCCTCGAGGTGGCGGCCGGCCGCGACATGCTGCGCGGCACCGGGCTGCTGGCCACCATCGGGTCCGTCGCGCCGTTCGTCGGGCTGTTCGGCACCGTATGGGGCATCATGAACAGCTTCATCGGCATCTCGAAGGCGCAGACCACCAACCTGGCCGTGGTGGCGCCCGGCATCGCGGAGGCGCTGCTGGCCACCGCCATCGGGCTCGTGGCCGCCATCCCGGCCGTGGTGATCTACAACCATTTCAGCCGCTCCATCGGGGCCTACCGGGTGCTGGTCGGCGACGCCGCCGCGGCCGTGATGCGGCTGGTGTCGCGCGACCTCGATCGCGGGCCGGGGCTGCGGGCGGTGTCAACCGCGCAGCAGGCGGGGAAGTGACCCCATGGGAATTTCGCTCAACACGTCCTCGGACGACGACCTGCCCGAAACCAGCGACATCAACGTCACGCCGTTCATCGACGTGATCCTGGTGCTGCTGATCATCTTCATGGTGGCGGCGCCGCTTTCCACCGTGGACGCCCCCGTGGACCTGCCCGTGTCGACCGCCAAGCCGCAGCCCCGGCCGGACAAGCCCGTCTACGTCACGCTGAAGGCCGACCTCTCGCTGCTCATCGGCGACGAGAAGGTGGACGGCGCTGGGCTGGCCTGGGCGCTCGACACCGCGACGCGGGTGGATCGCGAGCAGCGCATCTTCGTGCGGGCCGACCAGGCCGTGCCCTATGGCGAGCTGACCCAGCTGATGAATCGGCTGCGCGGCGCAGGCTATCTCAAGGTCGCGCTGGTGGCGCTGGAAGGCGGGCCGGGGCCGGCCACGCCCGGCCCGGTCGCGCCCGCAGTGGCTTCGCCATGACGGGGGCTCGATCCTTTACCCAGCGGCTGCGCTGGAGCGTGGCCGCCCTGCTGGCGCTCTGCCTCCATGCCGGCGCGGCCGGGCTCGCACTGGTGAGCGCGCCGCCGCCGGCCGACTCCGTCGAGGACGTCGGCGCGCCGCTCGCAATCGAGTTCGCCGAGGCGCCGGCCGCGCCCGAGGAGGCCGAGCCCGAAGCCGCTTCGGCCGCCGAAGCCCCGGAGGCGGCGCCCACGCCCGAGGTGGACCAGAAGCTTTCGGCCAAGACCGAAGCGGACCTGCCGACCGCGGCCGCCTCCCCGACCGAGACCACGCCCGACCTTCAGGCCGTGCAGGAGCAGACCCGCGACAAGCAGGAGGAGGCCGAGCGCGGCCAGACCACCGAGGCGCAGGAAGCCCGGCCGGAGCCGGCGCCCAGCGCGGCGGCCCAGCAGGCCGCCGCCGCATCGCAGATGACGCCCGTCGCCGCCGAAGCCATCACGGCGCCGGCCGAGGGCAGCGTGGCGGAGGCGGCCGCCGCGCCGGAATCCTGGCAGCGCGCTGTGCTGGCGCATCTTGGCCGGCACAAACGCTACCCGGCGGACGCCCGCTCGCGCCGGCTGGAGGGCGAGGTGGTGGTGAGCTTCCGGGTGGACCACGGCGGCAAGGTTGCGGAGGCGAGCCTGTTCAAGGCTTCGGGCGTCGCGATCCTGGACCGGGAGGCGCTCGAGATGCTGCGCCGGGCCGAGCCCCTGCCCGCTTTGCCGGCCCGGGTCGCCGCCTCGTCGGCGACCCTGGTGGTCCCCATCCGGTATCGGTTGAAATGACCGGCCTCCGCCCCCCGCCGCTGGATCGCATTCCGTCAACGCTGAGCTGCCTCGCCGACTACGAATCGCTGGCGCGCGAAAGGCTGGACGACGGCGCCTGGGCGCATGTCGCAGGCGCGGCGGCGGACGGGCTCACGGCGCAGCGCAACCGGGAGGCTTTCGACCGGCTCACGGTGCGGCCTCGGATCCTGCGCGACGTCGCCGGCGGCGCGACGGCGGTGACGCTGCTCGGGCGGCGGCTGGCGCATCCGGTTCTGCTGGCGCCAATCGCCTACCAGCGTCTGTTTCATCCCGACGGCGAACGGGCCACCGCGATGGCGGCGGAGGCCGTGGACGCCGTAATGGTGGTGAGCACGCTGGCGAGCGAAACGCTGGAGGCGATCGCACAGGCCGGCGGGGCCGGCCAGCGCTGGTTCCAGCTCTATTGGCAGGGCGACCGGGCCGCCACGCTGGCGTTGTGCGAGCGGGCCCAAGCCGCCGGCTGCGAGGCGCTCGTCCTGACGGTGGACTCGCCCGTGACGGCGTTCCGCAACGATCTCCGGCGAGCGGGCTTTCGGCTGCCCGACGGCGTGTCTGCCGCGAACCTCCCGGATGGGCGCATGCCGCCGCCAGGCGGCGCCGGCCGCCATCCGGTGTTCGACGGCGCCATGGCGGCGGCGCCGCGGTGGGCCGACGTGGCGTGGCTGTGCGGCGCGCAGCCGCTGCCGGTGCTCGTCAAGGGCGTGCTGCACCCCGACGACGCCGCGGAGGCGGTGGCGCTGGGCTGCGCCGGCGTGGTGGTGTCCAACCATGGCGGCCGGACGCTGGACGGGACGCCCGCCAGCATCGAGGCGCTGCCGGCCGTGGCGGCGGGGGTGGCGGGCCGCGGCGCGGTTCTGCTGGACGGCGGCGTCCGGCGCGGAACCGACATCCTGAAGGCGCGGGCGCTGGGCGCCGACGCGGTGCTGATCGGCAGGCCCGCCACGATGGCGCTGGCCGCCGCCGGCGCGCTGGGCGTCGCGCATGCCGTGAAGCTGCTGGTGGAAGAGCTCGCGGTCGCGATGGCGCTGTGCGGGCTCGCATCGCTCGACGACGCCGGGCCGGAGCTCCTGGGCTGACCGGCCCCGCACGGGACCCCGGCGCGCCGAAGGCTGCGGCCGCGCCGGGTAGGCGGATGCGGCGGATTCCCTCCGACGTCGCATCCGCCGCCAAGCCGCTGCACTGTGACTGCCCTTGGGCGCGGGATTGGGCTAAGAGGGTCGCATGTGGTTGAACCAGCGCACCGTCGACGCGATCCGGATCATGGCCGCCCTCGCGGAGGCCGCGCCCGCGATCGTAAAGGCCGGGCGCCTCGCCGAGATCACGGCGATCACGCCGTTGAACGTGCAGAAGACCGCCAACATCCTCGCGCAGGTGGGCTTGGTGGAAGCCGCGCGCGGTCCTTACGGGGGCATGCGGCTCGCCCGGCCGGCGCAGTCGATCTCGGTGGGTGAGATTGCGCGAGCCTTCGAGCCCAAGGATTGCCCGGCCAATTTCCTGGCAGCCTCGGAGGTCGACGCCCGGATCTCGAAGCTGATCTTCTCGGCCCACCGGGCCTTCTTTCGGTCGCTGGAGGCGACCACGCTGGCCGACCTCGCCGGAACCGGCCTGCTCGACGCCATGGCCGAGCCGCCGCTGCTTACTTCGTCAGGATGAGCTTGTCCTTGGCGGTGATGCGCAGCGAATAGCGCTCGCCCCGGTGGACGATGACAATCTGGCGCGCGTCGCCCAGCAGCGACGCGGCGTCCAGTTCACGCATGATCTGGTTCTGGTCTGCTGAAGGGTTCTTCGCGGACCCGTCGGACGGCGCATCGATCATCGACATCAACCTCAAGCAAAGCGTCGCGCTGTGCGACCAAATTCGACGCCTTGTTTTGAGTAGTTCCAATCTCGAACGGCGCCGTTAAGCGGTTCAATACAGAGGCTTTATCGCAACCACAAGTGTTCGAAGAAAGTATATAACGGTTCTAATGTACTGGGTCGCCAGTATTGCGGAGGCAGGGAAGAGCGACCGCAGGCGCCCTCCCCCGCCCCGCGCGGGTCGTCACGCCGCCGTGGGGGCGAAGTCCAGGAAGCCGGTGACGGCGGCCAGCCGGCCGTCCGCAACCACGGCGAAATCGGTGCCGCCCGCGAGGGCGTCGGCGTCGGCGGGTCCGAGCGTCCACGAGAAGCGGACATGGTTGCCGTAGCCGTCGGCCTTGCCGGCCGGCTTGAACGCCATGCCGGGGAAGCGGTCCTGGATGGCTCCGATGAGCCCGTCGATCTCGGCGTGACCGCGCGCGGCGCCGAGCGGGTCGACATAGCTGCCGTCCGGGCTCCAGAGCGCCTCCACGAGGGAGCGTCGGCGAGAGGGGTCGCGCTCGTTCCAGGCTTCGATGTAACGGGCCGCGAGAGTGTTGTGATCGGTCATTGGTGGGGTCTCCCGTGTTGGTGACGACGCCACCCTGTCGCCGCCGCAGCGGCGCGTCGATTACCCGGCAGGTCATGGAAGCCGCGCCGGGCCGCCGCTAAGGTCACCTCATGACAATGCAAACGGCCGAGGCCGACACCCACACGTTTGGCGGGCTCCTGCGCACCTGGCGCCAAAGGCGGCGCGTCAGCCAACTCGACCTTTCGCTGGACGCCGAGATCTCGTCCCGGCACCTGAGCTTCCTGGAAACCGGCCGGGCGCGGCCAAGCCGCGACATGGTGCTGCGCCTTGCCGAGCAACTCGACCTGCCGCTGCGAGACCGCAACGCGCTGCTGCTGGCGGCCGGCTACGCGCCGGTCTACCCCGAGCGGCCGCTGGCTGACCCGCTGCTCGGCCCCGTGCGCGACCTCGTGGAGCGGGTGCTGAAGGGCCACGAGCCGCTGCCGGCGCTCGCCATCGACCGACACTGGACGCTGGTGGCCGCCAATGCGGCGGTGGCGCCGCTGCTGGCCGGCTGCGCGCCGGCGCTGCTGGAGCCGCCCGTGAACGTGCTGCGGCTGAGCCTCCATCCGGACGGCTTGAGCGGGCGCATCGTCAACCTGCCGGAGTGGCGCGAGCACCTGCTGGAGCGGCTGCGCCGGCAGGCGGCGCACAGCGGCGATCCGGCGCTGTCGACTCTGATGGCGGAGCTCATGGGCTATCCGGCGCCCGCCACCGACCGCCGGCACGCCGCAACGGAGTTGACGGAGGTCGCAATCCCGTTCCGCATCGCCACCGAAGGCAGCGTGCTCAGTTTCCTCAGCACATCGATGGTGTTCGGCACGCCGCGCGACGTCACCGTGGCGGAGCTCGCCATCGAGGCGTTCTGGCCGGCCGACGACACGACCGCGGCGGCCTTCAAGCGCTGAGGCTCAGTTCGTGGCGTGCAGTTCCACCATTCCGACGCCGTCGAGCCCGATGGCGCGGGCGGCGCCGCGCGACAGGTCGATGATGCGGCGCCCGCCAAAGGGGCCGCGATCGTTGATGCGCACCACCACGGAGCGGTTGCTGCGGGCGTTGACGACGCGGACCTTCGAGCCGAGCGGCAGGGTCCGGTGGGCCGCCGTGTAGCCGTCCGGAATGAAGCGCTCGCCGGTGGCGGTGCGGTGACCGCTTTGGTACCAGGCCGCGACGCCGCGCCCGATCATCCCCTCGGCGGCGGCATCGCTGCTGGCGAAGCTCATCGCACACAGAATGGAAACGCCGGCGGCCCTGTTCACGGCTTTTCTCCTGAGGAAGTCTGGATTTCAAACCGGTTCGGCATTGATCCGTTCCGATCGCTCATGGGCTAGGCCGAAGGGCATAAGGCGGCGCGAGGTCTCCGATGGTCGCGGCCGACCGCGCCGGCAATGCATGAAGGGCGTGCACAACCCGCGATTGTTCGGCCGAAACGACCGTGCCAGAAGTGACGCAGCGACGAAGACCGCGCCCAAGAGCGGCCGAGCGAGCGGAGACGACGATGCGGAACGACGACGAGATCTGGCGCCTGACGGACGCCAAGAGCCCGGCCTTTTTCGCGATGAGCGACCGCATCTGGGGCACGCCGGAGCTGAACTACCAGGAAACGCAGTCCGCCGCCGAGCACGCCCGCATGCTGGAGCAGGAGGGATTTCGGGTTCAAACGGCCGTTGCCGGCATCCCGACTGCGCTGATCGGCGAGGCCGGCGAAGGCGGGCCCGTGATCGCGATCCTGGGCGAGTACGACGCGCTGCCGGGGCTCAGCCAGGAGGCCGGCGTCGCCGTGGAGAAGCCGATCGAGGATGGCGGCGCCGGCCATGGCTGCGGCCACAACATGCTGGGCTCGGCCTCGCTGCTGGCCGCCACGGCGGTGAAGGACTATCTCGCCAAGAACGGCTTGAAGGGCCGCGTGCGCTACTACGGCTGCCCGGCCGAGGAAGGCGGGTCGTCCAAGGGGTTCATGGTGCGGGCCGGGCTGTTCGACGACGTCGACGTCGCGATCTGCTGGCATCCGGCCGCCTTCACGGGCGTCAACAAGCCGATCTCGCTCGCCTGCGTGGAGATCGAGTTTACCTTCCACGGCCGCGCCTCGCACGCAGCAGCGACGCCGCATCTCGGCCGCAGCGCGCTGGACGCCGTGGAGCTGATGAACATCGGCGTGAACTACATGCGCGAGCACATGCCGTCCTCGGCGCGCGTCCATTACGCCATGATCGACGGCGGCGGCATTGCGCCCAACGTCGTGCAGGCCCGCGCCACCGTGCGCCACCTCATCCGGGCGCGGACGCTGGCCGAGATGTGGGACCTCGTGCGTCGAGTCAAGGACATCGCCCAAGGCGCTGCATTAATGTCGGAAACGCGCGTCGTCGCCAAGCAGCTCTCGGGCGACGCCAACCTGGTCGGCAACCGGCCGCTCGAGGAGTGCATGCACCGCAACCTGACGCGGCTCGGCGGCCCGGGCTTCGACGAGGCCGACCGGCGCTTCGCGGCCGAGATCCAGAAGACCTTCTCCAAGGACGACATCCGCTCCTCCTATGGCCGCTTCGGGCTGAAGCCGCGCGACGGCGAGGCGCTGAGCGAGGAGATCTATCCGCTCGATTTCACGGCCGACCTTTTCGTCGGCTCCACGGACGTCGGCACCGTCAGCTGGGTGACGCCCACGGTGCAGTGCCGCGCCGCCTGCTACGCGGTGGGGACGCCCGGCCATTCCTGGCAGCTCGTCGCGCAGGGCCGCGCGCCGGCCGCCCACAAGGGGCTGGCGCTGGCCGCCAAGGCCATGGCGGGCGTGGCGCGGGACGTGCTCGCCGACCCGGCGCTGCTGAAGGCCGCGCGCGACGAGTTCGAGGCGTTCCGGCGCGAAAACCCGTTCGACAACCCGATCACGCCGGACGTCGAGCCGCCGCTCGACATGGCGGCCAAGTGAGCGGGCCCGTGAACGGCCTGCTCGACGCCGTCGCGGCCGAGGTGGATCGCGACCGGCTGATGGCGCACGTCGCCGAATTCGCCAAGCGGGTGAAGCTGTCGGGCACGCCCGAGGAGCTGGAGAGCTTCGGCTACCTGGAAAACACGATGCGGGGCTACGGCTTTCGCACCCGGCTCCTGTCGCACGACGCCTATATCAGCCTTCCGGGCGCGGCCTCGCTGGCGGTGGACGGGCGCGCCATCCGCTGCATCACGCATTCGATGTCGGATCCCACGGGCCCGGGTGGCCGTACGGCGGCGGTCGTGCATGTGGGCGAAGGCTCGGAAGCCGAGATCGCCGGCAAGGATGTCGCCGGCAAGATCGTGCTGGTGGACGGCATCGCGGTGGAGGACGTGGCCCGCTACGCCTCGGAGGCCGGGGCGATCGGCGAGATCCACATCTCGCCCACCGAGCAGACCTACGAGATGTGCATCTCGCCCGTGTGGGGCAGCCCCTCGCACCTCACGCGCGCCAAGCTGCCGCGGACGGCGGTCGTCACCGTGTCGCGCGATGACGGCGCGGCGCTGCGCCAGCGCTGCCTCGCGGGCGAGACGGTGGTGGCCACCATCACGAGCGCGGTGGACACCGGCTGGCGCAAGACGCCGTTGCTGGTGTGCGACATGGACGGGCCTGCGGGGGCGGACGCCCCCTTTGTGCTGTTCTCCGGCCACCACGACACCTGGCACTACGGCGTGATGGACAACGGCTCGGCCAACGCCACCATGCTGGAGGCCGCGCGGGTGCTGGCCGAACGCCGCGCCGACTGGCGGCGAGGCCTGCGCGTGTGCTTTTGGTCCGGCCATTCGCATGGCCGGTATTCGGGCTCGGCCTGGTACGCGGACGAGAACTGGATCGAGCTGGAGCGCTCCTGCGCGGCGCATGTGAACGTCGACTCCACCGGCGCGATCGGCGCGACGGTGCTCACCGACGCGGGCGTGATCGACGAGTTGACCGGCCTCGCCCGGGAAGCCATCGCGGCCGAGACCGGGCAGGTTCACAAGGGTGGCCGACAGGGCCGGGCCGCCGACCAGTCGTTCTGGGGCGTCGGCGTGCCGTCCATGTTCGGCAGCCTCAGCCACCAACCGCCCGGGCCGGTGAAGATGCTGGTGGCGCTCGGCTGGTGGTGGCACACGCCGGAGGATCTCGCCGACAAGATCGACCCCGACCACCTCGTGCGCGACACCCGCATCGCGCTGCGGTGCCTGTGGGCGCTGCAGGCCGACCCGGTTCTGCCGCTGGACTACACGCAAACGGCCGACGCGCTGGCGCGGGAGCTTGACGCAATCGCGGCCGGCGCCGAGGGCTTCGACATCGAGGCCCTGCGGCAGGCGACGGCGGCGCTGAAAGCCGCCGCCTCCGCGGTCAACGCGGCCGCCTTGGAGGCCGGCGACGCGCAGGCGCGCCGGCTGGACGCCGCCCTGATGCGGGCGTCACGCGCGCTGGTGCCGCTTAACTACACCAGCGGCGAGCGCTTCCGGCACGATCCCGCCATGCCGCAGCCGCCCTGGCCGTCGCTGCAGCCCCTGCGCGACCTCGCGGACGCTGACCCCGGCTCGGACGAGCGGCGCTTCCGCGAGGTCGAGGCCCGCGCGGCCCGCAACCGCGCCCTGCACGCCATCGGCCTGGCGACCGAGACGCTGACCCAAGCCCTTTCACAGAGTGGAGCCCCCCAATGACGCTCAGGACCTCGATCGCGGCCGTTCTCGCGGCCACGCTGCTCGCCGGCGCAGTTCCTGCCCTCGCCAAGGACTGGTCCAAGGTGCGCATCGGCATCGAGGGCGCGTTTCCGCCCTGGAACGCCACCACGGCGGACGGCAAGCTCGTGGGGCTGGACGTCGACCTCCTGGCCGACCTGTGCAAGCGCGCCAACGTGCAGTGCGAGCTGATCGCCAACGAGTGGACCAGCATCGTGCCGAGCCTGCAGGCGGGCAAGTTCGACATGGTGATGTCGATCGGCATCAACGAGGCGCGCAAGAAGATCATCGACTTCACGGTCCCGTACGCCAGCGGGGCGGCGGCCTTCACGCTCAGCAAGGACGGTTCGATCGCGTCGCTGCCGATGGACGGCCAGCGCCTCGACCTGAACGACAAGGACAAGGCCGCGCCCGTGATGGCCGAGATGCGCAAGCTGCTGAAGGGCAAGACGGTCGGCGTGGTGCAGTCCACCAGCCACGAGCAGCTGATCCGGGCCAATTTCGGCGACGACGTCACGGTGCGGACCTACAAGACCTCGCAGGACCGCGACCTCGACCTGAAGGCCGGCCGCATCGACATCGGCTTCGACAGCGCCGTCTATGCGGCGACGCTGCACGACAAGCCCGGCAACGAGGACATCCGCATCGCCGGACCGCTGCTGAAGGGCCCGCCGCTCGCCACCGAGGTCGCGATGGGCGTGCGCAAGGACGACGGGGACCTGCGCGTCCTCTTCGACAAGGCCATCCAGGCGGCGGCCGCCGACGGCACGATCAAGACGATCTCCACCAAGTGGAGCAAGATCGACCTGACGCCGACGCCCTGACGCATCGCGCATGAACCCTGTCGGCACGATGGATCTGCTCGGCTTCGGCCCCGGAGGATGGGGGCCGGCCATGCTGAGGGCCGCCGCGATGACGATCGCGGTGGCGCTGACGGGATTCGTGTTCGGCTCGCTGATCGGCACGCTTGGCGCCTGGGCCAAGATCGGCGGCGGCGCCCTCGCGCGCGGCGTCGCCGACGCCTACACGACCGTGCTGCGCGGCATCCCGGACCTCTTGGTAATCTACCTCTTCTATTTCGGCTCCAGCGCCGTGCTGACGCCGATCGGGCGCTTCTTCGGCGCGGAGGGCTTCGTGTCGCTGCCCGGCTTCCTGGCCGGCGCGCTGGCGATCGGGGTGGTGTCGGGGGCCTATTTCACCGAGGTGTTCCGGGGCGCCTACAACACCGTGTCGCGCGGCGAGCTCGAGGCCGCCACCGCGACCGGGATGACCCGGCTGCTGCGGTTCCGCCGCATCGTCGTGCCGCTGACGCTGCGCTTCGCGCTGCCCGGCCTCGGCAATGTCTGGCAGCAGGTGCTGAAGGAGTCGGCGCTGATCTCGGTGACGGGCCTGGTCGAGATCCTGCGCCAGTCGCAGATCGCGGCCGGCTCCACGCGCCAGCCCTTCACGTTCTTCATGGCGGCGGCCGTGCTCTACCTCGTGATCTCCACCGCGTCCGGCTGGAGCCTGTCGCGCGCCGAGGCGCATTTCACCCGCGGCCTCAGGAGGGCGTGATGGACTTCGCCTTCCTGTACGACACCCTGCTGACGCTGCTGCCCGGCGTGCCGCTTACCCTCAAGCTCGCCTTTTCGGCCGTGGCGCTCGGGGCCGTGCTGGCGCTGGGGCTTGCGATGATGCGGCTGTCGGGCCTGCGCGCGCTGGACTGGCCGGCCCGGGTCTACGTGTTCCTGTTCCGGTCGACGCCGCTCCTGGTGCAGATCTTCCTGATCTACTACGGACTCGGGCAGTTTCGCGAGGTTCGCACCAGCTGGCTCTGGCCGTTTCTGCGCGAGCCTTACTGGTGCGCCGTGCTGGCGCTGACGCTGAACACCGCCGCCTATGCGAGCGAGATCTTCCGCGGCGGGCTCCTGGCCGTGCCGCACGGACAGGTGGAGGCGGCGCGCGCCGCCGGCATGAGCCGCGGCCTGCTGTTTCGCCGCATCGTGCTGCCGGTGGCGATCCGCCAGGCGCTGCCGGCCTATGGCAGCGAGCTGATCCTGATGATCAAGGCCACCGCGCTCGCGTCCATCATCACCCTCATGGAGGTGACGGGGCTCGCCGCCAAGCTGATCGCCGAGACCTACCGGGCGATCGAGGTCTTCATCGTGGCGGGCTCGATCTACCTGGTTCTCAACTTCGTCGTGACCCGGCTCGTGCTGGCCGCCGAGCGGCGGCTGACGCCGCATCTGCGACCTGCCCCGGTCGCGATCCTGAATGATGGAGGCGCGGCGTGACCGCAGTTCCGGCCGTCCGGCTCACCGACCTGCGCAAGAGCTTCGGGCCCCTCGAGGTGCTGAAGGGCGTGTCGCTCGAAGCCCACGAGGGCGACGTGGTGTCGATCCTGGGCTCGTCGGGCTCAGGCAAATCCACCATGCTGCGCTGCATCAACATGCTGGCGACGCCCGACGGCGGCGAGGTCGCGATCCGCGGCGAAGTGATCGGGCTGACGCCGACGCGCCACGGCATGCGGCCGGCCGACCGGCTGCAGGTGGACCGGATGCGCTCGCAGATCGGCATGGTGTTCCAGAGCTTCAATCTCTGGTCGCACATGACCGTGCTGGAGAACGTGATCGAGGCGCCCATCCACGTGCAGAAGCGGCCGCGCGCCGAGGCGGTCGCCGAGGCCGAGGCGATCCTCGCCAAGGTGGGCATCGCGGACAAGCGCAACCACTATCCGGCGCATCTCTCCGGCGGGCAGCAGCAACGCGCCGCCATCGCGCGAGCCTTGGCGCAGCGGCCCAAGGTGATGCTGTTCGACGAGCCGACATCGGCGCTGGACCCCGAGCTCGTCGGCGAGGTGCTGCGCGTGATGCGGTCGCTCGCCGAGGAAGGCCGCACCATGCTGGTGGTGACGCACGAGATGGGCTTCGCCCGCGACGTCTCCAACAAGGTCGTCTTCCTGCACAAGGGCGTCGTGGAAGCGCAGGGCGCGCCCGGCGAGGTCTTCACCAACTCCACATCCGAGCGCTTTCGCCAGTTCCTGGCGGGCTGATCGCTCCAAAACGACAACAGGGGAACAGGATCATGCAACTGAAGATTATCGCCGCCATGGCGCTCGTGGGCGCCGCCATCGTGGCGGGCCCGGCCGCCGCGCAGCAGCAGAAGGTGCGCTTCGCCACCGAGGGCGCGTTCCGGCCGTGGAACTGGACGGAGGCCGACGGCTCGCTCGCGGGCTTCGAGATCGATCTTTACAAGGACCTCTGCAAGCGCGCCGAGCTCGACTGCACCATCCAGTCGCAGGCCTTCGAGGGCGCCATCCCGGCCCTCAACGCCGGCAAGTACGACGCCATCATCTCGGGCATGTCGGCGACGCCGAAGCGCGAGGAAGTGGTGCTGTTCACGATCCCTTACGGCTCGACCGGCCAGAGCTTCGGCGTTTCGAAAGTCGGAACGCTGAAGGAATTGCCCGACACGGGCCAGCTCTTCCCGCTCTCCACGCCCGCCAACGAGGCCGCCGCCCAGGCCGAGATCGACAAGCTGAAGCCCGTCCTCAAGGGCAAGGTGATGGGCGTGCAGACCGCCTCCATCGCGGCGTCCTTTGTGGACAAGTACCTGAAGGGCGTGGTCGAGGTGCGCGAGTACAAGACCACCGAGCAGCACGATCTGGACCTCGCGGCCGGCCGCGTCGACCTGATCATGGCCTCCATGGCGTACCTCACCACGGCGGCCTCCAAGCAGGGCAACGAGGACATGGCCATCACGGGCCCGCGCTTCCAGGGCGGCGTGCTCGGGCGCGGCAGCTCCATCGGGCTGCGTAAGGGCGACGAGGTCCTGAAGGCCAAGCTCGACAAGGCCATCATGGCGGCCAATGCCGACGGCACGATCGAGAAGCTGAGCCAGAAATATTTCGGCTACGACGTCTCGGTGAAGTGAGCCGCGACGCGCGGGACTTGCGCGGTTCCGCGCCCGGCGCTGGCCGGCCTCAGGGGCGCTTCCTGATCAGGACGACGGCTTCTTGATCAGGAAGAAGGCTTCTTGATCAGGAAGACTTGCGGCACGAAGGGCCGCTGCGCCTCTTCGGCGAGGTAGTTCTCGGCGCGCTCCTCGTCGTCGGCGTCGTCGGGCGCGAGGGCGTGCGCTTTCGGTCGCGCGGCGTCGGGCGCGGGGCCGCCGTCGTCCGGCATGCGCACCTTGAACTTGCGGCGGCGGCCCGATCCGCCCGGCCCATTCCTGCTCATGGCGGGGTTATTCCCAAAGGCGCAGGGCCTTGTCCATCATTTCCGTTGTGACGCGCGAGCCAGGTTGTAGCCTGCACGCGCAGGAGAGTTCCCGATGACCAAGCCGACGATGCTGTGGGGCGGCCGGTTCCGCAGCCCGCCATCCCCGGACCTGATGCGCCTGTCGCGCGCCGATTCCAGCTTCTTCCGGCTGACGGCGTATGATGTGGAGGCTTCGCGGGCGCATGCGCGCGAGCTGGAGCGCGCCGGCCTGCTCACGGGCGCCGAGTGCGCGGCCATCACGGACGCGCTGGGCGCGATCGCGCGCGACTTTCACGCGGGCGCGCTCGAACCCGCGCCCACGGACGAGGACGTGCACACCTTCGTGGAGCGCGCGCTGGTGGCGCGACTGGGCCCGCTCGGCGGCAAGCTCAGGGCCGGGCGCTCGCGCAACGACCAGGCCGCCAACGACCTGAAGTTGTATTTGCGGGATGGCGCCCGTCACTTGGCGGCGGCGCTGCTGGGGCTGCAGGACGCGCTCGTGGGGCAGGCCGAGCGGCATGTCGAGACGGTGGCGCCTGGGTTCACGCACCTGCAGCCGGCGCAGCCGGTGACGTTCGCGCACCAGCTGCTGGCTCACGCGCAGACCATCCTGCGCGACGTCGACCGGTTGCGCGACTGGGACCGCCGGCACGCCACGTCGCCGCTGGGCGCGGCCGCGCTGGCGGGCTCGGCCATCGCGCTGCGGGCGGACCTGTCGGCCGCCGAGCTCGGCTATGACGGGCCGTGCGAGAACTCCATCGACGCGGTGGGCAGCCGCGACCACGTGGCCGAGTTCGTGTTCGTAGCCGCGATGGCGAACGTCCACCTGTCCCGGCTGGCCGAGGAGATCTTCCTGTGGTCGTCGCGGCAGTTCGGCTGGGTCGAGCTGCACGATTCCTACGCCACCGGTTCGTCGATCATGCCGCAGAAGAAGAACGCCGACATCGCCGAGCTGACGCGGGGCCGCGCGGCGAGGCTGATCGGCGATCTCTCGACCACGCTGACCATGCTGAAGGCCCTGCCCTTCGCGTATAACCGCGACCTCGTGGAGGACAAGCGCGCCGCCTTCGATGCGCTGGACTCACTGCTGGTGGTGCTGCCCGCGCTGGCGGGTCTCGTCGCCACCATGACGGTGCGCACCGATCGCCTCGCCGCGCAGGCGACGGACGGCTTCACGCTGGCGACCGAGGTGGCCGACTGGCTGTCGCGCCGGGGAGTGCCCTTCGCGGAGGCGCACGAGATCACGGGCGCGCTGGTGCAGTTCTGCGAACACAAGGGCGTCGGCCTGCAGGACCTCTCGGCCGAGGACTTCGCCGCCGTGGACCCGCGACTCGAAGCGTCGCTCGCCGACGTGCTCACGCCGGAGGCCGCCGTGGCGGCGCGATCAGGGCCGGGCGGCACGGCGCCGGAACGGGTGCGCGAGCAGCTGGACCGGCTCAGGGTCCGGCTCGATGAGCAGCGCGCCTGGAGCGTGGCCTATGAGGGGCCGCGCTATCTCGATCCTCGCGAGGCGCCATGACGGCCCCTGCCCTGTCCGGCCCTGGCGCCGCCAATCCGTATGAGATCGCGCATCTCACCCATGTGCGGCCCAAGCATTATGGCCGCTGGTTGGCGGCCGCTGTAGTGCTGGTCGCTTTCGCGGCTATTCTCCGCGCCTTTGCACAGGGGCAGATCGCCTGGCCGGTGGTGGGGCAGTTCCTGACCGCGCCCGCGATCCTGAGCGGGCTCGTGAACACGGTCGCGATGACGGTCTGGGCCATGGCGCTCGGCATCGCGCTCGGCGTGCTGTTCGCCGTGATGGTGATGTCGCCCAACCCGGTGCTGAGGGGGCTGGCCCAGTTCTACATCTGGTTCTTCCGCGGCACGCCGTTGCTGCTGCAGCTGCTGCTGTGGTTCAACCTCGCGCTGGTGTTTCCGCGCATCGGCATCCCGGGCCTGCTGGACTGGCGAACCGTGGATGTCATGACGCCCTTCGTGGCGACGCTGCTCGGGCTCGGGATCAACCAGGGGGCCTACACGGCCGAGGTGGTGCGCGGCGGCATCCTGTCGGTCGACCCCGGACAGACCGAAGCCGCGAAGACGATCGGGATGACCAGGCTCACCACCCTGCGCCGGATCGTGCTGCCGCAGGCCATGCGGGTGATCATCCCGCCGATCGGCAATGAGGTGATCAGCATGGTGAAGCTGACCTCGGTGGCGAGCGTGATCCAGTATGCCGAGATCCTGCGCAACGCGCAGACGATCTACTTCGCCAATGCACGCGTGATCGAGCTCCTGATCGTGGCCGCCATCTGGTATCTCGCGGTGGTGACGGTGCTGAGCATCGGCCAGTTTTTTCTGGAGAAGCGCTATGCGCGCGGCGGCGTCACGCGGGCGCGGCCGGCCAGCAATCGGAGCGCCTCCGCATGACGCCGATGATTGTCGCGCTCGACGTCAGCAAGCACTTCGGACCACTCAAGGCGCTGGACGGCGTCTCGCTGGAGGTCGCCCGGGGCGAGGTGGTGTGCATCATCGGGCCGTCCGGCTCGGGCAAGAGCACCTTCCTGCGCTGCCTCAACCAGCTGGAGCGCATCGACGGCGGCGCGATCTGGGTGAACGGCGAGCTGATCGGCTATCGCCGCGAGGGCGACCGCCTCCATCCGCTCAGCGACCGCGAGATCGCGCGCCAGCGGCTGGCGAGCGGCATGGTGTTCCAGCGGTTCAACCTGTTCGGGCACATGACGGTGCTGCAGAACATCATCGAAGGGCCCGTGACGGTGCTGCGCCGGCCCAGGGCCGAGGCGATCGCGGACGCGATGGCGTTGCTGGAGCAGGTGGGGCTGTCCGACAAGCGCGACAGCTACCCGGCCGAGCTCTCGGGCGGCCAGCAGCAGCGCATCGCGATCGCGCGGGCGCTGGCGATGAAGCCCGAGCTCCTCCTGTTCGACGAGCCGACCTCGGCGCTGGACCCGGAGCTCGTCGGCGACGTGCTGGCGGTAATGCGCGACCTCGCCAAGGGCGGCATGACGATGATCGTGGTGACGCACGAGCTCGGCTTCGCCCGCGAGGTCGCCAACCGCGTCGTGTTCATGGACAACGGCCGCGTTGTCGAGCAGGGCCCGCCCGGCACACTGCTCTCCACCCCCACGCACGCCCGGACGCGCGAGTTCATCGCCGCCGTGCTGCCCTGATCCCAACCGCCATACCAAACCGGAGACACCGCATGAAACCGATCGCCACCCTCGCCTTGGCCGCCACGGCGCTTCTGCTCGCCGCCCCCGCCAGCGCCCAGACCGCGCCGCCGCGCATCAAGGAGGCCGGGAAGCTGATCATCGCGACCTTCCCGAACTACGCGCCGATCACCTACAAGGACCCGGCCACCAACACGCTGACGGGCTTCGACATCGACCTCGGCGAAGCCATCGCCAAGACGATGGGCGTGAAGGCCGAGTGGCAGGAGATCGCCTTCGCGCAGATGCTGCCGTCGCTGCAGACGGGCCGCGTCGACATGGTGATGGCCGGCATGAGCGACCTGCCGACCCGCCGCGAGGTCGCGGACTTCGTCGACTACATGTCGTCGGGCGCGCAGTTCTACACGATCACGGCGCTGGCCGGCGAGATCAAGACGCCCGAGGACCTGTGCGGCAAGACCGTGGGGGCGAGCCGCTCCACCAACTGGCCGCAGCAGATCGCCGACTGGAGCAAGGCGAACTGCGAGGGCAAGGGCAAGCCGGCCATGAACGTGGTGGGCACCGAAGGCTCGGTGGATGCGCGCACGCAGCTGAAGACGCAGCGCCTGCAGGCGGCCGTGCAGGGCAACGAGACCCTGCCGTGGTTCCAGAAGCTGGAGCCCAACACCTATGTGCCGCTCGGCAAGGCCTTCACGCTGTCGCTGGTCGGCATCCCTTTCACCAAGGCCGAGAGCGCCTTGCGCGATTCCGTGAAGACGGCGCTGGAGAAGCTACAGGCCGACGGGACCTATGACGCGCTGCTGGCGAAGTACGGCCTGCAGGACAACGCGCTGAAGCCGGTGTCGCTCAACAAGGGCGAGTGAGCCTGGCCGAACAGACTTCGGCTCGCCTCTCTCTCTCCGTCATGGCCGGGCTTGCCCCGGCCATCCACGTGGGAGCCCGGCGCGTGGAGCCCCGGGTCAAGCCCGGGGATGACGGTGGAGGGGATGGCGGAATAAGTGGGCCTCGCTGCATAGGGCTGCGAGGCTGACTCGCGTTCGAGCTTCCCCGCTCAGGCGTTGGCAAAGCGGCTCAACAAGGGCGAGAGAGGCTGGCCGAAAGGGCTTCGGCCTGCCTCTCTCTCTCTCTCCGTCATGGCCGGGCTTGACCCGGCCATCCACGCGGGAGCCCGGCGCGTGGATCCCCGGGTCAAGCCCGGGGATGACGGTGGAGGGGATGGCGGAATAAGTGGGAAGCGCCGAAGGGGCCGCCAGGTCGTCGCGCCTTCAAGCTGCGCGCTCAGGCGTTGGCGAACCGCCCGATCGAGAGGCGGCTAATGTCGACGCTTGGCGCGCCAGTCCTGACGATGTCGGCGACCGCCTCGCCCACCGCCGGCCCCAGCTGGAAGCCGTGCTGCGAGAAGCCGAAGGCGTGGACCAGGCCGGGCGTCGTGAGGCTCGGCCCGAGGCAGGGCAGATGGTCGGGCATGTCGCCCTCCACGCCCGCCCAGGCGCGCAGCACCTGCGCGTTGGCGAGCCGCGGCGCGGCGCGCACCGCGCGGGCCAGCACGGCGGCGCAGATCTCGGCGAGCGGCCGGGCGCGGCCGGCTTCCATGTCGACCGCCGACTCACCGCCGCCGATCACCACGGATCCCTGCCGCGTCTGACGCAGCGCGACGCCGCCGCCGCAGATGCCGACAGCACGATCCATGAAGGCTGGCAGCGGCTCAGTCACCATGGCGGTTGGGGCGATGGGCTCCAGCGGGACGGGCTCGCCAAATTGCGCCGCGACCGCCGCTCCCCAGGCGCCGGCTGCGTTCACCAGCCAGCGGGAGCGAACCGGAGCGCCCTCCCCGGCCGTGACCACGAATGCGTCCCCGTCGCGCGCGATGGCGGTCACGGCGGACTGCTCGCGCATCTCGGCGCCGAGGCGGCCCGCGGCCTGGGCGAAGGAGGGCGCGACCAGGCGCGGATTGGCGTGGCCGTCGTCGGCGCACAGCGACGCGCCGACCACCTCGGGGCCGAGCCACGGGTGGCGCTCGCGCACCGCGTTGGCGCCCATCAGCTCCAGGACGAGGCCGTGCTCGCGCGCCTCGACGGCATAGCGCTCCAGGAAGTCCATGTCGGCCGGCGAGTAAGCGAGCTTGAGGTGGCCGGAGGGCGTGAACTCGCCGTCGGTTCCGACCAGCTCGGGCAGCCGGTCCCAGAGTTCGCGGGCGCGCCGGGACAGCGGCATCTCGGCCATGTGCCGGCCCTGGCTCCGCACGCCGCCGAAGTTGACGCCGCTCGCGCCGGCGCCGAACGCGCCCTTCTCGAACAGCGCGACCGACACGCCCCGGGATGCGAGGTGGAAGGCCGCGCAGCACCCCGCGATGCCGCCGCCCACGATCGCAACGTCGACCGTGCGGCCGGGCATCGGCCTACTCCGGATAAAGGTGGCAGGCGACCTCGCGGCCCGGCGCGGCCGTCCGCAGGGCGGGCGAGACCGTCCGGCACTGGTCAATTGCGAAGGGGCAGCGCGGGTGGAAGTGGCAGCCGGACGGCGGATTCACGGGCGACGGCGGTTCGCCCTCCTGGAACGCCATCGCGACGGCGTGGTCCGGATCCGGGGACGGCGAGGACGCCTTGAGCAGTTGCGCATAGGGGTGCAGCGGCTCGTCGAAGATCGCCGGCACCGGGCCGCTCTCGACGACGCGGCCGAGATACAGCACCACCACCCGCTTGCAGAAGTGCCGCACGACGCCGAGGTCGTGCGAGATGAACACGAAGGCGAGGTTCCGCTCGGCCTTCAGGCGCTCCATCAACACCAGGATCTGGGCCTGCACGCTGACGTCGAGCGCCGACACGGGCTCGTCCGCGAAGACGAGGTCCGGCCCGAGCGCAAGCGCGCGGGCGATGCCGAGGCGCTGGCGCTGGCCGCCCGAGAATTCGTGCGGGAAGCGGTCGGCCGCCACCTTGGGCATGCCGACTTCATCCAGCAGGCGCTCCACCACGGTGCGGACGTCGCGGCCGCGGGCGAGGCCATGCACCCGCAGCGCCTCGCCCAGCGCCTCGCCGATGCGCTGGCGCGGGTCCAGCGCCGAGGCGGGATCCTGGAACACGATCTGCATGCGCCGGCGCAGGGCGCGAAGATCGCCCTTGCTGGCGCCGAGCACGTCGACGCCGTCGAAGCGCACGTCGCCGCTGTCGGCCTCGATGAGACGCAGCGCCAGCCGGGCGACCGTGGACTTGCCGCAGCCGGACTCGCCGACCACCCCTAGCGCCTCGCCCTTGCCGACCTCGAACGACACCTTGTCGACGGCGCGCACCGCCACGGTCTTGGGAACGGGAAAGCCCTTGCGCGACAGAAAGGTCTTGGACAGGTCGCGGACCTGCAGCAACGGCTCGCCGGTCATGCGCCCGCCCTCACCCAGCAGCGGACCGCGTGGGCGGGATCGCTCGCCATGGGGACCAGCGGCGGCCTCTCTGCGCATTTGTCGACGCGCAGCGGGCAGCGCGACTGGAAGCGGCAACCGGCCGGCATGTCCGGCAAGGTGGGGACCTGGCCGGGGATGGGCGCCAGCGCGGTGGCGCGGTCGACGCGCGGCATGGCGTTCAGCAGGGCCTCGCTGTAGGGGTGCGTCGGGGCCTTGAAGAAGCTGCGCATGGGCGCGCTTTCGACGACGTCCCCGCCATACATCACCATGACGCGGTCGGCCACCGAGGCGACAACGCCGAGATTGTGGGTGATCAGCAGCACGGCGAGCCCGACCTGCTTCTGCAGGTCGGCCAGAAGCGCCAGCACCTGCGCCTGGATGGTGACGTCCAGCGCCGTGGTGGGTTCGTCGGCGATCAGAACGCGCGGCGAACAGGCCAGCGCCATCGCGATCATGACGCGCTGGCGCATGCCGCCGGAGAACTGATGCGGATAGGCGTCCAGCCGCTCCTCGGCGGCCGGGATGCGGACGAGCTCCATGAGCTCCACCACGCGCTTGCGGGCGTCGCGCTTGGATAGGCCGCGATGCTGGATCAGCGACTCGGCGATCTGGAAGCCAATGGGCAGCACCGGGTTCAGCGACGTCATCGGCTCCTGGAAGATCATGCCGATACGGTCGCCGCGCATGGCCTCGCGGGCGGGCTCGTCGGCCGCCGTCATGTCGACGCCGTCCACCACGATGCGGCCGGCCGAGACGCGGCCCACCGCGGCAGGCAGCAGGCCCATGATGGAGAGCGCCGTGAGGCTCTTGCCGCAGCCGGACTCGCCGACCAGCGCCAGCGTCTCGCGCGGGCCGACCGTGAAGGACACGTCGCGCACCGCGTCGAACCAGCGCCCGGCGATGCGGATGGAGGTGGTGAGGCCCTCCACCGTGAGCGCGTTGGCGGGCGGGGCCTCCGCGTTGGGCGCGGCCGTGTCGAGCGCGAACGTCATTGCGGGGCCCTCGGGTCCGTGGCGTCGCGCAGGCCGTCGCCGATGAGGTTGAGGGCGATCATCACGAGCAGGATGGCGAGGCTGGGAAACACCGAGAGCCACCATCCGTCGAGCAGGTTGTCGAAGCCCTCGCGCACGATGCCGCCCCAGGTGGCGGTGGGCGGCGGCACGCCCAGCCCGATGAAGGCCAGCGTGGATTCGGTGCGGATCGCGGTGGCGAGCCACAGCGAGGCCATCACGACCACCTCGTCCATGATGTTGGGCAGGATGTGGAGGAACATGATGCGCAGGTCGCCATAGCCCAGCGCCCGGCAGGCGTCGACGAAATCGCGCTCCTTCATGGCGAGCGTGGAGCCGCGCGCGACGCGGATAAAGGCCGGGATGGCGGTGATCGCGATGGCGAGGATCAGGTTGCGCAGGCTGGGGCCGAGCACGGCCACGAGCATCAGGCCCATGATGAGCTGGGGGAAGCTCAGCAGGACATCGGTGGCGGCCGTGATGGCCTTGTCGATCTTGCCGCCGTAGTAGCCCGAGATGACGCCCACCACGGTGCCGAACACCACGCCGGCCAGCGTCGCCACGAAGCCGACGAAGAGCGAGATGCGCGCGCCCCAGATCACGCGGGAGAGCACGTCGCGGCCGAACGCGTCAGTGCCGAACCAGTGCGCGGAGGCCGGGCCCTCCAGCACCATCATGACGTCCTGGGCGTCGGGATCGTAGGGCGCGACCCATTTGGCCAGGGCGGCGACCAGGATCAGGACGACGACCAGCACGAGGCCGAGCGCGAGCCCGCCCGAACGGGTGGCGCGGCGCCAGGCGGAGGGCGCGGCCAGCGAGACGGGCGCGGGGGCGGCGACGTCGCTCATGCGGTTTTCACCCGGGGGTCGACGAGGCCGTAGGTCAGGTCGGTGAGGATGTTGGCGACCACGATCGCGAAGGCGGACACCACCATGAGGCCCTGCAGCAGCGCGTAGTCGCGCTGGTTCAGGGCCGTGACGATGAGCTTGCCGAGGCCGGGCCGGTTGAACACGATCTCGGTCACCACCGCGTTGCCGATGAGGACGCCGAGATAAAGGCCGATCACCGTTACGATGGGGATCAGGACGTTGCGCAGGGCATGGCGCCAGACCACGATCCGCTGCGGCAAGCCCTTGGCGCGGGCGGTGCGGATGTAGTCCTCGCCCAGCGCCTTCAGCATGCCCGAGCGGGTCACGCGCGTGACGTAGGCGACCATGATGAGGCCGAGATTAAAGGCCGGCAGCACCAGCGCGCGCAGGCGCTCCATCGGGTCGCTGGCGTTGGCGGTGGAGATCACCGGGAACCAGCGCAGCTGCACGGCGAAGCAGATCAGCAGCAGGATGCCCGACACGAAGGCCGGGAACGACAGGCCAGCCAGCGAGAAGATGCGGGCGAACCAGTCGGCGAAACCGTCGCGCCGGCGCGCCGCCATGACGCCGAGCGGCACGCCGATGACGACGCCGATCACCAGCGCGGCCACGGTGAGCTCGATCGTGAAGGGCAGCACGGCGCCGACGTCGGTGATGATCGGCCGGTTGGTGACGAGCGACCGGCCCAGGTCCCCGTGGAGGATCTGGACCATGAAGTCCCAGTACTGGGACCAGAGCGGCTGGTCGAGGCCCAGCCGCTCGCGCAACGCCGCGCGCGCGGCCGGGCTCGCCTGGTCGCCCAGGATCACGATAGTGGGATCGCCAGGGACGATCCGCACCAGCACGAAGACGAGCGTCAGCACGGCCCAGAGCGTCGGGACCGCGAGGGCCAGGCGCTTGGCGACGAAGCGCAGCATTGAGCGTTACTTCTTGGTGGTCGCTTCGGTGATCACCGGGCCGAGATGGATGGCGTCCTTCAGCTCGTAGCCGAAGTTGACGTTGGTTTTGTGCGCCCAGACCTGCAGCTGCTCGAACAGCGGCACGGAGCACACCTCCTCGACGATCTTCTTCTGCGCCTCGGCCCAGAGCTCCTTCTGCTTGGCGAGATCCGGCTCGCTGCGGGCCGCGTCGATCTCCTTGTCGGCCACCGTGCAGTGGGAGAAGTTGGTGACGGCCGTCGGCGTGCCGACGATCGACTTAGAGGAGTAGAACTGCGTCAGGTACACGTCCGCGACCGGGAAGCGGGCGGCCGAATAGTAGGAGACGCCGCTCAGATCCTTGCGGATGTTGGCGTGGTAGGTCTGGTGGTCGACCACCTCGAGCTGCAGGTCGATGCCGGCCTGCTTGAGCTGGTTCTGCACGATCTGCATGGAGTTCAGCATCGTGGGCAGGCTGGTCTGGACGGACTTCAGCTGGACGCCGTTCTCGAAGCCAGCCTCCTTCAGCAGC
Organism: Alsobacter metallidurans; assembly: GCF_014636935.1. GTDB lineage: Bacteria > Pseudomonadota > Alphaproteobacteria > Rhizobiales > Beijerinckiaceae > Alsobacter > Alsobacter metallidurans. Next base: position 1,851,566 of record NZ_BMES01000001.1, on the reverse strand, counting down.
GCCTTGGCCTTGGCGACATCATGCGGGAACAGCGGCGCCTTCACGGTGCCGAGGTAGCCGTTCGGCACCACCGAGGTGGGCTCCTCGGCGACGAGCTCGCCCTTGAACTGCACCATCTGGGCGCGGTTGATCGCATAGGCGACGGCCTGGCGGACGCGCTTGTCGTCCAGCGGCTTCATGGCCATGTTCAGGTGAATAACCGAGAGCTCGGCCGGGCGCAGAACGTCGACGACGACGTCCTTCTCCTTTTTGAAGCGCTCGGCCCATTTCTGATCCTGGCGGCCATACACGAGGTCGAGCTCGCCGGACGTGAACGCGAGGTCGCGGGCGCTGTCGGCCGGGATGAAGCGGTAGACGATCTTCTCGAGCTTGGGCGCGCCGCGGAAGTAGCTCTTGTTGGCGACCAGCGTCAGGCTCTCGTTGGGCTTGTACTCCTGGAACGCGAACGGGCCGGTGCCGATCGGCTTCAGGCGGAAATCGGCGCCCAGGGCTTCCACGGCCTTTTTCGAGACGATGTTGCCGCCGTGGTAGTTGGTGACGAGGCCGAGCAGCGACGGGATCGCCTGCTTCAGCTTGATGCGCACCGTGGAGGGGTCCACGGCCTCGATGCTGTCGATCGCGCCGTAGTCGGCCGCGAAGGACGAGGTCTTGGAATCGGCGGCGCGCTTCAGCGAGTAGACGACGTCCTCGGAGGTCATCTCGCCGTAGTCGCCGTGGAACTTGACGCCCTTGCGCAGCGTGAAGGTCCAGGTGAGCTTGTCGGGAGACGACTCCCACTTCTCGGCGAGATCGGGCTCCAGCGTCTCGAGGCTGGCGGAGCCCGGCTTGAAGCGCACGAGGCCGTTAAAGATCCACGACACCACCGGCTTGTCCTGCGTCGTGGTGGCGCGGTGCGGATCGAGCTGGCCAACGTCGGCGGCCGCCATGCCGATGTTGAGCGTCTGCGCGTAGGCGCCCGGGGCCGTCGAGGCCAGCAGGGCCAACGCGGCGGCGGCGGCGATGATGTGCTTCTTCATTGTCGAGTTCCCCTTTTGCGAGCCTGTTTTCAGGCTTGCCGGCCTGCGGCCGGTGGTCGTTCTGAGCGAGATCGTACGCGCGTTCCGGTCGCGGCGGCTAGTGCCGCGACGGCGTCGTCCATCATCAATGCTCGGTATGGGTGTGCGCCTCGACGCTGGAGGCGACGCCGCCTGCCGCGAAACGCTCGATGGAAAATGGCGCGATGGGCGTCGGCGTTCGGCCCTGGGTGACGAGTTCGGCGATGATCTCGCCCATCACTGGCCCGAGCTGGAAACCGTGCCCGGAGAACCCGAAGGCGTGCACCAGCTGCGGTGTGGTGGACGAGTGGCCGATCACCGGAATGCGGTCCGGCGTCTGGCCGTCGATGCCCGTCCAGGTGCGGATCACCTGCGCGTTGGTGAGCGCCGGCACGAGGTCCAGCGTCCGGCTCATTCCGCCGAGGGATTCGTCCGCGAGCGGGCGCGAGCGCGCAATCTCGGCGTCTCCCCAGCCCCGCCCGCCACCGAAGATGACGTTGCCGCGCCCGGTCTGGCGCAGGTAGACATCGCCGCCGCAGACCCCGATGGAGCGGCTGACGAAGTAAGGCAGCGGCTCTGTCACCAGCATGTTGGGCATCAGCGCCTCGACGGGCGCATGTTCGCCGAACCAGCCCGCGACCGTGCCGCCGAAGACGCCGGCGGTGTTCACCAGCCAGGCGCTCGCGACGGTGAGGTCGCCGGCCTCGACCTCGAAGCCCGTCTCGGTGCGCCGCGCCGCCGTGACGCGACGATGCTCGTGGATCTCGGCCCCGAGCCGGCGGGCGAGGCGCGCAAAGGCTGGGCCCACGACGCGCGGGTTGGCCTGCCCGTCCTCGGGCGAGAGCGAGGCGCCGATCACCTTGTCTCCCAACCAGGGGATTTCGCTGCGCACGCGGTTGGCGCCCAGCATCTGCAAGTCGAGGCCGTAGTCGCGGGCGTTGCGTGCGTAGGTCTCGAGCTCGGCGAGGTCCGCCTCGGAGCGCGCCAGCTTGATGTGGCCGGACACGTCGAACTCGACATCTTGCTCCAGGATGGCGGCGAGGCTGTCCCAGATCCGGCGCGAGCGGCGGGCGAGCGGCAGTTCGTGGAGGTTGCGGCCCTGCTGGCGCACGCCGCCGAAATTTACGCCGCTGGCCCCTGCCCCGCAAAGGCCGCGATCCAGCACCGCCGCCGTCAGGCCGGCCTTGCGCAGCGCGACTGCGGAGGCGCAGCCCGCGATGCCGCCGCCGATGATGCAGACGTCCACGGCCAGGCGTGCGCTCATGAGAAGCCTCCCAGCACCGGGATGGGCTTCACGGGCGGCTGGCCCCTGAGGCGGCCGGCGTCCTCCACCGGGCAGCCGCGCTCCAGCGCGACCAGCTCAGCGGCCGCGTGGCCGCAAACGCGGCCCTGGCAGCGCCCCATGCCGATGCGCGTGAAGGCTTTCACGCGGTTGACCTCGGCGGCGCCCTTGTGGCGCACAACGTCGCGCAAGGCGCCGGCCGTGACGCCCTCGCAGCGGCACAGGATCTCGTCGTCGGCGACCGCGGCGACGAGATGTTCGGGATAAGGATAGGCGCCTTCCAGCGCGGCGCGAAACTGCGCTTGCCGGGCAAGCGCCGAATCGAGGCGGGCGACCTCGGCGACGTCAACGGGGCGGCCGACATCCTGCAGCACCGTGAGCGCCACGCGGCGGCCCTGCAGCTCCGCGACGTCCGCGCCGCCGATCCCGGCGCCGTCGCCGGCGAGAAAGACGTCCTCCCGGCTGGATCGGCCGTCCGGCGCGCGCACCGGGGCCCATTGGCGTGTGAGCGCGTCGAACGCGAACGTGCAGCCGGCGAGGTCGGCGAGCTGGCTTTCGCTGCGCAGGCCGAACGACGCTCCCACGGCGTCGCAGGCGACACGATGCTCCGCGCCCTTGTGGTCGGTCCAGGCGAGCGCGGCGACACGGCCCTCGCCCTCGACGCGGATGGCGCGCACGCCGCTGGCGCGCCGGGCTCGGCCGAGCGCGTTGCGGGCCACGTAGTAGAGGCCCTTCGCCAGGGTGGAGGGCTGCGCCAGCATGCCGGCGGCTGAGCGGAGCTTCGCCCCGAAGGGCGTCACGTCGAGCACGGCGACCACCTCGGCTCCTGCCTTGGCGTATTGGTGCGCGACCAGGGGCAGCAGCGGGCCGGCCCCTACAAAGGCGACCCGGCGGCCGATCGAGACGCCCTGCGCCTTGAGGGCGATCTGCGCGCCTCCGAGCGTGAACACGCCGGGGGTGGTCCAGCCCGGGAACGGGATCACACGGTCCATCGCGCCGGTGGCGAGGATCAGTCGGTCAAAGGGCTGATGCGCGAAGGCGCCGGCGCGCAGCGTGTCGAGCCGCCCCTCGAAGACGTTCCAGACAAGCGTGCCGGCGCGATGGTCGATGCGTTCGCCCAGCGTGGGCAGGATGGCGTGGACCGCCTGCGCTTTGCCGGCCTCCAGCCCATAGATGGCGGCGCCGGGCCGCTCGGCGCCGGGCGGCGGCTGCCGGTAGATCTGGCCCCCTGGACGCTCGGCCTCGTCGAACAGGACGGGCCGAAGGCCGGCCAGCGCCAGCGTCTCGGCGGCGCGGAGGCCCGCCGGGCCCGCGCCCACGATGGCGATCACGGGATCAGACACGCGCGTCTCCGTCGATCAGCACCGCCATGCCGTTCCGCACGAGCGTCGTGCAGGCGCGGACCCGGCCGCCGTCGGCCAGCGTCACCCAGCAATCCTGGCACGCCGCCATGAAGCAGAAGCCGGCCCTGTGCGCCTCGCCGAACTCGAAGCGGCGCAGCGCCGGCCGATTCAGCAGGATCGCGGTCATCAGGAGGTCGCCGGCCTGCGCGGTCGCGGGCGCGCCGTCGATCGTGAACGACACGAGCGGGCCGGCCCGGGAGGCGAGGCGATGGAACAGGGGAGCATCGGCGGCTGCGGTCATTTCAGATCATGTGCTCATAGCGGCAATTCACGAGGAGCTCGGCGACCGAAGCCGAGTTCGGCAGTTGCACCACGAGCGCGACGATTCGGGCGAGGTCCTCTGGCCTGGTCATGGCGTCGTGCGGAACGTCGGTGACGCTCGCCACGAGATCGGTGTCGACGAAGCCTGGGCAGAGCGCGGTGGCGCGGATGCCGTGCTCCCAGCCGAGGCGTCGCACCGCGTGGGTTAGCGCCACGACGGCGTGCTTGGACATCTGGTAGCCGACATTCAGCCCCATGACGCGCTTGCCGGACAGGGACGCGACATTCACCACCCTGCCCTGCCCGGACGCCTTCAAATGCGGCAGCGCGGCCTGGATGACGCGGAACGGCCCCTTCACGTTGACATCGAAGAGCTGGTCCAGCGCCTCGTCGGTCCCATCCTCCAGGCCAACGAAGGGTGCGATGCCCGCGTTGTTGACGAGTACGTCCACGCCGCCGAAACGGGCGGCGGTCGAGTCCGCCCATGCGGTGGCGGAAGCGCGGTCGCGGGCGTCGTACCCGCAGACGAGCACGTCCGCACCACTGGCGAGATCGGCCGGAACGGTCTCCGGCCGCCGGACGCCCAGGGACAGCGCAAAGCCAGCGCGGCCGAGCTCACGGGCGACCGCGAGGCCGATTCCCCGGTTGGCTCCCGACACCATCGCGACACGCATGCAACGCCCTCCGGGGCGCAACCTGCCCGGTCCGACCCGATCCCGTCAATTGCAAGGGCTAGGCCAGGACAACCGCAGAAGCTTCTCAAGCGGCGCCGGAACGCGCATCGCCAGGCCGCGATGCGTCGTATAGATACGGCTTCGGCGGTGCCTGCGGGGCTTAGACGAACGCTGTGAATATCCGACAACTCGAAGCATTCCGGGCCGTGATGATTGCCCGCTCCACCACGGGCGCGGCGGAGCTGCTGGACGTGTCGCAGCCGGCCGTGAGCCGGCTCATCGTCCAGCTCGAGGCCTCGCTGGAGCTCACCTTGTTCGACCGTTCGTCCGGCCGCCTGGCGCCGACGCCCGAGGCGCTGCTGCTGCACGAGGAAGTGGAGCGCACCTTCGTTTCGGTGGACAAGATCCGCGAGCTGGCGCGTGAGATCAAATCGGCCGAGGCCGGCAGCCTGAACCTGGCTTCGTTTCCGCTCATGGCGCTTGGCTTCCTGCCCAAAGCCATCCGGGCGTTCAACGAATCCCATCCGCGGACGCGCATTTCGCTGAACGTGCAGATGTCCCCGAAGGTGGAGGAATGGGCAGCCGCACAGCAGATCGACCTCGGCTTCGCCGAGTACCCGATCGAGCCAGGCAAATTCGAGCGCACCGGCATCGAGGTGGAGGAATTCGCCCGGTTCAGCTACCTGCTCGCCGTGCCGTTCGGGCACCGGCTCGCCGGACGGGCCGTCGTCGGCCCGCGCGACCTCGAGGGCGAGCGGTTCATCTCGCAAACCCGCAACACGGTCGGGCGCATCCTGATGGACCGCCTGTTCGACAAGGAAGGCGTGCAGCGCGAACTCGTGCTCGACACGCAGGTCGTCGCCGGGGTGGCCACCTTCGTGTCCTATGGGCTCGGCGTCGGCTTCATCGATCCGTTCACGGCGCTCGACTTCGCGGACGGCCGGATCGCGCCGGTCCGCTTCGAGCCCAGCGTCGAGATGCGCATCGGCATGCTGCATCCGACGCACCGGCCCATGTCGCGCATCGCGCGCGATTTTGCCGGGCTCTTGCGCCAGCGCCGCCGCGAGACGCTCGCCGAAGTCGAGCTGATGCTTGACGGCGGAGCCGTATAACTAAAACGCATACACGACGTAGCTGTACGCATTTGACGGCATACACAAAGCGGTCACACTGCGGGGATCACCTCCCGGAGTTGCATAACCGTGCGTGTCGCCCGCTTCCCCGCCGTTCACTGCCGAAAACAGGTCTAGACGGATGGCTCGCCAGCCGCTCGCAGCCCTGGACGGGACCGACTTCGACGTGGTTGTGGTCGGCGGCGGCGTCAACGGCGCGAGCGCGGCGCGGGAACTGGCGGAGGCCGGCTATGGGGTGCTGGTCGTCGACAAGGGCGACTTCGGCTCCGGCGCGTCCTCCCGCTCCAGCCGGCTTCTGCATTGCGGGCTGCGATATCTGGCGCCCGGCCGCTCGATCTTCGACTTCGTGCGCCATCCCGGCCGGTTCCGCGCCGCCCTGCGCATGGCCAAGCTCGCCATGGAGGCGCGCAGCGAGTTCGTTAAGGCGAGCCCGGACCGGGCCGTGGCGATGAAGCTCCATTTCCCGATCTATCGAGACGGGCCCTACAAGGGCTGGCAGGTCGATGCCGCGTTCCGGCTCCTCCACGCGCTCGGCCCCAAGGACCTGCCGCTGGACTATGAGCGCCTCGGCCCCGCCGAGATCGCCAAAGCGCCGCTGATCCGCGGTTTGCGGGACCAGGACAAGCTCGCCGGCGTAGCGCGGTTTCGCGAGTACCAGTTCGACTGGCCCGAGCGCGTCTGCGTGGACGCCGTGCTGGACGCCGAGCGGGCCGGCGCGACGGCGCGCAACCATACGCGCGCGGCGCTGTCCCGGCCGGGCCCCGATGGCGCATGGACGGTGGAGCTCACCGACATGCGCGAGCAGGCCGCGCCTGTCAGCGTGCGGACGAAGTCGGTCGTCGTGATGGCGGGCGTCTGGATGGACGGGCTGCTGAAGGGCGCCGCGCCGCAGGCCGGGCGCAAGATATTCGGCACCAAGGGCTGCCACATCGTCGTGCAGCTGCCGGAGGAGTGTCGGGGCCTTGGCGTCGCGACGCTCAACAGCCGGGGTGAGCCGTTCTACTGCATCCCCTGGAAGCATCTGCACTATTTCGGCCCAACCGAGACCGAATATCGCGACGACCCGGACCGGGTGTTCGTGGACGACGCCGAGTGCGACTTCCTGCTGGCCGAGGCGAACCGGCTGCTTCCTGCGCTTGGGCTCACACGCGCGGACGTGCGCTTCACCTGGGCGGGCGTGCGCCCGCTCACCTATGACGAGGCGGTTCCGTTCGGCAATCGCTCGCGGGTGCTGCACGACCTCAGCCATGACGGATTGCCGAACGCCTTCGCGATGACGGCGGGGCCAGTGATGACGCATCGCTCGGCCGGCCGCGAGGTCGTTGCCGCGGTGGCGCACAAGTTGCAACCTGGGCGAGCGGCAGGCCGAGCTGACGCTGCGACACACCGGGCGAATGATTGCCTGGCCCATGCCGAGACCCTGGCGGACGTGCTGTTCCGGCGCACGGGCGAGGCCTGGAGCGGGCCGTTCGACGACGCGCTGATCGCCAGGGCGGCGACGGAGGCCGGCTCCCTGCTGGGATGGGATGAAGACCGGACGCGGCGCGAGATCGCCGCCTACCGGGACGAAGTCGAGGCGATCTTCCGGCCGGGAACCCGGACGATCGACGCGTGGAGCAAGGCGCCGGCGGCGTGAAAGCCGGGCGCTTCTGGAGGAGGGACTGATGGACGAGCACAAGCTGAGCCGCCGGGCGGCGTTGAAGATCGGGGCCGGCGCGGCTGCGCTGGCGGGCCTGCCGTGGATGAACTCCAGCGCCTTTGCGGCGGACGAGCTGCGCGCCGGCATTGCGGGGTTCAACGTGATCAACACGCTCGACCCCGCCAAGGCCAGCCTCGTGCCGGAGTTCCTGGTGATCTACGGCGCATTCAACGGGCTGCTGAAGTTCAACGAGAAGATGGAGATCGTCCCTGATCTGGCCGAGAGCTACACGGTGGTCGACCCGACCACGACCGAGTTCAAGCTGCGCAAGGGCGTGAAGTTTCACGACGGCGGCGAGATGACGGCCGAGGACGTGAAGTTCTCGATCGAGCGCCTGATGGACGAGAAATTCGCTTCGCCCAACCGCGGCAAGGTGACGGCCATCTCGGCCGTTACGGTGGTGGACCCGTACACGGTTCGCATCACCACCAAGGCGCCCTACGCGCCGCTGCTGAACTACCTCACCAACACCCGCACGGGCACGCAGATCGTGTCCAGGAAGGCCGTCGAGGCGGCCGGCGCGGAGGGCTTCGGCCGCAAGCCGGTGGGCACCGGCGCCTTCATGGTGAAGGACTGGAAGTCCAACGAGAGCGTCGACATGGTGGCGTTCGACGGATACTTCGGCGGCAAGCCGGCCATCCGCAGCGTGAAGATCCCGATCATCGCCGAGGAGTCGAGCGGCATGACGGCGATCCTGGGCAACCAGATCGACCTCACCAGCACGGCCCCCTTCGCGGACGTGCCCGGGCTGGAGAAGCGCACCGCCGAAGTCACCGTGCTGAAGCAGCCGGGCCTGAACACGCGCTATTTCGCCCTGAACGTGAAGAAGGCCCCGTTCGACGACGTGCACTTCCGCCGCGCGGTCTCGATGGCGTTCGACCGCAACGTGCTCGTGAAGGCCGCGATCTTCGGCGAGGGCGTCGCCATCCCGGGCGTGCTGCCGCCGTCGCTGTGGCCGGAGGGCAAGGGTTTCACGTCGGAGTACACGACGTTCAACCCCGCCAAGGCCAAGGAGGAGATGGCCAAGTCGAAATACGGCGCCGGCACGGAAGCGACCGTGATCATCTGGGGCTCCAACTGGTGGCGCCGCACCGGCGAGATCATGGTCGGCATGGTGAACCAGACGCTGGGGACCAAGTTCCAGCTGCAGGCCATGGAGTTCAACGCCGCCTTCGCGAAGGCCAAGGCGGGCGACTACGACGCACTGGTGTTCGGCTGGCTCGGCCTCGTCGACGCCGACGAGTATCTGGGCGAGATCCTGGGCTCCAAGGGCTTCCGCAACATCCAGGGCTACAGCAGCCCCAAGATGGACGCGCTGCTCGAAAAGGCCCGTAGCGAGATGGATCCGGCCAAGCGCCGGCAGGTCTACCGCGAGGCCGACATGCTGGCCATCGAGGACATGCCGGTGCTGCCCTGCTTCTGCTCGAACGTGCACAACCTCGTGCGCCCGAACGTCAAGGGCTTCTCGCAGCTCCCCTACTCCAACTTCGCGGACCAGTTCGCGAAGATGACGGTGGGCTGACCACAATGGCGCGCGCGATCAGCATCGGCCGGGTTTCGAGCAGGCTCGGCGGGGTCGCCCTGCTGGCCCTGCTCGGCTCCGCGACGGTGTTCTTCGTCATGCGCGCCGGCCAGGGCGACCCGGCCATCGCGGTGCTGGGCGACCAGGCGACCCCGGAGGCCATCGCGGCCTTCCACAAGAAATGGATGCTGGATGACCCCTTGGTCATCCAGTTCTGGCGCTGGCTGTCCAGCGCGGTGATGGGCGATTTCGGCCTGTCCATGACGGTGGCGGGCGGGACGCCCATCATGGGGCTGATCGGCTCGCGGCTGCCCAACACGCTGTTTATCGGCGCCTATGCGCTGGTGATCGCCGTGAGCGTATCGCTCTTCGCGGGCACGATCTCGGCGCTGCGGCACGGCAAGTTCACCGATACGGCCGCGACCTCCATCGCGGTGCTCGGCATCTCGATGCCGGATTTCTGGCTGTCCTACGTGCTGGTCTACGGGCTGGCGCTCGGGCTCGGCGTCTTTCCGTCCTATGGCTTTACGCCGCCGGCGCAGTCCCTCACGGGCGCGCTCTACAGCGGCTTCCTGCCCGCGCTCGCGATCGCGGCTCCGATGGCGGCCGCCTTCACGCGCATCCTGCGCACGGCGTTGCTGGAAACGCTCTATCGCGACCATGTGCGGGTGGCCCGCTCGCTGGGCTACCGCGACGCCTTCGTGTTCATCCATTTCGTGCTGCGCAACGCGCTGATCCCATACGTCACGGTGATCGGCCTGCAGATCCGCTACCTGCTCGGCGGCACCGTGGTGGTGGAGCGCATCTTCGGCATTCCGGGCGTCGGGGCGCTGATGGTGGACGCAGCCTTCGGGCGGGACTATCCGCTCGTGCAGGCCTGCGCGCTCACCTTCCTGCTCAGCGTGCTGCTGGTGAACTTCGTCGTGGACCTCATCTGCGCCGCCCTGAATCCGCGGCAGAACTGAGGGGGACGCCGTGAAAGCCATCATCGCCAACCGCCTCGCCCTCGTGGGGGCCATCATCACCGCGATCGTGCTGGCAGGCGTCATCGTCGGGCCGTGGCTGTCGCCCTATTCGCCCACGGACGCCGACTTCATGGCGCTGCTCGATCCGCCCAGCGGGTCGCATCCTTTCGGCACCGACTCGTTTGGCCGCGATGTGCTCACCCGCATTCTCTACGGCGCGCGCGTGTCGCTCACGGTCAGCATCAGCGGCGTGCTCGCGGGCGCGTTGATCGGCACCACGGCCGGCCTCGTCGCGGCCTATTTCGGCGGCTGGTGGCAGGCCATCCTGATGCGGGTGTCGGACCTGCTGTTCTCGTTCCCGAGCTTTGTGCTGGCGCTCTTCCTGATGGTGGTGCTCGGCTTCGGGGTGGTGAACATCGCGGTCGCGATCGCGCTGATCTACGCGCCCATCTTCGCCCGTCTCTCCCGCAACATGGCCGTGCTGGTGAAGGACGAACCCTGGGTGCAGGCCGCGGCGCTGATGGGCCAGTCCACCTGGAGCATCATCACGCGCGAGATCCTGCCCAACATCGCCGCGCCGGTGTTCGTGCAGGTGGCGCTGGCGGTGGCGTTCGGCATCGTGATCGAGGCGGGTCTGAGCTTCCTCGGCCTCGGCGTGCAGCCGCCCAACCCATCGCTCGGCTCCATCATGGCGGACGGGCGCGAGTATTTCAGCCGAGCGCCCTGGGTGCTGACGCTGTCGGGCGTCGCCATCTCGGTCGCGCTGCTCGGCCTCAACCTGCTGAGCGACGGCGTGCGCGATCTCATGGATCCCAAGCTGAGGGCCCGCCTGTGAACGCGTCCCCGCCCCTGCTGGAGGTGATGAACCTCCGCACGTCCTTCGCGGTCGGCCAGCGCCGCGTCAAGGCCGTGCGCGGCGTCAGCTTCACGATCGGCGACGAGGAGGTGCTCGGGCTCATCGGCGAGTCTGGCTCCGGCAAGACCGTCACGGGCATGTCGCTGCTGCGGCTTTTGCCGGATCACGCTGCGATCGAAGCGGACGCCATCCGGTTTCGCGGCGACGAGCTGACGGCGCACGACGAGGAAAGCTTCCGCAAGCTGCGCGGCGTGCAGCTAGCCATGATCTTCCAGGACCCGGTGGGCTCGTTCAACCCGGCCAAGACCATCGGCTGGCACCTGGAGCACGCCATCCTTCGTCGCTCCGAAACGGACGGAAAAGCCTGGCGGGCCGAAGCCGAGAGCCTGCTGCAGGATGTCGGCATCCGGGCGCCCGAGCGCGTGCTGTCGTCCTATCCGCACCAACTCAGCGGCGGCATGCTCCAGCGCGCCCTGATCGCCATGGTGATCGCGCTGCGCCCGGCGCTGATCATTGCGGACGAGCCGACCACGAACCTCGACAACCTCGTCGAGCGGCAGATCCTGGAGCTGATCCGGGTGCACCAGCGCCGGCTCAAGGCGTCGGTGCTTTTCGTGACGCATGATCTCGCCATCGCGGAGGACATCTGCGACCGGATCGCGGTGATGTACGCCGGCGAGATCGTCGAGATCGGCCCGGCCGACGCCGTGTTGCGCAACCCGCAGCACCCCTATGCGGCCTGCCTGCTTCAGACATCGATCTCGCTGGCGCAGAGGCAGGAATACCTGTTCGAGCTCGCGGGCGAGCCCGGCGGCAAGATCCCGGACGAGGGCTGCGCCTTTGCGGGCCGCTGCCCCAAGGTGATGCCGCAGTGCCGGACCATCCATCCCGACATGCGGGCCGTCGGCCCCGACCACCAGGCAAGGTGCCTTCTCCATGGCGACTGAGCCGACCGCCCTCCCCGGCCAGCCCGGGCAGACCATGCAGCTGCGCGACATCGTGCTGGATTTCCGCACGCGGTCGGGCTTCGGGCAGGACAAGGTGTTTCGGGCGCTGGACGGCGTCAGCCTCGACATCGCGCCGGGGCAGATCGTCGGGCTCGTGGGCGAGTCGGGCAGCGGCAAGACCACGCTCGGCAAGACGATGCTGGGCGTGCACCGCCCCACCTCGGGGGCCATCCACTATCGCGGGACCGACCTCGCGGCCGCGGCGCCGAGCGCCTGGAAGCCGTTCCGGCGCGACCTGCAGATGGTGTTCCAGGACCCGCTCTCGTCCTTCAACCCGCGCTTCACGCTGGGCAGCTCGCTGGCGCTGCCGCTCGCTCTTCATGCGGTCGTGCCAAAGAAGCAGATTCCGGACGAGGTGGCGTCGCTGCTCACCCGGGTGGGCCTGACGCCGGACCACGCCAAGCGCTACCCGCACGAGCTCTCGGGCGGTCAGTTGCAGCGCGTCGCGATCGCGCGGGCGATCAGCGTGCGGCCGCGCTTCATTGTCGCCGACGAGGCAGTGTCCAAGCTCGACGTGTCCGTGCGCGCGCAGGTGCTCAACCTGCTGAAGCGCATGAACCGGGAGACGGGCGTCGGGCTCGTGTTCATCACGCATGATCTCGGCGTGGCTCGCTTCCTCTGCGATCGCATCGCGGTGATGTATTTCGGCCGGATCGTCGAGGAGGGGCCGACCGAGGCCATCTTCGAGGAGCCGAAGCACCCTTACACGCTGAGCCTGTTGCGGGCGCGCCAGCACGACCGGGCGCCGGTGGCCAGCGACGCCGACGAGGCCGGCCTGGCGATTCCCGATCCCGCCAAGGCCTGCCACTACGCGCCGCGTTGCGCACGGCGGCTGCCGCGGTGTCTTGTGGAAAGGCCGCGCCTCGGCGAGCCCCCGCATGCCTTCGCGTGCTTCAACCCGGTTCCGGCGGCCGCCGCCGCCCCCGCGCCAGCCGTGATGAAGGCCTGAGCGATGGCCCACGAATCCTCCCCTCGCGCAGCGCTCACGGTCGGCTTGGTCGGGCTCGGGCGGATCGGGACGGTGCTGCTGACTGCGCTCGGCCGGTTCGCTCCGGACGTCGCCGTTCTGGCGAGCGGGCGGGAACCCGAACGGGTGGCCGGCGCTGTGGCGGACTGGCCGATGGCCCGGGCCGTCGATCCTCAGGAACTCGCTTCCACGGCCGACCTGGTCGTGCTGTGCCTGCCGCCCCAGGCCTATCGCGCCTGGATCGAAGCGCTCGCGCCGACAATGCGGCCCGGCGCCATTCTGGTGAGCGTCACCAATGCGGTCACGCTTGAGGACCTCGGGCGCTGGTGCGCCAACCCGGTGATCAAGATCATTCCGTCGCCCGCTCACGCGGTCGGCCGCGGCGCCTGTCTGCTGACGGCCGGCCCTCGGGCCACGGCCGAGCAGGTGGAGCGCGTTCGCGCGCTGTTCGCGCGGTTCTGCAGGCCGGTGCTGACCGACCCGGCCGATGCCCGGATCGCGTCCAACCTCGCCGGTTGCGCACCCGCGATCCTGGCTGCCTTCTGCGCGTCGTTCCTCGACGCGAACGCCGCGCGCGCCCAGGCGCTCGATCCGGAGGCGCTGCGCGCCATGCTGGCCGAATCGGTTGGCGCACTCGCGGCCCTGCTCGACGAAGGCGCCAGCTTCGAGGACGTCATGCGGCGCACGGCCACGCCGGGCGGCACGACCGAGGCCGCGATCGACGCCCTCGCGGCCGACGGCCCCGCGCTTTGCGCGCGAATCGTCGAGGCCACGTTCCAGCGGGAAGCGCAGCTTCTCGGCATTCCACCGCCACGATCGAGCCCGGCCACGCCGGGGACCCCCGTCCGCGGCTGACCTCCCAGATCCCTATCGGAGCGCACCCATGTCGTTCGCCCAAGCGAATCCCGCGCCGGCCGCCGCCGCGCGCGACCCCCTGCTGCAACCTCTGCGCATCAAGAACCTGGTGCTGAAGAACCGCGTCATGAGCACCAGCCACGCCTCCGGGATGGAGGAAGGCGGCATGCCCAAGGAGCGTTACCAGCTCTACCACGAGGAAAAGGCCAAGGGCGGCATCGCGCTGAGCATGTTCGGCGGCTCTTCCAACGTGGCGCCGGACAGCCCCAACATCTTCCGCCAGCTCAATGTCGGCACGGACGACATCATCCCTTGGCTGCAGGAATTCTCCGACCGCATGCACGCCCACGGGGCCGCCCTGATGGTGCAGATCACGCACCTGGGCCGGCGCGGCGAGCCTTATGCGGACAAGTGGCTGCCGACCATCGCGCCCTCTGCGATGCGCGAGACGCTGCACCGCAGCTTTCCCAAGGAGATGGACGAACACGATATCAGACGCGTCGTGCAGGCCTATGCGGCGGCGGTGCGCCGTTGCAAGGAGGGCGGGCTCGACGGCGTCGAAACATTGGCGGGCGGCCACCTGATCGGCCAGTTCCTGTCGCCCTCCACCAACCACCGCACGGACCGCTATGGCGGCTCGCTCGAGAACCGCTGCCGCTTCGGCCTCGAAGTGTTCGAGGCAATCCGCCGGGAGGTCGGCGACGACTTCATCGTGGGCATGCGCTACGTCATCGACGAGGGCGAGACCGGCCTGCAGATGTCCGACGCCATCAAGGTGGCGCACATCTTCGAGCGCACCGGCATGCTGGACTTCTACAACGCCATCTATGGCCGCATGGACACCGAGCGGGCGCTGGCGGTGGCCAACATGCCCGGCATGGCGTCGCCGATCGCGCCCTGGCTGCAGCAGGTCGGCGCGTTCAAGCGCGAGGTGGGGTTGCCGGTGTTCCACGCGGCGCGCATCTCCGACATCGCGACCGCGCGCCACGCCATCCGCGAGGGGCTGCTCGACATGGTGGCGATGACGCGGGCGCACATCGCCGACCCGCACATCGTGCGCAAGATCGAGGCCGGCGAGGAAGACCGCATCCGCCCCTGCGTGGGCGCGACGCATTGCCAGTCGCCGTTCCGGCCGCATTGCCTGCACAACCCCTCCTCCGGCCGCGAGAAGGACCTGCCGCACGCGATCGAGCGCTCGGACCGGGCCGGCCGCAAGGTCGTGGTGGTGGGCGGCGGACCGGCGGGCCTGGAGGCCGCGCGGGTCTCTGCCGAGCGCGGGCATGAGGTCGTGCTGCTGGAGGCGGGCGCCAAGCTCGGCGGGCAGCTGCTGCTGGGCGAGCGCGCCAGCTGGCGCCGCGACCTGATCGGCATCGTGGGCTGGCGCGCGGAGGAGATCCGACGCCTGGGCGTTCGGGTCGAGCTCAACCGCTACGCCGAGGTCGAGGACGTGCTGGCCGAGAACCCGGACGCCGTGATCGTGGCCACCGGAGGCGTGCCGGACATCGACTGGATCGACGGGGCCGAGCACTGCACCAGCGTGTGGGACGTGATCGGCGGCGCGACGCGCCTCGCCGCAGAGGTGCTGGTCTATGACGGCACCGGCCGCCACCCCGGTCCCCAGGCCGCGGAGCTCGCGGCGCAGGAAGGCCGCAAGGTCCAGTTCGTCTCCATCGACGCCCAGATCTCGCAGGAGCTCACCTACGCGGAGCGGGTGATCTGGAAAAAGCGGATCTACGAACTCGGGGTGCCGATGATCTTCGACCACGAGATCGTCAAGGTCGAGCGGCGCGGCAACCGCATGGCAGCGACGTTCCGCAACCTCGCTTCGGAGCAGCTCATGGAGCGCGAGGCCGACCAGATCCTGGTGGAGCACGGCACCCGCCCGGCCGACGATCTCTACCACGCGCTGAAGCCCCACGCGGGCAATGACGGCGTCACGGACATCGACGCCCTGCTGGCCTTGAAGCCACAGCCGCTGTACCTGCGGCCCGAGGCGCGCATCGAGTTGCACCGCATCGGCGACGCGGTGGCGAGCCGCAACGTGCAGGCGGCCGTGCTCGACGCGATGCGGCTTTGCCGGGCGCTGTGAGGGAGCCGAGGATGAGGCGCAGCATCTTCACCCTCCCCTTGAGGGGGAGGGTGGGGTCGCTTCGCTCCGTCGCGCACGCGTTGAAGGCAAAGGCAGATGACCACGGTTCGCTACATTGACTGCACGGCGCTGATGCAGGAACTGCTCGCAGCTCATCCCGAGGCCGCGGCGCAGATTGACGTGTTCGTCGGCGATCCCGACAGGGCGCAGCTGGCCGCCATGCTGGCGGACGCCGAGGTGGCGATCAACGGGCACACCACGATGGACGCCGAGCTTCTCGCCGGGGCGCCGAGATTGCGCTCGATCGTGTTTCTGGGCAGCGGGCCGAGCAGCTACATCGACATGGCGGCGGCCGAGCGGAACGGCGTGGCGGTGCATCGCATCGTCAACTATGGCGACCGCGCCATCGCGGAGCACGCGTTCGCGCTCGTGATGGCGGCCGCCCGGGACGTGGCCGCGATGGACCGGCAGGTGCGCGCCGGCGTGTGGTCGGCCGCCGAGGGCGTTGAGCTCGGCGGCAAGACGCTGGGCGTGATCGGGCTCGGCGGCGTCGGCCGCGAGATGGTGCGCATCGCGGCCGGGTTCGGGATGAACGTCGTCGCCTGGAGCCGCGGCGGCGTGGATCCGGCGCTGCCCTGCGCGGCGGTCGGGCTGGATGAGCTGCTCGCAACCTCAGACGTGGTCTCGCTGCATCTCGCGCTGACGCCGGAAACGCGCGGCTTTCTCAGCGCCGGGCGGCTGACGCGCATGAAGCCGGGCTCCGTCCTGGTCAACACGGCGCGCGGCGGCTTGGTGGACGAGGCCGCGCTCGTCGAGGCGCTCCGCTCCGGTCATCTGCGCCATGCGGGGCTGGACGTCTTCGACACGGAGCCGCTTCCCAATGGTCATCCCCTTACGGCGCTGCCGAACGTCACGCTCACCTCGCACGCGGCCTACAAGACCCGCGAGGCGACGCAGCGGTTGCTGGCGGCCGCGCTCGCCATCGTGGCGGCCGAGCGGCTCCGCTTAGGAAGTGTATAAACTCCACGGAAAACTGAGCTTTTCGGTTTTGCGGGCGCTCTGGACGTGCGACATTTTGCGTATCGAAAATGCAATCATCCGGAAGCGACCCGAACGTCGCACAACCCAGGGGCCTCATCATGAGCATCAAGCGTATTGTCACCGGCATTGCGGCGGCCGCACTTCTTCTGGGCGCCCTGCCCGCCTCGGCGCAGCAGACCCTGAAGGTCGGCTCCACCCCGACCGGCGTGCCGTTCACCTTCCTGGACACCAAGACTAACACCATCCAGGGCATCATGGTCGACCTGATCACGGCGGTCGGCAAGGAAGCCGGCTTCGGGGTGACGATCGAGCCGATGCAGTTCTCGACGCTGATCGCGGGCGTGCAGGCCAACAAGATCGATATCATCGCGGCCGCCATGTACATAACGCCGGCCCGCAAGGAGGCCGTCGATTTCTCCGCGCCGGTCTACACCTATGGCGAGGGCCTGATGGTGGCCCGCACGGATGCGAAGGACTACACGAAGCTCGAGGACCTCAAGGGCGAGACGGTGGGCGCGCAGGTCGGCACCGCCTATGTGGAGCCGCTGAAGAAGAGCGGCCTCTTCGCCGACGTAAAGATCTACGACACCATCCCGGACATCATGCGCGACGTGAACGCGGGCCGGATCAAGGCCGGCTTCGCCGACCTGCCGATCGTGGCCTACAACCTCCAGCTCGGAAACTTCCCCGAGGTTCGCCTGGCCAAGAACTACAAGTCCACCATCGTGGGCTCGGTCGGCATCGGCGTGCGCAAGGGCGACGCCGAGCTCCTGAAGAAGATCGACGCCGCGCTGGCCAAGCTCCAGGCCGATGGCACGGTCAAGAAGATCCTCGCCAAGTGGGGCCAGGAATAAGGCGCTCTCTCACCCCTTGTCCCGGGCGCGGCGGCGTCCGGGACGCGCCGCTTCGCCTGAGCCGAGTCAAAGATGCAACGCTTTATCCAGGACTCGATCGAGTTCCTGCCCATTCTCCTGCTGGGCGTGAAATACACGCTGCTGGTCACGTTCGGGTCGCTGCTGCTGTCCAGCGTGCTGGGCCTGCTCTGGGCCATGATGCGCGTATCCGGCGTGAAAGCGCTGGATCGCACGTCCAAGACCGTGATCAACGTGATCCGCGGCATCCCGATCATCGTGCAGCTGTTTTACATCTACTTCGTGCTGCCTGACTTCGGCATCGCGCTGTCGGCCGTCAGCGCCGCCATCATCGGGCTCGGCATCGCGTATTCGGCCTATCAGGCGGAGAACTTCCGCGCCGGGATCGAGGCCGTGGACCACGGCCAGGTCGAGGCCGCGCAGTCGCTCGGCATGGGGTGGTTCATGACCATGCGCCGGGTGATCCTGCCGCAGGCGGTGAAGATCGTGCTGCCGCCCTATGGAAACATCATGATCATGATGCTGAAGGACAGCTCGCAGGCGTCCACCATCACGGTCGCGGAGCTCGCCCTGCAGGGCAAGCTGATCGCTTCCTCGACCTTCAAGAACTCCACCGTGTTCACGCTGGTCGCCGTACTCTACCTCGTGATGAGCATCCCGCTGATCCTTCTGGTCGCCCGGCTGGAGAAGAACATGGGGACGCGGCGATGATCGAGCTGCGCGACGTCCACAAGAGCTTCGGCCCCAACCACGTCATTCGCGGCATGTCGGCGGAGGTGAAAAAGGGCGAGGTCGTCTGCATCATTGGCCCGTCCGGCTCCGGCAAGTCGACCATCCTGCGCTGCATCAACGGGCTGGAGACCTATGACCGGGGCGACATCCTGGTCGAGGGCATTCGGGTCGACCGCGCCCAACGCTCCATCGTGGACATCCGCACGCGGGTCTCGATGGTGTTCCAGCGATTCAACCTCTTCCCGCACCGCACCGCGCTCGAGAACGTCATCGAGGGGCCGATCTTCGTGAAGAAGGAGCCGCGCGACGCCGCGATCGCGCATGGGCGGGAGCTCCTGGCCCGGGTGGGACTGGCCGAGAAGGAGAACGCGCACCCGCCGCAGCTCTCCGGCGGCCAGCAGCAACGCGTCGCGATCGCGCGCGCGCTGGCGATGCGACCCCACGCCATCCTGTTTGACGAGCCAACCTCGGCCCTGGACCCCGAGCTCGTCGGCGAAGTTCTCTCCGTGATGCGCGCGCTCGCCGAGGAAGGCATGACCATGGTGGTGGTGACGCACGAGATGGCGTTCGCCCGCGAGGTCGCGGACCGCGTTCTGTTTATCGACGGCGGCGTGATTGTCGAGCAGGGCCCGGCCCGCGATCTTCTCACCAACCCCCAACACCCCCGCACGCAGGACTTTTTGCGCCGCGTGCTGAACCCGATCTGAGGTCGCGATGAATCCCCCACCCTTTCCGCTCGACCCATCCCTTTGGCATGCAACCGCGGTCCCGGCGCCGGACTGCCCGCCGCTCGACCAGGATGTCGCGGTCGACGTCGCGATCGTGGGCGGCGGCTATGCCGGCCTGTCCACCGCCCTTCACCTCGCCGAACGCGGCGTCAGCTGCGTGGTGCTGGAGGCGCGAGAGCCGGGCTGGGGCGGCTCAGGCCGCAATGGCGGCCAGGTCATTCCCGGGCTGAAATACGACCCCAACGAGCTGATCGCGAAGTTCGGCGAAGAGGCTGGCAAGGCTCTCACGGCCTTTGCGGGCTCCACCGCCGACACGGTGTTCGACCTCATCGCCAAGCACGGCATGAACGTGCCGCATGTGCGCAATGGCTGGATCCAGGGCGCGCACATGGCGTCCATGGTGGAAACTGCCAAGAAGCGCTCGGCCGAATGGGCGCGGCTAGGCGCGCCGACCGAGTATCTCGACAAGGCGCGCACCACTGACCACCTCGGCACGGACGTTTACCTCGCGGGATGGATCGACAAGCGCGGCGGCGCGGTTCAGCCGCTCAGCTATGCGCGCGAGTTGTGCCGCGCGGCGCAAAAGGCTGGCGCCATCGTGCACGGGCAAAGCCCGGTCCAGGGCCTCGCCCGGGAGGGCGGCAAGTGGAAGGTGAAAACCGCGCAGGGCGCGACCGTCACGGCCGGCAAGGTGGCGCTCTGCACCAATGGGTACACGGGCGACTACTACCCGAAGCTGGCGCAGACGGTGATCGCGCCCAATTCCTACCAGGTCGCGACCGAGCCGCTGTCGGACAACCTGCGCAAGAGCATCCTGCCCTACGGGCAGGTGACCTCCGACACTCGCCAACTGCTGCTCTATTTCCGGCTTGACCACGAGGGTCGCCTGCTGATGGGCGGGCGCGGGCCGTTCCGCGAGCCGACCGACAAGAGCGACTGGGCGCATCTGGAACGCGTGATCGCGCGCCTATACCCGGCCGTGAAGGACACGCCCATCCAGTTCCGCTGGTGCGGGCGCGTGGCGGTCACGCGGGACTTCCTGCCACATCTGCACGAGCCCGAACCCGGCATGATTGTGAACATTGGCTGCCAGGGGCGCGGGATCGGCCTTGAGTCGACCATGGGCAAGGCGCTTGCAGCCTATCTGGCGACGGGTGACCGCAAGGCCCTGCCCTTCCCGGTCACGCCGGTGAAGACCATCCCGTTCCACGGACTCAACCGCGCCTATGTGGCGGCCGTGGTGGCTTTTTATCGAATGAGCGACGCTGGGCTCGCGTAGATAATTCGCTGGTCGCGCACCTTTGCGCGGCCGCCCACCTTGTTCGGGCGGCGCGCCGGACGGCATGGCTATGCACACGAAAAAGCCGCCAAGGGTTGCCCCGAGGCGGCGATCCGCTTCACCGAACTGTTTGTGCGCCGGTACATCCATGGTCGGACGAACGGCTCGGCGATGTTAGCAAACGTCGCCACGGCGGCCTGACCCACGCGGGGCCAGACCGAGCCGGCGAGCCATGCTCGCCAGCCGGGCGGCGTCTGAAAGTTCAGGCCGCGGCGATGTTGCCGACGGCGATCTTGCCGCTGCGGCGGTCGGCCTCGGTGTCGAAGGAAACCTTCTGACCCTCAACCAGCGCACGCATGCCAGCGCGCTCGAGAGCGGTGGCGTGAACGAACACGTCCTTGCCGCCGTCGTCCGGGGTGATGAAGCCGAAGCCCTTCTGGTCGTTGTAGAACTTCACGGTGCCGTTCGTCATAGAAGTAGTCCTTTGCGCAAATGTCCGCGACGACGAGAAGCGCGTCAGCGCCGCCGCATATAGTCGAATTTTGGAGAATGTCTGAACGTGCGCCCGGCTATGCCAAGGGCAACGGCCCGATTGTCCGGCCAAAGTCGATGCACGTGTATAGGCGCTATCCGAAAAACTTGCAACCAAATTCGAAGAACCAAGCTTGCGGTCGTTTTTCTTGAGCGCCAGCCTCACGAATCATCGCGAGTAATAGACCGCACGAAACACACCGCGCAGCGTGGCCCGAGGCGGGCGACGCGTTGAACCGACAATCTGGTTGAGATGCACTGACGCGCCCGACGTCCCGTGATGCCCTCGGTGTCTCTGCCGTGGCTTTGATTGGGCGCCAGCTCACGCGTTAGATGCTGCGTAGCTCGACGCCGACAATGTCCCTGTTGGGATCGTTGGCACGATACGGATCGTGGCTGTAAGCGCCTATCAGCCGGACGACGTGGAGAGTGCGGCACTCCCGCGAGAACTTGCCGCGCCGCTTATGGCCGCCCGCGTTGGACCGGCGACGAGTAGCTGAAATACAATTGTGTCATCAAACATTCATCTGTATGGTTTGTTCAGAGAGCGCTGGGCCGCAGGCCCATAATGCGCCGCCGCCGCCCTGACGGGAGGGCTCGGGAGGAACTTACATGTATCGTGTCCTTCAGATCTCGGATACGCATCTCAGCCCCAGCAAGCGGCATTTCGAACGCAACTGGGAGCCGCTTCGCGAGTGGGTGAAGGCCCAGGCTCCGGACCTCGTCATTCACACGGGCGACATCACGGTCGATGGCGCCGATGACGAAGAGGACATGCGGCACTGCGCGCAGATCATGGCCGATCTTGGCGCGCCTATGCTCAGCGTGCCAGGCAACCATGATGTTGGCGAAGCCCACCACCCCCATCAACCCGTGAATGGCGAGCGCCTCGCGCGCTGGCGCAGGCACTTCGGCGATGATTTCTGGTCGCACGATCTCGAGAACTGGCGGCTGATCGGCCTTGACTCGATGCTGTTGGGCAGCGGCCATCAGGAGGAGGAGCGCCAGTTCGACTGGCTCAAGCGCCAGCTGGCGGAGGCGAATGGCCGAAAGCTCGCGATCTTCACGCACCGGCCTCTCTTCGTTTACAAGCCGTGCGAAGGCGACCAGGGATACTGGAGTGTCACCCCGGAGCCGCGGGCCCACCTCATCGACCTGATCCGACGCTACGACGTGGCGATGGTCGCCAGCGGCCATCTGCACAGGGCGCACGACCAGGTGGTGGACGGCGCACGATACATCTGGGGACCCTCCTCGAGCTTTGTCGTCGGACCTGACCTGCAGCCGGAGATGCCTGGGAGCCGCGAACTCGGCGCGGTCCTCTACACCTTCGACGGCGCGTCCTTCACGGCCGAAGTTCGGAGGCTCGAAACGCTCGAGACGCTTTGGATCGACGACGTGATCCACGAAGTCTACCCGCCTCGCGCGGCGTGACGCGGGACCACCGCGAAGGTCCGCATGGAGCGGCCGCGGTGGATGTCCACCTCCACACTAAGAGCCCGGGCTCGTGCACGGGCAGGCTGAGAACCGAGACATGGCGACCGTCGGCTTGCAATCCATCGCGAAATCGTTCGGCGCGACAAAGGTGCTCGGCGGCGTCGATCTCTCGATCGCGGACGGAGAGTTCCTGACCCTGGTCGGCCCATCGGGCTGCGGGAAGTCGACGCTCATCCGCATCATCGCAGGGCTGGAGACCCAGGATTCCGGCAGCGTGGCCATCGGCGGTTTGGGCGTCGACCACATGCGGCCGCATGAACGGCGGGTCGCGATGGTGTTCCAGAGCTATGCGCTCTACCCGCACATGTCCGTTCGGTCGAACATCGCCGTGCCGTTGACGATGTCACGCATGACGATGCGGCAGCGGCTCCCGCTGGTGCGGCTGATGTCTCGCAGCCGCCGCGAGATCATGCGCGGGATCGACGCGGACGTCGCCGCGGTGGCGGCGCAGCTGCAGCTCGAGCACCTGCTCGACCGCCGCCCGGCGCAGCTCTCCGGCGGCCAGCGCCAGCGTGTCGCGCTGGGCCGCGCGATGGTGCGCAATCCCGACGTGTTCCTGATGGACGAACCGCTGTCCAACCTGGACGCGAAGCTGCGCGTGCACATGCGGACGGAGCTCGCCGAGCTGCACAAGCGGCTCGGCGTAACCTTCATCTACGTGACCCACGACCAGATCGAAGCCATGACGATGTCGGATCGGGTCGCGATGATGGATGCGGGCGAGATCCTGCAGCTCGGCAAGCCGTCCGAGCTGTACGATCTGCCGGCGTCCATCAAGGTTGCGCAGTTCATCGGCAGCCCGGCGATCAACCTCCTGCCCGCGACCGTCGGCCCGGGCGGCCGCGTGGAGCTGTTCGGGCGCCCGCTGGCGCGCGCCGTGGAGGAGCCCGCCGGCTCCGCGGTCACGCTCGGGATCCGCGCCGAGGCGCTCTCGATCGGACAGGCGGATCCGGGGCACGGCGCAAGGGCTTCATTTTCGGCGCGCCTGCGACGAAAGGAAAATCTCGGGTCCGAGTTCATTCTCCATTTCGACTTGGCCGGCCCGGATGCATCCGGCGTGACGATGCGGGCGACACCGGCGTCGGCTGCGCTCGTTCAGGAATCCTCCGAGGTCACGCTGACCTTCGACGAGGGCCTGTGTCACGTCTTCAACAGCGCGGGGCGGCGGCTGGAAGCGCGAGACGGCTCCTCCCGAAACACCATCGTGTCGCTGAAGGCCTGGCCATGACGGCGGTTGCGCAGGGCGCGGCGCGCTCCAGGCGGCGGCGCTGGATCGAGCAGGCGACAGGGCTCGGCTTCGCGCTCCCGGCGCTGGCGCTCCTCTTCCTGACGATCCTGCTGCCGCTTGCGGTCCTGCTTTATCTCAGCATGACCAACTACGAGTTTGGAGCCATCAGCGCCGACTGGGTTGGCCTCGCGAATTTCCAGAAAGCGCTCGGCGATCCGATCATTCGGCGCTCGGTCGTTAACACGCTGGTCTATGTGGCCGTTGTCGTTCCCGGCGGCGTCTTCGGCGCGCTCTTGATCGCCATTCTGGTGCATGGACGCCGCAGAACGCGGTCGTTCTACGAAGTCATATACTTCCTGCCCGTGACGTCGACGCTGATCGCGATGGCGACTGTGTGGCAGTTCCTGCTGCATCCGGCGCTTGGACCGGTGAACGCCGTGCTGAGATCGCTTGGGTTCGGCCAGATCGCATTTCTCAGCGAGCCCACGACCGCCCTGCCGACACTGGCCGTGATCGGCATATGGCAGTTGCTGGGCTTCAATATGATCCTATTTCTCGCGGGTCTCTCGGCCATTCCGCGCGACCTTTACGAGGCGGCCGAGATCGACGGGGCGTCGAACCCGATCGACCGCTTCCTCACGATCACTTGGCCGCTGCTCGGGCCGACGACGATGTTCGTCATCGTCACCACCATGATCACGGCGTTCAAGATCTTCGACACCGTCGCGGTGATGACGCGCGGCGGTCCGATGGGGACGACCGAGGTGCTCCTCTACAACATCTACCTGGAAGGCTTTCAGTACTTTCATACCGGATACGCGGCGGCTCTGACGTTTATCTTCCTCGCCTTCATCCTGGTCTTTTCCGTCGCGCAGACCTTCACTCTCGACAAGAAGGTGCATTACTGATGGCCGAGACCGCACTCCCGAGCGGGGCGGCTGCGCGGCCCGTTCCGGCCGGCGCCATGGCGGCGCGCCTTCTGTCGCTCGTCGCCGTCCATGCCGTCCTGGTGGCTGGCGCCGTGTTCATGCTCCTGCCGTTCGTGTGGATGCTGATCACGTCGGTCAAGCCGCCGGCTGAGATCTTCACGGCGCAGATCTCACTCTGGCCGAAGAATTTCTACGGCGTTGAGAACTACACCTTCGCGTTATCGCAGGCGCCTTTGCTGCGCTTTGCGCTAAACGGGCTGATCCTGTGCTTCGGGATTCTGGCAGTGCAACTGCTTGTCGCGATCCCCTGCGCGTATGCGCTGGCGAAATTGAACTTCCCCGGCCGGAACGTGGTCTTCGTCCTGGTGCTGCTGGGATTGTGCATACCCGTTCAAGTGCCCGCGATGCCCCTCTACATCGCGCTCGCCGAACTGGGATTGCTGAACACCTATTTCTCGATGATGGCGCCGTTTTTCCTTTCGGTCTTCGCCATCTTTCTGCTGCGCCAGTTCTTCCGCAGCTTCCCCGACGACATCATCCACGCGGCGCGCCTCGACGGCGTGAGCGAGTTCGAGATTGTCTGGCGAATCGTGACGCCCAGCGCGTGGCCGGCGATCGCCGCCTTCTCGGTCTTCTCCGCCGTGGCGCACTGGAACGATCTCTACTGGCCTCTGATCGTCATCTCGGACGCCAAGATGGCCCCGCCGCCGCTCGGAATGATGTTCTTCGCCGACGCCGAGACGGGCTCCAACTACGGAGCGCTCACGGCCGCCGCGACCGTTCTGACCGCCCCTCTCGTCATCGCTTTCCTGATCGCGAGACGCCGGTTCATCGATGGCGTCACGATGACCGGAGTGAAGTAGCCCCGCCCTCGGACCGCCGCTCTGGCGACCGCAATGGAGAGACTCACCATGAAAAGCATCGGCAGAGCGTTCGCAGCCGCGGCGCTCGCCCTCGTCGCCAGCACGGCGGCCAGGGCCCAGGACGTCACCCTCGACGTCTTCTACGCCTTTCCGGCCTTCGCCAAATTTCATGAGCCGATCGCCCAGGAATTCATGAAGGCGCACCCCAAGATCAAGATCAACTTCCGCGCGCCGGCAGCAAGCTACGACGAAGGTCACCAGACGATGCTGCGGCAGTCGGTCACCAATCAGTTGCCGGACGTCTACTACTCAGGCTTCCATCTCCTGAGCGAGCTCGTGGAGGCTTTGGACAAGCGCAAGCAGATCGTCGATCTCGGGCCGATGCTCGCGGCCGAGCCGGAAGCCTGGCGCAAGGTCAACTATTCCGACGCGCTGCTATCGCTTGGGCAGGCCAACGGCAAGCAATCCGGCCTCGCCTTCAACGCCTCGACGCCGCTCATGTACTACAACGCCGAGCTGGTGAAGAAGGCCGGCGGCGATCCTGACAAGATGCCGGACAACTGGGCCGCTCTGGTTGCGCTCGCCAAGGCGATCCGGGCCGGCGCGACCGATGTCGCCGGAATGGCGTACAATATCCACGATTGGCCCGACGACTGGTTGTGGCGCGGCATGATCCTGCAGGGCGGCGCGACGCTGCTGGACGACAGCGGCAAGAAGGTCGGCTTCGGCGGCGCCTATGGCGAAAAAGCGTTGCAGACGCTGCGGAGCTTCGTGACGGAAGCCGGCATGCCGCTGATCGACTGGGATCAATCACGCCAGCAATTCATCGCAGGCAAGATCGGCATCTTCTTCGACACCCCGGCGCGTCTGCGACAGGTTACGGACCTGATCGGCGACCGGTTCACGCTGAAGACCGCCCTCTTCCCGATCGACGACAAGGCGAAGGGCAAGCTGCCGACGGGCGGAAACGCCGCGCTGATCACCGCCAAGGACCCGGCGAAGCAGAAGGCGGCCTGGGAGTTCATCAAATTCGTCACCGGGCCGGAGGCCCAGAAGATCGTGGTCGAGACGGCCGGCTACATGCCGACCAATCTTCGGGCAGGATCTGACGAGTTCCTCGGCCCGTTCTACAAGGCCAATCCGAACTTCCGCACCATCAACGGCCAGGTCGATCGCGCCGCCCCTTGGCAGGGCTACCCGGGCAACAATTCGGTCCGGATCTGGCGGACGCAGCGCGAGGTCATCAACAGCGTAATGCGCGGCGAGACGGCGCCGAAGGCCGGTATCGAGCGCATTGTTTCAGAAACCGAAGCGCTGATGAAGTAACGCTCCTCCCGCCTGCCGCCCGGCCGCGCGGAGCCGGGCGGCAGGCGTCGTCGTTCTGAACCAGCCAGAGACTTCGTCCATGATAATCGTTCAACTGAGCGATTTCCACGCTCGCCCAAATGGTCGGCCCGCCTATGGCGACGTCGACACCAACGCGGCCATGCGGAGGGCCGTGGAGGCCGTGCTGGCGATGGAGCCACACCCGGATTGCGTGCTTGTCACCGGCGACCTCGCCGACTGCGGACTTCCGGAGGAATACGCGATCGTCCAGGAGGCGCTCGCGGCGCTGCCGATGCCAGTCTACGTAATCCCCGGAAACCATGACCGTCGCGAAAACTTCGCGAACGGCCTGAGGGCGGGACATCCCTACCTGCCGGAATCCGGGTTTCTGCACTACGTGATCGACGACTTTACGGTCCGGCTGATCGGACTGGACACCGTGATCGCCGGCGAAGACGGCGGAGAGATCTGCGCCGAACGCGAGGTCTGGTTCGCCGAGCGGCTGGCGGAGGGCGAGGGCCGGCCGACGCTAGTCTTCATGCACCATCCGCCCTTTCGCGTGGCGGTGGCCGGGATGGACGCGATTCCATGCCGGACATCCCCTGGTTTCGCCGCGTTGGTGGCCGCCCATCCGGAGATCGAGCGTGTCGCCTGCGGGCATTATCACAGGCCGATCCAGCGCCGTTTCGCCAAGACCATGGGGTATGTGGCTCCCAGTTCGGCTCATCAGGTCGCGCTGGATCTTCGACCAGGCGAGTCGAACCGGTTCATTCTCGAGCCGCCGGCTTTCGCGGTCCATGTCTGGGACCCCGAAGCCGGTCTCGTGAGCCATGTGCAGCCGATCGGAGATTTTGGACCGCGCCGCGAGTTCGTGCTCGATCCCGCATATCCGGGCCACGCAATACGGGGTGAGCAGAATGGCTGAGCACACAGCGGCGTCGCTGATCGGGCCTGCGGACGACCTGGCGCGCCGGGCCGGCGAGCTTCTCGTCCGTATGCAGAACGATCCCCTGTCGATCGCTCGCAAGGAGTTGCGCGACGTCGTCACGGCGGCGGATCTCGCATCCGAAGCGCTCGTCATCGAAGGTCTCCGGGCGCTCACGCCCGAGGCCGCCATTCTGTCAGAGGAAGCAGGATTTTCTGGCTCCGTTGACGGACCACGCTGGATCATCGATCCGCTCGACGGAACGGTGAACTATGCGAGCGGCCTGCCCTGGTTTTCGGTGACGATGGCCTACCAGGAACAGGGCCGGACGATACTCGGGATTACTTGTGCGCCGGTGGCGGGCCTTGTGGCCCACTATGCGCTGGATGGCGTCGCGACCGTGAACGGAAAGCCCGCGGCCGTTTCGAAGACGCGCCGCCTCTCCGACGCCGTTGTTTCGGTAGTGCTCACGTCCCACTACACGGGCGACGAGATCGCACGGTCGGCGGATGTGGTCCGCCGGCTGGCGGAGCGGACGCGGGGCGTCCGCATCGTGGTTTCGGGCGGCCTCGAGATGTCCCTGGTGGCGGCGGGACAGTTGGACGGCTTCGTCGCCCTCAAGGCCGACATCGTTTCGCATGCCGCCGCCATGCCGCTCGTGCGCAGCGCAGGCGGTCGGGTCACCACAGCGTCGGGCGCCGAATCCGGCGACGACGACTTGGAGAAGATCGCCTCGAATGGGCTGATCCACGAAGAGTTGCTGGACGCCGTGCGCGGCGCGTGAACGACGGGGATCAGCGCAGGGCGAGGTGCCGCATATAGCGCTGACGCTTTGACGCCAGAGCGTCGACGAGATGGGCGACGGGCCGAACCTCCAAGGCGGCGGCCCCGTCCGAGGCATCGCTCACCAGCGGCCCGCCCACGCCGCTGCGCGCCAGCCTGGCCGCGCCGAGCGCAGGGCCGACCGAGGCGTCGGCTGTCACCGACAGGGGCATGTCGATGGCGCTGGCGACGAGGCTGGCCCAGAGGCGGCTGCGCGATCCTCCCCCGACCAGGGAAAGGCCCGCGATCCGCGCGCCGCTCGCCTTCAGCGCGTCGTGGCAGTCGGCCAACGCCAAGGCGACGCCTTCCAGGACGGCATGAACCATGTGAAGCGGCGTGGTCGAAAAGGTCAGGCCGGAGAAAGTCCCGGTCAGGCCGGCATCGTTGTGGGGCGTTCTTTCGCCTGCCAGATAGGGGGTGAAGACGGGCGTGTCCTCGACGGCGAGCCCTGCCGCCTCCAGCTGCGCAAGCAGATGCGGAACGTCTTTCGCGCCCACGAGGCCAGCCGCCCAGGCCAGCGCCGCTCCTGCGCTGAGGATGCAGCCATTCTGGCCATAGAGACCGTCAATGGCGTGGCGATGCGTGTGCGTGCCCCCGCTCCGCGCAGGCAAGTAGCGATCATTGACGAAGAAGTACACGCCAGAAGTGCCCAGGCTGACGAGGCCCCGGCCCGCCTCGACGACCCCAGCCCCAACCGCGCCGCACATGTTGTCGCCGGCGCCGCCGACCACGGGCGTATCGGACCGCATGCCCCAGCGCTCCGCGTGGACGCGACGAAGGCCGCCGCCCGCCTCGTCGCAAGCCAGCAGCTTCGGCATCTGTTCCGGGGCGACGCCGCATGCTCCCAGCAGCCTCACGTCCCAGCGGCCCGCAACCGTGTCCATGAGCAGCGTGGCGCTGGAATCCGCGTGGTCGCTCGCCGCTTCGCCGGTGAGGCGAAGGCGGACAAAATCCTTTGGCAGCAGGATGCGCCGCGCCGACGCCAGCGTCTGCGGTTCGTGGCGCGAGAGCCAAAGCAGCTTCGGCGCCGGGAAGCCCGGCATCGCGCGAGAGCCAGTGAGGCCTGCGAAGTCGGGCAGAGCCGCCTCCAACTCGGCGCATTCGCTGCTCGCGCGGCCGTCGTTCCACAGAATGGCGGGTCGCAGGGGACGGTCGGACGCGTCGAGGCACGTCACTCCGAGCATCTGTCCCGACAGCCCGATCGCCCGGACAGCGGCCAGTTTCTCGGGATGGGCGCGCGCCAGCTCATCGAGCGTCAGCTCGACGGCTTGCCACCAGTCTTCTGGATCCTGCTCGGACCAGAGCGCTCTCGGGCGCGATACCGTAAGCGGCGCCATGGCTTCCGCGAGGACCCGGTCATGGTCGTCGACCAGGACCGATTTCACGCCGGACGTTCCGAGGTCGATGCCGAGGACCGAGGCCATTGCGTTCACCTTCTCAGGATCTGGAGCACCGCCTCGGCGGCGCTCTCGTCGGTGATCAGCACTGACGCGAGCTTGCCGCGAAGCGCAGCCGCGATCACGGCGGCCTTGTTGGCTCCGCCAGACGCCAGAATCACGGTTGGGATCGAGCGCAACGCATCATGCGGCAGCGCAATGGCGCGCTGATTGATGGGATGCTCGATAGGCTGACCCCGGGAATCGATGAACTGCCCGAGCATGTCGCCGACAGCCCCGGCCCGCACCAGGTCCTGAACTTCGACCAGAGGGGGCAGGCCGTAGCGGATCAGCAGCGATCGATCCGTCATGTCGCCGGCGCTGAGGATCGCGACGTCGGTGGACCGGATCCGCTCAAAGGCGTGCTGGAAGACGTCCTGGGCCACGATGGTGTTGCGGCTTTCCGGCGTGCCCGCATAGATGGGGGCAGCGAGATAATGGCACTCCGCCTGCCAGCGTCGCGCCAGTTCGCTGGCGATCTCGAACGTGTTGATCTCGATCCCGTAGGTCAGGCCGCCCATCATGGAGGTGACCTTCATGTCAGGAAACCGGCCGGAGCGGACATGCCGGATCGTCTCGCGCAACGTTCCGCCCCAGCCGACGCCGAAAACCCCGGACGGGTTGTCCTCGATCAGGCGCGATATGAATTCTCCGGCCGCCTGGCCGACCACCGCATGCACCTGGTCCGGGCTGGAAGGCGTGGGCACCACCACCGCGTCTCGAAGCCCGAATTCGTCCACGAGAGCGCGTTCAAACCTGACGCAGCTTTCGAGGCGCGAATTGATCGAGATGTTCACAAGGCCGCTGCCTCGGGCGTCGACCAGGAGGCGGTTGACGCGCAGCCGGGTCATTTTCAGCCGGTCTGCGACCTCCGCCTGTGTGAGGCCTTCCATGTAGTAGAGCCACGCCGCGCGAACTTGGGTCTGTGCGTCGTCCTGCATGGCGGCTCCAGCGGCAATCGGGCGGCCTTGACGGCCCGGATCGGGATACATCGGCGGAGGATTACATCACAACCCAATTGCGGCCAGCGGCCCGGCGATTGCGCCTTGGCGTAGCGCGTTGACTGAAACTAATGTATGACACAAATTACATCTGTTGAAGCCTACTGTGGAGCGCTGATTCCGCCATGTCGCAAGCCGTCTTCATCCATGCCGCCCGCGATGCTCGCATCGCGCCGTTCAACCTGCGGGAAGGCGCGCCGGGAGAGACCTTGCTGGACGTTGCGGCGGTCGGGCTCTGCGGCAGCGACCTGCACTATTACAAGGACGGAGGCATCGGCGCTGCGACGATCACGGAGCCTTTTGTGCCGGGCCATGAGTTCAGCGGATGGCTGACCGAGGACGTTCCGGAGCTTGGCCTCGAGCGTGGCCGGCTCGTGGCGGTCGACCCCAACCACGCCTGCGGCCATTGCCGGCATTGTCTGGCAGGCCATCCCAATCTCTGCCCCAATGTCGAGTTTATCGGCGCGCCGCCCAACAACGGCGCCATGACCGACCGCATTTGGGTTCCAAAGTCCCTGATCGTGCCCGTCCCGGTCGCGTTCACGCCGGCCGAGGCGGTGATGCTCGAGCCGCTTGGCGTCGCTATCCACGCGGTCGACCTTGCGCGCCCTCGCCTCCTCGAGCGCGTGGCGATCCTCGGCTGCGGGCCCATAGGGCTCCTGATCCTGCAGGTGCTCAAGGCCGTCGGCGCCAGCGAGATCGTCGTGTGCGATCCCCTGCCCCACCGGCGTGCGCTGGCGTTGCGGCTGGGCGCGTCCCGCGCAGGCGCGAGCGTCGAGGACATCGCCGGTTGGACCGGGGGCGAAGGCATGCCGCTCGTGATCGAGGCGACGAATGCGCCTGAGGGCTTCCGCGACGCCGTCAGGGCGGCGGAGATTGGCGGCCGCGTGGTGCTCGTCGGCATTCCGGACGGCGACACCTACACGCTGCCGGCCTCGGAGGCCCGGCGGCGGGGGCTCTCGATCAAGTTCTCCCGCCGCATGGGCCACGTGTACCCGCGTGCGATCGAGCTCGTGGCGCAGGGCCGGGTGGATGTGAACGCCGTCGTCAGCCACAGGCTTCCCCTGTCGGACGGCCCCTCCGCCTTTGCCCGGCTCGCCGATAACGAAGCCGGCATGGTGAAGTGCCTGCTCTATCCGGGCGACCCCGCCCCCTCCGGGTCGCGTTGATCCCAACCCGTCAGGGCGGCGCTCAGCGATCGCGCGTCAGCGCACACGCGGTCGGCCCCGACCGCAACGAGGCTGTCGGCATGTTCGGCGGAGCAGTGTGAGCCTGCGACGAAGCCGACGCACCGCATGCCGGCCGCCTTGGCGGCCTTGACGCCGTTCTGGCTGTCCTCGACGACCTGGGCCTGGCCGGGCTTGAACCCCATCCGCTCGGCCGCGAAAAGAAACAGGTCCGGCGCAGGCTTGCCGCGCGACACCATGGTCGAGCTGAAGACGTGGGGCTCGAGCGCCGATCTCAGCCCGGTGACGTCGAGCGCCAGCGCAATGCGCTCCGGCGACGAACTCGAGGCCACGCAGCAGGCGTATCCGGCGGCTCGCACGGCCCCGACAACGTTCGCGATCCCGGCGACGGGCGCGAGTTCGCGCCGAAAGGCCGCATAGAGCTCGCGCAGACACTGATCTTCGTGATCGGCGGGCAGCGACCGGCCCAAATCGGCCTCGATGGCGGCGCGCATGTCCTTGGCGGACGCGCCGAGGAAACGGCGCGCGACTTCCGCGCCGGAAATCTTCATCCCGTGCCGTGCGAGCGCCCGGCTCTGGACATCGCAGGCCAGGATCTCGCTGTCGACGAGGACCCCGTCGCAATCAAAGATAACGAGGCCGCGACGATCCGCAGCGGTTGGCTCCTGAAAATCTGCCATAGGCGCAACTCCACAACTGACGCCAGAGTGTGTGCTGTCACATACACGTTACGATTGTAAGGCAACAGATACATTAGTATGCTGCTTCAGCAGGCGGAGAATCTGACGACCGCCGACGTTGACAAAAAAGCTCAGCAGGGAGGTCGGATCCATGAAAACCATGGCCAAGGCGTGTTTGGCGCTGGCGATGCTGTCGACTCCGTTGGGGGCCGCACAGGCGGCGACCACGGTCGAGTTCTGGCACGCGATGAGCGGCGAACTCGCCGACCGCGTCAACGAGCTCGTCGACAAGTTCAATAAGTCCCAGAACGACTACGCGGTCAGGGCCGTGGCGAAGGGGACGTATGACGAAGTCGTCAACAGCATGATTGCGGCCTATCGGGCCAAGCAGCAGCCCGCGATCGTCCAGGTCAACGAGCGCGGCTTCCTCACGATGGTGAATTCCGGCGCCACCCTGCCTGTCGCCGAGTTGATGGCCAAAGAAGGCTATAAGATCAATTGGGGCGACTTCATCGCTCCCATCGCGACATACTACACCAAGGACGGCGCGATGATGAGCATGCCGTTCAACGCCTCCACGCCAATTCTTTTCTACAACAAGGATCACTTCAAGGCCGCGGGCTTCGACGCGCCGGCCGATACCTGGAAGGGGCTCGAGGAGCAGCTCTACGCCATCAAAAAGAAAGGCGTTTCCAAGTGCGCCGCCGTGCTGCCGGCGGACTGGGAGTGGAGCTACCTCGAGAACTACAGCGCTATCGAGGACCAGCCTTACGCGACGAAGCGCAACGGCTTCGATGGCTACGGGGCCGAGTACGTCTTCAACAAGACCAAGTTGGTCGGCCATATCGAGCAGGTGAAGAAGCATCTCGACGACGGCCTCATGGAGCTCGCCGGCCAAGGCATCAACCCCGGACAGCTCTTTATCGCCGGCCAGTGCTCGACGGTGATCAACTCGACGGCCGCGCACGCGGCGGTCGAGGCCGGCGCGAAGTTCCAGTGGAGCGCGACGTTCCTGCCGCACGAGGAGGGCTCCACCGCCAAGAACAGCACCATCGGGGGCGCCGCCCTCTGGACGCTGAAGGGCAAAACCGAGCCTGAATACAAGGCGGTCGCCGCGTTCTACGATTACCTCGGCAAAACCGAGACGCAGGTGTGGTGGCACAAGGCCACCGGATATGTGCCGGTGACGTCCGCGGCCTACGCAGCCGCCAAGGCCGAGGGCTACTACAAGGACAAGCCGACCCGCGAAATCGCAGTGCTGCAGCTGATGCGAGGCACGCCGTCCGACAACTCACGCGGCTTCCGCCTGGGCAACAGCGCGCAGGCCAACATCGCCATCAAGGAAGAAATCATGGCCGGCCTGCTCGGGCAAAAGCCGGTTCAGAAGGCCATGGACATGGCGGTCGAGCGCGGAAACCAGGTGCTGCGTCAGTTCGAGAAGGTCAATGCTGGCAAGAACTGACAGCGTTTCCGGCGTCAGCCTCGGCAAGGCCCTTCGCCTTGCGGGGGCGCGCCGGACAAGCGACAGGTCGGGCGGCGTCGAGAGCGGGCTGAAGCGGTCGAGCTTCCCCAATCGCGGGCTCGCCTACCTGCTGCTGGCGCCGCAGCTCTTCATCCTCCTGCTGTTCTTCTTCATCCCGTCGGTTCGGGCGCTCATCCAGGCGTTCCAGCTGTCCGATCCCTTCGGCGGCGGGGTGCAATGGGTTGGATTCGACAACCTCGTCGCCTTGTGGCGGAGCCCGCCCTACTGGGCGGCGGTGCGGGCCACCATCGTCTTCATGGTGGCGCTCAGCGTCGCCACGCTTGGGATCGCCCTGCTGCTCGCCTTCGCGGCGAACCACATCCTGCGCGGGCGCGGCGTCTATCGTACGCTCCTGATTATCCCGTACGCGATCGCGCCCGCGATTTCCGGCATCGTGTGGGCGTTCCTGTTCAACCCCTCGGTCGGCCCCCTGGCCCAGGTGCTCCACTCGCTGGGCGTCGCGTGGGATCCGAACCGCTATCCCGGGCACGCCATGACGCTCGTCGTGGTGGCGAGCGCCTGGAAGCAGATCTCCTACAACTTCCTGTTCCTGTTCGCGGCCCTGCTGGCGACGCCGCCCTCCATCGTGGAGGCCGCCGCGGTGGACGGCGCCGGACCTGTGCGGCGGTTCTTCGCCATCGTGCTGCCGATGCTGACCCCGACGCTGTTCTTCCTGTTCGTGATCAACGTGGTCTACGGCCTCTTCGAGACATTCCCGATCATCGACGCGACCACGCGAGGAGGGCCCGCGGGAGCCACGACGACGCTCGTCTACAAGGTGTACCAGGACGGCTTCGTGTCGCTGGATCTCGGGTCGTCGGCGGCGCAGTCGATCATCCTGATGGCGCTCGCGCTGGCGCTCACCTTCGTGCAGTTCCGCGTCGTCGAGCGGCGCGTGCAGTACGAAGTCTGACGCATGGTCGAAAGAACCCCAATCCTGGACGCGGCCTGCCACCTGATCCTGATCCTCGGGGCCGTGCTTTTCTGCCTGCCCATCTACTTCGTGGTCGTGACCGGCTCCCTGTCGCAGCAGCAGGTGCTCAGCCTGCCGATGACATGGCTGCCCTCCGACCAGCTCTTCGCCAATTTCGAGACGGCGTGGCGGAAAGCCCATTTCGGGCGGCTGTTCTTCAACTCGCTGGTCGTGTCCACCGCCATCGTGGCGGGCAAGATCGCGGTGTCGCTCTTGGCCGCTTTCGCGGTCACGTATTTCAGGTTTCCGCTGCGGCGCACGGCGTTCTGGCTGATCTTCGTCTCGCTCATGCTGCCGATCGAGGTCAGGATCGTGCCGACCTACGAGTCAGCCGCCAATGCGGGCCTGCCCTGGAATCTGCTGGTCGAGACGCTTGGCCTCGACACTCTGGCGACGAGCCTGCTCGGGCGCGCTGTCAGCCTGACGGTGAACTGGTCGCTGGTGAACACCTATAGCGGACTGATCTTCCCGCTGATGGCCTCCGCCACCGCCACCTTCCTGTTCCGGCAGTTCTTCATGACGATCCCGGACGAGTTGAGCGAGGCGGCCCGCATCGACGGCGCGCGCCCGATGCAGTTCTTCTGGATGATCCTGCTGCCGCTCTCCCGATCCAACATCATCGCGATGGCGATCATCCTCTTTCTGTGGTCCTGGAACCAGTACCTGTGGCCCCTGCTGGTGACGTCCGACAAGGACATGGCCACGGCCGTGATCGGATTGCGCGAGCTCCTGCCCTCCGCAGACGCCCAGCCCACGTGGCACGTGCTGATGAGCGCCACCCTGGTGACCATGCTGCCCCCCGTGCTGCTCGTGCTATTCGCCCAGCGCTGGTTCACCAAGGGGCTCATCGACAGCGGCAAGTAAATACTCAACGGAGAGGCCGGACATGTGGATTATCGGGCATCGCGGCGCGCGCAACCTGTGGGCGGAGAACAGCCTGGGCGGGTTTCGCCGCACGATTGATCTTGGCGTGGACGCGGTGGAATTGGACCTGCACCTCACCCGCGACCGCGAGATCGTGGTGATCCACGATCCCCTGCTCGATCGCACGACCACGGGGCGCGGCCCGGTAGCGGCCTTGGGGCTGGATGCTTTGAGGCAGTTGCGCCTCCAGGATACGGTCGACGAACGCATTCCGACGCTCGACGAAACTCTCGCCCTGTTCGCGCCCACCAGCCTGCACCTGGAGCTGGAGATCAAGACCGACTCGCGCGGCGTGCCTTACCCAGGCCTCGTGCAGAAAACCGTGGCGATGGTCGAGCGCTACCACATGGTGGAGCGGGTGCGGCTCACGTGCTTCGTCCCGGAGGTGCTGGAAGAGATCCGCGCCGTCGCGCCAAGCATGCGCCGGCTCGCCTCGCTTGACCGTCGCTCGGCCGAGATGCTGGGTGGCCTGAACCAGGCGCTGAAGCGCTTCATGGATCTGGATTGCACGATCGCGGTCGAGAAAAGCCTGTTGGAGGCGGAGCAGGACGCGTGCCTGTCGGTTGTCGGCACGGCCCGGCTCGGCGTCTGGGCGCCGAACACGGCGACGGACTTGCACCATTGGCTCCGCCAGCCCATCGCGCAACTGACGACGGATAGGCCTGATCTCGCCGTCGACATACGAGCGCAGCTGGCGGGTAACGGATCCGCCTCATAGCATGCATATGCTCGTAACGAGGCCGTCTCGGCGCGGGTCATTCGGGGTGAACGCTCGTCACAAACCCACGCCCGGCCCTCATGACCGGCTTCAGTTGCACGAGCGTCCGACTGGTATCAAACTCACGCGGAGGGCGTCGTTGACCCTGATCTCGTTGGATCGTCGCTCTCTGGCGGACATGCCGCCCACCGTCGAACGTCCCGCATTCGATCCGGCCAGCGTGCGGCCCGGGATCGTGCATCTCGGCCTGGGCGGCTTTCACCGCGCCCACATGGCCCGCTACACGCATGAACTGATGGAACGGCGGCCGGAAGCGCTGGAGTGGGGCATTGTCGGCGCGGTTTTGCTGCCGCGGGACAAGCGCATGGTCGATGCGCTGGCGCCGCAGGACGGGCTCTACACGCTGGTGGAGCGCAACGGCGAGCATGAGCGGGTTCGGGTGATCGGCTCGCTCGCAGGGGTGTTTGACGCCGGCGAGACGAGCGGCCCCTTGCTGGAGATCCTGGATCGTCCGGCGATCCGCATCGTGAGCCTCACGGTCACCGAGAACGGCTACTGCCTCAACGCCGCCACGAAGCGTCTCGATGTCGAGCACCCGCTGATCCGGGCGGATCTGGCTGACCCTTATCGACCGAAAAGCGCCATCGGGGTCATCGTCGAGATGCTCCGTCGCCGACATGTCGCCGGCGCGCCGCCCCCTACCCTGCTCTCATGCGACAACATCCAGCACAATGGCGAGGTGCTGCGCCACTGCGTCATGGACCTGGCCGCCCTGCGCGACGAGGATTTGCGGCGCTGGATCGCCGAGGCGGTGAGTTTCCCCTCCACCATGGTGGACCGGATCACCCCCGTCACGAGCCAGGCCGACATCGAACGGCTGTCCGAGCGCTACGGCGTCGCTGATCAGTGGCCCGTGGTGTCGGAGGTCTTCAGCCAATGGGTCATTGAGGATCGCTTCCCGCAAGGCCGTCCGGCTTGGGAGGAGGTCGGCGCCCAGTTCGTCGACGATGTCGCTCCCTATGAGTTCATGAAGTTGCGCTTGCTGAACGCCAGTCATCTGGCTGTGTCCGGCTTGGGCCAGCTCGCCGGCTATGTGACAATCGACCAGTCGCTGGCTGATCCGCGCATTCGCACCGTCATGGCGGCCCTGATGGATCGGGAGACCGGGCCCACGTTGCCCGAGATTCCCGGCGTGGACATAGCGGCGTACAAGGCCGAGCTTCTCCAGCGGTTCGCCAACGTGGCCATCCGCGACACCGTGCAGCGCGTCAACTCGGATGCGCCCATCAACCTGCTCGTGGAGCCGATCCGCGACCGCCTGAAGGCCGAGCAGGACGTAACGTTCCTCGCACTCGCGCTAGCCGCGTGGTTCTACCGGGTGCGCGGCGCGGATGAGAAAGGCGCGCCGCTCCTCGTGACGCATCCGCTTGCGGCTCTCCTGCGCGAGAAGGCGCTGGAGGGCGGACCGGATCCACGTCCGCTGCTCTCCATCAGATCGCTGTTCGGGGAACTCGGCGACAATTCGCGGCTCATCGCGCGCTTGACGGACTGGCTGGGCAGCCTCTACGGCGCCGGCGTGCAGGCGACGCTCGACAGAGCAAGTCAGATCATAAGCCGCAAGCTCGGGCCGCCTGGGTCTTGATCTTAAAAGGTGGATGCATTCGCTCTGACCTATGAACATGACCGCTTCGGGTCGGGAGGCGTTCGAAGCAGTCGGCTTGCGCCAGAAGCAGAAGTTCCGTCAAAGGCCGAAAGCGGGCATTTGCCGGCAGTTACTCGTGCTCTCTCCTCGCAGATTGCCGGTGCTGTCGCTTCTACCCGCGCGACGATGTGTCTGGCGCCAGATGCACTGCCGCCTTGGGCTCGCCGAAGAGGGATCGCTACGCCAGGCTCAAAACTGGAAGGCCAGGTCCGACGCTCTGCGAGTGCTGGGGCAAGCAGCCCACCCGGTTACCCTTTTAGCTTCCACAGATGGTGTAACCTGCTCGCGCCGCTTGCTGACGCTGCTTCGATCCGAGCATTACGGAATATCGTAATTCTCGAAGAAGTCAGCCAAACCGATGTTGGTATAGCTGTCGATGTCCCGAATGGCTCCTTCGACACGATCCTTGTAGGCGAGCAGCGCCAACAGCAGTTGGGCGGCGTCGCGGGACATTCCGAACTTGTCCCAGCTCTCGACAGTACGGTGCGGCAGGCCGATACGCTCCGCGAACCCTCGTGTCGACGAAAATCCCAGTTGAGTGACCACGGCCCGGAACTCCTCAGGGGTCATCCGCGGCATCACAAGATGGGATCGGATCCTCTCGAGAATCAGAGGAACATCGGACGGCGTCAGCTCACGTGAGCGCTTGGCGAACTGCGAGATGTTGACGTGCATCGGCTTTCCCCTCGTTTTGCGCGCATTCTATAGCCTGCACCGAGTCCTGCAAAGGTGCACAAATACGTTGACGTTGTCACAAATGTTCAATCATATTTGGCCACAACGCAGGCGGTCAATCAGCTTGCCACCTGGGAGGATTCCATGGCGCACAATCGGATCCGCACACTGATAGCGACGTTGTGTCTGGTCGGCGCAACGACGGTCCCTGCATTGAGTCAGGGAAAGATCATTCTTTATACATCACAACCGGACAAGGACGCGCAGGAAACCGTCAAGGGGTTCCAGGCCGCCAACCCGGGCATGCAGGTCGAGGTGTTCCGCTCCGGCACCACCGAGGTTATGAGCAAGCTTGCCGCCGAGTTCGCTGGCGGCCAACCCAAGCCTGACGTGCTGCTGATCGCCGACGCGGTCAGCATGGAAGCCCTGAAAGCCGATAAGCGCCTTCTCCAATACAAAGAGGCGAAGGCGGATGGCTTCCGCGAGGGTTCAATCGATCCCGAGCGCTACTATTTCGGCTCCAAGCTCATCACCACCGGGATCGCGTACAATACCGAAGCGCCCCTCAAGCCGCAGTCATGGGCGGATCTGGCCAAGCCCGAATTCAAGGGGTTGATCTCGATGCCGAGCCCGCTCTACTCGGGCGCAGCCGCGATCATGCTGAGCGCCATGACGCAGCGGGACGATCTCGGGTGGAAGTATTTCGAAGGGCTGCAGTCGAACCAGACCGTGTCGGTACGAGGCAACGGAGCCGTCCTCAAGTCTGTCGCCACCGGTGAGAAGCCCTACGGGGTGCTGGTGGACTTCATGGCGCTAAACGCAAAGCAGAAGGGCTCGCCGATCGAGTTCGTCTTCCCCAAGGAAGGCGTACCTGCGGTGACGGAGCCGGTCGCGATCCTCAGCACGAGCCAGAACGTGGCCGGCGCCAAGGCGTTCGTCGACTTCATCCTCTCTGACGAGGGGCAGAGGCTCGCTGTCA
The DNA here is from genome assembly GCF_014636935.1 of Alsobacter metallidurans. GTDB lineage: Bacteria > Pseudomonadota > Alphaproteobacteria > Rhizobiales > Beijerinckiaceae > Alsobacter > Alsobacter metallidurans. The sequence continues at coordinate 1,811,249 of NZ_BMES01000001.1, read as the reverse complement.
GCCAAGGTTACGTGCCCGCCAAGACATCGATCACCGGCCCAACATGGCTGCCCAAGGACGTCACGATCAACATCATGTCCAAGGACCTGAAGAGCATCCTGTCGCGCACCGAGGCGGATAAGAAACGCTTCGCAGACATGTTCGGCGGGTAAGCCCCAGCGTCATGTCGATCGCGGCGGTCGAACAATCGGGGCGCATTTGGCGCGAGCGGGGATTGATCTACGGGCTGGGCGCTGTCGTCAGCGCCCTGTCCCTGCTCCCGTTGGCGAGGCTGCTGGTTGAAAGCGTCATGGTCCGGGGGACACCGTCTCTCGACGCCTTTGGACGCGTGCTGTCCAGCCCGGCGACCTGGACGGCTTTTAGAAACAGCATGGAAACCGCGTTGGGCGGCACCGCCATCGCGTTCGTTATCGGAGCCATCGTGGCGATCGTGGTGGCGATGACCGACATCAGGGCGCGCTCGACGTTCGTCTTCTGCTTCGTGTTGCCGCTGATGATCGCCCCGCAGGTCACCGCGTTGGCCTGGCTGCAGGTGACCGGACCCGCCAGCCCGCTTCTCAAGGCGATCGGCATGGCCCCGCCGCTCGGCTCGCGCAATCCGCTGTATTCCGGCGAAGGCATCATCCTGCTGCTCGGCATCCAGTATGCGCCGCTGGTGTTCCTGACGCTGCGGGCAGGGCTGCGATCCCTTCCCCGCGAGCTCGTGGAGGCAGGTCTGTCGTCCGGCGCATCCAAGTGGATGGTGCTTCGGACCATCATCGTGCCGCTGATGACCCCGCCGCTCATCGCCGGCCTGGCGCTGTCCTTCGTCTCCTGCATCGGCAATTTCGGCATTCCGGCCTTTCTTGGAATTCCGGGCCGCTACACGGTTCTGCCCACGCTGATTTACCAGCGGCTCTCAGGCCTCGGCCCGAGCGCGCTGTCGGAAGTCGCGGTGCTGTCGATCCTCATCGGCGTCGTGGCGATCGCCGGCATCCTGCTGCAGGATCTGATGCTGCACCGCCGCGATTTCCGAACCACGACCAGTTCGGCGCAGTTCCAGCCCTTCGAACTGGGGCGGTGGCGCTTGCCGACCGAAATGCTGCTTTGGGCCACCATCACGGTCATCCTTCTCGTGCCGCTGATCGGGCTCGTAATGACCTCGCTGGTGCCCGCCTATGGCGTGCGGCTCACGACGGCGACAGCCACGCTGGCAAACTTCCGGTTTGTCCTGTTCGAGCACGAAGCCGCGCGGCGCGCTTTCGCGAACAGCTTCATGCTGGCCGGCGGCGCCGCGGTTCTGCTGGCGCTGATCTCGATGCCGCTCGCCTACTTCGTCGTATGGCGGCGGACGTGGCTGCTGCGACTGCTGAACTTGGCTGCGGAACTGCCCTACGCGCTTCCGGGCGTGGTGCTGTCGATCGCCGCCATCCTGTTGTTCCTGAAGCCGATCCCGATGCTGGGTATATCGCTCTACAATACGATCTGGATCATTTTCTTCGCCTATCTGGCGCGCTTCCTCGTGCTCGGGCTTCGACCCGTCGTGAGCGGCTATCACCAGCTCGACAGGGCGCTGGAGGAAGCCGCCCAGGTCGCCGGCGCCTCTCTGACCTTTCGGCTGCGCACCGTCATCGTGCCGCTGGTTGCGCCGGCGGCGGTGGCCGGAGCAATCCTGATCTTCCTGACGGCTTTCAATGAGCTGACCGTCTCGGCGCTGCTGTGGTCCTCCCGGGCGGAAACGCTCGGCGTGGTGGTGTTCTCCTTCGAGCAGGGCGGCGAGAGCAACTTCGCCGCCGCCATGTCGGTGCTCACCATCGTGGTGACGCTCGCGATCCTCCTCCTGCTGGCCGCACTGGGCCGCCACGTTCCCGCTGGAGTTCTTCCATGGCGCGACTGATCCTCGACCGCGTTTCCAAGTCCTTTGGCGACGTGCAGGTTCTCCAAGACGTCAGCATCGATGTCCGCGACGGCGAGTTCCTCGCCATCCTCGGCCCGTCAGGTTGCGGCAAGACCACCTTGCTCCGGCTGATCGCCGGGTTCGAGCGTGTCACCAGCGGCGAAATCCGCATTGGCGAGAAAACCGTTTCGGCGCCTAATCGCCACGTGCCTCCCGAGGACCGGCAGGTCGGGATCGTCTTCCAGTCCTATGCGCTCTGGCCGCACATGACGGTCGCGCAGAATGTCGGCTACTCCCAGCGCGTGCTCGGCGCCAGCAAGGACGAGACCCGCAAAAAAGTCGCTGAGGCTTTGGGCGTCGTTGGCCTCGGTGGATTCGAGGATCGCTCGCCGTCGAAGCTTTCCGGCGGCCAGCGGCAACGCGTGGCGCTGGCCCGCTGCCTCGTGCAGTCGCCCAATCTCGTGCTGCTGGACGAGCCGCTGGCGAACCTCGACGTCCATCTGCGGGCGTCGATGGAAGACGAGTTCTCGGACTTCCACCGGCGTAGCGGCAGCACGATGGTGTACATCACGCACGATCAGGCCGAGGCCATGGCGATGGCGGACCGCATTGCGGTGATGGATCGCGGCCGCCTGGCGCAGTTGGCGACGCCTGCCGAGCTCCACGATCGCCCGGCCACCGAAATGATCGCCAGCTTCATCGGCGGCGGCATGGTGCTGGACGCGGAGATGCTGGCCAGCGAAGCGGATGGCCGCTGCGTGGTCCGCCTCTACGACGCCGACGTAAAGGCGCGCTGCGCCAGGCGCCAGGCCCCGGGCCGATTGGTGAAGCTGGCCCTGTACCCCAATGCGCTGAGCCCCAGCGCCGATGGTCGGAGCGGCGTCGCCTGCCACGTGACCAAGCTGACGTATCTTGGCGGGCGCTTTCGGGTGGAAGTCGCGCCTGATCGGGCGCCCAGCACGCGGCTGTTCCTGCATGTGGACGAGGTTGGCGGGATTGAGCAGGGCGCAGCGTTGCGCGTCGCCGTCGGCGAGGGCTGGGTCATTCCGCACGCTGAAGGTCTGGCCGCATGAGACTGCACCTCCATGGCGGCTTCGGCGAAAAGGGCCGGACGTCGGTGGGCGTCGAGAGCGATGGCCTCAGTCTGATCTTCGATGTCGGGATCAACACCAGCGACAGGCAACACGCCTACTACCCGGCAATTAGCCCGGAGCAGCTCGCGCGGGCGCACGCCATCCTGATCACACACGCCCATGAGGACCATGTCGGCGGCCTTGGCTGGTGCGTCGAACAGGGCTTCGGCGGCCGGGTGCTGATGACCGCTGAGACCCGCGCCGACATGGATGCATGTCTGGCCGAGTACGCGACGCCGCAAGAGCGTTCCGCCGCCGCCACGTTGGACATTGAAGAGTTCAGACCGGGCGCGACGCTCGACTTCGGGGCGCTCCGGGTCGAAACCGGGCGTTCGGGGCATGCCGTGGGCGGCGTTTGGATGCGGGCGTCCAATCGCGCCGGGACGTCGGCGCTGTATTGCGGCGATGTGGTTCCGCACAGTCCCGTGCTCGCCATGGATACGCCGCCGCCGTCCGAGGTGGTGCTGTTCGACGCGTCCTATGGGGACGATCCCGTGCTGCTGGCCGAACGCCTGCGCGATATCGGCATGTGGGTGGGCAGTCGCGTGGGCCCGAGCCTCCTCCCGACGCCTCTCATCGGGCGGTCGCTCGAGCTCATCGCCGCACTCGGGCCGAACCTCGCCATCCATCGCGGCATGCGGGCCAGCATCCTGCAACAGGTCAGCCAGCGCATGTGGCTGCAACCCGGGATGTCTGATCAACTCCAGGCCACGCTGTCACGGATTGAGGACTGGACCGAGGGGGAGCCATTCCCGGCCAAGCCGCTGCTGGTTGATGATGGCATGGGCCTCTCCGGCCCAAGCCGCGACGCCATCGAGCGGGCCGTCCGCGATGGCGTTCCCATCCTGCTGACCGGCCATTTGCCGGCGGGAAGTCCGGCCGAGGGTGCCCTTAAGCGGCGCCAGGCCGACTGGATCCGCCTGCCGACGCATCCGACCTGGGCGGAGACGACGGCGCTGATCAGCCAGTGCGGGCCGCGCATCAGCATCGGTCACTCGTGCGACGAGGCCACCCTGCGGCGCATGGTTGGACGATTGCCGAACCTGCATATCGCGGCCACTGGCGACACCCTTGACGTGGAAGCTTTGCTGCATGCGCATCCTACTCTGTAACGACGACGGATATGGTTCGCCGGGCCTGGAGGCGCTCATCGCCGCCGCCGGGACGCTCTCGACTGACATCTGGGTCGTCGCTCCGGACGGCAAGCGCACCGCCGGAAGCCATGCGCTGACGCTCGGCCGCCCGCTGCATCTCACCGAGCGCGCGCCACAACGCTTCAGCTGCACGGGCACGCCGGCCGACTCGGTGGCCGTGGCGATGAGCCACCTTTTCGCGGCCGCAGGCAGACCAGACCTCGTGCTCTCGGGCGTGAACGACTCCCGCAATGTCGGCGAGGACATGATGTATTCCGGCACGATCGGCATCGCCCGCGAGGCGGCGTTCTGGGGGCTGCCCGCCATTGCGTTCTCCAGCGACGGCGCGCCGGATCTAACAGCGGCCGGACGCGCATGGATCGCTGGCCTGATCCGTCGTCTCTTCGAGAGCCGCGCCGCCTGGGCGAGCCCCGGCCATTGGCTTAGCTTCAATCTTCCAGCGAACCTGCCCGCGCCGTTCAAGCCGGTGGAGCGGATCGGGTCCAACAAGATTGGCGTCCGCTGCGATGTGGTCGAGCAGGGCGGGCCGACCACGACGCTGATCATGCCGCGGGGTCGCCAGAGAACCAGCGAGCCAGGGGACGAGAACGATCTGCTGTCGCAAGGCTTCGCCATCTACGCGCTGCAGTCATGGCGGGCTGCATCCGTGAAGAGCGCCGAGCTCGCGGCCGTGATCGGCTGAGGGCGTTGGACGCCAGGGAGGACGCCATGCTGTTCGAGAGGGCTGATTTGTTTCAGGCGGGATCGCCGCTGCGAAAGCAGGTGCGGTCCCGCGAATGGTTCACCGCCTCCGTTCAGGTCGTCAGCGCCCGCATCCTGCAGCCGTATGAGTTGCGCCCCGTGGTGGATGAGGACCGTGTCGCCCGCGCGTTCGCCGACTGGATGCGGTGCTTCGATCTCAATCGCCACCTGGCCCGCTCGGTCCGGCGCCAGTTCATCCTGTACATGGGCGGCGTCGTCAGCAGGGAGCTGGTGCGGTCGGAGGCGATCGGCGTCTCGGGCGAGCATCACGCGATCCAGGACGTTGAGCTTTCGCGGATCGTGGAGTTCTGGCCAGAGGGCTATTGCGCACTTCGTTTTTGCGCCGAGATCTGCAGCGCCATCCTGGAGGACGAGCAACTGCCGGCTTCCAGCTTCGTGGAAGCCCGGCAATCTCTGACGACATGGTGGTCCATGCGGGAGAACGCCGCCGAATACGCCGGCTGGGTGGTGCCGTTCTTCCAGCGCGTGATGGCGGAAAGCCCCGATTGGGATCGCGTTGACGCCCCGCCCCGCAGCAACTCGGCGCATTGAGTTGGGCTTCGTACTTCAACGCGCCCTGAACCGCCGGTCGACTCAGGGCATATCTGTACATTTTGTTTGACCAGCGCACAAAAGTGCAATACGGCAGAATGCAAGCCGCACGTTGCTGGGAGGCGTTCATGGTTGATCTCGCTCGCGTGGGTTTTGCGGCCGCGCTGTCCGCCCGCTCGCAAACCAAAGGTCCGATCGTGGTGGGCCTCGCCGGTGCAGGGCAGATGGGCACCGACATCGTCGTCGAGATCGCCCTCATGCAGGGCCTGCGGGTCGGCGCAATCTCTGAAATCAACACCAAGGCGGCGCGCGACGCCGCCCTGATGGCCGGCCACGATCTGGGCAACGTGGTCGACGCAGACTCGGCTTCGCGCATCGACGCCGCGATCGAGGCCGGCAAGATCGCCGTCACGGGCGACTTCAAGGCGCTTTGCTCGGCCGGCCGGATCGACGTCATCATCGACGCGACGGGCAATCCGAACGTCGGCACGCTGGTGGCGCTCGAGGCGATCAGCCAGGGCAAGCACATCGTGATGCTGAACGTGGAGGCCGACATCACGGTCGGCCGGCATCTCATGCAGCAGGCCCGCAACGCCGGCGTCGTCTACACGGGCGCGGCCGGGGATGAGCCCGCCTGCACGCTGGAGCTTATCAGCTTCGCGCAGAGCCTGGGCCTGGACGTGGTTGCGGCCGGAAAAGGCAAGAACAACCCCCTGAAGTTCGACGCCACGCCGGCCGAGTTCGAGGCCGAGGCGCGCGCCCGCAACATGAACGCCAGGATGCTGGTGGAATTCGTGGACGGGTCCAAAACCATGGTCGAGATGGTGGCCGTCGCCAACGCGACTGGGCTGCTCCCGGACGTTCCCGGCATGCACGGCCCCTCGGCGACCCGCGATGAACTCGCCCAGGTTCTTTGCACCCGTGAGGACGGCGGCGTCCTCAGCAAAGCAGGCGTCGTTGACTATTCCATCGGCAAGGGCGTGGCGCCCGGTGTGTTCTGCATCGTCAAGCCCACGCATCCGCGCGTGCTCGAGCGCATGACGGACCTCAAGGTCGGGCCCGGGCCGTGCTTCGCGCTGTTCCGGCCCTACCATCTGACCAGCCTCGAAACGCCGCTCTCGGCCGCCCGCGCCGTGATGTACGGAACGGCGGACCTGCAGCCGCTTGACCGCCCGGTCGCCGAATGTGTCGCCGTCGCGAAGCGCGACCTCGTCCCTGGCGAGACGCTCGGGAAGATTGGCGAAACGGATTACCGCGGCCTTGCGATGACGTGGCGCGACGCCCAGGCGGCGGGCGCGCTCCCGCTTGGACTGGCGGAGCGCGCCCGCGTCACCCGCGCGGTGAAGACCGGCGAACGCCTGACGTCCGAAAACTGCGCGCCGGACGAAACCATGGTGATCACGCAGGTGCGCCGCCAGCTTGACGAAGCGGATCGGTCGTTCCTCACGGCCTGAGCAGACGCTTCAAGGAGAAGCAATCGATGAGCATCTCTGGCTCTCCCGTCCAGACGGTCGCGCCGCAGTTCGACAATCGGCCGCGGATATACGGCCGCCTGTCGAAGCCGCAGCTGCACGACGCGCTGCGCAAGATGATCCTGATCCGCCGCTTCGAGGAGAGCGCCGAAGAGGCCTACATGCGCGGCCTCATTCACGGCACCATGCACCTGTCGATCGGCCAGGAGGCTAGCGCTGTGGGCTCCTGCCTTCCCCTGGACGACCGCGACTACATCACGTCCACGCACCGCGGCCACGGTCATTGCATCGCCAAGGGCGCCGAGGTGAACCGGATGTTCGCCGAGTTCTTCGGCAAGGAGGACGGTTATTGCAAGGGCCGCGGCGGCTCAATGCACATCGCCGACCCGACGCGCGGCAATCTCGGCGCGAACGGCATCGTCGGCGGCGGCATCCCGATCGCGGTCGGCGCCGCGCTGGCGGCCAAAAAGCAGGGGCGCGATTCGGTCGTGATCGCCTTTTTCGGCGACGGGGCGAACAACGAGGGCGCCTTCCACGAGGGCCTCAACATGGCCTCGATCTGGAAGCTGCCGGTGATCTTCGTCTGCGAAAACAACAACTACGGCATGTCGACCTCGACCGAGAGGTCCACCGCCGTTCGCGACGTCGCCACGCGCGCCGCCGCCTACGCGATGCCGGGCGTGGTCGTGGACGGAAACAGGCTGGCCGACGTCGCCGACGCGTCCTTTGAAGCCGTCGAGCGGGCCCGGCGAGGGCTGGGGCCGACGCTCATCGAGAACAAGACCTACCGGATCCGCGGCCACTCGCGCAGCGACCGAAACCGCTACCGCACAAAGGAAGAGATCGCGTCCTGGCAGGCGCGTGATCCGATCCTGCAGCTTGAAGCCGAATTGACCGAGTTCGGGCTCCTCACCTCCGATGAGGCGAACGCGCTGCGCGCCAGCGTCGAGACCGAAATCGCCGAAGCCATCGAGTTCGCCAAGACCAGCCCGTCCCCCCATGTTGAGAACCTGACGCGCGATGTCTACAGCAATTGAAGCCGAGACGGCGCCGGACGCCGGAGTTCGCGAACTGAGCTACGCGCAGGCTCTGCAGGAAGCCATGGCGATCGCCATGGAGGCCGACAGCCGGGTGTTCCTGATGGGCGAGGACATCGGCGTCTATGGCGGGGCCTTCCAGGTCACTGGCGACCTGGTGCACCGCTTCGGCGAAGACCGCGTAATGGACACGCCGATCTCGGAACTGGGCGGCGCGGGCGTTGCCGTCGGCGCCGCGATGGCGGGTATGCGGCCCATCTACGAGTTTCAGTTTTCCGATTTCGCCACCCTGGCGATGGAGCAGATCGTCAATCAGGCGGCGAAGATCCGCTACATGCTCGGCGGCTCGGTCTCCGTGCCTCTCGTGATGCGGTTCCCGGCCGGATCGGGCACGGGCGCGGCCGCCCAGCACAGCCAGAGCCTGGAAGCCTGGCTGGCGCATGTGCCGGGTCTGAAGGTTGTGCAGCCGTCAACCCCGCACGACGCCAAGGGCCTGCTGCTGGCCGCCATCGAAGACCCCGATCCGGTGATGATCTTCGAGCACAAGCTGCTCTACAAGATGAAAGGCCCCGTGCCTGAGGGCCACTACACGGTGCCGATCGGCAAGGCGGAGATCCGCCGCCCTGGGCGCGACGTCACCATCGTGGCGAACGCGATCATGGTGCATCGCGCACTGGAGGCGGCCGAGCGGCTCGCTGCCCGGGGGATCGAGGCCGAGGTCATCGACCTGCGTTCGCTGCGTCCTATCGACACCGCAACCATCATCGACAGCGTCAAGCGCACGTCACGGCTCATCTGCGTCTACGAAGGCGTAAAGACGCTTGGCATCGGAGCTGAGATCAGCGCCACCATCGCGGAAAGCGACGCTTTCGACTATCTCGACTGCCCAATCGTCCGGCTGGGCGGAGCCGAATGCCCCCTGCCGTATAATCCGGAGCTCGAAAAAGCCGCCGTGCCCCAGACCGACACGATTTTTGCAGCTGTTTCCGACATGCTCGCAAACAGGATCTGACCATGCCGACCGAAGTCATCCTCCCCCGGGTCGACATGGATATGGCGACCGGAAAGATCTCCCGGTGGTTCGTGGACGACGCCGGCGCCGTCGAGAAAGGCGCGCCGCTGTTCGAGATCGAGACCGACAAGGCCGCCATGGAGGTGGAGTCGCCCGCCAGCGGCGTTCTCCGGCTCGTATCCGACGCGACCGGGCAGGACGTGGCTGTCGGCAGCATCGTGGCGTGGATCTACACGCAGGGCGAAGCCCAGACGAACATGGCTGTCGGCGACGCGCCAGTCGCGCCCGCCGCTCCGGAGGAGCATGCGCCCCCATCGCGACCGGCGATGCACGTTACGTCAGAACCGAAAGACGACGCCTCACGCTCCGGCCTTCGCGCCACGCCGCTAGCCCGTCGCCTTGCGCGGCAGAACGGGGTGTCGATCGAGGGCGTCGGTGGAACCGGTCCGAGAGGCCGCGTCCAGAGCGTGGACGTGCTTGCGCTCCTTGGAAAGCCGCAACCGCGGCAGGTTCTGGCCCAGGCCGTGACCGCGACGGGCGGACCAGATCGCGCGGACCTGTCCGGAGATGGACTGCTGCACCGCGTCTGGCTTCGTCGCGGAGACGGATTGCCGCTGGTCATGCTGCACGGCTTCGGCGCGGACCTGTCGGGCTGGCGGCCCCTGGTCGACCTCCTCCCGGGGGCCGCTCCCGTGCTGGCCGTCGATCTTCCGAGCCACGGCCAGTCTTCCGCGGTGGGCGGGAGTGATCTCGCGGCGATCGAGGACGCCGTTTCCCGAACCATCGAGGCGGAAGGCGTCGACCGCCTGGTGCTGGTCGGCCATTCGCTCGGCGCCGCAGTCGCCACGATGCTGGCCGGCCGGTTTGGCGATCGCGTTGGCGGGTTGGCGCTGCTCTCTCCCGCGGGGCTCGGCCCGGACATCGACGGGGCTTTTCTGGATGGTTTCCTCAGGGCCGAAAGCGAGGCCAGCCTGAGGCCCTGGATGCTCCGCCTGGTGGCTGACGAGGACGCCCTCAGTCCAGCTCTCGTCGCCGGAACGCTGCGTCAGCGAACCCGCGGCGGTCTTGTCGACGGCCAGCGCGTGATGGCTTCGCACCTGTTCCGGGACGGCACGCAGACCTTCACAGTGCGGAAGATCCTGGCGGGCCTGTCCGTCCCCACCCGGGTCGTCTTCGGCGAAGCCGATCGCATCATCCCGGCCGCGCATGTCCGCAGCTTGCCGGGTCGGGTGGCCGTTCACCTGTTCCAGGGTGTCGGGCACCTTCCTCATTTTGAAGCGCGCCAGGAGATGGCCAGGATCATCGCGGAGACGTACCGAGTCGCCACCTGATTGCGGCGGCGGTCAGGCGGTGGCAGCCGCCTGGTTTTGCTTGATCAAGCCCATTGCGGTGCTCGCGTCCGTGATCAAGACCTTGGCCCCGGTAGCCCGAAGCGCCGCCTGGATGGCGGCGAGCTTGTCTTGCCCGCCGGCCACGAGCACGACCTTGGGCGTCGCCTTGAGCACATCGAGGTCGATCGCCATCACCTGGCGGTTCACAGGATGGTCGACCAGTTGGCCCTCGGCGTTGACGAACTGGCACAAGACGTCGGCGACGGCTCCAGCGCGCTTCAACGACGCAATGTCGGATTGCGGAAGGATTCCGTGCTGGAACACCGTCGAGCTTTCCGAGATCCCCCCGACCCCTACGAAGGCCAAGTCCATCGCCTTCGCGCGCTCGAGGAGAGCCCGCAGCTGCGGCTCCTGCCAGAGGCGTTGGCGCAGCGCTGGATCGGACAGATAAACGGGCGCAGTCAGCGCGAAGCTCTCGGCCCCGAACGCCTCGGCCATCCGCCAGGCGAAGAAGGACGGATTGATCCACTGCGACCGCACCAGCCCGCCGAGGAGCGACACCACGGCCACGTCGCTGGTCGTGCGGCGGGCCAGCGAACCAAGCGACTGGTGCAGCGTCGCGCCCCAGCCAACCCCAACCGTGACGCCGTCGTAAATCGCGCCGCTGATATATTCCGCGGCCGCATGGCCGATCATCTTCGGCGTGGCTAACGGGTCTGTCGGACTTGGCACGACGATGACTTCGTCCAGGTCGAACTGCGCCTCAAGGCTGCGTTCGAGTGCAACCTGGGACGCTGTCTCACCCTCGATCGAGATGCGGACGACGCCTTCATCGTTACAGGCCGCAAGCATGCGCAGGACTTTGAGCCGGCTGACGTTGAGATGCCGCGCGACTTGTTCCTGGGTGAGACCCTCGACGTAGTAGAGCCAGGCCGCCTTGACCTTCAGATCAGCGCTGCCGCGAGGGGCGCCGTTCGCCTCTCGCGCCGGTCGTTCGGGCCGATCAAAATTGGCCATGCCACCTTCCTTGATTTCGCGACCGCGCGGCCGCGACCCGCGTGCGTCGACCGTGCGAATGAGCCTCAGGCATTGGCCGTTCCTGCCGTCACCTTAGCTTGCAATCGGCCACGAAAGTAGCCGTCGCAGGGTCGATTCTGCCATCCGCCGCAAACGCGCACGAGTTCAACAGCCGGCAGCAAGTCCGGACGCGGGGCGTCTGAATGATCGGAGGAGATGACGGCGCCCGCTCGTTCTTGACTCAGCCATGTACGTGTACAATCATCGACGCAACAAAACAAATGTTCGTAGGGAGAGAGCAACGTGATCAAGCTGACGCGAAGGTACTTCACAGGCGCCATGGCTGGCGCCACGGCCGCGCTGCTCGCCCCGCGCGCGTTCGCTCAAGCCGGCAAGAAGCTGACGCTGTACATGGGCCCGCCGGAGGCCACCTGCACGGCCTTGGCGGAAGCGTTCGAGAAGATCTCGGGCGGCAAGCCCACGGTGCTCCGGCTCTCGGCCGGGGAGGCCATCAACCGCATCCGCGCCGAACGCAACGCGCCTCAAGCCAGCGTGCTTTATGGCATCGGTCTGCCTTCGATGATGACGCTCAAGGCCGATGGCCTGCTGCAGCCCTACAGGCCGAACGGATCAGACGATATCCCCGCCAAGTACCGCGACCCTGACGGGTTCTGGACAGGCACGGACGTCGATTTCATCGGCTTTGCCTGCAACAAGACATTCCTCGCCGAAAAGAAGCTCAAGGCCCCGCAAAGCTGGGAAGACCTGCTCAGGCCCGAATTCACCGGGCAAATCTGCTTGGGCAGCCCGGCGACCTCGGGCACCGGCTACACCTTCGTAACCACCGTGCTGCAGGTCATGGGCCAGGAGAAAGGCTGGGCCTATCTCAAGCGATTCGACGCCAACGTGGCGCAATACACCCGATCCGGCATCGGGCCTACGCAGCTTGTGGGGCGAGGCGAGGTCGGCATCGGCATCCTCTTCGCGCACGACATCCTCGGCAGCATCAGCAAGGGCTTCCCTATCGAGATGTCCCTGCCGCAGGAGGGCACGGGCTACGACCTGTTCTGCGCGGTGTTGCTGAAGGGCGCGCCGGAGGCTGACGCGGCCAAGCAGTTCCTCGACTGGGCAGTGAGCCCCGCCTCGATCGAGCTGCTCGCCGCATCCGAATACTACGACGTGCCAACCAATCCGAAAGCAAAGGTGCATGACCTCGTGAAGCCGTGGCAAAACGCCAAGCTGATCGATTTCGACTTCGCCTGGGCGGGCGCCTCTGCGACGCGGCAGGAGATCATCACCCGCTTCCAGAACGAGATCCTGGCGGGCAGGAAGTAAGCACATGGCCGACGCCGTCGCGCTTCCCGGCGGAGCGCAGGAGAAAATCGGACGGGGTTGGGGGCTGCTGCTGCTCTACCCCGTCCTCGCCGCGTTCGTGCTGCTGTTCGTGGCCTATCCGGTAGCCGAGCTCTTCTCCCGCGCCGTGATGGTGGACGGCAAGCCGACATTGGCGGTGCTCGGCAAGCTCGTCGCCGACCCGTTCAGCCGCAAGGTCTTCTGGAACACGCTGCTGCTCGGAGCCGTGGTGGCTGTGCTCGGCACTGTGATCGCCACCGCATTCGCCTATGCGATGACGCGTGTGGCGATCCCCCTGAAGGGGATGTGGCATTTCCTGGCGCTGCTTCCCACTATCTCGCCGCCCATCCTGATGGCGCTCGGCCTGATCCTCCTCTACGGCCGCCGGGGGCTCGTCACCCACGAGCTGCTGGGAATCCAGACCACCGCGCTCTACGGCTTCCGCGGCCTCGTGCTGGCGCAACTGATTTCCTATTTTCCCTTCGCTTACCTCCTGATGCTCAACCTCTTCCGCGGCCTGGACGCTTCGCTGGAAGAGGCCGCGTCCACCCTGGGCGCAAACGCCTGGCAGGTTCTGCGCACCGTGAGCTTGCGGCTGCTGATGCCGGGGCTGGCCGGCTCGGTGCTGCTCCTATTCAGCTACTCTTTCGCCGACCTCGGCAATCCGCTGCTGCTGGGCGGCGATTTTCCGGTGATGTCGTCGCAGATCTACCAGAGCATCATCGGCCTCTATGACATCCCGCAGGGCGCCTGCCTGGCGCTGCTGCTGACCCTTCCGGCCGTGCTGATGTTCTTTGCTCACAAGCAGCTGTCGGCGCGCACGGCCTTCGCCACGGTGGGAGCCAAGGGGTCCAGCCGGCACCGCCTCGTCCGCCACCGTGGCGCGAGGGCGGCGGCGCTTGCCTTCGTCGGGCTGGTCTCGCTGGTGATCGTGCTGCAGTACATGACCATCATCGCCGGCGCGACCACGCAGCTCTTCGGCATCAACTACACGATCACTGGCAAGCACCTCGTCGCCGCCCTGACCAAGTCGCGCGGCGCGCTGCTCGACACCTTCACCCTGGCTGTCGTGTCCTCGGCCGTGTCGGTGGTGCTGGGCCTGCTGATCGCCTACTTCGTCGCCCGCACGGAGCTGCCTGGCCGTTCATGGCTGGATTTCGTCGCCAACCTGCCGCTGGCCATCCCCGGCACGGTGATCGGCCTCGGTTTCGCGCTCGCGTTCAGCGGCCCGCCGATCGTGTTGACCGGCACCGCCGCGATTATCGTCATCGCCTTCTCGGTGCGTTCGCTGCCCTACGGCATCCGTTCGGGTGTCGCGGCGCTGGACCAGCTTCACCGCTCGCTCGATGAAGCGTCCACAACCATGGGCGCCACCGGCGGCCAGACGCTGTGGCGCGTGCTCGTGCCGCTCGTGCGCCCGGCGCTGCTGGCCGGCATGGTGTTTTCGTTCACCCGCAGCGTCACGACGCTGAGCGCGGTCATTTTCGTCGTCTCGCCGCACTGGTCGCTCGTCACGCCCACCATCCTTTCGCAGATGGACCGGGGCGACGTCGGCGAGGCGGCGGCGCTCAGCCTCATGGTGGTCGTGATGGTGCTGCTCGTCGTGCACGGCGTCCCGCATCTGCTCGGCCGCGACTGGCGTGAAGCACGGTAAGGCCCCGACATGACCACTGCCCACACCACACCGGCCAAAGAATTGCGCATCAGCCGGCTGGACAAGTCCTACGCGATGTCGCGCGGGCGTTCCGTCCCCGCGGTTCGCGACTTCAACCTGACGCTCGCGCCCGGCGAGTTCGTGACGCTGCTCGGCCCGTCGGGCTGCGGCAAGACCTCGGTGCTGCGCACCCTGGCCGGGCTGGAGGATTTCGAGGCCGGCGAGATCCTGCTTGACGGGCGCTCCATCGCCCGCCTGCCAGCGCACCAGCGCCGCATCGGGCTGGTGTTCCAGAACTACGCCCTGTTCCCGCACATGAGCGTCTTCGAGAATGTCGCCTATTCGCTGCGCCTGCGCCGCGAACCAGACCGGCAGGTGCGCGCTGACGTCGCCCACGCCTTGGAAGCGGTGGGCCTGTCCGAGTTCGGGCCGCGCCTGCCTGGCCAGCTCTCCGGCGGCCAGCAGCAGCGCGTCGCCGTCGCCCGCGCTCTGGTGATGAAGCCCGACCTGCTGCTGTTCGACGAGCCGCTCTCCAATCTCGACGCCAAGCTGCGCGTGCAGGTGCGCGCCGAGTTGCGGCGCCTGCAAAAGAGCCTCGGCACGACGGCGCTCTACGTCACCCATGATCAGGACGAGGCCATGAGCCTGTCCGACCGTATCGCCGTGATGCGCGCCGGTCGGGTCGAACAGGTCGACGCGCCAGAGGCGATCTACGCACGGCCCGCGACCCTGTTCGTCGCCGGCTTCGTCGGCAAGGTGAACGCCCTGCCGGGTCGGATCGTGGCTCGCGGGGCTGACGCCGTCACGGTCGAGACGCTCGGGCATCGTCTGGAGCAGCCAGCCGTCCCCGGCGCGCCCGGCCCCGACGTGCTCGTCCTCGCCCGGCCGGAGGCGCTGCAACTGGTCGAGCCCGGCCCCGGCATGCCCACCGGCACGGTGGAGATGATCGAATATCTCGGCGACCGCACCGAGTACCGCGTGCGGGTTGGGTCGACGCAGGTCACCGTCATCGAGACCGCCCTGGCGCGCCACCGGCGCATTGCCGAGGGCGAGCCCGTGGGGCTGGCCTTCGTCGCCCGCGCCATCCATCTTCTGCCGCCGGAGGCTGGGACTCCATCCTGATCCCGGCTCATAGCGAGGCCGCCTTGCCCATGCCGACACCCTCGACCTCGCCTGGCTCGCGCCCCTTCGATCGGGTGCTGCTGATCGTGCTGGACGCGCTTGGCGTCGGCGCAATGCCCGATGTCCACCTCGTACGTCCCAACGACGTGGGATCCGACACGCTGGGCCATGTCGTGCGGGCGGTGGGAGGGCTGTCCCTGCCAAATCTCGAGCGCCTGGGCCTTGGCACCGTCGCGCCGAACGCCGGCCTGCGCGTCGATCCTGCGCCGATCTCCGTGCACAGCGTCAACGGCCTGGGCTACAAGGGCGCCGACACCTATCTCGGCCACCAGGTGCTGATGGGCTCGCCCGTGCCCGACACGCCCGAGGAGCTGTTCTCGGCGGTGCGCGACGACGTCGCCGCGGCTCTGCGCGCGGCTGGCCATTCGGTCGAGCCGGCCAGCGAGGGGCTGCCGGCCCTGTTCGTCGACAGCATGATGGTGGTGGGCGACAACCTCGAGAGCGACCCGCTGCAGACCTATCACTGCGTCGGCTCGCTGGACGACCAACCTTATGAGGCGATCTTGGCCGTCGGCGAGATCCTGCGCTCGGTCGCGCGGGTGCGCCGCGTGGTCGCAATGGGTGGGTACGGCTTCCGCGCCGCGGATATCCGGAACTGCGTTGAGCTGCGCCCCACTGGCCAGAGCGGCGTCAACAACGTCGCGCTCGGCCTCTACACCAGCAACTACGTCGTGCGCCACCTCACCCGTGGCAACCGCCCGGACGTTCAGGTGCCAACCATTCTGCAGAAGGCCGGCTACACGGTCGAGCTGATCGGCAAGGTCGCCGACGTCATTACCTGTGAGGGCGCCCACAAGGAGCCGCACGTTCTGACCAGGCCGGTGATCGAGGCCACCTATGCGTCGCTCGGCCGCGTCAAGTGCGGGCTCATCGCCGTCAACATCCAGGAGACCGACCTCGCCGGCCACGACCAGAGCGCAAGGCGCTATGCCGATTGCTTGATCATGGCCGACGAGGGCATCGGCCGCATGATGGGGATGCTCGGGCCGCGCGACCTGTTGATCATCACCGGCGACCACGGCAACGACCCCACCATCGGCCACGACAAGCACACCCGTGAGTTCACGCCGCTGCTCGTCTGGAGCCCGACCATCCGGCCCAAGGGCATCTTCATGCGCGGCACGCTCGCCGACATTGCGGCCACGATCGCCGAAATCTTTGCGGTCGATGCGCCGGAGATCGGCTCAAGCTTCCTCGACGAGATCGAGACGGATTGAGATCGGCCATGGCGTACGACTATTCGTCGATTGGCTTCTACACCTTCGACTGCCTGGGCTGGCCGTTCACCCACGTGCCCGAAGGGGGCGGAACCGCCTTTCTCGACGACTTCACGCTCGCGGTCTCGGGCGCGGCGGGAACGGCCGCGATCGCGGCGTCCAAGATGGGCCTGCGCACCCTGGCGGTCGGCGGCGTCGGCGAGGACCTGATGGGGAGTTGGGTGCTGGAGCGCCTGCGCCATTTCGGCGTCGACATAGCCGGCATGCAGCAGATCTCCGGCGGGCGCACCTCGTCGTCGATCGTCACCACGCGGGCCGATGGCTCGCGACCCGCGCTGCACATGAAAGGCGCGACGCGCGACTTCTTCGTGGCCGACGACATGCTGGCGACCGTTGCGGCCGCGCGTGTCGTGCATCTCGGCGGCGTCGGCCAGATGGACCGCATGGACCAGGGCCGCAACGCCGAGCTCTTGCGCCTGGCCAAGAGGTCGGGCGCTTTCACCACCGTCGACGTGTTTGCGGGTTCGTCCGAGGACATGGCCAAGATCAGCGCCGTGCTGCCGCATACGGACTGTTTCATGCCCTCGCTCGAGGAAGCGCAGGCGCTAACGGGGCTGACCGACCTGGCCGACATGGCCCGGGTGTTCCTCGACCTAGGTGTGGCCTGCTGCATTTTGACGCTGGGCGACGGCGGCGCCTACTATCACGCCGCCGACGGCGCCTGCTTCGCCATGCCTGCCTTCGCGGTCGACGTGACCTGCACCTGCGGCTGCGGCGACGCCTTCAACGCCGGAATGGCGGTGGCCTTCTGCAGGGGCTTCGACCCGGAAACCTCAGTCCGCTTCGCCCAAGCGACCTCGGCGCTCAACGCCACGGGTCTGGGCTCCCAGGCCGGCGTTGTCTCGTTCGACGAGACCTGGGCCTTTATGCAGGCCACCCCCACTCGCTCTTGATCCCGGTCACGAGCAGTCCTCAAATCTGAGTTGAACCGGAACGCTCTGGATATCGTAAGCTCAGCTGCAGGGCGCGATCTCTGCGGTGAAAGCGTGCGATACTTGGTAGAATTCGGCGTTACGGCATCGCTTGATTGCTCTCAAACGCCTCGTCTCTTCCAATGGATGCTGATGACCTTTGGCCTCCAGGGTGTCAGCAATCGCGCTGCTCGCACGAACGAACCAATTCCGCCTTGAACCGGCCGTTGCGCCCGTTTACCAGCAGCGCCAGAGGTGCCGGTAGGTGAAGAGGCGCAGGCTCGCCCGCTAGGTCCTCGGGTAGGCGATAGCGATACTCGTAACGGCCAGCGCGCCGCTGCAGATACGACATACGGCCCGTTTTGCCCATGCCCGTGTAGCACGCAAGTGTAGCAATGCGCCGAGCTAAGCCGCTGACTTTGCGAGAAGATGATGCACCTCAATGCTTTAGCATTGAGGTGGCGCGCCCAACGGGACTCGAACCCGTGTTTTCGCCGTGAAAGGGCGTAATCTGCGACCACCTGAGACCCTCTGATCCGTTGTGAGATCACGAGAAAACAACATCTTGACGCATATCGTATCACCGTGTCTCCTGACGTGGAAGTCAACGAATTCGACAACGAAAGCGTCAGATGGCCCACCGCCGCAGCTCCCTTTCGACGCGCACGAGCCGGTCAACTCTGCCGCTGTCTGACACACCCGAATGGGAGGTCATCAGCCCGGGAGTGAGACTTGGTTACAGACGGGGCCGCGGCACGCGAGGAGGAGGCGGAGCTTGGCTCGCCGCCACGCGTGACCCGGACGGCAAACGGATCCAGACCCGCTTAGGTCGGGCCGACGATGTGGCGGCTGCGGATGGCGCGGAGATCTTGTCCGCTGATCAGGCGCGCGATCGTGCGCGCTCCTGGGCCAAGGCAATCCGTGCAGGCGGTGTAAAGGTCTCCCCTACCCTCACCGTCGGCGGCGTTGTCGAGCGTTACATCGAGGCTCGCGAAGCGGAGGGAATGAAGTCGGTCTACGATGCAAGATCTCGATTTCGCACGCACATTTCGCCCAAGCTCGGTGGCCTGATGGTAACAGAGCTGACGCTCGATCGGCTCACACGCTGGCGCAACGAGATGGCGAAATCGGCCAAGCGGCTGCGGACAGCCAAGGGCGCGGCGAAACAGAACATTCGGGAGATCGCTGCTGGGGATAGCGACGGCCTGCGCCGGCGGCGCGACACGGCGAATAGGACTCTGACCCTTCTAAAGGCAGCGCTCAATTGGGCTCGGGACCACCGTCTCGTAGACGACGACAGCGCCTGGCGGCTCACCAAACCCTTCCGAGGCACGACAGCGGCACGGGTTCGGTTCCTGGACATCAACGAACAGCAGCGATTGCTCGACAGCGTCGAGGGCCCGCTGCGAGACCTCATTGCGGCCGCGCTGATGACGGGCGCTCGGTTCGGTGAGCTCGCTCGGCTGAGTGCTCGAGATTTCGATCCCACAAACGGTACGATCTTCATTGCGGAGAGCAAGAGCGGGAAAGCGCGCCACGTGCCACTCACACCAGGTGGAGCAACACTGTTTGCGAGGCTCGCCCGTGGCAAGGCCGGCGAGGATCCCCTGCTATCCCGGATCGCGGGCGAACGCTGGAAACCGGCCACATACCAAAGGAGCTTCAAGGAAGCCCTGCAGCGGGCCGGCTTGGACAATCTCACCCTGCACGAGCTGAGGCACTCCTACGCCAGCGCAATGGTGCGGGCCGGCGCGCCGCTTATTGTCGTCGCCGAGGCTCTCGGTCACTCTGATACCAGGATGGCCGAAAAGCATTACGCCCACCTGGCGCCATCCTTCGTCGCCGATACAATTCGCCGGACTGCTCCGAACCTACTCCTCCCCGAGCTCCCTCTCCTCAAAAGCCCGCCCTCAGCCACACTGCAGTAGGATGGAGATCCGTTATGGCTCGAGTATTCGTTGTGGTGGCTATGGCAACCGCCCTTTCTGGATGTGTGACCGCTCAGGAGCAGATGCAGCAGGAGCAAGCGCGGTGGGACGGTTACCTCGGCCGCACGGTTGCGGACTTCATCAGCGCGACGATGCTGACGCCGGTGGACAAGTATGACCTGAGCGGCTCCCGAGTGTTCGTTTTCGCTGGCGCGCCGAGAACAACCGTTCTTCCGGGCTCTTATGGAGTTCCTACTGTCGGCGCCGACGCCACCTGTCGCGTTCAGGTCGAGGCTGTGAACGACCGCGCGAGCAACACGGCCGACGGTTGGTGTATTGTGCAGATCCGGCGAGCTGGAGGTTGCGACGGGCTAGTCTGACCAATTAACCCGTGAAGCTCTCCAAATCGGTCGGCACATCTCCGACACTCAGCAGAACGACGGCGTCGTCGAACTCGCCGACCGAGGGGTCGCCCGACCGGGAAAACGCCACCGCTCCTCCGTGCTTCTTCGCCAGCGCATTCGCAGCTTGCGTTGCGGCGCCCGGACTCTGGAACTCGGCGGCCTCGCCGGCGGCCAGTTCGCCTTCCTCGTCGCGAGTGAAAGGCAGCGCGACGTAGTAGGTCACGCGCTTGCTAGCGGCCTCGGACTGGGAACGCTCCTTAGTCTGTCTCATCGTCGCTCTCCTCTCTGCTCAGTCCCCGACCGGCCGACCTCCACCGCCCTCGGGCGTATAGTGCGGCTTGGACCAAAACCGCCGGTGGTCGCCGGTCAGGGCGCCAGCGAGGTTGTCCAGGACGGTCAGCAACTCGCGGCAGGCGATAGCGCCTTCAGAGCCGATCGGAGCGCGTGTGATCGCCCGGACAGCCGCCGAGCGGCACTCCTCCACCGCCCGGAGAAGCTCGCTCGCCTCTGCTCCCGACAATGCGCTCCGCCGTGTCCTCACGGCCGCCCCACGATCCGGATCTGGCGGCCGCGGACAAAGCCAGCCGAGACGCTTGCCTCGCGATCGTCGGCCAGCGTTGCCAAATCCTCGAGCAGCGATTTGATCGCGGCCCGGGCGTCGCCGTCAAACTCCGCCAAGAGCGCGTCCACATCGGCGTCGGTGGGGTAGGTTGGCGCTGCGGGCGGCGGGTCCGACGTCGGCATCGAGTAGCTCTTTTCGTTAGAACGAAAAGAGAACATCAGGGAGGAGAGCAAGAGTCAATCCGGCTGGATCTCAGGCAATCACGACCAGGTTCTTGAGCGCGAGATGAACCCCTTCCGCCGAAGCGAAAGGGGTCAAGTCGCAGGCCGCGGTCGATCGCCTGCAGGCGCAACGTTGGCGGAGTCGGTTAACGCCACCTTAAGACGATGGCCGTTCCGTTGTGCCGATTGCTCCGGCGATCGCAGGATCTGTTCTCGGCCGCTTGGCGTTTGCAGCTGCTCAAAGCTGCGCGTGCGAGTACAATGTGCTAATTTTGTACGCCACCTCAGTGCGATTTCGGGCCTTAAGCTTCTTCATAATGTTGCGGACATGCACCTTCACTGTGCTCTCACACATGTTGAGTTCATATGCGATAATCTTGTTTGCCTTACCCTCCCGGAGCGCTTTGGCAACGGCGACTTGGCGGCTGGTGAATGGCAACTCCGGCGCTTCAGTGCGAGCGGGCGAATAAGTGGCTGGGCGCTGCTGCACCACGCTGGACGCAGGTACAAAAACGCCGCCAGCTTTCACCAGACCAAGAGCGCCAAACGCAACCTCAAGGGTGACGCTGGTCGGGATGTAGCCGCGAGCGCCCAGTTCGAGCGCGCCGAGGATCGACTCGAAATCCTCCGCGTCGGACACCACCACCATCGACGGCGGGTTGTCGACTTTCGCGAGAGCCGCGATGTCGCGTTGCATTTCTTCATCCGCCGTTTTGCGGCTGCTGCGGAACGCCATTACAAGCGGAGGTTCTCCGATCTGCAGGCCGGCATCCTGCCAAGCGCGAAGCGAACTGAAGGGATAAATCACCAGAGCCGGATCCATAGCCTGCAGGCAGCGAACCAAGCAGTCGCGCATCAGGATGCGGTCGTCGATGATTACCAGATGGGTTGCGTTCGCCGCGAGCGAGCCGGGAGCCCCGTTTCCGGTTTTTTCCAGCGTCTCTAACGTCATATGCTGCATCTGTAGACTCCGGATTGTACGGTTTGATGGCTGGGGCGGGTCGTTCGAGGACATCTGTCGCCCATCGGATAGGGGCTCCCCGGTTCACCGCACATCCAATGCCAGCTGCTTTTGACCGTATTGACACAGATCCGGACCGCTTTCGCGCGAACGGGGTCGGCACGTCCAGCAAACCGCCCTGCCGTCCAAATCGAATGCGGCTTCAGGTGATCAACAACGTTCTACAAGGGGGCCTTGAGCTTCTCGCGAGCATAATGATCCAGTGAAACGAGCCTGTGTCCACGGCACATCATCGAGTTTTGGTCGAAGCTCTCGCGGAAAGCTGCATCTGTATCGGCGTGCCTCTGGCAGGCGTCGTAAAACGTTATTCCATCCACCTCGGCGACGAATTCAACGAAACAATCGCCGTAGAGGAAATCCCGAGAAACGAGTCCAATCTTGAATGTAGCCATGGGACCCTCCTATCAAGGGCGCACCCTACATCTGCTGCCTGAACTTAAAATGGCCGCGCTGTTCATCTTCGATTAATCCCAGCCCGAGGCATTTGCCGTGACAAAGGGCTGGATTATTTTGGCTCATTTCGCCCTACGTGGCTCAGCCGCATTTCTTGCTGCGCTTCGTTATGCCTTCGCGCTGTCTTTTGCGCTTGAATTGGTCGGGACGCGCCTCTCGGCGGGCGTTCAGCAAAATGCCGCTTTGGAGTGGTCGGGACCGCTTCTCGCAGCTCTTCTGGCTCGTCTGTAAGCTGCTCCACCAACGCTGCGGCAGACTGCTGCGACAGCGCGTACCCGATCCAGCCAAATCCCGGATGGCGCAAAAGCAATGGGCGAAAGCCGCCCTCGATCGGCCTGTTGACGCGCCAATTTGGGTCTGCAACGGCCTCAATAATCGCGACTGGCTCGAGTTGCAAAGGTACGCCGTCGGCGAGGTGCGCCCGGGCCTTTGCAAGCTTGTAGATCAGTTGATCGAGGTCAGTTGCATCGAGTTGGATCGCTAGCGTTGAACCCTCGGCCTGGAAACTAAGCGTTGCGTGGTCGGGCGCCGCAGAGATTTGGATTTCGAGTTTGGCCATTGGTGTTCTCCGACGCTCGTTCGGATCTCAACTGAAGTATGCGGGCCTTGTTCCTCCCAACAGCGACACTGGAGTAAGGCGTTCGTGGGCGTGACATTTCTGCCAAACACCTGACGACGGCCGCTGTCCAGCGTGCGATCGCTGACGTAGCTGAGGCAAGCGTCTACATACCCATGGAGTCTGACTCTGAAGTCCCGTCGCAGACGAGGCATCGGCGGAAGCTTAAGGGCTCGTCACCGGGAGTGCATCCTCCCGCAGCCCCCGAGCGACAACCACGAGGTTGTTGTCTGGCAAAGGCCGCTGGAGGCGTAGCGCCTCCTCGGCCGGCGCATTTAGCCAGGCTTCCCACTCTTCCGACGTGGTCAAGATCGCCGGCATGGCCTTCGGGTGGACGGCTCCGACCTCGGCGTTGGCATCCGTGGTCAAAAACCCGAACAGCTCGTGCCGCCCCTCGATGGGATTGGCCTTGGTGCCCCGCACGCCATGCCAGCCCGTCCAGATCCCGGCGAAGAAAGCCAGCGGTCGGCTCTCGTCCAAGGCGAACCAAGTCGGCGTCTTCCGCGGCTTGGTGTCCTCGTATTCGCAGAATGACGTGAACGGGACCAAACAGCGGTTGGCCGGTTTCAGCCAGGCGCGCCAGTGCGGGCTTTTGGTGTTCCGGATGTTTGTCACGGGCTGGCCGCCATAGGCCGGCGGGCACGGCATACCCCAGCGCAGCATCGCCAGATCGCGCACGCCGTCCGGCGCGTTGCGCACCACCGGGGCCATCTGGTCAGGGAAGACCCCCGGCAAACTCGGAAGATTACCCGTGCTGTCGCGCATCGCCCGGGTGAGCTCCAGGATCGCGGCCTGGTTCTTGGTCATGCTGTAGAGATTGCACATATCTGCATTGTAGCGACGTCCGCTGGTCCACCGCTACGGTCAACGATCGAGATAACCCAGCTTGCCTCCTTGGCTTGATTGTTGTCTGCTCAGTGATCCTCAGAGAGGGCCGGTCGCGATGCGTTGCCCCTACGAGATCCTCAAAGAAGCTCAGGAAGCCGACCTTCCGGCAGCTGAAATGCTCGACCTGATCTCAGAACAGGTTAGGCGTTTCGGCGGGGAAGTTGATCGATCAGGCTGGGCGAACCTAACCCCAGGGCAGAAGATCGCGAGGCTGAGGCCGGCGCTCGACAGCCTCGCTAGGCCGGCGCTGCAGTAAGCAGCACGGCGTTCTTGTTCAGCCCCGCTTTCGTGAGCCGCCCTTGGCCTTCTTCGGCTCGGGCGGCGTCACAGCTTCTGCGTTCTTAGTCGCTTTCGGCTTTTTGGACCCAGCAAGCGGCTTGGGCTCCGCGGCGGCCAATGCCGCCTTTTCGGTCTCGATGCTTCGTCGGAGCGCATCCATGAGATTAACGACGTTGCTCGGCCGCGGCGCCGTCGGCGCGTCGGCTACAACGGCTCCAGCCTGCTTGGATTTCAGCATCTCGACTACAGCCGTCTCGTAGCGGTCCTCGAACTCGGCCGGATCCCAATGGCCGGCCTTGCGCTCCACAATCACGTGCGCAAGGTCCTTCATGTCGGCCGGGATCGGCATGTCCGGAATGTCTTCGAAGTAAGCCGCGGCGTCTCGAACCTCGTAGCCGTACCGCAGCACGGTTCCGAGTAGCCCCTTCCCCCACGGCTCGATCATGATGATCCGCTCGCGCCGGGCGATCACGACCCGGGCCAGCGCCACCATGCCGCCCTCGCGCATGGCCTCCCGGATCACGGCGAACGCCTCCTGAGCCACGCGGTCATCGGGAGCGATGTAATAAGGCGCATCCATGTAGCGGGGGTCGATCTCGGAGCGCGGCACGAACTTCTCAATGTCGACCGTGTGCGAGCTCTCGATTTTGATCGCGTCCAGGTCCGCGTCGTCGATCGTCACATAGGAGTTCTTGGCGACGGCGTAGCCCTTGACTTGGTCGTCGCTCGTCACCTCCTCGCCCGTATCCGGGTCGACGTAGATGCGCTTCACCTTGTTGCCGGTCTGACGGTTCAGGGTGTTGAACGAAACCCGGGAGGAGGAGCTAGAGGCCGGATAGAGCGCCACAGCGCAAGACACCAGGGAGAGCTTGAGATAGCCCTTCCAATTCGCACGAGGAGCCATCCTGGCCCTCCCCAACTCGATACGCCGCAACTGGCGAACTCAACCTTGAGCGCAGCGAGTCGTTCCGCTTCAGCTTCTCTGTTTCTGCAACTTCGCGCGTCTGGGATTGGCAGCGAAACGATGTTCATTGCCCTTCTCAGAGTGTCAGGTGTGGCGGACGTCTTAGAGCTTCACCCGATCGCCTTTATTCAGAATGGCGTTCGCGCCCTTTAGGCCCAAAGGATGCGGCCCCGCCCAAATCAGGTAGTACAGGTGTCCGCCGCGCGTATTTCTAATCAGCCGGGCCGCCGAGACATGACCAAATGCGGCCCGGAGCCGCTCTCGATACCAGCCAAGCAGGCGTTTACCAGAGTCGCGGAGCTTGATCGTTTTCGGCCCGAACAGATCGGAATTGGTTTCATAAGCCTGATCCCACCAATCCGGTGTGCCGAAAAACGAGTCCAGTGCCTCCCGTCTTGCTGGAGTCAGATCACCCGATCTTGGAATAAGACGCTGGATAGCCATTCCAAGCGGGAAGTTGATAATCACCTCGACAGCCTGGGTCTTCGCCAAGGCAACGATAGTCTCCCAAGGGACGTGCATGCCAAATGGGTCTAAAAAAGCAACCGCCCGAGTTACACGCCAATTGGTCCCTGATTGCGCGATCGATAGAAGCTCTGCGTTAGCATCCCCACTACGAACGGTCATAGTTCGGGTCAAACCGAATTCTTCGCAGAGTTCATTTAATTTCGAAACACGATCTGGATCTCTTTCGATGAAGATATAGCGGGAGAACGGGTTGCTTATCGACAACGCGACCCGTGGAGATCCATTAAGATATTGGATTTCATCCGTGTCGGACACACTCTCGAACTCATGGAATAGATTTAGATCGTCGCTGTTGCTGCGTTCTTTTGTTCGGATGCGTGCCCGCCCGGCACCAGCGAAAGCATCTACGAAAATTGTTGCTTGGCACCATGTATGCTGGTTCTTGAGAACCTTCGTGTAAAACTCAAGATACTCGCGAAGGTCGCCGAGCTTCTCGGCGGCCCAAGGCCCAACAACGGCCAGATCGTCGTTCATTCAGCTGCATCTCGGTATGTTTCTGGTTCGATCGTAGGAAACTCGCTCCATTCCCTTCCGTCTAGTGATCGCCCGCCGGTTTTCGGCCGAAAACCACCCCATTGCTTGAAGAAAAACGCCACGCCAGCGTCGAGGCATTGATCTCTGATCCCGCGAACCCAGACCGGATCCAAGGGCCGCGCGCCGGGGCCGCTCTCCCCACCTACGATGACCCAATGGATGTTCGTAAGATCAACGGCGCCCAACGGTGCTAAGAGCGGCTCGACCGAGAGAAAACGAACGCTGGCCGGCGCGTCTTGCAAGTGACTAACTCTCGAAAGTCGGGCGCTATCTTCGACCGAGACGCCGAGCCATATGTTCCGGGGGCACAGTCTGTCGCGGTAGCGGCGCTTGAGATAGTCACGAAGAAGCGATGATCGTTTGGTGAGAACCTGGAACGTATGCCACCATGCCCTCTCCATGGTGCCGAATACTCGATCAATGTAATCGTCTGGAATGTCCTTGTGGAAGAGGTCAGACATCGAATTCACGAACACCATTCGTGGTTGCCGCCAGTGAAGCGGCTGTTCGAGGCGTTCGGGTCGCAACGTCAGGTCGAAACCCTGCTCAAAGTGGTTACCGGCCACCCCCCGAAACCGTTCTGAAAAACGTTCGGCGTAGCAGCGATCACAACCCGGGCTGATCTTCGTACAGCCAGTCACCGGGTTCCACGTGGTGTCGGTCCACTCAATAGACGTCGTCATTGCCATCGAATTGCACCAGAACGAAGCAGGAACAGTCTCGCACTGCGCAATTCTGGAAGCAAACTATTAACGAGGCACTCCTGCGGCCGAAGCGATGCCTTCTGCCGCGCGCTGCACGCTGACACGGTGGTGCTCGTGGCAGTACGATTTACCGGGTCTGCACTCAGCATCGCATCCTTCCGGCCACCGACAGCCGGAAACCGGCCTAGCCGTTCCCGCTCGATCGGATACACGCCACCAGGACAAAATCTCTCCTGGGCCGGCAAGCGTTACCGGCCGCCGCTCCGGCTGTTCGTGCCACTGAGACATCAGCGACGCTCGATTGGCGGCTCAGTCAGCCCGCCGGCGGGCACCGCCACGTCGATGTCGTCGCCCGATGCGGCGAGGGTATCCCCCGACGTGTTGGGGGAGGCAGTCGAGGCCGTGCTGGGCTGGGCGGCCCCTTGTCCCACGAGTCGCGCGTTTGGCAGGGCCTCGGCGAGTGCTTGTAATAGCGGCTGCATGATCGTGACCCTTGTCAGCGTGCTTCGAACATTTGCGCGATCTGGCCGCCCGTTCGGGCGATCGCCTCGCCGTAGTTCACCGGCGCGCCGCGCGCCGCGGCGGCCCGGATCAGGTCGACGGAGTTCTGGTCCAGGAACATGTCGGCCAATGTGCCTATGCTCCGCCGCATCGTGGCGCGCCGCGCAGCGTCGGCCGCGTTCGTGATCAGAGACGTTCCGAGTGAACGCAGCGCCAGCGCACTCTGCGCACCAAGCGAGCCGTCGCCGAGCTCGGCGTTGAGGCTGCGATTGAACTCGGTTGCCGAACCGATCGGCTTGCGACGGCCGGTCGCCTGGAGCACCTCGAGCAGCGCGTCGGTGCTGCTCGCCGCCGGGCCGCCCGGGATGCCATTTAGGACGGCGTCCAGGACCTCGCGCCGGGGATCGCTGCCGGCCACGTCGTTGCGGAACTTGGCCCCGGCGAACTCGCGGTTGCCTTCCATCGTGTCCGTCGCCGCACGGCCGTAGCGGTCGGCGAGGTTTTGGCGCACGACGCCGCGCGTTGCGTCCGCGTCTTGCGCCAGGAGGCGCGCAACGGCGTCGGCCGTCTCCGGCCCGGATCCCGACATCGGGTTGTGCGGCAGGATCGTCGCGCCGGCCTCCTGCGTGGTCGTTGCCCGGGAAACCTGCCCGAGGGGGCCGGCGCGCACGCCTGCCAAACCGGCGTCGGCTCGCGGCACTGCGGCCAGGCGCTCGGCGACGGCCGGGTACTGCGACAAGAGGTCCTGGTTATCGCGCAGCGCCAGCGCCAGGCGATCCGGGTTCACAACGCCATTGGCGTCCGTCACCGAGTCCATGATCTTCGTCGACAGGTAGTTCTCGTAGGCCACGCGGGCGTTGGCCGGCGCGACCTCGTTGAAGGCGCGGGCGGCCGTCGGCCCGCCGGCCTCCAGCGTCGCCGGAACGTTCTCCGGCGTGGTGGTGAAGTTGCGGTCGTAGGCGTCGCGCTCGATCAGGCGGGACACAGCGGGGTTCTCGAACGGCTCCAGCGGTGCGCTGCCGGCCTGAAAGCCTGTCCGCGCTCGCGCGTATTCCGGGACGCTCTCGAGGACGCGGTCGAGCTCCTTCTGCGCAAGCAGGACCTTCTCTGCGGTGTGACCGTCACCAACCTGCTTGGCGGCCGCAATGCGGGCGTTCATGGCGCCGCGTAGGTTGTCGAGACCCGTGACGCTGGTGTCGACGCCATTCGGGCCCATCACGCTCTGCCGGATCTCGGACAGAGCGTCGGCCGTCGGCCCCTTCTCGTGGACAAGAGCTTCGTCGATATGGCGCATGAACGGCCGCGGGTCGACCTGAATGGCCGACGGCCCGGTGAGGCTTTCCATGGCCACAGGCTGCGGCGGCGTGTCAGTGCGAACCGGCGCCATGCCGGCCGACGTTCTGGCCGCCTCGTCCGCCGCCGTGGGACGGATCGAATAGACGGGGCGTTCGGAGCGCACCGTCTCGGGCTGGATGTCGGCCACGGGCATGCGCGGCTCGGCGGCGCGGGCAGCCGTGTATTCGGCGTCGCCGATCGCGTCGCGCATGCCGCTGCGACGGTCGAAAATCTGGCGCAGCGGCGCTTGGATCTCGGCGCCGGCCTGCATCGGCGTCGTGCGGGGGCCTGTGCCGAGTACCGCGTCAATGAGGGCCTGGCCCTCGGTCGTCTGCTCGATAGCACGGCCGGCGGCCGAGGCCGCCTTAGGGCCCAGCTGCGACGGGTTCGAGCTCTGCGGGGCGATGCTATTGAGCCACTGGCCGACAGCGTCGTCGACCTGTCCGGGCCGAGCGGCGAAGAACGGGCCGGACCTGGCGCGGCCGTCGACACTGCCCTCAACCACGCGCTGGACGTTCGGGAGGCCGCTCGCTCCACCGGTGGCCTGGGCGATGGCTTCAGGGCCGGTGAGGCGCACACCGTGCGGATTGGCGGCGAGCTCGCGCGCCCGCTGCCACTGAGCGTCCGTCATATCGCCCGTTGCGCGCCTCACGACGTTCTCGGGAGCGTAGGCCGATCGCATGGCCGCGGTCCCGACATTGCCCGCAGCGGCGCCAAGGACGCGCGCCCAAGGCTCCGCGGACGTGCCGTGCGTCAGCTGGCCGGCCGTTTCGGACAGGAGCGCTGGCGCTACGACGTTGCCGGTGAGCTCGGCCGCCATGTTGCGCAGGAACGCGCCGGCGGTCGGCGCAGCGCGCGCCGCGCGGGCCGGGATGGCGCCCGGGCCGGTAAAGTCGCCGAGCGTCTGGGCATACTGGCCGGCGGTGGTCTGCGGCTTGTGCCATTCGCCCGTCACGTTGTCCTCGATGGTCTTTTGAACGTCGGCCGATCCGCCTAGGCCCATGTTGGGCGTCATGGCGCGGCCAATGCGGCGCATGCCCTCGCGCTGCGCTGGGGTCGGAACGGTGGGCTCAAGGCCGAGCAATGACCGGATCTGATTTCCCACGCTCAACACGCCATCCATCGCCGGCCCCGTGATGAGGCCAGCGACGTCGCGCGGGGCGCCGATCACGGACGCGGGCTGACGCAGCGCCGCGCCCGTGCCGAAGCTCTTGGCCATGTCTACCGCGACGTTGGCTTTCGGCGCGACCGTGGCCGGCGGTGCCGGCGTGAAGCTCGCCCAAGGGTCGGCGGCCGGTGCGGGCGTGAAGCTGCTCCAAGCGTCATCGGTCATCGGATGAACTCCTTCCCGTCAGGGCGGCGAAAACGGGTGCCGGGTGGCAGCTTGTTGGCCTCCTCCGGAGTCTGGACAGACACCACCGCGCCAGGCGCGCCCGCGGCGCCGGCTTGGCTAGAGACCGGCGCATTGGCGCGCTCGTCCTCCTCCAGCGCCGGCCCCGCCATGCGCTTGATGGCCTCGCGATAGGCGGCGAACTGGCGGCGCTTCTTGGCCGTGACGCCCGGGTCTTCGCCCCTAATCGGGACAAGCTCCTGCATCTTGCGGTCGTACTCGCCTTCCGTGACGCCCATGCCAGACTGCGTCAGGAGCTGCATCGGCAGCGCCGTTTTGACGTCCTGCAGGAAGTTCTGGCCCTGCGGGGACATCTGGTTCTGCACCATGCCCTTGGCGAACACCGGGGAGACGGACGCAAGGCCGCGCAGGGCCTCGTCTCCCTTGGTCGGGAGTCCGGCGCCGTCTGGCGCGTCGAACCCCGCCAGGATGCTGCTCGTGGCCTCGTTGGTCATTCGGTACGCGTAGGCCGCCTTGCGCTGATCCTCGGTCGACTTGGACCCAAGGCCGCCCGGCGTCTGCGCCTGGACGCTGAGAGAGGCGACGCCGGTTCCGGCCGGGTACGGCTTGCCGGTAGTCGGCTCCACCAGCTGGCCGTTGCGGTTTACCGCAGCGCCGAGCACTCGGCCGTTCGCGTCGACAGCGTTCGTGAGCGTCTCCTTGGTCGGGTCAACCGGGACTTCGTTGCCCGCCGCGTCCGCAGCGTTGGCGTAGACGCGCCGGCCATCCCGCATGATCTCGGTCGGCTTGATGTCCTTCATCGCAACGGCTCGACGATCGGCCATCGGCTGCTCGGCCAGCGTGGCGGCGACAATCTGATCGGTCGTCAGCGGGACGGGCGTTCCCGCGATGGTCCGGCCATCCGGCAGCGTCGCTGTCTCGCCGGGCTTGGTTTCGATGACGCCGATCTGCGTCGGATCTACCTTGAACATGCTCGCCACGTCCGGCGGCACGAAGCGGGTTGCGCCGGCGGCCACCGGCTGCAGCATCGACGTCGTGACCGCCCGTTCATTGTCGGCAGCGTTCGTCTGCAGCGCGCGGCTATTGTCCCGGACGTTGTTCTCGGTCGAGGCTTGGTAGGTCCGATCGTAGCCGTAGCGCTGTGTCGCGTTGTTCATGCCGACGGCCGTGAAGCTCTGCGACGGGTTGAAGAACTGCCCAGCGATGCCGACGCGCTCTCGAACCTCCGGCGCCGTGTTCGGGTCGTTGTAGACCTTCCACGCCTCGGCCTGGCGCGCGGCCTCGGCCTGCTTGGCCTGGGTGGCCGCACCCGCGGCGAGGTCCTGGGCGCTCGGCGGCGCGAACATCGACGCGATGTTCTCCAGCCCCTTCGCGATGTGGGGGTCGGGAACGTATGGATTGCGACGAATGCTGGCCATGATTGAACCTCAATGCACGGGAGTGTTCGGCATGCGCACGATCGCGCTCGCTACGGTGATTGCTGCACAGCGCACCAGAACGTTGCCGCGGGTGCTAATTGCCCGCCGACGCGCGATGATTTCGAGACGCGCGGCAAGGATTGCAGCAGTGTCGATCTGGTCGCAGCGCAGCTCGCCAGGAAGCAGATCCTGCGATCCGAACAGGGCCAATATGCCCCTGGCGGCCCCAAACGAGGTTGCACAGTCTTCCCAGGTCAACCTGTCGTCTACCGCTTGGATGACGGCGTGCATCGCCTCGTTCATCCACTGATCGGCTGTGGTGATGACTTCGACAGAGGCGACACCTGGAAACTGGGTAGCGGCCTCAATAAGCCCGCGCAGACCAATGACCGCGTTGACGATCGTGTTTTGACCTCGGGCAGCGCACTGGAACGCAATCGTGATGTCTGCCAAGCGCTGGTCGATGTGGATCGGATCAAGCGTCACTTCGCCTCCCGATCGTGAACAAGCCTCAGCTGATGACGAAGGGAGTGGTGGCGGGCCTGCTCAAAGGCGCGTTCCGCAATTTCCTCGGTCAGCGACGCATTGTGGGCGTGGTTCTGAAAGATCCGCGCGCGAGCGAAGAGGTCAAGGCGGACGTGATTGGGTCGTAGCGCCCTTGCTTGGGCATCCTCGGCCCACAGGCACACCAGTCCGGCCAGCGCGGCGAAGCCGGCGTGGAGATCCTCGTCGAAGATCAGCCCAGGGGGAAGCGCGGCCGCGGCTTCGAATGCCCGGCCCGATGCGAACAGCAGCGAATGGCGTTCCTCACGGCTGATCTGCGGGTATTGCTCAAGCTTCCTCAGCGTGTCTAGCGCTCCGCTAAGGCACCAGGCCACATGCTGGCCGGTGGCCGCCTGCTCGAGGTCACGAAGCACCGAGAGCGCCCGATCTGACGTAGGCGCGGGTGGAACCTGTTCTGCACTGCTGGCCATTGAGCCTGCTCCAACCTGTCGATGGTGGATCGTCGGCCAAGGTCAAGTGCGAAACAACAGGGTGAAAA
Source organism: Alsobacter metallidurans (assembly GCF_014636935.1). GTDB lineage: Bacteria > Pseudomonadota > Alphaproteobacteria > Rhizobiales > Beijerinckiaceae > Alsobacter > Alsobacter metallidurans. Next base: position 1,778,798 of record NZ_BMES01000001.1, on the reverse strand, counting down.
CGTGCTCTCCAGCGCACCAACTTGGCGGCCGCAAAGGGGCAAAGTTCCAGCACCACCTGAATTTCTTCTGAAGGCCGGCGGCGTCTTCGCCGCGTGGCTGGGACTACCCGGGCAGGGGGTGACGCGGCCAATGCTGGAGGCCGAATACCGAGGTCTCGTTGCAATCTGTCGGACGACAATAGCCGGACAGCCGAACGACATCGAAGTACAAACTGGCTAAGCGCTCATTATCTGAGCGATAAATGAACTACTTGTCAGTCGTATGTGCGGTGCGAATTATACGCTTGCCGGACACAAGACTGCATGTTCAGCATTACGCGTCAGACGCTTATTTGGTGAGAGATGAAATGAACATCGCAAGCGAGACAGAATTTTTCTTTCGTATCACCTCGATGCTGGCGCATGCTGTGCGCGCCAACGACATCGATTGCGTTTCCGAATGTCTGGATGAGCTGGAGGTGATGTCCATGTTCACATCGTGTCAGAGCCTCAAGGTCCGAGCGAAGCGCGCTCTGGAAACCTACGGCAACAATGCACCGCGCAAAAACCCGATCCTGGCTACCAACGGCACAGAAATCCTGCAGTTTTGTTCGCTTGCTAAAGCAACCAGACAAGAGTAAAGATGAGAGACGCAAGCGAACAAGCGAACAGGAGATGCTCAATGGCCGTCTACGCTTACACCAGGGTCTCCACCGGCAGACAGGTCAGCGAGGGCGAGAGCCTGGACGTTCAGCGCCGCCAGATTGAAGGCTACGCGATGATGCACGGCCTCAGCATCGACGATGTGGTTGTCGAGGAGGGCGTGTCTGGCAGCGTTCCGGTAAATGAGAGGCCTGCAGGCGGCGGCCTGTTCCGTCGTTTGAAAAAAGGTGACGTGCTGATCGCAGCGAAGCTTGATCGAATGTTCCGATCCGCGCTCGATGCCCTGCAGGTCGTTGAGCAGCTAAGAGCTCGCGGTGTGAAACTCCACCTTATCGATCTTGGTGGTGACATCGCAGGCAATGGCCTTAGTAGGCTGTTTCTCACTATTGCAGCAGCCTTTGCCGAGGCCGAACGCGATCGCATCCGGGAGCGCGTCACGACTTCGAAAATGGACCAGCGCGCCCGCGGGCGCTATCTAGGCGGAAAAACCCCTTACGGCTTCCGGGTGACGCCAGAGGGGGCTCTGGAGCCTGTCCCAGAGGAACAGGCCGTTATCGCCGAGGTGCTGCGCCTCAGAACGAGCGGAACGCCTCTCAGGGCTATCTCAGCTTCGATCGCTAAGAGCCATCACGCGGGTCTCAGTCTGGCGACTCTGTCGAGGCTGGTGAAAGAATGCCAGAACGCGTGAGGGCCCTTACCCGAACAGGCCAACGTCTTCCTGGACCTCGTTTGCGTCGGGCTGGTCATGTGCCTGCAGCTGGCGCATCGCCCTTTCGGCAGCAACCCGGAGCTCATTGCCGTCCATTTCATGCGGCTCTTTCTGATCGGTGGCGTCGGCGCCCCGATCGAAGAAGCCACCTGCGCGAAATAGCGCCGTGACTGCTGTCGCTTTCGCCGGCGCGGGGGCATTCGGGCTGCGGCAGATCTCGAGCGCCGTCTGGTAGGCCTGCTCAACTCCTTCGCTGCGCAGACGCTCAAGCACCGTGCGGCGAACATCATCTGACTTGCGCTCGGTCATCCAAAAATCCCCTCTCCTGCTGCGATCCGACGCTCGTTATCGCGACGTCGGATTTCGGCTTCTGCCCGACGGATCGCCTCGGCAATTTGCTGCAGTTCAGCGCTTGGCTGGCTCTGCCCAGCGCATTCCAGTGTTTTCCGCGCCGCCCTGTTCTGTTCGATCTCCGCCCGTCTGCGGGCGCGAACTGCGGCAGAACCTGACCGGTGGTTCTTCTGCCATTGCTCGTGTGCCTGGCGCTGCTCATCGCTCATCTGACGAAGACGCTTCCGTTTAGCTTTGGCGGCGCGTTCCTGGTCAGCAAGCTTGGCGTGCATCTTTGTGGTCGCGTCCGGCCGGCCGGAAGCCGGCCACTGCCTTTGATGCCAAGCATCGCCCTTCGGCGTCCGACCTCCATGAAACCGGCAGCGCTCTCGTCCTTTGAGAACCGGCTTACAGCACGGCTCTCCGTCTCTCTTCCGAGCGGCCCCGCAGCGTGGCCGTGTTCGCATCTCTGCCAAGTTCTCGGTCGACATTCTCCGACCTAAGGATTTGAAGCGCTCCGATGTACGCCATGCGATCTGCGCCTTACTAAGTGGCCGCCCCTTCATGGAAGCACTCCGAGAGTTGTGGACTGGTGAGGTATGAGCGCGTGAAAGGCCATTGGACATGTTGTCCTTTGCGATGGCCTGCGCCAGTTCCTGAAACGCGCCAGTTGCTCGTGCGCCGCTCCAGTTGCACCAGTCCTCTCTATAAGAGGGACTGGCGCACTGGCGCACTGGGTCTGCTTCAGTTCGTTTGCGCCAGTTGAAAACGAACTGGCGCACTGGCGCATCCTGAAGGATTTCAAGTACTTGAAGCGCGTCGGTCCGCACTCGGAATATGGCCTCTCGTTACCAACTAGCGCACCCCGAACCTTGCGCCAGTTCGCGTAACTGGCGCACCCATTGATTTTGTTGGGTTTTTTGGGAATTCTCACCCGAAGATGCCCTCATCTGGCAGTTCGGGGAGCGCTTCGATGAAGATGCGCGGCTTCCGATTAGCGCCCTTGCCGGTCACTCGGACAAGACGGCCAGACTTCAAAAGCGCATCTAAAACGGCCTTGATCTTGGCGCGGTCCGTGTCGTGGTCGAGCCCCAACGCGATGGAGATCGGAACGCCAACCCAGCTGTCACGACCTCTCACGTCGTTCAGCCACGGCCCGCCTTGTCTCACTGCATCGATGGCTCGAGCCAGATCATCGCGTTCGAAAATGGCTTGAGCGTCGGGGAGCTCAAACCTGGTTACGACGCCGACATCATCGCCGGCAAAGAAGGCCGCGCCGCCTTGCCCTGAGCCATTCCCAAGCGGCTGTGAAACGAGTTGCATCCACTCTGTGCGGTCGTTCGCGCGAGGCGGCGCCAGATTGGCCTTGCCATCTCCAAACCTGAACAACCGCGGCTGTAGCGCCTTGAGGCCAAGCGGTTCGGCCTCGGCGGGGGACATCCGGTTCAGCGTGCGCACCGATCGCGCCGCAGCGATGAATGCTCCAGCGCCACGGCTGTCCTCTGGCGTGATATCCGCGCCATTGGTTTTCCGGACGTGGTGGACCAATTCGGCCGACGCGTTCGTCACGTCTGCAATGCTGGCCCAACGCTTCGCGACAAGATCGATAGCCCCGTTATCGTTCTCTGGAACTCGGTGGGTCGACACAAAGGGATCGAGGATTATGACGTCCGTCTTGGTGGTGAGCATCGCCGCTACAATCTCTTTCACCACCGGTTCGTAGATCGTCACGTCATCGCGCTGCCGGTTCGCTAGCACCAAAGGCACGTCCCGGCCGCTGTCGATGAACAGGCGGTCACCGATGTCCTCGGGTGTCAGGCCAAAGAAGAGTTGCGCGGCCGCGAAACGTCTCTCGATCTCTTCGAAGGGATCCTCGCCATTCCAATAGCGCACACGCGCCGTGCCGCGGGGCTGCACACCCAAGAGCGGCTTGCCAGTCACCATCGCAAGCGCCTCGGCGATGCTCAGCGACGACTTCCCCAAGCCGCCTGGTGCGATCGTAGAGGAGACGAACTTACGAATGTAATGCTGGCCGTAGATCCATTCGCGAGGCGGTATGAGGCGGGGATCGCGAGGAATGTAGGGCTGGATTGAAAGCGCTGCCCTGTGCGGCGGGAGGGCGGCCGTAGGGAACAACGGCTGGTAGGTTTGGGCCGCCTCAGCTGCGGCGGCCGCTTCTACGTCGAACCAGACTTCAGCTTTGCTGAACTTCCCTTCCGAATGTGCGTCGGCCATGTCGAACAGCCAATCAGCGCCCACCTTGCAAGGCGCGTGGATGCGCGCCCATTCGCGATCTATGAAGTCGGCATCGTTGGTTCCATCGGACCACCGATCGCAGAAATCGAAGAAGTAGGCCCTGGCCTCGTTTTCGTCATCGAATGCTGCCAAGCAGGCATAACCGAATTTTACCATGCTCACTCTTGTCGGGAAGAGCTCGGAGGTGTTCGGAATGAGCGCCGCTGCCCTGCGGAGAAGATCCTGGTTAGCTGCGCGCAGCGTCTCCTGCGGAGGAAACTCCCCGTTGCTGCCCTCGAACAGGGCCTTGCTGCATTTGGGCAAAGTCGCCCTTAGGTCGTCCAGCAAGGCCAGGACCTGTTCGGGATTGTGCAAAGGTAGTTCCGCCAGCGGCGGAAGAGGCACTCGCCATTCGTAGGGCTGCCCCGTCAGGGCGTGAACGCCGGCGCAAACGAATTGCTTGCCGCTCGTCAGAACCTCGACCAGTTCGGTTTGGGCTCCGTCCAGGCCGACATCGCCAAACGTGACCCGGTGGTACCGGAGTGGTTGGGCCATCCTGACGACATAGCCAGCCTTCGGCCAACGCCCGATCCTAAGCGGCAGAACACCGAACTGTTCGGCGATCTTGTCGGCGATAGCCGCCGCCCATCGCTCGCTCATCGTATCGGCGTCGATAAGGTAGATGTAACTGCCGTCGTGCTGTTGGCCCGTTCGAATGCCGACACCCGCACGCATAGCCCACCAGTCGTCGATGCGCCGCTCGGTAGGCTGCAGCGTGTGCCAACCTTTCAGACCGCGCCACTTACCGTCGAACCCTAGTTCGCCAGGCACCTTCCCCCGACTGCTCGGGTTACGTGCCAAATGGCTGAATGAGGATAGCTCGGCGCCGGGCGGAACGATCGGGACAAAACTGCGGTAGCCGAGATCCCAGATCGCCCTGAACGGGTTTGTTTCAAGCGAGCCAGTGAATTGCCGGGCCGGCGTCGGCCGTGGTATAAGGGGAGCGTTCACATCGCATCCTTTCGGGCCGGGCCCTGTCTTCAGCAGGTCCCGGCCTTTTCGTTAGTTGTTGACGACGAGTTTCAGCGCTGGCTTCTGGCGCCGGCGGGCCCGATCGGCGATCAGGATGAATAAGCTCTCGGCCACTACAGCCTGTCGGCCGTTGAGCATGGCGGGACGCAGCCGCCCAAATGTACGTTGGGTCCACACCCACGAGACGGAGCGGCCCGCTATCGCTGCCGCCTCTGGCACCGAAAGGACCTCGACATCAGGGTAGGAAGCTCTCGCGTCAGAGTTCAGCATGGTTTCGCTCTCCCGTTTCCAGGGAGCGTGCAGCAGCGCTTGGTGCGATACCACCCGGGGCTTCGCGTGCCGCCAGCGCACCGATCTGCGCCCGAGTACGGGCTGAGAGATGCCGCTTTAATATCCTGATCTGAGTGGCCGTGATGTCGTCGGGCACAGCCAAAAGCGGGATCGGTCCGACGATGCGGCCCGCCTCTTCTTCTGCCACGCGTAGCAGCGTGAACAACTGCCCGCTCTTGAGGAGACGTTCGGCGGCGCGTGGAAGCGTCAGATGGCGGAGTAGCGGATCCGTTCGCACGAACGTGAACAGGCAGTCCAGAACTCTGGCCCTGAACGCCAAGTGGCAGCAGGCGTAGGACATGGTATTTGGGTTGAGCAGGGCGCCCCGGCTGCAGAAGGTCTCCAAAGCATCCCTGACCGTCCGGTGAGTCGCGCCGTCCACATTCCGGTCATCAGGCAGCCCGCGGTTCAGAAACTTCGCTGTCGCCGAGCGGTTGTACGGGTGGAACGCACACACAACGCCAGCCACGACGTCGGCCATGCTCCTGCGTCCAGGCCGCCAGCCGTCCTCGTCGGATCTAATTGGAGAGCGTGTGCGCGTCAGGGCAAGATGGCTGATCAAATCGGTGCTGGTTCGCGCAATAATCAAGGCTTCGACCCGCCGGTCGATGTACTCAGCCATTTGCGGGGTTGAAAGCACGTCAGCCGAAAGCCCGGCGTTGGTGAGTTCCAACTCTGCGACGATGGTGAAAAAAGCGCGCTCGTCCTGCTTCGTTTTGGCGCGGTACGCGGCCCAAGCCGCAAGTTCCCGTGGCTGATCATCAACCAGGTTGTCGATCAGCCAGTCCGGCCAAAGCCGAGACCTGTCCACAAGAACCTCTTCGACGTAGCAGGCGAAAGCGAAGAACGTCTCGTCGTGCGGAGCGAAGCGGCGGCCCATCACGCCACCTCGACGGCGCGAGCAAGGAAGGCCTCAGCATCGACCAGGCGGATAACGGTACGCCCGCCGATGCGGGCCCGCGGCAGCGCGCCACTCTGGAGTAAGCGCCAGATTGTCGCGCGAGAAACGCGGAGAAAGTCGGCGGCCTCCTCGACTGTCAGAGCACCGCGCTTGGGGTTCAGGTGTTGATTGGACATCGGAGCCTCTGCAATTGCGTGAGGCTTCAAGATGCGACAGGCCGCCCGCTATTTTGGTCACCTTAGATCGGGATCTTAATCGCCTGCGGAGCGAAATAGTCCGTGTCCAGCTCGGCATACAGCCGGCCATCGTAGGTTTCCCACCTTGCGCCTCTCCCGCCGCTGTCCAAAAGCGGAATCCGCTATGAATTCTTTCTTCGCACGGGACGAAACGGCGCCATCGAGCTCTACGTTGATGGTCATCTGATCGCCAGTGCGGCCGGCAATTTCGGAGATGGTGACCCGAAAGGTGATCAGTACTTCTAATTTGGCCCTTACCGCGACCGATCGGATCAGCCTGCTAGCCTGGAGTTCTCGAAGTTTCGGCGCGCTGCATCCCGCGATGATCTTCGCCCCTGCTTGTGTGGTTCGGCTTGGCATCCATTCGTGATTGATCGCGTCATCGAGGCGTCATGTGAGGTGTCTAGGCGAGTAAGGCGTTCCTCAAACGGCCCGGGATAACCCATGCGTCAGACGCTCGCCGCAGCCTTGCTGCTCTCCACCGTATCGGCGCCGGCCCTGAGCCAGACCATTTATCCGATCGACCGGGCGCAGATCCTCACCGGGGCGATGTTCGATCTCAAGGTCGAGTTCCCGGGGCTGGCCGAGCCCGGCAAGATCTCCGTCACGGTGAACGGCCAGGATCACGCCCAGGCGCTGGGACGCGCCGCGACCTACGTGGCGCGTGAGGACGACAAGGACCAGTCGGCCGTGACGCTGCGGGACGTCGTGATCGACAAGCCCGGCCGCTACGTCGTGAAGGCGACTGACGGCGTCAACACGCGCGAGGTCGCGTGGGACGTCTATGAGACCGCGCAGCCGCGCAAGGCCAGGAACGTGATCCTGTTTATCGGCGACGGCATGTCGAACGCCCATAGGGTGGCGGCGCGCATCCTCGCCAGGGGCATCCAAGAGGGCAAGTACAAGGGCAAGCTCACGCTCGACGACATGCCCGCGATGGCGCTGGTGTCCACCTCGGGCGTCGACAGCGTGATCACCGACTCGGCCAATTCGGCCAGCGCCTACACGACCGGCCACAAATCGTCCACCAATGCGCTCGGCGTCTACGCGGACCGCACCAAGAGCACGACCGACGACCCGAAGGTCGAGACCATCACGTCGCTGGCGCAGCGCCGGCTGAACATGGCGGTCGGCGTCGTCACCAACACCGAGATCGAGGACGCCACGCCGGCCTCCATGGTGGCGCACACGCGCCGGCGCGCCGAATACGACGTCATCGTCCAGCAGTTCCTGGACCAGAAACCCGACGTGATCATGGGCGGCGGCGCGGCGAACTTTATCCCCAAGAGCACGGCGGGCTCCAAGCGCGGCGACGATCAGGACTACGTGGAGAGGTTCAAGGACGCCGGCTACGCGGTCGCTACCACGGCGGGCGAGATGAAGGCGGCCTCGGCCGCGGGGGCCAAGAAGCTGCTCGGCCTCTTCAACCTCGGCAACATGGACGGCGTGCTGGATCGCAAGTTCCTGAAGGTCGGCAGCGTCAAGCGCTATCCGGAGCAGCCCGACCTCACCGAGCAGGTGAAGTCCGCCATCGAGGTGCTGTCGAAGAACGACAACGGCTTCGTGCTGATGGTCGAGTCCGGCCTGATCGACAAGTTCACGCACGCGCTCGACATGGAGCGGGCGATCTACGACACGATCATGCTCGACAACGCCGTGAAGGTGGCCAAGGACTTCGCCGACCAGAAGAACGACACGCTGATCCTGGTGCTGGCCGACCACACCCACCCGGTCGGCATCGTCGGCGTCATGCATGACGACATGGACGGCCCCGCCCCCAACGTCGAGCTGCGCGATCGCCTCGGGATCTACGCCGAGGCCGGCTACCCGAGCTATCCGGCGCCGGACGCCGAGGGCTATCCCAACAAGGTCGACGTGAAGGACCGCCTGGCGTTGTTCTCTGCGAGCTTCCCCGACTACTACGAGACCTACCGGCCCAAGATGGACGGCCCCAACAATCCCACCGTCGCCGGCAAGGAGAAGGGCACCTACGCGGCCAACGAGATCTACGCCAAGTCGCCCGGCGCGCAGCTGCGCCCCGGCAACCTGCCGAAGGACGGCAACTCCGACGTTCACAGCGCCGAGGACTCGCTTCTGAACGCCTACGGGCCCGGCTCCGAGATGGTGAAGGGCTCGATGGACAATACGGACGTGTTCAAGGTGATGGCGCATGCGCTCGCACTCGGAACCGCGAAGTAATCCGCCGAAGCTGCGGCTGAGCCGCCGCCGCGCCCTGCTGGCGTTGGCGGCGGGCCTCGCCTCCGGCGGCGTGCGCACGGCGGCCGCCGCGCCGGCCGTTCTCGACTTCGCCGATCTCTACGAGGCGTCGGGCGTGCTCGGGCTGAAATTCTCGCCCAAGCTGCTGTCACTAAAGGGCGCGTCCGTGGCCATGCAGGGCTACATGGCCCCTCCCCTCAAGGCCGAAAGCGACTTTTTCGTCCTGACGCGGGAGCCCGTCTCGCTCTGCCCCTTCTGCTCGTCCGACGCCGATTGGCCGACCGACATCGTGGTCATCCACCTGCGCCGGGCGGCCCAACCCACACGCTATTCCGATCCGATCGCCGTAACAGGGGTTCTGGAGGTCGGGTCCGCGACCGACGCGGCCACGGGCTTCGTGTCGCAGATCAGACTGATGAATGCCGATTTCCGCATCGTCTGAAGCGCCGCCGCTCACCGTCCACGACCTGCGGCTCGTCTATGGGCGCGGGCGAGACGCCACGACGGTTCTCGATGTCCCGGCCTTGTCGATCGCGGCAGGCGCCCAGCTTAGCGTCAGCGGCCCGTCGGGCTCCGGCAAGACGTCGCTCCTGCACGTGCTCACCGGCATCGAGCGTCCGACGACAGGGCTTATCTGCTGGGGAAGCGTCGACCTGGCGACCCTGGGAGAAGGCGCGCGGGACGCCTGGCGTCGCCGCAATGTCGGCCTGGTGTTCCAGGATTTCCATCTCGCCCCACAGCTCAGCGCGCTCGAGAACGTGCTGCTGCCGTTGCGCTTCGATCACTGGCGCCTCGGCGCGGCGCAACGGGACCGCGCGCAGGATCTCCTCGACGCCGTCGGGCTTGCCGAGCCGAAGCGCCGCGCCGGCGTGCTGTCGCGCGGCGAGCAGCAGCGCGTCGCCATCGCACGGGCGCTGATCCGGGATCCGCGCATCCTCGCCGCCGACGAGCCCACCGCGAGCCTGGACGCCGAGAACCGCGCCGTTGTCGCCGATCTGCTGCTGGCCGCAGCCCGCCGGAGCGGCGCGACGCTGCTGGTCGTCACGCACGACGCCGCGCTGCTGGGGCGGCTCGGGTCCGTCATCCGGATCGCCAACGGGTCGGTCGCCCCGGTCGAGGCGGCGGCATGAACCCGTTTCCGCTCATCGGCGCCGAGCTGCGGCGATCCTGGCCGGGCGCGCTCGCGCTGTTCGCCGTGATGGCTTTCGCGATCGCGATGGGGGTGACGGTGATCGCGCAGGAACGCGCGCTGCGGCAGGGCAGCGCCCGCGCGGCCGACGATTTCGATCTCCTCATCGGAGCCCCCGGCAGCGAAACACAGCTGGTGCTGACTGGCGTTTACCTGCAGGAGAGCGCCTTGCCGCTCATGCCGGACACGGTTTGGTCCGAACTCGCCAGGCGCAACGGCGTCACGTGGGCCGCGCCGCTTGTGTTCGGGGACACGTGGCGTGGGCGGCCGGTGATCGGGACCACGGCCGATTTCGTCACGCGCGGCGGCAAGAGGACGCCGGAGGCGGGCCGACTGTTCCAGGCGGACCACGAAGCGGTGGTGGGATCGGATGTTCCGCTTGCGATCGGCGCCGGCGTCGTGACCTCGCACGGACATTCCCGCGACGACGGTCGCGCGCTTCCGGGCGAGGCCAGGCACGAAGGTCACGAGCTCATCGTCGTGGGCCGCATGCCGCGGACCGGGACGCCGTATGACCGCGCCATTCTGGCCCCCATCGAGGCCGTCTGGGAGGCGCATGGCCTCGCACGCGGACGCCCCGATCGCGACGCGCGGATCGGACCGCCCTGGCCGGAGGCGACCGGGGACGCGCCCGTGATCGTCGTGAAGGCGGCCAGCGTGGCGGACGCCTATCGGCTGCGCGCGGCGTTCCGCGGCGGACGCACCATGGCTGTGTTTCCGGCCGAGGTGCTGGTGCAGCTCTATGGGGCGCTGGCCGACGTGAAGGCCGTCATGGCCGCCATGGCGCTGGCCACGCAGGCTCTCGTGTTCGTCTCGGTGCTGGTCTGCGTGTTCGCGCTGGCGTCCGCGCGCAGGCGCGACATCGCGGTGCTGCGCGCCATCGGCGCGCCGCGCGCCTTCGTGTTCGCGGTGGTGTGGCTCGGTGTCTGCCTGCTCGTGTGCGCCGCCGCCCTCGCCGGGATCGCGATGGGGTATGTCGCCACCGCGGGCGCGTCGGCGCTCCTGTCGGAGCGGTTCGGCTTCATGCTGAACGCGCGGATCGGCCCGGACGAATGGGCCATGACGGCGCTCGCGGCGGTTCTGGGCGCCCTCCTCGCCCTCGTTCCGGCTGCGGCGGCTTACCGGGGCAGCGTCGTCACCGGGCTTCGCGGCGGCTAGGTCGAAGGTGTCGCACATCTAACAGACAGACGTCATCGCAACGTCGCCCCTCCCCCTGAGAAGAGGCCCGTCCAACTTTCCCATTGGGGGTCACATGAAACGCGCCGTAATCCTGGTCAGCCTCGGGTTGGCGACCGTCGCCAGCGCCGCATCCGCACAGCAGGAATTCCCGGCCAAGCTCGCCGGACACGCCGTCCTGGCGGCCGAAACCTTCATCCCCGCTCCATCCGACGCTCCCGTCGATCTCCAGACCTCCGGGAAATACACGACGGGCAAGCGCGTGGATGCGCAAGGCTCCGTGATGGGCATGTCGTTCGAGCGTGCGACGGGCGTGAAGCTGCCGTTCAAGGGCCAGCCCATCCAGGGGCACTCCGGCATCAAGGTCATGCCGGACGGCTCGTTCTGGATCATCACAGACAACGGCATGGGCGCGAAAGCGAATTCGCCCGACTCCATGCTGTACCTGAACAACTGGACGATCGACTGGAAGACTGGCGCGTGGCGGCACAACAAGACCGTGTTCCTGCACGACCCCGACAAGAAGGTCCCGTTCCGCATCGTCCACGAGGGAAGCGAGAAGCGCTATCTCACGGGATCGGATTTCGACACGGAAGGCTTCCAGATCATTGGCGACACGCTGTGGATCGGCGACGAATTCGGACCCTACCTCATCAAGGCCGACATGAACGGCAAGGTTTTGGGCGTGTTCGAGACGGTCGCTGACGGCAAGCCGGTGCGCTCTCCCGACCATTTCGGCGCCGCGTCGCCGGGCGCGCCGGGAGCGACCTACACCAACGTCAACCTGCGTCGCTCGAAAGGGTTCGAGGGCTTCGCCTCCAGCAAGGACGGCAAGTTCATCTACGGTCTGCTCGAGGGGCCGCTCTGGAATGCCGAGACCAAGGACTGGGAGAAGGTGGACGGAACCGAAGCGTCCCGCATCCTCGAGTTCGACGTCGCGGCCGAAAAGTTCACCGGCCGGTTCTGGCAGTACCGGTTCGAGGCCAACGGCAACGCCATCGGCGACTTCAACATGATCGACGGGACGACCGGACTGATCATCGAGCGCGACAACGGCGAGGGCACGGCCGACAAGGCGTGCGCGGCCGGCGTCCGCGGGGCCGACTGCTTCCCGGACATCGCCAAGTTCAAGCGCGTCTACAAGATCGAGCTGACGGACGCCAATGTCGGCAAGCCGGTGCGTAAGATCGGCTTTATAGACCTCCTGAAGATCCAGGACCCGGACAAGCTGGCGCGCAAACCGCTCACCGCCGGCGTTCTCACCTTCCCGTTCTTCACGATCGAGAATGTCGACGTGGTCGACGCCAGCCACATCGTGGTCGGCAACGACAACAACCTGCCGTTCTCGTCGAGCCGCGAGCCCAACAAGGCGGACGACAACGAGCTTGTTCTGCTGCAGGTGGAAGACCTGCTGAAAGCCAAGTAACGGACGAGAAACACGCTGCGGAAGGGCGACAACCTTTCCGCAGCGTCCCGGGGCGGCAAAGCCTGCGGCGCGGCCCGTACGACGCCCGGAGCGGGCCTGCGTTCGTAACGGCCTAGGCTCCCGTTCACGCAGCGAGGGACTAGAAGGCCTGGTCGCTGTGAAACAAGTCGAACGCTTCCCAGAAGCGGGCGCGCACGGCGTCGGTTTCGAGCAGCACCTCGTGGGCGCAGTCGGCAAGCGACACCGCCCTGGCGTTCGGCAGGGCCTCGCAAAACGCCATGGCGGCGAACGTCGAGGTCACGCGATCCCGGTCACCCGCCACCATCAGCACCGGCGCGGTGATGGCTGAGGCGTTCCGCACCGCATCCATCGCCTGAAGGGCTGCGTGGAGCCACCCCACCGTGGGACGTCCGACCGTCAGGTGCGGAGCCCGCGCGACGATGTCGGCGGCGCGGCCATACCGCACCGGGCATGCGGTCAGCAGGTTGTCGGGCCTGAACGGCGACGCCACCTCGCCATTGCGCCGCCCGCCAGGGATGGAGGCCTGGCCGAGGCCCGCTGCGGCGAAAGCCGTGGAGAACATCCGCGCGACGTCCGGCCTCAGGTTGGGCGCGAGCGCGATCATGGGCGCAGTCAGGACGGCGCTTGCGAAGAGCCCCGAGTTCCTCGCCATGGTCTGCAACAGCACGTTCGCGCCCATTGAGTGCGCCAAGGCGTGAAAGGGCCGGGGCAGTCCCGCGAACCACCGCTTGGTGACGATGTCCTGAAGGTCGCCGACAAAGGGCGCGAAGCACTCTACATGGTTCAGGCGCGGATCAGCGACCAGACGCTCCGACCCGCCCTGCCCGCGCCAGTCGAAGGTCGCGACCGCGAAGCCTCGCGCCAGCAGTTCGCGGATCGTCTCGTAGTATTTCTCGATGAAGTCGGCGCGGCCCTGCAGGATCCACATCGTTCCGCGCGCGGGTCCGGGCGGCCGCCAGGATGCGAACCGCACCTGTACGCCGTCGCGCATCTGCAGCACGCCGCTTTCCGCGCCCGATGGGGCCTGGTCGGACAGGCTGGACGCCAGGCCGCCAGTCGCGGACTGGAGCGAATGTCTGCGCCCGACACGCGCAGGCTCGCGTGTCGTGCGCAGCGGCGCGAGCCTTGGAAGAATGTGCGTGGACAACATCGGCCAGTGGGATCACGAGGCGCCCGTGGGCAACAACCTCGCTTTGTGCCCGTCTGTGCTTTGTCATGCAACAGTCATGGGCGTCATCGAGAGTATACGACCCCGCGCCAGACTGCGCCGCCTGCCAGCGCGGAGTCGATCAGGTCGTTCAGGACCGCCGCCGCGACCCGGGGTTCGCCAACATTCAGGATCTCCAGGTCATACGAGACCTGTTGAGTGGCCTGGGTCGATCGCGCGAGCCGCTCGGCGATGTTTTCGCTGCGGCCTCGCGCCGCCAGCCGGTGCTTGAGGACATCCGGCGGAGCGTTCACGAGCACGACCGAGACGTTGGCGAAGCGCTCTCGCGCTGCGGCCAGAACCGCCCGCGATACGTTCGCGACAACCACGGATCCTTTGCCCACGGCCTCGGAGACTGACGGGGGAAGCGCGTAGCAGAGCCCATGGGCGCGCCAGGCGAGCGGATAAAGTCCGGCAGCCTCGCCGGCGAGGAAGTCGTCTTCCGTGAAGGTGTCGTGGTCTTCGAAGGCGCCCGCCAGCCGGGTGACGAGCCGTCGGGGGAACACCACGCGCGGATCATACGCGAAAGCGTCTCGCGCCAGGCCGATCAGCGTGTCCTTGCCGGCGCCGCTGGGTCCCACCACCAGGACGAGATGGCCCGGGCCAATGCGGCGGCTCTGGCTCATGACACCCTCCGCCCCTCTCGCCACACGGCCCGCACGGCCGGAAGGTCGCCCTGCGTGACCCGGACGAGATCGGCGCGCAGGCCGACCTCGATGCGACCGCGATCCGCGAGCCCGGCCGATTGGGCCGGATTGTCCGTCACGGTCGCGACCGCGTCCGGCAGCGTGATCGAGGGGACGCGGCGGTGGAGGTCGAAGGCGGCGTGGATCAGGCTCGCCGGCACGTAGTCCGACGAGAAGATGTCGAGCATGCCGAGCCGCGCCAGCTCTTCGGCAGCCACGTTGCCGGAATGCGAGCCGCCCCGCACCAGGTTGGGCGCGCCCATCAGGACGCCGATGCCGGCCGCGTGTGACGCCTCGGCGGCCTCCACGGTGGTCGGGAACTCGGCGATCGAGACACCGTCGGCGCGCGATTCCGCCACATGCTCCAGCGTCGCGTCGTCGTGGCTGGCCAGCGACACCTTGTTCGCTTGCGCGATGGCCACCAACGCGCGGCGGTTGGCGACGCCGTAGCGCTCGTTCTCCTCGATCCGGCGCGACACGAGCTGCTGCAGCTCGGCTTCGGTCAGCGAGGTCTTGCCCCGGTAGTAGACGAGGAACTTCTCCACGTCCCGGAACTGCCGCTGCCCCGGCGTGTGGTCCATCAGCGACATCAAGTGAATAGGCCGCTTGGCCAGAAAAGCCTTCGTGACCTCGATCACGTCCGGCGTGCAGATCTCGCAGCGCAGATGGGTGAGGTGCTCGGCCCGCAGGAGGTTCCTGGCGCGAGCCTCGTCCAGCGCGTCCGCGAGGATCTCCAGGCTGTTGGTCACGGCGTCGCGGCGGTCTTCCTGTCCGGCGCGCAGCGAGTCGAACACGGTCGTGATGCCCGAGCCGGCGATCTGCGCGTCATAGGCCAGAACGGCCGACACGGCGGGCCATTCCACGGCCGGGCGCGGCTTGTAGTGCAGCTCCAAGTGGTCGGTGTGCAACTCGACGAGCCCGGGGATGAGCGTGTCGCCGCCGAGGTCGAGCCCCTTCTCGGGGCCAGCCCCCTCGCCGATCTCGACGATGCGGCCGTCGCTCACCGCCACCCAGCCGTTGGCGACGACGTGGTCGCGGAGCACCAGCGTGGCGTTGGAGAGCACGTAGTCGCGCGGGTCCATGGGATCTCTCAGGCTGCGGCGGAAAAGCGGGTGACGTCGACGACGCGATCAGCCACCCGGTCGCGCACGTCCTCGTCATGGAAGATGCCCAGGATGGCGACGCCGCGGCGCTTCTTGTCGTGGATGAGTTCCACCACGGCGGCGCGGTTGCGGGCGTCGAGCGAGGCGGTCGGCTCGTCGAGCAGCAGCACCGGGTGCTCGGCCACGAAGCCGCGCGCGATGTTGACGCGCTGCTGCTCGCCGCCCGAGAAGGTGGCGGGCGGCAGGCTCCAGAGCCGGCGCGGCACGTTGAGGCGCTCCAGCAAGGCCGCGGCGCGCCCGGTCGCCTCGTCGGACGATGCGCCCTGCTCGACGGCCGCCTGCGCGACGAGGTCGAGGGCGGAGACGCGCGGGATCACGCGCAGGAACTGGCTCACATAGCCAAGCGTGGTTCGCCGAAGCCGCAGCACGCGGCGCGGCTCGGCGCGCGCGACGTCGACGCGTTCGCCGCCGTCCTGCACCCACACGTGGCCGTCGTCGCACCGGTAGTTGCCGTAGGCGATCTTCAGCAGCGAGGACTTGCCGGCGCCGGAGGGCCCGCCCAGCACCACGCATTCGCCCGGGCTGACGGCGAGGGACACGTCGCGCACCACCGGCAGGCGCGCGCCGCCTTGCAGGTGCATCGTGAAGGTCTTGCCGACGCGGTCGATCGAGAGCGCTTCCATGTCAGACCTGCAGCACGGAGGAGACGAGCAGTTGCGTGTAGGGCTCGCGCGGGTCGTCGAGCACCTGGTCGGTGAGGCCCGTTTCGATCACCCGGCCCTGCCGCATCACCATGATGCGGTGCGACAGCAGGCGCGCGACCGCGAGATCATGCGTCACGATGATCACCGCGAGGCCGAGATCGGCGACGAGCCCGCGCAGGAGGTCGAGCAGGCGCGCCTGCACGGAGACGTCGAGGCCGCCGGTCGGCTCGTCCATGAACACGAGGCGCGGATGCGTCACGAGGTTGCGGGCGATCTGGAGGCGCTGGCGCATGCCGCCCGAAAAGGCGCGCGGCTGGTCGTCGATGCGATCGGCGTCGATCTCGACGCGGCCGAGCCAGTCGGCGGCCGTGTCGCGGATGCGGCCGTAATGGCGCTCGCCCACCGCCATCAGCCGCTCGCCGACATTGGCCCCCGCGGACACGCCCATGCGCAGGCCCTGGCGCGGATCCTGGTGCACGAAGCCCCAGTCAGTGCGCATCAGGAAGCGGCGCTCGGCCTCAGCCAGCGCGAACATGTCGCGCAGGACGCCGTCGCGCATGCGATAGCGCACCGCGCCGGCACTCGGCGCGAGCTGGGTCGAGAGCACGCTCAGCAGCGTCGATTTGCCGGAGCCGGACTCGCCGACCACGGCCAGGACCTCGCCCGGGTAGAGATCGAACGACACGTCGACGCAGCCGACGCGCGCGCCGTAGCTCTTGCCGAGGCCCTCGACCTGAAGAAGCGGACGATCGTGACCGGCGCTCATGCCGCGCCTCCGTCGGCAGGAGTGTCCGCGAGCATCTCGCCGCGATGGCCCTCGGCGCGTCGGGTCTCGCAGAAATCCGTGTCCGAGCACACGAACATGCGCCCGCCCCGGTCATCCAGCACCACCTCGTCCAGGTAGACGCCATGCGCGGCGCACAGCGCGCAGGGCTTGTCGAACCGGTTCACCTCGAAGGGATGATCCTCGAAATCCAGCGACACGACCTGCGTATACGGAGGCAGCGCGTAGATGCGCTTTTCGCGACCCGCGCCGAAAAGCTGCAGCGCCGGCGACAGGTGCATCTTGGGATTGTCGAACTTGGGCGTCGGCGAAGCGTCCATCAGGTAGCGGCCGTTCACCTTCACCGGATACGCGTAGGTGGTCGCGATGTGGCCGTGCCGGGCGATGTCCTCGTAGAGCTTCACGTGCATGAGGCCGTATTCCTCGAGCGCATGCATGGTGCGCGTCTCGGTTTCGCGCGGCTCCAGGAAGCGCAGCGGCTCGGGGATCGGCACCTGGTAGACGAGGATCTGGTCCTCGGTCAGCGGCGCCTCCGGGATGCGGTGGCGCGTCTGGATCACGGTGGCGTCGGCCGTCGACGTCGTGGTGGCGACGCCGGCCGTGCGGGCGAAGAACTTGCGGATCGAGACCGCATTGGTGGTGTCGTCCGAGCCCTGGTCGATGACCTTGAGCACGTCGTGCTCGCCGATCACCGCCGCCGTCACCTGCACGCCGCCCGTGCCCCAGCCATAGGGCATCGGCATCTCGCGCGACGCGAACGGGACCTGATAGCCCGGGATCGCGATCGCCTTCAGGATGGCGCGGCGGATCATCCGCTTCGTTTGTTCGTCGAGATACGCGAAGTTGTATCCGGCCGTCATGGGGGCGTTCATTCGGCCGCCTCCCTGTGCGCGGCGGCGTCGGACGCTTTCGCGGCGGCGCGCTCGGCGTGCTCGCGGCGGAGCTGCCGGACCAGGCCGAGCTCGGCCTGGAAGTCGACGTAGTGCGGCAGCTTCAGGTGCTCCACGAAGCCGGTGGCCTGCACGTTGTCGGAGTGGGACAGCACGAATTCCTCGTCCTGCGCGGGCGCGACCACGTCCTCGCCGAACTCGCGGGTGCGCAGCGCCCGGTCGACCAGCGCCATCGACATGGCCTTGCGCTCGGACTGGCCGAAGACGAGGCCGTAGCCCCGGGTGAACTGCGGCGCGACCTCGGCCGTGCCGGCGAACTGGGTCACCATCTCGCATTCGGTGAGCGCCACGCGTCCGAGCGAGACCGGAAAGCCGAGCTCCTCGGGGGTGAACGCGACCTCGACCTCGCCAAAGCGGATCTCGCCCACGAACGGGTGCGTCCGGCCAAAGCCGCGCTGGGTGGAGTAGCCGAGCGCCAGCAGGAAGCCCTCGTCGCCGCGCGCCAGGTTCTGCAGGCGCAGATCGCGACCGGCCGGGAACTCCAGCGGCTCGCGGGTGAGGTCGCCCACCGGATGGTCTGCCTGGGCCCCCGGATTGACCTCGATCAGCCCCTCGTCGTCGAGGAGCCCGGTGACGTGCGGGGCGTCGATCGCCTCGCCCTGCCCGGCCGTCGCGGGCTCGGGCGGCGACACGCCGGCCGCGAGGGCGAAGTCGACGAGGCGATGCGTGTAGTCGAAGGTGGGGCCGAGCACCTGGCCGCCGGGCAAATCCTTGTAGGTCGCCGACACGCGCCGCTCGATGCGCATGGCGCCGGAATCCACCGGCTCGGAGGCGCCGAAGCGCGGCAGCGTGGTGCGAAAGGCGCGAACGAGGAAGATGGCCTCGATCAGGTCGCCGCGGCTCTGCTTGATGGCGAGGGCGGCGAGGTCGCGGTCGTAGAGCGAGCCTTCCGCCATCACGCGGTCGACCGCCAGCGCGAGCTGCTCGTCGATCTGGGCGGGCGTGATCTCCGGAACGGCAGGGTCGCCGCGCCGGGCGTGATCCAGGAGGCGGTGGGCGTTGTCGATCGCCCGCTCACCGCCTTTGACTGCGACATACATGGGTGGATCTCACTTCTCGACGACGGTCGAGCGGGGGATGGCGGCAACGCGGTCGCCATGAACGAAAACGAGGTCGACGCCGCGCGGGAAAAGCCCGCGGTTGTCCGACAGGCGGCCCAGGAAGTCGTGGGGCAGCGGGCCGGCCGAGAAGCGGGTTTGCCCGTTCACGCCGGGGCCGGCGAGCCGCCAGCCGCTCTCCGTGTCGATCCAGTCGACGCCGATCACCAGCGTGGTGGAGCGGTCCGGGTATTCGGGCGAGCCCAGGGCGAAACAGTCGAGCGGCGGCATCTCGGCCCCGTCGGCCAGAAACGCGAAGCTGGCCTTGCGCGGGTCGGCGACGATCGGCGCGCCGGTGTGGAAGCGGAGGAACTCCGCCACGGCCGGATCGGCCGCGAGCGCGTCGTCCAGCCACACGGGGCTTTCGAAATCGCACATCGCGAGCGCCAGCGCGGCGGCGGCGGGAGCCATTCGCCCGGGCGGTTTCACGGCCACCGTCAACGTGCGGATGAGCCCTGGGCGCGCCATCGCCATCATGACGCAGCGGAACACCGCCTGCGCGTCGAACACCGGGCGCTCGAAGCCGGCCGAGAGGGTGGTCGAGAGTGCGGCGGACATCAGTCTTCTCCGCGAACGAGGGTGAAGAAGTCCACCCGGGTGGCCGCCGAGCGGGCGGCCGCCTCGCGCCGGTCGGCCTCCATGCGGGCCTGGACGGGGTCGAGGAACACGGTTTCCACCAAAGCGCTGTCGCGCAGCCAGACCGCGTCGATCACAGCCGCCAGCCGGGCGCGGGACGGGTCGCGGCCGAGCAGGTAGGACATCCCGACCTCGCCGGTCTCCAGCCGCACTGCGGCGCGCGTGACGGTCGCCTCGCCCATGTTGAAGGGAGCGCCGTCGCCGCCCATCCGGCCGCGCAGCATGACGAGCCCGATCTCGGGAGCGCGAAGGTCCTGGCAAGCGGGCCGGCCCAGGCGGGCCACGGCCTGCTCGAGTTCGTCGAGCGTAGCGACGGCGGCGGTCGCCATCAGGTGCTGGCGGGCGACGGTGTCGTCGGTGCGCCGGGCGTTCAACTGCATGACCATGGAAGGTCTGCTAAGCCGGTCGGATGACGCCCGGATGACGCATTCAGCGCTGCGGGCGGTTTCCGATCACGGCGAAGCGCAGCCGCGCCGACACGGCGTCGATCAGCACCACGGCCGCCAGCACCAGCAGCACCAGGAAGGAGACGTGGCCCCACTCCAGCACCTTGATCTCCTCGTAGAGGTACTGGCCGATGCCGCCCGCGCCGACGATGCCGATGATGGTGGCCGACCGGGTGTTCGACTCGAAGAAGTAGAGGACCTGGCTCGCCATCACGGGCAGCACCTGCGGCAGCAGGCCGAAGCGCACCCCGTGCAGCCGGCTTCCGCCCGCCGATTCGACGCCCTCCACGGCCTTGTTGTCCGCCGCCTCGATGGCCTCCGAGAACAGCTTGCCGAAAGCGCCGAAGTCCGAGCTCATGATCGCCAGCACGCCCGCGAAGGGGCCGAGGCCCACCACGTTGATCCAGATGAGCGCCCAGATCAGCGTGTCGACGCTGCGTACCGTGTCCAGGAAGCGGCGCACGCCGAAGCGGAAGATCCAGGTCGGGATGACGTTGCGCGCCGCCAGAAACCCCAGCGGCAGCGCCAGCATCGCGGCCAGCAGCGTGCCCAGGAATGCGATGGCGAGCGTCTCCGCCAGGGCGTGCAGGTAGGTGAGCAGCTTGGCGGTCGTCCCGTAGCTGGGCGGCAGCATTAGGCCGACGAAGTCCCCCAGTCGCCCCAGCCCGGCGAAGACCCGGGACCATGAGACGTCGAGGCTCGCGAGCGCATAAGCGAACAGCGCGACGGGGGCGACCACGCAGGCCGCCACGACGGCGCGGCGGCCCCAATCGGGCCGGAACGCCGACGGATGACGCGCCGTCAGGGCTGCGAGATCCACGTCGGCCAGCCTCGCCCGGCGGGAAGCGGCTTCAGGCACGGCGCTCAACGCCCCAACTCCCGGCCGATCAGCGCGTGCCGGGCGCGTTCGGTGACGAGGTCGATCAGCATCACGGTGACGACGATCAGCATCAGGATGGCGCTGACGTCCGAGTAGTAGAACTTGCGGATCGCCTCCACGAGGTCCTGTCCGATGCCCCCCGCGCCGACGAAGCCCATGATGGCGGCCCCGCGCACGTTCACCTCGAAGCGCAGCAACGTGTAGCTGACGAAGTTGGAGAGCACCTGCGGAAGAGTGCCGAAGCGCACGCCCTGCGCCCAGTTCGCCCCGGTGGCGGCTACGCCCTCCACCGGCTTCATGTCGATGTTCTCGACCACCTCGGCGAAGAGCTTGCCGAGCGCTCCCATGGTGTGGATCCCCAGCGCCAAAACGCCGGGAAGCGGCCCGAGGCCGAACGCCACGACGAAGATGAGCGCGAAGACGAGTTCAGGGACGGTGCGGCAGAATTCCAGGAATCGCCGCGCCGAGAAGCGCAGCCACGGGGCCACGACCATGTTGCGCGCCGCCAGGAAGCTGAGCCCGAAGGCGCCGAGCCCTCCGATCACCGTGCCCAGATAGGCGATGAGCAGCGTTTCGCCCAGCAGGCGAAGCCATTTCCGCAAACCCCAGAGCCACTCGGCCGGGTTCGTGAAAACCAGGTGGCCGTCCTCCAGCGTGAAGATGCGCCCGATATAGCTGGTGAAACGTCCGAGATTGCCGAAAAAGGTCCCGAGGTCGACTTCGCTGATCCGCGCCGCGGCCAGGATGAGCGCCGCCAGAATTGCGATGCCGAGGAGCGTCCGTCGCCGCCTGGCCGCGATCGCCGCCTCGTAGCCGTCCACGAGCGCCTGGTTTTGGGCGTCCGGCCGATGCGGAATGGCGGTCGCCATGGCGGACCCCTCAAGAAAAAAAAGGGCGCGGTCGAAACCGCGCCCCTGGAAGCTGAAGATCAGGACGACTTCTTGCGCAGGCTGTCGACGAAGCGGATCAGCTCGATCGTCTGGTCGTAGTCCTTGTTCTCGGTGGCGGCCCAGGGCTTGTTCTTGCCGTCCGAGAGCTTGTCGAAGGCGGCCTTGTCCTTGGTGGCGGCGCTCATGAAGGCGTCGCGGATCTTGGCCTTGAGGTCGTCCGGCAGGCTGTTGAGGTAGGCGTAGGGGCCGTTCACGATCATCGTGGACTTGTGGATGATGCGGTAGTCGCTGACCTTGGCGGGCGAGCCGTCGGCGTTCTTGAGCATGCCCTTGGTGATCATGCGGTAGAGATAGCTGTCGTCGTCGGCCGTCCAGGCGTTGGCGGCGACGTCCACGGTGCCCTGGCTGAGCGCCAGAACGGCGTTCTCGTGGCTGCCCGTGAACACGACCTTGTCGAAGAACTTCTCCGGCTCGATCTTCATCTTGTCGAGCTCGAAGCGGGGCATGTTGTTGCCGGAGGTGGAGTTCGGGTCGACGAGGCCGAGGTTCTTGCCCTTGAGGTCCTGCAGCGTCTTGTAGGGGCTCGAGGCCTTCACGTAGAAGACCGAGTAGTAGCCCTTCGTGCCGTCGTTGTTCACGTCCATCGCGAACACGTCGGTGGCGACGCCGGTGAGGCGGGCGCGGGCGAAGGACGCCGGGCCGTAATAGGCGATGTGGATGTTGCCGGCGCGCTGGCCTTCGATCACGGCCGCGTAGTCCTGGGCGACGCGCAGCGTCACCTTCACGCCGATCTCCTTGGACAGGTACTCCACGAAGGGGCCGTAGCGGTCGAGCACGCCCGAGCCATTCTCGGCCGGGATGACGCCGAGCACGAGCTCGGGATACTTGGCCTTCCAGTCCTGCGCGGCGGCGGCGGTGGCCAGCGTCGCGCCCACCAGGGCGGCGCCGGCGGCGATCAGAGTGCGACGGTTCAACATGGGTCTCTCCTGGGTGAAAACGTGGCCAAGGCGGGTTCAGGCGGCCGCGAAGGCGGCAGCGGCGGGTTGGGGACGCTCGGCGGCGGCGTCCATCACCTCGCCGGCCTCGAGGCCGTAGAGTTCGCGGGCGACGTCCTCGGTCAGCGCCTCGGGCGCGCCGTCGAACACCACGCGGCCCTGCGCCATGCCGACGAGGCGGTCGCAATAGGTGCGCGCGAGATCGAGCGAATGGAGGTTGCAGAGCACCGTGATGCAGTAGTGCTTGTTGATGCGCAGCAGCGCGTCCATGACGACCTTGGTGTTGCGCGGGTCGAGCGACGCGATCGGCTCGTCGGCCAGGATCATGCGCGGCTCCTGCACCAGCGCCCGCGCGATGGCGACGCGCTGCTGCTGGCCGCCCGAGAGGCTGTCGGCGCGCTGGGCCGCCAGGTTGGCGATGTCCAGCATCTCCAGCGCCGACAGCGCCATCGCCTTGTCCTGCGCGCTCCACAGCCGCAGCACGGAGCTCAGCGTCGAGGTCTTGTTGAGCCGGCCCATCAGCACGTTGGTGAGCACGTCGAGCCGGCCGCTGAGGTTGAACTGCTGGAAGATCATCGCGCAGTCGGCCCGCCAGTCGCGCAGCGCCTGCCCGCGCAGGGCCGTGACGTCGCGGCCGTCGCACAGGATCCGGCCTTCGCTCGGCTCCTGCAGGCGGTTGATCATGCGCAGCAGCGTCGACTTGCCGGCGCCGGAACGGCCGATCACGCCCACGAAGCCGCCGCTCTCGACCGTCAGGCTCACGTCGCTGACCGCAACCTTGCCGCCGAAGCGCCGCGTCAGTCCCTCGATCACCAGCATTGGGTCAGACCCCGGTTTCCGCTGGAGAACCGGCTAATCCGTCTGCGCAACGCTTTCGTGACAGCCGCGGCCGGACGCGTCATTCCGGCGTCACGACGCCATGCAACCGACCGCGCAATGGCCTGCGGAGGAGATTCGGCGTGGCGACGAAACTGGGACCAGAGCCGCTGATCCATCCCACCGCCCAGGTGGTAAAGTCCGAGCTCGGGCGCTACACCGAGGTGGGCGCGCGCACCAGCGTGGTCGAGACCCGCATGGGCGACTACTCCTACGTGGTGCAGGACGCCGACATCATCTACACGACGATCGGCCGCTTCTGCTCCATCGCGGCGGCGACGCGGATCAACCCCGGCAACCACCCCATGCACCGGGCCTCGCAGGCGCATTTTACCTACCGGGCGTCAGCCTATTTCGAGGGCGAGGCGGACGAGGCCGCGTTCTTCGACTGGCGGCGCTCGACGCCCGTCAGCATTGGCCACGACGTGTGGATCGGGCACGGCGCGATCGTCCTGCCCGGGCGCAGCGTCGGGACCGGCGCGGTGGTGGCGGCCGGCGCGGTGGTGACCAAGGACGTGGCGCCCTACGCGGTGGTCGCCGGCGTTCCGGCCCGGCCGGTGCGCGACCGCTTTGACGCGCGGACGGCCGACCGCCTCCAGGCGCTCGCCTGGTGGGACTGGGATCACGAGCGGCTGCGGCTGGCGTTGCCGGATTTTCGCGCCCTGTCGGTCGACGCGTTCCTCGAGCGCCACGGCGGCTGAGGCATGGACGGGCCCCGCTACGCCATCTACTTCGCGCCCTCCCCCGACACCGCGCTGTGGCGGTTCGGCTCCGCCGTGCTCGGCTACGACGCTTCCACGGGCGACGACACAAACGTGCTTGTCCCTGAAGGCTTTTCGCAGGCCGAATGGCGGGATCTGACGGCCGAGCCGCGCCGCTACGGCTTCCACGCGACCCTGAAGGCGCCGTTCCGGCTTGCCCAGGGACGACGCGAGGACGAACTCCTGGAGACGCTCCGCCATTTCGCGCACGGCCAGCCGGCCGTGGAGACCGGGCTCGCCGTGGCGGCGCTCGGCGCCTTCGTGGCGCTGGTTCCGCCTGGACGTCCGCCGGCGCTGTCGACGCTCGCCGATGCGGCCGTGGACGCCTTCGAGCCCTTTCGCGCGCCGCCCTCCCCGGCCGAGCGGCTACGCCGCAATCCCGACGCGATGACGCCGCGGCAACGCGAACTGTTCGAACGCTTCGGCTACCCGTATGTGCGCGAGCAGTACCGCTTTCACATGACGCTCACCGGCCCGCTGGGCGTCCACGCCGACGCCATCGCGGCGCGCCTGCGCGCGCTGGCCGCGCAGCGTCTCGGCGACGACCCCGTGAGGGTGAACCACGTTGCGCTGTTTCGGCAGGAGCCCGGCGAGCGTTTTCGCATCGTCGCGCACGCCGCGCTGGGCGAGGGCTGAGCTGGCCATGTGGTTCAGCCTCGCCCCGAAAGCGCCGCGCGAAGCTGAAGCTTCGCCTCTCGATTGTGACAAGCGGGCTCAGCATAGTGTCGCCGAACGGAGGGGCAGTCGCATGACGGATAAGCAAGCTCGCAAATTCGAAAAGCTGCTGGAGGCCCTTAAGGAGGCCAAGCAGGCCCGCAAGGTCGCGGCTTCCGCCCGCGGCGAGGTGAAGGGCATCGACGGGCGCAGCGGCATGCTGTCGGCGCTCGCGAGTTCGGCCGGCACGAAGGCCGTGGAGGCCGAGCTCGAGGCCCTCAGGGCCGAACGCCGCGCGCTCAAGAAACTGCACGCCTTCGCGGTGAAGCATATCGAGAGCGCCATCGCCAAGCTCAAGGAAAAGCCCGGAAAGTCCAAGAAGCAGAAGCGCAAGGCTCCGGCTTCGGAAGCTCTCGCAGCCGCGCCGGAGCCGCTGACGCCCGCCAATGACAAAACGGGCGAGCCCGGCGGCGGCGCGGCCAAAGCGGCGCGGCGCAAGCCCGACGCAGCCGCTCCCCAGCCAGCAAAGCCCTGATGCGCCCCCACGCGCGACCGGCTGAACGCCTTCGGCAGGCTCTGCGATGACAGCGCACGCCTCGGCGCTGCCCTTGGCCGACGAGCACACGCGGCCGGGCATCGTCTTCGCTTACCGGTTTGACGAGAACGGCCGTGGGCTGGCGCTGGCCCAGAACGCCGCGCCCACCCTGCCCGATCCCGACGGCCGCTTCTGGTGGGTGCATGTCAACCTCGTGGACAAGCGGGGGCGCGATTGGGTGTCGCGCCAGGCGTTCATCCCCGACGAGGCCAAGGAGGTCCTGCTCGCCTCCACGCAGCATGACCAGGTCGACATCGAGGGCGACGTGCTGGCGGGCGTTTTCGTCGACCTGAAGCTCGACTTCGCCCATGAGACCGAGGAGCTGGCGCAGCTGCGCTTCATCTTGGCGGAGCGCCTGCTGATCACAGGTCGTCGCCAGTCGCTCCGGTCCATCGAGGCCACGCGCGCCGCCGTGGAATCCGGTCGGCCCATCGATTCTGCGCTGGACCTGCTGGAGGCGATCGTCGACCGGGAGGCTGACGTGGTGGCGGCTGCCGCGACCGAGCTCGGCCACGCGGTGGACGGCGTCGAGGACAAAATCCTGGAGGGCTACGGCGCGGAAGCCGGCGCGCCCATCGGGGCCATGCGGCGGCGCGCCGTGCGGCTCAACCGCCAGCTGTCGCGCCTCATGGGCCTGTTCCGGCGCGTGGAACTCGCCCCCGCGCTGCGGCTGCCGGCGGACGTGCGGGAGGCCGCAGGGCGCATCGCGCAGCGGCTGGAGTCCATTCACCAGGAGGTTCACTCGACCCAGGAGCGCGCACGGCTGCTGCAGGACGAGATATCGGCCCGCCTGGCGGCCGAGACGAACCGCCAGCTCTACGCCCTGTCGATGCTGACCGCCGTGTTCCTGCCCGCGACCCTGGTCACGGGCCTGTTCGGCATGAACACCAAGGGGCTGCCGTTCGCCGAGGACGAAAGCGGCTTCTGGTGGGCCTGCGTGATCGCCGTTCTGGCCGCCATGCTGGTGTATCTCGGCCTCAAGGCCGCGCTCAGGCGAGGCGGCGGCCGCCGTTAATCCCGTTTCAGGCCCAGGCTGAGCTTGGCCGACACGGTGGCGATGCGGCTCTTCAACGCCACCCCGCGCCGCTCGGGCGAACACCGTGCTGGCAGGTCGGAGGCGAGCGCCTCGGTGCGGCGCCGCAAATCGGCCATCTGGGCCCGGCGATCGCCGGCTTGGGCCAACTCGCTCGGGTCGATCGGCGCGCCGATCGCGACGCGGAGCTCCGCCCCCATCCGGCTGCGGACCTCGTGGAAGATCAGCGCCAGCCGCAGCGTGAGGCTGAGATGGCTGGCGATCTGGAACACGCGGCTGTTCTGCCCCTCGAAATACATCGGGACCACGGCAGCCTTCGCCTTTTCGATCAATTGGGCGGTGAAGGGTTGCCATGGCGCGTCCTGGGCGGGCTTGCGCCCCAGGCGGTCCGGGGAGGTGGAAACGCCGCCGGCCGGAAACACCACGACGCAACCGCCCTGGGCGAGGTGGTCGCGCGCGGCCGCGCGGGACGCAAGGTTGGTCGCCATGGTGGTGGGCGAGCCAGAGAAGTCGACCGGGAGCAATTGCGGCGCCGCCTCTGGGGCGCGCAGCAGCACGGCATGGGTCAGGATCTTGAAGTCCGGGCGAATGCGCTCGGCCAGCCAGGCGATCACCAGCCCGTCCAGCACGCCATAGGGATGGTTGGCGACGATCACCAGGGGCCCGGTTTTCGGCAGCGCTGCGAGCCGGGCGGCGTCGAAGCGCACGTCGAGCCGAAGCCGCCGCACGGCGGCCGACCAGAAGCTCTCCCCGGCACGCGGGCGGAGCTGGTTGTCGACGTAGATCCGCTTCAGTTTGGGCTGGCCGGTCAGGCGCTCCACCGTGCGAATGACTCTACGCTTAAAGCGCGGCGTCGTTTCATCCGCGTAGCTGAACAGCAGGTCATCCATTCGTGGCCCCATGCGGCGCGACAATGGCCTGCTGGTAGCGATGGGTGATGACGCCCCCATGACGATACGCCGTTCACGCGCAAGCGAAGCTGACTTAACGCACAGCACTCCAATGGACCCGCGCACCAATACAAGTCGATCGAGCGCTGATTTTGGGCGGCATAGTCGGGTTGCATCGCTGAAGGCCTTCGTGAGAGCGCGTGAAGGCTGCGGCCGAGCCTTCGCGCGCCGCCATTGCTGTGTCGGTGCATCTGGCCTGTGTCGGGCTCGAGCATCTAACCTGATCAGCACGACAGCGACCGCGCCTTGAACAAGGGCCGGATACAATCCCGCGCGCTGACGATCGTTCAGGCCGCATTGGCTAAGCTGCCTAGTTAATTGGGACTCGCGCCCTCGCTCCCTGCAAGCAGACCCAGCCAACGACCACTGTGGGTCAAAAGCGGGCACTAACCACGCCAGCTTCGGGTCGTTTGGAAGAAGCGGCACAGCCAGTTCAGGCAATCAAGCAGCATCATCGCTGTACGATAATTTTGTCCTACCTTGCGCTGACTCGAATGGGGTTTCATCCACCGCGACGAAGTATCGGTTCGCCAGGCCCTGCTTACGATACCGCCAGTAAGCGTCGCGTACGGCGCGCGGGGAGAGATGATGCACATCACCGTTTCGAAATTTCCCGAGGACCTTCAGCCCAGTGTCGCCAATAGCTCCCCGAGATGCACGTCTGTTTGGATCGGCCAGAAGTGCCGGAGCTGTTTTGAAGGCTTCCTGTAAAGAGGCCCCTTCCCAAACGAGTTGGCTAACCACCGCGTAAATCGTTTGTTCACGTAGTGGATCTGGGGGGCGGTTCTTGAAAATCACATCCGAACGCTGCAGCCCGAGGAGCTTCAGGATCATTCGACCGGCGGGCGTGTCATTCCTGATTGCGTCCATGATCGCATCGGCGTTCTCACCTAAGCGTTCAGCACACGATCGAACATGCGCAACCGCGGCTGTCCCCACGTAGCCCGGCGTATCCCAGATGAACTCGAGCGCGGTATTGGGCGTGTTGCGAGTTAACGTCATCCGAAAGCCCTCGGCAACGAATTCGACAACGAAAAAAGTCGAGAAGGGCCAAAAAGCTGGCGCGCCCAACGGGACTCGAACCCGTGTTTTCGCCGTGAAAGGGCGACGTCCTAGACCGCTAGACGATGGGCGCAGCGCGAGGGGGCTTATAGGCGGGATCGCGGCGGGCCACAAGCCCGTCTGGCGATCTTTGGATACGCCATCGCGGCCCCTCCTCATGGGCTGAGGAAACCGCTAGAGAACCTCCCTGAAAACAAGCCAGGGCGAGGAAACGGTGGAGCAGGAAGGTGGGCGCGCGGGCGCCGGGGCTGCGGCGGAGAATGCTGCGGCGGGCGTAGATCATCGGCTCGCTCCGACCGGCCCGGGAGCTGCGCCCGATTCGGCCGCGACAGCCTCTCCGGGGCCGGAGCCCACGAGCGGCTCGGCAGGCCTCGGCATCCTGATGATGCTGGTCGGCATCTTCCTGTTTGTCTGCAACGACGTGATGGGAAAGTGGCTGGTGTCGACCTACACGGTCGGCCAGGTGCTTTTGATCCGCAGCCTGTTCGCGCTCGTCCTGCTGGCGCCCATGATCATGCGCGAGGGGCTCGGGCCAATCATCCGCCCTGCCCGCCCCGGCCTGCAGCTGCTGAGGATCGTGTTTTCCACGCTTGAGGTCGCGGCCTTCTACTGGGCGGTGGCTTACCTGCCGCTCGCCGACGTGGTGACCTTCTACCTGTCGGGCCCGATCTGGGTGACGGCGCTGGCCGGGCCGTTGCTCGGCGAGAAGGTGGGTTGGCGGCGCTGGACGGCGGTGCTGGTGGGCTTTTTGGGCGTCGTGATCGCGATGCGGCCGTCCGAGGCGGCCTTCGGGCTGCCGGCGCTGGTGGCGGTGTCGGGCAGCCTTCTCTTCGCGCTCCTGATGATCACCACCCGCAAGCTGCGCGACACGAGCGGCACCGTGCTGGTGACCTGGCAGGTGATCGGCGCGCTCGCCTTCGGGGCCGTGCTGGCGCCGTTCCAGTGGGTGACGCCGACGCCGCGGGATTTCGCGCTGCTGGGCATGCTGGGCGTGGTCGCGACGGTTGCGCATATCTGCGTGAACAAGTCGCTGAAGCTCGCGTCGGCGGCCGTGGTGGTGCCCTACCAGTACACGCAGATCGCCTGGGCGGTGTTGCTGGGCTGGCTCGTGTTCGGCGACGTGCCCGAGATGGCGGTGTTCGTCGGCTCGGCCGTGATCGTGGCGGCGGGCTTCTACATCTTCATGCGCGAGCAGGCGCTGGCGCGGACGGGGCGCACGTCGGGCTAAGCGCCTCGGTGAAGCCTCAGGGGCGGCCTTCGAGCCGGCCCATGTCGGTTAGGCGCAACTGCACGCGCTCGGCGCCCTGCCACCGATCGACGGCCAGCTGGCCTGCCGCGTGAATTGTGCTGCCGCGCGCCTCGAACAACGCCTTGCCGAGGGGCTGCTCGGCCGCCCCGAATGCGATACCGTCCAACGTGGAGCCGTCGCCGGCCTTGAGGCGGACGCGCACGTGGCCGCGCCCGACCTCTGTCGCCTCCACGAGGCGGTGGGACGGCAACGCGAACATGGGCTCCGGGTGGCCAGAACCGAAGGGGCCGGCCGTTTCGATGCGGGTGATCAGATCCGTGCGGGCCCCGCCCGCCATGATGGCGGCGTCGATCGCGAGGCCCCGGTCGGCCCGCGCGGTCGCGATGGCAGAGCCGAGCCGGTCTTCCAGAAAGGCCGCGAGGTCCGGCAGGCGCTCGCGCGCGATGGTGGCGCCCGCCGCCATGGCGTGGCCGCCGCCCTTGACGGCGAGGCCCGCCTCCACGGCGGCGCGGACGGCGCGGCCGACGTCGACGCCCGGAATGGAGCGGGCCGAACCCGTGCCGAGGCCATTCTCGCCAAAAGCGAAGGCGAAAGCCGGCCGGCCGAAGCGCTCCTTCAGGCGCGACGCGACGAGGCCGACGACGCCGGGGTGCCAATCGGCCGAGCCGACGGCCACGAACGCTGCGCCATTCTCCTCCAGGCCGACCTGGCCGAGCGCGAGGCCGACGCCTTCGGCCACCATGGCCTGTTCGATGACCTGGCGCTCGCCGTTGAGGCGATCGAGCGTGGCCGAGATGGACTGCGCCTCCATTTCGTCGACGGTCATCAGGAGCCGCGCGCCCAGCGCCGCGTCGCCAATGCGGCCGCCGGCGTTGATGCGCGGGCCGAGCAGGTAGCCGAGGTGGTAGGGCCTCGGCGGACCGTCCAGCCGGGCGACGTCGCACAGGGTGCGCAGGCCGACCCGGCCGCGCGCCTTCATGATGGCGAGGCCCTGGCGCACGAAGGCGCGGTTGAGGCCGACCAGCGGCACCACGTCCGCCACCGTGCCGAGCGCCACCAGGTCGAGCATGTCCATGAGGTCCGGCTCGCGCCGGCCGTTCCAGAAGCCTCGGCGGCGAAGCTCGCGGTTCAGCGCCACGAGGGTGACGAACACGACGCCGGCCGCGCACAGGGCGCCCAGGCCCGAGAGGTCGTCGAGGCGGTTGGGATTCACGATCGCGACAGCGCTCGGCAGCTGCTCGGGCGCCTGGTGGTGGTCAATCACTACCGTGTCGAGGCCGAGCCGCCGCGCTTCGGCCAGCGGCTCGTGGCTCGTCGTGCCGCAGTCCACCGTCACCAGCAGGCCGGCGCCAGCGGCCGCCAGCTTGCCGATGGCGTCCACATTGGGGCCGTAGCCTTCGATCAAGCGATCCGGGATGTGGATGATGGTCTCGAGGCCGCAGCTCTGCAGGTAGGAGCCCAGGAGCGCCGCCGAGGACGCGCCGTCGACATCGTAGTCGCCGAAGATGGCGACCTTCTCGCGCCGCGTCACCGCGTCGGCGATGCGGGCGGCGGCGGCGTCCATGTCGATCAGCGAGGACGGGTCCGGCAGGAGGTGGCGCAAGCGCGGCTCCAGGAAGCCGGGCGCATCCGCGGAGGCGACGCCGCGCCCGGCGAGCACGCGGGCGAGCACGTCGTCGAGGCCATGCTCTTGCACGATGGCGAGCGCGCGCGCCTGCCCGGCGTCATCGAGCCGATCACGCCAGCGCCGGCCGGTGGCCGAGCGCTCGACGCCGAGAAAGGGTCGGTTCATGCGCCGGGTTTAGCGGATCGGCGTGAGTCTGTGAATCCCATGCGTGCGGGCGTCCACCGGAAACGGCGGCGACGGACCGCAAGCCTCCGGCTCGCACGGCCGGGCCCGTCCGCGATGCGAGCCGGAGGCTCGCGGTGCAGTTCCTAAGCGAACTCCACCGCGACGACGCCCGGCACGGCCTTCAGCGCGCCGGCTACTTGCGGGGTTGCCTTGTAGCGGCCGGGGAGCTTCACCTCCACCTCGCGCTGGCCGTCGTCGAGCATCAGGACGAGTGCGATCTCGCCGTCGCCGCGTTCGCGCAGGCGCTCCTGGATGCTGCGGACGGGCTTGTCGTCGCGCAGGAAGACGCGCATCGAGCTCTTCAGCTTCTCGGCGGCGATGTCCAGCGGCTCGGCCGTGCCGATGCGCGCCCTCACCTCCTCGCCTTCGGCGGACGCCTGCAGGGTGAGCACCACGGCGCGGCCGGGCTCCAGCAGGTCGCGGTACTGGTTGAGGCCTTCGGAGAAGATGATCGCCTCGAAGTGGCCGCTCTGGTCCGACAGCGAGAAAATCCCCATCTTCGAGCCCGACTTGGTGCGCCGCTCGCTCCGGTCCAGCACCGTGGCTGCGACGCGGCCCATGGAGGCGCCGCCCCGCACCGCGCGAGCGAAGTCGGCCCAGCGCTGGACGCGCAGGCGCTCCAGCACGTGGGCGTATTCGTCCAGCGGGTGGCCGGTGAGGAAGAAGCCGATGGCGTCGTATTCGCGCTGCAGGCGCTCGGAGGGCAGCCACGGCTCGTAATGGGCGACGCGGATCGGCTCGACATGGCCCTCGCCGCCGAAGAAGTTGGCCTGGCCGGCGGTGGCCTCCTCCTGGGCGCGGTTGGCCTGCGCCATGATGGCGTCCAGCGCCGCGACGCAGCGGGCGCGGTCGCGCTCGATGTCGTCCAGCGCGCCGGCCGCTATGAGGCTCTCCAGCGTGCGCTTGTTGACGACGCGCGGGTTGAGACGCCGGGCGAGATCGGACAGGTCGCGGAAGGCTCCGCCCTCCTGGCGGGCCGCCACGATGCTTTCCACGGCCTGGACGCCGACGCCCTTCACGGCCGCGAGCGCGTAACGGATCGCGAAGGCCCCCTGCCCGTCCGGATGAACCTCGAAGGTGACGCCCGAGCGGTTGACGTTGGGCGGCTCGACCAGGATGCCGAGGCGCTGCGCCTCACGGCGGAATTCCGACAGCTTGTCGGTGTTGGACATGTCGAGCGTCATGGACGCGGCCAGGAACTCGACGGGGTAGTTCGCCTTCAGGTAGGCGGTCTGGTAGGCGACCAGCGCATAGGCGGCGGCGTGCGACTTGTTGAAGCCGTAGTCGGCGAACTTGGCCAGGATGTCGAAGACCTCGTCGGCCTTTTGCTGCGGCACACCCTGCTTCACGGCGCCGGATACGAAGCGCACGCGCTGGGCGTCCATCTCGGCCTTGATCTTCTTGCCCATGGCGCGGCGCAAAAGATCCGCTTCGCCGAGCGAGTAGCCGGACAGGATCTGGGCCGCCTGCATCACCTGTTCCTGGTAGATGATGACGCCCTGGGTTTCCTTGAGCACCGGCTCCAGCAGCGGGTGGATGAAGTCCGGCTCCTCCTCGCCGTGCTTGCGGGCGCAGTAGACCGGAATGTTGGCCATCGGGCCCGGCCGGTACAGCGCCACAAGTGCGATGATGTCCTCGAAGCGGTCGGCCCGCATCTCGACCAGCGCCTTGCGCATGCCGGCCGATTCAACCTGGAACACCGCGACGGTCTCGCCGCGGCCCAGCATCTCGAAAGTCTTCTTGTCGTCTATCGGGATCGCCGAGAGGTCGATGTGGATGTTGCGCTGTTTCAGGAGGTTCACGGCCGTCTTCAAGACCGTGAGGGTCTTCAGGCCGAGGAAGTCGAACTTCACGAGGCCGGCCGGCTCCACCCATTTCATGTTGAACTGGGTGACCGGCATGTCGGACTTCGGATCGCGGTAGAGCGGCACGATCTGCTCGAGCGGGCGGTCGCCGATCACGATGCCGGCCGCGTGCGTGGAGGCGTGGCGGTAGAGGCCCTCCAGCTTCTGCGCAACGGTCAGCATGCGCTGCACCACCGGATCCTCGGCGGCGGCGGCCTGGAGCTTGGGCTCGCCCTCGATGGCCTGCGCAAGCGTGACCGGGTTGGCGGGGTTCTGCGGCACCAGCTTGGTGAGCTTGTCGACCTGGCCGTAGGACATCGACATGACGCGGCCGACGTCGCGCATGACGCCGCGCGCCAGCAGGGTGCCGAAGGTGATGATCTGGGCGACGCGGTCCTGGCCGTAGCGCTTCTGGACGTAACGGATGACCTCCTCGCGCCGGTCCTGGCAGAAATCGACGTCGAAGTCCGGCATGGACACGCGTTCGGGGTTCAGGAAGCGCTCGAACAGGAGGCCGAAGCGCAGCGGATCGAGATCCGTGATGGTGGTCGCGTAGGCGACCAGCGAGCCCGCGCCCGAACCGCGGCCCGGGCCGACCGGGATGTCCTGCGACTTCGCCCAGGTGATGAAGTCGGCAACGATCAGGAAGTAACCAGGATACTTCATACGCTCGATCACCGAGAGCTCGAAGTCGAGCCGCTCGCGGTACTCGTCCTCGGTCATGCCCGGCGCGACGCCATGCGCGGCGATGCGGCGGGCGAGGCCTTCATGCGCCTGCCGGCGCAACTCCGCGGCCTCCTCGGCCACGACGAGATCCGGGTCCTCGTGATCGCCCGTGGTGAAGCGCGGCAGGATCGGCTTGCCGGTGCGCGGCCGGAAGCTGCACCGCATGGCGATTTCGACCGTATTGGCGGCGGCTTCCGGCAAATCCTTGAAGATCTGCACCATCTCGGCGCGCGCCTTGAAGCCGTGGTCCGGGGAAAGCCGCCGGCGATCGGGGTCCGACACGAGCCGGCCATCCGCGATGGCCAGCAGGGCGTCATGCGCCTCGTAGTCGTCAGACTTGGGGAAATAGGGTTCGTTGGTCCCAACCAGAGGCAGGCGCTTGGCGTAGGCGAGCTCGATCAGTTCGCCTTCGACGGCGGCCTCGTCGTCCGTGCCGTGCCGCTGGATCTCGACATAGAGCCGGTCTCCAAAGGCCGCCGCCAGCGCGTCGAGACGCGCGCCGGCAAGGTCGAGCTGGCCGGCCACGATGGCCTTGTCGATCGGGCCGTCCGGGCCGCCGGTCAACAGGATGATCCCGTCATTGAGGCGCAGCAATTCGTCCAGCTGGACGTGCGGCGGCTCGCCCGGCGCCGGGCCCATATAGGCCCGTGAGCCGAGCAGCATCAGGTTTTCGTAGCCCTTCGCGTCGGCGGCGAGCAGCACGAGGCTGGGGCGCGCGGGCTGGGTGGCGTTGCGGTTCGGCTTCTCGTCGCCGAACTCCACCGACAGCTCGATCCCGGTAATCGGCTGCACGCCGGCTCCAGAGAGCTTCTCGGAGAATTCCAGCGCGCCGAACAAATTGTTGCTGTCGGTCAGCGCCAGCGCCGGCATGGCGTCCTTCAAGGCGAGCTTCTTCAAGTCGTCGATGCGCAGCGCCCCTTCCAGCAGCGAAAAGGACGAATGCACGTGCAGGTGCACGAATCCGACGTCACCCAGAATGCGACTCACGCGAAGCTCTCCCGATCAGGCCGGCATCATCGGCCTCCCCGGACGCATGGTCCAGACCGCGCGCCGTCGTGGCTGGGGACGGCGACGCGATCCCGAGAGCCTCACGCGCCGGCGAGCTTGGAGAAGACCAGAACGGCGGTCGCAAACGAGCCAAGCGCTGCGATCTCGGCGATGTCGGAGATGATCGTGCGAACCATGGCGGAACTCCCTGTTCATCGAATGAACGAAGCATGTTCCTTATTTGTTCTTGTTGCAAGCGGCTTCAGGCCCCGCCTAGGGTGATCCTGCCGGAAGCCGCTTCCTAGGGTTAACCGGCGGTCGGAAAAGGGATGAACGGCATGGCGGGCGCGCTCGACGCATACGAAGCTCTGGTGCTGCCCGGCTGGCACGGCTCCGGCCCGACGCACTGGCAGCACCACTGGGAGGCGGCTTTTCCGGCGATGCGTCGGGTCCAGCAAGCGGACTGGGAGCAGCCGGTCTATGGCGACTGGTTGCCGCCCTTGCGGGACGCCGTCGCGCAAGCGGACCGGCCGGTGGTGATCATCGGCCACAGCCTCGGCACCTCGCTGACGATGCTGTTCAGTTTGCGGGACGGGCCGCCGGAGCTGGTGGCCAAGATCGCA
The DNA here is from genome assembly GCF_014636935.1 of Alsobacter metallidurans. GTDB lineage: Bacteria > Pseudomonadota > Alphaproteobacteria > Rhizobiales > Beijerinckiaceae > Alsobacter > Alsobacter metallidurans. The sequence continues at coordinate 1,742,764 of NZ_BMES01000001.1, read as the reverse complement.
GGCGCGTTCCTGGTCGCCCCCACCGATCGAGACATGCGCGATGGCATTCCGGGCGGACCGGTGGGCTTCGGGCCCATGATCCTGAAGCCGCTTCCGTTTCCCTCCACCGTGGTGGCGAGCGACGATGACGAGTATGTGTCGATCGAGCGGGCGCGCGTGTTTGCACGGGCGTGGGGGTCGCGACTGATCGAGATCGGCGCGCGCGGGCACATCGGCTCGGAAGCGAATCTCGGGCTCTGGCCGGAGGGACTGGTTCTTTTCGGGGAGTTCCTGGGCGGGCTGGGCCGCTAGGCCAGTTCCACCACCACGCCATCGCGGATCGTGACCCGCCGATCCATCTGCGCGGCGAGGTCGAGATTGTGGGTCGCGATAATGGCCGCGAGGCCCGTTTCCTTTACCAAGCGGGTGAGGATGTCGAAGACGTAGCGCGAGGTCTTGGGGTCGAGGTTGCCGGTGGGCTCGTCGGCCAGCAGCACGCGCGGCGCGTTGGCGACCGAGCGGGCGAGCGCGACGCGCTGCTGTTCGCCGCCGGAGAGCTCGGACGGACGGTGCTTCAGCCGCTCGCCGAGGCCCAGATAGCTCAGCAGGTTGGCGGCGCGCTCGGCGGCGTCGCGCTTATGGAGGCCGCGGATGAGCTGCGGCAGCATGACGTTCTCCAGCGCCGAGAACTCCGGCAGGAGGTGGTGCGACTGGTAGACGAAGCCGATGGCGTTGCGGCGCAGCGCGGTGCGCTGGTCGTCGGCCAGCGTCACGGTCGGGACCTTGTCGACGTAGACCTCCCCGCCGTCGGGCTTTTCGAGCAGCCCGGCGATCTGCAGCAGCGTCGACTTTCCGGTGCCGGACGGCGCAATCAGGGCAACTGACTGCCCGGCCCAGACCGCGAGATCGGCGCCGCGCAGGATCTCGAGCGCGCCTTCGCCCTGCACGAAGCGGCGTTGCACGCCGTAGAGATACAGCGCGGGGTAGTCGTCCGGGGGCGCGCCATTGCTCATGCGGTCACTCGTAGCGCAGCGCCTCGACCGGATCGAGCCGGGCGGCGCGCCAGGAGGGATAGAGCGTGGCGATCAGCGACAGCACCAGCGCCAGCGACACGATGGTGACGACCTCGCGCGGGTCGACCTCGGACGGCAGGCGGCTGAGGAAGTAGAATTCGGCCGGGAACAGGTTCGTGTTGGTCATGCGGGAGATGAAGCCGCGGATCGTCTCCACGTTCATGCTCACCAGCAGGCCGAGCAGGAAGCCCGCGAAGGTGCCGACCACCCCAATGGCCGCGCCCGTGATCAGGAAGATGCGCATGATGGAGCCCCGCGTCGCCCCCATGGTGCGCAGGATCGCGATGTCCTGGCTCTTGTCCTTCACGAGCATGATCAGGCCCGAGATGATGTTGAGCGCCGCAACGAGCACGATCAGCATCAGGATCAAGAACATGACGTTCCGCTCGACTTCGAGCACGCCGAAGAACGTTTTGTTGCGCTGGCGCCAGTCGGACAGGATCATCGGCCGGCTGATGGACTTCTCCAGCGCAGCCTTTACCTCGTCGATGCGGTCCGGAACCTGAAGAAAAACCTCGATGGCGGTGACGTCGTTGTCGCGGTTGAAATAGGCCTGCGCCTCCGCGAGCGGCATGTAGACGAAGCCGGCGTCGAATTCGGACATGCCGACCTCGAACACCGCCACCACGGGGTAGCTCTTGATGCGCGGCGCGACGCCGAACGGCGTCTCGGCGCCCTTGGGCGCGGTCAATGTCAGCGTGTCGCCGACCCGGATGAACAGGCTCTCGGCCAGGCGCCGGCCGATGGCGACGCCGCCGGCGGTGTCGAAGTTTTCGAGCTGGCCCTGCCGCACGGTGCCGCCGATGGCCGGGATCTTGGTGATGTCCTGCTGGCGGACGCCGCGCACGAGAACGCCGTTGGCCCCGCTCGGCGAGGACGCGAGCGCCTGCCCTTCCACCATCGGGAAGGCGAATTTAACGCCCGGCGTGCCGTTGGCCTGGTTGGTGACCTCCACGAAGTCGGTCATCGGCTGGTCGACGCCGGCGATGAAGACGTGGCCGTTGATGCCGACAATCTTGTTCAGAAGCTCGGACCGGAAGCCGTTCATCACCGAGAGGACGATGATGAGCGTGGCGACGCCCAGCATGATGCCGGCGAACGAGAAGCCGGCGATCACCGAGATGAAGCCCTCCTTGCGACGGGCGCGGAGGTAGCGCAACGCCACCATCCACTCGAAGCCCGTGAAAGGGCGCGTGCCGCGCAGGGCGTCAGCTTCTTTCATGCGGCCCGCTCAGGCCGTCAGCCGGGCGACGGCGTCCTCGATCGAGACGAGCGTGCGCTCGCCCGTCGCGCGCCGCTTCAGCTCCACCTTGCCATCCGAGAGGCTCTTGGGGCCGACGATCACCTGCCAGGGCGCTCCGATGAGGTCGGCGGCCGCGAACTTGGCGCCCGGCCGGTCGTCGCGGTCGTCGTAGAGCACGTCGAGCCCGCGGGCCCCCAGCGCGCAATAAAGCGTGTCGCAGGCCGCATCCGTGGCGCTGTCGCCAACCTTGAGGTTCAGCAGCGCGACGTTGAAGGGCGCGATGGAATCCGGCCAGACAATGCCGTTCTCATCGTGGAAGGCCTCGATCAGCGCCGCCACGAGGCGCGACGGGCCGATGCCGTAAGAGCCCATGTGAACGGGGCGCTCCTGTCCGTCGGGGCCCGTCACCTTGGCGCCCATGGGATCGGAGTACTTCGTCCCGAAATAGAAGATGTGCCCGACCTCGATGCCGCGCGCCGAGACCTGGCGCTCGGCCGGCACCTGCGCGAAGGCTGCGGCGTCGTGCATCTCGCTGGTGGCCGCATAGGGCGTCGTATAGGCGTCGAAGATCGACTGGAGGCCGGCGGCGTCGTCGAAGTTGGTGTCCGCGCCCGGGACCGGCAGATCCAGGATCGCCTTGTCGCAGTACACTTCGCTCTCGCCCGTGGAGGCCAGGATGATGAATTCGTGGCTGAGGTCGCCGCCGATGGGGCCCGTGTCGGCGCGCATCGGGATGGCGGTGAGGCCGAGCCGCTGGAAGGTGCGCAGATAGGCGGCGAACATCCTGTTGTAGGAGTGGACCGCGCCCTCCTTGTCGATGTCGAACGAATAGGCGTCCTTCATCAGGAACTCGCGCGAGCGCATCACGCCGAAGCGCGGGCGCACCTCGTCCCGGAACTTCCACTGGATGTGGTAGAGGTTGAGCGGCAGATCGCGGTAGGAGCGCACCGAGCCGCGGAAGATCTCGGTGATCATTTCCTCGTTGGTGGGGCCGAACAGCATCTCGCGCTCGTGCCGGTCCTCGATGCGCAGCATCTCCTTGCCGTAGGCTTCGTAGCGGCCGGATTCCCGCCACAGGTCGGCCGACTGGATGGTGGGCATCAGGAGCTCAATCGCGCCGGCGCGGTTCTGCTCCTCGCGCACGATGGCGCTGATCTTGTTGAGCACGCGCAAGCCCATCGGCAGCCAGGCGTAGATGCCGGCGGCTTCCTGACGGATCATGCCGGCCCGCAGCATGAGGCGGTGCGACACGATCTCGGCCTCGCGGGGAGGCTCTCGGAGGATGGGCAGAAAATAGCGGGAAAGGCGCATGGCGTTCCAAAAGCGTGGTGCGAGCAGCATGAATCGCGCGGGCGCGCTGGGCGGGCCGCCGCACCATCAAAACCATCGCCGCCCAAAACACAAGCGACCGAATCCGGCGGCGGAATGGCGGCGAACGAACCCATGCGCGAGATGCTGCATCTTTTCGCGTCGGCGGTTGCACAAAGAGATGACAGACCGTTTTTGCTACGCTATGAGTCTTCTACACAACAACAGGCCCACCCCGAACCAACGGGGAAGGGTTCGTGGTCCAAGTCTTGGGAGGAAGACGACCAAAAAGCTCGAGAAGGGCAGTGAGCATTCGGATTGACCGGCGCCGAAACGGCTGACGAGATCTGGGGTTCAAGACTAGAAAAACTACCAAAAAGGCAAGACGCAAGTCTTGCCTTTTTTCTTTGGTAGCTGGGTTACGCTGTTCATGCGCGGCATTGGCTTAGGTTTGCACTATCCCAAAGCAGGGCGTGACTTTGGGATGAGGCGGCGTTGTGGCAAGCGCGAAAGGTCGAAAGTTGGCGTTTCGCGCGGCTCGTCGTACGACGCGCGAAGTACAGTCCCACCGACGTTACGAGGCGGGCGCCACCGGGGGAGCATCGAGCGCCGCGTCGTTCGGGCCGCATCACGGCGCCTTTAAATGGGGCGCCGGCGCCAGTTATTGTGGCGCACTCGCGCGGTCACCAGTCCACCACCACGATCACGTACCAGGCGAGGCCGAACACCGGCAGCGCCAGCAGCGTGGTGAGCAGCAGCTTGAAGCCCATGCGGGGCAGCATGGGGGCGCCGGGCTCGGTGCCGTCCGACACCGTTCCGTCCTCATGCTGGCTGCGCACGCCGATCGGCAGCACCGCAAACAGCGTCAGCCACCAGATGATGAAGTACAGCGCCAGGCCGCCCGTGATGCTCATGTGGTGCTCGTTGTTGCGGCGGCTGGCGGGGGCGGCTCACGCCTGCTCCAACTCCACCAGCGTGCCGTTGAAGTCCTTGGGATGAAGAAACAACACCGGCTTGCCGTGCGCGCCGATGCGCGGCGTTCCGTCGCCCAGTACGCGCGCGCCGGTCGCCTTCAGGCGGTCGCGGGCAGCCAGAATGTCGTCCACCTCGTAGCAGACGTGGTGGATGCCGCCGTCCGGGTTCTTCTCCAGGAACTTGGCGATGGGCGAGTTCTCGCCCAGCGGCTGGAGAAACTCGATCTTGGTGTTGGGCAGGTTGACGAACACCACCGTGACGCCGTGCTCCGGCTGGTCGGTCGGGGGCGACACGTCGGCGCCCAGCGTATCGCGATAAAGCGCCGAGGCGGCGTCGATGTTCGTCACCGCGATCGCGACGTGGTTGAGCCGCCCGATCATGCGCTATTCCCCTCGTGCGGTGTGGCCGCGTTAGACGTTGATCGGCCCCAGATGGGTGTGGAACGCCTTGATGCGGTGAAACACCGGCGTGTCGTAGTTCGCCGGCGTCGGCGCCTCGCCGGTGAGCCACATCAGGATGTCGCGATCCGGGGCCTCGATCAGGTGCTCGTATATGTCGAGTTCGGCGTCGGTCAATTGGTCGATCTGCGCATCCGCGAACTGGCCCATGATGAGGTCCATCTCGCGCATGCCGCGGTGCCAGGAGCGAAACAGCACCTTGCGGCGGCGCGGGTCGAGGTCAGCGCTGGTGCGGGTGGTGCCGGTCATGGCGAGGCTCCGTGGTCGTTGCGGGCCTGTATAGCGGCGCAGCCCGCGCCTGTCATGGCGCACGGCGCCGCGCCCTCTCCCTTCTCCCCGGCACGGGGAGAAGGTGGCCGAGCGAAGCGAGGTCGGATGAGGGGATGACGACCACCCTCACCCCACCCTCTCCCCGTGCCGGGGAGAGGGGGCGTGTTTGCGCTCGTCCCCTACCCGGCCCAGGGCTCCAGATCCCCGCGGGCCCAGCCGTCCTTGGTTTCCGCCGCGAAGTCGTCGTAGCGACCGTCCGCGATGGCCTTGCGCATGCCGGCCGTGAGGTCCTGGTAGTAGGCGAGGTTCACCCAGGTGAGCAGCATCATGCCGAGGATCTCGCCGGCCTTCACGAGGTGGTGGAGATACGCGCGGCTGTTGTCGCGCGCGGCCGGGCAGCTCGACTGCTCGTCGATCGGGCGCGGATCGTCGGCGTGGCGGGCGTTGCGCAGGTTGAGCTTGCCCATGCGGGAGAACACCTGGCCGTGGCGCCCGGCGCGGGTCGGCATCACGCAGTCGAACATGTCGACCCCGCGGCGCACGGCCTCGATAAGGTCGTCCGGCGTGCCGACGCCCATGAGATAGCGCGGCTTCTCGCGCGGCAGATGCGGTTCCACGGTCTCGATCATGGAGAGCATCACATCCTGCGGCTCACCCACCGCGAGGCCGCCGATGGAGTAGCCTTTGAACCCCATGGCGGCGAGTTGCTGGGCGCTGCGCACGCGCAGATCCGGAACCGCCCCACCCTGCACGATGCCGTAGAGCGCCTTGCCGGGCTGTTCGCCGAAGGCGGCGCGGGAGCGTTCGGCCCAGCGCAGGCTCAACTCCATCGCGCGTTCGGCCTCGGCGTCCGAGCAGGGCAGCTTCACGCATTCGTCGAGCTGCATCTGGATGTCGGAGCCGAGCAGGCCCTGAATCTCGATCGAGCGCTCGGGCGTGAGCACGTGCTTGGCGCCGTCCACGTGCGAGCGGAACGTGACGCCGTTCTCGTCGAGCTTACGCAACTGCGCCAGCGACATGACCTGGAAGCCGCCCGAGTCGGTGAGGATCGGGTACTGCCAGTTCATCATCTTGTGCAGGCCGCCGAGGCGCGCGACGCGCTCCGCGCCGGGGCGCAGCATCAGGTGGTAGGTGTTGCCCAGCACGACATCCGCGCCCAGGGCCTTCACCTGCTCAGGATACATCGCCTTTACGGTGCCGGCGGTGCCCACCGGCATGAAGGCCGGCGTGCGGATGACGCCGCGCGGCATGCGGATCTCGCCCGTGCGGGCTTTTCCGTCCGTCGCCGCCAGCGTGAAGGTGAAGTCCTCGACGGGGGTGTCCACGAGGCTCATGGGCGGCTCTCCGGCGCGGCCGGGAACAGCAGGCTGGCGTCCCCGTAGGAGTAGAAGCGATAGCCGGTCGCGATCGCGTGCGCGTAGGCGTCCCGCATGGTCTCGAGGCCGCTAAAGGCGCTCACCAGCATGAACAGCGTCGAGCGCGGCAGGTGAAAATTGGTCATCAGCGCGTCCACGGCCCGGAAGCGATAGCCCGGGGTGATGAAGATCGAGGTCTGACCCTGCCAGGGCGCGAAACGGCCATCGTCGGTCGCGGCGCTTTCCAGCAGGCGCAGCGAGGTTGTGCCGACGGAGATGATCCGGCCGCCCGCCGCCCGCGTGGCGTTCAGAGCGTCGGCGGCCTCATGGGAGATCATGCCCCATTCGGCGTGCATCTTGTGGTCGGCGGTGTCGTCCGCTTTCACCGGCAGAAAGGTGCCGGCGCCGACATGCAGGGTCAGCCGGGTCAGCCCCACGCCGCGCGCCACAAGGCGATCGGTGAGCTCCGGCGTGAAATGAAGGCCCGCCGTGGGGGCCGCGACTGCGCCCTCGTGCTCGGCAAACAGGGTCTGGTAGTCGCTCAGGTCGCGCTCGTCCTCGCCGCGCTTGGCCGCGATATAGGGTGGCAGCGGGATGTGGCCGACGCGCGCGATGGCCTCGTCCAGGGCCGGGCCCGTGAACGCGAAGCGCAGCAGCACCTCGCCGCCCTCGCCTTTCTCCGCCACCTCGGCGTCGAGGCTGGCGAGCATGCAGGCCATGCTCTCTCCGCTCTCGCCAAAGCGGACGCGCTCTCCGACGGCGAGCCGCTTGGCCGGCCTCACGAAGGCGCGCCAAAGGTCCGGCCCCTCTCGCAGATGCAAAGTCGCCTGGATATGCGCCACTGCTTCGCCGCGCACCCGCACGCCGTCGAGCCGCGCCGGGATCACGCGCGTGTCGTTCACCACGAGACGATCGCCCGGCTGGAGCAGGTCGGGCAAGTCGCGGACGACCCGGTCCTCCAGCGTTGAGCCCGGGCGCACCACCAGCATGCGCGCGGCGTCGCGAGGCTGCGCGGGGCGCAGGGCGATGCTCGCTTCGGGAAGTTCGAAATCGAAGAGGTCGACTTTCATGCGTACTCTGAATGGGCGCCATGAAGCGCGTCCCCTCTCCCGCAAAGCGGGGGCGGGACAAGGAGGGGGCGGGAGCCCACCGGAACGCAAAGGGGCGCCCTGCCCCGGCGCCCCCTCTGTCGGCTGCGCCGACATCTCCCCCCGCTTCGCGGGAGAGAGCTGCACTCGCGGCGGATCAGGCCGCCTGGTCGCCCATGCGGGCGGTGACGATCTTGTCCGGATCCTTCACGGGCTCGCCGCGCTTGATCTTGTCCACGTTTTCCATGCCCTCGGTGACCTTGCCCCAGACCGTGTACTGGCGATCCAGGAAGCCGGCGTCATCGAAGACGATAAAGAACTGGCTGTCGCCGGAGTTCGGGTCCTGCGCACGCGCCATGGAGCAGACGCCGCGCTTGTGCGGCTCGCCGTTGAACTCGGCCTTGAGCTTCTGGCCGGAGCCGCCCATGCCGGTGCCGGTCGGGTCGCCGGTCTGGGCCATGAAGCCCTCGATCACGCGATGGAACGGCACGCCGTCATAGAAGCCCGAGCGTGCGAGCTCGGCGATGCGGGCGACGTGCCCGGGCGCCAGGTCCGGACGCATCTCGATGACGACGCGGCCCTGGGTGGTTTCGAGAATGAGGGTGTTTGCGGGATCGGCCATGGTGGCTCCTTTCGCCCGTGGGGTTTTGGCGTGCTCTTGCTTGACGTGGCTACTTGGCGTCGGCCGCGAGCTTCAGGCTGACGATCTTGTCCGGGCTCTTCACGAGGCCGTTGGCGTTCGGGTCGCCCTTCTTGATCTTGTCGACGACGTCCATCCCGGACGTGACTTCGCCGAACACCGTGTACTGGCCGTTCAGGAAGCTGGCGTCCCCAAAACAGATGAAGAACTGGCTGTTGGCGGAGTTCGGCGAGTTGGACCGCGCCATGCCGAGAGTGCCGCGCTTGAAAGGCTCGCGCGAGAACTCGGCCGGCAGGTTCGGCAGGTCGGAGCCGCCCGTGCCGGTGCCGGTGGGGTCGCCGGTCTGGGCCATGAAGCCGTCGATCACGCGATGGAACACGATGCCGTCGTAGAAGCCGCGCTTGGCCAACGCCTTCACCTGCTCGACGTGCTTGGGCGCAAGATCCGGCCGCAGGCGGATGGTCACTTTGCCGTCCTTGGTGGTGAGCACCAGCGTGTTCTGCGGGTCGGCGGTCTGCGCCGAGGCGGGCGCAGCGGCAAGCAACCCGGCAGCGAGGGCAAGGGCGACCACGTGACGTCTGTTCATGGATCCTCCAGAGAAGTGTTGGCGCTGGCCCGTCAGGCTTTCGCGGGGAACTTGGCGCGAAGGCGGGCGGCGACGCCGGCGGGCACGAAGCGGGAAACGTCGCCTCCCATCGAGGCGATCTGGCGCACGAGCGTGGCCGTGATGGGGCGGACCATTGGCGAGGCCGGCAGAAACACCGTCGCGATGTCGGGCGCCATGGCGCTGTTCATGCCCGCCATCTGCATTTCGTAGTCGAGGTCCGTGCCGTCGCGCAGGCCGCGGATGAGCAGCGTCGCGCCCTCGCGACGGGCCGCGTCGATGGCGAGGTCGCCGAAGGTGACGACGCGCATCGCCGCCCCGGTCTCGGCCGCCAGCGACTGGAATTCCGCCTCGATCATCTCCCGGCGGGCCTCGACCGAGAACAACGGCGCCTTGCCGGGGTGCACCCCGATGGCGACCACGAGCGTCTCGGCCAGCCGGCAGGCGTGGCGGACGACGTCGAGGTGGCCGTTCGTGATGGGATCGAACGAGCCGGCGTAAAAGGCCGTGCGGGGCGCGCGGATCGCTGACATGCGCAAGCCTTATCGCGCGGGCGAAGGGCGGGCAAGCCGGGGCGGAGATTTGGCGCGGGCCGGCCGCGACGATGACACCGGCCAAATTGCCGGAAAGAGAGCCCATGAGGCTTGTTCCGGTCGGACCCACCCCCGATAGTGCTGGCATGCAAGCTCTTTTTCATGCCCATGCAACGCTTCTTTTCGCCTCCGCGGCGGCGTTGATCGGTATTTTGTCCAGCCTCGCGGCGTCGCGTTTCGGCGTTCCAATCCTGCTCGTGTTTCTGGGCGTCGGCATGCTGGCCGGCGACAGCGGGCCCGGCGGCGTCGCGTTTAGCGATTACGGCCTCACCTATCTGATCGGCTCGGCCGCGATCGCGATCATCCTGTTCGACGGCGGCTTGCGGACACGCGCCGGCACGATCCGGTCGGTGCTGGGGCCGGCTGGCGTCCTCGCGTCCGTGGGCGTGCTGCTCACGGCCGGGATCACGGGCGCGGTGGCCAAGCTGCTGCTCGGACTGCCTTGGACGCCGGCGCTGCTGATCGGCGCGATCGTAGCCTCGACGGACGCCGCGGTGGTGTTCTTTCTGCTGCGCACCGGTGGCCTTCAGTTGAAACGGCGGGTGGGCGCGACGTTGGAGGTCGAATCCGGCACCAACGACCCCTTCGCGGTGCTGCTGACGGTGGTGCTGGTCGAGATCGCGGCCGGCGGCCCCGGGACCGATGCGGCGCATGTCGTCATGGCGGTGGTCCGCGAAGCCTCGCTCGGCGTGTTCATCGGCGGGCTTGGCGGGTTCGGCCTCGTGTTCGTGCTTAACCGGCTGAGCCTTCCGGCCGGGCTGCATCCGGCCTTCGTGGTGACGGCCGCTCTCGTCGTATTTGCGCTGGCGCAGATCATCGGCGCGAGCGGGTTCCTGGCCGCCTACGTGGCGGGGCTGATCGTCGGCAACAGGCCGGTGCGGGCCTATGCGTCCATTGCGAGCTTCCACGACACGGCGACCTGGCTCTGCCAGATCGCGCTGTTCACCCTGCTCGGCCTTTTGGTGTCGCCGAAGCTGATTTTGCCCGTGCTCGCGCCGGCGCTCGCCCTCGCGGTCGTGCTGATCATCGTGGCGCGGCCGCTGGCTGTCTTCCTGTGCCTTGCGCCGTTCCGGTTCTCGCGTCGCGAGATGACCTTCATCTCCTGGGTCGGCCTGCGCGGCGGCGTCTCGATCTTTCTCGCCACCATCCCGACGCTCGCCGGGATGCCTGGGGCCGAGATCTATTTCAACGTCGCCTTCGTGGTCGTGGTGGTGTCGCTTATCGTGCAGGGCTGGACCATCGGCTATGCGGGACGCAGGCTGGGCGTCGCATTGCGGGATCCCGCCCCGGAAGTGCAGCGCATCGAGATCGATCTTCCCGGCCAGCTCGACGCCGAGCTCGTCGGCTACCCGTTGCTGGAGCAAAGCCCGGCCGCGCGCCACCGCGCCCTGCCGGCCTGGGTGAAGCCGGTGCTGGTGGTGCGCGACGGCAAAATCCTCGAGCCGGCGGAGGCCGGCGCCCTGCAAACGCGCGACTACGGATATTTTCTCGCCCCGACTTCTCGGCTGGCCCGCCTCGACCGCTTCTTCGCGGTGGACGGGATGGCCCCTGCCCCCGAAGCGATGGCGGAGTTCCCGTTTGACGGCAGCCTCAGCATCGGAGCGATCGCGGACCTTTATGGGCTCGACATCGGCTCGGACGAACGCGCGATGACTGTCGCCGAGTTGTTTGCGCAACGGCTCGACGACGCGCCGCAGGAGAATGACCGCATCGATCTCGGGGCCGCGAGCCTCATCGCGCATGACGTGGTGCACGAGAAGGTGCGCCTCGCCGGCCTGATCCTGGAGGCGACCGAGGAGGACGAGGACCTCCCGACGCCAAAACCCTGGTGGGAACAGGCGCTCGCAAAGCTCCGCCTCGCAATCCGCGGCTGGCGGGTGCGCAAGCACACCGCGCCGCCGTAGCCGCCGTGGCAGCGATGGGCGTCCTCGGCTAGGCTGGAGCTTGGCCGCGCCCGATTTCGAATCGCTCCGGATGGCGTCATGGAATTCGTTCTTCTCGCATTGATCGCCCTCGCGATCCCGGTGCTTGGCCTGGTGGCGTTCTTTCGGACGCTGTCTCTCGCCAACCGCGTGCTGCTGCTGGAAGGACGGCTGGCCGAGGCGGAGCAGCGCCTCGCCCTGGGCCCAGCGCCCGCCGGGGCCGCCACGGAGGCGGTCGCCGAGATCGCGCCGGCGACGCCTGACGTGGCCGCCGCGGCCTTGAGCCAGCCGGCCGAGGAGGCCGAGCCGCTTGCCGTCACGGAGCCGGAGGCCTTCGAAGCCGCTACGGCGCCGGAGCCGGTTCCGACGCAGGTCACGCCCGCCCCGTCGCGATCGCTGGAGGAAACCATCGGAACGCGCTGGGCCGTATGGCTCGGCGGGCTCGCGCTGGCGCTCGGCGGGCTGTTTCTGGTGCGCTATTCCATCGAGCAGGGGTTCTTCGGACCCGGCGCCCGGATCGTCGCCGGCGCGCTGTTTGCGGCGGCGCTTGTCGCCATCGGCGAGCGGCTGCGGCGGTCAGAACGGGCGCTGGGCGCCGGAGCATTCGTGATTCCGTCCGCTCACGCGCCAAGCATCGTCACCGCAGCGGGTGCGATGACGGCCTTTGCGACGGTCTACGCCGCGCACGCGCTGTACGGCATGGTTGGTCCCGCGCTCGGCTTCGTGCTGATGGCCGTCGTAGCGCTGGCCGCCCTGGCGGCGTCGGCGCTGCATGGCCCCGCCCTCGCGAGCCTGGGCCTCCTGGGAGCCTTCGCGGTTCCGCTGCTCGTGGATTCGAGCAATCCCCAGCCCTGGCCCGTCGTGCTCTACCTCGTCGTCGTGGCGGCGGCGGGATATGCCCAGGCTAGGCTGCGCCGCTGGCGGTGGCTGGCCCGCGCGGTCGCGATCGGAACGGGCCTTTGGGGCCTCGCCTTCATGACGGTCAGCGTCGACGAGCGCTCCGCCATGGTGGCGCACATCGTCATCCAGACCGCGCTGGCGGCTTTCATGCTGGTGGTCGAGCCCTATCGCGGTGCGCCCGACGACGATGCGGCTCCAGACCGGCTCGCGCTGGCCGTGCTGGGCGGTTTTGCGGTGCTGGCCGGCTTAGGCCTGCAGCAGTCGGGCCTCGGAGCGCTGAGGCCGGTGCTGGGCGGCGCCGTGTTCGCCATCGAATTGGGCGCTGCGCTGCTGATCGCTCCGACGGCCGGCGCGGCGCTTTTCGCCGCCGGCGTCGCGGGCGCGATGCTGTGGGGCTGGCCGGTGATCACCGAGTCGCTCGCCGAGAGCCCGACCGTGCTGCCGGGCGGCCCGTCCCGGCCGCCGATGCCCGATGCGCTCTGGCTTTTCCTGGTGTGCGGCGCGCTCAGCGGCGCTGCGCTCGGCGCGCTGACCTGGGCTCGCCTGATGCGGAGCCCAGCCTTGCCGAGGCTTGCGGCCGGCATCTACGCAGCGGCCGGAACAGCGGGCCCACTGCTGCTGCTGACCCTCGCATGGTGGAGCGTTTCGGATTTCGACCGCTCCATCCCGTTCGCGCTGGCGGCCGGCGGGCTCGGCGGCGCCTTCACGCTCGCGGCACGGCTTCTCAAGGAACAGCGCCACGAGAGCGGCTGGGCCGCGCTGGTGGGCTACGAGGCTTTCGCGGCCGGCGCGCTAGGCGCCCTGGCGCTCGGGCTCACAATGGTGTTCGACAAGGGCTCGCTCACGGTGGCGCTGGCGCTCGCCGCGTTAGGTGCGGCCTGGGTCACGACCCGCGAGCCGCTCGGCCTTCTACGCTACGGCGTGGGCGCGCTCGGCGTTGCGGTGGCGCTGCGGCTCGGCTGGAACACCGTGCTGCTGCGCGGAGACATCGGCCCGCCCATCGTCAACTGGCTGCTGTGGGCCTATGGCGTTCCGGCGCTCGCCTTCGGGCTCGCGACGCGGCTGCTGCGCCGCCAGCGTGACGATCAGGTGGTGGCGTTGACGCAGGCGCTGACGCTCGCCTTCTCGGCGCTGCTCGTGTTCTTTGAACTGCGGCATGCGCTGACCGGCCGGCTCGACTCGCCGCGCACCGATCATCTCGAGGTCGGCCTCCAGGTGCTGGCGGCGCTGCTGTTTGCGGTTCTCACGGTGAGCCTGGAAGCGTTCCGTCGCAGCATGGTGCTGCGGGTGGCGAGCTATATTTTTGGCGGGATCGGCCTTGCGGGCGCGTTGCTCGGCCTCACGATATTCGAGAACCCGTTGTTTGAAGGCCGCCCGGTGGTCGGGGGTGCGGTGTTCAATTCGCTGCTGCTCGCTTACTTGCTGCCGTCGCTCGCGGCCTTCGCGCTGGCCCGCATCGCGCGCGGGCGGCGTGCAGCGTGGTTCGTCGGCGCCGCATGGGCATTGGGGGCCGGGCTGAACCTGCTGTGGATCGTGCTGGAAATCCGGCGGATCTTTCAGGGCCCGAGCATCCGCATGTTCCGGCCCACAAGCGACGCAGAGTTCTACACCTACTCGGCCGCCTTCCTGGCGGTCGGCCTCGCCCTGCTCGCCTATGGGGTGCTGCGCCACTCCCGCACGGCGCGGCTTGCTTCGGCGGCCTATATCCTGCTGGCGGTCGGCAAGGCGTTTCTGTTCGACATGTCCGGCCTCACCGGGCCGTTGCGGGCGCTGTCGTTCATCGGGCTCGGCGCGGTTCTGGTCGGCATCGGGCTCGTCTACCAGAAGTGGATCTTTGGCCGGCCAGCGGCGCCGACTGGGCCGGCCGCCGGGGAGCCCGCGCCCGAGCCCACGCCACCCTGAGCGGCGCGGCTTCCCTCCCGGCTGGTTGTTCGCATAAGCTTGCGCAAATTCGGCGCAGGGGCGGCCACGATGCGACTACAGGAACTGGATGCGCGCGATCGTGCGATCCTGAAGCTGCTGCAGCAGGATGGCCGCATCACCAATGCGGACTTGGCCGAGAAGGTGCATCTCTCGCCCTCCGCCTGCCTGCGGCGGGTGAAGATCCTGGAAGAATCCGGGCTGGTGAAAGGCACCGTGATGCTGCTCGACGAGGCGGCCGCGGGATTGCCGGGCGCAGCCTTCGTGTTCGTGACTCTGGACCAGCAGGGCCGCCAGAGTCTCGACGTTTTCGAGGCCGCGGTGGCGCGCCACCCCGAGATCCTGGAATGCTATCTCCTGGCCGGGACGGCCGACTACCTGATCCGGGTGGTTTTCGCCGACACGGCCGATTTCGAGCGCATCCACCGCAGCGTGCTCACCACGCTGCCTGGCGTCGTCCGCGTGCAGTCGACGTTGGCGCTGCGGACGGTGAAGCGCACCACGGCGCTGCCGATTTGATGCAAGCGCGGCCTTCGCGGTTGGAGCCGCAAGGCTTGCAACCGTGCACGCGCCGGTCGATATACAGCCCGCACTGCAGTGGAGTTTTCTCGTGACCGACGCCGCACAGCCGGGCGCAGCCGCCACCGGGGCCGACATCGCCGCCATGCCGTTCGAGGCGGCGCTCGCCGAACTCGAGGAGATCGTCGGCCGGCTGGAGCGTGGAAATGTCGCGCTGGAGGACTCCATCGCGATCTACGAGCGCGGCGAGGCATTGAAAAAACATTGCGAGACCCTGCTGCGGAAGGCCGAGGCGCGCGTTGAAAAAATCACGCTCTCGGCCGATGGACGCCCACGCGGGGTCGAACCGCTGGACGTCGACCGCTAGCGGAGACGATGACGGGCGTTTGTTTCGGCGCTCCGTTTTCGGGTAAACCGTCGCAAAGGATGGGGAACGCTCCCCAACAGGCTCCGATTGTGAATCACACCTTCCCGTCTCCGTCCAAGACACCCCTGCTGGACCAAGTCGTCGACCCGCACGCCTTGCGTCGGCTCGAGCCCACGCAGTTGCGGCAGCTCGCCGACGAACTGCGCAGCGAGACGATCGACGCCGTGTCGGTGACGGGCGGACATCTCGGCGCAGGGCTGGGCGTGGTGGAGCTCACGGTCGCGCTGCACTACGTCTTCAATACGCCGGATGACCGGATCATCTGGGACGTCGGCCATCAGGCCTACCCGCACAAGATCCTGACCGGCCGACGCGACCGCATCCGGACTCTGCGGCAGGCGGGCGGGTTGTCGGGTTTCACCAAGCGGACGGAAAGCGAGTACGACCCCTTCGGGGCCGCCCATTCGTCGACCTCGATCTCGGCTGGCCTTGGCATGGCGGTGGCCCGCGACCTCGACGGGCGCAAGAACAACGTCGTGGCGGTGATCGGCGATGGCGCCATGTCGGCCGGCATGGCCTACGAGGCGATGAACAACGCCGGAGCGATGGACTCGCGGCTGATCGTGATCCTCAACGACAACGACATGTCGATCGCCCCGCCGGTCGGGGCTATGTCGGCCTATCTGTCGCGCCTCCTGTCCGGGCGGACCTACCTGACGCTGCGCGACATCGGCAAGCAGGTGACCGGGCACCTGCCCAAGAGGCTCGATCGCACCATCACGCGCGCGGTGGAGCACGCGCGCGGATTTCTCACCGGCGGCACGCTGTTCGAGGAACTCGGCTTCACCTATGTGGGGCCGATCGACGGGCACAACCTCGAGCACCTCCTGCCGGTTCTGAAGAACGTGCGCGACGGGCAGGCCGGGCCGGTGCTGATCCACGTCGTCACCCAAAAGGGCAAGGGCTACGCTCCGGCTGAGGCAAGCGCCGACAAGTACCACGGCGTCAACACCTTCGACGTGGTGACGGGCGCACAGGCCAAGCCCAAGGCGAACGCGCCGTCCTACACGCGCGTCTTCGCCGACAGCTTGATCAAGGCCGCACGCGCGGACGACAGGATCGTGGCCGTCACGGCCGCCATGCCGTCCGGCACGGGCCTCGACCTGTTCGGCAAGGAGTTCCCGACGCGCACTTTCGATGTCGGCATCGCCGAGCAGCATGCGGTGACGTTTGCGGCGGGGCTCGCGACCGAAGGCTACAAGCCATTTTGCGCGATCTACTCCACCTTCCTGCAGCGCGCATACGACCAGGTGGTCCACGACGTCGCGATCCAAGGATTGCCCGTGCGGTTTGCGATCGACCGCGCCGGGCTAGTGGGAGCCGATGGCGCCACGCATGCGGGGTCTTTTGACGTCGCCTATCTGGGCTGCCTGCCCGACATGGTCGTTATGGCGGCAGCCGACGAGGTCGAGTTGGTCCACATGACGGCGACCGCGGTGGCTTACGACCGGGGGCCGATCGCGTTTCGGTATCCCCGTGGCGAAGGCGTCGGCCTCGACTTGCCCGAGGTCGGGACCGTGCTGGAGATCGGCAAAGGCCGCGTCGTCCGCGAGGGCTCGCGCATCGCCCTGCTGTCTCTCGGTACGCGGCTGGCCGAGTGCCTCAAGGCGGCCGACGATCTCGCCGCGATGGGCCTGTCGACCACGGTGGCGGATGCTCGCTTCGCCAAGCCGCTCGATGCCGTGCTGGTGGAGCGGCTCGCCCGTGAGCACGAAGTGCTGATCACGGTGGAAGAAGGCTCGATCGGCGGGTTTGGCTCGTTCGTGCTGCACCACCTCGCCGAAGTGGGCGCTCTGGACAAGGGCTTGCGCGTCCGGAGTCTCGTTCTGCCAGATGTCTGGCTCGACCACGACAAGCCCGAGCGCATGTACGCCCAGGCCGGCCTGGACGCGCGCGGTATTGTCGCCAAGGCGCTTGAAGCGCTTGGGCGGGACGAGAGCGCCGCCGCCAAGGCGGCGAGCCTCATCGCGTAAACGAGGGCGGACGCGTCATCGACGTCAGGAACAAGCCCTGTTCATGACCGCCAGGGCTGCGGCGGCTTCGGCCATCGGTATTTCGACGGTGCGATCCGGCGACTGCACCACGATGGTTCGGGCCGACGCGAGTTCGCGCCACACCCACCCGGTGGTCGGAACCGGGACCCTGAAGTGCCACGCGGCGTCCGGCTCGTCATAGACCAGATCAGCGGAAACCGGGCCGTGCGCCTTGCCGTTGACCTCGATGGTGAGCATCGAATCGTGCGGTTTCGCCGACGCCTGCGCGCCGCTGTGGTCGTTGGTGCTCCGAAATTCTATTTCGGCGACGTAAGCGCCTGGCTTGCACGCCACCAAAAATTCCATGTCGCCCAGTTCCGGCGATGGCTTGAGGCCCGCCTGCAAGGCGCCATCAGCCAGATGCTGAAGGCGCCAGCTCGGCGGCGCGGCGCTCGCGGAACCAGCCGAAAAGGCAGTCGCGAGCGCCAAAGCCAACTTGATAAACTGCATGAAAGAAACTCCCAATCCGCAAAACCAAGACTAACTTAATGTACAGAAATGAATCGTTCTGGCCGGCGATACTTCAAATGCGTTCCACCGGCCAGAAACGGCCGCGCCTTACTTGATGACCGCGCAGGCGAGCCGAGCGCCGGAGTTGCCGATTGGCTGGGAGGCGTGGTCGTCTTCGCTGGCGTGGATGACGAAGGCCGATCCGTCAGCGTCCTTGAGGCCGTTCGCGCCAGTCAGTTTCACGAACGGCGTAAAGAACTCGGCGTTTACCGATCCATCCGCCGCCGCGAAGAGGTTCGGCGCGTCGCCGTTGTCGGGCCCCTCGGCGTTCAGCAGTCCGTGCTTCTTGTTGTCGTGATTCACATGCGCCTTGGAGTTCATGAACTTCTCGGTGTCGCCGCAATCGCCGACGGCATGCAGGTGCGAACCATGCCAGCCGGCAGGCAGAGCGCCGGCCTTGAGCGCGACCCTGATCACGACGCCCGCGGCCGAGCCGCGCACCTGGATGGAACCGATGGACGCGCCCTTGTTGTCGACGACGTCGGCCTGAGCCGTTTCCTGGGCGGCTGCTCCGGCGACAAAGCCGGTCGTCAGCGGCAGGCTTGCGAGAACGGCAAGAACGAGGCGCTTCATCGAGGTCTCCCTTTGTGATCACTGCCGCCGAAAGGCTTCGCCCCCGGCCGGGGCATGCTATAGGACCGGCCACCCCAACCAAAGGGCTTCGCCCGCAACCTGATGTCGCGATTTCGCCGATGAGCCGCCCCCTGCACGACGACCTTCGATCCGCGGACGGGCGCGCGCCCGCCGGCCCGGGCGGAGCTCGCGCTGCGAGCCGTGCGGATCTGGCGCTCGTGGAGCGCGGCTTCTTTAAGAGCCGCGCCAAGGCGCAGGAAGCCATCGCGGCCGGGCTCGTGACCGTGAACGGCGCGGTGGTGCGAAAGCCCTCCGAAACAGTGTCCGCCACCGCGACGGTGCGTGCGGAACAGCCCTATCCGTGGGTCTCGCGCGGCGGCCTCAAGCTCGCGGCCGCGCTGGCGCGATTTGGCTACGATCCTGCGGGCCAATCCTGCCTGGACGTGGGCGCCTCCACGGGCGGCTTCACGCACGTGCTGCTCACGCTTGGCGCCCGCGCGGTCACGGCCGTGGATGTCGGGCACGGCCAGTTGCATCGCACCGTGGCGGCCGACCCTCGCGTCGTCTCGCTCGAAGGACGGGACGCGCGGGCCGTTGTGGCCGCCGACCTCGCCGAAGCGCCGTCGGTGGTCACCTTCGATCTCAGTTTCATTTCGCTCCGGCTCGTTCTGCCGCACGTGCTCTCGCTCGCGGCGCCGGACGCCGCCATGGTGGCGCTGATCAAGCCGCAGTTTGAGGCCGGCCGCGCGAACGTCCGCAAAGGAATCGTCAAGGACCCGGCGATCCACGTCGCGGTCTGCGACGACATCGAGAAACTCGTGCGACGGCTTGGCTGGCGGCCGGACGGCGTGATCGCGTCGCCCGTGCCGGGCGGCGACGGCAATCTCGAATTCCTCATTGGCGCCCGGCGCGGCGCGGCAACGGATCACCATGGCTGAGCGGCTCGTCATCGAAAGGCTCGGCCAGAGGGGCGACGGCGTCGCGCTGACGGATCGGGGGCCCGTCTATGTCCCCTATGCGCTGCCAGGCGAGACCGTCCTGGCGGAGGTCGCGGGAGATCGCGGTCGTCTGATCGACCTGGAACTTGCGGCCCCGAGCCGGGTCGAAGCGCCCTGCCCGCTTTTTGGAACCTGCGGCGGTTGCGCCGCCCAGCATATGGGCGCGGCGGACTACCTGGCCTGGAAATCCGGCCAGATCGCCGCGACCTTGCGTCAGGCGGGCGTCGAGACCGACATCTTGCCGATGGTTCCCGCTCACGGCGCCGGGCGCCGGCGCGTGGTGTTTCATGCACGCCGGGTGGAGAGCGAAGGCCGAAGCCGGATGGCGGTGGGCTTCATGGCGGCGCGCTCGCACGACCTGGTCCCAATCCCGTTCTGCCCGCTGCTGGTTCCGGAGCTCGGTCGCGCGCCCGAAGTGGCGCTCGCGCTCGCGGAAGCTTGTTCCAAGAGCGCCAAGCCTCTCGACATCCAGGTCACGGCTACGCTGGGCGGCCTCGACGTCGACCTGCGCGGCCACGGCCCGGCCTCGCCGCGTCTGCGGACCGATCTCGTCCAGCTCGCCGAGCGGCTGGGCCTTGCCCGCCTGACCATGCATGGCGACCTGATCGTCGCGCTCCGGCCGGCCGCCATTCAGATCGGCCGCGCCCAGGTGGAGCCGCCGCCGGGCGGGTTTCTCCAGGCCACCGCAGCTGGCGAGGAAGCCCTGTCGAGGCTCGTGCTGGAGGCGATGCCCAGGGCAAAAAAAGTCGCCGATCTCTTCGCTGGGGTCGGACCGTTCGCGCTGCGCATCGCCGAGCGCGCCGCCGTCCACGCCGTGGAGGGCGAGGCCTTTGCCCTGCAGGCTTTGCAGGCCGCGGTGAGGCGCACGCAGGGGCTCCGACCGCTCACGGTGGAAACGCGCGACCTCTTTCGCCGGCCATTGATGCCCCTGGAGCTGAAGGGCTACGACGCGGTGGTGTTTGACCCGCCGCGCGCGGGCGCGGAGGCGCAGGCGCGCCAACTCGCCGAGTCGGGGGTCCCGACGGTGGTGGGCGTGTCGTGCAGCCCGTCCACGTTCGCGCGCGACGCCGCTATCCTCGTGGGGGGCGGCTATACGCTGACGCGCGTTACCCCGGTCGACCAATTCCTTTATTCAGCCCATGTGGAACTCGTCGGCGTCTTCGAGCGCCCCCGGGCCAGCCGGGCCCGCCCTACCCTGGGATAGAACGATGCAGGATTCCTTGCTCACCGCCGCCGCGTCCGTGGTCTCGCAACTGGCCGCCATCGTGGGCGAGAAATACGCCTTTGCGGACCCGCAGGAGATGGCGCCCTACCTCGTGGAGTGGCGCGGCCTTTACCGGGGCAAGGCGCTCTGCGTCGTGCGCCCGGGCTCCACCGACGAAGTCTCGCGCGTGCTGGCGCTGTGCAACGCGCAGGGCTGGAAGGTTATCCCCCAGGGCGGCAACACCGGGCTGGTCGGCGGCCAGGTGCCGCACGAGAGCGGCGACGAAATCGTGCTGTCGCTGACGCGCCTCGATCGCGTCCGCGAGGTGGATCCGCTCTCCGACACCATGGTGGTGGAGGCCGGCGTCACCCTGCTGCGCGCCCAGGAGGCGGCGCAGGCGGCCGACCGGCTGTTTCCGCTGTCGCTCGCCTCGGAGGGCACCTGCACGATCGGCGGCAATCTCGGCAGCAACGCCGGCGGCACCGCCGTGCTCGCCTATGGCAACGCCCGCGATCTCGTGCTCGGCCTCGAGGTGGTGCTGGCCGATGGCCGCGTCTGGCATGGGCTTGGCAAGCTGCGGAAAGACAACACCGGTTACGATCTCAAGAACCTCTTTATCGGGGCTGAAGGCACGCTGGGCGTCGTCACGGCGGCCGTGCTGAAGCTCTTCCCCCGCCCTCGCCAGATGGTGACGGCGCTGTGCGGCCTGCCCACGCCGGCGGCCGCGTTGGCGCTGCTCGGTCGCGCCAAGGCGGCGGCCGGCAACGGCCTGACGACGTTCGAGCTCGTGCCGCGGCTCGGAATCGAGATGTCGGTCAATTACATGGGCTGCCGCGACCCGCTGGAACGTCCGTATCCATGGTACGTGCTGATCGAGCTCTCGTCGGCGCGCGACGAAGCCCTGGACGGCGCCCTGGAGGAGATCCTCGGAGCCGCCATGGAGGCCGGCGAGGTCGAGGACGCCGCCATCGCGACCTCGCTGGACCAGCGCAACGCACTTTGGAAGCTGCGCGAGACGCTCTCAGAGGCTCAAGGCTTCGAGGGCGGCTCGATCAAGCACGACATCGCGCTGCCGATCGCCACGATCCCGCAGTTCATCGCCGAGACCAACGCGGCGCTGGAGCAGGCCATGCCGGGCTGCCGCCCCCTGCCCTTCGGCCATCTGGGCGATGGCAACCTCCACTTCAACGTGACCCAGCCGGTCGGCATGGAGAAAGCCGCCTATATGGCGCAGTGGGACGCCATCAATCGCGTCGTGCACGGGCTCACGGCCCGCTATGGCGGATCGATCTCAGCCGAGCACGGCATTGGCCGGCTGAAGCGGCATCTGCTCGCGGAGGTCAAGGATCCAGTGGCGCTGGAGATGATGCGCGCAATCAAGTCGACGCTGGATCCCAAGGGCATTCTCAACCCCGGCAAGGTGCTGTAGGCGCCGCCCGCGAGCCATCTCGGCTTGGAGGGCATTCCTTAACGATCCGCAAACGCGAATGCGGCAACCTTGACCCGCGCGCGCTCGGCGCGCCGGGAGAACAGCCGTGGCCGTGGGCGGCGTTACACCCCTGAAGCCGGCCCTTCAAGCCGCAGCCGCCGAAGCGCTGGCGCTGGAGCCCGGCGCCGTCGTGGCGGCGCGCGTGGCCGCGATCACGCAGGAAGGGCTGGCGACGCTGATCACCGCGCTGGGTCCGCTGCAGGTCTCCGGGGCAGAGAACCTGCAGGTCGGCGCGAATGTGCGGCTCTCCGTGCTCTCGGCTGGGCAACAGCCCGCCGTCCAGGTCGTTCTCGACCCTGCTTCGTCGTCAGTGGGCGCTCGTCCGTTGCCGCCCGCCGCCACGGTGGAGCGTGCGCCCGCGCCGCCACCGGTCCTGGATCCGCTTCCGCTCGCGACGCCGGCCACTGCGCTCTCGGCCGCCCTGGTGCGGGCCGACGCCACGCAGGCGCCCGCCTCGCAACTGGTCAGCCTGCTCCGGAACGCGCTCGCCGATCCCATCGTCGCGGCGTCCCTGCCGCCGGCGGCCCGCGCGGCCGCGACCGCCCTTGTCGGGCGGGCGCTGGATGGCGGAGCGCCAATCGACCCGGTGACGCTGCAGGCCATGGCGCAGTCATCCGGACTGTTTCTCGAAAGCCGGCTCGCCACCGGGCGGTCGCCCCGCGTGGCGGATGCCAAGTCGTTGCTGCTGACACTCGCAAAGGCGCTGGTCGGGCCCGTCCCGGCCGTGGACGCGCCGGCCTCGATCGACGAGCACACCGGCGCGGCGGTCGGCGAGCGGGGTTTTCAGCCGCCGCGCCGCAATCCCGTTTCCGATCTTGACCTGCTGGCCGCCAAGGACATCGCGGGCTCGCCCAAGCCGGCCCAAGGCGTAGCGGCGCCGGCGCGCAGCGCCGCCGAGCAAGTCGACGACACGACCTCGCTCGTGGATACGGTTCTGCCGCTCGCGCAGGCGCTGCGCGCCGCCGCTTCGCCGATCGGCGACGCGCGCATGCTGGCGCAGGCGTTGCGGGCCACGCTGGCGGCCGGAGGCGATCCCATCCCGGCCGACGTCGGCGAGACGCCGCCGGGATCTCCGGCTCCGCCGTCGCATCCTCGCGACGCGCCGCCGCGCGCCGACCAGCCTCCCCGGCCATCTTCGCCCGCCATGTTGGCCGACACGCCCGTCACGGACGCGCCGCTGCAACGGATCGGCGAGCAGGTGGAGGCGAGCATCGATCGCATTCGCCTGTCGCAGGCGGCCTCGCTGCCGCTGAACGAGACGGACAGCGCCCCACAGCAGGTGCGTCCGCCGGGCCAGCAAGGCTGGGTTTTCGACATCCCGATCCTGCTGCCGCGCGAAACCGCGAACGCGCAGGTTCGCATCCGCAACGAGGGATCGCGCGGCGGCGCGGCAGGCGCGTCGGCGCCGCTCTGGACGCTGGAGTTCGCGATCGACACATCGGAGGGCGGCCCCGTCCATGCGCGACTGGCGCTCGGCGCGCAGGCGCTCGGCGTGACGCTGTGGGCGGAAAAGCCGGAAACGCGCGCCCGCCTCGAAGCAGGCGCGGACGCGCTGCGCTTTTCGCTGGTGGACGCCGCCTTCGAAAACCCCGAGATCGCCGTGATCCCGGGCGCGCCACGCCGCCCAGCTTCCCCGCCCGGCGGGCGGCTGGACCAGCGCTCATGAGCGGCGCCTCGCCTCCGAAAGTTGCGGTCGCGCTCGAATATGAACGCGGCAAGAGCCGTGCGCCGCGCGTCACCGCCAAGGGGCGCGGCGCCGTGGCGGATCGCATCGTCGCGACCGCGCAGGAGCACGGCGTGGCCGTCGAGGAGAACCCTTTGCTGGCCGAGGCGCTCTCGCGCGTGCCTCTGGACGAGGAGATTCCCGAGGAACTCTATCGGGCAGTCGCGGCGGTGCTCACCTTCGTGCTGCGGGCGACGCTGCGGCAGCGCTGATGGAGCGCCTCACGGCTGCGCCACGTTGGCGGCCGGAGACGCGACATAGCTCCAGGGACCAACCTCGTCGGCGCCGCCGGGCGTCACGCTCCAGCCCTGGCTGCGATAGAACGCCAGCGCGGGCAGGTTTTTCTGCTGGCACTTCAGCCAGACGCGCGGGCCAAGCGCCTCGAGCGCATGCGCGAGCAGGCGCCGGCCGACGCCCGTACGGTGATGGTCAGGGTCCACGAACAGCAGGTGGATGAAGCGCTCATCGGGGCAGACGGACAACAGGCCAACCACCTGGCCGTCGCGTTCGGCGACCAGAACGGACTCGTCCTGCGAGTCGCGTTCGAAGTCGGCCAATGCGAAGCTCGTCGCCGGCCGCCACGGAAAGGCGACGATGCGGGCACGGACATAGATCAACGCGCAGGCAGCGCAATCCGAGGGTCGGTAGGCCCGCACCGCCAGGCGCGCATCGATCGAGGCCGTGCCGTTCACCCGGGACGATCCTAGAACAGGCTGCCCTGCGCATCGCCGACCCCTGCCTTGCGGGAAGCTGAGACGGGTTCGCGAGGCGGGAGCTCGGGCGACGATGGACGCGGCGCGGGGGCGGCGCGGCGTTCGGGCTGGGGCAGTCGCGGGTCGCAGGGCTCCATCTCAATCACGTCATCCGCGCAGGGCCGCACGAGTTGCAGCGCCGGGCCCGGATCCTCATTGGCGCAGTCCAGCCATAGGTCGAACTGCTCCGGCTTCAGGATCACAGGCATACGATCGTGGATTGCCGCCATGGCGCCATTCGCGCCCGTGGTGACGATCAACGCCGTATCGATCTCGCCGCCGTCCGGCGACACATAGGTCTCCCAAAGGCCTGCGAGGCCCATCGTGCGCCCATCCCGGCGGCGGATCAGATAAGGCTGCTTGTGCGCCGCCCGGCCCTCGCCTTCGCGCTTCCACTCGTAAAAGGCGTCGGCGGGCACGATGCAGCGCCGCCGCCGGATCGCGTTGCGGAATGCGGGCTTGGTCGCGAGCGTCTCGCCGCGCGCGTTGATCAGCAGCGGAAACGCCTTGGTGTCCTTCACCCAGGACGGAATAAAACCCCACCGGACGAGCCGAAACGAACGCGTTCCCCGGTCGGACGCCACCATGGCGATCGGCTCGGTGGGGGAGACATTCGTGCGCGGCGGAAAGTTCGGCTGCTGCTCGTACTGAAACAGAGCGCGGATCTGGTCGGGCGAGGCGGTCAGGGCGAAGCGGCCACACATAGCGCCAATCTGGTATTTTGCGGCCTTTCGCGCAAGCCGGGCTCATCCGGCGTGCGCTCAGCTGCGTTTCGAGTAGGAGATCCTGGCTTCCTCCCCCGCGCTGAGGTCCGGTTCCTCGACTGCGCCCGTCGCCAAGCGGTGCTGGAAACGCAGCATCGCGGCGGCGAGGCGGCCGGTGTCGGTCGCCGGGTCGGCGAGGCTCGCCTCCGTGGCGTCGCACCAAGCCGCGCAGAGCTGGCGCACCTGCTCGGCGCCAACATTGCCGGCCGCGCTTTTCAGCGCGTGGCTGGCCTGGCGGAAGGTCTCGGAATCGCGCTCCTCGCGCGCCCGGATCAGCGTTTCCATCGCGGCGGAGGCGGAGTCGAGGAAATCGCCCGTCAATTCGGCCAGGAAGGCGTCGCCGCCTAGTTCGCGCAGCACGTCCCGTGCGGCTTCGTCGATCTCACTGCCGGACAGGTCGGCGCCGGGCGCCTCGGCCGGACGGTCGACCGCCGGGCGTGCGCCGATCACTTCGGCGAGCTTGGCGAGAAGCACGTCCTGGTTGATCGGCTTTGTGACGCAGCCGATCATGCCGGCTTCGCGGCAGCGCGCCTCCGTTTCGGGCGTGACGTCGGCCGTGAGCGCCAGGATGGGCGCGCCGCCGTCGGAGCCGCGGCCCACGCGGTAGAGCCGCGCGGCGTCGATGCCGTTCATCACCGGCATGTTGACGTCCATCAGCACCACGTCAAAGTCCGACGCTTCCAGGGCCCTGAGCGCCTCCTCGCCGTTGTTGGCGAGCGTCACCACGATACCGGCCTTGCCGAGGATCAGGCTCGCGACCTTTTGGTTCACCAGATTATCCTCGGCGACCAGCACACGCAGACCCGCGAGCGAAGCCGACGTAACAACGGGCCCGTCCTGGCGGGCGCCTCCCGCTTTGTCGACGATCGCGAGCGACCAGGTGAGCGCGTCGGCGTCCGGCGCGACAGGCGCAACTGCGTTGACGAGCGCTTCATCGGCTTGTTCGAGGACAAAACCGCGGTCCGGAGCCGCCAGCAAGATCGTGAGGCCGCCGACCTTGCGGTCCGCCGCAAGGGTTTCGGCGACGTCGCGCCAGCCCGCGTCGGCGCCGTCCAGAACGATGACCTGGCCGGTCATGGCGGTTGCCCCCAGCGGCGCGATCACGACGCCGCGGCGGGTCAGCGCATTCGTCCAGCGCTGTCGGAATCGTTCGTCTGACGAGAACAGCGAAACCACCGCGGCGCGGGCCGGCTCCGTCGTGGCGTCGGCCTCGAATGGCCATTCGAACCAGAACGTGCTGCCCTGGCCCGGCTCGCTGTCGACCCCGATCCGGCCGCCCTGGGCCTCGACGATGTCCTTGACGATGCTGAGGCCCAGCCCGGTGCCGCCGAAACGGTCGATGATGGTGGCGTCCGCCTGGGTAAAGCGCTCGAAGATGCGCTCGCGGGCCTCCGGCGCGATCCCGATCCCAGTGTCACGCACCTCAAAGCGCAGCAGGCCGGGCGCGCCTGATGGCCCAGCCGCGATCACCACATGGCCCGACGCCGTAAACTTCACTGCGTTGCCGGCGAGATTGACCAACACCTCGCCCAGTTGGCTCGCCTGTCCGCGCAGGCGCAGCGGCGCTCCCTCGCCGATGAAGACGTTCACCTGCAGGTCCTTCTGCCGCGCCTGGACGAAAACCATGTTGCGCGCCGCAAAAAGGGCCGCCGCGAGATCGAACGACACGGGCGGGGCTTCCCCCTGCTGGGCCTCGCGGCGCGACAGCTCCAGGAGCTTGTTGATCAGCGTGAGCAGCGACCGCCCCGCGGCCCCGATGGCCCTGTTGAGTTCGGACTGATCGCCCTGCAGCCGGCCGTCGTCGAGCAGGTCGCTGAAGCCGATCACGGCGTTCAGAGGCGTGCGCAGCTCGTGGCTGACGCTGGCCAGAAAGAGGCTCTTGGCCCTGCTCGCGGCCTCGGCCTCGGCCTTGGCCTGGTTCAGCTTGCGGATCAGCGTCGACACATAGGCGGGCAGCGCTGCAAGCGCGATCAGGAGCCCGATCGAGAGAGGCAGGTTGTCGCGCCAGAAGGGCGTCACGGCGATCACAGTGGTGAACCCGATGATCGAGACGACGGAGGCGGCGAACAGGTAGGATACGCCGAAGCGAAAGCCGTTGCCGAGGATGACCCAAAGATAGATGGGGTAAATGGCGGCCGCGGCGTCACCGCCCGCATAGGCGCCGAAGGACAGGCTGCCGAGATCCACCACGATGGCGACGAGGCGGCGCACCGGCGACGCGCCGGGCCGCATGATCAAATGCCAGATCAGCAGCAACGTGACGACATAGTGTCCCGCGAATACGCGCCAGGACTTGGCGAGCATCGCCGAAGCGCCCTCGTGGCCAATCGCGGCCGCAATGCAAAGGTAACCGAGCACGAGCGACAACAGCACGACGCGATTGATCGTCATCTCGTGCTCAGTGTCGGGCCTGCGCCGCAACGCATCGCGCAGGACGCGGATTCGCCGCCCTAAGCTCTCGCGCGTGTTCACCAAGTTGCACCTCCGTTGGCGCATCCTATGGTTGTAACGTCTGCCATCAGGTTGATGGATCAGAGACGTTTTCCGACAGAGTTACCGTTTCTTTAATCAGTGCAGGCCTAAAGATTACAACCTGTGGTCGCATTTTCGGCGAACCAGCGAGGTGTTCCATGCCCGAGGCACGCAAGCGCGTCCTCGTTGTCGACGACGATCCCACATTCCGGAAGATCGCGGAACGCGCCCTGACGGATGAGGCTGTCGAGGTCGATACCGCCGAAGATGGATCCGTCGCGATCGGCAAGCTCGGCGCTGCGCATTTCGATCTCGTGATCGTCGACCTCGAAATGCCGCGAACCGACGGGTTCGGGGTGATCAAGCACGTGCGCGGCGATGCGCGAACGACCACGACGCCAATCATCGTGATCACCGGAAAAACCAATCTGAGCGCGATCGACAAGGCTTACCAACTCGGCGCATCCGCTTTCGTGTCGAAGCCGGTGAACTGGCGATTGCTGCCCTTCAAGGTCAAGGACACGCTTGCCCAGGGGCCTCATGCGAAGCCCATCCGATAAGCGCCACTGAGGCTTAGGCCGAAAGAGCCAGCGCCTCGTGGCGGCCCATCATGGTGGCCAGATGCGTCCGGCTCTGCGCGCGCATCTTCTTCATCACGGTGCGCAGGTGCACCTTCACGGTGCTTTCGCACATGTTCAGTTCATAGGCGATCAGCTTGTTGGGCTTGCCGCGGCGCAGCGCCTCGACCACCGCGGCCTGGCGTGGCGTGAGCGGCGGCAGGCCTGCGACGGCGGCCGGCTTGGCGACTTTCGGGGCCGGGCCTGGCTCCAAGGCCTGCAGCGCCGAGGCCGGCGCATAGGTCCCGCCAGCCATGACGAGCCGGACGACATGACGCAGGAGGTCGAGGCTGGCGTCGGCCGGAACCACCGCCGCCGCGCCCGCCCCGAGAGCGTCGACCATGGAGGCCGCGTCGCCTTTGGCGCAAAGCGCGATGACATGATCAAAGCCGTGCGGACCGAGGAGCGCTGTGACGTCCGCCGCCAGAGCGGCCGAATCACCTTTCTCCCCATTCAGCAGCGCGATTCGCAGCCGGCCCGTTGGGAAGCCATTGCGCCAGCTCGGAGGCAAGGCTGCGAGAGCCGTGATCGAGAAGGCCTGGTCGGCCTCTGCCAATGCGGCGGCGAGACATTCGCGCATGATCTCGCGGGGATCGACGAGGGTAAGCTCGACCCTCTCCTCCTCTCCGGCTTTTGGCTGCATGACCGAAGGGACAGATTGTTTCAGCACGAGCCAACTCCGAAGATTCCGGCGCAGAAACCGCGACACCTGCCGAGAGGTTGCAAACGGCTTGCCGACAACCCTGTTTCGTTTCGAAACGAGCCGGGCGCCGGGCTGGTCTGACTGTTGCATCGTGGCATGGACGCAACCGCCAATATGTGTCAGCCGTCACAAGCCGGATGCATTACGGCCCGATTTGTCCGGTTCTGATGCGCCCGCCGAAACGCGACCGAGGATTTCAATTGCCGCCGACCTTCTTCACGCGCCCGCCGGGCCGAACCGCGTACAGGGCCGCGAAGCTGACCGCCCTCGGGCTCGTCGCCGTCATCGTGATCCTGTCCGTGGTGCCCGGGGCGGATCGGCCGCATACGGGCGCCTCGGGCCAGTTCGAACATTTCATGGCTTATTCAGGCGCAACTTTCCTGATCGGGATCGCGGCCGCCCGACCGCCCACGCTGGCCCTGCCGCTCGCTTTTGCGACGCTCGCCGCATTGCTCGAGTGGGTTCAACAGTTCATTCCGGGCCGGACGTCTCAGTTGATCGACTGGGTCGCGAGTTCGTTCGGGGGCGCGATCGGCGCGTTTCTGGCCGCGGCAGCGCTTTGGGCAATCCGCTCCGCATGGCGGGCGCGGGCCAGCCAGTCGGCGGCGGACTGACGCATTTGGGCGGGGACAACGTGAGCGCCGCTCTCACCGGCGCTGGCGCGACGGGCTGATCCGGGCTGAATTGACGGCCCAGCCGCCATCACCCCTCGAGTGCAGCCATGTTCTCTTTTCTCGTTCGCGCACTCGTAATCGGCGTCGGCGCAACGGCGCTGATGGACCTCTGGGCCCTGTTCCTGTTCCGTAGCTTCGGCATCCCGCTCGCCAACTGGGGATTGGTCGGCCGCTGGTTCAGCCACCTGCCCTCCGGACGCGTGTTTCACGACGATATCGCGGCTGCCGAGCCGCACCCGAGCGAAGTCGCAATCGGGTGGATTGCGCATTACGCGATCGGAGTGATCTACGCGGGCGCTCTGCTGGCGATCGTCCCCGGTTGGGCGCAAGCACCGACATTCGCGCCCGCCTTGGTGCTGGGCCTCGTGACCGTCGGGGCGGGCTGGTTTCTGCTGCAACCCGGAATGGGCGCAGGCTGGGCCGCATCAAAACGGTCGAACGCGATGCAAATCCGCGGCTTGAACATTGCCGGCCACGTGGTGTTCGCGCTGGGCCTCTACGGATCGGCGCTGGCGCTTCGCGCAGTCGCCTGAGCCTCGGCGAAGTCGAACAACGAAGGCCCGGAGCCGGCATAGCCCTCGATCGCCAGCAAGCGCAGC
Organism: Alsobacter metallidurans; assembly: GCF_014636935.1. Taxonomy (GTDB): domain Bacteria; phylum Pseudomonadota; class Alphaproteobacteria; order Rhizobiales; family Beijerinckiaceae; genus Alsobacter; species Alsobacter metallidurans. The sequence continues at coordinate 1,712,379 of NZ_BMES01000001.1, read as the reverse complement.
TTGGACGCAGCCCCGCCGGGAGCTGAAAAATCACCTGTCCTGCCGCCGGCCGCCAGCACGCGATGGCACGGAACCACGATGGGAACCGGATTGCGGCCGAGCGCCTGCCCGACGGCCCGGGCCGCGCCGGGTTCGCCGATCGCCGCGGCGACTTCGCCATACGTCATCGCGCGGCCGGGCGGGATGGAGCGCGCGACGACGTAGACTTTTCGATGAAAGTCTGGCGCGGCGCGAAGATCGACCGGAATGAAACAGAGATCCACCCTCTGCCCCAGCAGGAGGCGCTGGATCGCGTCGACGGCGCCGGCCAGCCACGCCGGACTGTGCTCGTAGGTCGAATCACCCTGTGGAAGGGAGCCGCCCGGCAGCCACAACTTCGAAATTCCTCGGTCCGTCCAGGCCAGCGCGCACTCGCCGATCGCGGTTTCGAACACGAGACGGTTGGTCACGACGTCGCGCCCTCCCTAGCGAGGCTGATCATCCTGGCAGCTCCGAAACGGGTTAAAGGGCCTGAAATCGGCGCAATGACCACAGGCCGATACAGTATTCAGGACTGCAAACAAGATTACCCAGGTCGCCAGACGCGTCATCGTCGATCTCCGGAATTGCGCAGCCCAAGGTGCCCAATGACTTTCATGTTAAGATTTTATTAACCATGAGATGCTTGCCTTCGCTCGAAAGGATATCATGAATGTCCAGCCAAACCTTCTCTTTCGACGAGATCCCGGCCCCGCCGACCGGCCCTGAACTGATGTCGGCCATCAATGAACCCCTTCCGCCCTATCTGGTGCGGCTTGTTCACCTGATGGACCGCATCGAGCGACGCGAGCAGCCCGCGCGGGCGACGCCCCTTCCGGATGCCGTGCCGGCGTTCGACCCCGTCGTTCGCCGTAAGTTTTGAGCCCCGACCTGAACTGAATCGAAGGGGATTGCGTTGTCGGGCATGCGCAGTCCTGCTTTCGCCGCCCTCCTAATCACTGCTTGCGGGGCCACTCCCGCCTTCGCGCTCGATCAACCCGTGGTCTGGCGGGACGACACCGGTTGCGCCTACCTCCTGACGCCACAAGGCGGGATCTCGCCGCGATTGAAGCGCGACGGCCTCCCCGACTGCCCGGATGCCACGCCGGGGCCGCCGCTGACCTCGGCCCCGATCATCTCCGACAACGCCGTCCGGGAAATGCAGCGCGGCCTTGACACGCTGCGTCGGGAAGTGGAGCGGCTCGGAGATCGATTGAGGCGTTGAGCCGCCAAGGAACGCCCGGTGTTGTCGCGCGTTATATTGGACGATGTTGCGTTTTTTCCGGCACCCCATCCATCGCGCCACTGCGGTTGTGCTGCTTTGTGCGGCCGTGCTGGGCTATGCGACGCCGGGCCTCATCGTAGAGCCGAACCTCACATCCGCAATCCTGGTCGGCGCAGCGGTGCTTGGCCTGATCTTTGTGGCTTACCGGCTGCTCTCGGCCCGGCGCCGGCCAATGGCTTGACGTAGTCCGGTTTCGGATCGCCGCATGCTGGTTAAAGACTGACTGATACGATAGCCAGTATTCGACGCTGATCCGGCGCCGACCTGCAATCCTTCATCTTTAAATTCGTGGCATCTGATCAGGGAGATCATGATGTCCCGCGTTCTCCACGCGGCCGTGTTGACGGTCGCGATTGGCTTCGGCAACGGCGTCGCGAATGCGAGCCCCACCCCATCGCAGGGCGATCAGGCCCGGAGCCTGCCGCAGGCCACTGCTCTGGGCGACGGCGAACTGACGCTCGCGCCCCTCGCTTTCATTCAATTCTGCAACGCCCATGCCGACCAGTGCAGGCCCGCCGGCGAGAGCGAGGTCGCGCTCACGCCCGCGCGCTGGAGCGAGATGGCTGCCGTGAATGCGGCCGTGAACGCCCGCATCGCGCCGAACGCCGGCAAGGACGGCTTCAAGTGGTCGCTGGAAACGCGCTACGGCAACTGCAACGACTACGCGGTTCAGAAACGTTCGGCGCTGATCGCACGCGGCTTTCCGGCGAATGCCTTATCGCTCGCAGCCGTGGTCACGGGGTCGGGCGAGAATCACCTTGTTCTAACGGTTCGCACCGACCGAGGCGACTTCGTGCTCGACAACCTGCGTGGGCGCGTGGTCGCTTGGAACCTCTCGGGGTACAAATGGGTCAAGCGCCAGTCCGCGGCGCAACCGCGCTATTGGGTGTCGCTCGAGCCCAGCCGAGCGGCGCGCCCAACGATCGCCCGGACCGCTCCGCCGGTTCGGCGCGGCGCGGAGAAGCCAGTGGCCAGCGCCTCGGCGGCTTCCGATCCATTCTCCAACGAGAGTTGGACGCTGCGCGGCGGCGTGGACGGCTGAGACTTCCTCTCGCGCGCCACTTCTCCGTTGCTGAGCCCGCCGCTTCCACGGCGGGCTTTTTGGTTTGTCAGTCACAGTTGCGCTGAGTTCGGGGCCTGAACAAACGCAAAAGCCGCCAGCGATGCGCCGGCGGCTGACTTCATCGATTGCAGTTGAGCCGCAGACGCGGCTGGGTTTTACCCTGTGGGCGTCAGGTCAGGCGCAAGCGCGCCCTGCGGCGTCGCCCATGCGCACTGCCGCGCCGTCGCGCCGCTCGGCCGCCTCAAGCGCGCCTCGCAGGGCGCTCACCATCTGGTCGGTCATGGCGTCGAGGTCGATCTCGACCACGTCATCGGCGGCTTCAGCGTTCACATCCTTCTCGCCGCCCGGACGCGAGCCGCGCAGCAGCAAGGCGGCGACGCCGGCGCCCGTGAACGTCCAGGCGCCGACGAAAGCGGAGACGAACGCGGCGGCGATGCCGAAGTTCAGGCCGATCGTAAACCCGATCCCGCCGCCCAGGACCGCCAGGATCGCCCACATCGCCGCCATCTCACCCTCCTAAGGTCAACGCTGCGACGCCGGGGCCGCCCTTCGCTTGAACCGGTAGCGTGGGGGCGGTTCAACGGTTCTGAGAAGGATTGATTCAATTTGAGCGACTCAAGCGGACGCGCCCGTTTCCATGGGGCTGTGGTGAAAGGAGCGTTGCCAAAAGGGACGGCGAGCATTTCCGTCCGCGAAGGTGTGCTTTACATCTCGGCTCTCAACGGTTGAGGCATGCCTTGCGATTCGCGATTGGCGCCTGCGGGAGACTCGCGTGAACAGGCCGATCTGGGGCGACGCCGGCGTTCTGGCGCGCGTGGCGTTGATCGCCGGCGTCCTTCTGGCCGCCGCGATCGGGTTGGTCGCCACCATGGGCGACCGGCTGTCCCAACCTCCCGTCCCTCCGCCGCCGCCGGTCGAAATCGCGGCCCCGCCTCCAGTACCTGCGCCGGCCTCCAAGATCCCGCCTCCGACGGTTCTCGCGGTCGTGAGCGTGGAAGGCCCGTTCGATCCGGTCGATTCGGTATCGTTCACCTCAAAGGCAAACGGGGAGATCATCCTAGACGAGGTGATCGGGCCCGGACCCGAAGCCGTTTGCGCCGACACCGCCAAGTTGCGCTGGGCCTGCGGGCTGCGCGCCCGGGCGGCGCTCGCCAATCAATTGCGAGATCAGACTCTCAGTTGTGAAGTGGTCGAGCGGCTGGAGAAACGACGCATTCGCGCCCGGTGCAAAGGCCGCGAAGGCGACCTAGCGCGGATCATGGTCGCCAACGGATGGGCGCGCTCATCGGAAGGCGCCGAACCCAAATACGAGCGCGAGACACAGGCCGCCAAGACGGCCTCCGCGGGTCTCTGGGCTGGCGGCTGGACGATCGTTCTCGAAGGACGCCGCTCCCGCACGGCAAAGCCGAAGAGCTGAACCGCTTTTTAGGCCAAAGCGGCGCAAGTCGTCGCGCACTCGTTCCGGGAACATTCAGGCCGGCCAACACGTTATTACCCTGCAATGCTCAAGGCTCCGCCGCTGCGGCGGATCGTCTCGAGCGCGGCGGCCAGAGCGCAGACCGCAACAACCAACGTGGTCGAACTCAGGGAAAAATTGATCGACCGGGCGACGTAACGATACCTTTATCATATTTCGCTCGTGAATTCGCCGTCCGCTGGCTTTAGGTTGCAACCAGCCTGAGCTTGGCGGATCAGGAACCAGAGCTGCGGAACCGTCGACGTAGCTAGGCATTCAAACGGACCAGGAGAAGACCCATGAGGATGTTTGCAACGGTGGCGTTCGCCTCTCTCGCCCTGGTGGCTGGAGCAGCTTCGGCTCAGGCGCAGTATTACTATGATGACGAACCGGATACGCCAATCTTCTACCGCAACGGCCAGCAATGCCAGCAGGCGTCTTCCGGGCGCGTTATCTGCCGGCCTTTGCGTCGTGAGCGCTATGGCTACGGCTGGGGCGGCGGGTACGGCGGCGGCTATGGCGGCGGGTACGGCTACCGCCGCGGCTACTCGGAAAACCCTGTCTGGTACCAGAACGGTCGACGCTGCCAGCAGGCTTCGTCCGGCCGGGTTATCTGCCGCTAAATCAGCTTTACCACGACTCCGCCGGGCTGCCGGCGGAGTCGTTGCGTTTACCGACGTCCAGGTGGATCACCGCCAATCTGCGGCCCCACGCACAACCGGGAGGCGTCCTGCATGAGCGCCGATCCGGCCAACGCCGCAGAGCGGCTTCGGCATCCCCGAATCCTTGAAGCTGGATCAACGCGCAAGGCGCTGTCGCCGGCGCAAACCGTGACGCTCGACTGGACGAGGGGCATTGCGGCGCAACTCGTGCTGGTGGGGCACTTCCTATCGCTGAACGGCGTCGCCTCTCCGTTCACGATGCAGGATCTCGGCGTCATCCTGTTTTTCGTGATGTCTGGCTTTCTGATCGCCGCCAGCGTGGCCTCTAAGCCGAGCGACTATGACTATGGCGACTTCCTGATCGACCGCGCCGCGAGGGTCTTCACCCCCTACGTGCCCGCCCTCGCATTTCTGTGGCTCGCTGGGGTGTCCTTCGCCAAGGATGGCCCGACGGATCTGGTCACGGTCATGGCCAACCTGTTCATGCTGCAGGATTTCCCGCTGCATGAGCGTTGGGAGTGGTTTCCCGCCTTTGACCGGGTCGGACCCGGGCGAACCCTCTGGTCCATCGCGGTGGAGTGGTGGTGCTATGTCGGGCTCGGCGCGCTTATGCTGCGCCGCCGGCAGAGCCTCTGGCCCTATCTGCCCCTGTTCCTGCCCGCGCTTGTCGTCTGGCACCACCAGACTGTGAGCGGTCGCCTCGCCTTGACGTGGATGCTCGGGGCGCTGGCGGCGTCACTGTGGAGCCGCCTGCCGCGCAACGCCCCGGTGTGGGCCGCTCTGGCGGCATCCTTCACGGCGCTGGCGGTCTTGCGATGGGAAGCCGTCGAGGGTCAGTTCTACGATTTCCTGCTCAACGTGCTGATCGGAGCCGGCCTGTTCTCGTTTCTGCTCGCCGTCGAGCGGCTGCGGCCACCGGCTTGGCTGGCTCGCTCCGGGCGTGGTCTGGCCGCCTTCTCCTACTCGCTGTACCTGACCCATCTCGCATTCAGGTACTTTCCGTTCTGGACGGGCCTGGCGGCCGCAAACATGTTTGCAATCGCGCTCTGGTGGGCGGTGGAACGTCACCACCGCGCCGTTGCGCGCGGTCTCCGCACCTTGCGAAAGAGGCTCCGGCGGACGAATAGGCAGGCCGTTCAGCTGTTTCGGCCGACAAGCTCAAGGCCGAAGTGGAACCGCCCGGCCTTTCAAACGTCGTCGATCGATAATCAGATACGTTCACGTGAGGGAGTTGAAACTTGAAAAAGACCGCAGCAATCGTCATCGCCGCCGCCGCAGCCTGGCTCGGAGCCTCTTCGGCGCAGGCCGCGCCGTTCCCGGTTGCGCCGCTTACGGGCGCCGAGGACGGTCTCGTGCAGACTGTCCAGGAAAATCCAATCGTTTATCGCAACGGCCGACAGTGCCAGCGGGCTTCGTCCGGCGCGGTGGTGTGCCGGCCGGCGGGCGGCGGCTACGGCTACGGGCGTGGTTATGATCGCGGCTATGGCCGGGGATACGGACGTGAATACGGCCGTGGTTACGGCTATGGCCGCAGCGAAAACCCGGTCGTTTACCGGAATGGTCGCCAGTGCCAGCGCGCGTCGTCCGGCCGGGTGATCTGCCGCTAAGACACGACGCCGCTTCGGAGCGAGCGCCAGCGCTTGATCCGGCTGCCGATCTGTCCCACAGAAGCGTCCGACCTCCTCAGGTCGGACGCTTTTTCATGCGGAGGCGACTGCCGGTCGCCTCCGTGACCGCGTCAACCACGGAGCCTCGCGGCGGGGACAATGACGAGCAGCGCATCGAGACCGGCGCATCCCTGGCGAAAGCTGCTGGCGGGATTTTTCGCCGCGCTCGCGCTGATCGGGGTAGTGCTCGGCGGCGCGCTTGCGGCGTTTGATCCCTACGGGGCCATGCCGCTCAAGCGCAGCGGCGCTCCGGCGCTGATGGACCTCAACCAGCGCTACATGTACCCGCAGGTAATCCGGACGCACCTGTTCGACGGGGCCGTATTCGGCACCTCGACGGTGAGACTGCTGGATCCCAGCCGGCTCGATCTGGCCTTCGGCGCGCGCACGGCCAATCTCGCGATGAACTCGGCTACCGCCTGGGAGCAGGCGCAAATTGCCAACCTCTTCCTGCGCGAAACGCCGCAAGCCCGGCTGGCGATCTTCGGGATCGATCCGCTTTGGTGCGCCCAGGACGCCGACAGCCCCGACAAGCGAATCACGTCGCGGGGGTTCCCCGACAGCCTCTACGACGCGAACCCCTGGAACGATTGGCGCCATCTCTTCAACCTCCGATCGATCGAAATCGCGTGGCGGCTGGCTCTCCACCGGATGGGCCTGATGGCGCCGCGCCTGCCGCTGAACGGCTACGAGGTCTTCACGCCCGACGAGCGCGCCTATGATCTCGGGCGCGCCCGCCTCCATATCTATGGCGACACCGGATTCCGGCGGGAGGCTCCCTCAGATGCGCCGCCCGCCGCTGGCGTAGACCGCACGACCATCCGGCTCCCGGCGCTCGCATGGCTGGACAACCTTTTGGCCCGAACGCCCGCCGGCGCCGTCCGCCTCGTAGTGTTTCCGCCGGCCCACGCGGCCGGGATCTATCCTGCGGCCAGCCGTGAGGGCGCTCGGATGGAGGAATGCAAGGCGCGGGTCGCCGCGATCGCGCTCGCCAGGGGCGCGACAATGGTCGACTTCCGGTTGCCGAACCCGATCACCCGGGACGACGCCAACTTCTGGGACCATTTGCATTATCGGCTGCCGATCGCGCGACGGATCGAGCAGGGCCTCGCCGACGCTTGGACGACGGGCCGGGACGATCCGGACGGCTTCTACAAAGTGCCGGCGTGGAGCGGCCATTCAGGTTCATGACGCTTGAACACGAATTGCGCAGGCTGCGATCAAGCTTCATAACGCGGAACCGCTTGGAGCCCTGACGCATGGTCGCTTCCTTCCCCCGCACGGCCGAACCAGCCCCTGCCGGCGCACGCGGGGCCTTGCTGGCCGATCTCGCGACGGCTTGCCTCGTGGTGGTGCTGCCGGTGCTGATGGCGTTCGCCAACCGGTCGTCTCCGCTCGTTTTAGGGATCGCGGCAGCCCTCGCGCTCGCGGCCGCGCTGGTTCGCTCGGGCGCGCCCGCGCTCGGCGCCTCGCTTGGCGCTATGCTGCGCACACCCGAAGCCTGGGCCGGATTTGCGTTTCTGGTCTGGGCGCTTGTCACCATCCTGTGGAGCGTCGATCAGCGGTCATCGGTGGCGGCTTTTGGCGAGTTGATCGCGCCGCTGGCGGCCGCAACCCTGCTCGCCGCCGCGCTACCCCGCTCTCTCCCCGGCTGGGCGACGCCGGCGCTGGCCGTCTCGCTCGCGCTGGTGACGCTGGTTCTCGCGGTGGAGATCCACTTCGATTTCCCGATGCGGCGTCTCTGGGGCGGCCGGCTCGAAGATTACGTGATGAACCGCCCGATCGTGACAGCCACCCTGCTGTTCTGGCCGCTGGCCGCTGCGATGCGCGCGCAGGGGCGCAACGGGCTGGCGTTGGCGACCTTCGCGGTGGTCGCCGCGGGGGCGCTCGCGTCCACCAGCGGCACCTCGAAACTCTCCGTGCTCGTTGGCGCCGCCGCCTTCATGATGGCGCTCGCAGCCCCGCGCCTCGTCAAGGCGCTCGCCGCCCCTGTACTGGTGCTCGCGATGGCGGTTCAGCCGGTGTTCGGGCTGGCGCTGTCGCGCGCGATTCCCGAAAGCGGCATGTCGGCGCTGAGCTCCGCGCACGCGCGGGAACGGGTCGACATCTGGATCACCTTCGGCGAGGTGGCGGTGCGCAGGCTCGCGACCGGGACGGGCTTCGGGTCGTCGCCGAAGCTCGACAAGGATCCAGTCGCAATCGAAGTGCCGGAGCGGCACCGCGCGATGCTGGCGGTGGGCCATCCCCATGACGCGTTGTTGCAGGCCTGGACGGAGCTCGGGCTTCCGGGCGCGCTGATCAGCATCGTTCTGCTCGGGCTTGTCGGCCTGCGGCTGGCGCGCCTGCCCAATCAATTGTTGCCGGAGCGGGCGGCCTGCGCGGTCGCCGTGCTGGCGATAGCGATGGAAAGCCATGGCGCGTGGCAGGGCTGGTGGATCGCGGCGGTCGCGGCCGCGGTCCTGCTATTCCCACGTCTGCAACCGGAACGCCCACCGGGCTACGCGGACACGCTTGCGGCGACGGGCCCGGGGCGATAAGGCACGGCTCCCAAGCAGAAAGGCGCCGCCGTGGAGCATGATCGCAGGATCGCTGTTATAGGCCTCGGCTACGTGGGCCTGCCGGTCGCGGCGTCGTTCGCGCGGGCCGGAGCCCAGGTGATCGGTTTCGACATTGACCGCAAGCGGATCGCGGAGCTCGCCGCCGGGCATGACCGCACGCGCGAGGTTGAAGCCGCCGATTTGCGCGCCCTGCGGCTCACCGCCGATCCGGCCGATCTCGCGGATGCTGATTTTTTCATCGTCACGGTGCCGACCCCAATCGACGACGCGCGCCGGCCGGACCTTGGGGCCGTGCTCAAGGCGTCCGAAACGGTGGGTCGCGCCCTGAAGACGGGCGGCATCGTCGTTTACGAATCCACGGTCTATCCCGGCGCCACCGAGGAAGACTGCGTGCCCGTGCTGGAGCGCGTTTCGGGCCTGCGCTGCGGGCCGGATTTCCGGGTCGGCTACTCGCCCGAGCGCATCAACCCTGGCGACAAGGAGCATCGCTTCGAAACCATCACCAAGGTGGTGTCCGGGCAGGACGCCGAGAGCCTCTCCATCATCGCGGCGGTCTATGGCTCCGTCGTGAAGGCGGGCGTTCACAAGGCGCCGTCCATCAAGGTGGCCGAGGCCGCGAAGGTGATCGAGAATACGCAGCGCGACCTCAATATCGCGTTCATGAACGAGCTGTCGGTGATCTTCCAGCAGCTCGGCATCGACACCGGCGACGTGCTGACGGCGGCGCGCACCAAGTGGAACTTCCTGCCCTTCAGCCCTGGCCTCGTCGGTGGGCACTGCATCGGCGTGGATCCCTATTACCTCACCTACCGGGCCGAGCGCGCCGGGTGCCATCCCGAGGTGATCCTCGCGGGACGCCGCATCAATGACGGCGTCGGCCAACGCGTTGCGCGCGAGTGCATCCGCATGATGCTGGCGGCCGGCAAGGCCAACCCGACAGTCACGGTGCTGGGCCTGACCTTCAAGGAAAACGTGCCGGACACCCGGAACTCCAAGGTGGTCGACATCGTCGCGGAGCTGAAGAATTTTGGCGTCGCGGTCGAGATCCACGATCCGCTCGCCGATCCGCGCGACGCCGAGCACGAGTATGGGCTGGCGCTGACGCCATTGGACCAGCTTACGCCGGCCGACGCCGTGATCCTGGCTGTGCCGCATGCGGAGTTCGTCAACGAGGGTTGGACGCTCGTGCAGTCGCTCCTGAAGCCGGGCTCAACGACGGTGATCGACGTGCGCGGCGCGCTGCCGCGTGACGCAAAGCCGGACGGGCTGGAGCTCTTCAGGCTCTAAAGGGTTCGAGGAAGCCCCGGAGGCGCCCTCCCGGCCCGTGCGCCCCGCCGTCATTGCGAGCCGAAGGCGAACCAATCCCGCCTGATTGCCGGGCTTCCAGGCTGGATTGCTCCGCTGCGCTCGCGATGACGGGAGCGCGCCCTGCCCCCTAGCGCCACTCGTTGACGTACCAGTCGACGAAGGCCTTTACGCCCTGGTCCACGGTCGTCGATGGTCGATAGCCCGTGAGGCGCTCCAGCAGGTCGGCGTTGGCGAAGGTGGCGGGCACGTCGCCCTGCTGCATGGGCATGTAGTTGCGCTGCGCCTGGCGGCCGAGATGCCGCTCCAGGCAGGCGATGTAGTCCATCAGCTCCACCGGCTGGCCGCCCGCGATGTTGACCACGCGAAACGGCGCCGCGATCGACGCGCCGGTCAGCTTGGCCTCGTCCTCGTCGGCAGCCGCGGCCGGCACGGCGTCGAGCAAGCGCGCCATAGCCTCCACGAGGTCGGTCACATAGGTGAAGTCGCGTCGCATCGCGCCTTGGCCGTAGATGTCGATGGGCTCGCCGTCCAGGATCGCCTTGGCGAACTTGAACAGCGCCATGTCGGGCCGGCCCCAAGGCCCGTATACGGTGAAGAAGCGCAGCATCGTGGTGGGGATGCCCCACAGATGGGCGTAGCTGTGCGCCATGTGCTCGGTCGCCCGCTTGGTCGCGGCGTAGAGCGTCATCGGCATGTCGGCGCGCTGGTCCTCGGTGAACGGCATCACCGTGTTGGCGCCGTACACCGAACTCGTGGAAGCCATCAGCAGGTGCTTCACGGCGAGCTCGCGCGCCAGTTCCAGCACGTTGAAGGTGCCGACCAGGTTGGCGTCCACGTAAGCGCGCGGGTTTTCGAGGCTGTAGCGGACGCCGGCTTGGGCCGCGAGATGGAAGATGGCGTCGGGCCGGGCCTCGCGCACCACCGCGGCCATGCTCTCCATGTCCTCCAGCATCACCACGTGCTGGATGAAATCAGGGTTCTGGTTGAGCAGCGCGACGCGCCGCTCTTTCAGCCGCACGTCGTAATAGGCCGTCATGCCGTCGAGACCGACCACCGAATGGCCGGCCGCCAGCAGGCGACGGGCCAGGTGAAAGCCGATGAACCCGGCCGAGCCGGTGACGAGGATCTTCATCGGCGTACTCCCGTGGCGCGTCAGACGACGTAGTCGGTGGCGGAGCGCGCGCGTCCGCCCGACAGGCGGCCGCGCCACCACGCGACCGTGCTGGCCAGCCCGTCCTCCAGGCTCAGCTTGGGCGCCCAGCCGGTGGCGGCGGTGAGCCGTGCGTGATCGGCCAGCAAGGCCCGCACCTCGGAGCCGGCCGGGCGCATGCGCGCCGCCTCGCTCTGGATCGGCTTGTTGGAGCCGGTGACGCGCTGCAGCGTCTCGACGAGCTGCCCAATCGTGACGGCGCGGCCGGTGCCGCCATTGTACGCGGAGCCGAACTGCAGGCCGTCCGCGAGCCCGACGGCGAGAAAGGCCTCAGCGGTGTCGGTCACGAAGGTGAAGTCGCGACGCGGCGACAGATCGCCCAGGCGGATCGCCTCGCAGGCGGGGTCGAGGATCTGGCGGATCGTCGAGGCGATCACGGCGCGCTCGCTCTGGCGCGGGCCGAAGGTGTTGAAGGGCCGCAGCGTCACCACGGGCAGCTCGAACGAGCGTGCGTAAGCCTCCGCCATCATGTCGGCGCCGATTTTGGAGGCCGAATAAGGCGACTGACCCTGCAGCGGGTGCGTCTCGTCCATGGGCTCGGTCTGAGCCGTGCCGTAGACCTCGCTCGTCGAGGTGTGGACCACCCGGGCGAGGCCGTGTGCGCGGGCGGCCTCCAGGACGTTCAGCGTGCCCTGCACGTTGGTGGCCACGTAGGATTGCGGCGCGTCATAGGAATACGGGATGGCGATCAGCGCCGCGAGGTGGAAGCAGACCTCCTGCCCGGCGAGGAGCCGCATCATGAAGCCCCCGTCGCGCACGTCGCCGCGCACGAGCTTGACCTTGGCGCGAACATCCGGAGCGAGATCGTCCAGCCAGCCGTGGCTGTCGAAGGCGTTGTAGAGCGCCAATGCGGTGACGTCCGCGCCCTCGGCCACAAGCGCTTCGACGACGTGGGATCCGATGAAACCATCCGCGCCCGTCACGACCACGCGCCGACCCTGGTACCGCACCTGCAGGCTCCTTTCGGTTGCACGCCCGCAGTAGCCGAGAAGGCAAGGTGGATCAACCTTGGGGTGCGCTCATTGACATCGCCGCAAGCGGCGCGGTACCTCGCAGGTCGAATGCCACCTGGAAGGCATGATGACCTCGGTCGACAACTCCCGCCTTATCGACGCCCTGAAGGGCGTGCTCGGCCCCGCCGATGCGTTGATCCCGCTGCATGAGCCGCGCTTCGCCGGCCGTGAGTGGGAGCTGCTGAAGGACTGCCTCGACACCGGTTGGGTTTCGTCGGTCGGCCAGTACGTGGACGGTTTCGAGGCCAGGCTGGCCGAGACCTGCGGGGCCGGCCGGGCGGTCGCGGTCGTGAACGGCACCGCGGCGCTGCATATGGCGCTGCTGGTGGCGGGCGTGCGGCCCGACGACGAAGTGATCGTCCCCACCCTCACCTTCGTGGCCACCGTGAACGCGGTGGTCTATTGCGGGGCCGTGCCGCACCTCGTCGATTCCGAGATGCTGACGCTCGGCATGGACCCCGCAAAGCTCGGCCGTCATCTGGAGCGCATCGGGACGCGCCGGGACGGCGTGCTGGTGAACCGCGAGACCGGCCGGACGATCCGCGCCATCGTGCCCATGCACACGTTTGGGCACCCGGTGGACATGGACAGGCTGAACGCCATCGCCGAACAGTTCGGCCTGCCGGTGATCGAGGACGCCACCGAGTCGCTGGGAACGCTCTACAAGGGCCGGCCCTCGGGCTCACTGGCGCCCATCGGCACGCTCAGCTTCAACGGCAACAAGATCGTCACCACGGGCGGCGGCGGCGCGGTTCTGACGCATGATCCGGTGCTGGGCGCGCGGGCGAAGCACCTCACCACCACGGCCAAGGTCCCGCACCGCTGGGCGTTTGATCATGACGAATTGGGTTATAACTACCGCCTGCCCAATCTGAACGCCGCGCTGGGCGTGGCGCAGCTGGAGCAGCTCCCGGGGTTCCTGGACGCCAAGCGCGCGCTGGCCGAGCGCTACGCGCAGGCGCTGGAGGGCGTGTCCGGGCTTCGGTTCTTCCGCGAGCCGGCCTTCGCCCGCTCCAACTACTGGCTGAACGCCGTGCTGCTGGACGCCGACGACGAGGCCGAGCGCGACCGCGTGCTGCAGGCCACCAACGACGCCGGGCTGATGACGCGGCCGGTCTGGACCGTGATGCACAAGCTGTCCATGTACCGCGACTGCCCGCGCGACGACCTCTCGGTCGCCGAAAGCATTGGCCGGCGGCTGATCAACATCCCTTCCTCGGCCAAGCACGGGCTGCGCTAGATGGCGCTGCACGTCGCCATCGTGACCGGAAGCCGCGCCGACTGGGGGCTGCTGGCCGGCCCCGCGCGGGCGCTGGCGGACCGGGGCCTGCGCGTGTCGGTGATCGCCACCGGGCAGCATCTCGGCCCCGCCAATACGCTGGAGGCCATTCGGCAGGACGGCTTCGAGCCCGCCGACACAGTCGACATCCTGCTCGCCGCCGACACGGGCGCTGCCGCCGCGAAGGCGATGGGGCTGCTGCAGATCGGTCTGGCCGAAACGCTCGGCAGGCTCGCGCCAGACTTGCTGCTCGTGCTCGGCGACCGCTACGAGATCCTGGCAGCCGTCTCGGCCGCGCTGGTGATGCGGATCCCGGTCGCGCACATCGCGGGCGGCGACATCACCGAAGGCGCGATGGACGACGCCATCCGGCACGCCATCACCAAGATGGCGAGCTTGCACTTCACCACCACCGAAGAGGCCGCCGCACGCGTCCGGGCGATGGGCGAGCCGGCCGGGCGCGTCCACGCAGTCGGCAGCCCTGGCATCGATCGCATCAGGGCCACCGCCCTCCTCACCCGCGACGAGACCTTTGCGGCGCTCGGCCTCCCGCCAACGCCAAAGCTGCTGGTGGTGACGTTTCATCCCGTGACCCTGTCGGACAGCTCGCGCGCCGAGCTCGCGGCGCTGCTGGATACGTTGGGCCGTCTTGGCCCGGAGTTCGGCCTCGTTTTCACGGGGGTCAACGCTGACCCTGACGGCGCGACGCTGGACCGGGACATCGCGGCCTTCTGCGCCAGGCGCCCCAACGCCGTGCATCGCGGCTCGCTGGGGTCGCGGCTGTATTTTTCGGCCGTGGCGGCGGCGGACGCCGTGGTGGGCAATTCGTCCAGCGGGCTCTACGAGGTCCCGAGCTTCGGCAAGCCGACCGTGGACGTCGGCGACCGGCAGAAGGGCCGGCTTCGGGCGTCGTCGGTGGTGCATTGCGCGCCCACCCGCGACGCCATCGCGGCCGCCATCGCGCAGGCGCTTGCCATGGACGCGAGCGGGGCGGTCAACCCCTATGGCGACGGGCGGTCCTCCGCCCGCATCGCCGACGTGATCGCCGCCATCGAGCGGCCGCGCGACCTGCTGCGCAAACCGGCCGGAGACGCGCCATGAGCCGCAAGACGCTGATCATCGCCGAGGCCGGCGTGAACCACGACGGCGACTTTGACGCCGCCGTGGCGCTCGTGGACGCCGCCGCCGACGCGGGCGCGGACGTGGTGAAGTTCCAGACCTTCTCGGCCGACAAGCTCGCCAGCCGCAAGGCCGAGAAGGCCGCCTACCAGAAAGTGGCGACCGGCGCCGGCGAAAGCCAGCGCGACATGCTGCGCCGCCTGGAGCTCGGGCATGACGCGCATCGCCGGCTGGTGAAGCACGCGGCCGAGCGGGGCATCGGCTTCCTGTCCACGCCGTTCGACCTGGAGAGCCTCGCCTTCCTGTCTGACGACCTGCGCCTGCCGCAGTTGAAGCTCGGCTCTGGCGAGGTCACCAATGCGCCGCTGCTCGTGGCCGTGGGACGCACCGGCCGTCCCGTGGTCCTGTCCACCGGCATGGCGAACCTGGGCGAAGTCGAATTGGCGCTGGCCGCGCTGGCGGTCGGCTACCTTGGCCGCGAGCCCAACCGGGCGGCGTTTGCGCGGGCGTTGTCTGATGCGGCGGCCTGGGAGGCTTTGCGCCGCAACGTCACGCTGCTGCAGTGCACGACGCAGTATCCGGCGCCGGCCGCCGACGCCAATCTCGGCGCCATGGCGACGCTGCGGGCCGCTTTCGGGTTGCCGGTCGGCTACTCGGACCACTGTCTCGGCATCAACGTGTCGCTCGCGGCCGCGGCGCTGGGCGCGGTGGCGATCGAAAAGCATTTCACGCTGGACCGGACGCGACCGGGCCCGGACCACGCCGCCTCGCTGGAGCCGGGCGAGCTCAAGCAGTTGGTGGACGGCGTGCGTGAAATTTCAGCCTCGCTCGGAGATGGCCTGAAAACGCCCCGGGCGTCGGAGGTTCCAAACATCCCGGTTGCGCGCAAATCCATCGTGGCGGCGCGGCCGATCGCCAGGGGCGAACGGCTGACCCTCGACGCGATCACGACAAAGCGGCCCGGCGACGGCCGGTCGCCCTTCGACATTTGGGACCTGGTCGGAACCGAGGCGACCGCCGACTACGACGAAGACGATGCGATCCGATGAGAACCGCCCGGTGACCGCCCCCATCCCGGTGATCGTGCTCGGCGCGGGCGGCCACGCGGCCGTGGTGCTCGATTTACTTCGTACGCTGGGCCGCGAGGTGCGCGGCTGCGTCGCGCCGGAAGACGGGCCAGCCTCGGCCTCGGCGCCCCTGCTGGGCGGCGATGCCGCGCTGGACGGCGTGTCGCCCGACGCGGTCGCGTTGGCGCTGGGCGTCGGCTCAATCGGCGATTCGCGAGTCCGCCGAATCGTTTGGGAGCGTTTCCGCATGCGGGGATTCAGCTTTCCGGCGCTCGTCCACCCCGCCGCTGCGTTAGGCTCCGGCGTCATGCTCGGCGACGGAGCCGTGGTGATGATGCGTGCCGCGGTGCAAACCGGCGTTCGCATCGGCGAAGCCACGATCCTCAACACGGCCTGCAGCGTCGATCATCACGCCCGCATCGGCGCCTTCGTGCATGTGGCGCCGGGAGCAACGATATGTGGCGACGTGACGATCGGCGATGACGCCCATGTCGGGCCGGGCGCGGTGGTGTGCCAGGGCGTGCGCGTCGGCGCGGGGGCCGTGCTGGCGGCCGGTGCGGTCGTGATCCACGACGTCCCTGCCGGTCGGCTCGTACAAGGCGTTCCCGCGCGGGAGCGCCGGCCATGATCCGCCGCCCGATCAAGTGGCACGACGCCCGGGTGACGCCCGAGAGCCAGATTCTGGACGCTATCCGGATCATCGATTCCGGCCCGGGCGGCATCGCGCTGGTGACGACGCCGGACGACCGGCTCGTCGGCACGGTGACGGACGGCGACGTGCGGCGCGGGCTGCTGCGCGGCGTGAAGCTGGACGAGCCCGTCACGGCGGTGATGAACGCCAAGCCGCGCTGGGTGGACCCCACCGCCTCGCGCGACGCCATCATCGGCAAGATGCGCGCCTGGGGCGTCGAGCAGGCGCCGCTGGTGGACGCCTCCGGCCGCGTCGTCGGGCTGGAGCTCTTCGGCGACCTACTGCTGGCGCCCGGGGACGACACCTGGATTGTCCTGATGGCAGGCGGCATGGGCACGCGGCTGCGGCCCTACACCGAGACGTTGCCCAAGCCGATGCTGCCCGTGGGCGGCAAGCCGATCATCCAGACCATCGTGGAAAGCTTCGCCGCGCAGGGTTTCCGGCGGTTCTTCTTCTCGGTGAATTACCGGGCCGAGGACATCATGCGCCACTTCGGCGACGGCGAGCAGTTTGGCGTGCAGGTCGAGTATCTGCACGAAACGGAGCGCAAGGGCACGGCCGGGGCGCTGTCGTTGCTGCGCGAGGCTCCGCCCGGCCCCGTGATCGTGATGAACGGCGACATCATGACCAGCGTCGATTTTCGCCAGCTTCTGCGCTTCCACGAGGAGCACGGCGCGGACGCCACCATGTGCGTGCGCGAGTACTCCATCCAGGTGCCCTTCGGCGTTGTCGAGACGGACCAGCACCGGCTGAAGACGCTGCAGGAGAAGCCCGTCCACTCGTTTTTCGTGAACGCCGGCATTTACGTGCTGTCGCCCGACGCGCTGGCGCGCGTGCCGCGGGACCGCTTCTACGACATGACGGATCTCTTCGCCGACCTGATGGCGGAAGGCCGAGAGGCCAGCGTGTTTCCACTGCGCGAATACTGGCTCGACGTCGGCCGCCACGAGGACCTCGCCCAAGCGCGCACCGATGCGGTGGAGCGCGCGGCCGGGGACGACGCCTCGTGACCGCCAGACGCGCCATGGTGGTGGGCTACGGCTCCATCGGCGCCCGGCACGCGCGCGTGCTGCGCGAGGATGGGCTCGAGGTCGGCGTCGTCAGCCGCAGCGGCGCGGCGGAGGGCTCGGTCGCCACCCTGGCCGAAGGTTTGGCGCAGTTCCGCCCGGACTACGTGGTGCTGGCGAGCCCGACCTCCGACCATCGCGCCGGGCTCGAGGCGCTGGCCGAGCAGGCTTTTGGCGGCCGCGTGCTGGTGGAAAAGCCGCTGCTGGCCGAGCCCGCGACCCTGCCGTGGGGCGGCTTTGGCCAGGTCGGCGTCGGCTACAACCTACGCTTCCATCCGCTGGTCGCCCGCCTGCGCGACGCGCTGACTGGGCGCCGCGTGCTCAGCGCATCCATTCATTGTGGCCAATACCTGCCCGACTGGCGGCCCGGGACCGACTACCGGGCGACGTCGTCCGCAAGCCTGGCCGCCGGCGGCGGCGTGCTGCGCGACCTGTCGCATGAGCTCGATCTGGCCGCGCACCTGTTGGGTTCCTGGACGGAGCTGACCGCCACGGGCGGCCGGCTCGGGCCGCTCGACATCGAGACGGACGACGCCTGGGGCGTGCTGATGCGACTGCGCTCGGGCGCGATCGTGACGCTCGGCGTGGATTATTGGCACCGCCCGGCGCGCCGGAGCATCGTGGTCGAAACCGCCGAGGGCTCGCTGAGCATCGACTTCATCGCCGGAACGTTCACCGAGAACGGCAAGGCCGAGGCTCACCCGGCCGAGCGCGACGCGACCTACCGGGCCATGCACAAGGCCATGCTGGATCACGCCCCCTCCCCGCTCTGCACGGCGGCCGAGGGCCTGGCGGTGGTCGACACCATCGCGGCGATCGAGAAGGCGGCACGGGACCGGGTCTGGATCACGGCATGAAGCGCATCTGCACCATCTGCGCCCGCGGCGGCTCCAAGGGCGTGCCGGGCAAGAACCTCCGGGTGATCGCCGGCCGGCCGCTGCTCGCCTGGTCGATCTGGCAGGCGGCGCAAACGGGGCTGTTCGACGCGATCGCGGTGTCGAGCGACTCGGAGGATATTCTCCGGGCCGCGGAGGCGGCAGGCGCGCAGGTGCTGGTTCGCCGTCCGGCCGACATGGCGACGGACACGGCCCCCAAGGCGCCGGTGATCCGGCATGCGCTGCTCGCCGCCGAAGCCGAGCTCGGCTGGCAGGCCGACGTGCTGGTGGATCTCGACGCGACGTCGCCGCTGCGTGAGCCCGCCGACATCGCGGGCGCGGTGGCGCAGCTGGAAGCGGATGGCCGCTCCTGCGTGATCACGGCGGCTCCGGCCCGGCGCTCGCCCTATTTCAACCTCGTCGAGCTGGACGGGGCCGGCAACGCGCACCTCTCCAAGCCGCTCCCGAACGCGGTGGTGCGCCGGCAGGATGCGCCCCGTTGCTTCGACATGAACGCGTCGATCTATGTCTGGCGGCGATCCGCGATCGTGGGCGATCCGCGGGTCTTCTACCCCGACACTGGCCTCTACGAGATGCCGGAGGAGCGCTCGGTCGACATCGATAGCCCGCTCGACATGGACATCGTCACGATGCTGATGGAACGACGCCACGGGGAGCGGCCGGCATGAGGGCCAAGGGCGGATACAGGCAGCTGTTCGACCTCTCCGGCAAGGTCGCGGTGGTGACTGGCGGCGCCGGCATCATCGGCCAGGAGATCGTGGCGGCGCTGGCCGACCACGGCGCGGCCGTTGCGGTCGTGGATCTCGACGAAGGCAAAGCGAAAGCTGTCGCCGCGGAGCTGGCCGCGACATATGAGGTTTGCACGCTTGGCGTGGGCGTAGACGTCGCGGACAAGGCCTCGGTTGTCGCCATGGCGGACGCCGTAGAGCGCGAACTCGGACCCATCGACGTCCTGCACAACAACGCCGCCGGCAAGGGCGCGTCGCTGGACGCCTTTTTCGAGCCGCTGGAGACGTTTGACCTCGACACCTGGCGGGCCATCATGGCCGTGAACCTGGACGGCATGTTCCTGGTCGCGCAGGCGGTGGGCTCGCGGATGGCACAGCGCGGGCGCGGGTCAATTATCCAGACGGCGTCGATCTACGGCGCGATGGGGCCCGACCAGCGCATCTACGAAGGCTCCGAGTATCTTGGGCGGCCCATCAACACGCCGCCGATCTATTCGGCCTCCAAGGCAGGCGTGATCGGGCTGACGCGCTATCTGGCGGCCTATTGGGGCAAGGCGGGCGTCCGGGTGAACACCCTGACGCCGGGCGGCGTCGAGAGCGGCCAGAACGAGCGGTTCTCCCGCCAGTACGGCGCGCGCGTCCCCATGGGCCGCATGGCGCTGGCGCACGAGATGACGGGCGCGGTTGTGTACCTCGCCTCGGACGCGTCCAGCTATGTGACGGGGCAGAACTTGTTCGTGGACGGTGGCCTGTCCGCATGGTAACCCGCAGCTCCGTCCGCGACCGTCGCCGGATCGCGCCCGACCGCCGGTGAGCCGCGCCCTGCGCCGCCGCCCGCGCCCCTCGCGAGGCCTACACAGCGCATGACCATCCTGCACAAGCCCCACCCCGTCGAGCTGCTGCCCTTCGCTCCGGGGAACAACGCGCCCGAGACCCGCTACGGCCTGCCGCGTGAAGTCAGCTTCTGCAAGCGCTGCGTGATCTCCAACCAGCGGCCCAACTCGGCCGTGGAGTTCAAGCACACGGCGGCGAGCAAGAAGGCTACGATCCACTTCGACCACGAAGGCGTTTGCGACGCCTGCCGCGTGGCTGAGGAAAAGGCCGACATCGATTGGGAGGAGCGCGAGCGCAATCTCCTGGCGCTGCTCGACAAGCACCGTAGCCGCACCGGTCACTATGATTGCGTGGTGCCGGGCTCGGGCGGCAAGGATTCGTTCTATGCGGCCCATCTGCTGAAGTACAAGTACAACATGAACCCGCTCACGGTGACGTGGGCGCCGCACGTCTACACGGATTGGGGATGGAAGAACTTCCAGGCCTGGATCCACGCCGGGTTCGACAACTATCTCCACACGCCCAACGGCCGCGTGCACCGGCTGCTGACGCGCCTCGCGGTGGAGCGGCTGTTCCACCCGTTCCAGCCCTTTATCCTGGGCCAGAAGCAGCTCGCCGCGAAGATGTCGATCATGACCGGCATCCCGCTGGTGTTCTACGGCGAGAACGAAGCCGAGTACGGCAACCCCAAGCAGGACACCGGCGACGCCAAGCGTTCCTGGGACTACTTCACGGCGCAGTCCGAGGACGAGATCTTCCTTGGCGGCACCTCCCTCACCGAGCTGAAGAACGACTTCGGCCTGCGTCCGGCCGACTTCGAGCCCTACCTGCCCGCCGATCCGGCCAAGCTCGCCAGCACGGGCACCGAGGTGCACTACCTCGGCTACTATGTGAAGTGGCACCCGCAGTCGGCCTATTACTACGCGGTGGAGCATGGCGGCTTCCAGGCCTCGCCGGAGCGCACGCCGGGCACCTACTCCAAGTACAACTCGATCGACGACCGCATCGACGATTTCCACTACTACACGACCTTCATCAAGTTCGGCATCGGCCGCGCCACCTACGACGCCGCGCAGGAGATCCGCTCGGCCGACATCGAGCGCGACGAGGGCGTTGCGCTGGTGCGCCGCTTCGACGGCGAGTTCCCGGAGCGCTTCGCCGAGGAGATCTTCCGCTACTTGTCGATCCCCGAAAGCGAGTTCCCGGTCGCGTCGAGGATGTTCGAGCAGCCGATCCTGGACCGCGCCTATTTCGACCGGCTGGCGGACACTTTCCGGCCGCCTCATCTGTGGGTGCACGAGAACGGCGCGTGGCGCCTGCGCAGCGCGGTCTGGCAGGATGCCCCCTAAGGCCGGGCCTGCGCCCGGACCGGCCGAGGCGCGCCCGCGCATCATCCTGGCGCTCGGCAACGTCACCGAGGTGAACGCGCTGCTGCCCTATGGCGAGCGGCTGGCCGAAACCGCCGACGTGCACGTGCTGTTCGCGTCGCCGCTGGATGCGGCGCTGTTTGGCTCGCGCATCGCCGGGAAGCCCGGCATGCATCTGCTGGACCCCGGCCTCGCCGAGGGCCTGTCGCCCTGGATCGCCGCGCGGGCCGCCGCCCTCGCCCGCCGCATCGGGCCGCTTCGCCGGCCGATCGAAACCGCCGCTGCCAAGCTCGACGCGCTCTGGCGCCATCTCGGAGCCGGGCGGGCGCTGTTGCGGCTCGAGCCGTGGTGCCGGGCCGTGCTGATGCGGTTGCGGCCTGCCGCCATTGTGACGGGGGCCGACAGGGACTTGCGCGCCCGGCTCATGCTGCTGCGCTGCGCGCACGAGTCAGGCGTTCGCATCGTCGTGATTCCGGCCGCGCTGCCGGCCTTCCGGCGCAGCCTCGTCGACTGGCGGCTGCGAGACAGGCGCTTTCGCGTCCCGACCGGCTCCGACCTGGCGGCGCGCCATCCCGCGCACGTGATCGACGGGCCGGACGGCCAGCGCCTCGCTTTCTTCAATCCGTCCGTCTACACGCCCGCCTTGGCCCAAGCCGGCGTGCTGCGGGGCAACCCGTGGGTGCTGGGCGGCATGTGGGGCGACGTGGTGCTCGCGCCAGGGCGCGACATCGCCCGCCAGTTCGTCGCCGAGGGCCTGCCGGCCGAGCGGGTGCGCGTGGTGGGATCGCTGGAGCTCGACCGGCTCGCCGCCGGCCATGCGCGCAGAGCAGAAATCCGGGCCGCGCTGATCCGGGACTTCGCCCAGCCGGGCGCGCCGGGGCCGCTGATCGGCTGGTCTGTGCACCAGCACTTCGAGCATGACCTCCTGCCCGCCGCCGCGTCCGACCGCCTCATGCGCGAGGTTGCGAAGGCGTTGCTATCGTTGGGCGGCGTCGTGGTGGCGTCGTTGCATCCCAAGATGGACCCGGCGCGCTATCGCTGGCTCGCCGAACTGGATCCCCGCCTGCGGATCGCGCCGGACCGGCTCGACGGCTGGCTGGGCGCCTGCGACCTGTTCACGGCGGCCGGCTACTCGTCCACCATCGGCTGGGCGGCGGCGCTCGGCGTGCCGACGGTCGTGTACGACACGCTGCAGTTCCGCGACCCCCTTTTCGACGCACGGCCGGGCGTGCGCATCGCGTATGACGGCGCCGGCTACGCGACGCTGCTGGAAGCCTTCGCGGATCCGCGGGAGCGCGCCGCCTGGACGGCCGCCGCGGCGGCGGATGGCGAGGCGCCGGAGCTGCTGGACGGCCACAGCATGGATCGGGTGGCGTCGGTTGTGTTTGGCCAGCATACCGTCGCGGACGTTGCAGGCGGGTGGACAACCGGCCCGGCTGTTGCAACAACGCCCGCATGAGCACCATCCGGCTGATCCCGCGCCTCGACGTGAAGGCGCCCAACCTGATCAAGGGCGTGCACCTCGAAGGGCTGCGCAAGATCGGCGACCCGAACCTGCGCGCCAAGCGCTACTACGAGGCCGGCGCGGACGAGATCCTCTACATGGACGTGGTCGCGAGCCTCTACGAGCGCAACAGTCTGCTCGACATCGTGGAGCGCACCACCCGCGACGTGTTCGTGCCGATCACGGTCGGGGGCGGCATCCGCTCGGTGGAAGACGCGCGCGCGGCCCTCGGCGCCGGGGCCGACAAGGTGGCGGTGAACACCGCCGCGGTGCGCCGGCCGGAGCTGATATCCGAGATGGCGCGGGTGTTCGGCACGCAATGCGTCGTGCTGTCCATCGAAGCCAAGCGCGATGGCGCGCGCTGGGAAGCCTACACGGACAATGGCCGCGAGCGCACCGGGCTCGACGCCGTGGAATGGGCCCAGCGCGCGCTGACGCTCGGCGTCGGCGAAATCCTGGTCACGTCCGTGGACCAGGAGGGAACCCGCAAGGGTTTTGACCTCGCTTTGCTGGCCGCTATCGGGGCGGTCGCGACCGTCCCGGTGATCGCCTCGGGCGGCATGGGATCGGTGGAGCACGCCGCTGCGGCGGTGCGCGAGGGCCGGGCCGATGCGATCGCGATCGCGGACATGCTCCATTACGACCGGATGACGCTGCCGCAGATCAGGGCGGGCCTGCGTGAGGCGGGCGTGCCGGTGCGCAGCGTCGATTGGGCGGAGAACGCCGCATGAGCGCGACCGTGGCGATCGCCGACTACGGCATCGGCAACCTGATGAGCGCCAGCCGCGCCTTCCAGCACGTGGGCGCGGAAGCCTCGCTTGTGCGCGATCCGGACCAGCTGCGCAAGGCCGACCGGGTGGTGGTGCCGGGCGTCGGCGCCTTCGGCGACTGCGTGCGCGCGCTCACGGCGAGCGGGTTGCGCGAGGCCGTGATGGAGGTGATCGCGGCCGGCCGGCCGGTGCTCGGCATCTGCGTGGGCATGCAGATGCTGTTCGACCACGGCGATGAATTCGGCGGCCATGCGGGGCTGGGCGTGATCCCGGGCCGGGTGAGCCGCATCCCGGACCTGACCCTGGAGGGCGCGCCGTTGAAGATCCCGCATATCGGCTGGACCGCGCTGGAGCCGCCCAGGGAGGCTAACGATCCGGCCTTATGGGAGGAAACCATCCTGCGCTCCACGCCGGTCGGCACACCCATGTATTTCGTCCATTCCTTCACGGTGATCCCGGAAAACTGGCGACATCGGCTGGCGGACGCCCACCATGGCGGGCAGCGCATCGCCGCCGTGGTTCGCAAGGACAACGTCTCGGGCGCGCAGTTTCATCCGGAGAAGAGCGGTCCGGCCGGCCTGCGGCTGATCGCGGATTTCGTGCGGTGAATCAGGACTTTCCATGGCGTTCTTGAAGCGCTTCTATGGCTTCCTGACCACGCGCCAGCGCGTCGGCGTGCTGGCGTTCTTCGTGCTTGCCGTGGTGAGCTCGGTGGTGGAACTCTTCGGCATCGGCCTCGTGGTGCTGCTGCTGCAGTCGTTCGCGCAGGACCGCACGAGCGGGCTTCTGGCCAAGCTGGAGCCGATCGTCGACGTATTCAGGTTTGGCACGCGCTATGACGCCCAGATCAACCTGATCCTTTTTCTGGTCGTCGCCTACACGGTCCGGCTCGGCGTCGCGCTGCTGTACTCGGACGTGCGCACCCGACTGATAGTTAGCGTCCAGCACGCCGCCATGCGGCGCGTGTACCGTGGCGTGATGAGCCTGCCCTATCAGGCCTACGCGACGATCGATTCGGCCGCGGTGTTGACCACGCTTCTGAAAGTCGCGCCGCGAGTCGGCAAGAACCTGCTCAACGCCATCCTGATGGCCGGCGTGGAAGCCACGCTGGTGATCGCGGTTGTGATCGGCCTCGCGCTCCAGGAGCCGGTCACGACGGCCGCGGTCGGGATCGCGATGTTCACGCTCTATGGCGTCGTCCAGATGGTCACCGGCCGCAAGCTGCGCCGCAACGGAATCGCCGAAAACAAGGCCTCGGTGCGCTACCAGCAGCATGTGCTGGATAGCTTCCGCGGCTTCCGGGATATCCGCATTCACGGGCTCAACCGCGAGTTCAATCTGCGCCATAGCCGCCTTCTCGACGAGGAAGCCGAATTGCAGCGCCGCGCGCGGCTGCTCACCGAAACGCCCCGGCTCTATATCGAGACTGGCATCGTTTTTGTCGTGCTGGCGCTCGTGTTGGCGCAGCTGCTGCTGGATGTGCCCCGCGCCGAGTTCGCGAGCCGCATGCTGGTGCTCGCCGTCGCGGTGGCGCGGCTGATGCCGAGCGCCAACCGGCTCGCGAGCGCGTGGTCGAGCGTGCTCCACAACATTGGTTGCGTGCAGGATCTCGAGAACCTCTACCGGCGCTATCCCGTGCCGGATGGCCCGATCCGCCACGCGGAAGGGCCGACCCTGCGAGGGCAGATCGCGCTGGAGAACGTGTCCTTCGCCTACCCGGACGCTCCCACGGTGATCGACAAGGTCTCGATGACCATCCCGCGCCATGCCATGGCAGGGATCATCGGCGGCTCGGGGTCGGGCAAGACCACGCTGCTGGAGATCATCGCGGGCTTGCTGCCGCCCGCAGACGGGGCCTTGATGATCGACGGCGAGGCGCTGTCGGCCGCGGCCGCGCCGGGGTGGCTCGAGCGAGTCGGCTATGTGCCCCAGAGCACCATGGTGTTCGCCGGGTCCATTGAGGACAACATCGTATTCGGCCGGCCGCTGAACCCAGACGCCGTCGCGCGCGCCGTGAAAGCCGCCCAGCTCGAAGGCCTCTTGGCTCGCTTCCCCGAGGGGATCGCAGCGCAGGTCGGCGACGCCGGCGACCGGCTGTCGGGCGGCGAGCGCCAGCGCATCGGCATCGCGCGGGCGTTCTACCACCGCCCGGAAGTGCTAATCCTGGACGAGGCCACCAGCGCGCTCGACGTGAACACCGAGGCGGCCATCTTGGCGTCCCTGGACGCTCTGCGGTCAGAGACCACCATCATCGTCGTCGCCCACAGGCTTTCGGCCGTTGCGAGTTGCGACGTGATCTACTGGCTGGACAACGGACGCGTGCGCGCGCAGGGGGATTACTCTGCGGTTGTGTCCGCCTTCAGCGGGCTCGACGGGGCCGGCGGGCGGGACAGAAGGGAGTTGATTGGGCATGGGTGACTTAGGCTCGCAGGAGGCCAAGGCCCTCGCCGAGGAGTTGCGAATCCGTGCGACTTACCGGCGGCCGGACGTGTGGCTGGCGCATCGTCTCGCCAATCGCTTCGGGCTGGCGGCGCTGCGCTCCCTTCCGGATGGCGGCGAGCGGCTGCGGGCCGCCGTGAAGCAGTCCGGCACCACGCTGCGACCCTACAAGGTCCTGATTTTGTCGCGCCTGCTGCGCAACGCCCGGCCGGGCGTGGTGGTGGAATATGGCGGCGGCGCCTCCACGTTCCTGATTGCAGAGATCCTCGACCAGATCGCTCGCGAGGGCGGCCCGACGCCACGATTCTACTCGCTCGAGCAATCCGAGGATTACGCGCAGCGGATCGAGCAGGCGATGCCGGCGGCCCTGAAACCCTCCTTCGAGCTCATCCGTAGCGCCGTAAAACCAATCGACCTCGCCGGTTATCGGGCCGTCCACTATGTGGAGCGCCCGCCGGTCGACCACATCGACTTCGCGTTCATCGACGGCCCCGCGCCTATTGGGAGCGAGACGCCGTTCAGCGGCGATTTCGTGCTGGAGGTCCAACGCGGCACGCGGGTGGCCCTGGCCGCCACCGATGTGCGCCTGTTCAACGCCCGGTTCTTTCGCGACCTTGTCGGCGACCGGTTCGACGTGCGCGTCAACGTGCATGGCCGCACCGTGCTGTCGACACCCCGCAAAGGCTGACCGGCATGGCCGGCGCGCCCCGCATTCTCACCGTCATCCCGGCCCGGGGCGGTTCCAAGGGACTGCCGGGCAAGAACGTCATGCCGCTGGGCGGCCTGCCTCTGATCGGCTACCCGGCGCGGCTTGCGCAGGCCACGCAGGGGCTGCAGGACGTAATCCTGTCCACCGACGACGCGGCCATCGCGGAGGTCGGCCGCTCGCTTGGGATCGACGTTCCGTTTCTGCGGCCGTCTGATCTCGCCACCGACCAGGCTTCCAGCGTCGCGATGGCGCGGCATGCGATCGACGCGATGGAGCAGCGCATCGGGCAGCCCTATGATGCGCTGCTGCTGTTGCAACCGACCTGCCCCTTTACGACGCCTGCACAGCTGGCCAAGGCGCTCGCGCTCTTCGCGAGCGGACGATATCGTTTTGTCGGCTCCATGGCGGAGGTGGTGGACCAGCACCCGGCCTATCTGCTGGCCCGCGACGACGACGGCGGCGTCAGCCGCGCCTTCCCGGAGATGCAGCGCGAGGGGCCCCGCCAGGAGCTGCAGCGCTTCTTCATGCGCACCGGCAACATCTACCTCACGGCGCGCGACAGCCTGATGTCCGAGGGCCGGTTCATCGTCGATCCGGCGACCTATGTGGAGGTCGACCGCATCTCGGCCGTGAACATCAACGACCGACTGGACTTCCTCGTCGCCGAGGCGGTGGCGGCGGAGCGGGCCCGGTGAACCGGCCCGTTGTCGGCATTCTCGAGCCGGATGCGTTTTCGGCGAAAGCCCGGGCGGCGCTGGAGTCGGCAGGGTTCGAGGTCCGGACCTTTTCGTCCGCCCACCCGCTTGCGGCGTTTCTGCATGAGGTCGATGCCCTGTTTATCCGGCTTGGCCGTTTCATCGACGGTGACCTGCTGCGCCTTGCCCCTCGCCTGCGATGGCTGATCTCGCCAACCACAGGCGTCACCCATATCGACACCGATGCGGCCTCTGCGCGCGGCGTAACGGTGCTGACGCTCGCCGGCAACACGCATCTGATCGAGCACATCACATCCACGCCCGAGCACGCTTTGGGGCTGACGCTGGCGCTGCTGCGCAACTATGGCCGCGCCTTTGTGACGGCGGAGAATCTTCATTGGGATCGTGACAGCGTGCGCGGCCATATGCTGGCCGGCCAATGCGTGGGCCTGATTGGGCACGGGCGCGTCGGCAGGCGGCTGGCGCAGACCTTCTCGGCGCTCGGCTGCAGGGTGTCGCTGCACGATCCCACGCAGATCACGGATGGGCCCGACGCCCGCCGGCTGCCGGACGCCGACGCCGTGATCGCGTCGTCGGACATCGTCATCCTGGCGGCCTCCTATGCGCCCGGCGACCCCGTGATCCTCGACGCCGCGCGGCTTGACGCGCTGGCGGGCAAGTTCCTGGTCAACATCGCGCGCGGCGAGCTAATCGACGA
Organism: Alsobacter metallidurans; assembly: GCF_014636935.1. Classification (GTDB taxonomy): domain Bacteria; phylum Pseudomonadota; class Alphaproteobacteria; order Rhizobiales; family Beijerinckiaceae; genus Alsobacter; species Alsobacter metallidurans. The sequence continues at coordinate 1,684,256 of NZ_BMES01000001.1, read as the reverse complement.
GGCGGCCCTGATCGAGCGGCTTGAGCGCGACTTGTTCGCGGGCGTGGCGCTGGACGTAATTCAGAACGAGAATGCCCCGGCGAACAACCTGCCCAGGCTCGCGGCGCTGACGCAGAATCGCAACCTGCTGCTCACCCCGCATGTTGGCGGCGCGACCTGGCAGGCCATGGCGCTCACGGAGGAGATCATGGCCGACATGTTCGTGGCCGCGTGGCAGGCCGCCACATGAGCATTTTTTGCGTAGCGGTCGATGAGCCGTTCGCGGAAGCGGTCGCATGGCGGCTTCACGAACTTCACTTGCTCGCGGGTTTGTCCAGCTACGACGCCGGCATGCTGCAGGGCCTCTCCCCGCCTCCTCCGGTCGTGGTGGCGCGCCGGCTGTTCCGGGTCGATGACCTGCCGCTTGCTTTCCCAGGCGTGACGCCGGTTCCACCCTCCCGCGCGACCATCCGGGCGCTTGCCGAAGCCGAACGCGGCTTCATGGAGATGTCCGATCGTTTCCTGTTCGCGCCGAAGCCGGTGGGCATGCGCATGCGGCTTTATCACGAGCTCATCGCGTGGCTGGACGGGTTTCTGACCGCCCGGCCGGACATCACGACGCTGTACTTCCCCAGCACGCCGCACCATGGCTGGGACCTCGTGCTTTACCATCTGGCGCGGCTGCGCGGCCGGCTTACGCTCAGCCTGCACCGGACGACGATTGCGGACCGCGTGTACCTGGCGGACGACTTCCGCGAGCCGCCGCGCCCGGCCGCCCTGCCCTCCCTCGCAGACGCACAGGGCGCGCTCGGGCCCGAACTGCTGGCGCAAATCGAGAGCGTCAGCGACTGGGTCCGGCTCTCCATCGCCAAGAACAAGGACGCGCTCGGCGCCGGCCGCTCGGCCAAGGCGATCGTGAAGGCGCTGCGCGATGAGGCATGGTGGCTGAAGAAACGCATCCGGCACGCGCCCGACAGCGCCGACCGCTTCATCAACGCCTTCGCGGGCGAAGGGGCGCTCGGCCCCGCGGAGGTCTGGCGCCGCAAGATGGGCTTCCAGGCGGATATCCGGGCGCTGCGCCGGCGCTACGAAGCGCTGGCGCGGCCGCTCGACCCCGGACGCCCGTACGTCTACTTCGCGCTGCAATACCAGCCGGAGCGGACGAGCCAACCTGAGGGGCTGGAGTTCGCGGACCAGGTCCACGTCGCCCAGTTGCTGGCGCGCGCGCTGCCGGACGACTGGACGCTCGCAATCAAGGAGCATCCGCGCCAGCTCGGGGTAACGCCCCCGGCAATGCATCGACGGCACGCGCGCGGCCCGGCCGACTACGAGGCGCTCGCCGCGCTGCCGAACGTGAGACTTCTGCCGCTGGAGGCGCCGACCGAAGCGCTGATCGACGGGGCACGCGCCTGCGCGACGCTTACTGGCACAGTGGGCTGGGAAGCCCTGCTGCAGGGCGTTCCGGCGCTCGTGTTCGGCGCCGCGTGGTATGGCTGCTGCACTGCGGTGGCGCAGGTCGGTTCCGTGGAGGACATCCGCGCCGCGCTGGCGAGCTTCGAAGGGCGCGGGCGCGACGAGATCCGCGCCGACATGATCCGTTTCGTGGCCGGGCTCCTCCCCGACCTCATCGTCAGCAGCAACGACCACCGCTTCGCGACCAAATCGTCCATTGCGTATGAGCGGCTGGTGGCGACGCTGGCCGACGCGATAGCCGCGCGGGCGAATGAGGCGGGCGCAAGCGGCGCGGCCGTGGTTTGAACATCTAAATTGGTTGCGTCCCTATCATCCTGACAATCCAAGCGTGTATACGCGATGGATGCCTTCGCCCCACTTGGCCCTTAAAGACCTGGGCGTCTCCCTGTTTGCCTCACGCAGCCCCCCCGGGCGGGACGCGAAGCCGACGAACGCGGCCGCGCAGCCGGCATGCTACCGCGCCTTTGGGGCCTTCAGGCTTTTTCTGGCGCTGCTGGTGGTCCTCAGCCACAGCCGCGACCTCGGCAGTGCTGGGGCCATCGCGGCGCTGAAGCCCTGGGGGCTGGGCAACATCGCGGTGCTGGGCTTCTTCATGCTCTCCGGCTTCATCATCGCGGAGGCGCTGGAGCGGTTCTACGCCGGCCGGACAGGGCCATTTCTGGCGAACCGGTTCCTGCGGCTGTTCCCGCCCTATCTGGCGGCCCTCGCGCTGTCGGTGGCGATCCATCTCGCCTTGGCCGGGCATGGCCCCGTGCTGACCTTCGACTACGACGCGCTGCCCGCGAACCTGTTCGGGCCCGGGAACCTGCTGTCCAACCTCATCCTGGTCTTCGTCTGGTACGGGCTCGATACGCTTCACCTCGCGCCGGTCTATCCGTTCGTCCGGTACGTGTGGGCGGTGAGCGTGGAGTGGCTGTTCTACGTGCTGATTGCGGTGGTGTTCGTTCCGGCGCTGGAGAGCATGCGGCGGCCGGTTATCGTGTTCGCGGCCGCGCTCGCGGTCGGCTATCTCTACCGCTACACGCGGGTGTCGTGGTTCTACCCGCTGACCTTCGCGCCCTACTTCGTGGCGGGCGTCTGCCTCTATCACGCCGTGCAGTGGCGCGACCGGGCGGCGCTGATCGGGGCCGGGGTCGCGTTGGCGCTGTGCTACCATCATTATTACGGCTATGCGGATCGCACCCGCGAGGCGCTGATCGGCGGCGTCCTGGTGGTCGCCATCGCGCCCGCCCTCGCGGGCCTCGCCCGGCTTCACCTCAGCGCAGGCTGGCGCAAGGTCGACCGGTTTCTTGGCGACCTCTCCTACCCGGTCTACCTGAACCACTACGTCGTCACGATCGCGCTGCTGAACCTCACCACGGGGAGGAGCGTCAGCATGATCGCGCTGTCGCTGACGCTCTCCACGCTGGCCTCGCTCGCGCTCGCGCTGCTGGTGGAGCCGCTGACCCGACAGGTCCGCAATCGTTTCCGGGGAACCGCCATCAGCTGAGGGCTTGGCGGGCACACGGCTTGAAACGCACGCTGATCCCCCGTAGCAATGCGCCACTCTCATTCCGCGCCCGAGTGGCCCCTACACACGCAGGAGCAGCCTCGTGACCACCCGCTGGCCCGTCGGCCAAGGCAAGCGCCTCATCATCGGCGAAGTGGGCCTCGCCCACGAGGGCAGCCTCGGCTCGGCCCAGAGTTTCATCGACCTCATCGCGGATGCGGGCTGCGACGCCGTGAAGTTTCAGACGCACATCGCCGAAGCCGAGAGCACGCCGGAGGAGAAGTTCCGGGTGCCGCTCTCCGGGCAGGACGGAACGCGTTACGACTACTGGACGCGCACCGCCTTCACGGAAGCGCAGTGGCGCTCGCTGGTGGAGCGCACGCACGCCAAGGGCATCGCGTTCATCAGCTCGCCCTTTTCGGAGGAGGCCGTCGACCTGCTGGCCCGCGTCGGCGCGGATGCGCTGAAGATCGCGTCCGGCGAAGTCTCCAACCTGCCGCTGCTGGAGCGCGCCGCCGCCACCGGGCTGCCCGTGATCCTGTCGTCAGGCATGTCGCCGCAGGCCGAGCTCGACCGCGCCGTGAACGTGCTGAAAAGCGGCGGCGCGGCGGTGTCGATCCTCCAGTGCACCTCCGCCTACCCGTGCCCGCCCGAGAAGCTCGGCCTCAACGTGCTGGCCGAGATGCGGGAGCGCTACGGCGTGCCGGTGGGCCTTTCGGATCACTCCGGCGACATCTTCGCCGGGCTGGCGGCCGTGACGCTGGGCGCCGACGTGCTGGAGGTGCATGTGTGCTTCTCCAAGGACATGTACGGCCCGGACGTGAAGGCCTCCCTGACGCGCGAGCAGCTGCACGACCTCGTGCGCGGCGTCGCCTTTATCGACCGCGCCCTGAGCAACCCGGTGAACAAGGACGACCAGGCGCAAGCGCTCGATCCGCTGCGCAAGCTCTTCACCAAGAGCGTGGTCGCCGGGCGCGAGTTGCCCGCCGGGGCCGTGCTGGACCGAGCAGCGCTGGCCTTCAAGAAGCCGGGGATCGGCATCCCGGTGTCCGACTACGAGCGCCTTCTCGGGAAGCGGCTGGCGCGCCCCGTCCCGAAGGATCATTTCTTCGCCGACGGCGACTTCGACCATTGAGGTGAGCACTGTGCGCAAGATCTGCGTGGTCGTCGCCAGCCGGGCCAATTATGGCCGGGTCAAATATCTCATGAAGGCCGTCCAGCAGCGGCCGGACCTCGAGCTCCAGCTCATCGTCTCGGCGTCGACGCTGCTGTATCGCTTCGGCCGCGCCGTGGACGTGATCAAGGCGGATGGATTCAAGCCGAACCGGTCGCTGTTCTACATTCTTGAGGGCGAGAACCTCGTCACCCAGGCGAAGTCCACGGGCGCAGGCATCTCCGAACTGGCGACCGCCTTTGACGACCTGCAGCCCGACATCGTGGTGAGCGTCGCCGACCGGTTCGAGACCATGGCGACTGCCATCGCGGCGACCTACATGAACGTGCCGCTGGCCCACATCCAGGGCGGCGAAATCTCGGGCAACATCGACGACCGGGTGCGCCACGCCATCACCAAGCTGGCCGACCTCCATTTCCCCTCCAGCGAGCAGTCGCGCGAACGCGTGATCCGCATGGGCGAGGACGCGGCCTACGTGTTCAATGTCGGCTGCCCGTCCGTCGACGTGCTGGTGAACCAGGACCTGCGCATCGACAACGAGATCATGGCCAGCTACGGCGGCACCGGTGTGGGCATCGACTGGACGAAACCCTACGTGCTGCTGGTCCAGCACCCGGTGACGACCTCCTACGGCCAGGGCTTCGCGCAGATCAACGAGAGCCTGGCGGCGGCGGTGGAGATCGGCCTCCCGACCGTGGTGCTGTGGCCCAACATCGACGCCGGCACGGACGACGTCGCCAAGGGCATCCGCGTGTTCCGCGAGCGCAATCCCACGCTGCCCTTCCACTTCTTCCGGAACTTCTCGCCGGAGGATTACGGCCGCGTTCTCGCCAATGCGGCCTGTCTGATCGGCAACTCGTCCTCGTTCATCCGCGAAGGCGCCTTTCTCGGCGTTCCGGCCGTGATCGTGGGCGATCGGCAGATGGGCCGCGAGCACGGCCGCAATGTCACCTTCGCGCCCTACGAGCAGGCCGCCATCGCGGAGGCCGGCCGTCGACAGATCGCGGCAAAGCGCTATGACAGCGACCCCATCTTCGGGCGCGGCGACGCCGGGCCGCGCATGGCCGAGATCCTCGCCAGCATCGAGCTGCCGGCGATCAAGCGCATGACCTACTGAGGAGCAGCCGCGTGACCGCAGAGGCAGGCGATTTCAAGTTCGGCTCCGTCGGCGCCTTCGACGATAGCTGGAAGGCGCTTCCGGCCAGCGAGCGCTACCATTTCGCGGCCGGCGAGCCGGCGCACCAGGTTCAGTTCGCCTTCCAGAACCATTGGCGCGTGTTCCAGAAGGTGATGGGCCACACGACCGGCGGACGGGCCATTGAACTCGGCTGCGGCCGAGGCAGCATGGCGGCTTTTTTCGCCAAGGCGGGCTTCGAGACCCACCTGCTCGACACCTCGGCGTCGGCGCTGGACTGCGCGCGGCGCAACTTCGAGGCGGACGGGCTCACCGGGCACTACCATCAGGCCGACGCGCTCGCGACGCCCTTTCCGGACAACCAATTCGACGTGGCGGTGTCGATCGGCCTGCTCGAACATTTCGAGGACATCGCGCCGCCGCTCGAGGAACAGATCCGCATTCTCAAGCCGGGCGGCGTGTTCCTGGGCTACGTGGTGCCGGAGCGGCCCGTGAGCGTGCAAACCGTGGGTGCGCCGCTCAATGCCGCGCTGCGGCTGTGGGACCGCTACACCTCGAGCGAGACGCGTCCGGCTGCGCCGCCCAAGCAGGAGCTCTACCGCAACACCTTCAACAGCACGGCCTATCTCGACGTGCTCGACCGGCTGGCGGTTAAAAACCGTGGCGCATTCGGGATGTTTCCGGTGCCGCTGGTTTCGCATTCCTGGAAATTTCCGTTCACGGCCATGAGCCCGGCCGCCGAAAAGCGTTTGATGGCGACGTGGCGGACGCTCCTGGCCGCGCGGCCCGGCAAGGACGCGGCTTCGCCCGATCCGCTGCGCGATCCCTGGACCTGCGCCGAGCCGTGGGGCCTCGCCTTCCTGGTCTGGGCCCGCAAGTAACCGCAACACCGAACGGAGCCGCCCGTGAGCGACGTCTTCATCATCGCCGAAGTGGGCTCCGTGCATGACGGGTCCTTCGGCAACGCCGGCAAGCTGATCGACCTCGCGGCCGATCTCGGCGCGAGCTGCATCAAGTTCCAGACCCATATCGCGGCGGCGGAGACCACCCGCAACGCGCCGATGCCGCCCTACTTCAAGGGCGAGCCGCGCTTCGAATATTTCGAGCGCACGGGTTTTCGGCTCGAACAGTGGAGCCTTCTGAAGGCGAAGGCGGACGAGCGCGGGCTGGAGTTCCTGTCCTCGCCGTTCTCGGTGGAGGCTGTGGAGCTCCTGGAGCGCATCGGGGTCAGCCGCTACAAGATCCCGTCCGGCGAGGTGACCAACATCCCGATGCTGGAGGTCGTGGCGCAGACCGGAAAGCCGGTGCTCCTGTCTTCGGGCATGAGCGACTGGCGCGAGATGGACCGGGCGGTCGAGACAATCCTGAAGCGCCACGACAAGCTCACGCCGATGCAGTGCACCTCGGCCTACCCAACCGCCAACGACCGCGTCGGCCTGAACGTTCTAGGCGAAATGCAGGCGCGCTGGGGCATGCCGGTCGGCTACTCGGACCACACGCTCGACAACCACGCGATCTTCGCCGCCGTCGCGCTGGGCGCTGTGGCGGTAGAGAAGCACCTCACCTTCAGCCGGGCGATGTACGGCTCCGATGCGCCACACTCGGCCGAGCCGCCGCAGTTCGCGGACCTGGTGAAGGGCGTGCGGGCGATCTCGGAAATGCTCGCCTCGCGGGTGGAGAAGAACGACCTCGATCCCTACCGGTCGATGAAGCAGATCTTCGAGAAGAGCGTGGTGGCGCGCGTCGACATCGCGGCCGGTGCGACGATCACTGCCGAGATGGTCACGGTGAAGAAACCCGGAGACGGCATCCCGGCGGCGCGCCTCGGCGATGTGATCGGCCGCCGCGCCCGCGGCCCCATCGCGGCCGACACGCTGCTTCGGCCCGACGACATGGAGCCGGCGCTTCCAGGCTGAACGCCCCCCTCCAGCCTCGCGAGAAGCGAAGCGACGAGCACCCTCCCCTTGAGGGGGAGGGTCGACGGGCGAAGCCCGGCGGGGTGGGGTGTCGCCGGGGCCGTGCGCACCGTCGCCGAACTGGCGAACGCCCAGCACCCCACCCCGCCGCTGCGTGGCGACCCTCCCCCTTAAGGGAGCGGGCGTTCTGCGCCGTTCAGCCGTTGCGGACTCCAGGGTTCTCCCGATCTCGACACCCGCACGCTGGGGTGGTACTCCCGCCCACGCTGCGGATCGCCGTTCGGCTGAGCCGCCGTGTCCTTGTCGCGCGCAGCCGGGCTGCCGCATGGGAGCGCTTCCTTGCCCAAGAGAAAAATCTGCGTGGTCGTCGGATCGCGCGCGAACTACTCCTCCATCAAGGCCGTGATGCGGGCCGTACAGGCTCATCCGGACCTCGAGCTGCAGCTGGTAGCCGGCGCATCCGCGCTGCTGGACCGCTACGGCGCCGTCGTCGACATCATGGAGCGCGACGGCTTCAAGGCCGCGGCCAGGATTTTCATGCTGGTGGAAGGCGAGACGCCCGTCACCATGGCGAAGTCCACGGGGCTCGGGTTGATCGAGCTGCCGACCGTGTTCGAGGCGCTGAAGCCCGACGTGGTGCTCACGGTCGGCGACCGCTTCGAGACCATGGCGACCACGCTTGCGGCCGCCTACATGAACATCCCGCTCGCCCATACGATGGGCGGCGAGGTGTCGGGCAACATCGACGAAAACATCCGGCACGCGATCACCAAGTTCGCCAACATCCATTTCCCGGCCTCCGAGGACGCGCGCCAGCGCATCATCAAGCTCGGGGAGCGGCCCGAGATCGTCCACAACGTGGGCTGCCCGCGCATGGACATCGTCGCCGAGATCCTGCAGCAGGACCCCGAGGTGGATCATTATCTCGGGGGCGAAGGTGTGGGCGTCAGCATCCGCTCGCGCGAACCCTTCGTGCTGGTGTCGCAGCACCCCGTAACCGGCGAGTACGGATCCGGCGAAGCGCAGATCAGCGCCACCCTGGCGGCCGTGCGCGAGACCGGGCTGCCGGCTGTGGTGCTCTGGCCGAATTCAGATGCAGGCTCCGAGGACGTGTCGCGCGGCATCCGCAAATACCGCGAGCGCAACCCGGACGCGCCCTTCCGCTACGTCAAGAACCTCCCGCCCGAGGTCTACATCCCGCTGATGGCGCGGACGTCCTGCCTGGTCGGCAACTCGTCGAGCGCCATCCGTGAAGGCGCGTTCATCGGCACGCCGGCCGTGAATGTCGGCTCGCGACAGACCGACCGCGAGCGCGGGCGCAACGTGATCGATTCGGGGTACGAGAAGGACGAGATCCTGCACGCCGTCCGCGACCGCATCAGCCACGGGCGTTTCGCGTTCGAGCCGATCTACGGCGACGGGACGGCCGGTCCGAAGGTTGCGGACCTGCTCGCCACCGAGACGATTGGCACCAACAAGGTGATCACCTACTAAGGCGCGATACCGGCCAAGAGGAGCCCCATGCGCGTTCTGGCGCTCATTCCAGCCCGCGGCGGCTCCAAGGGGTTTCCGGGCAAGAACCTGGCCCTGATGGCCGGCCGTCCACTGCTGGACTGGACGATCCAGGCTGCGCTGGCGTGCCCGGCTGTGAGCCGCACGGTGCTTTCCACCGATGACGCCGCCATCGCGGAAGCCGGGAGGCTCGCCGGGGCCGAGACGCCCTTCCTGCGGCCCGCCGCGCTGGCCGAGGACGCGACGCCGGCGCTCCCGGTGATCGTTCACGCGATCGAGACGTTGGCGGCTGAGGGCGACGTCTTCGACGCCGTCGCTTACCTCCAGCCCACCTCCCCGCTTCGGGCCGCCGCTGACATCGCGCGGGCGATCGCGCTCATGACGCAGACCGGCGCCGACACGATCGTGTCGGTCGTGCCGGTCCCCCACCCGTTCTCGCCGACCTCGCTGATGCAGGAAACCAGCGACGGACGCCTGGAGTTCTGCGCGCCGCCCGAAGCGCGCAGGTTCCGCCGGCAGGACAAGGAGCGGCTGTTCGCCCGCAACGGGCCCGCCATCCTGCTTTCCCGGACGGCGACCCTGATGGGCGGCGAACTTTACGGCCCGCACATCCGCGCGCTGCCCATGCATGCGTTTCGGTCGATCGACATCGACACCGCCGAGGACCTGATGCTGGCCGAGGCCGTGTTCCCGCTCGCGGCCGCGACGCTGGCCGGGGAGCGCGCATGAGCCCGCCGGCGACCATTCTGGTTCTTTCGCCCTTCGACATGATCACGCGCAACATGGTGGCGACCGACGTGGCGCGTCGGCTGGCCGAGGAGCCGGGCCTGCGCACCATCCTGGCGACCCGCAACGACGGGGACGCGGCGCGGCTCGCCGCCCTCGGGCAGCAGATCACGCATGAGCCAATGGTGCGCTTCCTGCGCGCGCCGCGAAATTGGCGCGAGCGCGCCGCCGAAGCGCTGCTGACGGCCGGCTACGGCCTGCATCTCGTGCTCACGCACCGGTTCAATGCGGTGCGCGGCTTCAAGGGCCACCAGGACCGGCTCGCGCAGTCCTGGGCGATGCGCAAGCCCGCCTTGCGCGAGGGGCTGCCGGTGCTGCGGTTCCTCGACAAGCCGTTCCCGCGCTCACGCGGTCTGCTGGAAGGGCTCGGCCGGCTCTACTGGGCAGGCTGGCAGCGGCACCCGCGCGCGGTGGAGCTTTTCGACCGAGAGACGCCCAACATGGTGGTGCTGGCGCATTGCCAGAACCATTTCGTCGCCCCTTACGTGCTGGAAGCCATGCGCCGCGGCGTGCCCATCCTGGGCGTGAACGGCAGTTGGGACCAGCCCACCACCAAGGGGCCGCTGGTCCCAGGCATCCGCCGCATGCTCGCGCAAAGCCGCAACGTCGTGCGCGACCTCACTGAGCATCATGGCTTTTCGGCCGACGACTGCGTCGTCGTCGGCTGGCCGCAGATGGACGTCTACGCACGGCCTGACGCACTGCTCGAGCGCGACGCGTTTCTGCGGCAGGTCGGCCTGCCCCCCGGGCGGCGTTATATCCTGGTTGGCGCCTACACGGAGAGGCTCGGCCCGCACGAGCCCGCCATGTGCCGCTGGATCGCCGACGCCAATGCGCGCGGGATGTTTGGGCCGGACGTGACGCTGTGGATTCGCTGCCACCCCAACGAGACCCAGGCGGCTGAGCGGTTCGGCGATCTGGAGAAGCGACCCGACGTCGTGGTGGAGAAGCCCGGCATGGGCGACCTCGCCGGCCTCGCCAACCTCGTGCGGCACGCCGCCTGCGTGGTGTCCTCCGCCGGCACCATCTCGCTGGACGCGGTCGCGCTCGACACCCCCGCCATCGCGGTGGCGTTCGAGGACGTGAGCCTGCCCTTCCACGACCGGCCTTCCCGGCGCTACGACATGGAGCATTACGCGGCCGTGATGGCCACCGGCGGCGTCCGCAAGGTGACGAGCATCGACGAACTTGGCGCAGCGATTGCTGCCTATCTGGCGGATCCCGCCCGCGACGCCGCCGAGCGCGCGCTGCTGCGCGCCGAGCATCTCGAGCCGCTGGACGGCCGCTCGGCCGAGCGCACCGTCGCCGAGATCGTGCGCGCCCTGCGCGATTTCGGCGGAGCCGCTGCGTGAGCGCGCCGCGCGTCCTGTTCACCTACTGGGGTCGGCGCGGGCCGATCTCCAACCTTGCCCTCGAGCTCGGGCGGGCGGCGCAAAGGTCCCCCGGCATCGACGCCTATGTGAGCGTGTCTCGCCAGAACGAGATCTTCGACCGGTTCAAACAGCTTGGGCCGCGGCTCCAGCCCGCCGAGACGTTCGGGCGCGGCGCCGGGGCCGCGGCTCTGTGGCGGGCGTTCGCGATCCGCCAGCAACTTGCAGCCCTGGTTCAACGCGAGAGGATCGACGCCGTCTTCGAGCTGATGCCCCATGTCTGGTCGCCGCTCGCGATGCCGGCGGTGCGCCGTGCGGGCGCGCGCTACATCACGGTGGTGCACGACGCGCAGGCGCATCCCGGCGATCCGACCAGCGCGGCGAACGTCATCATGAACCTCTGCGTGCCGCTGGCCGATCATGTGGTCACGCTGAGCCAGGCCGTTGCGAAACGCCTGATCGACGCAGGCCGGGCGCCGGCGGCCAAGATCACGACGCTGTTTCATCCCGACCTGACGCTCGTGAGCGAACCCGCTGTCCGGGCGCGGCGCCCAGGCGCACCAGTGCGGCTGCTCTTTCTCGGGCGCATCCTGCCCTACAAGGGCCTGCCGTTGTTTCTTGACGCCGTCGAGGCGCTGAGGCGTCGCGGGGAAGCAGTGGAATTCGGCGTGTTCGGCGAGGGTTCTGTAGGCGCGGAGGCGACGCGCATCGAGCGGCTTGGCGGCGAACTGGTAAACCGTTGGCTCGGCGACGACGAGATCGCCGCCATCTTGCCGCGCTTCGACGCCGTGATGCTGTCGCACACCGAAGCAAGCCAATCCGGCGTAGCCGCGGTGGCGTTCGGGGCCGGGTTGCCGATTGTCACGACGCCCGTCGGTGGCCTCACCGAGCAGGTGCAGGACGGGGCCACAGGCATTGTGGCCGCGCGGGTCGACGGGGAGGCGCTTGCGGACGCGACGCAGCGCCTTTTCTCCGAGGGCTCCTACGACGCGATCACGACCCGCATTCGCATCGGCTCGGGCGAGCGATCGGTTGAGCGCTTCCTGCGCGAGGTCGCCGTCCTGGCGCAGCGCGAACCTGCCGCAGCCTGACCGGACCCGCGGGTCAAAATCAGCTCCGCCAGAACGACACTGCCGCAGCCGGCGTGTCTCATGCACGCGCGGTGGATCTCCGCCATTCTCGACGGGGCGCGCTCGTCGTACGGCTCAAACGAAAAGACCCCGGCGCGAACGCCGGGGTCCCAGACCAGTCCTGGAGGACGGATCAGAAGTCGCGCTGGATCTTCAGGCGGGTGTTCCACACCGAGTCGTTCTTGACCGAACGAGCGATCGGGTCAGAACCAACGAAGGTCTGGCTCAGGCCGTTGCTGACGTTGGCGTGGATGTAGTTGACCTCGGCGCCGATGTCGAGATCCTTGATCGGCGACCAGGTCACGTTGGTGCCCAGGGTCCAGTAGGTCAGGTCGCGAGCGCGGTTCGAGAACGCGGTCCCGGCGCCGACGCCAGCGGCGGTGCCGAAGGCGGCGTAGGTCGAGCCCGGAGCATCGCTCTTGATGTACGAAGCCATGAACGCCTGACGGATGGTCGGGGTCCAGTAGTGCAGCATGGCGGCCGTGAGGCCCCAGACAGCCGGCTTCTCGATGTCGTAGGTGGCGATGCCGTTAATCGCGCCGGTGCCCACGAGGTAAGCGTCAGGGATGATCGCGCCCGTGCCGCCGAAGTTCCACGCCGTCTTGCCGAGACCGAAGGGGTTCGACAGGATGTAGGACGGAGCGCCCTTGGTGTACGTGCCCTGCAGGTACAGGGTGTCGCCGGGGGCGAGCATCGGCAGGTTGATCTTGGTGCCGAGGTTCACAGCCCAGCCGTACTCCGAGTCAGGAGCATTGGCCGAAGGGGTAAGGCCACCGAAAGCGGCGTAGTTACCGACGCGGATCTGGTGAAGCGCGCCCGAGAGCTGCACCGAGCCCCAAGCCTGGTCGACGCGGAGGTTCGCGACAACATCCGGGATCGAGTCGCCGGTATACGCGTAGGTGCCGACCAGCGTGCCGCCCGGGAGCAGCGCGTTGCCGGTGTTCAGGCCCGAGCGACGCTCCTGCGCGTCTTCGAGCGACAGGGTGGCCGAGAAGCCGCCGCCGAACGAAGCCGTGTAGGCGAGGAGGTTGGTGGTCAGCGACGAACCAGCGGTCGTGCCGACGTATTCGAGGTCGCCGCCGTAGAAGTCGAAGAACGACTGCGTACGACCAGCGGTCAGGCCGCCGAACTGAACGAAGGCGCGGTTGAGGTCAACCTGGGTCTGAGCCTGGCCGGCGTAATCAACGCCCGTGCCCGTGAAGGCGGTGCCGACGCGGATGGCCGAACCAGAGTAGATCTGGCCGATACGACGCGAGATGTCGTAGCGAACGTAGGCGCGGAGCAGGCCGTATTCGGTGGCCGTGCGGGCGTCGACGTAGATACGGCCGGTCGTGCGCGAGCCGGTCGTGGCGTCGTTGCGGGCGAAGGGCTCGCCGTACTGGTACTCGAAGCGAGCGCGGCCACCGATGCGAATGCAGGTGTCGGTGCCCGGGATGTAGAAGAAGCCAGCTCCGAAGGTCGAGCAAACGCGAACGTACTCGACCGGCGCGGCCTTCTTGGACGGCAGATCGGCAGCCTGAGCGCCGGACACGGTGGCGATGCCCGCCGCCGTGGCCATCAGCAGCCTCGTCTTGATGTTCATTTTCAGCTCCTTGGCTTCCACCCTGTACGGGTACGCCGTGATCGAAGGTCTATCGGCGAAACCACACGCAGAGCGGAGGTCTCGATTTTTTTGGCCAGCATTTGGCAAGATCTAGACTTGCCGAGCGCCGCTCCAGGTTCGTGCTCAGAGAGGAAGCCCCCCTCTCGGTCGAGCGAGTCGGAAAGTAGCACGACCTATGGTTGCAACAACTCCAAACCCAATCTAACGCGGGTTTCTCCCTGCGATTGGAAGTCGTTGTTGCATTTCTGCATCGAACGCAGCAGGGCCGGGATGGGCCACTCAGGGCTTCGCCGACGCCTCGCGTTACTGGTAATCAGGGCCAAAACGACTTGCGGGAGCCCATTATCGCCCCCTTTTGGCTACAATGCCGCTCGGCCTATGTCGTCTGGTCAGTGGAGAGGCCAGAGTCAGACCGAGGGCGCCCACACGGCACCACTTGTTAAAGTTATATTTTTATATTGATATTTGTTTGGTATGTTGTCCGGACTCGATCCACCCTTGGGGACCAAAGCATTGAGCGCCCTGTCCGAATCGTCTGTGGCCGAAATGATCGACTCGTTGTTTCCCATGTCCGGCTCCGCGGCCGTAGCAGCCTTTGGGGGAGCGTTTCCCCAGGTGTTTCCCCCCGGGGTCGTGGTGAGCGAACAGGGCTCGACTCCCCGCTTCGTCTATGGCGTGCTGGAAGGGCGGGTCGAAACCGTGGTGACGACTGGCCAACGCGAGAGCACGGTCGAGTTGCACGGCCCAGGCTCGCTGCTCGGGCTGTGGTCGGCATTGGGCGACGAGACTTCCCCCCACGCGGTCCGCACCTGTGCGAGGACGCGGCTGCTGGTGATCCCGGTGGACACGCTTCGGGCGCTCTACGACCGGGAGCCATCCTTCGCGCGGGAGGTCACCAGCATGATCGTGCGGCAGGTGGGCCGGGCGCAGGCGGCGCTCGCCGACCAGAAGCTGCGTAGCGCGGCCGAACGGCTGGCGCGATGGCTCGCCGAAACCACGCAACCCGAGCGACTCGGATCCTGGGTGAAGCTGCCGATCTCCAAGCAACTTCTCGCCAGCTATATCGGCACAACGCCGGAGCATCTCGCCAAGGGCTTCATTCAGTTGAAGGACTATGGCGTCGAGGTTCGACGCAAGGAGGTGCTGGTGCGCGACATCGCTTCGCTGCGCTCCTTTGCGCAGCTTGATCACGCGACGCGCAACGCCGCCTGAGGCCAGCCGCCCCCACACGCCTTTGTTAGTTTCCGTTCACCAATTCGGCAGCTTGCCGGTCGGTTGGCTGCGACTTTCATTCCGCCCTCACGTTCTCGCACGCATGATCGACGCAGGTGCGGTCGAGCTGGCGAGGGAAAATCGCGATGAGGTTTGGTGTCGGAGTGGGTATTTGTGCGACCGCGATCGTCGCCCTGGGCGGGGCGGCGCAGGCGGGCGACCCCTTCTATGGACGCGTGCCGGTCACCGGTCCCGATGAGGCGCTCGTGCTCTACGAGCCCGCGCCGCCGGTCTATCCGGACTACCGCATTCGCGCGCGTTACGTCGCGATTCCGGTGATCAACCACGCGGGCGTGCTCTACAACCATCCTTTGCCGGTCGGCCGCCCCCATTACTATCCGGCGGTGATTTCGGCGCGGTACTGAGCCGTTCGCAGCGCCGGTCAGGTGCTGCGAAACACGACGCCGTCGCCCTCCAGAACCGCGCAGGACAGCCGGTGCGAGAAATACGCGCCAGTGTCGACATTGATCCGGTTGCGACGGCGCTCCGGCGTCGGCGCGGGCGAATGGCCGTGAACGACGACTTTTCCGAAGTCCTCGTCCGAATAAAGAAACGCGTCGCGGATCCAGAGAAGGTCGCGACTGGTCTGTGACGCCAACGGTGTCCCGGGCGCCACGCCCGCATGGGCGAAGAAATAGCCGCCGACGGTCATGGACGGCCGCAACGAGGCCAGAAAGTCGAGATGCTCGCTCGGGACCGCGTGGGCGAACTGCCGCTGCCCGCGGTCGCGGCCCCGGCCGGCAGGCGCGCCATAGGACCGCGTGGTTTCGAGTCCGCCGACCCCCAGCCAGAACGCGAAGGCCTCCGCGTCTACGAGCGCCCGCTCCATCATCTGTTCGTGGTTGCCCTTGAGGCAGACGGCTCCAACACGGACGACGCGCTGGATCAGGCGATCGATGACGCCTCGGCTGTCGGAGCCACGGTCCACATAGTCGCCAAGGAAGATCTCAATCGCCTGCCCGACGGGCCGGCGCCGGCGATCGTCGTCAATGAAGGCCAGCATCAGGTCCAGAAGGTCGGCCCTGCCATGGATGTCGCCCACGGCGTAGATCCGAACACCCGGCGGCAGTCTCGGCGATGCATCGTTCATTGTGGCGCAGCAGTCTCTGTTTTCTGGCCATCGGCGCGGAGGCGAATCCGCCCGTCAGGTTGCGACGCAGCACCAGCGCTACCACGGCCGTGACCGGCGGGCCACCGGCCTGCGCGAGCAGGCGCCGAAACGTGGCCGAAGCGTGGAGCTTCTCGCCTTCTGGCGCGTTGAGCGACACGATTTTCCCTCCCCCCGACCGAGGCCACGATGAACATGGAAAGCCCCAAGCCGGCGACGGCGCAGTCGCAGGCTGCGCCGCAGGTGATGAAGAAGTCCCGCGTGAGGGAGGGGCAGCCGTTCCCGCTGGGCGCGAACTGGGATGGGCTGGGGGTAAACTTCGCTCTGTTTTCGGCCAACGCCACCAAGGTGGAGCTGTGCCTGTTCGACATCTCGGGCGAGACCGAACTCGAGCGCATCGAGCTTCCCGAATACACGGACGAGGTGTGGCATGGCTACCTGCCAGATGCGCGTCCCGGCACCGTCTACGCCTTCCGGGTTCACGGGCCCTACGAGCCGACGGCCGGACACCGCTTCAACCCCAACAAGCTGCTGCTGGACCCCTACGCCAAGCAGATCGACGGCGAGCTGACCTGGAACCCGGCTCTGTTCGGCTACACGCTGGACCATCCGGACAAGGATCTCTCCTTCGACGAGCGCGACAGCGCCAAGTTCATGCCGAAGTGCCGGGTGATCGACCCCGCCTTCACGTGGGGATCGCAGCGCCGGCCGCAGTCGCCCTGGGACCGCGCCATCATCTATGAGGCGCATCTGCGCGGCTTCACGATGCGCCACCCCGCCGTGCCGGACGACCTGCGCGGCACGTTCTCGGGCATGATGCAGCACGAGGTGATCGAATACATTCGCGGGCTGGGCGTCACCGCCGTCGAGCTGTTGCCGATCCACGCCTTCGTGGACGACAGCTACCTTGTCGAAAAAGGCATGCGGAACTACTGGGGCTACAATTCCATCGGCTTTTTTGCGCCCCACCCGCGCTATCTCGCTTCGCCTTTCGTTAACGAGATCAAGGAGATGGTGGCGCACTTCCATGACGCCGGCGTCGAGGTGATCCTCGACGTGGTCTACAACCACACGGCCGAAGGCAACGAGCTCGGGCCAACGCTGTCGTTCAAGGGCATCGACAACGCGTCCTACTACCGGCTGGCGCCAGACAAGCGCTACTACATCAACGACACCGGCACCGGTAACACCGTCAATCTTTCCAACTCGCGGGTGCTGCAACTCGTCACCGACAGCCTGCGCTACTGGGCCGAGGAGATGCACATCGACGGCTTCCGCTTCGACCTCGCGACGATCCTGGGGCGCGAGCCGCACGGGTTTGAGGAAGACGGCCGGTTCCTGGACGCCTGCCGGCAGGACCCGACGCTCGCCAAGGTGAAGCTGATCGCCGAGCCGTGGGATTGCGGCCCGGGCGGCTACCAGGTGGGGCGGTTCTCGCCCGGCTGGGCGGAGTGGAACGACCGCTACCGCGACACCGTCCGGGCTTACTGGAAGGGCGACGAAGGCAAGCTGCCGGAGCTCGCCGCACGGATGACGGGCTCGGCCGACTTCTTCAACAAGCGAGGCCGCAAGCCTTGGGCGTCGGTGAACTTCATCACCGCCCATGACGGCTTCACGCTCAACGATCTTGTCTCCTACAACGACAAGCACAACGAGGCGAACGGCGAGGACAACCGCGACGGCCACTCGGACAACCTGTCCTGGAACCATGGCGTCGAAGGGCCGACCGACGACGCCGAGATCAAGGACCTGCGCTTCCGCCAGATGCGCAACATGCTTGCCACGCTCATCTTCTCGCAAGGCACCCCGATGCTGCTGGCCGGCGACGAATTCGCCCGCACGCAGAACGGCAACAACAACGCCTACTGCCAGGACAACGAGATCGGCTGGATCGACTGGGACAAGATCACCCCGGAAGGCAAGGCGCTGACCGAGTTCGTGCGCCAGATCATCGCCATCCGGCAGTCGCAGCCCATGCTGCGGCGCGGCCGCTTCCTGAGCGGCGCCTACAACGCCGAGATGGACATCAAGGAGGTGACCTGGCTCACCCCCACGGCCGACGAGATGACGCCCGAGCATTGGAACGACGGCAACGCCCGCTGCTTCGGCGTCGTGCTGGACGGCCGGGCGCAGCCCTCAGGCATCCGCAGGCGCGGCAGCGACCGCACCCTGATGCTGATCCTCAACGCCCACCACGACGTTGTGGAGTTCGTTCTGCCCGAGGTGGCCGGCGGCCGCGACTGGCGGCGGCTGGTCGACACCAACGTCACGGAGTTCGAGGACGAGGAGGAGCGCCTGCCGCTGGGCCACGCCTACCAGGTCACAGGCCGCTCGCTGCTTGTGCTGGAGCTTCGGCCGGCAAAGAAGCGGCCGGCTTAAGTCGGACATGTCTACGCGTGCCTCTCCCCATCAGGGGAGAGGCACAGGGTGAGGCGGCACGGTCAAAAGACCCCTGCCCTTTCGAGCCCCACCACGGCGACGACGAGAATGAGCCCCGCCGCCGCGGAGAGCAGCATGGCGCGCATGCCCATGCCGCGGCCCACTAGGGCCAGGCAGGCCACCATCGCGACGGCAGCGAAGATCTTGTCCATCGCGGGCTCCTAGAGCGGCTTCAGGCCGGCCTCGATCCGGGCGCGGCGCGGCTCCAGGAAAGGCGGCAGGGCGAGCTTCTCGCCCAGCGTAGCCTTGGGCTCGTCGGAGTCGAAGCCGGGCCCATCGGTGGCGATCTCGAACAGCACGCCGTTCGGCTCCCTGAAATAGAGGCTCTGGAAGTAGAACCGGTCCACCGGGCCGCTGGACGGGATGCGCAACTCGCGCAGCCGAGCCGCCCAGGCCTGGTACTGCTCGGCGTCGGGCGTGCGGAACGCCACATGGTGGACGCCGCCCGCCCCCTGGCGCGCTTCCGGCAGGTCCGGCTGCTCGGCGACGTGCAGCTCGGCCGCGGGACCGCCCTCGCCCATCTCGAACACGTGCACGGCGTGCGAACCGCGCTTGTAGAGGCGGACATGGCGCATGTTCATCACATGCTCCAACACCAGCTTGGTGGGCTCAACGTCCGGCACGCTGAGCGTGATCGGGCCGAGCCCGCGGATCTGATGCGTAGCCGGGACCGGGCTGCGGTCCCACGGATGCGCCGGGCCAGCGCCGCCATCGTCCACCAGGGCGAGCCGCTGGCCCTCGGGGTCCTCGAATTCGAGAGTGAGGCGTCCATCCAGCTGCTCCAGCGAGCCGTGCGTGACGCCGTGCTCGTCGAAGCGCGCCAGCCACCAGCGCAGGCTCTCCTCGCCGCTGACCCGGAACGCCGTTCGCGACACGCTGTGAGCGCCGCGCCGCTCGGGCCCGACCGGCCAGTCGAAGAAGGTGATGTCCGTCCCGGGCGACGCCTCGGCGTCGGCGTAGAACAGGTGGTAGGCGCTGGTGTCGTCCTGGTTCACGGTCTTCTTCACCAGCCGCAGGCCGAGCACGCGGGTATAGAAATCGTGGTTGCCCTTGGCGTCGGCCGTGACGGCCGTGAGATGGTGGATGCCGGTGAGCTGCATGGCGGGGGTCCTCGGGGCGGGGGCGCGGAGGCTCCGCGCATCGTTGAGGCTGAAGATAAGCGCTCAATCGCAAGACGACAGGGGCGCGGCCTTGCGCGGCTGCAAAGCCCGGCGTGCGGGAGGGCTCCTCGCGCCCTGCGGCCCCGCTCCGACTTGACCGCGCGCGCCCGCGCGTGACAACTGCCGGCGCATCACAGGGAAGCCGTTTCGCATGTCGATCGTGAACTCCATCCGCGCCCAGGCCACGCCGATCCATCGGGAGGGCTGGCCGTTTATCGCCGGCTTCGCCGTGCTGGCCCTGATCCTGGGCTGGATCTGGGGACCGCTGGGCTGGATCGGCTGGATCCTCACCGCGTGGTGCACCTACTTCTTCCGTGATCCGGTCCGCACCACGCCGGTCCGCGAAGGGCTGGTGATCTCGCCCGCCGACGGGCACGTCTCGCAGATCGTCGCCTGCGTGCCGCCAGCCGAACTCGGACTGTCCGACACGCCGCTGACGCGCGTGTCCATCTTCATGAACGTGTTCGACTGCCACGTGAACCGCGCGCCGGTGTCGGGGCGGATCTCCAGGATGGTCTACCGTCCCGGTCTGTTCCTGAACGCCGAACTGCACAAGGCGAGCGACGACAACGAGCGCAGCGGCATGGTGATCGACAGCATGGGCGGCCGCTACGGGGTCGTGCAAATCGCCGGCCTGATCGCGCGGCGCATCGTGCCGTTCGTCAAGGAAGGCGAGACGCTGGCGGTGGGCGAGCGCTTCGGCCTCATCCGCTTCGGTTCGCGGGTCGACGTGTATCTGCCGGACGGCGTGCGTCCGCTGGTCGGTGAAGGCCAGAAGGCGGTGGCGGGCGAAACCGTGCTGGCGGATGCGCGCATGTCCGATCCGGCCCGCAGCTTCGCGAAGATCTGAGACAGACCCCGTGGTGGAAACCCGTTTCCCCTCCGGTCGGCGGTTCTCTATGCTGTGCTGCGCATGACGGACCTGTTTCCTCCCTATGAGCCCGGCGACGAGCCGCGACGCCGCCGGTTCCAGCCGGTGCCGCTGCGCGTGCTCCTGCCGAACCTTGTGACGCTGTTGTCGCTATGCGCCGGCCTCACGGCCATGCGCCTGGCCATCGAGGGTGACGACAAGCTCGACCGAGCCGTAGTGTTCATCCTGATCGCCGCCGTGCTCGACGGGCTCGACGGGCGCATCGCGCGGTTGCTGAAAGGCACGTCGCGCTTCGGCGCGGAGCTCGATTCGCTGGCGGACTTTGTCAGCTTCGGCGTCGCGCCGGCGATGATTCTCTACACCTACAGCCTGCACAACATCCCGTCCTTGGGGTGGCTGGTGGCGCTCGCCTTCGCGATGGCGGCTGCCCTGCGGCTGGCGCGCTTCAACGTCATGATCGACGACCCGATGCGGCCGGATTGGCAGAAGAACTTCTTTGTCGGCATCCCGGCCCCGGCCGGCGCGCTGGCGGGGCTTCTGCCCATCTACATCCACCTCGTCGGGATCGACCGCCCCGCCGGCTTCGTGGTGCTCGAGGCCGTCTACGCGCTGTTTATTGCGCTCATGATGGTGAGCCGGATCCCGACCTACGCCGGCAAGACGCTGGGCAGCCGCGTGCCGCGCGAGTGGGCGATCCCGTTGCTGCTCGCGGTGGCGCTGTTCATCACCTTGCTGGTGATCCACACCTTCCTGCTGCTGCTCGTGATCACGCTGGTCTACCTGGCGCTGATACCGCTCGGCGTGTCGCGCTACCGGGCCCGCGAGCGGGCCGAGGCGCGCGGCAAGGCGCTGCAGCCGACCCCCGCGCCGGAAGCCGGCGAGATCTAGACGCTGGCGCTCCGTCCGTGCGCCGGGGCTCGGTTCACAACCCATCATGATTGCCCTACGGTCCCGGCGCGAAGCGGCCGGAGCCGCACAAAGACCGGAGATGGCCTTGGCTGAGGCGAAAGACTGGCGGCCCAAGCTCGTGCTGGCGTCCGCCTCGCCGCGCCGTCTGGCGTTGCTGCAGCAGATCGGCGTCGAGCCTGATGCGTTGTTGCCCAGCGACCTCGACGAGAGCCCGATCAAGGGCGAGCGCCCCAAGGCGCTGGCGCGCCGGCTCGCACGCGAGAAGGCCGAGCGGGCCCTGACGGTGCTGAAGAGCCGCGACGACCTCAAGGGCGCCTTTATCGTGGCGGCTGACACCGTGGTGGCGCGCGGAAACCGCATCCTGCCCAAGCCCGAGCACGTCGAGGAAGGCGCGCAGTGCCTGCGGCTCCTCTCAGGGCGCGGGCATCGCGTCTACACGGGCCTGTGCGTCGTTACCCCAAAAGAGGGGTTCCGCGAGCGGCTCGTCGAGACCCGCGTCTCCTTCAAGCACCTTTCGCGGCAGGACATTGAGGCCTACCTGGCCTCTGGCGAGTGGCGCGGCAAGGCCGGTGGCTACGCCGTGCAGGGCCGCGCAGGCGCGTTCGTCACCAAGCTGGTCGGTTCCTATTCAAGCGTGGTGGGGTTGCCGCTTTATGAAACGGTGGCGCTGCTCACCGGCGAGGGCTATCCGGTGCAGATGTCCTGGCTAAACGCCGTCTAGGGAGCATCAACCATGGTGGATCGTCTCAAGGGCAAGACAGCGCTCGTGGTGGGTGCAGGCTCCATCGGGCCCGGCTGGGGCAACGGCAAGGCGACGGCCGTGACCTTCTCGCGCGAGGGCGCCCATGTGGTGTGCGCCGACATCAATCTGGCGGCGGCAGAAGAAACGGCCGAGCTCATTCGAGCCGAGGGCGGCGAGGCTATCGCCCTGCAGGCCAACGTCACCAAACTGGCGGATATCGACGCCATGGTGGAAGCCGCGCTGGCCGCTTTCGGGCGAATCGACGTGCTCGACAACAATGTCGGCATCGCGGAGGTCGGAGGGGTCGTGGAGCTCGAGGAGGCCGAGTGGGACCGCGTGTTCGCGGTGAACCTCAAGAGCGCCTTCCTGACCATGAAGCGCGTGATTCCGGTGATGGAGCGCCAGGGCGGCGGCTCCATCGTCAACATCTCGTCGGTGGCGTCGCTGCGCTGGACCGGGGTGCCCTATGCGTCCTACTACGCCTCTAAAGCGGCCTTAAATCACCTCACCAAAACCACTGCGGTGCAGTACGCCGCCCAGAACATCCGGGTGAACGCCGTTCTGCCCGGCCTGATGAAGACCCCCATGGTGGCGCATTCGGCCGGGCTCGCGGCGACCTATTCGGGCGGCGACGTCGAGGAAATGTGGCGCAAGCGCGCGTCGCAGGTACCGATGGGCCGCCAGGGCGAAGCCTGGGACGTCGCCAATGCGGCGCTGTTCCTGGCCAGCGACGAGAGCCGGTACGTCACCGGCCTCGAACTCATCGTGGACGGCGGATTGACCCTTAAATATGCCTGATGACAACGCGAATTCTGACGACACCGTCGCCGGCGGCCTGCCCAGGCCAGCCAACGATCCCGCTCCGCAGACCATGGGTTCCTGCCCGATGTGCGGAAAGCCGGCGGAACTGAAGTACCGCCCCTTCTGCTCCAAGCGCTGCGCAGACCTCGACCTGTCACGCTGGCTCAACGGCGTCTACGCCGTGCCGGTGGATCCCAAGGACGAGGAAGACGAGGAGGCGTGAGGTCGATCAGACGCCAACAAGCCGGCGTTCACACGACCTCCCCCACCTTCCCGACAAGCCCCTCCTCCGCACGCGTCCGCTCCAGCTTCTCGCGGGCTTCGTCGGCCTCGCGCTGACGGTTCCAGAGCGCCGCGTAGAGGCCGTCCCTGGCAAGCAGCTCGGCGTGCGGACCGCGCTCGGCGATCACGCCCTTGTCGAGCACGATGATTTCGTCGGCGTTGATCACCGTCGACAAGCGGTGAGCGATCACCAGCGTGGTGCGGCCGCGGGAGATGCGCTCCAGCGCGTCCTGGATGTCCTTTTCGGTGAAGCTGTCGAGCGCCGAGGTAGCCTCGTCCAGCACAAGGATGGGCGGTCCCTTCAGGATGGTGCGCGCAATGGCGACGCGCTGCTTCTCGCCGCCCGAGAGCTTCAGGCCGCGCTCGCCGACGCTGGTCTCGTAGCCTTCCGGCAGCGACTTGATGAAGACGTCGATCTGGGCCAGCGCGGCGGCCTTGTGGACCTCCTCCTCGCTGGCTTCCCAGCGGCCATAGCGGACGTTGTACCCGATGGTGTCGTTGAACAGCACCGTATCCTGCGGCACCATGCCGATGGCGGCGCGCAGGCTTTTCTGGGTGACGTCCGCTATGTCCTGTCCGTCGATGGTGATGCGGCCCGATTGCGGCTCGTAGAACCGGAACAGCAGCCGCGACAACGTGGACTTGCCGGCGCCGGATGGGCCGACGATCGCCACCGTCTTGCCGGACGGCACCTCGAAGGTGACGCCGCGCAGGATCGGCCGCTCGGGCACATACGCGAAGTGAACGTCCTCGAAGCGCAGGTCACCCGACGGAACGGCCAGCGGCTTGGCGCCGGGCCGGTCGGCGATCTCAGGCGAACGGTCGAGGATGTCGAACAAGGCCTCGATGTCGATCACGGCCTGTTTGATCTCGCGATAGACCATGCCCATGAAGTTCAGCGGCTGGTAGAGCTGGATCAACATGGCGTTGATCATCACGAGATCGCCGACCGTGTGGCGACCCGTGCGGATGCCGGACACGACCATGACCATGCAGACCGTGAGGCCAATCGTGAAGATCACGGCCTGACCGGCGTTGAGAATGGCGAGCGAGATATAGGCCTTCACGCTGGCGCGCTCGTAGCGCTCCATGGACTTGTCGTAGCGGCTGGCCTCGCGCTCCTCGGAGCCGAAATACTTCACCGTCTCATAGTTGAGCAGGCTGTCGATGGCCTTGGTGTTCGCGTCCGTGTCGCTTTCGTTCATGGTGCGACGGATAGCGATGCGCCACTCGGTGGCCTTGGTTGTGTAGAACATATAGGCGGCGATCATCGCCACCGTGACGGCCGCGTAGCGCCAGTCGAACTGGTAGAGCAGGATGCCGAGGATCAGGGCGAACTCGACGACGGTCGGGAAGCCGGTCAGCATCACCATGCGGACGATGGTCTCGATGCCGTTGCGGCCGCGCTCAAGCACCCGCGTGAGGCCGCCGGTTTTGCGCTCCAGATGGAAGCGCAGCGACAGCCGGTGCATGTGCTCGAACACCTCGAAGGCGAGCCGCCGCACGGCGTGCATCGAGACGGTCGCGAACATGGCGTCGCGCCATTGGGTGAGCAGCGCCATGAGCGAGCGCGCCACGCCGTAGATCAGCGTCAGGATGATGGGGGCGGCCGCCAGCGAGGCGATCGGAATGCTGGTGGGCGGGCCATTGGGGCCGGGCGGCACAAGCGCGTCGGTGACCCATTTGAACGTGAACGGCACGCCGACGGTGACGAGCTTGGCGACAAACAGCAGCACCGTCGCCCACACGATCCTGCGCCGGAGGTCCGCCCTGTCGGACGGCCAGATATAGGGCCAGAGGCCGCGGATCGTTTCGGTGAGCTTGCCTTTGCCCGCGGATACGCGGCCCTGCATGCCCGGGCGGGATGCGGAGGCCGCGCCTTGCGCCGGCGGCGGCGACATGACGTTCATTGCAGCAATTCCAAACTGGGTCGCCGCTTATATAGGCCCGTTCGCGGCCACGTGCACCCTATCCGGGCGCGCCCGGGCGACTGCGCACCGCGTTCGTCCAGGGATGCGAACGTTCAGGGCTTCTTATCGCCGGGGATCACGAACATCTGGCCCGGATAGATCAGGTCGGCGTCGCGGATCTGCGTCTGGTTCGCGTCATAAATGACCGTGTACCGCATGCCGCTGCCGTAGCTCTTCTTGCTGATACGCCACAGGCTGTCGCCCCGCGCCACCAGGGTGGTGCGGATTTCAGGCACGACGACGTTGGCGCCGTCCGCCGACGCGATCTGGGCAGGCTTGCCGCC
Organism: Alsobacter metallidurans; assembly: GCF_014636935.1. Classification (GTDB taxonomy): domain Bacteria; phylum Pseudomonadota; class Alphaproteobacteria; order Rhizobiales; family Beijerinckiaceae; genus Alsobacter; species Alsobacter metallidurans. The sequence continues at coordinate 1,658,851 of NZ_BMES01000001.1, read as the reverse complement.
CTGGGAGGACCCATCCGTCGCTGGGGATGAAGTGGCGGCCCCCGGCGCGCCGGTCGTCGCCGCGACGGGCGCCGAAACGGCCGCAACCGCGCCGGCGTTGCCCAGCGACGCCATGCGGGCCGTGTAGTCGAACGGGGCCTCGGCGCGCGACAACACCTTGGCGTCAACGTCCACGTCGTCGACCCGGACACGGTAGGCGCCCGGCTCCAGCCCCTTGTTGATGGTGAAGGACCAGCGGCCGTCGGGGCCGGCCTTGGCGGTCGCCAGGAAGGTCTCGTTCAGGTAGAGCCGCACGGCGGCTCCGGGGGCGGCCTGACCGGTGGCGAAGAGCTTGCCGCCCTCCTCCGCCTCCACGGTGGACAGGAGCACGCGTGACCGCGGGCCGCCCGGCGTCGCGGCCGGGGCGGGCGAGGAGGGCGCGCTCGCGACCTTGGCGGGCGTGTTGGCGCCGGGCGGAGCGTTGGGGGCCGGGTTGGCGGCCGGCGTGCGTGACAGGATTTCGGTGGGCTTGTCGGGCGCGGTGAGCGCGACCACGACTTCGCCGTTGGGGCTGGTCGGCACCGACACGGTGACGCTCTGCGCCGAGACCTGGCGCTTGCCGTCGGGCGTCGTGATCGCGAGCGTGAGCTCATGCGCGCCGGCCTGCAGTTTCGGCGGCGTCATCGCGAACTGGCCCGTGGCGTCGACCTTGACGCGGTCATGCGGCTGGCCGTTGCGCAGCAGTTCGACGGTGGAGCCCGGAACCGCGCGGCCGGCGATCACGGCGTCGCCGCCGGGCTCGACCCGGACGATGTCGAAGGTCGGCGGGGCCGGGACCGCCTGCATGCCGGGGGCCGCGGGCGTCGGCGCCTTCGCGGGCTCGGACGCCGGGGCCGCGCCGGGGAGCGCCGCGACTGGGCCGGCGGCGGCCGGGGACTGCGGGGCGGCGGCGCTGGGCGCCGGCGCAGGCTGAGCCGGCGTCGCGGGCGCGGTGACGGCCGGGGCCTGCCCCGCCGGCGGGGCTGGAACGGCGGCCGGCGCGTCCGCGTTGCGGGTCAGGTTCGTGGGCAATCCGAACAGCGCGAGCGCTCCCCCCAGGGCTCCAAGCCCGAGGACCAGCGCCACAACCTTGATCCAAACCGCCATCATACCTGTCCTGAACGCACGTCACGCCATAAACCCTAGCAATTCAAAGGTGCTGCGCATAGCGCACAGATGGAGAAGGCGGCTCCGTCGATTGCTCGCATTGACCCTGGGAAAGTGCGGTGCAACATAACCCGATGACCGAGATTACATCGATTTGCGTCTATTGCGGCTCCGGCCACGGCGCCGACCCGGCCTTCTCGCAGGCCGCCACGGATCTGGGCCGCGCCATGGCGGAGGCCGGAATCCGGCTCGTCTATGGCGGCGGCAATGTGGGGCTGATGGGCACGGTGGCGCGCGCGGTGCTGGACCATGGCGGACATGTCGCCGGCATCATCCCGGAATTCCTGCGCGCGCGGGAGCTCATGATCGCCGACGCGCAGGAGCTCGTGGTGGTGCCGGACATGCACACCCGCAAGCAGATGATGTTCGACCGCGCCGACGCCTTCGTGGCGCTGCCGGGCGGCGTCGGCACGCTTGAGGAGCTCGTCGAGCAGATGACCTGGTCGCAACTCGGCCAGCATCGCAAGCCAATCCTGGTGGCCGACATCGCGGGCTTCTGGCGGCCGTTCCTGTCGCTGCTGGACCACATGCGCGAGCAGGGCTTCGTGCGCGCCGGGTTCGAGGTGAATTACCTGGTGGCCGAACGCACCGCGGAGATCATCCCGATGCTGAAGGCCGCGGCCGCCGCGGCCCACCCCGACCAGAGGGCCGAGAAGCTCGTCGCCGAGCGCTTCTGACTCCCGAAATGGAAAAGGCGGCCGACCTTTCGGCCGACCGCCCATGTCCCGCCCTCGAAGCGGATGCGAAGCGCTTGTGAGCGGTCGCGACGCCGTTACGGCGTGCGGGGAGCGCCGGGCGCGGCCGGGGCGGCGGGAGCCGCCGGGGCCGGCGCAGGCGAAGTCGTGCTGGTGGCCGCGCCGCGGTTGGCCGGAGCCGTCGTGTTGTTCATGTCGCCGCCCTCATAGCCGCGCCAGACGAAGAACACGACCGCCACCACGGCGAGCACGCCGATGATCGCGCCGATGACGCCCGTATTGCTCGGCGGACGGCTGTAAGCGCCAGGCGCATCGGTGCGCGGGGCCAGAGTATCGTCCGTCAGCGGGCGGTTGACGTTGTTGGGATCGTAGGTCATTGTTGTCCTCCTAGACACCGTTCGACTTGTTCGATCGTGCCAAGTGAACGCACCCCCCTCGCAATTGTTCCTTAATTTGACTCTCAGCTGGTCCTTCAACTTAGGCGGACGCTATCCTAAGCTTGAGCTTCACGGCCGCTTGACGAGGCTCTGCTTCGCGGATGAAGCTGGAGCCGGGCTAAAGGCGCGGCAGACGCCACGGGGGACACCATGAAGAATTGGCTGGGGCTGCTGGGCGCAGCCGCACTCTTGAGCGCAACATTTCCGGCCGCGGAGGCGGCGCCCAAGGCGAAGGCGGGCGGCGCGCTCAAGATCACGGTCACCAACAAGCGTGCGGTCGCGATCACGAGCCTGGGCTTTCTTGCGCCCGGCGCGGAAACCGGTGGCAAGAACCTGCTCCGGAAGCCCCTGGCGTCCGGCAAGAGCATCGTGCTCGTGGTGCCGGCCAAGAAGGGCGAATGCGTCTTCGACATCCTGGGCAGCTACGCGGACGAGATCGAGATCTCGGGCTCCGGCATGGACGTCTGCAAGGACAAGACGCTGACGCTGGTGGATTGAGACGCAGGGCGCGGGCGCGCTACGGCGCCTGCCCGGCCCCGCATTTCACCAGACGGTAGGTGATGCTGTCCACCAGCGCCTGGAACGAGGCGTCGATGATGTTGGCGGACACGCCGACCGTGGTCCATCGATCGCCCTGGCTGTCGCCGCTCTCGATCAGCACGCGCGTCACCGCGTCCGAGCCGCCCTGGAAGATGCGGACCTTGTAGTCCAGCAGCTCCATGTCGGCGATGAAGCGCTGGTATTTGCCGAGATCCTTGCGCAGCGCGACATCGAGCGCGTTCACGGGTCCATTGCCCTCGGCGGCCGAGATCAGGCTTTCGCCCTCCACCCGCACCTTCACGGTGGCTTCCGAGAAGGTGGTGAGGTCGCCCAGCGCATTGTAGCGGCGCTCGACGTTCACCTTGAACCGCTCCACGGTGAAGAACTCGGGCACCTCGCCGAGCACGCGCTTGGCCAGCAGGAAAAACGAGGCGTCCGCGCCCTCATATGCATAGCCCATGGCCTCGCGCTCCTTCACCTCGTCAAGGAGGCGCGACACACGCGGGTCGTCGCGCTGCACCGCGATGCCGAGCCGCTCGAGCTCGGCCAGCACGTTGGATTTTCCCGCCTGAGTGGAAACGAGCACCACGCGGTGGTTGCCCACCGTCTCGGGCGGCACGTGCTCGTAGGTGCGCGGATCCTTCAGCACCGCGGAGGCGTGGATGCCCGCCTTTGTGGCGAAGGCGGATGCGCCCACATAGGGGGCGTGCCGGTTGGGGGCCCGGTTCAGCAATTCATCGAGAGCGCGTGACGTCTGCGTGAGCGTCGCCAGCCCGGCGTCGTCGACTCCGATCTCGAAGCGATCCCCGTAGCCGGGCTTCAGCTTCAGCGTCGGGATCAGCGTCACCAGGTTGGCGTTGCCGCAGCGTTCCCCGAGGCCGTTCAGCGTGCCCTGGATCTGCCGCGCGCCGGCCCTCACGGCCGCGAGCGAGTTCGCCACCGCGTTGCCGGTGTCGTCATGGGCGTGGATGCCGAGATGGTTGCCCGGGATCACGGCCGCGACCTCGGCGACGATGCGTTCAACCTCGTGCGGCAGCGTCCCGCCATTGGTGTCGCACAGCACCACCCAGCGCGCGCCAGCCTCGTGCGCGGCCTTCGCGCAGGCGAGCGCATAGTCCGGGTTCGCCTTGTAGCCGTCAAAAAAGTGCTCGCAGTCCAGCATGGCCTCACGGCCGGCGGCGCGCGCCGCAGCGATGCTGTCGCGCACGCCTTCGAGGTTCTCCTCCAGCGTGCAGCCCAGCGCGACGTGCACGTGGTAGTCCCAGCTCTTGGCCACGAAGCAGATCGCGTCGCACTGCGCATCGAGCAGCGCCGCCACGCCCGGGTCGTTGGCGGCCGAGCGCCCTGCCCGCTTGGTCATGCCGAAGGCCGCGAACCGGGCGCGCTGCGTGCGCTTCCTGGCGAAGAAGTCCGTATCCAGCGGGTTTGCGCCGGGATAGCCGCCCTCCACATAGTCGATCCCAAGCCGGTCCAGCAGAGCGGCGATGTGGATCTTGTCCTCCAGCGAGAAATCAACCCCCGTCGTCTGCGCGCCATCGCGCAGCGTGGTGTCAAAAAGCGTGAGTCTCTCGCGGGACATGGAGCAGGTCTTTCTGAGATCAGACGAGGTTGTAGGCGCGCAATGTGAGATAGATCGCAAGGGCGAGAAGCACGATCTTGAGGGCCATCAGCCACCAGAGGCGGCGGAATTTGAATGGGCTCTTCGCAGGTTCCGTCATGATCGCGATACCTGGGCCGTCATTGCGAGCAAAGCGAAGCAATCCAGAGGGGGCAAGGCGCGAACGCGGCCGGGCATGCGCCCGGAGACCCCTGGATTGCTTCGCTGCGCTCGCAATGACGGCGTGGGTGGCCGATGCCGAAGCGCGCTCCCCTTCTCACCCCCGGGAGAAGGGACGCGCTGAACGGGACCTATAAAGGCGGCGCAGCGCCCAACGCCAAGCCGAAATCCCTCCACTGTCATCCCCGGGCTTGACCCGGGGATCCACGCCTTGGGCTCACGCGTGGATGGCCGGGACAAGCCCGGCCATGACCGCTGATGATGTTGCAGAGCAAGGCCGCAGCCGGTCCCCTCTCCCGAGAAGCGGGGGAGGGTCAGGGAGGGGGCGTTTGGGCCAGGCGGGAACACCGTGGAGAGGCCGGCGCACGGCCGCCCCCTCCGTCCACTCCGTGGACATCTCCCCCGCTGCGCGGGAGAGAGTTGGCGCATGCCGGTCACCGCTTCACTTCCCAGGTGGTGGTGGGCTCGCCCGTGGCGGCGTCCTTGCCGTCCTTGAGCTGGACGCCCATGGCGGCAAGTTCATCGCGGATGCGGTCGGACTCGGCGAAGTTCTTGGCGCGTCGGGCTTCGAGCCGGGCTTGAATGCGGACACCAATATCCTCCGCCGTGATGGCGACCTGCTCCATCTTTGATTTGCGCCACGCGTCCGTGCTGGCCTGCATGAGACCAAAAAGACGCGCCGACGCGAGTGCGCAGGCGGGCGCCGTTTCAAAGAGGCCATGCAGCAGCGCGAGCGCCTGGGCGGTATTCAGGTCGTCCTGCAATGCGGCGATCAGGTCCGGATGGGGATCAGCATCGGCCTCAGCCAAAGCCGCCGCCGCCGCGTACCAACGATCCAGCGTCCGCTCGGCTTCCTCCAGCGCCTTCAGCGTCCAGTCGATCGGCTGCCGGTAATGCGTTTTCAGCATCGCCAGCCGCAGCACCTCGCCCGGCCACCGCCGTCCGCCAAACGTCTTCACCGCCAGCAGCTCGTTGATCGTCACGAAGTTGCCGAGGCTCTTCGACATCTTCTCGCCTTCGACCTGTAGGAAGCCGTTGTGCATCCAGACGTTCGCCATCACGCCCTTGCCGAACGCGCAGGTCGACTGGGCGATCTCGTTCTCGTGGTGCGGGAACACGAGATCGATGCCGCCTCCGTGGATGTCGAAGACTTCGCCCAGGAAGGCCTGGCTCATGGCCGAGCACTCGATGTGCCAGCCAGGACGCCCAAGACCCTCGATCCCGGCAGGCGATGGCCAGCCGGGCTCGCCGGTTTTCGAGGGCTTCCACAGCACGAAGTCGGTGGCGTCGCGCTTGTAGGGCGCCACGTCGACGCGCGCGCCGGCGATCATTTCGTCCAGCGTGCGGTTGGCGAGCGCGCCGTAGCGCGGCAGCGGCGAGCCTTGCGCCGCGCCGGCGGCGTCCATGGCGGCCGGCGAGAACAGCACGTGCCCTTCGGCCACATACGCAAAGCCGCCAGCCACGAGGCGCTCGATGATCGCCTTCATGCCGTCGATGTGCTCGGTGGCGCGCGGCTCGTGGGTGGGCGCCAGCACGCCCAGCGCCTTGATGTCGGCGTGGAACTGCGCGGCGGTCGCCTCCGTGACCTTGCGGATCGCCTCGTTGAGCGGGAGGTCCGGATAATCCCGCGCGGCGCGGTCGTTGATCTTGTCATCCACGTCCGTGATGTTGCGGACATAGGTGACGTGATCCGCTCCGTAGACATGCCGCAAAAGCCGGAACAGCACGTCGAACACGATCACCGGGCGGGCATTGCCGATGTGGGCGTAGTCGTAGACCGTGGGGCCGCAGACATACACCCGCACGTTCGCCGGATCGATGGGGGCGAACTCTTCCTTGCGGCGGGTCAGCGTGTTGTAGAGCTTGAGCGACATACGGTTCCACCCTCGCCAGTCCGGCTGGGGCATCCGCTCCGAGTTGTCACACAAAGACGGCTCCAGCCAGCGATGACGCTAGCTGCAAATGTTCACGAACGGGATAACGGTCGTCGGAGCCATGATGGCCGCACCATGATGCGCGGCCCTGGTTCCGTCAAGCCGACATTGGCGATGTGAGCGGTGCAAAACGCGACGCGCTTCGAGCGCGAAAACTGTGCGCCTGCGGCCACACATCCCGGCCGGTTTGCGGCCAAACCATGAATGTAGCTCGGCCGCATTGCCCGGCCGCACGCGGATCAGCTAAGTCCCGCCTCGTTCGGGCCCGGTAACCACCTTCTTTGTGCGCATGCACACAGCCAGGAACCCAGGGCCCGTTAACGTGATTGATACCGGCGAAGAGGCACTCTCAAAACCTCGTTAGCCCCCCAGCTTTCCCCGAGACCACGCACATGTCGTTCCGCGGTACCCTCTCGCTCGCCCTTGTCGCCGCCACCCTCGCGGGAGCAGGCCTGACCGGCTTTTCGATGATGACGCGCCCGGCCGCCGCGCAGGGCGAGAAGTCTTTCCTGATCCCGGCAAACGACGGCTACGGGGTCGCCGACTGCCTCGCCTCCGGCGGGTCGTGCGGCAGCATCGTGGCGAACGCTTGGTGCGAGGCTCACGGGCTGGGCAAGGCCGCCCAGTTCGGGCCAGTCGATCCCTCCGAGGTGACTGCCTCTATCGAAACCGCCCGGGTGGGAGCCTCCGCCAAGGCCTATTCGGTGACTTGCGCCGAGTAACGGCGCGGCTGAGGTTTGGAACGTTCAGGGGGCCGAAAGGCCCCCTTTTTGCCTGCCCGCCCTCAAGCGCCCGGCGCCTTACTTGTCGACCCAATTCGCACATTTGGGTGCGTCCGTGGCGGCGCCCCACGGCATGATCGGCACCGCCGAGGTCGAGTTTTGCGGCGACCCCTCGATCAGCCGGTCCGTGTAGACCAGGTACACCAGCGTATTGCGCTTGGCGTCGCAACCGCGGACGATCTGCATCTTCTTGAAGATCAAGGAGCGCGACTGGCGGAACACGACGCTGCCCTGCTCGAACTTCTCCTTGAACGAGATCGGCCCTACCTGCCTGCACGCCAGGGACACTTCGGACCGCTCCTCGGCGACGCCGAACATGCCCTTCACGCCTCCTCGCTCCGGCACCGTATAGAAACACGCCACACCGGCGACGCCCGGGTCGTCGAGCGCATAGGTGGCGAGCTTGTCGTCCGGCGTGAGCATCTTCCAGACAGTCGACTTCTTCATCACCACTTCGGGCTCTTGCGCGTGTGCGCCGGACGCGCCCAAAAGGGCTGCACAGGCCAGAACCGGCGCAATGCGTCCCAGCGTTGCGCGGCAAGCCTGCGCTGCGCGCCCTAAACCCGTTGCGTGTCGCCGAAGCCGTGTGATGATCATCGATTGCCGTCCTCCTGAGCCCCTCATATGGGGTTGGCTAGCCGAAGTTGTAGGTTTCCGGCCCGCATCACGCTCGGACCCACGCCGTCCCAGATGGAAGCGGCCTGAAACAAATACAATCTTTGATTGCTTTAAGTCTTTTGGAACTTGAAAGTTGTAGGCCTGAGCATCCCGCCGGTTTGCTCCTTCATGAAAAAACGCGCCAAGCAGTTCTTCGACATCCGGTTCGCCCTGAGTTCAGGCTTCGTGCTGGGGCTCGTGATGATCGGGCTGATCTGGGCCGGGTTGTCGTTTCACTTGAGCGAAGCGCGCGACCATGCGCTGAAGGGCGCCGAGCAGAACCTGTCCAACCTGGCCAGAACCTTCGAGGAGCACACGGTCCGGTCGATCCAGGAAGTCGACAAGACGTTGCTGCTGCTGCGCACGGCGTATGAGCTTGATCCGGACGGCTTCGACCTCGGGTCCTTCACGTCCAACCCCTATTTTCTCGACAACCTGACCCTGCAGGTCGCGATGATCGGGCCGGACGGCATGATGCTGGCCACCAATCTGGGCAAAACTGCCACGCCGGTGGACCTGCGCGACCGGGAGCATTTCCGGGTTCATCAGCAGCGCATAGAGGACGAGCTGTTCATCAGCAAGCCGGTGCTGGGGCGCGCGTCGGGCAAGTGGTCCGTGCAGCTCACGCGCCGGCTCAGCGGGCCCGGCGGCGAGTTTGCGGGCGTTCTGGTGGCCTCCCTGGACCCACGGCATTTCTCGCGCTTCTACGAGGCGATCGATCTTGGCCCGGGCGGCGGCATCACGCTGGTCGGAACGGACGGCGTCGTACGGGCGCTTGGCGGCGACATCGGCGAGCCGGTCGGGCGCTCGGTGTTGGCCGGCCCGCTTTTTGCCGCGCTCGCGAAAGCCGGAAACGGCGGCTACCAGGCCGAAGGCCCGGCGGATGGCGCGGCGCGCTTGACGGCCTACCGGACGGTGCGCGGCTATCCGCTGGCGGTCGCCGTGTCAATGGCGGCCCGGCGCGTCTTCGCGCAGCCCGATCACGATCGGGCGCGCTACACCGCCATCGCGGCGCTGATGACGATGTTTGTGCTGGCCGGCATGCTGCTGGGCGTCCGCCATCACCGCCGGCTCGCCGGCTCCCAGGCCGCGCGGCAGGAAAGCGAGGCGCTCGCGATCCGCAAGTCGCGCGAGCTCGAGGCCACGCTCGAGCACATGAGCCAGGGCATCATGATGATCGACGCCGGCCGCGAGGTGGCGGTGCTCAACCGCAAGGCCGTGGATCTCCTGGGCCTGCCCGAGGACCTGGCGCTCGGCCGGCCGCGCTTCGACGACATTCTGCGCTGGCAGGAGGCCGCCGGCGAATTCAACAGCGACCCCGAAGTCCGCGATTTCGTCGCCAATGGCGGGATTGGGGAGGTGGGGCGGTTTTACCAGCGCACGCGCCCGAACGGGACCGTGCTCGAGGTGCGCAGCGTGGCGCTCGCGGACGGGGGCGTCGTGCGCACGTACACGGACGTGAGCGCCCGCGCCCGCGCGGAGGCCGAGCTCGCGGCCGCGCTGGACCGCGCCGAGGCGGCCTCCCGCGCCCGCGGCATGTTCCTCGCCATGATGAGCCACGAGATGCGGACGCCGTTGAATGGGGTGATCGGGATGGCCAGCCTGCTCGGCGGGACGCGGCTCGACGCCGAGCAGCGGCGTTATGCGGCGACGCTGCGGGAATCCGCCGAGCACCTGCTGCAGATCATCAACGACGTGCTCGACTTGTCGAAGCTCGAAGCCGACAGGCTGGAGCTGCGCAACGAGCGCTTCGATCTGCGCAAGCTTGCGGACGGAGTGCTCGAGATCCTCGCGCCGGCAGCGAACGAGAAAGGCCTTCGGCTGGAGACCGACCTGGACGCGGCCGCGCCGCGCTGGGTCGAGGGCGATCCCTCGGTGTTGCGCCAGATCCTGCTCAACCTCGCCGGCAACGCGGTGAAATTCACCGACAAGGGCTCGGTCACGATCCGCATCGCGCCCGACTCCGCCATGGACGACGACGCCCCTGTCGAGGGCGACGCCGAGCGGCCGGTGCGCCTCTCCTTTGCGGTGGAGGACACCGGGATCGGCATCGCAGAAGAAAACTTGCCGCTGCTGTTTCGCGAATTTTCGCAGGTCGACGAAGGTACGTCGCGGCGTTTCGGCGGAACCGGGCTGGGACTTGCGATCTGCCGCAAGCTCGTGGCGCGCATGGGCGGCTGGATCGATGTGCAAAGCCGCCCCGGGGCCGGCAGCCGTTTCCACTTCACGGCCCGGTTCGGGGCCGCCGAACAGAACATGGGAGCGCCCGACGCGCCAGAGGACGACGGGCGCTTCGGCGAGTTGGAGGCGGAGCCAGCCGGTCCGCCCCTGCGCATTCTCCTGGCCGAGGACAACCGCACGAACCGGCTGGTGATCGGGACTTTGCTGGAGAAGCTGGGCCACCACGTTCACGCGGTGGAGGACGGCGCGCTGGCCGTCGAAGCCGTGCAGACCGCGCCCTACGACCTCGTGCTCATGGACGTGATGATGCCCGAAATGGACGGCTTGGAAGCCACCCGGGCCATCCGGGCCCTGTCGAGCCCCTGCGCGACGGTGCCGATCGTCGGCCTCACCGCCAACGCGCTCCCCGAGAACGCCGCGGCCGGTCGCGCCGCCGGCATGAACGCCTTCGCGACCAAGCCGATCACCGGCCGGCGCCTTGGCGAGCTCATTCGCGAGGTCGGCGGCGCCCACGGCAAGCCAGCCGTATCCGCGGCGCCGGCCGTCCACAAAGGCGCGATCCTCGACCGAGGCACGCTGGACCGCTTCATCGCGGACATTGGGGCCGCCACGGCGGACGACATCGTTCGGGTGTTTCTGCGCGACACGCAGGAACGGATCGCCGCCATGCCGGCGCAGGTGGCCGATCGCGGCCCGCTGGTGCGGGACGCGCATTCGATCAAAAGCGCCGCCGCGACGCTCGGGCTCACGGCGATGTGCGACGTCGCGGCTCGTCTGGAGGCGCAAGCGTCGTCCATGAGTCCTGACGCGCTAGCGTGCTCCATCGACGATCTCGGCCGCGCCTTCGTGGACGCAAGGCGCGCCCTGCCCGAAACCCTGAAGGCGGACTGACCCGCATGACGCATAGCTCTCCCTCCCGGCCTGTCGGCCGCGGCGCGGCCCTGGTGATCGACGACGACGCGATGCAGCGCATGCTGATCAGCTCGGTCGCGAAAGCCGCGCATTACCGCACCGATGCGGTCGGCTCGGTAGCCGACGCTCTCGAAGCCCTGAACGAGGCGGACTACGCGGTGGTGATCGTGGACCTGTCGCTGGGCGAACGCGACGGCGTGGAAGCGATCCGCCACATCGCCGGAACGGGCAAGCGCCCTGCCCTGCTGGTGGTTTCGGGGCTGGACGCCCGCATTCGCGATTCGGCGATCAGGCTTGGGCAGACCCTGGGGCTTGCGACCCTCGGCAACCTGGAAAAACCCATCGACATCGCGCGGCTTCGCGCTTGCCTCGACGCCGAGTTGCCCGACCCGCTGGAGCCCGGGTTTTCGCCGCGCGAAGCCACGATCGAGCCGGGGCACCTCGCGGAAGCGATACGGCGAGGCGAGATCAGGCCGTACTACCAGCCGAAAATCGATCTCGCCACCGGTCATATCTCCGGCGTCGAGGCGCTGGCGCGTTGGTCGGGCCCGATCTATGGGGCGGTGTCGCCCGTGGTTTTCATCCCGCTGATCGAGCGCTACGGCCTCGCCCCTGCCCTAACCCGCAGCATCCTGCGCCAGAGCGTGGCGGACGCCGCCAACTGGACGCGGCGCTTCGGTCGCGTCGGAGTCGCGGTAAACGTTCCTGCCGCGGCGCTGACCGACCTCGCGTTCCCGGACCTGGTGGAGGAAACGCTCGCGACCGCTGGCCTTTCGCCCACGTTCCTGACCCTGGAGGTCACTGAATCGGTGGCGCTCAGCGACGACCGGACCGTGGGTGATGTGCTGACCCGGCTGCGCATCAAGGGCATTCAGCTCTCGCTGGATGATTTCGGGACCGGCTATGCCTCGCTGTCGTCGCTGCTGCGGATGCCGTTCGGCGAACTGAAGATCGACAGGTCCTTCGTTCAGGCGGCCGACTCGGACTCGCATGCCTGGAAGATCGTGCGCGCCACGCTGTCGCTCGCCCGGGAGTTCGAGATGAGCACGGTTGCGGAAGGCATCGAGACCGAGGCGGTCGCCACCATGCTCCGGCAGGCGCGCTGCGACACCGCGCAGGGGTTCCTGTTCGCCAGGCCCAAGCCGCTGGACCGACTGCTCGAGCGGATCGCGCTCGAACGCCCGGACGGCTCGGCGGAACCGGCTCCAGTGGATCCATATTTTCGGCGCCATTGACCTTCTTATGCTGGTCGTCCAACCATCGGGGCGTGAGTCCGCGGGGCGTTGTGGCGCCCGCGGGGACAGGAAACATGGCCTTCATCTCCAGATTGGGCGGGCTTGCGGGCGCGCTGTTCGGATTGGCGCTCGCAACCGGGCCAGCCCTTGCGCAGCAGCAGGGCTACTGTGACCGCCTGCGAGCCGATCTCGCGGCCCTCGACCGCGCCGGCCCTGCGGGACAACGACAGCAGATCCTGGACCAGATGCAGCGCCAGCGGAACGAGGTGAACCGCACGGTCGCGTATGCACGGTCGATCGGCTGCCAGCGGCAACGCTTCTTCATCTTCGGCGACGCGCCGCCGGCCGAATGCCCGTCGCTGGAAAGCCGGATCAACAGCCTGGAAGCCGGGCTCGCGCAGCTCGACTCGCAACTGCAGCGCGCCGGCGGCTCGGTGGAAGCGCAGCGTGCGTCTCTCTCGGCCGCGTTCGACGCCAATTGCCGCGGGGTCGCGCCCGGTCCGGCTTCCGGGCGCCAGCCCGGGCTGTTCGAGCAGTTGTTCGGCTCGCCTGGCGGCGAAACGCCCACGATCCCGGACGAACTGCAGCAGCAGCCGCAGGCGGATGGCGCTTCGGGCGTGGCCAGCGCGGGCAAGACGTTGTGCGTTCGCAAGTGCGACGGGTTCTACTTCCCGGTCAGCCAGTACGCCAATCGCGGGCGGTTCGAGCTCGACGCCAGCCTGTGCCAGGCCTCCTGCCCGAACGCCGAGGTGGAGCTCTTCGTGCAGCCGGCCGGCCGCGAGGCGGATGCGGCCGTGTCCCTGGCGGGCACGCCCTACACGTCGCTGCCGAACGCCTTCAAATACCGCAAGAGCTTCGACTCCACCTGCACGTGCCGCAAGGACGGCCAGAGCTGGGTCCAGGCTCTCGCCGAAGCCGAGAAGCTGGTCGGCGGCCGCGCCGGCGATGTGACGGTGACCGAGCAGCAATCGCAGGAAATGGCCAGGCCGAAAGACCCGGCTCCGGCGGGCGGGGCGGCTCCGGCCCGGCCGCGGACGGCTGTTGCACCGCCCCCCGGCGTCGCTCCGCGACCGCCTTCCGCTCCGCCCGGGGCGGCATCTGTTCAGTCGCCTTCGGCGGCCGTGCCGCGCGGTGGGCCTCCCGGCACGGCGGGCGTGGATTCTTCGACGCTCAATCCCGCCGCCGCTCCGGCCGCCCCGTCGCGCCCTCGCGCCAACCCGTCCACTCCGCCCGGCGCGGTGCGCTCAGAGACCTTGCCGCCGCTTGCGCCGCCGATCGTGCTGCCGCCCGCCGGCGTGCCGCGCGGAGCGTTGGGGAACTGAGCCGGCTCGTCGCGCTGAGACCCGGGGTGGAGCGCCGCAGCGGCCCGCTGGACGGCGGTTTCAGGCCGTTTCGCCGTTCAGGCGCGCAAGCGCGCGGGCGCGGCCGATCAGTGGCAGCAGGGCTTTCAGCTCCGGGCCGTGGTCCAGTCCCGTGAGGGCGAGGCGCAGCGGCATGAAAAGGGCTTTGCCCTTGCGGCCGGTGTCCTGCGCGACGTTCTTGGTCCAGGCGGCCCAGGTGTTCGCGTCCCAGGGCTCGGGCGGAAGCACGGCGGCGGCGGCGGCGCAGAAAGCCGGGTCTTCAACCACGGGCGCCAAGGGTCCGGTCACGACCGCCGACCAGCCGCCGACATCCGCGAACACCGCGCAGTTGCCGCGGATCGCGAGCCAAAAGGCTTCGCCGTCCGGCGCGCCCCTGGCGGCCAGACGGTCGCGGACGTCGGCATATTCCAGGTGATGCAGCACCTTGGCGTTGAGGGCGTGCAGCTCCGCCTCATCGAAGCGCGCCGGCGCGCGCGAAAGGCGTGCGATGTCGACCAGCTGTGCCAGTTCGTCGAGGCTGCGGACGGGGCGCACAGCCTCTGCAGAGCCCACCAGCACGGCGAGCGCGGCGACGGCCAGCGGCTCCACGCCCTGCTCGCGCAAGGAGCCGAGCGACAGGTGGCCGAGGCGCTTGGAGAGCCCCTCCCCGCTCGCGGTGGTGAGCAGGTTGTGGTGCCCGAAGGCCGGGACCTTCGCGGCTCCGGCCAGCGCCTCGATGATCTGGATCTGCACGGCCGTGTTGGTGACGTGATCCTCGCCGCGGATCACGTGCGTGACGCCCAGGTCGACGTCATCCACCACCGAGGGCAGCGTGTAGAGATAGGACCCGTCTGCGCGGACCAGCACGGGATCCGACAGGGACGCGCCGTCGATGTGGCAGGGGCCGCGCACGAGGTCGTCCCACTCCACCGTGCGATGGTCCAGCAGGAAGCGCCAATGCGGCCGGCGGCCCTCGGCCTCGAAAGCCTGGCGCTCCGCCTCCGTCAGTTTCAGCGCGGCGCGATCGTAGATCGGCGGCAAGCCGCGTGCGGCCTGACGCTTGCGACGGCGGTCGAGCTCATCCTCGGTTTCGTAGCAGGCGTAGAGGCGGCCCTGCGCGCGCAACCGGTCAGCGGCTTTGTCATAGAGCGGGATGCGGTCCGACTGGCGCACCGTCAGGTCGGGTTCGACGCCCAGCCAGGCGAGGTCGGTCACGATGGCGTCGGCGTATTCGGCGCGCGACCGCTCCTTGTCGGTGTCGTCGAAGCGCAGGATCAACCGACCGCCGTTGCGGCGGGCGAAAAGCGCATTCAGCAGCGCCGGGCGGGCATTGCCGATATGCAGGCGCCCGGTGGGCGATGGCGCGAAACGGACGACAGGCGTGTTCATGGACCGCTTATGACGGACACAGGAGGCGCGCGCAACGGCGTGGGGGCGCCGCCTTAACCGGCCAGTAAGGTTACCTGTCTATCAATTGTTTGCAGGTTCTTCGGGCGCATGCGCCCCCATTGAGGCAAGGGTTCATCCCATGCGGTTCGCGTCTCTCGTCGCCCTTTTGATTGCAGCTCCCACACTCGCTTCCGCAGCGGACTACATGATGCCCCCGCTGCCAGCTGGGCGGCTCCCGGGTCCGGCGGAGGACTTCAACTGGGGCGGCCTCTATGGCGGCATCCATGCCGGCGCGACCACGGCCGACTTCAAGACGACGGGCCTCGGCAAGACCCTGGTCAATGACGCCTACTACAACAAGACCGCTCTGCCGCTGGCCGAAAGCATGGTGCGGCTCGGCGAGAACCCTTCCGACCAGCAGATGCACCTCGGCGGGTTCGTCGGCTACAACATGCTGTTTGACGACGCCGTGGTGGGCTTCGAGCTGGACTACACGCATCTCAAGGACAAGCTGGTCGGCGCGAGCTCGATCAGCGATGCGGCGCGCCGGGCGAGTTCGACGACACTGGCTGACGCAATCGACTATACGTCGTCGGCCCGGTCGCAACTCGGCGACTACGCCATCTTCAAGTTGCGCGGGGGCTACGCGTTCGGCCGTTTCCTGCCCTACGCCACGTTGGGCGCGGTGGTCGCGAAGCAGCGCCTCTCCGCCCAGTACACCAGCGTTTACAACGAGCTGACGCTCGACCCTGCGACAGGCGCCATCACGGGCGTGAATGTCGGGCCCCTGAATCGCAATGCGTCGGTGGTGAAGTCCGGCTACAACTACGGCGGCGCGATCGGCGTGGGCGTGGATTGGGCCGTGCTGGACAACGTGCTGTTGCGCGCCGAGTACCAGCACATCGCGATGGCGTCCTACAAGGGCGCGACGACCTCGGCCAACTCGTTCCGGCTGGGCGCGGGCGTCAAGTACTGACCCTCTCTTCACCGAGACGAAAACGGCGCCTCGCGGGCGCCGTTTTGCTTTTGGAGTTCGCGGCTGTCACTCGGCCGCTTCAACCATGGGCCGACCGCGCGCAATGCGCTCGCGCTTGAGCTGCTCGGCCACCAGGAAGGCGAGCTCGAGCGCCTGCTCGGCGTTGAGACGCGGGTCACAATAGGTGTGGTAGCGATCGTGCAGGTCCGTGTCCGATATGGCGCGGGCGCCGCCCGTGCACTCGGTGACGTTCTTGCCGGTCATCTCCAGGTGGATGCCGCCCGCATGCGTTCCCTCGGCCTGGTGCACGGCGAAGAAGTCGCGCACTTCGGCGAGAATCAGGTCGAACGGGCGGGTCTTGTAGCCGGTGGCGGCCTTCACGGTGTTGCCGTGCATGGGATCGCAGGACCACACCACGGTGCGGCCTTCCCGCTTCACGGCGCGCACCAGCGCGGGCAGGTGCTCGGCGGCCTTTTCGGCCCCGAAGCGGCAGATCAGCGTGAGCCGGCCGGCCTCGTCCTGCGGGTTGAGCAGGTCGATCAGCTTGATAAGCTCGTCGGGCTTCAGCGACGGGCCGCATTTCAGGCCGATGGGGTTGCGGACGCCGCGGCAGTATTCGACGTGGGCGTGATCGGGCTGGCGGGTGCGGTCGCCGATCCAGATCATGTGGCCGGAGGTGGCGTACCAGTCGCCCGTCGTCGAATCGACGCGCGTCATGGCCTGCTCGAAGCCGAGCAGCAGCGCCTCGTGCGAGGTATAGAAATCGGTGGTGCGCATCTCGGGATGCGCTTCCGGATCGAGGCCGATCGCCCGCATGAAGTCGATCGTCTCGGTGATCCGGCCCGAAAGCTCCTCGTAGCGGCCCGACTGGGGGCTGTCCTTGACGAAGCCGAGCATCCAGCGATGCGCGTTCTCGAGATTGGCGTATCCGCCAGTCGCGAAGGCGCGCAGCAGGTTCAGCGTGGCGGCAGACTGGCGGTAGGCCTCCATCTGCCGCCGCGGATCGGGCACGCGGGCCTCGGGCGTGAACTCGATGCCATTGACGATGTCCCCGCGATAGCTCGGCAACTCGACGCCGCCCACGGTTTCGTTGGGCGCCGAGCGCGGCTTGGCGAACTGGCCGGCGATGCGGCCGACCTTCACGACCGGGGACGAGCCCGCGAAGGTGAGCACGACCGCCATCTGGAGGAAGAGGCGGAAGAAATCGCGGATGTTGTCGGCCGAATGCTCGCCGAAGGATTCGGCGCAGTCGCCGCCCTGCAGCAGGAACGCCTCGCCGGCCGCGACCTTGCCCAACGCCCGCTTGAGCTTGCGCGCCTCGCCGGCAAAAACGAGCGGCGGAAAGCCGGCGAGCTGCGCCTCGACGGCCTTCAGCTCATCCATGTTCGGATAGGCCGGGACCTGCTGGATGGGCTTGTCTCTCCAGCTCGACGGCGTCCAACGCTCGCTCATCACCCTCTCCTCCCCCATCCGTGGCCCCTTGACCAGGGTGGGCATACACCTTCAGGAAGCGGGCCTTATACAGAAGAGGCGGAGCTTGCGCCACCCGGACAGGCGGCGGATGCTTCGAAATGAGACCACCATGCCGCCGTCGCCAAGATTCAGCCGCTCGCGGAATGCACATTCCGCAACGGAAGAGCCTCGCGGCGCGTTGTGACGTCACAACATCGGTTCAGAACGAGCGTAAGGGGGCCAGCATGGCCGGAATGGATCGCAGGGCTGTGGTGCTGGGTGCTCTCGCGGCTGCCGCGACAGGGACGCAGGCGGTCGCGCAGGCCGTGTGGGGGCCGAGCGCGCGGCCGGGCTCTGGCGACCTCTACGGGCTCTACCCCGCGCCGCGGCAGCGGCCTCGGCCGCCGTCGGACGCCGGCGTCGACAGCGGAATGTACGGCCCCGTGCCGGGCGAGCCCTTCCCGGTGCCCGGGCTGCGGTCGGACACCGTGCCGGCGGCATTCCATCGGCGCACGGTGGCGTATGACAGCGTGGAGGCGCCCGGGACCATCATCGTGGATCCGCGCAGCCACTACCTTTACCTGGTGAACGGCGACGGCACGGCGATCCGCTACGGCGTGGGCGTCGGCCGCAGCGGGTTCGGCTGGGCGGGCGTGGCGGACATCCGCAACAAGCAGGCCTGGCCGGACTGGTACCCGCCCAAGGAGATGCTGGAGCGCCAGCCGGACCTGGCGGCCAAGATGTCGGACCTGCAAAGCGGCGTCGGCATGCATGGCGGCCCTGGCAACCCGCTCGGCGCGCGGGCGCTTTACCTGTGGCAGGGCAACAAGGACACGCTGTACCGGATCCACGGCACCGTGGAGCCCTGGACGATCGGCAAGAGCGTGTCGTCGGGCTGCATCCGGATGATCAACCAGGACGTGATCGACCTCTATGACCGCGTGTCGGTGGGAGCGCGCGTGGTGGTGACCGGCACGCCGACGCAGATGCCTACCGTCAAGGCGAAGCCGCGCCGCCGCGCGCCAGAGACGGACGACGCCTGGCTGTGAGCGACGTTCAACGGCTCTGAACGCACAATGGCCGGGGATGACCCGGCCATTGTCGTTTCAAGTCGCGGGCCTACCCGCGCGGTTCTACTTGCCGAGATATGTGGTCTGCAGCGACACCGCGATCTGCGAGAACACCGAGGTCAGCATGGCTGAATTCGTCGCGTCGAAGTAGTGGTCGGCGCCGGACGCGCAGTTCTGCAGCATGGTCTTGGCCGCTGCGTCATCCACCATCAGGGCGATGCTGTAGATCTCGATGCCCTTGTTCTTGATGTTGCTGCACAAAGCCTTGGTGTAGGTGTCGGCCTGGGTGCGGTTGGAGCCGTCGTGCTTCAGCGAGGTCGTGTTCATCGACTTGGTGTTGACGCCGTCCGTCATGAACACCATCACCTTCCGGGGCAGCCTGTTGGCGGAGTCGTAGGCGGTGGCTTCGCTGAACGGCTCGGAAGGCGAGAGCACGTTTAGGCCCCAGACCAGGCCGGCCGGGATGTAGGTTTCGCCTGTCGCCGACAGATTGCTGATTGTCGATTTGATCTGCCCATAGTTCTTGGTCAACGGCTGCAACTCGGTCGCGCACTTGCCGGGGGTGCCGCCGGTCTGCGTCATGAACGCCGGATAAGGCGTGATCGCGACGTCATCAGTCAGGTTCAACGGGTATGGGCGCGACAGAACGCAGCCGTTCCACTTGTATTTGTAATCCGTGCACTTGGCGGGCGTGCACTGCTGGTAAGGCGTGCCGTACTCGTACTTGCAGGAAGTCGAATTATAAGTGTACGGGATGCCATCGTTGTAGCCGATCTTCTGCGTCGTGACGCAGTCGTAGGTCTTGGTCACTGGCGTGACCATGTTGCAGCTCTCCGGCGTGCAGATGTTCGTGGTGTAATCCGAAGCGCCGCTGATCCATGGCTGATTGCGGTTCGACAGGCCAACATTGACGTAATTGGCGAACGGGACCACCCCGATCTTCACGTCGGCGTTTTTGTCGGCCGTGAGCGTGTCGACCATCGTGTTGGCGGCCGTCTTCAGCGTCGACAGCTTGTTCTTGCCGGGATCGTTCATCGAATTGGTCGTGTCGAGCACCAGCACGAGTTCGACGCTGCCGGTGACGGCGCGGAAGGCCTGCGCGACGGCCGAAATCCCGGTCACGTCGTTGCCGAAGCGGGACATGAAGTTGTTCTTCACCACCGTGCTGGCCGAGACCGTGACCGACCGTCCATCGTTGGCCAGACTGGCCTTGATCACGATGCCGCCCAGGAATGCGTATTTGTCCTGCACCTCGGCGTTCAGGATCTGCTCCGCCTGGTACTGGATGACCTCAGGCGTGTAGCGCGGATTGGTCAGCGCGAGGGCTGTCGAGTCCGTGATGGCCTGGAGCGCGGTCCGGGAGGCGTTGGCGCGCGAGTAGTCGACGGCGGCGCCCAGCGCCATCATCAACGGCACGATCAGAATGGCGAAAATGACCGCAGCCGCACCACTGGGGTCGCGAGCAAAACGAGCCGGCGTACTCAAGGTCGATACTCCTGGACCTGACTACAACCCAGGGTAGGTATAACCACTCGCCTTTCTGTTAATTTGTTCGATGAATATATCTTAAAACGAGTATTTTCTGGTGAGCAGTTGCTTTTGTCAGGCCCCGGCGGGCGGCTCCCAGGGCGATCGCAGGGTGACGAGTTCCTCGGCCGATGTGGGGTGAACCGCCATCGTCATGTCGAAATCGCGCTTGGTGGCGCCCATGCGCACCGCGATGCCGACGCACTGGATCATCTCGCCCGCCCCCTCGCCCATGATGTGCACGCCGAGCACGCGATCCGTCGCCTTGTCGACGATGATCTTCATGAAGGTGCGCTCCTGCGAACCCGACAGGGTAGCCTTGATCTGCCGGAACGAGGTCTTGAAGAGTGTGATCTCGCAACGGGCTCGCGCCTGCGCCTCGGTGAGACCGACTGACCCGATCTCGGGCGTGGTGAAAACCGCGGAGGGCACCAGGGCGTGATCGACCTCGGTGGGCCGGCCGCCAAAAACCGTGTCCGCGAAGGCGTGCCCCTCCCGGATCGCCACCGGCGTGAGGTTCACGCGGTTGGTGACATCGCCGACGGCGAAGATGGACGGCGTGGAGCTTTGCGAGTGGCGGTCCACCCGGATCGCTCCCGCCACGTCGAGCTCGACGCCGGCGGCTTCCAGACCGAGACCGGCCGTGTTGGGCACGCGGCCAGTCGCGTAGACAACCCTCTCACAGGCGATCGACTGGTCATTGGTGAGGTTGACCGCCAGATTGCCGATGCGGCCGTCGATGCTGGCGATCTCTGCCTGCGTGATGACTCGTACGCCCGAGAACGGCAGTTGCGCCATGAGGGCGTCCCGCAGGTCCTCGTCGAAGCCGCGCAGCACCTTGTCGGCGCGCAGGACGAGCGTCACGTCCGAGCCGAGACGAGCGAGCAGGCAGGCGAATTCCACCGCGATGTAGCCGCCGCCCGCGATCACGACGGATTTCGGCAGGCTTTCCCATTCGAAGATATCGTTCGATGTCTCGATGACGTCGCAGCCCTTCATCGCCTCAGGGACGAATGGATGGGCGCCGACCGCGACCAGGATGCGCTCCGCCGTGATGCGGCGGCCGTCGGAGAGCAGCCGCACCGTATGCGGATCCTCGATGACGGCGCGGCTCGCGATCGCCTGCGCGCCCGAGCGCTCGAGGTTTGCGCGGTAAGCGCCCTCGAGTCGCACGATTTCGCGGTCCTTGGCGGCCTTCAGCTTGCCGAAATCGAAACGTGGCTCCGGCACGTCCCAGCCGAAGCCGGCGGCTTCGTCGAACTCCGCCGCGTAGCGGCTCGCATAGACGTAGAGCTTCTTCGGCACGCAGCCCCGGATGACGCAGGTGCCGCCGATACGATGCTCTTCGGCGACCATGACCCGCGCGCCGTAGCCGGCCGCGATCCGGCTGGCGCGAACGCCGCCGGACCCGGCCCCGATGACGAAAAGGTCGACATCATAGCCCGCCATCGAGGATCTCCACCTGCCCTACGCCGTTCGCCCAAGCCGATCCTGCAAACATCCGCTCTAGAGCTGGACGCCCCGGGTCTTCATCTCGGCGCGGACCCGGCCGATCATGAATTCGGACAGGCGCTGGCTCCATGCCTGCATCTGGCCGAACAGGTCATCCATGACCTGCGGCTGGACTGAAACGTACTTCTGGCCCGAGGCGGACTTGTAGAAGGCCGCGACGTCCTTGAGCTCAGGCTCGCTCATGCGCCCCGCGAAGGTGCGCGCCGCCGCGTTGAGGATGTCCTCGCGCTGCGACTCGAATTCGGGTTTGAGCTTCGCCAAAACCTCGTTCAGATCCTTGGTGATCTCCGGGCGAGTCGTGAGCAGGCTGGACTTCATCTGCTCCATGAACTGGGGAACCATCGCCTCGAAGGAGCGCGACAGGCCGGACGCGACGACCACTTCGCGCGCCACCGCCAGATGCGTGGCGGCGGGCTGCTGGGCCAGCGCAGGAGCGGTTGAAAGCGCCAGGGCGATTGCCGCGGCCGCGAGGGCGGAGCGGGGATTGAAAGCTGCTGTGAACGACACGATGCGTCTCCTGTCTGACGGCCGCGACGGGCGCGACGAGGGAAGGCCGGGGTCACGGATCAACCGAGATCCCCGATAATTTCGATGCCGGACGCCGTCGCCAGGATGGCGGCGTTCGCCAGGCCGATGAAAAGTCCGTGCTCCACGAGCCCGGGAATGGCGTCGAGCCGGGCCGCCAGATCATCCGGATCGGGAATGCGCCCCAGCGCGGCGTCTAGCACGAGATTGCCGCTGTCGGTGAGCACGACGGAGCCATCCTGACGCTTGCGGATGGTGAGCTCGCCGGCGCAGCCGGACGCAGCCAAGGCTTTGCCGATGGCGATACGCGTTGCGCCCAACCCGAAGGTGACGACCTCCAATGGCAGCGGGAAACGTCCGAGCGTCTCCACGCGCTTTGTTTCATCTGCGATCACGATCATCCGGCGCGACGCGTTGGCGACGATCTTCTCGCGCAGATGCGCGGCGCCGCCGCCCTTGATCAGGCGCAACCGGCCGTCCAGTTCATCGGCGCCGTCCACCGTGAGATCGAGCTGTGGGGTCTCGTCCAAGGTCGTGAGCGGCACGCCGAGAGCCTGCGCCTGGGCGCGCGTCGCCTCCGAGGTCGGGACGCCCACGATCGACAGGCCGCCGCGAACACGCTCGGCGAGCAGATCGACGAAGTGTTTGGCTGTAGACCCGGTGCCAAGGCCGAGGCGCATGCCGGGCTGGACAATGGCGACGGCGCGGGCGGCGGCTTCGCGCTTCAGGGCGTCGAGGCTCACCGTGATCTCTCCGAGCAGGCCGAGATACGGATCTCGATGCGCCGTCCAGAGACGGGCGCGGTGTGCGCGATCATGCCGTGTTCCGCTTTTCGGACGAGCGGGTCAGCCCGCCCGCGATAGAGGGCGCCCGTGTGGCCTCAAGCCAACGGGACGGCATCCCCTAGCACGCCAGCGGTGCGCCGGAAAAGCAGCGAGATCAAGGCCTGCCACGCAAGACAGGCCGTTGGAGGGATCAGGGCTTGCGAACCGCTCCCGTCGTATCGGCCGCGCCGGTGCGGCCGCCAAGGTCGGCGACGGCGCCCTTCTCGGGAGGCGTGCAGACGACCTTCTCGTCGAATACGTAGCAGACGCTCATTGCGCCGTTGCGCGCGTCGACTCTGAACACGCCGCCTTCACGCTCGTGCCGTGACGGAACCAGGCTGTATTCGGACGGCTCCTGCTTGCCCGCGCCCTCGCCTGCCGGGAAGCACAGGGTGACGCCGAAGGTGCCCTCCTTCTGGCCATACTGGCAGGCGCCGACCTCACCCGTCACCCGGTCGATCCGGTAGATCCGGTTGAGATCGGTCTGCGGGGCCGGAATGAACTCGAACTGCCCCGCCAGGGCAGGGGCGGTTGCGCCAAGCAGCGCCAGCGCAGTTATCGCCGGCAGAATGGAGAAAGACCGCTTCATCGTCGCCTCGTTTAATCGCTAGCGGCGCCTCGCCCCCGCAGCCGATTCGGCCCGCGGCGGCTGATGCACGCCCTTGGCGGAACTCTGGGTGGGCATGGTTAATGAATGGTAACCGACACTTAAGGCCGCCGATTGACGCGTCCGGCGCGATCCTTCAAATCTCCACGATGGCGAGACACATCCTGAACGACCGCGCGACCGTTGTTTTCGATCTTGACGGAACGCTGGCCGACACGGCCGCCGACCTGATCGAGACCATGAACGTGCTGATGGTGCGGGAAGGTGTCGCCACCGTTCCGGTGGAACGCGCCCGCGATGTAGTGGGCGCCGGTGCGCGGGCCATGATCCAGCGCGGCTTCGCACTGGGCGGCCGGGATCTCGCCACGGATAAGCTCGACCGGCTCTTCGTCGATTTCCTCGACCACTACGCCGAACACCTCGCCGTGAAGACGCGGCTGTTTCCGGGGGTCCTGGAGTCGCTGGATCGGCTCGAGGCTGCGGGACACAGGCTCGCGGTTTGCACCAACAAGGTCGAGTTGCACTCGATTGCGCTGCTGCGCGCGCTCGGCGTCGCCGACCGATTCGCGGCAATCTGCGGTCGCGACAGCTTCGCGTACTCCAAGCCTGACCCGCGTCACCTGACCCTTACGGTGGAGCGCGCAGGCGGCGACCCGCGGCGCGCCATCATGGTGGGCGACTCACGCACCGACATCGACACTGCCCGGGCGGCGGGACTTCCCGCCGTGGCGGTAACGTTCGGATACACCGACACGCCGGTGTCGGAGCTCGGCCCGGACGTGATCATCGACCATTACGATGCGCTTTTTGACGCCGTCGCGGCGCTCGACCATGGGGTGACGAGCGCCGTCGCCTGAGCGTTTCAAGGGCCTGAACGGCTGCATGAGGGGGCGAATCTGCGGCTCAATGCGTCGCGTGTTCGCCCGGGGCCTGAGCCGGCGCGGGCTTGGCGCCGACGGCCTGGACCATGAACTCCACCGGGATGCTGCCAGCCTTCTCGAAGGTCAGCACGGCCTTCACGGTTTCGCCCGCGGCCAGTCCCTTCTGCAGCTTCATGAACATGACGTGGTACCCGCCGGGCTTCAGTTCGACCTTGGCTCCCGGCGGGATCACGAGGCCGCCTTCGACCGGGCGCATCGTCATGACTCCGTCCTGCTGGCTCATCTGGTGGACTTCCGCGCGCGGAGACGCGTCGCTGCTGATCGAGACGAGGCGATCGGGCGTCTGGCCGGTGTTCTCGATCGTCAGATAGCCCCCTCCAACGGGAGCGCCGGCCGGCGTGGCGCGGGCCCAGGGGTGGCCGATCACAAGGTCGCCGAGCTTGTAGCCATGCGCGAAGGCGGGCGCGGCGAGGATGCAGCCCGCGAGACATGCGGCTGCGAGAATGCGATTGCGGATCATGGATGCGAACTCCGGGGCGCAAGAGCCCTATCTTTGTGGAAGATCGTCGAAACGGCTCAGCTGAAGCGGTTCGACGCCGGAGGAGCGCGAGGGCGAGATTGGGACGCGGGCGGAAAGGCGTCGCGCCGCGACGGCGCGGATGGCGCGCCCGCAAAGGCCAGGGCGACGGCGCGGTCTGGCTGAACGGCCGCCGAAAGAGGCCGCAGAACGGGTGTCCAGCCCGCATGGCAGGGGCCCGCAAGGCAATGGTCGTGGGCCGAGCCGGCTGGACGGGGCGAGCCGCTGTCGTCAGGGGCGGACAGGCACAGAATGGCTGGCGCGTGCGTGGGATCGAGGCGTCCGCCCGCCCATGCGGAGACGAGCGCGCTGAGAACGAGGCCATAGGCGATGACGAGCACCGCGGCCGCGCGGGCTGCGCGTTTGATCGCTCCGTCTTGGCTCCTTGCGCTCACCACTGACCCTCGAAGTCCGCGCTTTGG
The DNA here is from genome assembly GCF_014636935.1 of Alsobacter metallidurans. Taxonomy (GTDB): domain Bacteria; phylum Pseudomonadota; class Alphaproteobacteria; order Rhizobiales; family Beijerinckiaceae; genus Alsobacter; species Alsobacter metallidurans. The sequence continues at coordinate 1,633,414 of NZ_BMES01000001.1, read as the reverse complement.
CGGTGAGCGGCCTGTACCATGCGGCGCGCGGCCGGCCAATCGCGTGACCGGGCGAAACGCCGCCGTGATTGCCGCACCGCAAAGATCGGCGATGCTGCGCCGGCGCTTCAGGAATCTATGAGAGGTCCGAGCTGCCTCACCGAAGCGGTGGATGCGTGTCCGCTTCACTTGCCCGGCACGGTGCGGCTCGGCCAGCAGCGTGCGGTCTTTCCCGAGCTAACGCTGCAGCTCCGGATGCAACTCCGGAGAAGATCGAACCGACAATTCTGCCGCCGATCAGGCTTCTTCGATCAGCGGAGCACGAGCCGCGAGCTCGAGCAGTATAGCCAAACAACCGAGCGCAAAAATGAGCACCCACATCGAACAACCCTCCCCATCGGCCCCACGGTCCTTTTCATCTCCGTGGGTGGCCTTTTTTGCTATTCGATCATACGCCATTATAAAGTCAACGAGGTTAACCAGCTTTGAACGGGCGAATTTGTGGATGTCGTGGATGCGGCTGAATCAAACCGTGATCGGCGTCACCACAGGTCTGCAACGCTCGCGCGCTTTGTTTTTACCTGAGAGTACGAGCGAAGGCGCATTTTGAATGGCGCGAGATTACCGCAAAGCATGCGCCCGGCTGTGCATGGCCCTCGCGATTGCGGGTGGGCTGGCGGGGGATGCTTGGGCGGCGAACCCGCAGCGCGACCTTCTCAAGCGGCTTAACGGGCGCTGGACGGGAGGCGAGATCTACCTCCTCATCGATTTCGAGCGCATGCAGGGCAACATGGACAAGGAGCGCCCGTTTTCGCGGGCGCCCCTGCAGATCCGCAGCGTGGCCGGGAACATGGTGGTTTTCGCGATCGGCCCGGAGCAGCTCGTCGGCTATCTCGAGCGCGACAAGCTCAGCGTGAGCCGACCGGGCTATCCTCCGGTGGAGCTCCGCCGTTTGAAATAGGGGCCGACGCGTCAGAGCGGCGCGCGCTTGGACGCTCCTCGCGGCGCGCGCTTCGATCCGAAGCTGTTGAACATCCGCTTCAGCCCGCGCGTGTTGCCGACGGTGGGATTGGTGGCGCGCGGCGTCTCCGTGCGCATCGTGCTCTCGCCGCTGATCGCCGGACCGGCCGGCGCGCGTCGCTGCGCCTGCGCGGCCAGGGGCGTGAGCGCCGCGAACGTGAGTGTGAGGGCGATGGTCGCAAGGGTCTTGTTCTGCATTGTTTCTCTCCCGACAGGTGTGTGGGGATCAACCGTGCAGACGGCCGGTCTGTTCCGAAGGATGCGCCTGACGGCCGGTCGGAGAACACGGACCGGGCGAGGTCGTCGGCGTCTAGGCCGAAGGAGTGACGAGGCGCGAGCGGCTCCAGTCCCTGGCTAGCCCAAGTTCAGGGCCGGCAAGGCGGCCAGCCACGCCGCCGCGAGTGAAAGGGCGATGCCTGGCGCCACGCGCGCCACGAAGGCCCGCTCCCCGGTCCCTACCGCCATGGCGGTCTTCGCAAACGCGTTGGTTGTCATGGCGGCGAGGACCGGCAGGACTGTGTCGGCCGGGGCCAAGCCGCCCGACGCCGCCAGGGCGGCCACGGAGAGCGCGGCCGAATGGGTGTCGATGAGGCCGCCGATGGCTGCTCCTAGAACCGTTCCGGTGTCGCCGAACTGGGACCTCAGCCAGGCCGACACCACCATCATCAGGGCGAGCGTAGACGTAAGAATCAGCGCGGCGTTCACGCTGAAAGCGCGGCCGCCGGCGGGCAACTCGACGTTCTGCGAGGTCACGGCCCGGACGGTGAAGACGACGCCGTAGCCGAGCGCGACGGCGCCGCCGGCCAGGAGCGGCAGCGCCATGGCGTCGAGAGTCGGGCGGCTCGCGACGGCAAGCAGCAGCGCAAGCTGCGCGAAGGTGGCGGTCGTCGACAGGGAGGCGCCCGCGACGGCGGCGCCAAGTGTCTCGGGATGCCGGGCGGCGAGACCGCCCATGGACCCTATCGTCGCCGTGCTGGAGATAAAACCGGACGCGAAGCCCGCCAAAGGCAGCCCAAAACGCGGCCCGATCATGCGGGTCAGGATATGGCCGCAGGCCGCGATCGCGAGCACCAGGATCACGAAGAGCCACAGGGCGTGAGGGTTGAGAGCTCCGTAAGGCCCCATTGGCCGGTCCGGGAGCTGGGGCCAGACGACCACAGTCGCAATTGCGAAAATAAGGCCGTCCTTCACCTCGGCGTCCGTGAGGGACCCCTTCACGAAGCCATGGACAGGGCGCTTGGCGGCAAGCACGACGGCCGTCGCGACGCCCAGCACCCCGGCCAGGATGGTGTCGCTCATCGCCAGGGCGCCGATAAGAGGGGTAACGAGGAGGGCGACCTCGGTCGTCAGCCCGGGATCGTCACCGCGGTCCCGCGCATACGCAACCGCGGTCAGGGCCGCCACGCCGGCGAGCACCGTGATGAGAGCCCATGGACCACCCACGTGGACGGCCACCGCGCCGAGCACGGCGGCGATGGCGAATGTCCGCAGGCCGGCGGCGCCACGCGTCGGCCCCTCGCCTTTCGAGCGTTCGCGCTCGACGCCGATCAGAAGGCCCAAGGCAAGCGCCACCGTAAAGTTGAGCCAGAGGCCGGACATGTCGCGCTCCTTCCAAGGAGCCGAATAAAGCCCGACAGGAATGGACTGTCGTTGGGCCATGTCAGGGACCGGGTCCGTGGGCAGGCCATTTGACCCGTCCTTGACATATATCGTCCGCCCGCCGCGTGAGGCCTGATACGTTGGCGGTTGAGTCGGCTTGGCGTCAGGTGGGTGTGGCGCACGGGCGACTCTCTGGGGCGTCCGCGAAAAGCGACTACCCAGCGCCTCAATGGCGAGTTGGACCGTCCGCACGTCAACCTGGGAGCTGTGTGGCGGACCGGGTGGCGACAACGAGATGAACGATTGGTTTCAACGCGGCCCAAGGCCGATGAGAGGGGGAGCCGATGCGGGCCGTGCACCGCGAGACGCATCTGATCGAGCGGATCGGCTGGCTGAGGGCCGCCGTGCTCGGAGCGAATGATGGCATCATATCCACCGCGAGCCTGATGGTTGGCGTGGCAAACGCCTCGAGTACGCCGAACGAAGTTCTCGTCGCCGGCGTCGCGGGCCTCGTGGCAGGCGCCATGTCCATGGCGGCCGGCGAATATGTCTCGGTCAGTTCCCAGTCCGACACGGAAGAAGCCGACCTCGCCAAGGAGCGCCGGGAGTTAGCGGAGCAACCGGCGGCCGAGCTCCAGGAGCTGACGCAGATCTACGTCAACAGGGGTGTGGAGCCGGCGTTGGCGAAGCAGGTGGCCGAGCAGATGACCGCCAAGGACGCCTTTGCGGCGCATGCGCGCGACGAGTTGGGGCTCTCGGCGCACATTGTGGCCAAGCCCGTTCAGGCGGCGGTGGCGTCTGCTGCTATGTTCGCCGTGGGCGCCGCGATGCCGCTGGCGATCGCCTTCATAGCCCCGGCCGGCAAGACGGTGTGGATGGTCTCGATCGGCTCCCTGGCAGGCCTGGCGGCGCTTGGAGCCGCTGGGGCCATGGCGGGCGGCGCAGGCATACTTAGGCCGACCGTACGGGTCACGTTCTGGGGCGCCTTCGCTATGGCGGCCACCGCCGCAATCGGCATGCTCGTCGGACACGCCGTCTGAGAATGTCTGGGGAAACAAGCTGAGCGCTTGCTTCAAACTTCGGAAAATGGTGGGCGCGACAGGGATTGAACCTGTGACCCCTCCCGTGTGAAGGGAGGGGATCAAACATAACGTCTTGAAATTGCTAGGTCTCCTCAGCCGGAGGGTTCGCAATTGGGGCTGTTTCGTTCTCTTTTTGTGCTTGTGTTCCAGCCGGCTGGAACCAAAGAGCACTCCGCTAATCCACCGGGCGGGCCGTTTACCTCAACCCGTCAATTTCACAGAACGATGCGGCGTGCCGGGTTCGTTCACTTGCACGGCTTCGGCAAGCCTTTGGGGGCGATAACGGCCTCGACCCCCGACAACCTCGGTGTAAACGGACTGGCTACACAGCCCTACGCTGAATTTTCAACAGCTTAAGTGTTCTGAATTCTGCCCAAATTTATGCCTCCTGGTAGGTTTCTGGGCCGAAACTGGGGCCAGCTCCATTTGCTGTGAAGATAGCCAAGCAATAGGCCGGCTACGCCGCACCCGAGGCGACGGACGGCGGCGTTCCGTCCTGGATAGCCGACCTAATCATGTCGCGCAGCTCTGGCGAGTCCTGATGTCCGTGGACTGCCACGGCGTGCTGAACGGCCGCTTCTAGCAGTTCTTGTTCCGTATCCGCCGCAATCGCGATGGTGCAATTCATCTCACTTGGGATCGCACGGCAGTCGATGTACTTGCGGCTCATCGCATCCTCCGTACTGGCCAGCCACCACTTAGCTGTTGCTTCGAGTCGCGAGCAGGCTAACACCAGAGTTGGACAATACCATTGCGCCTCGCGACCTAGACCGGCGGCACAGAGCCGGACCGCTACTTAGGCGGGCGTCGCTGCCCTTGCCTCGCTACTGCTGCGCGCCACCTCCCGGAGCGCCGTTTCGAGCATTGTGAGATCGAACGGCTTGGTAAGGACTGGAAAGCCCGTCGATCGCGCCTGCTCGAGCTCCTCCAAAACACAGCCCGTTGCGAAGATCACCTGCAAGGATGGCTGAAGCGACTTGAAGAGCTTCGCCAAGGTTATTCCATCACCGCCAGGAATGCGGATGTCGGTGATGAGAAGATCGACTTTTCTCTGGTCGGCGAAAGCATGCATCGCCTCGTCTACGTTTTGGGCCGGGATCGTTTCCCATCCCAGCTCGGCCATCAGATCCTGCATGGTCATCGCTATCAGGAAATTGTCTTCGACAATCAGACAGAGCTGCGGCATCGCTAACTCGCTACGATCTGTTGCGGCTTGACCTCGGGCAGCACCTTGGAAAAATGAAGATTCACAGATCGATGACACTCGCACGCTGCCTGCTCCAGGCGGGTGCGGTTCAAGATCACGATCTGGCCGCGCGCATACCGGATCAGTCCCCGGTCACGCAGCGACCGAGCTACCGCCGAAACGGTTGTCCGCTGCACGCCGAGCATCTCGGCCAAGGCTTCCTGGGTCAGCGGGATCTCGGCGCTATTCACCCGATCCTGCGTCGCCAGGAGCCAGCGGCAGCACCGAGCTTCGAGGGAGTGTAGTGCGTTACAAGCGACCGATTGCATGATCTGCGCTATCAGAACATCGGCGTATCTAGAGAACAGGTCGCGAAATGATGCGGATCGCACCTTCGCCTCCTCGAGACGCGACGTCTCAATGCGCAGCGCTACGCCGGCAATCTGAACTTCGGCTTGGGCAAAGGCCGGCTTCGCGCCGGCCGATACGATCCCGCCGACGGCGCCTTCTCGGCCGACCGACGTCACCTCGACAGCGCGGCCATCTGAGGTGAGAACGATCAAGGAGAGCATCGCGCTCCCGACCGGGAAATGCGTTTTCACGACGTCGTCGCCCGGCGTGAAGAGCACCTCGCCCTGCTTTAGGTGCACCGGCTCAAAATGAGGCTCGACCAGCGCACGATCCGTGGGAGAGAGCGACGCAAGCAAGCGATTGCTGACGATACCCCGCGCGATAGCTGCCTTCGGCGCACCGCCCCAGTCCGCTGCTTCTTTGATCGTCACCATAGCCTGAGAGGCCCGTCCAGCTTGGATAGCAGGAGTTCATCATAGCTACGTTCACGGTTCCGCGTCCGTCGGGAACTCGACTTAGGATTGATAATAGTCCGTTCGTTCCGATTTTGCGGGAACTCGCCTCACACGCTCACGTTCAGTCCGCATGCCACGCTATTACGTCCACGTTAGACGAGGTTCGAACGTGTCCTACGATCAGGTGGGGCTCGAGTTCAACGATCTGGCGACTGCCAGGGACGAGGCGGTGAAAGGCGCAAGGGAGATCATCGCCGAGGCGGCGAAGCTCGGCCAGAGCGCCAGCGATTGCGAGTTTGTGTTTTGCGACCAAGCTGGACAAGTGGTTCTGCAGGTTCCGTTCGCTTCCACGCTTTCGGCCTCGGAAGACCATCCAATGCGATCGCCCGCGAGCCCCTTGAGCTCTAGCGGCGATCGGTCCGCGTAGCGACCTGAGCGGTGATGCCCGACGCGAGCTTGACCACCTTGATCGGCTTGCACGAGGAGTCGATCACCGCGTTGTAGCTGGCTTGTAGCCAGACGCCGCGGCCGCCTGTCGCGATCCGGCGGTACTGGCCGGTGTCGAACTCGCCGCGGTTTAGCTTCGCCCAGACCTGCATGGATTCATTACTGTCGCGATACACGGGCTCTGCGAATATGCCGTGGTGCTTGCCCGCGATCTCGTCGAGCGTGTAGCCCATCACGCGAAGGGAGTTCTCGTCGGCCGTGGACTTTCCGCGGTCATAGTCGCTCATTGGGCCGGTTGTTTCAGCCGTTCTCCCGAAGCGAGCTTCGACCAACAAGGCTTTGGTTTGGAACCGCCCATCGCGTCGGAGACCGCTAAGGCCCATGGAAGCTCAGGACTGACGGCGTTCGCCGCTCGGACCATGAGCTTTTGTGTGCCGCACGTTTTCTGCAGATCCTGTTTTTGGATCCGCCATTTTTTATGGCGACGCTTCCGAGCCATTTGGCATGGAGATGCCAGGGGCGCGTGTTCGCCGAAATGCAAGTTCGTGGGTCGGGCTGCCTTACTTTCGAGCACCAATCGGCAAGGGGTTATCCCCGCCCGCATGCCCGTCGGCTCGCTCGGCATGGAATCGCCCAACGCGCCGCGAATCCTACGACCTTGTCCTGTTCAGCCAAGGAGGACCCAAATCGTTCGGCCGATACAAGGCCGACAGTGCGGCCTGAGGCCGCCCCCCAGCTATTCAGCGGCCATCCGCGCCCGCTCTGGTCCGGTGTCCGCGACCGCCCGCACGGGCAGTTTCCACCCCTTGACGATCGCGTATAGCGCGGGGATGACGACCAGCGTTAGCGCGGTGGACGACACCATGCCGCCGATCATCGGGACGGCGATCCGCTGCAAAACTTCCGAGCCCGCACCAGAACTCCACAGGATTGGCAGAAGGCCAGCCATGATCGCCGTTACGGTCATCATCTTGGGGCGGACGCGCTCCACCGCGCCCAGCCTGATCGCCTCGTGCAGGTCGTCCCGCGTAAACGTTTCGCCCGCAATCGCGCGCTCGCGCCTGATTTCGTCTAGCGCCTGGTCTAAGTAGATCAACATAATAACCCCAGTTTCCGCTGCGACGCCGGCCAGTGCGATAAAGCCTACTGCCACCGCAACCGAAAGGTTGAACTCCAGCATCCACATGAGCCAAACGCCCCCAACCAGCGCGAAGGGAAGGGACAGCATGACGATGAGGGTCTCCGTCAGCCTCCTGAAATTCAGGTAGAGCAGAAGAAAGATGATCAGCAGCGTTGCAGGCACAACCACCTGGAGGCGCGCTTTGGCCCTCTCAAGGTATTCGAATTGGCCGCTCCACTGCACGTAAGTCCCCGGCGGGAAGCTCACCTTGGAAGCGACCGCGCTCTGCGCCTCGGCGACGTACCCGCCCAGGTCACGACCGGCGATGTCCACGAAGATATAGACCGCGAGTTGCCCGTTTTCGGTGCGGATCGAGGTCGCCCCACGTGTGCGGGTCACGCTCGCGACCTGCCCTAGCGGCACAGTCCCCCCGCCTGGCATGGCTACATGTACCTCCGTGGCGATGGCTTCGGGACTGGAGCGGAGATCGCGGGGGTATCGAATGGTCACGCCGTAGCGCTCGCGGCCCTCAACCGTGTTCGTGACCGTTTCTCCGCCAAGCGCGACGGCAATGGCGTCCTGAACGTCTCCAACGGACAGCCCGTACCGGCCGAGCGCCTCACGGTCAGGGGTGATCTCCAAATAGTACCCACCAACAACCCGCTCCGCGTAAGCGCTCGACGTGCCCGGCACTCCCCGAACAACCGCCTCCACCTCACGCGCGACCTTCTCCATTTTGGCCAGGTCAGTCCCGAACACTTTAATGCCCACAGGAGTGCGGATGCCGGTCGATAGCATGTCGATACGGGCCCGGATCGGCATCGTCCACGCATTGGACACTCCAGGAAACTGAAGCGCCCTATCCAACTCGGCTTTTAGTCCGGCGACGGTGACGCCGGGGCGCCACTCGGTTCGCGGTCTCAGGTTGATGATGGTTTCAAACATCTCCATTGGGGCCGGATCGGTGGCCGTGCCGGCCCGTCCGGCCTTGCCGTAAACCGACTCTACCTCCGGGAAGGATTTGATGATCCTGTCTTGCATCTGCAGCAGCTCGGCCGCCTTGGTCACCGACAGCCCCGGCAGTGTGGTCGGCATGTACATCAGCGTGCCCTCGTCCAGGTCTGGCATGAACTCGGAGCCGAGCTGCCGGGCCGGAAGGATCGTGGCCGCCAAGACCAAAACTCCAACGAGCAGAGTCGTCCACTTCGCCCGAAGCACACCCCGGATCACCGGCCTGTAGGCCCAGATCAAAACCCGGTTCACCGGATTGCGGGCTTCCGGCACGATCCGGCCCCGCACAAAGACAACCATGAGCGCCGGAACGAGGGTCACCGAGAGCAGGGCGGCGGCCGCCATCGCGAAGGTTTTGGTGAAGGCCAGAGGCGCGAACATTCGCCCCTCCTGAGCCTCTAAGGTGAAAATCGGCAGGAACGACACCGTGATGACGAGCAGGCTGAAGAACAGCGCCGGGCCGACCTCGGCGGCCGCGCCCGCCAACACCTCCACCCGGCTCGCGCCAGGCGCTGCTCGCTCCAACCGCTTGTGGGCGTTCTCGACCATCACGATGGCCGCGTCGATCATCGCGCCGATGGCAATCGCAATCCCGCCCAGGCTCATGATATTCGACCCGAGCCCAATCAGCCGCATGGCCGCGAACGCCAGCAAGATACCGACTGGCAGCATCAGGATGGCGACAAGCGCGCTTCGCAGGTGAAGAAGAAATACCCCGCACACGAGCGCTACGATTACGCTCTCCTCAATCAGCGTACCCTTCAAGGTTTCGATGGCGGCCTCGATCAGGCGCGAGCGGTCGTAAACCGGCACGATCTTCGCGCCTTCGGGCAGCGCGGTGGCCACCTGCGCAAGCTTTTCCTTGACGCTGTGGATGACGTTCAGGGCGTTTGCGCCATAGCGTTGCAGGACGATGCCGCTTGCCACCTCCCCCTCGCCGTTGAGTTCCGTGACGCCGCGCCGCTCGTCCGGTCCGGTCTCCACCCGCGCCACGTCGCCCAGGCGGACCGGGGTCCCCGCTTCAGTCCGCAGAACGATGTTCTCCATGTCCTGGATGGAGCGGAGATAGCCGCGGCCCCGCACCATGAATTCGAACTCGGACAGTTCCAGAGTGCGGCCGCCCACATCCGCGTTGCTGGCCCGGATTGCGTCGCGCAGCTGCGCCAGCGTTATGCTCTGGCTCCGCAAGCGGCGCGGATCGACCACGATGTTGTACTGCTTCACGAAGCCGCCGACGCCGGCGACCTCCGCGACACCCTCCCCCCGCGATGCAGCAAATCTAACAACCCAGTCCTGGAGCGAGCGCAGCTCCGCCAAGGTCATGCCGGCGGCCACCACCGCGTATTGATAGACCCACCCGACCCCTGTCGCGTCAGGGCCGAGCGTCGGAGTCACGCCCGTGGGAAGGCGCCGCGACGCCGCATTCAGGTACTCCAGAACGCGGCTGCGGGCCCAGTAGGGGTCCACGCCGTCCTCGAAAATCACATAGACGAACGAGGCTCCGAAAAACGAGAAACCCCGGACTACCTTCGACCGAGGGGTCGTCAGCATGGCGGTGGTCAACGGATAGGTGACCTGGTCCTCCACGACTTGGGGCGCTTGCCCCGGGTAGTCGGTGTAGACAATGACCTGCACGTCGGAGAGGTCGGGAATGGCGTCGAGCGGCAACGTCCGCAGAGCCTGCAGGCCCGCTGCGACGGCAAACACGGCCCCAATTAGGACAAGCAGGAGGTTGCGGGCGGACCAGGCGATCAGGCGGGCGATCATGGCGACGCCTCCGCCTCGTGGGCCATGCCCTGGAGGGCGGACCTGAGGTTGCTCTCGGCGTCGATCAGGAAGTTGGCGGCGGTGACGACCGCCTCGCCGGCCTCCAGGCCGGATCGGATTTCGACCCAACCCCCTCCGCGCGACCCGGTCTCCACATCGCGCGGTTCAAAGCGTCCCTCGCCCATGTCGAGCAGAACGAGCCGCCTCGCCCCGGTGTCGAGGACCGCGCTGTCGGGCACGGCGACGACCTCGGCCTTTGGCCCTGTCGCCAGGGAGACCTCGGCGTACATATCGGGAAGCAAGGCCCCGTCGCGGTTGGCTATCTCAATCCTGGCACGCGCCGTGCGAGTCACCTTCTCGACCTGCGGGTAGATGATGGTCACCCGGCCTATGAACGTTCTGCCGGGTAATCCGCGCATAGTGACGGATGCCTCCTGCCCGACCGAGACCCTCGCCAGGTCTGCCTCAGGTATGTCGGCGACGACCCACACGGACGAGGTGTCCGCGATGCGAAACAGCGCCTCCCCCGCAGTGGCCCGCATGCCCTCCACCGCGTTGCGCGCCAGCACCACCCCGTCCCGCGGCGCCGTCCAGGTGAAGGAAGTCGGAGCGCGGCGGCTGCGCTCGATCTCGGTTATTGCCTCCTGCGGGACGGCGAGATTCTCCAGACGCCGCCGCGCGCCCTCGATGCCGAGACCCGTGAGATATTGGGCGGCCGCGGCCGACACTTCCGGTGAATAAAGCTGGAGGAGAGGCTGGCCCTTGCGGACCCGGTCCCCGGTCGTCACGTTCTCGACCTTCTCGACGAAGCCGTCCGAGCGCAGGGCCACCACGGACACGCGGCGTTCGTCTAGCTGGACCACGCCGGGCGCTCGCACGGCCATGGCGACAACGCGACGTTCGGCGGCCGTCGAGCGAACGCCCGTGCGCTGCAGCTTCCCGGGAGAGAGCCGAACGCCCGGCTCGTCCTCCCCCTCCCGCACCGCGATGTAATCCATGCCCATCGAGTCTTTTTTGGGCGTTGGGGAGGTGTCGGGCAGGCCCATCGGGTTGCGGTAGTACAGGACGCGCCCGGAAGCTCTGGCCTCCTTTACGCCGGGTTGCGCCGGGTCGTCGAAGCTGAGATCGGCGCTTCTGCGCACCGCTAAGAAATTGCGCCCGTCGGCCGTGCGGGCCGGCTCCGAGGAATAGGCGGGCCGGCCATCAGGGTCGCGGTAATAAACAACAGGCCCGACTCCTGGGTCGTTGCGGGTCGACTGATCGGCTGCAGGGACCTGACCGAGAAGCGCGCGTGTCTTGCCCCACAAGTCCAAGGCGCCTGACGGAGCGCGGCCGGCGCCATAGCCCAGGATGCTGGCCGCGAGCGCGGCCAGCACAAGGACGCTCCAGGCAGGGCGGCTCACTCCCCCGCCTTCAGGACCAGCCTGCCTTCCACAGTGCCGACCTCGCCCTGGACTTTAGCGCCGAGTGAAATCCGCCACCGACCCGCCATGGTGAGCTTCGTCTGAAAGCGATAAACCCCCGGCTCTCCTGAGGCCACCTGGTCGATGGCCGACGTCATAGCGGCCATCCCATCGGGCTCCATGTCGAGGCGCTTGGTGAAGATCACCGCGTCCGGCACAGGCTTTCCGGAGCGCCGGTCGATCAGCCGCACGGCGACGACCGCCTCGCCTTGCCGCGCCTCCGTCGTCACCAGTTGGAACTCGTAGTCCTTAACGTCAGCGCGCGCTGGCGCGCCCACCGTCAGCGCAAGTAGCGCCGCAGTTGCGACTGGGCCTTTGATTGTCATGTGGGTTGTCCTGAGCTTGACCGGATGCATGCGGAGGCCGGCCCATAGCGAGGCCATCCGCGTTCGACGGATCTAAGCTCAGGACTGCGGAGGTCGAAGTGGCGGACCCTGAAGTGGTCCGTCCAGGCGCGGGTCGTCGAGTGGTCGAATTATTGCCGCCCTTAGGGAAGCCGTGCGCGCTTCCGGTCCCTTGCTGGGCGTAGCAGCCGACTTTGCGAAGCAGAAGGCGGCGAGCGGACACCCCTTTTGGCAGTCAGGAGGGACGGGCTTGGCCGGGGGACAGCACGGCATGCCGTCATCCATTGTCGCAGTGACATCCGCCGGCGACCACGGTGCGGCTCGGGCCCCGGAGAGGGGCGCGAGGAACAGACCGATGGCTGCAAGCATGGCAAGCATGCGCATGACGGAACGACCGAACATAAACGGGAACTTGTCATGTTTGCGCCTGGCCGTGAAGGCTCAAGCTATCACGAGCTCTTGAGCGCGCCGCGTCGCACTAGGGACCTAAGGCAGTTAAGACACCTTTGATCAGGCGAGATGAACGGTGAACAGTAGTGAGTGCGTCGCCTGCGCTTCGTACGACACGAACAAGCGGCGTAGTTCACACTCAGGAAATCGGAGAGCTTTTTAGGCTGGACACCTTAGAGGATCGTTCCGGCGGCCGCGCACTTGTAGAAAGCCGGGTCGCAGATCTTAACCGCAAAATAGCCGAGCTTCAGTGCGTCAGCGATGCCCTCCAGAAGCTGGCGAGCAAGTGTAGGGACAGGAGCACCGGGCCGTGCTCAATCCTAGTCGCATTCGACCAGTGGCGCCTTGTCGGCTTGCCTGCTTCCCCCAACTATGAGACAAATCCGCTTTTACAGGAGTGTCTCCTACTTGCGCTTCAAGGCCCAGATCATTGGCTTCCTGCTCGCAATCACTTTCGCGATGGCGCCTTTCGCCATGCCCAAAGCGATGGCGCATGAAAGTCATCGTGCGGCTGCGGCGACCTATGTGATAAAGGAGCATGCTCTGCAATCAGCCCACGCGCACAAGGGCGCACACGGGCCGGCCTCTGCGTGCGACCCCACTTTGAAAGGCTGCGAGGGGACTCAAGGCGCACAGCCTGATGGAGCAAAGGGGTGCTGCGGCGTGGGCCTTTGCCTTGCGTTTCAGATCAGTAGTAGTTCGCCTTTAGAATCCCCCTTGGGAACAACGTCGGTCTTGTTCTTAATCAGGGATGAACAGGTAAAGGCCTCGACGACAGGCGGCCTAGACCGCCCGCCGCGAACCATTTGAGCCAGGCAGCGGGCGCTTGATCGCCCGCACCCTTCGGCGCGCCCGCTTGCCGGCCGCCTCGCCCTGACTCATCCGGTATCCCGCTCCGCGATGATGGCTCTCCAGGCCATCATGCGTTGAATGGCGACCGGGACGGACATCCCGATGAATCCGATGACACTCGCCATCCTGGGCATGCTTGCCCCGCTGGCCGCATGCTCGTCCGCGACGCCGCCTTATCTGACGGCTCCCGCCGACCCGACCGTCGCGATCCGCCAGCCCCGATACGCTCCCGTCGGCGCAGGCGTCCGCGCCTACGACGTGGTCGAGCCGAAGGACTGGCGCGAGCTGAACCGCAGCATCGCGCCGGGCGCCCCCGAGCGCGGCGGCTCGAATGACGCTGCAAGGAAGGGCCGATGATCATGGCCCGCATCTCACCAATCATATTCACCAGCATTTCGCTGCTGCTTGCCGGCTGCGCGTCCTTCTCTTCCGATGGCGGCCTCTCGACGGCGCAGGGGCTCGCCCAGTCCGAGCTTGGCAAGGACATCGTCAAGGTCTCGGATGAGGCCTCTGCTGGCTTGGTCCAGCGCCAGGCCGAGGCGCTCCTGCGCCGGCCTCTGACGCCGGACGGCGCTGTCCAGATTGCCTTGTTCAAGAACCGGGGCCTGCAAGCCTCATTCAACGATCTCGGGGTTTCGGAGGCCGCCTACGTGCAGGCCACATTGCCGCCAAGCCCCCGGATCGGCCTGTCCCGCCTTGGCGGCAGCCTCGAACTCGAGATTGAACGCCAGATCCTGGTCGGACTGTTTGAACTGGCGACATTGCCGGCCCGCGCTGCGATTGCCGAGCAGCGTTTCCGAGCGGCCCAGTTTCGGACGGCCGAGGCGGTGCTCCGCCTCGCTGCAGAAACACGCCGCCAATACTATCGGACAGTGGCCGCCAACCAGCGCGTCGCCTTCATGCAGCAGGCGCTCGGGACGGCGGCCGCTGCCTCCGAACTCGCCAAGCAGCTCGGCGAAACAGGCGCGATGAATAAGCTTGAGCAGGCGCGTGAGCACGCCTTTTACCAGGAACTCGGGGCGCAGCTCGCACGGGCCCGCATCGACCAGCAGGTGGAACGCGAGCGGCTGATCCGGCAGCTCGGCTTATGGGGGCGGGACATTGACTTCCGGCTCCCAGCATCTCTGCCTGCTCTGCCTTCGGCCGTTCCATCAGCCCGCGATGTCGAAAGGCGTGCGCTCGAAAAGCGCGTGGACCTGCAGGCGCTCAGGCACGACCTGGATGCAACCGCCGGGCAGTATGGCTTGGCGGGCGCAACGCGGTTCGTATCCGACGTTGAGCTGGCCGGCCTGTCCAACTACGAGCGCAGCAAGAGCGTGGTCGAGGGACCGGACGGCCCACAACTCGAACGCGACAAGATTAGACGGCGCGGTCTGGAGGTGGAGTTCCAGATCCCGATCTACGACTTCGGCGCTACCGGCGTGAGGAACGCCCAAGAGGCCTACATGGCGGCCGCAAATCGCTTGGCCGAGCGCGCCGTCAACGTGCGGTCGGAAGCGAGAGAGGCCTATCTCCGCTATCGCGGCAACTACGACCTAGCGCGCCACTACCAAGGCCGCGTCTTGCCCTTGCAAAAGACCATCCAGGACCAGGCGCTGCTGCAATACAGCGGCATGCTCGTGGATGTGACTGCACTGATCACGGACGCGCGCGCCCGCGTCTTGAGCAACGTAGACGCCATCAATGCACGCCGCGATTTCTGGATCGCCGCAACCGACCTCAAGGCGGCCCTTGTGGGCGGCGGGGTGGGCGGCGGCGAAAGCAGCGCGGCCGCGACAGCCTCGGCCGCACCCGCGGCCGGCGGCCATTGAACGGGAACCACCATGAACCTATCACGCAGAGGCCTGCTCGGCGCAGGCGGCGGACTGGCGCTCGTGGGCGCATCCGCCATCAGCGGCCGCACCCAGGCGGCGGGCTTGCCCGAGGCGCCCACTATGGACCAGGCCACGATGCAGCCCCCGCTGTTTCCCCAGAGCGGCCCGGACTACCAGCCCGTCGTGACCCTGAACGGCTGGACGCTGCCGTGGCGGACCAACGGGGACTGGAAGGAGTTTCACCTCGTGGCCGAGCCCGTGGTGCGGGAACTCGCGCCGGGCATGAAGGCGCATTTGTGGGGCTACAACGGCCAGTCACCCGGCCCGACCATTGAGGCTGTCGAGGGCGACAAGGTGCGCATCTTTGTCACCAACAAACTCCCAGAGAACACGGCCGTGCATTGGCATGGGCAGCTTCTCCCGAACGGCATGGATGGCGTCGGCGGGCTAACGCAGCCCCACATCCCACCCGGTAAGACCTTCGTGTACGAGTTCATTCTGCAGAAGTCCGGCACCTTCATGTACCACCCCCACTCGGACGAAATGGTCCAGATGGCGATGGGCATGATGGGCTTCTTCGTGGTCCATCCCCGCGACCCGACGTTCCGCCGCGTCGACCGCGATTTCGTGTTCCTCCTGAATGCCTTCGACATCGAGGCCGGCAGCTACGTGCCGAAGGTGAACACCATGTTGGATTTCAACCTGTGGTGCTGGAATTCGCGGGTGTTTCCGGGCCTCGATCCACTGGTCGTGCGCCAGGGCGACCGCGTGCGGGTGCGCTTCGGCAACCTGACTATGACCAACCACCCGATCCACATGCATGGCCATGACTTCAAGGTCTCCTGCACGGACGGGGGCTGGGTGCCTGAGGCCGCAGCCTGGCCGGAGGTTTCGGTGGACTGCGCGGTCGGCCAAATGCGCGCCTTTGACTTCGTGGCCGACAAGCCGGGCGACTGGGCCATCCATTGCCACAAGTCGCATCACACGATGAACGCAATGGGCCACAGCGTGAAAACCTATATCGGAGTCAACATGAAGAAGACCGCGCCGGCGCTGAAGAAGATCGCTGCCGGCTACATGCCCATGGGGGGCTCCGGCATGGGCGAGATGGGCTCGATGGAAATGCCGCTGCCCGACAACACGCTGCCGATGATGACCGGTTTCGCCCAGTTCGGGCCGGTGGAGATGGGCGGCATGTTCTCGGTCGTGAAGGTTCGGCCCGGGCTGGCCGCCGACGATTACCGGGACCCGGGTTGGTACAAGCACCCGGAGGGGACCGTCGCCTACGAGTGGACGGGCGAGAAGCTCGCTGAACCAGTCCGATCCTCTGGTCCCGACAGCGGCGTGAAGGCAACTGAGTTCCGCGCTGTTGACCCGCGCACCCGGCCTGTGAAGGCCGCCAGCGCCGGCCACGGCAATCATTGAACAACACACGGAGAAACAGGATGACAATGCGATTGATGGCCGCCTTTGCGGTCCTGGCTCTTTCAGGCGGGCTGGCGCTGGCTGGTCCGGGGGCCCCAGGGCACAGCCACAAAACCTTTGGCGCTGGTGAGCCCGGCGACCCGAAAAAGCCGGTTGCGAAAACCATCGAGGTCTCCATGCACGAGACCGACGACGCCAAGATGAAATTTGCTCCCGATCGGATCGAGGTGAAACGAGGCCAGCAAGTCAGGTTTGTGCTCAAAAATCAGGGCAAGGCGGACCACGAATTCATGCTCGACACGATCGAGCACAACGCCAAGCACAAGATCGCGATGGAGAAGAACCCGGACATGGAGCACGACGATCCGAACGGAAAGCGGCTCGCGCCGGAAGGTTCGAACGAGATTGTCTGGCGCTTCACAAAGGCGGGAACCTTTGAATTCGCCTGCCTGATCCCTGGCCACTACGAGTCCGGCATGCACGGCGTCGTGGTGGTCAAGTAACAACCCAGGAGGATCCACATGAGGAAGATGTCTCTCATTGTCGCAATGATGTCCGGATTGGCCGCCGGATCCGCTCTTGCGCAAACGACTCCCACTGTCGCCGGCAAGGTTGAGAAGGTCGACGCCGCTGCCGGAAAGATCACCATTGACCACCAGGCCATCCCGAACCTCGGCATGGATCCCATGACCATGGTCTTTAAGGCGCAAGATCCCGCGATGTTGAAAACAGTTAAGGCCGGCGACAAGGTCCAGTTCACTGCTGACCGCGTGAATGGCCAGATCACCGTCACCTCTATCAAAAAGGGCAAATAAGCCCATGCCGCCCCGCTCGGCGGGGCGGCCTTTCGGAAAGGCCGCTCATGACACGCATTGTCATAATAGCCGTTGCATTCGCCGCCGGGGCTCTTGGCTCGGCGCTCCTACCAGCCAGCCGTCCGGCCTTCGCCCAAGCCGCTCGGGGAGCCGCGGCCGCGTTCGAGCGGGTCCGGGAGGTGATGACGAACCGGGTTCGCGACACGCAGTTAGCCGGCGAACCGGACCATGACTTCGCCCTCCTTCTACTCGCCCATCACGAGGACGTCGTGTTCCTCGCCCGGACGCAATTGGAATACGGCGGCGACGCCCGGCTGCGCGATATTGCGCAGAAAATCGTTGATGACCAGAACCGGGCTATCGCAGAGGTGAAGGAGTGGCAGGTCCGGGCCAAGCCTCCCACTGCACGCGCTCCAACAGTTGCCGTGAACCCGACCCCTGCTCCTGCGGCGCCCCCATCGAAACCGCCCGCGGCCGCGCCGAGCCAGGAGCTCCCGACGGTCTCGGGGACGGTCGAAAAGGTGGATGCGGCGGCAGGCAAGATCACCCTCGATCACGCCGCCATTCCCAACCTGAACATGGACGCGATGACAATGGTGTTCCGCGCCCCGGACGTGTCCGTCCTGAAGGGCGTGAAGGCGGGCGACAAGGTCCGCTTCCAGGCCGACCGGGTGGATGGGCAGATCTCGGTCGTGAAGATCCAGAAGGGGAAGTGAGCGGGCCACCCTTCTGTTCTGGGAGAGGTTACCGCTGCTTCAAGACGCCATCAGCGGCGGGAGTATCACCATGACCCAAGACCATGCTGCGCACGTACACGCTGATCATCTTGGAGGGAACCCCGCTGACGTGGTCGAGGGTACCGCCAAGGACCCGGTTTGCGGCATGTCCGTGGATCCTCACAAGACCAAGTTTCGTGCCGAACACGCCGGCGCGCCGTACTTTTTCTGCTCGGCCGGGTGCCAGTCCAAGTTCAGGGACGACCCCGAACAATACGTGACGCCGGCCCCGAAGGCGGCGGCACCTATGCCGGAGGGGGCGATCTACACCTGCCCGATGCACCCGCAGATCCGCCAGGTCGGCCCGGGCTCCTGCCCGATCTGCGGCATGGCTCTGGAGCCCGTGGTCGCGGCCGCCGGCGAGCACGATAACTCCGAACTGAAGGACATGAGCCGCCGGTTCTGGGTCGGCCTCGTCCTAAGCCTGCCGGTTCTGGCGCTGGAGATGGGCGGCCATCTCACAGGCCTAGACCGCTACGTGCCGCGCGGCGTCTCGAACTGGGTTCAGATGGCGCTGGCGACGCCAGTTGTGCTGTGGGCCGGCTGGCCATTCTTCATACGGGCCTGGGCGTCGCTCGTGAACCGCAGCCTCAACATGTTCACGCTCATCGCCATGGGGACTGGTGTGGCCTGGGCCTACAGCATGGTCGCAGTGCTGGCGCCGGGCTTGTTCCCGCCCGCCTTCCGGGGTCACGACGGATCCGTGGCGGTCTACTTCGAGGCGGCGGCCGTGATCACGGTTCTCGTGCTGCTCGGGCAGGTGCTGGAGCTACGGGCGCGCGAGAGCACCGGCGGCGCAATCCGCGCTCTGCTCGACCTCGCACCCAAGACGGCGCGCCTCATAAGGTCGGACGGGAACGAAGAGGAAGTCCAGCTCGACACCGTCAAGGTCGGAGCCCGCCTGCGCGTCCGACCGGGCGAGAAGGTTCCGGCTGACGGGACTGTGGTCGAGGGGCGAAGCGCCGTGGACGAGTCCATGGTCACTGGCGAGTCCATGCCCGTCACTAAGGGCGTCGGCGACGCCGTGATCGGCGGCACTATGAACCAGTCGGGCGCATTGGTGATCGAGGCCCGCAAGGTCGGCCGCGACACCATGCTTTCGCAGATCGTGCAGCTCGTAGCTGAGGCGCAGCGTAGCCGCGCGCCGATCCAGCGGCTCGCCGACCAGGTCTCCGGTTGGTTCGTCCCGGCGGTGATCGCCGTCGCCATGTTGGCATTCGGCGCCTGGGCAATCTGGGGTCCCGAGCCACGCTTCGCCTTCGGGCTTGTCGCCGCCGTGTCGGTGCTCATCATCGCCTGTCCCTGCGCGCTGGGCTTGGCGACGCCGATGTCGATCATGGTCGGCGTGGGGCGCGGCGCGCAGGCCGGCGTGCTGATCAAGAATGCCGAGGCCCTGGAGCGGATGGAAAAGGTCGATACGCTCGTAGTGGACAAGACCGGGACTCTAACTGAGGGGAAGCCGGCCCTCACGGCCATCGTTCCGGCAGAAGGGTTCTCTGAAACAGAAATCCTGCGGCTGGCCGCCACGGTAGAGCGGGCGAGCGAGCACCCGCTTGCCGTCGCGATCGTGGCAGCTGCCGAAGCCAAGGGCGTCGATCCCGGCGAGCTGGCGGACTTCGACTCGCCTACCGGCAAGGGCGCGCTTGGAATTGTCGACGGCCGTCCCGTGATCCTCGGCAACGCCCGATTCCTGGCCGAGAAGGGGGTCAACGTGAGTGCGCTCGCCGCAACGGCCGATGAGCTGCGGCAGGACGGCGCCACGGCCATCTTCGTCGGCGTGGATGGCAGGGCCGCCGGCATCCTGGCCATCGCTGATCCTGTGAAGGCGACCACGGCGCAAGCACTCAAGGCGCTGCGGGAAGAGGGCGTCCGCGTTGTCATGCTGACCGGCGACAATCGCACAACTGCCGAGGCCGTAGCCCGCCGGCTGGGTATTCCCGAGGTAGAGGCGGAGGTCCTGCCCGAGCAGAAGAGCGCAGTCGTCGAGAAGCTCCAGCGAGAGGGCCGTGTCGTTGCCATGGCGGGCGACGGCGTCAACGATGCCCCTGCGCTGGCCGCCGCCGACGTGGGTATCGCCATGGGGACCGGGACAGACGTGGCCATCGAGAGCGCCGGTGTGACCTTGCTGAAGGGCGACCTGACCGGCATCCTGCGGGCCCGCCGCCTCTCGGAAGCGGTGATGAGCAACATCCGCCAGAATCTGTTCTTCGCGTTCGCATACAACGCACTAGGCGTTCCGGTGGCGGCGGGTGCGCTTTACCCGTTTTTCGGCGTGCTTCTCTCGCCCATTATCGCAGCGGCCGCTATGGCGTTGTCCTCCGTGAGCGTGATCGGCAATGCCGTCCGGCTACGGTCCGTGCGGCTTTGACTGCAACTTTTAGTGCGCCTGTGGGCGGGTCTTGAAACATGGCACTCGGCTTCGTGTGGCGCTGGCCGAGAACGCGATGAGGGTCGCCATGGCGATCTGGATGTTGCTGATGTGAAAACGGAGACCGACAATGACTATGAAAGCGTCTGCTCTTGCCCTTGCACTCCTCGCTGCTCCCTCCATGGCGCTGGCTCAATCCAGCCCGATGCAGGGCATGGACATGAAGGGGGCAACCAGTCCTGCCACCCAGGACTACATGCGGGCGATGCAAGGCATGAACGAGAAGATGCAGGGAATGAAGCCTGCCAACGATCCCAGCATGGACTTCGTCATGATGATGAAGCCGCACCATCAGGCGGCGGTGGAAATGGCGCAGGCCTACCTAAAATACGGAACTGATCCGAAGCTGAAGCGCATGGCGCAGGACGTCGTCTCCAACCAAAAAAAGGAAATCAAGGAGATGACTGCCTGGGAAAAAAGGCACGGCATGTGAACTGAGCGCAAACGTTTCGGGTGGGCATCATTACGTGGTGCCCACCTTGGTCGCAGATTGCGGATCGCCGTTGATCGTGATCGCAGGACTGTCCGTCCTTAATGGCACCTCCACAATGACCCGAAAAGCGCTTTGTGAGGGCTACCCATCATGGCTTCCGGTCGATTCGTCGCCTACTTTCGAGTGTCCACGCAGGAGCAGGGCCGCAGTGGCCTCGGCCTCGATGCACAGCGCGACGCTGTGATCCGTCACCTGAACGGCGGCGACTGGACGCTAGACGCTGAGTTCGTAGAGATCGAGTCCGGGAAGCGCTCCGATCGGCCAAAGCTCGTCTATGCGATCAAGCTCTGCCGCAAGACGAAGGCGACGCTGGTGATCGCCAAGTTGGACCGGCTGTGGCACGACTGCCATTTCATCTCGGGGCTGATGAAGGCGGGCGTAGACTTCATCGCGGTCGACAACCCGAACGCCAATCCGTTCCACATTCACGTTCTCGCGGCCGTTGCCGAGCACGAGCGCGCGATGAATTCGGCTAGGACTAAAGGCCGCACTGGCAGCTGCTAAGGGACGCCGACAGCGTGATGGACTTCCTCCCCTCGGCAACCGGACGAACCTGCCGGAGGCTCGGGCCTTGGCGAATGCAGTCCGCACGGTCAACGCCGACAAGCATGCGGCGAACATCCAGCCGATCATCCAGCAAATCCGAGCGACTGGCGCGACGACGCATTGGCCGGGCACGCTGTCCGATTCGAGCGCACAATGGACACCCACGCTGCGAAGATCACCAATGCGCTGACGGTCAGCAGTGGCGTTCGCATGGGCGCGAGTGTTTCGAGAGCAGAGAAGACCCCCGCTCCTGCCCCTTACCCGCCAAGAAAAAGAGGCGATACACAGCAGGACGATGCCGCAAAGGCGCCCGTGCCAGTGATAGCTCCAACTACCGCGAGCAAACGAACGGCAGCACGCTGCAGGACCGCCTTCTGCTTGTCTTGTGCCAACGCGGGCGCATTCTCGGCCGACATGGTCGCCTTCATCAAAAGTCGGCCTGCTGTGGCTCTTGTAGCGGCCGCAAGCTCAACACGTCTTGCACGCGGCCGATCACAAAGATGCGAGATAAGGGCACGTCGCTGTCGCTAACTGCCCCCTCTAAGACGGGCCGAACGGCTTTTCTCTACTGCTCAACCACTGCGAGGGCCGAAAATGATAATCGAGGTGCCCAGAAGGCAGATTGCCCCTCCGGCCAGGTCCCAACGATCCGGCCGGTGGCCCTCGAACCCCCAAAGCCAGAGGATCGCGGCGACGATGTAGATGCCGCCATAGGCAGCGTATGCACGCCCCGCCGCTTCACTCTCCACAAGGGTCAGCAGGTAGGCGAACAAGGCGAGTGAAACCATCCCGGGCAGCAGCCAGTAGGGGGATCGGTCGAGGCGCAGCCAGGCCCAGAAGGCAAAGCAGCCTGCGATCTCGGCGAGCGCCGCTCCTGCGTAGGCAAGTAAGCTCATGACCCTATCTTGCACAAACCCGAGAACCTGGCCAACTCGGCGGGGCATGTAGTTCGATTGGATCAGATCGCGCTGATCTTCGTTCGGGCTTCCGATTTGACCGCGTCCTCTTTCCTCTCGGAATAGCGGTCGGTCAGCTGCGCGGTGTGCGGGCGCATCAGCACCGTGACGCGCACCAGCTCCTCCATCACGTCTACGATCCGGTCATAATAGCTGGATGGTTTCATGCGGCCGTCCGCTTCAAATTCCTGAAACGCCTTTGCGACACTGGATTGGTTCGGGATTGTGAACATGCGCATCCAGCGGCCGAGCAGGCGCAACGTGTTCACCGCATTGAACGACTGTGAGCCGCCCGACACCTGCATCACGGCGAGCGTCCGCCCTTGCGTCGGTCGGATCGCGCCCATGCTCAAGGGCAGGTTGTCTATTTGCGCTTTCATCAGGCCGGTGATTTGGCCATGCCGTTCAGGGCTGCACCACACCTGGCCCTCCGACCAGATCGAATGCTCGCGCAGTTGATGGATCGCGGGATGCTCGTCGCCTTTCACTTGGTCAGGGAAGGGCATGTCACACGGATCGAAAATGCGAACCTCCGCACCGAAGAACTGCAAGAGTCGGGCAGCCTCCTCCGTCGCCAAGCGCGAGAAAGAACGCGGGCGCAATGATCCATAGAGCAGCAGGATACGCGGCGGATGGTCGAGGGGGCCGAGATCAAGGGCTGGCCGCTCGATCACGTAACGCCGATCGAGCGCGGGCAGATGGTCCGGGTCGGATAACTGGCGAAGCCTCATACGGCAGCGCCCCGCTCGTACCAGCCGCGTGAGGCTTTCACGATTTTCACTACCGACAGCATCACCGGAACCTCGATCAGCACGCCGACCACGGTTGCGAGCGCGGCGCCGGACTGGAAGCCGAACAGCGCAACGGCTGTCGCCACCGCCAGCTCGAAGAAGTTGCTGGCGCCTATCAGCGCGGAGGGTCCGGCCACGCACCACTCGACGCCGAGCCGACGGTTCACCCAATAGGCCAGCCCGGCGTTGAAATAGACCTGGATGAGAATAGGCACCGCCAGCATGGCGATGACGGCCGGTTGCCGCGTGATCTGCTCGCCCTGCAATCCGAACAGCAGCACGAGCGTCAGCATCAGCGCACCGAGCGACAAAGGCGACAGACTTTTGAGCGTCCGCGCCAGCCCAGGCTCGCCACCCTTCAAGAGGAGCGCCCGCCAGAGCTGCGCCACGATCACCGGCACGATGATGTAGCTGGCGACCGACAGCAGCAGCGTTCCCCATGGCACAGTGATGGAGGATAGGCCGAGCAGCAGCCCGACAATTGGCGCGAACGCCACCACCATGATGGAATCGTTCAAGGCTACCTGCCCGAGCGTGAAATGCGGCTCTCCATCCACGAGGTTCGACCACACGAACACCATGGCCGTGCATGGTGCGGCGGCCAGCAGGATCAGGCCCGCCGTGTAGCTGTCGATCTGATCGGCTGGGAGATATGGCCGGAACACATGGGCAATGAACACCCAGGCGAGCAGCGCCATCGAAAACGGTTTGACCAGCCAGTTGATGCCGACCGTGGCAGCGATCCCCTTCCAGTGCACGCCGACCGTACCAAGCGCAGCCAGGTCGATCTTCAGCAGCATTGGAATGACCATCAGCCACACCAGCACTGCCACTGGCAGGTTCACTTTCGCGACCTCGGCCTCGCCGATCAGGTGGAATGCGCCCGGAGCCAGGCGGCCGAGGACAATGCCGACGACGATGCACAAGCCCACCCATAGCGTCAGGTACCGCTCGAACCCGCTCATGGATGGGGCTTTGGTGGCAGAAGCTGCCCCTGCAACCGCTTCATTCATGGCGAGGGCCTTCCGGGGCGACACGGCGGCCGGAGGCGTCAACGACGCGCTCGCCATCCTCCTTCACGAATGCCCCCTGTTGTGGGTTCGGGAGCAGATCTAGAACCGCTTCAGACGGCCGGCACAGCTTCACGCCGAGCTGCGAGACGACAATCGGCCGGTTGATGAGGATGGGGTGCGCCATCATCGCATCGAGCAGCTGATCGTCCGTCAGGCTTTCGTCGGACAGACCCAGCTCTTGAAACGGCGTTCCCTTCTCGCGCAGCACCGAGCGCACGGAAACGCCCATGCGCCCGATCAGCGAAGCCAGCAGGGCCCGCGCTGGCGGCGTTTTCAGATACTCGATTACATGCGGCTCGATCCCGGCATTGCGGATCATGGCGAGGGTATTGCGCGACGTTCCGCACTCGGGGTTGTGGTAGATCACCACGTCAGCGGGCGCGATCATGCGCGGGCTCCTTCAGCCGGGCAGCAGGGGCCCGTTAGTTCCGCAATCAGCGGTGCACACAGCTCGGCTCGGCCTCCGCAGCAATCCTGGACAAGGTAGAGCGTTAGCGTGCGCACGCCGTCCAGGTCGGCGCGGTAGATAATCGAGCGGCTATGACGTTCAGCCGTTGCCAGCCCTGCCCGTGTCAGAACCGAGAGATGTGCCGACATGGTGTTTTGTGGGACGTCGAGCTGCCGGGCGACTTCCCCAGCTGCTAGGCCCTCCGGCTCGTGCTTCACCAAGAGGCGGAAGGCCTCAAGGCGGGTCGACTGCGACAAGGCCCCCAGGGCGGCTGTAGCGGTTTGTAAATCCATGCATCCAGAATAGTAGATGAAATTGGGAAGGCAAGTCGGTTGTATGATCCTCTCTAGCTACCCTGCGCGGGCGCTCACGTTGTGAGACCGGGATGGGTCCTGCTTTGGTTTTGATCAGAGTAGGCACTTGTACAATTTCCGCCGAGATCCGCCGCGCCTCTCCCAGGTGAGATCCCCTGCCCGGCGATCGGCGTAGTAGACGCAGGGAGCCCGCACCCTGGCGAGTTCACCCGGAACATGCTGCCGATATCCTCCACGCCCCACCGACCCGCGGGGATGCCGCCCAGCTCGGCCCCTCGCATTTCAGCACCGCCGGCAGCCGGGCGATGGCATTGGCGACTCGCTCGGCCGTTGCGGCGTCATCTGGCTCATGAGGGAGCTGCGGCCCTCGAAACCGGCGTACCACTACCGGCAGCCCGTTGCGTCGGGCACGTGGAACCCGCCTGGGATGCGAGAGGCGGACCAGGGTGGCGGAAACCCGCGGCTGGGATTTGTGGTCTGGGCGTCAGCCACGATCCGCGCTGAGCTGGGGATACCGGAAGGCGACACCTGAAGCGCCGGCCGCCTTGAGCAGCCTTGCAGCTGTGCCCGATGAGATTGCACCGCTCAGTTCTGCCGGGTGTATCTCAAGCGCGATCGGGGCATCCGTCCACGCAGTGGAATGGACCCAGGCAAGGACCATGGTGTTGCAAGCGCTTCGGCGAAATGTGACATCCACATAGCGCGATCGATCAAGGGCGTTGCCGTCGTAGGCATCCCGCAGATATCGACGAACCATCATGGCTCCTCAGATTCTCGATCAGAAGCGAAACACCAATCCGCCTAGCAAATTTAGACGGCTGCTGGATAGCGAATTGACGGGCAATGATCGCAAGGACGATTGCGAGTGAAGCCAGCCCGAGGACGGCGACGCCCATGCTTGTCGGCGACATGGAGGTTGTGCACGCGGCCGGCCCGGCTACAGCGTGCAGGATCGAGCATCCAAAGCCCCCGGCCGTCCTGACGACCTGATCCATCGAACCGTCCTGCAGGTGTCGACCCCGCCAGTGCGCTGGCAGCGGGGCCGTTTCCGAGCCAGAGGCGGACGTCCCCAGCGCGAAATATGCTGCCTGTAGATGGTTAAGGCCACGCCAACGCGTTGCGCAATGGCCGTTGCAGCCGCGCTGGTGGATTGAATCTGACGCTTGGTACCCGCCGGAGGGTGTCCTGACGCCTCGGGAAGAGCGGCGCGGTCCTGCCCGGTTGCAGACATTGCGAAGGTCGCGGGTGGGTCGAAAGCAGACAGGCTGGCCCCGACGTTCCATAATCCCATTATCGGATTGAACAATCCTTCGCGCATGGGTGAACAATGTATCTCGCGGGCGAAAGTCACACCAGATGATCGCGTGATTTTTCGCCCTTGCGCCTCCGCCACTGTCACGGGATATTGCTTCAATGGTTCTTGAAACGTTGAAGCATTATGGATGAAGTCCGAGCCTTGGGGGCCTTTGCCGCGCTCTCGCAGGAAACACGGCTGCGGATCGTCCGAATGCTGGTGAAGGCTGGGGCCGAAGGGATGGGCGCGGGCGCAATCGCAACCGCGCTCGATGGCTCCGCCGCATCGAGGGTGTCATTCCACCTGAACCATCTGGAACAAGCGGGCCTGATCGTCAGCCGCCGTAAAGGCCGCTCGATCATCTACAGCGCGATATTTCCGGCCCTGTCCGATCTGGTCGCCTTCCTGATGCGCGACTGCTGCGAGGGGCATTGCGAGGTCTGCGACCGCGCTATCGCCCTGTTCGCGCAATGCACCGGACGCCCGACCGCCGAGACCACGCCCGTGCGCCGGAATTTCGTCTGCACCTGATCCCTATGGCCTTTAACCATCAAGCGACAATGACATGACTCCACTGCGCGACACGCTAGAATCCCAACAGGTGAAAATCTATTTCGGCACGATCATCGTGGCCGTGCTGCTCTCCCTCGTCGTTCCGGCCACGACCGAGCTGGAAGCAGGCATCAATCCGGCACTCGCGTTGATGCTGTTCGTCACCTTCCTGCAAGTGCCTCTGGCCGATCTCGGCAAAGCTCTGTTGCGCGTTCGCTTTCTCGCAGCGCTGCTGATCGCCAATTTCATCGCCGTGCCGCTGCTCGTGCTGGCGTTGATTCAGTTTCTGCCTGCCGATCCCATGGTGAGGCTCGGCGTGCTGTTCGTGCTGCTGACTCCCTGCATCGACTATGTGGTGACGTTCGCCCATATCGGGCGGGCGGATGCGAAACTGCTTCTCGCCTCGACACCCGCCCTGCTGGTGCTGCAAATGCTTCTGCTGCCGGTTTATCTCGGCCTGTTCCTCGGTGACGACGCGGCGGCTCTGGTACAGATGGGGCCGTTCCTGCATGCCTTCGTCTGGCTGATCGCCATTCCGCTCGCCCTCGCTGCGGTCGTCCAGCTCGGCGCGACCCGTATCCCGAAGGTGGAGCGCGTTGCCGCCGCCCTCGGCCTCCTGCCGGTGCCTGCGACCGCGCTCGTCCTGTTCATGGTGTTCGCGTCGGTGGTGCCGCAGCTTGGCCTTGCGTTCGACAATGCGGTGCGAGCTGTGCCGATCTATATCGCCTTTGCGCTTGCCGCCCCTTTGATCGGGTGGGGCATTGGACGACTGGCCGGACTGCATGCACCGGCAGGGCGGGCGATTGCGTTCAGTGCCGCAACGCGCAATTCGCTTGTGGTGCTGCCTCTGGCGTTCGCCGTTCCAAACGCCATGCCGTTACTGCCCGCGACCATCGTGGCGCAAACAGTGGTCGAGCTTATCAGCTCGTTACTATACATGAGATTCATACCAAAACTTGGTAATTGAAGAATATCTTTTGTTCCATAATGGCGGTTATCGGTTTTGGGATCGCCGCGCCGCGCGAGGATTCCGGAGTCCGCAACGGGTCGAACTTCCCCGTTAGCTGTTTTCCGGAGAGTGGACATTCGGCGCTGACGCCGCACTGCCATGGCCAAAGGTTAGCGGTTTGACTCCAGCACCTGGTGCCCGCGCGAGGCAGCGGCGATGATTTTGTCGGGATCGGCGGTCCAGACGAAGGGTTTTGACTGCTGGTTGTGGTCGAAGACGAAGCGGTTGATCGCGGCCTGTAGATCGACGACGCCCTTGAAAACGCCGCGCTTGAGACGGCGCCTGGAGAGGATGGCGAATGTCCGCCGTCAGCGCTTTTGAGACAGTTTAGGGGTTTTCGGGAAGGGTCATCGGTGTATCGGCTGCTGAAGGCGCATGATCTGATCACCAGCCCGGCTTACATCGTCATCAAGGCGGCGTCCGAGTTCAAGGACAAGACGACCGCGCCCAACCAGCTCTGGCAGACCGACTTCACCTACCTGAAGATCACGGGCTGGGGCTGGTATTATCTCTCGACCGTGCTCGACGACTTCTCCCGGTTCATCGTTGCCTGGAAGCTCTGCGCCACGATGCGGGCGGACGACGTCACCGCCACGCTCGATCTGGCGTTGGCGGCATCGGGGCTCGACCAGATCACGGTCGCTCATCGACCCAGGCTGTTGAGCGACAACGGCAGTTCCTACATCTCTGCCGACCTCGCCACCTGGCTCGAAGGCAAGGGCATGCAGCATGTTCGCGGCGCGCCCTATCATCCCCAGACGCAGGGTAAGATCGAGCGCTGGCACCAGACCCTGAAGAACCGCATCCTGCTGGAAAACTACTATCTGCCCGGCGATCTCGAACGGCAGGTCGCGGCCTTCGTCGAGCATTACAACCATGCCCGCTACCACGAGAGCCTCGGCAACCTGACGCCCGCCGATGTCTACTTCAGCCGCGGGCAGGCCATCCTCACCGAACGCGAAAGGATCAAGCGCCAGACCATCCAGGAGAGACGCTTGCAGCATCACTTGCAGGCCGCATAACCTCAAACCCAGATGAGCCAGAACCTCCGTTCCTGAGAAACAAAAACGGTCTCAAATTATCTGACGACGGACACGAGAGTGGCTGTTACAGTCGAGTTCAGGCCGCAGCACAGAAGAGCGACGCCAAACAGAGTCGGCGCGATCGCAGCTCCCAACAACGGTGAAAGTATGGAATGGGCTTCCGCGAGTTCAGCTACGTCGCTTCGGCCACTCGAGTGAAAGGCTGCAGCTGCCAATACCAAAATAGATGCGTTGATGAGCAAGGCGAGCATCAAGGCCACCGTTGAATCAATTGTTGCAAATTTCAGCGCTTCCCGCTTCTCCAAAGGTGAGGAGCCATAGTCGCGAGTCTGGACGATCGCCGAGTGAAGATAGAGGTTGTGGGGCATGACAGTCGCGCCGAGGATACCGAGCGCTAGGTAGAGCATCTCCGGGTTCGTGATGATTTCGGAAGTCGGAGCAAACCCGCGAATGACTCCGCCCCAATCTGGACTCGCCAGTGCGACTTGAACTGCGAAGCATGCTGCGATAATCGCAAGAAGCCCAATGATGAAAGCTTCAAGGTAACGAAACCCGAGTTTCTGAAGGTAGAGGATCAGGAACACGTCTAAGGCCGTGACCAACACGCCAACCTAGAGCGGGATGCCGAAAAGCAGGTTAAGGCCGATCGCCGTCCCGATAACCTCGGCTATGTCGGTCGCAACGATGGCAACTTCCGCCATGGCCCATAAGGGATATACTATAAACTTTGGGAACGCATCACGGCAGGCCTGTGCAAGGTCGTGGCCGGAAGCAACAGCGAGCCTGGCGCAAAGTGACTGCAGGATAATCGCCATGATGTTGGACACGAGCGCTACACCAGCAGCGAATACCCAAATTTCGACCCACCCGCGATCGAAGTGGCCCAATTTCCGGGATCCATGTATCCAACTGCGACAAGATAGCCCGCGCCTAAGAATGCGGCCAACCGGCGAGGGCTCGTCGAATCCCGGGGCACTGCAACAGTGCGGTATACATCCGAGAGGGGCGCCCTACCCCTCGGCTGACGCCAGCCAGTAAGTCCTCTGCTACATCCAAATCGTGGGTTCGACTGACATGGGCGTCTATTGGATGCTCGCTATTGCAACTCAGTCGCAATAGCATATCAGGCGTGGAGCCGGAGCGGAAGATGGAACGTCGTCCGGCTGGATAGGCCGCGAGCGGGTCAGGAGACCACGACGGACAGGCTCGTAAGAGAGGCTACTTTAGGTTTATGCGGGCCTATAAAAGGCCCGCATCAGATCAAGGCGGTATTCAGTTATTTCTTAGCTGAACCGCCTTTGTCCCGATGACCGTGTTGGTCCAAGTCGCCCGAAGTGTGACCCGGGTGGGGATGATGCTGACCCGGCACCTCTTTCTGCCCAGCCTTGTCGCGATGGCCTTGGGGATCAAGATCGCCTCGCTTGTGACCGGGATGATCGTGATGCTGGCCGGGTTTTTCCTGTGCCATGAGCGTTTCTCCCTACTGCTATGACCGGCGCGCCGGCTGATCCAGCAATGCAGCGCCTACAAGAAAGTTCCGAAGAGGCGACGTCACTGGCATCAGAGGTGGTCAGGCAAGTCGCCCATGATCATGGGTTTGGTCAGAGAGCGTCTCGATTACACGGCATTCAGCGACCCGCCCCTGCTGACAGTGCTCCACCATCCGCTGTAGCTCAGCCTTGAGCGCTAGGAGACTTCTGATGCGCTCCTCGACCTCAACCAGTCGAGCCTGTGCGATCTCGTCCGCGGTCGCACAAGACTGGTTCGGATTGTCTTGCAGGTTAAGCAGGGTCCTGATCGCCTCGACCTCGAAACCCAACTCGCGGGCATGGCGGATAAACGACAAGCGCCTCATATCCTGCTCGCCATAGAGGCGGCGATTCCCGTCGCTCCTTGGCGGAGCAGGGAGCAACCCAATCTGCTCGTAATACCGGATCGTCGGGATTTTGACCCGGCTTCGCTCCGCGACCTTGCCAATCGATGATCCCTGCATAATTGATTGCTCCTCTACCCGCTAGAGGATGTACGACTAATCCGGCTGGATTGAGAAGGAAATTAATATGACTGTCGCGACACGTTATCGGGTGGAGGGCATGGACTGCGCCTCATGCGCCGCCAAGATCGACTCGGCGGTTCGAAGGCTGCCAGAAATCGAGGATGTCCAGGTGTCGCCGACAGCCGGAACCATGACGGTTCGGCACCGTGATCAGGCCGACCTACCCGCTATGGAGAAGAAGGTAACAGGGCTCGGTTACAAGCTGACCAAAGTTCAAGCCAATCCACCGCAGCCCATTTCGGGTGCAAGCGGCAGCCACACCGACCAAGCCAGCCACGCTCATGAGCACTCGGCCCGCGGTCACGACCACGGCCACAATCACGACCACGGCCACAATCACGACCAGAAGCACGATCACGACCAGAAGCACGATCACGGCGCTGAAATTCCTGGACTTCATGGCCACGACCATGGACCGACCTCTGGTCCATGGTGGAAATCGTCCAAGGGGCTGCTGACAATCGCCAGCGGCTTGGGGCTGGTTGTGGCTTACGCGATAGGAAAGCTGGCCCCCAGCATCGAGCAATGGGCATTCGTGGCTGCCATGCTGATCGGCCTGGCCCCGATCGCGAAGCGCGCCGTCATGGCCGCCGCAGCCGGCGTGCCCTTCACGATCGAGATGCTGATGACCATCGCCGCTGTGGGTGCAGTGATCATCGGCGCAGGCGAGGAAGGCGCGGCAGTCGTTTTCCTGTTTCTCGTGGGCGAGTTGCTGGAGGGCGTCGCTGCCGGCAAGGCGCGCGACAGCATCCAGTCGCTGACTAAGCTGGTCCCAAAGACGGCGCTGTTGGAGACTGATGGCAAGACAACCGAGATTCCCGCTGAACAGGTCCAAGTCGGGTCCATTATCCTGGTGCGCCCTGGCGACCGTGTTCCGGCGGATGGCGTGATCGTGTCGGGCGAGAGCGCGATCGACGAGTCGCCGGTTTCGGGCGAGAGCGTCCCTGTTCGCAAGGGCGTGGATGCCAGCGTTTTTGCCGGGACCGTGAACGGCGATGCGGCACTTCGGGTTAAGGTGACGGCGGCGGCGGCCGACAACACCATCGCGCGTGTGGTGAAGCTCGTGGAAGAAGCGCAGGAGAGCAAAGCTCCGACCGAGCGCTTTATTGATCGATTCTCCCGCTACTATACGCCCGGCGTCGTCTTGGTGGCCGCCCTTGTCGCGATTGTGCCGCCTCTGCTTTTCGGCGGAGCATGGGGGGCTTGGGTCTATAAGGGCTTGGCCATCCTCCTGATCGGCTGCCCCTGTGCCCTCGTGGTCTCCACACCGGCTGCGATTGCGGCCAGCCTCTCGGCCGGAGCACGCCGCGGCTTGCTGCTGAAGGGCGGCGCTGTGCTGGAGAACATAGGAAAGATCACGGCGGCTGCTTTTGACAAAACCGGAACCCTGACCGCCGGCAAGCCTCAGGTGACTGACATCCTCAACTTCGGACGTCCTGAGGCGGAGGTTCTGCGCCTTGCAGCGGCTCTGGAGAGTGGCTCTAGCCATCCGCTCGCGCTGGCGATCCTCGCCAAGGCGAAGGCCGACAACATCGCCGTAAATGTCGCGGAGAACGCGCAGGCCCATGGTGGCAAGGGCGTATCCGGCGTAATCGAAGGGACATCCCTTTTTCTGGGTTCGCCACAGGCGGCTTCCGAACGCGCTCCGCTGGATGAGGGCCAACTGGCGCGCATTGCCGCCCTGAACGACGAGGGCAAGACCGTCTCGGTTCTGCTCGCGAATGATCAGCTTGCTGGCGCGATCGCAATGCGTGACGAGCCCCGCCCCGACGCCAAAGCCGGTCTGAAAGCCTTGGCCGATGCCGGCGTGAAGACTGTGATGTTGACCGGCGACAACCAGCGTACAGCGGATGCCGTCGGCCGCCAGCTCGGCATCGAGGTTCGGGCCGAGCTTCTTCCCGAAGACAAGCAGCGCATCGTAGGCGAGATGATGCGTGAGGGCTTGATTGTCGCGAAGGTAGGCGATGGTATCAACGACGCGCCGGCTCTGGCTGCCGCAAATGTCGGTATCGCTATGGGTGGCGGAACTGATGTCGCACTTGAAACGGCCGATGCAGCAGTCCTTCATGGGCGCGTGATGGATGTCGCCGAGATGGTGGTCCTCTCGAAGAGGACTATGACCAATATCCGGCAAAACATCTCGGTTGCACTCGGCCTCAAGGCCGTTTTTCTCGTGACCACAATCATTGGGATCACGGGGCTTTGGCCGGCGATCCTGGCTGACACCGGCGCAACTGTGCTGGTGACTGCTAATGCCATGCGCCTGCTTCGTGCTCGCAAATGAACTGGCGCTTCGAGCGAGGTGATCGGCTCGTTGCGACCCTGGTTCCAGCGACCTTGGTCGCCGCTGGTTTCTGGATGCAACACGCTGTCGACTCGGGTGACGGCTGGCATTTCGCTTTCGCGACAGGCTTGCTCGCGCTGGGTGGTGGGCTCGTGCTCCACCTCGTTGGTGGCTCTACATCTGGACACCCGACCCAAGTTTTTGATCCGAGCCCGACCGCAAGCCAGGCGGCACGCGAGGATGTCCTTGGAGCTTTCATTATGAAAAAATCACCCCCCGAGGATTATCGGCTTCGGAACCGGCTGACCCTCGCTGCCCTCACCGTTGTGATTACCGCAATCTTCGGCCTCAGCGTCATTCACGCCGTACGGGAAACCGCCACGGCCCCCGAACTGTCAGCAGAGACCAAGAGCCCCTAGAGGCGGGCGCTTTGCTGGAGAACGAGACTTAGCGGTCGGAGCTTCGCCCAACGACGGCTTGCGTCTTCGATGGGTTCGATGAATGCCTCGATCTTCACTGTTCCGGCCAGCACGAAAACGAGCGTTAATCGCACCTTCTTTCCGGCGCGCAATTGTGGAGCCCTCCCCGCCCACGCCAGCGACCAACGTTTCCCGGGCCCGAGACTTACGGTAGTCCCAGCCGGGATCTCGACTCCAGACGCTGTTTCATGGAGCAGGGCTTCGGCATAGGCTATCGTGTCCCGCTCCAGGATGCTGACCCGCCCGGCCGGTGACCGAACCTCGAGCAAGCGATCGCCGGACACGCCTGTGTTCGTGATCGACATTCGGGGGCCTTCTAGGTTGGAACCAGAGGTCCTCGCCCGTGCCCAAGGGTGCTCTATCGCCAATGTTTCAAGGCGATAATCGTGTGCCTCAGCCGCGAGCGCTGTCGGAATTATCCCTGAGAGGAGAATGAAAACCTGAGTTATACAGCGCATCTGAATCCTCAGTGCAGATGCGCCATATGACCGGCGAACCTATCACCAGTTTGTACACGCACCGAAATGGTTAAACGGCCGGCGCGCGAAAAGGTCAGGGACAGCTTCAATGATTGGGCACCGGAGGCAGCAATCGGAAACGCGACGAACGAACCCGTAGGGGCGAGAACGAGGCCCGACTTTGCCGGAATCCGGAGCCCAGTACGGCCAATCGGAGTGGCCTGCGTGCTAGTTGATTTCAGAATCCGGCCAAAGACGCCGTTCTCGCCAACGACTTCGACCAGGTGATCTTCCTCCGATCCAGAGTTCTTAACCGAGAAGCAATGATCCAGCCGTCGCCGGAGTCGGATGGTTTCGCCCAGCCGTCTACTATCTCGAGTGAAGCGATCTGACCCAATCGATCATGCTCATCGTCGATTGCAAAAACGGGCCCTAAACCCGCCAATGCCAAAATCAGGGTAACCGCCGCGCGTCGCATTTTAGGCCTTCGTTTTCAGGCCCCTTTGTCATTAGCAACAAAGGCAAGTGTGTGACGCGATGGCACGCGGCGCCCTTCGTTCACTTCCCTGAGGCGGTGGCGTCGATCCCCGTTCTCCGATCGAGCGAAACCCAGCCAACCGAGTTTTGGCTCTCTCGCTTCACATAGGTATAAGGAGTCTGATCCCAAGGCACGATCTCATCACGACGGTTGTCGAGAACGAGGTCACCATGATCGGTCCTGACGATCAACACGGCATGCCCTTCACCCCTCTCGTCGACAACCACGGTCATTAACATGGTGCGGCGCGGGATGCCTGCTTGCGCAAGTACCTTGCGCTTAAGCAGCTGGTAGTCCTCGCAATCGCCCTTGCCATCCTCGGCGAAGTCCCAGCGGTCCGCTACACCCCAGTGGTCTGGGTCCGTAACGGGCATGATCGCGGAGTTGATCCGCGCATTCACCTTCCGCAAAAGTGCCCAATGGCCGTCAGTAAGAACCAGGCTGTCCGGCTCCTTGACATCCACCTCGCATTCGCTGGCGTAGCGACGGCAAAAATCGACCCAACCTTTGATGGGGTTGGCGGCGTTTTCGGCGGGCATGCTCTGGCTGACATATTTTAGTCCGGGATGGGGGCTGGCTCGAGATGGGCTTGAACCGATGGCCAGCAACACCAGGCAACCGACAAAAACGGCTTGAACGCGCATGAGCTCCTCCAGTGAGGCAACACTGGCGTTCGACCACTTCAAGCAGCCCAGAAAAAATCGCTCAAATTTTACGGGGTGGTAGAAGTTGCGGGACTAGTCCCCAATCTTGGTTTGCGGAAGGTAAGCGGCGCACCCCTTGCCTAGCTTTGGCCCTTGTTCACGGGCAGTTAAGCGTAGCGCCGCAACATTGACCTTTGGGAGGATGATGCATGAAGGCCGTGGCAATGATGCTGGGTACCGCGCTGGTTGTTGCCGGCTGTCAGGACGGCTACAGCAACAGGCACTTAGCGCCGATCTCCCCTAGCACCATGGCCTTGATGCAGGCAAAAGGTACCAACTCATCGCAGCCAATCCTGCTTCGGGCTTTCAAAAAAGAGGCCGAATTGGAAGTCTGGAAACGGGGATCTGGCGGGCGATACGCTCTTCTGAAAACCTATCCGATTTGCAGATGGTCTGGGCAGCTTGGGCCAAAGGTACGCGAGGGTGACCGACAGGCTCCCGAAGGCTTCTACACAATCACGCCGGCGGCCATGAACCCAAATTCGGCGCTCTATCTGTCCTTCAATTTAGGATTTCCGAACGAATATGACCGAGCTAACGATCGCACGGGCTCTTACCTGATGGTGCATGGATCGTGCTCATCCAGGGGGTGCTTCGCTATGACCGACGAAGCGATCTCGGATGTTTACGCACTCGCTCGGGAGGCGTTTGCAGCTGGTCAGCGGGAGTTCCAGTTCCAGTCTTACCCTTTCCGCATGACTCCGGAGAATTTGGCCAAGCACCGAGCTGATCCAAACATCGTGTTCTGGCGCAATCTGAAAGAAGGTGATGACGTGTTCGCCCTGACCCGCCAGGTCCCGCAGATTGGGGTATGTGACCGGCGATACACCTTCAATACCGGCAAAGACGGTTGCGGGCTGCAGGAACCATCGCTTTTCGCAGCGCTCAAGAATAAGGAGCGCGCCGACGATCTCAGAACCAATCAGTTGGTCGCTGCCGGTGTGCCCGCGGTGAAGCTCGTGTACCGCGACGGCGGCCAGAATACGGCGTTTTCGTCCGGAGCAGCCAAAGTCGGCGAAATTTCCAGGCCAGAAGCCCTGACCGGACCGGAGGAAATTATCCTTGAGCCTTCCTCGACCGGTTCCGTTTCGCCTGCGGCAACGGGGTCACGCTCCTGACGCGATCATCCTAGTGCGCCAGGTACACAAGATTGACTGACAGAAGCACTGCGGTGGCATGCTGATCGCGATCTGCCCAAATGCAATTCACAGCGCAATAGCGGTCCTTGATCTCTAGCGACTAGAGCACCTATCTCCCGTTCGTCCTGCCGAGTGCGCGACATGAAGGAGACAACATGACTGATACGCAGCAAGCTGCCCCTCACGGACTGAGCTGCCCAGTTTGCCGGGCCGACCTGCTCATGAGCGAACGATCGGGAATTGAGATCGACTACTGCCCCAAATGTCGTGGCGTTTGGCTCGATCGTGGCGAATTGGACAAAATCATCGAGCGGACCGAGGCTGAGCGCAATCAGCCGACTCAGGGAGCGGCTGGCTTCCTCCCGCCCGTGTCGCCGAACCCATGGGGCAATGCTGCAACTCCGGCTGCTCCTCACGACTCCGGTTGCGTACAGCCCTTCGACCGGCAAGTCGAATATGATCGCTCAGGCCACGCGTCGCATGGTACTGGCCATGGCGGCTATCGTGGTCACGGGGACGCACATGGCCATGGTGGCGGGAGAAGAGGCAGCTTTTTGGGTCGTCTCTTCGACTGAGTTCCGACTAGCATTCGCGCGCCTCGCGCCTGGAACGGATTCGGAGCGACCTGCGTGATTGGGATGGCTGACACAGCTTCGCACCAAGAATGCTTCTCAGGCCATTTGCGTCTCGGCCATGGCTGGCACTTTGGTCAGCCGTGGTCTTGGGCTAGTCGAGCGAAGGACCGTTCGTTAACAGGATCTGAAAGCGAGGTGTCATGCTGGTGACGAAACATGGACGACCTTGGCCGGCGGTTTTAGTGATGTCCGCGCGAGCGCTGGTATCGCAACAGACCCAGACACAAACACTTGCTATTTAAGCGGCATGGCTATGTGGCTTTTCATATTAGCTCCAGTTGTGGCCGCCGCAATGGGTGCAACAATAGCGGTAATTCGCCCGCCCGGAATCACGCTGACAAGCGCGATCCAGCACTTCACCGCCGGAGTGGTTTTCGCGGCTGCCGCAGGCGAGATTTTGCCCGATCTCAAGCACCAGGGGTTCTGGCCTGTGATACTGGGCTCAGTCGCCGGTGTTTTGGCCATGTTGGCGGTCAAGAGCTTAGAGACGTCAACCCGAGGCTCTGTGAGCTTACTTGTTGCTGTCGGCGTTGACGTGTTCATCGACGGGCTAGTGCTCGGCCTTGGATTTGTGGCGGGGCAGCGGGAAGGGCTTCTACTGACTATCGCCCTGACGCTGGAAATTCTATTCCTCGGACTGGCCGTCACAACCGAATTGGCTGAGACGTCTCGCTCGAAGTTGGCCGTCGTTGGCACCACTGTGGGGCTATCCCTACTGCTTCCGGTCGGCGCCGCAGTGGCTATCCCGATTTCAGGCATGCCACAGCCCGTCATCACGGCCTTTTTCGCTTTTGGACTCGTGGCCCTCCTCTACCTAGTAACCGAAGAACTCTTAGTTGAGGCCCATGCAGAGCCTGACCGGCCCTGGGTAGCAGCTATGTTTTTTGCCGGGTTCCTGCTTCTGTTCATGTTGGAGCAGGCAATTGCGTGAAGGCGCTGAAATGAAATCCGCGGCAATAATGGGAACGGCAGCTTTTGCGTTACTCGCAGACCAAGTGAGCAAGGCTATCGCAATCGCAACCCTCCACGAGCAGTCGCTGGTCGAGGTTACTTCCTTTTTTAACCTCACCCTCTCCTTCAACCCTGGCATCAGCTTCGGCCTGCTGCGGAACTGGGTAGCCCGATGGCCGGAGGCGGCCGCCATAGCGAAACTTGGTATCGCGGCCCTTCTGATCTTCTGGGCTATGATCAGCCGCCGGCGGGTCGAACAAATTGGTTTCGCCGCAACAGCAGGCGGTGCTCTGGGCAATGCCCTTGATCGCTGGCGGCAGGGGGCTGTCACCGATTTCCTAGATCTTCACTATAACGACCTGCACTGGCCGACTTTCAATCTGGCCGATGTCGCGGTGGTTTTGGGCTGCTTTCTCGTCCTGGGGGCATCACTCCGCCCTGATCGGAGAGCCGGCCCCTCCTTTGAACGCCAGACCAACTCCAACTGATCTTGGAGGCACGATCATGAAAGAGGAAAGCATGCCATCCATGAGCCGTAGGACCGCCCTGGCCGCGTTGGCCGCAGCGCCACTCCTCGGGGCGTCTCAAGCATTGAGCCAATCGCTTCCTAGAGTCTCTGTCACCAAGGACCCCTCCTGCGGGTGCTGCCAGGGCTGGGTCAGCCATTTACGCCGGTCCGGATTTCAGGTGGCCGTCAGTGAATCGGCCGACATGCAGTCGGTTAAGAAGCGGTTGGGCGTGCCGGACGAGCTGGCCTCATGCCACACCGGCGAGGTCGCAGGCTACGTGCTGGAGGGCCATGTGCCTGCAGCCGAGGTCAAGCGCTTGCTGGCGGAGAAACCCAAGGCTCGCGGGCTGGCTGTGCCGGGCATGCCATCCGGCTCGCCTGGGATGGAGGTCGCCAATGGCAACCTCGACACCTACGAAATCGTCCAGTTTGGGCCGGAGGGGCGCAAGACGTTCGCCCGGTACCGCGGCGGCCGGCCTGCTTGATCAGGGAGGATGGAATGCGTGGCTTGTTTCTCGCGGGTGCTTTTCTGCTAGCAGCGCCAGCTCTGGCTCATGATTTCCAGGCCGGCGAACTGGTAATCGTTCATCCCACCTCCAGGGCAACCCCCGGTGGCGCAAAGGTGGGCGCCGGCTATCTGACAATCAGAAACACCACTTCTTCGGATGATCGGCTGGTCCGGATCGAGAGTGCGGTTGCCGATCGGATCCAAGTCCATGCATCAACGAACGAGAACGGCGTCGCTCGGATGAGGGAGATGGCGAATGGCCTCCCGCTGCCTGCAAATAGCGAAGTGACCCTGAAAGCCGGCGGCGATCACATCATGTTCGTTGATCTGAAACAGCCACTCAAAGCCGGAGACAAGATCGCCGCGACCCTCGTCTTCGAGCACGCAGGCCAAGTGGAGGTGACCTTCAACGTGGAGCCCTTGGGTGGAGCAAAGGCAGGGGCGTCAGAGCATGCCCACTGAAATGCGGGCTTTACGAGCCCTCAGGATCGGCCTTTGGCTCCTTGTTGCTCTGGCAGGAGTGGGAGCGGCGGTGTTGCTCCTTGTAAGCTCTGGAAACCCTCCGCAGCTTCAGGCTCGTGCGAAGCTAGACCCCTCGTTCGAAGCCATCGATCAGAATGGTCGCCGGGTCACAGAAAGGACATTCCAAGGGAAGCCATCGGCATGGTTTTTTGGTTTCACGCACTGCCCTGATGTCTGCCCCACGACATTGCAGCAGCTCACCACCTCCCTCGATCAGTTGGGCGAGGACGCGAAGAAGCTGACGGTGGTTTTTGTAACGGTCGACCCAGAACGCGACACGCCAGCAATCCTGAAGGAATACATGGAGTCTTTTCATCCCAGCATTGTTGCCCTCAGCCCATCGGCAAAGGACCTAAACGCCATCGTGAAAGGGTTTGCGGCATATTATGCCAAGGTTCCTCAAACTGAGGGCTACACGATGGAGCATTCCAGCCTGGTTATTCTGCGCGCGGCGGATGGGACTTTTGCAGGTACGATCGACCAACATGAGCAGGCTGAAACCGCGCGCGCTAAGCTTCAGAGGCTTGGACGGGGCTGACAGAAACTTTTTTCAAGAACCGTGAGATACTGGCCTAATCCTGCTACCTAGGTCAGAACGCGGCGGCAAAGCTGTAACACTTCGACCGTATTCAACGAGGAAGCCGATGGTTGCGGGCAGGCACCGCAGATGCAACTCGACGTCAGTCGTAGTGATTTGATCTCGCAGGTGCAACATACGCTCAGCGAGAATGGGCGAAGGAGATCACCTAACGACGCGAGCTTCGCAGCGCGACTGGTGGGCACAATCGCCTCGCGGCCGTTCCGGCGGGGTTGTTTAGCGTTAGAGCCAAAGCGCACCGGCGCTCAAGATGCAGACCATGGAGCAGGTCATCAGCGCCGCGCCTTCCCAAAAAAGCCCAGTCTGGGTCGCCTCCCTTTTAGCGGGAGATCCCGCCGCAAGAAACCCAAAGGCGATAGCGAGCACAATCAAAAACGCGGTAAGCACGCACTGGACGATGAACATAGGTTATCGCTGATTCATCCGCCGCGGAGATTCAAAGGCAAACCGCCGTCCAACGTGGGA
Source organism: Alsobacter metallidurans (assembly GCF_014636935.1). GTDB lineage: Bacteria > Pseudomonadota > Alphaproteobacteria > Rhizobiales > Beijerinckiaceae > Alsobacter > Alsobacter metallidurans. The sequence goes on along the minus strand of NZ_BMES01000001.1, from coordinate 1,592,666 downwards.
TTCCGCTCACTTCGGGTCTCGGAGTATTGACCCATGAACGGTGGGTATTCTCAACCCAGGTTATCAGGACGCACGCGAATATCGAGGATCTCATGAGCACCTTGACAACGATCGGCTATGCGACGGCCTTCGCTGCCGGAGCCGTCTCCTTCCTCTCGCCCTGTGTGCTGCCCTTGGTTCCTGGCTATGTCTCATATGTGGCCGGCCAGAACGTGGGTTCGTCAGATGCTACCCCCGATCGCAGTACGCTTCGCACTCTAACGCTGAGCACCTGCTTTGTGCTCGGATTTTCAACAATTTTTGTGGCGCTCGGGGCCGGAGCGAGCGCATTCGGTTCGGCGTTAAACACGTTCCGTTTCGAGCTGAACTTCCTTGGCGGAGTCATAGTGATCGTCTTCGGGCTGTTTACGGCCGGGCTCCTCAATTTGCCCTGGCTGAAGCGGGAGTTACGTTGGCACGGTGACCCGCCGGGCCGGGGGCCCGTCGCCGCCTACCTGCTTGGGGCGGCCTTTGCGTTCGGCTGGACGCCTTGCATCGGCCCGGTTCTGGGAGCCATTCTCGCCTTGACCGCCTCCTCCACGGCGTCGAGCGGGGTATTATTACTTGCGGCCTACTCTCTTGGCCTTGGCGTTCCGTTCGTGCTGGCAGCTCTGTTTCTGTCCGGGTTCGTGGCACACTTAAAAAACTTGCGCCGAACCGGGCGTGCGCTGCAGATCGGGGCTGGCGGGGTCATGATCGCAATGGGAGTTGCCATGATCACCGGTCATATCACAAGCATTGCGATCTTCTTTTTGGAGGTCTTTCCAGCCTTGGGCGGCATCGGTTGAGCTTCACTCTGGTTGCCATAGCGGCTTCAATCGTGCGCAACACTCGGGCATCGTTCTTTACAACCGAATATTGGCGGCGCTGCCGGCCATTAGCTATGACACGAATTAGCGATAACCTTATCATCTATGCCAAAGCTATTTCCAGATCCGATCGCTGACCTAAGGCTGTGCCGTGCATGTCAAAGTCGTTTAAGAAAAAGCTCCGGAAAACCGGAGCTTTGTGCGCACAGGATGGAGATCAGTCCGCAGTAACGACATCTGGGCTGACTTTGTGCGCCACGTCCAGCAAAATTGCCTCGCTCACGCGACAGCGGGCAACCGCTCGCGCGCACTGCCTTGCAATGTCATTGGCGAAGTAATCATAATCGGCCTTACTAGTCCAAAGTCTTATATATGTCGCAGATTGAGGGTTTACCCGTTGTGGCGGAACGGCCGCTACTCACTGCAAAAACTTCTGCAATCACGCAACTACGTGAGCGCCAGCAGTGAAGGCTGTTACAAGAAAGTACCACCGCGAAGGTCTTGCAAGTTCATACGGAATGTTCCGGATGACGGTCCCGGGCCCGCAGCTTCAAGTTGCCATCTAGGAAGATGGAGACTGTAAATGGGGGCGACTCGGTGCTTAACAACGGTGGTCCGGGCGATGCTGATGCTCGTCGCATCGCAAGCGCCGGCTGAAGCCAATCCCCGTAGCGCGACGGGGAGTCCGGCAACCCGGCCGCTCGCCATGGTTGTGATCGGCGTTGCGCCCGCCCCTAAGGCCTTTTACCCGTTCTGCGAGAAGAACCCTGGCGAATGCGTAGTCCGCGGTGACGCTGCCGCTTTTCGCACAACGCCCGAGCGGCTAGCCGAGCTTGAAGCGGTGAACCGCGAGGTCAACGGCACCATACGGCAGGTGACCGATTTGGAGCACTTTGGCGTTTCCGACGTCTGGGGCTTTCCCGACGACGGGGCCGGCGATTGTGAGGACTTCGCTCTCCTGAAGCGCCGCAAGCTCATCACGCTCGGATGGCCTTCGGGCCGACTCCTCATCACGGCTGCGCTCGACCAGAACCGCGAGGGGCACGCCGTGCTTACCGCCGTTACGGACGGCGGTGACGTAGTGCTCGACAACAAGCGCGACGACATCCGCAACTGGCGCAGCACGGGCTATTCATTTCTCACCCGGCAATCGCAAGAGGTGCCTAGCCGGTGGGTGTTCACTGCACCCCCAAGCGAAATCCAGGTAGCGTTAAAGCGGGCAAATACCGGGGTTGGAGCGCGCAATATGAGGGCTGCCTCAGGCCAGCGCTGAATGCCGCAGCCTAACGACGCCCCCCTCCCCCATCACCCGCAATCATGAGCAGCCCCCATCCAGACCGCCTTAGTTCCACAACATTAATTCGGTCGGCAGTTATGCCCGAGTTTGCCTGTTGTTCAACGTGATGGTTGACCCAAACAGGCGACCTTCTATCATCCTCGATTGATGCCGCCTTCCGAGGGCATCATGAGCCGGACAGAGGCGATGCGCTTTGGCGCGTCGTCTCTGTTTGTTTGCACGGTGGACCCCTTAGACTGGGATAGCTGCACGGGTCCACGCGACCTCAGAAATGGCGTGCGCCTGCAGGCACTCAGTTCCTGCGCAGCAGCATGTTTTCGAGGCGATCGATCCGCTCCTCCAGCCGCTGGTTGTCATGCTCGTTCTGACGCCACTTCTCGGCGTGCTCAGCGCGCGGAACCATCCGCTCGTTGATGGCCCCGATGGTGTCTTTCTGGCTGGTGCGCAGCTCCACGATGCTGTCCTTGATCGGCCAGTATAGGATGCCGCCCACGAGGCCGAGAACTGCCGTCATCGCCCCGATGGCGGGCCAAATCTGGGCGCCGCGGATCCCGGCATTGCCGGCGATCGTCTTCTGCAGGTCGCCGATCGCGCTTGTGATCGCGCGGAACTCGCCGGTGTTCTCGGTCCGCATCGCGGTGAGCTGCTGGTGGGTGTCCTGTCGGATGTCCGCCAGACCGCGTGCGGTCGTCTTAGCGAGGTCGTCGACCTGACGCTCGAGTCCCGTAACCTTGTTGTCGAGAAGGAGAACCTTCGGATCGGGCTCGCGATCCGGCATCAGGCGCCCGATCCCGGGCTCGCTGCCGCCAGCGCCTTATAGGTCGCCGCGCACTGCTTGTAGGCGTTCACGGCCGCGAGCATCGCGACCATGCCGGTGGCGTAGTTCTCAGGCTTCGTTGCGCACACCGCCTGAACCGCCTCATAGGCGGCCAGCTCCTGCGCGTTGGTGGCGGGCTTCTGCTTGGGCGCCACGAAGCTGAGATAAGCGAAGTGGAGCCCCTCGGCGGCATTGCACGCCACCTCGTATTTTTGCTGGGGCGTCATGTGTTCGACATTCTGCACCACGGCGGCGAGCTGCGGTTTGGCCGACTCGGAGGCCGACTGACAGGCACTCAGCGACACAAGGACGAGCCCCAGCGCGCAGAACATCACCAGCGCGGGCGCAATGCGCTTGGCGACGACGTTGATGCTGGCTGCCGCCTTGGCGGGCGTCACCGGGATGTCGGCCTTGGCGGCGGCGATCGCCACCAGCTCGTCGTTCAGGTGGCGGATGATGTCGCGCTGCGCGGGCGGAACCGCATAGGCGAGCAGCATGCCGACGCCCGTGGTGATCATGGTTTGCATCTCGGGCGTGAGCGGGATGCCGTAGCGCGCGAGGACGAGAGTGAGCAGCCAGGCGACAATGCCGCCGAAGCCGCCCGCAAGCACTTTGCGATCGGGGAACCAAGACATGGGAGCACCGTTATGGACGGGAGTACGGGACGGATGATGAGCGCGCCGGGGATGCCCCCCTCCGGCGCGTTCGGTCGTTCAGAGGGTCGCGAACTGGAAGTGCATGCCGTCGGCGCGCGGCTCGTCGGCCGCTGAGCCGTTGCCGTTCCAGTCACTACCCCACACAGCCCCGGCCTGCTTCCAGGCCGCGAGCACCTCTGGGCACTGAGCGAAGTGCGGCGTGCGGTCGTGCAGCGCATTGCGGGGCGCGTCGAAGTCGAAGGCGCACCCGTAGGAGTGCATGCTCAGGACATTGAGACCGCGCATGAGGCGGTAGTTGTAGCTGCCTGAGAAGACGCTCATTCCCCAGTCGTCGACCACGCGCTGGTCGCAGCCAGAGCGGCGCCAGACGCCGTCCAGCACCGAGCGAAAGGCGTCGGCCACCTTGCGGTGGCAGACGACGCTGGTGACCGGCTGACCGGCGTAGCGCATCACAAAGGGGAGCTGGCCGACGCGGACCAGGTTGGCCTTTTTCCAGCTGGCGGCGGCTTGGGTGGGATCGTTGCTGCGAGGGTTGCCATAAAAGGCGTCGCAGTCGCGCTGGCGGGGCCAGATCGACATGGTGGGATCCTCCCTCAGAGGGTGTTGGCGTCTTCGTTGCGGGCGGCGAAGTAGTGCTGGATGTCGCGGCGCAGGCCGGGCTTGTTGCCCGCCAGTTCGATCACGCCGTGGACGTTGCGCTTGAGGTCCGTGTCCGGATCGAAGGCGTGGCGCTTGAGGATGTCCCAGCGCTCGACGTATTTCCGGTTCCCCTTGGTCCCGTGGAAGCCGTGCTCGATCACGCCCTGCACGCAGCCGAGCGCGCCGTTGATGTGCTGCTGGGCGCGCTTCTCCCACTGCAGCAGCGGGCGCAGGTAGCCCGGCCCGAGGCCCTTGGGAACGGTTCCGGCCACTCGGCCCGCGATGGCGTGCGCCATGTGGTGGTCGGCCGAGCCGAGCGCCGCGGTCTCGATCAGGCCGCCGAGGCGCTCGATGGCGTCGCGCGTCGCCGCCCAGGCGTAGCCGGGGTGGGGATAGGGCGCGCCGTAGCCCTGGCCCGGGACGATCCGGTCAGGGTTTTCATGGAAGACCTTGGCGAAGGAGGTGTGGAGCTGCATCACCTCGCCGCCCGGCCCGAGGTCGAGCGCCTGAGTCCAGGGCTGCACGATCGGGTAGTGCTGCAGCGCGTGGAGCGTGCGCGTGGCCCAGTTCCGATCGCGGAAGTGGACGTCGGCGTCGATCCAGGCGACGTATTTCCAGTCGGACGGCAGCCGCGCGAGGCCGATGTTGAGCAGGTTTTCCTTGATCCAGACCTGCGAGGAGCACTTCACCGGGACGTGGTTGATGCCCGCCACCCGGCCGAGCTTGTGCCCCTCGTCGCCGGTGACGCACTCGACGGTGGTGAGCTGGACCCCGCTCTGAATCATGTGCTGGGCGAAGGGCCAGTAGAGCCGCTCGCGCGATTTGAAGCCCAGCGGATTGTGGATGACGGTGACGACGTGGAGCTTTTCGGGCTGCATGAGCGCGCCTCATGAAAAAGGCCGCCCCCGAAGGAGCGGCCCGCGATGCGTTGAAGGTGAATGGAAGGGGCGTCAGCCCGGCCAGTTGGCCGCGTCCACGCCCGCCTTGTCGGTGATGGTCCCCACCTCGATCGCGCTATCCACCGCCTCCTCGGCGGCGAAGCTTGCCTGGACGTGGTCGCCCACGGCCTTGCCGATCGTCACGAGGGCGTCCTTGGGCAGCGTCACCCAGCCAGACAGGCTCTTGAACTTCACCACGGCGTCCGGAGCCGTGTAGAGGCTCAGGAGCACCGCGTTGCCGATCAGGCTCTGGCTCTCGCGCGTGGTGTCGATCCGCGCCTGGCCCACCGTGACGCCGCCCGTCTCGACGGCGTAGCGCTTGGCGGCGGCGTAGGCTTTCAGCTCGTCCTTGCTGAGCACGCGGGGCGGCTCAGTCGGCTGCAGGCCATGCGCGACGGGGTCGCCGAGGCCGATAACCTCGATCTTCTGCCCGTCGGCCGTCCACCAGGTCTCTCCCCGGTGGTCAGCGAGCAGCGACCATGCGCCGTCGGCGAACACCGCGACCTTGCCGGCTTCGGCGGGCGGCGGCTCCAGCTCCGTCGAACATGCCGGGAGCATGTAGACGGGATGGCCCTGAGCCTCCGATTCGAGCGGGTCCAGGTGCGGCGTGATGGCGCCCGTGAAGGCGCCGGTCTCGCGGTCGTAGCAATATGCGGTCATGGCGCGCTCCTCAGAATTTCACGCAGAACATCACGGGGACGTTGCGGGGCCGGGTTTCGCCGGTTCCCAGCACGTCGACCTTGGTGCCTGAGCTTTGCGTGGTGTTGATCCCGTTATTGTTCAGCGGGAAGGCCACGTTCGAGGTCCACGACGGGGTGGTGATTTCGTTGTGGCGCAGGGTGCCGCCGTTCTGGGCGTAGAGGTCTTCGGTCTTGTGCGCCTGCTGGATGCCGAGAGACCGGCTGATGTCGACGCCGCGCCCGTTGTCGAAGCCGCGCAGGAACTCGCCGCGGAAGTCGGGCAGCCGGAAGGTGGTGGACCCGTCGCCCTGCGAGTACGAGGCCCAGGCTCGGTTGCCAACGGTTGTCCAGGTCGCGTCCGTGACGATCATTCCCGACGCCTGCGCCGCCGTCCACAGGTTGGCGTAGGTCGTGCGCGAGATCAGGCCACCGGCCAGCTCCAGGTAGCCAGAGGGAGGCGAGGAGCCGAGCCAGATCAGGCCCGAGCCCACCGGCTGGTTGGAGATGGACGCGCCCAGCGCGGTGGCGAGCGGGTTGCCGCCGATCGTGGGCAGCCGGGCGAAGTCGAAGACGCCCGAGGAGCGCAGGCACTTGAGGACGATCTCGATGAAGGCGCCGGCGTCCGAGTAGCGCGCCATGCTCCAGTCCGAGCCCGCGTTGGAGCCCGTTTCCGCCGTGGCGTCGGCCATGCGGATCAGCCAGCGGGCGAGCGCGTTGGCGTCGGTGGTGCCGGTCTCGCCGAAGAAGTCGCGGTTCGTGGCCGCCGCGCCGCGCGTGCGCAGCGAGGGCATGGACAGGCCGCCGCTCATGTCGTCACCGGACTTGATGACGTAGCGGGTGTCCAGCACGCCGAAGTCGGGCGAACCGGCGTTCTGGAGGTAGAAGCTCGCGCCGTCATAGGTGACGCGGATGACCTGGCCCGCCTTGATGGAGCCCGCGATCAGCGCCGTGCCGTCGGGCAGCACCAGCGGTTTCGCGCCAATGCCGTTGACGTTCACCGTCACGCCCGCGCCCGTGCAGGTGTTCGCCACCTTGATGTGGGTGGAGAAGCCAGCCGCCAGCGAGGTCGGAGCGGGCTGCAGCGTCACCACCAGCGAGTTGACCGCGCCGGTGTCGACCGCATAGGCGAAGGCGCCCGCCTGCACGGCGGGGACCACGGCGGGCAGCTTCGGGTTGATGAAGGGGGCGGTGGAGAGCTGGGTGATCTGGGCCGAGGTCAGCTGCGTCGCGCCGTAGGCCACCGTAACCGAGTAGAGGCCGGTGTACCCCGCGTCCGGAGCCGGGGTGGTCTGGGTGCCGGCCGTGGCCGCGACGCCCGCCTTGGCGCTGATCAGCGCCTTCTGGCGGCGCACGGTCATCTGCGACGTTCCCAGCCCATTGGGGCCGGAATAGGCCTGAGCCGGGTTCGCCGAGTTGTAGTAGGGCAGGACAATCGGCGTGTCGTCCGTCTCCGAGAACGCGACCTGGATCAGATAGTTGATCGCCTGGCCGTTGGTCGCGGGCGGGGTGAGCGTGAGCACCGTGGTGTCGAGCGAGATGCCCTGCTTGACGATGGAGCGCGTGGTGTCGGCCGCGAGCGAGCCAAAGCCGTTGGCGTCGAGGTTCTGGACCGCATAGACCGATCCGGCGAGCACCTGGACGCTCAGCGAGGCGGGCGCGGAGGGAACGCACTGCAGGCCGTCCACCACCGTGGAGGTGCCCAGCACCGCCTGCATCAGCGCGCCCAGCGCCGTCATGGTGAAGCGCTCGGCGTTGAGCAGGTCGGTGTCGAGTGGGATCTGGCCCGGGTAGATGATCTGGCGGTCCATTGTGGTCCTCAGAATGCGAAAAGCCGCCCGATCAGGGGCGGCCGAGGAAGGGTCGAAGGAGGGCAGGAGGCGCTTACGGCGAGATCTCTTGGATGGTGATGTCCGAGGCCATCACGCCGCCGAAGAGACGAACAGCCGAGGTCCAGCCGTTGAACCGTGTCGTGGTGGCCGTGTTCGCTCCGCAGCGGACGCGGAAGGTGGTCGCCGCCGTCGTGCCGGCCGTCATCACATGCTTGAAGTTGATCGGGTACATATCGGCGTTCGGCATGTATTGGGCGACCGCCTTGAGGGCGTTCACGTTGGCGTCCTGGTACAGCGCACAGGCCATCTGCACCGCCGTCGCGTCCTGCGAGATGTTCGCCGTCACCGTGATAATCAGCGTCGAGGAGGCGCTGGTCGGCGCGATGGTCGCCGTCATAAACTCCGTCCCCTCGGTGATCTGGGGGATCGTGTCGTCAAACGGGATGGTGCCGGTGCCGGTCGCGCCGGCCGAGTTCGGCGCGTAGATGATCTGCTTGACGATCTTCGACTGGCCCGGGGTCGACCAGGTGCCGCCCGCCGCCAGATACTTGCCCGCCGCCGCGTCGCCGACGGCCGGAGCCGGGACCACGCCCTTCGCGCCGCCGCCGCCGCTGTCGCCCGTGAAGGCCGGGAGCGCCTGCTCGAGCGCCGTGCCGCCTTGCTGGTAGCCGCTGGCGTTGACGATGCCCGTGATTGTCGCCGAGGAACCGGCGATGGACCCGTTGACGTCGAGCTTGGCGGTCGGCGTCTTGCCGATGCCGAAGTTGCCCGAGGCGTCAATGCGGGCTTTCTCAGCGCCAGCCGTCGAGAACGCGAGGTTGTTGGTGGACGGGGCGAAGAAGCCGATCGTGGGCGTGGTCGTGACGCCGTTCAGCGCCAGCGCGGTGGCCTGCGCAACGCCGTTGACGTCGAGGGTGGTGGTCGGAACCTTGCCGACGCCCAGATTGCCGCCGTTGGGCTGCAGCGCCAGGTTGAACTGGGTGCCGAGTGCCGTGTAGTTGCGCGCCTGCAGCCACATATCGCCCGAAGCGTACTGGCCGAGGTCCAGCGCCGTGTTGACGTTGGCGAAGCGCGCGATCACGGCGGCGTCTGCCGTGCCCGTGGCGGCCGGGGCCGCGCCCGTCACCGAGGCGATGACGTGGAAGCGCGAGAACGGCGTGCTCGTGCCCACCCCGAGATTGCCGCTCGGAATGTAGACCGCGCCCGGCATGGTCAGCGCGCCCGAGAGCTTGGCCGAGGTGACCGTACCGTTGCCCGGTACGACGCCCGCCGTCTCCAGCGCCACGATTCGGGTGATGATGTTGTTGATGTCGGAGGCGCGCAGCACCTGACCGGCGCTGTATTGCGCGAAGGCGGGGGCGGTGCTCAGCCCAAGCAGAAGCGCCCCGACGAGCGCCAGGATCCGAGAGAGTTTCAAGGGTTTTCCCCGTTCAGATGAGGTGGTGCGCTCACGAGAGCGCGGAGGTGTCCAGCACGAAGTCGAGATCCAGGCGCGGGCCCAGCACCAGCGGCGCGTCGGGCGAGTTCTGGATCTTCGTCCAGACGATCGTGCCAGCCGGTTTGACGCTCTCGATGGCGTCATAGATGTCCTGATCTGTGACCGATCCGACGATCTGGGAGAGCTGGCCATATTCCAGCGCGCTGGCGCGGGCATAGCCGCCCAGAGGCGCGCCGTAGCCGCCCACCGACGGGATGCCCGAGGAGGCGGGCCGCAGCACCGTGACGAAGCTCTGGCAGGGCAGCTGCAGGCTGCCGTAGCGGCCCGCCAGCGAGTAGCCCATGCAGGGCAGGTTGTAGCCGCCCGTGTCGGCCGGCAGCGCCGGCTCGAAGACGGTGGGCGCGCGGCCGGTGAGGTCCGTGAGCATGGCCACCAGCGAGGACCGCGTCACGCGCGGCCGCAGCAGCTCCTCGAGGATGCGGGCGCGGAAGCTGTCGTCCGATTGGTTGGTCTTGCGCATGACGCGCCAGCCGAAGTAATCGAGCGCGATGAGGTCGAGAAAGCCCCCGGTCGCGGTGGAGATGCGCGTCTGCAGCCGGGCGAAGCTGATCTGGGCATAGACGCCAGCCAGCATGCTCGCCGCGCCGCTGAGCAGGCCCTCGACGATCGGAATGGGGCTCGCCGTGAACCAGGTGGGCGGCAGCAGCGCCTTGAGGCGGGAGACGATGTCGGGTTGATCGCCGGTCGCCATGGCCGCTCCTTTAGGACACCGTCACGGCGCCGGGCTTGATCACTTGCTGGGTGGTGGCGATGAGGTCGCTGGTCCCGCCATTCAGCGAGAGGCCGGTCACGTCGGTGACGCCCGACACGCCATAGATCACCGCCGCCAGCCGGTAGAAGTCGAGGCGCGCCCCGAGCCCCAGCCCGTTGATGTAGGCGGTGAGCGCCACGCCCACCTGCGCCACCACGGCGTTGTGGTCGTAGCCCTGCCCGGTCGTCACCGTGGCGGCCACCTCCGCCGTCAGCGTGGTCGGGGCGAACACCGCGAACATGACGCCGAGCGGGCGCACCGCGTCCACGGCGGTGTAGACGGCGTTGATGATGGAGGCTGCGGGCGCGCCGGAGCCGTCGTCGACCACCACATAGAAATAGCCGGTCCTCATGTTCCCGGCGTAGTCGTAGTTCTCGGTGAGCGTGTAGGAGAGCCCGGCCTGCACCGAGGTCACCGCATAGCACACCGCCTGCTTGGTGCCCTTGGAGAGCGAAAGCAGGTAGGCGACGAACCGGGTGCGCAGCGCGGCATCCGCCTCCGCGTCGCCGCCGCCCGACATGGCGGAAGCGTTCGTGACGGTGTCGACGCCCGAGATGGCCGTCCGCATCACCGTGACCGAGCCCGCCTGGACGTTGCTCGCCGCCGAGGGCGTGTTCGCCTTCACGGGCACGGCCAGCGACGAGACGCCGATCGGCAGCACATAGCCGTTCTGCGCGGCGGAATAGGCCGGCTTGGTGCTGTCGGCGATCACGGTGAAGTTCTGCGTGCCGTCGGCCGTCTGCACCTGCGCGCCAACCGGGATCAGCGAGGAGATGCCGGTGGAGAAGCGCGCGAAGGTCACCTGCCCGGCCGAGGCCGCCGCGGCGAGGCGCGTCATGCCGAAGTCCTGGACCCAGGTGTCGAGGTCCGCGCCCTTGGAGGTGGCGGCGCGGGTGAGCAGCAGCACCTGCAGGACGAGGCCCTGGAGCCACAGGCCGACGCCCGCATTGCTCTCCACAACCGAGCGCAGAATGGAGCCGATGGTGAAGTCCACCAGCACGGAGGCGCGGGCCTGGATGGCTGCGGCCTGCGCCTGGACGAGAGCGGTGAAGGAACGGACGTTCAGGGTGGCCATGGTCACGAGCTCACGTCGAAGGAGAGGGTGATCTGCTGTCCGGTCTGGGCGTCCGCATAGAGGATGTAGACGCTCACGCCGTTGGCGATGGGGGAGACGGTGATCGTGGGCTCGGGCGTCGGCGCAACCGCGTCCTCCAGAAAGATTTGCGATCGGATCAGCGCCGTCAGGGCGGGCAGGTCGAGCAGCTCGCCGACGAGGCGCGGCAGCCCGGCGCCATATTCGGGGTGCCAGATGAGGTCGCCCGGGTTGGTGAGGAGCCGGCGCAGCACGCGCTGGGTGCCGAGCGTGGAGCCGTCCACGGTGCGCACGTCTCCGGTGGAGCCAGCGACCAGGTCGCTGCCCCAGAAGTGGTACAGGTCGGGCATTGCCCCTCCGGTCAGTGCGGGGTGGAGGTGTCGGAGCCGCCGACGACGATGCCGCCGTGGACGTGGGTGTCGCCGATGTTCTTGCCGTTGTGCTTGAGGGTCGCGCTGGTGATGTCGATGGCCCCCGCCGCCTTGATGGCGAGATCGGTCCCGGCGTCGATGGTCATGGCCCCGGTGACGTTCTTGACCGTCATGGCTCCGGTCTTGTCGATGGTGATGATGGCGCCCGACTTGTGCTTGATCACCAGCTCGCCCGATTCAGCGCGCGGCGGCTTGTCCTTGTCGGAGAAGACGCGGCCGGTGATGACCGGCGTGTCGACGTCGCCCTCCTGGAAGCCCACCGTCACCTGGTCACCGGGGGTCAGGCCCACCGCGATGCCGTGGCCGTCGCCGATATGGCTGGACGCCACCGGCAGCCAGCCCGTTTCGACGTCCTCGGGCTGCAGTTTCACCTTGGCGGCGTGCTTGTCGGGATCCCACGAGGTCACCAGCCCCACGCGGCTCTTGGCGTGGCGCTGATCCATGCGCTGGGCCTCGCGCCGCATGGCGTTGAACAGGTCTTCCATGCTCACTTGCCCCGCTTCTTGGATTTGCTCTTGGAGCGGATCGACATGCGGTAGCCCTCGCCCATGCCGATGCGGTGCTCGACGGCGTCGATGGCGTAGTCCTGGTCAAAGGAGGTGCCGGTGCCGCTGAGCGTCAGCTTCATGTGGGCGTCCACCGAAAGGTCGCCCGGCATGTCGACGTCCACGGTGCGCTCGTGGCGGGTGTTCTCCTCGAGCCGCTTCTCGGCGATGCGGTCGGCCTGCTCCTGGTTGAGCCCCGGCGCGCGGTACTCGTAGACGAGGGGCTGCTCGCCGCCGCCGTCCAGCTCCTTTTCGGACTTCACCACTTCCTTGGACTTGGTGTTCCACGAGCGGACGTTGACCTTGACCTTTTTGGCCAGCTCGACGTTGCGCAGGGTTCGCAGCCGGATGAAGGTGCCCTGCTCGTAGCTCTGGGCCGTGGGCGCAACATATTGCACCTGGAAGGCCGGCAGGCTGTCGTCGTCGGCCTTTTTGAAGGTCAGTTTCTGGCCGTTCACGAACCAGACCTTGCCCTCGATGTCGGCGAGGTGCTGGAGGATCGCCGCCTCGGAATGGAGGTCGGTGAGCTTGTTCCAGTCGATCTGATACGTCTTGCCCGCCTTGTTGGTCTGCCCGTCGGTCTCCACCGAGAGGCCATGGCGCCCCGCGATCGTCTTGACGATCTCCTCGGCCTTTTGGTTGAGGAATTTCTCGTTCGACTTGGCGTGGAGCAGGTCGGCGGTGGCGTCCTTGCCATTGACGCGCAGCATCCGCGCGCCCCACTCGATGTCCACCTGCGTGATCTTGCCGTCCACCAGCACCTTGCGATCGGAGCCGGAAGGGTCGGTGGCGAACACCATCTGCGCCTTGATCTCGGGCTCGTCGGCCCAGAACGCCTCGTCCATGCCCTCCGGCAGCGCGCCCAGCGGGATCGAGGCCGAGAAGGTGTCCGACGAGGACAGCGTGGTGACGGTGGCGTCGGCGTCCATGCAGGGGATGGACTGGCCGTTCACCACCAGCCAGGCGCGCGGCTTGCGCAGCTCACCCATAGAGGATGCCTCCGTTGCCGGCGTTCTTGTCGACGGGCGGCAGCCGCAGCGTGACCACGCCCGAGAGGAAGGGGTCGGTCAGGCCGTTGAACTTGGCGATCCGGTTCCACTGGCTGGCGTCGCCGAGATACTTCTGGGCGAGCGCAAACAGCGTCCCGCCCGTCACCGTGATGACCTTCGCCGAGGTGGCGGTGATGATGCTGGGCATGCCGCCCTCCCCTTACCCGCGAACCGTGCTGAGATTGGCCGAGACCCGCGCGACGAGGCTCTGGACGTCCTGCACCACGCCCTGCTGCGTCACCGCGTCCGCGATGGTCGCCAGATTGGCGCCGAAGCTGGCCGCGTCCTGCGCGCCGACATCCAGCGCCGAGATGATACCGTCGAAGCCGTTGGAGGCCGCCTGCGCGACGCCCACAGCCGCGCCCGCCGCCTGCAGCGCCGGCGCAAGCTCCGAGAACGAGGCGGTGTTGATGCTCGCGATGGCGCTCACCGCCGTCGAGACATTGCCTACGGCGGTCGCCAGCGCCGGAGCCGCAACGCCCGCGACCAGCGACACAGCGCCAGCGAGATCGCCGCCGACAAGGTCGCCCAGCGCGCTGGCGATGCCTCCGAGCGCGCCCTGCGCCGGATCGGTGACCACCTCGCAGACGACGCGGTAGAGCACCTGGAACGGCGCTTGAAACGTCGCCTCGAAGTTCTTGATCACGACCAGGAAAAAGAAGCTCGACCAGGTCAGCGGCACTTGCGAGCCAGCCATCCGCATGGCGTCCAGCGCGCGGGCTTTCGCCTCTGCGCCGGGGCCCTGAAAGCGGCCGGCGAACTGGATCGGCGCGGGATCGGGCCCCATGGCGTCGACCACGCGCTTGCCGCCCGGCAGCTTATGGATGACGAGCTGCTGCTCGCCGCCGAAGTTGACGTTGGGCGGGCTTTCGATGTCCTGGAAGACGATGCCTCCCAGAACCAGCGGAACAGTCGCCATGGGGATCCTCGATCAAGAGTAAGCGGCGTCCGGCGCGAGCCAGCCGCGGCGTCCGTCGGCATAGGCCCCGCCTTCGGGCGAGGAGTGGTCGCCATAGACCCGGGCGAGCTGGTGCCCGACCTTTTTCCCGTCGAGATAGATCGGGTTCATCATGCTCTCGCGGTGCGGGCCAGGACGACCGGCCGGGACCGCGTCATAGGGCGTGGAGGCCTTGGGCGGGGCCTTGGTCTGCTCGGCCGCGCTCGGGCCGGTGTCGGCCTTGCCCGCGTTGATGGGCGCGCCATTCAGCTTGCCCAGGAGCCCGGCGACCTTGTTGACGAAGTTGACGAAGCCCTCGGCCAGAGACCCGATGGCGTCCTTCACCTTGTTGATCGCCGCGACGCACTCGTCCCAGTGCGCCGCCACAAAGGAGCCGATCGCGCCCGCGAGCGCCGCCATGCCGATGATCAGCCAGCCGCCCGTGCCGATGGCCGCGACCAGCGCGCCGCCGATAAACACCGCGCCCAGCGCCGTGAGGCCCGCCGCGAGGCCGAACAGCGCCGCCCGGTAGGTCTCCATCCGCTCGGGCGGGATTTCCTGCAGCCATTGGTTGAAGCTGCGCAGCGCGCGCGTGATGGCGTTGAGCGAGTCGATCGCCAGCTGCGAGTTGCCGATCGTCAGCTGCAGGTCGCGCCACGCTGCGCCGAGGTTGTGCATCGCCTTGGACATATCCTTGTCGTCGGCCAGCTTGGCGCTGTCGCCCGTGCCCATCGCGCCCGCGATGCGCTCGCGCTCGCCCACGATCTGCGGCAGGTTGCGGAGCAGATCGTGGACGAGGCGCTGCGTGGTCTGACGGCCGAGGATCTCAAACAGCATCGGAACCTGCTGCTCGATCGTCTTCTCGCCGTGCTTCTCCAGCGCCGCCTTCATGTGCTCGACCGCCTGGATGGGGTCCGTCTTGAGCGCCCGGGTGAAGTCGTTGTCGAGCGCGCCCTTGCGGAACTGGACGTGCCCGCCCTTGCCGACGTCGAAGTCGCCGACGAGGCCCAGTTCGCGGAGCTTCTCGGCCTTGGACTTCGTCATCGTGCCGCCGACCATCTGCGAATAGAGCGAGGTGAGCGCAGTACCGGCGCGCTGGCCGCCCATCGCCTGCGAGGCAATCGCCATGGTGAGCAGGCCCTTGTCGGACAGGCCCGACAGCGCCGGGCCGCCCTGCTGCGCGAGGCCGAGCCAGGTGTCGGCGTTGACCTTGCCGTGGGTGCCGAGCACCACCTTGGAGCCCAGATCCATGAAGTGGCGCAGCCGCTCGGGGTCGACCTTGTGCGTGGTCTCGTCGACAAACTTGCCCATGAGGTCGCCGGCGCGGACGAAGGAGTAGACGCTCTCGTGCGCCTTCTCGTAGTTGCCGCTGGTGTTGCCCAGCACCTGCGCGAACCGCTCCAGCGGCTCCATGAGCTTGATCGCCTCATCGTGGCCGAAGATCGAGTAGGCCGCGCCGTAAGCGCCCAGCGCCTTGTCCTGCGCGGTGCCCGGCACATTGGCGACGGTCTTCTGCGCGTTCGACTGGACCTCTTTGAACTGCTCGCCCGTGATGCCGAGCTTCTGGATCTGCACCAGCTCGTGGGAGAGATCCTTGGCGACGTCGAGCGTGGCCTTGATGCCGTGGAAGATGCCGAGCCCCGCCTTCGCGGCGAGCCCGCCCGCAATCACCATGTGGAGCCGGTTGAGCCCGCCCTGCAGCTTGTTCACGTTGGCGTGAAGATGCAGCACTTGCTGGGACAGCGCCGAGAAGAACTGCGGCGCGTTAGACGTCACAGCGAGGTTGACGCCGATCTTATAAGCATCCATCGTGCTATACCTCACGCCGTGGAGAATTGCTGATGCGTTTATTTGTGGGTTGGCCGCGAGTGTTCGGCGTCCGCACCGGAATGATCTTGGGGCCGGAAGACTTCGCCCCTCGTGGCGGCGGCGCGCCCCGAGCCGAAAGCGGTTTCGTCTATGTGATCCGTGGCGACCACGGGCTGGTGAAGGTCGGCTTTTCGACCAATCCGGAGGCGCGGCTGGCGACGCTCAGGACGGCGTCGCCCTTCCCGCTCGCGTTCGCGTATGTCTGTGCGGTGGAAGGCGGCGCTGGGCCGGCGCTGGCCGTGGAGCAGCAGGCGCTGGCGCACTTGGCGGGGCGGCGGATGAACGGCGAGTGGTTCGACACCAACGTCCCCACCGCGGTCGCTGCGATCGCGATGGCGGCGAGCTGGCTGGGTCACCGCATCGTCGAGATCCCGGCCGATCGGTTGGGCGAAGTCATGCGCCTGGCCGCACAAGGACCGGCAGCAGCGCCGTCGGTGAGCCCGCTCCGGCGCGCCTTACAGATCGCGCTCGGCCTGACGCTGGGCTTTGTGACCACGTCGGCGATCCTGATCGCCAAGGCTGTCGCCTACAGGTGACGCCACCGCGAGATGATCACCTTGCCGATCTCGGCGACGACTTCCTTTTGCTTGTGCTTGGCGGCGGCGACGAGGAAGGAGCGCGGCGGGATGCGGCTCGTGCCCAGCTCCTGCCAGACCGCCTTCATCTCGTTCGAGCCGATGGTGGCGTTACCGATGCCCACCTTGATGCCGATGCTGTCGCGCAACTGGCCGGTTTCAAGGAGCGGGGTGTCGCCCCGCGCCTTGGCCTTGATGGTGTCGGGTTTCAGCGGCGTCCACCCGTATTCATAGGTGCCGATGACGCGCTTGGCCTCGGTCTGGACAATCTTCGCCGCCTTGCGGAGCGCCACCGTCTCGGCGTGCTCCATGCCCACCACGAGGCCGCCCAGATGGGTCGCGAAGGCGCCGAGATTGTTGAAGGTCATGGTCATTCGCCGTTCTCCCATGCCATGCGGGACCAGTTCCACTTGCCGCCGTCCATCTCCCCGAAGGCGATGCAGGCGGCGAGCCTCATAGCGGGCTCCATCGAGAATGCGACGTCGAAGGGGACGCCGTTCTTGGTCAAGAACAGCGCCTCCCTGAACCCGGCGTCGCTTAGGAGTTTCCCGCCTGGTCCTTGACCTCGGCCAAGGTTGGGATCTGCAGCTGGACGAGCGCGATCGTGGCGGCCTGGAGGCCGTGGAAGTCGAGGCGCTGGATCATGGCCTCGATTTCGCGCTCGCTGTTGGGCGGCGTGATGCGCTCGCCGTCGATCGCCGTGACCGAGCAGGCGCTCATGGCGATGTTGAGAGCCTGCTGGTTGGCCGAATTGGCTCCGAGCAGCTTGGTGAGGCGGTAGAGGTCGAGCGCGGTGAGCGCCTTCACCTCGATCACCCGGCCCTCGTCGTCGGTCGCCGTGGCGCGCCGGTCGGCGGCTTTGACGATCTTCTGCGAGGGGGTTTCGGCGGTAGCGGGGGCAGTCGCGTTGGCGGCGGGGGCCGCTACAGCCCCCGCCTCGTGGATGGTGACGTTCATGGTGATCAGATGACCTTCCGGCGCTTGCTCGCGACCCAGGCGAGCTTTTGTTTTACCGAGCTATCGCCCTTCCAGGCGCCGGCGTCGTCGAGCTTGAAGACGCAGCCCTCGTAGCGGTACTGGCTGACGGTGCCGTCCGGCTCGGTGATGGTCTCGGTGATCGAGGCCGTCTTGACGTTGCCGCCCGAGTAGTAGGCGCCCTCCAGCGCGGCGATGAAGTCGTCCAGCACGCGGTCGGAGCGCTCCAGTCCGATGGAGCCCTCCCAGCCCTGCGGGAGCTCGAGGAAGCTCACCACGCCGTTCAGCGCCTTGACCTCGACGCGCTGCGTCCGCTGTTTGCGGTCGAAGTCCGTGATGGTGTTGATGGCGATTGTGGCGCGCGTGTTCGCGTCGAAGATGTCGAGCGCGATGTCGCGCCCGACCGAGAAGCCGTTCACAGGCATGGTTCAGGCCTCAGTAGTTGTTGTTGAGGGTGGTCGAGGTGCGGGAGATCGAGACCGACTGCCCGCCTTCCAGGTTCACGAGGAAATACTCGATCACCGAGAGGTACTGGACCTTGACGTCAGCCTGCATGTAGCCCAGCGCCACGCGGGACGGCAGGTTGTTGGTGCTGTCCAGAACGGTCTGGAAAGGCGTGGTGCCGTCGGCGTTGCCGATCAGATCCTGGTCGGCGAGGCCCTGCAGGAAGCTGTCCAGCGTCACCTTGGCGTTGCGGCGCACGTCGGCGCTCTGCAGCTGACCGACATAGATGCCCATGCCGGCGTTTAGCGTCGCGGCGATGTAGTTGGTCATCCGCGTGTAGTTGTCGCCGTGGATCACCGCGTTGGACGAGGTGTTCCGGCCGAAGCGGCAGCCATAGGCCGGGCCGCGCGGCAGTGGGTTGGTGATCAGGTCGAAGCCCGCCGCGGCCAGCGTCTGCAGTTCGGCGCCCGAGTAGACCTGGTTGGCGATGGTTTTCTGCGTGCCGATGATGCCCTGCATGGGCTTATTCAGCGTCGACTGGTTGGGCGCGAGGTTGGAGAGCAGCCCCACCACAAAGCCCTGCGGCGAGATCAGGCGCTGCACGCCGTTGACGGTGTCGTTAAACAGGCACCAGTCGCCAAACAGGATCTTGATGGCGTAGCTGTCGATGCCGGCCGTGTTCTTGGCCGAGACCGCGTTCGAGATGGTGTCGCCAGCCGGGCCGGTGGCGATCATATAGACGCCTTCGGAGAGGCCGAAGCTCACCTGGGTCGTGTAGACCGTGGTGTCGTCGCAGTCGACCAGCGCGGCCACCGAGACGGCGAGGTTGCGCAGCGCATACATGCCCTTGCGCGGCACGGTGTCCTGACCGATCAGCACCGCGCTGGTGATGGTCGCGATCCCGTCCGTGCCGCCCGCAAGCGAGTAGGTCGCCAGCGAGGCTGCGGTCGCGCCGGCGCCCGCCGTGGCCTTGATGATCTGCGAGGGGCCGCGCAGCGCGTTCTGGCCGTTGGTGATGGCGGCGGCCATGTTCACCCACAGGGCGTTGCCCGTGCCGGTGATGTTGTCGAAGACCTCCGGCTGCTGGCCGGGCTGGGCGACCATGACCTTGTAGGAGTTGGCGGCCGAGCCGGTCGCGATCGTGACCTGGCAGGAGTTGCCGAGCGTGCCGGTCCACTTCGAGGTGAAGGTGATGCAGTTGGTGAGCACCGCGATCGTGGCGGCGACGTCGGTGCCGTCGGTCACGCGGACGACGTAGTAGGCGCCAGAGCCGCCCTGCAGGACGGCAGCCGCCAGCGCGGTGCCGACGTCATACTTGCGATTCTGGATGTTGCCGAACTGGCGGGTGAAGTCGGCGAGGTTGCCGACGATCGTGGGCGAGTTAACCGGGCCCCACTGCGCCGTGCCGACGAGGCCGGCGATGTTGGTCGGCACGCCGTTGAGCAGATAGACGCTCGGCGGAACGATTTGGACGTAAAGGTCGGGCGTCACCAGCGCGGTGGTGTTGATCGAGCCCTGTTGGACGATCATGTGGAGTTTCCCTCAACAAAAAAGGCCCGCTTAGAGGCGGGCCGGGGGCGACGGGTGGGGCGATCAGGCCTCGGGCTTGTCGACCGGTGCTGGCTCTTTGGGCGCGGACGCCGGGGCGGGTTCGGCGTCGGGCACGAGCAGCACGAAGGCCGCCCGGCCGCTGGCGAGAATGGAGGCTTGCTCAGCCGGGTTGGTGACGTAGTCGCCCACCTTCCGGTCGAGGAAGGGCGACGTGACGAGGAGGCGCAAGGTTGAGCCCTTTCACAGCAGGAGGAGGAGTGCGGCGGTGGACGTGTAGGCGACCACCTGGCCGGCGATGGTTCCGGTCTGCACGCCGAAGACCGGCGAGGCTTCCACCAGCGCCACCGCCATCACCATCACGTTGGTGAGGACGTCATTGCCGGCGACCGCCTCCAGCACGATGGCGAGCGCCGCCTGGCTCGACGCCGACAGCTCCACCAGGGTGGCGGTTACGGTTTGCGCGGCAGTCAAGCTGCGGACGGCGCTGGCGGCGTCGGTCGCATTGGCCGCCTCAGTGGACGCGGCAACCGCCTGGAGGCCGCCAGCGACCGTCTCTGTGGCTCCAGCGAGTTCGGCGATCGAGGCGACCGCAGCCATGAACGCCGCCACCGCATCCACCGCCGTCGCAGCCTCGATCGCGCTCGCCGGGTAGATCGTGCCGCCGCCCCAGTCGGAGAAGTCGAGCACGAGCGCCGTTTCGGTTGCGGCCGCACCTGCGGCCATGGCCGTGGTGGAGGCGTCCAGCCCGGTCGCAGCCTCGATCCTGGCGCTGCCGAAGGCGGCGGCGCTGGTCTGCGCATGCGTGGCTGTCGCCGCTTCCGTGGCCGCCGCCAGCGCCGTCAGGACGCTCGCCTGCGCGTCAACCGCGACGGCGGGCTCTGATGCGGCTGCGACCGCGGCGAGCTGCGTGGCCGAGCTGTCCAGCTGGGCCGCCAACTCGATCGCGTCCACGCCGCCGTTCGCCGTCGAGCTGACCGAGGTGTCGGCCTGCGCCGCCAGCTCGGTTGCGGATGCGCCGGCCGCCATGCCGCTCGCCGAGGCGTCCGTCGCCGCAGCCGGCTCGCTGAGAGCGCCGACGCGGGTGAGAGGCCCCGTGCTGCTGTCCGTGGCCGTGGCGGCTTCGGTGGTCGCCGATGCGCCCGACCAGGTGTTGGTCTGGGCCTGCGTGACCGTGGCGGCTTCGGTGGTCGCGCCGACGCGGGTTTCCGTCGCCGTCTGGGCGTGAATCGCGGTGGCGGCTTCCGTGGCGGCCGAGCCGAACGCGGCCGAGCTGGTCTGCGCGTGGATCGCGGTCGCAACCTCCGAGGAGGCTGCGGCGAGAGCCAGCACCGAGACGGAGCTTTCCAGCGCGGTGGCGGTTTCGGCCAGCGAGACGGAGTAGGTCGTGCCGCCCGCCGAAATCGTCGGCGGCGCGCTCTTGTAGGGGTGGCCCACCGGCAGCAGCGAGCCGTCGCCCGCATAGTACCAGGAGGCCCAGCCTTCGAGCTTCTGGACCTCGGTGTCGGGCAGGCCGACGCTCTCCATGGCGTAGAGCACCTGGCCGTTCAGGAACTCATTACCGAAGTGGTTGCCCGACTCGCCGAGCCAGAAGTCGTCGGTGTCGCTGGCGATGGCGTATGTGGGGTTGCTAACAAAGGACAGATCGGCGACGCCGTTGATCCGCATCTGATGCGGCAGCGCATAGCCATCGGTCGAGAAGCGAACTGTGAGGGCGGCAAGCCCCGCGCCGGGATCGCCGCCGCTCTGATATTGCGACAGGCCGGACGGCGTGCCGCTGTAGGCGACCATGTGGCCACCGTCGCGGACGTACCAAACGTCGCCAAAGTTGACGCCCCAATTCTGCCCGATCAGCGCGCCGTGGGTGTCAGACAGGCCCTTGACGACAGCGAAAACCTGCTTGGACGTTCCAGCCGGCAGGTTCGCGGTGAGGCTGGTGCGTAGGCCCTGCCCGCCGCTGAACACGGCCGGGAGGTGGCCGTTGACGGGCGCTGATCCCTTGGCGGGAGTGGCGGTGGTGCCGATGCCCCAGGTGCCGCCCATCGTGCCGGTGTTCGCGCAGTCGGCGAAGGCGGTCCCGCTCCACGGCACGTCATCCGCGTTGAACTCGGCGACCGGGCGCGTGGTGAGGTTGGCCGGGGTCCACAGCGCGCCGGTGATCGAGGTGGCGCCGGTCGGCGGGGTGAAGCCCCACGAGGCCGGGGCGAAGCGCATGGTGGCGACTTCGTTGGTGTCGTCGCAGGCGATGACGGGGAAATAGGGCCCCGAGAACGTCCACGCGACGCCGCCCACGCCCGAAACCGGGTCGGCCGTGCCGCTGTTGTTCCAGAGCCCGGCGTTGAGGCGGAACCATGCCTTTTTGGTGGTCGGGTTGAAGCAGACGCCGACGACGTCGCCCCGGGCGCCGGCCGCGGCGAGCGCGATGAGGCTGGAGCCGCCCGTTCCGGCTTGGGCGTTTCCGGCCGCATAACTGCGATAGAGCCCGATCGCGTTGGCCGAGTTGTAGGGGTCGACCGCCAGCGCATAGCTGCTGTTGCCGATGCCGACGCACCAATTGTTGCCCGAGTAGCCGGTGCTGTGGATCTCGGCCTCGAAGTAGATCAAGCCCGAAGACACGCTCGCGATGGCGACGGCGCTGGCGTTGGCGCTAAAGCCGTTGCTGAATGTCCGGTTGTCATCCGCCAGGGTGGCGAAGGAGGACTTGTTGGCCGGGTTCAGCGTCGTGGTGGGGCCGGTCGCGCCCAGCGCATTGTCGGGCTGGTAGCGGGTCGGGAGCAGCGAGCCCTTTTCGAGCATCGCTCCCCAGACGTCGACCGACTGAGCGCCAAGGCTCATCATGCCGCAGTAGGGCAGATAGGTGCCGGCGCTCGCGATCGTCATGCCGCCAGAGATGCGCAGCCAGCCGTTGCCGAGGTCGACCACCCGCGAATAGGCGTCCACCGCGGTGAAGGCGCCAGTCGAGCCGTTGACGTCGAAGGAGACGTCCTGAATCGTCACATAGCCGGTGGAGAGCAGGTAGAACTTGAAATTGCAGCTCCACGTCGCCTTGCGGGCGTAGATGGAGAAGCAGATTTTCTCACCGGCGACGACCGTGAGGCCATTGTTCTGCTTGAAGGTGGCGTAAGGCCCGGTCCAGGTGATCGTGTCGGCCGTCAGCGCGCCGTTGATCGGGTTGGCGACGCCGTTCTTGACGACGGACATCCCGCCTTCGAAGCCCCAGCTGGTGCTGTCGAAGTCCTCCGAAACGGAGGTGCCGCCCGTGCCGCTGCCGCCGATCCAGTTGACGGTGGCCATGGGCGCTCTCCCGGTTCAGCTCAGGGGAAGGAGGCCGCCCCCGAAGGAGCGGCCCGGGTCGTCAGGAGGCGGGAGCCGCGACCGGCTCCAGCTCGCTTTGCTTGAAGGGGCGCTCGTGCTCGCCCGTCTCGTCGGTCCAGCGGACCACGAACAGGAAGTTGGCGTCGTCATCCACGCGGGCGGCGACGATCTCGCCCTGGACCACCGGCTGCACCACGCGGACGGTGTCGCCCTTTTTCATCTCGGTCATCGGGAGCGCTCCTCAGTTCTGCGCGGTATAGGTGACGTTCAGCGTGTCGCCGTTCACCACGGCGCGGTTGCCGCCCGTGAAAGCGCCGGCGCTGAACAGCGTGCCGGTGGTGCCCGACTTGGTGTTCACCGTGGTCAGGAAGACGCCCGCGATCGTGGCCGTGCCGTTGATCGCGAAGGCCGTCGCCGTGGTGGCCTTGGAGCCGGTGCCAGCCGTGCCCGCGCCGCCGCCCGTGCCGGTGGCCGCGTTCCAGGTCGGAGCCGGGCGGGTCGCAGCCGCATAGGCCACAACCTCTGTCCAGCCCGCATGGGAGGCCATGGTGTCGGCCGCGTTGAAGGTCGGAGCCGAGCCGCCGTCGACGAGGCCGAGATAGAACGCCGCCGTGTAGGCCGAGCCGGCGAGGTACTTGTCGAGCGCGTCGATCTTGCCGACGTTGGTGACGAGGTTATTGAACTCCTCGACCCATTTGACCTTGCCCTCGCTGTCGAGGCACTCGACGCGGTAGCGGCCATGGATGCGGGCGTCCTCGCCGTGACCGCCGCCGAACGCGACCGCAGCCGCCGCGCGCTCGATCGCGACCTGGTTCTCACTGTGAATGGATGGGCTCCTGAAACGCGAAAGCCGCCCGAAGGCGGCCTGGAGGGAATGGGCGCGAGGCCCGGGATCAGTTAAAGGCGCGGTAGTTCTGGCCGACGAGGGTGGCCGAGGTCGCCGTGGCGCCCAGCTCCACCACGATAATGTCCGACGCGCCCGCCGCCACGGAGAGCTGCGGAGCCGCGCCGCTGGCGCTCGTGGAGCCTGCGGGCCAGGCCGAGGCCGCGATCGTGCGCCCGCCGACGCCGTCCTGCGTCGCCACCAGCTCGATGCGCCGGATGGAGCCTGCAGGCGGGCGGTTGAGGAACGCCACGGACGTGACGTTCTCGCTGAGTGTGAAGCGGAAGACGCTGCCGAGCGCCAGGTCGATGGTGAGGACGCCCGCAACCGAGGCGGTGGTGACGTCGCCATAGGCGGGCGGCGCATCCACGGCCGGGACGTGCTTGAGGCTGATCACGGTGCCGTCTCCCACGTTGAGCTGCACCACGGTGATCTCGTACTCGAGCTCCGTCTCGGTGGTGGCGTATTCCACGGTGTAGAAAATGTCGCGCCGGTAGAGGCCTTCCTTCTCGGCGTTGTCGATCGAGGCGGTGCCGAAATAGGTGAGCCGCGCCGCAACCCCGTCCGGCATGGTGATGAAGTTGAGCGCCGCCAGCTTTGCGTCGACCAGCTTGGCGGCAGCCGCCCGCGCCGTCGGGCTTGCGGCCCAGACCGTCACCTGGAAGCGCTGCTGCTGGCGGCGTAGCTCCCTCACTGCATTCGCGGCGCCGCCGATCCGCACCTCGATGCGGGCGGTGGACGGGAAGGTAACCGTCGCGCCCGAAGACGAGACGCCAGCCAGATCAGGGCTCACCATCGCGGCGACCGCGGTGGCGATCGTGGTGAGCGTGTCGCCCGCCTGCACGGCGTAGCTGGAGGGCTTGCCGTTGACGCCCACCGAGACGTTCTCAGGCACGGTGACCGCGCCCGAGAAAGTGATCCCCTGCCCTGCCGCCACGGCGTTGAGCGTTTTGGCGGGCGCTTGAAGCGGATGCCAGGTTTTCGGGAAACGGGAGGTGTTGGTCGAGGCGTTCGGCGTGGTGAAGACCGAGATGTTGACGATCCCGGCGAGAAGATCGGCGTCGAGGCCCTGCGGCTTGGGCCAGCCGGGGAAGATGCGGCAGCCCGCGCCGATCGCGGAAGGCTGGCCGGTGCCGTTGGGGTAGATCGCCGCCGCGATGATGGAGACCAGCGCGTTTTCGACGTCGTGGACGTCCGCCATGTCAGGTCTCCATGATGTGGCACCGGGCGTTATAGCCCAGCGAGTTCCAGTAGGCCGCGACCACCTGGAAGCGCCGGCCCTGGTCGTCCACGATGATGTCGCGGTTGCGGAGCTGGCCGTCGGGCAGCTGCGGGATGAAGATGCGCCAGATGGTCGAGGAGAAAGCGTCGGCCGGAAGCCCGGCGTCGGTGCGCGAGGCCGTGCCGCTTTCCTGGATCGAGGCGGCGAGCCCGCTGGCGATCACGCTCTCGTCGCTCGCCTGCAGGCCCTGATAGCCGACGGCCCCGCGTCCACTGGGCGCGGAGGGGCGTCGCACCGAGATGGTGCGCGGGTAGATGAAGCTCATTTGGGCCTCCTCAGACGAAGGCGCGGAGCCGGAAGGGATCGAGATAGGCCTTGGTTTCGGCGTCGAGCACCGAGTCGGTGAAGCGCTGCACCTCGGTATCGCCGGCCTTGTAGAGCCGCACGTTGCCGCTGATCTCGGGGAAGGTCTGGAGCTGGGCGACGATCTTGGCGCAGGCCGTGCGCAGTTGGCTGGGCAGCGTCGTCTGGTTGTAGCCGCAGACGAAGTTCGCCTTGAACTCGCTCCAGCTCACCCCGTATATCCCTTGAGGCAGCCACAGCTCGCCGGTCGTGGGCGACGCGCTAATCTGGGAGCAGTCCATCAGCGTCCATGGCGGCGGGCCGCCGAAGGTCTGCGAGATGGCGAGCAGGTTGAAACCCTGCGCCATGCCCACCGACTGCGAGCGCCGCAGCTGGCCGTAGCGACCCAGCGCCGAGATCACCCGCACCACCGGGGTGCGCATAATGCGGCCGATGGTGCGCTTGGCCGGGAGCGGGCGCTCCTCCGTGATCACGAGGCCCCATTCAGCGAATGAGCCCTGCGCGTGCGCGTAAGTGACCTTGTCCAGCGTGATGGAGGCGGCACCGACGGCGCTGATGACCGCCGCCTCGGTTTTTGTGATGTCGGCCCGGTCGAGGACCACCACCTGGCCGAGCATGTCGGGGCGGCAGATATAGGCCGGCGCGGCGACGGCGACATTTGCGCCGGGCGCGATCGAGGCCGGGAGCGCGAGGCTGCCCGTGGGGTCAAGGCCCGCCATGTAGCAGGGCGAGCCGTCCGCGCCAGCCGCCCAGGCAAGGCCCTCGGGACGGCCGATCGCGGCGTCTACGATGGCGCTCGCCTGCTGCACCTGCGCAGCGGTCGCGTTCGGCACCCCGAAGGTGCTGTAGTCTGCGCTGAGCAGGTAGCTGGACGGCATGGGATCCTCACGCGGCGTTGAGCAGCAGGCAGGCGCTGGTAGTAAGATTGACGCTGTGCCCGTGGGTGGCCTGTGGTCGGGACCGGGCCTAGGCAGCCTCACGCCCGTCCGAGTAGCTCCGCAGCGTTGCTTGGAAAGCTCAGCGCTGACCTATGGGCGGCCAATTAGTGCCGACCTCACGCAAGCAGCAGGTCAGGCGCTCTGCTCGCTGATTAATCCGAGAAGCCCGTCAGATGCAGAAACGGACTCGGCTAGTGGCCCGCGGCGGCGGCGGTCCGCAGTCCCCGATTGCCGCAAAAAAAGCCGATCAAAAGCACCTGGGCCGTTGTTAAGCGGGCCGAGTTCGCCCTGAAAGGCGTTGGGAACGGGTGTTCTCGACCCGCGGCATGAAGGGCGTCTATCAGCATTGCGCCGAGAAGCACCTTCACCGCTATCTTCACGAGTTCTCGTTCCGCTACAACCATCGCATTGCGCTTGGATGCAGCGACGTGGAGCGCGCCGAGAAGGCCCTTGAAGGCATCAGCGGCAAGCGCCTTACCTATCGGCGGATTGACAGCGCCGACCTCGCGTAAGCAGCAGGTGGCGCGTTTTCTACGCTGGCGCCGCGCTCAGCTGAAAGATCCGTGAATATCCAAGAAAGGCGGGCTCGACTCTCCAGAGAGAATCGGGTCGGATGCTTGTTGAACTTGAGAAACAAGAACGGCGACCTGTGGGAGGGTCGCCGCTCACTTGTTTTCTGACCCGCACAAACCCAGCCGGGCTGCGGAACAGGCTATTCAAGCAATCAGAGTTAGCTCTGATTTGTCGCCTTTGGTCAAGCTCGGCTTCAAGCGCAGGAGCGCGAAATGGCTACCCAAACGGCACAAATCAAGTGCATCAACAAAGACCCAAGGCAAGACCCGTATCACGCCATCACGCATGTCGGCGGCTATGAAACGAGCCACTGGAAGCTGAGCCTCCATGAGGCTATCCGCCACATCGAGAACGGCGAGTGGGAGTTCTTCGTCGCGATGAACGGACGCCGAGTGATGGTTCGTGTCGAAATCAGCGCGCGCGGTCACAAATATCTGCGGACTGAGGCTGATGGGCGGGAGCCGAACAACCTTCTGGCTCTGCCTGAGTGCCCATGACGGTCAGCAAAGGCCGCCTGTAGCACTCAGGGTCTGAGGCCCAAGCCAGCGCTTGCTGCACGACATAGAGCTCGCGATGGCGATCAGCGCTTGCGGTCGCCATCGCTCTTTGAACGCGGACCAGTTCTCGTTCGAGCATGCTCATCCCGTTTCTCCGTCTCGTGCTTCTTCGGCGGGGTGGTGAGCATGCGCTTCAGCACCTCGTCTCGCTTCTTTTCGTCGACGCCAGGATCTTGTGCCATGCAACCCGCCAAAGAGTACCACCGGCGTCCGATGCCTACGGTGGGCGACGCCGACCCAACCACATTATACGCCGCCGTTGGACTGGCCACGTCACGATGGCAAATGGTCGAGTTCACGCTCAGCCAGCTGTTCTCAACCTTCATGAACCGACACGCTACCGGCGCTGTGTCGTTTCACTCCTACCCAGCCCTCGAAGCCTACGCCGCAATAATCGGCTTCAAAACACGCACATCCGTTTTGCGCAAAGCCGCTGGCGTGTTCTTCCGCCTGAACGGCTTTGACGATCTTCAGCCACCCTTCAAGAGCGCCGTTGACCGGGCAGACAACTTCTCACCACGTCGTAACGATATCGCGCATGGCATCGTTCTGCGGCGCGAGGAAAACGACAAAAACCTTAGATTCTTCCTCGAAACTTCGTTCGAAAGCCGGGGCACGGGGCACAAAGCCACCTACTCGCTAACTTCAAGGGAAGTGGGTTATTTCACTGACCGGTTTGTGGAATGCCAAGACGAGCTGCAAGAGCTTGTCTATACGATTCGGGCGCGCTGCCGAGCATCGCCTCCCAAATACGAATAGCGGCGTTCTCTCCGTACAAGCCGAACAAATCCTCGATTTCGCGAGCCCCGGCCTCAACCATTTTCGGTGTGGGCGCAGGGAAGCCCCCCGCCTCATCCGAAGCAGGGGTTTGAGCGCCGGCCTGTCGCGAATGACCGTAGGACGTTTTCCGATTTGTCAGGTATATAATTAGGATAATTGTCTTATAAACGCCTGCCAAACTCAGGCCGCGTTGAGAAGCAGGCAAGCGTTGGTGATCGTCATCAGCGAGCCTGCTCCATTGGTGATCTGCACCCGGTAGTAGGCGAACGGCAGCGCGTCGGTGATGTTGATCAGCTTCGCCTGGCCGCCCACCAGCGCGATGGACACCGGGCCGCCTTGCAGCACCAGCCCGTTTGGGTCGAGATAACGAGTGATCTGCATCGAGCCCGACTGGTCGGCGGTCAGCCCCAGCGCCATGGCCTTGAAGCCATCGGCGCAGACCAGGCCGCTGTCATAGGCCCCGCTGCCCGCGATGGTGGTCGGGAACGCGGTGGGCAGGGTCGGGATGCCGTACAGCTGGCAGACCGGCCCGAAAGCTCCCGGCTCCCAGAAGTCGGTGGAACGAGTCTTGTCGACAAATGGCACGGGAGCCTCCGAGGGATCAGGTGCTGGGCAGCAGCAGCTTGGTGCGCTTTGCGAGCTTGTGCGCGACCATGTAGCGGCCGAGCTCGTCTTCGACTTCGGCCTCACCGACGATGAAATCCACCGTGAATTGCACCGGCTCGTTGGCGTCCGTCACCCAGTGGGCGGGGAGGTCCGCCTGGCCCGCCATGTGGGCCGCCGGGCACAGATGCATCAGATGGGACGGAGCCGGTTTACGGGTCCCGTCGGTGGGCAGGTAGACGCGCATACGGTCGGGCCTTGGGGCTGGAGTAATGAAAACGGCCCCGAGCAATCAAGCCGGGACCGTTTGGAGAATTGGAAGTTCAGCTCAGCGATCAGGGGCGCTGAACGGCGACGGTGGCGTGCGCGTAGGACGGGCCCTTGGCCACAATGGCCGAGAAGTTGATGGCGACGTACTGGCCCAGCAGATTGGCTAAAAGGCCGAGCTGGAACAGGCGCGGGTTCGGGTTGCCGTCGCCGCCGTGGACGTAAGGGATCTCGACCATGTTCTCGGTGACGATCACCGCGAAATAGGTCTTGATCCCGGCGCCAGGGGCCGAGAAGCCGAAACCCGCGGTATTGGCCGCCAGCGTGGGCATGAAGGGCTCGGTGATCAGGGGCAGCAGGCCAGCCTGCGTCTGGATTGCCGGGACTGTGACGCCTGCCTGAACCTCCAGCGAGCCGATCGTCACATTCCCGGCCTTGGCTTCGCGGTCGATGTAGTCGGCCAGGATCGGGTTGAGATAGATGGCGGTCGGGCGCACCACGTAGGTCTGGTTGGCCATCATGGCCGCTACCTGAGCCTTGATGCCGTCGATGATGGACGCGCCGGGAGCCACAGTAGATTGAAGCGTGATCTGGTTGAGCAAACCGACATATTGAATCGAGGTCGGCGTAGTCAGCGAAGTGTCGGTGCCATTCCAGATGTTGCTAGCCTGGAGCACCGCCACCGCATTGACGATGTCATTGATGTCGCGGCTCTCGATATACGCGAATTGACCTTGCATGCGCGTCACGTCGACATCGAACAGAGAGAGGTTGGATTGAGCCGTAATGGCCTTGATCATGGCCGAGCGCTCGACGCGGGTTGGATTCTGCGCAGTTGGCGCAATGGCGCGAGGATCGGTGAATGCTGCCGTTGCGATCGCGGTCTGCTCAAAATAGCGATGCGGATGGCCTGTCGCGGGGATCTTGGGCAGCCGGTTCAACGCCGTGGAGGTGCGCCGGACGATGTCGAGGATCTCGCTCTCGTATTTGTTGACTTCAATAGCGCCTGTGCCGAGGAAGTCGGCGGCGGCCTGAAGGCCCTGGAACTGGGCCTGAACCTGACCGGTCATTAGGTCGTCCTTTCAAGAACGGAGTGGGGGAGCGAGCCGGCCGCCATCGGCGACCAGCGAAGCCGGGATCAGCGCGGCAGGAGGCCGGCGTGCTCCAGCGCGATCTTGGTGGTGAGGCGCTGCTCGGGCGCCATGCCGGCCTTGACCAGAGCGGCGTCGACCGTGGCGCGGTCCATCTTGGCGTCGCCCTCAGGGAGCGTGATCGCGGCGCGGGCCAGGATCGCCGAGATGCCCGGGGCGAGCGTTTTGCGCTCAGGCGGGGTCGCGGTCTTCGCCGCAGCGGCCGAGATGTCGGCGACCTTGGTGGAGAGAGCGGCCAGCGCGTCTGTGATCGGCTTGAGGTCGACCGGCGCGGGAGCAACCACCACCGGTGCGGCGGCGGCGGCGACCGGAGCCGCGACGGGCTTGCCGGTGCGCAGCGCGACGGCCTGGGCCGTGATGGCGGCGGCGGCTTCGGTCAGGCCAGCGGCCGTGAGCGCAGCGGCCTGCTCGTCGAGCTTGGCGGCGGCCTCGGCGGCAGCCTGGATCTTGGGGTCCACGGCCGGGGCGGCGGCCTGCTTGGCGGCGATGTCGGCGACCTGCGTGGCGAGGCCAGCGACGGAAGCCGTGATGGCGTCGAGAGCAGCCTTCATTTCGGGAGTCATGGTGTCGTCCTCGTCGGCCGCAGCGGCGGCCAGAGATGTGGAGGTGTAGGCGGCCTTGTCCTTGCGGAGAATGGCTGCGCCCGTGAAGGTCAGTGCCGTGATGGTCAGGGGGTCAGCCGTCGGGTCCGCGACGAAGATGCTGGCGGCTTCAAACGAGAAGCCCAGCGCGTCTTTCAGTCCACGGATGTCGTCTGCGACCTCTGGAAAATCGGCGGCGTAGATGAAGCCTGCGATCCGGATCTCGTCGCCTTCGATCGTCGCGTCGGTGATGAGGCCGATCTTCTGGCGCGGGTCGTGACCGTCATAGCCCCAGGTGTAGTTCACGCCCATGCCGAGCAGCGACCCCAAGGCGGCGTCAGCGGCCTCCTTGGTGACGAGGATCTTGCGACCGCCAGACCCACCGGGCGCGGCGTCGGAGACCTCGTTCAGCTTCACCAGCACGCCCGAGAAAGGCATGCGGTTGGGGTGGTCGTCGCTTTCAGGGAGCGCGAGAGACATGGCCTCGATCCGCAGATCCTTGAGCTTGCGCCAGGCTGCGGTGTCGAGGCCGAACTGGTCGGCGCGGGCCAGGATGGCGGCGCGCGCAGCGGCGCGCTCCTCATCGCTCAGGCCCGACGCGGTGATGACGCTCCCCCAGGCGAGGGAGACGTGCTTCGCATCGTGAATGGGCAGCAGGCGCCGGCCCGGCACGGCGAAGTCCTCAGCGGGGAGCTTGTCCCGCTGTTCCTTGGTAAGCGCCATGGGAAGCCTCAGAGCGTTTCGGTCAGGGCGTCGACCTGAGCCGCGATGTCGTCGGACAGAATGTCGCGCGGGATGTGCGGCAGGATCGCCCGCAGCTCCTCGGCGCGCTGCCGCAGTTGATGCAGCACCGCCGCGGCGTGATAGCGAGCCTCGTCGGAGTGCTCGCCGATCAGCCCGTGGAGGCCTTCAATCAAACCGACGGCCGCAGCGGCTTTCGCCTTGGGAGCCTTGGCCATCAGAAGATCCTCGCCACGAAGGCCAGGAACTCGCGGGCGTCACCCGTCGCCAGGTCGCGCTGGGCGAGGATCTGGCGGCGCACGTCGGTGAGCGCGGCCAGCACGGTGGCGACCGCATTGGCATTGGCGCTGTCGCCAGCATCCGCCAGCTCGGCGGCGAGGCGCTCGGCCTCCGCGAGC
This sequence comes from Alsobacter metallidurans, assembly GCF_014636935.1. Classification (GTDB taxonomy): domain Bacteria; phylum Pseudomonadota; class Alphaproteobacteria; order Rhizobiales; family Beijerinckiaceae; genus Alsobacter; species Alsobacter metallidurans. Next base: position 1,560,875 of record NZ_BMES01000001.1, on the reverse strand, counting down.
ATGTGGATGCCCGGCTCGACGTCGGCGACCGCCAGGATGGGCTCTGCGCCGTCGCCAGCGGCCGGCTCGTTGCTCGCCGCAGCAAGCACGTCGGCGTTCGTGGGAGAGCCAGCGCTCGCCGCTGCGGCGGCAGGGGTGTTGTCTTCGGCCATGATGTCCACCTCAGCCGAAGACTGCGACGTCGAAGGAGCCAGCCGCCAGCGTGTTGGCGGCGAGGCGCGGCGCGAGGTTGACGGTGAACCCCGCCGTGGAGCGGGCCGAGATCCAGAACGTCGCGTCCTGGTTGGGCGTCACCAGCACGGCGTAGTTGGTCGGGAGGGGCTCGGAGAAGGTCACGACGGTGGCGACCGAAGCGCCGGCGCCGCCGCCGATCGCGTTGGCGACGGCCTTTTTGATGGCGAAGGCGACGCGGTCCTGCATGCCGAGCTGGTCGGCGGATCCAATGACATCGAAGCGCTGAACGGGAAGGGGCATGGTTGGTCCTTTCGGAAGGAATTAAGGCCGCGCAAGCTCCTTGGCGGCGGTTTCGGCGGCGGCGTCTGCGGCTTGCTGGGCGATCTGCTGGTTCGCCTCGATCAAGATCATGTCGCCGTAGGGGCTCGCGAGCGGCGGCAGGCCCATGCGCTCGCGCTGCTCGTTCGGCGTGATGGCGTTGGAGGCGTAGTAGACCGCGTAGACGTCAGCCTCCTGCTTCTCGTCCTCGCGGTCGATGCCCAGGAAGCCGAACTCGAGCTGAGAAAAGCCGAGCAGCCCTTGGATTGTCTCGCGCGAGATGTGGGAGCTGACCATGTGGGCCATGGGCTTGATCGCCCCGTCCCAGTCGCGGTCCTCGCCAACCTCGCCGGTGGAGCGGTTGACGTCGCGCTCCACGCCAAGGTTCTGCGGCGAGAGGTCGAAGGCGGTGGCGATCTCGCTCTTCAGGAACTCCTGATACTTTAGGAACAGCGCGTTATCGCCCTCCGGATAAAAGCGCAGCACGTTGGCGCCCCTGCCCTTCTCGCCGGCCAAGCCCATGATGGGCATCTGGCCCTGACCCTCGATCTCGTTGCGCCAGTAGTTGCGGAAGGCCTGCAGGCCCTCGGCGCTGACGCCGTCGCCCAGATCAAGGCCGACGCTCGGGCGGGCGTTGCTCGCCACGTTGCCGGCGAACTCGCCCACGCCCAGCGTCCGCGAGATGGTGTTGAAGGCGATCTCCAGCGCGCCGACGCCGAAGGGCGTGGCCGTGGAGGCGTTCGGGCGCAGATAGACCAGTTCGTTATTGCGCAGCAGGATCTGATGCCCGCCGCCATAGGCCGTGCCGTAGCCGATCGTCTGCTGGTAGCGCGCCTCGTTGATGTCGCCGTTCCAGCCCGGGAAGATCTGGATCGAGAGCCCGTCCACCGGCCACAGCCAGAGCGGCCGCAGCGGATCGCCGCCGAGCTGCTGCTCATAGGCCGCCGCGCCGTGCAGGACGTCCTCGACGAGCTGCTCCACGAAGGTGTGGAAGCTGTCATCGTTGTTCGGGTTGGTCAGGCAGGCCGTGGCGATGTCGATCTGGCGCTGCAGCTCGGGGTTGATGTCGATCCCCTTGCGGGGCCGGACCTCCCAGTCGAGTAGCTTAATCGGGTTCTTGATCGCGTTGATGGCGCGGCGCGCATAAACGGTCTGGCCGAAGAAGCGCAGGTTCCGCGGCGTCGGCTTGTAGATCACGCGCTGGCGTGCGCCGGTCTGGCCCAGTTGCACCGTGTTGGGGAAGGTGAAGGTGTCGCGTTGCGGCTCCGAGCGCCTGCGGCCCGGACCTTTGCGCTTGAGATAGTCCATGAGGGCCATTAACGGTCGCCTGTCAGCCGAAAAGGAATTGCTTGGAGGGACCGGCGAGCGCGTTGAACGCCCCCGAGGAAGCGTCCACCTGGTCGTCGTGCCGCCCCATCGGGAAGGTTGTCAGTTCGTCGAGGTAGGCCTCATTCCAGCCCGCCTTCACCAGCGTGACGTTGCCGGCCTCGGCCTGCGCCGCGAACGGGTTGGCGCGGGTCGCCTTGTCGCCGGTCTCGGGTTCCGCCTTGACATCGAAGCCCGACAGCATCCGCACCAGCGACTGCGCATAGGCCTTGCCCGCCGAGCCAGGATCCTGCGGCAGCCGGATGCGGACCTTGGTGCCGTCCTGCTCTGCGGTGTTCTTGATCAGGCGCTCCACGTCGTGCGGCGTGCCGCGCAGCCGGGTGACGTCCGCGACGTAGACAAAGCCGAAGGTGTCGCGCGCCATGAGCACGCCCACCGTCCAGTCAGGGTCGGAGCCCTGCCCGGCCTCGGTGGCGGCCAGATCCCAGCGCCTGACGAATTCGCAGCCCGCAGGCAGCGCGTTGACGATCGAGAACCAATGCCGCTTGAAGAAGCCGCCTTCGCGGGGCGCCGGGCGCTGCTGCAGCTGGCCCGCCGTCGCATACGAGCCCATGCGCGAGGACCACTCGTCCAGCGTCTGCTTGGTGAAGCGCGCCTTCCAGAGCGGCTCGCCCTCCTGCGTGCGGGGATCCTCCCACAGCTGCCCGGCTTGCGGCCCGTAGAGCTTGCGCACCGGGTTGGCGATCGGCGTCGGGTGCTTCGGCTCGTAGTAGGCGGGCAGGCACAGATGCGTCCAGCCGGTCTCTTTGGCCAGGATGTGGCCGGTGAGGTCGCCCTCGTGCACCCGCTGCATCACGATGATGAAGGCGCCCGCCTCGGGATCGTTGAGGCGGGTGGGCACGCTTTCCTGCCACCACTTGAGCACGCCCTCGCGGACGGTCTCGCTTTCGGCCTGCTGGACGTTGTGCGGGTCGTCAATGACGAAGATGTCCGCGCCCTTGCCGGTCAGCACGCCCGACGATGAGGTGGCGAAGCGCGCCCCGTTGCGGGTGTTCTCGTAGTAGATCTTGGTGTTCTGATCCTTGGCGAAGTTGACGCGCTCGCCCCAGTTGTCGCGATACCAGTCGCTGTCCATGAGGCGGCGGGCCTTGACGTTGCTCTCGATTGCCAGCCCGTGCTCGTAGCTCGAAAAGATGAACTTGACGCCCGGCCCGCGCCAGGTGCCCGGCCTGATCGGCTTGCCGTGGCCGCTGCCCGTCGGATCGGGATCTTGCGCCCACACCCACGCGGGCATGAAGACGCCCGTCTGGAGCGTCTTCATGTGGCGCGGCGGGATGTTGATGATAAGGCGCTTGATCTGCCGGTCTACGATGCCGGTCAGGTGGTCCGAGATGGCGTCGGTGTGCCAGTTGGAGCCGTAGGCGTTCGGCTCCACATGCCGCCAGCCCTGCTTAATAAATTCGGGCAGATGCTGCTCGGCGCGGATGCGCCGCATGATGTCGAGAGCCGATCGTAGCTCAGGCGTCTTCTTCGGCGGCAAGGAGGCGTTCAAACTCTGCCTCCATCACGGCTTGCGCTTCCGGCGTCATGCGCGCGAACAGCTGGGGATCAAACGGAACCTGGGACACCTGGACCGGAGGCGCGTCGACCGCGCCCGTGGTCTCGCGCCGCTCGACGTAGCCCCGGTGCTTGCCCTTGGTCTTGAGGTAGAAGATCAGCGCGGTGAGGTTGCCGTCCCGCAGCTTCTTGACGAGGCCCAGCTCGGCAACATCGAGGGTCTCCTCCACCAGCTCCTCGGCCTGCTCGCGCAGCTCCGGATAGCGGACCATGTAACCCGCCACCACCGAACGGTTGCAGCCAAGCAACTTCGCAGCGCCCGCCTGGATGCCAGCAGCGCGACGCAAGGCGTCCGCGACCTGCTCGAATGTAAAACGCTCAGGGTGGCCTGACATGGACTTGTCCAACTTTATTCGATTGGCGATCTATAGCCCCGTTGCGGATGTGCTATAGTGAAGTTCGGCGTCATCATTAGATGACGATACGCCCATTGCGATGGCGAAGATGCTTGATTTTCCACGCACGATCTCGGATGGGTTCGCGGTATTCCGCGCCCTTGAACGAGACGAGCGCGCCGTTCTCGTCGGCCCCGTAGGGCTCGCGATCCCACGGCGTGCCCGTGCGGGTGCGGTCGGTGTCGACCACGAGCTCGCCTTCCACCAGCTTTTGCAGGCAGGAGGCGTGGCCGAGCATGTAGTGGCCCGGGCCAGGCGCGGCGAGCAGCTTGAACGCCACCCAGAGCCCGCCGCCCGTGTCGCCGATGTAGAACGGGATCCAGCCGGCAAATTCCATGGTGACGCGGGCTTGGCAGAAGACGTCGAAGCTCACTTCGCCGGTGTCGCCACCCGTCTCGCCTTCCATGCTGATCCAGCGCACGTCGTGGAGCAGCGCCAGCACGGCAGGCTCGACGCCCAGGCGCTTCCAGGTCGAGGGGCGGACATTGTCGATAACGGCGTCGTACTCGCCGCTGGCGAGCGCCCCTGCCACGTCGGCGAGGTCGCGGCGCACGAGGCGCTTGCCGTGATTGATCCAGGCCCACAGCTCCTCGCCGCGATCGAGGCCGAGGATGGGGTCGCGCCCGTTCGTCCACTTCTCCACCGCGTGGCCCTGCTCGGCCAGGACCATGCCCGCATAGGCGGGGACGATGTAGGAGCCGAGTTCGAGAATCCGCATTTGCCACCCAATTGGAAGGACACCGAGTGCCGCTGTTGTTGGTTGTGAGGAAGCCGTACTTCCTCGAGTTTTTGCGAGGCGAGAAGACGATCGAGTACCGCCGCTATGGGCCTCGCTGGTGCGAGAGCATCTGGCGCGTCGGGCGCGAGATCGGCATCTCGATGACCTATGACGGCCGGTATGGGCAGCTGCCCGCCACCGTGACGAAAACGGAGGCGCCGCCGTTCAGCGCCCACCCCGAGATGCTCGACTTCTACGAGGGCTCGAAGCCGACGGATAAGCTGTTCCTGATCCACGTCGACATCCCGTGGGAGCGGGTCGACCTGTCACAGTTCCAGCGCCTTCTTGAGCCGCGGCTTGCTCTCTGAGCCGGCCGGGGCCGTGTAGGCGAAGGTGACCGAGTTGCGCTGGGCGCTGAATTGCGCCTGGTGCTTCTTCATCGAGGCGATGCCGCGCTTGCCGCCCGTGGTTCGGATGCCGCTGGTCTGCATCCGCCACCGAGGGGAGCGCGAATAGCTCGCGATCATGGCCGGGTGCGCCACCACGTTATGGTAGCGCCAGCCGCGCTCCCAGAGCCACTGGCCGAGCCAGTCGTCCAGGATGCCGCCGAGCCCCAGCCCCTGGAAGTCGGGCAGCACCACGAGGCGGTGGCCCATCATGATGTCCTTGGCGTGCGGGTGCGGGAAGTAGCGCACCGACGAAAAGGCGATCGGCCGGTCCTGGTAGAACGCCGCGACGCACTTGGCGGCGGTGTGGAGGTTGGCGCTCAGATAGTGATATTTGCTAAAGAGCGGCCAGATTTCTTTGCTCGCAGAGCGGACTTCAATATCGAGCTGGGGGCGTCGTCGAAGACACCTCCATTCAAACGAGTTCGTATGCGGCTCGAAAACCCAGTCGGGCTGGAGCCATTCGATGATGTCGTAGTGGCACGCCACCGCGACCAGCTGGCCGCCGTTGCGGCGCACCGCCTTCTGCACCGAGTGCGAGGCGACCTTCGCCACCGCGCGGTCGATCACCGAGGTGAACTCGTCAATCACCACCAGCTCCTTGCCGGCCTCGGCCAGCGCGCGAGCGACCGTGACGCGGAACTGCTCGCCGTTGGAGAGCACGTGGAAGGGCCGCATCCAGTTGGGCGCCGAGCCGAAGCCGACGGCGGTGAGCGCCCCGGTGATATCCTTGATCCCCATCGACTTGGGGAAGGCGTCGAGGATGGAGCGGTCGCCCGGCCACTCGTGCCGGTCCACGATGCGATCGCCGAACAGCTCGCGCGCCACCGTGGTCTTGCCTGAGCCGGAAGCCCCGACGATGAGGCCGATGCTCCAGGGCTTTTCGTCCACCGGCAGGGCGACGTCCCATTCCACCGTCGAATTCTCGGCGGGCGGCACGTCAAAGAGCGCCGTCATCTGCATGACGCGCGGCGAGGTCAGGACCGGCGAAGACCGGACGATATGCGCTTTTCTCACAGGATCGCCCTCACGCGCAGGCCCTCGCCGCTGAGCCGTTCGAGGAGAGCCACCTGCTCCTCCTCGCTGTCGACGTTGATGACAATCCCCCAGACCGCTGGCGGGTTGTCGGACTCGGCGTCGCCGGCCTCGTCCTGTTGGGTGCCAAACAGCTTGTCCATCTCCTTGTCGGAGAAGCCCAGCAGGTCGAGGTCGAAGCCGTCGGCGCGCAGATCCTCGATCTCGATCGCCAGCAGCTCGTTATCCCAGCCCGCGTTCTCGGCCAGCTTGTTGTCGGCGATGACGTAGGCCTTGATCTGCGCCGGCGTCCACCCGGTCGCGACCATCACCGGCACCTGCTCGAGCCCCATCTTGCGGGCGGCCAGGATGCGGCCATGCCCGGCAATGATCGTGCCGTCTTCGGCCGCCAGCACCGGGTTGGTGAACCCGAACTCCTTGATGCTCGCCGCGATCTGCGCCACCTGGCTGTCGCTGTGCGTCCGCGAGTTGCGCGCGTATGGCAGCAACGTTTCGATGGAACGAAGCTCTACGCTGCACCCGGGCCAGTGTTTCTTCGGTACATTGTTCTGCGTTTTCTTCGCCATACTGGATTGTCCCGCTGGTGGTTGTCCGCAATACTGTGTCCATCGACGCAAATAACTTCCAGTAGGAGCCGACAATGTCCCAGAAGGTCCGTGAAATCCGCCTCGATCAGATCGAAGCCAACCCGAACCAGCCCCGCAAGCTGTTCGATGAGACCAAGATCGCCGACCTCGCGGCGTCGATTAAGGCCAACGGCCTGATGCAGCCGATCACCGTGCGCCCCCTGCCCCGCAAGGTTGGCGAGCAGGGCCGGTACATGATTGTCGCCGGCGAGCGCCGCTTCCGCGCCCACAAGCACATGGGCGCCGAGACCATCCGCTGCCTGGCCGTCGAGATGACCGAGGACGAGATGGCCGTGAAGGCGATCATCGAGAACCTGCAGCGCGCCGACGTCACCGCCATGGAAGAAGCCCGCGCGTTCCAGTCGATGCTGGACCGGGGCTACACCGTCGCGGCGCTGATGAAGGAGCTGGGCCTCAAGAGCCGCAATCGCGTGCTGGACCGGGTGAACCTGCTCAGGCTCAACCCCGAGTTCCAGACGCTCGTGGAAGGCGGCAACCTGCCCCCGGCCTATGCCTGCGAGATCGCCACGCTGCCTGCCGCCCTGCAGGTCAAGGTGATCCGGCAGGTCTCAACCGGCCAGCTCAAGACCGCCGAGCAGGTGCGCCACGCCGTGATCGCGCTCCGTGAGGCGCTGGCTCAGGACGACATCTTCGCCGCCATGCCGGCCGCCACCGAAAAGGAAGTCGCCGTCGTCAACCGCATGGAAGCGAAGGTCGAGCAGATCGCCGCCCTCGCGGCCCTCGGCTTCAAGGACAACGAGTGCACGATCGCCAAGAAGGTCGACCCGAACAAGGTCAAGGGCATGGCCGACAAGCTCGCGCTCATCCGCAACCACCTGCTGCAGATGGAACACGCGCTCCGCGCCGCCGCCGCGCAGGGCGAGATCCTCGCCGCGTGAGCGGCGGGGCAACCCTTCAACCCACGGGAGCACTAATCATGGACGCCGCAACGTTCCTCGCCATCAAGGCCGACATCGAAGCGCAGCTGGACCCCGGCGAGGGGTACTGGCTCGAGCTCGATTGCCTTGGCGGCGCGTCCTTTGCAGGCGCGTTCGTCAAGATCGTCGGCGACGCCGTCGTCCTCCAGCGCGGGGATCAGCCCGACGCTTGGGTGGCGCTCGCCTCCATTGTCGCAATCTTGCTGCAGGACTGAGCCATGACGCACCGCATCTCGTTCGAGTGCCGCGCCTGCAAGTCGCGCAACGTGAAGCAGGACGCCTATGCCGCCTGGGACGAGCAGGCGCAGGACTGGAGCCTCGCCAACGTATTCGACGCCGATATGGTCTGCGACGATTGCGGCGAGGAGAACGTCGCGCGCATCCAGATTGCGCCCGATGGCGCCAACCTCGGGGAGACCACCGAGTGACGCCGCAAGGAGCGGCGCTGCCGGGGGATCAGCACTGCCGCGCCCGTTCCTCGTAGACAAGCCAGCCGCCCGCTGTGGCGCGCTTGGTGAGCGCACGCCCCGGAAGGCGATCGTCTCAGGCGCGGTCCCGTTGCTCACAACCCGCACGAAGCGGGGTTCCTTGCCGCGCAGCGTCGGCTCCAGGCGGGCGAGCAGGTAGGCTCCCTTTTTAGCGTTCGGCTGTTCGGGAATTAGGGCAGCCGTCCCGCTCATCGCAACAGCGCCAGTCCAGTGGCCGCAGCCGAGGCCAGCAGCGCCAGCCCGCCGAGGCTCAGCGCATGCCACGCATGACGCGAGCGTCCCCTCACCTGCTCGTAGACCGCCACCGCGACAGCGCCCATGGCCATGCTGGCGAGGATCAGCGCGGCGTTGAGCACGTCGTGGTGAGCTGCTCCAAGCGTCATGCGACCGATCCCTTGCGCACTGGCTCGCAGAAGAACGGCGCGACGTAGAAGAAGCCCGGATAAGCGAGCTGCATGCCCTTGGCGTTCACCAGCGCAACGAAGCGGATCTGGCCCTCATAGGAGAGGTGCTCCAGGTAGAACTTCGCTTGGCGCGTCGCCCCACGGGGCGCGAGCTGCATCCAATTGTAGCCGCCGCCCATCCAGCCGCTGGCTTCCAGGTGAGCCGGGTCCGCTGGGATCCAGTCGGGGCCGGGCTGGTCGTCGCCGCCCGTGACCGACACCACGCGGGGCTGGCCGGCGCGCTCCTCCGGCACGTCGACGTAGACCTTGTAGCTCTTGTCGGTGGGCGTGACCTCCAGGCCCGCCTCAACCGCGGCGAAGAACGCCTGCTCGGTGATCGAGCCGCAGTAGGAGCACGTGCCGTCCGCGCGCAGGTATGACTTGGCCTCGCGCCCGCGCGCACTGGGCCTGCTGCCCTGCTGGGGGCAGATGAACTCGCTCATGGTCGCCCCTCATATTGAGGCAAAAGAAAACCCGGCCGAGGCCGGGTGAGTGGGATAGGGAGGAAACGCCCAAGGAGGGCTGCGCAAAAGTCAGCGCGCAGCCCTTGTAGGCGCAGATTTCTGCAAGGCTAACGGACCTCGTAGTGCACCGGATCGCCACCCGGCACGCTCGGCTCGTAGTCGAAAGCGCGGTCAACGCCGTTGTTTTCATCGCAGTAAACCACCGGCGCGCCGGTGAACGCCTCGGCCTGCACGTAGGTCATAATCACGCACTTGTCGCCCAGCTCGCCAAGGCGCGCGCCACCGCCGTTGAGCGTGAAAACTCCAGACTCGGCCTCGATCGCGTAGGTCGTCCAGCGGTGCGCGTTGGCGAGGTTGACGATGTCGACCCGCTCAAACGGCAGGATCCCTGCGCGGCGCATCAGGTCGCGGCAGATGCTCACCGACCCGTTGTAGTTCACGGACTTTCCCGTGACCTTCACCCGCTGGATTTTGCCGCCCACCAACGTCCGCAACATTTTTGCCCCTTCTTGCATAATTCTGTTGTTCCAATGCCAACGTCCATTATTCTGCACATATCGAAACGCCCACAGGGATTTTCCCCATGTCCACCATCGACCTCACGATCTTCGTCGACCGCCTGCATGTCCGGAAGGTCCACAAGCTCGACACCGGCTCCACTGTGCTCTCGCTGATCGCGATTGAGCGCGACGTCTTCCCTGAGCCCGGCGTGAAGCCCGCCACCGTCGAGTTTAGCCTCTACTTCGCCAGCCACATTCAAGCGCATCTGCTGGCCGACGCCATCGCCCGCATCTTCCCCGCCGACAATCACGGCCAGCATGGCTGGGACAAGCCCCCGGTGCCGACCATCGCCGCCCCTGTGGCCGCCGAGTAAGGAGCCAGCCATGACCGACTTCACCGTCCAGGAAAAGCTTAAGCACCGCATCCGCGCGCTGCTCGCCAAGTCCGTCGAGAACGGCGCTTCCGAGCACGAGGCGCTAGCCGCCGCCGAAAAGGCGCAGGAGCTGCTCGCCAAGTACGGCCTCTCCCGCGAGGAAATGGACGCCGAGGCGTTCGTGCTCAACCGCTTCGCCGATAAGTCGGCCTCGCGCGGCTTCAACTGGTCCGAGCAGCTCGCCTACGGGGTGGCGGTGTTCACCGGCACTTTCCCGTTCCGCCAGGAGGGCGTCATCACGCTCCATGGCCGCGAGACGGACGGCATGTTCGCCAACTGGCTGATTGACGCGCTGGACGGCTTCGTGAGCCGTCAGGCGATGGCCTACGCCGCCGACACGGGCGGGATCAAGTCGTCCGGCAAGGCCTCCAAGCCCCGCCCCTTCGGCCAGTCCGACCTGTTCGGGTCGTCCAGCCGGGCCGTCGAGGCGGTGCGCCCCGAGACTGAGTGGCAGCGCAAGGATCGCATGAAGTCCTTTGCCGTCGGCGTCTGCCACCGGATCGAGGCCCGCCTGATCGAGCTGGCCACCGCCGAGACGCGCCGCCGCATGGACGACGCCCGGAACGACCTCGTCAAGAACCGCGGCATGAGCTTCAAAAAGGGCGGCACCCGCCGCGACAGCATCGGTGACAAGGGCGCCTATGCGGCCGGGCAGCGGGCGGGCGACAGCGCCGCCTTCAACCGCCCCGTGGGCGGCTCACGCGGATCGGCCGCGCCCCTCCAGATCGGGGGGCGCTAAGCGCCCCAGACCCTCGTCCTCACTCGCGTCGGCGTGCGCCCTTCCCCAGCGAGGAAGCTCGCCCACCGCATCGCACTATCCAGCAGCAGCAAGCGAAAGGCGTTGACCATGAGAGCCTACCTGATTTCCGCCGAGAACTTCACCGTCACCGAGGTCGAGCACGCGGGCGATCTCGCCAGCATCTACGCCCATCTGGGCTGCGACCACGTCGACACGCTGCGCATGCCGCGTGGCGACGCCATCTACTTCGCCGACGAGATCGAGGAGCCGGGCGACCGCTTCTTCACCGTGGTGGGCACGGGCGCGCTGATCGCCGGCAAGGGCCTGTTCGTGGGCTCGGACGACGAGGGGAAGGACGCCGAACCCTCCGTCGAGATCGCGCAGTTGGCGCGCGTAGTGCGTTTCCTGGTCAGCGCCGGCCGCAACCTGCACAGCGTCATTCCCGAGCCCGTGGGCGTCATCCCAGAGCCCACCATTACGGTCACCGCACTCGAACGCGCGCCCGCCGCAGGGAGGGCCTGATGCCCCAGTTCACCGTCTACCTGCAGCAGTACGTTGAGATGGTCGCCAAGACCTTGGTCGAGGGTGAGGACGCCGAGCAGGCGCGCGACAAAGCGCTGGACCGCGTGCGCCAAGCGCCAGCGGGCGGGATCGAGTGGGGCGAAGGGGACGACGCGTAAAAGGCCGAGGCCTACCTCGTTACCGACGAAGCGGACGAGACCGTCTGGAAACGGTGAGGCTTCTTCCCGGTCCGCGCCTTGGGCTTGGAGGATACATGCGCTCCGACCTTCGCCGGTCGGGGCGCCTTTTTCGGTTGCGGCGCTTGCCCCAGCTTGGCGGGCGTCAGCTTGCGGAAGGGGATCACGCGCTCGCCCTCGCGTTTATGGCGCGATCCGCGCACTGGACCAGGCACTGGATGGCTTCGGTGATGCCCGTCGCTTCGACGCCGTAACTGTAGTCGGTGGTCTCGGTCGCCTTCATCGCCGCCACCATCTTGCGCAGCAGCGGCGCGGCCTGGGCTGTTGGAATGGTCTGCTCGAAGGCGACCTGGAGGGCGGCCATCAGCGCCATAATCGTGACGGCGTCAGACTGCAGGGCCTCGTCCGTGCGCGACATAGGGCGGCTCCAGGCACGAGAAGCAATAGCCCGCCCAGATCGGCCAGGGGAGCACGGTGGCACGGAAGATGAGATCGAGCGGGGCCAGCGGACATCCGGCTACCGTTAGCCTTCGGACGGGCTGGGACGCCGGAAGACGATGTCCATCAGAGCGCCACGACGGCGATAAACAGGAGCCAGCCCCAGCCGTCATGGCCGCTGCTCGCAACGCATGCCGCCCCGATGACGCAGGCGAGCGCAACCAGATTGTTGTCGACTTTCATGGGAACACTCCAGGTCCGCGTCCCCGCCGCCTACGCAACGCTGCGGCGGGGAACCGGACAGACCCTTGCTGGCGCTCGGGTGAGAGACGCACGGTGGCGTTGGCCTAAGAGCGCGGGAGGGATCCTGCCGGCTCGCCCTTGCGAAGGGCTAGAACTTGGGGGCGGCCACCGCTGCGGCGGCGGCCCTCACACGGGCCTTGTGGCCCTTGATCAGCTGGGCGTCCTGCGCCACGGCCATGGCTCGAAGTCGTCTTCCTCGGTCATGGCGGGTTCGGCGTTAGAGGACAGCGAAAGGTGGGCGCCCCGAGCGGTCAAGGCTCAGCGGCGCCCGTCGCGGCGCGTCTTCTACAGTTTTCGGGTCTGGAGACGCGGCCGGACACCCCCGCGATGGGGTAGCACGGAAACGGAAAAGCCCGGCGCGAGGCCGGGCTGGAGGGGGATGATTCGGGTGCGGCGCAGTGCGTCGATCGTGGCGGAAAACCTACTCTGAAACGGCGGATTTTTCCAACGGTCTTTTGCAGTTTTCTGGATATTTTTTTCCGCTCGCGCGTGGCATGCTCACCTCCAGCGGCATCAGGTGCAGCAAACGGTGAGCAATCGCCTCAGATTGCATCTCGCGGACGTGGTAGATTGTTTGGCGCGAGCACTCCATGGAGCGGGCCAGTTTTCTGTAGTCTGTCCCGTCGGCCAGCCGGCACAGGATTTTCCAGTCCCGCGCGAGGTTGCGCCCGCGCAGCAGGTGCCGCAGCTCGAACACCGCCTCCATGCGGGCGATCTCCTTGGCGTTGGGCGAGCGGGTCCGGACCAGGACGTCGCTGGAATACTCGCCCTTTCGGATCTGCTCCATGGTCTCGGCCCATGCGACCCACACCTCGGCCTGGGTGTAAGAGACGGCCGGCGACGGCGAGCGGATGACGTAAAGCCAGCCGCTCTCCTTGTCGGGGAGCTGGCGCAGGACCTTCATGGCGTCCTCGAACAGAGCGCGCACCAGGTCGGCAGGCTGGACGTCCTCGTCCCCGGCCTGAAAAGCGGTCTCGGCGGCCAGCCGCAGCGCAATGCGCAGCCGGTCTTCTACTTCTGGGGCAAGGGGAAAGGGCATCATCAGGGCCTCAATGGCGCGTAGGCTTGGGGAGGAGCTTTGCGGCGTTGGCGATGCGGGCCTTGACGATCTCGCGCGCCCTGGCCCACGCCGAACCGGTCTGGGTCTTGTCCAGCTCGGCGGCGAGCGCCTGCAGGGCCCCGGCCCTTGGCGCACTCGACGAGGCCGGTTTCCACCACGCTGACCTGGCAGACGAAGTGCCACAGCGCCCGGCCGCTCAGCGGCATAGCTTTGTGGCCGTCTGTGATGGTGCGCCGGTACTTGCCGAGCGCCCGCCTCACTTTGTTGCCGCTTCCCGCCATGGGTCAGGCTCCTTCGATGGGTAGAGTGGCGGTTTTGGTGTCCGGTTTGAAGATGCCGGCGAGGATGGCGTCGACCCGGGCGGGGTCGATTCGGCGTCCCTCCCAAGAGGCGCGCTCGGCGGCTTCCTTTTCGCGGCGCTCGCGCTCCTTGATCATCCAGCGGGCGCGGGAGGCGATCGTCTTCTGGCGCGCGACCTCGGCCTCACAGGCTTCCCTGATCTCGGCGATGCGCGGCAGGAATTTCTGGCGGCTGGGCAAGCCGTGCACGGGGCTCGCCACCTTGCGGGCGACATGGGCCGGGAACTCCGCCAGCGTGCCCGCCACCGCCGTAGCGTAGACGTCGGGGTCGGTGACGTCGGCCTTCGGATAGACGCCGATCATGGTGCGCGCGAGCTGGGCGGCCTCCTCGGGCTGCGGCAGCGCCATGGCGCGATCGGCGGCCTCCAGAACCGCCCGGCAGGCGTCAACCGGCAGCAGCTCGCAGTTCGAGCTCGGTGTGGTCGCCTCGATCCTCGCCACGTGCTCCCGCACGCGCTGCGGCGATCCGGGCGTCAAGGCGGTCGAAGGCGTTGGCGAGTTCATTGGGCTTTCCCTGAGCAGGCTGGCGGGTGGTGGGGCGGGCGGGCGTGAAGTCGACGGTCCAGCGCTCCTGGTGCAGCCAGGTCGACGCCATCGCCGTGTAGGTCGGATCTTCGCCCTCTCGGCTCAGCGCATAGCGGCGCACGCCCTCCACGATCGCCATGGGATCCACGCCGCGTTTCAGCGCGGCCGCAAATTTCTCGGCAGCTGGCTTGCGAGGGTTGCCGGGGCGCTTCGGGTAGAGCGCCCAGAACGCCTCGAAGGGGTCGGGCTGGGCGGCCGGCTTGGCCGTGATCGCGACGGGCTTCTGCCTGCCCGCGTCACCCGCCAGCGCTTGCGCGCCCGCGTTCTCCCTCTCTCTTTCTTTCTCTGTATCTGTATCTGTATGGTTGAACGTCCGTTGAGCGTCCGTTGAACGCCCGTTGAGCGTCCGTTCAGCGCTCGTTGTACGGGCGTTGCCATTTGCCTCAGATCGTGGGGTGGGCGGGATGCTGGCGCTCTGGCTGGGGTCGGTCCCCTGCACGCTTGCGCTCGCTTGGCCACCGAATGCTTGCGCGGCGCCCTGATCCTCGTTGGACGTCCGTTGATCGTCCGTTGAACGGGCGTTGCCGCCTTTGCTGGCCCGACGTGCGGCCGAAGCCTGCCCGGCGCTGCGAGCGATCTCGGACTTGTCCCTGACCTTTTCCAGCTCGCGCTCGATTCGAGGCTGGAACCAGCGACCGTCCTCCTCGCGGAAGAACTCGGCGACGTCGGGCCGCACCTCGGCCCACTCGGCGTCCGTCATTCTGGCGATCCGCGCCAGCTTGCGGTCGTCGGCCGGCAGCGGCTCGCCACGCTGCCAGTACGTCATCATGAGGAGCAGGTAGGCGCCATGCCCTGCCGCGGTGAGGTGGGCCGCGTCGGCGAGATAATCGGCGACGTAGAGCGGCATGTACGGCAGAGCGGCCATGGCTAGACGAGGCTCCCCAAGGAGGCGTCGCAGGTCTCGACCTGCCACACCGCCAGCGCCTTGCGCATGTCGTCGATGGAGCGGACGCAGCACCAGCCAAAGCCCATCTGCAGGGCCTCGCGAGCGAACTCCTGCTGCTCTGGCTCGAGCGTGCCCTTGCCCGACTTCACTTCGGCCAGATAGAGCCGCCCAGGCGGCACCATGATCAGGATGTCCGGCACGCCCGGCAGCACGCCCATCGCTTTCAGCTTGGCGGCCTCAGATTTGTTCCGCTTGCCGCCATTGGGGACATGGAACACCTTGGCGACGCGCGGCAGCACCATCCGCAGATAGGTGACAATCGCGATCTGGATCGCGTCCTCATTGGCGCGCGGGACCATCTTGGCCCGCACTCGTCTTTGCAGATTTCTGGAAATCGGACTCATGCCTGTGCGGGCTCTCGCAGGGCTTGGCGCTCCGCGTGGGTGGTCGTCACCCGCAGCTCGTAGGCGTAGAGCATGTTCCTGAGCTTGCGCTGGCGCAGCGTGGCATGGCCCAGCTCGGCCATCTTGGAGGCGGTCTGCCCGATGGCGTGCACGGTCGCGCAGTGCTCGCGATCGGCGCTCAGGAAGCCGTGGTGGTAGATGAAAACGTCGCCAGTCTTGGCGGCGATGAGGCGGGCCTTGAGGTCGGCCGCGCTGGGCAGCAGGGCGGGCTGGGGACGGTAGATGGGATCAGTCACGGGAGGGCCTTACGAGCGGGTTGAGTTGATGAGGTCGGTCTTGATCCGATCGAGCACGGCGAGGCACTCGCGCGGCCCCACGGCGGTGATGATCCAGGCGGCCATGCCCTCCATGGCGGCGGTCGCGACCCGCAAGGCGGCGTCCCGGCCGCTTTTGCGCTCGATGTCGCGGACGACGTCGGCGTGGCGGGCGATGTCCTTGGTGCGGGGCGTGAAGGTGGTCGGGCCGAAGAAGCTCATGCCGCCGTCCGCGCTTCCTGCTCGCGGGCGAGCTCGCGCCGCGCCACCAGCACCGTCTCGTAGCGCTGCCAGAGGCCGGACTGCCGCATCGCCGCGAACCGGCGCACGCCGTGCATCGCGGCGGTGTGATCCTTGCGGCAGATGAAGTGGGCGATCACAGGGTAGCTGTGCAGCGTCTCGTGCCGGGCCCGGGAGTAGAACTCCATCCGGCAGTACCGCGCGTCGGGCGTCTGCCGGTTGGAAACGACGTCGCGCAGCATCAGCATGTGCTTGGCGAGGCACTCCTGCAGGATCACGGCCAGGTTGGGCTCCTCAGAGCGGTCGAGCGCCTCGCGGCTGTTCTTGGGCAGCCCAAAGCCCGGCGTAGCGATATGCAGTATGTGCCGGTCGCGGTTGGGCTGAATGGTCGGGAAGCGCTTATTGCGCTCGTAGACCGCGAGCTGGCGCCGTCGCGCCAGCGGCTTGTCGTCATTGCTCATTGCGAAGGTTCCGATGGTTGAACTTGAGCCTGGTGGCGAGCAGCCAAAGCTCGAACCTGGCCCAGACGATCCGCATTAAGTCCACCAGCTGCCCCCAGCTTGTCGGCCTGCCGCAGCAGCCTCTCGGCTTGCGCTCTGCAGGTTGCGGCGTAGGCCGCCTTGAGGTCTTCGACGAAGTCCCAAGGCAGGGTCTTCGGCGTGCGATAGCGCAGGCTCCACAAGAGCCGCTTCGGCAAACGGTGCCTGGCCGATAGACGGTGCATCGCTGCGTCTGTGTCGCCGTGCCCCCGGCGCTCAAGCTGGAGCAGCTGCTCAAACAGGTCCGCTGTTTCCTCCACGTAATTCGGCATGGCCGAGCCCTTTTTTCAAAATTCGCAGGGACTTTTTGCAACGGCGCAAAAATTTCTCGATCAAAGTCACGTCTAGCTTTTTGGAGCACAGACAATGACTTGGGACCACCTCGGGGGCTTGGCTCAGGCCATTTTGGCCAAGGCCGAGGCGCAGCGATGTCATTCCACCGAGGATCGCCGGGATGCGGAGGAAACCTGGGTTCCCTCCGCGCCCCCGGTGGTGACGGGCGCTGCGGATCCCGGCTCATTCCGGGCCTGCGCAGCGTCGCCGCCGCCTCGCGTCTCGCTTGGCCCTGCATGTCACTCCCCGGCCTACCCGAGAGCCGGAAGGCGCCCTCCCCAGGCGCGGCAGCGAGACTTGGTCTACCCGGACGGCCACTCGGATCGCCCGTCGGAAACGGGGAGGTAGAAACAGGCGGCTTACGCCGCGCTGTCCGTGCATCGCCAGATTGCAGGAGCGATCGGCGACATGCAACAGAAAACTGTAATTTCGCCTTTTCCGTCGTCAGCATTTGCAGATCGCGGAGTTCCCGCTTTACAGATTTGCAAGACAATCTGCAGCAATGTATTGCAAGACCTGAGATGTCGCCGGCGGGGGGAGAGCTCCGCGCGGAGCTGACAGGCTCATGGACGATGTCGCTGTTCCCGAAAGGTCACGAACATGAAGTCTGTGGATGAGGGCAAGCGCCGCCCGATTTTGGTTGGCGGTCGGGAGTTGCGAGAGATCGTCCGAGAGAAGCGAGAGCAGCTGAGCCTTTCTCGCCGCGAGCTCGCCGACAAGGTGAGTTTAATAGCGCAGCAGCCCGGGTTGATCACAGCGGGCGCAATTTCTGAATTTGAGGCGGGACGCATCGTCAGACCCAGCTACCTGCATGAACTTCTTCAAGTTTTAGGCCTAAAATCTCCATCTATGCTCGCCAATGGGGGAAATAACCTACTTGACCCAGCACCTCGCGGCACCCCAAGTGGGAGCTCAGCCGAGAGGATGGCGAGCTCCATCCGGGACGTTCCGGTCGTCGGCGTGATCGCCGCAGGAGCATGGATGGAACACGACAGGGTCGAAAGCCACGAAGGTATTCCGGCGATCCCCGACACCCGCTTTGACCGTCTGGAACAATACGCGTTGCGGGTAAGCGGCGATAGCATCAACAAGCTCGCGCAGGACGGCGATGCGCTCGTCTGCGTGCCCTATTTTAGCTACCGTGGCACCCTCACGGACGGCGACTTCGTCCACGTTGAGCGCAATCGTGGAGGTCTCGTCGAGGTCACTGTTAAGCGCTTGCGCGTCACAGCAGCGGGCCATTGGCTGGAAGGTTACAGCACCGAGGACCGTTACAATACCCGCCTAGAGCTAACCCCCTCAGGCGAGAGCGCCAGCGAGGATTTCACCGTTGAAATTCGCGGCCTGGCGATCTCGGTGCACAGAAGTCTGCTGGTGCGCTGAGCCCGGCGCACCCACCGCCCTTCTCCCCTGCCTGCAAACGATCACTGTTCCGATAGCGGGTTCTTGTGCGTGTTAAATGCATAATTCTGTGTTTTCTGACTTGTCCTAATATCCATTTTTCTGCAATATCGGGCATCGAATGCGAAATGGATGCCCGCCGTGATGCATGTCCCCGCTTTCCTGACTCCCACAGGCGAATACGACCGGGGTCAGATCATGACCCGGGCCATCGCCGACTGCACACGTTTGCAGTCTTCCTACAAAAACGGGGTGCTCACGGTGAAGCGCGTCTTCGACCGCAGCCGCCTTGCCAGCGCCCTCCGCCATGCTTGGGCCCTGGCCAGGCGCAACCGCGCCCAGGTGCTCGCAGATCGCGCCGCTGACGCCGCCCTGATCGAGAAAGCCGCCGTGGAGGGATTCACCACCTTCGCTCGCCTTATGCCCCGCGTCCTTGCCCACCGCGCCGCCATCAAGGCCGCGCAGCTCGCTTCCCGCGACGCCGAGTTCCTCGCCGCCGCCGAGTAAGGCGTCGCATCCCTGAAAGGAGCTTCCCGACCATGTCTTTCCAGCCCCTCGACATTCGGCAGCCGCTGAAAAAAGCGCAGACTAATCTACGGGCTTCGCTCGGCAGACGGCCGCTCGATGGTGTGCGCTTCGCCCCCGTAAGCCGTGGCAGCAGGCGCGTCCTGCTCCGCATTTCGCCGAGCACCGCCGACCTGCTCGGTCTGCGTACCGGCTCTCGCGTTCGCGTCCATGCCGGGCGGGGCCTCGACTTCGGCAAGCTCTTGCTGGTCAGCACCGAAAGCGTCGCCGATCTCGAGGTGAAGTGTTGGGGAGCGTCTAAGGACCTGCTGCTCAACCTACCCTGCGACACCCTCGACATCGTGGCCCCTGCCGTAACCGTGCGGGCCGAGTACGAGATCACTGAGGCAGGTCTCGTGGTGATAATTCCGGCCGAGCTGCGCCAGGGAGGCCGCGTTGCCGCGTAAGCTCCCTTTCGACGATGGCGCACGCGCTATACGCGCGATCGGCGCGGCCGGCGTATGCGCCCCGTCTTGGCTCGGCTGGTCCGTCGCACCCCCTCTGGCTCAATGAGGGGATTGCAAGTGAGCCTCGCCGCCCTCGCCTCCCTCACGCTCGCTGGATGTGTCACTGCTGCCGACCGCGCCGCCTACCGCGAGCAGTCGCGCAGCAGCTGGTCCGCGATGGCCAGCGACGTCGCCAAACCGCAGGGGTCGGCCGCGATCGTGACCGAGGAAGCTCGCAAGGCCGGTGTGCCCGCCAACCTCGCTGTGGCCGTCATGCGCGTCGAGAGCGGGGGCCGCTGCGCCGCCCGCAACCACCGCGCCGTCGGCCTGATGCAGACCGTTCCCGCCACGGCGCGCGGCGAAGGCGTCCACGGATCGCTCACCGACTGCCGCACCGGCGCGCGGGCGGGCGTCCTCTACCTGAGGCGCGCCATCGCCATTCATGGACCCGGCTGCGCAGGCGTCAGCGCCTACAACCACGGTGTCCATGCCCCCTCTCGCTGCACCGGCTACGGCCGCCGCGTGCTGCGCCTCGCCCAAGGCCGCTGATCACCGAAGGAGTAGAGCATGGCAAAGAAACCCTCCCGCGCGCCCGACCTGGAACGCGACGCCGCAATGGATCTGGAAGCCGCCAAGGTGCTGCGCGAGCAGATCGCGGCCCTCGCTGGGGATGACCCCGAGTTCATCCGGGACACGCTGGAAGGCGAGTGCGACATCGACCAGCTGCTCAACCAGCTCGTCGCCTCCGAGCGCTTCGACGATGCGCTCATTGACGGGGCCAAGGAAGCCAAGTTGCGGCTGGACGCCCGGGTGAAGACGCTGGAAGCCCGCAAGGACCGCAAGCGCGTCCTGATCCTGACGGGCATGGACATCCTCGGCATCCGGCGCTGGGACGCCCCGGCCGGCGTCGTCTCGCTCACCGACAAGCGCCCCGGCGTTGACGTCATCGAGGAGGCCGACATCCCGGCCCGCTTCTGGAAGAAGCCGGACCCGGTCGTCGACAAAAAGGCACTCAACGAGGCCGTGCTCAATCGCGTCGCCGCACTCGAGGACGCCCGCAAGCTCGAGCCCCTCGAGGCCCGGCTCGCCGCTCTCAAGCAGGTCGACATCGACCATCCGCCCGTTCCCGGCGCCTCCGTCGATAACGGCGGCGTCACCGTCACCATCAGGGGTTGAGCCATGAACGCGCCCATCGCCATCCGCCAGCCTCAGGCTGCCGCCATCCTGTATGACAAGAAGCAGCTGGACCTCATCTGGCGCACCGTCGCCAAGGACTGCACGGCCGACGAGTTCTCGGTCTTCGTCGAAACCTGCCGCGCCCTGCAGCTCAACCCGCTGCGCCGTCAGGTCTACGCCTTCGTCTACAACAAGGGCGACCCCGACAAGCGCCAGTTGACCATCGTGACGGCGATCTCGGGCTTTCGCGCCGTGGCCGCGCGCACCGGCAACTACCGGCCGGGCGACACCACCTGGACGATCAACCAGGCCCGCACCGAGCGGGACCAGGAGATCGCCAAGGCGCGCCGGATCGAGGATCTCGCCGAGCGGGCCAAGCGCCTCGCCCTGATCGACCAGCTCTACCCGATCGACCCGGCCAACCCCGAGGGGATCGAGAAAGCCACCGTATCGGTTTGGCAGTTCAGCCATTGCGAATGGCACGAGCACAAGGCCGACGCTTTCTGGTCCGAGTTCGCCCCCGTGAAGGAGGAGGCCGAGGACTACGACTATGTGGACACGGGCGAGGTCTGGCCCGACACCGGCAAGCCCAAGAAGAAGAAGGTCGCCCGGGGCACGGTTGAGCGCCGCCTCGATCCCAAGACGCAGTGGCCGAAAATGCCGCGGCTCATGATCGCCAAGTGCGCCGAGGCGCTGGCGCTGCGTCAGGCGTGGCCCGACGACTTCGCCAACGTCTACGAGGAGAGCGAGGTCGACAAGGCCAAGATGCTCGACCTCACCGCCTCCGAGCTGGCCGATCTGGGCGCCACCGAGTCGCGCATGGAAAAGGCCGGCGTCGGGCTCGGGCTGCTGATGACCTTCGACGATCTCGGCACGCTCGTGGACGTGCCCTACGGCAAGGTCTTCGATCGCTGCGACGAGCACATGGCGAAGCTCAAGGACGAGCCGTCGGCGCTGGCGCTGTGGTGGGATCGCAACCGGGTGCCGCTGCGCGAGTTCTGGGCGCGCGACAAGAGCGCCGCGCTGGCCCTGAAAGAGACGTTCGAACGCTACAGCGCCGAGGTCCAGACCGGCGTGAAGGACGCGCAGGACGACAACGGTGGGGACGCCTGATGGCGCCCCTTCCCTTTCGCTGGGACGGGGAGGTGATGCAGCCCCTCCCCGGCTTCGCCCGCAAGGCTGACCGGCTGTTCGTGATCGGGCAGTTCTACGATCTCGACAACTACGAGGACCGCTCGGCGGTGTCGCACAAGCATGAGTTCGCTTGGCTGCGCGAGGCGTGGAAGAACCTGCCCGAGCAGCTGGCCGACCTCTACCCGACGCCCGAGCACCTGCGAAAGCGGGCGCTGATCGAGGCTGGCTACTACGACGAGGTGGTGGTGGACGCGGGCTCAGCGGCGGCGGCCCTGCGGGTGCGGCAAGCCTTCGCGGCGGTCGACGACTTCGCGCTGGTGATCGTGCGGGGCCCGCTGGTGATCCGCCGCACGGCCAAAAGCCAGAGCCGCCGCGCCATGGATGGCAAGACCTTCCAGCAGTCCAAGCAGGCGATCATGGACGTGGTGGCCGAGATGGTCGGCGTCACCACCAAGCAGCTGCAGCAGAATGTGGATAAGGCGGCATGATGAAGATCGGCATCGCCCTCCTCTTCTGCTTCGCCATGTTCCTGGAGATCGCGGCCCGCGCGCCCTTGGTCAGCGACCGCGAGCCATGAGCGACCTCGGGCACATCTGCAAGCGCCGCAAGGGCATCCCCGACAAGGTGAAGCTCCTCGCCGTGCTGCGGCAGAACGGCAAATGCGCCCATTGCGGCGACAAGCTCGGCGAGTTGGCCGGGCTAAACTTCGATCACCGGCCGGCGCTCGCCGCACGTCTGTGGATTGCAGAAAACTGCGACTTCGACCCGCCCCAGCTCGATCCAGCCTTTATCGAGGCGGTCCACCGCGACTGCCACGACATCCGCACCTACGGGCCGGGCGGCGAGAAGCGCATTCACACCCGCGGCTCCGACCAAGGCGAGCGGGCGCGGGTGCGCGGGATCAGCGAGGCCTACGCGGCGTTCCAGCGCCGCCTCCTGGCCAAGACCGCCGGAGACGAGGAGCCGCCCCCGGCGCGCTCTCGGAAGGCCAAGCAGAGGATTCCCTCCCGACCTTTTGCGAGCGCGAAGCGCCCCATCCCGAGCAGGAGCCGCACGCCGTGAGACCCGCCCATGGCTTTCGGCTGCTGCAGCAAAATAAGACGGTCAGCGACCCATCGCCGCGTGTGAAACGTACGCTTGCGCAAGGTTCGGTGTAGCAATGGGCAAGCTGATCTGATCCGCATCCGGCGCGAGCCCCGGTTCGATTCTAAGTGGAGCGAATTCGACCTCACCCATCCCGGGGAAGGTCGCAATTGCGGCCGAAGGCCGGGGATCTCCGCAATCTTCGCTGAGGGCGACTGAAAGCTACCGGACGTTTCTCGCCACCGCCCCCGCTTATGGACCCGGTTGGAGGAAAGCCCACGTCCAAGTGGCGCAGGCCCTTGCGGCCGCATAGGTTCGCCTGGGCCGACGCAGAAGCTTCCGCCTGCCCGTCGCGGCAACCGTAGAGGCCCAACGACCGTCGCGCTGTCGCGGCCCTGGTCGCCGCGAACAGGTGATCGGACTGTTTCGAAACAGCCGGTAAGATCCGTTAACCGTTTGCTCGCCATGATGATTGATACAATGTTCTTTATTTGTTCTAGGTGACGTATGGCGCAGGGCACATCGATCGAGTGGACCGACGCTACGTGGAATCCGATTACCGGGTGCACGAAGATCAGTCCCGGCTGCGATAACTGCTACGCGGAACGTTTCTCTGAACGGTTTCGCGGCGTTCCCGGTAACGCGTTTGAACACGGCTTCGATTTGACGCTCCGTCCCGAGCGGTTGGAACAGCCGCTCGGCTGGCGTCTGCCGAAGATGATCTTCGTTAACTCGATGTCCGACCTGTTCCACAAGAACGTGCCGGACAGCTTCGTGTCGAAGGTGTTCCACACCATGGAGCGTGCTAACTGGCACACCTTCCAGCTGCTGACGAAGCGATCCTCGCTAATGCGGGATTTTCTTCGCCGGCGGTACGGGGATGGGCGCGGTCCACTGCATATCTGGTGCGGCGTGTCCGTCGAGGACGGTGCCCGAATTTCGCGTGTTCGGCATCTTCAGGATACGCCGGCCGGAACCCGCTTCCTCTCGATCGAGCCTCTTATCGGGCCTATCGGGACACTCGATCTAACCGGGATCGACTGGGTTATCGTCGGGGGCGAAAGCGGCCCCCGCGCCCGACCGATGGATCCGGAATGGGTTCGCGAGGTCCGCGATCAGTGCCAACAAGCCGGCGTAGCGTTTTTTTTCAAACAATGGGGTGGATACCGGCCTAAATCCGGAGGTCGAAACCTAGACGGTCGCGAGTGGAGCGAGTTTCCTGCCACTAACGCAACGGGATGCAGAGTCGTCGCCGAATGAGCAGCAAATCAATCGACGGCAGCGTGGGGCCTTGGGCCCGCGAGAAGCTGGGCGCGCTGGGAGAATATCTCGATTTTTACACAAAGGTGCTCAAGAACCAAAAGTGGCTGAGGGGCACAATCTACATCGACGCGTTTGCCGGTCCGGGCCGGTCGAAAATTCGGCAGACGCCCAGGGCTTCTAATCCAAAATCCGAGGATTTCTTCGATAACGTCGTTCCGATGGTCGAGGTGGTCGAAGAAGCTGACGAATTTTTGAAGGGCTCGCCACGCGTGGCGCTCGACATCGCGAACCCCTTCAGCAGCTACACCTTCATCGAGCGCAGTCCGGTCCGCGTCGCCGAGCTGAACGCGCTCGCTCAAGAGTACGGTGCGAAGCGCAACATCGTCGTGAAGGGAGGCGACGCCGCGACGGAGCTCCTCGCGATCCTGGCATCAAAGGCCGATTGGGGATCATATCGCGGAGTGGTGTTCGTCGACCCTTTTGGCATGCACATTCCGTGGTCGACCTTGGAGGCATTGGCCAAGACCAAGGTGTTCGAGGTCATCATCAATTTTCCGCTGGGCATGGCGATCCAGCGGTTCCTCGTCCGAACCGGAGATGTCCCAGCAAACTGGGCTGCGACGTTGGACGAGTTCTTTGGCTCTCCAGACTGGCGCGAGCACGCCTATGAAGCGAAGGATGACCTCTTCGGGTCGAGCACGACCAAGCTAGATGACAGCGGGAAGCGCTTGCTGGCCTGGTATCTCCAGCGGCTCAAGGATGCCTTCGGCCACGTGTCGCCGGCGCGTCTAATCCGCAATACCAAGGGCGGACACCTCTACTATCTTATTTGGGCCGGCCGCCATCCAAAGGGTCTCGACGGGGCGAAACACGTCCTCGGAAAGGGAGACGAGATCAAAGCCCCGCGGAAAAAGCCTGCCGGTCAGTAGAGCAACGGGCTCGCCGCAATTGTTAAACCGCTCGTCTAGCCCAACGTCGGCCTGCCGTGCTTCGCGTTTGGGGGCGACACAGAGCGTCTCTCTAATCTCGCTCCGCCACACCGCGTCTGACTTGGCGACCTCCCAGCGAGCTCCAGCCCGCATCTCTCCCTGGGCGAGTAACTGACCCCTAGCCGACATCTGGAGTGTCCGCTGCCCGGCGACTTGACGCGGCCTACTGTCGGGCTACCTGTCGCGCTCCTCTACGCGGGCATCCATCCCCATTTGACGAAGATTCGCTGGCCTTCAGCCGAGGCAAGAAACTCCACGAGCCGCTTGGCTTCCGGTCGCATCTGCCCACGCTTCGTCAGGGCTATGCCCTTGTCGCGATAGATCCGAAGGTCCGGCTCGACCTCGACGACGTCCGCGAGGGTGGGGTTGGCGACCTGCCAAATCGTCCAGATCAGCCACGCGTCGAGCGAACTGTCCTCGACCCACGCCTTCCGGGCGTCGGCGCTGTTCTTGGCGACCTTCGTGATATTCGAGCGAAACGCTTTGACGTCGGCGATGCGGCCGAGCCGGCTGGCGACATCCTCCCACAGGCCTTGCTGGCCCGCGCCATTTACGACGAGAATGCGGTGTCCGGGCTCGAGCAAGGCCTTCACGCCGCCGATTGTTTTCGGATTGCCAGGCCGGACCAGTATCGCGGAGGCGCGCAGGTAAAGCGGTTGGACGGTTGACGGATCGATGTCAGGCAGCGCCTCGATGAAGTCCGACATCATCACCTCGAAGCCACTGACGATTATGTCGGCGTCTTTGGTCGCCTTGTCCTTCCAGGCTGGAAGCGGGCCGGCTTCAACCTGCACCTCGATGCCCTGCGCCCTGCCGAAGGTTGCGGCAGCCTCCTTCATCGCGGGCATCGGGCCGCCCGACCCGTAGTCGCGCAGGCGGCGGCCGCACTGGCGGGCGTCGTGAGCCCGGCGGCAAGCGCCGCGCCGAGAATCCCGATACCGCGACGGCTGAGATGGGTCATGCGTCGATCCTTTCTAGAGGTTGCAAGCGTTGGCTCACGCCACGCCGATGAGGTGGATGAGGCCGAGCGAGATGGCGGCGAGCGCCAGCAGCGAGAGAACGACGGCGCCCGTGACCCGCGGTCCGGCCTTGGCAACCGAGCGGATGTCGACACCGAGGCCGAGCGCCGCCATCGAGACGATCGTGAGCAGGTTGGCTACCGTCGCCAGCGGCGTGAGGAACCCGGCGGGGATAAGGCCGGCCGAACGGAGCGCCGCCATCACCAGAAAACCTACGATGAACCAGGGCACGAGATGGTGGACGGCGATCCGCTTGGGCGCCGGGCGATTGCCGGCGGTCACATGCGGAGCAGGTTCGTCGGTCTCTTCGCGCAGGCGTCCGGACAGCATCGACAGGATCAGCACGACCGGGCCGAGCATCAGCACGCGAACGAGCTTGACCAGAGTGCCGACCTGGATCGCCGCAGCCCCAGCGGGAGCCGTCGCCGCGATCACCTGCGGGACGGCATAGACCGTCAGTCCAGAAAGCACGCCGAACTGATGGATGCTGAGGCCCAGCGCCGGGATCAGGAGAGGCAAGCAAAGGACGACGATGACGCCGAGCACCGCCGTGAAGGCGATCGAGGCCGCGACATCGTCTCCGTCGGCGCCGATGACGGGTGCCACCGCCGCAATGGCCGAGTTGCCGCAGATCGAGTTTCCGCAGGCGACGAGGATGGCCATCCGCTGTGGCAGACCGAGCAGGCGGCCGATGGCGTAGCTCAGCCCGATCGCGACGAAGACGACGGCTGCGATGCCCACGAGGAGGGCCGCGCCGGCCGCGGCGATCGTCGCAGCGCTGAGCGAGGCGCCGAGCAACACCACCGCGATCTCCAGCAGTGTCTTGGTCGAGAACGAAATTCCGGGCCGCCAACGACTGTCGGGCGTCCACAGCGACCGGATCACTGTTCCGATCAGGATCGCCATGACGAGTGCTTCGAGCCAGGCTCGGCCGAAAAAGCCTGCCTCGACATGTTCGATCCCCAGCGCAAAGGTCGAGACGCCCACGCAGAGCAGAACTCCGGGCCAGATGCGCAGGGCACCGCCCGTCGAAGAGGAATTCAAAGGTGTTCTCGTCTGGCTAGGCAGGGTCATCGCGGCATCCGTTCGTTCGATGCGTAACGTGTCGTTCACCGCGATCAAGTTATCCAACAGATTGTTTTTCTTGTCTCAATCGATAGAATAGATTGATGACGCGGGCTGAGGTCAGCCCTTGGCTGCGAACCAGAGGAAGATGGCGCCGACGACGATGATTGAGCCGAAGACCGTGCCCGCGAGGACATAGAGGATGCGTTTGCCCTTTGGCCCCTGTCGCGACTGTCGGTCGTAAGGCGTGCGGGCTAAGCGTCGGAATGGTGCGGTGGCGGCTGGTTGTGATCGGGTTCGATGCTTGTCATGAGGTATGCTCGCTGTCGGGAGGAGTTATGACGAAACGCACAGGCCCTGCGAATTATTCCGGCGAGGCGTTCCGATGACCCTTGAACAACTGCGGATCTTCGTCGCGGTTGCGGAGCGCGAGCACGTGACGCGCGCCGCCGCCGATCTCAACCTGACGCAGTCGGCGACCAGCGCGGCGATCGCGGCGCTTGAACATCGCCACGCGGTCAAGCTGTTCGATCGCGTCGGCAGGCGGATCGCGCTGACCGATGCCGGGCGCCTGTTCCTCCAGGAGGCACGCGCGATCCTGACGCGGGCTGCCGTCGGGGAGCAGGTTCTTTCGGATCTCGCCGGGCTGAAGCGCGGTCGGCTCTCCTTCGCTGCGAGCCAGACGATCGGAAATTACTGGCTGCCGCAAAGGCTCGCCGCGTTTCGCAAACGCCACCCCGGCATCGAGACGCCGCTTGTGATCGGCAACACCGAGACTGTCGCCGCCGCCATTCATGACGGTCTCGCCGATATCGGGCTCGTCGAGGGCGAGATCGACGACCCTTATCTCGCGCAGGAGGTTGTCGCAACCGACACGATGAGCATCGTCGTCGCGCCCGAGCACCCCTGGTCCGCACGGGATGCAGTCACTCCAGACGCGTTCGGCGAGACATCTTGGGTCTTGCGCGAACCGGGCTCGGGTACCCGGCAGCTTCTGGAGACGGTGCTGCGGAGAGTGGGGCAGACGATCGCAGACCTCGACATCGCGCTCGAACTGCCCGCCAACGAAGCCGTGCGCGCCGCGGTCGAGGCCGGCGCCGGCGCCAGTCTGATGTCGCGGCTCGTCTTCGCCACCGCGCTGCGATCCGGTGTCTTGCTCGAAATCCCGGTCGAGATACCGCCGCGCCGCTTCCTGATGCTTCGCCAAAAGGAACGCTATGTCGGACGGGCAGCGCAGGCTTTTCGCGCGCTGCTCGACTCGGAGAATTTAGCGAACACGAGCGAGCACTCGGCTCATGACGGAGGAATGGGTCGGAGATCCGACGCATATAGCGCCACTGAACCGCTATGCCGCCGCGCTACGGGCGCGGCATGGTGACGTGCCCCGCTTCGATTCCCTGGATGGCGGCATCGACGCGCGTGTGCTCGTGCTGCTGGAGACGCCCGGACCGGCTTCGGCGTCGACCGAGACGACATCACGCGACAATCCCACCGGAACGGCGCGCAACCTGACCCGCTTTCTCGACGAACTTCCATTGTCGAGACGGGATACCGTCATCTGGAACGCGGTACCGTGGGGGCTGCCACGACGTGAGGGCAAGCTCGGGCGGCCGACCCGCAAGGATATCGAAATGGCGGCGCAGGACTTGCCAGCGCTGCTCGCGCTCCTGCCGAGACTGCAGGTCGTCGCTCTCGCCGGCCGCGTCGCTCAGAGCTTTCGGACGGCCCTGGCTGCGGCAAAGCCGGAGTTGCGTCTGATAGCGATCCCCCATCCAAGCCCGACGCATCTCGCAGCATCGCCCGCCGCCAGGGAGAATCTGTTCGGCGGAAGATTGCGCCGGGAGATCGCTGTCGCCCTCGCGGACGATGCGAGTTAGTTTGGCGGCGTGCAAAGAAGGAACGTTACCCTGCGCGATGCGGTCGAAACGGCACTAAGGCAGAACTGGCAGCGACTCTTCGGTTATGCCCTGCGTCTCAGCGGCAATCGCGATTCAGCTGCCGACCTGCTGCAATCCTGCGCGATGAAGGCACTGGCGAGCGAGACCGTGCCCGACGCATCAGGCATTCGGGCGTGGCTCTTCGCAATCCTGCGCAACGGCTTCTTCGACGATCGCCGAAGGGCTTCAGTGCGAGCCGAGGATCGCGGCATGGAGATCGGGCTGGAGACGCCGTGGCGGCACGACGATCGGCTGATCGCGGAGATCACGGTCAAGCAGGCGTTGGAACGGCTGGATGCGACGCACCGCGACATTATCGAACTGGTCGATCTCGCCGGTTTTCGATACGCGGAGGCAGCGGAAATCCTTGGCGTCCCGGTCGGGACCGTGATGAGCCGGTTGAGCCGCGCGCGCCTGGCGCTGCTGGATGAGATCGGCGGGCGGAACGTGACACCGTTTCCGACGGGGCGTCGCCATGTCGGATGACGATAGCAAAATGATGGACGAGCAGGCCATGTCCTGGGAGCGGCTCAACGCCTATGTCGACGGGGAACTGGTGCCGGCCGACGCGGCGGCTGTTGCCTCGGCCGTGGCAAACGACGCCGGGCTCGCCGCGAGGGTTGCAACCTTGGCCAGGCTGCGGGCTGTGGTTACCGTGCTGCCGTCGCAACCGGCGTCGCCGCCTTCACTGCCTTTGTGGGCGAGACGGCGCAAAGGCGGCCCGAGAGGGGCTGCTCTCGCAGCAAGTCTAGTCCTGGCAGCGCTGCTGGTGGCTGGCGCTTATCGCTTCGTCCCATGGACGGCCGCGCCACCCGACGGATTGTCCCTCGCCGTGCAGGCGCAACGTCAATGGCTCGCGTCCGACAGTCCGGCCACTCGCTTGTCGATCGCTCTGACGGCGGGCGGCGACGGCCTGCCCGATCTAGGCGCGGCATCCCTGCGACTGGCCTATCTCTCTCTCGATCCGGCCAACACGGGTGGCGGCGGCGTCCTCGCCGGCTATATCGGGCCGCAAGGATGCCGGCTCGGCCTTTGGATCGGCCCTCAGCTCGCCTCGGCGACGCCGAAGCCGGTGCGGGCCGACCGCGACGGCCTCAAGATCAGCACCTGGGCGTTCGACGGAAACAGCTATGCTCTGCTCAGCCGAGGCATGGATTCGCGCAGGCTGGACGAGGTCACAGAGATCGTTGCCAGCATGCCGCTGCCCCAAGCCCGCCCGACCGACGCGCAGATCGCGAGGCTGCGCTCGCTCCATACGATCGGAGGGCCTTGCTCCGCATGAGGCGTACTTTCGACGGGAATAGATTGCGGGTCCCGTGCGTTTTATTGTCGAGGAATATATCCTCGGGAGAAACGCCATGCAAAACAGACGACAGATTCTGAAGTCGGGCGCTGCGACGGCCTTGGGAATCGGAGCAGCGACGATCGCCGGATCGCGCTTCGCGGCCTGGGCTGCCGAGACCGTCACGCTTCCCTTCGAGAACGGCGAGCGCAACTTCGTGACGTTTCCGGGCAAGCGGCCCATGATCGGGCTGACAGCGCGTCCCCCGCAGCTGGAAACGCCCTTCTCGGTCTTTAACGATGGGGTGATCACGCCCAACGACGCCTTCTTCGTCCGTTATCATCTTGCCGACGTTCCGCTCGAAATCGATCCGGAAACGTTCCGGCTCGAGATCAAGGGCCAGGTCGACAAGCCGCTGTCGCTCTCGCTCGCGGACCTCAAATCCGGCTTCCCAGCCGTCGAGGTCGTTGCCGTGAACCAGTGCTCGGGCAACAGCCGCGGCTTCGTCGAGCCCCGTGTCGCGGGCGGCCAGCTCGGCAACGGGGCGATGGGAAATGCGCGCTGGCGCGGCGTCTCTCTGAAGGCTGTTCTCGAAAAGGCCGGCGTGAAATCGGGTGCCGTCCAGGTCTCCTTCGGCGGGCTCGACGGCCCGGTCGTTCCGGAGACGCCTGATTTCGAGAAGGCCCTCGACCTCGATCACGCGCGGGACGGCGAAGTGATGCTGGCTTATGCCATGAACGGGGTGGATTTGCCTTGGCTCAATGGCTATCCGCTGCGCCTCGTCGTGCCGGGCTACTACGGCACATATTGGGTCAAGCACCTCAATGCCATCACGGTGCACGACAAGCCGTTCGACGGCTTCTGGATGAAATCCGCCTACCGGATTCCCGATAATAACTGCGCCTGCGTCGAACCCGGCAAGGCGCCGACCGCGACCATCCCGATCAACCGCCTGAACACCCGTTCCTTCATCACCAGCATCGAAAACGGGGCCCGCGTCAAAGCGGGCGACCTGGCCTTGCGCGGCATCGCCTTCGATGGCGGCTCAGGCATCGCGGAGGTCTCGGTTTCCGCAGATGGCGGGAAGAGCTGGACCGCGGCGACGCTCGGTGAGGATCTCGGCAAATATTCCTTCCGCGAGTGGAAGGCCGCCATAAAGCTGACCGCCGGAGAGAATGCGCTGATGGTCAAGGCCACCAACGGCAAGGGCCAGACCCAGCCGACGCAGGCAAGCTGGAACCCTGCCGGCTACATGCGCAACGTCGTCGAAACCACGCGCGTCGTCGCGACCTGAGGAGAGCGGACATGAACCATCATCATCGCAAAATCCGCCTCGCCGGCGCCGCTCTCATGGCCTGCATCGTCGTGGCCGGCGGCATCGCGCTCGCCGCCCCCAAAACCTATCAGCTTCCGGATGAAACGGCGGAATTGAAGCCAGGTCCCCAGCCCGGTTTCGACGCCGCCAAGAACAATTGCATGGCCTGCCACTCGGTCGACTACATCAACTACCAGCCGGGGAAGAAGGGGCAGGCGTTCTGGGAGGCCGAGGTCCAGAAGATGATCAAGGTCTACCACGCGCCGGTCGACGAGGCCGATGCCAAGGCCATCGCCGACTATCTCGCCAAGACCTACTGACCCCTTTCGCTTCCGAAGCCGGCAATGCCTACCGCTCCGTGCCTTGCCGGCGCTTCCAAGGACATTCCATGCTAAAATATGCTTTCGTCTGCGTCGTCCTCAGCGTGGCGTCCTCGCCGGTTCACGCGCAAGACGCCGCATCGGGCGAAAAGATCTTCAACCAGTGCCGCGCCTGCCACCAGGTCGGCGAAACCGCGAAGAACACGGTCGGCCCGGTCCTGAACGGCCTGATCGGCCGCAAAGCCGCGAGCCACGACGGCTACAGCTACAGCACGGCCTTGAAGAGCTCCGGCCTGACCTGGGACAAGGCGACGTTCGCCGATTACATTAAGGACCCGAAGGCCAAGGTGCCCGGCATGCCGGGCTGAAGGACCCGACCGAAGTCGACGATCTGATGGCATATCTCAAGCAGTTCGGTGCCGACGGTAAGAAGGCGCCCTGAGGCGCCTTCGATCACGCGAAGACGGCGATCAGCACGATGACCGTTCCACCCACTGCGGCAGCGATGGGCAATGCGAGGATCTGCAAGAGAGCGTCCTTGCCGCTGACTCGTCCTGTCGCGATGTTCACGTCGCCGGCCAGAAATTCGGCGAAGCTGCGTTCGGTTTCGCGCTCCGGCGTCGTGTTGCGGCTATAGGCGCCGCCGCCGACTAGCAGTCCGAAGAACATCACGCTGATCGTGGTGACGATGACGAGGAGAAGCGAGCTTGGGCCGCCGGCGAAAGCTGCCCAGGCTAGCACGATGAGCCAGGCATAGCCGGCGAGCGTGATGCCGATCGCGGCCGGATTAACATCTGTCGCCGGCAGGAGGTTGCGACGGGGAATCGGCTTCGGCCCTCGCGCGGCCGGGCCGAGGATCGGCCGGGCTTGGACGAAATTCTGCCTGTTGAATTCGACGGTCGCCATGACCCTCTCCCTCACATTGCGCATCCGAACCGGATGTTGTGAGGAGAGAGTGGTACTGGACGATCTATCGATCCAACGCAATGTTTCACTTTAATCGATCATCAAAATCGAATAAAGACCTCATCGAACCTGTGTCTGGAGCACGGTGCCCGGCTTGTCCGGGCCACCTGCGAGAATGACCAAGTAGCGCCTCTGGTCGGGTGCGGCATCGCCGACCGCCTGCCGGATCGGCCCGACCGCGTTGACGATCGCCGCTCCGGCCGGGTTGGTCATGAAGGGCGCCAGCGGTTGGATGCCGGTCTCTCCCTTCACGTCGTTCGCGAGCGCAAGAACATAGGCCGATTTAGGCTCGAGGCCGGTGACGGCGGCCTGCAGCATCTGGACGAGCCCCTGATTGAACAGCGTCACCTGCGTTACCGGCTTGCCATCAGAGCCTGCGAGCGACAATTGCGCCGAGTTCTGCGCCGCCGAAAGGGGTTGAAGGTTGGTCATGCCGTCGCCGGACGGGACCGCATTGGGCACATAGGCGACACCCTGCGGCGCCTGGCCGACGGGGACGGTCGCAATGACCGCCTGCTTGGCTGTATCGATCACCGCGACCGCATCCGCATTCTCAAGCCCGATATAGACCCGCGTCCCGTCTCCAGACGGCCAGATCCCGTGCGGCAGCGCTCCGACCGGGATGGTAGCGACCTGCAAGAAATCGGTAGTGCGGAAGACCTTGATCTCGTTGGTGCCGCCGACCGTGACATAGGCGAACTGGCCGCCGTCGCGGCGAACGATGTTGACGTGGTTTGTGATCGGCCCGGTATCGAGTGTCTTCAGCGCCTTGAACGGCGGCTTCGCCTCGAAGACCATGGTCTTGCCGACATCCTTCAGCGTTAGCCAGAGCTGCTCGCCGTCGGGCGTTGCCGCGAGATCAGGGCAGAACGGGCTTTCCTGCGTCATCCGGCCGACGATCTTGCGGGTCTTGGTGTCGATCGCCACCGTCTCCGGCGAGAAGGACGAGCAGACGAAGCCGTAGCGCCCGTCGGGGGAGAAGATCGTCATGCCGGGTCCGTTCGGCACCTTGATCCGCGCGGTCGGCGCGAAGCTCTTGCCGTCGAGCACCTGGATATAGTCTTCGCCGCGCACCGCGACCCAGACCTCCTTGCCGTCGGGACGGAAGAACGCTTCGTGTGGCGAGCGGCCGACATAGGCCGTGTGCTTCACGGCATTGGTCGCGGTATCGATAAAGCTAACGGAGTTGGAGCCGATAGAGACGGCGGCCAGCGTCTTGCCGTCCGGCGAAAAGCCCATGCCGTGGACGAGCACCTGCCCGCGATAGAGCGGGCTCAGATTGGCCGGCGTCGGCTCGCCGAGCTTGATCCCGCCGAGCAGCTTGTTCTGCGACGGATCTATCACCGAGACCGTGTTGGAGAACTGGTCGGAGGTGTAGAATCGGTCGCTCTTGTTGATCGCGATATCGGGAGCCTCGGCGCGACCGGGCGCCTGGCCGGCAAAAGCAGGAATAGCGGTCGAGAGCAGCAGCAGGGCTGCCAGGCGCGTGATCATGGTTTCATGTCCTTGTGGTCGTGATGGCCGTGCGCGGGTGCCGAGGGGCCTGCGGCTTGGCGCGGAGCGGCGGGTTTTTCGTCGAGGATCCGCTGCATCACTGCGATCTCCTGCCGCTGTTCGACGATGATACCTTGGGCAAGACGGCGCAGGCGCTCGTCGCGTCCGAAGCGCAACTGGATCTCGGCCATCTCGACCGCGCCCTGGTGATGCGGGATCATCATCGCGGCGAAGTCGCGGTCGGGGTCGCCGGTCGGTTTTGCAGCCGCCATGCCCTCATGCATCCGCGCCATCGATCGATCCATCGCCTCGCTAAAAGCCTTCATGTCCGTGGCGACGATGCCGGCAGCGTTGATTACGGATGCCCTTGTGGTTTCGGCTGCGTGGCCCACGCAGCCCATCGCGAGCAGACCGACTACGGCCAGTTGGAGCGTTCGCATCGTTCCTCCATTGCGACGTCATCTGGAGAGAAAACGCACGGGCGTCGTCGTTCATTCCTCACGATCTGCCGATGGCGGGACACGAGCGCGTGAACGCGCGTATGGGCGCTGTCATACCCAGCCCGAGACGGCAGCATCGATCTACGATTTCCCCGGTTACCTGATGACCGCCTGGCACCGCGTGACTGTCCACGCCGAGGATGCAGCATGAAACCCGCACTTGCGCTTGCCTTACTCATGGCGGTCGCTTCGCCCGCCTACGCTCAATCCTCAGGTGAGAAGACCGGCGTCAGTGCCACCGTCGGCATGAGCCCATCGACGAAGGACTTCGTGACCGAATTCGCCCTGAGCGACATGTTCGAAACGAAATCGAGCGAGCTGGCAGCCGTCCGCGGCGATCAGAAGGCGCGCGACTTCCGGCGACGATGATCGAGGACCACCAGAAGTCCTCGTTCGAGTTGTCGCTCATCGTGAAGCCCCACATCGGCATGACGCCGCTACCCTCGAAACTCGACAAGTGCCATCAGGCCAGGATCGATAAGCTGAAGAAGCTGGACGGTGCCGAGTTCACGAAGATTACAAGGAGCAAGTCGCGGCGCACGAGTCTGCGGTATCGCTCCTCGAGCGCTTCGGAAAATCCGGCAGCGATGCTGAACTGATGGCGTTCGCCGAGAAGCTGCTTCCGGGCATTCGGCACCATCTCGAGATGGCGAAGTCCAACGTGACCTGACCTCGTTACCCTGTCCGGGATCGTCATTCGGACATGGCGAACGTTCGGCGCGTAATCGGCGGACAGCAACGCGATCGCGCGATGGCGGAAGTTTGGATCAGCGCGTCCTTTTTCACGCTTGCGTCTCGGTGACTCTCGGGCTGGGTCTGTGTCGCGGCCGTCCGCCGACGCTGCTCCAGTGAGGTCAGCGGTCTTGCGCGTTAGACGGCGGCTGCATGAACTCGATCGTCGCGCCGTCAGGGCCAAGAGCGTGGATCACCTGCGTTCCGGCGCGTGCGCCGCTCGTGATCGGCTGCGGCGTGCCTTGCGCCCTCCAGCCGTAGGAGACGATCCGCGCAAGGACTGCATCGATGTCATCGACCACAAGGGCTAGATGCGCAAAGCCAGGGCCGAATGGCTTGGCCGGAACGCTTGGCCGAACCAGACCCCAATACTCTAGGGGTTCGATCGTCTGATCGGCCAGCGAGACGATTGCCATGCGGACCTGCGCCCCATGCGCTCCTGTCACCTGACCGAGGAACGCGCCTCCCATCTCGCCAGTCCGTACGAGCCGCGCGCCGAGCCCCTCGACCCAGAACCGAACGGCCTAGTCGAGGGAGGCGACCGCGAAGCCGACATGATCGGCGCGTTGCACGTGGATGTTTGCCTTGTCCGTCATGCGCTCCGACTATCAAAAAACCGACCGTTCGTCCGCTGAAGGCCGTTAGCAATCCTGAACCAACTTCGCCTGGCGACATCCGCTTCCTGGCAGGGCCCGAACGGCAGCTATTGGCGCGAAGCCGACTGCATGGATGCGTGCTCCTGGCGCGCTATGCGGGCGCGTGATGTGTAATCCTGACCCTGTTCAACACCTTCGGGGCGGCGGTCGCCGCGCTGGCCTAGCTCGAGGTCACATCAAGCGCATGCTACAAATTTGCCCCTCAAGTGCAATATTCTGTATTGCACCGGCGGTGATTTCCATTATTCTGCAATTTCAATTCGCCCCCGCACCTCTTTGAAAGGTCACGCTATGAAGTTTTCCGTCTCGTGCGACCATCTCCTCGCCGCGATGAGGGCCTCTGACGCTATCGTCGAGAAGAAGACCACCATCCCGATCCTGAGCAACGTCCTGCTCGAAGCCGAGGGCGAGCACGTCGCCATAACGGGCACCGACCTCGACCTGCAGCTCGGCTACAAGATCCCCGCCGAGGTCGAGAAGCCTGGCAAGGTCACCATCCCGCACGACGCCTTGAAGCGCCTTCTGGGTGGCGTGCCTAAGGGCGCCACGGTGCGGATCGAGACGGCCGACGAGGGCCAGATCACGATCCAGTCCGGCCGCTCCCGCTACAAGCTGCAGACGCTGCCCGCCGAGGACTTCCCCAACCTCACCTTCGAGAAGGGCGCGGCCAGCTTCCCGCTCGATGAGAACGCTATGGC
This sequence comes from Alsobacter metallidurans, assembly GCF_014636935.1. Lineage (GTDB taxonomy): Bacteria > Pseudomonadota > Alphaproteobacteria > Rhizobiales > Beijerinckiaceae > Alsobacter > Alsobacter metallidurans. The sequence goes on along the minus strand of NZ_BMES01000001.1, from coordinate 1,524,015 downwards.
GCACCTGTTCGGGCGGACCTCGTTCGCCATGTCGACCGAAGAAACCCGCTACTACCTCAATGGTGTCTTCCTGCACCCGGTCACCAACGCCAACGGCGTCACATGCCTGCGCGGCGTCACCACGGACGGCCACCGGCTAGCGCAGGCCACTGTCGAGATGCCCGAGGGCGGCGAGCTGCCCGCAGGCGTGATCGTGCCCCGCAAGACCGTGGGCGTCATCTCCAGCTTGTTCGTCAAGGGCGCCACCGTGAGGGTGAGCGAAACTAAGATCCAGTTTGCCTGGGCCGACGTGGTGCTGACGTCCAAGCTGATTGACGGCTCCTTTCCCGACTACCAGCGGGTTTGCCCGGCTTTGGATCCCGACGCGGCGCTCCTGACGCTCTCGCGCAACGAGGTGATCTCGGCGCTCACCCGCCTGACCGCGATCGCCAAGTCCAGCTCGGCCATCCGCGTCGACATCACCGCCCTCACGGCCTCGATCCGCGACGTCGACAGCGGTTCTGGCACTGAGGAGCTGGAAGGCGAGCTGACCCGCGCACTCACGGTGGGCGAGGGCAAGCACGCCGCCGACTACTTCGGCGTCAATGCCAGCTACCTGCGCGAGATGCTCGCCCAGTTCACTACCGAGCACGTCTCGCTCCAGATGATCGACCCGGGCTCGCCCTTGCGGCTCGTCCCCGTCGGCGTCTCGCCCGACTACGTCGGCGTCCTCATGCCCATGCGGGCGTGAGCCGCCACCGCGCGCGGGCTGCGGCTCGCGCGCTTCCCTTCCCTCCAATGCCAGCCAAAGGAGCCGAGCGCATGATGGGCCGTCTCGAATTAATGCGTGTCCAGCTCTACACCAGCGAGATCGCCGGCAAGGCGCGCTATCTCAACTTCCCGGCCGCGCTCTTCGACTGCAGGGCGGGCGTGCACGGCAGGCCCTACACTATCGACGCCCTCCAAGCCTTAAAGCACAACGCCAAGGTGGAGGTGGAGGTCGAACGACTGGACGAGCTGCGCGACGGCGTGGCGCGCAGCGAAGAGGCAGTGATGCCACAGCTTTGCGAGCCGCTGCCGCTGTTCATCAGCGAGGGCGAGGGTTGGCTTCTCCACGGCCACCACCGCCTTAGCGTGCTCGTGGAACACGGCTGCGCCGACGTCGCGGCGCGGGTTGCGAAGTACGACCGTGGACTGGAGTTTGAAACCGGAGGCACGCCATGAGCCCCAAGGCCATGCGCCCCATTGACGTCGCCGAGCGGTGGCAGTGCTCCGAGCGGCATATCCGCAACCTGTTCCTGCGGGGCGAGTTGCGCGGCTTTCGCGCGGGCGGGAAACTGCTCCGCTTCCGGCTCGCTGATGTGGAGGAATATGAGCAATGCGCCTCGTCAAATATCGGGGAAAGTGGGCCGTCGAGTGGTGGGAAAACGGGAAGCGACAGCGCCCTTCGCTTGGTACGGATGACCCGTTAGAGGCCCAGCGCCGCTTCGAGCAATACAAGAAGCTGCGCGCGGAAGCCGAGCGCAGGCCGGTGACCGTCGAGGACTGCTGGAACGGCTACCGCGCCAGCCTTGGCGAGCGACCTGCCGCCACCACTATGGGCTTTGAGTGGAAATCGATCGGCCCGGCCTTCGGCTCGCGCCTCGCCGACGCCATCACCGAGGACGAGTGCAACGCCTACACCAAGGCGCGCCGCGCCAAGGGTCGCTCCGACGGCACCATCTGGACCGAGCTCGGCCGCTTGCGGATGTGCCTCGTCTGGGCCGAGGGTCAGAACCTGATCGGCAAGGCCCCGCTGATCAAGCGCCCGGCCCCGCCCAAGCCGCGCGACAAGCACCTGTCCCGCGCGCAGGCGTCCGCGCTGATTGACGCCTGCAACGCGCCGCATGTGCGCCTGTTCGCCATCCTCGCGATCACCACGGCGGGCCGCGCCGGCGCGATACTCGACTTGACCTGGGACCGCGTCGACTTCGAGCGCGGCCTCATTCACCTCGATGACCCCGAGCGCGCGACCACCAACAAGGGCCGGGCCACGGTGCCCATGAACAATCTCTCCCGCACGGCGCTGGCCGAGGCGCGCGAATCGGCCACTAGCTCCTACGTGATCGAGTGGGCGGGCGAAAAGGTTGGCTCGGTGAAGAAGGGGATCAAGGCCGCTGGCCGGAAGATCGGCTGCCCGTGGGTGTCGCCTCACGTCTTCCGGCACTCGGCGGCGCGCTTCATGGCCGAGGCCGGGCGCCCTATGACCGAGATCGCCGCGTTTCTGGGGCACAGCGACAGCCGCCTCACCGAGCGCGTCTATGCAAAGTTCTCGCCGACCTATCTGCGGGAAACCGGCAGCGCCGTGGACCTCGAAGTCGGGCCCGTGAAGCGCCGCGCGTGAGAGAGAATGGTGGGCGATGCAGGGATTGAACCTGCGACCTTCCCCGTGTGAAGGGGACGCTCTGCCGCTGAGCTAATCGCCCATCCTCTTGCGCCTCGGTTCATCTGAACCACAGCACCCGCGCAAGCCATTGAAGTTGCAGGGGTGAACTCTCCCGTGTGAAGGGAGTGCTCTCCCGCTGAGCTACGCGCCCGTCCGTGGCGGCCATGGGGCCAGACCGAACGTGGCAGGCTTCTAGGCAGCCGCGCGCGGCAAGTCAAGCGTGTGGGTGACTGGGGACGATCCGCCCGGAACGCATGCCGCCGGAAGGTATGCCGATTCATTCACCATGGCGTCGAAACGGTGGCAAAGGCCGGAAACCAAGACGAGGTTTGTGTGTTTCGACACAGCGGGCCTGCCCTGTTTGCGCCTAGAAAGGACCGCAGTTGTGGCGCGCCCGACACGTTGGTGAATGAAACACCAATCCGTGATGAAACTCCCGGGTAGGTTGTTGAATTCCTTAAACGAGTATGGGTAACGCTCAAGGTCCGCGGCCCAGCCGCAATTTGTCAATTCTGAGACCGAAATCGAGGCAACACAGATGCGCCGTATAGCTATCGCGTTGGCTGGCGTGACCGCAGGACTGCTCCTGTCTGGCGCGGCCCAGGCCTACCAGATCGACCCCCTCACCCGCCAGCCGCTGGTGGAAGCCTACCCGGAGGCCGCAAAGCCCCAGGCTACCGCCGTTCCGCGCGAGATCGTCAGCTATGACGGCAAGTACAAGCCCGGCACGGTCGTCGTCTCGACCACCGAGCGGCGCATGTACTACGTGCTGGGCGACGGCAAGGCCGTGCGCTACGGCGTCGGCGTAGGCCGCCCCGGTTTCGACTGGGCCGGCGTGAAGACCGTCACGATGAAGCGCGAGTGGCCGGATTGGCGTCCGCCGTCCGAGATGCTGCGCCGCCGTCCCGACCTGCCGAAGTACATGCCGGGCGGCCCGGAAAACCCGCTTGGCGCGCGCGCCATGTATCTTGGCACCTCGCTGTACCGCATCCACGGCTCCAACGAGCCGGAGACGATCGGCCAGGCCGTGTCGTCGGGCTGCATCCGCATGGTCAACGAGGACGTGATCGACCTTTACGAGCGTGTGAAGGTCGGCGCGCAGGTCGTCGTCCAGCGCTGATCCGCACTCTCCTCAAAAGGCCGGCCGTCGCGCCGGCCTTTTTCGTTTGGGTCGTCGGCTCAATGGCGGCGCGGCGGATCGCGGCTCAGGCCCTTGGCGTCGAGTTCGGCGATGTAGGCGGCCCAGCGCGTCTCGTGTTCCGCGCCGAGTTCACGCAGATAGGGCCAGCTAAAGATTCCTGTCTGGTGCATGTCGTCGAAAATCAGCCGAACCGCGTAGTTGCCGACCGGCTCGACGCCGATGATCTGCACGTTGCGCTTGCCCGGCACGGTCTTGCGTTCGGCGGCCGAATGGCCCTGCACCTCGGCGCTGGGGCTCTCGACGCGCAGATACTCGGCCGGCAGAGCAAACGACGTCCCGTCGTCAAAAGCCACGTGCAGCGTGCGCTTGTCTTTCGCCAATGTGATTTCGGTGGGCCAGACGCTCGACATGCGATGATGATCCCTGAACGGCGGCGCCGCGATGGAGCCCGGTAGGTCGGCGGTGGCGGTCGCTTGCCAGCGCACATATATCGGGCAAGATGCCTTTCCGCCACGCGGCTCCGCACCATCTCAGGCCCATGACCGAGACGATCCAGCTTCCGACCCAGGCCCGCCCGCTTGTCGATCCGTTTGGCCGGTCGATCACCTATCTTCGCGTGTCGGTCACCGACCGGTGCGATTTCCGCTGCGTGTACTGCATGTCAGAGGACATGACGTTTCTGCCGCGCAAGGACCTGCTGACGCTCGAAGAGCTGGATCGCCTGTGCTCGGCCTTCGTGCGCCAAGGCGTGCGCAAGTTGCGCATCACGGGCGGTGAGCCCTTGGTGCGGCGAGACATCATGACGCTGTTCGAGAACCTGTCGCGCCATCTCGATTCGGGCGCGCTGGAGGAGCTGACGCTCACCACGAATGGCTCGCAGCTGGCGCGCTACGCCGACGAACTCGCGGCGTGCGGCGTGCGGCGCATCAACGTGTCGCTGGATACGCTTGATCCCGACAAGTTCAAGGCCATTACCCGGCGAGGCGACCTCGCGGTCGTGCTGAAGGGCGTGGACGCCGCCCGCCGGGCCGGCATGCAGGTGAAGATCAATGCGGTGGCGCTGAAGGGCGTCAACGAGGACGAAGTCGAGCGCATGATCGACTGGGCCCATGCAGGCGGCATGGATATGACCTTTATCGAGGTCATGCCGATGGGCGACATCGAACCGGCGCGATTCGACCAGTACTGGCCGCTGCGCGACCTGCGCGCACGGCTGGCGCAGACCTTCACGCTTGAAGATATCCCGTATCGCACCGGCGGGCCGGCCCGCTACATGCGCGCCAAGGAAACCGGCGGGCGCATCGGTTTCATCACGCCACTGACACATAACTTCTGCGAGAGCTGTAATCGCGTGCGGGTGACCTGCACGGGAACGCTCTACATGTGCCTTGGCCAGGAGGACGCCGCGGACCTGCGGGCGCCTCTGCGCGCGTCCGAGGGCGACGAAGCGCTGGACGCGGCGATCAAGGCCGCCATCGCGCGCAAGCCCAAGGGCCACGATTTCATCATCGATCGCGATACCGCCCGCCCGGCCGTGGGCCGCCACATGAGCGTCACGGGCGGCTGAGCCTTGAGCTTGACGTTTTCGCCATACGCGCAATCTTGAGGCGCGGGACCGTGTTTTTGCGAGTCCGATGGGGTCTCAGTTGAATAGTTTTCCGATCGTCGGCGTCTATGCGGCGCTCAACGTTTTCATTCTCGCCTGGCTGGCGTGGTCCACCGGCAAGCTGCGCCGGCAACATCAGGTGTCGATCGGCGATGGCGGCGTTCCGGCGCTTATCCGTGTGATGCGCGGCCACGCCAACGCGGTGGAGAACATCCCCATGTTCTTCATCCTGTTGATCATCGCGGCGGCCATCGGCGCCCCGGGCTTCGTGCTGCACGGTCTCGCAGCCGTTTTCACGGCCGGCCGGGCCGTCCACGCCTGGTACTTTATCCAGCAGGACGCTCCCCTGCGGCTGCGCGTGGTCGGGTTCTCGGCCACGCTGCTGCCGATGCTGGTCTTGGCGATCGGCCTGCTCGGCCACGGCCTGGCGCAGCTGTTCCACTGAGCCGGCCGGGGTGATCAGCCCTCCGGGCTTTACGACGACCAGTTATGCTTGAAGTCCGGATAAAGCGTCAGCCCGCCGTCGATATAGAGCGTCTGCCCGGTGATATAGCGGGCCTCGTCGGAAGCCAGGAACGCGTAGGCCGGGGCCATATCCTCCGGGTCGCCCGCAAAGCCCATCGGGATGTGGCTCTCGACCGACTTGCGCTTTGCGGGATCGTTGCGCCAGGCGTCGTTCATGGCCGTCACGGTCGCGCCCGGCCCAATGGCGTTGACGCGGATGCCCTTTTCGGCAAATTCCAACGCCAGTGTGCGGGTGAGATGGCCGAGCCCGGCCTTCGACATCGCGTAGGCGGCGTAGCCGGGCTTCGGAATCGCCTCATGCACGCTGGACGTGTTGATGATAACGCCGCCACCCGGACGCGACAGAAAATGGCGGATCGCTACCCGCGAGGCCAGCGCCGGGCCCTTGAGGTTTACGTCGAGGATCTTCGACACGTCGTCGTCCGACATTTCGTCGCCGGGCGTTTCGCTCTGGATGCCAGCGTTGTTGACCAGGATGTCGAGCCGTCCCCAGCCTGACACGAGCTCGCCGATGGCGCGCTCGATGTCGCCTTCCCGGGCGACGTCCGCTACCACGATCCGGTGGTCGACTTTCGGCAGGCCGGCGGCCGCCGTGACCTCATGAAGCTTGGCGATGGCCTTGTCGGCGTCCTCGGGATCATTGCGGTGATTGATCGCCACGATCGCGCCCTCCTGGGCGAAGCGTATCGCCACCGCCAACCCGATGCCGCGGGATGAGCCGGTGACGAGGGCGAAACGCCCGGCGAGACGATGGGGGATCGTTGACACTGGAAATCTCCTTGCGGGCCGCAACGGCCGACGCATCTGGCGACGCGCCGATACCGAACGTCAAGCGGAGCGCAAACGGGAGACGAGCAGATCCAGTTCCGAGCCGAAGGCGTTGGACTGCTGCGCGAGCTGGTTGGAGCGCTCGCGCATGGCGCCGCCGGACTTTTCCAGAGCACCCATCGCGACGCGCACGCTGTTGGCCGCTTCGCCCACCGTTGCGGCCATTCGGGCGGCATCCTGCGCGCCCGTCGCGATAGCCGTGGTGGCGACGCTTTGCTCGTCCACGGCTTCGGCGATGACGGAGGCGATGCCCGACACTTGGTCGATCGAATCCACGATGGTGGCGATCTGGCTTACGGAGGCTTGCGTAGCGGCCTGAATGGCGTGGATCTGGTTAGCGATGTCGTCGGTGGCCCGACTGGTTTGCGCCGCCAGCGACTTCACTTCGGAAGCCACCACCGCAAAACCTCGTCCGGATTCGCCTGCGCGCGCAGCCTCGATCGTGGCGTTGAGGGCGAGAAGGTTGGTTTGCGCGGCGATCTCCGAGATGAGGCCGACCACGGAGCCAACCCGCTCCACCGCCCCGGCCAGCTCGCGCATCGTACGGGCCATCTCGGCGACGTCCGCGGATGCGCGCTGCGTGACGCCGAGGCTCTTTTGCACCTGCTCGCCGATCGCCCCGATGGAGCGCGACAGGGTCTCGGTGGCGGTGGCGGTGGCGCTGACCCGATCGGCGCTCTCGCGCGAGGCGTTGTCGGCCCGGTCGACCTCGCGGCGGGCGTGCTCGGACGCGGACAGGGTTTCGGCCGCTGTTGTCTCGACCGCCTCCGACGTGGAGATCATCGCCGTCGAGACGCTGCCGGACGTCGCCGTGAAGGAGGCAAGCGCGTTGTCGACCTTCTCCCGTCGCTCCTCGAGGCTCCGCTTCAATTCCGCCTGCTCGATCGCCATGGCGTTAAGCGCGTCCACGGCGACATAGCGCATCACGGCGGCGCATTTTTGCGCGACCTTGCGGCCCGAGAACACGTGATGCGCGCCGATGTGATCGAAGAGGTGCGCCGACAGCGCCACGGCGCTTGCGAGGCGGATGCGGGGTCCATACCCATCGCGCATCTCGCGGCCGATGGTCTCCTTCAGACGCCCCACATAGGCGTCGTCCATGTTGCCGTCGAACATCTCGCCGTAATAGCGCGACTGAAAGGCCACATAGGTTTCGGCGTATCTCTCGGCGAAGGAGTCGAAGCCTGGAAGATCGCGCCACGTCGCATAGTAGGCGCGCAGCACGCTTGGGCCGTCTCGCTCAACAACGGACCGGAGGCCACGGATGATCGCCTCGCTCTCCCGGTTCAGGGAGAACGCTTTCTGGCGGGAGCGGAGGTCGTCGAGAAAGGACATGCGCGCGGGCGGATCCATCACATGACGGAACCCTACACCGGGCGCCTTAACGAGCAGCTAAACTACTTCACTCGTATAGCTTGTTGATTATCAAGTTCGCCCTGCGTCGGCGACGGACATTCGATTGTGCTGGAAGGGAACGGCTGACCGTGTAGGGTCTCGCGAAAATCACGCGATAATCCATGCACAGCTTTGCTCAGAACCGCCGCGGCATCCTCTCCATGATGGCCGCCATGGCGATCTTCACAACCAGCGACACGATGATGAAGATCGTCCGCGAAGCAGCGCCGCCTGGCGAGGTGGTGTTCATCCGCGGCGCGTTCGCAATCTTGTTCAGCCTGGTGCTGCTGTTCGGGCTTGGGCAGATCCGCCGGCTTCCCGATACGCTTTCGGGCTGGGTCGCGCTGCGCGCCGGCCTCGAAGCCGTTGTGGCTATCTGCTTCGTGATCGCACTCGGGCACCTGCCGCTCGCGGACCTAACGGCGATCGGCCAGTCGGCGCCGATCCTGATCGCCGTCGCCTGCGCGGTTTCGGGGCTCGAGCCCATGGGCTGGAGGCGCTGGTTGGCCGTTCTGGTGGGGTTCGGCGGTGTCCTGCTCGTCGTGAGGCCGACCGGTTCGCATTTCGACGCCTACAGCTTTGTCGCCCTGCTGTCGGCCTTCTTCGTGGCTGGACGCGATCTTGTGACCCGGAGCATTCCGCGGGCGATCCCTACCGCGGCCATTCTGACCGCGACCTCCACGGCCGTGTGCCTGAGCGGGCTGGGGATGATCACGGTCGAGAACTGGGTCCACCTCGCTCCCGTTCAGTGGCTGTATCTGATCGGCGCCGGAGCCGCGGTGATGCTCGGGCAGTTCTTCGTGATTACGGCGTTCCGGGACGTCGACGTATCGGTTGTTTCACCCTTCCGCTACAGCGTGATCATCTGGGCCGTGCTGGCCGGCGCCATCGTGTTTGGCGAGCTGCCGGACGCGATGACGATCACGGGCGCGGCGCTGGTGATCGGCAGCGGGATCTACACCATTCATCGGGAGCGCATCCGCGCCCGCATGGAGCCCGCGACCGCGTCGGCGGCGGCGAATTGTGAGCCGGCGCCGTAGCTTGCGGGCAGGTTTCAACGCGAGAGTGCAGGCTTGGCGAAAAACCTCCCCGAAGCCGCAGACCTGCGCTAGCAGCAGGGCAGACAGGATGTTATAGCGTGACCCGTGCCGCGGGTCTCTTTGCTGCGTTCGCGGCGGTTTCTGCAAAACAAAAAGCACACGTTGTGCACGATGGAGGGGTGTGTTGTCCGGCTTGCTGACGTTCAGCCGTCTGATTGACGGCATCAACACGCGTCTTGGACGATGGCTGAGCTGGCTGATCGTCGCGGCCGTGATCGTGTCGACCACCAACGCCATCATCCGCAAGCTGTTCGACGTGTCCTCGAACGCCTGGCTCGAGCTGCAGTGGGTGCTGTTCGGCATCGTCTTTCTGCTGTGCTCGCCGTGGACGCTGCTCAGCAACGAGCACATCCGCATCGACATCGTGAACAGCATGCTGCCCAAGCGCGGCCGCGACTGGATCGACGTGATCGGCCACACGCTGTTCCTGCTGCCGCTCACCATCGTGATGCTGATCACGTCCTGGCCGTTCTTCACGCGCAGCTTCATGATCCGCGAGCAGTCGCAGAACGCGGGCGGACTGCCGCAGTGGCCGGCCAAGTTCCTGGTGCCGCTGGCGTTCTTCCTGCTCTTCTTCCAGGCGATCTCGGAGCTGATCAAGCGCGTCGCGATCATGCGTGGCCACCTCGCCGATACGGCCTCCGGCGGCGGGCATCACGCCTCCGCGGAGGCGGAGGCGCAGCGCCTGCTGGCCGCCGCCGGGCTCGATCCGGTCGCCGATCCCAAGCCGCACTAGCCTGCCGAACGTCTCGGGGGCGCATCCGCCTCCTTCGCCTGCACTCGTCCTCCCGGGATCATTCCCCATGACCGCCTTCCTCATCGAGAACATGGCGCCGATCATGTTCGGCGCCCTCGTGCTCTTCCTGCTGCTGGGGTACCCGGTCGCTTTTGCCCTTGCGGCGAACGGCCTGTTCTTCGCGCTGCTTGGCATCGAGCTCGGCCTGTTCCGCCCCGACTTCCTGCAAGCGCTGCCGGAACGCGTCTATGGGGTGATGAACAACGACACCTTGCTGGCCATTCCATTCTTCACCTTCATGGGGCTGATCCTTGAACGATCAGGGATGGCCGAGGACCTGCTGGATACCATCGGCCAGCTCTTCGGCCCGGTGCGCGGCGGCCTCGCTTATGCGGTCATCTTCGTGGGGGCTCTCCTGGCGGCGACCACGGGCGTGGTGGCGGCCTCGGTGATCTCGATGGGCCTGATCTCGCTGCCGATCATGCTGCGTTACGGCTATGATCGCCGGCTCGCATCGGGCGTGATCGCAGCCTCCGGCACGCTGGCGCAGATCATTCCGCCCTCGCTCGTGCTGATCGTGATGGCCGACCAGCTCGGCCGCTCGGTGGGCGACATGTATGAGGGGGCGTTCATCCCCGGCCTCGTGCTGGCGCTGCTCTATGCGCTCTACGTCTTTGGCGTGAGCGTGTTCTTCCCGGCCGCGGCCCCCGGCCTGCCGCCGGAGGCGCAGACGCTGCGCGACGCCGACGGGCAGACCCGCCGCCTTTCCGTGCTGGTCGTCACCGTGATCTCGGGCGTGATCGGCTATCTGGTGATCAAGAACTTCACCAAGGTCGGCGCAGGCGCGGATTTCGTGGTGCTCACCATGACGGTCGCGGTGGCGGTGTCCTTCGCGATCGCGGTCATCAACAAGCTCTTAGGGCTGGGGCTGCTGTCGCGCATGGCGGAGCAGACCGTGTTCGTGATGGTGCCGCCGCTCGGCCTCATCTTCCTGGTGCTCGGCACGATCTTCATCGGCCTCGCCACGCCAACGGAGGGCGGCGCGATGGGCGCCGCGGGCGCGGTGCTGCTGGCCATCGCCAAGCGGCGCCTCACCTGGGACCTGATGCGCCAGGCCACCGAATCCACCGCGAAGCTCTCGGCCTTCGTGGTGTTCATCCTGGTCGGCGCGCGCGTGTTCTCGCTCACCTTCTTCGGCGTCAGCGGCCACGTCTGGGTGGAGCACCTGCTCACCTCCCTGCCGGGCGGACAGGTCGGCTTCCTGATCTTCGTGAACCTGCTGATCTTCGTTCTGGCGTTCTTCCTCGACTTCTTCGAGCTCGCCTTCATCGCGGTGCCGCTGATCGGGCCGGTGGCCGACAAGCTCGGCATCGACCTGATCTGGTTCGGCGTGATGCTGGGCGTGAACATGCAGACGTCGTTCATGCACCCGCCCTTCGGCTTTGCGCTGTTCTACCTGCGCTCGGTGGCCCCGCGCGAGCCCTACAAGGACCGGGTGACGGGCAAGATGATGGATCCGGTGACCACCGGTCAGATCTACTGGGGCGCGGTGCCCTTCGTGGTGATCCAGCTCATCATGGTGGCGCTGGTGCTGCTCTTCCCCAGCATGGTCATGCACTACAAGAGCAGCGGCCCCGTTGTGGACCAGAAGAAGGCGATGGAGCAGCTCAACAACCTGACGCCGAACATGGACGACGGGCCGCCGGCGTTGGACTTCGGCGCCCCGCCGAAGATCCAGTAAGCGCTGACAATAAACAAAAAGGCCGGGATCAGCTCCCGGCCTTTTCGTTTGGATGGCGAAGTGCGCTGCGGAGACTAAAGACCGCTCATCGGCGCAAGCGTCACGACCTTGGGGTCTTGGGCATGGCCGGGCAGCGTTCCGGTTTTCTCGATTGTTTCCAGCGCGCGGCGGATCAGGCGAAGTCCCATCGGGGCGAGTTCGCGCTTCCAGAGCGAGCCGGCGTCGTCGTCGGGATAGACGAAACACCACTCCTGCTCGCCCACGAGGCCATCATCCCAGCCTTCGGACAGGTGATAAATGGAGCCGCCGCCGATCGGGTCGCGCGCCTTGATGGTCCACTCCACGGCCGCGATGCCGCGATGGCGGGGCAGCAGCGAGGGGTGGTAGCCGAACGCGTTGCGCGCCTTGGCGCGCGCGCCTGCGCCGATGAAGGCGTGGCAATGGGCTGCGATCATCGCATCATAAGAGCCGTCGGGCAGCATCTCGGCCTCGATGCGGCGCGGGTTGTCGAGCAGCGAATGCGGCACGCCCTTTTCGGTCGCGAGCTTGCCAAGCTGGTCCTCGCCATTGGTCCCGAGCACGAAAACCTCGTCGCCCCGTTCCAGCAGGATGTCGAGCACCCGGGCTGCGAACCAGCGGGATCCGATCAGGGCGACTTTCATGGGTTGTCCTTCAGACGTGGCGGTTGTGGCTCCTATAGACGCCGCCGAGGCGGCGGGAAACAGCCTCGGCCGTTGACCAGGGTTGTGCAACGCAAAAACCCCGGGAGACGAGCTCCCGGGGCTGCACGCAGAAGCGCCGCGACGCTGAAGCGCGCGCGGCCGGGGCCCCCTACCCCTTCGCGCGCGAGCGGATCATGTAGCTGTCGTAGGTGAACTCGGAGATCTGGAACCACAGATATTCGTCGTTCCGGAACGCCATGTAGGCATCGTGGATCTTCTTGAAATCCGCGTTGTCCTTGGAGATTTCGGCATAAAGTTCGACCGAGGCTTTCTGGCAGGCCTCCATGATGTCAGGCGAAAACGGACGCAATTGCGCGCCGCTCTGCACCAGCCGGCGCACGGCGGCCGGGTTGCGGGCGTCGTACTTCGCCTGCATGTCGACATTGGCGTAGCCGGCAGCAGCAGTGACGATCGCCTGATAATTCTTCGGCAGCTTGGCCCAGGCTTCGGTGTTGATGAAGAAGTGCAGCGCGGCGCCGCCTTCCCACCAGCCCGGATAGTAGTAGTAGGGCGCGACCTTGTTGAAGCCGAGCTTCTCGTCGTCGTACGGGCCGACCCACTCGGCCGCGTCGATGGTGCCCTTCTCGAGCGCCGGATAGATGTCCCCGCCAGCGATCTGCTGCGGCACGGCGCCGAGCTTCTGGATAACGCGGCCGGCGAGACCGCCGATGCGCATTTTGAGGCCGTTCAGGTCGGCCGGTGTCTTAATCTCCTTGCGGAACCAGCCGCCCATTTGCGTGCCTGTATTGCCGCCGGGCAGTGAGACGATATTGTACTTCTTGAAGAAATCGTTCAGCAGCTCCATGCCGCCGCCGTGGTAGAACCAGGCGTTCTGCTGGCGGGAGTTCAGCCCGAACGGCACGGCGGTGCCAAACGCGAAAGTCGGATCCTTGCCGACATAGTAATACGGCGCCGTGTGACAGCACTCGACGGTGCCATTCTGGATGGCGTCGGCGGCCTGCAGGCCGGGTACGATTTCGCCGGCCGCAAAAACCTGGATCTGGAACTTGTTGTCCGTTGCCTCGGCGACCAGCTTGGCGAAGACTTCCGCCGCGCCGTAGATCGTGTCGAGCGATTTCGGAAAACTGGACGTCAAGCGCCAGCGCACGTCTGGCGTGGATTGCGCGATAGCGGGCGCTGCGACCGCGGTTGCGGCAAGTCCCGCGCCGGCTGCAGCGATGAATTTACGGCGTTCCAACATGTCCCCTCCAACCGGTGCGTTCTTATGCGTTTGACGCAATGGCGCATCCCGATAGACGCATATCGGATCCATTCGCGAAGTTTCAAGCGCCAAGCTTGCGCTGGGCAAAAAAAACCCCGGGGCGCGAACCCCGGGGTGTCGGAAGCAGAAACGCTTGTCGCCTTACTGGCGTGCGCGGGCGCGAATCATGAAGTTGTCGAAGGTGAACTCGGCAACCTGGAACCAGAGGTATTCCTCGTTCCGGTAAGCGATCATGGCGTTGATCGCCTTCTTGAAGTCCTCGTTCTTGGCGCTGATCTCGGCATAGAGCTCGTTGGAGGCCTTCAGGCAGGCTTCCATCACCTCCTGCGGGAAGGGACGAAGCTGCACGCCGGCGCCGACGAGGCGCTTCAGCGCGCCCGGGTTCTGCATGTCGTAACGCGCCTGCATCCAGGTGTTCGCGGCCGTGCAGGCGTTGAGCAGAATGGCCTGGTAGTGCTTCGGCAGCGCGTTGAATTTCTCCTGGTTGAAGAAGGCGTGGACGGTGGGGCCACCCTCCCACCAGCCAGGGTAGTAGTAGTAGGGAGCGACCTTGTTGAAGCCGAGCTTCTCGTCGTCATAGGGGCCGACCCACTCGGCCGCGTCGATGGTGCCCTTTTCGAGCGCCGGGTAGATGTCGCCGCCGCCGATCTGCTGCGGCACCGTGCCGAGCTTCTGCAGCACCTGGCCGGCGATGCCGCCGATGCGCATCTTGAGGCCGCTCAGGTCCGCGGAGGTCTTGATCTCCTTGCGGAACCAGCCGCCCATCTGGGTTCCGGTGTTGCCGCAGGGCGCGCCGATGACATTGTACTTCTTGTAGAACTCGTTGAAGAGCTCGTTGCCGCCGGCCTGGAACAGCCAGGAATTCTGCTGGCGGGCGTTGAGGCCGAATGGCACGGACGCCGCAATCGCGAAGGTCGGGTCCTTGCCGACATAGTAGTAGGACACCGTGTGGCAGGCCTCGACGGTGCCGTTCTGGGTGGCGTCCAGAGCCTGCAGGGCAGGCACGATCTCGCCGGCGGCGAAGACCTGGATCTGGAACTTGCCGTCCGTCATTTCCGAGACCATCTTGGCCATGTACTCGGCGCCGCCATAGATGGTGTCAAGCGACTTCGGGAAGCTGGATGTCAGCCGCCACTTCACCTCGGGGCTGGACTGCGCGATGGCAGGCGCCGCGACGGCGCTGGCCGCAGCCCCGATGGCTGCGGTCTGGATAAATTGGCGACGCTTCATTGCAACGGTCCCTCCGAAGGGCCCAAGGGGGTGGGCCTGTTTTGCTGCTTTTCTTGAGATGGCGAAACCTTGCGGCTCGCCCATCGGGCGCTGAATGTGGACCAACAAGGCGGGCGCGGCAATGCCCGCCAGAGGTCTCGAAGCCTCACGCGCAGCGCGGTTCTGCTATGCGACGGCCCCATGCGGTTTGCAAGTAGCGGGCCGGAGATATTGCGCCGCGCAAGCGCTATTCACCCCTCCCGGCCTCGGCCAGTCCGTCCGAAGGTAGAATATGTGCGCATACCAGGGGATATGAGCAAATGGCGGGATTGAGCGCGACGTCGTTGATCGGGGCCGCGGGCGCGTTCGACCTTGCGTTCGCGGCGTTTCATCTCGCCTTCCCGCTGCTGTTTCGCTGGCGCTCCCGGCTGGCCAAACTGGATCCCGTGAACAGGGGCATCCTGGTGACCCTGAACCTGATGCTGGTCTTTGTATTTGCGGCAGCGGGCGCGGTGCTGGCGCTTAAACCCGACTTGGTGGCCACGGACGCGCTGGGCCGCGGCTTCCTGTTTTTGGGGGCGGGCTTCTGGGCGCTTCGCGCGGCCTTGCAGCCCCTGATCTTCGGCCTCGATCACTGGGCGTCGAAGCTGCTGCTCGTCGTGTTCCTGGCCGGGGTCACGCTGCATGCCGCCCCGGCCTGGCCGTAGGCTATTCGATGACGATCTTCGGCGCGGGGCGCGCTCCCGCCCGGCCGGCTTCGAGCCCGGCCCAAACCTGTGCGGCGATGGCCTTGTAGGCTTGTGCGTGCGGCCCGTCGGGTGCGGTCGCGACCACGGGCAGGCCTGCGTCGGACTTCTCGCGGATCTCCATGTGCAGCGGCACTTCGCCCAGGAAGGGCACGCCAAGGCGCTGCGCCTCGTGGCGGGCGCCGCCATGGCCGAAGATGTCGGAGCGGCCGCCGCAATGCGGGCAGATGAAGGTGGACATGTTCTCCACCAAGCCCAGCACTGGCACATCCGTGCGGTTGAACATCGCGATTCCGCGGCGCGCGTCGATCAGCGCGAGGTCCTGCGGCGTCGAGACAATCACCGCGCCGGCCAGCGCCACCGCCTGCGCCATGGTGAGTTGCGCGTCTCCGGTGCCGGGCGGCATGTCGACCACGAGCACGTCGAGATCGCCCCACGCGACCTCGCGCAGCATCTGCTGCAACGCCGACATCACCATGGGGCCCCGCCAGATCACCGGCGTCTCGTCCTCGATCAGGAAGCCGATGGACATGATCTTGAGGCCGTAGGCCTCAAGCGGCTTCATGACCTTGCCCTCGAGGATCTCGGGCCGTTCGTGGAGATTGAACAGCTTGGGCATGGACGGGCCGTAGATGTCGGCGTCCAGGATGCCGACCTTCAATCCCTGCGCGGCGAGCGCCAGCGCGAGGTTGGCGGCCGTCGTGGACTTGCCGACGCCGCCCTTCCCGGACGCCACCGCGATGATGCGCTTCACGCCGGGCACGCCGGCTCGGGCCGTCGCCGCGGTCGCGCGAGGCCCCGGCGACGCCGGCCCGGGCCGCGCGGCCGGGGCTGAACCCGGGGCGCGCTCGGCCGTCAGGGTGACGAGCACGGCCTCGACGCCCGGCAGCGCCTTGACGGCGGCCTCAACGGACTTGCGCATCGGCTCCGCCTCGGCCGCCCGGCCGGGATCGGCGCCAAGCGAGAGATAGACCTTGGCGCCCTGGATGGAGAGGCCCGACACGACCCCCGACTGGGTGACAGGCTTGCCGTCCGGCCCCAAAACATTGGCGAGCGCGGAAAGAACGTCCTTCTCGGTGACCACGGCACTCTCCCGACCTGCGGCGGCGGACATGTTGGGCGCCGCGCATGGCTCTATGTAAAGATCGGCTGCGGCGGGTCAACGCGCGCGGAGCGGCCGTGGAGCATGGAGCGAATGCGAGAACCCATTCTTGGCGTCATCCTGGCCGGGGGCCTGTCGTCTCGCATGGGACGCGAGAAGGCGCTCGTCGCCCTGGCCGGACGGCCGCTGCTGGAGCATGTGCTGGAACGGCTTGGCCCGCAGGTCGACGCGGTGGCGCTGAACGCGAATGGCGACCCCGGGCGTTTCGCGTCGTTCGGCCTGGAGATCGTCGCGGATCTGCACGCTGACCATCCCGGCCCCCTGGCGGGCCTTGCAGCCGCGCTGGAGCTCGGGCGGCGCAGAGGCTTCGCGCTGGTCGCGACGGCGCCGTCGGACGCGCCCTTCCTGCCGCGGGACGCGGTAGCGCGTCTTACAACTGCTCTCGACGCGGCCGCCCTCGCGGCGGTCGCCACAGGGCCAAACGGGCTGGAGCCTCTGGTCGGCCTCTGGCGCGTCGCGGCCGCCTCGGCCATCGAGAAGGCGCTCGCGGAGCAGCGACGGGCGGTGCACCGCCTGCTGTCAGATATTCCGCATCGGCTGGTGAGCTTCGAGCCCGGACCCGACGAGGTCGACCCGTTCGCCAACCTGAATACGCCGGAGGACCTGGCGACGGCCGAACGGCGGCTGAAACCGGTGCAGCCCTGATTGCCGCGCCTGCTATTGCGGGCATAATGCGTCCGCAATCGCGGCCGAGCCTCGGCCGGACAATAAAAAAGCCGTTCGTGATGAAGCGCCTGTTTCTAGCCCTGGTGGCGGCCCTGTTCGCCACGGCGCCTCTCTCGCCCGCATGCGCGAAAGATTGGAGCACGATCCGCATCGCCACGGAGGGCGCCTATCCGCCCTTCAACTATGTCGAGAACAACGAGTTGCAGGGTTTCGAGATCGATGTCGCAAAGGCGCTATGCGAGAAGGCCAAGGCGACCTGCTCCTTCGTGATCACCGACTGGGACGATCTCGTGCCGGACCTGAAACGCGGGCAGATCGACGCCATCGTGGCGTCGCTCGAGATCACGGAGGAAAGGCGACAGAAGATCGCCCTCACCCGACGCTACTACCGCACGCCTCCCGTGTTCATGGTCCGCAAGGACACCGACCTGAAGGCGGTGACGCCGGACGCCATGAAGGGCCGCAAGCTCGGCGCGATGGCCGGCACCGTTTATGCGACCTATCTGGAAGACCTCTACGCGCCGGGGGCCGCCGTCGGGCTCTACGCCAACCAGGACGAGGCGAGCCTCGATCTCGCGCTCGGGAGGATCGACGCCGTTCTGGGCGACAAGATCGCCCTGACGGAGTGGCTCAAACGTGGACAAGAGGCCTCCTGCTGTCAGTTCCTGGCCGATGCGCCGCCGGACGTGACGTATTTCGGCGAGGGCTACGGGATCGGCCTGAGAAAGGGCGACGACGACCTGAAAAGGCTGCTGGACGCCGCCATCGAGGCGATCCAGGCGGATGGAACCTATGAGCGCATTCGTGCTCGATACTTCCCCTTCGACGTGAAATAGCGGGCATCATTCGCTCGCAAATTCAGCGGTTTCGCCCGGCATCCCTGTTGCGTCGCGCAAAGCGGCGGTGTCCAATGCGCCAGCTCCGCCCGACAAGGATCAAGCGATGATCTGGGTGGACGAAACGAGCCCCGCGAACAGCGGGACCATGGAGGGATTGCTGATGAAGACCATTCGTATCGCTGCCGTTGCGGTCGCCGCATTGCTGGCCGCCGCGGGCGTGGCCCAGGCGCAGCAGAAGGAATGGAAGGAAGTGCGCGTCGGTACGGAGGGCGCCTACCCGCCGTTCAACAACCTGAACGCCAAGGGCGAGCTCGAGGGCTTCGAGATCGACTATGTGAACGCGCTATGCGCCAACATGAAGATCAAGTGCACCTGGGTGGCGCAGGACTGGGACGGCATCATCCCGGCGCTGCTTTCGGGCAAGTACGACATCATCGCCGCCGGCATGAACGCCACCGATGAGCGCAAGAAGAAGGTCGACTTTACGGCCGTCTACACGCGCACGCCGATCTCGGTGATCGCCGCCAAGACGGTGACCAGCTCGGACGTGTCCCCGGCAGCCCTGAAGGGCAAGTCCGTCGGCGCGCAGAGCTCCACCGTCCACGCCAACTACCTCGAAAAGTTTTACTCGGGCTCGTCCGTGAAGCTTTACCCGACGCAGGAAGAGGCCAACCTCGACCTTAAGAATGGCCGCCTCGACTACATCGTGGCGGATCAGCTCTCGTTGGAAGACTTCATCAACGGCCAGGGCAAGGATTGCTGCAAGTTCGTCGGCGAAGTGAAGCGCGATCCGGCGATCCACGGCCCGGGCGTCGGCATGGCGGTCCGTAAGGAAGACACCGCGCTGCGCGACATGTTCTCCAAGGCGATTGAAGCTTCGCTGAAGGATGGCACGCACAAGAAGATCGCGGATAAGTACTTCAAGATCAACATCATGGCTGACTGAGGCTTTTCGCCTCGCTCGCAATACCGGAGCGGCCTGCCTGAAGGGCCGCTCCGCCCGACCCGCCTGACGTCGGCCGATTCCGGCCCGCGTCCCCTCCCCGCCGGACCTGCGCGGCCACATGGACTACTACCTGAACCTCCTCGCCTGGGGCGACAAAGGGTGGGGAGACGAACTGGCCCGCGGCGCGATGATCACCATCACGCTGGCGCTGGCGACGCTGCCGTTCGGCGTCGCGCTGGGCCTGCTGGTGGCTTTGGCGAAACGGTCGGACAGCGCCGTGTTGCGTGCGGCCGGGACGATCTACACCACGGTGTTTCGCGGCGTTCCGGAGCTTTTGACGCTCTACATCGTTTATTTCGGCCTGCAGCTTGGCTTGCAGAAAGCCTGGAAGGGCCTGGGCCTGCCGGGCAACATCGAGATGCCCGCTTTCGTGGCCGGCATGATCGCGCTCGGCTTCGTGCTCGCGGCCTTCTCGTGCGAGGTGTGGATCGGGGCTCTGAACTCCATCCATAAAGGGCAACGCGAGGGCGCCTACGCGTTGGGGCTGAACAAGGCGCTCGCGTTTCGCCTTGTCGTTGCGCCGCAGCTGCTGCGTGTCGCGCTGCCGGGCCTCGGCAACAACTGGATGGTGCTCCTCAAGGAGACGTCCCTGGTTTCCGTGATCGCGCTGCCGGACCTGATGTTCTGGACCGGGCGGGCCAACGTGGTCACCAAGGAGCCGTTCCTGTTCTTCGGCGCGGCTTGCATGATCTACATGGTGTTCTCGGTGCTGTCGGCCTGGGGCCTGTCGCGGCTTGAGGGCCGGACCAATCGCGGCTTCGTCTCGGGCGCGGGGGGCACGCGATGAACTGGTGTCAGTACCCCGGTTACGTCATCGGCAATGACGCCCTGACCAACTATGGCTGCCGCATTTTCGGCGGCCTGGGGACGACGATGGAGCTCGTGGCGATTTCGGTCGTCCTGGGCTCGGGCCTTGGACTCGCGATTGCGCTTGTGCGGCTCTATGGCGGCGTCGTTTCCTCCAGCGTGGCGGCCGCCTACACGACCTTCTTCCGGGGCACGCCGCTGCTGGCGCAGCTTTTCCTCGTCTATTACGGCGCCGGACAGATCAGGCCGCTGCTGCAGGATGTCGGCCTGTGGGTCTACTTCCGCGAGGCGTTCTTCTGTGCGGCGTTCACCTTCACGCTGAACACGGCCGCCTATCAGGCCGAGGTTTACCGGGGCGCCATCCAATCCGTGCATCGCGGGCAATGGGAGGCCGCGCGGGCGCTCGGCATGCGGGCGCGCCACATCTTCTGGAAGGTCGTGGCTCCGCAAGCCGGCATGGTGGCGCTGCGGCCGCTCGGCAACGAACTCGTGATCATGGTGAAGTCGTCGGCCGTCGCCTCGCTGGTGACGATCCTCGACCTGATGGGCTCGACGCGCTTCGCCTTCGCGCGGTCGTTCGACCTGATGGTCTATGTGTTCGCGGCGCTGCTCTACCTGCTGATCGTCGAAATTATCCGCCGCGTGTGGGATGTGATCGAGCAGCGCTTGACGCGGCACCTCCATACCGCCTGATATGCCCGGCCCGGGTAGACCGGACCCGGCCGCCTGCGTGCGGCCCATAAGGCATTTGGAGGGCGGCGCCCTCCCCGATCAGGAGCACACCACATGGCGAAAGTCGCGTTCCTCGGCCTCGGCGTCATGGGCTATCCCATGGCCCGGCATCTCAAGGCCAAGGGCCATGAGGTGACGGTTTACAACCGCAGCTTCGAGAAAGCCGAAAAGTGGGTGAGCGAGAACGGCGGGCGCGCCGCCCGCACTCCGAAGGAAGCGGCCGCCGGCCAGGAGATCGTCTTCGCCTGCGTGGGCAATGACGACGACCTGCGCTCGGTGGTGCTGGGCGACGCGGGCGCTTTCGCCGGAATGGAGAAGGGCGCCACTTTCGTCGACCACACCACGGCCTCGGCCGAGGTTGCGCGTGAGCTCTACGCCAAGGGCAAGGAACTCGGCGTCGCATTCATTGACGCGCCTGTTTCGGGCGGACAGGCCGGCGCTGAGAACGGCGTGCTGACGGTGATGTGCGGCGGCGACGAGGAGGTCTACGCCAGCGTCGAGCCGGTGATCATGAGCTTTGCGCGCGCGTGCCGCCGCCTGGGACCTTCGGGAGCCGGACAGCTCACCAAGATGGTCAACCAGATCTGCATCGCCGGCCTCGTGCAGGCGCTGTCGGAAGGCGTCCACTTCGCCAAAAAGGCGGGACTCGACGTCGAAGGGGTCATTGAGACGATTTCGAAGGGCGCGGCGCAGTCCTGGCAGATGGAAAACCGCTACAAGACCATGAACGCCGGCAAGTTCGACTTCGGCTTCGCGGTGGACTGGATGCGCAAGGACCTCGCCATCTGCCTCGCCGAGGCGCGGCGCAACGGCGCCAACCTGCCTGTCACCGCGCTGGTGGACCAATTCTACTCGGAAGTCCAGAAGATGGGCGGCGCGCGCTGGGACACGTCCAGCCTGTTTGCGCGCCTGGAGAAGTAAGTCGCTCCGGCTCGCGCTCACGCCAGAGCGCGGGCCACCTCCGCCCTGAGCACGGGCAGGACCTCCTCGGCGAACCACGGATTGCGCTTCAGCCAGCCGGTGTTTCGCCAGGACGGATGGGGCAGCGGCATCACCCGCAGCTGCGCGTAAATCCGCCGCCAATCCACGATGGCGGCATCCAGGGTCGGCGCCACAAGATCGCGCCGGCCTGCCCGCTGCAGCGTCCACCGCAAGGCGGGCGCGCCGAGCGCGACGGTGAGCGCCGGCTCGGGCATCTCGGCCAGAAGCCGGGCGCGCCAGGCGGGGGCGCATTCCGGGCGCGGCGGCAGGTCGCCGCCCTTGGCATCCTGCCCGGGAAAGCAAAAGCCCATCGGCAGGATTGCGACCCTGGCGGCGTCGTAGAACGTCGCATCGTCGAGGCCGAGCCACTCGCGCAACCGGTCGCCCGACGCATCCGTGAACGGTCGGCCAGACACATGCACCTTCGTGCCAGGCGCTTGCCCGACGATCATCAACCGCGCCGTCGACGATGCTTGCAGAACAGGCCGCGGCTCATGGGGAAGAGGGGCTCTCCAGGGCGCATCGCGGCAGATCCTGCAGGCGCGAATCTCGGCGAGCAGGAGTTCAAGGCGGTCTTTCTTCATAGGTGCGCCTTCGCGCGTCACGAACCGTGCGGACGGGGATGGCGGGCCCGCCAGTCGGCCGGCCGTTCGAAGCGCCCGGCCCAGAGGCCGCGCCGCGCGCGACGGGCCTCGTCTTCCTCGCTCTCGTAGTCGCCATACGCAACAGCTCGCCCGGCGCGGACCATGGCGCGATTGAGCTCGACCTCCCCGGCCTTGCAGACGGCGAGCTTGCGATCGTAACGGTCGCGACCGCTTACCGCGCAGGTCACGGGCGCGCGTCCCACGAGTTCGAGCAATGCCGCCCGCGCGGCGCGGCCGCACGGCTCCTCGGCGGCGCCGCGAAAGCAGGTCTGATGCAGTTCGGGCGCGTCGATGCCCGAGAGGCGAATGTCGTCTCCCGCCATGCGCAAGCTGTCGCCGTCCACCACCTCGACGCGGCCTTGCACGTTTTCGACGCGCAGGAAACGGACAACTTCCTTGCCCGCCGCGAACAGGGCCGCCGTGATCGCGAGCGCCAACAGTCCCGGAAGGCCGCGGCGGAAGCGTGCGGCGCCGACGCCATAAAAGGCCATAGGTTCAATCCAGCCGAATCCATCAGGCGCAAGTTAACTGTTTTCGGCGAGCATGCAGCCTCACCACGCGTTGTGAGTCTGCGTTCCGCCGATGACCGAACTGACGCCCGAGATCATCCAGCGCGGCCGCGGGGCGGATCCGTCCGAGGTCGCGCGCCGTCGTCGCGCCAATCGTGAACTGCAGGCCACCCGTGAGAAGCTGACCTCGACCTCCGGCCTGGAGCGCGCGTTCGACTACGAGCTTCTGCGCCAGTTCGCCGAGACCCGCCGCAACGCCGCGACCGTGATGTATCTCCTGGCCGCCATCGTGGCGGCCGCTTCCAGCGTCTGGCTCAGCACGCCGCTCATGGTCCTTTGGCTCGCGGTCGTCACCTCGGTGATGAGCGTCGGCTTCGTGGTCGCGGGTCGGTTTCTGCGCGCTCCGGCCGACGAGGTGGTCACCACCACCTGGCGCATGCGGTTCATGGCGACCGAACTCGCGCAGGGCGTCGCTTGGGCGGCGCTGCTTGTTCAGCTCTACCAGAGCGGATCCGTTTCGGCGCAGACCTTCCTGCTGTTTCTGTCGCTGCTGATCACGGCCGTGACCGCGATGCTGTCGGCGAATGTTCCGGTCGCGGTTTATGGCGGCATCGCGCCGCTCACGGCCAGCATCATCGCGAGCACCTCGGCTGTGAGCAGCATCGAGTGGCTGACCATGGCGGCGGCAGCGATGGGCGGGCAGCTCTACTTCGCGATCCTGTCCAACAGGCTTTACTCGTCAACAATCGCGACCCTGGAGTTCCGCGCCGAAAAGGACGCCTTGATCGCCGAGCTCGAACAGGCGAAGGCCAATTCCGACCAGGCGCGACGCCGCGCCGAGGAAGCCAACATCGCGAAATCGCACTTCCTCGCCACCATGAGCCACGAGTTGCGCACGCCTCTGAACGCCATCATGGGATTTTCGGAGGTCATGAAGGGCGAGCTCTTCGGCCAGCATCAGGTGCCGGCCTATCGCGAGTACTCGAACGACATCTATAGCAGTGGCAAGCTCCTGCTCGACATCATCAACGAGATCCTTGATCTGTCGCGCATCGAGGCCGGCCGCTACGAGTTGAAGGAAGAAGCCGTCAGCCTCGCGCATGTGGTCGAGGATTGCCGACACATGCTCCAGATGCGGGCCAAGAACCGATCCATCGTCATCAAGGAGATGATCGAGCCCCAGCTGCCAAAGATCTGGGCGGATGAACGCGCCATCCGGCAGGTCGCGCTCAACCTCCTTTCCAACGCCATCAAGTTCACGCCCTCGGGCGGCGAGGTCACGATCAAGGTGGGCTGGACTTCATCGGGCGGGCAGTATTTGAGTATCCGCGATACGGGACCAGGCATTCCCGAGGACGAGATCCCGATCGTGCTTCAGTCGTTCGGACGTGGATCGCTCGCCATCAAGACCGCCGAGCAGGGCACCGGCCTCGGCCTGCCGATCGTGAAAGGCCTGATGGACATGCACGGAGGCCAGTTGATCTTGAACTCCAAGCTCCGCGAGGGCACCGAGGTGGTGATTACCTTCCCGCCGTCGCGCGTGATGGACACGCTCGCGCCCATCGCCGAACCGCGGACGGAAACACCCGCCGTGCACACGACAGGCCGCCGCGCGGCCTGAGCGTCAGCCTTCCCGGTCAGAAACGCCCGCCTGGCCGAAGGTGGCCATGCCAGTGTGACAGGCCGCAGCCGCTTTGATCACCCCCATGGCGAGCGCCGCGCCGGAGCCTTCGCCCAGGCGCATGCCCAGGTCGATAACCGGCTTCAGGCCGAGCCGCTCCAGCACCTCACGATGCGCGCCCTCGGCGGACACGTGCCCGGCGACGCAGTGGTCGAGCGCCGACGGATCAAGCGCGTGCAGCACAGCTGCGGCGGCCGTGATCACATAGCCGTCGAGCACCACCGGGATGCGGTTGAGGCGCGCCGCCAGGATCGCGCCCGCTGTGGCGGCGATCTCTCGCCCGCCCAGGCGGCGCAGCAACTCGAGCGGGTCGGCCAGGTGGCCGGCATGAATGACGAGCGCGCGCTCGACGGCGGCCGTCTTGCGTTTCAGGCCCTCGTCATCCAAGCCCGTGCCGCGGCCGACGAAGCGGGACGGATCGCCGCCGTAAAGGCCCGCATAGATCGCCGCCGCGATCGTGGTGTTGCCGATGCCCATTTCGCCGAGGCCGAGCAGGTCGATGCCTCCCGAGATCGCCTCCATGCCGAACGCCATCGTGGCGACGCAGCTCTTCTCGTCGAGCGCGGCTTCCTGCGTGATGTCGCCGGTCGGGATGTCGAGCGCCAGATCAAAGACCTTGAAGCCGAGGTCATAGGCCGCGCAAATCTGGTTGATGGCCGCGCCGCCTGCAGCGAAATTCTCCAGCATCTGACGGGTGACGCTTTGCGGATAGGGAGAGACGCCCTGGGCGACCACGCCGTGGTTGCCGGCGAACACGCAAACGGTCGGCCGATTGATCTCAGGCTTGGGCTTGCCCTGCCAGGCCGCCAGCCAGACCGCGATGTCCTCAAGCCGGCCGAGGCTGCCGGGCGGTTTCGTGAGCTGGGCGTCACGCTCCCGAACAGCGCGCTCGGCGCCGAGATCCGGCCCCGGCATGCTGGCGACGAGGCTGCGGATATCGTCGAAAGGAAGGCCAGCCGCGTTCATCGCCCGTGCTCCTGAAGTCGCGCCGGTGGGGATTCGGCGAGAGGCCTGCTATACCGCCTGCAACCTGATGCGGAAAGCCACGCGCCGTCATGTCCTTTGCGCCCGCCGACACCCCTCCCCCGGTTCCCCCGTCCGCATGGCGCGGGCTGGCGGTCGATCTGGTCCAGTGCCTGCGCTTCTACACGCGGCTTCCGACGCCCCGGCTGTCGTGGGAAGGCGATCCGCACGCCGCACCGGATTTTACCCGCGCGCCACGCATGCTGCCGCTCGCCGGAGCCGCCGTGGGCGCAGTCGGCGGGTTGGCGCTGATGCTCGCCAGCGCGGCCGGATTGCCCCCGATCGCTGCCGCCGCCCTGGCGCTCGCCGCGCTCGTGGCGGCGACCGGCGCGTTCCACGAAGACGGCCTCGCCGACATGGCCGACGGCTTTTGGGGCGGCTCGACGCCGGAGCGTCGGCTCGAAATCATGGCGGACAGTCGGCTCGGTTCCTATGGGGCCACGGCGTTGGGTCTCGCCCTGCTGCTGCGCTTCGCCGCGATCGCGGGCCTGCTTGCCCAAGCGGGAGCGGGCCGGACCGCGCTGGCGATCGTCGCGGCCGCATCCGTGTCGCGCGTCGTCGGGCTGACGCCGTTGTGGGCGCTGCCGTCGGCGCGCCCCGGAGGACGTTCGGCCTCGGTCGGCCGTCCCAACGACGCCATCATGGGAACCGCATTTGCGGGCGCTGCCGTGATCTGTGCGGTGCTGCTGCTGCCGGTATTTGGGCCGGGACGAGCGCTGATAGGCTTCGGGCTGGCGGCGCTGTCGGCCTGGCCGCTGATCCGGCTCGCGAGGGCGAAGATCGGCGGGCAGACCGGCGATGTCGCCGGCGCCGGGGCTATCCTGGCCGAGACCGTCATGCTCATGGCGCTGCTGGCCGGTTTGCGCTGAAGCGATGTCGGCGGACTCGCCCTGCGTGAAATTCTGCGTGGTCGATCCGGCCACGGGAATTTGCGAGGGCTGCGGACGGACCACCGCAGAGATCGGGCGTTGGCCGACCCTGTCCGCGGCGGATCGCAAGCGGATCACAAAAATGCTTGGGAAACGGCTCAAGGCTCTGCGGGAGCGCTTGGCCGAGCGGCCCAGCGAAGGCTAACGCCGGCGGCGGCGGCGCGCCATTCAGGCGGCCTCGGAGTTCGTTCGCCGCAGATGCGCCAGGGCGGCGTGCAGCGTTCCGATGTCTGCACCCGGCTTCACGGCCTCGGTCGCGAGATGGCGGCGGAACGCCCGCGCGCCGGGTTGGCCATGGAAAAGCCCGAGCACGTGGCGGGTAAAGGACGACAGCTTTGCGCCGGCTTCCATCTCCCGCGCGATAACGGGTTCGAGCCTGGCCAGGGCTTCGAAGCCGTCCGCGACCGGCGCAGGCTCGCCAAACAATGCAGGGTCCACCGCAAGCAGCAGTTCGGGCTCTTGGTAGGCCGCTCGCCCGAGCATCACGCCGTCGACGTGGCGCAGATGCTCGCGGCATTCTGCAAGGGAGCCGACGCCGCCATTGATCACCACGGGCAAGTCCGGCAGTCGCCGCTTCAGGCGATAGACGCGGTCGTAGTCGAGCGGCGGGATGTCCCGGTTTTCCTTGGGCGACAGGCCTTTCAGCCAGGCCTTGCGGGCATGGACCACGAGCGCGTCCACGCCGGCCGCCACCACGGCGTCGGCCAATCGGTCGAGCGCTTCCTCGGGGTCTTGGTCATCGACGCCGATGCGGCACTTCACCGTGACGGGCACGCGTACGGCCGCCTTGAACGCCGCGACGATGTCGCCGACGAGCTCGGGCTCGCGCATCAGGCAGGCGCCGAAGCGGCCGCTCTGCACCCGGTCGGACGGGCAACCGACATTCAGGTTGACCTCGCAATAGCCCTCCGCCTCGGCGATGCGCGCCGCCTCGGCGAGGTCGACTGGATCGGAGCCGCCCAACTGGACGGCCACGGGCTGCTCGGCGGGATCGAACCCCAGCACGCGCCTGCGGTCGCCGTGCAGCGCCGCGCCGGTGGTGACCATCTCGGTATAAAGCAAGGCGCGCCGCGACAGCTGCCGGTGGAAGATGCGACAGCGCCGATCGGTCCAGTCGATCATCGGGGCGACGGAGAAGCGCCAGGGCGAGGAGAGTGAGCGGGTTTCAGGCATCGCGGGATCAGGGGAAAACGCGTTGATAACCGCAAAAGCCTCGCGTGGCGACTCCGCCAGAGCTCCGGCTGTGGTCAAGCCTCGCTGATCCTGCCCGTTTCAAGGAAGCGCTCCATGCGCGCTTCCCAGGGCGCAATGTCGATGCCGCGCGCTTTCAGCCAATTCTCGTCCAGCAGGGTGCTGCGATAGCGCTCGCCGCTGTCGCACAGGAGCGTGACAACCGAGCCCGCCTCCCCGGCTGCAGCCATCCGCTCGATCAGGTGCGCGGCGGCCCAGAAATTCGTGCCTGTCGAGCCCCCGCAGGAGCGACCGATGCGTCGGCTGAGCACGCGCGCCGACGCCGCGCTGGCGGCGTCAGGAACCGCATAGGCCTCGTCGATCAGCTCAGGGATGAAGGATGGCTCGCAGCGAGGACGCCCAATGCCTTCAATGCAGGACGGCGGCCCCGACACCGTGCAGATGCTGCGATCGGCGAGGTGGCGGTGGAACACGGAAGCCTCCGGATCGGCGAGGCACAGGCGCGTGGGGAGACGGCGGTATCGAATGAAGCGCCCCAGCGTGGCGGACGTGCCGCCCGTGCCCGCGCCGATCACGACCCAAGCCGGGACCGGGTGCTCCTCACGCGCCATCTGGCCGAAAATCGATTCGGCGATGTTGTTGTTCCCACGCCAGTCGGTCGCGCGCTCCGCGTAGGTGAACTGGTCCATGTAGTGTCCGCCAAGCTCGGCCGCGAGGCGCGCGCTGGTTTCGTACATCTGGGCCGGACTGTCGACGAAATGGCTCTCACCGCCATGGAACGCGATCTGGGCAACCTTTTCCGGCGAGGTCGTCCGCGGCATCACGGCGATGAAGCGCAGGCCGAGGATGCGGGCGAAATAAGCCTCGGACACGGCCGTGGAGCCGCTGGAAGCCTCGATGATGGTGGAGTGCGGGCCGACCCAGCCGTTGCACAGCGCATAAAGGAACAGAGAGCGCGCCAATCGGTGCTTGAGGCTCCCGGTAGGATGCGTGGACTCGTCCTTGAGATAGAGCACGACGCCGGGCGCTCCCGGGATCGGCACGCGATGAAGATGCGTGTCGGCCGAGCGTGTGAAATCCGCCTCGATGGCCGTGATGGCGGCTTCGACCCAGGCGCGATCCGGTTGTGTGGTCATGTGGCGCACTCCCCTGAGCCGATGTGCCCGGCTTCGGGGCTCGTGTCGAGAGGCTGCCGCGCGTGGCCTGAACGACGCCGCGAGTTCGTCACTTCACCGCCACGTCGGCCCGGCATAGGCTGCGGCATGAATGAGCGTAACGACCCTGCCCGGAGAGTGTCCATGGACTACAGCGCCGCCCCGTCCGCGAACCGCGATGCCGCCGGCGCCAAGACGGTTTCGCGCCGGCAGGTTTTGGCGGGCGCGGGCGCCGTCCTGGCGGCGTCGGCGGCGGTTGGCCCCGCCCTGGCGCAGGCCGCGCGCGTCCGCCTGCGGCTGCTGGAAACCACCGACCTGCACGTCAACGTACTGCCCTACGACTACTACCGCGACAAGCCGGACGACACGGTGGGGCTCGCCAAGACGGCGGCGCTGATCAAGGCCGCGAGGGCAGAGGTGAAGAACGCCATTCTGTTCGACAACGGCGACCTGATCCAGGGCAGCCCGATGGGCGACTACATGGCCTACCGCAAGGGCATGAAGGCCGGCGACGTGCACCCGATGGTGGCCGCCATGAACGGCCTGGACTACGCGTGCGGAACGGTCGGGAACCACGAGTTCAACTACGGGCTCAGCTTCCTCGGATTTTCGTTGGCGGGCGCGACCTTCCCGGTCGTCTGCGCGAACCTCAACAAGGCCGACGCCTCGCCGCTGCTGAAGCCCACGCTGGTGATCGACAAGGAAGTCGAGGACGAAACCGGGGCCAAGCAGCGCCTGCGCATCGGCGTGATCGGCTTCGTGCCGCCGCAGATCATGCAATGGGACCAGGCGCACCTCGTCGGCAAGGTGCAGACGACCGACATCGTGGACGCGGCGCGGCGCTATGTGCCCGAATTGCGCAAGCAGTGCGACCTGCTGGTCGCGCTCTGCCATTCCGGCATCGAGGGTGGGGAGCGTAAGGGCGGCGAGGAGAACGCGGCCTTGCACCTCTCGTCGGTGCCGGGAATCGACGTGATCTTCACCGGGCACCAGCACAAAGTGTTTCCCGGTGGGAAGGACTTCGCCGGCATTCCAGGCGTGGATGTCGAGAAGGGAACGCTGAACGGCGTGCCGGCCGTGATGGCGGGCTTCTGGGGCAGTCACCTCGGGATCGTGGACCTCGATCTCGACAAGACCACGACGGGCTGGCGCGTCGCGGGGTTCCGGACGGAAGCGCGGCCGATCTACGAGCGTAAGGATCGGCAGATCGTCGCCCGAGTCGAGGCGGAAGCCGCCGTTGCGGCGAGCGTGAAAGCCGAGCACGACGCCACACTGGCCTATGTGCGCCAGCCCGTGGGCGAGGTTAAGAACCCGATCAATTCGTTCTTTGCGCTGGTCGCGGACGACCCATCCGTGCAGGTCGTCTCGCAGGCGCAGCTCTGGTACATCGGCCAGATCGCCGCCACGATGCCTGCCCTCAAGGGGCTGCCGATCCTGTCGGCCGCGGCGCCGTTCAAATGCGGCGGGCGCGGCGGGCCGGACTACTACACGGACGTGAAGGCCGGCCCGATCGCCATCAAGGACGTGGCCGACATCTACCTTTACCCGAACACCGTGCGAGCCGTGAAAGTCACGGGCGAGCAGGTGCGCGAGTGGCTCGAGCGCTCGGCCGGGATGTTCCGGCAGATCGATCCGAAGGCGACCGGCGAGCAGGCGCTGATCGACGAGAGCTTCCCGACCTACAATTTTGACGTCATCGACGGCGTCACCTACCAGATCGACGTGACGCAACCGTCGCGCTATGACAATGCCGGCAAGGTCGTAGCGCCCGACGCGCATCGCATCGTGGACCTACGCTTCGGCGGCCAGCCGATCGATCCTGCCCAGCAGTTCATCGTGGCCACAAACAACTACCGTGCCGGCGGCGGAGGCAACTTCCCGGGTGCGGACGGCAAGACGGTCGTGATCGACGCGCCGGACACCAACCGCGACGTGATCGTGCGCTACATCGTCGAGCAGAAGTCGATCGATCCAGTCGCCGACCGGAACTGGCGCTTCGCGCCGATCGCAGGCCCCGTGCAGGTAACCTTCCTGACGTCGCCGAGAGCCGGGAAAGCCTTGCCGAAAGGATTGAACGCCACTGCGGCGGGCGATAGGCCGGATGGATTCGCGAAATACAGGTTGGACCTTAGCTCCTGAGGGTCTTAATCAGCCGTTGCAACGGCTGGCTGCTTGCGTTTCGATGACCCTCCCCGCCCGGAGAGCGTCATGCCCGAGATCGCCGATTTGACCGCCGTTGAGCTGCTGCAGCATTACCGGCGCAAGACGCTATCGCCGGTCGAGGTTGCACGGGATGCGATTGCCCGGAAGGCACGGCACGAGCCGGCCGTAAACGCCTTCTGCGGCGGGGACGACGAGACCACGCTCGCCATGGCACGGGCGTCGGAAGATCGGTGGAATCGAGGCGAACCCTGCGGTCCCGTGGACGGCGTGCCCACCACCATCAAGGACAACATTGCGGTCAAGGGCTGGACGAACTTCAAGGGCTCGGCCGTGACCTCGAAAGCGCCGGCGGACGAGGACGCGCCCGCGGTGGCGCGCCTGCGCCAAGCCGGGGCCGTGTTCCTCGGCAAGACCTGCATGCCGGAGTTTGGTTGGAAGGGCCTGGGCGATTCACCGCTCACCGGGATCACCCGAAATCCCTGGAAGCTCGACCGCACGCCCGGAGGGTCGTCGTCCGGCGCAGCGGCGTGCGCGGCGCTGAATATTGGTTGCATTCACATCGGCACGGACGGGGCCGGTTCGATCCGTATCCCAGCCGCCTTCACGGGCGTGTTCGGCATCAAGGCGAGCTATGGCCGGGTGCCGGCGTATCCGATCTCCGTGATGGGCTTCCTGGCCCATGTCGGGCCGTTGACCCGGACCGTCGAGGACAGTGCGCTGGCGCTGGGCGTAATTGGCCAGCCGGACAAGCGGGACATGACCGCCATGACGGCGCCTCCGCCCGACTACCGCATCGGCCTTGCCGACGGGGTGCGGGGTCTGCGCATCGGCTGGTCGCCGCGCCTTGGCTATGTGCGGCGATTGGATACGGAGGTCGAGGAAAGCGCTGAAAAGGCGGCGCTGCGCTTCGCTGAGTTGGGCGCGATCGTGGAGGCCTCCGACCCTGGCTTTCACGATCCGCTCGAGACGCTCACGACCTTATGGTCGGCGGGAGCGGCATTGGCCCTCGAGCCCTTTGCGGCTGAACAGCGCACGCTGATTGACCCCGGACTCGTCGAGGCGGCCGAGTTCGGCGCGCGCATCTCCGGCGCACAGTATGCCGACGCTTTTCTGTACCAGCGCAATGCGCTCGCGAGCACAATGGCGCGTTACCACGAGCGCTTCGATCTTCTGCTCACGCCTACGCTGGCCACGAGCGCTTTCGAAGCCGGCCGGCTTACGCCTGCGGATGGGCGGTTCGGGACGGATTGGACGCGCTGGACGCCTTACACGTACCCCTTCAACATCACGCAGCAGCCAGCCGCCACCGTGCCCTGCGGCTTCACGGCCGACGGGTTGCCGATAGGCCTGCAGATCGTCGGCCCCTACGGCGCGGATGCGCTCGTGTTGCGCGCGGCGCGCGCATTCGAGGCGGCGTTCGGGTGGGACAAGCTGAGCGAGCCGCGGCGGGGCATGTGACAGCCTGACCATAAAGCCTCGGCCGGCGGCTCTCGCCAGCGCGGCAGGTTGGCGTCCGAGGCCCTAGTCCGCGAGTTCCGACACGATCGCCAGCAAGCCGCCGAGATCCTCGATGCGTCGATAATTCGCGTTCGCTTCCGGCGGATGCGCGTGCTCGTATTCCCAGGTGAGGTCGTGCGGCACGTGAACCGCCCAAGCGCCTGCCGCGATCGCCGGCAGGATGTCCGATTTGACCGAGTTCCCGACCATCATGCTTCGCGCCGGCCCGTCGCCGTGGCGTGTAAAGATACGCGTATAGGTCTCGACCGTCTTGTCGCTCACGATCTCCACAGCGTCAAACAATTCGCCCAAGCCGGACGCGGCGAGTTTCCGCTCCTGATCAAACAGGTCGCCCTTGGTGATCAGAACGAGACGAAAACCCCCGGCGAGCGCTTCGAGCGTTTCGCGCGCATGCGGCAGGGTGTCCACGGGGTGCGCAAGCATGTCCCGCCCGACCGCCAGGATTTGCGCGATGATCCCGCCCGGAACACGCTCGTGCGTGATCTCGATCGCGGTCTCGATCATCGACAGCGTGAAGCCCTTGATGCCAAACCCATAAATCCGCAAGTTCCGCTTCTCGGCCTCGAGCAGGCGCGCCTTGATGTCGCCGGGCTCGGCATGTTCGGCCAGCAGCCCCGCAAACCGGTCCTCCGTGAGTCGGTAGAAGCGCTCGTTGTGCCAGAGCGTGTCGTCGGCATCGAAGCCGATCGTGGTCAACCGGGAGGTCGTCTGCATTGCGCAATCCTTTGGGCGAGGCTAGCCGCCCTGGATCCGCCGCGCCACTGGTTCGGACGACGCGCGGTTCCGGCCGCTTAGCAGCCGGCCGCATCGGGCAAGCTGGCGGCGGTTCGCTCGCTCAGGATCGCGTCGAGGTGGAGCGACGCTGCGACCAGCTCGCGCGTGTAGGGATGCTCCGGCGCGCCGAGAACCTTCGGGGTCGGACCCGCCTCCACGACTTTGCCGGCCCGCATCACCAGGACACGGTCCGTGATGGCGCGCACCACCGCGAGATCGTGCGAGATGAAGAGGTAGGTCAGGCCGAGTCGTTTCTGAAGTTCTGTGAGCAGCTTCAGCACCTGTGCACGCACCGAGACGTCGAGCGCCGACACGGGCTCGTCGAGCACGATCAGGTCCGGCCGCGTGATCAGCGCTCGGGCGATCGCCAGCCGCTGGCGCTGCCCTCCGGAGAACTCGTGCGGGTACTTGTCGGCGTCCGCGGGATCAAGGCCGACTTCGGTCAACGCTTCGTCCACGCGCCGTCGGGCGCTTTGGGGATCGCATTCCCGGCCGAGGAGGCGCAGCGGTTCGCCGACAATGCGGCCCGCTTTGTGCCTGGGATCGAAGGACCCATATGGATCCTGAAAGACCATCTGCACCCGGCGACGGAACGCGGCCATTTCGGCTCCACGAAGCTTCGACGTATCCTGGCCGGCAAACGCGATCGAGCCGCCCTGCACGGCCTCGAGCGCCAGGATCGCGCGGGCAGTGGTGGACTTCCCGCATCCCGACTCGCCGACGAGGCCGAGGCTCTCGCCCTTTGCAACAGTGAAGCTGACATTGTCGACGGCGAGCCGGCGCGGGGCCGCTCGGAACAGGCTGCGACGCGGCAGCGCGTAGGCGCGGACCAGGTTCTTGACCTCAAGGATCGGCCGAGAGGTCGGCGCAGCCGCCGACGTCACCCTCGGCGGCAGGCTGGATGCGTTCAGCAAGGCCTTCGCGTAAGGGTGCGTTATCGCCCCAGACAGGCCTCCTCCCCTGCCCTGCTCCACGATCTCGCCGGCTCGCATGATTGCGACCCGGTCCGCCATGGCGTTCACGACCGAGAGATCGTGCGTAATGAGTAAGAGGCTCGACCCATTTTCGCGGATGAGTTCCCGCAGCAGCTTCAGGATCTGCGCCTGCGTGGTGACGTCCAGCGCAGTGGTCGGCTCGTCTGCAATCAGGAGTGGTGGGGCCAGCGCTACCGCCATCGCGATCACGACTCGCTGACGCTGTCCGCCGGACAACTCGTGCGGGTATCGCCCCAGCGAGATCTCGGTTGCGGGCAGGCCGACACGCTCCAGAACAGCCTGAGCGCGGCGCGCGGCCTCCGCCCGGGTTAGGCGCAGATGCAGGACGAAGCCCTCGGCGACCTGATCGCCGACGGTCTTGAGCGGGTTCAGGGCCGTCATAGGCTCCTGGAAGATCATACCGACGCGGCGGCCCCGAATCCTGCACATGTCCGGTTCGGGAAGAGCGGCGAGGTCCTGCCCATCGAAACGGATCGAACCGTTTGTTTGGGCGCCCCGCGGCAGGAGGCGCATGACGCTGAGTGCGGTCATCGACTTGCCGGAGCCTGACTCGCCCACGAGGCCCAGAGTTTCGCCAGGCTCGATCGCCAGCGAGACGTCTTGCAGGATGAGCGCGCCGTTGATCGAGAGGCTGAGGCCCTGGATGTCGAGCAGCGCCACCTCAGCGTTCCCGGGCGAGGCGCGGATCGAAGATGTCCCGCAGGCCATCGCCCAGCAGGTTCAGGCCGAGCACGGTCACGATGATGGCGAAGCCGGGGATCAACGCCAGCCGCGGCGCGAGCCCCATGAGAGTTTGCGCCTCGTTCAGCATGCGGCCCCAACTCGGTGCGGGCGGCTGGACGCCAAGACCGACATAGGACAGCGCCGCTTCGGCGAGGATCCCCAGCGAGAGTTGGATGGTGGCCTGCACGATCACGAGACTGACCATGTTGGGCAGGATGTGCTCGACCGTGATGCGCACCAAGCCCTTGCCGGCGACGCGCGCCGCAAGCACAAAATCCCGAGTCCACAGAGGCAGAGCCGCCCCATAGGCTACGCGGGCGAAAACCGGGATGTTGAAGATGCCGATCGCCACGACGGCGTTGGTCGCGCCTGGGCCGAAGACCTCGCGCAGCATGATGGCAATGAGGAGCGCCGGAAACGCGAACACGAAGTCGCTGGCGCGCATGATCGCCTGGTCGGCGAAACCGCGTTGCTGGGCGGCCAGAAGGCCAAGCGGCACTCCGACGCCTGCGCCAAGGCCCACTGCGAAGATCGACACCGCGATTGACGTCACGGCGCCGCGCATGATCATCGCCAGCACGTCGCGGCCGAACTGGTCGGTCCCGAACCAGTGGGCCGTCGACGGAGGCTGAAATTTTGCCGGGATGTCGATCGCCGTCGGATCCCAGGGGGTCCAGTGAAGCGACACCGCCGCGATCGTCATGACGAGAGCGGTCAGCACTGCACCGGCAAGGAAACTCGGATGGCGCAGCGCGCGAAACTGCCATCCGTCAGCCGTGCGTGATGCGCCGAACGATACGCTCACCCCCGCCTCCGCAAGCGCGGGTCGACGGCCGCATAGGCGACGTCCACGAGAAAATTGACCACGATGACGCTGGCGACGAGGAGCATGACGACGCTCTTCACCACGATCAGGTCGCGCTGGTTGATGGCCTGGAAAACGAGGCGGCCGAGGCCCGGCAGGTAGAACACGTTCTCGATGATGATCGTCCCGGCCAGTAGAAACGAGAACTGGAGACCCATGATGGTGAGCACCGGGATCATGGCGTTGCGCAGCGCGTGGCGGCGCAAGGCCTGGCCGGCGCTCAACCCCTTGGCGCGGGCCGTGCGGACGTAATCATCCCCCAGCGTGTCCAGCAGCGAGGAACGCATGACGCGGGCGAGGATGGAGGCTTGTGGGAGCGCGAGCGCCACGGCGGGAAGGATCAACGCCCGCAGCGCCGGCCACGGCCCGGCGCTCCAGCCGGGGAAGCCGCCAGCCGGGAGCCATCGCAGCGTGATCGCAAACAACAGCGCCAGGAGCATAGCTAGCCAGAAGTTGGGCGCGGCAATGCCAATCTGCGTGGCCGCCATGACGCCGACGTCGACGGCGCTGTTGCGCCTCGCGGCCGCCCAGGCGCCGAGCGGGATGGCGATCAGCGTCGTCAGCGCCAGGGCGAACACGGCCAGCGGCAGGCTGACGGCGAGGCGGTCGCGGACAAGCTCTGCAACCGGCGTCGCGTAGGTGTAGCTGACGCCGAGGTCGCCGGTGACGAGGCCGGCAACCCAATGGAGATAACGTTCTGGCGCGGGCTGGTTCAGGCCCAGCTTGTCACGCAGCGCCGCCAGGGTATCGGGCCGCGCCTCCGTGCCGAGCATCACCTGCGCGGGGTCGCCCGGCAGGACCTCCAGTACGGTGAACACCAAGACGGTCGCGACCGCCAAGGTGACCAGAAGGGCGATCATGCGGCGAAGCGCAAAGCTCAGCATGGTGGGGGAGGCCTGGATCCCCGGCTCACCCTTTCCAGCTCACTTCGGTGAGGTCGTTGGCCGGGATGGGCGCGTTTTCCCACAGCCCCTGCAGGTCCGCGTTCCAGACGCCCGTCTTAGGCAGCATGAACAGAAACACGTTCACGGCGTCTTCGGCGATCCGTTCCTGCGCCTTGCGGTAGAGAGAGAGGCGTTTCTCCTGGTCTACGGTGGCGGCCAATTCCGCATAGATCGCCCGGTAGGCAGGGCTCTTGTAGTCAAAGTAGTAGTCGTCCCGGGCGTAGATATCGAGATCGAGCGGCTCGACATGCGAGATGATCGTCATGTCGAAGTTCTTGCCCTTGAACACGTCCGAGAGCCACTGGGCCCATTCCATCGGGACAATCTCAACATCGAGCCCCACCGCCTTGAGTTGCGCGGCGATGATCTGGCCGCTGCGCCGAGCGTAATCCGGCGGCGGGAGAACAAGGCGAAGCTTCGTGCCCTCGGCGACGCCCGCCTCCTTGAGCAGCGCCTTCGCCTTGGCGACATCGTGCGGGTATTTGCCGGTGAGGTCGACATAGCCGGCGTTCTGCGGCGCGAAGTGCGAGCCGATGGGCTTCGCCAGCCCGAACATGGCGCCGTCGATCACCAGCTTGCGATCCACCGCATGTGACACCGCGCGACGCACGCGCACGTCGTCGAAGGGCTTGCGGCCATTGTTCAGCGCGACGATCGTCTCGCCCTCGGTGGAACCGACCACGACCTTGAAGCGCGGGTCAGCGCGGAACTGGTCCAGCGTCTCGGGCGCGGGATAAAGCGGATAAGCGTCGATGTCCCCCGCCATCAGGGCCGCGAAGGAGGCAGACGCGTCGCCGATCACCTTGAACACGGCCTTCTCGATCTTGATCGGCGTTCCCCAGTAGCGATCGTTCTTGCCGAGCTCGACGCTTGAGCCCTTGGCCCAGTTCACGAACTTCATCGGGCCGGTGCCGATCGGCTTGGTCTTGGCGTCCGCCGCGGAAGTTGGCGACAGCATCACCGATGCGGGCCAGCCCAAGCCGAACAGAAAGTTGCCGGTCGGCTGCTTCAGGGTGACTTTCAGAGTCACGGGATCGACGGCCTCGACAGTCTCGATCGGCGCGAAGACGCCCTTTTGCGGGTTCACACTGTCCGGCGCCCTGGCACGGTCCAGGTTGTACTTGGCCACCGTTGCGTCGAAAGGCGCGCCGTCGTGAAAGGTCACGCCAGCGCGCAGCTTGAACGTATAAGTCTTGCCGTCCTCCGAGATCGTCCAGCTTTCGGCCAAAGCCGGCTTCGTCGCGCCAGTGCGATCGACTCGGGTCAGGCCCTCGAAGACGTTGGCGTAAACGATCTCGCCGATGGCCGCGGCCGCGCCCGCGGTGGGGTCGAGGTGAGGCGGCTCGAGGCGAACGCCGATGATCACGTCCTTGCGGGCTGCGGCGAGAACCGGGCCAGTCAGGCCGGCGATCGCTCCCGCCGCCAACAGAGTCGCAAGCGAGCCGCCAAGGAAAAGCCTGCGGTCGAACGTCATCGAAATCCCCTCTCGTGCAGGCCCGGCGCGTTTTGCATCGCGCAAGCCCGTTGGGGCGCATGCTAGTCCGATCCACGCTCCGGCGTCGAGGCCGACAAACGATGTCGGCAGCCGTGGAATGCGGAGCGCCTCCGCGGCCGAAGCCGTTGCTCCGTCGCAGGCATCCTCATACCGTGCGCATTAATCGACACTTTCGCCGCCTCATTTCCTGGAGCTTTGATGTCCCTTTCGCTGTTCGACCTTACCGGCCGCATTGCCCTGGTCACGGGCTCCAGCCAGGGGATCGGCTATGCCCTTGCGGCCGGCCTCGGCCGCGCAGGGGCGCGGGTAGTCCTGAATGGCCGCGATGCGGCCAAACTGGCGCAAGCTGTCGAAAGCCTCTCGAACGAGGGGCTGAACGCGTCAGCAAGCGTGTTCGACGTCACCGATCCGGCCGCCATCGAGGCCGCGGTGGCGCGCGTCGAGGCCGAGATTGGCCCGATCGACATTCTGATCAACAATGCCGGCAAGCAGCACCGGGCGCCCGCCGAAGACTTTCCGGACGACGCCTGGCGGGACATCTTCCGCACCAATGTGGACAGCGCGTTTTTTGCGTCCCGGTCGGTCGGCAAAAGAATGATCGAGCGCCGCAGCGGCAAGATCATCAACATCGGATCCGTGCAAAGCGAGCTCGGCCGCCCCACCATTGTGCCCTACACGGCCACGAAAGGCGCTGTGAAGCTGATGACGCGCGGCCTCGCCGCCGAATGGGCCAAGCACAACATCCAGGTCAACGCGATCGGGCCGGGCTATTTCGATACGCCGCTGAACGCCGCGCTGGTCAACAATCCCGAGTTCAGCGCCTGGCTGTGCGGGCGGACTCCCGCCGGGCGCTGGGGCAAGCTCGACGAGTTGGTCGGCGCGGCGATCTTTCTGGCCTCGTCGGCGTCCGACTTTGTGAACGGGCACATGCTGATGGTCGATGGAGGGCTGACCGCCTCGGTGTGATTTCGCAAAGTAAAAACAAGATCAGGGAGGGCTAGTACAATGACGAAAGAGATCCTGGATCCGGCTTACGAGGTGCTGGACCCGAGGGCCAAGGGCCTGTTCAACAAGACCGCCAAGCTCGAGCGTCTCTACGAAGGCTGCCGCTGGGCGGAGGGACCGGCTTATTTCCCGGCCGGGCGCTACCTGATCTGGTCGGACATCCCCAACAACCGGATCATGCGCTACGACGAGACCGACGGGAGCGTCTCGGTATTTCGCGAGCCGTCCAACAACACCAACGGCCACACGGTAGACCGCGAAGGACGGCTGGTCTCCTGTGAGCATCTCGGACGCCGGGTGTCGCGGACCGAGCATGACGGCAGCATCACAGTTCTGGCGGATCGGTGGAACGGCAAGCGCCTGAATTCACCAAACGACGTGGTGGTGAAGTCCGACGGATCGATCTGGTTCACCGACCCGGCCTACGGGATCGACTGGGACTACGAAGGCGCCCGGGCCGAAAGCGAGATCGGCGCATGCAATGTCTACCGGATCGACCCGGCGAGCGGCGCCGTGGACCTTGTGGCGGACGACTTCAAGCGTCCGAATGGGCTCGCCTTCTCGCCTGACGAGAGCAAGCTCTACATCGCCGACACGGGCGCCAGCCATTTCGAGAACGGTCCGCGGCACATCCGCGTGTTCAACGTCGAGGGCGGGCGGACGCTGAAGGGCGGCGAGATCTTCGCAACCTGCACGAACGGCATGTTCGATGGCTTCCGTTGCGACGAGGACGGCCGGATCTGGACGTCGGCGGCCGACGGCGTCCATGTCTACGACCCTGACGGCACGATGATCGCCAGGGTGCACGTGCCCGAGATCGTCGCGAATGTCTGCTTCGGCGCACTCCGGCGTAACCGCCTCTATATTTGTGGCACCACCTCGCTCTACGCCTATTACGTGCTGGTGCGCGGCGCGAAGACGTTTTGAGAGCAGGCTCTACAGCCCGCTCAGTCCAGCATCGCAAGAGCCTTGGTAAAGAAGTCCGGCGCGCCGAAATTGCCGGACTTCAGAGCCAAGGCCATGCTGGCGCCGTCCGCCGCAAGCGTCCACGGAACGCCGGGGTCGATCTCGGGGCCGATTTCGAGCATCGAGACGCCGAGCGCGCCGACAACCGCGCCGGAGGTTTCGCCGCCTGCCACGACGAGGCGTGTCACGCCAGCGGCCGCGAAGCCTTGCGCGACTTCGGCGAGCAGGCGCTCCACGAGCGCGCCGGCTGCGTCACGGCCGAGCTTATCCTGCGCGGCCTTCACGGCCTCCGGTTCGGCGGTCGAATAGACGAGCACGGGACGCGCCCCGAGGCGTGGCCCCGCCCAGTCGAGAACGTGGTCGGGAGTGAGCCGGCCGGCCGCGATCGCCACGGGATCAAGCGCGAAGGTCTCGACGCCCTTCGACACGGCGTCCGCGACCTGCCCGCGCGTGGCGGCCGAGCAGCTTCCGGCCAGGATCGCGGTTTTGCCGGCTGGGGCGTGGAAGGGACGCGGCGCGCCCTTGGGCTCGAGCAGGCCGGCGCGGCGGAAATTGTCCGGCAATCCGAGCGCGATGCCGGAGCCGCCGGTCAGCAGCTTCTCGCCCGCGAAAGCCTCGCCGAGCACACGCAGGTGCGCATCCAAGATCGCGTCGCCGATTGCGATGCAGGGCGCTTCGGCGGCCAGCGACTCGAAAGCCTTTCTGGTGGCGGCCGCGCCTTGCTCGATCGTCGACACCGTGACGAGCCCGACCTTCACGGCCGTCTGGCGCTGCAGCACGCGGACCAAGTTGGAGTCGCGCATTGGCGTGAGCGGATGGTCCTTCATCGGGCTATCCGACAAAAGCTGCGCGCCGACGAATAGGTGCCCCTGGTAAACTGAGCGGCCATTCGCCGGGAAGGCCGGGCACGCCACGGTCCAACCGACCCCCAGCCGCTTCATGAGCGCTTCGGCGACCGGGCCGATATTTCCGGCGTCGGTGGAATCGAATGTCGAGCAGTACTTGAACAGGATCTGCCTGGCCCCGGCGCCCAGCAGGGCGTCGCACGCGGCGAGCGACCAGTCCACT
Source organism: Alsobacter metallidurans (assembly GCF_014636935.1). Lineage (GTDB taxonomy): Bacteria > Pseudomonadota > Alphaproteobacteria > Rhizobiales > Beijerinckiaceae > Alsobacter > Alsobacter metallidurans. Next base: position 1,482,800 of record NZ_BMES01000001.1, on the reverse strand, counting down.
GCCTCGGCGGCTGGGTTGGTCCGCGACTTCATCGACACAACGACGGCGTCCGCTTCCGGCAGAGCTTGCGCGGAAGCCGGCACACCGACCGTCTGCACGACCCGCATGCCCTCACGAGCCAGCATGAGTGCGACGTCCGTCGCTCCCGTCAGGTCGTCAGCGATCACTCCGAGCAGCATGGCCGTTTCCTTCTGGGGGTTTTGTTCGGCCACCTTGTCGCGTTCGGGCGCGCAAGGAAAGGCTTCACCAACGCGCCGCGAAAGCCTCGCGCAGGTCATCGATATCCCGCTCGCCAAGCGGCGGCAGACAGGCCCCGCGCGTCAGAATGACGAGCTTCGCGGTCTCCTCGGCTTCCTCCAGGGCGGCCGACGCCGCCGAGACGTTCTCATGCCAGAAGGTCGGGCCGACCCGGGCCAGCATCACGCCTCGGCAATGCGGGACATGCGGCGTCACGAGGTCGACCACCTCGGGCGCGCCCGGGCGACGGTACGGGATCAGCGGCACGCGCCCGGCCTTCATGACATGGTAGGGCGTGAGAGGCGGCAGCATGTTGCGGGAGTCGACGCCAGGCGTCAGCGACAGCGCGACGAGATGAGTTGAATGCGTGTGGACCACACCGCCCAGCGCCTGGTCGGCCTCGTATATGGCCCTGTGCAGCCTGATCGTCTTGGAAGCGCGATCGCCCGAAATTTGCTCGCCATTACGATCGAGCTTCGATAGCCGGGCCGGATCAAGGAAGCCCAGGCAGGCGTCCGTCGGGGTGATCAGGAAGCCATCCGACAGCCGGGCCGAAATGTTGCCCGCAGCCCCCACCGTATAGCCGCGCGCGAAGAGGCTGGCTCCCACGCGGCAGATTTCCTCGCGCAGGCGGCTTTCGTCCGACATCGGTTCACCAGGTCAGGAAGGTCAGTTCCGGCGACATGGTGAACTTCCACTGGCGCACCGGGCCGGCCATGACGTTGAGGTAAAACAGGTCTATGCCATGCGGCGCGCCCACGGGGTGATAGCCCTTGGGCACCAGCACGACGTCACCATCGGACACCGCCATTGTCTCGTCCAGCGAGCGATCGTCGGTATAGACGCGCTGCAGGGCGAAGCCGCCGGGCTGAGCCAGCCGGTGATAATAGGTCTCCTCCAGATAGGTTTCGCGCGGGAAGTCGTCCATGTCATGCTTGTGCGGCGGGTAACTGGACCAGTGGCCGCCCGGCGTGATGACCTCGACCACCAGCAGGCTTTCGGCATGGGGCGACACGTCCGGCAGAATGTTGCGCACGTGCCGGACATTCGTTCCCTTCCCGCGCGTCTCCAGCCCGACGTCTTGAGGTGGGATCACCCTTGCGTGGAGACGCCCTTCAGCCGGCGCCTTGCAGACCGCCAGTTCGCAATCCGTTTCGGCCGTCGCCGCCCAACCGGATCGGCCCGGAACATAGAGCGACCACGGCGCGCCCTCGAAAGGGCTGGACCGCTCGCCGATGACGCCAAACTCCTTTCCGCCGGCCGATACGCGCGCCTTGCCGGACAGGAGCACGAGGCAGTGCTCTTCTCCGCCAGTGGATTGCTGCGCGGCCTGCCCGGCCTTCAGGCGGAACACGTCGAAACCCACATAGCGCCAGCCGGCGCTGGCGGGTGTGATTCGATGCACCGCTCCCCCGGCATCGGGCGCGGACGGGCGAACAAGGAGGTGCGGCATGTCCTGAACTCCGTGCGAATGCAGACTAGCTCAGTCCGGCTTCCTTGAGCGCCGATCGCAGGTGCGCGACGCCCCGCTTGGCGTATTGCAGCGGATTGGCCTTTTCGGGGTCCTGCTCGGCCTCGACCACCACCCAGCCGGAATAGCCGGGCAGCGCCTTGAACACCGAGGCGTAGTCCACCATCCCGTCGCCCGGGACGGTGTAGACGCCGAGTTCAGAGCCCTCGCCGAGCACGGCGTCGAGGAAGCTCCAGCCCTTCGCGCGGGCTTTCTCCATGATTGGCTTGCGGACGTCCTTGGCGTGGACATGGCTGATGCGGTCGCGGTAACGGCGGGCGAGGTCCGCCGGATCGGCGCCGCCCCAGGTCGCATGCCCGGTGTCGAGCAGCAGGTGCGCCGCTTCTCCGGTGGACGCCATGAAGGCGTCGATGTCGGCGCCGGTCTCCACGATCGTGCCCATGTGGTGATGATACACGAGCCGCACGCCTTCGGCCCAGGTGCGCTCGGCCACCTGCGTGATGCGGCGACCGAACTCGGCCCAGTCGCCTTGCCTCATCACTGGGCGGTGCGACAGCGGCTTGGCGCGATCCCCGTGTATGGCGTTGGAGGTTTCGGCGAAGACCAGCACGTTCGAGCCCATCGCCTTGAGCAGGTCGAGATGCGGCCTGAGATGGCGCATTTCCTCGTCGGCGTCGCGCTTCAACAATTCGGCCGAATACCAGCCCGAGATGCACGCCATGCCGAAGGGCGCCAGCGCGGCCTTGAGAGCGCCCGGCTCACGCGGGAACTTGTGGCCCAACTCCATGCCCTCGAAACCGGCCTCGCGCGCTTCGGCCAAGCAGGTTTCGAGCGGGGTCGCGCCGCCGACGTCCTGGAGGTCGTCGTTCGACCAGCCGATGGGGTTGGCGCCGATGCGGATGGGCATTCGTGTCTCCTAGAGCAGTTTGGCGCTGGCGCCGTGTTCAGTTGAGCGACCCACGGCGAACCAGGGCCTCTTCGTAGCGCTTGCGCGCCTCGCGAACCTCGGCTCGCTCAGACGTTTCCGGCACCGCGACGTCCCACCACCAGCCACCCGCATCCGTGGACGCGAGCGGATCGGTGTCGATCACGACGGCCGAAACGCCCGGCCGGCCGCGCGCCGCCTTGAGCGCGGTCTCCAGTTCGGCGAGGCTCGCAACCTTCTCGGCATGAGTCCCGAGGGCGCGGGCATGTGCGGCAAAATCAATCGCCGGCAGAGTCTCGTGACGGGTGTCGCGCAAAAGATTGTTGAAGCTCTCGCCCCCGGTCGCGCGCTGCAAGCGATTGATGCAGCCGAAGCCTCTGTTGTCGAGGATCACCACCGTCATCCCGACGCCGAGCATGGCCGCTGAAGCAAGTTCCGAGTTCATCATTAGGTACGAGCCGTCGCCGACCATCACGGTGACCCGTCGATCCGGGCAGGCCATCGCGACGCCAAGTCCGCCGGCAATTTCATAGCCCATGCACGAGAAGCCGTATTCCATGTGGTAGCCGCCGGGCTGGGCGGCGCGCCAGAGCTTGTGCAGTTCGCCGGGCAGGCCACCGGCCGCGCAGACTACGATGTCCGAAGCCTCGCCGGCGCGCTGCACCGCTCCGATCACCTGGGCGTCGCTCGGCAGGTCGGCGTTGGTCGGTGCGGTGTAGCTCGCCGCCGTCCCGGTCCATTTCGCCTTTTCGGCATCGGTCCGCTCGCGCCAGGCCGCTGGAGCCTTACGCGCGCCCAAAGCCGCGTCGAGTTCCTCCAGGCCGGCGCGCGCGTCCGCGACGAGTGACAGCGCGCCCTGCTTCGCGGCGTCGAAGGGCTGCGTGTTGAGGCCGATGATGCGCCGGTCTGGGTTGCCGAACAGGCTCCAGGATCCAGTTGTGAAATCCTGCAGGCGCGTGCCCACGGCCAGGATCACGTCCGCGTCCTGCGCGAGCGCGTTGGCCGCGCCCGTTCCGGTGACGCCGACGGCGCCGACGTTGAGCGGGTGTCCATCCGGCAGAGTGCTCTTGCCGGCCTGCGTCTCGACCACCGGGTAGCCGTGCGCTTCGCAGAACGTCCTAAGGCGGTCTTCCGCCTCACTGAAGAGCACGCCGCCGCCGGCGATCACGAGCGGCTTTTCAGCCTTGGCGAGGATTGCGGCGGCCTGCTCCAGCTCGTTCCCGTCCGGCCTCGGGCGACGGGGCGTCCAGATGCGCTCGGCGAAGAAGCTTGCGGGGTAATCGAACGCCTCCGTCTGCGTGTCCTGGCACAGCGCCAGGGTGACGGGGCCGCAATCGGCCGGGTCGGTCAGGACCTGCATGGCGCGAGCGAAGGCCGGGATCATCTGTTCGGGGCGGGAGAGTCGATCGAAGTAGCGCGAAACGGGTCGAAAGCAGTCGTTGGCCGACACGGTGCCGTCGGCGAAATCCTCGATCTGCTGCAGCACAGGATCGGGCCGGCGTGTGGCGAACACGTCGCCCGGCAGGAGCAGAACCGGCAGGCGGTTTACATGCGCGACCGCGGCTGCCGTCACCATGTTGGTGGCGCCAGGCCCGATCGACGTTGTGCAGGCCATCATGCGCCGGCGACGCGAAGCCTTGGCGAAGGCGACCGCAGCATGCGCCATTCCCTGCTCGTTGTGCGCGCGGAACGTCGGCAGCTGCTCCCGCACGCCATAGAGCGCCTCGCCCATGCCGGCGACATTGCCATGGCCGAAGATGGCCCACATGCCGGCAAAGAGCGGCAGCGTCTTGTCCCCGATCTGTGTCTTTTGGGCCGCCATGGCGCAAACGAGCGCCTGCGCCATGGTGAGGCGGATCGTCTTGCTCATGCTGCGCTCCCCTGCGCGCCGGTCGCGTCGTCCCAAGCGGCGACCAGGCGGCGGAAGTTGCCCGCCATGGCGCTCACCGCGCCCTCGTCGTCCAGGCGTCCGGCCAGCCACGCGCGCGCCGGCTCGGCGAAGATGGTTCGTCCTATGGCGAACCCCTTCACGGCAGGGCATTGCGCCGCCAACGCGAAGGCCCTCGCGAGTTCGTCCTCGGGCGCATCGAGCCCCAACAGCAGCACGCCGCGGCAGAGTTGATCATTGTTCTCGATCGCGGCTGCGATTGCCCACCATGCGGCCGCGGTCGGCTGCGCCTCCAGCTTCCACCAGTCGGGCTTGATCCCCAGCGCGTAAAGGCGGCGAATGATCGAGGCGGTCGTATCGTCGCTGACAGGGCCGTGCCTGGACGCGATGATCTCCACCAGCAGTTCGCGCCCGACGCTGCGGCACGCGTCGAAGACACGCCGTAATTCGCGTTCCTGGTCGCGCTTCAAATCGTCCGCGTCATCCGGATGGTAGAAGCACAGCACCTTGGCGGTGTGGGTGACGGGCCATTCTGCGAGCGCCGCGCCGAGCGAGGTGTGGCCCTCGATCTCCAGGCGAAGCGGGCGGGAGCCAGGTTGCTCCAGCGGGCGGGCGACCCAGAAATCGTGGTCGACCGCTCGAAACAGCGCCTCGCGGCCATAGGTCCCGTCGAGCAGCATGCCATAACCGGCGGCCCCTCGCGCCACCGAGGCGGCGGCCTTCACGGCCAACGCCTTGAACTGCTCGATCCGTTGGCGCGGAGCCCCGGCGCGGTCCGCTATCTCTTCAAGCTGCGAGCGATGGTCGATCGCGAAGGCCTTCAGCGTTCCGGCCTGGGGACGACGCGTGGTCGACCAATGAACCTGGTTCAACGCCTCGTCCTTGCGCAGGGCGCGATACGGCGAGCCATGCTGGAGGAAGTGCTGCAATTCCGGCCAGGTCGGGTATTCGGACGAGCACATCAGGCGTGAGACCGCGAACGCCCCGCAGGCGTTGGCCCAGGCGCAGGTCGTCTCGAGCGGCTGGTCAGTGAGCCATCCCCTGAGAAAGCCGCCCATGAAGCCGTCGCCGGCGCCGAGCACGTTGAAGACTTCGACCGGGTAGCCGGGCCCCTTGATCCCATCCTCGATGTCGTCCGGGATCGCGCCGGGGAACACCACGCAGCCCATCGGGCCGCGCTTGCAGACGATGGTGGCCGCCGACACCTGCCGGATGGTCCGGATCGCCTCCAACGTATCCGTCGAGCCGCCGGCGATATGCAGTTCCTCCTCGGTGCCAACGACGAGGTCGCAGCTCGGCAAGATTTCCATGAGGTGGCGCGTCACCTGGTCGGAGCCGATGTAGCGCTCCTCGCCAGCGCCGTGGCCGGCCAGGCCCCAGAGATTGGGGCGATAGTCGATGTCGAACGCGACCTTCCGTCCATGTTTGCGGGCCAGCCGCATGGCCTTGCGCTGGGCTGCGTCCGTGTTCGGCCTGGAAAAATGTGTGCCCGTCACGACGATAGCCTTGGCGGAGGCGATGTAGTTTTCGTCGATGTCGCTCTCGTCGAGCGCGCCGTCTGCGCAATCGGTCCGGTAGAAGATCAGCGGGAAGCTCTTGTCATCCCGGATGCCGAGGATCACCAGCGCGGTGAGGCGGTCAGGATCGGTATGCACACCGTTTGTGTCGACGCCCTCGCGTTCGAGTTGTTCACGCAGGAAACGGCCCATGTGTTCGTCGCCGACCCGCGTGATGAGGCCGGGCTTCAGGCCCAGCCGCGCGGCGCCGATCGCCATGTTGGTTGGGCTGCCGCCCACCGCTTTGACGAAATTGCCCATGTCCTCCAAACGGCCGCCAACCTGCTGGCCGTAGAGGTCCACTGAAGAGCGGCCGATCGTGATCACGTCGAGAGTGGGTTCGGCCATGGCGCTCACGCCGGCTTGTTGGGTCGGGGAGCGCTCTCCCAGCAGCCGAGCACCGACTGGTCGAGGTCGATGTTGGCGCCGGTCATCAATCCGGCTTCGTCGGACGCCAGGAACACGGTGGCGCGCGCCACTTCGTCGGGGTCTACAAGGCGGCCGAAGGGCTGGGTCGCAACGGCCTTCTCGAGCCAGCCATCCTGCGCACCGTGATACTTGCGCGCTATCGCGTCCTCGCCGGGCGTATTCATCCAGCCGATATTCAGGCCGTTGACCCGGATCCGCCACGGCATCAGCGAGAAGGCCGCGTTTTTGGTCAACGTCGCCAGCGCGCCCTTGGACACGCTGTAGGCGCAGATGAAGGGCTGCCCCCCATGGGCCGACATCGACTGGATGTTGACGATGGCGCCCTCGATCCCGTCGCGGCGCATCAGCGTGGCGGCGCCCTGGATCAGGAAGAACGGCGCCTTGAGGTTCACGTCCATCAGGCGGTCGTAGAGCTCGGGCGACGTGTCGAAGATGGTGCCACGGTCCGTGTCCCCGGCCGCATTCACGAGGATGTCGACACGGCCGAACGCCTCGTCGGCGGCGGGGATGATGCGGGCGACCTCGTCGTGGTTGGCGAGGTCGGCCTGCACGAACACGGCCTTGCAGCCGCTCGCCGCGAGCGAGTCGGCCACGCGCTTGCCGCGCTCGGCGTTGCGCCCGGTCAGGACCACGCCGGCCGCGCCCGCGGCCGCGATGTGGCGCGCGATCGCCTCGCCAAGGCCCTGCGTGCCGCCCGTGACGACGGCGACCTTGCCGGACAGGCGGTTTGAACGGGGCGCTTCGGGCATCGCATCCTCCTCGTCCGCCGTGCGGACCAGCCAGCCTTGATCGGCTGCTTGGCGCGATGAAACGGAAATTCGAATGGCGCGTCAATTCGGAATATGTATTCTGGCGCGCGATCCACGGCTGCGGCAAACGCGGCCCACAAAGCCTCGATTCCCCAACGGAGGAACCCGGTATGCTGCGCGTAGGTCTTCTCGGCGCCGGCCGCATCGGCCGTATTCACGGCGGCAACGTGGCCGCTCATCCGAAGGCGCAGTTGGTGGCGGTGGCCGACGCCGTTCTGGAGGCGAGCCAGACCATCGCGGCCGAGACCAACGCCACCGTGGCGACGATTGACGGCATCATCGATGACGACAAGATCGATGCCGTGCTGATCTGCACGCCGACCGACATGCATGCCGACTTGATCGAGCGCGCCGCAAAGGCCGGCAAGGCCGTGTTTTGCGAAAAGCCTGTTGATCTCGCAGCCGACCGCATCCGCGCCTGCCTCAGGGTTGTCGAGGACGCCGGAACGCCGCTGATGATCGGCTTCAACCGGCGGTTCGATCCAAACTTCGCTGCGCTGAAGCGCCGCCTCGTCGAGGGCGAGGTCGGGGCGATCGAGATCGTCACCGTGATCTCACGCGACCCCGCCCCTCCCCCGGTCGACTACGTGAAGCGCTCGGGCGGACTCTTTCGCGACATGATGATCCACGATCTCGACATGGCGGCGTTCCTGCTCGGAGAGGATCCGGTCGAGGTCTACGCGGTCGGCTCGGCGCTGGTCGACAAGGCGATCGGCGAAGCCGGCGACGTAGACACCGCCGCCGTGATCCTGAAGACGGCCTCGGGCAAGATCGCGCAGATTTCCAACTCCCGCCGCGCCGCCTACGGGTACGACCAGCGGATCGAGGTGCACGGCTCCAAGGGCATGATCCGAGCCGGCAACGTGCACGAGACGACCGTCGAGAGCGCCACCGCGACCGGCTTCCGGGCCGATCCGGTCCAGAACTTTTTTCTGGAGCGCTATGCGGCCGCCTATCGGCTGGAGCTCGACGCGTTTCTTGGCGCAGTGGCCGACGGAAAGGCGCCCGACCCGTCGGGCGCCGACGGACTGCGGGCGCAGATCCTGGCCGACGCGGCAACCGAATCGGCACAAAGCGGGCGGCCCGTCAGGGTCGGGTGAAGCTAGCCCGCCACCTTCTCTTCGAGCCTGAAGCGGACAATCCGCAGCACCTGCGCAAGCGCGGTCATGCGCTCCTCGACCAGAGCGCCGCCAATGCGGCTCTCGAAGCTGGCTAGAATGTGGTGCTTGGTCGCGCCTTTCACGGCCAGGATGAAGGGAATCCCGAAGCGCGCCCTGTACGCGTCATTTAGCGCTGTAAACCGCGCGAATTCATCGGCGGTAAGAGTGTCCAACCCAGCGCCGGCCTGCTCGCGCGTGCTTTCGGCCGTCAGTTCACCGGCCAGCGCCGCCCGACCAGCGAGGTCAGGATGGGCCCTTAGCAACGCGGTCTGCTCGGTCTCGCCGGCGCTCGCGATTGCGCGCTGGAAGGCGTCCACCATCGCGGAGCGGGTCGCGAAAGGGCGCGACCCGGCGGCGCGTTCGGCGACCCACGGCGCATGCTCGGCAATCCCGCCGAACACCTGGGTGAAACGCGCGGTCGTGAGCGCGTTGACGTCGTCGATCGACAGGACCGCGCCGGTCACGGCTGCGCCAACCAGGCGCCCAGCCGCGCGCGCTCATCGTCGGTCATCTTGGTTTCGTTGCCGAGCGGCATTGCGCGTCCCTGCACGGCCTGGGCGTTCACCTGGGCGGCATGCCGGCGGATATTTGCGACCGTATCCAGCATGACGCCCTTGGGCGGCTCGCCCCCCCGGAACGCTTCGTGCGTCGGCTTGGCCGCATGGCACATCGCGCAATGCGTCTGCGTGATCTTGAGCGCGTCCGCATCCGTGACGCCGGCCGGGTACGCGGCGCCGCGCGGCGCGGTCCAGACAATTGCGGCCGCCATCGCAACCGCTGCGGCCGGAAGGGCCCATGCGACCGTTTTCGGCTCATCCCCGGCATCGACCCGGTTCAGGAAATGCCGCACGAGCCCGCCCGTCAGCACGATCAAGGCGACGACCAGCCAGGATTGTGGATGCGAGTACAGGAACGCGTAGTGATTCGAGACCATGAACAGGAGTACGGGCAGCGTCAGGTAGTTGTTGTGAAGCGAGCGCTGCTTGCCGATCTTGCCGTAACGCGGGTCCGGCGTGCGGCCGGCCAGAAGGTCGGCCGTGATGATCTTCTGGTTCGGGATGATCACCGCGAAGACGTTCGCGGCCATGATAGTTCCGACCATCGCGCCCACATGAATGAAAGCGCCGCGGCCCGAGAACACGTGCGTGAACACAAAGGCGGCGCCGACAATCAGCGCGAAGACGCTCAGCGCGAGCAATTCGGTCCTGTCGCGCAAGGGCGACCGGCAGAGCGCATCATAAGCGAACCAGCCGGCGCCGAGCGTCAGCACCGAAATGATGACGGCCTCCGCGCCCGACATGTCAAGCACTGCCGGGTCCACCAGGAAGGCGCTGGCGTTCCAATAATATTGCATCACCAGCAGTCCGAAGCCGGACAGGAAAGTGAGATAGGCCTCCCATTTGAACCAGTGCAGGTCCGGCGGCAGGGTGGCGGGCGCGACCCCGTATTTCTCGACATGGTAGAAGCCGCCGCCGTGCACCATCCACGAGGTGCCAGACACGCCTTCGTTCATCCGCTCGCGGGCGCGCAGGCTAAAATCGAGCCAGATGAAGTGAAAGCTGGCTCCAATCCAGGCGATACCCACGACGAGGTGGAACCACCTCAAGCCAAGATTGATCCAATCGACCGCGAATGCGCCCATGACGCCGTGCCCCCGCCCCTGCGTCCGTCAGTATTCGATCTTGTCCGGCTTCGCCATCCAGGCCGCGAAGGCCGCGGTCGCCTCGGCCGTCGGCCGATGCTCCATCGCGATGGCGCGCTCGGCCGGCGGCTTCGGCATCTCGTCATAGATGAAGGCGTCGTCGAAACCGATGGCGGCGGCCTCGTCGCGCGTGTTCGCGTAGACGATGCGGGAAATGCGTGCCCAATAAGCTGATGCGAGGCACATCGGACAAGGCTCGCAGCTGGTGTAGAGGGTGGCTCCGGCGAGGCTGAAATCACCAACGGCCTGGCACGCGCGCCGGATCGCGGTCACTTCCGCATGGGCGGTGGGGTCGTTTGTGGACGTGACCTCGTTCCAGCCTTCCGCGAGCACGGCGCCGTCCCGAACGATCACGGCCCCGAATGGGCCGCCGAGATTGGCTTCCATGCGCTCACGCGAGAGCGCGACGGCTCGTCCGAGGTGAGCAAGATCGTCTTGGGCAATCATCTGCGGTCCTGGAAATGGGAGATCAACCGGCGCGGGAGAGCCACTCCTCGAAGGCGGCGCTCGCCTCCGGCATGGGCGCATGAATGCACGGAATGCGCCGTTCGGCCGGGCTCTTCTCGTACTCGGCGCGGATCTCCTCGCTCTTGACCCCAATCGCCTTCGCCTCCTCCCATGTGGTCGCGTAGAAGCAGCGCGCAACGCCGGCGAGATACATGGCCCCCATGCACATCGGGCAGGGTTCCCCGGACGCATAGAGCACCGAGCCGCTCAGATCGCCGTGGCCGAGCACCTTGGACGCGCGGCGGATCGCCATCAGCTCGGCATGGGCTGTCAGGTCCTTGGAGGCGAAAACCGAGTTCCAGCCTTCGGCCAACGGCTTGCCATTCAGCACGAGCACAGCGCCGAAAGGTTTGCCTTCGCCGGAGCGCATGTGGTCGTAAGCGATGTCGACCGCGCGCTTCAGGAAGCCGTGGTCGCTCGAATCCAGTGTCATCCGCGTTCCCCCGATATCCGCCGCGGCCGGAATGACGCCGCCACGCTGGTTGTCTGGATGCGGGCGGCATCCTGCGCCTCCCGCCATTGCAATAGCTGCGCCGCCGCAACGGCCGCAATCACGGCGGGCTCCTTGCCGCTGACGCCCTCGACACCGATGGGGCAGTTGAGCCGCAACAGCGTCGCCTCCGAAACGCCCGCCTGCCTCAACCGAGCCAGGAAGCGGGCCCGCTTGGTCGCCGACCCGATCAGGCCGACGGGGCCCAAATCGGTTCGTCCCAACGCCGCCGCCGTGACGGCCAGATCCAGCGGATGGGAATGGGTCATGACCATGACGAGCGAGCCCGCCGGCGCGTTTGCGACCGCCTGGACGGGATCCGCGGTGACAAGCGCTTCGGCATTCTGGGGAATGATGGCCGGGAAGGCGTCCTCGCGAGAGTCTATCCACCGCAAGCGAAACGGCAAAGGCGCCAGCGCCTGCGCCAGCGCGCGCCCTACATGGCCGGCGCCGAACAAGAGTAAGGGCGTCCGGTCCTCTCCATACCGTTCGCGCACCACCGCAACCGACTGCGCAGCGTCTACCGCGACTTTGCGCATAATGCGCCCATCGGGTCCGAGCAAGGCGTCCAGGTGGAACGGGCCCCCTGGTTCGAGCTCGGCGAAACGCGCAATCTCGGCCCTGTCTTCGCGGGCAAACGTCTCGACCCAGGTTTTGACCCGACCGCCGCAGCACTGCCCGAGATCGGGCCCGAGCGGCCAGTCCCCCACCAGGGTCGAACGCGCCTCAGCGCCCAAGGTGGCCTTCGCATCGCGCAGCAGGCGCCACTCGAGTTCGCCGCCGCCCACCGTGCCCCAGAACCCGCCATCAGGACGCACGACCATGCGCGCGCCGGCCTCACGCGGCGCGGAGCCCTGCACAGCGACCACGCTCACCAGCGCGGCGGAGCCCTGCGTATCGATGGTTTCCAGCAGTCGGGTCCAGATGAGGGTCACGGTTCCTGCAGTTCACATCCTGATTCAAGCGGCTGCGCGCGCGATTCAACCCGCCGACGCAACTGCCTGCACGGCCTTTAGAATTGCTTCCGGGGTGGCCGGCGCATCCAGCACGACGGGGCGCCCCGGAGCCAAAGATTGAACGGCGTCCGCGATGGCTCCGAACACGGCGTTCGCGAGCATCACCGGGGGTTCGCCGACCGCCTTCGAGCGATAGATCGTCTCCTCCCGGTTGGCTCCACCGAACAACGTCACCCGGAAGTCCGCCGGCATGTCAGACGCCACCGGGATCTTGTAGGTGGACGGAGCGTGTGTGCGCAGGCGGCCGTCCTTATCGTAGACGAGTTCCTCGGTGGTGAGCCAGCCCATGCCCTGCACGAAGCCGCCCTCGATCTGCCCGATGTCGAGCGCCGGGTTCAGCGAATGCCCGACGTCGTGGAGGATATCGACGCGCAACACTCGGTTTTCGCCCGTGAGCGTGTCGATCACCACCTCGGCGCAAGCCGCCCCGTAAGCGAAATAGAAGAAGGGCCGACCTTGGCCGTTGGGACGATCCCAATGAAGTTTCGGCGTCGCGTAGTGCCCGGCCGCGGACAGGTGAATCCGGGCCATGTGGGCGCGCTTGGCGAGTTCCGCGAAGGAGACGCTCTCGTTGCCGGCGAAGACGTGGTCGTCCCGGAACTGCACCTCGGCGGCGGGCACGCCGAAATGCTCGCCGGCCAGCACGGCCATCCGCTCGCGGATCTGGCGCGCAGCGATCTGCGCCGCCATGCCGTTCAGGTCTGACCCGGAGGACGCTGCCGTAGGCGAGGTGTTCGGCACCTTGTCGGTCGTGGTCGCGGTGATGCGGACACGGTCCATGCCAACGCCGAACTCCTCGGCGACCACCTGGGCGACCTTTTGATAGAGCCCCTGCCCCATCTCGGTGCCGCCGTGGTTCAACTGGATCGACCCGTCTGAGTAGACATGCACCAGGGCGCCGGCCTGGTTCAGGTGCGAGAGCGTGAACGAGATGCCGAACTTGACCGGTGTCAGCGCAATGCCTTTGCGCAGAATCGGCGACGTGGCGTTGAACGCCGCAATGGCTTCGCGCCGGGCCCGATAGTCGCTGCTCGCCTCGAGCTGCTCGAGGATGGCGGCGCCAACGTCGTGATCCTCAACAGTCATGCCATAGGGCGTGACGTCCCGCTCCGGGCCATAATGATTCGCCTTGCGCACATCGAGCGGATCGCGGCCGAGACGCCATGCGATCTGGTCGATGATCCGCTCCATCGCGAGCATGCCCTGCGGGCCGCCGAAGCCCCGGAAGGCCGTGTTGGAGACTGTGTTGGTTTTCAGTCGGCGCGTGCCAATGATCAGCTCGGGCAAGAAATAGGAGCTGTCGGCGTGAAACATGGTGCGGTCCACCACGCCCTGGCTCAGATCCGCCGAGCACCCGCAGCGCGCGAGAAACGCCATCTCGACACCCTGGATGCGGCCGTCGTCGTCGAAGCCGACCGCGTAATCGACCCGGAAGTCATGCCGCTTGCCGGTCATAGCCATGTCGTCGTCGCGGTCGAGGCGGATCTTGCAGGGCCGGCCCGTGACGCGCGCGGCAAGCGCCGCCATGGCGGCCCATTGCGACGCCTGGCTCTCCTTGCCGCCGAAGCCGCCGCCCATGCGGCGCACCTCGGCTGTCACGAGTGCGTCAGCAACGCCGAGCACCCGGGCGCAGACATGCTGGATTTCGGTTGGGTGCTGGGTGGACGAATGCACGTGCATCGAGCCGTCCTCGCCCGGGATCGCCAGAGCGACCTGCCCTTCGAGGTAGAAATGCTCTTGCCCGCCAATTCGGAACGTGCCGGCGAGTTGATGCGGCGCCGCGCCGATCGTTGCCGGGGCGTCGCCACGCTGAAACGCGTAGTCGGGCAGCACGGTTTCGCCCCGCGCCTGCGCGTCCTCGACCGTAACGCTCGGCTTCTCCTGCGCAATCGTGAGCGCGCCGAGGCGCGCCGCCCGGCGCGCGGCGTCTCGCGTTTCGGCGACCACGGCGAACACGGGCTGGCCGTGGAAGATCACCTCTCGGGCGGCCAGCAGCGGCTCGTCGTCGAACGTGGGGGAAATGTCGTTCTTGCCCGGGATGTCGGCGGCCGTCAGCACCGCGACCACGCCCTGGATGGCCCGAACCCGCTCCAGACCCACCGCCATAAGGGAGCCGCGCGCCATGGGCGACCCGCCAATCGCGATGTGCAGGCAGCCTGCAGGCTCGGGCAGGTCGTCGATATAGGCGGCCGACCCTTGCACGTGCTTGGCGGCTGAATCGTGCGGCAGCGGTTGGCGAACGTGCCGCAGCGGCGCTTCGGACATGTCCGAAAAGCTATTCGGCCGCATGGGCGGTCTCCCGATGGCCGATGATGCGGGTGGCGGAACTCGGCGCGCCGGCGATCTCGGCGAGCGCCTTGACGATGAGGTTCTTGCCGACCTGCAGCCGATAGGCCGCGGACGCACGATGATCGTCGAGGGGGGCGAAGTCGCTGGCGAGGGCCTCGCCGGCCGCCGCCCAGGAGGCGCCGTCGTTCACCGGCTGCTCCAACAGGGCGGTCTCGACCGCAAGCGCCCGCTTGGGCGTCGCCGCCATGCCGCCGAACGCCACGCGCGCCATCACGATGCGCTCCCCCTGGATGGTCACACGCATCGCCATCAGCAACGAGGAAATGTCCTCGTCGAACCGCTTGGTGACCTTGAACACCCGGACATGATCGCCCGGCCCCGGCTTTGGCACGAGAAGGCTGCGGATGAACTCTCCCTTTCGACGGTCCTGCTTGCGGTAGGCGAGAAAGAAGTTCTCGAGCGGCAACGTGCGGCGCTCGGAGCCGCCGCGCAGCTCGAGATGCGCGCCCAGCACAATCAGCATGGGGGCAAGGTCGCCGATGGGCGAGCCATTGGCGATGTTGCCGCCGACCGTGCCCGACGCGCGAACCTGATTGGAGCCGAAGCGACGCATCACCTCGCCAATATCGGGGTCGATGGCCGCGAGCGGCTCGAGAGCGCGCGCGTGCGACACGGTGGCGCCCAGCGCCAGCACTTCCGGGCTGTCATGAATGTCGCCAAGGCCGTGCACGCGGCCCAGCCAGATAAACTTGCGCAGCGGCGCGAGCGCCTTTGTCAGCCAGAGGCCAACATCAGTCGCACCGCCCAGGAGGGTGGCCTCGGGATGTTCGGCCAGCAGCGCCGCAAGACTCTCCTCACTGGCGGGCGCGGCGAAAAACGCGTCTTCGTCGCCGACGAACACGTCCTGCGCGTCGTCGAGCCGCCGCAACATCGCCAGCGTCGCGTCTGCGCGAGCGTCGGAACCGTCCGCGGCCGGTTCGGCGCACACATCCAGCGCGGCGTCGATGATGGGCCTGTAGCCGGTGCACCGGCAAAGGTTGCCGGCCAATGCGTCGCAGGCCGCCTCGCGGGTCACCGGCCTCACGCCTTCGTGGTAGAGCGCGAACAGGCTCATCACGATGCCGGGTGTGCAGAACCCGCATTGCGAGCCATGCCGCGCCACAAGCGCGGCCTGGACGGGATGGAGTTCCTTGGAACCGCTTGCGGCCCCGGGGGCCAGATCTTCGACGGTGATCAGCTTCGCGCCGTCGATCTGCCCGAGCAGCAGGATGCAGGCGTTGACGGGCTCATACACGAGCTTGCCGTCGCGCTCGCGCCCGAGCACCACCGTGCAGGCGCCGCAATCGCCCTCTCCGCAGCCCTCTTTGGTTCCGACGAGCCGCTGCTCGATCCGGAGCCAGTCCAGCAACGTGGTCCGAGGCGCGAAATCATCGACCTGCACCACCCGCCCGCGCCGCACGAAGCGGATCGAACTCCTCGTCATGCTCAGCTCCCCCGATAGGTCGAGAAGCTGAAGGGCGAGACAAGCAGAGGCACGTGATAATGGGCGTTCTCAGCCGCGGCGAAACGCAGGGGAATGACGTCCAGGAAGGCAGGCTCGGGCAGCCGCACCCCTGCCGCACGGAAATAGTCGCCGACGTGGAAGCTGAGCTCGAACGGACCAGGCTCCGCTGATTCGCTCGCGATCAGCGGCTGGTCGAGGCGCCCGTCCTGGTTGGTAAAAGCGTCGGCCAGGACGGCGCCGTCGCTCAAACGCTTGAGGATCACACGCACGCCGGCGGCGGGTCGCCCCGCGGCGGTGTCGAGAACATGGGTGGTCAGCTTCATTCGGTCATGATGGAGCAAGTCCCGCGCCCGCAGAAGCCCCCACGGGCGCGCGTCCCGCCGAGAATGCGCAATTCCAGCGCCGACGTCAGTGGACCAGCTTCAGTCCGGCCAGCGCGACCAAGAGGATCACCGTGGTCGTTCCACAAACCACCGCGATGGTTCGCCAACCCACGCGCAGCAGGGCTCCGATGGATGTTCCGAGCCCCAAGGCCGCGATTGCGACCAGAAGTCCCCATCCGGACAGCCAGACGGCGGCCGTCCGCACTTGCGCCGGCACGAGCCCGGCGGAATTGAGGAGCGCAAACGCGAGGAACGCCAGCGCGAAAACCGGCACGGGCGTTTTGGCGTTGCTGGCGGAACCGCCGCGCCCCGCAAACCACCAGCCGATCCCGAGCACGACTGGCAGGAGCAGAAAGACCCGAAACAGCTTCACGATCACGGCCGCATCGCCGGCCGTCTCCGACACCGAAAATCCTGCGCCCACCACCTGGGCGACGTCATGGATGGTGGCGCCCAGCAGGATGCCGGTCGTGCGGTCGTCGAACCCCATCAGCGGGCCCAAGGCCGGGTAGACCACCATCGCGAGCGTTGAAAGGGTATTGACGGCAACGACCGTAAACACCGTGTCGGCGTCCCGGCGCGGATAGGCCGGCAACACGGTGGCGGTCGCGAGCGCGGCCGAGGCGCCGCACACCGCCGTTGCGCCGCCGGCAAGCGCGCCGAAGGGTTCGCCCAGCCCAAGCATACGGGCCAGAACCATGCCGCTCGCCAGCGTGGCCACCATGGCGACGATCACGATCGCGACCGTCGACCAGCCGAGCGCGACGATGTCGCCCAGCGCCACCCGGAACCCAAGCAGAGCGATCGCGATCCGCAGCAGTTTCTTCCCGCTGAACGCCAGGCCAGGTTTGAAGGTCGGCCGGAGCGCCAGCCCATGCAGGGCCATGCCGATAATGAGAGCCAGCACGACCGCCGGGATCGTGATGGGCCGCCCGCTAAAACCTCCAACCAGCCGGGAAACCAACGGCTCGCCGGCCGATGCGAGAAGCGCGACGAGCAGCGAGAGCGCCACTCCAGGCATGGAGGCGCGCAGGGCGAGGCCCAATCGGGACGACTGAAAGGACACTTCGTTGGGCCTCATGGTCAGCTTGCCCGGCGGATATTGGGGGCCAAACAAAGCGCGGAAAACCGCGATTGCGTCTTGGCGCGTCCGAAACAGTGATGCGTCAGAATGCCGCGGCAACGACTGCCAAGGTAATTCGCGACGATGGCTGCTTGACCGAGGATGCGTCGGGCGCAGCAAGCCGGGATGCGGAAGGCAGTCGACTGCCAGTTACACGCGTCATCCAGCAGCCACACAACTCGCTTCCACCGCACGCCTGCAATCAATCGTCGGGAAGCGGAAGGCTTTTGCGCGGAGCGCAGCGGCAAAGCATGGCGCTGGCCTCTGGTAAACTGCACCGAAGCTGCGGAAGCGAAAATGCGGGGGAGCATGAACTTGGGAACTCTTGAACTCGGATACCGTCTTGCGCGGACACGCCGTACATCTTTTGACGTCCGAAGATATGCAGATTGCATGGACCGGAGGCTTGTGTTCGCGGGCCGCGTTGATCGTCTCAAACCGAGGCGAATGTAGAATTGTGGCGAGCAGTTCCCATCTCTAGCCAGAGGATAAGGAAGACCTCGAGCGGAGCCTTATAGGCGTCGCACGTGAACCGCAGCTTCTGGCGGGCCATAGGATGGTGCGCGGGATTGGGTGTCAATAATGGCCGACTCGAACAAGTCTGGTTTCAGTGAGCGCGCGCCACAACCGCCGCTCTACGCCCAGGTTCGCAACACTCTGGTGCGGAGGCTCGTGGAAGGCGTTTGGGCCGAGGGCGAGATGCTGCCCAGCGAATTCGAGCTTGCAGCCGACATGGGCGTGAGCCAGGGGACCGTTCGCAAGGCGCTCGACTCGCTGGCGGCCGACAACCTGGTGGTGCGCCGGCAAGGCCGCGGCACCTTCGTGGCGGAGCACGACGAAGCCCGCATCCTGTTTCAGTTCTTTAAGCTGGTCGGCGACTCGGGCGAGGCGTCCTTTCCGGAAAGCCGCGTGGTGTCGGCGCGATCCTGCACGGCTACGGCCGAGGACGTGAAGGCAATGAGCCTGCCGCAGGGGACCGAGGTGTTTCGCATCCATCGGGTGCGATCGATCGGCGGACGCCCGGTGATCGCGGAGCGCATCGTGATCCCGGCGGCCCTGTTTCCAGGTTTCGCCGATACGGAAGCGCCAAACAATCTCTACGGCCTTTATGCGCGGCGCTATGGCGTTACGGTCGCGCGTGCGCACGAGCGGCTCAAGGCGGTGGCGCTGCCGGAGGGCGAGGCGCTGCTGCTGGAGGCCAAGGTTGGGACGCCGGCGCTTCTGGTGGACCGGATTGCGTATGGGCTCGACGGGTCCGTGATCGAGTGGCGCGTCAGCCACTGCCTCACAGACGACCTCCATTACAGCTCGGACCTGAAGTGACGGTTATTCGGTCTTTCGCAAAAAAGCGTCGACTTCGGCCCTGCTGGGCGCACCGTCACGGCCGCCGAAACGGGTGCATTTGATAGCTGCAGCCGCCGACGCGAACCGCACTGCATCCGCCTCCGGGCGCCCTTCCGCGAGCGCCAATGCGAGGGCGCCGTGGAACACGTCGCCGGCACCGAGCGTATCGGCTGCCTGGATCGGGAACGCCGGCGCATGACGCACCTCGCCCGCTTCCAGGAACAGCACGCCCCGTGGCCCATCCGTGACGGCGAGCCAGTTTGCCGCCCCGGCGCCGACCTGCACTAAACCGACGGCCAGGTCCTCGCAGCCGGTCAGTTCGCGCAGCGCCTGCGCCGCAAAAGCGACATGCGTGGCGCTCTCAACCAGACCACGGGATCGCGGCGCGCGATCGCCGTCCAGGACGCCGACGCCGCCGGATGCGCGCGCAGCCGCGAAGGCCTTGGCCGAGCCGGCTTCCCAGCGCGTGTCGCACATCACGGCCGAAATGCCCGCAGGAAGCTGGTCCGGGATGACGCCCGTCGCCTCCGGCATACGCGGGTCCTCATAGCTGAGAACGAGCCGCTCGCCGGCCGCATCGACGATCACGGACGACAGGGGCGACCGCATGCCCGCGCCCCGAAACACGGCGGAGCAATCCACCCCTTCGCGCTCCACCGTGCGGATGATTTCGTCGCCGACCGCGTCGTCGCCAAGGCGCGCGGCCAGCATTGCGGTTCCGCCAAGCCGCGCGACGGCCACCGACGCGTTCGCGGCGATGCCGCCACCCACCACCGCAAGCCCATGGGCGCGGTGTTTTTCCGGCGACGTCGGAATGCGGTCCACCGCGAACACGTAATCCTGCGCGGCGAAGCCCACGCACAACACGCCGGCCATGATGGCGTCTCCTCAGGCGATCCGGTATTCGGAGACCTGGGTGTAGACCTCCCCCGGCCGCAATGTCGGATCAGGAAAGTGCGGCTGGTTCGGACTATCCGGCCAGACCTGCGCTTCGAGGCAGAGCCCCGCGTTCACGCCGTAGCGCTGGCCGTCGAGCCCTGCGACCGAAAGGTCGATCTTCCAGCCGTCATAGACCTGGACGCCGGGCTCCGTCGTATGGAGTTCGAGCGCCAGCCCGGTTTGCGCCGAACGGAGAGTCGCCGCATGCCGAAGCGGCTCGTGCGGCGACGGGCGCGCAGATGACAAAACGAAGTTGTGGTCGAGCTTGAACGGCGCGCCGCCCTCCCCTGGTTGGCGCAGCACCCGCGACCGGCGAAAATCGAACGGCGTGCCTGCGACGGACAGGATATCGCCCGTCGGAATTTGGTCGTCGCGGACCGGCGTGTAGAAGTCAGCCGACACCTGCAGCTCGTGATCGAGCACGGAGGCGGCTCCATCCAACGTCCAGTAGGTGTGCTGGGCCAGGTTCACGATGGTGGGCGCGTCCGTGGTGACGGTGAGCTCCACCCGCAGGGTCGCGGGCTCCACCAGGCGGTAGACGCAGGTGGTCGTCACCTGCCCGGGACAACCGCCGTCGCCGTCCGGCGAGACGAGCGTCAGCGTGACGGACCTCTCGTCGGCAGCGCCGAGGCGCCAGAGCCGCTTGCCAAAGCCCGCGGCTCCGCCGTGCAGCGCGTTGCGCCCGTTCTCGTTGCGGTCGAGCTGATGCGAAACGCCGTCCAGCGTGAAGCGGCCCTCGGCGATGCGATTGGCGTAACGACCCGCGACCGCGCCCATGTGGGGCGAATGCGCGACATAATCCTCCAGCCGGTCGAAGCCGAGTACGACCCGCTGCGATTTGCCGCCGGGCAGCGGCGCGTGCATGTCGCGCACCACGGCGCCCCAGGTGAGGATCTTGGCCTCGGCCCCGGCCTCCGACCGGATTGTGATCTCATGGACGATTTCATCGCCCAGTCGCCCGAATTCCCTGGCGTGCACGCGCGCCCCCCGTTTGTGGTTGCTGCTTTAATCCAGCGATGGCCAGCCTTCGCGCAAGGCTGGCCATCGTCCTTAAGTGATGAGACCCGACTGCGCCTGGGCGCGAGCGGTCTTTGTCACCAGCTGCCCGTGTTCTGCATCGAGCTCCAGGGCTCGGCCGGCGCCTTGGCTTCGCCTTTCTGTAGCAGCTCGATCGAGATGCCGTCGGGCGAGCGGATGAACGCCATGTAGCCGTCGCGCGGCGGGCGGTTGATCGTCACGCCGGCCTTCATCAAGCGGTCGCAGGTCTCGTAGATATCGTCCACCCGGTAGGCGAGATGGCCGAAATTGCGTCCGCCCGCATATTCCTTCTCGTCCCAGTTGTAAGTGAGCTCGAGCAGCGGCGCCTTGGTGTCCTTGGCTTTCTCGACGTCGTCGGGAGCGGCCAGGAACACGAGTGTGTACCGGCCCTTTTCGTTGTCGATTCGGCGAACTTCGACGAGGCCGAACTTGGCGCAGTAGAAATCGAGCGCCTTGTCGAGGTCGCCGACGCGCACCATCGTGTGCAGATATTCCATGGGATTTGCTCCTCGTGGGGTCTCGTTTAATCCTGGCGGGATCATTCCCCGGGTCGCCCGGAGGGGAAAGCCCCCGCTCTGCATGGCGGCCCGGCGCAGATCGCCCTAAGTTATAGGCGTGATTGCCCGCCGGACAGCCCCGGCCGGCCCGCGAAGGACCACGCTGGTGAGCGAAGAGGACGAGATCGAGATCCTTTCGGAGCCCCCTCCCCCGCGCCTGGAGGCCCAGACGCTCGCGGTGGCGCGCGACGGCTCCGTGCAGGAGCGAGGCCGCGCGCTGGCGGCCGAGGTGCCGGTTTCGATCACGTATAATGGGCTTGCGCACGCCGTCATGATGGCGAGCCCGCTCGACATCGACGATTTCGTGGTCGGCTTTTCGCTGACCGAGCAGATCATCGAGAGCCCGGACGAGATCGAGGAGATCATCGTGCGTCCGATCACGCTTGGGCTGCTCGCCCAGGCGATGATCCCGACGCACCGCCAGAAAGCGCTGATGGAGAACCGCCGCAACCTCGTCGGCCAGACGGGCTGCGGGATTTGCGGCATCGTCGAGCTCGAGCAGGCGGTGCGCCGGTTCGGGCCGATCAAGGCCCGGCCGCAGATCAGCGGGCCGGCGATCTTCAAGGCCATGGACGCGCTCTACCCGATGCAGACTTTGAACCGCGACACCGGCGCGGTGCACGCGGCCGCCTTCGCGACGCCCGACGGCGAGATCCTGGCCGTGCGCGAGGATGTCGGGCGCCACAACGCGCTGGACAAGCTGATCGGCCATCTGGCGCGCAATCGCATTCCGGCTGACCAGGGCTTCTGCGTGATGACGAGCCGCATCTCTTTCGAACTCGTGCAGAAATGCCTGGCGGCCGGCATCCCGGCGCTGGCCGGCATCTCGGCGCCGACGGGACTGGCGGTGCGGCTATCCGCCGAGCACCGGCTGACGCTGGTCGCGCTGGCGCGAAGCGACACCTTCCAGGTGTTCTCCGATCCCCACGGGCTTTTTCCGCGCCCGAACGCCACGCCACCGGCCGCATCGACCCCGGAGCCCGCCTTGCCGGGCGCGTGACGCCGCCGCTGCGGGGTTGTGGCGAGCGGGCGGGCGCCCGATAACAGGCGCCCTTTCAGCCGGACTCCAAGCCCATGCGCACCGACGCCGCCACACCCGTTCGCCTTGAGGACTACCGCCCGACGGACTACCTCATCGACACGGTTTCGCTGGACGTTCGGCTGCACGCGACGGCGACGGTCGTCCGCGCGGAGCTTGGCATTAGGCCCAATCCGGCCGGCGTAGCGGGCGCGGCGTTGCGGCTCGACGGCGACGAACTGGAGCTGTTGTCCATCACCCTGGACGGCCTGCCGCTCGCTCCTACGGCTTACGAGATTTCGGCGACCGGCCTGACGGTGCTGTCGCCGCCGCAGCGGCCCTTCCGGCTGACAATGGAAACCCGGATCAATCCCACCGCCAACACCAAGCTGATGGGGCTCTACCGGTCCTCCGGCGTCTATTGCACGCAATGCGAGGCCGAGGGCTTCCGCCGCATCACCTATTTCCTCGACCGGCCCGACGTCATGGCGGTCTACACCACCCGGATCGAGGCGGACGCAGCCGAAGCTCCGGTGTTGCTGGGCAACGGAGATCCGGTGGAGAGCGGGACCCTGCCGAACGGCCGGCACTTCGCCGTCTGGCGGGATCCGCACCCGAAGCCCTGCTACCTCTTCGCCCTCGTGGGCGGCAAGCTCGGCCGCATCGGGGGCGAGTTCACGACGATGTCCGGCCGTAAGGTGGAGTTGGGCATCTATGTGGAGCCCGGCAAGGAGGCCCGCGCCGGCTACGCGCTGGACGCCCTGATCCGCTCCATGCGGTGGGACGAGACGGCGTTCGGCTGCGAGTACGATCTCGACGTGTTCAACATCGTCGCCGTGTCCGACTTCAACATGGGCGCGATGGAGAACAAGGGTCTCAACATCTTCAACGACAAATACGTGCTGGCCAGCCCCGAGACGGCCACGGACGCCGACTACGCGGCTATCGAAGCCATCATCGCTCACGAGTATTTCCACAATTGGACCGGCAACAGAATCACTTGCCGCGACTGGTTTCAGCTCTGCCTCAAGGAGGGACTGACGGTTTTCCGCGACCAGGAATTCAGCTCGGACGAGCGCTCGCGCCCGGTGAAGCGCATCGCGGACGTGCGGACGCTGCGAGCGCAGCAGTTCGCGGAGGATTCCGGTCCCCTGGCCCATCCGGTGCGGCCGTCGGCCTACCGGGAGATCAACAACTTCTACACGGCGACCGTCTACGAAAAGGGCGCCGAAGTGATCCGCATGCTGAAGGCCCTGCTCGGGGCGACGACCTTCAAGGCCGGCATGGATCTCTACCTCCAGCGCTGCGATGGCGCGGCGGCCACCATCGAGGATTTCCTGGCCTGTTTTGCGCAAGCCAGCGGGCGCGACCTGTCCCAATTCTCGCTGTGGTACCGACAGGCCGGCACACCCAGCGTCGCGGTGCGCACAGCCTATGACGCAGCCGCCCGCACCTTGCGGCTCGATTTCGCCCAGAGCACGCCGCCGACGCCGGGCCAAAACGACAAGGAACCGGTCGTCATCCCGATCCGGCTGGGGGTCGTCAGCCCGCAGGGCGAGGTCTCGCCACTTCGCACAGTGACCGGGGAGACGCTGGATGACGGCCTCTTCGTGCTGGAGCGCACGGCGGACAGCCTGACCCTGGCGGACATCCCGCCCCACAGCGTGCCGTCGCTGCTGCGCGGCTTCTCAGCGCCTGTTCGGCTCGAGCAGGAATTGCAGCCCGAGGACCTGCTCACGCTGTTCAGCCGGGACGCCGATCCGTTCAACCGCTGGCAGGCGGCGCAAAGATATGCGATGCGGCTGATGGTTCGGGCGGTCGAGGCGCTGCGCAGCCAGAGCGCACCCGTGTTCGACGTTGCGTTTGCGCAGGCGCTCGGCGAACTCCTGCTCGGCGTCGACGACCACGCCTTCGCGGCGCAGGTGATGGCCCTGCCCAGCGAAGCCGACGTCGCCCGCGAGCTCGGCCGCGACATCGATCCCGACGCGGTTCTGCACGCCCGGAAAGCGCTGCGCGCATTCGTCGGCTCGCAGATTGGCGACACGCTGGCGGCGACCTACGAGCGATTGGCGAATAAGGGCCCATACAGCCCAGATGCGGCCAGCGCCGGGCGGCGGGCGCTTCGCAACGCCACGCTCGATCTCCTGGCGGCGGGCGACCCGGCTCGCGGTATCCCGCTCGCGCAGGCGCAGTTCGCGGCTGCCGACAACATGACCGACCAGATCGGCGCGTTGGCGATTCTGGCGCAACACCCCGGCGACGCGCGCGAGGACGCGCTCGAGGCGTTCGGCGCGCGGTTCGCGGGCGATCCGCTGGTGCTGGACAAATGGTTCGGCCTGCAGGCCGCCATCCCGGAAGCCGCGACGCTGGACCGCGTTCGTCGCCTCATGAGCCACCCGGCGTTCTCGCTCGCCAACCCCAACCGCGCCCGGGCGCTCGTGGGCGCTTTCGCCATGGCGAACATGTCGCAATTTCACCGTGCGGACGGCGCCGGCTACGCGTTTCTGGCAGACATCGTGCTGCAGCTTGACGGCGCGAACCCGCAACTCGCGGCCCGCCTTCTGGGCGCATTCCGGACGTGGCGCTCGCTGGAGCATACCCGGCGGGCGAAGGCCGAAACAGAGCTCCGCCGGATTGCGGCGCGCCCGGATCTCTCGCCGGATGTATCGGACATCGTCACCCGCTCGCTGGCCTGAGCGAACGTTTGATTCCGCTTTGTTCCTGGTCGCCTTGGGCCCCCGCTGGGGCGGCTATACTATCCTTAGTAGCAAGTGTTTTTTTGCTCCGTAATCATCTCTTAAGAACTGGACAAATCACCTGCTCAGGATTCAGATAATCTCGATTCGGGAAGATGCGGCACGTCCTTCCGAATGGGGCGTTAAAGGGATCCGAGGGGGTATTGTGCATGGCGCGAAGCTTCGCAGCCATTGCTTCCGTTCGCGCGCATTCTATTCCGGGTCTGGTGCGGTCTCTGGCCAACCCAGCCTACTTGAAACTGCTCGATATCGAACCTTGGCTCAGGCGCATCGTGCCCGTCATGGTCGCGGTTTTCGTGGTGGCGCTCGGCAGCATCTCCTACATGAACGCCGCGAGCACGCGGGATGAAACGCTTGTCGACGCTGTCGGCGACATGGACATCCTCGCCTCCTACGCGGCGTCCGAACTGGCGCGCACGGTGGCGCCGAACGAGACGTTCGATCCCCGCGCCCTCGGCTTCATCCCGAGCCACGCGATCCACGACGGCCGCTATGTCCTGCTGACCCGGACTGACGGCATGGTGGGCGCCAGCCTGCCCAGCGGCCTTCATGCCCGCTCGAGCCTCGTCAACGCCCTTGGCGAAACCCAGCCGCTGACGACCTTCGCGGACAAGGCCGGGGTGATCGTGATCACGCTGCCGAGCGGCGCGAAGGCGCTCGCCACCGTGCGCGACCTCCCGGCCCCTTACGGCCAGGTCGCGGTGGTGCAGCCGGTCTCGCAGGCCCTGGCGGGGTGGCGCTCGCGCACGACCTCGACACTGATACTGCTCGGCGCCGCCACCTTCGTGCTCACCGCCATCAGCACCGCTTATTTCTGGCAAGCCTGGCGCGCCCGGCAGGCCGATGCGATCTGCGACAAGTTCCGCCGGCGCCTCGACACCGCCTTGTCGCGCGGCCGTTGCGGCCTGTGGGACTGGGACATCGCCCGCGGCACGCTCTACTGGTCCGATTCCATGTACGAGATGTTGGGATACGACCGCGATAGCGAGTTGATGTCCTTTGGCGAGGTCAACCGCCTCGTGCATCCGGATGACGGCGACCTGTTCTCACTCGCCGACCAGCTTGCCAGCCGCGAAGCCACCACGGTCGACCACGCGTTCCGGGTCCGCGCCGCTGACGGCGAGTGGGTCTGGGTGCGCGCCCGCGCCGAGCTCGTCCGCGACGGCGAGAACCGCGACCCGCACCTCATCGGCATCGCAATTGACATCAGCGAGCAGCATCGCCTCGCCCAGCGCAGCGCCACAGCGGACATGCGCCTGCGCGACGCCATCGAGACCATTTCGGAAGCCTTCGTGCTCTGGGACGACTCCAACAAGCTGGTGATGTGCAATTCCAAGTTTCAGAAACTGCACAATCTCTCGGCCGAGGACATCAACGCCGGCACGCCTTACGAGACGCTGGCCGCAGCCCTGACGCCATCAGTCGTGCAGCACCGGCTGGACGGGCGGCTCGGCGAGGCCGGCGCTCGTAGCTACGAGGCTCAGCTCCCCGACGCGCGCTGGCTGCAGATCAACGAGCGCCGCACCAAGGATGGCGGCTACGTCTCGGTCGGCACGGACATCACGCTGCTGAAGCAGCAGGAGGAGCGCCTGCTCGACAGCGAGCGCAAGCTCACGGCCTCGGTCGCCGACCTGAAGCGGTCGCGGCAGACGCTGGAAATGCAGGCCCAGCAACTCGCCGACCTTGCCGAGCGCTACCTCGAGCAGAAGGCCGAGGCGGAAGGCGCCAACCGCGCCAAGTCCGAGTTCCTGGCCAAGATGAGCCATGAGCTGCGCACCCCCCTCAACGCCATCCTGGGGTTCTCGGAGGTTATGGAGGCGGGGATCTTTGGCTCGCTGGGCTGCGCGAAGTACACCGACTATTGCCGGGACATCCGCAAGAGCGGCGAGTACCTGCTTGGCCTGATCGCCGATATCCTCGACATGGCCGAGATCGAGGCCGGGCGGGTTCGCATGAACCGCGAGCCGATGCAGGCCGAAGACGCCATTGCGTCGGCCATCGACGGCATCGCGTCCGTAGCCCACTCCCGCGGGCTGACGGTCACCGCGGAGGCCATGCCCGACACCGTGCTGCATGCCGATCGCCGCGCGCTCGACAAGATGCTCGGCCATCTTCTCTCCAACGCGGTGAAGTTCACCCCTGAAGGCGGAAAGGTGATGGTCCGCACACGCCGGATCGGCGGCTCGCTGAACATTTATGTCGAAGACACCGGAGTGGGCATCCCAAAGGACGCGCTTCCGAAGCTGGCCCGGCCGTTCGCGTGGGTCGACATGGATGCGTCCAAGCCCACCGACGGCTCCGGCCTGGGCCTCGCGATCGCGCGGTCGCTGGCCGAACTCCATGGCGGCGGCTTGCGGATCCGCTCCTGCGAGGGCACGGGTACGATCGTGCTGTTGCACTTGCCGCTGAAGCCGCCCACCGGGCTCGAGATCGCGTCGGCCCGCGCCGGAATGCGGCACTGATCAGGACACGGGCGGCGCCGCGAGCAGCCGCTCGAAGATGGCGCGGACGTTCGCCTGCCGCTCGGCGAGGTCGCGCTCCAGCATCTTGAAGTCCGGCAGGCCGACCACGGACGCCATGCGGCGTTTGAGGCCCGCAGAGGCCTCCTCCGGCTTGAACGTTCCCGAAACGGTAAGCCGCTGCCATTGCAGCATGTCGCGCATCATCGCGTAGGCTTCGCGCAGAGCCTCGCCATCGTCGGGCGGCAGCAGACCCACTCGGGCGGCAACGTCTAGGATGTCTCCTGTGGACGTTTGGGCCAGCTCCGGATGGGCGCGGCTTTCAAGAAGCACGATGGTCTGGGCGATGAACTCGATGTCGAGCAGGCCGCCCCGGGCAAGCTTGAGGTCCCAGCGATCTGCGTCGCCCTTCTCGCTCGCGATCAGCCTGCGCATGTCGGCAGCCTCGCGCCGAACGGTGGCGGGATCGCGCTCGCGGCGGAGGATGTCCGCGATGGCGTCGCTGACCTCGGCCATGAAGCCAATGTCGCCGGCGACGGGCCGCGCCCGCGTGAGCGCCATCTGCTCCCAGACTTCGGCCTCGTCGTGCTGGTATTGCAGAAAACCTCGGTACTGCGTCGCGGCCGGGCCCTTGTTGCCGGATGGGCGCAAGCGCATGTCCACCGCATACAGCACGCCGCGGCGGGTTGGAACCGTGAGGGCGCTGATCAAGCGTTGGGTCAGGCGCGTGTAGTAGGTCGTGGCGCTGAGCGGCCGGGCTCCGTCGCTCTCGGAGCGCTCCTCGTCGAAATCGTAGAGCACCACCAGATCGAGGTCCGACGTGGCCGTCATCTCGCGCGACCCAAGCCGGCCCATTGCGACCACGGCGATCCGCCCTCCCGGGACGACGCCGTGGTCGGCGCGAAAGCGGCGCTCCACTTCGGCCAGCGCCACGCGGATCAGCGCCTCGGCAAGCATCGCGTAGGCGTCGCCGACGCGCGCCAGCGGCACGGCGTCCGAGATGGCGCGTGAGCCGACCAAAAACAATTCGTGCTGCCCGGCGTCGCGCAAGCGATCCAGGAAATCTTCCAGCAGTTCCGGCGCGCCCACCGCGCCCGACAACCGCGTGACGAGGTCGTCCAGCCCCGCATAGGCGCGGTTCACGGCCGGGTCGATCAGCGCGTCGAGCAGATGTGGGCGCTGCGCGACGATCTCGGCCAACCGCGGCGCGGAGCCGAGCAAGTCGGCGAAAAGCGACAGGATCGACTGGTGGTTCCGGAGGATCGAGAACAGCTCAACCGCGGCCGGCATGCGGGCGAGTGCACGATCCAGCGTCGCCAGCGCGCCGTCCGGATCGGCGGTCGCCCCGAAGGCGCCGAGAAGCTTGGGCACCAGCTCGGTGAGCACCTCGCGGGCGCGCGCGCTTTGTACGGCCTGCCGCCGGCCGAAATGCCAGCCGCGCACGGTCTCCGCGACGGTGGTCGGGTCGGAAAAGCCCATCCGGCGCAACGTATCGAGAGTGTCGGGGTCGTCCGTCACCCCGGTGAACACAAGGTTGCCCTCGCCGGAGGTGAGTTCCCCGCCCTCTTCGAACAGGCGCACATAGTGGCGCTCGACCTTCAACGCCTCCGTGGTGAGCGCCTTGCCGAAGGCCGCCGCCGACGCGTAGCCGCAGAAGCGGGCGAAGCAGGCGAGCTTGTCGGTCTCGTGCGGCAGTTGCTGGGTCTGCTCGTCGGCCTGCATCTGCAGCCGGTGCTCGATGGTCCGCAGGAACCGGTAGGCGTGCGCGAGCTCCCGCTCCGCCTTGTCGGAAATCCAGCCGTCCGACCGCAGGGCGGTGAGCATGTCCAGCGTGCGCCGGCCCCGCAGCTGCGGCCGTCGCCCGCCGAATACCAGCTGCTGAGTCTGGACGAAGAACTCCACCTCGCGGATGCCGCCGCGGCCGAGCTTGATGTTGTGCCCCGCCACCGCGATCACGTCGTGGCCGCGGGCCGCGTGGATCTGCCGCTTCATGGCGTGAATGTCCGCCACGGCGGCGTAGTCGAAATATTTGCGCCAGATGAACGGCGTCAGCTCCTGCAGGAAAGCCTCGCCGATCGGCAGATCGCCGGCGACCGGGCGGGCCTTGATGAGCGCAGCGCGCTCCCAATTCTGGCCGACGCTCTCGTAATAAGCGTAGGCCGACGGCAGCGGGATGGCGCTTGGCGTGGACGCGGGATCGGGCCGCAGGCGCAGGTCGGTGCGGAACACGTAACCTTCGGACGTGCGCTCCTGCAGCAACCGCACGAGCCCCTTCACCAGCCGGACAAAAAACGGCGTCGGCTCCACGTTCGCCGCCAGGGGAGCGGTTTCGGGATCGAAGAAGACGATGATGTCGATGTCGGACGAATAGTTCAGCTCGCGCGCGCCATGCTTGCCAAGCGCCAGCACGACGACGCCGGAGGCGAGCGCGGGGTCGGCCGGCTCGGCGGGCCGGAACCGCCCGGCGGCGGCGGCCTCGGCCAGCAGCCAGCGGACGCTGGACGCCACCGCGGCGTCCGCGAAGTCGCTGAGCGCGGCCGTGACCTGCTCGACGGTCCACACGCCGCCGATGTCGGCCAACGCGACCAGCAGGGCGAGCTCCTGCTTGGCGAGCCGAAGCGCCTTCATGAGCTGCGGCTCGGGCGGGCTCCCGCGCCAGCAATCGGCGACGCGCGCGATCAACGCGGTGAAGCGGAGGTCCGGATTGGCCGCCAGCAACGCATGGAGGCGCGAGCGGTCGGACGAGGCGAGCCGCCAAAGGAAGGGCGAGTGATCCGCAATGCCCTGCAGCAGGGCCACGGCTTTAAGCGACGTGTCCAGCAAAGACCGGAGCGCGCCTGCGTCAGGTTCGGCCAGCAGCTCGGCCAGCCGGCTGCGCGCCAGCTTGGCATCCGAGAGACGCGGCGCGGCGACGATGCGCTCCGCCAGGCCTGCTCCTTGATCCTGCGGCTCCACCACTCACGCGCCTCCGCTTGGCAGCGGCAGAGCCACCACGGCGCGCAGGCCGGGCTCGTTATCCTCGAGCCGCAACACGCCGCCATGCAACCGCGCCACGGCGGCGGCAAGCGACAGGCCGAGCCCGAAACCAGGGCGCGTGCGCGCGCCTTCCAGGCGTACGAAACGCTCCAGCACGCGATTGCGATCCGCAGCCGGAATGCCGGGGCCGCCATCCGCCACCGCGATCTCGACGGCGTCGCCGCGCGTCGCCGCGCTGACGCGGACCCCGGGCTGGGCGTTCGGCGCAGCGCCGGGGTCGAGCGGCCGCGGTGCGTATTTGATGGCGTTGTCGACGAGGTTGGCGAGCGCTTGCCCAACCAGTTCGCGCGAGCCCTTCAGGCGCAGGCCGGGCGGCACGTCGAGCGTTAGCGGCACGCCGGCTTCCTCGGCCACCGGCTCATAGAGCTCCACCACGTCACGCGCCATTTCGGCGAGGTCGAAGTCGCTGACGCCGTCATGCGCGCTGCCGGCCTCCGCGCGGGCGATCATCAGGAGGGCGTTGAACACCCGGATGAGGTTGTCGGCCTCCTCGATCGTGCCTTCCAGCGCCTGGCGGTAGTCGTCCGGCGACTGCGCGGTGCGCAGCGCCTGCTCGGCGCCGTTGCGCAGGCGCGTGAGCGGCGTCTTGAGGTCGTGCGCGATGTTGTCCGAGACCTCCTTGAGGCCGGTCATCAGCTCCTCGATGCGGTCCAGCATGGCGTTGAGGCCCACCGCCAGACGGTCGAGCTCGTCATTGGAGCCCGAAAGCGCCAGCCGGCCCGAGAGGTTCCCCTCCATGATGCCCCGCGTCGTGTCCGTCATGGCGTCAATGCGCCCGAGCACCCGGCGGGTGACGAACCAGCCGCCCAGCAGCGCCAGGATCACGACCAGCGACAACGACCAGCCGAAAGCGCGGCGGATCACGCTCCGCAGCCTGTCGGCCTCCGCGAGGTCGTGGCCGACCAGCAGCTTCACGCGCGACGGCAGGTCGTAGATCCGCACCAGCGCCATGTGGGGCCGGCGGTCGTCGTCGTTGTGGAAATAGGCGATCTGGCGTTGGCCGGTCTGGTTCAGGAGGTCCGGCGGCAACTGGCCAATATTGCCCGCAAGCTTGTCGCCTCCCGGGCCCATGACCAGGTAGAGCGAGGCGCCGGGCTGGCGCGAGCGTTGCTCGATGATTTCGACCAGCCGGCGCAACCCGCCGGCCATGTACTGCTCGGCCAACCCTTGCGTCTCGGCCTCCACCACGGAGGCGACCTGGTCGGCGATCAGCCGGCGCGCGTTGAAGGCGATGTAGCCCAGCAGGAAAAACGCAAACAGCGTGAAAATGACGAGGTAAGCCAGCGACAGCTTGAACGCCGTGGTGCGGAAGAGCTTACCGAGCGCCGTCACGAACCATGT
Source organism: Alsobacter metallidurans (assembly GCF_014636935.1). Classification (GTDB taxonomy): domain Bacteria; phylum Pseudomonadota; class Alphaproteobacteria; order Rhizobiales; family Beijerinckiaceae; genus Alsobacter; species Alsobacter metallidurans. The sequence goes on along the minus strand of NZ_BMES01000001.1, from coordinate 1,450,823 downwards.
ACCCCGCGCCGCGCACCGTATGGATCAGCGGCCGGTCGAAGCCTTTGTCGACCTTGCCGCGTAGCCGCGAGAGATGAACGTCGATGACGTTGGTCTGCGGATCGAAGTGATAATCCCACACGTTCTCGAGCAGCATGGTGCGCGTCACCACCTGGCCGGCGTGCTTCATGAGGTATTCGAGCAGCCGGAACTCGCGCGGCTGCAGGTCCACGGGCTTGCCGGCGCGGGTCACCTGGTGCGACAGCCGGTCGAGTTCGAGGTCGCCGACGCGGTAGCGCGTCTCCTCGGCTGGACCGGAGCGGCGCCGGCGGGCCAGCACCTCGGTGCGGGCGAGCAATTCGGAGAACGCGTAGGGCTTGGGCAGGTAGTCGTCGCCCCCGGCGCGCAGGCCCTTCACACGGTCGTCGACCTGGCCGAGCGCCGAGAGGATCAGCACCGGCGTCTCCACCTTCTGCTCGCGCAGGCCGTGGATGAGCGAAAGCCCATCGAGCTTGGGCAGCATGCGGTCGATGATCAGGACGTCGTAGTCGCCCTCGCGCGCCAGCGCGTATCCGTCGAGGCCGTCGGCGGCATGGTCCGCGACATGGCCGGACTCGCGGAACGCCTTCACCAGATAGGAGGCGGAGTCCTTGTCGTCCTCGACGATCAGAAGCTTCATGTCCATGGCATACCTCCAAGACGCCCGCATGTTGAGGGGGAAGCGGCGTCCGGAGCCCGTTGCGCAAAGGAAAGTTGCGGCTCCAACGAAAAAGGCAGGCCGGGAAGAGGCTGAAATCCCGGCCTGCCTGGTTCTCCCGTCCGCCGAAAAGGCGGACGGGAGGCGGCGTCTCGCGCGGGGGCGATCGCGCTGCGCGCCGCTGCGGAAGCCGGCAGGCGGGGGGCGTGCCCGCCGGCGCTCCGATCGGGTTAGCCGCGCGCGTCCTTCTTGGGGAAGGCGAGCGCCACGAAGCGGCTGTCTTTTCCGGTCTTCAGGCGTATCAGCACGGCCTTCTTGCCGTTCTGGCGGGCGTCCGCGAGAGCCTGCTTGACCTCGGTGGGGTCGGAGACTGTGCGGCCGCCGATCTCCAGGATCACGTCGCCCTGCTTCACGCCCTGCTGGGCGCCCGGACCGTCCGGATCGACCTGCGTGACCACCACGCCTTGGCCGCCCGCGCCCTGCACGGTGCGGGCCGGAGCGAGGCTCAGGCCGAAGCCGCCCGCCGTCGGGGCGGCGTCGTCCTGCGTGTCGGCGCGGGCCTGCTTTTCGTTCGGCAGCGCGGCGAGCTTCAGGGTGATCTGCTGCTCGCGGCCGTCGCGCACCACGCTGAGCTCGGCCTTGTCGCCGGGCTTCATGGAGCCGATGCGGCGCGACAGCTCCTTGGGTCCGGCGATCTTGTCGCCGTCCACCGAGACGATCACGTCGCCGGCCTTCACGCCAGCCGCAGCGGCCGGGCCGTTGCTCTGCGCGTCCGCGACCAGTGCGCCGCGCGTTTCCTTGAGGCCGAGGCTGTCGGCGATCTCGGAGGTGACCGGCTGGATCTGCACGCCGATGAAGCCGCGCGAGACGGAGCCCGTGTCCTTCAGCGACTCGATCACGTTGGTGGCGACCTCGGTCGGGATCGCGAAGGCGATGCCGACATTGCCGCCCGACGGCGAGTAGATGGCGGTGTTCACCCCCACGACGTCGCCGTTCATGTCGAAGGTCGGCCCGCCCGAGTTGCCGCGGTTCACGGCCGCGTCGATCTGCAGGTAGTCGTCATAGGGACCCGAGCCGATGTCGCGGCCCCGGGCCGAGACGATGCCGGCCGTGACGGTGCCGCCGAGGCCGAACGGGTTGCCGACCGCGATCACCCAGTCGCCGACGCGGGGCTGCCCCTTGGCGAACTTCACGAACGGATAGGTCCCGGACTGCTTCACCTTCAGCAGCGCGAGGTCCGTCTTGGGATCTGTGCCGATCACCTTGGCGTCGAGCGTGCGCCCGTCGTCCATGGTCACCGCCACCTCGACGGCGTTCGCGACCACGTGGTTGTTGGTCACGATGTAGCCGTCCGGCGTGATGAAGAAGCCCGAGCCCTGCGCCTGGCCGTACTGATGGCCGCGCGGACGCGCCTGGCCGCCGCGCGGCATGCCGCGACCGTCCGGCTGGCCGAACTGGCGGAAGAAGTCGCGCAGCTGCGGCGGGATGTTCTGCGGCATGCCGCCATCCTCGTCGTCGTTGCCGGCGATGTCGCCGTCACGCGTCGCGGCGTTCTCGACCTTCACCTTCACGGAGACGACGGCCGGCTTCACGCGATCCACCGCGTTGGCGAAGGAAGGCGGCCCGCCCAGCGCCTGGGCGACCTGCGGCTGCGCGGTCTGCGCATTGGCGACGGCGGTCGGGAAGTCGGAGTAATGGGCTGCGCCGGCGCCGACCACCGCGATCGCGCATGCTCCGGCCAATAGGCCGGCGCGGACCGACAGGCGGCGCTTCGGGGCATTCCCGGGCGAAGTCGTGGGGGTCTCTGGGGTCATGGTCTCGCTCCTCGAAGCCTGGTCGCGGGGGATCTCCCCGGCTTGTGGAGCAGAAGATGGGGGTCGGCGGCTTACGGCGTCGTCACGAGATCATGACAAATAGGAAAGGTGACCGACCGTAACCGTCCGAATGCATGTCGCTTCTTCATTTGACCTTTGTGCTGTTAGTGATTGAAATCCCGCTTAGCCGGCCAGAATGGCCCGTTGGGGGAGACGATCATGAAAAGATTCATCGCAGAGGCGCTCGGCACAGCCGTGCTGGTGCTGGTGGGATGCGGCAGCGTCGTCGCCGTGAACCTGCTCGGGTCAGGCCTCAGCCCGGCCGTCGCCATGGGCGCGTCGGTGCACACGCAGGGCATTCTCGCCATAGCGCTGGCCTTCGGCCTGTCGGTGACCGCCATGGCTTACTGCATCGGCCCGATCTCGGGCTGCCACATCAACCCAGCCGTCACGGTGGCGCTGTGGACCGCGGGCCGGTTCAGCGGCAAGGACGTGCCGGGCTATCTCATCGCCCAGTTCGTGGGCGGCTTCGTGGGCGCAGGCGTGCTGGCGCTGATCCTCCAGGGCGCGCCGGGCGGCTACGCAATCTCGGGCGGCGTGTTCGGGCAGACCACTTTCGGCGCCTGGTCGCCGATGTCGGCGCTGCTCACAGAGGCGGTCGCGACGTTCATCTTCACGGCCGTGATCCTGGGCGTAACGCAGCCCAACGTCGGCGGCGGCGCGCTGGCCGGCCTCGTGATTGGCCTCACGCTGGCGCTGTTGCACCTCGCCTTCGTGCCGATCACCGGCAACTCGCTCAACCCTGCGCGGACGCTGGCGCCGAACCTTTATGCCGGCGGCGCGGCGGCGGCGCAGATCTGGGTGTACTTTGTCGGTCCGCTGGTCGGTGCGGCCCTGGCCGGCCTCGCCTTCAAGAGCGGGATCCTGTCCGGGGAGAAGTGACCGGAGACGCGCTTTCCGCAGGCGTTTCGTCGAGGAGGGAGCGGATCGCCGCTTCCTCCTCGGCCGACAAGGTCGCAACTTCGTCGCGCCGTCGACGCCCGTTGATCCACACCACCGCGACCCCGCCGAGCAGCACCGCAAAGGGGCCGGCCCAGAGCAGCGCGGTGCGGGCCGAGAAGCTCGGCTTCAGCAGCACAAACTCGCCGTAACGGTCGACCAGATAGCTCTTGATCGCGCCGTCGCTCTCGCCGGCCTTGATCTTCTCGCGCACGATCACGCGCAGGTCGCGCGCCAGCGGCGCGTCGCTGTCGTCGATGGACTGGTTCTGGCAGACGAGGCAGCGCAGTTCCGTCGAGAGCGCGCGGGCGCGCGCTTCCATGGCGGGATCGGGCAGCACCTCGTCGGGGTTCACCGCCCAGGCGGGAGCCGAAGCCAGCAGCGCCGCCGCGATCAGTCCGGAGGCTGCGAGCTTGCGCATGCTCATTCGGCCGGAACCGCCGCCGGGACGGCCCGGCGCGCCGGCGCGGCCACGCGGGCGCGCCGATCGCTGAGCGACAGCACGCCGCCCGCCGCCATCGCGACCGAACCGAGCCAGATCAGCAGCACCCAGGGTTTCCAGTAGAGCCGGACGCCGGCCGATCCGTCCGCGGCGCCGACTTCCGCAACGCTGGCGTAGATCTGGCCGAGGCCGACGGTGAGCAGCCCGGCCTCGGACGTCGCTGTGGTGCGGGCGATGAAGGTGCGCTTGCCGGGCTCGACGCGGCCGATGACCCGATCGCCGTCGCGCACCACCATCAGGGCGGCGACCTCGCGGTAATCCGGCCCGTTGCGGGGAACAACGCCCTCGAGCGTCACCTGGTAGGGGCCGAGCGCGATCTGCTCGCCCGGCTTCAGCGTAGCGATGCGTTCCACGCCCCAGGCTGTCGCCGCAATGCCGATCACCGTGACGCCGACGCCCGCGTGGGCGATTGCCGAGCCCCAGGCGGCGCGCGGCAGGCCAGCGGCGCGGCGCAGCACCGTGAGGACGGACGCGCCGCGGCGATGCGAGCGGGACGTGATCTCCGAGAGCGATCCGAGGATCAGCCAAAAACCGAGCCCGACGCCGAGCGGAGCCGCGACCGGCCCGCCGCGCGTCGTCGCGAAGACGATGATCGTTCCGACAAACGCCAGTCCAAAGGCGGCCGAGAGGCGCTGGAGAACGCCCAGCAGGTCGCCGCGCTTCCACGCCAGCGTCTGGCCGACCGGAACAAGCAGCAGCAGCGGCACGATCAGGGGCAGGAACGTCGCTTCGAAGAAGGGCGGGCCCACCGAGATCTTGGCGCCTGTCACAGCCTCGAGCGCTAGCGGGTAGAGCGTGCCGATGAACACAGCCGCGCAGGCGGCGGCCAGGAACAGGTTGTTGAGCACCAGCGCGCCTTCGCGCGACACCGGCGCGAACAGGCCGCCTTGCCGCAGCACCGGCGCGCGCCAGGCGAATAGCGTCAGACCGCCGCCGATAAAGAACACCAGGATGCAGAGAATGAACACGCCGCGCGCCGGATCGCTCGCAAAGGAGTGCACGGAGGTCAGCACGCCCGAGCGCACCAGGAAGGTGCCGATCAGGGACAACGAGAAGGCCAAGATGGAGAGCAGGATCGTCCAGACCTTCAATGCGTCGCGCTTTTCCATCACGACGATGGAGTGAACCAGCGCGGTGCCGGCGAGCCAGGGCATCAGCGAGGCGTTCTCCACCGGGTCCCAGAACCACCAGCCGCCCCAGCCAAGCTCGTAATAGGCCCAGTAGGACCCCATCGCGATGCCGAGCGTCAGAAACGCCCAGGCGAGCAGCGTCCAGGGCCGGACGAAGCGAGCCCACACGGCGTCGATGCGGCCTTCCAGCAAGGCCCCGACCGCGAACGAAAACGCCACCGAGAAGCCGACATAGCCGAGGTAGAGCAGCGGCGGGTGGATCGCGAGGCCGGGGTCCTGCAGCAGCGGGTTCAGCCCCTCGCCCTCGAACGGCGCGGGCATCACGCGCGCGAAGGGGTTGGACGTGAGCAGGATGAACAGAAAGAACGCCGCCGCAATCGCGCCCTGGACGCTCAGCACGTAGCTGAGCAGGCGCCGGGGCATCGCCGCGCCGCGCCAGGCGACGAGGCCGGCGAAAATCGCGAGGATCAGCACCCACAAGAGCATCGAGCCCTCGTGGTTCGACCATACGCCCGAGATCTTGTAGGCGAGCGGCTTGGCCGAATGCGAATTCTGGAACACGTTGAGCACGGAGAAGTCCGAGCCCACATACGCGGCCGCCAGCGCCACAAAGGACGCGGCCGTGAAAAACAGCATCGCGAAAGCGGCCGGACGTGCGACGCCCATCAGGGCCGCGTCGCGGGTGTGCGCGCCCCAGGCCGGAATCACGGTGAGCACGAGCGAAAGCGCCAGCGCGAGCACGAGGGCGTAGTGGCCGAGTTCGACGATCATGGCGTCAGGCTCCCGGCTTTGCGGCGGCGGCAGGCTTGGGCGCCGCGCCTTTAGCGCCGGCATCCTTGGCCTTGTCGCCCGCATGCTGCCACACGCCCTGCTGTTTCAGCGAGTCGGCGACTTCCTTGGGCATGTAGTTCTCGTCGTGCTTGGCCAGAACGCTGTCGGCCTTGAACTCGCCGGAGGGCTGCAGCGCGCCCTCGGCCACCACGCCCTGCCCTTCGCGGAAAAGGTCGGGCAGCAGGCCCTGGTAGGTCACCGGCACGGCCTTGTTGGTGTCCGTCACCTCGAAGCGGATCAGCTGGTTGGGGCCGCGCACCAGCGAACCCTCCTTCACGAGCCCGCCGATGCGGAAGCGCACGCCGGGCTGGATGCCCTTCTCGACCACGTCGGTCGGCCCGTGGAAGAACACGATCGTGTCGTTCAGCGCATAGAGCACCAGCCCGGCCGCGAGGCCGAGCACCGCGAGCGCGGAGCCGATGAGGGTGAGGCGGCGCTGCTTGCGCGTCATCGATCAGGAGCCTTCGATCTTCAGTTCGCGCCCGAGCGCCTCGAGGCGCTTGAGGCCAGCGCCGTCCAGCGCAAGCGCGGCGCGGCCTCGCGCCAGCGCATTGCGCGCCTTCTCGGCCTCGCCCAGCACCATGTAGGAACGGACAAGCCTCAGCCAACCCTCCGGGTCCTCGCCGTTCTGAGACAAGCGCGCGTCAAGCCCCTCCACCATGCCGCGAATGGCCGCCATGCGGTCAGCCGGCGGCATCGACGCAAGGGTCTCGGCGGTCTCGTCGCGAGGGGCCGAAACCGGGGCGCCGCCTAGCGCGGCCACCTTTTCGTCCAGCCGCGCCTTGAGCGGCGTGCCGGTCGGCGCCTCGGCGGCGAGTTCCCCGAAGAGCTGCAGCGCACGGGCCTTGTCGCCGTCCTGCTCGGCCGCGACCGCGCGGAAATAGCGCGCCTTCACGAGCCGCCCGTCAAGGCCCAGCGCCTTGTCGAAGCTGGCGCGAGCGGCCGCCGTCACGACGCCGTCGGCGAGACCGACCTGCGCCTCGCCCAGGTTCTCCAGCCGCGCCGCGCTTTCGCCGAGCAGCCGGATCGCCGACGCGAAGGCGCGCTCGGCGTCGGCGTAGCGCCCGGCGCTGAGATAAACGGGGCCGACCACCTCGAAGCCGCGCCCGTCGTCAGGGTTCTTGGCGAGGTGATCCTCGATGCGGGCCACCGCCTGCGCCATGCTCATGTCGGGCCGGGCGCGGTCGGCGCGAGCGCCGAGCGGCATGTCGGGCAGCGCGGGATGGCCGATGGTGAGGTAGACCGAGAGGCTGACGAGCGGCACGCCGATCAGCGCCACGGCGGCGGCCAACCGGCGGCGTCCCGCGCCGGGGTCGGCTGCGACGATCGCCCGGGCGCGGCGGTTGGAGGCCAGCAGTCTGCGCCCGGCTTCCACCCGGGCGGTCTCGGCGTCGGCGGGCTCGATCAGGCCGCGCTCGGCGTCGCGCTCGATCTCGGCGAGCTGCGCCTTGTAGAAGGCGGCGTCAGTGGCGGTCTCGCCGGCGGCGTCCTCAGGCCGGTCGCGCCCAAGCGGCCACAGCACCGCCAGCACGGCGGCGCCGGTCATGAGCGCCAGGATGATCCAGACCATCATGGCGTTCGATTAGCGGTCCTTTGTGGCGGCGTCACGCCAAATCAGGCCGGACGGCTATCCGGATGGGTACGGAGGGGCGCCTGCGGCGTCACGCCGCCGGCAACGTCAACTCGGCCCGCAGCCCCCCCAGCGGCGAGCGGTTGAGCTTCAGCGAGCCGCCATAGAGGCTGGCGAGGTCGGCCACGATGGAAAGCCCCAGGCCCGAGCCGGGCTTCGACTCATCCAGGCGCGCGCCGCGGCGCAGCATGCTGGTCCAGGCGGCTTCGGGGACACCCTCGCCGTCGTCGTCCACGGTGACGCACACATAGGAGCGCCCGTCGCCGGTCGGCTCGGCGGGGCGCACCGCGACGTCGACCCGGGTGGCGGCCCATTTGCCGCCGTTGTCCACAAGGTTGCCGATCATCTCCTCGAGATCCTGGCGCTCGCCACGAAACATCGCGCCGGGCTCCACAACGCCGTCGAACGCGATGGCGCGATCGGTGTGGATCTTGGCCGCCGTGCGCAGGATCCCGTCAACGATGGGGCCGATCTCGGTAGCGGCGCCGACCGAGCCGGCCCGGGCGGCCGCCCTCGCCCGCTCCAGGTACCAGTTCACCTGGTCGCGCATGATGGCGGCCTGCTCCTGCACCTTGGCGGACAGCGGCCCGCCTTCGGCGGCGGCCTCGTTCATCACTACGCTGAGCGGCGTCTTCAGCGCATGCGCGAGGTTGCCGACCTGCGTGCGGGCGCGCTCCAGAATCTCGCGGTTGCTGTCGATCAGCAGATTCACCTCGGCGGCGAGCGGCGCGATATCATCCGGGAACTGGCCGGAGACATGGTCCGCCTCGCCGCGCCGGATGGCGCTGACGCCCGCCGACAGGCGCGCCAGCGGCAGCAGGCCGAAGCGCACCTGGAACACCGTGGTGGCCACCAGCGCGAGACCGAGCAGCACGAAAGTGAGCCCCAGCGCCCAGCGGAAGGCCGCGATCGACTGCTCGATTTCGGCAGAATCCGCAGCCACTTGAATCAGAAACTTGCCATCCTCGCCGAGGTCGATGACGCGCTCCACCATGCGCAGGCGCCGCTCGTCCGGCCCGGTCGCGTAGCCCTCGCGCAACTCGCCCGCGCGGGCCTTCACGTTGCTGGCCGCCAGCGACAGAAGCCTCCCGCCGAACAGCGAGGTTGAGCCCTTGATCTCGGCGGGCTCGTGGTCGATGCGGGTAATCTGCCAGTACCAGCCCGACAGCGGCAGGTCGAAGCGCGGCTCGCCCAGGCTGTAGGGGTCGGAACGCTCGCTATCGTTGGGCGAGGCCACGTCGGCGACCAGCGACTTGAGGTAGACGTGCAGTCGCTCGTCGAAGGAGTGCTCGGTGGTGCGGCGGTTCAGCGTGGACAGGATCACGCCCGCCAGCAGCAGGATCGCGAGGCTCCAAACGGTGGACGACACGAACAGGCGCGTCGCAATGGATTGGCGCTTCCGGAGAAAGAAAAGCGGCCGAAACATCAGGCGCGCGGCGTGGAAGCCGTGGGCGGGGTTCCTGCAGGCGGGGCCTGCAGGACGTAGCCGAGGCCGCGCACGGTCTGGATCACGTCCACGCCGAGCTTCTTGCGCAGACGACCCACGAACACCTCGATGGTGTTGGAATCACGGTCGAAGTCCTGGTCGTAGAGGTGCTCCACGATCTCGGTGCGCGACACCACGCGGCCGGTGTGGTGCATCAGGTAGGCCATCAGCCGGTACTCGTGCGAGGTGAGCTTGACGGCGTTGCCGTCCACGGTGACGCGCCCGGCGCGCGTGTCGAGCCGCACCGGGCCGCAGCTGAGCTCGCTGGTGGCATGGCCGGCGGCGCGGCGCACCACGGCGCGCACCCGGGCCAGGATCTCCTCCATGTGGAACGGCTTGGTGACGTAGTCATCCGCGCCGGCGTCGAAGCCCTGAACCTTGTCGCTCCAGCGGTCGCGCGCGGTGAGGATGATCACCGGCATCGACCGTCCGCCGCGGCGCCAGCTCTGCAGCACGCCGACGCCGTCGAGCTTGGGCAGGCCGAGATCGAGGATCACGGCGTCATAGGGCTCGCTTTCGCCCAGATAGAGCCCTTCCTCGCCGTCATAGGCGCGGTCCACGGCGTAGCCGGCCTGTTCAAGCGCGGTCACGATCTGGCGGTTGAGGTCCTTGTCGTCCTCGACGACGAGCAGGCGCACGGTGCGATCCTCGCTGAACAGGGATGAACGGGAGCGGCGCTTAGTTCGACGCCATGACCTTGCCGGTCTGGGCGTCCACATACACCCTGACGACCTTGCCGTCGCGCTTCAAGGCCGTGATGGCGTAGACGAGCCCGCCATCCACCCGGCACAGGCGCGCCCGGACGGCTTCGCCGCCCAGCGCCCCGCGGGCAGCCCGCAGGGCGACCACCTGCGGCACCACGCGCTTGGCGGCGACTTCCTCGCGGATCTCGTGCTGGTCCAGGCAGCCGATCAGCTTCGGCACAGTTGATTCGGAGGCTGCGGCGGCGGAAACGCCCGCGAACCCCGATAGAATGACGGCAAACACTACGGGAAAGAATACGCGCATGCTGAACCCTTTGCGCCACCGTTCCTGAACCAAGCCTGAATGCAAAGCCGCTTGCCCGGCGAAAGAGCCGCCGGGCGGCGATTGGCCGCGCGCGGGGCCCCTAGCTCAGCCGATGGGTCGCCAGCACGCGGAACGCCGTGGAGGCGATGAAGCTCAAGCCGGCCACAACCTGCAGCGCCGTGTCGGCCAACTGGCCGCTGTCGACGCCGCCGGTGTCGAAGCCGAAAGCCGCCAGCGCGATCGCGCCGAGGCCGATGAGGTTGGACCACACGGTCCGGCTTTGCAGAATGGGCTTCAAGGCGTCCATGGGTCGTCTCTCCTGGATGTTGGGGGTGGTGGAAGCGTTGGCGAGCGCCAGCGCGGCGCGCTCGATGGCGGCGACGCGGCGCGCCCAGCCGGTCCCGAAGGTGGGCCAGCCGGCGAGCCGGCGCAGGAAGGCCACGCGAGCGCGGGAAAGGGCGCGGATGAGCGCCTGCTGGTCGGCAACCTGCGCGGCCGCCAGCGCGGCGGGCCCGATTTCGGCGTCCGGCGGCAGCCCGAGCGCGCCGTGCAGCAGCAGCGCGGCCCGGCGCGGGCCCGAGTTCACGGCGAGATCGAACACCGCGAGATCCAGCCCGGCCGGCAGGTCGTCCGCCCGCACGGCGTCCCAATAAAAGCGCCGATAAATGGCGGCGGCCTCATCCCGGCCCAACGCCATGACGTCGGCGGCCGTGGCCGGCCGGCCCCTGGCGCGCGCCAGTGTTTCCCGGGTCACGCCGAAATGCGTCGGCCCGCCCGGGTCGGCGGGGTGGTCCACATAGCCTCCCTCGACCGAAAACACCGCGCCGAGCGCAGCTTCGAAGCTCGTATGCATGGCGGCCTCACAAATCGGCTGAGTAGTCGAACGGGCCGGCCCCGGCCTGCGTGGGCGCGGCCCGCATCTCGAAGGCGAGGTCGGCGGGCGCCTGCGCGGTGGCGTAGCGACGGAAAAAGCGCCGGCACAGGGCGAGTTCGATGGCGGCGGGGCGGCGCTCGAAGGCGGTCGCGAGGGCCCCCTCCTCCACCTGCACGTCTGCGATGTCGATGGCGGCGGCCGCCCCGCCGGACAGGAACACACGCAGGGAGAGGAAGGACCCCGCCCCAACGGCCTTCCCGGCGATCGAGGGCGGCGTCACCGTGGCGATAAAGCGCCGCCACACGCCCGGAGAGGCGGGCAGGACCTGCTGGCCGATCGAAAACACGGAGGCGCTGCCGGCTACGCCGAAGTTCTGCGACAGGTCGGCAAAAAAGGCCGGCGACGCGGTCCGATACCAGAACGATAAAGTGGCCGGGCGCCCGGCCAGCGTGGCGACGTCCTCCATGCGAGTCTGGAGTTCGGGATAGGACGCCGTCGTCGTGGCCGAAATCGCCAGCGTGGCGAAGAACCGGCCGCCGGGGCCGCCATCCGCTTGCCCAGGGGGAAACGCCGTGCGCGAGACGCTGCCGGCCGCGGCGCCTGCCGCCTGCGCGAGCCAGCGGTCGAAGCCATGCGCCGCCGCCTGCCCCACCGGAAAGGGCCCTGCGCCGCGCTGGGCGACGCTGAAATCGCCGTTGTGAACCTGATTCCGGAAACCGTGCGGAAGTCCCTCCACGCCCACAGGAAATCGCACCAGCCCGGTCGCCGGGTTGGCCGCGATGGCGTCGCGCCACGCCGCACCATCGGCCGACACCCGCACCCGCCAGGCATCGTCGCCCGCAAGGCCCAGCTCGGCCCTGCCGCTGAATCCTGTCTGGAAGAAAAGCGACGCCGCGCCGCCCGGGAGCGGCTTGTTGAGCTTGACGCGCACGTCTCCGGTGCCGCCTTCGGCCGCCGGGCGGGCGTTGAACAGCGCATCGTTGAGGCGGGCGGAAAATGGATTGCCGTTGTCCGGCGGCGTCCCCAGTCCCAACGCGTCCAGCGGCCCGAGCCGGCGCGCCAGCTCGTCCAGGTCGCGCCAGCCAGCGCCGTCATGCACGAGGAGCCGCGCCTCCGCGATCACGAAGACGCGCCACCCCGCCCGGGGCTGGAAAAAGCGCCAGGCTCCGTCATCGAAAGCCGCCACGGAGCCGCCCTGCCCCGCGAAGGCGCCGGTGGCCGCGGCCGCCAGCAAGTAGCGCGCGCCCTCGACCGGCGCGGCCGGCGGCGCCACTCGTCCCCGCTCCAGCACGGCGCAGTGCACGAGGCCGTCCAGCATCTGCAGGGCGTCGTTGTGCGTCACATGTTTCTGGGACTGGGCCGCCGCCAGGTAAGGCAACCCCAGCCGCATGCTGTCGCTCATGGTGAACCTCTTTCTCTGCGTTTGGGGCGCATCGGATGGCGTCAGGTCGAAGGCGGATCAGGTCGGAAGGCTCAATGCCCACCGTCCCCTCGAGGGGGAGGGTCGACGGCCGAAGGCCGGCGGGGTTCGGTGCGGCCGGGGAAGCGCGCGTTGTCATCAGACAGGCTGACGCCCAGCGTCACCCCACCCCGCCGCTTCGCGGCGACCCTTCCCCTCAAGGGGAGCATGTGGCTGCGGCGATCTCGGCGAAGGCGGATCGGCCGAGCCGATCACTTCACCTGCACGGTTGCTTCGAGAGGGGCGCCCGCCCCCACTGTCGCGCTGAGCTGGCGGATGCTGACGGACAAGGACGCCTGCTGAGCCCCGAAATCGGCGGCTTCGTCGGCGGTGGCGTAAAGGATGCTTTCCTGCGTAGCCGCCAGCGTGCGCAGGGCCATGCCGTCGCGCAGGATCTGCACTTCGTACGCCTCGCGATCTTCGCCGAGCGGGATGTCGACCGGCTCCCACGCGTCGGCGTCGACGCGACCCTGGCGCAGCCAACGCAGGATTACGCCGGCCGGGGTGCGCCGGGCGGTCGGGCGCACTGGCGCGAGCGGCCGCAGCGCTTGCCCGGACACCGCAGCCGAGAAGGAGAGCGCCGCAGCGTCGCCGGCGCCGCGTGCGGCGGGGCCGACGCGGTACTGGTAGGCGCGGCCCAGCGCGCCCGCGCCTTCGGCGAGCCGGGTGAGCGAGCCGTCCAGCGCCACCACGAGGGCGCCCAACGGCGCGCCAGCCACGCGTGAGCCGCCCAACCCGCGCAGGAGCCGGGACAAGCGCCAGCGCGAGGGGCCGACCAGGTCGGCGCGCCCGAACGCGATCGCCTCCCAGGCGCCACCGACGCCTTGCACGGCGACGGCCGTCGCGGCCGAAAGAGCCGTCGCGTCCAGCGCGGACGGCGGCGCGCCCGTGGGCCAGCGCACCTCCAGGGCGGCGGCCCGGTCCCACCGGTCCGGCGGACCGGCCGCGAGCGGCGCGGCCAGACGGCCGATGGGGCTGGGGGCTTCCACAAAGGCCAGAAGGTCGAAGCTCTCGCCCGACACGGAGCGCCACACCGCGAGCGTTCCCGGCCAGGGGTCAGCCGCCACGGCCAGCCACTGCAGCACGGGATCGACGGACCCGGGCAGGGCTAGATCCAGCGTTGTCGCGAAGGGCCGGCCGCCGGCGCGCCGCGACGTCGCGGGCCGACGACCGAACGGCCGGGCGGGCGCGGCGAACACGGCCGGGTTGACCGCCCGCGCCTCCACGTCGCGCTGCTCGGCGTCGCGGATGCGGGTGATGCGGTAGAGCCCGCCCGGCGGGCTATCGGGCCCGCGGGGCAAGCGCACGCAATCGCCAACCTCCAGCGCGATCAGACCCGGCCGGGCGCTGAACTGCGCCGTTTCGCGGCCGATCCAGGCGTCGTGCAGGACGCGGTCGGCGAGGCGCCCGGCCTCCGCGCGCGGCAGCACGATGGCGGCCTCGACCTGTACGTCGCGGCGGCTGCCGCCTTCCAGCCGGCGCGACAGGACGCTGGCGCGGGGGAACTCGCCCTCGGCGTCGACGAAGCCGAGCGCAACCTCGCGCGGCAGCTCCGCCTCCTGCACGCGGGTGGAGCGCACCAGCGCTCCGTCGCGGTCCGGAACGAGGTTGTCCGCGTCCAGCGTGATCGGCGCGCCCACGGCCGAGCGGTCAAGAAAGCGCACCGCGCCGCCGCTCGCGGCCGCATCAAAGCCGAACACGGCCGCGAGCGGCTCGGCGGCGGCGCGCAGGCTCATGGGACGGTCCACCACGTAGCCGTCCAGAAAGCCGTCCACCGCGACCGCCGCCGCCGGCGGCAGGTCCCAATCGCGCAGCAGGGCGCGCAGGAGGTCCTCGAGCGGCATCCCTTCCAGGCGGCCGGTGAGCCAGTGGCCGGTTTCCCAGGCGGAGCCGTCCGCCCACACGTCGTTGCGGCTCGGGAAGGCCGGAAAGGGCCGCGCGTCCCAGCACCACAGCGTGATCGCGGCCGGGTCCACCATGCGCCCGCCATAGAGCGGCGACACCGGGTTGGCGGTCGCGGCCTGCGGCCCGGCCGGGTCAAAGCGGTCCAGCAGCGCCGCGATGGCGCGGTTCTGGACGAGGTCGTTGCGAAAGCCGCGCGAGAACGGCGGCAGCTGCGCGGCCGAGGATTTTGGGTCCGGAAACGCGTTGGGACCGTTGGCGCCCTTGTCCACGGCCGGGCAGCCGCATTCCATCAGCCGGATTGGCTTGGAGCGCGGAACCCAGGCGGTCGGGGCGCCGAGCTCGACGCCTCCGACGCGCTCCACATGAGCGCTTGACCACCAGCCGGCGAGGTCCTTGGGCCGGTAGACCCAGGGCTTGCCATAGGCGCCGTCGGCGATCGGCAGGCGCGTCTGCGCGGCGCGGCCGGCCTCGTCGGCGTAGAACCAGTCGAACCCCTCCCCGCCCGCCACGTTGGCGGCCAGGTACGCCGGGTCGGCGCCATTGCGGCCCAGCGCCTCGTCGGCGTGGCCGGGCTCGTCGCGCCAGTCGCCCAGCGGCGCCCAGAGGTCGACCCCTACATGCGAGATGGCGGGCGAGGCCCAGAGCGGGTCCAGCGGAAAGCGCAATTCGCCGGGCGCCGGAACATGGGAGCCGTATTCGGTCCAGTCCGCCGCATACGTGATGGCCGAGGCCGGCCCCAAGGTGGCGCGCACATCGGCGGCCAGCGTGGCGAGCTTGCCGACGGCCGGGTAGACGCCCGGGGCCGAGCGCACCCGGGTGAGGCTCACGAATTCCGAGCCGATCACGAAGGCGTCGACGCCGCCCGCCACCGTTGCGAGGCGGGCGTAGTGGAGGATCTGCCGCCGTAGCGTCCATTCATCAGGGCCGGCATACGCCACGCCGTCGTCGACGGCCGTGAAGTGGCCGGGCTGGGCGGCGCCGAACAGGGCGGCGACCTGCGCGGCGGCCGCCGCCGTTGCGTCCACGGTTCCGGGCCAGCCGGGCGCAGGAGCGCACGTGATGCGGCCGCGCCACGGATAGGGCGGCTGCCCGGCCGCCCCCGTCCAGGGGTCCGGCAGGGCGTTGCCGGCCGGCACGTCCATCATCACGAAGGGATAGAGCGTCACCTTGAGGCCGCGCGCCTTGAGGTCGCGGATCGCCGCGATCACGAAGGCGTCGGACGGCGTGCCCCCGTAGGCGGGGCGGCCCTCGCTTTGCGAGACGCGCCGCATGGCGGCTTCGGGCAGGCCCGACACCACCACGTCTGGCGAGCCCTCCTCGCCGTCCGGCAGCTCCGAGCGCGGCGCGATCGTGCAGGCGCCGGCGCGCAGGTCGTCGCCGAACCAGCTCACCACCAGCGACACGCTGTCGAGGTTGGGGCAGAGCGCCTGCAGGGCGTCCATGGAGGCGGCCCAGTCGGTCGCGTGCGTGAGCTGCTGGCGGTTCTGCAGCAAGGTTCCGCTGACGTCGCGGTCGCGCCCGGCCGGCGTCGGCGCATACGCGAAGGCTCCGGCGCCCGGGATTACGTCAATCGAGCGGATGCGGGCGTTCAGAGCGCCGACGGGGCGCACCACCTCGAAGGAGAGCTGCGGCACGCGGTTGCCGAAATTGGCGAGCGGCAGGCGCTCGAACACCACATAGGCGAGCCCGCGATAGGCCGGCGCGGCGTCCGCGCCCTCCTTGGCGACGATCAGCGGGTCGGGGTCCTGCGTCTCCGTCCCGGCATGGACCCGGATCGTGTAGAGCGTGCGGTCGATCTCGCGGCCGTCGGCCCAGATGCGCCGCACGAAGGCGATCGGCCCCTCGCAGAGCCCCACCGCCAGGTTGGCGTAGTAGGCGTAGGTGGCCGTGGTGGTGTGCGGCGCGGAGGAGCCGCCGAGCCCCTTGCCGCCGCCGCCCTCGCGGGCGTAGCTCACCTCCTCGAGAAAGCGCGTCGCCCAGATCACCTCGCCGCCGACGCGGGCGCGGCCATAGACGCGCGGGATCGGCGCGCCTTCGGTGGAGCCGAGCCCGGTCAGCGTCTTCAGCCTTGGCCCCTCGACGAACTTGCGGCCTCCACCGCCGCCAATCAGCGGTGGTCGATCACCGAGCCGGCCGCTGCGCCCACGGTCTGGCCGATCAGCGCGCCGACCGGGCCGCCGAGCGCGTTGCCGATGGCCGAGCCGGCGGCCTGCAGCACGAGCGTGGTCATGGCTGGTTCTCCCTCAGGGGTGGAAAGCGGAACGCCGCCGCCAGGCGCGGCCGCCAGACGCCGAGCGCGACGTCGGCCACGCAGGCGCCGTCATGGGCGTGGATCATGCGGCCCGGCCCGGACGCGACGCCGCAATGCTTGGCGGGCGCGCCGTCGCGCCAGCGAAACAGCAGCAAATCCCCGGGCAAGACGCCGGCGAGCGCCAGCGGCGCGAGATGGCGGCCGGCGGCTTCGGCGAGCGTGTCGCGCCCTTGCGCCTCGGCCCAGTCCGGCCGGTAGGGCGGCGTCGGCTCCGGCTCGGAGCCATACACCGCCCGCCAGACGCCGCGCACCAACCCCAGGCAGTCGCAGCCGACGCCGCGCAGGCTCGCGCCGTGCACATAGGGGGTGCCGAGCCACAGTTGCGCCTGCGCCAGCACGGCGTCGCGGCTCGCCGCCGTGAGCTCTTCGCTCACCGAAACAGGCTCCCGCCGTCCATCGCGGGGTCGCCGTTGCGGGCGACGCGCAGCAGGAAGTCGTTGCCGGGCATGTGCGGAAAACCGCGGAAGTTCACAACATTGCCAAAGCGCCCCGCGCAGGTCTCCAGCCGCTTGTCGCAGCCCGCCGTCACCGTGAAGCCGTCGCCCGGCAGGATCGGCGCGCCGGGCGCCTGCCAGAGCGTCAGCGAACCTCCGTCATGCGCCTTCACGGCGCCGGCCGCGCCAACATTGTCGCCGGACGTGAAGACGAGCCGCCCGCCCGCGAACAGGTCCGGCTCGAAACCCGCCAGCGCGCCCGCCTCAATGAACACCCGCCCGTCCGTGCCCTGCACGATCCCGTCCGCCCGCCAGCGCGGGTCGGCCAGGCTCACGCCGCAGCGCGCGTCGCCGAGGTCGGCCGCGCAGGCGGGCTGGAAGGCGCGGCCGCGCGGGTCGTCGAAGCGCTGCCCCAGGCCGCGCAGCTCGGCCGTGAAGGCGGCGTCGGCCCGGCGCACCTCGCCGATCGTGAAGCCGTCGAGCAGCACGCGGCTGCCCAGATCGCTCCAGTCCACCAGCCAGAGGTCCACGGCGGCGCCGTCGAAGAGCCCGCCCGCGAGGTCGGCCTCCGAGAGCGAACCGGCAGCCAGCGCGCCCGCGACCTCGCCGCCGCCCACCGCGAAGCCGAGTTGGCTTTCGCTGTCGGCCGCCTCCAGGCCGGCCGCTGCCGCGTGGGTCACGCCGTCGAACACGAGGTCGCGGTCGTGGTCGGTGAAGCCGAGCACCAGGCCGTCCCGGCGCGTGATGCGCCAGCAGCGGGCGAGCGTAGTCGCCCCGGTCGCGAGCGCGGCCGAGAGGGATGCGGGCAGCGCGCGCATGAGCGCCTCCTGGTCAGGGGATAATCTCGATCAGCGGAATGGACGGGATCTCGCCGGCCTCGAAGGCGGCGAGATCCACAATCAGCTCGTCGGCGTCGAAGCGCACCGGCACGTCGAACAGGAAGCCGGCCGTCACGGCCGCGCCGGGCGCGGGCAGCTTGCCGGGCCGGAACGTGACCTGCCCGGTCGCGGCGTCGACATCCCAGTCGACCCCCGCCGCCCTCTCGACGCCCGCTACTGCGACGCGCACGCTGCCGGCGACCGGCTTCTCGATCGGCCGGCGATACGGCGCGAAGGCGGCCCCGTAGGTCTTGGCCAGCGCGAAGCTCGCGAGCCCGGCCGCGCCGGTTCCGATCGGCATGTCCAGCGGCCCGGGCGCGGCGCCGGGCGTGCAGGAGCGATCATCCAGCCGGTCGCGCCAGCGAAAGCCGTAGAGCCGGCCCCGCCGTTCCTCGAAGAACGCCACCACGGCGGCCAGAGCGGTCAGCGTCTTGACGCCGTAGCCGGCGTCATAGCGGCGACGCGCATGCGCCCAGCGGGCGTTGCGCTCCTCGCGGCCTGAGCCGGTGACGACCACGTCGGTCCGCCGGCGGGGCCCGCCACGGCTTTTCACCGCCACGTCCACCGGAAAACGCACCTCATGGAAAGGGGCCGGCATCGGCGTCTCCTCTGGTTGCATGCAGCGTCGTTGACTTCGCGCAAAGCGGATCGGCGCGGCCGGACGTCATCTGGGGCATCCACACAAGGGAGGTCCCGATGACCCACGTCCCCCATGGCCTGCACGAAGAATTCCCCAACGCCGCGGCGGCGATTAGCCGCCTCAAGATCGGCGACGCACATTTCGCCCATTTGGTGGAGGGCTACGAGGCCGCAAACCGCGAGATCCACCGCATCGAGGCGGGGCTAGAGCCCGTGGACGACGCCGTGCTGGAAGCGCTGAAAAAGAAGCGGCTCAAACTGAAGGACCAGATCGCCGCAATGCTGCGGACGGCGGCGTAGGGGGCGCACGGCGCGAGGCGCCGCCCTCCCCTCGAGGGGGTGGGTCGACGGCCAAAGGCCGGCGGGGTGAGTTGACGCCTGGGACGGCCTCGTTCTTTCCAACCAGAGTCACGCCCTGCTGCACGCCACCCCGCCGCTGCGCGGCGACCCTCCCCCTCAAGGGGAGTGTGTGGCTGCGGCGCGTTCTGAACGTTGGCGGCGCTCTCGCAGCTTTCCTCACAAGCCCCGCTGCCCGCGCGCCACGGCTCGGGCGATGGCGGCGCTCACCGTGGCCTCCGAGCGGCGGAAGCTTTCGGCGTCCGGGGTGGTGATGTTCACCGTCACGGAGCGACCGCCACCCGCGCCTGCACGCACGCCGAGGGCGCCGTCCGGGCCGCGCGCCAGCGGCAGGATCGCCTCCGGCCCGGCCTCCCCGGCCAACCCCAGCCCCTGGCCGAGAGGAAAATAGGTCGGCGCCCGCACCACTCCGCCATCAGCGAAAGCCTGCACGGGCGCAGAGCCGCCGCCGAACAGGCCGCCGGAGTTGCCGAGAATGTTGGACAGCCCCGTGGTGAGCAGGCCCTCAAGCGGCTTCATGGCGGCTTTCAGGGCGATGTCCTGCAGCTTCAACCCGAGCCCGCGCAGCACGTCCTCGAAGCGCTTGCCGTCCGTGGCCCCCTTGGCGAACGCCGACGTGATCGACTTCCCGAAGGCCTGCGCCAACCCGTCGAGCCGCGTGAGTTGGGCTTCCTGCGTGGCGAAATCCTGCATGGTCATCGGTCAGCTCCATCGTGGTGCGCTCAGTCCGGGAACATCCGCATCAGCGCTCGCACATCGGCGCCGGTGGGCGCGCCTCCGCCCCTTGTCTTGCCGAACACGCCTTCAGCCGCGGCCGCGAGTTCGCGCGGGGTCGCGGCCCAGAAATTGGCAGGCGACAGCCGCAGGACGCCAAGCCCGAAGGCCATGGCGTCGGACCACGGGAAGGGGCGGGAGGGCTCCCCATCCGGGTGGTCGGGTCGACGTCCTGCGGCTCTCAAGGGCGCGGCGAAGCGTCCCCGCCCGAGCTGAAGCAGCGTTCGAGCATGTTGGCGATCGCGGTCGCGATCGGCTCCAGGCCGTCACCTAGCGGCAGGGCCGCGACCTCCTCGTCGCTGAGCGGCGTCCCGCCGCCCCGAATGCCGGCGCCCAGCAGCCGCACGAGGTCGCGGGCGCCGAGCTGGCCGGAGGCGAAGCGGCGCCCGAGCGCGTCCAGGTTCTCGACCGCGAACGCCGCCTCGAGTTCGGCCAGCGCGCCCAGCGTCAGCCGCAGCGTGTAGCGCCGCCCGCCAATGATGGCCTCGACGTCGCCCCGGTGGGGATTGGGCATGAGTGTCTCCGATCTGGATGGAGCAAGCGCGCAGCGCCACCCTCCCCTCAAGGGGAGGGTGGGCGTCGGCGCCTCTCGCAGAACAGGCGCATCCTTCTCCCCCCGGGAGAAGGATGCGCGCAGGCAAACGGCGTTTGGGAGAAACAACTCAGAGCGCCGTGAATGTCAGGGCGCCGGCGCTTTCCAGCGCGAGGTCGAAGGTCACCTCGCCGGCGTGGTCGCCGCGGTAATCGAGGTTGGCGATGTGAAACGGACCCTGCACGATCCCGAAGCTCGGGATCACGATCTGCCAGCTCCGGATCGCGTCGTCGAACAACACCTGCCGCACCAGGGCGTCGGCGGCCTCGTCGCGAAACACGCCGGATCCGCTCACGGCCGCGCGGCGTACGGCGGCGCCTGCCAGGAGTTCGCGCCAGCGGCCGGCGGACTCCGCGTGGGTGACGTCAACGGCCTCGGCGTTGAAGCTGATCTGGCGGGCGCGCAATCCCACCACGGACACGAAGGCGCCGGCTCCATCGTCGAGCTTCAGCAGCAGGTCCTTGCCCTTCTGAACGGCCATGGGGATCTCCAAAAATCAGAGCGGCTCGGTGAGCGCCGCCAGGCGGATAACGGCGCGGCGCAGGCCGGCCTTGTCGGGACGGGCGGTTTCCTCGGCGGCGACGCGCAGGAGCACGAGGCGGTGGCCGTCGAGCACGAGAGGCGGGTCGGCGGCCAGCGCGGCAATGCGCTCCAGAATGGCGAGCAGTTCGGCGTCGCCGCCCTGGCTCGACCAGGCGACAAGCGACAGCGCGTGCTGGCGACCATTCAGGGATCCGGCGGACCAGTCCTTGGCGCTCGCCTCGCCGAAGGTGACGTAGGGCGGATCGGCACCGCGCGGGGCTTCGTCGTAGATGCGCGCGCCGCCCAAAAGCGCGTTCAGCTCAGGGTCGGCGACGAGCAGCGCGCGCAGCGCCGTTCTAAGCGCCAGGATGGGGTGGCTCACGGCTTCACCTCCTCGCACAGGCACACCAGTCGGCGGCGGCGCTCGTCCGGATCCCAGACCGAGCGGATCAGAAACAGCCGCGTCCCGAGCCGCAACCGCCTGGAGGCGTCCACGCCGGCGCGCCAGCGCAACGCGATGCGGTGCGTGACGCTTTGGCCGAGCGCGCCGGCGCGGATGTCGTCCTCGCCGCCGACCGGATCGATGCGGCCCCAGACCTGCGCGACGGCCGCGAAGGTGCGGCGCACGCCCCCTGCCCCGTCGGGCGTCTCGGTCGGGGCTTCCAGGGTCAGGCGACGCCGGAACTGGGCGATGCTGGCCGGTCCCGCCATCACAGCCTCGCCCGGCGGTAGGGCGCGACCAGCGCGGCGACGGCCGCCGGCATGGGGGTGGGCGCAACGCCAGGCGCGCCGTCGCCCCGGTTTTCATAGAGGTGCGCGGCGAAGAGCCTGACCGCCATGCGCAGCGCCTCCGGAACGGTGGCGGCGGCTGCGCCGTAGCCTGCCGTCATGTCGATCTCGATCCCGCCGAGCGGACGGCCCGGCGCCGGCACGGCGCCCAATAGCGCGAGCTGGGGCGGGTTGAACGCGCCGCTGAACTGGTAGACCGCCGTCGCCACAGTGGTCGCCACGTTGGCGGCGTTGAACACCCGGATGGCCGAAACGGCCTGCACGGGCGTCACCGGCAAGCTGAGCGGCGACGGCGGCCAGGCGTTCAGCACCAACCGCCAGGTCTGGGTGACGAGCTTACGGCCCGAAGCCGCCTCCACGCCGAGCCGCGCCGCCGCGATGGCGGCGGCCAGCAGCGCGTCTTCGTCCGCCACGTCGATCTTCAGCCAGTCCTTAAGCTCGGCGAGCGTGATCGGCTCCACGGTCGGGGCCGTGAGGAGAATGAGCGCCATTGGGCGGCCTCCCTGGGTTGCGCCGTCGCTTCCGTTCCGGGCGCGGCCGTGCGATGTCGCGGCGCTCGAAACGGGGATCGAAGATGCGCTTGGGTTTGCAAGGTCGGTTGAGGGTCGCGGCCGCGGCGACGCTCGGAATGCTCGGCGCGACCGCGCCCGCCAAGGCGGTGACGCTGGGCGAGCCCGCGCCGCGCCTGGCGCCGCATGTTGTGATGGTGGTGGAGCGGCAGGGCTTCTGCTCGGCCGCCGTGGTGGCGCCCGACGTGGTGCTGACGGCCGCCCATTGCGTCGCCGGCAAGGAGATCCGCGTGATGATTCGCGACGCTGCGAACGCGCCGGTGCTGCTCGCCCCACTGGGCGTCGCCGTGCATCCGCAATACGACAAGGGCGGCGCGCAGGCGCGGCGGCGCTCGATCGACCTCGCGCTGGTGCGCCTCCCTGCGCCGCTGCCGTCGGGGTTCCTGCCCGCGACGCTGGGCGAGAACGGCCGGCCTGCCGCCGGCGAAAGCTGGACGGTGGCCGGCTACGGCCTCGGCGAGGAAGGCGACCCGCGCACGGGAGGCCAGTTCCGCGCCGCCGCGCTGCCGGTGATCGAGCCCTATGGGCCGAGCACGATCTTGGTCTGGCTCAGGAGCTCCACCCCCGGCCGGGGCGCCTGCACGGGCGATTCCGGCGGGCCGATCTTCGCCCCGGACGGATCGCTCGGCGCGATCACGGCCTGGGCGGAGGGCGCCGGCAAGGCGCGATGCGGCGCCCTCACGCAAGGCGTGCTGGTCGCCCCGCAACGCGCCTGGATCGGCAAGACCCTGGCGGGCTGGGGGCGGTGAGCCCTTCTCCCCGGCACGGGGAGAAGGTGGCCGAGCGAAGCGAGGTCGGATGAGGGGAGCGGCTGGACCACCCTCACCCCAGCCCTCTCCCCGTGCCGCGGAGAGGGGACGCGTTGCGGCCCTCGATTTGGGTCGCGACAACTAAGCCACCCCGAACTTCAGCAGCTTGATGGCGTCGAAGTCCTGCACGCCGCCGCCGACGCGCTTGGTGGTGTAGAACAGCACGTAGGGCTTGGCCGTGTAGGGATCGCGCAGCACGCGCACGCCGACGCGGTCGACCACCAGGTAGCCCCGGCGGAAGTCGCCGCACGCCACCGCGAAGCTGTCGGCCGCGATGTCCGGCATGGTCTCGGCCTCGACCACCGGGAAGTTCAGCAGCGTCGCGGGCTGGCCGATGGCGGTGGGCGGCTGCCACATGTAGTCGCCCGTGCTGGTCTTGAACTTGCGGATGGCCGCCTGCGTCCGCCGGTTCAGCACGAAGCTGGCGTTCTGGCGGTAGCCGGCCTTGAGCGAGTAAACGAGATCCACCAGAACATCCGCCGGATTGACGGTGGGGCTCGACGCCGCGAAACCGCCCGCCACGCCGGTGGCGAGGTACCCGAGCTTGCCCCAGGTCCAGGCCGCCACGGTCGCCTTGGGCGCCGCCATGAAGCCGGCGGGCTTGTTCACGCCGTCGCCGTTGACGAAGGCCGCGCTCTCCTGCTCGGCGAAGACGGTCTCGACCTCGTCGGCGATCCACTGCTCGATGTTCACGGCCGCGTCGTCCAGCAGCGTCTGCGTGGCCGACGGCATGGCGTAGAGCTCCATGGCCGGGAAGTTGAGCTCGGCGATCACCTGGCTGGCGGTCTGCGGCCGCGCCGCCGCCTCGGCCACCCAGCCGGAGGCCGGGCCGGTGGTGGAATAGGCCTTCTTGAAGCTGCCGGTGGAGATCTCCCGCACTGACGCGATCGCGCGGATGGGCGAGATCAGCGCCATGCGGCGCAGGATCTCGCGCTCGGCCGGGGGCGGCACCAGGTAGCCGCCGTCCGGGCCCGAGCCCGCCGACAGGGCCTTGGCCTCCAGCGACTTCAGCCCGGCGCTCTCGCCGGCCCGGACATAGAGGTCGAACGCCGCCTTGTGCTCGGCGGCGGCGCCGGACGCGTGTTCGCGCTCGTCGCGGCCCAGCGCCGGGCGGCTCGCTTTGAGGGCCATGCCGTCGACCCGCCGGCGCGCCTCGTCCAGCGCCTGGTCGATGCGGGCGAGCTTTTCGTCGACCAGCACGTCGGAGGAGAGCCGGGTCTCGAGCTCGCCGAGGCGCTGGTCGTTGGTTTCGCGGAAGGCCTCGAAGGCCCGGTTCAGCTCCTCGAAGGCCTGGGCGTTCGAAGCGGCGTGCTTGGTCTCGTAGGCGGGAGCGGCGTGGGTCATGTCACGTCCTTGCGGTTGAAAACGATGCGCCACCCTCCCTGCCCTCATCCTGAGGAGCCTTGGCGCAAGCCAAGGCGTCTCGAAGGACGAGGTGTTCAGGAGGTGGGAAATGTCGTGCAAGCTGGAGTCCCTCGTCCTTCGAGACGCGCCCTGCGGGCGCTCCTCAGGATGAGGGGGTTGAGCGTTTGCGGTGGGTGGAGTTGCGCCCGCTCTCACCGCCCCTTCACGGCGGTGACGCGGGCCTGGGGGAGCAGCGGGAAGGTCACGAGCGAGATCTCCCACAGGTCCAACTTGGCGATGCGGCGCACGCCTGAGCGCGCGTCGGTGCGGGCGCCGCCGACCTTGAAGCCGATGGAGAGCCCGTCCACCGCGCCCTGGCGCATCAGCGCGACGAGCTCGCGGGCGCGGGCCACGCCCATGTTGAGGCGGCCACGCGCGAAAAGGCCGCGCGCGTCCTCGCGCAGCACCGTCCAGGCGCCGATGGGCTCGGCCGGATCGTGCTGCCACAGGAGCCGCACGCCCGAGACGCCGCGCCGGGCGAGGCTTTCGGAAAAGGCGCCGGGCAGCACCATGTCGCGGCCGAGGTCCACCACGCCGAACAGGCTGGCGTAGCCCTCGAACACGCCCGCGGCGGACAGGGGGGCCAGCGGCAGCCGGCCGTCCCGCACCTCCACGGGCGGCGGCGGCGGGCGCGGCGGCGGCCGCAATGGCGGCAGGGAGGAGCGGGTCGCGAGCCGCATGGCTCAACCCTTCCGGGCCGAGGCCACGACGCGCGGCCGGCGGCGCGGCGACGGCGCCGAGCCGCACGGATCAAGCCTGGCCAGCGTCTGCACAAAGGCGGCGATGACCTGCTCGGGCTCCGGCTTGGCGGCGACAGCCGCCCCGGCGATCGCCGACAGGGCCTCGTTCGCGTCCGCCCCGCGGGCGGCGCGTCGCAACAGAAACGACAGCATGGGAAATCCTTTGGTGCTGAAAAGGCTTGGTGAAACGGGTCGAGCGTCAGTCCCGCCGATCCGCGCGGGCGTTGAAGCGATGCAACTCGCGCACGAAGCCATCGAAGCGGCGGTTGGCGGCCGAGAGCTCGCGCAGCAGCAGCGCCACGGCCGCCGAGGCGCCGCTGGCCCACAGAAAAAGCGCCAGGTCGGCGAGGTCGCCGCGCCCGAGCAGGCTCAGGATGAGAGGGCTATCGAGGAGGGGCGGCATCGGAAGCTCCTTGCCATTGGGCCGCGCGCGGCCGGGGGACGCAAAAAGCGCCCGCGGCGGGGGCCGGGGCGCTGGGGAAATCTGAAACCTGCGTCGGCGCCTTGCGGCACGACAGGACAGCGGCAACAATCAATTTTTGAATCTTAAATGGCAGACCGCGCCATGATTTCTTTTAGCCGGAGGGGCATTGTCCTTGGCGCGACCGCGGCGGCGCTTGCGCGCCCCGCGCTGGCGACGAAAGCGCCGGCCTTCGTGCTGAACGACGCCAGCGGGTTGAATCCCACTTCCGTCGCCAAGACATGGGCGCCATCCGCGGCCGAGACCCCGGGGCGTCTGCGTGATCTGCTCCGGGCTGAGCTTCGCGACGCAGCCGCCGCTGGCCGCCCGTTCACGGTCGGCGCCGCCCGGCACTCCATGGGCGGGCAGAGCCTTGCGGCCGGCGGAACAGCGGCAAGCCTTCCGGCTGTTGAACTGGATCTCGATACCGCCAGACTGCGATACCGCGTGTCAGCAGGCGCCCGCTGGCGAGACGTGATCGCGAGACTCGACCGCGCCGGCTTTTCGCCCGCCGTCATGCAGTCCAATCACGACTTCGGCGTAGCGGCGACCTTCAGCGTCAACGCCCATGGTTGGCCTGCGCCGTTTGCCCCGCACGGTTCCACCGTGGAGGCTGTCACCCTGATGCTCGCCGACGGGACGGTCCTGCGCTGTTCCCGCACCGAGAACCAAGAGCTTTTTCGTCACGCCATGGGCGGCTATGGACTCCTTGGCGTCATTTTGGACCTCGAACTCGCGATGGTTCCGAACGAGGCCCTGCAGCCTCGGTTCACGACGACTTCGTTCGACAAGCTGGCCACGGCCTTCATGGCGGGCGTCTCGGATCCGAAAACGCGGATGATCTACGGTCGGCTCTCCGTGGATCGAGCCCATTTCCTCAAGCAGGCGTTGCTCGTCGCCTTAGCGACGACGCCGACCTCGCCGCACCGTCTTGACGACGCGACGCCAGGTCGTCGCCTGCCGCCTTCCCTCACTCGGGCCGTCTACCGCGCCCAGGTCGGCTCCGACTGGGGGAAACGCGCGCGATGGTTCGCCGAGACAGCGCTGGGGCCGGCTCTGGCTTCGGGCCTTTATGCACGCAACGCCCTGCTCAACGAGCCGGTCTCTGCGCTTCGCAACACCACGCGGGGCAGGACGGACATCCTGCACGAGTATTTTGTCCCGCCGGCCCACCTGGCCGCATTCCTCGATGGCTGCGGCCGGATCATCCCAGCTGGCGGCGGCGATCTGCTCAACGTCACCCTGAGGTATGTTCGGGCGGACCGCGACAGCGTTCTGGCCTATGCGCCAGAGGAGCGTATCGCGGCCGTCATGTCGTTTTCGCAACAACTGACGGCGGACGCGGAAGCCGGCATGCAGTCCATGACAACCGGGCTGATCGACTTGGCGTTGTCGCACGGGGGCTCATTTTACCTGCCCTATCGCCTTCACGCGTCGCGGCGCCAGGTGTTGGCTGCATACCCAGCCCTTCCCGCGTTCATCGAAACGAAACGGCGCCACGATCCGAAAGCCCTTTTTCGCAACATGATGTGGGATCGCTATTGCGCGGCTTGAGACGGAGGGCTGGAGCGCTGATCGGACGTCCGATCCAGTGGCCCCTTTGCCGCCGTCGGACTCGCCACGACGTCTCCCGGCAGAGAGCCTACCCCGCCCCGGCCGCCCTTACCGGCCGGCGGCGCGGCCGGCTGTGGCTTCGCCCCGTACCCCACCGCCTCGCGTTTCTCGTCATCCGTGAGGAAGCCCGCCGCGCCGATGCGCGCCCATAGCGCTTCGCGCTCGGGGGCCAGCGCGTCGACGCCGTCGAGGTCGGGCTCCAGGCGAAGGGCGCCGTCGAAGGCGGGGCCGAGCCAATGGGCCAGGCTCGCGGCCGTGCGGGTGACCAGCGGAATCCAAAGAGTCCTGGATGCGGCGAGCCGGGCAGGCCCGGCGCGCCGTCTGGCGCCAGAAGCTGCGATTGGCTTCGGCGTAGTTGGAATAGGTGTTGTCGCCCGGCAGGCCGAGCAGCATCGGCGGCACGCCGAAAGCCAGCGCGATCTCGCGGGCGGCGGCCGCCTTGGCCTGGATGAAGTGCATGTCCTTGGGGGTCATGGAGAGCGGCTTCCAGTCCAGTCCGCCTTCCAGCAGCAAAGGGCGGCCGGCGTTGGCCGCGCCCTGGAAGCCGGCCTCCAGCTCCTCTTTCAGGCGGTCGAACTGCTCGTCCGAGAGGTTCGCGCCCGCCGCCGCGGCGGGCCGGTCTGTTATGCAGCCGGAGCCGTTTGGCTACATGTCTTCATATCCTGGAATGTCGTCCCTGATGATACGGGGTATGGGGAAGCCGAATCCCCCCGGTCTTCCCTCGACAACCATCCTTCCGTTTTTGTGAAAATCACTGCAATACAAATCAGTCCCAACCATATATATCGCCAAGACTAAAGCTTGCGCAGAGTCTAGACCGTGGGCTCGACGCGTTGTTTTTTCATTTGGCCATTGAATCTCGTATCGGCACGACCAGTCTTTCTTCAGACGCTCAGGCGCAAAAATGCTGACGGTTACCTTTTCGTCAGAACTTTTGATGATGTCGATGACTTTTTGTGTGATGATCATTTATTACTCAATAGTTAAGTGAAGGGATCGGCTTACCGCGCAAACACGCAGCATAGCGTTCCATGGCGTGACGATAGCAAGAGGCTAGGCCAACCATCCGACATTGAAATGTATCTCGCTCAAGTTGTCGTTTGCACCGACTTTCGAGCGACGCGGATACCCAACCTGCCTCTCTTTCAGCGACGGTTGGTTTGACCTTCTCCACTCCCATCCGTCCACTGCCCGCCCTCCGGGTTCCCGGCCGGCACACGCGGCTGGTTCTGCCAGCTTCCGCCGCCCCCGCCGCCGAGGCCGTCCCCTCCGGCCGGGCTCGCCACGACATCACCGGGCAGCGGGTCCACCCCGCCCCAGCCGCCCTTGCCGGCCCCCGGCCGGGCGGAGGCGGGCTTTGCCCCATACCCCACCGCCTCGCGTTTCTCGTCATCCGTGAGGAAGCCGGCCGCGCCGATGCGCGCCCACAGGGCCTCGCGCTCGGGGGCGAGGGCGTCGACGCCGTCGAGGTCGGGCTCCAGGCGAAGGGCGCCGTCAAAGGCGGGGGCGAGCCAGTGGGCCAGGCTCGCGGCCGTGCGGGTGACCAGCGGGATCACGGTCTGGCGCCAGAAGCTCCGGTTGGCTTCGGCGTAATTGGAATAGGTGTTGTCGCCCGGCAGGCCGAGCAGCATGGGCGGCACGCCGAAGGCGAGCGCGATTTCGCGGGCGGCGGCCGCCTTGGCCTGGATGAAGTCCATGTCCTTGGGGCTCATGGACAGCGGCTTCCAGTCCAGGCCGCCCTCCAGCAGCAGCGGGCGGCCGGCGTTGGCCGCGCCCTGGAAGCTCGCCTCCAGCTCCTCCTTGATGCGATCGAACTGCTCGTCCGACAGGTTCATGCCCGCCGCCCCGGCATAGACCAGCGCGCCGGAGGGCCGGGCGGCGTTGTCCAGCAGCGCCTTGTTCCACGCCCCGGCGGCGTTGTGGATGTCGAGCGCCACGGCGGCGGCTTCCGTGGGGGCGAAGCCGTAGTGGTCGTCCAGCGGGTTGAACAGGGTGAGATGCAGGATCGGCGGCGGGCCGTCTCCCCCGTCCCGGTGATCTTGCGCGAAGCGCACCGTGCGGGCGCCCACCGTGTAGTCGTAGGCCTGGGCCCAGCCGTCCGGCCCGGGCACCACCTTCATGCGGTCCGGCCGCAGCGCATAGAGCTCGCGCGGCTCGCCCCGCACGCTGGCGAGCTCCAGATAGGCGTTGCCGGCCACCAGCAGGTGGCCATAGAGCGCGTCGAACAGCGCCGCCGAGGCGTCGCGCGGGTTGGGTCGCGCCAGCAGGCGGGCGAGCGGATGGTCCGGCTCCTCGCGCCCGTCGCGGTAGACGAGAAGGGGCACGCTGGCGGCGGCCTCGGCCACCATACGCACCGCCCGATACACCACGGCGTTGCGCTGGTAGCCCTCGCGCGCCAGCGCCGCATAGTCGCGCGGCGTCCACACGGGCCGGCCGATGCTGGGAAAGGCGATGAGCGGCCCGGTGCGGGACGCCTTCGCGTGCGGCGCCGAAACCGGCGCAGCGACGCGCCCCCCGCGCCCCATGAGGCGCGACAGCAAGGATGACATGAAAGGGTTCTCCAGGATGCTCCCCTCTCCCACGCCGTGGGAGAGGGGCAGGGGTGAGGGTGGCGCGACGGGTCTCGATACTGCGATTGGAGCGGCGGCGAAGGCCCTCACCCCTGCCCCTCTCCCGCAGGCGGGAGAGGGAGGCGCTTCACATCCGCCGCACGCGCGGCTCCGCCGTCTTGGCTCCCAGCGCGAGCGCGGTGACGGCCCAGACCAGCGCGTCCATTCGGTCGGGCGAACGGCCGTTGGAGAGGCCGAAGCCGGTCGCGGTGGGGCCGAAGTCGCAGAGTTCGTCTTCCAGGTCGGGAAAGCTCCCGGCGTGGCGGACGCGGCCGCGTTCGTAGAGGTGGGCGACCGGCTCAGCGCGCAGGTGCTTGCCGCGGGCGGCGCGCACCGGGGTCACCGGTACGCCGGGGCCGGCTTCGGCCAGCACGGCCTGGGCCATTTCGCCGCCCTGGTTCACCTCCACCACGAGGGCGTCGGCCTCCAGCCGGCGCACCAGCGCGCAGGCGGCCGCCGCCCATGCGGCCGGGCGGACGCCCGCCAGCGTGGCGTCGGCCAGCACGTGCACCACGCCGTCGGCGTCAATGCCGGCGGCCACGATTCCGCAGGCGTCGGCGCGCTTGGAGGAGGAGGCCGGCGGGTCCACGGCCACGACGATCCGGGTGAGCCCCGCCGGGGCCTCGGCCTCGCGGCAGCTTTCGATGAGGTCGCGGCTCCATAGCGCGTCCTGCCGCTCTTCCAGAATCTCGCCCATGAGTTCCTGCCGGCCGAGCCGCGTGCCGCCATAGCGGCGCGCCATCATGTCGATGAAGCCTGGCGCCAGAAACGCCCGGTTGGCGGCCGTGGAGGCCCGGCACACCGCCGTGTGCGGATCGGCCAGGATCTCCTTCAGCAGCGGCAAGGGCCGTGGCGTAGTGGTGACGAGCTGGCGCGGCCGGTCGCCCAGGCGCATGCCGAATTGCAGCATGTCCCAGGTCTCGCGGGCCTGCCGCCACTTGGCGAGTTCGTCCAGCCAGGCGGCCCCGAACTGGGGGCCGCGCAGGCTTTCGGGGTCCTCGGCCGAGAAGGCGTGCGCCACCGCTCCATTGGGCCAGGCGAGCCGGCGGCGGGAGGATTCCCACCGGGGCCGCTTGTCGCGCGGGTGAACGGCGAGGATGCCGGAAGGCCCCTCCACCATCACGTCGCGCACATCCGCGAAGGTTTCGCCCAGCAGCGCGATGCGGCCGACCGGCTTGCGGCCGGTAGCCAGCGCCCTCACCCACTCGGCCCCGGCGCGCGTCTTGCCCGCGCCGCGGCCGCCCAGGATGAGCCACACCGACCATGGCCCACCGCCCTGCGCGGCCGCGGGCGGCTGCTGGTCAGGCCGACCCCAAAGGTCCCACTGCGTCATCCAGTGCCGCAGGATCCCCGGGCTCGCCTCGCTCAAGAGCGAGTTCAGCTTCCCGTTCTCGTGCAATTCGAGAAAGGTGTCGCGCAAGCTCTTCGCGGAACTCGTCGGCGTCGCGGTCTCCATCGTCGATCTCCGGTTCCGCGCGCGCCTTGTCCCGGGCGATGTCGTCTTCGGTGGGCAGTTCCTTGAGCACGCGGCAGAGCACCGCGAGCGCCTTGGCCTCGTGCTCGAGGTTGCCGCCGCCCGGAATGTCGCGGCTGCGCTGCTCGATCTTGGTCACCTGGGTTTCGGCCGCGGCCCAGAGGCGCGACAAAAGCGCCTCCTTGCGGCTTGGCGGAGGGTGGTCGCCGGGGCTGCGGCGAGCCGTGAGGCTGTCGGGCGCGTCCGGACCCAGGCTGCCCCGACTGTTCGGCTGGGTGTTGGCTGGCAACGTCATGCTGAAAATGCTCCTATGAAGACGCGCCTTCGAAAAGAAGACCCGGCCGCGGATGGCCAAGGAACCTGGCCGCTTTGTCCGCTCGCAACTCTGGAGAATGAAGCCATCTTATCCAGAGAGCGTTACGCTGTCAAGGATGTTTTTCCTAGTTTAAGTGAGATACTGGAAAGCATGCGGCCGCGCCCGTGCGCAGCCCAGGGCGCTCAGCGGGTCTTCGGGCGGGCTTTGAGGCCTGTCCTGGCCCCCTTGGGCCATTGCAGCGGCCAGCGCTTGATGCGGTCGACCACGTCCTCGATCGCGATCTCGTCCTCCCCGGCGAAGACCTTGCCGTGCACCGAGACGCCGGCCTCGCGCACCGTGTCCGGCGTGCCCGACACGAGCGGGTGCCACCAGGCGAGGTCCTGGCCCTCCGCCACCAGCCGGTAGCCGCAGGTCGGCGGCAGCCATGGCAGCGTGCGCACCTCGTGGGGGGTCAGGCCGACGCAGTCCGGCACCACGCTGGTTCGGTTCTCGTAGTCGCGGCACCGGCACGCGCCTGCGTCGAACAGCCTGCAGCTGATGTCGGTGGCGTGGATCTGGCCGGTGTCCTCGTCCTCGAGCTTCACCAGGCAGCAGCGGCCGCAGCCGTCGCACAGGCTCTCCCACTGCTCGGCCGTCATGTCGTCCAGCGCGGTGGTGCGCCAGAACGGCGCGGCGGGAGGGGTGGCGTCATCCGTCATCGCCGGCTCCATAGCATCCGCCGCCCCGCCCCGCCATGCGGCCGAGGCGCGGGATGCGCGCAGGGTTCATGCGGATTCGACGCGCCTCCGCTCGCCACTACGCCGAAAGCGTGGGCCGCGCGCCCTGCAACCCGATCTCGCGCGGCCGGGTTTTCGTTGCTAGAGTGTAAACGGGCGGCGCGGTGCGGGTCGAAGGCGGACGGTAGCGGTGGAGTTTCGCGGCAAGAGCTCGATCTGGCGGCGAATCGTGCGCGGGTTCGAGGCGTTCGATTCCTGGACGGCGTTTTCGCTGAACGAGGGCGGCCGCAAGTTCGGCGAGCTTTATGCGCGCTATTCGGAGGCGCTTGACCGGCTGCAGGTGCGCGGCGCCAAGCGGGTCGGCGTGGAAGTCGCCGGCGAGGCTCTGACGCTGGGCGTCGGCGGGCTCTTGGTCATGCTCACGCTTGCGCTGCCGGCGTTTCGCGAGGTGGGCGGCGACGACTGGCTCAAGAAGCAGGATCTCGCCGTCACCTTCCTGGACCGCTACGGCCAGGAAATCGGGCGGCGCGGGATCCGGCACGACGATTCGGTGTCGCTGGACGATTTCCCTGATCACTTCATCAAGGCCGTGCTGGCCACCGAGGACCGGCGCTTCTACGAGCATTTCGGCATCGACGTGATCGGCACCATGCGGGCCATCTCGGTGAACGCCCGCGCCTCCGGCGTGGTGCAGGGCGGCTCGTCGCTGACGCAGCAGCTGGCCAAGAACCTGTTCCTGTCCAACGAGCGCTCGCTGGAGCGCAAGATCAAGGAAGCGTTCCTGGCGCTGTGGCTGGAGTTCCACCTCACAAAGCGCGAGATCCTGAAGCTCTATCTCGATCGCGCCTACATGGGCGGCGGCTCGTTCGGCGCGCAGGCGGCGGCGGAGTTCTATTTCGGGAAGTCGATCAAGGATGTGAGCCTGAGCGAGGCCGCCATGCTGGCGGGCCTGTTCAAGGCGCCGACCAAATACGCGCCGCACAACAACCTGCCGGCCGCCCGCGCCCGTGCGGCTGACGTGCTTTCCAACATGGTGGACGCCGGCTTCCTCACCGAAGGGCAGGTCTATGCGGCGCGGCGCAACCCGGCGACGCCGGTGGACCGCAAGCGCGAGGCGAGCCCGGACTTCTACCTCGACTGGGCCTTCGCGGAGGTGAAGCGCCTCTCGGACGACGGCAAGCTCGGCTCCGACCGGGTGCTCACGGTGCGCACCGCCGCCGACCTGCAGGTGCAAAAGCAGGCCGACACCGCCATGGAATCGATGCTGCGCCAGTATGGCGACAGCTACGACGCCAAGCAGGGCGCAACCGTGGTGATGGACCCGGACGGCGCCGTGCGGGCCATGGTGGGCGGGCGCGACTACGGCGCCAGCCAGTTCAACCGCGCCACGGACGCGCTGCGCCAGCCGGGCTCGTCGTTCAAGCCGTTTGTCTACACGGCGGCCCTGCTGACGGGGAAATTCAAGCCGACCACAACGGTCACGGACCGGCCGGTGTGCATCGGCAACTGGTGCCCCAACAACTACGGCCGCTCCTATGCGGGCTCCATGCCGCTCTCCACCGCGCTGGCGAAGTCCATCAACACCATCCCGGTGCAGCTCGCCTCGGCCATCGGCGGCGACAACAACAAGGCCGGCCGCGCCCGAATCATCGAGATCTGCCGCCTGATGGGGCTGAACACGCCGTTGGCCGACACGGTGTCGCTGCCGATCGGGGCGGCGGAGGTCACCGTGATGGACATGACGGCCGCCTACGCGGTGTTCGCCAATGGCGGCAAGCGCGCGGATCCCTACGCGACCGTCGAGATCCGCAACTCGCATGGCGACGTGATCTTCCGCCACGACCGCGACCTGCCGGCGCCGCGGCAGATCATCAACGCCAACGTGATCGCCGACATGAACTCCATGCTCGTGAAGGTCGTGGAGGAAGGCACCGGCAAGAAGGCGATGCTGCCCGGCGTGCGCGTCGGCGGCAAGACCGGCACCACCAACGCCTACCGGGACGCCTGGTTCGTCGGCTTCACCGGCAACCTCGTGGCGGCCGTGTGGTTCGGCAACGACGACTACCAGTCCACCAACAAGATGACGGGCGGCTCGCTGCCGGCCATGACCTGGCACGAGATGATGGCGCCCGCGCACCAGAGCGTCGAGTTGAAGCCCATTCCGGGCATCCCTGCCATCGCGGAGCCCAAGGGCGCGGCGGTGGCGGCGAATGGCGAGGGCAAGCCCTTCGAGGTTCTTGGCGCCCAGCGCCCGGCCGTCCTGAACCCCCGCGCGCTGGAGGCCATCGGGGGCATCGACACGCTGTTCCGCACCCTTTCAACCCGCCGCGGCGCCAACTCGGCCTTCCTGGAGCCGGAGGCGCAGCCGCGCCGCGCCGCCGCCGATCCCGTCCGCTCCGTCGGCGGCCGGATCGCCTCCCAGTAAGCCGCTCCGATGACCGATTTCGCACTGCGCGCGCCGCGCGCCGCCCTTCAGGCCGAGGCGTCCCCGCGCCGCCGCCGCACGCTGCTGCCGTCCGTGCTCGCCGTTCTGGCCATCGGCCTCGTCGGCGGCCTCGGGGCGACGTGGTTCGCGGTGGCCCGCAACGTCTCGTTCGGCGCCGTTGAGGCCGGCCCCTGGACCGCGTGGCCGCGCACCGGCGCACTCGACGCCGACCCCTATACCCGCGCGTCGGTGGCGCGCAGCGGCGAGGCGCCGCTCGGGCTCGGCGAAGGGCTCGTGTTCACGGCGCGGCGCGACAGCGCCGGAAATCCGTTGATCGCGCGCTGCGCCTACCGCATCCACGGCCGCACCCCGCAGGCGCGCTACTGGACGTTGACCGCGCAGACGCCGGGCGGCCTGCTGCTCGACAATCCGGCCCGGCGCTACGGTTTCACCTCCGCCGAGGTGGTGCGCGACGCCGCCGGCCTCTTCGCCATCGAGGCCTCGCGCGAGGCGCGGCCCGGCAACTGGCTGCCGCTCAGCGGCGAGGGCCGTTTCGACCTCGCGCTGCGCCTCTACGACACGCCCGTCAGCGTCGTCGGCTCGCGCATCGATCCCGCCGCCGTGCCGCGCATCGAGCGGGGAGCCTGCACATGAGCGGCTCCCTGAAGCGCGCCGCCTATGTGGGGCTGCTCGGCCTGGTGCTGGCCGCCATCGTGCACCTCGCCTCCATGCTTGCGCTGCCGAGCTTCGCGGCCCAGAACGCCGACGCGCGCCTCGCGGCCTTCGCGGACCGGCACGTGGTGAAGCTCCTGCCCGCCGCCCTGCCGGGCCCGAACCCCCTGCCCTTCCGCGACCCCGCCACCGCCACGGCCGTCTGCCGCTACGATCTCGCGTCGGGCCCGGTCCGCGTGCAGGCCAATGCGGGCGAGATCTTCCTCAGCATGGGCTTTCATCGCAGCATGGGCGGCGTGTTCTACGCCCTTACGGACCGCAGCGCCGTGCGTGGCCTCATGGACGTGGTGATCGTCACGCAGCCGCAGCTCGAGACGCTGCAGAACAACGACCCCGAGGACGAGCCCGTCCGCGAGTTGCGCCTCGTTTCTCCCGACCGCACCGGCTTCGTGATCCTGCGCGCGCTTGCGCCCGAAAACGGCGCCGCCGCCGATGCGGAAGCGCATCTCCGGACCGCACAGTGCCGCCCGGAGGCGCTGCCGCCGGCCAAGAAGAGCTAGGATTGGGCGTCTGCTCCTGCGGTCAGCGCAGCTGACCACCCTCCCCTTGAGGGGGAGGGTGGGCCTTCGGCCCTCGTCGAATTCCAGCCCTACTTCGGCGGCAGCTCGCGTTCCGTGCGCGGCAGAAACCGCGCGCCGTTTGCGCCCGACGTCACCGTGATGGTTCCCCGAACCGGGCCGATGCAGCGGCTCGTCAGGCCACGATAGCCCTCGAAGGCGTCGAGCGTGCGCTCGGCCCGGATCGCGTCCTTGTCCGGGCTGGTCACCACCAGCCGCTCCAGCGCGAAGCGATAGGCGCGCAGGCGCAGGTCGACCGATTCCTCCACCCAGCGGGCCAGCATCTCGTTCTCGGCTACGCGCGCGAACGCCATGGCGCGGGTGAAGGTCTCCTCGGGGGGGATCGCGCCCAGCGCCTGCAGCCGCACCTTGTCCATCTCGGCGACGCGGCACACCACGGCGGCGAACACGGTGATCAACTCGCGGTCGTTTTCCACATCCTCGCGCAGCCGCTGATAACGGGCGCGGGGCGAGCGATCGAGGTCCAGCATCAACGCCTGAAAATAGGCCTCCTCGGAGGCTGGCAACAAGTCGCGCCGGACGATCCGATCGGCCGCGAGCTCGGCCAGCGTCCGGTCGAAGAACCATCGCTCGCGGGCCGGCATCAGGAAGCGATAGGCCCGCGCCCGCAGTTCCTGCTCGTCGTCGGTCAGCAGGGCCAGCGACACCGCCTCGCCCCGCATCGCCGCGAAAGCCTTGCCGGACAGCGGCGAGATCGCATCCCCCCACAGCGTCGGCTTCGGCCGGCCCAGATCGCCGGTCTCCGAGCACCCCGACACAAATCCCGCCAGCACAAACGCCGCGATCATCCAGGACCGGCCGCGGCGCCCACCCTCCTCTTGAGGGAGAGGGTCGACGGGCGAAGCCCGGCGGGGTGGGGTGAAGCCGGGGACTGGCGCAGTGGAGGAGGATGAAAGGGAAGGTGAACCGAAAGCGCCGAGCCCTTCGCCCGGCTCCACCCCACCCCGCCGCTGCGCGGCGACCCTCCCCCTCAAAGGGAGGGTGGGCAGTCCGGCGACCGTCCCGCTCGAGGCGAGAGGGAATAGAGAAGGGGCAGCAAAAGCCGGGGAATTGCTCGATCCAGACAGGGCCCGCGTTTCGGCAGGCGGCGCCGCTGCGGGCGCCGGACGCGGATCGCGGTCCATACGGTCAGGCGCTGCGGCGGCGCGTGCGGCGGCGGGTGGTGGCGTCCGGCTGCTGCGGGTCGTGCTGGGGCTCGGCGTGGCGCTCATAGCGCACGCCGGTGAAGAAAAGGATCTGGCACATGGCGCCAGTCCGGTTCTCCGTGGCTTCCTGCGCCGGGCGGGCGGGAGCTTGGAAATGCAGGACGCGACCCATCACACTCCTCCTATCGCTCTCCAACCGCCGATTGCGGCATGGGTGAGAAAAGCTTCTCTTGGTTAACGGAGTCTTACCTTGAGGCCAGTCAACGTCATCTTAGCCGTCGAGTATGTGCTTTTTGGCACGCGGACCGACCAAAGCTCGGCCGTTGCATTAACCCGCCGCTAAGGATGACGGCCCTAGCCTGCCGCGGTTGCCCTCCGTTCTCAGGCGTTCCCGCATGTCCAGCATCACACCGCCCGAGCTGCACGGTCTGCTCGCGATCGCGCGCGAGGAAGGGCTCGACATGAAGCCCGTGCTGCTTCGGGTGCTCACCGATCTCTACATCTCGGTGCCGGTGCATTCGAGCGACGAGGCGGCGCAGTTCTGCGAGATCGGCGGCACGCTGGCCGGCCAGGTGGATCTCGACACCGCCCTGGTTGTGGCTTGCAAGCTCGCCGGCTACCCGGGCACCCCCGTCGAGGTCGGCAACGCCATTCTGGCGCGCAACGACGACGCGTCGCGCATCCT
This sequence comes from Alsobacter metallidurans, assembly GCF_014636935.1. Lineage (GTDB taxonomy): Bacteria > Pseudomonadota > Alphaproteobacteria > Rhizobiales > Beijerinckiaceae > Alsobacter > Alsobacter metallidurans. The sequence continues at coordinate 1,412,937 of NZ_BMES01000001.1, read as the reverse complement.
CCTCGCTGACGCGCGCTGGATGCCGGCCCACACCCAGATCACCTATGCGGCGGTTGGCGACCGCGTGATGGCGGCCGCCGTGGCGGCGCGCGCCCATCTCGATCCCGATCTCGTTCGGCTGCTGCTGGACCGGTGCGATCCGCTGATCGACGTCACGCTGGCGGCCAACACCGCGCTTCGCCTCCCGGCCGACATCCTGGACGTGCTGCTGGAGCGCGCCCGCGACGAGGAAGCCCTCGGCGCCGCCCTGCTGGCGCGCGGCGACCTTTCGGGCGCGGACCGCGGCGTGCTGTTTCTGGCGGCCGACAAGGTCGCCCGACGCCAGATCATCGAGGACGCCGAGCGCGCCGCGAGCCTGTCGCCGCGCCGCCGTACCGCCCCGTCCGACGAGGTGGTCCATTCGCTGGAAACCGCCGCGCTTTATGACGACGGTGCCACCTTCGCGCAGGTGCTCGGCCTCGCGCTGGGCGCCAGCCCGCAAAAAGTCCGCATGCTGCTGGCCGACCGCAGCGGCGAGGCGCTCGGCCTCGCCCTCGTGGCGCTTGGCGTGCCGGACGAGGTCTGCACCCGCATCTTCATGTTCCGCGATCCGCTGGTGGGCCACTCCACCGAGCGCGTCCAGGCGCTGGTGGAGCTCACCCGCCGCGTCTCGCCCGGCGCCGCCGAACGCCTGGTCTCAGCCATGCTGGGCCTCCAGCCCTCCAAAACCCGCACGGCCGCCTACCCACCCCGCGGCGACGCCGCCGAGCGCCCCCGTCAACCGGCCACGCCGGCCGCGGCCGCCGCCCCCGCCCTGCCCGGTCAGCGCCGCGTCAGCTAAGGGCGTCCGCGCCCTCGGCGTTCCATCGGGTCGTCAGCCGCGACCGCTGTTCCCCTCCCGTCATTGCGAGCGCAGCGAAGCAATCCAGGCGCTGGGCGTGGGGCCCCAAGGCTGGGCTTTGCACTTTTCGCCCGGCGCCTGGATTGCTTCGTCGCTTCGCTCCTCGCAATGACGGCGAGGTCGTTGGACTTGTGCTATCCCACCGCCATGTCGTCCTATCGCTCCTCCGCCCGCCCCTCCGCTTTCGCGCTCGTGGCGGATGATTACGCCCTCACGGACGGCGTCAGCCGGGCCATTCTGGAGCTGGCGACCGCGGGCCGGATCTCCGGCACCGGAGCCATGACGAACCGACCTGCCTGGCCCGAAGCCGCAAAGGCGCTCCGGGAGCACGAGGGGCGGATCGACATGGGGCTGCACCTTAACATGACGCTCGGGCGGCCGCTCGGCCCCATGCGGCGGCTTTGCGGTTCTGATTCATTGCCTGCGTTCAACCAGCTGGCGACGCTCGCCTTTTCGGCTCGGTTGGACGGCGTGGAAATCCGGGACGAGATTCTGCGCCAGATCGACGCCTTCGCGCTGCATTATGGGCGGCTGCCCGACTACATCGATGGCCACCAGCATGTCCATGTGCTGCCGGGCGTGCGCGGCGCGCTGCTCGACGCGGTGGCGCTGCGCTGGGCCGGCGAACCCAAGCCCGTGCTGCGCGATCCCTTCGACACGCCAGGCGCCATCCTGGCGCGGGGCGTCGCGCCCGTGAAGGCGACCGTGATCGCCGCCTTGGCGATCGGCTGGGGACGGCGGCTCGACCGCGCCGGACTGCCGCACAACCAAGGCTTCTCGGGCGTCAGCGCTTTCGACCCGAAGCGCGATTACGCGATCGACTTCGACCGGTTCCTCCAGGCGCCCGGCCCGGCGCATCTGGTGATGTGCCATCCCGGATTTCCGGACGCGGAACTCGCCGCGCTCGACCCCGTGACGGAATGCCGGGCCGTTGAACATTGCTATCTCGCAAGCGAAGACTTCGCAGTACATCTGGCCAATAACCCATTCGAACTACGTCGCCTGACACAACTCACAGCACAACCGTGACCAATCGCTGGGTGGAACTTAACCCGCCTTTTACGGGGGGTGCTTACGGTGACGAAAGATCCCGTGAGAGTTCACACCGTGCAGCAGGGCGAACGGCGCACATTTCATCGTTCGGTCATCGTCGCTGTCGCGACGGTGAGCGTCCTGATCATCGCGCTATGCGTCGCCGGAGCCAGCATTCTGGGGCGTGACGCTATCCGGGGTGGATTCGACTCCAAGAACATCTCGCTGGTGCGCGCCGTGGCGCCTTCGCTGCGGGTTGCGCTGGCGCGCGGCGACGACCTCGGGGCGGCGCTGGACGCCGTGAAGGCCGATCCCGACGTGCGCATCGCCATGGTGGTAGACACGCAAGGCGGGGTGCTCGGCCGCGTCACGATCGCCCGTGCGGCGTCCGGCTGGAGCGACGGCGCGATCGGGACGCTGGTGCGCGAAGCCGCCGCCAATCCGGGCGGCGAAATCCATGGCGGGGACGTCAACGCCACCCTGGTCGGCGTGATGCTGCCCGGAACCCCGTCTCGCGCCGCGCTGGTGATCCAGTTCGGCACGGAGCGGATCGAGGCCATGTTCATGCGGCTGCTCGCCATCGCGGCCGCGATCGGGGCGCTGAGCGCGCTGGTGATCTGGGGCGCGCTGCTGGTCAGCATCCGCCAGACGACCGGGCCGCTGGGCGCGCTTTCGGCCGCCACGCACCAGCTCGCGGCCGGCGACCTCTCCACCGCGGTGCCGGGCGTGGACCGGGCCGACGAGATCGGATCCATGGCGCGCGCCATCCAGGTGCTGCGCAACCAGTCCATCGAGCGCGCCCGCCTGCAGGAAAGCAGCGAGGCCGACCGCTCCAGCCAGCAGAGCCGGCAGCAGCGCGTCGACGCGCTGGTGGCCGAATTCCGCTCGGCCGTGCGCGAGGCGCTCTCCAGCGTCGCGGCCAACAGCGAGCAGATGACCTTCGCGGCCCGCACCATGACGGGCATCGCGGCCGAATCGGCCAAGCGCGCCAAAACGGCGGCACGCGCCAGCCGCGACGCCTCCGAGAGCGTGCGGCATGTCTCCAAGGCGTCGGACGAGCTTTCGTCGGCGATCACCGAGATCGAATCGCAGGTGAGCAAGGCGCGCCGCGTCGTGGTGGACGCCTCCAGCACCACGCGCGCCACCACGTCCACCGTGCAGAGCCTCGCCGGCAAGGCGCAGGACATCGGCGAGGTCGTGAGCCTCATCCAGGCCATCGCAGCCCAGACCAACCTCCTGGCGCTGAACGCCACCATCGAGGCGGCGCGCGCCGGCGAGTCCGGCAAGGGCTTCGCGGTGGTGGCCTCCGAGGTGAAGAATCTCGCCGGCCAGACCGCCCGCGCCACCGAGCGCATCGCCGAGCAGGTCGGCGCCATCCAGGGCGCGACCGCGTCGGCCGTGGACGCCATCGAGGCGATCTCGCAGCTGATGCACGAGGTCGAGGGCTTCACCAGCGGCATCGCGCATGCGGTGGAGCAGCAAGCGGCGGCGACGAGCCAGATCGCCACCGGCGTGTCGCGCGCCGCCGAGGGCACCGAGAGCGCCGCCTCCGACATGCGCGAGCTCGACGCCGTGGTGGGCGAGACCGACCAGTCCGCCGCGCAGGTCAACCAGTCGGCAATGGACGTGGCCGAGCAGTCCAAGCGCCTGCACGACACCGTGGACCGGTTCCTGAACTCCGTGTCGCGGGCCTGAACGCAAAACGGGGCCCTGGGGCCCCGTTCGGTCGTGCGTGAGAAGGAGCCTTACTTGGCGGCTTCCGTGTACATCTTCTCGACGTGTTCCCAGTTGACCAGGTTGTCGACGAAGGCCTTGAGGTAGTCGGGGCGGCGGTTGCGGTAGTCGATGTAGTAGGAGTGCTCCCACACGTCGACGCCCAGGATCGGGCTCGCGCCGCGCACCAGCGGGCTCTCGCCGTTGGGGGTCTTCATCACCACGACCTTGCCGTCCTTCACGGCGAACCAGGCCCAGCCGGAGCCGAACTGCGTCACGCCGGCCTGGATGAACTCCTCCTTGGCCTTGTCCACCGAGCCGAAGCCGTCCACCAGCGCCTTTTCGACCGAACCCGGGATGGCGCCGCCGCCGTTGGGCTTCATCCACTGCCAGAAATGCAGGTGGTTGTAGTGCTGGCCGGCGTTGTTGAAGAGGCCGGCGTTCTTGCCAAAGGAGCCCTTCACGATCTCCTCGAGGGACTTGCCCTCCCACTCGGTGCCCTTCAGCAGGTTGTTGCCGTTGTTCACGTAAGCGAGGTGATGCTTGTCGTGATGGTACTCCAGCGTCTCCTTCGACATGTAGGGCTGCAGCGCGTCATGGGAGTAGGGAAGTTCGGGCAAGCTGAAAGACATGGCGCAATCTCCTCGTAGTTTCGTCCCGAGCGGGGAGCGCGCTGGGGGGCGCGCCGAGAGGCCGGGACCTTAAAACTGTTTCCGCCTCGCTGGGAAGCCGGGTCGGCGGCGGAAATCGCCCCGACAGCCTGAAGGTGGGGCGCGGCCGCAAACCTTCAACAGCCCGGGGCCGCCCGATCGGGGCCGCGCGGTTGACACGGATGGGCCCGTTGACGACTGTCACGCCACGATCGTTTGAAGCCCGTTCCCCCCGCCGGATGCGCCATGGCCGTTGTTTTGTACCTGTTCGCCATCCTGCTGATCCTCGCCGGCGGCGCCGTCGGACTCTATGGGGCCGACAACATCCGGGCCGAGAGCGGCGCCGCGTGGCTGCACATGGGCGCGACATTGTTCGCGGCCGGCTTTGTCACGCTGGGGCTGGCGGCGGCGCTGCGCGAGCTGAAGAAGATCCGCCTCGCGCTCACCGAGATCGGCGACGACCTCGAGCCCGCCAAGGCGCCGCCCGCGCCGGCCCGCGCGCCCTCCCCGGTCGAGACGGCCGCCGCGCCCGCCTTCGCGCTGGCCCCGCAGCCCTCCGACGAACCCGCCCCGCCGCGTCAGCCGGCGCCGATCGAGCCCGGTGAGTTCGAGCGCAGCATCGCAGAGGGCGCCGAGCCGCCTTCGGCCGTGTCCGTGCAGGAAGCGCGCGCCGAAGACGCTCCCGCGCCGGCCTCCCCGGAGGAAGCCCGCGCCGAGGAACCCGCTCCCGCGCGTCCGGAACCCGAGCCGGAAGCGGCCGAGCCCGAGGCGGCGACGCCGGATGCCAAGCCCGAGCCTGAGACCGAATCCGCTCCCGAGCCCGCCGCGCCGGCCGGTCCGCCCACCGTGGTGGCCACCTACACGTCCGGCGGCGTCCAGTACTTCATGTATTCGGACGGCGGCATCGAGGCCGAGATGGAGAAGGGGCGCTACCGCTTCGCCTCCATGTCGGAGCTGCGCCGTTTCGTGGAAACCGGCGAAGGCGGCGAGCTCATCGCGCCCGCGTCCGGCCAGCAGGCCGTCGCGGACGCCGCCAACGACGCCGCCGAGCCCGACAAGGCCTCCCCGGCCGCGTCCTGAACGGCGCCGAAGCGCCGTCCTCTTACGCCTCCGCGGGCTTCGGCAGGCGTCCTTCGACCGCGCCCACCGCGAAGGCGTAGCTTTGCGCGACTTCCTTGAGCCGGTCGAACCGGCCCGAAGCGCCGCCGTGGCCTGAATCCATGTCGATGCGCAGCACCACGGGGCCGCTCCCCGGCAGGGCGTGCTCGCGCAGGCGCGCCACCCATTTGGCAGGCTCCCAATAGGTCACGCGCGGGTCCGTCAGGCCGCCGATCGCCAGGATGGCGGGGTAGCGCTGCGCGCTCACCTGGTCCACGGGCGAATAGGCCAGGATGGCGTCGAACGCCTCGGCGCTCTCGATCGGGTTGCCCCATTCGGGCCATTCGGGCGGCGTCAGCGGCAGGTCCGCGTCCAGCATGGTGGTGAGCACGTCCACGAAGGGCACCTCGGCCAGCACGGCGGCGAACAGCTCCGGCGCGCTGTTGGCGATCGCCCCCATCAGCATGCCGCCGGCGCTGCGCCCCTGCGCGGCGATGCGGCCCGGGGCCGTGTAGCCGGCTTCGCACAGCGCCCGCCCGGCCGCGATGAAGTCCGTGAAGGTGTTCGGCTTCTTTTCGCGCTTGCCTTCCGTGTACCAGCGCCAGCCCTTCTCGGTTCCGCCGCGCACATGCGCCACCGCGTAAACGAAGCCGCGGTCCACCAGCGACAGGCACTCGGTGTCGAAGTCGGACGAGATCGCGTGCCCATAGGCCCCGTAGCCGTAGAGCAGGCACGGCGCCGCGCCGTCCAGCGCCAGGTCGGCCCGGTGCAGCAGCGAAATTGGCACGCGCTCGCCGTCCGGCGCGGTCGCGAACAGGCGGCGCGTCACATAGGCGTCGCGGTCGTGGCCGGAGGGCACTTCCTGCCGCTTCAAGAGCGTGCGGGACCGCGCGGCCATGTCGTAGTCGTACGTCTCGGCCGGGGTGGTCATGGACGAATACACGAATCGGACGACCGGGCTGTCGAACTCGAAGCCGGGCGCGAGACGCAGCGCATAGGCTTCCTCGTCGAACGCGATGGCGTGCTCGGCCCCGGCGGCGTCGCGCACCACGATGCGCGGATTGGCGTCCTGCCGCTCCATGCGCACCAGGAAGTCGCGATACGGCGCGACCGTCAGGATCATGGTCCCGGGCCGGTGCGGCACGAGGTCGGTCCAGTTCTCCTTCTGCGGCGCGTCGATGGGCGCGGTGACGATCTTGAAGTCCTCGGCCCCGTCAGCGTTGGTGAGGAGCACGAAGCGGTCGCCGAAGTGGTCGACTTCGTAGCGCAGCTCGTGCTCGCGCTTGTTCAGCAAACGGGGTGCGGCCGACAGGTCGGCGCGCTCCAGCGCGTGCACCTCGGTGGTCTCGTGATCGCTGATCTGGATAAACGCGAAGCGGCCCGAGCGGCTTTCGTCGATGTCGACGAACCAGCCGTCCGCCTGCTCCTCATAGACCAGCGCGTCGTCTTCCACCCGCCGGCCCAGCACGTGCCGGAACACCTGCCGCGGCCGGTGGTTGGCGTCGAGCTTCACGTAGAGGAAACTCGCGCCGGCCGCGTCCCACACCACTTCGCCGGTGGCGCCCTCGATGAGGTCGGGAAGGTCCTCGCCGGTCAGCGGATCGCGAATGCGGATCGTATAGAATTCCGACCCCGTGTCGTCGCTGCTCCAGGCCAGCAGGGCGTGGTCGTCCGTGTGGGGGCGGCGGCCGAGATGAAAAAACGGCTTGCCCTCCGCCAGCTTCTGGCCGTCCAGCATGATGGTCTCTGGGCCGCCGTCGCGGGGCCTGCGACACACCAGCGGGTGCTGATCGCCGGCCCGGTAGCGGGTCAGGTACGCGAAGGGGCCGTCGGGCGCCGGCACAGACGAATCGTCCTCCTTGATGCGCGCGCGCATCTCGGCCGTGATGGCGTCCTGCAGGTCGCGAACCCCGGCCAGCACGGCCGCCCCGAAGCTGTTCTCGGCTTCCAGGTGGGCGCGAATGTCGGCGGGCAGCAAAGCGGGCTCGCGCAGCACGTCCTGCCAGTTCTCGGCCTTGAGCCAGCCGTAGGGGTCCGTCACGGTGCGCCCATGCCAGGTGCGCGATTGCGCCCGGCGCTCGGCGCGGGGCGCGGCCGGGAACGGTCGGGGCGCGCCCGCGCGGTTGTCGTTCAAGTCCAAGTCTTCCGGATCCATGATTTCGCTTTCGTTCTCGAAACGGGCGGCGGGCGGGCGGCGCGAAGGATCCGTGTTGGATCGGCAATCGCCGGGCCACCTTGGCAGGGCGCGGTCCCTATTGGCCGGCGCTCTCGTTGCTTGATCATACGACTATGCGGCGGTCCCGCGAACAGGGACAAATCGCATCATCCGCCAAGACAACCCAACAAAGAACTTTGATTTCTGTATTGCACAACCTTTGAGTCTGACATAGACGATAATCAAGAGAACCACGCAGCCTTTACGGCTCCAGTTTAGACGCCGGGGTCGTTCGACGCTGGCCGATACTGACAAGAACTCCGGTTTTCGTGGGGCAATGGCGCCGGACCGGCGCCCGAGAAACCAGGGAGCGGCGAATTGCCGACCCCGGGAAGCGCAGTGGGGAAGAGAGAGCGACATGTTGGACAGCAACGAGCATCAGAACCGTCATATCGAACTCGCGGCTGACATCGTCGCCGCCTATGTGAGCAACAACGCTGTTTCGGTGACGGATCTCCCTGGCCTGATCGGCATGGTCCACGCGGCGCTCGGCAGGGTTGGGACGGTTGCGCCCGAGATGCCCGTCGAGGCGCCCAAGCCCGCCGTGAACGTCAAGAAGTCGATCACGCCCGACTACATCGTCTGCCTGGAAGACGGCAAGAAATTCAAGTCGCTGAAGCGCCACCTGCGCACGCAGTACAGCATGACGCCCGAGGATTACCGCGAGAAGTGGAACCTCCCCTTCGACTATCCGATGGTGGCCCCCAACTACGCGGCCGCGCGGTCCAACCTCGCCAAGAAGATGGGCCTTGGCCAGCAGCGCCGCAAGCGCTGACCGCCTTCCGGGCGAACACGCAGATGAAGGGCGCCGCTGGCGCCCTTTTTCATGCGCGGATGTCTGGCCGCAGGGGCTCTTCGCGCTCATGCGCGGCTCCGCGCGCGCTCGGCCTTGAAGGCCTGCATCAGCCCGATATGCCGGTTCAGGTCATAGGTCCAATGGCCGGCGCGGCCGAGCGCCCGCTCGGCGCGAAGCGCCTGGTCGAGCAGCCGCAGGATCGCGCGGCTGCGGTCGGGCTCCGCCGCGGGCAGCCGACCAAGCCCGAGCGGGATCAGGCGCGGCAGCATACGGCCGCGTTCATAGGATTCACTCCCTGACTCGACGAGCCGCGCAATCGCCCTGCGGGCCGGCCTGCGAACGTCAATTCTTTGGGCTTGAACAGGATGGCGGGGCAAAATGGCCCTCCTCTCGATGAAAACAGTGAGACGACCGGTCGCTTGCGGAGGACCGTTGTTTCAAGATATAAGAATTTATACCGTTTTCAAGATCGATGGAGAGACATCGTGCCTAAGAACAATCCTGCGAAGCCCGCCGCCGCCGGGCGTAGCGCCGCCGAGAACCGCCTGCTCCTGCGCGTCGCCGCATTCCGGGACGGCCTCGCCGAGCGCGACGTGGCGTCGATGGCGGAGCCGGCCGCCGTGCTGGTGGCGGCCGACCTCGCCGCATGGACGGGCGCGGGTTCAACCCGCCGGCTGGTTGCGACCGAGCCCGGCCGCGCCCGCGCCCGCCGTCTGGGCGGCCCGCGCGACCACGAGTTTCTGGCGCAGCATCGTCCCCTGGCCGAGCGCGGCATCGACTACGAGGGCGCCGCCCAGGTCGCGCTCGTGGACGACAGCGAGAGCCCCCTCGCCTGGCTGCGCCGGCGCGCCGGCAAGGACGGCCGGCCGTTTCTCAACGACGCCCAGTTCCAGGCCGGCGAACGGCTGCGCGCCGACATCACGCTCGGCCAGATGCTGCCCCGCGTCACGGCCGACTGGAGCGGAACCGGCGGCGGCCGCCGCGGCCCGCCGCGCGAGCACATCGCCGACGTCGCGCTCGCCGCCCGCCAACGCTGCGACGCCGCCGGCCGGGCGCTCGGCGGCGAACTCTTCGGCGTCGTTCTCGACGTCTGCGGCTTCCTCAAGGGCCTTGAAACCGTGGAACGCGAACGCTCCTGGCCGGCCCGCTCCGCCAAACTCGTCCTGCGCATCGCCCTGGACCGCCTCGCCACCCACTACGGCCTCTCCAACGAAGCCACTGGCCCCGCCTCCGCAAAATCCCGCATGTGGGGTGCCCCGGACTACCGCCCGACCGTGGGCTGACGCGCCGCAGCCTGCCCCCCTCTCCCCCACGGGGGAGAGGGGTGGGGTGAGGATTTCTCTGGGCCACGCACCCGGCCACCAACCCCTCATCCGGCGCTTCGCGCCACCTTCTCCCCGTTCCGGGGCGAAGGGACGGGCGCCGCCGCTCAATTGCCCCTCATCCTGAGGAGCAGGCCCGCTTGGGCCTGCGTCTCGAAGGACGAGGGCTTCCAGCAGGCTGATTCGCCGGCGCGAACTGAAGTCCCTCGTCCTTCGAGACACATCGCCGAGAGGCGATGTTCCTCAGGATGAGGGGGTTTGAGTGTGTGAATAGCCACTTCGGCAGAGCAAAGGGGCAATCGCGGTCACGCGCCGCAGCCTGCCCCCTCTCCCCAAACAGGGGAGAGGGCTGGGGTGAGCGCCTGTGTGCGACGCGCACCCGGCCACCAACCCCTCATCCGGCGCTTCGCGCCACCTTCTCCCCGTTCCGGGGCGAAGGGAAAGGCGCCGCCTCAGACCTCCACGAGGTCCAGCCGCGGGAGGCCGGCGCGGTCTTCGACTTCGATGATCCAGAGGTCGGAATCGAACTTGATTTCCCGCGCCAGCCGGGCCTCGGCGGTGGGGATTTCGACGAAGGGTTCGGGGTGGAGGCGGGCGAAGCGGCGTTCGCCCTCGCCTTCCCCGAAGGAGGATTGCGGCGCCGGGCCAAAGAGCGCGCAGGTTCCGTCGAGGCGGTCGATTTTCACGAACACGGAGCCGGCCTCGGCCGCGCCGCGGCGGCGCAGCACCGCGGGGGCGCCCTCCACGGCGCAGCGGCGGATATAGGCGGAAACGAAAATGTCGGAGCGCAGCCTCATGGCCGCACCCTGACGGGCGGCTCAGTCGAGCGCAATGCCCGACGCGGAGGCGAGCGCCTTGGCGGTGCGGGGATTGAGTTCACCGGTCTGCGGCAGCTTGCGGTCCTGCTCGAAGCGCTCCACCGCCTGACGCGTGCCCGAGCCCATGACGCCATCGGCCTTCACGGGGCCGTAGCCGAGCTTGTTGAGCGCCTTCTGGGCCGCCAGCACGCCCTTGTTGAGCTCCACGCCGGATGAGCCGCCGCGCAGCATGTCGCCGATGGCGTCGCGCGGGATCGGCTGCGGGGTCGCGGACGGGGTCGACAGGGAGGCTTTCTGCGGACGCGGAGACTCGGCGGCGACCACAGAGGCGGTTGACGTCGGGCTATTGCCCAGATCCGTGGGACGGCTCGGCGGCAACACGGGCGGGATGGCGCCGACCTTGACGACGTCCGCCGCGCCCTTGCCGAACAGCGGCGCGGGATGGGGCGCGTTCTGCAGCGCCAGGGCGTTCACGATGATGCCGACGCCGATGGCCGCGCCCGCCGCTCCCACGGCCGTGACGCCGGGATTGCGGAACAGGGCGCCGAACCAGGATGCGCGGGAAGGCTTGCGCTTGGCGCGCGCCTTCCGAGGCCGACGCTCCTGGCTCAGAACGAAATCATGGTCGGTGCGAGCGAGGACCTCAGGCACTTTTCTTCACCCTGTCGATGGGGGGATGGGGCAGCTTGGCGCTGGTGACGATGGCGGCCGGCGACGGCTCCCGAAGCGGCAGCGGCTCCACGACGCCTGCAGAAGCGCCGGGGCGGGTGGCCATCAGGGGCGAGAGCTTCAGGCGGCCATCGAGGCCGAAGCGGACCGTGACGCGCGTACCCTTGCCGGGTGCGCTGTCGATGCGCATGGCGCCGGCGTGGAGGCCGACGAGGCCGCGCACCACCGAGAGGCCGAGCCCGGTGCCCTCATAGGGGCGGTCGTAGCTGGCGCGGGCCTGGAAAAAGGGCTCGCCAAGGCGCGGGAGGTCGTCTGGCGCGATGCCGATGCCGGTGTCCTCGACCACCATGGTGAGAATGTCGCCGTCGCGCCGCACATCCAGCACGATCTGGCCGCCGGCGGGCGTGAACTTGATGGCGTTGCTGAGCAGGTTGATCAGGATCTGCTTGCAGGCGCGCCGGTCGGCGACGAGCTCGGGCAGGCCGGGCTCCACGGCGACGCGGAAGTCGATGCCGGCCTGCTCGGCCTTGAGGCGCAGCATGTCGGCGACCACGGCGACGAGCCGGTCCACGTCGAAGGGCTCGGGCTGGAGCGTCAGCGTCCCGGCGTCGATCTTGGACATGTCCAGAAGCGCGTTCACGACCTGCAGCAGGTGCTCGCCGGAGACGTGGATGATGCGGGCGTAGTCACGCTGGCGGGCGTCGCCGGCGGGCACCAGCTTCTCGTCGCCCAGCATCTCCGAGAAGCCGATGATGGCGTTCAGCGGCGTGCGCAGCTCGTGGCTGACGGTGGCGAGGAACCGGTCCTTCAGCGCCGCCGCGGCCTCGGCCGCCGACCGCGCCTGGTCGATCTCCGCCTCATGCTGCCTTTGTGTCGAAATATCGCGGAGGACGGAGATGATTTCTTCGCCTTCGTGCGCGTCCGCGTCGGCTTCCACGCGCCGCGCGCGCAGCTCGATCCAGGCATAGACGGGCGCGGCCGGGCGGTCGCCGTCGCCCTTGCGCACGCGCACCTGCGTACGCGAGAAGGCGCTGCCCGCGCCAGCGTCCGCGAGCGCCATCAGGTACAGGGGCCGGTCCGCGACGTGCACGCGCTCGAACAGCCCGCGCCCGAGCAGCGCGCCGGGCGCGCAGGCGAGCACGGAAGCCGCGCCCGGGCCGGCGTAGAACACGCTCCCCTGCGCGTCATGGCGCGTGACCAGGTCCCCGAACCCGTCCACGAGCATGCGGCTGTGGGCGGCCAGGCGGCGTTCGCGCACCATGCGGGAGCGCATCTCGCGCTGGGCCAGCTGCGCCATCCCGAGCGCGAAGGCGAGCACGGCCACATGCATGTAGAACGCGACCGGGTCCGCGCCCCCCTGCAGCAGCAGGAGCGCGCACAGCGCCCCGAAGGCGAGCGTGCTGGCGTAGCGGATCTCGCGCATGCGCCCGATCAGCGCGGCCTCGAGCACCAGCAGGGGCAGGCCCGCGAGCGCCGGCGACGCGAGCCCGTCGCCCGAGGCCGCGTAGCCGAGCAGCGTGGCCACCCCCGCCAGGATGGATGTGAGGTGCGCCTCCCCGAGCCGGCCGGTGCGCGACGCGAGCACGCCCGCGACCGCCTGCAGCACCACGCCCAGGATCACGATCAGCGCGGGGACGCGCACGCCGCCCATCACGGCCAGGAGCACCGGCACGGACGCCAGCCCGAGCGCGCCGAGCCCCAGGCGCGAACCGATGAACCACGCGTGCCGCGGGCGCGCCAGAGTCTCGGCGTCGGCGCTCGCGTGCACCAGGTCTCCGAGCTGTTTGGCTAGCGTTGCGAAGGGCCGCATACTCGACTCGTTACCGGCGCGGAGCTTCGCGCTTTCCTTCAAAAGACGATCGCAGCTTCGCAGGGGCGCCTTAAACGAACCCTAAAATCAAGCCATTGAGAAAATTAGATATTCGTTAGGAACAATGAACCGTTAAGCCGCCGGATGGGGCCTGATTCAGGGCCGCTTGACGAAGCCTTAAGCCGCCGCGGCGCAGCGTGCGAGGCGTGGGGCGGCAGCCGGCGGGACGTATGGGTTTCGTGCTCAGAACAGTGATCGCGGTCGGGATCGTGTATGCGATTTCGCCGCTTCGAGACCAGGCCGGGCCCGCCCCGGACCTCGCCGGCGCGGCGCGCGCCGTGGTTGCGGACCAGGGCGGAAAGGCCGTCTCGGCCGCCATGCAGCTGTGCCTGAAGGACAAGGCGAGCTGCGCCCTTCTGGGCCTCGGCCACCCCGCTGACGCGCCCGCGGCGCCGGCCCGGGAGGTCGCGGCCGGCCCGAGCGTCACGGGCAGCACCACCCGCCCGGCCACGCTCGCCAACGCTCCTTCCGCCAAGGCGCCTGCCGCGCCCGCGCAGCCTTCCCGCAAGAAGCCCGGCGCGGAGCCCCGAACGCCGCGCGTCGATTAGCGGCCGGCGCGCCCTGTCCCGGCGCCCCTGCGCGGTCTATATGGTGTGCGAAGCATCGCACGGACGGCCATGAACGCGACCCTCGACGAGATCATCGACAATTTCGAGCTCCTGGACGACTGGGACGATCGCTACCGCTACCTGATCGAGCTCGGCCGCACGCTCAATCCGATGCCGGACGAGGCGCACAACGACGTCAACAAGGTTCGCGGCTGCGCCAGCCAGGTCTGGCTCACCAGCGCGGTGGACCGCACCGGCCCCGAGCCCGTGCTGCGCTATCTCGGCGACAGCGACGCCCACATCGTGCGCGGCCTCGTGGCGCTAACGCTGGCGATCTTTTCCGACCAGCCGGCCCGGCGCATCCTGGAGACGGACGCCCAGACGGTATTCGACAAGCTCGGCCTCGCCTCGCACCTCACGCCCCAGCGCTCCAACGGCGTCCGCGCCATGGTGGACCGCATCAAGACGGACGCTCGCGCAGCTCTCGCGGCGGCGTGAACGGTCGTTGGCGGCGTCAGCACTGGCCAGTCGCATCAGGCCCGCTCTCTCCGTCATTGCGAGCGACAGCGAAGCAATCCAGCTAACGCCGGGCGTTTAGTACTGGATTGCTTCGCCTCCGGCTCGCAATGACGGCCGAGAAGATGGCGCGTCGCGCCCTCCCCCCAACCCTCCGCTTGCGCGAGGGCGCAATGTCGGCTCTTTTCGGGGGGAACATTGTTGTTTCCTGAACCTGGACCCAAGTCTTTGGCCGATAACGCTCCCGAGTTGTCCCTGGTGATTCCCGTCTTCAACGAAGGCGCGAACGTGGACGCGCTGGTGGCGCGGCTGCGGCCGGTGCTGGACGGGATCACCTCCGAGTGGGAAGTCGTCTTCGTGGACGACGGATCGCGCGACGACACGCTGGCGCGCATTCGGGCCTTCAACGAGGCGGACCCGCGGTTGCGGGCGGTGTCGTTCAGCCGGAACTTCGGCAAGGAAATCGCGATCGCGGCGGGGCTGGACCATGTGCGCGGCCGCGCAACCGTGATCATGGACGCCGACCTGCAGCATCCGCCCGAGATGATCGCCACCTTCGTGGAGAAATGGCGCGAGGGCTACGCGATGGTGTACGGCCAGCGGACCGACCGGCGCGCCGACAGCCCGATGCGGCGCAAGCTGACGCAGATGTTCTACCGCCTCTTCGACGCCTTCGGAGAAACGCCGCTGCCGGAGGGCGCGGGCGACTTCCGGCTGCTGGACCGGCGCGCCGTGGACGCGCTGCGGCAGCTCGGCGAGCGGGCGCGCTTTTCCAAGGGGCTCTATGCCTGGATCGGCTTCCCGTCGATCGGCGTGCCGTTCGACGTGGCTGACCGCGTCGGCGGCATGAGCAAGTTCAGCACGCGCAAGCTGTTTCGCTTCGCGGCCGACGGCATCACGTCGTTTTCGACGCTGCCGCTGAAGCTGTGGACCTATGTGGGCGCGCTGGTGTCGGCCTTCGCGTTCGTGACCGGCATCTGGTTCATCATCCGCACCATGCTGTGGGGCGTGGATGTGCCGGGCTACGCCTCGCTGATCGTGTCGGTGATGTTCCTGGCCGGCGTGCAGCTGATCTCGCTCGGCGTGATCGGCGAATATATTGGCCGCATCTTCGCCGAGGTGAAGCGCCGGCCGCTTTATATCGTGGGCGAGCAGGTCGGGTTCGGCGAGCAGCCGGCCGTGGCCATGCCGGTGCGCCCCCTCGGCGTCGATCGTCGGCGGGCCTGAAGGCCATCATGGTCAAAAGCATTCTTTCGGTCGGCGGCTTCACGCTGCTGTCCCGGTTCACGGGCGCGCTGCGGGACGTGATCATCGCGGCCGTGATGGGCGCGGGGCTTTTGTCTGACGCGTTTTTCGTGGCGCAGCGCCTGCCCAACCATTTTCGCACCATCTTTGGCGAAGGCGCGTTCAACTCCGCCTTCGTGCCGAGCTATTCGGGGGCGCTGGAAACCAAGGGCGGCGCTGCGGCCTCGCTGCTGGCCGGGCGCATCCTGACGCTGCTGACGCTGGCGCTGCTGGCGCTCACCGGGCTGGCCATCCTGTTCATGCCCGAGGTGGTGCGCGTACTGGCCCCGGGCTTTTCGGACGAGCCGGAGAAGTTCGCCCTCACGGTGGCGCTGACGCGCGTCACCTTCCCGTATCTGTTGCTGATCACCATCGTCACGCTGGTGTCGGCCGTGCTGAACGCCAATGGGCGGTTCGCGGCGGCGGCCGGCGCGCCGGTGCTGCTGAACCTCAGTGTGATCGCGGCGCTGCTGGTCGCGTGGCTGTTTCCTTCGGCGGCGCATGCGGCGGCCTGGGGGGTGACGATCTCGGGCGTGCTGCAACTCCTTCTGGTAGTCGTGGACGCGCGCCGCGCCGGGGTGATGCCGGGCTTCCGCAAGCCCGTGTTCGACAAGGACCTGAAGGGCTTTTTCCGGACGCTGGGGCCGGCCGTGATCGGCTCGGCGGGCGTGCAGATCGCGATGTTCGCCGACACCATCATCGCGTCCCTGCTGCCGACCGGCGCGGTTTCGGCGCTGAATTATGCGGACCGGCTCTACCAGCTCCCCGTCGGGGTGATCGGGATCGCGGCCGGCACGGTGCTGCTGCCAACCATGAGCAAGCGGCTGGCCGCGGGCGACGCCGCGGGCGCTCAATCGGCGCAGAACCGGGCCGTCGCTTTCACCCTTGCGCTTTCGGCGCCGTTTCTGGTGGCGTTTCTGGCGATCCCGGACCTCGTGATCCGCGGCGTGTTCATGCGCGGCGCCTTCGACGAGGCGGCCGCGACGCAGTCGGCGGCGGCGCTGGCCGCCTACGGGGTGGGCCTGCCGGCCGTGGTGCTGATCCGCTCGGCGGTGGCGACCTTCTACGCGCGGCGCGACACGCGCACGCCGCTGATCGCGTCCTTCTCGGGGCTCGGGCTGAACCTGCTGCTGAAGCTCGCCCTCTACGCCCCCATGGGGGCGGCCGGGTTGGCGCTGGCGACGGGCGTCGGCGCCTGGGTGAATGTGGGCCTGCTGGTGTTCCTGGCCGCGCGGCGGGACCTGCTGGCCCCGGATGCGGCGCTGCGGCGGACCGTGCTGGCCGTGGCGGTTGCGGCGCTGGCGCTGACCGCCGTGGCGCTCGCCGGGCGCGCGCCGTCGGCCGCGCTGGTTTCGGGGCTGCCGACGCTACGCAACGAGGCGCAGCTGTGCGTGCTCGGGCTGGCGGGAGCGGTGGTCTATGCGGCGGTGCTGCTGGGCATGTTCAAGGCGCTGCGTGTGCCTTTCAGGCGGGCTTAGAGCCGGTTACAGCGAAGATGAGGCGCCGCCAGCGACTTGGCTGGTCAATCTTACAAAGCCCCTCATCCTGAGGAGCCATGCGTCTTCGCATGGCGTCTCGAAGGACGAGGGGTCCAGAGCGCCGGAATGGTTCGCTTCTCTGGAGTCCCTCGTCCTTCGAGACGCATCGCCACGGGGCGATGCTCCTCAGGATGAGGGAATTCTTGATTTCCCGGCCAGGCGCTCACGATGAGCGGATTCTTGACGATCCGGCCGGGCTCCCAGGATGAAGGCTTGTGGGTAGCGCGGTGACGGTCCTTGGCGACGTGAGCCTCAGGGCTTGATCACCGGGCCGCTTCCCGGCGCCCGCCCCCCTCGCCGGCGGACGCCGTAGTCGCCCGGCTGGCACTCGGCGAAGCCGGGGCGCGGCGCCCAGTCGATCTGCAGGCGCGCCAGCCAGGTGCGGCACTCGATCTCGGTGAAGAAGCAGGATTCGGCGACGCGCCGGTCGGCGAAGATGCGGTCCGACGACACGTCCATCGGCCGCTGCGCGGCGATGCGCCCGATCCAGAGCGCGGCGGGGCCATAATACGGGATCATGGCCGAGCAGTCCCCTCCCCGGTCGCGCGAATACCGCATGGCGTGCTCGGGGACCTGCTGGGCCTGTGTCGGCAACGCGAGGCTCGCGAGCAAGGCGGCAAGGACGATGGGGGCCGGCTTCATGGCGGGAGCCTAGCCGATTCGGGTGAAGGGTATGGCGCTTGAACGCTCGACCCTCACCCCAGCCCTCTCCCCGTGCCGGGGAGAGGGGGCGCTTTGCGGCGGCGGCGCCGGGCGTCCCCTTCGCCCCGGAACGGGGAGAAGGTGGCGCGAAGCGCCGGATGAGGGGTTTCGCGAAAGCCCCACCGTCCGAGGGCCCTCACCCCGGCCCTCTCCCCGTTCCGGGGAGAGGGGGCGCATCGCGCCCTTCAGCCGGCGTGGGCGAACTCCCAGTAGAGGTCGCGGAGCTTGCGGTAGAGGGGGCCGGGCTGGAGATCGCGGTCGTCGATGCGGGTGACGGGCTGGACCTTGCCGTAGTTGCCGACGGAGAAGATCTCGTCGGCGGACTGGAAATCGGCGTAGCGCAGCGTGCCCTCAACGGTGGGCATGCCGGCCTTGCGGGCGAGTTGCAGCACGCGCTGGCGGGTGATGCCGGCCAGGAAGCAGCCGTTGGCGATGGGGGTCATCAGCACGCCGTCCTTCGCCATGAAGACGTTGGCGGTGGCGAGCTCGGCGACATTGCCGAGCATGTCGTTGAGAAGGCAGTTGTCGAAGCCGCGCTTGCGGGCCTCCAGCAGCGCCCGGGCGTTGTTGGGGTAGAGGCAGCCGGCCTTGGCGTTCACCGGCATCGTCTCGATGGTGGGGCGGCGGAATGGCGAGGCCGTGATGGCGGAGCCCTCGCCCGTGGGCATCGGGGCCTCGTGGATGCAGAGCGCGAAGCGGGTCGATTCGGCGTCCGGCGCGACCATGCCCTGGGCGCCGAATTCGGGCCAGTACATGGGGCGGATATAGAGCTCCGGGTTGTGGCCGAACTTGGCCACGCCCTCCTGGACGAGCTCCACCATCTGGCCGACAGACATCGTGGCCTTGAGGTTCAGGGCCTCGGCCGAGCGGTTGACGCGACCGAGATGCAGGTCGAGGTCGGGCGTGACGCCCTCGAACGCGCGGGCGCCGTCGAACACGGAGGAGCCGAGCCAGAAGGCGTGCGAGCGGGGGCCGAGGATCGGCGGATTGCCCTCGTGCCATTGGCCGTCCAGCCAGGTCCAGGTTTTCGACCACTCGGTCATGGGAGCACTCCGTTGAATCGCATGGCCCGCATCGAACCGCCCGCCGGGGCCAAGGTCAACGAAGGGATTGCGGGGGCGCGATGACAAATCTTCATCGTTGGCGTGAAGGGTTGTGATCGGTTGTAAAATGGTCCGCTGCAGCTCGCCGAAGGCTTCTGTTTACACAACCATGACAGGGTGTTTTGGCGGACCGCGTTGCATATCGCGCGGCTCCCCTCCAGGAGAGCGGCATGTCGGAGTTGAAGTCGAAGAAGGTTCTGGTCGTGGACGACCAGAAGAGCATGCGGGGTTTGCTGCGCTTCGCCTTGCTGCAAATGGGTTTCGAGACCATCGACGGGGCCGAAAGCGGCGAAGAAGCCATCAAGAAGCTCACGACGGTGCGCTACGACCTCATCATCACTGACATGCACATGGGGGGCGTCTCGGGCCTCGGGCTCCTGAAGGCCATTCGCCAACACCCGGTGCTGCGCCACACGCCCGTGATCATGGCGACCAGCGAGACTTCATCGGACACGGTGCGGCAGGCCAAGCAGCTCGGCGTCGACGCCTTCATCCTCAAGCCCGTGGACCCCAACGCGCTGCAGCTGCGGGTGAAGACGGTGCTGAAGGCGGCGTGAGGCGCTGAACGCGCCAAGATCCCCGAACGCCAAACGCCGGCATCGCTGCCGGCGTTTCTGTTTGGGCTGGGAGTAGCTCAGGCGGCCATGCCGAGGGCGCGGGGCTCGGTTTCGGTTTTCACCTTCTGGCCGTCGAGCTTCAGGGCGAGCCAGCTGTCCTTC
Organism: Alsobacter metallidurans; assembly: GCF_014636935.1. Taxonomy (GTDB): domain Bacteria; phylum Pseudomonadota; class Alphaproteobacteria; order Rhizobiales; family Beijerinckiaceae; genus Alsobacter; species Alsobacter metallidurans. Next base: position 1,393,464 of record NZ_BMES01000001.1, on the reverse strand, counting down.
TTCATGTCCAGCACGGGATCGCCGCCATTGTCGCGGGTGAAGCAGCCGTAGAGGTCGATCGCGGCCTTGCGCAGCGGGTTCTTGGAGCCGTGCTCGGCGCCCATTACCACCGTCTTGGGGCCGATGGCGCGCAGGTGGTCGATGCTGACCTCGACGCGGTCGCCGGTGGTGATGACGATGTCGAGCGGCAGGTTGCCGTTCACCACGAGGCAATCGGCCTTCATTTCCTCGGCCAGCTCCTTTTCGATCGCCAGCCAGTCGAGCCCGCCGGTGTGGCCGAGCGCCAGCAGGGCGTTCGTGCCCGCTTCGGTCTCGTGCGCGACATGGAGGGCGATGGGGCGCCAGACGCCGCCCGGCATGGGGCGGCCGGTCTGCGCGCCGAAGACGCGGATGTTGGTGGCGCCGAAGCCGAGCACGTCGTCGGGCTCCAGCATCTCCACCGGGCGGGAGCCCCGGAAGGCGAGGTAGCTCGGCGGCAGCTGGATGTCCTGGCCGGCGAGCTCGACAAAGGCCTTGATGGGAAAGAATTCGTCGATGGCGGCGTAGTCCAGCTTGCCGTCGACCTCGACGCCGCTATGGACGAAGTAGTCGATCTTGCCGTCCTCGAGCACCTCGAAGATGCGCTGCACAACCTCCTGCTGGCCCGCCGCCGAAACGTTGGAGCCATACAGCACGCGAGAGCCGTCTTCGCACTGGACGAGGATGAGGCCACCGCCGCAAGGGTCGATGATGTGAACCTGGGTGGATGCCATGACGCCTACTCGTACAAGGACCAACCTCGTACGCAGGCCAGCCACCGGTACGATAAGGGCGGCGTCACTTCCGAAGGGTTAAAGGCGGACGCGCACTTAACGGTCGCATTTGATTACGTTTCGCCCAGGTGCGGCCGCCCTCCCGCGCGGAAGGGCGGCGCGCGATGGTCACTCGGCCAGCGCGGCCAGAATGCGCGCCCAGGAACGGGCGCCCTTGTGGAAGCTCTTGAGGTCGTACTTCTCGTTGGGCGAATGGACCCGGTCGTCGTCCAGACCGAAGCCGACCAGCAGGCTGTCGACGCCGAGCGTGCGCTTGAAGTCGCCGACGATCGGGATGGAGCCGCCCGAGCCCAGCGTCACCGGCGCCTTGCCCCACTCCTCCTGCAGGGCCGAGCGGGCCGCCGTCAGCTCCGGCATGTCGTAGGGCAGCTGGATGGCGCGCGAGCCCTTGTGCTTGATGAACTCCACCGAGCAATCGGCCGGGATGCGCGCCTGCACGTGCGCCTTGAAGGCGGCGCTGATCTTCTCTGGATCCTGGTCGCCGACCAGGCGGAACGAAATCTTGGCCGAGGCCTGGCCGGCGATCACGGTCTTGGCGCCCTCGCCCGTGTAGCCTCCGATGATGCCGTTGGCGTCGCAGGTGGGGCGGGACTGGACCTGCTCGATCAGCATCCGGCCCTTTTCGCCGGCCGGGATGGAGAGGCCGATGGGGCCGAGGAAGCTCTCCTCGGTGAGGCCGAGGCCCTTCCACTGCTCAAGCACCTGGGTCGGCGTCTCGGGCACGCCGTCGTAGAAGCCCTCCAGGGTAACGCGGCCGTCCGCGTCATGCAGGTCCGCGATGATGCGCGAGAGGACGCGGATGGGGTTCTGCGCGCCGCCGCCGAACAGGCCGGAATGGAGGTCGCGGTTGGCGCAGGTGACGATCACCTCCTCGTACACCATGCCGCGCAGGCCGGTGGTGATCATGGGCGTGTCGCCGTCCCACATGCCGGTGTCGCACACCAGCACGACGTCGGACTTCAGCGTCTCCCGGTTGGCCTCCACGAATTCGGGCAGGAACTTGGAGCCGTCCTCCTCGGCCCCCTCCACCAGCAGCGTGATCCCGACCGGCAGCGATCCCGTGACGGCCTTCCACGCCCGGCAGGCCTCCAGGAAGGTCATGACCTGGCCCTTGTCGTCGCAGGCGCCGCGCGCGGTGATGACCTTGCGACCGTCCGGCAGGGTCGTGAGCCGCGGCTCGAAGGGCGGCGTCTCCCACAGGTTCAGCGGGTCCACCGGCTGCACGTCGTAATGGCCGTAGAACATCACGTGCTTCTTGCCGGGCTTGGGCGCATGGCCGAGCACCACCGGGTGGCCGCCCGTCGGCTTCAGCCCGGCGTCCTCGAAGCCCAGAGTCTTGACGTCCGCGGCCAGCCATTCGGCGGCGCGCTTGCAGTCGTCCTTGAAGGCCGAGTCGGTGGAAATAGACGGAATGCGCAGAAATTCGAACAGCCGCTCCAGGGACGCATCGAGATCGGCGTCGATTTTGGCGAGAACGGCATCGAGTTCGGACATGGGATATACTCGCAGTGACGGGAAGGCCGGGGAGCATATCCGGCCGGGCGCGTGGCGCAAGGCGAGGTCAGAGGAGATCGTCGATCTTGACGCCAAGTTCCGCGAGCGAATTGTCGATCGGCGCCGCCCAACCCTTGTCGCCGCGTCCGCGAGCGTCCTCCAATGCGTCCGCAAGGGCGAAGCGGTCTCGGTCGCGCAGAACCTCGATCATGGCTCGCGCCTGCTCCAGATCCTTGAAGCGCTTGGATCCATCCCCGCTCAAGCGCTTCTGCGCGATGATGAGCTTATGAACGGCGTACCGGGCCGGAACAGGCACGCGGACCAAGATGCCGGATCCGTGAAGCGCGACAGCGTCCTGCGTTTCCGCGATGAGCCAATCAAGGTGCTGGAGCAGCAGGCCGCCGGCATTCAACTCCGGAATGCCGATGGGGCTAGGGTCGCTGCGGCGAAGCCGGGGCGCCAGGACGTCGACGACGAAGCCGGAAGCCGATCGATAGCGTGCAGGCAAGGCGCGCGGGTTCAGATCAGGGATGGGATCGAAGCTCCGATCGGCCCAGCGCAGGATTTCGAGCAGCGCGGGTCGCCCCTTCTTGCCGCGCCGGACGGGCGGTTCGGGTTCGTCCGACGTCAACTCGACAGCGTTCGCGGTGAGCGTAAGGGTCGCGGTCGCGATGTCAGCGTCCTGGGTCGTCATGGCGCTTGCCGGCAGAGCGGCTCCGACCAGCGCCGACATGCACTGGTATGCGCCTGTGCCAACCAGAACCGCGCCAGCCTGGAACAGGCCCGCCGCGGCGACCGCCTCCAGCACGGCGCCCAGGTCTGGGCCAGGGTTGCCAAAGCCAGCCTCGCGCAGGGTTCGGACGATGCGCCGCCGTTCTCGCGAAAGACGCATCTCGGCCCGGATGCGCTCAGCCGCGGCCTTCGCTTCGGGATCGTCCGCCGGGCCGAGATGCATCATGCGACGGCCGGCGCCAACATTGACGGCCGCGCGAAGGTAGGGCCGCCCCTTGACGTCCTGCTCGTACACAGAGCCCGGCAAAGCGACCGTAGTCTGCAGTTGCTGCTGCACGTCGGCGTAGAGCGTCAACAATGGAAGGGAGAGCTTCTTCATCAGCGAGTTGTAGACGGAAATGCTGAATTTGTCTACAACTGCGCAAGACGCGCCGAGCTAACAGGCGTGATCGCTGCTCCCCGTTTTATGGACAAAACCCGAGGTTCTGTACATAAAACGGCCTGTCGAGCACGCCTTCGGAAAGCAGCACCCTCTCCCTACTTCATCAAACTCCCCAGCACGCCGCGCAGGATGGCGCGGCCGACCTGGGTGCCGACCGTGCGGGCGGCCGAGGAGGCCATGTTGGTGATGACGCGTTCGGTGACGCTGATGCGGGCGCGGCCGCCCTTCGCGGAGCCTCCGCCGCCGGCGAGCTGGCCGAGGATGCCGCCCAGCATGCCGCCGAGGCCGCCGGAGGACGCCTGCTCCTGCGGGGCTCCCGGCGCGGTCTGGCCGGGCGCCGCCTGCGGCGTCTGCAGGCCGCGGCGCTTGGTGAGGATCTCGTAGGCGGACTCGCCGTCGACTGCCGTGTCGTACTTTCCGCGAAGGCCGCTGGCCGCCATGACGCCGTTCCGCTCCTCGGGCGTGACCGGACCGACGCGGGCCGAGGGCGGCTTGATCAGCGTGCGAGACACCATTTCGGGGATGCCCTTGCCCTCCAGCATGGACACCAGCGCCTCGCCGACGCCGAGCTGCGTGATGGCTTCCTCGGTGTTGATCTTGGGGTTCTGCCGGAACGTGGTGGCGGCGGCCTTGACGGCCCGCTGGTCGCGCGGCGTGAAGGCGCGCAGCGCGTGCTGGACGCGGTTGCCGAGCTGCGCCAGCACGGTCTCGGGCACGTCCAGGGGGTTCTGGGTGACAAAGTAGATGCCCACGCCCTTGGAGCGGATGAGCCGCACGACCTGCTCGACGGCTTCCAGCAGCGCCTTGGGGGCATTGTTGAACAGGAGATGCGCCTCGTCGAAAAAGAAGACGAGCTTGGGCTTCTCGGGATCGCCCACCTCGGGCAGCTGCTCGAACAGCTCCGACAGCATCCACAGCAGGAAAGTGGCGTAGAGCCGCGGGTTGGCCATGAGCTTGTCGGCGGCCAGGATGTTGATCATCCCCCGGCCGGTGCGATCCAGGCGCATGAAATCGGTGATCTGCAGAGCCGGCTCGCCAAAGAACTTGGTTGCGCCCTGGTTCTCGAGCACCAGCAGCTGGCGCAGGATGGAGCCGACCGTGGCGTCCGCCACGTTGCCGTACTGCATGGCGACGGGCTTGAGGCCGTCGTCCTTTGTCATCTCGTTGAGGAGAAGCCGGAGGTCCTTGAGGTCGATCAGCGGCAGCTGCTGGTCGTCCGCGATGCGGAACGCGATGTTGAGCACGCCTTCCTGCGTGTCGTTGAGCTCGAACAGGCGCGCCATCAGAAGCGGGCCCATCTCCAGGACGGTGGCCCGGATGGGGTGGCCCTGCTGGCCGAACAGGTCCCAGAACGTCACCGGGAAATCGTCGGGCTGGTAGTCGTAGCCCATGTCCTTGGCGCGCTTCACGAAGGCGTCCCTGGGCTCGCCCATGGCGGCGAGGCCCGACAGGTCACCCTTTACGTCGGCGGCGAACACCGGGACGCCGGCGTTGGAGAGGCCTTCGGCCAGCACCTGCAGGGTCACGGTCTTGCCGGTGCCGGTGGCGCCGGTGACGAGGCCGTGTCGGTTGGCGAGCTTCAGCAGCAGCTGCTCGGGCTTTTCGCTGTGTCCGATGATTACGCTGTCGTCCGCCATGGCGCTGCTCGTCTCCGGCGCGGAATCCCCTCCCGCGCATTGCTTTGGCGCACGTTATACAAGCTGAGGGCGCCTCGCCAACGCCCCACGAGATGGTTTACATGTATACTCTTGTGAATCGGCAAGCGGGCCCTGATGATGGCCCAAAGCGTGGCGCAGGCCGCCACAGGGAGACGACATGGAAGAGCTCATTCAACGCATCAGCGCCGCATCCGGCATGGATGCGGCCATGACCACCAAGGCGGTCGGCATCATCCTGGGGTTCCTGCAGAAGGAGGCTCCGGCCGAGGACGTCGCCACCATGTTCAACGCCATGCCGGGCTCGCAGGAACTCGCGGCCGCGCATGCGGAAGGCGGAAGCGGTGGCGGCATCATGGGGGCGATCGGCGGCATGATGGGCGGCGGCGGCCTGATGGCGCTGGCCGGCAAGCTGACCTCGGCCGGGCTGTCGATGGACCAGATGCAGGTGCTCGGCAAGGAGCTCTTCGCTTACGGCCGCGAGAAGGCCGGCGAGGACACAATGGGCGCCATCGTGGGCGCGGTGCCGGGCCTCGGCCAATTCGTCTGACGTCTTCAACCCGGGCGGTTCGCCGCCCGGGTTCGTGTGTATGTGTTGCGTGCAGCGTGATCCAGGGCGCGGCGACCATCTTTGAAAGGCTTCCGCGCCCTTCCTGAAGAAGGGGGAGCCGTTCATGTCGTCCTATTCCATCGCCACCATCGAGGGCATCGGGCCCAAATTCGCCGAGAAGCTCAAGGGCGCCGGCGTCGCCACCACGGCGGCGCTGCTGGAGCGCGCCAAGTCGCCGGCAAGCCGCAAGGAGCTCGCCGCCGCGGCCGGGCTCGACGAAAGCCAGATCCTGAAATGGGCCAACATGGCCGACCTGATGCGCGTAAAGGGCGTCGGCGAGGAATATTCCGAGCTGCTCGAGGCGGCCGGCGTCGACACCGTTAAGGAACTGCGCACCCGCAACGCCGCCAACCTGGCCAAGGCCATGGCGGACGCCAACCTCAAGAAGAAGCTCGTGCGCCAGCTGCCGAGCGAGACCGTGGTGGCGAAGTGGGTGGAAGACGCCAAGGCGCTGACGCCCGCGCTGACTTACTGAGCGTTCGGGCGAGGGCGAAGTTCGTTCACCGGGGCCCTCCCCTCGGTTGCGAGGGCCGCGAACGTAATCCAGCCTAACGCCCGGCTCTTAGACTGGATTGCTTCGCGTCCGGCTCGCAATGACGGCGAGGCGTCGGTACTGGGGACACCCTCCCCGTCATTGCGAGCGGCAGCGAAGCAATCCAGCTGATGGTGGGCCAGTGGGCTCGGCGCCTTGACCCGGCGTCTGGCTCGCCTCGTCGCTTTGCTTCTCGCAAAGATGGGGGCCCACCCGCCACCGGGAACGAGCCGCGCCAGACCGTTCGCCGAACGGAGGGTGGCGCGGGGCGGGGGCGGCGTGGCATGGTCCGGGCCACCAAGGACCTTCAGCGAGCGCCCCGGATGACGCAGCCCTTCGTCTCCTCCTTTCCGATTCCGACCCGCGAACAGTGGACGTCCCTGGTGGACGCGGTGCTGAAGGGCAAGGATTTCGAGCGCACGCTGGTGGGCCGCACCTATGACGGGCTGCGCATCGAGCCGCTCTACGGGAAGGCGGAAGGCGTCGCGCCGATCGCCGGACGAGCGCCGGGCGCTGGCTGGAACGTGCTGCAGCGCGTTGACAATCCCGAAGTCGGGCAGGCGCACGCGCAGGCGATGAGGGACCTGGAAGGCGGCGCGACCGGGCTGCAACTCGTGTTCGCGGGCGCGCAGGGCGCGCATGGGTTCGGGCTGCCGGACGGCTCGCGCGAGACCGTGGCGGCGGCGCTGGACGGCGTGATGCTGGACGCCATCCACCTGGAGATTGACCTCTCCTTTGCGTGCAAGGACGCGTCCGAAGCCATCGCCGCGCTTGTGGAGGCGCGCGGGCTTCAGCCAAGCGAGGTCAGCATCGCGTTCGGCTACGACCCCATGGGGCAGATGCTGATGCTGGGCGGCCTGCCCGTCGCGTGGCCGCAGCTGGCCGGGATGTTCGCCGGCATGACACGCTCGCTCGCGGATCGCGGCTTCAAGGGGCCGATCGCGGCGGCGGATGGCCGGATCGTGCACGCGGCCGGCGGATCGGAAGCGCAGGAGCTCGCTTATGCGATGGCGTCGGCGCTCACCTACTGGCGGGCTCTGGAGGCGGGCGGGTTCGACCTCGACGCGGCGCGCGGGCTGATCGGCTTCCGGCTGGCCGCGGATGCGGACCAGTTCCTCACCATCGCGAAGTTCCGGGCGCTGCGGCGGCTTTGGGCGCGGGTGGAAGCCGCGAGCGGGCTGGCGCCCCGGCCGATCCGCATCCATGCCGAAACGGCGTGGCGCATGATGACGCGTCGCGACCCCTGGGTGAACCTGCTGCGCCAGACCGTGGCGGTGTTTGCGGCCGGCGTCGGCGGGGCCGACAGCATCAGCGTGCTGCCGTTCACCCAGGCGCTGGGCCTGCCGGACGCCTTTGCGCGGCGCGTGGCCCGCAACACGCAGCTCGTGCTGCTGGAGGAAAGCAACCTCGCCCGGGTGGCCGACCCGGCGGCCGGCGCGGGCGGGCTGGAGGCGCTGACGGACGAGCTCTGCGGCGCAGCCTGGGGGCTGCTGCAGGAGCTGGAGAAAGCCGGAGGCTTGCCGGCCGCGCTGGAAGCCGGGCTGCTGCAGGAGAAAGTTGCGGCTACGCGGGCGGAGCGCGAAAAAGCGGCGGCGCGCCGCAAGGACGCGATCACGGGCGTGAGCGAGTTCCCGGACGTGCGCGAGAAGCCCGTTGATGTGCTGGCGCCGGCGCCGGCCGTGGTTGCCGCGCCGATGTTTTCGGGCGTGGAGCCGCTGCCGGCTTGGCGGCCGGCCGAGCCCTTCGAGGCGCTGCGCGACGCCGCCGACGCAATGCGGGCGTCGGGCGGCCAGCCGAGCGTGTTTCTGGCCAATCTTGGGCCCATATCGGCGTTCACGGCCCGGGCGACGTTCAGCAAGAACCTGTTCGAGGCCGGCGGCATCGCGGCCGTGTCGAATGACGGCTTTGCGCGCGCGGACGGCGCCACGGACCTCGACGCGCTGGCGGCGGCGTTCCGGGCGAGCGGCGCGCCGCTCGCCTGCCTGTGCGCGTCGGACGACATCTACGGGCGCGAGGCCGCCGAGGCCGCACGGGCGCTCGCCGGCGCCGGGGCGCGGCGGGTTTACCTCGCGGGCAGGCCCGGCGAGATGGAGGCCGCGCTCGCGGCCGCCGGGGTCGGCGGCTTCGTGTTCGCCGGCATGGACGTGGTGGCGGCGCTGCGCGACGCGCAGGCGGCGCTGGGCTGAAGCGGCGCGCGTCAGACTTATTGCCGTGGCGCCGCTGTTCGACGGAGCCGCGGGCCGCATGTTAATTTGGGCTGAGCGCAAGGACCGTCCATGACCCGCATCCCGGATTTCTCCGCCATCCCGTTCGAGACCGTCGCGTGCCCGCCATCGGCCGGCGGCGAAGCCTGGATGACGCCCGAGGACATCGCGGTGAAGCCGGTCTACACGCAGGCGGACCGGGCCGGGCTGGCGGCCGTGGACACATTGCCGGGGCTGCCGCCCTATCTGCGCGGCCCCTACCCGACCATGTACGTGAACCAGCCCTGGACGGTGCGCCAATACGCGGGCTTCTCCACGGCGGAGGATTCCAACGCGTTCTACCGGCGCAACCTCGCGGCCGGGCAGAAGGGCCTGTCGGTGGCGTTCGATCTCGCCACCCACCGGGGCTACGACTCGGACCACCCGCGCGTGGCCGGCGACGTCGGCATGGCGGGCGTGGCGATCGACTCCATCTACGACATGCGGACGCTGTTTTCGGGCATCCCGCTCGACCAGATGAGCGTGTCGATGACCATGAACGGCGCGGTGCTGCCCGTGCTGGCGCTGTTTATCGTGGCGGCCGAGGAGCAGGGCGTTCCGGCCGAAAAGTTGAGCGGAACCATTCAGAACGACATCCTGAAGGAGTTCATGGTCCGCAACACCTACATCTACCCGCCGGCGCCCTCGATGCGGATCATCTCGGACATCTTCGCATACACGTCGCAGCGGATGTCGAAGTTCAACTCGATCTCGATTTCCGGCTACCACATGCAGGAAGCGGGCGCGACGCAGGACCTGGAGCTCGCCTATACGCTGGCGGATGGCGTCGAATACCTGCGCGCCGGCATCGGCGCCGGGCTCACGGTGGACCAGTTCGCGCCGCGGCTGTCGTTCTTCTGGGCCATCGGCATGAACTTCTTCATGGAAGTCGCCAAGCTGCGCGCCGCCAGGCTCCTGTGGGCCGAGCTGGTGAAGCCGTTCGGGCCCAAAAGCGACAAGTCGCTGCCGCTGCGCACCCACTCGCAGACGTCGGGCTGGTCGCTCACCGCGCAGGACGTGTTCAACAACGTCGTGCGCACCCAGATCGAGGCCATGGCGGCCACGCAGGGGCATACCCAGTCGCTGCACACCAACGCGCTCGACGAGGCGCTGGCGCTGCCCACCGACTTCTCGGCCCGCATCGCCCGCAACACGCAGCTCTTCCTGCAGCAGGAGAGCGGCACGACGCGCATCATCGACCCTTGGGGCGGTTCCTTCTACGTGGAGCGGCTCACGGCCGAGCTCGCCCAGAAGGCTTGGGAGCATATCGGCGAGGTGGAGCAGCTCGGCGGCATGGCCAAGGCGATCGAGGCCGGCATCCCCAAGCTGCGCATCGAGGAGGCGGCCGCCAAGACGCAGGCGCGCATCGACGGCGGCAAGCAGTCGGTGATCGGCGTGAACAAGTTCCGCCCCAATGACGACCGGCCCATCGAGGTGCTCAAGGTCGAGAACGCCTCCGTGCGGGCGCAGCAGCTCGAAAAGCTCGCGCGCCTCAAGGCCGAGCGCGACCCCGTGGCCGTGGAGGCGGCGTTGACGGCGCTCACCAACGGCGCGCAGGGAAACGCCAACCTGCTGGCGCTGGCCGTCGACGCGGCGCGCGCCAAGGCGACCGTGGGCGAGATCTCGATGGCGCTCGAAAAGGTGTTCGGCCGCCACCGGGCGGACATTCGCTCCATCTCGGGCGTTTACAAGCGGGAGGTGGGAGCCATGTCGGTCTCGCGCGTGCAGACGCTGGTGGAGGATTTCGCGGAGGCCGACGGCCGCAGGCCGCGCATCCTGGTCGCCAAGATGGGGCAGGACGGGCACGACCGCGGCCAGAAGGTGATCGCGTCCGCCTTCGCGGATCTCGGCTTCGACGTCGACATCGGGCCCCTCTTCGCCACCCCGGCCGAGGCGGCCCGGCAGGCGGTGGAGAACGACGTCCACATCGTCGGCGTGTCGTCGCTGGCGGCCGGGCACCTGACGCTTGTGCCCGAACTCAAGGCGGCGCTGGCGGAGGCCGGCCGGCCGGACATCATGATCGTGGTGGGCGGCGTGATCCCGCCGGGCGATTTCGAGGCGCTGCGCCAGGCTGGCGCGTCGGCGATCTTCCCCCCCGGAACCGTGATCGCGGACGCGGCCGTGAGCCTGCTGGAGGAGCTCAACAGGCGGCTGGGCTATGCGCCGCGGCAGGCGGCCGAGTAGCGCAGCGTCGCGCGATCATTACATCATATGGGTTGCGTCCTATTTCTATACAACCCATACGCGATTACATTCGTGTTGGATGAAGATACTGGCCGTTAAGCCGCATGTTCTAGTCTGCCTCCATGGCGACTATCACGATCAACTCTCTTCCCCAAGACGTTCTTGTCGCGCTGGCGCGCGGGGCCGCGGAGCACCACGATTCCATCGAGGATGAGGCGCGGCGCATCCTGATGCGTTTCTTCGCCGACTCGCGCGGCCAGGCCCAGCAAACCTGGGCCAGGCGGCAGGCGGACTTCTACCGCTACGGCAAGATGCTGTCCGTGACGAGCAATCCCATTTCGATTCTGCGCAGCCAGCGGCTGGAGCGGGACGCCATGATCGGCGGCCCGGACCCGACGGAGATCGTCCGGTGAAGATGCTGATCGACGCCAGCGTGGCGCTGAGCTGGTTCGTTGTCTGCGAAGAAACCGAGGCCAGCCTCGCGCTGCTCGAGCGCTGCCGGCTGCGAGCGCCCGACATCCTGGCGGCCGAGGTGCGGGGCGCGCTTCGCACGCTGTCGGCCCGGGGCGAGCTGCCCCAGAAGCAGCTTTCGGGCATGGAGCGGCGCCTGAGCCAGCTCGCGATCGAGATGTCGCCGTCGGACCCCCATCTTCGTGAGGCGTTCCGGTTGGCGCAGATCATCAGCGAGCCGATCTATTCCTGCATCTACCTCGCACTCGCGCAGGCGCTCGCCATGCCTCTGGTCACCGCCGACCGCCGCTTCTACGGGGCCGCCCGCCGCTCGCCCGCGACAGCGGGTCACGTCCGCTTTGTCAGCGAGGCTGCCTGATCGGGCTACGCGCGCCTTGGTTACGCCGTCGTGGATCCCCATTTGCTCCCGTCATGCTCGGGATCAAACGCGTGCTCCTCGGTTTTCTCGCCCTGTTTATTCTTCCGCTCGGACTTCACGCCGCCTGGTGGGCCGCGCAGGACCGCCCGCGCGACTGGTCGACCGCGAACTGGTCGAGCGCCGGCCTGCTCCCACCCGCAACGCAGAAGCCCGAAGCGATGCTGCGCGTCTATGCGGGCCGGGTCGGCTGGTGGCGGGGCATCTTCGCGCATCACACATGGATCGTGATCAAGGACCGCGACGCCGCCCGCTACACACGATACGACGTGGTGGGCTGGGGCTCGCCGGTGCGCACCGACAACTGGGCCCCTGACGCCCGCTGGTTCGGGCAGGACCCCGAGCAGATCGCCTCCATCGAGGGTCCCACCGCCGAAGCCATGATCCCGCGCGTGCGCGACGCCGTGCGGCAATATCCTTTCTCCAAGGCGGGCGGCTACCGGGCCTGGCCAGGTCCGAACTCCAACACCTTCGTGAACTTCGTGCTCGCCGCCATTCCGGAGGCCGGCATCGCGCTGCCGCCCACCGCTCTCGGCAAGGACTACCGGGCCGACGGCTCGCTCTTCGGCCTCACACCGAGCCGGACCGGCGTGCAGGTCGCGTTAGGCGGCTTGCTGGGCGTCACCGTGGGGTGGATCGAGGGGCTCGAAGTCAACGTGCTCGGCCTCGTGGCCGGCGTCGACCTGCGCCGCCCCGCCCTGAAACTCCCCGGCTTCGGCCGCATCGGCTGGCCGTTCGAGCCGGTGATCGGGGATGCGGACCCCACCCCGACGCGGGGGTGAAGATTTTCGCCTTGGCGGAGGGGTGGACAAAGGCCCGCCGCTCGTGGCGTGAGGCCCAACTCTTTTCACACTCAACCCCGGCCTCGCGAAGCGGCGGGAAGGGGATCCAGGCGACTGGGCGCCCAATGCGACGTTGCCCTGATCCCCTTCCCCTCCGCGGCTGCGCCGCTCCGGCCGGGGATGACGGTGGAGAGACGACGCGACGCTTCAAGCTATTCGCAAATGGCCGTTTCACCCTCCCGTCATTGCGAGCGTGAGCGAAGCAACTCAGCCTAATGGCCGGACATTTAGGCTGGATTGCTTCGCCTCCGGCTCGCAATGACGGCGAGGCTTTAAACTAGGGGCGGCTTACCGCACGGCCGACGAGGGCGTTTGCGCCGCCCCCGGCGCCAGCAACGGGGCCGTGCTGACGGGGGCCGGGATAGCGGGGGCCACGCCGTCGCCGGCGTAGGGGGTGGGCGAGCCGGCCTGCGGGTCGATGAAGGACTGGGCCTGCTTGTTTTCCATGCCCTTGTCTTCGGTGCGCACCGTGGCGAGCTGCGTGCCGATGGACTGCACGACGCTGGGAGCTTCCGCGAATGTGACGTGGCGGAACATGTCGGAGCTCTTGGTCTTCGACAGGTCATAGACGCGCACGTTGAGGCCCTTGAGGTCGTCGACGTGCTCGGGATTGCTAAGGTCCAGCGCGCCCAGACGCATGCGGTCGCCCGCGAGCGTGCTCGACATCGACAAGGCCCGGTCGTCCGCGGCGGCGAACACGGACACGCGCGCCACAGAGCCGAGGCGGCTCATCTGGGCGCGGAAGACGTCGAGATCGATGTCGGGCGCAGCCAGCATGACCTCGCCCAGATGGCCCCCGAGATCCGCCTTGCCGCCGATGGCGGCCTGCCGCATGGCCTCCATGGCGAGCCAGGTGCCCATGGAGTGGGCGAGGATGTGAACGCGGCCGACGCCCGGCGCCTGGCCGAGATCCTCGATGAGCTTCTCGAGATGGTCGCGCGAGGCCGTGGCGCTTTCCTTGTCGGAGCCGTAGGCCAGGATCTGGGCCCGCGACGGCCAGGTGAACAGCACGGGCACGCCGGTAAAGCCCGAATCGTTGACGATCTGGGCGAGACGAAGCCGGGCTTCGTCGTAGTTGGTGTTGAACCCGTGCACGAAGACCAGCACGTCGCGGCTGACGCCAACGCGGCCCGAGAGCTGCGTGGCGATCTCCTGCTGGAAGCGCTGGGCGTCGAGCTTGCGCTCGCCCTCGATCACGAAATGGCGGCCGGGACTGGCCGACCCAAAGCTCGGCTTCTCGATCACGCCGGGCTGATGGCCGGGCGGGATGCTGATCGCCGACAGGTTGAAGCGCGGGATACGGGACGAGTCGCCGCTCTCGGGCTTGCGGGTGGAGGCCACGAAGATGCGTGTCACCCTGCCCTGCTCGGACGCGCCGGAGCCCAGCATGGCCGACACCCCCGCAAGGCCGCCAGCATTGGCGCCGCAGCCCGCCACCGCGAGCGCCAGCATGAGCGCGGCGGCCCCGCGCAGCGCCCGCCGAGGCGTGGCGACGGCTGATCCCTTCGTGCAAGACGGCACGGCAACCCCTTCCGGATCTTTGCGAAACGGCCCCGCCAGGCGGCGGCCTTCGCCCCAGTTCGCTCCGCCGGGCTTAAGCGCGCGTTAACGACGCACAAGCGGCGGCTTCCGCCAAGGCTATCAGGGCGCAACGTGTCGCAATTGGGACCGGGGGCGCGGCTGCGTGTTGTTCCCGATCGGCTGCGGCCTGTGGGACACACCCGAGGGCGCGGGCCGCAGCCTACGGCGCCGCCTGCTCGAGCACGCTGCCGGCCGCATTGGCGGCGCCGCCGAGCACGGCGGATGGCACCGCGGTCGCCACGCTGGCGGCCGTTCCGACGGTGGTTCCGAGTGTGGTTCCCAAGGCGACCAGCCCCTCGCCTAGGCCGGGACCGCGCGTCTCGATGCCGTTGTCGGTGGCGAGGCGGCGGCCGATGAGCTGCACGACCTGGGGCGACTCGGCAAATTTCGTGTGGTTGGTGGAGTCTTCCACCCGAATGGACGAGAGATCGTAGATCGTGATGTTGCTGGCCGCGAGCCGGGCGATGACTTCCGGATCGGAGACCACGGTTGCGCCAGCGCGGGCCGTGCCGCCCCACACGTATTTCGAGATCGACAGCGCCTTGTCGTCGGCGCTGACGAACACCGTCATGGGGAGCTTGAGCGGAGCGACGGTGGCGAGTTGGCGGCGGAAGACGTCGATGTCGATGTCGGGCGCCGCCAGCATGATCTGGCCGAGCTTGCCGCCGAAGCGGCCGTCGCCCCGGATGGCGGCCTGCCGCATGGTCTCCATGGTGAGCATGTTGCCCATGCTGTGGGCCAGGATGTCGATCTTGCCCGCGCCCGAGCGGGTGGCGAGCAGCCGCAGGGTGGTTTCGAGATCGTCGCGCGAATAGACCGCGCTTTCGCGATCATACGGGTATTGCAGCAGCTGCCCGCGCGACGGCCAGGTGAACAGCACCGGCACGCCCTTGAAGCCCGAATCATGGACGATCTGGGCGAAGCGGTAGACCGATTCCTCGAAGGTGGTGTTGTAGCCGTGGACGAAGACCAGGATGGTGCGATCCGCCGGCGGGCGGCTCGCCACCGCCTTGCGGACGTTGTCGATAAAGGCGGCGTCCGACACGTAGTCGCGCGATGCGGTCACGAAATTGCGCCGGGGGTCGCCCTTGGCGCTGCGGGGCCATTCAACAAGGCCGGAGACGTGGCTCGGCGGAATCGAAATCACAAGCCGGGCGTGGTCCACCGCCTTGGCGCGCTCGCCGTCGAACATGGCCATCGGCTCATCGGCCGGGCGGGCGCGCGTGGTGGCGACGTTGATGGCGACCAGCGCGGCGCCGGGCGGGAGGTTCCCGACCGGTTCGAGCACGCCCTTGGGCGGGCCGCCGGCGCAACCTCCGAGCAGCGCCGCCAACAGGCCCGCCACCATCCAACGCGAAACGCCCGCCATGTCCGCCCCCAGGGATGCTGCCCACAGCAGCTTAGCCCGTCACTCCCTCAAAGCCCTCATCCCGAGGAGCCATGCGACTTCGCAGGTCGTCTCGAAGGACGGGGATCCAGGATGCTCGATCTTGCTCACGAACTTGAGCCCCGCGTCCACCGAGACGCATCGCTTGGGGGCGATGCTCCTCAGGAGAGGGGTTCTCAGCTTTGTCAGCCGGGCTTCAGACGTGAGAAGACGCCCGAATGTCCCGCCAGCCTTCCCAGAGTGGTACTCGTCCGCCGGACGGGTTGCAATGCGGCGGATTCCACAGCCTTGGCGACGGACAGGCCGCGGGCGGTTGAACGCGCCGGGGCGCCGTCGTAAGGCTGCTGGACCATGGCCCCAGCACCCCTTCCACCAGACGTCGACGACCTCGCGACCCGCATCGCCGCGGGCGAGCGCGCCGCGCTGGCTCGGGGCATCACGCTGATCGAATCCAGGCGGGCCGACCACCAGGCGGCGGCGCGCGCGCTGGTGCAGCGGCTGCTGCCGCGCTGCGGCGGGGCGATGCGGGTGGGCATCACGGGCGTGCCGGGCGTCGGCAAATCCACCACCATCGACACGCTTGGCTCCAACCTCACGGCGGCGGGCCACAAGGTGGCGGTGCTGGCCGTGGACCCGTCCTCCACGCGCACGGGCGGTTCGATCCTGGGCGACAAAACCCGGATGCAGCGCCTCGCCGTGGATCCCAACGCGTTTATCCGTCCCTCCCCGTCCTCCGGGACGCTGGGCGGCGTGGCGGCGAAGACGCGCGAAACGATGCTGCTGTGCGAGGCGGCCGGCTTCGACGTGATCCTGGTCGAGACGGTGGGGATCGGACAGTCCGAGACCACCGTGGCGGACATGACCGACTTCTTCCTTGTCCTGATGCTGCCCGGCGCGGGCGACGAGCTGCAGGGCATCAAGAAGGGCGTGCTCGAGATCGCCGACATGATCGCGGTGAACAAGGCCGAGGGCGACGGCAAGACCCGCGCTCGGGCGGCGGCTGCCGAATACCGCGCCGCGCTGCACATCCTGGCGCCGAAGACGCCGACCTGGACGCCGCCGGTGATCACCATCTCGGGGCTCGACAATGTCGGGCTGGACGATCTCTGGGCCAAGATCGAGGACCATCGCGCCCGGCTGACCGCCACGGGCGAGCTCGCCGCCCGGCGGCGGGCCCAGCAGGTGAAGTGGATGTGGGCGATGGTGGAGGACCGGGTGTTCGCCCGGCTCCGCAATGATCCGGCCGTGCGGGACAGGCTGCCCGCGCTGGAGGCGGGCGTCGCCGACGGCGCGCTCTCGGCCACGGTGGCGGCCGAGGAGATCGCCGGGCTGATAGGGCTGGACTAGCGCGGCCGACCTGATTGCATCAGGTCAGCCGATCCAGCTCTTTGTCCAAACATCATCTTTTTCCACCAACCGGCAGCCACTTGGTGGGATGATGTTTTAGCCTCCGCCTTCCAGGATGCGCCGCGCGTTCTCGTGGCCGGCGATGGACTCGGGCGTGACGGCGTCCCCGAAATCCTCCATCTCGTAAAGCGGGCGGATCTCGATCTCGCTTGGGCCGGGCATCGGGTTCGGGCAGCGCTTCACCCAGGCGACCGCCTCCTCCATGTCCTTGACCTCCCACAGCCAGAAGCCGGCCACGAGTTCGATCGTGTGCGCAAAGGGTCCGTCGATCACGGTGCGTCCGTCGCCGTCGAACGCCACCCGCTTGCCGTGGCGAGAGGGCTTGAGGCCGTCGCCGGAGCGCATGATCCCGGCCTTGGCGAGTTCCTCGTTGAAGCGGCCCATGGCCTCCATCAGCTCAACTGAGGGCATGACGCCCTGCTCGCTGTCTTGCGTGGCCTTCACGATCACCATCACGCGCATCGTCATTTCACTCCGGCTCGGGGGCGCCCGGATGATGGGCGCCCACAGCCTGTCACGGCTTTCCGACCACCTCAATCTCGATGGCGGCGTAGTAGGCCGCGAGGTCGGCGATGTCGGCGTCGCTGAGGTTGGGCGCCACCACGCTCATCATCTCGTTCTTGCGCGCGCCGGTCTTGTACTCCTGCAGCGCCTTGACGAGGTAAGGCTCGACCTGGCCCGAGAGGTTGGGTGCCTCGGGCAGCTTGGAGCGGCCGTCCAGGCCGTGGCAGGTCTGGCACTGAAGAGCTTTCTGCCGGCCGGCCTTGACGTCGCCGGCCTGGGCGGGCGCGCTCGCAACGGCGGAAACGACCGCAAACGCGGCCAGGGTCGCCGCCTTTCGGGCGGCGTGGGGGATGCGTCTCACGGCGGAACTCCGGACTCGTTCAACTTCGGGACCGGCGCCGCGCCGGATCAGCCGGCGCGGCGCGCTGGCCCTTAACGTCCCTCGTAGGTGATCCGATACAGCGCGCCGGCGAAATCGTCCGACACGAGCAGTGAGCCGTCCTTGAGCACCGCGACGTCCACCGGCCGGCCGAGATATTCGCCGTCGGGCGTCAGCCAGCCTTCGGCGAACACCTCTGTCTTGTCGGCGGTCCCGTCCTCCTTGAGGGTGGTCAGCATCACGCGGGCGCCGATCGGGTCCGTGCGGTTCCACGAGCCGTGCTGGGCGGAGAAGATCGCGCCCTGGTACTTCTTCGGGAACATCTTGCCGGCGTAGAAGGTCATGCCGAGGTCGGCCGCGTGCGCGTCCATCTCGACCTGCGGGGCCACGGCGGTCTCGGGCGGCGTCGCATCCTTGTACTCGGCGGTGCGGACCTTGCCGCCGCCATACCACGGGAATCCGAAGTTCATGCCGGGCTGGTTGGCGCGGTTGAGCTCGCCGGGCGGGATCTTGTCGCCCATGCCGTCGACCTGGTTATCGGTGAACCAGAGCGACTTGTCCTTGGGGTTGAAGTCCATGCCGACCGAATTGCGGATGCCGTTGGCGAAGACCTCGCGGTTCTTGCCCTCGCGGTCGAAGCGCACGATGCCGCCGATGCCCCACTTGCCGTAAAGCTCCGCCTTCTCGGGCGCCGGGACGTTGAACGGCTGGCCAAGCGTCACGTAGAGCTTGTCGTCCGGTCCGATGCGGCAGACGCGGGCGGTATGGTTGTAGCTCTCCTCCTCCTTGGGGATGAGGTCGCCCTGCGCGACGATCGGCACAGCCACCACGTCCGGGCTCTCGTAGAAGAACTCGGCGGCCGGGAACATCAGCACGCGATTCTGCTCGGCGACGAACAGGAAGCCGTCCTTGGAGAAGCAGACCCCGTTGGGGATCGCGAGGTCGATGGTGGACGCGAAGGGCTTCACCTCGTCGGCGACGCCGGACTTGCCGCGATCCGTAACCGCGTAGACCTTGTTTTTGCGGGTGCCCACAAAGGTGACGACGCCCTGCGGCCCCACCGCGATGTGGCGCGCATCCGGCACCAGCGCGTAAAGCGAGATCTTGAAGCCCGGCGGAAGCTTGACCTTGGCGAGGTTCTTCTTGATCGCGTCGGCCTTGCGGCCCGTCTGCGGAACGAGCGGAATTTCCGGGGTCGCCCCGGTGGTCTTGAAGGCGCCGAGCTTCTCGAGATTGCCGGGCGCGTTCTGGGCGGAAGCGGCGGTAGACAAGGCTGACGTGGCGAGCAGCGAGATGGCGGCAGACCACACGATGGTCTTCATGCTGGGCATCGATGCCTCCCTGGTGCGCCTCTTGTCGGGCGCTTGAGCAGGATGCATCAACGGTTCCGGCTTGGGTAGCCGGGCGTAGTCGTAGAGTACCCTGTGCACGCCAGACGCGCGTTTTCGACGCAGCTCCGGCCCGTCCGCCTCCGTTCAGGCCAGGGCCCCGGCCGGTCGCGTCGCGCCGACGTCGGCGCCGTTCCAGTTGCGCTGGGTTTGCCGGACATGGGGTTCGAGGCCGGCGTGCTCGGCGTCGGAAAGCTCGAGGTAGCGCCCGAGCAGCGCCGCCATGATGCATTCGGCGGCGCGCTTGGCGCCGTCGTCCACCTTGAGGGCTATTCCCAGCCCGAGTTCGGGCAGCGCCGCGCAATAAACGCCTTCCGCGCCTGTCTTCATGAAGACGCGCTGGCCGAAAAGCTCCATCAGCACGGTGTCGAGGCGGTCCTTGCCCGCCACCGCCCAGGGCTGGGCCGCGACCGCGGCGCGGATTCGGCTGGCCGCGCGAACGCGGTCCTGGTCCATGCCGACGCCCGAGCCGAAGCGCGCGAAGCCGGCCGCCAACGCGGCGATCGGGATCGCGTAGGTCGGGATTGCGCAGCCATCGGTGCCGCGCATGTCGTCTCCCAGCGTCGTCCCGGTCATGCTCTCCAGGGCGGCCTTCACCTCGCGTTGCACGCGGTGCTCGGCCTGCACGTAGCCAGCCGGGTCCTCGCCGAGGTGGCAGGCGAGGCACACGAAGGCGGCGTGCTTGCCGGAGCAGTTGTTATGGAGCGCGGAAGGCTTGGCCCCGGAGGCCGCGAGATCGCGCGCCACCTCCTCGTTCAGCGGCCAATGCGCGCCGCACTCGAGGCAGTTCACGTCGCGTCCCGCCTTGGCGAGCACGCCCGCGGCCAGATCCGCGTGACGCGGCTCGCCGGAATGGGACGCCACCGCGAGGGCCAGTTCCGAGGCCGACAGATTGTAGCGGTCGGCCGCGCCGCTCTCGATAAGCGGCAGCGCCTGAAAGGCCTTCACGGCCGAGCGGGGAAACACGGGGCGGGCGACGTCGCCCACGCTGAAAACGGTCGCGCCGCTCGCGTCCACGACGGCGACCGCGCCGCGATGGCGCGATTCGACCACCGCGCCGCGCGTGATCTCGACCAGTACCGGGTTATTCATCTCAATCTCCTGGGCGACGGGGGTGCGCCGCCCTCTCGGGCGCGGAGAGTGTCAAAGCCCGCCCGACACCGCAACCCACCGACGCCGCCGCATTCGGGTCGGCCCTTGTGGACGGGCTGGCCTTCGGCCCATTCTCCGGCGCGACGCGGGAGTTTCGCATGAGCATTGACTACGAGGCCGAGTACAACAACAGGGCGCGCGTGCCCGAGCATCCCGCCATCATCGCCGGATGGGCGCGCGATGCGGCCGCCTATCGCGAGAGCGCCGGCGGCGCACTGGGCCTTGCCTATGGGAATGGCGAGCGAACCCGCCTCAACATCTTCGGCGACGGTCGCGGGCCGGTCGTGCTGTTCATTCATGGCGGCTACTGGCAGGGCCTCGACCGCTCGTCCTTTAGCCACCTCGCGCGCGGGCTCGTGTCGCGCGGCGTCACCGTGGCGGCGCCGAGCTATGACCTGTGCCCAGCCGTCACGGTCTCCACCATCGTGGACCAGATGCGCGAGGCCTGCGCGTTCGTGTGGCGGCGGTTCGAGCGGCCCGTCGTGGTGGCCGGCCACTCGGCCGGGGGGCACCTCGCGGCCTGCATGCTGGCGACCAATTGGGGTGCGATAGACCCTGCTCTCCCGGCCGGACTGGTTCCGTCCGCCTACGCATTGTCGGGGCTGTTCGACCTCGAGCCGCTGGTGGGAACCAGCGTCAACACGGCGCTCGGCCTCGACGCCGCCGAGGCGCGCCGGCTGTCGCCCCTGTTCTGGGAGGCTCCGCGCGGCCGCACGCTGGACGCTGTTGTAGGCGGCGCGGAAAGCGCCGAATACCTGCGCCAGAGCCGAACGATCGCGGACGCATGGGGCAAGGCGGGCGTGCAGACCCGCTACGAGGCCGTGGAAGGCGCCAACCATTTCACCGTGATCGCCCCGTTGGCCGACCCCGGCAGCCCAATGACACGCCGGCTGGCGACCCTGGCCGAGGCCGCGGCGCGGCCGTAGGGCGTGACGCCGCCGGGCCGCGGCGCTATGGTCCGGCGACTCCAATCCAGGGCGGGGCGATGCAGACCTTTTTCGTCGAGATCAAGTGCAAGCTGGGCAAGACCTACGACGTGGCGAGCCGGCTGGCCGACGCCGAGATCGCGTCCGAGATCTACTCGACAGCGGGGAATTTCGACATCCTGGCCAAGTTCCACGTCGATGATGACATCGATATCGGCCACTTCATCGGCGAGAAGGTGCACCCGATCCCGGACATCATCGACACCCACACGATCATCACGTTCAAGGCGTTCTGACGGGTCTAGATTGCTTCGCTGCTCCCGCAATGGCGGGAAGGCGCCTCCGCATCGCCGCCCCTGGCCGTCCTTGCGAGCCGGAGGCGAAGCAATCCAGCCTGATGCCCGGTCGTTAGGCGGGATTGCTTCGCTGGCGCTCGCAATGACGGGAGGGTGGCTCCTACGTCGCGGCTCGACGACGGAAAAGCGGCTTACACGGCGGCAACCAGAAGCGCGCTTGGCTTGCGCCGTCCGTATCTCCCCGTAGACTGCCCGGCGGAGGCCGCACGCGCTCCGGTCGGGGCGCAGAAGGCGGCGGGAGGAGCAGTCATATGGTCGTTTCGCGCACCGCCCTGTTGGCGGGAACCGTGCTCGCATGCGTGGCCGTTCCGGCCGTCGCGCAGGAGTTGAAGATCGGCGTCGCCTCCGAGGCGACCTCCATCGATCCCCATTTCCACAATGTGGGGCAGAACAACGCGCTACGGCGGCACATCTTCGAATCGCTGGTGTTCGTCGACGCGGCGCAGAAGCCCTATCCGGGCCTGGCGGCGTCCTGGAAGGCGGTGGACGACACGACCTGGGAGTTCAAGCTGCGGCCCGGCGTGAAATTTTCCAACGGGCAGGACTTCACGGCGCGCGACGTGGTGTATTCGGTCTGCCGCATCCCGACCGTCGAGAACTCGCCCTCCAACTTCACGATCGCCACGAAGGGCATCGAGTCGATGGAGACGCCCGACCCGCTGACGCTGGTGGTGAAGACCAAGGGCCCCTACCCGCTGATGCCGCTCGACATGGGCGTGTTCGGGATCATCTCCGCGCAGGCGAGCGGCGCGGGCGCGGACCTGAAGTTCAAGAAGGGCGGCTGCGAGGGGCTGGGGACGCCGCCGAAATCGGCGGACTTCAACGACCCCGCAAAGGCGGTCGGCACCGGGCCGTACAAACTGGCCGAATACACGCGCGGCACGCGCCTCGCGCTGGAGCGCAACGACGGCTATTGGGGAGCCAAGCCGCACTGGAAGACGGTGGTGTTCCGGCCGATCACCTCCGCCGGGCCGCGCGTGGCCGCGCTGGTGTCAGGCGACGTCGACATGATCGAGAACCCGCCGATCCAGGATTTCGACCTGATCAAGAAGGCCGGGCTCACCATAGTGCAGGGCCTGTCCAACCGCATCATCTACGTGCATCTCGACCAGTTCACGGGCCCCGACTGGAAGACGCCGGGCGTGAAGGGCACGGACGGCAAGAACCCGTTCCTCGACAAGCGCGTGCGCCAGGCGATGTCGAAGGCCATCAACCGCGACGCCATCGTGGACCGCATCATGGGCGGAGTCGCCAAGCCGGCCGGCGAGCTGCTGCCCGTTCCGCTGTTCGGTACGTCGGAAGACCGGAAGCCCGAGAAGTATGACCCCGAAGGAGCAAAAAAGCTTTTGGCAGAGGCCGGCTATCCGAACGGCTTCGAGCTGACGCTGGGCTCGCCCAACGACCGTTACATCAACGACGAGAAGGTTGCGCAGGCGGTGGCGCAGATGTTCACACGCGTGGGCATCAAGACCGGCGTCGACTCGATGACGGCCTCGACCTTCTTCAGCCGGCGCAACAAATACGAGTTCTCGGCCTATCTGGCGGGCTGGGGCGCGGACACGGGCGAGATGTCGAACTCCATCGTGGCGCTGATCGCCACGCAAGACGCCGCGCCCGGCTTCGGCAACACCAATCGCGGCCGCTACTCCAACAAGACCGTGGACGAGCTGACCAGGAAGGCGCTGACCACCATCGACGACAAGGAGCGCGAGAAGCTGCTGCAAGAAGCCTCCAAGGTCGGCATGGAGGATTACGGCATTATCCCGCTGCATTTCGAGGTGACGCCGTGGGCGTTCCGCAAAACCATCACGTACACGCCGCGGGTGGACCAATACACGCTCGCGTACGAGGTGAAGCCGGGGCAGTGAGGGGTTGGCGGCCTTTGTGAAGGCCCTCACCCCAGCCCTCTCCCTGCTCCAGGGAGAGGGGGCCGGTCGCGGCTGCGGCGCCGTTGCTCCCTTCGCCCCGGGACGGGGAGAAGGTGGCCCGAAGGGCCGGATAAGGGGACTTCCCGTCGCTGAACGGAGCTCTTGAATGCTCGTCTATTTCATTCGGCGGCTCGGCCAGGCGGCGCTCGTGGTGGCCGTGATGGGCGCCATTGTGTTCGTGTCGATCTACATGGTTGGCAACCCGGTGGACGTGCTCGCCAACCCGAATGCCGACGCAAAGGAGATGGCCGAGATCGCCGGGCGGCTGGGGCTCGACAAGCCGCTGCACGAGCAGTTCGCGCTGTTCGTGTGGAACGCGCTGCATGGCGACCTGGGGCGTTCCTTCGTGTTCAACGAGCCGGCGCTGAAGCTCATCATCCAGCGCATGCCGGCGACGCTGGAGCTCGCCTTCGCGGCGCTGATCGTGTCGGTGCTGATCGGCATCCCGCTCGGCATGCTGGCCGGGCTTTGGCCGCACTCGGTGTGGGGCCGCGGGATCATGACGGGCTCGATCCTGGGGTTTTCGCTGCCGAATTTCTGGATCGGCCTGATGCTGATCCTGCTGTTCGCCGTGCAGCTGCGGTGGCTGCCGTCCGGCGGGCGCGGCGAGACCGTGACGGTGCTGGGCGTGCCGGTGAGCTTTCTCACCGTCGACGGGCTGCGGCACCTCGTGCTGCCCGCCTTCACGCTGGCGCTCTACAAAGCCGCGCTGGTGATCCGGCTGGCGCGCGCCGGCACGCGGGAGGCCATGCTGCAGGACTACGTGCGCTTCGCGCGCGCCAAGGGGCTGTCGCCGTCGCGGATCATCCTCGTGCACGTGCTCAAGAACATCATGATCCCGATCACCACCGTGCTGGGGCTGGAATTCGGCGGCATGATCGCGTTCGCGGTGGTGACCGAGACGGTGTTCGCCTATCCGGGCATGGGCAAGCTGCTGATCGACAGCATCGGGCGGCTCGACCGGCCCATCATCGTCGCCTACCTGATGATGGTCGTGGTGGTGTTCGTCGTGATCAACTTCGTGGTCGACCTCATCTACGCCGCGCTGGACCCGCGCGTGCGGCTCTCCGAACAGGGCTCGTGACATGACGCAGGCCCTTCCGCACGACCTCGGCCCGGCCGCCGCCGAGCCCATCCGCGCTGAGCGCGGCGAGAGCCTGCTGCGCCGGCGGCTGTCGGCGTATTTCGACACGCCGCTCGCCTTCGTGGGCGCGGGGCTGCTCGTGCTGCTGCTGGTCGTGGCGATCGCCGCGCCCTGGATCGCGCCGCAGAACCCCTACGACTTGGCGCAACTCGACATCATGGATGGGCGGCTCGCGCCGGGCGAAAAGGCGGCGGCGGGCTTCACCTACTATCTCGGCACGGACGAGCAGGGCCGGGACATGCTGTCGGCCATTCTGTACGGGCTGCGGATCTCGCTGTTCGTGGGCGTGGTCTCGACGCTCTTCGCCTGCACGATCGGGGCCTCGATCGGCGTTGCGGCCGCTTATGCGGGCGGCAAGGTCGAGAGCTTCGTGATGCGGGTCGTGGACCTGCAGCTCTCGTTCCCGGCTATCCTGATCGCCTTGGTGCTGCTGGCCGTGTGGGGTCGCGGCATCGACAAGGTGATCATCGCGCTCGTGATCGTGCAGTGGGCCTATTACGCGCGCACGGTGCGGGGCTCCGCGCTGGTGGAGCGCGGGCGCGAATATATCGAGGCGGCGCGCTGCCTTGCGTTGCCGCGCAGCCGGATCGTGTTCCGGCACCTTCTGCCGAACTGCCTGCCGCCGCTGATCGTGGTCGCGACCGTGCAGGTGGCGCACGCCATCGCGCTGGAAGCGACGCTGTCATTTCTCGGCGTCGGCGTGCCCGTGACCGAGCCTTCGCTCGGGTTGTTGATCAAGAACGGCTACGACTACCTGCTCTCCGGCAAATACTGGATCTCGACCTATCCCGGCGTCGCGCTGGTGATCGCCATCGTGGCCATCAACCTCGTGGGCGACCGGCTGCGGGACGTGCTGAACCCGAGGCTCAGCCGATGAGCCCGGTTCTCGAGGTGCGAGACCTCGCGGTGTCGTTCGGCACGCGCGAAGGAGCGGTGCGGGCCGTGGACGGCGTCAGCCTCACGGTGAAACGCGGCGAGGTGCTTGGGCTGGTGGGCGAGTCGGGCTCCGGCAAGTCCGTGACCGGACTTTCGATCATGGGCCTGATCGATGCGCCGGGGCGGATCACGGCGGGCTCGATCAAGTTCGAGGGCCGCGAACTCGTCGGCCTGCCCGAAAAGGAGCTTCGGACGCTGCGCGGGCGGCGGATCGCGATGATCTTCCAGGACCCGATGACGACGCTGAACCCGGTGCTGCGGGTCGACACGCAGATGATCGAGGCGATCCGGGCGCATGAGGCCGTGTCCGAGAAGGCGGCGCGCGACCGGGCCGCACGGGCGCTGGCTCGGGTCGGCATTCCGTCGCCGGAGGAGCGGCTGCAGAGCTATCCGCACCAATTCTCCGGCGGCATGCGCCAGCGCGTCGCCATCGCGATCGCGCTGCTGCACGGCCCCGCCCTGCTGGTGGCGGACGAGCCCACCACTGCGTTGGACGTCACCATTCAGGCGCAGATCCTGGCCGAGGTGCAGCAGCTCTGCGCCGAGACCGGCACCGCGCTGGTGTGGGTGACGCATGATCTCGCGGTGGTGGCCGGCCTCGCGGACCGGATCGCCGTGATGTATGCGGGGCGGATCGTCGAGGACGGTCCGGTCGACGGCGTGCTGGATTCCCCTCGGCATCCCTATACGGCGGGGCTGATCGGTTCCGTGCCGAGCCGTAACCGGCGCGGCTCGCCGCTGGCGCAGATACCCGGGATGACGCCCTCCCTCGCCAACCTGCCGCCCGGCTGCGCCTTCGCGCCGCGCTGCCCACGCGCCGATGCAGCGTGCCGCATCGAGGCGCCGCCGCTGCTGGCCGAAACCGGCGGACGCGCCTTCCGCTGCATCCATCCGCTGACGGCTGAAGGCGTCGCCGCATGAGCGAGCCCATCGTCTCCATCGAGAGCGTGTCGAAGCGCTTCACCAAGCGGGTCGACCTCGCGGGCAAGTTCGCCAACCTGCTGGGCGCGGGGCTGCGCGACCAGGTGGTGCGCGCCGTGGACGGGGTTTCGCTCGACATCCGCCCCGGCGAGGTGCTGGGCCTCGTCGGCGAATCCGGCTGCGGCAAGTCCACGCTCGGGCGCATGGTCGCCGGCATCATGGACCCGACAGAGGGCCTGATCCGCTACCGTGGGCAGGACGTGGCGGGCCTCGACGGGCCCAAGCGGCGCGAGGCGGACCTCGCGATCCAGATGATCTTCCAGGATCCGATGGCGTCGCTGAACCCGCGCATGCGGATCGACGAGATCGTCGGCGAGGCCCCGGTGGTGCATGGCCTCGTGCCGGCGGCTCGCAAGCGCGACTACGTGGCCGAGATGCTCTCGCGCGTCGGACTCGACCCGGCCGTGATGGGCCGCTACCCGCACCAGTTTTCAGGGGGCCAGCGCGCCCGCATCGGCATCGCGCGGGCGCTGGCCGTGCAGCCGAAGGTGTTGGTGTGCGACGAGGCGGTGGCGGCGCTTGATGTATCGATTCAAGCGCAAGTGCTGAATCTCTTCATGGACTTGCGGCGGGATCTTGATCTCACCTACCTGTTCGTGTCGCACGATCTCGGCGTGGTGGAGCACATCGCGGACCGGGTCGCGGTGATGTATCTCGGCCGCATCGTCGAGCTCGCGCCCGCGGATGCGCTGTTCACGCGGCCCAACCACCCCTACACGCAGGCGCTGCTCTCTGAAGTGCCGCGCCTCGACGGGCGTAAGCGCCGCTTCACGGCGCTGAAGGGCGAGATCCCCTCCCCGCTTCACCCGCCCCCGGGCTGCCACTTCCATCCGCGCTGCCCCAAGGCGATGGACATCTGCCGGGAGGGGCGCCCACCCCTGCTGGAGGTGGGCTCCGGACATGTTTCGGCCTGCCGGCTGAACGAGGTGGCGGTGGCCGACTAGCCCCGCCTACACCCCCAGCGCGCGTGCGCGGGAGCTGGCGATGTGCTGTTCCACGGCCTGCACGGCGGCGGCTGGGTCGCGGGCGTCGAAGGCGTCGAGGATGCGCATGTGCTCGTGCATCACGGACACGAGGAGGCGGTCGAGGATGCGGACGCGTTCCTCGCGAATCAGGCGGATCTTGATGCTGTTGACCCGGTAGGCGTTGGAGATGATGTCGTTGCCGAGCGCATCGATCACGGTGTCGTGCAAGCCCCAGTCAACGGCCTGGGCCTCGGCTATCAACGCTGGCGTGATGCCCTCCGCGGCGCGGCGCAGAATGTCCTCGTGCGTGTCGCGCAACTGGCGCAGCGTCGCGTCGCTGGCGCTGGTCGCGAACAGCGCGAAAGCCTCCTTCTCCATGAAGAGGCGGAATTGGAAAGCGTCGCGGATCAACGTCAGGTCGATATGGGCGATCTGCATGCCGCGTTGCGGCACCGTGCGGATCAGCCCCTCGGCCTCCAGCCGCGGCACGAGCTCGCGGATGGCGCCGAGCGGCAGGCTGGTGAGCTCGACGAGCTCCCGCTGCGAGACGAACTGGCCGGGCCGGATGTTGCGGGCGAGCAGATGCTGCGTAAACGCGTCATAGGCGCGCTCCCGCAGCTTCAGCGGCTCCCGCTCGATCTCGACCCGTTCGTTCATCGTCCAGCGCCTCGGGCCAAAATCATGCCGCCTTGGCGCCGACGATACGGTCGAAGCCGGACGTGAGATCACGCGCCTGCTGGGCCGTGAGCGGCTCCAGCGGGGGGCAGACGTTCAGCCAGGCCGGATCGTTGGTGCGATGCGCGATCAGCGCCTTCACGGCCGACATCACCGGGTACTGGCAGACGAGATCCACCACCTGCTTGACGCGCGGATCGTCCCGGCCCTCGTTGGCGACCGGGGCGAGGATGTCCGGGATGAAGTTGGCGCAGCCGCAGATCGTGCCCTGCGCGCCCTTGCGGACCGCGCCGGCGAGCTGGCGCTCGTCGCCCACCAGAATGGCGAGGTCGCCATGCTGCTCCAGGAGGCCCGCCGTGTTGGCGGCGTCGCCGGACGAATCCTTCACGCCCGCGATCACGGCCGGGAACGCCTTGCGCAGGCGGCCGATGAGCTCGGCCGAGAGACCAACCGCCGTGACGGACGGGATGTGGTAGAGGAACACGTCGCGGACGCCCGGGGTGCGCTCGAAGAACTTCGAGAACCAGCTGAACACGCCGTCGTCGGACACGCCCTTGAAGTAGAAGGCCGGGGCGACGAGAAGGCCCTTGCAGCCCGCGTCCAGCGCCATGCGGGCCTGGGCGGCGGCTTCGTCCAGCGACGCCGAGGCGACGCCGATCAGGATCTTGTCGGCCCCGATGCCCGCGCCCTGCAGCGCGCCCAGCATGGCCGCGCGTTGCGTGAGGCCGATGGAGGCGCCCTCGCCGGTGGTGCCGCACAGCGTGACGCTGCCAGCGCCGTTCTGCAGCACCCAGTTGGCGTGGGTGGCGATGCGGCCGAGGTCGACCCTGGCGTCTGCGCCGAACGGCGTCGAAAGCGCGACCGAGAGGCCGAAGCGTTGCTGGGTTGGCTGCACGAGAGTTCTCCTGGTTCGTTTTAGCGCCTGGCGCTTAGCGTGTGATCACTGACATGCCGGTTGAATGCGGAGGGAGCCCGCGCGGGGCTCCCGATGACCTAGCCGTCCTTCAAGCCTCCCGAAGAGAGGCCGGCGACAATCTGGCGCTGGGCCAGGACGGTGAGCAACAGCACCGGCAGCGTCACCAGCAGGGCCGCGGCGGCCAGCGGGCCCCAGGACAGCTGCTCGAAGGTGAGCACGTTGTAGACGGCGGCCGGCAGCGTGCGGGTGGTCTTGCCGCCCAG
Source organism: Alsobacter metallidurans (assembly GCF_014636935.1). GTDB lineage: Bacteria > Pseudomonadota > Alphaproteobacteria > Rhizobiales > Beijerinckiaceae > Alsobacter > Alsobacter metallidurans. The sequence goes on along the minus strand of NZ_BMES01000001.1, from coordinate 1,364,144 downwards.
CACCACCGAGAAGATGAAGTTATTCCACGAGAAGATGAAGGCCAGGATGCCGCCCACCACGAGTCCGGGCTTGGCCAGCGGGAACGCGATGTAGCGGAAGCTCTGCCAGGGCGTGCAGCCATCCACCAGCGCGGCGTCCTCGAGATCGGTCGGGATATTCTCGAAATAGCCGATCATGATCCAGACGATGATCGGGATGGTGATCACCAGATGGGTGATCAGCAGCGCCGGGATGGTGCCGACGAGCCCGAGCCACTGGAACGCCATGAACAGCGGGATCAGGTAGCTCAGCGCCGGCGTCATGCGGGCGATCAGGATCAGAATCGCGAACTTGGCCGATTTCGACCGGGCGATGCCGTAGCCGGCCGGCACGCCGACGAGCAAACCCACGAACACGGCCCCGCCCGTGACCAGGATGGAGTTCCAGAGATAGAGCAGGAAGTTGTTGCGGGCGAAGACCTCGACGTAGTTCGCCAGCGTCGGCGGGCTCGGGATGAACACCGGCGGCCAGGCTGTGTTGTCGACCTCGTTCTTGAACGAGAGCGACAGCATCCAGAGAAACACCAGGATGGCGGGCGAGACGAGCACGAAGACCGAGAGGAAGAACCCCGCCTTGGTGAGGATGTTCTTCGGCGTCAGGCGGCGCGAGCCGACGATGGCGCTCATGGGCGTGCTCCGGTCGCGAGTGTCATGTCCCTGTTCCCGTCATCCGCGGCGGCGCGTAGCGCCGGGAAGAGGATCCAGTCCGTCGCCAGGCCGTGTTCTGGATCCCCCTTCCGCGCCTGCGGCGCGCCGGGGATGACGGCGGAAACGGCAAGGAAAGCCTGCATCATGACCGCCATCACGCGTTCCACTTCGTTTTCTGGCGCGAGTAGAGCAGCAGCAGGCTCAGCATCACGATAATGACGAAGAAGATGACCACCACCGCGGAGGCGTAGCCGATCTTGTAGAACTGGAAGGCCTGCAAGTAGAGGAAGATGTTGAGCGTCTCGGAGGCCGTGCCGGGGCCGCCTTCCGAGATCACGAAGATGATGTCGAACGCCTTCAGCGCGTCGATCGTGCGGATGATCAGCGCGATCATGATGAAGGGCCAGAGCAGCGGCAGCGTGATGAAGCGGAACATGTGCCAGCCGTTGGCGCCGTCGATCACGGCCGATTCGTAGGGCTCCTTGGGCAAGCCCGCGAGACCGCCGAGCACGATGAGCATGACCAGCGGCGTCCAGTGCCAGACCTCGACCATCACGAGCGTCGGGATCACCGTGTTGGGGTTGAACACCCATTCGGACGGACCGATGCCGACCTGCTGGAGCAGGTAGTTCAGCACGCCAAGTTGTGGGTGGAACATCATTTTCCACACCAGCGAGACAGCGACGGGCGTCGCCATCATCGGCATTACGAAGATGGTGCGCAGCAGGCCGCGCATGGGGAACTCGCGGTGGAACACCAGTGCGGCGGCGGTGCCGAGCACCACTGGCAGCACGACGCCCAGCACCGTGAAGTAGAAGGTGATCCACAACGACTCGCGGAACCGCGAATCGGCCGCCAGCGTCCGGAAGTTGTCGAGGCCGACGAAGTCGATGCCGCCGCCGATCTTCCAGTCCTGCACGGACATGAACATCGTGAACAGCCACGGAAACACGATCACGGCCGAGATGATCACGGCGGCCGGCATCGCGAAAACCCAGTACTTCCGCGAGAAATCATGCGGCTTGCCACTGGGCGGCGTGGTTGCGCGGGTCGCCGCGACGGTGGGGGGGAGAGCGGCGGGGGCCGTGGTCTCAGTCATGAACGCTCTCTTGTGCTGTCCTGGAGCGCGGCGGCCTCCCCGGACCGCGAGCCTACTGGCTCGCATCCTCATCGCCGCCGGAAGGATGCGAGCCGGAGGCTCGCGATCCAGGTCGGAGCCGCCCGGCCCTAAGGCCGAGCGGCTCTGATTCTCAGCCCTGCTCGGACTTCTCTAGCACCGGCTTGAAGGTCTCGGTGGCCTTCTTCAGCTCTGTGAGCGAATCGGCGCCCGACAGCGTGTTGGTGAGCGCCACGCCGAAGATGTCGCGGAACTCCGTGACCGGGATAATCTGCGGCAGGCCGGGACGGCCGATCTTGCCCGAGTTGGCCATGCAGTCGAAGTAGTCCTTGGCGAAGGTCTTCGACTGGACTCCCTCGGGGTTCTTGAATGGCGACTGGCGGCCGGGAGCGCCCGCGCCGGCCTTGAGCATGGCCAGCTGGTTTTCCTTGTTGGTCGCCCACTGGATGTAATACCAGGCCGCGCCCTTCTTCTTGGACGCCTGGGCGATGCCCATGCCGTCGCAGAAAATGGCCGAGTGATGCGCCTTCGGGCCGGGCGGCGTGACGCCGTAGCCGACCTTGCCGACGATCTTGGACTTGGTGGGATCCTCCAGCGGCGTGGCGAAGCCGATGCCGTCGAGCCACATAGCGGCGCGGCCCTGCGCGAAGGTGGTCTGGCACTCGTTCCAGTTGAAGCCAATCGTGCCGGGAGGCGCGTATTCCTTGTTGAGCTTGCGGTAGAAGTCCGCCGCCCACACGGCTTCCGGGCCGTCGGTGTTGAGCTTGCCGGTTTTCGGGTCGATGGTCTCGAGACCCTGACCCAGCAGCCAGCTGGTCCAGACCGGAATATTCGCGTTCTTCAGGCCGCGCGACACGAAGCCGGCGACGCCCTTGGAAGGGTCATGCAGCTTGGCGGCTGCAGTGACGATCTCGTCCATGGACTTCGGGTATTCGAGGCCCTTCTGGGCGAACATTTCCTTGTTGTAGTAGAGCATCCAGAAATCGACGAAGTGCGGGATCGTCGTGATCGCGCCGTCGGACTGGGTGGCGAAGTTCATGCCGGCCTCGCCAAAGTCGGCAAGATCGAACTCCGGATTGGTCATCTCGGGGTTGTTCAGGAGCGGCCGCAGGTCGTCCACCCACTTGCCCTTGTAGGCGAGGCGCTTCTGGACGTGGAGGGCGAGGAGCACGACGTCGAAGGTCGGGCGACCGGACGTGAACTCGATCATCGCCTTCTGGCGCTGCTGCTGCTCGGGGATCTGCTCGGACGAGACCTCGATGCCGGTCAGAGCGGTGAACTCCTTCTCGGCCGCCTGCAGCAGGTCGGACCGGGGGTTCTTCACCATCATGACGTCGATCTTCTCGCCCTTGAAGCGCTTCCAGTCGAACTTCGACTGGGCGTTTGCGCGCGACACGATCGCGGGCGCGGCGACGGCGCCGGCGACAAGGGCGGTGGTTTTCAGAAGATCGCGACGCGACAGGTCGCCGAACGGCAGCTTACTCATCAAGGTCCTCCCCAGGACTGTTTTATGGACGCGGCGAGCCGCGCCTTTGGCCGTCGGTCGCGCGGGGCGCCACGGTCCAATTCAACCTTGGGGAGAGCCTAACCGGTTTAGAGCCGGCGTCAACTGACATGTTAGTGGGTGTGCACCGCGACGCCGCACATCGGCGGCTTTATTCAACGGAAAGAAAAGGGGGCGGCGCATGGCCACCCCCTCCCTGCCCTCCCCCGCTACGCGGGAGAGGGTTCTGACTGTGAGCACCCGGCCTCAGCGGCTCGGGCGGCCTTCGCGGCGCGGCTGGCCGTTTGGCTTGCCGCCCTGCGGGCGCGGCGTGCGGTTGGCGGAGCCGTTGCCCCAGAGCTCGAGCGCGCGGGCGCCGTCCGGGCCGCCAGCGGCGCCGTTGCGGCGCGGCTCAGCCTGACGCTGGCCGGCGCTGTGGTGCTCCTGCGCGGGGCGCTGACGCTGCTCGCCGCGCGGCTGCTGCGGGCGGGCCTCGCCGGTGCGCTCGGCCTGGGGGCGACCCTGGGCGGGGCGCTGGCCCTGAGCCGGGCGTGCGCCCTGGGCCGGACGCGGGCTCTGGCCGGCCGGACGCGCCGGACCGCCGGAGCGGCCGCTGCGGTTCTGCTGGCCACGTCCGTTGCGCTGGCCGCCGGCGCGCTCGTCGCGATGACGCTCCTCGCGCGGCATGGAGGCGGCGCGCTTGGCCTCTTCCTCGGCGGCGGCCGCGAGGCCGGCCGGGAGTTCGGCCTGCGGGACCTTCTGGCGGGTCACCCGCTCGATGTCGCGCAGGAAGGCGCGCTCCTCGCGGTCACAGAACGAGATCGCGATGCCGGCCGCGCCCGCGCGGGCCGTGCGGCCGATGCGGTGGACGTAGCTCTCCGGCACGTTCGGCAGGTCGTAGTTGATGACGTGCGACACGGCGTCGACGTCGATGCCGCGGGCCGCGATGTCGGTCGCGACCAGAAGGCGCGACTTGCCGGCGCGGAAGTCCGCCAGGGCGCGCTCGCGGTGATTCTGGCTCTTGTTGCCATGGATCGCCGCCGCATTGTGGCCGGCGGCCGCGAGCTTGCGGACGACCTTGTCAGCGCCGTGCTTGGTGCGGGTGAACACCAGCGCGCGCTCGATCGAGGCGTCGTTGGTGAGCAGCAGGTGCAGCAGCGCCTGCTTGTGCGCCGTGTCCACGAACAGCACTGACTGGTCGACGCGCTCGGCCGTGGTGGCGACGGGCGTCACCGAGACCTTCACGGGGTTCTTGAGGAGCCGGTCGGCGAGGTCCGCGATCTCCTTCGGCATGGTCGCCGAGAAGAACAGCGTCTGGCGCTGGGCCGGCGCCGGGATCATCGCGATCAGCTTACGGATGTCGTGGATGAAGCCCATGTCGAGCATCTGGTCGGCTTCGTCGAGAATGAAGGTCTCGATCTTCGACAGGTCCACGGCGCGCTGGTTGCAAAGGTCCAGCAGGCGGCCGGGCGTGGCGACGAGCACGTCGACGCCGTTGGCCATCTCGCGAATCTGGCGGTTCACCGGAACGCCGCCGAACACCACGCTGGCGGTGAGCTTCAGGTTCTTGCCATAGGTGCGGAAGCTCTCGGCGATCTGGCTGGCGAGCTCGCGGGTGGGGCTCAACACCAGGACGCGGCAGCCCTTGCGGGCAACCTGACGGGGATTGTCCGTCATGCGCTGCAGCAGCGGCAGCGCGAAGGCGGCCGTCTTGCCGGTGCCCGTCTGGGCGATGCCAAGGAGGTCGTTGCCGGCGAGAACGGACGGGATCGCCTGGGCCTGGATGGGGGTCGGAGCAGTGTAGCCCTCGGCCGCAAGCGCGTCGAGGATCGGGCGGCTGAGGCCCATTTCAGAAAAGAGGGTCAAGGAAAAATCCTGGAACGGAGGTTCAAGAGGAGTCGGACTCGAACGCCCGGGACGGCTTGAACCGTTCCGGTCGGAGGACGCCCCGCGTGTTCAGGGAAGTCTTTGGAAAGCCCAGGGCCCCGCTTCGCTATGGAAGCCGTAACCCAGACGGTCGGCAGGTCGGATCGATCGATCCGCACACGCAGCCTGTTTCGCCGATAGCCGACGTACGACGATGCATATGAATGTTGCGGCGCAAAAAGTCAATGACCGGTTTGCGGCGTCCCGTCAGGCCTTGGGGCGAAACGCCTTGCAGTGCTGCGGATTCGTCTCGAAGTAATCGCCTCCGATCAGGTCCACGCAGTAGGGTACGGCCGCGAACACGGCGTCCAGGCAGGTGCGAATGGCCGAGGGCTTTCCGGGCAGGTTGATGATCAGTGTCCGGCCTCGCGTGCCGGCGAGTTGGCGGGACAGAATGGCGGTCGGCACCTCGCGCAGGCTCGCGGTGCGCATGAGTTCGCCGAAGCCGGGCAGGATGCGGTCGCAGACCGCCTCTGTCGCCTCCGGGGTCACGTCGCGTAGCGCCGGGCCGGTGCCGCCCGTGGAGAGGATGAGGCTGCAGCCTTGCCGCTCTGCGAGATCGATCAACGCAGCCTCGATCTGGTCCCGTTCATCCGGCACGACGCACGCAACCGGGCGCCATGGTGACCCAAGAATGTCCGACAATGCCGCCACGATGCCCGGCCCGCCCTTGTCTTCGTACTCGCCGCGGCTGGCGCGATCCGAAACGGTGAGGACGCCCACCGGCGCCACGTGAACTTGATCTCGGCTGCTCATCGCGGCGCCTTCCATCGGTTGCAGAATTTTCAGTCAGCACGGGAACCAACTTGCCAAATACGCGTTGGGTTGAGTTTCTGCGCGCCATAACGGACCAAAACGGTCATCCGGCGTTGAACCTGATAGCAAGTCGAGGGAACGGACTGAAGCAGGGCACGGTCACACAACGGAGCTTTCCCTTGGCGTATAGCGTCAACCGTCTATACGCAAACGAACGATAAATGGTGGCGGCGTATAGATTCAGCAACGCAGACCTGATCGTTATGCAAGTCAGAGAACTTCTTCGTTGACAATGCCGCCGAATATCGTTTGCTTCCCCGAAAAATCACAAGGGGCGCCGGGTGCGAAGCGTAGACGCTGACAACATTAGAACACTGCCGCTGTTCAAAAACATGCAGGATGAGAAGTTCGAAGCTCTCATCCAGCCTGCTTTTCTCCAGCGATTCCCTCCTCATGTAACGCTCTTCGAGCGGGGACTGTCTCCGGACTTTCTCCACATCGTTCTCGAAGGTTCGGTCGAGCTTTTCGCGCGGCATGACGACCGCGAGACGACGGTCGGCGTCATCCGTCCCGTCACGGCCTTCGTTCTTGCGGCGCTTGTGCGCCAGCAGCCGCTCCTGACGGCTGCAAGAACGCTCGAGAGCTCGCGGATCCTCATGATCCCGGCGGAAATCGTAGTCTCGACCATGCGGACCGACATCGGCTTCGCCAATGCGGTCGCGGACGAGATCGCGGGCGCCTACCGGGGCATGGTGAAGGAACTCAAGAGCCAGAAGCTGCGCACCAGCGTCGAGCGCCTGGCGAACTGGATCCTGCGCGAGCAGAAGGGCCACGGCGACGTGGGCGAGTTCGACATTCCTTTCGACAAGCGCACCCTGGCGGCGCGCCTCGGCATGACGCCCGAGAACCTGTCGCGGAACTTCGCCACTCTCACCCGCCACGGCGTCGAGGTTCAGGGGCGGACGATTCGCATCAAGGATCGCGACGCCCTCGTGACGCTCGCCAACCCGGATCCGCTGATCGACGATCCCGAGCTGATCTTCTGATCCGCGCCCCGGCGTGCGCCGTGCGTTAGCGACGTTTCGGCGTCGCGTCCCGCCCCACTGGCGGCGCGTGTCCGGCGCGCTTACATTGGGCTCTCCCTGGATCGAGCGCTTTGCGCTATCGATCCCCGGGAGAGGTTCGTGATGACCCACCCTTCGGCGCCCCCGCGCGCTGCTCCGCTGGACTTGTTCGCCCTGGCCGAAGCCCTGGGCGCGATCGCGGTTTCGGCCGGCCCTGCGATCATGGAGCATTACTGCCGTTGCTCCCACGCGACCAAATCGGACGGCAGCCCGGTGACGGCGGCTGACCTCGCTGCGGAAGCCGTGATCCTGCCGGCGCTTTCGCGGCTCATGCCCGATACGCCGATCCTCTCGGAGGAGCAGGCGTCGTCCGGCAACGTTCCGCGCTGCGGGCAGGACTTCCTGCTCGTCGATCCCCTGGACGGCACGCGCGAATTCATCGACCGCAATGGCGAGTTCACGGTCAATATCGGCCTGATCGCGGCGGGTCGCCCTGTGGCCGGCGCCGTCTACCAGCCCGCCAAGGGCGTGCTCTGGATCGGCGGCGGCGGACGCGCGCAGGTCATGGCCGTCGCGCCCGGCGCATCCATGCCGGCCGAAGAGCAGCGCCGCGAGATCCGGGCCCGCTCGGCGCCCGGCCAGGGCGAGGTCGCGCTGGTGAGCCGTTCGCATCTCGATCCCGACACCAAGGCGTTTCTGGCGACGCGCCCCTGCGCGTCGACGCTCACGGCGGGCTCGGCGCTGAAGTTCTGCATGCTCGCGCAAGGCGACGGCGACGTTTATCCGCGCTTCAGCCCCACCATGGAGTGGGATACGGCCGCCGGCCACGCCGTATTGGCGGCCGCGGGCGGCGACGTGCTCGCCCCGGACGGCGGGCCGCTGCGCTACGGCAAGGCCGAAGACGGTTTCCGCAACGGCGCGTTCGTGGCCTGGGGCCGGCGCCTGCAGCCGGACGCCTCCGCACATGCCTAAGAGCGCATCGGGCCGCCGCGCATGAACGATTCGGAGGGCGTGCGGGCGCGCGCCCCGTCCGCCGCCCTTTGGCTTTGGCCGCTGCTGGCGACGCTCGGCATCCAGACCACCAGCGCGTTTCTGAGCAGGCTCGTCCCAACGGTCGCCCCCGTGATGACGGCCGCCACCGGCCTCGCGCCGGAGTCGATCGGCGCCATCGCGGGCGCGGGGACGTTCGGCTCCATCATCTTCCTGATGATCGGCCACCCGCTGATCCGGCGTTTCGGGCCGATCCGCACGCTCCAAATCGGGCTACTGCTCGGCGGCGCGGGCGTGGCGCTTCTCACGCCGCCCTGGGCCCTGGCGCCATTCCTCGCCAACATGCTGCTGGGCCTCGGCTACGGGCCATCCGCGCCCGCGGGAAGCGACATCCTGCTGAAGCATGCGCCGCCGGCGCACCGCACGTTGATCTTCTCCCTGAAGCAGGCCGGCGTGCCGTTGGGAGGCGTCCTGGCCGGGCTGGCGCTGCCGTTTCTCGTGGAGCGGATGGACTGGCGCATGGCGTTGATCCTGGTCGGCCTCGTACCGATCGCGACCGTGCTCATCGTGCAGCCGATCCGAGCCAGCGTGGACCGGGACCGCGATCCTGAACAGCCGGTCGGGCCTGGCGTCTTGTTCTCGCCTCACACCATGCTGGGGCCGCTGCGGGCCGTGATTTCGTCACCGCCGTTGCGCGGCCTCTCGCTAGCCGGCTGCTGCTTTGCGGTCGGCCAGGGCTCGCTGTTCGCTTTTACTGTGACTTGGCTGGTGGGGCTCGGCTACGACCTCGTCACTGCCGGGCTCGTTTTCGCGGTAATGCAGGCGACGGGCGTGTTCGGCAGGGTTGCGCTGGGCTGGGTGTCGGACCGCTGGGGGTCGGGAGTCCGTACGCTCATCATCAACGCCATCGCGGCCGCCGCCACGATGGCGACGTTCGCCGCGCTCTCCGCCGCGTGGCCGCTCTGGCTCGTCATGGTCGTGGCCGGCGTCGCGGGCGTGACGGTGTCGAGCTGGAACGGCGTCCACCTCGCCGAGGTCGCCCGCCATGCGCCGAAGGGGCGCGTCAGCGAGACCACCGCGGGCGCTACCATCGTGACATTCGTGGGCTACGTGGTCGGTCCGGCGGCTTTCGGCTTGATCACCTCGACCTTCGGCGGCTACCCGGCCGCGTTCTCGGCCGTGGCGCTCACCTTGCTGGTCGCTTTCGCGAGCCTGTTCCGGTCGGCCCGGCAGGACGCGGCCGGGTCGTAAGCCGCACCGTCAAGCGTCTCACCCCAGCTTGTCGGCGAAGAACTCAAGCGTGCGCGCCCGCGCCAGATCGGCCGAGGGCTTGTGGTAGCTGCCGCGCGCGTCACAGTTGAAGCCGTGGTCGGCCGGATACACGAAGACCGACATCTGCGGGAAGATCTCTTGGATCTTCTGCACGTCCGTGAGCGGGATGTGCTTGTCCTTCTCGCCGAAGTGCAGAATTGTCGGCGCCTTGGGGATCTCGCCGAGGTTCGAGGCGATCATGCCTCCGTAATACCCGACCGCGGCGGCGACGCCCGACAGGCGTGCGGCCGCCATATAGGCGAGCGATCCGCCCCAGCAGTAACCGACGACGCCCACCTTGCCAGCCCCGGACACCGCCTCGATGGCGGCCGCCGTATCGGCGAGCGCGCCTTCGAGCGTCGTCTGCGCCCGGATGTCGACGCCCTGCTTCATGTCGTCCGGCCCATAGCCGAGTTCGATCTTCGGCCGCACGCGATCAAACAGCGCCGGCGCGATCGCCAGATAGCCTTCGGCCGCAAAGCCGTCCGCCACCCGGCGGATGTGGTCGTTGACGCCGAAAATTTCCTGCAGGACCACGAGCCCCGCCTTGGGCGTTCCCGTCGGCTGGGCCCGATAGGCGTCGATCGTGACGCCGTCCGACGCGGTCAGTTTGATCCAGTCGCCCATGGCTGTTCCTTCGCCGAGATCCTTGCGCCCCCTCCCCTGCTTAGCCCGCATGGCGATCGGAATCCATCGCCTGGGAGCAGGACGGAATAGCGGAACCGTACCGGGGCGCATGGGTTGTCAGGCCACACGCATCAACCGAAACGGGAGCTCCCAATGGTGGAGAAGAGAGACGATCAGGCGGCTCGGGACAAGGTTCTGTCCCTGATCAAGGACGCCCATATCGCGATGATGGCGACGCGTGGCGAGGACGGCCATCTGCATTCTCGGCCCATGGGCACGAAGACGGTCGAGTTCGACGGCAATCTCTGGTTCTTCACGGATATCGACTCGCCCAAGGTGATCGAGATCCGCCGTGACCCGCAGGTTCTGGTCACCTACTCGGACGAGAGCAAACAGAACTACGTCTCGATCTCGGGCGTGGCCGAGGTGATCCAGGATACGGCAAAAACTAAGGAACTCTGGAGCGAGGCCATGCGGACCTGGTTCCCCAAGGGCGCCGAGGACCCCAAGATCGGGCTCATCAAGGTGAAGGTCGAGGGGGCCGAATACTGGGACAGCCCTTCCAGCACCATGCTGTACGCCTATGGCTACCTGAAAGCGGTGACGACGGGAGAAAGACCGAATGGCGGTGAAAACGCCACGGTCCGTTTCTGAGAGGGTCCGCGCCATGTTCACGGGAAATCAGGTCTGGGCGGCACGCGTGCTGGCGGGCCTTTCCCGTGAGGACGCGGCCGAGCGCGCCGGCATTAGCCTGGATGCGCTAGCGGACATCGAAGCTCGCGGCGGGGCGCCGATCAGCCCGGACGAGGCCGTGACGATGCGGCTGATCTCGGCGCTCGGCGCAGCCGGGGTCGAGTTCCACGACGGGCCAGGCGTGCGCCTGCGCGGCGCGGCGGACGAAGGCCTGAGGCCCGAGGACCTGAACGCCGAGAACGACGGGTAATTGCCAAACACTCACAAAGAAGGGGCCGCCCGCGAGGGCGGCCCCTTCTTGTTGACGCAGGTGCGGCGACGCGACGATCAATCCTCGACCGCGTCATCTTCCTCGGTTTCGGCGAGCATGTCGTCGAGCGCGTCGGCGAGGATGTCGATCTGGTCGCGCGTCGCCGTGAGGTCGAGCACCGCGCCCTCCTCGGTTTCGATGCGCATGTGGAATACGCCGTCGCTCGGCGTCACCGTGAACTTGCCGAGCGACTGCGGCTTGTCGGTTTGGGTCTGGGCGGCCATGGGATCTCCTGTCGCTGGAGGCCCCTCAACGCCCGAGCGCGCCAGTGGATCCGGGCAGTGACGACGCAGCGTCCGGACCATCCTGGCGGACGGCCCGGAGCCGGGCCTCAGCCAAAAAACAGCATCAGAACGGGCGTGACCAAAAATGCGCCGGCCACCACCCACGCGGCGCTCTGGAGCCGCGTGTCCGGGTTGGCGAGGTTGCGTACGCCGCGCGCCACCTTGCCGGCCGACATCGTCCAGCCATTCATGCAGGAGCAGAGGAGACGATGGGCGTCATCGTCGGTCATTTCGAAGTAGTCGATCGCGTCGCCCAACCGGTCGCTCGCCAGCCCGTCCGCCCGCAGGATCTTGTCCTCGAAAGCGACCGTCAGCGGCGAGTCGGGCGAACGCATCTGCACGCGCTCGGCGGCGGTCTTGGTCTCGATTTCGCCCAGCGAGCGCAACCTGCGCGCCGGATCCTGTTCCAGCAGCGTCGCCCAGCGCTCAAGCCGCTCGCGGCGGGTCAAGACCGGCCGGGCGGCGACCCGCACATCGGCGACATCGCGCAGTTTGTCGAATTCGCGGTATTCCATGACCTTCTCCCACACGGCAGAAGATCGACAAGCCGGAACGTGACCGGCTTTGGCCGATCCTCGTTAGGAACCCCCGTCCCACCGACCCCTAAAGCTTCCGCCTGAGTTGCGGCAAGATTGCGATCATGTTCCAGAATGGGACGACTGAAATTCAGGCACGCGTCTTCGAAAGCTTATCGAAATTTGCTGGCACGCGGCGGGGTGGGGGCGGAAGTTCATTAGCGCCGGCGCGCACAACGCGAGGCGCTGATCTCTCCAGTCACGCTGTTCCGCGCCTGGAGTTTCGAAACAGCGGTTCAAGGCGGGAGCACTGCGGCTCACCGTCCTATCGGCTGCGCGCTCGCCCGGTGTTCCTTCAGAACCATGCCGGTCGGGGCGTCAATCTCCTTCATCAGCACGTCATAACCCCACAAGTCGGCAAGGTGCTGCAGCACGCGGCTGGCGTCTTCGCTCTCGAGCAGCATCTTGTTCACGACGTTGTGGTGCAGAATGAGTCGCCGATCGCCCGCGAGGTCCACGTCCACGACCTGGATGTCGGGGTCGATCCACGCCACGTCGTATTGGCGCGCCAGAGCGCGGCGCATGCGCCGGTAGCCGCGCTCGTCGTGGATGGCGTCAACTCGCAGGTCCGGACGGTCCGGGTCGTCGACGACGTGGAACATTCGCCATTCGCGCATCAGCTTGGGGCTGAGGAACTGCAGCAGGAAGCTTTCGTCGCGGTAGTTCGCCCACACGTCGCGCAAAACACCCATGGGGTCGCCCTTGCCGGCGATCTCCGGGAACCACTGCCGGTCCTCCTCGGTGGGCTCGGTGCAGATGCGCTCGATGTCGGTCATCATCGCGAAGCCGATCGCGTAGGGGTTCAGCCCGCCATACCGCGGATCGTCGTATTTCGGCTGGAACGTCACGTTGGTGTGCGACTTCAGGAATTCGAAGTAGCTGCCGTCGTCCAGCATCCCCTGCTCGTGCAGGCGGTTCATGATCTTGTAGTGCACGAAGGTGGCGCAGCCTTCGTTCATCACCTTGGTCTGGCGCTGCGGATAGAAATACTGCGCGACGTTGCGGACGATGCGCAGGATCTCGCGTTGCCACGGCGCCAGCTTCGGCGCGGTCTTTTCCAGGAAGTAGAGCACGTTCTCCTGCGGCAGCTGCAGCAGGGCGCGGCGGCGCTCCTCGTCGAGGTTGCCGGTGCGGATTTTCTCGGTCCTGGGCACTGTGCGCCACAGGTCGTTGAACATCTGCTCGTCATGCGCCCGCCGCTCGTTCGCGCGCCGCTCCTCCGAGCGCAGGTCCGGCTTCGAGCGCCGCGGATAGCGATGCACCGCCTGGCTGTTCAGCGCATGGGCGGCGTCCAGCAGCCGCTCGACCGCGAGATGGCCGTAGCGCTCCTCGCAGTCGGAAATGTAGGTCTTGGCGAAGTCGAGGTAATCGAGGATGCCGTCCGCATCCGTCCACTGCTTGAACAAGTAGTTGTTCTTGAAGAAGTGGTTATGTCCGAACGCCGCATGCGCAATCACGAGCGTCTGCATCGTGGCGGAGTTCTCCTCCATGATGTAGCTGATGCACGGGTTGGAGTTGATCACGATCTCATAGGCGAGATCGCCATAGCCGCGGCGGTACACCGCCTCGTGGTGGGCGAAGTGCTTGCCGAAGCTCCAGTGCTTGTAGAACAGCGGCATGCCGGAGGACGAATAGGCGTCCAGCATCTGCTCGGCCGTGATCGTCTCGATCTGGTTCGGGTAGACGTCGAGCCCGAGCTCCCCCACGCCGATGCGCTCGCAGGCGTCGTAGATGCGCCGGATGGTGTCGAAGTCCCAGTCGTTGCTGTGGAACAGAAGCGGCTTGGGGATGAGATGCATGGTCATCAGGACGCCCCCACACGCTCCGCCTCGGCCCCTTGGCCGCGGCGGCGGAACAGCTCACGAAACACCGGGAAGATGTCCCGGCGGTGGCGGACCTGGCGCATCGCGAAGCGTGGGCCCGCGTCGTCCATGGCCTCGTACGCGCGCCACAGGTCGCTCGCCCGCGAGGTGAGGCCGAGCGACAGCGGCTCGTCCTCGGGCTTCACCTCCAGATACGCGAAGTACTGCATCATGGGCAGGATCTGGTTCTGCAGCAGCGACACCGTTCGCTCGTTGTCGTTGGGCGCGTTGTCGCCGTCGGAGGCCTGGGCGGCGTAGATGTTCCAGTCCTCGGGGCGATAGCGCTCCTGCAGCACCTTCAGCATCTCCACCAGCGCGGTGGACACCACTGTTCCGCCGGTCTCGGTGGAGTGGAAGAACGTGTCCTCGTCCACCTCCTCGGCCGTGTGCGTGTGGCGAATGAACACCAGCTCGACGTGCCGGTAGCGGCGCTTCAGGAAAATGTAGAGCAGCGCATAGAAGCGCTTCGCCAAGTCCTTCATGTGCTCCGTCATGGAGCCCGAAACGTCCATCAGGCAGATCATCACCGCCTGGGCCACCGGCTTGGGATAGGGCGCGAATTGGCGATAGCGCAGATCGATTGGATCAACGAAGGGGATGAGCTTGCGCCGGCGCTCCAGCCCTTCCAGCTTCACACGCAGCGCGGCGACGCGGTCCGGCTCGTCTCCTCGGCCTTCGAGGAGGGCGATCTCCTCCTCGAGCTCCTTCATTTCCGATGATTTCGGCCGGTTGAGCGCGATGCGCCGCGACAGGCTGTTGCGCATCGTGCGGGTGAGCGAAAGGTTCGCGGGCGATCCTGAAGTGGAGTAGCCGGCCCGTCGCCAGGCCGGATTCTCCAGGTCCTCCACGCGCGTCTTCGCGAGGTCGGGCAGTTCGAGGTCTTCCAGGAACAGGTCCAGGAACTCGTCCTGCGACAGCACGAATCGAAAATCGTCCTCGCCTCCGCCTTCCTCCGCGCCCTCGGAGCCCCCGCCTCCGCCCTGCGGCCGCGGGATCGTGTCGCCTTCGGTGAATTGCTTGTTGCCCGGCAGCACGTGCTCGCGCATGCCGCCCGCGCTCGAGCGGCGCAGGGACGGCTCGCGCACGCCGTCGGACGGGATCGAAACTTCCCCGCCCTCGCCCATGTCCTTGATGGAGCGGTCGCGGGACTGGTCCCGCACCGCCCTGCGCACGAGGGACTGCGCCCTGCGCAGGAAGCGCTGGCGATTGCCGAGGCTCTTGCCTCCCGGGTTCAGGCGTCTGTCGACGATGTGCATCTTCGCTCCGCTCCGGCCGGGTGGCTCGAGCGGTCGATCTGATGCGATCAGACCGACCGCTGCTTGGACGAGGCTACCCTGCCTGCTTGACCCGCATGTACCACTCGACCAGTCGTCGCACCTGGCGCTCGGTGTATCCGCGCTCGGTCATGCGGGCGACGAAGTCGGCGTGTTTCTTCTCGCTGTCGGAGTCCTTCTTGGACCCGAAGCTGATCACCGGCAGAAGCTCCTCGACCTGGCTGAACATCCGCTTCTCGATGACGTCGCGGATCTTCTCGTAGCTGGTCCAGGAGGGATTCTTGCCGCCATGGCTCGCCCGCGAGCGCAGCGCGAACTTGACGACTTCGTTGCGGAAGTCCTTGGGGTTGGCGATGCCCGCCGGTTTCTCGATCTTGGTCAACTCCTGGTTGAGCAGCTCCCGGTTGAGCAACTGCCCGGTATCGGAATCCTTGAAGTCCTGGTCTTCGATCCAGGCGTCGGCATAGTCGACATAGCGATCGAAGAGGTTCTGGCCGTAGTCGTGGTAGGACTCCAGGTACGCCTTCTGGATCTCGTGGCCGATGAACTCCGCATAGCGCGGCGCGAGTTCGGCCTTGAGGAATTCGAGATAGCGCTTCTCCACCGCTTCCGGCAGCTGCTCGCGCCGAACCGTCTGTTCCAGCACGTACATCAGGTGCACGGGATCGGCCGCGATTTCGGTGGTGTCGTGGTTGAAGGCCGCCGCAAGCACCTTGAAGGCGAAGCGCGTGGAGATGCCCTCCATGCCCTCGTCGACGCCGGCCGCATCCTTGTATTCCTGCAGCGAGCGGGCGCGCGGATCGACCTCGCGCAGGCTCTCGCCGTCATACACGCGCATCTTCGAGAACACGTTGGAGTTGGCGTGCTCGCGCAGCCGCGACAGCACCGCGAAGCGGGCCAGCATCTCCAGCGTGGCCGGAGCGCAGGGCGCGCCGGCGAGCTCCGATCCGCGGATCAGCTTCTCGTAGATCTTCTGCTCTTCGGTTGCCCGCAGGCAGTACGGCACCTTGATGACGTAGATGCGGTCGATGAAGGCTTCGTTGTTTTTGTTGGTCTTGAAGCTTTGCCACTCCGCCTCGTTGGAGTGAGCCATGACGATGCCCTGGAACGGGATCGCGCCGATATTCTCGGTGCCGACGTAGTTGCCCTCCTGCGTGGCCGTCAGCAGGGGATGCAGCATCTTGATCGGCGCCTTGAACATCTCGACGAACTCGAGCATGCCCTGGTTGGCCCGGTTGAGGCCGCCCGAGTAGCTGTAGGCGTCGGGATCGTTCTGCGACAGGTGCTCCAGCTTGCGGATGTCGACCTTGCCGACCAGGGACGAGATGTCCTGGTTGTTCTCGTCTCCCGGCTCCGTTTTTGAGATGCCGATCTGGCGCAGCCGAGAGGGGTTCACCTTCACGACCTTGAACTTCGAGATGTCGCCGCCGAACTCGTCCAGCCGCTTCAGGCACCAAGGGCTCATGAGCCCGGTAAGCCGCCGCCGCGGAATCCCGTAGCGCTCCTCCAGCGTCTTGCCCATCTGTTCGGGATCAAACAGCCCGAGCGGGCTTTCGAAGATGGGGCTCAGGTCGTTTCCGGCCTTCAACACGTAGATGGGATGGTTCTCCATCAACGCCTTGAGACGCTCAGCCAGCGACGACTTGCCGCCGCCGACCGGCCCGAGCAGGTAGAGGATCTGCTTGCGCTCCTCCAACCCCTGCGCGGCGTGCCTGAAATAGGCGACAATGCGCTCGATCGTCTCTTCCATGCCGAAGAATTCGGCAAAGGCCGGATAGGCCCGGATCGTCCGGTTCATGAAGATCCGGCCGAGCCGCGCATCCCGCGACGTGTCGAGCATCTCGGGTTCGCCGATCGCGGCGAGGATCCGCTCCGCCGCGCTGGCGTACATCATCGGGTCGTCGCGGCATCCTTCCAGGTAGTCCTGCAAGGACATCTCGGTTTCGCGACGGGATTCATACGATCTCGCGTATGTCGTGAAGAGGTCAATGTTCGATGACATTTGCACCCGCGGGTTCAAGCGCCTCAACGCAGCGATAACCTTTGGAGCGGACAAGGGTTGCGTCGGCGACACCGGCACTGCTCGCCCATCCTGGCTCCCATAAGAAGCTGGGAACTGATTGCGGCTGCCACGTGGCGCGCGGGCGGCGGCGGCGTACCGCGACCGACTTTCCGAAGGGTAGTATGCGTGTCCGCATCGAATCACCCCCGACTGGACCGATGCTACCATGGTCCAGCGCGAGCGTTGCATGATCTGGGCCAGTGTTCACCGCAACCGAAGGTGCGTGCCGTCGGCGCCACAGCCCCCGGTTGGGGGAGGAGAAACGCGCCCCCGGGCGGTCGAAAGTGGGCCTGCCCGCGACCAGGCGCCGCGCCGGGCCTGAGTGCGAAAAATCCTGTCGGCTTGCCTGCCGTCCGCTTCTGCTCGCATAAGCATCGCACCCAATCCGTAGCGGCCCGATGGAGGCGAGAGTGTCCTGGTTGTATCTGCTCCTTGCCGGCCTTTTTGAAATCGGCTGGGCCATCGGGCTGAAATACACCCAGGGGTTCACGCGCCTGTGGCCATCCATCGCCACATTGGCGAGCATGGGCATAAGCCTGGGCCTGCTCGGCATCGCATTAAAGGAGCTGCCGATCGGGACCGCCTATGCGGTCTGGACCGGGATCGGCGCGGTCGGCACCGCCATCCTCGGCGTGGTCCTGTTCGCCGAGCCCGCCACCGCGGCGCGCTTCGTTTGCATCGGCCTGATCGTGGCCGGGATCCTTGGACTGAAATTCGCCGCCTAAGCCCGGCGCGCTCTAACGAGAGGGGCCGGAGGGTTTCCTCTCCGGCCCCCAGACGTCATGCTCCGGAGATCAGCTGACGCCGCCCAGGCTCCGGCCCTCCAAAGCGCCAAACTGCAGGTAGTGCTGCATCGGATCGACGCCCGCCGCCTTCACGTCCGGATTGGCTGCCGGCCATCCGGAAGCGCGCCTACAGAATCATTCGCCCTGGTGAGCCCGAGAACCAGGGCTTCCGAGACGAGAGTGGCGGAGAATCGGGCGTTATGGCGCGAAGACCCGCAGGGCTTTGGGGACGACCTGAAACTTTGCCGGCGTATGCGCGCAAATCTCGCCGTCGCAGTTCACGGGGCGTGGCTTGCGCGTATGGATTTCGAACTCCGTGCACCGGACGGTGCGAACCTCCTCCCAGGCGCCGTGGGAGCCGGCCCTGAAGGCGCGCAGCATGAGGGCGAACTTCCAAACGCTACTAAGCTCGAGGCTGTAGAGATCGAGGTGGTGGTCGTCGATCGTCGCATGCTCGGCGACCGCCATTCCGCCGCCGTAGTAGCGGCCGTTGCCAACCGCAATCTGGTAGGTCTTCACGCGCATCGGCTCGCCCTTGCTCATGATCGTCGCCGTGAACGGGCGCGCATGCGTCAGCACCTTCATGGCCGCGAGGGCATATCCGAGACGGCCGAAGCGCCGCTTGATGTCCGACGTGAGCGTGTGGGCGAGATCGGTCGAAATGCCCAGGCTCGCAACGTTGAAGAACGGCTTGCCGTTGACGAGCCCGATGTCGATCGTCCGCTCCTTTCCCGCCGTGATGATGTCGATCGCGGCGCCGAGGTCCTCCGGAATGCCGAGGGTGCGCGCGAGATCGTTGCCGGTGCCGAGCGGCACGATCCCGAAAGGCAGGCGCGTTTCGAGAAGCCCGGGCCCGGCCGCGTTGACGCTGCCGTCGCCGCCGCACACCACGACGCAATCCACCTCGGGAGCGCGGCGGACGATGTCGGACGAGACCTCCTCTGGACTGGTGAACGTCTCAACCTGAAGAGCGAGGCCGCCTGCCTCGAGCCTGCGCGAAACCTCGTCGACCGCTTCCGCGCCGCGCCGGCTGTTCGGGTTGATGAGCACCAGCGCACGCCTGGCGGCGCCCGGCTCCGCTCCGGCCGGCTCGCCGGCCACTGCGTGCGACTCCTCAATATAGTTTTGCATGGGGCGCATGGTTTCCGGGGAATCGGCCAATATGCAGGCTGAAACGCGGCGAGAGCGGAGGCGTTGCATGGCCGGCTTACTCGATTTCATGCAGGCTGGCTCCGCCGCCAAGGAGGAGGAGACGGATCGCCGTGCGAACTGACGACGCAGCCCTGACGCAGTTCGCCGCCCTGCCCTTTCGGGAGCGCAAAGGCCGGCTCGAGGTGCTGCTTGCGACCTCCCGCGACACGGGACGCTGGGTGCTTCCCAAAGGCTGGCCCATGAAGGGCAAGAAGCCGCACGAGGCCGCCGCACAGGAAGCCCTTGAGGAGGCCGGCCTGAAGGGCAAGGCAGGCAAGAAGCCGCTTGGCTCCTATGTGTACTGGAAGCGCATGAAGGAGCACTTCGTGCTGGTGCGTGTGCAGGTTTTTCCGCTGCGGGTGACCAAACAGCTCAAGGTGTTCCGCGAGGCGGCGGTGCGTCGGCTCGCCTGGATGACGCCGCACGAAGCGGCGCTTCTGGTCGACGAGGCCGGGCTGAGCAACCTGATGCTCGCATTCGTGGACGCGCAGGGTGAGAGTGGGTTGGGCCACTCCCGAGAGATCGCGGCGCCATCCTAGCGCGCGACCCGGCCATTCTACGACTTTCGTCTAGTTTGCCGACGCGGCAGGCAGAAACGCCTAAAAACGCACGGGGTTTTCACCTCACGCCTGTTGCCAGCGCCAATCCCCGCACTATCCTCCGCTCAGCCGCTCCGCTTGTGGCGGGTAGCAGACCAAC
The DNA here is from genome assembly GCF_014636935.1 of Alsobacter metallidurans. Classification (GTDB taxonomy): domain Bacteria; phylum Pseudomonadota; class Alphaproteobacteria; order Rhizobiales; family Beijerinckiaceae; genus Alsobacter; species Alsobacter metallidurans. The sequence continues at coordinate 1,344,448 of NZ_BMES01000001.1, read as the reverse complement.
AAAAAGATCGCGGCTCCGCCGCAACGACAGCGCCATCCCCCGGCGCTTTCAGGAGGACGTCAATTGATACGCACCGCATCCTCGGCGGCCGCCGCCGTCAAGACTCTGGCACTCTCGGCTGCGTTCGGCGCGCTCGCGCTGGCCAGCGCAGTGTCCGCCCAAGCGGCTGACGGCGTGAAGATCGGCATTCTGAACGACCAGTCCGGCGTTTACGCCGACTACGGCGGCAAGTGGTCCGTCGAGGCGGCCCGCATGGCGATCGAGGATTTCGGCGGCTCCGTGCTCGGCCAGAAGGTCGAACTCATGTCGGCCGACCATCAGAACAAGCCGGACATTGGCTCCAACATCGCCCGCCAGTGGTACGACGTCGACAATGTCGACATGATCACCGAACTGACCACTTCTTCGGTGGCGCTGGCCGTGCATGAGCTGTCCAAGACGAAGAAGAAGATCGACATCGTGGTCGGCGCGGCCACGTCGCGGCTCACCGGCGACGCCTGCCAGCCCTACGGCTTCCACTGGGCGTTCGACACCCGCGCGCTGGCGGTCGGCACCGGCGGCGCCCTCACCCGAGCGGGCGGCGACAGCTGGTTCTTCCTCACCGCCGACTACGCCTTCGGCTACCAGCTCGAGGATGACACCTCCAAGCTCGTGAAGCAGGAGGGCGGCAAGGTCCTGGGCGCGGTGAAGCACCCGCTCAACAACACCGACTTCTCGTCCTTCCTGCTTCAGGCGCAGGCCTCGCAGGCCAAGGTGGTCGGCCTCGCCAATGCGGGCCTCGACACCACGAATTCGGTGAAGCAGGCGGCCGAGTTCGGCCTCATGGCGGGCGGCCAGAAGCTCGCCGGCCTCCTGATGACGCTCGCCGAGGTCCATGGCCTCGGTCTCAAGTCATCGAGCGGCTTGGTGCTGACCGAGGGCTTCTACTGGGATCTCGACGATCGTTCGCGCGAGTTCAGCGACCGCTTCTTCAAGCGCACGCAGCGGATGCCGAACATGATCCAGGCCGGCACCTATTCGGCCGTGCTCTCCTACCTGAAGGCCGTCAAGGCGGCCGACTCGAAAGATCCGGACAAGGTGGCGGCGAAGCTCAAGGAGCTGCCCGTGGACGACGCTTTTGGCCGCAACGGCAAGGTGTTGGCCAATGGCCGCATGATCCACGACATGTATCTCTTCGAGGTCAAGAAGCCGGAAGAGAGCAAGAAGCCGTGGGACTACTACAAGCTGCTCTCGACCATCCCGGGCGACAAGGCGTTCTTCACGGCCGCCGAGAGCGGTTGCCCGGCCACCAAGTAACCGGATCCGCGCGCCTGCCCTCTCCCGCTCGCGGGAGAGGGCGTTCCACGAGTTCTCCCAGCACGCGGGGCCTGCCTGAATGACGGCGCCAGACACCATCCTCCAGGCCCAGGGGCTCACGAAGGAGTTCCTCGGCTTTCTCGCCGTGAAGGACGTGAACCTTTCGGTGAAGCGCGGATCTATTCACGCGCTGATCGGCCCGAACGGCGCGGGCAAGACCACCGTTTTCAACCTGCTGACCAAGTTCCTGACACCGTCGAGCGGGACGATCCGCTTCGACGGCGTCGACGTCACGCGGGAGCAGCCCGCGGCCGTGGCGCGGCGTGGGCTGGTGCGGTCGTTCCAGATCTCGGCCACGTTCCCGCATCTCACCGTGTTGGAGAACATACGCGTGGCGCTGCAGCGGCGCGCCGGACTGGCGACACAGTTCTGGCGCTCGGACAAGGTGCTGCGACAGCTCGACGCCCGGGCGCGCGAGCTGATCGCCGACTTCAAGCTCGACATCTACACCGATACGCCCGCCGTCGACCTGAGCTACGGCCGCAAGCGTGCGCTGGAAATCGCCACCACGCTGGCGCTGGATCCGACCATGCTGCTGCTCGACGAGCCCATGGCCGGCATGGGTCACGAGGACATCGACCGTGTAGTCGAGCTCATCCGCAAGGCCGCGGTGGGCCGCACGATCTTAATGGTGGAGCACAATCTCTCGGTGGTCTCCAACCTCTGCGACACGATCACGGTGTTGCAGCGCGGCGAGATCATCGCCGAGGGCGACTACGCGACCGTTTCGGAGAACCCGCGCGTGCGCGAGGCCTATATGGGGATGGAGGAGGCCTGATGCAGGCGCAGAATACCGCTTCGGAGCCGCTGCTCGAAGTTCGCGACCTCGAGGCCTGGTACGGCGAAAGTCATGTTCTGCACGGCGTATCGCTCGACGTGCGCGAAGGCGAGACCATTACGATCCTGGGCCGCAACGGCGCGGGCAAGACCACCACGTTGCGCTCCATCATCGGCATCGTGCGCAAGCGCAAGGGCGTGATCACGCTGCGGGGACAGGACCTGCTGGCGCTGCCGCAGCACAAGGTCGCGCGGGCCGGTCTCGGCTACGTGCCCGAGGAGCGTGGCATCTTCGCCAGCCTTTCGGTGGACGAAAACCTGTCGCTGCCGCCCAAGATCGCCGATGGCGGCATGTCGATCGCCGACATCTACCGCATATTCCCAAACCTGGAGGAGCGTCGCAACAGCCCCGGCACCAAGCTCTCGGGCGGTGAGCAGCAGATGCTCGCCATCGCGCGCATCCTGCGCACGGGCGCGCGCGTGCTGCTGCTCGACGAACCGACCGAGGGTCTCGCGCCCGTGATTGTGCAACGCATCGGCGAGTTGATCCGCACGCTGAAAACGCAGGGCTACACCATCGTGCTCGTGGAGCAGAACTTCCGTTTTGCCGCAAAGCTGGCCGACCGGTTCTTCGTGATGGAGGACGGCAGGGTGGTGGACACGTTCGCGACCACGGAACTCAGCGCCCGCATGGGTTCGCTGCACGAATATCTGGGAGTGTGAGGCGATGACGACCATCTTCGGCGTCCCGACCGCCGCGCTCTACGGGCAGCTGCTGATCGGGCTCATCAACGGGTCCTTCTACGCCCTGCTTTCGCTTGGCCTCGCAGTCATCTTCGGCATGCTGCACGTCATCAACTTCGCCCATGGCGCCCTCTACATGCTCGGGGCCTTCGCGGCCTGGCTGGCGCTGACGAAGTTCGGCGTCAACTACTGGGCTGCGCTGGCGTTGGCGCCGCTCGCGGTGGCGATCCTCGGCGTCATCATCGAGCGAACGACGCTCCGACGGCTGGCGGGGCTCGACCCGCTCTACGGCCTGCTGCTGACCTTCGGCCTGTCGCTCGTGATTGAGGGCATGTTCCGCCACTGGTACGGCTCCTCCGGCCAGCCTTATGCGCCGCCGCCGCAGTTGCAGGGCGGCGTCAATCTCGGCTTCATGTTCCTGCCGATCTATCGCGGCTGGGTTGTGGTGGCCTCCGTGGTCGTGTGCTTCGCGACGTGGTTCGTGATCGAGCGAACCCGGCTCGGCGCCTATCTGCGCGCCGCGACCGAGAACCCGGCGCTGGTCCAGGCGTTCGGCATCAACGTTCCGTTGCTGGTGACCGCCACCTATGCGGGCGGCGTCGCGCTTGCGGGCTTCGCGGGCGTGCTGGCCGCGCCGATCTACCAGGTGAGCCCACTGATGGGGTCGAACCTCATCATCGTGGTGTTCGCCGTGGTGGTGGTCGGCGGCATGGGGTCGATCATGGGGGCGATCGTCACCGGCTACATGCTAGGCGTGCTCGAAGGGCTCACGAAGGTCTATTATCCGCAGGCGTCCGCGATCGTGATCTTCGTCGTGATGGCGATCGTGCTGCTTGTGCGCCCTGCGGGCCTGTTCGGTCGGGGAGAATGAGATGACTGCGACGACCGCATCCACCGGCCCGGCCGGCGTCTCCACGAGCGGCGAGACCTGGGGCCGCGTGGCCGCCGCCGGCCTCGTGATCGCGCTGGTGATCGCACCCTTCGGCGTCTACCCCGTGTTTCTGATGAAGCTGATGTGCTTCGCGCTGTTCGCGGCGGCCTTCAACCTGCTGATCGGCTATGTGGGGCTGCTGTCTTTCGGCCACGCGGCGTTTTTCGGGACGGGCGCCTACATCTCGGCCCATGCCGCCAAGGTCTGGCACCTGGATCCGCTGCTCTGCGTGGTGCTCGGCGGCATTGGTGGCGGCGCCCTGGGCGTGCTGATCGGCTACCTGGCGATCAAGCGCAAGGGCATTTACTTCTCGATGATCACCCTGGCGCTGTCGCAGATGGTGTTCTTCATTGCGCTGCAGTCGCCTTTCACGGGCGGCGAAGACGGTATCCAGGGCGTTCCGCGCGGCACGCTGTTCGGCCTCATAGACCTGAACCGGCCGCTCGCGATGTATAGCTTCGTGCTGGTGATCTTCCTGTTCGGCATGTTCGCTCTTTGGCGCATCGTCAACTCGCCGTTCGGCCAGATCCTCAAGGCCATTCGCGAGCATGAGCCACGCGCGATCTCCCTGGGCTACGACGTGCAGCGCTACAAGCTGATCGCCTTCGTGATCTCGGCGGGGCTCGCCGGCGTCGCGGGCGGGGTGAAGTCGCTGGTGTTCCAGCTTGCGTCGCTTACCGACATCACCTGGCAGATGTCCGGCGAAGTCGTGCTGATCACCCTGCTTGGCGGCATCGGCACGATGCTCGGGCCGGTGATCGGGGCCCTGATCGTCGTCACGCTGGAGAATTATCTCGCGGCGCTGGACTTCCCGGTCACGGTGCTGATCGGAGGCATCTTCGTCGCCTGCGTGCTGCTGTTCCGACGCGGCGTCGTCGGCGAGGTCGAGCACGCGATGCGCAAACGCGGCTGACGGCCAGAGCTCACCGAAAAAAGCCCCGCGACGCGAGCCGCGGGGCTTTTTCGTTTCGGCTTTGAAAGATCAGAACTCTTCCCAACCGCCGGCCGCCTTGTCCGTGCTCGCCTTGGCGGAAGCGGGTCGGGCCAGGGAGGCCGCCTTGGCGGGGGCAAGCTTGGCGGCCGACGCCGCGCCTCCGCCGAAGGCCTCGGCGGCCAGGCGGCGCAGACGCTCCGGCTCGCCCACTTTGGGGCTCGCGGCGGCGGGCTTTGCAGCCCAGCTTGCTGCGGGCTTCCTTGGAGCGGCCGGCGCAGGCTTCGCAGGCGGACGGCTTGGGGCCGCCAAAGCCGCGTAGGAGGCGCCGCCGCCAGCGCTCACGCGCTGGGCTCCACGCACATCCTGGCGGATCCGGAAAGACGCCACGAGATCGTTCAGCTTCTCGATCTGGCCATTGAGGCTCACGGCGGAAGCCGCGCTCTCCTCGGCCAATGCGGCGTTCTGCTGGGTCATTTCGTCCAGGTGAGCGACGGCCTGGCTCATTTCATCAATTCCGCTCGCCTGCTCGCTGGTGGCAGCCGAGATCTCGCTGACGGTGCCGGCGACCTTCTGGGACGCGCCGACGATCTGGCCGAGCACGTCGCCGGCCGATCGCACGAGCTTCACCCCTTCGGAGATCTCCTGCGTCGACGAGCCGATGAGCCCGGTGATGTCCTTGGCGGCCTCGCTGGAGCGCTGGGCCAGCGTGCGCACCTCGGACGCCACGACGGCGAACCCCTTGCCGGCCTCCCCGGCCCGCGCGGCCTCCACGGCCGCGTTCAGGGCGAGCAGGTTCGTCTGGAATGCGATGTCGTCGATCACCGAGGTAATGTCCGTGATCTTCTGGGAGGCTTGCTCGATCCGCGTCATGGCCTCGACCGCCTGCGTGACGATCGCGCCGCCCGTTTGGGCCACCTGCATGGCGTTTTCGGCCATCTCGACGGCCTGGCGGGACGACTGGGCGGCCGCCTTGACGGACGCGGCGAGTTGTTCGGCCGTGGCCGCCGTTTGCTCGAGCGAGGCCGCCTGATCCTCCGTGCGGCGGGACAGATCGTTGGCGCCGCTGTTGATCTCGCCCGCCGCGCTGGTGACGTCGATGGAGGTGGTCTGAATGGTGCCCACCGTCTCAGCCAGCCGTTCAACCGTATCGTTGATGCTGCGCTGCAGATCTCCGAAGTCGCCTTCGTAGCGTCCCGCGACCGACCGGGTGAGATCGCCGTCCGCTACCGCCGCCATCACGCTGGCAAACTCGCGAACCGCCGTCTCCACCGTCTCTGACACGCCATTCAGGCCACCCGCGATCTCGCGGACAAAACCCGACTTGTTTTCGGTCGACATGCGCTTGGAGAAATCGCCCTGCGCGGCGGCCGCCACCACAGCGGCGACTTCCGTTTCCGCCGCGAGTTCAGCGGTCATGTCGCGCCATTCCAGCGTATGGCCGATGCGCTCCCCGCTCAGGGACATGATATATGACATGTCGACCAGGATCACATGCCCGGCGATGTCGTAGCGCACCTTCCGGCGTTGGCCATCGTCGGAGATCATCTCGCGCTTGAGATTGGCGTTGCGGCGGTACGCGTCGATGTGTTGTCCGACGAGCCGGTCGACCGAGAAGTCGGGCTGCGCCTGCCGGAACACGGACTCCATGCTGTAGAGCAACTGCTGCAGGCTCTGGCTGATGTAGACGATGTGCTCGGCCGGATCCGTGATCATCATCATGGTGGGGGAGCCGTTCATCGCCGCCAGCGTGAGCTGCTGGCTTTCGCCGAGACCCTGCAGGTGCTTGAGCGCGCGGGCGATCTCGCCGACTTCGTTCTTGGCGGCCGTGTGCCCCAAAGGCACGCTGTAGTTTCCTGCCTGGAAAGCGCGGATCACTCCCACGATGTCGCCGATCGGCCGCTGGATCGAGCGAACCACAATGACGGCGGCCGCGACCGCAAGCAGCACGCACAACCCCGCAAGGCTGAGCTTCCAGGACGCATCCGCGATTGCGTTGGCGATACGCTTGGCGATCAGCTGATCGGCGGACTGAACGGAGACCGACCATGTCGCCTCCACGGCGCGCATGGTCTGGCGGACTTCCTCGACGAGGCTGTCCCGTGCGGACGCCGGGACCGGCTTTCCGGCTTCCAGCGCCAGGAGGACTTGCTGGCCGAGGGCGGCGGTCGCGGCGATGCGCGTCCCAAGGCGCTCGATCACAGGGGCCACGGTTTTCTGAACGGAGCCGTCGCTGTTGCCCTTCACGGCGGCCTGAAGGTTATCCTGGATCGCGCCGTTCTGAACGGTGAGCGTCCGCATCGCGTATTTGAAGTCGCCCGCCTCGCTAACGCCCCCCTGTCCGGCCTTCAGATGGTCGGCGATACCGAGCAACTCGGAGGCCGCATCCAGAAGGAGGGGAAGGCGCGTCACCGCGAAGTCCGTGACGTAGTAGCTGTCCAGGTCAGGATCGAGCGACAGGTTGTAAGCATCGGCCGATCTTTGAATCGCGCCCCGCGCATTCACCCTGGCCTCGACGCCACTCGCGCTGCTCGCACCCTTTCCGGCTTCAACGAGGAGAGACGCCCAGAGCGGCTCAATCGCCTTCAAACCCGCCCGCTCGGTCTCGGCGAACTTGATGTCCTTTTGGACCTGATTGCCAAACAGGTAAGTCATGGCAGCGAACGGGATTGCCAGAATGACCATGATCAACACGATCTTCTTCCCGATCGTCATGTCCCTGACCCAATTTGCCCAGCTCATATTCGTCACGATCATCCCCCGACTTCAGTTCGTCTTTGCTTGCGGTCGCTTTGCCGCGACCGTCAGTGTTAGTGCTGTGTGGGAACAAGTTCGGCGGTTTGCACACCGCCGCCGACGAGCATTCCAAGGTCAGGCAGGGCGATGACCTTGTCGCCGCGCACCGCGATCCCGTGAAGCGCCTCCTCGACCCCGAGCATCTCCGGCGGCGGGCGCAAGTCCGAGCGCGGGATGTCGACGATGTCCGAAACGGCGTCCACAAGCAGGCCCACAGGTTGCCGGCCGAGATCAAGCACCAGGATCACGCTCGAGCGCGAGATCGGGCTTGGCCCCAACCCGAGGCGCTGGCGGAAGTCGAACACCGTGATCACGGTGCCGCGGAGATTGAGGACCCCGAGCACATAGGACGCCGTGTTGGGGAGAGGCGTCGTGGCTTGCCACCCTTTGATCTCACGAACCAGGCCAACGTCCACGCCGAACTGGCGTCCTTCCACCAGGAAGGTGACAATCCTGATTGCCTGCGAGTCCGTGCTTTCGAAAGCCGCTGCGGCAGCCGTCATCATGCTCATGGAGTGATCCCCTCAGCCCGGGACGTGTCCCAAAAGCTGCAATGCTCGGTGTTGCAATTTTTCAGTCAGCCACCAAACAATGAAGAAGGCGTAAAAAGATGACTTTTATCAACTCAGGAGGTTGAGGCGGGGCAGCGGCGAGTCTGGTGGATGTCTTCCGGCCGAGGCCACACCACGGCCGTTCCGACCATGGCTGGCTTTGCAATTACTGGTTGCGTTATTGATAGTATTACAGCTCAGGGCTGTTCGGCTAAAGCTTTGTTAAGTTTCAAACCCTAGTTTGCGTCAAGATCATTTCAGGAGGGCGAATTGGTCGATCTCGCACTCAGCACGCGCAGCACCCGAGACGAGGTCGTCGACCTCTGCAACAAGATGAAGGACGCCTTCGCGGACGGAAAAGAGGTTCGCCTCGACGGATCTGCCGCCGAAGATCTTTCTCCCACTCTGGCCCAGGTCATCGTATCCGCGGGGCGGACGGCGCGTGAGAGCGGACAGGGCTTTACCCTCATTTCACCTAGTACCGCCATGATCGACGGCTTCCAGGGCTACGGCCTGTTCGCCGAGCTCATGACGATTCCGATGGAGTAGACGGTGCGCATCCTTGCAATCGACGATACGCGAACGCTCCGTGAGCTCCTGTGCAGGACGCTTCGGGCTGCTTCCTATGACGTGGTGGAAGCGGAAAACGGCGAGGAAGGGCTCGCCCGCTTCGCCGACCACCGCCCGGATATCGTCATCACCGATTTGAACATGCCGGTTCTGGACGGCATCGAGTTTACGCGGGCTGTTCGTTCGCGCGCCGATGGGACTGGGGTCCCGATCATCATCCTCACCACCGAGAGCGGGGCCGAGATCAAGGCCGAAGGCCGCAAGGCCGGCGCAACGGCCTGGATGGTGAAGCCGTTCGATCCCCAGCGACTGCTCGACATGCTGACTCGTTTCAAGAAGTAGCGCGCGCCATGGATGCTCTTGCCGAAATCCGCAATATCTACTTCGACGAATGCGATGAGTTCATCGGGTTGCTCGAAGGTCACCTCGCCGCGATCGGCGACGGGCGCGCGACGCCGGACGACATCCACGGCGCATTCCGCGCCGTTCATTCCATCAAGGGCGGCGCTGGCGCGTTCGCGCTCACGGAACTCGTCGAGTTCGCGCATATGTTCGAGGCGTGCCTCGATGCTCTGCGGTCCGGCAAGGTGGCGGTCGAAGACGCCCCGGTTGACATGCTCCTGCAGGCAGGCGACGTGCTCAACGAGCTCATTGGCGCGGCCCGCGACGGCCGCTCGGTGCCGGTTTCGCCCGCCATCGTGAAGGCCCTGCAGGCGATGGCGGGCGGCAAAACCGCAGCCCCCAAAGCCGGCGACGAAATCTTCCTGGACGACGACGAGCCCGCTCCGGCGAAAGCCGGACCGGCCGCGAAGCCCGCGGCCAGTGCGGCCGCGCCTGCTCCTGCGGCCGAGAGCGCGGCCGCCAGGATCAAGGTGTTCATCACGCCCGAGAAGGAGTTCTTCAGGCGTGCGATCGATCCCCGAATGATCTTCGAGGCGCTGAAGCACCTTGGCGAGATCGAGGTGACCTGCGACGCCTCCAAGGTGCCGGTCATCTCGTCACTCGACCCGAACGACTGCTGGATGCGGTGGGTCGTCGAGATCGAAACCGAGCAAAGCCGCGAACACGTAGTCGAGGCGCTCGAATCCTTCCTGGCGGACGAGGAATATTCGTTCACCGACACCGAAGCTGAGGATGACGCGGCGGCCGGGCTCGACTTCCACGAGGCGCCAAAGGCGTCGGGCGAGATCCGGTCCACGGATGCTCATGCTCCGGACGCCGAGGCCGCGCCGCAGGGCGCGCCTTCGTCGGCGAATGCTTCGGCCGCCACGGGCGCTGTCGCTCCTCCGGTGGTTCAGCGCCGGGCTTCGGGCGGGACGATTCGCGTCGACCTCGATCGTATCGACCGGCTAATGAACCTGGTCGGCGAAATCGTCATTACGCAGTCCATGCTCTCGGAGCGCGCGGGCGTGCTCGCCAAGCGGGAGGCCGCGTCCTTTGTCGACGCCCTGTTCAGCCTCGCCCGGCAAACGCGCGAGCTGCAGGACAACGTCATGGCCGTGCGGGCGCAGCCCGTAAAGGTCGTCTTCCAGCGGTTGCCGCGCCTCGTTCGCGAATTGGAGCGCACGCTGGGCAAAAAGGCCCATCTCGTGCTGGCCGGCGAAGACACCGAGGTCGACAAGACCATCGTCGAGGAACTCGCGGATCCGCTGATCCACATGCTTCGCAACTCGATGGACCACGGCCTCGAGCCGCCTGAGGAGCGCATCGCCGCCGGCAAGGCGCCGGACGGCACGATCCGGGTTTCTGCCGAACATCGCGGCTCGCGCATCCTGATCTGCGTCACCGACGACGGTCGCGGCATCAACCGTGAGAAGCTCATCGCCAAGGCCAAGTCGCGAGGGCTCTTGCCGCCGGACTCCGAGCCAACGCCGGAAGAAGCCGACAACCTCATCTTCCATCCCGGCCTTTCCACGGCGCAACAGGTCACGGACGTGTCCGGACGCGGCGTCGGTATGGACGTGGTGCGGCGGAACGTTGAGGCGCTGGGTGGCCGCATCACCGTTGAGTCGACGCCCGGCCGCGGCTGCAAGTTCACGCTTGGCCTGCCGCTGACGCTGGCGGTGCTGGACGGCATGATCGTGCGGGCCGGAACCGAGCGCTTCGTGTTCCCCCTGTCGTCAATCGTCGAGACGATGCAGCTCGATCCGGGCAGCGTCGAGCCGCTTCCGGGTGGACGCGACATTCTCCAGCTCCGGGGCGAGATCGCGCCGCTGCTGAAGCTGCGCCAGTTGCTCGGCATCCGGGCGATCGGTGACGAGCCGATCGTCGTGATCGTCGAGACCGAGACCGTGCCGCGGCTCGCCATCGCGGTAGACGAGATCGTGGGCCAGCAGCAGGTCGTGGTGAAGAACCTCGAATCGTCGTTCCGCAGGGTCGAGGGCGTGTCAGCCGCGACCATCCTGGGCGACGGCTTGGTTGCGCTTATTCTGGATGTGGACGCGCTGCCGGCGCTGTCGCAGTCCGGACGCAAGCTGCCGACCATGTCGGAAACTCTGGGCGTGGCCGTCTGAGGCCACCCTCCCCTTTCGCCGCGGCGACACCGCGCTTTTCTGACCCTTTCGCAAGAGGCGCCGACGTGCACGGTCTTGCCGCAGACGATTCCGACTACGCCCTGTCGGACAAGGATTTCGAGTTGATTGCCGGCATCGCGCGGGATCAGGCCGGGATCGTCATTCGGGCTCACAAGTCGGCCATGATCCGTGGGCGGCTGATGCGCCGGCTGCGCGCCCTGCAGTTGCGCTCGGTGGCCGAGTATTGCGACCTGCTGCGCAGCGGCGACGGGCACAAGGAGTTGCCGAGCCTCCTCAACGTCCTCACCACGAACCACACGGCGTTTTTCCGCGAGCGGCATCACCTCGACCACCTGCGGAGCGACGCCCTGCCGGAGACTTATTCGCGCGCGCTGAAACACAACTCACGCGTGCGTATCTGGTCTTCAGCTTCTTCAACGGGTGAAGAGCCCTACTCCATCGCCGCCATGGTGCATGCGTCCCAGCCGCCCAAGGCGCTGGACATGCGCATCCTCGCGACCGACATCGACACCGACGTGCTGGATCGGGCCGAGCGCGGCGAGTACGCCCGCGAAGTCGTCGAGCGGGCGCCCGCCGATCTGAAGCCGCTGCTGTTGTGCGAGCCAGCCGGCCAGGACAGCGTCCGCATCGGAGCCGCGCTGAAGCGCTACCTGACGTTCAAGCAGCTGAATCTTGTGATCGAGTGGCCGATGAAGGGGCCCTTCGACGTGATCTTCTGCCGAAACGTCATGATCTACTTCGACGCGCCCACCAAAAAGAGCATCGTCGACCGCGCCGCCGATCTCCTGCGGCCGGGGGGCTGGCTCTATCTCGGTCACTCGGAATCCCTTTCCCCTCCGCATCCGGCTTTCGAGCTGATCGGACGAACCATCTATCGGAGGCGCTGATGGCTCTCCCCGCGAAGGCGCCCCCCGCCGCCCGGCGCTCGTTCCAGGATTCCACCGGCGCGACAATCGTCTCGGTTGCGCCCGGCGACCACTATGTCACGGACGACAAGAACCAGATCATCGTCACGCTTCTCGGGTCGTGCGTGGCGGCCTGCGCGCGCGACACCATCACGGGCGTCGGCGGCGTGAACCACTTCCTTCTGCCGTCGAGCGACAGCCATGACGTGCATGGCGGCGACGAAGGCATGCGGTTCGGCGATTACGCAATGGAGCAGCTGCTTAACACCATTTATCGCCGCGGCGGCCAGCGTGGTCGCCTTGAGGTCAAGATCTTCGGCGGCGCTCGCGTGCTGGGCGGAAGCAGCATGCTCAAGATCGGCGAGCAGAACATCGCTTTCGTGGAGAAATTCCTGAAAACCGAAGGCATTCCGATCGTGGCCCGGTCCGTGGGCGGCACCGCACCACGCCGTATCCGCTATCAGCCGGCCACAGGCCGCGCCTGGGTTCAGGAGCTCGACAAGACGAGCGCCGTGACGGTGACGCAGCAGGAAGAAAATTACCGCCGCAGCTTCGTGCGTCAGCAGCCTGCGGGCGACGTGGAGTTCTTCTGATGATCCGGCCGGCCCGCCCCTATCGCGTGTTCGTGGTGGACGATTCGCGCACCATCCGCCGCTTGATCAGCGCCATCGTGGACGAAACAGAGGGCCTGGTGCTCGCCGGTTCGGCTGAAAGCGCCGAGGAAGCTTGGGACGTGTTGCGCCAACCCGGCTTCGAGGTCGACGTCGTTTCGCTCGACATCGAGCTGCCGGGTATCAACGGCATCGAATTTCTCAAGCAGTTGATGGCCAAGCGGCCCATCCCGGTGCTGGTTGTTTCGGGCCACACGGATTCCGCCGCGGACCTGACGCTCACGGCGCTGGAAAACGGAGCCATCGACTGCATCCAGAAGCCGGATGGACGCCCGACCGAGATCGACCGGTTCCTGCGCGACACCGGCGCGGGCTTGCTGCGGGCGGCGCAGAGCTCGCTGCGCGCGCGCGCGCCAGCGGCCGCGCCTCCGGCCAACCCGATTTTGCCGCCGCGCCCCAATGCGGCGGCGTCCGCCGCGAGCGCGGCGGGCTTCAATGGCGACAACCTCATTTGCATCGGGGCTTCCACAGGCGGCGTGCCGGCCGTGTGCAAGGTCGTGGAGGGCCTTCGCGGCGTCAATTGCCCCATCGTGGTCGTGCAGCACATGCCGGCCAGCTTCACCCCTCGGCTGGCGACCCGCCTTGCCCAGACCACAGGCCTGCCGGCGTTCGAGGCGACAGACGGCGGCAAGCTTACGCCCCGCACCATCTGGGTCGCGCCCGGCGGGCGTCACCTGCACATCGTTCGAAAACCCGGCGGCTACTTCGCCAAGTTGACGGACGAAAATCCCGTCTCGGGCCACAAGCCCTCGATCGACGTCATGTTCCACTCGGCCGCGCAGGAGGCGGGCGGGCTTGCGTCGGGCATTCTGCTCACCGGAATGGGCCGCGACGGAGCGGATGGCCTCCTGGCCATGCGCAACGCCGGCGCGCATACCATCGCGCAGGACGAAGCGACCTGCGTGGTCTACGGTATGCCCAAATCGGCCGTTGCGATGGGCGCAGTGGACCAGGTATTGCCGCTCGATCGCATTGCAGACCACATCTTGTCCGGCGCGCCCCGCGTCCGGACGTCGCGACATGCGGGAGCCTGAACCATGGCTGACCTGAAATCCAAAAAAGTGCTCGTCGTCGACGATCAGAAGAGCATGCGCGGCCTCGTGCGCTTCGCGCTGATCCAGATGGGGATGGAAACCGTCGACGGCGCCGAAAGCGGCGAAGAGGCGATCAAGAAGCTCAGCACCACCCGCTACGACCTGATCATCACGGACCTCCATATGGAGGGCATCTCGGGGCTTGGCCTGCTGAAAGCCGTGCGGTCGCACCCGGTTCTGCGGGGCACGCCCGTGATCATGGCGACGAGCGAGACGTCTTCCGACACTGTCAGGCAGGCGAAGGCTTTGAACGTCGACGCCTTCATCCTGAAGCCCGTGGACGCAAACGCGCTGCAGGCCCGGGTGAAAGCCGTGCTCAAGGTGGCCTGAGGCGCTGAGGCGCCGCTGCGCCGCCCCAACGAACCCAGAAACAAGGAGCGCCGCCGCGGTTACCCCGCAGCGGCGCTTTTAGCGTCCGCAGCGCCTGGCGTTCAGGCGGCGGCGGCGAGATCCATGGCGTTCAGCAACGTCTCGGCGGTGAATGGCTTGGCGATCACCGGCGGAGCATTCGGCCTGTCCTTGAGCTTAACGGCCGCCGCCTTGTCGTTTGCGGTCATCAGCAGAAACGGAATTCCGGCCCATTCAGGGCGGCCGTCCATGATCAGCTTCAGGTCGGCCCCGCTCATCGGCGTCATGTGATAGTCGCAGATGACCAGGCCATACTCCTTCTGGTTCAGCTTGCGGATCGCCTCGGGCCCGCTTCCTGCCCCTTCCACGTCAAGCACGCCCTGCGCGTTGAGGAGGGTGCGAACGATGCGGACGATCGCATAGGTGTCGTCCACCACGAGAACAGGCTTGCTGCGGTCAAAGCTCACGATGGGCCTCCAGGGACCGGGCAGGCGCCGCGGAAGCGTCGTCCTGCGCCATGTGTTCGTCGAATTGCTTCTTGCGGGCGCGGCACTCGCTCGAGAGCACCAGCAATTGCCGGGCAAGCTCCAGCGCGGTTTCGTTGGACTGGACGCTGATCCCCGCGCGGATCACCGAGGCGGCCGCTTCAACATAGCGCCGCACCACGATGACTGGCACGTCCAGCGCCTCGCCCTGCAGGTGATCGCAAAGGCCGGTCGCGATCTGAGCCACCACGCCGTAGCGGAACTGCTTGGCCTGGCCACGCACGTTCTGGGCCGCCAGCCGCATCTCGTTCAAGGCTGCCGGCCCCATGTCGCTCTGCTCGAACACGACGAGCGCCGCCATGAGCCCGGTTGCGGCGGACGACATCCATTCGGCGAAGCTGGGTTCCAACGCCTCCACTGCGCGCTCGGCCCGGGCGATCATGTCGGCGTCGTCCGTCATGCCGGCGGGCGCAACCTTGACGAGGGCCTTCTCGCGCAGTCGGGGCTTGGGGTGGAGCACGGTGTGATCGGCGTGCTCCTCCTGCTTGTCCAGGTGGGGAGCCGCCGCGGCGGGGGAGATCTCAACCATTGGAATAGCTCACGAGAACGGGCTTTGGCGCGATGACCTGGCTCTCTTCCTCACCCTTGCGGCGCTCGGGTCCGGAATACTCTCCGACCTTGGTTCGGCGCCGGTCCGGGCCGAAGAAGGATGAGGTTTTGATAAAGGGTCTCGGGTGGGCGACGACGCCGAGTATGCGCTGATGGAGCGCCGTGGCGGAAAGCGGCTTGACCAGGAACTCGGTGACGCCGGCGTCACGGGCTTCGATCACCCGGTGCCGCTCGGAATGCACCGACACCATGATGATTGGCACGAAAGGGTTCACGCTGTTGTCCGAGCAGCGCATCAGCTTTGTCATGTCGATGCCGTTGATGAGCGGCATCTCCCAGTCGGTGAACACAATGTCGGGGTAGTGCGACGCAAAGGCGTCGAGCGCCGACGCGCCGTCTTCGGCCTCAAAGACTTCCCGCGCGCCGAATCCATGAAGAAGCGTCTTCAGGATGCGCCGCATATAGGTGTTGTCATCGACAACCAGAAATCTGAGGCGGGAGTATTCGACGCGGAACATGGAGCCCGATCGCGGTTTCAGCCACGCGGACTCTACTTCCAGCTGCGTTAATATTTCCTGCAATTATCAGTTGCGAAACCCATCGATGCAGGGTTCCGCCAGGGAGCAGGGTCTACTCCAGAACCACGTCTTCCTCGTTGCCGGACTTGGCGATAATGATTTCGCCCTTATCGGCGAGGTTCTTGGCCGTCATGATGATCTTCTGCTGCGCCTCGTCGACTTCCTTCAAGCGGATCGGGCCAAGGCTCGACATCTCGTCCGTGAACATCGTGGCGGCGCGCGCCGTCATCTTGGAGGTGAAGAACGTCTTCGTCGCATCGCTCGCGCCTTTGAGCGCCTTGGCAAGATCGGCCTTGTCGATCGACCGCACAAGCGTTTGCGCGGAGTTCGGGTCCAGCTTCGTGATGTCCTCGAAGGTGAACATCAGGGCCCGGATCTTCTCGGCCGACTTGTAGGCGCTGCGTTCCAGCGCCTCCATGAACTTCGATTCGTTGGAGCGATCGAACGAATTGAAGATTTCGGCGAGAAGATCGTGCGCGTCGCGGCGAGTGGTCTGCGACAAATTGGCGATGAAATTGGTTCGCAGGCTGTCTTCCACCTGGTCGAGCGTATCCTTGGACACGGTGTCGAGTTGGAGGATGCGCAGCATGACGTCCGTGGCGAAGTCCTCCGGCAGCATCGAGAGAACCTTCGCCGAATGCTCGGCTTTGATCCGCGAGAGGATCAACGCGACCGTTTGCGGGTGCTCGGTCTTCAGGTAGTTGGCGAGCAGGTGATCCTGCACATTGGAAAGACGCTGCCAAATCGTCCGGCCAGCGGGCCCGCGGATCTCCTCCATGATTGGCCCGACCCGATCCTTGGGCAGCAGCTTGGAGAGGAGATCGTGGGTGCGTTCGTAATCGCCAACAACGGTCAGGCGGTTTGTTTGTCCTGCGAGCTCGGCCAGCACCTGTTCGACCAGCGACGCCGGAACGGTGCCAAGCGTCGACATCGCCAGCGACACCTTACGGAGTTCGTCGTCGTCCAGCGATTCCCAAAGCGCTTGGCCGTGCTCCTCGCCAAGCACCAGAAGCAGGATGGCGGCGCGGTCCAGACCACGCAGGTCGCCCAGCGATTTCATCTCAGCCTGAGCCATGCACGGCGCCTCCAGACCGACCTTGACCGAGCTTCGCGCGAATCAGCATGGCGCAGCTCATGATTGGGAATGACGCGAGCGCAAGCGTGCGTCAATTCGCAGAGCTTCGGACCAGCGCGCCCCGTCAAGGCCGGCAGTCAGATCCTCGCGCGCATTGAACGAGGCCATGGTCGACATCCGGCTCGGCGTCAAACAACTCAGGCAGGCTTTCCCGCACGCAGGCCAAGATGGCGTTCATCGCGTCCAACGCTTCGTTTGGCTCAAGAGCGGCCGTAAACTGAGCCGGCTCCACAACCTCCAGGCCGCCCAGCGCAATATGGATCGCCGCGCAGCCATCGTGGCGTTGGCTCCGCTCTAGGACAGTCAGCTTAAGCAAGTTCTGGTTCTTTGGCATTAGGCCCCCCCTATGCCCATACAAGGGGCGCTGAGTCCCTGGCGCAAGTCGACCGAATTAGCAGGCTGCACAAAAGATATACTCCTCATTCACAGCTGCGATCGTTCAACATACGAATCGTGGGGTGGCGTTCAGTCTGGCGACTCCCCAGTTCAAACGTGAAGGCCGGGCATGGACGTCCTCTTCGTGCACAACAACTTCCCCGGGCAGTACCGCCACATCGTGCGGCGCCTGCAGCAGGACGGAGGCGCGCGCCTGTTCGCCATCGGGGCGAAGGCATCGCCGGGGCTGCCCGGCGTTTCGGTGGCGCGCTATGAGCTGAGCGCGGCCGCGCCGGCCAAGGACGTTCATCCGTTCGCGCGCCGGTTCGAGGGCGAAATGCGCCGGGCCGAGGCGGTCGCCAGGGCCGCCCTGCAATTGCGCGAAAAGGCCGGCGCTGACCCGGCCGTTATCCTGGTTCATCCAGGCTGGGGCGAGAACACACCGCTGCGCACGATTTTCCCGCGGGCCCGCATTATCTCGTACTGCGAGTTTTTCTACGGCACCGGGGCGGATGTAGGCTTCGATCCGGAGTTTTCTCGCCCGAGCCCGTTGGATCACGTGCGGCTGTCGGCCTGGAACGCCGCCACCCTGCTCGCGCTCAACGATTCGGACGCGGCTGTTTCGCCCACCGAATGGCAGCGGAGCCGTTATCCCGCCCTCTACCGGCCTATGATCCAAGCGGTGCACGACGGCATCGACACCAAAGCGATTCGGCCTGGTCCCGCGCAGCCCTGGTCTTTCGGGGGCATCACGATCGAGCCTGGCGAGGAAGTGATCACCTACGTTGCTCGAAACCTGGAGCCTTACCGCGGCTACCACATTTTCATGCGCGCCTTGCCCCGCATCCTTTCTGCAAGGCCCCGGGCGAGGGTCGTGATCGTCGGCGGGGACGGCGTGTCCTACGGCGCGAAGCCACCGGAGGGAAAGACCTGGCGTGGCATATTCTTTGACGAAGTTCGCGGCGATCTCGACCTGTCGCGCGTCCATTTCGTCGGCCAGTTGCCCTACGATATCTACCTGGCCCTTCTGCGCCACTCGCGGGCCCACGTTTACCTGACCTACCCGTTCGTGCTGTCGTGGTCTGCCTTGGAGGCCATGGCCTCCGGTTGCTTGCTCGTGGGCTCCGCGACGCCGCCCGTCGAGGAGGTCATCAGCCACGGCGACAACGGATTGCTTGTGCCGTTCTTCGACCAGGATGCGCTGGTGGAAACCGTCGTGGAGGCTTCGGCCGCGCCAGAGCGGTTCCTCGCGCTGCGTGATTCGGCGAGACGCACCGTCGTTGAACGGTTTGACCTCGAGAGCGTGTGCTTGCCCCGCCAAATGGCCCTCCTGCATGGCGGCGCGCCGCTCATCCCGATGGACTAGACCTTCTGCGCGCGCTTGCGTGGCGCGCGGGCAATCTGGCGCCAGCGATTCGACCGGGACGGAGCCCGGCCCGGCCGGGCAGGCTCCTCGACGGGTTCGCCAACAGTCCGTTCGGTCAGCCACCAGCACCAGCGGTTGGCGTGGCGGATGCTCACGAATTGCGGCGCCTGCGACAGGCTCGACGACAGCGATGCCCGGGTGCCGGGCCGGCCGCCAAAGGCCGGCACGAGCCGAATCAACTCATCGATGGGCATGGGCTCGCCACGCGCCTCGAGGACCCGTTGGGCAGCCTCGGCCTGGGTCACCCGCACGGCCAGGTCGAGCGCCGAGCCGCGGGGGGACACCCCAGCGGCATGAACAGCCTGGGGATCAGCAGCTTCCATGCTGCGCATTGCCGCCTCGAGAGCCAGCAATGTGCGATAATCCGCACTTTGGGCCTTTAATCGCGTGTGCAGATCTTCCCAAAGCGACTTGAGCGTCTCCAGAGACGTCTCGACCATGGTCATCCCCTTATCAGCGGGACCGCGTTGATCGGCGCATTCGCGCGCAGACGTTTCTCCCTTGTACACCGGGGCAGGGTTACCAGTTGGTTAATGCAAACCGGGATTAGCCCAATCGGATGGGCGCATACTCCAAGCGCCAGTTTGATGTGGCCCGAATGCGAAAATTCGCCAACCTCTTAATTTGCATTAACGTTTTAACACAACCTATCCGTCAAATTTGTCAGTGCGAGCTACTTCTGATTGAGATCGGATCGGCGCGCCGACTTGCTCAAACAAGTCCGACGCCCCTGGTTAATTCAGAAAGTAATCTCGCTAATCGGACCAGAACAAGAGCTCCGATCTAAGACCAACGAAAGTTCAAACCCCAGAATGGGGATTGCTAGCCAGGTAGTGGAATCTACCAGGTGGCCTTTAATTGCGGAGTTTCCGATGCAACACATGAGCTTTGAGGCGCTGGGCAAAATCGGTACGAACGGGGGCTCCGGCTCTTCGGCGACCGGTGAAATCGCTACTCACTTGGTGATCATTGACGATCGCGTTCTGATGCGGGACTGCCTGTCCCGCTGCCTGCGCGCCATGGATCCCTCGCTGGAGGTTCACACCTACAGTTCGCTTCGCGCCTGGCAGGACGCCGGATTGCTGACTGAAGAGCCGCCGCTCGTGATGGCGTTCCGCAGCGCCCGCAAGACCGCCGATGAGGAGATGCAGCGCGACATTGCGGCGCTCGCCAAGTCGGAGAACCCGCCCCCGATCGTGGTGGTGTCGGACGCGGAGGACTTTGAATCCATCCTCGGGGCTCTCGAGATGGGCGCGCGCGGCTACATCCCGACCAGCGTCAGCCTTGAGGTCGCGTTTGGCGCCCTTGGTCTGGTCAAGGCGGGCGGCGTGTTCGTGCCGGCGTCCAGCCTTGTCCAGCAACGCCCTGCAGCCGCTCAGGCGCCGGTTCGGCCGGAAGCGCAAGACATGCCCTTTACGACCCGCCAGGCCGCCGTCGTGAATGCGCTCCGGCAAGGCAAGGCGAACAAGATCATCGCTTACGAGCTCAACATGTGCGAGAGCACCGTGAAGGTGCACGTCCGCAACATCATGAAGAAGCTCAAGGCCCGCAATCGCACCGAGGTCGCGTACAAGATCAGCACGCTGTACTCGCACGCGCAGCTCTGAGCGCCGGATCGACGCTTATTTGTTTCATGAAAGCAGGCCGGGCGGGCTGTCCCCCTCCGGCCTGCTTCTTTTACATGCTCACTTGGCGAACAAGGCGACGTTGCCCTTCTGGAAGTCAGGCGCGGCCATTAATGTCTGGGCCACCTCAAGGCGCGTGGCCTTGTCGTTGGTCAGCTTGTCCGTGAGAGCGCGCGCGGTCGTCTGGTCCGGCTCGGCGCCATAAACCAGGAATCCAAGGAAGCGAACCAGGCCTGGAGGGTCCAGGTCCAACGCGTCGACCTTGTTTTTGAACTCGTCCGACTCGGTCAGGGACTTGACGATCTCCATCGGCTTCATGCCCGCCGCGACTTTTTCCGAGTAGCCCTTGAGGCCAAAGTCGTCGGGACGGCGACCCAGCACGAGGCAATAAGCATACTCCACCTGGGTCTGCGGCTGTTTCGGCCGACGGCCGATCTCCGCGAGGTCGCAGTCGCGCCAACGCGACAACTGGGCCGCCACGTCATTGTCCAGCGCAGGCCCCCAGGACGCACCCTCGGTGAGGCCGGCATGGCGGGTCTTGAATTCCTCGCTGAGCAACAAACCGCGTATGAACGCCGTTCGGCTCAGGTCGCCTGATTCGAGCGCCCTGATGTAGGTCGTCGCCCCCGCATCGGCGTCGCGGTCGAGAAGCAGGCGGTACATCATCCCGACATAAGTTTCCTCGGATGCGCTCGCCTCCTGGTAGCGGGTTTGGAATTCCTCGGAGCGCAGCATGTCCATCAACATCGGGCGTAGCGCCGTCGGCTCCGCGCGCAGCTTGACAGTCCAGCCTTCCAAGCCTGCCCCGTCAGGTAACCGTCCAAGCGCGAGGCAGTAAACGTAGGTCACACGCTGGCGGACGGTCTGGATCGGCCCGGAGCGCATGCGCTCCAACTCGCAGGCGCGGCGCGGGAGCTGGATATCAGCAGTGGCGGCGGTGGGCGCTGGCAGGTGCGGTGGACGCCCGGTCAGGATCTCGCGAACTGCGAGATAGGCCAGCTTGGCTTTGCCGGTGCGCCACTTGCCGTCACCGCTGGGACGCAGCGTCACAAGCCCCATGTAGGCTTCGTAGCTCGGGGCCCAATAAGGCTCATCCAGCAGTTCATAAAGGTGTGCGGCCTCGACGCGATAAGCCGGCGCAAGCTCGTCGATGCGGTGCATCCAGCGACGCAGGCCATCCGCCTGCTCTGCCTCGCTCTTCATGGAGCCGTTCGGATGGTTGATCTCGGTCACCCAGATCGGCCGTCCATAGGTCGCCAGGATCTTGAACGCCCATTCGGGATCCTGCCCGTACATGTGCCAGACGGAAATATCCCATTCGACCCCGTCATTCTTCATGCGCTCGAACGGAGCGATGTGGCCCCAGCCGGCAGTGCCCATGGCCCGGCGAGCCTTAGGGTCGGCCTCCCGCGCGCCTTCCGAAAGGCCCTTGAGAACGGCCACGACCTTAGCCCAGCGCGGACCATAGTAGTCCAGAGCCTCGGTTCCGCCCGGCGCTCCGAACTGACAACCGTATCGCACGCCGTTGTCGCGGAATTCACAAGGCTTGAGGATGGCGTAGTTCTCCATCTCGTTGCCGAGCTCCCAGACAGGGATGTCTTCTTTGAAACGCGAAACGAGCCCCTTCGCGAGGTCGTATGACGCCTTGCGGAGTTCCTGCTCGGTCATCAGATCCATGTCGACCTTTGGCGTCAGAACCGGAAGGATCGTGACGCCCTGGGCTTTGCCCAATGCGATGAGCTGTCCCAGCGTGTCGGCCGAACTCAGGGCCTCGATGTTGACCCGATAAGATTTTAGCCCCGCATCAACGATAAGGTCGATTTGGTTTTGCAGCGGCACGCCCGGATAGGACACGAGCGGATGGCCGTTAACGCCCCATGCCACCTTGCCGGGTTCGGCCGCGATCGCAGCAACACTTGGCAGAAGCGAAAGGCATGCGATTAGGCCGCAAGCTCGCAATCGCTCGATCAAACGCATTGGTTCACTCCAATCAGATCATTCACTCGCGAATGGATCAGCTTTCTCTGACTCTATTTTAGTCGCTTGGCGCCTAATCGAAGCCTCGCCAATTCGCACACGGTTCGGGCCTTACCATCGCGGACTTACCTCTTTGGTGCGAAACGGCTAAGGCTGCCGCCCCGCTCCTGGAGCGTCCCCAATGCTACGCCAGCGCATTGCCGCGGCTGCAACCCGAAACACCAACCGGATTACCTCTAAAAGCGGAACAGGCGCTTAACCGACACCGCGCAACAATGAGCTAATCGCAACGGCTCGGATTCCGGTTGACGGCGATCCCAGATGGATCGGCCCGCATTACAGGAAGCAGCGAGCGATGGAGCAAGCATGAATTCAGGCCCTGTCTCTCCAGTAGCATCTCCCCGGATTGCCCTGCCTGGCTTGTCGGTCAGCGTCGTGGTTTCGACGCTCGGCCGCACATGGGAGATTGGCCGACTCCTGGACAGCCTCGATAAACAGACCCAGAAGCCGCTGGAAGTCATCATCGTCGACCAGAACGCCCATGAGGAACTGGCTGCGCTGCTCGCATCCAAGTCGTGTGGTTTTCCCATCGAGCATGTCCGCACGCCGCAGGCCCGCGGACTGAGCCGGGGGCGCAACACCGGTCTGGCGCGCTGCACGGGCGACCTTGTCGTATTCGCGGACGATGACTGCTGGTACCCCGCAACCGCTTTTGAGCAAGCCTCGCGACTGTTTCAGCAGAGCTCCTACGCGATCGTCGGCGGCATGGCGGCCGATGAGGAGGGCCGCCCGATCAACGGACGCTTCGAGAGCGCCGCCCAGGACATCGACCGGTCCAATGTCTGGACCACGTCAATCGAATGGATGCTGTTCTTTCGCCGGGAAGCCATCCAGGCCATCGGCGGCTTCGACGAGGCGATCGGCGTCGGCGCAAGCACGCCGTGGCAATCCGCCGAGGGGCAAGACGCGGTGCTCAGGGCGTTGGCCCGCGGCTTCACGGCCCGTTACGACCCGACATTACAGGGTCACCACCCGAATATCCTTGCAGGCGACTTTGACGAACGGGTGCTCACCAAGGCTCGCAGTTACGCGCGTGGTATGGGGTACGTTCTCGGCCGCCACGGATTTGGCGTCCGCGACATGACAACCTGGATCGGGCGGCCTAGCGCCGCGATCGCCGTCTACGCGGCTCGATTTCGATTTTCGCAAGCACGCTATTACACGCAGGTCGCGAAAGGCCGCGTCGAGGGTTGGAAGGCGGGCCGGCGAAAGAGGATCTCGCTGAACCAAGAAAACTGAGAGCTCAATCTTTTCCGGTCTATCCCTGCGCAACCAATCGATGCGGTGCGATGCGGAAAGGGTACGCCGGAGTGCTCATCAAACCGGCGACAGCAGGCGTTGTACAAACAGGCGGATCATGCATTTCAAGATCTTCGTGATCGTAGCGACAAAGGGGCGAGCAGCGGAAACCCGCGTGCTTTTTGATCGCCTCAGCCAACAATCGCGTCGGCCCGACGGTGTCGTGGTGGTCGGTTCTGAAGACTGCGACATCGCTGGGCTATCGGAGCATGCAACCGGTTTATCGCTCGAATCGAAGATCCTGTTGGCTCCTCAGCCGGGAGCCTCCGTGCAGCGAAACATCGGACTTGAGGAAGCCGCTCAGTGGGCGAACGTGTCCGATTCGACCAGTTGGCTTGCGGTTTTTTTCGACGACGACTTTCGCCCACACGAGGATTGGCTGCTGAATTGCGCAAAGGCTTTCGAGCAAGCTCCAGATCTTATTGGACTCACCGGCTTGGTGATCGCCGACGGCGTGAATGGAGACGGATTTTCAGAGATCGACGCGACTGAGTTCTTATCCGGCGGCCGCGCGCCGAGCCCCCATTGGACGGCGCGGGGTGGGGACCGCGAGATCGACTGTCTCTACGGATGCAACATGGCTTTTCGCGGCTCCGTCGCGAGAGAGTTGCGCTTTGACGAACGACTTCCCCTCTACAGCTGGCAAGAAGATCGAGATTACTCCAAGCGAGCAAGTCGGCATGGCCGCTTGGAAGTACTTACGGCGTGTCGCGGCGTTCACTTGGGTATCAACTCAGGTCGCACCAGTGGACTCCGCTTTGGCTATTCTCAAATCTCTAACATCGCTTATCTGGTCACTAAGCGAAGCATTAGCATACGTGGAGCCTTACGGTTCTCAGGACGAAACATGGTTGCAAATCTAGCGCGGACTTTGCTTCTGGATCGACGTCGGGATTATCCGGGACGCTTACGCGGCAACCTACTTGCGCTCGGAGATTTGTTCTGCGGCCGTATTGAGCCGGAACGCGTGCTTCGGCTCGGGGAAAAGGGGAATATGAATCGCTGACACGCTAGAGACTACGTGTTGGTATTTTTATCTCGGGATCCCGGGCCTGTCTTGCGACTTGACCAACTTGCCGCTGTGGCGGCATTCTGATGCCAGATTTTGCCAGCGAGGCGACCGATGCTTGAGGCTCGCGACGTCATTCTGGAACTAGTCGATACACGCTCGCTTGAAATCGCCTTGGTTGTCTACGCGGCGGTGATAACGTTTGTCCTGGGCAGATACGCGGTCCGCTACAGGAACTTGGTTTCTGCTCACAACAAATTATCGACCGAGCATAGCGCGGTGCGGAATGCGTACTCGGCGCAACTTATGGAGCTACTCGATAAACCCAAACGGTGACTTGGCCGCTTACCGTCACGATCGGCTCAGATCGCTTTGGCGCGGCGGCCCCGTATCGCATTCAGCTGGCGGAGCGTGAAACACGCAAAGCGCGAACGGTGAGTTGATCCCTGTCGAGGGTCGACGTTCGGGAGGACCTCAGCTCCGCCGGTCTCGAGGCCGCAATGCCCGCCAGAGTAAAGAACATCAGTCCCAGATCCACGAAGCCCCCGACAAGGCAGGCAGCGATAAACAGCCCGATGCAACCATGGGCCGCTGCGGCGCGAAATTCATAGGACAAAGAGCCCTCCTCGCCGACCTTTTTCTTCAGCAAAATCTGAACTAGAAATATCGTGTAAGTCAATGTTCCGAATACACCAAGATTCGAGGGCACTGCAGCGAGGAAACTTGACGAACGAATACTTCCAAGTCCAGCACCAAAACCAAATGTTTCAATGAAGTTAGTTATCGCTTGGCGATTCCAGTTGCCGCGTTCTACTCCTGAGTCGCTGGTCATCTTCTCAAATACTGTGATGCGGGCGACCTGTTGAATCACAGCCCATACGGTGTCGTTCAAAATCAGCGGTATAACGATCACGCACAGAATGATTGGTGACAGGAATAAAAAGATTATGGTCCGAGGGGGAACAGGGCCCCGCAGAAAGCGGAGAAGCGATAGACCGAACGCCGCCACAAGGTAGAGCGGTAATCCTGCATAAGCGGTTGTCGACGTGGACATCGTGAGCGCGAGTATGGACAGCAAGGAAATCGGCCCGGTTGCGCGAACCATCACGCCCCCTAGCCACAATCGCAGGCTAAAACCTAGCAACCCGAGCGTGAAAAACGCATACGCGCCAGCTTCCGAGAATGACCCGACGATGCGCTTGAACCCTGCGATCGTGGTCTCGTTCAACATGCTGTACTGGGCTGTTCGCAGCACATCCATGATGTAGGACGTTCCGGTCCAGTAGGTCACCAGATCGGCAGCGCCAAAGAACAAGTTCAGCATGGCGCATGCAACACCGGCCCGTATCAGCACAGTCAACGCTGCGCCACTGCCTGAGGCGAACGCGTATGTCGCCAGAAAACACATCGCACTACCGACGAAATACACCGTTTGCGTGATGTTGCCGGAGACGGGCCCGAGTGGAGACGCGAGTGGGACCGGACTGTTACGGTCGACCGTGAACACGAGTGTCTGCCCCGCGAACAAGCGCGGCATGAAATAGGCGGAAACAACGCCGTAAACTACCGTAAGTAGTAGCCAAAAGCCCTCGCGCCCAGGCTCGATGATGTTGCCTATACCTTTCGCATATTGTGGGCGCGTCACCACGGCCAGGATTACGAAGCCAAGCAAGACATGTCCGGGCTGGATATTCGCGCCACCGAGCGCCGGCAAACTGATGGCCGCGGTCGCCTGCAGCAAGGTGCAGACGAGGAAAACTTGGAACGTCCAGTCCGGCCCATTCAGCGTGCAGTAGATCCCGAGCAGGATCGCAACAGCGCCGAATATCTCGATTGTCATCGTTTTCGGTGCTCAGCGGCGTACAGTGGCGGAAGGCGCGTTGGTTTCCGCCTGTGAAAGCGCACCCACTCCGTTAGCCCGAGGGGCGGTTCCGACGGGCAAGCCAATCTCCGGCATCGGGCGTTTCACCCGCACAACGTCGCCCGGCAGCACAGCTGCGTTGTCGTCCACAGGGAATTCGCGGCTCTGGCCATTCACCTGCCTCACCAAGCTGAACTGCGGCGCCAGCCGATCGTCGACGAGACGGTTTGCCTGAAGCCTCGGCCCCGTGACCTCCGAGTCGTAGATCAGCTGCTGCGCAGTGATCGAGCGCTCGGTCAGTTCGGCAATCCGGGCTTCGGTTGTCCGCAACTCGGTAAGCGCGTCCGTGCGCCGGAGGTTGGTCAGGTCGAGCACGTCACGGCCAAGCTTGCTGCGCTCCTGCTCGATGCGCATGCGAGACACGCCCACGTCGAGACGCGCGGTTTCGAGCTGGGCGACAGTCTGCTCCATGGCGAGTTGCCGGGCTGAAACCGTGAGCCCCTTGTCGGCGAGGCTGGTGACGTTGGTAAGTTCACGCCGGGCGAGAACGAGCTGCTTCTCGTTCGAGGCGTCCTTGGCCCGGAGCGTGGCGATCTCCTCCTCCAGCGCGGCGCGGGCCTGCGTCAGGTTTTCGAGCTTGGCCTGCACGGCCTTGCGGCGAAAATCGAAGAGCGCCTGCTCCTGCTTGATCAGGCTCTGGACGGCTGCGCTGTCCCGGCTCGTGAGTTCAGTCGGGAAGGTCACGCGGTCGCGATCCTCGATCTCGGCCTGCAAGCGGGCGCGGCGGGCCATGAGCTGGAGACGCTCGGTCTCGAACACGGTCAGATCACCCCGGGAGGCAATCGACGCACGCTCAAATTGAGCCGGATCGGTCGTCCCGCGACGGAAAATGCCGCCTGCGATACTGATGGCCTTGAGCACCGTGAGACCGGGCCGATACGGGAACGCGCCCGGCGAGGTGACTTCGCCCGCGACGTAGAACGGCCGGAACTGCGAAATCTGCAGCGATGTTGTCGGTCGCTCGACCAGGCCCATCTCTTTTTGCAGACGCTCTGAGATCCGGTTCGACAACTGCTCGACCGTGAGCGCCTCGGCGGCGACTTCACCGATCAGGGGAAGCGACAAGGCGCCAGACGCGCTGACGACGTACTCCCCTGTCATCGCCGTCCACTCGTAAGCCTCGCCTCTGCTAGCGCGCCACTCATGAACCTTCAGCCGAACGTGATCGTCAGGACCAATCAGGTACTCGCCGCCCGCATTCGCAAACGTCGTCCCGGCCAGAACCAAGATGACCAACCCGAGAATTCTGGCGGTGAGCTTCCGCAGCATCAAATCGCTCCGTCGAGTTCGCAGGCAATCGCCCGGGGGATTCAGCATCGCTTTTCGCTTACAATCGCTTGCTTGCGCCGCGGCGGCGGGTGTCGGCTTCGAAAGGCCAAGAACGCGGACCACCTGA
This sequence comes from Alsobacter metallidurans, assembly GCF_014636935.1. Taxonomy (GTDB): domain Bacteria; phylum Pseudomonadota; class Alphaproteobacteria; order Rhizobiales; family Beijerinckiaceae; genus Alsobacter; species Alsobacter metallidurans. Next base: position 1,316,345 of record NZ_BMES01000001.1, on the reverse strand, counting down.
TGGTAGCGCCGTTCGGCTCTTGCGGAGTCGCGCCTGACGCCGTCCAAAAGCGGTAGGTCAAACGCGGGCGGCGCGCGGCCGCCTGATCAGGTCCGAACGGTTCACGATGACGCCGAGGGTCTTGCGCATCACACCGGTCGTGTTCAGCAGATTGCCCAGATCGGCGGCCTCGGTTACGCCGCTGCGCGCCACGATGATGAGGGCGTCAAGCGACGGCATCATGGCGCGAGCGTCCGGGATGTCCTTGAATCCCGGAATGTCGATCAGGACGCAACCGTAGGTCTCGCCAGCTTTGGCCAGGAGCGCCTTCATACTGGCCGAACCCACGATGTCGTTGGAGTTCGGAACCGTGGTTTGCAAGCTGGCCGGCAAAACCGCCAGCTTGGGCGATAGCTCCACGAGCGCGGCTGCCAGCGGGGCGCGGCCGCACAAGACGTCGACGAGCCCGACCGACTGCTCCGAGGCCACGAGGCGTGTCAGGTCGCAGCACCGCAGGTTGGCGTCGACCAGAAGCGTGCTCTGTCCGGCCTGGGCGAACAGCTCGGCAAGGTTGGCCGCAATCGTGGTCGTCCCGAGGCCCTCATGCGGGCCGGTCACGCCGATGACCTTGATGGGTCGATGATTGCGGGCGAGATCGATTGCGGTTTTCACATAGCGCAGTTGGTCAGCGAAGAACCCGGACGGCTCGTCGCGTACTGCGAAGAGCCGCGTCGCTGGCTCTGCTCTCGAGCTAAGGCGCGGGAGCACCGACAGGCATTCCACACCCAGCGCCTCGATCTGGTCGGAATTTCGGACGGTATTATCGAAGCGCTGCCGAAGGCCGGCGGTGCCCACGCCAAGAAGCAGCCCAAGGCAGGTCGAGAAAATCAGCACAAGGCCGATCTGGGGCGCGCTCTTGCCCAGTGGCGCGGTCGCTGACGTGATGACCTTCGAGTCGGAGCTGGGAAATACGGTGGCCTGCAAATCACCGGTGCGAACGGCGCGTGAGGCTGCGTCGATCTCGGCCTTCAAGTCGGTCAGGCGCCCTTGCAGCCACTCGCCGCGAGCCGCCGATTCCGCACGGGAGCTCAACTGGTCGCGGATGTAGGAGGCGACCACCGAGTTGGCGATGCGGGCCGACTTGTCCGGGTCGGTCGACGAAAACGACACCTCGAGCACGTACGACTGCCCAAGCCGACGCACGTTCATGCGATCGTTGAACGCCGTGAAGATCTTGGTGAGCTTGGAATCATTCGGCGACGCGGGCCCGGAGAACAGGCCCTTGATGTAGCCGACGGGAGAGAACGATCCCGCGCCGTCAAACTCGGGATCGGCGGCGAGATTCAGATCGGTGATGACCGGGCGCGAAATGCGCTCCGAACGCAGGATCTGGATCTGGCTCTCGAGCTGCGAGCTGTCGAGCGTCACCTGCATGATCCCGTAATCAGTCATCTGACTGGAAATCTGGGGCCGCTTCGGATCGATGATGACCTGAGCCGTCGCCAAGAAGGTCGGCTTCGTGGTCGCGATGTACACGAAGGCGATCGACAGCATGGCGAGGAGCCATGCTCCGGTCCAGATCGCGTTGCGGCGCAGGAACGCTGTGACATCCTTGAAGTCGATACCCCGGACCTGACCTGGCTTGAGCGCCTCGTCATCCAGGGCGAAGCTGAGCTTCGACGGGACTTCTCTCATCATTCACACTCATCCTTCGCCGTCCCTGAAGCCGTGGCGATCCACACCCGAGCAGGCGCGCGGAAACCGCCACCGCTTCCATGGCGCACTACCAATAGCAAAGGTCCTCGTTAAGCGCGCCCTACTCAATCGAATAAGGTTATCAGCAGGCCGGCCTAGCCCAGCGTTTTCTCAAAGAAACGGCTCGGATCGTTATGAAAGTCTGAAAGATCACGCTTTGGGGTTTTGGCGCTGCGGCGATGCGGAAATGAGCGCGATTCGATCCCGGCGCGCCACTGACAGCGCCTCGCCAACGCGCTCGAGGTCCAGCCATTAACAGAACCTTATCGGCCGAAAGAGGTAGGCCGCATAGTCCATTTACACCGAATTCACACGGACCCTGTTTTCTCGCGGCGTGCCGTGCTGAATCCGGCTCGCGGAAAGCGTCCCAAGGGACTCTCAACGCCGTCAATTGACTGAATTGCCGGGGTTTAGCTGGTGAGCCACTGTTTGCCCATAAACGCACCAACGGGGTCGCTGCATGAAAATCCTGATCACCGGCAACATGGGCTATGTCGGCCCCATGGTTGTTCGCCATCTTCGGAGCCGTTGGCCCCAGGCTGAATTGATCGGCTTCGACGCCGGCTTCTTCGCAGACTGCCTGTCCAGTGCGGAGCAGTTCCCCGAGACGCTGCTGGATCAGCAGCATTATGGCGATGTCCGCGAGTTCCCGCCGGCGCTGCTGGCCGGCGTCGACGCCGTCGTGCATCTCGCGGCCGTGTCGAATGACCCCATCGGCAACGCCTATGAGGCGCAGACGAACGACATCAATTACCTCGCGAGCGCCCGCTTGGCGGGGCTCGCCGAAGAGGCGGGAGTCAAGAACTTCGTCTTCGCCTCGAGCTGCAGCATCTATGGCTTCGCGGAGGGCGGGCCGCGGACCGAGAGCGACGCGCTCAATCCGCTTACCGCCTATGCGCGCTCCAAGATCGCGACCGAACGGGCTCTGGCCGAAAAGAACTCCTGGGACATGACGGTCACCTGCCTGCGGTTTGCAACCGCGTGCGGGATGTCGGACCGCTTGCGGCTCGACCTCGTGCTGAACGACTTCGTCGCAACGGCGCTCGCTACCGGCGAAATCAACGTGCTGAGCGACGGTACGCCGTGGCGCCCGATGATCGACGTCAAGGACATGGCCCGCGCGATTGAATGGGCCATCACGCGCCCGAAGGAGACGGGCGGGCGTCACCTCGCCATCAATGTCGGATCCAACCACTGGAACCTGCAGGTTTCGGAGTTGTCCAAGGCTGTCGCCGAGGCCGTCCCGGGCACGCGCGTGAACACGAATCCCAACGCTCCGCCGGACAAGCGCTCGTATCGGGTCAATTTCTCGCTGTTCGAGCGCCTGGCGCCTGACCACCAGCCGCAGGTGATGCTGTCCGACAGCATTCGGGCGCTGCGCGAAGGGCTGCAGCAGATTAACGTCAAGGCCGACGACCTGCGCAGCGCGCGACTTGTCCGCCTGCGCACCCTCGAGCGCCTGATGGGCAAGGGCCTTCTATCGAAGGACCTTCGCTGGCAGCGGGGCGCGGCAATCAAGCCGGAGCCGCAGGCCGAACTGGCCCTGAAAGCCGGTTGATCGCAACCGGCTGTCGTTTCATGCGCCGGTTAAATTTAGCGTTGGGGGAGCGCGGCGGAATGCTGCGCTCCATTTCGTCATGACGGCTACGGTATGTCGTCGCGGAGCAAAGTGCGTATGACGGACACTGCATCAATGATCCCGGACGCCGCCGCGCCGGCTCCTGGGCTGAACGTGGGGCCAAGCGTGTCAGAGCCAGCGCAGCCCAAGATGTCCAAGTTCGTCAGGAATTCGTTTTTCGGCACGATCGCGGGATTTGCGATCACGCTCGGCAATTTCTTCGCCGGCCTGATTGTCGCCCGCGTTCTCGGCGTCGAGGGATCGGGCGTCGTCGCCTTTGTGATGTGGGTGGTCACGATGGTGGTCGCGGTCGGAGGCTTCGGCTTTCCGGCCAGCCTGCAGCGGTATGTCCCGGAACTGACCGCCCAAGGCGACGACAAAGCCGCCTCGAGCTTGTCCAATCTCCTGTTCTGGCCCTCGCTGCTAGCCAGTGTCATCGCGGGCGGGGCATTCGTGGCGTACGGCATGACGCTCGACGTGTCCGGCGTCGATGTCGCAAACGCCAGCGCCGACCGGCGTGTCTGGCTCGTGATCGGTCTGTGGGCGAGCTGCCAACTGCTTGCGGAATTCGGAATCGCTTACCTGCAAGGGCTGCAGCGTTTCGATCAGGTCGCGAAAATCACGTCGATCTCATTCGTCCTCCAAATCGTGCTGGTGTTGGTTGGTTCGTTCCTGGCGGGATCCGTCGGAGCCGTCCTTGGTTATGTGAGCGCAAGCCTCATCCCGGCGATCTGCGCATTTCAGGCGGGCGCGGCCAGAGGGCCGGTCGACAAAAGTCTACGCCGACGGGTGATCCGGTACTCGGGGTTTCGCTGGGCGGCTTCAATCACGGCGGCGTTCGTCTGGGCTCGCATGGAAGTATTTTTCCTGGAGATCTCACACGGCACCCACGCAGTCGGCCTGTTCACCGCCGGCCTCATGCTGGCTAGCATCGCCGTGCAAGGCCCCCAACTGCTTACTCGTGGGCTCATGGCCTATTTCAGCGAGCAGTACGGTGTCGGCGCCTACGATAAATTGCGCGCGAGTTACGCAACCAGCATTCGCATGATGGCGCTGCTTGTTCTCCCGTGCTGCTTCGGCCTTGCCGCCCTAGCGCCAGAGGTGGTCCCGATGCTTTACGGAGATGCATTCCGGGACGCCATTCCAGCGTCCATCATTCTGGTCTGCGCCAGCGCTGTAGGCGCTTGCGCGACCATCGCGGCCATCGTTACCTGGGTCATGGAGCGCAGCGATTTCGAGTTCTATACAGGTATCGCGGGAGCCATTCTGGCGTCGCTGGCTGGCCTGATCATCATCCCGGAGTTCGGAATCATCGGCGCTGCGCTTTCTCGCGCCGCGACGCAAATAGCTCTCGTGGCGGCGGGCTTGTGGTTTCTGGAACGCGTCTTGAAGTGCCCGACTCCCTACGCCGACCTCGCACGGCTATTCGTGTCGGCGATCGTTTGCGCATTGGCGGCGCGTCTCTGCATGAACCTTGATTCTTCGCTGCTCATGCTGCCTGTCGCGATCGCGGCCGGCGCGATCGCCTATGTGCTAGCCCTGAAACTAACGAAGGCGCTTCCTAACGAGGACCTGATGCAAATCGAGGCGATCACATCCCATGCTCCCAATGCGATCGCGCCCGTTATCCGGGCGACGGTTCGCTTCCTCAAGCGATGACGCGTCCGTGTCGCCGCAAAAAAGGCCGCGCTGCGGGAACCCCGTGCGCGGCCTTTTTTCTTTGATCAGCGCTTCCCCTGGATATTCGGTGGTTAGGGGAGCGCCGGTCTGATGTCAGATTGCCAAGCGCTCCGGAAGGCTGATTTCGCTCGGGCGAGGCTCACGATCAAACTGAAGATCCGCGGCAGTGATGCCAAGCCGATCGAACGCAGAACCAGCGACGGGTTTCAACTGTTCTGGCCTGTAGTTGTTCATCGTAATGCTCCGGGCCAGGAGCTCGCTCGCGGTCACCAAGCAGCTCGACCACAAACGTGACCTGTGAGCGTTGCGGACAAGATAGGATACGTTGGCAAGCATGGTCCTGCGGCCGCCGACAGTTCGGCCATTGGCCAGAACGCCTCCATAGGTCACGATCGAGTTAGGATAATTGGCGAAGCTCTCAGTGAGCTTGCGAACCTCGTCACGAGGATCAACGTGCATATCCACAAAGGTGTTGTAGATCGGACCTGAATAAAGAGGACGCGTGTGCGTCATCTGAACCTCATCGATGATCGCCGCCCGGAACGGGGGATCTCTCATGAGCATCGTCCAGATCATATCCGTGCCCCAGCCGGTGTAATGTTTCTCAAACATTGGCAAGAGCGACTTCAGATATCGAACATCAATAACACAGGCCATCGATTCAAGGAAATTACAGTATCGGAGTTTAAAGCCCGGAACGTGCAGCAAAATGGGCCAGCTTATGTAGCTTTCGTATGTCAGAGACGGCTGCGCCATCGTCAGCCCATTCTCGACCACGACCTCAAACATTCGGTTGATATCACCAGCCGTCATCAGAAGATCATCATCGGGCAGCATGACGTGTGTGTATTGCTCAAGCAACTCGGGATGCGCTTTGAATTGCCTCACGATGCTGTCCCATTTGGTGCCCGGATCAAACACCGTCGGGAGATCGCCGTCTTGGACGCGCGTCTGATCCTTGCCGTAGGAATTCAGCACCAAATCCCAGTTGCGCTCGGTCGAGGCCGGTTCAAGCCAATGCTTGTGCAGGCTTTTGTCGCCCACCCGCCCGATCACCAGGAATTTTTTATTTGACGGGTTGGCCATGGCCAGCCTCCCTCTCGCTGTTTTTGTCATGGTTGCCGGGTTTGGCCAGACGCGTTCGACAACAATGGCCAGGTTGAATCCTTGGGGGAGACGTGGACCACGGGAACCGGCCATGTAATGCCAAGCGCCGGATCGTCGTACCGTACGCCTCGCTCGGCCGAGGGCTCGTACCGTGCTGAAACCGGATAGGTGACCTCCGCATCGTCGACCAGCGTGAGGAACCCGTGCGCGAAACCCGGCGGGACATAGAGCTGTCGCCGGTTGTCGGCTGTGAGTTCGAATTGCTCGTGCTTGCGATAAGTCGGCGAGTTCGGACGCATGTCGACGATCACGTCCATCACGGCCCCGCGGAGACAACGGACCAGCTTCGCCTCGCCATGGGGCTCGACCTGATAGTGCAGACCCCTCAGCGTGCCTTTATGGACGGAGTAGGACATGTTGATCTGCGGAAAGTCGCCGATCAGCCCATGAGCCTCGAATTCGTCCCTGCACATCACACGGGCGAAGAAGCCGCGGTCATCGCCCCGCGGCTCCATCTCGACAACAAACGCGCCTTCAAGAGTCGTAGATTTGAAGATCACGGCCGACGTCCTTCCGGGCTCCGCTCCGACGAGAACATGGCTTCCTGTTCGGCATAGAGCTTGTCGACGAGCCTGTCTTCCGGCGGGGTCACGTCCGCAAAAGTGAGGGGCTGGTCCTTCGGGATGAAGCGGGTCACGCGGGATCCGACAGCCAGGCCGATTGGAATCAGGTTTTCAGCACGCACGGTCTCGATGTTCTCGAGCATGCCGTAGACTTCGAAACCTCCGAGTTGATCGATCAGATCACCAGGCTGTAGGTCCTTCTTGGCAAGCGCGATCACGCCCACCGACGGGCCGTCCAGCGGCGTCACGGTCGCGTCCTCGAACAACACGGCGCGGGCCACGCAGCCAGGAACCTCGAAGTGGCAGAGGTGGTAGGGCGTGTAGAAGGTGTAATAAGGACCCGGGCCCATCTTGTAGTAGTTCAGGAAGTGCTTCTGGGCAGGATCGTCACAGGTCGCGAGCACGAAGATGCCGGGCCCCGGCGCGGCGCCCATCACGTAGTCGACGATGCCCGGCCCGCCGGCGGCGAGGTGCGCGTCGAGCGCGGCGTGGAAGCCCTCGACCGTCTGGTCGAGCGGCACCAGGGGCTTGTAGGGGTTGCCCTCGGACACATCGACGCCCAGCATGCCGCGCTTGGCGACCTTCATGCCGAGACCGTTGGCGATCACCGCCTGTTCAAACGAGATCTTGGTCCCATCCGCGAAGGAGGCTACCATGGCGGGGTCCAGTCCCCACTTGGCCGCGAAGCTCTCCTGCGTCTTAGGATTGCGGTAGGGGTCGTAGAGCCCCTTCATGTTGCCGCACAACACGACCTTGAGGCCGATGCCCTGCACGAACCTGACAAGGTTCATCTGGGCCCCGGGCTGGTCGCCGTCGCCGGCGGTGTAGACCACGCCGGCCGTGTCGGCCTTCTTCTTCAAGATTGGCCCGACGGTGCCGTCCAGCTCGGCGTTCACCATGACGACGTGCTTGCCACCCTGGATCGCCGCCAGCACCGCGCGTGCTGCGTACTCCATGGTGCCTGTCGCCTCGATCACGGCGTCCAGGCCCGAGGCCTGGCCGAGGAGCAGCGGATTCGACGTCACGGCGGGCCGATCATTCGCCAGCGCATCCTGAAGCGCCGCAACCGTCTCGCAGCGAACCGCCGTCAGCCCGAGTTCCGAGAAGGCGCGCTCGGCGTGCTCAATCGTCCGGTTGGCGATGACGCTCATGCGCATCCCCGGGGTCGAGTTCACGATGGTCCGGGTGATCGCCCTGCCCTGCACGCCCGTCCCAACCATTCCGACCTTCACCGGACGGTTCTGAGCCTCGCGACGAGCGAGCGCTTTATCGACGATAATCATCTTAAATCTCCAGATTGAATGCGCTTGGGATCAGCGATCAGCTCCGTCCCAAACCATCCAGGGGGCCTTGCCGGCTGCCCAAAGGTCGTTCAACACCCCCTTGTCACGCAGCGTGTCCATGGGATGCCAGAAGCCGTCATGCGTGAACGCCATCAGTTCGCCATCGCGCGCCAGCCCGTCGAGTGGCCCGTGCTCGAAGGAGATGTGATCGCCCTCGATGTAGTCGATGACGCTTGGCTCGAGCACAAAGAACCCGCCATTGATCCAGGCGCCATCGCCGCCTTTCGGCTTTTCCACGAAGGCGCGCACGGAAGGATTGTCGCGGCCGAGCGAGAACGTGCCGAAGCGGCCGGGCGGCTGCACGGCCGTGAGGGTGGCCTTGCGCCGATGCGCGGTGTGGAAGCGGATCGCCTCGCTGATGTTGACGTCCGAAACACCGTCGCCGTAGGTCATGCAGAACGTGTCGTCGCCGACGTAGTCGCGCACGCGCTTGAGGCGGCCTCCCGTCATCGTGTTCGGACCCGTGTCGACCAGCGTCACCTTCCAGGGTTCGGTTCGCCGGCCCAGCAGCGTCATTTGATTGGTGCTCAGGTTGAAACACACGTCGGCGGTCTGCATCGCGTAGTTCGCGAAATATTCCTTGATGACGTGACCCTTGTACCCGCAGCACACGATGAACTCGTTCACACCGTGAGCGGCGTAAATCTTCATGATGTGCCAGAGGATCGGCTGGCTGCCGATTTCAACCATTGGCTTCGGGCGAACGCCGGTTTCTTCCGAAATCCTTGTGCCCAACCCGCCAGCGAGGATGACCGCTTTCATTGCCCATCTCCTAAGACTGCTGCAGATTGAGACCCGCGAGCTCTCAATTCCAAGTTGCACTTCTGGCTTCAGTAGTTGCCCTTCCGTACCTCTATTTGTTTACCTAGTTGAGGAACGGGCGGCCTTTCTGGCTGGCGGCCTGGAGTTTCGGCGGCATATGCCCGGCGAGCGAGCCTGACAGTAGATCTCACAAAATTTCTGCAACGTGCGCTTTCGCACCTCTCAAGGGCTGGCGGTCGCCCTCGTTCAAACCCGGATAGACGGTTCAAAGCACGCGATGATTAATCGGCGCGTTGCGCCCGAGGCTAATAGCTTTGGTACCAGACAATGCCGCGGGCCAGCGTTCGTGGCGAAGATCCTGCGCCTCGCCCCCTGGCGTGTCGGGCGTAGATCTTGGCCCAGAGATGATAGGCCGCTCGATCTTGGGTCAGCAGAAGGCTGTTGTTACTAGATCCTCAGCTATTTCTTTGGCCTCTTAGAGGTATCCGCGAAGACCTCTATCCTACGGGGCGCTATCCTGACATGCAGATGGCGCTTGGTCTGGAGTGCCCGCGGAGCGATCGGTCGGGAGCACAGCAAAAAAACTGGCTCAACTGAAAGCAACGATTGAAGAACAGCATATTCGGCGAGCGCTGCCGAACGCATATCGTAGGCTCGATGGATGTACGCTGGATCAGTGAATGTTCGTAGAGTTACGAGATTAGATGAGTGCCCTAGTGGGATCTAACGACTACGTTCGCGCTGAAGGCGTTCAGCTCGCTTTCAAGTTCCCGCAAATGGGCGATCTCGGCCTGCAATTGCCGCATGCGGGTGCGGACGCGCATCACAGTTTGCTCAACGGCCCTGAGCTGAGGCTCGCTCGTTTGCGGGTCCTCCAGGGCGAAATTTTCGGAATCCGATAACACGCAGGCTCGCGCGATCCCTTCCTCGTACCGCCTGGACAAACCTTCAAGCTCGCGTGTCGCGTCGCTAATGGCGTCCGCGAACGCTGAGCCAACAGCCGCGAGCCTGCCGCGCTGATCCGGCTTGCTGACAGTCTCTCGCGAGAAGAGCGTGCGCAGGTTCATCCAGGAGTCCTCCGTCCGCTGCAGCATCGACGCTGATGCGAACCGGCTCAACTTGGCCGAAAGGTGTTAGTCTCGACGATTTAGAGCGGCTTATCGAGTTTGGCGATCAGCCGAAGGTAAAAATCGCGTTCTTCGGCTTCCCCTTCCGAAGCCTCCGTCCGGCTGCCCGGCAACGTCGCGACGGTATCCAGCAGGACCTGACGGATGCGCTTGCGTCGCTCCGCATCAGTCTCCTGGTCGCGTTCCGCAGATCTGAAGCGTGCGAGCAAGCGCTCTCCCTCGTCGGCGCATGTATCGACCGATCCAGGCGCCATTTCGCCCAGCGTGGCGTCCCGTGTGCGCCGGGTAAAGCCTAGAGCGATCAGACGGGGCGATCAAGGCGAAGCCGCAGCCGCCTGCGGGGGCCGACGTGGCGCCTCGATTCGCCGCGCGCCGGCGCTCCGGCTGTCCAACAGGGCCAGGTTACTGCTTCTTCTGTGACATTCCTCTCAGAGCTCACTCGAAGGGGGCGCACCACGCGCATCGCCTACCCCTTTTGCTCGCCTATGCGCGTCGCGGGAATCGCATGAGGATGATGCATAAGCCCCTGGAAGAACTTGGCGCATGGTAATGAGACGACTTGATTTCGAACCGAGCATCTCACCTTTCCGGCCCGGTGAGCGGGACACCCGGACTGCGCCGATGACGGCCCCGATCTGCGTTCACGCCCGAGCTGAGGAGGCAACCGCCGGGGCGGCGTCCTATCCGTCCGCGAGCGCTCTCGACGGAGGTTCGCAGCCAATCACCATGCAGCCGCGCCGGCTCGACAGCGCCGATGGATCGTTTGCGCCCATCGGGGGCTGGCGCAAGCGCAGCATCGACATCGTGGTGGCGTGCACGGCGCTCATCCTGCTGTTGCCGATCTTCATGATGGTCGCCCTCGCGATCAAGCTCACGATGGGTGGTCCCGTCATCTTTTCGCAGCTGCGAATCGGTCAGGGGCGCCGGCCATTCCGGTGCCTGAAGTTCCGCACCATGGTGCAGGATTCGGACGCCGCTCTGCGGCAATATCTGGCCAGCGACCCGCAGGCCGCGCAGGAATGGCGGGAGTTTCGCAAGCTGCGGCGCGATCCCCGCGTGACGCGGATCGGCTCGATCCTGCGCAAGACGAGCCTCGACGAGCTCCCGCAGCTGCTCAACGTGCTACGCGGCGACATGAGCTGCGTGGGCCCTCGCCCGGTGCTCGAGGACGAGCTCGAGCGCTATGGCCCCCATGCGCGCGATTATGCGCGCGTGCGTCCGGGGCTCACCGGGTTGTGGCAGACCAGCGGCCGGAATCTCCGCACCTATGACGAGCGCGTGGCGTTGGACTGCCACTACGTCCAACATTGGACGCTTTGGGGCGACGTTCTGATCCTTCTAAAAACCGTCCCGGCGGTGATCAGTTTCGGCGAGACGTCCTGACCGTTTCAGCGTATTGAGTCTGCGCCGCGCGTGCGAAGGGCCTCTCGGGCCGATCGCCGGTTGCGTCTGGCGTCTAGCCAGACGACCAGACTCACGCCAACTCCGAAGCTGAATTGCAGGACGATGACAGCCACGACAGCAAAAAGCACTGTCTTGGATGACGGCCACCGTGAGACCAGGCCCACCGCCACGGCCGCCGCAAGGACGAGCCCGGTCGCCATCAGGAGAGCTGGCGCACGGAATCGAAATCCGAGAACCAAGCCGGCTAAGCCTGTGACGATCACCGCCAGGAACACGACTTCTGCTTCCTCGGTTCGCGACGCCACTCAGGCCGCGCTTGCGCGGGCATGGCGGAATCGGCTGCCGCTTTCCAGCTTGAGCGAAAAACGAGCGGACCGCCACTCCCCCCTGCCGAGACGCCGGGGAGGCCTGAGCGGGCCTGCGCGTGGAGAATGGTCGTGAATCGCAACTGGACCATTAACGGCCGCTTCCTCAGCCAATCGCTCACCGGCGTCCAGCGTTATGGCTGGGAGATCGTGACGGCGCTTGACGAGCTTCTCGCCGAGGGAGGCCGGAACACGGCGGACCTGACGATCACGCTGGCGGCTCCGCCCGGGTGCGAGCCGAGTTCAAGCCTGAAATCCGTCCGTTTCGTGACCGCCCCGGGCGGGTCGGGCCACGCTTGGGAGCAGATCGCGTTGCCGCGAGCCGTGCAAGGGGGCTTGCTGAGCCTCTGCAACACCGGTCCGCTGACTGTGCGCAAGCAGATCGTCTGCATCCACGACATGAACACCCGGCTGGCCCCCGACAGCTATTCACGCGCATTCCGAGCGCTGTATCGCATCCTGCTGCCGGCCTTGGGCTTCAGCGCCGCCCGGGTGGCCACCGTCTCGCATTTCGCGGCCGAGCAGCTGGCCCATTTCGGGGTGGCGTCGAACAACAAGATCTTCGTGGCGCCCGATGGCCATGAGCACGCCTTGCGATGGACCCCGGCGCATTCGGCGACGACCAGCGCGGCTGCGGGGCCCGACACCGTCGTGGTGATCGGCAGCCGCGCACCTCACAAAAACATCGACCTCATCTTCGAACTCGCCCGCGCGATGGCCCCTGATGGGGTCCGTTTCGCGCTGTGTGGTGGACTGGATTCACGCGTTCACGCGCAAGGAGCGACCGCGAGCGCCGACAACGTCGTGCTGCTCGGCCGGGTCAGCGACGACGAGCTCGCGGCGCTTTTGCGGGATAGCTGCTGCCTCGCCTTTCCGTCGTTCACGGAAGGGTTCGGACTGCCGCCGCTCGAAGCCATGGCGCGCGGGTGCCCGGTGGTGTCATCAGATCGGGCAAGCATGCCGGAGATCTGCGGAGACGCCGCGCTGTATGCGTCGCCCACGTCAGTGGCGGACTGGCGGGCAGCCATTCTGCGGCTGCGGGATGACGCCGAACTGAGGCAGGGCTGCATCGCCCGCGGGCGGGAGCGCCTGCCGCAATTCAGCTGGCGGCGCACGGCCGAGCTTTATCTCGAGCAGATGGCGGCGATCGACGGTCGCGCTTCCCAGAGGAGCAGAGCGGCGGCGGCCTAAACCGGCCGCCGCTTTTTAGGGTGACGGTCAGTCCGCCTGGTGCGAAGCCCAGACCGCGTCGAACGCTTGCGCGACCTCGCGACGGAAACGCTCCGCCGAGAACCGTTGGGCATTCTCGGCGCAGGCCTGTGCGGTGATCGCAGACCCCTCACGCTCAAATCGCATCACGGCGTCGGTCAGCGAGCCGACGGTCTGCTGCTTGAACAGTAAGCCGGTGGGATTGTCGGTCCCAAGCGGACGGACGATGTCACGGGCGCCGCCGCGGCCAAAGGCGATCAGCGGCGTTCCACAGGCCTGCGCTTCCGCGAGGGCGATTCCGAAATCCTCGCATCCGGCGAAGACGAGCGCCCGCGCCCGCGCCACGGCGCGTACATAGTCTTCCTGAGGAAGGAACCCACTGAACTCGATGTTCGGGCCGGCCATGTTGCGGAGCGCCGCAGACTGCTGGCCCTCTCCGACGACCAGCAAGCGCCGGTCGGGCATGGCGTTAAAGGCTTCGATTACGAGGTCAGTACGCTTGTACGGGGCCATGAACGAGGCCGTGATGTAGTAATCGTCCTTCTCGGTCGACATCGTAAACGTGTCGAGGTCCACCGGCGGATGCACGACGGTGGCGTCACGGCCGTAGACCCGCTTGATCCTCGACCGCACGAAGCTCGAATTGGCGAGCATCACGTCCGGCCCGTGCGCCGTGCGCGTATCCCACGTCCGCAGACCATGCAGGAGATAACGGTACAGCAAGCCAACCGGCCCGAAGCCCAGCTTGCCTTGCTGCAGATAGGAGAACTGCTCGTCCCACGCGTAGCGGATCGGGCTGTGGATGTAGCTGACATGCGGCTGGTCCGGCCGGGTCAGCACGCCCCGCGCAAAGGCGGCCGAAGAGGAAACCACGGCGTCAAAGCCCGTTACGTCGAACTGCTCGATCAGGAACGGGCACGCGAAAAACAGTCCGCGGTAGTATTTGCGAACGCCGGGAAGCTTGTTCGCCGGAGACGTGTGAAAGACCACGTTCGGAAAGTGGCGTTTCTTGATCTCGTCGCTGAAGAAGTCGAACAGCGTGAAGACCTCGCTGTTCGGGAACATCGCACAGAGTTCCGCCAGGACGCGTTCGCCGCCGCGGAACGACGGGCACCAGTCGTGCACGATAGCGACACGCTGCGGCCGGGTAATGGGGGCCGGGCTGGGCTGCGGGACTCGCAGGTCATCGACCACGAGGGCCGGACCTGTCATGCGGGGTTTAAGGGGAACGCTCAAGAAAACAGATCCTCGCGAGCGGCGATGGAAAAAGGAGGAAGGCCGCAGCCCACCGTGCTGCGAGCCCTCCCGCGGACCAAGATGCCTGAGAGGCTTACGCCGAGCCTCGCGCCGGGGGGCGCTCCACCCAACGGCGTAGATTAGATTGCGTTCAATCCACGTTAAATTGTTCTACGCGAAACGACACTTGAAACGAGCTTTGACGGACATGAGCGTAAACAGAAGCTTGCGGAATTCAGGTGATCGTCGGGGCCAGTGTCCAACGGTCGCGTTTGCGCCTCGATCAAACGTTCTTGTCGGCAAACTGAGTCAAAAGCGGTAAGCAAAAGGCGGTAAGCTCCAGAGGTGGAACATGGCCGCTGTCTCCCTAGGCCGAACAGGCGGGCTTAAGCGGCCCGGTGTTGCTCCGGGGAACCTCCACGCACCATAAGGTATATGGTTGTAATTTATAGGGTAACGTTTAATTAATCGATCCGCGAGGGGGAGCCCTCGCGTCCAAGCAGGGGAGCAATCATGCCTACGCACCCGGTCCGCCGCGTTCTTCTGGTTGCGGCCAAGACGATCTGGCGAGACCTCCTGGCTGCTCATCTTGCTCGTGAAGCGCCCGATCTGACCATCACTTGCACGGAACGCCCGACCGCGCCGGAGAATGGTTCGTCGCTTCCTGAATTGATGGTCTTCATCTTGAACGAAGGCGAGTTGCCTGGCTTCCTGCGGGATCTCGACTCGGTCCGCGCCCTTTACCCCGGCACTTCAGTTGCGGTGATATCAGACTGCGACGACCCACGCGTGGTCTCGGAGGCGGTCAGGGCCGGTGTGGAAGGCTACCTTCCTATGTCTATGGCGTCCGATGCGCTCGCCCATGCGCTCCGGATCCTGCTCGCGGGCGGCGAATTCGTGCCCTCGGCCGTTCTGGTGCGCCTTGCGGCCGAGCGCGCCAACCGGAGCCCGCGACAGCTGGATCAGTCGCGGCCAGCCGCCCCGCAGGCGACATTCAGTCGGCGCGAAAGCGATGTTTTGGCTCTGTTGCGCCACGGCAAAGCCAACAAGGCAATCGCATCCGAGCTGAAGTTGCGCGAGGGCACCGTCAAGGTGCATGTCCGAAGCCTGATGCGGAAGCTCAACGCCCGTAACCGGACCGAGGTGGCCGTCTACGCGTCGCAGCCTCAGGCAGCAGAGGCGTCTAACGCGGAAAGCCGCGCTGACCGGTAAGGTCGGGCGGCCAATCCTCAGTTAAAAGCGCGCAGCCGATCAGGCCAGGCGGGCCGCCATCGCGGGGCGCGCTTCGGCGGCTGCGATCGGAGCATCGGCGCCGCCGCCGAGCCAGCGGGCGTAGGACTCGTCCAGCGTGCTGATCCGGGCGAGTTTGCCTGCATCGATGATCTGCAGATCATGCCCCACATAGTTGGCGACGCCGTCGCGCTTGAACTCGCGCAGGGTGCGGCTGACATGGATGGGCGTGAGGCCCAGGGCGTCGGCGATATGCGTCTGCGTGAGCGGAATGCTGAACGGCCGGTCCATGCGGCCGGTGATCTGCCGGCGGCAGTAGAGTTCGTGCAGGAAATTGGCGATGCGCTCGCGCGCCGGGCGCCGGGCAACATCGGACAGGCGTTCCCGTATCAAGACTTCCTGGCGCACGACTTCGGCGACGATCCGAAGACCGAGCGCCGGCTCGCTCATCACGCGGCCAAAAAGCGTCGCGCGCGGGTAAACGCAGTAGACTACGCGAGTAAGGCACGCGCAGCCGACGGCCGCGCCGTCACGCGCCGCGCTGGCGACGCCGATGAGGCTGCCCGGCAGTTCGATCGTGTTGATCTGGCGCCGCCCGTCATCGAACAGACGGTATGAGTAGGCCCAGCCTGAGACGATGCCATAAATGTCGTCACTGCGCTCGCCGGGGGCAAACAACTCCTCACCGGGGCTGAGTTGCCGCAACACCGCGGGGCGTCCGCACAAGTTCGGCAACTCATCGGGCGAGAAGGGCGCGCCTTCCTTCTGATGAAGCGTGGATCTTACGATTTCCGCCGTCATTTAGCGCCCCCCAGACTGAGCGGCCGTACAACGAGC
Organism: Alsobacter metallidurans; assembly: GCF_014636935.1. GTDB lineage: Bacteria > Pseudomonadota > Alphaproteobacteria > Rhizobiales > Beijerinckiaceae > Alsobacter > Alsobacter metallidurans. The sequence continues at coordinate 1,300,070 of NZ_BMES01000001.1, read as the reverse complement.
CAAACCACGTTTCAACATCTGATGTTTAATCCATATACTTTCGAATGCGGCATTCGATTAAAAAAGTTTGAAGCATACTACTCTGGGTTGCAATTGCTCTTATGAGGTAAGCGTCGCAGGACGGACGGATTCACCTTTGGATTAGTCCGAAAGGATTAGTTCGACGCAGGTTCAGCGCCGGTCCATCACGCATCCGGCTCGCGACGCTCTGCGTTAACGCCTCGCACGGCGAAAAGTGCAGCGCAAACAATCGGTTATAGCAACTACGCCGCTCAGGCCGCCTGCGACGCCCAGGGTCAGCCCTGGTATGTGAACCGTCTCTCCGTCGCCAAACGCGATGGTGACGTCGGCGCCGTCGTCGTGCACCACCGCGGTGACGCCTTGTCCATGATCCAGGTCCAGCCTGTCTGCGGTGAAATTATACATAACGTTCTCTCGATGTGACTTCGACGATGGGATTAATGGCGCCTTCAGCATCGTGATGGCGGAAGCTTGGCGTTCCAACGTTTGGGTTCGGAGGCGGCCCTCGCCGGACATCTGAGCGCCCGCGCCGCTGGATGGAGCTGCCCTTACGGCGTTGATCGGGTAACCCGTGTGGAGTGACAGGGTCCGCGGCTCATTTGTCCGCGCATGGACTTCAACGGTCGAGCGATCGTCCAGACGCTCCCGGTCGAAGATGTTGTCGGGGTCGATGTCGCTTCTCATTGAACGCACACGCTGGCGACTGCACGGAAAGCAGATCCCGAGATGTTCGTTCTTTCAGAAGCTTTAGCTTGCGGTTTGACCAAACCTCCGCACGTCAAAACGGCAGACAACATGGGCGATTTTCCTCTCCAGGATACTCTTTTTGCATTTTTTATAGTTTTTCGTCCGACCTTTGGCCGTGACGGATTACGCTTTTGAAGCTAGGTACCACAGCGCGAGCGTGCATTAACCTCGATTAAGGTTGTCGGCGTGCGGCTCTACTTCGGCGCAGTGCTTCCGCGCCGCTGGCTTTGCCGTCCTGGCCTTCAAGAAACCCAGTCGCCTTTGCGCATCAGCGGCTCGGCCGAGCCGTCCGCACGCAATCCGTCCACGTCCACCTCGCCCGAGCCAATCATCCAGTCGATGTGGATCAGGCTGTCGTTGGCGCCGCGGGTGACAAGTTCGTCCTTGGGACGACTTACGCCGTTCTGGATGCACTTGCTGTAGGATTGGCCGAGCGCGATATGGCTGGCGGCGTTCTCGTCATAAAGCGTGTTGTAGAACAGCAAGCCGCTTTGCGAGATCGGCGACGAGAACGGCACGAGCGCGACCTCACCGAGCCGGCGCGATCCCTCGTCGGTTTCCAGCACCTTCAGGAGCACGTCCTGGCCGGTTCGGGCCTGGGCGTCAACGATCGCGCCGGCCTCGAACTTCACCGCGATGTCCTCGATCAAAGTACCATTGTAAGAGAGCGGCTTGGTGCTGCGCACCCGGCCATCGACCCGGAATTTGTGCGGGGTCGTGAAGACTTCCTCGGTAGGGATGTTTGCGTTGCAGACGAGCCCGTTTCCGGCCGTGGTGGAGCCGCCATTCCACTCGTGGTCGTCGGCCAGCCCGACGGTGAGGTCCGTGCCGGGGCCGCGGAAATGCAGAGCCGCAAAGCGGGATGCGTTCAGCAACGCGGTCCGGCGCTGCAGTTCGGCATTGTGCTCCGTCCAGGCCGCAACCGGATCCGGCCCGTCGACGCGGGAGGCGGCGAAGATTGCGTGCCAGAGGCGCGCCACCGCAATGTCTTCCGGATCGTCCGGGAACATCGCTCTGGCCCAGGACGGACTCGCATAACTGACGATGGTCCAATTCGTCGCGAAGCCGGCGATCAACTCAAGGGCGGGCATGTAGGCCTTGGACCGCGCCCGGTTGGCGCGCGACACCCGGTCGGGGTCCTGGCCAGCGAGAAGCGACGGATTTTCTCCCGCGATGGCGAGGCGCGCAGCGCCCGCCTTGAACGCCGAAGCCATGCCGTCATAGAGCCAGCCGCTGGCGACGTCGAAGGCGCCGTCTGGCGCGAAGCGGTAGCGCGCCAAGGTCGTTTCCTCATCGGCGAACAGGGTAGTCACCAGCGAGGCGCCAGCCCTGTAGGCGTGCTCGGTGATGCGCCGCACCAGCGGCAGCGCGTCGAACGGGGCGGTCATCACGAGTTCCTGCCCGGGCGCGAGCCCCAGCCCCACCTTCACGGCGATCTCTCCCAGTCGGTCGAGCTTCACGTCATGCGACAGCGCGACAGGTGGGATGGCGTGGCTGGTCATCGAGGCCTCCGAGGGTGATCACATGCGGCGAGCATCGGGTAAGACGGCGATGCGCTCAACCCCCGGCCCTCGACATAGAGGCTTCGAGCGCAGGTTAGGGCGCCCCGGGGCGACGACGCGCGAGGCGCTCATTCGTCCCGCGGAGCCCGACCGAGAACGCCGCTTTGCGGATCATACCCCCGCACGGCCAGCCCAAAGGCCAGGACGCCGAACAGCAGCGTAAGCCCCGTGGAAAGCGCCGAGAATTGTCCGTAGAGGGCGAAGCGGATCATCTCCACCACGTGGGTGAACGGGTTGACGCGGGCTGCCCAGGCGATCCACTCGGAGCCGCTCTCACGCAGCTTCCAGAGCGGGTAGAGCGCGGTCGAGAAAAAAAAGGCAGGGAAGATAACGAAATTCATCGTACCGGCGAAATTCTCCAGCCGTCGCACATATACCGACAGCAGGAGACCGAGCGCGGCGAGCGAGAATCCGCCAAGCGCCAACGCGGGCAGTACGCTGATCCAGCCCCATCGCGGCAGGTCGACACCGAAGGCGAGCGCCACCAACAAGAACGCATAAGCTTGCGCGACGCCGAGCAGCGTTCCGGCTGCGAGCTTGCACAACAGCAGGTACCAGCGCGGCAGCGGCGCGGTGAGCAGCAGCCGGAGGGTGCCGACTTCCCGGTCGAACACCAGCGCGAGTGAGGATTGCATGCCCTGGAACAGCAGCACCATGCCGATCAGGCCAGGCGCCATGTAGACGTCATAGGTGATGTAGTTCTCGTAGGGCGGCGTGATCGACACCCCGAGCACGTTCTGGAATCCGGCCGAGAACACCACCAGCCACAATGTCGGGCGAACCACCGCCGACACCAGCCGGCCCGTTTGCCGGAGGAACTTCGTGATCTCCCGCCGCAGGATGGCCGCGAGCGCGAGGGACGCATGGGCGAGCACGCCAGAATGCGATCCGGTCATGCCGCCCTCCCCTGTGTCAGCGCGAGAAACGCGCCCTCCAGGGTGGATGCGCCGGAACGGGCGACGACGTCGGCCGGCGCGCCGTCCTCGATCACGCGTCCGCGGTGAAGCACGACAACGCGGTCGGCGGCTTCGACCTCCGAGACGATGTGGGTGGCCCAGAGCACACCGAGGTCGCGTTCGCGCACGAGGCGCGAGACGTGCAGCACGAGATCGCGGCGGCTGGCCGGGTCGAGCCCCTGCGTCGGCTCGTCGAGGAGCAGCAGCGCCGGGGCCGACATCAGCGCGCGAGCCATCTCGATCTTGCGACGATTGCCTCCCGACAGGGTGCGCACGCGCTGGCGGCGCGTTTCGCTCTGCCCGAACAGGGCGAGCGCCTCCTCGATGGCGTCCCGGCGCCGGCGGCCGCCGATCCCGTGCAGGCCCGCATGGTAGGCGAGGTTCTGCTCCACCGTGAGATCGAGATCCAGCGAGGGCTGCTGGAACACGATGCCAAGGCGGGCGAGCGCCGCGGTCGGGTCGGCCGCGAGATCCGCGCCCAGAACGCGCACGGAGCCCGAGTCGGCGACGAAGAGCCCGGTCAGGATCTGGAACAGCGTGCTCTTGCCGGCCCCGTTCGGCCCCAGCAACGCCGTGAACCGTCCCGGCTCGAGGCTCAGCGACACGCCGTCGAGCGCCCGGACCTTGCCGTAGCTTTTCGTCAGCCCGTCGATGGCGATCACGGGAACAGGGGCGGTCATGACGGGACTCGGCAGCTTCGGGCCGGCACTCTCGCGCGCCGGGCGCTCCGCCGCAATCGGCATGCGGGCGCGGCTGCGGATCCGGCGTCAGCTTTCCAGCGCCTCGCGCCAGTAGCGGCGGCTGCGAGCGTTGACGGGATCCCCGGCCGCACGGCAGCGGTCCTCGATGGCGGCGAGGAAGCCGGCGGCCGCCTCGCGCCCGACGAGCAGCTTCAAGCTCGTGACGATGCGGGTGATACGCAGGTGGTTGTGGTCGTAAGAGCCGAGCCAGTCCGGACTACGGGCATAGAAGCCGCTCATCAGCACGGCTGCGCGCGCCAGGTTTGCCTGCGCGAGCGGGTCGCCCCGGATTGCCGGAACGTCGCCCGGCGCCAGCACGGGGCTGCCGGGCTGCGCCATGCTGGGCGTCGCCAGCGGAAACAGCCACTGGATGTAGTCATGCGTGAACTCGAGCGCATGGTCGTCCATCGCGAGGACGTCGGCGATCCTGCGCCCCCGGTCGTCTCGGCCCGTTCCGTTCAGGAATGCGTGGATCGGCGTCATGGCGTTCACCTGGAGGCCTAACGCGCTATCTTGGAATTGGCTGCGCAATGGCGTCGAGGGGGCGAAGCGCCTAGGCTCGGGCGCAAACCGACGCGTCCTCGGCGCGTTGGCCACCCTGAGCGGCGCGTGCGCCTATCAGTCAGCCCCGACCGACGAGGATCGAGATCCGCATGGCGCCGTCGACCCACGCCACATCACATGGAAGCAGTCACGGCCACGATCACGGCCACGATCATGGCCATGACCACGCGCACGAAGCCCACGGCCACCATCATGGCGGGGGCGGACACCATCATGCGCCGAAGGATTTCGGCCCCGCCTTCGCGATAGGCACGACGCTGAATTTCGTCTTCGTCCTGGTTGAGCTCGGGTACGGCTTTGCGGCAAATTCGCTCGCCCTGCTGGCGGACGGCTTGCACAATCTGTCGGACGTCGCCGGGCTGCTGATCGCCTGGGGCGCCCTGGCGCTGGGCCGGCGGCTGCCGACCCACTCCCGCACCTACGGCTATCGCCGGGCGTCCATTCTGGCCGCTCTTGGCAACGCTGCGTTTCTGCTCGTTGCGGTCGGGGCCATCGCGTATGAGGCGCTGATGCGGCTCTCGCATCCCGCGCCGGTCGCCACCGCGACCGTGATGGTGGTGTCAGGCATTGGCATCCTGGTGAATGGCGGCACCGCGCTGCTGTTCATGGGCGGCTCGCACGATCTCAACGTCCGTGGCGCCTTTCTCCACATGGCGGCGGATGCCGGCGTATCGCTCGGCGTCGTGATCAGCGCTTTCCTGGTCGGCCTGACCGGCTGGTTCTGGATCGACCCCGCCGTGAGCATCTTGATCGCGGGCGTGATCCTGTTTGGCAGCTGGGACCTGGGACGGCAGGCCGTGAACCTCGCCATGGACGCCGTTCCGCAGGGCGTCGACCGCCGCAAGATCGAAGCTTATCTCGGCTCCTTGCCGGGCGTATCGGAGGTGCACGATGTCCACATTTGGGCGATGAGCACTACCGAGAACGCCATGACGGCCCACCTCGTGCGGCCCGGGGCGGGACTTGATGACGCGCTTCTCAGCGCCGCCACGACCGAGTTGCGGGACCGGTTCAGCATCCACCACGTGACATTGCAGGTGGAAGCGGGCGACCCTACTCATCCGTGTCGGTTTGCGCCGGACGAGGTGGTGTAGCCGGCTGGTTGAGGGCGAACGGTGCGATCGGTCCCGCATATCAAGGCCGACGAGGTCCATCGGCTGCTGCCTTTCGACGTTTTGGTGGAAGGCCTGCTTGCCGCTCACCGCAGCGCGATGCCGGGGGCCGAGCGCTTGTTGATGAGCCGGCCTTTGCCGACGGGCGAGCACGAGCATTTCCTGGTTTGGCCGGCGTGGCGCCCCGGCCAATCGCTCGGCATCAAGCTGGTCACGGTTTTCCCCGGCAACGCGCGCGCGGGCAAAGCCGCGATCGGCGGCCTTTACGTTTTGTTCGACGGTGGAGACGGTCACCCTGTCTGCCTCATCGACGGGCCGGCGCTGACCTTCCGCAAGACTGCCGCTGATTCGGCGGCCGGCGCGTCGCTGCTGGCGCGGCCCGACGCCCGGCGGCTCGCGATTTTGGGCGCCGGCGGGCAGGCCATTTGGCAGATCCGCGCGATGTGCGCCGTCCGGCCCATCGCCGCCGTCTCGATCTGGAATCGCACGCCCGAACGCGCCGAGGCGCTGGCCGCGACCCTTCGGGACGAAGGGCTGGACGCCCTCGCGGCGGCTGCACCCCGGGACGCCGTTGAGGACGCGGACATCGTTTGCTGTGCGACCTCTGCTCAGGAGCCTTTGCTGCGCGGCGAGTGGCTGCGTCCGGGCGCCCATGTGGATCTCGTCGGGTCGTTCACGGCCGGCATGCGCGAGGCCGACGACGAGGCCGTGCGCCGATCGCGCGTGTTCGTGGACACCCGCCGCTTCGCGCTGGTAGCGGGCGACATCGCCGGGCCTATCGCCTCGGGAGCGATCACGGCCGACCATATTCGCGGCGAACTGGCCGATCTCGCGCAGGGCGCCGTCCGGGGCCGAACCGGGCCGGACGACGTCACGCTCTACAAGAACGCCGGCGGTGGTCACCTCGACCTGATCTGCGCCGACCTGCTGTTCGCACGATTTTTGGCGGCCGTGGAGCCTTAGGCGCGCCGTTGCTGGTGCATGCGCCGCACGGTGCTCATCCAAGGGTCATCCTGGCCCTCTTGGTCGCGTCGGCGGTTGTAGTTCGGGTCGCGTTCCTGTTCGGACAGGTGGCGAGTGCGGACCGAGACCGTCCGGATGCCACGCCCCTCGCGGTCTTCGTCGTCAAAGCCGGCCTGCGCCGCAGAGGCCCTCCCGGCGTCGTCGCGGAAGAAGCGGGCGCCGCGCCCGTAGTCCTCCCCGAAGGAATCGTAGCCTTGCTGGCCCGCGCCGCGCGGTTCCGGCGCGCCGCGTCCTTCTCCGGGCATGGAGCCGGCGGAACCAAAGCTCGAGCGAACGTCGTCCTCGTCGCGGAGGCGGAAGCGGCCATCCTGGCGACTACGACGTTCAAACTGGTCCATGTCGGCGCCATTGTCGTCACGGGTGCGGAAATCGTCGCGTTGCTGACGGTCGCGGCGGGGTGCGTCACGCTCCCAGCGTTGAGCGCGTCGGGAGAGTTCCCGGCGCTCGTCGTCCGAGAGCGGCGCGTCGCGCTCGCCGCCACGGGTTCTGCCGCTCGAAGGCGTTCCAGAGCGATCAGGCTGCGCGGGAGTGGAGATGCGGCCCAGCGCTTCCTCCGCGCCAGGAGCATTGTCCTCGACGAGGTCGCCCAGCGCCACCATGCCGATCAGGCGGCGGCTTCGGTCGAGCACGGGGACGCGGCGGACCTGCAGCTCCTGCATGACGTCCACAACGTGCGAGATGTCCTCGTCCTCGAAGCAGCAATGCGGCTGCTCGGTCATGACCTCAAATACGGGCGTGTCGTTCGGGTCGCGGCCCGTCGCGATGGCGCGCACCACGATGTCGCGGTCGGTGATCAGGCCGACCACCTGGCCGCGATGCTGCACTGGCAAGGAGCCGACATTCAGATCGTCCATGAGCCGCGCGGCCTCGCGCAGGCTGCGCTCCGGCGCGATGGCGACGGGGTCGCGGGTCATCACCTCTGAAATCCGCATAGCGATCCTCCTTGGGGCTGAAACACGCGGTTCAACGCCGGGAGGCCGGGGAGGTTCGCCGAAAGAGCGGAGCGCGTTACGCCCCGAGGGTGGCAAGCGCCGCGTATTGGGCTGCCGGGGCGCCGAGGATGATCAGACATGGCCCGCTCGGCGGGTCCGCGGCGAGGACGCCGGGCAATTCGGCGAGCGCGCAGGAGCGCACCGCCTGCGTCTCGGTCGTGGCGCGCTCCACCAGCAGAACGCGGGACGCCGCCGGCAAGCCTTCGGCCAGCAGGCGCTCGACCAGCGCCGGCGCCGTGCGCACGCCCATATACACCACCGTGGAGGCGCGGGGATCCGCCAGAGCCTTCCAGTCGAGATCCTGCGGCAGCGAGCCGTCCTGGCTGTGCGCCGTGACGAACTGGAGGCGGCGGGCGGCGCTGCGCTCCGTCAACGAGACGCCAAGCGAAGCGGCGGCCCCGAACGCGGCCGTGATGCCGGGGACGACTTCGGTGGGCACGCCGGCGTCGCGGCAGGCGTCGAGCTCCTCGGTGAGCCGCCCGAACACGGCCGGGTCGCCGCCCTTAAGGCGGACCACCCGGCGGCCGGCCAGCGCCAACTCGACGATCAGGGCGGTGATCTCGTCCTGCTTGCAGGACGGGCGATGGCCGCGCTTGCCGACCCCGATGCGCTCGGCCTCGCGCCGGGCGAGATCGAGAATGCGGCCGTCCACCAGATCGTCGAACAGCACGACATCGGCCGATTGCAGCGCGCGGACGGCCTTGAGTGTCAGCAGTTCCGGATCCCCCGGTCCCGCGCCGACGAACACGGCCGAGCCGACTGGCGACGCGCGCTCGGTCGCGATCGTCTCGAGCACCTCCATCATGGCGTCCCGATCGGCGTCTTGCGGCGCGGCGTCGGGACGCGCGAGCGCGCGGTCGGTGAAGCGCTCCCAGAAAGCGCGGCGCAAGCGGAACGGCAGCTCGCGCTGCTGAACAAAGGGGCGCCACAGCTTGGCGGCTTCCGCCCAGGCCTTGAGGCCGTCGGGCAGGAGCGCCTCGATGCGGGCGCGGATCGCCTGACCGAACACGGGCGCGGCGCCGTCGGTCGATATGCCAATCACCAGCGGCGAGCGGTTGACGATGGAGCCGAACTGAAAATCGCAGAAGGCCGGCTTGTCGACCACATTGACGGGCACGCCCGCAAATCGCCCGGCGCAGCGGAACGCCTGCGCCTCAGCCTCGCCTTCCACGTCCGCGATCGCCATTGCGGCGGCGCGCAGGACATCCGGAGTCCAGGGGCGACCCATCAGAACCACACGCCCCGGGTGCTCGCGCTCCGCCATCTCCCGCATGGCGTCGCCCGGCTCGGCGGCATAGACCTCTACAACTGCGCCCGCGGCCGCCAGCAGCTCGGCTTTCCACGCCGCGCCGTCTCCGCCGCCAGCCAGCACGACGCGGCGCCCTTCCAGCTTGTGGAACAGCGGCAAGGCCGCGAGCGCGGCGATGCGGGCGGGGGCTGTCGGCGTCGGGCGACGCGGACGCGCGGTCATTTGCTCACTCTCCGGCGAGCGCCATCGGTCGGTCTGCGGCCGCGACGAGGCGCTTCAGTTCCGGGATGCAGGAGCCACAATTCGTGCCCGCCTTCAAGGCCGCTCCGAGCGAGGCTGGGTCGCGGCAGCCGCCCGCGACCGCAGCGCGGACGCGGTTTTCGCTGACGCCGAAGCAGGCGCACACGAGCGGGCCATCGTCGGAGCCGGCGGGCCCGGCCGCGCCCGAAAGCACCGCGAGCCGATCGCGCCGCTCGAGTTTTGGCTTCGCCCAGAGATCGAGGAGGCCGGCCCAGCCGGGTTCCTGGCCGGCCGGGGCCGTGTAGACGACCGCTTCCAGACGCCCGTCGACGATCAGGGCCGCGCGCCCGACGTCGTGCTCGGCGTCGATATAGCGGGCTATTTCGCATCCCGGCAGCGCGGCCTCCAGGGCTGCGAGTATCTCGGCCGCGGCTCCGTTACCCGCAAGGCGCGCGACGTATCCGCCCACGATGGCGCTCCACGCCCAGAACATGCGTCGGGGCAGCGTGATCCGGCGACGCGACAGCACGAAGCCGCTCAGCGTCGACGCGACGGGCGCGACCGCGCAGGCCGTGGCCTTGGCATCCGGCTGACCGGAGAACGGATCCACGACCGCGTGCACCAGCGCGCCCACGCGGGCGTCCGCGGCCGTCTCGTCGTTCCAGTGAATGGGCGCGAACACCGTCCCGGGGGTTTGGGCCATTGAGACGGCGACGCGGAGCGTGGCGGCTCCGTGAACGGAGGAAACACGGCAGAGCCCGCCGTCGCTCAGGCCGAAGCGGTCCGCGTCGTCGGGATGGACCTCCAGCGTCGGCTCGGGCCGATGCCCGCCGAGGCGGGGCGAAAGCCCGGTGCGCATCATCGTGTGCCACTGGTCGCGGACGCGGCCGGTGTTCAAAACAAGCGGATGCTCCGGTGTGACGCGGGGCGGCTGGGCCGCGGCGATCGCGACGAAACGGGCGCGCCGGTCCGGGGTGAAGAACCGGCCGTCGGCGAAGAGGCGGGCCGTCCCCCGGGGTTCCGCAACCGAGGGCGCAGCCCCACCCTCCCCTTGAGGGGGAGGGTCGACGGCCAAAGACCGGCGGGGTGGGGTGACGCCGGGCATCGAGCTGCTTACGGCCGGATCGCGCCCTGCACGACCTTCACCCCACCCCGCCGCTTCGCGGCGACCCTCCCCCTCAAGGGGAGGGTGGGCAGGGCGGCGCACGGGCCATTGCGTCGGCTCGAAGGCTTCGTAGGCGGCGTCGGAAAGCGTCGCCAACCCGCCGATGTCGAAGTCGCGCGCGCCAGCGTTTTCAAAGGCGGACAGCGCCGCATGCTCGCGGAATATGGCCGCTGGGCCGTCAAACGCGAAGGCTTCGCCCCATCCGAGCCGTGCCGCGACGCCCGCCAAGGCCTGCCAATCGGGCCGGACCTCGCCGGGCATCGGCAGGAAGGGCCGCTGGCGGGAGATGCGCCGCTCGGAGTTCGTGACCGTGCCGTCCTTTTCGCCCCATGCGGCGGCGGGCAGCAGCACGTGCGCGGCGGCGGAGGAGTCGGTGGACAGAACGTTTTCGGACACGACCAGCAGGTCGAGCTTCGCCATGGCGGCGCGAGCAGCGTCGGCGCGGGGCAGGCTCACGGTAGGGTTCGTGCCCATCACCCAGAGCGCCTTGATCGCTCCCCGCTCGATGGCGTCGAACAGGTCGACCGCCTTCCGGCCCTCGCGGGTCGCCATCATGGGCGCGCCCCAGAAGCGGCCGACGCGGTCCACCTCGCTGGGCGAAAAGCCCATATGGGCCGCGAGCTGGTTGGCCAGGCCGCCGACCTCGCGCCCGCCCATGGCGTTGGGCTGGCCTGTAAGCGAGAACGGCCCCATGCCGGGCCGACCGATGCGGCCGGTCGCGAGGTGGCAGTTGATGATGGCGTTGACCTTGTCGGTACCGGCGACCGCCTGGTTCACGCCCTGCGAGTAGAGCGTGACGACGCGCTCCGTGGAGGCCCATTCGGAAAAGAAGGCCCGCAGGTCGGCGGCAGCAAGCCCGGTCTTGGCCGCGACTTCGGCGAGGTTGGGGGCGAGCGCCCGCGCGGCCGCCAGCGCCAGCGCGAAGCCGGACGTGTGGTCGGCGATGAAGGGCAGCGCGGCGGCGCGTGCGTCCGCCAGGTGCACGAGCAGCCCGGCGAAGAGCACGGCGTCGGTTCCGTGCCGGATGGCGAGATGAGTGTCCGCTCCCTCCCCGGTCGCGGTTCCGCGCGGGTCGATCACCACCATGCGGGCGCCACGCTCCCGGGACTTCTGCATGCGCTGCCAAAGCACCGGGTGGCACCAGGCCGCGTTGGAGCCGACCAGCACCAGCAGGTCGGCCTCGTCGAGGTCGTCGTAGCAGCCCGGCACGGTGTCGGACCCGAACGCGCGCTTGTGGCCGGCCACCGACGACGCCATGCAAAGGCGCGAGTTGGTGTCGACATTGCCTGAGCCGATGAAGCCCTTCATCAGCTTGTTGGCGACGTAGTAGTCCTCGGTCAGGAGCTGGCCGGAGAGGTAGAACGCGACGCTGTCTGGGCCGTGGCGGCGGATGGCTGTCGCGAAGCCCTCGGCAACGCGATCCAGCGCCGCGTCCCAGCTCGCGCGCCGCAGGGCGCCGCCCGCGTCGCGCATCATCGGGTGGAGCAGGCGCGTCTCGAGGCCGAGCGTCTCTCCCAGCGCCGACCCCTTGGAGCAAAGCCGCCCGAAATTCGCCGGATGCTCGGGATCGCCCGCGATGGCGGCGCCGCCCTGCCCATCCGGCGTGGCGACCACGCCGCAGCCGACGCCGCAATAGGGGCAGGTTGTGCGGGTGGCGGTCATCAGTACACGTCCGCCTGATAGCGACCCTGCGCCTTGAGGGCCGCGATGGCGGCGCGTGCGGCTGCCTCGTCCTGGCCCCTGTGGGCGACCAGGATGTCGGCGAGCGCGGTCTCGACGTCCTTGGCCATGCGGGTGGCGTCGCCGCAGATGTAGAAGTGCGCGCCGCGGTCGAGCCAGTCGGCCAGGTCGGCGCCCTGCTCGCGCATGCGGTCCTGCACGTAGGTCTTGGGCCCGGCGTCACGGGACCAGGCGGTCGAGAGGCGGGTGAGCGCGCCCTTGCGCTGGAACTCCTCCAGCTCCTCCCGGTAGAAAAAATCCGACGCCTCGCGCTGGTGGCCGAAGAACAGCCACGCCTCGCCCTTGGCGCGCGTCACCAACCGATCCTGCAGAAACGCCCGGAACGGCGCGATGCCGGTGCCGGGGCCGACCATGATGATGGGGGTCGTCGGATCCTGCGGCAGGCCGAAGGCGTGGGCCTTCTGGATGTAGATGCGGACGGGGTCGCCCTCGCGCACGCGCGCGCCCAGGAACGTGGAGGCGACGCCAAAGCGCACGCGCTCGTCCACCTGGTAGCGCACCACGTCCACCGTGAGGCTGACGCGGCCGGGGTTGGCGCGGGGCGAGGACGAGATCGAATAGAGCCGCGGGGCGAGCGGATCGAGCGCCTCGATCAGGCGGTAGGGCGAGGGCGCGAGGTGCGGAAAGGCCAGAAGGGCGGCGAGCACGTCGTAGCCGTCGGCGCCCTCACCTTCGGCCATGCGGGAGAGCTTCGCCTTTTCGCCCGCGTCGGCGGCTTCCTGCGCGAGCAGCGCGAACAGCGCGTCGGGCGCGGGCGACAGCGCCTTCACGTGGGTGAGCCAGTCGCCGAGGCTGCGGGTCTGGCCCTGGGCCGTGATGGGCTCGCCGAGCGGGATGCCGAGGTGGCGGCCGATGCTCTTCACCAGCGCGACCGGGTTGTTCGGATAGATCCCGAAGGCGTCGCCGGGCTCATACGCAACGCCGGCGCGACTGAGGTCGAACTCGATGTGGTGGGTCTCCTTGGCGGAGCTTTCCTGGTTTAAGCGGCGGCGGGACAGGAACACGGCCGGGGCTGGCGCATCGCGCGAGTAGCCGCGCGGCTCCTCGGCCGGCGCCTCAGCGCCCGCAAGGACGGCCGGCGCCGTGGCGGCGGGAGCGTCGCCCAGCTCCTCCGCAAGCTTCTTCAGCATGCGGTTCGTTTCCTTGCCGCCGGGCGCGCACAGGTTCAGACGCTTCTCGGCCCCGTCGGCCAGCGCCTTGGCGTAGGTCTCGCAGACATAGCCGCACTGCCCGCAATCCTGCTGCGCCATGGCGGCCATCATGCGCCGGGGCAGCGGCTTGCCCTCGGCCAGCGACATGCGCTCGGCGATGGGGAGCGTCTGGTCGTGCCAGGGCGCGTCGTCGTCCTCGGCGGCGGGCGAGCCCCCCAGCAGGCTTGCGCCCTCCGCGGGCGTAAGCGCCGCGACGCCGGCTCCGTCGAGCGACAGCAAGCCCGCGAAGAAGCCGTTTAGCCAGGAGCGCTGCTCGGGCGAAAACGGCGCGCTGTCGGGCAGCACCGGGGTGGCGAAGGTCGTCGGCATGGTGATGCTCATGCGGCGCCTCCCTGCGCGAAGGCGGCGAGCGCGTCGGGCTCGTGGCGGCGGGTGAAGGACTGGAAGCTCTCGGCCGGGTCGGCGCGATGCTGCGTCCAGGCTTGGAGAAGCCCTTCAACGGCAGCGGGCGCGTCAGTGGCCTTCACGTCGCGCAGCACCTCGCGGCCGATCGCGCCGGTTTCCCCGAAGCCGCCGCCGACCACGAGGTGGTAGCCGTCCACGGTGTCGCCGTCGTCGTTGACGGAGACGCGCGCGCCGATGAGGCCGATGTCGCCGATATAGTGCTGGGCGCAGGAGTGGTGGCAGCCCGTGACGTGGATGTTGACCGGCTGGTCGAGCGCGACGCGCTCCTCGCACCAGCCGGCGATGTCCTCGGCCGTGCCCTTGGTGTCGGCTCCGGCGAAGCGGCAGCCCTTACTGCCCGTGCAGGCGACAAGGCCGGCGCGCACGCTGGTCGCCTTCCAGCCGAGCCCGAGCACCTCGATGCGCCGCTTTGCGGCCTCGAGCCGGGCGTCCGGCACGCCGGAGATCAGCAGGTTCTGCCAGACGGTGAGGCGGATGTCGCCGTCACCCATGTCGCCCGCCAGGGCGGCGAGGCCGCGCATCTGCTCGCACGTCATCTTGCCGACGGGCAGCACCACGCCGAGCCAATTCAGGCCGGGCTGAATTTGCGGGTGGGCGCCGATATGGGCCTGCCGGTCCTGCGCCGGGCGCGGCGCCACGAAGGCGGCGTCGACACGCGGGAGCTGCAGCTGAAGTTCTGATTCAACTGCAGCAAGAAATTTGCTGAAGCCCCAGGAATCCAACACATATTTCAGGCGCGACTTCGCCCGATTGGTGCGGTCGCCCTCGCGAATGAAGACGCGCACGATGGCGTCCGCGACCTTGGTGGCGTCCTCCGGCTTCACCAGCACGCCCGTGTCGCGGGCGAGATCGCGGTGGCCCGTGATGCCGCCCAGGATGAGCCGGAACCAGACGCCGGGCTCGACGCCGGCGCCGTCCAGAACCTGGACCGCCTGAAAGCCGATGTCGTTGGTGTCCTCCAGCGTCGGCACGCGGCCGCCGCCGTCGAAGGAGACGTTGAACTTGCGCGGCAGCCCATAAAGCGCCCGGTCGTTGATGATGTGGAAGTGCCACTCGCGGGCGTAGGGGCGCGTGTCCAGCAGCGCCTGCGGGTCGATCCCGGCGGTGGCGTCGCCGGTGACGTTGCGGATGTTGTCGGCGCCCGAGCCCCGGGCCGTGAGGCCGAGGTCGATCAAGCCTTCCACGACGTCGATGGCGCAGCGGGCCGGGATGTCACGAAACTGCAGGTTGGCGCGCGTGGTGGCGTGCGCGTAGCCGCCGCCGCAGCGCTCGGCGAGGTCGGCGACGCCCTCGAACTGGTGCGCCTTGAGGATGCCGTTGGGGATGCGCAGGCGGCACATGTAGCTGTCCTGCGCGGGCGCGACGTAGAACAGGCCGTAATAGCGCCAGCGGAAGTTGTCGGCGGGCTTGGGGAACTGGTCCGCCCTCGCCTGCTCCTTCAGCCGCGGATAGGCGTCGAAGGGATGCTCCTCGCGCTTCCACTTCTCCTGGTCGACGAGCTTCTTGCCGGCCGCGGTGGTGCGGTCCTGCGCTTCGAGGTGGATCGTGTCCGGGCCATCATGGCCCGCCTCGCCGGCCGGGGGCGCGCCTGCGCCGCCGATCGTGGCCAGGCCCTTGGAGGCGCGCGACGCTTGGACGCCGGACACGAAGCCTTCGAGGTAGCGCTTCTGGTCGGGGGTGAAATCGTCGCCCATGGGAACCTCAGGCGGCTTCGAGGAGGGGGGCGGCTTCGGCGCAGAAGGCGCGGCCGAAGACCAGCGAATGGCGCATGGAGGCGACGCTCTCGCCCGAGCGGATGAGGTCGCGGTACCAGAGGGCGTCCGTGGCGTCGCCGACCAGCACGGCGCCGACCACGGCGGAGCCCTTCAGCACCACGCGGCGGTAAACGCCGGCGGCCGCATCGGTGAACACGAGGTCCTGCGTCCCCTCCCCGCCCGAGAAGTCGCCGGCGGAGAAAACCGGGACGCCCGAGACCTTGAGGTTGGTGGAGAGCACCGAGCCCCCGTAGACCGCCCAGGCGTCACCGGAGAGCCGGCGCGCCAGCGCGGCCGCCATCTCGTAGCCGGGCTCCACGAGGCCGTAGCAGGCGCCGCGATGCTCGGCGCATTCGCCGATGGCGTGGATGGCGGGATCGGACGCGATCAGGCCGTCATTGACCTGGACGCCGCGGCCGACGTCGAGCCCCGCCGCGCGGGCGAGGTCGGCGTTGGGGCGCACGCCCACGGCGCAAACCACAAGGTCGGCCGGCAGCACGCGCCCGTCCGTGAGCTCGACGCCTTCGGCGCGCTCGGTTCCGATCACCCGGGCGGTGTCGGCCTGCAGTACAACCTCGACGCCGTTCCGGCGCATGGCGTCGGCCAGCAGCGCGGCCGCGGGCGCGTCGAGTTGGCGCTCCATTAGGCGGTCCATGAGGTGGATCAGCGTCACCGGCACGCTCGCCTTGGCGAGGCCGTAGGCGGCTTCCAGCCCAAGCAGCCCGCCGCCGATCACCACCGCGCGGCAGCCCCGGCGGGCGGCGGCCCGCATGGCGTCGACGTCTGCAACATCGCGGAAGGTGATCACGCCGGGCAGGTCCATGCCGGGCTTGGGCAGGCGGATGGGTCGCGAGCCCGTCGCCAGCACGAGCTTGCCGTAAGGCAGCACACGGCCATCGCTGAGCGCGACCGTCTTCGCCTCCCGGTTGATCGCCGTCACGGCGCGGCCGAACAGGGTGCTGACGCCCTTGGCGCGCCACCAGGCGGCGGGCTTCAGCTCCAGGTCCGCGTCCGCGATCTCGTCGGCCAGCAGCGACGACAGCAGCACGCGGTTATAGGCCGGACGCGGCTCCTCGCCGACGACGAGGATGCTGTAGCGGCCGAGCGCCCGGGTGGAGATCTCCTCCACGAGGCGCGCCGCCACCATGCCGTTTCCGACAACCACGAGGGGCTCGCTCATGATCGGAACCTTGCGACAACTTCAGCCCCCCTCATCCTGAGGAGCCCTGCGCAGCAGGGCGTCTCGAAGGACGAGGGGATCCAGAAGGCGGAGACAGCGCGGTTCGCTGGAGCCCCTCGTCCTTCGAGACGCTGGCCCAAGGGGGCCAGCTCCTCAGGATGAGGGGTATGGGAGACCGGCCCCGGCGACGTCATGAGGCGAGGCATCGCCATCGCGCTCACGCGGCTTCCACGAAGCGGTGGCGCTCGTAGAGGAAGCGCAGCACGGATTCGCGAGCTTTCAGGTAAGTGGGATGCGCCGCCATCTCGAGCCGCTTGCGCGGGCGGGGCAGCTCCACGGTCAACACCTCGCCGATGCGGGCGGAGGGGCCGTTGGTCATCATCACGATGCGGTCGGAGAGCAGCACGGCTTCGTCCACGTCGTGCGTGATCATGATCACGGTGTTGCCGAGCGACGCGTGGATCTGCATCAGCGAGTCCTGCAGGTGGGCGCGCGTGAGCGCGTCCAGCGCGCCGAAGGGTTCGTCGAGCAGCAGCACCTTGGGCTCCATCGCGAGCGCGCGGGCGATGCCGACGCGCTGCTTCATGCCGCCGGAGATCTCGGAGGGGCGCTTGTCCTTGGCGTGCGCCATCTGGACGAGCTCCAGATTGTGCATGGTCCAGTCGTGCCGCTCGGCGCGGGTCTTCTTGGAGCCGAACACCTTGTCGACGCCGAGCCGGACATTGGCGTAGACGCTCAGCCAGGGCAGCAGCGAGTGGTTCTGGAACACCACGGCGCGGTCCGGGCCGGGGCTGTTGACCTCGCGCTCCTCCAGCAGCACCGCGCCGGTGGAGACCTGCGTGAGGCCCGCCACGAGGTTCAGCAACGTGGACTTGCCGCAGCCGGAGTGGCCGATGATCGACACGAACTCGTTGCGGTCGATCGTCAGGCTGACGTCCTTCAGCACCTCGGAGGTCACGCCCGCGCGGGTGAAGCTTTTGCCGACGTGGTCGAGCTTGAGATAGGGCTTGTCGGAGGCGGTCGTCATGATGGCGGCTCCTCAGCTTGCGGACGCGCCGCGGGTGACGAGGGAGCCGAGCGCGCCGACCAGCCGGTCCAGCGCGAAGCCGACCAGGCCGATATAGGCGAGCGCGACGATGATGTCGGGCAGCCGCGACGAATTCCAGGCGTCCCAGATGAAGAAGCCGATGCCGACGCCGCCGGTGAGCATCTCGGCCGCCACGATGGCGAGCCAGGACAGGCCGACGCCGATGCGAAGACCCGTGAAGATGTACGGCGCGGCCGACGGCAGCATGATGGTCCAGAAGAACTCGAAGGAGTTCAGCCGCAGGACGGCGGCGACGTTGCGGTAGTCCTGCGGGATGTTGCGGATGCCAACCGCCGTGTTGATGATGATCGGCCAGATCGCCGTGATGAAGATCACGAAGATCGCTGACGGTTGGCTGTCGCGGAACGCCGCCAGGGCGATCGGCAGCCAGGCGAGCGGCGGCACGGTGCGGAGCACCTGGAAGATGGGGTCGAGGCCCCGCATCGCCCATTCGGACTGGCCGATCAGCGAGCCCATCAGAATGCCGGCGACCGCCGCCAGCCCGAACCCGATCGCGACGCGCTGGAGCGAGACCAGCACGCGCCAGCCAAGGCCGATGTCCTGGCTGCCGAGATCAAAGAACGGCGATACGATGAGATCGCGCGCTTCCTTCCAGATCACGGACGGGGCCGGGAGCGTGGCGCCCGGCCTGTCGCACAGGATCTGCCAGACCAGCAGCATGACGGCGAGCGTCACCAGCGGCGGCACGACGTTGAAGCCGACCCAGCGCAACACCGGGCGGAACCGGTTGGAGACCGACCGGCGCGGAGCCGCGAAGGCGACCACGGCCGCGGCCGCGGCCGGCTTGGCGCTGGCGGCTGCGGCTTGCGCCGAAGCTTCGGATTTGAGCAGTGCGAGACCCATGGTCATGCCTCCGGGGAGCGGTTCTCGGATCAGGGGAGCGTCACGCCACGCGCTTGATGCCGAGGCTGGCGAGGTAAGCGGTCGGGTTTTCGGGGTCGAAGACCTTGCCGTCGAAGAAAGTCTCTTTCCCGCGCGACGACGTGGCCGGGATGTCGGCGGCAGCCACACCCAGCGTCTGGGCGGCGTCGCGCCACAGGTCCTCGCGGTTCACCTTGGCGACCATGGCCTTGATGTCGGTGGTGGGCTCGAACTTGCCCCAGCGCACGTTCTCGGCGAGGAACCAGGCGTCGTGCGACTTGAACGGATAGGAGGCGTGGCCGGCCCAGAACTTCATGTAGAGGTCGGTGGCCTTGGCGCTGCGGCCGTTGCCGTAATTCACGTCGCCCTTGAGGCGGCCGAGCACGTCGGCGGGCGGCACGTTGAACCATTGCCGGCGGCCGAGGATCTGCGAGAGCTCGTCCTTGTTGGCCATGGCCTCGCACCACTGCTGGGCCTCCATCACGGCCATCAGCAGCGCGCGGGTTGCGCGGGGGTTCTTCTCGACCCAATCGGCGCGCAGGCCGAGCGCCTTCTCGGGGTGGCCCTTCCAGAGTTCGCCGGTGGTCGCCGCCGTGAAGCCGATGCCCTGGTTGACGAGCTGCTCGTTCCACGGCTCGCCCACGCAGAAGGCGTCCATGTTGCCGACCTTCATGTTGGCGACCATCTGGGGCGGCGGCACCACGATGGTGGAGACGTCCTTGTCGGGGTCGACGCCGCCGGCCGCGAGCCAGTAGCGGATCCAGAGATCGTGCGTGCCGCCCGGGAAGGTCATCGCGACCTTCACGTCTTTGCCGTCGGCTTTCTTCTTCTCGAAGGCGGCCTTGAGCGGCGAGGCGTCGAGGCCGACCTTGAGGTCCTTGTACTCGTTGGAGACGGACAGGCCCTGGCAGTCGAGGTTGAGGCGGGCCAGGATCACCATCGGCACCGGGACGTTGTTCTGCGTCACCTTGCCGGCGGACATCAGGTATGGTAGCGGCGTGAGGATATGCGCGCCGTCGATGCCGTTGGCCGCGCCGCCGAGCACGAGGTTGTCGCGCGTCGCGCCCCAGGACGCCTGCTTGGCGACGTCCACGTCCGGCATGCCGTGCTTGGCGAAGAGGCCCTTCTCCTTGGCGACGATCAGCGGCGCGGCGTCCGTAAGCGCGATATAGCCGAGCTTGGCGCCGGTGACTTCCGGGCCGGCCCCCTGCGCGAACGCTCCGCCCGGGAAGCTCAGCCCCACGGCGCCGAGCAGCGCCGACGCGCCGAGAGCGCTTCCGCCCCGCAGCAGCAACGAGCGGCGGCTGACGCCGGTGGTGTTCGGTTCGGGGGTCTTGCGCTCGGTCATGCTCGGCTCCGCTGAAACGAAAAGCGCCGCTGACGAGCCCTCCCGATAAGCCGGGAAGGCTGGTCAGCGGCGCTGCTGGGCGGCCCGCGAGGGCCTCTGATCAAACCGACGGCGTTGGCGGCTTTGGGTTTATGGATACAAACGGCGTGCCAAGTGACGTCGGCGACGTGATTGTCTCGTGATCACAGGCGTTTGTCTGCGTACCTTATGGTTCCTGCAGAGATTCAAAGATGCCGGACCGATGCCTTGATGAGCACCCGTCCGCTGAATCTTTGTGCACCGCAACAAACAGGTTTGGCTCAGGGCGCCGTCACGCTCGCGAACAAATCCGGCCGGTAGGTGGCCATCGCGGCGTCCCGCAGTTCGGGTGCGTCGGGCATCTGGCCGGCTTCCACCATGCGGTCCACCAGCCAGGCCGCGTGGGCTAAATTCGGCGCGAGCGTCTCGGGGCCAAGCCGGATGTAGTCCGGCGCCGGGCGGCCCTCGGCGCCGGGCGCCGTCACGATGGAGCCGCGCAGGATCGCGAGCAGCAACTCCTCCGATGCGCCGAACAGCCCGGTGTCGGCCAGCATGGCGGCGACCGGGCGCCTGGCTTCCGGCTGGGTCAGCCACTGGGCGCTGCGCCGGATGGCGCGGATGAGCATTGCGGTCGACTCGGGGTTGCGCGCCTCCTGCTCGGCCCGCAGCGCCAGAACCTTCTCGGGCGCGTTCGGGACGATGTCGCAGCCCAGATGCAGGATCACCGCATGGCCTGACGCCACCGCGATGCTGTTCCAGGGCGCGCCGACGCAGAACCCTTCGAGCTGCCCATTTTTCAGGCTCTCGGCCATGAATGCCGGCGGAAGCACCACAAGGTTGACGTCCTGATCCGGGTCGACGCCGCCTGAGCGCAGCCAGGCGCGCAACTGGTAGTGGTGCGTGGAGAATGGAAACACGTGGCCGAGCGTGATCTGCGGCAGGCCGTTGCGATGGCGGCCCCGCGCGATCCGCCCCAGCGCGGCGGCCGTGGCGGCGGGGTCGGCGGCGTCGCCGTCCAGCACGTCCTCCATCTCGGCCCGGAGCGAGGTCGAGATCGTGATGGCGTTGCCGTTGAGGTTGAGCGCCACCGGGGCGACCAGCGCCGATCTCACCTGCCCCAGCCCAAGGCTGGCCGCGATGGCGGCGGGGGCCAGCAAATGGGCGGCGTCGAAGATGCCGAGGTTGAGCTTGTCGCGGATGTTGGCCCAGGACACCTCCGGTACGAGCTCGAGAGCGAGTCCCTCCTCGGCCGCGAAGCCGAACTTGTCGGCGACCAGCAGCAGCGTGGCGTCTACGAGCGGGATGTAGCCAATGCGCAGGCGCGTGGTCATTGCAGGAGCTCCGCCGCGGTGACCACCGACTGGGCGATCTCGGCGAGCTTCTTCTTGTCGTTCATGGCCGTCTTGCGCAGCAGCGCGTAGGCCTCCTCCTCGGTCACCCCCTTGGCCTTCATCAGGATGCCCTTGGCGCGGTCGATCACCTTGCGGTCGGCGAGCTGCGACTTCGCTTGCTCGAGCTCGCCCCTGAGGCGCGAGAAGGCGTTGAAACGGCTGATGCACATGTCGAGGATCGGCTTCACCCGGTCCTTGCGTAGCCCGTCCACCACATAGGCGGAGACGCCGGCGTCAATGGCGGCGTTGATCATGGCGGTGTCGGATTGGTCCACGAACATCGCCACCGGGCGGGGCACGGCTCGGCTCACCTGGAACATCTGCTCCAGAACGTCGCGGCTGGGGCTCTCCAGATCAATCACGATCACGTCAGGCTCGGTCGCAACGATGCGCTCCACCATGCGCTCCGTGCCTTCGAGATGGATCACGTCCGTGTAGCCGCCTTCCCGTAAACCTTCGGCGAGAATCGCCCGGCGCACCGGGCTCTGGTCGATGATCACGATGCGCGGCGACTTCGGCATGGACGAGGGGCGTTCCGGCTTGGACCTCCAAACAAGGAGGCAAGCATCGCGCCAGCCGGGAGCCGGTCGGATCCAAGCGAGCGCAAACAGGAGGGGAAAGCACCGTCTTTTCGCCGCGATCCCATAGTCTTGGACAGTAGCCTCTGTACAAGTGCGCAGGGGCGAAGGCTTTCCCTGCGCGGCCGCTCGGTCGCGGCTCCCCCGAATTCGCAAGGACCCGGCTTGACGGCGCCACGTTCCCGCTTCGCCACCCTTCGGCTCGCCCTCGCGGCGGCGCTGGCGGCGCTTGCGCTTGCGGGATGCCTCCCGATCGAGAAGCCCGACGCGGCGCTGGATGTTCCGTCGCAATACCGGGCCGCCAAGGGCGCGCCGGGCGGGGCTCCGTCACGGGTCGCATGGTGGCGGTCGTTCGGCTCCGCCGAGCTGACGCGGATCATGGAGGCGGTTGAGACCGATAATTTCGATATCGGTGCAGCCGTGTATCGCATCCAGCAGGCGGACGCGCAGGCCCGCATCGCCGGCGCCGCCCTGCTCCCCACGCTGGACGCGTCCAGTGACGCCAGCCGCGGCCGGCAGAGCGGTCTGGACCGGCGGTCGCTCAACGTGGCGCTCAGCGCCAGCTACGAGATCGACTTCTGGGGCAAGAACCGCGCGACCCAGATCGCGGCCGAACGCCTGGCGGCCGCCAGCCGCTTCGATCGCGACACGGTGGCGCTGTCGACGCTGGCGAGCACGGCGACGACCTATTTCGATATCCTCGGCGCGCAGGATCGGCTGAAGATCGCGCGCGAGAGCCTCGCGAGCGCGACCCGCGTGCTGGATCTCATCAAGCAGCGCGTCACGGTGGGCACCGGAACGTCGCTCGACCAGGCGCAGCAGGAAACCGTGGTGGCGCAGCTGCGGGCCGCCATTCCGCCGCTGGAGCAGCAGATCGAGCAGAACAAGGCCACGCTGGCGGTGCTGCTCGGCCGCGCGCCCGAGCGCATCGCGATCCGGGGCGGCGGTACGGCCGGCGTGAAGCTGCCGCGCATCAATCCCGGGCTGCCTTCCGAGCTCCTGGCCCGGCGCCCGGACGTGGGCTCGGCCGAGGAGCAGCTCGCCGCGGCCAGCGCCGACGTCACGGTCGCGAGGGCCCAGTTCTTTCCGTCGATCCGGCTCACCGCACAGGGCGGCTACGAAAGCGCGGCGCTGAGCAGCCTTTTCGGTCCTGGCGCCGGCTTTTACACCTTGGCGGCGGGGCTGGCGCAGCCGATCTTCCAGGGTGGGCGGCTGGAGGGGCAACTGGACCAGGCCCGGGGACGCGAGAGCGAGTTGCTCGAGATTTACCGCAAGGCCGTGATCTCGGCCTTTGCGGACGTGGAGCGGGCGCTGGTGGCGGTGCGGCAACTCGCCGGGCAGGAAGAATTACAGGCGCAGGCCGTCGAAAGTTCGCGCCGCGCATACCAGATATCGGAGCAGCGCCTGCGTGAGGGCACGGTCGACATCGTGACGGTGCTCAACACGCAGTCGAGCCTGTTCGGCAGCCAGGATTCGCTGGCGCAGGTGCGGCTTGCGCGGCTTCAGGCCATTGTGGCGCTGTACCAGGCGCTCGGCGGCGGCTGGGACCTCGCCCCGCGGGGCGGCCGGCTCTGACCGACGGAAGCGAAAGGGCAAGGCTCATCCAATGAGCAAGGTTTGGCGAGTCGGCGTCCCGCTCGCGATGGTGGCCATCGTGGCGGCCCTGCTGGGTCCGATGGCGGTCGACCATTTTTGGCCCAGCTCGGACAGCCAGGGCGTGCGCGAGCGTGGCCCGGGAGGAGGCGGCGGACGCCGGCGCGGCGGAGGCGGCGGCGGCGAGGGCCAGCCGCCCGCGGCCGTGATCGCTGTTCCGGCGAAACTCGCGGACGTGCCGATCTACCTGGAGAGCGTCGGCACCGCCCGGCCGTTGAACAGCGTCACGGTGCGGCCGCAGGTCGACGGCCAATTGATCGAGATCCGCTTCCGGGAGGGCCAGGACGTGAAAAAGGGCGATATTCTCGCCCGCATCGATCCGACCCCCTACCAGGCGCAGCTCGACCAGGCGACGGCCAAGAAGGCGCAGGACCAGGCGCTGCTCGAAAATGCCCGGCGAGACCTCGAGCGCTATGTTCGGCTCGCCGAAACCAACGCGGGAACGCGCCAGCAGGCGGACACGCAGCGCTCTACGGTGGCGCAGCTCGAGGCGCAGCTGAAATCCGATCAGGCCGCCATCGACAGCGCCAGGGCGACGCTGGCCTACACCACCATCGTGTCGCCGCTGGACGGGCGCACGGGACTTCGCAATGTCGACGAGGGCAACATCGTCAAGCAGGGCGATGCGGTCGGCATCGTCACGGTGTCGCAGATCCAGCCGATCGCCGTGCTGTTCAACCTGCCGCAGCAGCAGCTGGCGCGCGTGATCAAGGCGCAGAGCGCAGCTCCGCTGCGGGCCGAAGCCGTGGCGGCGGACGGCAAGGCCGTCGTGGATGCGGGCGCGCTCCAGGTGGTGGACAACCAGGTAGACATCACCACCGGCACCGTGCGGTTGAAAGCCGAATTTCCCAATGCGCAGCTGGCGCTGTGGCCGGGCGCCTTCGTGAATGTCCGCCTCCTCGTGGAAACGCTGAGGCAGGTCGTCGTCACCCCCACGGCGGCCGTCCAGCGCGGACCCAAGGGCACGTTCGTCTACGTGGTGAAGCCGGACGACACCGTCGCGCTTCGCGACGTCACGGTGGGAACCCAGGACGACGTGCAGGCCGTGATCGCGACAGGCCTCCAGGCCGGCGACCGCGTCGTCACGACCGGCTTCGCGCGGCTCGCCGAAGGCGCGCGCGTGGCCGTGTCGGCGCCCGACGCGCCCGCGGACGGCGCCGCACCCGCTATCCACCAGGACATGCGCGGGCGGACGCCCGGCGCAGGCGGCGAAGGTCGACGGCGTCGCGAGGGCGCACCGGCCGCTGGGGCGGACGGCGCTCCGGCTGCGACGCCAGGGCAGCGGCCGAGACGCGAGGCCGCCGGGCAGCCCGCGCCGAGCACGGCCGCGACGCCATGAACAGCGACGCCAAGTTCGGGCTCGTCTCCCCGGGGATGCCTCTCGTCCTGAGGAGCCATGCGGCTTCGCATGGCGTCTCGAAGAACGAGGGGTATCGAAGGGGTGGGAAGGGAGCACGGGCCGGGTTATCATGAGCATCTCGTCGCCCTTCATTCACCGGCCGATCGCGACCTCGCTGCTGGGGCTGGCGGTGCTGATCGCCGGCGTAATGGGCTATTTGAACCTGCCGGTGTCGTCCCTGCCGCAGGTGGACTTTCCGACCATCCAGGTCACCACGCAGGTGCCGGGCGCCAATCCCGAGACGGTGGCGGCGCTCGTCACCGCGCCGCTCGAGCGGCAAATGGGGCAGATTCCGTCGCTCTCCACGATGACGTCATCGTCGGCCTTCGGCATCAGCCAGGTGACGCTGCAGTTCAATCTCGACCGTGACATCGACGCCGCCGCCCAGGACGTGCAGGCCGCCATCAACGCCGCTGCGTCGACCCTGCCCAAGACGCTCCCCTACCCGCCTGTCTATTCCAAGGTGAACCCTGCCGACGCGCCGATCCTGACGCTGACGCTAAGCTCGCCGACCTACGGTGTGCGCCAGCTCAGCGACATGGCTGACACCCTGCTGTCCCAACGGCTGAGCGAGATCACAGGCGTCGGCCACGTTTCGGTCCAAGGCGGCGTCCGGCCGGCGATCCGCATCCAGGCCGACCTGCAGCGCCTTGCCTCATACGGCATCGGCATGGACGACCTGCGCGTCGCCATCGTGAACGCCAACGTGGCGGGGCCGAAGGGCTCGCTCGACGGCGCGCATCAGTCCTACACCATCGCGGCCAACGACCAGGTGACCAGCGCGGCGGCCTACCGGGACGTCGTGATCGCCTATCGCAACGCCGCTCCGGTGTTGCTGCGCGACGTCGCCGAGGTGGTGGACGGGCTGGAGAACGCGAAGGTGGCCGGCTGGAGCAACGGCCAGCCCGCCATCATCATCGACATCCAGCGCCAGCCGGGCGCCAACGTGGTCGAGACCGTGCGGCGCCTGCAGGGGGAGTTGCCGCGCCTGCAGCGGGTGCTACCCGCCGACGTGACCTTGGCCGTGATCCACGACCGCACCGGCGCTATCCGGGCCTCCATCAAGGACGTGCAGTTCACGTTGGCGCTGAGCGTCGGCCTCGTCGTGCTCGTGGTGCTCCTCTTCCTGCGCACCGTGCGGGCCACCATCATCGCGGGAGTGGCGCTGCCGCTCTCGCTGGTCGCCACCTTCGGGGTGATGTGGTTCGCGGGATTCAGCCTCGACAACCTGTCCTTGATGGCGCTCACCATCGGGACGGGCTTCGTGGTCGACGACGCCATCGTGATGATCGAGAACATCGTCCGGCACATCGAGCGCGGCGAGCCGCCGTTCGAGGCGGCGCTGGAGGGGGCGCGCGAGATCGGATTCACGGTGGTGTCGCTAACGTTGTCGCTGATCGCGGTGTTCATTCCGCTGCTGTTCATGACCGGCATCGTCGGGCGCATGTTTCGCGAGTTCGCGCTGACGCTGACCGTGGCGGTGGTCGCCTCCGCGATTGTGTCGCTGACGCTCACGCCGATGATGTGTGCGCGGGTTCTCAAGCCCGCGCGCGAAGGCGAGGCCGCCCGGCCGGGACGGATCGCGGCCACATTCAACGCGATGTTTGACGGCGTTACGGCTGGCTACGGACGCAGCCTCGAATGGGCGCTGCGCCGTTCGGGCCTGATGCTGCTCGTCACCTTCGCGACGCTGGCCGCGACCCTGTGGCTGTACGTGGCCATGCCCAAGGGCTTCCTGCCGCAGCAGGACACCGGCCTCATCACCGCCATCGCGCAGGGAGAGCCGACTGCATCCTTTGCGGCGATCCAGCGCGCGCAGATCGCGGCCGCGGAAGCGATCCGGGCCGACCCGGACGTGTCCGGCGTAGCCGCCGTGGCGGGCGTCGGCCCTTCCAACCTGACGCCCAACACGGGCCGGCTCACCGTCACGCTGAAGCCGCGCGACCGGCGCAGCGCCGACGCCGAGGCGATCATCGAGCGGTTGAAAGCTCGTACGGCCTCCATCCCGGGGGCGCGGGTATCGTTCCAACTCGTGCAGGACGTGCAGATCACCACGCGCGCCAGCCGCGCCGCCTATCAGTACACGCTGACCGGCGCTGACCCGGCCGAGGTAACCGGCTGGGCGGCGCGGCTCGCCGCCCGGCTGCGCGACGAGCCGGCCCTGCGCGACGTCGCGACGGAGGGCGGCGAAGGCGGCGGCCAACTTTTCGTCGAGGTCGACCGCGACGCCGCCGCACGGCTCGGCGTCTCGATGCAGACCGTCAACGACACGCTGAACAGCGCCTTCGGGCAGCGGCAGATCTCCACCATCTATGCCCAATCCAACCAGTACCGCGTCATCCTGGAGGCGCAGCCTCGCTATCAGCAGGACAGCGCGTCCATCGGCAAGCTCTACCTCTCCACGAGCGCAGGCGCGCAGGTTCCGATGTCCGCCATCGCGACCATCCGCCAGCGCACCGCGCCGCTGGTGGTGCAGCACGAGGAACAGTTTCCGGCCGAAACCATCAGCTTCGATCTCGCGCCCGGCTCGTCGCTCAGCGACGCCGTGGCGGCGATCGGGCGGGCGGAAGCCGAGCTCGGCGCACCGGCCGGGGTCAGCGGCCGGTACTCGGGCGAAGCCGCCGAGTTCGCGCGCTCGCTCGCCGGGCAACCCTGGCTGATCCTGGCCGCAGTGGTGACGATCTACATCGTGCTGGGCGTGCTCTACGAGAGCGCTATTCACCCGATCACGATCCTGTCCACGCTGCCTTCAGCGGGCGTGGGGGCGTTGCTGGCGCTGCGGTTCACCGGACAGGACCTTTCAATCGTGGCGCTGATCGGCATCGTGCTGTTGATGGGCATCGTGAAGAAAAACGCGATCATGATGATCGACTTCGCGCTCGACGCCGAGCGCCAGGACGGGCTTTCGCCGCGGGACGCCATCACCAAGGCCTGCCTGCTGCGGTTCCGGCCGATCATGATGACCACGCTCGCCGCCCTGTTCGGCGCGCTGCCGTTGGCTCTCGAAAGCGGCGTCGGCTCGGAGCTGCGCAACCCGCTCGGCATCAGCATTGTGGGCGGCCTGCTGCTGAGCCAGCTGATCACGCTCTACACCACCCCGGTGATCTACCTTGCGCTCGAGCGGGTGCGGTTAAGGCTGGGCGGAGCTCCGCTGGCGACCGGGGAGGCGCGGCCGTGACATCTTCTCCGTCATTGCGAGCGCAGCGAAGCGATCCAGACGCCGGGCGTAGAGGGTCATGCCCGGCGTCTGGATTGCCGCGTCGCTGCGCTCCTCGCAATGACGGAGAGCGCGACGACGGTTCCGCCTCATGAGCGGGTTCAGCATCTCCGAACCGTTTATCCGGAGGCCCGTCGGCACGACCCTGATGGCGCTCGGGCTGCTGATCTCCGGGCTTGCGGCCTATCATCTCCTGCCCGTGTCGAGCCTGCCCACCGTAGACCTGCCGACCATCCGGGTGGCGTCGAGCCGGCCAGGCGCGGATCCGACCACGATGGCCGCCACGGTGGCGGCTCCGCTCGAGCGGCGGCTCGGCGAAATCGCGGGCGTCACCGAGATCACGTCGCGCTCGTCGCTCGGGCAGACCAGCATCGTGGTGCAGTTCGACGCCAACCGCAGCGTCGACGGCGCCGCCCGCGACGTGCAGGCGGCTCTGAACGCAGCCGCCACGGACCTGCCGGGCGACCTGCCGACGCTGCCGACCTTCCGCAAGATGAACCCGGCGGCCGCGCCGATCCTGATCCTGGCGCTGACCTCCGACACCATGGCGCCCAGCGCCGTCTACGATGCGGCCGACAGCGTCATCGCACAGCGTATCGCGCAGGTGAGCGGCGTGGGCGACGTCAGCGTGTCGGGCGCCGAGCAGCCCGCGATCCGGGTGCGGATCGACCCGTCGCGGCTCGCCGCCATGGGCGTGTCCATGGAAACCGTGCGCAGCGCCATCGTGGCCGCCAACGCGCTGGCGCCGATCGGCTCCATCGACGGCGACGACCGCATGCTGGCGATCGCCACCAATGCGCAGCTCGCCAAGCCCGACGATGTCGCTCGGCTGCTGGTGAAGACACTGAACGGCGTCAGCGTGCGGCTCGGCGACATCGCGACCGTCGAGGCCGGGACGCGCAACCGGCGCTCCGCTGCGAGCTACAACGGCAAGCCCGCCGTTCTGCTCAACATCACCAAGCAGGCGGACGCCAACGTCATCGCCACCGTGGACCAGATCAAGGCGCTGCTGCCGGAGCTCGGCCGCTGGGTGCCGGCGGGGATCAAGGTCGACATCCTGTCCGACCGCACGGTCACCATCCGGGCCAGCGTCGACGACATGCAGTGGACGCTGGCCGCCACGGTCGGGCTCGTGATGCTGGTGGTGCTCGTGTTCCTGCGCCGGCTCACGCCGACCATGGCGGCGGGCGTCACGGTGCCGCTGTCGCTCGCGGGCGCGTGCGCGTGCATGTGGGCGGCCGGCTTCTCGCTCGACAACATCTCGTTGATGGCGCTCGCGGTTTCGGTGGGCTTCGTGGTCGACGACGCGATCGTGATGATCGAGAACTACGACCGCAACCGCGCGGCGGGGCTCTCGGCGCTGCAGGCCGCCATCGAGGGCGCACGGCAGATCGGCTTCACGGTCGTGTCGATCAGCGTATCGCTGCTGGCCGCCTTTCTGCCGCTGTTCATGATGGGCGGCGTGCTGGGCAAGCTGTTCCGCGAGTTCGCGATGACGCTGGCCTTTACGATCGTGATCTCCACGGTCGTGTCGCTCACCGTCACGCCGATGATCTGCGCGCGCAGCAAGGGCCCGCCGGCGCAGGATCGCGGGAGGCTCGTGGACCGGGTGGTGGAGGGCGCGCTGGCCGGGCTGGTGCGGTTCTACGCCGCGACGCTCGCGGTGGTGTTGCGGCAGAAGTTCCTGGCCGTGCTGATCCTGCTCGCCACGATCGCAGCCTCGGTGAACCTGTTCATCAAGACGCCCAAGGGCTTTTTCCCGCAGGACGACACCGGCCTCCTGTTCGGCTTCACGGAAGCGTCCACCGACATCTCCTTCCCGGCCATGCTGGACCTGCAGGAGCGCGTCGCCGCCATCGTGCAGGCCGATCCCGCCGTGGCCGGCATCGGATCGTCCGTGGGTGCGAGCGGCTGGTCGGGCTCGGTGAACCAGGGGCAGATGTATGTGAGCCTGAAGCCGCAGGCCGATCGCGACGGGTTGGCGACACCGCTGGTGATCGACCGCCTCCGCAAGAAGCTCGCCGAGGTGGCGGGCATCCGCGTGTTCCTGTTCGCCAGCCAGGACGTGCGCGTCGGCGGCCGGCAGGGCAATTCCCCCAACCAGTTCACGCTCTGGACGCCCGACTACGACGAGCTGATCGCCTGGGCTCCCAAGGTGCTGGACAAGATCAAGGCCGTTGAGGGACTCGTGGACGTGTCCACGGACCGCCAGCCCAGTGGCCTGCAGGCCAACGTGGTGATCGACCGGCCGACGGCCTCGCGGCTGGGCGTCAAGATCCAGGACATCGACAACGCTCTGAACAACGCCTTCGCGCAGCGGCAGATCTCGACCATCTACTCGCAGCGCAACCAGTATCGCATCGTCATGGAGGTCGAGCAGCGCTTCCAGCGCGACCCGGGCGACCTGTCGGCCATCTATGTTCCGGCAAGCGGCGGCGGGCTCGTCCCGCTCTCGTCGGTGGCGACCGTGGAGCGCGGGTTGGCGCCGTTGGTCGTCAACCACCAGGGCCAGTTCCCGGCCGCCACCATCACGTATGACATGGCCTCCGGCGTGCTGGCCGCGGATGCGCAGAGCCGCATCCTGGCGGCAGTTGCCGAGATGCACCTGCCCGACACGCTTCACGCCGAATTCGCAGGCGACGCCAAGGCTTTTGCGCAGAGCGCCGGGTCGCAGCCGGCGCTGGTGGGCATCGCGCTGATCGCCGTCTACCTGGTGCTCGGCATCCTGTACGAGGACCTCGCGCACCCGCTCACCATCCTGTCGACGCTGCCGTCGGCCGCGCTGGGGGCGTTGCTGGCGCTCAAGGTCACCGGGATGGAGCTGTCCGTGATCGCCTTCATCGGCGTGATCCTGCTGATCGGCATCGTGAAGAAGAACGGCATCATGCTGGTGGATTTTGCGCTGGAAGCCGAGCGCCGGCGCGGGCTGTCGCCGCTCGACGCCATACACGAGGCCTGCCTCGAGCGGTTTCGGCCGATCCTGATGACAACTCTAGCCGCCCTGCTTGGCGCCGTGCCGCTGATCCTGGCCACGGGCCCCGGCTCCGAACTGCGCCGCCCTCTCGGCGTCACCATCGCGGGCGGGCTGATCGTGTCCCAGTTGCTGACGCTCTACACCACGCCAGTGATCTACTTGTTGATGGACAAGATCCATCGTCGGAGGCGCACGCCGGCGAGACTGCTCGCCGCCGTGCGTGAGCCCCGGCCGGCAGGGGCTGCGGTTTAGGACAGCAACCCAGCCCTCCCACGCAAGGGAGTTCGCAAGTTTTGGCTCCGTGCCGACGCCCGTTGCCGAGTGTTCAGGACCACGGTTGGATATGAAAAGCCCGCCGGCGCGGGGCCGGCGGGAAGTCGGAGCTTCGGAGTGAAGAGAGCTCCTCGGAGGGAAGTCGAGAGATCGCCTTTCGGCGCGAACATTGGACCACGATGCAGCCTTTACGTGTGTGAGCGAGTTCACAGCCCCGAGCGGGGTTGCGCCAATCCAGCGCGGCTCTTGACCCGTATCGTTTCGGCCAGCCAAACTTGGCGCGGCGGGGGCCTGAGGCGGATTTCGACAACGAGGGCTTCCATGATCAAGGTTAGCAAAATCGCCGTGGTGGCGTTCGGACTGGCGATGGGCGCCGTGGGCGCCGCACGGGCCGACGTCGTCGTGTCATCCAAGCTGGATACCGAGGCGACGCTGCTCGGCAACGTCATCCGCATCGTCCTGGAGGCGAACGGCGTGAAGACGCAGGATCGCCTGACGCTCGGCGGCACGCCGGTGGTGCGCAAGGCGATCACGTCGGGCGAGATCGACATCTATCCGGAATATACGGGCAACGCGGCTTTCTTCTTCAACAAGGCCGAGGACGGCGCCTGGAAGGACCTCGCCAAGGGCTACGAACTGGCCAAGAAGCTCGACTACGACGCCAACAAGATCGTGTGGCTCTCGCCCGCGCCGGCCAACAACACTTGGGCGATCGCGGTGCGCAAGGACGTCGCCGACAAGGCGAAGCTGAAGACGATGAGCGACTTCGGCAAATGGGTCGCGGGCGGTGGAACCGTGAAGCTCGCGGGCTCGGCCGAGTTCGTGAACTCGCCGGCGGCCCTGCCCTCCTTCGGCAAGACCTACGGCTTCACGATGAAGCCCGACCAACTGGTGGTGCTCTCGGGCGGCGACACGGCCGCGACCATCAAGGCGGCGGCCGACCAGACCAACGGCACCAACGCCGCCATGGCGTATGGCACCGACGGCGGCGTTGCGGCGTCGGGCCTCGTCGTCATGGACGACGACAAGAACGACCAGCCCGTTTATGCGCCCGCCCCGATCATCCGCGAGGCGGTGCTGAAGGATAATCCCAAGATCGCCGAGTGGCTGAAGCCCGTGTTCGAGAGCTTCACGCGCGAGACGCTGCAGGACCTCAACGCCCGCATCCAGGTGGGTGGCGAGCCCGCCAAGGCGGTCGCGGAGGAATACCTGAAATCCAAGGGCTTCCTGAAGAAGTAAGGCGCGCGACGCCATGGCGACGCACCAGGCCGCCGCGGCGCCGCCGCGGCAGGTTGGGACAGGCGCCCTGGCACGGCTCGATCGCCTCGGCCTCCTGCTGGTTGCGCTGGCGGCCGGCGGGCTAGCGTCCCTGCCCTTTCTGACGTTTAAGGCCAACCGCATCGCGGCGGGCGCCGGCAAGACCCTGGCCGACACGCTGGGAACGGCCGTCGCGGCGGCATTCCTGGCTGTGCTGGCGCTCGTCGCCGCGGTGGCGCTTCTGGACCGGCGGCCGCGCGTTCGCCTCGCCGCCGCGCTGCTGGGCGTCGGCGCGATGGCGCTGGCTGTCGGCTTCGGGGCGGGCTGGCTGACGCCTCCGGGCGACCGCTTCGCCCGGGTCGCGCCCGGGGGCGGAGCCTGGCTGCTGCTTCTGGCGCTGGCGCTGCTCGCCACCGACGCCTTGGCGCGCTTGGGGCTGTCGCCGTTGCTGCGCATGGCCGCGCTGGCGGGCGCCGCCGCCGTGACCGTGCTGGCGTTCCGCTCCGGCCTCTTTGACCAGCTCTCGGTTATGCGCGAATACGCGTCGCGGGCGGACGTTTTCGGGCGCGAGGCGCGCCAGCACCTGCTGCTTGCTGGCGGGTCCGTGGCGGCCGCTATACTGATCGGGGCTCCGCTCGGCGCGCTCTGTGCGCTCAGCCCTCGCATCCGGGGCGCGGTTCTGCCCGTCCTCAACGTGGTGCAGACCATCCCGAGCATCGCGCTGTTCGGCCTCCTGATGGGCCCGCTCGCCTGGCTGGGCCGCACGCAGCCCTGGGCGGCCGAGCTCGGGATCCGCGGCATCGGCGCAGCGCCGGCGCTGCTCGCCCTAACCCTCTATGCCCTGCTGCCCGTGGCGGCCAACACGGCGCTCGGGCTTGGGCGCGTGCCCGCCACCGCGGTGGACGCCGCCGCAGGCATGGGCATGACGCGAAGGCAAATCCTCGCCCGCATTGAAATCCCGCTCGCCCTGCCGGTGATCCTCGCCGGGGTGCGGGTGGTGCTGGTGCAAAACATCGGCCTCGCCACCATTGCGGCTCTGATCGGCGGCGGCGGGCTCGGGACCTTCGTGTTCCAGGGCGTCGGCCAGACCGCGATCGACCTCGTGCTGCTCGGCGCCGCCCCAACGGTCGCGATGGCGTTCGTGGCCGCGGTGCTGCTGGACGCAGTTGTCGACGCACTCGGCAGGCGTCCGGCATGATCGAGCTCGAGAACCTCACCAAGCGCTATGGCGACGTCGATGTGGTGTCGGACGTGTCCATGCAGATCCAGCCGGGATCATTCACGGTGGTGGTCGGCCAGTCCGGCTCGGGGAAGTCGACGCTGCTGCGCATGGTCAATCGCCTGGTCGAGCCCACCGCCGGGCGGGTGCTGATCGACGGGCGGGACGTCGCCTCCCTGCCCGGCCCGACCCTGCGCCGCGGCATCGGCTACGCCATCCAGGGCCATGGCCTGTTTCCGCATCGCACCGTGGCGCAGAACATCGCCACCGTGCCCACGCTGCTCGGCTGGCCAAAAGCGAAGATCCGCGCCCGCGTGGCGGAGTTGCTGGAGGCGCTCCAGCTCGATCCCGGCCAGTTCGCGGCCAAGTATCCGGACGAACTTTCGGGCGGCG
Organism: Alsobacter metallidurans; assembly: GCF_014636935.1. Taxonomy (GTDB): domain Bacteria; phylum Pseudomonadota; class Alphaproteobacteria; order Rhizobiales; family Beijerinckiaceae; genus Alsobacter; species Alsobacter metallidurans. Next base: position 1,265,720 of record NZ_BMES01000001.1, on the reverse strand, counting down.
AGCAGCAGCGCGTCGGCGTCGCGCGCGCGCTTGCGGCCGGCCCCAACATTCTGCTGATGGACGAGCCCTTCGGCGCGCTCGACCCCATCATCCGCGTCAAGGCGCAGGACGACGTAAAGGCCATCCAGCGCCGGTTCGAAACCACCATCCTGCTCGTCACCCACGACATGGAGGAGGCGTTCCATCTCGGCGACGCCATAGCGGTGATGAGCGGCGGCAAGCTCCAGCAATATGGATCCCCCGAGGACCTGCTGCTGCGGCCCGCCAACGACTACGTGTCGCGACTGATTGGTTCGTCGGACCGCGCCCTCAGGGCGCTATCGCTCAAGACCGCGCGCGACGCCGCCGAAAGCGGCGACACGGACGGGCTTTTCCCGATCGCGCCTGATGCGAACCTGCGCGACGCCCTTGCGGAGCTGATCTGGCGCGGCGCCGACGCCGCAGCGGTGAGCGGCGAGGCGGGTACGCCGCCCCGCCGCCTGTCATTGCGCCGCATTCTCGCGCTCGGACGCGGCGCATGAGCACGATGGCGCTGGCTCCGCGCGTCGTTGCGCTCGTGCTGTTGCTCGCCTTCCTGCTCGCCCCGCAGTTTTTCGCACCTGTGTTCGCGCCTTTGACGCACAATGGCGCGCCGCCCATCTACACGCAGGCTTCGCTGCTCGACCTCGCCATCGCGCATCTCGAACTGGTGGCGCTCGCCACCGTGGGCAGCGCCGTGGTCGCCATAGCGCTCGGCGTCCTGGTCACCCGGCGGGCGGGCGCGGAGTTCCTGCCGCTTTCGCGCGCCATCGTGAACATCGGCCAGACCTTTCCGCCCGTCGCCGTGCTGGCTGTGGCGGCTCCGCTGGTTGGCTTCGGGCAGGCGCCGACGCTGATCGCGCTGTTCGTCTATGGCCTGCTGCCGATCTTCGAAAACACGCTCAGCGGGTTGCAGCAGGTTTCGGCAGCCGTGGTCGAATCGGCCAAGGGCGCGGGCATGGGCGGTCTACAGCGGTTGGTGAAGATCGAACTGCCGCTGGCGGCGCCGCAGATCCTGGAGGGCGTGCGCCTGTCCACCGTGATCGCGATCGGCACCGCCACGATCGGCTCTACGGTAGCCGCCAAGGGGCTGGGCGAGGTCATCATCGCCGGCCTCCTGTCAGACAATACCGCCTTTATCCTGCAGGGCGGATTGGTGGTGGGCGTGATGGCGGTGCTGATCTACGACGCCATGACGGCGCTGGAGCGCATCGTGCTGCGCCGCCGGGGGGTAAGGCGCTAGACCGGGCAACAGGCGCGCGCCGGGTCACTCCTTCGGCATCAATGCGTCGTCGATCTCGGTCGCGCGTCGGTAGGCCGGGCGGTCGCTCACCCGGGCCCAGTAGCGCTCGAAGGCCGGGCGCTTCTCGATGGTCCCGAAGATGAGGCCCCACCCAATCTGCGAGCCGATATAGACGTCCGCCGCCGTGAAACGGTCACCCGCCACGTAGTCGCCCTGTGACACCGCATAATCGAGCGCCGCCATGGCGTCTTCAAAGCGGCCATAGCTCAGCATGCGCTCGCGGCCTTCGGGCGCCGACCACCCCATCACACGGTTCGACACGGCCGCTTCGACCGGGCCGGCCGCAAAGAACATCCAGCGGTAATAGGGCCCGCGCTCCCGCGCGCCGTGCGGAGGCGCAAGCCCCGCCTCCGGGAACACGTCCGCCAGATAGGCGCAGATCGCCGCAGCTTCTGTAACGACCGTCTGCCCATGGCGCACGGCCGGAACCTTCCCCATCGGGTTAACGGCGAGGTAATCCGGCGCCTTCATGGTCGTGCCATAGTCCAGGATCTCGGTGCGATAGGGCTGCCCCACCTCCTCCAGCATCCATCGGGCAATGCGCCCGCGGGACATTGGGTTGGTGTAGAACACGAGTTCGTCAGCCATGGCTTATGCTCCGCGATGGTGGGCGTGGCTCGGCGAGCCTAAACCAGCCGACGCCTCCCGCAAGCGCGAGCATCGCCGTCCGGCGACCAGCCTGATCCGCCCCGCACGGCCCCAACTCGCCGCGCCTCAACGGCGCCAAAACCGCCCCTCCCCCCGTTGCGCGCCATGGCGCCTCCCACTATGGTCCGCCGCGCCGGACGATGAGTCTGATGGGGCGTCGCCAAGCGGTAAGGCAGTGGATTTTGATTCCACCATGCGGAGGTTCGAATCCTCCCGCCCCAGCCAGAGCTTCAAAGCTCTTTCCTGGTCGCCGATCGGTTCGCGGCGCTTTTCGTTGCGCTGCGCCGGCCCAAATGGCCGCACCCCAGGCTTGGAACCAAGCTTCAGCGCCGTTGTTTCAGCGTGGTTCGGGGCCGGGTGGAGCGTTGCGTGCGAACTGTCGTGATCATCGGTACAGGGCCAACGGCGATCTACACGCTCCGCAGCCTCGTGCGGCAGCCGCGGCCGTTGACCCTGCTGCTGCTCGAGGCGGGGCCGCAGGCGGGCGTTGGGACGCCCTATGATCCGCGGCGCAACACGGTCGAGATGCTCGCCAACATCGCCAGCGTCGAGCTGCCGCCCGTGGTCGAGACGCTGCTGGCGTTCATGAGGCGGCGCCCCGACGACACCCTTTCGGCGTGGGGGCTGGATCGCGGCCGCCTCGGGGAGCGGGATTTCTACCCCCGCGTGGCGCTCGGCGCCTATTTTGCCGAGCAGCTTGCGCTGCTGCGGGACGAGGCGCTTGCCGCGGGCCATGATCTGCGCGTCCACACGAATACCCGGGTGAAGGACGTCGTTCCGATCGAGACCTCGATCCGGATCGTCGCGGAGCGAGACGGCGCGCCCTGGAGCTGCGCCTGCGACAAGCTCGTGATCGCAACGGGCCATCTCAGCGTCGAATACCCGCACAAGGCGCTGACGACGCTCGACGACGACGTCAAGAACGTCGCAATCCTGGGGTCGTCGCTGTCCGCGATCGACCTCGCAACCGCAATGGCGAGCCAACGCGGCCTGTTCGCGGGCGCGCGCTACCAGGCTTTCCCGGAAGCGCCGCCGCTGCGCATCACCATGATGTCGCGTGGCGGCCGGCTTCCCGAGGCGGACTTCTTCTGCCCGCTGCCGACCACGCCGGCGGATGGCTTTGCAGAGGCCGATGTCCTGAGGCTTGTGGACGCAAGCCCGCCCGGGCGGGTGCTGGACGCCGTTTTCGCCGCCTTCGCGGACATGCTGGCGGCCAGCGATCCGGATTATGCGGAAGGCATCGGATTGGCCGGCCTGGACGCTGACAGCTTCGCGGACGCCTATTTCGCTGAGCGCGACGGAGCCGACCCCTTCGCGTGGGCGCGGCGCAATCTCGAAGAGGTCCGCCGAAACGCGAAGACACAGCACGTCATCGCGTGGCGCTATGCAATCCTGCGCAGCCACGAAGCCTTTGCGGCGTGCGTTCCGGCGCTCGACGAAGACGAGATGCGCCGCTTCGACATGGGGCTGAAGCGCGTGTTCGTGGACAACTACGCGGCCGTGCCGCCGCGATCGGTGGAACGGCTGCTGGCCTTGCGGGAGGCGGGCGTGCTCCATCTGGAGAAGCTCGATCCGGAATACCGAGTGGAGCGCGAGGCGCAGGGCGGCCGCGTGATCTCGGGCGGCGGCGCTGCGGCGTTCGACTGCATCTTCGACGCCACGGGCCAGGAAGCCGCGCCGGACGAGGCGTTTCCGTTCCCGACGCTTCGAGCGCTGTTGTTCGCCAATCGCGACCTCGGCGACGATCCCGGCGGGCGCGCCATCCGGGTCGACGAGACGTTCCGGCTCGTGGACGGCCCGAACTCCATGCGCAACGTCTGGTGCTGCAGCCTGCCGTTCCTGCTGGACGAGCGACCGTTCATCCAGGGTTTGACGAGTTGCGCTGCCATCGGCCAGGAGACAGCCGAAGCCATCCTCGATGACTTCCGGGTGGGGCCGGAGCCGGTCGACGTCACTCTGGGCGAGCTGATCGCGCAGGTCGCCGAAACGAGCCCGGTGCTGATGACCGACGGGCTCGTGCTGCTGGCCCCCGCGCCGCAGCCCGCCAAGGCTTGAGCGCGGCTCAGGCCGTCAGCCGAACCGGGCCTCGCTGCTCAAACGCCGGCATGGGGCCGCCGACGCAGCGCACCCGGATCTCGCGCCAGGCGGGCTCATAACGACCTTCGGCCGTCGCAGACAGGCGGCCATCCCGCAACAGCAGTTGGGTTACCCTCCCGGCCCCTTCGCGCCAGCCGGCCGTTTCGCCGTCGTCGTCATAGAGGTTCGCCTCGGCGGCCGAGGGCGCGCCAAAGATCGCCAGTTCGCGGACGCGATCCTGCGCGGGGTCCAGGCGCTCGCCTGGCTGCGCCAGCGGGAGCATGGCCCCGGCGCGCACGAAAAGCGGCGCACGGCCGAGCGGGGCGTCCACGGTCGCGACCGTCCCGCCCGGGTGGTGCGAGCCGTCGTGAAACGCGTACCACCCGCCCGGATGGTGGGGCAGCCGCACCGAGCGGGTTTGGGCGCCCTCCTCCAGCACGGGCGCAACCAGGAGATCCGGGCCGAGCATGAAGGCGTCCTCGGTGGCGATGGCGCCGGGATCCTGCGGAAAATCGTAAAAGAGCGGGCGCACGGCCGGATCGTCCGCGAGCGCGGCGCGCCACATGCGCGCGTACAGGTAGGGCGCGAGCCGGTAGCGCAGGCGGATGGCCTCGCGGATGGGCGCGATCACGCCCGGGTGCATCCACGGCAGCGTCGTCACCCCATCCGTGTTCCAGGAGTTCATGACGAAGCGGGGCCAGAAGGAGCAGAACTCGACGAAGCGGCACAGGAGCTCCGGGCCGGGGCTGGGGCCGTGGAAGCCGCCGACGTCGTGGCCGATGTCGAAGAGGCCGGACAGGCTCATGTTGAGCCCCTGCGTGAGATTGAAGCGCAGGGTCTTCCAGGCGGTCTCGTTGTCGCCGGACCAGGTCTGGCCGTAGCGGCCGATGCCGGCCGCGCCGCCGCGCGTGATCGCGTAGGGGCGCTTCGCCGGCGCATGCGCCACCTGGGCGTCGCGCGACAGCTTGGTCATCAGCAGCGCCTGGGCAGGGCGCGCCAGCGTCTGCGCGAAGGGCCGGCCGTCGCCATGCGCGACCGCGTCCTCGTCCCAGATCTCGTATTCGTTGTTGTCGTTCCACACCGTCACGACGCCCTTGCGGAGCAGCGCGTCGTTGATGCCCGCCCGCCACCAGGCGCGGCCGTTCGGGTGGGTGAAATCGAGATGAAAGCCGAGCCCGTCCCAAAACTGCGCCACAGCGGGCTCGCGCGTTTCTCCATCTAGCACCAGCCCTCCCCCGTCGCGCAGCTCGGCGAGGCGCGGATGGTCCTCCAGCAGGCAGGGCTTGAGGTTGGTGACCGGATGCATGCCGGCGTCGGCGAGGCTCTTCAGCGTCGCCTCGGGATCCGGGAACTTGTCCCTGTTCCAATGGAACGCGTAGCGACGGCCGTCGATCATCGTGTAGCCGGAGCCGAAGTGGAAGCTGTCGCACGGGATGCGGTGCTCGGCGCATTTGGCGACGTAATCGGCGATTCGCGCATGCGCGTCGGGCGCGTCCGCGATCGCCATTGAGGTGGTGGCGAAGCCCAGCGTCCAGAGCGGTCCGAAGGCGTGGCCGCCCGTGAGGCGCGAGAAGGCCTGCACGACGTCCGGCACGCCCGGCCCGGCGAACACATAGGCGTCGAGGTCGCCGTCGTCGGCCCGGTAGGAGCGAAACAGCCCGTGGTAGTTGTCCAGCGTCGCGCCGAGGTCCACCTCGGCGGTCGCGAGGTTGTCGTAGTACACGCCATGCGCGCCTGTCGGACCGGCCACGATCACGAATGGGATCATCTTGTAGAGCGGATCGCTCAGCTCTGCGTCGAAGCCGCAGGGGTCGACGGCGTCGATGCGGAAGCGCCGGCCGGTGCGGTCCAGCGGACCGGCCTTGTCGCCGAGACCATAGTGCCGGTCGTGCTCCTGGCGCTCAGTGTGATGCACGAAGGCGTGCGTCTTGCGCGACACGAAATAGGCCTGGGTGCGGCGGTCCTGCAGAAACGGCGCGCTCTCGCCGGCGCGGAACCAGGCGACGCCGAAGGGCTCGAGCGTGACCTCGGCGCGCAGCCGCTCGCCCGCGAGCGTCACCACGCCGTCCCGCTCGGTCACGGTGGCGGTTGGGCAGGAAAAGCCCGCCAGATCGTCGCGCGGACGGCCCTCGTAGGGCGTGTCCTCGCCGTCCGGCGCGACCGTCCAGCCGCGGTCGAGGCGGTAGCCGCCATCGCGGCGCATCAGCACGCGGCCGAGATCCGGCTCCAGCAGCGCGATGCGGATCTCAACGCCGTAGTCGAGCGCGAACACGGCGGAAACGCCGTCGCGCCCGGCGAAGCGGGCGCGCGTCAGGGCTTTCATGCAGGGCTCCGTGGGGCGAGGCCGAGGGGCCGGGCGCGCCCGGCCGCATCGAACACGTGCAGCCGCGCGCGATCGAACCGCACCGGCAGGATATCGCCGCGCCCGACGCCGACCTGGCCATCGAGGCGGATGGTGAGCTTGAGATCGGCCTGTCCGGACGCGTACAGGAAGGTTTCGCCGCCCAGTTGCTCGACGAGGTCCACCGCCACGGTGGCGTCGGCCTCGGGCGCGGCGCACAGCCCGACGTGCTCGGGGCGGACGCCGAGCGTGACGGCCTCGCCGGCGAGCTGGGCGCCGGGCGTGACGCCCGCAAGGGCGCGCCCGGCGAGCGTGAGCGCGCCCACAGCGTCCACGCCGGCGGGCAGCAGGTTCATGCGCGGCGAGCCGATGAAGCCGGCCACGAACAGGTTGGCGGGCTCGTTGTAGAGATCGAGCGGCCGCCCGACCTGCTCGATGCGCCCGCCATTCAGCACCACGATGCGGTCGGCGAGCGTCATGGCTTCGACCTGGTCGTGGGTGACGTAGATCATCGTGCCGCCGATCTCGGCATGCAGCGCGGCCAGCTCCTTGCGGGTGGCGACGCGCAGTTCGGCGTCCAGATTGGACAGCGGTTCATCGAACAGGAAGATCTTGGGATCGCGCACGATGGCGCGGCCGATGGCGACGCGCTGGCGCTGGCCGCCCGAGAGCGCGCCGGGCTTGCGGGCCAGATAATCGGTGAGCCGCAGCATCGCGGCCGCGCGGCGCACGCGGGCGTCGATCTCCGGCTTGGCGACGCCCATGTTCTCCAGCGCGAAGGCCATGTTGTCGTAGACGCTCATGTGCGGGTAGAGCGCGTAGGACTGGAACACCATCGCGAGGCCGCGATCCGACGCGGGGACGCGGGTGACGTCCTGCCCGTCGATGGTCACGGCCCCGCCCGTCACGGTCTCGAGCCCTGCGATGACGCGCAGCAGCGTGGACTTGCCGCAGCCGGAAGGCCCGACGAACACCACGAACTCGCCGTCCGCGATGGATAGGTCGACGCCCTTGAGCACCGCGACGGGGCCGTAGTCCTTGCGGATGGCTCTGAGTTCGAGGCCGGCCATCACTTCATTCCCGTGTTGGCGATGCCGGTGGTGATGAACCGCTGCAGGAACGCGAACACGATCGCGACCGGAGCCAGCGTCACCACCGTCATGGCGAGCAGGTAGTGCCATTGCGTCTGCAGCTCACCCTGGAAAGCGTTCAGCGCGATCTGCAGGGTGTGGACCTCGCTCTTGGTGAGCACCGCCAGCGGCCACAGGAAGTCGTTCCAGCGCCACATGATCGAGAAGATGGCGAGCACCGCCAAGGCGGGCAGCGACAGCGGCATGACGATGCGGGCGTAGATGCGCCACTCGGAGGCCTTGTCCATGCGGGCCGCCTCGATGAGGTCGCGCGGGATGGTGAGCATATACTGGCGCAGGAGGAACACGCCCGTGGGCGTCGCCGCGCCGGGCAGGATCACGGCCCAGAGCGAGTTCACGAGCCCCATCTCGGTGACGACCAGATAGACCGGCACCAGGATGATGGTGATCGGGATCATCAGCGTGCCGATCACCCCCAGCATCGCCAGGCTCTTGCCCTTGAACTCGTAGACCGAGAGCGCGTAGGCGGCCATGGAGTTGATCACCAGCGTGATCAGGGTCGCCACCACGGTGACGAACAGCGAGTTGCCGAGGAATCGGAGGAAGTCGAACTTGGCCAGGGGCTCAATGTAGTTCTCGAATGCGAAGGCGACTTCCCGCACGGGCGTGCGCTTGTCGACCGGGACCCTGACCGTCGCCGCCGGGCTCGCGGGATCCACCATCTGGGCGATGATGCCGACGCGACGGACCTGCGCGAGCTGGCGCACGGTTCCATCCTCCATCGGGACGGAGAAAAGCGGCAGCGGCTGCGGGTAGCCTTCGACGCGCACCTCCTTCTGGGCGACGGGGGCGAGCGTCGGCGGGAATTCCAGCAGGGCGGCGGGCGTCTTGAACGAGGACAGCACGAGCCACAGCACTGGGCCGAACATCAGCACCACGGCGACGGCCAGGAATGCGTAGGACACCCAATCGGTCCAATGCAGCCGGCCGACGCCGCGGCGGGCGGTAAAGAGGCGCGCGATCCCGGTCATGCGGCTTTCCTGCGCGTGAAGTAGAGCTGCAGCAGCGTGAGCCCGAACAGCACCAGGCCGAGCAGCACGGAGGCGGCGGCCGCAAGGCCGAAGTTCTGCACCTGGTTGGCGAAGGCCGTCGTGTAGATGTACTGCACGATCATCATGGTGGCGGTGCCGGGGCCACCGCCCGTGAGCACGAAGACCTCGTCGAAGACCTGCACGGAGCGGATCAGCACCAGCACAAGCACGACCAGCAGGTTGGGCCAGAGCAGCGGCAGGGTGATGCGCACCAGCGTGCGCCAGGGCCGCGTGCCGTCCATCTCGGCGGCCTCGTAGATGTCGCGCGGAATGGCCTGGAGGCCGGCCAGCAGGATCAGCGTGTAGAAGCCCATATGGGCCCACACAGACACGAATACCGACCAGAACATGGCCCAGCCCGGATCCACGAAGAACAGGATCTTCTCGCCTCCCGCCGTGGTGAGCACGGCGTTGAGCAGCCCGTCACGCTGCAGGATCCATTTCCAGATCAGCGCCACCACGACGGGCGAGAGCAGCACCGGAAAGAAGAACACCGCGCGAAAGAAGCCGCGCCCGCGAATGGGCCGGTTCAGCACCAGCGCGGCGGCCAGCGAGAACAGCACCATGGCGATCATCTGGAAGATCGTGAACTTCAGCGTGTTGGCCACGCCGCGCCAGAAGTGGTCCTCGCGGCAGGTCGCGGGCTCCAGATAGGAGCCGCAGTCCAAGAGGTAGGCGTATTGCTGGCCGCCCACATAGGGCCGCTGCGACGGAAACAGCGCCGTACCGCCCGTGACCGAGAACACGATGTTGATGCCGATGGGCAAAAACACGAAGACGCCAAAAAACAGCGCGTTCGGGAGCAGGAACACGTAGGGCATCCGCCCCACCCCGACGAGGCGCTGCACCGCCCGCATCGGCGGATCGAAGAGCCGCACCAGCGCAAGGCCCAGCCGCTCGAAGGGAGCGAAGCGGGCGCGTACGGGCGCGGCGGATGGGGCGGGGCTGGTCATCGGTTCAGGGCTTCGATGTTGCCGATTGCGGTGCGCGGCCGGGCGGGTGGTCCCTGCGTTGCGGTGGTTCGCCGTCATCCCCGGCGACCTGCGAAGCAGGTCGGGAAGGGGATCCAGGCGGCCTGCGGCTCGTCTCGACGTCTGGATCCCCTTCCCGGCGCTTCGCGCCGCCGGCGATGACGGAGGGTGGGCCCGGCGTTGCTGTTTTCCTCGTCGTCATTGCGAGCCGGAGGCGAAGCAATCCAGTCTCTATGCCCGGCTTTCAGGGCTGGATTGCTTCGCTGCGCTCGCAATGACGGGAGGGTGGGCCCGGCGTTTCAGCGCAGAGTCACTGCTTCTTGGCGCGCTCGGCGATCTGCTGGGCGACGTCGCTTTCGATGCGCTTGTAGGCTTCGTCCAGCGTCGTCTCGCCTGAGACCGCCTGGCCGATGCGGCTGATGGCGGCGTTGAAGACGATGCGGCTGTTGGTCCAGCCCTGGATCTTGTAGGCGGCCGGATCGATGGCCGCGACGGCCTCGCCGAAGACCTTGAGGGCGGCGGCGGCCTGCGGCTTGGCGCTCGGATAGGCGACACCCTTCTTGGCGACCGAGAGGTTGCCGGGGACGAACAGCGTGCGCGAGTAGAACTCGCTCACCACCTCGTCGCTGGCGAGCCATTCCAGAAGGCGCGCGACCTCGGCCGGGTTCTTGGTGGCCTTGATGCCGACGAGGCCTGCGCCGCCCGGCATGCCGGAGCAGTTGGCCGGGCCGCAGGGGGTCGGGACCGCGACCCAGTCGAAAGCGTCGCCGACCGTCTTGTCGAACTGGGCGATCTGCCAGGAGCCCGACACGTACATGACGACCTGGGCGTTCTTGAACTCCTCGTTCGCGCCGCGATAAGCCGCGCCCGAGACGGAGCCCCAGAGCTCCTTCGACATGACGCCCGACTTGTGCCAGTCGACGATGAGCTGCGCGGCGCGCTTGAATCCCTCGTCCACCACGGCGGGTTCGCCCTTGGCGTCCACCACCTTGGCGCCCTGCGACACCGCGAGGCCGAAGAAGCGGTGGCCGGAGCGGTCCAGCGCCAGCGGGAACGGCGCCTTCACCTTGTCGGCCACGGTCTTGAGGGCCTTGGCCCACTCCTCCCAAGTCGCCTTGGGGCCGGGCATTGGGACGCCGGCCTGCTCGAACAGGGTCTTGTTCACGAAGGGGCCCGTGACGGTGAGCTGCGTCATGTAGCCCGGGATCGCGGTGGTGTTACCGGGGACGCGCATCCACTCCAGGAAGGGGCCGTAGTTCTTCTCGAAGGTCGCGGCGTCCTTAAGGTGCGGGCGCAGGTCGAGCAGGAAAGGCGCCAGGCCGCCCATGTCGGTGATGCGGGCGATGTCGGGGCCCTGCCCGGAGGCAAGCTGCACCGGAAGCGTCTCGGTGATCGCCTTGAAGGGCGCGTTGTCGAGAACGACCTTGATGTCCTTGTTCTTGTCCTCGAAGCGCTTGAGCAGGTCGGCCATGACCTCGCCCTCATTGCCGTCCGAGTACCACATCATGCGCAGCGTGGTCTGGGCCTGCGCGACCGTGGAGCCGAGCAGCGACAGCGCCAGGGCGCAGCCGAGCGCCCACATTGTTTTCGTCATGGCGTTCTCCTCCCTGGAACCGTCCGGGCTTGGCGCGCCGGTTGCGGATCATCCGCGCGGGATCGCGCTTTCTGGCGTGGGATCCCGGCTTTAATGTTGAGTTTGGCAAACGTTTGCCTAAACTGTCAATGGGCCTTCTCGATCCGCGATGGTAGGGCTTGGGCGTGAGCAGAATCGAGCCGGACAGACGTTTGGGAGCGCGCGCGTCTCTGGCGGACATCGCCGCCGAAGCGGGCGTCTCCGTGTCCACCGTGTCGCGGATCGCCAACGGCGCGCTGGACCGCGCCTCGCCGGCGACCGTCGAGAAGGTGCAGCGGCTGATCGCCGAGCGCGGCTTCCGGCCCAACCCGGTGGGCCGCAGCCTGCGCGGCGGCGAGAGCCAGCTTGTCGCCATGCTGGCGCCCAACCTCGACAACCCCGCGATGGCGGCCATCGCGGCCTCCACGGAGGCTGCGCTGCGCGACGCCGGCACGGTGATGATCCTGTGCGACACGCATGACCGTCCGGACCTGCAGGACGAATACCTGCGCGCCATGCGGTCGCGCTTCGTGGAAGGCTTCGTGGTGGTGAGCGCGGTGGCGAGCCCGGAGCTGGAGGCGGCGGTGGGGCGTGGCGACCCCATCGTATTCGTGAACCGGCGCAGCCCCTATGGGGGGCTCGCCTTCGTGGGCATCGACAACCGCAAGGCCGGGGCGGATGCGGCGGATCACCTGCTGGCGCGCGGCGTGCGGCGGCCGGCCGCGATCCACCCGGCGGAGCTGTCCTCGACAATCCGGGACCGGGTGGAGGGCTTCGTGGAGCGCTTCGAGGCGCAGGCGCCGGGCGTGCGGGTGCGGGTCGTCGCGGGCGCGGGCGCCAACCACCTCGACGCAGGCTACGCGGCCGCGGGCGCGCTGGGTCCGTCGGAAGAGTGGCCGGACGGCGTGCTGTGCCCGAGCGACCTCATGGCCTACGGGCTCTACCGGGCCGCGCTGGAGCGGGGCGTCCGCGTGCCGGGCGATTGCGAGCCGGTGGGGATCGACGACAACGCGCTGAACGCCTGGATCGCGCCGTGGCTGAGTTCCGTGCGGGTGCCCTACCCCGCTTTCGGACCCCGCATCGTGGAGTGCCTGCGCAGCCTGCGCCAGGGCGAGCCGGCGGGCGAGATCCTGCTGCCGCACGCGCTCGTGCGGCGCTAAGGTCAGGCCCGCAGGCGCGGGCCTGTGAACACCTTCCAGTACGCGACCGCGAAGCCGCCGAAGGCCGCCACCCAGCACAGCCAGGCGGCGTGGAGCAGGACCATCGCGGCGGCCGGGTGCGTCGCCGCGCAGATGCGCCCCAGCGCGGCCGTGAACAGCAGCGCGTAGACGGCCTGCACGGGCCGGGACGCCACCAGCGAGCGCCCGGTGTGGCCGAGGCTGGCGCGCGACATGATCGCGAGCGTCATCAGGCCGACCGCCCCGACCGTCCAGGCGTGGATCCCGGCCGAGGCGGGCAACAGCCCGAAGGCGGCCGCCGCGGCGAGCAGGAACCCCAGCGGCACGAAGCCGTAGGCGACGTGGAGCACGAACACGAGGCGGTCGCGCCAGGTGCGCTCGCCGGCCCACCGGGCGAGACGGACCGCCTGCAGCGCGCCCGCAATCGCCATGGCGCCGCCGGTGAGATGAGCGTTCGGGGCGGCGACCCAGGCGGCGAGCGCCACCGCAGAGGCCGCGATCGCGGCGGCGTCGAAGCGGCCGAAGGGCGCGGGCAGGCGGCCGGGATTAAGCCGCGCCAGCCAGTTGCGGGTGAAGCTCGGCACGACGCGTCCACCCACCAGAGTGATAAGCAGGATGGCGGCCGCCAGGCCGGCGCGCAGGCCGTAGTCGGCCGCGCCGTCGCGGATCGCCTCGACGTGGAACACGACATTGCCGGCGAACAGCAGCGCGACGATCACGATGACGCGCAGATTTCGCCAGTTCCTGCCCGCCGCCACCTCGCGGGTCGCGGCGGCGGCGACGAGCGCGAGAAACAACAGGTCCACCACGGCCGCGAACACCGGCGAAGTCCAGGCCGAGGTCGAAACTGCGACGCGGCCGGCGGCCCAGACCAGCACGAGCATCGCCAGCGCGCGGCCCTGCAGCGGCAGGCGGCCGGTCCAGTTGGGGATGGCGGTGAGGAGAAATCCGGTGATCACCGCCGGCAGGAAGCCGTAAATCATCTCGTGCGCGTGCCAGTCGCGCGGCGCGAAGGCGGTCGGGATCGTGATCTCGCCGAAATAAGCGGGCAGCCAGGCCAGGATGGCGGCGGCCGCAAAGAGCGAGCCGAACAGAAAGAACGGCCGGAAGCCGTAGGACAGCAGGTCCGGCCCGACATGGGGCCGCAGGCGGGGGATGGGGGACATGGCGCGATCCTCGGGAGGGGAGCCGGACCCGTTCCGGCTCCCGCGGCGGGCCTCAGTTGCCGGCCGTCTTGCTTGTGGCGAGCTTGTCGAACAGGGCCGCGAAGGTGGTCTTGGCCTTGCCGGGATGGCTCACGGCCTTGGCCTGGTCGAGGTTGGTTGGCTGACCGACCACCACCATCGCGACCATGCCCATCCCGTAATGCGGCTTGCAGCGCAGGCCGTAGACGCCAGGCTTGTCGAAGGTCGCGACCGCGTCCTCGCCCATCTTGCCCGCGATGCCGGCTGCGCCTTCGGGCAGCATGCCGTCGATTGTCTCGGCGTTATGGCCCTTGTCGGTCGCGACGAACTTCACGGTGTCGCCGGGCTGGATCTGCACGATGGCGGGTTCAAAGACCATGACGCCGGCCGCGCCCTTGTTCAGCATCTTGACTTCCACCTCGGCGGCCGAGGCTGCTGCCCCAAATGCGCCGAGCAAAACGGCGGCGAGCAAAACGGCATTGCGCATGATTGAACTCCTGTGAGCGGGGGCCTCGGAAGAGGCTCACACCCTCATAGGACGACGCAGGCGCAGGCTATTTGTCGAACCGCAAACAAGAATGCGGTCCGTATCCGACCGGATAGCGCCGTGCTTCACGCGCGGACTACCTTGCACCTGGGAGTTGCACGCGGTTTAGCGCGTTGGAAAAACCGGGTCGAGCCCTGCGCAGATCGAGGCGCCGACCACGCCCTCCGTTGGAAGGACTTTGCCGATGGGCGCCCTCGACCGTTCGCTGATCGCCGACATGCCGAATTTCGCCGCGCTGGGCCCCGACGAAATCGATTTCGTGCTCTCGCACGCCAAGTCGGTCCGTTATCCAAAGGGAGCGGTGGTGTTCGAGCAGGGCGCAGGGGCGGAAAACTTCTTTGTGCTCCTGCACGGCAACCTTCAGGTGGCCAAGCTGACGCCGGCCGGCCAGCAGGTCGTGATCCGCTATGTGGTTCCGGGCGACCTGTTCGGCATCGCGGTGCAGATGGGCCGCCCGCACTACCCCGCGACCGCGACGGCGGTGGTGGACAGCGTCGCGCTGGTCTGGCCGGCTGCAAGCTGGGCGCCGCTGCTGGCGCGCTGCCCGGCGCTCGCCGCCGGCGCCTTGCAGACGGTCGGCTCGCGGCTGGACGACGCGCATGTGCGGGTGGTCGAGATGTCCACCGAGGAGGTCGAGCGCCGAGTCGCGCATACGCTTCTGCGGCTGGTGAAGCAGTCCGGCCGCAAGGTTGAGGAAGGCATCCAGATCAGCTTCCCGATCACCCGCGAGGACGTCGCCCAGATGACCGGCACGACTCTGCATTCGGTTAGCCGCATCCTGAGCGCCTGGGAGGCGCAGGGTCTCGTCGAGGGTGGCCGCCAGCGGATCGTCGTCCGCGATCCGCACCGCCTCTTCGGCCTCGCTGAAGGCAGGGTCGCGGCCGCAACCGCACAGCGCAACCCTCCCCTCGACGGAGAGGGTCGACGGGCGAAGCCCGGCGGGGTGGTGTGAGGCCGGGGACGCGCGTGCGAGGTTACGCCGGATTGGCCTCGGCCGCCGCCTGCGGAGCCGTTTTCAGCAAAGCGGCCATGAAGGCCTCCGGGTCGCTGTGGTGTTCGCGGCAGGCGTCGTCGATCGTGTGAAAGCAGCCGATCGGGCAGCCCACACACAGGAAGCCGAAGTCCAGGAAGACCCGGATGGCGGCCGGCCAGCGACGCATGACGTCGTCGACCAGCAGGTCGCGTGTGATCGTCGGCATGGAGTGACTCCTCGGGTTGTCGGGCCGCGGGCCCGGACGGGTCCGGCGCGGACCGCTCACTGCGTCAGGTAAAGCGCCGCCGCGATCGCCACTGAGGCGAGCACCGCCGTGGCCGCGCCGGTTGTCCGCAACACCCCCATGCGCCTGAGCGCGATCGCGAAAACGATGATGATGGGCGTGGTCACGGCCAGGCCCAGCTGTGCGTCGGTCATGATCCTCTCCAGGTTCGGTCGCAGGCATCATGAGCTGGCGGGCGGCGTCGCTCTTTGCGCCCGCACAACTTGCCGGAGGATCGTCCGCGAGCTTGTTGGGGCGCAAAGAAGCCCCTGACCGGGTCTCTAGGGTGCGGCGCATCGTGGCTCTGGCCGCGCCCACCCTCCGGAAAGGCTCCCCTGATGGCTGAACGCCTCACCACCTCGGCGGCTCGAAACGTCTTCTATGGCGGCTCGGCCTTCTTCTTCGCGATCTTCGTCGGCCTCACGGCCCACAGCCACTACTTCATCGCCACCCAGTCCACGGACGCCAAGACGCTGTCGGACGGCGTCGCGCGCGGCAAGCATGTCTGGGAAAAAAACTCCTGCATCAACTGCCACACCATCCTGGGCGAAGGAGCCTACTTCGCGCCCGAGGTCGGCAATGTCTGGAACCGCTGGGGCGGCGACAAGGACCCGGCCGGCGCCCGCGAGATGGTGAAGGCCTGGATGCAGTCCCAGCCATCCGGAACGCCGGGCCGGCGGCAGATGCCGCAATTCAACCTGACCGATCAGGAGTTGAACGACCTCGCCGACTTCCTCGAGTGGACGAGCCGCATCAACACGCAGAACTGGCCGCCGAACACCTCGGGCTGATCCGCGC
This sequence comes from Alsobacter metallidurans, assembly GCF_014636935.1. GTDB lineage: Bacteria > Pseudomonadota > Alphaproteobacteria > Rhizobiales > Beijerinckiaceae > Alsobacter > Alsobacter metallidurans. The sequence goes on along the minus strand of NZ_BMES01000001.1, from coordinate 1,249,606 downwards.
CGCCGCTCCTCACCCCGCCCTTTCCCAAGACGAGACTTCGCCATGCCAACGCAATCCGCCGTGCTGTCCGCCCCCGGGGGGCTCGGACCCAGATACGAAACCCAGAGGGTCGCCCTCCTCTACTTCTATGGCGCGCTCGGCCTCTTTGTCGCGCAGGTGACGTTTGGCCTCGTCGCCGGCCTCATCTACGTGCTGCCGAACACGCTGTCGGTGCTGCTGCCCTTCAACATCGTCCGGATGATCCACACCAACGCGCTGATCGTCTGGCTGTTGATGGGCTTCATGGGCTGCACCTACTACCTGCTGCCTGAGGAAACCGAGACGGAGCTCTACTCCACCAGGATCGCCAAGGTGCAGTTCTGGCTTTTCCTGGGCGCGGCCGCCATTGCGGTGGTGGGCTACCTGTTCCGCTTCCACGAAGGCCGCGAGTTTCTGGAGCAGCCCTTCCCGATCAAGGTCGGGATCGTCGTCGTGGCGCTGATGTTCCTGTTCAACGTCACCATGACGGCGCTCAAGGGCCGCAAGACCACGGTGGTCAACATCCTGCTGTTCGGCCTGTGGGGCGTCGCGATCTTCTTTCTGTTCGCGTTCTACAACCCGCCGAACCTGGCGCTCGACAAGATGTACTGGTGGTATGTCGTGCATCTGTGGGTCGAGGGGGTGTGGGAGCTGATCATGGCTTCCGTGCTGGCGTTTTTGATGATCAAGCTCAACGGCATCGACCGCGAGGTGGTCGAAAAGTGGCTCTACCTGATCATCGGACTGGCGCTGTTCTCGGGCATTCTCGGTACCGGCCACCACTACTACTGGATCGGCGCGCCCGGTTATTGGCAGTGGATCGGCTCGCTGTTCTCGACGCTCGAGATCGCGCCGTTCTTCACGATGATCCTGTTCACAGTGCAGATGACCCGCAAGGCCGGCCGGCACCATCCCAACCGGGCGGCGCTGCTGTGGTCGATCGGTTGCTCCGTCATGGCGTTCTTCGGCGCCGGCATCTGGGGCTTCCTCCACACCCTCGCGCCCGTGAACTACTACACGCACGGCACGCAGCTCACGGCCGCGCATGGGCACCTCGCCTTCTTCGGCGCCTATGTGATGCTGAACCTCGCCATGATGGCCTACGCGTTTCCGGCGCTCAACGGACGCGGCGTCTACAACCAGCGGCTCAGCGTCGCAAGCTTCTGGCTGATGTGCGGCGGCATGGCGGTGATGACGCTGGCCCTGACGGCGGCCGGGTTCATTCAGGTCTACCTTCAGCGCATCCTCGGCCAGACCTACATGGAGGTCCAGGACGGGCTCGCGGTCTACTACTGGATCCGCCTCGGCTGCGGCGTCGCCGTAGTGGCGGCCGCGCTGATGTTCGCGTGGTCGGTGCTGGTTCCTGGCCGCACCCGCAGCGCTGAACCCGTCAGCGCGCTCCAGCCCGCCGAATGACGCGCCCGGCCGGTCCGGCGCGCCGGGCCGGCTCCCCTTTCCTGAACGCACCTACGAGGTTCCCGATGAACATCGCCGCTTTCCCCCGGCCCCTCGCCGACATTCCCGCCTACGCGCCGGCCCGCAACGAGGTCGCGCTGTTCGAACACGCCTGGTCGCGCCGGTTGCCGCTGTTGCTGAAGGGCCCCACCGGCTGCGGCAAAACCCGCTTCGTCGCCCACATGGCGGCGCGGCTCGGCCTGCCGCTGCACACCGTGTCGTGCCACGACGACCTCACGGCCGCAGACCTCACCGGCCGTTACCTGCTGAAGGGCGGCGACACCATTTGGGCGGACGGGCCGCTCACCCGCGCGGTGCGGGAGGGTGGGATCTGCTATCTCGACGAGGTGGTGGAAGCCCGCAAGGACGTGGCCGTGGTGCTGCATCCGCTCACCGACGATCGCCGCGTGCTGCCGCTGGAGCGCACCGGCGAGGAACTGGCCGCGCCCGACGCGTTCATGCTCGTGGTCTCCTACAACCCCGGCTACCAGAGCCTGCTCAAGGCGTTGAAGCCATCGACGCGCCAGCGCTTCGTCGCAATCACGTTCGACTTCCTGCCGCCCGAGCAGGAGCTGGCCGTGGTGGCGGCCGAAAGCGGCCTTCCGGAAGGCGCGGTGCGGCCCCTGATCCAGCTCGCGACGCGGCTTCGGGCGCTGAAGGGACACGATCTCGAAGAGGGCGTGTCGACGCGCCTCGTCGTGTACTGCGCCACCCTGATCGCGGCCGGCATGGAAGCGCGCGAGGCCATCCTGGCCACCATGATCGAGCCCCTCACGGACGAGCCGGACGTCAAGGCGGCCCTCGTCGAGGTTGCGCGCGCCGTCGCGGGCTGAACGGAGATCCCCCGATGTTCGAGTTCCTGGAACTGGAAGAAACCGTCGGCAAGGCGTGGCATCGCCTGGTCGGAGGGGCCGCCACCTATCCGCGCCATCCCGCTCACGCGGTCGCGCTGGCGGATCTGAGCGGACCGCTCGCCGTGATGTTCCGCGGCCTGGGCGGCGAGCCCGGCGTGCAGCTCGCCGGCACGGCGGCGCGAAAGTCGCCCCATCGGCTTGGATGGCGCCAGCGCATCGGGGTTGGCGAGGAGCGGCTCGAACAACCCGGGCGCGACCCCGCGACGCTGTTTCTGCCCGAGCGGATCGCGCTGTTTCCCGACGCGACGCTGAACCGGGCGTTGTATCTTTGGCTCGCGGCCTGGTTCTCGATCGTTCCGGTGGAGACTATCGCCGACGTCGATCCGTTGCGGCGGGACCTCGCCATCCTGCGCCGTGCGCGGCGAACCACGCTCGCGACACTGTCGGCGTTTCCGGGCCTCGTTCGCGACCATGCGCAGCTTTGCCAGGCCGTCGCGGCCGCCCGGCCGGTGCGGCCCATGCCGCCGCTGGAGCGCGAGGTGGAGGGCATCATCCTCGCCGCGCTGGGCGCGAGGGAACCGCCGCCCGGAGCGCTGTGGGACACCGTCGTGCATGACGCACCCCTGCCTGCCGCCGCGCCTGCGGGCTACCAGCCTTTCTTGCCGTGCCCTCTCTGGGGCGACGCCTGGCTGCGAACCGAGGCCGCCTCCCGCGGGGAGGCCGAGGAGGTTGCGGCCCTGCCCTCCTCCGTCCCGCAGGATACGCGCAAGCGCTTCGCCGTGCGCGAAGGCTCGGCGCAGGAGCGCGGCGAGCGCGACCCGCTGATCCTGAACAGGTTCGAAAAGATCCTCGCCATGGCGGAAATGATCAACGTCGACCGCCCGTCGGACGACGACGAGGACGAGGACGCCGACAAGGCGGCCGACGACCTCGAGGAACTCACCGTGGGGCAACGCACCGGCAAGCCGGCCAGCAAACTCAAATTCGACCTCGACCTGCCGCCCGAGGCCGTTGACGCCACGCCGCTGACGGCCGAGCTGACCTATCCGGAGTGGGACTGGCGCAAACGCGCCTATCTGCCCAGCCATTGCCGCGTGCTCGCGGCGCCGGCCTCCGAGGAGGGCGAGACCTGGGAGCCGGACCAAGACGGGCTGCGGCTGATCCGGCGCGTGCGGCGCCAGTTCGAGGCGCTGCGGCCGCGGCGCGAGATCCTGCGCGGTCAGCAGGACGGGGCGGAGCTCGACCTTGACGCCCTGGTGCGGGCCCGCTGCGACATTGCGGCCGGGAATGCGGGCAATGACCGCGTCCACCTGCAGAGCCGCGCGCAGGCGCACGACATCGCGGTGACGCTGCTGGTGGACGTGTCGCTCTCCACGGACGCCTGGGTGAACGAGCGCCGCGTACTGGACGTGGAAAAGCAGGCCGCGCTGGTGCTTGCGCACGGGCTCGCGGCGTGCGGAGACAGCCATTCCATCCTGAGCTTCACGTCGCGCCGGCGTTCATGGGTGAGGGTCGAGACCGTGAAAGGCTTCGACGAGCCGCTCTCGCAGGCGGTGGAACGGCGGATCGGGGCGCTGCGGCCGGGCTACTACACGCGCATCGGCGCCGCCGTGCGGCATGCCGCGGCGCAGCTCGCCGGGCGCCCCAACCTGCGCAAGCTCCTGCTCGTGCTGACGGACGGCAAGCCCAACGACGTCGACCACTATGAGGGGCGCTTCGGGATCGAGGACACGCGCAAGGCCGTCGGCGAGGCGCGGCGCATGGGGCTGGGCGTGTTCGGGGTGACGATCGACGCCAATGCGCAATCTTACTTCCCCACCCTGTTCGGGCAGGGCGGCTACGCGATCGTGGGCGACATCGCGCGCCTGCCGGCCGCCTTGCCGGGCCTCTACAGGCAGGCGACGCGCTGAAGGCGCGCGTCTTGTACTTTCCGGCGCAACCGTCGAAGTGTTTGCGGCTCAGCAAAGAAGACATGCGGCCGGGGGAGCATTCTCCATCTCGTGATCAAGAGATCCTGATGGAGAACGCCATGTTCACCCGCCGCACCATGATGGCAGCCGCCGCCCTCGCCACTCTCGTCGCCGCCGTTCCGGCGCTCGCCGACGACCTCGCCAAGCTTCCGCGGGAGCAGGTCGAGCTGGTGGCCCCGCCCTTCATCCACGCCCATGAGCAGGCGACCAAGGCCGGCCCCAAGGTGCTGCAGTTCAAGATGACCATTCAGGAGAAGGAACTGGTCATCGACAACGAGGGCACGAAGATCCACGCCATGACGTTCAACGGCTCGGTTCCGGGCCCGCTGATGGTCGCGCACCAGGGCGACTACGTGGAGCTGACGCTGATCAACCCCGACACCAACATGATGGCCCACAACATCGACTTCCACTCCGCCACGGGCGGGCTGGGCGGTGGCGAGCTCACCATGGTGAACCCCGGCGAGCAGGTGGTGCTGCGCTGGAAGGCCGACCGCGCCGGCGTGTTCGTGTATCACTGCGCGCCAGGCGGCTCGATGATCCCCTGGCACGTCACCTCGGGCATGAACGGCGCCGTGATGGTGCTGCCGCGCGAGGGCCTGAAGGACGACACGGGCAAGCCCCTGCATTACGACAAGGCCTTCTACATTGGCGAGCAGGATTTCTACGTCCCGCGTGACGAGAACGGCAAGTTCAAGTCCTACGAAAGCGCCGGCGACGCCTATCCGGACCAGGCCGAGGTCATGCGCAAGCTCATCCCGAGCCACGAGGTGTTCAACGGCAAGGTCGGCTCGCTGACCGGCAAGAACGCCCTGACGGCCAAGGTTGGCGAACAGGTGCTGCTGGTGCACAGCCAGGCCAACCGCGACACGCGCCCGCACCTGATCGGCGGCCATGGCGACTTTGTGTGGGAGACGGGCAAGTTCGCCAACCGGCCCGAGAAGGACCTGGAAACCTGGTTCATCCGCGGCGGATCTGCCGGCGCCGCGCTCTATACCTTCAAGCAGCCGGGCATCTACGCCTATGTGAACCACAACCTCATCGAGGCCGTGGAGCTCGGCGCCACCGCGCATTTCAAGGTCGAGGGGACCTGGAACGACGACCTGATGAAGCAGGTCAGCCCTCCGAGCCCGATCCTGAGCGGCGCCAAGACGGGCGCGCTGGACGCCCCGGCCCACAAGCACTGATCGCGAGCCGCCGGCTCGTCCAAGCGACGAGCCGGCGCACGGGAGGCCGTCGCCATGCTGCTCATCCTCAAAGCCAAGCTGGCCGCCAAGGCGGCGCTGGTCGTCGCTCCGCTCGCGGTTGCGGCTGCCGGCTACGGTCTTCCCGCCATTCCGGCCGACCAGGTGGCGGTGACGACGATTGCGCCCGGCGCGTTCCTGCACCGCTTGGCGGGCGACTTCGCGCTGAACGGCCGCCCGGTGAACGCGCCCCGCCGCGCGTTTCGCTTCACGCGTCCGCTCACGATCATGACCTACCAGGTGAGCGCCGCCGCCTATGACGCCTGCGTGGCGGCCGGAGCCTGCGAGCGGCGGCTGTTTCGCGCGGCGGCTTCGGCGGAGGCTCCCGCCGTGGGGGTGAACTGGCACGACGCTACCGCATATGCGACGTGGTTCTCGTCCCGCACCGGCGCGCGCTGGCGGCTGCCGACCGACGCCGAGTGGGCCTTCGCGGCCGGCGCCCGCTTCAATGACGACGCCGTACTGGCGGACGATGGCTCGGACTCCTTCTCCAAGCGCTGGCTCGCCAAGTACGAGCAGGAATCCAGCCGCCAAGCCCCGGCCGACAAGGCGCCCCGTCCGGCCGGCGCGTTCGGTTTCAACGAGCATGGGGTCGCGGACATTGCCGGCAACGTGTGGGAGTGGACCGACACCTGCTTCCTGCGCCAGGCGCTGGACGCTTCCGGCGAGCCGACCGGCGAGCGCACGGTCAATTGCGGCGTGCGGGTCGTGGAAGGCGAGCACCGTAGCTACGTGACCGACTTCGTGCGCGACGCCCGTGCGGGCGGCTGCGCGGTGGGCGTGCCGCCGGCCAATCTCGGATTCCGGCTGGTGCGCGACGACGCGGGGTATCTCGGCGCCGCTGTGGCGCGGGCGCGCTTCCACATGCGGTGGATCTGACGCTTTCCGCACGGCGGGGTGGCGAACGCCGAGCGATGGCCCATATGGGCGGGATCGCATCACGTTTCCCACTGAGCCTCCATGACGTTCCGCCCGCCCCAGAGCCTTTCCGCCGGCCATCGCGCCGAAACCGGCGTTGATGTGCTCCACTTTGAGATCGCCCAGCAAAAGGCCGAGACGCTGGGTGCGCTCGGCGGGCAGGTCGAGGCCGCGCTCGCGCGGCTCAAGGCTCTGGATGCGACCGGGACTCCTGAACCGGTTCGACGCTCGGCGTTGCTCGACGAGGCCGCAGACCGGGTCTGGTCGCTGATGATCCAGCGGGAACTTTGCGGATTGCGGCACTGGGAAGCGGTGGTGAAGGCCTACGGCATCCCTCGCGAAGTGCTGAACCGCATGGGCCGTTCCAAGACCCCGGACCCGGCGGCGCGCTGAGTTCTTCCATCATCGCTGCTTGGCCGGCCCCGCGCGGACTGCGCGCCAAAGCAACAACGCAAGCGTCCCCTGCTGGGCGACGGCTTTCGCATTGTGACAGGGCGCCCTAACAGTAACGCCCCCCGGCCCGCGGATGTGGGCGCAAGCGAGTCGACGCCGTGACCATCGCCAGCCCGACCCTGTCCCACCGCGCCGTGATGCCGGTTCTCGTGGCGCTCAGCGTGACGCATCTGCTGAACGACACGATCCAGTCGCTGATCCCGGCCGTGTACCCGGTGATCAAGAACGCCTACAACCTCGATTTCGGCCAGATTGGCCTGATCACGCTGACCTTCCAGGTCGCGGCGTCGCTGTTTCAGCCGCTGGTCGGCTACTACACCGACCGCCGATCGATGCCGTACTCGATGGTGGTCGGCATGACGTTCTCGCTGGTCGGGCTCCTGGGCCTCGCCTATGCGTCGAGCTTCGGCCACCTGCTGGTCGCGGCAGGCTGCGTCGGCATCGGGTCGTCGATTTTTCACCCCGAGGCGACCCGGATGGCGCGCAACGCTTCGGGCGGGCAGCAGGGACTTGCGCAGGGCATCTTCCAGGTGGGCGGGCAGACCGGCAGCGCGATCGGGCCGCTGCTCGCGGCCTACATCATCGTGCCCAAGGGCCAGACCAGCCTCGCCTGGTTCTCGGTGCTGGCGTTGCTCGCCATCATGATGATGGTCTGGATCGTGCAGCGGCAGGCGCGCGATCTCGCGGCCGCCCCGGCCGGCGGCAAGGCGCGCATGGCGGTGGACAAGCCGCGCCACACCCGGGCTCGGATCATCGGCGCGATGGCGATCCTGGTGGTCCTGCTGTTTTCCAAGAACGCCTACACGTCGAGCTTCGCGTCGTTCTACACGTTCTACCTGATCGAGCGCTTCGGCGTGTCCGTGCAGGCCTCGCAGCTGATGCTGTTCGTGTTTCTCGCCTCTGCGGCCGTGGGCGCCTTGGCGGGCGGCATCATCGGCGACCGGATCGGCCGGCATCGGGTGATCTGGTTCTCAATCCTGGGGGCGCTGCCCTTTGCGCTCGCCCTGCCCTACGTGAACCTTTTCTGGACCGGCGTGCTCACGGTGGTCATTAACCTGATCATGTCGAGCGCCTTCGCGAGCATCATGATCTACGCCATGGACCTCGTGCCGGGGCGCATCGGGCTCATCGGCGGGCTGTTTTACGGACTCAGCTTCGGCATGGGCGGCATCGCGGCCGCGTTGCTGGGCGAAGCGGCCGACCATGTCGGCATCGACACGGTGTACCGGCTCTGCTCGTTCCTGCCGGCCTTCGGCCTGCTGGCGTGGTTCCTGCCGAAATCCGAACCGGCGCGTCCCCGCTAGGGGTCGCCGGCTCGGGAGATCTGCGCGTCAGGACGACGAGCGAACCCGGCGATACTTCTTGCGCGGGCGCGGCTTGGTCTGGTCGATCACGCCGCCCGGAGCCGCCACCACCGCGCCGGCGCCGGCGCCCACAACGGCGCCGACCGGTCCGCCCACCACGGCGCCGCCGACCGCGCCGACCGCCGTGCCGGTAGCTTGCTGTCGTGTGGCGCAGGCCGTGAGGCTGAGGGCCGCGGCGGAGATGATGATCAAGGCGCGCATTGCTGGAACTCCAATGAGAGATGCAGCCCAACGCCGAATGACGACTTCTGTTCACCTCCCTTGATGTCTTGCGCAATCCTGGTCCGCCGCCGGCGCTGGAACCCGCGTCGCGGCCGGGCGGTTGACCTCCCGACGAGGGATCGGACCGGGGAAGCGCTCATGGCGAAAACGGAGACCGCCGGATGGCGACGCGGGCTCCTGCGCCTTTTGTCCCTCGCGGCCCGTCCGGTGCGCGTGGCGCGGTGGAAAGGCGGCGTCGTGCTGCAGCCCTACCGCGGCTATGGCTCGGCCAGCGAAATCTTTCTGATCGGCCGCGTATTCCTGCAGAAGCACCCCGGCGAGGGCGGCGGCGGAGTCGCGGACGACCTGCGCAACATCTCGCGACGGATTGCCCGGAAGGCTTTGCGCGGTGCGCGGGTGCGCGCCCGCTTCTACGGGGCCGAGCAGACGGTGGAGACCGACCCGGACGGCTATTTCCGATTTCACCTCACCCTGCCACAGCCGCCGCCCTCCGACGCGTGCTGGCATGAGGTGGCGCTGGATCTGGAAGGCGACCAGCCGGTGCGCGCCAAGGGCGAGGTGTTCATTCCGCCTGCCGACAGCCGGCTGGTGGTGATCAGCGACATTGACGACACGGTGGTGAAGACCGGCGTCGCCAACGTGTTCAAAATGCTGTGGCGCCTCTTCGTGGCGGACGCCGAAAGCCGCGTCGCCTTTCCGGGGGTGGCGGCGCTGTATCGCGGGCTGCACCACGGCGCGTCCGGGCGTGAGCGCAACCCGATGCTCTACGTCTCGCGCGCGCCGTGGGGAACCTACGAAGTGCTGGCGGAGATCTTCCAGCGACACGGCATCCCGGTCGGCCCCATCCTGTTTTTGCGCGAGTGGGGGCTTTCCTGGCGACGGCCCTGGCCGCGCGCAGCCAAGGACCACAAGAAGCTCCTGATCACCAACATGCTGGCGCTTTATTCCGACCTTCCCTTTGTGCTGATCGGCGACAGCGGCCAGCATGACCCGGAGATCTACGGCGGCATCGTTCAGGAGCACCCCGGGCGGGTGTTGGCCGTGTACATCCGCGACGTCACGCGCTCCAGGGAGCGCCTCGCCGAGATCGAGACGCTGGCGGCCGCGGTGGCGAAAGCCGGCAGTGCGCTGCTGCTCGCGGCCGACAGCGCCGCAATCGCCGAGCACGCGCGCAAGCTCGGATGTTTGTCGGACGACGCCGTCCGCGCCGTGCGCGACGAAGCGGAAAGCGGCGGCGGCAAGCGCCGCGCGCCCGTCGATGTGCTGACGCGGCCCACCCCGGGAGCCACCGCGAAGGCGGTCGGGGCCGGCGAGTTGCAGACGCTGATCGGCGATACGAAAAACAAGCCCGACGGGAACGTGCTGGTGGAGCCCGGCCCGGCCGCCGCGAAGGGCTCCGACGCGCACGCGTGAGCCCGGGAGCCATGCGCGCCGCGCTGGCGACAGTGAGCGACGGCCGCGCTAATCATCGCGGCGTCACGCACGGTGCGCCGCCATGGGTCGGCGCGCTCTGCCCAGCCCAATCAGGAGGCGGCGCTCGATGAAGGTTTGCGTGTTCGGAGCCGGCGCGGTCGGCAGCCACATTGCCGCGAAGCTGCTGCGGGCCGGCGCGGCCGAAACCTCGCTTGTGGCGCGCGGCGCGCACCTGGATGCGATGCGGCGCAACGGGCTGACCTATGTCGGCGAAACCGAGCGCTTCACCGTCCCGGTCCCGCAGTGCACCAACGATCCCGGGACGCTGCCGCAGCAGGACCTCGTCCTGGTGACGCTGAAGGCCGTGTCCCTGCCCCAATCTGCCGACGCGATCGGCCGGCTCATCGCGCCGGGGGGCGCGGCCGTGTTCCTGTTGAACGGGATCCCGTGGTGGTGGCGTTACGGCCTCGACGCCAAGCCGGCGACGCTGCCCTTGCTGGACCCCGAAGGCCGGCTCTGGTCGGACGTGCGGCCCGAGCGAGCGCTCGGCGGCGTCATTTATTCGCCCAACGAGATCACCGAGCCTGGCGTCGTGTCCAACAGCACGCGCAGCCACTTTGTGCTTGGCGCGCCGGACAATGGCGACAGCCCCGCGCTGGCGAGCGCGCTGCGTGTGTTCGAACAGGCCGGCCTCACGGCCAAGCGAAGCGCAGACATCCGGCGCGACGTCTGGCTCAAACTGCTCCTGAACGCGCCCGGCAATCCGCTCTCGGCGCTGACCCGCCTGACCGCGGGCGAACGGGGCGCGGACGAGGGCCTGTTCGAGGTCGGCAAGGCGCTCGTGCGCGAGGTGCTGGCGGTCGCGAAGGCGACCGGCTGGGATCTCGGCGACGACGTGGACGTGGAAGGCATCGTGCGGCCCAAGGGCACGCTCGGCGGCGGCCGCCCCTCGATGCTGCAGGACATCCTGGCGGGTCGGCCCACCGAGGTGGCCGCCCTTCTGGAGCAGCCAGCCGCGTTTGGCGTGGAGCATGGGATCGCGACCCCGGTGATGGACGTCGTGGCCCCGCTCGTGCGCGGGCTGGACCGGGCGGTCCGCAAGCGCTGAGGCGAAACGGCGGCCGTGATGGCCGCCGCCCTGCCCTGCCTTGCGACGTCAGCCCGGCCCCATGCGGGCGGAGGCGGGGTGCCCCGGCACCTTGAACCGCTTGCCGGTGTCAGTGACCTCCGAGCCGTTCACCTTGAGGATCGAGAAGTCCTGGTCGAGATAGTTGCCGACCAGCAGGTATTTTCCGTCCGGCGTGAACACGGCCGCCTCCGGCAGGCCGCCGACCTCGATCTCCTTGATCTTCGTGACCTTGCCGCCGTCGATCTTGAGGACGTCGATGGCGCCGTTCTTCTTGTAGAAATAGGCCTTCTTGCTAGCGTTGGAGCCGCGCAGGATCACCGCCACGGCGACATCGCCCTTGGGGCTGATCGCAAGTCCTTCGGGGCCATCCCCCACAACGACGCGATCGACGATACGGGCCGGCGTGGCCGTCATATCGATCACGCTCACAGTGTCGACGCTGCCGTCCGACGCGCCGGAGTTGCCGTTGTCGGAGGTCAGCGCGAACTTGCCATCCGGGCTGATCGCGACGTTGTAGGGCCACTGGCCGGTCGGCAGGTCGACCTTGCCATACGTGACCTTGCCGTCGGCCGCGATGTCGAGCACCGAAACCTTGTGGCCCGGGAATTTGACGGCCAGCGCCTTGGTCCCATCCGGCGAAAACGCGACATGCGCGACGATGTCGCCCATCGGCACCGTGTCGACGAGCTTCACGCTCGTACCCTTGATGGAGAGCACACCGACGGAATTGTCGCCGCGATGCGCCACCAGCGCCATGTCGCCCTTGGGGCTGATGTCGAGGCCGGACGGCATCTTGCCGACCTGAATGGTCTCGACGAGCTTCGGCGGGTTCGCCTTCAGGTCGATGACGTGGATCTTGTTGTCCGGGACCTGCTTCAGGGCCTCGCCGTCCTTGATGACGTCCACCGAGTCGGCCACCAAGGCGATGGAGCCTGTCGGGTCGATGGCGACGTTGACGGGCGGCCCGACGACCGAGTTCTTGAGCGGCAAATTGGCGACAATCTTCGGCTCTTCGGGATTGGCGAGGTCGACGATCAGGACGTTGTCCTTGCCGGGCGCGGCCAGAACGGGCTTGCCTTCATCATCCCAGATCAGCTTCTCGTCATTGCCGACGATCATGAACGGCGCCGCCCAGGCGGATCCCGCCGTCAGGGCGGCCAGGCTGAGGCCGGCCAACAAAGCCAGTCGATTCATTGTTTATCCTCCCAACGCCCGCGCGCTGCTTGTGGCCGCTGTGGCGAACCGAAAGCTTAGCGTGCTTGCGGCAGGAAGAAAGCCTTTGCTGCAGACGGCCTTTGAACTGTCGCGGCTCCGCGACCTACTGGTCGCAGGCCGGATCGCCGCAAGGCCAGTACTGGTATGTGGCGCCGGCCGAGTAGGCGCGCTCGAAGCTGGAGCGGTCTTCTCTCGGGGTGGTTGGCATCGCGAGAGCCGAAGTCGTCATGGCAGCCGGCGTCGCCGCACCGTCGTGGGAGGCGGTGAGCGACGTGACGGCGAAAACAGCCGCCCATATGGCCGAGGCCGTCAGGGCGACCACAACGTCCCGGCCCGTGAGCGGCGACGGCCAGTGGCCAGGGACCTCAGGCGCCTGCCCGATGAGGGCCGCGCCGTCCGCCGCGATGGGTTTGTCGAAGCCAGTGGAGGACGAAGATGGGTCTGTGGGTTTACGGCGCATCGCAGGCTCCTTTGCAGAGTTGGGCGCGGTCTGGCGGCGTTCACGGAAGCGCTGCCGGCCAGCGTGGATGATCAAGGGTTAGCCGAGATCTTGGGCCGCGGCTGTGAAGCGCATCACGACAACAGCAGGCTTTATGCTGCGTCATCTCTTTGCTTCTACATTCCCACCAGATCGCCGCGGCTCAGGCCGACATCCTTGAGCAGACGATCGTCCAGTGCGGCTAGCGCGATACGTGTGCGACGCGAGATGATACGCTTAGAAATGCGGGTAGCTGCGTTCCGGATACGGAACATCACCTTGCCATCGGCAGGAAATGGATTGGGGGACATCGTCGATTTCTCCTCGAAAGCTGATGTCCCGGTATCCGCCTGTTACAGGCAGGGCGATGTGCGTCATGGCACATGCGAGCCCGATTTACGGCAACCCCGATCAGTCGCATGCCCGGGGATGCCGAAATCTACGGTAATGATTGAAACTCGATGGCGGATACGCTGAACGGCGCTCGCCTCCAACGAAACGGCGCGCTTCGACTGGCGGTCCCCAAGCGACGGGCTGCCTGTTCAGCACCCCAATGGGAACGGGTTCGGCTCGAGCACGCCACCGCATGCCAGCCGAGGGGCGAGACGAAGCTGAGCTTCGACCGGCGGGGCCTTGTCAGTAAACTCGCGTTCAAGATGACGAGCCAAGCCGATGCCGCGTGACGACAAGGAAAGCCCGCTGGCCGGGCGCACCATCATGGTGGTTGAAGACGAATTTCTGCTCGCGCTGGACGTCGAGGCGATGCTTTCAAAGGCCGGTTGCGCCGTCGTTGGCCCGGTTGCGTCCTGCCGGCGGGCGCTGGACATCCTTGCGAGGACGCGACCGGATGCGGTTCTGCTTGACCTGAATCTCGGCGAAGAAACGAGCGAGCCGGTGGCGCGCGTACTCCGGGAACAGAGCATCCCGTTCATCGTCGCCACCGGCTACAGCCGATCGTTCATGCGCGACCCTGCGTTTGATGGCGTTGCCATGCTGCCCAAGCCAGTCGATGAGGCAACTCTGATCGCCTTGTTGGCCAGGGTCCTAACTTGACATGCGAAACTGATCAGGCCAGCCGGATGTCCGGATCGCAGCTCTCGCGCATCACAGCGCGGGCGTTGGGGAGGTCGTTGCCATCGATCTTGCGCCTCACGGCGTCGTCATCCAGGCCATAGCCGCGCCAGCGTTCCTCCAGGCGCATGCGCAGCACGGGCTCGGGCACGTCCAGCAGGATGGCGACGTCGAACAGCGGCCGTAGCGCCGCCCAGGGCGGGCGGTCGAGCAGCAGGTAGTTTCCCTCCGCGACCACCACCGCGACGGAGCACGGGATGAGCCTGGCGCCCGCGCGGGCGATCTCGATGTCGCGGTCGAACACCGGCACGGCGACGACGTCCTCGTCCCGGGCGCGCAGGCGCTGCAGCGTGTGCCGGAGGCCGCCGACGTCGAAAGTGTCGGGCGCGCCCTTGCGGGGCCGCAAACCGGCGGCGTCCAGCACGCTGTCGTCAAAGTGGAAGCCGTCCATCGGCAAAACGGCCGCAAAGCCCGGCTTGCTGGCGTTGAGCCGCTCGGCGATCTGCTCGGCCAGCGTGGACTTGCCCGATCCGGGCGCGCCCGCAAGCGCCACGATGACGCGGCCGCACGTCGCCTGATCGGCGATGCAGTTCAGAACGGCGTCGAGCGTGGCGGCTGTCATCGGGTGGCGGCTCCCTCTAGGCCGCGGCGGCGGCCGGCGGCTCCGCCGCGCCGGTCATGATCGCGACGGCGTCCGACATGCTGATCGCTTTCGGGTCCACGACGCAATGGCGCCGGCCGAGGCGATGGATGTGGATGCGGTCCGCCACCTCGAACACGTGCGGCATGTTGTGGCTGATCAGCACGATTGGCAGCCCCTTGCGGCGTACGTCGTTGATGAGGTCCAGCACGCGGCGCGATTCCTTGACGCCCAGCGCGGCGGTGGGCTCGTCCATGATGATCACGCGGCTGCCGAAGGCCGCGGCGCGCGCGATCGCGACGCCCTGGCGCTGGCCGCCCGACAGCGTCTCGACCAGCTGGCCGATGTTCTGGATGGTCATCAGCCCGAGCTCCGACAGCTTCTGCCGGGCGATGCGCTGCATCTCGGCCTTGTCGAGCATGCGCAGCCAGTCGCCGAGCGGCCCCTTGCGGCGGATCTCGCGGCCCAGGAACATGTTGTCCGCGATGGAGAGCGCCGGCGACAGCGCGAGGTTCTGGTACACGGTTTCGATGCCGGCGGCGCGCGCCTCCTGCGGCGAGGCGAAGTTCACGACCTTGCCGTCGAGGCGGATCTCGCCGTGGTCGGGCAGCACCGCGCCGGTAAGCGCCTTGATCAGCGTCGACTTGCCGGCGCCGTTGTCGCCGATCACGGCCAGGATCTCGCCCGGCATCAAGTCGAAATCAGCGTGGTCCATGGCGGTGACGCGACCCCAGCGCTTCACCAGCCCGCGCGCCTGAAGAACCGGAACCACGCTCATGACGTCGCCTTCCTGAGCCATTGGTCGATCGCCACCGCGACGATGATGAGTATGCCGACGGTGAATTCCTGCCAGAGCACGTTGACGCCCGACAGCGCGAGGCCGTTGCGGAACACGCCCACGATCAACGCGCCGATCAGCGTGCCCAGGATGGCGCCGCGCCCGCCGAACAGGCTGGTGCCGCCGATCACCACGGCCGTGATGCTGTCGAGGTTGCCGGTCTGCCCGGCCTGCGGGCTGACCGATCCGATGCGGCCGATCAGCGCCCAGCCGGCCAGCCCGCAGACGAGGCCGGCGAGGCTGTAGACGGACAGCAGCGTGCGCTCGGTGCGGATGCCGGCGAGGCGGGCGGAGTCGGGGTCGTCGCCCACCGCGAAGACGTGTCGGCCCCAGGCCGTGCGGTTCAGCATGTAGCCGAACAGGAGGCACAGCAGCAGCATGAAAATAGAGCCGAAGGTGAGCCGGGCCTGGCCGAGGTCCACCGCGGTGCCGAAGAACTGAAGGAGAGGCGCCTCGGTCTCGATGTCCTGCGCCCGGATGGTCTCGCTTTCGGAATACCAGAGGTTCAGTGCGAAGAAGACGCTCCAGGTGCCGAGCGTGACGATAAAGGGCGGCAGCCGCACATAGGTGACCAGCACACCGTTGATCCAGCCGCACACCATGCCGACGATCAGCCCGGCTGACACGGCGAGCGGAGCCGGCACGCCCCCGCCCACCGCGAGCTTGCCCATCACCACGCTGGTCAGCACCATGATGGCGCCGACCGACAGGTCGATGCCGGCGGTGAGCACCACGATCGTCTGGGCGACGCCCAGGATGCCGATGATCGTGACCTGCTGGACAATCAGCGACAGGTTGAATGGATCCAGGAAGCGCTCGCCCACGATCACGCTGAACATCAGCACACCGAGCAGCAGCACGATGCCGGGGATCAGCGTAGGCTGGCTGTGCAGCATGCGTTGGAGACGCATCAGCGGCGTCGGGGCGTCCTCCTCGAATTCGGCGACGCGCTGGTCGCTGCGCACGAGCGCCTTTTCGTAATCGGCCGCGGCCGGACGGGCAGGCTCGTTCGTACTCATGCGCTTTTTCCTCGCTGGCGCCTTCGCGTCCGCGCCCCCGGATCGCCGGCCAGGGCGTCGCCGCCCCGGCCGCACCATTCAGGGCTCGTCAGCCCCAGCACTTCTTCAGGCCGTCCTCCGACGTCGTGGACGGCAGGCCGGCCGCCGGCTTGTCGGTGATCAGCTCGACGCCGGTGTTGAAGAAGTCGAGGCCGGGCGTGTTGGCGGGCTTCTTGCCGCTCTTGGCGAACTCGGCCACCGCCTCGATGCCCTTGGAGGCCATCAGCAGCGGGAACTGCATCGAGGTCGCGCCGATGACGCTGGCCTTGACGTTCTTGACGCCCGGGCAGCCGCCGTCGACCGAGACGATCAGAACGTTCTTTTCCTTGCCGACGGCCTTCAGCGCCTGATACGCGCCGGCCGCGGCCGGCTCGTTGATGGTGTAGACGAGGTTCACGCCCGGGTTCTTCTGGAGCAGGTTCTCCATGGCTTTGCGGCCGCCCTCCTCCGAGCCGGCCGTGACGTCATTGCCGACGATGCGCGAGTCCTTTTCGTCGCCGATCTTCTTGGGGTCGGCGATGTCGACGCCGAACCCCTTCAGGAAGCCCTGGTCGCGCAGCACGTCGACGCTGACCTGGTTCTTGCTGAGGTCGAGCAGCGCGATCTTGCCGTCCTTGGCCTTGTCGCCCATGGTCGCCTTCGCCCATTGGCCGATGAGCTCGCCGGCCTTGAAGTTGTCGGTCGCGAACGTGGCGTCGGCGGCGTCGATGGGCTGCAGCGGGGTGTCGAGCGCGATCACGAGCACGCCCTTGTCGCGGGCCTTCTTGATGGCTGGCACGATGGCGGCGGTGTCGCTGGCGGTGATCAGGATGCCCTTGGCCCCTGCCGACACGAGGCTCTCGATGGCCTCGACCTGAGCCTGGTTGTCACCGTCGAACTTGCCCGCGAACGTGCGCAGCTCAACGCCGGCCTTCTTGGCCTCGGCCTCGGCGCCCTCGCGCATCTTCACGAAGAACGGGTTGGTGTTGGTTTTGGTAATCAGGCCGACGATCGGCTTGCTCTGGGCCGTCGCGGGGCTGGAAGCGAGCATTCCGAGCGCGAGTGCGGACGCGGCCGTCGCCGTGAAAAGCATCTTCATCGCAATTCCTCCCAAGGATCGAGCCTCTTTTCCGAGGCCGGTTCGGCGAACGTGTCGACCGTGACGGCATCAAAAATCGAAACCGGGCGGGAGTCAACTTAGTAAATCCATTGGACTTAGTAATTGACAGCGAGACACCCGGGCCAAATGATGCTTTGAACGATCGGCGTCGGATAATCCGCCGGCTGGAGGAGGCATGGCGGACCACCCGCAAGAATCAGGCTTGGAGGCGACCTTCTCGCTTGGCGCGTCGGACGCCAGCCGAGGCACCAACCAGTCAGGCGTGCGACTCTACAACGAGCGCCTCGTTCTGTCGCTCGTGCGCCGCCATGGTCCCCTGCCCAAGGCCGACATCGCCCGCATGACGGGCCTCTCGGCCATGACGACAACGACGATCATGAACCGGCTCGAATCCGAGGGGATGCTGGTTCGCCAGGAAAAGCAGCGCGGCCGCGTCGGCCAGCCTTCCGTGCCTCACGCCCTGAACCCCGACGGCGCGTTTTCGCTCGGCCTCAAGATCGGCCGGCGGAGCGCCGAGCTGGTGCTGGTGGATTTTGTCGGCAAGGTTCGGGCGCGCCTGCGCGAGATCTACCGCTACCCCGACCCGCCCGCGCTCACCGCCTGGATCGAGACCGCGCTGGGGCGCGCCACCGGTGAACTGACTCCGGCCCAGCGCCGCCGAATCTTGGGCATTGGCGTCGCGGCGCCGTTCGAGCTGTGGAACTGGGAGGCCGAGGTCGGCGCGCCGAGGGCGGTGCTGGACGCCTGGCGGTCGTTCGACGTCAAGGCTCAGGTGGCGCGTATCTCCGGTCTTGACGTGCAGGTCTGCAACGACGCCACGGCAGCCTGCGGCGCCGAGCTGATGGTGGGTCGCGGGGGACGCTATCGCGATTTCGCCTATGTGTTCTTCGGCTCCTTCGTGGGCGGCGGCGTGGTGCTGAACGGGCAGCTCTACCCGGGCGGCAGCGGCAACGCCGGCGCGCTCGGCTCCATGCCGGTGGCGCGCCTGGACCCGCGCGGCGCGCTGGTGCGGCCACAGCTCCTCAGGCAGGCGTCCATCTATCTCCTGGAAAAGCGCCTGCTGGCGGCCGGCATCGATCCCTCGCCGATCTGGACGCGGCCATCCGAGTGGGCGGAATTCGGCCCCCACCTGGACGCATGGATCGACGAGGCCGCAAAGGCGTTGGCCCCGGCCGTGATCGCCTGCACGGCCGTGATCGACTTTCAGGCCGTGATCATCGACGGCGCGTTTCCGGACGCCGTGCGTCGGCGGCTCGTCGCCGCCGTCGCGACGGAGGCAGAAACGCTGGACCGCGAAGGGCTGACGCCCGCCGCGATCGTCGAGGGCGCGGTGGGACCGGACGCGCGGGCGCTCGGGGCCGCGATGCTGCCGCTGCTGTCGGGCTTCGCGCCACACCGGGACGTGTTGTTGAAGGAGACGAGAGCATGAGCGCACGCACCATCGCGGTGGATCCGTTCGACATGGTCGTGTTCGGCGCAACCGGCGACCTGGCCGCCCGCAAGCTGATGCCGGCGTTGTTTCGGCGCGATCTCGCCGGGCAGATCCCGCCCGAGGCGCGCATCATAGGGGTGTCCCGCAGCCGGCTCTCGCGGGAGGAGTTCGCCGGCAAGGTTGGCGGCTGGCTGGCCGAGTTCGTGTCCGAACCGGAGCGCGAGCCAGCCTGCGTGCAGCGCTTTTTGACCCGCATCTCCTATGTGCCGCTCGACGCTGCCGGCGAGGACGGCTGGGACGAGCTCGCCCGCTTGCTCGGCGAAGCGCAGGACCGGGTCCGCGCCTTCTACCTCGCGGTTGCTCCCGACCTGTTCGGGCCGATCTGCGAGCGCATCGGCAAGTACGCGCTGGTGACGCCGCTGGCGCGTGTGGTGGTCGAGAAGCCGGTGGGCAAGAGCGGAGAGACCGCGCGGGTCGTGAACGACGCCGTGGGGGCGGTTTTCGACGAGAGCCAGATTTTCCGCATCGACCACTATCTCGGCAAGGAGACGGTGCAAAACCTGATGGCGCTGCGGTTCGCCAACGCGCTGTTCGAGCCGCTGTGGAACGCCGGGCATGTGGACCACGTGCAGATCACCGTGGCGGAGACGCTGGGAGTGGCTGGCCGCGCCGGTTACTACGACAACTCGGGCGCGTTGCGCGACATGGTGCAGAACCACATGTTGCAGCTCCTCTGCCTCGTCGCCATGGAGCCGCCGACCTCGCTGGAGGCCGACGCGGTGCGGGACGAGAAGCTGAAGGTGCTGCGGGCGCTCAAGCCCATCCGGGAGGGCAACGCCGACCAGGCCACCGTGCGAGGACAGTACAAGGCCGGCGCTTCGCCGGACGGCGCCGCCCCGGGCTATCTGGAGGAACTCGGCAAGCCTGAAAGCCAAACCGAGACCTTCGTGGCCTTACGAGCCGAGGTGCAGAACTGGCGCTGGGCCGGCGTGCCTTTCTACCTGCGGACCGGCAAGCGCCTGGCCACGCGGGTGTCCGAAATCGTCGTGGCGTTCCGGCCGGTGCCCTACTCGATTTTCGGCGCGACGGCCGGACCCGTCATGAGCAACCACCTGGTGATCCGCCTGCAGCCGGACGAAGGCGTGAAGCTGTGGCTGATGATCAAGGATCCGGGCCCCGGCGGCATGCGGCTGCAGCACGTGCCGCTCGACATGAGCTTCGCGAACAGCTTCTCGGCCCGCGCGCCGGAGGCCTATGAACGTCTTCTGATGGACGTCGTGCGCGGCTCGCAGACGCTGTTCATGCGACGCGACGAGGTTGAGGCCGCGTGGGCGTGGATCGACCCCATCCGGGAAGCCTGGACCAATTCGGAGCAGCCGCCTCGGCCGTACACGGCCGGCACATGGGGCCCATCCGCCGCCGTGGCGCTGATCGAGCGCGACGGAAGAAGTTGGCACGACGACGGATACTGAAAAGGAACGGGGGATGGCGAAGGGGGCAATCCTCGTCTGCGGCGAGGCGCTGTTCGACGTGTTCGTGGGGCCGGAGGCGGGACCGCGCCTGCCGGCCGAGTTCGTGGCCGGCGGCTCGCCGATGAACGTCGCCATCGGGCTGGCGCGGCTCGGCGCGGCGAGCGCCTATTTCGGCGGGCTCTCGACGGACCGCTTCGGCGAGATCCTGCGCGAGGGGCTGGCCCGGGAAGGCGTGGACCTCACGCATGCGCCGCTGAAGCCCAACGCCACCACGCTGAGCGTGGTGGCGACAGGCGCGGACGGGCAGCCGCGCTACACCTTCTACGGAGCTGACGCGGCGGACCGGATGGTGACGGCCGCCGACCTGCCCACGAGCCTCGACGGCTATGCGGCGATCGCGATGGGCTCCTACACGCTCTCGGTCTCGCCGGTCGCGGATGCGCTGGCGACGCTGGCCGAGCGCGAGGGCGGGCGGCGGGTGATCAGCCTCGATCCCAACCTGCGGCCGAGCGTGATCGGCGACGTGGCGGCCTGGCCGGCGCGGTTCGAGCGCTTCGCCCGGCACGCCACGCTGATCAAGGCGAGCGACGAGGACATCGAGATCGCGTTCGGCGGCCGCGTGAGACCCGCCGAGGCGGCACGGCGCTGGCTGGAGCTCGGGGCAAAGATCGTGGTGGTGACGCGCGGCGCGGAGGGCGCCGTGGCGTTCGGCTGCGGCGAGCCGCTCGAGGTCCCCGGCCGCCGTGTCGACGTGGTGGACACGGTGGGAGCCGGGGACACGTTCCATGCCGCCATGCTGGCGGACCTGGGCCGGCGCGAGGCGCTGTCGCGGGAGGCGCTGGCGGGCTTGTCGCGGGAGGCGCTCGGCGGGGCGCTGCGCTACGCGGTGGCGGCGGCTTCCGTGACCTGCCAGCGGCGGGGGGCCGATCTGCCACGCCACGACGATCCGGAGCTGCTCGCAGCGTTGAGCCAGGGTTGATCCAGCGTTGAGAAACAGTCGTCGATAGGTGCACGACAGACTTCCGCAATCTATACGAGAAATCAATCTTCGCCGTTCAGGATCTCCGTCGTTTCCCCCTGACGGAGTTCCCCCCGATGCTTCAGAAGACGCTCACCCGCTTCATCGACGACGAGAGCGGCGCCACCGCGATCGAATATGGATTGATCGCAGCCGTCATCGCGGTCGGGATCATCGCGGCGCTGCAGGGCGTGAAGTCGAACCTCAACGCCAAGTTCAACACCATCAGCACCAAGGTCGGCACGGCCAACTGATCCGCGGCCTTCAGGGAGCAGCCTTGCTGCTCCCTTTCCAGTTCGCCAGCGCGATGCCGCCGAGCACCAGCGCCAGCGCGGCGACGTGGTAGGCCGCGAAGGGCTCGGGCAGGATCAGGGTCGACAGCAGCGCCCCGAACACGGGCACAAGATTGTAGAAGGCCCCTGCCCGCCCGGGCCCGATGAGCTCGATGGCGCGGATGTAGAAGATCTGGCACAGCAGCGATGGCAGCAGCGCCACATAGAGCAGCACGAGCCAGCCCTTGAGGGTGGGCCACTGCAGGTCGCCGCGCAGCCCTTCCAGCACGAGCAGCGGCAGCGAGGTGACGCAGGCCGCCACCGCCATCGCGGTGAAGAACACGAGGCTGGATGTTTTCGGCTTCCAGCGCAGCGCCAGCGTGTAGCCGGCGTACAGGATGCTGGCGATCAGCAGCCAGGCGTCGCCGCGGTTGAACGCGATGGTCTTCAGAACCTCAACATCGCCGCGCGACGCCGTGAGCGCCACGCCCGCGATGGTCGCGAGGACGCCCAGCATCTGCAGAAGGCCGAACCGGACGCCGAACGCGAGCGCGCCGAGCAGCACGAAAATGGGCGTCGAGCCCTGGATAATGGCCATGTTGACGCCCGTGGTGCGGGTCGCGGCCTCGTAGAACAGGGCGTTGAAGGTGGTGAAGCCGACGCCCGCCATCAGGACGATGTAGAGCCAGCGCGGCGCCAGGACGCGCCACTCCGAGAGCACGGCCCGGCGGGCGAACATGGCCAGCGCCGCGCAGGAGATGAACCAGCGCAGGAAGGTGATCGCCATGGGCGAAACCTCTCCGGCCGCCAGCTTGCCGGCCACGACGTTGCCGCCCCAGAACAGCGTCGTGAACAGCAGCAACAGGTAGGGCTGGCCGTAGAACCAGCGGCCGAAGGCGACCAGGCGGGAATGAGGGGGCATGCGGATCCGCTGTGGAGGGGCGCGACGGCGCACACTCAACCCAGTCTCGCGCGCCGGCGCCAGTGCATTCAGCGCCGTGCTGCATTGCCGGACGGCCCTCTAGCGCTTTCGTCCCCAGGCGCCCGACCCGAGCGTCGTGAGCGCGGAGGCCGCCGCAGCGTCGCTGCGGTCCACCGGCGCGGCCATGGCGGCGCGGACGCGTTCGGCCCAGTCGCCAAGGTAGCCGGCGCGCTCCTCTTCACCGACCCGCGGGGCCCCATAGGCCACAAAGGGCGGCAGCACGTCGAAGCCCAAGTATTCGAGCAGCAGCCGCTGCACCGGATAGAGCACCTGCTCGATCGGGCCGTAGACGCCCGTGGAGGAGAAGCGCTCCGGCGTGCCGCCGGTCGTCACCGAGAACAACGCCCGGCGGCCCTTGAACAGGCCGGTGTCGAACCGGGCGCCGTCCACATACGCGACGCCATAGGCCAGAACGCGCTCGCACCAGCCTTTCAGGATCGCGGGTGGACCGCCCCACCACAGCGGGAACTGGAGGATCAGCACGTCTGCGCGGGCGACACGTTCCTGCTCGCGCCGGAGGTCCGGCGCGAAGCCGTCGTGGAGGGCCGCGTGCTCCTGCTCGGTCTGGTAGTGAAAGCGGTCCGGGTCGGCGACCGTGGTGAAGTCATGCCGCCCCGCGACCGGGTTGAAGCCCTCGCCGTAGAGGTCCGAAACCTCCGCGGTATGGCCGGCCGCCGCGATCGCCGCGACAGCCGCGTCGCGCATCGCCGCGTTGAACGAGGTCGGCTCCGGATGCGCGTAGACGATCAGGGCGTGCATCAGAACTCCACCCGGTCGCCGCCCTTGAGCTGCAGGATCTCGCGGGCGTCGTCGGGCGTCGCCACCGCGAGACCGAGGCCTTCGATGATCTTGCGCACCTGCGTGACCTGCTCGGCGTTGGACTTTGCGAGCTGGCCGGGCCCGATCCAGATCGAATCCTCCAGCCCGACGCGGACGTTGCCCCCCATGGCGGCGGCCTGCGCGGCGACCGGGAGCTGGTTGCGGCCGGCGGCCAGCACCGACCAGCGATAGCTGTCGCCAAAGAGCCGGTCCGCCGTGCGCTTCATGTGCATGACATCTTCCGGATGGGCTCCGATGCCGCCCAGAATGCCGAACACGCTCTGGACGAAGAAGGGCGGCTTCACCAGCCCGCGCTCGACGAAATGGGCCAGCGTGTAGAGATGGCCGATGTCGTAGCACTCGATCTCGAACCGGGTGCCGTTCTCCGCGCAGGTGCGCAGGATCATCTCGATATCCGCGAAGGTATTCTTGAAGATCCGCTCCTTGGAGCCTTCGAGGTACGGCCGCTCCCACTCGTGCTTCAGGTCCTTGAAGCGCGCCAGCATGGGAAAGAGCCCGAAATTCATCGAGCCCATGTTGAGCGAGGCGACCTCGGGCTTGAACTGCGCGACGGGACGCAGCCGCTCCTCGACGCTCATGGTGGGCGCGCCGCCCGTGGTGATATTCACCACCACGTTGGAGCGCTGCTTGATCACCTTGAGGAAAGGCGCGAAACGCTCGGGCGACTGGTCCGGACGGCCATCCTTGGGGTCGCGCGCATGGAGATGGACCACGGCGGCGCCGGCCTCCGCCGCCCCGATGGCTGCCTCGGCGATCTCCTCGGCGGTGATCGGCAAATGCGGGGACATCGACGGGGTGTGGATCGAGCCCGTCACCGCGCAGGTGATGACGACCTTGCGGGGCTGCGCCATGGCGTTTCTCTCCGTTGAGCTTGCTTGTTCGGGTCACGCAGCGGAGGGCAAATCGGCCTCGATGCCAAGGGTCCTGGCCGCATTGGTGGACACCATCTTGCGAATATCCTCGTCCGAATAGCCCAGGTCGATGCAGAGCTTCACGCCGCGACGCATGCCCTCGACCGGGCTGATGTTGCCGGTCTGGCCGAGGTCGGAGCACAGGATGGTGTTATCCACGCCGGCCGCGTCGATGTATTTCTTCAGGTCCTCGGACGGGCTGGACTGGAATTTGTTGCCCTCCAGGAACATGCACAGCGAGTGCTCGACCTGCGCCCCCATGGCGGCGATCCCCTTCACGTCGTTCAGCGTGCCGCCGACGATGTCCTCCGGGTGGGTGAACACGAGGCGCTTGACGCCGCGTTTCTTCGCCTCCTCGAAGACGATCCAGGTCTCGCTCACATGCAGGTGGCCGCTGGCCAGCGTCATGTCGGTGCGGGCGATGACGTCGAGGATCTCCTTGGCGTCGTCGCGCACGGTTTTGTCGGGGTTGAGCACCGGCACCACCGTGGCGGGGCGGATCTTGGACGTGGAGGCCGGGTGGGCCCTGCCGGATTCCTTTTCCCAGCGGAAATGCTGCTCGGCCGTGAGCGTCGGCATCCACACCACCTTGCCGCCCATCGCGGCGGTATGCTCCACCGCGTAGGGGTTCAGGCCGCCGACCACGTTGTTGAGCGCGATGCCCGAATAGACCTTGGTCTTTAACTCGGGGTGGTGACGCCTGATCAGCGCCGCCGTCATCACGCCCGCATAGTCGTGGTCCTTGGTGAGCACGGCCGCGAAGCCGGCTTCAGACGCCTCTCGGGCGAGCTCCAGGTGATCGAGGCTGCGCGGCGCGATGGAGGGGCCGCTATGGACGTGCGGGTCGATGGCGCCAACCAGCAAGGCCGCGATGCGCTGGTCCAGCGACGAGGTGGAGAGGGCTGCAGACATGGTCGTGCTCCTGATAAACCGGCGTTGAGGAAGGCCGGCTCACGCCTTGGCGAGTTCCGAGAAGTCGGCGCGCGTCTTCATGGCCGCCTGGCGCATGAAGCCGTGGTCGGATGAAACGATGAACGCCGAGGCGCCGAGCGCGCGCCAGTCCTGCGCCTCGGCGGCGTTGGCCACCATGAGGCAGACCGGCTTGCCGACGCGGCGGGCGGCGGCGCAGATCTTCTCGGCGGCGGCCCGCACCTTGGGGTCGGCCATCCCGCTCGCGCCCAGCGCGACCGTGAGGTCGCCGCGGCCGATGAAGAAGCCGTCGAGGCCTTCCACCGCGACGATGTCGTCGATCACGTCCAGCGCCTCCGGGTCCTCGATCATGGCGATCACGGTGGTTTGGGCATCCATGGCGTCGACGTGCTCCCAGACCGCCAGCGTGCCGAATCCGCCGGCCCGGGTGGTGTTGGAGAAGCCGCGCTTGCCGCCGCGATAGCGGCAGCAGGACACGATCTCGCGGGCCTTGTCGACGCTGGAGACGTGCGGCACGAGCACGCCCGTGGCGCCATCGTCCAGGACGGCCAGCAGCCGGGCCGCGGTGGGCTCGGGCACCCGCACGATGCCGGCAGTTCCGGCCGCGCGGGCGCCGAGCAGCGCCATCTCGGTGGAGCCCCGGTCAAAGGAGCCGTGCTCCTCGTCGATCACCACGAAGTCGAAACCGAGTCCGCCGATGATCTCCACCGCATGGCTGGTCGGGGTCTTGATGAAGGTGCCGAGCAACGTTTCACCGGCGTGAAAGCGCTGCCTGAAGGAGGAGGGGGAGCCTCCCGAAGCCGTTGACATGATCGGCGCATCTCCCTAAATTGTTCTGCACATCAGAACAGCATCTCATTTTTCAGAACGATACCGGATTTTGACGGCGGTCTGTCAAGGCCTTTTTGCCTTGAGGCCAAGCCCGAGCCGGAGCTGCGCGAGGGAGCGACGAATGCCAAAGGTTGGAGGACCGGCCGCCGAGGGCGTCCAGGCGGTAGTGCTTGTGCTGCGGATCCTGGAGGCGATCGGACACGCGCCGAAGCCCATGGGGGTCACGGCCCTGTCCAGGGAACTCGGCATCACCAAGAGCCGCATCCACCGCCATCTGCGGACGCTGGTGCAGGAGGCCTATCTGAGCCAGGAGCCGGACACCGAGCGCTACCAGGTCGGCCCGCGCCTCGTCACGCTCGGGCGCGCCGTGGCGGACGACCTGGATCTTGCCAACGCGGCGTTGCCGGCGCTGCTGGAGTTGCGCGACGGGCTCGGCCATTCGGCTGTGGTGTCGCAACTCGACGTCGACGGCGTGCGGGTGCTGCGCACCATGCCGGGCAAGGCCTCGATCGAGATCGGCGTCCGTCCTGGGTCGCTGCTGTCGTTCCACGGATCGGCGCAAGGCAAGGTCGCGCTGGCGTACGGGCCGGAGGAGCTGCGGTCGCGCGTGATGCGCTCGCGGCTCGACATGCTCACCCCGCACACGCTGGTGAGCATCGGCGCGCTGGAGCGCGAGATGGAGCTGATCCGCAGCCGCGGATGGGCCGTGGCGCCCAACGAGGCGATGATCGGCATCAACACCCTCGCGGCCCCGATCTTCGACGCGTCCGAAACCATCGCGGGCTGCGTCGGCGTGGTGGACTCGATCCAGTACATCGAGGCGGAGCCTTCGGCCGAGCAGATCCGACGCATCCTGGCGGCCGCTTCACGCATCTCGCAGGCGCTCGGGAGCCGACGCCGGTTGCATTCGACCTGAAGGCGGTTGACAGGGCTTGTCGTCCCCCGCAAACTTACAAACGAAACGTCGTTCTGTCTAACGAAACGACCTCGTCGGGAGGAGACCACCCATGCGACACCGTTCCGGCCTGTTGGCCGCCGCCGCCATCCTGGCCCTTTCGGCCACCTCGGCCCTCGCCCAGCAGACCTACAAGATCGGATCCTCGGTCGGCCTCACCGGCTATGCGGCCGTGAACGACCGCGCCTGGCGCGACAGCCTTTTGCTCGCCGCCGAGACGCTGAACGCCAAGGGCGGCGTGCTGGGCAAAAAGGTCGAGATCGTCGCGGAGGACAATCGGTCCGAGCCGCAGGAAGCCGTGGTCGGCTATCGCAAGATGATGTCGAACGACCAGGTGCAGATCTTTGACAGCGGCTGCGTGTCGGCCGGCAACTTCGCGGCGGCGGGCTCCGTGGTGCGCGCCCAGATCCCGATGGTGCTGTGCTCGATCCTGCCGCAGCGGCCGGAGGAGCAGAAGTGGGCCTTCAGCGTGCTGCCCCCTCCCCGTTTCGAGATCGAGGCGCGCTACCAGCACCTCAAGGACAAGACCGACATCCGCAAGGTCGGCATCCTGCATGACCCCACGCCCTACGCGATGCTGATGAAGGACCTCGGCTCCAAGATCGCCAAGGACATGGGCATGGAGGTCGTGGCGGTCGAATCCTACAAGCAGGACGACGCGGACGTGAGCGTCCAGCTCGGCCGCATGAACGCAGCCGGCGCAGGCGCGGTGATCAAGATGGGCCAGGGCGGCTCCACGGTGACGACCGCCAAGAACATCAAGGCGCTCGGCCTCGACAAGATGCTGCTGCTGGCGAGCCTCGACGACGGCGCGACCTTCAAGCAGGCCGGCGAAGTGCTGGGCGACCGCTTCCTGTTCGTCGCTCCCGGCGTGCAGATCCCGGAGTCGATCCCGGCCGGACCGGCCAAGGACGCGGCCGACGCCTTCCTGAAAGTCTGGCAGGCCAAGTATGGCGACCGCGACCCCAACGCCGGCGCGCGCGCCTGGGACAGCTTCATGCTGATCGTCGCGGCGGTCGAGAAGGCCAAGTCCACCGAGGGGCCGGCGGTGCGCGACGCGCTCGAGACGCTGCCGTCGATCCAGGGCTCGTTCGCGCAGTTCAACTTCTCGCCCGAGCAGCATGTCGGCATCACCAAGAACCCGTTCGAGATCGGCGTGGTGCGCGGCGGCAAGCTTGTGGCCCTGAAATGACCGGGGTCGCTCCCGCCAACGCTCCGGCGGTCGGGACGGTCCGCACGCCCGGCGTAACGACCGCCGAGAGCCCGTTGCTCGAGGTCACGGACATCTCGGCCTTTTATGGCCGGGTTCATGCGCTAAAGCCCACGAGCCTGCATATCGGCCGCGGCGAGCTCGTCACCGTGCTCGGCCCGAACGGGGCCGGCAAGAGCACGCTGCTGCGCGCCATCACGCGGCTCACGCCTGCGTCGGGCCGCATCGCTTTCGAGGGGCGTGACGTCAGCGGCCTGCCCACCCACCGGCTGGCCGAGCTGGGCGTCATCATGGTGCAGGAAGGCCGCGGCCTCTTCGGCCAGATGTCGGTGCGCGAGAACCTGATCCTGGGCGCCTATACGCGCCCCGGCGGCGACATGGACAAGCAGCTCGGGCGCGTGTTCGAGCTGTTCCCCCGCCTCAAGGAGCGCATCGACCAGATCTCGGCGTCGCTGTCGGGCGGCGAGCAGCAGATGCTCGCCATCGGGCGCGCGTTGATGGCCGAGCCGAAGCTGCTGATGCTCGACGAACCTTCTCTCGGCCTCGCCCCGCGCGTCGCCAGCGAGATCCTGGCGACGCTTGGCGAGCTCAACCGGCAGGGCCTCGGCATCCTCCTCGTCGAGCAGAAGGCCCCGCTGGCGCTGAAGCTCGCCAAGCGCGTCTACGTGCTGTCGCTCGGCCAGATCGCGGCCGAACTCCCCGCATCCGAGATCAGGTCCCATCATGACCTCGCCCGCTATTACCTCCACTAGAGCAAGCTGGCGCGACCACGCGGGCTCCTGGCTGCCGGTGCTCGCCACGCTGGCGCTGCTCGGCGTCGGACTCAGCTCCAGCGGCTACATCGTCACCGTGCTGGGCTTCGCGGCCATCTACGGGGTGTTCAGCACCGGGCTGAACTTCTTCATGGGCTATACGGGCCAGGCCTCCTTCGGCCAGAACGCCTTCGCGGCGCTGGGTGGCTACGGCTCGGCCATCCTGACGGCCGGGCACGGCATGGAGCCGGTGCTCGCACTCCTGATCGCCACGACGGTGTCTGTCGCGATCGCGTTCGCGGTCGGCTATCCGACGCTGCGGCTGCGCGGGCATTATCTCGCGATGGCGACGTTCGCACTCGGGCTGATCACCTACGAGATCACCATCGAGTGGACCAGCCTGACGCAGGGCTACATGGGCTATTCGGGCATCCCGCCGATCGGCCTGTTCGGCTACGAACTCGTCACCGAAAAGCAGATGCTGGTGGTGCTGGTGGCCTTCGCGCTGCTCGGCGTGTGGATCTCCAACCGGCTGCGCCGCTCGCGCTTCGGCCGGGCGCTCGCCGCCATCGCGGGCAGCGAGCCGGCCGCCGCGGCGCTGGGCGTCAACGTCGCCGGCTACAAGCTTGTCGCCTTCGTGATCGCGGCCGCCTATGGCTCGGTGGCGGGCTCGCTGTTCGCCCACTTCGTCGGCTTCATCAGCCCCGAGGTGTTCGGCACCTCTATGGTCGTGCTGAGCTTCACGATGCTCTACCTGGGCGGCATTGGCACCACCTGGGGGCCGCTGGTCGGGGCCGTGATCGTGTCGCTGCTGCCGGAGGCGCTGCGCGGGCTCAAGGAGCTGCAGGACGTCGCCTATTGCGTGATCCTGGTCGCGATCCTGATCTTCGCGCCGCGCGGCCTCGCGGGCTTCGCCCCGGCCATCAAGCAGTTCTTCAACCGCGGCGCCGCCGCGAAGGCGGAGTGACCGCAATGGCGTTGCTCTCCGTCCAGAACGTCACGATGCGGTTCGGGGGCCTCCTGGCCAACGACAACATCAGCTTCGATGTGCCGGAAGGCTCGATTTTCGCAGTGATCGGCCCGAACGGGGCCGGCAAAACGACCCTGTTCAACTCCATCGCGGGATCGCTGAAGCCCACGTCCGGCAAGGTGGTGTTCGACGGCCAGCCGATCACCGGCCTGCCGCAGGCCGCGATCGCGTCGCGCGGGCTGATCCGCACCTACCAGCTCGTGCAGCTCTTCAAGGACCTCACGGTCGCCGAGAACGTCGAGATCGGCTTTCACCGCGTGACGCGCGGCGGCGTCGGCAGCGCGCTCCTTCGCCCGCGCTGGTTCCGCGAGCAGGAGGAGAGCATCGCCCGCAAGGCGCGCGAGCTCCTCGCCTTCGTGGGCCTGGGCGACCAGGCCGACATGATCGCCGACAAGCTGCCGTACGGCCGCCAGCGGCTGCTGGAGGTGGCCCGCGCGCTGGCGGCCGAGCCGCGCCTGATCCTGCTCGACGAGCCGGCCGCAGGGCTGAACACCCAGGAAACGGCGGCGCTGGCCGACGTCATCCACCGCGTGAACGAACGCGGCGTCACCGTGCTGCTGATCGAGCACGACATGGGGCTCGTCATGAAGGTCGCGCAGCGCATCGCGGTGCTCGATTTCGGAAAGAAGATCGCCGAAGGGACGCCGGACGAGATCCGCTCCCATCCCGACGTGCTCACCGCCTATCTTGGCGGCGTGGAGATGGCCGATGGCTGACATCACTCAACTGCTGCAAAGCCTCATCACCGGCGTGGGCGTGGGCCTCATCTACGGCCTCGTCGGCATAGGCTTTTGCGTCATCTACAACGCCAGCGGCATCGTGAACTTCGCCCAGGGCGTGTTCGTGATGCTGGGCGGCATGATCTGCCACGCGCTGCTCACCCGGCTCGGACTGCCGCTCGTGCTCGCCGCCGTGCTGGCGGTGCCGATCGTGGCCGGCATCGGCATGCTGATCGAGACGCTGGTGGTGCGGCCGATGTGGAACCGCGGCGCGACCATGTTCGCCATCATCCTGGCGACGCTGGCGACGCAGATCATGATCGAGCGCATCACCATCCTGACGCTGGGCGACCAGCCGCGCTCGTTTCCGGAGTTCACGCCGGGCGGCCCGCTGAAGCTCGGCGACATCGCGGTGGGCTACCAGCTGTTCTGGATCCTGGGCTGCGGCGCGCTGATGGTGGGGCTGCTCTGGCTGTTCTTCACCCGCACCCGCACGGGCCGGGCGCTGCGCGCCTGCTCGCAGAATCGGGAGGCCGCTGCGCTGCTGGGCATTCCGGTCGGCCGCATGCTGCTCGTCTCCTTCGCGCTCTCGGCGGCGCTGGGCGCGGTGGCCGGCATCCTGGTGACGCCCACGCAGGTGACGGCCTTCAACATCGGCACGCCCTTTGGCGTCAACGGCTTCATCGCGGCCATCATCGGCGGCTTCGGCAGCGCCGCCGGGGCGCTGGCGGGCGGCGTGCTGCTGGGCGTGCTGCAGGCCGCCGCCATCGTGCTGTTCGGCGCCGGCTTCAAGAACGTCGCCGCGCTCTCCACCCTGCTGGTGGTCCTGCTGCTGTTTCCCAGCGGCATCTTCGCCGGCTTCAAGGGCTTCAAGCGAGCCTGATCTCCTCGCCGGCGCAGCCGGCTCTCCGCGACGGAGCATTCCCG
Organism: Alsobacter metallidurans; assembly: GCF_014636935.1. GTDB lineage: Bacteria > Pseudomonadota > Alphaproteobacteria > Rhizobiales > Beijerinckiaceae > Alsobacter > Alsobacter metallidurans. The sequence goes on along the minus strand of NZ_BMES01000001.1, from coordinate 1,217,886 downwards.
ATGTTCGACAAGTCCGATCCGCGCGCCGCGTTGTTCAAGGCGCCCGCAAACGCGCCGGTGTTCACCGCCTACTCACCGGCCGACTACGTGCGCTTCTACGAGACCGAGCCGGCCGAGAGCGGCCCCGACGGCCGCACCTGGCTAATGCGCGGCCAGAACGGCGTGGTAGCCTATTCGGAGGCCAAGAGCGGCGCCCGCTTCTCGCGCCAGAACCAGCCCGACGAGTGGGTGCTGCTGCTGCCGGACGCCGGCGTGTCGGTGCGGCTCACGGCCGGCGGCGACACCAGGACCATCGAGGGCTACTCGGTGACCTTCGTACCGCCGGGCGACAGCGCCGTGGAGGTGCTGGAGGGCGGGCGCATCGTGCGGCTGTTCACGACCCGCAACGCCGACCTGGCGGAGCGCTGCTCCAACGCGGCCGAGTACGCGCAGCCGCACCACAACATTCCGCCGTTCCAGCCTTGGCCGACGCCGCCGGACGGATTCAAGATCCGCACCTATTCGCTCGACGTGCCGGACGAGCCCGGTCGCTTCGGCCGCATCTGGCGCTGCACCACCTTCATGGTGAACTACCTTGCCCCGCAGGTCGGCCCGCGCGACACCACCAAGCTGTCGCCGCACCACCACGACGACTTCGAGCAGTATTCGCTGGCCGTTCAGGGCGCCTTCATTCACCACCTGCGCTGGCCGTGGACGCCCGACATGCGGATGTGGCGCCAGGACGAGCACGAATACGCCGGCACGCCCTCCGTCACCGTGATCCCGCCGCCCGCGATCCACACCACGCGCGGCATGGACCCGGGCGTCAACCAGCTGGTCGACATCTTTTCGCCGCCACGCATGGACTTCTCGCTGAAGCCCGGCTGGGTGCTGAACACGGATGACTACCCCCTGCCGGGCTGACGGCGATCGCGGTCAGACCGTCACCTGCGACCCCACCTCGATGGTGCGGCCGCTCGGGATGCGGAAGTGCTCGCTGGCGTCGCTGGCGTTGCGGGCGAGGCGAATGAACAGCTTCTCCTGCCAGCGCGGCATGCGGGACTGGACGGCGGGCCGCAGCGCCCGCCGGGAGATAAAGAACGACGTACTCATCAGGTCGAAGGTCCAGCCCAGCGCCTTGCTGGCCTGAAGGGCCTTGGGCACGTCCGGCGTCTCCATGAAGCCGAAGCGCAGCGTGACGCGCCAGAACCCCTCCGACAGGCGCTCGCAGCTCGCCCGGGCGGCCGGATCCCAGCGCGGGGCGTCCTCGGTCACCACGTTGAGGATGACGTTGCGCTCGTGCAAGACCTTGTTGTGCTTGAGGTTATGCAGCAGGGCGGACGGCACGTGGTTGGGGTCGCCGGTCAGGAAGACCGCCACGCCGCGGGCGCGCTCGGCGGGCCGTTTCTCCAGCGAGGTCAGGAAACCGGCGAGCGGCACCTCCTGCCGACGCGTCTTCTCGGCCAGGATAGCCGCTCCCCTGCGCCAGGTCAGCATCATGGCCATCAGGCCGAAGCCGACCAGCACGGGCAGCCAGCCGCCCTCGAACAGCTTCAGCAGGTTGGCGCCCAGGAACACGACGTCGATGGCCAGGAACGGCGCGATCACCAGCGTGGCGCGGGCGCGCGGCCAGTTCCAGACATGCACCAGCACGAACCACGCGAGCACGGCCGTGACCACCATCGTGCCGGTCACCGCGATGCCGTAGGCCGAGGCGAGGCCGCTCGACGACTTGAAGGCGTAAACCAGGAACAGCACCGCGACGAGCAGCATCCAGTTGATGCGCGGCACATAGATCTGGCCCTTTTCGGTCTCGGACGTCCGCAGGATGTCGGTGCGCGGCATCAGGCCGAGTTGGACGGCCTGCTGGGTGATCGAGAACGCGCCGGTGATCACTGCCTGGCTGGCGATGATGGTGGCCGCAGTGGCAAGGACCACCATGGGGAGCAAGGCCCAGGCCGGGTACATCAGGTAGAACGGGTTCTCGAGCGCTTCCGGCCGAGCGAGCAGCAGCGCGCCCTGGCCCAGATAGCTGACGACCAGCGACGGCAGAACGAGCCCCAGCCAGGCCGTACGGATCGGCTTCGCGCCGAAATGGCCGAGATCCGCATAAAGCGCCTCGGCGCCCGTGACGGCGAGAAACACCGCCCCGAGGGCGAACAGACCCGCGATCCCGTGATGGACGAGGAAGTCGACGCCGTGGACGGGATTGAGAGCGCCGACAATGCGCGGCTCGGCGAGGATGTGCGGCAGGCCGCCCAGCGCCATGGCGACGAACCACACCGCCGTGATCGGGCCGAAGAAGAGCGCCACCGCAGCAGTGCCGCGGCTCTGCGCGGCGAAGAGCAGCACCAGGATGGCGATGCTCAGCGGCACGATCATAGGATCGAGGTTAGGCGCCACGAGCTTCAGGCCCTCCACGGCCGAGAGCACCGAGATCGCAGGGGTGATCACGGCGTCGCCGTAGAACAGGGCCGCGCCCGCCATGCCGAGCACCGTAATGGCGGCCGCCTTGTGGCCCATCACGCGCTGCACCAGCGCCATGAGGGTGAGCGTGCCGCCCTCCCCTTCGTTGTCCATGCTGAGGATCAGCAGCACGTATTTCAGCGTCACGATGACGATCAGCGTCCACAGAATGAGCGAGACGACGCCCAGAATCATCGGCTCCGTCAGCGCGCCGCCATCCGCGGCGGCCGTGAGGCTCTCCTTCAGGGCGTAGAGGGGGCTGGTGCCGATGTCGCCATACACGACGCCGACGCTGCCGAGGGTCAAAGCCCAGAAGCTCGCCCGGGGCGCATGGGGCTGGGCGGGGTGCAGAACTGCGGGAGAAGGCGCTGCAAGGGACGCCGAGGGGGAAGTGGTGCTCATGGCTCGGGACGGTTGCGCGACCGGGGTGGCCGCACGCTCGATCTATGCCGCCCGGCGGACGGCGCCATAGAAACGAGCCGAAACGGGCCTTTTCATATATGAGTTTCCTATACGCCACCGGTGCGGAGCCGTTTTGCTCGCCGCCGTGGCGCGCGGCGGTGGAGCGGGGATGATCCTGGGCGGACAAGCGGGCGGAACGGAGGGCGCCGGCCGCTATGGCGAAGCCGCGCTCGCGACCGCGGCGGCGCTCGCCATCGCGCTCCTGATCCAGCCGCTGGTGGGACTGGAGAACGTCGACCTCGTGTTCCTGACCGCCGTGGTGGCGGTGGCGGCCCGGAGCGGCCCCGGACCCGCCTTCGTGGCCTGCGCGGGCGCGGTGGCGTTCTACAATTTCTTTTTCCTGCCGCCGCTCTACACGTTCACGATCGCGGATCCCAAGCACGTGGCGGCGCTCGCGCTGTTCGGCGCAGTGGCGTTGATCACGGCCAATCTCGCCGCCCTCGCAACGGCGCGTTCGCTGCAGGCGCGGCGTCGGGCCGAGACCACCGAGGCGCTCTACGCTTTCAGCAGCCGGCTTGCCCGCCTGATGGACGCAGGCGAAGTGGTCCGCGCGACGGCGGACACGGTTGGCGCGCTGCTGCACGGGGAAGCGACCGTCCTGCTCGCCGACGCGCAAGGGGGCTTCGGGACCGCCCCGCCCTCCATTGGCCATCGCGCGTTCGAGGCGTTCGAACTCGACGCACTGCGGACAGAATGGTTGGGCCCGGAACGGCCGCGCGACCGGCTGCTCCGGCTTGGCGACGCCTGTTTCGCGCCGATGCTCACCGGCGCGGGCCTGCTCGGGGCGGTGGGCGCCGCGCGCGACCCTGCCGGCCCCGATTTCGCCCCCGAGGAGGAGCGCCTCCTGCGCGCGTTGGCCGACCAGGCCGCGGTGGCGCTGGAGCGTATCCGGCTCGCCCGGGAGCGGGACGCCGCCCAGCACGCGGCCGAAGCCGAGCGGCTGCGTTCCGCCCTGCTGAACTCGCTTTCGCACGACCTGAAGACGCCGCTCGCCTCCATTCTGGGCGCGGTGACGACCCTGCGCGACGACGCGCCGCTTTATGACGCCGCCCAGCGCGAGGAGCTTGCAGCCACCATCCAGGAAGAAGCCGAGCGCATGAGCCGCTTCGTCACCAACCTGCTCGACATGGCCCGGTTGGAGGCTGGCGCCGTCGCGCCACGCCGCGAGCCGACCGACATCGGCGAAATCGTCGGCGCGGCCCTTCGCAAGACGGCGTCGCTGACGCGCGACCACGTCGTGACCACCGCGATCCCACCGTTGCCGATGCTGGACCTCGACCCCGTGCTGCTGGAGCAGATCCTCGGGAACCTCATCGAAAACGCCGCCAAGTTCTCGCCGCCCGCCTCCGCGATCCGGATCGAGAGCGGGCAAGCGGCCGACGGCGCCGTGACGATCACGGTGCGCGACAGCGGGCCCGGCGTGAGGCCACCCGATCGCGAGCGGGTGTTTGACCTGTTCTTCCAGGTGCGGGACGGCGACCGGCGGCCGGCCGGCTCCGGCGTCGGGCTGGCGATCTGCAGGGGTTTTGCGGCCGCGCTCGGCGGCGGGCTCGCGGTCGGGGACAATCCGGACGGCGTCGGCGCGGCCTTCGCGCTGACGTTTCCGCCTTCTCTCCTGATCGCCGCCCCGGAGGCCGTGGCGTGACCGGAACCAGCCTCCCCGTCCTGGTGGTCGAGGACGACGGTCCCATCCGCCGGCTGCTGCGCACCAGCCTGGGCGCGCAGGGCTACCGCGTTTTGGAGGCGCCAAACGGCAAGGCGGGGCTGGCCCTGCAAAACGCGGATCCGGCCGACGTGATCCTGCTCGACCTCGGACTACCGGACATGGAAGGCGTCGAGTTGATCCGGCGCTGGCGCGCGGCCGGCGACCGGACGCCCATCATCGTGCTCTCCAGCCGTGGCGACGAGCGCGGCAAGGTCGAGGCGCTGGAACTGGGCGCGGACGACTACGTCACCAAGCCGTTCGGGATGTCGGAGCTGGTCGCCCGCATCCGCACGGCGCTGCGCCACCGCGTGCAACGCGAAGGCGCCGAGCCCGTGCACCACCATGGCGGCCTGACTATCGATCTCACCAGCCGGCAGGTGCGCCGCCACGGGGTCGAGGTGAAGCTCTCCAACAAGGAATGGGAAATCCTGCGCCTGCTCGCCCTGAACGCCGGGCGGGTTCTCACGCACCGGGTCATTATGGAGCAGGTCTGGGGGCCGACCGTCGACGTGCAATATCTGCGGATCTATGTCCGGCAGTTGCGGCAGAAGATCGAGGACGATCCCGAACGGCCGGAGCACATCATCACCGAAACCGGAATCGGCTACCGGCTCAGCCGCGAAGACTGAGCCGGCGGCCCATCCACGGGTCGATCAGGCCGTGCGCTCGGGCGAGATCGCGGTGGCGGGCGCCGCCGCGACGGGGTCGACGCCGGGCAGGTAGCGCGCCCGCATGGGCTTCAGCACGAACATCGCCAGCAAGGCCGCCAGCGCGTTGAGGCCTACCGTGATGCTGAACACGGCGTGCCAGCCATAGGACGCCGCGATGATGCTGGCGAACGGCACCATGAAGGAGGCCGTGCCCTTGGCGGTATAGAGCATGCCGGCGTTGGTGGCGGCGTATTTGGAGCCGAACGTGTCGCCGCAGGTGGCCGGGAACAGACTGTAGATCTCGCCGAACACGGCGAAGAACAGCGCGCTCACGAGCACGAACACCACCGGATTGTGCCCGTACCAGCTCAGCGCCAGGATCGAGCCCGCCGCGATCGAGAAAGCGATGAACATGGTGTTCTCGCGGCCGATATTGTCCGACACGAAGCCGAAGAACGGCCGGCCGAAGCCGTCGAAGATGCGGTCGAGCGAGATCGCGAAGGTGAGCGCCGCCATCTGCATGCCGAGCAGCGACACCGGCACGTCCGCGACCTTGTAGTCATGCGCGATGGGGGCGATCTGGGCCGCCGCCATGAGGCCGCCCGACGCCACCATCACGAACATGGCGTACATGAGCCAGAACACCGGGGTCTTCAGTGTCTCGCCCGGCGTGCGGTCGACGCGCGTCTGCGGCACGCGGACCATGCGCTTTTGCGCCGGCATGACGCGGTCGGGCTTGCGCAGCAGGAACGACATGATGAACACCACCACGCCCTGGCCGACGCCAAAGGTGAAGAAGGCGTGCTGGTAGCCCGAGGTGGCGATCATCTTGGCGATCGGCACCACCGTCAGGGCCGCGCCCGCGCCAAAGCCCGCCGCCGTGACGCCGGCCGCGAGGCCACGCCGGTCCGGGAACCACTTCAGCGCGTTGCCGACGCAGGTGCCGTAGACCGAGCCGGCGCCGACGCCGCCCACCACGGCCCCGAGATAAAGCAGCGGGAGGCTGTCCGCGTAGGAGTTGATCACCCACGCAATGGCGATCATCACCGCGCCGAAGCGGATCACCACGCGCGGGCCGTAGCGGTCCACGAACCAGGCCTCGATCGGCACGAGCCAGGTCTCGGTGGCGACAAACAGCGTGAAGGCGAGCTGGATCGCGGCGCGACCCCAGTGGTGCTGGGCGTCGATGGGGTCGACGAACAGCGTCCAGCCATATTGGAGGTTGGCGATCATGGCCATGCAGATCACCCCGAAGGTGAGCTGCAGCCAGCGGTTCACGGGCTTCGCTTGAGCATTCATCCCTTGGTCCTTTTCTGTTTGGACCGAGGATGAGCCATCTGGCATTTGGCATACAAGGCAGTTTCAGCGCCTCAACGATTACACTTTCCCAACATTTGATAAGTATCCGCCATCTGATCAGCACTATTCAGGCGGCAACCCCGTCGTTTAAGAAAAACTCCGCCCCAGAAACCTGAAGCGGAGCTGCATGAATGCCAAGTTGCTCGGGGATGGAAGTCCGAGATCAAGTGATCTTACCCCTCGCAATCGCGCAGGCACGTTAGCGATTGCCAATGCGGTCCGGCTGAATGCTTTCCAGCCGGGCCGCGTCGGGGCGGCTGCTCAGGCGGCGATCGGGGTTGCGACCGGGGCCTGTGTTTCAAGTTCGGACGGCAGCGGCATGGGGTTGCCGTCAAGGGCGGCGTGGAGGCGCTCCATGTCGCACTCGCCCTCCCAGCGCGCCACGACCACGCACGCCACCGCATTGCCGACGAAGTTGGTCAGCGCGCGGCACTCGCTCATGAAGCGGTCGATGCCGAGGATCAGCGCCATGCCGGCGACCGGTACGCTGGGCACCACCGAGAGGGTGGCGGCGAGCGTGACGAAGCCCGAGCCGGTGACGCCGGCCGCGCCCTTGGAGCTCAGCATTGCGACCAGCAGCAGCAGCACCTGGTCGGTGAGCGTCAGCGGGGTGTCGGTCGCCTGGGCGATGAACAGCGCCGCCATGGTCATGTAGATGTTGGTGCCGTCGAGGTTGAACGAGTAGCCGGTCGGGACCACGAGGCCGACCACCGACTTCGAGCACCCGGCGCGCTCCATCTTCTCCAGCAGCGAGGGCAGCGCCGACTCCGAGGACGACGTGCCGAGCACCAGCAGCAGCTCTTCCTTGATGTAGCGGACGAGCTTCAGCACCGAGAAGCCGTTGTAGCGGGCCACGAGCCCGAGCACGCCGACCACGAAGATGACCGAGGTGAGATAGAAGGCCGCGACCAGGTAGAACAGGTTCCCGATCGACGCGATGCCGTATTTGCCGATGGTGAACGCCATCGCGCCGAAGGCGCCAATGGGCGCCACCTTCATGATGATGTGGACGACGCCGAACACGGCCTCGGCCGCCACCTTGATGAAGTCGAGCACCGGCTTGCCCTTGTCGCCCATGAAGGCGAGGCCGAAGCCGAACAGCACGGAGAAGAACAGCACCTGCAGGATCTCGCCGGACGCAAAGGCGCCCACCACGGTGTCCGGGATGATGTTCATCAGGAAGCCCATGATCGACTGGTCATGGGCCTTGGCCGCGTAGGTGGCGACCGCCTTGGTGTCGAGCGACTTCGGATCAATGTGCATCCCCGCGCCGGGGTGCAGCACGTTGGCGACGATCAGGCCGACGATCAGCGCCAGCGTCGAAAAACAGATGAAGTAGAGCAGCGCCTTCGCGCCGACGCGGCCGACCTTCTCGAGGTTGGTCATGCCCGCGATGCCGCTGACGACCGTCAGGAAGATCACCGGCGCGATGATCATCTTCACGAGCTTGATGAAGGCGTCGCCGAGCGGCTTCATCTGCTCGCCGACCTGCGGGTAGAAGTGCCCGAGCAGGATGCCGACCGCGACCGCGATCAGGACCTGCACATAGAGCACCTGATAGAATTTCTTGCGCGGCGCGGGCGCGGCGCCTGCCGTGAGGGCGTGAGCCATGGGTCGTTCCTCTCCTCGAAACGGAGGTCCGGGGGCGGAGTAGGCTTATTCGCCTCGCCGCATCTTGGCCGGACACACCTTCAGCAACGCCGCTGGCCCTATGGGGAGCCGCGCGACTGCTCATAGGATGGCAAGCCGCGTGCCACGGCGGGCTCTCGCCCTGTTCGCCGGGCGACGTTGGAATCGTTGCCGAATTCTTGGCACGGGATGCGCCCCGCAGGCCCGCGCGGGGCGAATTCGGTGACTCGGCCGCCGAACCAGTGCGGAAATCCGCACTCAAGCGCGCTTCGCGGGATTTTGCGTGCGCCCGGCGCTACGATGGGCCACTTGCTGCAGCTTCGGCCATTGGTCGGCTGCTTGGGAGTTCAACCGTTGCCCGGCATGCAGGCCGCTCGACGCTCATCCATGGACCGCCGCCGCGCCGCCTGGGCGGCCTTGGCGGCGCTCGCCCTGCTGGCCTTCGTGGCAGCGGTCTGGGAAGGCGGCCGCCTCGGCCGCGCCGCCGCGATCGCCGAACTGCGCCGCTCGGCCAGCAACGCCATGGCGCTGCACCTCTCGGCGCTCCGCAGCGAGTTGGAGAAGCAACGCGCGCTGCCCGCCGTGCTGGCGCAGGACGCCGAACTGCTCGCCCTGCTGCGCGGCCGCGCGGGGCCGGGGGCGGCCGAGCCGATCAACCGCCGGCTGGAAGAGCTGAGCCACGCCGCGCGCGCGGCCGTGATCTACGCACTGGACGCGAACGGGCGCACGCTGGCGGCCAGCAATTGGCGCGAGCCGACCAGCTTCGTTGGCCAGAACTACGCGTTCCGGCGCTACTTCCAGGAGGCGATGGCGCGCGGAGCGTTTGAGCAATTCGCGCTCGGGACGGTGAGCGGCCGGCCTGGCTACTACCTCTCCGGCCGGGCCGAGGACGCGGCCGGGCCCGCTGGGATCGTGGTGGTGAAGCTTGAATTCGACGCCATCGAGGCCGACTGGCGCACCGGCGGGGACCGCACTTACGCGACGGACGCGCAAGGCGTGGTTGTGGTGACTGACCGGCCCGAGTGGCGCTTCCGCACCGCCCGCGCGCTGGCGCCCGAACGCCGCCAGCAGGTGCGCGAGGAGTTCCAGGTCGCGGCGTCGGACCTGGAGCCCCTGCCGTTCCGCCCGCCCGAAGCCGCGGACGGCGCGCTCGTGGAGACGGACGCCTCGGCGGCCACGCCGGGCGGCCCTGCCCTGCACCTGATGCAGCCCGTGCCGACGACCGACTGGTCCCTGCACACGCTGACGCCGTTGCGGCCTGTGGTGGACCGCGCCGAGCGGCAGGCGCAAGCCATTGCGGGGCTTGGCACCCTGGCGGCCGCCTTTGCGGCGGGTTTCGGCCTGCTGGTGCGGCAGCGCCGGCTGGAGCGCGCCCGGCGGCAGGAGGAAGCCCGGGCCGAGCTCGAGACCCAGGTGGCGCTGCGCACCCGCGAACTCACCGACGCCAAGAGCCGCCTCGAAGCCGAGATGGAGGAGCGCCAGCGCGCCGAAACCGCCGCTCGCACCCTTGGCGACCAGCTCGTGCAGGCCAACAAGCTGGCGACGCTGGGCCAGCTCGCCGCCAGCGTGGCGCACGAGGTCAACCAGCCGCTCGCCGCCATCCGGGCCTATGCGGACAATGGGGCCGTGATGCTGGACCGCGACCGCGCGCCGGACGCGCGCGAGAACCTCGTAAAAATCGGAGGGCTCACCACCCGCATCGCCCGCATCACCTCCGAACTGAAGGCGTTCGGCCGCAAGGCGTCGGGGGCGATCGGGCCGGTGTCGGCGCAGGCCGCCATCGAGGGCTCGCTGATGCTCCTGAACCACCGCCTGCTCGCCCAGGGCGTCGCGGTCGACGCCGACCTGCCGGCCGAGGACGTGCTGGTGCGCGGCGAACTCGTGCGGGTCGAGCAGGTGATCGTCAACCTGCTGCAGAACGCGCTGGACGCCACCCGGGACGTCGCCGCGCCACATGTCGCCATCCGCCTGCGCGCCGCAAACGGACATGCTAGCCTCGTGGTCTCGGACAACGGCCCCGGCATCGATCCATCCACCATGGCGAACCTGTTCACCGCCTTCGCGACCACCAAGCCGGAAGGCCTCGGGCTCGGACTGGCCATCTGCCGCGACATCGTTCGCGATTTCGGCGGGGACATCGTGGCGGCGAGCGACGCCTCCGGCGCAACCTTCACGGTGACGCTGCCGCTTGATAGGGGAAGCGACGCGTGAGCGGGCCTCGCAGCGTCGCCTTTGTGGACGACGACGCGGAGCTGCGCGCCGCCAACGCGCAGAGCCTGGAACTCGCCGGCTTCGACGTTCAGGCCTTTGCGTCCGCGCAGGACGCCTTGCGGGCGCTCGGGCCGGATTTCGCCGGCGTGGTCGTCACCGACGTGCGCATGCCGGTGATCGACGGCATCACGTTTTTCCGCAGCCTGCGTAAGGCCGATCCGGACCTGCCCGTGCTGCTGATCACCGGGCACGGCGACATCCCGATGGCCGTGCAGGCCATGCGGGAGGGCGCCTATGACTTCCTGGCGAAGCCATATCCGGCCGACCGGCTGATCTCCAGCGTTGGCCGCGCTCTCGAGAAGCGCGCGTTGGTGCTGGAAAACCGCCGCCTCCAGGCCGAACTCGAGGACGCACGGCGGGGCGATGTCGTGCTGATCGGCGAGACTCCCGCGATGCAGCGCATCCGTCGCACCCTGCACGACATCGCGGACACGGACGTCGACGTGCTGATCGAGGGCGAGACCGGGACCGGCAAGGAGGTCGCGGCCGTCGCGCTGCATCGCTGGAGCCGACGTCGGACCCGCCCCTTCGTGGCGCTGAACTGCGGCGCGCTGCCCGAAAGCGTGATCGAGAGCGAACTATTTGGCCATGAGGCCGGCGCCTTCACGGGCGCGCAGAAGCGCCGCATCGGCAAGATCGAGCATGCCGACGGCGGCACGCTGTTTCTGGATGAAATCGAGAGCATGCCGCTCTCCCTGCAGGTGAAGCTGCTGCGCGTGCTGCAGGAACGCAGCGTCGAGCCGCTCGGCGGCAACGAGGTTCGCCCCGTGGACCTGCGAGTGGTCGCGGCCACCAAGATCGACCTGGCCGAAGCCGCCGCCCGCGGGGCGTTCCGGGCGGATCTCTTTTACCGCCTCAACGTCGTGATGCTGCGGCTGCCGCCCCTGCGCGAGCGGCGTGACGACATTCCGCTGCTGTTTGCGCATTTCATCGCCTCGGCGGCCGAGCGGTTCCGCCGCCCGGCGCCAGTTTTCACGGCCGAGATGCGGGACCGGCTCAGCCGACGCGACTGGCCCGGCAATGTCCGCGAGCTCGCCCATTCGGCCGAACGCGCCCTGCTGGGGCTGGAGCCGGAACTGGCCGGGACACCTGGCGTGGCCGACGCCGCCGGCGCGAGCCTGGCGGACCAGGTGGACGGCTTCGAGGCCGCGTTGATTCGCGACGCGCTCGCGCGTCACAAGGGGGACGTCCGGGCGACGGCGGAGGAATTAGGGACCGCCCGCAAGACGCTCTACGACAAGCTTAACCGCCACGGCATCGATCCGGCCGCGTTCCGGAGCGCTTGAACGCCCCTCAGCTAGGCGGCGGCCGCGCTGCGGCCCGAGCAGGCGCCGCAGGTCGCGCAATCCATCGGCGGCGGCGCAATGTTCGCCAGACTGGCGCGACGGGACGGCAGCGTCTCGAGGACCGCGAGCTGGTCGTCCTCGTCCAGGCGCGACCAACCTGCGATCTCGCGCGCGCTGCGGCCGCAGCCGACGCACCATCCAGTGGCGGGGTCCAGCGCGCAAACTTTGATGCAGGGGGACGGGACGGGCATGGGGCGGCCTCGGGTGCGGCCACGATGCTACCTGCCCTGTCCGCTGAGAACAGTCCGGCGCTTTCCCGTCGTGGATTCTGCGGACCGGGGCGCCACAAATCCGCCCGCCGGCTCAGCCCTCTCCCAGGCGCCCACCCCCGCGGCTTGGGCGTGGCGGCGGAAAGGGTTGGTTAACCGTGTCTGTCCAGAATGCCTCGGATGTGCGCGATCGCACCGCTTCGCCGCAGGTCTGCCCTGAAAGTGCCGCCGTCGCTCCGGCCTATTGGAGATGCATTCGCTGACAGGTTTTTCGCGGGAGAATCATGATGATCGACGCCATCTTCGAAACCGTTCTCGAACTGATCGACGAAGTGGTTTTCGGGACGCTCGGCCGCATGGTCGCCTGGATGCGCGGCCTCGGAAGCGACGACGCCGCCCAGGACGCCGCCTGCTGCGACTGAGCTTCCGGGCAGGTCGGGACCGTCGCCCCGTTTTAGGGGTTGCGCCGCTCCCCACCGCTGCCTATAACGCCGCGTCGCCAGTCGACAGTGTCGGAGCGTAGCGCAGTCTGGTAGCGCACCTCGTTCGGGACGAGGGGGTCGTAGGTTCGAATCCTATCGCTCCGACCATTATTCCTCAAAGACTTGGGGCCATCCGCTAGGGTGGCCCTTGTCGTTTGGGCCAAAACTTGTGCCAATAACTGGCTCTTACGCTGGCCGCGCGCGGAGCCTTATCTGCCCGGTGAACAGGTGATGATACCGCTCAGGCAAAACCCTCATGGCCAGCCGGTGCTTGCGCGTGAGCCCGTTCATGCGCTCCACGGACTCCACCCGAAACCCGCAATCCTCGAACATGCGGGCGTAGCTGGTGGGCGTGAACCAGCGCAGGTGCGTGCGGTCCATGCGGCCGGAGTCGGTGAGATCCCAACGGCCCCGCAGGAGCATCAGCACGGTGCTGTAGTGGCAGACGCAGGGAGAGCTGGCCAGGATCGTGGCGTCTGGCGTCACGACCTGGCGCACGCCGCGCAGCACCGCCCACGGGTCAACCAGGTGCTCCAGCACCTCGCTCATGATCACCACGTCGAAGTCGCGCCCAAGCGTGGTGAGATCGAGCTTTTCAACGTCGCCGATGTGCAGGGCGTCCATGTGGGGCTCTGCGACGCGCGCGGCGTCTTCGAAAGGCTCCACGCCGGCGTAGAAGGCGACCTTGCCTGATTTGCGCGCATAGGCAGCGTTTGCGCCGTCGCCACAGCCTATTTCAAGAATGCGCAGGCCGGCACCCGGCAGTGGATCGATGAAGTCCCGGCGCTCGCCGGTGAAATAGCCTTCGCGCTTGTGAGCGTACAACGATTGGTTCACGTCCGACTCCCCCCATATCCGCCAAGATTGTGCTGAATTCTGGGATGGAGCAACCGGAATGCATGGCTATACTGTCAGAAATCCGCGGCGTTGTATCGACTGGTCGGCTGATGCGATTACTGCGCGTGCAAAACGCGAATTCGCTGCGTTCGCCGCGATGGTGTTCGTTGGGATGATCGTTTTCGGTTTTGCCACATGATTTCGGAAATGGGAGCGAAAATGCCGAAGATGAGCATTCGCCGAGCGGCTGAGGACAGACTGCGCGGCTTATTCGACGAACTCGCGGCCGGGAATGATGCACGCGACCTGGTGAGCTTCTGCCAGCATGCTCGCATTCCCTTCGCGACCACTGCCGAGGCCGTCTGGCCTACCTTCCTGGCGCACTATCAGCGGCGGGACGGAGTGAGCGAAACGCAGGTTGCGCAGGATCTCGCGACGTGGGGGCCGATCGCGTCCCGCGTGATCGAGCTGATCCAGGAGAGCCGGCATGCCTAGGCCCGAAGGTGGCGGACGGCCGAAGACCACCAGCGTATTCGAGCTGGATATTCGCTGGCTTGGCCGGAATGGCTTTCTGGAGCGCGGCGCTGTGCGGCGGCTTTGCCAGACCGTCAATTGCCGCGTGATCGCGGAGGCTCAGATAGAGGCCAAGCCGGCGGCCCTGCGCATCAGGATCGGCGAGCGATGCGATTGGGTGCACCTAGAGCGGACAGAGCAGCCTCTGGGCGGCGAGCGGCGCTGGTTTCGGCGCGACGAGTGCGGCAGGCGCGCCGCGGTCCTCTACGGCTTCCCACTGGCCTGCAGAAAGTGCAGGGGGCTTGCCTACCCTTCCCAACGTGAGACGGAGCGCGATAGGGGCCTTAGGAGGGCCAGGAAAGCCCGCGCGCGGGTGGGAGGCTCCGGCAACCTCGTAGAGCCCTTCCCTCCCCGCCCCAAGGGCATGCACGCGCGAACCTACGATCGGCTGTGGGCGGCGTTCATTCAGGCAGAGCGGAGGGCAGTGGAGATGACAGCCGGCGCGCTGCTGAACAGCAGCCTTATGGCCACAGGCAGCGCTATCTGCGAAAAATAACAATTCGTACCGCGCTGTTTTTCGACCTGTGTAACAAGGACGTTGGAAAGGAATCCGCCTTGAAAAAAGTCATCTCGTTAGTGTTGCTTACTGTTGCGGTGGCCTCTCAAGCCCGCGCCGATACCAGGGACAATGCAGCTTATAATTTCGCGGCGCTTTTAGCCTATGGCGCGGTCTGCGATCAGGTAACGGGCCCAGTAAGCAGCGATGTCATCGTCAGGGAAAGCCTGATGGCGAAGGCTGCTGGTATCAATTTAGACAACCCTGCCGATAAGGCATTAGTGATGACTCATGTCGACAAACTGGGCGCTTTTCTAAAAAGCGATCGGGGTGCCTGCTCGGCTATGAGGAACCTGTTCAAATAATCAAACTCGGACAGCGCTGCTGATAGGCTAATTGCAGCGGAGCGCTCCCCGTAATTACGGGACAAATACGGAGACCGGCTGTCTGTAAATACAGGACCAAAACAGACGGGCTCCCATCCGGGCCGAGCCTAAAATAGGCTCCGATAGGGGAATGCTCTCACGTGCATACGTGACCAGAACGAGAAGGTCTCGGCCCTTGGCGCGTGGCAGCAACCGGCTTTAATGGCCGGGGTAAGGCTTGCAGCTAAACTCGCCGCTGCAATGGCCTGCTATGGGATGTCGATGGGGTTCTTATACGCCGTTCTCACTTACGTCGGAGTGACGACGCTTCTGTTCGGCAGCCCGGTCCATCCAATCATGCTCGCTCTGTTGTGGCATGATCGTCTTGGCGCTCCTTTGTGGCAGTTGATCCCTCCTCTGTGCCTCGTGGCTTTGAGCTTCACGGTCCGGTTTATGGGGCCGGTCAATAGCCCGTTCAGGGTCCCCATCCTCATATGCCTGGCCATTCTGCTACCCACGGCGATTGTAGGCGTCTACGCGGATTGGATCAGGCACCGCGCCGTTCAGGCTTTCGGGGCGGATGAGGTTGAGGAGCACTCGTTCTTCCGCTCCATCCGCGAAGCGCCTAGCGATTTCCAATTCTTTCTGCACACGGCGGCGCTTAAGGGCTGCACGCCGTACGCCTGGAGCTATCGCAAGATGGCGTTCTACGTTTTGAAGCCTGACGTCGGAGCCAACGTGCTGCCGCGCGAATGGATAGTGCGTTGCGGCATTCGGATCGGCAATCGTTGACCTGTCCAACGGCGATGATGGTGGCGCGCGGGTTTTGCAACACCCTAAAAAGCCGCCGCTCCACTGTTTTAACAGCGAGAAAACAGGGACGCGATCCGCGCTGAGAACAGTGGGCGGGGGAGTTTTGTCATGCCCTAAAAAGGGCCTGCCGAGTTTCGCGACCAGTACGCGCGCGCCCGCGAGGCCGACGCTGATAATACAGCGTGGAAACAGCGTGGCGGGCTCCCGCTGATCCACCACTAAAATAGTGGGATTTAGAGGGCATGTTGCCGTTTTCGCAGTAGTACGCGTGGGCGCGCGGGACACCCCGGCCAACAGCAAATAGTGATGGTTTAGTGTTCAGGGCGGTGTTCCCCCAGCGGGGGAGGATCGAGGTATGGCCATCATGACCATACCTTCAGGGTGGGCCACGTCGGCAAGGGGTTGCCATCATGGCAATCCCCCTCGGGGGTTCGTGTCACGCGAATACCTTTGCGGCTATCCTCAGAGGTGGCCCATGCCCTAGGGATGAGTGAGCATGACCTTTCGCTGGTATTTTCTGCCGCCTGTAATCGCGCTGGCGCTCGTAGCTCGGATCAGCCTGCATCACTCGTCGGCATCTGTGGGCGAAAGCCTGGAATTGCGCATAGCCGAAGAAACGCTGCTCATTCCTGCGGCTTATGTCGAGGGGAAGCCGACGCAAGGCGAGAAACCTGCCTTCTTTTTCTTTGCGTTTGGCCCGACTCTGGCACCCTTACCCGACGACGCACTGGTCTTCCTTCTGCGCCCAATCCCTGAGGCTGTATCCCGATTTGGGTACTATCCGATAATCAATATCTTGCTAACACCCGCCCCGCGCACCCGCGATCTTCAGGCCCTGATGATCTCTGCCGCGAACGTTTATCGGGCCGAAGCAGCGCCTGATGGATCGTATTCTACGCCCCCGTGGTTCAGTGGTTCTAAACACAGCTTCAGAGCAATGGCCTCCGGCTATGCTCATTGCGTGAGTGAAGTACCTAACCCGGGATGTAGCTTGTACTTCAGCCATCGCTCTCTGCTGGTGAAGATGAATTACTCAATCACCAACTTCCCAGACAGTGGGGATCTGATCCCGGCGGCCCGGCGCTTGCTGGACAGTTTCAGCGAGAGGTCGCCCTGAGAACAGAGGCGAAACAGGCGGTCCGCCTGACAGATATCAGGAGTTTCGGGACCAATACGCGCGGGCGCACGCGCGAGGGGGTTAAAATCCGATTCCGCCGCGTTGGCAGAGAGTTGTGGCAATAGGCAAGAACTCTCATTCCGCCTTCGCGCGTAGACCCTTGGCCACAGCTTCAGCTGTCTTGGCCAAATCAGACAGCAATGGGCCACTCGGCTCCTTCTCACCCATAACAGGATTGCGGAGCAGCCTCGGGATCATCGAGAGCAGCCGAGATTCGACGGCATGCCGAGTATCCTGATCTTCGGTCCAGCGCTTCTCGCGTTCGGCTTCAACTAAGAACGCAATGTAGGCGATCAGCTCGCCGAGCTGAGCATTATGGCTCCCACCCACTGCAGATAGCCGTTTCTCTTCGACCATCGCGGATGTTGCTGCGATCGTCGTTTTAATCGCCCGGTCGACAATTTGAACGAAGTCGAACGAGCGCTCCAGCCGGATTTCCATCTCCTGGGCCAGAGAACGTCCAGAGGCGTCGGCGGCCTCCTCCAGTTTCGCGCGAAGCTCCCTTGTAGTCCTGAATCCAAGCGGCGCTCGTTTGGCTTCCTCATCCGATTTTTTCGGCCGACCCATCGCGCTCTCATCCCAAACTGCCAATCATGCACCACATAGCACGCACTTAAGCGCATCGCCAGCGCTATAACGTCCTCCGCGTCGTTTTATGACGGATAAGCGCATCGTAATTCTTGCGGATCGGGCATTCCAGCGTTAGTTCTCCAGTAAGTGCTCGCACGGGCGCTTCATAATACGGAGACGGCAATGGATACCGATTTGCGCCAGCGCGTCGAAGCAGACCTTCCGGTCAAGGTGACTTGCATCGCGAAGGCTACGGAGACCTCCCGCAACCACCTTTATGACGCGATCAAAAAGGGTGAAATTCGATCAGTCCGCGTCGGGCGGACGATCCGCATCCCCGCCGCAGAGGCGCGCCGCCTGCTTGGGTGGGAGGTCGCGGCCTAATGCCCAAAACGGACGAAGCCGGCCGTCTGGGGGACGGGCCGGCTCCGGGTAGAAGGATCTTGGCGGATCGCTACCCCAGTAAATACGAGAGCTCCTCTGAAAAGTCCAGCCAACTTGCAGACCTGCAAGCCTCTTGGCTGCTCGCTCGCGTTGGGGTTTCCGCTGCGCATGCTCGAGCCGTCGCCGAACTCGCGTTTGGGAGGGTGGCACGATGAGCGCCGCCGAGATTATCCGCTTTCCTCGTCAGCGGCCAAAGCCCGTCGACCCCAAGGGCGAAGTCTATCTCTGCGAGTGCCCCTACCGGGCTGGCGACTGGCTCGTGATCCACGAGAGCAAATGGTCTGACAGCTCGGTCGCCTGGCGCTTCCATGATCACGGCCGCGCCGTCCGTTTCGGCCTCCACCTGGCGCAGGCTTACGGCGCGGAGTTCGTGGAGTGATCTGCGCGCGCATCACCTTTCAGAGCTGGGGTTGCCCCGCCTCTCGGAAGGCGGTGCGCGTTGCGTAGCTCCCGCGACCTGGACGACGTCCGCGACGCTCTCCTGGCCAGCGCCGAGGCGCTCGTCTGCGACATCCTCGGCGAGCAGCCAAACCGCGCTTTGTCCCGCCCTGGCCGCGATCTTCGCTGGTACCGGAAGGGCTCGTTCGCGCTGGTCCTGAGCGGCCCCAAGGCCGGCTTCTGGCACGACAAGGAAGGCGGCCAAGGGAAGGACCTACTCGGCCTTATTCAGATGCGCGTCACGTCCGGCAGCTTCCCCGAAGCATTGGCTTGGGCGCGTCGCTGGCTGGGCATGCCTGAGCCGGACCAGGAGACACCCGAACAGCGCGCGGCGTGGGCTGCTGGGGCTGCGAAGCGCCAGGCCGAGCGCGAAGCTCGCCGCGAGGCGCGGGAGGCCGAGCTGGCCGCCGACAAGGCCGCACGCATCGCCGAGGCGCAGCGGCGCTGGCAGCGAGCCCAGCCGATTGCCGGCACCGTGGCTGAGACGTATCTTCTCCGGACGCGGGCCGTCGCGGCTCCTGCCCAAGGTTGGCCCGACGCGGCCCGCTTCGATCCCATCACGCAAGCGCTCATCCTGGCCGTGTTCGATGAGGCGGGCCAAACCTGCGCGGTTCAGTCGATCTATCTCACCCGCGACGCGCAGAAGCGGCCCGACGCTACCGGCGTGTCCAAGCGCTCGCACGGCGTCATAGCCGGCCGCGCCGTCATCCTTCCGGGCCTCGGCGCAGAAGGCGAGATACTGGCCGCTGAGGGGCCGGAAACCGGGCTGACGGCCTGGGCGGCAACCGGCCTTGAAACCCGCATCGCCCTAGGCGGCATCAGTGGGCTGCAGCCCGACGCAGGCCGGCCCTTTGTAGTGCTGCGGGAGCATGATCGTCCTGGCGCTCCGTCGCGCCTGAAGATTGAGGCTCGGATTGAGGAATGGCGGTCGGAGGGCTGCCGAATCGTTGAGGCTTGGCCTTGGGCCTCTGCCCCTGACGGCGCGAAGGATTTCAATGACCTAGCCCAGCTTGAGGGTAGTGAATCCGTTCGGGCTCGGATTACGGATGCCATAGCCTCGGCCGAGGAAACGCAGCCCCGCAGCGGTCCGGCGGAAACGCCCGTTCCAGATTGGTGGCAGGCTCCTACGATGAGGGCCGATCAGGCGTCAGCCGCGCTCGCAGGACCGATGGAGGCTTTCTGGCGGGGTGTGGAGGGGGATAGCGCGGCGCGGCTACGGTTCAAGCTGGAGGCGGACGAGATGCCCGCTTGGCGGCGCTCTGAGCACCGGGGCCGGCAACAGTTGATGCGTGTTGACCTCGGGGCCGGAAAAACGGAAACGGCACTGCGCGGGGCTCTCGCGTTTACGGACGGCGAGCACGCTGGGCACTCGGCGAAAGATCGGCCGGACGTGCCTCGGCGAGTGGTGTTCTTCGTCAATGACCACAAGCTGGGCGAAGACCTGCACCGGCGCGCCAACGCAATGCAGCCCGGCTGCGCGCAGCTCTGGCGCGGCTTGGAACGGCCGGACCCGAAAGACCCCTCTGTCACCATGTGCCGCCGCGTGGCGGACTTCCACGAGGTGAAGGCGGCCGGCGGCAAGATCGACCACCTTTGCGGCTCGAACGCGCGGGGTTACTGCCCCTTCCATCCCAAATCCAATTCAGGCGAGAGCCCGTGCGCCTACAAAACGCAGGGCGACGCAGGCAGCCCGATCGTGGTGCTTGCCGGTCCTTCGGCGCTGACGCAGGCCCCGCCCGGAAAGATCCGGCGGAAGGCGACCGACTGGCAAGGGGAAGTGGTTTCGGTAGACCCCTTTGACGCCGTCGTGGTCGATGAGACCCGCCCGGCCGATCTGATGGGCGGCCTATCGGAGAAGCCCGATAAGCTCGGCCTGGCGACGCTCCAAAGGCCCCTGCGCAATTCTGAAGACGCCAAGCGCCCCGTCGATTGGCAAACGCTTGAGCACCAGAACGAGCGCCTCGGCCGACTGGCGGAGCTGCTGAAGCGTGTCGCCCAGGATAAGAGCCGCGTCCGGATCAGCCTTGGAGAGCTGCGCGGCCTGGGAATGACGGCCCACGATTTCCGGGAATTTCGGTTGGCCGTGTTCTCGCTCGCGCGCGACGTGCCGAACGCTTCTGACCTGACCGGGCCGGCCCTCCACAAAGCGCTTGCCGACATCGTGAAATGGAACCGTCCGCTGTTCGCTATCGCGAAGCTGGCATTCTGTGTCGCCCAAGCGCTCGAGGACAATGCCGGCAACGACGATGCGGCGCTAGAGGTTGGACAGATTGAGGCCGAGGGAGGCGACGAACCGGCTTTCATTCTCGGGTGGAAAGAGGACCTGGACGAAGCATATCGCAATGCCCCCGTCCTGGTGCTGGACGGCACCGGCGACCCGGAATTGCTGAAGCCTTGGCTTCCTCGCCTCACTGTCGCGGCTGACGTGAAAGTGGCCTCGCCGGCGGCGGCGGAGATCCATCAGACCTACGACCAGACCAACGGGTATCGCGGTTGGACGCCCCAGGGCGACGCCACGGCCGAGGATGCGACCAAGCAGGACCGCACGGCCGAGAACAACCTTCAGCGGCTCGCGCGCATGCTGGACGGGCTCGTGAGAGAGCACGGCGACGTTGCCGCGATCGTCCCCCAAGCGGCGGAGGCGTGGCTGATCGATCACTGGAACGGCCGGCCACCTTGCAAGCTGGCGCACTTCGGCGCGATCCGGGGCTATGACGGTTTCCGGGCTGTTCGCTGCCTCGTTGTGTGGTCCCGCCCGCAGGCAGGACCGCTGGAATATGAGCGCATGGCGGCCGTGCATCGGGGTTCGTGGGGACCGAGCGTCGGCAAGGGCAAGTGGTTCGAGAAGCAGCCCAGCGCCTACCTGTTATCGGACGGTACAGCCCGTGTGGCCGAAGCTGACCGGCATCCCGACGAGCTGGCCGAACGCTTCCGTTGGCAGACAACCGAGGCAGAGTTAATCCAGGCCGTCGGCCGCGCCCGCGCCGTGCGCCGCTCTGCAGAGACGCCTCTCCTCGTGATCGTCGGGACCAGCGTTCCCCTCCCCCTGCAGGTGGATGAGCTTGTCCGGACGGCCGACCTTTTCGCCGAGGCGACGCCGGTTGATGACCTGATCTTCAAGGGTGTGCTGCCGGCCGAGGGTCGCGGCAAGTGGGCCTTTTGGGCTGCGGCGCTTGGGGGCAAGGCGGACGCCTGGCGCGGATTTTTTCGCGATCGGCCTGACGTGGACCGCCGATGGCAGACAGCTCTCAGACGGAGAAACGCCCATAGAAGTATCTCTATGGGAGAATCTCCGTCTGAGAGCATTTCTGATCAATGGTCAGAGTGGACGGTTAGAGCGACCCCCCAAGACCGCTACCGAGCCGAGATATGTCTTCAGGGCGTGGCCGCCGGCGACGAGGCTGCGGCCCGTGCCAAGCTCGCCAGCGTTGGGCTCAAGCCGGCGGAGATCCGGCCCGGCAAAGCGACGACTCGCGCCACCGTAGCGCGCTCAGAACAGCAGCAAGAACAGCAAGCCGGGCACTCGCCTCAGGCTGGCATTGTCCCACAGGGGAACAATGCTCCGGCGAATAAAAGCCGCGCCGATACGGTCCTCTCGTTTGAACCTTCGTCCAAGCCGGCGGAGTCGATCGCGTGGCCGCCCGATCTGGAGCCGGCCGTAGTCGCGATCCCGGTCAGCTTTGCGCCACCGGCGGCCCAGGCACCAATCCCGCGCCCCGCCCCCTTCTACGGTCTGCCCAGCCGCATCTTGGAGCTGGCCGACCTGTGGGATGAGGAAGCCAGTCAGCCACTCAAGCCCGCTGCGAATTGGGGATGATGATGCACGAAGAGCGATGCCGGCCGCCGATGCCCATGGCTGAAAATACAGCCGTTAAACAGCCAAGCGCAGCCGACCTGGTCCGGAGCGACCCGAGGGCCGGAGATCGCCCCGCGCTGCGCCCCGACCACGGGTGGTTTCTGCCTCACCCCGCTATGCGGCGCGCGAGGCCGAGCGCCAAGCCCGGAGGGGCCGCAATAAGCACGAACATCCCGCGATCGCACTTGTGAAATTCCATCATCAGAATGTTAAAATAACACCATAAAAGCATTGTTTGGCAGCGTATGGTCGGGGACGACGACCTACCTACCAACGCCATCTGAGCAAGTCATTTCGTCGAAGACGACGAGAGATTAATTGACGGAGCTTCTCTCCAAAATCGGCGAAATGGGGATGCTCCTTCCTCTCAGGGCTGAGCCGGAAGAAATGGCTCTTG
Source organism: Alsobacter metallidurans (assembly GCF_014636935.1). Taxonomy (GTDB): domain Bacteria; phylum Pseudomonadota; class Alphaproteobacteria; order Rhizobiales; family Beijerinckiaceae; genus Alsobacter; species Alsobacter metallidurans. Next base: position 1,195,362 of record NZ_BMES01000001.1, on the reverse strand, counting down.
TGTCCGCAGGGACCATCGGAGCCCAGCATCCAGCATAATAGGTCAGTTTCACCTTTTGTAAGTGGACCGCTAGAGTAATCGACGAAAGGGATTCCTCGCTGTATTTCGCTCACGATTAATCCGTGCTCATGACAAAGGCCATGAACTAAAAGCCGAGACTGATCTGAATGCTCGCAAATAAAAATGAGCATTTCATTTTTTGTAGATTCGACTCCAGTATAGACATCGTACTGCTTTGTAAGACCGAACATCAGCACATCCCAATTCAGCCCAGTTTCAACGCGCAGCCGCAGAGAGCGCTTGCTTCACGCCTACATGGCTGATCGAAATTCCGCGGGCCTCGATCTGCGCGGCGATTGCCCGGAGAGACCGTCCAGCCGCCCTCGCCTCCCGCATCTCACGGATGGCCTGCTGTTCGGCCTCGTGCTCGACTAGAGCACCATCTTCCGAGACTCGGTAGCCGAACGGGACCGAGCCGCCCAGGTAGCGCCGGCGGGCGCGCTGATCAGCCTTCACCGTCGCGACCCGCTCGCGGATACGATCGCGCTCCGCCTCGGCTACGGCGCTGAGGATCGTGAACACCAGCTTGGCGATGCCGTTGGCGGTCACATCGCCGCCCAGGTCGATCATGTGCAGGTGGACGCCCCGGCGCTTCAGGTCCTCCAGATTGGAAAGGGCGTCGCTGGCCGAGCGGAACATGCGATCGAGCTTGGCCGTAATGATCACGTCTCCGGTCTGGAGAACCTTGAGCAGATCAGCACCGGCGGGGCGCTCGCCGAGGGGCTTCGAGCCGGAAACACCGCGCTCCACAAACACGCGCTCAACAGCCAGGCCGTGCATCATGGCGTAGCCGGTGATGGTCCGCTGCTGCACGTCCAAGCTCTCGCCTTCGTTGGCTTGGCGATCGGTGCTGACCCGGGTGTAGGCGTAAACGGCCATAGCGAACCCCTGTAAGGCTGTAAGCGTGCACTTACGTTCGCATAGTCCCAAAGCGTTTGTAAAGCCCCTTTAGCACGCTTACAGAATATGGCCTTGAAACACATTAACGGCCCGTCTGGCGGGCAGCAGCAGAATCCAGAGACAAGCGTGTGTGCGCTAGGTCACAGCCTTGCTGCCCCTCATATGCAATGACAAACGACCTTGACATTGGAGCGCCCCTCCAAAGGCAACTCAGGCCACGTCAGCCACGGGGCCTTATTCTTGTCAGCATTTGCGGACTCGCAGCGCGCTTGGATTTAACCCGGCATTAACCATGAAAAGCTACAGTTCATTAGCTTTTGCACCGGTGACCATAATGCGCAGAGATCCGCTGGATTTAGATACGTTACTCGCTCACTCAGATCTGGCCGAGCAGGGCGAACATGCATTCAGCGAATTTGCGAGCATCCTCGCCCTGGCCGAACGCTCGCGGCAGAGCGGGTTCGGAGATGAGACGCAGCGCGGCAACAAGCCCGGCGGCCACGCAACTCACCAGCGCGACTTGGACCGTGCACTGAGCCTTGTTGGACGCGCGTCTACCCTACTGGAGCGCTCGGACCGACGGATCCGCGCAATTGAGAGTGAAGCTGCGGCAGGAGTTGCTGCCCTGACTGAGGAGTTGACGCGCGCCCGGGCCAAAGTACGCGACCTTGAGCAGCAGGTCGCGGAAGCCGAGGTCCGCATCAAGGAGGCAGATGGCCGGATAGCGGAAGCCGAGTGTCGTCTCCAGAGCGCAAACGACTGGGTGCACAAGCTTCATGACGCAATCACCAGGGCGTTCTCAGCCTACGAGGGCACGGCAGCCAATCGGTGAACAGCTGTTCGCCTGGCCTCGACGAACTGAGATAGCGCAGATTTACCATTAGCCTGAAGCGTGAACGAAGCCGGGCGGAATCGGCCGAACGGCTGACCCCCTAAAGGGCTCTGCGGTGGCAGCGAGTACGCGACCCGGCATTCAGGCGGCGACGGCGTTAACTCGGCTGTATCGTAGAGGGCCGCAGCGTTAATGGGAGCCGGGCAATCCCCGCCGAGATCCGTCGGGCTTCGTCCCAGGTGAGATCCCCGGCCCGACGATCGGCGTAGTAAACGCAGGCCAGCGCGTAGCCTGGCGAGTTCATGCTGTCGCTGTCCTGCACGGTCCACTGCCCAGCGGGGATGTCGCCCAGGTCGACCCCCTCCCCTTCCAACAGCGTCGGCAATTGCGCTACGAAGCCGCTGACCCGTGGGTCGTTCGCCGGAGGCAACAGTGAACCAGATCGAGCAGCCCGTAACCTGCAACCTCTGCGGGTCTGCGCCGGACCGGCATCAGGAGCTAATCACCACGCCGGTGAAGAAGCCGCACTGGCCGGGGTCGCCCACTTGCCGGGTGGCGTGCTGCGAGGCTTGCGGATTCACCTTCCTGTCGCCGCGTCTCGATCAGGCCGGCTACAACCAATATTATGCGGCCGACTACTACGAGGAAATGTCCGGCGGACAGCTCGCCGCCATCGTGGCCAAGAACGAAGGCGTGATGCGCCGCGTCCTGGACGATATCGCGTCCCATGTCGCGTTCCGGCCGGACATGAAGGTTATCGACGTCGGCTGCGGCTATGGCGAGCTCCTGTCGGAGTTCCGCAAACGCTATGGCGGAGAAGTGGTTGGCGTCGAGTTGTCCGCCGAAGCGGCCCGGTTCGCCCGCGAGCATTACGGCCTCACGGTGCTGGAGGAGGACATCAACGAGCGTATCAACGCCGGCGATCGCTATGACATCGTTTTCCTGATTGCCACCCTGGAGCATGTGCTAGACGGCGCAGCGCTCTTGCGCACGCTCCGTGCCATGCTGGCGCCGGGCGGGAGACTGGTGGTGCTAGTCCCAGATTTAGACGCCATCCAGCCTATCGTCCGCACAGACAACGCCTCGCGCGTTTTCAAGGTGGTGCACACCTACTATTTCACCCGGAAAAGTTTGCCGGCGCTGGCGGGCAGCTGCGGTCTCCAGACATTGTCGGTGAAGTCGGGATCGTTTTCTTCGGCGGGACAGCACGACCTTGTGGCAGTTTTCCAAGCTGGCCCGGAGATCGCACCTGAGTTGCCCGTGGAGGACTGGCGCGAGAAAAAGGCCGAAGTTCTTTCCAGGCTTGATAAACACTCAGCGATCAAGCCCGCTCAGGCCCTCTTCCCGGGCCTTCGCAATATCGCAAAGCGGGTTTTACATCGCATATTTCAGGCGTAAGCGCCGTTCTGGGGTCCCACGGCAGATCCCCGCGCGCCGGCGTAGTAGGCGCGCCGGCGAGCGCAGACCCGATGAGTTGACCCGGAACATGCCGTCGCTGCCCTCCACGGTCCACGAGCAGGCCGGGATGTCGCCCAGGTCGGCCCCCTCGCCTTTCAGCGCTGCAGGCAGTTGGGCGACCCGCTCGGCCGTGGCGGCATCCATCTGGCCCATGACGGAGCTGCGGCCCTTACGCATAGCAGTAGATCAGCCGACAGCTCTTCGCGCCGACGGCTCAGCGCCCGTGCTGGCCAGACGTGTCAGGGCTTGGGTCAGGGCGGTCATCTGGTCACGGATCTCAGCCAGCAGCTTGAGGTCAGCCGGGATCTCCGGCGACTTCGGCACGTCGACCTTGGCGTCCTCCTGACGTTTCAGCTTGTTCATGGCTCGGACGATGCTGAACAGCACAGCCGCCACAATGGCGAAGCTCACCGCAACCGTCAGAAACTGCCCATATCCCAGCACCGCGCCCTGCTTCTTGGCATCGGTATACGCCAGGCCGGACTGCACCTTTGCAGAAACGGGCGGGTAATAGCTGGAAAAGTCGAGCCCGCCGGTGATCGCCCCAATGATGGGCATGATGATGTCGGCCACGAGCGACGTCACGATGGAGCCAAAGGCGGCGCCAATAACGACGGCGACCGCGAGATCCACGACGTTGCCGCGCAGCGCGAACTTCTTGAATCGTCGAGCATCCGGCCGGCCTTCAGTTTAGCGCAACCGAGCGCGCCGGCACTTCCCGGCAAGGCTTCACTGCGCCGTCAAAAGAGCGATAGGTCTGGGTGGCGGCACTGTATGACTTGTAGCCGGTGCAGCCAGCAGCCCCCGCCACGGCGCCCGGCTTGCGAGCAGGCGTCGTCTTGTCGGGCAAGGATACCGGAACCACGGATACCGTCGTCGGGGCTGGCGCTGTGGTCTGTATGGCGGTCGCATTGACCTGGGGCTGGGAGAGCGTTGCGGGGGCAGCCTGGTCGGGGCTACGGCTCGCTGTTGGCTGAGCCAACACGTCACGCGGGCCCGAGCGGACCGGCGATTGGGCAGCCCCGCCCGATGGGATGGCCTCGAGGCTGGCGACCTTGCGCTCGGGAGCGGCGGCCTTGGGCGTCTTGGCGTCGAGCAGTTGGATGCCACCCACAACCATGGCGGCCAGAATTGCGGGGGTCAGGAGAAAGCGAGCAAGCATGACGGGTCCTCTGCGGCGCCTTTCCATAGTGCGCAATTAAATTGCGCGCAACATAATAAGTGCTAGATTGCCCATATGCCACATGCTCACAAAGACCAAGACACTCCGGAGCTGCTGCTGGAAAATCAGCTGTGCTTCGCCGTTTATTCAGCCGCGCACGCCTTCACGGCCGCCTACAAGCCCCTGCTGGACCAGATTGGCGTCACTTATCCGCAATACCTGGTGCTGTTGGTGCTTTGGGAAGCGGATGGGTCCAGCGTTGGAGAGATCGGGGGCAAGCTGAACCTCGATTCTGGCACCCTGACCCCCCTTCTGAAGCGCCTTGAGACTCAGGGCTTCATTAGTCGCAACCGGGACAAAAATGACGAACGGGTAGTTCGCGTTTCCCTGACGTCGCTGGGCCGGGACGCTCGCATCCACGCCGTGGCTGCCCGGCGCGCCATTGTGTGTTCGCTCGAAAAAACAGAGCCCGAGATTCATAAGCTGAAGGCGCTCGTGACAGAGTTGGATGATCGGCTTCGGACTTCTGCGCCGAACCGGTGACCGCGCTCTGCGGGGGCAGAGCGCTCCTGCGTCAGGCGTCCGGTTGACCGCAATGCTCTCGGAACGTGATCCAGATCCGCTTCCGGCTTCAGAGCCGCGAGTAATCTGGACACTTCGCCTTCAACCAAGCTGGCGAGATCCCCGACCGATATGGACTGTCCTTCCGTTTGCAAACAATGCCCTCCAAGCCGAGCGCGCAGGCATGCCGAAACAGGTCCGGCCCGTGCTCGTCGTGGGCGTCAACGAAGGCGACCCCATCGACCGGCAATGCCAGCAGGTGGGCCAGCTCAATGCGCACAGCGAAGTCGGGCGAACCCCATCCGGGATGTTACTTGCTCCTTTCGGGATAGGTGCTCGAGCAAGCACGCGCGCTAACGGGCCCTTCACAGCCCTCGTGCGACTGCGGAGTAACGCAGGGCTAACTAATGTTTTCTGGTTCGGTGCTGATCGTTGACGATAGCCGCGCGGTGCAGCTCGTCGTGTCCAACTACCTGCGAGAAGCTGGCGTGGTGGATATCCAAACCGCGGCAAGCGTCGAGGCCGCGACCAGGATCATCCTCACCGCCAAGCCGTCGATCGCGCACGTGCACGCGATCGAGGTGACCGAGATTCAGGACCGGCTCGTGCGGCTGGAGGACATGGGCATGGGAGGCCGTCGATGAAGCGGGAAGTAATGGTGCGCCTGCAGCGCCTGGAGGCTCGCCAGGCGTCCTATGTGGCGATCGTGCCGAAGGCGACGCGGGACGCTGCTGTGTCGGCCTCTCTGGCGAGCTACCGCAATGCCGACGGCATCCTCGCCTCTGTGGGGCCTCTGGGCGGCTCTCGCCACGTGACGGTCGAGCAGCAGCGCGCCGCGATCGAGGCGGCGTTCAGAGCTGACGATTGAGGGGCCCTCATGCGCATGATTGAAGGGTGTCTACGGAGGCTTGAAGCCCCGCAGCCCAAGCGCTTCGGCTGCCGTATCGAGCAGATGACAGACGAGGAGCTCGCCGCCGAGACCGAACGGGCTTACGGCCAATTTTTCCCGATGCTGCAGGCGGTTGAGCAGGAGAACGGGGCAGCTTGGAAAGAGGCGGCGAGGGCTTGGTGGCTTGAGGGCCTGGCCAAAGCAGGCAAGCCGGACATCACAAGAACTCCGACGTGTTCGACAGCATCCTGGCGGATTACCAGGCGTGGCGTGAAACCGAGGAAAGCGACTGATGCGCGTATTTGAGAGCCGGTTGCGGAAGATCGAAACTGCCCAGCGCGTGGGTCGGGGAATGGTGCCGGAGCGGATGAGCGACGACCAACTGTAGGCGGAGCTTTACGCAGGATGCGCCGAGATGGAGCGGACCGAAAGCCCGGGCTGGAAAGAGGCCGTGAAGGCGACCTGGTTCGACCCGCCCGCCGAGGGACTCTCCTATCAGTCGCAAAAAAATGTCAGGGAGCAGCTTCTCAAGGAGCTTTTCGAGGGCTATGAGGCCCGCCGCGCATAAGCGTCACGTCCTGCTTTTGCAGGTGGATGCAGGCGGCGCGATAGGCAGCATTCAGCTCGTGCTATTGCTACCACCAGTGGGCAGTGCAGTTGGGCTTTCAACGTTGGGGTCTTGCCTCATCAGCCCTGCTGCCCTGGTGTAGCCGCCGTCCCCTCCGTCGATGAAGTGGACATGATTGCTGTCTTCTACCGATGTCACGAAACACGTCATCAGCGCGGTCGGCGATAGGTGAAAGCCAAAATGAAGGTCTCCTCCTTTCGCGATGCTGACCAGCTCGGCTAGTATGGCGACCTCGGCTGCGCTGTCACAGTCGATCACGAGACTAAGTTGTTGATCAAACTTGCAGAAGTCAGTGTTGCTGGCGATTTCGGCGATGTAGCGCCGCCTATCAAAGCCCTTCACACGCCAGCCAGTCCGCAGGACGATGTAGGCGGCCATCGCACGCACGAAAAGACGCGCCGCGATGAGGCTGGCTGGCTTCCGGCCATGGGTGGCCCGCGCTTCGAGCCAGACACCTGCGGCTGGCCAGCGCGGTCGTAGGTTAGCCGGCGTCGCCGCGGTAAGGCCCTTTGAGCCTGCTAACCTTTGAACGGCCGAGTAGGCGAGCGACATGTCTCGACCCTCCAGAATAAGGGTGAGCATGCGGCCGTTCAGCGACTTGAGTTCCTGCCACTGGCAGCTCAATCCGGTCAGGTCAGGTAAGGCCCCATCTTCAAGCGATGAGGGTATATGCGCCTTAGCCTTCAGCGGTGACGGCGCTTCTTTTTTCAGTGCGGCTTCGAGGGCCGCCACACCTCCGCCCGCAAAGACGCCAAAAGCGTTACCTATCGTTGGCTCGTACCTGCCAACTAAGACGTCCGCGCCCCATTCCCTAAGCTCGCTCACGCGAGCTAGTCCGACGCGCAAATTAAGATTGAACTCCTCCCGGGCTAGCTGGCGCAGACGAGCCAGCGCAAGACGACTGGCGTCACCGTAATTGGCCGGAACCATTACGGCGCAGCCGTCGCCAGCAAATAAGATCGGTATCTCACAGTCGTGGCATAGATTCCGCAGTGCCGCGATCCCGGCCGCGGCGATGTAGTTCACTGTCCGGTGCCGCCCTTGCTCGATTGCTGCGGTTGAGCCCTGCACGTCGGTAATTGCTAGATACCAACAGTCTGGAGCTGACCGATAGAGACTCAGGTCAAACGTGTCCCGGCTCGACCTCAGGCGTGGCAGAGCGGCGAAGAAGCTGTCGGACCGAGGGGCCCGTCCTTGGTTGAAGACCTGCATTTCTCCGCCATAATATGCCGACCTCATTGCCGAGAAATACGTTAGGGCTTCTCAATGAGATCACTAACAGCTGTCTGGCCAAGATCGATTGGCTCAACGATATCCGACGCTTCCCGTCTGCCGGGCAAAGCGGGTCCGGTCGACGGCCTGATCCAATCGGCGTGATAGACGGAGACCCGCGGATAGCCAGGCGAGATAACATTTGCGCAAGCACATTTTCTGAGGCGATTTGCCGCAGCAAACGATAGCTGTTTGTAAATCAGCGCTGATGAGGATGCGAAAGGCCTCGAGGTCAGGACGTACGATGACCGCTAACGAAGCGTCTTTCGGCGAAATTCACCGTCGCGTATCAGAGAATTCTTACCCATATGGGTCGAACGAAACGCCGAACGCGATCGCTCGCCTAGGCCGTTTTTGCTCGGGAGATCTTGAGGCTACAAGCGATCTTGCAATCATCGCACAGCGTTATTCCGATGCTCTGGAAGCGCTTGGATCGACTGATCACATCACGCTGCTTCCGAATCGATCACGGTTCTCCCGCGATACCGAGCGCGGACGTGGCTTTCCAGGCAAGGCACTTGTCCTAGTGTCCCTCACTGAGGCTAATCAGTTCAACGCAATCTTGCGTGCACTGGGTCAAGGCTTTGGAGAAGAATTCGTCCGGGCTGGGGCCGCCGAACTCTCCCGTTTCCTTGGCCCCGAAGCTGTTCTGTACCATGTGAGCGTGCTTAGCTTCGCGTTTCTGACGGAGGGCGGACAAGCAACCGAGACCATCGCTCGCGAACTGGCGGCTGTCTTCGCCCAGCCTCTCGTGTGCGAGGGTCTTCACATCTCCACCCGGGTTGGGATCGGCTTTGTCGAGTTTGGCCATGACCCTCCGGCACCCTCGGTCATGCTGCGCACTGCCCTTGCCGCGGCGCAGGACAGCCGATCCCGGGCTGCTGGCTGGGCACGCTATGACCGAGTGTCGGACGAGGCGCACCAGCGTTCTTTCCATCTCGTCAGAGACCTAGGAGCTGCGCTCGTCGCCCAAGACCAGCTTTCGATCCGCTTCCAGCCACGGATCGATATGAGGGACGGGCATTGCCACTGCGCTGAGGTGCTGCTTCGTTGGCAACATCCACTGTTGGGCGCAATCTCGCCGGCGGAGTTCATTCCACTAGCAGAGGCAACCTCGCTCATTGAGCCGCTCACTGAATGGGTGCTCGGAGCCAGCTTAAGGCAGTCGGCTGCGTGGGAGTTTCAGAGCCGCCCCTTGGCGCTCTCGGTCAACGTGTCTGCGATAAACCTGCGCGCCAAAAGCTTTGTAAGCCATATTACAGATCTCCTGGAGTACCACGGCGTCCCCGCAGACCGCCTCGAACTCGAGGTGACTGAGCACGCCATAACGGGCGATGACGAGGCTACAGCGGCGAGCCTCGCCGGAATCCGACAGATCGGCGTCGGCCTTGCGATCGACGACTTCGGCACGGGCTACAGCAACATATCCAACCTGGCCAAGGTGCCTGCCCAGGTGCTGAAAATCGACCGTTCCTTCCTCCAGCCCCCTGGCTTGCCTGACAGGCACCGTGAGCTGGTGCGCTCAATTATCGGCATGGCCCACAATCTCGATTACCGGGTGGTGGCCGAGGGAATCGAAGACCAGGCAACTTACGACCTTCTCGCCTCCTGGGACTGCGAGGAGGGTCAGGGCTTCCACATAAGCCGACCCTTGGAAGCCAAGACGTTCGATGATTGGCGCAGTGCGAGGACCTGAGGAGCTATTCGTATCTATCACGCAGCCATGCTTAAAGCGGCGTCATGATTGATGCCGGCCTACCTCGGAGATTGCTGACAGTCTCTCATTGGCAGAGCCAACCAACATGGCTTAGCGAATAGACTCCTGACAAGATGGGCGCTGTGCTTGATTGAGCCCCCGGAAGAGTAGGGGCGAGCCCATTTGATTGAGGCCCGGATGCGGCGCTCTCGACATCGCCACGAGACTGTTGCGGACGAGCAGAGCAAGCAGCCGAGCAACCCCCGCGGCGATGCGCCTCGCCGCGTCCTATGTGAGATATCCTGCCGGGGTGGTTACGCAGAGAACTGCAAATCCCTGCACCTCGGTTCACTTCCGGAACTTTCCTCGAATGGCCCAGGAGTCAAGGCGTTGAGCGAACGCAGCGGTTTTGTACGGCGGGCAGCTCGCCGCCATCGCGGCCAAGAACGAGGGCGTGATGCGCCGCGTGCTTGACGAGATCGCCCCTCACGTCGCATTCCGGCCGGACATGAATGTGATTAACGTCGGCTGCGGCTATGGCGAAATGCTGTCGGAGCTCCGCAAGCGCCATCGCGGGCAGGTGGTCGGCGTCGAGTTGTCCGCCGAGGCGGCGCGCTTCGCCCGGGAACACTACGGACTCACCGTTCTTGAGGAGGACGTCAACGAGCGCATCAGCGCCGGGGACCGCTACGGCCTCGTGTTCCTGATTGCCACGCTGGAGCACGTGCTAGACGGGCCGCCCTGCTGCGCACGTTGCGCGCGATGCTGGCCCCCGACGGCCGCCTCGTGGTGCTGGTCCCGTATTTAGATGCCATCCAGCCGATCGTGCGTACCGACAACGCGTCGCGTGTCTTCAAGGTTGTGCACACCTACTATTTCACCCGAAAGACGCTGCCGGCCCTCGCTGGGCGAAGCGGCCTCGCGACTCTCTCGGTCAAGTCGGGGCCGTTTTCGTCGGCCGGCCAGCACGATCTAGTGGCTGTGTTCGCGGCCGGGCCGGAGGTTGCTCCCATGCTGCCCGTGGAAAACTGGCGCGAGAAGAAAGCCGGAGTTCTTAGCAGGCTTGAGAAGCATGCAGCGACGAAGCCGGCGAAGCCTCTTTTCCCAGGCGTTCGTAGGATCGCGGGGCGCATGCTTGATAAGCTGTTTCAGGCATGGTGAGCAGCCAGCCGCCTCATTGTCCATCTGGCCCATTGACTGCGGCCCTCAAAGTCAGCGTAGTAGTGAATCAGCCTGCAGCCGGCAGCATAGGACACGAGGAACCCGCCAAGGAATGCGAGGCGCAGGCCATGGTGGCGGGAAGCGGCGGCCCGTCGTTGAAGTTTGAACGTTAGCCACGATCCGCGCTGAGCTGTGGGTAACGAAAGGTGACACCTGAAGCGCCGGCCGCTTTGAGCAGCCTTGCGGCGGCGCCCGATGAGATTGCGCTGATCAGTTCTGCTGGGTGTATATCAAGCACGATTTGATCATCTGTCCACGCAGTGGAATGAACCCAGGCAAGAACCATGGTGTTGCAAGCGCTTCGGCTAAACGTGACGTCCACATAACGCGACCCATCGGGGGCTTTGCCGTCGTAGACATCCCGCAGGTTTCGCCGAACCATGTCGTTCTCCCAGTAGCGATGCAGCACGACGGACCGAAGAAGGTCTTTCTGCATGCTTGAAAAAGCGCATCCGGTCTAATGCAGGCGGCGCGGCCTGCGTCGCTCCAGGTATAAATCAATTGCGATGTCCATAAACACGTCAGCGTCTATATCAGGGTGACGCGCGAGGAATTTCGCGACTTCCGTGCTCAGGGTTTCTGTGCCGAGTTCCCCGAACTTGGCGACCAGTTCGGCCGCCAGCTTTGAAATCCGGGTACGTTCGGCGTCTTCATCCATTGCTCGCCTGATCGCCTACGTGAGAGCCCATCTGAGGTGGCGAGGGCAGTCCGCTTCGCTCGCCACATTGATGTAGTCAAACATTAACTCCGAATGTCCATCCTTCTCTTGCAGGAAGCGAACACGTGTAGCCTGTGCGTAAGTGAGCCCGCCTGGTTGACCCCCAGGCGGGCTCTTTCGTCAGGTTCGACCTAACCAGCGCCCATCGCTTCAGCAAACCGCGCCGTCGCTGGCCGCGTCCATC
>NZ_BMES01000001.1:599382-1183771 GCF_014636935.1 Alsobacter metallidurans | reverse complement strand
GGGGGGGGGGGGACGGCCCGAGGCAGGGTTGATGAGCGAGCCATCAGCCCGAGGTGGTGATCCTATAATTTAGGCCGCCGTCGAGAGTCGCCGGCCTGAAGGTTGGCGAGGCGCGGGGGCAAAATCGTCCTGACGACACGAACTGCCTGTCTGATAGGTTTCGACAGTTTCTCGAAGCTCACGAACCTGTTTGTTGAGCGCCTCTGCAGCGGCCGCGCTTTGATCGGCCATCTCGGCGTTCTGTTGCGTGATTTGATCCATGTGAGCGACGGCCTGGCTCATCTCATCGATGCCGTTGGACTGCTCGGACGCCGCAGTTGAAATCTCGGTCACAGTGGCGGCAACTGATTGAGTCGCTTGCACAATCGTCTCCAGCGTTTCTCCGGCTTTCCTGACGAGCTTTACGCCCTCGGCGACCTCAGCCCCCGATGCGCTGATCAGGCCAGTGATGTCCTTGGCGGCTTCGGAAGAGCGCTGGGCGAGCGTTCGCACCTCGGATGCCACGACCGCAAAGCCTTTGCCCGCCTCCCCAGCCCGGGCAGCCTCCACGGCTGCGTTAAGCGCGAGAAGGTTCGTCTGAAACGCTATCTCATCAATCACCCCGGTGATGTCGCTGATTTTGCGGGACGCCTGCTCGATCCGCGCCATGGCATCAACTGCCTGACGGACGATGTTGCCTCCGGCATCCGCGACCTCACTTGCGCCCTGGGCCGCTTCACGCGCCTGTTTCGACGCTGACGCAGTAGCCTTGACCGAGGCGGCCAACTCTTCTGTGGTGGCGGCCGTCTGTTCCAGCGAGGCAGCTTGCTGTTCGGTCCTGGCAGCCAGCTCGTGATTGCCGGTCGCGATCTCGGCCGAGGCTGTGGAGGCTGTTCGGGCTGAGTTCCGCACCTGGTCAACGACGCCCGCGAAGGTGTCCAACAGCTCGTTGACGCCATCGGCCAAGCTCTTCATCGGACCTGTTGCGTCGGTGCACTCCATCCGGGTGGTCAGGTCCTTGTTGCGGGTTGCCTCCACAACAGCAGCCGCGGCGCGTTCGATGCTCTGGATTGACCGGATCTGCTCCGTGATGTCGGTTGCGAACTTCACGATCTTGCAGGGCTTACCATCCGCATCGAACACAGGGTTGTAGCTGGCCTGGATCCAGATTTCTCGCCCACCTTTGCCCAGCCGCCTGTATTGCGCGGCGTCCGTTTCACCCCGGCGGAGCTTGTCCCAGAACTGCTGATACGAAGGCGACGAGCGCTCCGCCGGGTCCACGAACATGCTGTGATGCTTGCCTTTTATTTCGTCGAGTGAGTAGCCCACCACGTCGAAGAAGTTCTGGTTTGCCGTGATGACCTCCCCATCGAGGCCAAACTCGATGACGGCCTGAACGCGATCAATCGCCGCCAGCTTGCCTTCCATGTCGCGAGCCCGGTTGACTTGCGCCGTAATTTCCGACGCGAGCTTGACCACTTTAGTTGGCTTCCCCGAGGGATCAAGTACAGGCATGTAGCTGGCTTGCAGCCAGACGCCGCGGCCGCCTTTCGCGATCCGGCGATACTGGCCAGCATCGAACTCGCCGCAGTTCAGCTTGGCCCAGAACTGCTTGTATTCGCTGCTGTCGCGGTACACAGCCTCTGCAAACATGCTGTGGTGCTTGCCGACGATCTCGTCGATCGTGTAGCCCATCACGCGAAGGAAGTTCTCGTTCGCCTGGAGAATCTTGCCGCTAAGGTCGAACTCGATCATAGCTTGCGACCGATCGATAGCCTTCTCGATGCTGTTCTCACGAGCAAAAAAGCGATTCATCATTGGAATTGCTCCGACACTTCGGATGATAAAAAGCTATTTTAGTTAATAACGCTTTAGTCTGCTGTACGGCCCGATCAACACGACCCGGGATAGGGTCGCTGCTGGCGACGAGCGATTTCATCTTCAATCAGGTCCGCCGATTTCTCACCGTGGCCGCTTCCCTTGGAAGCGCTCGCCAATTAACATTAATGTTTAGGAATGTTTGATCTCGCGAATGGGTAAGCGCGAACTTCTCGATGGATCACGGCGTTGGCCGCTGTCATGTACCTCGGGAGCTTGAAATGAGAATATTGGTAATCGCTGCGGCTGCGTTCGTTGGGTTGGGAACAGTGGCGGCGAGCGCGCAAAGCGTGGACGTCAGGGTTCACCGCGACCGCGGCTTGCATCGTGGATGGGACCACAATCGCGGATTTGAGCGTCGGCATGAGATGCGCACGAGCCGGATGCACGGGTGCAAGACAATCATCATCAAGCGCGAAGGCATGACGAAGCGCATCAAAAAGTGCGGCTGAGCGACGTGTGACGCGAGAAAGCCGGGGTCATCTCCCGGCTTTTTCGCGCCTTATCCCCTCTGGCTCGCATTAATCCGGGATGAACAGCTCAGCCATTCAGCGTTCAGCCCGCCGATGTAGGGTGCGCCCTTGTTAGGAGCCTCCCATGCCCATATACAAAATCGGACTCGTTTCGAGAGATTTCCTCCACGGCGATGGAGTCGTTGAATTCGTCGCGGAGGTTGAGGGACTGACATTCTATGACGCCTGCCAAAGGCACGCGAACGCGAAGGCAGATTTTCGCGAAGGCTTTGATCCAAGCTCGATGATTTGCCGTGGGCAGAGGCTCGTTTCCCTTGATCATTACGCTCGGGAGAAGCTCAAGGCGCCCCTCTAGCACCTCGCTAAGCCAAGCCTTCACCGACGTTGGGTCTGACAGCGCCTTGAGCCACAACCTCAGCGTTTCATGACCTGTTTCCGTCAAGGTGGGGCCGGCATGCGGTCAACTCAGGCCTGCGACTTTGGGCTTTCGCTTCGTTGGAGGAGATCAGCTTCTTGGCTTCATGCAGTCTGCCAAGCGCAAGAGTTCGTAGGCGACACGCCGAGCTGTGTCGGGCTCCAGGAACACCACGGCTGTCGCCTCCTCAGAAACAGACGTGGCGGCCAGAACGATTGTCTCGCCGGCATGGACCATCGTGGTGGTCACAGTGACGAGTTCGCCGTAGTCATCCAAGTATTCCGCCACATGCCCTCGCATACGAAACAGCCGCCGACACCCCCAGTGTCGACGGCCGTTCGGAACGCCAGTTGGTTGCCTCACCGGCGCGTCTTCCCCCAGACCTTTGACGCGGATCATAAGGCAACGACGAGCACCTTGAAGTCGGGCGAACCCCATCCGGGATGTTACCTGCTCCTTTCGGAATAGGGGCTCGATCGCGGACGCGCGCTAACCGGCCCTTCACAGCCCTCGTGCGAATGCGGAGCAACGAAGGGGAGCTGATGTTTTCTGGTTCGGTGCTGATCGTTGACGATAGCCGCGCGGTGCAGCTCGTCGTGTCCAACTACCTGCGAGAAGCTGGCGTGGTGGATATCCAAACCGCGGCAAGCGTCGAGGCCGCGACCCGGATCATCCTCACAGCCAAGCCGTCGATCTTGCTTGCGATCGTTGATGTAAGCCTCGCTACCGCGCTTTCAGGCTTGGCGCTGTTAGCCAGCATCCGCGCAACCGAGAAGGTCCAGAAACTCCCCGTCGTGATCATGACCGGCAGGCACACGTCCGAAACCGCTTCTCGTTCAAAGGACCTTGATGCGGACGGCTATCTACTGAAGCCATTTGGACCCGAGGCTATCGCCTGTGTTGTCCGTGATCACCTGGCTAGATGCGGACCTGAGGAGGCTGCGGGGACGATGGATGATAAACGAGCGCCGCTCCAAGTTTCCGGGCGGGCTGCTCGTCGCTGAATTCGTGCAAGCCCGCTTATCAAACTCAGCTCGTACAGCGGGCGGGAGATCCGCATGCTCTCACACCTGCGAGGAGCTGACGCACTAAGGCTAAAAATAGCCCTTCGCACAGCGGCTTGGGCAGAAACGGGACACCCGGCGGCAGGGCGCTGGAAGGGAAGTCCGCTCCCGAGATCAAAATAATCGGGAGGCTTGGGCAAATGGCCCGTACCTCTAAGGCCAGCTCAGCACCAGTCATTTCGCCCGCAAGATGCATGTCCGAAACGACAATATCCGGTAGTTGGTCCTCATCCTCGAAATGGAGAAGTGCGGCTAGGCCGTCTGACTCATGCCGAACAATGTATCCGCTCCCCTCCAACAAATCTTTTATAACAAAGGCTCCAAATAAATCGTCCTCTACTAAAATAACTTTGTACATGCCGGCCCCTTGTGGCGATGCAAGCATCCCGCGAGATCTGGCTACAAAGCACGATCGTGAAAGCGTGCGCAATACGTACTTAAATTCGAACTAGCCGTTCGAAAAAATGCATCAGGCGTTTGTAACTGGGATTAGCAGCCTGCTCACATTGAGCGTCTGACGGGGTCCAGGTGATCGCGCTCGTTGCGCTCCAGAATGCTTACGAACGTCAGGCTCTCGGCGGCAAGGGCTTATCCACGACTGATCGCCAGTAAGCCCCAAAGGCTGAATGGACCGGAGCCCTCGTGTTTGGCCATCGCCTAGCACTCCGACCTCGCCCTTATGAGGTGAGGTCGGAATTCTGGGCGGCGGAAATCGTTCTACGATGAATGAGCTTTTGGTGCGGCCAAGGGGTAGCCGCAGAGCAACTCGGACGGCGGCCAACAACACCCCTCAACGCTGACGGCCGCCACCCTAAGTTGCCCCAAGCTCATACTGGGGATCGCTGTTTCCGTTCGCAAACGCAAAACTGCTCGTCGCGATCAAGCTGCCCGGCCAACAACTTCTGGCGGCGTCCCCTCACATACGGCAGCGGTAATCAGCTTTCGAAGCTCCGGCGTGTCGTGGTGGCCATGAACCGCGACGGCATGCTGGACGGCAGCCTCAACCAGTTCGCGCTCGGTGTCAGCCGAGATTGCGATGGTGCAGTTGATTTCACTCGGGATGCTGCGGCAGTCGATGTACTTGCGAGCCATTGTCTCCTCCCAAGGCACCTGCAAATGACGTACGCTGACGGCGAACCTTAACGCTTCAGCGATCCGAGGCGTACTAGCCGCGGGAGCTAAGCCTAGGCATCTGTGGCGCCAGGGCCGAAAAAAAGCCCCTGCAGCGGGGGCATGCTGCAGGGGCGGGTCGATACATGGATGATCAATCCAAACTTGCCTTAGCAACGAGCTTGGCCGGCTTGGGTTCCACCGATCCCTGAGCCACCTGAGTTCCAGAACTAAAATCCTTCCACGATGCGAATATCGCGCACGGCTCCGTCCCCAAGAAGCGCCAGTGCCGCCTGGTAGTCAGCGCTGTCGTGTGCGGCTTGAGCCTGAGCGACAGATTCGAACTCGATCACCACCGTGCGCTCGGTCTGGCCAGCCTCGTAGACCGCAGTGGGAATGCCGCGGACCAAGAATTTGCCGCCCGCGGCGATGATGGCCGGCCCGCCAATCTTAGCGTAGGCCGCTAGAGCATCCGGATTGCTGACGGAGCGATATGCTGCGACCCAATATGCCTTAGCCATGACCCTGCCCCTTCTTTGATTCAGTCGGCCAATTAAGTCATAGCTGACGCCGCATGTCATCGTTGCCGCCTTGAGCTAGAAAACGGGAAGCGAGCGCGGCCATGATGGTCGCGCACATGCGGTCGAACTGGCGGCTCTCGGCGAATGCGTCGCCTTTGAAGGCGAGCGGGCCGCTCAGGTGCTCGACGTAGGCCAGCAGTCCCCGAAGCGTAGTGGGCGTGACACCCAGTAGCGCTTCGAGCCCCGCCCTCTCGGTATCGCCGGCCGCCCCCTCCTCCTTCTCCGCTGAAGGAAGGCCAGATGCCTCCGAGGCATCGCGGATGGCTGCTTCTTGAGCCTCCAGATTGGCGCGAACGTCTGCCAGATCGCAGGTTCGGTGTGGGGCACAGGACGTGGCGGCTTGCTCCACCTCGGCCGACCCAGAAGCATAGACGGGATTGCTGGGGATGACGGCCTTCTTGCCGTCGACGACTATGACGCTCTGGCTCGTCCAGCCGACCGTAGCTCAACCGCTGCGCCTCCAGGGGCAACAGGACGTCGAACCGCTCCTCGACCGCGCTCACTGCGTCCAGGGTGGCTTCCCACGTCTGCCAAGTTGCCTTGTGGCCCACACTGGCGGCAAGCACGGGATCGGGGCTGTTGGCGATGCCGGCCCGCGCCGATGCGACGATCGCCCTTCGGGCGACAAGCGAAGCAGCGCGGCGGCGGGTCTTGTTCAAACAAGCGTCATCGTTCCGCGACATAGCGGTTTCTCCTATTGGAGTGGACCCACGATGTGGGGGATCAAGCTGGGCGGTTCGTCCGGCAATCGGCGATGTGACTGGCGATCATGCCGAGGTCCCGCAGGGCTCTAATGATAGGCAATTCGCGTCTAGCACGGCTGTAAGTACGAGCCTCGCGACTCACGCGTGTCGCGTGGATTAAGTGCCTGAATAATCCCAGGCAACTTACGATTGACCGCGCTTGTGAATAACCGGGCCAAGTCCTGATCGAATCCTAATATGAGCTATACTGAACCAATTCGGGCTGGTGATTGGGTTCGGTTGCCAGTCGATGATAACGTCTGTGGAGAGCAGTGGACTATGGATGAGCAACAGTTGCTCACTTTGCCTGAAGCTTGCACATCGCTGTTGCGCGGTCTGGTAAAGCCCGCCACGCTGCGTGCGGCCGCCTCTCGCGGCGAACTTACCCTGGAACGTTTGGGCCGGCGCGATTTTGTGACCCCGGCCGCCATCAACGAATGGAGATCACGGTGCCGCGTGTCTCGAAGCCGCCCCGACTCTGGCTTCGCCCGGCGCGAGGCGTCCGACACGCCACATGGCTCGTCCTCGATGACTCTCAGCAGTTCGCCACTGGATGCAGCGAGAGCGATCGTGAAGGCGCTGAAAGAGAACTCGCTGCGTACATCGCACGCAAGCACAGGCCGAAAGGCCCGCGCCATCCGGATCGCGTTCCGGTAGCCGACGTGTTGCGGCTTTACGCGATCGACATCGCGCCTCACACGGCGCGGCCAAAAGAAACGGCTATTCGACTGGCGGCGCTGCTGGACTGGTTCGGCAGCGATACGCTCGCCAAGATCACGGGCGCAGAATGCCGGGCTTACGCTGCGAAGCGCACGCCGAGCGCAGCGCGCCGCCAGCTCGAAGATCTGCGAGCCGCGATCAAGCACTACCACAAAGAGGGGTTCATTGAGAGCTCCCCCGCCGTGGTCCTGCCTGAGAGGGGGCAATCTCGCGAACGCTGGATGACGCGCGATGAAGCCGCACGGCTGCTCTGGACGGCATGGCGCTCGCAAGAAAAGCAGAGAGGGGACAGGACGCGGAAGTGGACGCGCCGGCATGTTGCCCGGTTCATCCTTGTTGGCCTCTACACGGGAACGCGCGCTGGTGCGATTTGCGCCGCCAAGTGGAGCCAGTTCGACCTTGACGCTGGCGTGTTTCATCGCAGGCCCGAAGGCGAGCGCGAGACGAAGAAACGCCGTCCGCCCGTAAGGCTGTCGCCACGTCTTCTCGCTCATCTGCGGAGGTGGCAGCGCCTTGGCGGGGCGCACCCGGTCGAATGGCACGGAGGACCTGTGAAGCGCGTCACAAAGGCATTTGAGGCGACCGCCAGAGATGCCAAGCTCAAGGCAGTGACGCCGCATGTTCTTCGCCACACGGCAGCGACCTGGCTGATGCAGGCAGGCGTTGATCTAGGTGAGGCTGCGCAGTTCCTCGGGATGACGACGCAGGTGCTGGAGAACACCTACTGGCACCATCATCCGGACTTCCAATCGAACGCTGCGCAGGCGATTGGGACAAAGAGTGGCCGGGCCAAAAGCGGGCCAATGAATAAACCGAATCTCGCCGGATCTGTCAGGAACGTTTCGTGAAGATCTTGGCCGTAAATAACTGGAATCGTTCGTTATGGACTTGAGCAACACACGTTCGGGACGAGGGGGTCGTAGGTTCGAATCCTATCGCTCCGACCATTTTACCTTTCACGAAAAGGGCCGCTCGCTTGGGCGGCCCTTTTCGTTGGGGCCTAGCCATTCCATGGTTGTGGGCGGATACTCCCTTAGCGTCCCGGGGCACTGCTCCGGCGGTCGCGGTCGGGAGGTCGCCATGGCGGAAGCCGACAAAGCGTTCACGGGTTCAATTCCCGAACTGTACGACCGG
The DNA here is from genome assembly GCF_014636935.1 of Alsobacter metallidurans. Lineage (GTDB taxonomy): Bacteria > Pseudomonadota > Alphaproteobacteria > Rhizobiales > Beijerinckiaceae > Alsobacter > Alsobacter metallidurans. Next base: position 1,175,674 of record NZ_BMES01000001.1, on the reverse strand, counting down.
CATCTCGTCCCGCTGATCTTCGACATCTATGCGCGCGACATGGCGCGGCGGGTGAAAGCGATCGCGCCGTCGCGCGTGCTCGAAACGGCATGTGGCACCGGCGTCGTCACGCGCGCGATCGCGTCGGCGATCGAAGGCCCCATCCGGATCGTCGCGACGGACCTCAACCCCGGGATGCTGGACGTGGCGCAGGCCAGACTGGGAGACGACGACCGGGTCGAATGGCGCCAGGCCGACGCGCTGGCCCTGCCGTTTGAGGACGCGAGCTTCGACGTGGTGGTCTGCCAGTTCGGCGCCATGTTCTTTCCCGACAAGGTGCAAGGCTTTGCCGAAGCCCGGCGGGTGCTAGCGCCCTCCGGCGTGTTTCTGTTCAGCGTGTGGGATCGCATCGCCGAGAACGAGTTCGCTGACGTCGTGACCGCCGCGATGGCGGAGCTCTTCCCGGTGAACAGCCCGAACTTTCTCGCCCGCACGCCGCACGGACATCACGACGCGGGCGCGACTGAACGCGCCCTGCGCGACGCCGGCTTCGGCGAGGTGCAGATCGACGTCGTGAAGGCGGTGAGCCGGTCGGCGTCCGCGCAGGAGCCGGCTTACGCCTATTGCCAGGGCACGCCCCTGCGCAACGAGATCCTCGCCCAAGATCCCTCCGGCCTCGAACGCGCCACCCAGCATGCCGCCGCAGCCCTACGCCGCCGTTTCGGCGATGGCCCGGTCGAGGGCAAGATCCAGGCGCTTGTGGTGCGGGCGTCCAACCCGACGACGGCGGGATCACCAGGATAACAACCGCCATCCAACGGCTCTCCGGCGCGGGGTCGCGCCCCGCGCCCGGAGTTCCGAATTCCCGCCGCGGCCCCGTGGATCGTGATGAAGAGCGCGCACGACGCGCCTTGTCGGCTGGATGCCTCAGGTTGTGAAATCACGTTCAGTCTACAAGAAATTGCATTCATTTTCAGGGACTTAGCATTTATCGTTAACTCGAAATTAGCCATCCGCGCGGATAGTCCTCGTCAACCGCCGTCACCGACGGAGGCCCCTCCAGAAGGAGGGTTTTCGAGGAGAAACTCGTCATGCGTATCACGAACCTTCTAGGCGCGAGCGTGCTCGCCGCCGCCGCTTTCACGGCCCAGAACGCCAGCGCGTTCGTCGTCACGTCCAACGCGACCGTCACCGTGACGGCGACCGCCCTGCCGCCGGCCGCGACCTGCGCCTGGGGCACGGCCCCGGCCCCGACCTTCCCGCTCGGCAACTTCCAGAAGGCCGGCGACACGCCCGGCGCCAACAAGGGCGTCGCCGTCGCCATGCCGATCACCTGCACGGGCGCCGCCGCGACCGTGACGGTTTCGGCCGCCTCGCTCAATCTCGGCAAGCTGCAGTCGGGCGCCACCAACGCCTATTCGATCGCCTACGACTTCTGGCCCGGCGCCACGACGCTGCCCGCCACCGGCACGCCCCTGACGCTCAGCGCGACCCCGCAGGCGTTCCCGGCCACGATCGCGGCTGCCGCCGGCGTCGCCGCGAACGCCAACTTCTTCATCAACGTCAAGCCCACGACCCCGCTGGTCGCGATCGGCGCGCCCGCCAACATCACGGCGTCCACGCCGTTCACCGACACCATCACGCTGTCGGCCACCTACAACTAAGAGCCCGGACCCCAGCGATGACAAGCCCACGTTTTCCCCTCGCGGCACTGTGCCTGCTTGGTCTGGCGGCGCATGCCGAGGCCGCGGGAGTGTCCGTCACGCCTATCCTTCTGGAAGGCGCGGGGGGAGCCGCGACGTCGCTGACGGTCCGCAACAATGGCGACGCCCCGGCTTCGGTCGAGGCGAAGGTCATGGTGATGGAGCAGGACGGGACGCGCGAGCGTCTCGTCCCCGCCAGCCGGGTGGTGGTGTCGCCGCCCATCGCACAGTTGAAGCCGCGGCAGGATTATGTCTTCCGCGCCGTCCGGCTCGGTCAGGACCCGATCGTGGCGGAAGAAGCCTACCGGGTCGTGGTCACCGAATTGCCGTCCCGCGCACCAGGGCAAACCGGGGTCAGCGTCGCGTTGGCCCATGCGGTGCCGCTGTTCTTCACGCCAAGGACGGCGCAGCCCGCCGTGCTGACGTTCCGCGCCAGCGTCGGCCGCGGCGTCGTCACGCTGACGGCGTCCAACACGGGCGGGCGCCGCGCCCGCATCACCAACGTCAAGCTGTCCGACGGACGCGCGACGATCGATTTCGAGAAGGCGTCGCTCGGCTACGTGCTGGCGGGCGCCGGGATGTCCTGGTTGCGCCCCGCCCGCGGACTGGGCGCCGGCCCCTTGCGCATGACGGCTGAAACCGATGGAGGTCCGATCGATGTCAGGATCGACCCGGACCGTTAAGGCCGGCGTCGTTCTTCTTCTCATCGTTGGGCCCTTGTTCGAGTCGCGGGCCAGCCTAGCCGGGCCGGAGGAGCGAGACCTCCACCTCGAGGTATTGATCAACGAACGCCGCGACGCGACGATCGGCGCTTTCCATCAGACGGCGGACGGCCGTCTTACGGCCAAGCGCGCCGAGTTGCGCAGCATTGGCATCATTCCACCCGGTCGTGGCCAGGATGACGAGTCCGTCGACCTCGCCGCCCTGCCGGGCGTCACCGCCGTTTACGACGAGCCCAAGCAAACCATCGCTTTCAAGGTCAGCGATCCGACCCGCCTCGCACCCACTGTCGTGGACGCCGCCACGGCTGACGGCGTAGCCCCCTTCGAGCCGCCTCAATCGGGATGGGGCGCCGCCGTCAACTACCTCGTGTTCGGCTCCGCCCAGCAGACGAGCTGGGGCGCACGGCCGAATTTTGGCGGTGGGTCCATCAATTTCGATGCGCGCGCTTTCACGCCATACGGCGTGCTGGAGCAATCGGCCATCCTGGGCACGACCACGATGCGGCAGGCGGACGCCGTGCGCCTCGACACCCGTTTCACCTACACGGACGCGGAGCGAATGCTCACCGCCCAGGCCGGCGATGTCTTGACGGCGGGGCCCTCCTGGGCGCGGCCGCTGCGGTTGGGCGGCGTGTCGCTGCGCAAGGACTACGCGCTGCGGCAGGACATCGTGACCGGGGCGTTGCCGGTGCTGAACGGAACCGCCGCAGCTCCCTCCACGGTGGACGTGTTCGTGAACGGCGTGAAGACCTATTCGCGCGACGTCCCGGCCGGCCCGTTCTCGCTCGCCAACGTGCCGGGCGTGAGCGGCGCCGGCGCGGCCCAGGTGGTGCTGCGGGATGCGACGGGGCGCGAGATCCGAACCTCCCTGCCGTTCTTCACGTCGTCCCGGCTGCTGAAGGAAGGCGTGTTCGACTATGCGGGCGCTCTCGGATTCGCGCGCTACGGTTACGCCACCGCGGGCACCACCTATGGCAAGGACCCGCTCGGCGTAGCGGCCGCACGCTATGGCGCGACGGACTGGCTGACGCTGGAGACCTACAACGAAGGCGGGGCGGGCCTCGGCAATGTCGGCGTCGGCGGATACGCCAATGTCTTCGACCTTGGCGTGCTGTCGCTCGCGGCCCGCGCCAGCCGCTTGGCCGGCGCGCGGGGTTACCAGGGCTACGCTTCCTTCGAGACGCGTCTCGGGCCGTTTTCGATCAATGGCGCCGTTCAGCAGAGCTTCGGCGACTTCCGCGACCTCGCGGACGTCACGGCGCGCCTTTATCGGCCCGGCAAGGTCCGCTCGGTCGAGTTCTACGACACCGTGGATCCCAGCTTCGGATATACGGCCCCCAATACGCCCCTGCGCTCCGCGCAACGACTCTCGGTGTCGACGGCAGGCCCCTGGACCGGATCCAGCATCGGCGTGAGCGCAGTGCGCCAGACCTATGACGGTCGCGCGTCATCGAGCATCCTGAGCGCGCAGGTGAACCAGCAGTTCGGGCCCGACTGGTCTCTTTTCGCGTCGAGCTTCGTGGATTTCGGCAAGAGCCGGACAATGGGCGTCTTCGCCGGGCTGAGCGTCGTATTGGGTCCGACCGACATGGTCACGGCCGGCGGTTCCGTGGTGAACGGGGCCGCCCAGGCCAACATCCAGGCGCAACGGCAGATCGGCTCCGAGAACGGCAGCTATGGCGCCCGGGTGAACCTGGCCCAGGGACAATCCAGCGCGCCCGGCTACGGGGCGGGCCTCGGCTATCAGTCGGAGTATGGCCGCGCCGCCGTGAACGGCGATCATCAGCGCGGCTCCAGCAACCTCAACGCCGAATGGGAAGGCGCCATCGTGGCCATGCCGCAGGGCGTCGCCGCCACGCGGCGGATCGAGGACAGCTTTGCGCTGGTGAAAGCCGGCGCGCCCGGCGTCGAGATCTCGCATGAAGGCCGCGCGGTGGGCCGCACGGACCGCTGGGGGAACGTCGTCGTGCCCGGGCTCTTCGCCAACGCGCCCAACGCCATTGGGGTGAACCCCGAGACGCTGCCGGCATCGACCTCCCTCGCCGAAACCAGCGCGCGCGTGACGCCGGCCTACCGGTCCGGCGTGGTCGTGAACCTGCAACCCACCTCGGAGGCCAACGTCGCGATGGTGACGCTCAAGGATGAAGCCGGCAGGATCCTGGAGCCCGGGTCCGTCGGAGCGCTGGAAGACGGCCAGCCTTTCGTGGTCGGCACCGAGGGCCGCGCCTATATGCGCGGCCTCCAGGCCAGCAATCTGGCGGTGGTCGATCTCGGCGGCAAATCGTGCAGGGCTTCCTTCGCGTATCAGCCGCAGCCGGACCGCATGGTCCAGATCGGCCCTGTCACATGCCGCTGAGCCTGCCAAGACTTCTGCTCGGGCTGTTGGCGTGGATCGCCTGGGGCGCGCCGGTTTTCGCCCAGACGTGCCAGGCCACCGTCGAGCCGGTGCTGTTCCAGGTCTACAACGCCAGCGCGCCGATCCACATGGCGGTGAACACGCGCGCGGCCGTGACCTGCAGCCAGGGCCGGCCCGGGACTTCTCTGCGCGTGTGCCTCCTGTCCCGCCAAACGGCGCTTTCCGGAGACGCCACCGTGCTGTTCACCGATCCGGGCGCGGCGGTGACGTTCGACGCGCGCGGCCAGTCCGCCGCCAGCATCGAGACGCGCGCCCAACTGATCGGACGCGTGCAGGGGGCCAACGGCCAGCGGATGGTCAGGCCGGTCGCAGAGTTCCTGGCCGTGTCGCTGGTGGACAAGGGCGCACCCTGCGTGCCGATCGCGGCGGCCGCCGTTCCGGTGTCTGGCATGCTCAGCTTCGCTTTCTCGGATATCTGCAGCGCGGGCGTGGACTCGGCGATGGACTTCGGGACCATCGACACCAAGGCGGCGCGCGTACTTGGGCAGGCCCGCATCTGGGCGCTGTGCACGGCTGGAACCGCCTACCAGATCTACCTGTATTCCCTGCTCGCCAACGCCGAGAACCCGGCGCAGCGCAAGATGACGAACGGGGCGCAATCGATCCTCTACGGCATCTACAAGGACGCGAATTGCGCCCAGCCCTGGGGCTGGACGCGCGACGTTGACACGGTGGCGGCGGTGGGGAACGGTGATCTCCAGCGCTACACGGTGTTCGGCTGCATCTTCCCCAAGGGTCAATCCATTGCGCCCGGCACCTACAAGGACACGATCTCGGTCACGATCGCCTACTAGCGCATGCGACGTTCCGCCGCATAAGCAGCGCTGCTGACTTGAGCCAGCGCATAGCGCGAGGCATCGTCCGACGGCTCCAGGATGCGGGTTCGAGGTCCACCGCCAAGGGTTCGGGAGCACGCCTGGTCAACGATCTCCACCGGGCAGAATTCACGACGATCTGGAGGGGGACAGCCAGCGCATTGTGAATTCGGCAGAGTGGTCCTCGGTCTCCACCACATTGGTTCTCCCAGACGTCAGCCCGGTCATCGAGACCCACCGGGCGCCCCATCCGCGATGCGCCCGCGGCATCCCGCCCCCGCGACGACGCGCCAGGCGACAGGCCGGCGCGGCGTCTGCCGGGCTCAATCCAATCTGAAGTTGCACATGGGTCGGCGCCGGACGTCGAAAGCGTGGACTCCTCGCTTGCAGGCGCGCACGGGCCTTGACGAGTCAGCCGCGCGGATGCCCGGTGGGGGCGACACAATACGCTCCCGACCGTACGACCCAAGGAGGCGCCCATGAGACGCAATCGCCGCGCGAAGATCGTCGCCACCCTCGGCCCGGCCAGCTCCAGCGAGGAGATGATCCGCAAGCTGTTCGAGACCGGCGTGGACGTGTTCCGGCTGAATTTCAGCCATGGCAGCCACGAGGACCACCGGGCGCGCCACACCATCATCCGCAACCTCGAGAAGGAATACGGCTACCCGATCGCGGTGCTGCAGGACCTGCAGGGCCCGAAGATCCGCCTCGGGGCCGTGCCGGGCGGCCGCGTGCTGCTGGAGGCCGGGCAGATGATCCGGCTCGCGCTCGCCAAGACATCGGACGATCCGGCCGTGCTGCCGCTGCCGCACAAGGAGATCTTCGACGCCGCCATGCCGGGCAACAACCTCCTGGTGGATGACGGCAAGGTGCGCCTGCAGATCGAGCGGCTGGGCGCCGACACCATGGACTGCCGCGTGATCACGGGCGGGCCGGTGACGGACCGCAAGGGCGTCAACGTCCCCGACACGCTCCTCGACCTCTCGCCCATTACCGAGAAGGACAAGGCCGACCTCGCTTTCGGGCTGGAGCTGGGCGTCGACTGGGTGGCCTTCTCGTTTGTCCAGCGCCCGTCCGACATCATGGACGCGCACCAGCTCGTGGGCGGCCGCGCCGGCGTGATGGCCAAGATCGAGAAGCCGGCGGCGCTCGCCAGCATCAACGACATCGTCTCGCTGTCGGACGCCATCATGGTGGCGCGCGGCGACCTCGGCGTCGAGATCCCGCCCGAGGACGTGCCGGGCGCGCAGAAGGACCTCGTGCGACTGTGCCGCCTCGCCGGCAAGCCGGTGATCATCGCGACCCAGATGCTCGAATCCATGATCAGCGCGCCGACGCCCACCCGCGCCGAGGCGTCCGACGTCGCCACCGCGATCTATGACGGCGCGGACGCCGTGATGCTGTCGGCCGAGTCGGCCTCCGGCCAGTACCCGCTGCAGGCCGTGGAGACGATGGACCACATCATCGCCCGCACCGAGAGGCACGGCAGCTACCCGCCGATCATCGAGGCGCTGAAGCCCGCCATCGAGGCGCTGCCCCAGCACGCCATCGCGGGCGCGGCGGCCGAGATCGCCAACGCGATCGGGGCGGCCGGCATCGTGGCGTTCACGTCCAGCGGCACCACGGCCTACCGCATCGCCCGCCAGCGGCCCTTCGTGCCAATCCTGTCGATCACGCCGTCGGCCGGCACCTCGCGCCGCCTCGCGCTGCTCTGGGGCTCTTACAGCGTCCAGTCGGACGACGTCACGACCTACAAGGAGATGGTCGCCCAGGCGGTCACGCAGGCCAAAGCGGTGGAGTTCGCCAAGCCGGGCGAAACCATCGTAGTGGTCGCCGGCGTGCCCTTCGGCAAGGCGGGAAGCACCAACAACATCCGGGTGGTGACGGTTTAGGGGAGCGCGTCGCGGTTCTGTAGCGCCCTGCCCTTTAGACGTTCATCGGGACAGCACGTCATCGCCCCATGAGGCCGCCCTCCCCAGCCTCCCCTTGAGGGGGAGGGCCGCCGCGCAGCGGCGGGGTGGGGTGACGCCGGGCGATCGCCACGCCGGCTCAGCGTTGCGTTTTTTTGGCTCAAAGCGAGCGGGGCCCGGGCTGCACCCCACCCCGCCGGGCTTCGCCCGTCGACCCTCCCCCTCAAGGGGAGGGTGGGCTGCGGTCGGTTTCAGAGGGTCTAGTCGAAGATGCCCTCGCTGTGGGCTTCCACGTAGGCGGCGAGCGCCAGGGTGTGGTTGCGCGAGAGGCGCTCCGCCAGCTCCATGTCGCGCTTCTCCAGCGCGTCGATAATGCCGAGGTGGTCGCTCATGGAGCGCGTGGCGCGGTCGTCGCGCCCGATGGTGATCTGCCGGATGCCGCGGACGTGGAGGACGATGTTGTCGGTCAGGTCGGCCAGTAGCTTGGAGCCCGAGAGGCGGATCAGGGTCTGGTGAAAGGCGAGGTTCGCGGCCGAGTATTCGCTCGGATAGTCGGCCGGCTTGTGGCCCTCGCCGAAGCCGCTGAAGATCTGGCGCAGGGAGCCAATCTCGGCGTCGCTGGCGCGCTCGATCAGGAGGCGCACCGCCATGCTCTCCAACGCCGCCCAGGCCTGGATCATCTCGATCACTTCGCGCTTGGTCTTGCGCAGCACCATGATGCCACGGCGCGGCAGGGACTTGACGAAGCCCTCCTGCTCCAGCATCGCGACAGCCTCGCGCACCGGCGTGCGGCTCACGCCCATGCGCTCGGAGAGCTGGCGCTCGTCGATCCAGGTCGGCTCCGGGGACGCATAGATGTCCATGCCGATGATGGCCTGCTTCAGCGCCCCATAGACACGCGTCTTGTAGGTCGCCTCGGGGGCGAAGCGTTCGAGCACCAGTTCCGGCGCCGGCGCATCCGCAACAGGCCAGCGAGCGGGAGCTTTCACCGACGAACCTCCATCTTGAGCATAGGCCCGCTTTAAGTGGGTGATGGAGAGGCGTTTGTCGAGTGTGAGGTTGTGTGAAGACGCCTGACGGCCGCAAGAGGGACCGCAACGAGCCCCCTCTCCCTGGAACAGGGAGAGGGGGCTGGGGTGAGGGCGGTGGGGCCCCTCCCCTCATCCGGCTTCGCTTCGCTCAGCCACCTTCTCCCCGTGCCGGGGAGAAGGGTACAGGCTCAGCCCTTCAGCACTTCCACGAGCGTCTTGCCAAGCCTTGCCGGCGACGGCGAGACGCGGATGCCGGCGGCCTCCATGGCGGCGATCTTGTCCTCGGCGCCGCCCTTGCCGCCCGAGATGATCGCGCCGGCGTGGCCCATGCGGCGGCCGGGAGGCGCCGTGCGGCCGGCGATGAAGCCCACGGTGGGCTTCTTGCGCCCGCGCCTGGCCTCGTCGGCCAGGAACTGCGCCGCGTCCTCCTCGGCCGAGCCGCCGATCTCGCCGATCATGATGATCGACTCGGTGGCGGGGTCGGCCAGAAACATCTCCAGCACGTCGATGAACTCCGTGCCCTTCACGGGATCGCCGCCGATGCCGACCGCGGTGGTCTGGCCCAGCCCCTCGAGGCTCGTCTGGAACACGGCCTCGTAGGTCAGCGTGCCCGAGCGCGAGACGATGCCGACCTTGCCCTTCTTGAAGATGTTGCCCGGCATAATGCCGATCTTGCAGGCGCCGGCCGTCATCACGCCCGGGCAGTTCGGGCCGATGAGGCGGGACTTCGAGCCCTGCAGCGCCCGCTTCACCTTCACCATGTCGAGCACCGGGATGCCCTCGGTGATGCAGACGATGAGCGGGATCTCGGCCGCGATGGCCTCGCAGATGGCGTCCGCGGCGCCCGGCGGCGGCACGTAGATCACGCTGGCGTCCGCGCCCGTGGCCTCGCGCGCCTCCATCACGGTGTCGAACACCGGCAGGCCGAGATGCGTCGCCCCGCCCTTCCCGGGCGAGGTGCCGCCGACCATCTTCGTTCCGTACGCGATAGCCTGCTCGGAATGGAAGGTGCCGTTCTTGCCCGTGAAACCCTGGCAGAGCACCTTGGTGCTGGCGTCGATGAGGACGGACATTATGCGGCCTCCTGCTGGCGAACGGCCTTTACGATCTTCTGGGCCGCGTCGTCGAGATCATCAGCGGACACGACGTTGAGGCCGGACTCGGCCAGGATCTCCTTGCCCTGCTCCACATTCGTGCCTTCCAACCGCACCACCAGCGGCACCGTCAGCCCCACATCCCGCACCGCCGTCACCACGCCGGCCGCGATCACGTCGCAGCGCATGATGCCGCCGAAGATGTTGACCAGGATGCCCTTCACATTGGGATCGGCCGTGATGATCTTGAACGCCGCCGTCACCTTCTCCTTGGTGGCGCCGCCGCCGACGTCGAGGAAGTTGGCCGGGCTCTCGCCGTAGAGCTTGATGATGTCCATGGTGGCCATGGCCAGCCCGGCGCCGTTCACCATGCAGCCGATCGTGCCGTCCAGGGTAATGTAGTTGAGGTCGTACTTGGAGGCCTCGACCTCCTTGGCGTCCTCCTCGGTCTCGTCGCGCAGGGCCGCGACGTCCTGGTGGCGGAACAGCGCGTTGTCGTCGAAGCTCACCTTGGCGTCGAGGCAACGCAGCTTGCCGTCCTGGGTGACGATCAGCGGGTTGATCTCCAGCATCGCCATGTCCTTGCCGACAAAGGCGCGATAGAGCTTTTCGGTAAGGTCGCCGGCCTGCTTGGCGAGATCGCCGGAGAGCCCCAGCGCCTTGGCGACGCGCCGGCCATGCAGCGGCATAATTCCGGTGGCGGGGTCGACCGAGAAGGTGACGATCTTCTCAGGGTGGGAGTGGGCCACCTCCTCGATGTCCATGCCGCCTTCGGTGGAGACCACGAAGGCGACCTGCGCGGTGGTGCGGTCAACCAGCATCGAGAGGTAGAACTCGCGGTCGATCAGCGAGCCGTCCTCGATGTAGACGCGGTTGACCTGCTTGCCGGCCTCGCCGGTCTGCACCGTGACGAGCGTCTTGCCGAGCATCTCGCGCACGAACTGCCGGGCTTCGTCCGCCGAGCGGGCGAGACGCACGCCGCCCTTGTCGCCGGCCTCGGGCTCCTTGAACTTGCCCTTGCCGCGCCCGCCGGCGTGGATCTGGGATTTCACGACCCAGACGGGGCCGCGCAGTTGCTTCACGGCGGTTTCCGCATCCTCGGCCTTCAACACCGGGACGCCGTTGGGGACGGGAACGCCGAACTCTCTGAGCAGGCTCTTGGCCTGGTATTCGTGGATGTTCATGGCGACCTCCTTGGGAGGCAAGGGGAAACGGATGGCGCGAGAAGGATACGCCTCTCCCGTCATGGCCGGGCGGGTCCCGGCCATCCGCGCCTTGCGGCGCCGCGTGGTGGGCCAGGACGAGCCAGGCCATGACAGTGAAGAGGGTTCGGCTCAGCCGTCGGCGATCGACCTGCCTACGGCTGAGCTGGCCTGCGGCTTACTTGCCGAGCAAACCCGCCGAGCGGGCCCACTTGTACTTGGCGCCGAGCACCTCGACGGGCGTCTCGGTGGTGTACGGGTAGGCCACCACGCCGCGCTCGTAGAGATACTGGCAGGCTTCCTCGACCTGCACGTCGCCGACCAGCGAGGCGACCACCGGCTTGTCGATGCCCTTGGCGCGGAACTCCTCCACCACTTCGCCGACCAGCTTCGCGAACACCATCGGGGGCGTCACGATCGTGTGCCAGTAGCCCAGGATCAGCGAGTGGATGCGATCGTCCTCGAGGCCGAGCCGGATGGTGTTCTGGTAGGTCTTGGGCGGCTCGCCGCCCGTGATGTCGACCGGGTTGCCGGCCGCGCCGAAGGGCGGGATGAACTTGCGGAAGGCCGCGTCGAGGTCGTCCGGCATCTTCATCAGCGTGAGGCCGTTGTCGAAGCAGGCGTCCGACAGGAGAACGCCCGAGCCGCCCGCGCCCGTGATGATCACCACGTTCTCGCCCTTGGGCGTCGGCAGCACCTGCACGCCGCGGGCGTATTCGAGCATGGAGCGCAGGCTCGGGGCGCGGATCACGCCCGCGGCCTTCAGCACGTCGTCATAGATCTTGTCGTTGCCGGCCAGCGCGCCCGTGTGGGACGCGGCGGCGCGGGCGCCATAGGCCGTGCGGCCGGCCTTCAGCATGATCACGGGCTTCTTCTTGGAAACGCGCGAGGCGACCTCCGAAAAGGCGCGGCCGTCCTTCAGGTCCTCGCAGTGCATGGCGATGACCTTGGTGTTGTCGTCCTGCTCGAAGAAGGTGAGCAGGTCGTCCTCGTCCAGGTCCGACTTGTTGCCGAGGCCGACGATGGCAGACACGCCCATCTTGGTGGAGCGCGCGAAGCCGATGATCGACATGCCGACGCCGCCCGACTGCGACGAGAGCGCGGCGTGGCCCTTCACGTCGAAGGCCGTGCAGAAGGTCGCGCAGAGGTTTTCCGGCGTGTAGTAGAAGCCGTAGATGTTCGGGCCCATGACGCGGACATTGTGCTTGCGCGCCATGGCGAGCAGCTCGTCCTGCAGGGGCTGGTTGTCAGTCTCGGCGAAGCCGGACGGGATCATCACCGCGCCGGGCACGCCCTTCTGGCCGACTTCGTCCATGGCGGCGACGCACAAGTGCGCGGGCACGGCGAACACCGCCACGTCCACCACGCCGTCATAGTCCAGGATGGACTTGTAGGCCTTCACGCCCTCGATCACGTCGGCCTTGGGGTGCACCGGCACGATGGTGCCCTTGTAGCCGCCGTTGATGAGGTTCTTCATCACCGAGTTGCCGATCTTGCCGGCCTCGTTGGAGGCGCCGATCACCGCGACCGCCTTCGGCTTGAAGATGCGGTTGGTGGCGCGCAGGATCTCGGTCTGGTCCGGACGGTAGCGCTGCGTGTGGGACTCAAAGTCCACCACGATGCGGGCGTCCACGGCCGTGGCGCCCTTGGCGGTCGCGAACACCGGGTTGAGGTCGAGTTCGCTGATCTGCGGGAAGTCCTCCAGCAGGGCCGAGACGTTGACGAGGATCTTGGCGAGCGCCGCGCGGTCCACCGGCTCGGAGCCGCGGACGCCGTTCAGCATCTCCTGCGCCTTGATGCTGTTCAGCATGTCGGTCGCCTGGGCGTTGTCCACCGGGGCGAGCCGGAAGGTAAGGTCCTTCAGCACCTCCACCAGCACGCCGCCGAGGCCGAAGGCCACGAGCTTGCCGAAGGACGGGTCCGTGATGGCGCCGACCAGGGTCTCGATGGCGCCGGAGGGCAGCATCTGCTGCACCTGCACGCCCTCGATCTTGGCGTCGGCCTTGTAGTTCTTGGCGTTGGCGAGAATCTTGTCATAGGCCGCGCGGGCCTCGTCGCCGGACTTCACGCCAACGATGACGCCGCCAGCGTCGGTCTTGTGCAGGATGTCGGCGGAGACGATCTTCATCACCACCGGGAAGCCCATGCCGGAGGCGAGCGTCACGGCCTGGTCGGCCGAGGTGGCGAGGCCTTCCTGCGGGAGGGGAATCTGGTAGGCGTCGCAGACGCGCTTGGCCTCGGGGGCCGTCAGGGCGGTGCGGCCGTCGGCCTTCACCTCGTCGAGCACCGTGCGCACTGCGGCTTTATCGAAGCTCATGGGCATCCTCCCGTCGGATGTTATCGTTGATGGCGTAGGGCCTGCGGCCCTGTGTGTCGCCTGGCGCGTCGCCCCTTATGAGGCTGGTCATCGCTGGTGCTTGGTATTTGGCATGCCAAGCGAGTGAACTGTCAAGGGGTCTGGCGCGCTCTTTTTCGAGCGGGCGCGCTACGGCCCGGATCGGGGGCGCGAAAGGCCCGTTTTTGCGAGCCCGAGGCGGGACAACGCAGCTCATCGGCCCGGCTTCCCGACTGTAGAGCGTCCCCTTCGGCTCGCAACGGCGAAGAGGAGGTGACCCGCAATCCACCCTCATCCCCGGCGGCGCGCAGCGCCGGGACCGGTTCCAGGGGTGAGCGCGCCTGCCCTCGATCCCCTTCCCTCCGCGGCTGCGCCGCTCCGGGAATCACTTTCGAGGCCGTGGGGGCAGCTCCCCAAAACGGAAGGGCCGGATCGCTTTCGGCGATCCGGCCCTTCCCACTCGTTCAGGCGATCAGGCCGAGGCCGGCTGCAACACTGCGGCCTGCGACTTGTTGATCACGCCCTTGCGCCAGGGCTTCAGCACCGCGATGGCGAGCACCGAGGCCAGGATGTTGGCGCCGGCCGCAATCAGGAACACCGTGTCCCAGCTGCCGGAGGACTGCTGCATGTAGTTCGCGAAGGGCACCAGCAGCGCAGCCGTTCCCTTGGCGGTATAGAGCAGGCCCGCATTGGTGGCGGCGAACTTGGAGCCGAACGTGTCCGTGCAGGTCGACGGGAAGAGGCTGTAGATCTCGCCCCAGGCGAAGAACACGAAGCCCGACAGCAGCACGAACCAGAGCGGGTCGTGACCCCAGGCGTAGAGCAGGTAGATGCCGACGCCTTCCATGCCGAAGGCGATGAACATCGTGTTCTCGCGGCCGATCTTGTCGGAGATCCAGCCGAAGAACGGACGCGTCAGGCCATTCAGGATGCGGTCGATCGTGGCCGCGAAGGTCACGGTGGTCATCGTCAGGCCGATCAGCGAGACGTTGATGCCGTCGATCTTCCAGTCGGCCGCAATCGGCTTCAGGTTGGCGGTGACCATCAGGCCGCCGGCGCCCACGATCACGAACATGAAGTACATCAGCCAGAAGATCGGCTGCTTCAGCACTTCGCCCGGCGAGTAGTTCTTGCGGGTCTGGATGATGTTGGCGTTGGCCACCACGGCGGGCACCTGGCCGGCCTTGGGGGCGTAGAGGAACATCGCCAGGATGCAGATGATGATGCCCTGGCCGATGCCGAACCAGTAGAAGGTGGCCTGGAAGCCCGAATTGGCGATCATCGCCTGGATGGGGGCGACCGTGAGGGCCGAGCCTGCGCCGAAGCCCGCCGCCGTGATGCCGGCCGCGAGGCCGCGCTTGTCCGGGAACCACTTCAGTGCGTTGCCCACGCACGTGCCGTAGACGCCGCCGGCGCCGATGCCCGCCACGATCTGACCGACATAGAGCATGTTCAACGTGGTCGCGTAGGAATTGATCACCCAGCCGATGGCGCACAGGATGCCGCCGATGAACACCACGGCGCGCGGGCCGTACTTGTCCACGAACCAGCCCTCGATCGGAACCAGCCAGGTCTCGAACAACACAAAGAGCGTGAAGGCCCACTGGATGGCCGCACGATCCCACTTGAAGGTTTTCTGAATGTCCGGGACGAAGAACGTCCAACCATATTGAAGGTTGGCGATCATCACCATCGCGCCGACGCCCAGCGCCAGCTGGGTCCAGCGATAAGCGTCACTGACGCGCGGAGCCGCGGCTCCGCCCTCTGCATAACTGGTCATTTCCATCCCTCATGCGTTGTTTTGTGACTGATGCCACGCATTTGAGAAGGCCAGAGTGGTATATGTTATGCCAACGCGCAAGCGACAAAAAAGCCGGACGCACAGGGTGCGCCCGGTTTGCTTTCGCAAGTTTCTTTGGGAGGAGATCAGCGGCGGAACGCCAAGCTGTTGGCGGCCTGCAATATTTCGGCGCTGTACGCCGGAGACGTTTCGATCAGAGGCCGAAAGGCGCAACTGCGCCGTTGCGGCGGTTGATCTCGGCGACGTTGTTCAGGAAGGCGACGACCGAAGCGAAGACGCGGTCGAGGAGCGAGGACTGGCGAGCGCCGTAGAGAACGTTGGTGGCCATGGGAATTCTCCAATCTGGCTAGAGGGGTCTCGAAACTGGGAGGCGCCAACTGCGTCAGCGTCCTTGACCCAAATCTGGCATGCCAGATACCAAACCTCCAGATCCAATGGTGCATCGCAGCTAAGATGTTTTTGCATTGCAGCGTAAGTTGAGGAAACGCAAGGCTTCCCCACTCGCGAGGGGCGCGCGTTGACAGCTGGTGTTTGGCATGCCACCAATTTGGCATGCGACGTGCCACCCGAAACCGCGGCCGGGTTCGCCGATGACCGACGACTCCGATCCGCAGTTCACCGGCGTGTTGCAAAGCCCTCCGGGGACAGCCCTTTCCTTCGAGCGCGCGAGCGAGAACGCGACGGCCATGCTCGACATCGAACCGATGAAGCCGGAGCTCACCTTCAAGAAGCGCGCCTATACGGCGCTCAAGAAGGCGATCACCGGCATGGATCCCTACAGCTCGCCCGAGCCCGTGTGGCTGGACGAGCGGCAGCTGTCCGAGCAGCTCGGCGTCAGTCGCACGCCCGTGCGCGAGGCCATCGCGATGCTGGAGCACGAGGGCTTCGTTCGCTCGGTGCCCCGACGCGGCATCGTGGTGGTGCGCAAGAGCCTGCGCGAGATCGTCGAGGCCATCGAGGCCTGGGCGGCGCTGGAGAGCATGGCGGCCCGGCTCGCCGCTCACCACGCCTCCATGGTGGATATCCGCGGGCTGCGCACGCTGTTTGAATCCTTTGGCGAGCAGCACCCGCCGGCCGCCTTTGTGAGCGAGTATTCGGCCGCCAACATCGCGTTCCACCAGAGGCTCATCGAGCTTGGCGGGTCCGAGCTGCTGGTGGACCTCACCGCCAACCTGCTGCTGCATGTGCGCGGCATCCGGCAATTGTCGATCGGCAAGTCGGAGCGCATCGCGCGCTCTTTCGACGAGCATCTCGGCATCATCGACGCCCTGGAGCGGCGCGACGCGGACCTCGCGGAGCGGCTCTCCAAGGAACACACGCTTGGTCTCGCGGCCTATGTCGAGAAGCACGGCAAGGAGCTTCTCGGCGACGGCCCGGTCCGGCCGGGCCGCTTCTGACCCGGACCACAACGAACCACCGCAAAGCCGACAAGAAACAACAGGGAGAGACTACCAATGAGCGCAGCTCTGACCGAGGGCGCCGCCGCAGGCGCCGAAGAGCGTGAACTGACGGACGGCTTCCACCTCATCATCGACGCGCTGAAGCTGAACGGCGTCGAGACGATCTACGGCGTGCCGGGCATTCCGATCACGGATTTCGGCCGCATGGCGCAGGCCGCAGGCATCCGGGTGATCTCCTTCCGCCACGAGCAGAACGCCGGCAACGCCGCCGCGATCGCGGGCTACCTGACCAAGAAGCCGGGCATCTGCCTCACGGTTTCGGCCCCGGGCTTCCTGAACGGCCTGACGGCGCTCGCCAACGCGACCACGAACTGCTTCCCGATGATCCTGATCTCGGGCTCCTCCGAGCGCGAGATCGTCGACCTGCAGCAGGGCGACTACGAGGAGATGGACCAGCTCGCGATCGCAAAGCCGCTGTGCAAGGCGGCCTTCCGCGTGCTGCACGCCGCCGACATCGGCATCGCGGTGGCGCGCGCCATCCGGGCCGCCGTGTCGGGCCGCCCGGGCGGCGTTTACCTCGACCTTCCCGCCAAGCTGTTCGGCCAGACCATGGACGCCGAGAAGGGCGCCGCCTCGCTGGTGAAGGTGATCGACGCCGCCCCGGCGATGATCCCGGCGCCCGACGCCATCAAGCGCGCGCTGGACGTGCTGAAGGGCGCCAAGCGGCCGCTGATCATCTTCGGCAAGGGCGCGGCCTACGCGCAGGCCGACGACGACATCCGGGCGCTGGTGGAGACCAGCGGCATCCCGTTCCTGCAGATGAGCATGGCCAAGGGCCTCTTGCCCGACACGCATGCGCTGTCGGCCGGCGCGGCGCGCTCCACCGTGCTGAAGGACGCCGACGTCGTGATGCTGATCGGCGCGCGCCTCAACTGGCTGCTGTCGCACGGCAAGGGAAAGACCTGGGGCGACGCCCCCAAGAAGTTCATCCAGATCGACATCGAGCCCAAGGAGATGGACTCCAATGTCGAGATCGTCGCCCCGGTGGTCGGCGACATCGGCAGCTGCGTTTCGGCGCTGCTGCAGGGCATGGGCTCCAACTGGCCCAAGGCCCCGAGCGACTGGGTGGGCGTGGTCTCGGCCAAGAAGGACGAGAACATCGCCAAGATGGCCCCGCGCCTGATGAACAACAAGTCGCCGATGGACTTCCACGGCGCGTTGGGTGCGCTGCGCACCATCATCAAGGAGCGTCCCGACGCCATCCTGGTGAACGAGGGCGCCAACACGCTCGACCTCGCCCGCGGCGTGATCGACATGTACCAGCCGCGCAAGCGCCTGGACGTCGGCACCTGGGGGGTGATGGGCATCGGCATGGGCTACGCCATCGCGGCCGCGATCGAGACCGGCAAGCCGGTTCTGGCCGTGGAAGGCGACAGCGCCTTCGGCTTCTCGGGCATGGAGGTGGAGACGATCTGCCGGTACAACCTGCCGGTCTGCATCGTGATCTTCAACAACAACGGCATCTATCGCGGCACGGACGTCAACCCGGCGGGCGGTGATCCCGCCACCACGGTGTTCGTGCCGGGCTCGCGCTACGACAAGATGATGGAGGCCTTCGGCGGCGTCGGCGTGAACGCCACGAACCCCGACGAGCTCTCGCGCGCCGTGAACGCCGCCATGGATTCCGGCAAGCCGACCCTCATCAACGCCGTGATCGACCCCGCGGCGGGCACCGAGAGCGGCCGCATCGGCAATTTGAACCCGCAAAGCGTGGTCAAGAAGAAGTAAGGGAGGACATTCAATGACCAAGGCTCTCGAAGGGGTGAAGATCCTTGACTTCACCCACGTCCAGTCCGGCCCCACCTGCACGCAGCTCCTCGCCTGGTTCGGCGCGGACGTGATCAAGGTGGAGCGTCCGGGCGTCGGCGACATCACGCGCGGCCAGCTTCAGGACATCCCGAAGGTGGACAGCCTCTATTTCACGATGCTGAACCACAACAAGCGCTCCATCACGCTCGACACCAAGAACCCGAAGGGGAAGGAGGTCCTCGAGCGCCTGATCAAGGAGTGCGACGTCCTGGTCGAGAATTTCGGCCCCGGCGTGCTGGACCGCATGGGCTTTCCGTGGGAGCGCATCAAGACGCTGAACCCGCGCATGATCGTGGCCTCCATCAAGGGCTTCGGCCCCGGCCCCTATGAGGACTGCAAGGTCTACGAGAACGTCGCCCAGTGCACCGGCGGCGCCGCCTCGACCACCGGCTTCCGCGACGGCCTGCCGCTCGTCACGGGCGCGCAGATCGGCGATTCCGGCACCGGCCTGCACCTGGCGCTCGGCATCGTGACGGCGCTCTACCAGCGCACGGTTACGGGCGAGGGCCAGCGCGTCACCTGCGCGATGCAGGACGGCGTGCTCAACCTCTGCCGCGTGAAGCTGCGCGACCAGCAGCGCCTGCAGCACGGCCCGCTTAAGGAATACAGCCAGTTCGGCGAGGGCGTGCCCTTCGGCGACTCGGTGCCGCGCGCCGGCAACGATTCGGGCGGCGGACAGCCGGGCCGCATCGTGAAGTGCAAGGGCTGGGAGACCGACCCGAACGCGTATCTCTACTTCATCACCCAGGCCCCGGTCTGGGAGGCGATCTGCGACATCATCGGCGAGCCGGACTGGAAGACCAACCCGGACTACGCCACGCCGCCGGTCCGCCTGCCTCGCCTGAACGAGATCTTCGGCCGCATCGAGCAGTGGACGATGACCAAGACCAAGTTCGAGGCGATGCAGATCCTGAACGAGCGGGACATCCCGTGCGGGCCGATCCTGTCCATGAAGGAGATCGCCGAGGACGAGTCCTTGAAGGCGACCGGCACCCTCGTGGAAGTGGATCACCCCACCCGCGGCAAGTACCTGTCGGTCGGCAACCCGATCAAGCTGTCGGCCAGCCCCACGGTGGTGGAGCGCTCGCCGCTGCTTGGCGAGCACACGCAGGAGATCCTCAGCAGCGTGCTGAAATACTCGGAGAGCGAGCTCTCCGAGATCGCCGCCTCCGGGGCCATCGGCGCCCCGCGCATGGCGGCGGCGGAGTAACCCTCCTCCACTCCAACTGGCCGGGATCGCGAGATCCCGGCCTTTTTGTTTTCCCCAACGCTGCGCGGCTAGAATGGGCGATCCCGCCAGCCGGGCCCTACCCGCCGAGTAACCCCCATGATCCTCACCTTCGCGCTTCTGATGCTGGCCGCCTTTGCGGCCGGCGTGGTCAACGCCGTGGCGGGCGGCGGCGCCTTCCTGACCTTTCCGGCGCTGATCTTCGCGGGCGTGCCGCCGCTGGCCGCCAACGCGTCCTCGACGGTGGCGTTGTTTCCCGGCCAGGGCGCCAGCGCCTGGACCTACCGGCGCGACATCCAGTCGATCACGCAGGTCAACGTGCCGGCCTTTGTGGCCGTGAGCCTGGTCGGCGGGCTCCTCGGCGCGCTGCTGCTGCTGTTCACCTCCAACGAGGCCTTCGCCAGGCTCGTGCCCTTCCTGATGCTGTTCGCCACGCTGGTGTTCGGCTGGGGCAACTTCGCCGGGCCGGCGGCGCTGAAGCGCTATTCTCTGGGGCCCACGGCCGTGCTGGCGACGCAGTTCCTGATCTCGATCTATGGCGGCTATTTCGGCGGCGGCATCGGCTTCCTGATGCTGGCGGCGCTGACGCTGTTCGGCCTGCGCGACATCCATGCCATGAACGGCCTCAAGATCATGCTGGCGACGCTGATGAACGGCGCCGCCGTGGTGGCCTTCGCGGGCGCGGGCATCGTGCGCTGGCCCGAGACGCTGGCCATGATGGTCGCCGGCATCGTCGGCGGCGTGCTGGGGGCCAAGGGCGCCAAGCTGATCGACCCCAAGCTCATCAAGCTCGGCGTGCTGGCGCTCGGCGTGGTGCTCACGCTGGTGTTCTTCTGGCGGCAATACGGGCCGGGTATGTAGTCGTCCCGGATTGCCGGGCGTGCGGCGGCCGTCGTACTCCGTTTGATATTCATCAAACGGGAGTCGATGATGCGCGGTATACTACTCGGAGCGGTTCTTGCGCTCGCTTCGGTTGAAGCCCAGGCCACCACCTATTGCTACTCGGGCCACCACCGGATCTATGACGGCGACACCCTCAAGATCGACTGGAAGATGACGGCCGCCGCCAACCGCCAGAAGCTGACGCCGATGCAGGAAAAGCCTACCGCGTGGTGCAACTTCTCCTGGAACGCTCTCGGCGGCTTCAATCGCCCGATCGCGATCGTGACGGCGCCCAAGCTGAACGAGGCGCGTGTGTCGCAGCGCTACAGGATCTCGTACCACGCCCAGAAGCTCGGGACGGACAGCTTCACGGCCAAGCTCTACTGGGTGGACCGCTTCAACAAGGAGAACTCGGCGACGCTGATCTACAACGTCGAAGTGGTCGACCACGCCCTTTGAAACGAAAACGGCGCCCGAGGGCGCCGTCTCAACCTCACGAAACCCCGAAAGCCTCAGCCCCGGCGCTTGTCCACCACGGTCCATACGGCCGGCACCAGCGCGGCGCCGAGGGCGGTTTTCAGCGCGGTGGCGGCGAAGAACGGGACCACGCCGGCGAGCCAGGCCTTTTCGGCGCCGATCGCCATCGCGAGCCAGCCGAAGCCGAACGCGAAGATCGCGAGGTGGCCCAGCGTCATCGCGACGCCCATGCCGAGCAGCGAGCGGCCGAGGCCGCGCTCGCAGAGCACGCCGACCAGGAAGGCGCCGGCCACGAAGCCCAGCAGGTAGCCGCCCGTCGGGCCCATCATGTAGGCGAGGCCGATGCCGCGCTCCGGCGTGTCGGCGAACACCGGCAGGCCCAGCGCGCCTTCCACCAGGTAGGCGATCACCGTCACGGCGGCGAGGCGCGAGCCGTAGGCCGCCCCCAGCCACAGCACCACCAGCGTCTGCAGCGTCATCGGCACCGGATAGAACGGAACCTTGATCTTGGCCGAGAGCGTCAGCAGCGCCGTGCCGACCAGCGCCAGGAACACGGCGCGCGCCAGCGTGGCGGCCCGGTCGGAGCCGGCGGATGCGGCCGGCCACAGCGCGGAGGCCAACGTGGTGGGCATGGGGGTGGGGAGCGACTCGGCGGCCATCAGGTCCTCTCGGGTAACCGTGCGAAAGCGTCTGTCGGGCAGGGATTCGCTCCCCTTCCGATCCGTCCCGTCGACCTATAGGGTCTCGCGCGGGCGGCCACAAGTTCGCCGAAACGACGAGGCGCCGCGTTGAACGGGGTAGCCGCCCCGCAACCCCACCGGACCCTCCGCATGGCCGACGACATCCCCTTCGACCGCTCCTTCGACGCCGCGCCCGAGACGCTCCAACAGGTGAGCCCGCTGGTGCGCCGCATGGTGGCGCCGAATGGCGGGCCCTTCACGTTCACGGGCACCTGCACGTATGTGGTGGGCCACGGCGCGGTGGCGGTGATCGACCCCGGCCCGGACGATCCCGCCCATATCGCGGCCCTCCAGGCCGCGCTGGCGGGCGAGCGCGTCGCCCAGATCGTGGTCACGCACACGCATCGCGACCATTCGCCGGGCGCGCGCCTGCTGGCGGCCGCCACGGGCGCGCCGATCGTCGGCTGCGGCCCGCACGTCGCCTTCCGGCCGCTCGCGGAGGGCGAGCACAACCGGCTGGAAGCGAGCGGCGACCGCGACCATGCGCCCGCCCGCATCCTCCAGGATGGCGACAGCATCGCGGGCGACGGCTGGACGCTGCAGGCCGTGGCCACCCCCGGCCACACCGCCAACCATCTCGCGTTCGCGCTGCCGGAGGAGAACGCCCTGTTCTCGGGCGACCACGTGATGGCGTGGAGCACCACCATCGTGGCCCCGCCGGATGGCGCGATGGGCCCCTACATGGCCTCGCTGAACCGCCTGCAGGGCCGCGACGACCGCGTCTACTGGCCCGGCCATGGCGGCCCGGTCGCGAACCCGTCGCGCTTCGTGCGGGCGCTGGCCCACCACCGGCGCCAGCGCGAAGCCTCCATCCTGGACCGCGTCGCGGCCGGCGACGGCCTCATCGCCGACATCGTCCCGCGCCTTTATGACGGCCTCGCCCCCGCGCTGCACGGCGCGGCGGCGCTCAGCGTCTTCGCCCACCTGGAAGACCTCGCCGAGCGCGGCCTCGTCGCCACGGACGGCCCGCCCGGCCTCCAGTCGCGCTACCGCGTGGCGTAAGGGCGGCGGGGTCGCCCGGGCGGCGGGTCCGCCGGGCGCGCGTCGCGCCTCACACGCCGCTGGGGCGCGCCACGCAGACCTTCTCGCGCGGGACGCCGCCGCCGCCGCTCACCATGCGGCCCACCCGCACGCCGGCCGTCACCTTCAGGATCTGGCCCTTGGGGCACTTGCCGTTGTCCACATACACGAACTGCCCTCCCCGCAGCTCGCCCTGCGGCGGCTCGTATTTCATCACCCGCTGGGCGCTCGCGCCCGTGCTGAACACGGCGAGCGCGACGCTCGCGACGAGCATGCGGATCCCCTTCATGGCTGGTCCTCCCCGATCAGCCCCGCCCCGGCGCGGCGCGCCGGCCGGCCCTCGGCCGCCAAGCGAAGCCGCCCATGGTCGCGCCTTTCCGGCCGCGTCTCAGCCGCGCAGGAGAGCTACGCGTTTCGATTGCATCCCGCCCCGTTCAGCTTAAGCCGGGGGCCCTAGTCCGAGACTTGTGGGCGGGGTGGGGCGGACACGCGGCCGACCCGCCCAAGCGCCAGGGCCGGCCGGGGCGAAGACCGCCAATCCGTGGAACGCGCCGCAACCGCCCCCCTCTCTCCCCAAGGGGAGAGGGCCGGGGTGAGGGCCCCCGCAACCGCCGCCGCCGCCGACCTGTGCGCCACCTCTCTCCCGCGCAGCGGGGAGATGTCGCCACAGGCGACAGAGGAGGCGGCCGTGCGCCACGGCGCCGCCCGAACGACCCCGCCCCAACGCCCATCCGCCCCCTCCCTGCCCTCCCCCGCTCCGCGGGAGAGGGTTCCGCGCCCTTCCATCCAGCCTCCACACCCACCCCGCGCGCGCCCCTTCTCCCCCGGGAGAAGGTGGCTGCGAAGCAGCCGGATGACGGCTTAAAACTCTTACTCAGCCATTTCACCTGTCTAGATTTATCGTAGACTTTGGCCGATTCTATTTTTGAGGCTGGCAGTGCGATCTCCACGTTTCGAAATACGCGCAGCGAAAATGCTGACAATCTTTTCACCTGCGAATATTGAACGTGTCTGGAAAGAAAAAGTCAGACCGGCAATGAGACAGCAGTATCTTAATGATGGGATCGACAATTCGATTTTCATACATCTCGAAAAATAGAATGTTTGAAACTTTCAAACTTAATACTTTCGGGAGATTATGTTCCACAAAAATCACAAAGAATTCTTGTAGAAAAAAGCAAGGGCTTGTGTCGACAGCTTGTAATACCGAGTGTTAGAGATGCTCTGGTACTCCAATGCCTGTCAGATGCACTATATAAAACCATACGGGGTAAATCCCCCACTGATAGGTCTTTTTTTGAGCCTCAGGAACACCGTTTCTCATCAGATCGAGCGGAATATGGCACTCTCGCCGCTTGGCTAAACTTCCAGCATGAACTATTCGAATTTTCGAAATCTCGAAACTATGTTGTTGTAACGGATATCGCAAATTACTATGATAGTATATCTTATGTTCATCTTCGCAACTCGATTTCATCGATTGCTGGAGCAGATGAATGCATAATCGACATGCTTATATTTGTTCTTAGTGACTTGCTTTGGCAACCGGACTATACGCCACGTATAGAGATCGGCCTTCCACAGATCAACTTGGATGCACCTAGACTACTTGCGCATTGCTTTCTGTACGAGCTGGATGCGTACCTTGCCAGCGACACCAGCCGTGACTTTGTACGTTTTATGGATGATATCGATATTGGAGTCGATACTCTGGCGGATGCGAAAAAAGTCCTTAAGTCCATTGATCTTGTCCTGCAAACAAAGCAAGTTCGTCTGAATAGCGGAAAGACTCTGATCTTATCACAGCAGAAAGCTCGGCATCATTTTCGAGTCATAGAAAATTCGCGTATTGACGCAATTAAGGCGAGCATCAAACACAGAAAAACCTATGGCATTTCGCTTCTACCTTTGCGCGCGCTCATTGAGCGCAGAACCCAGCAGGGATTATCTCGTAAGCTGTTCGACGCAGGAAATGGAGAAAAGGTACTTAAGCGCTGGCTTGGCGCGGCCGCCGAGGTGGATGCATATGTCTCTCCTAGTAATCTAGAGAAAATTATAAAGTTTCGCCCTGCAGTTAGAGACAACGCGCTATCGTTCATTCGTAGCAAGCCTTTAAAACCGTCAACCTCTGAAGCATTAGCCAATGCAGCAATTTCTGGCCAACTTGTGGACGATGCTGCAGGCGTCGCAATCGCGAATTGTCTCACGGAAACACTGGTTAAAAGACGGAATTGCCAAAAATATATAGATACGATCATCGAATCGAATGATGCATCGACGTATTATGGTTTCTATTGCAAGCTGTGGTTGCAATCAAAATATGGTACACCGTCCCAAATATTCAAGACGATTTACGAGTTCCGAAGCGTCTGGTTTTCGCATGATCGTCTCGGAAGGTTGGTAGCAGCCTTAACTCCTCTATTTACATTGACTCCTGAAGAACCTGATTACAAAAATCTGATTTTCAGCGCTTTGAATGACGGTGTGCGTGAGACTTACAAATTTCACATAAATCTTCAAAACGATCGATCAACATTCGCAGAGATGTACCCGTCCTTAAGATCGCCAAATCCGTCCCGTGTTACAGGTATAACGCATTCAAAGTTTTTACTCCTGACTTCTGCTCTTCAAAATAAACTGGCCTCCGCAAGCTCATTATTAACATTGAAGAACAATCATAATTCGTTGCAAATGGATTATTACTATAAAAATATAATGAAGCGACTTCGATTATGACGTAGCATCTCACCCCTCCCCCACCGCCCGCACGATCGCGGCCGGCGACACGCTCGTCTCCCCCCTGAACGGCGAGTCCATGGCGAGGATCAGCGCCACCACCATGCCGATGGCGCCCATGTGGAGGCAGATGAGGCCGAGGCCGAAGCGGTCGAGGGTGTGGCGGCCGTTCATCACCATGGCGCCGAACAGGAAGAGCGCGATCACCTCCCAGAACAGGGCGGGCACGCTCTTGGTGGCGCTTTCGAGCCGGCCCTGGCGCAGCTCCTCGGCCTTGTCGAGCAGGCCCGCGAGGCCGGCGGCCTCGCCCGGGGGCAGGCGGCGCACGGCGGCGACGAGCTCGGCCAGGCGCTGGCCGGCCTCCTCGGACAGGCGGGGCGCGGGTTCGGCCAGGGCCTTCCACTCGAACTCCGCCACGGCCCGTCCGTAGCGCTTCAGGGCGGCGCGGGCCTCGGCGGCCTGCGGGGCCGCGGGGCTGTCCGCCGCCCGGGCGAGGTCGCGGTCGAGGCGGGCCAGCACGGAGGCCTCGCGCAGGGCGGCGTCGTCGGCCCGACCGAAATTGGCCCGCACGTCGGTGAGCACCAGCGCGAGCACGAAGATCGCGAAGGCGAGCAGGCCGCCATGCACGGCCTCGGCGAGCTTGGACTGCCCCTCCAGCACGGCCGGGTCCACCCGCCGCAGGATGCGCCGCACCGCCAGCGCCACCAGCACGGCGAGGCCCGCCATGCCGACCACGCCGCTGAGCAGCAGCACGGGGTCGCTCTGGGACGACACGAAGCGATCCAGCCAGCCCGCCATGCCGCCCTCCCGTGACGTTGAAGCTCGCCTAGGTTGTAGCGCGGGATCGGGCCGGGCGCGATGGCGCTTTGCGGGCGACGGGATCGCGCCGACGGGCGGCGTGGTTGAACTCTGGCCGGCGGAATGCATTTAAGGGGCCGAAAGCGCGGCGCCCGCTGGCGGCGCCGGCCCCCCGTCGAGATCCCGCATGTCCGCACCCAGCCTCGGCGCCAACGCCGGAACACGGCGCCCGTTCGTGATCGCAGCCGTGATGGCGTCCATGTTCATGGTCGCGATCGAGGCCACGATCGTGTCCACCGCCATGCCGCAGATCGTGGCCGAGCTCGGCGGGCTGGACCTCTACGCGTGGGTGTTCTCGAGCTTCCTGCTCACGCAGACGGCCATGACGGTGGTGTTCGGCAAGCTCGCGGACCTGTATGGGCGCAAGCCCGTGATGCTGGCGGGCATCGGCGTGTTCCTGGTCGGCAGCGTGCTGGCCGGGTTCGCGTGGTCTATGCCGAGCATGATCGCGTTCAGGCTCATCCAGGGCGTGGGCGCGGGCGCGATGCAGCCGATCGCGATGACGATCGTGGCCGATCTCTACCCCGCGCAGGAGCGCGGCAAGGTGCAGGGCTACCTCGCCAGCGTGTGGGCGGTGTCGAGCGTGCTCGGGCCGATCGCGGGCGGGCTCATCATCCACGCGCTCTCTTGGGCGTGGATCTTCTGGGTGAACGTGCCCATCGGGCTCGCGGCCGTCTGGATGTTCGTGCGCTACCTGCGCGAGGAGCCGCGCACGGCCGAGCGCTCCATCGACTACGCGGGCGCCGCGCTGTTCACGGTCGCGACGGCGGCGCTGATGTTCGCGCTCACGCTGGCGGGCGGCGGGCGGCCGGACGTGGCCTGGAGCGCGGCGGGCGTGTTCGCGGTCAGCGCGGCCCTGTTCGTCTGGCAGGAGCGGCGCGCGCCCGACCCCATGGTGTCGTTCCCGCTCTGGCGCCGGCGCCCGATCGCGGCCGCCAACGCCGCGGGCCTGCTCGCCGGCATGGCGCTGATGGGCCTGACCACGTTCCTGCCCATGTACGTGCAGGGCGTGCTCCACCGCTCGCCCGTGACGGCCGGGCTCACGCTCACCATGCTGGTGCTGGGCTGGCCCGCGGGCGCGACCCTGGCGGCGCGCCTGTTCCCGGTGTTCGGGCTCAGGCGCATCATGATCGCGGGCGGGCTCCTGCTGCCGCTGGGCGCATGCGTGTTCGTGACGCTCGGGCCCGGCAGCTCGCCCGTGTGGGCGGCCGTGGGCTCGGCCGTGATGGGCCTGGGCATGGGCCTGTACTCGATCGCGTCGCTCGTGCTCATCCAGGAGAGCGTGGACTGGAGCCAGCGCGGGGTCGCGACCGCGAGCAACCTGTTCGCGCGCAACCTCGGGAGCACGCTGGGGGCGGCCGCGC
This sequence comes from Alsobacter metallidurans, assembly GCF_014636935.1. Lineage (GTDB taxonomy): Bacteria > Pseudomonadota > Alphaproteobacteria > Rhizobiales > Beijerinckiaceae > Alsobacter > Alsobacter metallidurans. The sequence continues at coordinate 1,148,092 of NZ_BMES01000001.1, read as the reverse complement.
TCGGGGCCGTGCTCAACTGGTCGCTGGCGCGGGCGCCGGGCGTGGGCGCGGTGTCGAGCGAGCGCCTGCGGGCCGCGCTGGAGAGCGCGCCGGGCGCCCCCGCGGACCCGGCGCTCACGGCCGCGCTCCAGGGCGCGCTGCACCTGACGTTCTGGAGCATGCTGGCGCTGGCCTGCGCGATCGTGCTCGTGACCCTGCTGGTGCCCGCGTCCTCGGACGCGCTGGGGCGGCGCGCGCCTGCGCCTGCGCCCTCGCCGGCGGGCGAGTAGGCGCCCGCCCTCCCCGGCCCGCCTAGTCGCGGTTGTCCGCGAGCTCCTGCAGCGCGCTCAGGAACGTGCTGATGCGCTTGGCGTTGGCGCCCAGGTCGTGCGCGGCCGAGCGCGAGCGCGAGCGCACGTCCACGCGCGCGCCGGCCGCGAGCGGGCGGATGCGCACGGTGACGTCCAGGGGCATGCGCATCACCAGCGTGTGGTCGACCGCGTCGATGCGCCCGACGCCCGAGCGCCCGCCCGGGGCCGCGCTCTCGATCACGCTCCAGCCGCGCGCCTGGGCGGCCTTGAGGGCGAGCGCATAGGCGTCCTGCGCGCTGAGCTCGAGGGTGAGCGGGGCCAGGCCCGGATAGGCGCCCTTCTGCGCGTCGCGCGCCTCGCGCGCGGGCTCGGGCGGGAGCGCGCCGCCGCGCGCCTCCAGCGCCTTGCGCGAGCGCGAGAAGGCGGGCGGGTCCACGAGGTCCGTGCTCACGTCCGCGAGCCGGGGCAGGCGCACGGCCTCCGCGCCCATCCAGGCCGGCAGGGCCACGATGGCGCCCGCCACCAGCATGCCGCCGAGCGCCTGGCCGAAGCCCGGGCGCCCGTCCCCCCAGATCACCGCGAAGGCGGCCACGGCCAGGAGCGCGGCCGCGATCGCGATCGCGAGTCCGGCGCCGAGCACCACCACGGCGGCGGGCAGCTCGATGCGCCCGGTGCGCGCCAGCGCGACCCCCAGGAGCACCAGCGCCAGGGCGAACATGGCGAGGCGCCCGCTCCACAAGGCGGCGCGCGACAGGGGCAGATCCACAACCAGACGACGCATGGATCCAGCATAGGCGGGATCGCCCCGCCCGGCCAGAGGGCCGGCGGGACTTCTTGACAATTTTCCTATTTTGGCGGATAAGTCAAGGGCTGGATTGGAGGGGGTTGGGGATGGTCGTGTTCTGCGGCGGATGGGTGTTGGAGGGGCGGACGGCAGCCAGCGCGGCGCTGGCCTGGCTCGCCCACGCGATCCGCATCCTCGCGGCGATGATGGCCGGCTCACGCCGGCTCTCCCCGGCTCCGGGGCGCTGCGAACGGGCCGAGCACGACCAGCAGCAGGCCCAGCGGCACGCTGGCGAAGGCCTGCAGGCGCTCGGCCTCGATCCCGATGAGGAAGGAGGCGACATGGAGGGGCGCGAGCGCCGCCAGGGCGGCCAGGAAGCCGATCAGCAGCTCCTTGGCCGCGCCGGAATATTCGAACCCGTCCTCGCCCAGGCGCGTGTTGGCCCACCGGCAGCGGCGCAAGTTTTCGATGAGACAGGAGGTTCGAGCCCAAAGGTCGCCAGCGTCAGCGCCGCGCCGCGGATGAGCAGTGTTCCGGATTCGGCCGGCGCGCCGGACAAGCGCATCCGGGTTTCGTCCGGGGCCATGCAGCCCGGAGTTGTGGCGACATCGTGCATGGTGAAGTCCCTCAGGCGCTTTGTCGCCCGCGGGGCGCGTGGGGGCGCAAGCAACCGGGGGGTGTGGTGGGTTGGGGCAAGCTTTGGCCTCTTGGCAGAAATGGTTATTTCCCTTTTTCCCGGATCCCCTTGGCAATTGAGCCTGCGACGATCATGGTGCGCTTATACGTAAATGCGAGTCGGGACGTGCGAGACCAGGCGACCAACATCATCGATATGAGCGCCTTTCGCCGACCATATGTGGGCAACGCCGCCTCTCCGTTTCGATATCCTGGTGGTAAGGGTTTCCTGACGCCCTTATTGTCCGCTGAAATTGCGAAGCGGTTTGATGGGTCGCCGCCCAGCTTTGCGGAGCCATATTGCGGTGGGGCGGGTGCGGCTACGAACTTGCTGCTCGCGGGCGAGGTTGAGCAACTCTTCCTAAATGACGCGGACCGACGGATTTACTCGGCTTGGCGCGCAATGGTGAACGAGACCGAACGCTTTCTAGAAAAAATTAGTTCGGTCCAAGTTAATCTGACTACCTGGGACAACGCCCTCATTCGCCTTCATGAAACCTCGCTGCAAGATTACGATTTCGAGCTCGGCTTTGCTGCCTTCTTCGTCAATCGAACCAGCCGCTCGGGTGTAATTCTCGGATCGGGGCCTATCGGGGGGTACTCTCAGGAGGGCAGGTGGAAGATCGACGCGAGATTCAACAAAGAGGCTCTTGCGAAGCGGGTTCGCGCGCTAGGCGAGCTTAGAGATCAGATTATACTATCTTGCCAAGATGGCCTTGAATTTTGTCAGTCACTTGCTCATCAGCAAAAGCTCAGCAATACTTTTTTGTTTATTGATCCACCGTACGTCGGTGCCGGCGGCCGACTCTATTACGATGGCATGAACGAGGCGAGGCATCGGGATCTGGCCAATTGGATTAGCGCCGGCAGCGCTCCGCATTGGCTGCTGACATACGACGATCATCCACTGGTCAGGGAAAATTACAGCCAGATCGAGCAAAATCTGATTGAAGTTGGCTACAGCCTCAGCAGAAAGCGCTCTGAAAAAGAGCTTCTTTATCGAAGCAGAATTAGATAAGCGCATTGTCTTCGAAATTATGCACGAAGGAAGCTGTCTTCAATTCGTTCAAAATCCGCCGCGACATGACGCTAATCTTCCTGAGATTTACCGTATGTATCGGGAATTGCAACTTCCCGATGTTGAGAACAATATCTTCATACGCGTAAAGCAAGCAATCTTTTTCGATGCATTTCAGCCTAATAAGGTCTGTTTCATCCTGGGGCCTTGCAAAAGCACTTTGGAAAGCGGCCGGCTTCTGCCTGAAAAACTTGCTGAAACGCTCTCGAGCGTCTACTCCCATGATTTTTTGATCTACATGCGCCTCTTGAATGCTGGCTCCAACGAGGGAAAGGAAGGCAGTGCCTCGATCTAGTGCAGATCCGACACGAACGATACAGTCGACTCCACCATCGTTTGCCGCCTGCTGCAATTCATTCCATTGATCGTAAGCAAGCACTTCGCCTGCACCGATCGACGCACAGATCGAATTAAGCAGGGCATGAAGATGCTCTGAGCTTCTGCAGCTTGACGTTAGGAACGCTGAGCCAGATGTATGGCCTGCAACAGCATATGCAGCGATATTTTCGAATATCTTGGTGAATTTTCGGAGGAACAAAGCACGCGTAGCTTTGATATCGTCGGAATTCTGCCCATAAAATTCGACGAGTCCGGCTTTGACCAAGCGATAAAATTGCAGGCATATGTAGTTTAGTGATACATTCGATAACGCTGAATAATCTTTGCGGATTAAGTCGGTATTGTCCAGCAAGAACGGGTAATGCGGTCCTAGAGCCGACGATCTTTCCCGCGTGGCTTTGGTCAAGGCTTGCGTGAAGCTCTCAATCATCTCGCTTTCTGCAGTCTGTCGCTCCGATCGATAATCGTCTTGAGAAGCTTCTTCAACTTCGTTGTCGATGTACCAGTCGGTGGCCTCATCAACGTCGAGGTCAAGAGCCTCGGCGGATACCGATTTCAGAAAGAAGGCAGCGATCTCCCAGTAAGCCAGAACGTCAGACGTGACTTTGGGAGAGTTTAGCACGGACAGACCGAATCTGAGCACGGGTGTTACTCCGTGATCAAAACGGATTTGATCTGCCTCGTTTGCAGTTCAATGCGTTTAATCAGGGAACGCGCCTGGTCAGTGCTCTCCTCTGTAAGTTCTACGGAAACAACCGCCGCGTCGGTCGTGGCCTTCGTAAGAATTGTGGCCGCCTTAGCTAGCATCTCAAGCCAATCGTCGTTCTTCAATCCTGCGACCGCTTCCGCAGAACCGAGGTCACCGGTTACCTTCAACTCCTTCAGGCCGGCATCGCTTGCCAAGACACGTTGTAAACGAGGGCGGTCGGTTCCCTGCGCCTTGATAACAGACCGTTCCCCGTACAACCATGACATCAGCAACGCCAATTCGGCGTGGTGAGTGTCCGGGACTGGGTTATCGCGAAACATGCTTTCGCTGAGCGGCGCGCGGGACAACCCAATGAAAGCTCTGCTGTCTGGGTTGTTGATCAGTGTATAAAGATGAGAAAACTCGATATTTCCCTCTTCAATGTCGAGTTTCTCAAATATGCCTAGTTGGCTGCACTGCAGCACTATTTTGTAGGCTACCAAAAGCCTGATGATCAGGCCGCGGCTATCACCGAGCTGCTTCGTCAACGATTTCATCCGCTCGTGCGGAGATTGTTGCTGGCTCATCGACTCGTAGAAATCCACGCCAAATTTCGCTTTGGCTAGAGATGACCAGCGCGCCGGACCGTTGACGTGTTTGAACCCGATGTATCCCGCAGCATCATCGCGGCTGCCAACAGTGATGACGGATAGCTGCTGGCAGGTAGCGAGCTTATCGGCTGGTAGCCGCGGTATGCGACGCCGCGCGGCTTCCTTGTTCAACAGCTCGGGGTTGAGCAGGAGCTTGACCGCCGCCAAGCGTCTATTCCCTTCTAGAACGACAAGTCGACCGCCCTCGTTCATGGCCACCAACGGCTCGAAGGATTCGTACCCGCGTTCAGCGATCGAGTCCCAAAGCTCTTTGAGATTTGCGGTTTCCGCCAGGATTTCCAACGCCTCCGCCTCAGTATCGGCATGCGCCAGGCCAAAGCGTGGATTCGCCCGATCCAGCGAGAGTTCGTCAGGAGACTTGTTTTCAATCGGCATATCAAACCCAAACACAGCTAATTGGTGCGTAACGCATCGATTGCCAAGACGCAAAATAGCTGCTTGGCCTTAGCGAAGCGTAACAATTTCCGAGATGTCACCCCGTGGTGCCTTGGTGAGTTGCCCGGCAGTTTTTCTATAAGTCGCTGATGAGAGTGCTCACGAGCGGACCTCCTAGAGCTAAGTCGTGGGCTACGTTCGGATCTTCCCCCTTTGCTCGATCAATGATCCCGGGATGGTTCGCACAGAGCGATTTTCTGGATGCATGAAGGCCAGGATGGCGGCTATTCAGGGGTTGCGTTGGGCTTCGGGACTACAATCAGCAGAGGGCGCTCGCCGGCGGGGCCCTCCCCTCACTTCCCCGCCATCGGCTCCATCCCGCTCTCCCGCGCCGCCGCGGCGGCCGTCGGGGAGGCGAGGAAGCGGAGGAGGGATTGGGCGGCGTCCTTGTGCTGGCTCGTCGCCACCATGCCGGCGGAGAACACGGTGACGGACTGGACCTCCTCGGGGATGGGGCCCAGGAGGTCGATGCCGTGGACGGGCTTCAGTTCGCTGATCTGCTGGAATCCGAGCTCGGCGTCGCCGCGGGCCACCACTTCGCCGACCGGGTCGGCCGGGACCATGCGGGCTTTGCCGGCCATCTGGGCCTCGATGCCGAGCTTCTTGAAGAGCTCCTTCTCGATATAGACGCCGCTGGCGCTGTCGGAATAAACGACGCTTTTGGCGTTGAGCAGCGCCGCCTTGAGGCCCTTCACGGTGGCGATGTCCGGACGGGGCGCGCCCTGGCGCACCGCGGCGCCGATCAGCGAGCGGGCGAGATCGACCCGGCTCTCCGGGACCACCTGGCCCGCCTTGGCGAGATCGCCGAGCGCGTAGCCGACCATGATAACGACGTCGATGGGTTCGTTGCGGGCGAGGCGCTGCGGCACCGCGTTCACGGTTTTGCCCATGGAGGGGCCCCACTCGGCGACGAGCTTGTGGCCGCTCTGGCGCTCGAACTCCGGCGCGACTGCCTTGAAGGCGGCCGCGAAGCCGCCGGAGCTGACCACCCTGACTTCGTCCGCGCGGGCCGCGCCGGCCAGAACCGTGGCGGCGAGGCCGACGCAAAGGGCGCGGCGGAGGGCTGAGAAACGCATCGACACTCTCCCGATCTGAATAGGCGCCGGCGGGCGCGGGGCGGGTTACGCGCCCTCGAACCGGTAGTCCTTGAACCGGTCGCGCAGCGCCATCTTCTGGATCTTGCCCGTGGCGGTGTGCGGGATCTCGGGCACGAAGACCACGTCGTCCGGCATCCACCACTTGGCGATGCGGCCTTCCATGAAGGCGAGGATGCGGGCCTTGTCGGGGGTCACGTCCGGCTTGGGGACGATGATCAGGAGGGGGCGCTCGTCCCACTTGGGGTGGGCGATGCCGATCACGGCGGCTTCGGCGACGTCGGGGTGGCCGACGGCGAGGTTTTCGAGGTCGATGGAGGAGATCCACTCGCCGCCGGACTTGATAACGTCCTTGGCGCGGTCGGTGATCTGCATGTAGCCGTGCGGGTCGATGGTGGCGACGTCGCCGGTGTCGAACCAGCCCTCCTCGTCAAGGATCTGGCCGCCCTCGCCGCGGAAGTAGCTCTTGCTGACGGCCGGGCCGCGCACCTTGAGGCGGCCGAAGGTCTTGCCGTCGCGCGGCAGGAGGAGGCCGGCGTCGTCCGTGATCTTCATCTCGACGCCGAAGGGGGCGACGCCCTGCTTCATCTTGATGTCGTAGAGGGCGTCGCCCTCCAGGCCCACATAGTCCTGCTTGATGACGCAGACGGTGCCGAGCGGGCTCATCTCGGTCATCCCCCAGGCATGCAGCACCTGGACGCCGTAGTTGCGCTCGAACTTCTCCGTCATGGCGCGCGGGCAGGCCGAGCCGCCGATCACCACGCGCTTGAGGCTGGTGAGGGGCTTGCCGGTCTGCTCCAGATAAGCGAGCAGGCCGAGCCAGACGGTGGGGACCGCCGCCGTGCAGGTGACGTTGAGGGTTTCGAGCAGCTCGTAGACCGAGGGGCCGTCGAGCTTGGCGCCGGGCATCACCATAGTGGCGCCGGCCATCGGGCCCGAGAAGGCGAAGCTCCAGCCATTGGCGTGGAACAGCGGCACCACCGGCATGGCGACGTCGCGCGAGGAGAGGTTCAGGCAATCCGGCGCAACCGCCATCATGGAATGGAGGATGTTGGAGCGGTGGCTGTAGACCACGCCCTTGGGGTTGCCGGTGGTGCCGGAGGTGTAGCACATGCCGGCCGCCGTGTTCTCGTCGAACTCCCGCCACCCGAAGTCGCCATCGGCCTCGGCGAGCCAGGTCTCGTACGCGACGGCGTTCTTCAGCGTGGTCTGCGGCATGTGGGCCGCGTCCGTGAGGACGATGAAGCGCTCCACGGTGGGCAGGCGATCGGCCAGGCGCTCCATCAGCGGGATGAAGGTGAGGTCGAGGAACAGGATGCGATCCTCGGCGTGGTTCATGATGTAGACGATCTGGTCGTCGAACAGGCGCGGGTTGACGGTGTGGTACACCGCGCCCACGCCCGTGATGCCGTACCAGCACTCCAGGTGGCGCCAGGTGTTCCACGCCAGCGTGGCGACGCGGTCGCCGAGCTTGACGCCGTCGCGCTCGAGGCGCTGGGCGCACTGGAGGGCGCGGGCGCGGACCTCGCGGTAGGTGATTCGATGCATCGGCCCCTCGACCGAGCGGGAGATGACCTCGCGATCGCCGTGCTCGCGCGCCGCGTGGTCGATCACGCGGCTGATGAGAAGCGGCCAATCCTGCATCAAACCTTGCATCATCCCCTCCCGGAGGCGTTTTTCCCGCGCGTTTCTCGCGCTTTGCCCAAGGGGTTCATCTTAGCGCAGCCGGGCGCTTGCGGAAGCCGTCAGGAGGCGAATAGTTAGGGTCGCGGAAGTTGCAGACGACGAGAGTGTGAGCGTGATCCAGTTCCCCGAGAGCGCTTCTGCCCCTGACGGCGCCGCCGGCCCGGCGAGCGCGCCGCCTTCTCCCCCGGCCAGCGAGGACGTGCTGCGGACGTGGTTCCGCTTCCTGCGGCTGCATCACCGCATCACGTCGCGGGCCGCGCAGGAGTTCCGCCGCATCGGGCTCTCGGTGCCGCAATTCGACCTCCTGTCGACGCTGTCGGAGCGCGAGGGCGCGAGCCAGCAGGAGATCGCCGAGCGGCTCTACGTCACCAAGGGCAACGTCTCGGGCCTGATCGACCGGCTCACCGCGCAGGGGCTGGTGGAGCGCCGCGCCCTGCCGGCGGACCGGCGCTCCTACGCGCTGCATCTCACCGACCAGGGCCGGGCCCTGACCGAGCAGGGGCTGGCGCTACAGCGCCAGCTGATCGGCGAAACGCTGGGCCGGCTGCCGGCCGCCGACATCGCGGCGCTGGACGGCCTGCTTGTGCGCTGGCGCGACCGGGTGCGGGAATTGCCCGAGCAGGTGGGCGAGGCGGCGGAGTAGGTTTCTCGTTTGGGCCGGGCTTGGTGTGGGTCGGGCTCCCCTCATCCGACCTCGCTGCGCTCGGCCACCTTCTCCCCGTGCCGGGGAGAAGGGACAAGCGGCGCCGCGGCCGCGATGGGCCCCCTCGCCCCGGAACGGGGAGAGGGTGGGGGTGAGGGTTCTTAGAGGGTCCGCAGCAGGGCCGGCAGGTCGGCTATCGACGCCACCACGTGGTCGGCGTGGGGCTCCAGCTCGGCGCGCGGGGCCGGGCCGGTGAGCACCGCGATCGAGACCGCGCCGGCCGCGCGGGCGGCGTGGAGGTCGTGCGTGCTGTCGCCCACCAGCGCGACGGCGCCGGGCGGGACGCCGAGCGCGGCCGCGAAGGCCAGCACCATGCCGGGCTCGGGCTTGCCGCCATGGCCGCTGTCGTAGCCGGCGACGAACTCCAGATGCGGCATCAGCCCCATGCGCTCGGCCTGCGCCAGCGCCGAGGCCTCGGCGTCGTTGGTGGCGACGCCGAGCCGGTAGCCGTCGGCGGCGAGCTCCTGCAGCACGGCCAGCGGCTCGCCGATGGGGGCGAGCCAGTGGAGGCCCCAGTGGCGGAACAGGTCGTCCATCTCGGCGTGAAGGTCGGGGCCGTCCTCGCGGCCCAGGGCGTCGGCCCAGAGGTGGCCGTAGCTCTTGGAGGAGCCGGCCACCAGCGGCGATGTGCGCAGGAAGCGGCGTTCCTCGACGATGTATTCGTTGAGCTCCGCCAGGCGCGCCAGCGCGGCGGCGTCGCCCTTCGCCATGGCGGTCATGGCCTCAAAGGCGGCCGGCCCCCAGGTGGCGTCGAAATCGATGAGGGTGCCGTCCTTGTCGAAGAGAATGCCCTTGAGCGCCACGCCGTATCCCCGGTTGAGCCGCGCCGCGCGGCCTGCCGGTGGTAGTGGGTTTGGGCGGAGGGGTCCAGCGCCTGGCTTCCTGAGCGCTTGGCGAGCCTCAGCTCGCGGCGAGGTCAGCTGGCGATGCGGTCGGCCGCCACGGGAGTGATGATTCGGATCAGGTCGAGGCGGCGGCGCAGCATGGCGACCCGGTAGGCGTTGCGTTGGCCCACGGCCGCGAAGGCGCCGCCGGCGGACAGCCGGGCCGCGATGGCCTGGGCCATCTCGAGCTGGTGGATGGTGCGGCGGTAGAGCCCCTCCTCAAAAGTCGTGACGGCGGAGCGCATGTGGTCGAGCTCGGCGGCGGCGATTCCGTCCGCGCCGCGGTCCAGCGCCTCGCGGAGAACCGCGTTGAGGCACAGAAAGGCGGTGTCGCGCTGGCGATCCGGCTCCAGCATCGCGAACTGCGCCCCGATCACGTCGAGAGGGAGATCCTGAACAGACATGCGCGCTCCGTCGGCCCACGTGGTGGACGGACACTATGGCGCATGTCTTAACTTATATCAAATATCTGGTTGTGAATTACGACAGCATATCCACAAACGAGCAAAGCCAGGCGCGGGATCAGCCCTGGATGGCCGAGAAATCCGCCACCGTGCGGGTCGCCTCGCGCAGGCGCGACAGGAGCCGCAGGCGGTTGGCGCGAAGGGCCGCCTCGTCGGCGTTCACCGTCACCTTGTCGAAAAACGCGTCCACGGCCGGGCGCAGCACGGCCAGCGCCGCCATCGCGCCCTCGAAGTCCTCGGCCGCGACGGCCGCCCGGGCGCGCCCCTCGGCGGCGTCGAGGGCGGTTGCGAGGGCCTGCTCCTCGGGCTGGGCGAGCAGCGCGGGGTCCACCGCATCCGCGTAGGCGCGGCCGTCCTTCTTCTCCTCGATGCGCAGGATGTTGGCGGCGCGCTTGGCGCCAGCGAGGAGGTTCCTGCCGTCCTCGGTGTCGAGGAAGCGGCCAAGCGCCTCGACGCGGCGGACGATGGCGAGGAGGTCGTCGTTGGCGGCCCTGGACCGCGAGCCTCCCGGCTCGCCGGCGCGCAAGGGCGAGCCTGGAGGCTCGCGGTCCGACGCGGCGTCGGCCAGCACGGCGTCGATCAGGTCGTGTCGGGCGCCCTGGTCGCGGAGGTAGTTTTTCAGGCGGTCGTGGAAGAAGGAGAGGAGGTCAGATTGATATACTGCTCCAGCAACCGCGTTGATCGTTGCGGCCACAGACTGACCGGCGCTAGCCGCCGCCACATCGAGCTGAGATGCGAGTAGCGGGTTTGTTGTCCGATGTGAGCGGTAAGCAGAGGCGAAAGCATTGCTGAGGTTCAGCCTGATCCCATTCTCCAACACGATCCGGATCACGCCCAGCGCCGCGCGCCTCAGCGCGAACGGGTCCTTGCTGCCCGTGGGCTTCTCGTCGATGGCCCAGAAGCCCACCAGCGTATCGAGCTTGTCGGCGAGCGCCACGGCCACGCTCACCGGGTCGGTGGGGACGCGGTCGGTCGGGCCCTGCGGCTTGTAGTGCTCCTCGACGGCGGCCGCGACGCTCCTGTCCTCGCCCTGCAGCTCGGCGTAGCGGCGGCCCATGAGGCCCTGCACTTCGGGGAACTCGCCCACCATCTCGGTGACGAGGTCGGCCTTGGCGAGCTCGGCCGCGCGGGCCGCGAGATCCGGGTCGGCGCCCACAAGCGGCGCGAGTTCGCGCGCCAGCGCGACGATGCGGTCGATGCGCTCGCCCTGGGTGCCGAGCTTCTCGTGAAACACGATGCCGAGCGCCCGCAGCTTGGCGAGGCGCTGGTCGAGCGGCTTGTCGGATGCGCTCTCGAAATCCGGCAGTGGGCGCTGGTCCGTCTCCCAGAAGTGGCGGGCGTCCGAAAGGCGGGCGCGCACCACGCGCTGGTTGCCGCCGACGATCTTCTCGCCGCCGTCGCTGGCCTCGATGTTGGCGACAAGCACGAAGCGGTTGGTGAGCGCGCCGGCAGCCGGCTCGCGCAGCACGAAGCATTTCTGGTTGGCCCGGATGGTGGCGCGCACCACCTCGGGCGGGATGGCGAGAAAGCTCTCGTCAAAGGAGCCGACCAGCGTCACGGGCCATTCCACCAGGCCGGCGACTTCCTCCAGCAGCGCTTCGTCCTCCACCAGCTCCAGCCCGCGCGCAAAGGCGAGGTTGCGGGCGTCCGTGAGGATCATCTGCTTGCGGCGGTCGGCGTCGAGCACCACCTTGGCGCGCTCCAGCGCGGCCACGTAGTCGTCGAAGCGGCGCACGATGATGAGGTCGGGCGCGAGGAAGCGATGGCCGCGGGTGACGTCGCCGGAGCGCAAGCCGTCGATCTCGAATTGGACGACCTCTGGCGTCTCCATCTCGTGCCCGAAGGTGCACAGGATGGACTGCAGCGGCCGCACCCAGCGCAGCGCGCCCGGGTTGGCGGAGGCCGCGCCCCAGCGCATGGACTTGGGCCAGGGGAAGCCGCGGATGATGCCCGGCATGATGTCGGCGATCACCTCGGGCGTGGAGCGGCCGGGCTTCTCGACGATCGCGACGTAGAACTCGCCCTTCTTGGGATCTGCCTGCACCTGCGCCTGGCTGATGTCCGTGAGGCCGGCGCTCTTCAGGAAGCCTTGCAGCGCCGCCTCGGGGGCGCCGACGCGCGGGCCCTTCTTTTCCTCGCGCAGGTCGGGCTGGCGGGCCGGCAAGCCCACGACATGCAGGGCGAGCCGCCGGGGCGTCGCGAACGCCTGAGCGCCCTCATACACGCAACCCCGCTCCACCAGCGCGTCGGTGACGAGCTTCCGCAGGTCCTCGGCGGCGCGCCGCTGCATGCGGGCGGGGATTTCCTCGCAGAAGAGTTCGAGCAGAAGATCGGGCATGGCGGTCGCGGTTCGTTTCGGGCGGGAGCGCTACGCTTTAAGCGGCGCAGGCGGGCGTGTCGAGGGAGGTTGGAATGGGCGCGATGCGCCGCCCTCCCCTTGAGGCAAGAGTGGGCTGCGGCGTGCTCTTTCCGAGCCCTCTCTCTTCGCCAAGTGGACCGGGCGGAAGCCGCGCGTGCCCTCTCCCCCGCAAGGGGAGAGGGACAGGGTGAGGGTCCGCCGGCGCCTGTTCTCAAAAAACCAGCCAGGCTTCGCCGCCCTCACCCCAGCCCTCTCCCTGTGCCAGAGGGGGCGCGTTGCGGCGCTTCGCCCGGCTCTGCGGCCTCTGCGGCTCGGACCCTGCCTCGCCTAGGCCTCGATGGCGGCCGCACGGCAGATCACCGCGAAGCGGTCCGACAGTTCGGTCAGGGCGGCGCGGTGGATGGCGGCGGCGGAGAGGGGCTCGCCCCCGAGCGCGTCGGGAAGGTCGCGGGTCGCGCAGGCGTCCGCCGCGATCGTGGTGCGGAAGCCGAGGTCGAGCGCGGCGCGGGCCGTGGAGGAGACGCACATATGCGTCATGAAGCCGGCGAGGATCAGCTCCTTGCGGCCGGTCGCCTTCACGAGGTCGAGAAGCGTCGTGTTCGCGAAGGCGTTAGGGAGGCCTTTTTCGACCACGGTCTCGGCCCCCACCGGGGCGGCCTCGTCGGCGATCTCGAAGCCGCGCGTCTCGGGATCGAAGGCCTTGCCGCTTCCCGCGCCTCCCTTGTGGACCACGTGGAAAATGGGCGTGTCCTGCACGCGGGCGCGGTGCAGCAGGCCGGCGATCACCTTCAAGGCGGGCCGGGCGTCCGGCAGCGCGAGCTTGCCGTCGACATATTCGTTCTGCACGTCGATGAGGACGAGCACGGCTTCGTGAAGCCTGGCGGGGGCGAGGTTGGCGCCGGCCATCTGGAGCAGCGTGCGGGGCGCTGGTTCGGTCATCGAGGGTCCTCCCGGTTCGGCGGGAGAGTACACGGAATGGCGGCGGTGGGGAGGGGGCCGCTTGTGCGCGCCTGATCGTGAGGCGCGCGCCGGGCGGACGCTTCAATCTTTGCGGGATACGAAGCGACAGGACAGCCCCAGCGCGGGCTTGACGCGCTCCAGCAGCACGTTTGTTTCGCCGTCGCCCGCGATGTTGGACCAATTGCGGCGCTTCACCCTCCCCTCGACAGGATGGTGGGGCCGCGGCGTGCGCCGGAGGACGGCGCCCTACGCGGCCACGAAGCCGCCGGCTTCCGTGCGCAGGAAGGCCGCCCCGCAAGCCTTGGCGAGCTCGCGGACCCGCAGGATGTAGCTTTGGCGCTCGGTGACGGAGATCACCCCGCGAGCGTCGAGCAGGTTGAACATGTGGCTGGCCTTGATGCACTGGTCATAGGCCGGCAGCGCCATCGCGTGGGCCGCGCTTTCGCCACGGTCGCCCTTTTCCAGAAGGGAGCGGCACTCGGCTTCGGCGTCCTTGAAGTGCTGGAAGAGCATCTGCGTGTTGGCGTGCTCAAAGTTGTGGCGGGAATATTCCTGCTCGGCCTGCAGGAACACGTCGCCGTACGTCACCTTCTCGGCGCCTTCGAGGCCGTTGAAGTTGAGGTCGTAGACGTTCTCGACGCCCTGCACGTACATGGCGAGGCGCTCCAGCCCGTAGGTGAGTTCGCCCGAGACGGGCGAGCACTCGAAGCCGGCGACCTGCTGGAAATAGGTGAACTGGCTCACCTCCATGCCGTCGCACCAGCACTCCCAGCCCAGGCCCCAGGCGCCCAGCGTGGGGCTTTCCCAGTCGTCCTCGACAAAGCGCACGTCATGGAGGCGGGTGTCGATGCCGATGGCGGCCAGCGAACGGAGATAGAGGTCCTGCAGGTCCGGCGGCGAGGGCTTCAGGATTACCTGGTACTGGTAGTAGTGCTGCAGGCGGTTGGGGTTCTCGCCATAGCGGCCGTCCTTGGGGCGGCGCGAGGGCTGCACATAGGCGGCCTTCCAGGGCTTCGGGCCGAGCGAGCGCAGCGTGGTGGCCGGATGGAAGGTGCCGGCGCCGACCTCCATGTCGTAGGGCTGCAGCACCACGCAGCCCTGCTCCGCCCAGAAGCGGTGAAGCGTGAGAATGAGGCCCTGGAACGAGCGCGTGGGCTCGAGAGCAACCGACATGGCGTGTTTCCGACGAGAGTGCTGCGAACGCGGCGGACCCTAAGGAGGGGGCGGGGGCGGGTCAAGGATGTGGCTCCCGGACTCACCCCACCCCGGGGCCCTGCGGGCCGACCCTCCCCGTGTGCGTTGGCGCACCGTTTTCGGTGCGGCGGCGGCGCATGGTTCGCCCAAGCCCGAGACGGGCGGAACTGGGAGGTTCCAATGACCGTGAAGACCATCGCCGCCCTGGGCGGCCTCGCTTTGCTGATCACCCCCCTGGCGATGACCGCGATCGCGGGCGCCGACGCGCACCAGCCCGAGCGTGTTCCCGTACCGACGCCGGTGGCCGAATTGCGGGCCTCGCTGGCCGCCGCCGAGATGACCACGGGCTCGATCGCGCCGGCGCCGCGCGCCGTTGAAGTGAAAAGCTGCGGGCCGGCCGTGCGCGTGGTGGCGACCGGCTATGGCGAACCCTCCGGGCCGCGCTGCACCGTGAAGCGGAGCCCGGCCGGGCTGTGAGGCTTTGGTCGGCGTCGCTTAACCGAGAATGCAACTTATAATACACGCCATGATAATGCCCGAGTTGCGGCTGTGGTATAAGCGACCGACAACAAGTCTCGGAGGATCCAAGGAATGAAGCGTTTCGGAATGGTCCTGAGCAGCGTGTTCGCGCTGTTCCTGCTGTTCACGATGGCCCCGCAGGCGGCCAAGGCCGCCGCGGTGACGCCCGGCGCCGCCGTGCAGATCGAGAAGCAGGCGCCCGCGCTGGGCGAGCAGACCCAGTGGCGACGCCACGGCTATTATGGCCACCGCCACTATTACGGCGGCCCGCGCTATTACGGCCGCCGCTACTACCGCCCGCGCGTATACTACCGCCCGGCCTATCGTCCCCGCGTGGTCTGCCGCGTGCAGTACACCTATTACGGCCCGCGCCGCGTCTGCGTGCGCCGCTGGTAATCTCGTCCCCTACGGGCGATCGACCTGGAACGACGAAAACCGGCCTCATGGCCGGTTTTTTCATGCGCGCGGCGCGCCCCAGTCGAGCACGGCTTCGCCGCGGTGCAGCGCCTCGGCCTGCAGAGTGAACGCCCCGTCCGGGCCGTGCAGCACGAGCCCGGCGGCGAGCGAAAAGGGAGCGCGGCTGCCGCGGACGCCGCGCAGCAGCACGCGCGTGGCCGGCTCGCCGTCGCGCGGGTGGACCGGCAGCGCCGCGAGCGCGCCGAAGCGGCCGGCGGCGGCGGCAAGCAGGGCCGGCAGCGCGTCGGCGCGGTGAATGACGAGCAGCACGCCGCGCGGCCGGAGCAGGCCGGCGGCGGCCGCCATCCAGCCGTCGAGCCCACCCTCCGGCATCACATGCGCGAGCGCCCGGCCGCCATGCGGCGAGGCGCGCGAGGCGGCGGGGTCGAGGTAAGGCGGGTTGGTGAGCACGAGATCGGCCGAGCCGTCCGGCAGGCCAGCCGCCTCGCGGGCTGCGCGGCCCGCCAGCGCATCCGCCACGCAGGCGCGGACGCGGTCGCCGAGGCCGTTCAGGGCGGCGTTTTCGGCCGCGAGCGCCGCCAGCGCTGGATCGATCTCGGCCAGCCGGACGCGGGCGCTCGGCGCGCGCAAGGCCAGCGCTAGGCCGACCGCGCCGGTGGCGGCTCCGAGGTCCACGGCGTCGCCGGCAAACTCGGCCGGCGCGGCGGCGGCGAGCAGCACCGCGTCCGTACCGGCGCGATGGCCCCGGGCGGGCTGGCGCAGGATGAGCTTGCCGCCCAGCAGGCGGTCCTCGACCACGCCGCCCGGCTCAGACCGCATGGCCGCGCTCGGGCGTGAGCTCCGCGCCGAGGCCGGCGTCCTTCAGGATGCGCCGCGCCTGGCGCTCGTCGTCCTCCGGCACGAGAAGGCGGCGCGGGAAGGCGCCGATGCCGCCCTCCATGGCGCTCACATGGGCGTCGGCCAGGAAATACGGCACGTCCGCGCCGCCGAGCAGCGCCTCGACGAGCGAGATCAGCACGAGATCGTTGGTGCGCAGGATTTCCCGCATACGGCCCCCCGGGGCGGCGATCCGGCTCGCCGCGCCGCTTCTTTGTGCGGCATCGCGGTGTGTTGCGGCAAGGGCGCCCTTCGTGGCACGGTGCCCCGCATTGGCGGTCGCCGTGTGTCCGTGGTACCGGAAGCGCGCGCAGGGCCGAACAACGGCCCGCGCCGTGGGGTTTTGGGCGTCCGGGCCGATCCGGAGAAAGGTTCACGCACGTGGGCATCGTGGTTTCCCTCGACGGCAAGCAGCCGTCCGGCGCCGGCGCGCCGAGCATCGCGCCGCTCGTGAAGCTCACGACATCCGGCATGGACCGGGTGAACCAGCTGATCCTGGCCCGGGTGGGCTCGGACGTGCTGCTGATTCCCGAGATCGCCAAGCACCTCATCAACTCAGGCGGCAAGCGCCTGCGGCCGATGCTGACGCTCGCCACCAGCGCGCTCTGCGCCTACGAGGGCGACGGCGACATGAAGCTCGCAGCCGCGGTGGAGTTCATGCACACCGCCACGCTGCTGCACGACGACGTGGTGGACGGCAGCGAGATGCGCCGCGGCAAGCTCGCGGCCCGCATGCTGTGGGGCAACGAGGCCAGCGTGCTGGTGGGCGACTTCCTGCTTGGCCAGGCCTTCAAGATGATGGTGGAGGTCGGCTCCCTGCAGGCGCTGGACGTGCTTTCCACCGCGGCCGCCGTGATCGCCGAGGGCGAGGTGATGCAGCTCGCAGCCGCCAAGAACACCGAGACCACCGAGGACGAATACCTGGCCGTGATCCGCGGCAAGACGGCCGCGCTGTTCGCGGCCGCCTGCGAGGTCGGCCCCATCATCGCGGGCCGCGCCAAGGCGGAGCAGACCGCGTGCCGCTCCTACGGGGCCAATCTCGGCATCGCGTTCCAGCTCATCGACGACGCGCTGGATTACGGCGGGCTCAGCGCCAATCTCGGCAAGAAGGTCGGCGACGACTTCCGCGAGGGCAAGATCACGTTGCCGGTGGTGCTCTCCTTCCGGCGCGGGACCGAGGACGAGCGCGCCTTCTGGAAGCGCACGCTGGAAAAGAGCGAGGCGTCCGACGCCGACCTGGAGCAGGCCATCTCGATCATGCGCCGTCACCGCGCCATCGAGGACACCGTGGAGCGCGCCCGCCACTACGGCGCCATGGCCAAGGACGCGCTGGCGCTGTTCCCCGACAGCCCCATGAAGCACGCCATGATCGAGGCCGTGGACTTCTGCATCGCCCGCTCGCACTGAGGCGGTAAAGGGCTGAGGGCCGAAGGCCCACCCTCCCCTCGAGGGGGAGGGTGTGGCTGCGGCGCTCTGGATGAAGGCGCATTTGGCGAGGCGTCAGCGCAACATCGTGGGCTTCACCCACCAGCCGGGGTGTTCGGCGGCGAGCGCGCGGGCGGCTTTGGCGGCGGCGTGGCAGTCGTCGAAGAGGCCGAAGCAGGTGGCGCCGGAGCCTGACATGCGGGCCAGCCGGCAGCCGGTTGCAGCTCGCATTGCGGCAAGGACGTCCGCGATGGCGGGCGCGACCTGGATGGCGGGGGCCTCGAGGTCGTTGCGCAGGGTGGCGAGCATGGTGATGAGCGCCGCTCGATCCGGCGCCGCCGGCGCGTCAACCGGCGCAGACTGTCGCCCGGTGGTCGTTGCGAACATTGCCCCACGCTCCAGCCCCAGGGCAGCGAAAACCGGCGGGGTTTCGACAGCCACGCGTGGATTCACCAGCACGGCGAAGAGAGGCGGCAGCGCGAGCGGCGGGCCCACGGTTTCGCCGGCTCCCTCCATCATGCGCAGGCGCGGGACGAGGCACACCGGCACGTCCGATCCCGTGCAGCGCGCCGCCTCCAACACCGCGGGGTGATCGGGCGCGAGGTCGTTGAGGCGGGCCAGCAGGCGCAGCGCCGCGGCGGCGTCCGACGAGCCGCCTCCGATGCCGGCAGCGACGGGCAGGCGCTTCAGCAGCGTGAACGCGCCGGCGCGCAGCCCCGGCGACAGGGCCGCGAAAGTGCGGGCGGCGCGGAGCACGAGGTTGTCGTCGTCCGGTCCGGCCGCCGTTGCGGTGGGGCCATCCACCGTGAGGGAGAGCGTAGGCCCGGGCGCCAGCGCCAGCCGGTCGGCGATCCCCGCGAAGGCCACGAGGCTGGAGAGCGCGTGGTAGCCGTCCGCCCGCCGTCCGAGCACGTGCAGCGCGAGGTTGACCTTTGCGGGCGCGCGCTCGGTCAGCATGGCGACCGCTGGCTCAGCCAGGCGCATGGGCGAAGAACGCCCACAGCCTCAGCCGCCGTTGGTCTTCTGCTCGGGCTTGGGTTCGGCCGGCTTGCCTTCCGCCTCGGCGGCAGGCTTGTCGTCGGGCAGGCCCTTCTCGATCTTTTCGAGGATCTTGGGCAGGTCCTCGGGCTCCGGCTTCAGGTCGCGGGCGTGGTTCCATTGGAACTTGGCCTCGAGCTTGCGGCCCACGCGCCAGTAGGCGTCGCCCAGGTGGTCGTTGATCACCGGGTCGGAGGGCTTCAGGTCGATCGCCTTTTCGAGGATGCGCACCGCCTCGTCATATTGCGCCAGCCGGTAGTGTGCCCAGCCCAGGCTGTCGACGATGTATCCGTCCGTCGGCCGCTGCTCGACGGCGCGCTTCAGCATCTTGAAGGCTTCGTCGAGGTTGACGTTCTGGTCCACCCACGAATAGCCGAGATAGTTCAGCACCAGCGGCTGCTCGGGATAGAGCTCCAGCGCCTTCTTCATGTCGGCTTCGGCCTTGGGCCACTGCTTGATGCGCTCCAGCGAGATGCCGCGGAAGTAGAACAGCGTCCAATGGCCCTGGTCGGGCGTGCCAATGGCGGCGATCGCCTTGCCGTAGGTTTCGGCCGACTTCTCGAATTCCTTGCGCGACCGATAGACGTTGCCGAGCGCGGTCAGCGCCTCGACGTCCGTCGGGTTCTTGGCCACCACGGCCTCGAGCTGCTTCACCGCCTCGTCCTTGCGGTCGAGCTGCTCCAGGTTCAGGGCGATCTGGATGTCGGCGCTGCGGCGCAGCGGCGAGGTCGCCAGCACCATGTCGTAGGTGTCGTTGGCCCGCTCGCTCTGCTTCATGCGGTCGTAGATGTCGGCCAGCGTAATCACCGCGAGGCCGTTCTTCTCCTCCAGCCACAACGAGAGGCGCAGGTAGATCATCGCCGCGAGCTCGTCGCCGGTGCGGTTGCCGGCGGCGCCGAGCCCATACAACACCTCGGCGACGCCGCCGGGCACATCCGCGATGGCGGGCTCCAGGTTGCCGCCGCTCTCAAGCGTCGCGATGGCGGCCGTCACCAGCGGGTGGCGCGGCAGCAGCTTGTCGAAGGTCTTGTAGACTTCGAGCGCCTCCTTGCGCTTTCCGACGCGGGCCAGGAAGCGGCCATACACGTCGACCATGCGCAGCGTGCGGCTCTCGGCCTCGTAGGCGCCCTTCAGGCGCTTCTCGGCCTCGACCTTGTCGCCGCCGACTTCGGCGATGAGCCCCGCATGGTAGTTGCGGAACACCGCGATGGACTCCTCGCCCTTCACGCTGTCGATGGTCTCGATCGCCTTTTTGAGGTTGTTGGAGCCAAGCCAGCTCCAGGCCGTCATGAGCGTCGCGGTGAGGTCGGCGGTGCGGTTGCGCCCGCCGGCCGCGAGGCGCTGGCGCGCCTTAGCGTATTGCTTGGCCTTGATGTCGCGTACGCCGAGCACGAGCTGCGCCAGGCCGTTGCGCGAATCGCGTCCGGCGGCGAGCCGCTCGGCGAGCTTCACGGCCTCCGGATAGGAGCCTTCGGCCAGCAGCGACACGAAGGCGCGCTCGGTGAGGTCGGCGCTGCGCGGATCGTCCCGCAGGGCTTCCCGATAAAAGAACGCGGCCGCGCTGGTGTCGCGCGCCGCGCCCGCCACCACGGCGGACAAGTAGTTGCCCGACAACGTGTTTCCGGCGTCCACCGCATCCGAATAGCCGCCGCTGCCGCGTGCCTGCGCGACCGCGCAACTGGCCAGCAAGGCCGCCGCGGCTACAAGCGGGCGCATGCGATGAAGGGGTCGGCGGAGGCTCGCAATCGTCACGCTGTGTGTCGCTTTCCGTCTTTGTCCGGCGGGCGGACGGCCACTCGATCGGGAGGCCATTCTTCGGGCCGCAACATGGCGTTTTTGCGGGACTGCGGCAAGCGGGGCCGGATCGCGTGCGGCGATTGGGCCTGAGGGGGCTCGTTGCAAACGCGCCGCAGCTCGCCCTCCCCTTGAGGGGAACGGTTGACGGGCGAAGCCCGGCGGGGTGGGGTGAGGCCGGGGACATGCTCCGGCGTTCAGAACCAGTTCTGCGCCCGGTGTCACCCCACCCCGCCGCTGCGCGGCGACCCTGCCCCTCAAGGGAAGGTGGCGCGTCGCGCTTCGCGCTCCTCTGCCCCCTTACATGTTCGGGTAGTTCGGGCCGCCGCCGCCTTCTGGCGTCACCCAGGTGATGTTCTGCGACGGATCCTTGATGTCGCAGGTTTTGCAGTGGACGCAGTTCTGGGCGTTGATCACGAAGCGCGGGTCCGTCTTCGCCTCCGCATCGGCGTAGACCACCTCGTAGACGCCGGCCGGGCAGTAGAGCCGGGCGGGCTCGCCATAGAGCGGCAGGTTGCGGGCGATCGGGATCGAAGGATCGGTCAGCCGCAAATGCGAGGGCTGGTCTTCCTCGTGGTTGGTGGCCGACAGGAACACGGACGAGAGCTTGTCGAACGAGATCACGCCATCGGGCTTCGGGTAGACGATGGGCTTGACCTGATCGATGGTCTTCAGTGTCGCCGAATCCGGCTTGCCGTGGCTAAGCGTGCCGAAAAACGAGAGGCCGAAAAGCTGGTTGGTCCACATGTCGAGAGCGCCGAGGCCGACGCCGACCGCGGTGCCGAACTTCGACCAGAGCGGCTTGACGTTGCGGACGCGCTTCAGGTCCTGGCCGATGGCGCTGTCGCGCCACGCGGCCTCGTAGCTCTTCAGCTCGTCGTTGGCGCGGCCCTCGTTCAGCGCGGCCACGACGTGCTCGGCGCAGAGCATGCCGGACAGAACGGCGTTGTGGGAGCCCTTGATGCGCGGCACGTTGACGAAGCCGGCCGCGCAGCCGATCAGCGCGCCGCCCGGGAAGGCGAGGTTGGGCACGGACTGCCAGCCGCCCTCCGTGATGGCGCGCGCGCCATAGCTGATGCGCTTGCCGCCCACGAACACGTCGCGGATCATCGGGTGCTGCTTAAAGCGCTGGAACTCGTCGAACGGCGAAAGGGTCGGGTTCTCGTAGTTCAGGTGCACCACGAAGCCGACCGCCACGAGGTTGTCCTCGAGGTGGTAGAGGAACGAGCCGCCGCCGGTCGTCATGTCCAGCGGCCAGCCGAAGCTGTGCTGCACCAGCCCGGGCTTGTGCTTCTCGGGCGAGACCTGCCAGAGCTCCTTCAGGCCGATGCCATATTTCTGCGGGTCTCGGCCTTCGTCCAGGCCGAAGCGCTTGATCAGCTGCTTGGACAGGCTGCCGCGCGCGCCCTCGCCGAACAGCACGTATTTGCCGCGCAGCTCCATGCCGCGCGCGAAGCCGTCCTTCACCTCGCCGGTCTTGGACACGCCCATGTCGCCCGTGGCGACGCCCACCACTTCGCCGTTGTCGCCATAGAGCACCTCGGCGGCTGCGAAGCCCGGGTAGATCTCCACGCCCAGCGCCTCGGCGCGCGTCGCGAGCCAGCGCGCCACGTTGCCGAGCGACACGATGTAGGCGCCGTGGTTGCTCATCAGCCCGGGCATGAAGCCGTTGGGCAGCCGCACGCCGCCGGCCGGGCCGAGCACATAGAAGCGATCATCCGTGACGGGCGTCCGGAGCGGCGCCTCGGGGTCCTCGCGCCAGTCCGGCAGGAGCTTGTCGAGGCCGACGACGTCCACGACGGCGCCGGACAGGATGTGGGCGCCGACCTCGGAGCCTTTCTCCACCACCACGACGCCGAGATCGGGGTTGAGCTGCTTCAGCCGGATCGCGGCCGACAAGCCGGCCGGGCCCGCGCCCACGATCACCACGTCGTAATCCATGCCCTCGCGGGGCATGGCCTGAGCCTCGGCCAGATCCATCGTCACCCTCGTGCGGCCAAGCGGCCGTGTTGTGTGCGCTTCACCCGCCCCAGCATATAGTTCATGTGTAAACTAACGCAAGAACGAGCGGCGGCCGCGAGAGCCGCTCCTCATGCAGTAACAAAGCCGGAATGGCTGCGCCATAGGCCGAAGCGCTGGTTTCAGCCGGATCGGGCGGCTAGAATGGCAGGATGGACTTTCCCGAGATCGACGCGGGCCGCGCGGCGGCCGACCTTTTGGCGTGGTACGCCGCCATGGGGGTGGACGCGCTCGTCGACGATGAGCCGCACGACCGCTTCGCCGAGGCGCCGCAGCCGCGTGCGCCGGCCGCCGGAGCTTCGGCGCCGGCCGAAGTGGCGCGACCGGTCGGGTTCGCGGGCGCGTCGGCGGCGGCCGAGGACGTTGTCGCCGAAGCCCGCATGCTGGCGCGCTCGGCCGCGTCGCTGGAGGAGCTGCGCGCGCTGTTGGAGAAGTTCGAGGGCTGCGCCCTGAAGCTGACGGCGCGCAGCCTCGTCTTCGCGGACGGCAACCCGGAAAGCCCGGTGATGTTGGTCGGCGAGGCGCCGGGCGCCGAGGAGGACCGAGCCGGCGCGCCCTTCGTGGGCCGCTCCGGGCAGTTGCTGGACCGCATGCTCTCGGCCATCGGGATGGACCGCAGCCAGGTCTACATCGCCAACGTGATCCCGTGGCGCCCGCCCGGCAATCGCACGCCGACGCCGCAGGAATCGGCCGTGTGCCTGCCCTTCATCGCGCGGCAGATCGAGCTCTCCAAGGCCAAGGTGCTGGTTTGCCTGGGCGGCGCGTCGGCGCAGACGTTGCTGGGCGTGAAGGACGGCATCACGCGCACGCGCGGCCGCTGGATGGACTACGACGCCGGCTCGCGCCGCCTCAAGGCCATCGCGACGCTGCACCCGGCGTATCTGCTGCGGCAGCCGTTGCAGAAGCGCCTGGCGTGGCGGGATTTCAAGATGATCCGGGCGGCGCTGGAGGGATAGCCCCTCGTCATTGCGAGCGGAGCGAAGCAATCCAGCGGGTGGGGATGGGCTCGACGCTCTGGAATGCCGCTTCACGCCCGGCGTCTGGATTGCTTCACCTTCGGCTCGCAATGACGAGAGCATAACCCGGAAACGAAAACGGCCGCCCGAAGGCGGCCGTTCTGCAATCCATCCAGCCCGGCTCAGTTGAGCTTGGAGCGGACCTCGGCGAGGCCCTTGGCCAGGAGCGCGTCGGCGGAAGTCGCGACGTCCTTGCGCAGGATCTGCTCGGAGGCCTTCACGGCGGCCTCGGCGGCGGCGGCGCGGACTTCGGCGGTGGCCGAAACCTCGGCCTGGGCGATCTTCTGCTCGGCCATGCGGGTGCGGCGGGCGACGAAGTCGGCCAGCTTGGTCTGGGCGTCGGCGGCGAGGCGCTCGGCCTCGAGGCGGGCGGTGCGGATGATCTCGGCCGCCTCGGCCTCGGCCTCCTGGCGCTTCTTCTGGTAGTCGGCCAGCACCTTCTGGGCCTCCTCGCGCAGGATGCGGGCGTCCTCGAGCTCGGCGCGGATCTTCTCGCCGCGCTTGTCGAGGCCGCTCACGAGGGCGCTGAAGCCCCCGACCTTCCAGACGAGCCCGACGAAGATGAAGAACGCGACCGCGACCCAGAATTCGGCGTCATACAGCATGGTTGCGGTTCCTTAGCGGCCGAGGGACTGGGACACGGCGGCGTCGACCTCGTCGGTCGACGGCGTGCGGCCCACGAGCTGCTGCACGATCGCCGCGGTGGCGTCGGCCGCGATGCCGCGGACATTCTGCATGGCGGCCGTCTTGCCGGCCACGATCTGGGCCTCGGCGGCCTCGAGCTTGGCGTGCAGGTCAGCCTCCAGCGCCTTGCGGCGGGCGTCGGTCTCGGCCTGGAGCTTGTCGCGGGTTTCGCCCGCGATGGCCTGCGCGTTGGCGCGGGCGTCGGCGAGGGCCTTCTCGTAGGACGCGATGGCGTCGTCGGTCTGGCTCTTGAGCTTGGCGGCGGTTTCGAGATCGCCCGTGATCTTGCCGTTGCGCTCGTCGAGAATACGGGCGACGCGCGGCAGCGCGACCTTGGACATCAGGAGGTAGAGCGCGCCGAAAGCCAGCGCGAGCCAGATCAGCTGCGAGCCGAAGGTGCTGCTGTCGAACGGGGGAAACGCCCCGCCGGCCGCGTGGGCTCCGCCATGCGCCTCGGTTGTTGCCTGCGTCGTCGTCGCCATGACCTCACCTTGAAAACGGGGGCGCCCTGTCAGGGAGCGCCCGGGGCGGGATGAACCGCTCCGGGCGCGCTGAGGGCGACCGACCTTGAGCATTCGCCGCGCGATGGCGGCCCGCCGGCCTCAGCCGGCGCAATGCCTTGTGTCGATCAGACGGCGAACAGGAGGAGCAGCGCGATCAGCAGCGAGAAGATGCCGAGCGCTTCCGTCAGCGCGAAGCCGAGGAGCAGGGTGCCGCGCTGGCCGTCGGCGGCCGACGGGTTGCGCAGAGCGCCCGAGAGGAACTGGCCGAACAGGTTGCCGAGGCCGATGCCAGCGCCCGCCATGCCGAGGCAGGCCAGACCAGCGCCAATGTACTTCGCAGCGACGGGATCCATGGAAAACTCCTATGAGGTCGGATCGGTAGGGAGGGATTGTCCCGGTCGGGAGATCAGTGACCGGGGTGGAGGGCGTCGTTGAGGTAGATCGAGGTCAACGTGGCGAACACGTAGGCCTGGAGCACCGCAACAAGAACTTCGAGAGCCGTGAGCGCGACCGTCAGGGCGAGCGGGAGCGGCGAGATGATGCCCCACGCGCCGGCGGCCAGCAGCGAGCCGATGAAGCCCGCGAAGATCTTCAGCGCGATGTGGCCGGCCAGCATGTTGGCGAAGAGACGCACCGACAGGCTGATGGGGCGGGAGATGAACGAGATGATCTCGATCGGCACCAGGATGGCGAGCATGACCGGCGGCACGCCGCCGGGCACGAATAGGCCAAAGAAGTGCGTGCCGTGCTTCATCACGCCGTAGACGACGACCACGCCGATCACCAGCAGCGCCAGAGCGGCCGTGATGATGATGTGGCTGGTGACCGTGAAGCTGTACGGGATGAGGCCCGCGAGGTTCAGGATCAGCACGAACATGAACAGCGAGAAGACGAAGGGGAAGAAGCGCATCCCCTCGTTGCCGGCGGAACTTCGAACCGTGTTGGCGACGAACTCGTAGGAGAGCTCCACCATCGACTGCAGGCGGCCCGGCACGAGGCCGCGGCCCGCCGTGCCGGCCAGCATGAACAGCGTGATCACACCCACCGCCACCAGCATGAACAGCGAGGACTGGGTGAACACGATCTCCTGGTTGCCGAGATGGCCCAGGGTGGCGATGTTCTTCAACTGGAACTGATGGATCGGATCGGCCATGGCCGGTCTGGCCCTCTCTCGCTTTTGCGGACCGGAATGGTCCGCGCCTGTTGGCCGCCGGGGCGGCCTTCGAAACTATTGTGGCGGCCGGAGGAAACCGGACGCCCGCATCACGTTCCAGACGCCGGCGCCGAAGCCCAGCATCATGCCGACGATCAACCCCCAAGGCTTGGAGCCCGTGAAGCTGTCCACCGCCCAGCCGAGACCACACCCTGCGATGATGCCGGCCACGAACTCCGTCGACAAACGGAAGGCCTTGCCCATCGCGGAGGGATCACCCCCGCTCGTCTGGCTCGCGCGCCGCTGCTCCTGCCCGGTGTCCCGGACTTCGTCAAGGCGCTTTCCCAGACGCTGAAGCCTGGCTTGGAGATCGACGTCCTCTGAGGCGCGGGACTTGTCCCCGTTCCCGTTCGGCGTTCCGTCATTCTGCATGGCGAAGCCGCGCTCCCGGGCACGGAGCGCCTCCCTGGCGCCCCCCTGAAAGTCGCGCGCACCATAGTTTCCGCCCCCGCAGGTGTCAAGAATGCGGCATACAGGCCTATGTCTCTGTTTTTGTTATGCTATTCGTCATTTCGACGAAGGGATGGGGTCGTTTGTCCAATGCGGTTGCGAGGAGGTTGCGGGTTGGGCGATGGGCGGACCGGAAAACCGGCGCCCGATCTCTCTCCCCGGCATCGGGGCCATCCTCCCCGTCATTGCGAGCCGGAGGCGAAGCAATCCAGTCTGAAGGCCCGGCATTAGCTGGATTGCTTCGCTGCGCTCGCAATGACGGGAGGGTGTTCAGTCGAGTGCGCCAAATCCTATACCGCCTCGGCCACCAGCTTCTCGGCGAGGCCCAGGTCCACCGACACGAGCTGGCTGACGCCGCGCTCGGCCATGGTGACGCCGAAGAGGCGGTCCATGCGGGCCATCGTGATGGGGTTGTGGGTGATGACCAGGAAGCGCGTCTCGGTGCTTTTCGCCATGTCGCGCAGGAGGTCGCAGTAGCGCTCGACGTTGCTGTCGTCGAGCGGCGCGTCCACCTCGTCGAGCACGCAGATGGGCGACGGGTTGGTGAGGAACACCGCGAAGATCAGCGCGATGGCGGTGAGCGCCTGTTCGCCGCCGGAGAGCAGCGTCATGGTCTGCGGCTTCTTGCCCGGCGGGCGGGCGACGATTTCGAGGCCGGCTTCCAGCGGGTCGTCCGATTCGATGAGTTCGAGCTGCGCGGTGCCGCCGCCGAAGAGGCTGGTGAACAGCCGTTCGAAATGCCCCTGCACCACCGCGAAAGCCGCCAGCAGGCGCTCGCGGCCCTCGCGGTTGAGGCTCTGGATCGCGGTGCGGAGGCGCTTGATGGCCTCCGTGAGGTCGTCGCGCTCGCCGGTGAGCGAATCGCGCTGCGTCTCGATGGCGGTGAGTTCGTCCTCGGCGCGGAGGTTCACGGCGCCCAGGCGCTCGCGGTCGCCGCGCAGCGATTCGAGGCGGCGCTCCACCGAGGGCGCGTCCGGCAACTCGGCGCCGGGCGCGACGCCGCTCAGCTCCGGCAGGCGGTCCGGCGTGGCGTCGAGCCGCTCCGCGACGGCGCGCACCAGCTCGGAAAAGCGCTCGCGGGCGGCTTCGAGCCGCGATTCGGAGCGGACCTTTTCCTCGCGCGCGGCCGCCAGGGCTGCCAAGGCCTCCTGGGCGACCCGGTCGGCGACGGCCTGCGCCTGAGCGGCTTCGGCCAGCCGGTCGCCGGCCGCCTTGCGGGCGGCGTCGGCCTCGGCGATCTGGCCCAGGATCTGGCGCCGCTTGTCCATGAAGAGCTCGGGCGCGTCGCGCAGCTGCTCGCGCTCCTCCTCGATCTCGGAGCGGCGACGCTCGACTTCCTCCATCTGGCCCACGGCGCGGCTGCGGCGCTCGGTCCAGGCTTGGCGCTCGGCCACGATCGCGTCGCGGCGGCGGGCGCGCAGCTCCACCTCGCGCTGCATGGTCTGCACGAGGATGCGGGCCTCGTTGGCGGCCTGCCGGTCCTGGGCGGCGCGGGCCTTGGCTTTCTCCAGCCCGGCCTCCAGCTCGGCCGCGCCCGGCATGTCGGCGAGCTGCTGCGCGAGGTGATCGCGGCGGGCGGCGGCCTCCTCGCTCTCGGCCGAGAGGCGGCTATGCGCCTCCGCGAGCGCCGAGCGCTTCGCCGCCACCTCGCCACGGCGGCGCTGCACGGCCGCGAGGCGCTCGCGCACGGCGTCGAGGCCGCGACGCATCATCTGCACGGTCTCGAAACCCATGGTCTCGTCCTGCGCGGCGGCGCGGACGGCGGCTTCGGCGCGCTCGCCCTCGTGGCGCAGCGCTTCGGCGGCCTCGCGCGCGGCCTCGGCCTCGCCCTTCAGGTCGGCCAGGCGGGCGCGCTCGGCAAGGCGGCGCGCGGCCGGCGTCGGCGCGTCCGCGGCCGTCGTGAAGCCGTCCCAGCGCCAGAGGTCGCCCTCGCGGCTGACCAGGCGCTGGCCCGGACGCAAGGCCGCCCGCAGGCGCGCGCCATCCTGGCGCGCCACGACGCCGATCTGCCGCAAGCGCCGGGCCAGCGCGGCGGGCGCCTGGACATGGTCGGACAAGGGCGAGCACCCGGCCGGAAGCGCAGGGTCGCTCTCCCCGGCTCCGGTTTCGGCCCAATGCGTCGGCGCGGCGGCGTCGATGGCGGCGTCGAGATCGTCGCCAAGCGCCGCGCCCAGCGCGGTTTCGAAGCCGCGCTCGGCCGTGAGCCTGTCCAGCGCGCGCGGCCATTGCTTGCCGGCGCCGGCGGCCAGCATCTTTTCCAAGGTCCGAGCCTCGGTTTCGAGCCGCTGCGCTGTGCGGTCAGCGTCCTGGGCCGGGCCGCGCAGCCGGTCGCGGGCGTCGCGGGCCGCGGCGTGGGCCTCTCGGGCGGCCTGCGCGGTGTCCTCCGCTTCGGCGGCTGATTCGGCCACCTGCTCCATCTCGGCTTCCAGCGCCTCGAGCCCAACGTCGCCGCCCAGGCTGGCGTCGAGCGCCGCAAGGTCGCGGCCGACGCGTTCGGCCTCGCGCGACACGCGGGCCACGCGCTCCTCGGCTTCCCGAATGGCGCGCTCGGCGGCGCTCCGGCGGGCGTTGCGGTCCGCCAGCGCCGACTGGGCGGCAGCGAGCGCGGCTTCGGAATCGAACAGCACGTCCTCGAGTTCGGCCAGACGCTCGCGCGCTTCGGCCTGCCGCTCGGCGGCGTCGCCATAGTCGTCGTCGAGCCCTTCTTCCTCGGCGGCGAGGCGCTCCAGCGCGGCGGCGGCGTCATCCAGCAGCGCGCGCTCGCGCTCGGTGTCGCGGACGAGTTCAAAGGCGCGGCGCTCCAGCTCGGCCGCGCGTTCGCCGGCGCGCTTTTCCTCGGCGTCGAGGCTGTCGCGGGCCAGCACGAGCCTTTGCAGCGCGGCGGAGGCCGCCGCCTCGGCGTCGCGCAGCGCCGGCACCGCGTGGGCGGCGACGGCCTGGTCGCGGGCGGCCTGGCCTTGGGCGGCGGTGCGCTCGGCGACGAGGCGCAAGTCCTCGCCGACCTTGCCTTCGGCCGCCGCGACCGCGTCGCGGGCTTCGCGCCAACCGATATAAAGAAGCAGCGCCTCGGAGCGGCGGATGTCGGCCGCCAGCGTGCGGTAGCGCGTCGCCTGCCGGGCCTGCCGCTTCAGGCTCTCCACCTGCGCGTCGATCTGGCCGAGCACGTCCTCCAGCCGCAGCAGGTTCTCCTCGGCCGAGCGCAACCGCATCTCGGCCTCGTGCCGGCGCGAATGCAGCCCGGCGATGCCGGCGGCGTCTTCGAGAATGCGGCGGCGGGCCTGCGGCTTGGCGGCGATGATCTCGCCGATCTGCCCCTGCCGCACCATGGCGGGGGAGCGCGCGCCCGTGGCGGCGTCGGCGAACAGGAGCTGGACGTCGCGGGCGCGAACCTCGCGGCCATTGATGCGGTAGGTGGAGCCCGCCTCGCGCTCGATGCGGCGAGACACGTCCAGCGCCTCGGCGTCGTTGAACATGGCCGGCGCGGTGCGCTCGGAGTTGTCGACCAGAAGCGCGACTTCGGCGGTGTTGCGGCTCGGCCGGTTGCCCGAGCCCGAGAAGATGACGTCGTCCATGCCGGACGCGCGCAGGCTCTTGAACGAGCTTTCGCCCATCACCCAGCGCAGCGCCTCGACGAGATTGGACTTGCCGCAGCCGTTCGGCCCCACCACGCCGGTGAGGCCGGGCTCGATCAGGAAGTCGGTCGGCTCAACAAAGGTTTTGAAGCCGACGAGGCGCAGGCGCGTGAGCTTCATGCCGTGCGCCTGCGATCAGACGCGCAGGCGCGGGCCGGGGGCCACCCAGGCCCCAGCCGCTCAGCCCCCGACGAGCGGGGTGAGGATCTTGTCCAGTTCCTCAATCGATAGCGCCCCGCGCTGCACCTGCCCGTTGATGAAGAAGGTGGGGGTGGAGTTGACCCCCATCTTCTCGGCCCCGCGATCCTTGACCCAGTTCACGGCGTCATAGATCTGCTGGTTCTTCAAGCAGGATTCAAATTTTTCCTGTGTGAAACCGGCCTGTTTCATGAGCTTGGAGAGAGCGTCAACCGGCTTGTCCGTGAAGGCCCAGTCGCGCTGCTTGGAGAACAGGAGATCCGTGACGGGGTAGTATTTGTCGTTGCCGTCGCAGCGCGCCAGCATGAAGCCGGCGGTGGCGAGCGGGTCCAGCGGGAACTCGCGCAGCGAGAAGCGCACCTTGCCGCTGTCGATGTATTTCGACTTCAGCGTCGGCCAGGTTTTCTCGTGGAAGGCGGCGCAGTGCGAGCAGGTCATCGAGGCGTATTCGATGATCGAGACCTTGGCGTCCTCCTTGCCGAGCCAGACGTCGCCGAGCGGGCCTGCGACCGCCAGGTCCGCCGCCGTGGTGGATTGCGCCAGAGCGCTGCGCGGGAAAGCCGGCAGTGCGGCCATGAGTCCGGCGACGGCGAGGCCCTGGACGACGGTGCGGCGGCTGATGATCACGAAATTCTCCTTGATCGGAAAAGCGGCCGGCTTTCCCGGCCGGCGCGCGTTCGGCTGGACTGTGAAACGACGGCGCCATTGTGGCAAGACGAGCGTGCGTGAATGTGGATCACGAGAATGCGTTCGAGTAAGCGCGCCTGCGGTTCGTGGCGAGGCCGAAGGCCCACCCTCCCTTCGAGGGGGTGGCGCTTCGCGCCCTAGCCCACATCGGCCCCTCACCCGTCCTTGCGCGCCATGATGCCGGCGCCGAGCCGCACCAGGGCGTCGCGCAGGCCGTCGTCCTGCACTTCGCCGACGCGCGCGCGGGCGGTTTCGACCATGCGGGCGTCGGGCAGCGGCACGACTTTTTTTGGCGCGCGGTCGCGCCCGACGGGACCTTGCCGAAAGGTGAGCCGGCCGACGCAGCGCCAGCCATATCGGGTGTTGACGCGCTCCACGATCAGGGGCGCGAGATGCTGCAGCTCCAGCGCGAAGGCGCTCTCGACGCGCACCACCAGCACGGCGGGTTCGGACGGCTCGTCCGGGCCCATGCCCTTGGGGCGGCGCGGCCACTGGATCTTCACGGGCTCGCAATAAGGCGCCAGCCGGTCGCCGACGATCTCCGGCCAGGCGACCACGACGTCCGAGGCCGCGAAACCCTGGGCGGCCAGCGCCGGGGCGATGCAGTCGTCCACGAGCTCGGCGAGCGCGCGCGTGCTTTTGCGGAAGGGCGGTCTGGGGGCCAAGGCAGCGACGATCCGTTCGATTGCGCCGGCGGCGTGGGCGCGGCTACACAGGGCCGGCATGGTAACCGCTCCCCTCTCCCCGGCAAAGCCGCGCGCCAACGCGCCGCGGCCCGACCCCGCCGCGCTGCTCGCCTGGTATGACCGCCACCGCCGCGCCCTGCCCTGGCGTGCGCTGCCGGGCCAGGCGGCCGATCCCTACCGGGTGTGGCTGTCGGAGATCATGCTGCAGCAGACCACCGTGAGGGCCGTGAAGCCCTATTTCGAGCGCTTTCTGGCGCTGTTTCCCACTGTGGATTTGCTCGCGGCCGCGCCCGCCGAGGACGTCATGAAAGCCTGGGCGGGGCTCGGCTATTACTCGCGGGCGCGGAACCTCCATGCCTGCGCGCAGGCGGTGGCGGCGGAGCATGGCGGGCGGTTTCCGGCGAGCGAGGTCGGGCTGCGGGCGTTGCCGGGGATCGGCGCCTACACGGCGGCCGCGATCGCCTCCATCGCGTTCGACCAGCGCGCCATCGTGGTGGACGGCAACGTGGAGCGTGTGGTGACGCGGCTGTTCACGGTCGAGCAGGCGCTGCCCAAGGCCAAGCCGCTGATCCGCGACCTCGCAGACGGGCTGACGCCCGATGCGCGGCCGGGCGATTTCGCCCAGGCGATGATGGATCTCGGCGCCACCATCTGCACGCCCAAGAGCCCAGCCTGCGGGCTCTGCCCCTGGCGCGAGCCCTGCCAGGCCCGCATCGAAGGGACGCAGGAGAGCTATCCGCGCAAGGAGAAGAAGAGCGGCGGAGCCCTGCGGTTCGGCGCGGCTTTCGTGGCCGTGCGGGATGACGACACGGTGTTGCTGCGGACGCGCCCGCCCAAGGGCCTGCTTGGCGGCATGACGGAGCCGCCCGGCACGGCGTGGAGCACGGATTTCGATCCGGACGAGGCGCTTGGCCTTGCTCCGCTGAAGGCCGACTGGCGACGCTGCATCGGCGTGGTGGACCACACCTTCACGCATTTTCCGCTGCGGCTGACGGTGTTCCGGGCCGACGTGCCGGCCGAGACGCCCGCCCCGGAGGGCTGCCGCTGGATGCCGATCGCGACGCTGGACGGCGAAGCCCTGCCCACCGTGATGCGCAAGGCCGTGGCGCTGGGATTGGGCGGGTAGCTCCGCGCTCCGTTGAGCGCTCGATAGAGGGCCGCAGGCCCACCCTCCCCTCGAGGGGGAGGGTCGCCGCGAAGCGGCGGGGTGGGGTGACGGCTGGCGAAGAGCGGAGTGATCGGGCAGCTTTGATATGCAGCGCCCTGCCCCGGCTTCACCCCGCCGGCCTCCGGCCGTCGACCCTCCCCCTCAAGGGGAGGGTGCGGCTGCGGCGTCATTTTCTAGGTTGGGGCTGGCTCAGGCCGCCGGCATTGTGGCGCGAAGCGTCTTGCGCAGAGCGTCGATGGGCTCGAGGCCCGCTTTCGAGGCCGTGTGCCAGAAAGTCCAGCCGTTGCAGGCCGGGAGGCCCTGCGCGAGCGCGCCCATCTTGTGGATGGAGCCGATGAGCTTGCCCATCGCGAGGGAGCCGTCGGCCCGGACAACCGCCTCGAAGCGGCGACGCTCGTCGCACAGCACCGCGCCGGGGGCGAGCAGGCCCGCCTCCACCACGGACATGAAGGGGATGCGCGGCTCCGAGCGCTTCTCGGGCGGGGCCAGCAGCGCGTCGGCCGGCAGCGGCTCCACGGCGGCGATGCGGGCCAGCGCGGCGTCCGCATAGGCGCGCTCGCGCTCCACGCCGATGAAGCTGCGGCCGAAGCGACGCGCCACCGCGCCGGTGGTGCCGGAGCCGAAGAAGGGATCGAGCACGACGTCGCCGGGGTTGGAGCTCGACATCATGATGCGGGCGAGCAGCGCCTCGGGCTTTTGCGTCGGGTGCAGCTTCTTGCCATCGCCGTCCTTCAGCCGCTCGCCACCGGTGCACAGCGGCAGGTACCAGTCGGAGCGGACCTGCAGGTCCTCGTTGCCGGCCTTGAGGGCGTCGTAGTGGAAGGTGTAGCCCTTGGCGTCCGGGCCCTTGGTGGCCCAGATCATGGTCTCGTGCGCGTTGGTGAACCGCCTGCCCCGAAAGTTTGGCATGGGGTTGGCCTTGCGCCACACGACGTCGTTCAGGATCCAGAAGCCGAGGTCCTGCAGGATCGCGCCGACGCGGAAGATGTTGTGGTAGGAGCCGATGACCCACAGCGTGGCGTTCGGCTTCATCACGCGCCGGCAGGAGAGCAGCCAGGCGCGGGTGAAATGATCATAGGCCTCGAAGCTGGCGAACTTGTCCCAGTCGTCGTCGACCGCATCCACCAGCGACTGGTCGGGGCGGGTGAGCGCGCCTTCGAGCTGCAGATTGTATGGGGGATCGGCGAAAACCAGGTCAACGCTGGCGTCCGGCAATTTGGCGAGCTCGGCGACGCAGTCGCCGACCATAACCGTGTCTAACGGGAGAGCATTCTCTCCCACCCGAGGTGGCGACGACGGACGCCCGGTACGCGAGACCAGTTTCCGGGATCCGACGTCGACTGCCTCGGTACGCTGGGCACCCATGACGCAGCACCATTTACGCAACCGAACAGATGCGAAGATGCGGGCGCCAAGGTAAAAGCGAAGTTTCCAACTTGAAAAAAATTCGTCTCGAATAAGAACAACGCTAGGCAATTCCTGCCTATTCTAAGGTTTATTCTTCATTAACGGCTGCCCCTCCGAGGGGCGAGAATGTGAAGCGGTGAAAGGGACACGGTCCCACGGCAGCCAATGCGGCGCGGTGCGCGGGCGTTCCATAGCCTGCATGCTTCTCGAAGCCGTAGTCCGGATAGGCTGCTCCCAATCGACTCATCAGCCGGTCGCGCGTGACCTTGGCGACGATAGAGGCCGCCGCGATGGAGCAGACCAGCATGTCGCCCTTGATCACCGCCTGGCCCGGGCCTTCCCAGCGCGGCAGGTCGCGGCCGTCCACCAGGATGTAGTCGGGCCGGGCCGCGAGGCCGGAGAGCGAGCGGCGCATCGCCTCCAGCGTCGCCTTGCGGATGTCGGTAGCGTCGATGGCGGCGGCCGACATGGAGCACACGGCTACGTCCGCGGTGGCGAGGATCTCCTCGAAGAGCTCCTCGCGCCGCGCGGCCGCCAGGAGTTTGGAGTCGGCGAGGCCTTTGGGGATGCGGCGCGGGTTGAGCACCACGGCGCTTGCCACAACCGGACCGGCGAGCGGACCGCGGCCGGCCTCGTCGACGCCCGCCACGATGGCGTAGCCGTCGCGCATCAGGGCGCGCTCGCGCTTGAAGTCCGGCGTGGTCTGGGGCGCGGGGGGAGCGGCGGCGATTCGCGACATCGCGCCATCCTCGCCGGATCGCGCCGGCGGGCAAGAGCCGGAGCGCCGCAGTCCCCGTTTTCCTCCGCCTAGGCGGCGTCGCCGGCGGAGCCGGGCAGCACGATCCGGCCGGATGCATCCAGCGGCCAATGCGGATTATGGGCGATTTCCCAGACATGGCCGTCCGGGTCCGCCACATAGCCGACATAGCCGCCCCAATGGGTCTCGTGGCCGGCTTTCAGCAGAGTTCCGCCGGCGGCCGTCGCCTCGGCGAGCACGCGGTCCACGGCCTCGCGGCTGCGCTGGTTCTGCGCCAGCGTAAAGGTCGGGGCCACGCCGGGCTGCGGCGGGGCTGCCGGCTGTAGCCCCAGATCCGCCGCCAGCGCGTCGCGCCCATAAAGCGACAGCACCAGGCCGTCGAGGTCGAAGAACGACACCTCGGCCTGGCTGGCGAAGGACAGCGGCCAGCCCAGGGCCGCATAGAAAGCGGTTGACCGGGCGACGTCGGCGACCGCGAGGGTGATCAGGCTGACGCGGGGCGGTACGGGCATGGGGCGGTCCTTTATGTCGGCAAGGGCAGCGCAGCACTTGAACTGGCGCCTTCACCCCGCCGGAAAAAGGGCGCGCCGGCTCATGGCTGGATAAGGACGAGTGGCTCCGGTTCAAACCTTTCGCGTCGCCGCCTCAAAACAGCGTCAGTTGCTCCCCGGCCCGCTTTGGCGGGGAGAACAGGTCGGTGCGCAGCTTGAGCCGGCGCTTGTTGAAGCCGAGGCGTTCGGCCGCGATCTCGAAGCGGCGGCCGATCATCCACGCGTAGGGACCGTCGCCGGTCATGCGCTCGCCCCACTGGGCGTCGTAGTCCTTGCCGCCGCGCGTGGAGCGGATCAGCGAGAGGACGTGCCGCAGCTTGGCCGGGTGGTGCTCCAGCAGCCACTCGCGGAAGAGGTCGCGCACCTCCAACGGCAAGCGCAGCATCACGTAGCCAGCCTCGCGCGCGCCTGCCGCGTAGCAGGCCTCCAGAATGCTTTCGATCTCGGGATCGTTCAGCGACGGGATGATCGGGGCCACCATCACGGAAGCCGGGATGCCCGCTTCGGCGAGCTGCCGGATCGCGTCGATGCGCTTCGTGGGCGTCGAGGCGCGCGGCTCCATGGTGCGGGCGAGCTTGGGATCGAGCGTGGTCACCGACAGCGCCACCTTGGCGAGACCCTTCTCGGCCATCGGACCGAGAATGTCGATGTCGCGCGTCACCAGCGCCGACTTGGTGACGATGCCGACCGGATGGTTGGCGCGCGCCAGCACCTCCAGCACGGAGCGCATCACCCGCCGCTCGCGCTCGATCGGCTGGTAGGGGTCCGTGTTGGTGCCGATCGCGATCGTGCGCGGGTTGTAGCCCACGGCCGAGAGTTCGCGCGCCAGAAGCTCGGGCACGCCCTCCTTCACGAAGAGCTTGGTTTCGAAGTCCAGCCCCGGCGACAGGCCCATATAGGCGTGGGTCGGTCGGGCGAAGCAGTAGACGCAGCCGTGTTCGCAGCCCCGGTAGGGGTTGATCGCCCGATCGAACGAGATGTCGGGCGACTCGTTGCGGGTGATCACCGTCTTGGCCTTTTCGAGCGTGATCTCGGTCTTGAAGGCCGGCAACTCGTCGGTGCTGTTCCAGCCGTCGTCCTCCACCACACGCTCGATCGGCTCGAAGCGACCGGAGCGGTTGGTGACGGCGCCGCGGCCGCGGCGGCGGGCGGCGTCCACCGGGTCGGGGTCGCGCCGGCCGTCGCCGATCTGGTAGTTCAAAGGCCTGGGCTCGGGGCGGAGCTTCAGCATGGGGCGATTCCATCCGTGAACATATGAGGAACAGACACCCGAACGGCGCTTCGCGCAAGATGTTCCTTTTCTGTTCCGCTCACTTTGCAGCTCCCGCATGCAATTTGGGCGTTTCTGCCTCGTTTTGCCACTTCCGGGCAGTCGAGCCCGCCGCCCCGCCGTGGTATGGGGGCCCATGCTCAGCGTGATCATCCCGGTGCTCGACGACGAACCGGCTCTTCTCGACACCGTGGCGGCTCTGGTGCCGGCGGCGGCCGAGGGCGTGGTGCGCGACATGTGGCTCGTGGCGCCGCGCCTGGAGGGCTACCCCGCCGTTGTGGCGGACGCGGCCGGCTGCGGCATCGTGGAAGCAGGGGGCAGCCGGGGCGCGATGCTGGCCGCCGCCGCCGCGAGGGCGCGCTCGGCGTGGACGCTGACGCTGGAGCCCGGCCTGGTGCCGGCCGGCGGGTGGATGCAGGAAGCTGCCGATTTCGTGGCCAGTGCGGATGGCGAGCGCGAAGCGGCCGTGTTCTCTCTCACCCCGCGGGGCGGGCATGGGCGGCTCGCGGCCGGCATGACGAACTGGCGCGCGAGCCTGTTCGGGCGCGGACGCCCGGCGCAGGGGCTCATCGTCGCGACTGCCCGCTTGGCGGCCGGCAACACGCCACCCCGGGCAGTGCGGCTGGCGAGCCCGATCATCGACAGGCGAAGCCGGGGGTAGGCTGCCGCCGGAGCTTCAACCCACGCTGCGTCATGGCCGGGCTTGTCCCGGCCATCCAAGCCGGGACGCAGCGCGTGGATCCCCGGGTCGAGCCCGGGGATGACGGTGGAGGGAGGGCTGCTCGCGGAGAGTTGGGCGGATTGACCCAACGGGTAAGCCCTTTAGAGGCGCTGCGTCTGGAACGTGTTGCAGGTGCGCAGGTCGCCGCTCTTCAGGCCGGTCATCAGCCAACGGACGCGCTGCTCGGAGGAGCCGTGCGTGAAACTGTCGGGCACCGCATAGCCCTGCCCCTGCTTCTGCAGCCGGTCGTCGCCGATGGCCGTGGCGGCGTTGACGGCTTGCCGGACGTCGTTCTCGTCGATGTTGCGGCGCTTCTCGTTCATCTTGGCGGCCCAGACGCCAGCGAGGCAGTCGGCCATCAGCTCGACGCGCACCGAGAGGTTGTTGGCCTGGGCCTTGTCGCCGGAGCGGCGCTGCGCCTCCTGCACCTTCGGAAGGATGCCGAGCAGGTTCTCGACGTGGTGGCCGACCTCGTGCGCGATCACGTACGCGTAGGCGAAGTCGCCGCCGCCGCCGAAGCGGCGCTGCATGTCCTGGAAGAAGGACGTGTCGAGATAAACCTTCTGGTCCAGCGGGCAATAAAACGGCCCCATGGCGGACTGAGCCGAGCCGCAGGCCGACTGCGTGGCGCGGGAGAACAGCACGAGGCGCGGCGCCCGGTATTCGCGGTTCGCCTGCGCGGGCATGAGCTGCGACCAGACGTCCTCGGTCTCGCCCAGGATCTTGGCGACGAAGCGGCCGGAATCGTCCGTCGGCTGGCTGGTGGGGGCGGAGCGCGATTCCTGTGTGGGCGCGCGGCCGCCCGTCACCATCTCGGCGCCGCCGATGAGGATGCGCGGGTCGATGCCGAGCGCCCAGCCGGCGAGGCTGAGCACCACGATCGCGCCGATGCCGAGCCGGCCGCCGCCCAGGCCGAAGCCGCTTCCTCCGCCGCCGCCAAAGCCGCCGCCATCGCCGCGGCGATCCTCGACGTTCTCGGAAGTGCGCAGATCATCCCAACGCATGGCGTTTCCCCTCAGGGCGCGGCGAGCCCGTTCCGCGCAGTCTCAGGCACAAATGGCGTGAGCGGGGTGTTGGTTGCAAGAGGTACATGGGATTGAGGGGGAGCCGCTGCCGCGGTGGGCCCCCTCTCCCCGAAGCGGGGAGAGGGTTGGGGTGAGGGTGGGCCAGCCGCTCCCCTCATCCGGCGCTGCGCGCCACCTTCTCCCCGTGCCGGGGAGAAGGTTGGGCCAGCCGCCCCCCTACTCCGCCGCGTCGCGCACCGGCTCGGGCGGAGTCCAGCGCAGGATGGGCTGGCGGGCGGCGCGGGTTTCGTCCAGGCGCTTGCGGGGCGCGTGGTAGGGCGCGCCCGTGAAGCGTTCTGCGTCGCCGCGCTTGGCCGCCATCGCGAGGTCGCGCAGGGCCGCGATGAAGAGGTCGAGCGAGGCCTTCGATTCGGACTCGGTCGGCTCGATCAGCATCGCGCCGTGCACCACCAGCGGGAAGTACACGGTCATCGGGTGGTAGCCTTCGTCGATCATCGCCTTGGCGAAGTCGAGCGTGGAGACGCCCGTGTCCTTGAGCCAGGAATCGTCGAACAGCGCCTCGTGCATGCAGGGTCGGTCGCCGAAGGGCTGGGACAGGAGGTCGGCCAGGCAGGCGCGCACGTAGTTGGCGTTCAGCACCGCGTCCTCGGAGGCCTGCTTCATGCCGTCCGCCCCATGCGAGAGCATGTAAGACAGGGCGCGCACGAACATGCCCATCTGGCCATGAAAGGCCGTGAGCCGACCGAAAGGCTGGGCGCCCTGCCCGGCCGCGTCTGCTTCGCTCTCCACCAGCCTGAAGCCATCGGCGGTCCGCACCACGAACGGCACGGGTGCGAAGGCGGCGAGCCGGTCGGACAGAACCACCGGGCCGGAGCCCGGGCCGCCGCCGCCGTGGGGCGTCGAAAAGGTCTTGTGCAGGTTGATGTGCATGGCGTCGACGCCGAGGTCGCCCGGCCGGGCCTTGCCGACGATGGCGTTGAAGTTGGCTCCGTCGCAGTAGAAGTAGGCCCCGGCCGCGTGGACGATCTCGGCGATCTCGACGACGTCCGGCTCAAACAGCCCGCAGGTGTTGGGGTTGGTGAGCATGATCGCGGCCGTGTCCGGCCCCGCCAGCGCGCGCACGGATTCGGGGTCCACGGTGCCGTCGGCGCGCACCGGGACGGGCTTCACGGTAAAGCCGATCAGCGCGGCCGTGGCCGGGTTGGTGCCGTGGGCGCTGTCGGGCACCAGCACGGTGCGGCGCGTCCCCGCCTCGCCCTTGTGGGCGATCGCGGCCTTGATGGCCATCATGCCGCAGAGCTCGCCATGGGCGCCGGCCTTGGGCGACAGCGCCACGGCCGGCATGCCGGTGAGCTCCAGCAGCCAGGCGGCCAGGGTGTCCATCAGCTCCAGCGCGCCCTGCACGGTGGAGACGGGCTGCAGCGGATGCACGTCGCCGAAGCCCGGCAGGCGAGCCATGCGCTCGTTCAGCCGCGGATTGTGCTTCATCGTGCAGGAGCCCAGCGGAAACACGCCGGTGTCGATGCCGTAGTTCTTTTGCGACAGCCGGACGTAGTGGCGCATGGCTTCCGGCTCGGAGAGACCCGGCAGGCCGATGCCGTCCCGGCGCTCCAGCCCGCCGAGGCGGGACGTGAAGGCAACGGGCTCGTCCACGTCCACGCCCGTGGCGTCGAGACGGCCAAACTCGAAGATCAGCGCCTCCTCCTGCTGGAGGGCGCGGTTGCCCGTGAAAGTGGGATGGACGACGGCGGAAGCAGCCTCGCCCGGCTGTGTGGCGCGTCCCTGGCGGTTCAGCATCACGCATGCTCCTTCAGGCCGGCGACGAGCGCGGCGCGGTCTTCGTCGGTGTTGATTTCCGTGGAGGCGACCAGCAGCAGGTCGTCGAGGCCCGCGCCCGGCAGCAGGCGCGACACCGGCACGCCGGCCATGATCCCGCGCGCCGCGAGAGCCTCCACGACGGCGGCGGCTGGCGTCTTCAAACGCAGCGTGAACTCGTTGAAGTAGCTTGCATTCAGCACTTCAACCTCAGGAAGCGATTCAAGAGCTTCATGCAGCTTCACCGCATTGACGTGGTTGAGGCGCGCGAGGCGGCTGAGGCCGGCCGAGCCGAGCAGCGACATGTGGATCGTCCAGGCGAGGCTGCAGAGGCCCGAATTGGTGCAGATATTCGACGTCGCCTTGTCGCGGCGGATGTGCTGCTCGCGGGTGGAGAGCGTGAGCACGAAGCCGCGGTTTCCGTCGGCGTCGACGGTCTGGCCGCAGAGGCGGCCGGGCATCTGGCGGACGTATTTCTGGCGGGTGGCGAACAGGCCCACATAAGGGCCGCCGAAGTTGAGGCCGTTGCCGATGCTCTGGCCCTCGCCCACCACGATGTCGGCCCCCATGTGGCCGGGCGGCGTCACCAGCCCAAGCGACAGCGCCTCGGTGAACACCGCCACCAGCAGCGCGCCCTCGGCGTGGCACTTCTCCGCGAGGGCGCTGAGGTCGCGCAGATTGCCGAACACGTCCGGCGTCTGCACCACCACGCAGGAGGTCTCGCGGTCGACCGCGGCCAGCAGGTCCTCGGTCGCAGAGACGTCGGGCGCCAGCGTGACGACCTCGTCCTCGGCCATGCGCGACAGGGTGCGCACCACCTCGGCGTAGTGCGGGTGCAGCCCGCCGGACAGCACGGCCTTGCGCCGGCGGGTGACGCGGTGGGCCATCAGCACGGCCTCGCCGCAGGCCGTGGAGCCGTCATACATGGACGCGTTGGCGACCTCCATGCCGGTCAGCGCCGCCACCTGGGTCTGGAATTCGAACAGGTATTGCAGCGTGCCCTGCGCGATCTCGGGCTGGTAGGGCGTGTAGCTCGTCAGGAATTCCGAGCGCTGGATCAGGTGGTCCACGGTGGCGGGAACGTGGTGCTTGTACGCGCCCGCGCCGACAAAGAACGGCGCGGCTGAGGCCGCCGTGTTGCGGGCCGCCATGCGGCCGAGCAGGCGCTCGACCTCCATCTCGGTCTTGCGCGTCGGCAGGTCGGCCAGACCGGCGCGGCGCTTGTCGGCCGGGATGTCGGCGAAGAGGTCGTCGATGGAGGCCACGCCGATGCGCGCCAGCATGTCGGCGCGCTCGATGTTGGAGAGGGGAAGGTAGCGCATGTGGGGTCCCGTCCGGCTCAGAGGGAGGCCACGAAGGCCTTGTAGGCGGCTTCGTCCATGAGGGCGTCGAGCTCGGCCGGGGCTGCGAGCCGCAGCTTCACGAACCAGCCCTTGCCGAGCGGGTCGTCGTTCACGGTGGCGGGCGTGCCCTCCAGCTCGGCGTTGACCTCCACGACCTCGCCGGCGACCGGGGCATAGACCTCGCTCGCCGCCTTGACGCTCTCCACCACTGCAGCCTCCGCGCCCTTGGCGAGGCTTTTGCCGACGGCCGGAAGCTCCACGAACACGACGTCGCCGAGCTGCTGCTGGGCGTAGTCGCTGATCCCCACCGTGCCGATGTCGCCCTCGACCCGGATGTACTCGTGGTCCTTGGTGAACTTGATGGTCATGCGCGGCTCCTGCGGGTGGCGGTTCGATTTGCGGTGGTTTCCGGGGGGAGAGTTCGGCGGGGCGACCCCTCATCCGGCCCTTCGGGCCACCTTCTCCCCGTGCCGGGGCGAAGGGAGAGGCGGCGCCGCGGCCGCGATGTGCCCCCTCCGCCTGGGATGGGGAGAGGGCTGGGGCGAGGGTGGAAACCCAAGCTCACGACGCGGCCTTGCGCACGTAGCGGTGCGGCACGAAGGGCAGCGCGACAACCTTGGCGGGGAGCGCCTGACCGCGAACCATCAGGGCCAGCGCGGTTCCGGGCGCGGCATGGGCAGGCGCGACATACCCCATTGCGATCGGGCCGCCAACCGTGGGGCCGAAGCCGCCCGACGTGACCTTGCCAACGCTTGCGCCCTCTGGCGTCACGATCTCGGCGCCCTCGCGGGCCGGGGCGCGGCCTTCCAGCAGGAGGCCGACGCGGATGCGGGACGGGCCCTCCGCCAGCTCGCGGCCGATGCGCTCGAACCCCGGGAAGCCGCCTTCCTGGCGCCGGCGTTTGCCCATGGACCAGACCAGCGCTGCTTCGACCGGCGAGGTGGATGGGTCGATGTCGTGGCCGTACAGGCAGAGCCCGGCCTCGAGCCGCAGCGAATCGCGGGCGCCGAGACCGATCGGCTTCACCAGCGGGTCGGCCAGCAGCGCGCCCGCGACGGCGTCGAGCTTCTTGGCCGCCACCGAGATCTCGTAGCCGTCCTCGCCCGTGTAGCCGGACCGGGAGACCTGCACCGGGATGCCGTCGAAGCTGGTCGAGATCGCGGTCATGAACGCCATCTCGGCGACGCCACGGGCGTGGCGGTCCAGCGCCTCGGCAGCCTTGGGGCCCTGCAGCGCCAGCAGCCCGCGACCGTCGGCGCGCAGCAGTCGGACGCCCGCGGGCAGAT
Source organism: Alsobacter metallidurans (assembly GCF_014636935.1). Classification (GTDB taxonomy): domain Bacteria; phylum Pseudomonadota; class Alphaproteobacteria; order Rhizobiales; family Beijerinckiaceae; genus Alsobacter; species Alsobacter metallidurans. The sequence continues at coordinate 1,105,288 of NZ_BMES01000001.1, read as the reverse complement.
GCCGCTCCAGGTGCGCCCAGTCCTGCGCCTTGCCGGCGGCGTTGACGACCAGCATCAGCACGCCGTCCTCGTCCGGGTCGGCCGGGCGGGTGATCATGAAATCGTCGAGGATGCCGCCGTCCTCGGCGAGGAACTGCGAATAACGCTGCTGCCCGGGCTTGAGGCCCAGCACGTCGGCCGGGCACAGCGTCTCCAGGGCGCGGGCCGTTGTCTCGTGGTCGGGGCCGATCAGGAAGCCCTGGCCCATGTGCGACACGTCGAACAGCCCGGCACTTTCGCGCGTCCAGGCGTGCTCGGCCAGGATGCCGGTCGGGTATTGCACCGGCATCTCATAGCCGGCGAAGGGCACCATGCGGGCGCCGAGCGCACGGTGACGCGCATGCAGGGGGGTGACGGCGATCGGGGCTTCAGAGTCGGCGCTGGGCTCGGCCATTCGGGTCTCCCGGACAGGATTGCGCGGCCGGGCCCCAATGGCCCGGTTCGCGCCCCCTCTGTCCGAAGACCTGAGAGATTTCCCCCGGCCGCTATGAAAGGGCCGAGGTTACCCCCGTCGGTGGGCGTTTCGCTTGCGCGAACGCCGCTTTCCAGAGCGCCAGCTCTCCGCGGTCCATTGGGCCTGAGCGTTTCCGGGGCGGTTGCGCCTTCGGCGCCGGCCTGGACCGCGTGGGACCTGGCCGGACTCTTCCGCGGAGATCAGAAGCCTGTCTGTGGTAGGCGAGCCGCGGGGGTGAGTCAACGCGTCTGGTTGCGCTCAGGCCCCGGCTCGCGCTCAGCCGAAATCCACCTGTAACGACCCGGGCTCGACGTGGCGCACGTCCAACTGCAAATCCAGCGCGCTCAGCACGCAGAGGATCGTGGCGAGCGTTGGATTGCCCTCGCCAAGCTCCTTTTCGAGGGTGGCGGCGGGCACGCCGGCATTCGAAGCGATCTGCGCAATGCCCCGCGCCTCGGCGACGACCCGAAGCGCGGCCGCGATGTAGCCCGCCTGTCCCGACATGATCGCGGAGGAGACGAGCTCCACCTGAGCGGCAGAGTCGTCAAGGTATTCGGATGCGTCGAGGGGGAGTGTCACCAGCATGCTGCGTTCCGCCTGAAGGCTCGCGCGTATGCGCCACCTTACCCCCGCGTGCGCTTCTTCACCGGGGCGCTGCGGCCCTGGGGATCGAAGCCGATATAGATCTCGAGGTCGCCCGGGCCGTCCTTGGGGGCCATGAGGCCCTCCTGCACCATCACGAAGCTGGCGCGCACATCTCCTTGCGGGATCGTGACGCTGCCGCGCTGGAGCACCGACGAAACCACCTTGTCGCCCTTCTTCACCACGAAGCGGATGGGCGCGACATAGGTCCCCGGCGAGCCGCCGGCGCCGAGCACGGCCGCGCCTTCCAGCCCGACCTTGATCGAAATCTGGTTGCCGACGACCCGGCACTCGCGCGCCGTCTGGCCGATGGAGAGCTGGCTGCGGACGTCGCCGCCGGCTTCCTGGCGCAACGCCGCCGCGCCGTCGAGGATCTGCACGGAGGGGCAGTCAATCTCTTCCTCGGGCGGGTTCATGGATGGCGGCACCGTGGTTCCGCCATAGCGGAAGATGTTCATGAAGCTGGAGCCGCCGGACGCCGAGGCCGCCTGCGGCTCAGTTGATCCGCCGAAGGTGTTGCAGCCGGCAAGCAGGCCCGCCGAGCCCAGCAAGGCGGCCAGACGGAGAACGCGCGATACGGACCGGATCATCGAACACTCCAGGCAAGCGCAACCGTGGCGGTGCGGCGGCAGGTGCTTAACACACGAGACCCCGACGGGGCGAGGATGGCGCGAGACGGAAGGCGAGTCGCCGCAACCGTCAAGGCAGGGATTCGAAGGCCTTCGGGAAGCCGTTGAGCGACACCGGGATGCCGATGCCTTCCTCGGGCGTCTGGAACACAATGAAGGTGGCGGCCTTGCCGCTCTTCAGCTTGCCCAGGAGCTCGTCCTCCATGATGACCTCGGCGACGCAGCCGGTGGGCAGGCAGCGCACGAAGCCGGCGCGCCCGACATCCGCCTGATCGATCTTGAGGCCGAGCCCGGCGGGCAGCAGCACGCCGAGCGGCGCTATCACGCGGAGGAGGCGGCTCTTGCCGTCGGCGGTCTTCAGCACGATCACCACGAGGGTGACGTTCGGCTTGTCCTCGGCCTGGACGCTCTGCACGAGAGCGCACTGTTCCACCTTGGCGCCGGCCGGCGTCTCGCACCGCATCTGCCAGTCGCCGAAGCTGTTCTTCACGGGGCCCTGCGCGGCCGCCGGGGCGATAAACGCCAGCGCGGCGACAAGGCCCGCCGCGAGGCGCGCGGAAAGGCGGGGCGCCATCCGGGCCAGCATGTCGGTCAAGACCTTCGGCATGGGGACCGCTCCTGTTCTCGGGCCAAGCAAAAAGTTCGCCCGCGCCTCATATGACGAGACATTGCGGGGGCACGCGATGGTGGGACCATGGCCGCAAACGCGTGTCAAGGCGCGGTCCCCGATCCGACTTTGGTTTATGGGATGGACGAAAGCGCCATTCTCGCGTGCTTATGACGCACAAAAAACGCGGACCGCCGCGGTTGCGGTGGTGGCGCCTTCGTGGTCTTTGCGCTAGATCAAGCTGCGCGAGGTTCAGGTCTGCGCGTCCAAAGCGGCTCCGTTCTCCCCCTCCCCCGTGGGGAACGCCGCCTTCGGAAAGACGCGACGCGCCGATGGGCCGGGCACATTCAGGTCAGGAGATTCGCAGGTGACGATTCGTTTCTGGAACCGTTCAGCGCTCACGGCGCTCGGTCTCAGCATCCCCGGCCACGCCTTCGCGGCGGCCGGACATCCCGAACCCTGGCAGATGGGATTCCAGGACGCCGTGTCTCCCGTCGCGGAGTTCGTCCACGACTTCCACACCGCGCTGGTCTGGATCATCACGATCATCACGCTGTTCGTGCTGGGCCTGCTGATCGCCGTGGTGGTGAAGTTCAACGAGAAGGCCAATCCGGTCCCCTCGCGGACGACGCATCACACCGGCCTCGAGATCGCCTGGACGATCATCCCGGTGCTGATCCTGGTCGGCATCGCGATCCCGTCCTTCCGGCTGCTGAAGTACCAGATCGAGCTGCCCAAGGCCGACATCACCGTGAAGGCGATCGGCAACCAGTGGTACTGGTCCTACGAGTATCCGCAGGACCAGGGCGGCGGCTTCAAGTTCGACAGCTACATGCTGACGCGCGAGGACGCCCAGAAGGCCGGACAGCCGGCGCTGCTGGCGGTGGACAACGAGGTCGTGCTCCCGGCTGGCAAGACGGTGGTCTTCCAGGTGGTGGGCGCGGACGTGATCCACTCCTTCTCGGTGCCGTCCCTGGCCTTCCGCATGGACGCCATTCCGGGCCGCATGAACCAGACCTGGTTCAAGACGGACCGCGAGGGCGTCTACTATGGCCAGTGCTCGCGCCTGTGCGGCCAGAACCACGCCTACATGCCCATCGCCATCCGGGTGGTGAGCCAGGACAAGTACACGGCGTGGCTCGCGGACGCGAAAAAGAAGTTCGCCTCCAACGACGCCGGCGCGGCCGTGAAGGTCGCCTCGCGCTCGGCTCCGGTCGAGTGACGGCCTGAGGCCTTTCGAAGCTTAAACTGCGAACAGGACAGCGGAAGCTTGGCTTCCAGCGATCTGGGACACGACACAATGGCAACTGCTGCGGCACACGCGCACGACGACGCGCACGCACATCACCCGACCGGCTGGCGCCGCTGGGTGCTGTCGACGAACCACAAAGACATCGGGACGATGTACCTGATCTTCGGCCTCATGGCCGGCCTGATCGGCGGCGCGCTCTCGATCGCGATGCGCCTCGAGCTCCAGGAGCCCGGGCTGCAGTACTTCACCAATCCGCAGACCTACAACGTGTTCGTGACGGGTCACGGCCTCATCATGGTGTTCTTCCTGGTGATGCCCACCCTGATCGGCGGGTTCGGGAACTGGTTCGTGCCGCTCATGATCGGCGCGCCCGACATGGCGTTCCCGCGCATGAACAACATCTCGTTCTGGCTGCTGCCCTCGTCCTTCGCGCTGCTGCTGATCTCGCTGTTCGTTGAAGGCGCGCCCGGCTCCAACGGCTTCGGCGGCGGCTGGACGGTGTATCCGCCTCTGTCGACCTCGGGCCACCCGGGCCCGGCGCTGGACTTCGGCATCCTGTCGCTGCATCTGGCCGGCGCGTCGTCGATCCTGGGCGCGATCAACTTCATCACCACCATCCTGAACATGCGCGCGCCGGGCATGACCCTGCACAAGATGCCGCTGTTCGCCTGGGCGATGCTGGTGACCGCGTTCCTGCTGCTGCTGTCGCTGCCGGTGCTCGCGGGCGCCATCACGATGCTGCTGACGGACCGCAACTTCGGCACGACCTTCTTCGACCCGGCCGGCGGCGGCGACCCGATCCTGTACCAGCACCTGTTCTGGTTCTTCGGTCACCCCGAAGTGTACATCATGATCCTGCCGGCCTTCGGCATCGTCAGCCACATCATCTCGACCTTCTCGCGCAAGCCGATCTTCGGCTATCTCGGCATGGCCTACGCGATGGTGGCGATCGGCGCGGTGGGCTTCGTGGTGTGGGCTCACCACATGTACACGGCCGGCCTGTCACTCGACACGCAGCGCTACTTCGTGTTCGCCACCATGGTGATCGCGGTGCCGACGGGCGTGAAGGTGTTCTCCTGGATCGCCACGATGTGGGGCGGCTCGCTGCGCTTCCCCGCGCCGATGATCTGGGCGATGGGCTTCATCTTCCTGTTCACGGTCGGCGGCGTCACGGGCGTCGTGCTGGCGAACGCCGGCGTCGACCGGCAGCTGCACAACACCTACTACGTGGTGGCGCACTTCCATTATGTGCTGTCGCTGGGCGCGGTGTTCGGCATCTTCGCGGCCTGGTACTACTGGTTCCCGAAGATCTCCGGCTACGTGATCCCGGACTGGATCGGCCGCCTCCACTTCTGGATCGCCTTCGTGGGCGCGAACCTGCTGTTCTTCCCGATGCACTTCACGGGCTTGGCCGGCATGCCGCGTCACTACGTGGACTATCCGGACGCATTCGCGGGCTGGAACCGCATCTCGTCCTTCGGCTCCTACATCTTCGCGCTGGGCCTGATCGTGTTCTTCTACGGCGTGTTCACGGCCTTCAGCCGCAAGGAAAAGGCCGGCGACAACCCGTGGGGCGAAGGCGCGACCACGCTGGAGTGGACGCTTTCGTCGCCCCCGCCCTTCCATCAGTTCGAGACGCTGCCGCGTATCACCGGCTCGGATCACTGATCGAGGCCAAACGTTTTCACCGGAGCCGGCTTCGGCCGGCTCCGGACTTTGTTGAAGTCCCCGATCCTTCGCCTGTCCGTCCCGCCGGGACGGAGACGCCAAGGACCGGTTCGCACCCGAACCGACCACCCACACGGAGCCTTTGACGCGTTCATGTCAGCGGTCAGCGACAGCATCGTTCAAGACAGCATCGGGCAGAGCCAGTCCGGCCTTTCCAACGGCACGGCGGGCGACTTCTTCGCCCTGCTGAAGCCGCGGGTGATGTCGCTCGTGGTGTTCACCGCGCTGGTCGGCATGATGCTGGCCCCGCACGTGAACCCGGTGATCGGCTTTGCGGCCCTGCTCGCCATCGCGGTGGGGGCCGGCGCGTCCGGCTGCCTCAACATGTGGTACGACGCCGACATCGACGCCCTGATGCGGCGCACCGTGAAGCGGCCGATCCCGGCCGGCAAGGTGACGCGCGACGAGGCGCTGGGCTTCGGCCTCACGCTGTCGATCGGCTCGGTGGTCACCCTCGGGCTGATCACCAACTGGGTCGCGGCCGGCCTGCTGGCCTTTACGATCTTCTTCTATGTCGTGATCTATTCGATGTGGCTGAAGCGCGCGACCGCGCAGAACATCGTGATTGGCGGCGCGGCCGGCGCCTTCCCGCCCATGATCGGCTACGCGGCCGTCACCGGCACGGTGTCGATCGAGACCGTGGTGCTGTTCGCCATCATCTTCCTGTGGACGCCGCCCCACTTCTGGGCGCTCGCGCTGGTGAAGTCCGACGACTACCGCCGGGCCGGCATCCCGATGCTGCCCGTGGTGGCGGGCGACGACCACACCCGCCTGCAGATCCTCATCTACACGCTGATCGTCGTCCCGGTCGCGATGCTGCCCTACGCGATGGGCTTCGCGGGGCTGCCCTACGCGGTCACGGCCAGCGTCACCGGCGTGATGATGCTCGTGCTCGCCTGGCGCATCTTCACGCGGCGCGAGGGCGAGGCGGCCCGCAAGGCCGCGTTCGGGATGTTCGGCTTCTCGATCCTCTACCTCTTCCTGCTCTACGCCGTGCTGCTGGCCGAGTTCATGGTCGGCCATGACCGCGTCGCCGCGCTGGGCGCCTTCGCGGCCCGCTTCCTCACGGGAGCCGCCTCGTGATGGAGCAGAAGCCCGGCATCGTGCTGACCGAGGAGGAGGCCAAGCGCCGCCGCTCCCGCTCGGTCGCGCTCGGGCTGGTGCTCGGCGGCCTCGTGCTGCTGTTCTTTATCGTCACTGTCGCCAAGCTGGGCGGCAACGTCCTCAACAGGCCGATGTGATGAGCCAGGATCAACGCCCCTCCCCCGACCGCTCGCGCGCCGCCCGGCGCACGCTGGTCGCCTGCGTGGCCACTGTGGTCGGCATGGTGGGCCTCTCGTATGCGGCCGTGCCCCTCTACCGCATGTTCTGCCAGGCCACCGGCTTCGGCGGCACGCCGCTGATCGCCACCGAGGCGTCCAAGACCACGGGCGATCGCGTGTTCAAGGTGCGGTTCGACTCCAACGTCTCGACCGGCCTCGGCTGGCGCTTCGAGCCCGAGCAGCCGAGCATCGACGTGAAGGTCGGCGAGACCGCGACCGTGTTCTACAAGCTCATCAACGGCAGCACGAAACCCGGGACCGCGATCGCGTCCTTCAACGTCGCGCCCGAGATGACCGGAGCCTATTTCAACAAGCTCCAGTGCTTCTGCTTCAACGAGATCACGCTGGCGGCGGGCGAGACGCTCGAGGCGCCGGTGGTGTTCTATGTCGACCCCGAGATCGTGAAAAACCGCGACCTCGCGAGCGCGACCGAGATCACGCTGAGCTACACCATCTTCCCGACCAAGGGCTCCACCAAGCCCCTGGCCGAAAATGCCGACCCCACACGCAAACCTAAGCTATAAGCGGCACGCGGGCGCCAGAATCGCCCGTGGATCGTATCGGAGAGCGACCCTGATGGCCGACGTCCACGCCAAGAACCACGACTACCACCTCGTCGACCCGAGCCCCTGGCCGTTCGTCGGATCGATCAGCGCCTTCGTGATGGCGCTGGGCGCGATCATGTGGATGAAGAACATGGCGCTCGGCGGCCTGCATGCAGGCCCGGTGCTGTTCGGCGCCGGCTTCATCGGCGTGCTCTACACCATGCTGGCCTGGTGGTCGGACGTTATCAACGAGGCCGAGCACAAGGGCGACCACACCCGCGTGGTGCAGATCAGCCATCGCTACGGCATGATCATGTTCATCGCCTCCGAGGTGATGTTCTTCGTGGCGTGGTTCTGGGCCTATTTCGACGCCAGCCTGTTCGCCAACGAGGCCAAGCAGTTCGCCCGCTTCGAGCTGACGGGCGGTCACTGGCCGCCGAAGGGCATCGAGGTGTTCGATCCCTTCCACCTGCCGCTGCTGAACACCCTGATCCTGCTGACCTCCGGCACCACGGTGACCTGGGCTCACCATGCCTTGCTGCACAATGATCGCCAGGGCCTGAAGTGGGGCCTGATCCTCACCGTGATCCTGGGCGCGCTGTTCTCGGTCGTTCAGGTCTACGAGTATTCGCACGCGCAGTTCGCCTTCAAGGGCTCGATCTACGGCGCCACGTTCTTCATGGCGACGGGCTTCCACGGCTTCCACGTGCTCATCGGCACCATCTTCCTGCTGGTCTGCCTGATCCGCGCGTTGAAGGGCCACTTCACCCCGCAGCGTCACCTCGGCTTCGAGTTCGCGGCCTGGTACTGGCACTTCGTGGACGTTGTGTGGCTGTTCCTGTTCGTCGCCATCTACCTCAAGGGCTCCAACTGGGGCGCCGCAGTGGGGGCCGCCGCCGCGCACTGACGGGAGAGGGTCTCTGCACCCTCTCCTCGAGGGGGAGGGTCGACGGCCGCAGGCCGGCGGGGTGGGGTGAAGCCGGGGACGAGCTCCGGCTCCGGCAACCACCCGAGCGATTGACCCACGTTCCGCCAACGCCCTGCAGCACCCCACCCCGCCGCTTCGCGGCGACCCTCCCCTCAAGGGGAGGGTGGGAGCTGCGGCCTCGAATTCCGGATCAGGCGGCCCCCGGGCCGCCTTTTCGCTTTCAAAGAAAGTTCGCATCCTTGAACCCCCGCCTTACTCGCCTCATAGCGCCCGCCATCGCCACGCTGGTCGGCTTCGCCATCCTGGTCGGGCTCGGCTTCTGGCAGATCGAGCGGCTTGGCGCGAAGCAACGGTTGCTGGCGCGGGTCGAGGCGCGGATGCATGCCGAGCCCGGCGCCCTGCCTCCGGAGGCCGACTGGGGCGGGCTCAACGCCAAGAACGTCGACTACCAGCGCGTCCGCGTCACCGGTCGCTTCCTCCATGACAAGGAAGCTCACCTCAACGGCTTCATCGCGCTGCCGACCACCGGCCCGGCCCCTGCCAACACGCTGATGGGCTTCTTTATTCTCACGCCCCTCCGGCTCGCGGACGGCTCGGTCGTGATCGTCAACCGCGGCATCGTACCGACCGAGCTGCGCGATCCCGCCAAGCGGGCTGAAGGGCAGCCGTCGGGCGACGTCACCGTGACGGGGCTGCTCCGCATGCCCGAGCATCCCGGCGTGTTCGTGCCCAGCAACGATCCCGTCAAGAACAACTGGTTCTCGCGCGATCCGGTCGCGATCGGCCAGGCCAAGGGCCTTACGCGCGTCGCCCCCTTCGTGGTGGACGCGGACGCGACGCCTGTTCCGGGCGGCTGGCCCCGGGGCGGCAACACCGTCGTGAGCTTCCCCAACAACCACCTGCAATACGCTTTCACGTGGTTCGCGCTGGCGCTGTGCCTTCTCGGGGTGTTCGGCTTCTGGGCCCGCCAGCAGCTGAAGGACGGCTCTGCGTGAACCTGCGCTTGTCAGGCCCCGACCGGGCTCCTACCCTCGCGTCGCACTGAAGAGGTCACCCGTGATCCATGTTTCCACCCGGGGCGAAGCGCCCGCCCTCGGTTTTTCCGACGCGCTGCTGGCCGGCCTCGCCCGCGACGGCGGCCTCTACATGCCGGAATCCTGGCCGACCCTGACGCATGACGCGATCGCGGACCTGGCGGGCCTGCCCTATCCGGAGGTCGCGCGGCGCATCATCGGGCCCTTTGCGTCCGACATCGATTCCGCCGCCTTCTCGGCCATGGTGGACGCCGCCTATGCGACGTTCAGGCACCCGGCCGTGTGCCCGCTTGTGCAGCTCGGCGACAACCTCTTCGTGCTGGAGCTCTTCCACGGCCCGACGCTGGCGTTCAAGGACGTCGCCATGCAGCTCCTCGGCCGCATGATGGACCACGTGCTGGAACAGCGCGGCCAGCGCGCCACCATCGTGGGCGCCACCTCGGGCGACACCGGCGGCGCGGCCATCGACGCCTTCAAGGGCCTGAAGCGGGTCGACGTGTTCATCCTCTACCCGCAGGGCCGGGTGAGCGAGGTGCAGCGCCGGCAGATGACCACCGTGGACGCCGAGAACGTCCACGCTGTCGCGGTGGAGGGCGACTTCGACGACTGCCAGGCGCTCGTGAAGGCGCTGTTCAACAACCACGCGTTCCGGGACGAGCTGATGCTATCCGGCGTCAACTCCATCAACTGGGCCCGCATTGTCGCGCAGGTCGTCTACTACTTCACGGCCGCCGTCAGCCTGGGCGCGCCGCACAGGCCCGTGAACTTTTCGGTGCCGACCGGCAATTTCGGCGACGTGCTCGCCGGCTGGGTGGCCAAGCGCATGGGCCTGCCCATCGGCGGGCTGAACGTCGCCACCAACGCCAACGACATCCTGGCCCGCGCCATCGCGACCGGGCGCTACGAGGCCACCGGCGTGGTGCCGACCTCCTCGCCCTCCATGGACATCCAGGTCTCGTCCAACTTCGAGCGCCTCCTGTTCGAGGCGCATGGCCGCGACGGCGCGACCATCCGGCGGCTCATGCAGGGGCTCTCGCAGAGCAAGTCCTTCACCATCGAGCCCGCCGCGCTCGAACTCATCCGGGCCGAGTTCTCGGCCGGCAAGGTGGACGAGGCCGGCGTCCGCGCCGAGATGGCCGCAACGTTCCAGGCCAGCGGCTACACGCTCGATCCGCACACGGCGGTGGGCGTCGCCAGCGCCCGCACGGTGCTGGCGCGTGTTCCTGCGACCCCGATGGTGGTGCTCGGCACCGCCCATCCGGCCAAGTTCCCGGACGCGGTGGAAGCCGCCACGGGACGCAGGCCCGCTCTGCCGGTGCATCTCGCGGATCTTCTCCAGCGGCCCGAGCATTTCACCGTCTTGCCCAACGATCAGGGTGCGATCGAGTTATTCGTCCGTCACAAGGCCAGGGCCGCCGGGTCCCGGCAGGGAGCCGCCGCATGAATGCGCCCCCGCGCAACAAGGACTTGAAATTCGGCGCGCCGCGGCAGGAGGCGGTGCGCATCACCACGCTGCCGAACGGCCTGCGCGTCGTGACCGAAACCATCCCCCAACTCGCCACCGCGTCGCTCGGCGTCTGGATCGGCGCGGGCGCGCGCCACGAGCGGGACGGCGAGCAGGGCCTCGCGCACCTGTTGGAACACATGGCCTTCAAAGGCACGCGCCGCCGCTCGGCGCTCGAGATCGTCGCCGAGATCGAGGCTGTGGGCGGCGACCTTAACGCCGAGACCAGCGTGGAGCGCACCTCCTACTATGTGCGCCTGCTGGGCGAGGACGTGCCGCTGGCGCTCGACATCCTGTCCGACATCCTCACCGAGCCGGCCTTCGACAAGGGCGAGCTCCGGCGCGAGAAAGGCGTGGTGCTGCAGGAGATCGGGGCCTGCGAGGACACGCCGGACGAGATCGTCTTCGACATGTTCATGGAGACCGCCTACGGCGGGGCGCCGATTGGGCGGCGGATCCTGGGAACGCCCAAGACCGTACGGGCGCAAACGCCCGAGAGCATGCGCGGCTTTCTGGAGCGGCAGTATCGCGGCCCGGACATGGTGGTGGCGGCCGCCGGCGCGGTGGACCACGACGCCGTGGTGGACGAGGTTTCGCGCCGCTTCGCAAAGTTCGGCGGCGAGGTCGCGCCCGAGCCGGTGGCGGGCATCTATTCGGGCGGCGACCAGCGCAAGATCCGCAAGCTCGAGCAGGCCCACATGGTGGTGGGCTTCGCGGGGGCCTCGTTCAACCATCCCGACCACTACGCCCTGCATGTGTTCTCGAACCTGCTCGGCGGCGGGATGTCGTCTCGCCTGTTCCAGGAGATCCGCGAGAAGCGTGGCCTGTGCTACGAGATCTACTCGTTTCACCAGCCCTTCTCGGACACCGGCACCTTCGCGGTGTATGGCGGCACCGGCGAGGACAAGCTGGCAGAGTTCATGCCCGTGATGCTGGACTGCCTGCGCGAGGCGGCGGAGCGGCCGACCGAGGAGGAGGTCGTCCGCGCCAAGCAGCAGATCAAGGTGTCGCTGCTGATGGGGCTGGAATCCTCCGCCCGCCGGGCCGAGCAGATGGCCCGCCATGTGCTGGCCTTCGGCCGCGTGATGCCGCGCGAGGAGATCGTGGCCGCCATCGAGGCGATCACGCTCGACGACGTGAAGCGGGTCGCCGCCGCCACGTTGGCGAGCGCCCCGACGGTGACGGCCGTCGGGCCCGTCCGCAAGCTCATGGACACGTCGCGCATCGCCGCGCATCTCGGCTCGGCAAAGCCAAGCGTCGGCTCGGCTAAAACCGCGAGCTGACGGGGCGCGCGATGGCGTTCTTCCGTCTGCCGATCGCCGCCGAGGAGCCCCCGGGTCTCCGCGGCAAAGGCTTCGTGCTGCGCACGCCGAGGCTGGAGGATTTCGACGCCTGGGCGGCGCTGCGTGAGGCGAGCCGCGACTTTCTGAAGCCGTGGGAGCCCGTCTGGCCTTCGGACGACCTGACTAAGCCGGCCTTTCGCCGCCGCCTCAAGCGCTATGCTCGCGAGATCGAGGACGACTCGGCCTACCCGTTTTTTCTGTTTCGCGAAGCGGACGGCGCGCTGCTGGGCGGCCTGACGCTCGGCATGGTGCGGCGCGGCGTGTCCCAGGCGGCGACGCTGGGCTACTGGATGGGCCAGCAGCATGCGGGCGCGGGCGCCATGACGACAGGCGTGCGGCTCGCCTGCTCGTACGCGTTCGAGACGCTGCGGCTGCGCCGCATCGAGGCCGCCTGCGTGCCCTACAACATCGCGTCGACGCGGGTTCTCGAGAAGGTCGGCTTCCAGCGCGAGGGCTACGCCCGCCAGTATCTTTGCATCGACGGGCTGTGGCAGGACCACCTGCTCTTCGCCCTGCTGCGGGCCGAGTTTGCGGCGGACACACCCTCGCCTTGATGGGCGGCGAGAACCACGCCGTGTTCCTCCCGATGGGGCGAGCCCGCCTTGCCCTCCTCCCTTCCGACAGCTACCACTGCTGACGCTTCGCCGCCCGTCCGGGAGGTTCGGCGCCGATTCCCCAGGACGTCCTCGTTGCGTTTTCTCAGGTTCATTTTCGCCTTGGCCGGGCTCGTCCTCGCGCTGGCGGCCGTCCCCGGGACGGCCCTGGCGCTCGATCCCGTGTCGGTGCGGACCGGCAGCGCGGCCGTGGACCTGCTGCCCTTCGTGGAGCGCTCGCGCTCGGATGGAGACCTGATCCAGATTTCCACAGCTCCCGGCGCGGATGGCATCGTCAGGCGCATCGCCATCAAGGCGAAGGAGGCCGGCACGCGGCCGGACTGGATCGTGTTCGCGCTGAAGAACGACACCAACGAGCAGCTCACCCGCTGGCTCGTGGCCCCGCATTTCCGGCTGGTGAATTCCGGCGTGGTGTCGCCCGACCTCGGCGCGACGCGAATCACCGCCGTGACGGCGAGCCAGGGCGAAAGCCCGGACCGGGAGGACAACGCCGAGGCCGACATCTTCGAGATCGTGCTCGATCCGGGCTCCACGGTGACGTACATCGCCGAGCTCGCCAATCCGAAGCTGCCGCAGCTCTACCTGTGGAATCCGGACGACTACAAGGAAAAGGCCAACGGCCTGACCCTCTACCGCGGCATCGTGATCGGCATCGCGGGGCTCCTGGCGCTGTTTCTCACCATCGTGTTCGTGGTGAAGGGCGCGGTGATCTTCCCCGCCGCGGCGGCGCTCGCCTGGGCGGTGCTGGCCTATATCTGCATCGATTTCGGCTTCTGGCAGAAGATCGTCCCCACCACGCCGCAGGGCGAGCAGGTGTATCGATCCGCCGCCGAGGCGGTGCTGGCCGCCACCCTGCTGGTGTTCCTGTTCGCCTACCTCAACCTCAACCGCTGGCACGTGCGCTACAGCCACGTCACGGCCGGCTGGCTGGTGTTCCTCACCGCGCTGATCGGGCTCGCGGTGTTCGACCCCGTGATGGCGGCCGGCGTGGCGCGCATCTCCATCGCGGCCGTGGCGGCGGTGGGGTTCCTGCTGGTCGTCTACCTTTCCACCCACAACTACGACCGCGCCGTGATGCTGGCGCCGACCTGGTTCCTGCTGCTGGTGTGGGTGATCGCCACCGCCTTCGCGATCTCGGGCCAGCTCACCAACGACTTCGTGTCCCCGGCCCTGCTGGGCGGCCTGGTGCTGATCGTGATGCTGATCGGCTTCACGGTGATGCAGCACGCCTTTGCGGGCGGCGCGCTGGCGCAGGGGCTCGTGAGCGACGCCGAGCGCAAGGCGCTGGCGCTTGCCGGCTCCGGCGACACGGTGTTCGACTGGGACGTCACGGCCGACCGGGTGTTCGTCAGCCCCGAGGTGGAGGCGCAGCTCGGCCTCAAGCGCGGCGCTCTGGAGGGTCCGGCCGCCAACTGGCTGGAGGTGATGCACCCCTTCGACCGCGACCGCTTCCGCGCCACGCTGGACGCCGTGCTGGAACAGCGCCGCGGGCGCGTCTCGCTCGACTTCCGCCTGAAGACCTCGGACGGCCACTACTACTGGTACGCGCTTCGCGCCCGCCCGGTGGTGGGTTCGGACGGCGAAGTGGTGCGCGTGGTCGGGACGCTCGGCGACGTCACCGAAATGAAGACCGCCGAAGAGCGCATCCTGCACGACGCCGTGCATGACAACCTCACCGGCTTGCCCAACCGCCGGCTGTTCCTCGACCGGCTCGACAACGCCCTGACGCTGGCGCGCACGGACGACGACGTTCGCCCCACCGTGATCGTGCTCGACCTCGACCGGTTCAAGCAGATCAACGAGTCGGTTGGGCTGCCGGCCGGCGACTCGATCCTGCTCGCGGTGGCGCGCCGGCTCGGGCGCCTGCTGAAGCCGCAGGACACGCTGGCGCGCGTCACCGGCGACCAGTTCGGCCTGCTGCTGCTGTCCGAGCGCGAGCCGGACCGCATCACCATGCTGGCCGACACCATCCGGCGCGTCGTCACCACCCCGGTGGTGTTCGGCGACCGCGAGATCTTCCTCACCGCCTCCACCGGCATCGCGTTGCCGGATCCGAGCTCGCAGTCGCGCGGCGAGGACGTGCTGCGCTCGGCCGAGATCGCGATGATGCACGCCAAGAAGCTCGGCGGCGACCGCATCGAGGTGTTCCGCCCCGCGATGCGGGCGCAGCGCACCGACCGGCTGGCGCTGGAGATGGACCTGCGCCGCGCCGTGGAGCGCAACGAGATCAAGATGCTGTTCCAGCCCATCGTCCGGCTGGAGGACCGCACCGTGGCGGGCTTCGAGGCGCTGATGCGCTGGGACCATCCCAAGCATGGCCGCCTCGCGCCGGCGGAGTTCATCTCCATCGCGGAGGAGAGCGGCCTGATCATCGAGCTCGGCGTGTTCGCGCTCGACCGCACCGCCCAGGAGCTCGCCGCCTGGCAGCGGGCGCTGGAGGTGGACCCGCCCATCTTCGCCAGCGTCAACGTGTCCAGCCGCCAGCTTTTGCGCCACGACCTCCTGCAGGACGTCAAGATGGTGCTGTCGCGCTATCCGGTGCAGCGCGGCACGCTGAAGTTGGAGATCACCGAAAGCCTGGTGATGGAGAACCCGGAATACGCCACCCAGATCCTCACCCGCATCGCCGATCTCGGCGCCGGGCTGTCGCTGGACGATTTCGGCACCGGCTATTCGTCGCTGAGCTACCTGCAGCGTTTCCCGTTCGACACCATCAAGATCGACCGCTCCTTCGTGAAGCCCGACGGCAAGGGCGCCCGCCCGGTGATCCTGCGCTCCATCATTACGCTTGCGCACGACCTCGGCATGGAAGTGGTGGCCGAGGGCGCCGAGACCGAGTCCGACGCCATCGAGCTCTACCAGCTCGGCTGCGAACACGCGCAGGGCTACGCCTTCGGCCCGCCCATGACGGCGCTGGAAGCCCGCAAACTGGTGGGAGCGGCGTCCGAGGCGGCGTGAGCTAGCGGGGTCGGTCCTGTGCGGTGTGGTAGACGGCGAGGATGGTCAGAACATTCTTCCGCCGGTCGGCCCGGTAAAGGATCACTTAGGGCAGATGGGGAACCACGCGGAGGCGAATGTTGCCTCGCTGACGACGCCCACCCTCTGGCCATAGGTGAATCGTGTCCGCGCACTTGAAGATGCGTGCGACCGTTTCGGGACCCAGGGTAGCGCTCTCGGCCGAAAGATAGTCTCTGATGTTTTCGAGCTGGCTCGCGGCCTTATCTGAATAAACGACCTTCAAAGGCCAACGGAACGCCGCAGGGCGACGACACGTTCGTCCGTCGCCAATTCCAGCGTCCCTGCTTCGAGCTGGGCAACGAGCTCGTCGACCTCAGCCTGCTGATCGGTCGACAAAAGTTCCTGTTCTGGATGGCGCTGTTCGGCGATGATCGCCTCGAACGTGTCCTTCTCAGACTCGTCCAGATCTTCCCAGGCCCGAAGAGCAGCGTCGATTTTGCCCATGCGGGTCATCTTAGCAAAGATCACTCGCGTGTCTAACGCTCACGCGTGACCGGCCTCCGTCGAAAGCATCGCGGGATCGACGCCGATCTTGCGCAGCGCGCGGTCGTATTTCGTCTCGAACCCGCCATCGAACAGCAGTTGCGGGTCGGCCTCGCAATGCAGCCAGCCGTTCTCGTTGATCTCGGTTTCGAGTTGGCCCGCGCCCCAGCCGGCATAGCCCAGCGCCAAAATGGCGTCGCGCGGCCCGCCGCCGGTTGCGATGGCGCGCAGGATGTCGACGGTCGCGGTGAGGCAGATGCCGTCGTCGATCGGCAGGGTCGACTTGTCGATAAAGAAGTCCGACGAATGGAGCACGAATCCGCGGCCGGTCTCCACCGGGCCGCCCTTCAGCACCTTGAAGCGCTCGGCGCGCTCGGGCAGCTTGATGCCGCTGTCGGCCGTGATGATCTCGAGCTGCTCGAGCAGATGCGGGAATTCGATGTTCGGCGCCGGCTGGTTGATCACCAAGCCCATCGCGCCTTCTGGCGAGTGCGCGCAGACATAAATCACCGTTCGGGCGAACCGCTCGTCCGGCATGCCCGGCATTGCGATCAGCATCTGACCGTCCAGGAAGCCGCGGGACGTCATCGCGACGGAATTCTCGATGGTTTCAAGGAACATGATCGTATGCCCATTTCGCTGCGAAGCCAACGCGGGCCCGGGCGCGCCGTTCCAACGCCCATCACCGTCTCGTCACTTTGCGGGCGCGGGCGGCTCTGGCATGAGAGGCGGATGACCTTTTTTCGCGCCGTCTCCGCCCTGCTGCTCGCCGTCGCATGCGCGGCTTCCCCGTCCCTCGCCGCCTCGCCGGGCGCGTCGGACTGGCAGTCCGGCTTCCACGCATCGTTCCGCCTCGTGGACGGCGGCGCGGGCGACAAGCCCGGCCAGCGCCTCGCCGGCGTCGAGATCCGGCTCGATCCGCACTTCAAAACCTATTGGCGCATGCCGGGCGACTCGGGCCTGCCGCCGAGCTTCGACTGGTCGCGGTCGGAGAACGTCCGATCCGTCGAGGTGCTCTGGCCCGCGCCGACGCGCTTCCAGGACGCGGCCGGGTCGTCGATCGGCTACAAGGACAAGGCGCTGCTGCCCGTGCGGGTGACGCTCGCCGACCCCGCCAAGCCCGCGAAGCTCGACCTCAAGCTCGACTACGCGGTCTGCGAGCAGATCTGCATCCCGGTCAACGGCGAGGCCGCGCTGCCGCTGGGCGGCCTGCTCGCCCCCTTCGCGTCGAGCGTGCGTGACGCGGTCGCGCGCACGCCGAAGTCGGGCAAGATCGGCGACCGCGAGGTCCCGGCGATCGCCAGCCTGGAGCCCACGCCGGACGACAAGGCCGTTCTGGCCACCACGCTGACGCCCGCCGGCGCGGCCACCGACATCTTCGTGGAGGGCCCCACGGCCGACTGGCTCTTCGGCGTTCCGGCGCTCGCGACCGAGACCGTCGAGGGGGCAAACCGCCGCGCCACATGGCGCCTTTCCGTGGAGGCGCGGCCCGCGGACGCCAGGCTGGCGGGCCAGCCCCTCACGGTCACGCTGACGGCGGGCGACAAGGCCGTGGAAGCCCATCTCGACGCCATGATCAAGCCGCACTAGATCTAGGCCGTCATGACGCAGGGCGGGTTCCCCGCCCGGCCCCTGCGCTGAGCATCCGTCCGGGCCAAGCCCGAGATCCCCAGGAGAGTTTTCGATGAGCATCGCAGTCGGCGATACCCTGCCCCAGGCCACGTTTCGCGTCATGACCGAGAACGGCCCGGCCGCCAAGACCACCGAGGAGATCTTCTCGGGCCGCAAGGTGGTGCTGTTCGCGGTGCCCGGCGCCTTCACGCCCACCTGCCACAAAAACCACCTGCCGGGCTTCATCGAGAAGGCCGACGAGATTCTCGCCAAGGGCGTGGACGCCATCGCGGTCACGGGCGTCAACGACGTCTTCGTGATGGACGCCTGGGCCAAGTCCACCGGCGGCTCCGGCAAGATCGAGTTCCTGTCCGATGGCAACGGCGACTTCGCCAAGGCCCTCGGCCTCGCCCTCGACGGCACGGGCTTTGGCCTCGGCACCCGCTCGCAGCGCTACTCGATGATCGTCGACGACGGCGTCGTGCGCGCCGTCAACGTCGAGGACTCGCCCTCCAAGGCTGACGTCTCGGGCGCCGAGAACCTGCTGAAGCAGCTCTGAGCTGGGGCATTCATCCGGCACAAGCCGCCCCATGTTCGTCATGGCCAGGCTTGTACCGGTCGTTCATGCCCGATAGTGCGCCTCGCCGTCATTGCGAGGAGCGCAGCGACGAAGCAACCCAGGCGCCGGGCGAAAGGCTCTGAGCCGAGTGGCCCTGCGTCAGCTGGATTGCTTCGCTGTCGCTCGCAATGACGGGCGAGGGACCCGCCCCTCTCGTCCCCATGGCCCAGGGGGTTTACCCCGCCGCCCCGCGTTTCTTCGGCAGGAATGGCGCCATTCCTTCCCGGGCCAACCCGTCCACCATCTCGTTCTCGGTGTGGCCGGCATGGCCTTTCACCCAGTGGAATTGGACCGTGTGCTTGCCGCGGGCCGCGTCGAGCTGTTGCCAAAGTTCGGCGTTCTTGACGGGCTTCTTGTCGGCGGTTTTCCAGCCGTTGCGCTTCCAGCCGTGGATCCAGGTGGTGACGCCCTGGCGGACATATTGGCTGTCGGTCCAGAGGTCGACCACGCAGGGACGCTTCAGCGCCTCCAGCGCCATGATGGCGGCCATCAGCTCCATGCGGTTGTTGGTGGTGAGCGGCTCGCCGCCCTTCATGACCTTTTTCTTGTCGCCCGCGACCAGCAGCGCGCCCCAGCCGCCCGGGCCGGGATTTCCGCTGCAGGCGCCGTCCGTGTAGATCGTGACTTTGTCGGCCGCGCCGTCCGTCGTCGTCATGGCGTGCGCCCGTAGTCGGACGCGCAGGCGGCGCGCTCGTGGAAACGCAGCTTGCGGTAGTATTCCAGCGGGTCCTTGGGGCGCACCAGCGCGCCGGGCGGCACGTTGAGCCAGTCCACCAGCCTGGTGAGCATGAAGCGCAGCGCCGCGCCGCGGCAGAGCGTCGGCAAGGCTTCCACCTCGGCGGGCTCCAGCCGGCGCACGCGCTCGTAGCCGGCGATCATCGCGCGACCCTTGGTCATGTTGTAGGAGCCGTCATTCTCGAAACACCAGGCGTTGAGGCCGATCGCGAGGTCGTAGGCCAGCGCGTCCGTGCAGGCGAAATAGAAGTCGATAAGCCCGGAGAGCTGCGGGCCGAGAAAGAACACGTTGTCGGGAAAGAGATCCGCGTGGATCACGCCCTCGGGCAGGCCGGTGGGCCAGTCGCGCTCCAGCGCCGCCAGCGCGGCGGCGGTGTGCTCGCGCAGGCCCGGCGTCACCGTGTCGGCGCGCGCCTCGGCGGCCTCGAACAGCGGCCTCCAGCCGCCGACCGAGAGCGCGTTGGCGCGGCGCATGGGGAAGTCGGCGCCGGCGAGATGCAGGCGGGCCAGCGCCTCGCCCACCGCCATGCAGTGACCGACGCCGGGGCGGCGCACGCCCATGCCGTCCAGGAAGGTGACGATGCAGGCCGGCCGGCCGGCGAGCCGGCCCAGCGCCTCGCCGTCGCGGGTGCGCACAGGCACAGGGCAATTGAGGCCGCCAGCCGCCAGATGCTGCATGAGGCCGACAAAAAACGGCAGGTCCTCCTCGCGCACGCGCTTCTCGTAGAGCGTGAGGATGTAGAAGCCCTTCTGCGCGTGCAGCAGGTAATTGGAGTTCTCGACGCCTTCGGCGATGCCCTTGGCGGCCAGAAGGCCGCCGATGTCGTACTTCTCCACGAAGGCCGAGAGCTCTTCGTCCGAGACGTCGGTGTAGACCGCCACGCGCCTACTCCGCGGCTGCGCCGCGCAGCTCGCGCGGCAGGGGGAAGAACACGCTCTCGTCCGCGGTCGAGACCGTCTCGACAGTCACGTCGTAGCGCTCCGCGAAGGCGTCGATGATCTCCTCGACCAGCACCTCGGGGGCGGAGGCGCCGGCCGTGACGCCCAGCGCCCTGATCGAGCCGAACAGCGACCAGTCGATGTCCTGCGCCCGCAGCACCAGCCGGGACACCGGGCAGCCGGCGCGCTCGGCGACTTCCTTGAGCCGCTGCGAATTGGAGGAGTTGGGCGAGCCGACCACCAGCATGGCGTCGACCTTGGGGGCCACGACCTTCACGGCTTCCTGCCGGTTGGTGGTGGCGTAGCAGATGTCTTCCTTGTGGGGGGCGACGATGGCCGGAAAGCGGGCGCGCAGCGCTTCCACGATCTCGCGGGTGTCGTCCACCGACAGCGTCGTCTGCGTCACATAGGCGAGCGTCTGAGGGTCGGGCGGCGCGAGGCGGGCGACGTCCGCGACGGTTTCCACCAGCAGCACCGCGCCGGGCGGCAGTTGCCCCATGGTGCCGACCACCTCGGGATGGCCCGAATGGCCGACCAGCACCACGGTGCGGCCGCGCTTCCAGTGCACCTCGGCCTCGCGGTGCACCTTGGTGACCAGCGGGCAGGTGGCGTCCACGGCGAAGAAGCGCCGCTCGGCGGCCTCGACCGGCACCGCCTTGGCGACGCCGTGGGCGGAAAAGATCACGGGCGCGGAGGTCTCGGGGATCTCGGAGAGTTCATCCACGAACACCGCGCCTTTGCGGCGCAGGCCTTCCACCACGTATTTGTTGTGTACGATTTCGTGGCGCACATACACGGGCGGCCCGTAGAGCCGCAGCGCTTGCTCCACCGCGTCGATGGCCCGCACCACGCCGGCGCAAAAGCCGCGCGGGGCGCAGAGCAGCACCGTGAGGGGCGGCTTCTCGGCGGAAGGGGTCAGGGGCGGTGCGTCGGCGGCCATGGGGCTCTTGTGGCGGCGCGGCGGGGCGAGGTCAAGGCGGGACGCTAGCGGGCGCGCCAGCGGCGGGCGCCGCCGTCAAGCGCGAGCGCCAGCAGGCCGGCGGCGAGGCCCCAGAAGGCGGAGCCGATGCTGAAGGCCGCGTAGCCGGAGGCCGTCACCACCAGCGTCAGCACGGCCGCGAACCGGCGCTGCTCGTCGCCCAGCGCGGCGGCTAGCGCGCCCGTCAGCGGGCCAAGCAGGGCGAGGCCGGCGACAGTCTTCACAAGGTCGCCCGGCAGGGCCGCGAAGATCGCCACCAAGGATGCGCCGAAGGCCGCAAAGACGAGGTAGGTCGCGCCGTAGAACGGCCCGGTCATCCAGCGCTTCTCGGGGTCGGGATGGGCGTCCGGGCCGGTGCAGAGCGCGGCCGTGATGGCGGCGAGGTTGCTGGTGTGGGCGCCCAGCGGCGCGGTCAGCACGGAGGCGAGGCCGGTGACGCCCAGGATGGAGCGCGCCGGGGCGGCGTAGCCGGCCGCCTTCAGCACCGCGAAGCCGGGCAGGTTCTGCGACGCCATGGTGACGATAAACAACGGCAGGCCGAGCCCGACCAGCACGGCCGGCTCGAAGCTGGGCGCGATCCAGGCAACGCTGGTGAAGCCGAGCCCGTCCGGCATCGGCCCGGTGAGGCCGAGCGCATAGCTCAGCGCTCCGCCCGCCGCCAGCACGGCGAGCACCGCCCAGGAGGGGTTCACGAGCCGGGCGACCAGGAAGAGGCCGACCAGCGGCCACACCAGCAGCGGCGCGTGGCCGGCGCTCTCGAACACAGCGAGCACGAAGCGGATCAGCACGCCCGCCAGCATGGCTGCCGCCACCGCGGTGGGAATGCGGCCGATGAGGTCGCCCAGCGGCCGGAACGCCGACGTTAGCAGGATCAGCCCGCCCGCCAGCAGAAACGCGCCCACGGCGGCGTTCATGCCGACTGGCACGGTTGAGGCCGCGATCAGCGCCGCGCCGGGCGTCGACCACGCGGTGATGATCGGGATGCGGTGGCGGATGCTCAGAAACGCGCTTGTCGCCGCCATCGCGAGGCAGAGCCCGGTCACCCAGGACGACGTTTGCGCGGCGTCCGCGCCAGCCGCCCGCGCCGCCTGAACGACGATCGCGAGCGTGCCGCCAAAGCCCACGAGGGCCGCCACGACGGCCGAGATCACGACGGAAGGGCGCATCAGGCGGTCAGAAACGGCAGCAGCGCGGCCAGCGTCGCCTGCGGGTTCTCCTCGGCGAGGAAGTGCCCGGCGTCCACGGCCTCGCCGACGGCCTTCGGCGCGAAGGTCTCGCGCCACGCGTCCAGCGGGCTCGCGCCGGCGGCCGGGATGCCGGCCGCCCCCCAGATCACCGCAACCGGGCAGTCGATGATCTTGCCCGCCGCCCGGTCCTCGCGGTCCTGCGCCAGGTCGGTGGTCGCGCCGGCGCGGTAGTCCTCGCAGCAGGCGTGGATGCGGTCGGGATTGTTGAAGAACGCCCGGTAATGCGCCAGCGCCCGCCCGTCGAAGCCGTCCAGCGACTTTGTCTTGGTCCAGCTCGCCAGCGTGTGGTCGAGCCACGCCACGGGATCCCCGCCGATCGCCTTTTCGGGCACGGGCTCGGGCTGCGCCAGGAACGTCCAGTGATACACCTGCATGGCGCTCTTGGCGTCCATGCGGTCCCACATCAGCAGCGTCGGGACGATGTCGAGCAACGCCAGCCGCTCCACCCGGCCCGGATGGTCCAGCGCCAGCCGGTAGCCGACGCGCGCGCCGCGATCGTGCCCCACGACGGCGAAGCGCACGTGGCCGAGCTCCTGCATCACCGCGACCACGTCGCCCGCCATGGCGCGCTTGGAGTAAACCTCCCGCCCGCCGTCGCCGCGCGGCGCGGTGGACCAGCCATAGCCGCGCAGGTCCATCGCCACCACGGTGAAGCGCTTGGCCAGCTCCGGCGCGATGCGATGCCACATCACGTGCGTCTGCGGAAAGCCGTGGATCAGCGCCAGCGGCGGCCCCTCCCCACCCACCCGGGCGAAGATCTTGCCCGCCTCCGTGTTGATCCACTTGGAGGCGAAGCCGGGGAAGAGGTCGGCGAGATCGGACATGGGAGCCTCGATTGGACCGCGAGCCTCCGGCTCGCCCTGAACGACGGAAAGATGCGAGCCAGGAGGCTCGCGGTCCAGCGCCTAGACGGCGCGCCAGCCAATATCGGTGCGGTTGAAGCCGCCCGGCCAGTCGATTCTGGCGACGCCGTCATAGGCCCGCTTCTGGGCTTCCGCGACCGTGGCGCCCAGCGCCGTGACGGCGAGCACGCGCCCGCCGGAGGCGACCAGCGAGCCGTCCGGCTGCGCCTTGGTGCCGGCGTGGAACACCCGCACGCCTTCCAGCGCCTCGGCGGCCTCGATCCCGCGGATCGGCGTGCCGGTCTCTGGCTTGGCCGGGTAGCCCCTGGCGGCCATCACGACCGTGAGCGCCGCCTCCCGGCTCCAGCCCACGCTCACGTCGCCGAGGCGCCCCTCGGCGGTGGCGAGCAGCAGCTCCACGAGGTCGCCTTGGAGGCGCGGCATCAGCACCTCGCATTCGGGGTCGCCGAAGCGGCAATTGTATTCGATCAGCTTCGGCCCCTCGGCGGTGATCATCAGCCCGGCGAACAGCACGCCCCGAAAGGGCGCGCCGCGGCGCTTCATGGTCGCCACCGTGGGCTCGATGATCTCGGCCATCACGCGGGCCGCCACGGCGTCGGTCACCACCGGCGCCGGCGAGTAGGCGCCCATGCCGCCCGTGTTGGGCCCGGTGTCGCCATCGCCGACCCGCTTGTGATCCTGCGCGGAGGCCAGCGCCAGGGCGCGCTCGCCGTCCACCAGGGCAAAGAAGCTCGCCTCCTCGCCCACCATGCATTCCTCGATCACGACTTCCTCGCCGGCCGCCCCGAGGCCGCCCGAGAACATCATGTCGATCGCGGCCTCGGCCTCCGCCACGGTGGCGGCCACCACCACGCCCTTGCCGGCCGCGAGCCCGTCCGCCTTCACGACGATGGGCGCGCCCTGGGCGCGGATGTAGTCCTTGGCGGGCGCAGGCTCGGTGAAGCGCGCGAAGGCGGCCGTCGGCACGCCGGCCTCGCGGCACATTTCCTTGGTGTAGCTCTTGGAGCCCTCGAGCTGCGCGGCCACGCGCTCCGGCCCGAAGGCCACGATGCCGGCCGCCTTGAGGTCGTCCACGATCCCGGCCACCAGCGGCGCCTCGGGGCCCACCACCACGAACTTGACGCCGATCAGCCGGCAGAAATCCACCACGGCCTTGTGGTCGGTCACGTCCACCACGACGTTCTCGCCGCATTGCGCCGTGCCGGGATTGCCGGGCGCAATGAACAGCTTCTCGCAGCGGGGGCTCTGGGCCAGCTTCCACGCCAGCGCATGCTCGCGCCCGCCGGAGCCGATGAGCAGGATCTTCATGGTGGCCTCCGCCGGGTTGGTTCCTGGCGATGCTTTAGAGCAAGCGGTCGGCGGGTGAAAACGAGAATCTGCGCGCCTCCCTTCTCGCCGGCACGGGGAGAAGGTGGCCTGAAGGGCCGGATGAGGGGAGCGGCTGGGCCACCCTCACCCCAGCCCTCTCCCCGTTCGGCGCGCGAAGCGCGCCCGGGGAGAGGGGCCCGCTGCGGCTGCGGGGCCCGTCGCGCAACTCTCTCCTGCGCAGCGGGGGAGATGTCGCGCCGGCCGACAGAGGGGGCGGCGGAGCGCGGCGATGGCTGGTGTCGGCCGCACCACCGCCCCCTCCCTGCCCTCCCCCGCTGCGCGGGAGAGGGTTCCGCCCCACCGCCCTACCCGCCCGGCGATTCGGCCACTATGCTCGCGCGCATGAACGACACCGTCTCCAACGTCCCCGAATGGTCGGTCAGCGAACTCTCGGGCGCCCTGCGGCGCACGCTGGAGGACGCCTATGGCCATGTGCGCGTGCGGGCCGAGCTCGGCAAGGTCACGGTGCATGGCAGCGGCCATGTCTACCTCGACCTCAAGGACGACAAGTCCTGCCTCGCGGGCGTGATCTGGCGCGGCGCGGCGGCTAAGATGCGGTTCCGGCCCGAGATGGGCATGGAAGTCATCGCCACCGGCAAGATCACGACATTCCCGGGCCAGTCCAAGTACCAGCTCATCATCGACACGCTGGAGCCGGCCGGCGTCGGCGCTCTCCTGGCGCAGATCGAAGAGCGCAAGAAGCGGCTCGCCGCCGAGGGCCTCTTCGACGAAGCCCGCAAGCAGCTGCTGCCCTACCTGCCGGGCGTGATTGGCGTCGTCACCTCGCCCACCGGCGCGGTGATCCGCGACATTCTCCACCGTCTCGCCGACCGGTTCCCGCGCCATGTCGTGGTGTGGCCCGTGCGCGTGCAGGGCGAGACCAGCGCGGCCGAGGTGACGGCCGCCATCCGGGGCTTCAACGCGCTGCCGGAAGGCGGCCCGATCGCGCGGCCGGACCTGCTGATCGTGGCCCGCGGCGGCGGCTCCATCGAGGATCTCTGGGGCTTCAACGACGAAGCCGTGGTGCGCGCCGCCGCCGACAGCATGATCCCGCTGATCTCGGCCGTCGGCCACGAGACCGACTGGACGCTGATCGACTATGCGTCCGACAAGCGCGCTCCCACGCCCACGGGCGCGGCCGAGATGGCGGTGCCGGTGCGCTCCGAGCTCATGGCGAATGTGGGCGACCTCGGCCGGCGCGTCTTGGCCGCGCTGCTGCGCCATCTCGACCGGCGCAAGGCGGACCTGCGCTCCGCCACGCGCGCCCTGCCCGGCCCGGAGGACCTGCTGGCCCTCCCGCGCCAGCGGCTCGACCTCGCGGGCGGCAAGCTCGCGCACGCGCTGGCCGCCAACGCCCGCCGGCACGAGGCGCGGCTGTCGGAGGCCGCCCGCAAGCTCGCGGGGCTTTCGCCGCAGGCGCGGCTGGCCGGCATGCGGGCCAAGCTGGATGGGCTGGAGAAGCGCCTGGCCGCCGCCAAGGACGCCAACCTGCGGGCCGAGAAGCAGCGCCTAGCGCAGCGCCTCGAGCGCATCGCCGCTCTCGGGCAACGCGCGGACCGCGCCCTTTTGGTGCTCGTCGCCCGCCGCCGCGAGCGGCTGGAGCGGCTCGAAGGCCGGCCTGGCCGCGCCGTGGCGGCCACGGTGGAGCGCCGGCGCGAAACCCTCGGCCGCGTGGTGCAGCTGCTCGATAGCTACGACTACAAGCAGGTTCTGCGCCGCGGCTACGCGCTGGTGCACGGCCCGGACGGGCATCTGGTGCGGGAAGCCGCGCAGGTGGCCGGCGGAACGATGCTCGACATTGAATTCGCGGACGGCCGCGTGAAAGCCGTCGCGGGCGACAATCCCCGCCCCCGCGCGGCCAAGCCGAAGACCCCCGAGCCCGCCGGCCAGGGCAGCCTGTTCGGCGGGTGACTGACTGAGACTCCCAGTTTCGGTGAGGCTCCACTCTCTCCGTCATCCCCGGCGGCGCGGAGCGCCGGAAAGGGGATCCAGAGGTGAGCGCCTTTGCTCTGGATCCCCTTCCCGACCTGCTGCGCAGGCCGCCGGGGATGACGGTGGAGAGACGGCGATCTCTGTCCCGATCACCGGACCCACCATGACCGCCTCGCCGTCATCGCGAGCGCAGCGAAGCAATCCAGTCTAACGGCCAGCCACTTAGGCTGGATTGCTTCGCCTCCGGCTCGCAATGACGGCAGGTGACGGAGACGCCGCAGCCCCACCCTCCCCTCAGGGGGAGGGTCGACCCGTGCATTCACGCCTGCGAGGTCATCTCGCGGTTGCGGTGGACGACCGGGCGGTCGGGAAGGCAGGTGGTCTTGCGGCGCTGGAGGAAGCGCGGGCGGCGGTTGCGCAGCAGGGCGGTGCGGCGCCGGTAGCGAAAGAGGCCCATCGCAACGGGGCCGCAATGCTCGTAGGGCTGCAGCACGGAGCCGTCCTGGCGCTGCACCATGAGGGGCAAGCCGAGGTCGAGCGCGGTGCGGCGCCAGAGCGCCACCACGGCGGCGTCGTCCTGCGCCGAATACAGGATCTGCATCGGCCTTCCGTCGGCGTAGCAGAGGTGGATGTCGTAGAAATCGCCAGGGACTTCGCTTTGCGCCAGCAGCACGCCCGAGGCGGCGCGCGCCACCGTGCGACGGCGCGCCGCCGGGCCGCTGAGCGGCGTCATGTCGGCGAGCGGACCCTCGACGAGGCAGCGCACCGGACGTGTTTCGTCGGGGCCGGTCCCTGCGAGCCGCACGCGGCGGCCCGCAGGGCTGGCCTGCTCCTGCATCCATGTCATCGACGTCTCCCAAGACGCTGGCGGCCCATTGTTTTTCGGGTCCGACCACTTGCCGACGATCATGCTCCCGAGCGTCTCGGAATCGCTTAAAAGGGGTGGTTAACGGGGCTCTGCGAGCCGGTTAACGGCCGTTTTCCCTACCGGTCCCTTGCAGCGTGGCCTGAGCTTGCCGCGTTGCAGCATCGAGGCTAGAAGACAGCGCTCCCCCGAACTGGAAACCAGCATGGCCCCCAAGCCGAGCCACATCCCGGAAGGCGCGCTCGAAGCCGCCCGTGCGGCCGCGATCGAGGGCGGGAAACTCGCCCTTTCGTTTTTCCGGCACGGCGCCGCGACGTCGGCCGACGTCAGCTACAAGGACGGCGGCTCGCCCGTCACGGAGGCCGACCTCGCGGTCGACCGCTTCCTGAAGGCGCGCCTGATGGATCTCGCGCCTCATTTCGGCTGGTTGTCGGAGGAGACCGCCGACGATCCGTCGCGACTCGACCGCCGCCACGTCTGGGTGGTGGACCCGATTGACGGCACGCGCTCCTTCGCGCGCGGCGACACGGACTGGACGATCGCGCTCGGCCTCGTCGAGGACGGGATCGCGGTGGCGGGCTTCGTGTACGCGCCCGTCCAGGACGTGATGTACGAGGCGCTGCCCGGCGGGCCGGCGCTCCGCAACGGCGCGCCGATCCGGGCCTCCGGCCATGGCGCGATCGCGCAAGCCCGCATCGCCGGGCCGGGCCCGATCCTGGACGCCATGGAGGCGGCGCGCACGCCGTTCCGGCGCATGCCGCGCATCCACTCGCTCGCCTATCGGCTCGTGCATGTCGCCGACGGCTCGGTGGACGGCGCGCTGGCGAGCGGCAAGGCGCATGACTGGGACCTTGCGGCCGCGCACGCCATCGTGACGGCGGCCGGGGCCGTGATCGAGACGCCATCCGGCGTTTCGCCGACATACAACCGCACCAGCACGATGCATGAGCCCATCGCGGTGGCCGGCGCCGCGCTCGCGGGCGACCTCGCGCGGCTCCTGTCCGCCGGCCCGATCGCCAGGGCGGCGGGCCACAAGGACGCCATCGCGGGGCTCTAGCCCCCCACCCCGTTTGCGCAACCAGCGTCAAGGACCCGACCGATGACCGATACCCCCGCCAAGCAACTGCCGCATCTCGTGTTCGGCGGCGAACTCGTGACCCTGGACGGAACCGAATTCCGGGATCTTACCAAGCTCGACATCGTGGGCGTTTTCCCGAACTATGCGTCGGCGCACGCGGCCTGGAAGGCCAAGGCCCAGTCCACGGTCGACAATGCCCACATGCGCTATTTCATCGTGCACCTGCACCGGTTGCTCGATCCGTCGGAGACGGCCGCGGCGCGCTGAGGCGGGCCGGCGCCAAACACGCCCATGTTGAAGTCCATCGGACGATCGCAGGCCGTGCAGACCGCCGTGGGGCGCCTGCTCGCCGGCTACCTGCGCCTCGTCAAGCGCACCAACCGCTTCACGGTGGATCCGCCGGACCTTTTCGCCCGGCTCGACGCCGAGGCGCCCTATATCTGCGCGCTCTGGCATGGGCAGCACTTCATGATCCCGCTCGGCAAGCGGCCGCAGGACCGCTACGCGGTGCTGATCTCCCGCCATGGCGACGGCGGCATCAACGCGGCCGCCTGCGAGAGCTTCGGCATCCGGCCGATCCGGGCTTCCGGCGGCCAGCCGTCCAAGATGCACAAACGCGGCGGGGTCTATGGGCTGCGCGAGATGCTGCGGGCGCTGGCGGGCGGCGACAGCGTCACGCTCACGGCCGACGTGCCCAAGACGGCCCGCGTGGCCGGGCTCGGGATCGTCACGCTGGCGCGCCTTTCCGGCCGCCCCATCATCCCGGCCGCCGTGGTCACCAGCCGCCGCCTCACCCTCGCCAACTGGGACAGGACTTCGATTGGGTTGCCGTTCGGGCGCGGGGTCGTGGCCGTGGGCGAGCCCATCCGGGTGGCCGCGGACGCGGACGCGGGGGCGCTGGAGGCCGCGCGGGCGCGGCTGGAGCGCGCGCTCGACGACGTGCACGCCCGCGCGTACGCGCTGGTGGGCGGACACGACCCCGGGGCCGCGCTGCGCCCGCAGGAGCGCGCCGCGTGAGCACGCCCCTGAGCCTGCGCGCCTACATGGCCGGCACGCGCCTGCTGGGCCCGTTCACGCGCCTGCTGCTGCAGGCCCGGGCCCGCCGGGGCAAGGAGGAGCGCACCCGCGTGGGCGAGCGCCGGGGCGAGCCCTCCCTCGCGCGCCCGCGCGGGCGCGTCGCCTGGCTGCACGGCGCCAGCGTGGGCGAGACGCTCTCGCTCCTGCCCGTGGTGGAGCGCCTGACCCAGCGCGGGCTCGCCGTGCTGGTGACGTCGGGCACGGTCACGTCCGCGCGCCTGCTGGAGCGCCGCCTGCCCGCCGGCGCGTTCCACCAGTTCGCGCCTCTGGACGTGCCCGCCTACGTGCGCCGCTTCCTCGACCACTGGCAGCCCGACCTGGTGCTGATCGCGGAGTCGGAGATCTGGCCCAACATGCTGGTGGACGTCGACCGGCGGGGCATTCCGCTGGTGCTCGTGAACGCCCGCATGTCGGAGCGCAGCTTCCGGCGCTGGCAGCGCATGGGCGGGATGATCGAGGCCGTGCTGGGGCGCTTCGACCTGTGCCTGGCGCAGTCGCCCGGCGACGCCGACAGGCTCGCACGGCTGGGCGCGCCCCGGGTGGGCGTGGTCGGGAACCTGAAGTTCGACGTGCCGCCGCCGCCGGCCGATCCGCTGCGGGTGTCGGCCCTGAGCGGATTGATCGCTGGCCGGCCGTGCTGGATCGCGGCCTCCACGCATCCGGGCGAGGACGAGATCGTCGCCGCCGTGCACCGCGCCATCGCGCCGCATTTTCCCGGCCTTCTCACCATCATCGCGCCGCGCCACCCGCAGCGTGGCGACGAGATTGCGGCCGTGGCGGGGGATTTCGAGCTGCGCGCCGCGCAGCGCTCCAGGGGGCTGGAGCCCGACACCAGCGTCGATCTCTACATCGCCGACACCATGGGCGAGCTCGGCCTGTTCTACCGCATCGCCCCGGTGGTGTTCGTCGGGAAGTCGCTGGTGGGCGACGGGGGCCAGAATCCGATCGAGCCGGCCAAGCTCGGCGCCGCCATCCTGCACGGCCCGCACGTGCAGAACTTCGCCGACGTCTATGCGGCGCTGGACCGCGACGGCGGCGCGCTGGCGGTTCCCGACGCACAGCAGCTCGCCAACACGCTGATGCGCCTGCTCGGCGATGGCATGCGGATGCGCAAGATGGCGCGCGCCGCCGCCGCCACAGTGGATTCCTTTGGCGGCGGCGTGGATCGCACCATGGCTGCGGTGGAGCCTTACCTGATGCAGATGCACCTGGAGGAGCGCTGATGCGCGCTCCCGCCTTTTGGCGGAACCGGGGGCCGGCCGCGCGCCTGCTCGCCCCGCTCGGGTGGATCTACGGCGCGGCGACCGCGGTCCGGATGAAGCGCATCGGCGAACGCGTCGGCGTTCCGGTGGTATGCATCGGCAATTTCACGGCCGGCGGCGCCGGCAAAACCCCGACCGCGCTTGCGGCGGCGGACCGCCTTGCCGCACTGGGCCGGAGTCCCGCCTTTCTGTCCCGCGGCTATGGCGGCAAGGTGCGCGAGCCGACCCGGGTCGACCTCGCCCGGCACCGGCACGATTTCACCGGCGACGAGCCGTTGTTGCTGGCGCGCCGCGCCCCCACGGTGGTGTCGCCGGACCGCGTCGGCGGTGCGCGGCTGGCCGCGGCGCTGGGCGACGTCGTAATCATGGACGACGGACTGCAGAACCCCTCGCTCGCCAAGGACCTCCGGATCGCCGTGGTGGACGGCGCGGCGGGCGTGGGCAATGGGCTGTGCCTTCCTGCAGGGCCGTTGCGGGCCCCTCTCGCCAGCCAACTCGGCCAGGTGGACGCCGTGCTGGTGATCGGGCCGGGCGCGCCCGGCGAGGCCGTCGCGGCCGAGGCTGCCGCGCGCGGCGTTCCTGTGCTGTTTGCCGATCTCGCGCCCGATCCGCGAGCCGTGGCGGCCCTGAAGCGCAAAAAAGTGCTGGCCTTCGCGGGCATCGGCCGGCCAGAGAAGATGTTCGCGACGCTGCGCGACGCCGGCGTGCGGGTGGTGGAGGAACAACCATTTCCCGATCACCACGCCTTTACGCGCGGCGAAGTGGCGCGGCTGCTCTCACGGGCGCGCCGCAAGGATTTCCTCGTGGTGACCACAGCCAAGGACGAGGTGCGGCTCGCGGGCCTGCTCGCCCCCGGCGAGGAACGAGAGATCCACGTGCTCCC
The DNA here is from genome assembly GCF_014636935.1 of Alsobacter metallidurans. Classification (GTDB taxonomy): domain Bacteria; phylum Pseudomonadota; class Alphaproteobacteria; order Rhizobiales; family Beijerinckiaceae; genus Alsobacter; species Alsobacter metallidurans. The sequence continues at coordinate 1,073,688 of NZ_BMES01000001.1, read as the reverse complement.
GGTGACGCTGCGGTTCCGCGACCCGGCCGCCGCCGACCGGCTCTTCGCGGCGGCCCTGGAGCGTTGGGCGCTCAGCTCTTCCGGGTGACGCCGAGCCGCTCCAGCGCGGCCTCGCGGGAAGCGTAGGCCTCCTGCAGGTCGACGTCCCAGTAGCGGAGCTCGTCGACAGGAATCTGCTGGCGCGTGACGGCGCAGCGCACGAAGGCGCCCGGCTTCACGACGCGAAAATCCCCGTCGAGATATTCCACGACCGCCTCGCCCTGCACGGGCCCACGGCGTTCGAAACGGTTCAGCACAGGCATCACTCCTGCTCGATCTTGCGGACGCCGCCGGGACCGGCGATGCTGGCGTCAAGGGTCCGCGCTGTGTACCGCAGCGCGAGGCCCCATCCAAGCCTCCCGTCCAAAACCCGGTGTTCGATTGATGCGTCTCGCCGCCCTGCTTCCGGCGCTGTTGTGGATGACGGCCGCGGCTGCCCACCCGGCGACGGTCCGCGCGGCCGGGCCGGAGCGCATCCGCCTGCCGGGATCTGACGTGGTGCTGGCCGCCGCCCTCTACAAGCCGGCCGGCCTGGGGCCGTTCCCGGCCGTGGTGGCCCTCCATGGTTGCGGCGGGCTCTTTCTGCGCAACGGCGCCATCGCGCCGCGCGACGCCGACTGGGCTGAGCGTCTGGTCGGCCTGGGCTTTGTGGTGCTGATGCCCGACAGCTACGGCCCGCGCGCCCAAGGGCCGCAGTGCCGCAACCGCGAACGCGTCGTCCGCCCCAATCACCAGCGGCAAAGCGACGCCCATGCGGCGCGGCGCTGGCTGCAGGCCCAGCCTTACGTCAAGCCCGAGGCCGTCAACATCCTCGGCTGGTCCAACGGCGCCTCGACGACGCTCTACGCCATCCGGGACGCCAAGACGGACCGCGCCGCCATGGGGGACGGCCCGGACTTCGCCCGCGCGGTGGCGTTCTATCCCGGCTGTCGGACACTGGCGGCCACCGGCCACTACAAGCCGCGCCTGCCCCTGCTGATCCTGGTCGGCGAGGACGACGACTGGACGCCCCCGGACGCCTGCCGTCGCCTCGTCGAACAGGCCAAGGCGGCCGGCCGCAACGCCACCCTGGTGACGTACCCCGACGCCGTGCACGATTTCGACCACCCCAACCTCGAAGTCGTCACCCGCCGCGGCCTCGCCTACACGGCCTCCGACAGCGGCGAAGCCCGCGCCGGCACCAACCCGGCCGGCCGCGAGGACGCGATCAAGCGGGTGCCGGCGTTTTTGGCGCGGTGAGGGGTTGTTTGCGCGAATGGCGGGCGTCCCCTCGCGTCATTGCGAGCCGGAGGGCGAAGCAATCCAGTCTGACGCCCGGCCCTTAGGTCTGGATTGCTTCGCTGCGCTCGCAATGACGGCGAGGCGGCGGCGAGGCGCTCAGAGGGTGCGGACGGCGGCGTCCAGGGCGAGGCCGGCGAAGAGGAGGAGGCCGGCGTCGCGGTTGGAGCGGAAGAGGCGGAGGGCGACGGCGCCGTCGGCTTTGCGCAGGACGCGGACTTGCCAAAAGAGGTGCGTGGCGAAGGCTATGAGGCCGATATAGGCCCAGACCCCCAGATGGGCGCTGCGGATGGCGGCGGCCGCGAACACGATGGCGAAGAGGTAGAGCGCCCCGATCGCCTCGCGCGCATGGGCGCCGAACATGCGGGCCGTGGACTTGATGCCCGCGATCACGTCGTCTTCCAGGTCCTGGATGGCGTAGACGGTGTCGTAGCCCATCGTCCACGCGATGGCGGCCGCATACAGAAACACCGCCGGCCAGCCGAGCGCGCCGTAATGCGCCGCCCAGCCCATGAGGCCGCCCCACGCGAAGGCGAGCCCCAGCACGGCCTGCGGCCACGAGGTGATGCGCTTCATGAATGGGTAGATCAGCACGAAAACCAGCGATGCGAAGCCGGTCGCGATCGCGAAGCGGTTGAACTGCAGCAGAACCGCCAGGCCAACTCCGCACTGGGCGAGCAGGAACCACGCCGCCTGCCGGGCCGTGACCTGTCCGGACGGAATTGGCCGGTTGCGGGTGCGCTCCACTTGGCGGTCGAGGTCGCGGTCGATGATGTCGTTGTAGGTGGAGCCGGCGCCGCGCATCGCCACGGCCCCGATCCAGAACAGCGCGAGCGTGAGAATGGACGGAGGGCCGGAGCCGTCGGCGCCCGCCGCGGCGGCGGCGGACCACCAGCAGGGCAGCAGCAGCAGCCACCAGCCAATGGGCCGGTCGATGCGGGCGAGACGAAGATAGGGCCGCCACGCGGCCGGCGCGTAGCTATCGACGAGGTTGCCGCGCGGCGCGTCCGGGAGAACCGGGCCGGCCGCGGACGGGCTGTCCGTCACAGAGCGCCCTGGGGCATCTTGATGGGGCCGCCGACGACATCGTCGCCGCCGCCGAACAGGCCCGGCGCCTGCGGCCCGCCGCCGCCGCGCTTGGCCTGGGCTTCCATCTTCTTCTGCATGGCGGCCGCCTGGCAGGCGTTGGCCTTGGCCTTGTTCACCTGGGCCGACTGCTGCGTGATCGTCTCGGTGACCTGCGGAGGCACCTGACACCAGTCCGCGTTGGTCTTCAGCCAGGGCAGCACCTTGGCGCCATTGGCCGCGAGGCTCGTGAATACGCTGCAGGCTTCGGCCGCGGTCGGCTTCTTCTTGGCAAAATTGGTGGCGCGCTGCAGAAGAGCCCCGCGCTGCTGCAGCAGCGGGCCGATGGACGCGCAATCGGACGCCGCCGCCTGCGCGTGAGCCTGCGAGCCGAACGACGCCAGCGCGGCGCCGCCCATCATCACGGCGAGCGCGAACCTGACCGCCAACCGCGCACGCACATCCGCCGAGACCATGCTTCGTCCCCTGTTTACCATCGAGGTTCCTTACCAGCATGAGGCGAAGCGGCGCAATCGTCCGCGCGCAGCCTCACGCGATTTGCGGTGGGCGGAGCGACCGCCTCCCTGACGTCTAAGCCGCCGGCGTCTCCAATGCCCCTCATCCTGAGGAGCGGGCCCGCTTGGGCCTGCGTCTCGAAGGACGAGGGGTCCAGTGCGCTCGATCATGCGCTGATCCTGGAGTCCCTCGTCCTTCGAGACGCATCGCCAAGGGGCGATGCTCCTCAGGATGAGGGGATTGTTGGTCGCCGCAACGAAGAAGAGCTTTCGACCTTTCGTTGGGAGTTCAGCCGGTCCTAGCGCGAGAAAACGGCTGAAATCCGGACGGCGCGGCTTTATGAGGGGCGCTTCCAGGAGAGCCGCCGTGGCCGCTTATGATTTTCGCGCGCACCGCATTTTCGTCGACGCCGCGCTGGCGGCCGGCCAGACGCTGGCGCTGGAGCGCGATCCCTCGCATTACCTTCTGAACGTGCTGCGCATGCAGGAGGGCGACCGCTTCCTCGTGTTCAACGGGCGCGACGGCGAGTTCCTGGCCCGGATCGGCAAGGGCTCCAAGAAGGCCGCGGCGGCCGAGATCGCCGAGCAGACGCGGCCGCAGCCGGCGCCAGGCGACCTCCATTACCTGTTCGCGCCGCTGAAGCATGCGCGGCTCGACTACATGCTGCAGAAGGCCGTCGAGATGGGGGCGAGCCGGATCCAGCCCGTGGTCACGCGGCACACGCAGGTGTCGCGGGTCAACATCGAGCGCATGCGGGCCAATGTGGTGGAGGCCGCCGAGCAATGCGGCGTGCTGTGCGTGCCGGAGGTCGCGGACGAGGTCCGGATCGACCGGCTGCTGGGCGACTGGGATCCATCACGATTAATGATCTTCTGCGACGAAGACGCTGAAGTTGCAGACCCGCTTTCGGCGCTGAGGGGGGTTGAGCCCGGGCCGGCCGCGATCCTGATCGGCCCCGAGGGCGGGTTTTCGCCGGAGGAGCGCGCCCAATTGCTGCGCCTGCCCCGGCTCCTGCGTCTTTCGCTGGGGCCGCGTATCCTGCGCGCCGACACGGCCGCGGTGGCCGCGCTGGCGCTTGTCCAGGCGACGCTCGGCGACTGGCGCTCCTAAAAAAGGGCCCCGCCGTGAAGCGGGGCCCCAGGAGCGGCTGCGGGAGGGGGTCGCGCAGCCGCTAAACGGGGGATGGGTCAGGCGGCGTGGCCGACTTGCGCGGCGGGAGCCGCTCCTGCGGCCGCGGCGGGCTGGATCCCGGCTTTCGGAAGGCTCAGAATCCGAGCCGATCGAAGGCTTTCCCGAAGCCTCATCGTCTCTTCCTGCCGCGCCCGGGTGGCGGCGGCCCCGAGCGAGGCGGAGCAGTCGCGGGCCGGCGGATGAGCCAGGGCCTCGAAAACATCGCCGCGCGCCACGCCGAGGTCGGCAAGCAGGTGGTCGTCCAGCGAGAGGAGCTCGGCGACCTGTTGACGATTGCGCCAGCGCTTCCAGGCGACGGCCACGCGCGCCACAAGCGCGCCGGCGCCGGTGAACGAGGGTGCGAGGGCCTGCTGGGCGGGGGCGGTCATCGTGATCTCCTGCATGTTTGCGCGCCATTGCGGCGGGGGCGGCCGGGACGTCGGCCGTGCGACAGATCTACGCAACCGCAGATCATAAGTGAAACGAATGTTCATGATGGACTGCATCAGTAAAAACGATCATTGTCACAGGGCCGTCACGCGCGACCGGGTGAAGTCATGCACCTTCTCGACATCGATCAGCTGAAGACCTTTGTGGCGATCTGCGACACGGGGTCGTTCACCAAGGCGGCCGAGGTGGTGCACAAGACGCAGTCAGCCGTGTCCATGCAGATGAAGCGGCTGGAGGAGCGGCTCGGAAAGCCGGTGTTCGAGCGCGACGGGCGGGCCTCGCGCCTGACCGAGGACGGCGAAAGGCTGCTCGATTACGCCCGGCGCATCCTGCGGCTCAACGTGGAGTGCCTGGCGAGCTTCGCGGACGCCGAGCTCGCCGGTCGGGTGCGGCTCGGCGTGCCGGACGACTACGCGGACCGCTACCTGCCCGAGATCCTGGCGCGGTTCTCGCGCTCAAATCCGAAGGTGGAGGTGACGGTGGTGTGCGAGCCGACGCCCATGCTGGCGGACCGGATCCAGACCAGCGACCTCGATCTCGCGATCATCACGCATGTGGAGAGCCGGGGCCCGGCCGAGATCATCCGCAAGGAACGGCTCTTGTGGGTGGCGTCGCTGCGCCACGCCGTGCACGAGGAGGGGCTGCTGCCGCTGGCGCTGGGACGCCCGACCTGCAACTGGCGCCAGGCCGCGACCGAGCGGCTGGACGCGATGGGCCGGCCCTACCGCATCCTGTATTCGAGCTGGAACTCCAACGCCGTGGGGGCGGCCGTGCTGGCCGGGTTGGCGGTGGGCGTGCTGCCGGAGAGCGCGGCGCGGCCGGGCATGCGCGTGCTGGGGCCGTCCGAGGGCTTTCCGACGCTGCCGTCCTGCAAGATCGGCCTGATGCGCAACCGGCATGAGCGCTCGGCGCTGGCGGACGCGCTGGCGGGACACATCGTGTCCAGCCTGGACAATTTGAAGGGGGCCAGCATCGCGCCGGACGATGACGCGGTTGCGGCGGAGTGAGCCGGGCCGGGCCGTCAGGCGGCTGACGCCATGTTGCTCAGGATGGAGTTGAAGAGGTCCCACAGCGCGCTGCGGATGGAGCCGGAGCCGCCGATGATCACCAGCGAGATGATGGCGGCGATCAGCCCATATTCGATGGACGTCGCGCCCGTTTCGTCTTGGCGGAAGTGTTTAAGGGCGCGGATCATCAGGGGGTCGCCAACCTCAGTTCATGCAACTTACGCGCGTGTCTTTTAATGGAGCGTGATCATGGCGGTGAAAAAGCTCGCTATGGTTGTGTTTCCGCGCGAGAAGGGCGCCGTGGCGGGCCTTTTGCGAGTCGGATAGGGTTCTGCTCCGGTGAGCGCCGGCTTGATTCTCGTCACTTGCTGGTCACGCCAAGGCGTGTAACCTTGAGTTGGTGAAGCGCGTAGGCCAGAACTCCCGGCGCGAGCCGACGCTGCGGAACAGTGATTTCCAGCAGGCGTTTGCACCTGCCGATTCGAGTGCCGACCTGGGGGCCTGGGCCCTTGCGAGCGGGAGTGCGACACGATGTTCCAACCCGTTCCAGGCGCATTCGGCGCTTCCTGGGGCGCCGGCGTGAAACGCGCCCCGCGGGTCCTGATCTACAGTCACGACACGTTCGGGCTCGGGCATCTGCGCCGGTCGCGCGCCATCGCGAACGCGCTCGTGCAGGCCGCGCCGGACGCTTCCGTGGTGATCGTGACCGGCTCGCCCGTGGTGGGCAGCTTCGATTTCGGCAACGGCGTCGACTTCGTGCGCGTGCCGGGCGTGGTGAAGCTGCCGGACGGCGACTACACCACCCTGAACCTCAAGATCGGACTCGACGAGGCGGTGGCGCTGCGCGAGGCCATCATCCGCAACACCGCGTTGGCGCTGGATCCCGACCTCGTGATCGTCGACAAGGAGCCGACCGGCTTCCGCGGCGAGATCCTGCCGACGCTGCAGCTGATGAAGCAGCGCGGCGCGAGGCTGGTGCTGGGCATCCGCGACGTCATGGACGAGCCGGCGCTGCTCGCGCCCGAGTGGGAGCGCAAGGGCGCCGTGCAGGCGCTGGTGGACTTCTACGACGACATCTGGATCTACGGCCTGCGGCGCCTCTACGAGCCGCTGGCGGCGCTTGACCTGCCGGAAGCGGTGCGCAACCGCATCACCTATACGGGCTACCTGCGGCGCGAGCTGCCGGACGCGCCGCAGTTCTCGCGCTACCCGAAGCTGACGCGTGGGCCGTTCGTGCTGGTCACCACCGGCGGCGGCGGCGACGGGCCGGCGCTGCTCGACTGGGTGGTGTCGGCCTATGAGCGCGACCCCGACATCCCGATCCCGGCGCTGGTGGTGTTCGGCCCCTTCGTGTCGCGCGGGGCGCGGCAATCGCTGATGGGGCGCATCGCCAAGCTCGAGAAGGTCGACGCCATCGCGTTTGATTCCAAGATCGAACACCTGATGCAGAAGGCGTCCGCCATCGTGGCGATGGGCGGCTACAACACGTTCTGCGAAATCCTCTCGATGGATAAGCCCGGCCTGATCGTGCCGCGCAAGACGCCGCGGCTGGAACAGGCGATCCGGGCGCAGTTCGCCGAGGAGGCCGGCCTGGTGCGCCAGCTCGACGGGCTCGACAACCCGCCGTCCACGCACGACCCGCTCGAGATGGCGGCCGCCATCCGGGCGCTGATGAGCCAGCCGAAGCCCTCGCAGGCCGTGATCCCCGACCTGCTGGACGGGCTGGAGCGCATCGGCGCGATGACGCGCCCGTGGTTCGAGGACGCACGGACCGGGCGCGGTCGCTCCGGCGTCGGCATGGCGGCCGAGTGAGCCGGCGTCCATGACGCTTGATCCTGCGCCGGGACGCGCGGCGCCGCCGGCCGTCGCCGTGGTGGTGAAGGGCTATCCGCGCCTCTCCGAGACCTTTATCGCGCAGGAGATGCTGGGGCTGGAGCGCGCCGGCTTCCGGCTTGCGATCTGGGCGCTACGACGGCCCACCGACAAGGCCGTGCACCCATTGAACCGGCAGATCCGCGCCGAGGCGTCCTACCTGCCGGAATACCTGTACCAGGAGCCCCTGCGGGTTTTGGCGGGCGCGGGGGCCGCCTTGCGCAGGCCGGCGCTGGGCGCGCTGCTGCGCCTGTTCTGGCGCGACCTGAAGCGGGACTTCACGCCGAATCGGGCCCGGCGGCTCGGGCAGGCGCTCGTGCTGGCGCGTGAGCTCGACCCGGCGATCCGGCACGTGCACGTGCACTACCTCCATACGCCCGCCTCGGTGGTGCGCTACGCTTGTCTCTTGAGCGGCCGCACCTTCAGCTTCTCGGCGCACGCCAAGGACATCTGGACCACGCCGGACTGGGAGAAGCGCGAGAAGATCGCGGACGCCGCCTGGGGGGTCACGTGCACCGCCATGGGGCTGGACGAATTGCGGCGCCTCGCGCCAGCCGACGATCCCGACCGGGTCGCGCTAATCTACCACGGCCTCGACCTGACCCGCTTCCCGGCCGCGCCGCCATCGCGCCCGGCGCGCGACGGGTCCGATCCGGGCGATCCGGTCCGCATTCTCTCGGTCGGGCGCGCGGTGGCCAAGAAGGGCTACGACGATCTGCTCGATGCGCTGGCCCGCCTGCCCGCCGGCCTCCATTGGCGGTTTACCCATATCGGCTCGGGCGAGCTCAAGGATGCGCTGCGCGCCCGGGCGACGACGCTTGGCCTCGCAGACCGGATCGAGTGGCTGGGCGGCCAGGCGCAGGACGCCGTGGTGGCGGCGATGCGCGACGCCGACCTGTTCGCGCTGCCCTGCCGGGAAGGGGACCACGGCGACCGCGACGGGCTGCCCAACGTCATCATGGAGGCTTCCACGCAGGCGCTGCCTATCCTGTCCACCGCCTTTGCGGGCGTGCCCGAGTTCGTCCGCGAGGGCGTGGAGGGCGTGCTGACGCCGACCCGCGATCCCGTTGCGCTGGCCGATGCGCTGGAAACCTTGATCCGTTCGCCAGCCCTTCGCGCGCGGCTCGGCGATGCGGCGGCGCGCCGGGTTCGCGACTTCTCGTTCGAGGCGGGCGTCGAGGCCGTCGCTCACAGGCTGGACCGGTCGCTCGGGGCCGAGGCTCCCCTCGCCTCTCCGGCCGGAACGCTCGCCGCAGCGGCGTCCTGATGCGCGTCGTTTTTCATGCGCCCCTGAAGCCGCCGGAGCACCCCGCTCCGTCCGGCGACCGGGAGATCGCGCGCCTGCTGCTGCGGGCGCTGGAGCAGGCCGGCATCGCGGCCGAGCGACCCTTCGCGCTGCGCATGTTCGACCCGCGCGGCGACGCGAGCCTCATGCGCCGGCTTGCCGCCGAGGCCCGGGACGCGGCCGGGCGCTTCGTCGAGGAGGCGCAGAGCCGCCCGCCGGCCGAGCGGCCCGGCGCGGTGCTGACCTACCATGTGCACTACAAGGCGCCGGATGTGTTCGGCCCCGCGGTCGCGACCGCGCTCGGGCTGCCATACGTGGTGGTGGAGGGCTCACGCGCCCCCAAGCGGGCCGGCGGCCCGTGGGCGGTCGGGCATGCGCTGGCCGAGGCGGCGCTGGATCGGGCCGACGCCGTGCTGATCATGAACGCGCGGGACCGGCCGATGCTCGAGGCGGCCCGGCCGACGGCGCAGCGGCTCATCGATTTTCCTCCCTTTCTGGACGCGGCCGCCTGGCCGCGGTTGGAGCGGCCAGCCGCGACGGCCGCCGGGCGGCCCCGCCTGCTGGCGGTCGGGATGATGCGGGCGGGCGACAAGCTGGCGTCGTTTCGCGTGCTCGCCGAAGCGCTCGCGACGCTGGATGAGCGGCCGTGGACGCTGGACGTGGCCGGAGACGGCCCTGCGCGGCCGGAGGTCGAGGCCGCTTTCGCACGGTTCGGCGACCGGGTCCGTCTCCATGGCGAGTTGGACCGGGCGGGGCTGGCCCGGCTTTACGCGGGCGCCGACCTGCTCGCGTGGCCGGCCGTGAACGAAGCCTTCGGCATGGCCTTTCTGGAGGCCGCCTTGTTTGGTTGCCCTGCGCTTGCGGGCGCGTATGGCGGCGTCGCCGGCGTGGTGGACAATGGCCGCACGGGCGTGCTGACGCCGCCCGGCGACGCGGCTGCGTTCGCGAGCGCGCTGGGGTCGCTGCTGGACGCCCCCGGCCGGCTGCGCGCGCTGAGCGTCGCAGCCCGGGACCAGGCGCTCGGGGGCCGCACGCTGGATGCCGCCTCCGCGCGGCTGCGCGGCGCGCTGGCCGAGGCCGGCCGGGCTTTCGCGGAGCGCGCCTCGTGAGCATCTCGGCGCTGTTTGTTGTCACGCATCTGCTGGGCACCGGCCATCTCGCCCGCACGGCCGCGCTGGCCCGCGCCATGGCGCGCCGCGGCCATCGCGTCACGCTGGTCAGCGGCGGCAGGCCTGCCCCCATGGTGCGGCTCGACGGGGTGGACCTCGTGCAGCTGCCCCCGGCGCATTGTGTCGGGACAGATTTCGCGACGCTGCTCGGGGCGGACGACGCGCCCCTGACGGCGGAGGCTCTGGCCCAACGCCGGGCGCTCACGCTCGCGGCCTTCGAGCGCACCCGGCCCGACCTGCTGGTGACGGAGCTGTTTCCATTTGGCCGCCGCCAGCTCGCGGCCGAATTCGTGCCGCTGCTCCAAAGCGCGCGCGGCCGCGACCCACGCCCGGCCGTGGTGTGCTCCGTCAGGGATATTCTGCAATCGCCGTCGCGGGCGGTCCGCGCGCAGGAGACGCTGGAGCGGCTCTGCGCCTTTTACGATCGGGTGCTCGTGCATGGCGACCCGGAGGTGGTTCCGCTCGACGCCTCCTGGCCTGTCGGCGATGAGCTCGAACGCCGGCTCGCCTATACGGGCTATGTGGGCGACCCGCCGCCGGAGGCTCCGCCCACCGGCGAGCCCGCCCCGGCGCAGGCCGGCGCGATCGTGGTTTCAGGCGGCGGCGGCGCGGCCGGCCTGCCGCTGCTGAGCGCCGGCGTCGCCGCCGGGCGCGTCGATCCGCTCTGGCGCCCCTGGCGCATCCTGGCCGGGCATGGAGTCGCGGAGCGCGACTTCGAGGCGCTGCGGGCGCACGGCTGCGACCGCGTGGTTGTCGAACGGGCCCGGCCGGATTTCGTCCAGTTGCTGCGCGAGGCCGCCGTGTCGGTGAGCCAGGCGGGCTACAACACCGTGATGGACATCGCGGCGGCCGGCGCGCGGGCCGTGCTGGTTCCCTTCGAGCAGGGCGGCGAGCGCGAGCAGCGCCTGCGGGCGGAGGCCCTGGCCGAGCGCGGGCTCGTCGTGACCCTCCAGGAAGCAAACCTCACCCCGGAGGCGCTTTTGCGCGCCGTTCACGAGGTCTCGGCCGGGCCCCGGCCGCACTGGCCGGACTGGCGCGACGGAGCGGAGCGCGCTTGCGCGATTCTGGAAAGCGCCGCTGCGGCGGCGACGCAGCGGGCCTTGGCCTGGCGCGAACTGGACGATGGGCTCTCGGCTTTGCGAGCGGCTGGGCGCAGCATGGCGGTGTGGTGGCGGGACGACGACTGCGTCGCCCCTTCGCCGGCGCTGGACCACATGCTCGCGCTGGCCGAGCGCGTCGGCTGCCCGGTCGCGCTGGCGGTGATTCCCGAAGCGGTGCGGCCGGAGCTTGCCGAGAGGTTGCGGACGGCCCCGTTCGCCAGCGTGTTGCAGCATGGGTGGGCGCACCGCAACCACGCGCCTGAGGGCGCGAAAAAGCAGGAGCTCGGGCACGCGCCGGGCAATCTGGTGCTGGCTGAGCTTCAGTTCGGCCGTGACCGCCTGGAGGAGATGTTCGGCGCGCGCGCGCTGCCGGTGCTGGTTCCGCCCTGGAACCGGATCGACCCGGCGCTTGTGCCCGCGCTCCCGGGGCTCGGCTTTCGCGGCCTGTCGACGTTCAGGGCTCGGCGCGCCCGCGAGGCGGCGCCGGGGCTGAGGCAGGTCAACACGCATCTCGATCCCATCGACTGGCATGGAGATCGTGGGCTCGCCGACGAGGCCGCGCTGATCGGGATCGTCGCCGCGCATGCGCGGGCGATGGCGGCAGGGGGCGCAGACCTGGACGAAGCCTTTGGCCTGCTCACCCACCATCTTGTGCACGACGGCTGGATCTGGAGTTTCGTCGAGGAGCTTCTCGCCCGGCTGGGCGCCTCCGGGGCCGTCCGTTTCGTGTCCGCCGAAGAGGCGTTTGCGCTACCGCATGGCTGAAGCGGGAGTTTCATGCCAGCGTCGCCTTTATCCCGGAGTTGTGCGTTAGGGACAGGTGAGGCCAAGATGCGGGACGGACACGAAAACTCGTCGACAGGTTCGTCCGCTCCGGCTCTTCTGGTCCGGACGGCCGACCACGAGCGGGACCGCGGGAGCGAGATGACGCCGAACACCGAACCGCTGGTCAGCATCCGGGATCTCGCGGTGGATTTCACCGCGGACGCCGGGCTCGTGCACGCGGTCCGCGGCGTTTCGTTCGATCTCTATCCCGGCCGCACGCTGGCGGTGGTTGGCGAATCCGGCTCCGGCAAGTCCGTAACCGCCAACGCGATGCTGCGCCTGCTGCCCAAGCGCGGGCGCATCGTCAACGGCTCGATCATGTTTCGCGATCCGCTCGGCGGCGGGCCGGTGGACATCGTCAAGCTCGATCCCGATAGCGAGAAGATGCGGCAGCTGCGCGGCGCGCGGCTGGCGATGATCTTCCAGGAGCCGATGACGTCGCTGTCGCCGCTGCACACGGTGGGCGACCAGGTGACGGAGGCGCTGCGCATCCATGACGGCGTGAGCCAGGAGGACGCCGAGGCGCGCGCCATGGCGGTTTTCGAGCGGGTCGGCTTCCGCGACCCCAAGGGCATGCTCACCACCTATCCGTTTGAGCTCTCGGGCGGCATGCGCCAACGGGCCATGATCGCGATGGCGCTGATCTGCCGGCCCGCCCTGCTGATCGCCGACGAGCCCACCACCGCGCTGGACGTGACCACGCAGGCGCAGATCCTGGCGCTGATCAAGGAGCTGCAGGCCGAAACCCAGATGGCCGTGCTGCTGATCACGCACGACCTCGGCGTGGTCGCCAACATGGCGGACGACGTGGTGGTGATGTATCGCGGCCAGGTGATGGAGCGCGGCGAGCGCGAGGACATCTTCCGCCGGCCGCAGCATCCCTATCTGGTGGCGCTGATGCGCGCCGTGCCGCATTTCGACATGAAGCAGGACGAGCGCCTGACGCCGCTGCGAGAGATCAAGATCGACGCCGCAGCGGCGGCGGCCGCAGCCCATTGCGGGCGAGATCCCGTGCCGGCGGGGCGCACCGTGCTGGACGTCACCGGCGTCAGCAAGACCTTCACGCTGCGCTCGGGCGGGCTCTTCGGCACGCCGCAGCGGATCGCGGCTCTTTCCAACGTCAACCTGACGCTGCGCGCGGGCGAGACCCTGGGGCTGGTGGGCGAAAGCGGTTCGGGCAAGACCACGCTCTCCAAGGTGATCATGCGCGCAATGGCGCCCGACTGCGGCACCGTGTGCTTCGACGACGGAACCGGCGCGCGCGACGTGTTCAAGCTCAAGGGCTCGGACCTGAAGGACTACCGCCGGGCCGTGCAGTTCGTGTTCCAGGACCCGTTCTCGAGCCTAGACCCGCGCATGACGGTGTACGACATCCTGGCCGAGCCGCTGCGCATCCATCGCATCGGCAGCGAGGACCAACGCTTCCAGCGCGTGAAGGACCTGCTGGAGCTGGTCGGTCTCGACCAGCGCTCCATGCGGCGCTACCCGCATTCGTTCTCGGGCGGGCAGCGGCAGCGCATCGGGCTGGCGCGCGCGCTGGCGCTGAACCCGGCCGTGATCCTGTGTGACGAGCCGACCTCGGCGCTGGACGTGTCCGTGCAGGCGCAGATCCTGAACCTGCTGAAGGACCTGCAGACCGCGATCGGGCTCTCCTACCTGTTCGTGTCGCACAACCTCGCGGTCGTGGACTACATGGCCAACGACATCGCGGTGATGTGCCGGGGCGTGATCGTCGAGCAGGCGCCGCGCGAGACGCTGTTCCGCTCGCCCAAGCACCCCTACACGCAGGCGCTGCTGGCCGCCGTGCCGAGCCCGGACCTCGACCACCTGCTCGATTTCTCGCGCCTCACGGGCGGGGGGTTCTCGAACCCGGCGGACTGGCCGGAGCCGTTCCGCCTCGTGCCCGGCGAGACCCGCCCCGAGATGGTGGAGGTGGAGCCCGACCACCGCATCGCGCTGGCGCGGCCCTGCGATGCCGTGGCGCAACCCGAGCCGCTGAGGGCCGCGTCATGACGATCACGCGTCGCGGCGTTCTCCAGACCGGGCTGGCGGCGGCCGCCGCCGCAGCGGCGCCAGGCGCCCTGCGCGCGGAGGGGTTCTCCTTCCAGGAGTCGCCCATGCTGGCCGAGCGGGTGAAAAAGGGCCTGCTGCCGCCCGTGATCGACCGCCTGCCGACCACGCCGCTGATCGCCGATTTCGCGTCGCGCAAGCGCACGGTGGGGCGCTATGGCGGCGAGATCCGCACCCTGATCGCGAAGACGCGCGACCTTCGCTACATGTCGGCGAACGGCTACACGCGCGTGGTGGGCTATGACGAGACGCTGACGCTGCAGCCGGACCTGGCGCAGAGCTACGAGGAGCAGGACAACCGCGTCTTCACGTTCACGCTGCGGCGCGGGCATCGCTGGTCCAACGGCCAGCCCTTCACGAGCGAGGATTTCCGCTACTACTGGGAGGACGTGGCGCTCAACAAGGACCTGAGCCCGAGCGGGCCGCCCGAGCTCTTCATGGTGGACGGCAAGCTGCCGCGCTTCGAGATCATCGACGACCTGCGCATCCGCTATTCCTGGGACGCCCCGAACCCGCGGTTCCTGCCGGCGCTCGCGATGCCGCGGCCGCTGCGGCTGTTCTCGCCGTCGCAATATCTGCGGGCGTTCCACAAGCGCTACGCCGAGAAGGGCGTGATCGAGAAGGCGATCGCGGCCGCCAAGCTGCGCAACTGGGCGGCGCTGCACAACCGGCTCGACGATGACTACGAGTACAGCAACCCCGACGCGCCCGTGCTGACGCCCTGGCGGCTGGTGACGCCGCCGCCGGCCAACCGGATGGTGTTCGAGCGCAACCCCTATTTTCACCGGCTCGACCCGGAGGGGCGGCAGCTCCCCTATGTCGACAAGGTGCTGGTGGACGTGGCCTCGCCCGGGCTGTTTCCGGCCAAGAGCAACGCCGGCGAGGTGGACCTGCAGGCGCGCGGCCTCTCGATGAACGACGTGCCGGTGCTGAAGGAGGGCGAAGCGGCGCAGAACTACCGCACGCTGCTTTGGCCCTATGCGCGCGGGTCGATCTACACGCTCTACCCCAACCTCAACACGGCCGACCCGGAGTGGCGGCGGCTGAACCGCGACATCCGCTACCGGCGCGCGCTGTCGGCCGCCATCGACCGGCGCATCCTCAACAACGCGCTGCTGTTCGGGCTCGGCGTCGAGGGCAACAACACCGTGCTGGCGACCAGCCCGTTGTACTCGGACGTGTTCCGGACCGACAACGCGGCCTACGACCCCGAGCTCGCCAACGGGCTGCTCGACGAAGTGGGCCTGACGGGCCGCGATTCCTCCGGCTTCCGCACCCTGCCGGACGGGAGGACGCTGGAGATCGTCGTGGAGGTGGACGGCGAGTCCACCGATATCGTCGATGCGCTGCAGCTCATCACCGAGTTCTGGCGCGATGTCGGGGTGAAGCTGTTCATGAAGCCGCAGGACCGCGGCATCCTGCGCCAGCGCTCGTTCTCGGGCCAAACCGTGATGGTGGCGGCGACCGGCCTCGACAACGCCGTGCCGACCGCCATGATGCCGCCCACCGAGCTCGCGCCGGTGCGGCAGGAGCACTACAGCTGGCCCAAATGGGGCCAGTGGTTCGAAACGCAGGGCCACAACGGCGAGGAGCCCGACACGCCGGGCGGCAAGCGCCTGCTCGCGCTCTACAAGGAGTGGCTGAGCGCCACCGAGGACACGCGCAACGCCGCGATCTGGCGCGAGATGCTGGCGCTGCACGCCGAGAACCAGTGGACGATCGGCACCATTGCGGGCGAGCTGCAGCCCGTGGTGGTGAACAAGCGGCTGCGCAACGTGCCCGAAAAGGCGCTGTTCTCCTGGGAGCCGACCTCGCTGATGGGCGTGTACCGGATAGACGAATACTACTACGCGGCAGGCGCCTGACATGGCGATCGCGCTCTACATCCTGCGCCGCGCCGTCACGATGCTGCTGACGCTGGTCGCCATCTCGGCGCTGGTGTTCGTGGTGATCAAGCTGCCGCCCGGCGACTATCTCAGCAACCAGATCGCCGAGCTGCGCTCGCAGGGCGACCCGGCGGCCGCCGCCAAGGCCGAGTTCCTGCGCGCCCAATACGGTCTCGACCGGCCGGTATGGGAGCAGTACTTGATCTGGATCGGCGCCTGGTCCGGTCCCAACGGCTTCTCGGGCCTGCTGCAGGGCGACTGGGGTTGGTCGTTCGAGTTCCAGCGCCCGGTGAACGAGGTCGTGGGCGGCGCGCTCGGGCTGACTCTGCTGGTGAATGTCGCCGTCGTGATCTTCGTCCATGTGATCGCGATCCCGATCGCGATCTATTCGGCCACCCGGCAATATTCGTGGGGCGACTACGCCGCCACGCTGCTGGGCTATATCGGGCTGGCGACGCCAAACTTCCTCCTCGCCCTGATCCTGCTGTTCTACCTCAACCGATGGTTCGGCATCTCGATCGGCGGGATGATGGACGCGCGCTACGACGGCGAGCCCATGAGCATGGCCAAGCTCGGCTCCATCGGCTCGCACCTGATCGCCCCCGTGGTGGTGATCGGGCTCTCGGGCACGGCCGCGATGATCCGGCGCATGCGGGCCAACCTGCTGGACGAGCTGCAGAAGCAGTACACGATCACCGCGAAGGCCAAGGGCATGCGGCCCATGCCGGCGCTGATCAAGTATCCGTTTCGGATGGCGCTGAACCCCTTCGTGGCCGACATCGGCAACCTGCTGCCGCACCTGATCTCCGGCTCTGTGCTGGTGTCGCTGGTGCTGAGCCTGCCCACCGTCGGGCCGGTGCTGCTGCAGGCGCTGAAGCAGCAGGACCAGTTCCTGGCCGGGTTCATCCTGATGTTCGTGGCGGTTTTGACGGTGGTCGGCATGCTCCTGTCGGACCTGCTGCTCGCCACCATCGACCCGCGCATCCGCTTTGGCGGGCGAAAGAGGTGAGATGAGCGCCAGCCTCGCCCCCATCACGCACGACCCGAACGCCCCGGGCCACTACGTCAACACGGCCCCGTTCGACCCGAGCGCGGCCGAGAAGATGAGCGCGCACGAAGAGGCGTTCTATCGCGCCTCGTCGCTGCAGCTCATCTGGTGGAAATTCAAGCGACACCGGGTGGCGCTGGCCTCGGCGATCTTCCTCGTCGCGCTCTACCTGATGCTGCCCTTCGTGGAGGTGATCGCCCCCTACGGCCTGGCGACGCGCAACGCCGAGCACCTCTCGGCCCCGCCGCAGGGCGTGCACATCATGCACGAGGGCAGCCTGCGGACGCCGTTCGTCTATCCCTACGCGTTCAAGTTCAACCTCGACACATTCCGCCGCGAATACGTCGAGGACCGGACCAAGCCACAGCCGCTGCGCTTCTTCTGCCAGGGCGCGCCCTATGCGTTCTGGGGCGTGATCCAGTCCCGCTTCCATCTCGTCTGCCCGCCGGAGGGCGGCACGTTCTTTCTGGTCGGCACCGACAAGCTCGGCCGCGACCTCTTCTCGCGCATCATCTATGGGGCGCGCATCTCACTCACGGTGGGCCTGCTCGGCATCGCGGTGTCGTTCGTGATCGGCCTGACGCTGGGCGGGCTCGCAGGCTACATGGGCGGCTGGGTGGACGCCACCGTGCAGCGCATGATCGAGGTCCTGCGCTCCCTGCCCGAGCTGCCGCTGTGGCTCGCCCTGTCGGCCGCCTTGCCGGCCAACTGGAGCCCCGTGCTGGTGTTCTTCGCCATCACGCTGATCCTCGGCCTGCTGGACTGGCCCGGGCTGGCGCGCGCCGTGCGCTCCAAGCTGCTCGCCCTGCGCGAGGAAGAGTTCGTGCGCGCCGCCGAGCTGATGGGCGCCTCGCGGGCGCGCATCATCGCGCATCATCTCGTGCCCAACTTCATGAGCCACCTGATCGCCAGCGCGACCTTGTCGATCCCGTCCATGATCCTGGGCGAAACCGCGCTGTCCTTCCTCGGCCTCGGCCTGCGCCCGCCCGTCACCAGTTGGGGCGTGCTGCTCAACGAGGCGCAGAATCTCGCTGCCGTAAACCTCTATCCCTGGCTGCTGGCCCCGATGGTCCCGGTGGTGCTCGTGGTGCTCGCCTTCAACTTCATGGGCGACGGCCTGCGGGACGCTGCGGATCCGTATAGCTGAGGGACGCGTCACCACCCTCCCCTTGAGGGGGAGGGTCGACGGGCGAAGCCCGGCGGGGCGGGGTGACGGTGCGGCTTGGCTGAGCTGTTGACGCCCTTCGCCCGATGTCACCCCACCCCGCCGCTTTGCGGCGACCCTCCCCCCTCAAGGGGAGGGTGGGCGCTTCGCGCCTCTGTTGCGGCGCGCGCCCTCGCCAGCTTGTGAATCGTCTCTTATGATCCCGCATCCCCCTCTCCGGCCCGGACTCATGCCTGAAACACACGGAACGACGAGCTTCATTGCGCCCATCCTGATCTTTTGCCTGAGCGCCGTGCTGGCGGTGCCGATCTTTAAGCGGCTCGGGCTGGGAGCCGTGATCGGCTATCTGGTGGCCGGCGCGGTGATCGGCCCGGCGGGCCTCCGGTTGTTCAACGACGCGGATTCGGTGCGGGGCGTCGCCGAAGTCGGCGTCGTGATGCTGCTGTTCGTGATCGGGCTGGAGCTGAAGCCGTCCAAGCTGCTGGCCATGCGGCGCGACATCTTCGGGCTCGGGGCCGCGCAGTTCCTCGTCACCGGCGCGCTGATCGCGCTCGCCTGCATGACGCTGGGGCTCACGGTGCGCGCCTCGGCCCTGCTGGGCGTCGCCTTTGCGTTGTCGGCCACCGCGATCGCGCTGCAGATCCTGGACGAGCGCGGAACGCTGCAAACGCATCACGGCCAGCGCACCTTCGCGGTGCTGCTGTTCCAGGACATGGCGGTGGTGCCGATCCTCGCGATCGTGCCGCTGCTGGCGCCCGGCACGGCGGCGGCCGGGCCGGATCTCTGGCAGGGGCTGCGCTCCACCGGGGTGGCGGTCGGCTCCATCACGGCGATCGTGCTGGCCGGCCTCTACCTCCTGAACCCGTTGTTTCGCGTGCTGGCCTGGACGGGCGCCCGGGAGGTGATGACCGCGGCTGCGCTGCTGGTGGTGCTGGGCTCCGCCATCATCATGGAGCACGCCGGCATGTCGATGGCGCTCGGCGCCTTCCTGGCCGGGCTGCTGCTGTCGGAATCCAACTTCCGGCACCAACTGGAAGCCGACATCGAGCCGTTCCGCGGGCTCCTGCTCGGGCTGTTCTTCATGAGCGTCGGCATGGGCATGGACGCGACCGTGATCCTGTCGCGCGCGCTGCCGCTGGCGCTGGCCGCCGTGGGGCTGATCGCGCTGAAGATCGCGGTGGCGTTCGCGCTGGAGCGCTGGATGGGGTCGCAGCCGCGGGACGCGCTGCGCAGCGCCGCCCTGCTCGCGCCGGCCGGCGAGTTCGCCTTCGTGCTCGTCCCCATGGCGGGCGCGCTCGCGATCCTGGACGCGCAGGCGGCGAGCCTCGCCTCGGCGCTGGCGGCGCTTACCATGGTGCTCGGGCCGATCACCGCCAAGGCGATCGAGATCGGGATCGAGCGCCGCGACGCCGCCCGGCCGGAGCCGGAATTCGACCCCGCGAGCTTCGACGGCGCGCAGGGCAGCGTGCTGGTGATCGGGTTCGGCCGCTTCGGCCAGCTCACCACGCAGGTGTTGCTCGCTGACGGCGTCGACGTCACCGTGATCGACAACAACGTCGACCGCATCAAGGCGGCGGGCAAGTTCGGCTTCAAGGTTTACTACGGCGACGGCGCGCGGCTCGACGTGCTGCGGGCCGCCGGGGCCGGGCAGTCGCGCGTGATCGCCGTGTGTGTGGACGACCGGCAGGCGGCGCTCACCATCGTGGAGCTCGTGCGCGAAAACTTCCCGCTCGCCCAGGTGCACGCCCGTGCGTATGACCGCATCCACTCGATTGACCTGATCAAGGCCGGCGTCGACTACCAGATGCGCGAGACGCTGATCTCGGCGCTGGAGTTCGGCCGCGAGACCCTGATCGCCCTTGGCGCCGAAGCCTCCCGCGCCGAGGAAGTGCGCCTCGGCGTGCGCGAGCGCGACGAGCAGCGCCTGGCGCTCCAGCAGGTGGAGGGCAAGCTGCGTCCGGCGGACTTCAGCAAGCTCGTTCCGCGGCTGACGCCGGAGCCGCTGACGGCGCCGAAGGCGCGCTCCAAGGCGCTGACGGCGGAAACCCAGGACGTGATGGATATCCCCACGATTGAATGAGGGCGTCGGCCCACACGCGCATTGGAAAAATGCACAACCCGTGAGACCTTGCGCTTGCAATGTCATGATCCGGTTTTCCGGGGACGTCATGCGGGCGCAGGTCTGGGACCGGGATGATCAATCTGTTCGACATGATGCAAAAGGCGCAGGGCGGGAACGCCCTGGATGCTTTTTCCCGCCAGTTCGGCCTGACGCCGCAGCAGAGCGAGGCCGCCGTTGACGCGCTGCTGCCGGCCTTTACGCTGGCGCTGCGCCAGCAGCTGAAAAACCCGCAGGCCTGGCCCTTTCTGATGGCCGCCCTGTCGATTCCGCCGACGCAGCAGCCTGGCGCGATCCAGCCGTTCTCGCCGCAGGGGATGCAGCAGGGCCAGCAGGTGATGGCGGCGCTGTTCGGCTCGCCACAGCTCGGTCCGCAAATCGCCCAGCAGGCGGCGACCGCCACCGGCATGAGCTCGGCCGTGATGCAGCAGATGATGCCCGCCATGGCGGCCATGCTGACCGGCGGCGCGTGGCAGACCTTCGGCGGCGCGATGGCGAGCGCCATGGAGGCTTTCTCCAAGGCGATGGGCGGCAAGCCCGAAGCCAAGCCGGCCGCCTTTCCGATGGGCGTGCCCGAGAACTGGGGCGAGATCCTGGGTGAGCTGGTGGGCGGCCCGCCGCCGCCCAAGCCCGAGCCCGCCAAGGCCGACGAGCCCAACATGTTCGACCCCGCCGGCATCGGCGCCATGCTGGCCGGCATCATGGAGCGCGCCGCGACGCCGAAGGCCGATGCGCCCGGCGAAGCGCCCTCACCCGTCGCCGACACGCCGCCCGCGCCGGGTGCGCCTGATCAGACCGCCCCGGCTGCGGCCCCGACCGCGCCGGATTTCGACGCCTTCACGCAATTGGTGGAAACTGGCCGCGAAGTGCAGCAGCAGCACCTGCGCAATCTCCAAAACGTGATGACCCAGGTGTGGGGCGGCGAGAAACCCGAGACAACGCCCTCCAAGTGAGTGGCCGTTTGAGCTCGAGGCCCCCATTTCCTCCCGCCAATGCGAGCCGGAGGCGGAGCGATGCAGCCTTACGCCGGGCCTTTCACGCTGGATTGCTTCGCTAGCGCTCGCCACGACGGCGAGGAGGTGGCGCCGCGGAGCGGAACGCGCGCGTGCGCCCTCCGCCTCGAGTTTTGCGTTTGTGCAAGCATCTGACCCGTTCCTGTCATTGCTTCGTTGCGCCGGGGGCTTTAATGAACGGGTCCCGCGCACCCCTCGCGCCGGAGTTCAGGATCTCCCATGGCCCGTGACCAGTCCGACCCGACGCCGATTGAAAGCCGCGCCGAGCTGGTCGCCTGGTTTGAACAGGGCAACAAACCCGCGTCCGAGTTCCGCCTCGGCACCGAGCACGAGAAGTTCGGCTTCTACGCGCACGACCACGCGCCGGTGCCGTATGCGGGCGCAAGGGGCGTCGAGGCGATCCTGAAGGGTCTTGAATCGCGCATCGGCTGGGAGCCGATTCTAGACGGCGAGGCCATCATCGGGCTCGCGGACCCGATGGGCGGCGGCGCCATTTCGCTGGAGCCCGGCGGGCAATTCGAGCTCTCGGGCGCCCCTGTGGAAACGCTGCACGAGACGCGTTCCGAGCTGGTGCAGCACATGGAGGCCGTGAACTCGGTGGCGGGCCAGATCGGCGTGCGCTTCCTGGGGCTCGGACACAGCCCCGTGTGGACGCGCGAGCAGACGCCCGTGATGCCCAAGCAGCGCTACGGCATCATGCGCCGCTACATGCCGCAGGTGGGTTCGCGCGGGCTCGACATGATGTTCCGCACCTGCACGGTGCAGGTGAACCTCGACTTCGCCTCCGAGGCCGACATGGTGCGCAAGCTGCGCGTGTCGGTGGCGCTGCAGCCGATCGCGACGGCGCTGTTCGCCAACTCGCCGTTCACGGAGGGCAAGCCCAACGGCTTCAAGACCGTGCGGTCCGAGATCTGGCGCGACACGGACAACGACCGCTCGGGCATGATCCCGTTCGCGTTCGAAGACGGCATGGGCTTCGAGCGCTATGTCGACTACGCGCTCGACGTGCCGATGTATTTCGTGAAGCGCGGCGACCATTACCACGACGTCGCCGGCGCCTCGTTCCGCGACTTGCTGGACGGCAAGCTCGCCCAGCTGCCGGGCGAGCGCGCGACGATCTCGGACTGGGCCAACCACCTCTCGACGCTGTTTCCCGAGGTGCGGCTGAAGCGCTACCTGGAGATGCGCGGCGCCGACATGGGGACGTCCGACATGGTGGTCGCGCTGCCGGCGTTCTGGGTGGGGCTGCTGTATGACGAGGCGGCGCTGGACCAGGCCTGGCAGCTGGTGAAGGGCTGGACCGCCGACGATCGGCAGGCGCTGCGCGACGCGGTTCCGCGCCAGGCTCTGGACGCCACCGTGGCGGGCCGCAGCGTGCGCGACGTCGCCCGGGAGGTGCTGGCGCTCGCCCGGCAGGGGCTGGCCCGCCGCGCCAGGCTCGACGACGGACAGGACGAGACGCGCTACCTCGCGCCGCTGGACGAGGTCGTGGCCACGGGACGCACCCGCGCGGACGTGCTGCTGGAGCAGTTCCACGGCGCCTGGGGCGGCTCGGTCGACCCCGTGTTCGACCAGAACGCGCTCTGATCGCCGCGACGGCAGCGCGCATGACCACGGCGGCGCGCTTGCGCTATCGTGCGGCATGACCAGCGCACGGCCCTCCTCTCCCCGTATCGCGCTCGCCCTCGGGGGCGGCGGCGCGCGCGGCCTCGCGCACATCGCCATGCTGGAAGCGCTGGACGAGCTCGGGCTGCGGCCGGCCGCGATTGCGGGCACCTCCATCGGGGCCATCGTGGGGGCCGCCTATGCGAGCGGCGTTTCGGGCAAGGACCTGCGCGCCTATGCGCTGTCGCGGCTGCGCGACCGCGCTCAGGTGATGTCGCGCGTGCTGCAGGCGCGCGTCGGCAAGCTCACGGACCTGTTCTCCGGGCTCGGCAACCCGGTGCTGGTGGACGGCGAAAAGCTGCTCGACCTGTTCTGGCCGGAGGCCGTGCCGGATGCGATCGAGGACCTGGCGATCCCGTTCCAGGCGGTGGCGACGGACTATTACGGCCGCGTCGAGCACCGCTTCGCGAGCGGGCCGCTGGTGAGCGCCGTCGCGGCCTCCATGGCGATCCCCGGGCTGGTGCGGCCGGTGCTGGCCGGCGGGCGCGTGTTCATTGACGGCGGGGCCGTGAACCCGCTGCCGTTCGAGGGCATGGACGGCCCCGGGACCGTGGTGATCGCCGTGGACGTGACGGGCGGACCGGTCCCCGACACCAAGGCCGCCCCGGAGGCATCCGAGGCCATGCTGGGCGCATCGCAGATCATGCAGGGCGCGATCGTGGCCGAGAAGCTGAAGGCGCGCGCGCCCGACATCCTGGTGCGTCCGGCCGTGGACGGCTTCCGGGGTCTCGACTTCTTTCGCGCCAAGGCGATTCTGCTGGCGGCCGAGCCCGCCAAGGAGCAGTTCAAGCGCGACCTCGACGCGGCGTTCGCGCCGGCCAGGGTCAGCGCCGCTCGGCGAAAAAGGCCCTGAGCATCGTGGCCGCCTCGCTCTCGCGCAGCCCGCCATAGACCTCTGGGGCGTGGTGGCAGGTGGGCGACGCGTAGAGCCTGACGCCATGCTCCACCGCGCCGCCCTTGGGGTCGCCTGCGCCGAAATAAAGCCGCCGGATGCGCGCGAACGAGATCGCGCCGGCGCACATCGGGCAGGGCTCCAGCGTGACGTAGAGATCGCAGCCGACCAGCCGCTCGGAGCCGATCGCCGCGCAGGCCTGCCGGATGGCCAGCATCTCGGCATGCGCGGAGGGATCATGGTCCGCCAACGTCCTATTGCCCGCCACCGCCAGAACGGCGCCGTCGCGCACCACCACGGCGCCCACCGGCACCTCGCCTCGCGCTGCGGCGGCGCGCGCCTCGTCCAGCGCCAGCGCCATGGGGTCGGGACGGATTTCGGGCACGGCGAGGTCCTTGTCGGCAAGGAAGTTTCGTGAAGCCGATACCACTTCGGCACGAAATGCTCTATCAGCGGCCAATGAACGACAGAACGAATGATCGCGGCGGCGGCAAGGGCCGGCCTCCATCCCGTGGCGGCGCCGGCGGCGGCGACAGCCGCGGCGGCAAGAGCTTCGGCCCACGCTCCGGCGGACCCGCAAAGGGCCGCGGCGGCGACGACCGCCCCGCGCGCGGTCCGCGTCCCGAGGGCGACGCCCGGCCGAGGCGCTTCGACGGCGACCGCCCGGCGCGCCCGGAGCGGCCCGCGACAGGCGACCGGCCGCAGCGCAGCGCCCGACCGCAAGGTGACCGGCCACAAGGTGATCGGCCGCAAGGCAGCCGGCCCGCGCGCGCCGAAGGCGGCGAGCGGTTGTTCCGGGCCCGCCCCGAGGGCGGCGAACGCAAGAGCTTTGGCGCGGGACGCGCAGCGCCAAAGGGCGACTTCAAAGCACGCGACGACGCCAAGGGCGGCCGTGACTTCAAATCCCGCAAAACCGCCGAGGCGGCGCCGCGCAAGGAGTTTTCCGAGCGCATCGCCAAGGTGATCGCCCGCGCGGGCCTGTGCTCGCGCCGCGACGCCGAGGCGTGGATCGAGGCCGGCCGCGTCGCCGTGAACGGCGTGACGCTGACCAGCCCGGCGCTGGACGTGAACGCCAACGACAAGATCGTGGTGGACGGCGCGCCGCTGCCGACTCGCGAGCGCACGCGCTTGTTCATGTTCCACAAGCCGCGCGGCGTGGTGACCACGGTGCGCGACCCTGAGGGCCGTCGCACCGTGTTCGACGCGCTGCCGCCCGGCCTGCCGCGCGTGATCACGATCGGACGCCTCGACATCAACACCGAGGGCCTGCTGCTGCTCACCAATGACGGCGGGCTGGCGCGCGTGCTGTCGCTGCCCGAGACCGGCTGGCTGCGCCGCTACCGCGTGCGCGCCTTTGGCGAGATCACGCAGCCGCAGCTCGACGCATTGCGCGACGGCGTCACCGTGGAGGGCATGAACTACGGCCCCGTGGAAGCCACGCTGGACCGCGCGCAAGGCGACAACGCCTGGCTGACGCTGGGCCTGCGCGAGGGCAAGAACCGCGAGGTCAAGAAGATCCTCGAGCATCTGGGCCTGCAGGTGAACCGGCTGATCCGGCTCTCCTTCGGCCCGTTCCAGCTCAACGAGTTGCCCGAGGGCGCGGCCGAGGAAATCCCCACCCGCGTGCTGCAGGACCAGCTCGGGGTCGATCTCGCCGCCCAGGCGGAGGTGGACTTCGACGCGCCGGTATTCGTGTATGACGAGGACGACTTCCGGCCCAAGGCCAAAACGGCGCGCGACGCCGTGACGGGCGACGACCGCCCGAAGCGGCGCAGCCGTGACGACGCCCCCGAGCGCGGCGCCGGCCGCAGCTGGGGCCAGGACCGAGACGACCGTGGCGGTCGTGACGACCGTGGCGGTCGGGACGACCGCGGGGCTCGCGACGACCGTCGCCCGGCGGGCCGTTTCGGCGAGACGGAGGGCGACGAGAAGCCCAAGCCCAAGCGCCGGCATCCGATGGAGCCGCTGACCAGCATCTGGCGCGCCGACGACGCCGAGGCCAACGTGCCGCGCGGCAAGGTCCCGCGCCGGGGCGCCGACCCCAAGCTGGCCCGCGCCGAAAGCGCCGACAAGGTGCGCTCGCGCGCCGGCGCGGTGAAGGACCCCAAGGGCCGCGCCGTGAAGGTGGAGCGGATCAAGGCCGATCCGGCCGCCTTCGAGCGCGAAACGCCCCGAGAGGACCGCCCCCAGCGTCGCGCTTCCGCAAGGCCGCGCGACGATGGCGCGGAGCGGCCGCGGTCTGACAGGCCCTTCCGGGCCCGCCCAGAGGGCGACCGGCGCGAGCGCCCGGCGGGCGAGCGCGGCGAGCGGCGCAGCTTCGGCGACCGGCCCACGGGCGGCCCCAAGCGCAGCTTCGGCGGCGACCGGGCCGGCTCAGGCGAGAAGCGTAGCTATGCGCCCCGCGAACGCGACGAGCGGCCGCGCAGCGGCGGCGATGACCGGCCCAAGCGCGATCTGTGGTTCGAGGGACGCAAGGCTGACGGCGAGGGCGGCGCGCGCAAGCCGCGCACCTTCAAGCCGCGCGACGATCGTGGCGGCGAGGGCTTCAAACCCAGGGGCGAGCGGCCCGCCGGCGGCGGCGATCGACCCGCACGGGGAGATCGCCCCACGCGGAGCGATCGGCCCGAAGGCGGGTTCAAGGCGCGCGGCGACAGGCCGAGCGGCCCCGGCGGTTCGCGCGGCGGTCCTGGCGCGTCACGCGGAGCTCCTGGCGGCAAGCCGGGCGGCTTCTCCAAAGGGCCCGGCCGTGGCGGCTCGGGTCCTGGGCGCGGCGGCTCCGGCGGCGCGGGCGGACGTCCGCCCCGGCGGCCGCGCGAAGGCTGACCCATGCGGATCGTCGGCGGCCGGTTCAAGGGCCGGGCGCTCGCGAGCCCGAAGACGCAAGCCGTGCGGCCGACCTCCGATCGGCTGCGCGAGACAATCTTCAACATCCTCGCTCATGCGCACGAGGACCCGGTCCACGGCGCGCGCGTGCTCGACCTCTTCGCCGGCACGGGCGCGATGGGGCTTGAAGCGTTGTCACGCGGCGCCGCCTACGCGCTGTTCGTGGACGATTCCGCAGAGGGTCGCGGCCTGACGAAAAGCAACATCGAGGCGCTCGGCGCCGCCAGCCTCAGCAAGGTGTTTCGCCGCGACGCGACCAAGCTCGGGGCCGCGCACCCGAACGCGCCCTTTGGGCTCGTATTCTGCGACCCGCCCTACGGCAAGGGCCTCGCCCCCCTGGCGCTCGCCTCCGCGCTCGCCGGCGGCTGGCTGGCCCCAGGCGCGCTGCTGGTGGTGGAAGAGCACGCCGAGGCAGAACTCACGCTGCCGAACGGCTTCACGCTGCTGGAACGGCGCGACTACGGCGACACGCAGGTGGCGTTCGCGCGCGTGGCGCCGTGAGGCGGCGTTCGACTCCGCTGGCTCAAGCGGTGGGACGACGCTTCAATCAGCGAAAAGCGACTGCAAGGACGAAGACAGTCGGCGCGCGGTGATCGGGTCGAGAACGCCGAGGTAGCGGCGAAGGCGCTCCTTGCTGACCGCGCGTAACTGGTCGGTGCAGAGTTCGCCCCGAACGCCGTCGAACAGCAGCGGCACGCGGTGATCCCAACCGCGCCTCCTCGATGTCAGCGGAACGATAAGGGCCGTCGCCAAGGTGGCGTTCAGGCGGTCGGGAGACACCACGACGCATGGCCTCTTCTTGGCGATCTCGGAACCGACGACTGGATCGAGATCTACGAGACAGGCTTCGAAACGACTGGGCGCCGGAGGCCGTCGAAATCGTTCGGCCATTCCCATTCCTCGTGATCGAAATCAGTTTCGCCGATCCGGCTCAAAACGCTGTCTTCGTCCGCCGATCCAACACCGTCGATGCCCTCGGCCTCAACGTGTTCGTCCGCGGCAGTCAGAACGACTTCGTCGCCGCGCAGCTCGACGTTCACGGCATGGGTAACCCCCGCCGCGTCAAGGATCTCATCCGGCAGGCGCAAACCGCGTGTGCTGCCCAGGTTCACGATCGTCGACTTCATTCCGAAATCATAAGTGAACGCTTGCCAACCAACAAGCGCCCCTCACCGTCGCCCGAACAGCCGCTCGATGTCGGCGAGCTTGAGCTCCACATAGGTCGGCCGGCCGTGGTTGCACTGGCCGGAGAGCGGCGTCGCCTCCATCTCGCGCAGGAGGGCGTTCATTTCCTCCGGCTTGAGGCGTCGACCGGCGCGCACCGAGTGGTGGCACGCGAAGGTCGCCAGCACGTGGTCGAGGCGGTCTTCCAGCGCCAGGGCGCCGCCCCATTCCTCCAGCGAGTCCGCGAGGTCGCGCACCAAGGCGGCGACGTCCGCGCCCGCGAGCGCGGCCGGGACTTCGCTCACCGCGACCGCGCCGGGGCCGAAGGGCTCGATCACGAGGCCGAGCGCGGCGAGCAGGTCCGCCTTTTCGGCCAGCCGGTCGACCTCCACGGGGTCGAGGTCGACCACGGCGGGGATCAGCAGCATCTGGCGGGAAACACCGCCGGCGGCGGCGCGCTCGGCCTTCAGGCGCTCGTAGACGAGGCGTTCGTGCGCGGCGTGCTGGTCGACGATCACCACGCCGTCGCGGGTCTGCGCGACGATGTAGGTGTCGTGCAGCTGCGCCCGGGCGGCGCCGAGGGGACGTTCCAGCTGGTCCGGCGCGGGCGCGAAGGCGGCCGCGCGGCCGTCGGCCGCAGGGTCGGCGAGAGTCGCGAAGGCGGCCTGGGCGGCTTCGGCGAAGCCGAAGGCGGGGGCGGGGCCAGTGTCGTAACCGGCGGGCCCAGGCGGCTCAGCGGGGGCGGCCGGGCTGGCGCGCCAGTTCCAGTCGAGGTTGCGCGTCGCCGGCGAGGCGAGCCAGGAGCGCGGCGCCTGCGCGCCGGTGTGGGCCCGCAGCGCGTCGATGGTCGCCGACCCCACCGTGTTGGAAGCGCGGTGGCCGGCGCCGGCCAGCGCCTGCTTCAGCGACCCCACCACGAGGCCGCGGATGAGGCCGGGGTCGCGGAAGCGCACCTCGCTCTTGCCCGGGTGGACGTTGACGTCCACCAGTCGC
The DNA here is from genome assembly GCF_014636935.1 of Alsobacter metallidurans. Lineage (GTDB taxonomy): Bacteria > Pseudomonadota > Alphaproteobacteria > Rhizobiales > Beijerinckiaceae > Alsobacter > Alsobacter metallidurans. The sequence continues at coordinate 1,045,014 of NZ_BMES01000001.1, read as the reverse complement.
GCCGGGCAGGTGACGAACAGCGCCAGCGCGGGGTGGCGGCCGCTCGGCACCACGTCCGCGTAGGCGCCCTTCACGGCGCCGAGCAGCAGCTTGTCGCGCACCGGGCGACCGTTGACGAAGAGGTGGATGGCCGCGCCGGTGGGCCGGTGCGCGGTGGGCAGGCCAGCGAGGCCGGCGAGGCCGACGTCCTCGCGCCAGGCATCCACCGGCAAGGCGTTGTCGACGAAATCGCGGCCCATCACCTGCGCCAGGCGGCGGGCCAGCGCGGCGGCGGGGTCGAGGTCCACGGCGGCGGGGTAGTCCAGCGCCGGAGCGCCCTCCCCGCCCAGTTCGAAGCGCACGTGCGGATGCGCCATGGCGAGGCGCTTCAGCATGTCGGCGACGGCCTGCGCCTCGGCGCGGTCGGTCTTCAGGAATTTGAGGCGCGCCGGGGTGGCGTAGAACAGGTCGGCGATCTCGACGCGGGTGCCGCGGTCGACGGCGGCGGGGCGGACGCTATGCTTCAGTCCGGCGTCCACCAGGATGGACGAGCCATGCGGCGCGCCGTTTCGCCGGGTCGCGATGTGGAGACGCGCCACCGCCCCGATGGAGGGCAGCGCCTCGCCGCGGAAGCCCAGCGTGTCGATGGCGAACAGGTCGCCGTCCGGCAGCTTGGAGGTGGCGTGGCGCTCCACCGCGAGGTCGAGGTCCTCGGGCGTCATGCCGAGCCCGTCGTCCACCACGCGGATGAGGCTGCGCCCGCCGCCCTCGATCACCACCTCGATCCGGCTGGCGCCGGCGTCCAAGGCGTTCTCGACGAGTTCCTTCACGGCTGAGGCGGGCCGCTCCACGACCTCGCCGGCCGCGATGCGATCCACCAGCACGGGATCGAGGCGACGAACGGCCATGATCAAAGCGACGCCCAGCGAACCGGGCTGCGGGTGGTGATTCCCAGGTTGGACATGGCCACAGAGTAGGACGCGCCGGCGCCTCGGGCTAGGGCTGGATCGCCTCCCCTCGCGGCTCTCCACGAGAGAAGCGAGGGCGGCCGCAAGCGGCGGGCCGGACTAGTCGAAGCCCGCCGCCTTGAAGGCGGCTTTGCCTTCAGGCCCGGCGATAAAGGCCAGGAACGCGGACGCGACGGGGTTCCTGGCGCCGGCCGGCGTCAGAGCCGCCGTGTAGGTGCTGACGAGTTGCTGGGCCTCGGGCAGGTATCCCGCAAAGTCGACGCCCGCGACCGCCTGCACTTCGCTGGCCTGCGTGATGCCGACGGCGGCGCGGCCCTCCGCGACCTCCTTCATCACGTCGAGGCCGTCCTTCTGCAGGTTCGCCTTGGCGTTCACGACGTCGGCGACGCCCAGCTGCTCGAGCAGCTTGGCGAAGTGGATGCCCGTGGTGGCGCCCGTCCCGGGGTCGCCATAGCCGACGCTGGCCGCCGCCAGCAGGGCCGCTTTCAAGGCCTCGGGGGTCGAAAGGTCAGGCTTCGGAGCGCCGGACCGCACCGCCATGGCGACGCGGACCTGTCCGAGGTCGCGCGCCTCCCCGGCAACCTTGCCGGCTTTCACCAGCGTGGCGATGCTGGCGCGGCTCGACGCCACGATTTCGGCGGCCTCGCCGCCCTCGATGCGACTCGTCACCACGCCGGCGGTCGCATAGGCGCCGCGAACCTCATGGCCGGTGCGCAGGCGGAAGTCCTCCGAAAGCTTCTCGATGGTGTGTTTCACCGCGCCGGTGCCGACGAGCCGGATCTCGCCCGCGGTGGCCGAACCGGCGCCGAGTCCCGCGGCTCCCGCAACGATGAATGCTGTAACCTTCATGCGTTCCTCCCGGGCGCCGCTCGCGGGCGCCTCCGGGCGCAGCTTCGGGCGTGTGCTCGCCGCATTCAAGCCAGGAGCGACAACGTTCACGCAGCCTTGAGAAGGAGCCGCTTAACGGCTTGGCATTTGGCATCCCACTTGCAGAGCAAGAGCTTCCTTCAAGGGAGCCCGCAATGCACCGCAGATTGCTGTCCGCAGCGTTTATCGCCGTTCTGGCCGGTTCGGCCGCCGTGTCTTCGATCGCCTCCGCCGAAACCGTGGTGCGCTATGGCATGTCGCTGGCCGACATCCCGCTGACCACCGGCCAGCCCGACCGCGGCGCGGGCGCCTACCAGTTCACCGGCTACACGCTGTACGACCCGCTGGTCGCCTGGGAGATGGACGTCTCCGACCGCCCGGGCAAGCTCGTGCCGGGCCTCGCGACCGGCTGGACCGTGGACGCCGCCAACCCGAAAGTCTGGCGCTTTTCCCTGCGCCAAGGCGTGAAGTTCCACGACGGCAGCGATTTTAACGCCGACGCGGTAATCTGGAACCTGGACAAGGTGCTGGACGACAAGTCCGCCCAATTCGACAAGCGCCAGAGCGCGCAGGTGCGGCCGAGGCTCCCCTCCGTGGCAAGCTGGCGCAAGGTGGACGACGCGACGGTGGAGATCACCACCAAGGACGTGGACAGCTTCTTTCCCTACCAGATGCTGTGGTTCCTGGTGTCGAGCCCGGCGCAGTTCGAAAAGGTCGGAAAGGACTGGGACAAGTTCGCGTCGCAGCCCTCCGGCACGGGGCCGTTCAAGCTCACCTCGTTTCAGCCGCGCCAGCGCGCCGAGATGGTGAAGAACGACGGCTACTGGAACCCCAAGCGCATCCCGAAGGTCGACAAGCTCGTGCTGGTGCCGCTTCCTGAGGCGCTGAACCGCACCAACGCGCTGCTTTCCGGGCAGGTGGACATCATCGAGGCGCCGGCGCCCGACACCGTGCCGCAAATCAAGAGCGGCGGGTTCAAGATCGTCGACAACGTAACGCCCCACGTCTGGAACTATCATCTGAGCGTGCTGCCCGGCTCGCCGTGGACGGACATCCGCCTGCGCAAGGCCATGAACCTCGCGATCGACCGCGCCGGCCTGGTGGAGCTGCTGGGCGGGCTGGCGAGCCCCGCCAAGGGTCAGGTCGACCCGTCGAGCCCATGGTTCGGCAAGCCAAGCTTCGACATCAAGTATGATCCGGAGGCCGCCAAGGCGCTCGTGAGGGAAGCAGGCTACTCGCCCGAGAAGCCGCTGAAGGCGACCTTCGCGATCGCGACCGGCGGAACCGGGCAGATGCAGAGCCTGCCGATGAACGAGTACATTCAGCAGAACTTGAAGGAGGTCGGCATCGACGTGTCGTTCAAGCCGGTGGAGCTGGAGGTGCTCTACACGCAATGGCGCAAGGGCGCGAAGGACGAAATGAACGCCAGCGTGTCGGCCAACAACGTCGCCTACGTGACGTCGGACCCGCTTTACGCGCTGGTGCGCTTTTTCCATTCGGGCCAGGTGGCGCCGGTGGGCGTGAACTGGGGCTACTACGCCAACCCCAAGGTGGACGCGCTGATCGACCAGGCGAAGAAGAGCTTCGACGTGGCCGAGCAGGACAAGCTGCTCGCGCAGGCGCACACGCTGATCGTCGACGATGCTGTGCTGGTCTGGGCCGTGCACGACACCAACCCGCACGCGCTCTCGCCCAAGGTGAAGAGCTTCGTGCAGGCGCAGCACTGGTTCCAGGATCTGACCACCATCGGGATGCAGTAGCGCGCCATCGAGCGGCGGCGCAGCGATGCGCCGCCCTCCGAGTTGATCGCCGGCGAGCCTGTGGCGCGTTGTCGCTGGCGCTATAATCTACAGATGTGGCGGACGCCGTTGCGCCGTGCAGGCCGCCCCGGCGGCGCTTGGGACAGCCGTGGTATTGAGCGATGTGAAACAGGGATAGATCCTGCATATCCCCGGTATGCGAGCGCCCAATGGGCGGCTTGGCACAGAGCCGCTCTGCCAGCGTCATCATTTCCATTGCAAATCAATGGCTTACATGCACGCAGGCAGCTGTACTACAAACCCGCGCCGGACGTTCAGCACCGCAGCCGTGACGAGCCTACCCAGCCCGCCAGCGCCCCAGGGCGATCTCTTGCTAAAATCGATTTAACGACCTGATAAATGTGGACTTAATCGGCTCTTCAGAAATCCGCGCCAGAAAAGAGAGGTCTTACAACTCTCGGACTATATTAGTGCTCCCTACAGACTATGCGAGCGCCATCGCGATCCCCCGCGCGACTGGCGACACGTGGCGCGCGATTCCGGCGCGCTGCGCCGAAACGCTTGCGATACTGGGGGCGATCACGGCCATTCTGGTCCCGCTACTCTTGCTCGAGTTGGGCGCCCGAGGGCCGGGGCCCTACGCGATAGTGGTCAATCCTTTCGGGGCGGAAGCCGCCGCCTCGCTGGTGGCGCGCAGCGACGGCCAGATCGTGCGCGCCGCCAGTTGGTCCTGGATCGTCATCGCAACCGCTGACGACGACGGATTCCGGGCCCGGCTGCGCCGGGCCGGCGCATTGCTGGTCCTCAGCCCGCTGTCGTCCTTCGCCTGCGCCACTCCGTCCAAGAGCTGACCCATGACCATGCTTCAACAATTTCGCGCGTGGGTCGCGCCACGGTTTCTTGCGTTTCTCTGGTTCAACGCCGCCTTGGTGGCCGGCCTCGCGCTGCTGGCCGAGCGTGAGCAGGCTGCGCTGCTGATCGCCGTCAGCCTCACGCTGACGCTGGCGTGCTCAGCCGCCTACCGCGCCTGGGGCACGGTCCTGGCGACGCGGGTCGTAACCTCCATCGCGATTGTGGCCTACGGGGCGCTTTATCTGCTCTGCGCCGAGGGTTCGGGCGTCATCCTGGACGTCCACATGACGTTCTTCGCCGCGCTGGCGATCGCGGCGGCGTGGTGCTGCTGGCGGTCCCTCGTGGCGGCGGCCGGCTTCGTGGTCTTGCACCATCTCGTGCTGAACGCCGTGTATCCGGGCGCGGTGTTCCCGGCCGCGTCCAGCATGGCGCGGGTTCTGCTGCACGGCTTCGTGGTGGCGGTGGAAGTGGCGGCCCTGTCGTTACTCACGAGCAAGCTCGCCGAAGCCTTCGGCACCAGCGAGCGGGCGCTCGCGCAGGCCGAAGAATCGCGCGCCGAAGCCGCTAGGCTGGCGGCCGACTACCAGCTCGTGGCGGAGCGCGAGAGCCGCGCACACCGGCACATCGTCGACATGGCCAGGGCCTTTCCGCAGACGATCGCGGAGCTGCGCGGATCGTTCGATCAGGCTGCGCGCGAGATGCACGACACCAGCGGGTCGCTCACCACGATGTCGACCAGCGCGTCGGAGCTCGCCACCCAGGTGGAGGATTGCGCGGCCTCGACGGCCGAGCGCGCCCCGATGGTGCACATGGCCACGCAGGAGCTGACCAGCGCGATCGGCGAGATCGCCAACCGGATGAGCGAAACCGCAATGCTAACCTGCCAGGGCCGCGACCGCGCAGCCGAGGCGCAGGCGTTGGCCGACGAGCTCTCGGGCTCGATCGACCGCATCGCCTCCTTCGTGGACATGATCCGCAACGTCGCCCAGCAGACCAACCTCCTGGCCCTCAACGCCACCATCGAGGCGGCGCGCGCCGGCGAGGCCGGCCGTGGCTTCGCGGTGGTGGCCAACGAGGTGAAGTCCCTCTCGGCCCAGACCGCCACGGCGGCGGTCGCGATCGAGCGGCAGGTGGACGAAGTGGTGAGCATCTCCAAGCGCACCGTGGACGGCGTTCGGTTCTTCGCGTCGGCGCTGGACAGCATCGACGAGAGCGCCATCGAGATCGCCGCCTCGGTGGAGCAGCAGCACGCCGCCATCGAGGAAATCGCCACCGCGGTGAGCTTCATCTCGCGTGGCGCGGAGAACATGCGCGAGTTCTCGACGCGGGCGGCGGGCGCGGCGGACCGCACCAAGGGCAGCGCGCTCACGGCGGGCAGCGCCGCCACCTCGGTCCAGCTCGCGGCGGACCGGCTCAACACGGATGTGGAGCGCTTCCTGCACAAGCTGGTGCAGGAAGTCTGACGCGCCGGCGCCTTACTTGGTGAGGCGGGCGACCACCACGGCCTGCTTGAACAGCGCCGCCATGGCCTCCGCGATGCCCTGGGATGGGCTGACCTCGAAGAACAGGCCCGGGCTGGCGCAGGCCGACATCCGGGGGCTGATCGCGCCCGCGAAGGGCGCCAGCCAGGTGTTGTACCAACCGTTGGTCGGCAGCGGCAGGTAGGTGGTGTAGAGCACCGCGATCCGGACTCCGCGCGCCTTGATGGCGTCGCACTGCGACACCGTGATGGGCGCCTGGCAGCGGCCGCCGCCGGCTGTCGGCCGGCTGCAGCCGGTGGGGTTGTACTCATCCGCCACGCCGTCCGAGACCAGGAACATCACCTTCTGGGGCGTGGACGGGCCGGAGCCGTCGCCCGGATCCGAGATGGTCTGGTTGGCGGCCTGCATGATCGCGGTCAGCGGCGTCAGCATGTCGTTGTTGTAGTTCTGGTACGGCACCGTCATCAGGTCGATCGTGCCCGCCTTGGCTTTTGCGTTGGCCAGGATGGGGGTCAGCGGCGTAATTTCGGTGAGCTTGGCGTTGGCGGCGTCGGCGCCGAAGTCATAGATGCCGATGCGGAACTGGTTCGGCATCGCGGCGAGGCTGGCGGCCGTGTCCATCAGGCTCTGAGTCGCGGAGCGCAGCACGTCGATGCGGGTCGTGACGCCCAGTTTCTTGGCGAGGTCGTAGTAGTTGTTGGCGTTCGACATGTCGTGGCACGCAAAGGCGCACTTGTCGCTCGTGTTGGCCACCATCTTGGCGATGTCGGCCGTGGTCGCGCCCACGCCCATGGAGGGCGAGTTGTCGAGCACGAGGTAGAAGTCAAGGTAGGGCGCGCGGCTCTGCGCGGATGTCGCGTAGCCGTTGGCGGTCATCCACTCCATGCCCACGACGCCGCCAAGCGTCGTGCGCATGCGAGCCGTGTAGGAAAGCTGCGCGGTGCGGTCGACACCCTTGTCGCTCACGGTGACGTTCAGTCCATCGACGTTCAGCGGCCGAGCGTTGTCGGCGAGGGTGGAGAACAGGTCCTGCGCGATCTTGCGGGCCGCCTCGGCCGAGGCCGTATTGGTGGAGTTGCTGGTGGCCGCCAGCACGGCTGCATCGGCGGCTGCGTCGAGCTTGGCTTTCGCGGATGCGAAGCGCGTGTAGTCCATCGCCACGCCGGCGAAGAGCACCATCGGGATCAGCACGAACGCGAACACGACCGCGACGGCGCCGCGCTCATCGGCTCGAAGGCGTCGGGCGTGGGCAGCGAACATCGTACTCTATCATCCGGACGAGCAACCATGTGCGCTCGGTTGCCGAACGATAGTCTTCGACTCTATAAAAAAATGTTATTTAGCAACACGAAAGAGATTGTGGCTACTGCGTAGTTAATATTGATTTTGGATAATCCAAAAGACACCGAATTATTATTCCGAGTACAGTCCCACTGGGCGTCCCACCACTGTAACAAGCAGTTTGCCCTCGCCGAGAAGCCGCTTGGCGACACGGGCCGTGTCCTCGAGCGTGACGGCCTGCACGAGGCCGTTGCGCCGGTCCATGTAGTCGACCCCGAGATCATCGAGCTGGATGCGGACGAGCTGGCCGGCGATCTTGGTCGACGTATCGAAGTTCAGCGCATAGGAGCCGATCAGGTACTTCTTGGCCTTGTCGAGTTCATCCGCGGTGGGCCCATGCTCGGCCATGCCGAGGATCTCGCTCTCGATCAGCGCAATGGATTCGGCCGTGCGCTCGTTCTTGGTCGAGGTGCCGCCCATGAACATCGCGGCGTGCTGCAGCGGCGCCAGGTGCGAGTAAACCGAATAAGCGAGGCCGCGCTTTTCACGGACTTCGCGGAACAGGCGCGCCGAGAAGACGCCGCCGCCCAGGATGTGGTTGACCACGAGCCCGGGAATCCAGTCCGGATCGCGGCGCGCCAAGCCGGGGCCGCCGAAGCGCACGGAGGATTGCGGGATGTCGAGGTCGATGACCTTGCGGGTCCCGATCGCGGCCGGCTTAACGTCGGCGACAGGCGCGCGCTCGGCCTTGGCCGGGAGGTCGCCGAAGATGCTGTCGAGCGCGGCCGAGAGCGTCGCGGCGTCGATGGCTCCGACCACGCCGATCCGGATGGCGTCGCGGGCGATCACGCGGCGGCGGTAGTCCAGGAGGTCGTCCCGGCCGATCGTAGGCAGACTTTCAAGCGAGCCGTGCACGGCGCGGCCATAAGGATGGCCCGGGAACGCGGTCTCGAAAAAGGCCCGGCTCGCCATGCTGTCGGGGTCGTTGATCTCATGCCGAATCCCGGCCTCGATCTGGTGGCGCACACGCTCCATCGGCTCGTCGTCGAAGCGCGGCTCCGCGAGGCAGAGGCGCAGCATGTCGAAGGCCTCGTCCTTGCGCTTGGCGAGCGTGCGCAGGTGGCCGGAGAACACGTCGCGGTCGGTGTGAAAGCGCAGCTCGATGGCGAACTCGTCCAGGCGCTCGTGAAAGGCGGCGGAATCGTAGGGGCCCGCGCCCTCGTCCAGGATGCCGGAGAGGAAGTAGGACACGCCCGGCTTGCCGGCCGGGTCTTGCGAGGATCCGCCCAGCGCGGCGAATTCCAGCGCCACCAGCGGCACCGTATAGTCCTCCACCAGCCAGGCCTCGACGCCGCAGCGGGTGGAGACGCGCTGGATGCGCGAGGCGTGGGAGGCTCTCTCGGGCTGGACGGGCGCGTTCATGGCGATGCTCGATTCTCGACTGCGCAACGCCCGAACCAGCCGGGATCGCGCCACAACAACAGGGTCAGGCGATCGGGACGACGCGGCTCAGGCCGCCTCGTCCTTCACCAGATAGCCGCTGACGCAGCGGCGCGGCGGCAGCCAGCGCGCGGCGGCCTGCCGGACGGCCTCGGCCGTGACCGTCTCGATATCTTGCGGCCAGCGCGCCACGTCCTGCACGCGGCCGCCGGTGGCGAGCGTGGAGCCGTAGATGCGGGCCAGCGACGCCTGGCTGTCCTGGGCGTAGACGGTGTCGGCGATCAGGCGCGTCTTGGCGCGCTCGAGTTCCTTGGCGTCGACCCCGTTGGCCACAAGGTCGGCCACCGTCGCCTCGATCTCGGTCTCGAGGTCCTCGAGCGAGACGCCCGGGCGCGGCACGGCGTAGAGCACCACGCGGGTCCGGTCCACGGCCGTGCCCTGGTACCAGGCGCCCGCCGCGACGGCGACCCGCTTCTCCATCACGAGGCGGCGATGCAGCCTTCCGGTCGCGTGCGCGCCCAGGATCTGCGTCAGCACGTCCAGCGCCTCGGCGTCGCCGGGCTCGGCCGTGGAGTAAGACGGCGCAAGAAAGGCCTGCTGCAGCGAGGGCTGCTCGACCTTGGGGTCCGCCAGGCTGACGCGCCGATAGGCGCGCGTCTCGGGCTCCTGCGGCCGCTGGCGGTTCGGCGCCTGACCGTGCGCGGGCACGCGGCCATAGGTGGTCTCGGCCAAGGCGCGGACCTCGTCCGCCGTCACGTCGCCGGCCACCACCAGGATGGCGTTCTCGGGCGTGTAGAAGCGCTTGTAGAAGTCCAGCGCGTCGGTGCGGTCCAGCTTCTCGATCTCGTGCATCCAGCCGATGATCGGGATGCCGTAGGGGTGGTGCGTGAACAGCGCGGAGGCGACCGACTCGCCGAGCTGCGCGCCCGGGTCGGTCTCGACCCGCATGCGGCGCTCTTCCAGCACCACGTCGCGCTCGGGCGCGACCACGTCGTCGGAGAGCACGAGGTTGCTCATCCGATCGGCCTCGAGCTCCATCATGGCGCCGAGGTGCTCCTTGGCGACGCGCTGGTAATAGGCCGTGTAGTCCAGCGACGTGAAGGCGTTCTCCTGCCCGCCGAGCTCCGCCACGATGTTGGAGAACTCGCCCTGCGGGTGGCTGGCCGTGCCCTTGAACATCAGGTGCTCGAGGAAATGCGCGATGCCGGACTTGCCGATCGGATCATCCGCCGAGCCGTTGCGGTACCAGATCATATGCGTGACCACAGGCGTGCGGTGATCGGGGATCACCACCACTTCGAGGCCGTTGGCGAGCTTGAAATCAGAGACCTGGGGGCCCTCGCCGTGCGCGGGTGCGGAAGAGGCGGCGGGAGCGTCGGCGACTGTCATGATGATCCTCGACCGGAGGGCTCGCGTCGAAGGTCAGGGTGACGCGACGCCCGGCTGTGGCTCCAGATATAGAGAGGGGCCCTGCCTTTCGACAGGGCCCCTCGGGTCGGCTTCAGGCGCTCGCTTATTCGACGGGCTTGGGCTTGCGCCACATTTCGTAGGGACTGCCTTCCTGATTGTCGCTCAGCTTGGGCTCCACCGGAGCCTTCGGCAGCGCCATCGCGCCGCGGGCCGAGGGCGCGCGGTAGCCGACGGGCGGATCCGTCAGGAACTGGCGCTCGGGCTCGACGCCGGCGAGCATCTCGTCCTTCTTGGGGCCGCTCAGCTTTCCGCGGTTCTGCATCTTCTCGGGGCCGGCCCAGAATTCGGCGCGCAGGTCGTCCTTGTAGGGGTTGGCCGGGCCGGTTTGAAGGCCGGCGCCCTCCATGCGGCCGGCCCGCATCTCGTAGACGCTGAGCGGCTTGCCCTCGTTCAGCTTGTAGGTCTGCGTGTCATGCACGGGCACGCGGGCCTCGGCGGCCTTCTTGCGCGCCTTCACGACGTCAGGATCGGTCGGCCAGTTGGCGCCGCGGGCGGCCGACTGCTGCGGCTGGCGCAGCTCGATCTTCGGCGGCACCACCAGCGGGGCGCGCTCGCGATATTCGATCTCGGGCTTCTCGTCGCTCTGCAGACCCAGGAAGCCCATCAGGCTGTTGAGCGTCTCGCTCTGGGCCATGGCGGGCGTGCCGAAGGACAGCGAAGCCGCCATGGCGGCGGCCGCGAGGGCCAGTTTCGTGGAGAGCTTGAACACCATGGAACGCGATCCCTTTCGCCGGCAGCCCTGCAACTCTTGCGAGCTGATGCCCACCTAACGCGGCCAATTCAAGGCGCTGCGCCGAACCTCAGATGCCTGCGCCCGGGTCTGCCCCGGCGGCGTCCTGCCCGGCCGGCCGCGCCTTGCGGCCTTCGACGACGACGGAGTCATACAGAAGGAGGGCCACTCCCGCAACGATAGCCGAATCGGCGACGTTGAACACGTAGGGGAAAAACGGGATCCAGTAGAGCAGAACGAAGTCCGCCACGGCCCCATAGAGCAACCGGTCGATGGCGTTGCCGATCGCGCCGCCGATCAGCAATCCGAGCGCAACCGCCACCAGGGCGGTGCTGGCGCGCTTGAGCCAGATCGCAAGCCCGATGGCGGCGATGATCGAAAGGGCCACCAGCAGATAGCGGCCCCAATCCTCGTGCTGCTGGAACAGCCCGTACGACACGCCGCGGTTCCACACCATCACGAGTTCGACCGGGCCGACCCGCTCAGGCGGCCGTTCGGGCAGCCGGAATACGTTGAGGATCCAGAACTTGGACGCCTGGTCGGCCAGCAGGGCCACGGCGGCGGCAAGACCGCCGAGCCAGGGCAAGCGCGCGGCCATCACGCTGCCGATTGCGCGGCGTGGGCGGCATCCCATTCGCGCAACGCGGCGGCGTCGCGCGGCGTGACGTCGGGGTAGTCGGGATCGGCGCCGATTTCGGTGGAGAACTTCCACGAGCGAGCGCATTTGCGGCCGGGGGCCGGCCGGGAGACGACCGCGACGCCGGGCGCGTCCTCCACCTTGAACGCGCCTTCGGGAGCCTCGCCGTCCATGAGGGCGAGACCCGACGTGATGCAGACCTCCGCCATGTCGACGGTGGCTAGCAGCGCGCGTAGATCGGCGTCGACCACGTAAAGCTCCGGCGCGGCCTCCAGCGAGGAGCCGATGCGCTTCTGGGCGCGCTCGATCTCCAGCGCTCCAGTGACGACGCGGCGCACGCGGCGGATGCGGGCCCACTTCTCGGCGAGCGCATCGTCGCGCCAGGCGGCGGGCGTGTCCGGGAAGAGCTCCAGATGCACGGAACCGCCGGAGGCGGGATTGCGCGCCAGCCAGGCTTCCTCGGCGGTGAACACCAGGATGGGGGCGAGCCAGCCGTTAACGCGGCGGAACACCGCGTCGACCACCGCCAACGCAGCGATGCGGGTCTCGCTCGACGCCGGGTCGCAATACAGCACGTCCTTGCGGACGTCGAAGTAGAAGGCCGACAGGTCGCTCGTCATGAAGCTGCTGAGCAGCGCGATGACGCGCTTGTAGTCGAATTCCGCATAGGCCTCGCGCACCTGCCCGTCGAGCTCGGCGAGCCGATGCAGGATAAAGCGCTCCAGCTCGGGCATCTGCGTCGGCAGCGGCGCGTCCGGATCATAATGCGCGAGCGTGCCCAGCATCCACCGCAGCGTGTTGCGCAGCTTGCGGTAGGTCTCCACGAAGGTCTTCAGGATCTCCTTGCCGATGCGCAGGTCGTCCGAGTAGTCGGCCGCCGCCACCCACAGGCGCAGGATGTCGGCGCCGGCTTCCTTGATGACGTCCTGCGGGGCCGTGACGTTGCCCTGCGACTTCGACATCTTCTGGCCCTTCTCGTCCAGAACGAAGCCGTGCGTCAGCACCACGTCATAGGGCGCGCGGCCGCGGGTGCCGCAGCTCTCCAGCAGCGAGGAATGAAACCAGCCGCGATGCTGGTCGGAGCCTTCCAGGTACATCACGGTGTCCTGGCCGCCGTCGACGACGCGGCGGATGCCCGCAAGACCCGGGAACTGCTCGGGATCCTCCAGCGTGAAGGCGTGCGTGGAGCCGGAGTCGAACCACACGTCGAGCACGTCATAGACGGGCGTCCACGCGGAGGGGTCGTCCACGAGGCCTTCCAGGAAGCGCCGCGGGTCGCCCTCGAACCAGGCGTCCGCGCCCTTTTCGGCGAAGGCGTCCTTGATGCGGGCGGTGAGAGCCTCGCTGGCCGCGAAATCGGGGCCGGGCGCCAGCTCGATGACGTTGCCGCTGTCGTCCTCGCGGGTGAACACCGTGATGGGCACGCCCCAGGCGCGCTGGCGCGAGATGACCCAGTCGGGCCGGTTCTCGATCATGCCGTTGATGCGGTTCTCGCCGGCGGCCGGCACCCAGCGGGTGTGGCTGATCGCCGTGAGAGCGACCTCGCGCAACGTCCTGTTACCCAGCGCCGGCACGCCCTTGTCCATGGCGATGAACCATTGCGGCGTATTGCGAAAGATCAGCGGCGCCTTGGAGCGCCAGGAATGCGGGTAGCTGTGCTGCAGGCGCCCACGCGCCACCAGCGCGCCGACCTCGACGAGCTTCTCGATGACGCGCTTGTTGGCGTCGCCATCCTTCCCCTTGTCGTCCAGCACACGCGCGCCGGCGAACAGCGCCACGCTGGGATAGTAAGCCCCGTCCGGCCCCACAGTGTGCGGCACCTCCTGGGTGCCGGCCGCGGCGAAGACCTGCCGGTTGTTGATGAAGGTGATGTAGTCGTCCGCGCCGTGGCCGGGCGCGGTGTGGACGAAGCCCGTGCCGGCGTCGTCCGTGACGTAGTCGGCCGGCACCATCGGGACGCCGAAATCGTAGAAGCTGTTCGCCTCCGCGACGCCGGCGAGCGGGTGCGAGCAGGTCTCGATAAAGGCGGGGTCAAGTTCGCGGATGCGCTCGTACGCGTCGACCTTGGCGGACTTCATGACGCTGTCGGCGAGCTTGTCGGCCAGCACGTAGAGGTCGCCGACCTTGGCCCAGTTGCCCTCGGGAGCCTCCGTGACCTTGTAGAGGCCGTAGTCCACGGTCTTGGAATACGCGATGGCCCGGTTGGCCGGGATGGTCCAGGGCGTGGTGGTCCAGATCACCACGGAGGCGTCGCTGAGCGACACGTCGGACGTGTCGCGGACCGGGAACTTCACGAAGATCGTGGTTGACTGGTGGTCGTGGTACTCGACCTCCGCCTCGGCGAGCGCGGTGCGCTCCACCACGGACCACATCACCGGCTTGGAGCCGCGATAAAGCTGCCCGGTGGCGGCGAACTTCATGATCTCGTGCGAGATCTGCGCCTCGGCCGGGTAGGCCATGGTAAGGTAGGGGTTCTCCCAGTCGCCCGTGATGCCGAGGCGCTTGAACTCCTCGCGTTGCACGCCGAGCCAATGCTCCGCGAAAGCGCGGCATTCCTTGCGGAACTCGACGACCGGCACCTCGTCCTTGTTCTTGCCCTTGGCGCGGTACTGCTCCTCGATCTTCCACTCGATCGGCAGGCCGTGGCAGTCCCAGCCGGGCACGTAGTTCGAGTCGTAGCCCAGCATCTGCTGCGAGCGGGTGACGAGGTCCTTCAGGATCTTGTTGAGCGCGTGGCCGATGTGGATGTTGCCGTTGGCGTAGGGCGGGCCGTCATGCAGCACGAATTTTGGCCGCCCGGCCGCGCTCTCGCGAAGGAGCCGGTAGAGCTGGTTCTGCTCCCAGCGGTGCAGCAGCTTGGGCTCGGCCTGCGGCAGGCCGGCGCGCATCGGGAAATCCGTCTGCGGCAGAAACAGCGTCTTGGAATAATCGCGCCCGGCGGGCGTGGAGGCGGCGTCGTTCATCGGGATGCAACCGGATTGGGCCGGCCGCGAGGCGGCGGGCGAGAGACGATCGGGCGAAAGAAGCGCGCATGCGCCGAAGTCCCGGACCCTCGCGAAGCAAAACGCCTCACCCGAGGGCCGGGCCGGTAATTCGCAGAACGGGGCAAAGCGCGCGTCGCGCCGCGGCGGTCATGCGGCGGGTTCTAGCAGCGCGCGCGTGGGGAATAAAGGGCTGGCGCGTCAAACGGAGCGCAGCGGTAGCGCCGACGGAGCCGGAACGTCCGGCGCGCGCGCCAGCGCGGCGCGGGCCTCGAGGCTGTCCTTGTCCATGCGGGCGACGAGCGCCTCGGCCGAGTCGAATTTCAGCTCGCCGCGTAGCCAGGCCGCGAACTCCACGTCCACGGTGCGGCCGTAGAGGTCGCCGGACCAGTCGAACACGAAGACCTCCAGCAGCGGCGCGCCGTCGTCGAAGGTCGGGCGGCGGCCGAAGCTCGCGACGCCGTCATGCACTGCCCCGTCGATCGCGATGCGCACCGCGTAGATGCCGTGCCGCAGGGCGCAGCCCGGGGCCATGCGCAAGTTGGCGGTGGGGTAGCCCAGCGTGCGGCCGCGTTTGTCGCCGTGCTGCACGGCGGCGCGCACCACCCAGCGGTAGCCCAACAGCCGCGCGGCCTGCTCGACGCCGCCCTCCGCGAGCGCGCGGCGGATCGCCGTGGACGAGACGGGCCCGCCCTCCAGCGCCATGGGTTCGACGATGTCGACCGCAAGGCCAAGCGCCCTGCCCTGCTCGGCCAGAAAGGCCGGCGTGCCCTGCCGATTGTTGCCGAAGTGGAAGTCGTAGCCCGCCACCACGCCGGAAAGGCCGAGGCGGCGCACGAACAGGTCGGCCAGGAAATCCTGCGCGGTCATCGCCGCCAAGGCGCTGTCGAAGGGCAGCACGATTGCGCCGTCGAGGCCCATGCGGGCCAGCAAGGCGAGCTTCACGGGCTCGGGCGTGAGCGGGAAGATCGGCTCGTCGGGGCGAAAAAAGGCGCGCGGATGCGGGTCGAAGGTGAGCACGCAGGCGGGCCGCCCGAGCCGCGCCGCAAGCGCCTGGGCGCGGCCGATCACCGCCTTGTGGCCGAGATGGACGCCATCGAAATTGCCCACCGCCGCCACCGCGCCGGCGAGCGCGCGCACATCGGGGGCGGCGCCGCGCACCACCGTGAAGGGGCGCTCATGGGAGAGGGTTGATCCGGGAGCGGACACGCGGAGGGGGCCTTTTCAGGAGGCGGAAACAATGGCGAGCGCCCGGCAGGCGCGAACCGCGCGCAAACTGGCGTGCACGGCCGGCCGGGTCAAGCGCCGGCCACGGCCTCACCGGCCGCGGGCTGAGGCCGGGCCGCCGCCGGGGCCATCACCCAGGCCTCGCCTTCCAGAACCGGCTTTCCGTCCACCAGGCAGTGGCAGTCGAGCCGGACGCGGCGGCCTTTCTCGATGATCTCGGCCACCTCCACCACGGCCGCCACCACGTCGCCGATCCTCACCGGCGCGACGAAGCGCAGCGTCTGCGACAGGTAAACCGCGCCCGGGCCGGGCAGCCGTGTGCCGATCACGGCCGAGATAAGGCTGGCGGTGAACATGCCATGCGCGATGCGCTGGCCGAAGCGCGTCGAGGCTGCGTAATCGTCCGACAGATGAACCGGATTTACGTCCCCGGACAGCTCCGCGAAGGTGTTCACGGTGCTCTCCATCACGGTGCGGAGCAGCGTTTCGCGCATGCCGACCTTGAGTTCATCGATCGTGTAAGTGCGCAACGTCATCGGGTTCCTTGTTGTTTCAACCGCTGGTTGGCCCTGTTTGTGTAGGCCACGCTGGCCAACTTAGCCAAAACGTTAGCGAGCGAGCTATTGGACTTTACGCGATTCAACTCAAACCCTTGGCATTAACAGGTTTGAAAGCCGCGCCCGCTAGGGTGTCGGTCGGTAGTGCGGCTGCCACTTGCGATCCAGAAGCTAGACGTCGGTCAAGGACCCACGTTTGAGGGGGACAGTTCATGGGCTTCGAAACTTCGATGCCGATCCTCGTTGTCGATGACTACCAGACGATGATCCGCATCATTCGCAACCTGCTCAAGCAGCTCGGCTTCGAAGACGTGGACGACGCCACGGACGGCGTGCAGGCCATGGCGAAGCTGAAGCAGCGCCGCTACGGGCTCGTGATCTCGGACTGGAACATGGAGCCGATGACCGGCTTCGAGCTCCTGAAGACGGTGCGGGCCGACGACGGCCTGAAGGACACCCCCTTCATCATGGTCACGGCCGAGTCGAAGACCGACAACGTCATCGCGGCCAAGAAGGCGGGCGTGTCGAGCTACATCGTCAAGCCGTTCAACGCCCAGACCCTGAAGGCGAAGATCGACGCCGTTTGCGGCCCCTGAGCGGTCTCGCGTCGCACCCCCGCGACGCCGAAGCCGTGCGCTCGAGACAAGACCCATGACCGACAGCGCCGCCCGCCCATCCCCCGCACACGCCGCAACGCCGGCGCGCGGCGTCCACCATCGGCCGATGCGCCCGCTCGAGGCGCTGGCCGGCGAGGCCGCCGGATCGCGTACGCCGCTCGTGCGCGAGCTCAACGCAGCCGCCGACTACCTTCGCTTTCTTCGCCAGGAGGTGGCGCGCCTGGGCGCGGACGAAATCGCCAAGGACCGCATCCCGGCCACCATCCGCGAACTCGACTGCATCATCGAGGGCACCGAACGGTCGTCGCAGTCCATCATGGGGGCGGCCGAGGAAGTCGTGGCCGCCGCCGGCGCGATGGATTCCGTCGCCTACAAGGCGTTCGTGGGCGAGAAGATGACGGCCATCTTCGTTGCCTGCGCGTTCCAGGACCTGGCCCGCCAGCGGGCCCAGCGCATACGCTCCACCATGCAGACGCTGGAGCGGCGCCTGTCGCGGCTGGCCACCATGGTCCACACGCGCACCACGCCCGACCTGATCGACTATGCGCCCATCGGCGCCGACGGCTTCGAGCCGATCGGCCCCGCCGCGCCGGGCGAAGGCAACGACCAGCAGCGCGTCGACGAGATCTTCGACGACCTGAACGACATCGCCTGGAAGTAGGCGCGTCTATCGGCGCGCCGCGCCGGTGCGCCTTTTTCGCGACGCCGGATACCGCTCGGGCCAAAAATGCTCTAGGACGCGGGCAGTTTTGCAAGTTCCGGGCGCCCCATCATGGCCGACACTGACGACACATCCGCCGCCCGCGTGAAGGCGCGGCTGCCGCGCGGCTTCGCCGACCGCGGCCCGGCCGAGATCGCCGCCACCGAGCGCATGCTCGCGGCCATCCGCGACACGTTCGAGCTCTACGGCTTCGAGGCGGTGGAAACCCCCTTCGTGGAATACACCGAGGCGCTGGGCAAGTTCCTGCCGGACCAGGACCGGCCGAACGAGGGCGTGTTCTCGTTCCAGGACGATGACGACCAGTGGTTGTCGCTGCGCTACGATCTCACGGCGCCCCTCGCCCGCTCGGTCGCCGAGCGCTTCGACAGCCTGCCGAAGCCTTACCGCAGCTACCGCTGCGGCTGGGTGTTCCGCAACGAGAAGCCCGGCCCCGGCCGCTTCCGCCAATTCATGCAGTTCGACGCCGACACGGTGGGCGCGCCCTCGGTGGCGGCGGATGCCGAGGCCGCCATGCTGATGGCCGACACGCTGGAGAAAGTCGGCATTCCGCGCGGCCAGTACGTCGTGAAGGTCAACAACCGAAAGGTGCTGGACGGCGTGCTGGAGGCGATCGGCCTCGCGGGCGACGAGAACGCCGGCAAGCGCCTCATCGTGCTGCGCGCCATCGACAAGCTCGACAAGGTGGGGCCGGAAGGCGTGCGCGACCTGCTGGGCCCGGGGCGCATGGACCCGAGCGGGGACTTCACCAAGGGCGCGGGCCTGAGCGCCGACGCGATTGCGCGCGTGCTGGCCTTCACGGACGCCAAGCGGGACGACGCGGCCGGAACGCTATCGGCTCTCGCCGAAGTCGTCGGCGGCTCGGCTCGCGGCGTCGAGGGCGTCTCCGAGCTGGACCAGATCTCGGTTCTCATCCGGGCCGGCGGCTATGATGACGGCCGCGTCGTCATCGATCCCTCGGTTGTCCGCGGCCTCGAATACTACACCGGCCCGGTCTACGAGGCCGAGCTTACCTTCGAGGTGAAGGACGAGGACGGCAAGCCGGTGCGCTTCGGCTCGGTGGCGGGCGGCGGGCGCTATGACGGGCTCGTGGCGCGCTTTCGTGGCGAGCCGGTCCCGGCGACGGGCTTCTCGATCGGCGTGTCACGGCTCCTGGCGGCGCTGACGGTGCTGGGCAAGATCGAGGACAAGGCCGGGCTCGGGCCCGTGGTCGTGCTGGTGATGGACCGCGACCAGATCGCCCACTACCAGGGTCTCGTCGCGCAGCTGCGGCGCGCGGGCATCCGCTCCGAGCTTTATCTCGGGGGCGCGGGCATGAAGCCGCAAATGAAATACGCCGACCGCCGCGGCAGCAACTGCGTGGTGATCCAGGGCTCCAACGAGCGCGAGAAGGGGGCCGTGCAGGTCAAGGACCTCGTGCTCGGCGCCAAGCTGTCGGGCGCGCCCGACCGGGAGACCTACCTCGCCATGCAGGCCGAGGCGCAGTTCGAGGTTCCGGAGGCCGAGCTGGTCGAGGCCGTCCGCAAGGTGCTGGCCCGCCACGCCGGCTAGGAATCGCGGCGGAGGCCGGGCTCAGCGCCCGGCGCCGTTTTTCAGAAATGAGCGAAGCGACTGGCGCAGGCCGTCGCCGGTTGCGGCCGGGTCCGTCGCGGCCGGCTCCGCCGGGGCAGACTGTTGCGGTTGCGGCGCCGAGCGGGACGCGCCAAGCTCGCGCACCAGAGCGGCGAGCGCCGAATCCGGGGGCGGCATCACGGTCTCGGTTCGGGGCTGGGGCGTCGCGGCCGTGCGCGCCCGGGCGGCGGCCGACACCGGCTCGGGCCGGAATGCCTGCGTGGCAGGCGCCGCCTGCGTGGCAGGCCCTGCCTGAGGCTCGGGCGAGGGCCGGCCTTCAGCCGCCGGCCGCTCGGCCAGCACGTCCGCCCGCACCGGCCGCGGCGCGCCGAAGATGTCGCCGCGCGCCAGAGCGACGCTGAAATCCGCCAAGTCGATCATCACGTCATCGGCGTCCACGCCCTCGACGATCAGCGCCAGGCCATGCCGGGCCATGAGGCCCGCTAGGTCGGCGGGATGGATATCGGTCGGCACGGCGCCGCTCTGCGCCGCCAGCAGCAACTCGGCCGGAACGCTGACGAAGCGGAAGCCACGCTCGAACAAAGGCCGCGCGTCCAGCTTCAGGTCCGACACGCCCGACACCGCGAAGCGGAACCCGAGCTCGCGGATGGCCTCCAACCCCTCCAGTTCCAGCACGCCGAAAGCGCGCACGTCTGCGAGCGGGAACTGGAAGACGATGCGGCCGACGAGTTCGCGCTCCGCCGCCCCGAGCGCCGTGAGGGCCTGGAAAAAGGTCTGGTCCACCAGAGCGCGCGTGGTGAGGCCGCACAGGATCGGGACGTCGCGGCCGCGCCCGAGCAAGTGGCGGGCGATCTTCACCACATTGGCGAGCAGATAGGCGTCGAACTGGGCCGCGAGGCCGCGCTGCTGCGCGACCGCGGCGACGTCGGGCATCTCCACGAACGCGCCGGAGGGCAACCGCACGCGCGCCATGGTCTCGTAGAGCGTCACTCTGCGGTGCGGCGCGGCCATGATGGGCTGAAGAAAAAGATCGAGCCGCTCCTGCGTGATCGCCCTGGCGACGACGTTTCTGTCCTCGCGCGACTGGCCGGGCCTCGGCGCCGGCGGCTCGGCCTGCGGATCGGCTTCGGCGGCGCGCACAGCCTCGGGCGGGGCCTGAAAGGCTGAACGCGCCACGTCGGCGGCTGAAGCGTCGGCGGGCAGGTTGGGGCCGTCCGTCCGCGCGAACAATTCGGCGTCGTGCATCGCGACAGCCTGGGCAAGATCGCGCACGACGGAACCCACCATGTCGAGCTCGTTGGCGACGGCCGTAACGGTCTTGCGGCTGTATTCCACCATGGCGCGATCGAGCACGCCCATGCGCTCCTCGACGGCGGCCAGGCGCTCGCGCGTCGCCGCCAGCTCTTCCAGGACAGCCGCGACCTCGCTGGTGTTGATGGGCGCCGGGGCGGCGCCGCGGCGCGACCAGGCGGCGATCGCCAACAGCGCCACGGCCACGCCCATGCCGGCCAGCGCCGAAACCGGCCAGGACAGGCCTAAGCCGCTCCACAGCGTGAGCGCGCTCGCGACGGCCAGAATAACGACGCCCGCGAAGATGGCGATGGGTTCGAACCTGCTGGTCACGGCGGAACGGATGCCCGGTTGATGCTGCCCCAACGGCCGCCGCGCCTGCGAATCACCGCACGTTGCCCGACAAAACCGCCTTTGGGCCGGAGAGTGTCGCATCCTCCCGCGCCCGAAAAGCTGTTTCCCTTTTTGCGCCCGTGCTTTCCCGGCCTTTTTCACGTAGCGGCCGCCCTTAGGGGTAGGCCGGGCGGGTAGCGTCATGCGGCGATCCCGGCGCGGGGTTCTTGGCGCTGGGTGCTTGGCGCAGGACAAGCGCGCGCCTATGTGAAGCCGGAATGGCGGACGCCCCGTGCGCGGCGCCACGTCTGGAGGCGAGCATGAGCGAAGCACTGAACACCACGCCCGACGTCGTCCTCGCGGTGAAAGGGATGACCTGCGGCGGCTGCGCCAACGCGGTGACCCGCGTCGTGAAGCGGCTCGACCCCGGCGCCGAAGTCTCGGTCGACCTCGACAACGCCCGCGTCAACGCCCGCACCAGCGCCGACCCGCACGGACTGGCCGAGGCCATCACCAAGGCCGGCTACGAGGCCGTGCCGCTGGCGTAAGGGCGCGATCGCTCGCGCCGCTTTGACGGGAAAGCGGTTTAGCCGCCCCACCCTCCCGTCGTTGCGAGCGACAGCGAAGCAATCCAGTCAAATGGCCCGGCGCTAGGCTGGATTGCTTCGCCTCCGGCTCGCAATGACGGCGAGGCGCTCTCCACAGCCTCCCAGCACCCGACACATCCCCGCCTTCTCGCATCTTCTGCCAAAAAGCTGCGGCGGACGGCCGCAGTTTCGCAGGGGCCACGCATGGGGGCGGCTTTCGCGCGGGCTGGCGCCCTGCTAGGCTTTTCGGACACGATCAGCGCCGTCGCCGACCGACCGGAGGCCCTTTATGTCCCTTGCTCACGATCACCTGTCCGGCCGCGACGTCGCCCCGAACGACCTCGACGCGTTCTGGCTGCCGTTCACGGCCAACCGCTCCTTCAAGCAGAACCCGCGCATGATCGCGGGAGCGAAGGACATGCACTACATCACCCCCGAGGGCCGCAAGATCCTGGACGGCGTCGCGGGGCTGTGGTGCTGCAACGCCGGGCATGGCCGCCAGCCGATCGTGGAGGCCATCCAGAAGCAGGCGGCGGAGCTCGACTTCGCGCCGACCTTCCAGTTCGGCCACCCCAAAGCCTTCCAGCTCGCCTCGCGCATCGCCGCGCTGGCGCCTGCCGACCTCGACCACGTGTTCTTCGCCAATTCGGGCTCGGAAGCGGTCGACACCGCGCTCAAGATCGCGCTCGCCTACTGGAACGTGAAGGGGCAGGGCTCGCGCACCCGCCTGATCGGCCGCGAGCGCGGCTACCACGGCGTCGGATTCGGCGGCATCTCGGTGGGCGGCATCGTCAACAACCGCAAGTTCTTTGGCTCGCTGCTGGCCGGCGTCGACCACCTGCCGCACACCTACAACCGCCAGGAACAGGCCTTCACCAAGGGCGAGCCCGAATGGGGCGCGCACCTGGCGGACGACCTCGAGCGCATCGTCACCCTTCATGACGCGTCCACCATCGCGGCCGTGATCGTGGAGCCGATGGCGGGCTCCACCGGCGTGCTGCCGCCGCCCAAGGGCTACCTGAAGCGCCTGCGCGAGATCTGCGACAAGCACGGCATCCTGCTGATCTTCGACGAGGTGATCTCGGGCTTCGGGCGCCTGGGCTGCGCCTTCGCGGCCGAGCGCTACGGCGTCGTGCCGGACATGATCACCTTCGCGAAGGCGGTGAACTCGGGCACGGTGCCGATGGGCGGCGTGATCGCCCGCAAGGGCATCTACGACGCCTTCATGAATGGGCCCGACAACGCCATCGAACTCTTCCACGGCTACACCTATTCGGGCCACCCGCTGGCGGCCGCCGCCGGCCTCGCCACGCTCGACCTTTATCGCGACGAGAACCTGTTCGAACGCTCCAAGGCGATGGAGCCGAAGTGGATCGACGCGATCATGACCCTGAAGGGCCTGCCCAACGTGCTCGACATCCGGGCCGTGGGCATGGTCGGCGCCATCGATCTCGCGTCGCGCCCGGACGCGGTCGGCAAGCGCGCCTTCGAGGCCATGGACCGGGCGTTCCGGGACCATGACCTCATGATCCGCATCACCGGCGAGACCATCGCGGTGACGCCACCGCTGATCATCACCGAGGAGCAGATCGGCGAACTCGTCGACAAGCTCGGGAAGGTGATCCGCGCGGTCGCATAAGCGCGGCCGCTCGCCCTACCAGGCGAGCTTGTCGATCGCGGCGGTGGGCTTCACGGTCGCGGTCGCCATCAGGCGGGCGAGGCCCTCCTCGTGGAGCGGGCGGTCCGCGATGCCGAGCTCGTGCGTATGAATGCCGCGCGCCACGAACAGCGAGTCGCAGCCGAGCTGGTTCGCGCCCGCGATGTCGGTGCGCAGCGCGTCGCCGATGGCCAGGATGCGGCTCTCGGGCGTTCGCTCACGCCGGATGGACGCGCCGATGTCGCGCGCAGCCGCATACACGGCCGGGTAGGGCTTGCCGGCGTAGATCGTCTCGCCGCCGATCTCCTCATAGGCCTGCGCCAGCGCGCCCGCGCAGTAGATCAGGTCCTGCCCGCGCTCCACCACGAGGTCCGGGTTGGCGCACACGAAGGGCAGGGCTCGCGCCTTGGCGGCGGCAAGGAGCGCGGCGTAGTCGGCCGGGGTCTCGTGCTCGTCATGGAGCAGCCCGGTGCAGACGATGAGCTCCGCCTCCTCCAGCGGGACCTGCCGGGCCGAGAGGCCGTCGAACAGGGGCGCGTCGCGGTCCGGGCCGAGCCAGTAATAGGCCGTGCCGGCCCGCTCCTCCAGCATCGCCCGGGTGACGTCGCCCGACGTCACCGCGCCGTCCCAGGCCGAGCGCACGACGCCGAGCTGGTCGAGATGCGGAACCACCGCCAGCGCCGGCCGCGGCGCGTTGGAGACCAGCACCACCGTGCCGCCGGCCTGCCGGAAGCGCGTGAGCGCATCGCCCGCGCCCGGATGGGCCTTCAGGCCGTCGTGCAGCACGCCCCAGATGTCGCACAGGATGAGGTCGTAGCGGCCGATCCAGCCCTCGACGCCGGACAGGATCTCGGGCAGCGCTGTGGTCGTCGTCATGGGTCACCGCTGGCGCGGCGAGGCCGCTGTTGGGGAACGGGAAGGAGCCCCGCCGCTACCGGCGCTGCGGGCGCGTGTCAAGGCGGCGGCGCCGCGCGGCCGCGGCGGCTCTACGGAGCGTTCACCCTCCACGGCAAAGAAGGTCGCGCCCCGCGTCCTCGCCTGCTATGGGATCGACGCCGCAGGACGCGAGGCAGGACAAGGGACATGGACCGCACGCCACAGGATCTGGCCGACGCGCTGGTCGCGAGCTTCGGCGATTCCGGCTACGGCCGGGTCGAGCCGCCCGTGCTGCAGCCCGCCGACGTGTTCCTGGACCTCTCGGGCGAGGACATCCGCGCCCGCATGTTCGTCACCACGGACGCGGCCGGCCGCGAATGGGCGCTGCGGCCCGAATACACCATCCCGGTGGCGCGCGCCTATCTGGCCTCGCCCGGCGCGGCCGAGCCGGCGGCGCTCTCCTATGGCGGCCCGGTGTTCCGGCTGCGCGCCGGCGAGAGCGGCGAGTTCTGGCAGGCCGGCATCGAATCCTACGGTCGCGACGACGCCGAGGCGGCGGACGCGGAGGTTCTCGCCATCGCGTTCGACGCCGTGAACGCGATGGGCCTGCGCCGCCCCGAGATCCGGCTCGGCGACGTCGGCCTGTTTACCGCTCTGCTGGATGCGCTTGCGCTGCCGCCCGCCCGCGCCCGCCAGCTGCGCCGGGCCTACGCGCAAGGCCAGCTCGCCGCCGCGCTGGGCGAGGACCTCACGGCCGCGCACGCGGTGGGCGGCGAACATGCCGGCCTGCTGCGCGCCGTGCAGGGGCAGGACCCCAAGGCGGCCCGCGCCTTTGTGGAGGACGTGCTCAACATCGCGGGCATCTCGACCGTGGGCGGCCGCACCGCCGCCGAAATCGCCGAGCGCTTCCTGGCCCGCGCCGAAGCCGAGGCCGACGCCGGCGTTTCGCCCGAGGCGGTCGCGGTGCTGCGGCGCTTCGCCGCCATCGCGGGCGATCCGGACGCCGCCTCGTCGCAACTGCGCGCGCTGGCGGCCGAGGCCCGGCTCGATCTCGGCGCCGTGCTCGACAGCTTCGACGCCCGCACGGGCTTCATCGCGGCGCGCGGCGTGGACGTGGCGCAGATCGCCTTTTCTGCCGCCTTCGGCCGCAACCTCGACTACTACACCGGCGTGGTGTTCGAGATCCGCGACGGCGGTGAGGCAGACGCCCGGCCGATCGTCGGCGGCGGCCGCTACGACCGCCTGATCCAGACGCTCGGCGCCTCCCACCCCATCCCGGCCGTGGGCTGCTCCATCTGGCTCGACCGGCTCGCAGGAGCGCTGGCATGACGTTCGACACCGCCGACGCCCCGCTGATCCTGGCCGTTCCGTCCAAGGGCCGCCTGCAGGAAAACGCCTTCGCGTTCTTCAAGCGCGCCGGCCTGCCGCTGTCGCAGGGTCGTGGCGCGCGCGACTATCGCGGCGTGATCGCGGGCGTGCCGGACGTGGAGGTGCTGTTCCTTTCCGCCTCCGAGATCGCCCGCGAGCTGTCGCAGGGCGGCGCGCATCTCGGCATCACGGGCGAGGACCTGATCCGCGAAAGCCTGCCGGACGCGGACCAGAAGCTCGAACTCCTGACGCCGCTCGGCTTCGGCCACGCCAATGTGGTGGTGGCGGTGCCGCAGGCCTGGATCGACGTGCGCCGCATGGCGGATCTCGAGGACGTCGCCTCGGTGTTTCGCACCCGGCACGGCCGCAAGATGCGGGTCGCCACCAAATACGTGAACCTGACGCGCGCGTTCTTCGCCCAGCACGGCGTCGCCGACTACCGCATCGTCGAGAGCCTCGGCGCCACCGAGGGCGCGCCGGCCTCAGGCGCGGCGGAGCTCATCGTCGACATCACCACAACGGGCGCGACGCTGGCCGCCAACGCCCTGAAGGTGATCGACGATGGCGTGATGCTGAAAAGCGAAGCCAATCTGGCGGCCTCCACGCAGGCCCCCTGGGGCGAGCGCGCCCGCCGGGCCGCCCGCTCCATCCTGGCCCGCATCGCCGCCGAGGAAGAAGCCCGCACCACCCGCGAGGTCACCGCCACCCTGCCCCGCGCCGCGCTGGGCGCGGACGCGCTGGCGCCGTTCTCGGCCCGCCTCATCCAGCGCGACGAAGCCGCCGGGGTGGTGACGCTGCAATGCCCGGCGGGGCAGATCTTTCCCCTCTCGGAAGCGCTCGTGGCGCTGGGCGCCACCCGCGTGGCGGTGCGGCAGAACTACTACGTGTTCTCGGCCTCCAACCCGCTGATCGAGAAGCTGGAACGCCGCATCGGCGGCTGAGGGCTTTTGGATGGCGCCACCCTCCCGGTCATTGCGAGCGCGAGCGAAGCAATCCAGCTGACGCGGGCCACCAGGCGCCAAGGCCTTCGCCTAGCGCCTGGATTGCCGCGTCGCTTCGCTCCTCGCAATGACGGCGAGGCGCTGAAACAGCGCAGAAACGCACCCGTCAAACCCACGGCTCGCCATTGCGAGGGCGCCTTTGGGTGACTATGCTCCGCCGCCATTCCACAAGGGATCCACCATCATGCTGCGTCGTTCGTCCTCCATGCGTCTCGTTTGCGCCGCCGCGCTCTTCGCCTCGCTGGGCGCCGGGCAGGCGCTTGCGCAGCAGAAGGGCAGCCGGGCGCCGCAGCAGGGCGAGGTGGTTGTTCCCAAGGCCCAGAAGGTGTTCCCCACCGACGTGCAGTGGACGTTGGCGAGCATGAACGGCAAGTCGTTCACGTCGGGCGAGCGCCCCTCCATCATGCTGGACGGCCAGTTCCGCGCCCGCGGCTTCGGCGGCTGCAACAATTTCTCGGCCACCGCCTACCCGCTCCAGCAGCAGCGCTTCGCGGTGGGGCCGATCGCGTCCACCAAGAAGGCCTGTGAGAAGGGCGTGATGGACCTCGAAAAGGCCTTCCTGGTCGCCTTCCGCACCGCCCAGGTGTGGGACGTGAAGGACGGCTACCTGATCATCCAGAGCCAGCACGGCGAGCTGAAGTTCCAGCGCTCGATCTGAGGGCGTCGCGCGCCGCACCCTTCTCCCCTCGGGAGAAGGTGGCCCGAAGGGCCGGATGAGGGACTAGCGTCCTTCCAGCAAACTCGACCATCGAGGCCACTGACCAGCCGTCAGTCCCTCATCCGTCAGCTTCGCTGACACCTTCTCCCGGGGGGAGAAGAAACGCGCTAACGGCGCTCGCCTCACCTGCCGTTCTTCGAACGAAGCGCCGCAGCCCACCCTCCCCTTGAGGGGGAGGGTCGATGGCCGAAGGCCGGCGGGTTGGGGGGCCGGGGCAAGACTCGGTTTCGCCACCCAGCCA
This sequence comes from Alsobacter metallidurans, assembly GCF_014636935.1. Lineage (GTDB taxonomy): Bacteria > Pseudomonadota > Alphaproteobacteria > Rhizobiales > Beijerinckiaceae > Alsobacter > Alsobacter metallidurans. The sequence continues at coordinate 1,017,806 of NZ_BMES01000001.1, read as the reverse complement.
ACGCCCGGCGTCACCCCACCCCGCCGCTGCGCGGCGACCCTCCCCCTCAAGGGGAGGGTGGGCATCGCGCCGACATGAACTCCTTAAGCGCTCGCATTCCGCTCGACCTCCTCGGTCGTGAACAGGTCGCCCTTCGAGGCCATTTGCAGATGCCGCTTGTGCATGGCGATCAGGGTCGAGCGGTGGCCGATGGACACGATGGTGGCGCCGGGCAGGCGCTCGGCCAGCATCTTGTAGAGCGCCGCCTCGCCGAGCTCGTCCAGCGCCGATGTGGCCTCGTCCAGGAACAGCCAGTCCGGCTTGGCCAAGAGCGCGCGCGCGATGGCGAGGCGTTGCTGCTCGCCGCCCGAGAGGCGCTGCGGCCAGATGTCTTCCTCGTCCAGCCGATCCACCAGTGCGGGCAGGCGCGCGGCCGTGAGCGCGTCGCGCAGGGCCGCATCGTCATAGGCGCCGCTGAGCTCCGGATAGGTGACGGCGCCGCGCAGCGTGCCCATCGGGATATAGGGGCGCTGCGGCAGCAGCATCACGCTCTGGCCCTCGGGCACGCTGATGCGGCCGTCGCCATAGGGCCAGATGCCCGAGACGGCGCGAAGCAGCGTCGACTTGCCGGAACCTGACGGGCCCGTGACCAGCGTCGACTCGCCCGGCTTCAGCACGAGGTCGTCGATCGTCACGATGGTCTTCCCGTTGGGCAGCGCGAGCTCCAGCGCGTCCACGCGCACGTTGGTCTGCCCGGCCTTCTGCACCAGCTCGACGCGGGGCGGCTTGGTTCCGATGGAACCCGCCGTCTCGATCGCGTCGTTGAAGGTGGTGAGGCGGTCGATGACGGATTTGTACTCCGCCAGGCTGACGTAATAGCTGACGAAGAAGTTCAGCGCGCCTTCCACATTGCCGAAGGCGCCTGCCGTCTGGCTCATCTGGCCGAGCTGGATCTTGCCCGCGAAGTAGAACGGCGCGGCGATCACATAGGGGATCAGCGGGCTGATCTGCCCATAGGACGCCGTGAAGGCGAGCAGGCGTTTGCGGACGCCGACGATCTGCCAAAAATTCGCCAGCACGGAGCCGAAGCGCCCCATCACGATGCCGCGCTCGGCGCGCTCGCCGTCCAGAAGGGCGACCTGCTCCGAATATTCCCGCAGGCGCGCCAGCGAGAAGCGGAAGTCCGCCTCGTAGCGCTGCTGCGTGAAGTTCAGCGGCACCAGGGTGCGGCCGATCAGGTGGGTGATCAGCGTGCCGATGCCCGCATAGAGCAGCGCCACCCAGAACAGGAAGCCCGGGATCACGATCTCGGTGCCCGGGATGGTGAAGTTGGCCGAGATCGTCCACAGGATGATCGAGAACGACACCAGCGAGCTCACGGTCGCGAGCAGGCGGATCGAGAAGCTGTAGGTCGAATCGATGAAGCGATCGATGTCGACCGCGATGCGCTGGTCGGGGTTGTCGGCGCCCACTCCCGCGAGGTTCATGCGGTAGTGGCGGTGGTCGCCCAGCCAGTCGCTGACGAAATGGTCGGTCAGCCAGCGCCGCCAGCGGATGCTGAGGCCGGACTGCACCACGTATTCGACGATCGCGCTGGCGATATAGACGGCCGCCCAGACCAGGAAGACCGTGAACAGCAGCGACCAGAACGCATCGGCGTTCTTCTCCTGGATGGCGTTGAACCAGTCGCGGTTGAAGAAGGACAGCCGCACCGAAATGCCGACCTGCGCCTGGTTGATGACGATCAGGAACGTGATGGCCGCGGCAGCGAGCCGGTTCTCGCGGACCTGCACGGTCCCGAACGGCCAGATGCGGGCCACGCCGACCTCGCGGGTGGCGAAGTAGAGGTCGGCGATGCGCGTGATGGTGCGGATCACGTGCAGGTGCGACGCCCCATACACGATGAGGCCGAAGACGCCGACCGTGATCGGCAGGCTGGTCGGAACCGCGAGGTCGGCCAGGGCCTCGGGCCAGAGCCCGCCGCGCACCAGCAGCACCACCGCGCTGGCGAGCACGTATTCCACCGCGAAGATCGCCACGAAGATGCGCAGGAACACCGAGATCACGGCCGAGCGCCAGGTCGCGCCCGCCAGCAGCAGACCCACCAAGGCAAGGCCCAGCGCCGCAGGATCGCCCCGCACGGCCCCGACCACGCCCGCCGCCAACGCGGCGGCCAGAACCACGAGGGCCAGCGGCTTCAGCTTAGATCCATGCATGGGGCTTGAGTCTCACGGCAAGAAAGGCGCGCGGAGCGCGAACCGGCGGGAAGGCTTAACACGCGGCGCGGTGGAACCGAAGAGGCTGCGGGGTCGCGGAAACTTACGCCGGAATGATTGAGTCCCTCGCCGTCATTGCGAGCCGGAGGCGAAGCAATCCAGCTTAAAAGCCGGACATTAGGCTGGATTGCTTCGCTGGCGCTCGCAATGAGGGGGAGGATGTCTCCCGATGGCGCCAGCGAAGGCTGGACTTGTTGGGCCGTCATCCCCGGCGACCTGCGCAGCAGGTCGGGATGGGGATCCAGCGGCAAGGTCGCTCACTTCTCGATCCCCTTCCCGGCGCTTCGCGCCGCCGGGGATGACGGAGAGCATGTCACGGCCGTTTCGCTGGGCCAGCGCCTGCCACAACGCAAAAAGGGCGGCCTCGCGGCCGCCCTTCACTACTCTGTGGCTCGGAGAACCGAGCGGCGTTGGACTTAGAAGTCCATGCCGCCCATGCCGCCGCCGCCGCCCATGGGCATGGAGGGCTTGTCCTTCGGGATTTCGGCGACCATGGCTTCCGTGGTGATCAGCAGGCCGGCGACCGAAGCCGCGTCCTGGAGAGCCGTGCGGACGACCTTGGCCGGATCGACGATCCCGGCCTCGAGCATGTCGACGTACTTCTCGGTCTGGGCGTTGAAGCCGAAGGTCTCGGACGGGTTCTCGCCGATCTTGCCGACCACGATGGAGCCTTCGACGCCAGCGTTCTCGACGATCTGGCGAAGCGGAGCCTCGAGGGCCTTCATCACGATGTTGATGCCGGCCTGCACGTCGGCGTTATCCGACTTCAGCTTGGAGACGGCGCCCTTGGCGCGCAGCAGCGCGGTGCCGCCGCCGGGGACGATGCCTTCTTCCACCGCAGCGCGGGTGGCGTTCAGGGCGTCGTCGACGCGGTCCTTCTTTTCCTTCACCTCGACCTCGGTCGCGCCGCCGACGCGGATCACCGCGACGCCGCCAGCGAGCTTGGCCAGACGCTCTTGCAGCTTCTCGCGGTCGTAGTCCGAGGTGGTCTCCTCGATCTGCGCCTTGATCTGCGACACGCGCGCCTCGATGTCGGAACGCTCACCGGCGCCGTCGACGATCGTGGTGTTTTCCTTCTCGATGCGGATGCGCTTGGCGCGGCCCAGCATGTTGAGGGTGACGGACTCGAGCTTGATGCCGAGGTCCTCGGCGATCATCTGACCCTGGGTCAGGATCGCGATGTCCTCCAGCATGGCCTTGCGGCGATCGCCGAAGCCCGGAGCCTTCACGGCCGCGACCTTCAGGCCGCCGCGCAGCTTGTTGACCACCAGGGTGGCGAGAGCCTCGCCCTCGATGTCCTCGGCGATGATGACGAGCGGCTTGCCGGTCTGCACCACGGCCTCGAGGATCGGCAGCATCGCCTGGAGCGACGACAGCTTCTTCTCGTGGATGAGGATGTAGGGGTCCTCGAGCTCGGCGACCATCTTCTCCGCATTCGTGATGAAGTACGGGGAGAGGTAGCCGCGGTCGAACTGCATGCCCTCGACGACGTCGAGCTCGGTCTCGGCGGTCTTGGCCTCCTCGACCGTGATCACGCCTTCGTTGCCGACGCGCTGCATGGCCTGGGCGATCATCTCGCCGATGGCGCTGTCGCCATTCGCCGAAATGGTGCCGACCTGCGCGACCTCAGCCGAGGACGCAACCTTGCGGGCGCGGTTCTTGATGTCCTCGAGGGCCGCAGTCACGGCGAGATCGACGCCGCGCTTGAGGTCCATCGGGTTCATGCCGGCCGCGACGGCCTTGGCGCCTTCCTTCACGATCGCCTGGGCGAGAACCGTGGCGGTCGTGGTGCCGTCGCCGGCGATGTCGTTGGTCTTCGAGGCCACTTCGCGCACCATCTGGGCGCCCATGTTCTCGAACTTGTCCTCGAGCTCGATCTCCTTGGCGACGGTGACGCCGTCCTTGGTGATGCGGGGTGCGCCGAAGCTCTTCTCGATGACGACGTTGCGGCCCTTGGGACCGAGCGTCACCTTCACGGCGTTGGCGAGAATGTCCACGCCGCGCAGCATCTTGTCGCGGGCGTCGGAGGAAAAGCGAACGTCTTTGGCAGCCATGACGTCTAGCTCCTATGAATTGAAATCAGGAAAGGCGGGGTAGGTCCGAGATCAGGCGACGACGCCCATGATGTCGGACTCCTTCATGATCAGGAGGTCCTGACCGTCGATCTTGACCTCGGTGCCCGACCACTTGCCGAACAGGACGCGGTCGCCGGCCTTCACGTCGAGAGCGACGAGCTTGCCGCTTTCGTCACGGGCGCCGGGTCCAACGGCCACGATCTCGCCCTCCTGGGGCTTCTCCTTGGCGCTGTCGGGGATGATGATGCCGCCCTTGGTCTTCTCCTCCGACTCGAGGCGGCGGACGACGACGCGGTCGTGCAGGGGACGGAATTGCATGAGTGTCTTCCTCTTCGCGACGCGCACGAAGCGCTGAAGCTGGCAAGAAACGATGGCCTGCTAGCACTCTCACCAAGAGAGTGCCAATCAGGATGACGCGGAGATAAGCGCCCCGGGCGGGACTGTCAAGATTTGTCGCAGCGCGAGCTTCGCGGTTTTGTGCGGGCGGTCGAAATTAAGGGCGACCGGCGGGGCGGCCGCGCCACGATCTGCGGGGGGACCATAGCCCGAAACGCCTCCGGCCGAAACCCCGCGCCGCCGCCGTCAGGCCGCGGCGGGCTTGCGCTTCACCATCAGCACCAGCGACCCGCAGACGATCAGGGCCGCGCCGGCCGTCGCGGAAGCGGTCGGGATCTCGCTGAAGGCGACGTAGCCGATGGCGGTCGCCCAGATGAAGTTGGTGTACTCCACCGCGCCGATCTTGGCGGCGGGCGCCCGCTTGAAGGCCCCGGCGTAGAACAGGTGGCCGACCGCGCCCAGCCCCCCGGCGAGCAGCAGCCACGGCCAGTGCGCCTGCACGAGCGAAAGCGGCTGGCCGAACGCGAGCGACAGCGGCAGCACATACGCCATGGCGATGACGTTCTGCAGCGCCACGATGCCGACGATGGGGTCGCTGCCCGTGCGCGCCCGCAGCATCACCATCGCGAGCGCATAGGTGAACGCCGCCGCCACGGCGGCCAGCACGCCCCAGAGGTCCCGGCCCATGCCGGCGACGCTGATCCCCTTGCCGACCGCGATCACGATCACGCCCGCGAACGACACCGCGATCGCGACCGCGACGGCCGGCGCGACCTTCTCGCCCAGCATCACGCGGCCGAGCAGCGCCATGATCACGGGCGACAGGTAGCTGAACACCACCGCCTCCACGAGCGGCAGGATGGACAGCGAGTAAAAGAACAACCCGGCCGTCACCACCACCACGAGGGTGCGCACCAGATGGGCGCGCAGCATCGCCGCGTTGGGGAGCGCCGGGCGCATCACGAGCGCGATCGGGACCGCCACCAGCGTGCCGAACACATAGCGTCCGGCCACGAGATCGAGCGTCGAGAAGCCGGCCGAGAGCCCCTTCATCACCGCATCCATCACGGTGAGCAGGATCGCGCCCGCCATCGCCATGCCGATCGGCAGCAGCGAGACATCGTGCCGGAGAACGGGCTTCAAAGCCCGCCCGCCGATTCGTCCCGGCCTGCAGGCAGGTCGCGCGCGAAGCCGAGCTCCAGCGTTACGCCGACGTCATGCAGCGCCCGGATGCCGGGCGTCGGCTTGAACCCGTGCTTGCGATAAAACGCATGCCCCCGCGTGAAGCGGCTGTCTGACCACAGCACGATGCGCCGCCCTCCCCGCTCGGCCGCGTACGCGACCGCGTCGGCGAGCAGCCGCGCCGCGAGGCCGCGCCCACGCTCGCTGGCGGCGGCGTAGACCTTCAGGAGCTCGAAGTCGCCCGGGTCAACGGCCGGCGCGATCGCGAGCGAGCCGACCAGCTGCGTCTCGCCGCCGGCGGCCCTGCGCTCTGCGACCCAGAGCACGCCGCCGCGCGCCGCATAGCTCGTCGCCGGGGCGGCGAGCTCCGGGAATTCATCCGACACAAAGGGGCAGTTCTCGTATTCGGCGAACACGGTGCGAATCAGGTCCGCCAGCCGCGGCCCGTCATTGTCGACGGCGGGGCGGATCGAGAGGCTGGCGTCGAGCGGAGCGGTCATGGGGGGGGGCGGCCCGGGCGAACAGGGGCGGCCCTTCTCGCATGCCGCGCCGGCGCCGTGAAGTCGTCAGGACAGCAGCCGGTCCACGTCGGCCTGGGTCAGGTGCCCGGCGTCCGATTGCAGGCGCGGGCCATTCTCGAGTTCGGTGGCGCGGGCGTTGCCGCCCCAGCCCGGGATCGCGCCGTCCGCGGTGGCCGCCTTGGCGGCCGGCGCGGCGCCGAACCGCCAGGTCACGATGCGGCGGTCGAGCTCATCGAGAAGGCCGCGCACATTGGCGATGCGCTGCCCCGCGAGATCCTGGAAATCGCAGGCCTGAAACACCAGCAAGAGCCGTTCGGAGAGGTGGTCGGCGCTTTCGGCCGAAAGCGCGCCTTCGGCCTTGAGACGGTGAATCGTTGCGTCCAGCTCCTCGCAGATGCCGAGGATGGCGTGAACGCCGCGCGCCACGTCGCTGGTGACCGCGGTGAGCTCCGCGGAGGCGCGCGCCAGCCCGGCGCCAGCTTGAACCACCGCAACCGCGGCGGCCTGGTGGCCGGCTCCGGCCTGCGCCGATTCGGCCCGGGCTGTCTCCGCCGACGAGCCAGAAGCGCCGCGCGCCGTCGGCGACCCGGGCGGCGCGGTGCGTTCGAGGCGATAGGGGCGGGTCGTGCGGTTCAATCAACAGTTTCCGAACGCGGGCCGCGAGCCGGCCAAGCGTTGCCGAGAACCATGCCTGCGCTTCCTTAAGGGATAAACAACGCCTTACCGAAACCGCTCAATTTCTTGTAAACCATTCCGCTGAAAAGAGAATTGAATGAAATACAAAGCGCTTTGTTAACGTTGATTGTTCAGCAGGCCTCCACCCGCGAGCGAATAGTTTCCGGCTGACATAACCCGAAGTATTCAGCCTGGAGCCGCAGCCTCCCATGCGCAGATACCTGTTGCCCCTCATCGCCCTCGTGGCCGTCGCGCCGTCGCTTGCGCGCGCCGGCTCGCCCGACATGGGCGGCGGCTTCATCGAGTTGCTGATGACCGGGCGCAACCCGTCGCCGCGCGAACCCGCCGTGGCGCCCCCCATCCCAGGGGCGCCGCTCGGCGTCCGCCGTCCCATCTGGCCGGCCGAGCCCGCCTATGCGCCGGACCCGCGCTACGCCTCCCTGCCCATGAACGCGCCGCCCGAGCCGATGAGCCGCATCGAGCGCGGCCTCGACCCGCGCTACGAGCGCCAGGTCGTGGACTATGACGGCCGCCACGCGCCGGGCACGATCGTGATCGATTCGCCCAACAAGTTTCTCTATCTCGTCCAGCCGGGCGGCAAGGCCCTGCGCTACGGCATCGGCGTGGGTCGCCCCGGCTTCACCTGGGCGGGCGTGAAGACCATCACCCGCAAGGCCGAATGGCCCGGCTGGACGCCCCCGCCCGAGATGATCAAGCGCCGGCCGGACCTCCCGGCCCACATGGAAGGCGGCCCCGACAACCCACTCGGCGCCCGCGCGATGTATCTCGGCTCCACGCTCTACCGCATCCACGGCACCAACGAGCCCAACACCATCGGCCAGAACGTCTCCTCGGGCTGCATCCGCCTGCGCAACGAGGACGTCACGGACCTGTACGAGCGCGTGCGGGTGGGGACGACTGTGGTGGTGATGTAGGGGGCCCACGCTCCCCTTGAGGGGGAGGGTGGCGCTTCGCGCCGTCCTGGGCGTCCCCTCGCCGTCATTGCGAGCCGGAGGCGAAGCAATCCAGCCTAACGGCCGGGCGTTAGGCTGGATTGCTTCGCTGCGCTCGCAATGACGGCGAGGCGCATCGAATGCCCAGCCACAGGCTCGCTACCCTTTCCGGTGCGGCAGCGGCAGGCCGCGTTCCACCAAGGCGGCCCAGATGTCCTCGGCGTCATCCGCGAAGCCGAAGAGGTCGAGGTCGTCGCGTTTCACCATGCCGGCGTCCACGAGGGCGTCAAAGTTGATGACCGAGGTCCAGTAGGCTCGGTCCGCCAGCACGATCGGGATCGCCGGGGCCTTGCCGGTCTGGCGCAGCGTCAAGATCTCGAAGAGCTCGTCAAAGGTGCCGAAGCCGCCCGGGAACACCACCAATCCGTTGGCCCGCATGGCGAGATGCATCTTGCGCATCGCGAAATAGTGGAAGCGGAAGGTGAGGTCCGGCGTCGAATAGGCGTTCGGCTCCTGCTCGTGCGGCAGGGTGATGTTGAAGCCGACCGACGGCGCTCCGGCTTCGGCGGCCCCGCGGTTGGCGGCTTCCATAATGCCGGGGCCGCCGCCCGTCGCGATCACGTTGTCGCGCTGGCCGTGGTCGGACGTCAAAGCCCCGCCGCGCTGCGAGGCGATCATGCCGAATCGGCGCGCCTCCTCATACCAGCGCGCGCCGTTGGGCCCGAACGTCGTCGGGACGCCGGCCGGCCTCGCGCGGGCCGAGCCGAACACCACCACGGTTGAGCGCACGCCCCAGGCGCGCAGGCGCTCCTCCGCCTTGGCGTATTCCAGAAGAAAGCGCACGCCGCGCATCGAGTCGCCGAGCAGGAACTCCTGGTCCATGGCCGGCAGGCGAAACGCGGCGGACGCCATTTGGGCGCTGTTGTCGGGCGAATCTGTCACCCGGAGAACCTATCAGGCCCAGCTGTCGCCGTCGTCCACGCCGCCGTCGTCGAAGCTGGCGTCATCGATGGGGCTGTCGGTCGCGGGATCGTCATAGCCGGCCGACTGGTAGTTGGCGCTGTCGCCCATCGGGTCGGCGGCCGCCGATCCATAGTTGTTGTTGATGATGGTCTCGCCGGAGCCGCCGCCGAGCGCGGCCGGGTCGGCCAGGCTGTTGGCCTGCCCGCCAAACAGGCCGCCCGAGCCGTGGTGGCTGTTGAACAGCGACGAGACGCCCTGGAACAGCAAGGCGCCGCCGGCCACGCCGGCCGCGGTCGTCATGGCGTTGCGCAGGAAGCCGCCGCCGCCACCGCCACCCATCGCCCCCATGGCCCCGCCAGGACCCGCGCCCTGGCCTCCGCCGAAGAAGCCGCCGCCGCCCTGAGGCGGCTGGGCCTGCTGGGCCGCGCCCCACGGACCCGCGGCGGGCGGGGGAGCGGCTTGCGGGGCGGCTTGGCCCCATGGGCCTGCGGGACGGCCGGGCTGGGGCGGACGACCCGCCTCCTGGCCGCCAAAAATGGTTTTGCCGAGCCCGCCCAGGAAGCTGGTGGAGCCGGCGTCACGCGCCTTTTCGTGCTCGGCGGCCTGCGCCTCGAGCTCCTGGATGCGGCTGGCGGCGGCTTTCAGCGCCTCCTCCTGCACGATCACGGTCTGGGCCATCAGGTAGGGCGCATAGGGCTGCTGGCGCACCGCATCGCTGATGAAGGCCTCGGCCTCCTTGTCGCGCGGCGCATTGGCGGCGCCCTTCACACGCTCGAACAGATTCGCGAGCAGCTGGCGTTCCTCGGGACTCATGGTCGCTCCTCGTGTGCGTGACTCAACGGCGTGGCGGCCGAAACAACCCTCGCAGGCGCCGCAATCGCCACCGTGCGGCCCGTGAGATGTGGTGGCGGCCAAGCCGGCCTCCAAGGCCTCGCAACATGAATTCGCGGAAAGGTCGGGCGTTCCGTGTGGGGGGCGCCGTGGAGGGAGCGAGGGCGCCTTGCCTCATCGGCATTCGGATAGTCCAAACTCCCAACACCCTCATCCTGAGGAGCAGGCCCGCTTGGGCCTGCGTCTCGAAGGACGAGGGCTCCAGCGAGTTCAACCGTGATGGCAGGCTGGAGTCACTTGTCCTTCGAGACGCATCGCCAAGCGGCGATGCTCCTCAGGATGAGGGGATTGGGGCGGTGGACGGGGGTGGAAAAGCGCGCGTGCGCCAGCCGCTCAGGCCGCCAGCATGTCGTAGGCGGAGAGCGTCAGGAAGTCGGGGACGTCCGCGGCCAGCGTCATGGCGCGGAACAGGTCCACGGCCTCCCGGTGGCGGCCAGCCGCGAAGCCGGCGTCGCCGAGATCGGCGCGGAGGCGCGCGACCTCGTCGTCGAGGATTTCGCCGAAGAGCTCGGGCGTGATCTTGCGGCCGTCCGACAGCTTGGCCTCGTGGTACACCCACTGCCAGACCTGCACGCGCGCGATCTCGGCCGTGCCCGCGTCCTCCAGGAGGTCGTGCATCGGCAGCGCGCCCTGCCCGCCGATCCAGGCGGCCAGATAGTGGATCACAACCCGGATGTTGCCGCGCAGGCCCGCCTCGGTGCGGCGGCCGGGGTGCATCGAGAGCATGTCGTCGCGGATGATCTCCATGTCGGCATGGAGGAGGCCGAGCTGGTTCGCCTCCGGCACCAGACCGTGGAACACCTCCTGGGCGATGGGGACCAGATCGGGATGGCCGACCCAGACGCCGTCCAGGCCCTCGAGGGCGGCGCGCTGCTTGTCGGCCTTCACCATGGCGATGGACTGGCGATGGGCGCGGCGATCGCCCTTCACGGGCATGTTGGCGATCTTGCCGCCGAGCGCCAGCGCGCCGCGGCGGTGGCAGGTCTTCACCAGCAGGTAGGAGCAGGCCGCCAGAAAGTTCGACCCCATCACCATGGAGGCGCGGTCCGGCGTGACGAAGCGGGCGTGCTTGCCGAGGCATTTGATGAAGCTGAAGATCAGGTCCCAGCGGCCACAATTGAGGCCGAGCGCGCGCTCGCGCAGCTCCCACAGGATCTCGTCCATCTCAAAGGCGGCCGGCATGGTCTCGATCAGCACGGTGGCCTTGATGGAGCCCGCCGCCAATTCGAGCTCACGCTCGGCGAAGCCCAGCATGTCGTTCCAGAGGCGCGCCTCGCGCGCGCCCTCCACCTTGGGCAAGTAAAGCGCGACGGTGCGGCCCTGGGCCTGGATCGCGCGGGCGTTGTGAAACAAATAGAGCCCGACGTCGAACAGCGTAGCGGCCAGCGGCCGGCCGGCGACCTGCACGTGCTTTTCGGGCAGGTGCCAGCCGCGCGGGCGCATCATCACGGCCGCGCCATCCGGACGCGGCGCGGTCTTGCGGCCCTTGGGGGAGCCGGCCTGGAGCCGCCCGGCCCAGAAATCGATCAGGTTCGCCTGGCCGTCGATCAGGTTGGTCCAGCTCGGCGAGGACGCGTCTTCGAAATCGGCCACGAACACCTTCGCGCCGGAGTTCACGGCCGCCACGATGGCGGCGCGTCCGGGCGGCCCGGCGATCTCGATGCGGCGGTCCACGAGGTCGGCCGGGATGGGGCTCACCCGCCAGTCAGCGTCGCGGATGCTTTGGGTCTCGGCCGGAAAGTCCGGCATCTCGCCGCCGTCGAAGGCCAGCCGGCGCTCGGCCCGGTGGGCCAGGGCCGCCCGGCGGGCAGTCTCGAACCGGGCGTCCAGCCGGGCCAGGAAGGCCGTTGCGGCGGCGCACAGGATCGCGGGCGCACGCCCGTCCATGACGGCGCTGATCGCCAAGCCTTCATTCCGGACCGTCATCGAGCAACCCTACCCCAGCGTGCTTTTTTGCGTGACGCACTCTGGACGAGCAGGCCTTTTCGAGTGGTTGCCAGGGTGGCCCGGTTTCTCCCTATGGTGAACGGAGTTCTACCGCCTGCGCGCAGGGAGGGCTGAAATTGCTCGTTTGCGCGCATTCGGGTTGCGGCGCCGGCCCATCGAGCCGGCTTCTGGAGGATCTCTATCCCTGATTGTTTACGAACGCCCGGCATACTCCTGGTCGTATCGCCACGAGTCACCGAGCCGTTTGTGAACCTCGTCCGCCTCTTCAAGCGCCCCAGGTCCGCCGCGGACCTGCATGACGCCCCCTCCCCGGCCGTCGAGGCGCCGACGGCCCAGCCGTCGGAGTCGCCCGACGGCGGCGACGGCCTGCGCGAGGTGCTGCGACAGCTCGAGGACGACGTTCTGCTGACCATGCGGGTAATCGGCTACTCGGCCGACGACGTGCAGTCGCAGGTGACCGAGACGCTCACCCTGATGGACGGGCTGCGCGACGCCAGCCTCGAGCTCTCCAGCCTCTCCGACACGGCCTTCAAGGCCACCACCAGCCTCGCGGAGACGACGCAGCAGCTCTCGCGCACGGGCGTCGCGATCGAGAGCCATATCGCGGGCACGGACGAGTTCGTGGACGACGCGCGCAACCTGGCGGGCGACGTGACGCAGCGCATGCAGCAGCTCACCACCGCGGTCGACCGCATCGCGGGCGTGGTCGCGGTGATTGGCGCGATCGCGCGGCAGACGAACCTGCTCGCGCTCAACGCGAGCATCGAGGCGGCGCGGGCCGGCGCGGCCGGGCGCGGCTTCGCGGTCGTGGCCACGGAGGTGAAGCAGCTGGCCGGGCAGGTGCAGGCGGCCACGAGCGACATCGGCGCGCAGATCGCGACCCTGCAGACGGTGGCGCGCGAGAGCGGCGCGTCCATCGGCGCCATCGCGCGCCTGCTCGCGCGCGTGGGGCCCGTGCTCGGCAGCGTGCGCGACGCCGTGGGCGCGCAGATGGACGCCGCCCGCGAGGTCGCGCACCGCGCGTCCGACAGCCTGCAATTCGTGCGCGTGGTCTCGCAGAAGAGCGAGGCCATGACGCAGATAGCCGCGGACGCGGCGGGCGCATGCCGCAACGCCGGCGAGGCCGCGAACATGACCGTGCCCGCCCTCCACCGGCTGACGCAGCGCGCGTCGGCGGTGTTCAGGCACGCGGAGGCGGGCGACCAGCGCAAGTACCGGCGCGCGCCGCTGCGGCTGGACGGCTACTTCCGCAAGGGCGACGCGCTCTCGGCCGTGCCCATCGTGACGCTCGACATCTCGCGCGGCGGCGTGCTGGCGCTGCCGGACCCGGAGCTGCGCGTGGGCGGCCGCGGCCGTCTCGACCTGCCCACGCTGGGCGTGTTCGAGGCCACGATCCTGAGCGCGACCGAGGACGGCGTGCGCTTCGTGTTCGACGCGCTGCCGCAGGCCGTGGGCGACGGCATCGACCAGATCGTGGCCGACACGGAGCGGCGCTTCCAGGGGTGGATCAAGACCGCGCAGGCGGCCGCAACCGAGGTGACGCTGCAATTCGAGCTCGCCGTTCAGCAGGGCCAGGTTTCGGCGTCGGACCTGATCACCGTGGACTACCGGCGCATCGAGGGCACCAACCCGATCCAGTACACCACGCGGGCGACGCCGTTCTACGACGCCGTTCTGCCGCCCATCCTGGAGCGGTTCCGGGCCGAAAATCCCGAGGCTTTCCTGGTGATGGCGGCGGACCGCAACGCCTACATGCCGGTTCACCATCCCGAATGGTCGAAGCCGCAGCGGCCGGGCGAGATCGAGTGGAACGACGTCAATTGCCGCAACCGGCGCATCCTGGAGCGCTCCAAGCTGCTGGTGATCGCCCGCAGCCGCACGTCCTACTCGCTCACGGCCTTCATGCGGCACAATGGCGGGACCAACTGGGTGCCGGCCACCATGGTGGCGTCGCCCGTGTTCGTGCAGGGGCAGCTCTGGGGCAATGTCATGTTCGCGGTCGCGATCGAGCCCCGCAACATGAAAACGCCGTCGCTCAGCGCGACGGCGCCTTTAGCCCCACAGCCTATGACCTGAAGCTCAGGCCGGGGTGCAGCACACCACGAGGCTGATAGTCTTGTGGCCGGCGCGCACTTCCATGCGGTCCCAGGCTTCGCGGCTCTCGTCGCCGAACACGCCAGCTTCCTCGGCCGGGTAGAGGCGGTTCTCGGCGTCGGCCACGTGGATGTGGAAGCCTTCCGGAACTTCAAAGCCGTTGATGCCGCGAGCCGTGCCCTCGGGATCCTGCTCGAAGGCGTCGAGCAAGGAACGGTCCTCATGGATCGCCTTGGCGATCTCACGCATCTTGGCGTAATCGACGCGAGCAAGGCTGGCGGCGCTGGTGGTCACGAATTCGCGGGTGTCAGTCATTGAAGCGCTCTCCCTGAGTGCGTTGGACGACCCATTAGCGCCACAGACTCACTCACGTTCAAGCTGTATTTTTAACCTTTTGTTTACCATAACTTGCAGCAACGCGCGTAACCGCAAAGATCAGACGAGCTGCCATTTTCTATTCAGCAGCAAACGAAACCGGCTCGTCCTGCGCCTCGCGATGGCCGAATCCGGCGTCTTCGAGCGCCTCCGGCATGGGGCCTCCCGTGGCCCAGTCCAGCAACTCCACCGTGTGGACGATCGGGATTCGCACGCCGCGGTCGGCGAATCCCTTTCCGATCTGCGTCATGCAGCCGATGTTTCCGGTTGCGACGATCTCGGGCCGGGTCTTCTGGATGTTGTCGACCTTGCGCTCGCGCAGCTGCCCGGCCAGCTCCGGCTGGAGGATGTTGTAGGTTCCGGCCGAGCCGCAGCAGATATGCGCCTCCGGCACGTCCTTGACGAGAAAGCCTGCCGCCTTCAGCAGCTTCTTGGGCGCGTCCGTAATCTTCTGGCCATGCTGCATCGAGCAGGCCGAATGGTAGGTCACGACGTCGCCGGTGCGGCGCACGGGCGCCTTCCATTCGATGGAGCCAAGATATTCAGTGATGTCCCGGGCAAGCGCCGACACCCGCGCGGCCTTGTCCGCATAGGCGGGGTCCTCGCGGAACATGAAGCCGTAGTCCTTCACGGTGGTGCCGCAGCCGGACGTCGTCACGATGATGGCGTCCAGGCCCTCGCCCTCGATCTCGCGCGTCCAGGCGTCGATCGCGCCCTTTGCCAGGGCGTGGCCCTGCTCGTTGCGGCCCATGTGGTGGACCAGCGCGCCGCAGCAGCCCTCGTCGCGCGGGATCACGACCTCGACGCCGTTGCGGTTCAGGATCCGGATCGCGGCGTCGTTGATGGAGGGCTGCAGCACCGGCTGGGCGCAGCCGTTCAACAGCGCCACGCGGCCGGTGCGCGGCCCCTCCGGTCGAAACACCGTGAGCTTTTCGGCGTCCGAGCGGGCCGGCAGGCGCGACGGGGCGAGCGCCAGCATCGCGCCCATGCGGGCGCCGATCCCCGGAATACGGCGCAGCAGCGGCGCCAGCGGCTTGGCCAGCATCGCGCCGGCCAGCGCCAGGCGGAAGCGGCCCCGATAGGGCAGGATCGCGGCCAGCACGGACCGCATGGCGCGGTCGAGCGGCGGGCGCGCGTAGGTGTCCTCGATATAGGAGCGGGCATGGTCGACGAGGTGCATGTAATGCACGCCCGACGGGCAGGTCGTCATGCAGGACAGGCAGGAGAGGCAGCGATCGATGTGCTTCACCACCTGCGGGGTGGCGGGCCTGTCGTTCTCCAGCATGTCCTTGATGAGGTAGATGCGCCCGCGCGGGCTATCCAGCTCGTCGCCGAGCAGCAGATAGGTGGGGCACGTGGCGGTGCAGAAGCCGCAATGCACACAGGTGCGCAGGATCTTCTCGGACGTGGCGGTGGCCTGGTCCTTCAGCCGCTCGGGAGCAAAATTGGTCTGCATGATATGACTTTCAGAGCCCCGCCGTCATGCGGCCCGGGTTGAGGATGCCGGCTGGATCGAAGCTGGCCTTGATCCCAGCCGAAAGCGCCGCGATGGCGGCCGGCTGCGGCTCGAAAACGGAGACGGCGGCGCGAACCTCCGCCGGCGCGCGCACCAGCGTCGCATGCGCGCCGGTTCCCGCGAAAGCGCCCCGGATGGCGGCTGCCCCGGCGTCGCCCGCCGGCGCGGCGGCGATCCATACCAGTCCGCCGCCCCAATCATAGAAGCTGCGCACCGGCAGCGTGGGGTGCAACTTCGCCATCGCGGCCGCGGCCCTGGAGGGAGCGACCGACACCCGCCAGACCGCGGCGTCGCGCGGCTCAGCCAGAAAAGACGCATCGCGGATCTGGCGCCAGAGCGCGGCGGCGGTGTCGCCCTCGATCACGTCGGCGGGGCCGAAGCCCTTCAGCACGGTGCGCAACTCGCCGGCCCGGTAGGCGATGGATTCGCGGAAGCCCTCCACGCGCAGCAGCGTCTTGGGCACGCGCTCCACGCCGGAGGGTAGATGCGCGGCGCCGTTCACCTCGAAGGGCGAGCCGAGGCCGGCCGCCATGGCCTCGATGGCGCGGGCGTCGTCCAGCCCGTGCAGCACCACCGTCATCACGTGCGCGGGCGCGGGCAGCACCTTGAAGATGACTTCGCTCATCACGCCCAGCGTGCCCCAGGAGCCCGCCATCAGCTTCACGAGATCGAGCCCGGTGACGTTTTTCATCACCCGGCCGCCGGACTTCACAATCTCACCCTTGCCGTTGACGAAGCGCACCCCGATGAGACTGTCGCGGCAGGCGCCCGCCATGATGCGGCGCGGGCCGGAATTGTTGCTGGCCGCAAGGCCGCCCATGGTGGGCTCGCCGCTCGTTCCGAGCAGGCCCCTGTAGTCAACGGGCTCGAAGGTCAGCGCCTGGCCCTTTTCGGCGAGCGTGGCCTCGACCTCCCGCAACGGCGTGCCGGCGCGCGCGCCGATCACCATCTCGGACGGCTCGTAGAGGGTGACGCCTGTCATGCCGCGCGTCGTGAGCGTGCGCTCGGTCTGAAGCGGCCGGCCGAAGCCGTTCTTGGTGCCCGCGCCCTCCACGGCCAGGGGAGTCTTTGCCGCATGGGCGGCCGCAATGGCCTCCGCCAGGGCGGCTTCATCGGCGGGCTGGAGAAGGTCGGTCATGCGGGTTGATTCACGCGTTTCTTTGGTTGAGGCGGTGGGGAGAGGCCCTCACCCCAGCCCTCTCCCCGTGCCGGGGAGAGGGGGTCGATTGCGGCTGCGGCGGCGGGCGCGCCCTTCGCCCCGGCACGGGGAGAAGGTGGCCCGAAGGGTCGGATGAGGGGCTTCGCCGCCTACGCCGCCTCGCTGTCGGGGAGCCAGCGGCCTTCGAGGGGGAAGACCTTGGCGGGGTTGAGCAGCCACTGGCGGTCGAACACGGCGCGGACGCGCATTTGCTGCTCGAGGTCGACCTCGGTGAACTGATGGCGCATCAGGTCGCGCTTCTCGATGCCGACGCCGTGCTCGCCCGTAAGGCAGCCGCCGACCTCGACGCAGAGCTTGAGGATGTCGTTGCCGGCCTCCTCGGCCTTGTGGGCCTCCACGGGGTCGTTGACGTTGTACATGATGAGCGGATGCAGGTTGCCATCTCCCGCGTGGAACACGTTGGCGACGCGAAGATCATAGCTCTTCACGATCTCGTCCATGCGCTTCAACACGTAGGGGAGCTGGCCCGTCGGGATGGTGCCGTCCATGCAGATGTAGTCGGCGATGCGGCCCGTGGCCCCGAAGGCGGATTTGCGCCCCTTCCAGATGGCGGCCGTCTCCATGGCGGACTTGGATTCCCGCACGGTCTGGACGCCGTGCTCCTTGGCGATGTCGACGATGCGCGCCAGCGTGGCGTCCATCTCGGCGTCCGAGCCCTCGACCTCGATGATCAGCAGGGCCTCGGCGTCCATCGGGTAGCCGGCCTTGGCGAAGTCCTCGCAGATCTGGATGGCGGGCTTGTCCATGAACTCCATCGCGACCGGGACGATGCCGGCCGCGATGATGGCGGCCACGCACTCGCCCGCGCTCTCGCTGGACGCGAAGCCGAACAGCACCGGGCGGGCGCCCTCGGCGGCGCGCAGGATGCGCAGCGTCGCCTCGGTGACGACGCCGAGCTGGCCTTCGGAGCCGATCACCAGCCCGAGCAGGTCGTAGCCGGGCGCATCCAGGGCGTCGCCGCCGATGTCCACGATCGTGCCGTCCAGCAGCACCATGCGGACGCCCAGGATGTTGTTGGTCGTGACGCCATATTTCAGGCAATGGGCGCCGCCCGAGTTCATCGCGATATTGCCCGCGATCGTGCAGGCGAGCTGCGACGAGGGGTCCGGCGCGTAGAAGAAGCCCTCGTAGGACACCGCGCCGCTGACCGCCAAATTGGTGATGCCGGACTGCACCCGCATGGTGCGGTCGCCGAAGTTCACGTCCAGCACGCGGTTCATCTTGGAGACGCCCAGGATGATGGCGTCCTCCTGCGCGATGGCGCCGCCGCACAGCGACGTGCCGGCCCCGCGCGGCACGACCTTGACGCCATGCTCGTTGCAGAACTTCAGCACGGAGGCGACCTCCTCGGTGGTGGAGGGCAGCACCACGGCGAGCGGCAGGCGGCGATAGGCCGTGAGGCCGTCGGTCTCAAAGGCGCGGCGCTCGTCCTCGGTGGTCACCAGCGCGTCCGGGGCGACGAGGCGCGCGAGGCCGGCGACGATCTCGTCCCGGCGGGCGACCACGCCCGCATCGGGGATCGGAAAAGCGATGCCGCTCATGGGTCCTCCAGGCGTTCCGGCGCAGGGCGGCCGGGGTGAACGCGTGTGTTCAGTTTTCAGCATAGCGGATTGCGCGGGGCCTTGCAGGATGCCGCGTCGATCAGGATTATTTCTCCCAGGGCACAAATGTCCATGCCCTTGTGCTTATCTGACGCTGCCGCCCCGCCGCTTTTCAGTTCCCGCCTCCCCGAGCGCCTCCATGAACACCCTCGCCGATCTCGACATCTTCGCCCGCGTGGTGGCGGCCGGCTCCATGTCCGGCGCAGGGCGGGAGCTCGGCTTTTCTCCGGCCGTGATTTCGAAGCGCATCCGCCGGCTCGAGGAGCGGCTGGGAACGCGGCTGCTGCATCGCACGACCCGGCAGATCGCCCTGACGGAGGCTGGCCAGGGCTTTCACGAGCGTGTCGTGGCCATTCTGGCCAGCGTCGAGGAGGCGGAAGCATGGGTGTCGCGGCGCTCCTCGGCGGTGCGCGGCGTGCTGCGGGTTTCGGCGCCGACCTCGTTCGGGCGGCTGCATATCGCGCCGCACCTGACGGCCTTTCTGGACGCGCACCCTGAGCTGACCGTCGACCTGGTTTTGTCCGACGCCTTCGTGGACATCGTCGGAGAAGGCTTCGATCTCGCGGTGCGGATCGCGGACCTGCAGGATTCCAGCCTCGTGGCGCGCCGGCTCGCGCCCAACCACCGCGTGCTCTGCGCGGCGCCGCAATACCTCGCCGCGCATGGCGTGCCGGAGCGGCTGGCCGATCTGTCGCGGCACCGGCTGCTGGCGCACAACACGGACCAGTGGCGGCTGGATGGGCCGGATGGGCCCGTGACCGTACGGGTCGAGAGCCCGCTGAAAACCAACTCCAGCGAAGTGGTGCGGGAATCCGTGATCTCGGGGGCCGGCATCGCACTGCGCTCGACCTGGGACGTGGGGCCCGAGCTGCGCGACGGGCGGCTCGTGCGGGTGCTGCCGGGGCTGGGCGGGGCGCGCAAGGTCGCGATCCACGCCGTTTACCCATCGCGCCGGCACCTCGCCCAGAAGGTGCGCGCATTCATCGATCATTTGGCCGATCTCTACGGTCCGACGCCGCCCTGGGACGAAGGGCTCGCCTTTCTGGCCGGGGCGTAAGCGGGGGCCGTGGCGCCGTGACGCCGGAACCACCCGTATGCGGGCGGCGTCTAGCGGGTGCGACCTAGGTTCACTGCAACGAAGCCCGCCATTCATGCTATGGCCAAGTTGCAGCCAACGCGGGCATGCGCCTCAAGGGAGATTTCGTCCATGACCAAGTTCACCGTCATCCTCGCCGCCGGCGCGGCGCTCGCGTTGTCGGCCGGTTCGGCTTTTGCGCAGGACGCCGCGGCGGGCGAAAAGGTCTTCCTGAAGTGCAAGGCCTGCCACCAGATCGGCGAAGGCGCCAAGAACGGCGTAGGCCCGCAGCTGAACGGCCTGATCGGCCGTCATTCGGGCGCGGTGGAGGGCTACAGCTACTCCGAGGCCAACAAGAACTCGGGCCTGACCTGGGACGAGGCGACCTTCAAAGACTACATCAAGAACCCGAAGGCCAAGATCCCGGGCACCAAGATGATCTTTCCGGGCATCCAGGCGCAGGGCGACATCGACAACCTCGTGGCCTACCTGAAGCAGTTCGACGCCACCGGCAAGAAGAGCTGACGCGACGCCGGGGGCGCGGCGGCGCGCTTGAAACGAAGTCGGCGCCGGTGCACTGTCGCGCGCCGGCCGGCCACAAGGCCGCGCGCGTGTTGGAGTTGTCCTGAGCCGTGCCCTTGACCGCCCGCCCCCAGCGGCCCCGCGTGGGGCTGTTCGTCACCTGCCTCGTGGACCTGATGCGCCCTTCCGTGGGGTTCGCGGCCGTGAAGCTGCTCGAGGACGCCGGCTGCGTGGTGGAGGTTCCGCGCCAGACCTGCTGCGGCCAGCCCGCCTTCAACTCTGGCGACCGCGACACCGCGCGTGCGCTGGCCGAGCAGGCCATCGCCGCGTTCTCGTCGTTCGACTACGTGGTGGCGCCGTCTGGCTCCTGCGCGGGGCAGATCAAGGCGCATTACCCGGAGCTCTTCGCCGGCGACCCCAACATCGCCCGCAAGGCGGATGCGCTGGCGGCCAAGACCTACGAGCTCGTGAGTTTCCTGGTCGACGTGATGGGCGTGACCGAGGTCGAAGCCCGGTTCGACGGGACCGTCACCTACCACGACAGCTGCTCGGGCCTGCGCGAGCTCAACGTGAAGCGCCAGCCGCGCCAGCTGCTCGCCACCGTGAAGGGACTGACGCTGACCGAGATGAAGGAAAACGAAGTCTGCTGCGGCTTCGGGGGCACCTTCGCGGTGAAGTATGGCGAGATCTCCAACTCCATTGTCGAGAAGAAGACCGAGGCGATCTCGGCCAGCGGCGCGCATACGGTGCTGGCGGGCGATCTCGGCTGCCTGATGAACATGGCCGGCAAGCTCTCGCGCGAGGGCAAGCCCATCGCGGTGCGCCATGTCGCCGAGGTGCTGGCCGGCATGACGGACGAGCCGCCGATCGGCGCGCCGGACCAGCGGGAGCGCTGACATGACGCTGCACGTCACTTCCCCACAGTTTAAGGACAACGCCCACCGGGCGCTGCAGGACGAGCAGCTGCAGAAGGCCATGGGCAACGTGCGCCAGGGCTTCATCGACAAGCGCGCCGTGGTGGCCGCGAAGCTGCCGGAGTTCGAGGCGCTGCGCGACAGCGCGCGTGACATCAAAAACCACGCGCTGGCGCATCTCGACCTCTATCTCGAGCAGTACGAGAGCAAGGTGACGGCCGCCGGCGGCCACGTGCACTGGGCGCGCACGGCCGAGGAGGCGCGCGGCGCCATCCTGGACATCTGCCGCCGCGTCGGCGCGCGTACGGTGACCAAGGGCAAGAGCATGATCTCGGAGGAGATCGAGCTCAACACGGCCCTGGAGGCGGCCGGCATCCGGCCGGTCGAGACCGACCTGGGCGAATACATCATCCAGCTGCGCGGCGAGATCCCTTCGCACATCATCGCGCCGGCCGTGCACCTCAACGCCACGCAGGTGGAGAGCGACTTCCGCCGGGTGCACACGCATCTCGATCCCGCCCGCGACCTCTCCCAGCCGGTGCAGCTGCTGACCGAGGCGCGCGGCGTCCTGCGCGACCGGTTCCTGGCAGCAGACGTCGGCATCACGGGCGCGAACTTCCTGATCGCCGAGACCGGCACCTCGGTGATCGTCACCAACGAGGGCAATGGCGACCTGACGCAGACCATGCCGAAGGTCCACATCGTGATCGCCTCGCTGGAGAAGATCGTCCCCACCCTGGAGGACGTGTCGCAGATCCTGCGCGTGCTGGCGCGGTCGGCGACCGGCCAGGAGATGAGCGTCTACACCACATTCTCCACCGGCCCGCGCCGGCCGCAGGACGTGGACGGGCCCGAGGAATACCACGTGGTGATCCTCGACAACGGCCGGTCGTCGATGCTCGGCACCGCCTTCCAGGACATGTTGCGCTGCATCCGCTGCGGCGCGTGCATGAACCACTGCCCGGTCTACCACGCGGTTGGCGGCCACGCGTATGGGTGGGTCTATCCGGGTCCGATGGGGGCGGTGCTGTCGCCCTCGCTGATCGGCGTCGACAAGGCCGGCCACCTGCCCAACGCCTCCACGTTCTGCGGGCGCTGCGAGAGCGTGTGCCCGGTGCGCATCCCGCTGCCGAAGCTGATGCGCCACTGGCGCGACCGCGAGTTCGAGCGCCACCTCCAGCCCGCGACGCTGCGCACCGGCATCGGCTCCTGGGGCTTCTTCGCCCGCCGCCCCCGGCTTTACCGGCTGGCCACCAGCGTGGCGATGCGCGGGCTCGCGCTGCTCGGCCGCAACAAGGGGCGGTTCACGTCGCTGCCGCTCGCCGGTGGCTGGACCGACTACCGCGATTTCCCGGCGCCGCAGGGCGCGACGTTCCAGGACCAGTGGAAGAGCCGCAAGGCGGAGGGCCGCCGGTGACCGCTCGCGATGAGATCTTCGCCACCATCCGCCGCTCGCTCGGCGTGAAGGGCACGGAGGCGCCGCGCCGCCACATCGTGCAGGAACGGCTGGAGAGCGCGCCCAAGGGCGCCATTCCGCAGCGCGGGCAATTGATCGGCGAGGCGCTGATCGACCTGTTCAAGACCCAGGCTGAGGCCGCCATGGCGAGCGTCGTGGAGGTCGACAGCGCCATGGACGCGCCGGCCGCCATCGCGGACTACCTGCGCGCCTCCAACCTGCCGGCCCGCATCAAGATGGGCGACGACCTGCGCCTCGCCGCCATGCCGTGGGGCGACACCGCGCTGGAGGTCAGCAAGGGCCGCAGCGACGGGCAGGACCTCGCCGCCGTGAACCACGCCTTCGCGGGCGTGGCCGAGACGGGCACGCTCACGATGACGTCCGGCCCCGAAAACCCGTCCACACTCAACCTGCTGCCCGACTACGCGATCGTGGTGTTGCAGAGCAAAGACGTGGTCGGCGACTACGAGACCATGTGGGCGCGCTTGCGCGAGGCCTATGGCAAGGGTCAGATGCCCCGCACGGTGAACTGGATAACGGGTCCGTCTCGCTCGGCCGACATCGAGCAGACGCTGCTCCTCGGCGCCCATGGCCCCCGCAGCTTGCACATCGTGCTCGTGAAGGGCTGAGCGTCAGCGCTGGTTTGCGGCGCCTCGCCGTTTAAGCGCCACGCCATTCCAGCGCCTCGCCATTCCAGCGCCTCGCCGTCATTGCGAGCCAGAGGCGAAGCAATCCAGCCTAACGGCCCGGCCTTTAGACTGGATTGCTTCGCTCACGCTCGCAATGACGGGAGGGTGGCCGCGCCATTCCGGCCCCATGCCGCCGCTGCTCTGCAGGCGCTCGCACACCATGCGGAGGCCGCGACCGCCCCAGAATGGCCGCGTCTTCGCCACCGTTGCGTTGGTTCCTGTTAACCAATCCGGTTCACCCTTCGCGACGTGTGTCGTGAGTGCGTGTCATGTTGTGCAGCCGCCCCTCCCCCGTTTCGGCCTCCCTGCGGATCGTGCTGATCTGCGCCACGGCGCTTGCGGCGGACCGGGCGTTCGCGCAAGCCATGGGTCCCGCCGCGACGCCGTCGCAGGTCATCGCCCCCGCCGCCGCGCCTGCGGTTCGGCCGTCCGCGCCGCCCGCCACGCGTTTCACTGCTCCGACCGCGCTGCCGCCGCTCGCCGCCGAGGCAACCGCCCCGGCTCGCCCGTCCGCTCCCGCCGCGCCGCTCGCCCAGGCTCCGGCTCAGCCCGCCTCTGCCGCGTCGCCAGCGGCGCCCGTCCAGACGACGTTGCCGGCGGCGCCGGCCGCCCCTCCGGCCGCGCCCTCGACGGCGGCGGCTCCCGCGGTCGGGCCGGCCGCCGCGCCTCTGCCGGTCGTCGCCGCGAGCCCGGCGGCCGCTCTGCCCAAGCCCAAGGGTCCCCCGCCCGAGGTGAAGATCACGCAGGATCCGAGCCCCAGCTACCATCCGGGCAGCGTGGCGGCGATCCTCGAAGCGGCGCGCGCCTATGGGGAGGCGGCCGAGCGCGGCGGCTGGGCGAGCCTGCCGGAAGGCGGGCCCTTGCTGAAACCGGGCGCCAAGGACCCGGCCATCGCGCTGGTCCGCACGAGGCTCGCCGCCACCAGCGATCTCGCGGCCGACAACGGCTCCGACCAGTACGACCGCGAGATGGCGGCCGCGATGCGGCGCTTCCAGGCGCGGCACGGCCTGCCCGAAACCGGCGTGATCGGCCCCGCAACCATCAAGGCCATGAACGTGCCGGCGGAGCAGCGGCAAAAGCAGCTCCTGTTCTCGGCGCAGCGCCTGCAGAGCGCAAATTTCGCGTTCGGCCCCAAACACATCGTTGTCAACATCCCGTCCGCCGCCGTGGAGGCGATCGAGAACGGCCAGGTGGTGCGGCGCTACGTCGCCGTGGTGGGCGATCCCGAGCACGCCTCCCCCACCGTGGAGGCGAAGGTCGGAGCCATCAACTTCCACCCGACCTGGACGGTCCCGGTCAGCATCATCCGCCGGGAAATCATCCCGAAGATGCGCAAGGACCCGACCTATCTGAGCAAGCAGAACATCCGCATTCTCGACGGCCAGGGACAGGTGGTGGACCCCGCCCGCGTGAACTGGACCAACGAGAGCGCCGTGAACTACACGCTGCGGCAGGACAGCGGCGCTTCGAACTCGCTCGGGATCGTGCGCATCCAGATGCCGAACCAGCATGCGGTGTACATGCATGACACGCCGTCCAAGCGCTATTTCGGGCAGGATTTCCGCTTCCTGTCGCATGGCTGCGTGCGTGTGTCGGGCGTGCTCGACCTCGTGACCTGGCTGCTCGCGCCGCAGGGCTGGGGCCGCGAGCAGGTGGACGCCATGGTGGCCTCGGCCGAACGCAAGGACGTGCGCCTGCCGCAGTCCGTGCCGGTGGCCTGGGTCTACATGACGGGCTTCGTGGCCGCCGACGGCGCGGTGAACTTCCGCGACGACGTGTACGGGCTGGACAAGGCCGAGCCGACCGACCCGGTCGCCACCGCGACGGTGACGCCCCGCCGCGAGGCCTCGCGCGGCCAGGCTCAACGGTAAAGGCGCCCCTGAACCGCGCCGGCTGAGTTTCGTTCACGCGGTTTCCTCCGTCATGGCCGGGCTCGCCCCGGCCATCCACGCGGGAGCCCAGCGCGTGGATCCCCGGGTCGAGCCCGGGGATGACGGTGGAGAGTGCCGCGTTTTTCTTCCCCCCACTGCGAGCGGAGCGAAGCAATCCAGGGGGCTGGGCCGGAACGCGTAGCCCTTCGCCCGGCGCCTGGATTGCTTCGTCGCTTTGCTCCTCGCAATGACGGCGGAGCGCTCGGAATGGCGAGGCCACCCTCCCGTCATTGCGAGCGCGAGCGAAGCAATCCAGTCTGAAGGCCGGCTGCTAGGCTGGATTGCTTCGCATCCGGCTCGCAATGACGGGAAGGGGGTCCGTAAGCTTGCGTCGGACTTTCGGGAGGCAGCCTCATGCCTTTGCAGAATCGCGTCTGGCCTGACGCGTCCATCGTGGCGGAGCCTTCTCGCGGGACGCTGCTGGGAAACCGGGGCGGCCGCATCCACCATCCGGCGACGCGCAGACTTGGGGCGCGACGGTGGGCGTCGCCGGCGTGGATCTGTTGCGTGCTGCAATTCAAGGAGCGCCGCCGCGCGGTGTTCAGCCAGGGCTACACCGAGCTCTTCTTCTGCGACGAACCGACCGCGTTGGCGGCGGGGCACCGGCCCTGCGTGGAATGTCGGCGGGCCGACGCGCATGCTTATCGGGACGCGATGGTGCGCGGACTGGGGCTGGCCGAGGCGCCGCTCTTTCCCGCGATCGACCGGCGGCTCCATGAGGAGCGGCTGGATGGCCGACTCCAGCGCGTTCACGAACTCCCGGCGGAAACCTTGCCCGACGGCGCGATGGTGCGGGACGATGCGGGCCGGTTCCTGGCGGTTCAGGGCGAACGGGCGCTGATCTGGTCGCCGGGCGGCTACGAGCGTGCGGAGCCGCGACCCGCCGGGATCGCGCTTGTGCTGACGCCGCCCACGTCATTGGCGGCGCTTTCGGCCGGTTTTCAACCGCGCTGGCATCCGAGCGCGGCGGCCTTGTAGCCGCAGGTTGCAGCCCGGGATGGAGGGCGGCGCGCGCCTCTGCTAGCCTCTCGCAAACGGAGACGCTCGATGCATTTCGCCTTCACGGACGAGGAAGAAATGATCCGCGCCGCGGCCGAGCGGATCGCGGCCGAACGGCTCGCCCCGCTGGCGGCCCGGCTGGACCGGGGCGAGGGCCGGGACGAGCTGCTCGCGAACCTGAAGCTCTTGGCCGACAACGGCTTCATGGCGCTGAACGTCAGCCCCGACCATGGCGGCGCGGGCGCGGGCACGGTGGCGTTCGCGCTCGCGATCGAGGCGCTCGGGTATGCCTGCGCGGCCACCACCGTGGGGGTCTCGGTCACCAACATGGTCGGCGAGGTGATCCAGTCCGTGGGATCGGAGGAGCAGAAGCGGCGGCACCTGCCGAAGCTCGCGGACGGGACCTACCCGGCCGGGGCGTTTTGCCTGACCGAGAGCGGCGCAGGCTCAGACCCGGCCGGGATGCGCACCCGGGCGCGGCGGGACGGCGACGGCTACGTGCTGGACGGCTCCAAGATCTACATTTCGTCGGCCGAGTATGCGGGCGTGTTCGTGGTGTGGGCCGTGACCGACCCGGACCGGCCCAAGGGCAAGGGCATCTCGTGCTTTCTGGTCGAGGCCGGAACGCCCGGGCTGGTGATCGGCAAGGCCGAGGAGAAGATGGGCCAACACGGCTCCTCCACCAACACGGTGATTTTCGACGATTGCCGCGTGCCCGCCTCGGCGCTGATGGGGCGCGAGAACGACGGGTTCCGGATCGCGGTGGGCGAACTGGCCGGCGGGCGCATCGGCGTGGCGGCCCTGTCGCTCGGCATCGCGCGCGCCGCCATGGACGTGGCCAAGGCGCATGCGCGCGACCGGCAGCAGTTCGGCCAGCCGATCGCCGAGTTCCAGGGCGTGCAATGGATGATCGCCGACCGGGAGACCGATCTCGAGGCCGCCCGGCTGCTGATCCTGAGCGCGGCGGCCAAAAAGGACCGCGGCGAGCCCTTCGCCAAGGAAGCCTCCATGGCCAAGCTGTTCGCCAGCGAGGCGGCGCACCGGTGCACGGACACGGCGATCCAGCTTCTGGGCGGCGCCGGCTACATTCGCGACTACCCGGTGGAGCGGCTGGCGCGGGACGCCCGGATCACACGCATCTATGAGGGGACATCCGAGATTCAGCGCGTGATCATCGCACGGGAGACGCTGCGGAACTTGTGAGCCGCGAGGCCGTAACCCGGTCACCAACTCAGTTGGGTCGAGGCGCAACTCTCTCCTTCATCCCCGGCGGCTCGCAGCGCCGGGAAGGGGATCCAGTAGTGAGCGCCTTTGCCCCTGGATCCCCTTCCCGACCTGCTCCGCAGGTCGCCGGGGATGACGGAGGAGAGATCGGAAAAGCACTGGCGCTTCTCCTCTCGTCATTGCGAGCGCAGCGAAGCAATCCAGGCGCCGGGCTTGGGGCCACAAGCCAGGGCTTTGCACCCTCCGCTCGGCGCCTGGATTGCTTCGCCTTCGGCTCGCAATGACGGGGAGCTTGGGAGACATCATGCTGCATTGCGATATCGCAGCGCGGCGGTCGGAGTTTCGTCGTAGTGATGGGATAGCAAAGCCGCCTTTCCCCTAGGCCGCAGCGAGGGCTCATGAGCACCTATCGCCTTGAAAACCTGTTCGCGCCCCGCTCCGTCGCGCTGGTGGGCGCCAGTCCGCGGGAAGGGTCTCTGGGCCGGGCCGTGCTGCAGAATCTGCTGCGGGCGGGCTTCAAGGGCCCGTTGCATCTCGTGAATCCGCGCCACGCCAGCATTGACGGCGTTGCGTGCGTGCCTTCGCTCTCGGCCATCCCACAAGCGCCGGACGTGGTCGTAATCGCGGCCCCCAAGGAGGCCGTTCCGGACATCGTCGACGAGGCAGGCCGCCTCGGCGTGTGCGCGGCCATCATCATCACGGCCGGGTTCGACCGGGGGCCGGGCTCAGCCGAAGAGCGCATCGCGGCTTCGGCGCGGCGCACGGGCCTGCGCATCGTCGGACCAAACTGCATCGGCGTGATCGCGCCGGGCGCGCAATTCGACGCCAGCTTCGCGGCGCGGCCGGCGCTGGTGGGAGACCTGGCGCTGATCTCGCAATCGGGCGCAATCGCGGCCGCGCTGATCGAGTGGGCGGGCAACCGGGGCGTCGGCTTCTCGGGCATCGTGTCGCTGGGCGACAAGATCGACGTGGATTTTGGCGACTGCCTCGATCATTTCGCGCAGGACCGCGGGACACGGGCGATCCTGCTTTACGTGGAGTCCATCAACGACGCGAGGAAGTTCATGTCTGCCGCCCGGGCGGCCGCACGCACCAAGCCGGTCGTGGTGGTGAAATCCGGCCGCCACAAGGCCGCCGCGCAGGCCGCCCGCACCCATACGGGCGCATTGGCGGGCTCGGACGCCGTGTATGAGGCGGCGTTCCGACGGGCGGGGCTGCTGCGGGTGTACGACCTGGACGAGTTGTTCGCCGCCGTGGAGACGCTGTCGCGCGTCGGGCCGTTCAAAGGCGACCGCATCGGCGTGCTCACCAACGGGGGCGGGCTCGGCGTGCTGGCGGTGGACAGGATCACGGATCTTGGCGACCAGCTGGCAGTGCTGACGCGGGACACCCTGCAGGCGCTGAACGCCGCCATGCCGGCGGGATGGTCCGGCGGCAACCCCGTCGACATCATCGGCGACGCCGGCGAGAAGCGCTACGCGGCCGCGCTGGAGCTGATGCTGAAGGACGACGGCACGGACGCCGTGCTGGTGATGAACTGCCCCACCGCGCTGGTGTCCAGCAAGGCCGCCGCGCAGGCGGTGGCGGACGTCGTGCGGGCTCACCGGGCGTCGAGCTACAAGCCCAAGCCCGTGTTCGCGGTGTGGCTGGGCGACGCCGCGGAGGCCGGCGAGATCTTCGAGAAGGCGCGGATTCCCGCTTATGCGAGCGAGGCGGACGCCGTGCGGGGCATCACGCACCTGATCGCCTACCGCAAGGCGCAGGACCTCATCATGGAGATGCCGCCGAGCCTGCCGGAGGAGTTCTCGCCCGACGTCGAGACCGCGCGGACGCTGGTGCGCGCCGGGCTGGCGCGAGGCGAGCGCTGGCTCGACCCGGTCGCCGTGACGGGCGTGCTGGAGGCCTACCAGATCCCGGTCGCGCCCGTGCGCCGGGCGGCGACGCCCGCCGAGGCGGCGGCGATCGGGGCGACGTTCCTGGCGCAGGGCCACGCGGTGGCGATCAAGATCCTGTCGCAGCAGATCACGCACAAGTCGGACGTCGGCGGCGTGGTGCTGAACCTCGCGACCCCGGCTGCCATCGAGGAGGCGGCGCGCACCATGCTGGCGCATGTGGCCGAGCTGCGGCCGGACGCCGTGCTGGACGGCGTCACCGTGCAGCCCACCATCCACCGCCCGCGCGGGCGCGAGCTGATCGCCGGCCTGGCGGACGACCCGACCTTCGGGCCCATCGTGGCGTTCGGGCGCGGCGGCACGGCCGTGGAGGTGATCAACGACAAGTCGCTCGCGCTGCCGCCGCTCGACATGACGCTGGCGCACACCCTGATGGCGCGCACCCGCGTCCACCGGCTGCTGCAGGGCTACCGCGACGTGCCGCCGGCCGACACGGACGCGGTGGCGCTGACGCTGGTGAAGATCGCGCAGCTCTCGGCCGACGTGCCGGAGATCCGCGAGCTCGACCTCAACCCGCTGATCGCCGACGAGAAGGGCTGCATCGCGCTGGATGCGCGCATCGGCATCGAGGCGGTTCCGGCTTCGGTGCGGCGCTCGGCCCTGAACCCGCGCTTCGCCATCAAGCCCTATCCCAAGCAGTGGGAGCGGTCGCTGACCCTGAAGGACGACTGGAAGGTCTTCGTCCGCCCGGTGCGGCCCGAGGACGAGCCGCTTTACGTGGAGTTCTTCAAGAAGGTGACGCCCGAGGATTTGCGGCTGCGGTTCTTCGCCAAGGTGAAGGACTTCAGCCACGCCTTCATCGCCCGGCTGACGCAGCTCGACTACTCGCGCGCCATCGCGTTCGCGGCGCTGGAAGTGGAGACCGGCGCGTTGCTGGGCGTGGTGCGCCTCCATGCGGACGCCAACCACGACACCGGCGAATACGCCATCCTGCTGCGCTCGGACCTGAAGGGCCGCGGCCTCGGCTGGGCGCTGATGCGGCTGATGATCGACTACGCCAAGGAGGACGGCATCAAGACCGTCCACGGCCAGGTGCTGCGCGAGAACACCACCATGTTGGCGATGTGCGAGGCGCTCGGCTTCGTCGCGCATGCCGACCCGGACGACCGCGACATCAAGAACGTCGTGCTGGAGCTGGGTCGCATCCAGGCGCAGGCGGCGGAGTAGCGGCTACTCCGACAAGACCCGGGTGGTCGGGAAGGTGACTTCCACCAGCGTGCCGGCGTCCTTGGCGGAGCGAATGGTGAGGGAGGCGCGGTTGGCCTCCACCAGCGCCTTGGTCAGCGGCAGGCCGAGGCCGGTGCCGCCGCGGCGGGTGGCCGAGACCTGGCGGAAGGGCTCCAGCGCGGTCTCGATTTCCTTTTCGCTCATGCCGATGCCGGTGTCGCGCACCCGCAGCGCCACTTCGCCCCGGTCCGTGAAGGCCGTGGAGACGATCACCTGCCCGCCCGGATCGGTGAACTTCACGGCGTTGGACAGGATGTTGAGCACGATCTGGCGCAGGGCGCGCTCGTCCGCGACCACGCGCGGCAGGCGCTGGCTGAGGCTGGTGCGCAGCACGACGCGGCCCGCGCCGGCCTGCGGCTGCATCATCGCGACCGAGCGACTGACGATCTCGTTGGCGTCGACGCTAATGAAGTTGAGGTCGAACTTGCCGGCCTCGATCTTGGACAGGTCGAGCAGGTCGTTGACCAGGCTGATCACGTGGCCGCCCGAGGCGTGGATGTCGCGCAGGTATTCGAGGTAGCGCTCGTTGCCGATCGGGCCGAAGCGCTCCTCGATCATCACCTCGGCGAAGCCGATGATGGCCGACAAGGGCGTGCGGACCTCGTGGCTGATCTTGGCCAGGAAGTCGGACTTCTGGGCGCTGGCGTGCTCGGCGGCGCGCTTAGCCTCCATGAGGTCCGTCTCGGCCTTTTTCCACGGCGTGATGTCGCGCAGCACCGCGCAGAACTTGCGCTCCGGCGCATCGCTGATGGCGCCCAGCGTCATGAACAGCGGGATGCGGCCGCCCTGCCGCACCCGGCCGACGACCTCGCGGCCGTCGTTGAGCACGCTGGCGACGCCGTTGGCCTTGAGGCCTTCCAGGTAGTCCAGCGCCAGCGCGTGGCTGTCGGGCGCGAACAGCGTGATGAAGGTCTCGCCCGCAACCTCGTTCTGGTCGTAGCCGAACAACGCCTCGCCGGCCTTGTTGACGGACAGAATGCGCCCGGCCTCGTCGAGGACGATCACGCCGTCGGTGGCGGTGTCGAGAATTGCGCGAAGCTCGCGCACGTCGTTGGAGCGACGCTTCAGGTCAAGCTCCATCGCCTTCAGCTTGGGCAGCGTCTCGGTCTCGACCGCGCGGCGGAACGACATCAACGTCGCCGGCAGGTCGTCCCACATAATGGTTTGAAGCCGCGCATCCACCGCGATGGTGTCGCCGTCGCGCGCCGTCAGCATCACGGTGGAGCCTTCCGCGTTGGCGGAGAGGCTTTCGGCGGGGCGGCCCCGGAACAGGCCGTCGAGCCCGCTTTCGCGGTGAAAGTCGTCCACCGTCTCGTAGCCGAGCAAATCGAGCAGGGTCCGGTTCATCACGATCGGGACTTCGCCGCGACTGACGATGACGCCGATCGGCAGTCGATCGAAGATCGATTCCGCGTGCCGGGCCAGGTCTGAGACCAGCTCTGCGGGGGCAGCGTGGTTCGGCTCGTCGACCGTCGGCGCCTGCGCGGCCGCACCGTCGTGCTCGACAACGGAGGTCTCGGGAGCGGGCGCGTCAGCGTCGACGGGCGGCTCAGCCTCGACGTTCAGTTCGAGTTGCTCGGTCTCGGCCTCGGGCGCGTCGGCCGGAAACGCCTCGTCGGCCGTCGACGCTTCCAAATCGGCGTCGGCGGGCGCGAACGGCGGCAAGGGCTGCGGCGGTTCGCCGGCGCTCTCCTCACCCTCGACGCGGGCCCCCAGCGCACGGGCGATCTCGCGGAATGCATTGCGCTCGCTGCGGCTGAGACCGGGGCCGCCCAGCACGCCGGCCGGCGCGCCGACGGGGCCGCTGCGCAGCGGCACAACCTTGCCGGCAGCCAGCGTGGCGTGCGCTGAGCCGCGCACCGCAAACGGCAGCACCGGACGCGGCGGCTGCGCGGGGGCAGTGGGCGCAGTAGGGACGGCCGGAGACGTCGGGGCGATGGGCGTCACGGCCGCCGGCGGCGGCTCGACGGCGATTGGCGGCGCGACGACAAAGGCGGGAGCTTCGTCCGCGGCCGTATCGGCGATCACCGGCGCGGATGCGTCTTCGGTCGCCGGCTGCAAATGGGACTCATCCGGCGGCGCGTCGGCCGCAGACGCGGCGTGTTCCCTAACGGTTTCGACCGTGAGAGCCGTGGATTGCGGCGCCGGGTCGCTCAGCGAGAGGATGTCACGCTGCACCGGCGCGATGGGCTGGGCGGGAGCCACAAGGGCGGTCGCCTCTGCCGGACTCGAAACCGGGGCGGCAGGCGCATCGGCGGGCGGGGACGCCGCGCCTTGGGGCGCTGCTTCGGCGATGCTGGCCAACGGCTGACTTGCGCCAGCGTCGGGCGCCGCGTCCTCATCGGCCAATGGGACAAGTTCGTCGAGATGCACGACGCCGAAGCCGCGATAGCCCTGGAACTCCCGCGCACGGTTGAAGCTGGGCACGCCCGAAAGCGTGACGAGCACGCCGCCTTCGGCCCGCTCCACCGGCCACACGACGTCCACACCGGTGAATGTCTGCCGGCGCGCCAGCGCAGCCGGGAGCGCCCCGTCGCGGTCCTGCGCGCCGAAGCCGCGGAGGTCGGCGAGATCGGCCCCGATGGCGGGCGCATGGGCGCCGACAACGCGGGCAAAATCCGAAGAAATGTCTTCGAGGAGCCCTTGCGCGTCCGTCCGCCACGTGAACCGCGCCAGCGCGCGGCCATCGAAACGGGCGCGCAGGGCGGCGGCGTCCACGAGGGCAGGTTCAGGCTCGGCGGCAGGCGTTGCTGCAAAAGCCGGCGGCGGCGAGGCGGCCCGCATGGGACGGAAGGGCGTGAGGCGCGCGGGGCCATTCATCGCAATGGCGACGAGCACCGCCTCGCCATTGGCCAGCGTCGCGGGGCGACACGCGAAGGTGACGAGCTCCACACGCCGATTGGCCGTGATGCGTAGCCGCTCGAGGCGGACGCCGCCGGCCGGGGCCTGCGCGGCGGCAAGCTCGGCGAAGCGCCGGACGGGCGTCAGCGCCGGATCGAGAGTCTGGCGAGCGAGCGCAGCGGGATCGGACACGCCGAACAACGCGGCGCCGGCTCCGGTGGCCCAGAGCACGCGATCGCCCGATCCGGAGATCACGACAGCAGCCTGGCCACGCGCTTCCAGAGCGGCCAGTTCCCCATCGATTCCGGCCGAGGCCGCAGACGCGTTCGGATCGGCGCGGTCCGACAAGCTGCTCTCTCCCTTGCGCCGGACTCAATCGGCGCTCATATGCCTAACAATCCCTTAATATAGAGGGCCGGGCCCCCTTGCGTCCAACGGCAACGAGACCCTCGAACAAGGCGATTGGTTCTAGCGTTAACGCGTGAAAGAGACTTGACGATTGTGCGTCGCACCATTATGTTGCACTGCACAATCAGACCACCACACGACCGGAGCCGCGGCGTGGTGGGTTTCGTCATGGCGGCTCCGTAGAGGAAGTTGACCATGGCTCAGGGCCCGCTGAACTACGAGATCCCGAACGAGATGCGCGACTTCGCCGAGAAGAGCGTCGAGCAGGCCAAGAAGGCCTTCGACGGCTTCCTGGGCGCCGCTACCAAGGCCGTGACGGCCGCCGAAACGCAGGCGTCTACCGTGCAGGTCACCGGCAAGGACTTCGCCACCAAGGCGATGGGCTACGCCGAGCAGAATGTCGGCGCCGCGTTTGATCTCGCCCAGAAGCTTGTGCGCTCCAAGGACGTCAAGGAAGTGATGGAGCATCAGGCCGAGTTCGTGAAGGCGCAGATCGCCGCTCTGCAGACGCAGATGCAGGAGCTCGGCGCTTCCGTGCAGTCGACCGTGCAGAAGGCCGCCACAGAGGCGCAGGCCAACATGCAGAAGGCGACCTCCGACGCCCAGGCGACCGTGCAGAAGGCTGCCGAGACCTTCAAGCGCCAGTAATCTGCAGCGTGTGACGTCGCTCGCGCACCCTTCGCGCGGGCGACCGTAAAGCGTTCGCGTCACGCAAAGACCGGGGCGACCTAGCGCCCCGGTTCGCGCTGCCTGGGGCGGCTCCGGACCGTTTGGTCCGCATCAGTGGGCGGCCCCTTCCGGCCTTGGCTTTCGACCGAGGCGTTCAGGGAAGAGAGCTCCATCATGGCTGACCAGTCCACCCCGACCAAGACACCGCCGACCAGCACGGCCGCCGCAGCTCCGACTGCCGCTGCGCCTGCGGCGACCGCCGCCCCCACGACGACCGCACCTACGACGACCGCCCCTACGACAACCGCCGCCCCGCCGGCCGCCAAGGCCGCGCCGGCTCCGGTTGCGAATGTTTCCCCGACTCCGGTCGTGAAGGCCGCTGCGCCTGCTCCGGTTGCGGCCGCCAAGCCTGCCCCGGCTCCGACCGCCAAGCCTGCTCCGGCCCCGGCCGTGAAGGCCTCCGCGCCCCAGGCGCCCGCCGCCGTTGTGAAGCCTGCCGCCGCTCCGGCGAGCGCCGCCGCTCCGGTCACGGCCGCCAAGCCGGCCGCCCCTGCTCCCGCCAAGGCCGCCGCCCCGGTCAAAGCCCCCGAGGTCGCGAAGCCCGCGCCGGCCAAGCCCGCGCCCGTGATCGGCAAGGCGGTTGCAGCCGGACCCCTGGCGAAGAAGCCGGTGATCGCCGCTGCGCCCAAGCCAGCGCCGGCCGCCGTGAAGCCGGCCGCCCCGGTCGCCAAGCCCGCCGCGAAGGTTGCGGCCGCCGCCAAGGCGGTCAGCGCGCCTTCCAAGCGCACGGCCCTGAAGCCGACGGTCGCCAAGAAGCCCGACCCGATCATCGCGAAGGCGGCCCCGGCCACGCTCGAGTCCAGCGTGGCCCCCGCGGCCGTGTTGAAGCCCGCCGCCAAGGCTGTCACCAAAGCGGCCATCGCGCAGGCGGTCAGCGCCCCCAAGGCAGCGGTCGCCGCCGTGACGCGCGCCGGTTCCGAGGCGCCCAAGGCTGCGGCTCTGAAGACGCCGGTTCTGCCGGTCGCCCCCGACGCCT
The DNA here is from genome assembly GCF_014636935.1 of Alsobacter metallidurans. GTDB lineage: Bacteria > Pseudomonadota > Alphaproteobacteria > Rhizobiales > Beijerinckiaceae > Alsobacter > Alsobacter metallidurans. The sequence goes on along the minus strand of NZ_BMES01000001.1, from coordinate 982,260 downwards.
TGAAGGAGCTCGCCGCCAAGCAGATCGACCAGGCGCGCGCCGCCTATTCGAAGCTGCAGTCCTCCACGGATGCGCTGAAGACCGGCATGGAGAGCAGCGGCGAAGCGGTCGCCAAGGGCATGAAGGACTTCTCCGACACGCTGCTCGGCGCCTTGCAGACCAACGCCGATTCGGCGCTCGGCTTTTTCAAGGCGCTCTCGGGCGTGAAGTCCCTTTCGGAAGCCGTGGAGCTGCAGGCGACCCACGCCCGCCAGTCGTTCGAGACGCTGTCGGCGCAGGCGAAGGCCCTCGCCGAGATCGCCAACCGCACCGCCAGCGCGACGACGCAGCCGGTTCGCAAGGCGATCGACGACACGTTCTCGCGCGTGTCCTGAGCGAACGATTTCGTCTGAAAGACTGATGAGCAGGCCCAAGCGGGCCGGCTCGTTGGAGGCTGGCCGGAATTGCTCCGCTCTCTCCACGTCATCCCCGGGCTTGCCCCGGGGATCCACGCGCTGGGCGTCGGCGTGGATGGCCGGGACAAGCCCGGCCATGACGGATGGACGCGGATGCATCCGTTTCCGCTCGCTCCCGCCGGGGCAAATTGCGGGTTGAAATCCCGGCGCAATCGGCCTAGGTATCGCGCCGCACACGAGGCATGCAGCTGTAGCTCAGTTGGTTAGAGCGCTAGATTGTGGATCTAGAGGTCCCCCGTTCAAGCCGGGGCAGCTGTACCATCGTTTGCAAGAAGATCGCCCGGGCGATCAGCCATCCGGGCAGGCCCCGACGGCCCCCTCCCCCTTCACAGATAGAAATCGGTCGACGCCAAGGCGGCTGAGCCCAGGACCTTGACCTGGAAGTCGGCGACGCCGTCGCCGTTGACGTCGCCCGACAGGATGCCGGCCGCGAAGCACAGTTCGCCGTCATGGTGCGAGAAGGCGCTAGCGCCGATGAACACGAAGGCCTGGTCGCCCGCGACGTTTGCGTCGGCGTCGATCGAGCGCAGGTACACCTTGTCCGTGCCGGACACGAAGTCCTGGATGGTGACGCGGCTGGCCGGATTGGCCTCCGCGAGGGTCTGGAACACGAACATGTCCGCGCCGGCGCCGCCGTTCAGGACGTCTGCGCCCCCGCCGCCATTAATGGTGTCGTTGCCACCGCCGCCGACCAGCGTGTCGGCGCCGCCGCGGCCGTAAAGGACGTCATTGCCCACGCCACCCGTGAGCGTGTTGGCGAAGTTGTCGCCCCGCAGGGTGTCGGCAAGGCCGGAGCCGGTGATGTTTTCGATGCTCACGAACCTGTCGCCGAGCGCGTCGCCCGTGTTGGCCGCGACGCTGACGAGGTCCACGAGCACCCCGGCGGTTGAGGTCGCGTAGCTCGCGGTGTCGATCCCGGCTCCGCCGTCGAGCAGGTCGCCCTTCTGTCCGCCGATCAGGACGTCGGCTCCATCCTGCCCGTAGAGGCTGTCGGCGCCGTCCAGGCCCTGGAGCGTGTCGGCGCCCGCGCCGCCCTTGAGGACGTTTGCGGCCTGATTTCCGATCATGCTGTCATTGCCGGCGCCGCCGTTGGCGTTCTCGATCAGCGAGCGGACGTCGCCGTTGAACTGCAGCGCGTTGGCGATGTTGCCGGCCGCCCGATGCGTGTCGGCGCCGTAGTAATCGAGATGCGCGAGCTGGGCGGAGGAGGTCTTGGTCCATGCGCCCGGCCGCAGATCGACGCTCAGGTTGGTCGCGTAGGCCGAGAAGTCGTAGGTGTCGACGCCGTTCCCGTCCCACAGCGTCATGAACACGTGATTGGCGCCGGGGGCGCCCTGGCCGACGCCGTTGATCGACAGCTCCCCGGTGGTCGGGCTCCAGCGGTAAACAGTGTCGCCCGCCTGGGTGTTGAAGTTGGCCCCATAAAGCTGCTGGATGGCGCGGATGTCGTCCATCATCAGGGTCTGCGGGTAGTCGTAGTCGCCGTTGGTGTAGCCGGTCGTCGTGGATGCGCCGACAAAGGAGCGGTAGCTCATCACGGTGTATTCGAGCGAGTCGTGGGCCAGCGGCATGGCCCCGAACGCGCCGTCGACCTCGTGCGGGTGCTTGAGGCCGAGCGCGTGGCCGGTCTCGTGAATGAAGCCCTGATAGGCGTAGGTTCCCTTTACCGGGTTGGCGTATTCGCCGCTGGCGTTGTTGAACCAGGCGTCGCCCCCCTCGGCCGCGGGGGTCGGATAATAGGCCCAGGCGGTCGGGGGCGCGTCGGACATGGCGTAGCGCAGGTCCGCGTGCTGGGTCAGGGTCTCGGGTTTTTCGGTAAAGGCCAGGTTCGCGACCGCCGCATACATCCCGAGCGCATCGCGCGTGGCGGCCTGCTGCACGAGGTTGAGCGCGCCGAAGCCGGTGGACGGCTCGCCGTCGCCGTAAATGGCCCCGTAAAACGACGCGCTTGACGGGAAGCTATACGTAAAGGCAGAGACGGCCCATTTGGTCCCGCCCAGCAAACCGTCGATCGTGGAAACGCCGGTGGGCGAAAATGTGGAGACTGCGGGCATGGTCGTGTCCGTCGATGAGGCGTTCGAGACAGGGCCGGGCCCAATGGCCCATGGCCCGCCCTGCGGCGAGCAAGAGGCGTTGGCCTATTGATCGGCCTGCTTCGTCAACGAAACGTTTATCTTAAACGGCGACGCAAAGCTGCGCGGCCGGTGCAACACTGCGCAACGAAACGGCCGCCGACGCCCCCCGACGTCGACGGCCGCTCGGAACCGCTCAGCTGATTGCCTCGCCGGCGGCGTCTGCCCCCAGACTTGCCGCGGCTCTTATAGCGACACGACGCGAAGGCGGACATTCGCGCCTTTACGATCAGGGTTTGTGCGGGGCTCGCGCAGCGGGTGCGGCGTGCTGCGGCCGCATTTCGTTAAGCGCGGCGCCGTACGTGGGCATTAAATGATCGCGCCAAGTGGGCCGTCTTTAAGCGTGGATCAGCCAGACCACGGCCCAGCCCAAGAACGCCATCCAGCCCAGCAACAGCACGAGACTGGCCCCGATGAGCGCGAACATCAGCGGCCGCGTGTTGTTTTCGGACAAGCGCGCGGGCTTGGGCTCGGGCGCCAGCGAACGATCCGTGGACGATTCTGTGCTGATTTCAGACATTTTCGGCTCCAGCGCGGGTTCCCCGTCGCACAGGGCGCAAGAGCCGGGCCGCCATGGTGAGCAAAGCGTTACCGGCTTGCGCAAGCCTCCCGCCATTCCCGATGGCCACCGCACGCGGCGAACGGCATCGGAACAATCGGCGGAGCCGGCGGTTTGCTCGGCTCACACCCGCACCGAGGATCACCATCATGGCCGACAAAGACCTTCACGCGCTGTTCCTGCATCAGCTCAAGGACACCTATTTTGCCGAGCAGCAGATCCTGAAAGCCCTGCCCAAGATGGCGCAGGCGGCCAAGTCCGACGATCTGCGCGGCGCCTTCGGGGTTCACCTCGAGGAAACCCGCAAGCAGGTCGAGCGGCTCGAGCAGGTGTTCAAGATCCTGGGCGAGAAGCCGCAGGGCGTGGAATGCAAGGCCATCCTCGGGATCATTGCCGAGGGCGACGAGGTGGTCGAGGAATTCGAAGGCGGCTCCGCGCTGGACGCCGGCCTGATCGCCGCCGCGCAGGCGGTGGAGCACTACGAGATCACGCGATACGGAACGATGCTGGCCTGGGCCAAGCAGCTCGGCCTCTCGGAGGTCGAGGAGCTGATCAAGGCCACGCTGGTGGAAGAAGAGAACACCGACGAACTTCTGTCGGAACTCGCCGAGGACGCCGTGAACCCTGCCGCTGCGGCCTGATCCATCCTGCCTTTCGCCGGTCGCGCCCGCTTCGAGCGGGATCGCGACTGGCGCGCTCGCGCCGGCGCGGTTAAAAACCGCCGCCGGCGTTTCGCGTTCGAGAGGCAACTTGCCCGGTGGGGCTACACGACCGGGCTGTCGTCGGGAGGACTGTGTGATGGAGCCCTGATCCCTCGACCGATCGACCACTCAAGCATCCTCCTGTCCGGGGCTGGACGGAATACGCTCAACTACGCATCAGGGTCGCTCTGCTCTCGGCAAGCTGAACGAAAGCTTGCCGGATACATGGTTCTTCTTGGAACGGCGTTACCGCGCAGCGCTTCTCCGGCCATTCAGTGCTGGCGGGCGGCGGCCATTTCCATCCGGCACATCAGCGCGTAGCGGCGCGCCTGCGAGAGGTCCTCGCGCGAGGGGCCGCAGCGGATGAACTCCTCCCACAGCGCCAGCGCGTCAGGGAAGCGGCGCATCTGGGTGAGCAGCAGCGCCAGGTTGAAGCGCGCCTCCGAATGCGTGGGCTCAAGCCCGAGCGCCGTGCGGTAGTAGCGCTCCGCGTCCTCGTTGCAGTCGCGCAGGCTGGACAGGACGCCGAGATTGTAGAGCGCATCCACATAGCCGGGGTCGCGCGCCAGCGCGGTCTGGTAGGCGATGATGGCCTCCGCCTCCCGGCCCTGCGCGTAGAGCACGTTGGCGAGGTTGAAGGGCAGCACCGGGTCCCACCGGTCGATGCGGGCCGCGATGCGGTAGAGGCCCTCCGCCCGGCCGGGATCGCCGGCTTCCTCGTAGTCCTCGGCGGCTTCGGCGAGGTCCGCCACCCGCACGGGCGTTTCACCCAGGTCCAGCGTCAGCTGGCCGTCGAAGGTGGCGAGATGCGGCGCGCGGCCCAGCGCGAGGTCGCCCCACGGGGCCGCCGACAGCCGCGCCTCGCTCAGCCGCAGGCCGCGCCGCCGCAAAGCCGCGCCGGCGCTCAGCAAAGCCGCCATCTCGACGCCGGCGCCAAGCAGCCGGGCCGCCTCGCGCGCCGAGGCGAGATCGCGGAAGCCGAACAGCGCCTCGGCCGGATCCAGCAGGTCGAACAGCGCCAGGCGCTCCACCTCCTCCTCGCTCAACCGTGCGTGACGGGCGAGGTCCTTGGCGTTCCAGGTGCGGCTGTCGGTCTCAGGGCCAGGGCCGAGCCCCAGCGCGCGGCGAAACGAGAACTCGCTCACGAGGGTGAACACCTGGCCGAGATCGGCGATGTCCTCCGGCTCGATCGCGGCGGCGCTGTGCGCCAGGACGATGTGGGTGGTGGAGGCGCCGACGCGCTTGGCGACTTTTCCCCCGGCCAGCTCGATCAGGCGCGAAGCCTGCCGGACCGTCAGGCCGTCAAGACGGCCGTGGATGTGGAGGGTTGCGCCAGCGAGTGCGTCCATCAGCAGATCCTGCCTCGAACCCTGCGGCCGGGCGAGCGATTCACTTGGAATCTGCATGGCCGTCCACAGGCGATACTACAGAGCTGCAGCTCGGCTGCAATGCGTATCCTTTGGAGAATTTGCGCGGCAGCCGGCGCAACGAGGGTTGGGCATCGTTTAGATGTGGGCAGCCCTCCGCTGGGCTAAGGCTTGGGCCGTTGATCCGGCAGAGCCAGTAGCCCGATGTCCCGTGACGAACGCATGATGATGGGAGGCGTGGCGCTGATCGCGCTCGCGGCTTTGCTGATGCTGGTCTATGCGTTCCTTATTGGGTCTGGTATCGAATTCGGCTGAGGGCGCGACGGATCCGGGCCGCGCCGGCCGCGTTGTCGGCGGCGAGTTCGAAAGGATCCTCCGTGCCTCATCGCCCCTCTGTTTCGCTTCGCGCCGTCGCGGTGATTGGCGCCTTAGCGCTGGCGCCGCTGTTGTTTGCCGCCCCGGCCAGCGCATCCGAATGCGTCTGGGGCAAGCCGGGCTACCGCGCCTGCGTGGAAGGCAAGCTGGGTTCGCGTCGCGAAGGCGCGAAACGGGGCGAGCGCCAGATCTACAGAACTGCTCCGGCGCGAAACCGGCCGGGGACGCTGACGCCGGTTGATCCTGCGCCGTTCGAGCTGTCGTCGCCGCCCCGCGGTCCGAGCCGGGCGCCGAGCCAGGAGAAGCGTCTTGACGCGATCAGCCGGGAAAACATGCGACGCGACGCCATCCCCAACCCGATCATGCCGCCCAATCCGAACGCCAACACGATTCCCGGCCGCATTTGCCCACCGCTCGGCTGCTGAAGCAGCTGGGCTGCTGAAGCAGCGCTCGAGATTGCGGAAAGTTCATCCGCCGGACAGGAGCGGGATAGACGCGCGCCGCCATTCTCTCCACCAGCCGGAGCTCGCCGAGCCCGGATATTGGCGGAGACGGAACAATGGCGACCAAGCGAGCGAAATGGATCCTGGGCGGCGTCGCGGCGATTGCGGCTGCGGGCGCGCTAACGGCCGCTTACGCGCAGGAGCGTGGCCCTCATGGCGGCATGATGGGCATGGGCCCCGGCATGGGGCGAATGATGGGCGAGCGCCTCTGCACCGCGAAAGAGCCGGTTGCGCCGCGCATTGCGGACCGGATCGAAAGCACGGTGAGGATCACGGACGCACAAAAGGGTGAGTTCGAGAACCTGCGCAAGGCGCTGGCTGATGGCGAAGCAAAGCTGAAGGCCGGCTGCCCGACGGATGCCGAGCGGGCCGACCGCACGCCCCCGGGCCGGCTGGCGCTGGCCGAAAAGGGCATGGCCGCCGGGCTGGACGCCATCCGGACAGTGCGCCCCGCCGCGGACGCGCTCTACGCCAAGCTGGACGACAAGCAACGTGACCGGCTGCGCTGGATGGGCCCCGGGCGTCGCGAAGGCGGTGGCCATGGCCACTGGTGGAACCGCGGCGAGCGAGCCAACTAAAATCGTTAACGCTCCCGGCCGACGCGGCCGGGAGCGAACTTGTTTTTAATCTGCCCGGGATATTGCGTTGAACGAATTCGGCGAACGATCTGCGCTGGAAACCAAGAGGCCTTCATGACATCCCTTTCCGTTCCGCAGAGCCGCGGCCTGCGCGCTCTCGCGCTGGCTTTGACGACCTGCGTGTCCGCACCGGCCCTCGCCCAGACGGTGTCGCTCGAGCCCTTGATGATGACCACGCCCGAAGGCGGCACGCTGACTCTGTCCAGGATCGAGGCGACGGACACCAACCTGACGCGCGACGAGCTCGCCAAGCTCTTCAGCAAGGATGCGCCCGCCGCCGAGAAGCGCGCCATCGCCGAAAAGGCCAAGGCCGCCCGCCTGACGCTGGGCGACGTGGTGAGCGAAGCCAAGGACCAGCGCTTTGTCGTGAAGGGCCTGGAGGCCCGCGGCGTAGACAGCGGCCGCATCGCGCGGCTCAGCTTCACGGGCGCGGAAAGCACGTTCAAAAACGAGCAGGGCGACGGCAAGCTGGCCATCAACGGCCTGACGGTGGATGGCCTCGATCTCTCGCACCTCATGGCGGCGGCCGAGACCGGCCGGTTCGCGGACGGCGCGCTGAAAATCGACCGGATTGCTTTCGACGGGTTCGAAGGCAGCGTGCCGGATTCCAAGACCCCCAAGGACGCCGCCGGCGGCAACCTCACCCGCGTGAAGCTTGGCTCCATGAGCCTGGACGCCTCCTATGCGGGCGACATCCCGACCAAGACGGCTTTTGCCCTGCGCAGCCTCGTGATCCAGCCGGCCCCGGCTTCGGAACTCGCCACGAGCCTGAAGGGGGCCGGCCTCTCGCAGCTCGAGATGGGAATGACGTTCAGCGGAACCTATGACACGGCCGCGAAGACCTACGCGGCCGACGACATCACGCTCTCGCTGGCGCAGCTCGGCTCGGTGGGCCTGAAGGCGGAACTCGCCGGCGTCGAGCCGGTGCTGTTCACCGGCGACCAGGCGCAGCGGACCGCGGCCGCGATGGGCCTTGCTTTCTCGGGCCTGACGGTCCGCGTCGTGAACGGCGGCGGCGTCGAGAAGGCGCTGGCCTTCGCGGCGGCGTCGCAGAACAAGACCATGGACGCTTTCCAGGCCGAGACGGCCGGCATGGCGGGCCAGATCATCCCGGCGCTGCTCGGTGGGACAGCATCCGCGGCCTCGACAGGCGCAGCCGTGGCCGCGTTCATATCAAACCCCAAGAGCCTCACCGTGACGGCGAAGCCAAAGGCGGGCCCGCTCTCGCTGGTGGAAGCCGCTGCGCTGGGCGACCCCATGGCGGTGGTGGCGCGGCTCGCCATCACGGCCGTGTCTGAAGGCGCGGCTGCGGCGGCCCCGGCTCCGGCTCCGAAGGCAGGCGCGGCGGCAGCTCCCGCCCCCAAGGTCGCCCAGGCGGCCCCGGCCGCCGGCAAGCTCACCGGCCTGGCGGCGCTGAACGCCGTGATCGGCAACACCGTGTCGGGCAAGAACTCCGACGGTGACGCCGGCGTGTGGTTCTACGACAAGAAGGGCGCGGTGAAGCAGCTCGTCGACGACGAGATCACGGTCGGCAAGTGGGCCATCAAGGGCGAGAAGATCTGCGAGGAGTACCCGGAGGACGACGAGGAGACCTGCTACACGGTGGAAGTCTCGGGCAACGTCGCCACCTTCGCTGACGAAGACGGCAACGGTCGCCGCTACACGATCGCGGCCGGCAACGCGAAGAGCCTTTGAGGCGTCCCGGCGGAACCTGGCTGCCTCTCGCCGTCATGGCCGGGCTTGTCCCGGCCATCCACGCCGGGGCCCAGTGCGTGGATCCCCGGGTCAAGCCCGGGGATGACGGTGGAGAGTTGGCGAGCTTTTCCTGCCGGGCTTGCAAGCTCGCAGGCTGAACGATCCCTCGTCCTTCGAGACGCAGACCCAAGTGGGTCTGCTCCTCAGGATGAGGGGCTTTGAGACGTTCGACGAGATGAAATCGCAAAGGCCTTTGCGGAAGCGAGGGCCTTTCTCGTTTCAGTAGATCACCACCGAACGGATCGACTTGCCTTCGTGCATGAGGTCGAAGCCCTCGTTGATGCGCTCCAGCGGCATCGTGTGGGTGATCAGGTCGTCGATGTTGATCTTGCCGTCCATGTACCAGTCGACGATGCGCGGCACGTCGGTGCGACCGCGGGCGCCGCCGAAGGCCGAGCCTTTCCAGACACGGCCGGTGACAAGCTGGAACGGTCGCGTGGCGATCTCGGCCCCCGCCGGCGCGACGCCGATGATGATCGACTGGCCCCAGCCCTTGTGGCAGCACTCCAGCGCTTGGCGCATGACGTTCACGTTGCCGGTGCAGTCGAACGAGTAGTCCGCGCCGCCCTTGGTGAGCTCGACCAGGTGGGCGACGAGATCGCCCTCGACCTCCTTGGGGTTTACGAAGTGGGTCATGCCGAACTTCGTGGCGAGATCCTTTTTGGACGGGTTCACGTCGACGCCGACGATCTGCTCGGCGCCGACGAGCCGCAGGCCCTGGATGACGTTGAGGCCGATGCCGCCGAGGCCGAACACCACCGCGCGCGCGCCGGCCTCCACCTTGGCGGTCCAGATCACCGCGCCGATGCCGGTGGTGACGCCGCAGCCGATGTAGCAGACCTTGTCAAAGGGCGCGTCGGGGCGAATCTTCGCCACCGCAATCTCTGGGACGACGATGTAGTTGGAGAAGGTGGACGTGCCCATGTAGTGCAGCACGGGCTTGCCCTCGAACCTGAATCGGCTGGAGCCGTCCGGCATCAGGCCGCGACCCTGGGTGGTGCGGATCTTCTGGCAAAGGTTGGTCTTGCGCGAGAGGCAGTACTCGCACTCGCGGCACTCGGGCGTGTAGAGCGGGATGACGTGGTCGCCCTTGCGCAGCGAGCTGACGCCGGGGCCACAGTCCACCACCACACCCGCGCCCTCGTGCCCGAGCACGGCGGGAAACAGCCCTTCCGGATCGGCGCCCGACAGCGTGTACGCGTCGGTGTGGCAAATGCCGGTCGCCTTGACCTCGATGAGGACCTCCCCCTCGCGCGGCCCGTCGAGATCGAGCTCGACGATCTCCAGCGGCTTGTTGGCGGCGAAGGCGACGGCGGCGCGGGTCTTCATGAACTATCTCCGGTTGTGCAACCGGAGACTATCGCGCGACCGCCGGGGAAGGCCAGAGCCGGCGGCGCTTCAGGCCGCCCGAACGATGTCGCGGGCGGCCTGCGCCTCATAGGCGGCGAGCTTCTCGCGAATGAGGCCAGGGGAGGCGTTCAGCCCGCGGGCGGTGAGATCGCGGTGAAGCTTTGCGACAAGCGCGGCCTTGTCCTTGGCCTGGGCGCACTCGGCGAGATAGATCGAGATCATGTCGGGCGGAACAAGCATCAGGCGGGCGGCCCAGAGCCCGGCGAGCATGTCGCGGCGCTCCTCGACAACGCTCGGCGGGCGGCCAGGACGCGAGCGGGCAGAGTCGAGCGTGGTCGGCGCAGCCATCGTAATGCCCTCCCGGGTTGACGCACGCCCGCGACAATCGCGCGCCGCGACAACCACTGCCGCATCACACGTAGTATATTTGACCGCAATGTGGCGGCGCGTATCGAAATAAATCGAGCACCTCCGGCCGGCATCCCTTGTGAGCCGTGCAACGGCATCCCACGTGATGTAACATCGGGGTCCGGGCCCCTCTGGTAGTCTCGCAAGGGACTACGATGTCGGACTCTTCCACCTGCCGTACGTGTAAGAACGTCGCGCTCTTGGGAGTCTCTCATGCAATATACATCTCCCCTCAGTGTATATCAGCCGTCCTACGAGCGAAGCTCGGTGGCTGATGCGGAGCGCCGGCTGGACGCCATCGCACGCCTGCTGGACAGCGCCGTGCGGATTCCCGGCACCCGCATCACGTTCGGCGCGGACGCGGTGCTGAACCTGATCCCCGGCGCGGGCCTCATCGCCGCCAAGGGCGTCTCGGCCTACCTGATCTGGGAGGCGCACCGGCTCGGCGCGCCCAAGGCGATGCTGGTCCGCATGGCCGGGCACGTCTGTGTCGACGCGGTCTTGAGCGCGATCCCGGTCGTGGGCTGGGTCGGCGACGTCTTCTACCGCGCGAACCTCAAGAACATGGCGCTGCTGCGCGGCCATCTGGCCGAGCGTCGCCGCCCGGCGACGCGCTGATCCGAAATCGGGGGAGACTTCCATGCCGACACGACACAAGAGCCTGCAGGCCGCGATGCGCGACTATGTGCACGACCTCAATGGCGCGGACGCCGAGATGGTGTTCGAGAACGTGGTCGCCGGATGCGCGATCATCGCCTATGCGGACGGCTGGGTGACGCCAGACGAGGAGCGCCGAATGCTGGGGCTCATCCTGGGCGCCGACGCGCTGCGCGGCTTTGGGCCCGCCGATCTCGCGCACGCCTTCGAGGAGGCCACGGCGCGCTTCGAGGCGGACCACGACGGGGCCGAGACGAAGGCGCTGGCCGCCATCGCCCGCCTGAAGGGCCGGCGCGAGCACGCCGACATGCTGATGCGGATCTGCTGCGCGGTGGCGGTGGCGGACGGCGCCTTCGACGCGGAGGAGCGGAGAGCGGCCGGGCGGATCTGCGATGCGCTGGGGCTCAATCCCACGGCTTTCGACCTGCGCGACGCGGCCTGACGGACGCTTGCAGCCCCGGTGCCAGGGCCCGCCGAAGATAGCGAGACGGCGCAACGGCCAGAGCAGACGCGAAATCTGCCCTGGCTTCTTGTGGGATCAGAAAAGACCGTTGCCGTTCCGAGCCTGCGCGGCGGGCGCGATGGGCTGCATAACGTCCCAGTGCTCGACGATCAGGCCGTCCTCGACCCGGAACAAGTCGTAGTAAGCAGTCGGTTCTCCGCCGAAGGCGCCTTCCGACTGGGTGAGCACGAAGTTGCCCTCGGCAATGACCCGGTGGAGCTTGTGGTACTCCATCTTGACGCCCTGTTTGCCGAGCGCCTCGATGGCGGCGCCGAGACCATCCAATCCGTCCGCGATCGCGGAGTTGTGCTGGTGATAGGTTTTGGTGCTGATGAAAGAGGTCAGGCGGTCGAAGCGCCCGCCGAGCAGCACCTCGGTCACGAACTCTGTCACGAGGGCGCGATTGGCCCCGGTCTTGTCGAGATCTTTGATCTCGGTGGGGCCGTCGGTCTGGAGGCGTCCGGACGGGTTGGGTGGCGTTTCGGGTCCAAGGCCGTCCCAATGCTCCACGATGCGACCGTTCTCGACCCGGAAGATGTCGAAGGCGACCAGCGGGTCGGGCCCGAACCCGTGATAGGTCACGTGCATGGCGACGAGATCGTTCTCGGCGATCACACGATGCGTCGTGACCGAGAAGCCCTGGGCGCCTGCGAGAATGCGCACAAGGCCTTTCAGGCCTTCCACGCCATCCGCGACCCCCGGGTTGTGCTGGATGTAGCTCGGACCGAAGTACAAGTCGACGAGATCAGGTTTCAACTGGCTAAACAACTGGCTTGTCGCGGTTACGACGAGCTCTTTTGCATTCTCCGTCACGAATTCCCTCCAGATACAACCTTAAGTGCAGGCTTCCGGTGTAATCTTCCAAACCAATTCGAGACACACGCTCATTCAGCCCAGATGATGCAAATTCAGAAGCCGATGCCTACTTGCACCGGCGCGAAAAATAAGCAAATGACTATTTTCCACAGCACTAGGTAACCTGAAGGTTACCTGTTCAGGACGACATCATGGCCTGGAACGCCTACGACAAAAACTGCCCAACTCGCATCGTTCTTGACCGCATTGCCGACAAGTGGACCGTGCTGCTCCTCGGCCTCCTGAGCGAGCGCCCGTATCGCTTCAACGAGATACGCAAGAACCTCGACGGCGTTTCCCAGAAAGTCCTGACACAGGTGCTTCGGGAACTTGAACGGGACGGCGTGATCGCGCGAACCGTCAGCATCACATCACCTGTGATGGTGCATTATTCCATTACGCCATTCGGAATGACGCTCGCCGCCGTCGTGCGCACGCTGACGGCATGGGCGGAAACCAACATCGAAACCATTCTGCAGTCGCGCAACGCGGCCGGCGAACCGGGGCGATCATAATCGCGTCCGCAACAGCGAATGGCTGGAATTCAAGTTCCGGCGGCGTGTGCGGCGAGGCGCCCGGAGCGGATCGGCGCCTAGTGACCGCCGCCGGGCGCCGCGCCGGGCTTGGGCGGGGCCGGCTTGCGCAGCACCATCACGAGCATCGCGGTGGCGAGGAAGAGCCCCGTCAGCAGCAGGAAGGCGTCGCCGAAGGCCATGACCTGCGCCTCCCGGCGAACGATCAGAGCCAGCTTCTTCAGCGCCGCCATCTCGGCGTCAGAGCCAAGGCTGGAGAGCGCGCCCTGCAGGCCCGCCAGGGTTTCGAGCGCCTTGTTGCTGCTCCACGTCACCTGCTCGTGCAGACGCGCGAGGTGGAGGTCCATGCGGTCGTTCAACACCGTGTTGATGATCGCCAGCCCCACCGCGCCGCCGAGGTTGCGGGTGAGATTGTAGAGGCCCGACGCATTCTTCAGGCGCGCCGGCGGCAGGGTGCCGAGCGCGAGGTTGTTGATGGGGACCATGCAGAACATCAGCGAGCAGCCGCGCAGGATCTGCGGCCAGAGCAGCTCTGAAAAATCCCAATCCTTGGTGATGCCGGACGCGATCCAGGTGCCGCCCGCAAAGCCGCACAGGCCCATGAACAGCATCAGCCGGGGATCGAGCTTGCCGGAAAGCCGGCCAGCGATCGGGGCCGTGAAGAACATGCAGAGGCCGGTGACGAACATCGTCTCGCCGATCTGCAGCGCCGAGTAGCCGCGCACGCGCCCGAGATAGACCGGATACAGATAGGTGAGGCCGTAAAGGCCGATGCCCAGCACGAACGAAAAGGCGGACCCGCCCGCGAAGTTGCGGTCCTTGAAGGCATAGAGATCCACGATGGGTTCTTCGGCGGTGAGCACGCGCCAGAAGAATGCGACGCCGGCCGACACCATCACGACCGTGAAGGCGAGAATCAGCGGCTCCTGAAACCAGTCCTTGGTGGGGCCTTCCTCCAGCACGTATTCGAGGCTGCCCAGAAAGGCCGCCATGAAGCCGAGGCCCCACCAGTCGAACCGGTCCAGCAGGCTCATCTCGGGCTTGTCGAAGTCGATCAGCGAGTATGTCGCGACCGACACGATGATCCCCGGGATCACGTTCACCAGAAACAGCCAGTGCCAGGAGAACAGCTCGGTGAGGTAGCCGCCCACCGTCGGGCCGATCGTCGGCGCGAGCGTGGCGACGAGGCCGATCAGCGGCGAGATGACGTTGCGCTTGGAGGGCGGGAAGATCGTGAACGCGGCCGCGAACACGCTCGGGATCATGCCGCCGCCGATGAAGCCCTGGATCGCCCGGTAGACGATCATCTGCTCCAGGCTGGTGGCGGTGGCGCACAGCGCGCTCGCCAGCGTGAACCCGGCCGCCGAGGCGGCGAAGAGGTAGCGCGTCGAGAACGCCCGGCCGAGGAAGCCCGACAGCGGGATCATGATCACTTCGGCGATCAGGTAGGCGGTCTGCACCCACGAGATCTCGTCGGCGGAGGCCGACAGGCCGGCCTGGATCTCGGCCAGCGAGGCCGAGACGATCTGGATGTCCAGGATGGCCATGAACATCCCGAACACCATCGCGAAGAATGCGACGAGGCGCTTGGGATCGATGCGGTCCGGGTTCGCGGCGGCCGCAGGGCGCGCGGGCGCGGGAACCGAACTGCCGGTCGCGGTTGCATCCGTCATGGAAGCTGCTCCTCGCGAGGGCGTTAGTCGGCCTTGGCGCTGCGGGTCGGCTCGGCGGCGGCGGCCGAGACCGGGCCTTCGCCATCGCGCTTGGTCCACACGTTGGCGACCACCGACAGGCCGGGGCGGAGCAGGCCCTGGCGGGCGACGTCCTCCGGCACGCCGATGCGCACCGGCACGCGCTGGACGATCTTGGTGAAGTTGCCGGTGGCGTTCTCGGGCGGCAGCAGGCTGAAGATGGAGCCCGACGCCGGCGCGAAGCTCAGCACATGGCCCTCCAGCTTGCGGCCCGGCAGCGCATCGACCTCGATCTCGACCTTCTGGCCGGGCTGGATGCGGGCGAGCTGCGTCTCCTTGAAGTTGGCTTCCACATAGACGGAGCCGAGCGGCACCAGGGCGGCGAGGCGCGCGCCGGGCTGCACGTAGTTGCCGACCTCGACGGCGCGGTTGCCGATGACGCCGTCCACCGGCGCGGTGACGACCGTGAAGGAGAGGTCGCGCTCGGACTTGGCCAGCGCGGTCTTCAACTCCTCCAGCACATGCACGGCTTCCTGGGCCTGCGCCTGAGTGACCGCGATGTTGGCCTCCGCGCTGGCGAGCGCCGCCTTGGCGGATTCCACGTTGGCGACGGCGCGGTCGCGGTCGGAGCGGGTCTGGTCGAGGCGCTGCTTGGAGCCGAAATCGGTGGCCGCCAGCGTCTGCGCGCGGGAGAAGTCGGCCGAGGCCCGGACCTGCTCGGCCTCGGCCGAAGTCTGCTGGGCGCGCGCCTGGCCGAGGGCGGCCGTCTGGGCCTCGACCTGCCTCTGGATGCGCTCGATCGTGCTCTGCTGGGTCTCGACCTTGTTTCGGGCCGCCGCCACCGCAAGCTTGTAGTCGCCGTCGTCGATGCGCGCCACGACGTCGCCGGCCTTCACGGCGGCGTTGTTGGCGAAAGGCACGGCCGTCACATAGCCGGCCACCTTGGCCGCCACCGTGGTGACGTCCGCGCGCACATAGGCGTCGTCGGTCGACACCACGAACCGGCCATGCGTCCACCAGCCATAGCCGAACCAGCCGCCGCCCCCGAGAGCGGCCAGCAGCACGGCCGTGAGAATGAACTTCTTTTTGGACCGCTTCGGCGGAATGATCTGCCCTTCAAGCCCGCGCGAGGCGGCAGGGCCACCCTGCTGGCTCACGAGCGAACCGCCCACGCGCGGCTCATCCCCAACGCCGACCGGCGTTTCGGGGGTGCGGGTCTGGACGGGGGGCACGCCAGTCGCTTCTGCCATCACGAGTTCTCCTCGGGTCGTCTTACAACCCGCTTCCTTAAGACCGTCTTCATCGAACCGAACGGTTCGGTCATTTCTCCCTTGCAATATGGGTCTTCGTCGCCGATATCAAGGGCTGACCGAACCGTTCGGTCATTTTTTGGAGATGCCGCCCACGATGAGCCGAGGCCCTGGTTCCGACGTCCTGATCGATCGCTCCGCCCTTCCGTCCGAGGCCGGCGACGCGCCTGCGCGGCCCGAGGCCGGCGATACGGCCAAGCGGCGGCAGATCATCGACGGCGCGCGCGCCCTGTTTCTGGAGCGCGGCTTCGACAGCGCCAGCATGGGCGAAATCGCGCGCCGGGCCGGCGTTTCCAAGGGGACGCTCTATGTTTATTTCGAGAACAAGGAGCAGCTCTTCTGCGCCATCATGGACGAGGAGCGTCGGACCCATCTCGATCGCCTCGGGACGCTGGATCCGGACCGCGATACGCGCGAGACGCTGATCGCCTTTGGTCGCGCACTCGTGACATTCATCCTGAAGACCAAGACGGTCGCCGCCATGCGGGCCGCGATCGCGATCGCGGAGCGGATGCCGGAGGTCGGGCGCGCGTTTTACGCCCGCGGGCCCGCCACCACCATCTCGACCATGGCGACCTATCTCGATCGCAAGGTCGCGCAGGGCGAACTCGTGATCGCGGACACTCGCCTGGCGGCGACGCAGTTGCTGGATCTTTACCAGACCTCGCTGGTGCGCCCTGCCCTGTTCGGTCTCGAGCCGTCGGACGCCGAATTCGACGAGCGTGTCGAAACGGTTGTGACTGCCGGGGTGGACCTCTTTCTGCGTGCACACAAAGCGGGCTAGGCTCCTGCCTGTGCGATCTCGCACATGACGGGGACGCAGGTCGTGCTTGAAGATCTCCGTGGCTCGTCGCGCCACAGGAGCCCCCCATGACGAACAAGATCGACCTCATTTTCATCAGTTGCGCGCTCATCTACGCCACGCTGGGCGTGGGCCTCGGCATCGGCATGGGCGTCGCCCAGAACTTCGCCTATGCGCACCTGCACGCTCACATCAACCTGCTCGGCTGGGCCACGATGGCGCTCTACGGCATTGTGCACCGCTGCTGGCCGGAGCTGCGCCGGAGCAAGCTCGCGACCGTGCAGTTCTGGCTCGCCACCCTGGGGACGCCCGTGTTCCTGATCGGCCTGCCCTTCGCGCAGTTTCGCGACCAGCCGCTCGGCGCGATCCTGGGTTCATTGATGATCTTCGCGGGCGTGCTGTGTTTCCTCGCGCTGTTTGCCCGCAGCGCTTTCGGCCGCACGGCGGCGCCGAGTGTGGAATTGGCCGCAGGCCGCGTCTGACATTTTCCGGAAGCCCCCCGGAAACACCAAACCCGGCTGGATGCCCCAGCCGGGTTTTTTGCTTTCAGTTGTGATGCTGTCGCGGCGCTTCAGGCCCGCCCACTCCCTGCTTCAAGGCAGGGGCGGCCTTGCGGCAGCTCGCCATTCTGCGGCGTCAGTTCGCCGTGACGCCGGCCTGCTTCAGCACGGGCGTCCAGCGGGCAACTTCGGCGGCCACGAAGGTCTTGAGCGCTTCGCGGGTGCGGCCCTTTTCATCCGGCAGCACGCCGCCGAGGTCGAGGAGGCGCTTCTTGGTGGTCTCGTCCGTGAGGGCCTTCACGAGCGCATCGTTCAGCTTGGCCGTGATGGCGTCCGGCGTGCCCTTGGGGGCGAAGATCGCGTTCCAGGCGCTCACCTGGTACTCGGGCATGCCGGCTTCCTTGGTGGTGGGCACGTCCGGCAAGGCCGGCGAACGCTCGGGCGTCGCGACCGCGTAGGCCTTGATGGAGCCCGCCTTGATCTGCTCCACGAGGTTGACGATCTGGTCGCACATGAAGTCGACCTGGCCGGAGACGAGATCGTTGAGGGCCGGGCCGGTGCCCTTGTAGGGAACGGCGGTCGGCTTGATGCCGAGCTGCACGTTCAGCATCACGCAGGTGGTGTGCGACACGGAGCCGACGCCCGCATGGGCCTCGTTGAGCTTGTCGTTCTGCTGCTTGGCGTAGGCCATGAACTCCTTCAAGTCCTTCGGCGGCAGGTCCCTGCGGGCGACGATCAGGATCGGCGTTCCGGCCGCCATGCCGACGGTCTCGAAGTCCTTGGTGGGGTCGTATTTCAGGTTCGGGTACAGGGCCGGAGCGGCGCCGTGCGTGCCCATGTGCCCCATCATGATGTTGTAGCCATCCGGCGCCGCCTGGGCGGTGCGCGTCGTGCCCGTTGTGCCGCCGGCGCCGGCGACGTTCTCGACCACGATCTGCTGGCCGAGCGTACGCGACATGTGCTCGCTGACGATGCGGGCGACGATGTCGGTGGGTCCGCCGGCCGCGAACGGCACGACCATGGTGATCGGCTTGGTCGGATAGGCCTGGGCGTGGCCCGCCGCTGTTGCGGCGAGCAGGGCGGCGGTGGCGATCAGCAGTCTCTTCATGACGATCCCTTCCTTGCGGCGCCCCTTGCGGACGCTCTCTCGATTCAGTTTGCAGATGATGCGCCGGGCGCGGGAGCCCGGATCACTCGGTAAACACCTCGTCGCGGCTCTTCTGGATGGACGGCAGCAGCGCCAGCACGAGCATGATGGCGGCGACGACCAGCAACCCCGCCGAAACCGGGCGCTCAATGAATGTCGAGAAGCTGCCGCGCGACAGGATCAGCGCCTGCCGCAGCTTCTCCTCCATCAACTTGCCGAGCACGAAGCCGAGCAGCAGCGGCGCGGGCTCGAAGCTGAACTTGATCAGCACGTAGCCGATCAGGCCGAAGAAGGCCGTGAACAGCACGTCCGACGGGTTGTTGTTGATGGAGTAGATGCCAATGCAGCAGAAGATCAGGATGGCCGGGAACATCAGCCGGTAAGGCACCTTCAGGAGCTTCACCCACAGCCCGACCAGCGGCAGGTTGATGATCAGCAGCATCAGGTTGCCGATCCACATCGAGACGACCATGCCCCAGAACAGGTTGGGGTTCTTGGTCATCACCTGCGGGCCGGGGATGATGCCGTGGATCGTCATGGCGCCGACCATGAGGGCCATCACGGCGTTGGGCGGGATGCCGAGCGTCAGCAGCGGGATGAAGGCGGTCTGCGCGCCGGCGTTGTTGGCCGATTCCGGCCCCGCCACACCCTCGATGGCCCCGCGGCCGAAGCGGCGCGGGTCTTTGGCGATCTTTTTTTCCAACGTGTACGACGCGAAGGGCCCCAACACCGCTCCGTTGCCGGGCAGGATTCCCAAGATCGCGCCGAGCCCTGTGCCGCGCACCACGGGCCAGAAGGACTGCTTCAGATCCGCCATGCTGGGCAGCAGCCGGCCGATCGAGCCCCTCACGACGTCGCGGGTTTCGGGGCTCTCGATGTTGCGCAGGATCTCGGCGAAGCCGAACAGGCCCATGGCCAGAACCGCAAAGTCGACGCCGTCCGACAGGTCCTGCAGCCCCATGGTGAGACGTTCCTGGCCGGACTCGAGATCGGTGCCGACCGTGGACAGAAGCAGGCCGAGCACGATCATCGCTAGCGCCTTGACGACCGAGCCGCGCGCCAGCACGACCGCGAAAACGAGGCCCATCACCATGAGCGAGAAATACTCGGCGGGGCCGAACAGCAGCGCGAGCTTGGTGAGCGGCAAACCGAGCGCGGCGATCACCAGCGTGGCGACGCAACCGGCGAAGAACGAGCCCAGCGCCGCGATGCCGAGCGCCACGCCGGCGCGGCCTTGCTTCGCCATCTGGTGGCCGTCCAGCGTGGTGACCACCGAGGTGGCCTCACCGGGGATGTTCACCAGGATGGCCGTGGTGGAGCCGCCATATTGCGCGCCGTAGTAGATGCCGGCGAGCATGATCAGCGCGCCCGTCGGGTCCAGCCCGAAGGTGATCGGCAGCAGAATGGCGATGGTGGCGATCGGGCCCACGCCGGGCAGCACGCCGATCAGCGTGCCGATCAGGCAGCCTATGAAGCACAGCAGGATGTTGACCGGCAGCGGCATGACGCCGAGCAGCGGGACGTTGACGTCGACGAGCTTCAGGACGGTCGAGAAGCCGAGCGCGAGATTGGCGAAAAGATCCATGATGCGCTCAGAACAGGGTGAAAACGGGGATCGGCAACGACAGCATCACCTTGAACAGGAGGATGCAGAACGCCGTCATGCACACGGAGAAGATCACGGCCTCCTTCCAGCGCACCTCGTCGCTGGCGAAGCAGCTGACAAGCATCGCGACCGGGCCCGCGATCGCCAGGCCGGCCGTGCGAATCAGAAGCGCGAACACGATCACGGAGCCGAGGATGAAGATGGGACCGCGCAGGTTCCAACGCTCCAGCGCCGGACCGTCCTCCAGAAAGGCGAGCACCACCAGGATGAAGCCGAACAGCCCGACCAGCACGGCCAGCGAGGTCGGCAGCATGCCGGCGCCCATGGAGCGTAGCGTGCCGAGGGGCAGGTCGGCGCCCTGCCAGAGCGCGAACGCCGCCACCGCGAGGAGGAACAGGCCCGCCGCCCCGTCCTGCGGATTGCGCACCCTCAGCCCTCCGCCTCCGTGTGAGGCGCCCTCTTGCGTGCCGGCCATTCCAACTCCCCGGGAGCCGCGTCACGCTCCACGCAGGGGAGGTCGTCGGCTTTTCGTGATTTCTTCGCTCCTTTTGTTGCAATAGGCTCGCGGAAGATCAAGCCGCATCAGCGAGATAAGCGGCGAAGCACGAGGAAACGGCATCGATGACCCAGCAAGCCAGCAATCGCGTCCACCGCATCGCGGTGATCCCCGGCGACGGCATCGGCAAGGAAACGGTGCCGGAAGGCGTGCGCGTGCTGGAAGCGGCCGCCAAGAAGTTCGGCTTCAAGCTGCAGCTCGACGATTTCGATTTCGCCAGCTGCGACTATTACGCGCGCCACGGCCGCATGATGCCGGAGGACTGGAAGGAGCGCATCGGCCAGCACGACGCCATCTTCTTCGGCGCGGTGGGCTGGCCCGACACGGTGCCGGACCACGTCTCGCTGTGGGGCTCGCTGATCCTGTTCCGGCGCGAGTTCGACCAGTACGTCAACCTGCGCCCCTGCAAGCTGATGCCGGGCGTCCCCTCCCCGCTCGCCGGCCGGCAGCCGGGCGACATCGACTTCTACGTCGTGCGCGAAAACACCGAAGGCGAGTACTCGGCCCTCGGCGGGCGCATGTTCCCGGGTACGGACCGCGAATTCGTCGTGCAGGAGAGCGTGTTCACGCGCCACGGCACCGACCGGATCCTGAAATTCGCGTTCGACCTGGCGCAAAAGCGCGAGAAGAAGCATCTCACCTCGGCGACCAAGTCCAACGGCATCGCGATCACGATGCCGTATTGGGACGAGCGCGTGGAGGCCATGGCCAAGAGCTACCCGGACGTGCGGTGGGACAAGTACCACATCGACATCCTGACGGCCCATTTCGTCCAGAACCCGGACCGCTTCGACGTGGTGGTGGCGTCAAACCTGTTCGGCGACATCCTGTCCGACCTCGGCCCGGCCTGCACGGGCACCATCGCGATCGCGCCGTCCGGCAACATCAACCCGGAGCGTAAATTCCCGTCGCTGTTCGAGCCCGTGCATGGCTCCGCGCCGGACATCGCCGGCAAGGGCATCGCCAATCCGATCGGCCAGATCTGGTCCGCCGCCATGATGCTGGAGCATCTGGGCGAGGTGGAAGCCGGCCGCGCCATCCTGCAGGCGATCGAGACGGTGCTGTCCGAGCCCAAGCTGCGCACCGGCGACCTCAAGGGGCCGGCCAACACGGTTACGTGCGCCAAGGCGGTTGCGGACGCGCTGGCCTAACGACCGACGGGCCGGCCCGCGCGTGTGCGGCCGGCCCTTGCAGAACATTGCGGATTGCCAATGTTTGTTTCGGCCGCTACCACACCGGCGGGCCGGACGAGCGTTGCGCAATGGACATCAATCCCCAGACCCTGCTGTCGATCCTCCAGATCATCTGGATCGACCTGCTGCTGTCGGGCGACAACGCGGTCGTGATCGCGCTGGCGTGCCGCTCGTTGCCGCCCGCCAAGCGGCGGATCGGCATCGTGCTCGGCGCGGGCACCGCCGTGGTGCTGCGCATCATCTTCGCGTTTATCATCAGCTGGCTGCTGGAGGTGCCGTTCCTGGGCGTGGCCGGCGGCGCGTTGCTGTTCTGGATCGCCGTGAAGCTGGTGCTGGGCGAGGAAGAGGAGCACGCCGTCTCGGAGAGCGAGACGCTCTGGCAGGCCGTGCGCACCATCGCGATCGCGGACGCGGTGATGAGCCTCGACAACGTGGTCGCGATCGCGGCGGCGGCGGACGGCAACGCGGCGCTGTTTGTGTTCGGCCTCCTGGTTTCGATCCCGCTGATCGTGGTCGGCTCGACGCTGATCATGGCCCTGATCGCGCGGTTTCCGGTCTTCGTCTGGGGCGGCGCCGCCCTGCTGGGCTGGATCGGCGGCGAGATGATCGTCACCGATCCGTGGGTCGTGGCGCAGATCGGCCCGAGCGCGGCGTCGTGGAAATATCCGGCCGCGGCTGCGGGCGCCGCATTGGTGCTCCTCCTCGCGTGGGCCTTGCGCGCGAGGCGGTCCGCGGTGCATCACCCTTCGTGAAGCAAACCGCCACACGACGAGTGATCGCCTCCCATGGATTTCAATCTGCAGACCGGGCTCGCGATCCTCGAGGTCGTGTGGGTCAACATCCTCCTGTCGGGCGATAACGCCGTCGTCATCGCGCTCGCATGCCGGGGATTGCCCGCCCGCCAGCGCCGCGTCGGCCTGGTGCTGGGCGCCGGCGTCGCGGTGCTGCTGCGCATCATCTTCACGATCGTGGTCGCCAAGCTGCTGGCGACGCCGTTTCTGCGCATCATCGGCTCGCTGCTGCTGCTCTGGGTCGCCGTGAAGCTGATCTCGGACGAGGACGAGGGCGAAGGCGACATCAAGGCCAGCGACCGCCTGCTCAGCGCCATCTGGACCATCGCGGTGGCCGACATGGTGATGAGCCTCGACAACGTGCTCGCCATTGCGGCCATCGCCAAGGACAGCATGGCGCTAATGGCGCTGGGGCTGCTGATCTCGATCCCGCTGATTGTCGCGGGCGCGACCCTGATCATGGCGCTGCTGGCGCGCTTCCCGCTTCTGGTCTGGGCCGGCGCGGGCCTTCTTGGCTGGGTGGCGGGCGAGATGCTGGATTCGGATCCCTATCTGGTGGAGAGGTTCGGCGAAGCGCAGCTCAAGCACCTCGAGATCCCCTTCGCGATCGCCGGAACGGCCCTCGTTCTCGGCCTGGGCTACGCGCTGAAACGGCGCGCCCATTCGGCCGCGACCTGAGCCGCCAATGACGGAGGCCGCCCCCCCGCCGCCCGTCACCCTGAAGGGCATGCTGCACGGAGCCAGGCTGATCACGCCGCTGATCCCGGGCAGCCTCGTGTTCGCGGCGGCCTTCGGCACCACGGCCGCCCAGAAGGGGCTCAGCGTGCTCGAAACCATGCTGATGAGCGCCTTCATGTATGCCGGCTCGGCCCAGCTCGTCGCGCTGGAGCTTTGGCGCACGGACGTGTGGACGGGCGCGGCTATCCTGGCGATCGCCACCGTGGTGTTCACCGTAAACGCCCGCATGATCCTTCAGGGCGCCTCGCTGCAACCGTGGATCTATCCGCTGCCCAATCGCGTGCTCTGGCCGAGCCTGGCGCTGCTGACCGACGCCAACTGGCTGATCGGCACGCGCTACCACGCCGATGGCGGCCGCGACGCCGGCGTGCTGATCGGCGCCGGGGCGGCGCTTTGGGTTGTGTGGTTCGCAGGCACGCTGCCGGGCCGGCTTGTGGGCGGGCTGGTGGACCACCCCGAGCGCTTCGGCATCGACCTCGTGATGCCGATCGTCTTCACCGCCATGGTGGTTCCGCTGTGGAAGGGCCGGCAGGATACGATCTGCTGGAGCGTCGCCGCGCTGGCGGCTCTCGCGACGGCGTCGATCGCCCCCGGCTACATGTTCGTGGTGGCGGGGGGCCTGGCGGGCTCCCTCACGGGCGCGCTGCTGGGCGTGCTGGACGACCGGAGGCGGCGGCCGCATGGGTGAGGGCGCGTATCTCGGCTTCTCGGCCGGCTCACTCGCGGCAATCCTCGCGATGGCTTTGGCGAGCTACCTGTGCCGCGTGCTCGGCGTCATCCTGATGGCCCATGTGCCGCTGACCACGCCGGTGCGGCGCGGCCTGGCGGCGCTGCCGGGCTCCATCATAGTGGCCATCATCGCGCCGCTGGTGGTGCGCGGCGGCCCGGCCGCCCTGGCGGCGCTCGGAGCCGCCCTGGTGTCCATGCTGATCCGCCGCAACGAGTTGCTGGCGCTCGCGGTGGGCCTGACCGTGGTGACGATCCTTCGCGCCCTCGGGGTTTGACGGCCGCCGACGACGCGCGCCGGCGGCCGAAGGGCCTGCTCAGTCGAAAGTGACCTTGCGGCCGTCGAAATACACCGTGTGGGCTTCGCAGATATCGATTTCCCAGGCGTCGCCGACCTGCTGGCCGCCGTCTGTGGTGCGCCAGCCGACGCGGACCTCGATCTCGCACGGGCCGTCCTGCAGGAACTCGAGCGCCCGGCTTTGGCCGGAGCCGATATCCGAGCGAATCCAATTCTTGCTCCAGCCATTGCCCTCGTTGCTCTGGAACGACGAGATAATGTATTTCGACGTATTCTTGACCGTGAAGGTCAGGCTCTTGGCCGACGCCGGGAGACCCGGAAGTGTCGCCAGAGCGGCGGCCGCGGCGATGACCACCAGTCTGTTCATGTTCTGCTCCGTCCTGAATAAAGCTGCGCAAACGCCTTCCGTCGCAGTGCGCAAAGCAGTCCAGGGCTGGATTAGCAGATCGCGCGCGGCCGAGCGGCGAAAACTCGATAACGATTTAATTGACTTATTTAAACAAGAAAATATCACCGGCTTTGGCGAATTTGGCTATTTCAAACGCTCGGTGATGCGCTTGGCCAACAGATCGCGCACGTCCCGGTAAGCGTCGAGCTTCTGCTCGCGCGAACCTTGCACCAAGGTCGGGTCCGGGGTCGGCCAATACTCGACCTCCACCGCGTGCGTGCGGGTCATCTCCATGGCCTTGTGGTGCGCTTCGGGGCTCAGCGAGACGATCAGGTCGAAGTTCAGGCCCTCCCAATCCTCCAGTTCCTCAAGCGTCCGCGGCTTGTGCTTGCTGGCGTCGATGCCGATCTCGTCCAGGGCCGCGATCATGAACGGGTCGACATCGCCCTTGCGGGCGCCGGCCGACTGCACATAGACGGATTTGCCGAAGTAATGGCGCGCCATGGCCTCCGCCATGGGCGAGCGCACGGCGTTGTACGCGCAGGCGAACAGCACTGCGCCGACCTTCCGGCCGGTGGGGCCATCCGCCGCCATCAGCCCTTCCAGTGCAGGGCCATGATGAGCGTGATCAACCTTCGCGCCGTATCGAAATCGACCTCGACCTTGCCTTCCAGGCGCTGCACGAGGAGCTCGGCGGCCTCGTTGTGCAATCCTCGCCGCCCCATGTCGATCGCCTCGATCTGGGCGGCGCTCTGGGTGCGGATAGCCGCATAGTAGCTCTCGCAGACCATGAAGTAGTCCTTCACGACCCGGCGGAATGGGGCGAGCGACAGGATGTGGGTGATGAGGCTGGCTCCGGCTTGGTCGCGCACGTCCAGCGCCAGCTTGCCTTCCAGCAGGCCGATATGTAGCACATACGGGCCACCCTCGTGGCCCGGCAGCCCAAAGCTGTTTGACTCGATGAGGTCGTAGATCGCGATGGCGCGCTCGTGCTCCTGCTCGGGCGCGGCGCGCCCGATCGACACGTCGTCCAGCGTCACGGCGGCGAGGCGCTTCTGCGGCGTCCTGCTTTGGTCCGGCCCCTGCCCCATACGACGCCCCTCAGCCCAGGTTCAGCCTCACGGCGATCGAGCGCGCATGCGCCTCCAGCCCCTCGGACCGCGCCAACGTGATGGCGGCCGGGCCAAGCTGGCGCAGCGACTCGGGATCGCACTTCAGGATGGACGTCCGCTTCATGAAGTCCAGCACGCCGAGTCCGGACGAAAACCGCGCCGACCGCGCGGTGGGCAGCACATGGTTGGGCCCTCCCACATAGTCGCCGATCGCCTCCGGGGTGTGGCTGCCCAGAAAGATGGAGCCGGCATTGCGGATCTGTCCGGCCAAGGCCTCCGCGTCCTCGCATTCGAGCTCGAGATGCTCGGGCGCGAGGCGATCGATCAGCGGCACGGCCTGGGCCAGTGAGGGTGTGAGCAGGATGGCGCCGAAGTCGCGCCAGCTCGCGCCCGCGATGGCGGCGCGCGGCAGGGTGGAGAGCCGGCGCTCCACGGCTTCCGCCACGGAGTCGGCCAATTCGGCCGAGTCGGTGATCAGGATGGATTGGGCCGCGGCGTCGTGCTCGGCCTGCGCCAACAGGTCGGCCGCAATCCAGTCCGGGTTGGCGTGGCAATCGGCCACCACCACCACCTCGGAGGGTCCGGCGATCATGTCGATTCCGACCTGCCCGAACACGCGCCGCTTGGCGGCCGCCACATAGGCGTTGCCTGGGCCGACGATCTTGGCGACGGGCGCAATCGTATCGGTGCCGTAGGCCAGCGCCGCGATCGCCTGCGCGCCGCCAACGCGGTAGATCTCGGACACGCCCGCGACCCGCGCCGCGGCCAGCACGAGCGGGTTCAGGACGCCGTCGGGCGACGGCACCACCATTACGATGCGAGGCACGCCGGCCACGCGCGCGGGCACGGCGTTCATCAGCACGGACGACGGATAGCTCGCAGTGCCGCCCGGAACATAGAGACCTGCGGCCTCGACGGCCGTCCAGCGGTGGCCGAGCTCAACGCCAAGCGTGTCCGTGAAGCGCTCGTCCGAAGGCTTCTGGCGGGCGTGGTAAGCCTCGATGCGGTCGCGCGCCGTGCGCAGCGCCACAATGGCGTCCGGGTCGCAGCGCGCCCACGCCGCCTCGATCTCGGCCTCCGTGACCTTGAGGCCGGCGGCGTCCAGTTCGAGCCGGTCGAACCGACGCGTGTAATCGACCAGGGCGGCGTCGCCGCGCGCGATCACGTCCTCGATGATCGCCTTCACGGCGAGGTCGACATCCTCCGACACCTCGCGCTTGGCGGCGAGCAGGCCGGCGAAGTCGCGCGCGAAGGTCGGCGACCCGGCGTCGAGGCGCATCGGCATCGTGGTTCCTCAGTCCTGGAGCTGGTGGACGGGGCGGTTGGGCGTTTCCCAGGCGGGGCCCAGGTCCCGCATCTCGGCTTCCAGGCACTCGACCTCGAGCCGGATCGCGCCGCCGCCCGAAAACACGAGCGTGACTAAGCCGGACGGCGCGTCGGTGGGCTGGAACGTGACTGCGAGCAGGTTGAGAACGGCGTCCGGGGCGTCGCCGCGCACACGACTACGCTGCACCTTCAGCACCCGCGCAAACGACAGGCCGGTGCGCCGGCGCTCGCCGGTTTCGGTGCGCTGCGCCTCCCAGGCGAAGCGGTTCGCCACCAGCGCGAACCGCTTCTCGCGCGGCAGCCACGTGATGTCGCCGACCTTCAGGACGGCGTCCTGCAGGTGGGCGGACACGACAGCCAGGTCCTCGTCGTCGAGCGCGACCAGCTTCAGGGCGTTGACGCCTGTCATTCACGTTCCTCGCTTCGCAAGACCCTGTAGCCGGGCTGCCGCGCGGGCGCAACGCATCCGCACCGGCCCCGGCGCGCTCGGCGCGGGCCACGATCCATGTGTGATCCAGAGATGGTCCGAAAAGGGCGCGCCGCAAGTGGCGGGCGCTAGGCGTATTGGCGCCTCTCTCGCCGAAGCGCGGAGAGGGCCGGCTTGGGGGTGGCTGGACCGCTCCCCTCCTCCGGCGCTGCGCGCCACCTTCTCCCCGTTCTGGCGCGCAAAGCGCGCCCGGGGAGAAGGAAACACGAGGTCAGCCGCTGATGCGTTCCACCTGGGCGCCGCAGCGGACGAGCTTCTTCTCGAGCGCTTCGAACCCGCGATCGAGGTGGTAGACGCGGTGGACCATGGTCTCGCCCTCGGCCGCGAGCGCGGCGATCACGAGAGACACGGAGGCGCGCAGGTCCGTCGCCATCACGGGTGCGCCCTTCAGCACCGGGGCGCCTTCCACGATGGCAAGGTCGCCGTCCAGGCGGATGTGGGCGCCGAGGCGGGCGAGCTCCGACACGTGCATGAAGCGGTTTTCGAAGATGGTCTCACGGATATGCGAGACGCCGTCCGCGCGCGTCATCAGCGCCATGAACTGGGCCTGGAGGTCGGTCGGGAAACCCGGGAAGGGCTCCGTCGTGACGTCCACGGGCGCGATGCCGCCGCCATTGCGGCGAATGCGGATCCCGCCGCTCTCGGAGGTGACCTCGGCGCCCGTGCGGGCGAGCACGTCGAGGCCCGCCTGCAGCAGGTCGGCGCGGGTGTTCTGCAGCAGCACGTCGCCGCCCGTCATCGCGACCGCCATCGCGTAGGTGCCGGTCTCGATGCGGTCCGGCAGCACCGGGTGGCGGCAGCCGCCCAGCGACGTCACGCCCTCGACGACGATGCGGGACGTTCCCGCGCCGTCGATTTTAGCCCCCATGGCGATCAGGCAGTTCGCCAGGTCCACCACCTCGGGCTCGCGCGCGGCGTTGTCGATCACGGTGGTTCCGTTGGCGAGCACGGCCGCCATCAGGGCCGTGTGGGTGCCGCCCACCGTGACCTTGGGGAAGTCGATGCGGCCGCCGCGCAGCCCGCCCGTGGGGGCGCGCACCACCGCGTAGCCGGCGTCGATCTGCACGTCCGCTCCCAACGCCTCGAGCGCCATCAGCAGGAGGTCCACGGGCCGCGTGCCGATCGCACAGCCGCCCGGCAGCGACACCTTGGCTTCGCCCATGCGGGCCAGCAGCGGCGCGATCACCCAGAAACTGGCGCGCATGCGCGACACGAGCTCGTAGGGCGCGGTGGTGTCCACGATGGTCTTGGCGGTGAAGCGGATCGTCTCGCCGTGATCCTCGTCCTGGCCGACGCGCTTGCCGTCGATGGAGGCATCGACGCCGTGGTTGCCGAGGATGCGCATCAGGAGCCGCACGTCGGAGAGCCGCGGCACGTTCTCGAGCACCACGGTCTCGGGCGTGAGCAGGCTGGCGATCATCAGCGGCAGGGCGGCGTTCTTGGCGCCGGAGATCGGGATGGAGCCGTTGAGCTGAGCCCCGCCGACGATGCGGATACGATCCATGGAGACACCAACGGTTGGCGGCGGCGGGCCGACGCCCATCCGGCCGCAGAAAGCGGTCACGTGCGGCAGACAGCTGCCAAGTCGATTGCGGCCTATAAAGGGCTCCGGCCCGAACCGCGAGCCAAAAAGCCGCAGCGTTCCCCAAAGGTCACGGCTTGTCGTCGCCCGGAAGCGGCTCGGGGGGCAGCTTAGCGGCGTCGGACGTCGGCTCGCGCCTCGCGCGCGCCTGCGCCTTCCGGCGTTTCAGATTGTCGCGCAGCGCCGCCGCAAGCCGCTGCTTGCGAGCCTCGTCCCCGGCGGATCCGCCTGTCGCCACTGCGCTATCTCCCATTTCCGCCCGAAATCCTTATGCGGTCGACGCGGGCCAGACAACCGCCCGGCCGCCCCGTTTTGGCCGCATCCGGGGATCAATCCAGCGCCCGCAGGTCCGGCGATCTGCGAATTGAATGGGCCCCGCGCCCGTGCGATGGAAGCTGCATGAACTACGAAGCGTTCTTCGAAAGGGCGGTCGCCGCCCTCAAGGGCGAGAACCGGTATCGGGTCTTCGCCGATCTCGAGCGCGTCGCGGGACGCTTCCCGCACGCCATCCGGCACACGCCCGCGGGCCCGCAGCCCGTCGTGGTCTGGTGTTCTAACGACTACTTGGGAATGGGCCAGCATCCCGACGTGATCGACGCCATGGCGTCCACCGCCCGGCGCATGGGCGCGGGCGCGGGCGGCACGCGCAACATTTCGGGCAACCACCATCCGGTGGTGCAACTAGAGGCCGAGCTCGCGGACCTGCACGGCAAGCAGGGCGCGCTGGTCTTCACGTCCGGCTATGTCTCCAACCTCACCGGCATCGCCACCATCGCGAGGCTGATCCCGAACTGCCTGATCCTGTCCGACGCGCTGAACCACAACTCGATGATCGAGGGCGTGCGCAACGCAGGCTGCGACAAGGCGGTGTTCCGCCACAACGACATGGGCCACCTGGAGGAGCTGCTGCGCGCCGCCGGGCCCGAGCGGCCCAAGCTGATCGTGTTCGAGAGCGTCTATTCGATGGACGGCGACATTGCCCCCATCGGCCAGATCTGCGACCTCGCCGAGCGCTATGGGGCGATGACATATATCGACGAAGTGCACGCGGTGGGCCTCTACGGGCCGCGCGGCGCGGGCGTCGCTGAGCGCGACGGCGAGATGGCGCGCATCGACGTGATCGAGGGCACGCTCGCCAAGGCCTATGGCTGCCTCGGCGGCTACATCGCCGGCAAGGCCTCCGTGGTGGACGCCGTGCGCTCGCACGCGCCGGGCTTCATCTTCACCACCACGCTGCCGCCGGCCGTGGCGGCCGCGGCGCTCGCCTCCGTGCGTCACCTCAAGGCGTCCGGCGCGGAGCGCGCACGCCACCAACAGCAGGCCGCCCGCACCAAGGCGGCGCTTGCGGCGGCGGGCCTGCCCCTGATGGAGACGCCCACCCACATCGTGCCCTTGATGGTGTGCGACGCGGAGCTGTGCAAGGCGGCGTCCGACCGGCTGCTGGAGCAGCACGGCCTCTATATCCAGCCGATCAACTATCCCACCGTGCCGCGCGGCGCGGAGCGGCTGCGAATCACGCCGACGCCGTTGCACGACGACGCGCTGATCGCCGAACTCACGGCCGCGCTTGTGGAAGTCTGGGACCATTTCGGCCTGCCGCGCGCCGGTCTCGCCCCCACGGCGCTCGCGGCCGAGTAGCCCGGCCGGGGGCCATGCGGTTGGGGCGGGGAAAAACGACCCGCCCCGGCTTGCGCCCCCGTCCCCCATGTGGCAAGAGAGCGCCGCTCCGGGACGCGCGCTGCAAGCCGCCTTCCCTGGCTGCCGTAGCTCAGTGGTAGAGCACTCCCTTGGTAAGGGAGAGGTCGACAGTTCAATCCTGTCCGGCAGCACCAGCATTTCCCGAGATCATGAACGGTTTCACCTCAGCCGCGCCTCGCGACCTGCGTTGCGGAAACGCTGAACGAGCCGCGACTGTGCGCCAGCGCCAATGCGCAGCGGCCGCGAGTGTCCACACGCCCACGTCGATTGATCCAGGACAATGAAGCCGCGGCGCGGCCGTATAGGCTGAAGTCCGTGCGAGCCCCGGGGTATCCCCGACAGATCGTTACGGCTGACCAGGGCGGCATCCACGCGGCTCCGGCCCGATCCGGGCGGACAGAACCTGATTGTATCCGATGGAGGTGGGCGATGAGAGGTCTTACCCTTGTTTCGCTTGCGGCTCTCGCCTTCATGGCGCCGGCGTCGGCGCAGAACAGCCCCTATTCGGAGCCGGCCGCGCCGCGGTCGGGCGGCTACGCGGACCCGTCCGTGCCGTCGCTCGGAGACGTGATGCTGTCGGCTCAGCTTCGTCATATCAAGGTCTGGTTCGCGGGTCGCACTGGCAGTTGGGCGCTGCTGAAGCACGAGGCTGTCCGCCTGCAGGACACGCTGATCCGCGCGGCCATGCTCTACCACGGGATACCGATCGAAGAGGTGGCGAAGATCAACGACCCGATAGCGGCCATCATCCAGGCCGCGGAGGACAGGAACATCTCCAAGTTTCAGGCCGCCTACGCGGACCTGACATCCGCCTGCAACAGCTGCCACAAGTCCGGCGGAGTGGAATTCATCCGGGTGCAAACCCCCTCGGCGTCGCCCTTTTCCGACCAGGGTTATCCCGGACTGCCGTGAGACGCGCACGACACGAGGGCGAGCTCCGCGGTCGGCGGCTGCCCCGCTCATGCGGCTGGCATATTCTTAGCGGCGAACGCAACCACGCCCTCCGGTGAGGAGTGAAGTTGCTTGATCGGCCTGCCGCCTTGTGGCGCGTCAATCGCGCCCGTGCGGGCGGATCCGGGCCAGCGGCCCGGCTTGATCTGTGTCCGGAGGCCTGGCGGCGATCGGGAGCGTGGTTTCCGCCAACGAGGGCTGGCCCCGGCCCCTCACCTTCCGGTCGCTTGGCCCAGCAGACCTTGACGGCGCAGGGCCTGGCCGGCGCAGGCGCTCAGTGCGCCTTTGAATCCGACCAGCTCAGAAACATGCCGACATCGCCAGGCAGGCCTTGGGGCCACTCAATGATCATGGCCTTCAGCTTGTAGCCGGCAGGCCGCAGCCTGTCGCGCCAGATCTCGTATGCCTGGCGCGGCCGTCCCGTCAGCGTTTCGGGCCAGCCTTCCTCGGCGTTGTTGATGGCGCGGCCGCCGTCCGAGCAGAGGGCGTTGGGAAAGCGCATCACCATGATTTCGGAAACGCCATTCTTTGCTGCCTCGCGCAGCCGGGACCCGAGCCGCCGCTTGATGCCCTCCATCACGTCGGGCGTCAGCGACAGCGGACTGGCCAAGGTCTTGATCAGTTCGTTCTTGGCCTGATCGGCTTTCGCCATGGCGCTCACTTCCGCCATTGCTTCCGCCATCGACATGTTCTCCATGTATTTGCGCAGCTCATCCGCGCTCATGAAGACTTCGTCGCCAAGCGTTGAATGTTTCTTGGCCTGCGATGTGGCTGCCGCCATGGTGATCTCCTGTCCCACGCTTGCCGGCGCTCTGGCGCCGGTCACAGGCGCGGCGCGATCCCGGCCCGTCTTCTCCGGAGCTACCGCATCGTCCGAACAACGGACTGAGCGGAATCAGTTTTGATTCGAAGCCCGGCGTTAGGATGCCCGCCAACGCTACTTCGCCGCCGCGCCAGGCGCGCCCGACTCGTCCCCCATCGGAAGAGGGCTTCGGCGATGTCCCGCAATCCCGGGACGGGGCTCGGCGACTGCAACCACCGAAAGGAACGAGTACATGAGCTCAGCAACAGAGCCCAAGTCTCCCACCCCGGCTTTGCCCTTCAATCCGGTCGCTGTCTGGGAAGACTATTGGACGGACGCCCTGCAGCGCTCGGTGCTGATGCTCGACACGCTGCGCAGGCGCGGCAACACCTTTGTGGCCCAGTCCGAGAAAGTCGCCCCTCACGTTCTCAACTTCGACGGGGACATCGTTCTGGACGGCCGCACGCTCGAGCGGCCCGTCAATTATGCGCTCATCCGCATCAAGCCACGGGCGGGCGTTTCGGTCGACCACCGCAAGCGCCCCTTCATCGTGTTCGATCCCCGGGCCGGGCATGGCCCCGGCATTGGCGGCATGAAGCAGGACAGCGAGATCGGCGTCGCGCTGGAGGCCGGGCACCCCTGCTACTTCGTGGGATTTTCGGCCAAGCCCATCGAAGGCCAAACCATCGAGGACGTCTGCGTCGCCGAGGCGAGGTTCATCGAAAAAGTGCGCGAACTGGAGCCCGAGGCTGTCGGCAAGCCCTGCCTGATCGGGAACTGTCAGGCGGGTTGGCAGATCATGCTGACGGCGGCCATCAAGCCGGACCTTGCGGGTCCGATCATCCTCGCCGGATCTCCGCTGTCGTACTGGGCCGGCGTTCGCGGCAAGAACCCGCTGCGCTACCTGGGCGGAATGCTCGGCGGCACGTGGATGACGGCGTTGGCCGGCGATCTCGGCCATGGCGTGTTCGACGGCGCAAGCCTCGTCGCCAACTTCGAGCAGCTCCATCCCGAAAACACGCTGTGGGAGAAGGCCTACAACGTCTACGCGAAGATCGACACGGAGCCGCAGCGCTTTCTCGATTTTGAGACGTGGTGGGGCTCGCCCGTCCTGCTCAACGCCCAGGAAATGCAGTGGATCGCCGACAACCTCTTTGTCGGCAACAAGCTCCGCGAAGGCGGGATCGTGACGTCGAACGGCGAGCGGGTCGACCTTCGCAACGTGCGATCCCCCATCGTGGTGTTCTGCTCGTGGGGCGACGACATCACCCCGCCGCCACAAGCGCTGGGCTGGGTGCTCGATCTCTACGACAAGGACGAGGACGTGGTCCTCGCCGGCCAAACCATCGTCTACTGCGTGCACCAGACCATTGGGCACCTCGGCATCTTCGTGTCCGGGAAGGTGGCGACAAAGGAACACAGCGAGTTCACGTCCTGCATCGAGCTGATCGACCTGCTTCCGCCGGGTCTCTACGAAGCCGTGATCACGGAAGCCGGCCCGGACACCCCCCGCGCCGACCTGATTGATGGCAAGTACCTTTTCACCGTGGAGCCGAGATCGCTCGACGACATCCGCGCCTTCGGGGTCAACAGCCCGGAGGACGAGGCCCGTTTCGCCACGGCCGCGCGCGTGTCGGAGATCAACAAGGGTCTCTACCAGACGTTCCTGTCCCCTCTCGTGCAGAAGGCCTCGACGGAGAAGACCGCCGAGATGCTGCGCGACTTGCATCCGCATCGCCTTCGGTTCTCGGCCATATCGGACAACAGCATCATGTCCGGCGCGATCGAGAAGGCCGCCGAGACCGTGCGCGCCAACCGCCGTCCGGTCCGGGACGACAACCCGCTACGGCACGTCGAGACCATGATGTCCCAGCAGATCAGCAACGGGCTAAAAACCTGGGGCGAGCTCCGGGATAACTGGACGGAGCAGGTTTTCCTGGCGACCTACGGCAATCCCCTCCTGCAGGCCATGGTCGGCCTGAAGGGAGCTCCAGCCGACGAAAAGCACCAGATCGTGCGCGACATCTCGCGTCGGGGCGACGCGGAGGCGTTGCGGACCGAGGTCGAAAGGACCTTGGACGAGGGCGACATCGTCGACGCCGTCTTGCGGGCCATGCTTTACGTCGCACGCGGAGCCAACCGCGGCGCGGACGAGCGGTCGTTCAGCACGCTGAAGGCCATTGCGGCCAGCCTCCCGAAAGCGCTCAAGATTGGCCGGGAGAGGCTGAAGGACGCGGTTCGGCGTCAGGCCCTCACGCTGTCGCTGGACGAAAGCAGGGCTGTGAAGGCCCTGCCAAACCTGGTGCCCGACGACCCGCAGCAACGCCACAACGCCCTCTCGCTCATCAAGGCCCTTTTCGAGAGCCGCGACAGGACGGCGGAGGAGACGCGCCGTCTCGGCGAAATCTCCGCGATCTTCGAACCGAGCCGGGCCCGGGTGGTCCACCGCCAACCCGCCGCCTCGTGAGCGAGGACACCGCCATGACGAATGCGCTCGCCGGCCGCAAGGCCCTGGTCATCGGGGTCGCGAACGACAAGTCGATCGCGTGGGGCATCGCGTCGGCGCTTCGCGCCGCCGGCGCCGAGCTCGCGATCACCTACCTCAACCCCAAGGCCGAGCCCCATGTGCGGCCTCTCGCCGAAAAGCTCGACGCCCGGATCGTCGCGCCGCTCGACGTGGCCAGGCCGGACGACGAAGACGCGTTGTTCAACAAGATCGCGACGGAGTGGGACCGGCTCGACGTCGTGGTCCACTCGATCGCTTACGCGCCGCGGGACGATCTCCATGGCCGCGTGATCGACTCCACGGCGGAGGGGTTTGGCCTGGCAATGGACGTCTCTGTCCATTCCTTCGCGCGGCTCTGCCGCAGGGCTGAACCCTTGATGCGCGCCGGCGGATCCTGCCTGACGGTCAGCTACTACGGCGCGGAAAAGGTGATCTCGACCTACAACATGATGGGTCCCGTCAAGGCCGCACTGGAGGCGACCGCGCGCGAACTGGCCTCCGAGCTCGGACCCAGCGGGGTACGCGTGAACGTGCTGTCGCCCGGCGCCATGGCGACCCGGGCGGCCGGCGGCATCGCGGAGTTCGACGCGATGCTGGAGGCAACGATCGAGCGATCGCCCATGGGCAGGCTGGCCAGCATCGAAGACGTGGGCGCCACAGCGGCGTTCCTGGCCAGCGACGGCGCCCGCAGCATCACGGGCGAAACAATCCACGTGGACGCCGGCTACCACATCATGGGCTGACGCCCATCCACCGGCCGCTTCACAGATTTCAGAAAGGCTGCTCATGAGCGCCCGTGACACGATCAGCAACCGGACCTGGGACGAGCTCGAGGTCGGCGACACCGCGAGGGTTGAGCGAGTCTGCGCCGTTCAGGACCTGATCCTGTTCGCTCACGCCTCCGGGAACACGAACCCGCTGATGCTGCCTTCGACGGAAAAGGCCGCCCAGCCGGGAGACCTCGCCATGGCGCCGTCGCTCTGGGTGGGCTCCCTCATTTCCGCAGTTCTGGGAAACATCCTGCCGGGGGCCGGGACGGTGTACCGGAGCCAGAGCTTCCGCTTTCCGTCACGGGTGCATGTGGGCGACCGGCTGCTCGCCACGGTGAAGTGCGTGGCCAAGCGAGAGCGCCCCGTTGCGGTGTTCGAGACGACTGTGGCGACCGCTGATGGCCGGCTTGTGTGCGAGGGAACCGCCGAGGTGGAAACGCCCCTCGCCTCGATCGCGACGCCGCGCCGGGCGCTGCCGCAGATCATCGTCGACCAGGAGGACCACTTCGCCAAGCTTTTCGCGGCCGCCGCGGGCCTTCCTCCGCTCAACACCGCGGTGGTTTGCCCGGATGATCGCAATTCGCTCGAAGGGGCGGCGCTTTCGGCCAGGAGCGGCCTGATCCGGCCGATCTTGATCGGCGACGAGGCCGCGATCCGGCGCATGGCGGCCGAGATCGGCGAAGACATTTCGGCCTTCCAGATCGTGGCCGAGAAGGACTCCCGCGCCGCCGCCGCCAAGGCTGTCTCCATGGTGCGCGCCGGCGAGGCGGCCGCGATCATGAAGGGCAACATCCACTCCGACGAACTGCTCGCCCAGGTGGTGAAAAAGGAGGGCGGCCTGCGCACGCAGCGGCGCATCAGCCACTGTTTCGTGCTGGACGTTCCAACCCTCGAGCAACTGCTTTTCGTGTCGGACGCGGCCATCAACATCGCGCCGGATCTGACCACCAAGGTCGATATCGTCCAGAACGCGATCAACCTTGCGCAGGCCTGCGGCATCGCAAAGCCCCGCGTCGGCGTGCTGTCGGCGGTGGAGACCGTGAACGTCAACATCCCATCGACGCTGGACGCCGCCATCCTGTCCAAGATGGCCGACCGTGGGCAGATCAAGGGCGCGATCGTGGACGGTCCCCTCGCGATGGACAACGCCATCGACCTCGAGGCGGCGCAAACCAAGGGCATCGCGTCCCTGGTCGCCGGCCGCGCCGACATCCTCATCGTCCCCAACCTCGAAGCCGGCAACATGCTGGCGAAGGAGTTGACGTTTGTGGCGCGCGCGGAGGCGGCCGGGCTCGTGCTGGGCGCGAGCGCGCCCGTGATGCTCACCTCGCGCGCGGATGACGCGCGCGCGCGCAAGGCCTCGTGCGCGCTGGCGCTGCTGTACGAGCGCTTCCGCCGCGAGGGTGCGCCGGCGCGCAGGCTCGCATGATGAGCGCGTGCCTGCTCACGCTCAACGCGGGCTCGTCCTCGCTCAAGTTCGCGGCGTTCGCGGCGCGCGCGGGCGAGCCCCTGCGCCTCGCGAGCGGCCAGGCGGAAGGCCTGAAAAGCGAGCCGCGGTTCGAGGCGCGGCTGGGCGACGGGCCCAGGCAGAAGAAGGCGCTGGGGGATGGCGGCCCCGTCAGCCACCGGCAGGCGCTGGACGCGGTGCTGGCCTGGCT
The DNA here is from genome assembly GCF_014636935.1 of Alsobacter metallidurans. Taxonomy (GTDB): domain Bacteria; phylum Pseudomonadota; class Alphaproteobacteria; order Rhizobiales; family Beijerinckiaceae; genus Alsobacter; species Alsobacter metallidurans. The sequence continues at coordinate 944,832 of NZ_BMES01000001.1, read as the reverse complement.
CTCGGAGCATCTGCCCGATCACCAGATTGCGGCCGTCGGGCACCGCGTGGTGCATGGCGGGCGGTTCTTTTCGGGCCCGGTGGTGGTCACGGACGAGGTTCTGGAGCGGCTCCGCCTTCTGGAGCCGCTGGCGCCGCTTCACCAGCCCCATAACCTGGCCGGCATCGGGGTCGGCAGGCAGGCCTTCCCGGGCGCCGTGCATGTCGCCTGCTTCGACACCGCCTTCCACCGCGGCCACGGCTTCGTGGAGGAGGCCTATGGTCTCCCCCGCGAGCTGTATGCGGCCGGCATTCGCCGCTACGGCTTCCACGGCCTGTCCTACGAGTCGGTTGTGCACCTGCTGCGCGCAACGGCGCCGTCCTTGTGGGACAAGCGCCTGGTCGTATCGCACCTGGGCAACGGAGCCTCGATGTGCGCCATCCAGGGCGGAGCCTCGGTCGCATCCACGATGGGCTTCACCGCGCTGGACGGATTGCCGATGGGCACCCGGTGCGGCCAGCTCGATCCAGGCGTGCTGCTCTTCCTGATGGCGCATCGCGGCATGGACGCCGCCGCGCTGACAGACCTGCTCTACAACCAGAGCGGCCTGAAGGGACTCTCCGGGATCTCCAGCGACATGCGGGGGCTCGAGGCGTCGGACAAGCCCGAGGCCCGGGACGCCATCGCGTATTTCGTGGCCCGGGTCCGCCGCGAGATCGGGGCGCTCGCCGCCACCATGGGCGGCCTCGACGCGATCGTGTTCACGGGCGGCATCGGCGAGAACGCCTGGCGCATCCGCGAGAAGGCGTTGGAACGGTCCGAATGGCTCGGTATCGCGTTCGATCCGGAGGCCAACAGGGCCGGCAGTCCGGTGATCTCGGGCCCCGACAGCCGCGTCAAGGCGCTCGTGGTGAAGACCGACGAGGAGGCCGCGATCGCGCGGCACACCATCCGGACCTCGGGCATGGACCTGCGGCCCCAATTGGAGCCGCAGGCTATGGCGGGGGAACTGGAATAAAAACCGCAAATTCGGCCCGGGACGCCGCCGGGCCGACGCTGCGGCGGCCGGGTCAGAAGTCGCGCTGCAGACGGACGCGGGCGATGACCTGATCCGCTGATTTACGGACGAGGTTCGCCGGGTCCGTGCTGATCGTGCTGAACACGCCGCCCTGGCCGGCGTCGGCGCGCACGTAGTTGATCTCGGCGCCGATGTCGAGATTGGCGACTGGCGACCAGATCAGGTTGGTTCCGACGCCCCAGTAGCGCCAGTCGCGGTAGGGGTTCGCGCCGTTGAACGAAGAGCTGAATCCGTTGCCCGCGTAGAAAGCGCTGTTGCTGAAATCGATCGACATGTACGTGCCGAACAGCGACTGCCGAATGGTCGGCGTCCAGTAGTGCAGCGCCGCCGCGGTCAGTCCCCAGATGCTGGTGAGCTTCAGATCGCCCGGCGCGCTTCCGGCGATGACGGCGTCCGGCATGCCAAGGTTGCCGACCCCGCCGATGCCCCATCCGGCAGCTTTTCCGAGCCCGAAATAGTTGCCCATGATGTAGGAGCTCGCGCCGTGCGTGTACGTGCCCTGCAGGTAGAGCGCGTCGCCCGAGCCGATCATCGGGAGGTTGAATTTTACGCCGGCGTTCACCGCATAACCGTACTCGGTGGAGGGCGCGAAGCCCTGAGGCGTCACGCCGCTGGCCAGCGCTGTCTGTTCGCCCACCCTGACCTGATGAAGCGCGCCCGAAAGCTGCGCCGCGCCCCATGAGGCGTCGTAGCGCAACAGGCCGACGACGTCCGGCACGCCGGAACCGGCGTAGGCGTAAGTTGGAGCCAGGCCAGGCACGGCCGTGACCGCCGTTGCGGTCGCGTTGCGGGCCTCGACCGGGTCCTCGATGGCCAGGGTCGCCGAGAAGCCCGACCCGAGATCGGCCGTGTAGGCCAGCAAGTTCGTGAGATCGTTGAGCGACGACTGTCCGGCCGTGATTCCAACCCATTCCAGGTCGCCCTGGTAGAACCCGAAGAAGGATTGCGTGCGCCCTGCCGTCAGACCGCCGAACTGGATGAAGGCCCGATCCAAAACGACCTGCGTCTGCGCGTTTCCATTGTAGTCCACGCTCGTGCCCGTGAAGGCGTTGCCGATACGGGTCGCCGTGCCGCTGTAGATCGCGCCGTTGCGGCGCGCGACGTCGACGCGGACGAACGCGCGGAGCAGGCCATAGTCGGTCGCGGTGCGCGTGTCGGCATAGATGCGGCCAAGCGCGCGCGTGCCCGTTGGGTCATCGTTGCGCGTGTAAGTGGTCTGCATCTGAAATTCGTAGCGAACACGACCGCCGATCCGAATGCAGGTGTCTGTTCCGGGAATGTAGAAGAATCCCGCACCGTATGTGGAGCAAACCCGCACATACTCGACCGGCGCAGCCTTGAGGGTAGGTAAATCTGCCGCCATTAATGGTGAACTAGCCAGCGCGCCAGCTATCACGCCAAGAACTCGCTTCATCACAGCCCCCTCCAGCAGTCTCCTACGAAACGCCAATATCTCGATGACGCCGAAGAAGAACTAACTCGTCGATCAGATTACCGGCTGAAAGGCTGTTTAAGCTAGGTCCTGGCTGCCACACCTTGCTGAAAACGTCGGCCACGCCGACGTTTTCATTGTCCATCCCGAGCGAAGACGGCTCACAAAGGATATTCGCCAGTGGGGACTTCACGGCTTCGGTTCATGTTTTGCTGAGGGCTGCCTCGGAAGCCTCGTAAGCATCACGATAGCCTCGCGCGATGGAGCGGACTCCGCGCCCGATGTCCTCGTAAGCCTCGTCGGGCAAGTTCGCGAGCGACACGCGGAGCGACCAATTCGGCGCCGAGAAGCCGCCACCGTTCAGAAGGACGATCCCGTGCGCCTCCGCCAGGCGGAACGCGAGATCGAGCGGATGAACATGGGTTTTCAAGTAATCGACGGCTTTGTCGCCGATGTTCTTGCGCGCCCAGAACTCGAAGTCGATCAAGCCATAATAGGCGTCGAAATTCGGATTTGGTTCGAGTTGCAGGTCCAGTCCCCCGATCAGCGCGTTCGCGCGCCGATGCACAATCTCCATGCACGCCTTCTGGTACGCCTTTGACTGATCCATGAGCTCGGCCAGCGAGAACAGGCTCATCATGACCTGCTGGGGAAGCGACAGGCCTGCGGTGTGGTTGAGCGCGACGTCACGGCTGTCGGCCACAATGCGGTCGATGAATTTCAGCTTCCGTGGCTCCAGGCAGAGAGCGCCATAGCGCTTGTCGAGGGCCTTCAGGTCTGCGTCGGGCAGCCGGGCGATCATCTGGTCGAAGATGTTGTCTTCATGGATCGCGATGACTCCGAGCCTCCACCCGGTACAGCCGAAATATTTGGAATAGGAATACACCCCGATTGTGTTTTGCGGAATTTCACCGAGCAAGGACCGGAAATCGTCGACGAACGTCCCGTAGACATCGTCTGTGAGCACCATCAGATCGGGGCGCTTGGTCCGAACCAGATGGGCGATCTTCGCGATCGTCTCCTTGCTCATGCCCATCCCGGTGGGATTTCCGGGATTCACGACGAAGAACGCTTTGATGGTCTTGTCTTCGAGCTTGGCGATTTCTTCGTCGGTATACTGGAAGCGATTCTCCTGAGGCGCCTTGATCTGCACGACCTTGAGATCATAGTCCTCAAGATGCGTCATCTCGATATAGGGCGTGAAGATCGGCGTGCCGAGCGCGATGGTGTCGCCGGGCAGCAGCAGCCGATTGGCCTTGAGCGACTTGAAGATGTAGCACATCGCGGCGGTGCCGCCCTCAACCGCATAGAGGTTGTACTTGCCCGGCGCCTGCGGCTTGCCGCACATCGCCCATTGCAGGTATTCGTGCACGATCCGCTCGTTGTGGACGAGCATTCGATCCGGAACCGGATAGTTATCGCCTATGATGGAGTCGACGAGTTCGTGCACGAACGCGTCACGGTCGAAGTCGAACGTCGTGGCGGCGAACTCGACCATGGCGGCGAGGAACTCCGCGCCCGGCAGGTTCGCGTGTTCGGCCAGCCAGGTCTTGAAACGCGCCGCGATGCCGCTGGCCTGCGGCATCCCACCGAGGCCGGCGGGATGCGACATCACCCGTGTGCTCTCCGTCAGGGCGAACTGGCCGAGAAGGAAGAAGCCTTCGCGCGGCTTGGTGGCCACCCAGTTGGGATTTCCACGGCCCGCGTTCAGAAACGCCGATTGCGAGCTCCGCGATGTCTTCTTCGCGAGATCGATCAGTTCGTCCTTGATCTCGAACGGGCTCAGGGCTTCGAACTTCTTCAGTGTGAGGATGTCAGCCATGACTTGCTCCTGATGCTGGTGCGTCAGTTCTTGTGCCGTCAATCAAGAAAACTCGGCCTGGGCCAATCAGGTCATCAGCATGACCAGGACCATTCCCCAGATCGTCAGAAGCGTATTGCCGACCGCGTAGGTGACCGTGTAGCCGAGGCCCGGAATCTGGCTCTTCGCACGGTCGTTGATCATGCCGAGCGAGGCCGTCGTGGTCCGCGCGCCCGAGCAGCACCCGAGCACGATGGCGTCGTGAAAGCGGAACACGTATTTGCCGACATACATCGCGAGAATCAGCGGCACGGTGGTGACGATCATGCCCCAGAAGAAGAGGCTGAAGCCGAGCTGCTTCAGGCCCGCCACGAAGCCCGGCCCAGACGAGATCCCCACAACGGCGATGAAGATGTTCAGGCCTACCGAGTTCATGAACCAGACCGTCGAGGACGGGATCCGGCCGAATGTCGGGCGCACGGAGCGCAGCCATCCAAAGAACAAGCCCGAGATCAGCGCTCCGCCCGAGGTGGACAGCGTGAGAGGCACGCTGCCGACCTTGTAGACGATCGCCCCGACCAAGGCTCCGATCGCGATGGCGGCGCCGAGGAACGCGACGTCCGCCACGTCGGTGACCTTGTCCGGAACGCCCAGCAGCTTTGTCGCCGCAGCGACGTCCTGGCTGCGCCCGACGATCGTGACGATATCTCCGCGCTGGAGCTGCGTGTCCGGCAGGATCGGGATATCGACCGCGACGGCGCCGCGGGTGATCTTGCGAAGAAAGACGCCGCGCGTTTCCGGCGACTTGGCGATGACTTCGAGAGTCTTGCCGTTGGCGAAAGCGCTCGTGACGTAGACGTCGACGCCTTCGGCCGGCACCGCGAGGAGCTCGCGATCATCCACTTCCTGGGCGCCGGCGCCGACCAGACCAACCAAGATGTCGCGGCGCCCTGCCAGGGCCACGATGTCGCCAGCCTGGATCACGGTTTCGCCGGTGGCGTCGATGATCTTGTTGTCGCGCCGGATGCGCTGCACGAAGACCCGATTGCCGGGCAGGAGCATCTCGGCGTCCTGCGCGCTTTTACCCACGACCGGACCATCCTCGCGGACCCGGAACGCGCGCAGTTCGAATTGATGCCAAGCCGTGCCGGGGCCTCCCAGCTGCTTCTTGGCGCCGTGCTCCTCTTCGTAGCGCTTGCAGGCGGCCTCGAGATCGATGCCGAGAAGCGTCGGCCCCAGCAGGGCCAGGACGATCGCCGACCCGATGGTGCCGAAGAGGTAGGTCACCGCGTAGGCGACCGGCATCGCGTCGAAGAGCTTCTTGCTTTCCTCCGGCGGCAGTCCGAGCCGGTTGATCGCATCGGTCGCGAGCCCCATCGAGGCCGAGATCGTCTGCGACCCGGCGTAGAGCCCGGCGGCTGAGCCAACGTCGTAGCCGGCGACTCTGGCGCCCAAATAGGCGGAGAACAGGCAGAACACGCAGACGACCGCCGCGAAGAGGGCCTGCGGCAGGCCGTCCTTGGCGATGCCGCGGACGAATTGCGGGCCCACGCCGTACCCGATGGCGAACAGGAACATCAGGAAGAATGTCGGCTTGAGAGGGCCGGTGATCTTGATGTCGAGTTGGCCGATGATCACGGCCGCGATGAGGGTCGCGGTGACGGCGCCGAGGCCCAGGCCCTTGTAGGTGAAGGATCCGAAGTAATATCCGAAAGCGAGCGAGAGGAAGATCGCGATTTCGGGATAGCTCCGTAGCGTTTGAACGAACCAGTCGAACATGATGACACCCGATCAGTCGTGAGCTGTTTCGCCATTGCGGCTCAACGTCGGACGACGTTGCCTGCAGCGGCGGGTTGTCGGCGTCGCCTAGAGCCGGTCGGGCCGGAGCAGCTTGAGGCCACGCGCGGCCTCGTAGCCGTGGATCTCCTTCACATCGAGCTTGCGCATGAAGGTTATCGCGTCCTTGGTCAGGACCTGGCCGGGCACCATGATCGGGAAGCCCGGGGGGTACGGGATCACGAAGTTCGCCGAGATGAGGTCCGGCCCGTTCTCAAGCCGCTTGTCGATTTCGGCGCTGCGGAGCGGGACGTACTCGCAGTTTTCTTCCCGATAGGCCGCGAAGAAGGCGGTCCGCATGTCCCCCTCGCCCGTGGAGGCCCCGGCGTCCTTGCGATAGGCGTCGTGGAAGCGGCTGAAGTTCGGGAGGTCCGGGACCTCGGTCATGAGGGCGTGGACCTTCTTCTTGAAGCCGTCCGTCGTCGTTCCGCCGCCCTCCTCCAGCTCGCGGCAGACCTGCACCAGCACGCGCAGCAGCAACGCCACGTCGCTGCGGCTGTTGTTGATGTTGGACTGGATCAGCACCGAGTTGCGGGAGGTCTTGTTGACCTGGATGTTGAAGCGGTTGGCGAGCAGGCCCTTGAAGCTGGTGCCGTCGAACCCGGCCGTGCCGCACACCAAAGTCATGCGGGTCGGGTCGAGGTAGAACTCGTCTTCGCGAACGGCCTTGAGCACGGTGCTCCAGTTCACGCCGGGCGACAGGTAGTCGACGAAGCCGGAGTTGCGGAACTGCTCCGGGATCATCGCGTCCGCGCCGAGCACGCGGAAATACTTGGACACGAGCGGATGGCGGTTCACCGCGATGCGGATCTTGAGCGCGATCGTGATGGCGTTCATCACCAACCCGTAGCCCTCCAGCTCCATCTGCCGGCGCGCCACGTCGAGGCTGGCGATCAGCTGCTGGTTCGGGCTCGTGGAGGCGTGGGTGAAGATCGCTTCGTGGAACTGGCTCTCCACATGGGCGAAGTCGACGTCGTGGACCAGCACCATCGAGCCCTGGCGGATGGCCGACATCGATTTGTGGGTCGAGTTGGTCTGGTACACGCGCAGGCGCACCTTGCGCGGATCCGGAACCAGGCGCGTTTTCAGCAGCGTCTCGCGTGACGGGGCGGCGCCGAGCTCCGCCTGCTGGCGCTCATAGGCGTCGGCGGCCTCGGGGCTCGCCAGCGACTGCTTCAGCTCGGCCGCGGCCCCCATGGCGGTGCGTGGACGCAGGAAGGGCGACCAGTGGGCGAAGCCCGACCAGGCCTCGTCCCACAGGAAGATGAGGTCGGGCTTGATGGCGAGGCATTCCTCCATCACCCGCCGGGTGTTGTACATGTGGCCGTCGAACGTGCAATTCGTCAGGTCGAGCATGCGCACACGATCGAGGCGGCCCTCGTCGCGGAAGTCCAGCAGGGTCTTCTTGATCGTCTCCAGCGGGACCGCCCCGTACATGGAGTACTGTGTGAGCGGGAAAGCCTCCACATAGGCCGGCTGGCCGCCGGTCAGCACCAGGCCATAATGGTGCGACTTGTGGCAGTTGCGGTCGACGAGCACGACGTCGCCGGGCCGCACCAGCGCCTGGACCACCATCTTGTTGCTGGTCGAGGTTCCGTTGGTGACGAAGAAGACGTGGTCGGCTCCGAAAGCGCGGGCGGCCATGTCCTGCGCCTTCTTGATGGTGCCGGTCGGCTCGAGGAGGCTGTCCAGGCCGCCCGTGGTGGCGCTGCTCTCGGCCAGAAACAGGTTCATGCCGTAGAACTCGCCCATGTCGCGGATCCAGTCGGACTGGAACACCGACTTGCCGCGCGCGATCGGCAAGGCGTGAAAGGTCGCGATCGGCCGCTGGGCGTATTTCTTCAGGTTGTCGAAGAACGGCGTCTCGTATCGCGCCGCGACGCCCTCCAGAATGGAGAGGTGCAACTCGATCGGCTCCTCCACGGCATGGAACACCCGGCGGAGCACGTCGGCGTTCGGGTCGCCCGCGATGGCCTCCACGTTGCGGCCGGCGAGCATGTAGAGATCGAGCTCGGGGCGGATGCGTTTGAAAGCGCGGGCCAGCTCAAGCCCTGAGGTCCCATGAAGCTTCGTCTGGGCGACGTGCTCCAGCAGCTCGCGGATCACCGGCGCCTCGTGGCGGGAGTGGACCGGAATATTTTCTCCGACGACGACGGCGGCCAGACGGGGGTTGAGCACCGCCGCGCAGATCGCGTCCTCGATCGAGCCTGCAAACACCGGCTCATAGACGAACTGGTCCTCGCGCCGGCGCAGGCGCCGCACCTGGCCCCGCAGAGCCTTCCACCGCGGCTCCTCCTGGGCAGTCACGTATAGCACCTCGAAGTAAGGGCGCCTGGTCTCGCCCGGATCGACGATGCTGGGCATGATGTCGACGGCGCCGGCCGACTCGTCTGCTTCCCACTCGTCGGCTAGGTCCGAGCCTCGCCCCAGCATCAAGATTTCCGATACATGCCGGGCAAGCCGCGCAGCTTCTTCGGCTTCTCCCGATTCCACGAGACCGCGAAGACGCTCGACCGCGGCGGCGCCCGGAATGGCGTGGAACTGCTCGATCACGACGAGTTCGTCGACGGCGTCCGCGAGCCCCTCGGGGAGCTTTCCGTCTTGGGCCCAGTCGCGCGCCTGATCCGCCAGCGCCTGCCAGCGGTCGTTGCGCGTGGCGTGCAGCACGAAGAATTGGTCGATACGGGGCGCCGTTTTGGCCATGGTTGCCTCCCTTGGGTGCGTGGGCGGCTACCAAGACCTGGAAGGCCGGACGCGGGCTGAAAGCATGCTCGCGCCCGGGTTGTCGGCTAAGTATCTTACGGTTGCGGCGGGAAGCGGCGACCCCGCAGGAACGCCGAAGTCTGCAACCCAGGCAGCCTCCTACAGTAAGATACTCGAAAGAGCCCGGCCCGGGCCGCATGCTCCAGGCATCAAGTCGACTGCGCCTGGCAAGCCTCGCTTCGACAACAGCTCGTCGCTATCGGGGGCGCCTCGCGCAGCGCGGCGTTTCATGAAGCAGTTTTTGTTTTGCCGGAGCGCCGCCAGATCTTGATCGGCATCCCGGGGGCGCCCGCGAAGACGCGCAGCCGGCAGCTTCGCGCCTCCCGCGCGACCGAAGCATTTTTCGAAGTAATCAGAGGACGAACACATGAAAGCGCTGGGTATCGCCGCATTAGCCACTCTCGGGTTGACCCTGTGCGGCCCGGCCCGCGCCCAGCAGGACCCGAACCTGACCGGCGCCTATGTCGGCCCGGGCCAGAGCTGCACGGATATGTTCGTGACCCGCAAGGGCCAGGCCAGCTTCAAGACGCCCCGCAACGCCTTCAGCTCCGCCCTTTTGATCAAGGGCGCTTCAGTGCAGACGCCCTTGGCGACGTGCAAGATCGCACGGCGGACGTCGGGCCAGAACGGCGTCACCACGCTCGATCTGCAATGCACCAACATGATGTCGTCGACGCCGGTGAAAGCCTATCTTCGCCACGGCGAGGACGGCGCGCTGGTTCGCCTGACCAGCCCTGAGGACACCAGCGGCGATCGCTACGAGCGCTGCGCGCCCTGACCTCTCCGGTGTCTCCGTTTCTCCGTTCCTCGGTCGGCTCCCGGCGCGACAGCACCGGGGGCCGATCGGCTTTTGCCGGCCTCATGCCGGGAGTTCGCCCGCCGTCATGGCAGCGGAGCCCTCCCCAACCGGCGGACAGTTATCGTGCCGGAGGTTGCAGACCCGGGATCGTGATCCCGGTCACCCCGTTGATGATGATCTGGACGCCGACGCACAGCAGCAGGAAGGCCGAGAGACGCATGATCACGCTGGTGCCTTCCGGCCCGAGAATGCGGGCCATGCGGGACACATGCGCGTAGGCATGGAAGATGGCTACCGCCACGATGAAGGACGCCGTCAGCGTCGAAAGCAGCGGGATGATCCAGCCCTGGTTCCAACCGTGACTTAGGTCGCGGCTGGCCGCGAGCGTAATGGCGGTCGCGATCGTGCCCGGCCCCGTGGTGAGAGGCACGGTTAGCGGAAAAAAGGCCTGCGCGCGGATTGCATCGGCCGACTGGCTCGAGGATGCATGGGCCTCGTCATTCAGCGGAGCCTCGTTGAGCAGGTTCCAGCCCGCTGCTCCCACCACGAGACCGCCGGCGATGCGCAGCGCGGGGATCGATATCCCGAAAAAGCCCAGGATCAGGGTTCCAGCCAGGCTCGAGACGATGAGTACGCAAAATGCATAGATCGCCACCTGCTTGGCCACGCCGGAGCGTTCCCGATCGGATAGGCCCATGGTCCGGTGGAGGAATACGAAGGCGAGGCCATAGGGGTTGATGATCGCGAAAAGCGTCGCAAGTTCGAACAGAAAGCTCTTGAGCACGTTCTCGCTCCCGGCCTGCCTATGTGGCCGTGAGACTGACGATCACGGACCCCCAGGTGGTGAGCAGGATGTGGCCGACCGGGACCGCGGGCGTGTAGCCCAGCACGGCGACCGGGCTGCCCGACCGTTCCTGCACGGCCGCCATCGCGGCCGTCATGGTCTGCGCGCCCGCGATCGCCCCGAGCACCAGGATCGGGTTCATGCCCAGCACGTAGCGGCCAAAGAAGAGCCCGACGAGCGGTGGAACCAAAGTCACGATCATGCCGCCGAACAGCAGTCCGACGCCGGCTTCCGCTATGGCTTTGAAGAAGACCGGTCCTGCGTGTAGCCCGGTCATTCCCACAAAGGCGGCGAGGCCAAGCGCGGTCATCAGGCTGACCGCCCCGTCCGGGATGCGACCGAACAGCGGATAGCGCGTCCGCAGGTGCCCCACGGCAAGGCCCGCCAACAACGTGCCCACGCTGGTGCTGAGTGCGATCTTCACCCCGCCGATCGGGAATGCGATCAGCACGCCGGCCAGTCCGCCGAGAAATATGGCGAGGCCCAACACCACGAAATCGGTGGCCGTCGTGGGCGCCACGACGGCGCCGATGCGCTTTGCGGCCTGTCGGACGGCCTCTTCGGGCCCCACCAGACGCAGGATGTCGCCTTTTTCGACCACCACGCCGGGGGCGATCGGCATCTCGGCTTCGCCTCGCGTCATGGACCGCAGGTAGACGCTGCGCGTCCAATCCTCCTGGGCGACCGATTCGATGCTGCGTCCGGCAAAGTCCCGGCTCTGGACGAGCACGTCGACGGCGGAGATCGGCAAGTCCAGGAGTTCCTGGTCCTCCACTTCGTCCGCCAGCGGCCCGACCGTCTCGACGACGATGTCCCGGCGTCCGGAAAGGGCCAGGATGTCGCCGGCCTCGAGGACGAGGCTCGGTTCTGCTTCGAGGATGCGCTCTCCGCGGCGAAGGCGCTGGACAAACAGCCGGCGATCGCGCGCCCCGGCCTCCGCATCCCTGATGGGGCGGCCAACCAGGGGCGACCCCGCGGGCAGCGGAAACGCGCGCAGTTCGAATTTACGCCAGGCCGAGACGACGCCGGGGGTTAACCGGGAAATGCCCAGCTTCTTCTCCAGCGCGATCGCTTCCTCGCGCAAGTCGATCCTGAGCAGCGTCGGAGCCGCGACGCTGCAGAACAGGATGAGCCCCGCCGCGCCGAAGACGTAGCAGACCGCGTCGGCCACGGCCATGTGGGCGACATAGCGGGCCTTGTCGGCGTCCGACAGCTGGAGCTGGTTGATCGCCTCGGTGGCGGTTCCCATGGCAGGGCTCTCGGTCAGTGATCCGGACAGGAGGCCTGCCGAGAAGCCAGGATCCAATTTGAGATATCGGGCAACCGCGACAGCGACCAGCAACCCCGTCACCGAGCAGACCAGGGCTAACAGCACCGGCTTGAAGCCGTCGCGCTTCAACGATTGCAGGAACTGTGGCCCCACCGAGTAGCCGATACCGAAGAGGAAAAGGAGGAAGAGAAAAGATTTCAGCGTTCCCGACACTGGCGTTTCTGCGAACTGCCCCACGGCGATGCCCGCGAACAATGAGCCCGTCACTGGGCCGAGCCCAAAACCCGCGACCTTGAAGCCGCCAATCCAGTATCCAGCGCTGATCACCAGGAAGAGGGTCAGCTCGGGATAACGGACAAGAAAGTCATGGATCCAGTCGAGCACGGCGGCTTCTCCGGTGATGCGCCCGCTGCATGGGCCGCTCCGATCCCACCATGCGCCCGCCCCACAGCCGATATGAGTTTCTTACAGTAGCGGCCCTTCCTCTGACGTGAGGATGGGGGAGTTTGCCTCGGCGCCGACGAGTGTCCGCGCGCTCCTTACCGTATGAAACTTCTCGGGCCTGCCACCGAATGCTTCGATCCGCGCTCCATGGTGGAGGCGCTACCGCATGACTCCGCGTCCGTTCACGGTTTCCATCCTGACGCTGCTGCTCGCAGCTGGAAGCCAGGAGATCAGAGCGCAAACGGCGCCGGCCACGACGCCGCCCGCCTCCGGTCCGTCAGCGCCGGTCAACAGCCCACCGTCGCCCATCGAAGCGTCCGGGCAAGCAAATCTGCAGGCTTTCAGCAGAAGCGAGCTGGAGACGCTGCTGAAGCCGATTGCGCTGTATCCCGATGTGCTTCTTGCGCAGTTGCTGCCCGCATCCGCCTACCCGCTCGAGATCGTGCAGGCCGCCCGATGGCTCGATCGCAACAAGGCGGCCGTCCAGAAAAGCGATTACTCCGCCGCCGACGCACAGAACTGGGATCCGAGCGTCAAGGCGATGCTGCGGTTTCCGGATTTGATCCGGCGCATGAACGACGACCTGGATTGGACGAGCGACCTTGGCGACGCTTTCGTGCATCAGCCGAATGACGTCGCCCAGGTCATCCAGTCCCTGAGAGCCGCCGCCGAAAAGACCGGGGCCCTGAAGTCGTCCAAAGAGCAGACGGTCACGCGCCGGCAGGAGAGCGGAAAAGCCGAGATCGTCATCGAGCCGGCCGACCCCGAGGTCGTCTACGTGCCTGCCTATGAGACCACCGTCTACGACCCGGGCTATTCGGCGGTCGGAGCCGGCCTGATCGGGTTCGGCGCCGGCGTGGTGGTCGGGTCCCTGGTCAACAACGCATCCTGGAACTGGGGAACGGGCGTCGTCTATCCCCCGGTCTGGCCAGGCTACCCCGGATATCGGCCGCCCCCTCCGCGTCCACCCGGCGTGAGGCCGCCCGGCGGGCTGCCCGGCGCGCCCGGATCGGGGTTGCGGCCCGGTGGAGGCGGCGCCATCAACATCGGAAACGACATCAACATCGGGGGCGGCAATCTGGTCGGCAACGCCAAGCCGTGGCGGCCGGATCCGGACCGCTACCGCCCCGGCCAAGGCAGCAAGCCGGGGCTGAGCCGGCCCATTGCGCCCGGAGCCGGCGTACGGCCCGGCGACGGGCCCGGCGGTCCGCGCCCCGCGGCACTCCCCGCCCGGGATGGGCGGCCGGGCGCCGGCGGGATCGGCGCAGCCGCCGCGGGCGGCGCTCTTGCGGGCGCGGCCGCGTCTGCGCGCCCGCGCGCCGAGACCCGCCCTGCGGAGCGGGGCGGCCAGGCCGCGCAGCGGCCGGCGACATCACAAAAGCCGGCGGCGCGGCCAAAGCCCGTCGCCAAAGCCCCTTCGGCGCGGCCAGCGCAGCCGGTGCGCCCACCGACCGCCTTTGGCGGAATGGACATGGGCCGAGGAGCAGCGTCCTTCGGCGCCCGTGGCGCGTCCAGCCGCGCCCAAGCCGGCTTCGGAGGCGGCTCGGGCATGCGCGGAGGCGGCTCCGCCATGCGCGGCGGGGGCGGCGGCATGCGCGGAGGCGGAGGCGGGGGGCGCGGCGGAGGCGGTCGCCGTCGCTAGCGTCCGGACACCAGGAGAATGACGATGAGGGTTTCGATGACGCCGTCCAGGCTTCGCCGCGTTGGCGCTGCAGCCCTGGCGTTCAGCATGGCGGCGACCGCAGTCTCCGCCCAGCAGATTTTCGCATCCCCCGAAGAGGCGGCGCGCGCTCTGGTGAAGGCGACGGAGCAGCCTCGGCCCGGCGACCTCGACCAGCTGTTCGGTCCCGGGGCGCGCGACCTGATCAGCACCGGGGATGCGGCGGAGGATCAGCGCCGGATCGCGGCGTTTCGGACGGCGGCGGCCGAGTCCGTCGACCTGCAGCCCGCGGGGGACGCAACGCGCGTGATGGCGCTCGGCCGACGGGCATGGCCGTTTCCCATCCCGATCGTCAAACAGGCTTCGGGCTGGGCCTTCGACCTCAAGGCTGGACGCGAGGAACTCGTCAACCGCGCCGTGGGCTTCAACGAACTCAGCGCGGTGGAGGCCTGCCGGGCCTATGTCGCGGCTCAGAAAGAGTACTTCCGCCTCGACCGGGACGAAGACGAGGTGGCCGAGTACGCCCAGCGCATCGTGAGTACGCCGGGCAAGCGAGACGGCTTGTATTGGGAGTCCACCGCCCAGGGTGACGTCAGTCCCCTGGACGACCGCCTGTTCCAGGCGTCCACGGCCGTGAAGGCTGGCCGCGAACCGTATCGCGGCTATTATTTCCGCGTGCTCAAAGCCCAGGGGCCGGCCGCACCGGGGGGCGCTCATAGTTATGTCATCAACGGCCATATGATCGCGGGTTTCGGTCTCGTGGCCTATCCGGCCGACTGGGGCAGGACGGGCGTAATGACGTTCATCTGCAACCAGCAGGGCAAGATCTTCGAGCAGGATCTCGGCTTGGAAACGGCCGCGCGCGCGTCCGCGATGAGCGCCTACGATCCCGGCAAAGGCTGGCGTCTCGTGCAGTAGAGTCGAGCCCCGCCTTCAGTTTTGGAGCGAACCATGTGTAGCCAGGGCGAAACGCCGCCGATTTAAGCGCTGCTGCGCGAGAACTGAACAGCGCGACTCGGCCTGATGAGGCCAAGCCGCGCGATCCGGGCTCGGTTGCTTGGCTAACGGAGGTTACGATGAGAAAGATCGCTTTCCTTATCCTCGCGTCGACTTTGCTTTTCAGCCCCCTCTCCTTGTCGCCCGCCTCCGCGAGGTGGGGCGGCGGCCACGGTCATTGGGGAGCCGGCCACTGGGGCGGCGGCGGCCATTGGGGTGGCGGCCATTGGGGTGGCGGCCGCTATTACGGCGGTGGCCGCTATTATGGCCGCTATTACGGCGGTGGCTGGGGACACGCGGGCTGGGGTCCCGGCTGGGGTTGGGGCGTCGGCGCAGCCGGCGTCGCAGGCCTCCTGGTCGGGTCGGCCCTGGCCGGCACGGGCTATGGATACGGCTACGGCTACGGCGTCCCGTATTACGACGCAGGCTATGCATATCCGTATGCGGGCGACGTCTACTACGGCACGCCTTATTACGACTACGGGTATGCGCCGCGCGTCGTGGTTTACCGGCATTATTATCCGCGCAGCGTCTATTACCGGCGCGCCTATGTGGGACCCCGCTATGTGGGCAGGTCCTATTACCGGGCCGGCTATCACCGGCCGGTCTATCACCGGGGCTCCCGCTACCGGGTCGCCCACTACCGGGCAGCACATGTGACGCACGCGGCCCGGCATGTGCGGCGCCGCTAGGATGACTGCGAGTTAGAGCGGTCGGGCCCGACCCTCGCGCTTTGCCTCGGCGTGGGTCCGGCCGCTGTTTCAGTCTCCGGCGAAAATTGGGATGATTACGACCAAATGTGACAGATTGTTACTACGATATTACAAAGCATTGCAGGATCGTTACAGCCGCCATCCGAACGATTTAGATGTAACTGTTAGTATTTCGTCGGATTGAATGCCAGAATGGTCGCCTCCTAATCTATTGAGAAATGGAGGAGGCGTTATGACCGTTCTCGAAGCGAAGCTCACGAATTGGAGCGCCCACTCGTCGAAACCTACGTGGAAAAGATCTGCGGCAGCAGTGATTTCCGCAGATCCAAGCGTCTCACGCGGTTCCTTCGCTACATCGTTTGCGAAAAGCTGGAGGGCTCGGACGCGCGCCTGAAAGCCTACTCGATCGCACTGGCGGTGTTTGACCGGCCGGCATCTTTCGACGGGCAGATCGACCCCGTGGTCCGTATCGAGGCCGGACGCCTCAGGCGCGCGCTGGAACGCTATTACCATTCGGCTGGCAAGGACGATCCCATCGTGATCTCGGTGCCGCGTGGCGGCTACGTTCCTGCTTTCCAGAAGCGGACCGAGGAGGGTTACGTCGGGTGCGACGAGCATGAAACCTGCCCGGAGGAGAAAGGTTACGAACCGTCTCACCATCAACTCGCGATGCGAGCGCGGCCGAGATCCAACGGGATGCGATGGAGCGTCGCCGTAGCGGCCGCCGTGGTGGCTCTGCTGGCGACGCTCGTCCCGTTCTGGGTGTGGGACGATGGTCAGTACGGGCCCAACTCGTCTTCGTTGAAGCCTCTGGTGGCGGTCACGCCTTTTGTCGCCCAGAGGGGCGACGCGTCGGCGGAGCAGATTGCCAAGGGCTTCTCGGAACAGCTGATCGATCAGCTGGCGTCCTTCAGCGACCTGCGGATCCTCGGCCGCGAGGCGATAAGCCAAGCGCCCGACGAACCCCGGGGTTCAGCCTGGACCCGCTTCAACGTCCGGTACGTGATCGAGGGGAACGTGGTCATGTCGTCCAAGGGTGGCGTCCTGACGGCGCGATTGGTGGACGCGCGAAGCGGCCAGATCCTCTGGATCGAGCACCAGACGATCGACAACGGCGCGGAGCTGCCCCCCAAGACGCAAGCGAACCTGGCGCAGAAGATTTCCGACACGATGTCGCGTACGTCTCTGGCGTTTTCCGGCGGGCGGTAAGGCCAATCGACCCGCAGGTCGCGGCGATGGACGGAGCCTGGACTGAAACTGATCACGCTCAGTCGGTCAGGCCGTGGACGCGGTATTTGAACCAGGGTGCGCGTCGAGCTCCGCGCGCTCATCCGCGCCGGGTCGCGGCCAACGGCCAAGGCCGAGCTCGTCTGCCGTCGAGCTCCGCCTGGCGACTGATGGGTCGGCGACTTGGGGATGATTGCGGGCTGGCCGGATTCCAAGCCGCACCGATCGGCGGCCTACTCGCGGTGTGGCGTCTGGTTGGGAGCTCTCGATGGTCGGGCCGACGCCTGCAACGCACAAGACCCCGAAGGCGGCCGCTCTGGCGGGCATCGTATTCGCGCTACTCATGCTGGCCGCGTTCGCAATCCTCCTTCAAGCCATCGAGCCCCGCCTCAGCGACAAGGGGGGATGGGCGCAGGCAAAGGCTCACGCGGTTCATTTCGCGCTGCAGCTGATCCCCGTCGCCGGCGTGTCCTTCCTGTGGTTCATCGGCGTCCTCCGCGACCGGCTTGGGCCGAACGAGGACAAGCTGTTCGCGACCGTTTTCCTTGGCAGCGGCGTCCTCTTTGTCGGCCTGATCTTCGTCGCCGCGGCGGCGACGAGCTCGATCCTGTTCGCGGCTGAAGACCCCGCTTTCGTGGACAGCCCCACCTTCAAGCTGGCGCGCTCGCTGACCTACGACCTGACGAGCGTCTACGCCATGAAGATGGCCGCGGTGTTCATGTTCACGGCCTCGTCCATGATCATCCGGACCGGGTTCACGGCCCGTTGGACCGCCATCCTGGGATATGCCCTGGGGTTGACCGTGCTG
The DNA here is from genome assembly GCF_014636935.1 of Alsobacter metallidurans. GTDB lineage: Bacteria > Pseudomonadota > Alphaproteobacteria > Rhizobiales > Beijerinckiaceae > Alsobacter > Alsobacter metallidurans. Next base: position 927,182 of record NZ_BMES01000001.1, on the reverse strand, counting down.
CTGGCCAGCCAATCCGTCTCATGGACCTTGTTCCTGTTTCCCATTTGGGTCCTGACCGTCAGCGTCACCATTCTGGTGCGGCAATGGCGGCTGACCGACCCCGGGACCGTCGCGTGCGACGACACGAGCCCTCCGCCCTTCGTCCCGGAAACCTGACGCATGCGCCTGTGGCTTATCCCGACTGCGTACACGGCCGCGAGCGTCTCGGCCGCCGCCGTCATTCCGAGGCTCGAAAGGGCCTGGGCGCCAGAGCTGGTGCACGGGATGTCAGCTGCGTCGGCGACCGCTTTCCTGTCGGCGACGGCTTCCGGCATGCTGGCCATGACGGCAATCGTATTCTCGATCGCCTTCGTGATGGTGCAGTTCAGCGCAATCGCCTATTCGCCGCGACTGGTGCTCTGGTTCGCTTCCCGGCCCGGGCTCTACCACGCTCTCGGGGTGTTCATGGCCACCTTCGCGTACGCGATGGCGGTGATGATGTGGACGGACAGAGCGGGCAGCGGCTCGGCGCCGTTGATATCCACCTTGATGGTGGTCGGCCTCCTGGTGGCCAGCATGCTGGCTTTCGTACTGCTCGTGCACAGCCTTTCGGGTCTGCAGATCACGGAGGTTCTTTGTCTGATCGGCGACCAGGGACGGGCCGTATTGGCCAGATCCAGCTCCGTTTATTCCGGACCGCAGGCCATCAGAAACCAGCAGGCTGCGCCCCTCGTCGCCGATATGGGACCTCCACTTCGCACGCTGACCTATGCGGGAAGCCCGAGCAGCATCCTGCGGCTCGACATCAAGGCCCTGGTCGACGAGGCCGATCGCGCCGGCGCAGTATTCGTGATGGCGTGCGGGGTTGGGAACACGCTCGTCGAAGGTAGCCCGATTCTGCACATCCACGCGTCCGGCGCCGTGATCCAGGACGTGAACGAAGCCCTCATCAAGGCCGCCGTTCATCTCGGTCGGGAGCGCACTTTCGACCAGGATCCCGAGTGGCCGATCCGTTTGCTCGTCGATATCGCCATCAAGGCCTTGTCGCCGGCGATCAATGATCCGACCACGGCGGTTCAGGCTCTCGACCAGATCGACGATCTCTTGCGCCGCATGGCGAAGATGGAGCTGGACGACATCTGGGTCACCGGGGCGAGCGGCGCGCCGCGGCTGTTCGTGCCTCTGCCGAGCTGGGAAGACCTTCTGGCGCTTTCGTTTGACGAAATCCGCCAGTTTGGGTCGGGCTCCGTCCAGGTTCTGCGCCGGCTCAGGGTTTCGATGCTGATGCTGCAGCAGATCGCGAGCACTCCGGAGCGGCGCGACGCCGTCCGTCGTTACTTGAGCCATCTCGACAAAAACATTCAAAACTCCGGCCTGGACAACCAGGATCGCAGCACCGCGCGCCAGATTGATCTTCATGGCCTCGGGGTGGCGCGCCCGTTGAAGCGGTTCGGCCCCAGGAGGCGGTCCACCCTTCCCCCGGAGTTGTAGAGCAGACCTGGCCAGCGAGCGTCGCGTGCCTCACCCAGTGCGTCCGGTCGAGGATCGCCAAGGCTGGGCCTAATGAACCAGGAAGATGGGGATGCGGGAGTCCTGGATCAGCCGGCGCGTGCACGAACCGAACAGGGTCTTGAAGCCCTGATGCCCATAGGCTCCCATCGCCAGCGTCGTGGCCCCGACAGCCTTCGCGATGTCGAGTATGCGTGCGGACGTAGACGCCGCTCCCTCCGCCAGCGTTCCGATTGCCCGCGCATCCGGACAGTCGTACCGGCTCAGCAGCCGGCAGGCGGCAGATGCGATGGTTTCAGCCTGGCCGAGGGTTGGCGCCGCTGTCACCACGTGCACCGTCCGGCCGGCGCAAAAGCCCAGCGCCGCGAAGAAGTGCAGCGCGCGGGACGATGACGCGCTGCCGTCGAAGGCCAGCAGCGCCGGCCCCTCCCAGGAAACGAAAGTTTCGCCCCCGGACGGCAACACGATCACCGGGCGCGGCTCGAGCTTGATCAGGTTCTCGACGCATGGAGCCAGATCTTCCGCGTTTCGCTCCATCGCGAAGCAAGCGTCATGCGACAGGATGATCGCGTCATGCTCGGTTGCGGCATCCCGTAGGATCTCGGTCGGGTCTCCATTGAGGGTGCACACTCCCCAGGAAAGGTCGGTTTGCTGCGCAGCCAGTTCGAAAGCCTGCACGGAAGCCGCGACCGCGTTCTCGGCGGCGGTCAACTCCCGGAGTTCGAGCTTCTGCTTGAAGATCATTCCGCCAGCCGGCACGGCCTGCGGGCGCTTGATCCAATCGCTGTTGACGATGCCGGTGGCCTGGATGTGAGCTCCATGCCGGCCTGCCAGACCGAGAGCGGCCTCGATCAGCCCTGTGCTTCCAGGCGTTCCGTCGAGAGCCAACAGAAGGCTGCGCATTCCACACCTCTTCAGCGAGAAACCAGCTTGCGCTTCAGCATCATCTCGGCCCCGGCGCCCGAGCCGCCGGTTCGGCTCGGCATCGCGTTTCCGCTCTTCGTGGTGAGTTCCTCGATAGCGCCAAGGATCGCGCCATCCGAAATCGACACGCCTGCCTCATCGAATTGCTTCCGGAGGCGGCCGTAGACATCTTGCCCGAGCGGATCGCCATCTCCTCTGGCGAACGCCTCCCCAAAGACATCGGCGGCCTCGCCGCTCAGGCCCAGCTTTTCGGCGGCCCATTTTCCAAGAAGCAGATTGCGGAGCATGGCCTTCGCGATGTCGTTCGCCATCGATCACCTCCCGCGGCAGCCTTGCGGTCATTGATTTTGAACGAAAGCCACGGACGCACAATGATCGCGATCAACTTACGAGGGATGGCAGGCTGCACAAGCCGGGGCCGGCACGCGCGCGCCGCCTATTTGCGAAGCGCCGTGGAGGCGACCGTGCGGGCGATCCAGACTCATCCGTGCTCGCGAATGGAGGCTTGGCTCCGGCTCACCTGTCCGGTGAACACGTAGCCAATTCCCCGGACCGACTTGATCAGGGCGGGGCGATGGGGCGCAGCCTCGATCTTCTTGCGCAAGCGGGCGACCTGAGCATCGACCGTCCGGTCAAAAACCTCGCGCCCCCGTCGGTGCGTCACCTGCATGAGCGTGTCGCGATCGAACACGCGTCCGGGTCGACTGGCGAACGCGAGGAGCAGATCGAATTCCCCGGTCGTCAAGGGGACTTCCCGGTTCAACGGATTGCGCAACTGGCGTCGTTCTGCGCTCAGGCTCCAACCATCGAAGCAAATCACGTCATCGCAGTGACGAGCCTCGAGCTTGTCTCGATCCGGCCTCGTCCGCCGGAGCACCGTTTTAATGCGGGCATGCAATTCGCGCAGATTGAAGGGCTTGACCACGTAGTCATCAGCGCCAAGCTCGAGCGCGACGATGTGGTCGACCACGTCGGGCCGGCTGGTGAGCATGATGATGCCCAAGTCCGATTGGGCCCGAACCTCGCGAGCGACTTGGAGGCCGTCCTCTCCCGGGAGAACGATGTCGATCAGGAGGACGTCTGGCTTATCGAGCTGGATACGGTCCAGAAGGCCTTTTGCGCTCTCAGCCGTAGAAACCCTGAACCCCTCATCTTCAAAGTATCGGCTGATCATCAGCAATATTGATTGATCATCGTCGATTGCAAGAATGTGGAGTTTTTGGCTCGACATAGTCCTCATCCGCTGAGTGTACGCAGCTACAGCTTGTCCGTATTTAGTCCGTTTCCCCGCATCCAACTAGATATTAAACGTCTTAAATAAATCGGCCTATTTGTCGCTTAGTTCCGGTTAAGCCGGATCGCTCCGCGCTCGCAGATTAGACCGCGGCGGCCATGTTCGTGCGACGGGCGCGTCCCGGGAGCATTGCCGAAGTCCGGGCATCGATGATGCTGTCACAGCGGCCCGGGCAAGCACCCTGACGAACTATTCACGTGCGAATTGTACACCCGTTTTTCGAGGCCTGACCTTGCGGTATCGCAAGTGTGGCCTACGACCCGGCGCAGTCGGGATTAAAGCGCGAAGCGCCATGCCGACCTTTCCTGGCGCGTCGCGCAATCCCACGAACCCTGATCGTGCGCGAGCCGTCGCAGGCGGATAGCGAGGCTGTCATCTCACGGGATATCCGCGAATTCGCGCTGCCAAACGCTACTGTATTTTACTCCCGCCCGGCCCGGTAACACGGGACCTTTAAGGCACTTCAGTGGCGTTCCCGAATTGAGTAACGCTCGCACGGTCATTTCATGTCCTGGTCTGTCTTCGACTGTTTTACCGCCCGACGGCGCGCCATCGAGGTCGCCCGCAGCGATGACGACTTTCGCCTGCTCTGCGAAGACCTGACCGCCGCCGAGGCGGCCGCGCACTACTGGGAAAGCCAGCACACCGACGTCGGCAGAGCCCGCAGCGCCGAATACCGGATCCTGGTCCAGGAGCTGGCCGAGGAGGTCGAGGCCATGCTCAAACTGCGGACCAAGGCAGGCTCCCGCAAGCGGCGATCACCGTGACCGCGCCGCCCCGCGAAAGCGCTTCCGGGCCAGTGCAGCGCCGAAAAGTGCTTGCGCGCGATCCGGACGGACTTGGCCCAGCAACGAGCGGGTTGGAAAGCGTGTTGCGGCTCATCCGCTCGTTGCTGATCGGACTCGGCCTTCTTGTCGGCGCCGACGCTTGGGCCCAGCAGCCCCCCGGCTTGCCGCAAGGTTTCACTCAGGAACAATTCGACGGCCTCGTCGACGCGATCGGCCGCGCTGTCGTCAAGAAGATCAAGGAGGAGCCAGACCTGGCTCGCCCGGCGCCGAAGACTTCGGGCGCCGCGCCGCCGGCCGAGCGCGACGAGGACGTCGCGGGGGCGACCGCCTTGAAGGAGTTCCTGGACCGCACGTTGTTGACCTTGCGGGCGCTGCCCGACCTCGGGATCGCCTTGCGGAAGCTTCCTGCGGTGCTGGACCGGTCGGCCGAGGACGGCAGAGGCTTCGTCGGCTTCCTGGGCGTGGTGGCGGCTGCGATCGCGCTGTCGCTTGCCGCCGAGCGCATTGTCGGCGCGTTGATGGCTCCGGTCAGGCGGCGTTTAGGGCGACCCGCCACGCCGGAGGGCGGCCCTGGTCCACTCGGCCGTTTGCTCGGCCTCGCCGTTCTGGACGGACTGGGCGTAGTGGCGACTTGGCTGACGATCACCTTGTTGTCCGGCCTGTGGTTCAGCGGCTCCAGCGGCCAGGCGCGGCTTGGCGCCGCCGTGCTGAGCGCCGTACTCTTCTGGCGGCTCTATATGATCGCGTTTCGCATCGTGCTTCGCCCGGACGAGGCGAACGCACGCCTCGCGGTGATGTCCGATCGCAACGCGCGGCTGGCCTTTGCGCGGGTATCCGCGATCATCGCGCTGGTCCTGCTCGCGCGCCTGGTGATCCGGATCGCGGCGGTGCTGAATGCGTCGCCGGAGGCCGTGGCGGCCGGGCAGGTCGTCGGCAGCATTGCGCTGCTCGGGGCCTTCCTGTGGGCGTGCGTCGCCTCACGCGCCGCCGTGGCGGCCTGGTTCACGACGCTGTTTGGCAAGGGGCCGATCGGGCGGGTGCTTGGGCAAAACTGGCTCGTGCTCGCGATCCCGTTCTTCTGCGCCCTGATCGGCGCCAGGGTGTTCGGCGCGGTGTCGGGACGCGCCGCCGTTCCGGCCGCGATGCTGTTCACCTTGAACGCCGTGCTGGCTGCGATCTTCTTTCAGACCCTGCTGCGGGCGATCGAGGACCGCACGGGACCAAAGGCGGCGCCGCTGATTGGGCTGGCGACCCGCTGCGCCAGCACCGGCACGCTGATCGTCGTGAGCCTGCTGATCGCGCAGGTGTGGATCGTGGACGTGCTCGAGATGGTGGACGCCGGCGGCTGGCGCGCGCTGGCGCGCTCTTCGGCGACCGCCGGAGTCACGCTTTTCCTGGCCTATGTGGGCTTCGAACTGGTGCGCTTCTTCACCGAGCGGCATGCGGCGACGCCTCTGGCCGGGGGGCCCGCCGAGGAGGATGAGCACGGCGCTCCGGCGTCGCGCCTCGCCACCATGATGCCCTTGCTGCGCACCGCGCTGCTGATCTTCATCGGGGCGATCGCCACGCTGGTGGTTCTTTCGGAATGGGGCGTCAACATCGCGCCGCTGATCGCCGGCGCATCGATCTTCGGTCTCGCCCTTTCGTTCGGCAGCCAGACGCTGGTGCGGGACATCGTGTCCGGCGTCTTCTACCTGGCCGACGACGCGTTTCGGGTCGGCGAGTACATCGATTGCGGCAAGGCGAAGGGCACCGTGGAAGGCTTCACCCTGCGCTCGATCCGGCTCCGCCACCAGAACGGTCAGGTGCACACGATCCCGTTCGGGCAGCTCGGGCAGATCACGAACTTCAGCCGCGACTGGACGACCGTGAAGTTCAACCTGCGCTTCGCCCGAGACACGGACGTCGAGAAGCTGCGCAAGGCCGTCAAGAGGATCGGCCAGGAGATGCTCGACGATCCCGAGATGAAGGCCGAATTCCTGGCGCCGTTGAAGATGCAGGGCATCGCCGACGTGGCCGAGAACGCGCTGATTGTTCGGTTCAAATTCACCGTGAGGCCTGGCAAGCCCTCTTACATCCAGCGCGAAGCCGTGAAGCGCATCGTCCGCGTCTGCCGCGAGGTCGGGATCGAGTTCGCGAGTTCGCTCGTCTCGGTGCAAACCTATGGGGCGTCGGCCGATCACGCCCTGGCGGGCGCAGCCGCCCAAGAGGCGCTGCATCGGGCGGCGGGCGAGCTCCTTGCCGAGGCGAAATGATGCGAGCGCCCGGGCCGCGCCGGCGGCGCGGGCAACCGGGCCGAGTTCCGCCAGGCTACTGTAACATACTGCCCTCCCCGCCTTCCCCGGGCCAGGGTTCCCCATGCCGGCCTTGAGCACTGCCGATCGGCGGCGCCGGCGTCGAAAACTGGGGGAGCCTAATGAGGAGCGTTATCCTGCCGGCGCTGGTGGCGCTGGCCTGCTTGACGGGTGGCCTGCCGGCCAGCGCGCAGACCATCAGCTTCGGCGAGGCCTATGATCGCTTGGCGCACAGCTGCGGCCGGGACATCGAGAAATTCTGCGGAAACACCTCCCTCGGCGGCGGGGCGGTGAAAGCCTGCCTGGAAAAGAACCAGGCGAGGGTGTCGGCAGGTTGCAGGCAAACCCAGGCCGAGACCTTCGGCCTGCTGGCCAAGCGCATGAATGCGCAGGCCGTCGCCATAAAGGTCTGCGACCGCGACATGCAGCAATACTGCCGCGGCGTGCAGCCACATGACGGGTATCTGCTCTCCTGCCTGCTGAAGGCAAGCAAGGTCGTCGGGCCTTCCTGCAAGCAGGTCATCGTCGACGCCGGCTGGGACGAGTGAGGAGACACGTCATGAACCGCACTGCACTCGCACTCTCGGCCGCCATTCTCGCCGCATCGGGCGCCCTCGGGCATGCCCAGGAGCGCCTGAACGACGTCACCCTGATCAACACCCTCAACGTTCTCGACGAGTCGACAAGGATCGATGTCGCAGCCTTGCGCAAGAAGGCCGTGGACAGCGTCGCGGCCAACCGGGGGCCGGACCGCTCGCTGCGCGAGCCGCTGTCGATGGAACTCGACAACCTCAGCCAGGTCACCGTGGAGGTGCAATTCAAGACGGGCTCGGCCGTGATCCGGCCGGAGTCCTTCCGGGCTATAGGCGTCATCGCCGACTCGCTGCGTCACCCCACGCTGCTGCAGTACACGTTCCTGATCGTCGGCCATACGGACGCGGTGGGAGACAGAAAATCCAATCTCGCGCTCAGCGAAAAGCGCGCGGCCGCGGTGCGACAGGCGCTCGTGACGACGTTCGGCATCGAGCCGGGTCGCATCCAGTCCGTCGGACTTGGCGAAGAGCAGTTGCAGGTGCGCACCCTGGGCGGCTCCAGCACGAACCGGCGCGTTCAGGTGGTCAACATCGGCCGCTTCAAGTGACGTGAAGGCGTCTTCGGTCCGGTTTGAACGAGACGCCCTCTCGACGAACGGCAGCCCCGGAAGCGGGCTCCAATGGAGGTCACGATGAAAAGCACAATTGCGCTCGCCGCCCTGATGCTGGGCGGTTTCCTGGCCGGCGGAACCAATGAGGCGGGAGCCGTCGTCTATTGCCAGTACATCAGCTACCCGGCGGGTTGCGTCGCCAGACCCGGCGTCGTGCTGCGGCCCAGGCCGGTGGCCCGGGCCGCGGTCGTCACCCCGGGGGTCGGCGCCCCGGGCGTCGGGGTCCGGCGCGGAACGCCCGGCAACCGTGGCGGTCCTGTGAATCGGGTCGGGCGGCGCTGATCGGCAAGCCGATCGTCGCTGCAGGCTCGTTCCGGACGCGTTCAGCCCATCCCAATGGGGGCACGCGCGCGCCCGGAACCTCGCTCCATCGCCAACTCGTTCCCCCTGCAGCGCGGGAGGAGATCATGACCCATCTATCCCGGCTTCTGTTTTTTACGACCGCGATGGCGGCTATCGCCGGCGCGGCGTCGGTCGGCGCGATGCTGAAAAATCCCTCCGGCTTGGAGGTCACGAAAGCCCCCGAAGCTGCGTCGAGCGTCGATTCCGGATTGGCCGAGGTCGCCAACGAAGGTTCGTACTGCCCACCCACTCAGGGTCCCGCGACTCGCCAAGGCGCTCCTGGCCTTGGCCCTCGGGGTCTTGGCCCTCGGGGTCTTGGCCCTCGGGGTCTTGGCCCTCGGGGTCCCGACGCCCGGGAACTCGAGCGACCTCTCCGCTTGCCGCCCTCTGGACCCGTGCGCGTCGCCTCCTCGGCCGGACAGGCGTGATGGCGTCGCGAAACGCATGGGCGCCTGGCGGAACCTTCACTGGACGAAAACTACCGCCGACGTCGCCGCCCGAGAACAACAGCCGATCGCAGAGCCGTGTTTCACAAGGCTCCCGCATCGCCTCGTACACAGCGATGACGACTCAACGGAAGCAGCATCATGAAGCCTCTCAGCCTGCATGACTCCGTTCATGTTCTGGATCTGCCGCGTGCGCTCCCGGGCGCGCTTCTCCAGCTGGACGGAAGACAGACGGCAGCCGATTTGCCGTGCGAGACGGACGAGCTGGGTGCGTTGTTCGGCTACCGCATTCCCGAAGCCGTGGCGCGTGGAAAGGCGCTGTTCTGGGAAGGGGCGCCCGCCGAGCACATCTTCCAGATCGTCGGCGGCGTCCTGCGATTGTTCCGGATGTCCTCGGAAGGTCGTCGCGTGATGGTGGGATTTGCTTTTCCCGGGGACGTCCTCAGCATCGCCGTGAAGGATCACTACTTGTTCACCGCGGAGGCCGTCACCCCCACCCGTGTCCGGCGGATCTCGCGCGAGCGGCTGGCGATCCAGATCGCCGAGCAGCCCAAAGTGGCGACGATCGTATTCGACCGCATGCGCGAAGAGCTTTGCGCCGTCCATCATCAGACATTGCTGTTGCTGTGCCAAACCGCCGAAATGCGAATCGTGAGGTTCCTTCTCTGGATCGCGCACAAGAACCCCGGCGCGGTCGAGACGGGAGCTGAATTCGCGCTGCCGATGCTCCGAACCGATATCGCCGACTACCTTGGCCTCACCATGGAGACGGTCTGCCGCACGATGACGAAGCTGCGCCGCAATGGACTGATCGTGATGAGAGGGCCGCACAAGATCCGTTTCCCCAATCCGCGTCTCGTGAAGGACGTCGCCGACCTTGGGGATTCGCGGGGCGAATGGCTCTGAGGCGCGGCGCAGCGGCATTCGAGAGATCGTGGCCCGCGACGGACCGGGCCATGACGAAGGCCGGTCGGATTGCGGCCGCCCCACGAACAACCGCAAGTCACGAATGGCCGGAGCGCGCCGCTGGTGAGCAACCGGACGGATCCAGCGCAAGCCGCCTTAGCCCGACCAAACAAGCGTCCGCCTCCGTGGGCCGACGCGCTGGGTTGGCCAAGCGGCGAACGAGCCACTCGGAGAGATTGCTCGTCTCACGCCGAGGCCCCCAAGGGGCGTCGGCGGAGATCGTTCTTGCAATCGTTCCCGACCATTCAGGACGCCCGGGCGTCAACAGAGGCCCGAGCGCCCCAAGATGGCAAGCCGTGCGTCATTCTTCGTCGTACTCTTCCCAGAACTGCTCGGATCCCTGATTGCGGGGGAGCAATTCCCGGGCTTCGCGCAGGACGAACAGGGTCAGAACCGCGAGCCGGTGCTTCTGTTCATCGGACAGCGTCACGACGAGCGGCTGCCAAGCGTCGGCAAGCTTCTTCAGGCTGGCGCCGCGTTCCATGAGATTGTCAGCGCGTTGCCGAATGAGATCGGAAAACGTCGCGTCCCCAAGCAGGTCCGTCTGCAACTTGGCGATGCGGGCTTGCCGTGCGGCGGACCTGGCGCGGATCGCCTCCTCGATGGGCGGCCATTTCTTCGCCTGATCGGGCGTCATCTGCAGCGCGAACTTCGTCGCCGCTATTCTGGCCTCGAGGATGGCCCCCCGGTCGGCTATGCTCAGTTGCATGGGACCTTGCGCCATGGGAGCGCCCGACTGCGCCTGGGCCGCACTCCAACTCAGGCCAATGCAAGCCGCGCCAATCAACACTGATTTCAGCATATCTGGTCTCCTTCCAAGATAGACGGCGACACCTGAGTAGCCTTCCATCCGGCCAAGGCGCGGCGTAGATGTGAGCTACTTCGGAACAGTCGAGATTCGATCCCGGCCTGGCGGCGCTGAAGAAGAAATCATCCAGCGCCGATGATCGACCTTGGATCGCCAAGGCTGGGACTATGACCAGCCGATCGAATTCAGGAAAACGGGATCTCCACCTCGACCACCACAGCAAAGCACTTCGTCGAAGGGCGGGGATGTATTTTACGGTATTGTGCGGCAGCCTCAGCCGCGAGACCTGCCTCGCGGTTGTTTCCACCACTCTGAAATTGGCGGCGGTACTGTAAGAAGCGCCACTAATGGGCGCCTCTGGCTACGCTCAATGTCCGCCGCTGAAGATGAGGCTCTTGATGGGGAGGATCAGGGCCTGGATGCGCAGCAGGAGCGCATGAACGAGGCCGACAGCGTCGACGCCATGCAGCGCGAAGCGCTGCATCGAACTCAGTTTCGGGTCCTTCAGTTCTTCGTGGTGGTTCGTATAGGCGTTGGCCACGCAGCTGCTGCCGGGTGTGACGTCCCGCAGGCCGTCCTCGTAGAGCGGCTCGAGTCGCGCCAGCACCGTACCGGGCTTGGCGACCTGCTGGGCGTCGATGAGTTGCTCCCCGCCCCGAAACTGGCCCGCCGCGATGTAATCCTGCACATCGGTGACCACCATCGGGATGATGGTCCAAGGCATGGAGATGCAGGCCGCTTCGGCGACCATACCGGGGCGGACCACCTGCGCCTCAACCTGTCCGAAGCCGGCATAGAGCGACCGCCGGCCCCTGCCTTCTGGGATGAGCACGCCCGCCGCTCGCATGAAAGGGTTGACGATGTCGCCCACCTGCAGGGCGAACTGCTCGACGCGGCCGCTGACGCCGGCGCGGATCACGGTCTTGGACAATTCCACGTCGGCCTGCGCCAGCGCCGCTTCGGCGCTGGCCTTCTGAGCCGGCAGGAGAGTGGAGAGGCGGGTTTCGACCGCCTTTTTGGCCGCCTGCGCGGCATCCACCCCGCCCTGGCGTGTGTCGACCAAGGTCTGCAGCTTCTCGATCTCGCGCCGCGCGACGATGTCGGCGTTGCGACGGTTGAGCTCCTGCTTGGTGCGCAGTTCGTCCAGCGCCTGGTCATAGGCGCCCTGCGCCTGGACGATCTGGCCGTCAGCCGCGGCCAAGTCCGCCTGGGCCATCGCAAACTGGGCGTCGATTTCGGCCACCTTGCGGCGCGCCGTCTCGGCCTCGGCCTGCTGGCGAGAGTTGTCGAGCCGGAAGATCGGCTCACCCTGCCCGATCCGGTTGCTGCCCGTGACGAAAATTTCCGCCACTCGCCCGTTGGCCTCCGGCACGATCGGGACCGTGCGGAAATAAGCGGTGACGTTGGTGGTCGCCGGGTGGTTGTAGAAGACCGTCGTGATCAGCGCGACGGTCAGCATCAGGCAACCGACCAGTCCCCAACGCAGCTCGAACCACACGGAGAACAGGTTGATCTCCTTGCCGAGCCGCTTGCCCTGCACGAGGCGCCGGTAGGCGTAGTCCGGCAGGATGGTGAGCATTGAGCACAGAATGAGTTCGAGCATCGCTCAGCCTTCCGCATGCTTGAAGGAGCGCACCTGATCGCGGCCTTCGCGCGCGGCGACCTCCTGGCCCGCGGGGAGAACCTGGACAGGCGCAGGGTCTTGAACAGAGGCAAGGTCTTGTCCGGCGGAGACGCCTTGGCTTGCGTCGTGACGGTCGGCCGGATCATGGAAGGCGCCGGAGCCTTCGCGCTCGACGATGTCGGCGGCGTCCGCGCCCTCGCCGGGCAGGATTCCAGCCATCTTCTCGAGCGCTCCTGCCATACGGCGCAGCGGCGCGCCCCAATCGGGAAGATCGACCAGCGCCAGCAAGAGACCCGCGACCCAGAAGATGTGCTCGTGCGTGAACAGGGCGATGAGGCCCAGCACGGCCACGATCTCGAATTGCAGCTTTTGCGACTTGTGGGCCATGCGCTCCGGCAACGTATGCAGGCGCAGGAACAGCAAGCCGACCCCAAGAACCGCGAACAGGAGAAAGATCCCCGTCACGACCATCAGCACGTCTGACTGACCGGGCTCGGTGATAAAGGGCGGAAGGGCATGCGGGGCCGTGGGATGAACCGCGATAGACACGGGGCTGCCTCTCGTTTGCTGCGCAAAGCCCCTGCTACCACCGCGGCCGGTGCGGCGGAGGTTAGTTACAGTAAGATACTGGCGTTAAACGGCCGCCGTCCGCCAACTCACGGCCAGGCCTTCAGGGCACATCCGTCTGCAACCGTTTGGGCGCAGCAGGCGCCTCCCGCCCAGGGCCGAGTCTGGGGAGATCCGGCGTGATTGGCAGAAACACAGCCTTCGGCTTCGCACTCGTTCTGGTCGGCCTCCTGGCCGGCGCTCCCGCGCATGCAGGCAGCGGCTCGGTGGAGATCAAGATCTACAAGGCCGGGTTCGTGGTCGGCGTTTCCGGAGGCTCCGGTACGCTCACCTACGCGGGCAGGCGTTACCCGCTCAACATCGGCGGCGTGAGCCTCGGCGCAACGGTGGGCGCCTCCAAGACGGAACTGATTGGACGAGCGTACAACCTCACGAGACCGAGTGACCTCGAAGGCGTCTACACGGCCGCAGAAGTCGGCGCCGCGGTCGCCGGAGGCGGCAAGATCGCGAAGCTGAAGAACTCGCATGGGGTCGTGCTGGAGGTGAAGGGCCGCCAAGTCGGCCTGATGTTCTCGCTGGACCTGAGCGGGATGCAGATCTCCCTGAAACGTTAACACGCAGCCCCGCTGCGCTCGCCAGGAGGTCGCCATGAAGGCCGACGCCGCTCTTTCGGGTAAGGCTTACAGGAAACAGCTTGCCGCCCTCCATGCCGAGTTGGTGAACGTCCAGCTCTGGGCCCAGGCGACAGGAGCAAAGGTCTGCATCATTTTCGAAGGGCGGGACGGCGCCGGCAAGGGCGGCGTAATCAAGACCATCATGGAGCGCGTCAGCCCGCGGACGTTCCGCGTCATCGCTCTGCCGGCCCCGACCGAGCGCGAGAAGTCGCAGATGTACGTTCAGCGGTACTTGCCGCACCTGCCTGCAGGTGGCGAAATCGTCATCTTCGACCGTTCCTGGTACAACCGCGCCGGCGTTGAACGCGTGATGGGCTTTTGCACCGAAGCCGAAGCGGAGACGTTCCTGGACGCCGTGCCGCTCGTCGAGCGTGCGATCGTGAATTCCGGCGTAATCCTCCTGAAGTACTGGCTGGAGGTGGGCCAAAGCGAGCAAACCGAACGAATGAAGGAGCGGATCGACGACCCGCGCAAGGTCTGGAAGCTGTCGCCCATGGACCTGGAGTCCTACAGCCGCTGGTATGACTACTCCCGGGCGCGCGACGCGATGTTCCTGAAGACCGACACCGCGCACGCGCCCTGGTTCGCCGTGCGCTCAGACGACAAGAAGCGCATGCGCCTCAACGTGATCCGGCACATCCTCGATCACATTCCCTATGAAGAGGTCCCCAGGCAGAAAGTTAAGCTGCCGAAGCGCGACAAAGATCATGGCTACGTGGAGCCGCAGTTCGCCCGGAACTGGGTGCCGCAGGTCTACTGACCGCGGCTGGCAAAAACGGGGCTTGGCGATCTGAAGCGCTGGACGACGACGACCTCGAAAGGTTCGGGTTTCATGATCTCCAGGCCCAAACTCCTGTCATGCGCGGCGATCGCGTTCGCAGCGTTTTTTTCGGCGCCGGCGGCGCACGCCCGCCAGGGCGACGTGCGGATCGCCTACGTGGCCCCGAAGGATCCGGCCCACGAATCGATTTATCGGACGCTGCGCGACAAGAAGGTGCTCGAGCGGGTGCGCGACCGCCTGAGCCATCTCCGCTTTCCAAGGCCGCTGTTGATCAAGGTCGAGGGTTGCGATGGCGACATCAACGCCGCCTATGATCCGGACGAGGGCGCGCTGGGGATCTGCTACGAATACATCGCCTACATCCAGGAACTCGGCCAGAAGATCCCGCCCGCGGGTGTAAAGGAAGGCCTCACGCCCGCCAATTACATCGTGGGTCCGTTTCTGGAAGTGCTGTTGCACGAGCTGGCGCACGCGGTGTTCGACCTGAAGAAGATCCCGATTCTCGGGCGCGAGGAAGACGCCGCCGATCAGGTCGCCGCCTTCATCCTGCTGCGCCTCGGCAAGGACGAAGTGCGTCGCGTCATCGCCAGCATCGGGACGATGTACGCGTCGGATGCGAAGGAAAGCCCGCCGAAGCTGAAGGACTTCGCCAACGAGCACGGCTTGCCCGCCCAGCGCTTTTTCAATCTGATGTGCATCAGCTACGGTTCGGACAAGAAGACCTTCGGTGACTTCGTCGAAAAGGGCTACCTGCCGGTTGAGCGGGCCGAGCTTTGCGAGGACGAGTACCGGCAAGTGAAATTCGCGTTCGAGCGCCTTCTTGCGCCGCATTTGAAGTCGAGGCCGCGCAATACGGCGCGCCGCTAGGTCGCGCCTGCCGGTTCAACGCCCTGTCAACACCCTGACGGGCGCGCGCACGATCGTGATGGGCAGGGCCAGGATGCTCTGCAGCGAGCCTCCGACGACTTCCCTGCCCTCGTCAACGGGATGGACCCTCGTCCCGACACCGGCTTCGAGAACGGCCTTGAGTTGGGGCGCAACCGCCGCCAGCTGGGCGAACTTCCCGTGATTGCTGGAATCGAGCGCCTTCACGTCCGTCATGTCGAGCACGATCGCGCCGAGCGCCGCAAGCTCGTCCCGGTCGGAGTCGGCGCCAAGTCTCGCCGCGCCGCCGGCGATGAAGCTCGACGCTCGCAACGCCTTGTCGTCCTTCGAGAGGACGATGACGAACGGCTTCTTGGGCTTGCCGAACTGGCGCATCTGGCTCTTGAACACGTCGATGTCGATGTCCGGAGCCGCGAGGATCAAGACGCCGAGCTTGGAAATCTGCGGGGCCCTTCCAGAGATCTTGATCTGGCGAAGCGCTTCCACGGTGACCCAGTTGCCCATGGAATGCGCGACGATGTTGACCTCTTCGGCGTTGCTCGCAAAAAGCAGCCGGATCGTCCGGTCCAGACTGTCCCGGGCGGCTGTCGCGCTGTTCATGTCGTACACGTATTGCGAAAGCTGGCCCCGCGAGGCCCAGGTGAACAGAACGGGCACCGCCGGAGCCTTGGCGTCGTGGATCACCTGCGCAAACCGATAGACGCCCTCCGCGAAGAGGGTGTTGTAGCCGTGAATGAACAGGAAGACCTTGCGGCTTCCCGGCGGCCGGGACGCGAGCTGGCTGTTCAATGTGTCGACGAAAGCCTTCTCGCCGTCCACATAAGCGGCGTCGCGGACGACGAAATCCGTCTCCGCATTGCCGGGAGCGGCCGAGGGCCATTCGACCTCCCCGGGCTTGTGGGTCGGCGGCACCGACACTTCCAGCCGGGCGAAGTCGAGCGGGTAAGCACGCTCGCCGTTGAACCATGTGCCCGGCCGGGCGTCACGCTCGCGCGTCGTGGCGACCAGCAAGGTGTGAGGAGTGGCTCCCGCCCCGGCGGCGACCGGCGTCAGAAACCCTGTTTCGGGGCGTGAGGCGCATCCCGTCAGGGCCAGCGCAAGGGCGCAGAGGGCGGCATAGGCCAGAACTCTTCCGTTACGCGTCCAGAGCATCGCCGCCGCCATTCCGACCGTCGGTTGATTGCGCAGCGCCTCGCGAGCCCCAACTTTTGCCCGAACGGGACCCGCCTCCCACGCTGCGGTGGGCATGAACGGCGGAGGTTAAGCGTCCCTCCGCTTGGCGTCCTTGATTTTGATCACAATCAGCATCCCCCGCCTGTCTATGAGCGGCGTACCGGTAGGCGCCATCCAGGGCTGCGGTTCGGAGTATGAGTTCCGAGTGGCTGTCCTTCCCATGCTTGCCGGTAGCTGCAATCAGCGTCAGCCACGGTTCAGCCCCTCCGCCCTGGACAGCACGCCCAGCTCGGCGCGGAGCTGGTGGGGGCTCGCGAGTTCGGACTCGATGGCGGCGTGGAGCTGTTTCCAGATCGGGGCCGCCTGGGCCAGAACGGCGCGCCCATCCGCCGTGAGGCTCAGGCGCTTGGTGCGGCGGTCCTTGGGATCGGGCGCGACCGCGACGAGGTTGCGGCGCTCCAGCGGCTTGAGGTTCGCCGTTAGAGTCGTTCGGTCCATCGCGAGCAGGGCCGCGACGCTGCCGAGATGCGGCGGCTCGGGACGGTTCAGCGACATCAGAAGCGAAAATTGGCCGCTGGTGAGTCCAACGGGCTTCAGCGCGACGTCGAAGCGCCGCGCCAGGGCGCGCGCGGCCCGCTGCGCATGGAGGCACAGGCAGGTGTCGCGCACCAGCAGCGTGGTCTTGAACGGGACGTCGGTAAGACGTTGCATTTGAGGGGTTGACAAGCTCTGGACTGTTACGTTGATATCAACGTAACAAGGCGAACGTCAAGGTCGCCGGTTGTCGGAGGAACCCCTATGAAAATCGTCACCAGCCTCAGCTTCCAGGGCCAGTGCCGCCCGGCGTTCGAGTTCTACGCCCAGGTGCTGGGCGGCAAGATCATCGCCGCCATGCCGTATAGCGCGGCCCCGCCCGGCATGCCGATGAACGAGCAGCACAAGGACTGGCTCATGCATTGTTGGCTGGAGGTGGGCGATCAGGCCCTGATGGGGGCCGACATGGATCCCGCCTGGGCGCGCAACATCGACAAGCCGAAGAACGGCTTCGACGTCACCCTGCATAGCCCGGACAAGGCGCAATGCCAGCGCTGGTACGAGCAGCTGGCCCAAGGCGGCACAGCCGTGATGCCGTTCGGCGAAACCTTCTGGTCGCCAGGCTTCGGTTCGCTGATCGACAAGTTCGGCATCCCGTGGATGATCAACACGGTCCCGTCCGCGGACTGGAAACCCGCCCAGGCCTGAGCGGCCCCTCCAATCCCTCCCCCGAACGCGCCGGAGGCGTCATGGACCGTTCCTATCGTTGGGTCATTGTCGCGGCGGGCGGCCTGTTGGGCTGTGTCGCAGCTGGCTCCATGTTCTCGCTGCCGGTGTTTCTGCGGCCGATGTCGGAGGCGACCGGCTGGTCGGTCACCGGCATCTCCACCGCGATGACATTCGGCTTTCTCGCGATGGCGGTCGCCAGCATGCTGTGGGGCGGCCTGTCGGACCGCTTCGGCCCGCGCCCCGTGGTGCTGACCGGCTCGATCGTGCTTTCAGGCAGCCTGGCGTTGGCCAGTCAGGCCGAGACGCTGGTCGCCTTTCAAACGCTGTTTGGGGTGCTGGTCGGCGCCGCGACGGCGGCGATCTTCGCGCCCATGATGGCCTGCGTCGCCGGGTGGTTCGAGACAAGGCGCGGCCTGGCCGTGTCGCTCGTCTCCGCCGGCATGGGCCTGGCGCCGATGACCATGGCCCCGCTCGCCGCCTGGCTGGTCACGCGCCACGACTGGCGCACCGCCATGCTGATCGTGGCCGGGCTCGCGGCCGCGCTGATGATCCCGGCCGCGCTGCTCGTCCGTACGCCGCCGACCTTGGCGGCCGGTTCGGCCGGGGCGCCGCAGGATGGCTCATCATCCGGCATGACAGTGCGCCAGGCGCTCGGGTCGCCGCAGTTCATCACGCTGCTGCTGGCCAACTTTTTTTGCTGCGCGACACATTCGGGGCCGATCTTCCACACCGTCAGCTATGCGGTGACCTGCGGCGTGCCGATGATCGCGGCCGTGTCGATCTACAGCCTCGAGGGGCTAGCCGGCCTCTTCGGCCGGATCGGTTTCGGCGTCGCGGGGGACCGCTACGGCGCCCAACGGGTGCTGATCCTCGGGCTGCTGGCGCAGGCCTTCGGGGTGCTCGCCTATGCGTTCGTGAACGAGCTCACCGGGTTCTACGCGGTCGCGATCATCGTCGGGTTCATCTATGCGGGCACGATGCCGCTCTATGCTGTGATTATTCGCGAGAACTTCCCGCTGCGGATGATCGGCACGATCATCGGCGGAATGGCGATGGCGGGCAGCCTCGGCATGTCGACGGGGCCGCTGATCGGCGGGCTCATCTACGACCGGGTCGGCAGCTATGCGCCGATGTACTTCGCCTCGTGGGGCCTGGGCCTGGCCGCCATGCTGGTGCTGATGACGTTCCGTCCCTTCGCGGGGCCCAGGCCGGGTGCTCTTGCGCCGGCCTGAGGTTTACACCGAGCGGAGCGGCTTGGCCGGGCGGGCGTTCTCGGCGACGCGTTCGATCGCGTTGGCGAGCGCTTCGACGGTGCGGACCGCCACAACGCCGCCGAGGTTCATGGGGTCGCGCAGGCTGCCAAGCGCCTGGGCCTCAAGCCGGGAAACCTCGACGCGGAGTTCCGCCGCGATGCTGGACAGGATGTCTGCGGTCACTGGTGCACCTCGTTGTTCGGCTCTCGAAGTGCGCAGGGGTTGAGCCCGCGGCTTTCACAGGCCGGTTCGATCGTTGGGTCGACATTAGGACCGAAGCCGAAGGCTGTTCAAGCGAGGCTGCTGCGTTCCGCAACACTTCGCCGAACAGAATGCTTGGCGGTTGTGCGCCAGATGCTACGCTTCAGCACTAAAGCCGGCATGTCGGCCGGCTCGTGCAGATCCGGAGCGTGGCCATGACGTCGCGGGAACAGATCGTCGAGAGTATTCGGGACCTTTATGCCGCCCGGGCGCGGGGCGACGTTGACGCCTGCATGGAAAAATTCTCGTCGGACGCCTGTTTCGTGTGGGCTGGGTCGCCGCAGCATTGTCCGGTTGCTCACGAGGCGAATGGGGCCTCGGCCGTCAAGGCTGCCTTCAAAGGCATGTCGGACGCCTACGAGGTGTTGTCCTACGAGCATCGCGACTTCATCGTCGAGGGGGAGCGCGCCGCGGTGCTGACAGACCTCACCATCCGGTTCACGCCCACGGGCGAAACGTTCTCGACGCAGTTCTACGACCTGTGGACGTTCCGAAACGGCGAGGTCGCGTCTTTTGTCCAGTTCGGCGATACGGCGCTGGCGGCCGGGCACGCCGCGCAGCTCGGGCTCCAGGGCGGCGCACCCTAGCGCCGGCGCCTGGATTCGTTCCGTTAGCCCACGGGCGCCACGGCGCGGGACGCGCGCAGGCGATCCTGCGCCATGCCGATCAGGGGCCAGAGCAGCAGCGCCACCGCGAGCGCTGTCATGCATGCGACGAGCGGGTTGGACCAAAAGATCGCCAGCGAGCCGCGCGACATGATCATGGATTGGCGGAAGGCGTCCTCGGCCTTGTCGCCCAGCACCATGGCGAGCACCAGCGGGGCGACCGGGTAATCGAGCTTCTTGAACACGTAGCCGACCACCCCGAAGCCCAGCGCCAGCCAAAGATCGAACATCGAGCTCGACACCGTGTAGGCGCCGATGAAGCAGACCACGACGATCACCGGGCCGATGATCGCGAAAGGGATGCGCAGGATGGCGGCGAAGAATGGCACGGTGGCGAGCACCAGCACGACCGCCACGACGTTGCCCAGATACATGCTGGCTACGAGGCCCCAGACGAAGTCTGGCTTCTCGATGAACAGCATGGGCCCGGGATTGAGTCCCCAGATCATCAACCCGCCCATCATCACGGCCGCGGTGGCCGAGCCCGGCACGCCGAGCGCCAGCATCGGCAGGATCGCGCTGGTGCCGGCGGCGTGGTCAGCCGTTTCGGGCGCGATCACGCCCTCGGGGCGGCCCTTGCCGAAGCCTTCCTTGTTGCGGGCGAAGCGCTTGGCGAGGCCATAGCTCATGAAGGAGGCGGCCGTCGGCCCGCCCGGCGTGATGCCCATCCAGCAGCCGATCAGGCTGGAGCGCAGCAGGGTCATCCAATAGCGCGGCATGCGCTGGATGGTGGCGAGCACGTCGCGCGGGCTCACCTTGGCGTGGATGCCATCGAAGCGCAGGCCTTCCTCCATGGTGAGGATGAGCTCGCCGATGCCAAACAGGCCAATCACGGCGACCAGGAAGCTGATGCCGCTCAGCAGCTCGTTGAAGCCGAAGGTGAGGCGCAGGCTGCCCGAGATGGTGTCCATGCCGACGGTCGCGAACGCGAAGCCAAGCATCATCGACACGATGGTCTTGAACGGCGACGTCCCGCCCAGGCCGACGAAGCTCGCGAAGGCGAGGAAGTACACGGCGAAATATTCGGGCGAGCTGAACCGCAGCGCAAACTTCGCCACCCAGGTGCTCAGGATGGTGATCAGCACCACGCCGGCGAGCGCGCCGAAGCCGGCCGACAGGAACGCGAGGCTGAGCGCCTCGGTCGCCCTGCCCTGCTTGGCCATCGGGTAGCCGTCGAACGTGGTGGCGACCGACGAGGGTTCGCCCGGAATGTTGAACAGGATCGACGTGGTGGAGCCGCCGAACAGCGCGCCCCAGTACATGCTGGTGAGCAGGATGATGGCCGAGACGGGGTCCATCGAGAAGGTGAGCGGCAGCAGCAGCGACACGCCGTTGGGCGCGCCGAGGCCGGGCAGCACGCCGACCAGGATGCCGAGCAGAACTCCCACCACCATCAGGGTGAGGTGGAAGCCCGTCGCGGCCACGCCGAAGCCGTGCATGAGCGAGATGAGGTTGTCCAAGGCGCCCTCCCGGCCGCGAACCGCGTTCAGTAGATGCCGAGGGCCGCTTCCAGCGGACCCTTGAGCAGCGGCACCTGAAACCAGCGCTCCAGCACCACGAAGAAGAAGAGCGCCACGCCGAGGCTGACGGCGAGCGCCGTCCACCAGCGGTAGCCGCCCTGAAACACCATGACGCCGAAGAGATACAGCGCGGCGCCGACATAGATGCCGAGCGTCACGGTGAGGACCACGAACGCCACGATGGGCAGGAAGAACGACGCGGCCTGCCGGGCCTGGAGGCGGTCCACGAAGACCGGGCCGGCCCCCGCCAGCGCGCCGCGCACCAGGTTCACCAGGCTGGCGGCCACGATGATGAGGCCGACATAGAACGGGAAGGCGCCCGGCTGCGGGCCGGAGCTATCCCAGCCCGTGCCGTATTCGCGCGAGCCGATCACCACGGTCGCGCCGATCGCGCCGGTGAACAGCGCCGCCACAGTCTCGGCGGCGCGGCGGCTCAGCAGCGCGCGCGGCTGGACGGTTTCGTCAGTGGAGCTCATGCCGGACCCTCAGCTGGGACGTGCTGCTCCCGGCGCGGTCGCCGGGAGCCGGATCGGGCGGTTACTTCACCACCCAGCCTTCCTTCTCGAAGACCTTGCGGTTCTTCTCTTCGTCGGATGCGATGAACGTCTTCAGCTCGGCGCCGCTCAGGAAGCGGTTCGTCTGCGAGGTCCGCTCGATGTATTCCTTCCACTCCGGCGTGTCCTTCACCTTGGCGAGGACGTCGGCGTAGAAGCTCACGGCGTCATCCGGCGCCTTGGGGGCGAGCCAGACCGTGCGGGGCATCTGGAACTGGTCGATGCCGACGCCCTGCTCCTTGCAGGTCGGGATGTCGCCCCAGCTCATGTCGCCCGCCACCTTGGGGCCGGCCGGCAGCCGCTGCGGGCTGAACACGCAGAGCGGCTTCACGAGCCCGGCCTTCCACTGGCCGATGTTCTCGTTGGGATTGTTGACGTTGGAGTCGATATGCGCGCCGGCGAGCTGCACGGCCGCCTCGCCGCCGCCCTTGAACGGGATGTAGATGAACTTGGTCCCGGTCGCGCCCTCGATCAGCTTGGTGAGCGTCTCGTCGGTGTCCTTGGACTGGCTGCCGCCCATCTTGAAGCCCTCGGGCTTGCTCTTGGCGGCGGCCAGATAGGTCTTGGCGTCCTTGAACTCGGCGTTCCCGTTCACCCATATCAGGAACTCGTCCATCGCCATGGCGGCCACGGGCGTGAGGTCGTCGGGCTTGAAGGCCAGCTTGGCGACGAGCGGCAGCAGGTATTCGTTGTTGGTGCCGAAGATCACCTTGTGGGGGTCGCCGGCCGCGCCCTTGCCGTAGACGAAGCCCTCGGCGCCGCTGCCGCCGCCCTTGTTGGTGACCACGATCGGCTGCTCAACCAGCTTGTGCTTGGCGATGATCGACTGGACGACGCGCGCGAAGGTGTCGGTGCCGCCGCCCGGGCCGGACGTGACCACGAATTCAACGGGCTTGCTGGGCTGCCAGGCGGCCTGGGCGATCGGCGCGGACGCCACGGATGCGGCGAAGGCCAGGGCCAGCGCGGTGATGCGTTTCATGGGCGATGTTCCTCCTTGAGGGTGCGTTTCGAGGTCTGGACGGCCGACGGTTGGTTCCGGCGGTCAGCGTCGTGGCGGCCGGGCTCGCGCCCGGCGCGCGGATCAGGCGGCGGCGCGAACGCGCGCCTCGCGGCCCATGCGGGCGGCGAGCAGGATCGCCTCGCGGGAGGCGCCGATATTGGCGACGCCCTGGCCGGCGATGTCGTAGGCAGTGCCGTGCGCGGGCGTGCAGACCGGGAACGGCAAGCCGCCCAGCGTGGTGACGCCGCGGTCGAAGCCCATGAGCTTCATCGCGATCTGGCCCTGGTCATGGTACATGGTCAGCACCGCGTCGAAAGCGCCGGCCTTGGCGCGCAGGAACACGGTGTCGGACGGGAACGGCCCCTCGCAGGCGATGCCCCGCGCTGCGGCCGCCTGCACGGCCGGCTCGATCACGTCGATTTCCTCGCGACCGAAATTGCCGCCGTCACCCGCATGCGGATTGAGACCGGCGACCGCGATGCGCGGGCGCGCGAAGCCGGCATCCCGCATCGAGCGGTCGGTCAGCGTCAGGCTGCGCTGGATGGCCTCGGCCGTGATGGCGGCGGCGACGCCCGAGAGCGGGATATGCGAGGTGACGCGGGCGTTCCAGAGATCGCCCAGAACGTTGAATTCGCTCGCCGGGCCGGAGCGGCCCAGCACGTCGTTGATGAAGCGGATCTCGTCGTCATAGCCCGCATAGGCGAGGCGCATCGCCTTCTTGTTGAAGGGCGTGAAGAACACCGCGTCGGCACGTCCGAAAGCGGCGAGCTGAAGGGCCTTGCGGAAATTGTTGGTCGCGAACTGCCCACCTGCCAGCGTGGCGGTCTGGGGCGTCACGTCCTCGAGCGCGAGGGTCTTGAGGTCCACGAACACGGAACGGCCCGGCTTGACGCCGTCGAGATCCGCTTCCGCGATCGTCTCGATGGCGGGATTGACGCCCGCCACGCGCGCGCCTTCGTCGAGGATGCGGCGGTCCCCGAAGACGATGAGGTCGGCCTCGGCGCGGATCTCGTCGAGCGCGAGGAGCTTGGCGGCCAGCTCGGGGCTGACGCCGGCGGGGTCGCCCATCGCGAACGCGATGACGGGTCGCTGGGTGGCGGATGCGCTCAAGGGTGACGTTCCTCCGTTCTTGCAACCACGCTAGCACCCGTTCGAGCTTACATCAAGAATGCTGTATGCAGCATACAGCGAGTTGTAGATCGCGGCTGTCGGGGCTAAGCTGTCGCGAACACATCGTGGGGGAGCCGCCATGGAGGACGCGCTGGAGATCGAGGCGGGACTGCCGCTGGACGATCATCGGCCCATCGTGCGGCACAACCTGCACGACGCGATCGTGGGCCGTATCCGGGACATGATCACCGAAGGCGTCCTGCCCGCAGGCTCGCGGGTGCACGAGGGCAATCTCGGGCGCGACCTCGGCGTGTCGCGCACGCCGCTCCGGGAAGCGCTGAAGTACCTCGCCAGCGAGGGGCTGATCGAGCTTTCGCCGGGGCGTGGAGCCATCGTGCGGAAGTTCTCGCCCAAGGACGTCCGCGACGCCCTGACGGTGCTCGGAGCCCTCGAGGCCCTGGCGGGCCGGCTCGCGTGCGAAGCCGCCACCGAGGCCGACATTCGCGAAATTCGGGCGATGCACGACCGGATGCTGGAGCTCTACGCAAGGCGCGACCGGCTGTCCTATTTCAAGCTCAACCAGGCCATTCATTCCGCCATGCTGCGGATCTCGCGCAACGACGCCCTGGCGGACGTGCATGGCGTGCTGCAGGCCCGCCTCAAGCGCATCCGCTATATCGGCAACGAAGGGCCGGACAAATGGGCCGGCGCGGTGGAAGACCATGAGGCGATGATGACCGCCCTGGAATCCCGAGACGGCGACGCGCTGGCCAACGCGCTGTCGCGCCACATGAAACGCACCTGGGAGCGCGTGAAAGACGCGCTCTGATCCCCCCGATGGAGCCTCACATGCCTGATACAAAGGCCGCCGCCGGCGCGCGCAGCCCCTTTGCGCTGGTGGGCGCCGGCGAGTTCGGCGCGACCCTCATCGCGCAGTCCCGCCGCATCCCGGACCTCGCCCTCACGGTGGTGTGCGACCGCGACATCCCGCGCGCCACAGCGGCGCTGAAGGCCGGCGGCTACGAGGCGGACGCGTTCCAGGTCGCGGGATCGCGCCGGGAAGCGCTGGCCGCCCTGCAGGCGGGCCGAGTCGTCCTGCTCGATGACAGCACGCTCCTGTCCGACCTGCCGCTCGAAGCCGTGGTGGAGGCCACCGGCGACCCGTTCGGGGCGGCCGCCGTGGCCGAGCAGGCGATCGGCTTCGGCTACCATGTCGCGATGGCCACCAAGGAGGCCGAGGTCGTGGTCGGGCCCGAGCTCGCCCGCATGGCCAAGGCGGCTGGCCTGGTGCACACGCTCGTGGAGGGCGACCAGCCGAGCCTCCTTTGCCAACTCGTCGCCCGCGCGCGGTCGCTGGGCTTCCCAGTCGTGGCGGCCGGCAAATCCACCGAGTCCGACTACGTGTTCGACCCCCGCGCCGGGACGGTGAGCGCCTGGGGCCGCGCGCAGGCCGCCCCGGCCGGGTACGAGGCGCTGTTCGCGCCCGCCGATCCCGCCGTCGCTCTGGCGAGGCGGATCATCCCCGGCCTCGCGACTGCGACCGTGCCCGACCACACCGAGATGACCATCGTGGCGAATCATTGCGGGCTGCGGCCCGACACCGCCGCGATGCACGGCCCGGTCGTCCGCACCGTGGAGCTGCCGCAGGTGTTCTGCCCGCAGGACGACGGCGGCATCCTCGGCCGCCCCGGCGTGGTGGACGTGTTCTCGTGCCTGCGCCGGCCCGACGAGCTCAGCTTCGCGGGCGGCGTGTTCGTGGTGGTGGAAGCCCCGGACCCGGCCACCGGGCGCCTGCTGGCTTCCAAGGGCATTCCCGGGAGCCGCTCGGGACGGCACCTGATGCTGCACAATCCCGTGCACCTCCTGGGTGCGGAAGTCGGCCTTTCGCTGCTGTCGGCGCTGCGCACCGGCCATGGCACCGGCGGCGAAAACCCTGTCCAGCGCTTCGACGTTGTGGCCCGCGCGCGCGCGGACCTGCCGGCCGGGCACGGCTTCGCGCTCGGCTGGCGGCACGTGCTACCGGACGTCGATCCGCTGATCGAGCCCGCTGCGGCCTCGGCCGACGCCACGCCGGTCCCCTACTACCTGTTGCCCGGCGCGGTGCTGCGCCACGCCGTTCCGGCCGGCCGCACCATCACGCATGGCGACATCGAGACCGACCGAAGCGGCGCGATGTGGCGGCTGCGCGCGGCGCTGGAGGAGCGGCTGCGGGCCGAGTAGCCCGGCCGCGCAACTTAGGCGCAGGATCCTCGTTCACCTCCCTGGACGGGAGGTTGCATGTACCAAGCCGTGCGCGCGCAGCGTGACCGGACGGGAGCCCGTCGTGGTTCCCCGGCCGGCGTACAACCGCCTGATCGGATGCTCCGCGTCTGCCTGCTCACGGACAGCGCCGACCCGTCCGGCGTCGGCGAGCATATGCTCGCGCTGGCGGAACGGCTCGGGCGCCATTGCCGCGTGAGTGTCGCGTCTCGCGAGACGCCGGGCGGCGACGCCATCCTGAGCCGCGCCGCCGCCATGGGCTGCCGCGTCCTGGCGCTCCGGTGGAGGGACGAGCCGCAGGCGATGCCGGAGCTCGTCCGCTTTCTGCGGGCCGAACGGATCGAGGTGTTCCACTGTCATGCGGGAATAGGCTGGGAAGGCTTGCCGGCGCCGTTCGCGGCCCGCGAGGCCGGCGTGCCGGTGGTGCTGCGGACCGAGCACCTGCCCTATCTGCTTACCGACCCAATTCAACAGGCCCGCCATGCCGAGATGCTGCCGCAGATCGACCGGCTCATCTGCGTGTCGCAAAGCTCGAGCGAGAGCTTCGGCCACGCCGGCGTCCCTGTCCGGCTGTTGCACGTCATCCCCAACGGCGTCGCCCCGCCCAGGCCGCGCCGATCGCGTGAGGACACGCGCCAACGGCTGGACCTCGATCCTGAAAGCCCCGTGCTGCTCACCGTGGGACGGTTCACCCCGCAAAAGGGCCATGCGGCCCTGCTCGCCGCCGCGCCCGCGATCTTGTCCGAGCGACCTGACGCCCGCTTCCTATGGGTCGGCGCGGGGCCGCTCGTGGACGACCTGCGGGGCGAGATCGACCGACGGGGCTTGTCCGACGCCATCCTGCTTCTCGGACGCCGCGACGACGTGCCGGACCTGATGGCCGGGGCCGACCTCCTCGTATCCCCGTCGCTGTTCGAAGGGCACCCGCTCGTGGTGCTGGAGGCGATGGCGGCCGGCCTTCCGATCGTCGCCACGGATGTCCCGGGGACCCGCGACGCCGTGGACCGCGCGACGGCGCTGCTCGTGCCCCCGGACGATCCGCCGGGTCTGGCGCGGGCCGCTCTGGCGGCGCTGGGCGACCGACGCGGCGCCGAGACGCGCGCCCGCGCGGCTCGCGATCACTGGGCCGAGCGATTCGACGCGGACCGAATGGCGGAAGACCATCTCGCCCTTTACTGGGCCACGCTCGCGGCCCAACGGCCACCCGCCTCCGCCCTACCCACTCAAGCCGTCACCCAGGAGTAAGAATGGCGAAGCTAAGCATCGGATTCATCGGCGCCGGCGGCATCGCGGGCCGCCACGTCGCCAACCTCCAGGGCTTCGACAACGTCGAGATTGTCGGCCTTGCGGATCCCGCCGCCGAGCGGGCCGCGGAGATGGCGAACCGGACCGGCGCACGCGCCTATGCGGACCACCGCGCCATGCTGGACTCCGAGCGGCTGGACGCCTGCTATGTCTGCCTGCCGCCCTTCGCGCACGGCGCTCCGGAGCGGGACCTGATCGACCGGCGCATTCCGTTCTTCGTCGAAAAGCCTCTATCCGCCGACGAGGCGACCGCCGAGGACATCGCCGCGCGGGTTGCGGAGGCCGGCCTCGTCACCGGCGTCGGCTACCACTGGCGCTACCTCGACATCGTGGAAGCCGCGCAGGAACGACTCGCGAAGACCCCCGCGCGGCTGGTGAGCGGCTATTGGCTGGATTCCACGCCGCCTCCGGCCTGGTGGTCCCGCCAAGATCAATCGGGCGGGCAGATGGTGGAGCAGACCACGCATATCTTTGATCTCGCGCGCCTCCTGGTCGGCCCGGTCGAGGAGGTCGTGGCGATGGGCGGCCGAACGCCGCGCGCGGACCATCCGGACTGCGACGTCGATGAAGCGTCCACGGCGGCGCTCCGCTTCGCCTCCGGGGCGGTCGGCTCGGTTGCGTCGACCTGCCTGCTGCGCTGGCCGCACCGGATCGGCCTTCACCTCTTTGGCGACGGCCTCGCGCTCGAACTCACCGAATTCGAGTTGATGGTGGACGTTGGCGCCGGACGGCCGGTCCGCGGCGCGCAGGGCGACCCGTTTGTGCGGGAAGACCGCGATTTCGTCGATGCGGTCACGGGACGGCCCAACCGCATCCGCACTCCCTACGCGGAGGCGCTGGAAACGCACCGGCTCGCCACCGCGGCGGCCCGCTCCGCGCGTGAACGCCGCCCGGTCGCGCCGCGCCAGGGACCGCCTGCAACGGGAATCGTATAATGGCCGAGACAAGAACTATTCGCTCCCTGGGCGTCGAGCAGCCCGGCCAGGCCGGTTTTTCCACCTACGAGGAACACGGCGTCCCGGACGGGCGATTCCACGTCGAGACTTTGTTCAGCGGCTTTTCGGCAGGCACCGAGCTCACGTTTCTGAAGGGCAGCAATCCATATCTCGGCGCGCGCTGGGAGCCGGACTACGGCGTCTTCGTAGACGGCGAGCCCTCGGCCGCCTACCCGGTCCAATTCCTCGGTTACATGGAGGTCGGCCGGGTCGTCGAAAGCCGGGCCGCCACGCCGCGGGCGGGCGATCTCGTCGCCATGGCGTATGGCCACAAATCAGGCCATTCGGCCGACGCCTTCGAGGAGTTCTACGCCGTGATGCCGGCGGGTCTGGACCCGCTGCTCGGCGTGTTCGTGGCCCAGATGGGCCCGATCTGCGCCAACGGCCTGCTGCACGCGGCCGCCGACGCGGTCGGGCCGGACGTTCGCAGCCTGCGAGACGGCGTCGAGGGCCGCCGCGTTCTCGTGATGGGCGCCGGCGTGGTCGGCATGCTCACGGCGCTTCTCGCGCGCCGCTGCGGTGCGGCCGCGGTGCTGATCGCCGAGCCCTCCCCGACCCGGCGCGCGCGGGCGGAAGCCCTCGGCTTCGAGACGCTGGACGAGCCGGACGCGTGGATCGAGGCCAAGGACCGCTGGCGCAGCGGACCGGCCGAGCGCGGGGCGGACGTGGTGTTCCAGTGCCGGGCCTCCGCGCAGGCGCTGCACATCGCCCTGAAGGCGCTGCGCCCGCAGGGAACCGTGATCGACCTCGCCTTCTACCAAGGCGGCGCGGACGCGCTGCGGCTCGGCGAGGAATTTCACCACAACGGGCTCGCGATCCGCTGCGCGCAGATCGGGCGCGTGCCGCGCGGGTGTGGATTTGCGTGGGGCCGCTCAAGGCTGGCCGCCGAAACGCTGGCGCTTCTCGCCGAGGAAGGCGACGCCATCCGCCGGCATCTCGTGTCGCACGTCGTGCCGATCGACGACGCGCCGGCGTTCCTGGACACGCTCCTGCGCGACCGGCCCGACTTCCTGCAGGTGGTGTTCGACTACGGGGCGAGCCGCGCGTGAGCGGGCCTGCCGACGATCCGCCGCTGCGCATCCTGTTCGTGTTCGCCTGGATCGTCGTGGGCGGCGAGGAGACGGAGGTCAGACACCTCGCCCGCGGGCTCGACCCCCGGCATTTCCGGCTCGACGTCGTCGCGTGCTTCCGGCGCCAGGGCATGCCGGACCAGAGCGTCGCGCAGTTGCGCGCGCTCGGCGTGGACGTGGACGAGACGCCCTATTCGCTCTCGTTCGACGACACCGTCGCGTATCTGGCGCGCAAGATGGCGGACTACGACGTGGTGGTAGCTTGCCAGGCCGTGCAGGACGTCTATCCGGCCCTGCGGCTGATGGAGCGCCCGCCGCCGCTGATCGAGCATGGCGGACTGGTGTCGGAAGCGCTTGCCGGCCCCAAGGACCTCACGGCCCGCTATGTTGGAGTCTGCGCCACAATCCGGGACGCAGCCGCGCAGCGCATGCCCGGCCGCGAGCGCCACGCTCTCGAAATTCCCAGCATGGTCGACCTGAACGAAGTTCCGGCCGACGCGCGCGAGGCCGCCCGGACCGAGATGGGCGCTGGTCAGGATGACATTCTGATCGGCTGGGTCGGGCGGCTCGACCGCAAGAAACGGGTCGAGGATTTCGTGCGCGCCGCCGCGATCGTAGCCGGGCGGGAGGCGCGCACCCGTTTCGTCGTGATCGGCGGGCCGGACGCGTTCATGCCGGAGTATGCGGCCGAGCTCAAAGCCGAGGCGGCGTCGCTCGGCCTTCAGGAACGGCTCCATTTCTTGGGCGACCGGCCGGACGTGCCCCGGCTGCTCACCGGGCTCGACATCTTCGTCTGGCTGGCGCGCGGCGAAGGTATGCCGCACGTGATCGCGGAGGCGGGCGTCGCCGGCCTGCCTGTAGTGGCGACGCCGGACAACGGCGTGCTGGAGCAGATCGAGCCCGGCGTGAGCGGCCTCTTCGTTCCCCACGAAGATCCGGAGGCCGCCGCCTGGGCGATCCGCCGGCTGATTGAGGATCCCGCCCTGGGACGGGACCTCGGAAGAGCTCTGCGCCGTAAGGTCGAGACCGCTTACTCCACGGCGGCGCTGATCCCGCGCTGGGAGGCGCTGCTGCGCGAGGTCGCGGCCGAGCGGCTTTGAGACTTTAAACCGAACGCATCAAGCCGCCGTCCACCTTAAGGCTCTGGCCGGTGATGTAGGCGGCCCCGGGCGACGCCAGGAACGCCACCGTGGCGGCGATCTCCTCGCTGGTGCCGTAGCGGCCCATCGGCACGCCCTGCCGGCGCTCCTCGACCTGCGGGAGGCTGTCGATCCAGCCCGGCAGAACGTTGTTCATGCGAATGTTCTTGGGGGCGTACTGGTCGGCGAAGAGCTTGGTGAACGAGGCCAACCCGGCGCGAAACACCGCGGAGGTCGGGAACATGGGGCTCGGCTCGAACACCCACGCGGTCGAGATGTTGATGATGGCGCCGCCGCCCTGCCGCTCCATCACGGGCGTGACGAGGCGGGCGGCCCGGACGACATTCAGGAAGTAGACCTCCATGCCGCGATGCCAATCATCGTCGCTGATCTCCAGCAGCGGCGCGCGTGGGCCGTGACCGGCGCTGTTGACCAGCACGTCGACGCGGCCCCAGCGCTCCACCGTGAGGTCGACCAGCCGCTTGAGATCGTCCGTGGACTGGTTTGAGCCGGTGACGCCGACGCCGCCAAGCTCCGCCGCGAGCGCCTCGCCCTTGCCGGAGGAGGACAGGACCGCGAGCTTGTAGCCATCGGCCGCGAGCTTGCGCGCCGCGGCCGCGCCCATGCCGCTGCCGCCCGCCGTCACGATCGCGACCTTGCCGCCGTTGCCGTTGCCCTGCGTGTCCATGCTCGTTCTCCCGACCGGCTTTGCCGCACTGAGCGGCGTCTCGGCGGTCATTCCATGGGGCGCGGTCCGCCGCAAGGATTCAGCATAACAACAAAGCTCGAGCTTCAGCGCTAGATCTGTGAGCTGCGCCACAGACGAGAGGGGGTCGCGCATGGATCATGCGGGTATTTGACCATGTGAAACCTCGGCGCATGGTGGGGGACGCGCCGCATACGCCGCCATGGCTAGACGGGCCCGGGAAGCTGTCGGATAAGCGGCGGCGAGGAGACGCCGCACGCATGGCCGCCAGCACCAAAGCACGAACGCCGGCCGCCCGGCCGAGCCAGGACACGGCGGTGTCCCGCTCGGCGGCGGTGTATCGCGCGTTGAAGCGCGCCATCATCGAGCAGGCGCTGCAGCCCGGCGCGAAGCTGCCGGAGGATTCCATCGGCGAGCGCCTCGGCGTGAGCCGCACGCTCGTGCGGGAGGCTCTGCTGCGGTTGAGCGGCGAAGGCCTGGTGGAATTGCGTCCCAATCGCGGGGCGTGCGTGGCGCAGCCGAGCCTGGAAGACGGGCGCGACATCTTCGCGGTGCGGAGCGCGCTGGAAAAGCTCGTCATGGAGGCGCTGGCGGGCCGGCTCACGGCCGAGCAGCGCCACACCATCGAGGCGCATGTGGCGGCCGAGGAAAAGGCCAGCGGGCGTGACGCCGCCATGTCGATCCGACTGGCGGGCGAATTCCACACCATGCTGGCCGAGATGACCGGCAACGTGCTGCTGGCGCGCTATGTCAACGAGGTGGTGTCGCGCTGCTCGCTGATCCTGGCGCTCTACGGCCGGCCGCACTCCTCCGAATGCGGCGTCTCGGAGCATCGCGCCGTGCTGGCCGCCCTGCTGGCCGGCGACGCCGCCAAAGCCGCCTCGCTGATGGCCGGCCACCTCCACGCCATCACGGACCGCGCGCTCTTGGCCCGCAACGACGCCGACCCACGCGATATCCTGGCCAACTACGCGCGCGAGGAAGGGCTTTAGGCCCGTTGGCCGTAAGGACCGGCCAAACTGCCCTGCCGTCATTGCGAGCCGAAGGCGAAGCAATCCAGCCTAATGGCCGGGCTTCTAGGCTGGATTGCTTCGCTGCGCTCGCAATGACGGGAGTGTGGCCTAAAACGGGTCAGACACCGCCCGACAGTTCGTCGACCAGCGCGCCATCGCGCGCCACGACGCGGCCGTGGCTCATCACCAGCTTGCGCACCGGCGGGGCCGCCACGGCTTCGGCGACGGTCTCGACGTCCACGAGCACGCAATCGGCCCGGCACCCGACGCTCAGGCCGTAGGCGTCGAGGCCAATCGCCTTTGCGCCGAGGGTCGTGCAGGTTTCGAGCGCCAATTCCAGATCCTCGTCGCGCCCAAAGCCATTGCGCTGGCCGATCATGGTGGCGCGCATCAGCATGTCGCCCGTGCCGTAGGGCTCCCAGGTTCCGCGCGGCCCGTCCGAGCCGCCGCAGATCACGACGCCGGCCTCGTGCAGCTTCTTCACGGCGGGCGCGGGGCGGCCGGGCGGGCCGGCGGTCATGACGGCGATGCGCAGCTCCGCCAGTTGGGCGATCAGCGCGTCAGCGGCCGTAGCCTCCATCCCGAGGCAATAGGCGTGGCTCACCAGCACGCGGCTCTGCAGGCCGAGCGCCCGGGTGCGCTCGATGATGAGCTCCAGCGTGAAGGCGCCGAGCTCGCCAGGTTCGTGCAGATGAATGTCGAGCGGTTTGGCATGCTTTTCCGCCAGCCCGAATATGGCGTCCAGATGCGCGACCGGGTCGCGGTCGATAGAGGCCGGATCGATGCCGCCGACCACGTCGGCGCCCAGGCGCAGGGACTCCTCCATGAGCTCCAGCGTGCCGGGGCGGATCAGCATGCCGCTTTGCGGGAAGGCGACGATCTGGATGTCAACGAGCCCGGCCAGCGCCTCGCGGGTTCCCAGCACGCCCTCGATGTTGGCGACGCCGATCTCGGTGTCGACATCCACGTGCGAGCGGATCGCCGTGACGCCGAGCGCCAGCGTCTGGCGCGCCTGCCGCTCGGATTGGCGGCGAGGGTCGATGCCGAGCCGCTTCTTTTCGCGCCGGTCGGCCTCGATGCGGTCGATGCGTCGCGGGCCGATCTCGTTGCGGTACCACGGCATGCCGATGAGGTTCTTGTCGAGATGCGTGTGCGCCTCGACGAGGCCGGGCAGCATCAGCAACCCGCCGCCGTCCACCAAAGCGGCGTTGGCCGGCGCGGGGCCTTCGGCAAAGCGGCCGTCGCGGATCAGGATGTCGGCGGCGGGGCCGCCCATCGGGCGGACGTTGCGTAAAATGGTGGAAGTCACAGGCGTGCGCCTCCGTGCGGGGTTGCGGCGGCGAGCGCCTCGTAGGGTTGGCCGAGCCCGGCGCGCGGCAGCATGGCCGCGTACGCCCTGGCGGCGTCGTCCAGCACGACATCGGGGTCGACGCTGAGCACCCGGCGACCGCGCATCAGGACGCGACCGGCGACCAGCACGGTGTCGACGTCGGCGCCCGTGGCGAAGCGCGCGAGGCGCTCCACCGGGGCGGCGGGCGGCCAAAGATGCGGCTTGCGCCAGTCCACCACCATGAGGTCGGCGCGCTTGCCGGGCTCCAGCGAGCCGATCTCGCGCTCCAGCCGCAGCGCGCGGGCGCCCCCGATGGTGGCCATTTCGAGCAGGGTCCACGGCGGCAGCACGCTGTCATCCGCGAAATGGCGGGCGTGATAGCGATGCGCCTGGAACATGTGGCGGAACATGTCGAAGGAGCGATCCGGCGCCGGGGCGTCGCTGCCGAGCCCGACGCGGACACCCGCCGCCATCAGCTCGGGCGCGGGGCAGCGGCCGAACACGGACATGAGCGCAGATGGATTATGCGCCACTGCGGCGCCAGAGCGCTGCAGCGCTGCAATGTCGTCTGGCGTTAGGTCGATGCAGTGCGCGAACAGAGCATCCGGCCCGCCGAGGCCGACGCGGGCGTCCGTGGCCGCAAGCGAGCCGTCCCGGTGGCCATCCTGGACAAGGAGGACGCCGTGCTCCCGCGCAACACGCTGGGCCGCGCGGGAGAGGGCCGCGGCGCCGTCCTCGCCCTCCGGGGAGAGGTCGACGGCGGTGAACACCGGCAACGACACCGCAAGCTGCCGCAAACCGCCGCCGGGGACGGACCGCAGCAGCGCGTTGGTTACTTCAAGCTGGCGGCCGGGATCGGTCCGCCTTTCGCGCAGCGCTCCGCCGGTCCAGTCGCCATACAGGCGGGGGCCGTCCGGCCGGTTCGGGCCCACGGCGAGCACTTCGGCCACGCCCACCGATGCGATGCCGTCGAGATGGGCGTTCGCGGCGTCGGGCGAGGCCGTCATCATCACGTCGGGCCCGCCGCCCATCAACAGGCAGGCGGTGGTGACTCCACACATCAGCCGTTCCAGGGCGGACAGGCGGGCCTCCGCGCGCCAGAAGTCGAGGTCGGTCGCTCCCGCGTAGACGCGGCCCGCGTTCCCCATCCAGTCCGATGCGGAGGCTCCAAGGCTCTTGGTGAGCGCGTGGCCCGCATGGGCGTGCGTATCGACGAAGCCGGGCAGGACGACGCCCCCGGCTGCGTCCAGCCGCTGGAGGCCGGGGCGGTTGGGAGCGGGCCCTGGACCAACGGCGACGATGCGGTCGTGCTCGATCAGAACGTGCCCGCCATCGATCGTCTGGCGGTCGGGCGTCATCGGGATCACGATCCCGTTCTCAATCGCGACCCACCCCATTCGTCTATCCCTCGCGCTTCTCGGAAGCACTCAGTGTCGACTGTTATCGTATACAAAATCAAGCACGAGTATCGGATCTCACTTGAGCGCAAGCGAGGTCTTTGCTGTGATCCGGCGGCATCCGCCTATGCGGCGAGCGGCATGCTGCAGCTTTCAGCAGCGTATGGCGCAAATTCGCGCAACCAGATTGTATGCGATCCCGAGTTGTGGTTGTATGCTATTCAAACAAAGCAAACCGAGGGATGGCGATGAAGCGGAGTGTGCTGGCGGCCGTAGCGGCCTTGTCCCTGTTGGCGGCGGCTCCGGCCAACGCCCAAACCCTGAAATGGGCCGCGCCCGGCGACGCCGTGTCGTTTGATCCCAATGCGCAGCTCGACAGCTTCACGCAGAATATCCAGTCAATGGTCTACGACACGCTGGTCCGACGCAACCGTCAGTTGCAGATCGAGCCCAGCCTCGCCACCTCGTGGGAGATCGTCGCGCCGGATCGCTGGCGGTTCAAGCTCCGCCAGGGCGTAAAATTCCATGACGGCCAGCCCTTCACGGCGGACGACGTGGTCGCCACCGTGATGCGTACGATCGACCCGGGCTCACGCAACAAGGGCAATCTCGCCACCGTGAAGACGGCCGAGAAGGTGGACGACCAGACGGTCGACTTCGTGCTGACCGGTCCCTACCCGCTTCTGCTCAATGATCTCACCGGCATCTTCGTGATGAGCAAGCCGTGGATGATCCAGCACGACTCCATAAAGCCCGGCAACACGTCCACGGGCGTCACCACCTTCGCGTCCACGCACGCCAACGGCACCGGCCCGTTCAAGCTGGAAAGCTACGAGCCCGACGCCCGCACGGTGATGAGTGCGAACGAGGGCTGGTGGGACAAGCCCGAGCACAACATCAAACGGCTGGAGTTCCGGCCCATCAAGTCGGACGCCACCCGGGTCGCCGCGCTGCTGTCGGGCGAGATCGACATGATCGCGGCCGTGCCGCTGCAGGACATCCCGCGCGTCTCGTCCACGGCCGGCGTGAAGGTGGTGGAGGATCCGTCGCTGCGGCTGATCTTCCTCGGCTTCAACTGGAAGCCTGAGTTGCAAGGCCAGCCGGGCGTCAAGAACCCGCTGCTGGACGTGAAGGTGCGGCAGGCCCTGTGGCAGTCGCTGGACATGGATACGCTGCAAAAGCGCATCATGCGCGGCAAGTCGCGCAATATCGCCACCATGGTGGCCCCGCCGGTGCCGGGCTATTCGGCCGAGGCCGACAAGCCGATCGGCTATGACCCCGCGGCGGCCAAGAAGCTGCTGGCCGACGCCGGCTACCCGAACGGCTTCAAGACAGGCCTCGCCTGCCCGAACGACCGCTACATTGCGGACGAGCAGCTGTGCCTCGCCATCGCGTCCATGTGGACCCGGGTCGGCGTCCAGGTGGATTTGAAGACCGAGAGCAAGGCCACCTACTTCCCGCGGCAGGATCGTGGCGAGACCGACATCTGGATGCTGGGCTGGGCCACCCTGCCTCCCATGGACGGTTTCAGCGTGCTGTCAGCCATTTTCGCCTCCCGCAAGGACGGGTTCGGCGGCGCCAACGCCAACGGCATGTCGATCCCGGCCATGGACGAACTCGCCAAAAAGGCGGCCGTGGAGCTCGACGAGCCCAAGCGCCGCGCCATGCTGGCCGAGAGCTTCAAGATCGCCCGCGACCAGGCGCTGTTCATTCCGCTGCATCTGCAGCCGCTGGCCTGGGCGATGAAGACCAATGTCGACATGCCGCAATTCGCCGACGAATACGTCCGCCCCTGGTTCGCCAAGGTGAACTGAGCAAAAAGCGCTATACGGCCCCGTCGCGCGTGGGGCCGGAGGTTTTGGAGGGAGTTCCCCCATGCTCGCAGCCCTCGCTTCCAGACTGGCCCAGGCGCTTCTGGTGATGCTCGCCGTCACCGCCATCGCGTTCGTGATGTTCCGCTATGTCGGCGACCCCGTCGCGATGATGAGCCGGGAGGACGCCTCGCCGGCCGAGAAGGCCGAGCTACGCAAGACGCTCGGCCTCGACCGGCCGGTTCTGGTGCAATATGGCGAGTTCGTCGGCCGGGTGGCGACCGGCGATCTCGGCGTCAGCTTCCGCAACCAGCGGCCTGTCGCAGATCTCCTCGGCGAGCGGCTGCCCGCGACGCTGGAGCTCGTGATCGTGGCCACGATCCTGTCCCTTTCGATCGGCGTACCGATTGGCGTGCTGTGCGCCCTGAACCCGGAGGGCAAGGCGGCACGGCTTGTCCAAACGGTGTCGCTGATCGGCATCTCGATGCCGACCTTCGTGACCGGGATCGCGCTGATCCTTGTGTTCGCCGTGATCTTGCGCTGGCTGCCGTCCTTTGGGCGCGGCGACGTCGTGCTGGTCGGCGGCTGGACGACAGGGTTTCTCACGAAGTCCGGCTGGGCGTCGCTGGTGCTGCCCTCGATCACCCTGGCGCTTTACCAGCTCACGCTGATCATGCGGCTGGTGCGGGCCGAGATGATCGACGTGCTGTCGTCGGACTACATCCGCTTCGCCCGGGCGCGTGGGCTGCCGGCGCGCTACATCAATTTCCACCTTGCGCTGCGCAACGCCCTGATGCCGGTCGTCACCGTCACGGGGCTGCAGATCGGCTCGCTGATCGCCTTCGCGATCGTGACCGAGACGGTGTTCCAGTGGCCCGGCATGGGGCTGCTGTTCATCCAGGCCGTGAGCTTCGCGGACGTGCCCGTGATGGCCGCCTACCTGCTGTTCGTCGGCTTCCTGTTCGTGGTCATCAACATGGCGGTGGACCTGATCTACACGATCATCGATCCTCGCCTGCGTACGAGGCGGGCATGAGCGCTCCCAGCATCGAAGCCGCCCCGGTTCTGGCCGAGGCGCCGGCTCCCGCGCCGCGCAAGCGCCGCCGGATGCGCATCCCCGCTTCGGTGATCGGCGGGGCTGTGGTGGTTCTCGTGATCGGGCTGGCGGCCGCGCTCGCGCCCTGGATCGCGCCGCACAATCCGCTGGACGTCGGCTCCTTCGACCTCCTGAACGCTGAAATGCCGCCGGCCTTCATGGCCGAGGGCGACAGCCGCTTCTGGCTCGGCACCGACAACCAGGGCCGCGACCTGTTCTCGGCCATGCTGTACGGCGCGCGCGTCTCCATCGCGATCGGCGGCGGGGCCGTGCTGGTCGCCGCCACCGTGGGGGTGATCCTCGGCCTCCTGGCCGGCTATCTCGGCGGCTGGGTGGATGCGCTAATCATGCGCGTCGGCGACGTGATCCTGAGCCTGCCGACCATCCTGCTCGCCCTGCTGGTCAGCGGCGTGGCGCGCGCGGTGTTTCCCGAAGCCGGCACCGCCCAATGGGCGCCCGTGATCTTGATCGGCGCCATCGCGATCCACGAATGGGTGCAGTACGCCCGCACGGTGCGGGCCGCCACGATGGTGGAGTCCTCCAAGGACTACGTCCGCGCCGCCCGCGTGATGGGGCTCCCGTCCATCCGCATCATGGCGCGCCACATCCTGCCTAACGTGCTCAGCCCCGTGATCGTGATCGCGACCATCAATCTGGCGGCGGCGGTGCTGACAGAGGCCACCCTCTCTTTCCTGGGCGTCGGCATGCCGCCGACATACCCGTCGCTCGGCACGCTGATCCGCATCGGAAACGAGTTCGTGTTCTCGGGCATCTGGTGGATCGCGACCTTCCCGGCGGCGTTGCTGGTGGTGCTGGTGCTGGGCGTCAACATCGTGGGCGATTGGCTGCGCGACTGGTTCAACCCGAAGCGGCAGGCCCGCTGATGAGCTCCCGCCCTCGTCCCACGGCCGGCGTGCCGGCCCTCGACATCCGCAACCTGACCGTCGAGTACGGCCAGCCGGGCGAGCCCCCGATGGCGGCCGTGCTGGATGCGTCGCTCACCATCATGCCGGGCGAGATCCACGCGCTGGTGGGCGAGTCCGGCGCGGGCAAGACCACGGTCGGCAACGCCCTGATGGGGCTGCTGCAGGCGCCGGGCCGGATCACGGCAGGCGGCATCACGATCGGCGGCAAGGCGGTAGACACCCGCACCGGCCGAACGGAGGGCATTACGCCGGGGCTCGACGTCGGGGCGATCTTCCAAGACCCTATGACCAGCCTCAATCCGCTATTCACGATCGAGAGCCAGCTCTGCGAGACCATGCGGCACCATCTCAAGCTCAGCCGCGCCGCCGCGCAGGCGCGGGCGCTGGAGCTGATGCGGGCGGTGGGCATTCCAGAGCCGGAGCGGCGGCTGAAATGCTATCCGCACCAGCTCTCCGGCGGACAGCGCCAACGCGTCGTGATCGCGGCGGCGTTGTCGTGCGATCCGCAGCTGATCGTCGCCGATGAGCCAACCACGGCGCTGGACGTTTCCGTGCAGGCGCAGATCCTGAAGCTGATCCGCGCGCTCGCTGACGAGCGCGGCGTCGGCGTGCTGCTGGTGACGCACAACATGGGCGTGGTCGCGCAGGTCGCCGACACGGTGACGATCATGCTCAAGGGCCGCGTGGTGGAGAGCGGGCCCGTCGCGCAGGTGCTCGGCGCGCCGCGCCATCCTTATGCGCGCTCGCTGATCGGCGCGGTGCCGCGCATCGATGTCCGCATGAACCGCCTGCAAGCGCCCTCGGAAGCGACGCCGGCCGCCGATGCGGCCCGCGAAATCGTGCGCAAGCAGATGACGGCTGACACGGCGGCCGCCGGCGGCGCACTGGAGGTCGAGAACCTCGTGGTGGAATATGGCGGCCGCTCCTGGCTTCCGGGCCGGAGCGCGAAGGCGTTCCGCGCCGTGGACGGCGTGTCGTTCACCGTGCAGCCGGGCGAGATCTTCGGGCTCGTCGGCGAGTCCGGCTGCGGCAAAACCACGGTGGCCAACGCCATCGCGGGGTTGGCGACGCCCAAGGACGGCGCCATCCGGCTGTCCGGCCGCGAGATCGGCGCGCGCGGCAAGCATGGCCGGGCGCTGCAGATGGTTTTCCAGGACCCTTACTCCGCGCTGAACCCGCGCTTGCGGGTGAGCACCGCGCTGTCCGAGCCGATCGCGTTCTACAAGCTCGCAGCCACCCGAGCAGAGGCGGCGGAGGACGCCGCCGTGCTGCTGGAAGCCGTCGGGCTGGACAGGAGCGCCGGCGAGCGCTTCCCCCACGCCTTCTCGGGCGGACAGCGCCAGCGCATCGCGATCGCGCGTGCGCTGGGACCGCGACCCCGGTTCATGGTGTGCGACGAGCCCACCTCCTCGCTCGACGTATCCGTTCAGGCCCAGATCCTGAACCTGCTGAAGGACCTGCGCGACCTCACAGGGTTGTCGATGCTGTTCATCAGCCACGACCTCGCGGTGGTGCGCCAGATGTGCGACCGCATCGCGGTGATGCAGGCCGGCAAGATCGTCGAGCTGGCGGACGCCGAGACGTTGTTCCGCGCACCCCAACACGCCTACACGCGCGAGCTCCTGTCGCTCGCGCCCTCCCTCGACAGCATCGCCCGCGCGCCTGCGCCGGCGCACGGAGCCTGACCGCATGGCCGATATCCTCATCACGGGCGGCGTCCTGATCCCGGTTGATCCCGAACGCCGGATCATCCACGACGGAGCCGTGGCGATCACGGGCGATAGCATCGTGGCGGTCGGTCCCACCGCGGAGGTGATGGCGGCGCACAAAGCCGACACGGTGATCGACGCTCGCGGCAAGGCGATCCTACCGGGCCTCATCGACGGCCACGCGCATGCGGGCCACGGCCTCATCAAGACCATGGGCGGAGGCCGCTCGGACCTCTGGTACAAAGCCTGCGAGGGCGCCTACACGGTCGGGTCGACCGAGGGTTTCTGGCATGCGGAGGCCCAGCTCGCAGCGCTGGAGCGCGTGCGCTTCGGCGTTACCGCGGGCGTGTCGCTGCTCGGCGGCGGCGATTCGGTGATGCGCACCGACGATCCCTCCTATGGCGAGGCGCATTGCGTAGGCGCGGCGGCGGTGGGCGGGCGCTCGGTCGTGGCGATCGGGCCGACACGGCCTCCTCATCCGCGCACCTATGCGCGGTGGGACGGCGACCGGCGGAAGGACTTCCCGGTCTCGTACGAGCGCCAGATGTCGACCTGCACGGACCTGATCGAGCGTTGTCACGGCGCAAACGAAGGCCGCACCCGCATCGCGCTGCTGACGCCGACGCTACGGACCGAGCATCGTGATGGAATGGCGCCGGACGATTATCGCGACGCCGTGCGCCAGACGCAGGAGGTCCACGCGCTCGCCAAGGCGCACGGGCTGGTGTTCACGCAGGACGGGCATGGCCGCGGCAGCATCGCGATGGCGCAGGAGATGGGCGTACTCGGGCCGGAGTCGCTGCTGTCCCACTCGACCGACCTGACGGAGGACGATTTCCGCGCATGCGTGGAAACGGACGCGCGCATCGCCCACAATCCCAGCGCCATCGCGTCCATTCTCGGGCGCTGTCCGGCGCCGGAGCTGATGGAGGCCGGCGTGCTGGTCTGCCTCGGTTCGGACGCCACTGCTCCGGACCGCTCAGCCGACATGTTCCGGCACATGCAGCAATGCATGCACTACCACCGGACGCAATTCGGCGATCCGAGCTGGCTGCCGCCCGGCAAGG
The DNA here is from genome assembly GCF_014636935.1 of Alsobacter metallidurans. GTDB lineage: Bacteria > Pseudomonadota > Alphaproteobacteria > Rhizobiales > Beijerinckiaceae > Alsobacter > Alsobacter metallidurans. The sequence goes on along the minus strand of NZ_BMES01000001.1, from coordinate 885,475 downwards.
TGCTGGAGATGTGCACGATCGACGCCGCGCGGGCTCTCGGCCTCGAGAACGAGATCGGCTCGCTCGAAGTCGGCAAGAAAGCCGACGTGATCCTGGTGGACCTGCGGCGGCCGCATCTCTACCCGGCCAACATGCCGGAGTTCCGGCTGACCTATTTCGCCAACGGCAACGACGTCCACACGGTGCTGGTGAACGGCAGGGTCGTGCTGCGGGACCGCAAGGCCACGCTGGTGGACGAGGACGCCGTTCTGGACGCCGCGCAAGCCGAAACCGAGCGGCTGGTGGAGCGGCTGGGCCTGCGCGATCTCCTGGCGACGCCGAAGCATTTCTGGCGCTCCGTGCGCGACCCCGACCAAGTTCGCGAGCACTGATCCATGGCGACGACCGAATTCGATTTCGCGGCGCTTTCGGGCCGGGATCGCTACAAGCTGCTGATCGGCGCCGTGGTGCCCCGGCCCATCGCCTGGGTGACCACGGTTGATAGCGACGGCGCCGTCAACGCCGCGCCGTTCAGCTTCTTCAACTGCCTGTCGGCGGACCCCGCCATCCTGGCCCTCGGCGTCGAGTATCGCCCCGACGCGCGCCAGAAAGACACGGGGCGCAACATCCGCGACACCCAGTGCTTTACGGTCAACATCGTATCGGGCGCGCTGCTGGACGCGATGAACGTCACTGCCGTGCCGTTCGAGCCAGGCCACGACGAACTGGCGCTCGCCGGGCTCACGGCCCGGCCGGGGGTCAAAGTCGCCTGCCCGTCCATCGCCGAGTCGCCAGCCTCGTTCGAGTGCCGGCACCACATAACCCTGTCGATCGGCAACTCGCGCGAAATCATCCTCGGGGAAGTGTTGTACGCGCACCTGCGCAGCGACATCGTCAACCAGCGGCTCCACGTCGACCCGCTGGCGCTGGACGCCATCGGGCGCATGGGCGGCCACGGCTACGCGACAACCCGCGACGGATTCGACCTGCCCACCATGAGCGCGGAGGACTGGGCGGAGCGCCAGGCGCGGTTGAGGCAGAAAACGCCGGCTGCGCTCTAGCCGGCAGCCGGCGCGAGCCAGTCAGTTTCGCGCCGCGCGCGCCGCGTAGAAGGGCTGGATCCGGGCGAAACTGCGCCAGAAGCCTTCGTGCTTGCGGTCTTCCAACGCGGCGACGAGCAGGTCGAGGTGGGTGTGCCAACCGGCCGAAACGCTGGTCGCCATACCGGGCTTCAGGACGCGGCTATGCGTGACCGTGAGGCGAACCTTGTCGCCTTCCTCGGCGAGATCGAAGCGGACATGCGAGGAGGCAGGTTCCTCGCCCCACGTGAAGGCGAGCATCGCGGGCGGTTCGCAGGCCAGCACCTTGCCGGTTAACGTCGAGGGTCCGCCATGGGCCGCGTATTCGGCCGGAGGCGGCTCGTCGTTCTCGGTCAGGGCGTTGTTGTGGAACTCAAGCTCCACCGCGCCTCCTTGCGCGAGATCGAATTGCCCTCCCGCCAGCCAGCGGCGGCGCAGATCCGGCTCGGTCAGGTAACGCCAGACGCGCTCGCGAGGGCCCGGCAGGACGCGCTCGATCCGGATCGCATCAGCGGCGATCGGCTGCGCATAGGCGTCGGCCGGCGTTTCATGCCTTCCCATCGTGATCTCCCTTGTGCTGGTCTTCGGCGTTGAGGATCGCCTCGAGGGCGTCCAGGCGTTCGGTCCAGAAGCGCTGGAAATGGCTGATCCATTCCTGCCCCGCATGCATGGGGGCGGCCTCCAGACGGCAGATATGGCTGCGCCCCTGCACGGTGCGACGGATCAGGCCGGCGTCTTCCAGCACGCGAATGTGCTTGGAAGCCGCCGCGAGCGACATCGGAAAGGGCTCGGCCAGATCGCCGACCGTCGCCTCGCCGGCGGTGAGCCGTCGCAACATCGCCCGCCGGGTCGTGTCGCTCAGTGCGTGAAAGACGGCGTCGAGCGCCGGGGCATTTCGTTCAACCATGTGGTTGAACATGCGCGAACCTGCGGGGACTGTCAACCGTTTGGTTTAATATTCCGCCAGATGGAGACATGAGCTTGCTGGCACCGCTCCGCCATCCAAACGAACGGTAGACTAGGCCTGCTACGGCAAAACGACCGTCCGTGCGCGGGCGCTTGCGTCAGCGAAGCCAGGCGAGTCTCAAGCCCTCCGGGCCAGGAACTCGGATACGCGGCCTAGTCCCGCCTTCAGGATGGCAGGAGCATTGGCGTAGCCGATGCGAACATGGCCCTCCATTTCCATTGCCGATCCGGGCGTGAACAGGACGCCGGTCTCCCTGAGCAGCGCGACGCAGAAATCGCGGGACGGCATGTCGAGCCCATATTTCAGCAGCGCCGTGGTGCCGGACCTCGGGCGCACCCACGAGATCAACGGCTCACGCTCGACCCACTCGGCCAGCATGGCGAGGTTGCCGTGCGTGATGGCCTGGCTGCGGGCCAGGACCTTGTCGCGGCTCTCCAACGCCATCGCGGCGAAATAGTCGTCGATCATACCGACCGAGATGGTGTTGTAGTCGCGATGGTGCATCACGGCGTTGATCGCCTCACGCGGGGCCACAACCCAACCCAGGCGCAGGCCCGCCAGCGAGAAGGCCTTGGACATGCCGGCCGTGCTGATGCCCTTCTCGTAGACGTCGGCCATCGAGACCGTCATGCCTGGGCCATCCTGGTCGGTGCCGCGATAGACCTCGTCGCACAGCACCCAGGCGTCGTGGGCACGCGCAATGGCGGCAATCTCCTCCAGCATCGCGCGGTCCATCAGCGCGCCCGTGGGATTGTTGGGATTGTTGATCGCGATCAGGCGCACCCCCGGCGCGGCGAGCTCGCGCAGTTCGGCGAGATCCGGCAGGTAGCCGTTCTCCTCGCGCAGGCGCAGGTGAACGACCTCGGCGCCGATGCTCTCGGGGATCGAGTAGTGCTGCTGGTAGGTCGGAATGACGGAAATCACCCGGTCGCCGCGCGACACCAGCGCCTGATGGACCAGTGAGTTCGCCCCGATCGTCCCGTGCGTGACCACGATGTTGTCGCGCGCCTGACGCTCGTACATGGCCCCGATGGCGTCGCGCAGGCGGTCCGAGCCCTCGATGGCCCCATAGGTCATTTTCAGGGGCAGGAGCTCGGAAAGGGTTTGATCGTTTCGGCCCGAAAGGGCCAGCAGCTGCTCGATGGTGAGGCTTTCGACGCAGGTCTCGGCGAGGTTGAGCTCGCACTTCAGCTCGAACTCGTTCATCCAGATTTCGACGCCGAAGGGCTCGATGCGCATCATGATCTCCGAATGGCGGCGCGCAGGGCGCGGGAACAGGGCCGGCGCCCGGCGGCGCTGCGCCCCTGCATGGCGGCAATTCGGGGTTTTGGTAAAGCCGATTTTTCGCCGGCGGCGGTCAGGCGCGGCGGGCCACGGCGTTGCGCAGGCCGCCCACGGCTTTCAGGATCGCGTAGGTGACGCGGCGCTGCTCGTATCCGTTCGTGATCGCGTTGTAGCGGGCCGTGTAGTAGGAGGTCTGCACTTCAAGGAGTTCGAGCAGGCTGCGCTTGCCGCCCGTGAACTGCTCGCGATAAAGCTCGCGCGCTTTGGCGCTGGCCGATACGCCCTCCCCCAGGCCCTGCGCCTTGGAGCGGAGCGACGACAACTGCAGATAGCCTTGGCGAACCGCTAGTTCGACATCGAGGCGGTCCGAGGCCAGGCGCATTTCGGCCTGGGTGATGCGCGCGCTGGCCTGCTCGCGCTTGGCCGAGGACAGGCCTCCATCGGCGAGCTTGTAGGTGAGCGTCAGGAGGCCGGTCGCGTCCACCTCCGAACGTGTGCGATTGGCTCGATAGTTCTTTTGCGATGCATCGAGCGTCAGTCCCAGGCGAGGCATTTCGGCGCTGACAATGCTGGAGACCTCTGCCTGCGCGGCGGCAACGGCTATTGCTCCGGCCAGTAGCTGCGGGCTGTTCTTGGCCGCCTCTGTCAGCGCTTGCGAGGCGTTCGCAGGTAGCGAAGCTTGAAGGGTCGGGGCCGTTTGAAGCCCGTCCGGATCCGTTTGCGCCAGCCTGCGAAACTTCTCGATGGCGACCTTGAGGTCCAGGTCCTGATCAACCACGGTGCTCTCGGCATCGACCACGCGGGCGCGAACGCGCTTCATGTCTGCCTGGGTGCCGTTGCCGTTCTGCTCGCTCCGGGAAATCAGCGTCTCGATGCCCTGGAGGGCGACGAGGTTTTCCTTGGCGAGCGCCAGCAACTCCCGGCTTTCCTGCACCTTGACGTAGGCCTGAGCGGCGCTCAGAGCCGCTTCCTCTGCGGCCGCCATGACGCGCAAAGACTGGGCGTCCCGCGCCTTCACGGCGCGATCAAGGTCGGCCCGCGAAGCGCCGAAGTCATAGATGAGTTGCGAGCCCGACAAAGACACGTCGTTTCGCCAAGCGCCAGCGACGTTCCGGTCGGCCCAGTAGTCGCGGTAGGTCGACGTATGAAAGGAGCCGTTGAGCGACTGCCCGGTGCCGCCCTGAAGAGAGAGTTGCGGCAGGAACGCAGCGCGCGAAACAGCGACGCCGGCGCCCAGTTCCAGCTCTATGGCCTGAGCAAGTCCGGTTGAAGGGCTCACGGCCAGCGTCCGCCGCATCATCTCGGCCAGACTGAGCTGGCCTCCCCTCCGCGACGGCGCGGCAGCCGCAGGCGGGGATTCGCGCGCCGTCACGGCCGGAGAAGCCATCACCGGGATGGCTGCGGAAAGCGCGGCTTCGGTCGTGTTGGCAAACTCGGCGGCGACCAATACGAGCGGACAGCCCTCAGGTCGCGCTGATGCGCCGGTCTCGCAAACAGGGGCAGAGTCCTTCATCGTCTGGCACGCGGACACAGTTCCGGCCAGCGCGAGCACGAGAGCGAGCCTGAGCGACCGAGAAGCGTTCGACAGAGCCTTGCGAAACAGAATCATCGTTCCTCGAACCGGCACACCCGCTTACCTACCGTTAGCAAAATCCCTAAATTCTTTTAATAAATGATAAACCATGTTTTGCGTTTTTCACGAGAAAGTCGGATCTTTGCAACTCGCGGTTTATCGAGGTTCCGCAGGGCTGCGGCTTGGCAAAGCAGCCAAATTCCCAATAAACGCAAGTTTTTGCTTAACATTTTTTAATTTCTGGGCGGCTACCGTCGGGGATCGCTCGACGCCAAAGGTGAACCCGTGCCCTCTTCCGCTCCGGCCGACGCCAATGATGCAATCATAGCTGCGTCGCTTGGGTCGCCCCCAAATGCCGCGCCTGCGGAGTCCATAGTGGCGCGTCCTGCGCCCGGCTCGGTCGTGGTGGTGGACGGCGCGACGGGCGGCAAGCTGCGATTCGGCTTCGATCTCGCGGACTGCACGGTGCTGGCCCTCGACGTCGATATCGTCCTGACCTTCCCGGACGGGGCCAAGATCATCCTTCCGAACCTCGGGATGACGGCGGTTGGGCCCAAGCCGCCCCAACTCGCCTTTCTTGCCGGCGAAATCGACCCACAAGCTCTGATCGGAGCAATCTCCGAACTGCATCTTGCGCCCATCCAGTCCCTGATTGCGCCTGCGACCGGGGCGGCCGCCCAGACTGCAGCCGAGGATGTTCAGGCCCGATTTTCGGGCGAAGGTCCCGGCGTGGACGTTGGACCAGCGCCGCTGATGCGCATCGCTCGGTTCGCCGCGCCCGACGAGAGTGCAGCGCCGAAACCACCGGAACAGATCATCAAAACAGCGCTTTACGAGCAGCAGTCGATCAAGCAATTGGCCGGAGGCGGATCACAGGGCGCTCCCGAGGCGCCCGTGGGAAAGCCGGGCAATGACGGAGTGCTGAGAGCCAAGCTGGCGTTCAGCCTGTTCAACACCGAGACGAGCGCGATGTCGACGCTGCCCTCCGGTGGTTACAAGCTCCACAACGGCACTGGCGGTCCCTCGTCGAACACTGAAGCCGGCTACGTCGCGCAAAGCGAGACGCGCAGAATCACCGGTTCGTCCCTGTCCGACGAGATCGCCATCGATAGCCCGGAGCTCGCCCATGTGGGTTCGTCCTCGCGCGAGTTTCGCGGCAGCGTGACCGTGCCGAGTTCCGGCTGGGTCGCCGCTCAGGCAACGTTCAAGAACTTGCCGGCCGGTTTTGCAGTGACCAACGCGCTGGACCGCGGCGACGGCACGTTCACGATGCTGCTCGACGGTCTCGCCAAGCCGAACCAGCTCAGTTTTCTTCTCAGCTATCAGATCCCTGATGACACGGTCACGCCGGACGCAAACGGATTTCTGTCGATCTTCGAGATCAGCATCGAATTCACGCTCCGCAACTCGGACAATCAGACACGAAACGCCACGGGAACGCGGCTGATCGGCATACGCGAAGTGCATGACGCGACGGACATGAACTTCACCGACCCGGTCACGGGCGAACAGGTTCTCGTGCTCTGGTCAAACCCGCCCGGCTCGGAGACCGATGCCGGCGCTGGAAATGACCTGGTCTTCTCCGGCGCGGGCGCCGACACGATCCACGGCGGCTCCGGTGTGGACACCTTGTCCTACAGGCAGTCGAACAGCGGCGTGTCGGTGAACCTCGCGACTGGTGCGGCGTCCGGAGGCTTCGCGCGTGGCGACCACTTCGACGGCTTCGAAAACCTGATCGGCTCTGCAAAGGCGGACGTCTTGACCGGTGACGCCGGCGACAACGTCATCGAGGGCGGTGGCTCGGCCGACACGATGGTGGGCGGCGGCGGGCTGGACACGCTCGACTACAGGTCCTCGGCGGCTGGCGTCACGGTTTCGCTCGCATCCAGCGGTCCGCAGCACGGCGGCGACGCCGAAGGCGACGTTGTCACCGGGTTCAGCGTCATCTTGGGTTCGAGTTCCGGAGCCAATCGCCTGACGGGGGACGCCGGTGCGAACCTGCTCACCGGCGGCGGCGCAAATGACACGCTGAACGGCGGAGTCTCGGCCGACACCCTGGTGGGCGGCGGCGGCAACGACACGGCCGACTATCACAATTCGATTCTGGGCGTGACCGTCGATCTGCGGAACGTGACGCAATTGGGCGGCGACGCCCAAGGCGACGTCTTCGACAGCATGGAAAGCGTGATCGGCTCGGCGACGAGCGCTAACCGACTCACCGGCACGAGCGGGGCGAACGCGCTCACCGGCGGATCGGCCGACGATACGATCGAGGGCGGAGCCGGTGCGGACACGCTGATCGGCGGCGGCGGGTATGACACCCTGGACTACACGGCCTCGTCCGCCGGCGTGACGGTCGATCTGGCCTCGACGGCTGCACAAAGTGGCGGCGACGCCGCCGGTGACCTGCTTTCCGGGTTCGAGGCGGCTCTTGGCTCGCTCACGGGAGCCAACCGTCTCGCGGGCAACGGGTCGGACAACCTTCTGGTCGGCGGCGTCAGCAATGACACGTTTGTGGGCGGCGCAGGCGCCGACACGATCACGGGCGGGGATGGCCAAGACCTCGTGGACTATTCGGCCTCCAACGAGGGCGTGTTGGTCAATCTCGGTTCGCCGGCGCCGCAGTCTGGCGGCGATGCGGACGGCGACATTCTGACCGACATCGAGAGCGTGATCGGCTCCGCTTATCGAGACCTGTTGACCGGGACAAACGAAGCCAACCTGATCGTCGGGGGCGCTGGCGACGACACGTTGGTTGGCTACGCTGGGGGCGACACGCTGGACGGCGGCGACGGTTTCGACCTTGCGGACTACAGGTTTGCGCGGGTCGATCGCCTGTTCGAACTCGGACAGACAGGCACGATCAGGGGCGCCGGCCCCAGGGACACCCTGATCAGCATCGAAAGCCTGATCGCCGGCTATGGCGACGACACGATCGTGGCCGATTCCAGCTCCAGTTACCGACTCGACGGATCCAGGGGCGACGATTCAATCAGCAGCGGCGATGCATCCGACACGCTGCTCGGCGGGGTCGGCTCGGACACGCTGTCGGGGGGCGGAGGCTCAAATCGCATTCTAGGCGGAGCCGAATCCGGCGACTACGAGGTGGCGACTGATGGCTGGCAGGACATCATCGACTATGGCTGGCTCACCTCTGCGGTCGGGGCGAATGGCCTGAATGGCGGCGTTCAGGTTACGCTTGGAGCAGGGCTCTCCACCGTCAACAACGGAACCGGAACGGACAGCATCTACGGCTTCTCGGGCGCATTCGGCTCACAATTCAACGACCTGATAACAGGCGACTCCTACGGTAACCTGATAGACGGCCGGGGCGGCGACGACACGATCGTGGCTGGTGCGGGCGCGGATACGGTGACGGGCGGAGCCGGCGTCGATCTCGTCACCTATGCGAGTTCGGCCGGAGGCGTAACCGTCGACTTGACGCTCGCGACGGCGCAGTCTGGCGGCGACGCGGAAGGCGACCTCCTTTCTGAGATCGAGAACGTCATCGGCTCGGCGACAGCTTCGAACACGCTCATCGGCGACACGCGCGCGAACGCACTGATGGGCGGCGCGGCGGCCGACACCCTGATCGGCGGCGCGGGAGCGGATTCGCTTACCGGCGGCGGCGGCGTCGACCTTGCAGACTATTCGACTTCGGCGCTCGGCGTGACTACCGACCTGACGCTCGCGACGGCGCAGTCTGGCGGCGACGCGGCGGGCGATGTGCTTTCCGGAATCGAGAACGTCACGGGCTCGGCCCTGGGGGCGAACCGCCTCAAAGGCGAGGGCGGCGCCAACCTGCTGACGGGCGGCGACGCAAACGACACGCTGATCGGCGGGGCCGGGGCTGACACGCTGATCGGCGGCTTCGGAGATGACACGGCAGACTACGCGTCGTCCACGGAAGGCGTGACCGTGGACCTGCAACTGGCGACTTCGCAATTCGGCGGGGACGCGGCAGGCGACATCCTGTCCAGCATCGAAAATGTCGTTGGTTCTGCGTCCGCGGCGAACCGCCTGTCGGGCGACTTGAATGCCAACGTGCTGGCGGGCGGCAACGCCGGCGACACGCTGTCGGGTGGAGCCGGCGCGGATACGCTCGTGGGTGGGGGCGGCCTGGACACGGCCGACTACGGATCGTCCGCGTCCGGCGTCAGCGTCGACCTGACGCTCGCCACCGCCCAAGCGGGCGGCGATGCGGACGGCGACGTCCTGTCCGGCATCGAAAATGTCACGGGATCCAGCACGGCGGCGAACTGGCTGAAAGGCGACGGGCTTGCCAACGCGCTCGCCGGGGGCGCTGGCGCGGACACGTTTATCGGCGGCATCGGCGCCGACACTCTGATTGGCGGCGCGGGCACAGACCTTGTCGACTATTCGGCCGGGGCCGCCGGAGTCACGGTCGATCTCAGCGTGGCGACAGGACAGTCCGGCGGCTACGCGGCCGGAGACGTCCTTTCCGGCATCGAGAATGTCACCGGCTCGGCATTCTCCTCAAACCGACTGACCGGCGACGGTTTCGATAACGCGCTGACGGGTGGAGCGGCCAACGATACCCTGATCGGCGCCGGCGGCGCGGACACACTCACGGGCGGAGGTGGGATCGATCTTGCCGACTATTCCGCCTCGACGGTCGGCGTCTCGGTGGACCTCTCGCTGGCCACGTCGCAATCGGGCGGCGACGCACAGGGCGACATCCTCGTCGGGATCGCCAACGTGACGGGCTCCGCAACGGCCTCCAACCGCCTCGCAGGCAATGATGCCGCCAACATTCTGACCGGCGGCCTGGGCGACGACACGTTTATCGGTGGAGTAGGCTCCGACACCCTGCTGGGCCTGGGCGGAACAGCGGACGTCGTGGACTACTCCGCGAGCGCGGGCGTCACGGTTGACCTCCGCAACACCGCAAGCGGGCAGTTCGGCGGCTTGGCGGCTGGCGACGTGCTGTCGGGGGTTGAGGATGTGATCGGCTCGGCCTCCGCGTCCAACCGGCTGACGGGCGACGACGGGGCGAACAGCCTCGTGGGCGGCTCCGCCGACGACACACTCACCGGCGGGCTTGGGGCCGACACGCTCGTGGGCGGCGGCGGCGACGCCGACCAGGCGGACTACTCCGCCTCCGCGACGGGCGTCACCGTCAACCTGACGCTGAGCTCGGCCCAGTCGGGCGGAGACGCTCAGGGCGACGAGCTTATGGGCATCGAGTTCGTGACGGGCTCCGCCACCGGCGCGAACAGGCTCACGGGCAACAGCGCCGCGAACAATCTTGTGGGCGGCTCGGGCGACGACACGTTCAGCGGCGGCGACGGGGCCGACACGTTGGTGGGCGGACTTGGGACGGATCAGGCCGACTACTCCGCTTCCGCGGACGGCGTCACGGTTGATCTATCGCTTGCGACGGCCCAGGCGGGCGGGGACGCCGCAGGAGACATCCTCTCCGGCATCGAGAACGTCACAGGCTCGGCCACCGCCGCGAACCGCCTTGCGGGCGACGCCAACGCTAATGCGCTGACCGGCGGCGCCGGCAATGACACCTTCGTGGGCGGCATCGGCGCGGACACGCTGCTGGGCCTCGGCGGCCTCGCCGACGTGGCTGACTATTCGGCCGGCGGCGGCGTGTCGATCGACCTGCGCAATTCCACGACCGGCCAGGCCGGCGGCCTGGCGGCCGGCGACGTGCTTTCGGGCATCGAGTATGTGATCGGCTCGGCCACCCAGGCGAACAGCTTCACGGGCGACGGTGCGGGCAACTCGCTGGTTGGCGGCGCGGCCGCCGACACATTCATGGGCGGCGCCGGGGCCGACACGATGGACGGCGGCTCGGGCGGCCTCGACCTCGTCAACTATGCGGCTTCGGGCGCGGGAATCACCATCGACCTCAGTGTGGCGACCTCCCAGACGGGCGGCGACGCGGAAGGCGACGTTCTGCGCAACGTCGACGTGGTGATCGGCGCCTCGAGCTTCGCCAACAGCTTCAAGGGCAGCGGCGCCGGCGAAAGTTTCACGGGCGGGCTGCTCAACGACACCATGGTGGGATCGGCGGGCGCGGACAGCTTCGCTGGCGGAGCCGGGACGGGCGACACCGTCAACTATTCAACCGGCGCAGGCGTCATCGTTGACCTCAACAACACCACGACCGGGCAAAGCGGCGGCTTGGCGGCCGGCGACGTGCTGTCGGGCGTCGAGTATGTCGTCGGCTCGGCCACAGGAGCCAACAGGCTCACGGGCGACGGCGGCGCCAACAGTCTGGTGGGCGGATCGGCCGCCGACACGCTGGCGGGCGGCGCGGGCGCCGACACGCTTGTTGGCGGAGCCGGAGCGGCGGACCTTGCCGACTACACGAATTCGGTCGCGGGGGTGACGGTCGATCTGCGGCTCGCCACGTCGCAGAGCGGCGGCGACGCGCAGGGGGACGTGCTGTCGGGAGTGGAATACGTCACTGGCTCGCTCAACGCCGCGAACGTGATTACGGGCGATGTCAACGCGAACGCACTCACGGGCGGCGACCAGAACGACACCCTGACGGCGGTCTCGGTGACGAACCTGCTGGTCAACGGCAGCTTCGAGACGGGCGCCCCAGGATATGGCCTCGCCAGCTCCGTCACAATGACCGGCTGGACCGGCGGGAACGGCGCGGGCAAGGTCGAGACGCTGAACACTTATCAGGGTCAGCAGGCGTCCGATGGATTCAGCTACCTGGACCTCGACAACACCTCGGGCGTGGACGCCCTTTCGCAGACCGTCAGCACGGCGAATGGCCAAGTCTACACCTTGATGCTGGACCTCGCCCGTCGCAACGGTCAGACCGATGGCGGCGCCGACGTGTACTGGAACGGCGTGCTGGTGGGCAGCTACAGCGCGACCAGCACGGCGTGGACGACGTTCTCGGTCAACGTGACCGGCACGGGGGGCGCGGACGTCCTCACCATCCAGGACACGTTGGCCCAAAGCGGCAACGTCACGTCGCCCTTCATCGACAATGTGCGGCTGTTCGCCGGGTTGGGCGACACGATCGACGGCGGCGCGGGCGACGACCTGCTGAAGAGCGGCGCGGGGGCCGACAGCATCATCGGCGGCGCGGGCTTCGACACGGTCGACTACAGCGCCTCGACGGCGGGCGTGACCGTCGACCTGACCAAGACGACTACGGCGCAGTCGGGCGGCGACGCCCAGGGCGACACGATCGTGGGGGTCGAATCCGTCATCGGCTCCTCGGCGGGCGCGAACGCGCTGACGGGCGACAGCGGCGCCAACGCGCTGACGGGCGGCAGCGGCAACGACACCATCACGGGTGGGCTCGGCGCCGACACTGTCATGGCGGGCGCCGGCAACGACCGCGTCTATGCGGGCCGCGACATCGTGGTTAACGGCGGATTCGAGCTGAACCCGGGCAATGTAGCCGGCGCTACCGCGGCTTCGGGCTGGACGATCAGCGGTAACACGGCGAATTCCGGCGTCAGCTTGACCAGTTCCTACGTTTCCGAAGGATCGCAAGGCGCTTTTCTCGACTTCAGTACGAGCGCCGCCGGCAGCTCGATCGCGCAGACGTTGGCGACCGTCGCCGGCCAGAGCTACACCGTCGTGTTCGACGCGCGCGAGAACGCGACCGCGTCGAACGACCTGCTGCTGGTCAACGCCGGCGGACAACTCGCCACGTTCGCTCCCGCGTTCAACGCCTGGAACGTCTATTCGGTGACGTTCACGGCGACCGGCGCATCCTCGACGCTCACCTTCACGCATACGAGCGGCGCCGGCGACATCGCCCTGGACAACGTCCACATCATCGACGACACGGCAGGGAACCTGCTCGACGGCGGCGTGGGCGTCGACACCCTGGTCGGGGGCGGCGGCGCCGACACGCTCATCGGCGGCGCGGGGGCGGACGTGCTGATCGGCGGCGGCGGCGTGGACCTCGCCGACTATTCGGCCTCGACCACGGGCGTCACCGTGGACCTGACGCTCGCGACCGCGCAGGTCGGCGGCGCCAGCGACGCCCTGGGCGACGTGCTGACCGGCATCGAGAACGTCACGGGCTCGGCCACCGTGGCCAACGCCCTCACCGGCGACGCCAACGCCAACGTGCTCACCGGCGGCGCCGGGGTGGACACGATCATGGGCGGCGGAGGGCTCGACACGCTCATCGGCGGCGGCGGCGCGGACCGGATGTTCGCCGGGCGCGACCTGGTGGTGAACGGCGGCTTCCAGGGCAGCACCATGATCCAGGGGGCGCCTGCCGGCTGGACCATGTCGGGCAACATCTATGGCGGAGCGTGGAGCAGCAACTACGCCTCGGAAGGCACCCAGGGCTACGCCATGGACGGCTTCGGCGGTCCAGGTTTCGGCAACGTGCTGTCGCAGAATCTCGCGACGGTGGCGGGGCAGACCTACACGCTGGTGTTCGACACCAGATTGTGGGCCAACAGCGTGGACACGGTGCGGGTGGACGCGGGAAACCAATCGCTCGTCGTCAATGAGACGACCACATGGACGACCTACTCGGTCACCTTCACGGCCACGAGCACGTCGACGGCCCTGACCTTCACGCACCTGACGAACTTAGCACCCACCTCCGATGTCGCCCTCGACGCTATCCGGGTGCTCGACTCGACGGCGAACACGCTGCTGATCGGCGACGACCTTACCGGCGTGGCGACCGCCGGCGCGGACACGATGGCGGGCGGAGCGGGCAATGACACGCTGATCGGCGGAGGCGCCGCGGACGTGCTGATCGGCGGCGGCGGCACGGACCTCGCCGACTACTCGACTTCGGCGGCGGCCGTCTATGTGGACCTTAATGTCACCACCTCGCAGGTGGGCGGCGACGCCGCCGGCGACCGGCTGATCACGATCGAGAACGTCACCGGCGCGGCGACGGCGACGGCGGGCGCCTGGACGGTCTATACCGGGCTTCCCGCCTCCACGGTCGCCAACGCCCTGACCGGAACGACGGGCGCGAATGTCCTCACGGGCGGAGCCGGAACCGACATCCTGTTCGGCGAAAACCTCGTGCGCAACGGCGCCGGCCTCGGCGGCGTCACCGGCTGGACGCTCAGCAATTCGTCCTATGACACGGCGGGCGGACTCCTCCTCGGTCCGGGCGCCCCCGTGACGGGCACTGCGACGCAGACGCTGACGACGGTCATCGGCGAGACCTACACGATCAGCTTCGACGCTACGCGCGCGGCGGGAGGCACCGGCGCCTCGGCCATCGCCGTTACGGTTACCTCAGGCGGCGTGGCGCTCAGCCAGACCACACCGTCGCTTGGGCTCGCAACCTTTTCGAACTACACCTACACGTTCACGGCGACCGGCACGGCGACCGTCCTGACATTGACGATGTCCGGCATCGCCTCGGTCGACGATATCGTTCGCAACATCCAGGTCACGGCGGCCAGCACGACGGCGAGCGACACGCTGATCGGCGGCGGCGGCGACGACAGCGTGATGGGCGGCGGCGGCGCCGACGTGCTCGACGGCGGCCTCGGCAACGACTGGATACGGGGCGAAACAGGCAACGACACCTTCGTGGGCGGCGCCGGCAACGACACGATGTTCGGCGGCGCGGGCTCTGACACGGTCGACTACGCGCTCTCCACCGCGGGCGTCACGGTCAACCTTACGTCGGCGCTTGCGCAGGCGGGCGGCGACGCGGCCGGCGACGTGCTGAGCGGCATGGAGAACGTCATCGGTTCGGCCACGGCGGCCAACGTCCTGACCGGCGACGCGGGCGCCAACGTGCTCACCGGCGGCTCGGGCAACGACACGCTGTCAGGAGGCGCGGGCTCCGATACGCTGAACGGCGGCGGCGGAACCGACACGGGGGACTACAGCGCCATGGTGGTCGCCACGGGAGCGCTGAGCGCGAACGTGGTCCAGAATGGGTCGTTCAACGCGGCCACGAACTGGACGACATTCGCGGGCGTTTCGATCGACACCGTCGCCGGAAACCTGACTGCCTCGAACGCCGCGCAGGTGGTTCAGCAAAGCAACGTCTTCGTGGTCGGGCAAACCTATACGGTGTCATTCGACTACGCCTACAGCGGCGCAAACACGGGTTTCCTGCGCGTCACGAACGGCAGCACAAACGGGACGAACATCATCTACGTCTCCGGCACGCTGAGCGGCTCAGGAACCCTGACCTGCACGTTCGTGGCCACGAATACCTTCCTGAGCATCGAAGCCTCCGGGACGCGTTTCAACGGCACGATCGACAATGTCACGGCCTATACGGCGACGGGGATCGTCGTCGACCTCACGGCCGGAACCGCGAGCGACGGTGACAGGCTGACGTCGATCGAGAACGTGATCGGCGCCACGAACGGGTCGAACATCCTGAAGGGGGACACGGGCGACAACGTCCTTACAGGCGGCGTCGCCAACGATACGCTGATTGGCGGCGCAGGCGCCGACACGCTCGCGGGCGGAGCCGGAACCGACACGGTGGACTACACCACGTCCGTTCAGGGCGTCACGGTCAACCTCAGCCTCGCCAATAGCCAAAGCGGCGGCGACGCGGCGGGTGACGTCCTGTCGGGCATCGAGAACGTGATCGGTTCCGCCACCGGCGCGAACGTGCTCACCGGCACGACCGGCGCCAACGCCATGACGGGCGGCGCGGGCAACGACACCTTTTTCGGCGGCGCGGGCGCCGATACGATCGTGGGCAATGGCGGCGTCGACACGGTCGACTATTCCGCCTCCACGGCCGGCGTCACCGTGGACCTCACTCTGGCGACCTCGCAGTCGGGCGGCGATGCGGCCGGGGACATCCTGTCTGGCATTACCAACGTGGTGGGATCGCTCAACGCCTCGAACTTGATCACCGGCACGGCGGCCGCGAACGTGATCACGGGCGGTGGTTCGAACGACACTCTCACGGGTGGGCTCGGCGCGGATGCGATCTCGGGCGGCAGCAACGACGATCGCGTTTTCGGCGGTCGCAACCTCGTGGTGAATGGCGGTTTTGAAACAGGCGTGCAGGGCGCATTCCCGACGGGGTGGAGCCAAGACGCGGGCGCCTCCATCCTGCACACGACCAAGCCGTCGGAAGGTACGCTCGGCCTGCTGCTGGGGGGCGGAACAACGGCAGCGGGCAGCGTCGTGTCCCAGACCCTGGCCACCACGGTCGGCCAGACATACGTCGTCACCTTCGATGCGGTCCAGAACGGGAACGGCCCCGATACGCTGCGCGTCGACGCCGCCGGCGTCACCTATTCGGTGACGATGGGGACACAGAGTTTCAACACCTTCTCGTTCACGGCCTCCAGTACGTCCACGGTGATCTCCTTCACCCAGGTCACGGCGCCGGTTGGCGGCGACATCTCCATCGACGCCGTCCGGGTAATGGAGGATACGGCCGCCAACGTCCTCAACGGCGATAGTGGCAACGACACCATCGTGGGCGGAGGCTTCGACGACACCATCAACGGCGGCGTCGGCAACGATGTTGTCGTCGCTGGCGCTGGCGCCGACACCATCGACGGTGGCTCCGGCAACGACGTCATCATCGGCGGCGCGGGCGCGGACCGGATCACAGGCGGCGGCGGCTCCGACACGGCGAGCTATGTCGGCTCGTCGGCCGCCGTCAGCATCAATCTCGGCCTGTCGACGGCGCAATCGGGCGGCGACGCCCAGGGCGACATCCTCTCGGGCATCCTCGCCGTGGTGGGCTCGGATTTCAACGACACCCTCCTGGGCTCGACGGGAGCCACCAACGAAAGCCTCTTCGGCGGCGCGGGCGACGACGTGCTCGACACCAGCATGCGGCCGAGCGGCGCGGGCGGTCTCATGACGGGCGGCGCCGGCAACGACACCTATCTGACGGGGACAGGCAGCACGGGAACGACGGAGAACGCGGGAGAAGGGATCGATACTCTTTATACAGTACGCGGACCCGGCTGGACGCTGGGCGCCAACATCGAGAACATGATCTACAACGGGATCGGAGGTTTCTTCGGCACCGGAAACGCCAGCGACAACATGATCGTGGGCTTGGCCGGCAATGACTCGCTCCTTGGCCTGTTTGGCGCCGACACGCTGATCGGAGCCGGCGGCGGGGACACCCTCGACGGCGGCGCCGATCTCGACGTGTCCGACTACCGCACCTCGGCCAGCGCCGTGACGGTGAACCTCAGCCTCGCCACCTCGCAATCGGGCGGCGACGCCCAGGGCGATATCCTCGCCAACATCGAGGGCGTGTTCGGCGCGGCGGTCGGCGGCAACGTGCTCACCGGCACGGCGACCAACAACGTCTTCGCGGGCGGCCTCGCGGCCGACACCATCACGGGCGGCGGCGGCGTCGACACGATCGACTATTCTCGCTCGGCCTCGGGGGTGACGGTGAACCTCACCTCCGGGTCCTACGCCGGCGGCGAGGCACAGGGCGACGTCGTCGCCGGCATGACCAACGTCACGGGCTCGGCCACCGGCGCTAACGCGCTGACGGGCGACGGCAGCGCCAACACGCTGATCGGCGGCGCGGGCGCCGACACGCTGTCCGGCGCGGGAGGCAACGACACGCTCTACGCTGGCCGCAACATTGTGTCGAATGGCGGGTTCGAGGCCGGCGGAACCGGCGGCACCAACGTGCTTGGCGGACAATGGTACTCACTCTGGGGATTCTCGAACCAGGTCGCGGGCTCCTCGAGCGAAGGTTCCCAATCCCTCGCGATCGGCGGCCCCACCCCCAACCAGAGCAACGGCGTCGCGCAGAACCTGACGACCGTGATCGGCCAGACCTACACGCTCGTGTTTGACGCCATGGACCCCGGTACAAACGCCGGGACCGTGACGGTCGGGGGCCAGACCACTGCGATCAACGCCCCGACCTCAGGCTACGCCACCAACGTGATCACGTTTACGGCCACTGGCACGACGACCACCATCTTGTTCGCCCAGACCTCGGCCGCCGGGACGATCACCGACCTTTACATCGACAATGTCCGCGTCATCGAAGACACGGCCAACAACCTGCTCGACGGAGGCGCAGGACTGGACACGCTCATCGGCGGCGCTGGGGCCGACACGCTCATCGGCGGCGCAAGCGCTGACCTGCTGATCGGCGGCGGCGGCATCGATCTCGCCAGCTACGCCGCCTCGACGAGCGGCGTCACCGTGGACCTGTCGCTCGCCACCAGCCAGAGCGGCGGCGATGCGGCGGGCGACATGATCAGCGGCGTCGAGAACGTCCTCGGCGCGGCCAACGCCTCAAACATGCTCACCGGCGACGGCGCGAACAACGTTCTCACGGGCGGCGCGCAAGTCGACACGCTGATCGGCGGCGCGGGCAACGACACGCTGGTCGGCGGCGGCGGCGCGGACAGCCTCGTCGGGGGCGCCAATGTCGACACGGTCGACTACTCCGCCTCGAGCGCGGGCGTCACCGTCAACCTCAACCTCTCCACCTCCCAATCCGGCGGCGATGCAGCGGGCGACATTCTGTCGGGTGTCGAGAACATCATCGGCGCGGCGAGCGCCTCAAACGTGCTCACCGGCACGAGCGCCGCCAACGTGCTCACCGGCGGCTCTTTTGCCGACACGCTGATCGGCGGCGGCGGAGCGGACACGCTCAGCGGCGGCGCCGGAACTGACGCGTTCACGATCGACGGCAGTTTCCTGGCGATCGGGGCGCGCATCGATGGAGGCGTCGGCTCGGACACGGTCACGATCGCGGCCGGTTCGGGCTCGTCCTTCACGGGCGCTGACCTCGCGGCGGCGCTAACCAATGTCGAAACGCTCGATTTTCGGCAGACCGACATCAACGCCAATCTGACGCTGAGCGGCGCACAGATCTCCGCCATGACGGACGCCGGCAAGGACCTGACGATCAACGTCAACCTTTCGGGCGGCGATGTGATCGCGATCGCGGACTCGGCCAGCCGCTATGTCAGCTCGGTCTCGGGCAACACGACGAACTACGATTTCTACACGGACGACGCCCACACGACGCTGATCGCCAAGCTGCACGTCATCGCGGCATAAGCCAGGCGCGACCGGCCAACGGCCGCGCTCACGGCGTCTTAACCATTATCAATTCAAATAACCCTACTGGTTTAGGACGGTGGCGGTTCGAGTATGGCGGGAGCAGCGAGCGGCGAAGAGGAAAACTACTGGCCGGGCTACGTCGATGCGCTGACCACCATGCTGATGGTGCTCACCTTCGTGATGATGGTGCTCGGCATCGTGGTGTTCACGCTCTCACAGAATGTCTCCAAGAACGTCGTCGCCGGCGTCGCCCAAGCTATGAACATCGATACATCGGCCCTTGACGCGAGAACGCCCGAGGCGCTTCGGCAAGCCGTGATCGAGGCCTTGAAGGAGAAGCTGGCGCACCCGACACAGCCGCCGCCAACTCCGGGCGCGACAGCCCTCGCCCGAGCAGCCGAGCAACCGGCTCCCGTGCCGGAGCCTGCTCGCACGCCCATCGCGCCAGCCCTGCCGACCTTCGCTTCGGGGGCGCCGACGCTTCCTTCAAGTCCCGCGCCGGGACCGACGCCGGCCGACGCCGTCACGCCGGGAGGTCCCCAAATCGCCAGCTTGCCGCTTCGGGATGAGGCCGCATTGCAGGGCGCCGGCCGCGACAAAGTCATCCAGAATGAAGCTCTCCCAACCGAAGCGCCGCGGGAAAAGCCCGCAAGCCTCACCGAGGCTGGCGATGGCCTGAAGATCGTCTTCAAAAATGGCGCGGTCCAGCTCGACCAGATAGGCTCCAACGCGCTCCAGAATTACGCGCGGCTTTTTGAGGCGGGCTCCTTCGTGGTGCGGGCGTCGGCGTTCGTGGCCAACACCGGCGCCACCGACGCAAGGCGCCGCGCCTATTACCGGGCGATGTTGGTGCGCGAGCGCATCATCCAGATCGGCCTGCCCGCCAACCGGATCGTCGTAGAGGTCCGCGATGACGCCACCTCGGACGCCCAGGATCTCGTTCTCGTCATAGGCCGCAACGGGAGCGTGAAATGACGCCCGTTCCCGCCCCTCAGCCGCATAGGCGGACTACTTCATGAAAAGAATCATCCTCGTCCAATTCCTTCGCATCGCGCTGGTTTTCGCGGCCCTTGTCGGATTGGTGCTGTGGCAAAACCACTTCATTATGAGCGGCATCAACTCGAACCCGTACCTCAACACGGTGATCATCGGGGTGTTCGGCTTCGGCGCCATTCTGGCTATCATTAGCCTGTTTGGGCTGCGCAACGACGTGAAAGCCTTCGCGGCGCTCAAAGACATCTACGACGAAATCCAACGCGAGCGGCATGATCCGCATGTCGACCAGCGCCAGCGTCGGCTCAGCCTCTGCCTGACGCCGGGAGTCGTCTACCGTTCGCCCGATCTCCTGGGCCACGTGTTCGATCTGACGCTGGACGAGTTGCTGCGCACCCGGCACATGCGCATCTCCATCGCGACGATGCAGCACCTGCTGAACGCCATCGACACCCGCATGGCCCACCAGCGTTCGCTGATGGGCTACCTGACCGGCCTGAGCGTGTTTCTCGGCCTCATCGGCACCTTCATCGGATTGATGGAAATGGTCGGCTCGGTCGGCGGCATCATCGGCGGGCTTGCCAACGGCGACTCCGCATCGGCGGACTCGATCAAGCGGCTGATCCACGATCTCGAGGCGCCGCTCGTGGGCATGGCCACCGGCTTCTCGTGCTCGCTGTTCGGCTTGTTCGGATCGCTGATGCTGGGCCTGTTCGGCCGGTTCGTGAGCACGGCCGCTCACGGCGTGAAAGAGGAGTTCGAGAGCTGGCTGGCCGGCATCGCGCAGATCGAGACGCGCCAGAGCGAAGGCGCAGGCGGCTCCGACGCCTCCGCGCTGCCGCATGTGGCCGCCATGTCGGGCGATCTCGCGGTCGCCATCGCGCAAGCCGGCGACGCGATTTCGCAGGTCTCGACGACGTTGCGCCGCGTTTCCGAACGCCAAGATTTCCAGGCGGACCTGCTGGAGCGGACGTGCCGCCTGCTGACCCAGGCTGCCGAGAACGACCGTGCGTCGCTGCAGGCCCTGCAACGGACCGAGGCGATGAGCCAGGACGTGGCGGCCCTGCGCGAGGACGTTTCTCGGCATACAGCCGGGCTGCGCATCGCAGTCAACAACGGCTTCGAGCAGATCGCCCGAATGGCGCAGGAGCAGCGGCTGGAAAACCAGGACGCCTTCGCGACGATGGCGAGCTTGCAGGAGCATGGCGCCGCGATTCTACGTCAAGTCCAGGCCGACGCCTCGGCCCGGGCTCTAGAGCCCATGATGGCGGACCAGATCGCCGGCTCGGTGGCGGCCGGCGTCGGCGACCTCGCGAGCGCGCTGGACGGCGTCGTCAGAGAGATTGGACGCGAGCTGGCGCGATTGTCCGAAGAGCAGCGCGCCACCACGATCGCGATGTCGCGTAGCGCCTCGCCTGAGATCACCTCCGAACTGCGCGTGCTCGGCCAATCGCTTCAGGACGGCCTGACGGACGGCCTCACCGAAGTATCGCGGGCCATGGAGCATGCCTTTGCGTCCTTTGTGCTGATCGCCCGACAGCACGCCAACGAACCCCGGGAGCGCTTCGCGCCTCCGGCTGAACGCTCGGCCTGAGGGAAGCCAACCATGCACGCCCGCAACACGTCCATTCTCTCCGCCATCACCCGGCTCTTCGACGGCCAGAGCGCCGTGAAGCGGGCCTACCCGCGAAGCGCTTGCCGCATCGCGGCCCGGCTCGAATTGCCCGAAAAGGCATTCTCGATCGATGGCATGATCATCGAAGCGTCCCGTGGCGGGATCCTGTTTCGCGAGTCCTCGCGCTACATTCTCGACCGGCGCGGCGCCCCTGTGGTGGTGCACCTTCCCGGCCTGGAGATCAAAGGCGACATCGTCAACGTCTCGCCGCTGGGCTACGGCGTGCGCCTGTCCCACCTTATCAGCGAGGAAGCCTTGGGCGAGCTCCTGGCACGCAGGGCGGCCGCCTAGGGCGGGGCGGGACGCAGCCCGGCCCCTTCACTGGCGCAAGGCGTTGTCGCGCAGATTTCGCACCGGCCGCAGCAGCGTCGACAGGATGGTGCGTTTGCCCGAAAGGATGTCGACATCCGCCGTCATCCCGGGCACCACGGGCCGATCGGGACCAAAGCCGCCGCTCTCGGCTTCCAGGCGAACCCGGAAATAGGATTGCCCGCGCTCGTCCTGCAGCGCATCCGGCGAGACTTCGGTAATGCGCCCCTTTAGGCCGCCGTACACCGAGTAGTCGTAGGCGCTGATCTTGACGATGGCGGGCAGCCCGGGCCAAACCTCGGCTCGGTCGGACGGGGAAAGCCGCGCCTCGACCGCGATGGCGGAGTCGACCGGCACCAGCACGGCGAGCGGCTCGCCGGATTTGACCACGCCGCCCACCGTCGAGACGTACAGCTTGTTGACCACCCCGCTCATGGGTGAGATCACGTCCGAGCGCTGGCTCCGATCCTGCAAGGCGAGCGCGCTTTCCTGCAATTTTGCCTGCTGCAAGGCCACCTCGGAGCGCTCTTTCTCAGCGTCCGACGCGAAGCGCAGCGCCGTTTCGCTCCGACGCCGCGTCAGCTCCACCAGAGCGGATTCGGTCCGAGGGATCTCGTGACTGAGATCCGACATGCGGCTTTCGATCTGCTGCAGGGCGCGTTCGCCCTCGAGCAGGTCGTTGGACGACACCGCCCCAAGTTCGGTGAGCCGCCTCAGGCTTTTGACGCGCTGGTTGACGAGATCGCGTTCGCGCACCGTATTGGTCCAGCGTGACCGTAATTCGGAAAGCTCGAGCTGCTTCTGGCGGCTTTGCTCGTCGACAATCGCCATCTGTTCGTTGAGCGTTAGGCGGCGGCTGTCATAAACCGTCTGCTCGCGTTCCGCGAAGGTGCGCGCTGGCCCATCCAGGCCGGTCGGCGGCGTGAACGGCTGGCCATTGGCCTCCGCGGCAAGGCGGGCCAGCTTGACCTCGCGCGCCATGATCTCGAGCTTGGCTTGCTGCAGCTCGGCCCGCGAGAAGCTGTTCTCGATGCGCAACAGCGGCGCACCCTTCTCGACGGTCTCGCCTTCCCGCACCAGGATCTCGGTGAGGATGCCGCCCTCGAAGTGCTGCACGGTCTGGTTCTGGAGCTGGGGGATCACGCGCCCGGACCCTCGCGTGACTTTTTCAAGCGAGGTCAGGCTCGCCCAGGCGATAAAGGATGCGAGGCCAACCGCGCTGGCGCCAACGAAAATGGTCTGGGAGCCCTTGGCGATTCGGTCGGTCTGGCGTGGAAACGGCAGCGGCGCAGCGGCCGGCGTCTTTTGTTTCGAGTCTGTAAGGGCCATCGGCGATCCACGGCTTAACGGAAACGCCACGGTACCGGCCTCGTCTTTACGGATTGTTAAGCATAAAAAAATCAAATCCAAAGAAGGCGGATGCCCATGATGGAGCGGGCCGCGCCGGACGGGACGACGATGCCCTTTTGGACAGGACGGAAAAGCCGAGCCGGCAGGCGCGCGAAGACCCCTGCCGCGACGGCCGAAGACGCTGTAGCGCCTATGGGGGCGCCCGGCGCGGGCGAGCCTGCGCGAGGAACGCTGCTGGGCGACCTGAATGCGGTGGCCGACTCGTGGTTCGGGCAGCGCTGGTTCGATGGACGCAAGCCGAGCGCGGGAGCGACCCCGGAAGAACTCGTCGCGGCCGCGGGGGAACGTGGCATCGAGGTGTCCTTCGCGCAGCGCAGGCTGGCCAGCCTGATCGAGGGCGACTTTCCCTGCGTGATCATGGACAAGGATGGGGCGAGCACGATTCTCACCGGCCGGCCGCTGAAGGACGTTTTTACCTGCAGAACCGCAGGCGTGGACCGGCAAGCGAGCCTTGCGGAGCTCAATGCGCAGCACAGCGGCGTCGTCTTCTTCGTTTCGCCGCAGCGCGACCCTTCGGTCACGGACCCCGCGGCCCCGGCCGAGATGCAATCGACAGAACGCCACGTGAGCCTGCTGCGCATGGTCGTCGATGAAATGCGCCAGCGCCACATGGGACGGCTGTTGCAGGTCTGCGTCGCCGCCCTAGTCAGCAACCTGCTGCTCCTTGCCGTGCCGGTGTTTTCCCAGGCTGTGTATGACCGGGTGATCCCTCATCTCGCCTGGGAGACGCTGTGGGCGCTGGCGATTGGAGTGTGCATCGCGCTCGGCTTCGACCTTGCGCTGCGGATTGTCCGTTTGAAGCTCAGCGACGCGGTCGGGCTCAGCGTTTCGGCAGCCGTTCAGGCGAGGCTTTACGCCCGCATTCTCCGGGCGAAGCTCGATGAGGCGCCCCGCATGGCGGGCGGCGTGCAGACCGGCCTGCGGGAGATCGAGGCGCTGTCGCAACTCCTGCCCGCGCTGCTGGTTTCGGTGCTGGTCGACGTGCCGTTCTTTGCGCTCGCGATGGCGCTGCTCGCCGCGATCGCGGGGCCGGTCGCCTGGATTCCCCTCGTGGCGCTCCTCCCGATCTACGCCATGCAGCTCATGGGCGATGCGCGCGGGCAACGCGCCCTCGAGGCCGCACGCCTGATGGCCACGCAGGCCAATCTCCTGCTGGAGAGCGTGGCCGGGCTCGAAACCGTGAAGATCACGGACGCGGCCGGGCCGCTGACGCGGCGCTGGGAGCGGCTCGTGGACGCGGCCGCCTATGTGGGCCACCTCAATCGTCTGCATGGGGCCGCGTCCGGCATCGTCGCCATGACGGTATCGCAGGCCGCAGTCGTGGTGGGGCTGGTGGTGGGCGTCTACCAGATCGGCGAGAGCGCCATGACGATGGGCGCGCTCACGGCCTCCACCATGCTGATCGGCCGCATGATCTCGCCCGTCAGCGCAATCGGGTCGACCGTACACCGGCTCATGCAGATCCTTCGGTCCACCAAAACCGTGGAGGAAGCCCTCAAGGCTACTCAGGAAAGCGCCGGCGACCCTACGGCCGGGGCCCGCCCGATCCTGGGCGCACTTGCGTTCAAGGACGTCCATTTCACCTATCCGGGCGAGCAGGTCGCGGCGCTGAAAGGGGTGTCGCTCTCCATTGCGCCAGGCGAAAAGGTCGGCTTCGTCGGCCGGGCCGGAAGCGGAAAGAGCACGCTGCTGAAGCTGATGCTGCGCCTCCACGACGCGACGGAAGGCGCGGTGCTGCTGGACGGCCACGACATCAGGCAGGCGTCGCCGGGCGCCCTCCGGCGCCATTTCGGCTTTATGCGCCAGGATTCAGCTCTCTTCGACGACATGCTGCGCAACGCCGTATGCTTCGGGCTGGACGACGTGGATCCGGAGGCGTTCGAAAAGGCCGTGGCGCTATCGGGCGTGGCCGAGTTCGCGGCACGCCATCCCGCCGGCTACGGCATGCGCATTGGCCCGCGCGGCGAGCGGCTCTCGGGCGGAGAGCGGCAATCCGTGATGCTGGCCCGCACGCTGCTCGGCGCGCCAAGGGCGCTGGTGCTGGACGAACCCACCGCCGCCATGGACAACACCATGGAGGTGCGCATCGTGCGCGACCTGCGCGCCGCCATCGGCGACCGCACGCTGATCCTGTCCACCCACCGTGCGCCCATGCTGCAACTGGTGGACCGCCTGGTCTGGATGGACGGTGGCCGCATCGTCGCGGACGGCCCTAAAGACGAAGTGCTCAAGGCCATCGCGGGCGCGAGCGCCGCATAAACACTCGAATGAAAAAGCCCGCGGCGCGAACCGCGGGCTTTGTGTTGCAGCGAAATCTCGGCTTACTTGGCGGGCTTGACGTTCATCGCCAGCGTGTCCTCGTCGGCGCGGGGCACGATGGTGACCTTGCTTTTCTGCATGGCCCAGGCGGTCACCAGCGAGGCGATCGGGAGGCTCGGGCGCTCCTTGGCGACGATGGCGTTGGCTTCTTCCAGCAGCGCCTTGCGCTTGGCGACGTCCATCTCGACGGCGGCGTCGTCGATCAGCTTGTCGAGCGCCGGGTTGCTCCAGCCGCGCACGTTGAACCCGCCCATCTTGGTGGCCGGCGTGTTGGTGTGCATCAGGCCGGCCAGCGTGTAGTTGGCCTCGCCCGTCAGCGTGCCCCAGCCTGACATCGCGAGGCCGTAGTCGCCGCGCTGCTTGGCCGGGAAGAACACCGCGCCCGGGGCGCCATTGGCCTGCGCGTCGATGCCGATGGAGGCCAGCATCTGCGCGATGGTGGCGCCCACCGCGCCGTCGCCGGCCAGACGGTCGTTGGTGTAGCTGAACGTGACCTTGAAACCGTTCGGGTAGCCGGCCTCAGCCAGCAGAGCTTTGGCCTTCTTGGGATCGGACTTCGTCACCTTCAGGCTCTTG
This sequence comes from Alsobacter metallidurans, assembly GCF_014636935.1. Classification (GTDB taxonomy): domain Bacteria; phylum Pseudomonadota; class Alphaproteobacteria; order Rhizobiales; family Beijerinckiaceae; genus Alsobacter; species Alsobacter metallidurans. Next base: position 859,325 of record NZ_BMES01000001.1, on the reverse strand, counting down.
TTGAAGCCGAAGATGGTTTCGGTGACGAGCTGCGAGGCGGGCTTGCCCATCCCCTCCATGGCGATCTCGGCCAGCGTCTCGCGGTCAATCGCGAGATCGAAGGCTTCGCGCACCTTCGGGTCGAGGAAGGGGTTCTTGGGCAGCGGCGAGCCGTCCTTGGCGGAGACCATGGCGGGCTTCTCGCGGAAGTCGAACTCGACGTTGAACAGGTAGACGCTGTCAGCCTTGACGACCTTGAGCTTGCTGTCCTTCTCGAGGGTCGGCACGTCGGCGGCGGGCACGCGCGCGATGAGGTCGAGCTGTCCGGCCTTGAGCTGCGCGACGCGGCCGGCGTCGTTGGGGATCTCCTTCCGGATTACCTTCTCCCACGGCTCCTTGCCGCCCCAGTAACCGTCGAAGCGGGCGAGAACCATCTCCTCCTTCGGCGTCCAGGACACGAACTTGTAGGGGCCGGTGCCGACCGTCGCCTTGCCGGAATTGAAGCCCTCGCCGGCCGTGTCCTTGGTCGAGAAGTCCTTGGCGGCCGTGTGCGACACCACGAACAGTCGGATGAAGTCGTTCGGCAGGGTCGGGGCCGGGCCGTCCGTCTTGATCACCAGCGTCAGCGGACCCGGGATCTGGATCTCCTTCACGCGGCGCACATACACGGTGGTGGGGTTCGGGCCCGTGACATTGGGAATGCGCTCGATCGAGAACTTCACGTCCTCGGCGGTGAAGTCCGAGCCGTCGTGAAACTTCACGCCCTTGCGGAGCTTGAACTCCCAGGTCGTGTTGTCGACGGCCTTCCAGCTCTCGGCGAGGCCAGGCTCCAGCGACAGGTCGTCGCCGGACTTCACCAGCGTGTCGAACACGTGCTTCACGGCCTCGGCCTGGACGCCCGTGGCGGTGAAGTGCGGGTCCATGGAGGCGGGGCCGGCGCGCACGCCGATGGTGAGCGTCTGGGCCAGCACGGCGCCGGAGGCCGTGGAGGCGAGCAGCGCCGCGAGCGACAGCGTACGCAAGGTCCGTCCAAATGAAGTCGTCATGTCGGCTTGTCCCCTTCTTGGATCGTGGTTGGCCAGTTCGGCGTGTCGAATACGACTTTGGCGAGCAGCTCGGACAGCATGGAGCGCTCGCCCGGCGTCAGCCGCGACAGCATGGTGCGCTCACGCTCCACCATCACGGGCATGGTTGCGTCAAAGATGCTCCGGCCGGCCGCCGCGATGTTCAACACATAGCTGCGGTGATCGCGCGGGTCGGCGTCACGGCTGATGAGCTTGCGTTTCAGGAGTTGCTGGATGGCGCGGCTGATCGTGGGCTTCGGAAAGCCGCTGGACGCGCAAATGTCGCGCGCCGCGACGCCGCCCTGCAGCCCGAGCGAGTACAGCACCACGAATTCGGGCCGGGTGAGATCAAAGGTCTTCTCGATCCAGCCATAGACCGGGATATTGAAATGCAGGGCCACGTAGTTGATGCGGAAGGAGAACCAGCACGGGTTGCGCCATAGCTTCTGCGCGATCAACGGGTCGAGCCCCGACGGGGTCCCGAGCGGATCGTTCGACAGCGCGTGGAGATGCGGTTCCGGCATGCGTCTCGCGGCGTCCCGGGGCGACGTTGCGTCCGCCCAACTGGTTCACACTGAAACTTGACAGCAGGACGGGGCCTCGTCAATTCTGAAGAACAAGTTCCAAACGGAACCATTTTGCCGACCTTCAGGTCTCTCCTGCGGGCGGCGGTCGCGCGTTCGCGGAGGGGTGATGCACGTCGTCGACCGGAAGCCGATCAGCAGGGAGGCGCGCGTCCGCGAGGGCGATCGCTCGGCATGCTCGGTTTTCTGATCCAGCGAATTTTGCAAGCGGCCCTTGTGGTGCTGGCGATGTCCGCGTTGGTGTTCGCCGGCGTGTTCGCGATCGGCAACCCGATCGATGTGCTGATCTCGCCAGACGCCACGCAGGACATCCGCGCCGCCACGATCGCCAAGTACGGCTTCGACCGGCCGCTTTGGGAGCAATACTTCACCTTCCTGGGCCGGGCGCTGCACGGCGATTTCGGGCAGTCCTTCGTGTACAACATGCCGGTGGGCCGGCTCATCCTGTCGCGCCTGCCCGCCACGCTGGAATTGACGCTGGCGGCAGTGCTGGGCGCGACCCTGCTCGGCGTGCCGCTGGGTATGTATGCCGGCTACCGGCCGCAGAGCCGCTTCTCCAAGGCCGTGATGGCGCTCTCCATCCTGGGCTTCTCGGTGCCCACCTTCTGGGTCGGGCTGGTGCTCATCTTCGCGTTCGCGGTGAACCTCGGCTGGCTGCCGGCCGGCGGGCGGGGCGCGACCGCGCCGCTGTTCGGCGTGGAATGGAGCTTTCTCACCGCCGACGGCCTCCAGCACATGATCCTCCCGGCGATCAACCTGGCGCTGTTCAAATTCGCCTTGATGATCCGCCTCGCCCGGGCCGGCACTCGCGAGGCGATGCTCACCGACACGGTAAAGTTCGCCCGCGCGGCGGGTCTTTCCGAGCGCACCGTGCTGCTGCGCCATGTCCTGCGGCTGATAGCAATTCCGCTCGTCACGGTGTTCGGCCTCGAATTCGGCTCGACTCTCGCCTTCGCGGTGGTGACCGAGACCATCTTTTCCTGGCCCGGCCTCGGCAAGCTCATCATCGACAGCATCACGTCCTTGGACCGGCCCGTGATGGTGGCCTACCTGATGCTGGTCGCTCTGTTCTTCATCGTCATTAACCTGGCGGTGGATCTCTCCTACGCGGCGCTCGACCCGCGGATGCGGAAGGGCCGCGCATGATCGACCGCGCCTCCCCGCTCGCCCGCTTCTTCGGCGAATTCCGCGAAAGCCGCGCCGCCGTGTTCGGCCTTGTCGTGGTCGGCCTGATGATTGGCCTCGCGCTCCTGGCGCCGCTGATCACCCCGCAGGACCCTTATGACCTCGCCAGCCTGACGCTGCGCGACGCGCGCCGCCCGCCCGGCTACGTGGGCACGGCCGGCTTCACGCACTGGCTGGGCACGGACGCGCAGGGCCGCGATCTCCTTTCGGCCATCCTGTATGGCCTACGCATCTCCATCCAGATGGGGCTGGTGGCGGGCGCGATCGGCCTCGTGCTCGGAGCCAGCGTCGGCACCACGGCGGCCTATCTGGGCGGCAGGGTCGAGGCGTTCGTGATGCGCCTCATCGACCTGCAGCTCTCGTTTCCAGCCATCCTGCTCGCCTTCGTGATCGCGGCGCTGCTGGGCCAGGGCAAGTGGCAGCTGGTCGCCGCACTGGTTGCGGCCCAGTACGCCTACTTCGCCCGCACGGCGCACGGCGCGGCAGCGGCAGAGCGGCACAAGGACTATGTCGAGGCGGCGCTCTCGACGCCCCTGCCGGCGCGGCGGGTGGTGTTCCGCCACATTCTGCCGAACGCGCTGCCGCCCCTGATCGTGGTCGCGACCGTGCAGATCGCCAGCGCAATCTCGCTGGAGGCGACGCTGTCATTCCTCGGCGTCGGCCTGCCGCCGACGGAGCCGTCGCTCGGCATGCTGATCGCCAACGGATTCCCGTACATGCTATCCGGCCGCTACTGGATCTCGATCTATCCGGGCGTGGCGCTGATCATCCTGATCTTCGCGGTCAATCTCGTCGGCGACCAGATCCGCGACCAGCTCAATCCGAGGCTGCGGCGATGAGCGCGCCCTTGCTGGACGTCTCCGGGCTGGAAACGCAGTTCCCGACGCGCGACGGCGTCGTCCGGGCGGTGAACGGCGTGTCGTTCACGGTGAATCGCGGCGAGATCCTGGGGCTCGTGGGCGAGTCCGGGTCCGGCAAGAGCGTGACCGGGTTTTCGCTGATCGGCCTTGTGGACGCGCCGGGGCGCATCGCGGCCGGCTCGGTGAAGCTCGATGGGCGCGACATCGTCGGCCTGCCCAATGACGAGTTGCGCGCCATCCGGGGCAAGCGCATCTCGATGGTGTTCCAGGACCCCAGCATGACGCTGAACCCGGTGCTCACCGTTGGCGACCAGATGCTGCTGGCCTTGCGGGCGCACGAGCGCATCTCGGCCGGCGACGGCCGGCGGCGCTGCGTGGCGGCGCTGGAGCAGGTCGGCATCCCGGACCCGGGCCGCCGGCTGGACAGCTACCCGCACCAGTTCTCGGGCGGCATGCGCCAGCGCGTCGCCATCGCGATCGCTCTGTTGCACAAGCCCGACCTCGTGATCGCGGACGAGCCCACCACGGCGCTGGACGTGTCCATCCAGGCGCAGATCCTCACCGAGATGAAGGCGCTGGCGCGCGACACCGGCACGGCGATGATCTGGATCAGCCACGATCTCGCGACCGTGTCGTCCATGGCCGACCGCATCGCGGTGATGTATGCGGGGCGCATCGTCGAGAGCGGACCCACCGCCACGGTGCTGCGCGACCCGCGCCATCCCTACACGCGCGGCCTGCTGGACTCTCTGCCGGCCATCGCGCAGGCCGGCGAGGACCTCGCATCCATCCCCGGCACGACGCCCTCGCTGCTGAAGCTGCCGCCCGGCTGCCCGTTTGCGCCCCGCTGCCCCCGGGCGCAGCCGGTCTGCGCGAACGAGCCGCCTCTCGCGGTGGAGGGCGACCGCACCTTCCTGTGCCATTTTCCGCTCGGGGTGCGCGCATGACCGACGGATTTGTTACGGCGTCGGGCGTGAGCCGGCATTTTACCCCCAGTCTGCCGCTCGGCGAGCGCATCGTGGCGGCCTTCGGCGGCGCGGTGGAGCGACGCTCGGTTCGGGCGGTCGACCAGGTCGATCTGTCGCTACGCAAGGGCGAGGCGCTCGGGCTCGTGGGCGAGTCCGGCTGCGGCAAGACCACGCTCGGACGCATGATCGCCGGCATCCTGCCGCCCAGCGACGGTGCGCTTGCGATCGCGGGCGAGCCCGTGATGACGTGCGGCGCCAGCCCGCGCAAGACCACCACGCGCGTGCAGATGGTGTTCCAGGACCCGTTCGCGTCGCTCGACCCACGCATGCGCATCGGCGACGCGCTGGCGGAAGGGCCGATTCACCATGGCCTCGTCAGCAAGGCGGGCGCGGTGGCGTATGTGCGCGATTGGCTCGGGCAGGTCGGCTTGGAGCCGGACTACGTCAGCCGCTATCCGCACCAGTTCTCGGGTGGCCAGCGCCAGCGCGTCGCCATCGCGCGGGCGCTCGCGATGCGGCCGGACGTGCTCGTGTGCGACGAGCCGGTGGCGTCGCTCGACGTGTCCATCCAGGCGCAGATCATCAACCTGTTCCTGAAGCTGCGGCGCGAGCTCGATCTCACACTGCTGTTCATCTCGCATGACCTTGGGGTCGTGCGGCACCTCTGCGACCGGGTTGCGATCATGTATCTTGGCCGCATCGTCGAGGAGGGGCCGACCCACGAGGTCTACGCCGATCCGCGCCACCCCTACACGCAGGCGCTGCTCGACAGCGTGCCGAAGCTGGTGCTGGAGGAGGGCGCGGAAGTGCGCTTCAAACCCATCCAGGGCGAACTCCCCTCCCCCCTGGCGCCGCCGCCCGGCTGCCACTTCCACCTGCGCTGCCCTTTTGCGGCCGAGCGGTGCGCCGTGGAGCGCCCGACGTTGCGCCCCGTCGCCACCGGACGACGTGCGGCGTGCCACTTCGCGAAGACTGACTTGAACATCATTACGGGAAGTTCGTCATCCCCTGCCGTCATTGCGAGCGGAGCGAAGCAATCCAGCTAACGGCCGGGCCTTGAGGCTGGATTGCTTCGCCTTCGGCTCGCAATGAGGGCTGGGGATGAGAGACAGAGAACACGAGGAGACGCCCATGGAACCGTGGCAGTGGCCGGAAGAGACCTGGCGCCAGAAGGTCGGCAAGGTGCGGGCGGGCCGGGCGCTGAAGCCGGCGGCCTGGAAAGGCGGCGCGCGCTGCGCGGTGGCGCTCTCCTTCGACAGCGACCATGAAACCAACGAGCTGCGCGACGGCGGCGAATCTATCGGCGCAATGTCGCGCGGCGAATACGGCTCGCGGGTCGGCGTGCCGCGCATTCTCGATATTCTCGGGCGCGAGAGCGTGCCGGCGACCTTTTTCGTGCCGGCTGTTTCAGCGCTGCTGCACCCGGACGAACAGCGGCGCGTGATCGCGGAAGGCCATGAGATCGGCCTGCATGGCTGGATTCATGAGCTCAACACCAAGGTGCCGGCGGACGCCGAGCGCGACCTGCACTTCCGCGCCGCCGATACGCTGGAGAAGATCACCGGCGTGCGGCCCGTGGGCATGCGCACGCCCTCCTGGGACTTCTCGCAGGAGACGCTGAAAATCGAGCGTGAGCTCGGCCTGCTTTACGATTCCTCCCTGATGGCGGACGACGACGCCTACGAGATCCTGGAAGACGGGGAGCCGACTGGCATCGTCGAGTTGCCGGTGGAGTGGGTGCGCGACGATGCGGTCTATTTCAACATGAACCGCTTCACGGCGCTTCGGCCCTACACGCCGCCCACGGCCGTGCTCGACATCTTCAAGCGCGAGTTCGACCGGGCGTATCGGGACGGCGGCCTGTTCCTGCTCACCATGCATCCGCACGTGATCACCTACCGTTCGCGGATCTGGATCCTCGAGGAGCTGATCACCTATATTAAGGGCCACGCGGGCGCCTGGTTCGCCACGCATGCGGACGTGGCGCGCTTCGCCCGCGACAACGCCGCCTGACGTGGGCCCGGCGCTCTCTCCCGCTCGCGCACTCGGCTGGACCTTCGGGGCGCAGCCCACAGGCGCGCGCAACAGCATCGCGGACGTGCCCGGCGTCACGGTCGGCCACGTCACGCTGCTGGACGGCGACCTGCGCACCGGCGTGACGGCCGTGCTGCCGCATGGCGGCGACCTGTTTCGCGAGAAGGTTCCCGGGGCCGTGCACGTGATCAACGGCTTCGGCAAGAGCGTCGGGCTGATGCAGGTGGAGGAGCTGGGCGAGATCGAGACGCCGATCCTGCTCACCAACACGTTCGGGGTGGGCGCCTGCGCGGATGCGCTGATCCGCGACGCGATCGGCCGCAATCCCGCCATCGGCCGGCGCACCTCGACGGTGAACGCGCTCGTGGGCGAGTGCAACGACGGGTATCTCAGCAACATCCAGGCGCTAGCGGTGACGCAGGAGCACGCGCTGGCGGCGATCGCCGCCGCCGCGCCAGACTTCGCGCGGGGCTCGGTGGGCGCCGGGACCGGCATGAGCGCCTTCGGGTTCAAGGGCGGGGTCGGCACGGCCTCGCGCCGGCTGGATCTGGAGGGCGGCCCGGTCCATCTCGGCGTCCTGACGCTCGCCAATTTCGGCCGGGCGGGGGACCTCGTGCTCCCGGACGGAAGCCGCGCGCCGACACCCTCCTCCGCGACAAGTCCCGAGCGTGGCTCCGTCATCATCATCGTGGCGACGGACCTGCCGCTCGACCATCGCCAACTCACCCGCGCCATCCGGCGCGCGGGCGTCGGGCTCGCACGGCTCGGCTCGTTCTGGGGCCATGGCAGCGGCGACGTAGCGATCGGGTTCACGACGGCGTGGCGCATTCGGCATGACGAGGCGCGCGACGTCGTGCCGATCGCGATGCTGGCGGAGAGGCGCATGGACACGGTGTTCGAGGCCGTGGCGGGCGCGACGCAGGAAGCCGTGCTGGATGCGATGCTGTCGAGCCCCGCGATGACGGGCCGCGACGGCCATGACCGACCTTCCCTGGCCGAAGCCCTTTCGGCGAACAAACCCTAGGAGAGCACCATGGCACGGCCGGCGATCGCCATTCACGGAGGCTGCGGCGTCATGGCCCAGCTCGACCTCTCCGAGGCCGAGTGGAGCGCCGCGCGCGAGGACCTCGCCCGTGCGCTGCGGGCCGGGTGGGCGAAGCTGCAAAACGGCGGCACGGCCGTGGACGCCGTCGAGGCGGCCGTGATGGTCATGGAGGACTCGCCGCAGTTCAACGCCGGCCATGGCGCCGCCTTCAATGCGGCGGGCGAGAACGAGCTGGATTCGTCCATCATGGACGGCGCGACGCTGGCGGCCGGCGCGGTGTGCGCAGCACGGCGCATCCGCAACCCGGTCAGCGCCGCCCGGGCGCTGATGGAGCGCGGCGACAGCGTGATGCTCACCGGCCAGGCGGCGGACCGCTTCGCCGAGGAGGCGGGCCTGCGCGTCGTCGATCCCTCCTATTTCGGCACGGAGCGTCGCCGCAAGGCGCTCGCCTCCATGCAGGCGCGCGCCAAGGCGGGCACGACGCTGACTGCAAGCGAAGCCGAGAAGCACGGCACCGTCGGAGCGGTGGCGCTGGACGCCGCCGGCCATCTGGCGGCCGCGACCTCGACGGGCGGCTTCACGAACAAGCCGGTGGGACGCATCGGCGACAGCCCAATCATCGGCGCCGGAACCTATGCGCGCGACGGCGCCTGCGCGGTGTCGGGCACCGGCAAGGGCGAGGTGTTCATCCGCCACGTGCTGGCGCACGAGATCGCGAGCCGCATGGCGTATCTGGGCGAAAGCCTGGATGCGGCGGCCGAGCAGGTCGTGATGCGCGACCTTGCGCCCTACGGGGTCGGCGCCGGGCTGGTTGCGATCGACGCCGAGGGCCGCATCGCCGCGCCCTTCAACACCGACGGCATGTTCCGGGGCTGGATCGACCGGGATGGCCGCTTGGCCGTCGCCACGCACGCCGAGGTGTTCGAGCTCGGCGCCGCGTAGGCGCGGCGATGGTCAGTAGCTGATCTGCGCCACGCTCCGGAGCACGTCCGGCGTGGTGCTGGGGAAGCCGAAGAACTCGAGGTAGGCCGGAATTTGCTCGAAGAGCATGTCGGTTCCGACCTGGTATTCGCAGCCGCGCGCACGGGCGGCGGCCAGAAAGGGCGTGATCTCCTGCTTCATCACGACCTCGCCGACGAAGGTCGAGGGCGCGAGACGTTCAACGTCCACCGGCAGCGCATCGCCGGCGTTCATGCCCAGCGGCGAGGCGTTGACGACGATGTCGCAACCGGCTGGATCGCGCGATCCAACCGTGACGGCAATCTTGGGGTAGTGTTCGCGCAGGCGGGTCGCCAGCGCCTCGGCGGCGGCGGGGTTCACGTCGAAAAGGCCAAGCGCGCCCGCGCCGGCCGCCGCAAGCGACGCCGCGATGGCGCAGCCGACGCCCCCTGCGCCGATCACCAGGACCCGGGCTCCCGCTACGGCGCGTCCCTTGCGCAGCACGCCCCGAACGAAGCCCTCGCCGTCGAACATGTCACCGAGCAGCGTACCGTCGGGCCGCAATAGCACGGCATTGCACGCGCCCGCGATGCGGGCCGTGGTCGAGACTTCGTCGACGAGGCCGACGGTGGTGACCTTGTGCGGCATGGTGATCAACGCGCCGCGCAGGTTGGTGAAGCCCCGCAGCGCCGCCAGCGTGCCGGGATAGCCCTCGGCCTTGACGCCCATCGGGACCACCACGGCGTTGACGCCGATGCTCTCGAAATAGGGATTGTAGATCAGCGGCGCCTTGAACGTGCTCGTCGGGTAGCCGATGTGCGCGATCAGCACCGTATCGCCGTTGATCATGCGGCCGGGGCCTTCTTCTCATCGATCAGCTTGGCGACGCGCCTGAGCGCGAGCTGGTAGCCTTGCGTGCCCAGGCCCGCGATCACGCCGTCGGCGCGCAGGGACACGTAGGAGTGGTGCCGGAAGGCCTCGCGCTTGTGGACGTTGGAGATGTGCACCTCGATCACGGGCGCGTCGAAGGTGTTCAGCGCATCGAGGATCGCCACCGAGGTATGCGTGAAGGCGGCAGGGTTGATGACGATGCCGCCCGCCGTCTCGCGCGCCTCGTGAACCCAGTCGATGATCTCGTACTCGCGGTTGCTCTGGTGAAAGCGCAGCTCCAGACCGAGTTCGCCCGCGAGCTTGCGGCAGTCGGCCTCCACGTCGGCCAGCGTCTCGTGGCCATAGATATGCGGCTGGCGCTTGCCGAGAAGGTTCAGGTTGGGACCGTTCAGAACGTAAACGAGGCGGCTCATGGGCGTTTTCCGTCAGGGAGGCGTCGAAGGATTAGTGGCCGAGAATCTCGCCCAGGAACTTGCGCGTGCGCTCGTGCTTGGGCGCCTTGAAGAACTCGGCCGGATGGCCTTCCTCCACGATGGCGCCGCCCGCCATGAAGATCACGCGGTCGGCGACCTGGCGGGCGAAGCCCATTTCGTGGGTGACGCAGATCATCGTCATGCCGTCTTCGGCCAGGGAGATCATGGTGTCGAGCACTTCCTTGACCATCTCGGGGTCGAGCGCCGAGGTGGGCTCGTCGAAGAGCATCACCTTCGGCTTCATGCAGAGCGCCCGGGCGATGGCGACACGCTGCTGCTGGCCACCCGACAGCTGCGCCGGGAATTTGTCGGCCTGGTCGAGGATCTTCACGCGATCGAGCAGGCGGCGCGCCACCGCTTCGGCCTGCGCCTTCCCCAGGCCGCGCGAGCGCATGGGGGCGAGCGTGCAGTTCTGCATCACGGTGAGATGGGGAAACAGGTTGAATTGCTGGAACACCATCCCGACCTCGCGGCGCACCGCGTCGATGGTTTTGCGGTCGTCGCCGAGCAGCGTACCGTCGACGCGGATCTCGCCGGCCGAATAGGGCTCCAGGTGGTTGATGCAGCGGATCAACGTGGACTTGCCTGAGCCGGACGGCCCGCAGAGCACGATCTTCTCGCCGGATGCGACCGTGAGGTTGATGTCCGTGAGCGCCTTGTAGTCGCCGTACCATTTCTCGACGCCGCGCATTGCGATCATCGGCTGAGCGGAGGCGGGCGCGGGTGAGGCGTTTGCGGCGGCCATGGCGAATTCCGTTCCTGCTAGCGGGACGCGGCCGCGAAGCGGCGCTCCAGGTGGGCGCCGTAGAGCGACAGCGGCCAGCACATGACGAAGTAGAGGGCCCCCACCACCGCAAACACGAGGAGCGGCTTGAACGTCTGGTTGGAGACGATGTTGCCCGCCCGGGCGAGTTCGGTGAAGCCCACGATGGCAGCGAGCGACGTGCCCTTGATGAGCTGCACCAGGAAGCCCACCGTGGCGGGCAGCGAGATGCGGAAGGCCTGCGGGAGAACGACGTCCTTCATGCGCGACACGTAGTGCAGGCTCAGCGCGTTCGCGGCTTCCGTCTGGCCGCGCGGCACGGCCTGGATGGAGCCGCGCCAAATCTCTCCCAGGAAGGCGCTGGCATGGAGCGTGAAGCCGATCGAGACAGCCACCCAGGCGTCGAGCTTCAGGCCGATCAGCGCCAGTCCGTAATAGACGACGAACAACTGCATCAGCAGCGGCGTGCCCTGGAACAGGCCGATATAGCCCGCCGTCACGCGCTCGAGCAGCGGCTGGCCGGAGGTGCGCGCCAACGCGACCGCGAGGCCGAAGACGCCGCCGCCGATGAAGCCGACCAGCGAGAGCGCCACGGTCCATTGCAGGCCGCGCAGCAGAAAGGCGAACTCATTCCAGCCCATCGCGTCGCCCTCACTTCACCGGGTAGCTGAAATAGCGGCGCGAGATCTGGTCGAAGACCCTCATCAGCAGCCACGACATCACGAGGTAGAACACCGTGATGGTCCCGTAGACCTCAAAGCTGCGGAACGTATTCGACTCGATCTGCTGCGCCACGGAGGTCAGTTCGTAGGCGGAGATCGCCGAGGCCACGCTCGTGGTGAGCGTGAGCAGCACGAACTGGCTCGTCAGGGACGGAAAGATGGCCCGCAGCGCCGGCTTCAGGACGATGAGCCGGAAGACCTGCGCCTTGTGCAGGCCGAGCGCCAGGCCCGCCTCGATCTGGCCCTTGCCGATGGACTGCACGCCGCCCCGGATAATCTCGATCGCGTAGGCGCCGCCGTTGATCCCGAGCGCCAGGATCGCGGTCGGAGTCGGATCGAGCCGGAGGCCGATCAGCGGCAGGGCGAAGAAGATAAAGAAGATCTGCACCAGAAACGGCGTGTTGCGGATCAACTCCACGAAGGCCATCACGGCCCAACGCGCTGGCTTGAAGCGGCTGTCGCGCAGCATGACGCCGCCGACCCCGATCACTATGGCGAGCAGCATGCCGCTGACTGCGAGCCCGATCGTGCCAAGGCACGCCCAGAGCAGGGACGGCAACGCATCCCAGACGACGCTGAAATCGAGTTGATAGCCCACGTTTCCACCCATTCTGCAGCGCCGCCCGTGTTCGGGTCCGATGGCGCTGCTCTGGCGTCCCCGAAAGGCGCCGTTTTTATGGTTTCGCGACGTTGTACTAACTGGTACATTTAGTCAACGCGAAAATGAACCAGTCAGTACAAAGCTGGCGCGAGGCCGGGGTGCGGCCTCGGAGGGGACGCGAGGATGACCACCACAGCCAAGCCGGCGACCCGCGCGCAGGACCCCGAGGGCGTCCGCCGCAACATCCTGGAGGTCGCCAGCCGCGAATTCGCGGAGCATGGCTACAGTGGTGCGCGCGTGGATGAGATCGCCGCCAAGACCGACACCAGCAAGCGGATGATCTACTACTATTTCAAGGACAAGGAGGGCTTGTTCGTCGCCGCCCTGGAGGCCGCCTATGCGACCATGCGGCAGGTCGAGCGCGAACTGAACCTGACCGGACTGGGCCCCGCGGATGCGCTACGCCGCCTGACGGAGTTCACCTTCGACTACCAGAACGGCCATCCCTGGTTCGTCCGCCTGATCATCGTGGAGAACATCCACAACGGTGAGCATCTGGCGAAATCCGCCAAAATTCAGAAGCTGAACCTGTCCATCATCGAGATGCTGCGGGACGTCTACGATCGCGGCGTTCGAGAGGGCGTGTTTAGGGCGGGTCTCGACATCATCGACCTTCACATGACGATCAGCGCGCTGGCGATCTTCAACGTGTCGCACCGCGCGACCTTCTCGCGCATTTTCCGGGTCGCGATGGACACCCCTGAGGCGCTCGCCCGGCGCCGCGCGGTCGCGGCCGACACGGTGCTGCGCTACGTGCTTCGCGAGCCGGACCCTTCCGCCTAGCCGGCATGCGGTTTGACGGGTGGACGCGCCGCCGCCGGGCCGTCATCCTGCCGGGGCGCAAGCGCCCGTCCGTCCTGCTCCCTTCCCCGTCCGAGGTTCGTCATGCAGTTGCCCCAGAACGCCTTCAAGCGCGCCATCCTGGAAGGGCGGCAACAGATCGGCCTCTGGTGCAGCCTGCCGGGCTCCTACGCGGCCGAAGCGCTGGCCGGGGCGGGCTACGACTGGATGCTGCTGGACACCGAGCATTCGCCCGGCGATCCGCTCACGATCCTGGCCCAATTGCAGGCCGTGGCCCCCTACCCGGTCACCCCGATCGTGCGGCCGGCCAGCAACGACGCCGTGCTGATCAAGCGCTTGCTCGATTTCGGCGCGCAGACGCTGCTGATTCCCTACGTTCAGAACGCCGCGGAAGCGCGCGCGGCCGTTTCGGCGATGCGCTATCCGCCGGAGGGGATCCGGGGCGTGTCGGGCGTCACCCGTGCGACAGCGTTCGGGCGGGTCGCCAACTACGGCAAGCGCGCCCATGAGGAACTGTGCCTGCTGGTGCAGATCGAGACGCAGGAGGCGCTCGACAACCTCGAGGAAATCGCCGCCGTCGAGGGGGTGGACGGAGTGTTCATCGGCCCCGCCGATCTCGCGGCCAGCCTCGGCTGCATCGGCGAGCCAGCCAACCCCAAAGTGGTATCCGCCATCGAGGACGGCATCCGGCGCATCCGCGCCTGCGGCAAGCCGGCCGGCATCCTGACGCCCGACACCGCCTTCGCGAAGCGCTGCATGGAATGGGGCACGACTTTCACGAGCGTGGGCGTGGACGCGACGATCCTGGCGCGAAGCGCCGAGGCGCTCCTGAAGCAATTTCGCGGCTGAGTTCGTTCGCCGCAGGGCGGGACCGATCCAGCCCACCGCCGTTTCCGTAGGGTCCACGAACAGGAACCTACGCGTGACAGACATTCTATCGACGGCGCCGGGCGGCCAGCGCCGGATCTCGCGGCTGGGCTTCCCGGTCAAGGTTATGGGCCGGGACGACTTGAAGAGCCATGACGCCCGGCGCTCCACCAGCGATCCGCATCTCAAGGTTTCGCTCGGCTACCTCGATACGCTGCTCGATTATCTGGTTCGGCACGACATCCGCATGTACCGGATGTCGTCGGACCTGGCGCCCTACGCCACCCACCCGGACATGCCGCAGTTCCACGACATGGTGCGCGAGAGCGCGCCGGAGCTGCGCGCCATCGGGGCCAAGGCAAAGGAGCTCGGCGTCCGGCTGTCGTTCCATCCGTCGCAATATGTCGTCCTGAACAGCCCGGACCCCGAGCTCATCCGCAAGAGCGCCTGGGACCTCGCCAGCCAGGCCGAGATGCTCGACCTGATGGAGCTCGGCCCCGAGGCCGTGCTGGTGATCCATGTCGGCGGCGTCTATGGCGACCTCGAAGCCAGCCGGGCGCGCTGGGCCCAGACCTGGCCGACCCTGCCGGAGCCGGTGCGGCGCCGGCTGACGCTGGAGCATGACGACCTGCGCTTCTCGGCCGCCGATACGCTGTGGATCCATGGCGAAACCGGTGTGCGGCTGATCTTCGACCACCAGCATTTCTGGTGCCTCAACCCCGAACGCGCCGACATGCGCGCCACGCTGGCCGCGATGTTGGCGACCTGGCCGGACGACCAGCAGCCCAAGGTGCACTTCTCGTCGCCCCGGACGGAGCTGCGCGAGCAGCAGCGGGTGGACAAGGCGACGCGCAAGAAAACCACGCACTACGTCGCGCCGGTGTTCACCGGGCACGCCGACTTCTGCAATCCCTTCGAGTTCGCGACCTTCATGAGGATCGCCGAGGGGCTGGACTTCGACGTGATGCTGGAGGCCAAGGCCAAGGACCTCGCGCTGTTGCGGCTGCGGCCGGACCTCCTGCGCTATGCGCCGGACGTAGCGGCCCGCTTCGGGCTGCGGCCTGAGGACGCGTCCCGGCTCGAGGCCGAGGAAGACGCTGTGCTGGACGAGGAAAACGTCGCCGGCGGAGCCTGAACGGAACCGAGCATCGCGCGTTGTTCCGGCGTCCAGAGTGGCGAGGCGCGATGCAGTTCTACAGCTTTTCGTTTGGCGAAATGAAGCTCGCGCCCTCGGACGGCGACCGTCCGCCGACGCTCGCGACCGAGCTCAACTTTGGCTTCCGCGCCGACGATGATGGTCCGGTGCAGAGCATTTCGTTGCGGATCCGCGTGCCGCAGGACGCCGGCCGCGACGCCGGCGCGATGGCGCTGGACGCCTATGCGGCGGCCGGGCAGCTGCTGCGTTGCGCGGCCGACCTTTGCGAGAAGCACACCCGCCAGGAGCTTGAGGAGCGCACCCGCTCCGACGAGGCGATCGTCCTCAGCGAACGCCCGGAGTAAGGACCGCTCATGCCCGCACGCGAAACCCCCAAGGGGCCTCACGGCGCCTTCGACCTGCCGTCCGTCACCATCGACAGCTACAATCTCGAGGTTCGGCACCAGGACGGCTTCATCGGCGACCGCGCCAGCAAACGCGCTTTCGTCGAGGTGCTGGAAGACTGGCGCGAGCGGTTCCGCCAGTACGACGAAGACCCGCTTGGCGACAAGCCGAGCTCGCAAATCGGCAAGAAGAAGCTGGAGGAAATCTTCCTCAACGGCGATCCGGACGCGGTGGGGATCATCCATGGCGCCGTGGAGGATTTCTCCCAGGAGCTCGCGGCCGTGACGCGGCGCTTCCTGCGCACGAAGGGTTGGGAGAACACCCAGAACATCGCGGTCGGCGGCGGCTTTCGCCAGGGGCGGCTTGGCGAACTCGTGATCGGACGCACGAGCGGACTGCTCAAGGGCTCTGGGCACGACGTGAAGCTGATGCCTATCCGCCAGCACCCCGACCACGCGGGGCTGATCGGCGTCGCCCACCTCATCCCGCCATGGGCGCTGGAAGGCCATCAGGCGCTGATCGGCGTCGATATCGGCGGCTCCAATATCCGGGCGGGCGTGGTCACGCTCAACATGCAAAAGGAGAAGGACCTCTCGCTCGCCGAGGTCTGGAAAACCGAGCTCTGGCGCCACGCCGACGACAAGCCGAAGCGAACTTCGGCGGTAAAGCGGCTTGTCGAGATGGTGCGCGACCTGATAGCGCGCGCCGAGAAGGAGGGCATGAAGCTGGCCCCCATCATCGGCGTCGGCTGCCCGGGCGTGATCGAGCCAGACGGCAGCATCGACCGCGGCGGCCAGAACCTGCCGGGCGGCAACTGGGAAAGCGATCACTTCAACCTGCCGGAGCTGATCGCAAAGGAGATCCCCAGCATCGGAAAGCACGACACCACGGTGTTGATGCACAACGACGCCGTGGTGCAGGGCCTGAGCCAGATCCCGTTCATGGCCGACGTCGCCCACTGGGGCATCCTGACGATCGGGACGGGGCTGGGCAACGCCCGCTTCACCAACAAGGCTGCCGTGAAGGGCAAGAAGGCCGGGTAGCCCGGCCTCAGCCTTTCTTGGGGTCGTGGCCCCAGTTCATCAGCGAGTAGCGCCAGCGCGTGTCCGTGACGTCGCCGGCCGGCCGCTGGGCCATGTGGCGGTGAACATAGCCGACCACCTTGGCCGTGTGAGCGTAGTCGTCGTCCGACAGGTCGGCCTTGGCGGTGCGCTTGAGCTCGACGATGCGGCGCCCAGACCGGTGCCCGACCGACTCCGCCTCGCTGGCGGAGTGCTTCGCGTGGCCGTCGGTCCAGCCCACTTCGCGGGAGTGATCTGTTTCGAGCCAGCGCTCCAGTTCGGCTGGCGTCATGTTCACGGCTTCGCGAAAGGCCTTGTAGGTGTCGTCGTGGCTTTTGGTCATGTCAGTTTCCCTCCATCTTCTTGCGAACGGACAGCTCCACCGTCCGGGCTCCGGACCGGGCGCGGCTTTCAAGCGCATCGCGCGGGCCGAACCGATGGTTCCGCCCCGCCTTGGGTCCGCTCACCAGCCGGGCGTTTTCGCCGCACCTGACCCGCGGCGACGTTCGGAAAGATCCGGCGGCATGACGTCGATGGTTCGCCCAGGGGGCTGATCGAGCTGGCGTCGATCTCGGTTGCGTTCGCCACTCAGGACGCCAGTTGCCTTCGTCGGTCAGGACGGTGAGGCAGCCGGCCGGTCTCGGCAGCCCTGAGCCGAGGCGGCTTCCTTGCAACCCATCCCGGCGCTACTGATGCGCCGGGACAACCGGAGATCGCCACATGGCCGACTGGAGCGCCGACCAGTACCTGAAGTTCGAGGACGAGCGGACGCGCCCCTCCGTCGACCTCCTGAACCGCGTTCGCGTCGAAGCGCCCCGGCGGGTGATCGATCTCGGCTGTGGCCCGGGCAACAGCACCGAACTGCTGGCGCGGCGATTTCCCGATGCGCTTGTGGAGGGCGTGGACAGTTCCCCGGACATGATCGAAACGGCGAAGAAGCGCCTGCCCGGCGCCACGTTCGGTCTCGCCGACATCGCGACATGGCGGCCGGCGCGGCCTTACGACGTGATCTTTGCAAACGCCGTCATGCAGTGGCTGCCGGATCATGCGGCGCTGTTTCCGCGGCTCGTCTCGGCCTTGACGCCGGGCGGCGCGCTGGCGATCCAGATGCCCAACAATCTCAATGAGCCGTCGCACCGGGCGATGGCGGAGGCGGCCGGCGACGGACCGTGGCGCAACGCGCTCGCGGGCGCGGCCGGGGCGCGGACGCCGATCGAGAGTTTCGACGGCTACTACGCCATCCTTCGCGCCGCCGGCTGCGAGGTCGACATATGGCAGACGACCTATGTCCATCCGCTGCAAGGCGCCGCCGCGATCGTCGAATGGTTCAAGAGCACTGGCCTGAGGCCCTACCTCGATCCGCTGTCGGCGGATCTGCGGACCGGGTTTCTGGCCGCCTATCAGGCCCGGATCGCAATGGAGTATCCGGCGCAACAGGATGGCGTCGTGCTGCTGCGCTTTCCCCGGCTCTTCTTGGTGGCGACGCGATCCTGAGGCGGACTCCTCAGTGAAGCGTCACCGACACAGGCGCGACCTCGTCGATCAGAGCGTCGCGCGCCTGCCGGGCCTTTTCGAGCGCCTCGACATGTTCGTCGAGGGTGCTGCGGCTGGAGCCGGCCAGCACCATGCCGCCGAGCAAGGTCGCGATGCCGAACAGCGTCACGGATGAATTCAGCGCCGCGACTCCCGTCGCGACCACCACCAGCGAAACGGCTCCCAGCACGGCTGCGGCTCGCGAGAGCGTGATGAGCTTGCGCGAACGCTCGACCGCCTCGCCTAACGCCTCGATCTGCTCTTCGAGCCGGACAATCTCGTCGCGTGGCGTTGGAAACAGCGGGATGACCGTCATGGCTGGCTCGTGGCGACTTTCGATCCGTCACAGATAAGCGCGTCGACGGAACTCGCCAACCGTGGATCGCCGCATGTTTTCCGGAACCTTCCCTCCCGAAACCCGTTCACTTCCCGACGCAAGCGTACACAACGGGAGACTTAAAATGGGTAGCACCACCGACAAGGCCGCCGGCTTGGGCAACGAAGCCATGGGCAACATCAAGCAGGGCATCGGCAAGGTCGTCGGCTCCGACAAGATGCGCGCCGAGGGCATGGCCCAGGAGGCCAAGGGCGAGGCTCAGCAGGCCATGGGCGACGCCAAGGCCGGCGCCAAGAACATGGCCGACAAGATTTCGGACACCGCCAACAAGAAGCTCTGAGCTTCCTGCACGGCGAAGGAAAAGCCCCGCTTCGGCGGGGCTTTTTCATGTCACCGGCCAGACGTGCGGCTGCATGGTTTTCAGATCGTGAAGTAAGATCTCGGCAATCGATTGAACACGTTCATTTAACCTGAACATCGATTCAGCATCGTTTTTAACGTGGCGGCCAGCAGTGGCGGCTTGAATGGCTGCAAGACATTCAAGCGACCACCGCGAGCAGACGCCATGACCAACTCCCATACCGCCCTCACGGCTTTCGCCGAAATCGTCTCCCGCACCGGGCGCATCACCTTTGGCGACGTGCAGCGACTGCATCGCAAGGTGCTGCCGGATGGCGTCAGTTCGCGCGAGGAGATCGAGGTGCTCATCCGGCTCGAGCGCGACGTGCGGCGCTACGACCGCGCCTACGGAGCTTGGCTCGTCGCAAACGTGGTCGACTATGCGGTATGGGGCGAGCGCCCCATCGGCGTTCTCACGGCCGAGATGTCCGACTGGCTCGCTCCCCTGCTCGACAAGAGCCGCCCGACCCTGGTGCGCATCGCCAAGGAAATCGCTCGCGAAGCCCAGGACGTCGGCGCGTCCATCGAGGACGTGGCGGCCGGCGAAGACGGAACCGCGGAGGCCTTCATACCGGCCCGCGTGGAAGCCGAACTCACAATGGTGGCCTGATCGATCGCGGCTTCGGCCGGGATCGTTTCTGCGGCCGAGCGGCGCCGGACGCGCGAGCTTCACGCGCAGAGGTTTCAGCTTTAGGTTTCTCCGCCTGAGGAGAACCCCATGCTCGACCATATCGGCTTTCCGGTCTCGAACTACGTGCAGTCGCTGGAGTTTTACAAAAAGGTGCTCGGCACGCTCGGCTATGAACTCGTCATGGAAGTCGACGACGGCGCGAGCGCAAGCGGCGCCCATGCGGGCTTCGGCAAGGATGGGCGACCGCAGTTCTGGATCACCGAGGGCCAGCCGATCGTCGGGCGTCTCCACGTCGCGTTTTCGGCCGTTGATGAAGCCGCGGTGGACGACTTCTACGCCGCCGCGATCGCGGCGAGCGCTAGCGACAACGGCCCGCCCGGCCTGCGGCCGCACTATCATCCCAACTACTATGGCGCTTTCGTCTTTGATCCCGACGGCCACAACATCGAGGCGGTCTGCCACGACGCCGGTCGCCTTTAGGCGCGCTCTCTCGCTTTAGCGTCCATGCCCGACGCTGCCGACGCCCACCTACGGGGTAACCTCCTGGCGAAAAAAAGCCCGGCCGAAGCCGGGCTTTCCTGATCCGTGCTGGAGCTGCGGTAGGCCGACCGCAACCATCGCTCAGGCATTCGCGAGCTTGCGGGTCTTGCGGGTCTTGACCGGCTCTGGCTCGGGCTTCCGGCGGCCCTGGCCGAGGCCCATCGTCTTGGCCAGCGCGGAGCGCGCGGCCGCGTAGTTCGGCGCCACCATCGGGTAATCCTTGGGCAGGCCCCAACGAGCGCGATAGTCGTCCGGCGTCATTCCGTATTTGGTCGCAAGGTGACGCTTCAGCGACTTGAAGGACTTGCCATCCTCCAGGCAGATGATCGCATCCGGGGTGATCGACTTCTTCACCGAAACGGCAGGCTTCAATTCCACGGCCGGCTCTTCGACCTTGCCAGTGGTGACTTGGTTGAGCGCGCCGTGGACGCTGGCGATCAGCGCAGGCAGTTCGGCCGCAGAAAGACTGTTGTTCGAAACATAGGCTGAAACAATATCGGCCACGAGGTCGAGGGCATAATCGGCGTTCTCGGTCATTGTGCGCTCCGCGATGTCAGGAGTGCAACTATAGCGGCGAGAACTACAATTCAAGCAGCAAGTGCAAAGATTGGCATTCGTTCATCTGCTTATCTTGTGACTATGCTTAAAAGGGTAGGCCGGATTTCAACTTTGGTTGCATGCGGAGCGAACGGCATTCTCCATGCGGCGGTGCAGCAAGTCCCAAACGTCTGGCTCCGGGAGGCCGAACCGTAGCCAAGCAGGCCTTTGCGGAAAGGGGCGGACCAGCACGCCCTGTGCGCCCAGGAGTTCGAAAAGGCGCTCGGAGGCGTCGTGCTCGGCCAGGCGAAACAGCGGCGTTCCACCCACGATCCTGAAACCGTGACCCATCAGAAGGGCGTCCATCCGGGCGGCGTCGGCGGCTAGGCGCCGCCTCTGGTCGCGCAGCCATGCGGCGTCCGCAAGGGCGCGCGCGCCGACCTGGATCGCTGGACCGCTCAGCGCCCAGGGACCGAGCGCGTCCCGCAACGCGCGCGCGATGCGAAGTGGCGCGATCGCGAAGCCCAACCGCAGTCCGGCAAGACCGTAGAACTTGCCGAAGGAGCGGAGCACAATGACGCCGGCATCGGCGGCGTTGTCTGCGACGCTCAAGGCGGGGTCGAGAACGTCCAGAAATGCTTCGTCCACAACCAGCGCGCCCCCCTGGGACGCCAAGCGAGCGCCTGCCTCCAGAAGACGAGCGGGCGGGACCAGGCGGCCGTCCGGATTGTTCGGGTTCACGACCACCACGACGTCGGAAGCCGCGGCTTCATCGAGGCTGTCGAGCGTGACGACATCGGCTCCAAGTCTTCGAAAGCAGCGGGCGTGCTCCGCGTAGGTGAAGCCGAGCACCCCCACGCGCCGGGGGCGCAGCAGGCCAGGCAGCACCTGGATCAGCGCCTGGGCGCCTGGCGCCGCCACCACCGAGGCCGGATCGGGCGCCCCATAGGCGTCGGCGGCGACGCGCTCCAGTTCAGCCGTGTCCTCGCTATCCGGCAGCCGCATCCAGGCGTCGGCGGAGATTGACCCGACAGGGTAAGCGACCGGGTTGATGCCGGTGGACAGGTCGATCCAGGGCTGGGGCGCGTCGGGGAACCGCGCACGGGCTGCCGCCAAGGCTCCGCCATGGTAGTAGTTCGCGCCTCCAGCCGCGCCAGCGTCGGCCGGAACTCCGTCCCTCTGATCCTCAAGGCCGTCCGGCGCGCGCGATGTCATTCGAATCCCACCTGATGGGCTCCCACGTGGTGCTGGGCCTCCTGGCGCTCGCGCTGGAGGCTTCGCTCGGATATCCGACTGCTGTGTACCGCGTCATCGGCCATCCGGTCACCTGGATGGGGGCGCTTATCGGCTGGCTGGATCGAGGCTTGAACCGCGACGGTGATCCGTTCGCCCGCCGGCGGGCTCGCGGCGTCGTGGCGCTCCTGATCCTGCTGGGCGCCGTGGGCTGTGCAGCGCTGGCGACGCAGGCCGTGCTGGGCGGGTTCGGGGCGGGCTTCATCTCCCTGGTCGTGCTCGCCGCCAGCCTGCCGGCGCAGCGGAGCCTCGACGAGCATGTGCGCGCCGTTGCGGCCGGACTGGACCGGAATGGCCTGGAGGGGGGACGGGCGGCCGTGTCGATGATCGTCGGCCGGAACCCAAAGGCGCTGGACGAGGCGGGCGTCTGCCGCGCCGCGATCGAGAGCCTGGCCGAGAACTTCTCCGACGGCGTGGTCGCGCCTGCGTTCTGGCTCTGCGCGGCGGGGCTGCCGGGCGGAGCGCTCTACAAGGCCGCCAACACGGCCGACAGCATGATCGGCCACCGCACGCCGCGGCACGCGGCGTTCGGATGGGCCGCGGCCCGCTTCGACGACCTGATCAATCTCCCGGCCTCGCGCCTCGCCGCGCTCTGGCTGACGCTCGCCGCGCTGGTCACGCCCGGCGCCTCGGCCGGCGGCGCGTTGCGGGCCGTCTGGCGGGACGCCGGCAAGCACCGCTCTCCGAACGCCGGCTGGCCCGAGGCCGCCATGGCGGGCGCGCTCGGGCTGGCGTTGGCGGGACCGCGCGTCTATGCCGATGCGCTCGTGGACGACGCCTTCATGGGCGACGGCCGGCGTGAGGCGACAGCGGCCGACATCCGGGCGGCGCTGGCGCTTTATCGCCGGGCCTGCGTGATCCAGTGGCTTGTGGGCGCGGCGCTGGCCGCTGCGCTCATCTGGCGAAGCTGAGCAGCCGATCGAGGTCGACATGCCGCTCCAGATGGGCGGCGAGCGCGTCCAGCGTCGCCTCGACGTCCGCCTCATAGGCGTAGCCGGACGGTTGCGCCCCCATCCAGCGCAGCCAGGCGGCGCGCTGGGAATCGTCTCCAAACAGGCCATGAACGTACACGCCGCGCACGCGGCCATCGGGCGAGGCCGCGCCGTCGAGCCGCCCATCCGCGAAGCGCAGCACCGGGCGGGCAATGTCGGGCCCTGTCGTGCTTCCGATGTGCATCTCGTAGCCGCTAAAGGGGGCGTCCTCGTCCAGGCTTGCTCCCGCGACGCTTTCCAGCCGTTTCTCTGCCGTCATCACTGTGTCCACGGCCAGCAGCCCGAGGCCGGGCGCGGTCTGCGCCGGCCCCTCCATGCCGTGCGGATCGGCGATCGTGGCGCCCAGCATCTGGTAGCCGCCGCACAGGCCCAGTACGCGCCCGCCCCGGCGGACATGCGCCCGGATGTCGATGTCCCAGCCCTCGGCGCGCAGGGCGGCCAAGTCCGCGATCGTCGCCTTGGAGCCCGGCAGGATCACCACGTCCGTGTCGCCCGGAAGGGGCTCGCCGCGCTTGAGCAGGAGCAGGCGCACGCCGGGCTCGTTCTTCAGCGGATCGAGATCGTCGAAGTTCGAAATGCGCGGCAGCACCGGGACCGCGATCGTGACCGGGGCGTCCGCCGGGCGGGCGCGGACGTCCAGCGCCACGGCGTCCTCGGCCGGCAGGCGGCCGGCGTCGGCGAAGAACGGGATCAGCCCCAGCGCCGGCCACCCTGCCCGCTCGGCGATGAGGTCCATGCCGGCTGTGAACAGCGTCGGGTCGCCGCGGAACTTGTTGATCAGGAACCCCGCCACCATGGCGGCGTCCTCCGGATCGAGCACCGCGCGCGTGCCGACCACTTGGGCGATGACGCCGCCCCGGTCGATGTCGCCGACCAGCACCACCGGGACGTCAGCCAGGCGGGCGAAGCCCATGTTGGCGATGTCGTTGCGGCGGAGGTTGACCTCGGCGGCGCTGCCCGCGCCTTCCACCAGCACGAGATCGGCCTCCTGGCGCAGCCGCGCGAAGCTCTCCTGCACGGCCGCCATCAGGCGCGGCTTCCAGGATTGGTACTCGCGCGCCCGGGCGGCGCCGACGATGCGGCCCTGCACCACCACTTGCGAGCCGATCTCGCTTTGCGGCTTCAGCAGCACTGGGTTCATGTGAACGCTGGTCGGAACGCCGCAGGCGCGGGCCTGCAGCGCCTGGGCGCGACCAATCTCGCCGCCGTCGGCCGTGACGGCGGCGTTGTTGGACATGTTCTGCGGCTTGAACGGCAGCACACGCAGCCCGCGATTGCGATAGGCCCGGCAGAGCCCGGCCACCACCAGCGACTTGCCGACGTCCGAGCCCGTGCCCTGGAACATCAGCGCCCGGGCGCGCGGGGCGGCCGGCTCGCGCATCAGAACTCGATGCCCTGCTGGGCCTTCACGCCGGCCTTGAAGTGGTGCTTCACCAGCGTCATCTCGGTCACGAGGTCCGCCGCCTCGATCATCTCCGGCTTGGCGTTGCGGCCGGTGACGACCACGTGCAGGTCCGGCCGGCGGGCGCTCAGCGTGGCGACCACATCGGCGAGGTCGAGGTAGTCGTAGCGCAGCGCGATGTTGAGCTCGTCAAGGACGAGGAGGCGCACCGTCGGGTCGGCCATCAGCTCCTTGGCCTTGGTCCAGGCGGCGCTGGCCGCCGCAATGTCACGGGCCTTGTCCTGCGTCTCCCAGGTGAAGCCCTCGCCCATCGTGTGCCAGCGCACCAGCTCGGGAAACCGCTCCAGCGCGTGCTTTTCGCCGGTGTCCCACGCGCCCTTGATGAACTGCACCACGCCGACCTGCCAGCCATAGCCCAGAGCCCGCATCACGAGGCCGAACGCGGCGGTGGACTTGCCCTTGCCCGCGCCCGTGTGGACGATCAGCAGGCCCTTGGACTCCACCGTCTTGGAGGCCACCTCGGCGTCCTGCACGGCCTTGCGCTTGGCCATCTTCTCGCGGTGGCGGCGCTCGTCGTCGGTTTCGGTCGTGTCGGTCATGCGGGGTCTCCCGTGCCGCGCCAGCCGGGGGTCCGGAAGCGGCGGGCGTAGTCGGCGTCGTACAAAGCGCTGTTGCGGAAATCCTCGGCGGCCAGAGCGGGGCCCACCAGGATCAGCGCGGTGCGCTCCATGGGCGACGCGGCCGCCTCGGCCTCGATGCTGGCGAGCGTACCGCGCAGAATGCGCTCGTCCGGCCAGGAGGCGCGAAACACGATCGCGACCGGGCAATCGGGCCCGTAGAACGGCGCCAGCTCCGCGACGACCTTGCCGAGCACGTGAATGGACAGGTGGATCGCCAGCGTCGCGCCGGTCTGCGCGAAGGCTGTCAGCGTTTCACGCGGCGGCATCGAGGACGCGCGCCCGGGCGTGCGCGTGAGCACTAGCGACTGCGCAACCTCCGGCAGCGTGAGCTCGCGGCCCAATGCGGCGGCGGCTGCCGCGAAGGAGGGCACGCCGGGCGTCACCGTGTAGGGGATCCCGCGCGCCTGGAGCAGCCGGATCTGCTCGCCCATGGCGCTCCAGACGGAGAGATCGCCCGAATGGAGGCGCGCCACGTCCCATCCGGCCGCGTGGGCGCTATCATACTCGGCGGCGATGCTCTCCAGCGACAGCGCGGCCGTGTCCACGATGCGCGCGCTGGGCGGGCAGTAGGAGAGCAGCTCCTTGGGCACCAGCGAGCCGGCGTAGAGGCACACCGGGCAGCGTGCGATGAGGTCGCGACCCCGCACCGTGATGAGGTCCGGCGCGCCGGGGCCGGCCCCGATAAAGTGAACCGTCATGGCTGGACGTCTTCCGCAAGGGGCTGAGGGATCGCCGCCACCGCGCAGCTCGCCCCGTCCGCGCTGATGCGCGGCAGGACGAGGCGCGCTCCCGGGCCCGCGCCGGCCAGCGCCGCGGTTTCGGCCACCGATGGCACGCCGAATAGGGCGACAACCCGTTCCGAGCGCGTAGCGGCGGACGGGGCTGCGGCTTCCAGCGCGCTGCGCGGTAGGTAGACGAGCGGGATCGCGAGCGCGGTTGCGGCGGCCGGAATGCCGGGCTCCGCCTGCTTCTCGACGGTGGTGAACATCGCCAGCAGGCCGTCATCCGCCACCGCGGCGGCGGCCAGAGCGCGCCTGACCAGCGCCACGATGGCGTCGGCCGGACAGCTGGCGCGACAGCCGATCCCGATGGCGGTAACGGTTCGGCTCATGCGGCGCCACCCTTGAGGACGGCCCACTGCACCACCGGCATCGCCGGGCGCCAGCCGTGGAACGGCCCGACCCGATCGGCGCGAGCGATCTGCACCGAAACGAGTTCGCCGCCCAGCGCCGCATGGCGGCGCATCAGCTCCGCCTGGGTTTCCAGCGTGACGGCGTTCACGACGAGCCGGCCGCCCGCGGGAAGCGCCTCCCAGGCGGCGTCCAGCACGGCCGGGTCGGTGGCGCCTCCGCCCACGAAAATGGCGTCGGGCGTCGGCAGTCCGGCCAGCGCGGCCGGCGCTTCGCCTTCCCGAACGTCGAGATCCGGCGCGCCCAACGCGAGCGCGTTGCGGTGGATGCGCGCGGCGCGATCCGGCCGCGCCTCGATCGCGATGGCTCGCATGGCCGGCGAGCGCAGCATCCACTCGATCCCGACCGAGCCGGACCCGGCGCCCACGTCCCACAACAGCTGCCCGCGCCGGGGCGCCAGCGCCGAGAGCGTCATGGCCCGGATCTCGCGCTTGGTGATCTGGCCGTCGTTCTCGAACCACCCGTCCGGCAGCCCCGCGGCCAGCGAGAGCACGGGCGCACCGCGCTCTGCAACCACTTCGATCGCGACGAGGTTGAGCGGGTCGATCGACGCTATCGCGAAGGTTTCGGCGGTGGTGGCGCTGATCCGCTCGCGGGGACCTCCCATAGCTTCCAGCACGACCAGCCGCGAGGCGCCCATGCGACGCGCGCTCAAATGTTCGGCCAGGCGGGCGGGCGTGGTCTCGTCCCAGCTCAGCGCCAGGATGCGCGCGCCCGGCTGCAGGTGCGGCGCGATGCGCTCAAAGGCCCGGCCGTGTAGGGACACCAGCGCGCAATCCTGTAGCGGCCAGCCCAGCCGCGCCGCCGCGAGGCTGAAGGCGGACGGCGCTGGCAGGCAGTGAACCTCATCGGCGGCGACATGCGGCGCCAGCGTTGCGCCAACGCCGTAGAAGAACGGGTCGCCGCTGGCGAGCACGCAGACGCGTCGCCCCCGCCATTCCAGCAGGCGCGGGATGGCGTCGGTCAGTGGCGACGGCCACGCCATGCGCTGGGCCGATCCCACGCCGTCAACGAGCGCGAGATGCCGCGCGCCGCCGACCAGGAGCTCCGCCTGCTCGACGCAGCGCCGCGCGGCGGGCGAGACGCCGTCGAGGCCGTCCTCGCCGATGCCCACGATGGAAAGCCAGGGAGCAGCGATCGTCATGCGTGTCCCCCGCCGGCCGTGTCATTTTCCCGCCGGGAGAGGGATGGCGCATGAGGACTTGCGCTCTGCGCCGCGATGCTGACAGAACCGCCGCCATGCGCGTACTCATTCTGGGCGGAACCACCGAGGCGACGGCGCTGGCGCGCGCGCTTGCGGGGCGGAAGGATCTCGACGCCATCCTGTCGCTCGCCGGGCGCACCAGCGCGCCGGCCGAGAGCGCGCTTCCGATGCGCGTCGGCGGCTTCGGCGGGATCGAGGGCCTCGCGGCCTATCTGACATCCGAGACGATCGACGTCGTGCTGGACGCCACGCACCCCTTCGCGGCGCAGATGTCGCGCCATGCCGCAGCGGCCTGCGCGCAGGTCGGCGCGCCGCTGCTGGTCTACACGCGACCCGCCTGGGAGCCCCTGAAGGACGATCGCTGGACCACCGTCGCCACCATGGACGACGCCGTCGCGGCGCTCGGTCCGCAGCCCCGGACCGTGTTCCTCACCGTCGGCCGCCTGTCCCTGCCGGCCTTCAAGGCGGCGCCCCAGCATACCTACGTGGTCCGGAGCATCGACGAGCCGGATCGGTCCGACCTGCCGCCGCGCCACGAACTGGTGCTGGCGCGCGGGCCGTTCGACGTCGCGGCCGAGACCGCGCTGATCCAACGGTTCAGCGTGGACGTGGTGGTCACCAAGAACAGCGGCGGAAAAGCCACCGCCGCCAAGCTCGAAGCCGCACGGACGCTGGGTCTCCCGGTGATTATGGTCGACCGGCCGCCGCCCTCCGGCCCGCGCGTCGAGCATCGGCTTGCGGCAGTGCTGGACTGGATCGAGGCTCATCGGCCGCCCCCATAGTGGCGCGGCGTAAAAAGCCACGGCTCGCCGCCGGGGCGGTCCAGGAAGCGGGTCTCGCCCGAGCCGACCAGCACCAGCGTGCTCATGTCGGCGACGCCGGGGTCGGCGTCCTCCAGCGTGGTCAGCACAATACGCTCATCCGGCCGGCCCACCGCCCGCGCGAAGGCGACCGGGGTTGCGCCATCCTTGAGCCGGCGCAGTAGCGCGAAGGCGTCGTGGATCTGGGTCGGCCTCGCGCGGGAGGCCGGGTTGTAGAACGCGATCACGAAGTCGCCCTGCGCGGCCGCGGTGAGCCGGCGCTCCACCACGGACCAGGGCTTCAGGTTGTCCGACAGCGAGATCGCGCAAAAATCATGACCCAGAGGAGCGCCTAGGCGAGCCGCGGCGGCCTGCATGGCGCTGACGCCCGGCGCGACGCGGATGTCCAGCCCCCGCCACTCGGGAGGCCCGGCTTCCACGGCTTCGAAGATGGCCGCCGCCATCGCGAACACGCCCGGATCCCCACCAGACACCACCGCGACCCGACGGCCTGACGCGGCCAGCTCGAGCGCGTGGCGGGCGCGGTCCAGCTCCACCCGATTGTCGCTGGAGTGCCGGTGCTGGCCCTCGCGCGCCGGCAGCCGGTCGATATAGGGGCCATAGCCCACCAGATCGGTCGCCTGCGCGGCGGCGGCCGTCGCCTCGGGGGTGACCCAGCAATCCGGGCCGGGTCCGAGCCCGACGACCCAGAGCGAACCCGCCGTCATGGCCGGCGTCCCTGGCCGGGCACGAGGATGATCGAAAAGTAGGGAGCCTCGTCGTCAATCTTGTCGGCGAGGCGCATGACCTTTTCGTCCGCCATGGCGCCGCGCTCGACATAGATCGCGCGCTCCAGCAGGCCGGCTTCGGCCAGCGCGGCGCGCACCTTCGGGAAATTGCGGCCAAGCTTCATCACCACGGCGGCGTCGGTGGCGGCGAGCCGCGCGGCGAGCTGCTCGCGCGGCAACGTGCCGGGCAGCACCGTCAGGATGTCGTCGCCCCACGTGATGGGCGCGCCGGCCGCGGTCCAGCATCCCGACATGCCGGTGACGCCAGGAACGATGCTGACGCGGAAGCGGTCTTTCAGGCGCACATAGAGGTGCATGAAAGAGCCGTAGAACAGCGGGTCGCCCTCGCACAGCAGCGCGACGTCGCGGCCGGCCTCCAGGTGGGCGGCCAGCGTTTCGGCGGCGCCGGCATAAAAGGCCGCGAGGCTGTTGTTGTATTCGGGATCCGCGAACGGGATTTCGACCGTGACCGGGTAGACGAGCGGCGCCTCGATACGCTCGGGCTTCAGCCAGCCGTCCACGATGGTGCGCGCGTGGCCGCGTCGGCCCTTTTTGCAGAACCAGGCGATCACCGGCGCGGACTGCACGGCCTTCACGGCCTTCACGGTCAGCAGTTCAGGGTCCCCGGGGCCGAGCCCAACGCCATGGAGGGTTCCGGTGGCGCTCATTCGGGATCGCCCGCCAGCGCGTTCACGGCGGCCGCCGCCATGGCGCTGCCGCCCTTGCGTCCGCGAACGATGATCCACGGCGCACGCCCGTCAGCAGCGAGCGCGTCCTTGCTCTCGGCCGCCCCCACGAAACCAACCGGCATGCCGATCACGGCCGCCGGCATGGGCGCGCCCTCGTCCAGCATCTCGAGCAGGCGAAACAGCGATGTGGGCGCATTGCCGATCGCGATCACCGCGCCGCCCATGCGCTCGCGCCACAGCTCCATGGCGGCGGCCGAGCGGGTGTTGCCGAGCTGGGCGGCGAGCCCGGGCGTCCGCGGATCGTCGAGGGTGCAGATCACTTCGTTGTTGGCGGGCAGGCGCGCGCGCGTCACGCCGTTGGCCACCATGCGGGCGTCGCACAGGATGGGCGCGCCGGCGCGCAGGGCCGCCCGCGCCGCTGTCGCAGCGCCGGACGCGAACGCGATGTCGGGCGCGGCTTCCACCATTCCGCAGGCGTGGATGATGCGCACCGCCACGATCTCTTCTTCCGGCGTAAAGCGCCCCAGATCGGCCTCGGACCGGATGATCGCGAAGGAGCGCCGATAGATCTCCGCGCCTTCGCGGATGTAGTCCGTGCGGTCACTCAACGCTTTTCTCCCGCCCCATCAATCAGCGCCGCACGCGCCTGCGCGACGTTCAGCCCGATCGCCGCCGGCGCATCGCCCGCCCTGCCTCGCTGAACGAGGTCGTATAGCCCGTCCCGGCCCACCAGCGCCACGGCCGTCGCATCCGGATGCGCGCAGCCCTTGGGGCATCCGGACACGTGCAGTGTCACGCCACCCGGGACGAGCCGCCGGGCGACATCCGCCAACGCGGATGCGTCGTCCCGCGTCCGCGTGGTCGCGTTGAGGCAGTCCGGCGCGCCCGGGCAGGCCACGACGGCGAGGCGGGGATCCGCCGGATCGATGATGAAGCGCGATCCCGCCAAGGCGGCCAAGGCGGCCGCGGGGGCGCCGGTTTGCGTCGCGGCGTCTGTTCTAGAGGGAGCGCGCACCGGGATGACAATGGCGCGCCAGGGCGTCAGGCGAAGCTCGGCGACGCCGAAGCGTTCGGACCAATCGGCCAGCGTGTCGAGGTCATCCGCCGACCAACGGCCGAATGGAGCCCCGACGCCAAAGACGGTGACGCCCGGGCCGAGGTCGTGGCGACCCAGCGGCTGCGGCGCAGGTAAACGGGAAGACGAAGCGCCCTGAACAGCCCTGCTCGCGCCCGAGACCCGCGCGAAAGTCTCCAGTCCCACGCCGGCCAGCATCCCTCGCATGCGGCGTGGCGCCTCGGGGCCCCGCTCCTCGCGCAAGGCGATGAACGTCGATGCGATCGCGGCCGCCAGGTCGGGGACAGCCTCCGGCGCGCAGGCGCCGCTCGTCGCCGCCTTCTCACCCGAGCCTCCCAGCCGCACCCTAAACTCGGGGCCGCCCGCCGTCGCTATGGCCTCGAAGCGCACGTCGACCGAAACGTCGCGCGGCCCGAAACGACCGCCGTCATCGACTAGAAAGCCGAATTTGGCCGGCAGCGCGTGCAGGGCGCCATCGCCGCTGAGCCTGCGCTCCAGGGCGGCCACGATTGGGCGAACATCCAGGACCGCTGACGGGTCGAGGCCCGCCAGCGGGCTCGACACCACGTTGCGGACGGCCTCAGCGTCGGCGTCCATATCCAGCACGCCCAGCTCCGCGAGCCGCGCCGTCAGCGGCTCGAGCGTGTCGTCGCGCACGCCCCGCAGCTGCAGGTTGGCCTTGGCGCTGAGATCGATCGCCCCGCTGCCGAAGGTGCGGGCGCAGTCCGCGATGGCGCGCGCCAGCCGGGCCGGCACGATGCCGCCGGTGATGCGCAGCCGCACCAGCAGCCCGTCGCCGGTCCGCATCGGCCGCAGGGCGCCCGGGCACCATCCTCTGCGCAGCGAGGCTGTCGCCGTCATGGCGCGGCCCCTTCGCTGCGCATCTCCGCCAGGATGGCGGCGGTCGAATTTCGTCGCGGACTCCAGAACCCGCGCCGCTGAGCCTCGTCGAAGGCGTCCGCGATGGCGCGCGCCGCGCCCGGGTTGGCGCCCAGCAGGAACGCGCGGACTGCGTCGTCGCCGCAGGAGGCGTCGAACATGAGGTCGAACTGCTCGCTGCGCACCACCTCGGCCAGGGCCGCGTGGGCGAAGAGGTTGCCGACCGTTTCGGCGATCTCGGCGGCGCCGCGCCAGCCGTGGCGCATCTGCCCCGCGAGCCAGCGCGGATTCGCGGCGCGGGAGCGGAGCACCTTGGCGACCTCCTCGGCGAGCGTGCGGACGCGGGTGCGCTCGGGGTTGGCGGTGTTGGCGTGGTAGAGGACGGGCGTAGCGCCGAGGCTAGAGGCGGCGGCCGCGAAGCCGCCTTCGTGCTCCGCGAAGGCGTCGGAATCCAGCACGTCCTGCTCGGCCATGTCCTGCACGTGCACAAAGGCGTCCGCGCTGGCGACGCGCTCGCCGAAAGCCGCGGGCGCGCTGGCGCCCTCGGCCGCGCGCCCGTACGCGTGGCTGCTGGCCGCCAGGTAGGCGGCGCCGAGTTCGGCGCGATCGGCCCATTGGCCATCGGCCAGGATCTCGCCGAGCCCCAGCCCGTAGGCGCCCGGCGCGGTTCCGAAGATGCGCATCGGCTCGGCCGCCGCGGCGCGGCTTGCGGCCGCGAGCGGGTTTTCGTCGTCCGGCTCGTCCAGCGCCGCGACGGCGCGCACCGCGTCGTCGAACAGGGCGATCTGGCCCGGAAACACGTCGCGAAACAGGCCCGAGATGCAAAGGGTTACGTCCACGCGCGGGCGGCCGAACACAGCCGGCGGCAGGATCTCGAAGCCGCTCACGCGCGAGGAGGTGTGGTCCCAGACCGGGCGTACGCCGAGCAGCGCCATCGCCTGAGCAATTTCGTCGCCGCCGGTGCGCATGGTGGCGCTCCCCCACAGGTCCAGCACGATGCGCTTCGGCCAGTCGCCATGGTCCTGCGCGTAGCGGGTCACGATCTCGTCGGCGGTGCGCCGGCCGATCTCCCAGGCGGTGCGGGTCGGGATGGAACGCGGGTCGACGCTGAAGAGGTTGCGGCCGGTCGGCAGCACGTCGGATCGACCGCGGGACGGCGCGCCGGCGGGGCCCGGCTCCACGAAGCGGCCGTCCAGCGCGCGCAAGAGCGCCGCCATCTCGGCGGGGCCGCAAGCGGCCACGATGTCGGCGGGCGCCTCGTCCCAGCGCTCGGGCGACCGGCCGAACACGTGCAGGCCGTCGCCGATGCGCGCTTCCTTGAGGTCGCAGAGCCAGGCGTCCAGCGCTTGCAGCCTTTCCTCGGGATCAGCGCCCGCAGCGAGGCCGGCCTCGGCGGCGAGGCCCGTGTCGACCGCGCGCTCCAGGATGGCGTCGGCGAGCTTGCGGGCGCGGCGCGGATCGAGGCCCTGTGCGTCGGCGTACTCGTCCAGCAGCGCTTCGACTTCGGCCGCAGCGCCGTGCTGGCCGGCTTCCACGAGCGGCGGCGTGAGGTGCCCCACCGTGACGGCCGCGATGCGGCGCTTGGCCTGGGCGGCTTCGCCGGGGTTGTTGACGATGAAGGGGTAGATCACCGGCACGGGCCCGAGCACGGCCTCGGGCGCACAATCGGCCGAAAGCGCCACGGCCTTGCCGGGCAGCCACTCCAGCGTGCCGTGCGTGCCGCAATGGATCATGGC
This sequence comes from Alsobacter metallidurans, assembly GCF_014636935.1. Taxonomy (GTDB): domain Bacteria; phylum Pseudomonadota; class Alphaproteobacteria; order Rhizobiales; family Beijerinckiaceae; genus Alsobacter; species Alsobacter metallidurans. The sequence continues at coordinate 826,183 of NZ_BMES01000001.1, read as the reverse complement.
GTCGACCCGGGCGACGAGGCGCAGCCACAGGTAGAACGCCACATAGGCATGCCGCGGCGGCAGGGCCGGATCGTGGTGGTCGGCCTTGCGGTCGCGATCGAGGCCGCGGGTGGGCTGGAGGGCCACCAGCAGGGTCCCGCAGCGGACGACACGGAAGCTGAAGGCGCCGTTCGCGACCGCCGGGTCGGCGGCGGGCGAACCCCAGGCGGCCGTGATGCTGGCGCGCAGCGACGCCGGAAGAGCTGCGAAGTGACGCTCGTAGGCGGCGAGAGGCAGCAGGGCTGCGTCGGCGGGATGGGCGCAAGCTTTTAGGCCCTCACCCCTGCCCCTCTCCCGGAGGGAGAGGGCGATGCGCGCGGAGGTGGCGGCTTCCTCTGGGAGATCGGGTTCGCTCGCGATAAATGGGCCTCCCTCTCCCACCGGGAGAGGGGCAGCGGTGAGGGAGGCCGCTCCCTCCCCTTTGCCCGTTAGCAGCGCCATCAATTCGCGCGGATCTGGCGCATCCCCGACCGCATACCCTGCCTCATCGAGCGCCCGAACGATCGCGACGACGCTGGCGGGGGTATCGAGACCCACCGCATAGCCGGCCCGGCCGCCCTTGTGCGGGTAGTCGGAGAGCACACATGCGATCTGGCGCTCGGCAGCCGGCATTCGGCGCAGGCGCGCCCATGCGGCGGCGCGGTCGGCCACGGCGGCGACGCGCGAGGGATCCGGCCGATGCACGAGGCTGGCGAATTCCAGCGCTTCGCTGCGGGCGGCTTCGGCCTTGAACGAGATCGCGCCCGCGATGAGGCGTCCGTCGAGCTCGGGCAGGACGACGTTCATGGCGAGGTCCGCCGCGCCGAGCCCTCGGCCGCTTTCGCGCCAAGCCTCTGCGCGCGCTCCGGACAGGATCGCCTGCAGCACCGGCGCATCGGCTTCGTCGAGCACGCCGGGGCCGTTTTCGGCGCGGCCCGAGAACGCCGTGGTGTTGAGGATGACGTCAGGCCTCTCGCGCGCGATCAGGGCCGAGAGGTCGCTGGCGGCGGCCGGGTCCTTGAGGCTCGACACATACGCGGCCGTCACCGCGAAGCCGCGCTCGGCCAGCGCGTCCGCCAGCGCGGCGATCGGGGCCGTGTCGGCCGCCATCTGGACCGAGCGGTAGAAGGTGATCAGAGCACGCGGCGGGCTGGCAAGTGGGGCTCGCCCGGCGAGATGGGGACGCTTGGCCACCCCCTCCCTGCCCTCCCCCGCTTCGCGGGAGAGGGTTCCGCATGGAGCCCTTTGCCCCATGTCCAGCGTCGCGGGTTCGCGGCACAGCGCGGACGCGACGCCCATGGCGGGAACCGGCTCGGGCTCACGCCACGTGTGCGGCGCGCCAATGCGTGACGACAGGAAAGCCAGGCAGCTGGCGAGGTTCTCGGGCCCGCCCTCGTGGAACCAGCCCCAGAGGCGGCGCAAGTCTTCGGGCGGGAGCGTGGAGGCGGCGTCGAGGCGTTCGTCCTGCCGGTAATCGCCCGGCACGACGGCCAGCTCGAAGCCGCCGGCTCGCGCGGCGCGGCTGAGCTCCTCGACGCCGTAGCGCCAGTAATCGAGCCCGCCAAGCAGACGCACCAGCACGAAGCGGGCATGCGCGGCGACGTTGGCGACGTAAAGATCAACCGAATAGGGATGCTTGAGCTGCGCCAAGGGAGCGATGCGCAGGGTCGGATATCCATCCCTCCCGACGTTCCAAGCCCGCGCCAGCGCGGTCATGTCGCTGTCGGTGAAGCTCAGGAACACCAGCTCCGCGGGCGATTGCGCAAGGTCGACCGCGGCCTCGGCCTCGTCGAGCGTGCGCGTCTCGGTGCGGAGCAGGTGCATGGGGTCAGGCGGCCAAAGCCGCCTCGATGGCGGCGCGGTCGATGCCCTTCTCGCCGATCACCACGAGCCGACTGCGGCGCGGCTCGCCGGCCGTCCAGGCGCGGTCGAAATGATGGCGGAAGCGCGTGCCGACGCCCTGCACCAGGAGGCGCATGGGCTTGCCGGCGACGTCCATGAAGCCCTTCATTCTCAGCACGTCATGCTGCTCGGCGACGGCGGCGAGCCGCGCCACCAGGGCGGCCGGATCGGCGACGGGACCAAGCTCCAGCACGAAGCTGTCGAAATCGTCGTGGTCGTGCCCCTCCTCGGCGTCGTGGTGGGAGGGGCGCTGGGCGAGGTCGTCCTCGGCGGCCGCCGCCATGCCGAGCAGCAAGTCGGCGTCAATCTTGCCCTCTCGGGTCGGGACGATCTTCACGGCGCTTGGGATCGCGCCCGTGATCTCGGCCGTCACACGGGCGAGCTCGGCCTCGTCCAAAAGGTCGGCCTTGTTGAGGATCACGAGGTCGGCGCAGAGGAGCTGGTCCTCGTAGACTTCCTCGAGAGGGTTGTCGTGGTCCACCGCCGTGTCCTCAGCGCGCTGCGCCAGAACCTCGTCGGGGTCGTCCGCGAAACGGCCCGCCGCCACGGCGGCGCCGTCCACCACCGCGATCACGCCGTCCACGGTGAGGCGCGAGCGGATGGGCGGCCAGTCGAACGCTTTCACGAGAGGCTTGGGCAGCGCGAGGCCGGAGGTCTCGACGATGATGTGGTCCGGCCGCTTCTCGTGCGCGAGGAGCGCCTCGATGGCCGGGATGAAGTCGTCCGCCACCGTGCAGCACAGGCAGCCATTGGCGAGCTCGACGATGTTTTCCTCCGGGCAGCTCTCGATGCCGCAGGAGCGCAGGATCTCGCCGTCGACCCCGACATCGCCGAATTCGTTGATCACCAGGGCGAGGCGTCGGCCGCCGGCGTTCTCGAGCACGTGGCGGATCAGGGTCGTCTTGCCGGCGCCAAGAAAGCCGGTGACGATCGTGACGGGAACCTTGGTCATGGGAACGGGCGCGGTCATTCGGCGGCCTCCGGCAGGGGCGACGGGGAAGCGGCGGGCGCCGCGAGCGGGGGGGAGCGCGAGATGACGCCCTTTTTCAGCATGTCCGGGCGCTGGCGCCAGGGGATCAGACCATCGGGCGCATCGGCGTAGAGCAGCGCGCCGTTGACGATGGTTTCGGCGCTCACTTCGGCCGGGAAGTCGCCATACACGTAGGTCCACTTGCCGGCCGCCGCGAAGCCGACCGTGACCGGGCGCTTGCAGACGCTGAGGCATTCCACCGCGACGATGTCGACCGGCGCCTGACGCTCGGCCGCCAGCTCCGCCACGGCCCGGTGCAGGCGAGCGCCGGCGCGCCCGTGCTGCTCCTCCAGCGGATCGTCAGCAAGTTTGCACGTCACGCAGACATGGATGGTGGTGCGAGCCATTCTCTCGGCGCTCCCGCCCTTGGGCGTCTTTCGATCGGGGCGCGACGGGACCGCACGGCGGCCCCGGAGAGTTCGCGGCTCTGGGCCGCACGATCCCGCAAGGCGCCCCGCCCGCAGCATCGGTTGTCGTGAGGGCAGGTCTCCTGGCTCGCGGATCGGCGCCGTGCGCCGCCTTCCCGGGTTGCCCCAGTGGCTTATCGGCGCTCGGCTACCCGCTCACAGTTGCGGGGGCAGCTGCGGCTTCGCCCGGGGGCTCACCGCATTCCCTATTCACCCTCATGCGAGGGACCTTCACGGCCTCAGTGATAGGCGCGAGGAAGGAAGGCTGTCAATTTTTCCCCGCCAGAGGCCTGGATCAGACCGGCCGGAAAGGCGTGCGCGCCACGAGCGCGCCCTGCCGGTCGAAGACGGCGACGTCCAGTTCGACGCCGGACCCGGCTAGGGCCTTGGCGGCCGTGGCCCAGGCGGCTTCGGCGACCGCGGCGCCGAGGTCGACGCCGGCGGTGCGCGCCAGAAGCAGCGCTTCGTTGGCGGACGCCAGAGCGGCCGCCTCGGCGACCTGCCCGGCCGATGCGCCCGCTTCGGCGAACCGCTGCGCCAGCCAGCCGAGATCGACCTCGCCGCGCCGGGAGTGCAGATCGAGCAAGCCCTGCCCGAGCTTGGTCATCTTGGCGAAGCCGCCCGCCACGGTGACGCGCTCCACCGGGTGGCGGCGCACATATTTCAGCATGCCGCCGACGAAGTCGCCCATGTCGATCAACGCGATCTCGTCCAGCCCGTGCAGGCGCTGGACGGCCTTCTCGCTGGTGTCGCCGGTTGCTCCCGCGACGTGGTGGAGGCCGGACGCGCGCGCCACGTCGATCCCGCGGTGGATGCTGTGGATCCACGCCGCGCAGCTATAGGGGGTCACGATGCCGGTGGTGCCCAGGATCGAAAGCCCGCCGACTACGCCGAGACGGCCGTTGAGGGTTCGCTTGGCGATCTCCTCGCCGCCCGGGATCGATACCTCGATCTCGCAATCAGCCGATACGCCCAGCAGAGCGGCGGCCTCCGCGACGGCGGCGCGCATCATTTCGCGCGGGACGGGGTTGATGGCGGGTTCGCCGGGCGGGATCGGCAGGCCGGGGCGCGTCACCATGCCGACGCCGGGCCCGGCCCGGAAATGGACGCTGGAACCTGGAGCCCCGCGACGCACCGTCGCGAGCACGAGCGCTCCGTGGGTGACGTCCGGGTCGTCGCCGGCGTCCTTGACGACGCCGGCGCGTGCGAAGTCGTCGCCGCGTTCCGTCACCGCCAGCGCGAAGGCCGGGCGGGAGCCGTTCGGCAGCAGGATTTCGACCGGGTCGGGGAACACGCCCGTGTGCAGCGCCTCGAAGGCGGCGCGGGTCGCCGCGGTGGCGCAGGAGCCCGTGGTCCAGCCCCGGCGAAGGCTGGCGACGGGCGGGAGGTCCTCCGGCGGCGCGTGGCTCATCGCACCGTGGTAACGCCTCCCGGGCGCGGCGCAAAGGGCTGCGGGTCCGCAGGGTTGCGGCTTGGGGGACCTTGCCGGGTATTCCGATTTCGCGCAGGGATGGGACATGACCATTCCGACACCCGGCCTCGTCGTTGCGGCCCCACGCTCGTCCAGCGGCAAAACCACCGTCACGCTTGGCCTGCTGCGCGCCTTTGCGCGGCGCGGCTTGCGGGTGACGGGCGCGAAATGCGGGCCGGACTATATTGACCCCGCATTCCACGCCGCCGCGACGGGTCGGCCAAGCCTTAATCTCGACGCCTGGTCGATGGAGCCGCACCTGCTAGGCGGCCTCGCCACGCGGGCGACCGCGGACGCCGATCTCGCCTTTTGCGAGGGCCTGATGGGGCTCTTCGACGGCGTGCCGGCTGCGCCCGGGCGGTCCGGCTCCTCGGCGGACGTCGCGGCCGCGCTGGGCTGGCCGGTGCTGCTGGTGCTGGACGTGAGCGGGCAATCGCAATCGGCCGCCGCCATCGTGAAGGGCTGCGCCCTGTACGATCCGCGCATCCGGCTGGCCGGGGTGGTGATCAACAAGGCCGGCAGCTCCCGGCACACCCGGCTGGTGACGGACGCCGTGCGGGAGCTGGGCGTGCCGGTGTTCGGCGCCCTGCCCCGCTCGGACGCAGTCAGCCTGCCCGAGCGCCATCTCGGCCTCGTGCAGGCCAGCGAAACGAGCGGGCTCGACCAGCTGCTGGACGGCATGGCCGACATGGTGGAAGCGCATCTCAACCTCGACGCCATCCAGGCCGCGGCCGCGCCGCTGCGAGCCTTTGGGCCCGGCCGTCCCGCCCTGCGGCCGCCGGGACGGCGGATCGCGCTGGCGCGGGACGAAGCGTTCTCGTTCATGTACCCTCATCTGCTGCAGGATTGGCGCGCAGCCGGGGCCGAGATCGTCCCGTTCTCGCCGCTGGCCGACGAGGCGCCGGCGGCCGACTGCGACGTGTGCTGGCTGCCGGGCGGCTATCCGGAGCTGCATGCGGGCCGGTTGGCGGCGGCCACGCAGTTCCTCGGCGGCTTGCGGGCTTTCGCGGAGCACAGGCCCGTTCATGGCGAGTGCGGCGGCTACATGACGCTCGGGCGCGTGCTGACGGACGCGGCCGGGGTGGACCACGCGATGGCGGGGCTGCTTTCGGTGAGCACGAGCTTCGCCAAGCGCAAGATGAACCTCGGCTACCGCGCCGTGACGCTGGCGGCGGACGGCGTGCTCGGGCCGGCCGGCACACGGCTGCGGGGGCACGAATTCCACTATGCGAGCGTGACGGATCTCGGCGGCGACGAACCCTTCGCGCTCGCCGGCGACGCCTACGGCTCCGAGCCCGCGCCCTCCGGCAGCCGCCGGGGCCGTGTGACAGGATCCTTTTTCCACGCCATCGCGCAGGAGTAAGCTCGCCCGGCGGAGCGCCGCTCGAGACGGCGCACAGGGAGGAACGAGCATGAGGCTTGCGGGGAAAGTCGCCATCGTGACGGGCGGAGGCTCCGGCTTCGGGGCCGGGATCGTGCAGGCCTTCGCGGACGAGGGCGCGCGCGTGCTGGTGGTGGACCGCGATGGCGCGGCGGCCGAGCGGGTCGCGGCCGCGATCGGCGCCAGCGCACGCGCGTTCACGGCGGACGTGTCGCGGGCTGCCGAGGTCGAGGCCATGGTGGACGCCGCGCAACGCGAGCATGGGCGGCTCGACATCGTGGTCAACAACGCCGGGGTGGGGCACCTGCCGGCGCCGCTAGAGACGATCGACGACGAGACGTTCGACCGCATTGCGGCCGTGAACATGCGGGCGATCTACTTGGCGGCGCGCTACGCCGTGCCGCTCTTCAAGGCGGCCCGCGCGGGCGTGATCCTGAACATCGCGTCCACGGGCGGCGTGAGCCCGCGGCCCAACCTTACCTGGTACAACGCCTCCAAGGCGTGGGTGATCGGCGCGACGCGCGGCATGGCGATCGAGCTCGCGCCGTTTGGCGTGCGGGTGAACGCCATCAACCCGGTGGCGGGCGAGACGCCGCTGCTCGCCACCTTCATGGGCGGCGACACGGAGGAGAACCGCAAACGGTTCGTAGGCTCCATTCCGCTAGGCCGCCTGTCGACGCCGCACGACATCGCGATGGCCGCGGTCTTTCTGTGCTCGGACGAGGCGTCTCTGGTGACCGGGATCGCCATGGAGGTCGACGGCGGGCGCTGCATCTGAGGCTGGCCGCACGCAGCAGGCCCGACGCGCAACCTTCTTTCCTCCGGCCGCGTTTGCGCTCGTGTTTCCCAAGCGCGAGCCTTCGATGCAGTTTCCAGCTTTCGTTTCGCCCCTCCGGTCCATGTCCCGGCGGGAGGCTCGTTGATGGCCGGAACGATGCGGGCCGCCATCCTCGAAAAGGCCGGGCAGGTCGCCGTGATCGAGCAGCCGATCCCGAAGCCCGACGCCGGGCAGGTGCTGATCAGGCTGGAAGGCTGCGGCGTCTGTGCGTCCAACCTGACGCCGTGGGCCGGGCCGGAGTGGATGGAATTTCCAACCAAGCCGGGCGACCTCGGACACGAGGGTTGGGGCGTCGTGGAGGCGGTCGGCGCAGGCGTCGACTCCGTCGCGCCGGGCGACCGGGTGGCGGCGCTCTCCTACCGGAGCTACGCCGAGTATGACGTCGCGGACGCCGCCAATGTGGTGAAGCTGCCGGCGGCGCTCGCGGACCAGCCGTTCCCGGGCGAGCCCCTCGGCTGCGCGATGAACATCTTCGAGCGCAGCCAGGTCCAAGCCGGGCAGACGGTCGCAATCGTGGGCGTTGGTTTCCTGGGCGCGATCCTGACCCGGCTCGCATCCCAGGCCGGCGCGCGGGTGATCGGGATTTCGCGTCGCCCCTACTCGCTCGATCTCGCGCGGCGCATGGGCGCGGCCGAGACGATTGCGATGGACGACCACAACGCCATCATCACGCGGGTGAAGGACCTCACGGGCGGGGCGTTCTGTGAGCGCGTCATCGAGGCCGTCGGCAAGCAGTGGCCGCTCGATCTCGCGGGTGAGATCACAGGCGAGAGGGGTCGGCTGATCGTGGCCGGCTACCATCAGGACGGGCCGCGGCAGGTCAACATGTGGCTCTGGAACTGGCGAGGGATCGACGTCATCAACGCGCATGAGCGAAATCCGAAGATCTACATGACCGGCATTCGGAACGCCGTCGCGGCTGTGGAGTCGGGTCGCCTCGACCCCTCGTCGCTGTATACTCATCGCTACCCGCTGGAGCGGCTCGGAGAGGCGTTGGACGCCACGCGCGACCGGCCGGATGGGTTCCTGAAAGCACTGGTGACATTCTGATGTCGGGCTCGGCTTCCGCTTCCGCACCACGCCCGCGCGTCGGCTTCCTGGGCGTCGGCTGGATCGGCAGGCACCGCATGCAGGCCATCATCGAAACGGGAGCCGTAGAGGTCGTGGCCGTATCCGACCCCTCCCCCGAGATGGCCGGGGAAGCCCGCAAGGTTGCGCCCGGGGCCGCCGTGGCGCCATCGCTCGACGCCATGCTGGAGATGGGCCTGGACGGGATCGTGATCGCGACGCCGAGCGCGCTGCATGCCGAGCAGTCGATCCGGGCGCTGACAAGGGGCGTCGCGGTGTTCTGCCAGAAGCCGCTCGGCCGCACGGCCGCCGAGGCCAAGGCCGTCGTCGACGCCGCACGCGCGGCCGACCGGCTGCTCGGGGTGGACTTCTCCTACCGGTTCACGGAAGGGATGCGGAAGATCAGGGACGCGGTGCGGTCCGGCGCGCTCGGCGACGTGCATGCGGTCGACCTCGTGTTCCACAACGCGTATGGGCCGGACAAGCCGTGGTTCTACCACCCGGCCCAATCGGGCGGCGGCTGCGTGATGGACCTCGGCGTCCACCTCGTGGACCTGGCGCTCTGGACGCTGGACTTCCCGCCGGTCGCCCGCGTGACTTCGTCGCTGTTTGCGGGTGGCGAACGCCTCGAAGGCCGGACGGACCGGGTCGAGGACTACGCGCTCGCGACGCTGACGCTGGAAAACGGGGCCGCTGTGCAGCTGGCGTGCTCGTGGCGCCTGCATGCCGGGCGCGACGCGATCATTACGGCCGCCTTTTACGGGCGCGACGGCGGCGCGGCGCTCCGGAACGTCGGCGGGTCGTTCTACGATTTCGAAGCGGAACTTTATCGCGGCACTGCGCGCGAGACGCTCTCGTCGCCGCCGGACAGCTGGGGCGGCCGCGCAGCGGCCGACTGGTCGCGCCGCCTGGCCGAGGGTGCGAAGTTCGACGCCGAGGCGGCCCGTCTGGTGGACGTTTCGCGTGTTCTTGACGCGATTTACGGTCAGACCAGCGCTATCTAACCAATAATATCAATATGTTCCCCACGAGAACCTGTATTAGGTTCATTCGGTGCTGCGTCTATTGCGAGAGATCCGCAAAGTGTCTCGCAAGCAAGTACCCGAAGGTCGCTGTTGCGCATGTGACCGCCACGCCCCAGGCAATATCGACGACGGCCAACGTCAACGAGTAGCCGCGCAGAGTCGCCAGATTGGTGAGGTCGTAAGTTGCATAAGCGAAGAGCCCAAAGGCTGCGCCATACAAGGTCGCGTCCACCCAGTTGCCGGAGCGCACGGCCGGCATGATGGCGAAGATCACGACGCCGACGACGTAAAGCGCGTAGAACAGAACCGCCGCGACCACGTTCGGCCTGTCGAGCATCAAGGCGCCAAGTTGTTCGACGTAGAATTTGCGGGCGATCACGCCGAGCCACAACAGGTCGAGCGGGATCATGACCGCAAAGGCCCAGCCATACAGGATCAACGCGCGCTTCATTCGATCGATCTCCGGCCGGCATGATTGACCGACTGTGTGCGAATGGCGGGCGCGGCTGGATCACGTCTCGTCGTCATTCGGCGCGCCACAAAGTCTGAATGTTCGAAACGCCTCGTTGAGGAACTGGGACTAATCTCGGTCCGGGCCCAGCTGCGAGGATCCGCGATGCTCGACAGGGAATGGAGAGGCCGCTTCCTGAAACGGCTGGTTCGACACGTCGACGAAACAGCCGAGCGGCAGAAGCAGATCGCGGCCGCGAAAGCAGCCGATCTCGAGGTCCCGCGGAAGGCCGCGCACGAACACGCGCGCCTGTTTCCCTACGAGGTTGTCGAAAAGCACGAAGAGGCCGCCCAGCGCCGCGGCGCCATGGGACGTTTCCCAACGCCCGCCAAGCCACCCGAGCCCAAGAAGCCGCTCTGGGTCTCGAAGGCCAAAAGCGGCAAGCCCGCCCGGCCGTCTGGCTGGCAGAGGGAAAAGCCGCGCTAGAGCGCAAACCGACCTGACCGGATCAGGTCGCCTGTGCTCCAGCGGCCATTTCCCCAGCATCATCGTCCATCAGCCGCCGTTCACTGGCGAGATGATGCTCAGGGACGAGATCAACGGCGCGTCACGCGCCGATGATCTTGTCGATGGTGATCGGCAGGTCGCGCATGCGCTTGCCGGTCGCGTGATGAATCGCGTTGGCGATGGCGGCGGCCGTGCCGACGATCCCGATCTCGCCGAGGCCCTTGACTCCGATCGGGCTCACCATCTCGTCGTGCTCCTCGACGAACAGGACATCGATGTCGTGTATGTCGGCGTTCACGGGCACGTGGTACTCGGCCAAGTTGTGGTTCATGAAGCGGCCGAGGTGGTGGTCCACCAAGGTCTCTTCTTCCAGCGCCATGCCGATGCCCATCACGACGCCGCCGAGGATCTGGCTGCGCGCCGTCTTGGGATTGATGATCTTGCCGGCCGCGACCGCGTTCACGATGCGGGTGACACGCACGACGCCGAGTTCCTCATCCACCCGCACTTCGGCGAAGACGGCCGAATGCGTGTAGCCCACATGCGTCAGCATGGCGGTCTTGCTCGGGGCGGCGCTTTCCTCGGCTTCGAGCTTTTGCTTGCCGGCGCCGCGCATGATGTCCTCGATCGCGAGGCCGGCCGATGAATGCGCGGCCACCTCGGCGCGGCCGTCGCGGAGCACGATCCGGTCGAGGTCCACATTGGCGAGCGGGGAGCCTTCCAGGCCACGCGCAGCCGTCAGCAACGCCTGCTTGACGCTGTCGCAGGCCGCCTGCACGGCGCTTCCGGCCGATGCGGCGGTCCAGGACCCACCTTCCACGGGCGACTTTGGCAGGGAGCTGTCGCCGAGCTTCACCGAGACGCGCTCCAGCGGAAGGCCGAGAGCGTCGGCGGCGATCTGCGCCAGAATTGTATAGGTTCCGGTGCCGATGTCAGCGGTCGCACAGGCGATTTCCAGCTTTCCATCGGCCGTCAGAGTCGCCCGGGCGGCGGTCTTCTGCATCATGGCTTCCCAAACGCCGCTGGCCATCCCCATGCCGATCAGTTCGCGGCCCTCGCGCATGCTGCGGGGCTTTGACGAGCGGCGCGACCAGCCGAAGCGCTCCGCGCCCTGCCGGTAGCATGCGCGAAGCTCCTTGCTGGTGAACGCCTTGTCGTCGTTCTCGTCACGATCCGCGTAGTTGCGAAGACGAAGCTCGATTGGGTCCATGCCGAGTTCGCAGGAGAGTTCGTCCATGGCGGCTTCAAGCGCAAAGACACCAAGGGTTGCGCCCGGCGCGCGCATATCGGATGGCGTGTAGGTATCGAGCTTGGCGAGGCGGTAGTCGAAGGACGCATTGGGGCTGTCGTAGAGCAGCCCCGACCAGTTCACGACCACCTCCTGGTAGTCTTCAAACCGGGACGTTCCGGCCGTCGCATTGTGCATCACGGACTGGAGCTTGCCGTCGCGATTGGCCGCGAGGCTCACCTGCTGAATCGTGCAGGGCCGGTAGCCGAGCGTGAAGGTCTGGTCGCGCGTGAGCTCTACCCGAACGGAGCGCTCCAACTGCAGCGCCGCCATCACGGCGAGGAAAAGCTGGTGCTGGGGCCGCAGCCCTGAGCCGAATGCGCCGCCCACGAATGGCGAGATCACCTCGACGTCGTCGGCCGAGAGACCGAAAACGTTGGTGACATAGGATTGCGAGTTTTGCGAACCCTGCGTCTTGTCGTGAATAGTGAGTTTGCCGCCGCCTTTCCAGACCACCGTGGTGGCGTGGGGCTCCATCGGATTGTGGTGTTCGATCGCAACCCGGTACTCGTTCTGAAGCTTCACGGGCGCGGCCGCAAACGCAGCCTCCGCGTCGCCCCGCGGCTTCGGCGGGGGCTTGATGCCGTTGCGCTTCTTGGGAGGCACATAGGCCTCGTCGAGCTGCAGATCGAGGTTGGTTGCATGATCGGCAGGCGTGTATTCCACCCGGACCAGCATGGCTGCGGCCCTCGCGGCTTCGAAAGTCTCGGCCACCACCAACGCGATCGCCTGGCCGCTGAACTGGATCTCGTCGTCGTAGAGCGGCCGGAACGGCGACCCCGGAGGGGCCGTCTCGTCGCGGTACTTGTAGTCGAACCAGGCCGTGGAGGGCCGGTTCTCGTGCGTGAACACCTCGACCACGCCGGGCTGCGCCTTTGCGTCCCCGGTGTGGATGCGCTTGATCTTCCCGCGCGTGACCGCGCTAGACACGATCACGCCGTGCAGCAGGCTATCGGCCGGGAATTCGGCAGCGTAGCGCGCAGCGCCCGTCACTTTCAGGCGTCCGTCAACGCGCGAGCGCGGGGCGCCGACATGCGCGCCCTGGGTGTGTTCGGCATTCAGCATGGCGGTGGTCCTTAGCGGATGCGCTTGTCGGTCTGCGACTGCGGGCGTGCCTCGGCGGCTTGGCTGAGCGCCCGGCCGATGGCCCTTCGGGCAAGCTCGATCTTGAAGTCGTTGTGGCCGTGGCCCCGCGCTCCTTGGAGCAGCAGTTCGGCCGCGCGGCCGAAGTTCTCGAGCGTGGGCGCCTGGCCTTCCAGCGCCTGTTCGGCTTCCGGCTTGCGCCAGGGCTTATGGGCGACCCCGCCCAGCGCCATCCGGGCCTTTTTGATCGTTCCGCCCTCGATGTTCAGTCCAACCGCCACCGACACGAGCGCGAACGCGTAGGACAGGCGGTCGCGGAGCTTGAGGTAGGTGTGGTTCTGGCCGAACGCCGGCGGCGGCAGCTCGACGGATGTGATCAACTCGCCCTGCCGGAGCGTCGTGTCGATCTCGGGAGAATCACCAGGCAACCGGTGGAAGTCGGCCATCGGGATGGCGCGGGCGCCGTCCGGACCCTCGACGTGGATCACGGCCTCCAGGGCCGCCAGAGCGACGCACATGTCGGAGGGATGAGTCGCGATGCAGTTTTCGCTCGCGCCCAGGATCGCGTGGATGCGGTTGAGCCCGCCAATCGCCGAACAGCCGGACCCGGGCTCGCGCTTGTTGCAAGGCGTGGCGGGGTCATAGAAATAGTAGCAGCGCGTCCGCTGCAGCAGGTTTCCGCCCGTGGTGGCGGCGTTGCGCAATTGCGGCGACGCGCCGGCCAAGAGGGCGCTGGAAAGCAACGGATAGTCACGGGCGATGCGGTCGTCATACGCGAGCGCCGCATTGGTGACGAGCGCGCCAATGCGGACGCCTCCACCCGGCGCATCCTCGATCGTGGCGAGCGGCAGATGGGTGATGTCGACGAGGCGGGTTGGCTTCTCGACGGCATATTTCATCAGGTCGAGAAGGTTTGTGCCGCCTGCGATGATCCGGGCTGCAGGATCCGCCAACTCTCGGACGGCCTCGGCGGCGGAGGCGGCGCGCACATAGGAAAAGCGGTTCATGAGCGCGCCTCCGGGTTCCGCGGGGACTGGCGCCGATGCGCCATTGCGTGCTCGACGGCGTCGACGATGTTCACATAGGCGCCGCACCGGCAGATGTTGCCGCTCATCAACTCGCGGATCTCCTCACGAGATTGAGCATGACCTTCGTTGATCAGGCCAACGGCTGAGCAGATCTGGCCTGGCGTGCAGTAGCCGCATTGGAAAGCGTCATACTCCACGAAAGCTGCCTGAACGGGGTGCAGGTCACCGTTCTGAGCAAGGCCCTCGATGGTGGTGACTTCGGAGCCGTCCTTCATGACGGCGAGCGTCAGGCAGGAGTTGATCCGCTTGCCGTCGACCAGCACCGTGCAGGCGCCGCACTGGCCGTGATCGCAGCCTTTCTTCGTGCCGGTCAGGTCGAGGTGGAGACGGAGCAGGTCCAGCAACGTGGTCCATGGCTCAACCTGCAGAGCGTGGCTCTCGCCGTTGATCGTGATTCGGATCGGAATGGCGCCCACGCTTGCGGACGCGTCTGCAGCAGACGGGCTCACGGCATCTCTCCGATTGAGGTCCTGTCGGCGCGGCCTTTGTAGCTCGTCGCCGTTCGGAGGGTTCAACCGGAGTTTCGCGCAATGGTTCCTGAGGCGAAATGCAGCGCCTAGCGCCGCTGCCTGGCTCGGTTCACGACGCGCACGCGCGCCGGTTGTGAGCGGTGAGCATCCCAGGCCCTGGCCACCATGAGCACCAGGAACAATGTCACGAGCGGCGCGGCCATGGCCGCGAAGGCTGCGGGGAGAAGGGACGTCATGGGCGCTCTCCAGCAAAGGCTAGGACCAATGCGGAGGACTGGCCGTGGTTCCCGACGCCCCACAGCGAAGCGCCGCAAGCGGCGCAGGCACGCGCTGCGGATCTTTCCTGTGCGCCACCGCCCCCTGGAGGGGCGCTGAGGATCACTCGGCAGCGGCCTTTGGCTTGCGGCCACGCTTGGCCGGCGTAGGAGCCGGCGCGGGCGCAACCTTGCGGCGGGCCTGACCCAGCCCCATGCTCTTGGCAAGCTGAGAGCGGGACGCCGCGTAGTTCGGCGCCACCATCGGGTAGTCGGCGGGAAGTCCCCAGCGTGAGCGATACTCCGCGGGCGTCATGCCGTATTTTGTCGACAGGTGGCGCTTGAGCGACTTGAACGTCTTGCCATCCTCCAGGCAGACGATGTAGTCCGGGGTCACCGACTTCTTGATCGGAACCGCAGGACGAAGCTCTTCCGCCGGCTCCTCGACGCGGCCCGTCGCCACAGCCGTCATGGCTTGGTGAACGCTACCGATCAGAGCGGTCAACTCTTCACGAGAGAGCTTGTTGTTTGATACATATGCGGACACGATGTCCGCGACGAGATCTATGACCATATCGCTGTTCTCAGACACGATGTGCTCCGTGTTTATTTTTCAGCGAGCGCAATGTAGCTTTACTTGATTTAATTGCATAGAGCGATTTGCATATAGGCCAGTAGTTCCATGCTGCTCATTGGCGTTTATACACCCAATGGTTGCGCCTTTGGCTGAGGAGCTTCATTTCGTCACGGCGACTCGGTCTGCTGCGCGCCGCCACCGAGCCGCCACGATGATGTCGTTTGCAGCGGCAGCGCCGCATTTGGTCAACCTGGAACGCCCAACCGTGCAGAAGTCCCTCATCTCAGCCGCACTCCTTCTCGTCGTGACCTCCACGGTTGGCCATGCTGGGTCGCTGCGGATCGTCAACAAGACGCGCCAGCCGATTGCGGCGGTGCAGGTGTCGCATGGACGCGATTGGGGCCCCGATCACCTGGAAGGGCGAGCGATTCGCTTCGGGGAGGATCGCATGCTGCGATGGGTCTCGGACGGCAAGCACCGGCTCCGCCTGATCAACTCCCGACAGGAGGAATGCGTGCTGGACGGCATCGACTTCGACGACGGCAAGGTCCTGACGGTCACGGACCGCGTTCTCGAACTCTGCCGCTAAACCTCAAGCCCCCGGCGTGGCAAAAAATTACCGGCAGCCCGGAACCGGCGATCCTGGCCGGCGTTATTCGGGCGCATCACAGGAATGCCCCCTCCAAGATGCGCAAAGGCCCCTGCAGGTGTCACCATCTGCAGGGGCTTTTTTCGTGTGATCAGGAGGCGGCCGCGCCGCTCGCGACAAGCACGAGCGAGCGATCGCTGTCTTCCAGCAGCGCGCCCGCAACATGGCCGAAGCTGACCACGTCGCCAGGCCGCTTGCTCACTCCGAGAACGATCAGGCTGTGGCCGCCGATTCGTGCCTGCCGCAGGATCGCGGCCTCGGCGCTCATGTTGACGCGCACCGCCGTCCGAACCGGGACGCCGAACTTGTCTCCGAGTTCGACGATGTCTTTCAAGATAGCCTCGTTCTGGCCCCGCAAGGCGCGGAAGCGCCGGCGACGCGCCTTGGTGTTGTGCGCCCCCGGCACGAACAGGGCTGTCAATTGGCTCCGGTGCGCGCGCGCGAGCGCGAGCGCGACTTCGGCGCCGCGGCGAGACACTTCGGTGCCGGTCACGGCCACCAGGATGTTGAGGTCGCCGCGCAACGGCTCATCGACGTGCGATCCACGGGCGCTGACCAGCGCCAGCGGTCCGCTGAAACTCAGCGCTACGTCGCTGACCCGGGCGTCGAGTCCGCCCTTTGAACGCAAGGTTGGCTCCAGGCCGGCGATGAGGAGATCGTAGCCCTTGGCGGCTTCCGCCGCGACGATTTCCCCAGCCTGACCCACCGTGTCCGCGTCACGCATGGTCACGTCCACGTCGAGCAGGACGGGGTCGCGATCGGGATCGTCCGACGCCACCGCGGCGGCCTTCCTGACGACGGCTTCGGCGCCGACGTCATTGGCCAGCGCGGCTTCAGATGGAACGGGGCCGCTCGCGCGTCCCTCGCCAAGCCGGAGAATCGTGACGGGCAGGCCGCGCGCGCCGGCCAGGAGGCCCGCGACCCGCGACGCCAGGCGTCCACTGGCGCTTTCGTCCGCGCCGACCAGCAGGCGCTCCAGGCGGGGAATGAATCCCTGTGCTTCGAACGTCTCGCGATCGATCCGCTCGGCCTCCTCGGGCGTCAGCGGCAGTCGGCGCAGCGCCCATCGGAGCATCGGCGGCATCGCCATAGTGGTGAGCACCGCCATGGCGACGATCATGGTGAAGAGATCCTGGCTGAGCGCGCCCATCGACAATCCGATGGAGGCGACGATGACCTCCGTCGAGCCGCGGGCATTCATGCCGCACCCAAGCGCAATCGACTCCGCGCGGCCCAGTCCACCAAACCACCCGCCCACAAAGGCGCCGCCGAACTTGCCGACGCTGGCGATCAGCACGAGGCCGGCCGTCAGGAGCGCGATGTTAGGATTGGCCAGGATGGTGAGATCGGCTCCCAGGCCCGCAAGGCCAAAGAACACGGGCATGAACAGCGCCACAATCAGGCCGCGCAGTTCCTCCTCGATGTGACGCGTAAGGATCGGAGACTGCCCGACCAGCACGCCGGCCACGAAAGCGCCCAGGACTGTATGGACGCCGATCGCATTGGTGATGAGAGCCATGACGCCGGTGATCACGAGGATCACCGAAATGACCGGCATGTCGCTGACGAAGTTGTCGTTGGCCCAGCGGATCGCCATGAAGACGAGACGCCGGCCGATCGTCAGGCTGACGGCCAGAAACACCAATGTCCCGACCACGCTCTTGGCCAAGGAGGCGAACTCGAACGAGCCATGCAGCGCGATGCCGAAGGTGAGCGCGATGATGATCCAGCCGATCGTGTCATCGATGATCGCGGAGGCGACAATCACCTGCCCTATGTTCCGGCGCAGGAAGTTCATTTCCCGCACCACCATGGCGACGATCTTGACGGAGGAGATCGACAGGGCTGTACCGAGAAAAAGCGAGGTGATCAGCCGAAGCTCGGGCCGGGGCAGCATGGCGTCGGGCAGGAACTCACCCAGCGCAAACCCGCACGCGAAGGGCACGGCGACGCCCGCGACCGAGACGCTGAAGGCTGCCCGCCTCACCTTCCGGACCAGCCCGAGATCTGTCTCCATGCCGGTAAGCAGCAGCAACAGCATGATGCCGAGCTGCGACACGGCGTCGATCATCGCCTTCTGCTCTCGCGACGCCGGAAACAGGGCGTGCTGCCAATCAGGCAGCAACGCGCCAAACACGGACGGACCGAGGATGATGCCGGCGATCAGCTGGCCCATCACGGCCGGCTGCCCGATCCGCTGCATGGCCTCGCCGAGCAGGCGGCCCACCACGATGAGCACCAGCACCTGGGCGATGAAAAGTGATTCTGACGGACCCGATCCACCGGGCCCGGACGCCGCCCATGCCGCACCGGCGAACGCCAGCGTCAGACCGGTTGCGAGTAAGGCGGGTAATGATCGGCGGGATGCTGGTTCACGACGGCGGAAGAAAAGCACGCTGCATCCTCGGGCGATTGTGCACGAGAACGATGCAGTGCTTCGAAAGATCCGTCAGGGTCTCGCGACGCGTCAGTAAAGCGCGCGCACGGTCGCGCGGCGCGTGATGGTCTCGCACGGGGCGGGCGTATAGGCGCGATACCAGCCGTGATGCCAGCGGTGCGGGCGGCTTTCGCAGTAGCCCTGGTAGCGAACCGAAATCGGCACGCCGCGCTGCGCTACAACGGGACCGCGAAACTCGCCGTCGAGCGAGATCAAGGGCTGGCTGATGACCGGCGGGGATGCGCATGCGCCCAAGCCCAGCGCCACGACGCCCAACACGAACAACTCCCGCATCACAGTCTCCTTGATTCGCTCGCGCAGCTTAGTTCAAGCGTCCCGCTGGTGCGAGAGTTCCACCTTGGCTTAGACAAGGTAAACAAAGACTAGCTCGTCGGTTGTATTTTCAGCTTCCGTTAATCACATTCGCGCACACTTACCCTGTTGCAGCCGGGAGATTGACGCTCGTGAACATTGCCAACGCCCGCCCCCCAGGCGCAGCTGACACCATGGACGGCGACAAGGCGGCCGAGTTCATCCATGGCCTGTCGGACAGGATCGACCAGCTCGGCGAGATCGTGGACATCGCCGGAAGCGTGAATGACGTTGTCCGAAGCGTCTTCTCCAAGGCTGCGCGGATCAACGATGTCGCGGTGGCCGCCGAACAGATGATCCAGGCGAACGAGACCATCTCAGCCTCCGCCGAGCGCGCCCAGGGCTCCGCTGTTGCGGTGCGGGAGGGACTCTCGGTCGCGACCGGCGCGATCCGGGAGGGGCTCAACGGGGCGCGCACAAACGTAGCGACACTCGCCGAGGCGGCAACGCGGTTTTCCAGCATCCTGGAGGAAGCGACGGAAACCGTTCAGCGGGTCTCGGAATCGAGCGCCTCCATCAACTCGGTGGCGCGCGAGATCCAGCTCATTTCCATCAATGCGGGCGTCGAGGCGGCGCGAAGCGGCGCTGCCGGACGGGGGTTCGCGGTGATCGCGAACGCCGTGAAGGACCTCGCAGAGCAGACACGCGCCGCCACGGCCGAGAACGCGAGGCAGCTGACAGCGCTGGCCGAAACCATCGAGCGCCTCGCGCGGCAAAGCCGCGACAGCGAGGAAAAAGCCCGGGCCGCCACGGCGCACAACGAAACCATCTCCGAGCGGTTGGCGGCCTTCGACGAATTCGGTCGCCGGGTCCACCGCCTCGTGGAAGACATCGACGGGGTGACGGCCCCGGTGAACGAGAACATCCGCGTCTGCGGAAACGTCATCGACCAGCTCGACTCGGTTCTGGCCGACATGGACGCTTCAAAGGCCAGCTACGCGGATGCGTCGCGACGGATCGATTGCCTGGTGAAGACCAGCCAGGATCTGGTGGAGTACATCGCCGGTTCGGCTGTCCAGGCCAAGGACAGCCGATTGATCACGGCCGCACAGGAGACCGCCGCCGCGATCGCGGCGGTGTTCGAGAAGGCGCTCACAGACGGGTCGATTTCGCTTGAAGCCTTATTCGACACGGACTACCGGCCCATTCCGGGCTCCAACCCTCTCCAGCACCTGACACGTTTCACCACGCTGACGGACCGGCTGCTCCCGGCGCTGCAAGAGCCGGCGCTGCAGGTCGATCCTCGGATCGTATTCTGCGCGGCTGTGGATCGGAACGGCTACCTGCCGACGCACAACCGGGTGTTCTCGAAGCCCTTGAGCCCCGATCCGGTGTGGAACACGGCGAACTGCCGCAACCGGCGCATCTTCAACGATCGCACCGGCCTCTCGGCCGGGCAGAACACCAAGCGGTTCCTGGTGCAGACCTATCGCCGCGACATGGGCGGCGGCATCTTCGCGTTGATGAAGGACGTCAGCGCTCCGATCAGGGTGCGCGGCCGGCACTGGGGCGGTTTGCGGATCGGCGTGAAGGTCTAGCCCTTCAGGGCCGCTCCCCGGGGCCGAACGGCTCCTTTGCGGCGGGGGCGCTGGCGCCATTCTCGGGCAGCTGCATGAACGGCAGCCACTTGAACGCGGCCGGGATCAGGAAGCCGATCAGCAGAAACCGCGCGAGGTGGTGGACGCCGACATAGACGGGATCGAGCCCGAGCGCGAAAGCGATCACCGTCATGGCCTCCAATCCGCCGGGGGCGAAGGCCACGGCGGTCTCGCCGAACGGCACGCCGACGGACCAGGTGACCAGCACGGCGCCGAGCGCCGACATCGCGAGCGAAGCCGCAAACGAGATCACGGCCGCCGGCGCGGTGCGCAGCACCGTCATGCCCTCGAGACCGCTGAACCGCTGGCCAATGAACACTCCGATCAGCAGAAAGCCGATCAGCGAGAAGATAGGCGGCACGCCGCCATGGATCAGCCCGGGGCCCGTGACGAGGGCAGTGGCGACCATCGGCCCCAGAATAAACGCGCCCGCCACCCTGAACCGCTCGAATAGCATGGCGCCAGCGAGCGACACGGCGAAGAAGATGGCCAGCCCCGGCGCATCAGCGGCCGCACGAACGATCGGGGCTCCGGCCTGCCCATGCTCGGCGAAGACGATCACCATCGGAAGGATCGCGACGAGCACGAACAGCCGCAGCAATTGCACGACCACGATCTTCGGCACGTCCGCGCCCCTGTCGGCGGCGATCACCAGAACGGTGGAGAGCGCGCCGGGGGCGGACGCCAGAACGGCGTCCGGCAGCGTCCAGCCCGACAAGAGGACGAGCACGGCGGCCGACGCCGCCACCACGGCGAAGATCGTGACCAACAGGATCGCGAGACTGGCCGGATAGGCCGCGAAGGCGCCCAGCGATTCGGGCGTGACTGCCGCGCCCATGCTCATGCCCGAGATCACGAGCGCGAACTCGCGAATGGGCGTCACCATGGGGGGCACGAGGTGAGCGGCCGAGAGCGCCGCCGTCGCCAGCATGGCCCCTGTCAGCCATGGCGCCGGGATGCCGGCCAGATCGCACAGCCATCCGCCACCCGCGGCGGCGGCGATCAGGCCGATCTGGCCCAGAATCGCGCGAAAGTTCGGCCCGGCGGCGCTGTTCATCGAGGCGGTCTGGCGGTGGGATGTTGAGGGCGAGAAGAGAGGGCGCGGCAACAATTCGCCGCCGTTGACCTCGATCAATGACGCCGAGGGACGCCCGCGTCAAATTCACCCTCGTGATCAGCGGAAGCTGAACAGACTGGCCCGCCGGCGGCGGGGGTCTCCGCGGACGGTCGCGGCTTCCGGTTCACCGTTCCATGGCCAAAAGCCGTGGGCCGGGGCGCCCGGCGCAGTCTCGGGGGAGCTGTGCCGGGCGCTTCCATTTTCAGGATCACGCGATTGTCGTCGGTCGCCTCAGTGCGAGCCCGTGCACTGGCAGAGACGGCAGACATTGCCAATCGTGACGTCGTCGTGCCGACCATAGGCGAGAACGCCCTGGCGCTTGAGCAGCGAGAACGCACGGCTGACGGTTTCGAGCGTCAGGCCAAGGTAATCGGCGATTTCCTGGCGGGTCAGCGTCACGTGGACCTGAGCCTGGTCGGCCTTGCCGGCCGCCAGCGGACCGGCGCATCCCTGGCCGCCGCGGTTCGGCACAAGGCGCATCAGGAAGGTGGCCACCCGCTCAACGGCATTCTTGCGGCCAAGCAGCATGGCGTGATCGTGCAAGGCGCAGATCTGGGCCTTCATGCGATCGGCCACGAGCCGCTGCAGCGAGGGCGAGCTTTCGGCCACCGCGCGGTCGTAGACGACGATGCGGGAAGGAAGCACGGTCTCGGCGGTCACGTCCGAAAGCCGGTTGATGCAGAGGCCGAAGACGTCACCCGGGCCAAGCAGCTCGATGATCTGCCGGCGGCCGTCGGGCAGAAGCTTGGAGAGCATGACGGAGCCCTCGAGAATGACATGCAGCGAGCGCGCCTCGTCACCCTCGTCCAGGATCGTCTGGCGCGCCGGAAGATCAAGATGGCGCGCCGCCTTCTCGGCGGGTTCCGCCATGGCCTCTGGTCGCGAGATGCCAAGCGTCCAACCCGCATCGTGCTTGGGCGGGAGGCGATCGCGCATGGAATGGGCGAGGGAGGCGACATCGAGGGACATGGCGGGCCTCACGGGGGGCTGCAGCGCCACGGTGGGCCCGTATGGCGCCTGGAAAGTCACGCTGAAGGTTAAGCCCGCGATGGAACCCGGCGCATCGGGGGATCGCCGTAAGCAGTGTTACGGAGGACGAAAGTCTTCATCCGCAAAGTTTTGGAGAATGTTAGACGATCGACGCAATCGTCTCGGCGTTCAGGGGCTTGCGCAGCACCTGAACGTTGCGAAGACCCGTGGTCTGTTTTTCGATCGCGGACTGCGGTTGGCCCGTAATGGCGATGACCCGCGGCGGAGTCTTCAGGTCCTGCAGCCAGCGGATCACGCGCGCTCCGCTGATGCCCGGCAAAAGCAGGTCCACGATGATGGTGTCATCCGGACCTGGCGGAGACAGCTCCAGGAAGCTCTCGGCGTCCGGATACGCGAAAGCATCGTAGCCCATGCCCTTGAGGAACATGAGGAGCGAGTCGCTCACCCCAGGATCATCTTCGAGGATGTGGATTGTCACGACGTCAGGCGCCTCAGTCTCACGCACGCAGCATGGAGCCTGCCCGCGATGCGGGGGGCATGCATTGATCACAGTCAAACTGAGTGTGCCGGACGCCTGGGCTCCGTGCATCCGTAGGTTTCCCAAGGACGTCGGGAAAAGCGCACCCGTAAGGATGCGGATGCGGCGCCGGCCCGCAGGGGGGCTTGCGGTCGGTTCAGTTGCGGCGAACGTCCGAATAGACGATGCGCACGAGGTCGGCCGTGTTGCGCGCGCCGAGCTTTTCCATGATCCGGGCGCGATGAACCTCGATGGTGCGCGGGCTGATGCCGAGTTGTCGGCCGGCCTCCTTGTTGGACGCCCCCATGGCGATGCGCTCCAGCACTTCCCGCTCGCGCGGCGTGAGCTGATCCTCACCCGTAAAGGGGGCCAGGATGAGTTCGCCGGTTTTCTGTGACGCCTTGCGCGTCCGCGCCTCAATGGCTTCGCGGATACGGGTCAGCACCGTGTCGGCGTCGAAGGGCTTTTCCAGGAAATCGTGAGCGCCCTGCCGAATGGCTTCCACCGCCATCGGGATGTCGCCCTGTCCGGAAATCATGAACACCGGCGCGCCGTAGTGGGGGCCGAGCTCCTGCAGCACTTCCAGCCCGGAGCGCCCCGGCATATGGACATCCAGCACCACGACGCTCGGCGTGCGCGTGCGGGCGGCGGCGAGGAAGCTGCCGCCATCCGGAAAAGCCGTGACCTGATATCCGTCCATCTCGAACACGAGTCGCAGCGCATCGCGCACCGCGCCGTCGTCATCGACGATGAAGACCTCCTGGGTCGTGCCGTTCGCCGTTGCCATGTCGAGTCGCCGCCGCTCCCTTGGCCATCCGCATTCATCCGAATGGGACCGGCCTCGCCTCTCGTTCATTCTGTATCAAGCGACAGACGACCATCGCTCGGGTTGTCAGCGTCATCCTGTTCGATCGGCAGGATGGGCAGTTGCAGGTTGAATCTTGCTCCTCGGCCGTCCCCACCCGGGTCGACCGACAAATCCCCCGCGTGATTTTGCGCGATCGTGCGGGAGATAGATAGACCTAGTCCCATACCGGTCCGTTTGGAACTCGAAAAGGCCTTGAACAGAGTCGGTATCGCCGACGGCGCAAGGCCCGGCCCATTGTCCTCGACGCTGACAAGCACGTGATCGGCTTCGCTCTGCACCTCGATGACGATGCGCGGATTCTCCCGGCCTTTAAGCGCCTCTACAGCGTTGCGCAGCAGATTGACGATGATCTGCTGGATCTGGACCGGATCCACCGACACCAACGGCAAGTCCATCTGGTACTCGCGCGCGACGCGGGGCGGGTTTCGCTGGCCCAGCATCACGAGCTCGACGGCCTCGTCCACGATGGCGCGCAAGTCGACGTTCCGACGTTGCGGCTCGCGCTTTTCCACGAAGTGCCGCATGCGGCTGATGATTGCGCCGGCCCGCTCGGCCTCGTGGACGGCTTTTTCGAGGACCTGCTTGAACGTCTCGACGGGCAGCGGCGCGCCCTGCACCGCGCGTGAAATCGTGCGGCTGGCCGCTTGCAGGTAGAGCATGATGGCGGTGAGCGGCTGGTTCAGCTCATGCGCCAGCGCGGCCCCCATTTCATCCATGGCGGAGACGCGCGCCATGTGGACGAGGTCGGCCTGCAGCTCGTTGAACCGGCGCTCCGCTTCCTTGCGGGACCGCAGATCGCGGATGATCCCGATGAACTGGCGACCCATCGGGGTGGTCGCCTCGCCCACCGAAAGCTCGACCGGGAATTCCGTTCCGTCCTTGTGGCGCGCCCGCACCTCGCGCCCGATGCCGATGATCTTGCGCGACCCCGTCGTGAGGTAGTTGTCCAGGTAGCGATCATGCGCGCCCGCATAGTCGCTGGGCATGATCAGCCGGACGTTCTGCCCAACCGCCTCCTCGTGCGAATAGCCAAACAGGCCCTCGCAGGCCTTGTTGTAGACGAGGATCGCGCCCCTCTCCTCGATCACGAGGATGCCATCGACTGCCGTATCCAGCACGCTCGAAAGGCGTGCGTCGGACACCGTCATGAGGTCGGTTGGGCCGCCCGGGGGAATGGTCATTCCATGCGCGTTCGTACTGCTCGTTTCACGGGCATACTGATGCGCCGTTGCGGTGTGCGCAACTGGAAGGCGGCGGATGGGGCCTCGCCCTTCGTTGAATAGGCTGCCTCGTCAGCCCGCGAGCGCGGCGGAGAGCCGCCGCGCGGCTTCCTGGATGTCCTCCGGCCGGCGCGCGAAACACAGGCGGAAATACTGCTCCCCGCCCGCGCCGAAGGCCGTGCCGGGCGCGATCCCCACATTGGCGTCGTCCACCAGGCGCAGCGCCCGCCTGCGGGTATCGGCTTCGCCGCGGATGGAGAAGAACAGGTAAAAGGCTCCGGCCGGGTCGGCGAATTCGACCTTTCCGGTGCCGGACAGGGCGTCGCAGATGATCTCCCGGCACCGGCGGACGCGCTCGATCTGATGCTGGACGAAGCCTTCGCCCTGCTCCAGCGCCACCACGCCGGCGCGCTGGATGAAAGCCGGAACGCCCGAGCAGGAATACTGCATCAGGTTCTCGACGACCTGGCCAAGGGCCGGATGGCATTCGAGCCAGCCGATCCGCCAGCCGGTCATGGCCCAGTTCTTGGAGAAGGTCTGCACGAAGAGGATGCGGTCTTCTTCGGCCATGATGTCGTGGAAGGACGGCGCGCGCTCGGCG
The DNA here is from genome assembly GCF_014636935.1 of Alsobacter metallidurans. Lineage (GTDB taxonomy): Bacteria > Pseudomonadota > Alphaproteobacteria > Rhizobiales > Beijerinckiaceae > Alsobacter > Alsobacter metallidurans. The sequence goes on along the minus strand of NZ_BMES01000001.1, from coordinate 800,956 downwards.
CCGTCGAACACGAACCGCCCATAGATCTCGTCGGCGACGATCCACAATCCATGCCGGCGCGCCAATGCGAGGATCGCTTCGAGTTCCTCCCGCGTCGCCGTCCAGCCGGTCGGGTTGGCCGGAGAGTTCACGATGATGAGCTTGGTGCGGGGCGTCACAGCGGCGGCCAGGCGCTCGACATCGAGCGACCAGCGGTTCCGCACGGGGTCGATCGCCATCGGGACCTCGACCGGCGTCGCCCCGGCCACGCCAACGGCGCCGAGGAAGTTGGGCCAGGCCGGCGACGGGATCAGGGCCTCGTCGCCCACCCCGGCTGCGATGCGGATCGCCATCTGCAGGGCGTGCATGCCCCCGATGGTGACAAAGAAGCGCTCGGCGTCGAGGGGCCGGCCATAGAGACGGCTCATGTAGGTCGAAATGGCGCTGCGCAGCTCGGGCAGGCCGCGCTGATACGTGTAAAACGTTTCTCCGGCGGCGAGCGACCGCGTGGCGGCTTCCTGGATGAAGCCCGGCGTCGGCATGTCGCCTTCGCCGACCCAGAGCGGGATCAGGCCCTGGCGGCCACGTCCATAGTTGAACACTTCGACGATGCCGCTCTCGGGCGCGCCGGCCGCCTCGGGACGCACGGCCGACAGGAGGAACTGTCCAACCTCCGCGTGAGCTTCGGCGGAGGGCTGGTTCATGGTCGAGAGGTCAGTCATCACGCCGTCGCAGCTGGATCGATGATCGGAGAGGAAGCGGCCCTTCTGCCATGGGGCGCCGACGCCGTCTTCTCAATTCTCTTCATCGGAAGCATCAGCCGGGCTGTTTGGTCCAGCAACGGAGAAGCCCCAGCCCAAGGGCTGGGGCTTCCAGATTTCAGCGGCGTGAACTCAGGCCTTGGCGGCCAGCAGATCGCGGATTTCGCCGAGCAGCACCTGCTCGGTGGTGGGGGCCGGCGCAGCAGCGGGAGCGGCGGCCTGCTCGCGCTGGAGCTTGGAGATGGCCTTCACGACCATGAACAGCACCCAGGCGATGATAATGAAGAACACCAGCGTGTTGATGAAGTTGCCGATGCCCATCACGGCGCCCGCCTTCTTGGCGTCCGCGTAGGCCATTCCGAGGCTCACCTTGCTGGAGAGCGGAATGTAGATGTTGGAAAAGTCGAGGCCACCCGTGATCGCGCCGATAATCGGCATGATGATGTCGTTGACCAATGAATCGACAATCTTGCCGAACGCCGCGCCGATCACCACGCCGATCGCGAGATCGACGACATTGCCGCGCATCGCGAAAGCTTTGAATTCCTGAAGCATAAGGCCACCCCTCGTGAACCTGGCCCTGACGGCCAGGCAGATCGCCAAAAATCCCTCAATTCACTGTAAAAAGAAAGCCGCCACACGCAGTTTCAACCTCCGCGTTCATTTTACGTCAAATGACAGACGTTGGCTGTACTTCCGTCTTGCTCGCCGGGGCGCTAGACTGACGACGCGTCGAGGGGGAAGCGTCGTGCTGGCGGGTTGGTCGATCGTTCTGACCGCTCTGATCTATTTGTGCGTGCTGTTCGCGGTCGCCCATTACGGCGACACCACAGGGCGCCGATGGGTGAATGGGCGCGCGCGCCCGACGATCCACGCGCTTGCGCTGGCGGTGTTCTGCACCTCCTGGACCTTTTTCGGCTCCGTCGGACTGGCGTCCCGGTCGGGCCTCGACTTCCTGGCGATCTATATCGGCCCGGCGCTCGTGATCGGGCTCTGCTATGGGCTGGTCGGGCGCGTCGTCCGGCTCGCCAAATCGCAGAACATCACCTCAATCGCGGATTTCGTCGCATCGCGCTACGGCAAGAGCGAGCGGGTGGCCGCGCTGGTCAGCATCACGGCCGTGATCGGTTGCGTGCCCTACATCGCGCTGCAACTGAAGGCCATCGCGGCCTCGCTCACGACGCTGCTGAACGCCGTCGAGCCCGGGGCGATGTCGCAGGCGGTGCCGATCTTCGGCGACCTCGCGCTCCTGATCGCGCTGATCCTGGCCGGCTTCGCGACCGCTTTCGGCACCCGCCATGTTGACGCCACCGAGCACCAGGATGGGCTGATGCTCGCCATTGCGGCCGAGTCCGTGGTGAAGCTGATCGCCTTCATCGGGGTTGGCCTGGCGGTTATCTACGGGGTCTTCGACGGCTTCGGCGATCTGCTCGCGCGGGTCGCGGCGCATCCCGGCATGACGCCGCTGCTGGACCGCGGCGCGGGCTGGCCGGCCTTTCTGGGCGTCACGATGATGTCCGGGCTTATCATCCTGCTGCTGCCGCGGCAGTTCCACGTCACGGTCGTGGAGAACCGCGCGGAAGGCGAGACGCGGCGGGCGGCATGGCTCTTCCCGCTTTATCTCGTGCTGATCAACATCTTCGTGGTTCCGCTCGCGCTATCGGCGGACCTGCTGTTGCCGCCTGGCGTCGACCGGGACATGGCGGTTCTCGAGATGCCGCTGCGCCATGGCCAGAACCTCACCGCGCTCGTCGCCTTTATCGGGGGCCTCTCGGCCGCCACCGCGATGGTGATTGTCGAATGCGTCGCGCTGGCGATCATGATCTCCAATGATCTCGTGATCCCGGTGGTGCTGCGCCGGCGCGCGCTCACCGGCAGCGCCGGCATCGGCAACATGGGCGGTCTCATCCTGGCGGTCAGACGCGTCGCGATCGTGCTGTTGATGCTGCTCGCCTATTTCTATTTCAGGAACATGGGCGAAGCCGCCCTGGCGTCGATCGGCCTGATCTCGTTCGCCGCCATCGCGCAAATCGCGCCGGCCTTTTTCGCCGGCCTGTTCTGGCGCCGGGGCACGGCCCTGGGGGCAAGCGCCGGCATCATGGGCGGCCTCATCGTGTGGGCGCTGACGCTTTTCATCCCGAGCGTCGCGGACCCGGGCTGGCTCAATTCGCTCGGCGCAATCGGGGTCGATTGGCTGGGCGTCGATCGCCTGCTGATCGGCTCGCCCGGTCAGGAGGGGCTGCGCTTCGGCCTGGCCGAGATCACGCGGGGCGCGAGCTGGAGCCTCGTCGCGAATACGCTCGCCTTCGTGGCGTTCTCGCTGGCGCGGCCAGCCACGCCGATCGAGCGGCTGCAGGCGAGCACCTTCGTGTCGCCCGACATGCCCGCCATGGGGCAGAGCTTCCGCCTGTGGCGCGCCACCGTGACGGTCGGCGAGTTGCGCGCCACGATCGCGCGCTATCTCGGGGAAGAGCAAACCGCTGCGTCCTTCCAGACATTCTCGGCCGCTCGCGGAATGACCCTGGAGCCGCAGAAGGATGCCGACATCCATTTGCTGCGCTACGCGGAGCACATGCTGGCGTCGGCGATCGGGGCGGCGTCGTCGCGGCTCGTGCTGTCACTGCTCCTGCGTCGGCGCAACGTCACCAAAAAGGCCGCCCTCAAGCTCCTCGACGACGCCTCGGCGGCGATCCAGTACAATCGCGACCTCCTCCAGCACGCGCTCGACCATGCCCGTCAGGGCATCACGGTCTTCGACAAAGACCTGCGGCTGATGTGCTGGAACCGCGAGTTCCAGGACCTGTTCGATCTCCCGCCGGAGCTCGCGCGCGCGGGCGCGGGCCTGGACGAAATCGTCCGTTTCAACGCGGCGCGCGGTAGCTATGGGCCCGGCGAGCCCGATGAGTTCGTCACCGCCCGGCTCGAAAGCTTCGTCAACGACGTCGAGCCTGTGCGCGTGCGTCTGCATGACAGCGGCAAGGTGATCGAGATCCGCTCGGCCCACATGCCCGACAGCGGCATCGTGACCACCTACACGGACATCACCGCCAGCGTGGCGGCCGAGGAGGCGCTGGAACGCGCGAACGAGACGCTGGAAAAGCGGGTGCGCGAGCGCACCGAGGAATTGATGCGGCTGAACGAGGAACTGGGCCGAGCCAAGTCCGAAGCAGACGACGCGAATGTCTCCAAGACCCGCTTCCTGGCCGCCGCGAGCCACGACATTCTCCAACCGCTCAACGCGGCGCGGCTTTACGCGACATCGCTCGTGGAGCGGGCCGCCGACACCGAAGAAGCGGGCCTCGCCAAGAATGTCGACGCGTCGCTCGAGGCCGTCGAGGAAATTCTCACAGCTCTCCTGGACATCTCGCGCCTTGATTCCGGGGCCATGAAGGCCGAGGTCTCGAGCTTCCGCATCGACGACATCCTGAACCAGCTGCGGCTGGAATTCGAGCCGATCGCGCGGGAAAAGGGACTGAAGCTCACCTTCCTGCCCTGTTCTCTCACGGTGCGATCCGACCGTCGCTTGCTGCGCCGCCTGCTCCAGAACCTCGTATCAAACGCGATTAAATACACCATGAAAGGGCGTGTGATCGTGGGCGCGCGCCGGCGGCGGAATCGCCTAAGGCTGGAGGTGTGGGACACCGGGATGGGGATCCCTCCGTCCAAGCAGAAGGCGGTGTTCCGCGAGTTCCAGCGGCTCGACCAGGGCGCCCGCGCGGCCCGTGGGCTCGGGCTCGGGCTCTCCATCGTGCAGCGCATCGGGCGCGTGCTCGATCATCCTATCCGGCTTCAGTCGCAGGTCGGACGAGGCTCGGTGTTCACCGTCGAACTGCCCGTCGCCGCCCCCCTTCCCGCCATGGTGTCGCAAGGCGCTTCCCGCCCGACTCCGGTCGCGCCATTGGCCGGCATGGCGGTGCTGTGCATCGACAACGAACCCGCCATCCTGGATGGCATGCGAACCTTGCTGACCGGGTGGGGATGCGCCGTGATCGCGGCCGCAAGCCTGAAGGAAGCGCAGGGCGCGTTGCGCCGTCGCAAGCTTGGCCCCGACGTGGTGATCGCCGACTACCATCTCGATGACGGGGATGGCCTGGAGGCCATCACGGCGCTGCGCTGGAAATTCGGCGCGGACCTGCCGGCCGTGCTGGTGACGGCGGATCGTTCGCCGGCGGTGCGGGACCTTGCGGCGGAAAAGGACATCCACGTCCTGAACAAGCCGCTGAAGCCGGCCGCGTTGCGGTCGCTTCTGGCGCAGTGGCGCGCGACGCGGGCCGCAGCAGAGTAGATCACCGTCAGCGAATCTTAAGGATATCGATTCACAAGACCTTCAGATGTTGTTGATACATTTCAACCCAATAATTGAGCAGGGTTGAGCAATGTCGTCGGTACGCTTCTCGAAGCTTCATCGGAACTTGGCGCGCTTTCGTCGCAACGATGGTGGCTCAATCGGCCCAATCTTCGGCGTTCTGTTGGTTCCGATGCTGGCGATGATCGGCTTTGCGATCGATTCAACCAACATGTACAGGGCGCGCAACGAAACGCAGAAGGTGGCCGATTCGGCGGCCCTCGCGGCCGCGCGTGAGCTCAATCAAAATCCGAGCTCCGACGGCAAGGTGCAGTCGAACAACTTCCTGGTCGCGAACCGCGCCGGCACGGACTGGCCAGACATGACCCGGACCGTTTCTGTCGACACCGCCAACAACAAGGTCACGGTTGTCACGTCCGTGACGGTGAAGAACTATCTCGGCGCTTTCCTGGGCAAAGGCAGTCAGGTGGTGCAGTCAACCGCAACAGCCAATTATGCGGTGCCGGTACCGATCGAAATCGCGATCGCGTTCGATGTTTCGGGATCGATGAAAAAAGACGGCCGAGGCGTTGAAGCCAAGGCCGGCCTTAAGTCGTTCCTGGACGGGATTTCGGCGCTGCCGAACGCCGTGGTGTCGTTCGTGCCGTTCACGACGGTCGTGAAGGTCGACCCGAACGCCTACAAGAGCGCGTCCTGGATCACCTGGAACGCCTCTCCGCTTCCCTCGACCAGCAGCGGCTCCTGGGATGGCTGCATCGTCGACCGTGAAAAGCCTCTCGACGCTTCGCCCTACAATTTCTCCGGCGCAGCAGGCGCAGACGCTCGTTATCCCGCAACCACCTGCGCGCGGTCTGAATGGGACGCGACCGACTGGGCCGGCACGGGCAACGCAATGGTGATGCCGACCAAGAACCTGAACGCCATCAAGTCCAGGCTCGGAACCATCAAGTATGACGGTTACACGGACATCACGCTGGGCGTGTCGTGGGCCGGCACCCTGTTGGCGCCGGATGGCCCGATCGGCTTGGGCAAACCCTGGGGACCCGGCACGATCAAGGCAATGCTGATCATCTCGGACGGCCAGAACACCATCCACCGCTGGAAGAGCATTCCGGCGAACCATCAGGCGCCGCACTACGCCGCCATGGATGCCGACACCAAGGCGGCTTGCGCCGAGATCAAGGCCAAGGGGGTCGAGATTTTCACCATCAATGTGATCGAGGGCAGCGTCGACGTGCTGGGGACCTGCTCAACGGACTCCAACCATTATTTCCTTGCTTCGTCCGCCAGCCAGATCGGCCCGCAACTCCAGAAGGTGCTCGCCGCGATCCAGAAGAACACCGCCATCGCGTTGTCTCAGTAACAGGGCGGCCACGTTGGCCCCGGCGCAAGATCGTCATTGCGCCGGGGCCATGGTTTCAACCGGGTCGTCGGCTTACCTTGAAGGTCTCAAGACACCCGAGGAAGAGCCATGAGCGCCGCCGCCACCGCACCCGCCGCCTTCCCGCCCGTCGCGGCCGGAACGCGTATCGGGCATGTCCACCTGAAGGTCGCCGATCTCGATCGCGCCATCGCGTTCTACGGCGGCGTGCTCGGCTTCCAGGTGCAGCAGCACTACGGCACGCAGGCCGCGTTCCTGTCGGCCGGCGGATACCACCACCACATCGGCCTCAACACCTGGGAGAGCCGCGGAGGCTCGCCCCCGCCGCGCGGCGCCACCGGCCTGTTCCACACGGCGTTCCTGTACCCGACCCGCCGGGACCTGGCCGACGCGCTGCGCCGCCTGATCGTCGCCGGCATCCCGCTGGGCGGCGCCTCGGACCACGGCGTCAGCGAGGCGCTGTACCTCGATGATCCGGACGGCAACGGGGTGGAGCTCTACTGGGACAAGCCCGAGAGCGAATGGCCCCGCAAGCCCGATGGCTCGCTGGCCATGGTGACGGAGCGGCTGGATCTTGACGATCTGCTGAAGGAGCTGGAGGCGTAGGGGGGCTTGCTTTCGGAAACTGACCGCAACGGCAAGCTGTTGCCCTCTTCTCGAACACCGACGCTCGGCGGCTTGCCCTCACCCTGTCCCTCTCCCTGTTCCAGGGCGAGGGGACGCTCTCGTTCGCCGCGCTTTTGCTGTCGGATTCCGAAATGCCGCAACGCTTGCGAAGCGCCGCAACAGACACCCTCTCCCCGGAATGGGGAGAGGGCTGGGGTGAGGGTTCGGCCGCCGAAATCCTTCTCCGCGTCCGGCGTTAGCGCGCCCCGCTCACGCCGCCCGTCGGGCTCCAGCGGCGCGGCCGTAGAACGTCTCGCCGCTCGCCGCCATGTCGCGCAACTGCGCATTCGGCTCAAAGCGGGCGCCGTATTTGGCGGCGAGCTTCTCGCAGAGCGCTACGAACGCCTTCGCGCCCATGCCGTCAATGTAGCTCAGCGTACCGCCCGTGTAGGGCGCAAAGCCGAAGCCGATGATGGAGCCGACGTCCGCCTCGCGCGGATCGGTGACGATGCCCTCCTCGACCGAGCGCGCCGCCTCCAGCGCCTGGGTGACGAGCAGGCGCTGCTTCAGCTCCTCCATGTCCAGCGCATCCGGGTCTAGCTGCTGGCCCGCGATGGCGGCGAGGCCGGGCCAGAGCGTCTTCGGCCCCTTCTCGGGATAATCGTAGAAGCCCTTGCGGTTCTTGCGACCCAGGCGGCCTTCTGTTTCCACCAAGGTGCTCAGGAGCTTTTCCTGAACGGGATCCACCGCCGCGTCGCCGAGCTGCGCCTTGGTGGCCTTCACGATCTTGAGCGCCAAATCGATGGCGACCTCGTCGTTGAGGGAGAGCGGGCCCACCGGCATGCCGGCCATCTTGGCGACATTTTCGATCATGGCCGGCGGCACGCCTTCCATGAGCATGAGATGGCCTTCGCGGAGATAGTTGCCGACGCAGCGGTTGGCGTAGAAGCCGCGCGCGTCGTTGACGACGATTGGCGTCTTCTTGATCGCCCGCACATAGTCCAGCGCCAGCGCGAGCGCCTTGTCGCCCGTCTGCTTGGCCATGATCACCTCGACCAGCAGCATCTTTTCGACAGGCGAGAAGAAGTGGATGCCGATGAACTGCTCGGGCCGCTTGGCGGTATCCGCGAGGCCCGTGATGGGCAGCGTGGAGGTGTTGGAGCCGAAGATGGCGCCTTCCGGCATCGCCGCCTCGGCGCGGGCGATCACCTCCGCCTTGACCTTGGGATCCTCGAACACGGCCTCGATCACGAGGTCGCAATCGGCCAGCGACGCATAGTCGGCCGATGGCGTGATGCGGGCCAGCAGGGCGTCGCGGTCGGCCGTCTTGGCGCGGCCCTTCATGATCTGGTCGGTGACGAGCTTGTGCGAGTAAGCCTTGCCCTTCTCGGCGGCTTCCATGTCGCGGTCGATCAGCACCACGTCGATGCCGGCGTTGGCGGTCACATAGGCGACGCTCGCGCCCATGAAGCCTGCCCCGATGACGCCGACCTTCTTGAGGCTGGAGGCTGGGACGCCGGCCGGGCGGCGTGCGCCCTTGTTCAGCTCCTGCATCGAGACGAAGAGCGTGCGGATCATCGCGGCCGCCTCGGGCGAGCGCAAAATCTTGGCGAAGTAGCGGCTCTCGACCTTGAGGGCGAGGTCCATGGGCAGTTGCAGGCCCTCGTAAACGGCGTGCAGCACGGCCTTGATGGCCGGGTAGTTGTTCTGCGTCTCGCGACGGTAGATCGCGTTGGCGGCCGGCCAGATCATCATGCCCTGGGGCGAGTAGACCTTGTTGGAAGGCAGGCGGTAGCCCTCGGCGTCCCACGGCGCCTGGGGCTTGCCGCCGGCCAGAACCCAGGCCTTCGCCTTGGCGACGATCTCGGCCTTCGGGGCCACCTCGTGCACGAGGTTCATGCTCTTTGCTGCGGCGGGGCGGATCTGCTCGCCCTTGAAGAGCATCTGCAGGGCGTCGCCGGTCGGCATCAGGCGGGCAACGCGCTGGGTGCCGCCTGCCCCCGGGAACAGGCCGACCTTGACCTCGGGCAGGCCAACGCGCGTGGCCTTGTCGTCCGAGACGACGCGGTAGTGACAGGACAGCGCGAGTTCGAAGGCCCCGCCGAGGCAGACGCCGTTGATGGCCGCCGCGAAGGGCTTGCCGCAGGTTTCGAGGCGGCGGTACAGCAGGCTCAGCCTGCGGCTCTCGTCGAAGAAGAACTGCATCGCAGTCTCTTCGCCCTGCTGCTTTGCGAGCTTGTGATAGGCCATGCCGAGGCCCTGCAGCATGGTGAGGTCCGCGCCGCCCGAGAAGCTGCCGTCCTTGCCGGACGTGATCACGCAGCCCTTGATGGCGTCGTTGGTTGTCACTTCGTCGATGAGCTTGCCGATGTCCTCCATCACCTGCGGGGTGATGACGTTCATGGATCGGTCGGCCATGTCCCACGTGGCCAGAGCCACGCCGTCGGCGTCGACCTCGAAGCGGAAATTCGCGAGTTCCATTTGGGTGTCTCCCTGTTCCGCTTGCGTCAGACGCGCTCGATGATCGTCGCCGTGCCCATGCCGGCGCCGATGCAGAGCGTGATCAGCGCCGTGGACTTGCCGGTGCGCTCCAACTCGTCGAGCGCCGTGCCGATCAGCATCGCGCCGGTGGCGCCGAGCGGGTGGCCGAGCGCGATGGCGCCGCCGTTGGGGTTCACCTTGGCGGGGTCGGCGTCGAAGGCCTGCATGAAGCGCAGCACGACGGCGGCAAAAGCCTCATTGACCTCGAAGAGGTCGATGTCGGCGATCGACATGCCGGCGCGCTGGAGCACCTTTCGGGTGACGTCCACCGGGCCGGTCAGCATCAGCGCCGGCTCCGAGCCGATGTTCGCGAAGGCGCGGATGCGTGCGCGGGGCTTCAAGCCTGCCGCACGGCCGGCGTCGGCGTTGCCGACCAGCACGGCGGCGGCGCCGTCCACGATGCCGGAGGAATTGCCGGCGTGGTGGACATGGATGACCTTCTCGACCTCCGGATGCGCCTGCACGGCCACGGCGTCGAAGCCGCCCTGCTCGCCCATCATCACAAAGGAGGGCTTCAAGCTGGCCAGCGACTGCATGTCGGTCTGCGGCCGCATGTGCTCGTCGGTCGCCAGGATCGTGAGGCCGTTGACGTCGCGCACCGGCACGACCGATTTGGCAAACCGTCCTTCGTCCCAGGCCGCCTTGGCGCGGCGCTGGCTTTCCACCGCATAGGCGTCCACGTCGTCGCGGCTAAATCCGTATTTGGTGGCGATCAGGTCGGCCGAGACGCCTTGGGGCATGAAATACGACTTGATCGCGATCGCCGGGTCCACCGGCCAGGCGCCGCCCGAGGCGCCGATGCCGATGCGGCTCATGCTCTCCACGCCGCCCGCGACCGCGAGATCCTGCTGGCCGGACATCACCTGCGCGGAAGCGAAGTTCACGGCGTCGAGACCGGAAGCGCAGAAGCGGTTGATCTGGATGCCCGGCACGCTGTCACCGTAATCCGCAACGAGCGCCGCCGCGCGGGCGATGTCGCCGCCCGCCTCGCCGACCGGGTCGACGCAGCCGAGCACGACGTCGTCGACCTTGGTGGTGTCGAGGTCGTTGCGGTCGCGGATGGAGCGAAGCGCGTGCGCGGCCAGCGCCAGCGACGTCACCTCATGGAGGGAGCCATCCTGCTTGCCGCGCCCCCGCGGGGTGCGGACGGCGTCGAAGATATAAGCGTCGGGCATGGTGGTCTCCCTGAGATCCGCCGGCGCGCGGCGGTTGGGGGTGATCTTAAGCATCAAACGGCGAGGCGCGAACTCTCTCCCGCGCAGCGGGGGAGATGTCCGCGCCGCGGACAGAGGGGGTGCTCAGGACAAGCTATTATCTGGCGCTCGACAGCCCCCTCCCTGCCCTCCCCCCGCTGCGCGGGAGAAGTTCCAGAACTCAGAACGCCTCGGCGGGCAGCGCCATGATGGCGTCGGATCCGGCGGAGATGCGCGCGAGATGCGCGGCGGTCTCGGGCAGCATGCGCTCCATGAAGAAGCGGGCGGTCACCAGCTTGGCGTCGAGCACGGCGGCGTCGCCCTCGCCGGCCGCCTTCTTGGCCGCGGCGGCTTCGACGATGCGAACCCACATGTAGCCCATGGCGACGAGGCCGAAGAGGTGCATGTAGTCGACGCTGCCCGCGCCGGCGTTGTCGGGCTTGGCCATGGCGTTGTTCATGAACCACATGGTGGCCTGCTGCAGGTGCTGCAAGGCGCCGCCGAGCGGCTTGCAGAACGGCGCGAGCGCCGGGTCCTCGCCCTTCTCCTTCAGGTAGGTCCCGACCTCGTTGAAGAAGCCCATCACGGCGCGGCCGCCATCCTTGGGCAGCTTGCGGCCGACGAGGTCGAGCGCCTGAATGCCGTTGGCGCCCTCGTAGATCATGGCGATGCGAGCGTCGCGGACGAACTGCTCCATGCCCCATTCGGCGATGTAGCCGTGGCCGCCGAACATCTGCTGGGCCCGCACCGCGTTGTCGAAGCCGACGTCGGTGAGCACGCCCTTCAGCACCGGCGTCAGGAGGCCGAGCCAGTCATCGGCCTGCTGGCGCTCCTTCTCGTCGCCGCCGCGGTGAGCGACGTCGCTCTTCAGCGCCGTGTAGAGCACCAGCGCGCGGGCGGCCTCGTTGAAGGCGCGGATCTGCAGCAGGGTCCGGCGCACGTCGGGGTGGACGATGATCGGGTCGGCCGCCTTGTCGGTCGCCTTGGCGCCCGTGAGCGAGCGGCCCTGAATGCGGTCCTTGGCGTAGGCTGCGGCGTTCTGGTAGGCGACTTCGGACTGGGCGAGGCCCTGGATGGCGACGCCAAGGCGCGCCTCGTTCATCATCACGAACATGGCGGCGAGGCCGCGGTTCTCCTGGCCGATCAGCCAGCCGGTCGCCTCGTCGTAGTTCATCACGCAGGTGGCGTTGCCGTGGATGCCCATCTTGTGCTCGATGGAGCCGCAGGCAACGCCGTTGCGGTCGCCGAGCGAGCCGTCGGCCGCCACCTTCACCTTGGGGACGACAAACAGCGAGATGCCCTTCACGCCCTCGGGCGCGCCGTCGATGCGGGCCAGCACGAGGTGGATGATGTTGGACGTGATGTCGTGCTCGCCGGCCGAGATGAAGATCTTGGTGCCGGTGATCTTGTAGGAGCCGTCCGGCTGCGGGACCGCCTTGGTCTTGATCAGCCCCAGATCCGTGCCGCAATGCGGCTCGGTCAGGTTCATGGTGCCGGTCCATTCGCCGGCGATCATCTTCGGCAGGTACAGCGCCTTCTGCTCGGGCGAGCCGTGGGTGTGCAGCGCCGCAATGGCTCCCATGGTGAGGCCCGGATACATGGCCAGCGCCATGTTGGCCGAGGACGAGAACTCGTTGACGACCGCCGCCAGCGTGTAGGGCAGGCCCTGGCCGCCATATTCGGGATCCGCCGCGAGGCCAATCCAGCCTCCGTCCGAGAAGGCGTTCACAGCGTCCTTGAAGCCCTTCGGCGTGGTGACGCGGCCGTCGTCATGGCGGGTGCAGCCTTCGAGGTCGCCTACGCGGTTGAGCGGCTGCAGCACCTCCTCGCAGAGCTTGGCGGCTTCGCCGAGCACTGCCTCGACCACGTCCGGCGACGCATCCGCAAAGCCCGGCAGGTTGCTGTAGCGCTGCATGCCGAAGACGTCGTTCAGCAAAAAGAGAACGTCCTCGACGGGAGCCTTGTAGGACGGCATGGCGGCATCTCCTCGGTACGTTTGGCCAGCGACGCCGACGGAGCCCAGCCACGATTTGGTTCACATATAAACCTTTTCCAGAAGGATGGAAAGAGGCTCGAATACAACCGGGTGTCGCCAACTCCGGCCTGCTTTCACAAAACTTAACAGCCGGGGAACAATCCTTAACCCCCTGTTTACCGTGTTTCTTGAAAAGTCGGAGCGTGAAGCCCGTCTCCGATTTGTCTAGGCGGGGGCAGATTTCGCAACCGCATCGGCTTCCGCCGGCGTGGCCAGCAGCGGGCCCCTCGCCCGCGCCAGAACGAGCGTGACGATGAAACAGGCGATCCCGTGGAGCGTGAAGGGTGTCGACGCCAATGCGCGCGATACCGCGAAAGACGCGGCGCGCCGGGCCGGCATGACGCTCGGCGAGTGGCTCAACACCGTGATCGCCGAAACGGCCGAGCAGCGGGAAGCGCGCGAGGCTCGTGAACGAGACGAGCGGGATGCTCCGGCCCAGCACGAACCCGCCGCCCTGCCTGCGGCTGACGACGAGCGCGCCGCGGCCGAGAAGCTGGTCAGCCTGGAAAACCAACTGGAGGCGCTGTCGCGCCGCGCCAGCGAGACCGCCATTCCGCGCGCCTCACAGCGCCACCCTGAACCGCAGCGCAACGATCTCGCCGCCGTGCTCGAGCGCGCAATGCGCGAGACGCAGGCGCGCACGGACGCCGTCGAGGCCAAAACCGCTACGGCGCTGGATTCGATGGTGCGCTTCATGGAGCGCGCCGACAGCCAGCGTCGCGACGAGCTCGGCACGCTCGCGCAGGCGCAGGAACGCACGTCTATCGCGTTACGCGACGCGCTGGCGCTCGTCACCGGGCGTATGGACTCGCTCGAGCACTCGATTTCACGGCGCGACGGGGCCGAGCTGCAGCCCATCAAGGCCGCCATCCAACGCCTGGAGATGCGGCTGGACGAACGGATGCCGGCTCCACGCGAAGGTGCGAGCCGCATCGAATCCAAGATGAAGGATCTCGAAGCCCGCCTGGTCGACATCGCCGACAAGCTGGCCGAGACCGAGCAGAGCGAGCATCGGGACGCCCCGCGGGTCCGGTCCGACAGGATCGCGCGCATCGAGGAGAAGCTTGCGGCCGTCCTGAACGTGCTCGATGGCCAGCATGGCCGAGCCGCCTACGACGACGAGGCGGACGACGTTTTGGACGAGGCCCCCGCCCAGACGATGGACGAGGCGATCTCGCAGATCCGCAGCCGGCAGCAAAAGCTGGAGGGCGCGCGCGAGCGGCGTTCCGCCAACCAGGATCGCACGGCGGAGTTGCTGGACGGGCTGCGCGGCGACGTGATCAGCCTGGCGCAGCGTCTGGAGCGGATTGACGAGCCCCGCGACATCCCCGGCGTGGACGCGATGCGGCGCGAACTCGCCGACCTCGCGCGCTCGGTGCACACCACGGCCAACCGAAGCGATTTCGCCGCGCTGGAGCGCAGCATCGGCGAATTGTCCGAGCGCATCGACGCCTGGCAGGGCAGCGGCCCTTCAGGGACGGGCGTTACGGCGGCCGAACGCGTCATCGACGACATGCGGGCGTTGATCGATGAATTGCGCCCTGTCGCGGGCCTCACCACCCTGCGCGACGACATCAGTGCGCTCGCAACCCGGCTCGACCGGGCGCCGCAGCATGGCCTTTCGGCCGAAACCGCCGAAGCGATCCTCTCGCAGATCATGGATTTGCGCGCCTCTGTGGGCAAAGCCGCCCGGCCGGTCTCGCTCGAGCCGCTGGAGCGCCAGGTTGCTGCCCTCAACGAACGTCTCGAAGCAGCGCTCGCCGCCAAGCCCGGGCGCGGCGGCGACAAGGCCGGCCTCGGCGCCATCGCGGCCGCGGTGGCGGAACTGCGCGCCGCCGCTCGCGAATTCCAGCCTAACGAGCGCTTCTCGCGCCTCGAACGGCAGATCGGCGACCTCGGGCAGCGACTGGACGCCAATGCGGCCGAGCCGGACCGCAGCGCCTTTGACGACATCCGCAGCAGGCTGGACCGCGTCCAGAGCGCCGTCGAGAACCAGACCGCGCCCGATCTAAGCCCGCTCGAAAGCCTGATCGGCACGCTGACGAACAAGCTCGCCACCGTGCAGGCCGGCGCCAGCGACCGGCCGTCGCTGGACGGCCTCTCGGATCAGCTCGCCCGGATGACGGCCGCATTGGAGCGATCGGGCGAAGGGTTCTCGGCCCTGCGCAGCATGGAGCGATCCATCGGCGACCTGTTCGCCAAGATCGAGGACGCCAAGCTTGGCGCCATCCAGGCAGCCGACATCGCGGCCCAGCGTGCGGCCGAGCAGGCCACGCAGCGCTTTGCCGCCGGCGAGCCCGCTCGCCCCGCCTCCGAATTCGCCGAGGTGCGCACGCGCCAGACGCTCGAGGCCGTGCACGACACGCTTGAAAAAATCGTCGAGCGGCTCGGCATGCTCGAATCCGACATGGCGAGCGACCGCGTCCGCCTGCTGAACGTCGCCGAGAAGGCTCAGGCGGCGGCTCCGGCCGAAGCTGCGCCGACCGCCGCGCCGGCTTCGCCCAGCCTCACCGCGCATTCGCCCAGCCTCACCGCGCAGAAGATGGCGGCGGCCGCCGCTGCCGCCGAAGCGGCTCGCGCGCTCGGGCCGCAGGTTCGCGCGCCCGCGCCCAAGGCGCCGACGCGCAGCCCGGAAGCCGAGCGCCCGGCGCCTGCCGCCGCGCAAGCGCCCGTTCTGGACCTCGGCGGCGACCTGCCCCTCGAGCCGGGAAGCGGTCGCCCCACCTATGGCGCCGAGCCGTCCGAGCCTGCCGCCAGCCGCAGCGCCAGCCAGGACAGCCCGCAGGCAAGCTTTATCGCAGCGGCGCGCAAAGCGGCCCAGGCCGCGCAGGCTACGCAATCGGCTGAGCCATCCAAGCCGCTGTTCCGGTTGGGACGCGGCTCCGGCGGCGCTCCGGCGGTCAAGGAGTCCAAGCGCACCAAGAACGCCGGCCTCGATGGTGAAGCGACGGCGACGGGCTCGGCGGTCGATCAGGTTCGCGCCTATGTGGACGCCAAGCGCCGCCCGATCCTGATCGGCCTCGCCGCCATCGTGCTCGCGCTCAGCAGCGCCCAGGTGGCCCGCCACCTGCTCAGCGCCGATTCGTTCGAGGGAACGCCTCCCCAGATCGACGCGCCGCAGAGCGCGCCCGCGAAGCCATCCAAGGCGTCCGAGGCCCCGGCTGCGCCCAAGCCCGACAAGGAAGCGTCCGCGATCACGGCCCCGTCCGTCGCGCCGGCGCAGAAGTTCAGCCTGAACAACCAGCCGATCGCGCCAGGGCCGAGCGGCTTTGGCCCAACTGATCCTTCCACGGTGGGCTCACTCGGATCGGCCCCGAGCGCCGCGCCTTCCGCCGCCCCTCCCCCGGTTGGGCCGGACCTCGGCGTAGCGGCCGATCTCCCGGCCGGCCAATGGCCGAAGCCGCTGCAGAAGGCCGTTGGCCAGAACGACCCGGCCGCCACGTTCGAAGTCGCGACGCGGCTGGCGGATGGCCGCGGCGTCGCGCGCGATCCCAAGCTCGCGGCCAAGTGGTTCGAGAAAGCCGCCAGCCTCGGTCTCGCGCCGGCGCAATATCGGTTGGGGAGCATCCTCGAAAAGGGCGTCGGCGTTCCGCGCGACCTGGCGGCAGCCAAGACGTGGTACCAGCGCGCCGCCGAGGCAGGAAACGCGAAGGCGATGCACAATCTCGGCGTCGTGATCGCGGACGGCGCGGGCGGGAAGCCCGACTATGCGGGCGCGGCGACCTGGTTCCGCAAGGCCGCCGAATATGGCGTCCGCGACAGCCAGTACAATCTCGCGATCCTGACCGCCCGAGGTCTCGGCGTGCAGCCGAACCTGGCCGAGAGCTGGGTGTGGTTCTCGCTCGCGGCCGCCCAGGGCGACCAGGACGCGGCAAAGAAGCGCGACGAGGTCGCGGCGCGGCTCGACGCCGAGGCGGCCAGTCAGGCCAAGGCGGCGCTGCAGGCCTTCAAGCCGAAGCCGACCGATCCGCGCGCCAACGAGGTTGCTCCGCCGCCCGGCGGCTGGGACCAGGAGCCGGTCGGCCTGCAGGGCCTGCCCAAGGGCAAGTCGGCGCGGCTCTGAGCCGGTCGCCGGCCGCGCCCGGCGCGGCGCCGACGCAACGGCGGTTGGCAAACGGCCGCGGCGGAGCTGGGCGGCGTTGACGCGGCCGAGCCGCTCCGGTTCATGAGATGCGTCCGCGCCCGCTGCCGGAAGGACCGCCGTGCAGATCTACCTGCCCATCGCCGAGTTGCCGATCAGCATCTTCCTGGTGCTGGGCATCGGCGCGGCCGTGGGCTTCATCTCGGGCATGTTCGGCGTCGGCGGCGGGTTCCTGATGACGCCGCTGCTGATCTTCATCGGCATTCCGCCGGCCGTAGCGGTGGCGACCGAAACCGCGCAGATCGCGGCCTCCTCGATGACGGGAGCGATCGCGTATTGGCGGCGCCGGGCGCTCGACTTCAAGCTCGGGGGCGTGCTGCTGGCGGGCGGCGTCGTCGGCACCGTGCTGGGCGTGGCCTTCTTCAACTCCATGCGCCGTCTCGGCCAGCTCGATCTCGTGATCACGCTCTCCTACATCACGCTGCTTAGCTCGGTGGGCGGGCTGATGCTGACCGAGAGCATCAGGTCGATGCTGTCGGCCCGCCGCGGCATGGTCGCGCCGCTGCGCCCGGTCGGCCATCCCTGGTATTTCCGCCTTCCGCTGCGCATGCGGTTTCACCGCTCCAAGCTTTATGTGAGCGTGCTGCCGCTGCTGCTTCTTTCCGTGCTGATCGGCTTTGCGGGCGCGGTGCTCGGCATCGGCGGCGGCTTCCTGATGGTGCCGGCGCTGATCTACATGTTCCGGGTGCCGACCGCCGTGGTGGTGGGTACGTCGCTGTTCCAGATCCTGTTCACGATGGTGGCCGCCATCATCCTGCATTCGGCCACCAACCAGTCCGTCGACATCATCCTGGCGCTACTGCTCGTGGTGGGTGGCGTCTTCGGCGCGCAGTTCGGCGCGCGGGCCGGCCAGAACATCCGGGGCGAGCATTTTCGCCTGCTGCTGGCGCTAATCGTGCTGGCCGTCGGCGTCCGCTTCGCCTCCGAGATCGTGCTGAAGCCGGACGAACTCTATTCGATCGGCCTCACGGAGATCCGCCGGTGAAGGCGGCCGGCCTCCTGGTCGCGTGCCTTTCGCTGCTGCTGCTCAGCGGCCGGGCGCACGCCGAGGCGCTCGTGCTGTCGCTGTCCAACCACCGGGTGCAGATCACGTCCACATGGGCGGGATCAGACCTGGTGATCTTCGGCGTTATCGACAACGACCGGCGCAGCGTCACCCGACAGGAGCCCTACGACGTCGTTGTCACGGCGATCGGGCCGCGCGCCTCCACGGTGGTGCGCGAGAAGGTGCGCCTGGGCCCCATCTGGATGAACCTGCAACAGCGCAAGTTCTTCGAGGTGCCGATCACGGTGGCGCAGATCTCCTCGCGACCCATCGCGGCGATTACAGCGCCGGACCTGCGCCGACGCTTCGGGCTTGGCCTCGAAGCGCTGCTGGATCCGGCGGGCTACGACCTGATCTATGATCCGAGCTTCCGGTCGGCCCTGATCCGGCTCCAGCGCAACGCCGGCCTCTACAAGACCGACGAGCGCGGCGTCACGTTCATCACGCCCTCGATCTTCCGCGCCATCGTGCCGGTGCCGCCCACGGCGCCGCTGGGAGGCTACGAGGTCAACGTGGCTCTGTATTCGGGCGGCGTGCTGCTGGCGCGCGAGAGCACGAATTTCGAGGTGTCGAAAGCCGGCTTTGAGCAGGCCGTCGCGACGGCGGCCCGGCAGCACCCCTATTTGTACGGCCTGGCGACGGCCGCCATCGCGCTGATCTTCGGTTGGCTCGCCACCGTGATCTTCCGCCGCGACTGAATGCGCCACTGGCGGATCCGCGACGGCTTGGCTATCGCTGCGCCTGACCTGCAGGAGTGACTATGACCGAACCCGCCGCCACCCCGGCCGCCGCCGACGACCGCGCGATCCCGACCAGCGCCATGCTGCTGGGCGGCGCGGGCGTGATCCCATTCGTGGCGCTGGGCGTCGCCTCCCTGGTGCAGGCCGAAAGCCGGCTCGGGCTCGCGGCTGGTTTCTTTCGCGCGGCCCTGGTCGGCTACGGCGTGGTGATCACGTCGTTTCTGGGTGGCGTGCGCTGGGGCGTCGGCCTGCTGCTGCCGGATCGCAAGCAGGCGCCGAGCCTTTTCGCGATGTCGGTGCTGGCGCCGCTGGTCGCCTGGGGGGCGCTGTTCATGCCTCGCCCGCACGATCTCGTGGTGCTGATCGGCTGCTTCCTGGTGCTTGGCGTGTCCGACATCGCGCTAGCGTCGCGCGGCTCCACGCCGCGCTGGTACGGGACGCTGCGGCTGCTGCTCACAGCCGCCGTGGTGCTGGTGCTGATCGGCGTCCTGGCGCTCACGCCCGGCCTGGAAGGCTAGTCCGGCCGCAACTGCGCCGGAGACACCGCGTAAACGCGCTCCGATCCGACGACATGGGCGGTGAACCGGCGTCCAAACAGCGGCGCGAAGGCGCGGTCAAGCACGTTGAGCCCGCCCGCATAGGCGCCGAAGGCCGGCATGACGCAGCGCCGACCGTCCGACACGAAGCAGCGTCGGCGAACCGCGCGGCCACGCCCGACCACTTTGGCGGCCGGATGAAGATGGCCGGACAGCTCCGGCCCCGCACCGCTCGCCGACGGTTCGTGCCGGAACGTCACGCCGGCGATCGCAAGCGTGTCGTAAGCCCGTCCTCCGAGACCTTCCGGCGCGACAGGGTCATGGTTGCCGGCAATCCAGATCCAGTCCGCGCCGGTCTGCAGGATGCGCAAGGCCGCGAGATCCTCGGGCGGCATGCGCTCAAGCGCCCGGATGTCATGCAGGCCGTCGCCCAGCACCAGCACAGTCGCGGGACGGAACCGCGCCACCACGGCGGCGAGCGACGCCAGCGTGGCGCGACTGTCGTAGGGCGGCAGCATGCGGCCGCGCTGCGCGAAGGCGGAGCCCTTTTCGAGATGCAGGTCCGCGACCACGAGCATGCGCTCGCGCTCCAGAAACAGCGCGCCGGAGCGGCAGGCCGCGAACACGAGTTCGCCGACCGCGAGGGGCGCCTCGCAAGCTTCGCCGGTCGCCCAGCTCAGGGGACGCGCGTTCACGCCGGAGTTTTCCCGGCCAGCGCCTCGTCCATCATCTCCGCTTCCGCCTCGGCCAAGATGTCCTCCGCCGCCTCGCCATAAACCGCCTCGCGGCCGATCTCGAGCATGACCGAGATCGCAAGCGGCGAGACCCTCTCGAGGGCTTTGTGCACGATTCGCCCCCTGATGCGCGACAACATCCCGGCGAGGCGCTTCAAGTCGAGGAGACCTGTCGCCGCATCCTGCCGCGTCGCCTTGAGCAGGATATGGTCCGGCTCGTGCCGGCGCAGCACGTCGTAGACGAGGTCCGTCGACATCGTGACCTGTCGGCCTGTCTTCTCTTGGCCGGGATGCCGGCGCTCGATCAGCCCCGCGATGATGGCGCATTGGCGGAAGGTGCGCTTCATCAGGGCGGACTCGTCCAGCCACTCCTCCAGGTCGTCGCCGAGCATGTCCTCGGCGAAGAGGTCGGCGAGGTCGAGCCGCCCCTGCGCGATCGCGGCGCTCATGTCCGAGAGGGCCCAAACGGCGAGCCCGTAGTCGGTGGCCACGAAGCCCAATGGACGCAGGCGGGCGCGTTCCAGTCGCCGCGTCAGCAACATCCCAAGCGTCTGGTGCGCCAGCCGGCCTTCGAACGGGTAGGCCACCATATAGTGCCTTCCCGCGCGAGGGTAGGTCTCGACCAGGAGGTCGTTCTGGCGGGGCAGAATCGAGCGCAGCCGCTGGTTCTCCAGCCATTCGGCGACGCCCCCCGGCATGCGGCTCCACTCGGACGGATCGGCCAGCATGGCGCGGACGCGCGCGGCCAGAAAGGTCGAGAGCGGGAACTTGCCGCCCGCGTAGCTCGGCACCTTGGGGTCCGTGCCGGCCGGGGCGCGCGACACCACGACCTCGTTGTCGGCCAGCGCCTCGAAGCGGAGCATCTCGCCGGCGAAGATGAAGGTGTCGCCCGGGATCAGGTTCTCGGCGAAATATTCCTCCACCTCGCCCAGCACGCGGCCACCGCGCGCGATGACGCCCGGCGAGCCCGGCCGCGCATGCTTGATCCTGCCAAGGCGCACCTTCAGCGAGGCGGCCTCGATGATGGTGCCCACGTTCATCCGGTATTGCTGGGCGACGCGCGGGTTCGAGACGCGCCAGAGGCCGTCGGTCCCCTTCCGGATCTTGGCGAAGCGATCATAGGTCGCCAGCGCGTAGCCACCCGTCGCGACGAAGTTCATCACCCGATCGAAATCATCGCGCTCCAGCCCCGCATAGGGGCTGGCCGAGGACACCTCGGCGAAGAGGTCGTCAGCGTCGAACGGGCCCGCGCAGGCCATCCCGAGCACGTGCTGCGCCAGCACGTCGAGCGCGCCGACGCGGGCGTCGGGCGTGTCCTGGGCGGCGACCTCGACGGCGTCGAGCGCGGCCCGGCATTCCATGATCTCGAAGCGATTGGCCGGCACCAGAAAGGCCTTGGACGCCTCGTCCATCCGATGATTGGAGCGACCAATGCGCTGCATCAGCCGGCTCGCGCCCTTGGGCGCGCCGATGTTGATGACGAGGTCGACGTCGCCCCAGTCGATGCCGAGATCGAGCGTGGACGTGCACACGACGGCGCGAAGCTTGCCGGCCGTCATCGCGGCCTCGACCTTGCGGCGCTGGGCGACATCGAGCGACCCATGATGCAGCGCGATGGCGAGACCATCCTCGTTGATGCGCCAGAGCTCCTGGAACATGAACTCGGCCTGCATGCGGGTGTTCACGAAGACCAGC
Source organism: Alsobacter metallidurans (assembly GCF_014636935.1). Lineage (GTDB taxonomy): Bacteria > Pseudomonadota > Alphaproteobacteria > Rhizobiales > Beijerinckiaceae > Alsobacter > Alsobacter metallidurans. Next base: position 779,263 of record NZ_BMES01000001.1, on the reverse strand, counting down.
GAGGTCTTGTGGGCCTGGATGGCGGCGTAAACGGCCCCCATGGCGTGCACGGCGTTGTGGCCGGCGAGCGGAAGGATGCGGGCGCCTTCCAGAATGCGGATCAGCGGCGGCGCGCCGCCCTCCACCACGACGAGGTCGGCCATCGGAGGGTCGCCGTCCGGCGCTGCAGCGTCATGACTTTCCGGCGGCGTGGCGCCATGACTCTGCGGCGCCAGGTAGCGGCGCAGGTCGTCGGGCTCCCGAACGGTTGCGGACAGCCCTACGGCCGTCAAGCCGGGAGAGAGACGGTTCAGCCGCGCCAGCCCCAGCGACAGCAGGTCGCCGCGCTTGGACGTGACGAGCGCGTGCAGTTCGTCCAGCACGACACGACGCAGATCGCCGAACACCGTCTGGGCGTCGCGATGCGCGAGCATCAGGGCGAGTTGCTCGGGCGTGGTCATCAGGATGTCGGGCGGCCGCTGCATCTGCCGCGTACGCTTGTGCGAGGGGGTGTCGCCCGTGCGCGTTTCGATCCGGATCGGCAGCTCCATCTCGGCGATGGGCGCCTCGAGATTGCGGGCGATGTCGGTCGCGAGCGCCTTCAAGGGCGAGATGTAGAGCGTGTGCAGCCCCCTTCCCTTCAGCCCTCCAGAGGGCGCATCGGCCAACTCGATCAGGCTGGGGAGGAACCCAGCGAGCGTCTTGCCTGCGCCGGTCGGGGCGACCAAGAGGGCGGAGCGGCCGGAACGCGCCCGCGCCAACAAGGACAGCTGGTGCGGACGCGGCGCCCATCCGCGCGCCGCGAACCAGCGCTGGAAGCGCTCTGGGAGAAGGGCGGCGTCGGGGGTTGGGGCGTTCACCGCCTTTAGGTAGCGCTCGAGCGGCCGGACGTCATCCCTGGCGACGCCTCGGCCGGTGTGCGGCCCCACACATCGGCCGGGCCGGGCTCAGGGCATTGTCCCGCCATGGCCGAACACAAAGCGGCCCACGCCAACACGGGGCCTCCGGCCCGCCACTCAGGAGTTCGCCGCCATGACCGTACTTACCGCTCTGCCTTCCTACGCCCGCAAGGTCCTGATTGGCAGCCTGGCCGCCCTCGCTTTCGGCGGCGGCGTGGCGGCGACCGCGACGCCCGCCTCAGCGGGCGGCTGGGGCTACCATCATGGCGGCGGCTGGGGCTATGGCGGCGCTGCGGCGGCCGGCGTGGTCGGCGGTCTGGCGCTGGGCGCCCTCGCGGCGTCCGCCGCTCGCCCCACCTATTATGGCCCGGTCTATGTGGCGGGCGACTGCTACGTCGTCCACCGGCGCGTCCTGACCGACTATGGCTGGCGCCGAGTCCGCCGCACCGTTTGCGACTGATCCCAGGATCGGTTTTCGAACGGCCAGGTCGCGGCCTTGAACCTCCACGCGACCTGGTCCCGACGGCCCCGCGTTGCCCCCGCGGGGCCGTCATTCGTTCCGATTGGTCAGGCTGTCGGAAAGGTCCGTCGCGCCAGTCCGGGATAAAGCCACCACTGGCCAAAGCCGCGCACGCCGAGGAACACCAGGAAGGCGATCCAGAGCCCCGCATTGGTCCAGGCGCCCGCGAGCGCGACGCCGCCGTAGAACACGGCCAGGTAGATCGCCAGGGCGGCCAACATCAGGTTGCGCATGGCCGCAGTCCAGGTTGCGCCGACGTAAACGCCGTCGAACGTGAAGGCGGCGGCTCCAATCAGCGGCGTCAGCGCGGCGAGCGGCAGGTACAGTTTCGCGGCTTCGCGTACGGCCTCATTCGTCGAAATGGCGTCGATGAACGCCGAGCCGCCGACGAAGGCGGCGGCCGAAACCACTGCTCCGACCCCAAGGCTCAGCCCCAGCGTCAACCCCACTGTCCTCCGGAACCCGCGCTCGTCGCGGGCGCCGACGGCCTGGCCGCACAATTGCTCGGCCGCGGTCGCGAAGCCGTCCAGGAAGTAGCTGCCGATCAGGAAGAGGTTGTACAGCACGGCGTTGGCGGCCAGCGCCACGTCGCCTGCCCGTGCGCCCTGGGCGGTGAAGAACGCGAAGGCGGACAGAAGCGCTACGGTCCGGATCGCGACGTCGCGGTTGACGGCCAGCATGCGGCGCAGCGCCGGCCCCTCCACAATCGCGCCCCAAGCCAACCCGCGCGGCAGGCCGCCGATGCGGCGCAGCAGCAGCACGCCGCCGAGCAGGCCGATGGCCTCGGCCAGGAGCGTCGCGAAGGCCGCGCCCTCGATGCCCCATCCAAGACCCGGCACGAACAGGATCGTGCCCGCCACCTTGGTGAGGTTGAGGCCGACCTGCAGCAGCAAGCCGAGATCGGTCCGGCCGCGCCCGATCAGCGAGCCCAGGATGGCGTAGTTGCTCAGCGCCAGCGGCCCCGACCAGATCCGGATCGCGATATAGGCGCGCGCCGCCGCGTCAACGGCTGGACTGGTGTCCATCAGCGCAAAGGTCGCCGCCATGATGGGCCGTTGCAGCACGATCAGGACAACGCCGAGCGAGACGGCCAGCGCCAAGGCCCGTGCGAGCGCCAGGGCGACGTCCCTGTCATCGCCTGCGCCATGCGCCTGGGCGGTGAGCCCGGCGGTGCTCATGCGCAGGGAGCCAAGGCCCCAGAACAGCATGTCGAACAGCACCGCTCCGATGGCCACCGCGCCGAGCAGATGGACCTCGCCCAACCGGCCGATCACCGCCGTATCGACAAGGCCGATCAGCGGCTCGGTCAGATGGGCGAGCATCAGGGGCGCGGCGAGCGCGATGACGCTCGCCGCCGTGGCCGCGACGGGCCGGCGGGCGCGCTCCAGCATCAAACCGGGCTCAGTTGCGGCCGAAGAGCCGCATCAACAGCCAGATCGGGATCACGATCACGGCCCCGTAGACGAAGTAGCGGAAAACCTCGCGCACCGCGCCAAAGCCAAGATCCATCACGCGATCGACGAGATCACGCAGCCCCCGCAACAGGTCGGGCGGCGTCAGCCCGAACAGGGACAGAAACGCTCCGACCAGAACGGACATGAAGATCAGCTTCACGAGCACCGCGCCCGGCGAGCCGCCGAGCATGCGAGAAAAGTCCGAGTTGGCCATCAGCGTCTCCAGCCCGCGCAGATCGGGCGATTCCACGCCGTCAAGGATAGCACGATCGCGGCTGAATCACGGCCATGACGCTCTGGACCTCCCGCCGGAAGGACGGTTCTATGGCGCCCCACGCTAGCGACCGGAAAAACCGCATGCTCGTCGACCCCAGCGCATTTGATCCCGCCACGGTGGATCCGGACACGCAGAAGCTGAACGCCGAAATTCTGGCCAAGCTGACCGGCCTGCCTGATCAATGGTCCGTGCCGCCCGCGGTTGTGCGCGAGCGCCGCAAGCAGGGGCTCGGCGCGTTTCCGCTGGTTCCGCCCAGCCCACGCGCCCGGACGCTCGCGATCGAAGGTCCGGGCGGCGTGCTGGAGCTGCGGGTCATCGCCCCGGACGCACCGACCGGGGTCTATCTCCACATTCACGGCGGCGGCTGGGTGTTCGGCACGGCCGACATGCAGGACGACCGGCTAGAGCGCCTGGCGCAGAACTGCGGATTGGCCAGCGTGTCGGTCGAATACCGGCTCGCGCCCGAGAACCCCTATCCGTCTGCGCCCGATGATTGCGAGGCGGCTGCGCTGTGGTTGTTGCGCGAATGCCAGTCTCGCTTCGGGACCGATCGGCTGTTCATCGGCGGCGAATCCGCGGGCGCTCATCTCGCCGTGGTGACTCTCCTGCGCCTGCGCGACAAGCACGGGCTCACGCCGTTTCGCGGCGCGAACCTGACGGCGGGCTGCTACGATCTCGCCCAGACGCCGAGCGTACGCCGCTGGGGCGACCTGAAGCTCGTGCTGAATACGCGCGACATCTTCCTGTTCGCCCAAAACTTCCTGCGGCTGAAGGGTGACCTTCGCGACCCGGACGTTTCGCCCATTCATGCCGATCTCGCCGGGTTGCCGCCGGCCCTGTTTTCGGTGGGAACGCGCGATCCGCTGGTGGATGACAGCCTGTTCATGGCGTCGCGCTGGACGGCGGCCGGCAATGCGGCCGAACTCGCCCTGTGGGCCGGCGGCGCGCATGTGTTCATCGGCTTTCCGGGGCCGTTGACCGAGAAGGCGCTGGCGAAGACGGATGCGTTCCTGAACGGGCTCTGACCGCGGCGCGGCGCGCCGTCCGCTACTCCACGGCCACCGGCTGCCCGGCCGCGATCTTGGACGCCGCGATCACGGCCTGCGTCCGGCTTTCGACGCCGAGCTTCTGCAGGATTGCGGAAACATGCGCCTTCACGGTGGCTTCCGACACGCTGAGCTCGTAGGCGATCTGCTTGTTGAGCAGCCCCTCCGACAGCATCATCAGCACGCGGACCTGCTGGGGCGTCAGGCTGCCGAGCCGACGCACGAGATCGCCGGTCTCCCGATCCATCGGCGACGACATGTCGACATCCGGCGGCGTGTACGCGCGCCCGTCGAGCACGTCCCGAATGGCGCCGCGCATGGTTTCGACGTCAACGCTCTTGGGAATGAAGCCCGACGCCCCGAACTCGATGCAGCGGCGGATGACGCCGCGGTCCTCGTTGCCCGACACGACCACCACCGGCGTGCCGGGATGCTGCGCCCGCAAGTACATGAGCCCCGAAAAGCCCTGCACGCCCGGCATGCTGAGATCGAGCAGGACGAGATCGAGATCCGCGCCCTTGCCGAGGCAGTCGGTGACGTCCTCGAAGGTGCCGGCCTCGACGATGTCGGCTTCGGGCACCACTCCGGCGAGCGCGGTTCGCAGCGCGCCTCGCACAAGGGGGTGGTCGTCGGCGATCATGATCCGAGTCTGTGCCATCGCGCTCAAGCTCGCCTCCCCCGGTGGAACCTTGTTGAAGCCGGTCCGCATTGTGAACATTCCGCGAAGACGTTAGCCTTCGCAAGGGCTCGGCGCATCGGCGAAACTCCTGATGGCCAAGCTTACGACCAAGCTTAAACGCAAGGGTGCGTCTATTCCCATTTGCAAAGAGATTTACTTGCAAGCGATGCGTGCGGGATTTGCGATTCAATGATGACGTCTCCCGTGGTCTTTGCGCGGTTCGCCGCCCTGGCTCTTTTCGTGACCCTGCTTTCCGCCGCCTCGGTGCTCGTGATCGAGCGGCTCGGCGTACCGTCGTGGGCGCTCGCGGCCGGCGCCGCGGTGGTGACGATCGCGCTGGTTGTCGTGAGCGGCCTTGTCTCCGGGACCATGCGCCTGCCGGAGTTCCTGACGCAGAACCGGGCGCTCCCCTCGGCCGGGGTCACACTGGCGACGGCGGCGCTGCTGCCCTTTGGCCTCCCGGGCCAGCCGGCGCTCGGCGTCGCCGCTGGACTCGTCCTGGCGGCTTTCCTGCTCGGCCCCGTGCTGCGCCGGTCGGGCGCGCCGACCTGGCCGTGTTTTCTGGGGACGCGCTACGGCAGCCCGGCCCTTCGGGTCGTGGCGGCGGCGGTGCTGGCCGCGGCCGCGCTCGGGCTCGGGGCAGCCGCCCTCGGCCACGCGGCCGACGTTCTCGCGCGCCTGTTCACGCTGACGCGCCCGCAGGCGGCCGTTCTGGGCGGCCTCGTGCTGGCGTTCACGAGCCTTCCGGGCGGATCGCGGAGCCAGTCACGCGCCGGCGTCGCGCTGGCGCTGGTGGTTGCGACATGCGCGGCCGCGCTCTGGGCCACCCAGGCCGAAACGGCGCCGGAGCGCATGATCGGGCTCCTGTCGCCGTTGACGCGCCCGGGCGGCGCGGCGCTCGCCGTGGGCGCGGCCCTCAGCGCGCTGGCGTTCCCGGCGTTCCAGACGGTATGGCCCGGCATCGACAAACCCGCAGACATGCGGCTCGCGCTTCTCTGGGCGTCGATCACGGTGTGCCTGATCGCGTTTGCGGCTGGGCCGGCCTCCGCCACTCCGGTTGGCGTTTTCGGGCCGATCGCAATGGAGATCCTGTCCCTGGCCGCAAGCCTTGCGGCCGCCGGAGCGTTGCTGCTGGCCGCCGGGCAGGCGATGGGCTTTGATTTTCGCCCTCGGATCGACCGGCGGCGCACGCCCGCATCGGCGCGCTTCGCGTTGATCCGCTTCGCCACCCTGGCGTCCATCGCGCTCGCGGCAGGCGCCGTCGGCTGGGCCCCGGGCGTCGCGGCCACGCAGGCTGAAGCCGCGGCGGCGCTCACGGTCGGCGCGCTGCTCCCGCCCATCCTGCTCGGCGTGGCCTGGGATCGCGCGACAGCCGCAGGAGGCTTTGCGTCGCTCGGGGCCGGGCTCGTCGTGACGCTGGCGCTGATCGACGGTCGGCTGGAGCCTTCGGGTCTTCCGGCATCGGCCGGCGTGGTGGGCTGCGCGGTCGGGCTGGCGGCCGGCGCGGCCGCAAGCCTGTTCACCCGCCGGTCGGCCGTCCTGCCGAGACCCCTGACGGACGACATGCTCTGACGCGGGCCCGCCAATCGCGGATTGGCCAAGCGGCCGCGTGCGCCTATATCAGGGGCACGTTCGAGGCATGCGGCTTCAACTGGCCCGCGGAGCATTCGCGATGACGCAACCCGCCGAATGGGACGACGCCGGCGCCGGCCGGCGCGGGCTCCACGTCGCCTTGTGGGCGGGCGTGGCCGCGAGCCTCACGGGCGCGGGCCTGTTTCTGTGGGCCGCGCAGGGCGAGATCGTCTTCACCGACGTGGTGTCGTCGGCGCTGGCCTGGTGCTTCTGACCTCCTCACGCTTCGAGTTCACCCCATGACCGACCCCGCCCCGAAAAACGCGAACCGGCTCGTCCTGCCCCTCGTGGCGTTTCTGTTCGGGGTGATCGGGCTCGGCGTGGCCGCCTACGTGGCGCTTGCGCCAGGCGCGCAGCAGAACGCCGCCGGCGCGGTGGGCGGGCCATTTCGCCTCGTCGACCAGGATGGCAAGCCGGCCACGGAGGCGATCCTGAAGGGCAAGCCGTCGCTGATCTTCTTCGGCTTCACGCATTGCCCGGACGTGTGCCCGACCACGCTGCAGGACGTCACCCAGGTGTTCGACGCGCTGGGTCCGCAGGCCGACCGCCTCCAGGCGTTCTTCATCACGGTGGATCCCGAGCGTGATACGCCCGAACTGATGAAGACCTACCTGTCGAGCTTCGACAAACGGATCACCGGACTTTCGGGCGACCGCGCCGCGCTGGACCCCGTGCTGAAGGCCTACCGGGTGTTCTCCCGCAAGGTGCCGCTGGAAGGCGGCGAATACACGATGGACCATACGGCGCTGGTCTACCTCATGGACAAGAACGGCCGTTTCGCGGGCGCGTTCAACCTGCAACGCGCGCCCGCCGATTCGGCCAAGGACGTTCAGCGGTATTTTTGAGCGGGCGTGGGATGAGCACGCGCCGTTCGCTGGATCTCGCCGGGGGCGACAGCCCGTGCTCGGTTTTGTTCCAGCCCTGCGGATTGCGGGCGAGTTCCCAGGCCGCCCGCCACGCCGCTGCGCACATCATGAAAAGATAGAAGCAGAATAGCGCCAGGTCGCCAGCCCCGAACCGCAGTTGCGCCCCGCGGGCGCCCAGGCCCAACGGCAGAACCAGCGCGACGACGCCAACGGCGAAAACCAGCACGGAAACGATCGCGGCCGCGCCGTCGACCGCTCCGGACGGGTTCAGGAGCGAGCCGTCGCAGAGCTTCCAGCACAGGGTCGCGAGGAAGAATGGAAAACCCATCGCGGCCAGAACGAGCCCCACCGTGTGCGAAACGATCATAAGCTTCTCGAACGGTGATGCGCGCTCCTGGCGGAAAACGGCGCGGCCATGCACGAGGGACGACTGCATCCAGCCCTTCAACCAGCGGCTGCGTTGCGCCATCCAGGCCCGGCCGGTGATCACAGCCTCCTCGCGGGTCGTGGACGCGAGCGCGCCCACCGTCCAGCCCAATCGGGCCAGCCTCAGTCCAAGATCGGCGTCTTCCGCAACGTTCCAGGCATCCCAGGCGAGAACGCGACGCAGGACGTCGACGCGAAAATGGTTGGACGTGCCGCCGAGCGGAATGGGGACGCCCAACCTTGCGAAACCGGGGATGATGACCCTGAACAAGGCGGCATATTCGAGCGCAAACAGGTGCGCGAGCCGGCAAGCCGCGTGATTGTGCGGCGCCAATCGCGCCTGCAGGCATGCAAGCTCTCGGGGCGCGGCGGCGAAGCGGGCCGCCGCCAGGCGGAGCTGATCGCGATCGGGCAGGTCTTCGGCGTCGTACACGACGAGAAGCGCTCCGGTGGCGCTGCGCAAGCCGATATTGAGCGCGCGCGGCTTCGTGCGCGGCAGGCCCGGAGGGCAAATCACGACGGCGAACTGGGGAGGCATCGCGAGCCGGCCCGCGGCCGATAGCGTTTCGGCGTCATCCGCTTCGACCAGCAGCTTGATGTCGAGCTTTTCGGGCGGGTAATCGAGCAGGCTCAACGCCTGCACGAGTTGCCCAAGCACCCGTCCTTCGCGGTGGAGCGGGGCGAGGATCGTATAGCGCGGCAGGGCGACGTCGCTCAGGGGCGGGCATGGGAGATCACTGCCGCGGGCCTTGCGGCAGGCAGCCAGTCGCAGAGCAGCGCCAAACAGAAAGAGCGCTCCACAGAGCAGCAGCAGAACCGAGATCGTCAATTGCGGCGACGCCGCAACGGCGGCGAGCAACCCGGCCGCCAGGCTCCCCAGACAATAGCGCTCGCGCCGCGTGCACCCATCCCGCACGGACAGGAGCGGCGATGCTTCCGGCAAGGCGTTTGCGGCTTCATGCGCCATCCGGGCCTCGATGTCGGCCCGCAGCGACGATGCGAGGCGCGACGGCGTGGTGACGCCGGCTCCCGGCATCAATCCGCCCGGACGGGCGCGCTCGAGCAACCGGTCGAGCGCCTCCCCGCGCGGCGCCAGCGCGAAACGCGCGCCAGACCCGGGCGCCAGCGGGGCGGCTCCGATGTTCAACGCCGGCACGGGAAGCGCCGGATCGGTCGCAAAGCTGCGTAGAAAAGGCGCGCCAATGCGCCGCGCCAGACCGCGGTAGAACGCCTCCTCGCTGATCAGGCCCGCGCCGATGACGATTTCATCGAGCGGCCGGCCGGTCGCTTTCGCCCGCGCAAGACATGCGGCCGCGTCGGCGATCGGCACCCCGATCTCGGCGAGAAAGCTGAGCGTGTGCGGCAGCGCGGGCGCGCGCTGGCGAGGGGAAAATGCTATGTGGCTCATCGGCAATTTCCGCCCGGCAAGCATCGGTGTAATACCGAAAGGGTAGAGCGAATATCGATGCCTCAGAGTGAAGAGTCTCACATTGATCAATTTGCAACCTAACCTATACAGAAAAGACAGGGTCTGGTTGCGTAGCCGGCGGCTTGTCGCCGTTCTGCTGATTTGCTTTGCCTTCATGCCGATGTCAGCTCCGGCGACAGCGCAGACGCGCAGCCCAGATCCAGGCTCCCAGCCGCAATCCCCGGCGCAGGCCGCCGCGCAGGACAAGGTTTTCATCCCGGGCTTCTGGGATCCGGCGCAGCGTCCGGACAAGCCTGACCTGTCGGCCATCCGGGTCATCCGCTTCCTCACAGAGGATGATTACCCGCCCATGCATTTCCTCACCGAGGAGGGCAAGCTGGCGGGCTTCAACGTCGACCTCGCGCGCGCGGTGTGCGACGCGCTCAGCGTCGCCTGCACGGTGCAGGCGCGGCGCTGGGACACGTTGTTCGACGCGCTGCGCGAGGGCCGGGGCGACGCCATCGTGGCGTCGCTGCGGGTCACCCCGAAGCTGCGCGAGAGCTATGGCTTCACGTCGCCCTATCTCAGAACCCCGGCCCGCTTCGTCGGCCGTGCGGGCGCCGCCCTCGATCCGTCGCCGGCCGCGTTGGCGGGCAAGACCGTCGCCGTTGTGGCGCGCTCGGCGCACGAGGATTTCGTCGAGACGTTCTTTCCCCAGGCGCAGCGCAAGCCCTTCGACGATCTCGACCGGGCGCGCGCGGCCTTGATGCGCGGCGACGTCGACCTCCTGTTCGCGGACGGCCTCACGATGGCGATCTGGCTCAACGGCCAGGAGGCGGGCGACTGCTGCGCCTTCGTGGGCGGCCCCTATCAGGAAAGCCGCTGGTTCGGCGAAGGCGTCGCGATCGCGACGCGCAAGAACGAAGTCGTGCTGCGCCGCGCCATCGACTGGGCCCTCCAGCGCGTCGCCGAGCGCGGCGTCTACGCGGAAATCTACCTGCGGTATTTCCCGGTGGGGTTCTACTAGGCGGCGCGGCGCGCCTCCGCATTGACCCTTCGGCCCCGGGTTCCTATGGTCCGCCGCGCCCGGGCCAGCGATGGCGGCCGGGCTTGATCCCGTTGAACGCACCGAAAGTCCCGCTCATGTCCGCGCCCGCGACCGACCAGCCGCAGACCCTCCAGGAGGCCGCCCAGGCCGGTCTCGCGTGGCCGTTCGAGGAAGCGCGCAAGCTGGTGGAGCGCATCAAGCGCTCGGGCAAGACCGAGGTGCTGTTCGAGACCGGCTACGGTCCGTCGGGCCTGCCGCATATCGGCACCTTCGGCGAGGTCGCGCGCACCACCATGGTGCGGCACGCCTTCCGGGTGCTGACGGACGACAAGATCCCGACGCGCCTCGTCGCCTTTTCGGACGACATGGACGGGCTGCGGAAGGTGCCGGACAACGTCCCCAACAAGGAGCTGCTGGCCGCCTCGCTTGGCAAGCCGCTGACCCAGGTTCCCGACCCGTTCGGCACGCATCCGAGCTTCGGCGAGCACAACAATGCCCGGCTGCGGGCTTTTCTGGACGCGTTCGGCTTCGACTACGAGTTCCTGTCGGCCACCGACTGCTACAAGGCCGGCCGCTTCGACGCGACCCTGCGGCTGATGCTGGAGCGCTATGACGCCGTGATGGCGATCATGCTGCCGTCGCTGCGGGCCGAGCGGGCGCAGAGCTACTCGCCCTTCCTGCCGCTGCACCCGAAGACCGGCGTGGTGATGCAGGTGCCCATCGACGAGGTGAACCGCGAGGCCGCCACGATCGTGTGGCGCGACCCCGACAGCGGCGAGCGCTTCGAAACCTCAGTGCTCGGCGGCGCCTGCAAGCTGCAGTGGAAGCCGGACTGGGCGATGCGGTGGGTGGCGCTGGGCGTCGACTACGAGATGGCCGGCAAGGACCTGATCGACAGCGTGAAGCTTTCGGGCGAGATCGCGCGGGCGCTCGGAGCGACGCCGCCGGACGGCTTCAACTACGAGCTCTTCCTGGACGACAAGGGGCAGAAGATCTCGAAGTCGAAGGGCAATGGCCTGACGATCGACGAGTGGCTCGGCTATGCGAGCCCCGAGAGCCTGTCGCTGTTCATGTACAACAAGCCGCGCGAGGCGAAGAAGCTGTTCTTCGACGTGATTCCGCGCGCGGTGGACGACTACATAGGCTTCCTGGAGCGCTACCAGAAGCAGGGCCTTCGTGAGCAGCTGGCCAATCCGGTCTGGCACATCCACGGCGGGAACCCGCCCGCGCCCGAGACGATCCACAGCGCCGACGTCAACGCGGCCGCCACCACGGTGACGTTCGGCATGCTGCTCAACCTGGTCGCGGTGGCGAATTCGGAGGACCCGGCCGTGCTCTGGGGCTTCCTGCGCCGCTATGCGCCGGGCGCCTCGCCGGAGGCGAACCCACGGCTCGACAAGCTGGTGCGCTACGCGGTGGCCTATTTCCGCGACTTCGTGCGGCCCTCGAAGGTGTACCGCGCTCCGACCGAAGCGGATCGCGCCGCCCTGGAGGACCTCTCGGCCGCTTTGGCCCAATTTGAGGGCTCGACGGACGGCGACGCCATCCAGTTCGCCGTGTATGAGGTCGGCCGCAAGCACTTCCCCGACACGAGCGGCAAGTCCAAGAGCCCGGACGGGCGTCCCGGCGTGTCGCAGCAGTGGTTCTCGATGCTCTATCAGATCCTGCTCGGGGCCGAGCGTGGGCCGCGCTTCGGCTCCTTCGCGGCGCTGTACGGCGTGGCCGAGACCCGCGCGCTGATCGCCAAGGGGCTATCCGCCGGGCTGATCGCCGAGCACGAGGCGTTCCTGGCGTCGCGCAAGCCGGCCTGATCGGTGGTTTTCGGGCCGGCCCTGGTCGCGGCGCTCGGCGGGACCGTTCTGGTCACGTCGTTTCTGTCGGGCATCTTCGGCATGGCGGGCGGGATGATCCTGCTCGGCGTGCTGCTGCTGATGCTGGACGTCGCGCCCGCCATGGTGCTGTTCGGGACCACCCAGATGGCCTCGAACGGCTGGCGCACGCTGTTGTGGCGGCGTTTCGTCCAGTGGGGGATCTTCACCGGCTACCTTGTCGGCTCCGTGGCGGCCTTCGCGGTCATGAAGGCGATCGCGTACGTCCCCGACAAGGCGACGATCTATCTCGGCCTCGGGCTGCTGCCCTTCGTGGCCGAGCGCATGCCGCACGGCTTGCGGATGGACATCACCCGCCGCGGCGCGCCGGTCTACTGCGGCGCCATCATCATGGTGCTGCAGCTCCTGGCCGGGGCCGCCGGCAACGTGCTCGACATCTTCTTCCAGAACAGCGGACTTGACCGCAAGACGATCGTGGCCACCAAGGCGGCGACGCAAACGGTCGCGCACCTGCTGCGCGTGGCCTATTTCGGCAGCTTCGCGAGCCTTATGGACGAGAGCCTGCCGTGGTGGGTCTACGCTCTCGCGATCGCGACCGCCTTCGCGGGCACGTCGCTGGCCGCGATCGTGCTGCACCGGATGAGCGATGCAGGCTTCCGCTGGTGGAGCCGGGTCATCATCCGCACCGTCAGCCTCACCTACGTGGCGCGAGGGCTGTGGCTGCTCATCACTGGCTCGCCCACATGATGCGGGCCATCCAGACCACGTCGGCGATCGGAATGCTGCGTTCGGCGTGATCGGGGTTGAGCGAGACGAGCTCGATCGACTTGGCGGTCTTGCGCTTCAGCTCCTTGGCCATCACCTCGCCGCTCGCGGTTTTCACCACCACGCGATCGCCGCGGCGCACGGAGGCCGAAGGCGAGCACACGATGACGTCGCCGTCGCGGTAGAGCGGCAGCATGGAATCGCCGGTCACTTCCAGCGCGTAGGCGTCGCCCTCCGGCAGGTCGGGAAAATCGACCTCATCCCAGCCCTCGCCCTTGGGCAGGCCGGCGTCGTCGAAGAAGCCGCCCGCGCCCGCCTGGGCGAGGCCGAGCAGCGGCAGCGAACGGCTCTTATACTCCACCGTGCGTGGCGCGATCAGCGCCATGAATTCCTCGATGCTGGCGCCGGTGGCGTCCAGAACCTTGGAAATGGACTCGGTGGACGGCCATCGGTCGCGCCCGTCCGGGGACGTCCGCTTGGATTTATTAAAGGTTGTGGGGTCGAGCCCTGCCCGCCGGGCGAGGCCGGAGGCCGAAAACTGGTATTTGGCCGCAAGGGCGTCGATCGCCGCCCAGACCTGGGTGTGTGAAAGCCGCGTGGTCATGCAAAAAGGCCTCCGGACAAGTGGGAGGATCATCATCCGTCTTTATGGATTTAATCCCACTGCCTGCGGAATGCAACAGCGCTGACGTGCGCGGGGTTTATGAACCGTTGATCATTGCAGGCGCCATGGCTTAAAGCCGGAGGACATTCGGGGGGCGCATGCTCATCTACAAGATTGTTCCGGCTGCGCTGTGGCGCGCCGCAAAAGAGGCCGGCGCGTTTGCGGGAGCGCCCGTGGACCTGGCCGACGGCTACATTCATTTCTCGACCGGCGCGCAGGCGCGCGAAACCGCCGCGAAGCATTTTGCCGGGCAGGCCGACCTGCTGCTGGTGGCCGTCGAGGCTGACGAACTGGGCCCGGAGCTGCGGTGGGAGCCGTCGCGCGGCGGGGCGCTGTTTCCGCATCTCTACGGGCAGCTGCCGGTCGCGGCGGCGCGCAGCGTCAGGCCGCTTGGACTCGGGCCAGACGGCGCCCACCTGTTTCCGGAGGACGTGGCGTGATCGGACGGTTCCTCGCCGGGCGTCTCGGCGCGCTCGCCTTGCCGATGCTGCACCGGCTCGACGCCGAAACCGCGCATGGGATGACCATCCAGGCGCTCTCGCGCCTGCCCGCCCTGCCGGCGCCACGGCCCGACGCCCGCCTACGGGTCGCGGCTTTCGGGCTGGATTTCACCAATCCGCTCGGCATTGCGGCGGGTTTCGACAAGAACGCCGAGGTTCCGGACGCCATGCTCGGGCTGGGCTTCGGCTTCGCGGAAGTCGGAACCATCACGCCGCTGGCGCAGGCCGGCAATCCACGGCCGCGGGTGTTCCGGCTGCCGGGCGACGAGGGCGTCGTCAATCGCCTCGGCTTCAACAACGCCGGCCATGCGGCGGCTCTCGCCAGGCTCCAGGCCCGGGCCGGGCGGCCCGGCATCGTGGGCGTTAATATCGGGGCCAACAAGGATGCGGCCGACCGCGCCGCCGACTACGTGCGCGGGATCGAGACGTTCGCGCCCGTGGCGACCTACTTCACGGTGAACATCTCGTCGCCCAACACGCCCGGCCTGCGCGACCTGCAGCACGAAGCGGCGCTCGACGATCTTCTGGCGCGCGTGCTCGCGGCCCGCGACGCCGCCGCGGAGCGCCACGGCCGCAAGCCGGTGCTGCTGAAGATTGCGCCGGACCTCGGGCTGGCGGACCTCGATTCCATTGTCGCGGTGTCGCGGCGCCGGGCCATCGACGGCCTGATCGTGTCCAACACCACGGTGAGCCGGCCGACCACGCTTCGCGAAACCGCAACCGCCCGCGAGCAGGGCGGCCTGTCGGGCCGGCCGCTCTTTGCGCTGTCGACCCGCATGCTGGCGGCGGCGCATGGGAGGGTCGAGGGCGCCTTCCCGCTCGTGGGCGTGGGCGGCATCGACTCGGCCGAGACGGCCTGGACCAAGATCGAGGCCGGCGCGACGCTGATCCAGCTCTACTCCGCGCTGGTCTACAAGGGCGCGGGGCTCGTGGACGAGATCCTGGCCGGGCTCGCGCGCGCGCTCGCGAGCGAGCGGCTGGACAGCCTCGCGCCCGTGGTCGGGCGACGCGCGGCCGAGCTCGCGGAGCGGCCGGCCGAGGGCTGGATCGGCTGAGCCCGCGCCAACGCTCGCCGTCGCGGGGACGCAGCCCTACATAGTCGGGCATGCGCCCCTCCGAGTTGCTCACCCTCACCCCGTCCGGCCTCTACTGCCCGCAGGCGGACGCCCATATCGATCCGGTCCGTCCGGTGCGGCGGGCGCTGATCACGCACGGGCATTCGGACCACGCGCGCGCCGGGCACGAGGCCGTGCTGGCGACGCCCGAGACGCTGGCCATCATGGCGGTGCGCTACGGGGTCGACTTCGCGGGCTACACGCAGGCGGTCCGGCTCGGCGAGACCGTGGACCTGAATGGCGTGAAGGTGAGCTATCACCCGGCCGGCCACGTGCTCGGCTCGGCCCAGATCGCGCTGGAATGCGAGGGGCTGCGCATTGTCGCGTCGGGCGACTACAAGCGCGCCCGCGACCCCACATGCGCGCCCTTCGAGGTCGTTCCCTGCGATGTGTTCATCACCGAGGCCACCTTCGGGCTGCCGGTGTTCCGCCATCCCGACACGCGCGACGAAGTCGCCAAGCTGCTTGCTTCGGTCCAGCTCTTCCCCGAGCGCGCCCACATCGTCGGCGCCTATGCGCTCGGCAAGGCGCAGCGCCTGATGGCGTTGATCCGGGAGGCTGGCTACGACCAGCCCATCTACGTTCACGGCGCGATGGAGCGGCTCACCGAATTCTACCAGCAGAGCGGCGTGCCGCTGGGCGAGATCCGGAAAGTTCAGGCGGCGGAGCGGCCGAAGCTCGGCGGCGCCATCGTGATCTGCCCGCCCAGCGCCACCCAGGACCTGTGGGCGCGCAAGTTTCCGGATCCGGTGACCGCCTTCGCGTCCGGCTGGATGCGGGTGCGCGCCCGCGCCCGGCAAAAAGGCGTGGAGCTGCCGCTCGTGGTTTCGGACCACTCGGACTGGGACGACCTGTGCCGCACGATCCTGGACACCGGAGCCGGCGAGGTCTGGGTCACGCACGGCCAGGAGGACGCGCTGGTGCACTGGTGCACGTCGCGAGGCATCCGGGCAAAGCCGCTGCACATGCTCGGCTATGGCGACGAGGGCGAGGTCGAGCCCGATACGGCCGGCCCCGCCGACGCGCCCCCGGTTGCGGAGGCGGCGTCGTGAACCGCTTCGCCGAATTGCTGGACCGCCTCGGCTACGAGCCCGGCCGCAACAACAAGTTGCGGCTGATGACGGAGTATTTCCGCACCACGCCGGACCCCGAGCGCGGCTTCGCGCTTGCCGCGCTGGCGGGCGGGCTCTCCTTCGCCAACGCCAAGCCGGGCTTGATCCGGGCGCTGATCGCCGAGCGCACCGATCCGGTGCTGTTTGGCATGAGCTACGACTATGTGGGCGACCTGTCCGAGACGGTCGCGCTGCTCTGGCCGAGCCCACGCGAGGTGCATGAGCCGGGGCAGCCCGCCATCGGGCACAACCGGCCGCCGCCGAGCCTCGCCGAGGTGATCGAGAGCCTGCAGGCGAGCCACAGGTCGGATCTGCCAGGCCTCCTGTCGCGCTGGCTCGACGGGCTAGACGAGACCGGTCGCTGGGCCTTGCTGAAGCTCATCACCGGCAGCCTGCGCATCGGCGTGTCGGCGCGCCTCGCCAAGAGCTCGGTGGCGGCGCTGGGGGATCTGGAGCCGAACGACATCGAGGAAGTCTGGCACGGGCTGGAGCCGCCTTACGAGAGCCTGTTCGCCTGGGTGGAAGGCCGCAGCCCCCGGCCGGAGGCGACCGACCCCGCCCCATTCCGGCCGCCGATGCTGGCGCACCCCATCGACGACAAAGATTTTGACGGCCTCGACGCCCGCGTGATGACGGCGGAGTGGAAGTGGGACGGCATCCGCGTGCAGGCGGTCGGCGGGACGCGGCCGGATGGCCGACGCGTGCAGCGGCTGTTCTCGCGAACGGGGGAGGATATCTCGAAGAGCTTCCCCGACCTCGTCGAGGCGATCGACTTCGACGGCGCCATCGACGGCGAGTTGCTGGTGCTGCGCGAGGGACGCGTCCAGACCTTCAACGTGCTGCAGCAGCGGCTGAACCGGCAAAGCGTCTCGCCCAAGATGCTGGTGGAGTTCCCGGCCCATGTGCGGGCCTATGATCTCCTGCACTGGGGCGGCGAAGACCTGCGCCCCCTGCCGTTCTGCGAGCGTCGAGAGCGCCTGGAGACCATGCTGGGGAGTCTGGAAAACCCCCGCTTCGACATCTCGCGGCTGATTTCGTTTGAAACCTGGGAGGACTTGGCGGCCGCGCGCGCCAACCCGGCCGAGGCCGGCGCGGGCGTTGACGCCGCTGCGGTCGAGGGCTGCATGATCAAGCGCGCGGACAGTCCTTATGTGCCGGGGCGGCCCAAGGGGCTCTGGTACAAGTGGAAGCACGATCCGCACGTGGTCGACGCGGTGCTGATGTACGCCCAGCGCGGCCACGGCAAGCGCTCGTCCTTCTACTCCGACTATACGTTCGGGGTGTGGCGCGAGGGCGCCGGCGGCGACGAGCTGGTGCCGGTCGGCAAGGCCTATTTCGGCTTCACGGACGCGGAGCTCGCCGAGCTGGACCGCTTTGTTCGCCGCAACACGGTGAACCGCTTCGGGCCGGTGCGCGAAGTCACGCACGAGCCCGACAAGGGACTTGTGCTCGAGATCGCGTTCGAGGGCCTCAACCGCTCGACCCGGCACAAGTCCGGCGTGGCGATGCGCTTTCCGCGCGTGTCCCGCATTCGCTGGGACAAGCCGCCGGCCGAGGCGGACAGGATCGAGATCTTGGAGAAATTGCTCCAGCGCGAGGGGGAAGCGGAGGAGACGCCGGCTTAGAGGCGGAGCAGGAACTTGTAACCAGCTCTTGCTTGGTCGCTTGGCTGCAAAGCCCCCGATGCTCCTCAGGATGCGGGGATTGTAGGTGGCTGTAACGTTGCCGACGCTGCGGGCTTACGGCCTTTCCGGAAAAGCTTAAGCCGCCACCGAGCGCTCCGCCCCAGCCTTTTCCACCCCGGCCAGAAACTCCTCGACGCAGCGCGCATAAGTCTCGCGGGCGTGGCGCGGCGTGAGGTTGTGGTCGGCGCCCGGGATGATGCGGAGGCTCAAGCCCGGCAGGGCTTCGGCTTCGCGGCCGCCCGGGCCGATGTGGCGGGCGAGTTCGTCGCGGCCGCCATCGTCCTCGCTATACACGAGCAGCACGCGGCAGCCGCGTTCCGACAACGCCTCGAAGGCCCCTCGCACGGGGTTCGGGCCGGCGGCCCTGCGGCTTCGCGCCAGTCGGGCGCGAGCGGCGCGCCAGCCCCGGCGGGCGAGTTCGCCCGCGATGCCGGCCACCTTGACGTCTCCGGCGACGATGCGGCGCCAGACTTCGCGGTTGGCGATCCTGGCGAGGTAAAAGCCCGTCGCCCGATAGCTGTCGCGCATGGCGGCGTCGAGCGACTGGCCTTCGCGCCAGCTGAAGATCTGGTTGTTGAGCATCACAAGCCCGGCCACCCGCGGGTCAGCGACGGCGGTATGGAACGCCCGGTAGGCGCCGCTGCACTGTCCGGCTAGCGTGACCGGGCCAAAGCCGCGCGCCTCGAGCCAATCCAGCGCCGCGACCACGTCCTCGTGCGACTGATCGGCGTAATGGATGCGGTCGCGACCATCCGTCGGCCTGGGCGCATCGCCGAGGCCGAGCAGATCCATCCGAAGCGCCGCGACGCCGCCGAGCGCGACCTTGCGGCAGAGGTCGACCGTCTGGCGCGCCCAACCGGTGTGGGGGTTGCCGCCCGCATTGAGGACGAGCAGAACGGGACGGCCCAGCGCAGGCCCGCGCGGCTGGGTCAGCACGCCCGGAAGGCATCGCCCTGGTCCAAAGGCGACGAGTTCCTCCGTGAAGCCATCGCCCGCCAGCAGCGCCGGCGGGGCGATGCGCGGCAGGCGCGGAGTCGCGGGCCCAGCGCCATCGGCGAGCCAGGCCGTCAAGGCGCGCCAGTCCCGGCTTGGAACCAACGAGGTGGTGGGATCCCGCAGTAGCGCCGTCTGCCCTTCGAAGGCGAGCGCCTCGATGACGGCGCCGCCGGACCCGAGCGCAGCGGCGACGGACGGCGCTCCGTTTTCGGCTGCGATCAGCACCCGGCTGCCCGGCGAGGCTGGCGCGCTGCGCCAATCCAAGGCTTTCAAGGCGTCGATCGTCCCGCTGGAGAGCAGGAAACCAGCGGTCTCGACGCCATCCACCGCTTCGTCCTCGACGACGGAGCTGACGCCGGGCGGGGCCAGCAGCGACGACAACGCCGTTATCTCGCGCCCATAGGCGCGTCCCGAAAGAGGCGGAGCCAGCAGGGCGAGGCCGGATATATCCTTCCGCGCCGCCGCATGGGCGGCCAGCAGCGCGCCGAGCCGCAGGCCGACCAGATAGACCTCCCGCACGCCGGCCTCGCGCCGCAGCGTCGCGACGGCGTCGCCGATGGACTTGAGCCATGCCGCCACGCGATCCGGATCGGAGTCCCGGCCCAGCGAATCGGCGACGCCGGGATAATCGAAGCGGAGTGTGGGAAGGCCGGCCGCCGCGATCTCGTCGGCCAGGAGGCGCCAGGCATGGCGGGCGCCGAATTCCTCGAAGCCGTGAGCGGCGCAGAGCACGACGCCGCGCGAGGATGGCGCGGAGGCGGGCCGATGAAGCCAGCCCGCGCAGGAGCCGAAAGCGAGCGGAAGCATCTAGGCGGTCCGGTAGGGGAAGGAAGCCACGGCGTTCACGGCCGCCACACGGCCGGCAGGCGTCGCGTCCCCGGCGCTGCGCGGCGTGAGGCGGATGCGCTTGTCGCGCCCCGGTGGGAGGTGGAACCAGTTCTCGTCGGGACAGAAAGCCTCATCGATCACGTGCACCGACTGGGCGAAGCGGTCCGCGGCGACCAGCAGCGACCAGCCCTCGCGGTCGCGGTCGACCTGCACCGAAAGCGCAACGGGAACGCGGGTCGCGCCACGCCCTTGCGGGAAGTGGAAGGCGTCGGCCAGCACCCGCCCGGTCGCCGCATCCGCTAGGGTCGCCACGCAGACATCGTGGGCCGGCGGCCCGAAGCGGTATGCGTAGGTGACGTCGAAAAACGAGCCGAGCAAGGCGGCCGAGCCGAGCGTCTGGCCAGAGCCGGGCGGCAACAACACCAGGCGTTCGCCGCGCGCCACCGGCGTCGCCCCCTCGCGGAGGCAGGAGAAGCTGAGGACCGCCTCCACCGGGCGCGGCGTGTCGTTGGCGAGGTGCAGCGTCAGCCCGTTGACGCCTTCGTCCGTCATCGTGAGTTGCACGGGGCGGAACGCCCGCTTCAAGGCCCAGAAGGCGGATTTCGGCTCGCCGGTCGCGTCGATGACGCCCCAGCCGGCGCCGGGCCACAGGTCCCGCAGGAACCAGACCAGGCCGCCCCGGGTGGGCGAGCCGGGCCGGCGCCACTCGGCGAAGGTCGCCTCCATGACCTCGGCGGTGGTCGCGCGGGAGAGAGCGAGGAAGCGCTCCGGGTCTTCGGTGCGCAGGCGCGCCGGATCGACGCCAAAGAGCAGGCCGAGATAGTGGTCGCGAACGTCCTCGAAGTCCCACGCGGCGCCGACGTCGCGCGGGGTCCGCGCCTTCCAGCGCGGATCGTGGACGGCCGGCACGGGCAGATGCCGATCGAGCGTCACGGGTTCGGGCACGTTGGCGAAGGCCAGGCACTCGGAGGCGAAGCGCACATGGGCGCGCCGGGCGTCCTCCAGCGGGCGGCGGTAGGCGCCGACGCCGTAGTAGTGGGTGACGCCCTCATTCGCCGCGAAGGGCAGGTCGCCGCCCCAGGGCGATCCTTCGACATAAGGCACATCCGGCCGAAGCGCCGCGACGGCGGCGGGCAGGATCTCGCCCGTGAGCGGGCCGGACCAGGCTTCGGGCGGGTAGCCCAGCATGGCGGCCTGCTGGGCGATCTCGCTGCCGCCGCACAGCACGGCCAGGCAGGGCGACGCCTGCGTGCGCAGGAGGAACTGGCGCGCTTCCTCGGCGACGCCGGCCGCGAAGGCGGCGTCCGCGACGGGATAATCGAGGTTTGCGAACATGAAGTCTTGCCACACCAGCAGGCCGAGTTCGTCGCAGAAGGCGTAGAACGCGTCCGTCTCGTAGACCGTCACGCCGCTGATCCGCAGCATGGTGAAGCCGGCGTCGCGCAGCTGCGTGAGCGCGTCACGCAGCGCCTCGGGCGAGGCGTTCAGCATCAGGACGTCCAGTGGCGTCCAGCACGCGCCGCGGCAGAACACCGGGCGGCCATTCACGACCAGGCCGAAGCCCTTGCGGTCGGGGCCGCTGTCCACCGCGATAGCGCGGAAACCAACGCGGCCGAGATCGAGAACCGTTTCGCCGATGCGCGCCCGCACGGAATAGAGCGGCTGGGCTCCGTAGCCGTTGGGCATCCAGGGATCGACGTTGGCAAGGTGAAGTTCGCCTTCCAGCCGCCCGGATGAGGCCCGGCGCAGAGGCGATTCCGCGCCGGCGCAGACCAGAACGGCCGGCGAGCCCTGCAGGTCACCCGCGAGATCCAGCGAGATCCGGACCACGCCTCCCTCCCCGATCGGCTCGGCGCGCAGGTCGACCAACCGAATGTGCAGGTCGCAGGTGCGCCGGATGCGGCTGATGGGACGCCAGGGCCCGACCACGTCGACTGGCGGACACCAGCCGGGCATGTGGCCCAGCAGCGTGGTGCGCAGATGGCGCAGACCGTCGCCCGCGATCATGGCCGAGCGCCAGCGCGGACGCGGGCGGGAGGCGGAGGCCCTTGCCGCGTTGGCCCTGAACGCGATCGTGAGCGTGTGGGCGCCCGACAGAGTCGCCTCGACCGCGTGGGCGAGGAACATGTTGTCCGAGACCAGGATGCGCTCGTTGTCCAGCCAGACCTCGGCGAGCGTCGCCAAGCCGTCGAAGCGGAGGATTTCACAGCCCTGGCCCTGGATCGAGGCCCGGCACCAGACGTCATTGTCGTGGAGCGGGACCGGCTTGTCGAAGCTCCAGCGGCCGTCAGCCGCAAGCGCGCCGACGGCCGTGCCTGGAACGGCGGCCGCGAACCATTCGAGATTATCGGCCAGTTCACCGGGCGTAGCCGCCGAGCCGGCCGGCGTGATGGCCATCGCCCAGCCGGCGATGGGCTCGACGATCTCGGCGGAGGACGACCAGCGCGCCATGGCGATCAGACGCCCAGCTTGGCGGCGAGCGCCGGCACGCAGGCGGTCCAGTCCGCCGCGAGCGGATCGAGGAGCGGCGGCAGGGTGTCGAAGCGGCGGCGCGCCACCGCGCGGGCCATGTTGAACTGCAGGCTCTTGGCCCCTGTGGCGATGCGGGCGGCCGCGTCGCGCTCGGCCGCATAGGCGGCCTCGCCCGGCGCGAGCCAATCCAGGAAGCTCGCCAGCAACTCGAAATTGGCGCCGAGCTGGCGGGCGGTGTTGAACGCGACCTTGTGGAAGAAGGCGGGCTCGCGGTCGGCGACGGCCTGCATCTGCGCGGTGATGCGTTCGCGCCAGGCCTCGATCGGGTTGCGGGCCGGCGCTCGTTCGAGGTGGCGGTAGAGCAAGTCCTTGGCGGCCGCCCGCAGCCGCTCCGGCCCGAGCGGGGCGCGGTCCAGCTTCACGAATTCGGCATAGGGAAACAGCGTCGAGTCCGAACGCTGGCCCGGCAGCCGGCCAAACACGCCGTCGAAATCCTCGCCCGAGAGCGTGAACGCGCCGGCGTTGTGGAAATAGCCGAGCGTCCGGTTCGCCTCGTCGATCTGGTTGATCCCGACCGTCGTCTTGGTGTGCTCGCCCCGGTAGGAGACGCCCTGCGTGTCGGGCAACCAGAATCCGTCGACCTCCACCAGCACGATCCGGCCACGCCGGAGCTGCTCGGCGACGTGGTCCTCCAGCCGGTCGAAGATCGACAGCTCCTGCAGGGTCACGCCGTAGAGACGCTCGAGGTCGTCGGTCGGGATCTTGAAAAAGGTGAACTGGTCGCCCTCGAAGTCCTGCGTCACCGTGAACGCCATGGCGGCGGCGGGCTCCAGGCCCAGGGCGCCCAGGAGCTCGATCCAGAGATCCACCGAGCAGTTGGTCTCGGGCCAGCTGCGCTGCGGATCGTGCAGCGCCTGCCGGGTCGCGCCCGCCCCGGCCACAACCGGGCCGGCGGCGCGCAGGGGACGGGCCGAGGCAGGCCGGGGGGCGAAGTCCACCGCCGACATGATCAGCCCCACAGCACGCGGCGCAGCGAGCGCGGCCAGGCCTGGACGTCGACGCCGTGGTGGCGGAACAGCGCCAGCGCGACCCGCTCCATGCCGAAGCCCACGCACGCCGTGTGCGCGACCTCGCCGGCGGCGGTCTTGAGACCCCACGTCTGGCCGAAGTGGTCCTGATGGTAGTTGAAGCTCAGGCATGCGGTCGGCGACACGGTGCTGTTCACCGGCACCAGCAGCTCGAACTTCAGTCCCTGGTCGCGCTGGCTGTTCTTCATCATGCGTCCGGCGCGGCCGAAGAACGGGTCGTTGGCGACGTCCACCTCGAAAGGCAGTTCGAGCATCGAGATCAGCTCCCGGCCGCGCTGCAGCCAGGTCTCGCGGAAGGCCAGAACCTCGGCCTGCGTGCCCATGCGAACATATTCGCGCATGCGGAACATCTGCATGCGGGCGGGATCGCGCGAGGGCTCGTGCCGGAAGCAATAGGACATGAGGTCGAACAGGCGACCATGTTCGGGCAGCGCGCCGCGCTTGGCCGCCATCGGATAGAGCGGGTAGCAGGCCGCCGGCGTCAGGACGACATCGGACATCTCCTGCTTGGCGGACCAATCCTTGCCCTCGCCCAGGCACTGGAGCAGGTCGGCATGCGCGCCGTCGTCGCCGCAGAAGCAATGCACGGTGCCGGCGAGCTGGGGAAAGCTCTTCAGGTAGCCGCTCTTCTCGAAATGGGCGCGGTTCATGCCGGGCGGAAAGCGGATGACCTCCGCCTTGTCCTCGCGGCCGAAGGAGGTGATCAGCGCGTCGAAGCGGGAGATCACGTCCTCGAACTGGCCACTGCGGCCATACAATCCGTCCACGCCCGTCTCGATCAGGAGGCCGGCGTCGAAGAGCTGATCGATCAATGCGACTTGTGCGTCCATCGGGTTCACCCTGCCAAATCGGTTTCGAGGCGGGACACCAGCAGCATCGTGGCTGTGTTCCCGGCGATGCGGTCGTTGCTGATCATGAGCGGCGCCGACATGGCGTCGCGGAGGAAGCGGCCGACGCTGTAGGGCCCATCGTTGCGGTAGCCCTGGATGCCGGCGATCTGCATGGCGGCCTGGCAGACCTCCACGGCGGTGCGGGAGGCGACCAGCTTCACGGTGTTGATCGCCACCGCGAAGCCCATGGAGGAGAGCTCATCCTGGTCGCGCCGGGCGCGCTCATAGCGGCGCAGGGCGCTCGCCAGAGTGGACTGGAGCGACTGAAGCTTGCCGACCGCCTCCGCGAGATGGAGCGCGCCGGGAGGCGTCACGTCCGGCCGACGGCGGGCGTCAGCGCGCACAAAGGCCTGGGCGCGCGAGAGCGCGGCGCCCGCGATGCCCTGCCACACCGCGCCCCAGAGCAGGTGCGAGTGGACCAGCATGGATTGCGCCGCGATTTCTGCAAAAGGCTTGGGCAGGATCTGCTCCACCGGCGCCGCGCCCTCGAAGCGGAAGCCGGCCGAGCAGGTGCCACGCATGCCGAGCGTGTCCCAGCCGCCGGTCTGCTCCAGCGTGTACTGGTCCTTCGCGAACACGGCCATCATCTGGTCGGACGAAGGCGCATCCGGGTTACGGCGGGCCGTCACCATGATGGCGTCGGCTTGCGGGCCGTAGCTGATCACGCTCGCGTCCTTGCCGAGGCGAAACAGCCCGCCATCCTGCGCGATGGCGCAGATGGAGTTGCGCAGGTCGCCGCCGATGCCGGCCTCCGTGGTCGCCGAGGCGATCAGCAGCTGCTCGGTCGCGACGCGCCGCATGAAGGAGCGGTGCCAGGGGCTGTCCATGCCATGCGTGATCAGGCTCGAAGCCTTGATCTGGTGCATGGCGAAGATCATGGCGGCGGACGAGCAGCCCTGGGCGACCACGCCGCAGACCGCCGCTGTTTCGCCGAGCGTCGCGCCGTCGCCGCCGAATTCCACCGGGATCATGAGCCCGAGAAGGCCTTCGGAGCGCATGGCGGCGACGGCCTCCGCGGGAAAGCGGGCGGCGCGATCCACCGCGTCGGCGTGCCGGGCCGCGATGTCGGCCACGCGGCGGGCGCGGAGCATCAGGCCAAGCCTGCGCTGCTCGTCGTCAGGGAGAGCGGCTTCAAGCAAAGCCGAGGGGCTCTGATAACCCATCAGGCCGCCTCCCTTTCGGTCAGGAGTTCGCTCACCACCGCGCGAATGGAAGCGATGCTCGCGAAGGAGCGGCGGTTGAGATAGCGGTCCGGGAACTCGACGCCGAATCGGTCCTCGATGGCGAGCATGAGCTGCACGGACGCGAAGGACGTGAGCCCGGCCTGATAGAGATCGGCGTCGTCCGTCAGCGTTTCAGCCGCGACCGGGAGACGGCCTGCCTCCACGATGATGGCCACGATGGTGTTCCTGATCGCCTCGCTCATGGTTCTCCGCCCTTCTCGTCGGTCGCGCGGCACAATGCGCGCGATACAATTCCCGGTTGTTGCGGCCGCGAGACTTCTTCCCGCCAGCGTTAACGAGCCCCGCGCTGCCTTCCGCCGTTTCGAAGCGATCCATTCCGGAAGGCTTCGTTCTGATCCGGGACCTCGGTTCGGCGGCTGCGTCCCGCCTTTGAACAAAATCCCGAGATCCTCGTGGCGACCTCGCGTGTCCCGATGCGCTTTGCAATTTTTGCGCGCATGCGCACGGGCATAGCCGTTAGGGTTAACATTTGGTAAAGGCTGCACGGCTGTGGGCCGTGTGGCACACCGGAATCAGTTTTGCGGGAGCTTTTGCGTGCTTCGTCGTCGTTTCGTGCCGTCTCTCGTCCTTGCCGCCGCCACGTGGCTCAGCGGCGCTTTGGCCGGCCCCGCGCAAGCGGCCGGCCTTTTCGAGATGTTGTTCGGAAGGGCGCCTTCGCACCCGCAGGTCCGCGCGTACGCGCCGCTTCCACCAGTGTCCATTCCGGCCTGGGAGGTTCCGTCTTCCCGGCGCACGTCAGAGAGGCGGCCGTTGACACGGGTCGACGCTCCGACCCGCGAGGGCGCAGCGCGCGTCGTTTCGGTTCATTCTGGCGGAGCGGGCTTCTGCGTCCGGGCCTGCGACGGCTTCTATTTCCCGCTGGGCGCGAAGGCGCAGGACGGAAAGAGCGACGCCGAGATGTGCTCGTTCGTATGCCCGGGAACGCAGATGGACGTGTATCGCAGCCGCGGCGAGGACATGAGCCTCGCGGTCGGGGCCACTGGCCGGCTTTACAAGGACCTGCCCAGCGCCTTCGCCTATCGCAAGGCCAGCATTCCGGCCTGCGGCTGCCAGAAGCCCGGCTCCTATGCGGAATGGGCCAAGCGGCTCCTGGCTGACCCAACCCTGAAGAGCGGCGACATCGTCGTGAACGAGCAGAGCGCCGCCCTGTTCACCGGTTCGGTCCGTCGCGACGGGCCGGTCATGACGTCGCAGTTGCGCGACATCCAGGGCTCGGCGGAGACGCGCAAGAATGAGCGGCGCGACGCCGACCGGCTGCTCGGCTTCTCATTTCGGCGTGAGATCGCCAAGAACTCGGGGTTCGAGTATGCCAGCCCGCGCGAGCCGAACAGCATTGTGGTGGTCGCGTCCCGCAGCGCCGCGGTCGCGCTGGCCGCATCGGCTGCGCCGGCGGCGTTCAGCAGCAGCGCCGTCGCTAAAAGCGCCGCGACGGCGGTCGCCGCGACGCCGGTGGTTGCGGCCGCGCCGGCCCGGGTCGTTCTGTCCTCGCCTTTCGTGCGCTGATCAGCCAGCGGCCTTGTCGGCGACGCTGTCCCGCAGGGCGCGTCGCAAGACCTTGCCGACATTGGTCTTGGGCAGTGCGTCCACGAACTCGATGCGACGCGGGACCTTGTAGGGCGTGAGGTTTTCCTTGCAGTAGGCCCGGATCGCCTCGGCCGTGACAGCGTGGTCCTTCTTGACCACATAGGCGACTACGGCCTCGCCCGAGTGCTCGTCCGGGACGCCGATCACGGCGGATTCGAGTACGCCCGGGTGCGACGCCAACACGTCTTCGACCTCGTTGGGGTACACGTTGAACCCCGATACGAGCACCATGTCCTTGATGCGGTCCACCAGCCGCACCTGCCCGTCGGCCTGCAGGACGCCGATGTCGCCGGACCGGAAGAAGCCGTCGGGCGTGGTTACCTTGGCTGTTTCGTCGGGGCGGTTCCAGTAGCCAGCCATCACCTGGGGCCCACGGATGCAGAGCTCGCCCGGGATGCCGGTTGCGCATTCCTGACCGTCGGGGCCGCGGATCGACACCTCGGTGGAGGGAACCGGGTAACCGATCGTGCCCGAGAACTCCTGCAGGTCGAGCGGGTTAGCGCAGACCACGGGCGACGTCTCGGACAGGCCATAGCCTTCCACGATCGGCTTGCCGGTGAGAGCCTTCCAGGCCTTGGCGACGGCCTGCTGGGTAGCCATGCCGCCCGACACCGAAAACGCCATGTGGGAGAAGTCGACCGTCTTGATGTCGGGATGGTTCAACAGCGCGTTGTAGAGCGTGTTGACCATCACCATGCAGGTGAACGGCCGCGATTTCAGCGTCTTGATCAATCCTGGTATGTCGCGCGGGTTCGTGATCAGGAGCTGGCACGCGCCGATGCGGCACATGAACATGCAGCAGGCTGTCAGCGCAAAGATGTGATAGAGCGGCAGCGCCGTCACCATGATCTGGTCGTCGCCGCGCATGAAGGGCCGCATCCAGGCGTCGCATTGCGCCACGTTGGCGGCGATGTTCCGATGGAGCAGGGTGGCGCCCTTGGAGACGCCGGTCGTTCCGCCCGTGTACTGCAGGAAGGCGACGTCGCCCGGCTCCACCGCAACGGGTTGCAGCGCGCGCGCCTTGCCGGTGGCCACGACCTCCGCGAAGGTCGTCATGGTGGGCAGCTTGAAGGGTGCGACGGCCTTTTTCACGTAGCGCGAGACGATGTCGACGATCTTGCCCTTGAGACCGAGCAGATCGCCCGGCCGGACCACGACGACGCGCTGGAGCTTCGTGGACGGCAGCGCCTGCTCCACCGTGTGGGCGAAATTTTCCAGCACGAACAACACAGTCGCGCCCGAGTCGTTAAGCTGGTGCGCCAGCTCGCGAGGGGTATAGAGCGGGTTGACGTTCACCACCGCGCAGCCGGCGAGCAGCACCCCGAACAGGGTGGGCGGATAGGCCGCCACGTTCGGCATCATGATGGCGATGCGGTCACCCTTGCGCGCACCGATGGACTGCAGCCAGGACGCGATAGCGTCTGACAACCCGCCGAGTTGGCCGTAGCTGAGGCGGACCCCGAAGCTCTCGATCGCTGGGCGGCCCGCAAAATCGCGCACGCTGTCGCGAAACATGTCGACCAGCGTGCCCACAGCGCCCACGTCTATGGTGGCCGGAACATTGGGCGGGTAATGGTCGAGCCACGGCATTTTGGCGCTCGCCATCGCCCGCGCGGTTTCGACCATAGCGTCCTCCCTCAGATGTTCACTCCGGCTTTTGCGCCAGATGGTTCATAATTAAACTATCTTTGCGACCACATGGGAAGCCCCTGAGCTTATCCGACGATCCCGCCCCATTGCGAGAGGATCCGGCCGCTGAAGCGATCTCCACCCATCGCAGGTTGGACGCGGAAGCGGCGTCCATCAAATTTGCCAGCAGAATTGCTCAAGCTATGATGCTCCCGATTGCGTCGGCCTCCCCGTGCACGCGAAGCTGATCCAGGACCGGGTGCGATGACGACGCCAACCTTTTTCCGACGACGTTTCTCGATCGCGGTTCATCTCGCGATATTCGGGTTGGCGATCGTGATCCCGATCGCGCTAGCGGGGTTGATCGCGTCCATCGGACTGGCGAACGCCGAGCGGGCCCGGCTCGAGGAACAGGCGCAGCAGATCGCCCGGTCGCTGGCGCGGAATCTCGACCGCGAATTCGAGTTTCTTGTCGCCACGCTGCAAGCCCTGGCGACGTCGCCCGCCGTGGCGATCGGCGATTTCGCGACTCTGCATGCACAGGCGCAGCGAATCCTTCCTGGCCGGTCTCCGGTGATCGCCGTGCGTAACGCGGACGGCCGCCTGGTGTTCATCACCGAATTGCCCTGGGGCGCGCCGCTCCCGGTAGGCAACAACCCGGCCATCAAAGACGCGGCGGACCGGGCCATGGGGACTGGCAAGCCGGTCATATCGGACCTGTTCGAGGGCTCCGTGACCAAAACACAATTCGTGATGGTGGTTATCCCCATCACGGTGAACGGTCGCTCGGACTACACGATCAACGTTGCGGCCGCGCCGGACGCCATCACGGCGGCCTTGCGGCTCGCTGACATGCCGCCCGACTGGATCGTTTCGGTGACGGACGGCGTGAACAAGGTCGTGGCGCGCTCGCGCCAGCCAGAGCGTTATGTCGGGTCGACGGCCTCGGCTTCGTTCCAGGCCAACGCGGCGGCTGGCAAAACCATGTGGAGAGGAGTGACGCTGGACGGCGCGGACGTGCTCACGCTGTCCGAGCGCACCGCAAATGCGCCCTGGCGCGTGTCCGTGTCGGTGACCAGGGCGTCGCTCGAGGCTCCCCTGCGCAAGGCGCTGGGCGGCGTCGCGGCGCTCACCGGGCTCGGTCTGGCGGGCTCGCTCGCTTTTGCGTTCGCGTATGGGCGCCGGCTCTCGCGTCCGATCCAGGCCGTGGCGTCCGCGGCTGCGACGCTCAACTCCGAGGCTCCGGCCTGGCCGGCCCCGTCGTCCATCGCCGAAGTGCAGGAGATTTCGGCCGCCCTGATGACCACCGCAGAGGAGCTCAAGACGCGCGCGTCGCAGCGCGACTTCGCCCTGCGTTCGGCCGAGGACGGCGAGCGACGGCTACGCGCCACCTACGAGAACGCCAGCGTCGGCATCGGCGAAATCGATCGTGACGGCCGCTTCATCGCGGTGAACGACGCGCTGTGCCGCATCACCGGCCGAGAGCGCGAGGACATGATCGGGCGGCGCTTCCAGGACTTGAGCGATGAGGACGACCTGCGGGACGACCTCCTCAACTTCGCCCAGCAACGCGACCGCGCCCGCCCGGCCTATGTGGTCGAGAAGCGGTTCCGCCGCCTTGATGGCGAACTGCGGTGGGGACGCGTGTTCAGCGCGGCCGTCTGCTCGGATGGCGCTTTCGCTTATGCGGTGCGGGTGGTGCTGGACGTCACCGAAGAGCGGCGCGCCTCCGAACACCAGGCGTTGCTGATCGCCGAATTGAACCACCGTGTGAAGAACACGCTCGCGGTGGTCCAGTCCCTCGTTCACCAGACGCTGAACTCGACGTCCTCGCCAAAGCAGTTCCGCGACGCCCTCACGGGCCGCATCATGGCGCTGGCGCGTTCGCACGAGCTGCTGAGCGAATCGGAGTGGCGGGGTTCGACGCTGGAAGCGGTGCTGCGCACGTCGCTCCTGGCGAATGACGGGCCCGATTTCACCCGCACTGCGCTGAGCGGCCCACCCGTCCGCGTGGGGCCGCGCTCGGTGGTGTCGCTGTCGTTGACGCTGCACGAGCTCGCCACGAACGCTACCAAGTATGGCGGCCTGTCGCGCCCCACTGGGGCTTTGGCGGTGTGCTGGTCCGAAATCGACGCCGGCCAGGCCATCCAGCTCGACTGGCGGGAGACCGGCGCCCGCGACCCCGGCGCGGAGGCCGGCACAGGGTTCGGCAGCCGGCTGGTGCGGCTCTGCATCGAGAACGAAATGGGCGGAAGCTACGAGACGGCCTTCAAAGACGGCGGCTATCACCTCACGGCGACAATCCCGCTCGCCGCCATCGCCCGATAGTTGGGGGCGTCCGGAGGCCTCAGGCCTCCGCACCCGCCGTGCGCGGCGCGAAGGGGGCCGCCACTACGTTGGGCGACCGCGCCTCACGGCGCTCTGCCGCCGAGCGCTCCGAGGCGGGACGCTCCGGCGCAGGCCGTTCCGCGGCGGGCCGCTCCGCGCCGGAACGCTCGGAAGCGGCCGTCGCGCGGTCCTGCGCGGCCGGGCGCTCTGGGGCGGTCGGGCGGCGTTCGCCGTCGCGGGTCGCAAAGCGCTGCAGGGCTCCGATGCCTTCGATATCGTCCAGGAATGCGCTCAACGCGGTTTCGTTGGCTTGCGGGGTCGACTTGTTGGGCAGACCCTCCATGGCCAGCGAGCGGTCGCTCCAGGTCTCGTCCTCGGTCACTTCCGGTCCGAACCAGGCCGGCGGCCAGAAGCGCGTCACGTCCTCGCCCTCCGCGAACTCGACGTCGATCAGCTCAACGGGCTGGGACGTGAGCAGGCGGGTGAGTTGCACCATGCGGCCGCCCGCATCCATGCGGGTGCGCTCGAAGCCGATGCGCGCCGCGCAGGATTCCAGCAGCGCTTCGGCATGGCGGCGGGGAACGTCAAAACGCTCCTCGTTCGAGGGACCTTCGCCGTCGCGCGTGATCAGCACCAGCGTGCTGCTCTGCTGGCCGATCTCCACCGCCTGCTGGCGGTCGGACTGGCCGGGAAAATAACCAATGACCGAGCGGTCAGAGATGCCGCGCTCCTTGCGGGCGAGCCGCGCGAGCGCCGGCGAGACAAGAAATCGACGGTTCGATTTCATGGCCTTCTCCTCTTCAAACACAACGCAGGAGGCCCAGGCGGGTCCGCTTTCGCCAGCAACACTGCGCGACCGAACCGGATTCGTCAATTCGCTCAATGGTTCTCGGGCGTATTCCGCCCTCGTCAGGGGTCAAATCGAACGAAACGACATGGAATTTTGCTGTAAAGCTTCAGCTTGACATTCTGCAACATGCGATTTTGCTTGTTGATTGTTGTTAGGTAGCGTGCGGCCCGCGGGAATTACGCGGCATCCTTGGCGGTTTCGGCAATCTCAAGGTCGATCCTGCACAGCACGCCCTCAGGCTCGAAATGCACCCGAACCTCGCCCGCGTCGCCGAACGCCCGCGCCATCAGGCGCGTGCCGAATCCGAGGCGCGAACCGGGAGCCACGACGGGCGGGCCGCCGCGCTCACGCCAGGTCAGCGTCAGGGTCGGGCCTGAAACGTCTGGCGCGGTGGCCCACGTGATGGAGACCCTGCCGTCCGGAACCGAAAGCGCCCCGTACTTGAGAGCATTGGTGCACAGCTCGTGCAGCACCATCGTCATGCCGAGCACCTCCGAGGGACGCAGATGCAGGGACGCGCCGGCCAGCGTCATCCGGCTCTCGTGGTCCACCACCAGGGGCCCGGTGACGGCGCGGATCAGCGCGTGCAGTTCCGCGCCTTCCCAGCGCTCGGAGGTCAGCACGTCATGCGTGCGCGCCAGTGCGGCGATCCGGGCGAGATAGTCCGGCAGGATCTCGCGTCCCGGGCTCACCTTGTTCAACGTGCTGGCCGCGATGGCGTGCACGGTCGCGAGCGTGTTCTTGACCCGGTGGGCCAGTTCCCCGGCGAGAAGCTCGCGCTGATCCTGCGATCGCACGATTTCGTCCATCATGCGGTCCAGCTCGGCCCCGAGTTCGCCCAGCTCACCATGCCCAGCGCTGAAGCCGGTCCGGGCGGTTCGGTCGCCCTCGCGCCAGCGCCGCAATGTGCTGGTCACGGACTCCACAGGCCGCACGAAGAACCTCCGCCCGGCCAGCCAAGTCGCTCCGAGGGTCGCCAGCGCCCCGAAGGCGGCGAGGAGGCCGCCCACATAGGCGGCGCGGCTCACGGTCCCGAAACTCACCTCCGTGGAGAGCCCGGCGCTCACGTAAAGGTCCGAGAGCGGATCGACGACCGGCACGTAGCCCAGAACGCGCGACGTGCCGTCCTGGCTGTCGATGACCTCGGCGCCTGGCGCTGACGCCTTTACGAGGCGCAAAAAGGGATCGGGAATTTTTGCGCCGACGAAGCGCTCGGGGAATGGCTGCCGAACCAGGATCGTGCCGTTGATGTCCGCCACCGTCAGCGAGCCGCCGGGCGGCACGCCCCTGTCCCTGATCAGACCGCCAAGCCAGGCGAGGTCGATGGCCGCCACCACGACGCCGGTTGGCGCGCCGGCGGCGTCGCGCATGGCCAGCGCCACCGGCAGGACCGGCTTCCCGGAAAATCGCCCCACCGTGTATTGCCCCAGCACGATGCCGCGGTGGCGCAGGGCGTCCTGGAAATAAGCGCGGTCGCGATACACGGCGTTTTCAGGCGCAGGCGTCGAGCCGCAACGAAACTGGCCGGCTGCGTCGATCACTGTCAGGCCGATCAGATGCGGCAGGTCCGGCTGCAGCGCCGCAAGGTAGGACGAGCATGCCGGATCGGCCATGTCACGGACGCCCTCGGTCCTTGATACGGCGACGAGCAGGTTCTGAACGCCCGAGACGATGCGGTCGAGCTCGGACGACGCCAGCACGGCGCTTCGCGTCGCGAGATCGAGGATCTCGGCTTTCCGCGAGCGATCGATCTGCACCTGCGTGTAGCCCAGGACGAGGAAGCCCGGCAGCAGCGCCGCCACCGAAAGGGCCAGCAGCCTCAGCCGCAGGGATGCGCCTTTGCCCAGCGGCCTCCACCGCACCGTCATATGCCCCCCGGCCTATATCAGAGGTTGCGACAATGAAGCACGGGCGTTGCAGCTGTCCACCCCCTGCGGTTGTCCGGAGCGTTGGCGCGCCGCCAGGGCGCCATTGCGGACCATTGGCGTTTCCACGCAGCCCGCGCAGTGCTTTAGTGCCGCCAACGAGCGATTCAAGAATGGACGCAGGGACGAGAAATGAGCACGGCCGCCGACACGCACCACCACCCTGCGACCACGAGCCTCACCGAGATGGAGATTGAGCACGGCCTGCCGCCCGGCTGGGGCGAAGGCTGGTCGGCGCGGCTGGCCTTCTGGATCGCGCTGGCCTTCTCGGTGTTCCAGATCGCCACCGCGGTCTACGCCATTCTGCCCGCGCAGGTGCTGAGGTCCGTGCATGTGGGCTTTCTGGTGCTGGTCGGCGGCGCACTGATAGCAAACCACAAGGCCCCCAACTCCGCCCTGAGAATGCTGGGCTGGGCCGTGGCGCTGATCGGATTCGCGGCGGGGCTTTATCACTGGGTCTTCTTCATTGACCTCGTGAATCGCGCCGGCGAACTCACCACGGCTGACTTCGTCGTCGGCGTCACCACTCTGGTGATCCTCTTTGCGGTGGCGTGGATGCTGATGGGCGCCGCGTTGCCGTTGATTTGCCTCGCCTTTCTGGCCTACGGCATGTTCGGCCACCTGCTGCCCGCCCCGCTGGACCACCGCGGCTACAGCCTGGACCAGATCGTCGAGCAGATGTCCTTTGGGACGGAGGGCATCTACGGAACGCCGACGGGCGTCTCGGCGACCTATATCTTCCTGTTCGTGCTGTTCGGCTCGTTTCTGGAGCGGGCCGGCATGATCCAGCTCTTCAACGACGTGGCGCTCGGCCTCGTCGGCTGGGCCAAGGGCGGCGCCGCCAAGGTGGCGGTGGTGTCCTCCGCCTTCATGGGCACGATCTCGGGTTCGGGCGTCGCCAACGTGGTGACGGTGGGCCAGTTCACGATCCCGCTGATGAAGAAGTTCGGCTACAAGTCCAGCTTCGCGGGCGGCGTCGAGGCGACGGCCTCCATGGGCGGGCAGATCATGCCGCCGGTGATGGGCGCGGTGGCGTTCATCATGGCCGAGAACATCGGCGTGCCCTACGCCGAGATCGTCAAGGCCGCCATCATCCCGGCCATCCTGTATTTCGCCTCGGCGTTCTGGATGGTGCATCTGGAGGCCGGCAAAGAGAACCTGCGCGGCATGCCGCGGTCGGAGCTGCCGAGCCCACTCGCGGCCCTGAAGCGGCAATGGCACCTCGTGCTGCCGCTCGCGCTGCTGATCTACATGCTGATGCACGGCTTCACGCCGCTGTTCGCCGGCTCGGTCGGGCTCGCGCTGACGGTGGTGATGATCCTCGGCGCGACCGTGGCGCTGGGGCTCGGCTCCCAGGCGTTCCGCGTTGCGTTCTGGATCGTGATCGGCCTGCTCACGGCCTCGTTCCTGAAGTTCGGCGTGCTGGTGCTGGTCGCCATGGTGGCGGCGCTGATCGTCATCAATCTCCTGAGCCGCGGCGGTCGCGAAACGCTGGCCATGTGCCGCGACGCGCTCGCGGACGGCGCCCGGCAGGCTCTGCCGGTCGGGCTCGCCTGCGCGATCGTGGGCGTGGTGATCGGCACGCTGACGCTCACCGGATCGGCCACGATCCTGGGCAGCTACATCGTGTCGTTCGGCAAGGCGTCGCTGTTCGCCTCGCTGGTGCTCGTGATGGTGACCTCGATCATCCTGGGCACGGGCCTGCCGACGATTCCGACCTACATCATCACGGCTTCGCTGGCGGCCCCTGCCCTGCTGCAACTCGGCGTCCCGCTGATCGTCAGCCACATGTTCGTGTTCTACTACGGCATCATCGCCGACCTGACGCCGCCGGTTGCGCTCGCCGCGCTCGCGGCCGCGCCCATCGCCAAGGCGTCGCCGGACGCCATCGGCTGGCAGGCGACCCGCATCGCGCTGGCCGGGTTCCTGATCCCTTTCATGGCCGTCTACGAGCCCTCGCTGATGCTGCAGAACGGCGGGGCGATCGCGGCGGCGTATGGCTACTGGGTGGAGGTCGCGGTGGTGTTCACCAAGGCCATGATGGTTATCGCCATGTCGGGCATCGCGGCCATCGGCTTCCTGAGGGTGCGTACGAATCTGATGGAACGTGTGCTGGCCGGACTCTCGGCCGCGCTGCTGATCAGCGATTTCTCCTACAGCGACACGATGGGCTTCGTGCTCGGGCTGGTGGTGATCGCCCTGAACGTGACGCGCGGAGCGAAGCTGCAGAGTGCGGCGGCGTGAGCGCCTCTCGCCGTCATTGCGAGCCGGAGGCGAAGCAATCCAGCCTGTAATCCCGGCCTTTAGACTGAATTTCTTCGCTGGGCTCGCAATGACGGGAGGGTGGCCCGGGATTGGCAGCCGTCTCTCGGCTGCCGCCCTACCCCCGTGCGGCCTGGGCGAAGTCGGCCAGAAGGTCCTCGGGGTGCTCCAGCCCCACCGACAACCGCAGCAGGCCTTCGGTGATGCCGAGCTCTTCCCGGGCCTCGCGCGTCAGGCGCTGGTGGGTGGTGGTGGCCGGATGTGTCACGATTGTCTTGGCGTCGCCGAGGTTGTTGGAGATCTTGACGATCCGAAGGCGGTTGCCGAACGCGAAGGCGCCGGGTTTCCCGCCCTCGATCTCGAACGCCACCATGGTGCCGCCGCTGCCCATCTGGCGCTGGGCCAGCCCGTGCTGCGGGTGGTCGGCGCGGCCGGGGTACAGCACCTTCAGGACGCCGGGCAGGCGCGAGAGCTGGTCGGCCACGAGCGCGGCCGTGTGGGCCTGGCGGGCGACCCGCAGGGGCAGCGTCTCTAGTCCCTTCAGGAGCACCCAGGCGTTGAAGGGCGACAGCGCCGGGCCGGTCTGGCGAAGCAGGTTGTGGACGTTGTCGTTGATGAAGGCGGCCGAACCGAGGATCACGCCGCCGAGGCAGCGGCCCTGGCCGTCGATGTGCTTGGTGGCCGAGTAGATCACGCAGTCGGCCCCGAGCCGCAGCGGCTTCTGGTAGATCGGCGTCGCCAGCACGTTGTCGACCACGAGCTTCGCGCCGGCCGCATGCGCGATCCCGGCCACGGCCTCGATGTCGATGATCTCCAGCGTCGGGTTGGTGGGGCTCTCGAGAAAGAACACTTTGGTGTTGGGCCGCGCCGCCGCGCTCCACTGCGCGAGATCCGTGCCGTCCACAAGCGTTGACGCCACTCCGAAGCGCGGCAGCAGGTCCTCGACGATGTAGCGACACGACCCGAACAGCGCCTTGGCGGCCACCACATGGTCGCCGGCCTTGACCAGCCCCATCATGGCCGCCGTCACGGCCGCCATGCCGCTGGCGGTGGCGCGGGCCGCCTCGGCGCCTTCCAGCAGCGCCATGCGGCTTTCGAACATCGCCACCGTGGGGTTGGAGAACCGCGAATAGATGAAGCCGGGATCCTCGCCGTTGAAGCGGGCCTCGGCGGCTTCCATGGTGTCGTAGGCGAAGCCCTGCGTGAGAAACAACGCCTCGGACATTTCGCCGAACGACGATCGCATGCCGCCGCCATGCACCAGCAGCGTGTCGGCATGCAGGTTGGCGGTTTCGAAGCGGCTTTCGTCGGGCATGACCCATCTCCGGACACAAAAAATCCGGCCGGATCATAAAAGACCGGGCCGGACATGCGTCGCCCCGGCCTTTTAGCATTTTTAACGTGGGTGCAAGCCGGCCGGCACAAAGACCACGATGTCCACACCTGCTTACGCCTGCGCCGTCGCTATGGTCAACGGTTGTTTGCGCCGGGCCGGCGATGCGCTAGTGGATGGGAAAGCCCCATGGGGCGCTCGCGCCAGGATCCAGCCGTGACCCGCAAGCCCGGCATTCTTCCCTCGCAAGCCATCGAGGCGCTCGTCTCGGCTGGACATATCCGCACGGACGCGCCGCTCGCGGCCGGGCAGATCCAGCCCGCGAGCCTGGACCTGCGCCTCGGCCGGCGCGCCTTTCGGGTGCGGGCCAGCTTCCTGCCCGGGCTCAAGACCAGCGTCGAAGAGCGCATCGCGCAGCTCTCGTTCCACGAGATCGACCTGACGCGCGGAGCCGTGCTGGAGACCGGCGCGGTTTACATCGCCGAACTGGGCGAAAGCCTCGATCTGCCGGACGACATCGCGGCGGGCGCGAACCCGAAGAGCTCCACCGGGCGCCTCGACGTGTTCACGCGCGTGATCGCCAACGGGGCGACCGAATTCGACCAGATTTCGGCCGGCTACAAGGGGCCGCTCTATCTCGAAATTTCCCCTCGCACCTTCCCGGTGCTGGTGCGCACCGGCTCGCGCCTGTCGCAGGTGCGGTTCCGGTCCGGCGCGGTGCGGCTCGACGACGCCGAGCTCGCGGCCCTGCATGCCCGCGACCGGCTGGTGACGTCGGCTGAGCCCTCGATCCAGAACGGGGTGGCGGTGAGCGTCGACCTCGTCGGCTTCGGCCCGGACCGGCTCGTCGGCTACAGGGCGAAGCGCTACACCGGTCTCGTGGACGTGGACGCCGTCGGGGCGCGCGCGGTCGAGGACTATTGGGACCCGCTGCATCTCAAGGGCGAGGGCGAGTTGATCCTCGATCCGGGCCAGTTCTACATCCTGGCTTCCAAGGAGGCTGTGCACGTGCCGCCTGACTACGCGGCCGAGATGACGCCGTTCGATCCGCTCGTGGGCGAGTTCCGCGTCCATTATGCGGGCTTCTTCGATCCCGGCTTCGGCCATGCGGGCGCGGGCGGCGCGGGCAGCCGGGCCGTGCTGGAGGTGCGCTCGCGCGACGTGCCGTTCATTCTGGAGGACGGCCAGATCGTCGGCCGCCTCGTCTACGAGCGCATGGCCGGGCGCCCGGCCGCGCTCTACGGCTCGGGCCTCGGCTCGAACTACCAGGCCCAGGGCCTCAAGCTTTCCAAGCATTTCAAAGGCGGCTAGCGCCTTGCGGGGCGCGCCGATTCCGCCCTATAAGGGCGAGGCGCGCGGGCGTAGTTCAGTGGTAGAACGACAGCTTCCCAAGCTGTATGTCGAGGGTTCGATTCCCTTCGCCCGCTCCAATTTTTCCTCCAGATTGCACCGACAGATCCAGGCCGCCCGGCGTCGCCGGTGGCGATAATAGTCCTGGCGCGCACTGGCGCAGAACGCATTCGAGACATGCGCAGACGAGCCGCAATGGCCCGTGACTAAGACTTCAGGACATGCCAGCCTAGTCCTCGATACCGGGCCGCATAAGGCCGGATCGCAGTGGAGGAAATCATGACCCAAGACGATTCCGTCGGGGCTTCCCGGCGTGGCCTGATGCTCGGTTCTGCGGCGGCGGCTGGCGCCGCGGCGCTTTTCGGCGGCATGGGCGTGAGCCCTTTCATGGCGGCCGCCATGGCCAAGGAGGCGGGCCGATCCTCTAAGCCGCTCAAGGCCGCCTTCTCCAACGCCGGCCTTCAGGCCACCTGGTGCGCCCAGGGCAAGCAGGCGGCCGAATACTGGGGCAAGCTGTTCAATGTCGAGGTGACCTGGTTCGATGGCCAGCTCGACGCCGTGAAGCAGCGCTCCGCCATCGACAACATGGCCTCCCAGAAATGGGACTTCGTCGCCATCCAGGCCTTCGGCATCGGTACGCTGACGGCTCCGGTGAACCGCATGATCGAGGGCGGCACGCCCGTGATCGACATGGACACGCTGATCGCGCCGCTGGACTCCATCAACGTTCACACCTTCCTGGCGCCCGACAACGAGTTCATGGGCGCCTCCGTCACGCAGGCGCTGGTGGACGCCATCGGGGGCGAGGGCAAGGTCATCATGACGCAGGGCGCCCTCGGGCATACCGGCGCGCAAGGCCGGGCTCGCGGCTTCGACTCGGTGGTGAAGAAGTTCCCCAAGATCGAGGTCCTGGAAACGCAGCCGGCCGACTGGGACGTCACCAAGGCGGTGCGGCTCTGGGAGAGCTATCTCACCAAGTACCCCAAGATCGACGCGGCGTTCTTCCACAACGACGACATGGCGCTCGCGGCCTACAACGTCATGAAGGCCAAGGGCCGGACCGAGATCAAGATCGGCGGCGTGGACGCCATGCCGCCCGCGATTGCGGCGGTGAGCGACGGGCGCATGTTCGCGACGGTGCGCAACCCCTCCTGCCGCATCCACGGCGGCGCGATCATCGCGGGCGTCGCGGCCGTGATGAACGGGGCCAAGACCGGAACCGACATCCCCAAGCACATCATCACGGACGGCCCGGTGGTGACCAAGGCCAACGCGGCCGGGATGGCCTGGATGGAAGAGCAGTTCCTGATCTGACGGGCGCTGCGCCATGGCGGTCGAGCCCATCCTGGAACTGGTCGGCATCTCCAAGGCGTTTGGCGGGGTCCAGGCGCTGAGGGATGTCGACCTGGCGCTCGCGCCCGGCGAGATCCACGGCCTCGTGGGCGAGAACGGGGCGGGCAAAAGCACGCTCATGAAGATCATCGCCGGAGTTCACCCGGAGTTCGGCGGGATCATGCGCGTGCGTGGCCGCGAGGTGCGCTTCCGCGCCTCGCGGGACGCGCTGGCGGCCGGCATCGGCATGGTCCACCAGGAGCTGAGCATCGCGCCGGACCTGAGCGTGGCCGAGAACGTCTATCTCGGCGCGCAGCCCACCAACCGCTTCGGGATGGTGGACTGGGGCGCGATGCGGCGCGGCGCGCGCGATCTGCTGTCGCGCCTCGGGCTGGAGATCGACGTGGACGCGCCGGCCGGGCTCCTGCCGATCGGCGTGCAGCAGTTGGTGGAGTTGGGGCGCGTTCTGTTTTCGGGCGCCGAGGCGATCATCCTCGACGAGCCGACGTCGGCGCTGTCGCCGCCCGAAACCGAGCGGCTGTTCGAAGTGCTGCGCCGCCTGAAGGCGGAAGGCCGCAGCATCATCTTCATCTCGCATTTCCTGGACGACATCCTGCGCATCTCCGACGTGGTTTCGGTATTCCGCAACGGCCGCAAGGTCGTGACCGAGCGGGTGTCGCCGGCCATCGACAAGGGCTGGCTGATCGAACGCATGATCGGCGCGCAGGCGGCCGACCTCGAGGAAAGCTGGATGGGCTCCATCCAGCTCGCGACGCCCCGGGACGCCCCGGTGGCGTTCGAGGCCGTCGGCCTCACGCACGCGCCGGCGTTCCGGGACGTCAGCTTCCAGGTGCGCGCCGGCGAAGCGCTGGGCGTCTACGGCTACATGGGCTGCGGCCAGATCGAGCTGTCGCGCGCGTTGTTCGGCAAAATCCAACCCCGGCGCGGGGCGATGCGCATCGGCGGCCAGCCGGCCCGGCTCAGCGGCGCCGCAGCGGCCAAGCGGGCCGGCATGGCGTTCGTGCCGGAGAGCCGGCGCGCCATGCTGTTCGCCGAGGAGCCAATCTACCGCAACATCTCGATCTCGATCCTCGAGACCATCTCCCGGATTTGGGTGAAACCGGACCGCGAGCGCGCCATCGCGGCGGGCCACATCCAAACGCTCGGCATCCGCGCGCCGGGTCCTTCAACGAGGCTCGGCGCGCTGTCGGGCGGCAACCAGCAGAAGGTCGCGCTGGCGCGTTGGCTGACCCGCCCTCCCCGCGTGCTCGTGCTGTGCGAGCCCACGCGCGGGATGGATGTGGGGGCGAAAGAGGATGTCGTGCGCATCGTGCGTTCGCTCAAGGAGCAGGGCATCGCCGTAATCGTGCTGTCGACCGAGCCCGAGACGGTGCTGTCGATGGCTGACCGCATCCTGGTGCTGCGCCGGGGCGAGGTCGTGCGGGAGTTCGCCGACATGGCGATCTCCAAGGAGGATCTGCTCGCGGCGGCCTGAGGCCGTCCGCCATTACGGCAGGCCGCTGTTTCAATAGTCCGGGGACCCGTTCATGGACGCTGCATCCGCCACGCAAAGCCGGCCTCCCCTCGCCAACCGGGCCGGCCGATGGCTGAGCCATCGCCTGCGCAACATCGCGCCGCTGCTGACGCTGCTGTTCCTGATCCTGTTCTTCTCGATCGCGAGCCCGTCCTTCACCAGCATGGGCAATGTCTGGAACATCCTGCAGCAGGTCTCGGTGACGGCGATCATCGCGGTCGGGCTCACCTTCGTGATCCTGACGGCCGAGATCGACCTCAGCGTCGCGGCCGTCGCCAACGCGACCGGCATCGTGGTGGCGTTTTTCACCCTGCAGGACGCCAGCGTGGCCATCGCCAACCTGCCTCTGCCGGGGCCGATCGCAATCCTGCTCGCTTTGGCGGCATGCGCGCTGCTCGGGCTGATCACGGCGGTGGGCGTGACGCGTATCGGCATTCCGTCCTTCATCATGACGCTGGCGATGATGCAGATCGGCGCGGGCGTGAGCGCGCTGCTGGTGCGCGGCCAGATCGCCTATTCGGTGCCGCCCCTGATCACCACGCTGGGCTCGCGCTCGTTTCTGGGCGTGCCCTGGATCGTGATCGTGGCGGCGCTTTTCCTGCTGGTCGCCCACCTGGTGCTGACCTACACGCGCTTCGGACGCTACGTCTACATGGTCGGCGGCAACCGCGAGGCGGCCGAAAATTCGGGCGTCAACGCCGGCTTCGTGGTGGGCGCCGCGCTGGTGATCTCGGCGGTCTGCTCCGGCGTCGCCGGCATGCTGGGCGTAGCCTATTTCGGCAGCGCGCAGCAAAACGAGTTCGACAGTTACCTCCTGGACGCCATCGCGGCCGTGGTGGTGGGCGGCACCAGCCTGTTCGGCGGACGCGGCGGCATCGGCAACACCATCCTGGGCCTGTTCGTGCTGGGCGTGCTCAACAACGGGCTCGACCATGTGAACATCGACAGCTTCCTGAAAATCCTGATCCGCGGCCTCATCCTGCTCGCCGCCCTGGTGATCAACGTCTATGCCGAGAAGCTGCGCACGGGAGATCGCGGCGCGGTTTGAACCGCGCGCACTGTCGTGTCATCTGATGAAACGCATTTTGCTGATTGGCAGGATGCGTGCTGCGTGGTAACCCTTGGGCCAAGAAAACTGCGCCCAAGGGAGTGCGCCTGTGGCGAATTTTCAGCTCGGCGGCGTCTCTGTCGCCCGCGTCGAGGAGGTGCTGGAGCAGGGGTTCGAGCCCCAGTTCCTGCTGCCCGGCTTCGATGCGGCGCTGCTTGAAGAGCATCCCCAACTCGCCGGCCCCAACTTCTTTCACGCCGCCAGCGGCAAGGTGATGTCGAGCATCCAGTCCTGGCTCATCCGGCTGCAAGGCAAGACGATCCTGGTGGACACCTGCTCGGGCAACGGCAAGGCGCGGGCGCTGCCGCTGTTCCGGCGCTTCCACATGCTGGACTTTCCCTACCTGGACAATCTCGCGGCCGCGGGCGTGGCGCCCGAGGACGTGGATTTCGTTTTCAACACGCACCTGCACATCGACCATGTCGGCTGGAACACGCGCCGGGACGGAGAGCGCTGGGTCCCGACCTTTCCAAACGCCCGCTACCTGTTTGGCCGCGCCGAATACGACCACTGGCGCGAGGGCGGCGCGGGGCGCGCACGATTGCCGGAGAACGTCGACGTGATCCGCGACAGCGTCGATCCGGTGATCGAGGCCGGGCTGGTCGACTTCGTGGACCCGGGCGACGAGATCCTGCCCGGCCTCACGGTCGCGGCTGCGCCGGGGCACACCGAGACGCAGCTCAACCTCGTCTATGCGAAGGGCGGCGAAAGCTTCGTGTGCTCGGCCGACGTGCTGCACCAGCCCATCCAGGTGTACGCGCCGCAGCTGAACAGCTGCTTCTGCGAAGACCAGGAGGCCGCGCGCGCGACACGGCTGCGGCTGCTCGAGCATTGCGCCGACACTGGCGCGTTGCTGTTGCCCTCCCATTTTGGCCCACCGCATGCGGGCTTCATCGGTCGCCGGGGCGGCGGCTTCACATTCAAGCCGGCCGAGAGCGCCGGCCGGCACTGAGCGGCGGGCGCAAGCCGGCCGAAGGAGATCGCACGTGGGTTACACCATCACCGAGAAGATCCTGGCCCGGGTGTCCGGCAAGGAGTTCGTGAAGGCCGGCGACGAGGTCATGGCCAAGCCGGACTACGTCATCGCCTATGACTTTCCCGGCTACACCGACGTCTACTTCAAGCAGATGAAGGAGGATTTCGGCATCGAGCGCGTCGCCGAGCCGGATCGCTACGCCATCTTCATCGACCACATGGTGCCTGCCGCCACCCCCAAGGAGGAGGAGCTGCACATCGGCACCCGCACATGGTGCGCCGAGAACGGCGTCGCCCTCTAT
This sequence comes from Alsobacter metallidurans, assembly GCF_014636935.1. Classification (GTDB taxonomy): domain Bacteria; phylum Pseudomonadota; class Alphaproteobacteria; order Rhizobiales; family Beijerinckiaceae; genus Alsobacter; species Alsobacter metallidurans. Next base: position 735,329 of record NZ_BMES01000001.1, on the reverse strand, counting down.
GAGCGCAAGGGCATCGGGCATCAGGTGGCGGCCGAGGTCGGCTACGCGGTGCCGGGCGCGTTCGTGGTGCATTTCGACGGGCACATCAGCCAGCTCGGCACCTTCGGCACGTTGGCGATGGGCATCCGTCGTAACCTGCTCGAAGCCTTCGTGCGCGAGCGCATCTCCATCAAGGTGCCGCAAACCGTGCGGGTGAACCTGCGCGGCACGTTGCAGAAGGGCGTGATGGCCCGCGACGTGTTCCACCATCTGGTGCGCACGTTGGGGCCCGCGTCCTGCCGCTTCCAGGTTCTGGAGGTGGGCGGTCCGGCGCTCTCGCAGATTTCGACCGAAGGCCTGCAGACCATCACGGGCCTCGCCATGTTCACCGGCGCGGTGACGGCCATCGTCAACCCGGACGAGGAGCGGCTGGCCTACGCGCTGCCGCGCGCCAAAAAGAAGATCGAGCCCGTCTGGAGCGACCCTGACGCCGAGTACTCGGCCGTCCACGATCTCGATCTCACCGATCTGGAGCCGCTGGTCGTGATCCCGCCGACGCCCGCGAATTCCCGCAACTTGTCGGAGTACCTGGGGATCGAGATCAACGCCGGTTACCTCGGCTCCTGCGCGTCGGGCCGGCTGGAAGACCTGCGGGTCGCCGCCAAGGTGCTGCAGGGCCGGCAGGTGAAAGCTGGGTTCCAGCTCAATGTCGTGCCGACCAGCCAGGAGATCATGGCGGCCGCCGGCCGCGAAGGCCTGCTGTCGACGCTGGTGGAGGCCGGCGCCTTCGTGTCGTCGCCGAGCTGCGACTACTGCTTCGGCCGCATCGCCACCATGTCGGCCAACCAGCGCGCGGTCTCGACCGGCACGCTCAATGTCCGCGGCCGCATGGGCAGCCCGGATTCGGAGATCTACCTCTGCAACGCCGCCACGGTCGCCGCCTCCGCCATCGAGGGCGCGATCGCGGATCCGCGCAAATATCTCTGACCGGGAGGTCGCCATGGCTCTGAAACCGCTTCGCGGCCGCGTCGCCTTCGTGTTCGACGAGGAGAACTTCGACGTCGACCAGATCGTCGGCGTCAAGAACATCAAGATCACCGACGTGGACGAGCTCGCGAAGGTCGCGATGCTGTCCTACGACCCGGACTTCCACGGCAAGGTGAAGCCCGGCGACGTGATCGTCGGCGCGCATAATTTCGGCTACGGCCACCCGCACTATCCGCCGATGCGCGCCATGCGGCATCTGGGCGTCACGGGCGTGATCGCCGAGAGCTTTTCGCCCGGCTACTGGCGCGGCGAGATCAGCATGGGCTTCCCGCAGGCGAGCTGCCCCGGGATCCTGTCGCTCGTGGACCGCTGGGACGAGATCGAGGTCGACTGGGACGCCAATCTCGTCCGTAACCTCACCAAGGGCACATCGCTCCCGATGGAGCCGCTGTCCTACGCCGACCGCGAGATGCTGGATGCGGGCGGCCTCGTTCCCTACCTGAAACGCCCCATCGCGGCCGTCTAGCCGCCGCGCCCGACCCCCGAGGAGTCACCACCATGCCGTTCACCGGACACCAGGATTTCCGCGCCAAGGTGCTGGCGCAGAAGACGCATTGGGCCGCCGGCGCTTATGACGCGCTGTCGGCGCGCTTCATCCAGGCCGCCGGCTTCGACGCCCTGCTGACCAGCGGCTTCGGCGTCTCCGCCTCGCTGCTCGGCATGCCGGACGCCGAGCTCTACACGATGACCGAAAATCTCGGCGTCGTCCGCAACGTCACCAATGTGGTCGACATCCCGGTGATCGCCGACATCGACACGGCCTATGGCAACGCCATCAACGTGATGCGGACGATCCGCGAGTTCGAGGCAACGGGCGTCGCCGCCGTGATCATGGAGGACCAGGTCGCGCCCAAGCGCTGTCCGATCTGCGTCGGCGGGGTCGAGACCATCCCGATGGACGAGGCGGTCGGCAAGATCCGGGCCGCCGTGGAGTCGCGCCGCAACCCGAACATGCTGATCGTCGCCCGCACGGACGTGGCCACCGAGGCGGAGGCGATCGAGCGCGCCAAGGCGTATGTGGCGGCGGGCGCGGACGTGATCCAGCCGATCAGCCGCACGTTCAAGACCATCGAGGGCCTGCGGGCGCTGCGCGAGGCCTGCGGCGTGCCGCTGTCCCTGCAGATCCTGGGCTGGCTGGAGAAGAACCTGTCGCCGGCCGAGATCGCCAGCGTGGCGGGCCTCGCCACCTTCCCGCTCGTGCCGTTGATGAGCATCGCGACTGCGCTGCAGGAAAACCTCGCCGCACTGGTGCGCGACAAGACCACCAAGAACCTGCCCCGGCCGACCATGGGCCACGACCCCTTCATCGAGATGATCGGCTTCAAGGAAATCGAGGCGCTGCAGCTGAAGTACCTCACCACCCCGCCGCCGAAGGCCTTCGCGGCGGAGTAGTCGGCAATCTGACAAGGAGCAGCGCCGTGAGTGGCTCGCAACAGGCCTTCGCGGCGCCACGGCCGCACTACATCACCGTCGCGGGTGGGCAGATCCGCGTCTGGCGCTGCGGCGACGGGCCGGACGTCGCCGTCCTGCACGGGCTCACGCTGGGCGCGCAAGCCACGGCCGCGCGCGTTGCTTCAGCGTGTCCGGGCCGGCGCGTCACCGTGCTGGAACTGCCCGGCGTCGGCGGCTCGGCCGGGCTCGCGACGGCGGATCTCACCGCCATGGCCCGCAGCCTCGACGCTGCGCTGGACGCCTGCGTGGCCGCCGACACGCCGCTGGCGGCTTGCGATCTCGCCATCGCGATAGCGGCCCGCATGCGACACCGTCCCGGGCTGTCGCTCGGCGCCGCAGCCGCGCAGGCCTGGACGCGACGGGCATGGCGCCCGCCGTCACTCGCGCCGCGGCAGGACGGGGCCCACCTCACGGCGCTTTGGGCGCATGTGCGTGACGCGCACCTGTTCGACCCCCTGGATCCGACGCAGCCGGCGCCGATCGGAGAGCCGTTGCCCACCCCCGTCGAACTCGACAGCACCGTGACGGCCGCCGCCGTCGACCCTATCGCGTATGAACGGCTCTGGTCCGCCTGCCTGGGCGCCCTGGACGGCGTATCCGCCCCTGCTACGGGGACGCCTGTCGCCAGCCTTGATGCGTTGTATTCGGCCCTCGCCGGATTGGCGACGCCAACCCCGGCGCCATGCTTTCCGTCGACTGCTCCGCTGCCAAATGGCGCAATCTGGAACCATTATGTCGAGACCGCGCGCGGCCGCATGCACCTGCGCCGCGCGGGCGGGGAAGGACGCCCGCTGCTGATCATCCCCACGGGGGGCGGCTCTTCGGCCCAGTTCGCGCCCGTCGTCACCGGGCTGGCGCACGGACGCCAGACGTTCTCGGTCGATTATCTGGGCAACGGGCTTTCAGACAAGCCGGACCGGCCGGTGGAAATCGGCGACCTCGCGGACGATATGATCGCGCTGATCGAGGCGCTCGGTTTCCCACAGGTCGACGTCTGGGGATCCCACACAGGCGCCCTGGTCGGACTCGAGCTCGCCGTGCGGCGTCCCGATCTCGTCGGCCGCGCCGTGCTGGAAGGGCCGGTCTTCATTTCGCAGGATTTCCAGCAGGACCTGCTGGCGCGCTACTTCCCGCCGATCGTCGCGGACCCGTGGGGCCTGCACCTCCAGTTCGCCTGGAACTGGCGCCGCGACATGTTCCTGTACTGGCCCTGGTACCGCGTCGAGCGCGCCGCCGCCCGCCAGCTTGGCCTGCCCTCGGCCGAGCAGTTGAACCTCTACACGGTCGGCATCCTGGAAAGCGGCCCGACCTACGACCGCGCCTACCGCTCCGCCTTCACGTACGACACCCGCTCCCGCATGCCGCTGCTGCGCACGCCGACGCTGGTCTGCGCCGGGCCGAACGACATGCTGATCGATGGCCTCAAGGAGGCGAAGGCGCTGGCCCTGCCCGGCGTCGAGGTGCGGGTGACGCCCACGACGGTGTGGTGGCCGGATCCGGACCCGGCCGCGGCGGCCGCCACAATGGCGGTCTACGACGCCTTCCTGAACGGCTGAGCGCTACGACAGGTAGGCTTCCAGCACTTCCGGGTTCTGCTTCAGCGCGTCGGGCGTGCCCTCGACCACGATCTGGCCGCGGCGCATAACGTAGCCGTAGTCGCAGACCGAGAGCGCGATGGCGGCGTTCTGCTCCACCAGCAGGATGGACTGGCCCTCGCGGTGCAGCGCCACGATCGCCTGGAACACGAGGTCGACGATGGAGGGGGCGAGACCCATCGAGGGCTCGTCCAGCACCAGCATCTGCGGCCGGGTCATCAATGCGCGGCCGATAGCGAGCATCTGCTGCTCGCCGCCGCTGAGCAGGCCGGCCTTCTGCAGGCGCCGCTCGGCCAGGCGCGGGAACAGCGTGTAGACCTTGTCGAGGAGCTCTGGATCGGCGTTGCGGCCCGCGAAGGCGCTGAGGCCGAGGTTCTCCTCCACGGTCAGAGGCGCGACCACCATGCGGCCTTCCGGCACCAGCGCGAGGCCGGAGCGCACCACCTTGTGCAGCGGCAGTCGCGAGATCTCCGCGCCGTCGAGGCTGATGGAGCCCGACACCGGCCGGTGCAGGCCGGCGATGCTGCGCAGCGTCGTCGATTTGCCGGCCCCATTGGAGCCCAGCACGACACAGAGCGAGCCCGCCTTGACCTGGAGGTCGATGCCCCGGACGGCCTGGATCGCCCCGTAGCTAGCGGAGAGCTTGGATACGGTCAGCATCGTTCTTGCGTCCGAAATAGGCTTCCTGCACGGCCGGGTCGGCGATGCAGGTCTTCGGGTCCCCTTCGGCCAGCAGGCGGCCGAAATTCATCACCGTGCAGCTGTCGCAGAAGGCGGTGACGAGGCTCATGTTGTGCTCGACCATCAGGATGGTGAGCCCGGCGTCGCGCAGCTCGTGGACGAGGCGGCCGACCGCCTCCGCCTCGGAATGGTTCATGCCCGCCGTGGGCTCGTCCAACAACAGCAGCTTCGGGTCGGAGCCGAGCGCGCGGGCGATCTCGATGCGGCGCTGCTCGCCATAGCTCAGCGTCTCGGCCAGCTCGTCGGCGCGGTGGGCCATCGCGACCCGGTCGAGCAGGTGCAGCGCCTGCTCGCGGGTGGAGCGCCAGGCGCTAGACGCCGCCGGGAGGCCCAGGAAGGACGACCACAGCGACACGCCGCGGCGCAGGTAGCAGCCGGTCATCACCTGCTCGAGCGCCGTCATGCCGCTGAACAGGCGAACATTCTGGTAGGTGCGCGAAATGCCCGTTGCGGCGATGTCCTGCGGGGCCATGGCCTCCAGCTTCGCGCCATTGAAGCGGATGCTGCCCGCGCTGGGGTGGAAGAGCCCGGTAATCAGGTTGATCACCGTGGTCTTGCCGGCTCCGTTGGGGCCGATCAGGCCATGGACGCTGCCCTGGCGGACATGGGCCGTGAGCCCGCCCACAGCGGCGACGCCGCCGAAGGTCTTCACCACCTGGTCGAGCACGAGGAGGGAGCCGGCGTCACGCATGGGCGTCGCGCTCCGCCGCCCGCTTGGCTTCGGTCTCCTCACGAAGCTTGGCGGCCTTCTTCAGCCCCCAGGCTCGCGGATCGATGAGGCCGCGCGGCAGGAAGATCATGATCAACAGCAGCACCACGCCTTTCGCCACGTCCTCGATCTGCGGGACGATGGCCTGCATGGTGGTGGGAAGCGCCGTGAACACGGCCGCGCCGATGATCGGGCCGAGCCAGTGGAAGGAGCCGCCCAGCACCGTGGAGGCGATCATCGTGAAGGCGATGCCAATGAAATAGGTCTCGGGCGAGATGAACTGCAGCGTGAAGGCCAGCGCCGCGCCGCCGAGGCCGCCGACCACGCCGCTGATCAGGAAGGCGATGAACTGGATGCGATAGGGGCTGATCCCCATCGTGGAGGCCACGGCCGCGTCCTCGCGTACGGCCCTGGAGGCGAGGCCGAACCACGACCGGTGCAGGCGCCAGAACACCACCGTGCAGAGCGCCAGCAGGATCGCGAGTTCCAATGGCTCGACCCGGACCGGCACGATCAGGCCGTTGACGCCGCCGGTCAGAGCCGGCGCGTTCAGGGCCGTCACGCGGGTGATGAGCACCAGCGCGAGGCTGGCGAGCGCCATCCAGTGGCTCTCGAGCCGCAGAAACGCGAAGGCCACCACGGCGGCCGCGAAGCCGCCGCCCAGCGCCGCCGCCGGAAAGGCGGCCCAGAGCGGCAAGCCGAACTTGCCGGAGAGCTGCGCGGCCAGGAAGCCGCCCACGGCGGCGAACACCACCGTGGTGAAGCTCAGCACGCCCGTGGACAGCACCGCGTAGGTGCTCAGCGCGAACAGCGCGTTGACCATCGCGAAAGTGACGGTGCTGCCATAGGCGGCCCAGAGGTCGAGGAAGGTCTCCATCTCAGGCCCGCACGAAGCTGGCGCTGCCGAACAGCCCACGCGGACGGGCGATCAGGAAGGCGAGGAGCAGCATGTAGGTGAAGCCGTCGCGGAAGCTCGTGGAGATGTACTGGGCCACGAAGACCTCGATGATGCCGAGGCAGATGCCCGCGATGGCGGTGCCGCGAACGTCGTCGTAGCCGCCCACCACCACGGCAGCGAAGCCCTTCAGCATCAAGCCTTCGCCCAGCGTGAACGACACGTTGGAGGTCGAGATGCCGCCCAGCACGCCGGCGAGCCCGGACGTCGCGCCCGCCAAGAAGGCGGTCAGCAGGATCACCATGCGGGCGTTGACGCCGCCCAGCGCCGCCGCGACCTCGTTCCAGCCGACGGCCCGCATGGCCGCGCCGATGCGGGTCTTCTGGATCAAGAGGTGGATGCCGATGGTGCAGACAAGCAGCGCCACGATGGTGATGATCTGCATCTGCGGCACGCGCAGCGGGCCCATCACGACCATCTGGTTGGGATAGCTCGCGGCCGGGAAAGCCAGGCTCTGCTGGCCGGTCGCGAAACCGGCCAGGCTGTCGAGGATGATCCAGAACGCGATGCTGGTGATCAGCGCGCCGAGCATGCCGGTCTTCTTGGCCCGGAGCGGCTGGAAGCCGATCTGGTCCACGACGACGGCCAGGAGGCCGCCGCCGATCACGCCCGCCGCGATCGCGACCGGGAACGGGACGCCGAAGCGCTCCACCGCGTAGTAGCCCGCGATGGCGGCCCAGCTCGCGTAGGTCCCGTGCGCGGCGTTGAGGATGCCGAGCGTGGAGAAGACGAGGCCGAAGCCGATCCCGAACAGGGCGTAGAGCGAGCCCAGCGCCCAGCCGTTGATCAGCTGCTCGACAAAGAGCTGCATCACTTGTTCTCCCAGCGCACGACCTTTCCGTCCGCCGTCCAGGCGGCGACCAGCGAGTTCTGGACTTCGGCTTGGCCGTTCACCATCGGGAGGCCGCCATAGATGTTGTATTCCACGGCCGAAGCCTTGCCGAGCGCGGCGGCGAGATCCTCACGGGAGGGTTTGCCGTCCAGGCTCTTCATGGCCTGTGCGATCAGGTACAGCGACGTATAGCCCTGGGCCGAGTAGGTGTCGGGCGCCTCGCCGAACTTCTTGGTGTAGCCTTCGACGAACTTCTTCGCCTCCGGGCTGCTCGAGATTTCGGAGGAGAACACGATCGGGAAGGGGACGCCGGCGAGCGCCGCGCCGATCTTCTTGAACACGGGAGCCGGCGAGATAACGTCGGACGCCGAGATCTTGCCGGCGTAGCCGCGCGCCCGGAGCGCCGCGATGATGCCGGCGGCGGGCGTCTGCGTGGTCCAGACCATGATCAGGTCGGGGTTCGTCGCCATCGCCTGGGTGGCCGGGGCGGTGAAGTCGGTGTCGGCCGACAGAATGCTGACGACGCCGGCGGTCTTCACTCCCGCCTCTTCCATGACTTTTTGGGCGGCCTTGAAGCGGTTCTGGAAGCCTTCGTTGTCGGCGTTGACGAAGTACGCGACCGTCTTGGGCTTCAAGGTTTCGGCCAGCATCTTCGACATTTTCACCTCTTGCGGGCCGGGCAGGCCAACAACGGAGGTGACATAGGGGGGCTGCGGCAGGCCGGGCAGCGTCGCGCCGTAGATCACGAGCGGCAGCTTGGCGTTGGTGGTGACCGGCTTCAGGGCGGCGGCGACCGGCGAGAGGATGCAGCACGTCACCGCGATGACGTTGCGGTCGGCCGAGAACTGCGTGAGCGCCTGCACGGCGCGCGCCGCGTCCGAGCCGCTTTCCTTTTCGTTGAGCTTAAGCTTGACGCCCTGCCCGATCCAGGCGCCCTCGTTGATCTCGTCGACGGCGAGTTGCGCGCCGCGATGATAGGACACGCCGGCGGCGGCCAGCGGGCCGGTGTTCTCGGTGATGAAGCCGACGCCGTATTCGCCGGCCGCGGGAGCGGCGGCGGCGGTTCCGGCATAGCCGATTGCCAGCGCGGCGGCGCCGGCCAGAACGCCGCGCAACGTGCGCGCGGCTGCGGAAGCTTTGCTCATGTTCCCTCCCCGATCTTTCGCGTGATCTTGGTGATCATCGTCGAACCGTCGTGGACCGGGCCCGTGACGCCCCGCCCTCGGGGCAATGCGTCTTCGAGCTTCGGCTACGGCGTTCTCACGGCCTCATCGGCCACAACCCAAACTAGCGCCAACGGCTCTGCTCTGTCAAACCACAACCCGCGTTTCATAGAGTGACACGCTAGCTCCGCCCAGCCCCCTTGAGGCGGCGTTCGATGGCCGCGGCCGCGCTCTGCATACGGGCAAGATGAACCGGCTTGTTGCGCGCCACCATCTGCGGCGTGAGGCCGGCGATGCTGATCGAGCACACGATGGCGTCGTCGCGACCCCGCACCGGCACGGCAAGCGCCGAAAGGCCAAGCGCCACGTCGTCGACCGCGAGTTCCCAGCCGCGCTCCCGGATCTTCGCCAGCGAGGCTTTGAGCTCCGCCTTGTCGGTGATGCTCTTGGGCGTGAGGGCGGCGGCCGGTTGCCGGAGAACGCGCTCGATCTCGGCAGGCTCCTGAAACGCGAGCAGCAGCTTGGGGGCACCGCCGCAGTTGTACGGCAGGGTGCCGCCCACCGCCCACCAATGAACCTCGATGCCTTTCATGTCGTGGATGCGGTCGAGGCACACCACGTCGCCCTCGTCGTAGACCGACAGAAAGGCCGTGCCGTGCACGTCGCCGGCAAGCTCGGTGAGAACCGGCAGCGCGAGGCTGCGCAGGTCGAGATCGTCGGCCACATTGGCGGCGAGGTCCCGGATGGCGCGGCCGAGCCGATAATGCTGGGTGGCCGGGTCCTGGGCGATGAAGCCGCTGCTCATCAGGGTCAGCAGGAGGCGGCGCGTGGTGCCCTTGTCGAGGCCGGTGGCGTTGGTGACCTCGGCCAGCGACTGGACGCTCTTCCCCGAAAATGACGACAGGACGGAGAGGGCCCGGGTGACGGCCCTGACATTCTGGGTGGGGGAGTCGGTCTCAGCCATGGATCGTCCGGCAACTTCTGTGGTCCGCCCTCAGATTACCCATGTCACGGTATGAAATGGAAGTCGAAAGTTGACACGCGTCGGCCTGCGGTGGTTCGATCCGGCCCAAATCGGCGGGCGACGAACCGCCCCGAACGGAGGAGCGCCCGATGTCGATGGCGGACCATATTCGAGCTGACGACCTGATGGCTCTTGACGCCCTGCAGCGCGCGCTGGGCGACGACCGCGTGCTCGCGGACGCCAAGACGCGCGACTACTACGCCAACGACATCTTCTGGCAGCCGGGCATTCCGCCGCTCGCGGTCGTGATGGCGCAAACCGGCGAGGAGGTCGCCGAGGCGGTGCGGGTCGCGGCCGAGCACGGGCTCTCGGTGGTGCCGCGCGGCGGCGGCATGTCGTACACCAAGGGCTACCTTCCGGACCGCGCCGACTCGGTCGTGATCGACACGCGCAAGCTCAACCGCATCGTCGAGGTCAACGCCGACGATCGCTACATCACGGTCGAGGCCGGGTGCACCTGGGAGAGCGTCAACGCAGCGCTGGAAGGCACGGGCCTGCGCACGGGCTATTGGGGGCCGCTGTCGGGCGTCAACGCCACGGTGGGCGGCGCGCTCTCGCAGAACAGCGCCTTTTTTGGCTCGGCGCTCAACGGCACGGTCGCGGAGGCGGTGCTCGGCGTCACCGTCGCGCTGCCGGACGGGCGGCTGGCGACCACGGGCTCGGGCGGGCGGAAGGGGACCAAGCCCTTCACGCGCGAGGGCGGGCCGGACCTGACCGGGCTGTTTCTGGGCGACAACGGCGCCTTCGGCGTCAAGGTCTCGGCGACGCTGCGGCTGTGGCCCCGGCCGGCCGAGACGGGCTTCCTGTCCTTCGGCTTCCAGAGCCTGAACGCCATGGCGGCCGCACAGGTCGAGATGGCGCGCACCCGCCTCGTCGCGGAGGGCTTCGGCATCGATCGCACCAAGGCGCAGCATTCGGCCAGCGTGAACCGCATCTCGGACGGGCTGAAGGCGCTCGGCGCGGTGGCGACCTCGGGCAAGTCGCTGCTGGAGGGCGTCAAGGCGGCGGCCGGCGTGGCGGTGGCGGGCGCGAACTTCCTGAAGGCGCACAACTACACGCTCCACATCGTCACGGAGGGCGCCGACGCGGACGCGCTGCGCAGGGGCATGGCGACGCTGAGCGCCATCGGGCGGGCGCATGGAACCGAGATCGAGAACAGCGTGCCCAAGGTGATGCGGGCGAAGCCCTTCGGGCCCGTGCGGGGCATGCTGGGCCTCAACGGCGAGCGCTGGGTGCCGATCCACGCCGTGTTCCCGCTCGGCGATGCGCAGCGCGTGGTGGACGCCAACGAGGCGTTCTTCGCCGAGCGCCAGCCCTTCATGGAGCGCCATGGCATCGTCTACTCGGTGATGAGCATGACGGTGGGCAACGAGTTCTTTCTGGAGCCGGCTTTCTACTGGACCGACGAGATCACGCCCCTGCACGCCGCCAGCGTGGGGGCCGAAATCGTGAAGCCGTGGATGAATCGCCCGGCCAACCCTGAAACCCGCAACGCCGTCGCGGAGCTGCGCCGCGCCACGCAGGAGCTCTACGCGGGACTCGGCGGCGTCAGCTGGCAGATCGCGCGCGATTACCCGTTCGCCGAGATCCTGAAGCCTGAAACCTGGTCGCTGCTGCAGGACGTGAAGCGGGCGCTCGACCCGCGCGGCCTGATGAACCCGGGATCGCTCGGGCTCAAAGGAACGCAGGTGCGGTGAATGCCTCGCCCCATCCCTTCATCAATCCCCTGACGCTGAAGAGCATCGCCCCAGGCGATGCGGATCGGAGAACGACGGTGTCGAGGGTTTGAGGCTGAGGGCGGCCGAGGGCGTTGTGCCCCGCCTCACGGCCAGAGTTCGTGGCCGCCGCGCGCGATGCTGCTGACCGCGATCACGACCAGCAGCGCGATCGCGATGAGCCGATGGGTACGCTCGCCGCCGTGGCGGGACGCGCGATTGCCGGCGTGAACGCCGAGCACCATCACGGGCATGCCGATCACGGCCAGCACCAGCGCACGTTTGTCGGCGAGGCCGAGCCAGAGCGCGCTGGCGAGCGCGAGCGAGGACGTCAGGAAAAAGAACACCAGCATGGAGGCGCGGGCCTGGGTGCGGCTGACCGGCGACGCCAGGTAGTACGCGACCGCAGGCGGACCCGGCATAGCGGCGAGGCCGCTGAAAATTCCGGCGAGCAGCCCGGCGCCGAGCGTAACCGCCTTGCCCGGCATGGCGGCGAGGGCCGCGCCGCGGGCCAGCGACACAGCGGCGATCAGCGTGATCCCCCCGATGGCGATGCGGGCGATGGAGGCGGGGGCGACGCCCAGCAGCGCCATGCCTGCCGGGGAACCGGCGAGCGCGCCGGTCAGGAGCCAGCGCAACGAGCCGCGGTGGCAATCGCGCCAGGAGCGGCGCAGGTCGATGAGGCCGCCCAGCGTCTGCATGCAAAGCGCCATCGTGACGGCGACCAGCGGCGGCACGACCTGGCTGAGAAGCGGCACGGCCGCGATCGCAAAGCCGAAGCCCGTGAAGCCGCGCAGCACCGCTGCGCCCAGCACCACGGCGATCAGGATCGCAACCACGCCGGGGCTGAGGGCAAGACCGGCCAGAGCCCCTTCCAGATACGCGGTCACGCCGTCCCTCTCTCACGCTCGGCAACCGCACATGAGGTGTCGCGCCGCCCGCAACCGATCGGGCGAAGCGCAGCCGGCGTCAAGCCGCGTCCAGCGCCCGGCAGCGCTGCGCGGCGGGCGCGGACGCCCCGGCGCGATGGCGGCGACGACGGAAAACAAATCTTCCCGCCCGATCAAAGCTGCGTGTGGTGGGGTGGCGCGACGCAGGCGGGCGGTCGAGGATGCGGCATCCCCCTCCGGAGCATCCCGCATGCGATTTTCCTTCTTCCTCAATCTCACCCTCGCGACGGTCGGCCTCGCCGCCGTCACGGCCACGGGCGCGAGCGCCCAGACGGCCCGCCTGCGCGGCGCCATCGTGAGCGCCAACGCGAGCGTGCTCGAGGTTCGCACCCGGGAGGGCGCCACCGTGAACGTGCAGCTCGCCCCCAACGTCACGGTCGGCCGGCGCGTGCGGGCCGAGGCCAGCCAGATCAAGCCGAACGACTATGTGGGCGTCGCCGCCGTGCCGGGAACGGGCGAGACCCTGAAGGCCGTCGAGATCTTCATTTTCCCGGCCGCCATGCGGGGCACGGGCGAAGGCCACCGCGCGTGGGACCTCCTGCCCGAGAGCACCATGACCAACGCCACCATGGCCGAAACCGTGGACACCAGCGACGGCAAGGCGATGAAGCTCACCTACAAGGGCGGCGAGAAGACCATCGCGCTGACGCCCGACACCAAGGTGTTCACCTTCGCGCAGGGCTCGGCCGAGAACCTCGTTCCGGGCCGGCAGGTGACGCTGAACGCCGAGCAGAAGGGCGACCAGGTGACCACTGCCCGCGTGACGGTGGACGATCCGTAGGACGAAACGAGAGAGCAGGAGCGCGCCGGCATGCCGAAGGCCGAGTTGTATATCGACTACCTGAACGCCATCGACGTGGAAGCCCTGCGGCTCACGGACGCGGAGATCATCGCGGCCGTGGAGGCGGGCCTCGCCGCCCAGGGCCGCGGCGAGACCGTGATCGAGCCGCGCGTGCACCTGATGCCGAACGCGGGCGCGAACGGCCATTTCAATGTGCTGCGCGGCGCCTTCCGGGCGCCCATCGCCCGGGCGGGCGTGAAGGTGATCGGCGACTTCGTGGACAACTACCAGCAGGGGCTGCCCTCCGAGATGGGGCTCCTCCTGCTCATGGACCCGCTGAACGGCGTCCCCAAGGCCATCGTGGACGGCAGCCACCTCACCGACATGCGCACCGGCGCGGTGACGGCCATCGGGGCCAAGCACCTCGCCCGCAAGGGCTCGCGGGTGCTGGGCCACATCGGCGCACGGGGCACGGCCTATTGGAACGTGCGGCTGCTCGACTCGCTGTTCGACTTCGACGAGATCCGCGTCCATTCGCGCCGCCCGGAGAGCCGGGACGCCTTCGCGGAGCGGCTCAGCGCCGACCTCGGCAAGCGCGTGGTGGCGACGCCGGACTGGCGCTCCTGCGTGGACGGCGCCGACATCGTCGTGGAGGCGTCGCGCCTCAACGCGCCGGAGCCGCTGCTGAAGACCGAATGGATCAAGCCCGGCGCCTTCGTGGTTCCGTACGGCACCATGAGCGCCGTGGAGTTGTCGCTCACCGACATCATGGCGAAGCTGGTGGTGGACGACTGGGGCCAGTGCAAGGGCGGGCCCTTCGGCGCGCTGCGGCCGCATGTGGACGCCGGCAAGCTCTCGGCCGAGACGCTCCACGCCGAGATGGGCGAGATCGTCGCCGGGCGCAAGCCAGGGCGCGAGAGCGACGACGAGACGATCCTGTTCTGGCATCGCGGGTTGTCGCTGTCAGACATCGCGCTGGGGCACTTCATGCTCGAGAAGGCCGCCCGGATGGGGCTCGGCCAACGGCTGCGCTACGCGTGAGGCTGGTCGCCAACGCCCGCATGTATGCGGTGAACGCCGCCGTGGCGGGCGCCTGGACGGCGCTGTTCGGGCGCGTCGCCGCCGTGTCGGGCGTCCCTCTGGACGTGATCCCGCATGCCGCGCCCGCGCCGCTGGAGGAGCTGTGGCGGCGACCGGACCTCGGGCTCGCGTTTATCTGCGGGTTTCCGTTCGTGACCGGCGGCTTCGGCCTCGCGCCGGTCGCCGCTCCCATTCCGGCGAGCGGCGACGGGCGGCCCCATTACGCCACGCGCCTCGTGGTGCGCGCCGACGGCCCGCTCCGAACGCTGGAGGACAGCTTCGGCGGGCGCATCGGGTGGACGGCCGAGCACTCGCAATCGGGTTTCCAGGCGCTGCGGACGCATCTTTTACCGCATGTGGACAAGGGGCGGACGCTCTTCGCCGAGAGCGTCGGCGGTCTGCAGACGCCGCGCCGGGTGATCGACGCGGTGCTGTCCGGCGTCATCGACATCGGCCCGCTCGATTCTTTTTACCACGACCTGCTCCTGGCCCACGAGCCGGACACGGCGGCGCGGCTGCGCGTGGTCGTGACCACCGCCCCCCGGCCAATGCCGCTGCTGGCGGCCTCGCCATCCGTGGACGCCGCGACCCTCGCGGCGCTGCGCTCCGCCCTGCTGGGGTTCGCGGAGGACGACGCCGGCCGGGCGCTCCTGGCCTCGCTGCAACTCACCGGCTTCGCGGCGGTCGATGCGGGCGACTACGCCATCCTGCGTGACAAAGCCGAGGCGGCCGACCGCGCCGGCTACCGGCAGCCCGGCTAGGCACGCCCGGTTCCGTCCGGGTGCGGGTTGTCGAGCACGCTCAGGCGCTGGATGGCGGCGAGCGTGAGCGTCCCCGCCGCCCTTCCCTCCCCGTCCAGGATGGTGGCGACGTCCCGCCCCTCGGCCAGCAGGGCCGACAGCACGTCGCGGGCCGACAGCGAGCCCGGCAGCCGCAGCCCGCCGCTTTCGCCCGGCTCGGCGACATCCATGGCGCGCAGCAAGGACAGGCGACGCAGCGCCCGGTCGGCGCCGACGAAATCGGCCACGAAGCCGTCCGCCGGCGCGGCCAGCAGGCGCTCCGGCGCGTCGTACTGCACGAGCCGCCCATCCCGCATGATGGCGACGAGGTCGCCCATGCGGATCGCCTCGTCGATGTCGTGCGTGACCAGGATCACGGTCTTCTTCAGCCTGCGCAGGATGTCGAGGAATTCCTCCTGCAGGCGCCCGCGCACGATGGGGTCGATGGCCCCGAAGGGCTCGTCCATCAGCATCACGGGCGGGTCGGCCGCCAGGGCCCGGGCGACGCCGACGCGCTGCCGCTGACCGCCCGACAGGTGGCGCGGGTGGCGCGACAGGAACTGGCCGGGCTCCAGCCCCACCAGCGACAGCATCTCGGCGCTGCGCTCGCGGATGCGCGCCTCCGGCCAGCCGAGGAGGCGCGGCACGGCCGCGACATTGTCCGCGATGGTCATGTGCGGAAACAGGCCGACCTGCTGGATCACGTAGCCGATGCGCCGGCGCAGGCCGACCGGGTCCACCGTGGTGACGTCCTCGCCCTCCACGATGATGCGGCCGGCGCTGGGCTCGATCAGCCGGTTCACCATCCGCATCGTGGTGGTCTTGCCGCAGCCCGAGGGGCCGATCAGCACGCAGGTGCGGCCGGACGGCACCTCGAGGTCCAGCGCATCCACGGCGGGCCGCGCCGCGCCGGGAAACATCTTGCTGACAGCTTCCAGCCTGATCACGCGCCAACGCCTTTCATCAGTCGCGAAGCCCCGTGGAGCGCGTCATGACCCATTCCAGGGCCGCGAAGGCGAGCTCCACCGCCAACGCCAGCAGCGCCACCGCGAGCGCGCCGGCCACAAGCTGCGGGAAGTTGAAGTTCGCCATTCCGGAGGTGATGAGCTCGCCGAGCCCGCCGCCGCCGATGAAGGCCGCCAGCGTGGCGGCCGAGACGATCTGCACGGCGGCGGTTCGCACGCCCGCGAACACCACCGGCAGCGCCAGCGGGATCTCGATGCGGGTCATCACCTGCCGGTCGGAGAACCCCTGCCCGCGCGCCGCGTCGACGATGTCGCGGTCCACCTCGGTCAGGCCCGTATAGGTGTTCAGCAGCAGCGCCGGCAGCCCGTAGAGCGTCAACGCCACCACAGACGGCAGGAAGCCGGTGCCCAGCACCGGCAGCATGATCACCAGCAGCGCCAGCGACGGCACCGTTCGCAACACGTTGACGATCCCGATGGCGGCGCCCGCCAGCGCGCGGCGGCGCGTGAGCGCCAGCCCGAGCGGCAGCGCGATGGCGAGCACGGCCGCGAGGGCGGCGGCCGAGATCCAAAGGTGGTTCTGCAGCGCCACCGTGAAGATGCGGGGATTGTCGGCGATCCACTGGAGCATCAGCGCGCACCCGCCATCACAGGGCGTCCGCCTGCGCGGCGCGCAGCCGCATCTCGATCCGGCGCAGCGCCTCGTCGCACGCCACCGCGAGCGCCGATGTCGCAACGGCGCCGATGACGACCTTCTCCCCGAAATCCTGCGTGATGCCCTGGAAGATGATGTCGCCCAGCCCGCCGGCGTTGATGAAGGCCGCCACGGTGGCGACCGACACCTGCGTGACCACCGTGATGCGAATGCCCGCCACGATCACCGGCATGGCGAGCGGCAGCTCGATGGCGAAGAGCCGGCGCATCGGGCCGTAGCCCATGCCCTGCGCGGCGTCGAGGATGTCGGGCGAGACCTGCCGGAGCCCCGTCGACACGTTGCGGATGATGATCAGGAGCGCATAGGCGACCAGCGCCACGATGGCGGGCCAGAAGCCGAGACCAAGATAGGGGATCAGCAGCGCGAAGATGGCCAGCGCCGGCACGGTGTAGAGCGCGCCCGACACGAGCAGGATGAACACCGCGAAGCCAGGACGCCGCGCAGCCACGACGCCGAGCGGCAGGCCGAGCGCAAGCGAGATCGCGAGCCCGACGCCGACGAGTTGGATGTGCTCCCACAGGGCGACCAGCAGGCGGTCGTAGTTCTCCACCAGCCAGCTCATGCCTCGGCGACCTCGGGATCCAGCCGCCGCGGCAGCTCGCCATCGAGGATGCGCAGCGCCAGCGCCTCGTATTCGCGTCCCATCGGGCGGTCGTCGCCCAGCGGCCCCACGGCGGCGCGCACGAAGTCGTACGCAAGAGCCGCGCCATGGCCGAGCGCGGCGGGTTCGCGCAGATCCACGGCCTGGGCGGCGACCACGAGCTCGATCGCGACGAGCCGGGCGAAGCGGCGCACCGTCGCGTGCAGCTTGTCGACGATGGCCGGCGTCATCGGGGCGTAGTCTTCCACGCCGTCCGCCACCGGGATCGTGAGGGCGCCGAGCGGATGCGCGAGATGCCTGATCTCGGCTTCCAGCGCGGAGGCTGTTTTCTGCGTGGTGGCGAAGCCCGAATGCGATCCGCCATGGCGGGTGAGAAAGCGCGGCAGGCCGCTCGCGCCCGGCGACATCAGCTTGGTGACACGGGCGGCCGAGATCGCGGCAAGGTGCGACAGCGCGAGCCCGGCGGCCTCCAGCGCCAGCGCGAGCTCGGTGGTGTCGAAGTTGACGCTGGACAGCATGGCGTCCCGCTCCGGCAGCACCACCGGGCTGTCGCCGACGCCGTTCAGTTCGGCCGTCGCGACCGCTTCCGCGGCCTCGCAGGCCCGCAGCGCGCAGCCGAACACGGGGGCGAGAGTGCGAAACGAGATCGGATCCTGCACGCGCAGGGCGACTCCGGGTCCGAACAGGGCGGAGCCATCGAGCGCGGCTCGCAGCGCCCGCAGGCCCGCCGCATGGCCTTCCAGGCCGCGCAGGCGGCCGAGGTCGGGGTCCAGCGGCGACAGGTTGGCGCGGTAGCCCTCCAGCGACAAGGCGCCGGCCAGGATCGCCGCTTCCAGAACCGCCCGCAGATCCACAAGGGCGAGCGCCGCCAGGCCGATGCTCTGGGCGTTGCTGTTGAGCAGCGCCAGGGCGTCCTTCGGCCCCAGCGTCGCGGGCGCGAGCCCGGCCGTCGCCAAAGCGTCGGCGCCGGACACCACAGCGCCGTCACGCTCGGCCTCGCCTTCGCCGATCAGCGGCAGGAACGCCTGCGCGAGCGGGCTCAGGTCCGCTTCGCCGAGCGAGCCGATGCGGCGCACGCGCGGCGTCACGCCCTTGTTGAGCAGGGCCGCGACAGCGTCCACGAGCGTTGGCGAAATGCCGGACGCCGCCTGGCAGAGGCCGGCCAGGCGGGCGGCCAGCATGGCCCGTACTTCATCGGGCGCCATGCACTCACCGACGCCGACCGCGCGAGCCCGGATGGCCCGCGTCTGGAAGGCCGCGATCTGCTCCGCGTCCAGCCGGGTGTCGACCGCGGCGCCGAGGCCGGTGGTCAGGCCGTAGACGGCGTCATTGCGCCCAAGCGCGCGATCGACCACGGCGCGCGCCGCCGCAAGGCGCGGTCCGACGCTCGCGTCGAGGCGCACCGGCGCGGCGCGACGCGCGACCGCAACGATGTCCGCCAGCGCGACGGCGCTCCCGCCGAACGTCACCGCGTCGTGTTCAGGTTCCGCCCCCACGGACCTGGCCCGCGGCTCAGGTCACAGGCCCTTGCTCTTCAGGAAGTTGGCCGCCACCGTGCGGGGCTCCTTTTTGTCGACTTCCACCTGCCGGTTCAGCTCCTGCATGGTGGGGTTGTCGAGCGCCGCGCCGACCTTCTCGAGCACGGCCACCACCTTCTCGTTGGCGGCGATGTCCGGGCGCACCACCGGGGCGAGGTAGTAGGGAGGGAACAGAGACTTGTCGTCATCGAGCGCGATGAATTTCTCGGCCGCGATCTGCCAATCGGTCGAGAAGCCGTTGGCGACGTCGACCTGCTTTTGCGTGAGCGCGTCGTAACGCAGGCGCAGCGCCGCGAACTGCTTGAACTCCTGGAACTCGGCCCCGTAGACCTCCTTCAGGCCCTTGATGCCGTCGCGGCGATCCACGAACTCGGCGCCGGCGCCGAGCTTCAGCTTGGAGGATGCCTTGCCGAGGTCGCTCAGGGTCTTCAACCCGTATTCCTTTGCGGTGTCGGGCCGCACCACGATCGCGTAGCCGTTGTTGATGCCCGACGGCTTCAGCCAGGTGAGGTTAAATTCCTTCTCGTAGAAGGCCTTCACCATGCCGCGGACCTTCTCGGGATCCGTCTCGGTGACGCCCTGCGCCTTCATGACGGCGTTCAGGCCGGTGCCGGTGTATTCGGGATAGAGGTCAATCGCGCCGCTTTTCAGCGCCTCGTGCGCCACCAGCGTGCCGCCGAGGTTGATCTTGCGCTCCACCTTGAAGCCCGCTCCTTCCAGGGCGGCCGCGTAGAGCTCGGCGACCACGAACTGCTCGGTGAAGTTCTTGGAGCCGATCTTGATGGTCTGGGCTGACACGGCCGAGATGGACGAGACGACGAAAGTCGCCGCAACGGCGAGAACTGGCGCGATACGCATCGGAAAAGCCCCTCGAAGGATCATGCGGTCAGGCTATCGGTTGAAAACCGGCGCGCAAGCGCTCAATGGCGGTAGGTCATCAACTCGCCGTCAGACGAGACGCAGGCCCGCCGGCTCGCGGCGATCATCCGGAGCGTCGCGTTCGCCGCCCGCAATCGCCCGTTTCAGCCGGTTCTCGATCGGCGACAGCGGACAGACCCAGGCCTCCGAATAAGCGCAAGACGGGTAGTAGCTGAAGTTGAAATCGAGGATCAGCCGGCCATCCTCGGCAGCGCCGAGATCGGCGCTCTTGATGGTGTCGAGCAGGTAGCGCCCACCCGCAAATGTCGTCCAGCCATTCGTGGCGTCGTTGAAGGGCAGGAAGACGCCGCCCGCATAGCCGTTGATCCAGTAAAGCGTCAGCTCCTTGCCGAGCGGCTGCTCCAGCCCTTGCGTGAGCGCGAAGGGCACGAGCGTCATGAGCCCGTCCTTGCCGGCCTCGGCCTGCAGCGTCTCGCGCCCCTCGGCGGGCTGCAGCGCCACGGTGAAGCGCAATGCGGGATCGTACGGAAAGTAGTTCACGCCCTCAAACTGGGTCCGACGGGCCTGCGACAGCGGCGACTGCGCGTGGCTGCGGAACAGGCGGTCGCGCGTGTCGCGCCACAACGCCCAGCCCTCCTCGGGCTCCATCATGCGGATGTCGGCGTAGAGATCCCCGACCGTCCGTCTCCAGTCGAGCAGGCTCTTGTACAGATCCAGCTTGGCGCGCGCGTCGCCGCGCTCCCGCGTGTGTTGTTCGTCCAGCATCGACGGGTCCCCGGAGCACGGCGCAGTTTGCGCCGGTCGAGAACGCGCTTCGAAAGGAAAGGGTTTCATTGCAGGGCGGCGCGACAAGCTGGCCCAACGCCGTCGAAACCGCGCCGGCGCGCTCGCGATGATCATAGTCGTAAAGGCAGTATTAGGACCGCTCTGCTTTGTGTTGAGGCAGAGGGAATTCTGCGCAATGTTTCGTTGGCTCCGAGGCGTCTCGATCAGGACCCACGCGTCCGTGGTGGTGGGCGGCGTGGCGCTGCTGGCCCTGGCGGTCGGCGGATCGGCGATCATGTCGACCTACTGGCTCATGGCCAGCGTCGCGAGCACGCGGGAGTCGGCGCACAATCTCGACGGTTTCTATCGCGGCGTGATCGACGTGCAGGCGTTCGACCGGCGGGTCATCCGCAAGGCCATGGACCCGGCCGCCGGGCCGGGCGTGACGGACGACGTCAGGACCACACGCGAGAAGCTCAACGGCACGCTGCAGTTCCTGGCGAGCATCGATCCGGTTCTGGCCCCAGAGGTTCCGGCCTTGCGGGACCGGCTCGTCCAGCACATCGCGGACGGCTCCGCGCTGGCGGACCGCCCCCCGACGGACCCGGCGGACCTGCTCCGGCGCATCGACGGCTATACGGACGATACGCGCCAGCTCGGCCGCATGGCGGCGGAGCTGCGCGGTCAGATCGGGGACTCGCTCGACGCCGCCTCGGCGGGCGCGGCGAGCTTCGCCCAGCGCCTGCGCTTCGCCACCGTGCTGGCCCTCCTGGTCACCCTGCTGCTGGCCGGGCAACTCTACCGCTACCTCACCCGCAGCATCTCGCGGCCGATCTCGCAGCATATCGACCTGCTGCAGCGGATCGCCAGCGGCGACACCTCGGTGGGGGTCCCGGGCCTTCGGCGACCGGACGAGATCGGCACGCTGGCGCGCGTCGTGGAGGCGCTGCGGCTCCAAACCGAACTCAAGAACGAGCTCGACGCCAAGGTGCGGGCCGGCGCGGTCGAGAAGGAGCGCCAGACCCGGATCGAGACCGCCATCCATGAATTCAGGCTCCACGTCGCCTCCGCGCTGGAGCGGATGGGGGCCTTCACGGCGAGCTTCGAGGGGTTGGCGGGCGAGCTCACGCAGGCGGCGCAGATCGTCGACCAGCACACCCGCTCGGCCGCCATGTCGGCGGCCCAGACCTCCAAGGACGTGGGCTCGATCGACCACTCGGCCAAGCAGCTTGAGCAGTCCGTGGAAAAGATCGCCACGCAGATCGGCGAGGCCAGCGGCATCGTCCGCCGCGCCACCGAAATGACCACCGTGACGCAGGGCTCCATCTCCAAGCTGGCCGCCTCCGGCGCGCGCATCGAGAGCGTGCTGGCGCTGATCCAGAGCATCGCGCAGCAGACCAACCTGCTGGCGCTCAACGCCACCATCGAGGCGGCGCGCGCCGGCGAGGCGGGGCGGGGCTTCGCGGTGGTGGCCGCGGAGGTGAAGTCGCTGGCGGCCGCGACCGCCAAGGCGACGGACGGCATCACCGGCACGGTGCACGACATCGTGGGCAGCGGCGCGCAGGCCGTGCAGGCCATGGCGGAGATCGACAGCATCGTGGCCGAGATCTCCGGCGTCACCGACCAGATCGCCGGCGCGATTGAACAACAGACCGTCGCGACGGCGGAGATTGCTTCCAGCATCTCGAGCGCGGCGGCGGGCGCGGGCCAGCTCGACCAGTCGCTCGCGCTCACGGCCGGAACCGCGGACGGCACCAGCGTGGCCGCAATGCGCGTGCTCGCGGACGCGCGCGAGATGGGCCAACTCGCCTCCGAGTTCCGGACGTCGGTGGATCGGTTCTTGCGGGAAGTGCAGGCGGCCTGAGGCCATGACATCCGCGCACCACACCACATTCGCCGTGGATCTCGGCGGCACCAGCCTGCGCGCCGCGCTGGTGGGGAGCGACGGCGGCGTTGTCGCGATGGCGGGCCGGCCGCAGCCTTTCGGATCCGCCGGGAGCGCCGAGGCCGATCCCGCGACGTGGTGGACGCTGCTCGCCGACGCCGCCGACGAGCTCGAGAGCGTGGCGCAGGCCGCCTTCGAGGCGGCCGCTGCGGTTGCGATCACGAGCGTGACGCGCACGCAGGTGTTCGTGGACGCCCGCGGGCGGGCGCTCGGCCCCGCCCTGACCTGGGCGGACGCCCGTTCCGCCGCCGACGCGGACACGCTGCGGGCGAGGCTGCCGCAGGACCACGTCGAAACCGCACTCGTGAATGCGTTTCATCCGCTGGCGCGCCTCGCCTGGCTGCGCCGCACGGCGCCCGATCGCGCCGCCGCGGTTGCGCGGGTGCTGGAGCCGAAGGACTGGCTCAACGCCCGCCTGACCGGCCGCATGGCGTCGGACCCTATCGCCTCCGCCCGGCTCGCCGCGTGCCGCCAACCGGGCCCGGGCGGCGGCTCGCTCTTCGAGGCGGCCAACATCGCCGATCCCACGCCGGACCTGCTTCGGCCGGCCAGCGTCGTCGGGGCCGTTCGGCGCGGACTGCCCGGCGCGCTGGGCCGGCTGGCGGGCGCGCGCGTCGTGATGCTCTCGCACGACACCTGGGCGTCCGTGCTCGGGCTCGGGGCGCTGCACCATGGCGGCGCCTATAATCTCTCGGGCACCACCGAGGTCGTGGGCGTGTTCTCCAAGGGGCCCGCGCAGGCGCCCGGGCTGATGAGCGTGGACTGGGGCGGCCTCACGCATCTGGGCGGCCCCGGGCAGAACGGCGCGGACGCGCTGCGCTGGGCGCTGGACCTGCTGGGCTTCGCCGATGAGGCGACCGGCCCGGCGCTGGACCGCCTCCTGGCGGGCGAACGCTTCGCCCAGCCGCTCCTGTTTCTGCCCTACCTGCAGGGCGAGCGGACGCCCTATTGGGACCCGATGCTGCGCGGGGCCTTTGTGGGCCTCGATCGCCGCCACACGGCGACGGATTGCGCCTGGGCCGTGCTGGAGGGCGTCGCCTTCCTGAACCGGATCGTGTTCGAGCGCGCCGAGGCCGCCCTCGGGTTCCGGCCCGCGGAGATCCGCTTCGGCGGCGGCGGCGCGGCGAGCCCGGCCTGGGCGCAGGTCAAGGCCGATGTGTGCGGGGTTCCGGTGGTCACCGCCGCGCATGCGGAGCCGGGCCTTCTCGGGGGCGCGATCGCGGCGGCTGCGGCGGCCGACGGCGAAACCCTTGAGGCCGCGCAGGAGCGCCTCGCCGCCCCGGCGGCCGTCTACCGCCCCGCCCCGGCGCGCGCGGCGCGGCTGGACGCCAGCTACGCGCTCTTCCGGCAAGCCGAAGCGGCGCTCACGCCGATCTCGCACGCGCTGGCGAAGTTGGGGCCGCCACAATAATCGGTTGTATTCGCGCCCAAATCGGCTGGCGCAGGGCCGCCGCGCCTCCTAGTGTGGGCCCTCCGCACGGTATGGCCCTCCCAAGCTCCCCATGAAGCCCCTGATCGAGAGATACGGCACGGCCTTCGCCGGCATGGCGATGGTTCTCGCCTTCGTGGTCTTTGCGCCGAATTTCGCGACCGCCGGCAACCTGCTGAACGTCGTCAAGGACACGAGCTTCCTGGCCATCCTGGCGCTGGGCTTCGGGCTGGCGCTCACGATCGCGGAGCTCGACCTGTCGATCGCCGAGGTCGCGAGCCTGTCGGCTGTGACGGCGGGCGCGCTGATTCAGGGCAAGTACGACCCCAGCCTCGCCGTGCTGGCCGGGCTCGGCGTCGGGCTTGGTCTCGGGCTTCTGAACGGTCTCACCGTCACGGCCCTGCGCGTGCCGTCCCTGATCGCAACGCTCGGCACGGCCGCGATCGCGCGCGGGCTCGCCTTCATGGAAACACAGGGCGTCGCCTTCGTGGGCCGTTGGCCCACCAGCTTCACGGGCCTGTCGCGCGGAACCACGCTGGGCGTGTCGAACCTCGTGCTGTGGCTCGTCGCCGCCACCGCCCTCACCTATGGGCTGATCAAGTGGACCCGCACGGGCGCCCGGATGGTGGCGACCGGCGAGGCTGAGGAGGCCGCACGCCTCTCGGGCATCGCGACCGGCCGCATGAAGCTGCTCGGGCTGGCGCTGTCGGGCCTGTTCGCGGGCGTCACAGCCGTGCTGCTCGCCGCCAACGTGTCGTCGGCCGCGCCCAACATGGCGGGCGACTATTTCCTCTACGCCATCGCGGCGGTGCTGCTCGGCATGACGATGTTCGAGCCCGGCCACCCGAACGTGCCCGGCACGGTGTTCGCGGCCTTCGTGCTCAAGGCGCTCGGCAACGGCCTCGTGCTGATGGGGGCCGCCTACTACGTCCAGGACATCATGCTGGGCGTCATCATCATCGGATCGGTCGCCTTCTCGGCCAGCGTGGTCAAGCAGGCGGCGTTCAAGGTATGAATACAACCAAAACGGAGGGGAGACGCGTCATGACAACCTTGAAATCCATCCTGCTCGGCGGGGCCGCCCTGCTGGCGAGCGCCATCGCGGCCCAAGCCTTCGAGGTCGGCGTGATCGGCTTCCAGTTCTCGTCCGAAACGCACGCCCGCGTCGCCAACGCGGCCGCCGCCGCCGCCAAGGAGAAGGGCTGGACGGTGACGCTGCTGAACTCCGAAGGCGCGCTGCCCAAGCACGCCGAGCAGTTCGAGACGCTGATCACCAAGAAGGTGGACGCCATCATCGTCGCGATGGGCAAGCCGATCGAGGCGGACGCCCAGTTCAAGGCCGCCAAGGACAAGGGCATCCCGGTCGTGACCGTGCAGTCGGGCGGCAGCCCGCACACGCTGTTCGACATCCAGCCCAATGAGTACAAGGTCGGCGCCGAGGCGGCCATGTTCCTGCTGGGCCAGATGGGCTACCAGGGCCAGATCCTCACGGCCCGCTTCGACGGCAACGTGGCCTCGCGCATCCGCGGCAAGGTGCTGGACGCCGTGCTGTCCGAGAACCAGGCCGTGAAGGAGATCGGCAAGTTCTCGATGGCCCGCACGCAGAGCTGGCGCGACGACGTGAAGAGCGGCATGCAGGCGCTGCTGTTGCAGAACCAGGGCAAGGTGCAGGGCATCTGGGCCTCGTTCGACGGCCAGGCCTACATCATCGACGACATCATGCAGCAGCAGGGCGTCAAGAAGGGCCAGATCCCGCTCGTGTCCGTGGATGGCGGCCAGGAGAGCTACCGCCGCATCGCCGACCCGGACAGCACATTCCTGGCCACCGTGACGATCCCGTTTGAGGAGATGGGCAAAGCCGCTGTGAACGCCGTGGAGGCCATCGTGGTCAAAAAGCAGCCCAAGGAGAGCGTCACCAAGGGGCCGTACCTCTATGTCGACGCCGTGCTGGTCGACCAGAACAACGTCAAGCAATACCTGAAGCAGTAGTTTGCGTTCTCCCCGTCATTGCGAGCCTGAGGCGAAGCAATCCAGCCTAACGGCCGACCTTTAGGCCTGGATTGCTTCGCTGCGCTCGCAATGACGGGAGGATGATCGTGGCGCACCGCCTTTATCTGGATCGAACCCAATGACGGACATCGCCGCCCCGATCCTCAGCCTGCGCGGGATCAGCAAGTCGTACGGAGGCGTCGACGCGGTGTGCGGCATCGACCTCGACCTCCATCGCGGCGACGTGCTGGCGATCTGCGGAGACAATGGCGCGGGCAAGTCGTCGCTGATCAAGATCATCTCGGGGGCCCAGCCGCCGACGGCCGGAACCATGACGTTGCGGGGCGAACCGGTGCGGTTCCGGTCGCCACATGACGCGCTGCAAAAGGGCGTGGCGACGATCTACCAGGACCTTGCGCTGGCGCCGCGGCTCTCCATCGCCGAGAACGTGTTCATGGGCGCGGAGCTGACACGGCGGCTCGGGCCGATCCAGCTGCTCGACAAGGCGCGCATGCGCGCGGAAGCGCGGCGCTACCTGTCGCGGCTGTCCGTGGACATTCCGGACACGCGCCGGCCGGTGCAGCGGCTCTCGGGCGGGCAGCGACAGGCGGTGGCGATCTCGCGGGCGCTGCGCTGGGACGCAGAGATCATCATCATGGACGAGCCCACGGCGGCGCTGGGCGTGCGCGAAACCGCGCAGGTGCTGCAACTCGTCCGCTCGCTGAAGGCCGACGGCCGCACCGTGATCCTGATCAGCCACAACATGCGCGACGTGGTCGCGCTGGCCTCACGCGTCGTGGTGCTGAGCCGGGGCCGCAAGGTCGTGGACCGGCCGATCGACGGGCTGGAGCCGGACGATCTCAGCCACATGATCATGAACGGGGCGGAGCGCCCGGCCGTGGCGGCGGCGTCATGACGGCGATCATCATCGACACCGATCCGGGGCAGGACGACGCCGTCGCGATCCTTCTGGCGCTGGCCGAACGCGAGCGGCTCGATTTGCGGATGATCGGGGCCGTGGCCGGCAACGTGCCGGTGCGGCAGGCGGCGCTCAACGTCCTGCGCGTGTGCGACCTCGCCGGCCGGCCCGACGTGCCCGTGCATGCCGGCGCCGCCTCGCCGCTGCTGTTTGAGCTCGAGACGGCCGAGTTCGTGTGCGGGCCGGATGGGCTCGCGGGCGCGGATCTGCCGGAGACCGACCGCGCGCCGACGCGCGGACACGCCGTGGAGGCCATGGTCTCGGTTTTGCGCGCCGCCGCGCCAGCCAGCGTCACGCTGTGCGCGCTGGGGCCGCTCACCAATCTGGCGCTGGCGTTTCGGCTGGCGCCGGACGCCATGGCGGCCGTGGAGCGGATCGTCCTGATGGGCGGCGCGCTCGGGCTGGGCAACATGACGCCCGCGGCCGAGTTCAACGCCTATGTGGACCCGCACGCCGCCGCGGTGGTGTTTGGCGCGGGCCTGCCGATCGTGATGTTCAACCTTCACACCACGCACCAGGCCGTGCCGGACGCCGCTGATCTCGAAGCCATCCGTGCCGTCGGCAACGCCGCCTCCCGGGCCGTGCTCGGCATGATGACGCGACCGCGCGCCGGCGGGCTCGGCACGGCCGGACACCCGATGCACGACCCGCTCGTCATCGCGTGGCTGTTGTGGCCCGAGCTGTTCCAGGGCCGCGACTGCTCTGTGGAGGTGGAAACCTCCGCCGGCCCGCTGCGCGGGCGCACCACCATCGACTGGAACAACCGCCTGAAGCGCCCGCCCAACGCCTTCGTGGCGGACCGCGTGGACGCACGCGGGTTCTTCGCCCAGCTGGCGGGCTCGCTGGCGAAGCTTCGCTAGGGCATCCGCGGTGGACGCGAAAGCGCCGCCGCCGGAATGCGCCCCCTCTCCCCGGGACGGGGAGAGGGCTGGGGTGAGGGTTATCGGGCAGCTCCCCTCATCCGACCTCGCTTTGCTCGGCCACCTTCTCCCCGTGCCGGGGAGAAGGTTTCGCCCGGCGCCCCGGTCTCGTGTCAACCGAAGAAGGATGTTACATGCCCGATCTCATCGACGACCTGCAGCGCGAGGCGCAGGCGGCCATTGCGGCGATGCAGGAGGCCGCGTTCCATGCGCGGGCCGTGCATGCGCGGGCGGAGTTGTTGCGGCACATGCGCACCACGGCCGCGAAAGTCGCCGGGCGGGACCGCGACGAGGCGGTCGCGTTCGTGGTGCGCGAGTGGATGGCCGCGTGGGCGATGGACGACGCGACCGCGCCCGAGATCCGGCGCGACATGGAGCGGTTCACGCGCGCGATCTGCGCGGCCGGGGACGAGCCCGGCCCGTCAACCGACGCCGAACTGCGCGCCTCGTTGGCGGCGCTGGAACAAGCCTGCGAGCGCGTTGGCGTGACCCTCGCCGACCAGATGGCCTGGCGCTCGGAATGCGCGCATGGCTGGTGGGAGCTGGTGCGCCCGACGCCGGCCGACCTGCCCGGCCGCAAGCCCCGGCCGAGCGTTCCGGCCCATCAAGCCGGGACGCCGTTCTGGGCGTCCGGCTGCGCGCCGCACTGCAGGGGGTGAGCTTCTTCTCGCCTTTTCGCGCCGCGCCCATGGCCGGAGCCGCAGGGCGCGATCAGGCCAGCACGCCCGCGAGCCGCAGCAGGACGCCTGCGGCCGCACAGGCCGCCAGCGTCTGCAGCATGCCGACCTTGAAGCGGAACATGGCCAGGATCGCCGCCATGGCGAGCGCCAGCGACCACGGGTCGACGCTGGCCAGCACCGGCCGATCGAACTGGAGGCCGTAGGCGTCGAACCGAACGACCTCGCGAAACAGCGTATGGACGCCGAACCAGATTGCGAGGTTCAGGATCACGCCAACCACCGCGGCCGTGATCGCCGACAGCGCTCCCGCGAGCGCTTTCTGGCCGCGAAGAACCTCGATGAAGGGCGCTCCCAGGAAGATCCACAGGAAGCAGGGCGCAAAGGTGACCCAAGTGGCCAGCAGCCCGCCCAGTGCGCCGGCCAGCATCGGGCTGAGGCCGCCCGGCTCGCGGAATGCCGCCATGAAGCCCACGAACTGGAGCACCATGATCAGAGGGCCCGGCGTGGTCTCGGCCATGCCGAGCCCGTCCAGCATCTCGCCCGGCCGCAACCAGCCGAGCGTCTCGACGGCCTGCTGTGCCACGTAAGCCAGCACCGCATAGGCCCCGCCGAACGTCACCATCGCCATTTTGGAGAAAAACAGCGCGATCTGGCCGAAAACGTCCTGCGGGCCGAGCGTGGCCAGCAGGCTCGCGACCGGAACCAGCCAAAGCGCCGCCGCCACGCCGGCCGCGCGCAGCGACGAGGACCGATCCGGCGCGGGCGGCCCGGAGCCATCGTCCGCCAGCAGGTAGGCGACATCGGATCCGTCGGCCTCCTTTCTGGGGCCGTGGCCGCCGCCGACCGCGAAGGCCGGAAGGCCGGCGCGCCCGCCCGCATAGCCGATCAGCGCCGCTGCGAGGACGATCAGCGGAAACGGCGCGCCGAAAAAGAAGATCGCCACGAAGGCGGCCGCCGCGATCGCCACCATGATGCGGTTCTTCAGCGCCTTGGAGCCGACCCGCAGCACGGCCTGGAGCACAACGGCGAGCACGGCGGCCTTGAGGCCGAAAAACAGCGCCGCCACCAGGCCGCCGCCGCCAAAGGCCGCGTAAACGACGCTCAGCCCCATGATGGCGAGGATGCCGGGGAGGATAAACAAGCCGCCGGCCAGCACGCCGCCCCAGGCGCCGTGCATCAGCCAGCCCACATAGGTGGCGAGCTGCTGGGCCTCGGGACCGGGCAGGAGCATGCAGTAGTTGAGGGCGTGCAGGAACCGGTTGTCCGAGATCCAGCGCTTCTCATCGACCAGGATGCGGTGCATCACGGCGATCTGCCCGGCCGGGCCGCCAAAGGAGAGCGCCGCGATGCGGGCCCAGACCGGCGCGGCTTCGCGCAAGGTGGGGTGAGCGGGGCGCAGCCGGGCGGGGGACGCCTCGAGGGTCATCGTCATCTCAGGCGCCCGGCCGATTGGACGGCCAGTTGTGGGTTTCGCCCGTCGCGTCGCGGCACCAGCGGAAAAAGGCGTCGTAGAGCGTCATGCCGGCGTCGAGTTGCGCAAGATCGTCCGCGAACATGCGCGACAGGCCGAGCGAAGCGGCGAGCAGGCCGGGCGCTTCCGGCGACAGGTCGGGCCGCGCCGTGTCGGCCGCGCGCACGATCAACGCCAGATGGCGCAGCGCCGGAGCAGCGAGGCCGAACTCCTCGACCATGACGTCGAAGGTGCAGAGCTCGCCGCGGTGGCTCCAGAACACGTCCTCGACGTCGAAGGGGGTTGCGTCGAACCGGTCCGCGACGCCGAGCACCTCGGACGGCTTCACGAACAGGAAGACCGCGCCCGGATCGACGAACCGCCGGATCAGCCACGGGCAAGCCATGCGGTCGATCTTGGGACGCTCGCGCGTCACCCACAGGGAGCGGCCCTGCGCGTCGCGGCGCGGCAGCATGGCGTGCGGAAGCGCCGGCATGCCGGCCGCGAACCACGCATCGCTGCCGCCCTCGAGGCTTTCGGCGGAAGCGCCGGCCTGGCGCAACCAGGCCGCCACACCGTGGCTGAGCTTGAGGCCCTTCTGGCACACGACCGCGACCGAGCGGCCGGCGTATTCGCCCGCCCAGGAGGCGACGTCGGCGTGCCGGCGGCGCGCGGACGCGGGCAAGAGGCGCGGCTGCGCGTCGAAGTCTTCGTCCGTGCGGACGTCGATGATGGCGGGGCAGTTCGGCGTACCGATCAGCCGGGCGAGTTTGTCGACCGAGATGGCGTTGATGGAGGGCATGGCGCGTCCCCGGATTGTTGACCTGGACGCGATGCTTCGGCCGGAGCCTCGTGGGGAGATCGCGGTCCCCAGGCGCAGATCTGAACGCTGTCGCGGCCAGCCTGTCAAGCGAAGGCGCGCTGGCGTCGCTTGCGACGACGACGCCGCAAAATCGCCAGTGCCGAGCGCCCGCCGGGCGGCTACACTGCCGACGCAGACGTGCGGGCGCTTCCCCGGGCTTTCATGAGACCCTCCTTTCGTTTCGTTTTCGCCAGCGCGGTCGCGCTGGTGGCTCTCGCGGCCACGGCCGCCCTCGCGATCGTGGTCAGCCGCGACACCGCCGCCCGTCTCGAAGGTGAAATCAAGGGCGGCCTGAGCGAACTCGCCAGCTACATGACAGGCGCGCTGGATCGCGGCATGGCCGAGCGGCTGCGCGACATCCGGGTGGCGGCTTCGCTGGACACGATGCGCAGCGCCGACGCGCCGGTCGAGGCCAAGCGCAAGGTGCTCGATCAACTGAAAACCACCTATCCGGCCTATGCGGCGATCGCGCTGATGAGCCCCGAGGGGCGTGTGGTCACCGCCACCGTGCCGCAGATGGTGGGCGCGGACGTGACCAACCGGGAGTTCTTCCAGGAGGGCCGGAAGGCGCCATATGTGGGCGACGTGCACGACGCGCTGCTGCTCGCCAAGCTGATGTCGACCGGCCCGCTGGACGTCCCGCGCTTCGTCGACCTCGTCGCGCCGGTTCGCGACGACAACGGAGCGCTGGTCGGCGTGATCGGCGCGCACATGTTCTGGAGCTGGGCGGCCGAGATCGACGCGACGCTGCGGTCCATCGCGTCAGCCCGCCATCCGGGGCTGGAGGTGTTCATCCTCGCCAAGGACGGGACCGTTCTGCTTGGCCCCGACGCGCTCCGCAACAAGCCCGTGCCGATTGCGCTGGCGGGCCTCGGCCCGCAATCCGCCACCGTGACGTGGCCCGACGGACGATCCTACCTGACGGCCTGGCGGCGCACCTCGGGCTATGCGGACTACCCTGGGCTCGGCTGGACGGTGCTGACCCGCCAGCCGGCCGCGACGGCCTTTGCGCCGGTCGCCGACCTGCAGAGGTCCATTGCGGTCGCGGGCCTCCTGGTCGGCCTGGCGAGCGCGCTGCTGGCGTGGTTCGCGGCCGGGTGGGCGTTGCTGCCGCTGAGCCGCATCCGGGCCTATTCGGCTGCGTTGGGCGGCGAAGGCGCGCCGCCGCCGCCGCGCTCGCGCATCGCCGAGATCGCCGACATCTCGGACGCGCTGCAGGGCGCATCCGTTCGGCTGCAGGCGCACAACGCCGCCCAGCAGAGCATGATCGCGGAGCTGAACCACCGGGTGAAGAACACCCTTTCGATCGTGCAGTCGATCACGAGCCTCAGCGCCCGCGCCTATCAGTCGGTCGCGGAATGCACCCGGCGCCTGCAGGACCGGTTGCACGCCATCGCGCAGGCGCACGACGTGTTGAGCGACAACAACTGGCAGGCCGTGGACCTGCGGGCGATCATCGAGCGGGAGCTGCGCCGCTACCCGGCGGAACACGACGCCGTGACCCTGGATGGACCGCGCATCGAGCTGACCCCGCAGGCAGCGGTGATGATCGGGCTCGCGGTGCATGAACTCGCCCACAATGCGGAGCGGTTTGGCGCGCTGTCGACGCCGCAGGGGCGCATCGCTGTGTCGTGGTTCGTGGCCCAGGCCGTAAGCCAGGACGGGATCGACATCACCATGCGCTGGATCGAGAGCGGTGGTCCGCGCATCCAGCCGCCGGAACGCCGCGGCCTTGGCAGCATCCTGCTGGAGCGCGCGGCCGCGATCGGGCCACGCGGGGCCGTTGCGGTCGAATATCTCCCGGACGGGATACGGTGCGAAATGCGGCTGCACCTCTTCCACGTGCCGCGGCCCATGTTCAGCCCCGGCGCCCAGCCGCATGCCGCAGCGGCGCCGGACGGCGCCGCGATCTAAGCCGTCTGGGTCGCCGCGCGGGCGCTGCCTCGGTTTTTTATCAGCCAGCGGCGGACATGATCGCATTTGGGATCGGAACAGCTCGGGAGGTTGACCGTTTCCAAGCTCCAGACATGGAGGCGAAACATGGCAGACGACATTCGATCGGGCGAAGGCGCCCTCGGCAACGTGACGGACATCGCCAGCAAGGCGGCCGATACGGCGCGGCAGAAAATCAGCGACGCCAGCGAGGCGGTGCAAAACATGTCGGCGCAGGACGCGACCCGCATGGCCAAGCAGGGCGGCGAGTACGCCTATGACACGATCACGTCTCACCCCTTCGCGACTGCGGCGATCGGCGGGCTGATCGCCTACGCGCTGTTCGGCTCGCGCCGAAGCGACGACTACGGAATGGACCGGGGGTATCGCCGGGCGCGCAGCCTGGCGAACGACTATGCGGACACGGCCCGCGGCCGCTTTGGCGACTATGCGGGCGAGGCCCGCAGCTATGCGGACCAGGCGCGCAGCACGCTCAGCGACTACGACCTGAGCGCCGCCTACGACATGGGCCGCGACTACGCCCAGCGCCTCGGCGGGCAGGCCAGCCGCGAACCTCTCGCGACGGCGGTCGGCATCGGCCTCGTGGCCTGGATGCTGAGCTCGTTTATCCGCAAGTAGTCCACACGGGAGGCGAGCCTTTCCGGCTCGTCTCCCCTTTGTGGCGCGTTGCCCCAGTGCGGCAGCGCACCGCGCCAAAGAGGCTTCCGGCTCACAACGGTCTCACAGACCTCTGGCCGTGGAGCCTCCAAATGTTTCAGGTCGTCTACCCGCAGCCCGACGACGACGAGATGGCCCGCATCGCGGCCGAGATGCGCCGCCTGCTGGCCCCCCTCCCCGCCGGCGACCTTAGCGACTGGACCGTTTTGCTGCGCAAGCTGGAAGACGCCGTCGTGACCTCGGCGACGCCCGATTCAGAGCGGCGATGCGAGCCGCTGAAGCGAAACGTCAGGGCAGCAGAGTGAGCCGGCGCACTTCGTAGAAGAAGCCCCACAAAAACGCTCCGAACACCAGCGTGGCGAAAACCAGCCCGCCCAGCCGCACGCCTTCCGAGCCCGCGATCAGGGCGATCAGCACCGCGGCGGGAATGCCGAGCACGATCACAGCCGCGACGAGCGGGCCGCGCTCAATGCCGCCGGGCGCGCGCAACTGGAGCCGTCGGGCGCCGTCCGGCGAACGCAGGCCGCCAAGCGGGACGCGATCGAGAAGTCGCCGGAAGTCGGGCATCGTTCATTCCCCATGCGGTTCGTCCGGCGCGGCGCGCCGGACGTCGATATCGCAGCAGCAGCGTTTGGCCGAAAAGTGGCCAGGGCCGCTCTCAGTTCCCCGGCATGTCGTGCGCGATCGGAAGATAGTAGTCCTTCCAGGACGCCGGCATGGCCTTGAGCGAGCCGACCTTGTGCAGGTGCGCGGCGAATTTCATGGTTCCCTGCGGGTACAGGTTGAAATCCGCCATGCCGGGCTGCTTCATCAGGTCGACCAGCGTCTCGGTCGGGGTCTTGTCGTTGTTGATCTCCTTGTAGGCCTCGACACCGGCCTTCAGGTCGCCCTCGATCAGCGCCTTGGCTTCCTCGGCGGCCTTGCGGACGGCCTCGATCCATTTCGGGTTCGCATCCGCGAACTTGGTCGTGGTAAAGAACTGGCCCTGCGACAGCGGCCCGCCGATGATCTCCGCGGAGGTCGTCACCTGGTGGGCGTCGGGCACTTCCTTGAGCTCGTAATAGTCGTAAGGCGGCGCGCCGAAGTGGCTGCGCACCTCGTGCGTAGGGTTTTTGAGCGCCACATAGGCGTCGGGGTGGCCGAGCTGGACCGTGTTGGCGTCGAATCGCGCCCACTGGTCGGGGCCGAACATCTGGGCGGCCGCCATCTGGAGCAGGATCGCCTGGGTGGAGATCTTCACGGTCGGGACCGCGATGCGGTCGCCCGGGCCGATGTCGCCCAGCGACTTGATGCGCGGGTCGCGGCTCACGAATTTCAGCGGCGAGGCCGAGCTCGCCACGATGCCCTTCACGCCGCCTTTGGTGCGGTCGTTCAGCAGCAGCAGCTGCCCGGTTCCGGTGTTGACGATGTCGACATTGCCGGAAATCAGCGCGTCCTGCTGGGCGCCGCCATTGCTGAACGACAGCCACTTCAAGGCCGCGCCCTTGATGCCGAGCGCCTCCGCGTGCTTCTCGATCAGCTGGTTCTTTTCGATCACGTGCAGCGGCATGTAGAGGATGCCGGGCTGCCGGCTGATCGTCAGCTCCGTCTTCGCCTGCGCAAAAGCCCCGCGAGGCGCTGCGGCGAGCGCGGCCGCGCCGGCAAGGATGTGGCGTCGATTCAACAAGGCGTTTCTCCCGTTTTCGTTCGGTCGGCTTCGCAACCCTGGGGAGAATGAGCCCGTTTGGGTCGCCGAGCGCAAGACCATAAATGCCGAGGCGCAGCGGATGGGCGGCCGGGATCGTTGGTCGCCCCGGCCGCCAGTCACGCTTGTTTCCGACTGCTCACTCAGCCCGCGGGTCTATTTCGGCTGTTCGAGGCCGGGTGGCGTTTTCGGCCAGCTCGGCCCGGTAGGTCCCCAGCGCGAGCCAGCTTGCCCCGGCGGCGACGCCGACGCTGTAGACCGTCAACGCGACCGTTTCCTCGAAGATGAGAACGCCGAGCGTTCCCATGCTGCCTGCGGCGCCGACGAACAGGACGGCGGCGCTGATCAGCGCACGGATGGATTTCATGATGCGATTGCCTTGATGGGGCGCGCGCTCTCGCGAGCCGCGGTCGCCCGGGATCAGAACGGCGCCGAAGCGCCGGATGGGTTCAGGAACGAGACGGAGCCCGGGCGGCCATCCGCTCGACGGCCCTCATCCCAAGCAGCCGTGCGGCGTCGCACGACGTCTCGGAGGGCGCGGGGATGGGTGACGTCTCAGCCGGGCTTCAGGCCGGGGAGCTCGGAGGCGCACGGGGCCATGCGTCGGTCCATTCGCCGAGGCGGACGGGCGACCGGCCGGGCCATTGAACCGTCTCGGCGGCCGGACTGCCATGGAGACGAAGCGCCGCCGGCGCCAAGGCGACCGGGTCCGGGCCGTCGCGGCCGGGGATGAACGCAGCCTGGGACGCAGCCCGCGCCACGAGGGTTGGCGTCGTTGGCCTGACGCTTTCCACGGGGGCATGGCTGCGCCACGCGCTTGGACCATCGAGCGCGGGCGCGCGATGCCCGTCGGCCGCCAGAGTGAACAGCCACGCCGCGCAAGCCAGCACGATCGCGAGCGGCAAGCTCCGCATGGCGGCCCGTTTGCGCGTCATGTCGCGCACGGCTTCGTTTCGGCGTGAGTCAGGAGCCTGACCCCGGGGCCGCCCTCGCCGGCGGGCATCAATTCCACGCCCGCGCTCCGCAGCGCCGCCACGAGCAGGTCCTCGGACGACCGGTGCAGGACGTGGCGACCCTTCTCGAAATCCCGGACGGTGCTGCGCGACACGCCGGCGCGCATGGCGAGATCCTCCTGGGTCCAATCCAGGAGGCCGCGAGCGGCACGCGAGATTTCAGGACAGAGCAGCACTTTATGTCCACCAAAAAGGTTGAAATAAGCGCAACCTGGCCCCAAATCAAGGGACCCTACGTCCCCGGAGCTCCGATGCCGCATCATACTTCGCTGATCGCCACCATTGTCGCAGGCCTCGGTCTGGCCTTCGTCTTCGGAGCGATCGCGAACCGGCTGCGATTATCGCCCCTGGTGGGCTATCTGCTGGCCGGCGTTCTGATCGGCCCCTTTACGCCGGGCTATGTGGCCGACCAGGCCCTCGCGCCGCAGCTGGCCGAGATCGGCGTCATCTTGTTGATGTTCGGCGTCGGCCTGCATTTTTCGGTCAGCGACCTGATGGCGGTGCGCACGATCGCGGTTCCGGGCGCGCTGGGGCAGATCGCCTTCGTGACGATGCTGGGCTTTGGCCTTTCGCATCTCATGGGCTGGTCGCCGGGCGCGGGCCTCGTTTTCGGCTTGTCGCTCTCGGTCGCCAGCACCGTGGTGGTGCTCCGAGCCCTGCAGGAGCGCCGGCTCGTCGACACCGAGCGCGGCAAGATCGCGGTGGGGTGGCTCATCGTCGAGGACCTCGCGATGGTTCTCGCCCTCGTGCTGCTGCCCGCCGTGTCGGGGCTTCTGGGCGGCAAGACCGCCGCCACGCCGGCCAGCGGGCTGGCGGCCCTTCTGGAGCCGGGCTCCGTGTGGGCGGCGCTGGGGCTGACGGTGCTGAAGGTCGGCGCCTTTGTGGTGGTGATGATGGTGGTCGGCCGCCGGCTGATCCCGGCCGTGCTGCACTGGGTGGCGCATACGGGCTCGCGCGAGCTGTTCCGGCTGGCCGTTCTCGCCATCGCGCTGGGCGTGGCGTTCGGATCGGCGGAGCTGTTTGGCGTATCTTTCGCGCTGGGCGCGTTTTTCGCCGGCATGATCCTGGCGGAGTCGACGCTGAGCCAGCAGGCCGCGCAGGAGACGCTGCCGCTGCGCGACGCGTTCGCGGTGCTGTTCTTCGTGTCGGTCGGCATGCTGTTCGACCCCACCGTGCTGATCCGCCAGCCGCTGCCGGTGCTGGGCGCCTTCCTGATCGTGGTGGTCGGCAACGCCATCGCGGCCTACGCGATCGTGCGGCTGTTCCGTCGGTCGTTGAAAACCGCCCTCACGATGGCGGCGAGCCTGTCCCAGATCGGCGAATTCTCGTTCATCCTGACCGGGCTCGGCGTTGATCTCGGCCTCCTGCCGGAGGCCGGGCGCGACTTGGTGCTCGCGGCCGCGCTGCTGTCGATCATCGTGAACCCGCTGCTGTTTGTGGGACTGGACGCCCTCGCGCCCTGGCTGAAGAGCCGCGAAGCCGCTCCGGACGCCGGCAAGGAGCCGCCCGCGACGGCGGCCGTCGAGACGGACGACGAGCCCGGCCTCGTTCCCACAGCGCTGACGGACCACGCCGTGCTGGTTGGGTACGGGCGTGTCGGGCGCCTCGTCGGCGAAGAGCTGCTCGCCAAGGGCCAGCCCCTGCTGGTGATCGAGGAGCGGCGCGAAGCCATCGACGCGCTGCGGGCGCGCGGCGTGGAGGTCATCTCCGGCAACGCCGCCCAGGAGGGCCTGCTGGAGGCGGCCGGCATCGCGCGGGCGCGCTGGCTGATCAGCGCGATCCCGAACCCGTTCGAGAACGCCACCTTGATGGAGCAGAGCCGCACAGCCAATCCGTCCATCGAGATCATCGCCCGCGCGCATTCGGACGCCGAGGTGGAGTATCTGCGCCGCTACGGGGCGAACTTCATCATCGTGGGCGAGACCGAGATCGCGCGCGGCATGACGGCCCACATCGCGAGCCGCCTCGCCGACCGGGGCTGACCGGAACGGCTCTTCGACCGCCACGTTCTGTCCGGAACGAGGAAGGTGGTCGATGCAAGACAGCAACGCCGAACGCCTGGCGCGCGCCGGCTACGTGGCGCGCGGGGTGGTTTTCGTGATGGTGGGCGGGCTCGCGGCCCTCGCGGCCATGGGCGGCGGCGGGCGAACGCCCGACAGCCATGGCGCGCTGCGAACGCTGCTGGCGCAGCCCTATGGCGCCGTGATGCTGGGGCTCCTCAGCATCGGGCTGCTGTGCTTTGCGGCCTGGCGCGTCGCGCAGGCGGTGTTCGACGCCGATCATCTCGGGAGCCGGCCGAAAAGCATCGTCCGCCGGATCGGCTACGGGGCGGGCGCGGTGGTGAATGGCGGCCTCGCGATCTCGGCGGCGTCGCTGATCTTCGCGTTTTCGGGCGGCGGCTCGGGCGGCGACCAATCCGCGCGCGACTGGACGGCCTATCTCCTCCAACTGCCGTTCGGCCCCTTTTTGGTCGGCGCCGCCGGCGCCACTGTGATCGGCGCCGGCTGCGCCGCCGCGGTCAAAGCCTGGAAGGCGAGTTTTTGCGAGCATCTGGCTTTGCGCGCGGGGGCGCGCGCGTGGGTGGTCCCGCTCGGGCGCCTGGGCTACGCCGCGCGGGCGGCCGTGTTCGGGCTCGCGGGCGCGTTCCTCCTGGCGGCCGCGTGGCACGCCAACGCCCGCGAGGCGCGCGGGCTCGCGGGCACGCTCGCGGCCCTGGAAGCGCAACCCTACGGCTGGCTCCTGCTGCTGGCGACGGCGGCGGGGTTGTTTGCGTTCGGGGCGTTTCAGTTCGTGGCGGCGCGCTATCGGCGGATCGATGCGCCGGATCTCGCGGAGGCGGGCGCGAAGCTGCGGCTCAATACGGCCTGAGCGTCAGAGCAGCTTGCGGCTGAACGCGAAATCGAGGCAGCCGGCGACGTGGCGCTCCAGGATCTCCTGCGCGGCGGGCGCGTCCCGGCGCAGCGCCGCGTCGAGAAGCGCGCGATGCTCGTCGGCCGCCACCGCGCCGCGAAAGATCACGAACACCATCTGGTAGCGCAGGTAGCGGTCATACACGCCCGCATGCAGGTCCAGCAGCGCGCGGGAGCCGCAGGCCGACACAAGCGCCTGGTGGAATTCCCAATCGAAGCGCTTCCACCGCTCGGCGCCGCCGTCCTGCCCGGCCAGCAGCCCCTGCTCCACCCGGGCGAGCTTGTGGTGCGCGGCGACGAGCCGGCCCTCCCACTCGACATCCCCGGCCTCGAAAGAGCTCGCCATCGCGCTTTTCTCCAGCAGCAGCCGCAGCGCCGCCACCTCCCGCAGGTCGTCGGCCGAACAGGGCGCGACATGGAAGCCGCGCTGCCCCTCGGCGGTGACGAGCCCTTCGGGGGTGAGCCGGCTGAAGATCTCGCGCAGGGTGCCGACGCCAACGCCGTAGCGGGCGCGAAGCTTCTCCAGCGTGAGGCGCTGGCCGGGAGGCAGCCGGCCGAAGACGATGTCAGTCCGGATTCGCTCATAGGCGCGTTCGCCCGCCGAGAGGATGTCGGCGTCCTGGTGCGGCGCGGCGTCTGGATCGGGGCTGGCCTGGAGCATGCCACATCCTAGAGCCGGAATCACGGCATGGCCAGATCATCTGACGAATGACGCTTCCATCCGATGATCGCGCGATTCTCGGTTGCGACCGGGCGCGATCGGTGAGAGGTTCACGCAGCCGCGCCTGCCGCGGGCCCAACCAAGAAGCCGGACCAGGGAGAACACCGTGACGGGATTCAGGATCAACCGCCGCAGCGCCATCGCGGCCGCTGCGCTTCTCGCAGCCGCCGCCACGCTGCCGCAGGCCGCCCAGGCGGTGACGCCCGCCGAGATCAAGGCGCGCGGCAAGGTCATCGTCGGCATCCAGGGCGACAACCCGCCATGGGGCTTCGTCAACAGCAGCGGCAAGCAGGAAGGCCTCGACGCCGACATCGCCGAGCTGTTCGGCAAGGAGCTCGGCGTTCCGGTCGAGTTCATGCCGCTCGAGGTCAACAACCGCATACCGGCGCTCACCACCGGCCGCGTCGACGTGTTGTTCGCCACCATGGCGATGCTCCCGGAGCGCGCAAAGGCGGTGCAGTTCTCCAAGCCCTACGTGGCCAACACCATCGTGCTGATCGGGCCCAAGAACGCCGAGATCAAGAAGAACGAGGACATGGGCAAGTTCACCATCGGGGTCGCCAAGGGCGCGGCGCAGGACACCCAGGTCACCAAGAACGCACCGGCCGGCACCACCATCCGGCGCTTCGACGGCGACGCGCCGTCCATCCAGGCGCTCGTCTCGGGCCAGGTCCAGGCGCTGGGCGGCAACATCTTCTACATGCAGCGCATCGAGCAGGCGCGCCCGGGCGAGTTCGAGAACAAGCTCGAATTCCAGAACCTCTACAACGGGGCGTGCACGCGCCTTGGCGAGAAGGAGATGAACGCCGCGATCAACACGTTCATCGACAAGATCAAGGCCAATGGCGAGCTGAAGAAAGTCTATGACAAGTGGATGAAGGTGCCGGTGCACACCTTCCCGGACAGCCTGGAAGGCATTCCGTTCTCGGCCAGCTAAGGCGCTGCGGCTCTCCCCGGGCTTGACCCGGGGATGGGCCAA
Organism: Alsobacter metallidurans; assembly: GCF_014636935.1. Classification (GTDB taxonomy): domain Bacteria; phylum Pseudomonadota; class Alphaproteobacteria; order Rhizobiales; family Beijerinckiaceae; genus Alsobacter; species Alsobacter metallidurans. The sequence goes on along the minus strand of NZ_BMES01000001.1, from coordinate 694,894 downwards.
CCACCTCGCCGTCATTGCGAGCCGGAGGCGAAGCAATCCAGCCTAGCGGCCCGGCCCTTAGGCTGGATTGCTTCGCTTCGCTCGCAATGACGGGAGGGTGGCGCGGACTATGTGCGGGTCCGCCTCGCGCTGGATCTGCCCTATCAGGCTGCCGCTTCGGCGCGCCACCCCGTCCCGGCCGCCAGCTTGGCGGCGAGGCGGATGGCGGTCTCGATCGCGCCGGTGGACGCTACGCCCTGGCCGACGATGTCGAAGGCGGTGCCGTGGGCCGGGGTGGTGAACACCGTGGCGAGGCCGGCCGTCACCGTGACGCCGCGGTTAAAGCCGCGCAGCTTGGTCGCGATCTGGCCCTGGTCGTGGTACATCGCGACCACGCTGTCATAGTCGCCCGCGAAGGCTTTGAGGTAGATCGTGTCGGCCGGAAACGGGCCGCGGCAATCGATGCCGGTCGCCGCCACGGCCTTCACGGTGGGGCCGATCATCTCGATCTCCTCCATGCCGAAGAGGCCGTTTTCGCCCCCATGCGGGTTCAGCGCCGCCACGGCGATGCGCGGACGGGCAACGCCGGCGCGCTGCATGGTACGGTCCACCAGGCGGATCGCGTCCTCGATGGACTGCGGCGTGATCTGGTCGATGGCCTGGCGCAGGGACACGTGCGAGGTGACGCGCGACATCCACTGGCCGTCCAGCACGTTCATTTCCGAGAAGTAGCCCTCGTGCGCGAGCAAGTGGGCGAACATCTTGTGCTCGTCGGGGAAACGCCAGCCGCCCGCATGCAGCGCCGCCTTGTTGAGCGGCGCGAACGACACGGCGTCGACCTGCCCGGCCTGCGCGAAGCTGACCGCCCTGGCGAGGGTGTCGCCGGTCAGCTTGCCGGATTCGGGTGACATCTCGCCCCGCGGCAGCGTGGCGGGATCGATGTTGCCGAGGTCCACCATTGGAACGGCGTCGCCGCTCCAATCGGCTTCGTCCGGCGAGGCGACGCGCGCCACCGGGAATGACACGCCGGCGTCCCGCATGCCTTGTTCGAGCACGCGCGCGTCGCCCACCACGACGATGCGGGCGGCGTCGCGCAGGCGGCCGTCATGCAGGATGCGGGCGCAGAGCTCCGGGCCGATGCCGGTGCAATCTCCGAGCGTGAGGGCGATGCGCGGGAGAGCGGCGGAAGTGGACGGCATGGGGCCTCGCAAAAGCTGTTCGCCTGCATGGCGCCACGGCTCAGGCCTGATGTCAATTGTTGACAATCTGCGATCCCGCTCTCAGTTTGCGGAAAGGCGATAAGACGCGCGCCGCCGCAACGAGCGCGCCAAGGGAGTTCAACGCCATGCAGGCCATGCCGCCGCTCGAGAACCACGGGCCCACCCTGATGGCCGGCTTCGAACGCCGCCGGATCCGGACGCGCGGCGCCGAGATCGAGGTGGCGGTGGCGGGCAGCGGCCCTCCCCTGCTGCTGATCCACGGCAACCCGCTGACGCTGGTGAGCTGGCACAAGATTGCGCCGACGCTGGCCAGGAGCTTCACCGTGGTGGCGATGGATCTGCGCGGCTACGGCGACAGCTCCAAGCCGGACGGCGGCGAGGACCACGCGGCCTACACGTTCCGGGCCATGGGCGAGGACGCGTTCGACGTCATGGACGCGCTCGGCTTCGAGCGCTTCGGCGTCGCCGGCCACGACCGCGGCGCGCGCGTGGCGTTCCGCATGGCGCTGGACAAGCCCGAGCGGGTGGAGCGCATGGCGGCGCTCGACATCGTCCCGACCCACACGGTGCTGACGCAGGTGACGCTCGGCTGGGGGCTGGAGAGCTACCACTGGTTCTTCATGGCCCAGAAGGCCCCGTTTCCCGAGAAGCTCATCACGGCCGACCTCGACTACTACATTCGCTACAAGCTCAACAAAAAGGGCGTCGGGCTCGAGATCTTCACCGCCGAGGCGATGGCCGAATACGCCCGCTGCACCACGGCGGAGCAGATCCACGCGGTGTGCGAGGACTATCGCGCCACCGTGACGCTGGATCTCGCGATGGATGCGGCCGATTTCGGCAAGAAGCGCATCACCTGCCCGACGCTGGTGCTGTGGGGCTCCAACAGCCATTGCGGCCGACACTTCAAGCCGATCGAGGCCTGGGGCGGCTGGTGCGACGACCTGCGCGGCTGGGCGATCCCGACCGGGCACTACCCGGCCGAGCACAGGCCGGACCTCGTGTACCAGAGCTTCTGGGAGTTCTTCTCCGGCCGCGAGCCCGCGCCCTTCGCGGGCTGAGCCAAAACCATCCTTGCAAGCACACCCCGCCCCCTCATCCTGAGGAGCCATGCGAGCTTCGCATGGCGTCTCGAAGGACGAGGGGATCCAGGAGGCTGAAAGCCGCGTGCAGGCTGGTTCCCTCGTCCTTCGAGACGCAGGCCGAAGTCGGCCTGCTCCTCAGGATGAGGGCATCGAGGTTGTTGAGACGGCTTTTGGGCAAGGCTCCTACGACGAGCTTCTTTGAGTTCTTTTCCGGCCGAAAGCCTGCGCCCTACGAGAACTAGGCCCCGTGCGCGACGCGGCTGTCGGCGGGCGCTTCGGCGCGCTCGTCGAGACCATAGTCGCGCAGCACGGCCGCGACCCGCAGCCGGTAGTCGGCGAACACGCCGCCGCGGCCCCGCGCCTGCGTGGCTCGATGCTTTTCATGGTTGCGCCACGCCAGCACCGCCGCTTCGTCGCGCCAGAACGACAGCGAGAGCAGCTTGTCGGGATCCTTGATGCTGCGGAAGCGCTCGACGGAGATGAACCCGTCCATGCGCTCCAACTCACCGCGCAGCGCCTCGGCGAGCCGCAGATAGGGGTCGATCTGGCCCTCGGCGGGGCGGACTTCGAAGATGACGGCGATCATGGAAGCACCAGGGGGGCGTGAGGCGCGGAGGCGAGGCGCAGGAAAACACGATCCTCGCGCCGGATGAACTGCTCTCGCTTGGCGAACTGGTAGTTTTCCTGTCCTAACGGATCGACCTTCAGCCGCGCCCGGTAGGCCTCGTAGGCGGCGAGGCTCTCCACCGAGTAGACGCCATAGGCCGTGGTCGCCGAGCCCTCGTGCGGGGCGAAATAGCCGATCAGGTCCGCGCCGCAGCGCGGAATGGCTTCTCCCCAGGAGCGGGCGTACCGGTTGAAGGCGTCCACTTTGAAGGGGTCGATCTCGTAGCGGATGAAACAGGTGATCATGGCGGGGGCTCCGTGGAAGGTGGACAAGACCTAGCGGCTCACGCCCCTGGAATGCTTCGGGCGCGGCCGTAGCATCCATGGTGCTGCGCGGGCATGATGGCGCTCGCGAGGAACCCATGACGACCATCTCGGCCTTCGCCGCCACGGCGGCTCTCGTCGGCGAACCCGCCCGCGCTGGCATGCTGGCGGCGCTGATGGACGGCCGCGCGCTGACAGCGTCCGAACTCGCCGCGGTGGCGGGCGTTACGGCGGCCACCGCGAGTGGGCACCTCGCCCAGCTAACCCAGGCCGGAATGCTGGCCGTGGAGAAGCAGGGACGGCATCGCTACCATCGGCTTGCCTCCCCGCAGGTCGCCGCCATGCTGGAGAGCCTGATGGCGGTCGCGGGTGGGCTGGAGAACGGCGCGGCGACGCGGCGGCCCAGGGTCGGCCCGCGCGATGCGGCGCTGCGGCGCGCTCGGACTTGCTACGACCACCTGGCCGGCGAGATCGCGGTCGGGATCGCGGACAGCCTCGTGGCCAGCGGCCGCCTCGACCTGTCGGACGACGGCGCCGCGTTGACGCCGGACGGCTTTGCATTCCTGCGCGGGATCGGGATGACGCTCGATCCCCCGACCGGGCCGGCGCGCGGCCGAATCTTCTGCAGGCCGTGCCTCGACTGGAGCGAGCGTCGGCCGCACATCGCCGGAGCCGTGGGGGCGGCGCTCTGCCGATGGTGCCTCGATGGCGGGTGGGTTCGGCGCATGGCCGGAACCCGCGCGCTCGAGGTGACGCCGAAAGGCGTTCAGGAACTGAGCCGGCACTTTGGCCGGGAATTGTGAGAAGCGGAGCGCCTGCGCGGACGGCCGGGACAAGCCCGGCATGACGGTTTCACCATGGCGAGCCGCTAGCGTCCCAAGCCTTCGATGATCCCCCGCACCATGTCGGCGGTTCCGCCGGAGCCGCGGATGTCGCCCGTGCGGGTTTCCGGATTGGCGAGCGCGGCCTCGACTCCGCGCTGCATCAGGGCGGCCGTCTCGACGGCCTGAGGCACGTTGCGGCTGCGGCCGAGCCAGTCGAACAGCATGCGGGTGGACTCGATCATCGCGTAGGGATTGGCGATCCCCTTGCCGGCAATGTCGGGGGCGGAGCCGTGGGTGGCCTGCGCCATGGCGATGTCGCCCTCGCCGATGCACAGGCCGGGCGCCATGCCGAGGCCGCCCACGAGGCCGGCGGCCTCGTCGCTGAGGATGTCGCCGAACATGTTGGTGGTGACCACCACGTCGAAAGACTGCGGATCGCGCACGAGGCGCATCGCGAAGGTGTCGACGATAACGTCGTCCACCAGCACGTCCGGGAAGTCGAGCGCGGCCTTGCGGCACTCCTCCACGAACATGCCGCAGCCGAGCTTGAACACCGTGTCCTTGTGGATGATCGTGAGGTGCTTGCGGCGGCTGCGGGCCAGCTCCAGCGCCGCGCGGGCGACGCGGCGGCTGCCCGTGCGAGTGATGACGCGCACCGAGATCGTGACCTCGTCGGTGGGACGGAACTCGCCCGAGCCCGCCACCACGTTGCGGTCCGGCTGGAAGCCCTCGTTGTTTTCGCGGACGATCACGAGGTCGACGTCGTCGTAAAGGCAGCCGATGCCCGGGAAGGACCGCGTCGGGCGAACATTGGCGAAAAGGTTGAAGTGCTTGCGCAGGATCGGGTGCGGGTTGATGGCGCCCGGCACCTTCGGATAGGCGCGGTGGCCGATCGGGCCCAGGATGAAGCCGTCGAAGCTCCCCAGCGTCTCCAGCGTGCCCTCCGGCATGGTGGAGCCATGGGTATCCAGCGCGCTGCGGCCGATCGGCGTCGGGCGCCAGTCCACCACCAGCCCGGTGCGGGCGGCGGCCGCCTTGGCGACCTCCACGGATGCCGGCACGATCTCGTGGCCGATGTCGTCGCCGTTCAGGACGCCGACGACGAGGTGGGCTTCAGGCATGCGTGAACTCCATGGGATCAGGCCGCGTCCAGCCAGCCGGCGAGGCGCTCGTAGACGCGCAGGGTGAGCAGCGTCGTCGCCGTGATGGCGGCGATGCGCATGACGTGGAAGGCCGTGACGCTGGCGGTGTCGAGGTGCATCACCTTGGCGGTGAGCACCATCTCGGTGACGCCGGCCGGCGCGACGGCCAAGAAGCTCGTGCCGTAGGACAGCCCCGTGGCGGCCGAGAGCCCGTAGGCGAGGCCCGCCGCCGCCGCTACGAGGCCAAGCGACACCGCGAAGGCGCAGGCCGCCACCTTTGGCAGGCGCATCATGAGGCTGCGCTGGAAGCGCGCGCCCAGCGCCACACCGAGCGCCACCTGGGCGACGATCAGCAGCAAGGGCGGCATGGAGCCGGCGACGAGCCCGGAGGCCGCCAGGGCAAGGCCGAGAATGGCCGGGCCGAACAGCCAGGGATTGGGGATGCGCGCCGGTCGGGCGAGCAGCGCCGCCGCGACTGCGCCGGCCAGCATCAGGGCGAGCGGCAGCGGCGGCACGACGCCGGTCTGGCCGAGATCCGGGATGCCGCCGTCCGACCCGAACGCGTACACGGCGAGCGGGGCCACCGTCACGATGGTGCCGACCCGGATGGCGTGGAACACCGCGACCGCCTCGGAGTCCGCGCCGCGGTCGCGGGCCAGCATCGCCATCTCGGCCATGCCGGCGGCCGCCGTGGCGAAGAACGCGGTCTGGCGATCGAGGCCGATCATGGCGCGCACCGCGAGCGCGGCCGCAGTGGTGATGAGGATCACGCCCAGCGTGGCGACCGCCATGGCGGGCAGCAGCGTCGCGGTGGAAGCCAGGATCACGGGCGTGAAGCGCAGCCCGATGGCGAGGCCGATCACCGCCTGACCGAACTCGCGGCTGCGCGGCGCAGGCGTGGGCGCCCAGCCGAGCATCGCGCAGGCCGCCGTGGCCAGCATGGGGCCCAGCATCCAGGCGAGCGGCAGGCCGACGCGGCTCGCCGCCCAGCCGGCCGCGAAGCCCAGCGCCAGCGTGGCGACGATGCGCACCGGGGCCCAGCGATCGCGCGGCGCGAGCCGGCCGAAGCGGCCGGCCTGCAGGGGCTCGCGTTGCGGCCTGTCGTCCACCGCGGCCTCAGGGGCGCAGGGCGGCGGTGAGGCGCTCGATGGAGCCGAGGTCTTCCAGGTCGCGCACCATCGCGACCACGGTCTCGGCCTTCTGCTTGTCGAAGCGCGCGAACTCCACGCATTCGCGGAACTTGTCGGCGACCTCCTCGTAGCTCATCGGGTTGGAGGGGCTGCCCTTGCCGAAGTCGGCGCGGCCCGAGATGGTGCAGCCATCCTTGAGCGCGATGTCGATGATGGTGGTCATCAGGTGGTAGCCGGCGCGCTCGGCCTCGTCGTTCACGCCGAAGTCGACGCGCTCGATCATGGCGCGCACGTCCGGGCGCATCACCACCTCGTCGGTGAACTCGTTGAGCCCGGCCCGGCCCTCGATCAGCAGGATCGCCATGCAGAACTCCATGGAGAACTTGGCCTGCAGCTCGTTGGTGGGGCGATGGTGGATCAGCGCGTTGGGCATGTTGGAGTTGGTGCCGACGCGCACGCTCTCGACCTGATCGGCCTTGACGCCATGCTCGCGGATGAGCCGCAGCATCTCGGTCATGCCCGGATGGGTGAGCGAGCCCGACGGATGCGGCTTGATGGAAATGCCCGGCTCCGCGAAGGTCCAGGGCGCGCCGAGCTTGCCCATGATGGCGTTGCGGTCGAAGCCGCCGCCGGCGGCGCGGAAAAAGCCGCGCGGGGCTTCCAGGATCTTGTCCGTGGCGGTCCAGCCATAGTCGGCGAACTGCGCCGCCGCGACGCCGCTCTCGGAGGAGCGCCCGGCGTGGAACGGCTTCGTCATGGTGCCGAAGTTCTCGCGCAGGCCGGCCGACTGGCTGCCGGCGACCGACAGCGCGCGGGTGATCTGCTCGGCCGAGAGCCCCATCAGCTTCGACGCCGCGGACGCGGCCGCGAAAGTGCCGCAGGTGGCGGTGGCGTGGAACCCGGTCTGATAGTGGCGCGGGTCGATCGCCTCGGCGATCTTGCACTCCACCTCCACGCCGAGATGGTAGGCCAGCATCACGTCGCGGCCGCTGGCGCCCCTGGCCTCTCCCATCGCAAGCGCGGCCGGCAGGGCCGGCGCGGTCGGGTGCGTGAGCAGGCCGTAGACGCGGTCCGACGCCACGGCGAGCTGGGTGTCGTCGTAATCGTCCGCGTGGACGCCGACGCCGTTGGCGAAGGCCGCGAAGCGTGGCGCGACGCGGCGGTTGGTCCCGATCACGGTCGCGGGGCCATCGCCCAGCGCGAGGTCGTCGAGGTGCCGGCGGACGAGTTCGCCGCTTCGCGCGACCGAGCCCGAAAGGGCCAGCCCGAGACCGTCGAGGATCGACTTCTTGCCCAGAGCGACGACATCGGACGGCAGGTCGGACGCCTGCACGTCATGAACGAATTCGGCGACGTACCATGTCGTGTCGGCGCGATCCGCGGCGGTTTTGGCGCTCATCTCGATCTCCTCCCTGGCGGTTGGCCAGGCCCGGCTGGGGCGAATGCTTTGCACGGCTTCGCGCCGCGTCTCCCTCAGGCTCGTCGCCGGATTGTGAATTGTCAACAGTTTTTCGCCGCCGGATTTCGCTTGCGCGGATGTCGATCTGCGTTCAGGAAGGTTGCTTCTTTGGTCAATTGCGGAACGCCCGTGGACCCGACGCTCGCCCTGAAGATCCGCCGCACCGAGTCGCTCACCTCGCTGGTGCGCCGCGAGCTCGAGCGCATGATCGAGATGGGCGAGCTCGCGGGCGGCGACCGCCTGAACGAGAACGCGCTGGCGACGCGGCTCGGCGTCAGCCGCGGCCCTATCCGGGAAGCGTGCCGGGGACTGGAGCAGAGCGGCCTCGTGGAGGTCGTGGTCAACCGCGGCGTGTTCGTGCGCGAGCTCGACAACAAGGCCGCCGCCGAGCTCTACGACATCCGCGCCTCGCTAATGGGCATGGCCGGGCGGCTGCTGGCGCCCATCATCACGACCGCGCAGGCGGCCGAGCTGCAGGCGCTGATCAACGACATGGACAAGGCCGCCAAGGCCGAGGACCTGAACGCCTTCTACCCGCTCAACCTGCGCTTCCACGAAAAAATCGTAGGCTTCACCGGCAACGAGCGGCTGCTCTCGCTGTGCAACGCGATCCAGCGCGAAGCCCACCTCTTCCGCCGCCGCACGCTCGACGCGCCGGGGCGCATGAAGGTCTCCAACGCCGAGCACCGGCGCATCCTCGCCGCGCTCAAGAAGCACGACGCCGAGGCCTCCCGCCGCGAAATGGAGGAACACGTGCTCACCAGCAAGGACGCGCTGTTCGGGAAGTGAGCGGGCGGCCCCCTCTCCCTGGAACAGGGAGAGGGCTGGGGTGAGGGCGTTGCGGCCATGCTCCCGGCTGGGCCGCTCCCCTCATCCGACCTCGCTGCGCTCGGCCACCTTCTCCCCGTGCCGGGGAGAAGGGAACGCCGGTCACCGCAGCGCCGTGATCCGCCGGCCACCCAGCACCGGCAGCCTGTTCGCCAGCAACACGATCGCGAAGGACACGCCCAGCAGCAGGAGGCCGAGCACCGAGATGGCGCCGAGGTCGCCGCTTTCGTTGAGGTCGTAGATGATCACGGAGACCAGCTTGGTTTCGGCGGTGGTGAGCAGGATCGTGGCCGAGAGCTCCCGGATGGTGCCGATGAACACGAAGCACCAGGTGGCCACCACGCTGGTGCGCAGCAGCGGGGCGGTAATCTGGCGCAACGCCATCATGCGGGTGGCGCCGAGGATGCGGCTCGCCTCCTCGAGCTCGGGATGGATGCTCTTGAAGGCCGAGGACAGCTGCTGGTAGCCGGCCGGCATCTCGATGGTCAGGAAGGCTATGAACAGGATCCAGATGGTGCCGTAGAGCATGAAGGGCGGGCTGGAATAACTCAGGAAAAGGCCCACGCCGAGCACGATGCCCGGGATCGCGACCGGCGCGGTGGCGAGATAGCCGAGCAGCGACGCGCCCGCGACCGAGCGGCGCGCCACCAGATAGGACACGAGCAGCGCGATCGCGGTGCCGGCCGTCGCGGTCATGACGCCAAGGACGAGCGTGTTCTGCAGCGCAAGGCGTGTGGCCGAGAACTCGAACAGCACGAAGTTGACGTGGTGCAGCGTGAAGCTCGACCAGGTCAACGGCTCCGACACCGTACGGGTCACGGCGGTCTTGAGCAGCGCCAGATAGGGCATGATCACCGTGATGCTGAGCACCACCGTAACGAAGGCGACTGCGGCCCAGCGGTAACGGCCAAGCGGCGTGATGCGGGCCGCGCCGCTCTTGCCGCCCACCGTGGTGTAGCCGCGGCGCCCGATGATCTTGGCCTGCGCCCAGATCAGGAACACGGTGATCAGCAGCAGCGGCAATGCGCTGGCGGCCGCCAGCCCGGGCTTGGGCGGATACTGGAACAGGCTCCAGATCTTGGTGGTGATGACGTGAAAGCCCGCCGGCAGCGCCAGGATGGCGGGCGTGCCAAACATGGTGAGCGCCTGCAGGATCGCGACGAGGCCGCCGGCCAGCATGGCGGGCAGCACCAGCGGCAGCGTCACCTTGCGCAGCGTGGTCCAGACGCCGCCGCCCAGCATGGCGGAGGCTTCCTCCAGGTCCGTCGGCACGCGGTCCAGCGCGTTGGCGACCAGCGTGAACACATACGGGAAGGTGTAGCAGGAGAGCGCGAAGACGAGCCCCTCGAAGGTGTAGATGTCGAAGAGATACTCGTACTGCTCCAGGCCAAAGGCCCAGCGGTAGATCTCGTTCAGGATGCCGCTGTTCGGGGCGGCCAGGATCTCCCACGCGATGGCGCCCAGGAAGGGCGGGGTCACGAAGGAGGCGGTCACGAAGGCCCGCACTACGCCACGGCCGGGCAGATCGGTGCGCGCGGTGAGCCAGGCGAGCGGCGTCGCGATCAGGCAGGAGAGCGCGCCGGTGGCGAGCGCCATCCCCATCGCGATCGCGTAGGGCTTGCGCAGGGTGGGATCGGTGACGAGCGCGCGGAAATTCTCCAGCGAGAGCGAGCCGTCCTTGGCGAGCACGCTGTAATAGGCGAGCCAGAACAGCGGCAGCAGAACAAGGCCGCCCAGCACGAGCACAAGAGAGATGAAAACGGGCTTCGACCAGTCGAAGGCGAAGCGTCGCACCGGCAGTGTCCGTTCGATCGCAACCGTCATTCCGGAATTTCCTCGCCCCTCGCCGTCGTAAAGGACGCCCGGCGAACTGGCCGCCGGGCGCCGGAGTGGTGGACTAGGTCCCGAAATATTCCTCGTACTTCTTCTTGATCGTCTCGATCTGCTTCTCGACCTCGGCCGGGTCGGTGAACAGCACCTTGATCTTCGAGAGCGGCACGCGGCCCTCCTTTTCCTTCACGCCCGGGTGGAAGGAGCGCAGGCCGCCGACATCGCTGGCGAGTTGCTGGGCCTCCTGGGTGTACATGAAGGCGTAGAAGAGCTTGCCGGCGTTGGGGTGCGCGGCGTTCTTCAGAAGACCCGCATGCCCGATCGCGATGGGGCTGCCCTCCTGCGCGTAGACGACCTCGATCGGCACGCCGGTCTCACGCAGCAGGAAGAGGTTGTACTCGTTGCCGTCCGCCATGATGGAGCGCTCGCCTTGTGCGAGCTTCTTCGGCGGCTCGGTGGAGGACTGGACCTGCATGACTTTCTGCTGGCCGAGCTTCTCGAAATATTCCCAGCCGAGCAGCTTGCTCAGCGCCGCCGTGCCGGTCAGCACCGTACCGCTATAGCCCGGATGCGCCTTGACCATGCGGTTCTTCCACTTGGGGAGCAGCAGGTCGGCGTGGCTCTTGGGGGCGTCCTCGGCCTTCACCTGCTTGGTGTTGTAGCCAATCACCGAGAGGTGGGCGCGGTAGGCCGCGTAAAAGCCGTCCGGGTCCTTGGCCTCGGCCGGCCAGCTCTTGGCGACGTCGGAGGGCAACGCCTGGGCGAGGATGCCCTCGCGCTTGAACACCAGGAAGTGCACGGCGTCCGACGTCTCGATCACGTCGGCGTTGTAGATCTTGCTGCCATATTCCTGGTTGATGCGCTGGTAGACGCGCTCGGCGCCCGAACGCTCGACCTGGACGTCGATGCCCGGATACTTGGCTTCGAAAGCCTTGGCCATCTTCTCGGACACCTGCACGTCAGTGGACGTGTACCAGACGACCTTGGCCTCTTTCTTGGCGGCCTCGACCAGGGCCTGGTCGGGCTCGTAGGGCGCGGGCGGCGCGGCCTGGACAGCATGCGGCGCGAGCCACATGACGGCCGCAGCCGCGGCGAGGACGAAATGCTTCATGACGTTTCCTCCTTGTTCTATTGAGCCAGCGCCCGGCAGTGTTCCGGGGGGAATTGGAGCCAGACCGGCTGCCCTTTCGGAATGGCTACATCCGGGGGCGCAACCGCGCGCACCGTCTCGCCATTCGAAAGATCGATGAGGTAGTCCCGGTGCGAGCCGAGGAAGACCTGGCGTGAGACCGCGCCCGGCGCCCAGTTGAGGCCGTCCACGGGCGCATTGGTGGCGATGCGGATGTCGTGGTGCCGGATCGACACCGCCGTCTCGTCTGCAGCCGCGAACTCGCCATCGCCGCAGGTGAGCTTGATGCCGCCCCAGTCCACAGCCTGGTCGCCCGAGCGCCGGCCCTTCAGGATGTTGGTGCCGCCGATGAAGCGGGCGACGAACTCCGAGCGGGGCCGCTTGTAAATGTCCTCGGCCGAGCCCGCCTGCTCGATGCGGCCCTGGTTCATCACCACGATCACGTCGGCGGTGGTCATGGCCTCGGCCTGGTCGTGGGTGACGTAGATGGTGGTGTAGCGATACTGGTCGTGAAGGCGGCGGATCTCGAAGCGCATTTCCTCGCGCAGGTTTGCATCGAGGTTGGAGAGCGGCTCGTCGAGCAGCAGCGTTTCGGGCTCAACCACCAGCGCGCGGGCCAGCGACACGCGCTGCTGCTGCCCGCCGGAGAGCTCCGACGGGTAGCGCTCGGCCAACGGCGATAGCTTGGCGACGCTCAGGATGTTGTCGACCCGCGTCTTGATGTCGGCCTTGGAGAGGCCCCTGATGGAGAGCCCATACGCGACATTCTCGAACACCGTCATGTGCGGCCAGAGCGCGTAGCTCTGGAAGATCATCGACATGTTGCGGCGCTCGGGCGGTGTGGTGACGTCCGGCGCGGACAACACCCGGCCGCCGACCCGGATCTCGCCGCCCGTGGGATCGACGAAGCCGGCCACGAGACGCAAGGTCGTGGTTTTGCCGCAGCCCGAAGGGCCGAGCAGGCACACCAACGCGCCTTTCTCGATGGAGAGCGACACGCGATCGACGACGGTCAGCTTCCCGTAGGACTTGGACAGCTGCGAAAGCTCGACGAAGGCCATGCGACCTCCTCCCGGTTTGTGAAGCGGCGCCTCGTCCCGCACGGGATTTCGACGATCGCCTCCTGGCGCTCTGCGGCGCCGTGATGGCCACGATGGGCCAGGGCGGTTCAGATTGTCAACAATAGACTGTTTTCGAAATCGCGCGTCATCCCTTCAGCGCCTGCCGGATGAAGCCGAGCGCGCCGAGCGCGATCACGCCGTCGATCATCAGGCCGTGGACGTGGAGCGACATGCGGGAGAGCAGCGACTTCGCCAGCGTGACGCCCGGAACCATGCAGAGGCCGATCAGCAGGCCGAGGCCGAACAACTCGGCCGTCAGCGTAGCCGCTCCCCCGAACACGATCGCCTTGGTGAGTTGCAACGCCAAGCCGACCGCCGCGTCCGTGGCCACGAGCGGCGATCCGACCAACCCCGCGGCGCCGAGGATCGGCAGGGCGAGCACGCCGCCGCCGATGGTCGCGCCAGAAAGGACGCCGAAGAGGCCGGACGCGCCCGCAAGGCCGGCGGGACCGAGCCGGGCGAGACGGGACGCCGCGATGCGGGACGCCAGCGACCGCTTCACGATCACGAGAACGAGCAGGAACACGCCCAGCATGGCCGCGATGGCGCGCTCGGGCAGCCAGGCGTAGATCACCGCGCCAAACGCGCAGCCCGGAACCGCGAACCCGGCCATCATGGTCGCGGCGCGCCTGTCGATGCTGTGGCGGAACGCGACAACGCGCGCCACGTGGGTGATCAGCAGCGCGACGCTGAGCGTCGGCACCAGGGCGGCGACGCCGATCACGGGCGCGAGCGCGAGCGAGAGGATGATGGCGCCGCCGGAGCCCGTGAGGGCGCTGAACAGCGCGCCCAGAAAGGCCGCTAGCGCCACGAGGGTGGCGGTCGCCGCAAAGTCGGCCCCGGCGAAGCCGGCCAGGCCGAACGCTGCGGGGTCCGCCGCCGCCGTCACGGCAGATAGGCCCCGCCGTTCACGTGGATGGTCTGGCCCGTGATGAAGCGCCCCTGCGGGCCCGCCAGCAGGCGCACCATGGCGGCGACCTCGGCGGGCTTGCCGCGCCGTCCGAGCAGCGTGGCGTGCGTCTTGTGATGCGTGGGCTCGGCGGCCGATGTCGGGCCGCCCCGCACGGTGTCGATCAGGCCCGGCGAGACGAGGTTCACGGTGACGCCCTTGGGCGCGAGATCGTGCGCCAACGCCTTGGTGAGGCCGTCGAGCCCCGCCTTGGCGGCGACCACATGGGCTCGGTCGCGCGCTCCCGTGTAGGCCGTGAGCCCGCCGATGTTGATGATGGCTCCCTCCCCGCCTTTGGAGAGATGCGGCAGGCAGGCCTGGCAGCACAGGAAGGCGCCGTCCAGCGCGATCGCCATCACCTCGCGCCAGCGCGCAAAGGTGAGGTCCTCGAAATGCGCCTCGTTGCGGACGGCGGCGTTGTTAACCAGCACGTCAAGGCTGCCCAGTTGCGCGGCGGCGTCCTCCACCATGCGGCGCACGGACGCCTCGTCCGAGACATCGGCGAGCAGCACGACCGGGCGCGGCCCGCCCGCCTCCTCGATCTCGCGCGCCACGGCTTCGAGGCCTGCGCGATCCTGCCGGGCGACGAGCGCCACCCGGGCGCCGCCGGCCGCGAGATCGAGCGCGATGGCGCGGCCGATGTTCTTGGACGCGCCGGTGACGAGGACATTGCGGTGGCTGAGTTCGCCGTTCATGGGCGTGTTTCCTTTTGGCCGGCACGGCCGGCGGCGAGATCCACCGAGCCGCCGGCGGCGATCCGGTCGAGAGCCTCGGCGAGCGCGGCGGCCTCGGTCCAGCCGCCGAAGCGGGCGTTGTCGTCGAACTTGGCGCGAATGTCCGCGGCGGTCAGGGGCTCGCGCGCGCCGCCGCGCATATGGCCCTTGGTGACCTCGCGAACGCTGCCGTCGCGCAGCGTCGCGCGGATATGGCCGGTGAAGTTGCGCGGGTATTCGTCCTCGGGGTCGACCACGTACGAAACCGTGGCGGCGAGCGCGAGAACGCGCTCATCGCGCACGCGCTCCTCGGTGAACTGCTCCAGCCCGGCTTTGCCGTCGATGAAGCCGACCGCGATGCAGTAGGGGGTCGAGAACTTGGCCGCGTAGCCGTTGGGCGGCCGGCGCTTGAGCGCGATGGGATCCCACAGCCGATGGACCGTGCCCTCGCCGACCCGGCATTCTATCGCGACGACGTCCTCCGGGCTGACGCCCTGGGCGGCGAGCTTCACGGCGCAGTCCACGAAGGGCTGCGTCATGGTTCCGCATGCGTAGGGCTTGAAGGCGATGTCCTGCAGCACCCAGCGCTCGCCGAGGCCGTCCAGCAGCGGCGCGAAATCGGGGGCGCGGGAGGGCGCGAAGGCCTTGTAGAAGCCGTGCTTGCCTTCCAGCACGGTGGACGGGCCGAAGAAGCCGCCCTCGGCCAGCAGCGCCGCGCGGATGCCGGCCTGCGCGGCCGCGCCGGCGTGGAGCCGCTTGGTCCAGCTGCCGTCGGACAGGTATTCGATGATGCCGGACGCCAGGCTGCCGGAGGTCCCGATGGCGTTCAGCGTCTGCGTCCCGTCCAGCCCGAGCGCCGCGCAGACGGCGGCGGCTGCCGCAGGGGCGCCCAGCACCGCGGTGGGGTGGAACCCCGCCTTGTGGATCGCCTGCGGGGCGACCAGGCTCAGCCGGCACATCAGCTCCGTGCCGACCGCGACGCCGCGCAGCACGGCATCGCCAGAAAGCCCGCGATGCTCCGCGATGGCCAGCACGGCCGGAACCACCACCGCGCCGGCGTGCACGGGGCCGCCCTCGAAGGTGTCGTCGAAATCCTCGCCATGGGCCGCGAGGCCGTTCACCAGCGCGGCGTCGTAGGGGCCGAGCCCGCCCGGATGGCCGAGCGCCGTGCAGCGCCCCTCGGACGCCACGCTGGCGAGGCCGGCGCGAACGTAGTCGGTGTCGCGCGCCGCAAGGCAAAGGCCGGCGACGTCGAGCAGCAGGAGGCGGACGGTCTCGCGCACGGCGTCCGGCAGGGGCTTCCGGCTCGTCTCGACGGCGAAGCGGGCGAGCGAGGCCGCGACCGGGGCGTCGCTCTTCGGGGGGGCGTTCATGCGGGCTTCACCTCCGTCCGGCGCGCGACGGCGTCACGCCACTCGCGCCAGAGCGACCAGGACAGGAACAGGACGGCCGTGATCAGGAAGCCGACCGCGATGGGATCGTCGAGGAAGATCGAGAGGTCGCCGCCCGAGAGCAGCATGGAGCGCCGGTAGTTGGACTCCACGATCGGACCCAGCACCACGCCCAGCACGGCGGGCAGGAACGGGTAGCCGAAGGCCTTCATCAGGAAGCCGACGAGGCCGCCGAACAGCACGATGCCGAGGTCGAACAGGCTGCCGTTGATGGTGTAGATGCCCGACAGCACCAGCAGGTAGATGAAAGCCGCCAGATAGGGCCGCGGCCGGTTCACTAGCCACATGCAGACCGGCATGATCACGATGCCGACCGCGATCTGCGCGATCGTGGCGACCAGCGAGCCGGTGTAGAGGCCCAGCACCACGTCGGCGTTCTGCTCGAAAAGGCGCGGCCCGGGCAGCAGGCCGTGGATCAGGAGCCCGCCCAGCAGCACCGCGGCCGAGTTGGAGCCCGGGATGCCGAAGCTGAGCAGCGGGATCAGCGAGGCGCTCGCCACCGTATTGTTGGCGGCCTCCGGGGCGGCGACGCCCTCGACCGAGCCCTTGCCGAACTCCTCCGGGTGCTTCGACCAGCGCTTGGCCTCATTATAGGAGAAGAACGCCGCGATGGAGCCGCCGCCGCCCGGCATCAGGCCCTCGACCGTGCCGGTGATGCAGCCGATGAACTGTGGCTTGATCAGCCGGCGCATCATTGCAAGGTTCGGCAGGGTGATGCGGACCGATTGCTGGCCGAGCGCCACGCTCTTGCTGCCTGATTGGCGCAGAAGCTCGCTCACGGCGAACAGCGAGACCATAACCATGATGGGCTTGACGCCGTTCAGCAGGTCCGGCTGGCCAAAGGTGAAGCGATCCACGCCCGAGATCGGATCGATGCCGATGGTGGACACCATCATGCCGACCAGCGCGGCCGCGAGGCCCTTCAGCAGCGAGCCGCCCGACAGCGAAGCGATGATGCTGAGGCCGAGCAGACCCAGCGCGCAGTAGCTCATCGGCTTGAACGCGAGCGCGATGCGCGACAGCGGCTCGGTCAAGCCGATCAGCATCACGAGCCCGAACAGGCTGCCGATGACGCCCGACCACAGCGAGATGCCGAGCGCCTCGCCGGCGCGGCCCTGGCGCTTCATCTCGTACCCGTCCACCACGGTGGCGGCGGCCGAGTTGGTGCCCGGCGTGCGGATCAGAATGGCCGGGATGGAGCCGCCATACTCGGCCCCGATATAGACCGAGGCCAGCAGCACGATGGCGACCATCGGGTCCATCGCGTAGGTGAAGGGCAGCACCAGCGACATCGTCACGGAAGCCGAGATGCCCGGCAGGGCGCCGCCGATGATGCCCCAGACGAGGCCGATGATGGCGGCCGGAACCAGCGGGGTGGCGACCAGCAGCGTCAGGCATTTCAGCAGGGTGTCCATGCCTCAGCCCCCGAACAGCACGCCGTGCGGCAGGTCGATGCCGAGCAGCTTCACGAATACGATCCAGAACCCGACGGCGCCAACCACCGCCAGCACGGCGAGTCGGGCGGAGGGCCGGATGCCCTCGAAGGTCGCGGTGGCGGCGAGCAGCACGATCCCGGCGGCCACGTAGCCGGCCAGCCAGGCTGCGCCGATAAACAGGACGCCAAGTCCCAGAAAGCTCATGGCGCGCCAGGCTGGGGCGTCGGCCTCTTCGTCATCGTCAGGAGCCGGAGCGGCCGCGACGGCGGGCTGGGCCTTGCGGGCCACCAGCGCGCCACGCGCGGCGATCAGGAGCCCGGTCAAGGCAAGGCCGATCCCGAGCAGATAGGGAATGCCCGTGGGACCGACCTCGTCGGACAGCGTGGTCTCGCTGATGCCGCGCAGGCCCCAGAGGTAGAGGAACCCCACGGCGGCCACCACGAGGCCGCTCTGGATGTCCTTGTGCATGACCCGCGCTCCTGCGGCTCGAGACGGCGGCGGCTACTTGGCCGCGCCCGCCTCCTTGAGGAAGGCCTCGGACTCGGCCGCGAAATCGTCGACCAGCTTGGTCGCGCCGGCGGAGCCCTGCACCTCGGGGACGAGGCTCTCGGCGGCGTAGACCTTCTTGTAGTCGGGATCCGCGATCAGGCCGCGCATCGCCCGCTCCCAGATGGCCAGCACCTCCGGCGGCTGCCCCTTGGGACCCGCGAGGCCGCGGAACTTCTGGACCACTACGTCGAACCCCTCCTCCTTGACGGTCGGGACGTTGGGATAGCCGTCGAGGCGCTTGCTGTTGAAGGTGGCGACCAGGCGCACCTTGCCGGCCTCCAGCTGCGAGCGCAGCTCCTGGATCTCGCCGACGCCGACATCCAGCGTGCCGTTGAGCACGTTGATCATCATGTCGCCGCCGCCCTCGTGCGAGACGATCGCGGCGTTGACGCCGGCCGCCTTTTTCAGGCGCTCGGCCGCCTGGCGCTCCAGCGAGGCCGGGTTGGCGACGCCCCAGCGGCCGCGCTTTTCCTTGGCGTGAGCGATCACGTCCTTCAGCGACTTGAACGGGCCGTCCGTGCGGGTGAACAGCACCTCGGCGTCCGAGAACACGGTGACGACGGGCTGCATGTCCTTGTAGGTGCTCGGCACCTTGCTCATCAGCGAGGTGAACACATAAGTCGGCGTGATGGCGTAGAAGGTGGCGCCATCGGGCTTCGCGGTCGCGACCTTGGACATCGCGCGCGCGCCGCTGCCGCCCTGCACGTTCTCGACCACGAAGGTCGCGTCGATGTAGCGGTTCAGGTACTTGATCATCTCGCGCAGGAAGACGTCGCTGCCGCCTCCCGGGCTGGAGTGCGTCACCAGCGTGACGACCTTCTGCGGATAGGCTTCGGGCGCGGCCTTCGCGATCCCGATCCCGCACGCGACAGCGGCCGCCGCCACGGCGAGCCGCATTGCTGCCTTGAGCTTGCCCATGACTTCCTCCTTTGGCGCGTTCCCGGAGCGCCCTGCGGCCCTTGTGGGCCGCACCGTCGATACGCCGTCGCCCTAGCGGGCGGCCGCGTCGTAGATCATCAGCTCGGCAAGCTTGGCGGCGTCGGCCGCCTTGTCGAGGCCGCGCACGGCGTCAAGCAACTGGTCCTGCCGGGCGTTGTCGATGGCGCCCTCGGCGCACATGCGGAATTTGCCTTCGAGGTCGGCGTCGCTGATCGGGTTCAATGGCCCGCCACGATAGCGCTCGTCGGCCCATTGGGTGAGCGTGCGGCCGTCCTTGGTGTCGACCTCGATGCGCGAGCGGATCAGGTCGTAGCCCTTGGCGTCGATCTCGGGGTCGTTGATCACCTGCGTGCGGCGCTGCATGTCCTGCATGGCGGCGCCGGCCACGAAGCTGTCCTCGAACTCGTGGTGGCTGGCGCGGCGGCAGAGCACGATCATGCACAGCAGCGCCGGCATGGAGAACTTGGCCTGAAGGTGGTTCTGCGCCACCGGGTAGCGGATCGGCTCGGTGATGTTCTTGCCGGCGTAGAAGCGGATCGTCTCGACCTGGTCGGGCTTGAGGTCATGCTCGCGCACGAGCTTCAGCATGGCGTCCATGGACTGGTGCGTGAGAATGCCCGACGGGTACGGCTTGATGCTCACGCCCGGGTCCACGATCGTGAGCGTCTTGCCGAAGCCCTGCTCGAACTTGCTCTCGTCCGCGCCCTCGCCCATCACGGCCCAGAAGCCCCACTGCCCATCGAGCGCCTCCGGATCGGCCGTGAAGCCGCGCGCGGCCAGCAGCGCCGCCGTGACGCCATTCTCGGACGCGCGGCCGACATGGAGCGGCTTCGTCATGGTGCCGAAGTTGCAGCGGATGCCGGCCGCGAAGCTGGCCGCGATGCCGAGCGCATGTGCGAGCTTGTCGCCCGAAAGGCCGAGGAGCTTGGCGGCCGCCGTCGCGGCCCCGAAGGTGCCGACCGTCCCGCTGGTGTGGTGGCCTCGGCGATAGTGGCGGTCCGTCATCCACTCCGAGATCTTGCACTCGACCTCGAAGCCCGCCTGGAAGGCGAGCATGAAGCGCTTGCCGTCGACGCCGCCGAGGCGCTGCGCCATCACGAGCGCGGCGGTGAGGGGCGGCACGGAAGGATGCGTGAGAAGGCCGTAGACGTGGCGCGGGTCGTGCGACACCTGCGTGTCGTCCCAGTCATGCGCATGGCCGGCGGTGCCGAGCACGCGGGCGGCCAGCGCCGCCGGCGCCTTCGCATTCCCGCCCGCAATCACGTAGGCGTCCGGACGGCCGCCATTCTCGATGGCGTCCGCCGCCAGCATCTTGACGGAGCCTTCCAGGCCGCCCGCCAGATAAAGGCCGAGCGTGTCGACCATGCAGCGGCGGCCGATGCGCAGCGCTTCCTCGGGCAGGTCCTCGTAGCGGACCGTCTCGATGAAGCGGATCGCTTCCGCGGTCATGGGGCGCGACGTCATGGCTTGGCCTTATGTTGCGGCGTGCGCCGCCGGCGCGGCGCGAAGCCGGTCCAGCGAGCGCATCACGTGGTCGAAATGGGTGCGGGAGGCGGCTTCGGGGTCGCGCGCCGCGATGGCGTCCACCATGGCGCGGTGCTCCTGGTTGGACACGTGCAAGCCGCCGCCCTGCACGAGGCTGCGCGCCCGGTAGAGGTGGAGCTGCTTGATCAGGCTGGCGTATTGCGCAGCCAGCAAATGATTGCCGGAGGCCGCCAGGATGGCCTGGTGAAAGGCAAGATTGAGCGGGTAGTAGGTTTCGAAATCCCCAGCGTCGACGGCGCGGTCCATCTCGGCCACGAGCGTCTCGAGCCTGCAGATATCCTCCGCGCCGGCGCGCTCGGCCGCGCAGCGTCCCGCCATGCCGAACAGGGCGGCGCGAACCTCGTAGATCGCGCAGGCGGTGGCGAGATCGAGGCTGCGAACATAAACGCCGCGATTGGGCACGAGCGCCACGAGGCCGCCGGCCTCCATGGAGCGCAGCGCCTCGCGAATGGGCCCGCGGCTCGTGCCGAAGCGCAGCGCAAGGGCGTTCTCGTTGATGCGATCGCCCGGCTTGATCTCGCCGGACATGATCATCCGCTCGATCTCGGGCTCGATCAGAACGCCCAGGGACCGGCTTTTCAGGAACGCGATGGCTTCATGCGCGGACATGGGGGCATCATGCCCCGTCGCTGTCGATTGTCAACAATCTTCAGACGACACCTGTTCAGCCGGGCGCCGCGGCCTGCGTTGTCGGGGAACCGCGCGGAGGCCTGGCGCCCGCAGGCGACGAGGCCCGACGATCCGGTACGGGCGGCTTGCGCCAGGGCGGGCTTTTCACCGCCGTGACGATCAGGGCTGCGATCAGCAGGATGGCCTGACCGGCAAGGTTGACCAGCAGTGCGGACAGCGGGCTCCGCCCGACGACGTCCAAGAGCGCCCCGAGGCCCTGCGCGATCACCAGTCCGGTGAGGAACACCGCCAGGGTCTGCTTGCCAATCATCCGGAGCACGTCCGGCACGCGACCGGCGAGGCGGCGACCGCCCTCCCCGACGGCCAGAAAAGCCAGGTAGGCGGTGGCGAGAAAATGCAGGTAGCGCAGCGGACCGAGGTTGGTCTTCGCAATCAGGGCGCCCAGAGCCTCATGCGCCTCCCCGAGCGCCGGCGCCGCGCCGAATCCCGCATAGCACTGGAACTCGTTCTGGCAACCAAGCGGGATCCCGATCGCCACCAGGCCACCGGCCGCCAACGCCAACCGCCTGTCGCGCGGCGGGGCGGGCAGCCAGCCGCGCGCGAAGGCGAAACCGGTGAAGAACAGGAGCTGCCAGGCGAACGGGTTGAAGAACCACGGACGGCCCGTGGTCGCGTCCGCCGTGAGCTCCAGCACGCCGGCCTGTGCGCCGAGCCATAGAGCCACCGAGACTGCGCCGGCCAAAGCGGGACTCACGCGAGCCAGCGCCATCGCGACAGGCGTCATCGCGAGCACCACGAGGTACATCGGCAGAATGTCGAAATAGTTCGGGACGAAGCGGAGCGTGAGCAGATTGACCAGATAGGTGCGCGGGTCGTCCAGCACCGGCTGGAGCTTCAGCTCTTCGCGGACGTAGTGATCGACATCCAGCATCTGGTCGAGCGCGATCGCGAGCGTGAGCACGGTCACGAAGGCGCAGATATGCACCCAGTAGACCTGCCAGAGCCGATGCAGGATCCGGAACGTCCCGATCAGCCAGCCATGCTGCGCGAACACCCGCCCGAACGCGATGGCGGACGCCATGCCGGAGCAGAACACGAACATGTCGGCCGCGTCGCTGAAGCCAAAGCGCGCCGGGATCCAGTTGGTCCAGGGGTTCCACGGGATATGGGCGATCAGGATGATGCACATGCCCATGCCGCGAAAAAAATCGAGCCGCGGATCCCGCGCGCGCGGCGCGGCGGGAACATCAGATGCGGTCGACATAGGCCCTCGCGTCGATCGGGCATGTGATCAGCGTGAACGCCGAACGGCTGGCCGCCTCCGCGAGGGCCGAACGCAGGGAGGCGCGGTCGCGGCATTCGACGCCTAGCCCTCCGAAGGCTCGCGCGACTGCCGTGTAGTCGGTGCGCCCCAGCGTAACCCCTGTGCGAGTGAGGCCGGCGGCCGCCTGCTTAAGCTCGATGAGTCCGAGGCTCTCGTCTTGCAGAACCAGGATGGTGAGCGGCAGGGCCTGATCCCGGATTGTCCCGAGTTCGCCGAGCGTCATCTCGAGGCCGCCGTCGCCCAGCACCGCGATGGCGCGGCGAGAGGGTTCGGCGAGGGCCGCGCCGATCGCGAGCGGGATGGCGCTGCCCATGGTGCACCAGCCGGCGGACTGCAGCAGCGAGAGGGGTCGGGAGGCGCGCCACATCTGGCTCAGGAGGATGCGATGGGCGCCGCTGTCGATCGTGACGGTGGGGTCGCCCGCCGTTTCGGCAAGCGTTTCGAACACGGCGTGCGGACCCCAGTCCGCCGGGGACGCGAAGGCGCGGGCCAGCGCCGCCCGTGCGTCCGCCACGGCGCCGCCGGGCCAGCTTTCGCCGGGCGCGCAGCCGTCGGCAAGGGCGGCGAGCAACTGGGCGGGATCGCCGCACAGGCGCAGGCCGGCCTCGTGCATGGCGTGATCGACCGGCCAGCCGAGCTCGACCACGCGCTCCGGATGGGGCGGAACGCCGAGCCAGCCGGGGCGCATCTCGATCGGGTCGTAGCCGGCGAGCAGCACGAGGTCGGCGTCGCGGACCATCCCCAGCAGCATCGTGTCGGCGAGCGGCGACAGCCCGGCCCCGCCAAGGCTGCAG
The DNA here is from genome assembly GCF_014636935.1 of Alsobacter metallidurans. Classification (GTDB taxonomy): domain Bacteria; phylum Pseudomonadota; class Alphaproteobacteria; order Rhizobiales; family Beijerinckiaceae; genus Alsobacter; species Alsobacter metallidurans. The sequence continues at coordinate 671,887 of NZ_BMES01000001.1, read as the reverse complement.
GGGTGGTTCTCATCGAGGACGCCCTTGGCCTTGTAGGTGGTGATTACCGGCATGCGCCGCGTGTCCGCCAGCCTGCAGATTGCGGCGGCCGCCCCGCCCCGGGCAGCGTCGAAGCCGGCGACCAGCAGCGGGCGTTCGGCCCGGGCGAGGCGCTCGCGCACGGCCGCGACGGCGGGGTCGGCCGGATCGGGCGCAAGCGGTTGGGAAGCGCCGTTGCGGGAAGCAGGCGCGCCCTGGGCCGGCAGCGCCGCCGTCGTGGGCGACAGATCGAGGTGCACCGGGCCGAAAGGCGGCGTGGTGGCGAGGCGCAGCGCGCGCGCGATCGTGGCCTCGGCGCTTTCGGGCTCGATCTCGAACGACGCCTTCACGAGCGGCCGCAACATGGCGGCGTGATCGACCACCTGATGGGTATAGCGGGCGCGGATCGAGCGCTCCACCACGCCGGAGATCACCAGCAGCGGCGTGCGCTCCTGCGCGGCGTCCGCGACGCCGTTCACCGCGTTGGCGAGACCGGGCCCAAGCGTGGTCACCAGCAGCCCCGGCGCGCCGCCGACCACGCTCGCGGCCGCCGCCATCATGGCGGCCGCGGTTTCGTTGCGGGCCAGCACGAAGCGGATGCCGGCGCGCTCCAGCGCGTCCAGCAGGGTCACGACCTCGCCGCCCGGCATCCCGAAGGCGTGGCGGACGCCGGCGGCGTAGAGCGTTTCGGCGATGCGGTCTGCGATGCGGTTCATAGGGTCCACCTTGCGCTCAGGCGACGCGCCTGCGGGCGGCTTCGGCCCGCGCCAGGCGCTGATGCGCCAGTTGGCAGAACCGGTCCTCCCGGCGCAAGGCGGCCCGGCAGCCCATCACGACCGCCATGGCGTCGCGCTCGCCGCGGTCGGCGGCCGCCAGCGCCAGCGTGCGCAGAAAGACGTCGCGCTGGGCGTGGCTGCCCCCGATCAGCGGCAGTGCGGCCGCCGCGCGGGCGATCGTGGCGGCGTCGCCAAGGTCGAGGATGACGCGGGCGAGATCACGCCCCACCTGGCCCGCGACCCTGCCCTGGTCGCCGCCGCTCCGCTCCCGCGCGCTGATCTCCCCCGCGAGCGCGAGGGCGTCGCCTCGCTGGCCCGCGCCGACCAGCGCGAGGATGTGGTGCAGTGACGCGAACACCAGCGTGACGTCGCGCGTCCGGCGGCGCGAGACGGCGGCCAGTTCGGCCCAGCGGTCGCCGACGTCGACGCCCTCCTGCGACAGCCGCCACAGCAGCGAGGCCGCGTTGGCGACGTCGCGGAAATCGTCGGTCCGCGTCGGCCGCACCTCGTCGTCATAGAGGTCCAGCACGCGCCCGACATGCCCCTCCTCCAGCTCGAACAGCGCGAGATGCCAGGACAGGTGGAAGCGGAAGTTGTTGCAGGCGGCCCAACGCGGGCGTGAGGCTTCGAGCCAGGACGCGCCCTCGCGGGTGCGGCCCTGCGTCTCGTGCACGTGAGAAACGGCGTGCAGCCCCCACGCGTCGCCTGGCTCGAGCTCCACGGCGCGCAGCCCGTAACGCTCGGCGGGCGCGAGCTCGCCGGCTTCTTCCAACCCGAACGCGTGGCAGCCGAGCACGAAGCCCGCGCCCGGACGGTCCTCCGTCCAGGCCGGGAGAACCCGCGACGTCAGCGCAAGCATGCCGCCGAGGTCGCCCGCCATGAAGCGCAGGGAGTGCGAGAGCTTGAGCGGCAGAAAGGCCCCGGGCTCGGCGTGCAGGTGCGCGTCGAGCCGGTCGGCGGCGGCGCGCAAGCGCCCGCGCCGGGCGGCGTCGAGGGCATGGACCAGGACGGACTCGTCCGAGGTCACGTCGGGGCGTCGCGCCAGCGCGGCGGCCGCAAGGGCGTAGGCATCGTCCGCGGCCGGGACGCACTCGGAGCGCGCCAGGATCACGGCCGCGAAGCCCCGCAGCGCGTGGGCGGCGATCAGGTCGGGGTCGGCCGCCAAAGCCGCATCCAATGCTTCGGCGGCGCCGGGCTGGTGGCGGGCGACGCTGGCGATCGCCTGCTCGAAGGCTGCGACCGCGGCCGGACTACCGGTGGAATGACGCCCCGCATACGCGTCAACGATCATGCGACTGCCCTCCGGGCCATGTCTTCGAAGATCTCGAGGCGCATCGGACCGTGTGGCGCCCAGTTGCGCCACGAACATCCGCGTGAGCGGCCGACACGTTCGCGTGATGCCGGCGTGAGCCGGATGACGGCCGTCGGGGTGGTGCTACTGTGCGGGCAACCGCCGGAGGAGCGCTCATGCGCCCGATCCCATGCGCCTGATCCCTGGTGCGCTCGCAGCCTTGCTGGCCTTGGTCGCCCCGGACGCGTTCGCGTGTGACGCCCAGATCCCGTGCGCGGTGGCTGACGGCGTGTACTACGCCCGCGTTCCGCCGCGGTGGGACGGGCAGGCGCGGCTCCCGGTTGTGATGTTCTTCCACGGCTATTCGGGCTCGGCCGAAGGCGTGATGGCGGACGCCACGCTGGCTGACGCGGTGGAGGGCGTCGGGGCCATCCTGGTGGCGCCGCAAGGGCGGGCCGAGAACGGGTCAGCGCTATCCTGGTCATTTCCGTCCAAGGCGTTTCCGGGCCGCGACGACATCGCGTTCGTGGGCCGCGTGCTGGATGACGTCGAGCGCCGCTGGCCGGTGGACCAGACGCGCGTGCTCGCGACCGGCTTCTCGGTCGGCGGCTCCATGGTGTGGAGCCTCGCCTGCCAGACGCCCGGCCGCTTCACGGCGTTCGCGCCCGTCGCGGGCGCGTTCTGGATGCCGGAGCCGGAGAGTTGCCCGGGCGGGCCAGTGTCGCTGCGACATGTGCATGGGCTGGCCGATCGCACCGTGCCGATGGCCGGCCGCGTGCTGCGCGGCGGCGCGCTGCAGCAGGGCGACGTGCTGCGCGGCATGGCGTTGTGGCGCAGCATCGACGGCTGCGTGGCCGAGCCGGACCAGGAGGCGCAGCGGGGCGCGCTCGCCTGCCGCACATGGTCGGCGAGCCACTGCGCCAGCGGGAGAGAGCTGACGCTGTGCCTCCACGCCGGCGAGCACGAGATCGAGGCGGGCTGGGTCGCCGATGCGTTTCGCTGGATGGAGAGCCTGCCGGCTCGCCCGAAAGGCGCGGCCCTGAAGCCCTGAAACGAGGCCGCCCCGAGAGCGGCCCCGCCGCTCAGGCCTGGCGCCCGGCTTTCATCTCGAACACCAGCGCGGCCACGAAGCCGAAGATGATGTGGCCGGCGTAGCTCATGAACGAGAGCCCACCGCCCCATTCCAGCAGCAGGAAGGGCAGGCCGGCCAGCGGCGCCATGATGCCAAGCGCGTTGAACCAGGTGAACGAGCCCCAGCTCAGGCAATCCGCCAGGAGGCTGTTCGGGTTGATGAAGCGTGTGGCCGTGAGAACGGTGACGAACAGCCAGAACAGCACCGCGCCCATCATCAGGCCGCCCGTGAATGCGACGCCGGCGAGGTAGAGCGTGAACAGCGCCCAGACGCCGATATCGAGCACCAGCGCCCAGCTCTTCAGGCTGCGCGACACGATGTAGTAGAGCACCGGGTAACCAACGATGCCGATAGTGTAATGGGCGACCTCGGCCGGGAAGCGCGCCAGCTCGTATCCGGTCCAGCGGCGCACGAGTGAGATCACGAGTTCGGCCGGCTCCAGCGGTCCGCCCAGGATCAGCGGGGTGATGAACCGCGCCCAGATTTCCCAAGCCATGAGGCCGAGGAACCCGCCAATCAGCAGCCACGCGATCGTACGCCGGCTCGGAATGGCCGGAAGCGCCGGCCGCAGCGTGGTGTCCATGGTCATGTGCGCCTCCCCGAGATGGGCCGAGCGGCTGTTGTCGCCGTCGTACGATCACGAAGGCACGCCCGCCCGGCTTCGGCCAGAGGCGGCGGGATCACGAAAACCGGAGCAAGATCGGTGATGACGCGACGGCGCCGGGCGTCGGAGAAGGCGGCGTGATCAGCGCTGGGCGTCATGAAACCAGCGAAGTGCTTGCCGTGCTTACGCTTCAGCTTCGGCGGCCGGATTTATTGACCTCCGTCCGCCACGGCCGGCTCACGCGCGGGTGAACGCGCGGCGAGCGCGGCTCTCCGGCTTGTGATCGCTCAATTCGGCTCGAAGCCGCTCAATCCTCGACGCCGACCTCGGCCGGCTCGACCTGGTAGTGCGTGGAGCAGAACTCGCAGGTGATCCCGATGCGACCGTCGTCGCCCACCATGGAGCGGCGCTCCTCGGGTGAGAACTGGCGCAGCATGCCGACGATGCGCTCGCGCGAACACCGGCAGCGCTCGATCACGGTCTGGGCCTCGAACACGCGCACGCCGCGCTCGTGGAAGAGGCGGTAGAGCAGCGTTTCGCTGGTGAGCGTGGGATCCAGCAATTCGTGGTCCTCAACGGTCTCCACCAGCGAACGGGCTTCCACCCAGGCGTCGTCTTCGTCCACCACATGCGCAGTCGCGCCCTCGGGCGCGTCTCCGGGCGGCAGGTCGGCCTGGCGCTGGCGCTCGGGGGAGGACGGCAGGAACTGCACCATTACACCGCCGGCGCGCCACGTGTGGCGCGCGCCCGCCAGCGTTTCGCCCACCGCGATGCGGATGCGGGTCGGGATCTGCTCGGACTGGAGGAAATACTGGTGAGCGGCGTCCTCGATGGACTGGCCCTCCAGGGCGACGATGCCCTGGTAGCGCGACATGTCCGAGCCCTGGTCGATCGTGAGCGCGAGGTGGCCGCGGCCGAGCAGCGCCGCCGGGCTGGCGTCGGCGGCGAGCTCGCCCAGGCGCTCGGCGTCGAAGCGCGCATAGGCGCGCACGCGGTCGGGCGCCTCGAAGTCCACGACCAGCATGTCGACCGCGCCGTCCGTACGCGTCTGCAGCTGGAAGCGGCCCTCGAATTTCAGCGAGGTGCCGAGCAGAACGGCCAGCACCACCATCTCGCCGACCAGCCGCGCCACCTGGGGCGGGTAGGCGTGGCGCTCCAAGATACGGTCCACCAACGGCCCGAGCCGCGTGATGCGGCCGCGGGCTTCGAGAGGTTCTACCGAAAAGGGCAGTACGAGGTCGTCGAGCTCTGGGTGTGTGTCAGTCATCGATCCAATGCCCCGAGGCACCAGGCCAGCACGCCCTTTTGGGCGTGCAGCCGGTTCTCGGCTTCGTCGAACACCACGGACTGCGGGCCATCCATGACCTCGTCCGTCACTTCCTCGCCGCGGTGAGCAGGCAGGCAGTGCATGAAAATCGCCTTGTCGTCGGCGAGCTTCATGAGCTTGGAGTTCACCTGATATGGGGCGAGCATGTTGTGGCGTCTACCCGCGTCCTCGTCGCCCATCGACACCCAGCAATCGGTCACCACGCAATCGGCGTCCGTCACGGCGTCCTGCGGGTCCTCCATGGCGGCCACGCGGGCGCCTTCCCGCCGCGCCCAGGCCAGCAGGTCGGCGGGCGGAGCGAGCTGCTCCGGCGCGGCGATGTTGAGGCGGAAGTCAAAGCGCGCCGCGGCGTGCACCCAGGAGGCGAGCACGTTGTTGGCGTCGCCCACCCAGGCCACCGTCTTGCCCTTGATGGGCCCGCGGTGCTCCTCGTAGGTCATGACGTCGGCCATGACCTGGCAGGGATGCGACAGCTTCGTGAGCCCGTTGATCACCGGCACGGTGGCGTATTCGGCAAGTTCCGCGACCGCCTTGGCGTCGAGCATGCGGATCACGATCGCGTCCACGTAGCGCGACAGCACGCGCGCCGTGTCGGCGATGGTCTCGCCACGGCCGAGCTGCATTTCCGCGCCGGTGAGCATGATGGTCTCGCCGCCGAGCTCGCGCATGCCGACGTCGAACGACACGCGGGTGCGCGTCGAGGGCTTGTCGAAGATCATCGCCAGCGTCTTGCCGGCGAGCGGGCGCCGGGCGGCGTGCTCACCCTTGCGGCGCGCCCGCTTCATGGCGGCGGACGCATCGATGATGGTTCTGAGCTCGTCGCCCGGCAGGGCCGTGAGATCGAGGAAGTGACGAACCGGCGCGCTCATGCGGCGGCTCCCGTCTTCTTCGCAGCCTCGATCCTGGCGCAGGCGCGATCCAGACGATCGAAAGCCTCCGCGACCTCGGCCTCCGTGATGGTGAGGGGCGGCAGCAAACGAACGACGTTGTCGCCGGCGGGCACGAGCAGCAGATGCTCGTCGCGGGCTGCGGCGGCGAACTCCACATTGGGCACGCGGGTGCGCACGCCCAGCAGCAGGCCTTCGCCGCGGATGTCCTCGATGACCGAGGGGTGACGATCCTTCAGCTCGGCGAGGCGCTGCTTCAGCACGAGGCTGATGCGCTCGACGCGCTGGAGGAAGCCCTCCTCCAGCACCACGTCCAGCACCGCGTTGCCGACCGCCATGGCGAGCGGATTGCCGCCGAAAGTGGTGCCGTGCGTGCCGGCCGTCATGCCCTTGCCGGCCTCGCGGGTGGCGAGGCAGACGCCGAGCGGGAAGCCGCCGCCGATGCCCTTGGCGACCGTCATGATGTCGGGCGTGACGCCGGCGCGCTCATGCGCGAAGAACTTGCCCGAGCGGCCGACGCCGGTCTGGATCTCGTCGAAGATCAGCAGCATGCCGTGCTCGTCGCAAAGCTGGCGCAGGCCGCGCAGGCATTGCGGCGGGACCGAGCGCACGCCGCCCTCGCCCTGGATCGGCTCAACCATAATGGCGGCCGTCTCGGGCGTGATGGCGGCCTTGAGCGCCTCGTGATCGCCATAGGGCACCTGGTCGAAGCCTTCGGCCTTGGGACCGAAACCTTCGAGGTATTTCTGCTGCCCGCCCGCCGCCAGCGTGGCCAGCGTGCGGCCGTGGAAGGCGCCCTCCACCGTGATGATGCGGAAGCGCTCGGGCTGGCCGTTCACGGCGTGGTACTTGCGCGCCATCTTGATGGCGGCCTCGTTGGCCTCAGCGCCCGAATTGCAGAAAAAGGCCGTGTCCGCGAAGGTCGCGTCCACGAGCCGCTGGGCGAGCTTCTCGCCCTCCGGGATGCGGTAGAGGTTGGAGACGTGCCAGACCTTCTGGGCCTGGTCGGCCAGCGCCTTCACGAGATGCGGATGGGCGTGCCCGAGCGCGTTCACGGCGATGCCGGCGCCGAAATCCAGGTAACGCTCGCCTCGGTCCGTGAAGAGCCAGGGGCCTTCTCCTCGCTCGAAGGAGAGGTCCGCGCGCGCGAAGTTCGGAAGCAGCGGCGACGGATGAAGGCTCTCTTCGGCCATGGCGAACGATCTTTCCTCGATTGAACCTTAGAAATAGGAAGCGCCGCCCGACCCGGGCGGCGCGGCTGAACTATGAGGACGGCCGCGTTTTCTGTCAATGAAACGAGCCAGAGCCTAGATCTCCGAAGGTTTTGGCGCCGATGCGCAACGCGCCACGCAGGTCAACCCCACGACCGACTCTTTCCTGCCACGATCCTTGTTGAAAACGCGCCTCGCCGCCGGCCGATGCGCGCCGGACTCTTGCGGCAGAGTCACGCGATATCGTAGGTTTCCACTTGTCGGATACGACATGTGGTGCGGCAAACCACGTAGTTGGGTCGAAGGCAGTCCCGTGCTCCGCCGTTGCGGAGCGGCGAACGCGGGAGGATTCGGCTGGCGAAGGAACAGGCGGACGGCGCGACAGATCGGCCTCAAGAGCCGGCGGCGAAGTCCACAGAGGCAACATTCAGATACGGAGACCGAGGCCGATGTCCTGGACCGATGAACGGGTCGAACTCCTTAAGAAACTGTGGAACCAGGGGCTTAGCGCCAGCCAGATCGCGGCGGAGCTGGCCGGGGGGATCACCCGCAACGCGGTGATCGGCAAGGTCCACAGGCTCGGCCTTTCGGGCCGCGCGAAGGCGCCCGCGCCCCAGCAGGCTCGTCCCCGCAAGGCGCCGACCCGGGCGCCGAGCCATCCGATGAGCCACACGCATTCGGCGCCCGTGGTGCGCGGCAACCTGGCGGTGGCCCCCAAGGCCATGCCGATGGCGGCGCCCATCATGGAGCTCGCGCCCACGCCGATGACGGATGTGGTGATCCCCATGTCCGAGCGCGTCACCATCATGGAGCTGCGCGAGAGCATGTGCCGCTGGCCGCATGGCGACCCGACGAGCGAGGATTTCCGCTTTTGCGGGGCCAAGTCGCCGACCGGCACGCCTTACTGCAACTTCCACTCGCAGGTGGCCTACCAGCCTTCCATGGACCGCCGCCGCGCGGCGGCCCGGGCCGGGGGAATGCGCTAGGCGCATTCATCGGAACGTCCGCCAGGCGAGGAGAACGCGGCTGGCGGCCGTGACGAGGCACATGAGCGAGAAGATCACGGCCAGCGTCGGAAAGGCGCGGGGGAACAGCATCATCAGGGCGAAGAAGCCGATGGTCTCGGCGCCCTCGGCCAACCCGGCCGTGAAGTAGATGGACTTCAGGCCGCGCGATGTCGTCTGCAGCCCGCGCTGCCCGGCGACCGTCGCGTAGGCCAGGAAGGTCGCGCCGTTCACATAGAAGCTGAACAGCAGCGTGGCGGCCGCGAGCGCATTGGCGTTGGGCGCGACAAACGCGAAGGCCAGCGGCACGGCGCCGTAGAAAACGAAATCCGACACGATGTCGAGGAAGCCGCCCAGATCCGTGCGCCGGGTCTGGCGGGCGACCGCGCCGTCGAGGCCGTCGCCGATCCGTCCGAGCGCCATCAGGGCGAGCCCCAGCGCAAAATCGCCCGCCGCGATCGCGGCCGCGCTCGCGATCCCGAAGCAGAGCGCCAGCCCCGTGATGGCGTTGGCGGTGAGGCCGAGGCGCACGCAACGCGTCGCGAGCCGCGCCAGCGGCGGGTCGATCAACCGCCGCGCCATTCCGTCCAACATGCCTGCTCCACGCTCCCGGCGCCCGCCGCCGAGCAAAGCCGATTCCCCTCCGCGGTGAAATGCTTTAGGACGCGAGCGCTTTCCGCAGCCCCCGGAGTTCACGCGACGATGTATCGGGCCGTCACCCGCCAGATCCAGGTCACCGTCACGCCCGCCTACATGGCGGACCAGTCGGCGCCTGAAAAGAAGCAATTCTTCTGGTCCTACACGGTCGAGATCGTAAACCTCGGCGCCGAGACCGTGACGCTGCTCACCCGCTGCTGGCACATTCGCGACTCGACAGGCGCCGTAAAGGAAGTGCGCGGCGAGGGCGTGATCGGCAAGCAGCCGACGATTGGACCGGGAGAGACGTTCAAATACACGAGCGGTTGCCCGCTGGAGACGCCGGAGGGCATCATGTCGGGCACCTACGGCATGCAGGGCCAGGACGGCGCGCATTTCGACATCGACATCCCGGCCTTTTCGCTGGACAGCCCCAACCGCCGCCGGGTGATGCACTGATGGCCGCCAAGCACGGAACCGCGATGACCCCCCTCGCCCTGCTCGAACGCTTGGTATCGTTCGACACCGAAAGCGCGCGCTCGAACCTCGACCTGATCGCCTTCGTGGAGCGCTACCTCGCCGACCTTGGCGTCACGTCGGTGCGCGTCCCCAACGAGACAGGCGACAAGACCGCCCTGTTCGCGACGATCGGTCCGACGGACCGCGGCGGGATCGTGCTGTCCGGCCATACGGACGTAGTGCCGGTCGCCGGCCAGGCCTGGACCAGCGATCCCTTTACGTTGCGGGTGGGGGACGGAAAGGCCTACGGGCGCGGCGCGGTGGACATGAAGGCCTTCGCGGCGATCGCGCTGTCGCTCGTGCCGGAGATGCAGGCGGCCGCGCTGAAGACGCCCATCCACATCATGCTCAGCTACGACGAGGAGCTCACCTGCCTCGGCGTGGTGGACACCATCCGGCGCATGGGCGTCGACCTGCCGCGGCCGCAGGCCGTGATCGTGGGCGAGCCGACCGAGCTGCAGGTGGCCGACGCCCACAAGAGCGTGGTCACGTTCAACACCTATGTGCACGGCTACGAGGCGCATTCGGCCAAGCCGGAGCTCGGCTCCAACGCGGTGTTCGCGGCCGGATGGCTGCTGCAGGAGCTGGACCGGCTCTCGGACGTCTACCGCGAAAAGGGCGACCCCACGGGCCGTTTCGACCCGCCCTACTCGTCGGTGCATGTCGGAACCGTGAACGGCGGCACGGCCCGCAACATCCTGCCGAAAATCTGCCACTTCCAGTGGGAGGTGCGCGGCGTGCCCGGGACCGACGAGGAAGAGGTCGCCCGCATGCTGCAGGATTACGCGCAGCGCGTGGTGGTGCCGCGCCTCACCCGGTGGGGATGGCCGGGCTCGGTCGAGACGCTGCTGGAGGTCGCGGTTCCGGGGCTCGCGCCAGACCCTGGTTCCGCCGCCGAGACGCTGGCCCTGCGGCTGGCCGGCCGCAACCAGACCATGACGGTGCCGTACGGCACGGAGGCCGGGCACTTCCAGCGCAACGGACTGCCGACCGTGGTGTGCGGGCCGGGATCCATCAACCAGGCACACCAGCCGGACGAATACATCACGCTGGACGAAATCGAGCGCGGCGTCGGCTTCATCCGGCGGCTGATCGCCAACTGCGCGGCGCAGTAGGGGCTCAGCGGCGCGCGAAGGTTTCGTCGAAGGAGTAGCCCGAGCCCCGCACGGTGCGGATCGGGTCCTTTTCGCGCGGGCGGTTGATGGCCTTGCGCAGGCGCCCGACATGGACGTCCACGGTGCGCTCGTCGATCTCGCTGTCGAGGCCCCAGACGCCGTCGAGGAGCTGCGAGCGCGTGAAGACGCGGCCGGGCTTCTCCATCAGGAATTCGAGCATGCGGAACTCGGTCGGGCCGAGGCGCAGCTCGCGGCCGCTGCGGCGCACGCGGCGGGTTTCGCGGTCGAGCGCGATGTCGCCGGATTCCAGCATGCTGGCGACCCGCTCGGGCGAGGCCCTGCGCAGCAAGGCGCGGACGCGCGCCACCAGCTCGGGCACCGAGAACGGCTTCACCACATAGTCGTCGGCCCCGGTCGCGAGGCCGCGGACGCGCTCGCTCTCCTCGCCGCGCGCGGTGAGCATGATGATGGGCAGGCGCTGGGTCTCGGGGCGCTGGCGCAGCCGCCGGCACAGCTCGATGCCGGAAAGGCCGGGCAGCATCCAGTCGAGCAGGATCAGGTCGGGGGTGCGCTCGCGGATGCGGATGTCGGCCTCGTCGCCGCGCGCCACAGCGTCGACCTGGTAGCCTTCGGCTTCGAGGTTGTAGCGCAACAACAGCGTCAGCGCCTCCTCGTCCTCGACGATCAGGATGAATGGGGCGGACGCCATCACGCGGTCTCCGGATGCTTCACAGCCTGCTGTGTATGACCGGTCCATGACATTCATATTACACTCCGCAACCCTTGCGGGCGGAGCCGTCTAGGGATTCGACTGCGGGATCGTGACGCGGAACGTGGAGCCCTCCCCGCGCCGGCTTTCCACCGCGAGGCGACCCCGGTGGCGGGTGGCGATGTGCTTCACCAGCGCGAGGCCGAGGCCCGTGCCGCTCTTGTCGCCGGTTTCGGCGCGGTAGAAGCGTTCGGTGAGCCGCGGCAGATCGGCGGGCGCGATGCCGGGACCATGGTCGCGCACCGACAAGCGCCCGTGCGGTCGCCCGCCGTCCTCCACGCTGTCGACCGTGATCTCGACCAGCTTGCCGGCCTGGCCGTACTTGATGGCGTTCTCGACGAGGTTGTCGGCGACCCGCAGCAGCTCGTCGCGATCGCCCGGCACGATCACGGGACCGGGGCTATCGATGCGGATCTCGACGCCCTTGTCCTCGGCCAGCGGCCGCAGCGTGTCGACCACCTGACGGGCCACGGCGGCGAGGTCCACGGGCGCGTCGGGGTGGCGATGCTCGCTCATCTCGATGCGCGACAGCGACAGGAGATCGTCGATCAGGCGAGACATGCGCTGCGCCTGGGCGCGCATGATGGCGAGAAAGCGTTCGCGCGCGACGGCGTCGTTCTTGGCCGGACCCTCCAGAGTTTCCACGAAGCCGAGCAGGGACGCCAGCGGAGTGCGCAGCTCGTGGCTGGCGTTGGCGACGAAGTCGACGCGCATTTTTTCCAGCCGGCGCGCTTCGGTGAGGTCGTGGAAGGCGATCAGGGCGGCGGGCTCGCCGGGCTCCCTGGCTTCGCCCGGCAGAGCGGACGCCCGGAAGGAAAACACCCGCTGCACGGGGACGCGCTCGTCGTATTCATCCGAAATCGGCCCCTCGCCGCGCACCGCGGCTTCGGCGGCGCGGATCAAGGCCGGCGCACGCAGCGCGAAGGACAGCGGCTTGCCGGGTGCGACGAACCGCCATGTCCGTCGCGCGGCGGCGTTGCAGAGCACCACCGTGAGAACGGGGTCGACCAGGATCACGGGGTCCGGGATTGCCTCCAGCACCGACGCCACGAACGCGTCGCGCGCGGGCGGCGGCGATGGGTCCTGCGCGGCGTCGTCCATCCCTGCGCCCCTCAGCCCGATCCGACCTCGACCTCGTCGTCGTCCTCATCCTCGCCCTCGTCGGCCCGGAAGGCTTTTACCCGGCGGACGATCTCCATGGCTCCGAGAAGCGCCAGCGCGAGAACGAAGGGTATGAGGTAGTAGCAGATCCGAAACAGCAGCAGCGCGCCGATCATCCCGCCATAAGGAAGCCGCCAGAAGGCGAGCAGCATGGTGCTCTCGAAAACGCCGAGGCCGCCCGGCGCGTGGCTGACGATGCCGAGGATGCACGCAAACGCGTAGATGGCCGCCAGCGTCTGAAACTCGACGCCATAGCCGGGCGGCAGCAGCACGTACAACACGGCGCTGGCGCAGCAGACTTCCGCCGCGCCGAGCACGATCTGGGCGAGCGAGACGCGGAAGCTGGGCAGCTCCAGCCGCCAGCGCTGCACCCGCACGGCCCGCCGCTTGGCCCCGACCCAGACCAGGTAGCCGGCGATCACGGCCAGCACGGCCGCGCCGATGAGCCGGTTCGCGTTCACGGCCAGGTGGTTGATGTCGGAAATGGCCGGCGCCTGCCAGATCAGCCCGAGGCCTACGACCGTGCCCATGCCGAGCAGGAAGGTGAGCCCCGCGATGGTGGTCAGGCTTGCGACCTTCCCGGGCGATACGCCGAGCGGCGCGTAGATCCAGTAGCGGACCGTGGCGGCCGTCACGAGCGGGAAGCCGAGCGTGAACGAGATGGCGTAGCTGGTGAAGGAGCCCAGCGCGGTGGTGCGGAACGGGATGCGCAGCTTGAGCTGGCGCAGCGCCAGCGCGTCATAGGCGGTGAGCAGCGTGTAGCTCAGCGTCACGAAGGCGAGCGCGATGGCAAGGTTCTCGAGCTCGGTCCTGGCGAAGGCGGCGCGCACGTCGGCGAGCTTCACCTCCGAGAGGATGCGCCAGAGCACCACGGCGGAGATCACGAACAAAAGCACGCTCGCGCCGGCGCCGATCCAGGCCCAGCGTCCGCGCGGCGCGTTCGGGCCGCCAAGCCTGCCGCTCGGCGAACCGGCGACGGCCGGGCCGGGCTCGGGCAGCTCGTCGCCCGAGCGCTCCTGCATGCGTGTCATTCCTGGGTCCGTGCTGGGCCGCGGCCCTCGCGGCGGCTCCTTATGGCCGCACCCGACCGGCCCCGCAAGCCCCGGGGCGGGCCGGCGACGCCGCTCAGGCCAGACCGGCTAGTGCCTGCAACTCCTCGCGCGGCAGGCCGACGGCGTCCGCCGCCTGCCCGATCTGCTCCCAGGTCGTCACGTCCACCGGCACGCCGTCGCGCTGGCGTTCGGCCCGGGTGCGCCGTTCGGGTTCGCCGGCGATCAGCACGGACGGATCGCGCCCCGGCGGGGGCGTTCGCGCCCATTCGATAAAGGCGTCGATCTGCGGAAAGAAGGTCTCGGCCGTACCCACCGCGTCGGGCGAGACAACCACCGAGAACATGTTGTTGACGATCGCCTGCCGGCGCTTGGGATGGTGCTGGGTGCCGCCGCCCGAAAGCGCGCCGGCCAGGAGCTCGCAGGCCAGCGCCAGCCCCCAGCCCTTGTGGTCGCCAAAGGGCAGCAGCGTGCCGCGGGGCTCCTCGAACAATGCGGCCGGGCTCGTGGTCGGCTCGCCCTCCCCGTCCAGAAGCACGCCGGGCGCGACATCCACGCCCTTGTTGTAGGCCACCCGCACCTTGCCGACCGCGAGCTTGCTGGTGGCGAAGTCGACGATGATCGGCTCCTGGCCGCGGCGCGGGATGCCGATCGAGATCGGGTTGGTGCCGATGCGGGCGGCGCGTCCGCCAAACGGCGCGACGGCGGGGTCGCTGATGACGTTGACAAAATGCAGCGACACCAGCCCTTCGGCCGCGCATTGCTCCGACCAGTGGCCGATGCGGCCGATATGGTGGCTGTTGCGCAGCGACAGGATGCAGCTGCCGTTTTGCCTGGCGCGGTCAATCGCGAGCGCGACGGAGTCGTGCGCGATAGTCTGGCCGAGCCCCATGCCGCCGTCGCAGACCAGCAGCGAGCCGGTGTCGACCGCCACCGTCGGGGCGGCGTTGAGCTTCATCTCGCCCGCCGAGAAATTCGTGATGTAGGCCGGGATCATGCCGACCCCGTGCGAGTCGTGGCCACGCAGGTTCGCCTCGACCAGATGGTCCGCCACGAGGCGCTGCTCGCGTTCGCTCGACCCCGCAGCCGCGAAAAGGGCGCGCACGGCGGCGCGCAGGTCAGCGTCCTTGATCCTCAGTTCTTGCGCCATCGGCGTAACCACCCTCGCGTCTGCCCTGGCGTTCCGTTTCGGCCGGGCTGTTTCGGCGCGAAGGTTAAGGGGCTGGAGCGTGTTGGCAAGTTTGGAAACGGCCGCGAGGGGCCGCTCTGCGCAGGGGGGCTTGGCGGGCGAGCCCCGGGTCCGAGGAGGACGGCGGACCCGGGGCACCCGTTCCAGCTTCGCGATCTCAGAAACGGGTTCCGGGATCTGTCGGCTGGCCGGGCAAGTAGTCCGGCTCTGAGCCGGGGCCTTGGGGATCGCCGATGGGCGTCTCCTCGGCCGGGTAGGGATCGTTCGGGCCGCTTGGCGGCGCGGGTTCGTCCGGGTCGGGCGCGGGCGGGGTCTCGGACGGAATGTTGCCGCCCGGAGCGGGATCGCGGCCGGGAACCACGCCCGGAATGGGCGGCGGCCCTGGCGAAGGGATGTCGATGGCGGGTTGCGGCATGGCGGCCTCCGTGTCGCGCAAACCTGATCGTTGTGCGCTGGGTCAATCCCGCCGCGGGGGAGCGGTTCCGCCCTGCGTCAAATGGGCGGCACGGGCGCGGCGTCGTGCATTGCAAACGCGCGCCGCCCAGCCGACCATCCGGGCGGGAACAAGGAGACGCGCCATGGACTACCGATCGCTTGGCCGCAGCGGCCTGAAGGTTTCGCCCCTGTGCCTCGGCACAATGATGTTCGGCGCGCAGACCGACGAGGCGACGTCCAACCGCATCGTCGCGCGCGGCCGCGAGGCCGGCGTCAATTTCATCGACACGGCCGACATGTATGCGGAGGGCCGCTCCGAGGAGATCGTCGGCCGCGCCATCAAGACCGAGCGTTCCTGGTGGGTGCTGGCCACCAAGGTCGGCAATCCGATGGGCCAGGGTCCGAACGGCCGCGGCTTGTCGCGCCGCTATGTCATGGAAGCCGCCGAGGCCAGCCTGCGCCGGCTCGGGACAGACGTGATCGACGTCTACTACCTGCACAAGGAAGACCACGAGACGCCGCTGGAAGAAACCGTGCGGGCGCTCGGCGACCTCGTGCGGCAGGGCAAGATCCGCTATTTCGGCCTTTCCAACCACCGTGGGTGGCGGGTGGCGGAGATCTGCCGCATCGCGGACGAACTCGGCATCGACCGCCCGGTGGTGAGCCAGCCCTACTACAACGCCATGAACCGCATGCCGGAGGTGGAGCACCTGCCGGCCTGCGGCCATCTCGGCCTTGGCGTCGTGCCCTACAGCCCGCTGGCGCGCGGCGTCCTAACCGGCAAGTACGACCCTGCACGGCCGCCGCCCGAGGGCACGCGCGCGGGCCGGCAGGACGCCCGCATGATGCAGACCGAGTGGCGGCCGGAGTCCCTGGAGATCGCCCAGGAGGTCCGTCGCCATGCGGAGGGGAAGGGGGCGTCGGCGTCCCATCTGGCGATCGGCTGGGTGCTGAACAACCGCTTCGTCACGGGCGTGATCGGCGGACCGCGCACCGAGGAGCAGTGGGCCGATTACCTCGCGGCGCTGGATTACCGCTTCACGCCCGAGGACGAGGCGTTGATCGACCGGCTGGTGCCGGCCGGCCACCCGTCAACCCCGGGCTACAACGATCCGGCCTATCCGCTCGAGGGGCGGCCGACACGCGGCTGATGCTCTAGACTTCGATCGGCGCACCCTCGGCCCAGCGGGTGAGCCGTTCGCGGAACGCGGTGGGACTCGGCAGGCGGAAGGGCGCGATGGTGGGGCCGTCGCCGATCCGGATCGCGAGGCCGCCCAATTCGAGCACGGCCTGGAACCCGTGCTCGTCCGTGACGTCGTCGCCCACGAAAACCGGGCGGCGGCCGCGGAAGGGATCCATGTCGAGAAAGGCCCGCACGGCCCCGGCCTTGCTCGCGAAAGCGGGCAGGATCTCGAGCACGCTCTTGCCGGTCTGGATGCGCCAGCCCGGCCCGAGGCGCTCCATCGCGGCGCCCGCCTGGGCGACGGCCTCGTCCTCGAGCTCGGGGGCGAGACGCCAGTGCAGCGCGACCGAGCGGCCCTTGTCCTCCAGCAGCAGACCCGGGTGACGCTTTGCGAAGGCGCTGAGCCGCTCGGCCACGTCGCGTAGCCCGGGATCATCGGCCCCGGCCCCCGCGAGCAACCTGCCGGCGTGGCGGGTTTCGACGCCGTGCAATCCGGCGGCGTCGAAGACATGGGGGGCCAGGAACTCGTCCAGCACGGCGATCGGCCGGCCGCTCACCAGCGCGAGGGCGCCGCCGCAGCGATCGCGCAGCCGTTCGAGCGTCTGGCCGAGGCCCGCCGCGACCACGACGTCCTGCGGCCGGGGGGCGAGATCCACCAGCGTGCCGTCGAAGTCCAGGAACAGCGCGAAGCCGTCCGCGTCCGGCCCGCCGGCGGGGGCGCGTGAGGGGCCGGGCTCGGACAGGGTCATGGCTTCAGGCTCTCTGGATGGGGTGGGCGCGGCGTCAACGCGCGAGGGCGGGCAGGGTTCGAAGCGAGCTTCGCTGTGGGCTTTCGTGGTTTCTCAACCATGGGTTGCGATTCCAGATCACGCAAAAGGGAATGTGAACGCCCCCCGCCTAGCCTGCCTGTTCATGGCGGACCAGCGCACTTCTTCGACCATACCGGGCCTCGACGGCCTGCGGGCGATCAGCATCCTGATCGTGATGATCTCGCATGCGGGATTGCAAGGCCTGGTGCCAGGCGTGTTCGGCGTCACGGTGTTCTTCGCGATCAGCGGCTACCTGATCACGCGGCTGCTGCTGGACGAGGTCGACCGCACCGGCACGATCGCGATCGGCTCTTTCTACGTTCGGCGCATGCTGCGGCTCTATCCGCCGCTGATCGCCTATGTGGCCGTGATGGCGCTCGTCGGCTATGCGGCGGGCGAGGCCGTCGACCCGCTCGGGGCCGCCAGCGCGCTGCTGTATTTCGCCAACTACGTGAACATCTTCACGCCGCACCGGCTCGACGGGATCGGCGGCCACCTCTGGTCGCTGGCCGTGGAGGAGCACTTCTACGCGTTCTACCCGCTGCTGCTCCTCGCCGTGCTGGCTGCCGGTCGCCGACTCGCGCCAGCGCTGTTGGCGCTTTGCGCCGTTTCGTTGGCGGCGCGTATCGGCGTGTCCGCGTTCTGGCCGGCGGTCTCGGTGGATTACACCGGCATGGCGACCGAGTGCCGGATCGAGGGCATTCTGGCCGGCGCGCTTGCGGCGATCGTTTACCGCAGCCCGGCGGCGGGGCTTCCGGGGCTGTTGCGCGATCCGCGCGTCGCCCTGCTGGCCCTCCCGGTGCTGGCGCTCACATTTTTGATCCGGGATCCGTGGTTCCGCCAGACGCTGCGCTACAGCGTGCAGGAGATCACCCTGGTCCCGATCATCCTGGCGGTGGTGTCGGCGCGCAGCGGCGGGCTTGTTCAGCGCGTCATGAACAGCGCGCCGCTGGTCGCCACCGGCAAGCTCAGCTACTCGCTCTATCTCTGGCACTTCGCCGGCTACGAGATCGCGCTCGGCCTCGTGCCGGGCGGCGGCTGGCGGCTGGCGATGGCCTATGCGCTCGGGATCGGGCTCGCGTTTGCGATCGCGTTCGCGTCGTATCGGCTGGTGGAGCAGCCGTTCTTCGCGCTGCGCCGCCGTTTCGGCTCGCATGTCCGTCCCGCCCTGGAGGACGAGGCCGGCGCGCAAGCGTCCGGTCAGGCGGCGAGATCGGCGTAGAGCCGGGCGTGATCCCGCAGGGTCGCGTCGATGCCGTAGCATTCGGCCGAGGCGGCGCCTTCCATCGCGAGGCTGCGCCTCAGCGTCGGGTCGGCGGCCAGCCGCGCGATGGCGTCCGCCAGTCCAGGAGCGTCTTCGGCGGCGAACAGCAGGCCATTGACGCCGTCCTGCACCAGGGCGGCGAGGCCTCCGACCTGGGAGGCCACCACCGGGACGCCGGCCGCCATGGCTTCCACGAGAGCCAAGCCAAATCCCTCCGAGCGCGACGGCATCACACAGACGTCGGCGTCGAGAAGCAGGTTTTCGACATCGGTCCGGCCGAACACGAAATCGACGCGGTCGGCCACGCCGAGCTCCCGTGCGAGCGCCTGCAACTCGGCCAGCCAGGGATCGCGCGCGCCGAGAGTGACGCCGGCCAGCGTGCACGCGGCCTCGACGCCCCGGCTTTTCAAGTTCGCAAGGGCGCGGATCAGGATGTCCTGCCCCTTCTCGGGGCTGAATCGCCCGACCTGAAGCAGGCGCAGCGGCCCGGTGGCGAAGCGTTCGCGGCGGGCGCCGCGAAACCGTTCGAGTTCGACGCCGTTCGGGATCTCGACGAGGCGCCGCGCCCCGATCGCGTCGCCCTCGCGGGCCGTCGCGGGTGAGATCGCCACGGTGGCGTCCACGCCGGCGCGGTAAAGCTGTCGCGCCATGGCGCCATAGCGCTCGGCCATGCCGAGGCAGTGCAGCGTGTAGACGACCTTGAGTCGCGGCCGGGCGAGCCGCAGCAGCATCGCCCATTTGCGGCTGCCTTCATTGTGTGTGTGGACGACCTGGACGCCGTGGCGGCCGACGATGCGCACGAGCTCCAGCATGTAGCGGGGATGCAGCCGCCCCTCCGGGCGTCCGAGGCGGTAGCAGGGGAAGCCGCACGCTTCCAGCTCGGCCATGAGGCCGGGATCGATCTCGTCGTTCATGATGCAGACGACGTAGCGCGCCTCTCGGTCTCTCCGGGCGGCCGACAACAGCGACACCAGCATGCGCTCGGCGCCGCCGACGCGCAGCGACGAGATGAGGTGCAGGACGACGGGCGCCATCAGGCCCTCCCGCCGGCGGGACGGACCCCGGCCATGTCGACGACATCTTCCGGCTCGTCGCCGCCCTGGGCCCAGGGTGTGAGCAGGACGGAGCGGATCGAGAAGCCGAAGGCCATCAGGAACGCCGCATAGACGACGCCGAACACCGTTCCACCGGCCGCGAGCTGAACGAAGGGGCTTCCCGCCGCCAGCATGGTCTCCACGGCCATCAGCACCCCGCCGGCGATCCCGGCGGCCGTGAGCACCAGCGCGATGCGGGCGACCGGAAGCCGGAACGGCAGCACGCGGCGCGACAGGAGAAAGCTCGAGATGGTCGACAGCGTGGTGGTGACCACGAAGCTCAGGCCGGCCCCGTCGATGCCCCAGCGCGAGATCATCACCACGGAGGTCACGGCTCCGACCACGGCCGGGATCGCCATCGAGATCAGATAGAGGTCGTTGCGCTTGGCCGTGTAGAAGGCGTTGTCGAACACGAAGAACTTCAAAGAGATCATCACCGCGCCGAACACAATGGACGGCAGCAGCGCCACAGCGTGCTCCCGGTAGGCCTCGGGCAGCAGCAGCCCGGCCAGTTGCGTGTCCAGCACCGCGATCGCGACCGCGGCCCCGACGCACAGCACGCAGGTGGTCACCAGCATGCCGGCCTGGAACCGCCCTGCCCCGACCGGCCCCTCGGCCGCGTAGCGGCGCACCAGCATCGGGAACGTGTAGGAGTTCAACGGCGCGATGAAGAGCTCGATCGGCTGCCGGCCGATCGCGTAGGCGGCGGCGTAGAGCCCCACCGCGGCCGCGCCGGCGAAATGGTTGATCACCAGGCGGTCGAACCAGGTCATCACCCAGGTCAGCAGCGCCGTGACAATCAGCGGCGCGCCAAAGCGCAGGGCCGCAAGGTAGCCCACCGTGGGAAAGCGCGGTCGGGCCAACGTGCGGAACGACGCCGCGAGGCTGGCGGCGGCCACGATGCCGCTGGCCAGCGACAATGCCACCGAGGGGGCGAAGAAGCTGTGCGTCATATCGGCCGTGATCCCGACCGCCGCCAGGATCGCGACGGCGCGCACGGCTTCCACGATGGCGATCTGCGAGTGGCGCTTGGCGATCTGCAGCAGCACGATGGCGAAGCGCACCAGACCGAGCCCGACCGTGTAGGCGACGAGCGCAATCCAGAACTCGAACGTGCGCGCAGGCTCCGTCATCGTGGCGACGAGCCACGAGAGCGCGACCCCGATGCCAGTGGCGCCGCCCGAGAGCACCAAAAGCCGTCCGAGCCGCAGCGGCCGAAGGCCATTGAGGCCCGCCTCGGTGCGCAGAGAATAAATGCGGATCCAGTTGGTGAGCGCCGTGTCGAGGATCTCGCCCACCGTGACGACGAGCACAAAGAGCCCGTATTCGGCCACCGGCATCCAGCGCGTGAGCACGATCAGCAGAACGAACATGGCGAGGCGCGGCGCGAGCGTCGCGGCCAGGTAGAAGAAATAGTCGGCTGGCTTGCGCATGGGGGGATGCTTGCTCAGGCGGCGCGCTTGCGGCGGGCGGGCGAAAGGCCGCCGATCTTGTGCGCCGCCAACTCACGGGCGAGCAGCACGGCGAACACCGCGTTGGTCTTGAGGTAGCGGCCCAGCATGCGACGCGGCTCCTGCAACATGCGGTGCAGCCATTCCAGGCCGAAGCGCTGCATCAGCGCCGGCGCGCGGGAGACCCGCCCGGCGACCACGTCGAAACTGCCGCCCACGCCCATCAGGAACGGTGTTCCGAGGGTGTCGCGCCAACGGCGCATGAAGCGCTCCTTGCGGGGCGTCGGCATGGCGATGAACAGGCAATGCGCGCCGCTGTCGCGCACGAGGTCGCGGATGCCTTCTTCCTCCTCCGGCTTGAAGTAGCCGTGGTGCGCGCCCGCGAAGACGAGCCCCGGATAGCGCCGCTGCAGTTCGGCCTGCGTTTCGGCGAGCACATCCGGCCTGGCGCCCAGAAGAAACGGCTTGAAGCCCCGGCGGGCGCATTCGTCCATCATGCGCAGGAACAGGTCGATGCCGGTGACGCGCTCGGGGACGGCGTGCCCCATCGCCTTCAGCCCGACCACGACGCCCATGCCGTCGAGGCCGATGATGTCGCTGTCGCGGATATCCTGGGCGAGATCGGCGTCGGTGCGCGCGTTGACGAGCTTGGCGACGTTCATGGCCACGTGCTGGCACCGCCTGCCGGAGCGCATCGCCACAAGGGCGCGGTCCACGGTTTCGTCCATAGTCGCGATGTCCATGGGGGTATCGAGCAGGCGAACGCGGATCATGGCTTGGCTCCCCTTCAGCTGATGGCGCGCAGGGCGCGGACGTTGCGGTCGAGGACCACGAAGGCCCAGATCTTGTCGGCGTAGTCGGCCTTGCCGCTCATGTGCAGGTCGACGATGCGCTCCATGGCGCCGGGGCGCAGGAAGTCGCGCTGCCAGGTGTTGGCCAGGGTGTCGTAGACGACGTCGCGAAGGCGGCCGCGGAACCAGCGGCCGAGCGGCATGTCGAAGCCGACCTTGCGGCGCTCGACGCATTCGGCCGGCAGGTAGCGCAGCGCGAGCTGGCGCAGCAGGTATTTCTGCTTGCGGCCGCGCAGCAGCATGTCGTCGCCCAGCGAGGCGGCGAAATCGCCGACGCTGCGCGTCACGAAGGGCACGCGCGCCTCGATGGAGGCGTGCATGGTGGCCCGGTCGGCCGCCGTCAGCATGTCGTCGGGCAGCCGGCGGCGCTGGTCCAGGAACAGGGCCTGCCGCAGCGTGTCGACGCCGTATTCGCCGGTGTTCACGCCGGAGAACATCTGGCCGACGAGATGCGGCTCGAACGGCATGCTCGTGCCCGGGAAGCCCTGGCGGCCGGAGGCCTGGCGCAGGAAATGGGCGATGCGACTGCGCGGGCCGGCGGCCTTTTCGGCCCAGCCGGCCAGCATCGGCACATGCGCGCCAAGGACGCTGAGGCGCTTGGCGAGGCGAAAGCGCCAATACTGGTTGTAGCCGCCGAAGAACTCGTCGGCGCCCTCTCCGGCCAGCACCACCTTGTAGCCGCTGTCGCGCGCGAACTGGGCGACCACGTATTTCAGCACCGAGGCGGGCTCGGCGTTGGCGTCGTCCATCACGCTCGGCCAGGAGTCGAGCAGGCCGAACACGGTCTCGTCGTTCATGAACTTCACCGAGTGGCGCAGCCCGTAGCGGCGGGCCACCGCCTGCGCGTAGGGGCTCTCGTCGAAGCGCTTGTCCTGGAAGCCGGCCGAGAAGCAGTGAAGATCGGGCGCATACCGGGCCGCGATCGCGGTGATCAGGCCGGAGTCGATGCCGCCCGAGAGCAGCGACGCGACCGGCACGTCGGAGACGAGATGCGCCTTCACGGAGGCGTGCAGCACGGAGTCGAGTTCAGCGAGCAGGTCGGCCTCGGAGGCGCGGCTCACCGGGATGTCCCGGTCCTGCACCCAGCGCTTCATCTCCACCGTGAACGCGCGCAGGTCGAACACCGCCATGCAGCCCGGGGGAATCTCGCGGATGTCCTGGAACATCGTGCGCGGCGCATGGGCGGCGCGGGAGGTGTAGTACTCCACCAGCGCCTGGCCATCGATGCGCTTGTCCGAGAACGGCATCAGCGCCTGCAGGGTGGAGCCGAACGCGAAGGCGTCGGCGGATTTCAGCACATAGGCCGGCTTGATGCCGTAGCGATCACGCGCGACGTAGAGCTTGCCCTGGGCCTTGTTGAGATACGCGAAGGCGAACATGCCGTCGGCGCGGTCCAGGAAATCGGGCCCCTGCGTGTTCAGCCCCTTCAGCAGCACTTCCGTGTCGGAACGGGACGCGTAGAGGGTGTTGGGCTGGCGCAGCTCCTCGTGATTGTAGATCTCGCCGTTGAAGACGATGATCCCGGCCTCGTCCTCCATCGGCTGCAAGCCACCCTCGGCGTCGATGATCGACAGGCGGGTGTGCACGAGATCCACCGCGCCCCGCCGCAGCGTGCGGGCGTCGTCGGGGCCGCGGCGCGCGAGCGTTTTCAGCGCCAGCGCGCAGAACCGCTCGCTCACCTCGGGCGAGGGATTGCGCTGAACCAGACCGGCAAATCCACACATCGACGACGTCCTGGGTTGGAGGGGGCGCGCGGCGGCCAGAGGGCCGCGGCCGGATCAGTTCGCGTCGGGCTGCAGCAGGCCGACGGTGTCGACCACGACGCGCGAGGCGAGCGCGGCCCGGTCGATCATCCGGAACTTGCTGTGCGCCACCAGGATCACGACGAGGTCGGCCTCCGCCACGGCGGCGGCGCAATCCACCAGCGCGACGTCGGGCCGGCCGGCGAGTTCGTCCGGCAGGCGGGCGATATTGGGCTCGGCCACCAGCAGGCGGCCCACGTGACGATCGGCCAGGATGCGGGCGATCTCGACGGCCGGGCTTTCACGCAGGTCGTCGACATTCGGCTTGTAGGCGAGCCCCAGCACGGCGATCGCGGGCTCGCGGAACCGCTTGGCGAGCTTCTGGACGCGGTTGGCGACCCGCTGCGGCTTGCCGTCGTTCACTGAACGCGCCGCCGCGATCAGCGGCGTCTCCTCCGGCATGGCCTGGTGGAGGAACCAGGGGTCGATCGGGATGCAGTGGCCGCCAACGCCGGGACCGGGCGACAGGATGTTGACGCGCGGGTGAAGGTTGGCCATCCGGATTACCGCCCAGGGATCCACGCCCATGCCTTCGCACAGGATCGAGAGCTCGTTGGCGTAGGCGATGTTGACGTCCCGGAAGGCGTTCTCAGCCAGCTTGGCGCATTCGGCCTCGCGGCTGGTGGCCAGCATCATCTGCCCCATGGCGAAATGGGCGTAGACCTCGCGGGCCCGCAGCGCGCTCGCGTGATCGAGCCCGCCGATGATGCGGGCGTTGTCGACGAGCTCGCGCAGCGTCTGGCCGGGCAGGATGCGCTCCGGGCAGTAGGCGACGAGGATGTCGGACTGCTCGGGAGCGTGATCCGGGAAGGTGAGGTCCGGACGGAGACGGCGCAGCTGCGCGGCGGCGCGCTCGGTGGTGCCGACCGGCGAGGTGGACTCGATCACGATCAGGTCGCCGCGCTTCAGCACGGGGGCGACCGACGCCAGGGCGGACTCGACGGCCCGCATGTCGGCCTTCTTGTCGCGATTGATCGGCGTCGGCACCGCGATCAGGAAGGCGTCTGCGGGCTTGGGCGACGAGCAGGCCTCGAGCCGCCCGGCCTGTACGACCGCGCTCAGGATCATGTCCAGATCGGGCTCGGCGATGTGCGCGCGGCCCTCGTTGATGCGGGCCACGGCCTCGGCCTTGAGGTCGACGCCGATGACCTTGAGGCCGCGCGAGGCCAGCAGCGCGGCGGTCGGCAGCCCCACATAGCCGAGACCCACGACCGACACGGTCTCGATCGGCCGGCGCCCGTTCGGGCCGACGCTCGAGGCGCTCTGGGCCGGGCTGCGGTCCGGGGCTTCGAAGGTCGGCTGGGGGGCGTTGAAGGGGGCCATGGCTCGCATCTCCTGACGTCGTGTCCCGCGGCGGGGCGGGGATGGGGTGTTGCAACCTATGGTCGCAATCCCGGCGCCAAGGTTGTGCGTCCCGGCTTGGCACACCGCCGTGATGAGGCGCGCCGGGCGGCGGTCAGGCGAGGACGATCCCGCGGATCTTGCCGCGTACGGCGTCCAGCAGTTCGAGGGTGTCCTGGAGGGTGTCGCGCCGGGTCACGCCCGGGGTGGCGACCAGGATGATGTCGTCCGCCGCTGTCGCGAAGGACAGGGCAGCCGGGTGCGTGGCCGGCGTCCCGGCGTCGAGCACGAGCCGGTCAAAGCCGCGGGCCGGTCCCATCAGGGCGGACCCGACAAGGTCGGGCGACGGCCGGCCAAGGCCCGGCGCGGCGGCGAGCACGCCGAGCCCTGTTTCCTCGTCCACCACCACGGCGCGGTCGAGCGTGCAGCGCCGGCCGATCACGTCCGCCAGCCCGTGCTCGGGCATGGCCTCCAGGTCGCGGCTGAAGCCGGCCTCGCCGTCCGCGTCGACCAGCAGGACGCGGCCTTCGTCCCTTGCCGCCGCGGCCGCGAGGTTGAAGGCGAGCTGCGTGCGCTGGAAATTCGGCTCGACCGAAAGGAACAGGATGCTGCGCGAGGCGAGCCGCGACGTGCGCGGCGCCCGCGTCAGATCCAGCAGCCTGTAGACAAGCGCCGCCATCGCGCCGCCCGGCTCGTCGATCACGAACGTGCGCAACGCGCCGCGCCGGCGCGCCTTGGCGTCCGCCGCCAGCACGCCCAGCACCGGCAGGCGCGACGCCGCGGCGAACTCGCTCTTGCGGTGCAGCGTGCCGTCTGTGAGCTCGCGCAGGAGAGCGGCGCCCACGCCCAGCATCAGGCCTCCGAACACGCCTCCGGCGAGAATGAGCGAGCGCGACAGGCCGGTCGGGCTCTGGCTCGCAATGGCGGGCGAGATCACGCGGGAGTTGGAGGTGTCGATGCCCTGCTGCTCGGAAATTTCCTTGGCGCGCTGCAGGAAGGTGGCGTAGATCGCGCGGCTCGCCTCGGCCTGGCGCTCCAGCTCGCGCATGCGCACCATGGCCTCGCCGCTGTCGTTGGCGGCCGTCTTCAACTTGTCGAGCGTGCGCGAAAGGCTGTCCTCGGCCTGCCGGGCGCGGTCGTAGTCGGCCTCCGCGGAGCGCGCCAGTCGGGTGAGTTCCCCGTCGAGCTGACGGCGCACGTCCGCGACCTGCGCGCCGATGGCGGCGGCCTCGGGGTGGCGCGGGCCGAGCCGGGCGCCGATGTCGGCCTGCTGGCGCGTGGCGTCGGCATACCGCCCCTTGAGCTGCGCCACCACGGCCGAGCTTGCCGCATCCGGCACGTCGCCCATGGCGAGCGGCTGGCGGCGGAGCTGCTGCACCTGGTCGAAGCGGGCCCGGGCGTCGGCCGTGCGGGCGCGCGCCGAGACGAGCTGCTTGCTGATCTCGGCGATCTGCTGCTCGGGCACGAGGCTGCCGCTGGCGCCGATGAGGTCGTTGCGCGAGCGGTACTCGGCGACGAGCCGCTCGGCGTCCTGCACGCGGACGCTAAGCTCGCCGATGCGCGAGGCCAGCGCGCGCGAGGCGCGCTGGGACGCCTCGACCTTTCCGGCGGCCTCCTCCTGCAGGTAGACGGCCGCGATCGCGTTGGCGATGCGGGCCGACTTCTCGGCGCTGAGCGTCCAGACCGACACCTCGACCACGAAGCTCTTGTCGGCGCGTTTCACGGCGACGCGCTTCTCCAGCGTGGTGAGCGCCGTCAGGTAGGGCTCGGACGTCGGCCTCTGGCCGATGAATTCGGAATCCTGGTCAAGGCTCTCCCGGGCCACCACCTTGCCGAGAATGCTCGACGAGCGCAGCACGCCGAGGGCCGTTTCGGCGTCCGTGGCGGTGAGCTCGGCCGCCTGCACGCGCAGCGTCGCGTCGGGGCGCACCACCTGCAGCTCGCGCGGGTCGGCCAGCAGCTGCACCGTGCTGGCGAAGCGGGGCTTCAGCAGCGCCGCCCCGGCCGCCGCAGCGATAAGGCACAGGAGCATTGGCGCGAGCAGATGCCATTTCCGGCGGAGCAGCATTCGCCCCGCGCCCCGCATGTCGATCGTGATCGCTTCGGCGACCCAGCCGCGCGAACGCTCGGGCTCCTGCGCGGGTCGCTCGGCGGCGTTCTCCCAGCGATGGTGCGTGACGATGCTCATGCGCGACGGCTCCGGATTGGACAAGGTCCGGATCTCCAGGCCGATCGTTTGCGCCAGGATGAGGCGGCTTCGTGCCAACCTGATGCGCGCGGGCGACCGCATGGAGATCCCATCGCGAGCGCAGCAAAGCGTATGCCTACCTCAGGTTGCTGTATCGGTTGCACGGCAACCCAACCTTAAGCACCAGCGTGCTAATCGCCGCGTCTGGGCAAGGCGAGGACGATGGCGTCAGCAGAGCATGCCGCGAGGCCCGTGCGGGTCCTCGTGGTCACCCCGACCGGCATGGCGGGTCAGGGCGGCATCGATCGGCTGTACTTCTACCTGCGCCAGGTCGAGGCCGTTCGCGGCCCGCAGGGCGTCGAGATGCTGTATTTCGCCGCGCGCGGCCCGGCCGAGGGCTGGCGCTCGATGCTGGGCTTTCCGGCCAGGGTCGCAGCCTTTCTGTGGACGCTGGTGGTGAAGGGCGTCGACATCGTCCACCTGAACCACTCCACGCATGGCAGCGTGTACCGCAAGGCCGTTCTGGCCATGTTGGCCGGGCTCGCGGGCCGGCGGGTCGTGATCCACTTCCACGGTATGGTGACGGCCCAGGACCAGGCCGCGCGGCCGCCGTGGTTTCGCATGCTGGGCTGGATGGCGCGCGACGCCGACCGGATCATCGTGCTCGGCCGATACTTCGCGCCGTTCTTCTCGCGGGCGCTCGGGGCCGCCCCGGAGCGCATCGTCGTGATCCCGAACGGCATCCCGGATTTCGCGCCCGACATTGCGCCGCCGAAGCCCCACCACGGCGCGCCGCTGATCCTCTTCGCCGGCGAAGTCGGCTCGCGCAAGGGCGCCGACCTCCTCGTGGACGCGCTCGAAAAGCTCGCCGCGATCACGCCGCACTGGCGCTGCGTGATGGCGGGAAACGGCGACGTTGACCACTATCGTGCGCGGGCGGCGGAGGCCGGGCTCGCCGAGCGGGTGTCCTTTACGGGCTGGGTGGACAGCGACGCCGTGCACGGCCTGATGCGCGAGGCCGCCATCGTGGTGCTGCCGTCGCGGGTCGAGGGGCTGCCGCTGACCTTGCTGGAAGGCGCCTGCGCGGGCGCGGCGCTGGTCGCCTCGGATGTCGGCGCCATCCCGGATGTGGTGGTCGACGGCGTCACGGGTGCGATCGTGGCGCTCGACCCGCAGCACATCGCGGCGCGCCTGGCCGAGCTGCTGCTCAGCCCCGAGCGGCTCGGCCGCGCGCAGGCCGCGGCGCGCGACTCCTTTGTGCAGCATTACGAAATCGGCCGCTTCGCCGACCGGCTGCGGGCGCTCTACCTGGAGATGGCGCGCGCCTAGGCGCGCAGCCCCAGCGCACGCAGCTGCACGGCGTCGAAGGCGGTGGAGTCGTCTGTCTCCACCAGCGCCATGCCGCCATAGCCGGTAACGGCCCACAGCGCCCAGGCGAAGCCGTTGGCCTCGGCTTCCACGCGCACGTCCGTGAGCCAGCGCTCGCGTGCGCCGTCGTCGGCGGCCCGATAAGGCCCGTAGGTGCGCGTCACGCCGAACTCGCCGAGCAGGATGCGGGAGCGGTCGACGCCGCTGCGGGCCGCCCAGTCCGAGACGGAGCGGAAATCGCGCCAGATCGCGGCGCGGTCGAAGCCGGAGTCGAGATAGGCCGTGGCGGACGCCTTGGCCCCGCGCAGGGCCGCGCCCCGCTGGGCGGCGCTGAGGCCGGGCTCGGCCGCGACCTGACGGACGATATGGTCCAGCGTGGCGGCGCGATCCGCGCCTGCGGCCGGGTATGGCAGGCTGGACATGTAGCGCCAGAAGCGCGCATCGCCCTGGTCGGCCTTCACGCCCTGGTGCGTGAACACGTGCGGGGCATAGTAGTGGAAGGTCCACCACACGTCGCTGCCGCGAAACGGCGTGGCGTCGAGCGCCAGCAGCCCGTCCTTGTCTCCTCCCCGCGCGCCCGAGAGCACGATCGGCACCCTCGGGGCGGCCGTGCGCGCACGCGCGTGCAACTCCACCAGCATGGCCTGCCAGCGCGCCGTCGAGCCGGCGTCCCAGCCGTATTGCGGCTCGTTCATGAGTTCGAGCGCGACGCGCGGCGTTTCCAGCGCGGCCAGCTTTCCGGCGATGCGCGCCAGCATGTCCGCATAGGCGGTGAACAGCGGCGAGCCGAGCGTCGCGGTGATCAGCTCCGGCGCGTAGGCGGGAACCTGGCTGACCGGATGAAAATCGACGATCACCCCGAACCCGGCGTCCAGCAGCCGCCGCACCTGCGTCAGCAGCATGCCGTCCAGCGCGTCGCGCTTGTCGCCCTCGAACTGCAGGAAGGGGCCGGGATCGATGGTCACGCGGATGAAGTCGAAGCCGGCGCGCACGAGGTTGCGCAGGATCGCGTCCGGCGTCTGGTGAGCAGGTCCGTTGAAGGGCGGCCACGCGAAGCGGGTTTTGTCAGCAGCCTCCACGGTCGCCCAGTTCAGCAGGTTGTGGATGCTGGCGCCACGGCGGAAAACGGGCCCCGCCGCCCGCAGCGGCGGTGCGGCCGCGAGGGTCGCGACGCCGGCGGCCATGGCCAGGAGCCCGCGTCGGGTGAGACGGCTCACGACGCGCGCCTCAAGACAGGACTCGCCTCGCGGCCGTAGCGGCCGTAGGCGAGCAGATAAACGATCATCATGAGCACTGCCTGGTTCTTGGATGCGAGCGTGTTGTTGGAGAGAGCGCAGAGCAGAAACGCGACGACGCCCATCGCGGTCCGCCAGTTCTGGCCGGCGACGAGGCGCCAGAAGGTCCACAGGATCGCGCCGAACAGCACGGCGGCCCCGATCGCGCCGAACTGGAACACGAACATGATCACCGGGCTCTCGATGAACTCGAAGCCGAGCTTCTCGAAGGCCAGCTTCTTGATCCAGAGCAGGTCGGCGCCGAGGAGGATGTCGCGCCAGGTCACCATGGAAAACAGGCGGTAGATCTCGACGCGCGCGTTGGCGCTGTCGTCCACATAGCCGTCCGTAATGAAGCGCTCGAGCAGGCCAAGCTGCGCCATGACGGGCAAGGCGATCGGGATCAAGGCGAGCAGCCCCAGGACGATCAAGCCCCTGATCTGCAGGCGCCGCGTCGGGTTGGGGTCGCGGATCGGAGCCGTCACGGCGCTCGCGAGGGCGACCGCGGCGCAGAGCAGCGCGCCCGTGCGTGCTCCCGCCGCGAAGGCGGCGACCACCAGCAGCGCCATGGCGGCGGCTTTGCTCCAGGCAGGCCAGCGCGTGAGCATCACGAACGCGATCGATCCCGCGTTGAACAGGCCGACGACCAGCGGGTGGGAGGTGAGGCCGGTCGGCCTGAAGCCGTTCTCGTCATAGGGGTATGGCAGGAGCCGGTGCCCCGTGGCCTTTTCGGCCAGCACCACGAACGAGCTCAGCAGCATGAAGGCGAGGAGCGCATCGCCGACGCCGCGACGCCACGCCGGCGTCAGCAGCAGCATCAGCGCGCCGGCCAGCGCGGCGCTCACATAGGTGTCGACCAGGAAGCCGGCCGAAACGCTGTTGCCCGACAGGACCACAATGGCGGTGAGGCCGAACACCACGCCCACCAGAGCGCCCATCTGGCGCAGCACGCGCGCCTCGGCGGGCGAGAGCACGATGCGTGTGGTCAGCAGCGCGAAGCCGAACAAGACGACGCCCAGGTAGGTCGCGATGTGGATCTTCTCCACCACGGACCCGCCGTCGTTCGAGTAGTTGATCACCGCGTTGAGAAGGTTTTCGGAAAGCACGAAGCGCGACAGCAGCGCGGCCGCGACGCCCCAGGACAGCACGGTGCGGAGCAGCGGACGATCGTCGGCCGGCGCCCATGGATCCGCTCCCGCCGACGCCTGCGCGAGGCCGGCGCTGGTCAACACAGTGTGAGGACGGGCCATGCGCCGGCTCAAAACGCGTTTCGGGACGCGGCCGGAAAGGCCGTAAGGGCGAGGATCTTGAGGTCCAGCCAGAACGAGCGCCCGTCCACATAAGCGAGGTCGAGCTCGACCCGGCGGCGCATCTTGTCGACCGTTTCGGTGGGGCCGCGATGGCCGTTCACCTGCGCCAGGCCGGTGATGCCCGGCGTGACGCTGTGGCGCCGCGCATAGCCGGGGATCAGCACCTCGTAATACCGGTTGTGCGAAACCGCGTGGGGCCGTGGCCCGACAAGCGACATCTCGCCCATGATGACGTTGAAGAGCTGCGGCAGCTCGTCGACGCTGGCGCGTCGCAAAACGGCTCCGATGCGGGTGAGGCGCGGGTCGAGCCGAATGGCCTGACGGACGGTCTCCTCGTCCTCGACGCACGTCATGGTGCGAAATTTCCAGATCCGGAAGGCGGCGTGGTCGAGCCCGTGCCGCGTCTGGCGGAAGAAGACCGGCCCGCGGCTCTCCAGCTTGATCGCGATCGCAACCATGATCAGCGCCGGCGAGAGCAGGACCAACCCGAGTGTGGCGAAGACGAGGTCGAACACTCGCTTGGCGACGGACCGGCGCGATTTCCCAGCCACGCGACGCACGCTGGGGCGGAGCGGTATCACCCGGGAGTCCTCTCTCGGAACATGGATTTCCGGTTGTGTTTTCTTTCGGAACGATGCGTCGCGAAAAGCAGCGTTGGGGCGTTCGGACATCGGACGTTTCCAGTTGCAGTGCGGAGATTTGCAACCTCTGTGCCCGTATTGCGTGTGGCCGGGATCGAGCGCGACTTCTTAACCTTGGGACGCTGTAATGTTCGGCGCGGACCGGCGCACGATTGCGCTGGAGCCGCGTGTGTCGAATTCTCATCAAATGACGCGAATTGCTCCGCGCTGCGTCCCGGAGAGGGGTGAATGAAGATCGCGCTGCGCCTGCCGGCGGGCCCTGCTCTGCGATGGCATCTAGGGCTGGCCGAGCGGCTGCGTTCGGCGGGGCATCGCGTCGTCGTTCAGCACGGGACGGCGCCGGCCAGCCTGCCGGCCGACCTCGCCGCGCTCGTCTGGTTCGAGCGGCGCGTCTTCGGCCGCGCGCTCTCGGCGCTGGATCCCGCGCCGGAGCTGCAGTCGGACCTCGTGGACGACGCTC
This sequence comes from Alsobacter metallidurans, assembly GCF_014636935.1. GTDB lineage: Bacteria > Pseudomonadota > Alphaproteobacteria > Rhizobiales > Beijerinckiaceae > Alsobacter > Alsobacter metallidurans. Next base: position 639,728 of record NZ_BMES01000001.1, on the reverse strand, counting down.
CGATCGATCTCGTCATGGACCTGACCGGGGGGGATCCGGCGGAGGCCGGGCCGGCGCTGCGGCCCGAATTCGACGGCGCGCCGGGCTGGCCGGCCCTCTACGCGGCTCTGCTGGCGGAGCGATCGCCGACGCTTTCCGTGCGCCGCATTCCGGCCGGGCGGATCGCCGCGACCGGGCTGGCGGCCCTGCCCCAGCCGGCGCTGTTGTCCTCCAGCCTCGAAGCCGTCCTGGCCCGCCTGTCCCTGCTGCTCGTGTCCGCCGTCACGGCCGTGGGCGGCGTGGAAACGGCTGCCGCCCCGCCTGCGCCGGACCACACAGGCGCGCTCACCTTCGGGGCGTCGCAATTCGTGCGCGGGGTGGAGCGCAAGATCCGCTCGCTGGCCGAGCATCCGGCGCATTGGCGGATCGGCTGGCGCAAGGCGGGAGCCGGCGAGGACCTTTATGATCGGCAGGCCTGGCCGGCGAACGGGTATACATGGCTGCAACCGGGCGCCGGGCGCTATGTCGCCGATCCGTTCGTGATCAGCCGGGGCGGCCAGTTCTGCGTGTTCTGCGAGGTGTTCGACTACGCCGATCCGCGCGGCAAGATAGGCGTGTTCACGCTCGACGCCGAGGGCCGGGCAGGCCCGCTCAGCATCGTGCTGGAGCGACCTTATCATCTCTCCTACCCGTTCGTGTTCGAGCGCGACGGGCAGGTCTGGATGATCCCCGAGACCTACGAGAACCGCAGCGTCGAGCTTTACCGGGCCGAGCGCTTCCCGGATCGCTGGGTGAAAGAAGCCGATATCCTGACGGGCGTGGAGCTGTCGGACGTCACATTGGCCGAGCATGACGGCCGGTTCTGGATGTTTGCGGCCGACACCGCCGGCGGCCAGACGAGCTGGGACGCGCTCAGCCTGTTCATGGCGGACCACTGGCGCGGGCCGTGGACGCCGCATCCGCTGAACCCGGTGCTGGTGGACGCCCGCGCGGCGCGGCCGGCCGGCATGCTGGAGCGGCGGCGCGGCGTCCTTTTTCGTCCCGCGCAGGATTGCCGCGGCGGCTATGGGGCGGGCCTCTCGATCTGCCGCGTGGACCGGCTCGATCCGGAAGGCTTCAGCCAGACCGTGCTCGCGAGCCTGCCCCCGATCGGGCTTCGCGACACGGGCGCGCATACGCTGAACATCGGCGGCGGTATCGAGGTGGTCGACCATTGCGCCCCGATGCGGCGGCGCTAGCGCTGGCGCCGCGCATACGGGAACCCCGGCGCGGGGAGCGCCGGGGCGTATGACGGCGGACTTGCGCCGTCAGCCGATCGCGAGGGCGAGCTGCCCCATCTCGACGGCCGGGATCGGCAGTGGCGAGACGCCGGACTGGCCGAGCAGGTCGGCCACGATGCGTGCCGCGGCCTTGCCGTCGCCAAAGGGGTTCGCGCCCGTCGCCATGGCGGCGTAGCGGCGGCGGTCGCCGAGCAGGTCGGCGACGTGGCCGACAATGCGGGCCGGATCGGTGGAGACCAGGCGGGCGACGCCGGCCTCCACGGCCTCCATGCGCTCGCTGGTGTCGCGCATCACCAGCACGGGCTTGCCCAGCGCGGGCGCTTCCTCCTGCACGCCGCCCGAGTCCGTCAGGATCAGGGACGCGCGCGTCATCAGGTAGACGAAGCTGCGGTAGTCCTGCGGCTCGATCAGCGACACGTTCGGCACGCTGGCGAGCAGGTCGAACACCGGTTGGCGCACGTTCGGATTAAGGTGCACCGGGTAGACGATCTGCACGTCCTCGCGCGCGGCGAGCTGGCGCAGCGCCTCGCAGATGCCCAGGAAGCCGTCGCCGAAGCTCTCGCGGCGGTGCCCGGTGACGAGGATCATCCGCTTGGCGGGGTCGATCCAGTCGAAGCGGCCGTCGAGCTTGTCGCGGATCGGCCCGGGCGCGGAGACCTCGTCGGCCACGTGCAGCAGCGCGTCGATCACGGTGTTGCCGGTGACCATGATGGAGGAGGCCGGATAGCCTTCGGCCAGCAGGGCCCGCCGCGCCTTTTCGGTGGGGGCGTAGTGGCGGTCCGTGACCACCGCGGTGACGCGACGGTTGGCTTCCTCGGGCCAGGGGCTCAGGAGGTTGCCGGTGCGCAGGCCCGCCTCGACATGGCCGACCCGGACCTTGTTGAAGAACGCCGTCAGCGCCGCCGCCGTGCTGGTGGCGGTGTCGCCCTGCACGAGCACGAAATCCGGCCGGTAGGCGCGCATGATCGGGTCGAGGCCGGTGAGCACGCGGGCCGAAATGTCGGCCAGCGTCTGGTTGCCGGTCATGATGTCGAGGTCGTCGTCGGGCTTGATGTCGAAGATCGCCAGGGTGTCATCCAGCATGCGCCGATGCTGGCCGGTGACGCAGACGCGGGACTCGACGCCCGGCATGGCGCGCAGGGCCATCACGATCGGGGCCATCTTGATGGCTTCCGGGCGGGTTCCAAATACCGAGAGGATACGCATACGGGCCTCGCTGCTGCGGCCGCGCGGGCCGTCTCGTCACAGCGGGAGGTGAGCAAGGCGGAGGCCACGCTTCAGCAGATTTGCAACCTCCGATTGCGTATCGAAGCGCATCAACCTGCTCGTCTGACGGGTTCCGAACGGGACGGGCGCCCCAAACCGAAACAGTCGCCGCCGGGGTGGACAGGGCGGCGCCGTTGCGGTTCATCTGCGGGATGAGCCTCCCTCCCCTCACGCTGGTTCTCGGCGGCGCCCGCTCGGGCAAGAGCCGCCATGCCGAAGCGCTGGTCACCGCCATGCCGGCCCCCTGGCGCTATGTCGCCACCGGGCAGGCTCTCGACGCCGAGATGGAGGAGCGCATCGCGCTGCATCGCGCGCAGCGCGCGGTCGGGTGGATCACCGTGGACGCGCCGCTGGAGCTGCCGGAGGTGCTGGAGCGGATCGGCAAGGCGCCGCCGCCGATCCTGGTGGACTGCCTGACGCTGTGGCTCACCAACCTCATGCTGGGCGAGCGCGACCTCGCGGAGGCGTTCGACCGGCTCGAGGAGGCGCTCCAGGCGAGCCGTGCGCCGATCGTGCTGGTGAGCAACGAGGTGGGGCTGGGCATCGTCCCCGACAACGCGCTGGCGCGCCGCTTCCGCGACGAGGCCGGCCGGCTGCACCAGCGCCTCGCCGCCCGGGCGGACCGTGTGTTGTTCGTGGTGGCCGGCCTCCCGATGGTGGTGAGGGACGCGGCCGGCTCCGCCGGCTAGGGCTTCGCCTTGGCGGCGTCCGGCAAATTCTCCGGCGCCAGCGCGACTGCCGCGTGGCCGGGGATGCGCCAGCCGTTGTCGCCCTCGATCACGGGCGTTCCGCCGCCGCCGTAGTCCGCGTCGTCGCTCGACCACAGCCGGCGCCAGCCGCAGCCTTCGGGCGGAGCCGCGAGCGGCTCGGCGAGCGATGGCGCGGCGATGTCGCGGCCGAAATTCACCAGCAGCAGCCGGTCGTCCCCGTCTGGGCCGAAATAGCGCAGCAGAAACGCCTCCGGGCCGATCACCGCTCCGTCAAGGCCGTCTCGGCCCTGCGCGGCGAACACGGGATCCTGCCGGCGAAGCCGCAGAAGGTCGCGATGCAGCGCCAGCGTCTCCTGATTGCGCTCGCACTCGGCCCAGTCGAGCACGCAGGCCTTGAACGTCTCGAGCGCGCCCGGGTCCAGGGTCCGGGCGCGCGGATCCTCGCCGATGCTCTGGAACTGGTCGAGAAAGGTGCGACGCCCCTTGCGGACGAGCTCGGCGAGCTCGGGCGTGTGATGGGCGAAATACACGAACGGGTTGCTGGCTCCAAATTCCTGTCCCTGGAACAGCATCGGGGTCCCGGGCAGCAGCAGCAGCAGCGCCGTTGCGGCGCGCAACTGGCCCGCGCCCGTGCGGCGCGACAGTCGATCGCCGGGCGCGAAATTGGCGACCTGGTCATGGTTCTCGAGGAAGTTCACAAACTGCTCGGGCGCAAGGCCGCGCGCCGGCATGCCGCGGCGCTGCTTCTGCCAGCCGTAGCGCTGGCCCTGGAACAGGAAGCCGTATTTGGCGGCCGACACGAACTCCTGCGGGGCGCCGGCGTGGTCGGTGAAATAGGCCTCCGCGCGCCCGGTCAGCGCCACGATGGCGGAATGGTGCCAGTCGTCGTTCCAGAGCGCGTCGAACCCATAGCCGCCGTCCGCAATGGGTCGCGCCAAGGTCGAATGCTGAGGCTCGTTCTCGCCCACGATGATCACCGGACGGCCGGGAGCCGCCTCGCGCGCCGCACGGGTCAGCGCCGCCAGGATGTGCTCGGGGCTGTCGTCCACGAAAGCCTGCGTGGCGTCCACCCGCAGGCCGTCGAAGTGGAACTCGTCGATCCAGTAGGCCGCATTGGCGAGCACGAACTCGCGCACGCCGGCCGCGCCCTCGCCGTCGAAGTTCACCGACTCGCCCCACTCGTTGGCGTGCTTGTCGCTGGTGTAGGGCCCGAAATGGGCGAGGTAGCAGCCGTCCGGCCCGAAATGGTTGTAGACCACGTCGAGGATGACGCCGAGCCCGAGGCGATGAGCCTCGTCCACGAAGGCGCGAAGGTCATCCGGCGATCCGTAGAGCTGCGTCGGCGCAAACAGGTCGACGCCGTCATAGCCCCAGCCGAAGCGGCCCGTGAAGGCGTTCACGGGCATCATCTCCAGCACGGTGACGCCGACATCCTTCAGGAACGGGAGCTTGCGGGCCGCCGCCGCCCAGGTGCCCTCGGGCGTGAAGGTCCCGACATGGAACTCGTAGACCACCTGCCCGCGCAGCTCGACGCCCTTCCAGCCGTCGTCGCGCCACCTGAACGCGGCCGGGTCCACCACCGCCGATGGACCATGCGGGCCGTCCGGCTGCCAGCGGGATGCAGGGTCCGGGTAGGCCTCGCGGCCGTCGATGCGGTAGCGATAGCGCGAGCCGACGCCCGCGGCCGCCGAAACGATCGAGAAATACCCGCTTCCGTCCGGAGCCATCGGCTCGTCGGCCTGCCCGTCGATGACGAGCGCCACCCCGGAGGCGCGCGGCGCCCACACGCGAAACGATACGCCGCCGTTCACCGGTTCCGCCCCCACGGGATAGCGGCGCGCGCCGCCCTCGCGGGTCCCCCAGGCCATAGTCATCACGTCCACTCCGTCGCCGAGGCTTCTGGCCTTTTCTGGCGCGGATGAAACACCGCCGCGGCGGAGCGGTTCCGGGTCCGCGGGCGGGAACCGTCGCGGCGTTGAGGCATTCGCCCGGTACGCTGAACAGATGGACACATCCCCGCGCGCCGTAGCCGCGGCGGCATGGATTCGCGAGAAGGAGAGCCGCATGGCGGAACGGACGTGGTGGAAGCGCGGGATCGTCTACCAGATCTACCCGCGTTCCTTTCAGGACTCGAACCGCGACGGCGTCGGCGATCTCGAAGGCATCCGCCAGCGGCTCGACCACCTGACATGGCTGGGCGTCGACGCGCTCTGGATATCGCCAATCTACCCGTCGCCGATGTGCGACGGCGGCTATGACGTGGCCGACTACCGCGACATCGACCCGTTGTTCGGCTCGCTCGACAGCTTCGACGCGCTGATCGCCGACGCGCATGCGCGCGACCTGAAGGTGATCCTCGACTTTGTGCCGAACCACTCGTCGGACCGGCATGCCTGGTTCGCGGAAAGCCGGTCGTCGCGCGACAACCCCAAGCGCGACTGGTACATCTGGCGCGATCCGGCGCCGGGCGGCGGGCCGCCCAACAACTGGATCAGCAATTTCGGCGGCAGCGCGTGGCAGTTCGACGAGGCCACCGGCCAATATTACTACCACGCGTTCCTGAAGGAGCAGCCGGACCTGAACTGGCGCAATCCGCAGCTGCGCGAGGCCATGTTCGACACGCTCCGCTTCTGGCTCGACCGCGGCGTTGACGGTTTCCGGGTCGACGTGATCTGGCACCTGATGAAGGACCCGGAGATGCGGGATAACCCGCCGAATCCGGGCTACGCGCCGGGGCAGCCGGACATCAACCGCCTCCTCCAGATCCATTCGGCCGACCACCCCGACATCTATGGCGTGCTCGCCGGGATGCGGCAGGTGCTGGACGCCTATCCGGACCGGGTGCTGATCGGCGAGATCTACCTGCCGATCGAGCGGCTGGTGACCTATTACGGGCCGGATCTCTCGGGCGCGCACCTCCCGTTCAATTTCCAGCTCATCCACGCCACGTGGCGGGCGCGCGACATCGAGGCGCTGGTGCGCGAGTACGAGGAGAAGCTGCCGGAGGGCGGCTGGCCCAACTGGGTGCTCAGCAACCACGACCAGCCGCGCATCGCCACACGGGTCGGTCAGGCGCAGGCCCGCATCGCCGCCATGATGCTGCTGACGCTGCGCGGCACGCCGACGCTCTACTATGGCGACGAGCTCGGCATGCCGGCCGTCCATATCCCGCGCGACCGCGTGCAGGACCCATGGGAGAAGAACGAGCCCGGCCTCGGCATCGGCCGCGATCCGTCGCGCACCCCCATGCCGTGGGACAGGAGCTTCAATGCGGGCTTCTCGGAAGTGGAGCCCTGGCTGCCGCTCAATCAGGACTGGCACACCCGCAATGTCGCGGTGATGAAGGAGGACCCGACCTCCACGTTGACGCTGACGCGCCGCCTGATCGCGCTGCGGAACGAGCGCAAGTCGCTGACCGTCGGGCGCTACGCCCCCGTGCTGGTGGACGACCACGTGTTCGTGTACCGGCGCGAGGCCGGCGACGAGCAGGCGCTGGTGGCGCTCAACTTCTCGGGCGAGGACCAGACCGTGACGTTGCCGCAAGGCGCGCAGCTCGGCGCGGTGCTGCTCTCCACGCTGGGCGGACGAGAGGGCGAGCGAACGGGCGCGAAGCTTCATCTGCGCGGCCACGAGGGCCTCGTGATCGAGGCGCATCGCGAGCCGCACTGAGCCAAAGGAACCGGCGCCCGCCAGGGCGTGTTGTCGAACGCGGCCGGCTCAGCGCCGTGTTCGGAACACGCCATGGCGACGCCGCAGGATTCCAAGGTCCAGACCCCGCCCTCCGCCGAGCACGCCACGCTCCCGATGGACGCCAAGGCGACGCCGGTGCTGAAGCATCCGGAGGCCGAGGCGTTCTATATCGAGGCCCTTGCGGAGCTCACCCGACTGGGCACGCCCTACCTGCTCGCCGGCACCTACGCGCTCAGCGCATACACGGGGATTTCGCGGCCCACCAAGGACCTCGACATCTTCTGCAAGGCCGGCGACTACCAGCGCATCCTCGCGCATTTCCAGTCCATCGGTTATGCGGTGGAGATCGAGGACGAGCGCTGGCTCGGCAAGGTCTACAAGGGCCAGCACTTCTTTGACGTCATCTTCGCGTCTTCCAACAGCACCATGCCGGTGGGCGACAGCTGGTTCGAGCATGCGCGCCAGATCGAGGTGATGGGCTTGCCGGTGCGCATCGTCGGGCCGACCGAGCTTGTTTATTCCAAATGCTTCATCCAGCTGCGGCACCGCTATGACGGGGCCGACGTCGCCCACACGATCCTGAAGGCGCACGACCTGATCGACTGGCGCCGGCTGCTGGCCCACATGGAAGTGCACTGGGAGGTGCTGCTGATCCACCTCCTGAACTTCCGCTGGGTCTACCCGACCGAGCGCGACAAGGTTCCGAAATGGCTGATCGACGAACTTCTCGATCGGCTGGGCAACCAGCGCCAATTGCCGCCGCCGCAGATGAAGGTGTGCCGCGGGCGCATGTTCTCGCGCATCGACTACGAGATCGACGTCAAGGAATGGGGTTTCGCGGATGTCGGAGGAGAAGGCGAGTGGCGCAATGAGTGAGGCGCAAGACCGCAAGACCATCACGGTGGCGGCGATGGGCGACCTCCACGTGAAGGAAACGTCAGCGGGCGCCTATCGCGACCTCTTCGCCGAGGTGTCCAAGGTCGCGGACGCGCTGGTGCTCGCCGGGGACCTAACCGATCTCGGCAAGCCCAAGGAGGCCGAGGTGCTGGCCGCCGACCTCAAGGCCTGCTCCATCCCGGTGATCGCCGTGTTGGGCAACCACGACCACGAATGCGGCGGCGTCGACGAGGTGAAGCGCATCCTTCGCGACGCCGGCGTCACCATCCTGGAAGGGCAGACCTGCGAGGTCGGCGGCGTCGGCTTCGTCGGCGTGAAGGGCTACGGCGGCGGTTTTGGGCGGCGCATGCTCGGCTCCTTCGGGGAAAGCGCCACCAAGAGCTTTGTTTCGGAGGCCATGAACGAAGCCATGTTGCTGGAGAACGGCCTGCGCCAGGTGCGCAGCGAACGCGCCATGGTGGTGCTCCACTACGCGCCCATCGCCGAAACCGTCGAGGGCGAGCCGGAAGAGATCTTCCCGTTTCTCGGCTGCTCGCGGCTGGCCGAAACCATTGACCGCTTCAAGGTCACGACCGTGGTGCACGGTCACGCGCATCGCGGCCGGTATGAAGGCAAGACGCCGGCCGGGATCCCGGTGTTCAACGTCGCGATGCAGATCGAAAAGCCGAGCGGGAAACCCTACGCCCTTTTTGAGATCTGACCCGGCCGGCCGGGCTAGAACTCGTCCCAGCTTCCGCCGACCGCCTTGGCGAGCTTCGGCGCAGGCGCGGCGGCGCGCGCCCCAAGCTTGGAGGCCGGCGCGCTTTGCCTGGAGGCTTTGGCGGGTGGCGTAGGCTTGGCCGACGCCGCGGCGCTCACGCGGGCAGGCTTCTTCTCGCCCGTGTTGAATGCCTCGGCCAATCCGCGCAGCCGCTGCATCTCGGTGGAGAGCTGCCCCGAGGAGGCTGCGCTCTCCTCCGCCAGCGCGGCGTTCTGCTGGGTCATTTCGTCGAGCTGCGCCACCGATCGCGTGATCGCCTGGATGCCGCTCGCCTGGTCGCGGGCGGCCGCTGAGATCTCGGCGACGCTGGACGCTACGGTCGCGGAGGCGTCGACGATGCGTCCCAGCGTATCGCCGGCGGCGCGCACCAGCCGCACGCCGTTGGTGACCTCGGCGTTGGAGGTTGCGATCAGGTTGGTGATGTCCTTGGCGGCGCCGCTGGAGCGCTGAGCCAGGGTGCGGACTTCCGACGCCACCACGGCGAAGCCCTTGCCGGCTTCGCCCGCCCGTGCCGCCTCCACGGCCGCGTTCAGCGCCAGGAGATTGGTCTGGAAGGCGATGTCGTCGATCACGCTGGTGATTTCGGAGATGCGCCGGCTGGTCTGGTCGATGCGCTCCATGGCCTCCACGGCGTCGGCTACGATCACGCCGCCCTCGCGCGCCACCGAACGCGCCTGCTCGGCCATCTCGGCCGCATGGCCGGAAGCCTCGGCGCTGGCGCGCACCGAAAGGGCCAATTCATCCACGGTCGCGGCGGTCTGCTCCAGAGAGTGCGCCTGCGTTTCGGTGCGCTGGGAAAGGTCAACCGCGCCGCTGCTGATCTCGCGCGAGGCCTCGGCGACTTCGGTCGACATCCGCTGGATCTCGGAAACGGTCTCGGCGAGACGGTCCACCGTACGGTTGATGCTCTCGCTCAGCGCGCCCAGCCCGCCGCGGTAGTCGCGCCGCACCAAAGCGGTGAGATCGCCGTTGGCGACGGCGCCCAGAACGGATGCAAACTCCTGCACGGCTTCCTCGACGCGTGTCGACAGCGCGTTCAGGCCCGAGCTCATGTCCTTGGCGAAGCCCTGCTTGTCGGCCAGTTGGATGCGCTTGGAGAAGTCGCCCTCGGCGGCCGCGCTGGCGAGTTCGGCCAGTTCTTGGTCGGCCGCCACGATGGCGGTCATGTCCTCCCAGATCAGCATGGCGCCGAGCCGTTCGCCGTCCGGTTTCACGATGGGCGAGACCACGATGTCGAAGGTGCGCGAACCGGCCCGGATGCGGGAGCGATGGCTGCCGCGCAGTTGAGTGACCATGCCGTTGACGCGGCTCGGGTCGCGGTGGAAACCGTCCAGCCGGGAGCCGATCACGGCGTCGGGATCGAAGCCCGGAGAGAGCAGACGGAACTCCGGCAGGTGATCGCGCATCAGCTGCAGCACGGCCGGGTTGGCGTAGACGATGCGGCCGTCATTGTCGGCCGCCAGGACATTGATCGGGCAGGTGTCCAGCGCCGCGCGGACGCGGGCGGCGTCGACGCCGTTGGCCCGGAAGATCCGCATCGCGGCCGCGAGTTCGCCGAGTTCATTGCCGGCGTTGCGGTCGGCGACGCGGGCCAGGATGACCTCGCCGTCGCGGTCGACCAGCGAGCGCGCCAGCGCGCTCACGCCGTTGATCAACGCGAACCGCAGCCAGAAGAACACGCCGGCGAGCGCCAGCATGATGATTGCGCTGGCCACGCTCGTCTGCCACTGCAGCACGTTCTGGCGGCGAGCGGCGTTCTCCTCGGCCTCCTTGTTGGCGTCCTCGATGAGGTCGCCCATCTTGTCCATCGCGACCGCGAGGTCCTCGAACACGGTGGCGAAGCTACCCAGGCGCGACTCGGCTTCGGCCGGGTTCGAGAAGGCCAGATCCACAAGCTCGCGCGCCTTGCGGACATAAGCGCCAGTGAGGCGCAGCAGCTCCGGCTTGGCGGCGCTGACGGCGGGGCCGAGCTCGGTATCCGGAATGCCCTGGATGCCGGCGTCCAGCTGAGTGATTGTCTTTTCGAGTTCCTTGACGGTGTCGCTGGAGTCCGCCGCCTTGCGCCCGCCGTCATGCAACGCAACGTACACAATGGCGCGAATGCCGTCGTGATGCATGTCCGACAGCGTCTGTCGGCGCAACACGCCCGTCAGCTCGCGCATGTGTTCAACCGATTGCTTGGTGGTCGACACGCTGTAGATCGTCGAGAGCCCCGAGGCCGCTCCCACTACAGCAAGCGCGCCGAATGCGAGCATGCTCACCGTTTTCAAGCTCAGACGCAGGCGCATAATCGTCCCCGGCAACCTCAAGGTCCGGGTAAATTACCTTTTGCTAGTTAGTGAATTATAAAAATTTGACCGATGCCCATGCTCTAAGTTGCGACTCGCTCCAGCACAATCGTCGCAAGCGGCGGACACGTGAGCACAACCGAGAACGGCTGGCCGTGGCTCTCCTGCTCAACGGCCTCGATGCCGCCGAGGTTGCCCAGGCCGCTGCCGCCATACATGTCGGCGTCGGTGTTCACGACCTCCCGCCAGAAGCCGCCCGCCGGGACGCCGATGCGGTAGCCGGCGCGCGGCACCGGGGTGAAGTTGCACACCACCACGGCGGGCTTCTCGCGGTCCTTGCCGTAGCGCGCGAAGGCCAGCACCGAGTTGTCGCGGTCGTCGGCCACCAGCCAGGCGAAGCCGGCGGCGTCCGAGTCGAGCTCATGCAACGCAGGGATCTGCCGATAAGCGCGGTTGAGGTCGCGCACCAGTGCCTGCACGCCCCGGTGCAGCGGGTCGGACAGGAGATGCCAGTCGAGGCTGAGGTCGTGGTTCCACTCCCGCTCCTGCGCGAACTCGCCGCCCATGAAAAGCAGCTTCTTGCCGGGGTGCCCCCACATGAAGCCGAAATAAGCGCGCAGGTTGGCGAAGCGCTGCCAACGGTCGCCCGTCATCTTGCCGAGCAGCGAGCCCTTGCCGTGCACCACCTCGTCGTGGCTCAGCGGCAGCACAAAGTTCTCCGTGAAGGCGTAGAGCAGCCCGAAGGTGAGGTCATGGTGGTGGTAGCGCCGGTGAATGGGCTCCTTGGACATGTAGCGGAGCGTGTCGTGCATCCAGCCCATGTTCCACTTGAAGCCGAAGCCGAGCCCGCCCGTGTAGGTGGGGTGCGACACGCCCGGCCAGGCGGTGGACTCCTCGGCGATCGTCATCGCGCCGGGCGCCACCGAATAGGCGGTCTCGTTCATGCGGCGCAGGAAGTCGATGGCTTCCAGGTTCTCGTTGCCGCCGTAGCGGTTGGGCACCCACTCGCCCGCCTTGCGCGAATAGTCGAGGTAGAGCATGGACGCCACCGCATCCACGCGCAGGCCGTCGAGATGGTAGCGCTCCAGCCAGAAGCGGGCGTTCGCGACCAGGAAGGACTGCACCTCGGCGCGGCCGAAATTGTAGATGTAGGTGCCCCAATCCTGGTGGAAGCCCTGGCGCGGGTCGGCGTGCTCGTAGAGATGCGTGCCGTCGAAGCCGCCGAGCCCGTGCGGGTCGTTCGGGAAATGCGCCGGAACCCAATCCAGCATGATGCCGAGGCCAGCCTCGTGGGCGGCGTTGACGAAAAAGGCGAAGTCTTCCGGCGTGCCAAAGCGGCTGGTCGGCGCGTAGAGCGACACCGGCTGGTAGCCCCACGAGCCGTCAAACGGGAACTCGGTGATCGGCAGGAGCTCTATATGCGTGAAGCCCATGTCGCGCACATAGGGGACCAGGCGGTCCGCCATCTCCCGGTAGGTGAGGAAGCGGTCGCCCTCCTCCGGGATGCGCGCCCAGGAGCCGAGGTGGCATTCGTAGATCGAGATCGGCTTGAAGCGGGGGTCGCCCTCGCCGCGCTTGGTCATCCAGTCGGCGTCGCTCCAGGTCTGCGCGGGCTGGCCGTGCAGGATCGAGGCGGTCGCAGGCGGCTGTTCGGCCTGAAACGCGACCGGGTCGGCCTTCAGCGGCAGGAGCCCGCCATTGGCGGCGCGGATCTCGAACTTGTAGCGTCCGCCCGGCGCGATCTCGGGCAGGAACAGCTCCCAGATCCCGGCGCCGTGGCGCAGCCGCATGGGATGGCAGCGGCCATCCCAGCCGTTGAAGTCGCCCACCAGGCTGACGCGGCTCGCGTTGGGAGCCCAGACCGCGACCGCGAAGCCGTCCACCTCGCCGAGCTTGCGCGGATGCGCGCCGAGCGAGCGGTAGATCGTGTCCCCGCCCGGATCGGCGATGTGCGCCAGGTCGTCGTCGCTCAGCACGTTCAGAAACGAATAGGGATCGTAGACAACCGCGGTGGAATCCGCGGTCTCGATCCTCAGGCGGTAGCCTGGCCGCCCGCCCGACTGGAAGCGCCCGACAAAAAAGCCCGCGGGGTGGCGGCGCTGCATGGCGGCGAGCTCGGTGTCGCCGTCGAGGCCGACCACCCAGACCCGCAGGGCGCGGGGCAGCATGGCGCGGACCTCCCACAGGTCGGGGCCGACCTGATGCGGGCCGAGAATGCCGAAGGGGTCGCCATGCGACGCATGCGCGACTGCGGCGATCGCCTCGGGGGCGAGTTCGGCGGCGTTGGAAGCCGTGTCGCCGGCGGCTTCGGTCGTCATGTTCCGGCCTGCCATCAGCGCACCACCTCTCCATCCAGGATGCTCAGGACGCCGCGGACCGGAATATCGATCCATTCGGGCCTGTTGTCGGCCTCGTAGCCGACCTCGTAGAGCGCCTTCGACAACAATTGCAGCCGCAGCAGCGCAGTGCGGGTGGCGTCGTCGCCCACCCATGCGCGGCTGCCCTGCGCGACTTCCGCATAGGCGGCCAGGAACACGCGCTCCACCAGCGTGAGCACGTCGTGCGCCGCCGTCTCCACGCGCCCGGCCCCATCCGGCAGCCGGCCCTGGATGTCGCGCAGCGACGTCTCCACCGCATACGCGAAGGAGCGCAGCATCCCGGCGACGTCGCGCAGCGGCGACGACTTCATGCGCCGCTCGTGCACGGGCCGCGAGGGCTCGCCCTCGAAGTCGACGATCAGAATGTCGTCGCGCACGATCAGCACCTGGCCGAGATGGTAGTCGCCGTGGACGCGGGTCTTGGTCGCCAAAGCGGGTTCGCGGCGCAACGTGTCGATCAGCGCGAAAACCTCGTCGCGCCGTTCCCGCAACGCCGTGATGGCGGTTGCGGACGCATCGCTGACCGCAACCGTACGGCCAAGGCCCTCGAAGGCCCTCTCGGCCAGCCGGCGCGCGTCGTCGCAGATGTGGTCCACGTCCGCCATCGTGAGGGGCTCGGCCGCGAAGGCTTCGTCTTCCGTCTCGGTCGCGAAGGCCAGATGCATCTCGGCCGTGCGACGGCCGAGAATGCGTGCGTAAGGCAGATAGGCCGCGAAGGTCTCGTCCACCGGGTCCGCGACATCGGGAGCGATCAGGGCGAGATTCTCGAACTCGCGCCCCAGCGCATTCAGGGTCCAGCTCCAGGCGTCGCCCTGGTTGCGCACGAAACGCTGCAGGATGCCCAGCGACGTGCTGGTTCCGTCCGGATCGACCGCCTCGATGGAGCCGAGGTAAGGCGGCGTCGCCTCGAAGCCCGCGACCTCGGTGAGGAAGCGCGCCACCTCGATCTCGGGGTGCACGCCCGGCTGGACGCGACGGTAGATCTTCAGCAGCAGCTTGTCGTCGAACGCGATCGAGGAATTGCTCTGCTCCGCGCCAAGGCGACGGATCTCGAGCTGGTCCAGCCCCTGCTCTTCGGCGAGGGCGGGCGTGCCCGTGAAGCGGATCTCCGCGCCCTTGTGGGTCTTGAGGCTGTCGCCCCGCTGCATGGCCTCCACGGCCGCGAGCGCGAAGTCGGGCGCCGCGTCGGCGTCCACCACCAGGCCCGTACGGGCGCCGCGCCGCACCTTGGCGACCGCATAGCCGAGCAGATGCTCCTCCTCGCGGCCTTCCAGCACCGCCAGCGGCGTGAAGTAATGCTGCGTCTCGCCGCCCTTCAGCTCCACGGACAAGCGCGGCAGCAGGTAGCTGCGGCCCTCACGCTCCATCAGCGCGTGATCGGTGACCTCGACGCGGTCGATGCGCCGCCCCTTGCCGGCGAACCAGCGACGGCTGGGCAGGAAGCCCGCCGCCACGGTGCGCTCGAACGCGGCGCGCTCGCGACCCGCCAGCAGGCTGTCGGCCGCGCCCGTGAGCACGAGCGTGAACAGCTCGGGCTGGGGCTTGGGCCCGAAGCGCCCCTCGGCGGAGGCCGCCTGCGGGCGCAACTCGAACCAGTAGTAGCCGTAGGCCGGCAGCGTCAGCAGGTACGGGAGGTCGCCGACGGGCGGGAACACCGAGCCGGCGCCCATCTCCACAGGGTTGGCGCCCTTGAACTCCGCGAGGTCCAGCTCCACGGCCTGCGGGGCGCGCGACACGTTCACGACGCACAGCACCTTCTCGTCGCCGAACTCGCGCAGATAGGCCAGCACCTTGCGGTTGCTCGGGTAGAGGAAGCGAAGCGTGCCGCGACCAAACACCTTGTGGGCGCGACGCACCGCGATCATGCGGCGGGCCCAGTTCAGAAGGCTCGCCTGCGTGCCGAGCTGCGCCTCGACGTTCACGGCCTGGAAGCCGTGCAGCGGATCCTGCACGGCCGGCAGGAACAGTCGGGCCGGGTCGGCGCGGCTGAAGCCGCCGTTGCGGTCGGGCGACCACTGCATGGGCGTGCGCACGCCGTCGCGGTCGCCGAGATAGATGTTGTCGCCCATGCCGATCTCGTCGCCGTAGTAGAGCACCGGCGTGCCCGGCATCGACATCAGCAGCGAGTTCATGAGCTCGATCTTGCGCCGGTCGTTCTCCAGCAGCGGCGAGAGCCGGCGGCGGATGCCCAGGTTGATGCGGGCGCGGCGCTCGGAGGCGTAGAAGCTCCAGAGGTAATCACGCTCCTGGTCGGTCACCATTTCGAGCGTCAGCTCGTCGTGGTTGCGCAGGAAGATCGCCCATTGGGCGTTTTCGGGGATCTCGGGCGTCTGGCGCATGATGTCGGTGACCGGGTGCCGGTCTTCCTGCGCGATGGCCATGTACATGCGCGGCATCAGCGGGAAATGGAACGCCATATGGCATTCGTCGCCATCGCCGAAATACTGCGCGGTCTCCTCCGGCCACTGGTTGGCCTCGGCCAGCAGCATGCGGTCCGGGTAGCTCTCGTCCAGCGCGGCGCGGATCTTCTTGATGACCGTGTGGGTCTCGGGGAGATTCTCGCAGTTCGTGCCGTCGCGCTCGATGAGGTACGGAATGGCGTCCAGGCGCAGGCCGTCCACGCCCATGTCGAGCCAGAAGCGCATCACGTCGATCACGGCTTCGAGCACGCGCGGGTTGTCAAAGTTCAGGTCCGGCTGGTGGCTGTAGAAGCGGTGCCAGAAGTAGGACTTGGCGATCGGGTCCCAGGTCCAGTTCGACTGCTCGGTGTCGAGAAAGATGATGCGGGTGTCGACGTATTTGCGGTCCGTGTCCGACCACACGTAGAAGTCCCGCGCAGCCGAGCCCGGGCGCGCCCGGCGGGCTCGCTGGAACCAGGGATGCTGGTCCGAGGTGTGGTTGATCACCAGCTCGGTGATCACCCGCAGCCCGCGGTCATGCGCGGCGCGCACGAAGCGGCGGAAGTCGCGCATGGTCCCGTAGGCGGGGTTGATGTCGCGGTATTCGGCGATGTCGTAGCCGTCGTCCTTCAGCGGCGAAGGGTAGAACGGCATCAGCCAGATGGCGGTGACGCCCAGGTCCTTGATGTAGTCGAGCCGCTTGGTGAGACCCTCGAAATCGCCGACGCCATCATCGTTGGCGTCGAAAAAGGACTTCACATGGACTTGGTAGATAATGGCGTCTTTGTACCATTGGGGGTCGTTACGTTCGATCATTCCGGCCCCTCTCAGCCTTGTTTCTTCAAACGCCAGACCGCGACCGAGCGGTCGTTCGGGTCCAGCGCGATCTGGTGCGTCTTGCCGTGCAGCCTGAAGCGGTAGCCGAGCAGGAGGTCCTCGACCTCCAGCGCGCCCGTGTCAGGCAGTCCAAATTCCCAGAGCGGGATCTCGTAGGCGCAGTCCTGGCGCGCGTGCGGGTCGAGATTGACCAGGCAGAACACGCATTCGCTCTTGTCCGGGGCCCACTTGGCGTAGGCCAGGATGTTGTCGTTCCAGGCGTTCAGGAAGGTGACGTTGCGGAAGTCCTGCAATGCCGGGTTTTCGCGGCGGATGCGATTGAGCGCCCGGATGTGGTCCTTGATGTGGCCGGGCTTGTCGAGGTCCCAGGCCTTGATCTCGTATTTCTCGCTGTCGAGATATTCCTCCTTGCCGATGATCGGCGTCGCCTCGCACACCTCGAAGCCCGAATACATGCCCCACACGCTGGAGAGCGTGGCGGCCAGCGTCGACCGCACGATGAAGCCCGGGCGGCCGCTGGTCTGCAGGTAGACCGGGTTGATGTCGGGCGTGTTCACGAAGAAGTTCGGGCGGTAGTACTCGCCCATCTCGCCCGCGAGTTCGAGCGCGTATTCGGCGATCTCGGCCTTCAGGTTGCGCCACGTGAAATACGTGTAGGACTGCTGGAAGCCGATCTTGGCCAGTTTCTTCATCATCTTGGGCCGGGTGAAGGCCTCGGCCAGGAACAGCACATCGGGGTGACGTTCGTTGACCTCGCGGATCACCCATTCCCAGAACGGGATCGGCTTGGTGTGCGGGTTGTCGACGCGGAAGATCTTCACCCCGCGCTCGACCCAGAACAGGAAGGCGTCGCGCAGCGCGTACCAGAGGTCCGGAAAGGACTGCCCGTAGAAATGGACGTTGACGATGTCCTCGTACTTCTTGGGCGGGTTCTCGGCGAAGCGAATGGTGCCGTCCGGACGCCACTCGAACCACTCCGGATGCTCCTTGATCCAGGGATGATCCGGCGAGCACTGCACGGCGAAATCGAGCGCGATCTCGAGCCCGTGCTCGCGCGCAGCCACAACCAGGCGGTCGAAATCCTCCAGCGTGCCGAGCTCGGGATGCACGGCGGTGTGGCCGCCCTCCTCCGCCCCGATGGCGTAGACGCTGCCGGGGTCGTCGGGACCGGCCGTCAGGGAATTGTTGCGGCCCTTGCGGTTGGTGCGTCCGATCGGGTGGATCGGCGTGAAATAAAGCACGTCGAAGCCAAGGTCGCGCACATAGGGCAGCTTGCCGATTACGTCGTCGAAGGTGCCGTGACGGACGGGATCGTCCGACTGCGAGCGCGGGAAGAGTTCGTACCAGGCCGAGAAGCGCGCCGCCGGGCGGTCGGCCACGACGGGCAGCATGCGCGGGTAGCGCGACAGGTTCGCGCGCTCGCCGAGGCGGCTCATCAGGGCGGCGGTTTCGGCCGACAGCAGCACGTCGAGGCGAGCCGGGTCGCGGTAGGGGTGCGCCTCGAGCGCCGTAACCAGGCGACCATGCGCGTCGGCGTCGGCCCCGGAGGCGTCCACCGAGCGTAGCATCGCCTCGCCCTCGGACAGTTCCGAGCTGACGTCCTGGCCGGCGTCACGCTTCTTGGCGACGTCGCGCGACCACGACGCATAGGGGTCGCGCCACGCCTCGATGGTATAGAGCCAGCGCGCGTTTTGATCGAGCGTGAAGGACCCGGTCCAGCGATCGTTGATCACGAAAGTCATGGGCGCACGTCGCCAGCGGATCTCGTCGGCGCGCTTGAACATCAGCTCCGCGCGGACGACGTCGTGGCCGTCGCTGAAGATGTCGGCCTCGACCGTGAACACGTCGCCGACCACGCGCTTGGCCGGACTGGCCCCCGCGTCAATCTCGGGCGCCACGCCTTCGATCACGACCCGGCCTTCGCCACGCGGAGGCGTTCCCGTTTCGGCGCGCGGAGAGCGCACGGCGCGGGGGGTTGAGGATCGCGTCTGGCTACGGGGTGGCGTCATGATGGAGCTCTCAGAACTGCAATCGGAAAGCGGGAGAAGAGTTCCGGCAGCGGCAAGGGCTTGCCGGCCGAGCGCACGCTTGCGCCCGAGACGATGTCGCGCCATTCGCCTGACGGGAGAATGACGCTGCTTCCCGCCCAAGCGGACGGGCGCGGCGCCAGTTCGTCAGCATCCAGCAGGGATCCGACGAGGCGCGGGACAAGAACAATGACCTGCTCGCCCGCGCCCTCCCGCCGGAAGGCCAGCACGTTTGCGGACCGCCCGCCCTCGACGGTGAGCGGCTGGTAGTCGCCGGACGCATAGAGCGCCGGGGCGGCGGCGCGGTCGGCGAGCAGCACGCGGACGAGCGCCTGCTTGACCCGGCCGTCGGTCCAATCCGCCATGAGATCGGGCGGCGACGCCGGCTTGGCGAGCGCCTTGGCGCGGGCGCGGTAGTCCACCGGGCGGCGGTTGTCCGGGTCGACCAGCGAAAAATCCCAGAACTCCGTGCCCTGGTAGAAGTCCGGCACGCCCGGCATCACGCATTTCACTGCAGTGCGGGCGAGGCTGATCAGCGCGCCCCTGCGGGCGAGCCGCCGGGCCAGGGGCCGCAACGCCTCCAGCGCCGGGCTCTTGGCCGACACGATGGCGGCGATCCAAGCTTTGGCGGCGGCCTCATAGGCGCTGTCGGGCTCCAGCCAGCTGGAGCGGCGCTTGGATTCCCGCAGCGCTTTTTCGGCATAGCCGTACAGCCGCTCGCGGAATGTGGTGAGCGCCTTGCGGTCGTCCTTGTCCAGAAGCTCGAGCGGCCAGGCGCCCAAGATCGACTGGGAGATCATCCAGCGGTCATTGGCGTCCGGGGCGTCGCCGTTCCTGGCGATTACGTCTGCGGTCAGGCGCTCGGTTTCGGCCAGCGCGTCGGCCCACCCCTGCGGGTCGTCCGCCAGAGCGATGAGCCGCGAGCGCGCATCTTCGCCGCGCTTGGTGTCGTGCGTGGCCGTGCCCGTCATGGCGTTCGGCCAATCGGACGCGCGGCTCTGCATGGCGGCGTGGAACTCCTCCGGCGCCAGCGCGAAATGAGCCGGGTCGCCGCCCACCTCGTTCAGCGCCAGGAGGCGGACGTGCCGGTAGAACAGCGTGTCCTCCAGCCCCTTGGCCATCACCGGCCCGGTGAGTTGCTGGAAGCGGCGGCGCACCGTGGCGGCGACATCGGGCAGGCGCCGCGCCACCGCGCCGGCGTCGAGCAGCACCGTGCGGATGAAGTCGCAGGCCGCCTCGCCCGACGGCCCGAGCCGCCGCTTGGCCTCCGCGACCACGCCGTCCAGCAGGGCGACGTCGGCCGGGTCCGGGGCGTCGGTGCGCTCGCCTTCCCGCAGGTAGGTCCGGTACACCGGGAAGGCCGCCACAAGGGCGATCACGGCGCGGCGGAGGCGGGCCGCCACCAGGTCGCGCGTGTCGCGATCGGCGCGCGCGATGGTCGCGAGATCGAGCACGATGGCGTCGCGCTCGCTGGCGAAGCTGGTTTCCAGCAGCTCCGCCTTGGCGGCGTAGAGCTGCTCTCCCGGCGAACGCGGGTCGGTCCGGACCTTGTTGTACAGCGCGTCCAGCGGCGCCTCGGCGGCGGGATCGAGGAAGATCCCGTCGAGCGGGCCCATGACGTCGTAGCCGGTGGTGCCCGCCAGCGGCCAGCGCCGCAGCTCCTCGCCAGGCTCCAGGATCTTCTCGGCGACGATGTAGACGCCCGGGCCGGCGGCGCGGCGCAGCGTTCGGAGATACCCCTCCGGATCAGCGAGTCCGTCGATATGGTCGATGCGCAGGCCCTGTATCCGGCCCTCGCGCACGTGGCGCAGGATGAGGTCGTGGGCCTTGTCGAAGATCCGCGGAATCTCGACGCGCAGCCCCGCCAGCGTGTTCACGTCGAAGAACCGGCGGTAGTTGAGCTCGCTGGACGCAAGGCGCCATTCGGCCAGCCGCCAGTTCTGGTCTTCCAGAAGCCGATGCAGGGCCTCGAACGAAGCCGCATGACCGGCCGCGCCATTGTGGGCGTCCAACGCGGCTTCCACGGCCTTGCGCAGGGCGCGCGATCCCTCCGCCTGGGCGACGAAGCCGCCCGCCAGCGCGGCGGCGCGCTCATGGATGGCTTCGCCGCGCGCGGCCTGCAGCGCCAGGCTGCGCAGCCCGTCGGCGACGCCCAGCACGGCCTCACGGTCGGCCGAGCCCTGCCGCAGCGCGGCGGCGGCGCTGTCGAGCAGCGCCGGCCAGGTGAGCGGGCCGATGGGCATCCACTCGTCGAAGTAAGCGAGCCCGAAGCCGCCGCGCGCGGCCTCCCAGACAAGCCTGAGCTCGCCGGCCTGCAACGCGCCGCCATAGCCCTGCCCGAGCACCGGCAGCAGGATCTTGCCGTCCGCGCCGGGGCGGTCCCAGTCGACGTCGAAGGCCTGCGCGTCCGGCGAGACGCGGCCCCAGGCCAGCATGGCCTGCCAGAGCGGGTTTTCCTTGCTGACGCCCATGTGGTTGGGGACGATGTCCACCACCAGCCCGAGGCCGTGGCGCTTCAGTGCGTCCGCGAAGCGCACGAAGGCCGCCTCGCCGCCGAGCTCGGGATTGATCTCGCCGTGGTCGACGATGTCGTAGCCGTGCGTAGAGCCCGGACGCGCCCGCTGGATCGGCGACGCATAGGCATGGCTGATCCCGAGCGCCACGAGATCAGGGAGAACCTTGATCGCGTCGTCGAAGGTGAAGCCCGCATGAAATTGGAAACGATAGGTGGCGCGCGGCGCCGCCAGCGGCGCGCCGAGGCCCTGTCCCCGGGTTTCTCGGGCCATCGCGCGCGCCAGCTTCGCCATGGGACCGTCCGGCGCAACCAACTCGTCCACCGTCAGGGTGGAGCGCCGCCGCCAGTTCGGGTGGCCGTCGACCAGCCCCGGCATGTTGGCCTGGTTCATTTCCAGGGCGACGTCCTCCGCCTGCAGGGCCGCCAACGCCGAAGGCGTGCGGGCGAGGTAGCGACAGGCGGCCTCGAGCGGCGGGCGGGCCGGCGGCTCGGCGTCGGGCAGCAGGCCTTCGTTCGCGAGCGCTTCGGCGAAACGCCGGCGCTCATGGACGCGCTCGTCGCGGTCGCGGGCGGCGCGTTCGGCGTCGTAGATGCCGAAGGTTTCGCGCAGGTCGACGTCGAGCCCGCGCCACCAGCCCGCGAAGGTCGGCAGGTCGTGGGTGGAGAGCGCCGCCATGGCGGGCTGCGGGTAAGCCCGAGGCGGCTTGAAGCCGTTCCCGTCCTGCTCGAAGAAGAACACGCGGTAGCTCAGCACCCCGGACCCCATGATGGCGTCCGAAAAGCCTTCGGGGGCGGTGCCCAGGTCCTCGGCGATCACTAGGCACTCGGCCCGGTGGCTCTCGATGCGCAGGGCGGCGAGCAGAGCCTCGAACGGGTATTCGAGGTAGGCGCCCTCGGCCGCGCTCGCGCCCGGTGGGATCAGGAAGAGCCGGGCGAGCTGGAAGGCGTGGTCGATCCTGATCGCGCCGGCGTGGCGCGCGTTGGCGGACACGAGCGCCCGGAATCCCGCGAGGCCCTGCTCGGCCAGCGCGACCGGGTTGAAGGCCGGCAGGCCCCAGTTCTGCCCCTGCGGGCCAAGGAGATCCGGCGGCGCCCCGACGGCGAAATCCGGAATGTAGCGGTCCGGCGCGGACCAGACTTCCGAGCCATAGCGGTCCGGCCCGACCGCGAGGTCGCGATAGAGCCCGAGCCCCATGCCGGCGTCACGGGCCGCGGCCGCGGCCTCCCCGAGCTGCGTATCGGCCAGCCATTGCAGCCAGGCGTGGAACGCGACCTCGCGTTCGCGCCCGGCCTGGAACGCCCGCACGGCGTCGGAGCCGCAGTCCTGCAGCTCGGGCTTCCAGCCGCCCGACCACGTCACCCCCTCGGCCAGGTGATGCGCCGACAGCGCCTCGAACGTCGCATGCGCCTCCAGGAGGCGCCCACCCCCTTGGCGGAAGGCCAGGAAGTCCGGATCCTTTATCCAGGCGTCGCCGCCCGCCCAAAGCGCCTCGAGCGCAACGCGGCGCTCGGCCCAGGCCTTCTCGTAGTCGACCAGCCCGGCCCCGCGCGAGGGCTGCGCCGCCGCGCGCGCCTTGGCGCCCTTTCGGCCAACCGCCGTGGGGTCGATGTAGAGTGTCTCCAGAAAGAGCCGGGACGACGGCGAATAGGGGGAGATCTTCGTCCGATCGGAGGTGAACAGCGCATGCACGGGGCTCAGCCCCAGAAAGGATGCGCCATGCCGGGCTGCGCCCGCCGCGAGTTCGCCGACGGCCCGGTAGTCGCCCACGCCCGCGTCGTGCGCGGCGCTTCGCAGCCCGTAGAGCTGCGCGGTCAAGCCCCACCAGCGCTCGCCCCGGTCCAGAGCGCCCGGCGTCCAGCACCGCTCCGGCGCGGCCAGCACGGTGGCGCGATGGGTTGCTGCGCCTTCGCGCAGTTCGAGCGTGTGATAGCCGGCCGGCAAGGCCGGCATGAGGCCGTCGGTGCGGCCCTGCCGGGTGCTTCCGTCCTCCAGCGTGAGCGACCATTCGGCCGCTTTGCCGCCGCGGACGTCGAGCGGCCATTCGCGCCCCACCGGCGCAACGATCAACGACGGCGTCGGGCCGGACCGCAGGGCTGTCGCGTGCGCAAGGCTGTCGCGCAGCTCGCCGGCCGACCCGGCAGGCAGTCCCAGCGCGGCGAGCAACGCGCGCCGCGTATCCAGCGGAACCGTGACGGGCGTGCCGTAGGCGTCACTATAGTCCGCCGCGATGCCGGCCGCCCGGGCGAGTTCGGCGATGTCGGCGTCGAGGCCCTGGGGGGCGCGAGCTCGTCCCTTCACGGGACCTCCTGGACAGTTGATTGGGGCGATGTGTCGGGCCCGGCAGGGCCGGCCGCGTATTGGAAGACCGAGAGGGAGCGGGCCAGGAGATCGCAGGCGCCGCCGGGTTCGAGGATCGTGGAGGCGCGACGCACGAGACCGTCCGGAAGTTCCGTGCCAAACACTTTCACCCACCTGCCACCGCGCAGATGCGGAGTGAGATGGAACGAAACGTCCGCATCGGATGCGTTGAAGAGCAGCAGCAGGCGCTCGGACGGCTCGGCATTGCCGATCTGGACGCCGAGCGTCTTCAACGTCGGTTCGGCCCAGTCGGCGCGCGTCATCTCGCGGCCATCCGGCGTGAGCCAGTGCACGTCGCGCAGGCCCGTGTCGTGGCTCATCGCGCCGCTCGGAAAACTCCGCGGCCGCAACGCCGAATGGCGGCGGCGAAACGCCGCGAGATTCTGCACGAAGGCGGGGAGGTCGGGGTCCGCCGCAAAGCCGGCGCGCCAGTTGAACCAGCTCGTTTCGTTGTCCTGGCAATACGGATTGTTGTTGCCGCCCTGCGTCCGGGACAACTCGTCGCCCATCAGCAGCATGGGGACGCCGATGGAGAGCATCACGGTCGCGAGCAGGTTGCGCTTTTGCCGGGCGCGCAGCGCCAGGATGTCGAGGTCGTTGGTGGGGCCCTCGACGCCGTTGTTGGCGGACAGATTGTGGGGGTGGCCGTCCTGACCGTTCTCGCCGTTCGCCTCGTTGTGCCGTTCGTCGTAGCTGACGAGGTCCTGCAGCGTGAAACCGTCATGGGAGCAGACGAAATTGATCGACGCCCAGGGCTGACGGCCCGCTGGCTCGAAGATCTCGCGGGAGCCCATGATGACGCGCGCGAGATCCGGCAGTTTGCCTTCGTCGCCGCGCCAGAAGGAGCGCACCACGTCCCGGTACTGGTCGTTCCATTCCGACCAGCCGGGCGGAAAGCCGCCCAACCGGTAGCCGGCCTCGCCGAGATCCCAGGGCTCGGCGATCAGCTTGCACTGACTCAGCACGGGATCCTGGCTGACGGCCCGCAAAAAGCCGGCGCGCTCCCAGAAGGCGTGGCTGTCACGCGCCAGCGTGGACGCGAGATCGAACCGGAACCCGTCGATGTGGTAGGCCTCGACCCAGTGGCGAAGGCTGTCCATCACCATCTGCAGGACGCGCGGGTGGCCGAGGTCGAGCGTGTTGCCGGTGCCGGTGGCGTCCCAATAGAAGCGCCGGTTTTCGGGAGCAAGCTTGTAGTAGCTGCAGTTGTCGACGCCCCGCCAGCACAGGGTCGGCCCGAGATGATTGCCCTCGGCGGTGTGGTTGTAGACCACGTCGAGCAGCACCTCGATCCCGGCCGAGTGCAGCGTCGCGATGGCGGCCTTGAAGCCATAGACGCCATCCTCGCTGAGATAGCGAGGATCGGGCGCGAAGTAGCTCAGGGTCGAATAGCCCCAGTAGTTGCGCAGGCCTTTCTCGACCAGGAACCTGTCATCCGAAAAGGCGTGGATGGGCAGGAGCTCGACCGCCGTGACGCCGAGCTTGAGCAGATGCTCCACCAGCGCCGGATGGGCCAGCGCGTCGTAGGTTCCGCGCAGGGTGAGCGGCGCCTCCGGATGAAGCTGGGTGAGCCCCTTCACGTGCGCCTCGTAGATGAGGCTGTCGCGCATCGGCGTGCGCGGGGGCCTGTCGTCGCCCCACGTGAAGGCCGGGTCCTCGACCACGCATTTTGGCATCATCGGGGCGCTGTCGCGCCGGTCGAAGGACAGGTCGGCGCGTTGCGCGCCCGTGCGATAGCCCGCGAGCGCGTCGTGCCAGCGGATGCGGCCGGAGAGCTGGCGCGCATAGGGGTCCAGCAGCAGCTTGTTGGGATTGAAGCGATGGCCGACCGCCGGCTCATAGGGGCCGTGCACGCGGTAGCCGTAGAGCTGGCCGGGTCGCGCCCCCTGCAGATAGGCGTGGAACACCTGGTCGGTGCGCGCCGGCATGCGGATGCGGCGCGTTTCGCGCCGGCCTGTCGCGTCAAACAGGCAGAGATCGACCGCTGTCGCATGTGCGGAGAACAGGGCGTAGTTGACCCCGCGCCCATCCCATGCGGCTCCGAGGGGCGTCGGCCGCCCCTCCTCGATCCGTATCATCCGCCTGCCCCGCGTCGCGCTTCTGCGATGCAGGAACGAACGAAGGCGAGATCAGTTGCGCCGGTACCCCGCCATGGGCTGACCAAAATGCGCTGCTTCTCGCGCGATTGTCGGTTCGACGGGCGCGGCGTGGCCGTTTTCCGCGCCTTTCGGCAGGGCGCAGCTCTGCTCCTGGGTGAGCACCGCCATGAAGTTCGCGCACCAGTGATCGACCGTGTTGGAGCGCAACCGCGCCATCATGGCCTTCCAGCGCTCCTTGCGCTCCTCGAGCGACATCTCGAGCGCCCGCACGATCGCGTTGGCGGTGGCCTCCGTGTCGTAAGGGTTCACCAGCAGGGCGGAATCCAATTCCTCGGCCGCGCCCGCGAAACGCGACAGCACCAGCACGCCCGGATCGGTCCCGCGCTGGGAGGCGACGTATTCCTTGGCGACGAGGTTCATGCCGTCGCGAAGCGGCGTCACCATGCCCACGCGCGCGGAGCGGTAAAGCCCCGCCAAAGAGGTGCGGCTCACGGCCTTGTTGATGTAGCGCACCGGCGTCCAGTCGACGTCGCCGAACTTGCCGTTGGTCCAGCCGGCCTGCTCGGCGACCTCGTGCTGCATCTTGAGGTATTCGGGCACTTCCGAGCGCGATTTAGGGGTAATCTGCAGAAAGGTCACCTTGTTGCGCATGTTCGGGAACCGCTCGAGCATGCACGCGAAGGCCTCGATGCGCTGGCGGATGCCCTTGGAATAGTCCAGCCGGTCGACCCCGATGATGAGGTGCTTGTCCTCCATGCTGGCGCGCATGCGGCGCACCAGCGAGTTCGACTTCGCCTCCCGGGCCTCCTGGCGGAACAGGTCGGTCTCGATGCCGATCGGGAAGGCGTCCACCTTGAACACGCGGCCGTCCGCCTCCCAGCGGCCGTCGCCGAGGTCACGGGCCATCTTCTCCTGCTCGAGACAGCGGGTGAAGTTCTCGACGTCGCGGCGGGTCTGGAACCCGACCACGTCGTAGCGCGTCAACCCGCTTAGCACGGTCTGGTAGGCGGGCAGCGCGCTGGACACGTCGTAGGGCGCCCAGGGGATATGGAGAAAGAACCCCATCCGGTTCTCGAAGCCCATCTGGCGCAGATAAGCCGCGAGCGGAATGAAATGGTAGTCGTGGATCCAGATCACGTCGTCGGGCTTCAGCAGCGTCGCGAGACGACGAGCGAAGAACTCGTTGACGCGGAAATAGCCGGCCGTGTCGTTGGCGGAGATCTCGGTGAGGTCGAGCCGGTAGTGGCACACCGGCCAGAGCGCCCTGTTGGCGAAGCCGGCGTAATATTCGTCGATGTCGCGCTGCGACAGGTCCGTGACCGCGTAGCTGACGCGGCCGAAGTCGTGCACCTGGAGCGGCGTTTCCTCCTCGGAGACGTTGCCGGACCAGCCGAACCAGAACCCGCCGCGCTGCTGCAGGGCGGCGTTGAGGGCCACCGCGAGGCCGCCCGCCGCCGGGGAGCCGGAATCGCTCGGCACCGGCACACGGTTTGAAACAACCACGAGACGACCGCCTGTCCCGGCCCGAGGCTTTGGAAAGAGCGGCTCGGTGGACGTTAGCGGTTCAAAGCGCACCATAGGACGGCCGTGATCTGCGGAGGTCATGCTTGCTTAACGCGGGAGCCGAAGGTTCGTTGCAAAAAGGCGACGCTCCCATGGCGAAAGGAAGGGCGGCGCGCCTTTTCGCCCTTCAAGGGAACCACCCGCAGGGCGCGTCGGTTCGCCGCAGATGAGCAATCCACCCAAGCCTGACGCCGTTCTGGACACGCTGATCGTCGGCGGCGGGCCGGCTGGCCTCAGCGCCGCGCTGGTGCTGGGGCGCTGCACCCGGCGCGTCCTGGTTTGCGACTCGGGCGAGCCGCGCAACCAGGAGTCCGCGCGGGTCAGCGGCTATCTCAGCCTTGACGGCTGTCGCCCCGCCGATCTGCGGAGCGTCGGGCGCCGTCAGCTTCAGCCCTACACCAGCGTGGAGGTGCGCGACTGCGCGGTTGAGGACATTGCCGGCGAGATGGGCGCGTTCCGGGCGACGCTGGCGGATGGCGCGACCGTTACGGCCAAGCGCATCCTGATGGCGACCGGTCTGCGCGACACATTCCCGCCGCTGGAGGGCGTGAAGCGCCTCTGGGGCAAGGGCGTGTGGACCTGCCCGTATTGCGATGGCTGGGAGCTGCGGGACAAGCCCGTGGCGGTTTATGGCGCAGGGCCCGGCATCGTGGGCTTCGCGCTGGAGCTGCGGCTGTGGACCGCCGACCTCGTTCTGCTGACGGACGGCGATCCGAAGCTCGATGACCGCGACCTTGCCGTGCTCGACCGCGCCGGCGTCCGCGTCATCGCCGATCCGGTGGAGCGCCTCGAGGGCGACGAGGCGCTGGAGCAGGTTCGCTTCCGCGGGGGCGAGACGCTGCCGCGCGAGGCGCTGTTCTTTCTGGCGGACGCGCATCAGCGTTCGCCGCTGGTGGAGAAGCTCGGCTGCGAACTCACCGACCGGGGCACGGCCGAGACGTCGAGCTACGAGCGCTCCAACGTTCCGGGCGTCTATGTGGCGGGCGACGCGTCGCGCCGCGTCCAGTTCGCCATCGTGGCGGCGGCCGAGGGCGCAATGGCGGCCTTCGCGATCAACACCGAGTTGCTGCACGAGGAGCGGGCCGCGCTGGAAGCCGGTCTCTGACAGGCGGGCGGCGAGCCGGAACCCCGCGCCTCCCTAACCGTTGCCGTCGAAATCGGAGCAAGGACCCTCGATGGCCGCCGCAGACGTGAACCAACCCGAAGCGCCGACGACCTCGCAGGTGCGCCACGCCATCGACAGCGGGCGGACGGGCGACAAGGTGGCGGCGAGCGATCCCGCCGCGGCTCCGCTTGGCGTGGACGACGAGGCCGCCGGTAAGCCGCCTTCCGCCCCCGAGCGCGCCCTGGCGCATCGCGAGGAGACCAAGACGCGCTGGAGCATCTGGAACAAGCATGACCAGGAGCATCGGCGCGAAGGCTACGTGACGCCGGTCTTCCTCGCCATCCTGGCCCTGATGGCGCTCGCGGTGGTGCTCGGCGCGTACAGTTTCGCGTGAATTGACGGATTTGCCGTTCGGCCGCGCAGGCGTCATCCTGCGCGCGTTTCACTGTTGCCTATTCACCTGGGAGTTTCATCATGACCGTCACGGTGCTCGGCATCTCGGGCAGCCTTCGCAAGGCGTCGTACAACAGCATGGCGCTGCGCGCCGCGCAGGAGCTCGCGCCGGACGGCATGACGATCGAGACAGCCGCCAGCATCGGCGACCTGCCGCACTACAATGACGACGTGCGGCAGGAAGGCTACCCGCCGGCCGTGCAGGCGTTGCGCGACGCCGTGAAGCGCGCCGACGGGGTGCTGATCGTCACGCCAGAATACAACTACTCGGTCCCGGGCGTGCTCAAGAACGCCATCGACTGGGTGTCACGCCCGCCCGAGCAGCCCTTCGACGGGAAGCCGATCGCCTTCATGAGCGCCAGCCCGGGCATTTTCGGCGGCGCGCGGGCGCAGTACCAGATGCGCCAGATGTTCGTGTACCTGAACGGCCGCGTGCTGAACCGGCCCGAGGTGATGATCGGCGCCTGCGCGAGCAAGTTCGACGAGGCCGGCAAGCTCACTGACGCGCCGACGCGCGACTTCGTCCGCAAGCTGCTGGAAGCGCTGCAGGCCGAGATCGGCCAAAGCGGCTGAGAGCGCGCCGTCATGCCGGGGGCGTTTCGATCGGGCTGGCTCGCCGCGGGGCTGGCTCTTGTGCTCGGTTGCGCCGCGCAGGCGCAGACGGCTGACCCGAAAGCGCCTGAGAACGACGACAAGCCGGTCGCGCAGGCGCAAAAGGCCGCCGCGTCCACGCCGGCCGCCGACGCCATCTGCCTGCTGATCGAGGCCGCGGCCGGGTCGCACGGGTTGCCGGTGCCGTTCTTCACACGGCTGATCGGCCAGGAGAGCAGTTTCCGCACCGACGTGGAGGGGCCGGTCACCCGTTCGGGCGACAGGGCGCAGGGCATCGCGCAGTTCATGCCCCGCACGGCGGCCGAGCGCGGGCTTCTGGACCCGTTCGATCCCGTGCAGGCCCTGCCGCGCTCGGCCGAGTTCCTGCGCGAGCTGCGCGACCGGTTCGGCAACTGGGGGCTGGCCGCCGCCGCCTACAACGCCGGGCCCAACCGCGTGCAGAACTGGCTCGACGGCTCCGGCGGGCTGCCGTGGGAAACCCGCAACTACGTGGAGGCCATCACCGGCCACCCGGCCGAGGATTGGGCCGCCGCCCGCAAGGGCGAGGCGAAGACGCCCGAGACCTCCGCGGGAGCCGGCGAAACCTGCGAGGCCGTGCGGGCGCTGCTGCGCAACCGGTCCAACACCTATGTGGCGGCCTTGCAGCGGCGGGTGGTGGAAGGCGCGGCGCGGCCGTGGGGCGTCCAGCTCGGCGGCGGCTTCTCGCGCGGGCAGGCGCTCGGCATGTATGCGCGCGCCGAGCGGCGCTTCGCCGCCATCCTGGCCGGGCGCGACACGCTGATCCTCAGCCAGCGCCTGCGCAGCCGTGGCACGCGGGCCTTCTACCAGGTGCGCGTCGGCGAGAACTCGCGCGAGGCGGCCGAGAGCCTGTGCGCCAAGCTGCGCGGCGCCGGCGGCGCCTGCCTGGTGCTGCGCAACAACCTGCCGCGCCGCACCCGGGCGGGGTAGCGTCCTTTCAGCGAAACGCCCTCTCTCCACCGTCATGCCCGGGCTCGACCCGGGCATCCACGCGGCGGGGCAAGGCGTGGATGGCCGGGTCGGGCCCGGCCACGACGGAGGGATGCAGGTCAGCCCGCCGCCGGTGAAGCGGCCTGGGCGGCCTGGTGGCGCAGGTCGAGCACGCGCTGGGCGGCCGCCCCGATGGCGTCGCCGTTGGCCCCCTGCCCGCCCGCGACCTGCACGGTCGGGAAGGCGAAGTGGATGCCGTTCTCCTCGAAGGCGCGCTTCAGCAGCGCGTAGGCCTGCCGGCGGATCACGAATTGCTCGCCCGGCTTGGTCATCATCTTGAGCCGCAGCTCGATCGAGAAGTCGCCGAGGTGCTCCACGCCCTGCATCTTCAGGGGCTCGATGATCTGCGGCCCGTACTCCGGATCGGCCTGCAGCTTCTTGCCGATCTCCTTGACGAGCTTCTTCACCTTGTCGAGGTCGGTGTCGTAGGTGACGCCCACCGAGATCTTGTCGATCACCCAGTCGCGGCTGAGGTTCTGCACCGCGCCGAGCACCCCGAACGGCACCGTGGTGATCGGCCCGCGATGGTGGCGCAGCTTCACGGAGCGCAGCGAAAAGGATTCCACCGTGCCCTTGTAGGCGCCGGCCGTGATGTATTCGCCGACCCTGAAGGCGTCGTCGAGCAGGTAGAAGATGCCCGAGATGACGTCCTTCACCAGCGTCTGCGCGCCGAAGCCGACCGCGATGCCGAGCACGCCCGCGCCGGCCAGCAGCGGGCCGATCTGGATGCCCATGGCGTCCAGCACCATCAGGAAGGCCACGCCCAGCAGAATGGCGAAGATGAAGTTGCGCAGGATCGGCAGCAACGTGTTCAGGCGGGAGCGGCGGCGGCCTTCGGGCGAGTCGTCATGCGCGGTCGCGACCGTCTCGTCCAGGCGCCCGTCGATCACGGCGCGCACCAGCTTCCACACGAGGTCGGCCACCAGCATGATGATCACGACGCGGATAAACGCCCGGATCACGCGCGTAAACGGGGATTCGCCCATCGCGATGTCGGTGATGTCGATCCGCCAGATATTGGCGAGGAGGGTCGCGCCGATCACCACGAGCCCCACCCGGGTCGCCCGTTCGATCACAACCGCCCACGCGATCGCGCTGGTGCGGCCTTCGGCGTTGGAGTCCTGCGGCCCCATGATGTTGCGGATGCTGGCCCGGACCGTGCGCATCGTCAGGGGCAGCATCGACAGCGTGATCAGCGTCCAGAACAGCTGGCGCAAATGCAGAGCGCCGAGCACCCACGCGATCACGATGAGGCTAGCGGTGAGCACCACGGCGAGCCGCGAGGGCGGCTCGGTGGTCATGCGGGTGCGCACCACGAGCCTGATCAGCAGCGTCGCGGCGAGCACCGTGATCCATAGGCTCATCACCACCTGCCGCGAGATCAGCGGCACGTCCATGATGTTGAGCAGGCTGATCGTGGCCCAGATGGTCGCCAGCAGGGCGACCACGATCATCAGCGTGCGATACCAGAACCACGCCACGGGCTGGGTGAGCGGCACGACGCGAAAATAATCGTGGCGGGCACCCGGTGCGATGATCACCCGCCCGAAGGCCTGCGCCAGACGCAGGATCACCACCCAGGCCAGCAGGATGATCACGGTCTCGCGGATCACGGGCGGCCAGGGCACCAGCACGAAACCCGCGATGCTGCCGAGCAGAAAGGCCGCGAGCACGAACAGCCCCAGGCTGACGCGCATCCCGTGCAGCCGGAGCCGCTCCTGCACGGTGTCGCCCGGCGATTCCAGGAGACGGTTCAGCATGCCGCGGCTGCCCCACCATGCCAGACGCTGGGCCGCGACGCCGCCGAACAGCAGCAGCGCGGAGGCGAGCGCCAGTTGCAGCCAGTCGATATTGCCGCGCGCCGCCACGAAGCCCTCGCCCGCCGCCGCGATGTCGGCCGGGACGCTGGGCGCGGCCTCGATCAGCGCGCGCGCCCGCTGGCGCAGCTTCTGCAGCTCGTCCGCCGCCATGAAGGACATCTCGCTGGACGCGTTGGCGCTCATGATCGACTGCATGGGAGCCGGCTGCGTCGACGCCGCGGGCGTCACCGCGGCGGCGCCGGCGGGTTGGGCCGGCGTCGATTGCGGCAGGTGAGGAGCGAGCTGGTTGGTGACGAAGTTCCGGCCCGCTTCGTCGTTGGGCACCTCGATGATGACGCGGATCGGCGGCGCAGGGTCCGCGGCCTTGGCTCCATGGCCTCCAAGGGTCAGGAGCGCCAACGTAAAGGCGACAACAAAGGCGGCGAGGCGCATTGGACGTTCCGGCAGGCGCGAAGAGAGGCGACCACCCTCATATAAGCACGAAATCACCCTTTGGCGCCGTGACGTTGCAGCTATGCGCCGCACGCCAAGCTGATCGTGGCTGACGTCGACGCCGCGCCGGCGCCGCCCAGCATCGCTCCGCGGTTCCGGCAGCCAGAACGGGCCTTGACTGTTTCAGCACTCCGCCGTAGTGAGAATGAACGTTCATTCTCATGAAGGTCTGATGTCAACAGCGCTCAAAGACGCCGCCGAACGCCACAGCCGCATCCTGGACGCGGCGGAGCGCTGCTTCGTGCGCTCCGGCTTCCACCGCACCACCATGCAGGACGTGGCCGCCGAGGCGCAGATGAGCGCCGGAAACCTTTATCGCTACTTCCCGTCCAAGGACGCGATCGTGGCGGGGCTCTCCGAGCGCGACCGCAACGAGCTCGCGGCCGACTTCACGGCGCCGGCGGGCCCGGTCGATTTCTTCGGCTTTCTGGAAGCGCTCGGGCGCAAGCATTTCGTCGAGGCGCCGCGCGAGAAGGCCGTGATGCTGCTCGAGATCTGGGCCGAGTCCACGCGCAACCCCGCCGTTCGCGACTGCTGCGGCGCCATCGATGGCCTGCTGCAGACCATGATGCTCGACCTGATCGCGGCCGGGAAAAACAGCGGCGCCGTGGTGGCGTCGGTCGATCCCGCCTTTGCGCTGCGGGTCCTGTTCACGATGGCGGACGGCCTGTTCAAGCGCCGCGCCCTCGAGCCGGGCTTCGACGGCGAACAGGAGCTCGCCAACGCCATGGCGGTGTTCCGCGCCGTGTTCACCGGCCAGATCCAACCAACCACATCCGCGCCTTCCGGGGTTTCCGCATGATCGCCGCCCGCCTCTTTGTTCTGCCGCTCGCAACGCTTGTCGCCGCTCCGCTGGCCGCGCCCGCCTGGAGCGCCGACGCCGCGCCCGCTCCCGCGATCCTGTCGGTTCCGGCCGTTACGGTCGCGCAGGCCGCCCGGCGCGAGATGACCGACCGGGTGGTGGTCTCCGGCACCCTGACGGCGCGTGACGAGGTGCTGGTGTCGGCCGAAATCGACGGCCTTCGCGTCACCGAGCTGCTCGCCGACGAGGGCGACGTCGTGAAGGCCGGCCAGGTTCTCGCAAGGCTCTCGCGCGAGACGCTGGAGACGCAGCTCGCCCAGAACGACGCCTCCCTCGCCCGCGCCGAAGCCGGCATCGCGCAGGCCCGCAGCCAGATCGCGCAGGCGGAAGCCAGCCAGGTTGAGGCGCAGGCGGCCCTCGGGCGCGCGCAGGCCCTGCTGAAAAGCGGCAACGTCACCCAGGAGGTGCTGGATCAGCGCGTCTCGGTGGCCCGCGTCGCCGACGGCCGGCTCGCCGCCGCCCGCGACGGCCTCGCGGTCGCGCAGGCCGACCGGGCCCAGAGCGCCGCCCAGCGCAGCGAATTGCAGGTCCGGCTCGCCCGCACGGAGATCAAGGCCCCGGCTGCCGGCGTCGTGAGCCGCCGCAGCGTGAAGCTCGGCGGCCTCAGCGCCATGGCGGGCGACCCGATGTTCCGCATCATCGCGAATGGCGATGTGGAGCTCGAAGCCGAGGTGCTGGAGGTCCATCTCGCCAGCCTCAAGGCCGGCGCGCCCGCCATCGTGCGCGTCCGCGACGGCGAGGACCTGCGCGGCGAGGTGCGGCTGCTGCCCGCCGAGGTCGACCGGACCACCCGCGTCGGCAAGGTCCGGATCCGCCTGCCGCAGGATCGTTCGCTTCGGGTTGGCGCTTTCGCGCGCGGTGAAATCATCGTGGCGCAGCGCGAGGGCGTCGCGACGCCGGCCTCCGCGCTGGTGTTTGGCCAGGACGGCGTCACCGTGCACGTGGTGAAGGACGACAAGGTCGAGGTCCGGCCGGTGAAGATCGGCATCGTGGCCGGCGGCTATGCGGAGATCGCGTCCGGGCTCCAGGCCGGCGAGACCGTGGTCGCGCGCGCGGCCGGGTTCCTGCGCCAGGGCGACGCCGTTCGCGTCGTGGCGGCGACGCAGCCCGCCAAGGGAGCCCAGCAATGACCCTGAACATCTCCGCCTGGGCCATTCGCAAGCCCATCCCGAGCATCGCGCTCTTCGCCGTGATGCTGATCCTCGGCGTCGTGAGCTTCGGCAAGCTGCCGATCACGCGTTTTCCGAACATCGACGTGCCGATCGTATCGGTCGCGGTCACGCAATCCGGCGCGGCGCCAGCCGAGCTGGAGACGCAGGTCACCAAGAAGGTCGAGAACGCCGTCTCGGGCATCAGCGGCGTCAAGCACGTGATCTCGTCGGTGACGGACGGCTCGTCCGTGACCACCATCGAGTTCCGGCTCGAGGTCAACAGCGACCGCGCCCTGAACGACGTCAAGGACGCCATCGCGCGGGTTCGCGCCGACCTGCCGCGCACCATCGACGAGCCGATCACGCAGCGCGTCGACATCGCCGGGCTGCCGATCGTCACCTATGCGGCGTCCGCCCCCACGCTCTCGGCCGAGGAGATCTCCTGGTACGTGGACGACGTGGTGGCGCGCGACCTCCAGTCCGTGAAGGGCGTCTCCAAGGTGGAGCGCATCGGCGGCGTGGACCGCGAGATCCGGGTGGCGCTGAACCCCGACCGCCTCCTCTCGCTCGGGATCACGGCCGCGGACGTCAACAAGCAGCTGCGCGCCACCCATGTGGACCTCGCGGGCGGGCGCGGCGAAGTGGGCGCGCGCGAGCAGTCCATCCGCACGCTGGCGGGCTCGTCTTCCGTGGAGGAGCTGGCCGCCACCACCATCGCGCTGCCGGGCGGCCGCAAGGTCCGGCTCGACGAGCTCGGGACGGTGACGGATTCGGCCGCCGAGAGCCGCACCTTCGCGCGCTTCAACGGCGAGCCCGTGGTGGGCTTCTCGGTGTCGCGCTCCAAGGGCGCGAGCGACGCCGAGCTCTCGGTCGCGGTCGCCAAGCGCATTGAGGCGCTGCAGAAGAAGCGCCCGGACGTGAACCTGCGGCTGATCGACAGCTACGTGACCTACACGCTCGGCAACTACCACTCCGCCATGGACACGCTGGTGGAAGGCGCCGTTCTGGCCGTGCTGGTGGTGCTGATCTTCCTGCGCGACTGGCGCGCCACGCTTGTCGCCGCCATTGCGCTGCCGCTGTCGGTGATCCCCACCTTCTTCGCCATGGACGCGATGGGGTTCTCGCTGAACCTCGTCAGCCTGCTCGCCATCACGCTGGTGACCGGCATCCTGGTGGACGACGCGATCGTCGAGATCGAGAACATCGTCCGCCACATGAACATGGGCAAGTCCGCCTACCGGGCCGCCATCGAGGCCGCGGACGAAATCGGCCTCGCCGTGATCGCGATCACATTCACGATCATGGCGGTGTTCGCGCCCGTGAGCTTCATGGGCGGCATCGCCGGGCAGTACTTCAAGCAGTTCGGCCTCACGGTCGCGGTGGCGGTTTTTATCTCGCTGCTGGTGGCGCGCCTGCTCACCCCCATGCTGGCGGCCTATTTCATGCGCGCCAAGCCGCATGTGGAGGAGCGCGAGGGCGCGGTGATGCGCGCCTATACGCGCCTCGTCGGCTGGTCGGCGCGACATCGCTTCGCCACGGTGGCGATCGGCATCGCGCTGTTCGCGGGCTCGCTCTACAGCACGCAGCTTTTGCCCTCCGGCTTCCTGCCGGGCGAGGATTCGGCCCGCTCGCTGTTCGTGGTGGAGCTCCCGCCGGGCTCGCGGCTGGCCGACACCCAGGCGGTGACGGACGACGTCACCCGCATGCTGCGCGAGCGGCCGGACGTGAAGAGCGTGTTCGTGGATGGCGGCCGCACCCTGCAGGGCGGCGGCGCCTCCAATGGCGGCGAGGTCCGCAAGGCCACGCTGGTGGTGAACTACGTCCACAAGGACGACCGGCCCATCACCCAGAAGGCCATCGAGCGCGAGATCCTGCAGAAGCTCGCGACCGTGCCGGACATCCGCTACTGGCTGCTCAACGAAAACGGCCAGCGCGGCCTCTCGCTGCTGGTCACCGGCGACGACACCAAGGTGGTGAGCGACATCGCGGCCCGCCTCCAGAGCGAGATGCGCACCATCCCGACCCTGCAGGGTCCGATCTCCACGGCGGCGCTGGACCGGCCGGAGATCCGCATCAAGCCGCGCACCGATCTCGCCGCGGACCTCGGCGTCTCCACGGACGCCATCGCGGAAACCATCCGGGTGGCGACCCTGGGCGACATCGCCGCCAACCTGGCCAAGTTCAACGCCGGCGACCGGCAGATCCCCATCCGGGTGCAGCTCGACGAGCGCTACCGGGCCGACCAGGGCATGCTGGAGGCGCTGAAGATCCCCACCGCCAAGGGCGCGCCCGTGCCGCTCGCCACCGTGGCGGAGATCGGCTTTGGCCAGGGCCCGACCGCGATCGACCGCTACGACCGCGTCCGCAAGGTGGCGCTCGAGGCCGACATGTACGGCACCGACGCGCTGGGCGAGGTGATCGCCGAGGTGATGAAGCTCCCCACGGCCCGCAATCTGCCGCCGGGGGTGGAGATCAAGACCTCCGGCGACGCCGAGATCATGGAAGAGGTGTTCCAGGGCTTCGCGCTGGCGATGGGCGCCGGCCTGATGATGGTGTTCGGCGTGCTCGTGATCCTGTTCGGCGGCTTCCTGCAGCCGATCACGATCCTGTTCTCGCTGCCGCTCTCCTTTGGCGGCGTCGTGATGGCCCTGCTGCTCACGCACCGGCCGATCAGCATGCCGGTCGTGATCGGCCTGCTGATGCTGATGGGCATCGTCACCAAGAACGCCATCATGCTGGTGGACTTCGCCATCGAGGAGCGTCGCAAGGGCGTCAACCGCGTCCACGCCATCGTGGACGCCGGCCGCAAGCGCGCCCGCCCGATCGTGATGACCACCATCGCGATGGCGGCCGGCATGATCCCGAGCGCGCTCGGCATCGGCGACGGCGGCGAGTTCCGCTCGCCCATGGCGATCGCGGTGATCGGCGGCCTCGTGGTCTCGACCCTGCTGTCCCTGGTGTTCGTGCCCGCCGTCTACCTGGTGATGGACGACATCGGCCGCGGCTTCGCCTGGCTCTTCGGCCGCTTCGTCGGCGAACGCGACGAGCCGGAAGGCTATGAAGCCGCCGCGCCCGAGCCTGGTCCCGCGACGGCGCAAAGCATGGGCCGGCTGCCCCTGGCGGCGGAGTAGCCGTCCCCCTCTCCCCGGAACGGGGAGAGGGCCGGGGTGAGGGGACAGCCCCTCATCCGGCGCTTCGCGCCACCTTCTCCCCGTGCCGGGGAGAAGGGATCACCCTCAAGCATCCCCGGCCGGCGCCTGAGCATTCGGATCCCCCAGGAACCCGCGCTTGCGCAGCAGCGCCTGCACGTCCGGGTCGCGGCCGCGGAAGGCGCGGTAGGCTTCGGCGGGGTCCTGCTTGCCGCCGGCGGAGTACACGAAGGTCTTCAGCCGCTCGGCGACGCCGGGCGAGAAGATGTCGCCGGCTTCCTCGAAGGCCGCGAAGCCGTCGGCGTCCAGCACCTCGGACCAGAGGTAGGAGTAGTA
Organism: Alsobacter metallidurans; assembly: GCF_014636935.1. Taxonomy (GTDB): domain Bacteria; phylum Pseudomonadota; class Alphaproteobacteria; order Rhizobiales; family Beijerinckiaceae; genus Alsobacter; species Alsobacter metallidurans. The sequence continues at coordinate 601,693 of NZ_BMES01000001.1, read as the reverse complement.
GCCCGACGAGTAGCCGTCGCCCGAGAACACGTGGGCGAAGTGGGGCGTGCGGTGGCGCATCACCATGGCGGGCGGCATGCCGAGGCGCTGGAGCACGCCGGCCTCGAACGCGATGGGGTCGATGTCGTCGGCGTTCTCGAGCGAGTGGAAGGCGAGGTCCACCAGCGCCGAGGACGTGTACTCGACGGTTGCGAAGCCCTGGTTGAAGTTGCGCGCCGCAAGCACGCGCGCCAGCAGCGCTTCCGGCATCGGCTCGCCCGTTTCGGCATGGCGGGCGAAGCGGCGCAGCACGGCCGGCTGCATCAGCCAGTGCTCGTAGAGCTGCGACGGGAACTCGACGAAATCGCGCGACACGCTTGTGCCGGCGATGGACGGATACACCACGTCCGACAGCATGCCATGCAGGCCGTGGCCGAACTCATGGAACAGCGTGCGGGCGTCGTCGAAGCTGAGCAGGCTCGGCTGCCCCTCCCCGCCCTTGGAGAAGTTCATCACGTTGACGATGATCGGCCGCACTTCGCCGCCGAGCTTGCGCTGGCCGCGATAGCTGCTCATCCACGCGCCCGAGCGCTTGGAGGGGCGGGCGAAATAGTCGCCCAGGAACACCGCCACGTGCTCGCCATCCGCGTCCGTCACCTCCCAGGCGCGCACGTCCGGGTGGTAGACCGGCAGGTCCGGCCGCTCGGTGAAGCGGACGCCGAAGAGGCGGGTCGCCGTGTCGAACGCGGCCTCGATCATGCGCTCGAGCTGGAAGTACGGCTTCAGCTCGGCCTCGTCGAGGTCGTGCTTGGCCTTGCGCACCTTGGCGGCGTAGTGGCGCCAGTCGTGCGGGCCGATCTCGATGTTCGCGCCCTCGGCGCGCGCCGCCTCGGCGAGGTCGTCGCGTTCCTCGGCGGCGCGGAGCTTGGCGGGGGCCCAGACGCGGTCCAGCAGGTCCTGCACGGCGCCCGGCGTCTTCGCCATGGTGTTGTCGAGCTTGTAGGCCGCGAAGGTCGGGTAGCCCAGCAGCCGGGCGCGCTCGGCGCGCAGCCGCAGGGTCTCGGCCACGATGGCGCGGTTGTCGGTCTCGCCGCCCATCTGGCCGCGATGCGTCCAGGCCTCGAAAGCCTTTTCGCGGAGCGCCCGGTTGGTGGAAAACTGGAGAAACGGCTCGATGCTGGAGCGCGACAGCGTGATCACGGCCTGGCCGGGATGGCCGCCCTCGTCGCCGGCGCGGCGCGCGGCGTCCAGCAGCCAGTCCGGCAGGCCGGCCTTGTCGGCGTCCGTTTCAAGCACGAGCTTGTAGCCGGCCTCGTCGGCCAGGACGTTCTGGCTGAACTGGGTGCCCAGCGCGGCGAGCCGCTCCACGATGGCGGCGAGGCGCTCGCGAGCGGGCCCCTGCAGCTTGGCGCCGGCCCGCACGAAGCGCTTGTGGGTGAGTTCCAGCACGCGGCGCTGCTCGTCGTCGAGGTCGAGATCGTCGATGCGCCCGAACAGAGCGTCGACGCGGCCGAACAGGGCGGCGTTCATCGCGATGTCGCTGAAATGCTTGGCGAGCTTCGGCGACATCTCGCGCTCGATGCCCTGCAGCTCGGGATTCGTGTGCGCGCCGGCCAGGTTCCAGAACACGCCGCCGACCCGGTCCAGCAGGTCGCCGGAGCGCTCCAGCGCGTCGACCGTGTTCTCGAAGGTCGGCTCGGCCGGGTCGTTCGCGATGGCGTCGATCTCGGCCCGGTTGCGCTCCAGCGCGGCCTCGAAGGCCGGGCGATAATGCTCGGGCTTGATGCGATCGAAGGGCGGCAGGCCGAAGGGCGCGGTCCAGGTTTCGAGGAGGGGATTGGCCGTGGCTGAAGTGATGCCGCTCGTCGCGCCGCTCATGGGGATCTCCTCGCCGTTGTGCTGGGGAGAGATATGCGCCGCGGGACCGGGGTGGCAAGGGCGGCCTGGCGCTTGCGAGGTCTCCGGCTGCTCTCGCCTGGCCTGCCCTGCCGTTATTGAGAGCCGGAGGCGAAGCAATCCAGCTGACGCCGGGCGCTACGCACGATCGCCGGGGCCAACCCCAACCGCCTGGATTGCTTCGCTGCGCTCGCAATGACGGCGATGCATTTAGGAGATGCCCGACGCCACCAGCCCCTCATCCTGAGGAGCAGGCCCACTTGGGCCTGCGTCTCGAAGGACGAGGGCTCCAGTGCGCTCCGCCGTGCAGCCTGCTGGACCCCTCGTCCTTCGAGATGCCTCGCTGCGCGAGGCTCCTCAGGATGAGGGGCATTGGGGCAGCCTCATCTTCTTATGAAAATAATCCTTGACATTACGCCTCCTTTCCCGCACCCTG
>NZ_BMES01000001.1:0-599372 GCF_014636935.1 Alsobacter metallidurans | reverse complement strand
TCTCGACCCAGGGAGGGGACGCTTCCGGAGCGGTCCGTTGCGGGGTCGGGGCGCGGCGCCTGCGCGGGTGGGGATACCGGACCCACCCTCCCGGGAGGCCTTTCTGGAGCGGCCGGAGGGTGGGCACGGGGGTCACAGCCCGTACAAACTCATCACCAGGCAGTCAGCCCGCCCGCCCCACACTACGGTGGGGCCGTGGACGCGGCCACCTTAACACCCTCTTGGTCGCTGCCCACAAGGAGCGGCCACGAGGAAGGAGCGCGGGTCGGAAAGGTTCAAAATCGCCGGTCGCGAGGCGTCGGCCCGTCCGAATCCTACGCGTAAAACCCATGATGGGCCGGCGCCTCGCGGCGCCCCTCCACCGATCGCCTCACCTCCGCCCGGACGGAGAACGCGGAGCCATGCTTGAAGCAAAGCCCAAACCTCTCGGCCGTCGTTGCGAGCGCCAGCGAAGCAATCCAGCCTAACAGCCGCGCTCTTAGACTGGATTGCTTCGCCTCCGGCTCGCAATGACGGGAGTAGGTTGAACCTTTCCACCGTCATGCCCGGGCTCGACTCGGGCATCCACGCGCTGGGCTCCGGCGTGGATGGCCGGGGCGAGCCCGGCCATGACGGAGAGGTGGAGCCTCGAGAGCCGGACGTCCACGACCTGACATCTGCCGTTATGCCGGCCCAAACCCGGGAGCAAGCGCCCGGCCGGACCGCCTCAGCGCAGGTTGGCGCAGAAGCGCTGGATCTTGTTGCAGGCGTCCTCGAGCAGGGCGTTGGAGGTCGCGTAGCTGATGCGGAAGTTGGGGCCGAGGCCGAAGGCCGAGCCGTGGACGGCGGCGACGCCTTCCTGCTCCAGCAGGCCGGAGACGAAGTCCTCGTCCGTCTCGATCAGCTTGCCGGACGGCGTGGTCTTGCCGATCGCCTCCGCGCAGGACGGATAGACGTAGAAGGCGCCCTCGGGCGTCGGACACTTGAGGTACTTCGCCTGGTTCAGCATCGACACCACGAGATCGCGGCGCTCCTCGAAGGCCTTGCGGGCCGTCGCGATGTAGTCCTGCGGGCCGTTCAGGGCCTCGACGGCCGCCCATTGGGCGATCGAGCAGGCGCCGGAGGTCTGCTGGCCCTGCACCATGTCCATGGCCTTCATGAGCTGCTCGGGCCCGGCCGCGTAGCCGATGCGCCAGCCCGTCATCGCGTAGGCCTTGGACACGCCGTTCATCGTCAGCGTGCGGTGGATGAGGTTCGGCTCGATCTGGGCCGGCGTGGTGAACTGGAAGTCGCCGAACACGAGGTGCTCGTACATGTCGTCGGTGAGCACCCAGACATGCTCGTGGCGGACCAGCACGTCCGTGATCGCCTTCAGCTCGTCGCGCGTGTAGGCCGCGCCGGACGGGTTGGAAGGCGAATTCAGGATCACCCACTTGGTGCGTGGCGTGATGGCGCGCTCCAGGTCCTCGGCCTTGAGCTTGAAGTCGTTCTCGAGCGGGCAGTCGACGAACACCGGCTTGCCGCCGACCAGCAGCACCATGTCGGGGTAGCTGACCCAGTAGGGCGCCGGGATGATGACTTCGTCGCCGGCGTTCAGCGTGCACACGAAGGCGTTGTAGAGCACCTGCTTGCCGCCGGTGCACACGATGGTCTGGCCGACCTTGTAGTCGAGGTCGTTCTCGCGCTTGAACTTCTTGACGATGGCCTCGCGCAGCGGCTGGATGCCGGAGACGGGCGTGTACTTGGTCTCGCCGCGCCGGATGGCGTCGATGGCGGCCAGCTTGATGTTCTCGGGCGTATCAAAATCCGGCTCGCCCACCGAGAGGCTGATGATCTCGCGGCCTTGCGCTTTCAGGTCCCGGGCCTTCTGCGTCACCGCGATGGTGGCGGAGGGCTTTACGCGGGAAAGAGCGTCGGCGAGAAAGGCCATGATGGGGCTCCGAGAACGGTGTCGGTCAGCGCTGGCGCGGCCCGCGACAGTGGGGGGCGCTCAGGCGGGCGGACCCTAGTGCGGGCACGCAATCACGGCAAGCCAAAAGCCGTGATCGGTAAGGTCAATGGGAGGAATGATATGGGCTTTTCACGTCGCGCCGCGCTGGCGGCCGCCATCCTGTGCGCCTGCGCGGCGCCATCAGGCGGCGTCCTGGCGCAAGGCTTTCCGAGCCGCACGATCACGCTGGTGGTCCCCTACCCGGCCGGCGGCCCCGTGGACGTGGTGGCCAGGCTGATCGCCCAGGAGGCCGGGGCGGAGCTGAAACAATCGATCATCGTCGAGAATCGCGCCGGGGCGAGCGGCATCGTCGGCTCGCAGGCGGTCGCGCGGGCCGAGCCGGACGGCTACACGCTGGTGCTGGGCACCAACCAGACGCACGCCACCAACCAGAGCCTGCTGAAGACCACGCCCTACGACGCCGCCCGGGACTTCGCCCCGGTGGCGGGCGTCGCCGACATCCAGCACGTGCTGGTGGCCCGCAAGGACCTGCCGGCCGAAACGGCGGCCGAGCTGGTGAAGCTCGCCAAGGACAAGCCCGGCGCGCTCACCTACGGGTCCACCGGCAACGGCTCGGCCTCGCATCTGGCCGCCGAGCTGTTCAAGACGCGGGCCGGGATCGACCTCCTGCATGTGCCGTTCAAGGGCGCGGCGCCGATGACCACCGAACTCCTGGCCGGGCGCATCGACGTCGCCTTCGCGACGCTGCCGAGCGTGATTTCGCAGATCGAGGGCGGCGAGCTGAAGGCGCTCGCGGTGGCGAGCGCGACGCGCGCCGCCAAGCTGCCCACCGTCGCCACGCTGGGCGAGCAGGGCGTCTCGGGCGTGGAGGCGGACGCCTGGTTCGCGCTGTTCGCGCCGGCCAGGACGCCGGACGCCGTGGTGGAGACGCTCTACAAGGCCGTGGCGGCGGGCCTCGCCAAGCCGGCCGCCCAGGACGCCATGGCGCGGCAGGGCCTCACGGTGGCGATGAAGACGCCGCAGCAGCTCGGCGCGATGATCCCCGGCGAGATCACGAAATGGGCCGAGGTGATCCGCATCTCGGGCGCGAAGGTGGATTGATGCTGCTCGCCGTCATTGCGAGGAGCGAAACGACGAGGCGATCCAGACGCCGGGCGAAAGGCTCGGCGCTCACTGGAGCAGCGTCAGCTGGATTGGATTGCTTCGCTCCGCACGCAATGACGGAGAGAGGCTCAAAACAAAAAAAGGGCCGGACGTCGCGAGACGCCCGGCCATTTTGGAGTCGTTCCGGATCGAAACCCGAAAACCGTCCAGAGGGGAACGGTCCAACGTGGGCTCAACACCGGGAGGGGGAAGGTGGAGACCACGACCGGAACCACCCCCTATATGCGGGGCGGGAGCCCCTCCATCAACGCATATGCTCTCATATCAGGCATGCGGTGAGCGCGTGTTGAGCAGAGGCTGCACACCCGTCGGGCGCCTCGCCTCAATCCGCCCGAACCGGCGGATACAGCGCTTCAGCGTCGGCCCGGAAGGCGCGCCGGGCGTCGTCGCGGGCGTAGAACATGTGGCCGCCGGGGTAGACCTGGAGGCGCAGCCGATCGCGCCCGCCCAGCGGCGGCAGTTGCGCCAGGAGGAGCTTGTTCTCGAAATAGGGCGTCACCAGATCGGTCGCGCCGTGCACCACGAGCGCCTTCAGGTTGGGATCCAGCGCCAGCGCGTCGCGCAGGTCGCCCAGCGCCTCCGGGGCGCTACGCCGGCCGCCCCACTGCCACTGCGCGTTCACCTCGCGGTTCAGCAACCGGTAGGGACGATCGATCCGCCAGCCGAGGCGGCGGTACAGGTCCGTCATCGCGGACGAGAGCGGCGCCTCCACGGCGTCGAGCACCGGGTCGTCGCCGTGGCCGGCCGACGCCGCATAGGGCTGAGGGTCGATGCCCGTCACGGTGGCGTCATACGCGCTGGAGAGCCGCCCGCGCTGCCGCTCCCGCGCAAAGGTCGACACGTCGACGCGCCCGGCGAGGCGGCGAACGAGGTCCTTGTTCAGGCCCGTCAGCGCCGAAACCCGGTCGGTCATGCGGCCCACCGCGGCTTCGTCGTTCGGGCCCTTGAGCAGGTCGGCCATGAACTCGCCGGCGGCGTAGCGCTCGGCGTCCTCCATGGCCTTGGGGTCGAGCGGGCCATCCTGGCGCGCCCCCGCCATGGAGGGCAGTTCGGTGACCCAGCGCAGCGGCGAGTGGCGCGGCTGGAAGCGCCAGGCGAAATCCAGCACGGGCGACAGCATCACGACGCCGCGCACGCCGACGCCCTGGCTGCCCTGCAACTCGCGGGCGAGGCGCGGGGCGCGGTAGCCGCCATAGCTCTCGCCGAGCAACACCTTGGGCGACGCCTGCCGGCCGTTCTTCTCCACCCATTTGCGCACCACGACGCCAAGCGACGAGATGTCGGCGTCGACGGACCAGAAGCGTTTTCTGAGATCGTCCCCGCGGGCCGTCGACCAGCTGTAGCCGGTCCCGACAGGGTCGATGAAGACGAGGTCGGTGAAGTCGAGCCAGGTTTCGGGGTTCGGCGCCGTGACGGGGCTGTCGGATGGAGCCGGCTTCTCCATCGGCAACCGCCAGGGGCCGACCGCGCCGATGTTGAGATAGGCGGACGCCGCGCCGGGGCCGCCATTAAACGCGAAGGTCAGCGGCCGCTTGCTCGGGTCGCCGCCGACGCGCTGGAAGGCGACGAAGCCGACCTCGGCCAGCAATGGCCCGCCCTCGCCGTCGAACAGCGGGATCGAGCCCAGCGTGGCGGTGAATTTCAGAGTGCGGCCCGGCAGCTCCAGCGTGTGCTCGGTGACCGAATCGGCCGGGAACTTGCGGGCGTCGTCACGCGCCTTGTCGGCCTTCTCGGCCGGTTGCTCGCCCTGTTCGGCCCGCTGCGGGCGCCCTTGCTGGGCGGGCGCGGGCTCGGTCAGCGCCAGGCTGCCGAGCGCGACCGCGATGCAGAGAGCCGGGCCGGCGTGGCGCAGAGGCGATAGAAAACGCATGAAGGCTCCCAGGCGGCTCAAAGGAACAGGATCGTAGCCGCGCCGCTGCGGCGAAATGGGGGCGACCGTGACATGGAAACCATGTTTGGCCTCAACTCGCTCACAAACGTGCGTCAAACGGAACCGTTGCCGTCAGCGGCGAATTGGTCGGACACGTGCTTTCCGGAGAGTTTTTCCCCATGATGAGTCGGCGTTTCGTCGCCCTTGGCCTGCCGTTCGTGCTCGGCGGTTGCGTTTCCACCCGCCCGATGCCGATGGTGTCGAACATGCCGCGCCGGCCCGGCCTCGATCCGGCCTATTACGCGATGTATGGCGAATTGCCGGACGAGCGGTTCCCGGTTCCGGCCGTGAACATCGACGAGATCGACCCGACCTACCTGCGCCGCCCCGTGGCGTTTGACGGCGCGGAGCGGTCGGGCACCATCGTGGTCGATCCGGACCAGAAGTTTCTGTACCTGGTGCAGGAAGGCGGCCGGGCCATGCGGTACGGCGTTGGCGTCGGGCGCGAGGGCTTCGGCTGGAGCGGCAATGCGACAATCAAGCGCAAGGCCGAGTGGCCGACCTGGACGCCGCCCTCCAGCATGATCCTGCGCCAGCCGGAGCTCGAGGAATACGCCAACGGCATGCCGGGCGGCCCCGAGAACCCGCTGGGCGCACGCGCGCTCTACCTCTACCAGGGCGACCGCGACACGTTGTATCGCATCCACGGCACCACCGAGCCGCAGACCATCGGCACCCGCGTATCGTCCGGCTGCATCCGGCTGATCAACCAGGACGTGATCGACCTGCATCGCCGCGTGCCCACCGGCACCCGCGTGGTGGTGCGCGGCAGCAGCGGCGCCTTCGACGAGTTCAGCTGAGCCAGCCAGAGCGGCGCCGCGCTGCCTGTGGAGCGTGGCGCCGGCGCCGCGCACCTCGTCGCCAAGGCGTGCTAGCAGAGACTCCGCCCAGAGTCGGGCGCGTGGCGTATGAGGCGTTGATGAAAGCCGGGATCGACATGGGCCTGACGTCCGAGGGGACGGCCGCCCTTCTCGACCTCGAGGAATTGCTCGCGACCCGCCTGCTGGTGCAGGGCAATTCGGGGTCCGGCAAGTCACATCTGCTGCGCCGGCTGCTGGAGCAGAGCGCCAGTTGGGTGCAGCAGGCGATCATCGACCCGGAGGGCGACTTCGTCACCATGGCGGACCGGTTCGGCCACCTCGTGGTTGACGCCGCCCAGAGCGAAAACGACCTGCAGCGGATTGCCGCGCGGGTGCGCCAGCACCGGGCCTCGGTGGTGCTGAACCTCGAAGGCCTCGACGTGGAAGGCCAGATGCGCTGCGCGGCGGCGTTTTTGGGCGGTCTCTTCGACGCCGACCGCGACTACTGGTACCCGATGCTCGTGGTGGTGGACGAAGCGCAATTGTTTGCGCCCGCAGCCGCCGGCGAAGTTTCGGACGAAGCCCGCAAGCTGTCGCTTGGGGCCATGACCAACCTGATGTGCCGTGGCCGCAAGCGCGGGCTGGCGGGCGTCATCGCCACCCAGCGCCTCGCCAAGCTGGCCAAGAACGTTGCGGCGGAAGCCTCCAATTTCCTGATGGGCCGCACCTTTCTGGACATCGACATGGCGCGCGCCGCCGACCTGCTCGGCATGGAGCGGCGCCAGGCCGAGATGTTCCGCGACCTGGAGCGCGGGCGGTTTATCGCGCTCGGTCCCGCCCTGTCGCGCCGGCCGCTGCCGATGCGCATCGGAGATGTCGAGACACAGGCGCGCAGCGCCAGCCCCAAGCTGCTGCCGCTGCCGGACGCGCCGGCCGAGGGGATGCACGAGCTGATCTTCGAGGCGCCGGACCCGGAGCCCGTGCGCGTCCACCGGCCGCGCGTCGCCCCGCCGCCGACCACGGCCGACATTATGGCGCAGCTCGCCCGCCATCGTCCGGCCGAGCCGGCCGCCGAGGCCGCACCCGCCATGGCGCCCGAGGAGCGCGCCGCACTGATGGACGACATCCTGCGCGAGATCATGGCCGATCCGGACGCCGCCTTCGCGTCGATCGCGGTGCTCTACCAGGACTTTCTCGTGCGCTGCCGTATCCGCCGCGTTTCGGGCGAGCCCATGGGCCTGCCCACGTTCCGGCGCAGGCTGGCGGTGGCGCGGGCCGGCGCGCAGCCGGGCCAGGCGGACGAGGCCTGGGACAAGGCCGTGGCGTTCGCGGCCGAACTCGAGGAGGACATCCAGGCGGTGTTCCTGCTGATCGCCCGCGCGGCGCTTGAGAAGGAACCCTGCCCGTCCGACGACGACATCGCGCGCGCGTTCGGCAGCCGTTCGCCGGCCCGGGCCCGGCGCATCATCGCCTACATGGAGAGTCGCGGCATCGTGGTGTGCCGGACGGACCTGCGCGGCAATCGGATCGTGGCGCTGCCCGATCTCGGATGCGAGACGGCGGCGGCGGACGCGGCCCCCAAGCCTGCCGTGGCCGCGCGGGAAGCCACGGCGGCGCCCGACCTGTTCGCGAGCGGCTGAGAGCCGGAGGCGCTCAGGACAGGAACGCCAGCTTCCCAAGCCACCCGAGCCCCGCCAACAGCCCCGCCATCAAAAGCCAACCCGAATACATCGTCGCATACTCCGTTAACCACGCGCCATCGAACGCCGGACAGGGGCCCATGTTCCCGGTTCGGCGGTGGTTTGGCGAAGCTCCCTCAAAATGAATCCGGCGCGAAGGCCGGTAAGCCGGGGGGAATTTAAAGAGCGTTCACGAATTGCCGGTAACGCTAGAGCCTGACCACAGAATCAGGGCCGCGCGCCCGTTGCTTCTGCGCACCGGAATTTTGTCTGCCTGAGGAGCCGCCTCGTGAGCCTCGCCTACGACACTCTCGCCGACTACGGCGCCAACGCGTCCTCCGAGGCCATGCAGCGGATTGTGACCTTCAAGGTCGACAGCCGCAGCTTCGGGGTTGATGTCGCGTCGGTTCGCGAAATCAAGGGCTGGCAGCCGACGACGCCGCTACCCAACGCCGCCTCGCACGTGCTGGGCGTCATCAACCTGCGCGGCGCCATTATCGCCGTGTACGACCTTCGACGCCGCCTCGGCCTGGGCGCCAGCGTGATCTCGCGCTCGAGCGTGGTGATCGTGGTGGACCTCGGCGAGCGCCTCGCCGGACTGCTGGTGGACGCCGTGTCGGACATCGTCGACATCCAGATCTCGTCGCTGCGCCCCGCCCCGGAGATCGCCGGAGAAGGCGACGACATCCTGCAGGCGCTGGTGGTGAAGGGCGACGAAGTCGTCGCCCTTCTGGACCTCGCCTCGGTTGTTCGCGAAAGCGCCACCGTCCTGAACTGAGTTTCCGTTCGACGGATGCGAGAAGGGGACCCGCGAGGGTCCCCTTTTTCGTTGGCGGGTCAGACAGGCTGCCCGTCATTGCGCGCCAGAGGCGAAGCAATCCAGTCTAAAAGTTGGGCGTTAGGCTGGATTGCTTCGCTTCGCTCGCAATGACCGGAGGGTGCGGCAACCGTTGCATCACACCGCCGTCATCCCCGGCGACCTGCGCAGCAGGTCGGGAAGGGGATCCAGAGCAAAGGCGCAGCTGCCCTGGATTCCCTTCCCGGCGCTGCGCGCCGCCGGGGATGACGGAGAGATTTGTGTTTGCTGAAGGAGAAGCGCCCGCTCGCCTCAGCCCCAAACCTCGCGGCTGATGTCGACGATCATCTGCAGCTTGGCCCACTGCTCGTCCTCGGCCAGCGTGTTGCCTTCCTCCGTGGAGGCGAAGCCGCATTGTGGGGACAGGCAGAGCTGGTCCAGCGGGGCGTGGCGGGACGCTTCCTCGATGCGGCGCTTGATGTCGTCTTTTTGCTCCAGGACTCCCGTCTTGGAGGTGACGAGGCCGAGCACGACCGTCTTGCCCTTGGGCAGGAAGCGCAGGGGCTCGAAGCCGCCGGCGCGGTCGGTGTCCCACTCCATGAAGTAGGCGTCGACGTTGACCTCGTTGAACAGCAGCTCGGCGATGGGCTCGTAGCCGCCGCTGGCCACGAAGGTGGAGCGGAAGTTGCCCCGGCACAGGTGCATGGAGATCACCATGTCGCTCGGCCGCCCCGCGATGGCGGTGTTGATCATGCCGGCGTAGATGTGCGGCTGCTGCACCGGGTCGTCGCCGCGGTCGGCCAGCATCTTGCGCTGCTCGGGATCGCACAGATAGGCAAAGCTGACGTCGTCGAGCTGCAGGTAGCGGCAACCCTCGTTGGCGAAGGCCTGCACCGCGCCGTGATAGGCCTGGCCGAGGTCGGCGTAGAAGTCGTTCATGTCCGGGTAGAGGCCCATGTTGATGAGCTTCCGGCCGGAGCGGTAGTGCAACATGCTGGGCGACGGAATCGTGAGCTTGGGCGTGGAGCCCTTGCCGCTCTTCTCGGCCGTTTCCTTCAGGAAGCGGAAATGGCGCAGGAAGGGATGCCCCGAGAAGCCGATCTGGCCGGTGACGCGCGGGGCCTCGTTCTTGGTCTGCACGCCCGAGAACTGGATGCCCTGCTCGACTTCCACCTTGGTGACGCCATCGAGGTTCCAGAGGAAGTCGTAGTGCCACCAGGAGCGGCGGAACTCGCCATCGGTGACGGCCTTGAGGCCGATCGCCTCCTGCTTGGCCACCACGGCGGCGATCTCGCGATCCTCCACGGCGGTGAGCTCCTCGGCCGAGATCTCGCCGGCGGCGTGGCGGGCGCGGGCGTCCTTAAGGGCGGCGGGCCGCAAGAGGCTGCCGACCATGTCGGCGCGGAATGGTGGGGCGGTGCGGCTCGTCATCGGGCGTCTCCCTGGAATGCTTTTCGTGGTTGTCGGGGCGGGCGGCCCGGGCGTCAAGCGGCGCCGCGCCCGCCGGCGCGCCCTGCGACGCCAAAGTGCGTCTCCAGCGCGTCACGATCGGCCGCGAGCGCCGCGCTGGGGCCGGCATAGACCACGAGGCCGCGGTCCAGGATCACGGCGTCGTCAGTGACGCTCAGGATCTTTTGGGCGTTCTGCTCGACAATGATGGCGGACACGCCCTCGTCCCAGATGATGCGCTTCAAGGCGCCGAGCAGCTCGTCAACGATGATGGGGGCAAGGCCCTCGGTCGGCTCATCGAGGAGGATCAGTCGCGGGTTGAGCACCAGCGCGCGGCCGACCGCCAGCATCTGCTGCTCGCCGCCGGAGAGCTGGTTGCCCATGTTGCGGCGGCGTTCGCGCAGGCGCGGGAACATGTCGTAGACGCGCGCGACCGTCCACGGCCCGGGGCGGGCCACGGCGGTCATGTTCTCCTCCACGGTGAGCGACTTGAAGATGTTGCGCTCCTGAGGCACCCAGCCAATGCCCGCATGGGCGCGCTGCTCGGGGCGTAGCCGCGTGATGTCACGGCCGCCGAGGCGAATCGCGCCGCCCTTCATTGTTGTGACGCCCACGATGGTGTTCACCAGCGTGGTCTTGCCGGCGCCGTTGCGGCCCAGCAGCGCCAGCGACCGGCCATCCGCGAGCGAGAGGCTGATGTCGTTGAGCACCGTCGCGAGGCCGTAGCCGGCCGCGACATGGTCGAGTCCCAGCAGCTCAGCCATGTCCGCCCTCGCCCAGGTAGACCTCACGGACGCGCGGGTCGGCGGCGATGTCCTTGGCGGCGCCTTCCATGAAGAGGCCGCCGTTCACCAGCACGGCGATACGCTGCGCGAACGAGAACACAAGGTCCATGTCGTGCTCGATCAGCAGGATGGTGACGTCGTCCGGCAGGCCGCCGACGATGTCGAGGATCTCGTGGCGCTCCTCCTCGGGCACGCCGGCGGCGGGCTCGTCCAGCAGTAGCACGCGCGGGCGGCACGCGATCGCGACCGCGATCTCGAGCAGCCGCTGCTTGCCGTAGGGCAGCACCTTGGTTTCGGCTCCCATCACGTCGGTAAGGCCGAAGCGTTCCAGGATGGCGGCGGCCTCGTCGATGACCTCGCGCTTGCCGCCGGCGAGGCGCCACCACTCGCGGCCGTGGCCCTGGCGTTCGGACACCGCGAGCCCGACGGTCTGCAGCGGCGTCATCTCGGGAAAGAGCTGGTTGATCTGGAAGGTGCGGGCGAGGCCGTTCTGCACGCGCCGATGCGGGGCCATGCCGGTGATGTCGGCGCCTTCCAGGATCACCGCGCCGCCCGTAGGCCGCAGCACGCCGGTGAGCAGGTTGATGAGCGTGGTCTTGCCGGCGCCGTTGGGGCCAATCAGCGCGTAGCGGACGCCCTTCTGGAACGCGATGGAGACGTCGTCCGTGGCCACGAGGCCGCCGAAACGCTTCACAAGATTGCGGGTCTCGAGCGCGACCGTCATGCGCGCCTCCAGCGCAGCAGCGGCGCAAAGAGGCGGGTGAGCTGGGCGCCGATGCGCTCGCGCCCGGCCAGCACGAGAATTACGAGTACGAGGCCAATCCAGAACTGCCAGTATTGCGGCGTGATGGCGGACAGGTAGTCCTGCATGAGCTTGAAGATCAGGGCGCCGAAGATCCCGCCATACAGATAGCCGACCCCGCCCAGCACCAGCACGAGCATGACGTCGGCCGAGCGGATGAAGTCGAACACTTCGAGCGAAACATATTGGGTGGTCTGGGCGCTGAGCGCGCCGGCCACGCCCGCGAAGGCGGCCGAGAGCGTGTAGATGGCGACGAGCCGCACCGCGACCGAGATGCCGATGGCCCGGGCGCGCAGCGGGTTCTGCTTTACGGCCCGCAGAGACAGGCCGAACGGCGAGTGAATGATGCGCCGCGCCAGCAGGAACAGCACGAACAGCACGCCGAGGCTGTAGAGATAGGCGGTGCGGCCAGAGAGGTCGAAATCGAACAGGCCGAGCACCGGGCCGATGGTGACGCCCTGCAGGCCGTCCGCGCCGCCCGTGAGCCAGGCTTCACGGTTGGCCAACTCCAGCAGCATCAGCGCGATGCCGAGCGTCACCATGAGGCGCGTGAGATCCGAGCCGCGCAACAGCAGGAACGAGGTGGCGAAGCCGAGCACGGCGGCGACGGCGGCGGCGGCCGCAAGGCCGAGGAACGGGTCGCCATAGCCGAATTTGCCGAGGAGGCCGGCCGCGTAGGCGCCGACGCCGAAAAAGGCGGCATGGCCGAGCGACACGATGCCGGCGAAGCCCAGGATCAGGTCGAGCGACAGCGCGAACAGCGCCAGGATGGCGATCTCGTTCAGCAGCAGCAGGTTGCGGGGGAACACCACGATGGCGGCCAGCGCCGCAATCCAGACCGCGAACTCCCACCAGCGCCAGCGCGCCGCCGCGGCGAGCATCAGGCGCGCGTCCGCGGCGGGAGAAATCTGCGGCACGGCGGCGGCCGCGGCGATGTCCGTCATCGGGTCGCGCCTTTCACGAACAGGCCCTGCGGCCGCCAGATCAGCACCAGCACCATGATGGCGTAGATGATAAACGCCCCGGCCTTGGGCACGTAGTATTTGCCGGCCACGTCCGCGATGCCGAGCAGCAGGGAAGCGAAGAACGCGCCCGTGATGCTGGACGCGCCCCCAACCGTCACGACGATCAGGAAGTAGATCATGAACTTCACCGGGAAGGTGGGGTCCATGCCGAGCACCTCGGCGCCCAGCGCGCCGCCGAGGCCGGCGAGGCCCGAACCGATCGCGAAGGTGACGGCGAACACGAGGTTGACGTTGACGCCGAGGCCGCGGGCCACCCGCGGATCGTCCACGGCGGCGCGCAGGCGGCTGCCGAAGCGGGTGCGGACCAGCGCGAGTTGCAACAGCAGCGTAAGGAGGCCGCAGATCACGATGATGAAGAGCCGGTAGACGCCGATGCTGCCGCCGAGCAGGTCGATGCGGCCGCGCAGGACGGTCGGAATGTTGATCATCTGCTGCCCGGAGCCCATCGTGTAGTCCACGGCCGAGACGGTCATGAACACGATTCCGATGGTGAACAGCACCTGGTCGAGATGGCTGCGGTCATAGAGATGACGGTAGAGCGTGCGCTCCAGCGCCACGCCGATCAGGGCGGAAAACAGGAACGCGATCGGCAGGCACAGGAAGAAGCTGAATCCCGCCCGGTTCATCAGCGTCGCCGTGATGTAGCCGCCCGCCAGCGCGAAGGCGCCGTGCGCGAGGTTGACGAAGTTCATCAGCCCGAGCGTCACCGACAGGCCGCACGCCAGGATAAACAGGAGCATACCGTATGCGATGCCGTCAAAGAGGATGGTGACCATGCGGGATGCGGGCTCTTTAGGGATCTTCGAAGTCGAGACTTCGTTCAGCCGCTGCAAGCCCCTCATCCTGAGGAGCAGGGCGGAGCCCTGCATCTCGAAGGACGAGGGACTCCAGGTTGCACGACGGCCGAGCGCTCTGGAACCCTCGTCCTTCGAGACGCCCTGCTACGCAGGGCTCCTCAGGATGAGGGCCTCGGAGGCTGATCTGTCCGCCTTTACTGCTTCTTGGCGGCCTTCACCGGGTCCTTGACCTTCTCGATGGTGGCGAATTCCTGGTTGAAGAGCTCGCCGCCGACCTTCTCGACCTTGCGGACATAGATGTTCTGGATGATGTCGCGGGTCTCGGGATCGATCTGCACGGGGCCGCGGACGCTGGTCCAGCTCATGCCCTTCATGGCGTCCAGCAGGGCCTGGCCGTCGGCGTTGCCCTTGGTCTTCTCCAGCGCCTTGTAGACGAGCTGCATGCCGTCATAAGCGCCGACCGCCATGAAGTTCGGGCGGAAGTTGTTGGCCTTCTTGAAGGCTTCCACGAAGGCCTTGTTTTCGGGCGAGTCGTGCGAGGCGGAGTAGTGGTGCGTGTTGACGACGCCCAGCGCCGAATCGCCGAGCTCGTTCAGCACGTCGTCGTCCGTGACGTCGCCGGTGGCGATCAGCTTGATGCCCGCCTGGGTGAGGCCGCGCTCGGCGAACTGCTTCATGAAGGCCGAGCCGAAGCCCGACGGCACGAACACGAACACGGCGTCCGGCGAGGCGTCCTTCACGCGCTGAAGAAAGGGCGCGAAATCCGGGTTGCGGAGCGGCACGCGCAACTCGGCCACGACCTCGCCGCCGCCTTTGGTGAACTCGTCCTTGAAAGCCTTCTCGGCGTCGATGCCCGGGCCGTAGTCGGACACCAAGGTGACGACCTTTTTGATGCCGTTCTTGGCCGACCACTGCGCCATCGGCACCGTCGCCTGCGGCAGCGTGAAGCTGGTGCGCACGATAAAGGGCGACTGCTCGGTGATGATCGCGGTGGCGGCGGCCGTGACGATCTGCGGGATCTTGGCCTGCGTGGCGATGGGGGCGACCGCGAGGGCGAGCGGCGTCAGGCCGAAGCCGAGCAGCACGTTGACCTTGTCGTTGACCACGAGCTCCTGCGCGAGGCGCTTGGTGACGTCGGGCGCGCCGGTGTCGTCCTTGATGATCAGCTCGACCTTCTTGCCCGCCACGGTTGCGCCGTTCTGCTGGATCCAGAGCTTGGCGGCGGCCTCGGCCTGCTTGCCCGTGGAGGCGCTCGGCCCCGTCATGGGCAGGATCACGCCGATCTTTACGGTTTCCTGCGCCAGGGCCGGAAAAGCGGTCGCGGCGAGCGCGGCTGCGGCGGCCAGCACCGTCCGTCGGGCGAACACGGGCTTCATGGACATGCGTTACTCCTCCCCGGCTGAGAATTGTTCGTTATGCGAACAACTATTCGTATTGCGAACATAGTAGAGGTGTGAACGGAAACCCGTCAAGATTGGCGCAAAGCGGACGTGGTCGATCCAACGCGAACCGACCCAGGCGCCGCAGAACCGTATGAGCGGTCACGGCGGCCCGGAACGCAAATGGGAATTTCCAACGCTTTGTTGAATGAAGCTCAGCAATGAGCCTTTTTCAGCGCTCTCTTGGTTCACCAAGCCACTGGCGGCGAGGCGCGGCCGACCGTATTGTGCGTAGACCACTTTAGAACCAGTTCGGCGCGCCCTGAGCCGCCGCATCGCACGGGCGCAGCCGCCCGGGAGGCCGAGATGGAAAGGCTGCTGATCGAGGGCGGGCGCCGGCTCGAGGGAACGGTCCAGATCTGCGGGGCCAAGAACGCCGCCTTGCCGCAGCTCGCCGCTGCGCTGTTGAGCCCCGAGCCGCTCACCCTTCTGAACCTGCCCGACGTGGGCGACATCCGGTCCATGCTGCAGCTGCTGGAGCACTACGGCGCCGTGATTCCGCAGCGCTCGGGCGCCAGCGTGACGGTGGATCCCGCCGGCGTGGTTAATCGTGAGGCCCCGTACGACACAGTGCGACGCATGCGGGCCACCATCCTGGTGCTCGGGCCGCTGCTGGCGCGCTTTGGCCACGCGCGGGTTTCACAGCCCGGCGGCTGCGCCATCGGGGCGCGGCCGGTGGACCTCCACATCAAGGCGCTCACCGCGATGGGGGCGGAGATATCGCTGGATCGGGGCGCCATCGACGCCCGCGCGCCGGCTGGGCTGAAGGGCGCGCGCATCGTGTTCGGCTCGCCCTCGGTGGGCGCCACCGAGACCGCCATGATGGCGGCCGTGCTGGCGCGCGGCGAAACCGAGATCATGAACGCCGCGCGTGAGCCGGAGGTGGCCGATCTCGCGGCCTGCCTGGTCGCCATGGGGGCGCGCATCGAGGGCGCGGGGACGCATCGGATCCTGATCCAGGGCGACACGGCATTCCGCAAGGCGCGGCACGAGATCATCCCGGACCGCGTGGAGGCCGGAACCTACGCGATCGCGGCCGCGATCACGGGCGGGCATCTCGAACTCACGGGAGCGCGACTGGAGCACCTGTCGGCGGTGGCCGAGGCGCTGGAGGCGGCGGGCGTGCAGATCTGGCCCACCGACCGTGGCCTCATGGTGTCGCGCACCGGGCGGCTGCGCGGCATCGACATCGCGTCCGAGCCCTATCCGGGCTTCCCGACGGACCTCCAGGCGCAGTTCATGGCGCTGATGAGCATCGCCGAAGGGGCGTCGGTGATCCGCGAGACCGTGTTCGAGAACCGCTTCATGCACGTGCCGGAGCTGTCGCGGCTCGGCGCCAACATCACCCTGCAGGGCGCCACCGCGCTGGTGCGCGGCGTGCCGGGCCTGAAGGGCGCGCCCGTGATGGCGACGGACCTGCGCGCCTCCGTGTGCCTGGTGCTGGCGGCGCTCGCGGCCGAAGGCGAGACGGTGGTGAACCGCATCTACCATCTCGACCGCGGCTACGAGACGCTGGACAAGAAGCTCGTGCGCTGCGGCGCACACATCCGCCGGCTGCAGGACTAGGGCCATGGCGCACGACATCCTTTACCTGGGCGTCGACGGCGGCGGCACCGGTTGCCGCGCCCGCATCGAGACGCCGGACGGCGCCATCCTGGGCGCCGGCCTCGCCGGGCCGGCGACGACGCGCCTCGGGATCGAGGCCTCGGTGACGGCCATCATGACGGCCGC
Source organism: Alsobacter metallidurans (assembly GCF_014636935.1). GTDB lineage: Bacteria > Pseudomonadota > Alphaproteobacteria > Rhizobiales > Beijerinckiaceae > Alsobacter > Alsobacter metallidurans. The sequence goes on along the minus strand of NZ_BMES01000001.1, from coordinate 583,045 downwards.
CACGGCGGCGCTCGACGAGGCCGGCCTCACGGCGTCGGATTGGCCGCGCGTGCGGGCCGGGATCGGGCTGGCGGGCATCGGCCGCAAAGGGGCGCGCGAGGCGCTGGAGGCGACTCCCCTGCCCTTCGCATCGGTCGCCTTCGCGAGCGACGGCCTGATCGCGTGCATCGGCGCTCATGGCGGCCAGGATGGCGGCATCGTGATCGTCGGCACCGGCAGCTTCGGGCTGGCGCGCGTGACGGGCCGCGAAGAACGCGTCGGCGGCTATGGGTTCCCGATCTCGGACGAGGGCAGCGGCGCCGATCTCGGGCTGCAGGCCATCCGGCTGGCGCTGCGCGCCTTTGACGGCCGTGTGGACCGCACTGCGCTGCTGGGCGACGTGCTGGCGCGCTTCGAGAACGACCCCGCCGCCGCGGTGGCGTGGATGGACAGGGCCACGGCCACAGACTACGCGACCTTTGCGCCGCTCGTGATGCGTCACGCCGACAACGGCGACCCGGCCGGCCGGCGCATCGTGCAGGGCGCGGCCGAGCAGGTCGACGGGCTCTGCCGCGCGCTGTTCGACCGCGGCGCCCCCCGCATCGCGCTGATCGGCGGCCTGTCCAGCGCGATCGAGCCCTGGCTGGCGCCAGACGTGCGCCGGAAGCTCAAGCCCGTGGACGCCGACGCGGTGGCGGGCGCGATCTGGATGGCCAAGCAGGGGTGAGGCGCGCGGCGCGCCACCCTCCCCCTCAAGGGAGGGTGGGCATCGTGGCGCCACGCGAACCTCTTGCCCCCGGCCGGCATCGGCCTAAACTGGTCTTTCATTGGTATTAGGCAGGACCATCGCCCCATGGCCACCGAGGACGTCAGCGCACGCTATGTGGACCTGGACGACTGGCCGACGCGCGACGCCGTGGAGGCCATGTTCGAGGGGCAGCTCTCGGCGGTCGCGGCCGTGCGGCCGGCGCTGGGCGCCATCTCGGCGGCGGTTGACGACGCGGCCGAGGCGCTTCGGCGCGGCGGACGCCTTGTTTATGCGGGCGCGGGCACGTCCGGCCGCGTCGCCGTGCAGGACGGCGCGGAGTTGCCGCCCACCTTCGACTGGCCGCTCGACCAGCTCGTGTTTGCGATGGCGGGCGGGCCGGGCGCGCTCGTGAAAAGCGCCGAGGGCGCGGAGGACGACGCCGCCGACGCGATCGCGAAGGTGGACGCGGCCGCAATCGGCCCGGATGACGTGGTGATCGGCCTCGCGGCCAGCGGCACGACGCCCTACACGGTGGCGTTCGTGCGCCGGGCGACTGAACGGGGCGCTGTGACGCTCGGCATGGCCAACAACGCCGACGCGCCGCTTTTGGCCGTCGCGCGGCATCCGATCCTGATCGAGACCGGGGCCGAGGTGGTGGCGGGCTCCACCCGCATGAAGGCCGGCACGGCCCAGAAGGCGGCGCTGAACCTGTTCTCCACCGCGGTGATGATCCGGCTCGGGCGCGTGTATCGTGGCCTGATGGTGCACATGCGGGCCAGCAACACCAAGCTGCACCGGCGGGCCGAGGCCATGGTGGCGGCGCTGGCGGGCTGCGACGAGGCCGTGGCGGGCGATGCGCTCCGGCAAGTGGACTGGGACGTGAAGCGGGCCACGCTGGTGGCGCAGGGCCTCGATCCCGATCTCGCGGGCGCGCTGATCGACCGTTCGGGCGGCAGCCTGCGGCGGGCGCTCGCGACCCTGGACGCGGCCGGCGGCGCGTCGGCGGGCGACGCTGTGGCGCCATGACGCTGGAGCAGGGTCGCATCGCGCTCGACGGGGCGAGCCCGACGCCGCTCTACCTGCAGCTCGCCGAGAGCCTGCGCGGCATGATCCGCGGCGGCGCGGTGCGCGTCGGCGAGGCGCTGCCTTCCGAGCGCGAGCTCAGCGCCATGACGTCGATCTCGCGCGTCACGGTGCGCAAGGCGATCGACGCGCTGTTGCGCGAGGGGCTGCTGTCGCGCCGGCCGGGCTCCGGCACCTATGTGGCGATCCGCATCGAGCAGCCGGCTTCCGTGCTGGCCGGCTTCTCGGCCGACATGCAGAGCCGCGGCGCGCGGCCGGGCAGCGTCTGGCTGGAACAGCGCGTGGACGCGCCGAACGCCGAGGAAGCCGCCGCGCTGAACTGTGCGCCGGGCGCGGCCGTGGTGCGGATGTCGCGCGTGCGCACCGCCGATGGCGAACCGCTCGCGATCGAACGCGCGGTTGTGCCAGCCACGCTGCTGCCGCCCGTGGGCGACATCGGCGATAGCCTGTACGAAGCGCTGAACCGTCGGGGTAACCGGCCGGTGCGAGGCGTCCAGCGCCTGCAATCCTCGCTGGCGACCCCGCAGGAGGCGCAGCTCCTCGACATTCCGGTTGGCGCCGCCATCCTGCGCATCGAGCGCCGCAGCTTTCTTGCGAACGGCGCGCCCGTGGAGCTCACGCGCTCGGCCTACCGGGGCGATCGGTATGACTTCGTCACCGAAGTGCGCGAGGCGGCATACGGAGGTTAGCCGCCGGCCCGGGAACCGCTCTCGTCATTGCGAGCGACAGCGGAGCAATCCAGTCCAACGCCCGGCCATTAGGCTGGACTGCTTCGCCTCTGGCTCGCAATGACGGCAGGGAGCTCAATCCTGGCGGCCGTCGCCCGCAGTTGGCGGCGCCTTCTCGTAGAACACGCAGGCGTGGACGCCGCCGCCGACGTCACGGTCGTAGGCCCGGGTGAGGCGCCAGCCGTGGCGTTCGTAGAAGGCGCGGGCTGGGTGGTTGTCGCGGAAGCTTTCCAGCGTGCAGGCGCCGCGGGCCTCGGCGTCGGCCAACAGGGCGGAGCCGGCGCCCGAGCCCTGCGCGGCGGGGTCGACGAAGAGCATGTCGAGGTGGCCGGCCGTCACCATCGTGAAGCCGATCACGGCGCCGTCGCGCTCGGCCAGCCGCACGCGGTCCAGCGACGTGGTGAAGCGCTCCGCGAAGGTCGCGTCCGTGCGGGACGCGAGGTATTCGGGGCTGGCGATCGCCGCGAAGGCGGATCGGTAGGAGGCCAGCGCCACGCGGGCGAGGGCCGGGATGTCGGCCGGGGCGGCGTCGCGGATGGCGAGGGCGCTCATTCCTGCCCCCGCAGGCGCGGGTCGAGCGTGTCGCGCAGGGCGTCGCCGAGCAGGTTGAGGCCGAAGGCTAGCACCAGGATGGCCGCGCCCGAGAACACGGCGCTCCACGGCGAGAGCATCAGGAAGTTGCGGCCTTCCGACAGCATCAGCCCGAGCGATGGCGTCGGCGGCTGCACGCCGAGGCCGAGGAAGCTCAGGGAGGCTTCCACCAGGATGGCTGACGACAGCAGCAGGCTCGTCTGCACCAGCACCACGCTGGCGAGGTTGGGGAGCACATGCATCAGCATGATGCGGCCGTCCGAGGCGCCCACCGCCCGGGCCCCCATTACGTAGTCGCTCTCGCACACCACCAGCGCCGGGCCGCGCAGCAGGCGGGCGAAGATGGGCGTGTACACCACCGCGATCGCGATGGCGGCCGTGGAGGATTGCGGGCCGAGCACCGCCACGATGCCGATGGCGAGCAGCAGCACCGGAAAGGCGAAAAGCACGTCCATGGCGCGCATCAGAATTCGGTCGATCCAGCCGCGGTAGAAGGCGGCCACGATCCCGAGCGTCCCGCCCACCAGCAGCGCCGCCCCGACGGCCGCCACCGAGACGGCCAGCGAGGCGCGCCAGCCATGGATGATGCGCGACAGCACGTCCCGGCCGAACTGGTCCGCCCCCAGCCAGTGCGCGGCGCTGGGGCCCTTGAGGCGGGCGAGGATGTCCTGCTTCAGCGGATCATAGGGCGCGACCTGCCCGGCGAAGACCGCCATCAGGGCCTGCACGGCCACGAAGGCGAGCGCGAAAGCGAGCAAAGGGCGTCGGCGCAGCGTGTCCACGGGCTCAGTTCCGCACGCGCGGATCGATCACCGCGTAGAGCAAGTCGACGATGAAGTTCATCACCACGAAGCCGCAGGTCACCACCAGGATGGCGGCCTGCAGCAGCGGATAGTTGCGGTCTGCGATGGCGCCCAGGATCAGCCGGCCGAGGCCCGGGATGGCGAAGACCTGCTCCACCACGATGGCGCCGCCCAGGAGGTAGCCGGCGTTGACGCCGACGCTGGTGACAAAGGGAATCTGGGCGTTTCGCAGCGCGTGCTTGTAGAGCACGGAGCGCTCGCTTGCGCCCTTGGCGCGGGCGGTGCGGACATAGTCCTGCACGAGCGCGTCCAGCATGGCGGAGCGCACGAGGCGCGACAGGTTGGCGAGGATCGGCAGGCCGAGCGCGATCGCGGGCAGCAGCAGGCGGCCGATGTTGCCGAGCGGGTCCTCGGAAAAGGGTACGTAGCCGAGCGCCTGGAGGTTGGGGGCCAGCGTCGCCAGCGCGAGGATCATCACGATGCCGAGCCAGAAGGACGGGATCGTAAGGCCCGCCACTGTGATCACCCGCATGGCGCCGTCCGCGAAGCGGCCGCGCAGCCGCGCCATCAGGACGCCGGTGGGGATCGCGAGCCCGGCGCCCAGCGCGAGCGCCAGAACGGTGAGCTGCACGGTGGGCCAGACCTGCGCGCCGATTTCGGCGATCACGGGCCGGCCGGTCCACAGCGATGTCCCGAAATCGCCGCGCAGCGCGGCGCCGATCCAGGCGAGGTATTGGGTGACAAGCGGCTGGTCGAGGCCGATGCGGGCGCGCAGCGCCGCGACGCGCTCGGGCGTCACCTCCGTGTTGGCGCCCAGCATGATCGCCACCGCGTCGCCCGGGATCAGCCGGATCATCGCGAAAACGATGGCGGACACGCAGAACAGCACCAGCGCGAGGTCGAGCAGCCGGTTGGCGAGGAGGCGCAGCGGCATGTCAGGCGGCCGTACTCGCGTCTGCAACACCATTCTGCGACCGGCATTCCCTCTCCGTCATTGCGAGGAGCGAAGCGCCGCGGCAATCCAGGCGCCGGGCGGGAGGCGCGGAGCCCACCGGCCCGGCATTAGCTGGATTGCTTCGCTGGCGCTCGCAATGACGGAGCGGTTTCATTTCCCGACCGCGGTCTCGGCGAGGGAGCTGAGCGAGCGGTTGGCCATGATCTCGTAGCCCGAGACGTTGGCGCGGGACGCGGTGAAGAGCTGGCCATAGGCCAGATGCGCGATCGGGCCGTCGCAGGCCAGGATGGACTGGACCTTGGCGTAGTCGGCCTTGCGGCTTGCCGGGTCCGTGTTGGCGCGGGCCTTGTCGAGCAGGGCGTCGAGCTCCGGGTTCGTGTACTTGAACACGTTGGTGGAGCCGCCGGTGCGGAAGGTGCGGAAGAAGTAGTCGTCCGGGTCCGGGCTGCCGGCGTTGGTGGAAGCGAAGAGGTCGAACGCGCCGTTGCGCCAGTCCTGGATGAACTGGCCGAGCTCGGGCGTCTTCAGCTCCACCTTGATCCCGACATTGCCGAGCTGCTGCTGCACGACCTGGGCGATGTCCTTGATGTCCTGCCGGGGCAGCACCGTCATGGTGACGCTGATCGGCTGGGCGACGCCGCTCTCCTTCAGGAGCTGCTTGGCCTTGGCGGGGTCGTGCTTGTAGCAGCTGAACTGCTTCACGTCGGTGGCCCAGTCCTTGAGGGCGGGCGAGAGCGGGCCGCCGGGCACGCCGGCGCCGAACAGGGCGGCCTGGATGATCTCGTCGCGGTTGAGCGCCGTGTTGACGGCCTCGCGGACCTTGGCGTTGTCGAAGGGCGGCTTGGCGACGTTGAAGCCGATCAGCGTGTAGGCGAGCTCCAGCGTCTCCGAAAGCTTCACGCCGGGCTTGCCCTTGAGCTGCAGCGCCGTGGCGGCGTCGATGTTGGGCAGCATGGCGTATTGGCCGCTGCTGACGCCGACCTGCCGGGTGGCGGACTCGGGGACGATGTTGAACTTCACGCCGTCGAGCTTGGGCAGGTCCTTGCGCCAGTAGGCGTCGTTCTTGCTGAGCGCGATGAAGCCGTTGGGCTGCCACTCCCGGAACTTGAACGGGCCGGTGCCGACCGGCTGCTTCTGCAGGCCGTCCTTGTCGGCCTCGAAGGAGCGCGGCACGATCGCGAGCGTGGCCAGCGAGGTGAGCAGCGGCGCGGCCGGCTCCTTGAGCTTCAGCTCCACGGTCGTGGCGTCTGGCGCGGTCACGCTGTCCACGGCGGCGAGGCGGCTCGCCAGCGGCGAGGCGATCTCCTTGGCCATGACGCGCTTCAGCGACGCTGCCACGTCGGCGGCCTCCATGGGGGCGCCGTTGTGGAAGGTGACGCCGGAGCGCAGCTTGAAATTGTAGGTCTTGCCGTCGGGCGCGACCGTCCAGGACTCGGCGAGGCCGGGCCCGACTCGCAGGTCCTTGTCGATGGCGGTGAGGCCTTCATAGATGGTGCCGTTCACCACCATGAAGGACGCGAATGCGGTGATGATATGAGGATCGAGCCCGGCCGGGGACGCGTCGATCGCGGCCTCCAGCGTCTGGGCCCGCACGGGCGTGAGGCCGGCCGCGCACAAGCTTGCCGCAGCGGTCAGAAGCGCCGCTTTCAAGGCGTTGCGCAGCATCGTTTCCTCCATCGTTTGACGTGCCCGGAGGGTAGGCCGCTATAATACCAATTGCAAGCCGCCGCCCCTCCGGCAGGAGCGGCCCGGACGCCGCGCGCAGCCAAGGAAAGCACCATGTCCGACCCCGCTCTGCTCACCGCCATAGGGGCGATCAGCGGCACTTCCATGGACGGCATCGACGTCTCGCTCGTGCGGACTGACGGCGACGCGCGGGTCGAGACCGGGCCGGGCCAGTGCTACCCCTACGCGCCCGCGCTGCGGGACCAACTGCTGGCCCTGATCGCGGACGCGCCGCGGGCCGAGCATGGGGCGCTGGACGATCTCGAGGCCGCCGTGAGCGACGCCCATGCGGACGCGATCGCGCAGTTCATGACCGAGTTTTCGGTCGACAGGGCGAGCGTGCGCGTCATCGGCCTCCATGGCCAGACGGTGTATCACCGGCCCGAGAAGCGCTTCACGCGGCAGCTCGGCGTGGGCGCACGGGTCGCGCGGGCGCTGGGCGTCGACGTCGTGAACCGCTTCCGGCACGCCGACGTGGCGGCCGGCGGCGAAGGCGCGCCGTTTGCGCCGCTATACCATCGGGCGCTGGCCTCGCGGCTCGAGCAGCCCGTGATGGTGCTGAACCTCGGCGGCGTCGGCAACGTCACGTTCATCGACGGCGAAACCGTGATCGCGTTCGACACCGGGCCGGCCTCGGCGCTGCTGGACGACTTCGTGCTGAAGCGGCTCGGCAAGCCGTATGACGAGGGCGGGCGGCTCGCGGGCTCCGGGCAGGCCGACGCCGCCATGGTGGCGTCCTTGATGAAGCACCCCTATTTCGACCGCCCTGCCCCCAAGTCGTTGGATCGCAACGATTTCCACGCCTGGGCCAAGGCCGTGGAGAGCCTCGGCGACTCGGAAGGCGCGGCCACGCTGGCGGCCTTTACGGTCGCGTCCGCGGCGGACGCCGTGCGACACGTGCCGCGCCCGCCGGTGCGGTGGCTGGTGACGGGCGGAGGACGGCTCAACGCCACTTTTATGCGGTTGCTGCACGATGCGCTCGGCGTGCCGGTGGAGCCTGTCGAGGCGGTGGGCTGGAACGGCGATTTCATCGAGGCGCAATGCTTCGGCTACCTCGCCGTGCGCTCGCTCCGAGGGCTGCCGCTCAGCCTGCCGACCACCACGGGCGTTCCGGCCCCGATGACCGGAGGCGAGCTCTGGCGCGCCGCATGACGCCGGCTCTGGAGATCGAGGGCCTGACGCTCGCGGTGGGCGGGCGCAAGCTGGTGGAAGACGTGTCGATCACGGTCGCGCCCGGCGAGATGGTGGGCCTCGTCGGCGAGTCCGGCTGCGGCAAGAGCATTACGGCCTTGTCGGTGATGCGATTGCTGCCGAGCCCGCCCGTTCGGGTGCTGTCGGGCGCAGTGCGGGTGGGCGGCGCAGACGTGCTCGCAATGGCCCCGGAGGCGCTGCGGGCGATGCGGGGCGACCGGGTCGGGATGATTTTCCAGGAGCCGATGACGTCGCTGAACCCGGTGTTCACGGTGGGCGACCAGATCGCCGAAGCGCTGGAGATCCACCGCGGGCTGTCGCGGCGGCAGGCTCTGGCGCGGGCGGCGGAGTTGCTGGCGCTGGTTGGCCTGCCGGCGCCGATCGAGCAGCTCGGGCGCTATCCGCATCAGATGTCGGGAGGCCAGCGCCAGCGCGTGATGATCGCGATGGCGCTCGCCTGCGAGCCGAAGCTCCTGATCGCCGACGAGCCCACCACGGCGCTCGACGTGACCGTGCAGGCGCAGATCCTGGCGCTGATCGACCGGCTGCGGCGCGAGATGGACATGGGCTGCCTCCTGATCACGCATGATCTCGGCGTGGTCGCGGAGGTCTGCGACCGGGCCGCCGTGATGTATGCGGGCCGGATCGTGGAGGAAGCCGCCGTCGGCGATCTCTTCGCCCATCCCCGGCATCGCTACACGCGGGCGCTGATCGACACGGCGCCGGCCTCCAACCCGCCCGGAACGCGGCTGCCCTCCATCGCCGGCATGGTGCCGCCTCCGGGGGCGCGCGAGCATGGCTGCGCGTTCGCGCCGCGCTGCCCGGCCGCGCTGCCGGTGTGCCGCACGACCACGCCTGCGCTGCTGGGCGACGCCGGCCACCGCGCCGCGTGCTGGAACCCCGCCCCCGCGGAGGCCGCCGCATGACGCCGCTTCTTGACGTGCGCGGCCTCACCAAGCACTACGCCGGCCCGCACGGGCGGGTGCTGCATGCGCTGGAGGATGTGAGCTTCACGGTGGCGGCCGGCGAGGCGCTGGGCGTGGTGGGCGAGAGCGGCTGCGGGAAGTCGACGCTGGGCAAGAGCCTGCTGCGGCTGGTGGAGCCCACCGCCGGGGAAGTGCTGTTCGAGGGCGAGGACGTGCTGCCCCTGTCGCGGCGCGCCATGGCGGCAAAGCGGCGCGATATGCAGATGGTGTTCCAGGACCCGTTCGGGTCGCTGAACCCGCGACATTCCGTCGGGACCATCGTGGGCGAGCCGCTCGCCATCCACGGCATGCCGGGCGGCAAGGCGCGCGTGGCCGAGCTCCTGGACCAGGTGGGGCTGCCGGCCGATGCGGCCGGGCGCTACCCACACGAATTCTCCGGCGGGCAGCGCCAGCGCGTCGCGATCGCGCGGGCGCTGGCGCTGGGGCCGAAGCTGCTGGTGGCGGACGAGCCCGTGTCGGCGCTGGACGTCTCCATCCAGTCGCAGATCATCAACCTGATCGGCGACCTGCGGCGCGCCTATGGGCTGGCGATGATCTTCATCAGCCACGACCTTTCGGTGATCCGGCACGTCAGCGACCGGATCGCGGTGATGTATCTCGGGCGGATCGTCGAGATCGGGCCCGCCGCGCAGGTGTTCGAGGCGCCGGCTCATCCCTATACGCGCGCGTTGTTGTCCGCCGTGCCCCGACGGCCCGGGGCCGCGCAACCGCGCGAGCGCATCATCCTCCACGGCGACCTGCCGGATCCGTCGAGCCCGCCGCCGGGTTGCGCCTTCCATGGCCGCTGCCCGGCCGCGATGCCGCGATGTTCCGTGGAACCGCCGGAGCTGGTGAGCCGGCATGTCGCCGAGACGGGCGGGACGGCGATTGCGGCCTGCCACCTTCACGAGCATGCGGACGCGCCCGCGCTGGAGCCGGCATGACGCTCGAAATCCTCGTCGAGACGGCCTTTGCGCCCGTGGCAGAAGCTCTGGCCGCCGGGCGCATTCCCGGGGCCGTTCTGGCCGTGGCGGATGCGGCGGGCGGGAGGGCGATCCGGTTTGGCGGCTTCGCGCAGGTCGAACCAAATGCGGCAGCCATGCGGGCCGATACAGTGTTCGATCTCGCGTCGCTCACCAAGGTCGTGTTCACCACCACGCGGGTCCTCGACCTCGTGGCGGCGGGGCGGATCGGCCTCGACGATCCGCTGGCGGCCGCGATCCCGGATCTGCGCCAGTATGATGTCGCGAGCGCCCCAGAGCGGCGCCTCACCGTGCGGCAATGCCTGACGCACCAGACGCACCTGCCGGCCGTGGAGCCCTTGTATACATATGGTCGGGATCCGCATACATTGCGGGCCTTCGTGCTCCAGCGCGCCTGGAAGGCGGGTCCGCCGGTTTACTCGGACATCAATTTCATCCTGCTCGGCATCCTAATCGAGCGGCTCACGGGCGTGCCGATGGCCGACCAACCGCTGCCGCCTGGGTTTACGTTTCGACCGGAGGCTGCGTCATGCGCCGCCACTGAGCGGTGCACATGGCGAGATCGGGTCATGCGGGGCGAAGTGCATGACGAGAACGCCTTCGCGCTGGGCGGCGCGTCCGGCCATGCGGGGCTGTTTGGAGCGGCGGCGGCCTTGCTCCATTTCGCCGCGGGACTGCTGGCTGCGCCGCAATCGCCGGTGTGGACGCGCCAGACGCCGACCCGCAGCCTCGGCTGGGAGATGGCCCATCAGGGCTGGTCCGGCGGCGACGCATGCTCGCCGACGACCATCGGGCATACCGGCTTCACCGGCACGGGCCTCTGGCTGGACGCAGACGCGGGCCTCGCCTGGACGCTGCTGACCAACCGCGTCCATCCCACCCGCCATCACGACAGCGGCATCGTAACGTTGCGGAGAGCTGTCGGCGACGCGATTCAGACAACGATCAAGGGCTTGCGAATCGACTGATGTGCAACCAACAGATGTAAATCTTGGCGACCGTCACAGAAGTACAATCCTGCAGCAACGATTCTATATCCGCGATGAAAAACGCGTACGCCCCGGCGCAATTGAACCGTTTGTAAGTAAATCAGAGTGAATCTGCCTGTCGCGAGACATCGGACAGGCTGTTTTGACTCACCGCGCTTGGCGGGATGATTCAGGCCGACTTCGGAAAGACTCTCGCACCCGTGTCGATCGCCTCCTGGCGGCGACGTCAGCCAGGTGGTGCCCGAATGGCCAATAGATTGCGCGTGTTCTCGAAATTGTCGTTCAAGGTCCCCGCCATCGTGCTCACGGGCGCGGTGGTGAGCGCCGTCGCGGTTGGCGGCATGGCCTACGAGATTGCGCGGCGGTCGGCCGTTCAGCAGCTGGAGGTGAGCCTTCAGGCCACCGTGCAGAACCGGGCCGGCACGCTGGAGCGCTACATGCGCCAGGCGCAGACGAACCTCCGGCTCGTGTCAGAGACGCCGACCATGTTCGAGGCGCTCAGCAACCTGGGCAACGACTACAAGTCCAAGGGCGCCGAGGCCGAGGCGCTGCTGCAGAAACTCTATATCGACGAGAATCCGTTCAAGGACGGCGAGCGCGCCAAGTACAAGGGCGAGAAGGACGAAACCAGCTACGGTTTCTACCACGAGAAGGTCCACACCATCATCGACCAGTACCGGCGGCAGTTTGAATTCGCCGACGTGCTGATCCTCGATCCGGCTGGGTCGGTCGTGTATTCGACGGTCAAGAACCGTGACTTCGGCACAAACGTGTCGAACGGAAGCATGAAGGACGGCCCGCTGGGCCGGGCGTTCAAGGACGCCATGGGGAAAGCCGGCGCCGGCGAGGTCGTGTTCATCGACAACGAGAACTACGCCCCGGCGGGCGGCGCCCCCACGTCCATTCTCGCCAAGGCCCTCGTCACGGACGCTGGCGTGGCGATGGGCGTCGTGGCCGCGACGCTGTCGCCTGCGTCGATCTCGCCGATCATCAACAGCAAGATGGGCGAAACCGGCCAGGTCTTCGCCGTCGGTCCGGACGGACTGGCGCGCACGCAGCTGGCGCTGAGCGCCCAGCCGACCGCCGGCAGGCTTCGCTTCGACCCGCAAGTCGTGAAATCCGCCCTTTCGGGCGCGCCGGCCTCCAGCCACGAGCTGGGCTCCTCGGGCGAGGACTCGGCCGTGATCGCGGTTCCGGCCAAGATCCTGGGTCGCACCTGGGCGGTGGTGGCCGAGCAGACCATGCGCGAGGTCGAGGCTCCGCTCGTCGCCATGGGCAAGCTGATCGCAACGGTAGGCGCGGGCATCCTGCTCGCTGTCGGCCTCATCGGCTGGCTGGCCTCACGCACCATCTACAAGCCGATCGGCGCCCTGAAGGACGCGGTCGGCCGGCTGGTGAACGGCGAAACCGTCGAACTCGGCGCGACCTCGCGGGCCGACGAGATCGGCGACCTCGCGCGTTCGCTGAAGCAGATTCACGAGACCGGGCTGGCGGCCGCCCGCATCCGCTCGGCGCTCGACAGCTCGCCCGCCATGATGATGATCACGGACGAGCAGGAGCGCATCGTCTATGTCAGCCAGGCGCTGGATCGGTTCCTTCGCACCATCGAGCCGAGCTTCAAGACGGGCCGCGCGGACTGGTCGGTGGACAGCCTCGTCGGCTCGCCGCTCTCGGAAGTGCGGGACAACCCCGCGATCGAGCGCAGCGTGCTGGGCGAGGAGAACGGCGCGCAACTGGTGCGCTATCGCATCGGCGGCCACACGCTCAACATTGCGCTGACGTCCATCCAGGGCGCGGATGGCGCCGTGATCGGCCAAACCATCGAGTGGCGCGACGTCACGGCCGAGCTCGCCGTACAGTCCGAGGTCGCCGCGCTGGCGGCGGCGGCGGCTGCCGGCGACTTCACCCAGCGCGTTCCGCTGGACGGCAAGGTCGGCTTCATGCGCGACCTCTCGGCCGCCATGAACCAGATCAACGCCGGCGTAGACGGCGCCACCAACGACCTGTCGCAGGCCCTGCAGGCGCTTGCGCAGGGAGACCTGACGCACACCATCGGGACCGACTACGAGGGCCGCTTCGGCGAGCTTAAGGACGCCCTCAACGACACGATGGCCCGCTTGGCCGACACCGTGGTGACCATCCAGACCACCGCGATCGACGTCGGCAGCGCGGCGCGCGAGATCAACTCGGGTGCGGACGACCTGTCGCGGCGCACCGAGGAGCAGGCCTCCTCGCTGGAAGAGACTGCCGCCACCACGGAGGAGCTCGCGGCCTCCGTGAAGGCTTCGGCGCAGTCCTCGCGCCATGCCCTCTCGATGGCAGAGGAGGCCATGTCGGTGGCCATCACGGGTGGCAAGATCGTCACCGAGGCGGTGGACGCCATGGCGCGCATCGAGAGCGCCTCGCAGAAGATCTCCGACATCACGTCGGTGATCGACGACATCGCGTTCCAGACCAACCTCCTGGCCCTCAATGCCGCGGTAGAGGCAGCCCGGGCCGGAGAGGCCGGCAAGGGCTTCGCCGTGGTGGCGTCGGAAGTGCGGACGCTGGCGCAGCGCTCCAGCGAGGCCGCCAAGGACATCACCGGACTGATCAGCTCCTCGGGACAGGAAGTGTCGCAAGGCGTGAAGCTGGTGCGCTCGGCCGGCGAGGCGCTCGGCAAAATCGTAACCGCGTCGCAGAAGGTGGCCACCACGGTGGGCGACATCTCGAGCGCCGCCAACGAGCAGGCCAACGGCATCGACGAGATGAGCCAGGCCGTCGCCCACATGGACGAGATGACGCAGCAGAATGCCGCGCTCGCGGAGGAGAGCGCCGCCTCGGCTTCGTCGCTGGCGTCCCAGATCGAGCGGCTCAACGAGATCGTGGCGACCTTCAACACCGGCCGGCAAGCCGCCAGCCGCGCCCCCGCCCCGGCTGAATTGGCGCCTGCCGCCCGCACGCCGGCCGCTCGCGCGCCTGCGACACGCACGCCGTCGCGCACGCCGGCTCCGGCCGCCGCGAGCGAGCCCGAGCGGTTGCGCCGCCTCGCCCAGGAGGCTTTCGCGGGCACAAGCGGCGAAGCCTCGCGGCCTGTCGCGGGCGGCAAGGCGGCGCCCGCCAAGCCGGCGCCGGCCAAGCGCCCCAGCGCAACGGCCGAACAGCCGACCCCGCGTCGTCGCGCGGCGGCGGCGGGCGGATCGGCCGCCCAGGGCGGCGGCTGGGAAGAGTTCTGACGGGCGCAAGTCAAGCCTCAGCTTGATACAAAGGGTTCGCGCTCCCGTGATCGGCAAGCGCGAACCGATGCGGTTTTCGCACGTTGGGATGCCGAACCCGGGCCATCTTCCCGGGCCCCCCAGCGGAGTTCATTCATGACGAATTCGATCAGGACGGGCGTTTTGGCCCTCGGCGCCCTCGCGCTCTCCACCGGCCTCGCGATGGCGCAGGCCTACCCGCAGCTCGGCTCCGGCGCGGGCGGCGGCGTGCCCAACAACACGGCCTATTCGGGCGGCCGCGCGGGCGGCATGTCGGCGGGCGGCGTCGCGGGCGGCGCTGGCACCCCGCAGCGTTTCGACTCCAACAGGCCGCGCGCCTATGAGGGCTTCGAAACCGGCACGATCATGCGCACGTCGCCGACGACCTCGGCTCCGATGGCGGCCTCGATGGAGTGGAAGTGGGCGCAGTGCGCCAAGCTCTACCCGACCTTCGACGCCGCTTCCGGCACCTTCGTGGGCGAGGACGGCCTGCGGCATCTCTGCCAGTAAGGCCTGAGCGAACCCAGGAAAAACCCGCGTCCAGGCGTTTTCGCCCGGGCGCGGGTTTTTCGTTTCAGCGCGTCAGCAGAACGGCCAGAAAGGCCGCAAGCCCGGCGGCGCTCAGCGCGGCCAGCCTCGTGATGGCGGTTCGATGTCCCGCCTGCGAATGCGCCCATGCCCGCAAAGGCTGTTCGCGAAATCCGTGTGCGATGCGCACCGGCCCCTCCCCTGTTTTTTGCTCGGCCCCGACCCGTCGCGCATGCGACCGATCGCCCCCGGACCTCGACTCAACCTTGGGTTGTTCGTCGTGGCGAAGATCAAGCCAGCAGCCGCTTCGGCGCGCAAGGGCCTCGAAGCGTCGAAGGGTCGTTGTGCACGCTATCAACCGTGCAACAGGGGCGCGGGATCAATCCTCGGCGCGGTTGAGGATGCGCGCCCGGACGTTGCCGGGAAGCCCCCGCAGCTCGTGCACCACGTCGCGCGCATCGAAGTTGTCGCCGTCGGCGTCGAGGACGACGTAACCGAGTTCGCCGTCGGTCTGGTAGTATTGCGCCGCGATGTTGATGCCGCGCTTGGCGAACACCGAGGCCAGCCGGCCCAGCATGCCGGGCATGTTGCGCTGGACCTGGATGAAGCGGACGCCAGAGGGGCGCGGCGGCAGTTGCACCTGCGGAAAGTTCACCGCGCCCAGCGTGGAGCCGACATCGCTGTAGTCGATCAGCTTGCGCGCCACCTCGCCACCGATGCGCTCCTGCGCCTCCTCGGTGGAGCCGCCCACATGCGGCGTCAGGATGACGTTCTCGAGCCCCTGCAGCGGGCTCACGAAGCGCTCGGCGTTGGAGGAGGGCTCCACCGGGAACACGTCCACGGCCGCGCCGCGCAGGTGGCCGGAGCGGAGCGCGGCCGCGAGCGCGTCGAGGTCCACCACGGTGCCGCGGCTGTTGTTGATGAGGTATGCGCCCTTGCGCATGCGGGCCAGCTCGTCGGCGCCGATCATGCCGGCCGTGCCGGGCGTTTCCGGGACATGCAGGCTCACCACGTCGCTGGCGGCCAGCAGCGCGTGGAGACTTTCCACCGGCTCGGTGTTGCCGTGGCGGAGCTTGTCGGTGAGATCGAAATAGATCACCCGCATGCCCATGGCTTCGGCGAGCGTTGAGAGCTGGCTGCCGATATTGCCGTAGCCGACGATGCCGAGCGTCTTGCCACGCACTTCCAGGCTGTCGGCGGCGGACTTGTCCCAGCCGCCCGCATGGGCCTGCACGGAGCGCGGGAAGATGCGGCGCAGCAGCATCACGATCTCGCCGATCACGAGTTCGGCGACGCTGCGGGTGTTGGAGAAAGGCGCGTTGAACACCGGAATGCCGCGCCGGCGCGCGGCGTCGAGATCGACCTGGTTGGTGCCGACGCTGAAGCACCCCACCGCCACCAGCCTGTCGGCTTCCTCGAAAACGCGGTCAGTGAGCTGCGTGCGCGAGCGGATGCCGAGAATGTGCGCGCCTTTCAGCGCGTCACGCAGCGCATCGCCGTCCAGCGCCTTGGCGAGGCGCGTCAGGTTGGAATAGCCGGCGGCCGCGAAGAGCTCGACCGCACTGTCATTGACGCCCTCCAGCAGGAGAACGCGGATCTTGTCCTTCGGCAGGGAAAGACGCTCGCTCATCGGCTAAGTCCCACAGCGTGGTGCGACCGACCTTTTGGCCGCCCCCATCGCGTGCGGTCTAGGCGAGGCTGCGCGTCGGCGCAACCCGGCCGGCGGGCCGTTAGGAATCCGGGGTTGAGTCTGCGATTACCGGGCCGCAAGCGCGAGCACGAATCTCGTCACGCTCTACTGATCTATACTTAGGTACTAACGCGGGTACTTCATAATATCTGCGCAAACTGCACCGTGATTCATCTTTGATTCAACCAGTTCTCGAATCCTGCCCCGGCTGTCCAGCTTCCGTTCAAGATCAGAGCGAAAAGCCGACCCGGAGCGGTTGGAACTGGACGGCTCGTGCGACGGTGTCGCGAGGGGCTCAACAATGTTCAAGAATCTACGCATCGGCCAGAAACTCGGCATCCAGGCTATACTCGGTGTGACGCTCGCCTTGGCGATCACCGCAAACCAGCAGTGGTCGGCGAAACAGGTCGACGATCTGTCCACCACGGCCGAGAAGTCGGCGTTGCTGCTCAACGTCGTGAACGACGCCGAGTCGGCCTTTGCGCAGGTTCAGATCCTGAACCGCGACATTCGCCTCGCCACCAACCCCACGCAACTCAGCGCCACCACCGCGCCGCTGGCGTCCCTCAAGGACCGCGCCGCCAAGGCGTTCGACAAGGCGCTTTCGCTCGCGACCTTGCCCGAGAACGCCGCCGCGCTGAAGGAAACGCGCAGCACGTTCGAAGTCTATCTGGCGGCCGTATTGGACATGGCCAAGGCGCAGGCCGAGCGGCTGGACGAACTCAACAAGCAGATGGACGCGGCGGGCGCGTGGGACCGTCAGGTCAGCACCGTCCTGTCGGCCGTGCTCACGGCCGATCCGGTGACCCGCCAGGACATGGAGGTCGGCGTCAGCCGGATCAGCGACGCCGTGAAAACCGCGCGCGTGGCGATGTGGCGCTTCGAGGCTACCAACGACGAAACGCTGCGCGCCAGCCTCGAAAAGTCGTTTGAACGCGTGAGTGGCGACCTGGAGCGGCTCCAGAGCTTCCTGAGCGACCCCAACCTTCTCTCCAGCCTCGAAAAGCTGCCGCCCGTGATCGCGACCCTGCGCTCCACCATGGAACGCTGCATGGCGTTGCGTGACGAGCAGGCCAAGATCGTGGCGACGCGCGCCGCGCCCCTGCGGGCTCAGATCGCCGGCCTGTTCACGGCCATCCACCAGCGCGCGGAGGCGCGCGACAAGCTGGTGTCCGATCAGCTCGACAACGCGCTTTCGCGCAGCAACATCATCGCGCTGGCGCTTTCGGGCGTGCTGCTGCTGGTGCTGATCGCCAGCGCGGCCGCGACCCTGCTGGGCGTGGCCCGTCCGATCGGCCGCATCGCGGAGGTGCTGGAGAAGCTCGTGAAGGGCGACGTCGCCGTGAAGGTGCCGTTCACGGAGCGTCGCGACGAGGTCGGAGCCGCCGCCCGGGCGGCGCTGGCCTATCGCGAGAGCCTGGAGCGCACCGCCCTGATGGAGGAGGAGGAGCGCGCCGCCCAGCAACGCCAGGCCGAAGCCGCCCGCGTGATGGCCGAGGTGGTCGAGAATGTCAGCCAGGTTGTGGCCTATGCGGCGGACGGAGACTTCACCCGCCGCGTCGCGGCCACCAGCGCCGGCGGCGACCTGCAAAAGCTCGTGGACGGCGTCAACGCCATCAACGTGGCGGTGGACCAGGCGACGGGCGAACTCGCCTCCGTGCTCGGCAGCGTGGCGGCCGGAGACCTCACCCGCACGATCGACACGGCCTATCGGGGCCGCTTTGGCGAGCTGCGCGAGGCCGTGAACGAGACCGTGACCAAGCTCTCCGAAACGGTCTCGACCATCCAGACCACCACGGTGGACGTCTCGGCCGCCGCGACCGAGATCAACACCGGCGCGGACGACCTGTCTCGCCGCACCGAGGAGCAGGCTTCCTCACTGGAGGAAACCGCGGCCACCACCGAGCAGCTGGCCGCGTCCGTGAAGGCCAGCGCCTCGGCGTCCGCCCAGGCGGCCGGCATCGCCGAGCAGGCGCAGACGGTGGCGACCGACGGCGGTGCGATCGTGGCGCGGGCCGTGGACGCGATGGCGCGCATCGAGAGCGCGTCGCAGAAGATCACCGACATCACGTCGGTGATCGACGACATCGCGTTCCAGACCAACCTGCTGGCGCTGAACGCCGCCGTAGAAGCCGCCCGCGCCGGCGAGGCCGGCAAGGGCTTCGCGGTGGTGGCGTCCGAGGTCCGCACGCTGGCGCAGCGGTCCAGCGAGGCGGCCAAGGACATCACGGGACTGATCAACTCCTCCACGGCCGAAGTCGCGCAGGGCGTCGCGCTGGTGAGGTCCGCCGGCGAGGCGCTGGACAAGATCGTGGACGCGTCCCGCAAGGTCGCCGCCACCGTGACGGAGATCTCCGAGGCCGCGCGCGAGCAGGCCAACGGCATCGACGAAATGAGCCAGACGGTCGCCCACATGGACGAGATGACCCAGCAGAACGCCGCGCTCGCCGAGCAGAGCGCCGCCTCGGCGGGATCGCTGACCGGCCAGATCGACCGGCTGAACAGCCTCGTGGCCGGGTTTCAGACCCGCAGCGGCGGCGGCCAGGCGAACCGTCGCACAGAGCCGGCGCGCCTGCGGGACCTCGCCGCACAGGCGTTCACGGCCAAGCCTGCCTCGAAAGCGCCGGCTGGGCGGACCGTTGCGCGCGAGACGAAGGTCGCTCCCGCGCCAAAGCGCGCGGCCGCCGGCGGCGGACGCTCGGGCGGTTGGGACGAGTTCTAGAACCCTCCCGCCGCCATTCAGAGAACACCATGCATGCCCGGGCGCTCCCCGGGCATGCTGCTTTTCCGCGATGCCCGCTTCGAGCGCTAACACCAAAACTTGCAATCGTCAGTTGTTGCGCCAATAGTGACTGACCAGTCAGTCATATCAGGATGCTTCGCTTGCCGCGACGTTCCCCCTCCCCTGCCCCCACGGGCGACGCCGCGCCGGCCAAGCGGGACGCGATCCTGGCGGCCGCGCTCGACGAGTTCGTCGAGAAAGGCTTCGCCCTCGCCCGCATGGACGCCATAGCGGGGCGCGCCGGCGTCGCGAAGGGCACGCTCTATCTCTACTTCGCCTCCAAGCAGGCGCTTCTGGAGGCCCTGATCCACACCAATGTGGGCAGCCCGGTCGCGGCCATCGGGCAGGCCGCGCTCGCATCGGACAAGCCGACCGCGGAGTTGCTGCGCCTGATCTTCGGGCGCATCCGCGCCGAAATACTCGGCACGCGCCGCCGCGAGGTCGCCCGGCTGGTGATCGCCGAGGCCGGCCGGTTTCCCGAGATCGCGGCGCTCTACCACCGAGAGGTGATCACGCCCGGGCTCGCGATGCTGCGCGCCTTGGCGGAGCGCGGCGTTGCGCGCGGCGAGTTCGGGTCCGACGCGCTGGTGCGCTTCCCGCATCTCGCGATCGCGCCCGTGCTGGTGGCGCTGCTCTGGACGAGCTTCTTCGACGGCATCGAGCCGCTCGATGTGGAGGGCATGCTGGACGCCCATGTGGGCGTGCTGATGCGCGGGCTGCGGGGCGGAGCATGAAAGCGTCGCCGATCTTCGCAGCCTTCGCGCTCGCCGCCGCCGCGGCCGGCGGGCTTTACTGGACGCTCACGCGCGAGCCCGAGGCGCCGGCCGGCTGGCAGGGCTATGTGGAAGGCCAGCTCGTCTACCTGGCCGCCGAGGAAGGGGGCCGCATCGAGACCCTGAAGGTGGAGGCCGGCGACGAAGTCGCCCAAGGCCAGCCGATTTTCGCGCTGGAAGCCTCGTCGCAGGACGCGCAGCTCGCCGAGGCGCAGGCCCGCGCGCTGCAGGCGCGGGCGCAGCTGGAGAACCTGCAGGCCGCCCTGCAGCGGCCTGAACAGGTGGCGGTGCTGCGAGCGCAGGAGGAGCGCGCCCGCGCGACGCTGGACCTCTCCCGCAGCGAGTTCGAGCGCCAGCAGGCCCTTTACGGCCGCGGCATCTCCGCCAAGGCGCGGCTCGACCAGGCCGAGTCGACCTTCGAGCGCGACAAGGCGGCGCTCGAAGAGGCGCAGCGGCAAATCCTGGCCGCGCAGCTTTCGGCCCGAACCGGCGACATCGCGGGGGCGGAGGCCTTCGTGCGGGCCGCCGAGGCCGCCGTGCGGCAGGCCGAGGCCCGCGTCGCCAAGCGGCGGGTCGCGTCGCCTGCGGCGGGACGGGTGCAGGACGTGTTCTTTCGGGCCGGCGAGGTCGTGAACCCCGGCCAGCCTGTGCTGTCTCTCCTGCCGCCCGCCAATCTCAAGGTGCGGTTCTATGTGCCCGAGCCGGCGCTCTCGCGGCTGTCGCTGGGCCAGACCGTCCATGTGGGCTGCGACAGCTGCCCGGAGGGGCTGACCGCCACGCTGTCGTTCTTGTCGCGCGAGGCCGAGTACACGCCGCCGGTGATCTTCAGCGAGCAGGAGCGCGGCAAGCTGGTGTTTCGCGCCGAGGCGCGCCTCGCCGGCGAGGGCCTGAAGCTGCCGCTCGGGCTGCCCGTGTCGGTGGAGCCCGCCGAGGCGAGGCCCTGACATGGCGAACGCGCCCGAGATCGTCATCGACGTGCACGGACTGAGCAAGCGCTTCGGGGCGCGGACGGTGGTGCGCGACCTCTCCATGCAGGTGCGGCGCGGGCTGATCTACGGTTTCCTTGGACCAAACGGCAGCGGCAAGACCACCACGATCCGGATGCTCTGCGGATTGCTGACGCCCGACAGCGGGCGCGGGACGTGCCTGGGCTTCGACATCCTCACGCAGGCGCCCGAGATCAAGCGCCATGTCGGCTACATGACGCAGCGCTTCTCGCTCTACGCCGACCTCTCCATCCGCGAGAACCTCGAGTTCGTTGCCCGGGTCTACGGCCTGCCGGACCCGCGGCAGGCGGCGCGCGACGCCATCGAGCGTTTGGGCCTCAGCGCGCGGGCGGACCAGCTCGCCGGCGAACTCTCGGGCGGGTGGAAGCAGCGCCTCGCGCTGGGGGCCTGCATCCTGCCCAACCCGGAGCTGCTGCTGCTCGACGAGCCCACAGCAGGCGTCGACCCCAAGGCGCGGCGCGATTTCTGGGACGAGATCCATGCGCTGGCCCATGAGGGACTGACCGTGCTGGTCTCCACCCACTACATGGACGAGGCCGAGCGCTGCCACGAGATCGCCTATATCGCGTATGGCGAGCTGCTCGCGCACGGGACCGTCCGGGACGTGATCGCGGGGGCGCACCTTTCCACATGGACGGTGACGGCCCCGGACGTCGCCGGGCTGGCGGCGCGCCTGAAAGCTGCCGACGGCGTCGACATGGTGGCGACCTTTGGGGCGGCGCTTCACGTGGCGGGCCGCGACGCCGCCCGGCTGGAGGCCGCCATCGCGCCCTTCCGGCAGGAGCCGAGGGCGCAGTGGCGGCGCGACGCGCCGACGCTCGAAGACGTGTTCATCGACCTGATGGGCCGCGCCAAGGATAACTTCGCATGAGCGCAGGCGCGCCCCGGCCTCCCGCAACGGCCGCGCAGGGGCGCGGATGGCGCGCCGCGCTGGGCCGCTGGCGCGCCGTGTTCGTGAAGGAACTGATCCAGCTGCGTCGGGACAGGATCACCTTCGCGACCATGATCATGATCCCGATCTTCCAGCTGCTGCTGTTCGGCTACGCCATCAACACCGACCCCAAGCACCTGCCGACCGCCGTGCTGTCGCAGGACGACTCGGCGTTCTCGCGCTCGATGGTGTCGGCCATGCGGGCCAGCGACTATTTCCGCATGGTCGCGCTGGCGCACAGCGAAGCCGAGATCGACAGCCTGCTCTTGTCGGGCCGCGTGCAATTCGCGGTGCAGATCCCGGCCCATTTCGGCCGCGACCTGATCCGGGGCGAACGCCCTGCCCTGCTGGTGATCGCGGACGCCACCGATCCGGTGGCGACGGGCGGCGCAGTGGCGGCGTTGCAGGGCCTTTCGTCCGGCGTGTTCTCGCGCGAGCTCGTCGGGCCGGCCGCCAGCCTCGCCCAGAATCGGGCCCCGTTCGAACTGCGCGTGCACCGGCGCTACAATCCCACCGGGGAGACGCAGCTCAACATCGTGCCGGGCCTCATGGGCGTCATCCTGACGCTCACGATGCTGATCTTCACCGCGCTGTCGGTGACGCGGGAGGTGGAGCGCGGCACCATGGAGAGCCTGCTCGCCATGCCAATTCGCCCCACCGAGATCATGCTCGGCAAGATCGCCCCCTACGCTCTGGTGGGCGGCGTCCAGATGGTGGTGATCCTCGTCATGGGCCGCGCGCTGTTCGGCGTGCCGATCGTGGGCGATCTCGGCCTGCTGGTCGGCCTGACGATGCTGTTCATCGTCGCCATGCTGTCGGTCGGCTACACGTTCTCGACGGTTGCGACCACGCAGCTGCAGGCCATGCAGATGTCGTTCTTCTTTTTCATGCCGAACATCCTGCTGTCGGGGTTCATGTTCCCGTTTCGCGGCATGCCGACCTGGGCGCAGTGGATCGGCGAGGTGATCCCGCTCACGCATTACCTGCGCATCGTGCGCGGGATCATGCTGAAGGGCGCGGGGGCGGGCGACCTCCAGTCCGACATCGCCGCCATCGCGGCCTTCACGCTGGCCGCTATGGCGGTCGCGGTGGTGCGCTTCCGCCAGACGCTGGACTGATGCGTCAGTACTTGCCGGCGCGCCGGGCGTCGACGCTCCACGGCCCCGCGCCGGCGACCATCAGGTACAGGAACACGAAGCAGTACAGGATCGCGGCGTCGCCGCCGTTGTTCACCGGAAAGAACCCGCGCGGGGCGTGCGCCATGAAGTAGGCTACCGCCATCTCGCCCGCGAGCAGGAACGCCACCGGCCGGGTGAAGAGCCCAAGCACGATGAAGACGCCGCCGACGAGTTCGAGCAGGCCGCTGGTCCAGCTCAGCGAGAACAGCTCCGGACCGGGCTTTCCGGACGCCGGGAAGCCGAGCAGCTTCTGCGTGCCGTGCTCCAGGAAGAGGAGCCCGGTCATGATCCGCAGCACGCTCAGCATGCGGGGCGCCCAGGCGTTCAGGGCGGACAGGGAGTTGCGGGTCGTGAATGCCATCATGTCTCGCAGTTGCGCGCGGGCCGGGCCGGCCGCCGATGGTGCGGAAACGTCAGGGCGGCTCCCGGGTTGCGGCGGCGCACGCAAAGGCGTGTTGGCGATCACGCAAAGGGCGCGCCGTCGATTTGAGCAGGGCTTCATCGCGAAGCATGGCCGCCATGGCGCAGCCGCGCTTGCGTTCGCGGCGTGGCTGTCGTGTTCTGCGCCTAGGAGGGCGAAACGCCCCCGCGTGACAATGATCGACTTGGAGGACAAGCTATGGCCGCACCCGCTACCCCTTATCGGGGGATCTTCCCGGTCGCGCCGACGCCCTTCACGGCTTCGCAGGATCTCGATCTGGACGGCATGAAGCGCGTGCTGGATTGCATGATCGACCAGGGCGTCGACGGCCTGTGCATCCTGGCCAATTATTCCGAGCAGTTCCTCCTTTCGGACGAGGAGCGCGAGACGCTGCTCGATCTCAGCCTGTCGCATGTCGCCGGCCGCGTGCCCGTGATCGTGACCTGCAGCCATTTCAGCACCCGCATCGCGGCAGCCCGCGGCAAGCGCGCCGCGCAGGCGGGCGCCAGCATGCTGATGCTGATGCCGCCCTACCATGGCACGGGGCTGCGCGCCGACGAGAAGGGCATCATCGAGCATTTCGCGGCCGTGTCCGAAGCCGCCGGCGTACCCATCATGGTTCAGGACGCACCGCTGAGCGGCGTGACGCTGTCGGTGCCGTTTCTGGCCCGGCTGGCGCGTGAAGTTCCGGGCGTCACTTACTTCAAGGTCGAGACGCCGTTCGCGGCCGCCAAGCTGCGCGGCTTGATCGCAGCCGGCGGCGACGCCATCGAGGGGCCGTTCGACGGCGAGGAATCCATCACCCTGATGGCCGACCTCGACGCCGGCGCCACCGGCACCATGTCGAGCGCGCTGCTGCCCGACCTGATCAAGCCCGTGGTGCACGACTTCCTGGCCGGCCGCCGCGACGACGCCAAGGCCGCCTACGGGCGCATCCTGCCGCTGATCAACTACGAGAACCGCCAGTGCGGCCTGCGGGCGACCAAGACGGTGATGATGGAGGGCGGCGTGATCAAGAGCGACGCCGTGCGCCACCCGCTGGAGCCGCTGCATCCCGAGACCCGCAAGGGCCTGCTGGAGCTCGCCCACGACCTGCAGCCGCTGGCGCTGCGCTGGGGTCGCTGAGGGCGCACTGACGGACGATCAACCCCGACGGCCGAGCGGCTGTCGGGCGTCTGGACAGATTTTGGCCGGTGTGCGACCCAACGGCTTCTCGGCCGGCGGGGGCGCGGCTCTAGGCAAAACAACGGGAGCGCCATGACGGACCGCAGCAACGAACGCACCGCCCTTCTGGCCGCCTTGCGGATGGCGGCGGTCTCCCGCCCGCCGATCGCGGAGCTGTTCGAGCAGGACCCAGGCCGTTTCGGCGCCTTCTCGCGCAGCGCGGCGGGGCTGACGCTCGATTATTCCAAGACGGCGCTCACCGATGCGACCCGCGACCAATTGCTCGCGCTCGCGAAGGCTGCCGACGTGGAGGGGCGCCGGGACGCGATGTTCGCGGGCGCGCCGATCAACCTCACGGAAGGCCGTAGCGTCCTCCACACGGCGCTGCGCGCGCCGGCCGACCGACCGATCCTGGTGGACGGCAAGGACGTGGCGCCGGACGTCTCGCGCGAGCTTGGCCGCGTATGCGCCTTCGCGGAAGCGGTGCGCGGCGGCGCGGTGAAGACCGCCGCGGGCGGGCGGTTCACGGACGTGGTGAACATCGGCATCGGCGGCTCGGACCTCGGCCCCGTGATGGCCACGCTGGCGCTCGCGCCCTTCCATGACGGCCCACGCACGCACTTCGTCTCCAATGTCGATCCCGCCCACCTGGCCGACACGCTGAAGACGCTCGATCCGGCCTCGACGCTGTTCATCGTGGCGTCAAAGACCTTCACGACCGCCGAAACCATGGCCAACGCGCAGGCGGCCCGCGCCTGGGTGGCGGCGGCGATCGGCGAGGCCGCGGTGGCCGACCATTTCTGCGCGGTGTCGACCGCGTTGAAGCACGTGCAGGCCTTCGGCATCGCGCCGGACAGGATGTTTGGCTTCTGGGACTGGGTGGGCGGGCGCTACTCGCTGTGGTCCAGCATCGGCCTCTCGATCGTGATGGCGATCGGCGAGCGGAACTTCCGCGCCTTTCTGGGCGGCGCCCGCCAGATGGACGAGCATTTCCGCAGCGCGCCGCCGGCCGAGAACCTTCCCGTGCTGATGGGGCTCGTGGGCGTGTGGCACCGCAACGGCTGCGGCTTCCCGGCCCGCGCGGTGCTGCCCTACGAGCAGCGGCTCGTCCGCCTGCCAGCCTATCTCCAGCAGCTCGAGATGGAGAGCAACGGCAAGAGCGTCAAGCGCGACGGCTCCCCCGTGGACGGGCCGACCGGCCCGCTGGTGTGGGGCGAGCCCGGCACCAACGGCCAGCACGCCTTTTACCAGCTGCTGCACCAGGGCACGGACGTGATCCCGGCCGAGTTCCTGGTTGGCGCGCAGGGCCACGAGCCCGAGCACGCCGACATGCACGCCATGCTGGTGGCGAATTGCCTCGCCCAGTCGGAGGCGCTGATGCGCGGTCGCACGCCCGAGCAAGCACGCGACCAGTTGCTCGCGATGGGCCGCTCCGCCGAGGATGCGGACCGCATCGCGCCGCACCGGGTGTTTCCGGGCGATCGGCCGTCGGTGACGATCCTGTACCGCCTGCTCGATCCCGCCACGCTGGGCGCCATTGTGGCGCTCTACGAGCACCGCGTGTTTGTGGAGGCGGCGATCTACGACATCAACGCCTATGACCAGTGGGGCGTAGAGCTCGGCAAGGAGCTCGCCACCGCGTTCCTGCCGCTGGTGACAGGCGAGAAAGCCGACGCCCCAGCCAGCACCAGGGGACTGGCCGAGGCGCTGAAGGACCTGCGGCATCAGAATTGAGGCCCCAACTTCGCCGCGCGTCCCCTCTCCCCACCAGGGGAGAGGGGCAGGGGTGAGGGCCTTTGGCGTAAAGCGGCTACCGTTCTGAGAAGCGAGCCGCGGCGCGGGCCCTCACCCCAGCCCTCTCCCTGTTCCAGGGAGAGGAGGTCGATGGCGGCGAGCGGCGCCGTTTCGCGTGAGCGGCCAGTCGAGCTACCAATAGGCAACAAGACACTCAGGGAGGAACCATCATGCTGATGCGCCGCTTCACGACCTCGCGCGGGGCCGCGCTCGACGTCAGCATGATGGGGTTCGGGGCCGCGCCGCTGGGCGACCTCTACGCCCGGCTGGACGAGCGCGAGGCGCTCGCCACCGTGGAGGCCGCCCACGAGGCGGGCGTGACGCTGTTCGACGCTTCCCCGCATTACGGCAATGGCCTCGCGGAGGCGCGCTGCGCCGCCGTGCTGCGGCGCTTCCCGCGCGACAGCTTCGTGTTCTCCACCAAGGTCGGGCGCGTGATGGAGCCCTTCGCGCCCGTCGAGAAGCCGCGCGACGACGTGGTCGCACCGGGCTTCGCGGGCGGATTCCCGCACCGGGCGCGCA
Source organism: Alsobacter metallidurans (assembly GCF_014636935.1). Lineage (GTDB taxonomy): Bacteria > Pseudomonadota > Alphaproteobacteria > Rhizobiales > Beijerinckiaceae > Alsobacter > Alsobacter metallidurans. The sequence goes on along the minus strand of NZ_BMES01000001.1, from coordinate 556,282 downwards.
TCGACTACTCGTATGACGGCACGATGCGGGCCGTGGAGCAGTCGCTGCTGCGCACCGGCTTCGACCGCGTCGACATCCTCCTCATCCACGACGTGGACGTCTGGACCCACGGCGCCGACTTCGAGCGCCGCTACGGTGAGGCCATGGCGGGCGCCTACCGGGCGCTGGACGAACTGCGCCGCACAGGCTTCGCCAAGGCGATCGGGGTTGGCATCAACGAGGCCGACGTGGCGTCGCGCTTCCTGCGCGAGGGCGACTTCGACACGGTGCTTCTGGCCGGCCGCTACTCGCTGCTGGAGCAGCCCGCGCTGGCCGAGTTCCTGCCGCTCGCGCTGGAGAAGAAGGTGGGCGTGATGCTGGGCGGGGTGTTCAACTCCGGCATCCTGGCCACCGGCCCGGTGGAGGGCGCGAAGTTCAACTACGCGCCGGCGCCCGAGGACGTGATGGAGCGCGTCCGGCGCATCAAGGCGGTCTGCGGCCGACACGGCGTCGGCCTGCGCGCCGCCGCCCTCGCTTTCGCGGCCGCGCATCCGGCCGTGATCTCGGTGGTGGTCGGCGCCGTGCGGCCCGAGGAAGTGCGCTTCAACGCGGCCGACATGGCGGCGGCGCCGCCGGCCGCGCTGTGGACCGACCTGAAGCGCGAGGGGCTGCTGGCCGAGGGCGCGCCGACGCCGGCTTAGGAGCTCCCAGGCGCGAAGCGCCATCCTCGCCTCGAGGGGGAAGGTCGGCCCGAAGGGCCGGGGTGGGGTGCAGCCGGGCGTGAAGCTCCCTCGCTGAAACCCATGATCCTGCCACCGTCGCATACAGCCCCGGTGTCACCCCACCCCGCCGGCCTGCGGCCGTCGACCCTCCCCCTCAAAGGGGAGGGTGCGCTTCGCGCAGCCGGGACGAGCCGGCAACAATCGTTCGCACCGCCTCCCCGCGGCGTCACATCTGGCATGCGCGGGCCGCCGCGGCTTGCAATTCCCTTTCGGTCGGCCTTGGTGTAGTCGTCGCCGAAACGACAGCCCGACAAGATCACCCGAGGATCGCCCCGTGCCGCATTATCGCTCCCGCACCACCACCCACGGCCGCAACATGGCGGGCGCGCGCGGCCTCTGGCGCGCCACCGGCATGAAGGACGGCGATTTCGGCAAGCCGATCATCGCGGTGTCGAACTCGTTCACGCAGTTCGTGCCCGGCCACGTGCACCTCAAGGATCTCGGCCAGCTCGTGGCCCGCGAGATCGAGAAGGCGGGCGGCGTCGCCAAGGAGTTCAACACCATTGCGGTCGACGACGGCATCGCGATGGGCCATGACGGCATGCTCTACAGCCTGCCGTCGCGCGAGATCATCGCCGACAGCGTCGAATACATGGTCAACGCGCATTGCGCCGACGCCATCGTGTGCATCTCCAACTGCGACAAGATCACGCCCGGCATGCTGATGGCCGCCATGCGGCTCAACATCCCGGTGGTGTTCGTGTCGGGCGGCCCGATGGAGGCCGGCAAGTACGTCGCCGAGCCGGTCGGAAACGCCGCCGGCGTCACCAAGAAGGTCGACCTGATCGACGCCATGGTGGCGGCCGCCGACGACCGCGTCTCGGACGCGGAAGTGCAGGTGATCGAGCGTTCCGCCTGCCCCACCTGCGGGTCGTGCTCGGGCATGTTCACGGCCAATTCGATGAACTGCCTCACCGAGGCGCTCGGCCTGGCGCTGCCCGGCAACGGCTCGACGCTGGCCACGCATGCGGACCGCGAGCGGCTGTTCGTGGAGGCCGGCCACCTCATCGTCGACATCACCAAGCGCTACTACGAGCAGGGCGACGAGAGCGTGCTGCCGCGCAACGTCGCGAACTTCAAGTCCTTCGAGAACGCGATGACGCTCGACATCGCGATGGGCGGCTCCACCAACACGGTGCTGCACCTGCTGGCCGCCGCCTATGAGGGCAAGATCGACTTCACGATGGCGGACATCGACCGCCTGTCGCGCCGCGTGCCGGTGCTCTGCAAGGTCGCCCCCTCGGTCGCCAACGTCCACATGGAGGACGTGCATCGCGCCGGCGGCATCATGGCGATCCTCGGCCAGCTCGAGCGCGCCGGCCTGATCGACACCAGCATGCCGACCGTCCACAGCGCCAGCATGGCGGACGCGATCAGCCGCTGGGACGTGTCGCGCACCGAGAGCGAAGCCGTGCGCACCTTCTACCGCGCCGCGCCCGGCGGCGTGCCGACGCAGACGGCCTTCAGCCAGAGTCGCCGCTACGACCAGCTCGACCTCGACCGCTCGGCCGGCGTGATCCGCGACGCCGAGCATGCTTATTCGAAGGACGGCGGCCTCGCGGTGCTGACCGGCAACATCGCGCTGGACGGCTGCATCGTGAAGACGGCCGGCGTGGACGCCAGCGTCCTGAAGTTCACCGGTCCGGCCCGCGTCTACGAGAGCCAGGACGCAGCCGTGAAGGGCATCCTCGGCAACGAGGTGAAGGCCGGCGACGTGGTGGTGATCATCTATGAGGGCCCGCGCGGCGGCCCCGGCATGCAGGAGATGCTTTACCCGACGAGCTACCTGAAGAGCCGCGGCCTCGGCAAGGCCTGCGCGCTGATCACCGACGGGCGCTTCTCGGGCGGCACGTCGGGCCTCTCCATCGGCCACTGCTCCCCCGAAGCCGCCGAGGGCGGCCTGATCGGCCTCGTGCGCACCGGCGACACCATCGAGATCGACATCCCGGAGCGCCGCATCGCACTGGCGGTGCCGCAGGACGAGCTCGACCGCCGCCGCCAGGAGATGGAAGCCCGCGGCCCGCAGGCCTGGAAGCCCGCCCCGCGGGAGCGCAAGATCACGATGGCGCTGAAGGCCTACGCGGCCCTCACCACCAGCGCCGCCAAGGGCGCGGTGCGGGTCGTGCCGGAGTAAGCTGAAGGTAGCGAACGCGGCCCCGCGCCAAGGCGCACCCTCCCCTCGAGGGGGAGGGTGGGCATTGCGGCTCATCGAAGTGCTCCCGTCGCGCCGCACGCAAAGCGGCGGCGGCGGAACCACTAGCCTATCCGGATGCTTGCGTTGCAACAGCTGGGAGGACCCAATGCCGCTTGCGAGCAAGACATACACGGACGAAGCCACGGCGCGCCGCGCGATGCGGCGGTTGATCGGCGAAGGGTACGACAAAGCCGGCGTGCGGCTGCGGCGGCCGATGAACGGCGACAGCTTCGAGGTATCGGTCGACGTCGACGGCGGCGACACGCACGCGTCGCGGCTTCTCGAGGAGGCGCTGGCCGCGCCGATGGCGGGCCAGATCAGCGCCATGGCGCGGGCGAACCCGGTGGGGGCCATGGCGGCCGCCTTCGTGGGCGGCTACGTGGCGCACCTTCTGATCCGCCGCTGAAGCTTCTTGAAGAAACGTCCACTCAAGCCGTCATCCCCGGCGACCTGCGCAGCAGGTCGGGAAGGGAATCCAGAGCAAAGGGCGCTCACCCCTGGATCCCCTTCCCGGCGCTTTCGCGCCGCCGGGGATGACGGCGGTGAGGTTTACTCGCCGGGCGCTCTCAACCCGCTCTAGCGGCTGAGGCGGCGGTAGTTCTTGCCGACGTGCTTGCGATAGCCGGTCAGGACCTTGTGGCTGGAGCCGCCCGTTGCGAGCGTGACGCCCGCCTCCATGGCGGCGGCGATCTTCTCGTTCACCATCAGGGTGGCTTCCATTGCGGCCCCGGGGCCGCCGGCGCCGATCTTGGCGAGCCGCAGACCGATCACCTGCTGCGCCTCGATGGTCAGCATGGCGGCGTCGAAACCGTAGCGCATCCAATTCAGCATTGTGGGTCTTCCTTGTCGGCTGTGTACAGCCTCAATCCCCGAGGGGTCGTTTCGTTCGCCGACTCGTCGCTGTCTTGTTGACGCGGATCATCCTACCACGTCAGCCCATAACGAACCGCATCGTAGATCGCCGCATGGATGTTGCGCGACGCCACTGCGTCGCCGATGCGGTACAGGGTGAAAGCCGCCTCGGCGTTGCGGATCGGGAACGGCGCCGCGCCCGCCAGGAGGGCGCGATAGTCGATCTCGCCGCCGTTGCGGGATCGAGGCTTCAGCGCGACGTAGAGGTCATCCAGCGGCGCGGTCCCGTGCTCCACCACCACCTGGTCGACGCGTCGCTCGTCGCTCCAGTGCGGCGCGAAATCAGACGACAGCGTCGCGACCAGCTGGTTGCCGTCGCGCCGCACGGACCGCAGCCGCGTGTTGATGGTCACGCGAACGCCGAGTTCGTGGAAGGCGCCCATGTAGGGCGCGTGGTTGAGGCCGCCCATCTCGGGGGCGAAGAATCGCTCTGGCGACAGCAGCTCCACGGCGGCTCCGGCGCGCGCCGCGACCTCGGCGGCGCTCATGCCCTGGTGGCCGCCGCTGTCGTCGTAGACGAGCACGTTCGCGCCCGGCGAGTCCGTGCCGGCCAGGATGTCCCATGACGACGTCACAAGGTCGGCGCCCTCCGCGAGCGGCGGGCACTGGGGCATGCCGCCGGTGGCGACGATCACCACGTCCGGCTCCAGCGCCAGCACGTCCTCGGCTTCGGCCGTGACGTTGAAGCGCATCGCAACCCCGAGCCGCTCCAACTCGGCGACGCGCCAGTCGACGATGCCGACCATGTCGCGCCGCCGCGCATTGCGGCACAGCAGCAGGACCTGCCCGCCGGCGCGCGGCGCCGCCTCCAGCACGGCGACGTGGTGGCCGCGCTCGGCCGCCACACGGGCCGCCTCCAGTCCGGCCGGGCCGGCGCCCACCACGACGACGCGCTTGCCGGGCGCCGGCGAACGCGGGATCACGTGCGGGATCGCGCCTTCCCTGCCGGTGGCGGCGTTGTGGATGCACAAGGCCTCGCCGCCCTCGTAGATGCGGTCGAGGCAATAGGTGGCGCCCACGCAGGGGCGGATGCGGTGCTCCTCGCCACGGGCCGTCTTGGCGACGATGTGCGGGTCGGCGATGTGGGCGCGGGTCATGCCCACCATGTCGAGCTTGCCGGTCGCGATGGCATGCCGGGCCGTAGCGACGTCGGCGATGCGCGACGCGTGGAACACCGGGACGCGCGTCTCGGCCCTCACCTCGCCGGCGAAGTCGAGATGCGGCGAGGACGCCATGCCGGCGATCGGGATCAGCCGTGTCAACGCCGCGTCCGTGTCGATGTGGCCGCGAATGAGGTTGATGAAGTCGAACTGGCCGGACGCCGCGATGCGGCGCGCGATCTCGACGCCCTCCTGCCGGCTGAGGCCTTGGTCCCAGTCCTCGTCCGCGACCATGCGGATGCCGACGATGAAGTCCGGCCCCACGGCGGCGCGCACAGCGTCGATCACCCGCCAGGTGAAGCGCAGCCGGTTATCGAGCGATCCGCCATACTGGTCATCGCGCCGGTTGGTGGCCGGGGACCAGAACTGGTCCATGAGGTGGCCATAGGCCTCGAACTCCATGCCGTCGAGCCCGGCCGCCTGCATGCGCTGCGCCGCGGAGGCGTAGTCGGCCACGATGCGGTCGATGTCCCACTCCTCGGCCGCCTTGGGGAACGCCCGATGGGCTGGTTCGCGCACGCCCGAGGGCGCCAGCACGGGCAGCCAGTCGGCCTTGTTCCAGCCGGTGCGGCGGCCCAGATGCGTCACCTGGATCATCACCGCGCAGCCCTCGGCGTGGCAGTCGTCCGCCAGGCTCCGTAGCCAGGGGACGATTTCGTCCCGGTAGGCATGGAGGTTGCCGAAGGCGGCGGGGCTGTCGGGAGACACGATGGCGGAGCCGGCCGTCATCGTCAGCGCCAGCCCGCCGCGGGCTTTCTCGCGGTGGTAGAGCCGGTATCGGTCCTTCGGCAGGCCATCCTCCGAATAGGCAGGCTCGTGCGCGGTCGACATGACGCGGTTCTTCAGCGTCAGGTGCTTGAGCGTGTAGGGCTGGAGCAGCGGATCGGCGGACATCGGGGCTCCGGGGGCGGATGCGCAAGCCCCACCGCAGGGGAGAGCCGCCGCGAGCGAACGGCTTGTCGCCGAACGACCATGGCTGGCCTTGCGTCGACCGCAAGGGGTCCGTCGGGTCCGGCCGTGCAATCCGGGTTGTGCGCCGGCGCAACGCCCGGCCTCTTTCGCGCCAGCGCGAACGGACGCAAGATCGCCGCCCTTTCGGCAGGAGCGTCCCCCATGACCGACCTTTCCGCTTTCCCGATCACCAAGCGCTGGCCGGCCCAGCACCCCGAGCGCCTCCAGCTTTATTCCACGCCCACCCCCAACGGCGTGAAGGTCTCGATCATGCTGGAGGAGATCGGGCTGCCCTACGAGCCGCACTTCATCAATATCGGGGCCAACGAGACGTGGATTCCCGAATATTTGGCGTTGAACCCAAACGGCAAGATCCCGGCCATCATCGACCCGGACGGCCCGGGCCGGCGACCCTTCGCGCTGTTTGAATCCGGGGCCATCCTGATCTACCTGGCCGAGAAGTCGGGCCAGCTGCTGCCGACCGACCCGGCGCGGCGCTACGAGACCCTGCAGTGGGTGTTCTTCCAGATGGCGGCCGTGGGGCCGATGTTCGGCCAGCTCGGCTTCTTCCACAAATTCGCCGGCAAGGACTTCGAGGACAAGCGGCCCCGGGATCGCTACGCGGCGGAATCCAAGCGCCTGCTCGGCGTGCTGGAGACGCGCCTCGCCGGCCGCGACTGGATCATGGACGGCGAATACACGATCGCGGACATCGCGCTGCTGGGCTGGGTGCGCAATCTCGTGGGCTTCTACGGCGCGGGCGAGCTCGTCGACTACGCCAGCCTGAAGAATGTCCCCGCCTGGCTCGAGCGCGGCCTCGCCCGCCCGGCCGTGGAGCGCGGCCTCAACATCCCGGCCCGCCCGGCTGGGTAAAGGGACGCAGCAGCATCGGGCGCGGGCGGCGAACGGGCCGCCCGCCAGCAAGCTCGGTCCGGCCATGCCCGCCAAGACCTACCCCCGCACCCCCGACGGCCGGTACTTCGTCGTCCGCGGCCGCCTGTGGCGCTGCTCCAACCCTGCGCTTGGCGAGCAGGAGCGAGCGGCGCTCACCAAGACGCTCATGCGCGCGCGCCGCGCCGTGGGCGCCGCGCTGAAAATCGCCGACGCCGAGGCGCTCGCGTCGGCGCGCGCGGACGTGAACGCAGCCAAGATCGCGCTGGGCGAGCGCGGCCCGGCGTGGTGGACGGACGGGGCTGCGGACTACAACCGCCACCTCGCCCGCAACACTCCCTACGCGGCGTGGTTCGAGACGGTCGGCGGCGATCCGACATAGAGCCGCTACCGTGGACGACTGCGGCGCGTTGGACGATGATCGGGAAGAAACGCACAACACAGCAGGGAGAGGGTCGATGGCTTTCACAGGCAGCTGCCATTGCGGCGCAATCGCCTACACGGCGAACGAGGACCTCCCGACCAAGGCCATGGAGTGCAACTGCTCGATCTGCCGCCGCAAGGGCTACCTGCATCACTTCATGACGCCGGATCGCTTCGAGCTGAGGGGTTCCCGAGACGCCCTCCGGGTCTACACCTTCGCGAGCCACAATATCCGGCACCAGTTCTGCTCCACCTGCGGCTGCGCGCCTTTCGCCGAAGGCAAGACGCCGGACGGCAACGCGATGGTGGCGCTCAACCTGCGCTGCACGGACGGGCTGGACGTCCACACGCTCCAGATCATCCCGTATGACGGCGCGTCCAAATAGCCTCGGCCACGGCCGCCCAGCGCAGGCGTTTGAAAGGTCGCGCGCCACACGCTTTGCGCCGACGCGGCAGGCCGCATAAGCTGGTCTCCTGTGCTGGCATTCCAGCGTCAACAGGGAGAGGTCCGGTCGCCAAGAGGTAGCCGGGTCCTTGGGGTCCGTGCTCGAACTTGCAGTCGCCGCCTTTCTGATCGCCCTCAACGGGCTGTTTTCGCTTTCCGAACTGGCTGTCGTTTCCGCCCGAAAGGTTCGTCTCAAGACCATGGCGGACAATGGTCGACCGGGCGCGGCGACCGCCCTGGCCCTGGCCGAGGACCCGGGGCGGTTTCTGTCCACGGTCCAGATCGGCATCACGCTGATCGGCGTTCTGGCCGGCGCGTTCTCGGGCGCGGCGCTGGGCGATCGGCTGAAAGTGATCCTGATCGACTGGGGCATGCCGCCCGGCCCGGCCGAAGGCGTCGGCTTCGGCGTGGTGATCGGCGTCATCACCTACCTGTCGGTGGTGGTGGGCGAGCTCGTCCCCAAAAACCTGGCCTTGCGCAACCCGGAAGCCATCGCGTGCCTGGTCGCGCCGCTCATGAGCTTCGTCTCGCGGGCTGTGGCTCCCGTCGTATGGCTGCTGGATGCGTCCACCAAGATCCTGTTCCGGTTCTTCGGCAGCAACACCGAGTCGGCCGACGCCATCACGGACGAGGAAATCCGCACCATCGTGGCCGAGGCGCAGAGCGCCGGGTCGATCGAGCCGGACGAGCAGCGGATGATCTCCGGCGTGCTGCGGCTCGGAGACCGGGCCGCGCGCTCCATCATGACGCCGCGCACCGAGGTGGAATGGATCGACGCTGACGAAAGCGACAGCGCGATCCGCCAGCAGCTGACGACCACGAGCCACTCGCGCATCCCGGTCGGCGAGGGCGGCGCGGACAACATGATCGGCGTCGTGCAGGTGCGCGAATTGCTGGGGCCGCTGCTGCGCGGCGAGACGCTGCAGCTGAGGAACTATGTCCAGCAGGCGCCCATCATCCCCGACACGCTGGGCGCCCTGGACGTTCTCAACGGCCTGCGGGAAGCGAGCGTGCCCATGGCGCTGGTGCATGACGAGTATGGCCACTTCGAAGGCGTGATCACCCCGGCGGACATTCTCGACGCCATCGCGGGCGCGTTCCGCTCCGATGAAGGCCAGGGAGAGGAAGAGGCTTTCCAGCGTGACGACGGCTCCTGGCTGATCGCCGGCTGGATGCCGGTGGACGAGATGGCCGACCTCCTGGGGCTGAGCCTGCCCGAGCGGCGCACCTACGACACGGCGGCCGGCCTTGTGATCAGCGAGTTGCAGCATCTCCCCAATCTCGGCGAGGTCGTCGAGACGCTCGGATGGCGCTTCGAAGTGGTCGACCTCGACGGCCGGCGCGTGGACAAGCTGGTGGTGTCGAAGGTTGCGGGCGCTTGATCGGGGTCGCGCCCTGGTCCCGGCCCGCAGCATCACTGCGCACGGTGTTTGGCGGCGCGCCCGCAACGGGGCGCGCCCGCGTCGAATCGCGCAGATGGATGCCGCAGACCGAGCGGGTGTTTGGCGCGCGTCGCCGCAACTGCGGGACCAAGACTTGCGCCACTTGGCTATGCGGATGCTGGTCGAGATTTGGAAAATACGACCCAGCGGGCAATGCCCAGCTCAGGCCAAAAATGGCGCGCCCCTATATGAACACGCTTCGCGCGCAACCGAATGAGATCTGTGGGCACCGGCGGACTGTTCCGTCCATCGGCCAAATCAAAGGGATCAACTCGTGTTAACCACGTCCGCCAACATTGCTGTTCAGCAATGCGCGGTACAGCCGGGCCCCCTATCGGCGCCCTGGTGGTTAATGCCAGTCTGAATGCGGGGTTGCCGAGTTTCGCCGACGAGTAGCGTCGGACTGAGGTGCCTTCAATCTAAGCGGGGCGTATCCAAGCCGTTCCTTCTAGTCGGAGGGCGACGGCGAAGCTTTGGGATCTTACCGGATGCTCGACAGAGTTTCTCCTGCAGAAATAAGCGTCGCCCGAGATCAAATTGAAGCTGGAACTGCGCCACCTCTGCGCCGGCCGGATCAGGGCGACTTCCGGGTTGTCTGCCTGGTGTTCCTGATCGCCATCCTCGCGGTCTATTTTCTGGTCGACTAGGCCGCGCCGACGGCCGGCAGCCATTAAGCCCGAGACACAAAAAGCCCGCCGCAGCCGGAGCCGGACGGGCCTGCTGCGCTAAGCGCAGATAGATCATTTGCGCGGCACTAGCTCGAACGTCCCATTGCCGTGGAGGTTGATCGTTTCGAGCTGCTGAGGGCCGCGCGGCCCCATTATCGTGTTCGTGGCGACCTGAGCCACGCGACAATCGGATTTAAAAACCTCGGCCAAGACACGGCACTCGTTTTCGATGGCTGTGTAGATCCTTTTCCGGGCGTCGGATTGGGTCGCAAGTTGCTCGTCGCTCGAGGCCCCGGACTGTGCAGGCGTGGCGATCGTAATCTGCATGGTTACGCGGGTAATGTCCTGTCGGGGGAGCATCACCTGGGCGTGAGCGGGAGCGGCGCCGGCGAAGGCGAGCAATGCAAGAGCGGTGGGAATAAGGCGCATCGATGGAATCCAATTCGGGTTTCCGATCCTGCTATTCGTCCGCTTTGTCCCGCATTTCAGAATTGGTTCGAATGCGGCGGATCGCCTGAGATCAAAACGTCGCCTGCTCTGGGGAGGACGACTCGGCCGGAACAGGCTGGAACCCTGAGAACGACCTACACGTCGAAATATGTGCGGCAGGTCGGAACAACCTGTTTTCTCACGTTTCCCCGCTCGAGGGAGATCGCCCCCTCCGCTTGCGCCTAAAAACCCGCGGTGTCAGCTCTCACGGGGTTCTTTTTTGCAGCGCTCAAATAAGGCTCTCGATAAAGCGAGGGTTGAGTTCTTGAACCCCGATTAAACCATTATCATGCCGGGTCGCACGCAATTCAGCTTCATGCTGGACGCTCCGGTGCGGAGCTTCGTCTGGCTCCCCGTAGCGACCGGTAAAAGAGGTCCGAAGCAGCATGACGGCCCCAATCGTCTGCAGAGGACCCATGTCTGCGATGTGGTCGTACGAGTAAGCTGATGGGAAAATGGCCGCCTGGGCCGGCGACAGCGGGATGACTTCGCCATCGTGTTCCGGAGAACCGGGATACGAGACGATCTCGATTCTGCAGTCGTCGAGCACCCGGGTCCAAAACCCAGCATCCTGGTCGAGCCAGAGAAGACCGAATTAGACGATGCTGTTTGTGGCGATCAGCAGCACCCAGCCCCGCCATGTGTCGAGTCTGCAGTCCTTCAGCGCGGCCAAAAATGCGACCCCGGCCACGTTCGCCCAGTACGCTCCGGCCTTCACTTTGGCCGTGGAAACGCTCCGGGAACAGGGCCGGGGAACAGCTTCCCAAAAAGAAACCCGCCACTTGGGCGGGCTGCTTAGAAGGTGTTGTTACCATTCAAGAATTTGGCGCGCCCGGAACGATTCGAACGTCCGACCCTCAGATTCGTAGTCTGATGCTCTATCCAGCTGAGCTACGGGCGCGGGGTGATGGAGCGGCAGGGCCGTCCGTCACGGGCGTCTGAATAGCGGCTCGGATCGGCATGCGCAACCCCCTTCGGGCGCCTTTGATGACGATCTTGCGCAGCGCCGCCGCAGGGCCGGCGTGGCCGTTCGCCCCTGCCGCGGTTGACGGCGGCCCCCCGGAGGTCTAGCCCTGCGTTCAGATCCGCGCGTTTGCGCGTTGAGGTCCTTCCAGCCCGACGAGACGGATGGCCGAAGGACCCCCTGCCCGCCCTGTCTTCCGGACGCACATGCCTTTTCCATTGACGAATTCCAGCGTTGCGCGCGCGCTCGAGGAGCGCGGCTACGCCGAGCCCACGCCCGTGCAGGAGGCCGTGCTGCAGCCGGGCGCGGAGGAGCGCGACCTGCTCGTGTCCGCGCAGACGGGCTCGGGCAAGACGGTTGCGTTCGGGCTCGCGCTCGCCCCCACGCTGCTGGGCGCCGAGGAGCGCTTCGGGCGGGCCGCGGAGCCGCTGGCGCTCGTGATCGCGCCGACGCGCGAGCTTGCGCTGCAGGTGCAGCGCGAACTCGCGTGGCTCTACGCGCACACGGGCGCGCGCGTGACCGCGTGCGTCGGAGGCATGGACGTGCGGCGCGAGGCGCGGGCGCTGGCGGACGGCGCGCACATCGTGGTGGGCACGCCCGGGCGCCTGCGCGACCACCTGGAGCGCGGCCGCCTGGACCCGAGCGCGTTCCGCGCCGTCGTGCTCGACGAAGCCGACGAAATGCTGGACCTGGGGTTCCGGGAGGATCTGGAGTTCATTCTGGACGCTGCGCCGGCGGAGCGGCGGACCTTGCTGTTCTCGGCCACCATCGCGCGCGAGATCGCCGCGCTGGCGCAGCGCTTCCAGCGCGACGCGCTGCGCATCGACACGGTGGACCGCTCGCAGCCGCATGGCGACATCGACTACAAGGCCGTGCGCTGCGCGCCCAGCGAGGTGGAGCACGCCATCGTCAACGTGCTGCGCTATTTCGACAGCCCCGGCGCGCTGGTGTTCTGCCACACGCGCGAGGCCGTGCGGAAGCTGCACGGAAGCCTGCTGGAGCGCGGCTTCTCGGCCGTCGCGCTGTCGGGCGAGATGGGCCAGAACGAGCGCAACCACGCCCTGCAGGCGCTGCGCGACGGCCGCGCCCGGGTGTGCGTGGCGACCGACGTGGCGGCCCGCGGCATAGACTTGCCGGGCCTCGACCTCGTGATCCACGCCGAGCTGCCGCGCGGGCGCGACGCGCTGCTGCACAGGAGCGGCCGCACGGGCCGCGCCGGCCGCAAGGGCGTGTGCGTGATCATCGTGCCGTTCAACCGCCGCCGCCGCGCCGAGGGGCTGCTCGCCCAGGCGGGCCTCGACGCCCAATGGCTGGGACCGCCCTCCGCCGAGGACGTGCGCAAGCGCGACCAGGAGCGGCTGGTCCAGGACCCGATCTTCGACGAGGAGAGCTCGGAAGAGGACCTCGCGACCGTGCGCCTGCTCCTGGAGAAGCGCACCCCCGAGGATATTGCGGCCGCCTTCGTGCGGGCCACCCGCTCCCGGCTGCCCGAGCCGGAGGAGCTCTATGATCCGGGCCCGCAGCGCGAGCGCGATCCGCGCGACGCCCGCGAGCCCCGTCCGGCGCGGACGCGCGACGAGCGCGAACCCCGCTCCACCTACGACCCGATCGCGGCCGACCGCAGCCCGGGCGGACCGATGGTGTGGTTCCGGCTCAGCATCGGCCGGCAGAACAACGCCGATCCGCGCTGGCTGCTGCCCATCATCTGCCGCCGCGGCCACGTGACCAAGAAAGAGGTCGGGTCGATCAAGATCTTCGACCGCGAGACCAAGTTCGAGATCACCGAAGAGGCGGCGGAGCGCTTCGCCCAGGCGGCGCTGGGCAAGGGCGGCAAGGGCGAGGACATCCGCATCGAGCGCACCGAGGCCCCGGCCATGGGCGGCGGCGCGCCGCGGCGCAACCGTCCGCCGCCGCATCTGCGCGACGCGCCGTCCGAGTTCCGTCCCGAGCGTGGCGATCGTCCCGAGCGGGGCGATCGTCCCGATCGTGGCGATCGTCCCGATCGCGGTGACCGTCCCGAGCGCGCCGAGCGGCCGGCCCGGGCGGAGCGTCCGGTTCGCGCGGCCGCCCCGGATGATTTCGAACGCCCGGCGCGACCGGAGCGCGAAGCCAGGCCTGAGCGGCCCGCACGGTCAGAGCGCCCGGAGCGCGCTTTCGAGCGCGCCGACCGGCCGCAGGACGCCGAGCGGCGGCCCGAGAAGAAGCCGTTCAAGAGCAAGCGCGCCGAAGCCCCTGCCGACGAGGCCCCAGGCTTCAAGCCAAAGACGGGCTTCAAGCCGAAGACAGGCGCCAAGCCGGCCGCCAAGGCGGGCTTCAAGGCTTCCGTGAAAGGCATTCCGGACCAGCGCCGGCCCGACGGGCCGAAGCGCCCGCACAAGGGCAAGGGCAAAAAGGGCTGAGCCCGGCGGGGGCGCGCCGCTCCCGCCACTGAGTCCTTTGCGCCACAGCGCCGAATCCGATTGATCCCGCTCCCTGCCTCGTGTGGCGCCGCGGCGCCGCCGCGCTGTAGATTGGGGGCGAATCAGGAGGCGTACGGTGCGTACCATCACGCTGGTCACCCAAAAGGGCGGCACGGGCAAAACCACCATCGCGGCCTCGCTCGCGGTGGCGGCCGCGGCGGCGGGCGAGAGCGTCGTGGCGCTGGATCTCGACGCCCAGGGCTCGCTGGCGAACTGGGGCGGCGCCCGCGGCAGCGAGAGCGTCGCGGTGGACCAGGTCGGCCCCGAATACCTGCCCCGTCTGCCCGAAGTGCTCGAGGCCCTGAAGGGCCGCGGCTTCACGCTGGCGATCCTCGACACCGCCGGGGTGGAGAACACGGGCGGCAATCTCGCCATGAAGGCCGCCACGCTCTGCCTCGTGCCGGCGCGCCCGTCGCGGCTCGACCTGCAGGCCACGCTGCCGACGCTGGAATCGCTGATGCGGCTCGGCATGCGCGAGAACTTCGCCTTCGTGCTGAACCAGTGCCCGCCCGGCCGCGGCACCCGCGCCTCCGAGGCGGCGCGCGGCCTCGCCGAATTCGGCGTTTTGGCCGACCCGCCGCTGGCGCTGCGCGCCGATCACCAAGACGCCATGGCGACCGGCATGGGCGTCACCGAATATGCCGGCAAGGGCAAGGCCGCGGATGAGATCCGCCTGCTCTGGAGCTGGGTCGACGGCAAGATGCGGGCGCAACCCGCCAACAAGGAACACCGCGCGTGAGCAAGCGTCCCTCGGTTCTCGGCGAGTTGAAGCTCGCCAAGGCGAATGCGCCGGCCGCGACCACGGCGGCCGCTCCGGCCGGCCGCAAGGAGCGCCCGGACGTGATCCACACGAGCATCTACCTGCCCAAGCCCGTGTACCTGAAACTGCGCGAGATCGCGTATGTGACGGACCGCAAGATCCACGACGTGATCATGGAAGGCGTGGACGCGGCGCTGAAGCAGTACGGGCATCCGTCCGTGGCGGAGCTGAAGGCCGCCAAGGGCGCCTGAGGCTTCGTAGCGATGCGTTCGCCCGTCCCCGCACTGCTGCTGGTTGCGCTCCTCGCCGCCGCCGATCCGGCGCTCGCCCAAGGGTCCGCCGAGCCAAGCTGGACCGAGGTGAAGTGCGCCCGCTACACAAAGGCCTGGACGGATGCGCTGGCGCGACGCGGCCAGACTGGGCTCAGCCAGGACTTCCTCGACCGCCACCGCGCCTTCCTGGCCTCGGGCTGCACGGCCCCGGCCGACGTGTGCCCCCGCTCGCCCGAGGAGTTCGCCATGGCCAACATCCTCACCGTGATGGCGATGAACGCCGGCACGGCGAGCACGTTTCCGCCGTTCAAATGCCCGAACCCATAGGCGGGCTGGGTATTCGCCACCAAGAGGCGATGCTCCCCGGCGCACGATTGTCCAGGTCCTTCGCGCACTGAAGCGTCTCGCCGTCATTGCGAGCGCAGCGAAGCAATCCAGGCGCCGGGCGTTGAGCACGACGCCACGGTCGCGCTTCAGGCCCGGCGTCTGGATTGCTTCGTCGCTGCGCTCCTCGCAATGACGGCGAGGGGTACCTGATTGCGCGGCTCAGCTCGCGCCGAGCCACCAGGCGGCGGTCCAGGGGCCGAGTTCCTTGTCGGCGAGCGCGCCCTGGACAAAGAGGGATTCGCCCTTGGGCAGGCTCACGGCGGCAGGCTGCGGGGAGAGATTCGCGAGGAGTCGCAGGGTGCGGCCGTGGTCGGCTTGCCACGTGATCGAGACGGCGGATGGGCCGATCACCTCGCCGGCGCCGCCGCGCTTCAGGGCCGGCAGCAGCGGGATGATGCGGTCGCGGCGCAGGCGCAGGAGCTTCTTCACGAACGCCAAGCGGGCGGCGTGGGCGGGTTGGGACAGGGCGTCCCAGTCGAGCTTGGCCGACTGGAACGTGCTTTCGGCGGTCGGGTCCGGGATGCGGGCGCGGGAGGCTTCGTCCTGGAATTCGGGAAAACGGGCGAATTCCTCGCGGCGGCCCTTGCGCACGGCTTCGCCGAGTTCGGGGCCGAAGTCGCAAAAGAACGGAAAAGGGCTGGCGCTGGCCCATTCCTCGCCCATGAACA
The DNA here is from genome assembly GCF_014636935.1 of Alsobacter metallidurans. Lineage (GTDB taxonomy): Bacteria > Pseudomonadota > Alphaproteobacteria > Rhizobiales > Beijerinckiaceae > Alsobacter > Alsobacter metallidurans. The sequence continues at coordinate 540,436 of NZ_BMES01000001.1, read as the reverse complement.
GCATCGGAATCTGCGGCAGGAGCAGCAGCACCGCGAGGGCGGCCTCGACGGCTTCGGGCCTGGCGCTCGCAGTGATGCGATCGCCGAAGGCGCGGTTGCCGACCTGGTCGTGGTTCTGGAGGAAGGCCACGAAGGCGCTCGGCGGCAGGTCGCCGCTGGGGCCGCCGCGGGGCGAGCCGCGATACTCCATGTGCTCGCCCTGGAACACGAAGCCTTCGGCGACGCCGCGGGCCAGCTTGCCGGCATCGCCCGCGTAGGCGGCGTAGTAGCCGGCGGATTCGCCCGTCACGGCCGTGTGCAGCACGTGGTGGACGTCGTCGTTCCATTGCGCCGTGTAGTGCTGGGGATGGCGCCCCCCCTCGCGCTGCAGCAAGGCGGGCTCGTTTTCCTCGTTTTCGAGCACGAGATGGATGTGCCGTTCCGGAAAGGCCGTGCGGACCCGGCGGGCGAGCTCGCGCAGCAGATGGTCGTCGGTGTCGTCCATGATGGCGTGGACGGCGTCGAGGCGCAGGCCATCGAAGCGGTATTCGTCCAGCCAGTAGAGCGCGTTCTCGATCGCGAGCTCGCGCACCGGGCGGCTGTGGGGGCCGTCATAATCGATGCCGCCGCCCCAGGGCGTCTTGTGGCGATCGGTGAAGATGGGAGCGTAGAGCGGCAGGTAGTTCCCATCCGGCCCGAAGTGATTGTAGACGACATCGAGAAACACCATCAGGCCGCGCGCATGGGCGGCGTCGATGAAGCCTTTCAGGTCTTCCGGGCGGCCATAGGCCGCGTCGGGCGCATAGGGCAGCGCGCCGTCATAGCCCCAGTTCCGGGCGCCAGGGAAATCCGCGATGGGCATCAGCTCCACGGCGGTGACGCCGAGATCGGCGAGATGGTCGAGCTTTTCGGCGGCGGCCGCATAGGTTCCTTCGGACGTGAAGGCGCCGACATGGAGTTCGTAGAGGACGCACTCCTCCCAGGGGCGGCCGCGCCAACCGGGCGTTTTCCACGCATAGGCGGCGGGGTCGACGACCTCGCTGGGGCCGTGCACATCCTCGGGCTGGAAGCGCGATGCCGGGTCGGGTACGGCCAGTCCGTCCTCGAGCCGGAAGCGATAGCGGGCCCCCGGGCCGACGCCCTCAACCTTGATCTCGCGCCAGCCGCCCTCGGCGGCGATCATCGCGACGGGGGCCCTGCCCTCGATTTCCAGGCTGACGGCGTTCTGCTTGGGCGCCCAGAGGCGAAAGAACACGCCGTCTTCCTCCAAGCTCGCCCCAAAGGGCAGCGGGCGTATGAAATGCGCCGGAGTGGGATTGGCTGTCGGCCTCGGAGCGTTGGGGAAAGATTCTGGCTCGCGCGTCACTTGTCGCCCCCTGTCGGTCGGCCGAACAATGCGGCGTCGGCGCCCCGGTTCCGCCTTACAGCGGCCATCATGCGGAAGTGATCGAATTGGGGCGCAAAGCGCCGCTCCTCTCCGGTGTGTGAACGCATCGTCAGAGTTTCGCCGCCATACGCGGAGCACCCTTGTAAATGTTGCAGTGCACAATATCTGAATCAGGCGTATGCTGCGCGCTTACCCGATGGAGAATTCCCGTGCCTCCCAAGGCCCAGACCCGCGAAATGCGCCCGCTCCGTGTCCGCCACGAGCCGCCCACCCTCGAGGAGGCGATGTTCGCCGCCCAGGGGCTGACGGACGACGTCGACCAGCAGGTCCACATTGTCGCCGGGCTGATGGAGCTCGCCGCCGAGGACGTTCGGCCGCAGGTGGAGAAGCTGGTGGCCTCGACGGCCCGTGCGATTGCGCAGGGGCGCAGCGTTGCGACGGTTGAAAGCCGCAGCGGCGCGCCGCGCACCGTGGTGGTGGAGAAGACCCGCCGCTTCAAGGTGTCGGTTCCGCCGAGGACCGTGATCGACCTGACCCGGCGCGCGCCGGCGAACTGACCGCTCCGGAACAAAAATTCGGGCGCCGGCTCAGCCGTCGCCCTTGATGCCGTGGTCGAGCAGCCGGGTGACGGCTGCCTCGATGCGGGCGCGATCGGCGGCCGTGACAGGGCTCACGCCGTGCATGTCGAGGCTGCCGAGCGCCTCCACGGCGAGCCAGGCCAGCATGGCGGCCTCCGGATCCTCCGACGTGGCCTTGATGACCCGCCATTCCTCTGCGATCAGCGTGCGGACGGGATCCAGCAGGCCTGGATTCTCGGCGAGCGCCGCCAGCATGCCGCTCGCGACCTCCTGCGCCGCGCCGGCGCGCATTTTCAGCGACACCGCGATGGACAAGCGCGCCTCGAGATTGCGCGCGCCCGCCATGCGGCCGCGCAGCGCCTCCTTCTCGGCGACGCTTTCGCCGATCATGCGCTCCAGCATGCCCGACAGCAGTGCGTCCTTGCTGGGGAAATTATAGAGCAGCCCGCCCTTGCTGAGCCCGGCGCGCTGCGCCACGGCGTCCAGTGTGAGCTTGCCGGCGCCGATCTCGCCGACGATTTCGGCGGCGGCGTCGAGGATCTTGTCCCGCGAGTTGGCGCGCGTGCGGCGGGGTGGGATCATGGAGGGCCTTTCGGCGGGAAAAAGCGCAGGCGCGCGCCCTTTGACTGTACCGTCTGGACGGTTTATACAACCCGCATTGATCGTCATGCAAGCGCCGTGAAGGCGCTGCAAGGTCGCCCCCGCATTGCAAGTCGGCGCCAGACCGACCGGACCGAACGGACCAACCCTATGAAGCGTCGCATCGTCGTGGCCCTTGTCTTCCTGCTCGCCGTCGGGCTGTGCGGAGGGCTGGTCTGGTTCAACTTCTTTCGCGACAAGATGATCACGCAGTTCTTCGCCACCATGCAGCGGCCGGCCCAGACGGTGTCGGCCGCCGACGCGACGGCGACGACGTGGACGCCCGGCATCCTGGCGATCGGCAGCGCGCGCGCCGAGCAGGGCGTGGAGCTGGCGGTGGAGACGGGGGGCGTCGTGAAGGACATCCGCTTCAGCGCCAACCAGCATTTCAACAAGGGCGACCTCGTGGTGCAGCTCGACGACGCCGTTGAGCGGGCGGACCTCGCCGACGCGCAGGCGGCCGTGAAGCTCGCCGAATCCAATCTCGAGCGCTCCAGCACGCTGCGCCAGCGCGGCTTCGACACGCAGGCGGCCTATGACCAGGTGGTCGCCCAGCTCGCCACCGCGCGGGCGCGACTGCAGCGCATCCAGGCCGTGATCGAGCAAAAGGGCCTCAAGGCGCCGTTCGGCGGCACGATCGGCATCCCGCGCATCAATCCGGGGCAGTATCTCCAGACCGGCTCCGTGGTGGCGACCTACCAGAACCTCCAGGCCATGAAGGTGGACTTCACGGTGCCGGAGCAGCTGATCGCCAAGGTGAAGGTGGGCCAGACGGTGCGCTTCGGCGTGACCGAGAACGACCTCTCCAAGAATGGCAAGGTGATCGGCATCGACCCGCGGGTGGACCCGCAGACGCGGCTCGTCTCCGTGCAGGCGCTGCTGGACGACAACCGCGACGAGAGCGTGATCCCGGGCCAGTTCCTGCGCGTGCGGGTCGACCTGCCGGCGGAGCCGAACGTCGTCTCCGTCCCGCAGACGGCCGTGATCGCGAGCCTCTATGGCGACTACGTGTTCACGATCGAGGAGCAGAAGGACGGCGACAAGTCCAAGCTCGTGGTCAAGCAGGTCTTCGTCAAGGCCGGGCGGCGCGAGGGCAAGATGGTGGAAGTGGTGTCCGGCATTCCGGCCGGGCAGAAGGTGGTGGCCTCGGGCCAGAACAAGCTGACGGCCGGCGCGACGGTGAAGATCGACAACACGATCGACATCACCAAGCTGGCGTCGGGCGGTTGAGGACGCGGCCATGAGCTTCACCGAACTCTTCATTCGCCGGCCCGTGCTGAGCATCGTGGTCAGCCTCATGATCCTGCTGCTCGGCGCGCAGGGGCTGATCAGCCTGCAGGTGCGCCAGTATCCCAAGATCGACGAGACCACGATCACGGTCACGACGACCTACACGGGCGCGAGCGCGGACCTGATGCAGGGCTTCGTGTCGACGCCCATCGCCAAGGCGGTGTCGAGCGCCGAGGGCGTGGACTACGTCACCACGCAGAGCCGGCTGGGGCTCAGCACCGTGTCGGTGCGCATGCGCCTGAACACGGACCCGAACGCGGCGCTCACCGAGGTCACCGCCAAGGTGCAGCAGGTGCGCGCGCAGCTGCCCACCGACGCCGAGGACCCGGTGGTGGTGAAGGGCACCGGCCAGACCTTCGCGCTGATGTACCTCACCTTCGCGAGCTCGGAGATGAACCCCGAGCAGGTGTCGGAATTCCTGACCCGCGTGGTGCAGCCCCGCTTCGCCACGCTGGAGGGCGTCGGCTCGGCCGACATCCTGGGCGGGCGCGACTTTTCGATGCGCATCTGGATCGACCCGATCAAGCTCGCGTCACGCAACGTCACCGCGACCGACGTGGTGACGGCCATCCGGGCCAGCAACTTCCTGGCCGCGCCCGGCAAGACGCAGAACGAGTTCGTCGCCTACGCGATCGAGATGCAGACCACGCTGCAGACGCCCGAGACGTTCGCGGCGCTGCCGATCCGAACCAGCGGCGACCAGGTGGTGCGCCTGCGCGACGTCGCCCGGGTGGAGCTCGGCCCCAAGAGCACCGACACCAAGGTGGCGTTCAACGGACGGGCGGGCACCTTCATCGGCGTCACGCCGACGCCGGCCGCCAACCCCCTGACGGTGGCCAAGCAGGTCACCAAGGCGATCGAGGACATCAAGCCGACGCTGCCCAAGGGCATGACCGCCGAGGTGGTGTACGACGCCTCGAACTTCATCTCGGCATCCATCGAGGAGGTGTTCAAGACCATCGCGGAAGCGGCCGCGATCGTGATCCTGGTGATCCTCTTGTTCCTGGGGTCGTTCCGGTCGGTGATCATCCCGATCGTCACGATCCCGCTGTCGATGGTGGGCGTCTGCTTCGTCCTGTTCCTGCTCGACTACTCGATCAACCTCCTCACGCTGCTCGCCATGGTTCTCGCCATCGGCCTCGTGGTGGACGACGCCATCGTGGTGGTGGAGAACATCCACCGGCACATCGAGGAAGGCCTGAAGCCGATCGACGCCGCCATTGTGGGCATGCGCGAGATCTTCGGCCCGGTGGTCTCGATGACGATCACGCTCGCGGCCGTGTATGCGCCGATCGGCTTCACGCAGGGCCTCACCGGCACGCTGTTCCGGGAATTCGCCTTCACGCTCGCGGGCGCGGTGGTGATCTCCGGCATCGTCGCCGTGACGCTGTCGCCCATGATGTCGTCGCGGCTCCTGAAGCCGCACGGCGGCGCCAAGGGTTTCGCCGGCTTCGTGGACCGGGTCTTCACGAAGCTGGAGAACTGGTACGGCCGACGGCTGACGAGCTCGCTCGATTTCCGGCCCGTGACCTTCATCATCGTGGTGGCGATCCTGGCGACCACCGGCTTCCTGTTCATGAAGACGCCGTCGGAGCTCGCCCCCGAGGAAGACCAGGGCGCGTTTCTGGGCCTCGTGAACACGCCCAAATACGCGACATCCGACTACACGCAGACCTTCGCGGCCGGTTTCCTGAACCCGCCCAAGGACAAGATCCCGGAGATCGACGACACCTTCGCGATCATGGGCACGGACGGCGGCGGCACGGGCTTTATCGGCTTCAAGCTGAAGCCCTGGAACGAGCGGCACCGCAAGGCGGCGGCGATCAAGCAGGACATCCAGTCCATGCTGGACGCCAATGCGGGCCTGCAGGCCTTCATCTTCTCGCCCCCTGCCTTGCCGGGCACCAGCGGCGGCCTGCCGATCCAGTACGCGCTGCGCACCATCGGGGACGCCTCGCAGGCCTATGAGGTGGCCGAGCAGGTGCGCATCAAGGCGCTGCAGTCGGGCAAGTTCATCGTGGTGCAGAACTCGATGTCGTTCGAGACGCCGCGCGCCCGCATCACGGTGGACCGCGACCGCGCCGCCACGCTCGGCGTGCCGGTGAGCGAAATCGGCGCCGCGCTCGGCGCGCTGGTGGGCGGCGGCACGATTTCGAAGTTCGACCGCGACAACCGCTCCTACGACGTCGTCACCCAGGTGGCGCAGGAGGACCGGCTCAACCCCGAGCGGCTCGGCCAGTACTATGTCCGTGCTTCCAACGGCGTGATGGTTCCGATCTCCTCCGTGGTGAAGATCGAGACCGGCGCGGCGCCCGCCGCGATCGAGCAGTTCAACCAGTTGAACTCGGCCACCATCTCGGCGTTGCCGCTGCCGGGCGTCACCACCAGCGAGGGTTTGGCGACGCTGCGCGCGGTTGCGGACGATATCCTTCCGCAGGGCTTCTACGAGGACTATGCGGGCCAGTCGCGCCTGGAGGTCCAGGAAGGCAGCTCGATTGGCATGGCCTTCGGGCTCGCGGTAATCGTGATCTACCTGGTTCTGGCAGCCCAGTTCGAGAGCTTCCGTGACCCGTTCATCATCATGATGTCGGTGCCGCTGTCGATGTTTGGCGCGCTCGCGTTCCTGAACGCCGGGTTGGCGACGCTGAACATCTACACGGAGGTTGGGCTCATCACCCTGGTGGGGCTGATCACCAAGCACGGCATCCTGATGGTGGAGTTCGCCAACGAACTGCAGGCGCGCCGGCAGATCGGCCCGCGCGAGGCCATCCAGGAAGCCGCCAAGGTGCGCCTGCGTCCCATCCTGATGACCACGGCCGCGATGGTGCTGGGCGTCGCCCCGCTGCTCACCGCTAGCGGCGCGGGCGCGGCCGCGCGCTTCTCGATGGGCATCGTGATCGCGTCCGGCATGTCGATCGGCACCATCTTCACGCTGTTCGTGGTGCCGATGTTCTACACGCTGTTCGCCCGCGACCGACGGGCCGAGGCGCCGACCGTGACCGAAGCCGCCGCCGAGGGCCCGCACCGGCCGGCGCTGGCGGCGGAGTAGGCGGGGGCGGAATGCAGATGCCACCCTCACCGTCATTGCGAGCGACAGCGAAGCAATCCAGCCTAATGCCGGGCATTTAGACTGGATTGCTTCGCCTCCGGCTCGCAATGACGGCGAGGCGCTGGGATGATGGCGACACCCTTCCGGGCGTCAGCCCCGCTTGGGCAGCGTGATCCTGAACACCGCGCCGGGGCCGTCGCCGACAAGGGTGACGGAGCCTTCGTGCAAGCCGGCGAGTTCGGCCGCGATGGCGAGGCCGAGCCCGGTTCCGCCGGCGCGGGCTGAGCCCGCGAAGGCCTGGAACAGGTTTTCGCGCGCGCGGGCCGGAACGCCGGGGCCGTTGTCGATGACCTCGATCACCACCGCGCCGGCGTTCTGGAAGCCGCGGATGCGGACCAGCCCGTCAGGCTGATCGCCCAGCGCCTGGGTGGCGTTGCGGGCGAGGTTCAGAAGCATGCGCGAGAGCTGCTCACGGTCTGCGTGGCAGACGAGGCCAGGCGGAACGGCGTTTTCAAACGCCACGCCCGCGCCGTCGCCGAGGCCGAGCAGCGCGGCGGTTTCTTCCGCGAGCTCGTGCAGCATGATCGGCTCATGCTCGGGCCGGCGCTCCACCGCCCGCCCATAGGCCAGCGTCGACTGGCAAAAGCCGATGGCGCGGTCGAGGGTGGCGATGAGGCGGGGCGCGAGCCGCTGGGCGGTGGGGTCGCTGAGGGCGCTGAGCCGGTCCGAGAACAGCTGGGCGGCAGACAGGAGGTTGCGCAGGTCGTGGTTGATCTTGCTGACCGCGAGGCCGAGCGCCGCGAGATGCTTTTTCTGGCGCAACTCCTCGGCGAGGCTGCCCTGCATCTTGGCGAGGGCGCGCTCGGCAAGTCCGATCTCGTCCGAGCGGCCGGACGGCTTGATGGTGCGGCCGAGGTTCTCGGGGTCCTCCTGGAACGCCACGATGTTGGTGGTGAGGCGACGTACGGGCCGCACGATCATGCGCAGCAGCGACACATAGACGAGCAGCGCCGTGATGCCGGAGATCACCAGCGAGAGCAGCAGGATGTTGACCGAGAAGCGCAGCATGGCGGCTCGCAACGGCGCTTCGTCCAGGACGATCTCGACGAATTCGACCGATCCCATGCCGGCGCCGATCACCCGGATGTAGCGAGGCTCGGCGGCGACCAGCGTCCGGAACGCGTTGGCGATCATGGTCGGGGCGCTTTGCTCGCGCAGGTCGACGTCTTGCGCGACTTCGGGCGGCATGTCGGAAGCAGCCAGCAGGCGGCGCGCGCCGCCCGAGCGGACCGCCACCGTGACGGCGCCGACCTGTTGCAGCAGGCTCATGGCGAGAGGCTGCGGCACGGCCCCCGCGGGGGCGGCGTCCAGCACCAGCGCGGCGATCTGCGCGGCGCCGATGCGGTCGTTCAGCCAGTTGCGGCGAAAATTGGCGATCGACGGGACGTAGATGAAGACTTCGGCCAGCATCACGAACACGACCGTGAGCACCAGCAGCTTTTCGGAGAGGCCGGGGCCGAGCCAGCGCCGCGTCGGCGCATTCGGGGGTTGGGGCGCATCAGCCACGCGGCGGAGCCTCCTGGCGCCTACCCGAAGGCGCGCAGCACCGAGAGGACGCGGCGGACCATCGGGCCGCGGGTCTGTCCGGCGTAGAACGACACGGCTGCGCGCTTGGACACCTCCGAGAGCGTCGGATAGGGGACGATGAGGTCGCGCAGGTCGGCAACGGACAGGCCCTTCTTCACCGCCAGCGTCCAGGTCGTGACGAGGTCGCCGGCCCGGGCCCCCACGATGCCGGCGCCCAGGATCACGCCGGACGCCGTGGTGATGACTTTGATCTCCCCGGCGGTCAAGCGCTCGGCCTGCGCCCGATCATTCTCCGCATAGGGCCAGCGCAGCACGCGGATCGTCTTATGACGCTTGCGCGCCTCCACCTCGTCGAGGCCGACGGTCGCGAGTTCGGGCTCCGTATAGATCACGCGCGGGACCGCGACCTGCTCGACCTTGCCGGACAGGCGAAACAGCGCGTTGCGGATAACGAGGCCGGCATGGTGGTTGGCCATGTGGGTGAGCCTGTCGCCCGCGTGCGGGCCGCCGGCGCAATCGCCGATGCCGTAGATCCGCTTGTTGCGCGTGCGCAGGCTGGCGTCCACCAGGATGCCGGAAGGGTCGACATCGACGCCGGCCGCCTCGAGGCCGAGCCCTTCCGTGTTGACCCGTCGACCGGTTGCGACCAGCAGGTGCGAGCCGGTGAGCTCCCGGCCGTTCGCAAGCCTGAGAACAAGACCTTGCGGCCCGCTCGAAACGCTTTCGACGGCCGTTTCGGCATGGATCTCGACGCCGTCGCGCTCCAGCGCGGCCGCGAGGTGGGCCGTGAGCTCCGGATCGACCTTGCCGAGCAGCGCGCCCTGTTCGACGAGCACGACTTCCGAGCCGAGACGGCGGAAGGCCTGCGCCATCTCGACGCCGACGGGGCCGCCGCCGAGGATCAGCAGCCGATCGGGGCGCGCCGGCAGGCTGAACAGCGTGTCGTTGGTGAGGAAAGGCGTCTCGGCGAGGCCCGGGATCGGCGGCACGGCCGGAACCGAGCCGGTCGCGATCACGTAGCGGCGGGCCCGGACGGTCGCGTCGCCCGCCTGGAGCGTGCGGGCGTCCGTGAACCGGGCCTCTGCGCGGATCACCTGCACGCCCATCGCGCCGTAGCGGGCGGCGGAATCATTCGGCGCAATGGCCGCGATGACGTGGTCCACGTGGGCGCGGACCCTGGGCCAGTCGACGCGCGGCTTGGCGGACGCGATCCCAAATGGCGAGGCGCGGCGAAACGCCTCCGCGGCTTCGGCGGCGGCCAGCAGGGCCTTGGAGGGGACGCAGCCGACATTGAGGCATTCGCCGCCCATACGCCCGCGCTCCACCAGCACGACCGGCACGCCGAACGCCGCCGCCACGGAGGCGACGGATAGGCCGGCGGCGCCGGCCCCGATCACGCAGAGGTCCGGCTTCAGAACGGGATCGGACATGCGGGCGGGCCTCGGCGTGCGATGGTCTGGGGCGGGTATTAGCGCTTGCCGCCCAGAAGGCCGAGGCGGCGCAGCGCGACCGGAATGAGGGCCGCAAAGCCGAGCGCCGTCAACCCGATCAGCAGGCCGGGCGTCACGATCGCATCGAGGGAAACGTCGAACCGGCACGGAGCGCCCGCGGCAGCCCGCCGGCCCGCCGCCTCCACGCAGCTTTGAAAGGCGCGCTGCTGGGCGGCCACCAGGGAGCCAAGGCCCGAGCCTGCCGTCGCGAACGCAAAGGTGGCGGGCGTGATGCCGACCAGAGTGGTGAGGGCGAAGACCCTCAGCGGCACCCCGAGCAGCGCCGGGGCAAGGTTCACCAGCCAAAAGGGGAAAACGGGAGTGAGCCGCAAGAACAGCATGTAGCTGACGGCGTCCGCCTGCATGCGGGCCGCGAGCGGGCGCACGCGATCCCCCGCCAGCCGCATCAACGGGCCGCCCAGCAGGGAGCGGGCGGCCAGAAACAGCAGGATCGCGCCCGTCGTGGCGCCCAGCAGCGATGCAAGACCACCCTGCCACCAGCCAAACAGCAGTCCACCGAGCACCGTGCACAGCGTCGCCCCCGGCGTGGACAGCGCCACCAAGGCCGCATAGGCCAGCGTGAACACGAGCGCGGATCGCACCGGATGGGCCGCGACGGCGGCTTGCACGGCCTCGATGCGCGGCAGCACGGCCTCGGGCGTCACCAGGCCGCCCAGCGCCACCGCACCGCCGGCCACCAGGGCGAGCGCGGCGAGCCCGAACCAAAGCCGCCGCCGCGCGCCAGGTCCCGAGGGCGCGGCGCCCGCCGGCTTGCCGCCCATCTCTGTCACGTGCGAGAATCCCCCTGCGTTCAGGCTGACGCTATCGCAAGGCGCAGCGTCCCGCACGCGACGTCGCGGCACTGTGATGAGGCGTGATTCAGCCTGTGCGCAGCGCGCGGATGCGTTGACTTTCGGCCGGCCATCCGCCATAAGCCCGCGAGCTTTCGAGCGTCATCGCACATGTCGGAAGGACAACTCCGGTGGATTGGCCGCCGGCGAAGTCGTTTCGCAACCACAGAATGACAGGCCCAGAACCCTCGTTTGGCTGGGCCCGACCGGAGAACACCCGTGAAGCGGACCTATCAACCCAGCAAGCTGGTGCGCAAGCGCCGCCACGGCTTCCGCGCCCGCATGGCCACCAAGGGCGGCGCCAAGATCATCGCCGCTCGCCGCGCTCGCGGCCGCAAGCGCCTCTCGGCCTGAGCGGGGAGCGCGCGAGCGCGCCCGTCATGACCGACACCTCGCGGGCCCGGACCCTTCCGGGACGGCTGACGAGGCGAGCGGATTATCTGGCCGCCGCCAAAGGGCGACGGTTTCATACGCCGAGACTGACCTTGCAGGGGATCGCACGCGCGCCGGACGCCGGCGGCGTCGCCGGTCCCCGTTTCGGTCTGACGGTCAGCCGCAAGGTCGGCACCGCAACGGAGCGAAATCGCGTCAAGCGACGGCTGCGCGCCGCGTTGCGCGAGATCGCGGCCACGCAGGGCGATCGGCTTTCCGCCAAGGACGCCTACGACTTCGTGGTCGTGGCCCGGCGTGACATCCTGTCGGCGGAATTCCCTGTTCTTTTGATCGACATCGTCGACGCCATCGAGGGGCTCGAACGGCCGCGCGGCCGCTCCGGCGCGCGTCGGCCCGATCTGCCGCCGTCCCCGAACGCCGTCGTCCCCCGCCTCCGAGAGACTCGCTGAGCCATGCAGGACAACAAGAACTTCTTCCTCGCGATCGCCCTCTCGCTGGCGGTGCTCATCGGCTGGAACGTCTTCTTCGGCGTGCCCACGATGGACAAGGCGAAGCAGGACGCGGCTCAGAACGCGAAGGTGGCGGCGCAGAACAGCCAGGGGCCGATCCCGGGCGCCAGCCCGCAGACCAACACGCCGCCCTCCGAGAGCATGGCCGTGATCGCGCCGACCCGCGACATGGCGCTGATGAGCTCGCCGCGCGTCAAGATCGAGACCGCCCGGGTGCGCGGCTCCATAAACCTGCGCGGCGGCGACGTCGATGACATCGCGCTGAAGGACTACCACGAGACGGTGGACCGCCAGAGCCCGAACATCGTGGTGTTCTCGCCGGCCGGCGGCCCCGAAGGCTACTTCGCCCGCCTGGGATGGCTGCCCGCGCCAGGCGCCGCCGTGGACGTGCCGCTGCCCAACACGGTGTGGACCGCCGACGGGCAGACGCTGACCGAGGCCAAGCCCGTCACGCTGACGTGGGACAACGGCAAGGGCCTCGTCTTCAAGCGCCTGATCGCGATCGACGGCAACTACATGCTGACCGTCACGGACAGCGTCGAGGCGCGCGACGGGACCACGGCGTCGCTGACGCCCTACGGCTTCGTGCGGCGCATCGGCAAGCCGGTGACGCAGGGCTACTACATCCTGCACGAGGGCCTGCTCGGCATCCTGGGCGAGCAGGGCCTGAAGGAGGAGAAGTACGACTCGCTCGAGAAGGAAGCCGCCCTGTCGGCGACCGAGAAGGGCAAGAGCTTCCCGCAGGCGACCGGCGGCTGGGTCGGCATGACGGACAAATACTGGGCCGCCGCGCTGATCCCCGACCAGAAGGCGCCCTATACGGCGACATTCTCGTCCGCGACGCCGCCCGGCGGCCAGCACAACTTCCAGACGCTTTTGACGCTGCAGCCGCAGACCGTGCAGCCCGGAACCGCCGCGACCTCGACGACGCGCCTCTTCGTCGGCGCCAAGGAGGTCAACACGATCGACGGCTACCAGAACACGCTCGGCATCGAGCGGTTCAAGCTCCTGATTGACTGGGGCTGGTTCTGGTTCATCACGCAGCCGATGTTCAAGCTGCTGGACGGCATCTTCAAGCTGGTCGGCAATTTCGGCATCGCGATCCTGGTCGTGACCGTGATCGTGAAGGCCATCTTCTTCCCGCTCGCCAACAAGAGCTACAGCTCGATGGCAAAAATGAAGGCCGTGCAGCCGCAGATGCAGGCGCTGCGCGAGCAGTACCCGGACGACAAGGTCAAGCAGCAGCAGGAGCTGATGGAGCTCTACAAGCGGGAGAAGATCAATCCCGTGGCGGGCTGCCTGCCGGTGGTGATCCAGATCCCGGTGTTCTTCGCGCTCTACAAGGTGCTGTTCGTCACCATCGAGATGCGCCACGCGCCGTTCTTCGGCTGGATCAAGGACCTGGCCGCGCCGGACCCGACCTCGATCTTCAACCTGTTCGGCCTGATCCCCTGGACGCCCCCGCACGTGCTAATGATCGGCATCTGGCCGCTGATCATGGGCGTGACGATGTTCGTCCAGATGAAGATGAACCCGGAGCCCACGGACCCGGTCCAGAAGACCATGTTCACCTGGATGCCGGTGTTCTTCACCTACCTGCTGGCGTCCTTCCCGGCCGGGTTGGTGATCTACTGGTCCTGGAACAACCTGCTGTCGGTGTCGCAGCAGTATCTCATCATGAAACGCCAGGGCGTGAAGGTGGAGCTGTGGGACAACCTGCGCGGCGCCTTCAAGAAGGCTCCCCCGAAGCCCGTCGCGGAGGCCAAGACCGACGCGAAGGCCGGCAAGCCGGCCTGATGAGCGAGCCCGCGCCCACGCATCCCGAGAAGGCCGCGCTCGATCCCGCGCTGGTCGAGGCCGGGCGCAAGCTCTTCGCCGGCGAGGCCGGCTTCTTCTGGGCGGCCGCCCCCACCGGCAAGCTGCCGCCCATGAGCAACCTGGAGATCGCCTTTGCGGGGCGCTCCAATGTCGGCAAGTCGAGCCTCATCAATGCGCTCACGGGCCGCAACGCGCTGGCGCGGACATCGCACACGCCCGGCCGCACGCAGGAGCTCAATTTCTTCGACGTGAACGGGCGCTTCACGCTGGTCGACATGCCGGGCTACGGCTATGCGGCCGTCTCCAAGCAGAAGGTGCAGGCCTGGACGGGTCTGATCCACGACTTCCTGCGCGGCCGCGCAACGCTCGCGCGGGTTTTCGTGCTGGTGGACAGCCGGCATGGACTGAAGGCCGTGGACAACGAGATCATGGACCTGCTCGACAAGGCCGCGGTGTCCTACCAGATCGTCCTCACCAAGGTGGACGAGCTGAAAAAGGGCGAGGCCGAGAAGCGCGTCGCCGAAACGCTGGACGCCCTGAAGCGCCGGCCTGCCGCCTATCCGGAGATCATCGCCACCTCCAGCCACGAGGGCGAGGGCGTGTCGGAGCTGCGCGCCTCGGTCGCCAAGCTGCTGGTGGAGCGCGGCGCGCTCGAGGTCGTCAAGGCGTGAGCCCCGGGCCGCGCGTTCTGGTTGCGCTGGCCGGCGTCGGCGGCTGCGCCGGCGTGGCCCTCGCGGCGGCTTCCGCGCATATCGGCGGGCCGAACCTGGCGACGGCCGCCTATTTCCTGCTGTTTCACGCCCCGGCCTTGCTCGGCGTCGCGCTCGCGGCGGATCTGACCACCCTTCCCCGGCGCCCCACATTGGCCGCAGGCGCGTTGCTGGCGCTGGGCGTCGCGCTGTTTTCGGGCGCGCTGGCGCTCGGCGCGCTGGCCGAGTGGCGGCCTGTTCCAATGGCGGCGCCCACGGGCGGTTTTCTTTTGATGGGCGGCTGGCTGCTGCTGGCCGGAAACGCCGTTTTCGCCCGGGCGCGCTAAAGCGGTTTCCACTTCGGCCCCGGGTGCTCTAGAAGGCTGCCGCAGAACCCGCAGCAGAGCGAGCGCCGCCCATGCCCGACAGCAACGATCCCCACCAGCAGGCCGAGATCCTCGTCCAGGCGTTGCCGCACATGCTGCGCTACGACGAAGCCACCGTGGTGGTGAAGTATGGCGGCCACGCGATGGGCGACGAGCAGGTGGCGCGCGACTTCGCGCGCGACATGATCCTGCTGGAGCAGTCGGGCGTGAACCCCGTGGTGGTGCACGGCGGCGGCCCGCAGATCGGCGCCATGCTGAGCCGGCTCGGCATCAAGAGCGAGTTCGCGGCGGGCCTGCGCGTCACCGACAAGGCCACCGTCGAGGTGGTCGAGATGGTGCTGGCCGGCCTCATCAACAAGCAGATCGTCGGCTTCATCAACAACGAGGGCGGCCGCGCCATCGGGTTGTGCGGCAAGGACGGCAACATGGTGACGGCCCGCAAGGTCACCCGCACGGTGATCGACCCGGAGAGCAACATCGAGAGGGTCGTCGATCTCGGGTTCGTGGGCGAGCCCGACAAGGTCGACAAGACCGTGCTCGAGGCCCTGCTCGGCCGCGAGCTGATCCCCGTGCTCGCGCCCGTCGCCAACAGCGCCGAAGGCCAGACCTACAACGTCAACGCGGACACCTTCGCGGGCGCCATCGCGGGCGCGCTGGGCGCCAAGCGCCTCCTCCTGCTCACCGACGTGCCGGGCGTGCTCGACAAGAACAAGAACCTAATCAAGGAGCTCACCGTCGACCAGTGCCGCACGCTGATCGCGGACGGCACCATCACGGGCGGCATGATCCCCAAGGTCGAGACCTGCATCTACGCGCTGGAGCAGGGGGTCGAGGGCGTGGTGATCCTGGACGGCAAGGTCCCGCACGCCGTGCTGCTGGAGCTGCTGACGGATCTCGGCGCGGGTACGCTGATCACGCGGTGAGGCGGTGGCGGCTGCCGTTCGCTTTCGCCTCTGCGATGCCGATTGATCGGCCGCACTCTCTCCGTCATCCCCGGCGGCGCGCAGCGCCGGGAAGGGGATCCAAGGAACGAGCGCGGCAGCCCTGGATCCCGTTCCCGGCCTGCTCCGCCGGGCCCTTAGGCTGGATTGCTTCTCTGTCGCTCGCAATGACGGCGAGTGGTTGGGACGGCGTGGCTCGATCACCCCCCAATCCCTTAATCTCTCCGGTCGACACTGATCCTCTTTCGCCACAATCTCGACGTTGTGCGATGTGAGGCTCCGTCGTCCAATGACACGCCATGTACCCCCGCCGCCCGCTTCGGCGACACCGGGTTTCGACCATGTCGAGACCTGGATCTTCGATCTCGACAACACGCTCTACCCGGCGCACGCGCAGTTGTGGCCGCAGGTGGACCAGCGGATCACGCTGTTTCTGGCCGACATGTTCGGCATCGACGGCATTTCGGCCCGGGCGCTGCAGAAGTATTATTACGGGCGCTACGGTACGACGCTGAAGGGCCTGATGGACGAGCACGCCATCGAGCCGGCCGATTTCCTGGATTTCGCACACCAGATCGACCTCTCGCTGCTGGACCCGGACCCGGCGCTCGGCGCCGCCATCGAGAAGCTGCCCGGCCGAAAGCTGATCCTCACCAACGGCTCCCGCCAGCACGCCGAGAACGTGGCTGGCAAGCTGGGCATCCGCGATCATTTCGAGGAGATCTTCGACATCGTGGCGGCCGACTTCGTGCCCAAGCCGGAGGCGCGGACCTATGAGAAGTTCCTCGCCCTGCATGGCGTCGACCCACGCAAGTCCGCGATGTTCGAGGATTTGGCCAAGAACCTCGTGGTTCCGGCGGCGCTCGGGATGACAACCGTGCTGGTGCTGCCCAAGACGTTCGATCTCTATCGCGAGGCGGAGGAGCAGGAGGCCGTTGTGGCCCCTTATATCCACCACTCGACCGTGGACCTCGCCGACTTCCTGCGCACCAACACCCCGCTGCGCGAGATCGAGGCCGTCGCCGGCGCAGCGTGACGGATGACAGCGGCGGCGCGCGTTGCTAAGCACGCGCGACCGTTTCGCCAACTCCGGACGCCCGCCATGTCGCACGCCCACCTCGCCGCCACCCTCGACGCCGCCTGGGAGAACCGGGCCGAGCTCGGAACCAGCACCAAGGGCGAGGTGCGCGACGCCGTCACCGAGGCCTTGGCCCTGCTGGACAGCGGCAAGGCCCGGGTCGCCGAAAAGGGCGCGGACGGCTGGACCGTGAACCAGTGGCTGAAAAAGGCCGTGCTGCTCTCGTTCCGGCTGAACGACAACGCCATCATCAAGGGCGGTCCCAGCGCCGCGACCTGGTGGGACAAGGTTCCGTCCAAGTTCGACGGGTGGGACGCGGCCGCGTTTCAGTCAGCGGGCTTCCGGGCGGTGCCCAACTGCACGGTGCGCAGCGGCGCCTATGTGGCGCCCGGCGTGGTGCTGATGCCCTCCTTCGTGAACATCGGCGCCTATGTGGACAGCGGCACCATGGTGGACACCTGGGCGACCGTCGGCTCCTGCGCGCAGATCGGCAAGAACGTGCATCTGTCGGGCGGCGTCGGCATTGGCGGCGTGCTGGAGCCGCTGCAGGCCGGCCCCACCATCATCGAGGACAATTGCTTCGTGGGCGCCCGCTCCGAGGTGGTGGAAGGCGTCGTGGTGGGCGAAGGCTCGGTGATCTCGATGGGGGTGTTCATCAGCCAGTCCACCAAGATCGTCGATCGCGAGACCGGCCAGGTCCATGTCGGCAAGGTGCCGCCCTATTCGGTGGTGGTGTCCGGCAACATGCCCGGCAAGCCGCTGCCCAACGGCGAGCCCGGCCCGTCGCTGTATTGCGCGGTGATCGTCAAGAAGGTGGACGCGCAGACCCGCTCCAAGACCAGCATCAACGAATTGCTGCGGGACTGAACGGCTTCTCCGGGCGTCATGGCCGGGCTTGTCCCGGCCAACCACGCGGCAGGCCAAGGCGTGGAGCCCCGGGACAAGCCTGGGGATGACGGTGGAGGGAGCCGGGCGTCCCCGTTCAGCGTCCAGGGAGTTCCGCATGCTCGATGCCCATGATCCCGTCGCGCTCACGCAGGCGCTGATCCGCTGCCCGTCCGTGACGCCACATGAAGCCGGCGCGCTGCAACTGCTTGCGGACGTGCTCGCCAAGGCGGGGTTCGAGACGCACCTGCTCACCTTCAGCGAGCCCGGCACGCCGGATGTGCAGAACCTCTACGCCCGCATCGGCCGCGAGGCGCCGTGCCTCCTGTTCGCCGGGCACACGGACGTGGTGCCGCCCGGCGACGAGAGCCGTTGGACCCATGCGCCGTTTGGCGGGGACATCGTGGACGGCGTGCTCTACGGCCGTGGGGCCACCGACATGAAAAGCGGCGTGGCCGCCTCCGTGTCGGCGACGCTGCGCTGGCTCGCCAGCCATGGCGGCCGGCCGCCGCGGGGCTCGATCGCGTTTCTGCTGACGGGCGACGAGGAAGGCCCGGCCGTGAACGGCACCGTCAAGCTGCTCGAATGGGCGCATGCGCGCGGCGAGCGCTTCAACTTTTGCGTACTCGGCGAGCCGACAAACCCGAATGCGCTCGGCGACATGATCAAGATCGGCCGCCGCGGCTCGCTGACGGGCGAGATCACGGTTGAAGGCACGCAGGGGCACGTTGCCTATCCCGACCTCGCCGAGAACCCGATCCGCGGCCTCGTGCGGTTGCTCGACGCCCTGATGGCGAAGCCGCTGGACGCCGGCACGGCGCAGTTCGGGCCGTCGAACCTCGAATTCACCACCGTGGATGTCGGCAACCCCTCCACCAACGTGATCCCGGCCAGCGCCCGGGCGGTGTTCAACGTCCGCTTCAACGATTTGTGGACGCACGAGACGCTGGCGGACGAGATCCGCCGGCGCCTCGCAGAGGCGGCCGGCAACGCCGTGCGCTACGACGTCGCATTCCGGCCTTCCAACGCGCCCGCGTTCCTGACGCCTCCCGGCGCGTTCGTGTCGCTGGCCGCCGACGCCGTGGAGGCCGTGACGGGCCGCCGGCCGGCGTTGTCCACGACCGGCGGCACCTCGGACGCGCGTTTCATCAAAGACTACTGCCCGGTGATCGAGTTCGGGCTCGTCGGCAAGACCATGCACAAGGTGGACGAGAACGCCGACGTGGCCGACATCGAGGCGCTGACCGGGATCTACGAGGAGATGATCCGCCGGGCTTTCGCCTAGGCGCAGGAACGATCCTCGTCACGTTCCGTTGAATGTGCCGCACGTCACTCGACAAAGGTCGTAGACGAGCGCATCCTTGTTGCAGTGCAGCAATTCAGCGGGAGCGTCGCATGTTCCTGACCATGGATGAGGTGGGCCGGTCGCTGGCCGGGTCCGTCAAGCTGTTGAACCGTGACCCTGAAGGGCTCGGCGCCTTCGAGGTGTCGTTCGAGGCGTTCTGGCGATCCTTTGCGGCCATGCTGCTGGTGGCGCCGGCCTTCGTGGTGCTGCTCGCAGATGCGCGGCTGCAGGCCGGCCTGCCGCTCGAGGACGGGCTGTTCGAAAGCCCGCTGCTGGTGACCCGGCAAGCGCTGCTGGTGACGGGTTGCTGGCTCGCCTTTCCGATCGCCATGGTGGGTTTGGCGCGGCTGCTCGGCGTCGGCCGGCGCTATGCGCGCTACATCATCGCTTACAACTGGTCGGCCGTGGTGGCGACCACCATCATGGCGGCGCCGCATGCGTTGCACGTGGTCGGCTGGGCGACGGCGGGGCTCACGACGCTGTTTCTGCTCGCCTTCGGCGTGCTGATCGTGCAGTGCCGCTGGTTCCTGGCGAAGACGGCGTTGGGCGTCTCGGGCGGCGTGGCGGCCGTGGTGGTGCTGGTGGAGCTTTGCGTGAACGGCGCGGTGACGGCCGCAGCCTCGCTGCTGGCCTAGTAGTCCACGCCGATGAGGTAGAGGCCGCAGGACGGCGCCATGGCGCCGCAGCGCGAGCGCTGGCGCGAGTCCAGCGCGTCGCGCAGCTCGTCCTTGGTCCAGCGGCCGGCGCCGACGAGCTGCAGCGAGCCCACCATGGAGCGCACCTGGTGGTGCAGAAACGAGCGGGCCGACGCGAAGACGCGGATCTCGTCGCCGATGCGCTCGACATCCAGCCGGTCCAGCGTCTTCACCGGGCTCAGCGCCTGGCAATCGGACGAGCGGAAGGTCGTGAAGTCGTGCCGGCCCACCAGCGCCTGCGCGGCGTCCGCCATGGCGTCGGCGTCGAGCGGCCACTTCACGTGCCAGACGCGGTCGGCGTCCAGCGCCACGGGCGGCCGTCGGTTGACGATGCGGTAGAGATAGCGACGGCCCCGGGCCGAGGTGCGGGCGTTAAAATCGTCCGCGACCCTCTCGGCCGACAGGATCGCGACCGGCGCGGGGCGGATCTTGGCGTTGATGGCGTCGCGCACGGTGTCGGTCGGCCAGTCGCGATCGAGGTCCACATGCGCGACCTGATGCGTGGCGTGCACGCCCGCGTCGGTGCGGCCGGCGCCCTGGATGCGCACCTGCTGGCCGGAGAAGCGCGCAATGGCGTCCTCGATGCGCGCCTGGACGCTGTCTCCCACCGCCTGGAACTGCCAGCCCACGAAGGGCGTCCCGTCATACTCGATGACGAGCTTGTAGCGCGGCATCAGCCAAACCTCACGCCGGCCGGAACCGGAACGCCGCGCAGGAACTCGTCGGCCGCCATGGCGCGGGAGCCGGCGCGCTGCACTTGCAGGAGCCGCACGGCGCCGCCGCCGCAACCCACCGTGAGGGCGTCGTCCAGCACCACGCCGGGCTCGCCGGAGCGGTCCGGAACAAGCGCGGCGCGCAGCACCTTGAGGCGCTCGGGCCCTTTGCCGAGATCGAGTGTCGCGAAGGCGCCCGGGAATGGCGAGAGGCCGCGGATGCGGTCGTGCACGGCCTGGGCGGGTTGGCTCCAGGTGATCCGGGCGTCCTCGTTGGCGATCTTGTGCGCATAGGTCACGCCTTCGGCCGGCTGTGGCGTGAACTGGAGGCCGCCGCGGGACAGGGCCGCCAGCGCGCGAACCATCAGGTCGGCGCCCAGCGGCGCGAGGCGGTCATGCAACTCGCCGGCCGTCATGTCCGGCCCGATGGCGACGCGCTCGGCCATGCCGACCGGGCCGGTGTCCAGGCCCTTCTCCATGCGCATCACGGCGACGCCGGTCTCGCGGTCGCCCGCCATGATGGCGCGCTGGATGGGGGCGGCGCCGCGCAAGCGCGGCAGCAGGGACGCATGAAGGTTGAGGCAGCCGAGCTCGGGCGCTTGGAGGATGCTCTCGGGCAGGATCATCCCGTAGGCGACCACCACGGCGACGTCGGCGTCGAGTGAGCGGAACTGCTCGGCGGCCTCCTCGCCGCGCAGGGTCGCGGGGGTGAACACCGGAATGGCGAAGCGGTCCGCCGCCTGGTGCACCGGCGAGGGCTTCAGCGCCATGCCACGGCCGGCCGGCGCCGGGGCGCGGGTGTAGACGGCCACGACCTCGTGCCCCTGGCCGACAATCTCGGTGAGCGTCGGCACGGCGAAATCGGGCGTGCCCATGAAGACGACGCGCAGCATGGCGACCCCGCTTGGTGTGTCGGACCGGTCAGGCCTGCGCGTCGCGCCTGGCCTGCTTGGAAAACTTCTTCAGCACGCGATCGCGCTTCAGTTTGGAGATGTGGTCGATGAAGAGCGTGCCCTGCAGGTGGTCGATCTCGTGCTGCAGGCAGGTGGCCAGCAGCCCATCGGCCTCGATCTCGCACGCGCCGCCATCGCGATCGGTGAACCGCACGCGCACGCGGGCCGGGCGCTCCACTTCCTCATAGTATTCGGGGATGGACAGGCAGCCCTCCTCATACACGGAGCGCTCCTCGGACGACCACACGATTTCGGGGTTGATCAGCGCCAGTGGCTCTTTGGGGGCGTCCTGCTTGGCGACGTCGATCGTGACGATGCGCTCGGGCACGCCGATCTGGATGGCCGCGAGGCCGATGCCGGGCGCCTCGTACATGGTCTCGAACATGTCCTCGATCAGCGGCGCGAGATCGCGCACGGGGCGCACCACCGGCGCGGAGACGAGGCGCAGCTTGGGATCGGGAATCACGAGGATGGGTCGGGTCGACATGGCGGGCGCAGCTTTCCGGATGACGCGGTGGAGATAACGACTCGGAAACGCAAAAGCAAACCGTTCCGCCTTCGTTCTCGCATTGCGGGCGAATCGCGCCTAAGTTCGCGGGATGGACCGGATCATCCTCGTCGTTGGCGGGCACGCGGTGTCGTGGGGCGAAGCCGTGATTGGCCTGCTTGGCGCGGCCGTGCTTGCGCTGGCGTGGCTTGGCCTGGCGGCGCTGCGGGCCGGGCGGCATCGCGCCGAGGAGGCCGCGGCGGCGGCCGAGCGGCAACACGAGCTGGACGAGAAGCTCGCCGCGCTGGCGCAGATCCAGTCCGAGATGACCGGGCGCATGCAGACCATCGGCGAGGTGTTCGGCAACCGGCAGGTCGACCTCGTGCGGCTGATCGCCGAGCGGCTGGACAGCCTGCAGAACCGCGTCGGCGACGGACTCAACGCCAGCCAGAAGCAGACGGCCGAAAACCTGTCTCGCCTGAACGAACGGCTCGCCGTGATCGACGCGGCGCAAAAGAACCTCACCGACCTCACCGGCGAGGTGCTGAGCCTCAAGGACGTGCTCTCCAACAAGCAGACGCGCGGCGCCTTCGGGCAGGGCCGCATGGAGGCCATCGTCCGTGATGGACTGCCGCCCGGCGCCTATGCGTTCCAGGCGACGCTGTCGTCCGGCAAGCGGCCCGACTGCGTGATCCACCTCCCGGGTGACGAGCGGCCGCTGGTGGTGGACGCGAAATTCCCGCTGGAAGGCTTCACGGCTTTCCGGGAAGCGCAGGGCGACGACGCCCGCCGCGCCGCCATGCAGCGGGTGCGCGCCGACGTGGGCGGGCACATCAAGGACGTGGCCGACAAATACCTGATCCCGGGCGAGACGCAGGACATCGCGGTGCTGTTCGTGCCGGCGGAATCGCTTTTCGCCGACCTGCAGGAGCATTTCGAGGACCTGGTGCAGCGGGCCCACCGGGCGCGCGTGCTGATCGTGTCGCCCTCGCTGCTCGCCATGGCGATCCAGGTGATGCAGGCGATCGTGCGAGACGCCCGCATGCGCGAGCAGGCGCACCAGATCCAGGCGGAAGTCGCCAAGCTGATCGAGGATGTGCGGCGCCTGCGCGACCGCACCGGAAAGCTGGACCAGCATCTGCGCCAGACAGGCGACGACATCGCCCAGATCGTCACCTCGGCCGACAAGGCCCTGAAACGCGGCGAGCGGATCGAGGCGATGGAGTTCGAGACGCCGGCGGTTGTTCCAACGACGCCGCAGCCGGCGGAGGCCGGCCCGCTGTTTGGGCGCGCAGCGGAGTAGCTTCGTGAAATCCGATTCTCTTATTCTATCGGCCAAAAAGCATGTCATTAACAATCTGCCGCACGATCGGGACGATCTGCTCACTTCTTGCTATTTGGCATCACTAAACCCAGGAGAACTCATAATTCTCTACCTTAATTGGCTATCGCGATTTATCCCGCCTAGGCCACGCAAGATTTACCTCTCACCAGAATTCAAACATTATGCAGACCTCGATGAGTATGATCGTTCTATCCGTAAGGTGCTGTCGGAGATCGAACAGGGAGTTGATCTAACTCTCCGCCTTAGTACACGCACGATGCATGGTTTCGACTTGGTCAGTACAGGAAAAAAGAATCTCGGTCGTAGCAAGCATCTGGATCTCCTCCTTAATGATTGGAGCATCCACCACCTGCACTGCTCAAACGAGCAGTCAGAGCGCAGCAAATATTTAATATTTGGCCATTTTGCCGCCGACGAGGCTTTCTTGCTGGACGTCCGACCGCACGGCCAATGGAGCGCGATAGCTCTTGCGGAAATCTCCGTTCGAAATTGGCCGAATGCAGGGTATTTCATTGAACTGAAAGGGCTGCTCCCTCCTCAAGATTGGACGGAGAATGAACGCGCAGGTCTTAGAAATGCGGGACTATCTGCACCGATTTGTGTCGACCGAAAGCTATTCACCGGACGGAAGATACTCGCAAGTGCTGGTACTACTGTAATTCATGCAAAATATGCCACGTACATAATGCGCACACTCCGCCAAGTGGATGTCCTACTCGCGAAAGACCCAGCTTACTTCAACAACTTGGCAGCCGGCTACGCCGTTCGGCTACCCGACAAACCGCTCTTTGAGTTTACGTTTACGCGAGACGGCTTTGGTATTGTAGAGAATTCCACCGGTGAAATCATTGGTCTTGGTCGCCATCCAGCGTCTCTTTAAAGGGTCGTGCGCTGCCGGAACGCCGTCGAGAGGGTGCCTTCGTCCAGGTAGTCGAGCTCCCCGCCGACCGGGACGCCGTGAGCGAGGCGGGTCACCTTCACGCCCGTGTGCGACAGAAGGTCGGTGACGTAGTGGGCGGTGGTCTGGCCGTCCACGGTGGCGTTCAGCGCCAGGATCACCTCCTCGACGCCGCCCTCCGCCACGCGCGAAACGAGCTTGTCGAGGTTGAGATCCTTGGGGCCGACGCCGTCCAGCGCCGAGAGCGTGCCGCCGAGCACGTGGTAGCGGCCATTCGCGACCTGCGCGCGCTCCAGCGCCCAAAGGTCGGACACGTCCTCCACCACCACCATGACCTTGTCGTCCCGACGCGGGTCGCCGCACAGCACGCAGGGGTCGGAGGTGTCGACGTTGCCGCAGGTGGAGCACACCACCACGCGCTCGTTGGCCACCCGGATGGCGTCGGCCAGCGGTCCCAGCAATTGCTCGCGCTTCTTGATGAGGTGCAGCGCCGCGCGGCGGGCCGAGCGTGGGCCGAGCCCCGGCAAGCGCGCCAGCAGCTGGATTAGTCGCTCGATTTCAGGGCCGGTGATGGACGCCATGGTGGCTCTTTATTGATTGCATGCGTCGCGCGCGCCCTTCTCCCCGGCACGGGGAGAAGGTGGCCCAAAGGGCCGGATGCGGGGTTGCGCCTGGTTGTAAACGCAGGAGCGGCTCGGAGACCCTCACCCCCGCCCTCTCCCCGTGCCGGGGAGAGGGGGCCGGTTGCAGCCCTTTGATGGACGGGGCGTTCGCCCGGGCGCCAGGCGATCCGCCTCAGAACAGCTTCATCCCGGGCGGGATGGGCAGGCCGGCCGTGACAGTGGACATCTTGTCCTGCGCGGCGCGGTCGGCCTTGCCGCGGGCGTCGTTGAGGGCCGCGATCAGCAGGTCCTCGAGGATGTCCTTTTCGTCGGCCTTGATGAGGCTGTCGTCGAGGTTCACGGCCTTGACCTGCCCCTTGGCGGTCATCGTGACCTTGACCATGCCGCCGCCGGCTGCGCCTTCTACTTCCAGCGTCTCGAGCTCGTCCTGGAGAGCAGCCATCTTGGACTGCATTTCCTGGACCTTCTTCATCATGCCCATGATGTCTTTCACGGCAAAACTCCCGGATGGATGAGGGGATCAGAATTCGTCGTCAAAGCCGTCGAAGCCGTCCGTGTCGACGCCCGGGTCGCCGGTGGCGTCCTCCTCGGCGGCGGCGGCTTCCGGCTGGGGCTCGCGGATGTCCACGATCTTGGCGCCCGGCCAGGCTTCCAGCACGGAGCGCACCAGCGGATGCGCCTGCACGTTGGTGAGCCGGTCGCGCTCCTGCGCGGCCTGCGTTTCGCGCAGCGTCGGCTGGCCGGGCTCCGATGAGAGGGCCACGACCCAGCGCCGGCCGGTCCATTCGCTCAGGCGCTTGGAAAGATCGCCGGCGAGCTGCGGCGAGGCGTTCGGGCCGGGCGAAAACTCGAGCGTGCCATCCTCGAAGCGCACGAGGCGAATATCGGCCTCCAGCGCGAGCTTCATCGTGATGTCCCGCTTGTCGGCCGCGAGCGCGACGAGGTCCTCGAAGCGATTGAGCTTGAGCGTCGGGGCGGCCGCCTGACGGGGCGCCGGGGCCATGGAGGACCGCGGCTCGGAGCGCGTCGCGACGCTGAGCGCCGCGCCGCCGCGCGATCCGCCATCGTGCGAGGCGCGAGCGCCGTCGTGTATCGCGCGCGCGCCGGAGCCGCCGCCGGAGCCGGAAGGCGCGCCCGCGCCGCCGGGCGGATTGTCGCGCAGCGCGCGCAGCGCCTCGTCCGGGGTCGGCATGTCGGCCGCGTAGCACAGGCGCACCAGCACCATCTCGGCCGCCGCGACAGGCTTGGGCGAGGACTGAACCTCGCCGATGCCTTTCAGCAGCATCTGCCAGGCGCGGGACAGCACGCGCATCGGCAGCGCCGCAGCGGCCTGGCCGCGCACGCGCTCGGCCTCGGTGACGCTGGATTCCAGCGCGGCGTCCGGCACGATCTTCAGGCGGGTGACGAAATGCGTGAACTCGGCGAGGTCGCTCAGCACCACGGCCGGGTCGGCCCCGGAGTCATACTGGTCGCGCAGCTCGCGCAGCGCGCCGGCGGCGTCGCCGCGCATCACGGCCTCAAACAGGTCGATCACGCGGCCGCGGTCGGCCAGGCCCAGCATGGTGCGGACCGTGTCGGCGTCGATGGCGCCCGCCCCATGCGCGATGGCCTGGTCGAGCAGCGACAGCGAATCGCGCACCGAACCCTCGGCCGCGCGGGCCAGCATGGCGAGCGCCTCGTCGTCGATGCTGACGCCCTCGCGGGCGCAGATGCCGCCGAGATGCTGCACCATCAGGGACGCGTCGACGCGGCGCAGGTCGAAGCGCTGGCAGCGCGACAGGATCGTGACCGGGACCTTGCGGATTTCCGTGGTGGCGAACACGAACTTGGCGTGGGGCGGCGGCTCCTCCAGCGTCTTCAGGAAGGCGTTGAACGCCTTCTCGGAGAGCATGTGGACTTCGTCGATGATGTAGACCTTGTAGCGCGCCGAGGCCGGGGCGTAGCGGATGCCGTCCGTGATCTGGCGGACGTCCTCGACGCCGGTGTGCGAGGCGGCGTCCATCTCGAGCACGTCGACGTGGCGCGATTCCATGATGGCGCGGCAGTGCACGCCCTCTTCGCTGAGATCGACCGTGGGACCGCCCGTGCCGTCCTCACGCAGGAAGTTGAGCCCGCGCGCCAGGATGCGGGCCGTGGTGGTCTTGCCGACGCCGCGCACGCCGGTGAGGATCCAGGCTTGCGGGATGCGGCCGGACGAGAACGCGTTGCGGAGGGTCCGCACCATGGCGTCCTGGCCGATGAGGTCGTCGAAATTCTGCGGGCGGTATTTGCGGGCCAGCACCCGGTAGGGCGCGGCGGCGGCCGGCGCGGAGGATGCGGGCGGCGCGGCGCGCGGGAGATCGACCCCCGGAAAGCCGGGGCCGTCATCAACCGTGACGCCGTCGTGGATCGTGGTGTCGTCGCTCATCGGGCCTTGGGTGACGCATGGCCGGGCTGCGACGGCTCCCGTGGAGGAGCCTTTTCGATCGAGGCCAGATTGCCGCGAAGGGTGGGAGGCTGGACGGTAACCCGCCCGATTCTCGTTAGGGCTGCTTCCTTCCGGACCTGACCCGGTTGGCGAGTGGAACGTCCACCACCAACCTCCCGCGCTCTATATCGGCGATCCTGCCGGGGAATACAAGCCGGGGCGGAAGGGGTGGAGGAACGCTGTTCATTGTGTCGCCGCAGCCCACCAGCCACCCTGCCCTGCGAAAAGACTGGAGCCGCGGCGGCGGGATTGGATTAGCTTTGCGCGCATGACTGCTTCCCCTCCGGCCGAGGCCGGCTTTGAGCTTCACCCGCAACTCGCGGCCGATACGGCCGTGGTGGGCGACCTGCTGCTGTCGCGCGTGCTCTTGATGAAGCATGCGCGCTATCCGTGGCTGATTCTCGTGCCGCGCCGGCCGGACGTGCGCGAGATCCTGGATCTGAGCGACATCGACCAGATGCGGCTCTATCGCGAGATCACCGAGGCGTCGCGCGTCGTGAAAACGCTGTTTCGGCCCGACAAGCTGAACATCGGCGCCATCGGCAACATGGTGCCGCAGCTGCACGTGCACGTGCTCGGCCGGTTCACCACCGACGAGGCCTGGCCGCGGCCGGTGTGGGGCTCCGGGCCGGCGACCCCCTATGCGGCCGACGCGCTGGCCGAGCGGCTGGCCAAGCTCTCGGCGGCGTTCGGCGGCGTCGCTTAGCGCCGGCTTTCCACCCAAACCTGCCCACACGAGGAACCGTCCCATGTCCCCACCCCGCACCGAGCGGTCCGCGACCCTCGGCTATTCGGTCAATTTGCTGGATCGCCGCGCCGAATACCGGGACGATACCGGCTACATGGCCGAGCTCGCGGCCTCGCCGCACGCGCGCTGCGTGGTGCTGCAGGGCGACGTGCCGCTGCTGCGCCAGCGTGGCGGAACCGCCGAGGCGCTGTTCGACCGGACCGACCTCGCCGAGCTCGGCACCGTGCGGGAGAAAGCGTTCCTGGGGCTCGACGAGCACGGACCGATCTACGCGGCGCTGCTGGAAGCGCCCGCGCCCGAGAACGACCAGGGCCACGACGACGTGGTGGCGATGGACCTGCGTTCGCTCGCCGTGCAGGGCGTGCTGCCGCCGCATATCCTGGGCGTGTTCGCGCAGGCCAAAAGCCTGATGCACTGGCATCAGCGGCACCGCTTCTGCTCCAATTGCGGGCAGCCCACCACGGTGGGGTCCGCCGGCTGGAAGCGCGAATGCCCGGCCTGCGGGGCGCAGCATTTCCCGCGCACGGACCCGGTGGTGATCATGCTGGCGGTGCGGGGCGACCGCTGCGTGCTCGGCCGGCAGGCGCGCTTCGTGAAGGGCGTGTATTCCTGCCTGGCCGGCTTTCTGGAGCCAGGCGAGACGCTGGAGGACGCGGTGCGGCGCGAGCTCTTCGAGGAGGCGGGCGTCGCCACCGGGCGGGTGCGCTACCTCGCGTCGCAGCCCTGGCCGTTCCCGGCCTCGCTGATGATCGGCTGCATTGCGGAAGCTGCCGCCGACGAGCTGACGGTGGACTTTAAGGAACTGGAGGACGCGCGCTGGTTCACCCGCGACGAGGTGCGCCAGATGCTGGCCGGCCGCCACCCGGACGGGATCGGCTGTCCGCCGCCGATCGCAATCGCGCACGGGATTTTGAAGGCGTGGGCGGAGGATGGGGAGGGGTTTTGAATCCGCAGACTCCTCAAGCCATGAGGGCCTAAACCCGCCAGTTCATGCCCAACAATCCCCTCGTCCTGAGACACATCGCCCCTTGGCGATGTGTCTCGAAGGGCGAGGGGTACCGTGGTTTAGCCCATCAACGCCCTACTCGGCCGCCTTCTGGCTCTCCACCCTGTAGGGGTGCGCCGGGTAGACGCCCATGACGCGGAATTCCTTGCAGAAGAATTCCAGCTCCTCGAAGGCGAGCTTCAGGTTCCAGTCGTCCGGGTGGCCGTCCACGTCGGCGAGGAACTGCGTGGCCGAGAACTCGCCGTCCACCATGTAGCTTTCCAGCTTGGTCATGTTGACGCCGTTTGTGGCGAAGCCGCCGAGCGCCTTGTAGAGCGCGGCCGGGACGTTGCGGACGCGGAACAGGAACGTCGTGACGGTCGGGCCGTTGCCGGCCGGCGTCCAAGCGGGCGTCTTGGAGAGCACCACGAAGCGAGTGGTGTTGTGCTTCTCGTCCTCCACATCGCGCGACAACGTTTCGAGTCCGTAGATCTCGCCCGCCAGGCTGGTGGCCAGCGACGCGCGCGTGGGGTCGTTCCACTCGGAGACCTCGCGGGCGGAGCCGGCCGTGTCGCCGGTGATCACGGGCTTCGCCCCGATGGCGCGGATGATCTTGCGGCATTGGCCGAGCGCGTGGACGTGGCTGAAAACCGTCTTCACGGTGGCGAGCGTCGCGCCCTTCACGGCCAGGAGCTGGAAGTGGATGGGCAGGAAATACTCGCCGATGATGTGGAGGTTCGAGGCCGGCAGGAAATGGTGGATGTCGGCGACGCGCCCCGCGATGGAGTTCTCGATCGGGATCATGCCGAGCCCGGCCGCGCCCTCCTGGATGGCCGCGAAGGCGTCCTCGAAGGTGGCGCAGGGCAGCGGCTCCCAGTCCGGGTACACGTCCTTGCAGGCGATGTGGGAGTTGGCGCCGGGCTCGCCCTGGTAGGCGATCACCTTCTTGAGCTGGGACATCGCGGTTCTTTCGGGTCAGATGGGACGGCGGCGGGCGAGCAACTCGCGCGCGCGGTCGAGGTCGTGCGGGGTGTCGACGCCGAGCGGCACGTCATCCACGATGGCGATGTCGATGCGCATGCCGGCCTCCAGCGCGCGCAGCTGCTCCAGCCGCTCGCGCTGTTCCAGCGGGGCGGGCGGCAGCGAGACGAAGCGCTCCAGCGCCTTGCGGCGATAGGCGTAGAGACCGATGTGGTGAAACAGCGGGCCGGGCCCGGTGGGGGCCGTGGCGCGGGTGAAGTAGAGCGCGCGGTAGAGCCCGGGCCCGATCGGGGTGGCGACGGGTTTCACCACGTTGGGATCGTCGCGCTCCTCCGTGCGGGTGATCGGCGCCGCGATGGTGGCGATGTCGACCAGCGGATTGGCGAGCGGCAGCACGGCGGCCTGCACGGCGCGCGGGTCGATGGTGGGCAGGTCGCCCTGCACGTTCACGACCACGTCGTGGCGACCCTCGGGGTCGAAGATCTGCACGGCCTCGAAAATGCGATCGGAACCGGACGGATGGTCGGCCCGCGTCATCACGGCGTGGCCGCCGACCGCCTCGATGGCGGCCACGATGGCGGGCTCGTCGGTGGCGACGACCACGGGGCCGAGGCCGGCTTCGGTGGCGCGCCGCCAGACGTGCACGATCATGGGTTCGCCGAGGATGTCGGCGAGAGGTTTGCCCGGCAGGCGGGTGGACGCCATGCGGGCGGGAACGAGGACGACGGGATCGGACATTGTTCCGCCACAGCGCAGCCGCCAGGGCCAGACGGCCAAAAGCGGCAAAAAGTATCAACCGGAAACGCGCTTATACGAGTTGCCAAGAGCGCCGCAAAGCGGGTAATCATCCGCCGCCCGGCGGAAACGTTGCGGGGGCCGTCGGCGTTTGCGCGCCTGCGGTCCGGCAGCCGCAGGGAGGCAGTTTGGTTTTGCAGGACAGGCCCCGCCCGGGGCGCGCCGAGCCGGATCGCCGCGAGACGCTGAGCCGAGTTGAGCCCCACGCGGGTCGGAGTGATCGAATGTTCGGGATGGATTCCTTCGAGTTGAACAAGATCGCAGGGGCCGTGCTCGGCACGCTGCTGTTCGTCATGGGCATGGGCATCCTGGCCGAATCGATCTTCGCCGAGAAGAAGCCGGTGGTCGCCGGCTACGCGCTTCCGGCCGCCGAGCCCGAGGCCGCCGCCGGCGCGGCTCCGGCCGCCGCCAGCGAGCCGCTCCCCGTGCTGCTCGCCAAGGCGGACGCCAAGAAGGGCGAGGGCCTCGTGAAGCCTTGCTCGGCCTGCCACAGCTTCGACAAGGGCGGCCCCAACAAGGTTGGCCCGAACCTCTACGAGGTCGTGAACCGTCCCCTCGCCTCGCATGCGGGCTTCAACTACTCGGCCAGCCTCAAGGAGCACGGCTCCAAGGGTGAGAAGTGGGACTTCGCGGCGCTGGACAAGTTCATCGCCAACCCGAAGGGCTACATCCAGGGCACCGCGATGGGCTACGCCGGCATGAAGGAAGCCGACCGCCGCGCCGACGTGCTGGCCTATCTGCGCTCGCTGGCCGACAGCCCGGCGCCGCTGCCGACGCCCTGATCGGATCGTTTCTCATCGTCAAAAGGCCGGGCCATCGCCCGGCCTTTTTGATTCCGCGGCCGCCGCTGTGGTCCGCGAGCGAAAAAGCGACATAATCCACCGCGCAGATCGATCCGCCCGTTCCGGGCGACAACACGGAGGCCACATGCGGCAGGGCGAAGCGGGTTCATTCCCATGGAGGCGCGGCCTGGCGCTGGGCGCGGTCGCGCTCGCGAGCCTGCTGGGCGCCGCGCTCACGCCCGCCTCCGCGGCCGACCCGGAGTGGCGCAGCGCCACTTCGTTGATGGGCGAGCCCCGCTACAAGCCCGGCTTCGCGCATTTCGACTATGTGAACCCGCAGGCTCCGAAGGGCGGCACGGTGCGGCTCGGCCGCCAGGGCGCGTTCGACAACTTCAATCCGGTGGTGGCCGGCGTGAAGGGCCAACTCGAGGCCGGCGTGGGCCTCGTCTACGAGCAGCTGACCGAGCAGTCGCTGGACGAGGTCTCGACCGCCTACGGGCTGTTGGCCGACGGGGTGAAGTTCCCGGAGGACTTCTCCTGGGTCACCTACCGGCTGCGCGAGAACGCCCGCTGGCAGGACGGCAAGCCGGTGACGCCCGAGGACGTGATTTTCTCGTTCGAGACCTACAAGGAAACCAGCCCGCAGATGGCTTTCTACTACAGCCATGTGGTGAAGGCGGAAAAGACGGGCGAGCGCGAGATCACCTTCCGGTTTGACCAGCCGGGCAATCGCGAGCTGCCGCAGATCGTCGGCCAGCTCACCGTGCTGCCGAAGCACTGGTGGGAGGGGACGGCGCCCGACGGCAGGAGGCGCAACGTCAAGGAAACGACGTTGGAGCCGCCGCTCGGCTCTGGCCCGTATCGTCTCAAGGCCTTCGACGCCGGCCGTAACGCCGTGTACGAGCGCGTCGCCGACTACTGGGGCAAGGACCTGCCCGAGCGGATCGGAACCAACAATTTTGACCAGGTGCGTTTCGAGTACTACCGCGACTCGACGGTGCTGTTCGAAGCGCTGAAGGGCGACCAGTACGACTTCCGCCTGGAGAACAGCGCCAAGAACTGGGCTACCGGCTACGATTTCCCGGCCGTGAAGGACGGGCGCGTGGTCAAGGAGGAGTTCACCGAGCGCGCCAGCGGCCGCATGCAGGCCTTTGCGTTCAACCTGCGCAAGCCGAAATTCGGCGACCAGCGCGTGCGCCGGGCCTTCAACCTGGCGTTTGACTTCGAGGAGATGAACAAGACCATCTTCTACGGGCTGTATAGCCGCATTGGCAGCTTCTTCGAAGGGACGGAGCTTGCCTCCAAGGGCCTGCCCGAGGGCAAGGAGCGCGAGATCCTCGAGAGCGTGCGCGACAAGGTCCCGGCCAGCGTCTTCACGGCCGCCTACGCAAACCCGGTGAATGGCGACGCGACCAAGGTGCGCGACAACCTGCGCGAGGCGGACCGCCTGCTGAAGGAAGCCGGCTGGGACATCAAGGGCGGCAAGCGGGTCAACGCCAAGGGCGAGCAGCTGACGGCCGAGTTTTTGGCCTATGATCCCACAAGCGAGCGCTTCGTGCTGTTCTACAAGCCCTCGCTGGAGAGGCTCGGCATCGGCGTGAGCCTGCGGGTGGTGGACCCGTCTCAATATGAAAACCGGATGCGGGACTTCGATTTCGACATCACCACCGACCTGTGGGCGCAGTCGCTCTCGCCCGGCAACGAGCAGCGCGATTTCTGGGGCTCCAAGGCGGCCGATCGGCCGGGCTCGCGCAACACGCTGGGCATCCGCGACCCGGGCGTCGATGCGCTGATCGACAAAGTGATCTTCGCCCGGGACCGCGAGGAGCTGGTTGCGGCCACCAAGGCGCTCGACCGCGTGCTGCTGGCGCACGACTACGTGGTGCCGCAGTGGTTCTCGCCCGCCACCCGCACGGCGCGCTGGAACCGCTTCGGCCGCCCCGGCGTGATGCCGCGCTACGCCTCGCCGGCCTTTCCGACGGTGTGGTGGTGGGACGCCGCCCTGGCGCAGAAAACCGGGGGCCGGCAGTGAAGCGGCAGGCGACGAAACTCTCCCCCGCGTCGGCCGGGGAGAAGTCGGCGCAGCCGACAGAGGGGGCGGTCGGGCCCCTCTATGGCGACATGGCGGCGCGCGACTGCCCCCTCCCTGCCCTCCCCCGCTTCGCGGGAGAGGGTTCCACTACTCGACGCGCCGTGCTGGCCGGTGGGGCGGGGTTGCTTTTCGCTACCTCGGGCTGGCGCAGCACGGGCGCCAAGGCCCAAACGCCGCCCGCCGAGCCCGCCACGCCGGTCGTGCCGCCGGCGGCTGTTGGGGAGCACCACGGGCTCTCGACCTTCGGCGAACTCAAATATCCGCCGGACTTCGCGTATTTCGCCTATGTGAACCCCAAGGCGCCAGTGGGCGGCGTGGTGTCGCTGCAGCTCAGCACCACCTTCGGCAACCAGGCGTTCGACACCTTCGATACGCTGAACGCCTATGTGCTCAAGGGCAACGGCGCGGCCGGGGTCGAGATGCTGTTCGACAGCCTCATGGCGCGGGCGCTGGACGAGCCGGATGCGCTGTACGGGCTCGTGGCCCGCAGCGTCGTGACGGCCGAGGACGGGTTGACGCAAACGTTTCGGCTGCGGCCGGAAGCCCGGTTCAACGATGGCTCGCGGCTCACCGCGCAGGATGTCGCGTTTTCGGTTCTGCTGCTGAAGCAGAAGGGCCACCCGCTGATCGCCCAGACGATCCGCATGGTGGAGAGCGCCGAGGCGCCGGACGACCTCACCGTGGTGGTGCGCTACGGCAAGGGTCGCTCGCGCGACCTGCCGTTGACGGTCGCGACGCTGCCGATCTTTTCCAAGGCGTACTACTCGGCCAAGCCATTCGAGGAGGCCACGCAGGAGCCGCCGCTCGGCTCGGGCGCGTACAAGGTCGGGCGCTTCGAGCAGGGACGCTTCATCGAGTATGAGCGCGTGGCCGACTACTGGGCCAAGGACCTGCCGGTGAATGTGGGCCAAAATAATTTCGCGCGCGTCCGCTACGAATACTACCGCGACCGCCAAGTCGCGCTGGAAGGGTTCAAGGCCGGCAACGTGACGTTTCGCGAGGAGTTCACCTCGCGCGACTGGGCGAACGGCTACGATTTCCCGGCCGTGAAAGAAGGCCGGGTGAAGCGCGAGGAAATCCCGGACGAGACGCCGTCGGGCACGCAGGGCTGGTTCTTCAACACGCGGCGCGAGAAGTTCCAGGACAGGCGCGTGCGCGAGGCGCTGGGGCTGCTGTTCGACTTCGAATGGACAAACGCCACGATCATGTTCGGGGTCTACAAGCGGACCGCGTCGTATTTCGAAAACTCGGACATGAAGGCCGAAGAGGCGCCCTCCGCGGACGAGGTCAACCTGCTGGAGCCCTGGCGCGGCAAGATCCCGGACGAGGCGTTCGGCGCGCCGTTCGTTCCGCCGGTGTCGGACGGGTCGGGGCAGGACCGCAACCTCCTGCGACGCGCGGACCAGTTGTTGCGCGACGCCGGGCTCAAGCGCGAGGGCGCCACGCTGCGGCTGCCGAATGGGCAACCTTTCGAAATCGAGTTTCTCGACTTCTCCGGCTCGCTGCAGCCCCATACGGGCTCGCTGTTCAAGAACCTGAAGCTGCTCGGCATCGAGCCGCGCTTCCGGATCGTGGACGCCTCGCAATACCAGCGGCGCACGGACGAGTTCGACTACGACATCGTGTCCCGCCGCTACGGCATGTCGCCCACGCCGGGCGAAGGGCTGAAGCTGATGTTCGGTTCGGCCTCGGCCAGGACGCCGGGCTCGTCCAACGTCGCCGGCATCCAGGATCCGGCCGTGGACGCGCTGGTGGAAGCCGCGCTCATGGCCGACACGCGAACCGAGCTCGTCACCGCCTGCCGGGCTCTGGACCGCGTGCTGCGGGCGAGCCGCTACTGGATCCCCATGTGGTACAAGGCCTCGCACTGGCTGGCTTACTGGGACATGTTCGGCAAGCCGGCGACCAAGCCGAAATATGCCCGCGGCGCACCCGGCACGTGGTGGTATGACGAGGCCAAGGCCAAGCGAATCGGAAAGGCTTGATGCGGAAATCCCATCTTGGGCGCGCCAACTCTCCACCGTCATCCCCGGGCTTGACCCGGGGATCCACGCGCTGGGGCTCGGCGTGGATGGCCGGGTCAAGCCCGGCCATGACGGCGGAATCTTAGCTCCATGTTCGCCTACGTCTCCCGCCGCATCCTGCTGATGATCCCGACGCTGCTCGGGATCATGCTGATCTCGTTCACGATCGTGCAGTTCGCGCCCGGCGGGCCGGTGGAGCGCGTGCTGGCGCAGCTGCAGGGCAACGACACGTCGGCGACCTCGCGCATCGCGGGCGGGGCGGGCGGCGATTTCGCCGGCGGATCGCAAAACCAGCCGGGCGGCGGGGCCGGCGAGGCGGCGTCGAAGTATCGCGGCGCGCAGGGGCTGGACCCGGCCTTCATCAAGCAGCTGGAGGCGCAGTTCGGCTTCGACAAGCCCGCGCCCGAGCGCTTCGGCTTGATGCTGTGGAACTACCTGCGCTTTGATTTCGGCAAGAGCTACTTCCGCGACACGCCCGTGCTGCAGCTCATCAAGGAGAAGCTGCCGGTCTCGATCTCGCTCGGGCTCTGGATGACGCTCTTGAGCTACGCGATCTCGATTCCGCTCGGTATCCGCAAGGCCGTGCAGGACGGCTCGCGCTTCGACACGTGGACCTCCGCGATCGTGATCATCGGCTACGCGATCCCGGGCTTCCTGTTCGCGATCCTGCTGATCGTGCTGTTTGGCGAGGGCTCGTCCTTCCTGCCGTTTTTCCCGCTGCGCGGGCTGACGTCCGAGAACTTCGCGCAGCTGCCCTGGTGGGCGCAGGCGCTGGACTACATCCGGCACATCACGCTGCCGATCCTCTCCATGGCGCTGGGGGCCTTCGCGACCGCGACGCTGCTGACCAAGAACTCGTTTCTGGACGAGATCCGCAAGCAATATGTGCTGACGGCGCGCATGAAGGGCCTGAGCGAGCGGCAGGTGCTCTACGGGCACGTGTTCCGCAACGCCATGCTGATCGTGATCGCGGGGTTCCCGGGCGCGTTCATCCACGCGTTCTTCACCGGCTCGCTGCTGATCGAGACCGTGTTCTCGCTGGACGGGCTGGGGCTGCTCTCCTTCGAGAGCATCGTGAACCGCGACTACGCGGTGGTGTTCGCCAATCTCTACATCTTCTCGCTGCTCGGGCTGGTGGTGAACCTGCTGTCCGACCTCACCTATACGTGGATCGATCCGCGGATCGACTTCGAGACGCGGGAGGTCTGATGGACGCTCCCGTGGCGACCCGCACATTCGCGCCCGAGACGAGCCCCGGCGGCCCGCTCGCGCCGCCGCTGCCGCGCAAGGGGCTCTTGCGCCTGTCGCCCATCAACGAGCGGCGGCTGGCCAACTTCAAGGCCAACCGGCGAGGCTATTGGTCGTTCTGGATCTTCATGGTGCTGTTCGTGCTGTGCCTCTTCGCGGAGGTGCTGGCCAATGATCGCCCGATCCTGGTGCGCTACAAGGGCGAGTGGCTGGCCCCCATCGCGGTGGACTACCCGGAGGAGAAGTTCGGCGGCTTCCTGGCGCAGACGGACTATCGCGACCCCGTGATCGTGAAGGAGATCGCCGAGCACGGCTGGGCGCTGTGGCCGCCGATCCGCTTTGCCTCGAACACCATCAATCTCGACCTGCCTACCGCAGCGCCGGCTGCGCCGACCTGGTCGCTGAAGGACGAGGTCTGCCGGCCCGTCGCCGAGAAGCGGGCGGGGCCGGACGCCGCCGGCAAGGCGCTCGGCTGCCGCGACCTCGAATGGAACTGGCTCGGCACCGACGACGGCGGCCGCGACGTCCTGGCGCGCGTGATCTACGGGTTCCGGCTGTCGGTGCTGTTCGGGCTTATCCTGGCCGCGATCTCGTCCGTGATCGGCATCATGGCGGGCGCGATCCAGGGCTACTTCGGCGGGCGCGTGGACCTCTATTTCCAGCGCGTCATCGAGATCTGGTCGGCGATCCCGTCGCTGTATCTGCTGATGATCCTGTCGAACTTCTTTCAGCCGTCGTTCTTCACGCTGCTCGGCATCCTGCTGCTGTTTTCCTGGGTGGCGCTGGTGCACGTGGTCCGGGCCGAGTTCCTGCGCGCCCGCAACTTCGACTATGTGCGCGCCGCGCGGGCGCTGGGGCTGAGCGACGCCAGGATCATGGTGAAGCACGTGCTGCCCAACGCCATGGTCGCCACCATGACGTTCCTGCCGTTCATTCTGAACGGCTCGATCACAACGCTCACGTCGCTCGACTTCCTGGGGTTCGGCCTGCCGCCGGGCTCGCCCTCGCTGGGCGAGCTGCTGCTGCAGGGCAAGAGCAACATCTCGGCGCCATGGCTCGGCCTGACGGGCTTCTCGGTGATCGCCATCATGCTGTCGCTGCTGATCTTCATCGGCGAGGCCGTGCGCGACGCCTTTGACCCGCGGAAGACGTTCGGATGAGCGACGCCCCCCTCCTCTCCGTCCGCGACCTCTCGGTCGTGTTCCGCCAGGGCGGCAAGACCACCACCGCGGTGGACCACGTGTCGTTCGACGTGCATGCCGGCGAGACGGTGGCGCTGGTGGGCGAGTCCGGGTCGGGCAAATCCGTCAGCGCGCTGTCGATCCTGAAGTTGCTGAGCTATCCGCCGGCGTCGCATCCGTCCGGCGAGGTGCTGTTCAAGGGCCGCAACCTGCTCACGGCGTCCGAGGACGAGTTGCGCAAGGTGCGCGGCAACGCCATCACGATGGTGTTCCAGGAGCCCATGACGTCGCTGAACCCGCTGCATCCCATCGAGCGGCAGATCGGCGAGATTCTCGGCTTGCACAACGGGCTCTCGGGAGACGCCGCGCGCCGGCGCACGGTGGAGTTGCTGAACCAGGTCGGCATCCGCGATCCCGAAGGGCGGCTGGGGGCCTACCCGCACGAGCTCTCGGGCGGGCAGCGCCAGCGCGTGATGATCGCGATGGCTCTCGCGAACGCGCCGGACCTGCTGATCGCAGACGAGCCCACCACGGCGCTGGACGTCACCGTGCAGGCGCAAATCCTGAAGCTGCTCGCGCGCCTCAAGACCGAAAACGGCATGGCGATGCTGTTCATCACCCATGATCTCGGCATCGTGCGCAAGATCGCCGACCGGGTCTGCGTGATGACCAACGGCCAGATCGTCGAGCACGGCCCGGTCGCGCAGGTGTTCGACAACCCGCAGCACGCCTACACGCGCAAGCTGCTGGCCGCCGAGCCCAAGGGCCGGCCCGAACCGCCCAAGACGGGCGCTCCCGTGATCGTGGAGGCGCAGGACCTTCGGGTCTGGTTCCCGATCCGCAAGGGCTTCTTCAAAAAGGTCGTCAGCCACGTGAAGGCGGTGGACGGCATCACGATCGCGGTGCGCGAGGGAGAGACCGTCGGGGTGGTGGGCGAGAGCGGCTCGGGCAAGACCACGCTCGGGCTGGCGATGCTGCGGCTGATCTCCTCGCAGGGGCTGATCGTGTATCTCGGCCAGCGGCTGGACGGCCTCAACAGCAAGGCCATGCGGCCGCTGCGGCGCGACATGCAGATCGTGTTCCAGGATCCCTACGGCTCGCTGTCGCCGCGCCTGTCCGTGGCCGACATCGTCGGCGAGGGGCTGGACGCGCTGGACCAGCGCCAGAGCTACGAGGCGCGCCGCGAGGTGATCGCCCGCGCGCTGCTCGACGTGGGGCTCGACCCAGCCTCCATGGACCGCTACCCGCACGAATTCTCGGGCGGCCAGCGCCAGCGCATCGCGATCGCGCGCGCGATGGCGCTGGAGCCGAAATTCGTGGTGCTGGACGAGCCGACCTCGGCGCTCGACATGTCCGTGCAGGCGCAGATCGTGGACCTGTTGCGCGACCTGCAGCAGCGGCGCAACCTCGCCTACATGTTCATCAGCCACGACCTGCGGGTCGTGCGGGCGCTCGCCAACGAGGTCATCGTCATGCAGAACGGCAAGGTGGTGGAGCAGGGCCCGGCCGCCGAGCTGTTCGCCCATCCAAAGACCGACTACACGCGCGCCCTGTTCGCGGCGGCGTTCAACCTCGAGACGGCCGACTCCGGCGTGGTGCGCGAGTGAGCCGCGTCTTTGTGATCGTGCTCGACTCGGTGGGCTGCGGCGGCGCGGAAGACGCAGCCGCCTATGGGGATGTCGGGGCCGACACGCTCGGCCACATTGCGGAGGCCTGCGCGGCCGGCGCTGGCGACCGTGCCGGTTTGCGCGCCGGACCGCTGCGGCTGCCCTTCATGACGCGGCTCGGCCTGGGCCTGGCCGCCCAAGCGTCCACGGGCCGACGCTGGGCGGCCGATCCGGCCGAGGGCCCCGTTCGCGGCCAATGGGGCTACGGCGTCGAGACGTCGCGCGGCAAGGACACGCCGTCGGGCCATTGGGAGATCGCCGGAACGCCGGTGGATTTTGCCTGGGGCTATTTCCCTGATACGCAACCGAGCTTCCCGCCGGACCTGACGGCCGCGCTGATCCGCGAAGGGGCGCTGCCTGGCATCCTCGGCGACAAACACGCGTCCGGCACCGAGATCCTGGACGAGCTCGGGGCCGAGCATATGCGGACAGGCAAGCCCATCTGCTACACCTCCGTGGATTCCGTGCTGCAGATCGCCGCCCACGAGCAGGTTTTCGGGCTCGAGCGCCTCTACGAGCTCTGCCGCATCGGGCGGCGGCTGTGCGATCCTTTGCGCATCGGCCGGGTGATCGCGCGCCCATTCACGGGCGACGCCAACACCGGCTTCGTGCGTACGCCCCGCCGCAAGGATTTCGCCATTCCGCCGCCGGCCGGCACGATCCTGGACCGTGCCGCAAAGGCCGGGCGCGCCGTCGTGACGGTCGGCAAGATCGGCGACATCTTCGCCCACCGGGGCACGGGCCGCGAGGTGAAGGCGGCCGGCAACATGGCGTTGTTCGACGCCCTGCTGGGCGAAGTCGACACGCTCGCCAATGGCGGCTTCCTGTTCGCCAACTTCGTCGACTTCGACAGCGAGTTCGGCCACCGGCGCGACGTGCCCGGCTATGCGGCCGCGCTGGAAGCCTTCGACGCGCGCCTGCCGGAGCTGGAGGCGCGGCTGCGGCCGGGCGACCTCGTGGTCCTCACGGCCGACCACGGCAACGATCCGACCTGGCGCGGCACCGACCACACGCGCGAGCACACGCCGATCCTGTGCTTCGGGCCGGGCGTGGCGCCGGGTTCGATCGGGCGACGCGAGACCTTCGCGGATATCGGCGAGACCGCCGCCGCGCTGCTCGGCCTGCCCGTGCACGGACCCGGCCGAAGCTGGCTTTGACGGCGCCGTTGACGGGACCGTAACGTCGGCAGACGATCGTTTTCAATCGATCTCACGCCCGGCGGCGTGGGCCGCCAGAGACGCGCATGAGCACGGACAACCGCAACACCCATATCCGGCTCACGTCGCACCCCGAGCCCGGCACGGGCGTGACCCGCTTTCCGATCCGCTGGGGCGCGGCGACGCCGGCCGAGCGCGGTCCGGTGATCGGCTCCGTCACCAATCCGGCGGACCGCAACGTCATCGGCGCGCATGGCGGCGCCTACTCGTTGTATCGCGCGCTGGCGGTGTCGTCGGGCGCGCTGAACCCGGCCGTTCGGCCGGACCTGCGCAACACCCACCCGGTGACGCCTGTTGGTCCGCATCCGCAATGGGGCGATCCCGGCAAGATCGTTTCGCTCGACCCGTGGGGCGCGTCGGCCGGCGAAGTCTTCGCCGACTGGATCGCGCAGGGCGTCGATATCCGTCCCACCATCGCGATCACCAAAGCGCGGCTGAACATGCCCGAGATCGTGGCCGGCATGGCGGCCGGTCGGCTCAAGCACGACGGCGCGATCCTGCAGGCGAACGGCGACATCTCGGTCACCAAGATCGCGATCGATCCCGTGTGGCACCTGCCCGGCGTCGCGGCGCGCTTCGGCGTCACCGAAAACGCGCTGCGGCGCACGCTCTTCGAGCAGACCGGCGGGATGTTTCCCGAGATCGTGACGCGACCGGACCTCGCGGTGTTCCTGCCGCCGATCGGCGGAACCACCGTCTATGTGATCGGCGAGGTCGCAGCCCTCGCCGACCCGCGCCGGCGCGTCGCCTGTCGGGTGCATGACGAATGCAACGGGTCGGACGTGTTCGGCTCAGACATCTGCACCTGCCGCCCTTATCTGGCGCATGGCGTCGAGGAATGCGTGAAGGAGGCGCAGCGCGGGGGCGCGGGCGTGGTGGCGTACAACCGCAAGGAAGGCCGCGCGCTCGGCGAGGTCACCAAGTTCCTGGTCTACAACGCGCGCAAGCGGCAGGAGGGCGGCGACCAGGCCGCCACCTATTTCGAGCGCACCGAGTGCGTGGCCGGCGTGCAGGACGCGCGGTTCCAGCAGCTGATGCCGGACGTGCTGCACTGGCTCGGGATCACCCGCATCGATCGATTCATGTCGATGTCGAACATGAAATACGACGCCATCGTGGGGGCCGGCATTGAGATCGGCGAGCGCGTGTCCATCCCGGACGAGTTGATTCCGCCGGATGCCTCTGTGGAAATGGAAGCCAAGAAGGCGGCGGGGTACTACGCGCCGCAGGGCGCGCCCGGGCAGGACGATCTGCGGCGCACCGTGGGCCGCCCGCTGGAGAAGTATTGATGAGCGGAGCCGCCGGGGCAGAGCCGGGCGCAGACGCCGCGCTGGCGCGCGGGTTGCTGTCGCCGCGCGCGGTTCGCGAGCGGGCGCACCGCATGCTGGCGCTCGGCGTCGCGGGCGAGCTGCCGCATTTCACTGTCGATTCCGGCAGGCTCTGCCGCTGCGCCGACTATGTGCTCGACACGATCCGGCGCAACTACCCGACCTTCCAGGTTCCGTTTCACGCCCGCTGGCGGCATTTCGCGGCCGGCGGCTTCGACCGCTGGGCGACGCTGGACCGAGACACGCCCTGGCCGTCAGACGCCGCCCGGGCGCGGGCGGCGTTCGACCTCGCCATCGTGAGCGTGTTGCTGGACGCCGGCGCGGGGCCGGACTGGTCCTATCTCGAAGCGGCCAGCGGGGAGCGCTTCGCGCGCTCGGAAGGGCTCGCGGTGGCGAGCTTCTACATGTTCGCGTCCGGGCTGTTTTCCGCCCGGCCGGGCGAGCCGCTACGCGCTGACGCCAGCCGGCTCGCGGCGCTCCAGGTCAACGAGGTTGCGGCCGGCTTCCAGATCGACCCGCGCAATCCGATGGTCGGTCTCGAGGGCCGGGTCGACCTGCTCCGGCGCCTGGGCCGCGCAGCGCTCGGGCGACCGGCGGTGTTCGCCCGGCATGACGAGGCGCGCCCGGGCGGGCTCTTTGACCATCTCGCCGCGCAGGTCGAGGGCGGCCTCCTCCCGGCGGAAGCGATTCTCGCGGCGCTGCTGGGGCATCTCGGCCCGATCTGGCCTGGGCGCATCGCGCTCGGCGGCGTCGATCTCGGCGACACGTGGCGGCATCCGAGCCTCGTGACCGACGACGCGACCACCGGGCTGCTGCCGTTCCACAAGCTCTCGCAATGGCTGGCCTATTCGTTGATCGAGCCGCTGCAGGCGGCGGGCGTGGGCGTGTCCGGGGTGGATGCGCTCACGGGCCTGGCCGAGTACCGCAATGGCGGCCTCTTCGTGGACGCGGGCGTTCTGGCGCTGAAGGACCCGAACGAAGCGGAGCGGCCCCA
The DNA here is from genome assembly GCF_014636935.1 of Alsobacter metallidurans. Lineage (GTDB taxonomy): Bacteria > Pseudomonadota > Alphaproteobacteria > Rhizobiales > Beijerinckiaceae > Alsobacter > Alsobacter metallidurans. Next base: position 497,319 of record NZ_BMES01000001.1, on the reverse strand, counting down.
TCCGGCGGATTCCACCCTGGTGGTGGAATGGCGCGCCCTCACGGTGGCGCTGCTGGACGACGTCGCGGGGCTGATCCGCAGCCGCCTGGGGCTCACGCCCGAGCAGTTTCCGCTCGCCAAGGCGCTGGAAGGCGGCACTTGGGCGGCCGGGCGGCGCATCGCGCGGGAGAAGCGGCCGGGCGGCCCGCCGCCGATCATGGTGATCAGCGACGGCACGGTGTTTTAGTTTTTGTCCGTCGCGCTATGGTGCGCGCATCCGATTCCGGTTGATCGAGGTCGCCATGCTGGACGCTGCCCCGAAGGGCGTCACCGTCGTTTCCCACCCGCTTGTGCAGCACAAGCTGACGCTGATGCGGGACAAGAAGCGCTCCACGAAGGGCTTCCGCCAGCTCCTCAACGAGATCGGCATGCTGCTCGCCTATGAGGTGACGCGCGACCTGCCGACCGAGCTGGTCGAGACCGAGACGCCGATCACCACCACGATGGCGCCGATGATCGCCGGCAAGAAGCTGGTGCTCGCCCCCATCCTGCGCGCCGGCGTCGGCTTCCTCGATGGCATGCTGACGCTGGTGCCCTCCGCCCGCGTGGCCCATATCGGACTCTACCGCGACCCCGAGACGCTCACCGCCGTGGAATATTACTTCAAGGCCCCGTCCGACATCGCCGACCGCCTCGTAATCGTGGTCGACCCCATGCTGGCGACCGCCAACTCCGCGGTGGCGGCGATAGACCGGCTGAAGGAGCGCGGCGCCAAGGACCTGCGCTTCGTGTGCCTGCTGGCCGCGCCCGAAGGCATCGCGCGGCTCACGGCGGCGCACCCCGACGTCCCCGTCTGGACGGCCGCGATCGACGAGAAGCTGAACGACCACGGCTACATCGTGCCGGGCCTTGGCGACGCGGGCGACCGCATGTACGGCACGCGCTGACCATGGAGGCTTCGCAGAACCCAACGCAGGTGGTCTTCGACATCGGCGAAGTGCTGCTCGACTGGAATCCCCGGTATCTCTACCGCAAGATCATCCCGGACCCGGACCGCATGGAGTGGTTTCTGGGCGAGGTGTGCACGCCGGCCTGGAACATCGAGCAGGACCGGGGCCGCCCCTTCGCGGATGCGGTCGCGATTTTGACCGAGCGGCATCCCGACCTCGCAGACGAAATCCGCGCCTTTGACGAGCGCTGGGTCGAGACGGTGGCGGACGTGGTCCATGGCAGCGTCGTGCTGCTGGAGCGGCTGCGCCAGCACGGCGTGCCGACCTGGGCGATCACCAATTTTTCGCATGAGAAGTTCGCCATCGCGCGCCGGCGCTGGCCGTTTCTGGACGGCTTTCGCGACGTGGTGGTGTCGGGCGAGGAGAAGCTCCTCAAGCCCGACCCGGCGATCTACCATGTGCTGCTCGACCGCAACGGCCTCGACGCGGCCGACTGCCTGTTCATCGACGACTCGCCCAAGAACGTCGAGGGCGCGCGGGCGGTTGGCATGCATGCCGTGCACTTCACCACGGCCGACCAGCTCGCGATCGACCTGAGGCGCTACGGCTTCCCGGCGTGATGCGCCTGCGTCGGGCTATTGGGCGACGCGACGGTCCGCCCTCAGGCTGGGGAACTCGTCCGCCTCTCAGGGCGGGCTGGCGATGAGATGGCGCGACACCGCGTAGCCGATCGCCTGGGCGGTATTGTGAGCGCCCAGCTTGTTGCGGGCGCTGTCGAGGTAGAGCTTCACGGCGCTTTCCGAAATCGCGAGCGCGAAGGCCACCGACTTGTGCGGCATGCCCTGGCCGGCGAGCGTCAACACCTGCCGCTCGCGGGTGGAGAGCGGCCGCGTCTCGTGGTCCTCCTCGACACAGATGCTCATCACGGCGGCATGAAACTCATAGGCTGCGACCACGACCTCGCCGACCCGGCCGGGCAGCTTGGCGCGCCACGCATCGTGGTCCTCGCCACACGTGACGCTGAACAAAGCGAAGTCGCCCACGGCGCCGCGAATCGGCACTGTCAGGCCGCGCGGGCCAACGCCGAATGCCTGGCGCTCCTGCACCAGTCGCGACACTTTTGAATCACCCTGGTCGAAATCGTCCCAGTTGATCGGCATGATGTTGAACTGCGCCAGCTTGATGACCGGGTCTATCTGAAAGTAGTCCTGCTCCACATAGCGCTGGACCCAGGCTTCCGGGTAACTTGTATAAACAATAAGATCGCGTTCTATTTCGCCTGGAACGAGGCGAACGTGATAGGCGTAGTGCCCGAAACCATTGGCCTTCGTAAAGGCCGCCATTCGATCGTCGATGGCTATTTCCGCGTGATTGGGGGCGGAACCGTCCCTGTGCATGACTGCCATTGCGAGGCCCTGAAACAAAAGAGTGCGGACCGCCGCCGCAAAGGCCTGTCGGTCCGCTAATCTTTTGATCATAGCACAAGCGTGGCCATGCGCGCTGTGTGGTCAGTCGTTCGAAACGACAATCTTCAACTGACGTGTTTCAGGGGACCGCAAATTTCCGGCCAACCTGTCGCAGGTCTTTCGGAGCTCGTCGGCGAAGTCTCTCTGCCCGAGTGCGTCGAGGGTTTCCGAGCAGAAATACAAGCAACCGATCACGTAGGTGAGCGTAGAGATATCCGTGTTTTTGGATTTCAATTGAGCCTCCCTTTGACGGACATCATCAAGGGAATGTCGGATCTGTGACAATCTGGCATAATAGGCAGGTGGCGCCTCCGCCCTCGGACCGCGCCCGAGACTTGCGCCAGGTTCAGCCGTCGGCCACATCCTCGCGCATGCGCCATTTCGACACTCCGCTCCCGATCGACGCCGTTCTGGCCGATATCGCCGTCGCGCTGGCCGAACGTCCGAACGCCGTGCTGGTGGCGCCGCCGGGCGCCGGCAAGACGACGCGCGTTCCGCTGGCGCTGCTGGACGAGCCGTGGACCACGCTTGCGGGCCGCCCCGGCAAGCTGATCCTGCTGGAGCCGCGACGCCTCGCCGCCCGCGCGGCCGCGAGCCGCATGGCGGAAACGCTGGGCGAGCCCGTTGGCGAAACCGTGGGCCTGCGCGTGCGCCTCGGATCAAAGATCGGACCGCGCACCCGCATCGAGGTCGTCACCGAGGGCGTGTTCGCGCGCATGATCCTGGACGACCCGGAGCTCGCGGGCGTCGCCGCGGTGCTGTTCGACGAATACCACGAGCGTTCGCTCGACGCGGACCTTGGCCTCGCGCTGGCGCTGGACGCCCAGGCGGGCCTGCGCGAGGACCTGCGCATCCTCGTGATGTCGGCCACGCTGGACGGCGCGCGCGTCGCGCGGCTGCTCGGCGACGCGCCCGTGATCCGCAGCGAAGGCCGCGCCTTTCCGGTGGAGACCCGCCATGTCGGCCGCGACCCGCGCCGGCGCACGGACGAGCAAGTCGCCGACCTCATCCTGACGGCGTTGCGCGCCGAGCCCGGCTCCGTGCTGGCGTTTCTGCCCGGCCAGGGCGAGATCCGCCGCGTCGCCGCCATGCTGGCCGAACGGGTGAAGGACCCGGCCGTCGACATCGCGCCGCTCTATGGCGCGATGGACCAGCGCGACCAGGATCTCGCCGTGCAGCCGGCGAAGCCGGGCCGCCGCAAGGTCGTGCTGGCGACCTCCATCGCCGAGACGTCGCTCACCATCGAGGGCGTGCGGGTGGTGGTGGACAGCGGGCTGGCGCGCGTGCCGCGCTACGAGCCCGCGATCGGGCTCACGCGGCTCGAAACCGTGCGGGCGTCTCGCGCCGCCGCCGACCAGCGGCGCGGCCGCGCCGGGCGCACCGAGCCGGGCGTCTGCTACCGGCTGTGGGAGGAGGCCGCCACGGGCGCGATGGAGCCCTTCGCGCCCGCCGAGATCCTGAGCGCCGACCTGTCCGGCCTCCTGCTGGACTGCGCCGCCTGGGGGGTCACGGACCCCGCCACCCTGCCCTTCCTGGATCCGCCGCCCCGGCCGGCGCTCGCGGAGGCGCGGGCGCTGCTCACCGAGATCGACGCCATCGACGCGCAGGGTCGCCTGACGCCGGAGGGCAAGCTCATTCGCGGCCTGCCACTCCCGCCTCGGCTGGCCCGCATGGTGGCGAGCGCGGCCGGGCGCGGCCAGGCTGGCCTCGCGGCCGAGATCGCGGCCGTGATCACCGAGCGTGGCCTTGGCGGCGACTCGGCGCATCTCGGCCACCGGCTCGACGCGTTCCGGCGCGACAGGGGCCGTCGGGCCGAGGACATGCGCCGGCTGGCGCGCGGCTGGTGCGACTCCGTGGGGGCGCGCTTCCGCCCGGGCGACGTCGCGGACGCCGGCGCGGTGCTGGCGCTCGCCTATCCGGACCGGATCGCCAAGGCGCGCGGCGCGCCCGGCGCCTTCGTGATGGCGAACGGTCGTGGCGCGCAGACAGAGGCGCACGACGCGCTGGCGCGCGAGCCCTTCCTGGCCGTGGCCGAGATCGCGGGCGGGGCCGCGTCCGCCCGCATCCTGCTCGCCGCGCCGCTGGACGCCGAAACCATCGAAGCCGCCTTCGCGAGCCACATCCAGACCACCGACGACCTCGCCTTCGACCGCCAGGCGGCGGCGCTGCGTGCCCGGCGGGTGCGCCGGCTGCACGCCATCACGCTTTCAGAAAAGACGCTCCCCACGCCGGCGACGCCCGAAGCCGCGCAGGTTCTGGCGCGCGGTGTGGCCGGCCTTGGCATAGGCCGCCTGCCGTGGAGCAAGGCGCTGGCGCAATGGCGCAACCGGGTGATGTTTTTGCGGCGCGCCGACCCGAGCTGGCCGGACCTGTCGGACGAAGCGCTCGCGGGATCGGCGGCCGAATGGCTCGCGCCCTTTATCGAGGGACGCGCCAGCCTGGCGCAGATCACGACCGACGATCTCGACCGCGCCCTGAAAGCCCTCGTGCCATGGGACATGGCCCGCCGGCTCGACGCCGAGGCGCCGACGCACTTCGCCGCCCCGACCGGCAACAACGCCGCCATCGACTACGAGGCCGAGGAAGGTCCGGTGCTGGCCATCCGGGTGCAGGAGCTGTTTGGCCTGAAGCAGCATCCCGCCGTCGCGAACGGCCGGCTGCCTCTGGTTCTGCACCTCCTGTCGCCGGCGCACCGCCCCATCCAGATCACCCGCGACCTGCCGGGGTTTTGGCGCGGCTCCTGGGCGGCCGTGAAGGCCGACATGAAAGGCCGCTACCCGCGCCACCCCTGGCCGGACGACCCTGCCGAGGCCGCCCCTACGGCGCGCGCCAAGCCACGCGGGACGTGAGCGTCCCTCCGCCGTCATTGCGAGCCGGAGGCGAAGCAAGGACGCGAGGGGGTCTCGACCGCCACAACGCCTCGCCGTCATTGCGAGCCGGAGGCGAAGCAATCCAGCCTAATGATCGGGCTTTTAGGCTGGATTGCTTCGCTGACGCTCGCAATGACGGGAGGTGGTCCCAGCTTCGGCGCGCTCTGCTCATCGTCACCCATCTCCACGCCCCCCCTCGTCCTTCGAAACGCAGGCCCAAGTGGGCCTGCTCCTCAGGATGAGTGGCGTTGTCGGGTGCAATCTTCTGCCGGCCCGGCAGGTTCGAGCCAATTAGGAGGGCCGGCGGCGCATGGCTTCGAAGCCCGCGACCACGAGGTCGGCGGTGGAGAGATTGCACGCCATCGGGATGTCGTAGACCAGCGCCAGCCTGGTCAGCGCCTTGACGTCCACGTCGTGCGGGTGCGGCGAGAGAGGGTCGACGAAGAACACGAGCCCGTCCAGCCGCTCCTCGGCGATCAGGGCGCCGATCTGCTGGTCGCCGCCGAGCGGGCCGCTCTTCATCAGTGTTATGTCGAGGTCCGGGCAGCGCTCCTTGATGCGCGAGCCGGTGGTGCCGGTGGCGTAAAGCTGGCAGCGCGCGAGCGCGGCGCGGTGGCGCTCCGCCCAGGCCACCATGGCGGCTTTCTTCTGGTCGTGCGCGATCAGGGCGAGGCGGAAGCGGGCCATGGCGGGACTCGGGCGGAGGTCGCGCATCATAGCGGGAGCGTGGCCACGCTCAATTGCCCCAGCGCTGCTGCCATTGCCTTTCGCCGAACATGCAGGCCGTCTTCTGCTCCGCGCCCTGCGTGCGCAGCACCTCGCCGCCCACGGCGCTGGCCGGTATCACCCGCACGGGCCAGGCCGGCGGCGGAGCGAGTGCGACCTCGAGCAGGATCTTGGTGCGAATGGCCTCGACGAAATGAGCCCGCTCGCGGATCGGGATCATGAAGGAGCCCGGGCCGCCGATCACGCAATCGCGGTAATATTCGTCGAGGTTCTCGACCTCCGGAAACCCGCCATTCGGGCGGTTGAGCAGGATCGGCAGGCCGTTGATGGTGATGCCCTTGGCGAGCGCGTCGTCGCGTGCTGCCGTCACGGGCCGGCCCTGGTTGTTGGAGCCGTCGCCCGACACGTCGATCACCTGCTTGAGGCCGTGATAGTCGTTCTTGTCGAAGAGCGGGACCGCAAAGTCGAGCGCGCCCGAGATCGACGTGCGGTAGAGCCGGCGGATCGGCTTGGCGGCGAGCTGCGCGGTGAACTCGGCGGCGCTCTCCTTGCCGTCGATCACCATCCAGTCGGCCACGACCTCCTGGGTGTTGATGCCGGCCCATTCCACATAGGTGACCGCGATCTTGCCGTTCACGCCCTTGCGGATGGCGTCGATCACCTCGGGCGAGCGAAGCGCATCGATGTAGCCCTGGCGCTGGAGCGCCTGCTCCTCGGGGTCCATCGAGTAGGAGATGTCCACCGCCAGCACGAGTTCGACGTCGACCTCGTTGGCGCCGTCGCGCGCGGCCGCCGGCGTCGTCCAGCCCAGCGCGAGCGCGGTGGCGAGGAGTACGCCCGCGGGCGCGGTCCAGGCTGCGGCGAGGCGGGCGCGAAGCCCACGGCGGGTGGGCGAACGGCGACACGGCATAGAGCGCTCCCTTGAAGGAGGTCCCCCTGAAGTTGAAGCATGCCACCGGCGCACGGGGTCGCCAAGCTCTTCCGGCTGCGGTGTTTGCGCGCTTCACCTCGGGTGAAGGCCATGCCATCCTGCGAGCGCAACGGCTTGCTCAAAGGCCGGATTTCAACAGAGGGGTTTTTCCATGCGGACCATGATCATGGGGCTCGCCGCCGCGATTGCGTTGGGCGGCACGGCGCTCGCGCAGGGGCAGGCGATCAAGCCCGCCATCGTGTATGATCTGGGCGGCAAGTTCGACAAATCCTTCAACGAAGGCGTCTACACGGGCGCCGAGCAGTTCAAGAAGGACACCGGCGTCGAATACCGCGACTTCGAGCTCCAGAACGACGCGCAGCGCGAGCAGACGCTGCGCCGCTTCGCGCGCGACGGCTTCTCGCCCATCGTGGCGGTGGGGTTCAGCCAGGCGAGCGCGCTCGAGAAGGTCGCGAAGGAATTTCCCAACAGCAAGTTCACGCTGATCGACATGGTGGTGGACGCCCCCAACGTGCAGTCCATCGTGTTCAAGGAGCACGAGGGCTCGTTCCTGGTCGGCCTCCTGGCCGCCAAGGCGTCCAAGACCGGCAAGGTCGGTTTCGTTGGCGGCATGGACATCCCGCTGATCCGCAAGTTCGCGTGCGGCTACGTGCAGGGCGTGAAATACGCCAACGCGTCGGCCGAGGTGCTGCAGAACATGACCGGCACCACGGGCGCTGCCTGGAACGACCCCGTGAAGGGGGCCGAACTCGCCAAGGCGCAGATCGACCGCGGCGCGGACGTGATCTATCACGCGGCCGGCGGCACCGGCATCGGCGTGCTGCGCGCCACCGCGGACGCCGGCAAGCTCGGCATCGGCGTCGACTCCAACCAGAACATGCTGCACCCCGGCAAGGTGCTGACCTCCATGCTCAAGCGCGTGGACGTGGCCACGATCGACAGCTTCAAGGCCGCCAAGGACGGGACTTGGAAGCCCGGCGTCACCGTGCTGGGCCTCAAGGAAAACGGCGTCGCCTGGGCGCTGGACGACAACAACAAGAGCCTGATCACGCCCGACATGAAGGCCGCAGCCGATAAGGCCGCAGCCGACATCGTCAGCGGCGCCGTGAAGGTGCACGACTACATGTCGGACCAGAAGTGCCCGTGAGGGTTGGTCCGGCGCGTCTTCGACCCGCGCTCTAGGCGCGCCCATCCCTCCACCGTCATCCCCGGGCTTGACCCAGGGATCCACGCGCTTTGCTCCGACGTGGATGGCCGGGACAAGCCCGGCCATGACGGAGAGGGTCAGCCCGGGCCGGACTGAACCGGGCGGCCGCCGTTGGTATTCGATCGCCGCCCCTACGGATCAAAGAGATGACGATCCCCGCATGACCGCCACGCCCGCACTCGCCATCGAGCTCGTCGGCATCCACAAGCGCTTCGGCGAGGTGCATGCCAACAAGGGCGTGGATCTGGCGGTGCGCCGGGGCAGCATCCACGGGATCGTGGGCGAAAACGGGGCCGGCAAGTCGACCCTGATGTCGATCCTTTACGGCTTCTACGAGGCCGATTCCGGAGAGATCCGGGTGAACGGCGCCGCCCGCCGAGTCCGCTCGCCCGGCGAGGCCATCGCGGCCGGGATCGGGATGGTGCACCAGCATTTCATGCTGGTGGAGCCCCTGTCGGTGACCGACAACGTGATGCTGGGCGCAGAGGGCGGGCCGCGGCTGGCCCATGGGGCCCGGCAGGTGCGGGCCAAGCTCGCCGCGCTGGCGCGCGATTACGGGCTGACGCTGGACCCCGACGCCGTGGTGGGCGATCTGCCGGTCGGGCTGCGGCAACGCGTCGAGATCGTGAAGGCGCTGGTGCGCGGCGCCGACGTGCTGGTGCTGGACGAGCCCACCGCGGTGCTGACCCCCGAGGAGGCGGACGGCCTGTTTCGGCTGCTGCGCATTCTCGCCGACGAAGGCAAGACCGTCATCCTGATCACTCACAAGCTGCGCGAGATCATGGCGATCACCGACCGGGTCTCGGTGATGCGACGCGGCGAAATGGTGGCGACGCTGGACACCGCCGCGACCTCGCCGGCGCAACTGGCCGAGCTGATGGTGGGCCGGCGGGTGCTGCTGCGGGTGGAAAAGAACGAGGCCCGGCCGGGCGCGCCGGCGCTCGTGGTCGAGAACCTCGTGGTGCGCGACGCCCAGGGCACCGCGCGCGTGGACGGCGTGTCGCTGCAGGTGCGGGCCGGCGAGATCGTGGGCGTCGCCGGCATCGCGGGCAACGGCCAGAGCGAGTTGCTGGAGGCGATCGCGGGCATGCGGCCGATCGCGGCGGGCTCGATCGCGCTGGACGGCGCGCCCCTCGGGGCGGCCGAACGCGATCCGGCGCAGCTGCGGCGGCTCGGGCTGCTGCATGTGCCGGAGGACCGGCTGCGCACCGGGCTGGTGCCCTCCTTCGAGGCCTGCGAGAGCGCCATGCTGGGCTTCCAGGACGAGCAGCGCTACGGCGCCGGAGCGCTGCTGGATCGGGGCGCCATCGTGGCGCATACGCTGGCCGAGATGGAGGCCTATGACGTGCGCCCACGTGCGCCTTTGCTGAAGACCGCCAAGTTCTCGGGCGGCAACCAGCAGAAGATCGTGCTGGCGCGCGAGATCGAGCGCGGCCCCAAGGTGCTGCTGGTCGGCCAGCCGACGCGCGGCGTCGACATCGGGGCGATCGAGTTCATCCACCGCCGGCTAATCGCGCTGCGGGACGCCGGCGTGGCGATCCTGCTCGTGTCGGTGGAGCTGGAAGAGATCACCGCGCTGTCGGACCGCATCGTGGTGATGTGCGGCGGGCGGATCACGGGCGAGCGACTGCCCGACCGCACGGATGAACGCGACCTCGGGCTGCTGATGGCCGGCGTCTCGGACCGCGCCGCATGAGCGCCGCCCCGATCGAACTGCCGCGCTGGGCCGACTACGTGCTCGTGCCGGCGCTGGCCGTGGCGGCCGCCTTCGTGATCGCCGGGCTGGTGGTGCTCGCCATCGGCGAGAACCCGCTGGAGTCCACCGCCATCCTGCTGCGCGGCGCCTTGGCGACCGGCGAAGGCGTCGGCTTCACGCTCTACTACGCGACGAACTTTATCTTCACCGGGCTGGCGGTCGCGGTGGCGTTTCACGCCGGGCTGTTCAACATCGGCGGCGAGGGCCAGGCGACGCTGGGCGGGCTCGGGGCCGCGCTGGTCTGCCTTCAGTTCGAGAGCTTGCCCGGCTGGCTGCTCGTGCCGCTCGGCGCCCTGTCGGCGGCGGCGTTCGGGGCGCTGTGGGCGCTCGTGCCGGGCTATCTGCAAGCCAAGCGCGGCAGCCACATCGTGATCACCACCATCATGTTCAACATGCTGGCGTCGGCGCTGCTTGTGTATCTCCTCGTGAACGTGATGGGCCGCCCGGGCTCGATGTCGCCCGAGACGCGCACCTTTGTTCCGGCCGCGCACGTGCCGTTCCTGCACGAGATCCTGGCGCGCTTCGGCGTCGTCATCCCGACGACACCGCTCAACGGCTCCTTCGTGCTTGCGCTCGCCGCCGCCTTCGGCGTGTGGCTGCTGATCTGGCGCACCCGCCTCGGCTACGCCATCCGGACCGTGGGGGCGAACCCGTCCGCGGCCGTGTATGCGGGGATCTCGATCAGCCGCATCACGATGATCGCCATGATGATCTCGGGCGGGCTCGCGGGCCTGCTGGCCGTGAACGAGATCATGGGCGTGCAGGACAGGCTGCTGCTGGAGTTCACGGGCGGCTACGGCTTCATCGGCATCGCGGTGGCGCTGATGGGCCGGTCGCACCCGGTCGGCATCGTGCTCGCCTCGCTGCTGTTCGGCGTTCTGTACCAGGGCGGAACCGAGCTAGCCTTCGACAAGCCCGCCATCACGCGCGACATGATCGTGACCATCTCGGGGCTGGTGATCCTGTTCGCGGGCGCGCTGGACGGGGTGTTCCGGGCGCCGCTCGGGCGCTTCTTCGCGTCGCGCCGCCGCGGGGACGCCTGAGCATGGACGCGCTCTCGATCGCGATCGCGGTGTTCGACTCCGGCGTGCGGCTCTCCGTGCCGTTGCTGTTCGCCTGCCTGGCGGGGCTCTGGTCCGAGCGATCCGGCGTGGTCGACATCGGGCTGGAAGGCAAGATGCTGGTCGCCGCCTTCGCGGCCGCGGCCGCCGCCCATGCGACCCACAGCGCCTGGATCGGCGTGCTGGCGGGCGTCGGCGCGTCGGTGGCGTTCGCGCTGGTGCACGGCTTCGCGGCGATCTCGCAGCGGGGCAACCAGATCGTGTCCGGCGTCGCCATCAACATGCTGGCGGCCGGCCTCACGGCGCTGGTCGGCAACGCCTGGTACTCGCAGGGCGGCCGGACGCCGCCGCTGGACGGCGCGGCGCGGTTCCAGCCCGTCACGCTGCCGGGCGCGGAGGCGGCGCGCGGCGTGCCTGTGATCGGGCCGCTCTACGCCGACGTGCTGTCGAGCCACACCGTGCTGGTCTATGGCGCGCTGCTGGCGACGCTGCTCACCGCCGTGGCGCTGAAGCGCACGCGCTTCGGGCTGCGCATTCGGGCGGTGGGCGAGAACCCGGCCGCCGTGGACACGGCCGGCGTCTCGGTGGCGGCCCTGCGCTACGCCGCCGTGATCATCGCGGGAGTCCTGTGCGGCTTTGGCGGGGCCTACCTGTCGCTCGCGCAGGCCGCCGGTTTCCTGCCCGGCATGACGGCCGGCAAGGGCTTCATCGCGCTGGCGGCGCTGATCTTCGCCAAGTGGCGCGCGTGGCCGGCGCTTGGCGCGTGCTTCCTGTTCGGCCTGCTGGACGCGATCTCGATCCGCCTGCAGGGGGTCAGCCTGCCGTGGGTCGGCCTCGTGCCCGTGCAGGCGATCCAGGCGCTGCCCTATGCGTTGACGGTGGTGCTGCTGGCGGGCTTCATCGGCCGGGCGATTCCCCCGCGGGCCTCCGGCCTGCCCTACGTCAAGGAGCGGTGATGGCCGCCAACCCCAAGCCGATCCCCGGCCCGGACGACCTCCTCGCGGCCGCCCTCGCGGCGCGCGAAGCCGCGTATGCGCCCTATTCGAAATACAAGGTCGGAGCCGCGGCGCGCGGCGCATCCGGCCGGGTCTACCCGGGCGCGAACGTCGAGAACGCCGCCTATCCGGTCGGGACCTGCGCAGAAGCTGGCGCCATCTCGGCCATGGTGCTGGGCGGCGACACGTCGCTGGTCGAGATCGCCGTCGTGGCGGAAGGCGGCGCGCTGGTGACGCCGTGCGGCGCTTGCCGGCAGCGCATCTTCGAGTTCGGCGGCCCAAACGCGGCGATCTGGGCTGCGGACTTGCATGGATTCAGGCGGCGCTTTACCGCTGATGAAATCCTGCCCCAAGCCTTCGGTCCCCTCGCGATGGCCCCGGAGCAGGATCGCTGAACCGAGGGGTCCCGCCATGTCAGTCGAAGCCGCCGTCGCCTATCTCGAGCCGCTGATCGGCGGCCCCGTCGACCTGGCCGTGGTGCTCGGCACCGGGCTCGGCGCGTTCGCGGACCTCGCGGCGGATCCGGTCGAGATCCCTTACGCCGACATCCCGGGCTTCCCCGACAGCAACGTGTCGGGTCACAAGGGCCGGCTCGTGGTCGGCAAGATCGAGGGCCGGCGCGTGGCCGTGATGCAGGGCCGCGCGCATTACTACGAGCATGGCGACCCGGCGATCATGCGCACGCCGATCGAGACGTTGCGAAGGCTCGGCGTCAGCACCATCGTGCTCACCAACGCGGCGGGCGCGATGGACAAGAACATGAGCCCCGGCCAGCTCGCGCTCATCGGCGACCACATCAACCTGTCCGGCGTGAACCCGCTGGTGGGCGACCGCGAGGATGGCCGCTTCGTTTCACTGACCGACGCCTATTCGCCGCGGCTGCGGGCACGCATCAAGCGGGCCGCCTCACAGGCGGGCGTCCGCATCCATGAGGGCGTGTATTGCTGGGTGTCGGGGCCGAGCTTCGAGACCCCGGCCGAGATCAAGATGATGAAGATGCTGGGCGTCGACCTCGTCGGCATGTCGACCGTCCCGGAGGTGATCCTGGCGCGCCGCTTCGGCATCGACGTCGTGGCCATCTCGGTCATCACCAACTATGCGGCCGGGATCGACGGGTCGTCCCCCTCGCACGCCGAAACCAAGAAGGTGGCCGGCACGGGCGGCATCGCCCTCAAGCGGCTTCTGCTCTCGTTCCTGAAAGGCCTCGAAGATGTCTGACGCGCAAGCGGCGCTCGCCCGCCGGCTGCTGGGGCTGCTCGACCTGACAAACCTGGAGTCCAATTGCGGCCCCGCGGATATCCGGGCGCTGTGCCAGAAGGCGGTGTCGCCGCAGGGGTCGGTGGCGGCCGTTTGTCTCTGGCCGCAATTCGTCGGCGAGGCCGCGCGCACGCTGAAGGACACGGGCGTGCGCATCGCCACTGTGGTGAATTTCCCGGCCGGCGGCGAGGACCTGGAGCGCGTGCTCGACGACATGGGCGAGGCGCTGGGCGACGGCGCTGACGAGATCGACCTCGTGCTGCCCTACCGCGCCTTTCTGCGCGGCGAGGCCGACATCGCGGCCGACATGGTCCGCGAGGCCAAGGCGGTGCTGCAGGGCGACCAGCAGCTCAAGGTCATCCTCGAGACCGGCGCCTATCCGGACCAGCCCAGCATCGCGGAGGCGAGCCGCCTCGCCATCGACTCCGGCGCGGACTTCATCAAGACCAGCACGGGCAAGATCGACATCTCGGCGACGCTGCCGGCGTCCGAGACGATGCTGCAGGCCATCAAGGCGTCGGCCAGGCCGGTGGGCTTCAAGGCGGCCGGCGGCATCCGCACTGTCAAAGACGCGGGCGCCTATCTGGCGCTCGCCGAGCGGATCATGGGCGCCGGCTGGGCCGCGCCGACCACGTTCCGCATCGGCGCCAGCAGCCTGCATGCGGCGCTGCTCGCCGCCATCGACGGCGCCGCCGCCCCCTCCGCGTCCAACGCCTACTGAGGACAGCACCGTGATCCCGCAGGAAATCATCCGTCGCAAGCGCGACGGCGAGGCGCTTGCCGCCGACGAGATCGCGTTTCTGATCCGCGGCCTCGTGAGCGGCGCGGTCACGGAAGGCCAGGCCGCCGCTTTCGCGATGGCGGTGTTCTTCCAGGGCATGAGCATGGACGAGCGCGTCGCGCTCACCCGCGCGATGGTGGATTCAGGCGTCACCATGGTGTGGCCGGACCTCGACGGCCCGGTGCTCGACAAGCATTCCACGGGCGGCATCGGCGACAATGTCAGCCTGATGCTGGCCCCCGCCGTTGCGGCCTGCGGCGGCTTCGTGCCGATGATTTCCGGGCGCGGCCTCGGCCACACGGGCGGGACGCTCGACAAGCTCGACTCCATTCCGGGCTACGCATCCCAACCGGACAGCGAGCTCTTTCGCAAGGTCGTGGCCGAGATCGGCTGCGCGATCATCGGCCAGACGGCCGACCTAGCGCCGGCCGACAAGCGCCTCTACGGCATCCGGGACGTCACCGCGACGGTGGAGTCCATCCCGCTGATCACGGCCTCGATCCTGTCCAAGAAGCTGGCGGCCGGCCTGGAAGGCCTCGTGATGGACGTGAAGACCGGCAACGGCGCCTTCATGGACAGCTTCGAGGGCTCGGCCGAGCTGGCCGAGAGCCTCGCCGAGGTGGCGACCGGCGCGGGCCTGCCCACCACGGCGCTGATCACCGCCATGGACCAGCCGCTGGCCAGCGCGGCGGGCAACGCCGTGGAGGTGCGCAACGCCGTGCGCTACCTCACGGGAGAGCATCGCGACGAGCGGCTGCACGAGGTCGTGGTCGCCCTGGGTGGCGAGATGCTGCTGCTCGGCGACCTTGCCGAATCGGTCGAGGACGGCTGGGCGCGCATCGACGGCGCCATCCAGTCCGGCCAGGCCGCCGAGATCTTCGGCCGCATGGTGGCGGCGTTGGGCGGGCCTGTGGACTTCGTCTCCCGCGTCGACGATCACCTCCCCGCCGCGCCGGTGCGCCGGGAGATCAGGGCCGGCCGCGCCGGTTTCGTCTCCGCGATCGACACGCGTGGGATCGGCGTCGCCGTGGTGGGTCTCGGCGGCGGGCGCACCCGCCCGCAGGACGCCGTGGACCATGCGGTCGGTTTTACCGAGCTCGCCTCCCTCGGCCAGCGCCTCGAGCCGGACGCCCTGATCGGCGTCGTGCACGCCCGGACGGAAAACGCCGTGGACGCGGCTGCGGCGGCGCTGACGCGCGCCTATGCGCTCGGCGACGAGGCTCCGGAACCCTCGCCGGCGGTTTTGGCGCGCTTTGCTGCGGAAAGCGCTGGACCCTGAGCTGAGCCGACGCGATCATGCCCTCAGAAGAAGAGACGCGGGCGGCGAAAAGGCCGTTTGCGCAAGGGCGACGAGCATGACGATACTGGCGGCCATCAAGGGCTGGAACGTGGAGCAATGGACGGCCCGGCTGGCCGCCAAGCTGCCGGGGAGGCCCATTGTGATCCCGGGCGAGCCGTATGATCGGCGCGCAGTGCACTACGCGGTCGCCTGGAAGGCTCCGCCGGGCTCGTTCTCGGGCCTGCCCAACCTCGAAGCGATCTTTTCGCTCGGCGCCGGCGTCGACCACCTGCTTGGCGACCCGAAGCTTCCCGACGTGCCGATCCTGCGCGTGGTCGACCCGGACCTCACCAACCGGATGAGTGAGTACGTGGTGCTGCACTGCCTCAAGATCCTCAGGCAGCAGATGCGCTACGTGCGCCAGCAGGGCGAGCGCGTGTGGGACGATGACGACAACCAGCCCGCCGCCCGCTCGGTGCGGGTCGGCATGCTGGGGCTCGGCGTGCTCGGCCAGGACGCCGCCCGCAAGCTGCAGGTGATGGGCTTTGACGTGGCAGGCTGGAGCCGCGGCCCGAAGGCGGTGGACGGATTGCCGAGCTTCGCCGGAGAAGACGGGTTGAAGGCTTTTCTGGCCCGGACCGATATCCTGGTCAGCCTGCTGCCGCTCACGGACGGCACCCGTGGGGTGATCAACCGCTCGCTTCTGGACGGCCTGGCGCGCGATGGCCGGGTCGGCGGCCCGCATCTCATCAATGCCGGCCGCGGCGGGCTGCAGGTGGAGGCCGACGTCCTGGCCTGCCTGGACGCCGGGACGCTCGCAAGCGCGACGCTGGACGTCTTCGAGACCGAGCCGCTGCCGCAGGATTCGCCGTTGTGGGCCCATCCACGCGTCACCGTGACGCCGCACAACGCCGCGATGTCGGAGCCCGAGGCCGTGATCAGCCTGATCGCCCAGCAGATCCTGCGTTACGAGGCCGGCCATCCGCTGGAGCACGTCGTCGACCGCGCGACGGGGTATTGAAGCCGGTTCCGGGAGCCCGCGCGAAGGCAGGGCCACACTCCCGTCGTTACGAGCGCAGCGAAGCAATCCAGCCCGAACGCCGGGCTTTCAGACTGGATTGCTTCGCCTCCGGCTCGCAATGACGGCGGGGAGGCGCTGCGGTTTTTCTAAACCAGCCGGCGGACGCTCGTCACGTCGGCCCCGGTCTTTTCGAGAATGCGCGCCCGCGCCTCGGCGAAGGGCTCGGACACCACCAGCATGTGGGTTCCGTTGGCGTGGAGGAGGCGCTCGGCGTCCTGCATCACGCCGATGTGGCCCTTCCAGAACACAAAATCGCCACGCCGCAGGGGCTCGGCTTCCCAGTCGGCCACCGGCTCGCCGAGCCCGGCTTCCTGCATGTCGCTGTCGCGCGGGCATTTTCGCCCGCTGGCGGCGAGCGACAGTTGCACCAGGCCCGAGCAGTCGAGCCCGAGGCTGGTGCGGCCGCCCCACAGATAGGGCACGCCCACGAAGCGCTCGGCCACGGCGACGAAGTCATCCTCGGCGGCGTCGAGGGGCGCGAGGTGGTCGGCGAAGATGAAGCCCCCCGAAGCCGTGACCGCGAAGGCGCCCTGCAGGCGCTCCACCACGATGCGCGAGCCGATGGAGATCGCCTCGGAGGGCGTGATCTTGATGCTGGGGCCCGGATACACGAAGGTCCGCAGCACCGCGACCCGGTGGGTCGGCTCGGCGGCGGGCGCGAGCGCTTCGGCCGACATCCAGCCGACATAGCCGTCGGTGGCCAATTGGCCCCAGGCCCAACCCTCGTCCGTGATCTCATAGGCGTCGAAATGCTCGCCGAACAGCGCCTGCGTGTCGGCCGGCGCGTCCGGGGTCGGCGAGCGACGGATCCAGGCCGCGGGCGTGACGAGGCGCATAGGCCGGGGCTCGGCGAAACGCGGGGCGTCCACCTGCCCGCGCAGTTTTTCGGCGGCGAGGTCAGGCCGCACGGGGGTGATGCGCCGGTCCAGTTGCGTCATCGGGGCAGATCCTTTGCGCGGGCGACGATGACGTCGCCGAGCCTTTCAACATACAGGGCGCCTTTTACGGTTCGTTGCACGATGACGTTGCGCCGGTCCGCGTCGTCGCGCTTGCGGCTGACCAACTCCATCTTGCCCATCGTGTCCAGCGCGCGCGTGATGGCCGGCTTGGTGACGCCGAGCTTCTTGGCGAGCCCCCGAACCGTGTGAGGCGGCGCCTCCAGGTAAATCGAGAGCAGGATCGCGGTCTGGCGGGCGGAAAGATCCTGCTCGCCGTCGCGCACCTGCTCGAGGGTGACGTCATGCCAGAGCTTCAGGGCCTGGATGGGGCGAAGGACGGCTGACATGCGGGACCCGATCGTTTCGGGTCCGAACTATCGGCGCAATGCTACCGTCCGGCAAGCGCGCGCTCGCGGCAGGGTTAAGCAGATGAGCCGTAGCGATGCTTCAGCATGTCGTAGACGAGGCGCGCCGCCTGCGGCTCGCCGCCCTCTGGCCGGCCCGGCTTGGCGGACGGAACCCAGCCATAGATGTCGAAATGCGCGTGCGCGGCCGTCTTCTCGACGAAGCTGCGCAGAAACAGCGCGGCCGTGACGGACCCGGCGAAGGACCCGCCGATGTGGTTAATGTCGGCGATCTTGCTGTCCAGCATCGACCGGTAGGGCTTCCACAGCGGCAGCCGCCAGACCGGATCGTTGACGCGGTCGCCGGCCTGCGCGACCTCGGCCGCCATCGCGTCGTCATCCGTGTAGAAGGGCGGCAGCTCCGGCCCGAGCGCCACGCGGGCCGCCCCCGTCAGGGTCGCGAAGTCGAACAGGAGCTCGGGCTCCTCCTCGTCGGCCAGCGCCAGCGCGTCGGCCAGGATGAGCCTGCCCTCCGCGTCCGTGTTGCCGATCTCAACCGTCAGGCCCTTGCGGCTGCGGAGCACGTCGCCGGGCCGGAAGGCCGAGCCCGAGATGCTGTTCTCCACGGCCGGAATGATGACCCGCAGCCGCAGCTTGAGCCGCGCCTCCATGACCATCTGGGCGATCGCCAGCGCGGTGGCGGCGCCGCCCATGTCCTTTTTCATCAGCAGCATGGAGGCGTCCGGCTTGATGTTCAGCCCGCCCGTGTCGAAGCAGACGCCCTTGCCGACCAGCGTCACCTTGGGGTTAAAGCTCTCGCCCCAGGTCATGTCGATGAGACGCGGCGCGCGGCTGGAGGCCCGCCCCACCGCGTGCACCATCGGGAAGCCCTGCGCCAGGAGGTCGTCGCCGGTCACAACCTTGACGCCCGCCCGGTGGCGGCCCGCGAGGGTGCGCACGGCCTGCTCGAGCTCCTCGGGCCCGAGGTCGTTCGCCGGCGTGTTGATGAGGTCGCGTCCCGCCGCGACCGCGCCGGCGATGCGGTCGACCTCGACGGCGTCAACGCCGTCGGGCGCGATCACGCGCGCGGTCGGCGGCGTGGTCTGCCGGTAACGCCCGAAGCGGTAGGAGCCCAGGCGCAACGCCAGGCAGGCGAGTTCGCTCGTTCCAGCGGGCAAGCGGAACAGGCCGGGCGGCAGCGCGGCCGCAAGCTTGCCCATGTGGAAGGGATCGCGCCGGGCCGCGCCCGCGTCGTCGCCGAACAGAACGGCCGCCAGCGCGCCGTCGTGCCCCGGCAGCGCCAACGCGCTTCCGGCCGCACCCGTGTAGCCGCTGGCCTGCGCAAAAGCGGCGGCTTGCGCGCCGAAGCCCACGGCGGCGTCGCGCCAGGTGGCGGAGGTCACGAGCAGGATCGGGACGGCTTTGTCGGCGGTTGAGGACGGCAGGACTTCAATCATCGGCGGGGCTCCAGCGGCCTCCGCTCATAACACGCGGGGGCGGCCCTTCAAGCGCAAGCTCTCCGGCCTGGCTCTGCTTGCGGCTTTCACACCGGCGTTGTGCAATGCACTACAGCCCTAGTCCACGTTCTCCAGCATCGGCGCATGGGCGGCGATCTCGATGAAGACCGCTGTGCAGAGCAGGCAGAGAACGCAAATAATCATTGTACGCCTCCTGTTCCATTGCATGGAAAGCAGGGCTTCACTCATTTCATCAACAACGAATACGATCGAAGTGTTCCGGTGCGCTTACGCGCCATCACGTCGAGCGTCGCGGCATCGGGCGGCAATTAACCAAGCATTAGCCTTAACAAGCTATTGACGGAAGGGCCGACCACCCCCGGCCTGGAGAGCGTCATGCGCGTTTATGTCCCTACCGCCCGTCCGCCGCTGCGTCCGCTCCTGCTGGCCTGCGTCGCCGTGATCGGCCTGGGGCTCGCCGGCTGCAAGAAGGACGGCCCCGATTCGACGGGTTCGCTCTCGGCCGCGTCCGGGCCTCGCAGCACGGAAGCGTGGCGCGCGTCCTCGGAGGAGTGGGGCCGCAAGTTCGACGCCAAGCCGGGCGACAAAACCATCAGCCTGAACTACGCCCACGCGCTGCGCATGATCGACCAGCGCCAGCAGGCCGTCGCGGTGCTGCAGACCGCCGCCCTCAAGACCCCCAAGGACACTGACATCCTCGCCGCCTACGGCAAGGCGCTGAGCGAGGTGGGGCAATTGGAGCAGGCGCGGGACGTGCTCGCGCGCGCGCACACGCCCGAGCGCCCGGACTGGCGCGTCCTGTCCGCGCAAGGTGCGGTCGCGGACCAGCTCGGGCAGCACGCGGAGGCGCAGTCGCTCTACGAGGCCGCGTTGCGCCTGCGCCCGAACGACCCGGGCGTGCTCGCCAACATGGGCCTGTCCTACGCGCTCTCGCAGCGCTTGCCCGAGGCGGAGGCGACCCTGCGCCAGGCCGCGCAGGCTCCCGGCGCCGACCAGCGCGTGCGCCAGAACCTCGCCCTCGTGCTCGGCCTCCAAGGCAAGTTCGCGGAGGCCGAAAAGATTGCGAGCCAGGATCTCGCGCCGATCGACGCGGCGCAAAGCGTCGCCGCGATGCGGCAGATGGTGGCCCAGCCGAACAACTGGGCCCAGATCCGCAACGGAGACGCCAAGAAAAGCGCCGGTCGCCCTGCGCCCCAGCAGGCGGCTGCCGCCAGCGTCGCCGCGAAGCCGACCGGCGGGACGCGGCCGCTCGACCTTGCCGCGCAGGCGAACCAGCCGGCCGAATAGGCGCAAGACGCCCCTGCCCTCTCAAGCGCAAAGCCGCAGCCAGCCTGAGGGCGGGTCTGCGGCTTGCTTGTTTCCGGAACCCCGAAACCGCCAGCGGCGCGCGAGCGCGGCCGCGGTTAGGCGGCGCGGCCGCCCTTGCGGCCGTCGGTCAATTCCACTCGTAGACCTTCACGATCGCAGGGGTCAGGATCACGATCAGCAGCACGGGCAGGAAAAACAGGATCATCGGCACCGTCAGCTTGGGCGGCAGAGCGGCGGCCTTTTTCTCGGCGACGTTCATGCGCTCGTCGCGTCCTTCCTGAGCCAGCACGCGCAGCGCATGGCCCAGCGGCGTGCCGTATTTCTCCGCCTGCACGAGCGCGGTCGCGACGCTTTTCACGACTTCCAATCCCATGCGGTTGCTGAGATTCTCGAAGGCCTGCCGGCGGTCCGGCAGATAGGACAGTTCGGCCGTCATGAGGGTGAATTCTTCAGCCAGGGCGACGGACTGCGACCCGACCTCCTGGGCGACCTTGCGGAAGGCGTGCTCCAGCGACATGCCGGATTCCACGCAGATCAGCAAAAGGTCCAGGGCGTCCGGGAAGGCCAGGCGCATGCTCGCCTGGCGCTTGCCGATGGCGTTGCGGATGTACACTTCCGGCGCCTTGATGCCCGCATAGGCGCCCGCGATGCAGATGCCGAGCTTGATCAGGAGCGTCTGCGCGGGATCGCCGAGCACGAAGGCGTAGAACGTAGCTCCGACGAGGCCGATGATCGGCATCACCAAGCGAAAGAACAGGAACGCGATTTCGGCCTGGGGTCCGCGGAAACCGGCGCGGCTCAGTTGCAGCCGCGCATCCTCGGTGCCGAGCCATTTGTCGAGGCTGAACTGCTCGACGATCTGCTTCATGTAGGCCTTGGGCGCATGCCGCAGCGAAGCTTTCGATGCTCCGCCGCCCTTTCCGAGCCGTTCGCGCTCCCGCTGGCGAATGGCGTCCCGCTCCACCGACACGGACCGCATCCGCTTCTGCAGCTTGTCGGTCTCGAGGAACGGCATCGCGACCGTGATCACCGCCGCGGCGGCGAAGATCGCGAAGCACACCATCATGATGAACTTCGGATCGGTGAACTTGACGAAGATGGCGGTCAACATGCGGGGCTGTCCATCACACTTCGAAGTTGATCATCTTGCGCATGACCAGCGTGCCCATGATCATCATGAAGGCGCCGAGGCCCATGAACATGCGTCCATGGATCGTGGTCCAAAGCAGCGAGATGTAGTCGGGCGTGGTCGCATAAACGGAGGCGCCCACGAAGATCGGCAGGGATCCGATGATGTAGGCCGAGGCTTTCGCCTCCATCGCCATCGCCTGGATCTTGCCGCGCATCTTCTTGCGCTCGCGGATGACCTTGGAGAGGTTTGCAAGCACTTCAGAGAGGTTACCGCCCGATTTTTGCTGGATCGTGATCACGATGGCGAAGAAGTTCGCTTCCGCGACAGGCACGCGCTCGTAGATCTTGTAGACGGCTTCGCCGGCCGTGACGCCCATGGCCTGGGCCTCGACGACCTGGCGGAATTCGCTCCGGACCGGCTCGGCGGATTCAGTCGCGATGATGCGCATGCAATCGCCGAGCGGCAGGCCCGAGCGGATGCCGCGCACGATCACGTCCATCGCGTTGGGCAGCTCGTCCGTGAACTTCTTCATGCGCCGTTTGCGCATGAAGCTCATGGCCCAACGCGGCAACCCCAGGCCTCCGACGATCACGCCCACCACGGCCGCGATCATCTCGCCTGTCAGAAAAAACAGCGCGGCCGCGAATGTCGCCCCTGCGGCG
Organism: Alsobacter metallidurans; assembly: GCF_014636935.1. Lineage (GTDB taxonomy): Bacteria > Pseudomonadota > Alphaproteobacteria > Rhizobiales > Beijerinckiaceae > Alsobacter > Alsobacter metallidurans. The sequence goes on along the minus strand of NZ_BMES01000001.1, from coordinate 475,118 downwards.
GCGCTGACGAGAAAGTACTTCTGCTTGGTCCAGTCCAGTCCGGCCTGCGCGATGATCTTGTCGAGGGTCAGCTTGTTCGCCTCGGTCTGGCGCGCCTCGATCTCCTTGAGGCTGGCCGTCACCTTGTCGCGACGCGCAGTCACGGACAGCGCCGTCTGGCCGTTGCGCGCGCTGCGCCCTGCCGCCACGAGCGCCTTCTGCCGCTGTTCACCCCGGACGTCGCCCGTCAGATAGGGATAGATCAGCGCATAGGCGGCCCCGCCCACCGCAAGTGCGGCCAGCAGTCCAACGGCGAGCTTGTTGACGTCGAGTTCCATCGGGTTCGCCTTGCTCGAGGATCAGGCCAGCTTGGCGTCGTCGGTGACTTCCATGGCGTCGAGGGCGGCGGCCAGCCGCTTTTCCTCGTTGTAGTAGCGCGCCCGCTCCCACATGCGCGGCCGGCCGATGCCGGTCGACTCGTGGCGACCAATGAGCTTGCCGTTCGCATCCTCGCCGAGGATCCGGTAAACCATGATGTCCTGGGTGATGATGGTGTCGCCTTCCATGCCCATCACCTCGGTGATGTGCGTGATGCGGCGCGAGCCGTCGCGCAGGCGCGCGGCCTGGACGATGATGTCCACCGAGGAGCACACCATTTCGCGAATGGTCCGCGACGGCAGCGCGAAGCCGCCCATCGTGATCATGGATTCGATACGCGACAGGGCTTCGCGCGGCGAGTTGGCGTGCAGCGTTCCCATGGAGCCGTCATGGCCCGTGTTCATCGCCTGCAGGAGATCGAACGCCTCGGGTCCGCGCACCTCGCCGACGATGATCCGCTCAGGCCGCATGCGGAGGCAGTTCTTGACGAGGTCGCGCATCGTGACCGCGCCGTTGCCCTCCAGGTTCGGAGGACGGGTCTCAAGGCGGACCACATGCGGCTGCTGGAGCTGCAGCTCGGCCGCATCCTCGCAGGTGATGATGCGCTCGTCGTCCTCGATGTAGCGAGTCAGGCAGTTCAGCAAGGTGGTCTTGCCCGAACCCGTTCCGCCCGAAACCACGACGTTGCAGCGCACGCGACCCGCGATCTGGAGGATCTGCGCGCCTTCAGGGCTGATCGAGCCAAACTTGGTCAGCTGCTCGAGCGTCAGCTTGTCCTTTTTGAACTTACGAATCGTGAGCGCTGCGCCGTCAATGGCGAGCGGCGGCGCGATCACGTTGACGCGCGAGCCATCCGGCAGACGCGCGTCGCAGATGGGCGACGACTCATCGACGCGACGGCCGACCTGGCTGACGATGCGTTGGCAGATGTTCATCAGCTGGGCGGCGTCACGGAAACGCGTGCTGGTCAGCTGGATCTTGCCCGAGACCTCGATGTAGGTCTTCTCGGGCCCGTTGACCATGATGTCGGCGATGTCGTCGCGCGCCAGCAGCGGCTCGAGAGGTCCGTAGCCCAGCACGTCGTTGCAGATGTCGTCGAGCAGCTCTTCCTGCTCGGCGATCGACATCACGAGGTTCTTCAACGAGATGATCTCGTTGACGATGTCACGGATCTCTTCGCGCGCGGCGTCGCTGTCGAGTTTGCTCAACTGAGACAGGTCGATCGCCTCGATCAGGGCGCCGAAGATCGTGCTCTTGGTCTGGTAGTAGTCGTCCGACCGCGTTCTGTCAGCCTGGGCCGGGGGCGGCGCCTTGGCGTGGTGCCCGGAGTTCACTTCGAGCTGTGGAACGGCGAGCGACGTCGATTCGATTCGCACCGGCGCCGCAGCCGGCCGAAGCGTCGGCGGATTCGCTGTTCCAGGGTTGCTGCGTTTACCGAACATTCCGCGTCCTCATGCCGCCTGAAACGAGGCCCGGCAGCCGCCTCGCGGCGAGCCGGGCCTGCCCGGGGTCAAGCCTTTGCCTTCAACCGACTCAGCAGTGGCGCCAGGAGCGACTTGCTCGCTTTCTTGGTCTCGCCCTTGCCGACGAGCATGCGGGCCAACTCCTGGAAATTGTCCGTGATCTTTCCGTTGGCCTGCACCTCGGCGATCATCTGGCCGTTGTTGGCCGCCGTCCCGAAGAGCTGCGGATCGAACGGGAAAACCGCGGCCGCGTCGCAGTCTAGCGCCTTGGCGAACTCAACCGCCGAGATCTCGGGACGCTTGGGCATGCCCTGCATGTTGAGGACGAGCTTGGGCCGACGGTCGTTGATGCGAGCGTGGCGCAGGTTGTCCATCAGCACCTTGGCGTTGCGCAGGTTCGCGAGGTCCGGCGCCGCCACGATCACGATGTCATCCGCGCCGATCAGCATGCGCCGGGACCACGCGGTCCACTGGTGCGGCATGTCGAGCACGATGCAGGGCGTCGAGGCGCGCAGAATGTCGATCACGGCGTCGAAGCTCGTTTCGCCGAAATCGTAGAGACGGTCCAGGGTCGCAGGCGCGGCGAGCAGGCTCAGCTGCTCGGAGCACTTGGACAGGAGGCGGTCGAGAAAGGCGGCGTCGAGGCGCTCCGGCGAGAAAACCGCCTCGGCGATGCCCTGCGGGGGATCCTGGTTGAAGTCGAGCCCGGCCGTGCCGAACGGCAGGTCGAGGTCGGCGATCACCGTGGAGGTCGCCAGGCCGCGCGAGATCGCCCAGGCAAGGTTGTGCGAGATCGTCGAGGCGCCGACGCCGCCCTTGGCTCCGATCACCGCGATGGTGCGCCCGACCGGGTCGGCGCCCGGCGCGTTGTAGAGTTCCGACACCGCTCGGATGAAGTCGATGGGGCTGATCGGCGCGATCAGGTAGTCGCTGATGCCCCGCCGCAACAGATCGCGATAAAGCACCACGTCGTTGACGTGGCCGATCACCACCACCTTGGTGCCGGAGTCGCAGGACTCGGCCAGCTCGTCCAGGGAGGCGAGCAGCTTGCGGCCGTCGCCCTGGGCGTATTCGAGGATGATAAGGTTCGGCGTCGCGGCCGTGCGATAAACTTCGGCGGCCGCGTGGGCGCCGCCCATCTGGACCTTCAGGTGGACCTTGTCCATGCGCCGGTCGCGCGCGGACGTTTCGATCATCGAGGCGACCTCGGATGTCTCGCAAAACGCCTGGATGGCGATGCGCGGGACGTTGGCGAGATGGTGCGCCTGGCCGAGTTCGGCGGAGTCCTGCATCGTGGCGATTCCCGAATGCATCAGTTTCCTCCGCTGCTGCCGGTGACCTTGGCGGCTTCGGTCTTCCAGCTCGTGCTCGGATCAGTGCCCTTGCGGGCGTCGTCGAACACCTTCATGCGGCGCAGCACGTCGGCGCGATCTTCCTGGCGAGCGCGCTGGAGATCGATCGGGTCTTCGACCTGGTTGGCCAACATGGTCTGGTAGGAGCAGCCGAAGTCATAATGCGGCGTATTCTGCCAGCCTTCGGTTGACGCAGGGTTTCCGCTGATGTCGGAACGCCACGTTCCGCATTCGGACGCCACCTTGGCCTGCATCTTGGCGTAGGACAGGCGGATCGGATTGGCGAGGCCGTTTGCGCCGCCCGGGTAGCGTTGCACCTGCAGGAAGGCTGGACCGACGCCCGCGGCCGAAAGGGCGGAGCGAACCGCAGAGGCGGCGCGCTGCGAAGCGGCCCCTGCCGTCGGGTCGTTCGGCACCAGCATGGTGAGCGGGCCACGGCCGGTGCGGCGGTAGTCCGCCGCGAAGGCGCGGACGTCCTCGGCCTGGCGCGCATCGAGGCCGGCCATGTTGCGGCTCAGGAACACGTCGAGCGTCGTCGGCGCGTAGGTGAGCGCGATCGGGTGGCGGACGCGGTAGTCCGTCGGGACGATCGAGCCGGTGACGCCGCTGTCGCTCCTGCAGCCCGCGAGCGCGAGAGCGACCGCTGCGGTCGCGCCCAGCAAGCCGAGGCGGGAGGCCGGGACGGACCGGGAGGAGGCGATGCCGCCGCGGCGGCGAATGAACTGCTGCTTGAACACTGGCGCTCTCCTCAATCCACCACGAAGCCGGCCCGGCCCTTGTAGTTGGCCCGGCCCGCGCCATTGTTGACGCCGTAAATGCGGTTCAGGCGGCCGAGCAGGATCGCCTGCGGATCGCTGGAATCCGCGAAGCCGTCGGTCGGGCGCGCGACTTCCTGGGCGTTGGTGGGCTTCGCGATATAGGGTGTGACGGTGATGATCAGCTCGCTGTCCTCGCGCTGGTAGTCGCGCGAGCGGAACAGGGCGCCGATCACCGGCAGGTTCATGAGCCCCGGGAAGCCGTTGATCACCTGGCCGCTGCGGGTCTGGATCAGGCCCGCGGAGGCGAGCGAGGCGCCGGACGGCAGTTCCACGGTGGTCTCGACCTTGCGGGTCTTGAACGCCGGAGCCTGCGTGCTGTTGCCGATGGTGAGCTGGTTGCCGTAGTCGATGTCGGTGACGTCCGTGGAGACGTGGAGGCTTATGCGGCCTTCCGACAGGACGATGGGAGTGAAGTTCAGCGCGACGCCCACCGGCTTGTATTCCACGCCATAGGTGCAGCGGGCGGTGCCTGCGTCGCAGCTGTAGCTGCCCGGAACCGGGATGGTGCCGCCCGCCATGAACTTGGCGCTCTCGCCCGAGATGGCGGTCAGCGTCGGCTCGGCGAGGGTGCGCATGACGCCGGCGCGCTCGGCCGCGTTGAGCGTGAACCTGGTGCCGTTGATGGTGGCCGAGATCGCGTTGGCGGAGAGCGCCTGGCGCTGCAGGGTGAGCGGGTTATCGAACAGCAGCTTGCCGGCGAAGTTGCCCATCTGCCAGTCGCCGGTGATGTTGAGGCCGAGCTGCTTCAGCGCCGAGCGCTGGATCTCGGCGACCGTGACCTTCAGCATCACCTGGTCGCGACCCTTCACGGTGATGGAGTTGATCACCGTGCCGGCCACCGCATTGGCCCCGACCGCCGAGGCGCCGACGAAGCCCTTGGCGATGTCCATCGCCTGCAGGGCGTCGCCCGCCGACGAAACCGCGCCGGTGAGAACGATGGTGTCCTGCACGGCGACCACATTGACCTCGCTGCTCGGCATCGCGGTCTTGAGCAGCCGGCGCAGGACGTTGAGGTCGCGGCCGATATTGACGTCGAGATTGGCGATCTGGCGCCCCTCGGCGTCCATCGCGATCACGTTGGTCTGGCCATCCGCCGAGCCGATCACGAAGATCTTGCGGGTGGAGCGCACGATGGCGTTGGCCACTTTCGGGTTGGCGACGAACACTTCCTTGGCGTCGCGCGGCAGTTCGACGATCACCGACTTGCCGATCCCGAGGTCGACGCGACGGGGCTGGCCGCCATCAGCATTCGTGATGCTCAGCGTCGAGGGCGTGACGCTCTGGGGCAGAGCCGGCGAGCCCAGCAGCAGCGAGAGCGCCGCCGCGGCCGCAACCGGCAGCCCAGTCCGGCGCCCATGTGAGTTGAAGATGGCCATGATCGAAAAATCCTTGCCTGACCTGGTCACCGCTGGGACGCCGTGCCGTAGCGGACGACGGTGACGCCGACGTCCTCCGACTTCACGATCTGCTCGTCGGTCTTGGAGACGTCCTGCAGGCTGCGCAGCGACAGCGAGAGCTGCCCCATGCGCTGGGCCAGCGTGACGGTCTCGACCTGCCGCGGGTCGAGCTCGAGGGTTGCGGTTTCGCCGACCACCACCTTCTCGCCGTTGCGCTCCTGGATGTTCTGGCCGATCGCCAGCACGCGGACGTTGCGCAGCAGCGTCTCGCTCACCACCACGTCGGAGCCCTGCACCTTGGAGGCCTGCTCGTCGCGGTAGATCCGGATCACGTCGACGCGGTCGTTGGGGAGGATGAAGCCGCCCGCCGTGTTGGCGCCGCGGTTGTCGATCGTGATCGCGAGAGCGCGGGACCCAGCCGGCAGCAGGGCGGACATCACGCCCGTCGAGTCGGTCTTGACCAGCTTCTCGCGGCGCACCGGCTCGCCGCCCAGCATGGTGGCGCGGGCGATTGAGCCCGACACTTCCTCGACGCCCGTGGGAGTCGCCTGGCGGGTGATCATGCCTGGCGCCACGCCGTCATCCGGCCAGGGCTGCCATTTCAGATCCTTGGGACCCACGATGCCGCCGAGCGGCACGTCGGCGGCCACGACCAGCACCTCGACCTTCCGGACCTGAGGAGCGAGCACGATGGGGGCCGGGGCCGGCTGTTCCGTACCGGAGGCGAGATAGAACGCAATGCCGCCAGCCGCGAGCGCGACGCCGAGAATTGCAAGGCGTGCAGGAGTCATGGGCGCCTGTCCAGGTCTGGACCGGGACAACATGACCCGGCCTGAAATTCACCCGGATCATCGACGCTTCATGGTTAAGAAATCGTAAGAACAGACTTTGTTATCGAGAAAGTTATTGACACGTTAAAGTTGTATCACGCGCCGATAGCCGCATTCCAGATCGTGCTGTGCGGGTATACCGCCAAGGCGCCCGCCGCGAGCGCGATCCCGTACGGGATGCCGGTCTTGTGGTGGTGCAGGCGCATCAGCCAAGGCCAGTTCGCGAAACCGGGCAGCGGCACCGCGCGCAGCTGCAGCAGCGCGAGCGTCAGCACGCCGCCAAACACCGACGACACCACCGCATATTCAAGCAGCGTTCCCCAGCCGAGCCAGAGCGCCGTGGCGGCGGCCAGCTTGGCGTCGCCGCCGCCGATCCATCCGGCCGCAAACAGCCCGAACGCGATGACCAGCGTCAGGCCGCCAGCAGCGACATGCATCAGCCAGTCCTGCCAGCCCAGGCCCATCGCGATGGCCATCGGGACAAAGGCCGCAATCACGAGCAGCGAAACCTTGTTGGAGATGCGCATCGACAACAGATCGCTGCAGGCCGCGTAGGCCATCATGCAGGGAAACAGCAGCAACAACGCTAGATCGGTCACGGTCATCGCAGAGCATCCTGGATCGAAGCGGCCAACGCCGCGCGGACCATTCATGCAGGAAATAGATTGACCGGCGGTTAGCTCCACCGAATCGAAAACGGCTCCGAACAGGTCCGGAGCCGTTTTCCGTCAGTTTGACGCGATCAGGCCGATCAGTTGGCCGTCGAAACCGCGGTCGAAACCTTGTTGAAGGTCGTGTTCAGGTTGCTCTTGACGCCCTGCAGGGCGGCAATGATGCCGACCGCGATGATGGCGGCGATCAGGCCGTACTCGATCGCGGTGGCGCCGGACTCGTCCTTCACGAAACGCGAGAAAAGGGTCTTCATCGATTTGCTCCTTGCGAACACTGTTGCACCCGTCTGGCTATTCTTGTTTGCGGTCACCCGACCCGCCAGAACCGAGTACGACCATAGGTTGCAGCGAGTTGCAGACGGGTTAATCGGCGCCGCGAAAATACAATTTCTGCGTGTGTCCCGAATGTGGGTTAACGGCAGCTTTCCAGGCCCGCCGCCTTTTCCAGCGCATTTGACGCGATGACTTTCCGGCGCAGACGCAGCGCGCTCGTTGGAGCGCGATCCCGGGGCGTCGTGCTGAACCGGCGCTGCGGGCGTTGACCCCGCGGGCCCGATCGGGTTCGCTGCGGGTCGGGATCGCCCCAGGAGAAGAACAATGCCCAAGGGATACATCATCGCCCGCGTGGACGTGGACGATGCGGATCAATACGCGCTCTACGCCAAGGGCGCGCTGGAGGCCATGCGCATCCACGGCTGCCGCATCCTGGCCCGGGGCGGCCGCAGCGAAGCGCTGGAGGGACCGGCGCGGCAACGCAACGTGATCCTGGAATTCGCCGATTTCGACACCGCCAAGCGCTACTTCGCGTCGCCCGAGTACCAGAAGGCGCGCTCGTTCCGGGCGCCCGTCAGCACCGGCGAATTCGTGGTGGTGGAAGGCTACGACGGAGCCCAGCCATGAGCGCCAAGGGATACTGGATCGCCCGCGTCGAGGTCACGGACCCGGCAGGCTATGAGAAATACCGCCAGGCCAACGCCGAGCCCTTCGCCAAATTCGGCGCGCGCTTCCTGGTGCGCGGCGGGGCCTTCGAGCTGGCGGAGGGCGGCGCAAAGAGCCGCAACGTCGTGATCGAGTTCGACAGCTACGAGCAGGCCGTGGCGTGCTTCCACTCGCCCGAGTACCAGCACGCCAAATCGCTGCGCAAGGATGCGGCGTTCTCGGACCTGATCATCGTGCAGGGTTACGATGGCCCGCAGCCCGGCGGCGCGCGGTAAGCCGGGTGAAGCGCGAACTCGCGGACGGGGTCGCGATCCGCTACGCGGCGGACGGCGAGGCTGACGCGCTGTTTGCGCTCGCCGCCGAGGCCGGCTGCCCGGCCGACCTCGTTCTCATGGAGGCGCTCGGGATCGCCGGGCGCGTGTTCGTGGCCGAGCGCGCCAACGGAGAGCGACTCGGCGTCGCGGCGGTCGGCGACCTCGACGGCATGATGACGGTGGAGACCCTGGCGGTGCTTCCGCCCGCCCGCCGGCAAGGCGTGGGGTCGGCGCTTGTCACCACCGTGGAGGAATACGCCCGCTGGGCCTACTACGCCTCCGTCCTGGCCGTACCGCAGGACGCCGACGCGACGGACTTCATGTTCCGCCGCGGCTACCTGGCGCTTGACGCCGGGCGGCTCCCCGAGGCCGTGACGCGGCTCGGGCATGGCAAGGCCGTTGTGGCGAAGAAGCTCTAACAGACAATAACCCGGAGGTGGGCACACGGCTCGAGAGATGGAATCGCGACCGCGTTAGCCGAATGTGAAAGTAAACTGACGGCCGCCGACAGAGCCAGTCCCGGTGCCCCGCGTTCCTGTCGAGACGAACTCAAAGGGACCGCTCTGGCCGTTGCTGCAGTTGAACGTACCCTTGCCGTCGCGACGGCTCACGTAAACAAAACTGCCTGTACAGTTGAGGCCCTTGCTGCTCTTGATTTCTAGCGTGCCCCCGCCATCCATGTAGCCGGTGGCGCTCCCAATAAAAGTCTCGTCACCAGCGACGGATTGTCCCTGGACCGGAAGCGTAAGACTACAGCCAGTAGTGCTCAGGCAGAGAAGTGCGAGAACTACGACGCGCATCGGTTTTCCTTGATGTTATGATTTTTAGAACCAAGGGTACAACGTATAGACGCTTAGAAATTGGGCCCGCAAGCTATGGCATCGGCCAGCGCGTCGGATGTCTGCCCTGGTGGTTTCTAAAGAATGAACAGCGGCCCGGGCTTATTTGCCGGCCGTTGGAGCGCGCCGCTTCCGTCGGCCCGTCGAGCGCGGTATAGGAGCGCCGGCCCCCGGCCATCACCGGCCAAAGGAGTGCGTCATGTCGGAAATGCGTCTCGTCGTGGTTGGCGCCGCCGGGCGCATGGGGCGGATGCTGGTGAAGACCATCCATGAGACGCCCGGCGCCACGCTGTGCGGGGCCATCGAGAATGCGGGCTCCATCGCGCTCGGGCAGGACGCCGGCCTGCTGGCCGGCATCGGCGAAACGGGCGTGAAGATCGTGGACGACCCCCTGCCGGTGTTCGCCAAGGCGGATGGCGTGCTGGACTTCACCTCGCCGGATGCGACGACCCATTTCTCCGAGCTCGCCGCGCAGGCGCGCATCGTCCATGTGGTGGGCACAACCGGGCTCGGGGCGGCCGACATGGGGCGGCTCGAGGCCGCCGCACGGCACGCCGTCGTGATCCAGTCCGGCAACATGAGCCTCGGCGTGAACCTCCTGGCCGCGCTCGCCCGCAAGGTGGCGGCGACGCTGGGCGAGGAGTTCGACATCGAGGTCGTGGAAATGCACCACCGCAACAAGGTGGACGCGCCGTCCGGCACGGCGCTGCTGCTGGGCGAAGCCGCCGCGCAAGGCCGCGGGATCGCGCTGGCGGACCATTCCGAGCGAGGCCGCGACGGCATCACGGGCGCGCGGAAGCCGGGCGCCATCGGCTTTGCGGCGCTGCGCGGCGGCACCGTGGTGGGCGAGCACAGCGTCGTCTTCGCGGGTCCGCATGAGCGCATCGTCTTGAGCCATCTCGCCGAGGATCGCAGCCTGTTTTCGCGCGGGGCCCTGCGCGCCGCCCTGTGGGGCCGCGGGCGCAAGCCCGGGCTCTACAGCATGGACGACGTTCTCGGCCTCGCCGACATCTGACCCCCTCGACCGGAGAAAAGCCCCATGGACCGCCTGCTCGTCCTCGTCCGCCACGGCCAAAGCGACTGGAACCTCAAGAACCTGTTCACCGGCTGGAAGGACCCGGGCCTGACCGAAAAGGGCGTCGGCGAAGCCACGGCGGCTGGCCAGCGGCTGAAGGCGCTCGGCCTGTCATTCGACATCGCGTTTACATCGGACCTGTCGCGCGCCCAGAACACCTGCACGCTGATCCTGGAGCAGCTCGGCCAGACCGGGTTGCAGACGATCCGCGACCAGGCGCTGAACGAGCGCGACTATGGCGACCTGTCGGGCCTCAACAAGGACGACGCCCGCGCCAAGTGGGGCGAGGAGCAGGTGCATGTCTGGCGCCGTAGCTACGACGTCGCGCCTCCCGGCGGTGAAAGCCTCAAGGACACGGTGGCGCGCGTGCTGCCCTACTACTGCCAGGAGATCCTGCCCCGCGTGCTGCGCGGCGAGCGCGTGCTGGTGGCCGCCCACGGCAACTCGCTGCGCGCCCTCGTGATGGTGCTGGACCGGCTGACCCCGCAGACCATCCCGTCCATGGAGCTCGATACCGGCGTGCCCCTCGTCTACCGCCTCAACGCGGACTCCACCGTGGACAGCAAGCAGGTGCTGGGGGCCTGAACGGCCCAGGCGAAGGCTGAGCGATGCGCGAGCCTCCTCGCCGTCATTGCGAGCCGCAGACGAAGCAATCCAGCCTTATGGCCGGGCTATTAGGTATGGATTGCTTCGCTGTCGCTCGCAATGACGGGAGGGTGGCCCAGGCGAAGCGCGGCGCGCGCGGTCTCGTGTCGGCGACCGTAAGAACCGCATCTCCCGTTGATCATGCCGCAGCCACACCCTCCCTCGAGGGGGATAGTCGACGGGCGAAGCCCGGCGGGGCGGGGTGATGCCGGGGCAGGTCGCTTTCTCTCAAGAGAGATCAGTGCGCGCTGCTTAGAATTTCAGCCTCACGCCCGGCTTCACCCCACCCCGCAGCTTCGCGGCGACCCTCCCCCTCGAGGGAGGGGTGGCGCTTCGCGCCGGGATGGAGCCTGCCGAGCGTCTCTTACCTCGGCGCCCGCTTGGCCAGGATGCGCTGCAGGGTGCGGCGGTGCATGGCGAGGCGGCGGGCCGTTTCGGAAACGTTGCGGCCGCACAGCTCGTAGACGCGCTGGATGTGTTCCCAGCGGACGCGGTCGGCCGACATCGGGTTCGCGGGCGGCTCGGCGCGGGCTTCGCCGGTGGCCTTGAGGGCGGCGTCGATCTCGTCGGCGTCGGCCGGCTTGGCCAGGTAGTCATAGGCGCCGAGCTTCACGGCCGTCACCGCGGTGGCGATGTTGCCGTATCCGGTGAGGATGATGCCGCGCGCCTCGGGCCGGCGCTCGTTGAGCTCGGCCAGCACGTCGAGGCCGTTGCCGTCGGCCAGCCGCATGTCGATCACCGCAAAGGCCGGAGCCTTCTGGCGGATCGCCGCGACGCCGTCCTGCACGGATTCGGCCGTCGTCACCTCATAGCCGCGCGCCTCCATGGCGCGGGCGAGACGGGTGAGGAAAGGGCGGTCGTCGTCCACGATCAGCAGCGACGCTTCGGTCGCCGCGAGCGCGGCTCCGGCCGCACGGGGGGATAATTGGTCCAGCATGGATTCCACAGCCTCCACGAGAGTCTACGCACCGCAAACCGTTTGGTTCACTCCGCGGCGCGGGACCCGGAGTTCAGAGCGGAAAAGCAGGTTCGGCCGGGGGCTCTGCGACCAGGCCGCGCTCGAAAGCAAGGCGGGGCCAGGTGACCGTCACCATGGCGCCCGTTTCGGGGACGAGGGCGTTGCGCATCGACAGGGTCGCGCCGGAGCGTTCCAGCAGCGTCTTGGCGATGAAGAGGCCCAGGCCCATGCCGCCGGAGTTCTCCTCCGCCGCTCGCGCGCCGCCGCGCGTGGTGACGTAGGGCTCGCCCAGGCGGCCAAGCACATCGGACGCGAAGCCGGGACCGTCGTCCCGGATCGTGACCGCAACGGCGTCGTCGTCCCAGCGCGCGGTGATCCGGACCCGGTCGCGCGCGAAGTCGACGGCGTTCTCAACGAGGTTGCCGAGCCCGTAGAGAAGACCCGGGTTGCGACGGCAGACCGGCTCGGGGCCGGCGCCGCGCGTTTCCACGTCGATGGCGAGATCGAAGGGCCGCTGGGGCCCGGCGATTTCCTCGATGAGATGGCTGAGCCGCATGGTCCCGAGCGGGCCCTCTTCCTCGCCCAGCGAGGTGAGCTTCCCCAGGATGCCGCGGCAGCGCGCCACCTGCTCGAGCAGAAGCGCGATATCCTCCGCGATCGGACCTTCCTTCGGGCCGATGCGGTCGAGCTCCTTGGCGACGAGCGCGATGGTGGCGAGCGGCGTCCCGAGTTCGTGAGCCGCCGCCGCGGCCAGGCCGTCGAGTTGGGACAGATGCTGCTCGCGCGCCAGGACCAGCTCGGTGGCGGCCAGCGCATATGCAAGCTGCCGGGCCTCCTCGGTCACCCGCCATGCATAAACGCCGATGAAGGCGAGACCAAGGAGGATCGCGCACCAGATGCCGGAGCGGTAGGTGAGCGGGAAGTGCAGCTCCTCGCCCGTCGCCCAGGGCAGCGGATGATAGGCGAACAGGAGCACCGTCGAGGCCGCGATCGCCAGCACGCCCAGCCCGAAGGTGCGGCGCGGCGGCAGGGACGCGGCCGAGATCATCACGGGCGCGAGCACCAGCATCGAGAACGGGTTCTGCAATCCGCCCGTGAGGTAGAGCAGCGCCGCGAGCTGGAGAATATCGTAGGCCAGCAGCGCGGTCGCGGCGCCGTCGCTGAGGCGGTAGCTGACCGGAAAGCTGAAGCGCAGGCCCAAATTGAGCGCCACCGAGACGGCGATCACGGTGAGGCAGGCCTCGAACTCCATCGGGTAGGCGAGCCACCACGCCACCACCGCGATGGCGCCGACCTGCCCGACCATGGCGAGCCAGCGCAGCCGCACGAGCGTGTCCAGCCGCAGGCGGCTGCCGCTCGTCGCCAGCGCGCTGCGCCGCAGATCGATGTCTCCCAGATCGGGCATGGGGGGAATGTAGGGCCCGGCGCGCTCAGGTGAAGGCGGGCGCGGCCCACGGTGCGCCCGTGACGCAGAATTGTGCAGTGCGGGAACCCTCCCGCGTTGCTTGCGGTTGTGAGATGTGCCGCAAATCGTCACTTTTGCGTCACAGGCCGCCGAAAGCCGCGGTGGGTTTCACCTTCGGCTAATTGTTTCTCAAAACCTGATCGGTAAGGTCAGGGTTTGCCGCAATGCAGCATCGCCCTCACGCCGGGCGTTGCGGGCGCGGTTCGGCGAGGGAGTACAGCCATGCAGCTTCCCTATTACATGTGGTACGAAGCAGCCCACGCCATGCTCGGACCGGCCCGCGCGCTCGCCGATTCCACGCGGATCTTCTACAACAACCCGCTCAATCCGGTGTCCAAGACGCCGGTGGGCCGCTCGGTGGCGGCTGCCTGCGAGCTCTTCGAACGCACCACGCGTCGCTACGGCAAGCCGATCTTCGGGCTCGACACCACGCTGGTGGGCGGCGAGCGCGTGGCCGTGAACGAGCGGGTCGTCTGGCAGAAGCCCTTCTGCAACATCATCCATTTCGATCGCGCGCTGGGCGCTCGCCGGCCCAATCATCCGAAGCTGCTGATCGTGGCCCCGATGTCGGGCCATTACGCCACGCTGCTGCGCGGCACGGTCGAGGCGTTCCTGCCGTCGCACGAGGTGTTCATCACCGACTGGATCGACGCCCGCACGGTGCCGCTCAGCGAAGGCCGCTTCGATCTCGACGACTACATCGACTACATCATCTCGATGCTGCACCAGCTCGGGCCGGACGTGCACGTCATGGGGGTGTGCCAGCCTTCCGTTCCGGTGATCGCCGCCATTGCCCGCATGGAGGCCGAGGGCGACCCCAAGGCGCCGCTCTCCATGACGCTGATGGGCGGCCCCATCGACACGCGCGTGAGCCGCACCGAGGTGAACCTGCTGGCCGAGCGCCGCGGCATTGAATGGTTCCGCCGCAACTGCATCTTCAAGGTGCCGTTCCCGAACCCCGGCTTCATGCGCGACGTGTATCCGGGCTTCCTGCAGCTCTCGGGCTTCATGGCGATGAACATCGATCGCCATCTCGAGGCGCACGGCGAGATGTTCAAGCATCTCGTGGACGGCGACGGCGATTCCGCCGAGAAGCATCGCGACTTCTATGACGAGTACCTCGCCGTGATGGACCTCACGGCCGAGTTCTACCTGCAGACGGTGGACACCGTGTTCGTGCGCCACGCCCTGCCCAAGGGCGAGATGATGCATCGCGAGTTCCCGGTGGATCTCACCAAGGTCAAGCGTTGCGGCCTGATGACCGTGGAAGGCGAGAAGGACGACATCTCGGGCGTCGGCCAGACGGAGGCGGCGCACCACCTGTGCACCAACATTCCGGACGAGCTGCGCGCCCATTACGTCCAGCCGCGCGTCGGCCACTACGGCGTGTTCAACGGCTCGCGCTTCCGGGCCGAGATCGCGCCGCGCATCGCCGACTTCATCCAGAACTGCGAGCAGCGCTTCCGCAAGCAGCAGGGCAAGGCTTCGCTGACCTCCATCCGGGGCGGCAAGACGGCCCGCGTGGCGGCGGCGGAGTAACGCCCGCCGAAGACGGGCCTGCGGCGTCGACGCCGCAGGCGCGGCGCGTGACAACCCGCCCGCGCTCAAGCACGCTGGCGGGATGATTCTCGGCCTGCGAGTCGCCCGCCCCCCGGCGCGGCAGATGGACCCCTCCCATATCGAGGTGCGCCACAACGGCGACGTGTTTCGCGTCGCGGTGCGGCGCGTCCCGGCCGCGCGCCGCTTCACGCTGCGCGTCAGCGCCGCCACGGGCGGCGTGGTGCTGAGCCTGCCGGCCCGCGCCGATCTTCACACCGCCGTCGACTTCGCCTCGCGCCATGGCGGCTGGATCGCGGCCCGCATCGCGCGCCTGCCGGACGAGGCGCCGCTGGTCCCGGGCGCGATCGTGCCTTTCCGCGGGCTCGACCACCGTATCGTGCATCGCCCAGCCGCGCGCGGCACGGCCTGGATCGAGCAGGGCGCGGACGGCCCTCCCCTGCTGGTGGTCGCGGGCGCGGCCGAGCACGCCCATCGCCGCGTGCTGGATTTCCTGAAGCGCGAGGCCAAGAAGGACCTCGAGGCCGCGGTGGCGCTCCATGCGACCGCGCTGGGCGTGAAGCCCGGCAAGATCACGCTGCGCGACACCCGCAGCCGCTGGGGCTCGTGCTCGTCCACCGGGCGGCTCAACTTCTCCTGGCGGCTCATCTTCGCGCCGCCCTTCGTGCTGGACTATCTCGCCGCCCACGAGGTCTCGCACCTGCGCGAGATGAACCACTCCGCGCGCTTCTGGCGCATCGTCCACCGCCTCTGCCAACGCACCGACGACGCCGAAGCCTGGCTGAAACGTCACGGGGCGGGGCTGCACCGGTTCAGGTAGCGGCGTTCACGAGCCGCAGGGGCCACCCTCCCGTCATTGCGAGGAGCGAAGCGACGCGGCAATCCAGGCGCCGGGCCATTGCGCGGGACCTGGCCCGGCGCCTGGATTGCTTCGCTGCGCTCGCAATGACGGGAGGGTGGCCTCCAGACCGCAGAAACAGCGTGAAAGCGCTTCGGGGTTCCTTCATAAGCGTCGCCACCCACCAGCGAGCCCCCATGCGCCTTCGCCCGGACACCTTCGCGCTGACCGCCCTTCTCGGCCTGCTGACGGCTCTCGGGCCGCTCTCCACCGACATGTACCTGCCGTCGCTGCCGGACATCTCCGTGAAGCTGGCCGCCACCACGGCGCAGACGCAGCTGACGTTGTCGTTCTTTCTGCTCGGCTTCGCGGCCGGGCAGGTGGTGTACGGGCCCTTCTCGGATCGGTTCGGCCGACGCCCGGTGCTGCTCGCCGGTTTGGCCATCTACCTCGTCGCCACGGCCGCCTGCGCGTTTTCGACATCCATCGAGATGCTGACCGCCGCCCGCTTCCTCCAGGCCTTCGGGGCGTCCGGTCCCATCGTTCTCGCCCGCGCGGTGGTGCGCGACCTGTATGAAGGGCCGCGCGCCGGGCGCGAGCTCGCCCGCATGGGCACCGTGATGGGGCTCGTGCCGGCGCTGGCGCCGCTGCTCGGCGGCGTGCTGCAGACCAGCTTCGGCTGGCGCGCCAGCTTCATCGTGGCGCTGCTGGGCGGCGTGGCGCTGGTGGGCGCGGTGGTTTTCCTGTTGCCCGAGACGCTGCGCGCCCGCAGCCAGGCGTCGCTGTCGCCGGTGGGCATCCTGCGCGGCTTCTTCACGCTGCTCGGCCATCGCGGCTATCGGGTCTATGTGGGGCTGAGTTCGCTCGCGTATGGGGGGCTGTTCTCGTTCATCTCGGGCTCGTCCTTTGTGCTCCAGGGCTCCTATGGGCTGGGCGAGATCGCTTATTCGCTGTCCTTCGCCGGGCCCGTGCTGGGCTTCATCGCCGGAACCATCCTGGCGCGCCGCCTCGTCGGCGCGCGCGGGCTCGACGGCGTGATCGGGATCGGCGTCGCCTGCCTGTCGGCGGGCGGCGTCATTATGGCCGCCCTGGTGGCGGCCGGCGTCGCGAGTTCGCTCGCGATCACGATCCCGATGGCGCTGTATTGCTGCGGCGTGGGACTCGTGATGCCGCAGGCCATGGCGGCCGCCATGCAGCCCTACCCGGACCGCGCCGGCGCGGCCTCGTCCTTTCTCGGCCTGATCCAGATGACATCCGCCGCTGTGGTGGGCGCCGCGCTCGGGCTCGCGCTCGGCGGCCGCGCCTGGCCGCTTCCCTTCGCGGTGGCGACGCTGGGATTGCTCGCCTTGGCGCTGTTCTGGTCGACGCGCCGACTGCGGGCGAGCGGGGTTTAGTTCGCGCGCGCTCTTCTCCCCCGGGACAAGGAATGCGCGCCCATTCAGAGCCACCCCTCCCCGTCATTGCGAGCGAAGCGAAGCAATCCAGCTGGTGCTGGGTCAGTGGGCGAGAAGCCTTTCGCCCGGCGACTGGATTGCCGCGTCGCTTCGCTCCTCGCAATGACGGGAGGGTGTCACGGGCTTTGAGGCGAACAAAACGACCTTCAGCTCCGTCAAAGCCCCTTGCAGCGGGCCTTGATCTGGGCCTCGAACTCGGTCGCGGTGTTCACCAGTTCGGCCTGGATCACGGACTTGCCGATGCCGGTCTGGCAGCGGCCCTGGATGGCGTTGGCCTGGCGGGCGGCGTTGACGTGCTCGCGCCAGACCGCGCACTGGTTCGCCAGCGGCGCGCCCGACGCCGCCACGAGGCGGTCGCGGCTGGTGCGCACGAGGCTGTCGGCGACCAGCAGGTCGCGCTTGCACTCGGGGGAGTTCGGCCCCGCCGCACGGGCGGGCGCAGCCAGGATGGCCACGCAGGCGCCGGCCAATGCGAGGACGCGCAGGCTCATCCGAGGTTCAGCTCCTTGAAGAAGTCGTTGCCCTTGTCGTCAACCACGATGAAGGCCGGGAAGTTCTCCACCTCGATGCGCCAGATCGCCTCCATGCCGAGCTCGGGATATTCCAGAACCTCGACCTTCTTGATGCAGTCCTGCGCCAGGCGCGCCGCCGGGCCGCCAATGGAGCCGAGGTAGAACCCGCCGTGCTTCTGGCACGCGTCGCGGACCTCCTTGGAGCGGTTGCCCTTGGCGAGCATCACGAAGCTGCCGCCGGCCGCCTGGAACTGGTCCACATAGGAATCCATGCGGCCCGCCGTGGTCGGCCCGAAGGAGCCGGACGGCATGCCCTCCGGCGTCTTGGCGGGGCCGGCGTAGTAGACCGGGTGGTTGCGCATGTAGTCGGGCATCGGCTTGCCGCTGTCCAGCAGCTCGCGGATCTTGGCGTGCGCGAGGTCGCGAGCCACAACAATGGGCCCGGTGAGCGACACGCGGGTGCGGATCGGATGCTGGCTCAGCGCCGCGCGGATTTCCGACATCGGGCGGTTGAGATCGATCTGCACCACTGCCCCGCCGAGCGTGCTTTCGTCCACCTCGGGCAGGTACTGCGCCGGATGCGTCTCCAGCGCCTCCAGGAACACGCCGTCGCGCGTGATCTTGGCCTTGGCCTGCCGGTCGGCCGAGCAGGACACGCCGAGCCCGATCGGCATGGACGCGCCATGGCGCGGCAGGCGGATGACGCGCACGTCGTGGCAGAAATACTTGCCGCCGAACTGGGCGCCGACCCCGAGCTGCTGGGTGAGCTTGTGCACCTCGGCTTCCATCTCGAGATCCCGGAACGCATGACCGGCTTCCGAGCCCTGCGTGGGCAGGTCGTCGAGATAGCGCGTGGACGCGAGCTTCACGGTCTTCATCACGAGCTCGGCCGATGTGCCGCCGATCACGATGGCGAGATGATAGGGCGGACAGGCGGCCGTGCCGAGCGTCAGGATCTTCTCCTTCAGGAACGCCATCATGCGATCCTTCGTGAGGAGCGAGGGCGTCGCCTGGTACAGGAAGGTCTTGTTGGCCGAGCCGCCGCCCTTGGCGACGAACAGGAACTTGTAGGCGTCGTCGCCCTCAGCGTAGATGTCGATCTGCGCCGGCAGGTTGTTGCGGGTGTTCTTTTCCTCGAACATCGAAATCGGGGCGAGCTGCGAATAGCGCAGGTTCTTCTCGAAATAGGCATCCCGGATGCCATCCGAGAGAGCGTCTTCGTCCGTCCCGTCGGTCCAGATGAAGCGGCCCTTCTTGCCCATCACGATGGCGGTGCCGGTGTCCTGGCACATGGGCAGAATGCCGCCGGCCGCGATGTTGGCGTTTTTCAGCAGGTCATAGGCGACGAACTTGTCGTTGGAGGTCGCCTCGGGGTCCTGGAGGATCTTGGCCAGTTGGGCGAGGTGGCCGGGGCGCAACAGGTGGTTGATGTCGATCAGCGCCTGCTTGGCGAGGGCCCGGATGGCGTCGGCCGAGACGTTGATGAACTCGCGCCCGCCGACCGTTTCCACCGAAACGCCCGGCACGTCGAGCTTGCGATAGGGGGTGGAATCCTGGGCCATCGGAAAGAGGCTCGAGGCGGCGCTGGACATGGCGGCTCCCGCTGGGCGTTTGGATGAAGGTTCGGCGCGCTTTTAGCCGATTTCGCGCCGGGAGGCAGGCCGAAAATGGTCTAGGCCTGGGTTGTGGTGCTTGCCTCGTGAATGGCGAAAGTCGCGGGTCCCTTCTTCCGGGGTAAGCACGCGTCGCTTCTTTCGGGGGAAGAACGAACGCTCGCATCCACCGAAGGCTTCCCGCGTTGACAGCCGCAAGCGCCCCCGGCGAGATGGCGGCGCGTGGAACCAGGATCGCCCGTGTCGAGCTTCTCCCCTACCGTTTTTCCGTTTCCGGTGATCGTCGGCGACATCGGCGGCACCAACGCCCGCTTCGCCCTTCAGGAGGAGCCGGACGGGCCGTTGACCATGCTCGGCCGCTTCCGCACGGCGGATTTCCCCACCGTCTCACTGGCGCTCGCAGCAGCGACCGCGCCGGCCGCCCGCAAGCCGCGTTCCGCCATCCTGTGCGGGGCCGGGCCGGTGAACGACCGGGTCTGCGCGCTCACCAACGCGGATTGGGTGATCGACGGTCCCGAGATCGTGCGTCTCGGCGGCGCCGTCGAGGGCCTGCTGCTGAATGATTTCGAGGCGCAGGCGCTTGCCCTGCCGGCCTTGCCGGACGGCGTCGTCGAGTCGATCGGAACCGTGGCGCCGGGCGCCGGGCCGCGCGTGGTGCTCGGGCCCGGGACGGGGCTTGGCGTCGGCGCGCTCGTGGAGGTGGCGGGACGCTTCGCGCCGCTGCCCAGCGAGGGCGGCCACGTGGATTTCGCGCCGTTCGACGCCGAGGAGGAGCGCGTGTTTGTGCATGTGCGGCGGGTTGAAGGCCGGCTCACCGCCGAGGCCGTCCTGTCCGGCCCCGGCCTCGTGGCGCTGCATCACGCCCGGCTGGCGGCCGCCGGCTCGTCCGCGCCGGACGGGCTCGACGGCGTCGCGATCGTGGACGGCGCGCTGGCCGAACACGCGAGCGTCGAGGCGGACACCGTGCGAATGTTTATCCGCCTGCTGGCGCGCTTCGCGGGCGACATGGCGATCGTGTTCGGCGGCACGGGCGGGGTGACGCTGGCGGGCGGCATCCTGCCGCGCATTCGGCCGCTGCTCGACCCGGCCGCGTTCCGGGCCGCTTTCGAGCGCAAGGAGCCGGTGGAGAGCCTGCCCAGGCGCATCGCCACCCGGATGGTGACCTCGCCCGACGCCGTGCTGCACGGCATGGCCGCGATCGCGTCGCATCCCGAGCGCTACGCGGTGGACTACGACCGGCGGCTGTGGAGCGCCTGACGGGCGGCTTGAAAGCGCGCAAAAACCCAATAGGGTCCGCCCGTCGACGAAAGCCGGAACAATCAGCATGAGCGCGCAGGATCCAGCGATGATCGCCGTGGACTGGGGCACGACCCGGCTGCGGGCCTGGCTGGTGGACGGCTCCGGCGCGGTGCTGGACCGCGTCACCGGCGACGACGGCATCATGGCGGTGCCGCCGGGCGGCTTCCCGGCGGTGTTCCGCCGCCACGTCGGGGCCTGGCTCGACCGCTGGCCCGACGCGCCGGTGGTGATGGCCGGCATGGTGGGCAGCCGCAACGGCTGGGTCGAGGCGCCCTATCTCCGCTGCCCGGTGGCGATCGACGCGCTGGCGGGCGGCTTCGCGGCCGTGGACGCCGGCGGCGGGCGCCGCGCCGCCATCGTGCCGGGGCTCACGGCCCGCGACGCCGCCGGCGCGCCGGACGTGATGCGCGGCGAGGAAACCAAGATCGCGGGCTGCGGCGTGTCCGACGGGCTCGTCGTAATGCCGGGCACGCATTCCAAGTGGGCCCGCATCGAGGCGGGACGGATCGCCGGCTTCTCGACCTTCATGACGGGCGACTTCTTCGGCGCCCTGAAGGACCACACCATCCTGGGCAAGCTCGCCGAGGAGCCGGCAGACCCGGCGGGCTTCGCGCGAGGCCTGGACGCCGCGCGCCGCCCCGGCGGGCTCACGCATGTGGCGTTCTCGGCCCGCACGCTGGTGCTGATGGGCGAGTTGCCGCCCGCGCAGGTGGGGCCCTACCTCTCCGGCCTGCTGATCGGGACCGAGATCGACGCCGGGCTGGCGGGCGCGGGCGCCGCGGCCGCCATCGCCCTGGTGGCGGACGGGGTGTTCGCCCAGTCCTACACGGAGGCGCTGGCCAGCCGTGGCCGCGCCTGCCGGCTCATCGACCCCGAGGACGCCGTGGTGGCCGGCCTGCGCCGGCTCGCGGCCGTCTGATCCCAACCGAAAGGCGCGAGCCATGTCCCACACCGCCGCCTTCCAAGCCGCCTATGCGCGCTGCCCGCTGATCGCGATCCTGCGCGGGCTACGGCCCGACGAGGCCGTGGCGGTGGGCGAGGCGCTGGCGGGCGCGGGCTTCACCATCCTGGAAGTGCCGCTGAACTCGCCCGAGCCGCTGGACAGCATCGGCCGGCTCGCGACGGCGCTGGCCGGCCGCGCCGTGGTGGGCGCCGGCACGGTGGTGCGCGTTCCCGACGTGGATGCGGTCGCGCACGCGGGCGGCACGCTGATCGTTTCACCCAACGCCAACCCGGACGTGATCCGCCGCGCCAAGGCGCTCGGCCTCGTTTCCGCGCCGGGCGTGATGACGCCCACCGAGGCCTATGCGGCGCTGGACGCTGGCGCGGACGTTTTGAAATTCTTCCCCGGCGAGGTCATCGGCCCGGCCGGCGCCAAGGCCATGGGGGCCGTGCTGCCGAAGGGCGCCACGCTCGTGATGGTGGGCGGAATCACGCCCGACACCCTCCCGCGCTACGCGGACGGCCCCGTGAGCGGCTTCGGGTTGGGCTCGGCGCTGTTCAAGCCCGGCGATGCGGCCGCGCAGGTCGGCGACAAGGCCCGCCTGTTCCTGCAGGCTTATGAAGAATTCAAGGCGGCGCGCGCATGATCGTGGTGTTTGGTTCGGTCAACGTCGATTTCGTCACCCGGGTGGAGCGCATCCCCGGGCCGGGCGAGACCATCCTGGGTCCTGGATACGCGGTGATCCCCGGCGGCAAGGGCGCCAACCAGGCGCTCGCGGCCCGGCGCGCCGGCGCAGCCGTCGCGCTGGTCGGCGCTGTGGGGCGAGATCCCTTCGGGCCGCTCGCATTGTCGCTGCTGGAGCGGGACGGGGTGGACCTCAGCCGCGTGGCCACCGTGGACGCCCCCACGGGCGCGGCCTTCATCAGCGTGTCGGACGGCGGCGAGAACGCCATCGTGGTGGCGGCTGGCGCGAATGCGCATGTCAGCGCCGAACAGCTGCACGATGCGCCGCTTGGCGATGGCGACACGCTGCTGCTGCAGCGGGAGGTTCCGGACGCCGAGGCTCTGGCGGCCGCTAGGATCGCCAATAAGGCCGGAGCGCGGGTGATCCTGAACGCCGCGCCCGCAGGCCGGCTCGATCCCGCCCTTCTGGCCTGCCTCGACCTCCTGATCGTGAACGAGCACGAGGCCGTGATCGTGGGCGCCGGGCTCGACATCGCGGGCGAGCCGGACGCCATCGCGCGCGACATCGACGCCCGGCACGGCGTCTCGACCATCGTGACGCTCGGCGCCGACGGCGCGGTGGGGTGGACGGGCGGCCTGCGCCGCGCCGCGCCGGCCTTGCCGGTCACCCCGCTCGACACCACGGCGGCGGGCGACACCTTCTGCGGCGCGCTCGCGGCCGCGATGGATGGCGGGCTCGGATTCACCACCGCGCTGGCGCGCGCCGCAGCGGCCGGCAGCCTCGCCTGCGCGGCCGAGGGGGCGCAGACCAGCATCCCCACCCGGGAGGCGATCGACGCCGCGGTGGCGGGCTTCCAGGCCTGAGCGAAACAGGCTGAACGAGGGGTTACGGCAAAGCGCGCAATCCGCGATCGGGCGCAAACGCCGGCTGAACACGGGCCGGTGTAGGGTCTCGGCGAGGAGACGTCATGCTGAAGATCGCCGCCACCGCCGCATTCATTGTTCTGGTCAGCGTGTTCGCGGTGAAATCCGTCGGCCGTCCGCCTGCGCCCACGGCCGCCGTGGCGGCGCAGACCGCCGTGACGCCGGAACCGGCGTCGACCGCGCCGGCCCCGCCAGCGCGCAACGCCCAGGGCCGCGCCACCGTGACGCTGGCGGCCGACGCGCGCGGGCATTTCGTCGCCAACCTGCAGATCAACAACATCATCGTCCGCACGCTGGTGGACACCGGCGCGTCCGCGGTCGCGCTTTCGGCCGAGGACGCGCGGCGCGTCGGCGTGTTTCCGGCCGGCGCCGACTTCCGCATTCCGGTGAACACCGCCAACGGGGTCATCCGGGCCGCCCAGGTGCGCCTGCCGGAGGTGCGCCTCAACGGCATCGTGGTGCGCGACGTGGAAGCCATGGTGATGCCGCCTGGCCGTCTCACCGGCACGCTGCTGGGCATGTCCTTTCTGCGGCGGCTGGGCGGCATGGAGTTCGCCCAAGGGCGCCTCGTTCTCACCCAGTAGTCGGTCCGGGGCATCCGCCGCGTTTCCGTGAACCTCGGCGCCATGGCGTCGCCTCCGGCCTGCGGGCATGTTCGCGAAAACAGCCGGATCCCACCTTTTCGCAGCAGGCTCTAACGCTTTTGAAACCGTTGCGGCGCTGCCTCTTTCGGGCCAGCGTGGCGCACGATCAGCACATCATCGGCAGGCTCATGTTCCCAAAACCCGTCCCCCTCCTTCACACCAATACGTATGGCTACGAGACCCTCCCGATGGTGAAGCCCACTGGCTTCCGGGAATACGACGCCCGCTGGCTGTTCGAGAAAGAGATCAACCTGATGGGCGTCCAGGCCCTCGGGATGGGCCTTGGCGCGCTGATCCGCGGAATGGGCGTGAAGCCCGAGATCGTCACGGGCCATGATTTCCGCGGCTATTCGTCGGCCATCAAGATGGCGCTGATCAACGGCCTGATGGCGGCCGGCTGCCGGGTCCACGACATCGGGCTGGCGCTCTCGCCCATGGCGTATTTCGCCCAGTTCGAGCTTGACGTGCCCTGCGTCGCGATGGTGACGGCCTCGCACAACGACAACGGCTGGACCGGCGTGAAGATGGGGGCCCAGCGCCCGGTGACGTTTGGGCCGGACGAGATGAGCCGGCTGAAGGAGATCGTGCTCTCGGGCGCGTATGAGACGCGCGAGGGCGGGTCCTACAACTTCGTCGAGAACTTCCCCGAGCGATACATCGCGGACCTGACCACCCGCTCACCGATCAAGCGCAAGCTCAAAGTCGTGGCCGCCTGCGGCAACGGCACGGCCGGCGCCTTCGCGCCGCAGATCCTGGAGCGGCTCGGCGTCGAGGTGATCCCGCTCGACGTCGAGCTCGACCACACCTTCCCGCGCTACAATCCGAACCCCGAAGACATGGAAATGCTCCACGCCATGGCGCACGCCGTGAAGGAGCACGGGGCCGACGTGGGCCTTGGCTTCGATGGCGACGGCGACCGCTGCGGCGTCGTCGACAACGAGGGCGAGGAGATCTTCGCCGACAAGATCGGCGTCATGCTGGCGCGCGACCTGTCCGCCCTGCATCCCGGCGCGACCTTCGTGGTGGACGTGAAGTCCACCGGCCTGTTCGCGACCGATCCCGTGCTGCAGGCCAACGGCGTGAAGGCCGACTACTGGAAGACCGGGCACTCCTACATCAAGCGGCGCGTCGCCGACCTGAAGGCGCTCGCGGGCTTCGAGAAGTCGGGCCACTTCTTCTTCAACGCCCCGGTGGGCCGCGGCTATGACGACGGCCTCGTCACCGCGATCGCGGTTCTGGACATGCTCGACCGCAACCCCGACAAAACCATGGCCGATCTCTACCGCGCCCTGCCGAAAACCTACGGCACCCCCACCATGTCGCCGCACTGCGCCGACGAGGTGAAGTACCAAGTGTCCGAGCGGGTCACGCAGCGCTTCCAGGCCATGCAGGCGGCCGGCGAGGCCATCGCGGGCCAACCCATCCGCGACATCGTCACGGTGAACGGCGTGCGCGTCACCGCGCAGGACGGCACCTGGGGCCTCGTTCGCGCCTCGTCCAACAAGCCCGAGCTCGTGGTCGTGATCGAGAGCCCGGTCTCGGAAGCTCGCATGCGCGAGATGTTCAAGGCCGTGGACGGGGTGCTGCGCGAGAACCCCGAGGTGGGCGCCTACAACCAGTCGATCTGACGGGTGCGGCCCGACGCTCTCCGGCAGCGCGAGCCGCAGGCAAGCAATCCAGTGTAGAGGCCCGGCCTTTAGTCCTGGATTGCTTCGCTGCGCTCGCAATGACGAGAGGGCGGCGCAAGCTTCCGTGCGCGCCGTCGGACCGCCGTACTCAGACGCTCAGACTCCCGCCGGCCTCTCCGCCGTCATCGCAAGCCGGATGCCGAAGCAATCCAGTCTAAAGGCCCGGCTTCAAGACTGGATCGCTTCGCTAGGCTCGCAATGACGTGAGGGTGGCGCGGGTTGTCGCCAGGAGATGTCCGCCTCGATGGGCCGTCATCCCCGGCGCCCTGCGCAGCAGGTCGGCAAGGGGATCCAGAGCAACATGCTCAACCTGGGATACCCCTCCCGGCGCTGCGCGCCGCCGGGGATGACGCGAGAGTTGAGCGACCGAGTTGATGACGGAGTGCGGCCTCCCGAACGGCGCGGACCGCCACCCTCCCCCTCAAGGGGAGGGTGGCGGTCGATGCCGTGGTCTCAGGTGCAGGGGCCGCTTGCGGCCGTGGGCTTGCCGCTGTTGGCGACGTCGGTGTTGCTCACATAGGCGGCGATGCGCGGACGCATGAAGATGCGCTCGCTGAGCGTGAGTGTGCTGGTGATCACGTAGCCCATCACGGGCTTGTAGGGATACCGCACCTCGGCCAGCACCACGGAGGTCCCGGGGTCGGCCCGCAGGGCCGTGGGAACCTGGATGGTGTTGAAGATGTAGCCTTTGGGAAAGGCGCTGGCCGGCGTGCCCGACCAGTTCGTGCTGGCTTGGCTCCAGCAGGCGGTCGCCTCCTTGCCGGAGACGTCCGAGATCGCCACGCTGGTGATGCGCATCTCGATGGGGCTGGCCGCCATCGGGGACATCACGGCCGTGCCGGCCGACATAATCTGGCTCACCTGCGTGCTGTTGAGCGTGTCGTTCTGCGTCACGAGGTCGGCGAGCGTGCGGGTGAGGAGCACGACCTTGCGGTCGGCGCTGAGCCCCTGGCTAACCTCCACCGAGCCGATATAGAGCACCAGCATCACGGGCAGGATCAGGGCGAACTCCACGGCGGCGACGCCGCGCGTATCGGAAGCAGCCGAAAGCACGCGGCGCAGAGCCGGAACATGCCGCAGGCGGGTCATCAACGCGGTCATCACGGCGTCACCGCGAAAGGTTCGGTCTGGAACACGGCGGTGCCCATGATCAGGAGCTTGTTGCCGTTGAGGTTCACGAAGGTCTGGCCGATGAGCGGCAGGATGATCGGATAGGCGATCACGGCGCGCACGACGTTGATGGTGCGGGGACCACCTGGCGCATACGCGAAGCTGTTTGTATCCAGGTTGCCCGAGTTCACCGGCGGCCGCGACGTGTCCGCCGCGCCGAATGATGTCGCCACGCGGACGTCGACCTTCAGGAGCGTCGGGCAGTCGAACATCGCCTTGACGCGGTTGCAGACCTCCGTCTTGAACTTCGCGGCGTCAAACCCGCCGGACTGGGCCTGGCCGGTCATCACCAGGCGCGACGCGTCGGTGACGGCCGTCTGCAGCACCTGGCCGGTGATGTGCACCATGGAGGTTTCGAAGATCGCGTAGACGAGGCTGATGAACGGAATGGCCAGCATCGCGAACTCGACCGCGACGGAGCCGCGCCGATCACGGCCGAAACGTGCGAAGACGCCACGGCGCTTGCGCGGCCGGGCCGGTCCAGGCTTCGCCTGTGGCGAGTTGGACGTTTGCATCCTCAATCTCCGATACGGAACCATCGTCGCGCCTTGGACGATTGATCAGGACCGGTTGAGAGTATGTTTCGGTTCAGCGCAATTGCGCGCTCAACCTGCGCGTATAATGAATCAAAGCCGAATATATCCGGCAGAATGCGAGGGTTCCGGCGGCGATTACTTCGCGAGCTGGTTGCGGTTGGTGGTCTGTGCGCCGACGCTCTCGAAGTGGCGCTGCACGTCGCCCAGCGACATCGTGGGTTGGCAGTTCGGCGCGCAGGAATACGTCTCGCGCTCCATGCCGCGCTGGACCACCATGATGTTCTCCGACGCAGCCTCCACCCGGATCCTGGACTCGCCGATCACCGCGCCGCTGGAATCCTGCGCGATGAGATTGGTTTCGCCATAGCTCTTGCCGGTGAGCACCATCGAGCCGTTTTTCTGAACGGCGACGTCCGCGATCATCGGATTGCCGATCACGATTGTGGTCGCCCTGGGCGGCAGCTTGAGCACCTGGGCATGGTCGGTCTGCACCACGATGCTGTCCAGCGCCGCGGCCGGGCCTGCGAACGCCAACAGGCCTGCGAAGACCGGCAAGCCCAGTTTCGCACCCACGCGCAGTGTCTTGGAAGCGCCCAGCATCACTCGATCCCCGCTGTAAACCTTTTGGTGAGCATGATGGGGATTGGTGAATTTTCAGCTAATGCGTGGCGTTGGGCCCGCTATTGCGCCGCCGCCTTGAGGCGGTACAGCGCCTCCAGCGCCTCGCGCGGCGACAGGGCGTCCGGGTCCACGGCCTTTAGCGCATCGCGCAGCGGATCGGCGCCGGCCGGCGCTTCGGCGAAGCCGGCGGTAGGGCGCGCCGCCGCAAACAGCGGCAGGTCGTCCACCATGCGATCCACCGGCGCCTGGCGCTCGGACGCTTCGAGCTCGTCCAGGATCATGCGGGCGCGGTCGACCACGGCGCGCGGCAGGCCGGCGAGCTTGGCCACCTGCACGCCATAGCTGCGGTCCGCCACGCCGGGCGCGACCTCATGGAGGAACACGACGTCGCCCTGCCACTCGGTGACCCGCACGGTAAGGTTCAGCAGCCGAGGCAGCCGGCGCGCCAGCGCGGTGAGCTCGTGGAAATGGGTGGCGAAGAGTGAGCGGCAGCGGTTGGTCTCGTGCAGGTGCTCGATGGTCGCCCACGCGATCGAGAGGCCGTCGAAGGTGGCGGTGCCGCGGCCGATCTCGTCCAGGATCACCAGCGAGCGTGGAGTCGCCTGGTTGAGAATGGCCGCGGCCTCGATCATCTCCACCATGAAGGTGGAGCGTCCGCGCGCGAGATCATCGGCCGCGCCGACGCGCGAGAACAGGCGGTCCACCACGCCCAGATGCGCGCGGGCGGCGGGCACGAAGGACCCCATCTGGGCCAGCACGGCGATCAGGGCGTTCTGGCGCAGGAAGGTCGACTTGCCAGCCATGTTGGGGCCGGTGATCAGCGCGATGCGGCCGCCGCGGCCGCCTTCCGGCGCGGAGAGGTCCGCGTCGTTGGCCACGAAGGGCTGGCCGTCGCGTTTCAGGGCGGCTTCCACGACCGGATGGCGCCCGCGTTCGATCGCGAAGGCGAGGCTGTCGTCCACGGCGGGGCGCACCCAGCCGCCGGCCTCGGCGAGGTCGGCCAGCGCGGCCGCGACGTCGATGCGCGCCAGCGCCGCCGCGACCGCCTTGAGGCCGGCCGCGCCCGCCACGGCCATCTCCCGCAGCCTGTCGAAATGGGCGAGTTCGAGCGCGAGCGCCCGGTCGGCCGCAGAGGCGATGCGGCTCTCCAGGTCGCCGAGTTCGGCGGTGGAGAAGCGCATCGCGCCCTGCATGGTCTGGCGATGCACGAAAACGGCGTTGAGCGGCGGCTTGACCAGCGTTTCGCCCACCGCCTGCGGGACCTCGACGAAATAGCCGAGGAAGTTGTTGTGCTTGACCCTGAGCGTGCGGGCGCCGGTCTCCTCCGCGTAGCGCGCCTGCAGGGCCGCGACCACGCGCCGGCTCTCGTCGCGCAGCGCCCGCGCGTCGTCCAGCGCGGGATCGTGGCCGGCGCGCACGAACCCGCCGTCGCGCTTGTTGAGCGGGAGCTCGTCCGCCAGGCAGCCCGCGAGCGCGGCCTCCAGCGCGCCGTCCATGCCGCGCAGGACGGCGCCCGCCTGCGCGAGCTCGGCGGGGAGGACGGCCGCCTGCGCGAGGGCGGCGCCGAGGGAGCGGGCGGCCGCGAGCCCGTCGCGCAGGCCGGCGAGATCGCGCGGGCCGCCGCGCTCCAGCGTCAGGCGCGACAGGGCGCGCGCCATGTCGGGCGCGCGCTTCAGCGCGCTGCGGAACGCGGACCTGGCCGCGGGGTCGTCCACGAGCCACGCGACCGCGTCCAGGCGCGCGTTGATGGCGCCCGCGTCCGTGAGCGGGCCCGCCAGGCGCTCGGCCATGAGGCGCCCGCCGGCGGGCGTGAGCGTGCGGTCCACCGCGGCCAGGAGGCTGCCCGCGCGCTCGCCCGCGAGCGTGCGCGTGAGCTCCAGGCTGGCGCGCGTAGCCGCGTCGATGGCCATGCAGGCGTCCGCGGCCTCGCGCGCGGGCGCGGACAGGGGCGGCCGCGCGCCCAGCTGCGTGCGCTCCACATAGGCGACCGCCGCAGCCGCGGCCGCGATCTCGGCGCGCGCGAAGGCGCCAAAGCCCGCGAGCGAGCTCACGCCATAGAACGCGCACAGGCGCCGCTCGCCCGAGGCCGCGTCCAGCCCGTCGCGGGCGAGCGGGGTGACGTGGGCGCGCGTCTCGCGCCACAGCGCGCGCAGCGCGGGCTCGTCCAGGATCGCGTCCGGGACCAGGATCTCGCGCGGCTCCAGGCGGGCGATCTCGGCCGCCAGCGCGCCCTCGGACGCCTCCGCCACCGTGAACGCGCCCGTGGAGATGTCCACGGCCGCGAGCCCGTACGTCCACCCCTCCCCGGCCCGCACGCGCGCCACGGCGGCCAGCAGGCTGGCGCGGCCGGGCTCCAGCAGGGTCTCCTCCGTGATCGTGCCGGGCGTGACCAGGCGCACGACGCCGCGCTTCACCACGCTCTTGGCGCCGCGCTTCCTGGCCTCGGCGGGGTCCTCCTGCTGCTCGCACACGGCGACGCGGTGGCCGGCCGCGATCAGGCGTTGCAGGTAGTCCTCGGCCCGGTCCACCGGCACGCCGCACATGCGGATGTCCTCGCCGGCGTGCTTGCCGCGCTTGGTGAGCACGATGCCGAGCGTGCGCGACGCGATCTCGGCGTCGCCGAAGAACAGCTCGTAGAAATCGCCCATCCGGTAGAACAGCAGGCAATCCGGATTGGCGTGCTTGATCTCCAGATACTGCGCCATCATGGGCGTGAGGCGCGCGTCCGGCGCCTCGGGCGCGGCGTCCGGCAGGGTCAGGGCGGGGCCTTGAACAGTCATGCGCGGACGCTACCAGAGCCCGCCCCGGAAGGCGCGGCCCCGGGCCCGGCTTGTCCACGGGAATTGCAGCCCGGCGGCGCGCGTCAGCCCGGGCCGGGCCTGGCGGCGGCGCTGCTCCCCCGCCCGCGGGTTTCCGGCATCACGGCGGCGTAGAGCGCAAAGCCCACCGCCGCAATGGCGGCGAGGCTCCAGAACGCGGCCCCGTAGCCGAAGCTCACGATGATCACCCCGGCGAGCGTCGCGCTCACGGCCGCGCCGAGCCCCTGCGCGGCGCCGACGGCCCCCTGGGCGACGTTGAAGCGGCCGGTGCCGCGCGTCAGGTCCGCCACCACCACGGGAAACAGCGCCCCGTAGACGCCCGCCCCCACGCCGTCCAGGCACTGCACGGCGACGAGGTAGTAGGGGTTGTCGGACAGCGTGTAGAGCGCGCCGCGCAGCGCCAGCACGCCGAAGGCGGCCAGAAACAGCGGCTTGCGGCCCCAGGCGTCGGCCTTGGCGCCGACCAGCATGGCGACCGGGACCATCACGACCTGGGCGGCCACGATGCAGATCGCCACCAGCGAGGTCGCGCTTTCTTTGCCGGCGAGGCGCGACAACAACTGGCTCACGGAGGTCAGCATGGCCGCGTTGGCGAGGTGGAACAGGGCGGCCAGCACGGCGAACAGCAGCAGCAGCCGGTTCTCCAGCAGGGTGCGCCAGCCCGAGGGCGCCTCGTCGGGCTCGCCGGCCCGGTGGTCCAGCCCGCGCGCCACGGCGTCGTCCACGGCGTCGGCCGGGATCATCAGCGTCGCCCCGATGCTCAGCACGGCGAGCAGCGCCATGAGCCAGAATACCACGATGGGGCCAAACAGCGCCGCGCAACCGGCCGCGATCGCGGCCGAGACGGCGTTGCCGGCGTGGTTGAACGCCTCGTTGCGGCCGACCCGCCGGGCGAAATGCCTGGGCCCGACGATGCCGAGCGTGATGGCGGCCAGCGCCGGCGGAAACACCGCCCCGGCCACGGCGGCGACCGACTGCGTGGCGGCCACGGCCGCAAAGGAGCTGATGAAGGGCAGCGCCAGCGAGCTCAGCGTCACCGCGAGCGCGGCCGCGATGATCACGGCGCGCTTGCGCGACGTCCGGTCGATCAGCGCCCCGGCCGGCGCCTGCGCGACCAGCCCGGCGATCCCCGCCACCGTCATCACGAGGCCGATGGTGGCCTCGTCCCACCCCTGCTGCGGCCCGCGCACGGCGAGCAGGTAGATCGCCAGATAGGGCCCGAGCCCATCGCGCACGTCCGCGAGCGTGAAGTTCACGGCGTCCAGCGCCCGCCCGGCGCGCGCTTCCCCGTCGCCCCGCGCCCCACCCCGGGCCGAGGCGGCCCCCTCCAAGACCGCCATGCTGGAACTCCCCACCGTGGCGCGTCCACGGGCTCGCGTTGCTATGTTGCTGGAAATGCAACGCGGCGCGGAGGGTTTCAGGCGGCGGTGGGGATGGAGGGGGTGAGCGCCTTCTCCCCCCGGGAGAAGGTGGTCCGAAGGACCGGATGAGGGACAGAAAGCTACTTACCCTTGGCTTGCAATTTACAGCCGACGATTGCTTCACGCGAACACGAAAATGATTAAAATCAATTTATTCTCAAAGGTCATTGCGGTGCCATGCGACTGGATTGGAACGACATACGTGCCCGGGCGGCCCATTTTGCCCGCGAGTGGAGCGATGCGGCGTACGAAAAGGGCGAGACACAAAGCTTCTACAACGACTTTTTCGAAGTATTCGGCGTCCCGCGCCGACGGGTAGCGTCGTTCGAACGCGCGGTGAAGCCACGGCCGGGCGAGCGCGGGTTCATCGACCTGTTCTGGCCGGGCAAGCTGCTCGTGGAGCAGAAATCAGCCGGCCGAGACCTCAGACCCGCCCGGAAGCAAGCGCTCGATTATTTTCCAGGACTGCGCGACGACGAGTTGCCGCGTTACGTGCTGCTCTCGGATTTCCAGACTTTCGAACTGTTCGATCTCGACACCCGTCCCGACGAACCGATTCGCTTCCGTTTGCCCGACCTGCCGGACCGGGTGCAGGACTTCGGCTTCATCGTTGGGCAGGAAAAGCGGGTCTTCAAGGACCAGGACCCCGTCAACATCGTGGCGTCCGAGGTCATGGGCGCGCTGCACGACGCGCTCGAAGCCTCCGGCTACACCGGCCACGCGCTCGAGCGCTTCCTAGTGCGCATCGTGTTCTGCCTCTTTGCGGACGACACGGGCATCTTCAATCCGCTCGGCGCCTTCGAGGACTATATCGTCCACCGCACCAGCGAGGATGGCTCGGACCTTGGCCTACGCCTCTCGCACCTGTTCGAGGTGCTGAATACGCCGGCTGACCAGCGGCAGACCACGCTCGACGCCGATCTCGCCCAGTTCGACTACATCAACGGCGACCTTTTCGCCGAGCGCCTGCCGCTGCCCGCCTTCGACCGCGCCATGCGCGAGAAGCTGCTCTACGCCTGCGGGTTCAACTGGCAGAACATCTCGCCGGCCATCTTCGGCTCGCTGTTCCAGTCGGTCATGAACAAGGCCGAGCGGCGCAAGAAGGGCGCGCACTACACCAGCGAAAAGAACATCCTGAAAGTTATCCAGCCGCTGTTCCTCGACCACCTCCGGGCGGAGTTCTCCCGCATCAGGGCGCGGCTCGACAACGGCCGCAGGCGCGCGCTGCAAGAGTTCCACGACAGGCTGGGCGCGCTAACTTTTCTCGATCCCGCCTGCGGCTGCGGCAACTTCCTCGTGATCGCCTACCGCGAGTTGCGGCTGCTGGAGATCGAGGTAATGCGCGAGCTGCTTCCGGCCGCCCAACTCGTCACCGACATCGGTCTTTATACCCGCATCAACGTCAACCAGTTCTACGGGATCGAAATCGGCGAGTTTCCGGCGCGCATCGCCGAGGTCGCGATGTGGATGATGGACCACATCATGAACGCCCGGCTCTCGGCCGAGTTCGGGAAATCCTATCTGCGCATCCCTCTGAGAGCCTCGCCCAACATCCTCCATGGCGACGCGCTGGAGGCGGACTGGGCGTCGCTGCTGCCGCCCGAGCGCTGTTCTTACGTCCTCGGGAACCCGCCCTTCATTGGAGCGAAAAACCAAAGCGAGCAACAACGTGCGCAGATGATCGGCATCGCATCACTCGGCAAGACCGGGGGGACGCTCGACTATGTCTGCGCGTGGTTCATCAAGGCCGGCGCCTATATCCGCGCCAGCGCGGAAGCTGCGCCGCGAATCGGCTTTGTGGCGACAAATTCGATTACGCAGGGCGAACAGGTGGCCCAACTCTGGCCCATCCTGTTCCAGCGTTACGGATTGGAAATTGCTTTTGCCCATCGCACCTTTCAGTGGCTTTCCGATGCCAAAGGTGCTGCTCATGTCCATTGCGTTATTCTCGGGCTCGTGCGCCGAGAGGACGAGCCGAAAGAAAAACGGCTGTTCTCGTATGAGGAAATCAACGGCGATCCTGTGGAGACGCGGCATTCGGCGCTGACTGCATATCTTACGGACGCATGCAACCTATCATCTCGATACATCGTCGTGCACGAAGTGCCGCGTCCTCTCTGTCCTTCAAAGACGATGATCACCGGATCTAAGCCGCTGGACGGCGGTTATCTGACCTTTACTGATGATGAAAAAAACGAAGGCTGTCTCCGGACGCCTCAACTGTCTCAATTTCTGCGCCCTTATTTGGGTGCCGCGGAATACATAAACGGGCGAATGCGTTGGATCTTGTGCTTGCAGGCTGAACCTCCGCATGTCTTCCGCCTCTTGAAGCTGATATCGGAACGCCTGACTCAAGTTTCAGAGTTTCGCCGCGGCAAGAGAGGCGCTCGGAATTCAGAAAAGGCCGGAACGGCGAGGAACGCAGGAACAGTGAAGCTCGCCACCACGCCTGTCCTTTTTCACGTGAACGTCCTTCCTAGCGCTCCTTTCCTTGTGATACCCCAGACAAGTTCTGAATTTCGAGACTACATACCTATTGGATGGCTAGCGCCACCTAGCATTCCAAGTGATAAGCTCCGGATAATTCTGGACGCCGATCTATGGGATTTTGGCATACTCACTTCGCAAATGCATATGGCATGGACGCGTACGATCACCGGGCGCATGAAGAGCGACTACATGTATTCCGTTGGCGTTGTTTACAACACCTTTCCCTGGCCCCACGCCGATGTAATCGAGATGGAAGTCATTCGTGGTCTTGCCCAACGCGTGCTCGACGCGCGCGACGCCCATCCCGGCGCAACGCTGGCCGATCTCTACGACACCAAGACCATGCCGCTCGACCTCCGCAAGGCCCACCGCTCCCTCGACCTTGCGATTGATCGCCTCTACCGGCGCGAACCTTTTTCGTCAGACCGCGAACGGGTCGAGCACCTGTTTGGGCTTTATGAGAAGCTCACAGCAAACCTGCTGACGATTGACGCCGCAAAGACTCGAAAAAAGCGCCGTGCTAAGGCGGCGGCTTAATTCAGAGATGCTTCTACTAATGCGCTTTTGTTCAGTGAGGAGCACCGTCTCGCCGTCATTGCGAGCCGGAGGCGAAGCAATTTAGTCTAATGGCCCGGCTTTTAGGCCTGGATTGCTTCGCTGCGCTCGCAAGGACTGGCGGGTGTGACGGGATAGCTGCTTAACTCCTCGTTGTGCGTCATCGCCGGGCCTGACCCGGCCATCCACGCGGGAGCCCAGCGTGTGGATCCCCGGGACGATCCCGGGGATGACGGTGGAGGGGTGCGGGACCGGGTGGACAGCGCGGTGGGCTTGGGGCGGGCGCCCTCACCCCTGCCCCTCTCCCGCTGGCGGGAGAGGGGGGCCGGCCCCGGCTTCGCAGGCGCCGCCCGGCGTCTGGATTGCTTTGCTGCGCTCGCAATGACGGGAGGGGGTGGCGGGCGGAGGCGCGTCATCCCGGTTCACCTCCCCCTCCCCCCATCGTCGCACGCCATCGCGCTTGAGAAACATCAGGCCGGTCCGTAAGTTGGCCGCCCGCATCCGTGCAGAAGACCGGGCTGGCCATGACCGACAACGACAAGACACCGAGGAAACGCACCCGCCCCACCATCACGGACCAGGAGGCGCTGCTGTTTCACTCGCGCGGCCGGCCCGGGAAGCTGGAGGTCGTCGCCACCAAGCCGATGACGACGCAGCGGGACCTGTCGCTGGCCTATTCGCCGGGCGTCGCCATTCCGGTGCTGGCGATCGCCGAGGATCCGTCCAAGGCCTATGACCTGACGGTGAAGGGCAACCTCGTCGGAGTGATCTCCAACGGCACCGCCATCCTGGGGCTCGGCAACCGCGGCGCGTTGGCGTCCAAGCCCGTGATGGAGGGCAAGGCGGTGCTGTTCAAGCGCTTCGCCGACGTGGACGCGTTCGACCTGGAGATCGGCACCGAGGACCCGGACGAATTCATCGCGGCGGTGCGCTATCTCGGGCCGACCTTCGGGGGCATCAACCTGGAGGACATCAAGGCTCCGGAATGCTTCATCATCGAGGAGAAGCTGCGGGAGCTGATGGAGATCCCGGTTTTCCACGACGACCAGCACGGCACCGCCATCATCGCGGCGGCCGGCATCATGAACGCGCTGCAGCTCACCGGGCGCGACATCGCGACCGCCCGGCTGGTGTGCAACGGCGCGGGGGCGGCCGGCATCGCGTCGCTGGAGATCCTGAAGGCGCTCGGCTTCCGGGATGAGAACGTGATCCTGTGCGACACCAAGGGGGTGGTGTTCAAGGGCCGCACCGAGGGCATGAACCAGTGGAAGTCCGCGCACGCCATCGAGACGCCGCTGCGGACGCTGGACGAGGCCATCGCGGGCGCGGACGTGTTCTTCGGGCTGTCGGTGAAGGGCGCGGTCTCGGCCGAGATGGTGCGCTCCATGGCCGAGAACCCGATCATCTTCGCGATGGCGAATCCGGACCCGGAGATCACGCCCGAGGACGCCTATGCGGTGCGCGACGACGTGATCATGGCGACGGGGCGCTCGGACTACCCGAACCAGATCAACAACGTTTTGGGCTTTCCCTACATCTTCCGCGGCGCGCTGGACGTGCGGGCCACCACCATCAACATGGAGATGAAGATCGCGGCGGCGCGCGCGCTGGCGCAGCTCGCCCAGGAGGACGTGCCCGACGAGGTGGCGGCCGCCTACCAGGGGGCGCGGCCGCGCTTCGGGCGGGACTACATCATCCCGGCGCCGTTCGACCCGCGGCTGATCTCGTGGGTGCCGGCCGCGGTGGCGCAGGCCGCCATGGATTCGGGCGTGGCGCAGCGGCCCATCGTGGACATGGGGGCCTACAAGGCGCAGCTCTCGGCGCGGCGCGACCCGGTGGCCGGCGCGCTGCAGCGCACCGTGGAGCGGGTGCGGCGCTATCCCAAGCGCGTGGTCTTCGCCGAGGGCGAGGAGGAGCAGGTGATCCGCGCGGCGGTGAGCTTCGTGAACCAGGGGCTCGGCACCGCCGTGCTGGTGGGCCGCGACGAGCGCGTGAAGGAGACCGCCCGGCAGGTGGGGCTGGAGATCGACGGCAAGAGCGGCATCGAGATCCACAACGCGCGGCTGTCGCACCGGAATACGGCCTACGCGCAGTACCTGTATGACCGGCTGCAGCGGAAGGGCTACCTGTTCCGCGACTGCCAGCGGATGATCAACCAGGACCGCAACCACTTCGCGGCCGCCATGGTGGCGCTGGGCGACGCCGACGCCATGGTGACGGGCGTGACGCGCAACTTCTCGGTGGCGCTGGACGACGTGCGCCACGTGATCGACCCCAAGCCCGGGCACCGGGTGATCGGCATCTCGCTGGTGCTGGCGCGCGGGCGCACCGTGCTGGTGGCGGATACCGCCATCACGGAGCTGCCGAGCGCGCAGGAGCTGGCCGAGATCGCTATCGAGGCCGCCGGCGTGGCGCGCAGGCTCGGCTACGAGCCGCGGGTGGCGCTGCTGGCGTTCTCGAGCTTCGGACATCCGCCGGGCGAGCGCACCGCGCATGTGCAGGAGGCCGTGCGCCTCCTCGACCAGCGGCGCGTCGACTTCGAGTATGACGGCGAGATGGCTGCCGACGTGGCGCTGGATCGGGAGCTGATGACCCAGTACCCGTTCTGCCGGCTGTCGGACGCCGCCAACGTGCTGGTGATGCCGGCGTTCCACTCGGCCTCCATCTCCACCAAGATGATGGCGAGCCTGGGCGGCTCCACCGTGATCGGGCCGCTGCTGGTGGGGCTCGACAAGGCCGTGCAGATCGTGCCGCTGGGGGCCAAGGACACCGACATCGTCAACATGGCGGCGCTGGCGGCGTTCAACGTGGGGGGATAAACTCGCAGGATGCTTGCATCCGCGATTCTCCCTCCGCCCGTGGACGGGCGGCAGTCCGAAACAGCGTCGGCGGTGTGCCGCGGCACGCGCCGGCTCCTGACAGGGCTCGGCTTCGCCTCCGTGACCGAGCTGCCGCTGGCGTCCGGCCGGCGGGCCGACATCGTCGCGCTGGGGCCGGACGGCTCGGTGTGGATCGTCGAGATCAAGTCCAGCGTCGAGGATTTTCGGACGGACCGGAAATGGCCGGACTACCGGGCCCATTGCGACCGGCTCTATTTCGCCATTCCGGGCCACGTGCCGGAAGGCATCATGCCGCCCGACGCCGGGCTGATCGTGGCGGACGCCTACGGGGCGGCGGTGCTGCGCGACCCCGACGAGCACCGCATGCCGGCCGCCACCCGCAAGGCGCTGCTGATCCGCTTCGGTCAGGCCTGCGCGGGCCGGTTGCACGCGCTGTTCGACCCCGAGGCCGGCAGCGGCATGCTGTGACGCTCAGGATCCCCCGCCCATGATCATCGACGCCGCTCTCCGGGCCTTCCGGCAGATCCTGTCGCCGCCGTTCCGGAAGGTGCTGTGGAAATCGCTCGGCCTCACGGCCGTGCTGCTGGCGCTGATCTGG
Organism: Alsobacter metallidurans; assembly: GCF_014636935.1. Lineage (GTDB taxonomy): Bacteria > Pseudomonadota > Alphaproteobacteria > Rhizobiales > Beijerinckiaceae > Alsobacter > Alsobacter metallidurans. The sequence continues at coordinate 436,789 of NZ_BMES01000001.1, read as the reverse complement.
GCGGCGCTAACCAAGCTCTTCGCCTACTGGCTCGGCAGCTCCGCCTTTGTGGCCGAGCACCCGTGGGTGGACGCCTACGCGGTGTTCCTGGCCGGTTTCGGGCTGGTGATCGGGCTCGGCTACCTGATCCCGCCCGTCAGCATGCTGGTGGCGGGTTTCTTTCTGGACGACGTGGCCGAGAAGGTGGAGGCGCTGCACTATCCCGCCGACCCGCCCGGAACGGCGCTGCCGGCCGCCACTGCGCTGTGGGAGGCGGTGCGGTTCGCCGGGGTGGCGCTGCTGGTGAACCTGGTGGCGCTGATCTTCCTGCTGATCCCGCCCATCAACATCGCGGCGTTTCTGGCCGCCAACGCCTATCTGCTCGGGCGGGAATATTTCGCGCTGGCGGCGGGGCGGTTCCGGCCGCTCACGGAGGTGCGGGCGATGCGCGAGCGCAACGCCGGGACGGTGCTGTTCGCCGGCTTCATCATCGCCTGCATGGTGGCGGTGCCGATCCTGAACCTGCTGACGCCGCTGTTCGGCACGGCTCTGATGGTGCACGTGCACAAACGGCTGTCGGCGCGCGAGGACGCCCGGGCGGCGCTGCCGGCCCGCTAGGCGACGCTTCGACGTTCAGGCGAACTTGCTGGCGTCGAACTGGCCGCGGGCCCGGAAGCGGTAGAGATAGGACGGGACCACCGCCTCGATGAGCTCGGGCGTGAGGCCGACGCCTTCCAGCGTGCGGCCTTCGGCCTTGGCGGCGTCCGACACCACGTTGTCCACCTGCAGCAGCCGCACCTGGTCGCGCGTGAGCTTGAGGGCGTCGGGCAGCAGGCCGAGGCTGATCTTGTCAATGAACTCCAGCACGCCGGCCTGGATGTTGGCGGCGCCGAAAGGCAGCGGCGCGAGCAGGCGCTTGCGGCCGGTGACGGCGAGCACGTATTCGAGGATCTGCCGGAAGGTCTTCACCTCCGGGCCGCCGCACTCGTAGACCACGCCGGTGCGGATCGTCCCGTCGATGGCGCGGCACACCATTTCGGCCACGTCGCCAACGAAGACCGGCTGGAAACGGGTCTCGCCGCCGCCGACCAGCGGCAGCACGGGCGACATGCGGGCGAGCGCCGCGAAGCGGTTGAAGAACTGGTCCTCGGGGCCGAACACGATGGAGGGCCGCAGCACAACGGCCTCGGGCACGCTCGCGAAGGCGGCGGCCTCGCCGGCCGCCTTGGTGCGGGCGTAGTCCGATTCGGAATCGGGGTCGGAGCCCAGCGCCGACATCTGCACGAGGCGCGTGATTCCGGCGGCGGCCGTGGCTTCCGCGACCGCCCTGGCGCCGTCGGCCTGCACGGCCGTGAAGGTCTGGTTGCCGCCCTCGCTCAGGATGCCGACGAGGTTCACCACCGCGTCCGCGCCCGCGATCGCGGAGGCCACGGAGGCGGGGAAGCGCAAATTGGCCTGGACGGGGTGGATCTGGCCGACGCGGCCGAGCGGCTGGAGAAACAGCGCGAGGTCGGGCCGGCGCACCGCGACGCGGATGCGGTAGCCGCGGCGGGCCAGCGCGCGCACGACGTGCCGCCCGACGAAGCCGGACCCGCCGAAAACGGTGACGAGTTGGTTGGACGTCGGGATCATGGCCGGTCTCCTGCGCGTAACAGGAGGCTCTTAGTCAATGCCAGTCGCGCTGTATAGAGGACGAACGACGCGAGGACCTGGCGCGCACCGGAATGGGCTGCAAACGGTACCGGCGTCCGCCCCCCGGGCCGTCGTCGTCGCCCTTGGGCAGCGACATGATGGCGCCGCCCGCCACGAGGCTGCCGAACGTGACCATGAAGCCGACAGCCAGCATCGCGAACGCCACGTAGCCGCTGTCCGATTCGGCGATCAGCCGGCGCAGGCCGTGTGCGTCGAAGGCCAGCAGCGCGACCGCGAAAACAAGGCCAAGCAGCGCGCCAACCGCCGCGTGTTCGAGCACGAGCCGCAGAACCGGGTGCCGCTTCATGAGCGGCGGGAGTTTGCGGCCGGCGTTCGTGTTCATCGCATCGCCTCTGGGGCTTTTTGCCATGGTGATATGGTGGGGCCGAGAATGCGTCCTGACAAGGGCAGACCGCCGCGACGCGCCCGCACAGTCAAGTTGAGGTTTCGGGAGCGTTTCGCCGATGGCCGGAACGGGGCCGCGCCTGGGATGGTCGACCGACGGCCGAAGATTGTTCGCGAATGGGCCCGAGGCGGCGTTGACACACCTGAATCCCCCCCTTAGAAAGCGCGCCGGGCCCAGGTGGCGGAATTGGTAGACGCGCTGGCTTCAGGTGCCAGTGTCCGAAAGGACGTGGAGGTTCGAGTCCTCTCCTGGGCACCATCGCAACCCTGCCATGCAGGCGCGGTGGAGCCCGGCCCAACGAAAAAGAGCCGCCTTCGGGCGGCTTTTTTGTTGGGCTGCGGCTGGCCAGGCTATTTGCGCTTTGCGCGGTTCAACTCCGCGGCGGCCCGGATCAGCGCAATGAAGGCGTCTTCGTCCGGAGCCTCGCCTTCGTGAATGTCGATCGCGCGTCGCGTGCCGCCTTCGAGGCTGGCGTTGAACAGGCCAGCGGGATCCGGCAGCGAGGCTCCCTTGGGGAAGGTCAGCTTCACGGCCGCCTTGTAGGTTTCGCCCGTGCACAGGATGCCTGCCAGCGACCAGACCGGCACGCCGCGCCACTTCACTTCCTCGATGACGTCGGGCTCGGCCGCCCGGATCAGCGCGCGGACGCGCGCCAGCGCCTCGCCGCGCCAGTCGCCGAGCCCGGCGATCTTTGCGTCGATCGCCTGCGTGGCGGATTGCGGTTCTGTCGGTCCTTCGGTGTTCATGAGGGCGGGCTCCCATGCTGGCCGTGCAGGCTCTCGCGGTTCAGGCGGTCAGGCAAGAGCCGGGAGCGAGCGCGCGGCCGCCACAATAGAGGCGTCGTTGATTCTTGAGCGCTGCCGGAACGATCTCCGTCGTCACGCCGTTATTCGGGCATCTTTCAAACGGAGGCTGGACATGAACAGCGTGATTTACATCGTCGGACTGGTGGTTGTGGTAATTGCGGTGCTGTCGTTCTTTGGACTGCGCTGATCGACGGGCATGATCTCAGAAACCGGTGGTTCCGGGCGGCGAAACCGTGGTAACGCGCTAGGCAACGCGCGCCGCCCCGGCCGCTCTCCGGACGCCGGTTTCTCATGACCATTCGACTGCACCAAGGCGACCTGCCCGATCACGCCTCCTTTGGCCCGATCGTGGCGATCGACACCGAGACCCTAGGGCTCAACCCGCTGCGCGACAGGCTTTGCCTCGTGCAGCTCTCCTCGGGAGACGGCGACGCCGATCTTGTGCAGATCGCGGCCGGCCAGACGAGCGCCCCCAACCTGCAGCGGCTGCTGGCCGACCCGCAGGTGACCAAGCTTTTCCATTTTGCGCGCTTCGACCTCGCGGTCCTGTTCCACACCTTCGGGGTGATGCCGGGGCCGGTGTACTGCACCAAGATCGTCTCAAAGCTGGTTCGCACCTATACGGACCGGCATGGGCTGAAGGACCTCGTGCGCGAGTTGCTGGGGCAGGAAATCTCCAAGCAGCAGCAATCCTCCGACTGGGGCGCGGCGACGCTCACGGATGCGCAGCAAAGCTACGCGGCCTCGGACGTGCTGCACCTGCATGCGATGAAGCTGAAGCTCGACGCAATGCTGGCGCGGGAAAACCGCACGGACCTCGCGCAGGCGGCGTTCACATTCCTGCCAACCCGCGCGCGGCTGGATTTACTTGGCTGGGCCGAAACGGATATCTTTGCCCACGCTTAAGCACGTGACGGGCTGACGCTGGCAAATTCCGGCCGGGCGCCCCATCTATGCGTTACAACTTTGCCGCCGAGCCCGACGCAGGGCCAGCGATACGCGCGCCACGACAGGCGCGATCCGGCGGATGGACACCGGCTTCGCCCTTTGCGACAGCCCAGACGGAGATCACCAGCCTCCATGGCGACGGGAAGCACGCGGTTCGGACAGCAGACGCCCGGAACGCAGCGGCGCTACGATGCGGCGTTGCGCCACTCCGGGCGCGTGCGCTGGCTGCGGCGCATCATCCCGGTCGGCGCCGTGCTGATGGTGCTCGGGGTAGGCTTCTTCGCGTTCTGGAACCCGTTCCGGGCCATTCCGGACGGCGTGTCGGTGGGGCCGCTCAGCATCAACGGCACCAAGGTGACGATGGAGGCCCCGAAACTCTCGGGCTTCAAGAAGGACAAGCGCCCCTATGAGGTGACCGCCCGCTGGGCCTCATCCGACGTCAAGAACCCCAACGTGATCGAGCTCAAGGACATCAAGGCGCGCATCGCCCTGCAGGACAAGGGCTTCGCCAACGTGGAGGCGCTGAACGGCGTCTACAACTCGCAGGCGGAGGCCATCCAGCTCAAGGACGACGTGCGGGTGAAGACCGACACGGGCTACGATGTCCTGATGAAGGTCGCGGACGTGAACTTTAAGGCCGGCACGGTGCAATCCACCGAGGCGATCGAAATGAAGTTCACGGGCGGCACGATCCGCGCCGACGCGCTCGAAATGCTGGACAACGGGCAGGTAGTGATCTTCAAGGGGCGCGTCCACACTGTGATGCTGTCCGACCAGAGCGACCGGCCCGCCGGCCAGGCCAAGGGAACGACTCCATGATCCGCGCTTTCGCCCGCCCCACCCTCGCGTTGATGGTCGCCGCCGGCGCGTTGGCGCTGGCCGCCGCGACCCCCGCTACGGCGCAGACCCCGGCCAAGAAAAGCGCCGGCCTGCCGGGCTTCGGCGGCAACTCCAAGGAGCCGATCAAGATCGACGCCGACAAGCTCGAAGTGTTCAACAAGGAGCAGCGGGCGATCTACACCGGCAACGTGATCGCGATCCAGGGCGACACCACGATCAAGTGCCCGACCATGATCGTGTACTTCGAGCGGCAGAACAAAACCGCCCCGGCGGCCGCGAACGGCCAGGCGACGCCCGCCACAACCCCCGCCGCCGCACCGGCTGCGCCCGCCGCAGCACCGGCCGCCGATGGCGAGGGTGAAGGCGGCACGCAGCTCAAGCGCGTGGAGGCCAAGGGCGGCGTGATCGTGATCAACAAGGACCAGATCGCCACCGGCAACGAGGGCGTGTTCGACCGGGGCTCCAACCGCATCGTCCTAACGGGCGACGTCGCGCTGAGCCAGGGCGAGAACGTCACCAAGGGCCAGAAGCTCGTCTACAACACCGAAACCGGCGTCGCGATCGTCGAGGGCGGCCGCGTGAAGGGCTTCTTCGTGCCCGGCAACGACGAGGCCGACGCCAAGAAGAAGCCGGCCGCGCCGGCAAAGCCGAAGAGCTGAGATTCACCAAGAGCCTTGGTGGAGCGTCCACTACACCACCCCTCGTCGACAGGAGCCGAGCGGCTTCGCTTGGCGCCTTGAAGGCCGGGGGGATCCAGAGCGCTCCACGGATGAGCTTGCTGGAGTTCCTCGTTCCCGGGACGCAGCCCCAAGCGGGGCTGCTTCCCAGGGTGGGAGTGTCGGAGTAGCAGCCAGAGTTTGTGGTTGCGGATGACCAGGGCTGGCCGGCTTCGGCCGCCCGGCCACGCTGCGAGATGATTGCGGGTTGGCCTGTCCTTGGCTAGGACAGGCGCGCTCCGCGCCACACGGACCCCGAGCTCATGAATTTTCTGTCCCGCAAACACGAGAGCGCGCCCGGCCAGCCCACGGCCCCGGGCGGCATGGGCGTCGGGATGGATGACGAGGGCGGCCCCGGCGTTCTCCTGGTGCGCGGGCTCGCCAAGAGCTATCGCGGCCGCGCCGTGGTGCAGGATGCGGGCCTGACCGTGCGGCAGGGCGAGGCCGTCGGACTGCTCGGTCCCAACGGCGCAGGCAAGACCACGATCTTCTACATGATCACCGGGCTGGTGAAGGCCGATCGCGGCCGGATCTCGCTGGACGGGCACGACATCACGCCGCTGCCGATGTACCGGCGCGCGCGGCTGGGCATCGGCTACCTGCCGCAGGAAGCCTCGATCTTCCGCGGGCTGAACGTGGAGGACAACATCCGGGCCGTGCTCGAGGTGGTGGAGCCGAACCGCGACAAGCGCGAGGCGGACCTCGATTCGCTGCTGGAAGAATTCGACATCAAGCGGCTGCGGCAGTCGCCCTCCATCGCGCTCTCGGGCGGCGAGCGGCGGCGCTGCGAGATCGCCCGTGCGCTGGCGGGGCGGCCGTCCTTCATGCTGCTGGACGAGCCCTTCGCGGGCATTGACCCCATTGCGGTCGGGGACATCCAGGCGCTTGTGCGCCACCTCACCGGCCGCGGCATCGGCGTGCTGATCACCGACCACAATGTGCGCGAGACGCTGGGGCTGATCGACCGCGCCTACATCATTCACTCGGGACGGGTGCTGATGGAGGGCAAGCCCGACGAGATCATCGCGAGCGAGGAAGTGCGGCGGCTGTATCTGGGCGAGGACTTCCGGCTCTAGGCGGAAAACGCATCCTTCCCCCAGCACCTCTCGGCTGAGCGAGGCTCGTTAAACCCTGAATGCCGTGATCCCAAGGAGCAGCCCGCTTGGGCCTGCGTCTCGCAGGCGAGGGAATGGGGGGTCGCCCGAAATGGCGTCGTGTTCTGTCTCGACCAGCGCCTTGTGGTTGTGATTCCCCGCCTGACGCCAAAGGCGGTTGCGCGCCCGGCCGCGACGACGCAATTCGTTAAACACCGGACGCGTTAGTCGGGCTCGCCCCTTTGACCAGCCTGTAAAAAGCGCGGTAAAACTGCCCCAGCAAATTTCGTGCCGGGACCTGCGTGGTCACGCCGAAGTGTGGGGCGCGATACGATATGAGGTTCTCTCAGCGGCTGGAAATCCGCCAGGGGCAGTCCCTGGTGATGACGCCGCAGCTCCTGCAGGCGATCAAGCTGCTGCAGTTCTCCAGCATCGAGCTGGTGAACTACGTTGACGCCGAGCTCGAGCGCAATCCCCTGCTGGAGAGGGCCGAGGAGCCCGACGGGCCGGTCGAGCGCACGGCCGATGCGTTCGAGGCCGGCGACGCGGCGTCGGGCGAGACCGAGTGGGCGCCAGCCGAAATGACGCCGGAGCGCGGCGAGATCGACGACCGCCAGGACACCAGCTTCGACAACGTATTTCCGGACGACGCGCCGGCCTTGACGGCCGAGCCGCGCTCCACCACGGGCGAGGCGGGCGACGGGCTGGGGCTGTCCTCCACGAACTGGAGCGGCGTCGGCGGCGGCGGACGCGACGGCGACGACGAGGTCAACCTCGAAGCCTTCGTGGCCGCGCAGGGGTCGCTGCATGACAGCCTGACCGAGCAGTTGCAGGTGGCGACCGAGGACCCGGTGGAGCGGCTGATCGGCCTGTCGCTGATCGATCTGGTGGAGGAGTCCGGCTACATCACCGAGCCGATCGAGCCGGTGGCGGAGCGCCTGGGCGTGCCGCTGGCGGCCGTGGAGCGCGTGCTCGCCATCGTGCAGAGCTTCGAGCCGACGGGCGTGGGCGCCCGCTCGCTGGCCGAATGCCTGCGCCTCCAGCTGCAGGAGCAGAACCGCTTCGACCCCTGCATGGCGACCCTGCTGGCGCATCTCGACCTTCTGGCCCGGCGCGACTTCGCCAGCCTGAAGCGGCTCTGCGGCGTGGACGACGAGGACCTCAGCGACATGGTCGCGGAGGTGCGGCGGCTCGACCCCAAGCCCGGCCTGCGCTTTGGCGGCTCGCCGATCCAGCCCGTGATCCCGGACGTGTATATCCGCCAGGCGGCGGACGGCGGCTGGCTCATAGAGCTCAACTCCGACGTGCTCCCGCGCGTGCTGGTGAACCAGAGCTACCTCGCCAAGGTGTCGGGATCGGCCAAGAGCGACACCGACAAAACCTACCTGACCGACTGCCTGCAGACCGCCAACTGGCTGACGCGGAGCCTGGAGCAACGGGCCCGCACGATCCTGAAGGTCGCGACCGAGATCGTGCGGCAACAGGATTCGTTTCTGGCGCTGGGCGTGCAGCATCTGCGGCCCCTGAACCTGCGCACCGTCGCGGACGCGATCGGGATGCACGAATCGACCGTCTCGCGCGTCACCTCCAACAAATACGTCGCCACGCCGCGCGGCATCTTCGAGATGAAGTACTTCTTCACCGCCTCCATCGCGGCGACGCGGGGCGGCGAGGCGCATTCGGCCGAGGCGGTGCGATTCCGCATCAAGCAGATGATCGACGCCGAGAGCCCGCAGGACGTGCTGTCGGATGACGCCATCGTGCAGAAGTTGCGCGACTCGGGGGTCGACATCGCCCGGCGGACCGTCGCCAAGTACCGGGAAGGCTTGAGGATTCCGTCTTCGGTCGAGCGACGCCGCGAGAAGATGGCGCTGAGCGCCGCCGCCCTGGCGCGGGGTTAAGACGCCAGCCGCATTGACTTCCAAACTGGCCGTCCTTACGTCTTGCCGACCAGAGAGACGGGGCGCTTGGACCCGTCCATTTGTCGCCGGGCACAAGGCGACCGGGAGTGGACCCAATGGCATTGCGCGTCTCGGGCAAAAATCTGGACATCGGCGAAGCGTTGCGGGCACAAGTCGTCGACCGTGTCACGGCGGCGATCGCCAAGTATTTCGACGGCGGCTTCTCGGGCCACGCCATCGTGCAGCGCGAAGGCACGGGCTTTCGGACCGATTGCACGCTGCACCTCGCCTCCGGGGTGACGCTGCAGGCCGAAGGATCGGCGCATGATCCCTATGCGAGCTCCGACCAGGCGGCCGAGCGCATCGAGAAGCGCCTGCGCCGCTACAAGCGCCGCCTGAAGGATCGCGGGCCGGCCCAGGCCGCAGGCCGCGTCGTGGAGGCGCCCTATTCGGTGATCCAAACTCCCGACCTCGACGAGGACGAGGAGCCGCAGCAGGAGTTCCACCCGCTGGTGATCGCCGAAACCAAGAAGAACATGCGCACGCTCTCGGTGAGCGAGGCCGTGATCGAGCTCGACCTCACCGGATCGCCCGTCGTGGTGTTCCTCCACGCCGGCAGCGGGCGGGTGAACATGGTCTACCGCAGGACCGACGGGAACCTGGGGTGGATCGACCCTCCCGCCATCACGGCGACCGCCGGCGCCTGATCCCGGTGCCCTTCCGTACACGGATCCTTGGCCCGTTTCGTGCTACGCGGGTCTGGTTCGGCGCGCATCCATGAAGACAAGGCGACCATGCCGCTTTCCGACTTCCTGACACCCGAGGCGGTTCTGCCCGTTCTGAGGGCAAACACCAAGAAGCAGGCACTCCAAGACCTGGCCGAGCGCGCCTCCGCGCTCTCGGGCCTGCCGGAGCGCGACCTCTTCGACACGCTGCTGCAGCGCGAGCGCCTGGGTTCAACCGGCATCGGGCACGGCATCGCGATACCGCACGGCAAGCTCGCCAAGTCGCCGAAACTGTTCGGGCTGTTCGCCCGGCTGGAGAAGCCGATCGACTTTGAGGCGCTGGATGGCGAGCCCGTCGACCTCATCTTCCTGCTGATCGCCCCCGAGGCGGCCGGCGCTGACCATCTCAAGGCGCTCGCCCGGGTCGCCCGCGTGCTGCGCGAGCCGGCCATCACCGCCAAGCTGCGCGCCGCCCGCGACGCGGACGCGATCTACGCCATCCTGACGCAGACGGCCAACTCGTCCAACGCGGCCTGACGCGTCCCTCCACCCTCACGTCATTGCGAGCCGAAGGCAAAGCTATCCAGCCGATGCCGGGCTCGACGCCCGGCGCCTGGATTGCTTCGCTGCGCTCGCAATGACGGCGGAGAGGCGTAGACCTGCCCCGCCCTAGTCCCCGATCGCCACGCCCTCGCGGCGGGAGTCGGCGCCGCCCAGGAAGCCGCCGGGCGTGAGCACGATGGCCTGGATGCCGGACGTCATCTCGATCAGTTTCACCTCGTGGCCCTTGGCTTCCAAAGCAGGCTTCCAGGCCTCGGCTTCCGTGCCGGCCTCGAGCTCGGTGGGGCCGTTGCGGCTTCCCATGTTGGGGAGGTCCACGGCGACCTGCGGGTCAAGCTTCCAGTCCAGGAGGCCGACCAGCGTCTTGCCGACAAAGCCGATGATCTGGCTGCCGCCGGGCGAGCCCGTGACGGCGTAGAGCCGGCCGAAGGCGTCGAACACGATGGTGGGGGCCATGGAGCTGCGCGGCCGCTTGCCGGCCTCGACGCGGTTCGCCACCGGCTTGCCGTCCTCCATTGGGGCGAAATTGAAGTCGGTGAGCTCGTTGTTGAGCAGGAACCCGCCCTTGGTGAGCAGGCGCGAGCCGAAGCCGTCCTCGATGGTGGTGGTCATCGACACGGCGTTCATGTCGGCGTCCACCACCGAGATGTGGCTGGTGCCGTGCTCGATTCCGTCCGAGGGAGCCAGCAGGAGGTCGGTCTTGCGCATCGGCGGCTCGCCGGCCTTGGCCTTGCCCATGCTGCGATCGGGGTTGGCGAGGGCGGCGCGGCTCTTCACATAGGCGGGGTCGATCAGGCCTTCGACGGGCACGCTCACGAAGGCGGGGTCGCCGAGGTAAAGGGCCCGGTCCGCGAAGGCGAGGCGGCCGGCCTCGGCGAACCAGTGGGCGGCCTCCGCGCCACGCAGGCGCGCCATGGGCTGCCCTTCGAGCACGCCCAGCATCTGCTGCACGGCGACCGCGCCGGAGCTCGGCGGGCCCATGCCGCATAGGCGATACACGCGGTAGTTTCCGCAGACCGGCTCGCGTTCCTTCACGGCGTAGCCGGCGAGATCCGACAGCGTCATGTCGCCCGGGTTGGACGGATGGCCTTTCACGGTCGCGACGATGTCGTCGGCGATCGGGCCGGCGTAAAACGCCTCCACGCCCTTGTCGGCGAGGGTGTGCAGGGTCTGCGCAAAGGCCGGGTTCTTGAGCGTCGTCCCGACCGCGAGCGGCTTGCCGTCCTGGTCGTAGAACAGCGCGCGAGCGGCCGGGTTGGCGGCCAGGAACTTCTCCTGCCCGAGCAGGCCGTTGAGGCGTGGCGACACCGCGAAGCCGCCTTCGGCGAGCCTGATCGCCGGCTCGAACAGCTTGGGCCAGGGCAGCTTGCCCCAGCGCTTGTGCGCCTCGGCCAGCAGGCGAGGCGTGCCCGGCACGCCCACGGAGCGCCCGCCCACCACGGCGTCGTAGAACTTCATCGGCTTGCCGTCCGGGCCCATGAAGCGGTCCGGCGTCGCAGCCGCAGGGGCGATTTCACGCCCGTCGAGCGTGAGGACGCGGTTGTTCTTCTGGTCCCAGTGCACCATGAAGGCGCCGCCGCCGATGCCTGAGCTCTGCGGCTCCACGAGATTGAGCACGAGTTGCACTGCGATTGCGGCGTCCACCGCACTGCCGCCGGCCCGCAGCATCTCGCGCCCGGCCTCGGCGGCGAGCGGGTTTGCGGCCGCCACCATGTAGCGCGTGGCCTCCTGGGTCGTGCGCACCGCACGTCCGGTCGCGCCTTCGGGCGCAGGCGCCTGCGCCGGGGGCGCGGTTTGGGCAAGCGAGGCCGCGCTCGAGAAAAGGACGGCCAGAACGGCCAGCTTGACGCGCATTGGTAGATCCTCCGGAGGCTTCTTGGCCGCCATGGTGCGCCAGAGCGTGAGAGCCCGCAATTAAGGGTTGGGGCCTCGTGCCCTCACGCAGCCTTCGCGAGCGCCTCGTCGGCCGTCAGGGCGGTTTCGGGCGCGCCGGAGACGATGAGCTCCAGCACCTCGCGCTCGGTCGTGTGCTTCACGTAGCGGTCGCCGACGTTCTCGCCGCGCTTCAGCACCATCACGCGGTCGCCAACCTCGAAGATGTCGGTGAGCCGGTGGGAGATGATCACCTGGGCGACGCCCTGCCGCTTCAGCTCCGCCATGGTCTCCAGCAGCCGCTCGGTGGCCATCACGGACAGGTTGGCGGTGGGCTCGTCGAAGATGACCACGCGCGGGTTGAACGAAATGGCGCGCGCGATGGCGACGGATTGCTGCCGTCCGCCCGACAGGCTCTCGACCTTCTGGAACACCGAGTTGACGTCCACCTTCAGGCGCTTCAGCACGGCGTTGGCCTCCGCGTACATGCGCGGCCGGTCGACGAACAGGCCGAAGCGGCGCGGCCAGCGGCCAAGGAAGATGTTCTGGCCGACGTCCATGTTCCCGCAAAGCGCGAAGTCCTGGTAGATCATCTCGATCCCGCGGTCGCGGCTCTCCTGCGGGCTGCGGAACTGCGTGGGCGCGCCGTCCACCAGCACGTCGCCGCCGTCGCGCGCATAGGCGCCGGTCATCACCTTCATGAGCGTGGACTTGCCGGCCGAATTGTCGCCGACAAGGCCGAGGATCTCGCCCGGTCCGAGCGTGAAGTTGACGTCGCGCAGCGCGTGCACTGCGCCGAAATGCTTCTGGATGCCGCGCATCTCGATCACGGGCGCCATGTCACGAAACTCCCGATCGCCGGCGCACGAGGCGCGCCAGGATGTTTTCCTGCCGGATCCAGATGTCGCCCACCACGGCGCCGATCAGCACGAGGCCGATGAACACGTTCATCCAGTGCTGCGGCATCACGAAGGAGGAGCCATCGGCCAGGATGAGCTGCAGCGACAGCAGCGAACGGATGAGCGTGATGGCGGCCGCCCCCGCGAGCGAGCCGAGCACCGAGCCGAAGCCGCCGAAGATGGATCCGCCGCCGATGATCACCGCCGCGATGCCGTCAAGCTCGCGCAGCTGGCCGGCCGACGGATTGAACGAGCGATAATAGGCCACGTAGATCACCCCGGCCGCCGAGGCGCAGAGCGCCGAGAAGACGAGCGACCAGAACCGCACCGCGCGGGTGTCGATGCCCGCATAGCGGGCCGCGCGCTCGTTTCCGCCCACCGCGTAGATCATCTGGCCCCACACCGTGCGGGCGAGCACGACGCCGGCGACGAGCGCGACGACTCCCAGGAAGATCGTCTGCACGCTCACGGCCTTGGCGACGGCGAGCATGAGACCGGAGGACGGCGCGGCCCCGGCCCAGGCCAGCACCTCGAAGAGGTTGCGGCCCATCAGGTTGAAGCTTTCGGAAAAGCCCGAAAGCTGGCGTCCCGCGACCAGCCACGCCCCGAGACCGCGGGCGATGTAGAAGGTCCCGAGCGTGGCCACGAAGGCCGGCAGCCCGAAGCGCACCGTGAGCAGGCCGTTGACGACGCCGCACAGCGTGCCGCCGGCCAGAGCGCACAGCACCGCGACGGCGGGGTCGGCCCCGAGCTCCTTCATCAGAAAGGCCGCGATGGCGCCCGAGAGCGCCAGCACGGAGCCGACCGAAAGGTCGACGTCCGCGTTGGCGAGCACGAAAGTGAGGCCGACGCTCACCAGCGCAATCTCCGTAAAGGCGAGCAGGAGATTGAAGGAGTTGTCGAGCGAGCCCCAGAAATCCGGCCGCAACCAGAGCCCGACCAGCCACAGCCCCACGGTGAGCAGGATGGCGGCCGCGTCCCGCCGCGCCAGGAAGGCGCGCAGGCCGGTCGCCCCGACGCCGCGCGCATCCGATCCGGCGCCGCGCGTCTGCGCGCCCACGATCGCGGCCTCGCCCCGGTCGGCGGCGGGCGGGGCGGCGCGCCGGCGCAGCAAGGCCCAGACGCGCGCCGCGCCGCCGCCCTTGATGGCCCAGGGCTCGATCAGCACGGCGCCGAGCAGGATGAGACCCAGGAAGGCCGGCACCGCGCCGGGCGGCAACTGCGCGTAGGCCTGCACCTCCATCTTGATCCCGCCGACGTCGATCTCGCGCGTGATCGGGATGCCTTCGCGCAGGACCTTGTCGATCAGCACCACCAGCGCGGCGCCCAGGCAGGCGCCGACGACCCGGCCGCGCCCGCCCGCGATAGAAGCGCCGCCCACGATCACGGCCGCAATCACGACGAGTTCGGCCCCGCCGCCATATTGCGACGTGATGCCCTTGTCCTGCGCGACGATCATGAGCCCGGCCAGCGTGGCGCCGAGCGCCGAGAGCAGGTAGGCGCGCATGCGCACCCAGCGGGTCGGGATGCCCGCATAGGAGGCCGCCTGCTCGTTGTCGCCCACCGCATAGGTCTCAAAGCCCATGCGGGTCTTGGCCAGCGCCAGCGCGCCCAGGAGGGCGACAACGGCGAAGATCAGGATCTGGCTGTTGAAGCCGAACGCATTGGTTTCGCCCCAGCCGAAGAACCAGCCGTCCGCCGCGGCCTTGCGCTCATACGCCACCGTCTTGCCGCCCGTGAGCCCCAGCACGAAGCCCCGGCCAATGAACAGCATGGTGAGCGTGGCGATAAAGGCCGGGACCTTGAGGCGGGTCACCAGCACGCCGTTGATGAGACCGATTGTGAGCCCGGTGAGCACGGCGCCGAAGGTCGCCCAGCCGGCGCCGAGATCAAGATGCGAGGGGGCGTAGAGGATCGAGAAGACTGTCGCGACGAGGCCCAGGATGGAGCCGACCGAGAGGTCGAGCTCCTTGTTGACGATCACGAAGGTCATGCCGACCGCCATGACGCCATAGCGGGCGGTGTCGCGCAGCACGGACGAGATTGCGTCCGTGGAGCCGAAGAAGCCGGGATTGATGAAGACGCCGACGCCGTACAGCGCCGCCATGAACACGAGGATGCCCACCTCCCAGCCGCCCGCAAGCTGCAGCGGCAGGGAGGCCGGCCTGCCGGCGGCCGGAGTGGCCGAGGCGACGCTGGTCATGAGGGCCCTCGTCTATGGCGGCATGTCCCCGCGGTGATTGCGAGCAGCAGCGAAGCGATCCAGCCGATGCTGGGTCAGAAGACGCGGAGCCTCCCGCCCGGCGTCTGGATTGCTTCGTCGCTCCGCTCCTCGCAATGACGGCGAGGGGCTCGAACAGCGTGCGTCAGTTCTCGAAGCGCTTGCCGATCTTGTCGACCGTGTCCTTGGTGACGAGCTGGGCGCGGGTGTCGAGGTTGGCGGCCGCGATCCCGCGGTCGATCTGCAGGTAGAGCTGCGCCACCGGCCAGAAGCCCTGCAGGAACGGCTGCTGCCCGAGCGAGCCCGTGAGCGCGCCGGTGCGGATCTGCTCCTGCTGCTTGGGGCCGAGATCGAAGCCGAAGGCGCAAACCTGGTTGTTCTTCCTGACCTGGCTGATGGCGTCGCCCAGCGCGGGCGTGACGAAGCCATTGGCCGCGAAGGCCCCGACAACGTCCTTGCGGCTCTCGATCAGGGTCACGATCGAGCCGACGATGTTGTCCTTGTCGACGTCGATGCCGATGTTCTGCGGGCCGGCGTCGATCTTAAAGTCCTTGAGCTTGCCGGCGGCGTTCAGCGCCTTCACGGTGGCCTGGAACGCGGCCGTGATGCGGTTGTTGACCTCGACATTGCCCAGCGTGGTGGTGTTCGGGAAGATGATCGTCCCGCCCTTCACGTTGTTTTTCACCAGGCACTGCACCAGCGCCTCGCCGCCGATCGCGGCCGCGCTGGCGTCCTGGCCGGTGTGCGAGATGCCGTTGCGGTTGGTGATGTTGGGATCGTACGAGTTGGTGGTCGCGACCGGGATGCCGCGCTCCATCAGCTTCTTGACGAGGTCGTTGTAGGCGCCCGACTGCGGGGTCGTCATGATGACGCCGTCGATGGTCGGGTCCTGCACGATCTGGTTGAGGATCGCGATCTCGCGCGGGATGTCGTCCACCGGGGCTTCCGAGCCCAGCATGATCAGATTGACCCCGAACGCCTTGGCGGCCACCTGCGCGCCCACATAGGTGGGATCGAAAAAGCCGTTGCCGGCCGTGTGGGTGACGATCGCGAAAGTGAGCTTGCCGTCCTTGGAGTTGAAATCCTTGGTGCCGGGAGCCTCCTTGGCGGCGTCCTCGAACGAATAGCCGCCGACCGCCTTGTTAAGCGCGCCCGACTGGGCCTGCGCGGCGATGCTGATCAATGAAAGCCCGGCGGCCAGCGCGGCCGTGCGCAGAAACAATGGCATGAGGACGCCCTCCAAAGCGCCGCTCGCGGCGCCGTTTGCGGCGTCCGGCTCGGCGGCATGCGCAACGGTATCGGCCTGTGGGCGAAAATCAAGGATGACGTGCGCCGCTCTTTGTCCGCCGAACTGCTCGCGCAAATCAGCTTTCAAGCCATGCAATTTCAGGTTGAGGTACGTGCCTCGACCAGTGGCGCTCCGGCTGGATAACGCCGTTGGGCTGTGGCAATGTGCGCCAAACCAGAAGCCGCTCGCCGGGCGGCCGGGCAACAGCGAGGACATCATGGCGCAGGGAGCCATCTACCCCGATCTCGAAGGCAAGGTCGTGGTCGTGACCGGGGGCGGCAGCGGCATCGGCGAGGCCATCGTGCGCGCCTTTGCGCGCCAGAAGGCCAAGGTGGGCTTCCTCGACATCAACAAGCCGGCCTCCGAGAAGGTGGCGGCCGATGTCGCCGGCCAGGGCGCGACGGTCGCGTTCGAGCATTGCGACCTGACGGACATTGCGGCGCTGCGCGCCTCCATCGCGGCGATCCGCGCCAAGCTCGGACCCGTGAACGTGCTGGTCAACAACGCCGCCCATGACGAGCGTCACAAGACGGAGGACGTGACGCCCGAATATTGGGACGGCCGCATCGCCGTGAACCTGCGCCACCAGTTCTTTTGCGCGCAAGCGGTGCTGGAGGACATGAAGGCGGCGCGGGCCGGCTCCATCATCAATTTCGGCTCGGTGTCCTGGATGGTCGGACAGGGCGGCATGGCCGCCTACACGGCCTCGAAGTCCGGCGTGATCGGCCTGACGCGCTCGCTGGCGCGCGACTTCGGCGAGTACAACATCCGGGTCAACGCCATCGCGCCGGGCTGGATCATGACGCAGCGGCAGCTCGACCTGTGGCTCACGCCCGAGGGCGAGAAGGAGCTGATGGAGCGCCAGTGCCTGAAGCGCAAGCTCGTGCCGGACGACCTCGCCAAGTTCACGGTGTTCATGGCCTCGGAGGAGGCTGGCGCCTGCACCAACCAGCACTATGTGGTGGACGGCGGCTGGGTGTAGCCGCCGCCCTTTGTTGGCTCGGGCGGCGCTTCAGCGCGCCGCCACCATGACGATCTCGACCGTGTAGGCCGGGGCGGCGAGCTTCGCCTCCACGGTGGCGCGGGCGGGCGTGTTGCCCTGCGGGACCCAGGAATCCCACACGGCGTTCATCTCGGCGAAAGTCGAAATGTCGGCGAGATAGATGGTGGCGGAGAGGACCTTGGTCTTGTCCGTGCCGGCCTCGGCCAGAGTCTCGTCGATCTGGGCCAGGATGTCGCGCGTCTGCTCGGTGACGCTCTTGCCCTTGGCGGCGTCAGCCACGTGGCCGGCCAGATAGACCGTGTTTCCGTGCACCACGGCGTCGCTCATGCGCGGGCCGCAACCGATGCGTTCGATGCTCATTGGGGGTTCTCCGTTGGGGAGCCCCGGATTAGGGCGGCGGGGGCGGGAGCGCAAGGGATGGCATGACGCCCTCCCGTCTTTGCGAGCGCAGCGAAGCAATCCAGCCCTACGGCGGGCTTTTAGTCTGGATTGCTTCGCCTCCGGCTCACAATGACGGCGAGGCGCTGGCGCGCTAGTGCGCCTCCTCCCAGTTGTGCGCGGCCCTTGCGTCCACCTGCAGCGGGACGGCGAGCTGGATTGCGGGGTGCGGGGCGTCCTCCATGACGCTGCGGATGATCGGGATCGCCTTTTCGAGCAGCTCGTCCGGCACCTCGAAGACGAGTTCGTCGTGCACCTGCAGCAGCATCTTGGCGGAGACGCGCGCCTTTTCGAGCGCCGGCTCCATGCGCACCATGGCGCGGCGGATGATGTCGGCGGCCGAGCCCTGGATGGGCGCGTTGATGGCGGCGCGCTCCATGAAGGCGCGCTCCTGCGGGTTCTTGGAGTTGATCTGCGGGTAATGCGCGCGGCGGCCGAAGATGGTCGTCACATACCCATTGGAGCGGGCGAAGCGCTTCGTCTCCTCCATGTAGTCCTTGATGCCCGGAAAACGCTCGAAGTACTTCTTGATGTAGGCGCCGGCCTCCTCGCGCGGAATGCCGAGCTGGTTGGCGAGGCCGAAGGCCGAGATGCCGTAGATGATGCCGAAGTTGATCGCCTTGGCGCGGCGGCGGACCATCGGGTCCATGCCTTCCACGGGCACGCCGAACATCTCGGACGCCGTGAGGGCGTGGATGTCGATGCCCTCCGCGAAGGCGTGGCGCAGCTGCGGGATGTCGGCCACGTGGGCGAGCACGCGTAGCTCGATCTGCGAGTAGTCGGCCGACACCAGCTTCGTGCCCGGCGCCGACACGAAGGCGGCGCGGATCTTGCGGCCTTCCTCGGTACGGATCGGGATGTTCTGGATGTTGGGCTCGGAGGAGGAGAGCCGCCCCGTCGTCGTGGACGCCATCGAGAAGCACGTGTGTACACGATGCGTCTGCGGGTGCACATAACTCGGCAGCGCGTCCGTATAGGTGGATTTCAGCTTGGAGAGCTGGCGCCAGTTGAGGATGCGGGCCGGCAGTTCATGGCCCTGCTCGGCCAGTTCGTCCAGCACGCCGGCGGACGTGGACCACGCGCCCGTGGCTGTTTTCTTGGCGCCCGGCAGGCCCATCTTGCCGAACAGGATGTCGCCGAGCTGCTTGGGCGAGCCGAGGTTGAAGGGCTCACCGGCGAGCTCGTGGATCTCGGCCTCCAGGCCGGCCATCTTCTGCGCGAACTCGCCCGAGAGGCGCGACAGCATCTGCCGGTCGATCGAGATGCCGCGCTCCTCCATGCGGCCCAGCACGGTGCTGAGCGGGCGCTCCAGCGTCTCGTAGGCGGTCGTCATGCCCTCGGCGGGCAGGCGCGCCTTCAGCACCTGCCAGAGCCGGAAGGTGACGTCCGCGTCCTCGGCGGCGTATTCTGTGGCCTTGTCGATGGCCACGCGGGCGAAGCCCACGAAGCTCTTGCCGCTGCCGGCGACCTGGCCGAACTGGATCGAGGTGTGGCCGAGCACGCTCTCGGCCAGCGCGTCCATGCCGTGGTTGGCGCGGCCGGCGTCCAGCACATAGGAGAGCAGCATGGTGTCGTCCGCCGGCGCGACGTGAATGCCGTGGCGGCAGAGCACCATCCAGTCGTACTTGAAGTTCTGCGCCACCTTGAGGACGCTCCGGTCCTCCACCAGCGGCTTGAGCCGCGCCAGCACGTCGGCCAGCGACAGCTGGTCCGGCAGCAGGTCGGCGCCCCCGAAGAGGTCGCCCTTGCCCTCGCCCTTGTGGCCGACCGGGATGTAGCAGGCCTTGCCAGGCGCGGTGCAGAGCGAGAAGCCGACGAGCTCGGCCTGCATGGCGTCGAGCGAGGTGGTCTCGGTGTCGAACGCCACCATGCCGACCTCGCGTGCTTGCGCGATCCAGGCGTCGAGGCGCTCGGTCGTCCGCACCGTCTCGTAGGAGGCGAGATCGAACGGGATGGCGCGCATCCGGGCCGCGATCTCGCCCGCCACGTGGCCGGGCGTTGGGCCGGCGGCGTCGCCTGCCGCCGAGGGAGCCGCCGGGACCGTGTTTTCCGCGCCCTTGTAGGAGCCGGCGCGCGTCTGCGGCGCGCCCATGGCGGCGCTGCGGGCGGGTCGCGCGGCGGCGTCGCCGTCCGCGGGCGCAGGCGTGAAGCCGGCCGCGCCGTGCCAGCCGGTCGCCGCGCCGGGGGCGGCGAGCTCCGGGTCGGCGTCGATCTCGGATGCATCCAGCCCGTAGGCCTCGCAGACGCGGCGCGTGACGGCGCCGAACTCCATGGCCTTCAGGAATGCGACGAGGCGCTTGGGGTCGGGATCGTGCACCCCGATGGTGTCCAGCGGCCGCTCCAGCGGCACGTGCTTGTCGAGCAGCACAAGCTTGCGCGACAGGCGGGCCTTGTCGGCGTTCTCAACCAAGGCCTCACGGCGCTTGGGCTGCTTGATCTCGTGCACACGCGACAACAGCGTCTCGAGATCGCCGAACTCGGTGATGAGCTGCGCGGCGGTCTTCACGCCAATGCCGGGCACACCCGGGACGTTGTCGACGGGGTCGCCGATCAGCGCCTGCACCTCGACGACCTTTTCGGGCTGGACGCCGAACTTCTCGACCACCTCGTCGCGGCCGATGCGCTTCTCCTTCATGGTGTCGTACATGGTCACGCCGTTGCCGACGAGCTGCATAAGGTCCTTGTCGGACGCCACGATGGTGGTGGTCGCGCCCGCCTCGCAGGCCACGCGCGCATAGGTGGCGATGATGTCGTCGGCCTCGAAGCCGTCCTGCTCCACGCAGGGAATGTCGAAGGCCCGCACGGCGTCGCGGATCAGCCGGAACTGCGGCCGCAGGTCCTCGGGCGCCTCGGGCCGGTGCGCCTTGTAGGCGTCGTAGAGCTCGTTGCGAAACGTCGACGCCGACTTGTCGAACACCACCGCCAGATGCGTGGGCTTCTCGCCCGCGACCGAGTCGCGCAAGAGCCGCCACAGCATGTTGCAGAAGCCCGCCACGGCCCCGATCGGCAGTCCGTCGGACTTACGGGTCAGCGGCGGCAGGGCGTGGTACGCCCTGAAAATATAGGACGATCCGTCCACCACGAAGACGTGGTCGCCCTTGCGGATGGGGCGAACGGGCGAGCGGGATTCGGGGGAGATGGCGGCGGCGTCGGTCATGCGCCTGTTCTACACGCCGCCGCGCCGCCGGGCGAGAGGGCGAGACGCCGCCGGTGTGGACGCGCCAGCGTGGAAGCGCGCAGCGCCACCCTCCCCTTGAGGGGGAGGGTCGGCCCGAAGGGCCGGGGTGGGGTGACGTCGGGCGTGAAGCGCATTAGTGCGGGTTCGTCGAAGTTGCGTTCGTCCCCGGCTTCACCCCACCACGCCGGCCTGCCGCCGTAGACCCTCCCCCTCAAAGGGAGGGTGCGCCTGCGACGCGATCAGGCGGTTACGACTGAAGCAACCGGCCGCGCTGGCGCCATCACATACGCGGCCGTGGCCAGCGCAAGCGCGAGGCCGAAGGCGAGGTGGAGGTGGGCGTAGGTGTCGGCCGGGGCCGCGCCCGCGACGGTTTGGGCCTGGACGAACTGGCCAGACAACCATTGCACCACGCCAGCGCCGCCAATGAACAAGAAGTTCATGGCCGTGACGCCTCGCCCGAGCAGATGCGGCGGAAAGAACAGCCGCGCATGCGCCATCAGGATTCCGTAGGTCATCCCTATGGCGCCGACAACGACATAGAGCGCCACCGCGGCGAGGGCGCTTGCGTGGCCCGCGAGGCCGAGCGCCGCCAGGGTCGCCGCCGTGACGACGCTGCCCGCCAGGGTGGCGGACTTGGGGCCGCCGATCCAGCGCTCGAAGGGTCCATAGCACAAGGCGCCGAGCGAGAGCGCAGCGCCCATCGCAAGCGCCGCATTGCCGCGTTCCACCGCGTCGAACCCGTGCACCTGGCCAAAAAAGGGCGCGATCCAGAGGCTGCGCAACGCGATCACGACAGCATAGCTCACCAGCATCAACGGCAGCATGAGCCACAGCGCCCGGATGCGGGCGATCTCGCCGAGCCCGGCCAGCACGCCGGCCTGCTCACCCTCGCGGCGCACCTGCGGGGGGTCGCGCAGCACCAGCATCACGAGGGCGGCGGCGAGCAGCGTCACGGCCGCGATGGCGGCGATGCTGGGCCGCCATCCGAAGCGCGCCACCGCGAGCGCCAGCGGTGTCGCGCCCAGGAGGTTGCCGAAGGTGCCAACCCCGATGGTGATCGACGCCATCATGGCGAAGCGCTCGGGCGGGGCGACCCGGCCAAAATAGTATAAGCTGCCCATCAGCACGGGCGCGCAGCCGGCTCCGATCAGCGCCATCGCGACGATCAGCGACGCATAGCTGCCAGCCGCCGCGAACCAGGCGGAGCCGGCCACGGCGAGCAGCATGAAGCCCGCGATGGTCCCGCGCGGGCCGAAGCGGTCCAGCGTGACGCCGACCGGAAACTGCGTGAACGCGAAGGCGGCGAACCAGACGGCGGACAACGAGCCGAGTTGGGCGGCGTCGAGCCCGAGCTCACGCGTGAGATCCGAGGCCACGATGGCCAGGAAGGCGCGGAAAAATTGGCTCAGCACATAGGCGAAGAGCAGCACCGCGAGCGCGGCCATGGACAGTTTCTCCCGATCGGCGCATTCACTGCGTTTGTTGCTACAAACCACGTTTGCGCCACGGGCGTTAGCGCCTCCAGCGCATGGCGGGCGGAACGTCGCCGCCCCGCATCGCATTCGTCTGCAGCGCCCGGTTCCGCCGGCCGCCCGACCCCGGAGTTGACCCATGAGCAGCGCCGCCGCGCTCCCCAATCCCGTGCTGACCGGCCTGCGCGGCCGCTGTCCGCGCTGCGCCCAGGGCAAGCTGTTCTCGGGCTTTCTGAAGCTGGCGCCGCGCTGCGAGCATTGCGGCCTCGACTTCGACTTCGCCGACCCGGCCGATGGCCCGGCGTTTTTCGCCATGAGCGTCATGAGCTTCCCGGTGCTGGGCTTCGCGCTCTGGTACGATTCCGCCTATCAGCCGCCGTGGTGGGGGCACCTGCTGGTGTCGCTCCCCATGCTGCTGGCGCTCTGCGTGTTGCCGCTGCGGCCCATCAAGGGGTGGCTGGTCTGCTCGCAATATTTCTACAAGGCCGAGCAAGGGCGATTGGCCCCACAGGAGCGCCCCGAGGCGGCCCCGCCCGGAACGGCGCCGACAGCGCCGCCGGCGGAGAAAGTGTGACAGATCGTTCCCGTCGCCCTCCAGGAGTTTACCGAAGGATCCCCTCATCCTGAGGAGCGTCGCCCCTTGGCGATGCGTCTCGAAGGACGAGGGATTCCAGCTTGCTCCACCTCTGAGCGTCCTGAAGTCCCTCGTCCTTCGAGACGCAGGCCCAAGGGGGCCTGCTCCTCAGGATGAGGGGCGTTGTGAAGTGGATAGAGCGCTAGCGCCGCTCACATCACGGTCTTGAGCGCATCCAGCACGGCGTCGGGCGCTTCGGCCATGAGCATGTGGCCGGCCTTGGGGACCACCACGGTGGTCGCGCCCGGGATTCCAGCGCCGAGCGCGCGGCCGGCTTTCGCCGGCGTCATCATGTCCCGCTCGCCGAGCGCCAGGATCGCCGGGCAGCGCACGCGGGCGGCGTCGGCGAGACCATCCCGGTAGGCGTCGCAGGCCGCGAGATCGGCGTGGAGAACGCCGGGCGCGGCGCGCTCCAGGAGAGCGGTTCCATCTCCCAGCATCCAGAGGCCGGGCATCGGCGAGCCTCCCATGGCGGCGCGGGCGCCCATGCTCCAGAGCGCCACCATGTCCACCGCCCGGCGCTGGTTGGCTTCCGCTGCCCCGAGCAGGTCGGCCGAGACCGGCGCCGCGCCGGCCGTGCCGACGAGCCCGATGGCGCGGACGCGCTCCGGCGCCTGCAAGGCGCAGCGCAGCGCGACCAGCCCGCCCATGGAGTGGCCGACGAGCGCCGCCTCGCGCAGTCCGGCGGCGTCCAGCAGGCGCAGCGTCCAGTCCGCCATGGCCTCGACCGTGCGCAGGGGCGCGCCGCCGCTGGCGCCGTGGCCGGGCAAATCGACGGCCAGAACGGCACGGCCATGATGCGCAAACCAGCGGGTCTGGAGCGCCCAGACGGTGTGGTCCATGCCCGCGCCATGGATGAACACCACGGCGGGCAGCGCCGGGTCGAACGGCTTGCCGCCGGTGGCGGCGAACACGGGTTCGTGGTCGACGGTGAAGCGCATCGTCAGCCCCGCTGCGAGGCGCGTAGCGCCTGGTTGAGGTCGCCGATGATGTCGGCGGCGTTCTCCAGCCCGACCGAGAGGCGGATCATGTCCTCGCCGACGCCCGCTGCCGCGAGCTGGGCCGCATCCATCTGTTGATGCGTGGTGCTGGCCGGGTGGATCACCAGCGTTTTGGCGTCGCCCACATTGGCCAGGTGGCTGGCGAGCTTCAGCGCCTCGATGAAGCGCCGGCCGGCGGGGCGGCCACCCTTCACGCCAAAGCTCACGATGGAGCCGGCCCCGCGCGGCAGGAGCGTTTGCGCCAGCGCGTGGTCGGGATGCGTTTCCAGCGTGGGATGCAGCACCCAGGCAACCGCCTCGTGCCGGCCCAGGAAGTCGAGCACCGAGGCGGTGTTCTCCACGTGGCGCTGCATGCGCAGCGGCAGCGTCTCGACGCCCTGCAGCAGGTGGAACGCGTTGGTGGGGCTGAGGCAGGCGCCGAAATCGCGCAGGCCCTCGGTGCGGGCGCGCATGATGAAGGCCGCGGGGCCGAACTCCTCGGCGAAGCAGAGCCCGTGGTAGCCCGCGTAAGGTTCGGTGAGGGTCGGATGCTTGCCGTGCGCCAGCCAGTCGAAACGCCCGCCGTCGATCACCACGCCGCCGATCGCCACGCCGTGGCCGCCCAGCCACTTGGTGACGGAGTGCATCACGATGTCGGCCCCGAGCGCGATGGGGCGGCAGAGCCAGGGCGTCGCGAAGGTGTTGTCGATCAGCAGCGGCACGCCCGCCGCATGCGCGATGGCGGCGACCGCCGGGATGTCGAGCACCTCGAGGCCGGGATTGCCGAGCGTCTCGCCGATCACAAGCCGGGTGCTCGGCCCGATGGCGGCGCGCAGCCCTTCGTGGTCGCGCGGCCTTACGAAAGTCGTCGTGATGCCGAAGCGAGGCAGCGTGTGGGCGAGCAGGTTGACGGTGCCGCCATACAGCGACGCCGACGCGACGATGTGGTCGCCAGCCGAGAGCAGCGTCGCGATGGCGAGGTGCATGGCGGCCTGGCCGCTGGCCGTGCACACCGCGCCGACGCCGCCCTCCAGCGCGGCGAGGCGCTCCTCCAGCACCGCCACGGTGGGGTTGGAGATGCGGCTGTAGATGTGGCCCGGCCGCTCCAGGTTGAACAGCGCGGCGGCGTGGTCTGAATCCTCGAACACGAAGGACGTGGTCTGGTGGATCGGCACCGCGCGCGCGCCGGTGGCCGGATCCGGGCGCTGCCCGGCATGCAGGCTCAGGGTTTCAAAGGCGGGCGGCTTGGGTCCGGACATCGGGCGCTCGTGCGGTTTGCGCCGAGTAGACCGGCCGCACGCCCGGCGCGCAAGAGCCTCCCCCGCCCTACCCGGCCTTGAGGCTCGGCAGGCTCGCCATGAGGTCGGCGAAGCGCTCGCCCTGCACGGAGATGTGGTCGCGGATCAGGGTGGCGGCTTTCTTGGCCTTGCCGTCACGGATGGCGTCCACGATGGCGGCGTGCTCATCGAACGAGGCCGCGACGCGGTTGCGGACGCGAAGCTGCAGGCGGCGGTAGGGCTTGAGGCGGCGGTGCAGCGCGGTGGCCTGCTCGATCAGGAAGCCGTTGCGGCTCGCCGCGTAGATGGCGAAGTGGAAGCGCTCGTTCTCGTAGTAGTAGGCGTCCGGTCCCTTGGCGAGCGCGGCCTTGCAGGCCTTGTGCGCCTCCACGATGGCGACCTCCGTCTCGGGCGTCAGGCGGCGGGCCGCCAGCTTGGCCATGAGCTCGAACATCTCGACCAGCCGCTCGGGCGTGATGGTGGCCACCACGGCGCCGCGGCGCGGGCGGGATTCGACGAGGCCGGCGGCCGAAAGCTGGTGCAGCGCCTCGCGGACGGGCGTGCGGGACACGCCGAAGCGCTGCGCGAGCGCGACCTCCTCGAGCTTTTCGCCCGGGCCGAAATCGCCCGTCAGGATCGCCTGCTCGATCAGGTCGCGGAGCTTACCGTTTGGCGCCGCAGCATGGATGTCAGTCATTTGTGCACCTGCGTTGGGCGCCATGTATACACATTGATTGACGCTTCGTACAGGAGCCTGTACGGCTATTCCTCATCGCCACAGAAGCGGACCGTCGGCAACGGCGGCCAAAGTCGAGGAAACGCCATGCTGATTTCACGCCGCTCCGTGCTGCGCGCGGGCCTCGCAGCCCCCGCCATCCTGTCCCTGCCCACGGGCAGCTTCGCCCAGCAGAAGACGCTGAAGATCTCCCACCAATTCCCTGGCGGCACGCTCGAGCAGGGCGACTTCCGCGACCGCATGTGCCGCAAGTTCGCGGCCGAGATCGAGAAGCGCACCAAGGGCGAACTCACCGCGCAGGTCTATCCCGGCTCTTCGCTGATGAAGACCAACGCGCAGTTCTCGGCCATCCGGAAGGGCGCGCTGGACATGACGCTCTACCCGCTGAGCTACGCCGGCGGCGAGGTGGTGGAGACCAATATCGGCCTGATGCCCGGGCTCGTGACCTCCTACGAGCAGGGCGCGGCCTGGAAGACCTCTCCGGTCGGCAAGAAGCTCTCTGACATCCTGGCCGACAAGGGCGTGATGATCATCACCTGGGTGTGGCAGTCGGGCGGCGTCGCCAGCAAGCAGCCGATGCTCAGCCCGGCCGACGCCAAGGGCATCAAGATCCGCGGCGGTTCGCGCGAGATGGACATGGTGTTCAAGGCCGCAGGCGCGGCGACGCTCAACATTCCGTCTAACGAGTCCTACGCCGCCATGCAGACGGGCGCTTGCGACGCCGTCGTAACGTCGTCCACCAGCTTGATCTCCTTCCATCTGGAAGAGCTCGCCAAGAACCTGACCTCCGGGCGCGGCAAGTTCTACTGGTTCATGCTGGAGCCGATCCTGATGTCGAAGACGCTCTTCGACGCGCTGCCCAAAAACCAGCAGGACGCCATCCTGGCCGTCGGGGCCGAGATGGAGCCGTTCGGCGTCGCCGGCGCCAAGGCGGACGACGACGAAGTCGAAAAGGTGTTCGCCAAGGCGGGCGCGACCGTCAAGACGCTGGACGACGCGACGCTCGACCAGTGGCGCAAGCTGTCTCGCGAGACCGCCTGGAAGGACTTCGCCGAGCGCAACGCCTCCTGCGCGGACCTGCTGAAGCTCGCCGAGGGCGTTGCGTGAGCCACGGCGCCCCCGAAATATCTGCGCCGATCGAGGTCCCGGTCGTTCCGGGGCCGGTCGGCGTGCTCGTCAGGGCCATGAACCTCGTCAACCGGCTCGTGATGGGGCTCGGCGGGATCGCGCTGGTCGCGGCCGCGCTGGTGCTCTCCTACAGCGTGGTGGTCCGCTACTTCCTGAAGATCCCGACCGACTGGCAGGACGAGACGGCCGTGTTCCTGCTGGTCGGCGCCACCTTCATGAGCGGCGCGGCCGTGCAGGCGCGGCGCGGGCATGTGGGCATCGAGGCGTTCGCGTCCATCATGTCGCCGCGCGCGAACCGCTGGCGCATGCTGTTCACCGACATCGCGTCGGCGGCGTTCTGCGCCTTCTTCTCGTGGAAGAGCTTCACGCTACTGCACGAGGCCTGGGTGGACGACCAGCATTCGTCCTCGACCTGGGGGCCGCCGCTCTGGATCCCTTATTCGGTGATGGCGATCGGGATGACGCTTCTCACCCTGCAGATCATCATCCAGATCGCGGTTGCGCTGGACCGGAGGAATCACGCGTGAGCGCCGCCGCCATTGGCTTCCTGTATGCGGGCGCGACGCTCGGGGCGATGTTTTCCGGAATGCCGATCGCCTTCGCGCTCGGCGCGGTCGCGATCCTGTTCATGGCGTTCTTCATGCCGGGCGCGTCGCTCGATACGGTGACGCAGAACGTCTACGAGGAAATGTCCTCGATCACGCTGCTGGCCATTCCGCTGTTCATCCTGAAAGGCGCGGCCATCGGCCGGTCCCGGGCAGGCCAGGATCTCTACTCCGCCATGCACGCCTGGCTGCATCGGATCCCGGGCGGCCTCGGCATCGCCAACGTGTTCGCGTGCGCGCTGTTCGCCGCCATGGCGGGTTCCTCGCCGGCGACCTGCTCGGCCATCGGCTCGGCCGGCATTCCGGAGATGCGGCGGCGCGGCTATTCGGGGGGCTTCGCGGCCGGCATCATCGCGGCCGGCGGCACGCTCGGCATTCTGCTGCCGCCTTCCATCACGATGATCCTCTACGCGGTGGCGGCCGAGCAATCGCTGGGCCGGCTGTTCCTGGCCGGCATCGGGCCGGGCTTCCTGCTGGTCGGGCTCTTCGCCCTCTATGCGGGCATCCGCTTCCGGCAGGAATACGCGCTCGCCAAGCGGGTGTACGAGGCCGGCGGCCCGTTGTCGCCGATCCTCGAGGAAGACACGCTGTCGACCCGCGACAAGCTCTCGCTGCTGCCGCGCGTGCTGCCCTTCGTGCTGCTGCTCACCGGCGTGATGATCGCGCTCTATGGCGGCTTCGCGACGCCATCCGAGACGGCCGGGCTCGGCGGCGTGATGGCGCTGGGGCTCATCGCGGCGATCTACGGCGTGTGGAAGCCGGCCGACCTGTCGCCGATCCTGCACGCCACGCTGCGGGAAAGCACGATGCTGATGCTGATCATCGGCATGTCGTTGCTCTACGCCTACGTGATGAGCTACCTGCACATCAGCCAGTCCACCGCGCAGTGGATTGTGGCGCTCGGGCTTTCCAAGTGGCTGCTGCTGCTTGTGATCCTCGGCATGGTGATCGTGCTCGGCTTCTTCCTGCCGCCAGTGTCGATCATCCTGATGACGGCCCCGATCATCCTGCCGCCGCTGAAGGCCGCCGGCTTCGACCTGATCTGGTTCGGCGTGGTGATGACCATCGTGATGGAGATGGGGTTGATCCACCCGCCTGTCGGGTTGAACATCTTCGTGATCAAGAACATCGCTCCCGACATCCCGCTGCGGGACGTCATCATGGGGACGCTTCCCTTCGTGATCCTGATGGCCGTGGCGGTGCTGCTGCTCTGCCTGTTTCCGCAGATCTCGACCTTCCTGCCGGACCTCGTGATGGGACCGCCGGGGGCCGGAAAGTGACCGGAGCGCGCGCATGACGGACGCCGAGCCGCAACCCACCGCCGATGCCCCCGCCGTCGCGGCGGCGGCGGGGTGGCGCAACGCCGTGAACATCTCGTTCTTCAGCGACCTGCTGCAGAGCATCGCGGATCGCGGCCGCTCGATGATCATGAGCGGGCGCGGCGGCACCGCGAAGGACCTCGCGGGGCTGTGCGGCGACCTCCTGTCCAGCCGCGGCGAAGCCTCCGGGGTGGCGCTGGCGCGCGAGATCCTGGATCGCTACGACGCGCTGGAGGACGCCGCCAAGGCGGCCTTCCTGCGCGAGCTGGTGCAGCGCTTCGGGGCCGAGCCCGCCGCGCTCGAGAAGGCCATCGCGGCCTATCGCGAGAAGCCCGACCATCGCACGCTGCTGGACCTCCACAAGGCCGCGGAGCCCCGCCGGCAGGAGCTGATCCGCCGGCTCAACCTTTCGCCAGGCGGCACGCTGCGGCTGGTGCGCATGCGCGAGGAGCTGTTTCGGCATCAGGCCGACCTGCCCGAGCTTGAAGCGCTGGACGCCGATTTCCAGCACCTGTTCTCGTCCTGGTTCAACCGCGGCTTCCTGGTGCTGCGGCCCATCGACTGGTCGACGCCGGCCAACATCCTCGAAAAGATCATCCGCTACGAGGCCGTCCACGCCATCGAGAGCTGGGACGACCTGCGCCGGCGCCTGCAGCCGGCCGACCGGCGCTGCTTCGCCTTCTTCCATCCGCAGATCGTCGACGAGCCGCTGATCTTCGTCGAGGTGGCGCTCACGGCCGAGATCCCGGCCGGCATCGGGCCGCTGCTGGCCGAGGACCGGAGCGTGATCGACCCGCGGCAGGCTACGACGGCGGTGTTTTACTCGATCTCGAACTGCCAGGAGGGCCTGCGCGGCATCTCGTTCGGCAATTTCCTGATCAAGCAGGTGGTGGAGGAGCTGGCGCGCCAGCTTCCGGCGCTGAAGAACTTCGTCACGCTGTCGCCAGCCCCGACCTTCGCGAGCTGGCTGGCGCGGGAGCGCCGCAACGAGGCCTCCCAGGCGCTCACGGACGAGGACAAGGGCGTGCTGGACGCGCTCGACGCGCAGGGCTGGACGCAGGACGCCGTGCGCCTGCCGGCGGTTCGGCGCGTGCTGATGGAGGCGGCCGCCTACTACTATCTCCGCGCCAAGACGCCCGGCGGCCGGCCCGTGGATCCGGTGGCGCGGTTCCACCTCGGCAACGGGGCGCGGCTGGAGCGGCTGAACTGGCTGGGCGACGTCTCGCCGAAGGGCCTGAAGCAGGCGCACGGCCTAATGGTGAACTACCTCTACGACCTCGACGACATCGAGAAAAACCACGAGGCCTTCGTCAACAAGGGCCGCGTCGCGGCGGCCTCCGGCGTCCGCAACGCGCTCCGGAGCGATCTGCCGAGCCGCGAGGTCGTGCCGCTGCAATGAGCGCGGTGGCGCGGCGTCCCTCCACCGTCCTGCCCGGGCTTGTCCCGGGCATCCACGCGCGGGGCGTCGGCGTGGATGGCCGGGACAAGCCCGGCCATGACGGCAAATGATGGTCGGCTGTGCGGCTGGTCAGACACGATTAAAGAGCAAGAGAACACCCATGTCCGACAACCTTTTCGCGCTGGTGCGCGAGCGCGTCACCGACCCGCAGAAGCTCTTCATCGAGACCAATGACGGGCGACGCTTCACCTATGAGGACATGCTGGCCCTCTCGGCCCGGCTCGCGCACGCCCTGAAGGCGCGAGGCGTGGAGGTCGGCGACCGAGTCGCCGTGCAGGTGGACAAGAGTCCCGAGGCGATCATGCTGTTTCTCGCCTGCCTGCGGGTCGGCGCGATCTACCTGCCGCTGAACACCGCCTACACGCTGACCGAGCTCGAATACTTCATCGGCGACGCCGAGCCGCGTGTCGTCGTGGCTTCGCCCAAGGCCGGAGCAGCGCTGGGCGAACTGTGCGCGCGCCTGGGCGTGGCCGCCACCGAGACGCTCGGGACGGGCGGCGACGGCTCGCTCATGGAGCTCGCGGCCGGCCAGCCGGCCGAGTTCGCCGACGTGGCGCGCGGCAAGGACGACCTCGCGGCGATCCTCTACACGTCGGGCACGACGGGCCGCTCCAAGGGGGCGATGCTGAGCCACTGGAACCTGGCCTCCAACGCTCTTACGTTGAAGGACTTCTGGCGCTTTACGGCTGATGACGTGCTGCTGCATGCGCTGCCGATCTTCCACACGCACGGCCTGTTCGTGGCGACGAACACCATCCTGATGGCCAACGCCTCGATGCTGTTCCTGCCCAAGCTCGACGCCGACGAGATGATGCGCCTCATGCCACGCGCCACCTGCATGATGGGCGTGCCGACCTTTTACGTCCGCCTGCTGCAGGAGCCCCGGCTCAACCGCGAGACGACGTCGCACATGCGCCTCTTCGTGTCGGGCTCGGCGCCGCTGCTGGCCGACACCCACCGCGCCTGGAGCGAGCGCACCGGCCACGCCATCCTGGAGCGCTACGGGATGACGGAAACCAACATGAACACCTCCAATCCCTATGAGGGCGAGCGCGTGCCCGGCACGGTGGGCTTCCCGCTGCCCGGAGTGGAGCTGCGCGTGGTGGACCCCGAGACGGGCGCTCGCCTGCCGGACGGCGAGGTCGGGATGATCGAGGTGAAGGGGCCGAACGTGTTCAAGGGCTACTGGCGGATGCCCGAGAAGACGGCGGCCGAATTCAGGCCGGACGGCTTCTTCATCACGGGCGACCTCGGCAAGGTGGACCAGCGCGGCTACGTGCACATCGTCGGCCGCGGCAAGGACCTCGTGATCACGGGCGGCTACAACGTCTACCCCAAGGAGGTCGAGACCGAGATCGACGCCATCCCGGGCGTGGTGGAGAGCGCCGTGATCGGCGTCCCGCACCCGGATTTCGGCGAAGGCGTCACGGCCGTCGTCGTCGTGCCGAAAGGCTCGGCGCTGACCGAAAAGGACGTGGTCGCCCGGCTCGACGGCCGCCTCGCCAAGTTCAAGCAGCCCAAGCGCGTGATGATCGTCGACGACCTGCCGCGCAACACGATGGGCAAGGTGCAGAAGAACGTGCTGCGCGAGCAGTACAAGGGGCTGTACGGCGGCTGATCGCGGCGGAGTTCGAACTCATGGCGGAAACGGTCAAAGGCCCGGCCTCCTACTTCCCGTCGATCGAGAAGACCTATGGGAAGCCGATCGCGCACTGGAAAGCGCTTGTCCGGCAGCGCAGCCCGGCCAAGCACATGGAGCTCGTGGCCTTTCTGAAGACCGAGCATGGCATGGGCCACGGCCACGCCAACGCGATCGTGGCGCATACCCTCGCCGAAGACGCCAAGTAGGCGGTGCTGCCGAGGCGTCATCCGGGTCGGCGGCCACATCCTCCCGTCATTGCGAGCGCAGCGAAGCACTCCAGAAGCCGGGCGTAGAGCCTCAGGCCTCGCCATCAGACTGGATTGCTTCGCCTTCGCCTCGCAATGACGGCGAGGCGGTTGCGACCGGGCGGCTACTTGCCGCCGGCGGCCACGCGCAGCTTGGGTTCGCGGTCCCGGTGGGTGTCGCGAGCCTGCAGCACGTCCATCAGGTGGCGGCGGATGGAGCCCTGCTTGGCCGGGTTCACGATCTTGGAACCCGTGAGGTCGGTGACGTAGAACACGTCCACGGCTTTCTCGCCGAAGGTCGCGATGTGGGCCGACGCGATGTTGAGGTTGAGCCTGCCCAGAGCCGTCGTGAGCTCGTAGAGCAGGCCCGGCCGGTCGAGCCCCGCGACCTCGATCACGGTGTGGCGGGTGGACAGCGCGTTGTCGATCATGATCTGCGGCGGCACCGTGAAGGCCTTGGAGGCCGAACTGCGGTCCGGGCCGCGCGCCGCGACCGCCTCGGCGATCTTGATCTCGCCCTTCAGCGCCTTTTCGATGTGCTGCGCCACGCGGGCGCCGCGGCGCAGCTCGTCCTCGTCCATGTCGAAGGCGCGGGACACGAAGATGGTGTCGAGCGCCATCCCGTCCGTGGTGGTGAAGATCTGCGCGTCGACGATGTTGGCCCCCGCCGCCGCGCACGCTCCCGTGATGATGGCGAGCAGGCGCGGATGGTCCTGCGCGGTGACGGTGAGTTCGGTCACGCCGCGGAAGCTGTCCGTCGCCACCTCGGTGGCCAGCGAACGCAATTCGCGCTCGGCGCTGCGCAGCAGCAGGGCGTGCTGGACCTTGCGGGGCACGTCCACCTTGAGCCAGTAGGCCGGGTAGTGCCGCGCCAGATAGGCGTCGACCTCGGCGTCCGGCCAGGTCGGGAGAGCCCGGCGCAACTCCTCCTGGGCTTGCCTGACGCGCTGGGCGCGCTCGATCTGCGAATGGCCGCCGGCCAGCACGATTTCGGTTTCCCAGTAGAGCGTGCGCAGGAGCTGGCCCTTCCAGCCGTTCCACACGCCCGGCCCCACCGCCTTGATGTCGCAAACGGTCAGCACCAGCAGCATGCGCAGCCGCTCCAGCGTCTGCACGATGGCGGCGAAGGTCTGAATGGTCTTGGGATCGGAGAGGTCGCGGCTCTGCGCCACCGTCGACATGGTGAGGTGCTGCTCCACCAGCCACGCCACCGTGTCGGTCTCGGCGTCCGTCAGCCCCAGCCGCGGGCAGAGCTTGCGGGCGATGCGCGCGCCCGCGACCGAGTGGTCCTCGGGCCGGCCCTTGGCGATGTCGTGAATGAACAGCGCCACCGCCAGGATGGTGCGGTTGCGGATGGTCGGCAGGATCTCGTTGGCGACCGGCAGCTCGTCCTTCAGCCGCCCGTTCTCGATGTCGGCCAGGATTCCGATGGAGCGGATCAGGTGCTCGTCCACCGTGTAGTGGTGGTACATGTTGAACTGCATCATCGCGACGACGCGGCCGAACTCGGGCACGAAGCGGCCGAGCACGCCGGCCTCGTTCATGCGCCGCAGCACCACCTCTGGCGCGTTGGTGGATGTCAGGACCTCGATGAACAGCCGGTTCGCCTCCGGGGTGTTGCGCAGGGCCGGGCCGATCAGCTTCAGCGAGCGCGTCACCAGCCGGGCCGCGTCCGGGTGAATGGCGCGGTTGAGCTTGTCGGCGATCCAGAACAGCCGGATCAGGTTCACGGGATCCCGCTCGAACACGTCCGGCCGCGCCACGCTCAGCCGGTCGTTGTCGACCACGAAGTCCTTGCTCTCCGAGATCGCGCGGCCGCTGCGGCGGAAACGGCCGACGAGCCGGTCCAGCATGGCGCGAGGCTTGGCGTGACGCGCTTCCAGCGCGGCGCACACGATGGCGGTGAGGTCGCCGACGTCCTTGGCGACCAGGAAGTAGCGCTTCATGAAGCGCTCCACCGACGACATGCCGCCATGGGTCGCGTAGCCGAGCTTCTCGGCGATCTGGCGCTGCAGGTCGAAGGTGAGCCGCTCCTCGGCGCGGCCGGTGACGTAGTGCATCTGGCAGCGTACGCGCCACAGGAACTCGTCGCAGCGGCGAAACAGGTCCGCCTCCTCCTGCGAGAACAGCCCGGCCTCGACGAGGTCGGCGGTGCGGCGGACGCGGTAGACGTATTTGGCGATCCAGAACAGCGTATTGAGGTCGCGGAGCCCGCCCTTGCCGTCCTTGACGTTGGGCTCCACGAGATAGCGCGACTGCCCGGCGCGGTTCACCCGGCGCTCCCGCTCGGCCAGCTTCTCGCTCACGAACTGGGAGGCCGTGCCCTGCACCACATCACGGTCAAAGCGGCCCTCGAACTCGGTAAACAGCGCCTTGTCGCCGAGGATCAGCCGCGCTTCCAGCAGCGCGGTGCGGATGGTGTAGTCGCCATGCGCCTCGCGGATGCACTCGTCGAGGCTACGGGTGGAATGGCCGACCTTCAGCTTCAGGTCCCAGAGCGCGTAAAGGATGCTCTCCACCACGCTCTCGGACCACGGGGTGGTCTTGTAGGGCAGAAGGAACAAGAGATCGACGTCCGACCCCGGCGCCAGCGTGCCGCGGCCATAGCCGCCCACCGCCACCACGGCGAGGCGCTCGGAGGTGGACGGGTTCTGCACCGGGTAGAGCACCCGCACGGCGATGTCGTGCAGGGCCGCCACCATGGCGTCCATGAGATCGGACAGCCGCCGCGCGCAGGCGTGGCCGTTGCGCTCCAGGTCCAGCATCGCGTGGGCTTTCTCACGCCCCTCGTCCAGCGCCTTGCGCAAGACGCCCACCACGGCTGCCCGCCGCGCCGCTGAGTCCAGGCCGGCCCCCTGGAGCGCGCTGTCCAGCGCGGTTCGGAGCTCCGCCCTGTCGAACACCGGCGACGGGCGGGCGGGATTGCTGCGCGGAGCGACCATGAGGCGAAATCCAGAGGCGGAGCGTTCGGCCCTGGCGAGCGGAACGGCGCACGATAACCGACAAAAGCAAACAACCTGCTTTTCGGGCGTTCCCGCGCCGGCGTCAAACGGCACGCGTTTCACAACCTCGCGCACGCGCCGGTCGGTTGTGGCGCACGGGCCATCGGCTAGGCTGACCTTGTTCCAGCCCTTTCCCGTGCGGATTTCATGACTATCGCGTATTGCGTCGCAGGCCCGGGCGCCCGCCCATGGTGACCCGCGTCTCCACCGTGTCGTTCGAAGGCATCGAGGCCCGGCCGGTGGACGTGCAGGTGCAGATCATGCCCGGCAGCGTCGTGTTCACCATCGTGGGCCTGCCCGACAAGGCGGTGGGCGAGTCGCGCGAGCGGGTGCGCTCGGCGCTGGTGGCGTCCGGCCTGTCGCTACCGTCGAAGCGCATCACCGTCAACCTCGCGCCCGCCGACATGCCCAAGGAGGGCAGCCACTACGACCTGCCTGTGGCGCTGGCCGTGATGGCGGCCATCGGCGCCATTCCGTCCGACGCGCTGGACGGCTTCGCGGTGCTGGGCGAGCTCGCGCTGGATGGCGAGATTACGCCGGTTGCGGGCGTTTTGCCGGCCGCCATGGCGGCGAACGAGCGGGACATGGGGCTTATTTGTCCGGCGGAATGCGGCCCGGAGGCCGCTTGGGCGTCGGGCGACATGACCATCCTGGCCCCGCGCTCGCTGATCCAGCTCGCCAATCATTTCCGTGGCGTCCAGGTGCTCTCCCCGCCCACGCCGGCCGTACGCCAGCCGGGCGCGTCGATCCCGGACCTGCGCGACATCAAGGGGCAGGAAAGCGCCAAGCGGGCGCTCGAAGTGGCGGCCGCCGGTGGGCACAATCTCCTGATGTGCGGGCCGCCCGGCAGCGGCAAGTCCATGCTGGCGGCGCGCCTGCCGTCGATCCTGCCGCCGCTGCTGCCGCGCGAGCTTTTGGAAGTCTCCATGGTGCATTCGGTCGGCGGCCTGCTGGCGGGCGGGGCGTTGACGGATCGACGGCCGTTCCGTGCGCCGCATCACTCCGCCTCCATGGCGGCGCTGGTGGGCGGCGGCATCAACGCCAAGCCGGGCGAGATCTCGCTGGCGCACCATGGTGTGCTGTTTCTGGACGAGTTGCCCGAGTTTCTCCCGCAGGCGTTGGACAGCCTGCGCCAGCCGCTGGAAACCGGCGAGGTCGCGATCTCGCGCGCCAACAGGCGGGTGGTCTACCCTGCGCGTTTCCAGCTCGTGGCCGCCATGAACCCCTGCCGCTGCGGGCACGCCACCGAGCCCGGCTACGCGTGCAAGCGCGCGCCCAACGCCAAGTGCATGGCGCAATACCAGTCGCGCCTGTCCGGCCCGCTGCTCGACCGCATCGACCTGCAGATCGACGTGCCGGCCGTGAGCGCCGCCGATCTCATGCTCCCTTCCCCGGCCGAGGGCTCCGCCGAGGTCGCGATCCGAGTCGCGCGGGCGCGAGAGATCCAGCTCAGGCGCTACGCCTCGCTGGGCGCGTCCGTCTCCACCAATGCGGCCTGTCCGCCTGGGCTGGTGAACGACGTCGCCCAGCCGGACGCCGCAGGGCTCAAGATCCTGCGCGAAGCCGCCGACGCCATGCGGCTCACGGCCCGCGGCTTTCACCGCGTGCTGAAGTTGGCCCGCACGCTCGCCGATCTCGACGAGGCCGACAAAGTTGGCCGGCTCCACATCGCCGAAGCGCTGTCTTACCGCAGCCGCGAGGTGGTGGACGGCTAGGCGAGCCGTCGAAACGGAGCAGCGCGAAGCGCCACCCTCCCCTCGAGGGGGAGGGTGCGGCTGCCGCGTCTGCCGAATAGCGAAGGGTAAGTCGGCCCCCTCTACGCCAGCGCGGCGGCGATCTCGGCCGTGATGGCTTGGGCCGAGGCGCGTGGGTCTTGCGCCTGCGTGATCGGCCGGCCGACCACGAGCGCATTGGCCCCAGCCGCGATGGCGGAGCCGGGCGTGGCGGCGCGCTTCTGGTCGCCGAGGGACGCGCCCGCCGGGCGGATGCCGGGGGTCACGAGGCGCATACCGGGGCCGAGCAGCGCCCGCGTGGCGGCGAGCTCCTCGGGCGACAGGATCAGCCCGCCGACGCCGGCCTCCTGGGCCTGCCGGGCGCGCCGCGCCACCAGGTCCTTCACCGTCATGCCGTAGCCGGCGGCCTGAAGATCGGCGTCGTCATAGGAGGTCATCACCGTGACGGCCAGCAGCGTCAGGCCGGAGCCCTGGGTCGCCGCAACGGCGGCCTTCATGGTCTGCGGATAGGCGTGGACGGTGAGGTAGGTCGCGCCGAGCCTGGCGACCTGCTCGGCGGCGCGAGAGACCGTGTTGGGGATGTCATGGAACTTGAGGTCGAGGAAGACCTTCTTGCCGTCTCCGATCAGCCGCTTGGCGAAGTCGAGGCCGCCCGCATAGATCAGCTCGAGGCCCACCTTGTAGAAGCTCACGGTATCGCCGAGCCGCTCTGTCATGGCCTGCGCCTCGGCCACGCCGGGGAGGTCGAGAGCGACGATCATACGGTCGCGCGGGTGGGCTGCTCCGGTCATTCGGGCTCTCCGATTCTGGCGTCCTCGAGGGGGCGCCAGCGGTGGAGCACGCGCAGCGTGGCCCTGTCAAAGGCGAAGACATTTCCGCCGCCGGCCGGCTGGTCAAAACGCCGGTCGATGGCCGAGCCGCTCAGCGCGCAGCACAAAAGCGTGCCGACGCCGCCATGGCCGGCAAACGCCACATTGCCGGCTGGCGCTTCCGCCAAAACGGCGTGGACAGCCGCGACCACGCGCGACTGGGCGTCAATGGCGCGCTCCCAACCGCGAACGCTCTCGTCCGGTTGGGCGAAGAACTGGTTGGCGACGGCCTCGAACTCGGGCGGCGGCAGAAAACCGGTCGCGCTGCGGTCGTTCTCGTGCAGGCCGGGACGCACCAGCAGCATCGCGCCGGTTGCGCGCGTGAGCACGCAGGCGGTCTCGATGGCCTTGGCTTCGTCCGAGGATGCGACGGCTCTGAGGCCCGAGACCCAGGGCGCGCCGGCGGCGGCCTCGATGCGGGCGCGGCCGAGTTCAGACAGGGACCATCGCGGAACCGGGACGGCTGGGTCCATCCGGATTTGCGGGTGGGTAACGTAGAAGACCGTCGCCATGCAGGCTAACCGCGTCGCCTGGGGCGCGGGTTGCGCAAGGCCCGCAGTTGCGCGTCCGCGGCCACATGCGCGTCTGGTCCCTCCATGTGGGCGTTGATGCGGCGCAGGAACTCCAGCGTGGGCCGCACACGCTCGTCGCGCATCACGCGATCGGCCTGCTCGTCCCAGGCGTGCCGCACCCGGTCCGCTCCGTCCAGCAGTTCGTCGCGGACGCGACCGGTGCCGGACTTCAGGCGACGGACGAACGCGGCTTCAGCGCGCGAGCGCCGCCTGGCCTGCAACGCCGGCGCGTCGTCCGCGCGGCGATAGGCCCAGACACGCGCCGGCGGAATGTTCAGCCACACGGGGGCCGAAGCCGCGGCCGCGACGCCCGGGCCGCGCGGAACCGGCGACGTCAAGCCGTAGGTGAACTGGATGAACGGCGCATCAGGAGCCATCAACCCGAACGATCGCACGAGCAGGCGCGCTCGCTCTTCCTCGGGCCGGGTGAGCAGCGGCAGGCTGGACACCACGGCGGCGGCAGGCGCCCGCTGATGTCCGGCGAGGGTCCGGTCGATCGCATAAGCGTCGCCCTGCACGACGGTCGCGCGCGGAAAACGCTGCCGGAGGAGCTGGCAGAAATCGGGATCGAACTCGACGAGCACGAGGCGCTCTTCCGCCACCCCATGCTCGATCAGCGCCTGCGTGACCGGGCCGGTGCCGGGCCCGAGTTCGATGACGGGACCGGGACGGCCGACGTCGACCAACGCCGCCATGGCGCGCGCGAGCGCGGGGCCGGAGGGCGCGATGGCTCCCGCCTGGAGGGGATTGTCGAGCCAGCTCTTGAGAAAACGCGCCTCGTCCTGCAGGCGCCGGGCGAGCGGCTCCTTCAGCTTGGGCTTCCTCTCGGGGCTGGCGCCGCGCGAGTGGCGGCGGGGCTCGGGCTGCAACGCAACTGGCTCCGTATGCGCAGATCCGCAAGGCTAGAGCCGAGCGGTCATGGGGTCAACGCGCCTGGGTTGCGGAAAGGCGCCCTGCCGCCGGCAGGCGTTCGCCTATTCGGCGGAGCCGCCAAAGAAGTCGCGCACCTTGGCGAAGAAGCTGGCGCTCTCGGGCTGCGTGTCCTTGGAGCTCTCGCGCTCGAATTCGCGCAGCAACTCGCGCTGCCGGCCGCTGAGCTTCTGCGGCGTCTCGACCACGACCTGGATATAAAGGTCGCCATGGTCGCGCGACCGCAGGATCGGCATGCCGCGGCTGCGGATGCGGATCTGCTTGCCGGTCTGGGTGCCTTCCGGGACCTTGACGCTGCATTCCTCGCCGTCCAGCACCGGAACGCTGATCTCTCCGCCGAGCGCGGCCGTCACCATGCTGACGGGGACTCGGCAGAACAGATCCGCGCCGTCACGCTGCAGGAAGGGGTGCGCCTTGAGCGACAGGAAGATGTAGAGATCGCCGTTGGGGCCGCCGCGCAGCCCCGCCTCGCCCTCGTTGGCGAGCCGGATGCGGGTGCCGTCCTCGACGCCGGCCGGGATGTTCACCGACAGCGTGCGCTCGCGCGTGACGCGCCCGGCGCCGTTGCAGGACCGGCAGGGATCCTCGATCACCTCCCCGCGCCCCTGGCAGTTCGGGCAGGTGCGCTCGATGGAAAAGAATCCCTGGCTCGCCCGCACGCGGCCATAGCCGCCGCAGGTGGGGCACTGCTTCGCCTTGGAGCCGGGCTTGGCGCCCGTGCCAGAGCAGGCCTCGCACGCGATGGAGGTCGGCACCTTCAGGGTCGCGGTCTTGCCCGCATAGGCCTCCTCGAGGGTGATCTCGAGATTGTAGCGCAGGTCGGACCCGCGCTCGCGCCCGTTGGGCTGCTGCCGGCCGCCACGGCTGGAAAAGTCGCCGAACAGGTCCTCGAAGATGTCCGCCATCGAGGACGCGAAGTCGTTGCCGAAGCCCGGGCCGCCACCGCCGCCATTCTCGAAGGCTGCGTGGCCGAACCGGTCATAGGCGGCGCGCTTCTGCCCGTCCGAGAGCACCTGGTAGGCCTCGTTGAGCTCCTTGAACTTCGCCTCGGCCTGCTTGTCGCCCGGGTTCTTGTCCGGGTGATGCTTCATCGCGAGCTTGCGAAACGCGGATTTCAGCTCCGTCTCGGTCGCGGTGCGGCTGACCTCGAGCAGTTCGTAATAGTCTGTCTTGGCCATGGATGTCCGGCGCGGTCGATGGAAATTAAACTCGGCTGGGCCGCCAGCCTACAGCGCCACAGAATCGCGACGCCTGCAACGACGCGGCGTGGCGATCGGGCCGGGCGGCCGATGAATTCACGAAAGGTGAGGCGCCCCGGATACTCTCCGAGGCGCCTTCTTCAGCGAGCGATCAGGCCCGCTTCTTCTTGTCGTCGTCGCCCACTTCGCGGAAGTCCGCGTCGATGACGTCATCCTTCTTGGCGTCGGCGGCGGCGTCAGCTTCCGCGCGGCCCTGCTCGGCGGCGTACATGGCCTCGCCGAGCTTCATGGAGAGCTGCATCAGGTCGTTGGTCTTGGCCTTGATGGCCTCGACGTCCTCGCTGGCGATCTCGGTCTTCAGCGCCGCGATCGCGCCCTCGATGGCCGACTTGTCGGCGGCCGCAGCCTTGTCGCCGAGATCCGCGACCGATTTCTCGGTCTGGTGGATCAGGCTTTCGGCCTGGTTGCGGGTTTCGACCAGCTCGCGCCGCTTCTTGTCGTCCGCGGCGTGCGCCTCGGCGTCCTTCACCATCTTCTCGATGTCGGTTTCGCTGAGGCCGCCCGACGCCTGGATGCGGATCTGCTGCTCCTTGCCGGTAGCCTTGTCCTTGGCCGACACGTTGACGATGCCGTTGGCGTCGATGTCGAAGGTGACCTCGACCTGCGGAACGCCACGCGGAGCCGGCGGCAGGCCGACGAGGTCGAACTGGCCGAGCAGCTTGTTGTCCGCCGCCATCTCGCGCTCGCCCTGGAACACCCGGATGGTCACGGCCGTCTGGTTGTCCTCGGCGGTGGAGAAGACCTGGCTCTTCTTGGTCGGGATCGTGGTGTTGCGGTCGATGAGCCGGGTGAACACGCCGCCCAGCGTCTCGATGCCCAGCGACAGCGGGGTCACGTCGAGCAGCAGCACGTCCTTGACGTCGCCCTGCAGCACGCCCGCCTGGACGGCCGCGCCGATGGCCACGACCTCGTCCGGGTTGACGCCCTTGTGGGGCTCCTTGCCGAAGAACTGCTTCACGGCTTCCTGGACCTTCGGCATGCGCGACTGGCCGCCGACCAGGATGACCTCGTCGATCTCGGCCGCCGTCACGCCGGCGTCCTTGAGCGCCTTGCGGCAGGGCTCGATGGTGCGCTGGACCAGATCGTCCACCAGCGCCTCGAACTTGGCGCGGGTGAGCTTCAGCGTCAGGTGCTTCGGGCCGCTCGCGTCAGCCGTGATGTAGGGGAGGTTGATCTCGGTCTGGCTCGCGGAGGAGAGCTCGATCTTGGCCTTCTCGGCCGCCTCCTTCAGGCGCTGAAGGGCGAGCTTGTCCTTCTTGAGGTCGATGCCCGACTCTTTGCGGAACTCCTCGGCGAGGTATTCCACGAGGCGCATGTCAAAGTCTTCGCCGCCCAGGAAGGTGTCGCCATTGGTGGACTTCACCTCGAACACGCCGTCGCCGATCTCGAGGATCGAGACGTCGAAGGTGCCGCCGCCAAGGTCGTACACGGCGACCACGCCGGTCTTCTTCTTGTCGAGGCCGTAGGCGAGCGCCGCCGCGGTGGGCTCGTTGATGATGCGCAGCACCTCGAGGCCGGCGATCTTGCCGGCGTCCTTGGTGGCCTGACGCTGGGCGTCGTTGAAGTACGCCGGGACGGTGATGACCGCCTGCGTGACCGGCTGGCCGATGAAGGCCTCGGCGGTCTCCTTCATCTTCTGCAGGATGAAGGCGGAAATCTGCGAGGGCGAGTAGGTCTTGCCGTCCGCCTCGACCCAGGCGTCGCCGTTGCCGGCGCGCGAGATGGTGTAGGGCACGAGGCCCTTGTCCTTCTGGGTCATCGGATCGTCGTAGGTGCGACCGATGAGGCGCTTGATGGCGAAGAAGGTGCGCTCGGGATTCGTGACCGCCTGGCGCTTGGCCGGCTGGCCGACGAGGCGCTCGCCTTCGTCCGTGAATGCGACGATGGAGGGCGTGGTGCGCGCGCCTTCCGCGTTCTCGATCACCTTGGGCGTCGCGCCTTCCATGATGGCGACGCAAGAGTTGGTGGTTCCGAGGTCGATGCCGATGACTTTTGCCATGTCGTAGGTCCCCTTTTTCGGCGAGATCACCGAGCCCCGAAGGCGCTCCGGCCAGAGGTTCCCCGTCACGCCCCGACCGAGGCGGGACCGGGAGCCTGATCCCCTAGGATTGGCGGGTATTCCCCGCGTCGGCGGGTATATAAGGAGGCGCCGCCGGGGCTGCAAGGCGAGATCCTGCCCGCATCGCGATCGCCGCAGCCGCGCAAGAAGGTCACAGCTCTCGAGCTTCGCACGGCCGACGCGCCGGCGGCGATTCGCTGTTAAGCAACGCCGTGGTAACCTTGTTGCAATCGCCGCAACACGAGCCCTCGCCTTGCCCCTTCGCGTTTCAGCCCCCCGCCTCTTCGCCACGCTCGCGCTCGCGGCGGCATGGGCCACGCCCGCCGCCGCGCAGCTCATGCTGCCGGGCGCTTCCGCCCCGACGCCGCAAGGCGCCGTTCAGCCGGCGTCGCCCGGCCAGGCTGCGCCCTCCGCCCCGGCGGCGCCACGGCCGCCGGCCGGGCCCGCGGCGGTGAAGATCGCCGGCGAGGACGCGCTGGTCGGCAAGTCGCTGTTCCTGAAGGGCACGCGCGGCAAGCTCGTGATCGAGCGCAAGGACAAGACGTCCCTGGCCGCCACCGTGATCGCGTCCGGCGACAAGATCTCGAAGCCGACCGAGGCCTGCGGCATTGATCTTGGCGGCGGAAGGCCCATCGACCTGAAGCCGGCCGGTCGACCGGACGGGGTGCTGCGCTATACGCTGGATTTCCCGGCCTGCCCGCTCACCTTCGACATGCTGGACGGCGCGGTGCTGGTGACGAGCGCGTCGCCGAGCTGCACCTTCACG
Organism: Alsobacter metallidurans; assembly: GCF_014636935.1. Taxonomy (GTDB): domain Bacteria; phylum Pseudomonadota; class Alphaproteobacteria; order Rhizobiales; family Beijerinckiaceae; genus Alsobacter; species Alsobacter metallidurans. Next base: position 393,535 of record NZ_BMES01000001.1, on the reverse strand, counting down.
GAAGCCGATTGCCGCGTGGAGCCGCGCGGCATGTGGGGGCCGGCCCCCAGCGCGATCGAGGCGGTGGGCGGCATCGAGAGCGACCGCGGGCGCGCCGACAAGGCGGTGCGGGACAACTTCAAGGCGCTGCTCAGCCGCACCAAGGGCAAGGCCGAGATCAAGCAGGTGGCGGCCGAGCAGGCCGGCTTTACGTCCGAGCGCGAAACCATCTGCGGCGGCTACGCCCGCGAGGCCGCGCACGGCTATTGCGCATCGCGCTACACGGAATGGCGGGCGGCCAGCCTCGCGGCGCGCCTGAACCGGCTGGACGGCAAGCCCGAGAACGCCATCGTGGCCGCCAAGCCCGCGCCCAAGCCGAAGCCCAAGCCCGCGTCCGATGGCGGCCTGATGACCGCGGCCCCGGCCGAGGCCCTGCCGACGCGGCCCGCGACGGCCCCGCCGCCTCCCCCACCGGCGACCAAGTCGATCTTCGATATCTTCCGGTAGGCGGCGCCGCGCCGCCAATCAGGCGGCGGTCTGCCCGGCTTCCCAGCCCAGCATCGCCTGCTTGCGGGTGATACCCCAATGGTAGCCCGTGAGCGCGCCCGAGCGGCCGAGCACGCGGTGGCAGGGCACGACGAAGGAGATCGGATTGCGGCCCACCGCCGCCCCTACGGCGCGCGCCGCCTTGGGCGCGCCGATGTGGCGGGCGATGTCCGAATAGGTGGTGGCCCGGCCCATCGGAATGCGCAGCAGCGTCTGCCACACCCGCACCTCGAAATCCGAGCCGATCAGCACCACGCGCAGCGGCGTGTCGGAGCGCCAGCATTCCGGATCGAAAGCCCGCTGGGCCAGCGCCTGCGTGGCGGCCGGGTCCTCGCGAAACTGCGCCCGCGGCCAGCGCCGCACCATGTCGGCCAGCGCCGATTCGCGGTCGCCATCGTCCACGAAGCCCACGCCCGCGAGACCGCGCGCGGTCGCGACCACGATGGCCTCGCCGAAGGGCGACGGGTGGAAGCCATACGCCATCGCGACTCCGGCGCCCGCGGCCTTCCATTCGCCCGGGCTCATGGCCTCGTGCGTGACGAACAGATCGTGCAACCGGCTCGGGCCCGAGAGGCCGACCTCGTAGGCGGCGTCCAGCACGCTGGCCGAGTCGCGCAAAAGCGCGCGGGCGCTGTCGAGCGTCAGCGCCTGCAGGAAGGCCTTGGGGGTCAGCCCCGCCCAGCGCCGGAAGATGTGGTGCAGGTGCGAGGACGAGACGCCCACCTGCGCGGCGACCTCGTCCAGCGAGGGCTGGCGGCGCCAGTGCTCGGTCATGAAGGCCAGCGCCTTGCGGACGCGGTCATAATCCTCCAGCGGTCCGGGCTGAAGGTCGGCGACCCCCACGGGGGCGAATTCGGCGGTGGATTGCAACATCGTGGCTCTCCGTGTCGACCGCCACACTAGGCGGTCGCCGAAAGGCCCGACACCCGAAAGCTGCGGGGCCGCCTGATCAGGACGGCGAATAGGGATTGTAGATCACGCCCTGCCGTGCCTCGGCCAGCGCGGCCGAGAGCGCGTCGCCGAAGTTGGCTTTCTCGTCCGGCGACAGAAACGCAGCGAGCCCCACCATTTGGCCGCGCGACACCAGCGCGAGCCGCTGGACGCCGAATTCCTCGTGTTCCTCGCGATGAAGCCGCGTCCAGGCCGGGTTGAACCGCCATTCCGCCGAGGGGCCCTTCACGGGGTTCTTGCGCAGGAACACCTCCAGGGCGCTGACCCGCACCTCCTCGGAGGAGCGCGCTTCCGCGAGGCTGGCGCGCAGGGCGAAAAACAGCAGCACCACGTCGAGACCGTAGAACCCCGCCACTGGCCAGAAGCCGAGCACGATGAACGGGATGCTGGCGACGCAGCTCGCCAGCGCGACCAGCACCATCACGAGCCGCACGCCGCGCAGGTTCAGCGAGCGGTGCGGATGCAGCACCGCGGAGAAAACGGGTGGCGCCTCTTCGGGGGACATTGGAGGTTGCCTGCCTGGGTTTGAGCTTGCCGCCCTTCCATCTGGAAAATTATATGTCAGCCATGCCGCCGAGAAAGCCCGTCGCCGATCAACTCTCCACGAGGCCAATCGCCGCGGATGCCGCGCGCGGGAAGGTTGCCGCGAAGCCCAGCCCCAAGCCGAAGACCTCGGCCGGCGCCAAGCCGGCCGCGAAGGCGAAGCCGGCGAAGAAGGCCAGGGCGCCGAAAGCCCCGAAGCCGCTGGAGCCGCCGCTGGTGCGCGAGCTCTTCACGCGCTTCCGCGAGGCCGATCCGGAGCCCAAGGGGGAACTGGAGCACAGCAACCCGTTCACGCTGCTGGTCGCCGTGGTGCTGTCCGCGCAGGCGACCGACAAGGGCGTCAACATCGCGACGCGGCCGCTCTTTGCAGTCGCGGACACGCCGCAGAAGATGCTGGCGCTGGGCGAGGACGCGGTGCGCGAGGCGATCAAGACGATCGGACTCTTCCGCAACAAGGCCAAGAACGTGATCGCGCTGTCGCGAAAGCTGATCGACGAGTTCGGCGGCGAGGTGCCGGACAGCCGCGAGGCGCTTGAAACGCTGCCGGGCGTGGGCCGCAAAACCGCGAACGTGGTGCTGAACACCGCCTTTGGCCGGCCCACCATTGCGGTGGACACGCATCTTTATCGCGTGTCGCACCGTCTCCCGCTGGCGCCCGGCAAGACGCCGCTGGATGTGGAACTAGGGCTCGAGAAGGCAGTCCCCGAGGAATTCCGCCTCCACGCCCACCACTGGCTCATTCTGCACGGCCGCTATGTCTGCAAGGCCCGCAAGCCGGATTGCCCCCGCTGCATCGTCAGCGACATCTGCCGCTTCGAGCCGAAGACGCTGCCGGGCCAGAGCCCGCCGCCCGGCGCGGATCCCGAGGACGCGCCGCTGCAGGAGTAACGGCGGCTGGCAAGACCCTCACCCTGTCCCTCTCCCCTGGTGGGGAGAAGGCACGCGCTCCGTCGGCGCGTGTTTCTCGGCAAAGCGAGTTCTCTTGAAATGGCCGCAGGCGGCCCACTCTCCCCATCAGGGGACAGGGCGGTTCGGATCACTCGACAGCGAGCGCCGAACCTCAGCCGTAGACCCACAGCCCGGCCAAGCCGGCCGCGCCGACGAGGATGCGCCACCAGGCGAACACCGCGAAGCCGTGCTTGGTGACGTAGGTGAGCAGGCCCTTCACGACCAGCAGGCCGGCGATCAGCGCCGCCACGAAGCCGACGCTGATGATGCCGACATGGCTGGTGTCCAGCGTCTTGTAGTTCTTCAAGAGGTCATACGCGAAGGCGCCCGCCATCGTGGGCATGGCCAGAAAGAACGAGAATTCGGCGGCGGCGCGCTTGTCGGCCCCCATCAGCATCGCGCCCACGATGGTGGCGCCGGAGCGCGACACGCCCGGGATCATCGCCAGGCATTGGGCGAAGCCGATCTTGACGTACATGGACAGCGGGAAAGTCGTGGCGTCGTGATAGCGCGGCGCGGGCGCACGCTCGTCGATCACCAGCAGGACCAGGCCGCCGACGATCAGCGCGATGCAGACCACCAGCGGGTTGAACAGCACGCCCTTGATGAAGCCGTGCAGGATCGCGCCGATCACGGCCGCGGGCAGAAAGGCGGCCAGCACGCCGATCACGAAATTGCGCGCCTTCGGGTCGCTCGGCAGCGCGAAGGCGATCTGCAGCAGCTTGCGCAGGTAGACTCCCAGGATGGCGAGGATCGAGCCGAGCTGGATCAGCACCGCGAACGTCTTGTCGAATTGTTCGTCGCCGAAGTTCAGCCCGAGGAAGTGCTCGGCCAGCAGCAGGTGGCCGGTGGATGACACCGGCAGGAATTCGGTGAAGCCCTCCAGGATCCCGAGCACGATGGCTTTGAGGGCGAGCGCGAGGTCCATGCGGAATTCCTTTGGAGAAGGCCGGCGCGAGGCGGGGCGCACCGGACAGGCTTGTGCGCAGGGGGACGATTCGGGTTGTCCCGAACGCGTGGCGGTTTTATACGCTGCCCTCGCGCGGCGCCACCCTGAGCGTTCCGCCTGGCGGGCTTTCGATCCCCTCGCCTCCTTCAGGCCTGCATTTTTCGGAGTCGAAGCCGCAGATGGCGACGCTCTATCATCACCCGCTTTGCCCCCATTCGCGTTTCGTCCGGCTTGTGCTGGGCGAGTTCGGCATCGACGTCGCGCTCGTGGAGGAGCGCGCCTTCGAGCGGCGCACCGAGTTCCTCGTCATGAACCCGGCCGGAACCACGCCGGTGTTCGTGGAGGACCCGAGCGGCGCCGTGCCGGGCGCGGCCGTGATCGCCGAATATCTCGACGAGACGCGCGGGCTCGCGCTGGGCGAGCGGAGGCTGCTGCCGTCCGACCCGATGGGCCGGGTGGAGGTGCGCCGCCTCGTCGACTGGTTCAACGGCAAGATGCATGACGAGGTCACGGGCTACCTGGTGACCGAGAAGGTGTTCAAGCGCTTCATGCCAGCCGAGTTGGGCGGCGGCGCGCCCGACATGGCGGCCATCCGGGCGGCGCGATCCAACATCCGCTATCATCTGTCGTATATCGGCTTCCTGATGGGGAGCCGGAACTGGCTGGCCGGCGACCGGCTGAGCTGGGCCGACCTCGCGGCCGCCGCGCAGTTGTCGGCGGCGGATTACCTGGGCGACGTGCCGTGGAACGAGAACGAGACAGCCAAGCACTGGTACGCGCGGGTGAAGTCCCGGCCGTCGTTCCGGCCGCTTCTCGCCGACCGGGTGCTCGGGATGGAGCCGTCGGAACACTACGCCGACCTGGACTTCTGACCGGCGAGGCCCTGAAGGCCCGGCTAGTCGCGGACGCTCGGCGCGAAGGCTTCGACGTCGTCCGGGTGACGACGCCCGGCTCTATCCCGCAAGCGCGAGCGCAGCTCCTGGCGGCCTTGGCGGAAGGGCGCCATGGCGACATGGACTGGCTCGCCGACGAGCCGGACAAGCGCGCCGACCCGCGGGCGTTGTGGCCGGAGTGCCGCAGCGTCGTGATGCTGGCCGCCAGCTATGCGCCTGAAAGCGATCCGCTGGCCGGGCTCTCGCTGCGCGATCGCGCCGTGATTTCGGTCTACGCCCGTGGCCGCGACTACCACGATGTGCTGAAAGGCCGGCTGAAACAGATCGCAAGCCGCCTCAAAGCCAAGTCGGGCGGGGAGGTGAAGGTGTTTGTCGACACCGCGCCCGTGATGGAGAAGCCGCTCGCGCAGGCGGCCGGGGTCGGCTGGCAGGGCAAGCACAGCGTGCTGGTGTCGCGCCAGCATGGCTCCTGGCTGTTTCTGGGCGCGATCTTCACCACCGCCGACCTGCCGCCGGACGCCGCCGAGGCCGACCATTGCGGCTCCTGCACGCGCTGCCTCGACATTTGCCCGACGGACGCTTTTCCGGCCCCCTATCGGCTGGATGCGCGGCGCTGCATCTCCTACCTGACGATCGAGCACCGGGGGCCAATCCCGCGAGACCTGCGCGTCGGGATCGGCAACCGCGTCTTCGGCTGCGACGATTGCCTCGCTGTCTGCCCCTGGAACAAGTTCGCGGCCGCGGGGCGTGACGCCAAGCTTCAGGCGCGCGCTGATCTGGACGCCCTGCCGCTCGCCGAACTCGCGCGGCTGGACGACGCGGCGTTCCGGGTCAAATTTGCCGGAACGCCCGTGAAACGTACGGGACGGGACAGTTTCGTGCGCAATGTGCTGGTCGCGATCGGCAATTCGGGCAATCCTGCGCTCGCGCCCGATGCGGAAGCGCTGTTGGCGGACGGCTCGCCGCTGGTGCGCGGAGCCGCTATATGGGCGTTGGGACGGCTCGCGCCGGAGCGGTTCGCACGGGCGCGGGCGGCTCTGGCGCCGCGTGAGACCGACCCTGACGTCCAGGCCGAATGGAGCAGCCCCCCGTGAATCTCCTCGTTTTCGGCTACGGCTACACCAGCCGCGCTTTCGTGAGCGCGCAGCAGGACGCATTCTCGGACGTCGCCGCCACGGTGCGCTCGCCGGCGAAAGCCGCCGCACTGGCGCAGGAGGGCGTGCGCGGGCTCGTGTTCAACGCCACCGGCTGGGACGCGGCGCTTCCGGCCGCGATCGACGCCGCGGACGCGATGCTGGTCTCCATTCCGCCCGACAACGAGGGCGACCCGGTTCTGCGCGTTTTCGCCGAACGCATCGGCGCGGCGCCCAACCTGCGCTGGATCGGCTATCTGTCCACCGTCGGGGTCTATGGCGACCATGCCGGGGCCTGGGTTAGCGAGACCACGCCGCCGCGGCCGATCAGCGAGCGCTCCGCCCGCCGGGTCCACGCCGAGGAGGGATGGCTGGCGCTGGGCCGCCAGACGCGCAAGCCCGTTCACATCTTTCGCCTGTCCGGGATCTACGGTCCCGGACAGAACGCGCTCGTGAACCTGCAGAACGGCACGGCGCGGCGCCTGGTGAAGCCCGGCCAGGTGTTCAACCGCATCCATGTCGACGACATCGCGGGCGTGCTGGCCGCCTCCCTGCGCAAGCCCGACGGCGGGATCTACAACGTCACGGACGACGAACCCGCGCCGCCGCAGGACGTCGTCACCTACGCGGCCGGACTGCTGGGCGTCGAGCCGCCGCCCGAACTCGCTTTCGAGACCGCCGAGCTGTCGCCGATGGCGCGCAGCTTCTATGGCGAGAACAAGCGCGTCTCCAACCGCCGGGTGCGCGACGAGCTCGGCTACGCGTTCAAGTATCCGACCTACCGGGAAGCCCTGCAGGCGCTGGCCGAGGCGGGCGACGGCCGGGGCGAAGGTGAAGCGGGCGGGGCTGAGTAGGGCCCAGACCTGGCTACAATCAGCGATCCGTCAGCTTCCACAACACCCCTCATCCTGAGGAGCAGGCCCGCTTGGGCCTGCGTCTCGAAGGACGAGGGGCTTCAGGATGCTCAATCATCGTGCGCTCTGGAGACCCTCGTCCTTCGAGACGCATCGCCAAGGGGCGACGCTCCTCAGGATGAGGGGATCGTAAGTGGCTGACGGCTCTAGGACCGCGCCCCGCCCTCAGGCCGCGTGCCGCTCCGCGTCGGCGCCGAAATGGCCGATATAGCGCGGGCTGATGGCCGAGACAGGCAGCACCACCAGCACGTCCGTGGTGCCGAACTGCCGGTCCACCACCGCGCCATCGCCAAAGGTCGCCCCCACGCGCAGGTAGCCCTTGATCAGCGGCGGCAGGCTATGAAGCGCCGCCTTGGGGTTGATGGCGGTCTTGTCGATCACGTCCATGGGAACGTGGCGGCCCGGCAGCGCTCGGGCGCGCCATTCTGCCGGGGCCATGGCGTGGTGATGGAGGAAGCTGAGCGGCAGCGCCAGCTGGGCCGGGTCGGTTCCCTCCAGGCTCGCGCAGCCGAACATCACGTCCATGCGGTGACGACGCACATAGGTCCATACGCCGTGCCAGAGCAGCTCCACGGTGCGCTTGTCGCGGTAGGGCGCGAGCACGCACGAGCGGCCGAGCTCCAGGAAACGCTGGCCCGGATGGCTGCGCAGAATGGGGCCGATGTCGAACTCGCCCGCCGAATAGAAGCCGCCATGCCGTTCCGCGACCTCCTGGCGCAGCAGCCGGTAGGTGCCGACCACCTTGGGCTTGCGCTTGCGCGCATGGGGCTTGCCGAACAGCTCGGCGGGAGCCTCATGATCGATCACCAGCAGGTGGTCGCAGATGAGGTCATAAGCGTCGATGTCGCGCCGCTTCAGCCGCGAGAGCATGTCAGGCACGGCCGCCAACTCTTCGTAGAACACGCGATAGCGCAGCTTCTGGGCGCGTTTCACGTCCTTCTTGGTCTGCGCGAGCCGCACCTCGAGCGAGCCGATGCGCCCGAGCGTTCCCGCCAGCCCTTCGGGCGCGGGATCGGGGCGGAGCCTGGCGCGCGTCAGGAAGCCGGCGGATTGGCGGTGGAAATTCACGATGACCCGGGACGTGAGCGAGGCGGCGGCGTGCGAGGCCGGTTTGGCGGCTTGCATCGGTTGCCACATTGGCGAAGACCCCCAACGCCGGAGGCGACGCCAGCGCCGGCTCGCAAGGGTGACGCGTCGCCCTGACGCAACCTCTTGATCATAGTCGGCTGACGCGATTGTGACAAATCGGACGGTTCGATGAACGCTCCGTTCAAGCCCGGCGCTCACCCCGTCCGGGCAAGCGTCTCCAGGCCGATCGCCCGTGTGAGCGCGGCCGGATCGAGCGGCTTCGCCACCGTAGCGTCCATGCCGGACGCCAGTGCGAGGCCGCGGTCCTCCTCGAAAGCGTTGGCGGTGAGCGCGACGATGCGCACCCGCGCCGCACCGTGGCGGCTTTCCAGCTCGCGGACCTGGCGGGTGGCCTCGTGCCCGTCGAGCTCCGGCATGCGAACGTCCATGAGCACGAGATCGTAGCGCTCGCCGGCCCGCAAAGACCCCTCGAAGCGCGCGACCGCCTCGCGGCCGTTTTTCGCCCAGTCCACGCTTGCGCCCATGCGCTGCATCAGCTTGGTGGCCAGCAGGGCGTTGATGTCGTTGTCCTCAGCCAGCAGCACACGCATGCCCTGCGCGGCCGGGCCGGCGTGCTTCGGCGCGTCGGGCTGCGCCCCGCCGATGTCGGCCACGATGGGCGCCGGCGCGGCCTCGCTCTCCGGCTCCAGCCGTGACGCCAACGCGCGGGCTCGCACGGGCTTCACCAGATAGCCGTCAAAGCCCGCCGCAGAGGGCGGGCCGAAGGAGCGGCGCTCGAAGGGGGACAGCAGCACGAGGCGGCGCACCACTCCGCAGCGCTTGGCCAGCGCCGCCACCATGCGGGCGTCGTCCTCGCCCACCGCGCCGTCGATCACCAGAAGGTCGGGCGTGAAGCCGCCTTCGTTGAGGCGCACGACGGCGCTCTGCGTGGTGGTGACCCCATGCGCGCGGACGCCGAGCTCCTGGAGGCGGCGCAGCATGAACGGGCCCTCGAAGGGCGATCGCGACACCACAAGGGCGGTCATGCCCGCAAAGGACAGCGCAGGAGACGCGCTTGCGGCGTCCGGGCCCGCGTCGGCCGCCTCGAAATCAAGCGAGAACGCGAACACCGAGCCGCGGCCGGGTTCGCTGGTGACCGTCAGCTCACCGCCCATTCCGGCCACGAGGCGCCGTGAGATCGTCAGGCCGAGCCCGGTTCCGCCGTGCCGGCTGGAAGCCGAGCCGTCGACCTGCTCGAACTCCTCGAAGATGCGCGCCAGCCGGTCGGCCGGGATGCCGACGCCCGTATCCGAGACGCTGAACGCGATGCGGCCGGCGGCGTCCCGCTCAACCAGCACGCCGACGCCGCCCTCGTCGGTGAACTTCACGGCGTTGCCGGCCAGGTTGGTGAGCACCTGGCGCAGGCGCGCGGCGTCGCCCACCACCATTCGCCGGGCGTTCGCGGCCACGAAGCCGGCGATCTCGATGCCCTTGCCCTGGGCGCGCGGGGCCAGGAGCTCCACCGCGCCCTCCACCAGGGCGGCGAGGTCGAAGGGCTCGGCGGAAAGCTCGAGCTTGCCGGCCTCGATCTTCGAGAAGTCGAGGATCTCGTCGATGATCGACAGCAGCGCCTCGCCGGAGGTCTTCACGGCGCGCACATAGGTATGCTGCTCGGGGTCGATCTTGGTGCCCATCAGCAGGTCGGCCATGCCGAGCACGCCGTTGAGCGGGGTGCGGATTTCGTGACTCACGGTGGCGAGGAAGCGGCTCTTGGCCTCGTTGGCGGCCTGCGCCTTGGCGCGCTCGGCCGCGAGCGCCGCCTCGGCCTCGCGGCGATCCGTAATGTCGCGGCCCACGGCCTGGATCTCGGTCTCGCCGCGCGCGCTGCGCACCGGGCTTTCGAGCCAGGAGATCCAGCGCTGCCCCTTCTCGGTCGCGATCGCCTGGTCGTAGCTGCGCGAACCATCATCGCCCTGCCGCTCATCGCTGGTCTCGAGGGCCGGTATCTGGAACTCGGCCCCGAGCAATTGCTCGCGCGGCACGGCCGCGAGGGCCACGAAGGCCTCGTTAGCATAAGTGAGGCGTCCAGCCTGGTCGCGCCGGAGAATGAGGTCGTCCTGGCCCTCGATCAGGCTGCGATACCGGTCCTCGCTCTCGCGCAGCTCCCAGATGTGATCCTGCAGCTTCTCGTTCTTGGCCTCCAGCGCGGCGGCGCGCGCCTCGATCCTGAAATAGTCGCGCAGCAGCAGCGCGGCCGCGATCAGCGCCAGGGCCGATAACGAGCCGAAAACCAGAAGCGAGAGCCACCCGGCGGTGCTGAATTGAAGCGCGTTCATTCCATCCTCTCCGGCCAGCATGCACGAGAGGCATTGAGAAATGGTTGGTTCGAACAACGAAGCAGCGGCGGGCTACAACCCAGGATCGCAGCAATTCACAAAATACTTCGTATTGAATCTTATATCACACATCGTTTGACATACCGAACGGATGAACCTATAAACGGAACACGCGCCGATTTGAGCGAGCAGCTTGCTGGGCGCGCCGGGACGAGAGATCAGCCTCTTGGGCCCGACAAATGCAGCTAAAGCGCCGCGGGTGGACATCCCTCCTCCCACGACCGCACCAGGAGGGACGCATGTTCACGATCAACCGTCGCCACACTCTCGCGCTGGCCGCCGCACTTTGCCTGGGCGCCGGATCGGCCCAGGTCGCCTCCGCGCAGGTCAAGGAAATCCGGATCGATTGGGCGACCTACAACCCCGTCAGCCTCGTGCTGAAGGACAAGGGCCTGCTCGAGGAGGAGTTCAAGAAGGACGGCATCACCATCCGCTGGGTCCAGTCGCTCGGCTCAAACAAGGCGCTCGAATTTCTGAACGCCGGATCGCTGGATCTGGGCTCCACGGCCGGCTCGGCCGCTTTGGTGGCCAAGATCAACGGAAACCCGATCAAGTCCGTCTATGTCTATTCGCGCCCCGAGTGGACCGCGCTGGTCACCAAGGGCGACGCCATCAAGACGGTGGCGGACCTCAAGGGCAAGCGTGTGGCGGTGACGCGCGGCACCGATCCGCACATCTTCCTGGTGCGCGCGCTGGCGGACGCCAAGCTCACCGAAAAGGACGTGAAGCTCGTGTTGCTGCAGCATCCCGACGGCCGCGCCGCCTTGGAGCGTGGCGACGTGGAAGCCTGGGCCGGGCTCGACCCGCTGATGGCGGCCGCCGAGGTGGAGGGCGGCGCCAAGCTGTTCTTCCGCAACGCCGCCGCAAACACCTGGGGCATCCTCAACGTGCGCGAGGAGTTCGCGCAAAAAAATCCCGAGCTTGTCTCGCGCGTCCTGAAGGTCTACGAGCAGGCCCGCCAGTGGTCGCTCGCCAACCCGAAGGACCTCAGCGCCACGCTGGTGGCCGCCACCAAGCTGCCGGACGCCGTAATCGCCAAGCAGCTGGAGCGCACCGAGCTGACGCATGGGCCGATCGGCCAGCCCCAGGCGGACACCATCCTGGCGGCCGGCCTCGCCTTGCAGCAGGCCGGCGTGATCGACGCCGCCGTTGACGTGAAAGCCACCGTGAACGGCCTGATCGAGCCGAAGTATCTCGCTTCCAAGACGCAGACCCAGTAAGGCTCCGCGAGCTTCACCGAGACTTCGCGTTTGGACGCCTCCACTCTTCCTTCGCAGCCGTCGACCTCCCTCCCGACGGATGCAACCAACGCGGCGCCGTCCCTGACGACGCCGCGTTCGGCTGTCCGGGCCAGGCGGACGGCCCGGCCCTGGCTGCTCGGCTTCGTTCTGCCCGTCGGCCTGGCGCTCGGCTGGGAGTTGGCCGTGCGGCTCGGGCTGGCGCAGGGCCGGCTGATGCCGCCGCCGTCCAAGATCCTGGAGGCGTTCTGGTCGCTGGCCCGCACCGGTGAGCTCTGGGTGCATGTCGGCGCCACGCTCGGGCGCGTGCTGGCGGGCTTTGCATTCGGGGCCCTGTTCGGCACGCTGCTGGGGGCATTCGCGGGCGCATCCGAGCGCTTCCGCTGGATCTTCGATCCCACCCTGCAAGCGCTGCGCGCCGTGCCGTCCATCGCATGGGTGCCGCTGTTCCTGCTGTGGTTCGGCATTTTCGAGACGTCCAAGATCATCCTGATCGCCGTCGGGGTGTTCTTTCCGGTTTATCTCGGCGTCGCGGGCGCCATCGCGGGCATCGACCGCAAGCTGCTGGAGGTCGGGCGCGTGTTTCGGCTGTCGCCCTTCGCGACTGTGCGGCGGGTGATGCTGCCGGCGGTCCTGCCCGAATGGATCATCGCGATCCGCTCCGGCCTGGGCCTCGGCTTCATGTTCGTGGTGGCGGCAGAGCTCATGGGCGCGTCCGAGGGCCTCGGCTACCTGCTGCTCGACGGCCAGCAGATGGGTCGGCCGGACCAGATCCTCGCCGCCATCATCGCGTTCGCGCTGCTCGGCAAGGTTTGCGACGGCATCGTGGTGGCAGCGACCGCGCCGCTCACGGCGTGGCAGGACCTGCGGCGGGGGCGTCTTTGATGTTCGTCGTCCAGGGCCTCTCGAAAACCTACGCGGACGGCACGCACGCGCTGCAAAGCATCAATCTCGCGGTGGAAGCCGGCGAGATCCTCGCTGTGGTGGGCGGATCGGGCTGCGGCAAGACCACGCTGCTGCGCCTCGTCGCCGGGCTCGACACGGCCACGTCGGGCGCGATCACGGTGGACGGCGAGCCCATCCTTGGCCCGCATCCAGCCGTCGGCATCGCGTTCCAGGAGCCGCGCCTGCTGCCATGGCTGTGCGTCGCCGACAATGTCGGCTTCGGCGTCATGGACCTGCCCCGCGGCGAGCGCGAAGCGCGCGTGGCCGAGGCGATAGAGCGGGTTGGCCTCGCCGAGCATGCCCAGCGCTGGCCGCGCGAGCTCTCGGGCGGTCAACAGCAGCGCGTCTCCATTGCGCGCGCGCTGGTCGCCCGGCCCAAGGTGCTGCTGCTCGACGAGCCGTTCTCGGCGCTGGACGCTTTCACGCGCGCCAGCCTCCATGAGCACCTGCTGACGCTCTGGGCCGCGAGCCGACCGACCGTCGTGATTGTCACGCACGACGTCGAGGAGGCCGTGTCGCTGGCCGACCGCGTGGTGGTGATGCGGCCCCGGCCGGGCCGCGTGTTCGAGACCATCTCGGTGCGGGCCGGCCGGCCGCGCGACAAGCTCGCGCCCGGGTTCGACAAGGCCAAGCGCCGCGTGTTGAATGCGCTCGACCGGTCGCTGAAGACTGCCGAAGACCATCAAACGCCATCCGCCGGCGGCGCCGAGCTGTGGTGGTGACCAAAACCCGCAGGGAGTGAACCATGTCCGATTCAATCGACGCCACCGCGCTGCGCGCCATGCAGGCGCCCATCAAGGCCAAGTACAAGGACGCGCCGGACGCGGCCGTGATCACCCTGAAGGCCTCCGGCGAGATCGACGAGGCCAAGATCGCCTGCAAGGTCGAGACCGGCCGCGCATTTGCGATGGCGGGCTTGCACCCGGCCACGGGCGGCTCCGGCGCGGAGTTGTGCTCGGGCGACATGCTGCTTGAAGCGCTGGTCGCCTGCGCGGGCGTGACCCTGAAGGCGGTCGCGACCGCCCTCGAGGTGCCGCTGCGCAAGGGCGTGGTGCGGGCCGAGGGCGACCTCGATTTTCGCGGCACCCTGGGCGTCGACCGCGATGCGCCGGTGGGCTTCCGCGCCATCCGGCTCGCCTTCGATCTCGATACGGATGCCCCGCAGGAGAAGATCGACTCGCTGATCAAGCTCACCGAGCGCTATTGCGTGGTGTTCCAGACCATCAACACCAAGCCGCAGCTCAGCGTGCAGGTGAACCGGGGCTGAGAGGGCGGGCAATCGAACCTCGCCGTCATCCCCGGCGGCGCGCAGCGCCGGGAAGGGGATCCAGGAGTGAGCGCCTTTGCCCCTGGATCCCCTTCCCGACCTGCTCCGCAGGTCGCCGGGGATGACGGCGGGACGCGCCTCAGCTGCGCCCGACCTTGTCCTCGATGCACTCCCAGATCGAGACCGCGAGGTCGGGTCCGCCCAGGCGCCTGATGGCGCGCAGGCCGGTGGGCGACGTCACGTTGATCTCGGTGAGATTGCCGGCGATCACGTCGATGCCGACGAAGAGCAGCCCCATCTTGCGCAGATGCGGGCCGATGGTCTCGCAGATCTCGCGCTCGCGGTCGGACAGCATGGTGGTTTCGGCCGCGCCGCCGCGCACCATGTTGGAGCGGATGTCGTTTTCGGCGGGCACGCGGTTCACCGCGCCGAGCGGCTCGCCGTCCACCAGGATGATGCGCTTGTCGCCCTCGCTGACCTGCGGCAGGAACTGCTGCACCACCCACGGCTCGCGGAACGTCACCGAGAACAGGTCGAACAGCGAGCCGAAATTCGGGTCCTTCTCGGCCACCTTGAACACCGCCGCGCCGCCATTGCCATAGAGCGGCTTCATCACGATGGCGCCGTGCTCGGCCCGGAAGGCGTTAATGGCGTCCTTGTCGCGCGTGATGAGCGTCGGCGGCATCAGTTGGGGAAATTCCAGCACGAAGATCTTCTCGGGCGCGTTGCGCACCTGCGCGGGGTCGTTCACCACCAGCGTCTTGGGGTGGATGCGCTCCAGAAGATGCGTCGACGTGATGTAGGCGAGATCAAAGGGCGGGTCCTGGCGCAGCAGCACGACGTCCATCTGGCCGACGTCGCGGGTCTCCGCCTCCCCCAGCGTGACATGGTCGCCCTTCACGTCGCGCACCTGCACGGACTGCATCGGGGCCGTAACGACGCCGTCGCGCATCGAGAGCTTGTCGGGCGTGTAGTAGAACAGCTTGTGGCCGCGCGCCTGGGCTTCGAGCATGAGCGCGAAGGTGGAATCCCCGGCGATGTTGATGCGCTCGATGGGGTCCATCTGGACGGCCACGGTCAACGACATGGGGATCTCCTGGCAAGGCTGGCCGACGCGGCCGGCCGCACCTTCCACCGCTTCACCGTGCGGCGCAACCCGGGGCGCGCTTGCGTGTTTGCAAGGCTAGAAGGTGAGCTGAAACGCATCCGGCACGTGGCGCGGCCAGCGCCAGGGGGCGAGCAACACCGCGTCGCAGCGCCAGGAGAGCGACGCCGCCCAGCCGTTGCGGGCGATCCAGTGCCGCGCGGCGCGCATGAAGCGGCGTTGTTTGGTGGGCCCGATCGCCCACCCGGCGGCGTCAAGATCGCCCCGGGCCTTCACCTCCACGAACACGATTGCGTCGCCGCGCCGGCAGATCAGGTCGATCTCGCCGCCGCCGCCGCTGTAGCGCCAGGCCAGCACCCTGTAGCCTTTCGCGAGCATGTATCCAGCGGCTGCAATCTCTGCGTGCATGCCTCGCCGCAGCGCCGCGCGACGGTCGGTTGGAGCGCGGCCGCCGGCCACCTATTCCTTCACCAGCGCGACCGCGCGGGCGTAGACGCGCTTGCGCGGCATGCCGGTGTCCTGCGCGACGATCGCGACGGCGTCCTTCACGGAGAGCTTGGCGAGCGCTTCGCGCAGCTTGGCGTCGATGGCGTCGTCGCCCTGCGCCTGCGTCTCGGCGGCGTGCTGTGTCGGCGGGCCGATCAGCACCACGATCTCGCCCTTGGGGGCATCCTCGGCGGCGTAGCGCTCGGCCAGCTCACCCAGCGTGCCCCGGCGGACGTTCTCGAAATATTTGGTCAGCTCGCGCGCCACCGCGGCGTCGCGGTCGCCCAGCACGTCGCGGGCGTCGGCCAGCATGTCGGCGACGCGGCGTGGCGATTCGAAGAACACCAGCGTGCCGGGCACGGGCCGCAGCGCTTCAAGGCGCTCGCGCCGCCCGGCGCTCTTGGCGGGCAGGAAGCCCTCGAAGAAGAAGCGGTCGGTCGGCAGCCCGGCGACCACGAGCGCGGCCAGCACGGCGGAGGGGCCCGGCACGCCCGTCACCGGGATGCCCTCGGCCACGGCTGCCTGCACGAGCTTGAAGCCGGGATCCGACACCAGCGGGGTGCCGGCGTCGGACACCAGCGCCAGCGATTCGCCCGCCTTGAGCCGCGCTAGGATGCGCGGCCGCATCTCCTCGGCGTTGTGCTCGTGATAGGGCGTCAGCGGCGTCGTGATCCCGTAATGGGCCAGCAGCGTCTTGGTGACGCGCGTGTCCTCGGCCAGCACCGCGGCGGCCGCCGCCAGCGTGCCGAGCGCCCGGAACGAGACGTCGCCGAGATTGCCGATGGGCGTCGCGACCACGTGCAGGCCCGGCCGCAAGGTGGTGGCCTCGGCGCGCATGCCGAAGGCCGTGAAGCTGGATGAGCGCTCGCCCGGCGCGTGAGGGTGTTGCGTCATTGCCTCGATTCCCGTCCGGACGACCATGGCACGCCCGCTTGCCCTTCGCAAAAGCCGCGACGGCAGGTAAACACAAGCTGGAGCTGAAGCCGCCGGGCCGCCAGACCGCGTCGCGAGCGCGGCGCAGGCAAGGCGGCGTTCTGCCGTCACGCCGCCGGAGGTTGCGCCCGTGTCCCAGTCGACGAAAAACGCCAACGGGACTTCGCGCGCCGGCGCGTTGCGCAACATCCTGGCCGCCCTCGTGCTGGGCTCCCTGGCCTCGGGATGCGCCGGCAACATGCCCGGCGTGGGCGGCGGTTTCGGCGCCGCGCCCGAGCCCGCCCCGGCGCCGGCGGCTCCCGCCATTGAAGCCGGTAAGCTGCGTGTCGGCCTCGTGCTGCCCCTCACGGGCGCGGGCAACGCCGCGGTGGCGGCCAACTCGCTGCGCAACGCGGCCGAAATGGCCGTCGCCGAGTTCTCCAACTCCAACGTCGCCCTGCTGGTGAAGGACGATCGCGGCTCGCCGGACGGCGCGCGCGAGGCGACCCAGCAGGCGCTCGGCGAGGGCGCGGAGGTCATCGTCGGCCCGCTCTTCGCCTCCTCCGTGCAGGCGGCCGGGCAGGTCGCTCGGCAGGCCGGCAAGCCCGTGATTGCGTTCTCGACCGACGCGAGCGCGGCGACGCGGGGCGTCTACCTGCTCAGCTTCATGCCCGAGTCGGAGGTCGACCGGATCGTCGAGTTCGCGGCGGCTCGCGGAAAGCGCTCAATCGCGGCCATGATCCCCAACACGGCCTACGGCACGGTTGTGACGGCCGCCTTCCAGGAGGCCGCATCCCGGCGCGGCGTGCGCGTGGCCGCGCTGGAGCGCTACAACCAGGACAAGGCGTCGATCGACGTCACCGCCAAGCGCATCGCGGCCCTGGGCGACCAAGCCGACGCCCTCTTGATCCCGGATGGCGGCGAGGGCCTGGCGCTGGTAGGCCCGGTCTTGGCCGCCAACGGCGTCACGAATGCGCGGATGCAATTCCTGGGCACGGGCCTGTGGGACGACGCGCGAGTCTTCGGCGCGAAAACGTTGCAGGGCGGATGGTACGCCGCGCCCGACAAGGCGGGCTTCAACAACTTCGCGGCCCGCTATCGCGCCCGCTTCGGCAGCGATCCGACGCGCCTCGCCACGCTGGCGTATGACGCCGTGTTTCTGGTGAACGCGCTGAACGCGAAATATGGCGCCCAGGCCTTCAACGAGCCGACGCTTACCAATCCGGACGGCATCATCGGCACGGATGGGCTGTTTCGCTTCCGCCAGGACGGCGTGAACCAGCGCGGGCTGGCGGTGCTGCAGGTCGGAACCGGCTCGTCCAGCGTGATCAGCGCCGCGCCGCGGACCTTCGCGCCGGGCAGCTGAGCTGCTGACGCTGGAGCTTCATCAGCGCGTCGCTCTTGATTTTCACGTGCGGCAGGCTGATATGCCGGCCATCCCCAGTGAAATTGCGTGAACAAGCGACGCCATGACCCAACCTGATCCGCAGACCGAGACTCCCGTCGAAACCGGCGCTCCCGGTCCCGAGGCCTCGGCCGGCGAAGCGCCCGGCGCCGAGGGCGAGCGCGACATCCATTCGGTGATCGAGGCGCTCAACGCCGAGAACACCAGCCTCAAGGACAAGGTGCTGCGCACCCTGGCCGAGATGGAGAACCTGCGCCGCCGCACCGAGAAGGAAGTCGCGGACGCCCGCACCTATGCGACCACCAACTTCGCCAAGGACATGGTGAACGTGGCAGACAACATGCGCCGCGCGCTGGAGAGCCTGCCCCCCGAGGCCGCCGCGGCCGCCGAAGGCGCGCTCAAGGCCGTGATCGAAGGCGTTGAGCTCACCGAGCGCGACCTGCTGAAAACGCTGGAACGCCACGGCATCCGCAAGATCGACCCCAAGGGCGAGAAGTTCGACCCCAATTTCCATCAGGCCATGTTCGAGGTCCCGGACCCGTCCGTGCCCAACGGCACCGTTCGCGAGGTGGTGCAGTCCGGCTTCGTGATCGGCGATCGCGTGCTGCGCCCCGCGTTGGTGGGCGTAGCCAAGGGCGGCCCGAAGCCCGGATCGACCGGCGAGGGCGTGGACCGGCAGGTCTGAGTTCTACGTCTCCTCGTTCCAGCCATTCTCAAAGCCCTCATCCTGAGGAGCAGGCCCGCTTGGGCCTGCGTCTCGAAGGAGGAGGGTCCAGAGCGCTCGTTCATTTCGCCTGCTGGAGTCCCTCGTCCTTCGAGACGCATCGCCAAGGGGCGACGCTCCTCAGGATGAGGGGATTGGGGTGATTGAAAGGTTTGACGGGGCCGAATGGCTCCAGCCGCCCTCGTCCCGCATCGCTCCATCCCGCATCCCGCGGTGGAGCCGCCCGCCGGCGTCGTGCTAAGCACGGCGTTCCTGTCGCGGGGAGCGGCACACGAGCCGATCTGCCATGAATCCCATTTTTGCCGACCTGCCCACCACGGTTTTCGAGGTCATGTCGCGCCTCGCGCGCGAGACCGGGGCCATCAATCTGGGCCAGGGCTTTCCTGATTCGCCGGGCCCCGAAGACGTGCGCCGCGCCGCCGCCGAGGCGGTGATGACGGGTTGGAACCAATATCCGCCCATGATGGGCATGCCCGAGCTCCGACAGGCGGTGGCGACGCACTATGCGCACCACCAGGGCGTGACGCTCGATCCCGAGCGCGAAGTCATGATCACCTCGGGGGCGACCGAGGCGCTGGCGGGCGCGCTGATGGCGATCATCGAGCCCGGCGACGAGGTGGTGCTGTTCCAGCCGCTCTACGACGCCTACCTGCCGCTGGTGCTGCGCGCCGGCGGCGTGCCGCGCTTCGTGCGCCTGCAGCCGCCGCATTGGCGCTTCACCGAGGCCATGCTGGCCGAGGCGTTCTCGCCGAAGACCAAGGCGGTGCTGTTCAACAACCCGTTGAACCCGGCCGGGGTCGTGTATTCGGCCGAGGACCTCGCCCTGCTGGCGCGGTTCTGCGTCCGGCATGACGCCGTGGCGATCTGCGACGAGGTGTGGGAGCACGTGGTGTTCGACGGCCTGCGCCACTCCACCATGCTGAACGCGCCCGGCATGCGCGAACGGACGATCAAGATCGGATCCGCCGGGAAGATCTTCTCGCTCACCGGTTGGAAGGTGGGCTTCGTTTGCGCCGCGCCCGAAATCCTGCGGGTCCTCGCCAAGGCGCACCAGTTCCTCACCTTCACGACGCCGCCCAACCTGCAGGCCGCCGTCGCGTATGGGCTTGGCAAGGACGACGCCTACTTCACCGGCATGCGCGCCGATCTGCAGCGCAGCCGCGACCATTTCGCGGCGGGGCTCGCCGAGCGCGGCTTCGCGGTGCTGCCGAGCGCCGGCACGTATTTCCTGAATGTCGACATCGCGCCGCTCGGCGAGACTGACGACGTGGCGTTCTGCGAGCGTCTGGTTCGCCAGCATGGCGTCGCCGCAATCCCGGTTTCGGCGTTCTATGCGCAGGACGCCATCCGCAGCGCCGTGCGCTTCTGCTTCGCCAAGGGAGACGCCGTGCTGGACGGCGCGCTGGGGCGGCTGGACGGCGTCGCCCGGAAGGCCGCATGAGGGGCGCGGGGCGGCTCTTTCTCCATGCGCTCGCGCTGGCGGCCGGCTGCCTGGCGCCATCGGCCTGGGCCGCCTCGCCGGCCAAAACCATCGCGATCTTTGCCTGGCCCGACTATTTCGACGTTGGCGTGCTGGACCGCTTCACCCGCGAGACCGGTATATCGGTCGCGGTGGACCCCTATGACAGCGCCGAAGCGGCCGAGCAGCGCGCGGGAGCCGGGCGCTACGACGTGGCGGTGCTGTCCGGCCCCGCCGTGTCGCGGCTAACCGCCAGGAACCTGCTGGTCCGGCTCGACCGGCTGCGGCTGCCGAACGCCAAGGGGCTTTCGCCGGAGATCGCCGAGAAGCTCCGCGTCTTCGACCCGACCGGCGCGACCGCGATTCCCTATGCGTGGGGAACTTTCGGCATCGGGACGAATGTCCGCAAGGTGCGGGAGCGCCTCGGCGACAAGGCGTCGGGCGGCTGGGACATGGCGCTGCGGGCCGAGAACGGCCGCCTTAAGGATTGCGGCGTGGTTCTGGCCGACGCGCCGGACGACATCTACCCCTCGGCGTTGCGCATGCTCGGGCTGCCGCAGGACAGCCGGCGCATCGGCGATCTCGACCGGGTCACGGACGTCCTGTTCCGGGCACGCGGCCAGATCGACAAATTCGGCACGGCCGAGGCCGCGAACGGGCTGGCGAGCGGAGAAGCCTGCGTGGCGGCGGCCAGTTCGGCCGACATCCTGCTGGCGCGGCGCCGCGCCCGCGAGGCCGACAACGGGGTCGAGATCGCCTACACGATCCCGCGCGAAGGCGCGCCGATCTGGATCGACAGCCTCGTGATCCCGGCCGATGCGCCCAACCGGGACGCCGCCTACGCCTTCGTGGATTTCGTTCTCCGGCCTGAGATCGCGGCCCGCAACGCCGACGCGCTCGGCCTGGCGAACGCCGTGCAGGGGGCGCGGGCGCTGATGAAGCCCGAGATCGCCAACGACCCGGCGATCTTTCCGCCGGCCGACGTCATGCGGCGGCTGTTTGCGAGCCCCCCTTTCGACGAGCGGGCGCAAAAGCAGGTTGCGCGCGGGTGGCAGAAGGTGAAAACCGGCAAGTGAGCAGGCTTATCTGATCCGCTTCGGCTTTCGGCGCAGGCGCGACGGCCAGAACGGCCGGCGCGGATCCAGCAGGAAGGTGCCGAAGATCGGCCGGGTCGGGCCCTTGGTGCGCCAGCCTTCGAAGCAATGAAGCCTTCGGCCGTCATGGCCCAACGCGTCGAGCGCGTCCACGTAGGACCCGTGCCGCTCCACGGCGTCCCGCAGCGTCGCCGCGTCGGCTCCGACATGCTCGGCCATGAGAGTGTCGCGGACCCGCGCGATAGCGTCGCGATGGGCCGGGCGCATGCCCTCGATGGCGAGGTCGCATTCCGTGTCGAGCGCGATCGAGCGGTTGTTCAGGTTCGACGAGCCGATCCGCATGAACACGTCGTCCACGATGATGACCTTGGCGTGCACCATCACGTGCTGCTCTTCGCCCTTCTGGTCGGTCACGACCGGGAAACACACGCGCAGCCGGCCATGGTGGTCCGAGCGTTTGAGGCGGCGGATCAAACGGTCGCGGTTGCTGCCCATGGCGTAATGCTCGACGAAACCGCGCGACGCGCGGGTCATCACAACCACGACCTCGGGGCCGTCCGGCTTCGCCAGGAGCCGGATCAACGCCCGGCCGATGGCAGGCGTCGTCAGATACTGCGCCTCGATATAGACGATGCGTTGCGCGGCGAGCAGCGCGTCCGTGTTGAGGGTCGCGACCTCCGTGACTTCGGACCGCCCCGCATAGCCCGGCATGGTGCGGGCGACTCCCACGAAGGCGTCGCGGAAGTCGGGCGCGACGTGATCCGGCCAGGGATCGTGCGCCACCACCTCGGGGCGCGATGTCTCGCCCGTCGCCACCGTCCAACGCGCCCGGAACAGTTCGGCGACCGCGCGGGCGGCGTCGCCGTCGACCGCCATCTGCACGTCGTGCACGGGGTCGTAGCGCTCGCCGTCCGGGTCGAGGCGCGCGGGATCCTCGGGCGCATGCGGGTCGCGGTCCCAGCGGCCCACCGTGAGGTCGATGCCGCCCACGAAGGCGAGCTTGTCGTCCACGCATACGATCTTCTGGTGGTGCGCGGCGTAAAGCGGTTGGGTGTTGTCGAGCTTGAGGGTGATGCGCGGGTGCTTCAGCCACTCGCGGCCGATCAGCAGTTCGGTCGGCGCGCTGGGCGCGTGCACGACGGCTACAGACCACACGAGGATCCGCACCTCGAGCTGCGGGTTCGCCTCCACGAGCTGGAGCAGGAACTCGCCAAGCTGGGGCGATTCGCTCTCAGGCGCGTCCTGGCGCAACCGGATGCGGCTGTCGAAGTCCCAGCCGGCGATCAGCACGGAGCGGCGCGCCTTGCGCAACGTCGCCTCCAGCGCCCCGAAATAGGAGGCCCCGTCCACCAGCACGGCGGCGCGAGGCGCGGCCTCCACGCGCCAGCAGTTGCGGCCGGGTTGCAGGATCGGCTCGCGCCTGGCGGGAGCGTCGCTCTCGATGAGGTCGGCGTAGGATTCGTCGATTTTCAGCACGGGCTCACGGGGCAAAGACGCGACGGGAAACTCTCGTGGCTGAAACTCTTTTTTCCGGCCACGGTTCCGTCGCCGCCGCCCCGGTCAGGTGGGCGGCGTCCCGTTGGCGGCGAGGACCTCCCCCGCCAGGTAGAGCGAGCCGCAGATCAAGACGCGCGGCGGGCTTGGCCAGACGGCCGCGCCGATGCGCGTCAACGCGGCTTCGATGCTGTCGGCCTGTTCGGCCTGAAGCCCCGACGCGCGCGCGATCGCGGCGACTTCGCCGGCCGGACGCGCCGCCGTTTGGCTCGGCATCGGGATGGCGGTGACGGACTGCGCCAGCCCGGAGAAAGGCTCCAGGAACCCTGCCGAATCCTTGGTGCCCAGCATGGCGACCACCATCACGAGCGGTCGGGGTCGACGCTCCTCGAACTCCGCCATGGCGGCGGCCAGCGCACGGCCTCCATCCGGGTTGTGGCCACCGTCGAGCCAGAGTTCCGCATCCGGCGGCAGCAGCGCGGCGAGCCGTCCCTTGGCGAGCCGCTGCAGGCGGGCGGGCCAATCGGCCCCGCCGATCCCGGCCTCGAACGCCTTCGGGGACAGCCGGCCGAAGCCCGCGGCCCGCAACGCCGCGATGGAGGTTCCGGCGTTGACGTGCTGGTGGCGTCCGGGCAGCCGCGGCAGCGGTAGGTCGAGAAGCCCGTCGTCATCCTGGTAGATCAGGCGGCCATTCTCCTCGCCGACATGGAAATCCTGCCCGCCAATCCATGTCCGCGCGCCCGTGCGGGCGGCGGCGCGCTCCAGCACCGCGAGCGCGTCGTCATGGTCCTGCGGGGCGATCACGGACGGAACGCCGCGTTTCAAGATCCCGGCCTTCTCGGCCGCGATCTTGGCGATGCTGTCGCCCAGATATTCCGAATGGTCTTGTGAAACCGGCGTCACAACGGCGGCCAAGGGCCGGTCCACCACGTTGGTGGCGTCCAGGCGTCCGCCAAGGCCGGTTTCCAGCAGCAGCACATGGGCGGGCTGTTCGGAGAACAGCAGAAAGGCCGCCGCGGTGGTGATCTCGAACACCGTGATGGGCGCGCCCTCGTTCGCGGCCTCGCAGCGGCGAAAGGCGTCGACCAGCAGCGATTCCGGCACGAGCCGGCCGCCGCCGGGCGCGCCGATGCGGATGCGCTCGTGGAATCGCACCAGGTGCGGGGACGTGTAGACATGCACGGCGAGGCCGGCCTCCTCCAGCACGGCGCGCATGAACGCGATGGTGGAGCCCTTGCCGTTGGTGCCGGCCACGTGAATCACGGGCGGCAGGCGCTTCTGCGGCTCGCCAAGGGCCAGCAGAAGCCGCTGCAGCCGGCCAAGCGACAGGTCGATCAGCTTGGGATGAAGCGCGAGAAAGCGCGCCAAAATCGCGTCCGAGGGCTCCATCCGGGCTCCTGCTGGGTGATGATCGCCGGCAAGCTGGCGTCACCGGACCACTAGCGCCGGGCCAGGGGCGACGCAACCTCGCGGCCGACCACGGCTGGCCGAAACCGGCCGCGGCGGCCCAGCCGGTTGCCCTCCCGCCGGCGCGGGGCTACGAACAACCAAAGGGCCGCCGTGGCGGCACAACAGCGGAGCGCCTCCATGTCGTCGGAGACCGACTATCTCGTCGACCGTCGTCGCCTCAAGCGGCGGGTCACCTTCTGGCGCGTTCTGGCGTTCGTGGCCGTATTCCTGGCCGTGGTGGGCGCCGCCGTCGCGGTGGCGGGTCGCCAGATGGGCGTGGCCGGAGCGCCGCAGCTCGCGCGGGTCGAGATCTCGGGGTTGATCACCGGCGACCGCAAGACGCTGGATCTCCTGAAGCGGGTGCAGAAGTCCGACGCCGTGAAGGGCGTGCTGCTGAACATCAACAGTCCCGGCGGCACGGTTTCGGGCTCCGAGGAGCTTTATGACGCCATCCGCGAGCTCGCGGCCGCCAAGCCCACCGTCGCGGTGGTGGACGGCATCGCGGCCTCGGGCGCCTATATCGCGGCGCTGGCGACAGACCGCATCGTGGCGCGCCAGACCGCCATGGTGGGCTCCATCGGGGTGCTGTTCCAGTTTCCGAACGTCGTGAAGCTGCTCGACACCATCGGGGTCAAGATGGAGACCATCAAGTCCGCGCCGCTGAAGGCCGCGCCGAGCCCGTTCGAGCCGCCGACGCCGGCCTCGCAGGCCGCCGTGGAGGCGCTGATCGCCGATACCTACGGGTGGTTCAAGGGGCTAGTCGCCGAACGCCGCGGCATGGACGCCGGCGGCCTCGCGACCGTGTCCGACGGCCGCGTGTTCACGGGCCGGCAGGCGCTGCCGCTCAAGCTGATCGACGAGATCGGCGGCGAGAAGCAGGCTGTGAGCTGGCTCGAAAGCGAGAAGAAGCTCAGCAAGGACCTGCCGATCCGCGACTGGAAGCCGAAGGACGGCAGCCCGCTCGGCCTGTGGAGCGCGGCCGGAGCCGTGGCGGGGGCATTCGGGCTCGATACCGCGGCCAATCTGCTGCGCGCCGTGGAGCACTCTGCGCAATCGCCCGTCCTTGACGGGCTGCTGGTCGTCTGGCAACCTCGTGGATGATATAATTTCGAAGTTTTTTCAATCAAATAGTCGGTAAATGACGTTTGGCGGGCAACCAGGGAAGAACCGATGATCAAGTCGGAACTCGTGCAGAAAATCGCCGAGCGCTATCCCGAGCTGTACCAGCGGGACGCCGAGAACGTCGTGAATGCGATCCTGGAGGAAATCGTCCAGGCGCTGACGCGGGGTGACCGGGTCGAAATCCGCGGCTTCGGGGCGTTCTCGGTCAAGAAGCGGGATGCGCGGCTGGGCCGCAACCCCCGCACGGGGGAGCACGTTCCCGTTTCCGAGAAGTTCGTGCCGGTGTTCAAGGCGGGCAAGGAAATGCGTGTCCGCCTGAACCGCGAGCCCACGCCGGCGCGCGCCGCCGCGCCCCGCAAGGTGAGCGTCGGCTGACCTGACGATGACGCGGCCGTTCGGCGATCCAAAGGGGTCGCGCACGGCCTGCAGCTGTATTGACGGATGCGATGAAAACATTTCTGAAAGCGCTCGTGCTCGTGCCCCTGGCGCTCCTGCTCACCGTCTTCGCGGTGGCCAACAAGACGCCCGTGGTGCTCCAGCTCGATCCGCTGGGCTGGTCCGACCAGAACTGGACGTTGAACCCGCCCTTGTTCCTGGTGCTGCTCGTGACGCTCGCGATCGGTGTGCTTGTCGGCGGGATGGGCGTCTGGTTCGGCCAGATGCGCTATCGCAGGGCCGCGCGGGTTCACGCCCGCGAGGCGGCCCGCACCCGCGCCGAACTCGAACGCGTCCGCGAGGAGGCCCCTGCATCGCGCGCCCTTCCGGCCGTATCGGCGATCCACTAGCCGACCTCCCTTTCTCCTGCCGCCGGAACCGCCATGCAATTCGTGTCCGCCGACGAGGTCGATCGCGTCCTTGATCCCTCATCGGTGGCGGACGCGCTCGCGGAGGCGTTCCGCTCCGACATCGTCGCGCCGGTTCGCCATCACCACGAGGTCGAGCGGCACGGTGGCTCAGGCACGCTGCTGCTGATGCCGGCCTGGACGGGGCCGTCCGCGGCCGAGGCTTTTCTGGGCGCGAAAATCGTCACGGTGTTTCCGCAGAACGGCGCGCGCGGGATGCCGGCCGTGCTGGGCTCCTACATGCTGATGGATGGCGCGACGGGCGAGCCGCGCGCCATTATCGACGGGACGCGCCTGACCGCCTGGCGCACGGCCGCGGCGTCCGCGCTGGCGGCGCGCAGCCTCGCCCGGAAGGACGCCGCCCACATGGTGATGGTGGGCGCCGGGGCGCTGGCGCCCTTCTTCATCCGCGCCCATGCGGCCGAACGCAGGCTCGGCGACATCGCGCTCTGGAATCATCGCCCCGAGCGGGCGCAGGCTCTCGCGCGCGAACTCGGCGAAGCGGGCCTGCCCGTGCGCGCCGTCTCGGATCTCGAAGCCGCCGTGCGTGAGGCCGACATCGTGTCCTGCGCCACGCTCAGCGAAACCGCGCTGGTTCGCGGCGCTTGGCTTAAGACCGGCGCTCACGTGGACTGCGCCGGCGCATTCAAACCGTCGATGCGGGAAACCGACGACGACGTCGTACGCCGGGCCACCCTGTTCTGCGACACGCGCGGCGGCGCCCTGAAGGAGGGCGGCGACCTCGCCCAGCCCATCGCGGCCGGCGTGATCACGACCGCCGACATCCGCGCCGACCTTCACGACCTTGCATCGGGCCGCCATCCCGGCCGGACGCGCGACGACGAGATCACGTTCTTCAAGTCAGTCGGCGCGTCGCTGGAAGATCTCGCGGCCGCCATCCTGGTGTGGAAGCGCGTCGGCGCGGCCTGAGCGCCGGCCCGAACTAGAGGCCGGCCTGCTTGCGGAGCGCGTCGTTGATGCGGTCCTGCCAGCCGGGCCCGTCCTCCTGGTAATGCGCGAGCACGTCGCCATCCAGCCGCAGCGACACGGTCTCCTTGGCGCGCGGCGCCACGGGCTTTGCGACCGGCGCAGGCGTCGCCTCCGCGTCCTTTGGCTTGAAAACCGCGTTGGCGGCCTTGAACGGATCAACGCCGCGACGAGGACGATCGATCATGGTTCTTCCTCTGAAGCGGCTACGGCGACTGTGGGTTTCTTCGGACGCGTCTACCGCCTTGGCGAGACGCTGCGCATCGTCACGAAGGCGGAGCGCAAATTCGCCCCGGCGGGCGGTAGTGGCGGAGGGAGCGGGATTCGAACCCGCGATACGGTTTCCCGTATACACACTTTCCAGGCGTGCGCCTTCAACCACTCGGCCACCCCTCCGTGCGCGTTGCGGCGCAGGGGAGGCTCCTAGATCATCGTGCGCCCGGATGCAAGGCGATTGGAACGGCGATCGGAAACCAGGGGTCCGTGTCGCGGGTTGCGTTGGGGGCCGGCGGCGGGTAGCCCTTGGGAGCAGCCCATTCGCGGCGGCCGGGCTGGCGAGGAGCCTTCGATGATTCGCTTTCTGATCCGCGTGCTCGGGTACCTGGCGCTGGCCGGGGCATTCGTCAGCGCCGCCGTGGACGGAACGCGCTCCATTGCGTCCTCGGCGCTCACCCTGACCTCCATCGGAGCCGCGCTGGACCGGTTCGCGCCAGCCGCGCAGGGTTGGCTGCAGGGGCTGCTGGGGCGGAGCCAGCTCACCTTGTGGGACAATGGCGGCGCATTGCTGATGCGGGCGCCCCTGACCCTGGCGCTGTTGTGCGTGGGGTTGCTGTTCGTCTGGCTGGCGTTGGAGCCCGAGCAGCCCATCGGCTACGACGCGCGCGCCTGATGTGACGTTTTCGCGCCCTCGCGTTTTCGGGGGTGAAACCCCACATTGGGGGCTGATCGCAATCGGAGCGAGGTTCCCCCATGTTCGCATTCCGCAAGAAGACGGCCCTGCCCACCGCCGCCGAGGCGCTGCCCGGGCGGGCGACGCCGCTGCGCACCGCGGAAACTCATTTCGTCAACGGCAACCCGCTGAAAGGCCCTTACCCGGCCGGTTTCGAGACCGCAATTTTCGCGCTGGGCTGCTTCTGGGGCGCCGAGCGCAAGTTCTGGCAATTGCCCGGCGTTTGGGTGACGGCAGTTGGCTATGTAGGCGGCGTCACCCCCAACCCGACTTACGAGGAGACCTGCTCGGGCATGACAGGCCACACCGAGGCGGTGCTGGTCGTTTATGATCCGGGCGTGATCAGCTTCGACACGCTGCTGCAAACGTTTTGGGAAAGCCACGACCCGACGCAGGGCATGCGGCAGGGCAACGACGTGGGCACGCAGTACCGGTCCGGCGTATACCCGACGACGCCCGCGCAGCGCGCCGCCGCGGAGGCCTCCAAGCTTGCCTATGGACGCGTGCTGTCGCAAAACGGCTACGGGCCGATCACGAGCGAGATCGTGGACGGTGGGCCGTTCTATTTCGCCGAGGACTATCACCAGCAATACCTGGCGAAGAACCCGATGGGCTATTGCGGCCTGGGCGGAACGGGCGTCGCGTGCCCGATCGGCACGGGCGTGACGGCGGCCTGAGCGGCGGCGACGCATACGGCGGGCGCATTTTGCGCTCGCTGCCAGTTGAGGGGGCAGGTTTGGTCGAGCGGCTTTTGGAGCGTTTCCTGTTTGCGAGCCGCTGGATGCTCGCGCCCTTCTACGTAGCGCTGGTGTTCAGCCTCGCGGCCCTGCTGGTCAAGACGCTTCAGGAGATTTGGCACTTCGTGCTGAACATTCCGTCTTCCACCGAGTCGGACGTGATCCTGGGCGTCCTGGCGCTGATCGACCTCACCTTCACGGGTTCGCTGATCGTGATCGTGATCTTTTCGGGCTACGAGAACTTCGTGTCCAAGATCGACGCCTCCGCGCATGCGGACTGGCCCGACTGGATGAGCAAGATCGACTTTACCGGACTGAAGCTGAAGCTCCTGTCGTCGATCGTCGCCATCTCGGCGATCCAGCTGCTCAAAGCCTTCATGAACGTCAAGAACATCAGCGATCGCGAGCTGATGTGGTACGTGATCATCCACCTCGTCTTCGTCGGCTCGGGCATCGTCTTGGCGATGACGGACAAGATCGCGGGCGACTCTAAGGGACACTGATCCGTCCGCTCTCGCCCCCGGGCCTCAAGGTGCGTTCAGCACCGCCCGGCAGGCGTTCGGAAGCGCCGACATTTCCATAGGCGGCTTGGGTTTGCCGCCGGGGCGCGGGTGCAGCACGGCGTCCGAGAACCAGTAGTCGAGCTCCTTGCCGCAGCCCTCGCCGGCCGGAACGGGATCCTGCGACTGGCAGTCCGCCTCCCCGGCCGGGCACGCCATGCGGATATGCATGTGCCAGTTGTGGCCGTACATGGGCCGGACCCGCTGCAGCCAGCTGCGGTCACCAGTCGCTTCCCGGCACAGCGCCTTCTTGATAGCCGCGTTCACGAAGATGCGCTCCACCTGCGACTTCTGCGCGGCGGCCTTGATCAGGGCGTGCTGGCCCTTGGTCCAGTTCTGCGACACGTCGAGCTTGTCGTCTCGCACCATGTCGGCGGCGGCCATGTCTTCGCGCTCGGCGCGCGACAGCGGACGGTTCGGCATCGGCGTGAGCCAGACGTCTGCGTCGAGGCCGATCTGGTGCGAGGCGTGGCCGGTCTTCATTGGCCCGCCGCGGGGCTGGGCGATGTCGCCGACCAGGATGCCGGGCCAGCCGTTGACGCGCGGGACCTCGCGGGCGAATTTTTCAAGAAAGTTGATCAGCGCCGGGTGTCCCCAGGCGCGGTTGCGCGACAGGCGCATCACCTGCCAGGCTGGGCCGTCCACCGGCAGCGCCTCGGCCCCGGCGAGGCAACCCTTGGCGTAGAACCCGAGCACCCGGGAGGGCATGTCGGCCGGGCGGGTGACCGCGCCGAAGAGCTCCTTGGCGGGCGGCTCGGCGCGGGCGGGGGTTGCAAGAGGCAGCACGGAAACGCTTGCGGCGATCAGCACGAGCAGGCGCATGGGACGCTCCAAAGGCCTGTTCGGCCGTTCAGGGCGCGGCCACCCGGAAGACGCGGACCACGCCGCGCGTTTCGAGAGGCTGCAGCCCATCGACCGCTTCGCCGCGCGTGAGTCGGCTTTGCAGTCCGTTCGGCGCCATGCTCGCATAGAGCGCATTGTGAGGCGAGCGTGAGCACAGCGCGACAAGGCTGATCCCCCGCGCCTTCAGCAAGGCGAACGCCTCATCGGGAGCCGCCGCCAGAATGCGGTGTCCGTCGAGAATGCCGGTCGCCTGGCGGTGATAGGGCGCCGACATCACGGCGTGAGGCGACGCCGCCAAGATAAAGGGGCCCATGTCGAGGGTGCTCAACACCAGGGCGGCCGGTTCGCGGGCGAGCCCGGCGTATTCCCGCAAGTCCATGCAGGCGCGGGAGCGTTCGTCGCTTTGGGTTGCGACCGCTTTGGCAGGCGCCTGCGGCAGGAGCGAGACGGCCGCGAGCACGACGCTGGAATTGTTGGTCGCCAGGACGGCGGCGACCAAGACCAGAATGGCGGATCGGCCTGTGTCGGCCGCCATCCTGCACACCAGCGCGATGGCGGCGGCGATCAGCGGGATCGCCAACATGTTGGCGTAGAACAGGGTTCGGATCTGAAAACAGCCGATCGCGAATGACGCCGAGAACGAGGCGACATAAGCCCAATACGCCGGGCTTCGCCGCATTTCGGGCAGCCGAAGAAGGAACAAGCTCGCCCCGAGCGCCAGCACAGGCCCGGAGAGCATGGCTGTGATCGAGGTCAGGTCTGGTCCAAGCGCTTTCCAGACGCTCTTCATTTCTTCGACATGGTCCAGCCAAATCGGCCAGAGGCGCGGGTCCACCTGGCCGAAAGGTCCGCGAAGGCAGGCAGGCTCAATCCAGCCGAAGACCACGACCGAGACGGCGGCGACGCCACCCATCCACATCCGGCGATGGCGCAGATCGGCCGACGCTACGAGCGCAAGACCACCGCCGCCCAGAACGGCGAGCGCCGCGTAATTGGCCGAGAGCGAATCGCAGACGCCGACCTGCCACAATGCGGGCGGCACGGTCGTGAGCATCAGACCTATGCCGCCGGCCGCAAGAGAGGTCCCGAACGCCCTCGCCCATGTGCGCGATTGCGGCTCCATCAGGCAGCGATATACCGCCGCCAAGCTCGCGCTCGCCAACAGCAGGATGGTTTCGAGCCCGATGGCGAGCATCAGGGCGCAGATGAGCCCCGCCAGGGCGCCGGCCCTGCGTGACTGGCCGAAAACGGCCGCGAACATAAGCAGCGACAGGACGACCTGAACGTTGTGGTGATCGATCCGCCCAGGGTCGAATTGCCAAAGCACCGACAGCCCAAAGGCCAGCAGCAACACGGCAGGCGCGCCCGCGAGCACGCCGCCGATCCGGACGGCAACCGACCAGACTGCAGCCATCGCGGCGAGCAGGACGATCAAGGGCCAGACCGTCATGGCCAGGCGCTCGGCCGCCGCGACGTCCGTGAACCGTTCACAGAAGAGGATCAATATCGCGATCGGCGCGTCGACGAGGCGCGACCAATGCATCGGGACCGGGAATGCGGGATCGAGCCTGTGCTGGACGAGATCGAACCAACCCTGGCCGTTGAGGAGGTCTCGGACCTGAGAGAGACGGCTCGCATCATCGGTGTCGTTGAACCGGATGCCGACATGGTCCACCGAGCCGAAGCGCATGGCCGCAGCGAGGGCCCAGCAGAACAGAACCATCACGGCCCCGTTCCCAAGCAGGCCTTCCGCTGACCTCCGGGGGGCGGCGTGGCTGAGGTCGGTCATTGAAAAGTCCTGCAAACAACGCCTGCAGGTCTACCGGGATTGAATTTCATCTCCGTTAAGCGCGTGCGCTCTCGCGATCGAGATGGCGCAGGAACGCGCGGGTCCGTTTACCGAAAATTCCAAGCTTGCCTTCTAGAAAGGTCGGGAATGGGTCGCTGGACCACTGCCGGGCCAAGAAGGGCGTTTGCATGCAGGAAGCAACAGCACTGGCGCGTACTTCCATCGCGCTCGGCGCCGCCCCCCCGCGGGAGACGTTCGCGGCGCGGTTTGTCGGTCCGCGCCTTTCCTCGCTCCTGGCTCACCCTCTCGCCCAGGGGTTCGCGAAGTTTCTGAGCGTGGGCGTCGTCGGCCTCGCGGTCGACGCGTCGATTTTTTCGGCGCTCGACCATGCGCATGTGGCTCCCGAGCTATCACGCGCCCTGTCGCTGCTGGCCGCCACGATGGTGACCTGGCGCCTCAACCGCAGCGTCACCTTCGCGGCGAGCGGTCGCCGGCAGGTCGCCGAGGCGGTGCGCTACGCGGCCGTCGCCCTGATGGCGCAGGGCTTCAGCTACGCGGTGTTCCTGTCGATCGTCTACTCGGTTCCCACGCTGCCGCGGCTCTTCGCCCTGTTGGCCGGGGCCGGGCTCGCTGCCTTCGCGGGCTTCGCCGGCCATCGCTTCTACGCATTCAAGCCCGCTCGGGCCGTTTCTTGATTTCCGAGGTTCATTCCATGCCGCAGCACAGCGAAGTTCTTATCGTCGGCGCCGGCCCGGCCGGCCTGACAGCCTCCTACCTGCTCACCAAGGAAGGGCGCAGCGTCACAGTGCTGGAGCGCGACCCCACGATGGTGGGCGGCATCAGCCGCACGGTGAACTACAAGGGCTTCCTGTTCGACATCGGCGGCCACCGCTTTTTCTCCAAGGCAAAAGAGGTGGTCGATCTCTGGAAGGAGATCCTGCCGGACGACTTCATCGAGCGGCCGCGCATCTCGCGCATCTACTACAAGGGCAAGCTCTACTCGTATCCGCTGAAAGCCTTCGAGGCCCTCTGGAACCTTGGCGTGTTCCAGAGCGCGCTGTGCATGGCGAGCTACGGGCTGGCCAAGCTGCGGCCCATCGAGAACCCCCGCACGTTCCACCAGTGGGTGCGCAACGCGTTTGGCGAGCGGCTGTTCTCAATCTTCTTCAAAACCTACACCGAGAAGGTGTGGGGCATGTCCTGCGACGAGATCTCGGCGGACTGGGCCGCCCAGCGCATCAAGGGCCTGAGCCTCGGCTCGGCCGTCATGAATGCGCTGACCCGCACCTTCCGGGGCAAGCCGAAGCAGAAGGACGGCGAGGTCATCAAGACTCTGATCGAGTCGTTCCAGTATCCCCGCAAGGGTCCCGGCATGATGTGGGACGCGGCGGCGCGCAAGACGCGCGAGCAGGGCGGCGAGATCCTGATGGATCGCTCGCTCGCCTCCATGGAGTGGGACGAGAACGCCCGGCTGTGGACCGTGACGGCCACGCGCGGCGACGGCTCCGTCGAGACCTTCACGGCCGACCACGTGATCTCGTCCGCCCCGATCACCGAGCTGACCAACGCCATCAAGCCGACGCCGATATCGCTGTTCAGCGCCCGGGCGCTGCGCTACCGCGACTTCCTCACCGTCGCGTTGATCACGACGCGCCAGGACCTGTTCCCGGACAACTGGATCTACATCCACGACCCGTCCGTGAAGGTCGGCCGCATCCAGAACTTCCGCTCCTGGTCGCCCGAGATGGTGCCGGACCCCAACCTCGCCTGCCTCGGCCTCGAATATTTCTGCTTCGAGGGCGACGGCGTGTGGGCGGCCCCGGACGAGGAGCTGATCGCGCTCGCCAAGGCCGAGATCGCCAAGATCGGCCTGGTGCGCGAGGATGAGGTGGTGGACGCCTGCGTGGTGCGGCAGGCCAAGGCCTACCCGGTCTATGACGACGACTACAAGGAGCATGTCGGCCTGGTGCGGCTCGATCTCGAGACGCGCTTCCCGACGCTGCATCTTGTCGGCCGAAACGGCATGCACAAGTACAACAACCAGGACCACGCGATGATGACCGCCATGCTGACGGTCCGCAACATCCTGACCGGCGAGCGCCTCTACGACATCTGGGACGTCAACGAGGACGCCGAGTACCACGAGTCCGGCGAGTCCGGCGCGCAGCAGGCGCTGGCCTCCGAGCGGCTGGTGCCGCGCAAGGTCGCGTAAGCCGCCTAGGCGGCCAGGTCCGCCACGATGGCGTCGAGCACCGGGAAGCCCTCCGGGGTGACCCGGATGCGGCCCTCGGGCGTGCGCTCCACGAGGTTGTCGCGGGCGAGATCCTCGACCCGGCGCGGGTCGAGACCGCGCCCGGCCAGCGCCGCGTAGCGGGCCGGATCGACGCCTTCCACGAGCCGCAGGCCCATCAGCAGGAATTCGTCGCCCTGGGCTTCGGCCGACAGCCGCTCCACCTCCGTGACGCCGTGGCCCTCGCTCTCGACGCGGGCGAGCCAGGATTCCGGCACGAGCTCGGTGGAGAGCGCCAGCCGGCCCGAGGCCGTCCCGAGGCGGCCATGCGCGCCGGGGCCGACGCCCGCATATTCGCCGTAGCGCCAGTACACGAGGTTGTGGCGGCATTCCGCGCCCGGGCGGGCGTGGTTGGAAATCTCGTAGGCCGGCAGGCCGTGCTGTTCGCATACCTCGCGGGTGGTCTCGTAGAGCGCGCGGGCCGCGTCGGCGTCCGGCACCACGAGCTTGCCGGCGTCGCGCAGGCGCTCGAACATCGTGCCGGGCTCGATGGTGAGCTGGTACAGCGACAGGTGCTCGGCGGCGCGGCCGATGGCGTCCTTGAGCTCGGCCGCCCAGGCGGCGGGCGTCTGGTCGGGCCGGGCGTAGATGAGGTCGAAGGAGTAGCGGTCGAACACGCCCGCGGCGACCTCCACGGCCGCCATGGCCTCCTCGGCCGAATGCAGCCGCCCGAGCGCCACGAGGTCGCGGTTGTTCATGGCCTGGACGCCGAGCGAGACCCGGTTGACGCCGGCAGCCCGGTAGCCGCGCAAGCGCGTCGCCTCGACGCTGGTGGGGTTGGCCTCCAGCGTCACCTCGACGTCCGGCGCGACGGCCCAGTTGGCCGCGACCGCGTCGAGGATCGCCCCCACGGTGGCGGGCTGCATCAGCGAGGGCGTGCCGCCGCCCAGAAAGATGGTCGACACGGTGCGGCCCGGCGCCAGCGCGGCCTGGTGGGCGATCTCCCGCGCAAAGGCCGCCACGTAGCGGGCCTCGTCCACGGGCGCGTGGCGGACATGGCTGTTGAAGTCGCAATACGGGCATTTCGACGCGCAGAACGGCCAGTGGATATACACTCCGAAGCCGGCGTCGAAGGGAAGCTGAGCGGTCATCGGGCTGATGTGCGGCTTTGCGGTCGCGAAGGCAAGCGGGATGGCGAAACCGGCAGCCCTGCGCGCCCGTAATGGTTTATGCTGCGCCTCCCGTCTTGGCGCATTTTTCGACGGAGCCGCCCCATGCTTCTCGACCGCCGCACTCTCCTCGCCACCCTGGCGTTTGCGCCCGCAGGTCGCGCCCTGGCGCAATCCTCCGCGCCGGCCATGAGCGGCCGCACGGCGTCCAGCTTCACGTTCGACAAGCTGGACGGCGGCGAACTGCGTCTCTCTGCCTTTGCGCCCCGGCCCATCCTGGTGGTGAACACGGCCTCGTTCTGCGGCTTTTCCTCGCAGCTCGGCGGGTTGCAGGCGCTGTACGCCGACCTCAAGGGACGTGGGCTCACCGTGGTGGGCGTCCCCTCCAACGACTTCGGCGGGCAGGAGCCCGGCCCCTCGGCCGAAACGGCCGGGATCGCGCGCCAGCACGGCGTCACCTTCCCGATGGCCGCCAAGGCGAAGGTCCTGGGCGCGGACGCCCACCCGTTCTTCCGCTGGGCCCTGGCCGAAAAGCCCCGCGACCCGCCGCGCTGGAACTTCCACAAATACCTCGTCGGCGTGGATGGGCACGTCGCGGCCGTGTTCCCCACCAGCGTGGAGCCCGGCGACCCGGCCGTGCGCGCCGCGATCGAGCGGGAGCTGGCCAAGACTGCGTGAGGGCGTGCTGGGCTTTCTCGCGTGTGTGGTGAAGGCGCCCGTTTCCCGCCGCTGTCATCCCCGGCGACCCGCGAAGCGGGTCGGGAAGGAGATCCAGGGGACTGGGTCCCGTGCGGGCCTTGGCCCCTGGATCCCCTTCCCGGCGCTCCGCGCCGCCGGGGATGACGGCGGAGAAGTGTGAGCCTTCGAGGTGGGCACGAGTGCGCGTTCTCCGCCCGGGCGGAGGTGAGGCAATCTGGTGGAGGGGCGCCGCGAGGCGCCGGCCCATCATGGGTTTTACGCGTAGGATTCGGACGGGCCGACGCCTCGCGACCGGCGATTTTGAACCTTTCCGACCCGCGCTCCTTCCTCGGGGCCGCTCCTTGTGGGCAGCGACCGCGAGGGTGTTAAGGTGGCCGCGTCCACGGCCCCACCGTAGTGTGGGGCGGGCGGGCTGACTGCCGATAGGCGGGCTTGCCGGGCTTTTACCCCCGAACCCATCCTTCGGCCGCTCCGGAAAGGCCTCCCGGGAGGGTGGGTCCGGTATCCCACCCGCGCAGGCGCCGCGCCCCGACCCCGCAACGGACCGCTCCGGAAGCGCCCCCTCCCTGGGTCGAGAGTGGCGCAATGGTGCGGGAAACGGGGCGGAATGTCAAGGATTATTTTCATATTGCGGGCGTGTTCCCTCTCCCCCCGGGAGAGGGACGCGCACGACCATGCAGCGCCTCGCCGTCATTGCGAGCGCAGCGAAGCAATCCAGGCGGTTGGGAGCAGCCCCACCGCCGGGCGTCGCGCCCGGCCTTTAGACTGGATTGCTTCGCCTCCGGCTCGCAATGACGGCGAGGCGTCCTTTGGATCGGACAAGCCCGGCGCCCTCACCCCTGCCCCTCTCTCGCAGGCGGGAGAGGGACGCGCACGACGAGGCGGTGGGGCGGGCGAGCCCTTTTGCTGCCCTCTCCCCGTCGTGGACAGTTTCGGTCCAGCGTGGCAAGGACACGGCCCATGAGCACGCTGGTGAAAATCTGCGGTCTGCGCACGCCCGAGACGGTCGAGGCGGCGATTGCGGCTGGGGCCGACATGGTCGGGCTGGTGTTCTTTCCGCGCTCGCCGCGGAATGTCTCGATTGCGGAAGCGAAGGCGCTGCGGGAGCGGGTTGGCGGGCGCGCGCTCGTTGTCGCGCTCACGGTGGACGCCGACGACGCGCTGCTGGACGCGATCCGGGACGAGGTGCGGCCCGACATCATCCAGCTGCACGGCCACGAGACGCCGGAGCGAACGGCCGCGACCAAGGCGCGCACGGGGCTGCCGGTGATGAAGGCGATTGGCGTCGCCGAGGCGGGCGATCTCGCGCAGGTTCCGGCCTACGCGGCCGTTTCCGACCGCATCCTGTTCGACGCCAAGCCGCCGCGCGGGGCCGTTTTGCCGGGCGGGAACGGGGTGGCGTTCGACTGGCGGTTGCTGGCGGGCCTTGACCTTGCGAAGCCCTTCATGCTGTCAGGGGGGCTGGAGCCCGGAAACGTCGCCGAGGCCCTGAGGATCACGGGCGCGCCGGGCGTGGACGTGTCCTCCGGGGTGGAGCGCGCGCCCGGCGACAAGGACCCCGAGCGGATCGCGGCTTTCGTGAAGGCCGCACGCGGGGCGTGAGTTGAGCGGCTGCGGCCGAGCGAGGACGAAAGCGTGAGCGCACCCACCCTGAACTCGTTTCGAACCGGGCCGGACGAGACCGGCCATTTCGGCCTTTTCGGCGGACGTTTCGTCGCCGAGACCCTGATGCCGCTGATCCTCGAGCTGGAGGCCGCCTACGAGGCCGCGAAGGTTGACCCCGGCTTCGCCAGCGACATGGCGAGCTACCTCGCCCATTACGTGGGCCGGCCGAGCCCGCTTTATTTCGCCGAGCGGCTCACCGAGCATTGCGGCGGCGCCAAGATCTACCTGAAGCGCGACGAGCTGAACCACACCGGCGCGCACAAGGTGAACAACGTGCTCGGTCAGATCTTGCTGGCGCGGCGCATGGGCAAGACCCGCATCATCGCCGAAACCGGCGCGGGCCAGCATGGCGTCGCCACCGCGACGCTCTGCGCGCGCTTCGGGCTGCAATGCATCGTCTACATGGGCGCGGTGGACGTGGAGCGGCAAAAGCCGAACGTGTTCCGCATGAAGATGCTGGGCGCCGAGGTGGTGCCGGTGCAGTCCGGATCCAAGACCCTGAAGGACGCCATGAACGAGGCGCTTCGGGACTGGGTCACGAACGTCGAGAACACCTTCTACTGCATCGGCACCGTCGCGGGGCCGCACCCCTACCCGGCCATGGTGCGCGACTTCCAGTGCGTGATCGGCCGCGAGGCGCGCGAGCAGATGCTGGAGCGCGAGGGTCGGCTGCCGAACTCGCTGATCGCCGCCATCGGCGGCGGCTCCAACGCGATCGGCCTGTTCCACCCCTTCCTGGACGATCCCGGCATCGAGATCTATGGCGTCGAGGCGGCCGGCCACGGCCTGTCGTCGGGCCTCCATGCGGCCTCGCTGACGGGCGGGCGCCCGGGCGTGCTCCATGGCAACCGCACCTACCTGCTGATGAACGACGACGGCCAGATCACGGACGCGCACTCGATCTCGGCCGGGCTCGATTATCCGGGCATCGGGCCGGAGCACTCCTGGCTGCACGATGTCGGCCGGGTGAACTACATCTCGGCTACCGACGAGGAGGCGCTGAACGCCTTCCAGATGATGTCGCGCCTCGAGGGCATCATCCCGGCGCTGGAGCCCGCGCACGCCATCGCGAAGGCGGTGGAGATCGCGGCCAAGAAGCCGAAGGACCACCTCATGATCGTCAACCTCTGCGGGCGCGGCGACAAGGACATCTTCACGGTGGCCGAGCATCTCGGGGGCATGGAATGACTGAGGCGACCACAACCCGCATCGACCGCCGCTTCGCGGCCGTGCGGGCGCAGAACCGGGCCGCGCTGGTGACCTTCGTGATGGCCGGCGACCCCGACCCCGAGACGTCGCTCGCCATCGTCAAGGCGCTGCCGGCCGCGGGCGCGGACGTGATCGAGATCGGCATGCCGTTCACCGACCCAATGGCGGACGGCCCCTCCATCCAGGCCGCCGGGCTGCGGGCGCTCGGGGCGGGCATGAGCCTGCGCAAGACCATCGCGCTGGTGAAGGCCTTCCGCGAAACGGACGCCGACACGCCCATCATCCTGATGGGCTACTACAACCCCATCTACATCTACGGCGTCGACCGCTTCCTGCTGGACGCGCGCGCGGCGGGCGTGGACGGCCTGATCGTCGTCGACCTGCCGCCCGAGGAGGACGAGGAGCTCTGCGTGCCGGCGCTCACGGCCGGCCTGAACTTCATCCGGCTCGCCACCCCGACCACGGACGAGAAGCGCCTGCCGAAGGTGCTCACCAACACGTCCGGTTTCGTGTACTACGTGGCGGTGACCGGCATCACGGGGTCGGCCATCGGCGACTACGCCAAGATCGGCGACGCGGTTGCGCGCATCAAGGGCCATACCCATCTCCCGGTCGCGGTGGGGTTCGGCGTT
Organism: Alsobacter metallidurans; assembly: GCF_014636935.1. Classification (GTDB taxonomy): domain Bacteria; phylum Pseudomonadota; class Alphaproteobacteria; order Rhizobiales; family Beijerinckiaceae; genus Alsobacter; species Alsobacter metallidurans. Next base: position 354,204 of record NZ_BMES01000001.1, on the reverse strand, counting down.
AAGAACGCCGACTCGGCCGAGACCATCGCGCGCAGCGCCGACGGCGTGGTGGTCGGCACCGCGCTGGTGGACGCGCTGAAGGGCTCGCTGGATGCGTCCGGCAAGGCCACGGCCGGCACCGTCGAGGCGGTGGCCGCCAAGGTGCGTGAGGTCGCGTCGGGCGTCCGGCGCGTGGCGAAGGCGGCGGCCTGATCGACGACCAGGAGCATTGGAGACGGCATGGATACGAGCCCGATGAACTGGATCTCGAACGTGGTGCGGCCGAAGATCCGGTCGATCCTGCGGCGGGACACGCCCGAGAACCTGTGGATCAAGTGCCCGGATTCCGGCCAGCTCGTGTTCCACAAGGATGTCGAGGCCAACCAGTTCGTGATCCCGGGTTCGAACTACCACATGCGGATGTCCGCCGTGGCGCGCCTGAAGTCGATGTTCGACGACGCGCAGTACGAGGACATCGCGCTGCCGGAGGTCCCGGTCGACCCGCTGAAGTTCCGCGACGAGAAGCGCTATGTCGACCGCCTGAAGGACGCCCGGACCAAGACCGGCGCGGTTGACGCCGTGAAGGTGGGCGTCGGCCAGGTCGAGGGCGCGGCGCTGACCATCGCCGTGCAGGACTTCGACTTCATGGGCGGCTCGCTCGGCATGGCGGCCGGCGAGGCCGTGATCAAGGGCATGGAAACCGCAGTGGACCGGCGCACGCCCTTCGTGCTGTTCGCGGCCTCGGGCGGCGCGCGCATGCAGGAAGGCATGTTCTCGCTGATGCAGATGCCGCGCACCACCGTGGCGGTGCAGCGCCTGCGCCGGGCCAAGCTGCCCTATATCGTGGTGCTCACCAACCCGACCACCGGCGGCGTGACGGCCTCCTACGCGATGCTGGGCGACATCCACATCGCCGAGCCGGGCGCGCTGATCGGTTTTGCAGGCCCGCGCGTGATCGAGCAGACCATCCGCGAAAAGCTGCCGGAGGGCTTCCAGCGCGCCGACTTCCTGCGCGCCCACGGCATGGTGGACGTGGTGGTGCACCGGCACGAGCTCAAGGCCACGGTAGCGCGGCTTTGCCGCGTGCTGACGCGGGCCGAGCCGAAGGTGGTGGGCGCGCCGGCGCATGAGGAGATCGTCGCCGAGGCGGCGCAGTAGTCCTTTCCTCCCGTCATTGCGAGCGACAGCGAAGCAATCCAGCTGATGATCGAGGCCTGGGCCCCGCGTCTGGATTGCTTCGCTGCGCTCGCAATGACGGCAGGGCCCCACCCCCATCGCTAACGACCCCTTAATCCGCCGCATTTAGCGTCGATGTGCTGCAAGGCGGATCGTGAACGGCAGAAGGCCGTCGCGCGACGCCCACGCGAGCAGGGGCGCTACGAGGGTATGACGGACCGGCGGGACCGATCGGGGGAAAGACGCGAACCGGTGCTGGGCGGAAAGCCCATCGCGCCCGCGTCGCTGGACCTTCGGCTCAGCCGCGACGATCGGCCCGGCTACACGGACCGGGACGGCGACGCCCCGCGCAACCGCGGCGGGCGCCGCGACCCCACTTTCGACCCCGTGATCGCTCCCGCGCTCGACCCGCTCGCCGAAACACGGCGCAGGCGGGACGACGGACGCAGCCGCGAGACCGTGCGCGCGACGCCGCCGGCAGATGACGAGGACGCGGACGCTCCGCGAAACAGCATGGCGCGATCCTCTCGCAAGCCTTCATCCGGCGGCCGCGGCTCGGGCGACAAGACCGAGCGCGGCGACAAGGCCGAGCGGGGCCGCAAGCCGGCCGCCAAGGGGCGCAAGCGGCGGGGCATCCTCGGAACGCTGGTCTATTACGGATTCGTGCTCGGCGTCTGGGTGCTGATGGCGGTGGGCGGGCTCGTGGCCTACCACGCGTCCAAGCTGCCGCCGATCGACAGTCTCGCGGTGCCCAAGCGGCCGCCGAACATCGCCATCCTGGCGGCGGACGGCTCGTTGCTGGCCAATCGCGGCGAGACGGGCGGCCGCACCGTGACGCTGAAGGAGCTGCCGCCCTACCTGCCGAACGCCTTCGTGGCGATCGAGGATCATCGCTTCTACCACCACTGGGGCATCGACCCGGTGGGCATCACCCGCGCGGTGGTGCGCAACGTCACGCGCAGCGGCTCCTCCATGCAGGGCGGCTCGACGCTGACGCAGCAGCTCGCCAAGAACCTGTTCCTGACGCAGGAGCGCACAGCCTCGCGCAAGATCCAGGAGGCCATCCTGGCGCTCTGGCTGGAGCGCAACTACTCCAAGGACCAGATCCTCGAGCTCTATCTCAACCGCGTCTATTTCGGCTCCGGCGCGTATGGCGTCGAGGCGGCGTCGCAGAAATACTTCGGCAAGACGGCCCGCAGCGTGACGCTGGGCGAGGCCGCCATCCTGGCCGGCCTGGTGCAGGCGCCGTCCCGCCTAGCGCCGAACCGCAACCCCGAGGCCGCGCAGGCGCGCGGCGCGATGGTGATCTCCGCCATGGCGCGCGAGGGCCTGGTCAACGACAACATGGCCAAGATCGCGCTGATGAACCCCGGCCAGCCGGTGAAGCCGGGCGGCGCCGGCTCGGTGAACTACGCGGCCGACTACGTCATGGACGTGCTGGACGACTATATCGGCACCATCGACAAGGACATCGTGGTGCGCACCACGATCGACCCCGGCATGCAGAACATCGCCGAGAAGGCACTGGTGGAGGAGCTGGCGCAAAAGGGCGACAAGTTCGGCGTCAGCCAGGGCGCCTTCGTGGCGCTGCAGCCGGACGGCGCCGTGAAAGCGCTGGTGGGCGGGCGCAACTACTCCGACTCGCAGTTCAACCGCGCCAGCGTGGCCAAGCGCCAGCCGGGCTCGGCGTTCAAGCCGTTCGTGTATCTCACCGCCATCGAGAAGGGGCTGACGCCCAGCACGGTGCGGGACGACAGCCCGGTGAACATCAAGGGCTGGCAGCCGGAGAACTCCACGCGCGAATATCGCGGCCCGGTGACGCTCCGGCAGGCGCTGGCGCTCTCCATTAACACCGTGGCGGTGAAGCTCGGTGTCGAGGTGGGCCCCAAGGCCGTTGTCGCGACCGCGCACCGGATGGGCATACAGTCGAAGCTCGAGCCCAACGCCTCCATCGCGCTCGGCACCTCGGAGGTGACCGCGCTGGAGCTGGTGGGGGCCTATGCGCCGTTCGCGAACGGCGGCATCGCGGTGCAGCCCTATGTGATCACGCAGGTGCGCACCAGCGACGGCGTCACCGTGTACAAGCGTTCCGGCACCGGGCTCGGCAAGGTGCTGGAGCCGCAGACGGTCGGCATGATGAACGCGATGCTGCGCGAGACGCTGCTCACCGGCACGGGCCGCAAGGCCGACCTGCCGGGCTGGGAGGCGGGCGGCAAGACCGGCACAAGCCAGGACCACCGCGACGCCTGGTTCGTCGGCTACACGGGCTCGCTGCTGGCGGGCGTGTGGATGGGCAACGACGACGGCTCGCCGACCAAGAAGACCAGCGGCAGTAACCTGCCCGTGGAGGTCTGGAGCCGGTTCATGAAGACCGCGCTGGCCACCACCCCGCCGACGCCGTTGCCGGGCGGCGCCTACAAGCAGATGTGGCCCATGCCGGCCGATCAGCAGGCTCCCACCCCACCGGGCGGCGTGCCGATGGCGGATTCCGGCAATCCAGCCGACACGCTCTACGGCCTCGTTTCGCCCGCCCCCGTGGCGGCCCGCGGCGCGCCTCTCACGATCAGCCCGCTGGCGCAGGGCGGCCCGCAGCCGCAGCCGCAGCCGCGACGGGTGGTGTCGGACGACGGCGTGCTCCGGCCGCCGGGCTCCGTGCCCAACGGCGGCGGAGGCGCCCCGCGGCAAGGCTATCCGCCCCCCGAGCGCAGCCTGCTGGACAAGCTCTTCGGCGGTTGAGGCGCGGTTTGCAGGGTCTGGCCGGCCGGCCGCGTCAGGCCGCCGGGCGCCCTCGCCTGCGAATCACGAGTTCGCTCGCGCCGAACAGCAGCGCCGCGAGGCCGAGCGGGATGAAGAAATAGATGGCCCGGAACGCCAGCAGGCCGCCGATGAGGTTGGCGCCGGGCAGCAACACCGAGACAACGCTCTCGATCACGCCAAGGCCGCCCGGCACGTGCGTGATCATCGTGGCCGTGTTGGCGATCACGTAGACGGACGCGACCGGCAAGTAGCCGACCTCCGCCTGGGCGGCGAGCGCCTGGTGGAGGCAGCCGGCCACGAGGGCGAAATTGACGGCCCCGACGACCACCTGCGCGGCCGCAAGCCGCCACTCGGGCATGTCCATGGACCAGCGTCGAAAGCGCACGGATTTGCCGCCGTAGCGGAACGCGAGCCCCACATAGGCGGCGACCGTGACAAGGCAGAGCGCGCCGAGCGTGATCGTGACACCCTCGTCCAGCCCGGTGACGCGGGCGCCAAGCTCGGGGCGCACCAGCAGCGCGATCCCGCCCAGAGCCGCCAGCCCGACGCCGACCGTGACGCCGCAAAACACCACCAGCTTGGCGACCTCGCCGATGGTGAGGCCCCAGCGGGCGTAATAACGATAGCGGATCGCGCCGCTGCTCACCCCCGCGAAACCGATGCTGTGGCCGAGCCCAAGGCTGGTGAAGGAGGCCAGCGCGGCCTTCCAGTAGGGCAACGGCTTGCCGACATAGCGCAGCGCCAGATAGTCGAAGCCCGTGAGCGCGCAATAGCTCGCGGCCGCGAAGGCGCCGGCGGCCCAGAGCCGGGCTGCCGGCACCGCTTTCACGGAGGCGACGATCTGGTCGAGGCTGTATTGGCGCAGCGTGTGCCAGATCAGAAAGGCCGAGAGCAGCACGGCCGCGATCCCGATCAGTCGCGACCAGAAACGGCGACGGCCGCCCTCGTTGGCCGGCTCCGCCTCTCGGGCGTCTTCCCGTGAGGGGCGGACGGCTTCGCCAGCCGAGCCGGCGTTTTCGCCCGCCAAGCGGCGGGCCGGGATTGCGTCTTGCGCCAGGGTCATGCGGGCTCGGCCTCCGGAAGGCTCAACGCCGCATCGGCGCCGTTGATCCGCAGCGCGGGCGCGCTCGGGATCGTGAGCCGGAATTCCACCAACAGGGGCAGGTGATCGGACGCCCGGCGCGCCAGCGGCGTGCGGATCGGCTCGGCGCGCGTCACCTCGACGCCGGCTGACACGAAGACGTGGTCGATCCGCAGCACCGGCATGCGGCCCGGGAAGGTGGGCTGCGCCCGGTGCACCAGTGGCGCGGCTTGGGCGTCGCGCATTTTGGCGACGATGCGCCGGTATGCGCGCGAATGCGGCACGGCGTTGAAATCGCCGAGAAGAATAAACGGCGCGGTGCATTTCGGGCCGCCGAGCCAGTCCGGGCCCAGCAAGGCCTGCACCTGGTTGAGCCTTTCGAAGCCGCGCAGGCCCAGGTGCGTGTTGACGACCTGCAGCTCGCCGCCTTGCGCCTGCACGGCGGCCCAGAGCGCGCCGCGCGGCTCGGCCCCGGCGCGCAGCGGCAGCGGCCCGGCCTTGACGAGCCGGGACGGCCGGGCGGTCAGGATGGCGTCGCCGTAGAGCTCCTCCATCACCCGCATGGCGGGATGGAAATGCATCTGCATGCCGAGCTGGTCGGCGATCAGCCGGGCCTGGTCGACGCCGCCGGTGCGCTTGCGGCCGACGTCGAGTTCCTGCAGGGCGACGATGTCGGGTTGGCAGGCCGCGATCACGGCCGCGATCCGGGCCGGATCGAGCTTGCCGTCGACGCCGAGGCAGCGGTGCACGTTGTAGGTAAGGATGCGGGTCATCGTCCGGTTCTGGGTTCCGGGTCGAGAACGCAGCCGCGGCGCTTCCGTTCGGCCCGCCTGCTGCGGCCGATCCGCCATGCGCCTCCGCGCTATGCGGCGGCGGCGCGCCGGATTAGGCTCCGCGCTTTGCAACATGCCGCGTCGGGAGTTGAACGACCATGGATCTCGGACTGAACAACAAGAAGGCGCTGGTCGTTGGCGCCAGCCGCGGCCTCGGCGCCGCCATCGCGCGGGCGCTCGCCACCGAAGGCGCGACCGTGGTGGCGGCTGCGCGCAGCGTCGACAAGATCGAGGCCTGGATCGCCGCCTTGCCGGCCGGCGTGCGCGGGCGCGTCTCGGCCCTGAAGCTCGACACCGGCGACCTCGCGCAGATCGACGCGGCGGCCGACAAGCTGCTGGCCGAGGGCGGCGTGGACGTGCTGGTCAACAACACCGGCGGCCCGCCCCCCGGCGTCGCCAAGGACGTGAAGCGCGACGCCTGGCTGACGCAGTTCCAGTCCATGGCGGCGAACCTGTTTCACCTCACCCAGCGCCTGCTGCCCGCCATGCAGGAGAAGAAATGGGGCCGCATCATCACGGTGGCGTCGTCCGGCATCGAGCAGCCGATCCCGAACCTGGCGCTCTCCAACGGCATCCGCTCGGCCGTGCTCGGCTGGTCCAAGACGCTCGCCAACGAGGTCGCGCAGGACGGCATCACGGTGAACATGGTTCTGCCCGGCCGCATCCAGACCGAGCGCATCGGCCAGCTCGACCAGGCCAACGCCGAGCGGCTGAACGTCTCGATCGACAAGATCGCGCAATCCGCGATGGCGCAGATCCCGGCCGGCCGCTACGGCACGCCCGAGGAGTTCGCCAACGTGGTGGCGTTTCTGGCGGGCGAGCCGGCCTCCTACGTGACGGGCACGAAGATCCGCATCGACGGCGGCGCGACGCGCAGCGTGTGAGGGCGGGGGGGCACCGGAGCCGCGCTGTCCAAGGCGCCGGACCGGCTCCTGCCGCCAACCCTCCACCGTCATCCCCGGGCCCGACCCGGGGATGACGCGCTGGGCTCCGACGTGGATGGCCGGGTCAAGCCCGGCCATGACGGAGAGGAAGGCGCCTGAATTCTTCAACCGCCCCAACGCCCCTCATCCTGAGGAGCGGGCCCCCTTGGGCCTGCGTCTCGAAGGACGAGGGGTCCAGGACGCTGAAGCGTCGGGCGCTCTGGAGACCCTCGTCCTTCGAGACGCATCGCCAAGGGGCGATGCTCCTCAGGATGAGGGGATTGTTGGAGCGGCGCGGGGCCGGAAACCTTGGGTGCCTATGCGCCATCCCTCCACCGTCATCCCCAGGCTCGACCCGGGGATCCACGCGCTGGGCTCCGGCGTGGATGGCCGGGACAAGCCCGGCCATGACGGAGAGAAAGGCGCCTGAATTTTTCAACCGCCCCAACGCTCCTCAGGGGCTCCTAGCCGATCTCGTCGACCCGCATGCGCCGGCCCCAGGCGTCGAAGAAATGGCCGTCGTTGAGGGCGAGGCGGTCGTCGTCGACCCGGGTCTCCAGCATGCGCAGCCGCAGGCGCGCGGCGGCGTTGTCGAGCGGGCCGCCGGCCTTGGCGACCTCCGGGAAGAACGCCGCGCCGTCCCACGCGACGCCCGCGCTGCTGAACAGCCGGGTGATCTCGCCCCAGTCGAGCTCGTCGCCGATCACGTGCACAAAGGTGGAGCGCAGCGGCGAGATCCGGCGCTTGCCGATCTTCACCAGCAGCACGAGCGCGGTGAACGCGTTGCGGGCGGCGAACTCGGCCTTGACCCAGCCGTCGAAGTCGTCGGCGGGCTCCTCAGAAGTCGACAACGGGGCGCTCCGGCACATAGACGTCGAACAGCGCCCAGAATGGGGCGCCGTACTCCGCCAGATGCCAGCTCTCGAAGGCCGCCAAGGCGGGCCCGAGTTCAGCGCCGGGATCGACCTCGGTCGGTTCGCCCGGCAGCGCGATCGCGGCGACGGCCGCCGCGACAGGCTCAAGCCGGCCGAGGATTGCGGTGCGGACCGGCGTGTCATCGTCCCAGTTCAACTCGCGCCGAACCGCCGCCAACGCCGCGTTGGCCGCGCCATCCGGGGCTTCCACCGCCTGCGCGTAGGTCAGCATCTCGCGGACCAGGTTGAAGCGCCGGTACGCGAAGGTGCGCTCGCGGGCGAGCTCCTCCAGGCGGCGCGCGTGGTCGCGCCGATACTCTTCCTCGGCGCGATCCGCCGCGGCGGCGGCTTCGCGGAAGTCGGCCAGAACTGCATCGGGGCTGGACGCCGGCGTCATTGCGGCTCCTGGAAAGCGGCGGAACGAGATGGCGGAAGAGAGTGGGAGTCGAACCCACCAGAGACCGGCTCGCGGCCCCCACCGGATTTGAAGTCCGGCTCCATCACCAGATGAATATCTCTTCCATCTCGTTGCAGTCCCTATATAATTCTGACACTCGTTTAAACGGTTTTGCAATTGGAATTTGCAAAATGGCCAGATCGGCGACACCCTACGTTCTCAGAGTCCGTGTGAAAGGCAAGGAGTACCTGTACTATCGACGAGCCATACCGGGCTCAGGGACCGATTGGAAAGCCCCGCTTCGCACGCCGCAGGGAAGCGCCGGCTTTATGGCTGACTATCTGGCAGCGGTAACTGCGTATGAGCGAGCCGTTTTGCTCGAGCAAAATGGGCAGCCGGGCACCTTTGGTGCGCTATGGGATGCGTACCGGAAAAGCGATCGTTGGCGCGCTCTTTCCCCGCGCACACAAGCCGACTACGAAGCGGACGTAAGAACCTTAAGGCGAGTATCTTCCATTGGTGTCCTGTCGGACGTGTCCGGTATTGAACTTGGCGCAGTTGATAGAGTCGCGTGTCAGGCGCTTTTGGCTCGCGTCTTCCGAAAACACGGCAGGCACCGTGCAAACAGTGTTCGGGCTGTCTTGAGTGTTCTTCTCTCGTTTGCAATCGAAAGTGGGCTTGTTCAGCCGCCTAACCCCGTCTCAACCGTTCCCAAGTATCGTCCGGCGCGCGATGGAACTGACCAGCGCCCGAACCTCGCTTGGGAGAAATCAGAAATCGACATCGTAATTGCAGAATGTAATGCAAGCTTACGGTTGCCGATAATGCTTGGCTTATATCAAGGATTGCGAATTGGAGACATCTGTCGACTTGACACTAAACACATAAAGACTATAGGCGAAGAGTATTATATTCACCTAAAAACCTCTAAGGCTGGCGTTGAGTTAAATCATTATATTCGTCCTGAGGTGCTGACTGAACTTTTGGCTAGGCTGCCAATCGATGGGATAATCTGCCGCAATACGGCTGGCAATCCTTGGAAACTTGGTTCTCTCCAAAGCGCCTTTCACGACCTCATTCGCCGCCTGTCCGAAGGAGACACGCGTAAGGTCCGTCCGAACCTTACGTTTCACGGAACACGGCACACTTGCGCTAGCCAATTGCGTGAACAGGGCTGGTCAAGAGATGATGTTGCAGATTTCTTAGGTCAGAAATCGTCCACGATGGGAGAACATTATTCTAGACATGCAGACTTAAGGATACACTTGAGAAACAAACTAAAATCTCTTCAGCCTCTTCAGTGATATAATCTTTTTTTTACAAGAATGATCATTTTTTGAACTGACATACACCGGCTATTTGTGCTCGGATTCTTCGGTTGACGCGCGCTTTACCATGTGCTCACATCATCCACGATGGAGCGCGCGGAATGAAGCAATATCTCAGCCAGAAGGAGGCATCTCAGTACTGCGGGATGAGCGTTTCGACTTTTCGTAAGCTCGGGTTCAAGCCTTCAATGCGGCTGGGACGTTTCCTGCGTTTCGGCATAAACGATCTTGAACGGCAGATTGCATGCATGAAAAGTTCAACAGATGCCGAGAACCCGGTACTTCGCTTGCTTCGTATGGCTGAATCGCGCGAACTTGCGCGAAAGAGAACTGACGCCGGTCGTTAGCCCGATCCTCCTACAAACTAGGAGCGCCGTTCGCTCACAAAAGCTCAACTTTGTGAAGCGCAACCCGGCACACATCTTCGAATTCACGTTCTAGGAAAGCCCTCGCGTGCGCCGTATCAGCGTCCGGCTCAGGCAATCTCGCGACAACCGCTTCAGCCCACTCAACGTACGCGGCGCGGCGCTCAGAACTCCAGTCCTTCGGTGGCGACGACCCAACAGCCGAAACATTGCTGATTTTATCGCAGAGCTTAAGCACGGCGGCGCGAGGTGACTTTTTCGGCGCGTTGTCGATCTGAGCCTGTTTGCGTGCGTCCTTCGGTAGTGTCTTGTCGTCCGTTAGCTCCACGACCAGGCTCGCCACGCCTTCGCCGAACAACATCTCCAGTGTGTCGCGGCTAACGTTGGCATCCTCAATTGCGTCATGACAGAGCGCCGCGATGATCATGTCCGTGTCGCCGCCCGCCTCGGCTACAAGCTGGGCGACGTGACAGAGATGAACCGCATAGGGCTCGTTGGCTTCGCCTTTCCGCCGTTGACCATCGTGCCAAGAGATGACTCTCGCCATCGCGAGCATGATCCGACCGACGTCAGGCGTTCTGAAATCCATGGGGATGAGATATGCCCCGTCGTCAAGGTTGCAAGCTATTCCGGCTGTCTCAATGCGCGTAACTCGTCCATCGAAAGCCAAGGACGGCGCGCATGGACCATCCGATGACAGTTGGCACACAGGAGCGCCAGGTCGGTGAGCTTAGTCACAGAACCGTCCCCGAGGGTATGCAGCGGCTTCGTTCGCCCGCTCGAATGGTGCAGACTTGAGTGTGCGATGCCCTACGGCAAACGGGCTCGCCAGCCGATAAACCTTACCCGGACCAGCCTCGCTCTCGCGCATATTCGGCAAAATGATCGAGCGCCGCGTGAAATGCGGCAAGCTCACCAACTGTCCAAGGACCGAGGGGTCCGCGCTGACAAAGCAACAAGCTCATGTTGCGAGCGTTAGTCGCGGCTTTTAGGTAGTCCTCAGCACAGCGAGCGTGGGATTGAAGGGTCGCTAGCTCGGCGAAAATGTACGCGGATTGCTCTAGCGAAGTGATAAGGTCGGAATAAGTTTCCGCATCTAGCTTCATGCCAGTGCTCCCTAAGGGCGCACCTCCCATATGGCTACGCTAACTGTGCTGGGCAATCCGGTCGGCAAAAATCGACAAGCCCCGATGCCGTGCCGTCTCAAACGAGAGCAACCAGCGGATCAAATGACAAACCTTTAGTGAAGACAGGGTACAGTGCTCGGCATGTCCGTGACCAAGAGAGTACAATGCGAGCCTTGTTCCTGACCGTCGCTCTGCTAGGTCTGATTTCGTGCAACCAACCGTTTGCGATGGACAAAGTGGAGCGCCGGGCGAACGAAGCGCCCATCGAGTCAATCAAGCGCTTTGTTGCCCAACGGAATGAACATGAAAGGAGCTTAAAGGAGCGTGGCACAGCGTCAGTCAAAGCGCTTTCCGATGGCGCTGAGGGACCCGCTAGGCGGCTTTGCACGGAATTAGCGGAATTCCACTTGAAAACTCGTGGGCGCGAATTAGCCGCAGTGATCGATGAATTTATCGTGAGTCCCGATGGAGCTTACCTCTCGGATTCAGACAAATTGTACACAGAGCGACTCTTGAAAGCAATTAAGGATGGAGAACAGCATACTCAGCAGTCCAGCGATTACCAAGACTTCTTAAATATGCAAAGAGTAGCTATCTGGAAACCATTATACAAAGAACTAATTACCGCTATTCGAACCGATTACTGGGCAAAGATAAAATTTCGCTTCGAAGAACTTGCTTCTAAAGCCCCCGACAAGTTAGAGATTGACGCTATCCGGACTGGATCGGTTGAGTCTAGGCGTGCTTCCTACGAAAAATATGGCTTGTTACTATCCAATCTGGCGGTGTTTGCGATCAAAGATATAGTCAAGATCGAGAAATTTGTGGATGAAAAAACAAAAGGCATTTCTTACACAGACAAGTGGTTCCGCTATGATCTTGCTTATGATTTAGAACATATGATTGTAAGCGAACTAGTGCTTTCTGATCTAGGATGGAGAAGCGAGTCACTGGTCAAACGTGGGTTTTATGCGTGTTTGGGTCCAGATGCGAACCTTTGACGTAATCGGTTGAAGCCTTTTTAAATGCGTTTCAAAGCGAGACACAGCATAGGTCCATTGGTTGCCGGCGTTCGCCTTTTCGCTTCCCAGGGGGCGGACCTGACTCGAAGGACACTCACGGCTTGGAGCCCAAACAGGCAAGCCAAAGGACCGCCTCGGGTGAGCCGGTTCCTAGTGCTAGTCCGAGCCCGCCAGCGACCTTCTCGAGGTCGCGTAGGACCCCATCAAACGCTTCAAGTTGTTCGGCGCTCCATTGAGCATCAAGCCCCGCTGAATCAACGAGCGCCAGAAACTCCCGCGCTTGTTGGGCTTTGGCACTGAGGGTGACGTAGGCTTCCGCGTGGTGAGAGATCGAAGCGAGGATGTCATAGATCAACGAGGCTGCTTCGAACTGTTGCATGACCGCAAAGAACGTCGTCGGATCGAGGACGGCTGTCATGATCGACCTCGCATGATCGACCATGCTGGACCGCTTGAGAGGTCCGGCGCGCGATCTTCGGCTTCCGAAGCCTTTGTAGAGGCTCGGTGGGCGTGGCGGCGCTCTTTTGCGGACAGATGCGCCAATTCGCGGCGAAGCCCACTACGCAGCAACTCTGAGCGATTGACGCCATGTTCGTGCGACGCGGATTGTGCTTCGTCCAGCAAATCAACAGGGATGAGAACGAGAACCGCTCGGTGCTTAGTACCATCAGCCATTGTCGCGTTCCATTCCGTGGAGAACGCCTACGAGCAGCAAGCTGATCGTTTCAAGTGTGTCGTAGATGGTTCGATCTTGGAACTCAGCAACGAGGCGTTCAGGCTCTCGAAGTTGGTCGATGCGTCGAGCTGCTGCCTCGACTGCGTTTCGGTGCTTGTAAATGTCCAATTAAATCTCCCTAGTATTATTACGATGCGCCTCGATGACTGTTGACGAATTCTGGAATGTGAGTATAATCGGGGATGTCCCGTTTAAGACTATGTAGAGTCTTAGTGCATTGTTGCTACTCATCATCAAGGATGAGCGAAGCTCACTAAGCGAACGTAGTGAGCTTAGAAAGTGACTACCCATCGGGAAATGGCGAGATGTGTCTCCCGTCATCTAGTCCTTCGGACTGATCGCGTCGCTTCGCGCCACGATCATTCTTCGTTTTTCAGTAAATTCTTATGATCGATGGTGAACAGACACACTTTCCCTATCAGGAGAAAATGCGTCTGCTTACGCTATGATCGCGTGGAGCCTACATCACATGCTCTTTGCAGAACCCGAAAACGGGGAAGGACGGTTAGCCTATTGCCTTTTACACGCAGCTTTTCCAACGGAACTCTCGGAAGCCAGAGCACGACACCCGAACGCTTGTAGGTTGTGGTTGTCACAGTGCCTACTCGCAGCGTCCAAAACGGACGCCTTTAGATTTCGCCAGCGTAGGTGTTCCGTACTGCTTAGCCGGTCTGATTAGGTTCCAGCATACACCACTCGGTAAGGCTCTTGATGGCCAACTACTATGAAGGGCTACTAACAGTATATATGTAAATTTTGTTTTGAGATATCGGCTATATGGCCAATTTGTTCAATTTATTTTTCGCCGATCAAACGATGAGTGTACATGCGGCGCGATCCGGTTTACTGGCCAAATCCTACATTGCTTATCAGAGGCACCAAGCTTGACCAGCTTACTCGAAGACATTGGCAAATGAGTTCAGTTATCCGATCCTCTAAGTCGCATTAATAATAACGAACACAAAGGCTGTAAAAGCCCAAACGCCTAAGATGAGAAGCCAACGTAATGGACTTAAATGGTTGTGGATGACCGACCAGCCGAGCTGCTTGTCCCATGAAGCGGCTCCTTCTTTCTTAAGAGAACGGTACGACGAAAATAGCGTGAATAGACTTACGATTGGAATGCCTAAACCCCAGCCGTTCAAATACACCGACCCGGCGCGCCGGATAGCCGACGAGTATTCAGGACGAGCCTCACCCAATTTTTGAACAACGGTTCCGTAAAGAGCCTTGCCGGGTGTTGTGCCAAATGCCCACAGGCAGAATGCCTCAAACGGGATAAAGGCGATCAGAGATATTAGTCCAAGTAGCTGGTCGAAAGTCTTATCGTTCTCGGCGAACATTCTTGGAAACATGAGTCCAAGGAAGAAAAAGAAAAAGAGCGCGAACATATAGCAGTCGAACAGTCTGCCAAAAAGACGCCGCCATGGGCGAACAGAAGGCGATCCGCCAAGCGTCCCCAGTCTATCGTCCGATACTGACTCGTCAACAGACTCAAGAGCTTTTGGGATCATCACTTCTTGAAGAATCAGCGGTGCCGACGGTGCTCGCTGCACGCCCAAGGGTGCCGCCAATTCTCTTTGTGCGACGAGAGATGCCACGGGCGTTTGCGGAAGCGGGGGAGGCAAATGTGAAAGCGCGTCTGCGAAATCCTGGGTAGCCATCAGAGGCTTCCAATCCTCCATACCCCGGGTCCAAACTAGAAAGGACGAACTCCTTTTTTCCCGGAATCTCTTGAATGTTTCTTCGAGCGTCTCGGGTCCCCATTGATCGCCCTGAAACGCTGAATACCACGAGTCGCTCATTATTTGGGTGCTGCCTTGATCACGTTGCGGACCTGCGAACGACTATACCGACGCCCGTGAAGGAAAAAAGAAGCAATAAGGCAGTCAGCTTCAATTGAGCGAATCCGGTCGCAACATCGTAAATGCCGTGCAGAGCGATTGCGCTCACGAAACCCCACCTAAGCTCGAATCGTCGATTGTTGTAATCCAATGTATAGAGCAATCCGCAGAGCACGTGGAGCACCGTTGGCATTAGCAAACGTACAACCAACAGCATTGCAGATTGATCTCGCGAAAAACGTTCTAAAAAGCTGTTCGCATAGAAGGAATTTTCCACTATGGAAAATCCTATCGCAATCAGTATACAACGACGCGCAAAATCACGACGATCTCTCGCTGGACATCGGTATTCACATGAGATCGCCGCCAGAGCTTTTGCAAGCTCCTCTACCAAGGCGAAAGTCACAAACGCATTGAAGATGATCCCTAGGCTACCGCCTTCGGGCATCAGCGACTTAAGAGCCGCTTCGAATGGCAAGCTCACAAGGCAGGCGATAAAACCGCCAATCATAGGATACAATCGGACTTTCCTTCGATGCGAAACTAAGCTAGCGCGCGGTACACACTCGCCCGCGCAACACCCAACTGCTTAGCAATAGCAGAAGCGCCTAAGCCAGCCGCCTTCATGGTGCGGATAGCTTGGGCATCAACAGATGGCTTCCGCCCCTTGTAAACGCCACGAGCCTTAGCCGATTTGATCCCCTCCATCTGGCGCTCGCGCCGAAGGTTCGTTTCGAATTCCGCGAACACCCCGAGCATGTCGAGGAACGCCTTACCCGCCGCTGACGACGTGTCGATAGGTTGGTCGGTTGCGCGCAAGGCGACGCCCTTCGCCTTCAACGCCCGCACGATATCCTGCAAGTCGCCCATCGAACGCGCCAGGCGGTCGATCCGGGTCACCACGAGTGCGTCGCCCTCGCGCAAGAATTCCAGAAGGGTGTTTAGCTCATCACGACCGGCACGACTGGTGCCGGTGACCTTTTCGGACCGGACAATTTCGCACCCGGCTTGTCGAAGGCGATCGATCTGGATCGCGAGGTCCTGGTCGGTGGTGCTGACGCGAGCGTAACCGTATATCGCCATGTCCACATCCTTGTTTCGGATGGCTCTAGACATGACTGATGTGGTGCCCCAACGTCCTACAAACAACCCTATTGAGGCGGTGTCCGTGTCTCTCGGACGCGTCTCGGTGGCGTATACCCACTGGAGATTTTGAGCGGAACTCCTTTTGTAGACTTCAAGCTCGCCGCGCGTGAAGTCGCGAGTGTAGTTGACGCCATGGACGAAGCTGCAACCTTGCAGTTGGTCAAGCGGAACCGGTTTGGACGAATCCTGACACCATGCCGAATGTCGACGAAACCAATGCAATCCAACCCCGCCAGTAGATGCTCGATATGACCCTGGACATGGCGGACACTGCGTTCCAACCTGCAAAAATTATCCCCAATGGGGCGAACTTCCGTGCCTCACGACACGATCCGGATAGCTCGTTGAAAAAACAGCAAAGCAGGCACATCGCATGAAACTTCGCCATTTCGCCTTACAGAACGTCAGAAGCTTTGCCGAAAGAGCCGAGCTAAACTTCGACGGGGATATTTCAATCATTGTCGGTCCAAACGGCGGCGGGAAAACAAACCTGTTGGATGCGCTAACCTCTGTCCTCCGAAAATATTTCCTTGTTTCATGGGTCTATAGAGAGGTCCAGCAGAATAATGTTAATCACATCCAATTCTACCAGAATGATCAAGTTTTCAATACCCACTCTGACAAGTATTCCGGTCACGAATCTTTACCCCAAGAATTTGCGATTACATTTGAGGTAGGCTCAATCGATATTAGAAACATGCGAGAGATGGAGCAAACCAAAGCTGATATTAGTGCGCATGCGCTTAGTGAGAAATATCTCGGATTAGAAAATGTAGCTCACACTGTTTTTTTTACAGATGCGATCTCTGCTGGAACATTGATTGCTTTCACAGTCAATGACCAACAAGTATCGCGCTCAGACCAACTGGCGGCAGTGTTTTTGAACTACATGCAGTATTTTGAATTATTTCGCTTAATGCGCGAAGACATGAAACTTGGCGATATGACTACTCCAATTTTATCTCTTCCAGTTAATAGGGCAAGTGGAGAGTTCCAGTCGTCAGTCACATTAGCAGCGTTCAACGATGTGGACTATAAACGTCAAGTTGATGCTGCAAATTCGAAAATCAATGGGTCGCTGGTCGCTCTGGCACTCGGCAGAATCGCTGATCGGTTCCAAACACTTCTCTATCAAGATGATGGGCAAGCACGGAAGAAATTTCGAAGCGATCCACAGATGGTTGCTCTTAGTTCGATTCTAAAGGACATTGGATACACTTGGGACCTCGTATCCACAAATATTCGTAACAACACATACGATATTAAATTGACCAAACAGGGCTCGTCGTTTTTAGTTGGGAGCGCCTCTTCTGGAGAGAAAGAACTTTTCACCTATCTTTTTGGTATTTACGCCCTAAATGTCAGGGATGCACTTATTGTAGTTGATGAACCAGAGCTTCACCTTCACCCACGATGGCAAACAATACTTCTTGGTGTCTTCGAGCGCCTTGCAAAGGAAACTGGTAACCAATTTATTCTTGCAACCCATTCTTCTACTTTCATCTCACCAGCATCTATAAGTTATGTATCTCGGGTCTTCAGCAGGGACCAGCGCAGTAGTATCGTCAGACTCCAGGATGCTGACCTTCCTGATAAAAAGCATTTATTCGGGATCGTAAACAGCCAAAGCAATGAGCGCATATTCTTCACTCAAAGAGTTATTCTTGTTGAAGGATTATCGGATAGATTGTTTTTTGAAAAGCTGTTTTCTGAATTATACCCAGAGCGCACTTCCAATTACGAAATTGTTAGCGTTGGCGGGAAGAGTTTTTTTGTGTCTTACGCTCAAATACTAAAGTCATGTAAGATTGATTTTTATATAATTGCCGATTTAGATTACGTAACCGACATAGGCACCCCAAGCGTGCGGCAGTTGTTCTCGGTGAACCACTCTGCGATTAGAAGAGACATCATTGAAAACCCTTCTAGTGTGGACGGCGCTAACATTGTAGCGCGGCTCGAAGAGGCAATTGCCTCTTGTAACGTCGCTGACCTTAAGCAGTTGTGGGATTACATCAAAGCGAGGAAAACAAAGCTTCGCACGGACTTGAATGAAGACGAACGAAATATTTTAGATTTGTTCATTGATCAATCCCGATCATTGGGCACGTTCATCTTGAAATTAGGCTCAATTGAGAATTATCTACCTTTGGGTTACCGATCTAAAGATCTGGATAAATTAATCAGGTTGCTTGAGAAGCCTAAGCTATTGGACGACATCGAGACGGTCGGTCGCGATGAACTGACAGACATAGCTCGGATTGTGATGGATCCCGACTTCCATGTCCGATAGCCCACAACCATCATCACACGGTTTAATTATGTGAGATTTTGCAAATCGTTTTGCGCTCGAACACATTAGACAGCACTGTTTTGCGGTTGACCTCAGAAAATACTTAGACATAGCAACGGGTTGCACAATCCCCATCGAATTTGAAGTCCGGCCAGCCCACCAGGGCCGATTCTCTTCCATGAACGAGTTTAGCGGAACCTTTGCCGCGGGGGCAGCCCGCATCGACGATCATGCGGCGGCCCCGAAGAGATCGAGGCGGTGGCGGTTGATCCGCCGCAGGTCGCCGCGCCGCATGGTGACGCCGTGCCGGTCGAAGAACTCCAGGATCTGGATCGCGACCTTGCGGCCGTTGTCGAGCCTGTCGCGGAACTGCGCGGCCGTGAACTCGCCCTTCGGCGCGCCGGCGGCGAGTTGGGTCGCGATCGCGATCATCTCGGCGACCGTGGACCTGAGAAAGAAATGGTCGTGCGCGACCTCGTCCACTTCGCCACGGCGGCCGGTGAGCTTGAAGGTGCGGCGAATGCGGGGCTCCTCCACGTCGAGCAGGCTCGCGATGTCGCGCACCCGGGGCGGGCGGAAGCGCTCCTCGCCCTCGATCAGCGGGCGGATGCGGGCCCACAGCGCCTCGTCCTCCGGGCTGAGGCGGACCTCGTGGCCGGCGAGGCGCACCCAGGCGCCCTGCAGGGCGATCTCGGGCGCGCTGGCAGGCGGGCGCGCCAGGGCCTGCAGGATGGCGCGAAACAGCGGCGCGGGCAGGCGCGGCTCCAGCTGGAGGCGCAGCCGCTCCAGGCCGACGCCGACGAGATCGGGGTTGGACTCGTGCCACGCGGCCAAGGCTGCCAGCATGTTCTGCTTCAGCGCGAGCCAGATGGCGGGGTCCATCGCGACGGCGTCGTCGCCCACCGGCACACGGATCAGCGCCTGCGCGTCCGCGATGCGGACCAGATCGGTGGGCGCAAGCCCGTGGTCGCGCGCGAAGGCGCCAAGCGGGACGTGGAACGGCGCCGTGCGCACCAGCGCGGCCAGCGCGTCCTCGACCCGGGGATGGGCGAGCGCGTCGAGCTGGGCGAGCCGCTCGGGCGTGCGGCGCCTGCGCTCGGGCGCGCGCAGATCGAGCACGCGGCCGCCCCCGATCGTCCGGGTCGCGGATGTGTCGCGGATCACGAAGCGGTCATGCGCCACGGCCGCGATTGGGCTGTCGAGCACGAGCTGGACGCGGCCCGTCTGGCCGGGCCGGATAGCGCCGTCGCCGAGCGGCACCACGCGGGCCGCGACCTCGGCGCTGCCGAGATGCAGCCAGACCGGCATCCACAGGCCCACGCCCTTGGGCTCCGTGGGTAGCACGCGCAGCTCCGCGTCGAGCCGCTGCGTGGGCGCGTGGAGGCGCGGGTCCATGACGACGTCGCCGCGCCGGATCGCGTCTTTGGCGACGCCCGGGCCCGCAAGGTTGAGGGCGCAGCGATCGCCGGCGCGGCCGCGCTCTGCGGGCCGGTTCTGGGCGTGGATGAAGCGCACGCGGGCGGTGAGGCCGGAGGGGGAGACGACCACCTCGTCGCCGACCGCGACCGAGCCGGCGACCACGGAGCCGGTCACCACCGTGCCGGCGCCCGACAGGGTGAAGCAGCGATCCACCAGGAGCCGGAACAGCCCGGCCTCGCGCCGCAGCGTCGTGACGTTGGCTTCGGCGGCGAGCAAAGCCTCCAGCTCCGGCAGTCCCTCGCCGGTGACGGTGGAAACCGGCGCGATCGGGCTGCCGGCGAGCGCCGTGCCATGGAGCGCCGCCTCGACCTCGGCGCGGACGGTCGCGAGCCGCGCGGCGTCCACCAGATCGACCTTGGTGAGCGCCACGACGCCCCGGCGCAGGCCGAGGAGGTCCATGATGGCGAGGTGTTCGCGCGTTTGCGGCATGACGCCGTCGTCGGCCGCCACGACCAGCAGCACGAGGTCGATCCCGGTCGCGCCGGCCAGCATGGTGTGCACGAAGCGCTCGTGACCGGGCACGTCGACGAAGCCGATCGCCGAGCCGTCCGGCTGGGGCCAATACGCGAAGCCGAGGTCGATCGTGATGCCGCGGGCCTTTTCCTCCTTCAGCCGGTCGGGATCGACGCCCGTGATGGCGCGCACGAGCGACGACTTGCCGTGGTCGATGTGCCCGGCCGTGCCGACAATCATGCTGGCGCCCTGTTTGTTGGGAGCAGGGGTTCGCCGGCGATCAGGGGCTCGCGGGAGCGGCGGTCGGCTTCGGCGAACTCC
Organism: Alsobacter metallidurans; assembly: GCF_014636935.1. Taxonomy (GTDB): domain Bacteria; phylum Pseudomonadota; class Alphaproteobacteria; order Rhizobiales; family Beijerinckiaceae; genus Alsobacter; species Alsobacter metallidurans. Next base: position 334,030 of record NZ_BMES01000001.1, on the reverse strand, counting down.
TCCTCGGTCAGCGAGGCCAGCACGGCGGCGTGGAAGAGTTCGGCCAGCGGGCTCAGGCTGGCGCGGGCGCGCAACAGCCACGTCATGGCGGTGACCGGATTGCGGTTGACGCCCTGGCCGAGATGGTAGGCGGCGCCCAGCATGGCCTGCGCGTCGGGCTCGCCGAGCGCGGCGGCGCGGGACCACCAGAGCACGGCCTCGCCGGCGTCGCGCTCCACCCCGATGGCGTTGTGATGGAGCATGCCGAGCCGCGTCATCGCGGTAGGGACGCCCTGCGCGGCGGCGAGTTCGGCGTAGCGCCGCGCCTCGGCGGGGTCGGCGGCCAGGCTCTCGCCTTCCAGCAGCATCCAGGACAGCATGTCCTGCGCCTCCGGGTCGCCCTGCTCGGCGGCGGCACGATACCAGCGGACGGCGGCCTTGTCGTCGCGGGCGATCGCCTCGCCCTTGAAGTGGAGCGAGGCCAGGTTGCGCTGCCCGACCGGGTCGCCCGCCTCGGCCGACAGCGTCAGCCAGCGCTGCGCCAGCGCGCCGTCGCGCTCCACGCCGAGCCCTTCGGCGAAGCAGGCCCCGACATTGTTTTGCGCCCGCGGAACGCCCGCATGCGCGAGCGCGCCCCAGATTTCCAGCGCGGCCGCATAGTTCCCGGCGGCGGCGCTCGCCTGCGCGGCCGCCATCGCGTCGGCGACGCTCTGGTCGTCGCGCACGGGCGCGGCTGCGGCCTCGTGGGTCGGCGCCGGCCCCTTGCCGGCGAGCAGACTTTTCAGCTTCGCGAACATCAGCGCGGCTCCCCGCCGAGCGCCTGCAGGCCGGCGACGAAGGTCTCCTCGTCCTCCAGGCAGCGCAAGTCGAGCAGCAGGCGGTCCTCGCTGATGCGGCCGATCACCGGGATCGGCAAAGCCCGCAGCGCCGCCGCGAGAGCATCCAGCGCCTTGCCGGGGCGCTTGGCCAAGGGTGCGCAGGCGAGGCCGGCGCTCGGCAGTGTGTCGAGCGGCAGCGCGCCGGAGCCGATCTGGCTGGCGCAATCGACCGCCTCGACGCGCCACGCACCGGGGGCGAACCGCTCCAGCGCGGTGTGCAGGGCGGGCGCGAGCCGGCCGGCGGCCCGGCGCAGGTCGTCGCGGGTTCGGGTGAAGAAACGCAGCGTGGGCAGCTTATCGGCCAGGCGGTCGGGATCGCGGTACAGCCGCAGCGTCGCCTCAAGGGCGGCCAGGCGCAGCTTGTCGAGCCGCATCGCGCGCTTGGCCGGGTGCTTGGCGCAGCGCGCCACGAGATCGCGGCGTCCGGCGATGAAGCCGGCCTGCGGGCCTCCCAGCAGCTTGTCGCCCGAGAAGGTCACGAGGTCGGCGCCGTCACGCAGGGCGTCCTGCACGGTGCGTTCGCGCCGAAGGCCCCACCGGGACAGGTCCACGAGCGTGCCGGAGCCGAGATCGTCCACGAAGGGAACGCCGCGGGCGCGGGCCAGCGCCGCCAGCTCGCGCTCGGGAACGGCCTTGGTGAAGCCCTGCACGATGTAGTTGGAGGTGTGGACGCGCATCAGCAGCCCGGTGCGCGGCCCGATGGCGTCGGCGTAGTCGGCCAGATGGGTGCGGTTGGTGGTTCCGACCTCCACGAGCTTCGCGCCGGCGCTCGCCATGATGGCGGGCATGCGGAAGGAGCCGCCGATCTCGATCAGCTCGCCGCGCGACACCAGCGTGTCCTTGCCCTTGGAGAGCGCCGCCAGCACAAGCATCACGGCGGCGGCGTTGTTGTTGACGAGCGCCACGTCCTCCGCGCCCGTGAGTTCGCGGATGAGGCCCCGGACATGGTCGTCGCGCTCGCCGCGCCCGCCGGTCGCGAGGTCGTATTCCAGGTTGGCGGCGCCCCGCATGGCGCTGATCACCGCTTCGACGGCGGCTTCCGGCAAAACGGCGCGGCCCAGATTGGTGTGCAGCACCGTCCCGGTGAGGTTGTGCACCGGCCGCAGCGAGGGGCGGTCCGCCTCCTCCAGCGTGCGGGTCGCCGCCCACGCGAACGCGGCGGCGTCCACGGGCGCCACAGGGCCGTCCGCGAAGGCGGCCCGGGCGGCGTCGAGATGCTGACGCACGCGCGCGGCCGTGGCGGTGCGGCCGAAACGGGCGGCGGCCGCCAGCGCGACCTCGTGGCGGAGCACTTCGTCGACGGACGGCAGGGGCGATCGGATCGGCTTGTTCATGGGTGGGCCGCTCCCTCCGGGAGACCTGGTCGTGGCATCAGGTGACCCCTCGCCCGGTCCGGTTCAAGGCGCACGTGGATCGCCGCGCCTCAAAAACCGAGCAGGAATGGGTTGACGCCGCCCCGGCGCCAGCCGGCCTCGCGCACCAGCATGTCGAGACCGAGGCTGGCGACGTCGTCCGCCACCGGGTCGAGCGCCGGATCTTTCACCTCGTAGAGGATTTTGAGGTAGCCGCGGCACTCCGTGCAGGTCTCGGCCTTGATGCTGTCGGAGACGCCCTCGATCTCCTCGTAGGAGACGCCCTTGGTGGAGGAGCACAGCACGCATTTCACCCGCACGACGTGCCAGCGCGTTGCGCAGAGCGAGCAGGCGCAGAAGCGCGCGCCGTGGGCGCTGGGCCAGCCCACCACCGAGCTCGTCACCGGCGGGCCGCCGCAGGCCGGGCAGGCGCCGTCCGCGACCGGAACCAGCCGGTTCTGATCCAGGGTCGCGGCCATGCGGGCGAACTGGACCTGCAGGCCGGCCGCCACGAACACGTGGTCGCCGAGCCGATCCGCCAGCGGCGCGTCCGCGAGGGTCGCGAAGACGCTCTCGCGCCAGTTGTCGATATCGGCTCCGCTCAGGCGCTCCAACGCCATGCGGGCGCTGTCGGGCATGTCGATGGCGGCCGCAAGGTCGAAAAACCGTTCCAGCGTCTCGATCGTGGCGTCGTCGCAATCGAAGCGGTCGCGCGCCAGCGGCGGCATGCCGAACTCGGCGGCGCGGCGGATCTCGTCCTCGGGCAGCGCCGGGGCGGACCCCAGCCCGTCCTGGGCGGCGTGCTGCGCCTGCGCGATCCCGGCCAGGAACAGAAGGTAAGGCTTCATCTGGTGTCCGTCCGCCAGCTTGCGAAAACGCTCGGCGCGGTCGCGAAACAGCGTTCCGGGCGTCGGCAGGACCGCCACGGGCGGGCGCGTCTCGTCGCCGATGCCGATCGGCTCGAAGGTGGGGGATCCGGGTTGGGCCATGTGCGGGGTGTCTCGCGGCGCTGGTCTGCGCCCTTCTGGTTCATTCAGGTCGGGACGTTTTCACGTCGCCACGCGCGCGTCATCCCCGGCGCGGCCGAGGCCGCGGGAGAAGGCGGGAGAGCCCGCTCCTCCCGGCCCACGCAGGGCCGCCGGGGATGATGCTGCGGCGCCGCCGGCTATTCGGCCGGCTGCGTCTTCACTTCGCCCTTCTGCACTTCCTCGCGCAGCCACTTGCGGTGGTGGCGCCAGCCCCACCCGCCCGTGACGTTGCCGCGCGTCATCGCCTGGATGGTGCCGCGCACCCAGATCGCCGCATAGACGTGGACGATCCAGATCAGGATCGTCCCCACCGCGGCGGCGGCGTGCAGCAGCAGCGCCACGCGCTGCTGGTCGATGGAGCTGGCCGCGCCGAAATACTGCTGCCAGATCACCAGGCCGGTGGCGAAGAGCACCAGGATCAGCAGCGCCATGCCCCAGAAGACGAGCTTCTGGCCGGCGTTGTACTTGCCGATCTCGGGCAGCTTCTCCTCGTGGCCGGCGACCACGTCCGGCAGCTTGGACATCCAGGCGCTGTCGTCGCGGTTCCAGAGGTTCGCCTTCCAGAACCGCACGAACAGGCCCGAGAAGCTGACGAACAGCACCACGCCGATCCACGGGTGGAGCGTGCGCGCCAGTTGCCCGCCGCCAAACAGGCCGGTCAGGAAGTAGAGGCTCGGCGTAAAGAACGCCAAGCCGGAGAGCGCCAGCAGGATGAAGCTGATCGCCGTCACCCAGTGGTTGATGCGGGCGCCGGCCGCATAGCGGTCGACCAGCACCGGTTTGTCATGCGTGGAAGACAGGGACGCCATCACGCGCCTCCTTCCGGTTTCGCGTGCGCCATCAGGCTTTCTCCTTCAGGCGCACGGCGTTTTCCTCATCCTCGCTGCTGACCTTGTTCGGGCCCGCCACGATGTGGTGGACCGCGGCGCCCACGGCCGCGAGGCCGATGAACGCGAGGCCGGCATATTTGGCGACGCCCTTCCAGAGCTCCACCACGGCGGAGATCTTCGGCGCGTCCGGCAGGCCCGCATAGAGCGAGGGCCGGTCGTTGTGGTGCAGCACGTACATGACGTGCGTGCCGCTCACGCCCGGAGGATCGTAAAGGCCCGCATTGGCGTAGCCGCGGCCCTTGAGGTCCTTGATGCGCTTGTCGGCGAGGTCCTTCATCTCCTGCTTGGTTCCGAAGGAGATCGCCTTGGTGGGGCAGGCCTTGGCGCAGGCCGGTCCCTGGCCCACCGCGACGCGGTCGGAGCAGAGCGTGCATTTGTAGGCCTTGTGATCGGCCTTGGAGATGCGGGGAATGTTGAAGGGGCAGCCCTTCACGCAGTAGCCGCAGCCGATGCACTTGTCGTGGTCGAAATCCACGATGCCGTTGGAGTACTGCACGATCGCGCCGGGGGCCGGGCACGCCTTGAGGCAGCCCGGGTCGGAGCAGTGCATGCAGCCGTCCTTGCGGATCAGGAATTCGAGATTGCCGGTGGCGGCGTTCTCCCATTCGGTGAACCGCATCACGGTGAACGAAGCCGGCGTCAGGTCGTGCGGGTTGTTCAGCGTGCCGTCGTTGAAGCCGACCTCCTCGCGCAGGTCGTTCCACTCCAGGCAGGCCGCCTGACAGGCCTTGCAGCCGATGCACTTCGAGACGTCGATGAGCTTGGCGATCTCCTGGGCCCCCGGCTGGAAAGCCGGGGAGGAGGAGGCCGAGCGACGGACGAGTTCCATGGTCGCCATTGGCGCGCCTCCCTTAAGCCACTGGACCGGGGATGGACTCGACGTTCACCAGAAACGCCTTGAACTCCGGCGTCTCGATGTTCGCGTCGCCCACGAAGGGCGTGAGGCTGTTGGGCCCCATGCCTTTCCTTGCCGCGCCCAGGAATCCCCAGTGGATCGGGATGCCGACGATATGGACGGTCTTGCCGTCGCAGATCATCGGCTTGATGCGCTTGGTGACGACCGCCTTGGCCTCGACCTGGCCGCGCTTGGACGACACCTTCACCCAGCCGCCGGGCTTGATGCCCTTTTCGGCCGCGAGCTGCTCGGAGATCTCGACGAAGAACTCCGGCTGCAGCACCGCGTTCACCTGCACGTGCTTCGTCCAGTAATGGAAGTGCTCGGTCAGGCGATAGCTGGTGGCCGCGTACGGGAACTCCTTCGAGCCGTTTTCGGCCATGCGGTCGAGATCGCCCTTGAACACGCGCGCGACCGGGTTGCCCTTGATCTTCGGGTTGATCGGGTTGCTAATCGGGCTCTCGAACGGCTCGTAATGGACCGGGAACGGCCCATCGCGCATGCCGGCGCGCACCCAGAGCTTGCCCACGCCCTCCTGGTTCATGATGAACGGCATGACCGTGCCGGGCTTCGCCGTGGGGGCGATGTCCGGAATGTCGTTGCCGGCCCACTTGGCGCCGTCCCAGGCGATGAGCTTGCGGCTCGGATCCCAGGGCTGCCCCTCCAGGTTCGCCGACGCGCGGTTGTAGAGCACGCGGCGATTGGCCGGCCACGCGAAGGCCCAGTTGAGATAGGCCCCCATGTCGCCCGGGTCCTTGTTGTCCCGGCGCGCCATCATGTTGCCGGCCTCGGTGAACGAGCCCGAATAGATCCAGCAGCCGCAGGCCGTGGAGCCGTCGTCGCGGAGAGCCGCGAAGGCGGGCACCTGCTTGCCCTTCTGGAGGATCAGCTTCGTGCTGTCCGTCGGGTCCGGCACGTCGGCCAGCACATAGCCGTTGACCTCGCGCGCGATCTCGTCGGGCTGCGGGTCGTTCGGGTCCTTGTAGTTCCAGACCAGGTTGAGGATCGGGTCCGGGAAGGCGCCGCCGTCCTTCCGATAGGCGTCCTTCAGCCGCTTGTGCAGCTGCGCCATGATCCAGACGTCCGACTTGGCCTCGCCCGGCGCGTCGGCGCCCGGCCAGTGCCACTGCAGCCAGCGCGAGGAGTTGGTGAGCGAGCCCTCGTCCTCGGCGAAGCAGGTCGAGGGAAGCTGGAACACCTCGGTCTGGATGGAGGCCGTGTCGACCTCGTTGTACTTGCCGTGGTTCTCCCAGAAGCGGGACGTTTCCGTCTCCAGGGGATCCATGGTGACGAGCCACTTCAGCTTGCTCAGGGCGGCCGTCACCTTGCCGCGATCCGGGAAGGACAGCAGCGGGTTGAAGCCCTGGCAGAAATAGCCGGTCATCTTGCCCTGGTGCATCAGGTCGAAGGCCCTGAGCACGTCGTAGGTGACGTCGAGCTTCGGCAGCCAGTCATAGGCCCAGTCGTTCTCGGCCGTGGCGGCCGCCCCGAACATGGACTTCTGGAAGCTGACGAAGAACTTCTTGTAGTTCTGCCAGAAGCTCGTCTGGTCCGGCCTCAGGGGCTTGAACAGGCGGGTCTGCATGTAGTTGCCGAAGCTGGTCTCCTTTTCGGAGGGCAGCGTCAGGTAGCCGGGGATCAGGTTCGACATCAGGCCGATGTCGGTCAGTCCCTGGATGTTGGAATGGCCGCGCAGGGCGTTCATGCCGCCGCCGGCCAGGCCCATGTTGCCCAGCAGCAGCTGCAGCATCGCCATGCAGCGGATGTTCTGCGAGCCCTTGGAGTGCTGCGTCCAGCCGAGCGCGTACATGGACGTCATCACCTTGTCGGGCGAAGACGTCTCGGAGATCATCTTGGCGATCGTCAGGAACTTGTCCTTCGGGGTGCCGCAGATGCGCTCCACGAACTCGGGCGTTTACTGCGCGACGTGCTCCTTCATCAGGTTGTACACGCAGCGCGGATGCTGGAGCGTCGTGTCCGTGACGGCGAAGCCGTCGGGACCGAGCTCGTAATCCCAGCTGGAGCGGTCGTAGTCGCGCTTGCTCTCGTCGTAGCCGGAGAACAGGCCGTCCTTGTAGCCGTAGCCTTCCTTCACGACGAGCGACGCGTTCGTGTAGTTGGCGACGTATTCCTTCTGCACCTTGCCGTTCTGCAGGCAGTAATTGATCACGCCCAGCAGGAACGCGATGTCGGTGCCCTGGCGGATCGGCGCGTAGAAGTCGGCGACGGAGGCCGAGCGCGTGAAGCGCGGGTCCACGACGATGAGCTTGGCGCCCCGGTTGGCTTTCGCCTCCGTGACCCATTTGAAGCCGCAGGGGTGAGCCTCGGCGGCGTTCCCGCCCATGATCAGGACGAGATCGGTGTTCTTGATGTCAGTCCACGAGTTGGTCATCGCTCCGCGGCCAAATGTCGGGGCAAGACTTGCCACCGTCGGGCCGTGTCAAACGCGAGCCTGGTTGTCGAAGACCAACATGCCGGCGCTGCGCACGACCTTGTAGGTCATGAACGCCGTTTCGTTCGTGGTTGCGGAAGCGGCCAGGAAGCCGACGGAGGTCCAGCGGTTGACCGTGACCCCGTCCTTGTTCTTGGCGACGAAGTTGCGGTCGCGGTCTTCCTTCATGAGCTGCGCGATGCGATCGAGCGCGAACTCCCAGGAAACCTGCTTGAACTCCTTCGCGCCGGGCGCCCGGTGCATCGGGAACTTCGTGCGCGTTTCGGCCTTCACGAAGTCGAGCAGCGCCGCGCCCTTGGGGCAGAGCGTGCCGCGGTTGGTCGGGTGATCGACGTCACCCTCGATATGCATGATCTTCCGCTTGCCGTCCTGCTTGGACGCTTCGGAATACATGATGATGCCGCAGCCCACCGAGCAGTACGGGCAAGTGTTGCGGGTTTCAGTCGTGTTGGTGAGCTTGAACGGACGAATCGACGAGGCCACGGCCTCCTCGACGCCCATGAAGCCCAACGCCCCCATGGCTGAACCGGCAACGCTCGCGCCTGCTCCTTTCATGAACTGACGGCGAGAGACTTCGCCGAGCATGTCGCTTCTCCTCCTCACCCGCCTTGCGGCAGGGCCCTTTTCGGGATGCGAGCATTAAATCTCAAGCGCGATAAATGTCAAAGTGTCTGCATTGTGCGTTGCAGCAAATATCCACATGGTTGCATAAGTGAAATTGGCGTCCGTCTTGAATAAAATTGCGCTCAGACGCAACATCTTGGATTGACGATGTCACAAAAAGCATCCTGCTCAGCCGGGTAAGCTTTCGACCAGCCTACCGGATCAACGGGGAACCGATTTGCTTTGCGTGGAACACGGCGTGGCTTGATCCGGCCTGCAGATAAAGCTGGCGCCGGCCCAAACCTGGCCCGACCAGGCCGCGAAGAACCTGCCCGGGTGTGGCTTACGGCCCACAGCCGCAGGCGGATGCAACCGCTAAGCTCGCGGATCAGCAGCGTTCCCCCCAGCCCCTCGCACCGCCCATGGCCCGCATCGCCCGCACCTCCGTGAACCCGGCCGTCGACGCGGCGGGGCTCCTGCGTCGATTCGGCTTCGCAATCCTGGTGCTGGCCGCCCCGGTGCTGGCCGTGAGCACGCGCCGCGGCCTTGTGGTGGCGGCGCCGATCGGCATCGCGTTGATGGTGCTGGCGAGCGCGATCGAGAGCGAGGGCCGCCAGCCCTGGGCGCGGGCCGGCAAGGCCCTCGTGAGCGTGACGGCCGGCATCGCGGCGTTCCTGTGTTTCTGGGCGGCCCTGTCGCTGTTGTGGACGCCGTTCCCGGGGCCTGCGGCCGAGCGCATCATGAACCTCACGCTGGTGGGGCTCTCCGGCGTGGTCGCGGTGGCGGCGCTGCCCGAGCGCATGCGCGTGTCCAACCTCTACCTGATGCCGATCGGCGTCGGCGCGGCCGCGCTGGTCGGCCTTGCGATCGCCTGGCGGGCGCTGTCGGGCCGCAGCCCGGACCCCGAAACCGACCGGGCGCTGATCGAGCGCGGCCTTTTGGTGATCGTGCTCGCCACGCCGGCGGCCGTGACGTGGCTGCTGTCGAAGGATCGCCTCGTCTCGGGCTTCACCCTTGTGGCGGCCGTCACGGCGGCGCTGATCCTGGGCGAAAACCTCTCCGCCCTCGCGGCGCTCGTGCTGGGCGCCTGCGTGTTCGCGGGCGCGACCGTGAACCAGCGCATCGGGCGGCGGATGACGCTGATGCTGCTGCCGGGGCTCGTCCTCGTCGCGCCGCTGGTTCCGTTCGCGCTCAGGCCGCTGGCCAAGATGCTGTTCGGGGTCGACTCGGCCCGGGCGGACGCCATGCGGGCCTGGTGCAACATCGTCCTGAACGAGCCGCTGCGGCTCGTCACCGGCCATGGGCTCGACACGGCGTTGCGGGCCAAGCTCGCCGGGCTGGTGCCCAACAACGCGCCGAGCGGCATCCTGTTCGAGATCTGGTTCGAGCTCGGCTTCCTCGGCGCCGCCGCTCTCGCGCTGCTGCTGGCGAGGGCCGTGGTGGCGACCAAGCGCCTCTCGCCCAGCGTCTCGCCCGGCGCGCTGATGACCCTAACGGTGGCGTTCACGCTCGCGGCGCTGGGCCAGGGCGCCGCGCAGGCGTGGTGGCTGATGTCGCTGGTGCTCGGCGCGGTGGCGATCATCGCGGTGGACCGCGGGCAGTACCGCACCAGCCGGCCGAAGACGCAGATCCTCCAGACCCGGCGGTGAGGCGCCAAGGCGCGGCGGCTCAGCCGGCCGCGATCTCGGGCATGTCCTGCGAGTCCGCCCTGCCCTCGTGCACGGCGTGGCAGGCCGTGCCGTCCTTCAGCGGCGGGACCTCGCGGCGGCAACGATCGTTGGCGAGCGCGCAGCGGGGGTTGAAGGTGCAGCCGGAGGGCGGCGAGATCGGGTTCGGGATCTCGCCCTGCACGGGCGTGCGCGGCCGGCCCGACATCGCGAGATCCGGCACGGCGTCCAGCAGCATGCGCGTATAGGGGTGGCGCGGGTGCGAGAAAAGCTGCCGCGCGGGCGCGACCTCGACCACGCGGCCGAGATACATCACCCCGATGGTCGCCGCCATGTGGCGCACCACCGCGAGATTGTGGCTGATGAACAGGTAGGTGAGCCCCAGCCGCTCCTGCAGGTCCTTCATGAGGTTGAGGATCTGCGCCTGCACGGACACGTCCAGCGCCGAGGTGGGTTCGTCGCAGACGATGAAGTCCGCCTCGGCCGCGAGCGCGCGCGCGATGGCGATCCGCTGGCGCTGGCCGCCCGAGAACTCGTGCGGGAACTTGGCGGCGTCAGCCGGATCGAGGCCGACCAGCCGCAGGAGCTCGCCGACGCGCGCCTCCACGCCCTGCTCCTTGGCGAGACCGAAGGCCCGGATGGGCTCGGCGATGATGCGCCCCACGCGCCAGCGCGGGTCCAGGCTGGCGTAGGGATCCTGGAAGATCATCTGGATGCGGCGGCGCAGCTTCTTGCGGGCCGCGGCGTCCTTGGCGGCCGTCATCGAGACGCCGTCGATCACCACCTCGCCGGCGCTGGGCGGCAGCAGGCCCACCACCATGCGGGCGACCGTGGACTTGCCGGAACCGGATTCTCCTACCAGCGCGAAGGTTTCGCCGCGCCGGATCGAGACCGTAACGCCGTCCACGGCCTTGAGAAGCTGGTGGCCCTCCCGCGCAAGGGTGCGCTCCAGCCAGGGCTTGGAAACGTCGAAGACCCTGCGCAGGTCGCGAATCTGGACGAATGCTGCGTCGCTCATGCGGCGCTCCCGGTCGCGGCGGCCGCGACCTTGTCTCGCTGCACCAGCGCCTCCGCGTCCACGCCCGGTTCGTCATACAAGTGGCACGCGACGGCGTGGCCCGCCCCGGCGCCATCGTGGGATCCAGAGGCGCGTTCGCCGCGCCCCAGCAGCTCCGGCCGCTCCACCACGCAACGCGCGTAGGTATGCGGGCATCGCGGGTTGAAGGCGCAGCCGACCGGGATCGCGTTCAGCCGCGGCATCGAGCCCGGGATCTGCACCAGGCGCTCGCTCGCGGTCTCCAGCGTCGGGATGGAGCCCATCAGGCCGGCCGCATAGGGGTGGAAGGGGCGGCTGACGACGTCGCGCACGGGGCCGATCTCGGCCACGCGCCCGGCATACATCACGGCGACCCGGTCGGCTGTCTCGGCGATCACCCCCATGTCGTGCGTGATCAGCATCACGGCCGTGCCGCGTTCGCGGCAGATGCGCTTCAGGAGCGTGATGATTTGCGCCTGCACGGAGACGTCCAGCGCGGTGGTGGGCTCATCCGCGATCACGAGCTCGGGCTCGGCGCAGAGAGCCAGCGCCAGCACGACGCGCTGGCGCATGCCGCCCGAGAACTCGTGCGGGTAGCCGTCGATGCGCCGCTCCGGCGCCGGGATGCCGACCTCGGCCAGGAGCTCGATGGCGCGCTCGCGGGCCTGCGCGGCGTTGAGCGGCAGGTGGGTGCGGATGGTCTGCACCAGTTGCTCGCCGACGCGGTAGAGCGGGTTGAGGCTCGTCAGCGGGTCCTGGAAGACCATGCCGATGCGCTTGCCGCGGATGTGGCGCAGCCGCTCCGGCGACAGGTTGTCGATGCGCTCGCCCTTGAGCAGCACCTCGCCGGAGGCGATGCGGCCGGGCGGCTCGATGAGCCCAATCACGGCCGAGCCGGTGACGGACTTGCCGGCGCCGGATTCGCCGACGACGCCCAGCACCTCGCCCTTGCCGATATCGAAGGACACGCGGTCCAGAGCGCGCAGCACGCCGCGACGGGTGACGAACTCGACGCAGAGGTCGCGAACGGAAAGAACGGGCTCTGTCATCGCAATTTCGGGTTCAAGGCGTCGCGCAGCCAGTCGCCCAGCAGGTTCACGGCCAGCACGAAGATCGCCAGCGTGAGGCCCGGGAAGGCGACGATCCACCACTCGCCGGAGAACAGGAAGTCATTGCCGATGCGGATCAGCGTGCCGAGCGAGGGCTGGGTCGGCGGCAGGCCGACGCCGAGGAAGGACAGCGTCGCCTCCGTGATGATGGCGAGCGCAAGGTTGATGGTGAGGATCACCAGCACGGGGCCGATGACGTTGGGCAGCACGTGGCGGATCATGATCAGCCAGGCGGGCACGCCCATGAGGCGAGCGGCGTGCACGTAGTCCTTGTTTTTCTCGACCATGGTCGAGCCCCGGATCGTGCGGGCGTACTGCACCCAGAAGGACAGGCCGATGGAGATCACCAGCACGCTGAAGGCGGTCTGCTCGCGGCCGAGCCCCTGAAACACCGAGCGCACGACCCCGTCGATCACCAACGCGATCAGGATGGCCGGGAAGGTGAGCTGGATATCGGCGACGCGCATGATCAACGCGTCGACGCGCCCGCCCAGGTAGCCGGCCAGGAGGCCGAGGCCGATGCCAAGCGTCGCCGCGATGATGACGCCGACGATGCCGATGATCAGCGACACACGCATCCCGTAAAGGATCGCCGACCAGAGGTCGCGGCCCTGATTGTCGGTGCCGAGCAGGAATCGGGTGTCGCCGCCCTCGACCCATCGGGGAGGATAGAGCGAGTTCATCAGGTCGACGCTGGCGGGGTCGAACGGGTTGGTGGGGGCGATCCAGGTTGCGAGCAGCGCGCCCAGGATCATCGCCACGCTGATAAAGGCCGACACCATGGTGAGCTTGGACGACAGGAAGCTCGCCAGGAGGTCGGAGTCGCGGAAGCGCGCGTAGCGGCCGGGCGGGCTGGGCTTGGCGGCTGCAGGCTCGGGCGCCGGGGGAGTGGTCATGATGTCCGCCATCAGGCCGCCTGCATGTTGGCGCGCAGCCGCGGATCGACCACCGCGTAGAGGATGTCGACCACGAGGTTCACGACCACGAAGATGAAGGACACGAGCAGCAGGTACGCGGCCATGACCGGGATGTCGACATTTTGTACGGCGCCGAGAAACAGCGCGCCCATGCCGGGCCACTGGAACACGTATTCGGTGATCAGCGCGAACGCGATGATGGAGCCGAGCTGCAGGCCCGCGATGGTGATCACCGGCACCAGCGTGTTCTTGAGCGCGTGGCCGAAATGGATGGCGCGGTCGGACAGGCCGCGGGCGCGTGCGAACTTGATGTAGTCGGTGCGCAGCACCTCCAGCATCTCGGCCCGGACGAGACGCATGATCAGCGTCATCTGGAAGAGGCCGAGCGTGATGGCGGGCAGGATCAGAGCCTTGATGCCGCTTACGGTGAGCAGGCCCGTGCTCCACCAGCCGAGATTGACGACCTGACCGCGCCCGAAGGACGGCAGCCAGCCCAGATGCACGGAGAAAATCCAGCGCAGCAGGATCGCGATCAGGAAGGTGGGCAGCGAGACGCCGATCAGCGACACGCTCATGAACACGCCCGACAGGAACGAGCCGCGCCGCAGCGCCGTGTAGACCCCCATCGGGATGCCGACCACGAGCGACAGCAGCGCCGCCATGAAGGTGAGCTCGAGAGTGGCGGGCATACGCTCGCCGATCAGCGTCGAGACCGGCTGGCGAAACTGGTAGGAAATGCCGAAATCGAAGCGGGCGGCCTTCACGAGGTAGCGGCCGAACTGCACGATCGACGGGTCATCGAGGCCGAGATCCTTGCGGATCTGCTGGCGCTGCTCGAAGGGCGTGTCGATCGAGACGATCTGGTTCACGGGGTCGCCGACGAGGCGAAACAGCGCGAACGCGATGACGCCGACACACAGCAGCACCAGCGCGGACTGAAACAAGCGACGCAAGATAAACGCGAGCATGGGCCTCTTTCGGGCGACGCCGGGCGAAACGGGCGCACTTGGCGCCGGGACGGGGCCGGGCGCAACGCGCTATCGGCCGCAGGGCGGACATGCCCCGCCGAGGGAGCGCCGGCCCGTCGCTCTGTGAATGCGAGAGGCGGGCCCGGCGCGTCGGCGCGTCGGGCCCGGCGGGATCAGTCCTTCTTGATCCAGTAGAGCAGCACCTGGTTGTCGGCGCGCTGCACGAGCTTGACGTTCTTGGCCACGCCCCAGGCCAGGGCCTGCTGATGGAGCGGGATGTAGCTGTAGTCGTCGAAGCCGATCTGGAAGGCCTGCTTGATCAGCTGGTTGCGCTTGGCCGTGTCGGTCTCGACCAGGATCTGGTCGGTCAGCGCATCGAGCTTCTTGTTGCAGTAGCCGCCCAGGTTGGTTTCGCCACGGGCCACGTTGGCGTCGTCGCGGCAGCCCATGATGTCGTAGAGGACGTTGTGGCTGTCGAGCGTGCCGGGGGTCCAGCCGAGCAGGTAGAAGGAGGTCTTGTAGCCGTTCGGCTTCAGGATCTTGGCGAAGTACTGCGCCTTGGGCTGGGCGTTGAGATTCACCTTGACGCCGATGCGGGCGAGCATGCCGACCGCCGCCTGGCAGATCGGCCCGTCATTCACGTAGCGATCGGTCGGGCAATCCATGCCGACCTCGAAGCCGTTCGGGTAGCCGGCCTCGGCGAGCAGCTTCTTGGCGCCCTCCGGGTCGGCCTTGGGCCGGGTGAAGTCCTTCGAAAGGGCGAAGAGCTCCGGCGCGATCATCAGCGCGGAGGGGGTCGAGAGGCCGCGCATGACGCGGCTCTTGATCGCCTCGACGTCGATCGCCTTGTAGAAAGCCTCGCGCACCTTGGCGTCCTTGAAGGGGTTCTTGCCCTTGACGCTGGACTCCAGCAGTTCGTCGCGGGTCTGGTCGAAGCCCAGGAAGATGGTGCGCAACTCCGGACCGGTGAGCACCTGGACGTTGTTGGCGCTGTTGATGCGCTGGATGTCCTGGATTGGAACCGGCTCGATGATGTCGACTTCGCCCGACAGCAACGCGGCGACGCGGGTGGCGTCCGAGTTGATCGGCGTGAAGATCACCTCGGTGAGATTGTGCTCGGTCGGGCCGCGCCAGTTCGGGTTCGGCTTGAACACCGTCTTGACGCCCGGCTGGTGGCTCTCGATGCGGAAGGGCCCGGTGCCGTTGGCGTTCAGCGAGGCGTAGCTCGGCGAGGTGGCGCTGGCAGGCGTGGGCGCGACGGCGTTGTTCGCCTCGGCCCACTTCTTGGACATGATGTACCAGGTGTCCCACTGGTAGTTCAGGATCGGGTTCGGGGACGAGAGCACCACGTCGACCGTGTAGTCGTCGACCTTCACGAACTTGGCGTCCTTGGGAACGCGGGTGGTGAAGTTGGAGCCCGCGGCGCGGACGCGGTCGGCCGAGAACAGCACGTCGTCGGCGGTGAAGTCCTCGCCGTTCGCGAATTTCACGCCCTTGCGCAGGTAGAAGCGCCAGCGGGTCGGCTCGGGAGTTTCCCAGCGCTCCGCCAGGCCCGGCCCGATGGCGAGGTCCTTGCCGCGCGAGGTCAGCCCCTCATAGACGTTGCCGAGGTGGGCGTTGGTGGTGGTTTCGTTGAGCGTGTAGGGATCCAGCGACTTCAGATCGCCCTGGTTGGCGTAGCGCAGCGTGGCGGCCGAGGCCGGCGCGACCGCGACCGACGCGGCCGAGAGCGCTACGGCGGCAGCCGCCGCGAACAGAACCTTGCGAAGCATCAACTCACCCTCCGTCCGGGCCAACCTCGTCTCACGCCCCCCTCGGCGCCGCGGGTCTTCTCCGGTATTGTTTATTGCTCGCGCCCCTTTGGCGCGGATGCGGGAGCTTAGACGGGCTTGTTGCGCGCGGTCCAGCCCGTTTCGGCGCTAATTTGAGGCTTCATGACGCCAATTCGGCGATCAGCCTGCGCATGAAGGCGGCGCCTTTTTCAAGTTCGCTGATTTCCAGGAATTCATCGGCCTGGTGGGCCTGCGCGATGTCGCCCGGGCCGCACACCACCGTGGACCACCCGGCCTTCTGGAACAGCCCCGCCTCCGTGCCGTAGGACACCACCGCGGTGGCGTTGTCGCCCGTGAGGCGGCGCACCAGCCGCTCGGCCTGGCCGTCGATCTCGGGCTTGAGGCCGTTCACGGAGGCGCGGTGGATGATGTCGACGCCCGTCTCGGGCGCGACCGCGCGCATGCGCGGTTCGATCACGTCGCGCACATAGGCCTCGAAGCGCTGCTTGTAGCTCCACGGGTCGTCGGTCGGGATGGCGCGCACCTCGGAGACGAACTCGCAGCGGTCGGCCACCACGTTGGCGGCGGTGCCGCCGCGGATGAAGCCGCAATGCAGGGTCGTGTAGGGAGGCTCGAAGGGGTTGGCCGGGTCGGCCCGCCGCTTGTTCTCCTCCATGACGTCGTCGTGCCAGGTGACGAGGCGCGCCGCCACCATGGTGGCGCTGACGCCCGTGTCGATGCGGCTGGAATGCACCGTGCGGCCCCGAACGGTGGTGAAAAACGACACCGAGCCCTTGTGGCCGTTGACCATGCGCATGCGCGACGGCTCGCCGACGATCACGGCCGACGGCGTCGGGATCGAGGCCGCCATCTCGTCCACCATCGAGATCGCGCCCTGGCAGCCGACTTCCTCGTCATAGGACAGCGCGATGTGGATGGGACGGCGCAGGCCGGCGGCCAGCATCTCGGGCACATGGGCGAGCGCCAGGGCGTCGAAGCCCTTCATGTCGCAGGTTCCGCGGCCATAGAGCTTGCCGTCTCGCTCGGTCAGCGTGAACGGGTCGGAGCTCCAGTGCTGCCCATCCACCGGCACCACGTCGGTGTGGCCGGACAGCACCACGCCGCCGGCTTCGGCCGGGCCGATCGTGGCGTAAAGGTTGGCCTTGTCGCCCGCCTCGTTGGGAACCAGCCGGCTCTCGACGCCGTGGGCTGCCAGGTAGTCGCGGATGAAATGGATGCAGTCGAGGTTTGAATCCCGCGACACGGTGGGAAAGGCCACGAGACGCGCCAGCATCTCGCGAGGGGTCATCAGCATGGGAAGCTCCGTTCAGGCGGCAGCCTTTCCGGGTGGGGCCGGGCAGTCAAGGCCGATCGTCGCCGCCCCACGCTTCGGGTGACGCCTTTGGGAATCGCGACCGACGTTTCAGCGAGGTTGACCGCGCCTGCGGCATCCGATCATCCTGCGCCTCCCCTTCCCCCGGCCCGCCGTGCGGGCCGTTTCACCCGAGACCTCATCATGCCCATCATCAACCGCGTCGCGGCGCTCGCCGACGAGATCGCAGTCTGGCGCCAAGACTTCCACACCCATCCGGAGCTGGACTACGACGTCCACCGCACCGCCGGGATCGTGGCCGACAAGCTGAAGGCGTTCGGCTGCGACGAGGTCGTGACCGGGCTCGGGCGCACCGGCGTGGTCGGGGTGATCAAGGGCCGGCTGCCGGGCGACAAGGTGATCGGCATGCGCGCCGACATGGACGCGCTGCCGATCCACGAGGAGACCGGCAAGCCCTACGCGTCGCAGACGCCGGGCAAGATGCACGCCTGCGGGCATGACGGGCACACCTCCATGCTGCTCGGCGCCGCGCGCTACCTGGCCGAGACCCGCAATTTCGCCGGCACCGCCGTGGTGATCTTCCAGCCCGCCGAAGAGGGCGGCGGCGGCGCCAAGGCGATGCTGGACGACGGCCTGATGGACCGCTTCGGCGTCACCGAGGTCTACGGCATGCACAACATGCCGGGTCTGCCAGTCGGGGCCTTTGCGCTGCGTCCGGGCCCGCTGATGGCGGCCGCAGACCGGTTCTCGCTGCAGATTGACGGGCGCGGCGCGCATGCGGCGCATCCGCATGCATCCATCGACACGGTGGTGATCGCCAGCCAGATCATCATCGCGCTGCAGTCCATCGTGTCGCGCAACGTTGACCCGCTGGAAGCCGCCGTGGTGTCGGTGACGTATGTGCGTGCCGGCGACACCTTCAACGTGCTGCCGCAGAGCGTGACCCTGAAGGGCACGGTGCGGACGCTGAACCCCGCCGTGCAGGACCTCATCGAGGCGCGCATGGGCGAGATCGCGACCGGCATCGCCAAGCTGCACGGCGCGACCGCGACGCTGGACTACGTGCGCGGCTACCCGTGCACGGTGAACCACGAGCAGCAGACCGGCTTCGCGGCGAAGATCGCGGCCGAGATCGCCGGCCCCGACGGCGTCAACGTCAATGTCGCGCCCACCATGGGGGCGGAGGATTTTTCCTACATGCTGCAGGCGCGCCCCGGCGCGTTCATTTTCTGCGGCAACGGCGACACGGCCGGCTTGCACAACCCGGGCTACGACTTCGACGACAAGGCAATTCCGGTGGGCGTGAGCTACTGGGCGCGGCTTGTGGAAACCGCCATGCCGGCGTGAGCGGGTCCACGCTGCAACCGAACGCAATTCCCGGTGCGTAGACTCGTGGCGACACGCGGCTTAGCTCCCCCGGCGGCTTGTTAGGGCGTCCGGGGAGCGGAGTTTGCAGATCGAAGCGGTGCACCCGCGCGTGCTCTGGGCCGCGAGCCTGATCGGCGTCACGGTGTTCGCCGTGGCGACGGCTGCGTTGGGCGCGGTGTCGGCCGGTCCTCTGGCCGGGGCCTCGTTCGCTCTGCTGGCGGGGCTCGGCGCAGCAGGCGGGCTGATCGTCGGCTTTCAGCGAAACCTCTGGCGCACCCGCGCCGGCCAAGTGCTCTGGCCGACGCCGGACTTCTCGGGCCGCTGGGAGGGCTGGCACGCCAGCGAGGCCGGGGATGAGTGGCGTCCGGCCGTGCACGAAATCACCCAGACCGGGGATACGGTTCGGATCGTCGTGCTTGCGGGGGGATCGCGCGACGGCGCCGCCGTGCGGACGCGCGCCGAGAGCCTCGCCAGCGCGATCCGGCGCGCGCCAGCGGCGCAGCGGCCCGAGTTGCACTGGACGTTCCGCTCGCTCGGCCTCGACGACGCGGCGGCGGCCCCGCACGAGGGCGCGCTCTGCCTGGGGCTGTTTTCCAGCGGCGGCGCGCAGTTCCTGGACGGGTTCTTCGTCAGCAACGCGGCGCGCACGAGCAACGCCGGAGTGGTGACCGCGGGCGCGACCGGTCGGGTGCTGGTGAAGCGGACGACCCACGCTCTGCGCGGAGCGCTCGACTATCGCGAGGAGGACTGGGCCATGCCGCGGCCGCAGGGTCCGCCGTCGCTGACCGATACGGACGACCTCGTCGACATCTCGATCCGCACGCCCGTGATGCTCATGGGGCGGCAGGGCGGCCACTGAGCGGGTTCTCGGAATCCCACGCATAGCTCAGCGTTTCGAAACGCATGCTCCGCGCGTCGATCATCAGCAGGCGGCCGACGAGGCCCTCGCCGAAACCGACGATCTCGCGGATGACCTCCAGCGCCATCATGCTCCCGACGACGCCCGTGAGGGCGCCGAGCACGCCGGCCTCCGCGCAGGCCGGGATGGCGCCCGGCGGCGGCGGGGCGGGGAACAGGCACCGGTAGGTGGGATTGGGGTCGCCGTCCGGCCCGCGCTCATGGGCGCGGATGGTGGTCAGCGACGCGTCGAACGTGCCGAGCGCCCCTGTGACGAGCGTCCGGCCGACCCGGAAACACGCGTCCGAAACCGCGTAGCGGGTGTCGAAATTGTCCGAGCCGTCCACCACGAGGTCGTAGGCGCCCACCAGCGCGTCGACGTTGCGGACGTCCAGCCGCTCGGGATGACGCGCCACGGCCACGTGCGGGTTCAGTCTCGCCACCGCGTCGGCCGCGCTCTCGACCTTGAGGCGGCCGATGTCGGGCGTGCCGTGGATCACCTGCCGCTGGAGGTTGGACAGCGACACCACGTCGTCGTCCACCACGCCGATCACGCCGACGCCAGCCGCCGCCAGATACTGGATCACGGGCGCGCCGAGGCCGCCGGCGCCGACCACCAGCACGCGGGCGGCGCGCAGCTTGCCCTGCCCGGGCCCGCCCACGTCGCGCAACACGAGATGGCGGGCGTAGCGCTCGAGCTCGTCGCCCGCGAGGGTCACGGCCGGCCTCGGGCCCAATCGAGCGCTTCCTCGAGCCGGTCGTTGCCCCAGAAGAGCTCGCCGTCGCCCGTCACGATCGTGGGCGCGCCGAACAGGCCGAGGCGCTGCGCCTCCTCGGTTTCCTTGCGCAGCGCGTGCTTGACGAGGTCGGTCTGGGCGGCCGTGACGGCGGTTTCGAGCTCGAAGCCTGTCTGGCGCACGGCGTCGGCGATCACGGCGGGATCGGAGATCGGGCGGCCTTCGCAGAACTCGGCGCGGAACACGGCCTTGCTGAAGGCTGCGCGCGCGTCCTCGGGGAGCGCCAGCGCCACCCGCGCGGCCACCAGGCTGTTCTGCGGAAACGGATCGGGGCGGACCAGCGGCAAGCCGAGCCGCTCGCACCAGCGCTCCATGTCCCGCCACATGTAGCGGCCCTTCACCGGATAGGTGTTGAACGGCGTGG
This sequence comes from Alsobacter metallidurans, assembly GCF_014636935.1. GTDB lineage: Bacteria > Pseudomonadota > Alphaproteobacteria > Rhizobiales > Beijerinckiaceae > Alsobacter > Alsobacter metallidurans. The sequence goes on along the minus strand of NZ_BMES01000001.1, from coordinate 313,725 downwards.
TCTCGTGGCCCTGCGCCTTGAAGATCGCGCCCAGCAAGAAGGGGCGCCATCGCACCGCGACGTCGCGCTCGGCGGCGAGCGCCTCGATGCGTTCGGCCGCGAGAAACGAGTAGGTGGAGGCGAATTCGTACCAGAAATCGACGGTGCTCTGCATGGGCGGACGGTAGCAGCGCGGGCGCCCATTGCAAGGCGCCCGCATCCGCCCCGGACCGCCGCTCAGGCGAACAGGAAGTCCGACATCGCGAGGTTGGACAGGTTCACGTTGCTGAGCGTGATCGAGTCGTTGGCCGACAGCGTGATGCACACGTCGGAGCCCACCTGGGCGGAGGCCTTCAGCACGCTGGCGAAGTTCGTCATCGGCACGCCAAGGAGCCGGATCACATCGTGGTCGGCCCCGGCCGCGGTGAAATCCGTGATCACGTCACGGCCCGCGAAGGAGCCGAACACGAACACGTCCGCGCCGTTTCCGCCCGACAGCGTATCCGCGCCGCCGCCGCCGACCAGCGTGTCGACCCCGCCGCCGCCCTGCAGGAGGTTCGCGAGCGCGTCGCCCGTGATCATGTCGGCGAAGGACGAGCCCATGACGGCCTCGATCGACACGAAGCGGTCGCCCGCGGCGTCGCCAAGACCCTGCGCCGGGTCGGCGAGGCTGAGGCGCACGCCCGCGAGCGCGCTGGCGTAGCTCACCGTGTCAAAGCCCGCGCCGCCGTCCAGCGAGTCGGCGCCGACGCCGCCCGCCAGCAGGTCGTCCCCGGCTCCGCCCAGCAGGGTGTCGGGGCCCGCGCCGCCCGAGAGCTGGTCCGCTCCGGCGCCGCCCTCGAGGCGGTTCGCGCCGGCGTCGCCCGTGAGCACGTCGTTGAAAGCCGAGCCCACGACGGCCTCGAAGCCCGAGGTCACGTCGCCGGCGGCCGAGCCGCCCGACACGACGTTCGTTTGCAGGTTCACCGAAACAGCCGCGGCCGAGTCGGCGTAGGACACCGTGTCGACGCCGTCGCCGCCCGCCAGGGTGTCGGCTCCGAGGCCGCCCGACAGCCAGTCGTTGTCGACGCCGCCAAACAGCGCGTCCGCGCCCGTTCCGCCCTTGATGCTGTCGAGGCCAGCGCCGCCGTCGAACCAGCGGCCCGCGTTGTCGGCCGTGAAGCTGTCAGCGTAGGCGGAGCCGACCCAATGATCGATCCCGACGAAAACGTCGCCGGCGGCGTCGCCCTTCTGGTTGGCGGGCGTGAGCAGGTCGATGGCCACGCCCGTCGTCGCGGTGGCGTAGCTGGCCGTGTCCATGCCGGCGCCGCCATCCAGCGAATCCGCGCCCGCGCCGCCGACCAGAATGTCGTCGCCGGCGCCGCCGATCAGCGAATCCGCCCCTGCGGCGCCGAAGAGCTGGTTGAGCCCCGCGCCGCCATCCAGGCGGTTGGCGTTCGCGTCGCCGCGCAGGATATCGTTGTAGTTCGAGCCGATCACGGCCTCGATGCGCGCCAGGAGGTCGCCGGCCGCCATGTTGCCTGCGGCCACGCCCGTGCCGAGGTCGACCGTGACGCCGCCGGTGGCGCCCGCATAGGAGGCCGTGTCGAAGCCGTCGCCGCCGTCAAGGCTGTCGGCGCCAAGCCCGCCGATCAGCGTGTCCGCGCCGGCGCCGCCCTGCAACGTGTCGTTGCCGGCATTGCCGTTGAGCAGGTTGTCGGCCACGTTGCCGATCAGGATGTCGTTGGCCGAGCCGCCATTCGCGCCCTCAATCAGCGAGCGCAGGTCGCCGTTGTAGAGGAACGCATTGGCGATCATGCCGGGCGCATAGGCGGTGGGGCTGAACTGCGCCACCTGCGAGCCGGCCAGGGTGGTCTCGGTGACCCACGAGCCCGGATTGAGGTCGATCCGCAGGCCGCGCGTGTAGGCCGAGAAGTCATAGGTGTCGAAGCCGCCGCCGTCCCACAACGTCATCTCGATGTGGTTGCCGGCCGGAGCGCCCTGGCCGACGCCGTTAATGAACATCTCGCCGGTGGTCTGGCTCCACCGGTAGGTGGTCGCGCCCGCATTGGTGTTGAAGTTGGCCCCGTAGAGGCTCTGCAGCGCCTGGATGTCATAGAGCATTGGCGTCTGGGCGTAGCTGCCCGGGTAGTTGACGACGTTGTATCCCGCGCCCGGAAACGCCTGATACGACATGATCGTGAAGTCGTTGCCGTCAAGGCTGGACGGCATCGCCCCGAAGGAGCCGCTCGTTTCAAACGAGTGCTTGAGCCCCAGAGCGTGGCCGATCTCGTGCATCACGGCCAGATAGTCGAAGGTGCCGATCTGCGGCGGGGCGGTCCAGTTCTGCTTGAACCAGACGTCGCCGCCGGCGCCCGCTGTCGGGTAGTAGGCCCACGCATAGGCGCCGCTGGGATCCACCGCGCCGGACCGGCCGAAGCGCAGGTCGCCGCCGCCGCCAGCCGTTTCGGTGAACGACAGGTTGGCGAAGGACGAGAACTCGGCCAGCACCGAGCGGACCATGGTCTGCTGCGCTGTCGTGAAAGCGGTGAAGTTCTGCCGGGTTTCGGCCGAGGCGCCGGCCCAGTCGTAATCCGAGCCGTACTGGCTGGCCGCGGTCGGGAAGCTGAAAGACAGATTCGTGGTGTTCCAGCGAACGCCGGACAACAACCCGTCCACCGTGCTCTTGCCCGTGGGGGCCACATAGACGCCGTAAGCCATGCATCGACTCGCATCGTTCAAACCACCCGTCGTGAAGTGGCAGGTGTGTAATTGATAGATGCACGTTCCAGCTGCACTAACCGGATCGCTTGCATTTGAATCAACGCGCGCTTTTTCGGGCTTTCGGCGCGGTCAGTTAGGCTGCGCTTGCGCCGGGCTTGGCCTTGCCTATAGTCCCGCGCGATTTCGGGAGCCGCGAGGCTCCTCCTGCGGCAGGCCGGCGGATCTCCTGGAAGGCGCGCCGGTTCGAGAGAGATGACCATCATGGCCGAGAAGCGCGTCAACAAGGTCGTGCTCGCCTATTCGGGCGGGCTGGACACCTCCATCATCCTCAAGTGGCTGCAGACCACCTATGGCTGCGAGGTCGTGACCTTCACGGCCGATCTCGGCCAGGGCGAGGAACTGGGGCCGGCGCGCGACAAGGCCCTGCTGCTCGGCATCAAGCCCGAGAACATCTTCATCGAAGACGTACGCGAGGAGTTCGTGCGCGACTACGTCTTCCCGATGTTCCGCGCCAACGCGCAATACGAGGGGCTCTACCTGCTGGGCACGTCCATCGCCCGTCCGCTGATCGCCAAGAAGCAGATCGAGATCGCCGAGCGCGTGGGGGCCGACGCGGTGTCCCACGGCGCCACCGGCAAGGGCAACGACCAGGTGCGCTTCGAGCTCGGCTACTATGCGCTGAAGCCCGACATCACCATCATCGCGCCCTGGCGCGAGTGGGACCTCACCTCCCGCACCAAGCTGCTGGAATTCGCCGAGCAGAACCAGATCCCGATCGCCAAGGACAAGCGCGGCGAAGCGCCGTTCTCGGTGGACGCCAACCTCCTGCACGCCTCCTCGGAGGGCAAGGTGCTGGAGGATCCGGCCAACGAGGTGCCGGACTACGTCTACTCGCGCACCATCGACCCCGAGCAGGCGCCCGACACGCCCACCATCATCACGATGGACTTCGAGAAGGGCGACCCGGTCGCGATCGACGGCGTCAGGATGTCGCCCGCCACCCTGCTGACGAAGCTCAACGAGCTCGGCCGCGCCAACGGCATCGGCCGGCTCGATCTCGTCGAGAACCGCTTCGTCGGCATGAAGAGCCGCGGCATGTACGAGACGCCCGGCGGCACGATCCTGTATTTCGCCCACCGGGGCATCGAATCCATCACGCTCGACCGCGGCGCGGCGCATCTCAAGGACGAGCTGATGCCGAAATACGCCGAGCTGATCTACAACGGCTTCTGGTTCTCGCCCGAGCGCGAGATGCTGCAGGCGATGATCGACAAGTCGCAGGAGGCCGTCACCGGCCGCGTCACCCTGAAGCTCTACAAGGGCTCGGCCTGGGTGATCGGCCGCGAGAGCCCGTACTCGCTCTACGACCAGGACCTCGTCACCTTCGAGGAAGGCGCCGTGGCCTACGACCATCGCGACGCCCAGGGCTTCATCCGCCTGAACGCCCTGCGCCTGCGTACGCTGGGCGCGCGCAAGCGCAAGCACGGGATCTGAGCGCGGCCTCGACCCCAATCACGCCGACGTGTAGCGCGCCGCGCGCGCGCCACACTTGCCGGGTAGCTGCTAAAGCTCCACCTACTCTGCTCGCGTCGGCCTCCCACGGGGCCGGGCGGCCCGGAGCGTAGCCGCGAACCGATGACGAAAGCCTGGCTCATGGCGGCCGGCGTGTTCGCCGCAGGACTGGTCGTGATGGCCGGGATCTACGCGTACACGCGCCCGACCGAGATCACGATCGCGGTCGGCCCGCCCTCCAGCGAGGACGCCAAGCTCGTGCAGACCGCCGCCCAGATCCTGCGGCGGGACCGGGCCGCCATCCGGCTCAAGGTGATCACCACGCAGGACCCGGCCGAGGCCGCGCAGGCGTTCGACAACGGCAAGGCCGACGTCGCAGTGGTGCGCAGCGACCAGGTCGAGAAGGCGACGGGCCACGCAATCGCGATCCTGCATCGCAACGCCGCCATTCTGGTCGCGCCGGGCGGAAGCGCCATCGCGAGCGTGAGCGACCTGCGTGGCAAGACCGTCGGCCTCGTCCGCCATTCCCCCGCCAACGAGCGGCTGCTCGACACCATTCTGCAGCAATACGAGGTGCCGGGGCACGAGGTCACGCGGGCCGGGCTCAACCTCGACGACGTCCAGACCGCGGTTCGGGACGGCCGCGTCGACGCCGTTCTGGTGGTTGGCTCCGTCACCGGCACGCTCGTGCCCGCCACGGTGGCGAGTGTGGCGGCCGCCGGGCTGTCGTCGCCGGTGTTCATCCCCATCCACGAGGCCGACGCCATCGCGCAGCGCACGCCGGCCTATGACAGCGTCCAGATCGTGCGCGGCAGCTTCGGCGGCACGCCGCCCAAGCCGAGCGACTCCGTGCCCACCATTGCGGCCGTGTACCGGATCGTCGCGCAGGCCCGGCTTGCCGACCAGCTCGTCACCGACCTGACGCGCCGCCTCTACGAGATGCGGCCGGACCTCGCCTCGGCGGTTCCGCAGGCGGCCCGCATCGAGGCGCCCGACACCGAGAAAGGCGCGCGCGTGTCCGTTCACCCGGGCGCGGCCGCCTATCTGGACGGCGACGAGGAGACGTTTCTGGATCGCTACGGCGACTGGTTCTACATCATCGCGATGGTGATGGGCGGCGTCGCATCGGCGTTTGCGGCGTTGGCTGGCCGCTGGCGCAGCCGCGGCCACGAGCAGGCCCTCCGGCTCGAGCAGCTGCTGCGCATCATGCGCGAGGCCCGCATGGGGCAGGACAGGGCGACGCTGGACGATCTCGAGCAGCAGGCCGACGAGGTGTTCGCCCAGACGCTGGCGGTGGCCTCGCAGGAGCAGATCGACACCAGCCGCCTCGCGGCGTTCTCGCTGGCGCTCGAACAGGTCCGCCACGCCATCGCCGAACGCCGGCGCGTGCTCGGCACGGGCGATCCCGCGGTGGCTCCGGTGGCGTTCGCTCCCGTGCGGGCGGCGGGGGAGTAGAGATCAGCGTCGCGGCGCACGCACGCTCGCGTCAACGGCCGCCTCCAACGTCTCGCGGGTTACGCCGAGCGGGCCAAGCTGCCGAAAGGCTTCGTCGATACGCCGATTGTAGTCCTGCTTTGCGGCCGCGATTTCGGCGGCTCCGATGGATGCGCGCACGACCAGCTCCCCTTCGCGCGCGATGGCGGCGAGCGTGCCAAGCACGCCCGAGCCGATCGGCAGCGTAATGGGCTCAGGCGCGACTGCGTGGGATTGGCCCTCGAAACCCGTGTTGCCGATGAACAACCGACCAGCCCGCGTTTGAAGGCGGAGCTTGGGATCTTTCGGCATGACGGCGATGAACCGGCGAAGCGAGCCGCCATTCACCAGAACGGCGCCTTCGCGCAGGTCGCCTTCCGCGTCGATTCTCGTGGTGGCGCCGGGGCCGGTGATTTCGAGGCAGTCGTCGAGGAAGTCGAAGCGAACGATCGCGGTGTTGCGGCGGACAGCCACCGTGACGAGGGCCAAGGCGTCCCGCAAGTCGCCACCCGACACCCATATGGCTGGCTCGTTCATTCCCGCCCCTGCTCTCACGGCCGCCTTCCCTCGCGGCAGGGCCCGATTGTCGTCCCAATCCATTGCAGTCTCCCGTCCGCGTCAAGCGCCGGCGCTTCGCCAAACCCAGCGGCCAACTCGCGCGAAAGCCCGGCCGCCGAACCGGGCGGTTCGATCCTTCGTTGTTTTACCCGGCCTCGTGTGCTATTGCGCCGCAACGAAACGACCGGACAGGCCGAGGAACGACAGCCCGACTCCCCTGGAGCCGGGTTTCAGCGTTTGGCCAATCGAGAGAACCATGAAGCTCCGCAACATCGCGATCATCGCCCACGTCGACCACGGCAAGACTACGCTGGTGGATAAGCTGCTCGCCCAGTCGGGCACGTTCCGCGAGAACCAGAAGGTCGCCGAGCGCGCGATGGACTCCAACGACCTGGAGCGCGAGCGCGGCATCACCATCCTGGCCAAGTGCACCTCGGTGCAGTGGAAGGATGTCCGCATCAACATCGTCGACACCCCCGGCCACGCCGATTTCGGCGGCGAGGTGGAGCGCATCCTGGGCATGGTCGACGGCGTCGTCGTGCTGGTGGACGCGGCCGAAGGCCCGATGCCGCAGACCAAGTTCGTGGTCGGCAAGGCGCTGAAGCTCGGCCTCAAGCCCATCGTGGCGATCAACAAGATCGACAAGCCCGAGCAGCGCGCCACCGAGGTCATCAACGAGGTGTTCGACCTCTTCGCCGCGCTGGACGCCACCGACGACCAGCTGGATTTCCCGATCCTGTACGGTTCGGCCAAGCAGGGCTGGATGGCGACCAGCCAGGACGGTCCGAAGGACGATCTCGCGCCGCTGTTCGATCTCGTGGTGAAGCACGTCGCCCCGCCGGTGGTCGAGGAAGGCCCGTTCCGTCTGCTCGGCACCATCCTGGAGGCCAACCCCTATCTCGGCCGCATCGTCACCGGCCGCATCACGTCGGGCACCATCAAGCCGAACCAGGCTTTCAAGGTGCTGGACGCGAAGGGCAACGTGGTCGAGCAGGGCCGCGTTTCCAAGGTGCTGGGCTTCCGCGGCCTTGAGCGCATCCCGGTCGACGAGGCCGAGGCGGGCGACATCGTGGCCATCGCCGGCATGGTGAAGGGCACCGTCGCCGACACCTTCTGCGATCCGTCCGTCGAGAGCCCCCTGCCGGCGCAGCCGATCGACCCGCCGACCGTCACGATGCAGTTCCGCGTCAACGACTCGCCGCTCGCCGGCACGGAAGGCGACAAGGTCACGAGCCGCGTGATCCGCGACCGTCTCCTGAAGGAAGCCGAGGGCAACATCGCGCTGCGCGTCACCGAGTCGCCCGACAGGGACGCCATGGAGGTGGCGGGCCGCGGCGAGTTGCAGCTCGCCATCCTGATCGAGCAGATGCGCCGCGAAGGCTTCGAGCTCGCGGTGTCGCGCCCGAAGGTGGTGTTCTCGCGCGACGAGGCCGGCGAGATCCTCGAGCCCATCGAGGAAGTCACCATCGACGTGGACGAGGAGCATTCCGGCGTCGTTGTGCAGAAGATGTCCGAGCGCAAGGCCGACATGATGGAGATGCGGCCTTCGGGCGGTAACCGTCTGCGCCTCGTGTTCCACGCTCCCACCCGCGGCCTGATCGGCTATCTGGGCGAACTGCTGACCGACACGCGCGGCACCGCGATCATGAACCGCATCTTCCACGAATATGCGCCGTGGAAGGGCGAGATCGCCGGGCGCCGCAACGGCGTGCTGATCTCCAACGACATCGGCGAGGCCGTGGCCTACGCGATGTGGAACCTGGAAGATCGCGGCCCGATGATGATCGAGCCGGGCTGGAAGATCTACCAGGGCATGATCGTGGGCGAGCATAGCCGCGACAACGACCTGGAAGTGAACCTGCTGAAGGGCAAGAAGCTCACCAACGTCCGCGCCGCCGGCAAGGACGAGGCCGTGCGCCTCACCCCGCCGATCCGCATGACGCTGGAAAAGGCGCTGGCCTACATCCAGGACGACGAGCTGGTCGAAGTGACCCCCAAGGCGATCCGCCTGCGCAAGGTCTGGCTGGACCCGAACGATCGCAAGCGCGCCGAGCGCGCCGCCGCGGCCAGCTAAGGCCGTCGCAGCATCCAAATGAAAAACCCCGGGCTGGCCCCGGGGTTTTTTGTTGGCTTCAGCGCAGCAGCGCCGGGTCCATGCCGTCCAGAACGGCGGCGACGCGCTGGCGCGCCGCTTCCGGCAGGCGGCGCACCGGCAAGGGCGGTTCGGCGGCGCAAACGCCGCGGCGCTCCGCGATTTCGTAGACGACGCGCAGGCTGGAGAATTCCCGGAACAGCCCCCAGAGCGGCTCCAGGGCGGCGTTGAGCCGGCGCGCTTCGGTGGCGTTTCCGGCGCGCACCGCCGCGACGATGTCCATGCAGACCTGCGGCAGGATGCCGGCGACCACGCTGTACCAGGCCTCGCCGCCGGCCAGCATGGCTTCAACCGCGAACCAGTCGCCGCTATGCCCGAGCGCGAAGTCAGCCGGAACGCGGGCGCGGAGATCCGCCATCTGGGCGGCCAGCGCCTGCGGCTCCCCGCCCGGCAGCTTGACGGCGGCGACGCCCGGCAGCGCCGCCAGGCGCGCGATCAGCTCCGGGGAAAAGCGGAAATGCGTGGTGGTCGGGTTGTCGTAGATGCACAGCGGCAACCCGCTCTCGCCCGCCACGGCCTTGTAGTGCTCGAAGACTTCGTCTTCTGTGAGCGGCGTATACGAGACGGCTGCGAGCAGCCCGGCCGCAGCCCCGCCGGCGCGCGCGTCCTGCGCCAGCCGGATAGCCTCGTCGGTGCGCAGCGCGCCGACGCCGACCAGCAGCGGCACGCGGCCTGCGACTTCGTCGGCGGCCGCCTCGATCGCGCGGCGACGTTCCGGGCGCGACAGGTAGGGGTAGGAGCCCGTGCTGCCCAGCAGGCCTATCGAATGAACGCGCGCATCGACCAGCGGACGCAGCAAACGCTGCAGGGCGTCGACCCGCACGACGCCGTCGGCGTCCGACGGCGTGATCGGAAAAGCGGAGAGGCCCCGCATCGTCCTTACTCCAGATGTCCCACGGCGGCTTCCACGGCCGCCACCACCGTGCCGTAGTGCACCAGCGCCTGGGCGTGGCGCATCTCGGTCGCGTACCAGCGGTCGCCGTCCAAAGCCGGCTCGATCACGCCGCGGATCGCCTTCAGGGCCGCGGCCGTGCCGGAGCCGAGCGGGTGCGCCTTGGCGATAGGCTCCACGAGGCTCAGCGCCTGGGCGGCCATCAGCATCTCGCCCGCCACGATCATCTCGGTGTTCTCCACCACGGTGCGGGCCTTGCGGGCGCACCAGGTCGAGTTCGAGACGTGGTCCTCGGCGTTGCTCTTGCCCGGGATGGAATCCACCGAGCCCGGCATCGCGAGCGTGCGGTTCTCCATCACGAGCGCCGACATGGAGCACTGCACGGTGGCGAAGCCGGTGTTGAGGCCTTTCTTGCCGGCCAGCAGGTTGCGCGGCAGGCCGTAGCTCATGGTGGGGTCGATCAGGCGCGCCAGCCGGCGCTCACAGATGGAGCCGAGATCGGCCATCACGATGGTGAGCAGGTCCATGACCTGCGCGACGTACTGGCCGTGGAAGTGGCCGCCCGAGAGGGAGGCGTAGCCGCCCTTGCCGTCGTCGAAGATGAGCGGGTTGTCGGTGGCCGAGTTGATCTCGGTGGCGATCACGCCGTCGATGTAGTCCAGCGCCTGCACGACGGGGCCGTGCACCTGCGGGGCGCAGCGCAGCGAGTAGACGTCCTGCACGCGCGGCGGCGGAGCGACGCCTTCCTTCCGGGTCTCTTCCGGGAACACGGTGAGGCGCGCGGCCTCCGAGCAGCGCTCGCTGTCGCCGATGAGCTTCAGGACGTTGCGGGCGACGGCAGCCTGGCCGGGGTGCGGCCGCGCGGCGTGCACGATGGGCAGGAACGCGATCTTCTCGGCCCGCAGCGCCTCCAGGGTGAGGGCCAGGGACACGTCGGCGGCCTTGCGGATGCGCTTGGCGTCTTCAAGCGCCAGCACGGCGATGGCGAGCGAGACCGTGGAGCCGTTGATCAGCGCCGAGGCGTCCTTGGCGCCGAGGTCGAAGTCGGGCGTCAGGCCGGCCGCCTCGATGGCCTCGCGGGCCGGCATGCGCTGGCCGCGATACACGATCTCGGCTTCCGGAAAGCCGCACACCGCGCCCGCCATGTGGGCGAGCGGCGCCAGATCCCCCGAAGCCCCGACCGAGCCCTTGGCGGGAATGACCGGATGGAGCCCGGCGTTCAGAAAGGCGAGCAGGCGCTCCACCAACTCCACGCGCGGGCCCGAGAAGTTGGACGCGAAGGCATTGGCGCGCAGCAGCATGATGGCCCGCACGGCGTCCTCGGGCAGCGCCTCGCCGATGCCGGTCGCGTGCGCGTAGATGGTCTTGGCCTGGTAGGACACCATCTCGCTCATCAGCACGCGCTGGTCCTTGAACAGGCCGACGCCGGTGTTGAAGGCGTACATCAGCGGCGCGTCGTCGTTCATCCAGTTGGCGTCGATATAGTCGCGGGTGGCCGCGATCCGCTCGCGGGCGTCGGGGGCCAGGGCTGCCTGCTCGTAGGAGCCCGAGGCGTCCGGCCGCGAAACCCGCATCACCTCAGCTGCCGTTAGCGTGCGTCCGTCGATCTCAATCGCCATGGCGGGTCCCTCTGCGTTCGGGATCATCCCTAGCGTAAAGGGCGGCCCGGTGTCGACGGCGTCAGCAGGGCAGATGGCGCAGCGCGGGCCGGATCGCCTTGACGATCGGGGCGGCCTTCACCTGTGGACGGCGGCCCGACCCCAAGTTCATCACCGTGTAGGTCGCCTTCAGGGCGAGATATTGCCGCTCGTCCCTGCAATAGGCCGAACTCGAGCAAGCAGTCAGGCTGACCGTGAAGGTCTCCTTCTCGTGCATGCCGCTGTAGAACACCTCGTGGCAGCCGTCCTTGGTCACGTTCAGCTCGCGGGCGTTCGCCTCGAACGGCCCCTTGGCGGTGAACAGGGCGTAGATGGCGTTCTTGCGTTCGTAGAGCGTCAACTCGGTCTCGATCACGCCGACATCGACCTGGGTGACATAGGCATCGATCGAGATGATCTGCGCGCGAGCCGTATGAGCCGACAAGACAAAGGCCAACCAGGCAAAGACCAGACGCAAGACCGCCCTCCCAGACTGGAGAGCGATCCTGCCGAAACAGTGTCAACAAAAGTCACACCGCCCGATAGTTGTGCAACTTATACTACACAACTATTGCTGACTACGCTGCCTTGCTGGCCTCGGCGGGGCGGCGGCTGAGACGCTTGCCGGTTTCGCGGTCGAACACATGGACGCAATTCGGCGCGATGGTGAGGGCGACTTGCTTGGTCCCGTTGGGGACCGAGCCGGTCGGGACCTGCAGCACGAAGGCGCCCTCCCCGATCGTTCCGTGCAGCAGCTCGGTGGCCCCGAGCTCCTCCACGAAGTCGATCGCGAAAGCGCAGCCGGCAACGCCTGGCGCGGCGATCTCGGCCTCCTCGGGGCGGATGCCCACGTCCACGGCGAGGCCGGGCTTCAGGTCGGTCGCCATGTCGGCGGCGGCGAGCGACTGACCGCCGACGGAGACGCGGCCGTCCGTCTCCACGACGCCGGGCAGGATGTTCATGGGCGGCGAGCCGATGAAGGTGGCGACAAAGCGCGTCTCGGGCCGCCGATACACCTCCGTCGGCGTCCCGACCTGCTCGACCTGCCCGCCGCTCATCACCACGAGCTTGTCCGACAGCGTCATGGCCTCGACCTGGTCATGCGTGACGTAGATCGAGGTGACGCCCAGCGCGCGTTGCAGCTTCTTGATCTCGACGCGCATCTGCACGCGCAGCTTGGCGTCGAGGTTGGAGAGCGGCTCGTCGAACAGGAACACCTGCGGCTTGCGCACGATGGCGCGCCCCATGGCGACGCGCTGGCGCTGGCCGCCAGAAAGCGCCCGCGGCTTGCGCTGCAGGAACGGCTCGATGGCGAGAATGCGGGCCGCCTCCTGCACGCGACGGTCGATCTCGTCCTTGGGCGTCTTTCGGTTGCGCAACCCGTACGCGATGTTGTCGTAGACGCTCATGTGCGGGTAGAGCGCGTAGTTCTGGAACACCATCGCGATGTCGCGCTCGGCCGGCTCGATGTCGTTCACGACCCGGTCGCCGATCGCGACCTCGCCGGACGAGATGGTCTCCAGCCCGGCCACCATGCGCAGCAGCGTGGACTTGCCGCAGCCGGAGGGGCCCACGAGCACGCAGAAGCCGCCATCCGGGATGTCGATGCTGACGCCCTTCACGGCCTCGACGCCGCCGGCGTAGACCTTGCGGACGTCCTTCAGGGTGACAACGGCCATGATTTACTTCTCCGTCTCGACGAGGCCGCGCACGAACAGCTTCTGCATCAGCAACACGACCAGCACGGGCGGCAACATGGCCAGCACGGCGGTCGCCATCGCGAGCTGCCATTCGGTCAGCGCGTCCTGGGTGACCAGCATCTTCTTGATGCCGATCACGATGGTCTGCATGTTCTCGCGGGTGGTGATCAGCAGGGGCCAGAGATACTGGTTCCAGCCATAAATGAACTGGATCACGAACAGCGCCGCGATGGTGGTGATCGACAGCGGCAGCACCGTGTCGACAAAGAACTTCATGGGCCCGGCGCCGTCGATCTTGGAGGCTTCCACGAGCTCGTCCGGGATCGTCATGAAGAACTGCCGGAACAGCAGCGTGGCGGTGGCGGAGGCGATCAGCGGCACCGCCAGGCCCGCATAGGTGTCCAGCATTCCGAGATCGGCCACGATCTTGTAGGTCGGATAGATGCGCACCTCGACGGGCAGCATCAGGGTGATGAAGATCAACCAGAAAGCGCTCTGGCGCAGCGGAAAGCGGAAATACACCACCGCATAGGCGGAGATGATCGAGATCGCGATTTTCCCGACCGCGATGATGATCGCCATGATGAAGCTGTTCAGCAGCATCGGCCCCACCGGCTCGCGCGCGGTGGCGTTGCCGGCCAGAAGCGCCCGCGAGTAGTTCTCCACCAGGAACTTGCCCGGATAGAGCGGCATCGTGCCGTTCGCGATGGTGCCGGCGTCCCAGCTCGAGCCCACGAAGGCCACGTAAACCGGAAAGGCGACGATCAGCACGCCCATGATCAGGATGAAGTGGGGCAGGAACGTCGAGAACCAGGTCCGGCGCTCTACCATGGGGAGGCTCCTCGCAGGGCGCGCATCAGTAGGTCACCTTGCGCTCGACATAGCGGAACTGGATGGCCGTGAGCGCGATCACGATCACCATCAGGACGACGGACTGGGCCGCCGAGCCGCCGAGGTCGCCGCCCAGCCGGCCGTCGGAGTAGACCTTGAACACCAGCGTCTCGGTGGCCTTGGCGGGTCCGCCATGCGTGATGGCGTCGATGATGCCGAAGGTGTCGAAGAAGACGTAGACGATGTTGACCACCAGCAGGAAGAACGTGGTGGGCGACAGCATTGGGAAGATGATGGTCCAGAAGCGCCGCGCCGGCTTGGCGCCGTCGATCGCGGCGGCCTCGATCAGGCTCTTGGGGATGGATTGCAGCCCCGCCAGGAAGAACAGGAAGTTGTAGCTGATCTGCTTCCAGGCGGCGGCCAGGATCACGAGCAGCAGGGCGTGGTCGCCGTTCAGCATCGGATTCCAGGGCACGCCGGCCGCGATCAGGCCGCGGCCGATCATGCCGAGCGAGGGCTGGAACATGAAAAGCCACAGCACGCCCGCGATGGCGGGCGCCACCGCGTAGGGCCAGATCAGCAGCGTGCGATACACCGAGCCGCCGCGAATCTGCTTGTCGGCCATGACGGCCAGCAGCAGCGAGAACGACATCGCCAGGATGGTGACGGCGAGCGAGAAGACCAGCGTGGTCCACATCGACTCGTAATAGGAGCGCTGCCCGAAGAGCGTGACGTAGTTCTCGAAGCCGACGAACTCGGTCGAGATCCCGAACGCGTCCTCGATGCGAAACGACATCCACACGGCCTGGGAGGCCGGCCAGTAGAAGAACACCAGCGTGATGACCAGCTGCGGCGCGAGCAGCAGGTAGGGCAGCAGCTTGTTGGTGTAGACCGAGCGCTTTTCCATGGGGGCCGTGCGTGAGGGGGCAGATTGACGGCGAAGCGCGCGCAAGTGGCGCCACCCTCACCCTGACCCTCTCCCCGTCGCCGGGAAGAGGGGAAGACCGGCGCCGTTTCCCTTCGCCCCGGAACGGGGAGAAGGCAGCCGAGCGCAGCGAAGTCGGATGAGGGGTCGCCGGCTTTGCGGCCGGCGACGGATCCTCAACGGTTGGCGGTGCGCTCGAACTGGCGCAGCGTGGCGTTGCCGCGCGACACGGCGTCGTCCAGCGCCTGCTGGGGCGACTTCTTGCCGGCCAGCGCGGCCTCGATCTCTTCCGACCACATGTCGCGCATCTGCACCATGTTGCCGAAGCGCAGGCCGCGCGAGTTCTCGGTCGGCTCCTTGTTGGTGAGCTCCTTCAAGGGCGTCTCCCGGTCCGGGAACTGGTTGTAGAAGCCCGAGGCCTTGACCTTCTCGTAGGCCGCCAGCGTGATCGGCAAGTAGCCGGATTCCACGTGCAGCTTGGCCTGCCGGTCGGTGTCCGACAGGAAGGTGAAGAACTTGGCGATGCCTTTGTACTCGGGCGCCGTCTTGCCGCCCATCACCCACAGCGAGGCGCCGCCGATGATCGAGTTCTGCGGAGCGCCCTTCACGTCCGGGTAGTAGGGCATCGGAGCCGCCGCGAACTCGAACTTCGCGTTGGCCTTGACGTTGCCGTAGAAGCCCGAGGACGTCAGCATGATCGGGCACTCGCCCGAGGTGAAGCGACCCTCGTTCTCGTTGCCGCGACCCGAATAGTCGTAGGTCTTGTCCTTCTGCAGGGCGACGAGATCGGTCAGCAGCTTCACGTGCGCCGGGCTGTTGAACTTCAGCTCGGTGTCGAAGCCGTCGAGGCCGTTGGCCTTGGTGCCGAGCGGCAGGTTGTGCCAGGCCGAGAACTGCTCGATCAGCGCCCAGGGCGACCACGCGACCGTGAAGCCGCACTTGTCGTAGCCGGCGGCCTTGAGCTTCTTGCCGGCCTCGAACACGTCCGGCCAGGTCTTCGGGATTTCGGCGACGTTGGCCTTCTTCAGCGCGTCCTTGTTGACCCACATCACCATGGAGGACGAGTTGAACGGGAAGGACAGCATCTCGCCCTTGGCGGTCGAGTAGTAACCCGTGATGGCCGGCAGGTAGGCCTTGGGGTCGAACTTCTCGCCGGCTTCCTGCATCATCTGGCCGACCGGCTTGATGGCGCCCTTGGCGGACATCATCGTGGCGGTGCCGACCTCGAAGACCTGCACGATGTGGGGCGCGTTGCCTGCCCGGAAGGCCGCGATGGCGGCGTTCAGCGTGTCGGGATAGCTGCCCTTGTAGGCGGCCGTGACCTTGTACTCGCTCTGCGAGGCGTTGAAATCCGCCGCGAGCTTGTTGACGACGTCGTTGTTGGCGCCCGTCATCGCGTGCCACCACTGGATCTCGGTCTGCGCAAAGGCGGACGTCGAGGCCATCATGGCGGCGAGCGACAGCGCAAGCCTGGTACGGAGTTTCATTGCTCTCTCTCCCTGACGGGCCGTTCGGGGCCCTCTTTTGGTTGTCTGGCAGCCTGGCGCAACGCTCAGGCGACGGTTCTATGACAATCAGATGACACGCATTTCCGCAACTGGCGGAGCGGTCACATGGTCGCGCCCACGGTCCAAGGCACGAATTCGGCGTCGCCATAGCCGAGTTGCTCCGACTTGGAGCGCTCGCCCGAGGCGATGCGCAGCACGGTGTCGAAGATCTCCTGGCCCTTCTCCTCGATGGAGACGCCGTCGAGGATGTCGCCGCAATTGATGTCCATGTCGTCGAGCATGCGGCGGTAGATCTCGCTGTTGGTCGCGAGCTTGATGGATGGGGTCGGCTTGCAGCCATAGGCCGAGCCGCGCCCGGTGGTGAAGCACAGCACGTTGGAGCCGCCCGCCACCTGCCCGGTGGCCGCCACGGGGTCGTAGCCGGGCGTATCCATGTAGACGAAGCCCTTGGCGTCGACCTGCTCGGCGTAGTGATAGACGCCGGCCAGCGTCTTGGTGCCGCCCTTGGCGGCCGCGCCGAGCGACTTCTCCAGGATGGTGGTGAGCCCGCCGAGCTTGTTGCCCGGGGACGGGTTGTTGTTCATCTCCATCTTGTTGCGGGCCGTGTAGTCCTCCCACCAGTGGATCATGTCGACCAGCTTCTCGCCGATCTCGCGCGTCGCGGCGCGGCGGGTGAGCAGGTGCTCGGCGCCGTAGATTTCGGGCGTCTCGGACAGGATTGCGGCGCCGCCGTGCTTGACCAGGAGGTCCACGGCCGCGCCCAGCGCCGGGTTGGCGGTGATGCCCGAATAGCCGTCCGAGCCGCCGCACTGGAGCGCCAGCAGGATCTCGGAGGCCGGCACGGTTTCGCGCCGCGCCGCGTCCGCGATGGGCAGCATGGTCTTGATCGCCTCGACGCCGGCCTGCACGGTCTTCTTGGTGCCGCCGATCTCCTGGATCGTCATGGTCCGGAAGGTGTCGCTCTCCTTGATCCCGTATGCGTCCTTCCAGCGGCCGATCTGGAAGCCCTCGCAGCCGAGGCCGACCATCACGACGCCCGCCATGTTGGGGTTGGTGGCGTAGCCCCACTGGGTGCGCTTGAGGATGTCGTAGCCCTCGCCCTTGACGTCGAGCGCGCAGCCGCCGCCATGCACCAGCGGGATGACGCCGTCGATGTTGGGGTACTGCTCCAGGATGCCGGAGCGCTCGATCTCGAGCGCCATGAAGCGCGCCACCGAGGCCGAGCAGTTCACCGAGGTGAGGATGCCGATGTAGTTGCGCGTGCCGACCTTGCCGTTGGCGCGCCGGAAGCCCTGGAAGGTGGCCTGCAGCTCCACCGGCAGCACCTCCTCGACGCGCGCATCCTCGGCGAAGCGGTAGTCGCGCTCGAAGTCGTGCATGCCGACATTGTGCTCGTGCACCCAGTCGCCCGGCGCGATGTCCTTGGCGGCGAAGCCGATGATCTGGCCGAATTTGAGAATGGGCGAGCCTTCGGGGATCGGCAGGGTGGCCATCTTGTGGCCGCGCGGCACGCGGGCGCGGGCGGTGACGCCCTCCGCGACGGCGCCGACATCCACCGGGTCGACCGCGACCACGACATTGTCGGCGGCGTTCAGCCGCACGGTGCGCGGGGCGTTGAGGACCGGAGCGTTCATGGCCTTCCCTTCCTGTGCGGCTCTTGTGGCTGGGCCGCTGCCGAGTTCCAGAAGACGAGAACCCTCGGCGGGGCTCTCTTTACGCGAAATATTTTCGGACGCCAGCAAAACGCGCATGTTCCGCGCGCTAGCGGCGGCTTGGGTGAATGCATTCTATATCGGCCCGCCTTTAGCGCCTACGGCGCCGCAGCCCATCCGCGTAGACGATCAGGATGATTAGGACGCCGGTGATGATGTATTGCCAGAACGAGTTGACGTTCATCAGGTTGGCGCCGTTGCGGATGGTCGCCAGGATGAAGGCCCCGAGCAGCGGGCCCCAGACGGAGCCGATGGCCCCGAAGAGGCTGGTGCCGCCGATCACCGAGGCCGCGATGGCCTCCAGCTCGAAGCCAATCGCCTGGGTGGCGTTGCCGGTGCCGGTGCGCGAGGCCAGCATCACCCCCACGATGGCGGCGCAGAGCGAAGACAGGATATAGGCGGTCGCCGTTACGGCGTTGACGTTGACGCCAGACAGGCGCGCGGCCTCGGGGTTGGACCCGACCGAATAGAGGTAGCGGCCCCACTTGCTGAGGTGCAGGTATACAAAAGCCGGGACCGCGACCACGACCACCACCATGAACAGGTTGGGGATACCCAGCACCTCGCCGCGCGAAAAGCCCGTGAACGCATCGTTGGTGACGTTGATGGTGGAGCCATTGGTCATCAGCAGGCCGACGCCGCGCAGCGCCGTGAAGGTCGCGAGCGTGATGATGAAGGGGGGCAGCCCCATCTTCACCACCCCGAAGGCGTGAAACGCTCCGATCGCCATGCCGAGCAGCAGGGACGCGAGGATCACGGTCCACAGCGCCAGCACGTTGGCGGCCGCCTCGGGCAGGCCGACGCCCGTGAGCCCCGCCGCGACGCCGGGCGCGACGCCCTGGACCAGCATCGCGACCACCACGGTGATGAAGCTCGCCACCGCGCCGACCGAGAGGTCGATGCCGGCCGTGATGATCACGAAGGTCTGGCCCAGCGCCAGGATGGCGAAGATCGCGCCCTGGCGGGCGAGGTTCGAGATGTTGCCGGGCGTCGCGAAGGTCGAGGTCTTCCAGGCCAGGAACAGGAACATGGCCAGAAGCACGCCCACCAGCGTGAGGCCGAGCAGGCGCGAGAACTCGAACCTCGTTTTCGGCGCGCCCAGCGTGCTCGCGGTGTCGGTCATGATGCGGGGTCCTGCTGGCGGGGCATGAAGGGGTTCCTGGGCGGGCTCAGACGCCGATCGCCTCGGTGAGGATCTGTTCGTGGCTGGCGGCCTTGTGGCCGTGGCTGGCGATCTGCCGGCCGCCCCTGAACACATGGAGGCGGTCGGCCAGCTCGTAGACTTCGGGCAGGTAGGACGACACCAGGAGAATGCCCGCGCCCTTGGCCAACAGCGCGCCGAAGAGCCGGTAGATCTCCGCCTTGGTGCCGACATCCACCCCCACGGTGGGTTCGTCGAAGATGAACAGCTTGGCCCCGTGGTTGAGCCATTTGCCGATCACGATCTTCTGCTGATTGCCGCCCGAGAGGCTGAGCGCCAGCGCGTTGCGGCTCGCCGTCTTGATGCGCAGGTCGGCGATCTGCTTGTCGGCGGCGGCGCGCTCCCGCCGGCCCGAGATGGTGAGCCCCCGCGTGAGCCGGTCGAACACCGGGAGGTTGAGGTTGTGGCCGACGCCCAGATTGAGGCAGAGCCCCTGGTCGCGCCGGCTTTCGGGCGCCAGCGCCATGCCGAGCGCGATGGCGTCGCGCTCCGAGCGGACCGAGACCGGCCGGTCGCCCCACAACACCTCGCCGCCCGTGGTCGGCTCGCGACCGTAGACGCCCATCACGAACTCGCTGCGCCCGGCGCCGATCAGCCCGTAGAGGCCGACGATCTCGCCCTCGCGCACGGTGAGCGAAACGTCCCGGAAGCCGCGCCCGCTCAGGTTGCGGGTTTCCAGGATGGCGGCTCCGGGCGTGAAAGGGTCCTTGTGGTACACTTGCTCGATGGAGCGGTTGATCATGAGGCCGATCAGCTCGGCGTCGCTGGTCTCCGACACCCGGCGCGTGCCCACCAGCGTGCCGTCGCGCAGCACCGAGACGCGGTCGGCGAGCTCGAAGATCTCCTCCATGCGGTGGCTGATGTAGACCACCGTGACGCCCTGCGCCTTGAGGCGGCGGATCAGCGCGAAGAGCTGCGCGGCCTCCTGCCGGGTGAGGTAGGCGGTGGGCTCGTCGAAGATCAGGAAGCGGGTCCCGCGCGTGGCGGCGCGCGCCGTGGCGATGAGCTGCTGCTGGCCGATGGTGAGCGTCGACAGCAGCGCGCCGGCCGGCAGCGCGAAGCCGAGGTCGACGAGGATGCGCTGCGCGTCGCGCACCATGGCGCGGTCGCGCAGCAGCCCGCCCGGGGATGTCTTCTCATCGCCCAGGAAGATGTTGGCCGCCACGGTCAGGTGCGGGCAGAGCACCACCTCCTGATGGACGGCGTTGATGCCGAGCGCGATCGCCTCGTTGGGGGTGGAGAGATCGGTCGGGACGCCCTTCCAGATGATTTCGCCCGCCGTGCGCGGGGTGACGCCCGTGAGCAGCTTGATCAGCGTCGACTTGCCGGCGCCGTTCTCGCCCACGATGGCGTGCACTTCGCCCGTCTCGAAGGCGAGGTCGGCGGGCTTCAGCGCATGCGTGCCGGTGTAGCGTTTCTCGAGCTTGCGCAGCTCCAGGATGGGGCCCGCGAAGGCCGTTTCCACGGCAGGCTGAGTTTCGGCGATGGCGGACACGGGCGCTGTTCCGGCTGGGGGGAAAGACGCGTCCGCCGCCCGGGCGCCGAGGCGGCCGGGCGGCGCTGTCGTTTCTGAACCGCGGCTTACTTGACCTTGGGGTTCAGCAGCTCCTGGGCGCGGGCGCCGGTCATGTTCTCGCCCGTGATCAGGTTCGCGCCGGTGTCCACGAAAGCCTCGACCTTCTCGCCCTTGGAGGCGGCGAGCGCGGTCTTGACGCCGTCATAGCCCATGCGGAACGGGTCCTGCACGACGGTGGCGGCCATCACGCCGTCCTTGAGCGCCTTCACGAGCTTGTCGTCGCTATCGAAGCCGACCAGCTTCACCTTGTCCTGCGCCTTGGACTCGGCGATCGCCTGAATCGCGCCCTGGGCCTGGATCAGGTTCGACGCGAAGATGCCGCGCAGGTTCGGGAAGGCGGTGAGCAGGTCGGTGGTGATGTTGAGCCCGCCATTGGCGGTGCCGTCCGACACCTTGTCGGCCGCCAGCTTGATGCCCGGGTACTTGGAGGCGAGCTGCTCCTTGAAGCCCTTGGCGCGCTCGTCGAGCGAGCCGACGCCCGGCAGATGGGTGATGAGAGCCACTTCGCCCTCGGCCTTGCCGTATTTCTTGGTGATCGCCGCCGCGAGGCCATCGGCCGCAATGCGCCCGCCCTGGACGTTGTCGGTGGTGAGGAAGGACGTGAAGGCCTTCGAGTCGGCGGCCGAGTCGATGCCGACGATCTTGACCGACTTGGCGGCCTCGTCGATCGGCTTGCCGAGCGCGGCGCGCTGCGTGGGCGAGATCACGATGGCGGCCGGCTTGGTGGAGACGGCGTTCTCCAGGATGGCGATCTGGCCGTTGATGTCGGCTTCGGACTGCGCGCCGAGCTCCGGCACCTTCACGTTCAGGTCCTGCCCGGCCTTGCGGGCGCCGGCGAGCACGATCTGCCAGTAGAAGGAGGTCGTGTCCTTGACGATGATCGGAATGGTGGGCTGCTGAGCAACGGCGGGCTGGACGAACGCAGCCGAAACGGCCGCGAACCCGGCGACGAGCCAGGAATGTCTCATAGGTGTCCTCCTCTGCGGGCGGCTCAGCCGCCTCGTTTATGCCCCGGGCTAACGCCCGGAATGCCCGATGCTAGAACGAATTTTTCAGCCTGCGCAATGCACGTTATAGGCGTTTCGAATTGTGACAGTTGTGACCGGCAATCGAGGTCGGCGTCGCGTGGAGACAAGCGTCGTTTGCCCGCTTCCCTTCGCCCGGCTTCACCCCACCCCGCCGCTGCGCGGCGACCCTCCCCCTCAAGGGGAGGGTGGGCGTTGCGGCACGTCCGAGAGTGACCGAGCCCGACGAAATTTTACGCGTACCCGCACCGGCGCCGATCGCAAGGCCGCAGCACACCCTCCCCTTGAGGGGGAGGGTCGACGGGCGAAGCCCGGCGGGGTGGGGTGACGCTGGGGAAATGCGGTCTCTCCGAAACCTTCATTATCTTCGCCCCGCCTCGCGCCGCTGCATTGCGCGCAGGGCGGGGCCGTGATCTCGCCAGCGCGCCCCCAAGATGCTAAACCCCGCCACAATAAACGATTTAGGGAGCGACCATGGCCCGCCTCAAGCTCGACAGCGCCACCACCCTTCCGCATGACGGCGCCCGTGGCGCGCTCGCGGGCCGCGTGTGGCGGCCCGACGTGTCGGGGCCGTCCGTGGTGGCGATCCGCCCGGACGGCGTGTTCGATGTGACCCGCGCGTTCCCGACCATGCGGGATCTGTGCGAAATGCCCGACCCCGCCCGGGCGCTGGCCGACGAGCAAGGCGAGCGCATCGGCGATCTCGACGCCATTCTGCTCAACACGGTTCCGGACAACCGGGACGAGACGAAGCCCTGGCTGCTCGCCCCCAACGACCTGCAGGCCATCAAGGCGGCCGGCGTCACCTTCGCGATCTCGATGCTGGAGCGCGTGATCGAGGAGCGCGCCAAGGGCGACCCGGCCGCGGCCACCGGCATCCGCGAGCAGATCGTCAGCATGGTGGGCGAGGACTTCTCCAAGCTGGTGCCCGGCTCGCCGGAGGCCATGCGGCTGAAGCAGACGCTGATCGACCAGGGCTCGTGGAGCCAGTATCTCGAGGTCGGCATCGGCCCGGACGCCGAGATCTTCACCAAGGCCCCGCCTATGTCGGCGGTGGGCACGGGCGTTGACGCCGGCCTGCATCCGATGTCGACCTGGAACAATCCCGAGCCCGAGGCCGTGCTGGTGGTGTCCTCGACGGGGAAAATCGTCGGCGCGACGCTGGGCAACGACGTCAATCTCCGCGACGTCGAGGGCCGCTCGGCCCTGCTGCTGGCCAAGTGCAAGGACAACAACGCCTCCGCGACGGTCGGCCCGTTCATCCGCTTCTTCGACGCCACATTCTCGGTGGAGGATCTGCGCCAGGCCGAGCTGACCCTCGTGGTGGAAGGGCCGGAGGGGTACCGGCTGGAAGGCCACTCCTCGCTCGGCAAGATCAGCCGCTCCTTCGAGGACCTGGCCGGCCAGATGCTGGGCAAGCACCACCAGTACCCGGACGGCGCCATCCTCTACACCGGCACGCTGTTCGCTCCCATCGACGACCGCGACGCGCCCGGCCAGGGCTTCACGCACAAGATCGGCGACATCGTCACGATTGCGACGCCGTGGCTGGGCAGTCTGGTGAACCGCATGCAGCACACCGACAAGTGCCCGCCCTGGACCTTCGGGACCTCGCACCTGATGCGCAGCCTCGCCCGGCGCGGCCTGCTCTGACCCCCTCCGCATTCTCCAAACACGGGATATCGCCATGAACGCACCCTTCAAGAACCTGATCGCCGGCGAGTGGGTGGAAGGCGCCTCCGTCAACCCCAACATCAACCCGTCCAACACCAAGGACGTGGTGGGCGAGTATGTGCGCGCCTCCAAGCAGCAGGCCGAGGAGGCCATCGCGGCCGCCAAGGCCGCCTTCCCGGCCTGGGCGCGCTCCACCCCGCAGGAGCGCTACGAGATCCTGAAGAAAGCCTCGGACGAGATCCTCGCCCGCAAGGACGAGCTCGGCCGCCTCTTGTCGCGCGAAGAGGGCAAGACCCTGGCCGAGGGCGTCGGCGAAACCGTGCGCGCCGGGCAGATCTTCGCGTTCTTCGCCGGCGAGTGCCTGCGCCTGTCGGGCGAGAAGCTCGCCTCGGTGCGCCCGGGCGTGGAAGTCGACATCACACGCGAGCCGGTTGGCGTGGTCGGCATGATCACGCCCTGGAATTTCCCGATCGCGATCCCGTCGTGGAAGATCGCGCCGGCGCTGGCCTACGGCAATTGCGTGGTGCTGAAGCCCGCCGACCTCGTGCCCGGCTGCTCCTGGGCGATCGTCGACATCCTCCATCGCGCCGGCCTGCCCAAGGGCGTGCTGAACCTCGTGATGGGCCGCGGCTCGGAAGTGGGCCAGACCATCCTCGACCACAAGGACGTGGACGCCATCACGTTCACGGGCTCGGTGCCGACCGGCCGCAAGGTCGCGGCCGCCGCGGTTGGCGGAACCCGCATGAAGAAGCTGCAGCTCGAGATGGGCGGCAAGAACCCGCTCGTGGTGCTGGACGACGCCGACCTCAAGGTCGCCGTGGAAGTGGCCGTGAACGGCGCCTTCTTCTCCACCGGCCAGCGCTGCACGGCCTCGTCGCGCCTGATCGTGCAGGCCGGCATCCATGACAAGTTCGTGGAAGCCTGCGTGGAGCGCCTGAAGGGCCTCGTGATCGACGACGCCCTGAAGCCCGGCACGCATATCGGCCCGGTGGTCGACCAGGGCCAGCTCGACCAGGACCTGAAATATATCGGCATCGCCAAGGAAGAAGGGGCCAAGCTGGCCTGGGGCGGCGAGCTCCTGAACCGCGAGACCCCCGGCTTCTACCTGCAGCCGGCGCTGTTCACCGAGACCACCAACGACATGCGCATCTCGCGCGAGGAGGTCTTCGGGCCGGTCGCGAACGTGATCCGGGTGCAGAGCTACGACGAGGCGCTGGCCATGGCCAACGACACCGAGTTCGGGCTGTCGTCCGGCATCTGCACGTCGAGCCTGAAATACGCCTCGCATTTCAAGCGCAACAGCGAGGCCGGCATGATCATGGTGAACCTGCCGACCGCGGGCGTGGACTATCACGTGCCGTTCGGCGGCCGGAAGGGCTCGAGCTACGGCTCGCGCGAACAGGGCGCCTATGCGCGCGAGTTCTACACCACGGTGAAGACGGCCTACACGTTCCCGGGCTGAATGGGGATCCGTTCGTCGTGAGCGAAATACACGGCTGCGCCCTTCGGGGCGCGGCCTCTGCGTGTGATGCTGCCGAAGCCGGAGCACCTCAACGCCCCTCATCCTGAGGAGCATTGCCCCTTGGCGATGCGTCTCGAAGGACGAGGGGTCCAGAGCGCTCAACCGTTCGGACACGCTGGAGTCCCTCGTCCTTCGAGACGCAGGCCCGAGCGGGCCTGCTCCTCAGGATGAGGGGATTGTGGTGGATCCAAGTGTCCCCGGGGCCGCCCCGCCCTACGCGGCCTTGGCGAGCTTCTGCGCGATCACGGCGTGCAGGGCGCGCATGTCCTTGGCGAACTGGCGGATGCCTTCGGCGAGCTTCTCGGTCGCCATCGGGTCTTCGTTCAAGGCGAAGCGGAAATTCGGCTCGTCGGTGGCGACTCGCTCGTCGCCCGAGCGGCCGGCCGTTTCCGGGTCGAGCTTGCGGGCGAGCGTTCCCTCGTCGGCGGCGAGTTCCTGCAGCAGCGCGGGCGCGATGGTGAGGCGGTCGCAGCCCGCCAGCGCCTCGATCTCGCCGATGTTGCGGAACGAGGCGCCCATCACGACAGTCCCGTAGCCGTGGCGCTTGTAGTAGCTGTAAATCTTCCGCACAGAGAGCACGCCCGGGTCTTCCTCGGCCGTGAAGGTGCGGTTCTCGGCCTTGGCGTGCCAATCCAGGATGCGGCCCACGAAGGGCGAGATCAGGAAGGCCTTTGCCTCCGCGGCGGCAGCCGCCTGCACGAGCGAGAACAGCAGGGTGAGGTTGCAGTCGATGCCCTCGGCCTGAAGGATCTCGGCCGCCCGGATTCCCTCCCAGGTGGAGGCGATCTTGATCAGAATGCGGTCGCGGCTGACGCCGCGCTCCTCGTAGGCCTTGATGATGCCGCGCGCCTTGGCGACGGAGGCCTGCGTGTCGAAGGAGAGGTCCGCGTCCACCTCGGTTGAGACGCGGCCGGGCACGATCTTGCTCAGCTCCGCGCCGAACGTGATCGCGAGGCGGTCCGCGATGGCGGACACCGCGTCGGCGCCCGAGCCCTGGCGGCGACCCCAGTTCACCGCCTCGTCGACCAGCCCCGCATAGGCGGGCATCTGGGCGGCCTTGAGGATCAGCGACGGGTTGGTGGTGCAATCGGTCGGCTTGAAGGCCCGGATGGCCTCGATGTCGCCGGTGTCCGCCACCACGACGGTCATGGACTTGAGCTGGTCGAGCTTGGACGCCATGGGGGGCTTCTCCTGAAACTTGGCGATAGTGATTGCGGACGCGCGGGCAGGCTTCCTAACATGCGCGCGACGGAGGCGGAAAGGCCGCGGCTCGCCAATGGGAGCCGGCCGGCGCCGGGGGAAACGACATGCTCAAGGGATTGGATCCCGTTCTCGGCCCCGACCTGCTGGGAACGCTGCGCGCCATGGGGCACGGCGACGACATCGCGATCGTGGACACCAACTTCCCGGCCGCCGCGATGGGGCGGCCGGTGATCCGGCTCGACGGCCTGCCCGCCACCCGGGTGCTGGACGCGGTGCTGTCGGTGCTGCCGCTGGACGACTTCACGCCGGAGGCGGCGTGGCGCATGGAGGTGGTGGGCGACGCCGGCGCCGAGATGCCGATCTTCGACGAGTTTCGTCGCGTGATCGTCGCACGCGAGGGCGCATCCTTCCGGCTGGCCTCGCTGGAGCGCTTCGCGTTCTATGAGCGCGTCCGGAAGGCCTTCGCCGTGGTGGTGAGCGGGGAAACGCGGCTCTATGGCAACATCCTGCTGAAAAAGGGCGTGGTGCGCCCCGACTAGCGCCGGAACGCCCCGACCTTGCGGCCGACCCCCGCGGCCATCGCCCAGCCTCATTTGCGCGCGGACAGTGGCCCCATGACGCTTCGAATCGACTCGCACCAGCACTTCTGGAACCCCAGCCGCGGCGACTATGGCTGGCTCACGCCGGAGTTGCAGACGCTGTACCGGCCGTTCGGGCCGGACGACCTGGAATTCCTGATCGAGGAGACCGGCGTCGGCGGCACCGTGCTGGTGCAGGCCGCCCCGACCGTGGAGGAGACCGAGTACATGCTCGGGCTCGCGGACGCGACCGACTGGGTTCTGGGCGTGGTCGGCTGGGTGGATTTCGCCGACCCGAGCAGCCTCGCGCATGTGGACCGGCTCGCCCGGCACAAGAAGCTCAAGGGCTTCCGGCCCATGATCCAGGACATCCCGGACGTGGACTGGATGCTGAAGCCCGAGCTCGACTGGGCGTTCCGCAGCCTGGTTGCGCACGACCTCGCCTTTGACGCGCTGGTGAAGCCCGAGCACCTGCCCAACCTGCTCGCCCTGCTGGGACGCTATCCGGAGCTGCGGGTCGTGATCGACCATGGCGCCAAGCCGCGCATCCGGGCTGGCGAGTTCGACGAATGGGCGGCCGGCATGCAGGCCCTGGCGCGCGACACGCGGGCGCTGTGCAAACTGTCGGGGCTCGTCACCGAGGCGGGGCCGGACTGGTCGGTCGACAAGCTGCGGCCCTATGTGGACTGGCTGCTGGAGTGCTTCGGCCCGGGCCGGCTGCTATGGGGCTCGGATTGGCCGGTTTGCACGCTGGCCTCCGGCTACCGGCGCTGGGTGGACGCCGCCGAGGAGCTCACGGCCGCGTGCAGCGCCGGCGAACGCCTGGCGATCTTCGGCGGCAACGCGACGGCGTTCTACCGGCTCGGCGCGATCTAGGCCGCCGCGGTCGTCAGGCCGCCGCGCGCGTGATCGCCTCGTCCATGCATTGCAGCGCGGGCGCCTGGCCCTTGCGGGCCGTAAGCACGCAGGAGCGCGGCACCTCAAGCCAGCCGGGCTGGGCCCGGTCCAGCGGCTCGGACACGATGATCAGCCGGTCGCCGAGGTCGCGCCAGTAGAGCGTGGCTGGCTTGCCGTCGCTGGCCCAGCGGAAGGCGTAGAGATCCTCGCCGTCCGTGAGCGCGGCCGTGAAGCGCAGCGCCTCGCGCACGCCGGCGGCCTGCATCAGCGCGGAAACGCGCGACACCGTGCGGGCCACCGCGCCGACGGGATCGTCCTCCAGCCCATCCGCGAGCGCGGCCAGGAAGATCGCCTCGCTGTCGGTGGTGCCGCCGCGCGCCTCGTAGAGCGCGTCCGGGATCATGGCCTCCAGCTTGCGCCGCACCGTGTGGTAGCCGCCGATCTGGCCGTTGTGCATGAACATCCACCGCCCCTGCACGAAGGGGTGGCAATTGGCCCGCGTGGTCGCGGTGCCGGTGGCGGCGCGCACATGGGCAAAGAATAGGCCCGAGCGCACCTGCGCGCAGAGCGACTGGAGGTTTTCGTCCGACCAGGCCGGCCGCAGCTCGCGGTACACGCCCGGCTCGGGCCGGGTCGCGTACCAGCCGATGCCGAAGCCGTCGCCGTTGGTGCCGGTCTTGGCCTCCTCGGCGTGCAGCGACTGGTGCACGAGCGAGTGGCACGGGGCGCTCACGAGGTCTTCCATGAAGACCGGTTCACCCCGGTAGGCGAGAAAGCGGCACATGTTTCACCGATCGACGCAAGGCCTGGAAGCCATAGCGTGCGGCCAACGTCCTGAACAGAACCTTAACGCGCCTTAACCTCTTTCAATCGGCGGGACGTTGTTGGCTACTCTGCAATCCTGTTGAATGCGCGCGACCCCGCCGCGAAGGATCCCGCATGACGCCCCGCACATTCCTGGCCGCCCTCCTCCTGCTCGCCCTGCAGGCCGCGCCCGCCAGCGCGGCGGAGGGTCTCGAGGGCGCTAGGCTCGGGATCGTCTGGGCGCTCCCCTTCGCCGGCATCCTCCTGTCGATCGCGCTCGGGCCGCTGCTGTTCGCCCACGCGTGGCACGCCCATTACGGCAAGATCGCGCTGGGGTGGGCCCTGCTCGCCGCAGTGCCGCTCCTGCTGACGCAGGGCTTCGGCGTCGCGTCAGGGGCGATCCTGCATACGCTGCTCACCGAGTACATGCCGTTCATCCTGATGCTGTTCGCCCTGTTCACGGCGGCCGGCGGCATCGTGGTGGCGGGCAACATCCACGGCTCGCCGCTGATGAACGCCGGGCTGCTCGGCGCCGGCTCCGCGATGGCGAGCGTGATCGGCACCACGGGCGCGTCCATGATCCTGATCCGGCCGCTGCTGCGCGCCAACGACAACCGGCTGCACAACGTCCACGTGTTCGTGTTCTTCATCATCCTGGTGTCGAACATCGGCGGTTCGCTGACGCCCCTCGGCGATCCGCCGCTGTTTCTGGGCTTCCTGCGCGGAGTGGACTTCTTCTGGACCGGCAAGACGCTCTGGCCCGAGACCGTGTTCGCGGTCGGCGTGCTGCTGGCGGTGTTTCTCGCCCTGGACCTCTGGCTTTACCGCCGCGACGCGGCCTTTCGGGCCCTGAGCGATCCTACGCCCGACAAGCCCATCCGGCTGCACGGCGCCGTGAACCTCGCGCTGATCGGCGTGGCGGTCGCGGCCATCCTGCTGAGCGGGCTCTGGAAGCCCGGGATCGAGCTCAATGTGCTGGGCGTCCACCTGCCGCTGCAGAACGTGCTGCGCGATCTCACCATGGTGGCAGTCGGTTGCGCATCCATCGCGGTGACGCGGCCCGAGCACCGCCGCGCCAACGACTTCCAGTGGGAGCCAATCCTCGAGGTCGCCAAGCTGTTCGCCGCCATCTTCACCTGCATCATCCCGGTGATCGCGATGCTGCAGGCCGGCCGCGAGGGCGTGTTCGCGCCGCTGGTCGGGCTTGTGACGCGCCCGGACGGCTCGCCGTCGCCAGCCGCCTATTTCTGGCTCACCGGCATCCTGTCGTCGTTTCTGGACAACGCGCCCACCTATCTGGTGTTCTTCGAACTCGCGGGCGGCGACCCCGCCCGCCTCATGGGCCCGCTCGCCTCCACGCTGGCGGCGATCTCGCTCGGCGCCGTGTTCATGGGCGCCAACACCTATATCGGCAACGCGCCGAACTTCATGGTCTACGCCATCGCGCGGCAGGGCGGCGTCAAGATGCCGAGCTTCTTCGGCTATATGGGCTGGACGATCGTGATCCTGATGCCGCTGTTCGGGGCGATCACGTGGTTGTTCTTTTAAGGCGAGCCGCGGCTCCCGGGGGGTGAAGGGCCGCCCGACTTCGAGCATTGCGGCAGATTTCCGCGATCCCTCCCCCGTCATCCCCGGGCTTGACCCGGGGATCCACGCGCTGGGCTCCGGCGTGGATGGCCGGGACGAGCCCGGCCATGACGGAGAGCGACAACGGTGAGATAACGAGCTCCCTGCGAGTGGAAGCGCGCGCTTTCTCCCGCCGGGACAAGGGCGGCGCCTAGGTCGCTGCGAACCTAGCCCCCGAATCCCGCCCGCTTCAGCCGGACGATGGCCAGGTCCAGCGCGGACAGGAAGGTGGAGCGGTCCTTGGCGGCGAAGGGTCTCGGGCCGCCCGTGACCTCGCCGGTGGAGCGCAGGTCCTCCATGAGGTTGCGGGTTGCGAGCGCCATGCCGATCGAGTCGGTCGTGAAGGGCTTGCCGGTGGGCCCGATCACGTCCGCGCCGGCCTTGATGCAGCGGCTGGCCAGCGGGATGTCGGCCGTGATCACGATGGCCCCGCGCGCGGCGCGCTCCGCGATCCAGTCGTCGGCGGCGTCAGGGCCGGCCGCCACCAGCACGCGCTCGATCATCGGGTCGCGCGGGATCTGCATGAAGCTGTTGGCGACCACGAACACCTTCAGCCGGTGGCGCTCCGCGACCTTGTAGACCTCGGCCTTCACCGGGCAGGCGTCCGCGTCGACATAGATCGCGATGGGACCTGCGGGCTCGGGCACGGGACGCATCCTCCGAAGGCCGACCAGCGCTGCGGCCCTTTTTAATCGATACATGTGCGGCCGTGCGGAAACAACGATCACGGAGCAGCTCGTTTCACCGTCGTTTTTACGCGAAATTACCCCCAATGCCGCGTCAGACGCATGGCAGCCGTGCAGCCGGTCTGGACTTAATCGGTTCGATACGCTTAGAGTGCGCCCAGCCGGTCGAGAGGGGCCATCTGCGGTTGCAACCCGCAGGCTCCGCCGAGAAGCGCGCCTTTTCGCGCCCCATCGGCGGCCAACGACCCCGGCACAAGCATGGGACCCTTTGGGAGGGAACGATGAAGAAAGTTATCATGGGCGCTGTCGCGTCCGCGGCCTTGCTGGCCGCCGGCGGGCAGGCATTCGCCCAGGAAAAGCTCACCGTGTGGTGGGTGAAGGGCTTCTACAAGGCCGAGGACGACGCGCTCTTCGAGGCCATCAAGAAGTTCGAGGCCAAGTCCGGCGTGAAGGTGGACCTGTCCCAGTACGCCGTGCAGGACATGATCCCGAAGACGGTTTCGGCGCTGGACGCCGGCAGCCCGCCGGACGTGGCCTATGCCGACGTGTACGACTTCCAGGTCGCGGCCAAGTGGGCGTTCGAGGGACGCCTCGAGGACATCTCGAGCGTGATCGAGCCGCTGAAGGGCCAGTTCGCCCCCAACACGGTCGAGACCACCTACCTCTACAACGACAAGACCAAGAAGCAGGCCTACTACGCCTTCCCGCTCAAGCAGCAGACGATGCATATCGAGTATTGGATCGACATGCTCGAGCAGGCCGGCTTCAAGGAAAGCGACATTCCGAAGGATTGGGCCGGCTACTGGAACTTCTGGTGCGACAAGGTGCAGCCCGGCTTCCGCAAGGCTTCGGGCACGCGCGCGTATGGCATCGGCCAGCCGCTGGGCGTCGATTCGTCGGACAGCTTCTACTCGTTCCTGACCTTCATGGACGCTTATAACGTCAAGCTGGTCGACGACAACGGCAAGCTGCTGCTGGACGACCCGAACGTCAAGAAGGGCCTCATGGGCGCCCTGTCGGACTACACGGCTCCCTACACCAAGGGCTGCGTGCCGCCGTCGGCCACGTCCTGGAAGGACCCGGACAACAACGTCGCCTTCCACAACAAGACGACGGTGCTGACCCACAACGCCACCATCTCGATCGCCGCCAAGTGGCTCGACGACGCCAACAACGCGACCCTGACCCAGGAACAGCGCGACCAGGCGAAGAAGAACTACGACAGCCTGATCCGCACGGCCGGCTTCCCGAACAAGCCCGACGGCTCGCCGATGAAGTACCGCACCGCCGTAAAGGTGGGCGTGGTGTTCGAGCAGGCCAAGCAGAAGAAGCTCGCCAAGGACTTCGTCGCCTTCCTGCTGCAGGAAGACAACCTGAAGCCCTACGTCGAGGGCGCTCTCGGCCGCTGGTTCTCGGTGACCAAGGCCGGGCAGGAGAGCCCGTTCTGGCAGGCTGACCCGCATCGCAAGTCGGTCTACAACCAGTACAAGTCCGGCACCGTGACCTTCGAGTTCACCAAGAACTACAAGTTCACGATCCTGAACAACGAGAACGTCTGGGCCAAGGCCGCCAACCGCATCGTCAACGAGAAGGTGCCGGTGGACAAGGCGACGGACGAGCTCATCGCCCGCATCAAGGAAGTCGCCGGAAGCTAAGCCGACGACCCGGCTCTCGGGAGGCATCCTCCCGGGAGCCTGTCCGGGCGTTCGGGGATCTCCTCTCCCGAGCGTTCGAGGCAGCAATTCTAGAAACCCTCATCCTGAGGAGCATCGCCCCTTGGCGATGCGTCTCGAAGGACGAGGGACTCCAGTGGGCTGCACGCGTCGAGCGATCCGGACCCCTCGTGCTTCGAGACGCCCTGCTGCGCAGGGCTCCTCAGGATGAGGGCATTCAAGGCTCTTCGGCTCAGCTACTGTTCATCTCGCACAAAATTCACGGTGGCCGCCTGACCCGGGCGACCGCCGAATTCACAAGGGCCCCCACGATGACCACCGCAAGCCTCTCCGACCCCCGCGCCGGCGTCGTCGCCCCCGAGAAGCAGGGCATGACCTCCTGGCAGTTCTGGGGCATCCTGATGGTGGCCCCCTACCTGCTGATCTTTGCGCTGTTTGTCGTCTACCCGGTGTTCTACGCGTTCTGGCTCGCCCACAAGCCGGAGAGCTATGTCCACCTGTTCAACGATCCAATCTTCATCCGGTCAATCTTCAACACGCTCGCGTTCCTGATCATCGGCATCAACCTGAAGATGGTCGTGGCCCTGCTGCTGTCAGGGTTCTTCATGAACGAGCGCAAGTGGGTGAAGGCCCTCTCGGTCATCTTCATCCTGCCCTGGGCGGTGCCGTCGATCCCGACCATCCTGTCGGTCCGGTTCATGCTCAACCCCGAATGGGGCGTGATCAACCAGCTCATCTTCCGCCTCACCGGCGACGACGGCCCGAACTGGCTAAACGACCCGCAGCTCGCGCTGTTCCTGTCGATCCTGATGCACATCTGGAAGTCGCTGCCGTTCTGGACGCTGATCCTGCTCGCCGGCCGCCTGGCGATCTCGAACGACCTCTACGAGGCCGCGTCGGTGGACGGCGCCAGCAACCTGCAGAAGTTCCGGTTCATCACCTGGCCGTCGATGCAGCAGCTCTACCTGACCTGCACGATCCTCTCGATGATCTGGACGCTGGGCGACTTCAACAGCGTCTACCTGCTCACCGGCGGCGGACCGGCCGACCTCACGCATGTGCTGGCGACGCTCGGCATCCGCTATCTGCGGCTCGACCAAGTCGACCTCTCGATGGCCACCATCGTGTGCGCCCTGCCGATCATCCTGCCGCTCGTCTACGTGATGATGAAGCGTCTCTCGAAGTGAAGGCCTGAGCCCGTGAAAACCTTCTTTCGGACCGCCACCAACGAGGCCAAGCTGCTCCTGGTCGGCATCCCGGTGCTGATCTGGACGCTGCTGCCGATCTACCACCTGTGCCTGTTCGCGTTCTCGGACAAGCAGTCCGCCTTTTCGGGCGCGCTGTGGCCCAAGAACCCGACCCTGCGCAACTTCGAGGTCGTGTTTGGCCAGAAGCACTACTTCCTGCACCTGTTCTGGCAGCAGCTGTTCAACTCGGTGTTCATCGCGGCCGCGACCGGGGCGCTGACCCTGCTGGTCGCCACCTTCGCGGCGTTCTCGATCTCGCGCCTGAAGGTGAAGGGCGGGCGGACGGTGCTGAACATGGCGCTGTTCACCTACTTCATCCCGGCCGCCTTCCTGGCCGTGCCGATGTACCGGACCATGGGCCTCTACGGGCTGCTGAACAGCCAGTGGGCGCTGATCCTCGCGATGGTGACGATCGCGTCGCCCTACGCGATCTGGGTGCTGAAGCAGGCTTCCGACAAGCTGCCGGCCGAGCTCGACGAAGCCGCCATCATGGACGGCGCCACGCCGATGCAGCTGTTCCGGCTGGTCTACATTCCGTTGATGCTGCCGTCGCTGGTGGCGGTGGGCACCTATGCGGTGCTGCTGGCCTGGAACGAGTATCTCTACGCGTTCCTGCTCCTGTCCAAGGACACCACCATCACGCTGCCGGTGGCGCTCGGCAACTTCCTGGCGGCGGACGATTCGCCCTGGGAGCTCTTGATGACCACGGGCTTGATCTACGCCCTGCCGCCCGCCGCCATGTATTACGCGGTGAAGAAATACATGGTGGGCGGCCTCACGGCCGGCGCGGTGAAGAGCTGACCTCGAGGGCCCTGCCACGGCGGGGCCCTTTTCCATTCAAGAACCCGCGTCCGGACCAACCGGACGCCACATCCAGGGAGCCCCCATGGCCAAGCGTCCGTTGCTTCTCATCACCGGCGGCAGCCGCGGCATCGGCGCCGCCGTCGCCCGCATGGCGGCCGCGCGCGGCTACGACGTGGCGATCAACTACGCGGGCAACAAGGCGGCCGCCGAGGCGACCGCCGAGGCCTGCCGGGCCGCCGGCGCCAAGGCCGAGATCTTCCAGGGCGACATGGCGCTGGACGCCGACATCAGCCGCGTGTTCGCCGAGGTCGACGCCCGCATGGGCCGCATCGACGGGCTCGTGAACAACGCCGGCGTCACCGGCAAGGCGAGCCGCCTCGACGAGGCCGACCCGGCCGAGATCCGCCGCGTGATCGACATCAACGTGACGGGCGCGATCCTGGTCGCGCAGGAGGGCGTGCGCCGCCTGTCGCAGCGCCACGGCGGCGCGGGCGGCTCCATCGTGAACCTCTCCTCTGCGGCGGTATGGATCGGCTCCCCGGACAATTTCGTCTGGTACGCGGCCTCCAAGGCGGCCATCGACAGCTTCACGCTCGGCCTTGCGCGCGAAGTCGGCAAGGAAGGCGTGCGCGTCAACGCGGTGGCGCCGGGCCTGATCGAGACCGAGATTCACGAGTCCTCGGGGCTGGGCGGCCGCCTCGAGAAGCTCGGCCCCTCCGTGCCGATCGGCCGGGCCGGCACGGCCGACGAAGTCGCGGCCATCATCCTGTTCCTTCTGTCCGCCGAGGCGTCCTACGTGACGGGCGCGGTCTACAACGTCACGGGCGGGCGCTAGAGCAGCACGCCGCGCAGGATGGTGCGGGCGACCTGCCGGGTCGCTTCCGCGAACTCGTCGTCACTGAGCGGCCGGCCGCCGTTCAGCACCTCGATCTGGCGGGCGAAGTCGGCGTAGTGCTGGGTGGTCGCCCAGATCATCATGAACAGCACCTTGGGGTCGACGGGGGCGAGCTTGCCCTCGGCGATCCAGCGCCGCACGATGGCGCCGCGGTCCGCCACCCAGGCGGCCAGCGTGGTTTCGAGGTGGTCCGCGATGGCGGGCGCGCCGCGCATGATCTCGCTGGCGAAGATGCGCGAGCCGAGCGGCATGGTGCGCGACAGCTCCATCTTGGCCGCGATGTAGCGGGTGAGCGCATCGGCGGGATCGTCGCTGTCGTCGAAGGACGAGGCCGCCGCCAGCCAGCGGTCGAGCACCCGGGCCATCACGGCGCGGTAGAGGTCGTCCTTGCTGGGGAAGTAGTAGTGCACGTTGGCCTTGGGCAAGGCGGCGCGCGCGGCGATCGCGCCGGTGGTCGCGCCCTTGAAGCCGAGCTCGGCGAACACCGCCTCGGCGGCCTCCAGGATCAACCGCTCGTTCTCCTCCCGGGCGACGCCGCGCGGCCTGGTTGCGGTGCTGGATGCCCCCACGCGGTTCCTCCGGGAAAAGACCCGCTTCGGGCGTCGGGCCAATGTTGACCAAACGGTCAGGCCCATAATAGCCTCGACTTCGCGGGTGCGGGAGACAAAAATCAGCCCACGCGCGATGCGGCCGCCGCGGCCATCTTTGCCGCCGAGAGGGGATCAGCAGATGAGCGGAGCCGGCGCCGAACTCGGCAATGTGCGCATCGACGGCGCGCGCCTGTGGGACAGCCTCATGGAG
The DNA here is from genome assembly GCF_014636935.1 of Alsobacter metallidurans. GTDB lineage: Bacteria > Pseudomonadota > Alphaproteobacteria > Rhizobiales > Beijerinckiaceae > Alsobacter > Alsobacter metallidurans. The sequence continues at coordinate 277,931 of NZ_BMES01000001.1, read as the reverse complement.
ATGGCGCAGATCGGCGCCACCCCCAAGGGCGGCTGCAAGCGCCTGACGCTGACCGACCTCGACAAGCAGGGCCGCGAGCTCTTCACGCGCTGGTGCGAGGAGGCCGGCTGCACCGTCTCGGTGGACCGCATGGGCAACATGTTCGCCCGCCGCCCCGGCGTCGACGACAGCCTGCCGCCCGTGATGCTGGGCAGCCACCTCGACACCCAGCCCACCGGCGGCAAGTTCGACGGCGTGCTCGGCGTGCTCGGCGCGCTGGAGGTCGTGCGCACGCTGAAGGACCTCAACATCCGCACGAAACATCCCATCGAGGTCGCCAACTGGACCAACGAGGAGGGCTCGCGCTTCGCCCCCGCGATGGTGTCGTCCGGCGTGTTCGCGGGCGAGTACACCGAGGAATTCGCGTATTCGCGCGTCGACGCCGAGGGCAAAACGCTGGGCGACGAGCTCCGGCGCATCGGCTTCCAGGGCGACCTGCCGGTCGGCGGCCGGCCCATCCACGCGTTCTTCGAGCTGCATATCGAGCAGGGGCCGATCCTGGAGGACGAGAACCTGGACATCGGCGTGGTCACGCATGGCCAGGGCCAGCGCTGGTACGAAATCACGCTCACGGGCTTCGAGAGCCACGCCGGCTCCACGCCCATGCCGGTGCGCAAGGACGCGCTGCTGGGCGCGGCGCGGGTGGTGGAGCTCGTCAACCGCATCGGCCTCGCCAACGCCCCCAATGCGGTCGCGACGGTGGGCATGCTCAATCCCTACCCGAACTCCCGCAACGTCATCCCCGGGCAGGTGTGGATGACGATCGACTTCCGCTGCCCGGACGACGCCGTGCTGGCCGGCATGGACAAGGCGCTGCATGAGGGCGTCGCCGCCATCTGCGCCGCCATCGGGCTGGAGCAGGAAACAAAGCAGATCTTCTACTACCCGCCCGTCGCCTTCGAGGAGAGCTGCGTCACGGCCGTGCGCGACGCCGCGTCCAAGCTCGGCTACACGCACCGCAATATCGTGTCCGGCGCCGGGCACGACGCCTGCTACATCGCCCGCGTGGCCCCCACCGCGATGATCTTCACGCCCTGCGTGGACGGGATCAGCCACAACGAGACCGAGGACATCAAGCCCGAATGGGCCACGGCCGGCGCCAACGTGCTGCTGCAGGCCGCCTTGGCCAAGGCCGAGATCGTGCCGTGAGGCACGACGGACCAACCGGTTACAACGCCCCTCATCCTGAGGAGCCATGCGGCTTCGCATGGCGTCTCGAAGGACGAGGGACTCCAGCACGCACCGCTATCCGAGCCCGCTGGAAACCCTCGTCCTTCGAGACGCATCGCCAAAGGGGCGATGCTCCTCAGGATGAGGGGATTGTTGATGGCCCGACTGCCTGAGTCTTCACCGGCCGTGCCAGGTCGAATTCTCGATAACCGCCCCACAGGAGCCGCCCATGTCGACGCTGATCAAGAACGGAACCGTCGTCAACGCCGACCGCACCTGGAAGGCGGACGTGCTGATCGAGGGCGAGCACATCAAGGCGGTGGGCGACGGGCTCTCGGGCGACAGCACCGTGGACGCGGAGGGCTGCTTCGTGTTTCCGGGCGGCATCGACCCGCACACGCACCTGTCCATGCCGTTCATGGGCACCACCACGGCGGATGACTGGGAGAGCGGCACGCGCGCGGCGCTGTCGGGCGGCACCACCATGGTGGTGGACTTCTGCATTCCCGGAAACGGCCAGCCGCTGCTCGACGCCTGGGCCGAGTGGGAGAAGAAGTCCGAGACCGCCTACGCGGACTACGCCTACCACATGTGCATCACCTACTGGAACGACCAGGTCCGCGCCGACATGGGCAAGGTGGTCGAGAAGGGCGTCACCACCTTCAAGCACTTCATGGCCTACAAGGGCGCGCTGATGGTGAATGACGAGGAGATGTTCGCCTCGTTCCAACGCTGCGCCGAGCTCGGCGCCATGCCGCTCGTCCACGCCGAGAACGGCGACCTCGTGGCGGCGCTCCAGCAGAAGCTGCTGAAGGACGGCATCACGGGCCCGGAGGGCCACGCCTATTCGCGTCCGCCGAGCGTCGAGGGCGAGGCCGCCAACCGGGCGATCATGATCGCGGACGCGGCCGGCTGCCCGGTCTACATCGTCCACGTGTCGTCCATCGAGGCGCACGAGGCCGTCGCCCGCGCCCGCGCCAACGGCCAGCGCGTCTATGGCGAGCCGCTGGTGCAGCACCTGACGCTGGACGACAGCGAATACGCCAACCCGGATTGGGACCACGCCGCCCAGCGCGTGATGTCGCCGCCCTTCCGCAACAAGAAGCACCAGGACGACCTCTGGAACGGCCTGCGCGCCGGCTCGCTCCAGGTGGTGGCGACCGACCATTGCGCCTTCACGACCGAGCAGAAGCGCTTCGGCATGGGCGACTTCACCAAGATCCCGAACGGGACCGGCGGGCTGGAGGACCGGCTCTCGGTGCTGTGGACCAAGGGCGTCGAGACCGGCCGCCTCACCATGAACGAGTTCGTGGCCGCCACCTCGGCCAACATCGCCCGCATCCTCAACCTCTATCCCCGCAAGGGCGTCATCCAGCAGGGGGCCGAGGCTGATTTGGTGGTGTGGGACCCGAAGGCCGGCAAGACCATCTCGGCCAAGACCCAGCAGTCGGCGATCGACTACAACGTCTTCGAGGGCATGAAGGTCAGCGCCACCCCGCGCTACACCTTCTCGCGCGGCGAATGCGTGTGGCAGGACGGCAAGCTCACCGGCCAGCGCGGCCGCGGTCGCTTCGTCCCCCGCTCGCCCTTCCCGGCCGACGCCCAGGCGCTGCGCACCTTCAAGGCGCTCACCGCCGACCGGGCCGTCGCACGTTGAGCCTGCGTCACTTGCAACGGCCCTCACCCCAGCCCTCTCCCCGTGCCGGGGAGAGGGGGCCCATCGCGGCGACGGCGCCGCGCGCGCCCTTCGCCCCGGCACGGGGAGAAGGTGGCCGAGCGAAGCGAGGTCGGATGAGGGGTCCTTCGGCCCAGGCCCTGCGCTGATGCCCGACACCGTCATCCAGGCCAGCAACCTGTCGCTCACCTACGGCTCCGCCGACGGCGCCGTGCAGGCGCTGTCGGGGATCGACCTCGCGATCGAGCGCGGCGAATTCGTGTCGCTGATCGGGCCGTCCGGCTGCGGCAAGACCACGCTGCTGCGCGTCATCGCGGATCTCGAGACCGCCACCTCCGGGTCGATCACCGTGAACGGCGTCAGCCCGCACGAGGCGCGGCTGAAGCGCTCCTATGGCTACGTGTTCCAGGCGCCGGCGCTCTATCCGTGGCGCACCATCGCCGGCAATGTCGGGCTGCCGCTGGAGATCATGGGCCATTCCCGCGAGGACCGGCGCGAGCGGGTCGCCAAGAACCTCGCGCTGGTGAACCTCGAAGGCTTCGAGCGCAAGTTTCCGTGGCAGCTCTCGGGCGGCATGCAGCAGCGGGCGTCCATCGCGCGGGCGCTGTCGTTCGATCCCGACCTGCTCCTGATGGACGAGCCCTTCGGAGCGCTCGACGAGATCGTCCGCGACAAGCTGAACGAGCAGCTCCTGCGCCTGTGGGACCTCACCCGAAAGACCGTGGTGTTCGTCACCCACTCGATCCCCGAGGCCGTGTTCCTGTCCACCCGCATCGTCGTGATGTCGCCCCGCCCGGGCCGCATCCACGAGATCATCCCCTGCGACTTCCCGCGCGACCGCACGCTGGACATCCGCGAAACGCCCGAGTTCCTCGCCATCGCCAACCGCGTCCGCCAGGGGCTGCGCGAGGGGCATTCGTATGACTGAGGCGCGCCGCCACCCCTCCGCCGTGATCCCCGGCCGGAGCAGCGAAGCCGCGGAGGGGAAGGGGATCCAGGGGGCCCACGCACGACGGCTCGAACGTTCTCATCGGCATGGCTCCCAGTCGCCTGGATCCCCTTCCCGACCTGCTGCGCAGGTCGCCGGGGATGACGGAGAGAGAGAGGCCAACGCGGCTCCCCGGAGCGCGCTCGCATGAGTGCGCGGCGCGGCTTGAGCGGGTTCTGGACCGGCCATCTCGGCCCCATCCTGGCGGTGTGCGTCGCCATCGTGGCATTGTGGTACGCGGGCGCGGTCTGGATGAACGCGGACCTGCAGCGCTCGGCCTTCGACAACGCCGGGCAGAAGAGCTGGACAACGGGCGAGCTCGTGGCCGGCACGCTCGCGCAGGAGCGGCCGCGGCTGCCGGCGCCGCATCAGGTCGCGCAGGAGCTGTGGAAGACCGTGGTGGACACCGCGCCGTCGTCCAAGCGCAGCCTTGTCTACCATGCCGGCGTGACGCTCTCGGCGACGCTGCTGGGCTTCCTGTTCGGCGCCGGGCTCGGCGTCGGCCTTGCGGTGCTGATCGTCCATGTGCGCAGCCTCGAGCGCTCGCTGATGCCCTGGATCATCGCATCGCAGACCATCCCGATCATCGCGCTGGCCCCGATGATCGTCATCATCCTGAACCAGCTCGACGTCACCGGCATCGTCCCCAAAGCCGCCATCGCGGCCTATCTGTCGTTCTTTCCCGTCACGGTCGGCATGGTGAAGGGCCTTCGCTCGCCCGATCCGCTGCAGCTCGACCTCCTGCGCACCTATTCGGCATCGCAAGCGCAAACCTTCTGGTCGCTGCGGCTGCCCGCCTCCGTGCCTTTTCTGTTCGCCAGCCTCAAGGTCGGGGTGGCCGCCAGCCTGGTCGGGACCGTGGTGGCCGAGCTGACGCAATCCGCCGATGGCGGTTTCGGGGCGCGGCTGCTCGCGGGCTCCTATTACGGCCAGACCATCCAGATCTGGGCCGCGATCTTCGCGGCGGCGTTTTGCGCCTGCGCGCTGATCGCGGCCGTAGCGCTGGCCGACCGCGTGGTCGCCAGGCGCATGGGGTATGCGCGATGAAGCGTCCCGACTGGCTCGCAATCCTGGCGGCGGCGGCGAGCGGGCTTGCGCTCGCAGGTCCGCTGGCGGCGGGCGGCGTCGCGCCCGGCTGGGCGCGGCCCTATCTGGCGGCGCTGGTCGCCTCGGCGGTGCTGTGCGCCGGGGGCGCGAACAATCCGGCCCGCTGGCGGCTCGGCTCGCTGATGCTGGCCCTGATGTCCGCGGCCGCCGCCGTGGCGCTCGTCGCCCTGCTCGGCGCGGGCCTGCAGAGCAACGCCGGCTGGGGCTACGCGGCCGCGCTGGCGGCGGTCTGGCTCGCGGCCTGGCACACGGTGTCGTGGCTGGCGGCGTTGCGCCCGCCGGCGGGCTGGCCGGCGCGGCTGGTCAACCTCGCGATCCCGCTCGTGTTCGGCCTGACGCTGCTCTTCCTGTGGGAATGCGGCGTGCGGGGCTTCGGCTCCTCGATGATGAAGGTGATCCTGCCCGCGCCGTCCGCCATCGCGGCGCGCTTCGGCTCGTCCTTGCCGACGCTGGGCGCCGACTTCGTGCAGACGTTCAAGGGCGTGACGGCCGGCTATGTGATGGGCTGCGGCGCCGGCATCCTGGCCGCGATCCTGATCGACCGCTCGCCCTTTCTCCAGCGCGGGCTGCTGCCGCTCGGCAACCTCGTGTCGGCGCTGCCGATCGTCGGCGTCGCCCCCATCATGGTGATGTGGTTCGGATTCGACTGGCAGTCCAAGGCCGCCATCGTGGTGATCATGACGTTCTTCCCACAGCTCGTGAACACGGTCGCGGGCCTCGCGTCGGCGGGCGCGATGGAGCGGGACCTGATGAAGACCTACGCGGCCAGCTACGGGCAAACGCTTCTGAACCTGCGGCTGCCCGCGGCCTTGCCGTTCATCTTCAACGGGTTGAAGATCAACTCCACGCTGGCGCTGATCGGCGCCATCGTGGCCGAGTTCTTCGGGACGCCCATCGTCGGCATGGGATTCCGCATCAACACCGAGGTCGGGCGCATGAACATCGACATGGTGTGGGCGACCATCGTGGTCGCCGCGCTGGCCGGCTCGCTCTTCTATGGATTGCTGGCGCTCGCCGAGCGCCGGGCCACCTTCTGGCACGCCAGCTACAGGCAGCGCGCCGGCTGATTGTTTTGTTCGCATTCGGGAGGGATACGCAATGAAGAAGCACATGATGCTCGCCGGCCTGGCGCTCGGGGCGCTGGCAGCCGCCAACGCGGCGCAGGCCGCCGACAAGGTCACGATCCAGCTGAAATGGGTCACGCAGGCCCAGTTCGGCGGCTACTACGTCGCCAAGGACAAGGGCTTCTACAAGGACGCCGGCCTCGACGTCACCATCAAGCCGGGCGGCCCGGACGTTGCGCCCCCGCAGGTGATCGCGGGCGGCGGCGCCGACGTGATCGTGGACTGGATGCCGTCCGCCCTGGCGTCGCGCGAGAAGGGCGTTCCGCTGGTCAACATCGCCCAGCCGTTCAAGCGCTCCGGCATGATGCTGACCTGCCGGGCCGAGACCGGCGTGAAGGCGCCCGAGGACCTCAAGGGCCGCACGCTCGGCGTCTGGTTCTACGGCAACGAGTACCCGTTCCTGAGCTGGATGGCGAAGCTCAAGATCCCGACGGACGGCTCGGCGGGGGGCGTGAAGGTGCTGAAGCAGGGCTTCAACGTCGACCCGCTCCTGCAGAAGCAGGCCGACTGCATCTCGACCATGACGTACAACGAGTACTGGCAGGTGATCGACGCCGGCATCAAGCCCGAGAACCTCGTGGTGTTCAAATACGAGGACCAGGGCGTCGCCACCACGGAGGACGGCCTCTACGTGCTGGAGGACAAGCTCAAGGACCCGGCCTTCGTGGACAAGATGGCCCGCTTCGTGAAGGCCTCCATGAAGGGCTGGGAATGGGCGCGCGCCAACCCGAAGGACGCAGCCAAGATCGTGCTCGACAATGACGCCTCCGGCGCCCAGACCGAGAAGCACCAGACGCGCATGATGGAGGAGATCAACAAGCTGACGGCCGGCTCCGACGGCTCGCTCGACGAGGCCGACTACAAGCGCACCGTCGCGACGCTGCTCTCGGGCGGCTCCGACCCGGTGATCTCGAAGGAGCCGACCGGCGCGTTCAGCCACGCGGTGACCGACAAGGCGAAGGCGCTGAAGTAAGGCGGAGCTGTTGTCCCCCTCCACGCTGCTCCTCCCGCTCATCGCGCTGCTGGCCGCCACGGCGCTGCCCATTCAGGCGGCCATCAACGCCCAGCTGGCGCGCGGGGTGGGAAGCCCCATCGTGGCGGCCGCGATCTCGTTCGCGGCCGGCGCGGCAGTGCTCGCCCTCGTGGCAGTCGTGCTGGTGCGCGACCTGCCGCCGCTGGGCGAGATCGCCAGGACGCCGCTCTGGCTGTTCGTGGCCGGCGGCGCGCTGGGGACGCTCTACGTCACCAGCAATGTCGTGCTGGCGCCCAAACTGGGCGCGGCGACGCTGTTCTCCTTCGCGATCGCCGGGCAGCTGCTGGCCGCCCTCGCGATGGACCAGTTCGGCCTGCTCGGGCTGGCGACGCGCGAGCTCTCGGTCGGCCGCATCGCGGGCGCGGTTCTCGTGCTCGCCGGCGCCCTCATGGTGCGGCTGCTCTGATAAATCGTAACCTCCCGGTAACGTAAACCAATCGTCAACGCGTCCGCGGGCACAATCTGCGGATGCGAGAGGGTGAGATGACGCGGGGGAGCGGGCGCGGGCGGCCGGGATGGCGGGCGCTGGCGATCGTGTTGGCGGGCGCGCTGGCGGGGGCGGGCGCGGGCTGGCGCTTGGCCGGGCCGGACGCCTACACGGCCACGGCCGCGCTGACAGGCGCGGATGAAGCGCTGGCGCGCGCAGCCGTATCCGCGCCCGTGCTGGACCGCGCCGCCGCGCAGGAGGGCGACCCCGAGGGCGCCCGCGCGCTGGCCGACCGCGTGAGCGTAACGCGCGACGGCGCGCTCATGCGCGTCCACGTGCGCGCGCCCACGCGCGAGGGCGCCAGCGGACTCGCCAACGCGATCGCGGCCGCGTCCGTGGCCGAGCATGCTCAGGCTCGCGCCGACGCCGCCCGCGCGGCGGCCGTGCGCGAGGCCACGCGCCTCAGCGCGCTGCAGACGCGCCTGTACGAGGCGGACACGCGCCTGCTTGCGGCCCGCGCCGAGGCAGGCGCGGGCGCCGACCCGCAGCACGCGCTGCAGCTCGCGAAGGCGCGCACCGCCGAGGCGCGCGCCCGCGTCGAGCAGGCGGGGCGCACGGACGCCGACGCGCCGCGCACGCCCGCGCTGGAGCGCCTCCACGCCCGCGCGGCCGAGGCCGCCCGCCTGGAGGCGGGCTACCGCCAGAGCCTGGGCCCGCGCCACCCCGTGATGGCGGACGCGCAGCAGCAGCTGCGCGACGCCCGCAAGGCGCTCGCGGACGAGATCAAGCGCACGCTCGACGCGGCCAGGGGCGAGCTCGCGCAGGCGGAAGCCGCGGAAGCGGCCGCGGCCAAGCGGGCGGGCGCCGCCCCCGCGGCCCCGGACGCCGCCACGGCGCGGCTGCGCACGCTCGAGAGCGAGGCCGAGGCCGCGCGGGCCGCCTATGAGAGCGCGTTGCGCAGCCAGGCTGCGCCCACGGAGGCCGATGCGGGCCCGGGGCCGACCGTGCTGGCGCCCGCCTCCCCGGCCGCCGCAACCGCGTCGACGGGCGCGCCGCTGTGGCTCGCGCTCGGGGCCGCGCTCGGCGGGCTGCTGGGCGGGCTGGCGGGCCTCCCCGCCCTCGCGCGCGCGCGCAGGACTGTTTCGGATGTGCAATCTAGAGTTGTGGTCCACACGCCGGCGGCGGCCGGGTCCTTTGGCGAGGATCGCGCGCCCATCGGGGCTAGCGCCACAGGCGAGACGGCGGCGGTTGCACCGACGCATTCCGGCGACGAGCCCGTCCCGGCCACCTCTCCAACCGCACCCGCCGCGTCGCCCGCCGCCGACGACGACGACGACGAGGACGACGCTGCGCCGACCCTCACGGAGGTCGCGGACCGGCCGGACAGCCCCTATGCGGTCGCGATCGAGGATCTGGCCGAGGCAATCGTGGACGAGGCCGGCGCGGCGACACCCTTCACCGTGCTGGTCACCTCGCTGGCGCCGCGCGCCGGCAAGTCGATCCTGGCCGCGAACCTCGCCCGGGCGGCGGCCGATTGCGGCCGGCGCGTGCTGCTGATCGACGCCAACGCGGCCAACCCGACGCTGTCGCTCGCTTTCGGGCTCGGCCGCGATCCCGGCCTGCTGCGGGTCGGCGGCCGGGAGCGGCCGATCCACGCGCTGGACGGCGATTGGGATGGCGGCCTGTTCTTTCTGCCGGTCGACACCGCCCGCAACGGCGCCGCGCCGCGCCTGCCGGCCGACGCGCTCCTGCGCTTCGACGGGATCGTGGGCCATTTCGACCTCGTGGTCATCGACGGCCCGGCCGTCACAGGCGAACCCTCCGACGCCGCGCTGGCGGCCTCGGCCGACCAGATCCTGCTGGTCAGCCCGCCGGACGCGCAGGCCGATCCCGCCTGGGCGTCGGCGCTGCTGGCCGCGCCGCGCGACAAGCTGCGCGAGCTCGCGATGGCGGCCTGAGCGGGCCGCCCACTCTACTCCGGCAACGCCCGCTCGATCAGCCGGTCGGCCTGCGCAGACGGGCCCGCGCCGCCCCAGCTCGTCTGCGCGCCCCGCCCGTCGCCGAAGCGGCGCGCCGCGTAGGCGTCGGCCACGCGCGCATCGCCCGCCGCCAGCGTCGCCAGGGCGGCGAGACGGCCCAAGCCTTCCGTGATCTCCCGGCCCCGCGCCTCCGCGTCGGGGCTGCGCAGCGCCGACTGGATGGCGTCTGCGGCGCGGCGGCCGGGTTCGCCGGCGGCCTCGCCGAGGCGGTCCAGCACGGCGGCGGTCGCGGCGGGGTCGCGTGCGGCGGCCCGCAGCACGTCCAGCGCCATGACGTTGCCGGAGCCTTCCCAGATCGCGTTCACGGGCGCTTCCTGGTAGGCGCGCGCGAGTGGGAAGTCCTCCACGTAGCCATTGCCGCCCAGGCACTCCATGGCCTCGTAGAGCAGATGCGGCGCCTGCTTGCAGATGAGGTATTTCGCGGCCGGCGTGCAGATGCGGGCCAGCGCGGCCTCGTGCGGATCGTCCGGGGCGGCGTCAAACGCGGCGGCGAGCCGCACCGCGAGGGCCGTCGCGGCCTCGACCTCCAGCGCCATGTCGGCGAGCACCGTGCGCATGAGCGGTTGCTCGATCAGCCGGCGCCCAAAGGCGCGACGATGGCGGGCGTGGTGCACCGCATGCGCGAGGCCGGTGCGCATCAGGCCGGCTGACGAAATGGCGCAATCGAGCCGGGTCAGCTGCACCATGCCGAGGATGGTGGCGACGCCGCGTCCCTCCTCGCCGATCTTCTCGCCATGCGCCATCTCGAACACCACCTCCGATGAGGCGTTGGAGCGGTTGCCGAGCTTGTTCTTGAGGCGCTGGAAGCGCAGCCCGTTGCGCCGGCCATCGGGCTCGAAGCGCGGAACCAGGAAGCAGGTGAGCCCGCCCGGCGCTTGCGCGAGCACCAGGAACGCGTCGCACATCGGCGCGGACATGAACCATTTCTGGCCGCTGATGCGGTAGTGGTCGCCGGCCGGGGTCGCGGCCGTCGTGTTGGCGCGCACGTCCGTGCCGCCCTGGCGCTCGGTCATCCCCATGCCGAGCGTGACGGCCGTTTTCTCCCACCAAGGCCGGAAGGCCCCGTCGTAGTCGCGGCCGACGATGCGCGGCAGCCAGCGCGACAGCGCGTCCGGGGCGGCCGCGAGCGCGGCCACGCTCGCATGCGTCATGGTGAGCGGGCAGAGGTGGCCGCTTTCCACCTGGGCGGCCATGTAGAAGCGCGCGGCCCGAAGCGCCTGGCCGGACGCCCGTGGCGCGGCGCCCATTGGGGCGACGGCGGCTTCGTCCCAGCTCGAGGCGTGCAGCCCGGCCGCCATGCTGCGCGCCATCAAGGCATGATAGGCGGGGTGATACTCGACGACGTCGAGCCGCTCGCCCCGGGGATCCAGCGCATGAAGTTGCGGCGGATGCTCGTTCGCGCGCCGGGCCTCGGCGGCGGTTTCGGCAGCGCCCCATTCGCGCCCGAAGGCCGCGAGCCCGCCTTGGTCGGCGGCGCTCACGCCGGCGCGGCCGACCGCTTCGCGGAGCGGCAGGTCGATCGCGAAGAGGTCCACGTCTTCGAGGGGCGGCGGCTGGTTGCTGGACGCTTCCATCGCCGAATGGTGAGCGCTTTGGAAGCGGGGATCAACCGGCGGGCGCACCCGTACCGTCCACACGGCAAGCGGAGAAGGCCGAGGCGGGGTTGGAAGGGCCGCTCCCCTCACCCGACCTCGAGCCCTCGGCTGCCTTCGCACCGTGCCGGGGTGAAAGCCTTCGGGCTACTGCCCAACCTTGGCGAGAACGTCGGCTTTCAGGAATTTTTCGATCACGAGCATGAACAGCACCGATGGAACGAGGAGGATCAGGGCCGTGATGGAGGCGATCTGGTAGTTGCCGCCCATGCTGGCGTTGTAGAGCAGCAGCGGCAGGGTGGTGACCTGCGGGACGCCGACGAAGAAGGTGGCGGTGAACTCGTCCAGCGATTCCAGGAACACGAAGATCGCGCTCGCGACGATGCCGGGCGCGGCCAGCGGCAGCGTCACGGTCGCGAAGGCGCGCAGCGGACCGGCGCCCATGTTGCGGGCGGCGAGCTCCAGATCCCGGTCGACCGCCGCAAAGGCCGCGGTGGCGATCCAGACGGAATAAACGAGGCCATGCGCGGCGTGCACCAGCACGACGCCCGGCACCGTGCCGGCCAGCCCGATCGTGTAGAAGATCCGCGCCACGTTGATGTAGATCGCCACCGACGGAAAGGCTTGCGGAAGCAGGAACGCGATCATGATCGCGGTGCGGAACGGCAGCCTGAGGCGCGCCAGCGCGTAGCCGGCCGGAACCGACACCGCAAGGGCCGCCACCACGGTCAGAAGCGCGATTCCGACGCTCGTGCCGAGCGACGTCATGGCGTCGCCGCTGGGCCGGAACACCACTTCCCAGAAACGCGTCCCGTAGGTGACCGGCAGCTTGTAGGGGGTGTACCAGCGCTCCGCGACGCTCCAGAGCGCCAGGTTGACGAGCGGGCCGATGAGCCAGAACGCGAAGGCCGCGAGGCCGAGCACCTTCAGGATCGTCCCGACCGGCGCGCGCAGGCGCGACCAGACGACGGAGCGTTCGCGGAACAGCGGAAGGTCTTGCGCACTCACGCTGCGACCTCCCGGCGGATCGACTGGCGCAGGTAGAACCAGGCCGCAAGGCCGGTGATCGCGTAGGAGATCACCCCCAGCGCATTGGCGACCGGGTAGTCGCCATAGGCGTTGATGCGGAACGCCATGTCGACCGTCATCATGGTGGGCTGCGAGCCGGCCACCATCATGGGCACGGAGAGCACCGACATGGTGGTGACGAAGGACAGCACCAGGGCGACCAGCAGCGTCGGCATCACCTGCGGGAGCACGATCTCGAACAGCACGCGCAGGCGCCCCGCCCCGAGATTGCGGCCGGCCTCGATGGTGGAGCGGTCCAGCGACGCCATCGCGCCGGCGAGCAGCAGCGTCACGAAGGGCGCCTGCTTCCACACGAAGGTGATCACGATGCCACGCCAGTCGAGCAAGCTGGTCGCCTGCAGGGGCTCGATGATCCCCATCGCGACGAAGCTGTTGTTCATCAGGCCGTTCTTGGCCAGGAAGGTGCGCATGCACTGGCCGGCCACGATGAACGGGATGAACAGCGGCCAGCGATAGAGCGCCTTCAGGACGGCCACCGCCCAGGGGGTTTCACCCAGCGTCAGCGTCCCGGCGATCGCGATGGCGGCCAGGGCGGTCAGGACGCCCGACAGCAGCACGATGAACAGCGTGTAGACGATGTCGACCGAGTAGAGCTCGAACGCCTTGCCGAAATGCGCCAGGCTGAGCGCGCCGTCCTTGGTGAAGGCGGCGACCAGCGAGAAGCCGAGCGGATAGAGGAACAACGCCGCCACCAGCGCGAGCGCGGGGGCGACGAGGCCGAGGGCGAGAAGGCGGGATTGGGTCATGGTTCTATCGATTCCCGCCCGCCTGAGCCGTCATGGCCGGGCTCGTCCCGGCCATCCACGCCGTCGCCCAGCGCGTGGTTCCCCGGGTCAAGCCCGGGGATGACGGTGGAGAGATGCGAGCGCAAGAGGACGCACTCCCCGTGGATGCAAACGAAGCGAAGCAATCCAGTGTGAGGCTGGGCATGAGGCTGGCTTCGACGGCCCGCCTTTCGCCCGGCGCCTGGAATGCCGCGTCGCTGCGCTCCTCGCAATGACGGGAGGTTGTCACCGCCGGAGCCGCGAGGCGGTCAGTTGGCCACCTTTTTCTCGTAGCTTTCCAGGATGTCGTTGAAGTAGGGGGCGATCGGGAAGGGCTTGCCCTTGCTGGCGAGGTCGGCGGGCGTGATGTCGGTGAAGAGCTTCTGCCAGTCGGCCTTGTCGAGCTTGCCCTCGAGGTGCTGGGCGTCGATGCCCGGGTACCAGTTGAACTTCTTGACGATGCCCTGCGCCTGCACGTCCGGGCTGGTGGCGAGCGCGATGAACTCCTCGGCGAGCTTGGCCTGCGCGGCCTTGGCGGGCACCGCGTAGTACATGGGCTGGCCGGGCATGCCGGGGGCGACGAGCTTCAGCTTCATGTTCGGCGGCAGCTTGCCGTCGTTCTGCCAGGTGTAGAACATGTCGACCCAGACCGGGCCCATCGCGATCTCGCCGCGGTTGAGCATGTCGAGCGTGCCGGCGTTGCCGGGCGTGATCACGACGTTCTTGTTGAAGTCCTTGAGGTCGGCGAGCGCCTTGTCCCAGCCGGCTTTCGTGGCGGCGTCGTACGGGCCCTTCATGAGCTTGTCGCCGTCCTGCCCGAAGGCGTAGACCCAGCCGGCCACGAAGGCGACGCCCGACATGCCGCCCTTGATGCCGTTGTAGCCGAACTGCTTGGGGTTCTTCTTGGCCCAGGCGGCCAGCTCCGGATAGGTGTTGGGGACGTCCTTCACCATGTCGGCGTTGTAGGCGATGGCCGTCTGCGAGTGGAACATCGGCATGACGTAGCCGGAGACGTCGGCGCCCAGCGAGTTCTCGGCGGTTTCGCGCGTCACCAGCGAGCCGGTCTTGATGTCGCCGCGATACTTCATCAGCAGCGCCTCCTTGGCCATGTCGCCGGCCATCTTCTGGTGGATCACCACCACGTCGAAGTCCCAGGCGGGCGTGTTGGCGGCCTTTTGGGCGCTGAGCTTCTCGAATATCTTCTGCGAGCCGCTATCGCCTGGGCCGGTGCCGACCGCCACGACCTTCACACCGGGATGCGACTTCTCGAACATCGGGCCGAGATAGTCCTTGATGTAGTCGACCATGTTCTGGTCGCCCGCAGTGGCGACGTTCAGCGTCTGGGCGGAGGCCGGCGCGCCAAGCGCGGCCGTGATGGCGAGGGCGGCGAAAGCGGAGCGCATGGGTGGTCCTCCAGAAAACCGGCTCACGCTTGCGCGGCCGGAAAGATGTGCAGGTTGGCGAGAGGCAGGCGCACGCCGACGGGCGCGCCAAGCTCGTGGTAGCCGGCGTCCTTGACGCTCAGGTGACGCCCGCCCGCCTCGACGCCGTAGCGGTAGTGCCCGCCCGGATAGGCGCGGGTGGAGACCACGCCGGGCAACACGATGCTGTCGGCGACCTGAGCGTCCGGCGCGGTGAGGGAGGCGCCCTCCTCGCGGAAGAAGGCCGTGGCGGCGCCGTGCGGCGGGGCGTCGGCGGCCGGGCCGGACCAGGGCGCGGGGGCGTGCATGCCGGCGGCCTGCAGGCCCAGCGCGCCGTCCGGGCCGGGCCGCACGTCGAGGTCGATGCGGTTCTCGGCGCCGAGGAAGGCCGCCACGAAGGGCGAGGCGGGGTGGTGGTAGATCTCCTCGGGCGGGCCGATCTGCGCGATGCGGCCAGCGTCCATGATGACGACGCGGTCAGCCATGGTCATGGCCTCCTCGCGGTCATGCGTGACGTGAATGGCCGCGAAGCCGAGGCGCTTCTGCAGGGCCTTGATCTCGTAGCGCAGCTGCAGCCGCACCTTGGCGTCGAGGTTGGAGAGCGGCTCGTCGAGCAGCAGCAACGCGGGGTCGATCGCGAGCGCCCGCCCGAGCGCCACGCGCTGGCGCTGGCCGCCCGAGAGGTCCTTGACGTTGCGGTCCTCCAGCCCGGAGAGGTTGAGCATGGCGAGCAGGTCGCCGACGCGCTTGCGGATCTCGGCCTTGCCGACGCCGCGCAGCTTGAGGCCGTAGCCCATGTTGCCGAGCACCGTCATGTGCGGCCACAGCGCATAGCTCTGGAACACCATCGCGACGCCGCGTTTTTCGGGCGGCAGGCCGGCGACGTCCTGGCCGAAGAGCCGGATCTCCCCGCCGGTGGACGGCTGGAAGCCCGCGATGGTGCGCAGCAGGGTGGTCTTGCCGCAGCCGGACGAGCCCAGGATGGCGATGAACTCGCCGGGCGCGACCGCCAGGTCGACGCCATGCAGGATCGTGGTCGCCCCATAGCCGGCGGACAGGCTCTCGACCTGGATCGCTGGCCGATCCGAACGGGTCGCCGCCAAGCCGCTTCCTCCCATCACGTTCTCCTTCGGCGCTCGCCGGGGACGCTTATTGGTTGTGCATGACAGTGAAGCGACAAATGTGACCTTTGGCTAGAGGGTATCGGAGCTCTCCGATGACGAGCCGCGCGGCGGCGCGCCTTGCGCCCCGGCGGTTGATCTGCGATGTCGGCGCATGGCGGCTCCACCCCTTCTGCTTCTGCAAGACATCGCGCTGACGTTCGGCGGCACGCCGCTGATCGAGAGCGCCGAACTGTCCGTGTCGCCCGGCGAGCGGCTGTGCCTCGTCGGCCGCAACGGCTCGGGCAAGTCCACGCTGCTGAAAATCGCGGCCGGGCTCGTGGAGGCCGACAAGGGCTCGCGCTTCGTGCAGCCCGGCGCGACGGTGCGCTACCTGCCGCAGGAGCCGGACCTCGGCGACCACAAGACCACGCTCGCCTATGTGGAGGCGGGGCTGGGGCCCAGCGACGACCCGTACCGGGCGCAGTACCTCCTGAACGAGCTCGGGCTGACGGGCGAGGAGGATCCCCGGAAGCTCTCGGGCGGCGAGGGCCGCCGCGCCGCGCTGGCCAGGGTGCTGGCGCCGGAGCCCGACATCCTGCTGCTGGACGAGCCCACCAACCACCTCGACCTGCCCGCCATCGAATGGCTGGAAAACGAGATCCGCGCCATGCGCTCGGCGCTGGTGCTGATCAGCCATGACCGGCGCTTCCTGGAGACGCTGTCGCGCGCCACCGTGTGGCTCGACCGCGGCCGGACGCGGCGCATGGAGAAGAGCTTCGCGAGCTTCGAAAGCTGGCGCGACGAGGTGCTGGAGCAGGAGGAGCAGGAGGCGCACAAGCTCGACCGGCGCATCGTCGCCGAGGAGCACTGGGTGCGCTACGGCGTCACGGCGCGGCGCAAGCGCAACGTCCGGCGCATGGCCGAGCTCGGCGCGCTGCGCCAGGAGCGCGGCGACCGGCGCAAGGCGGCCGGCGGCGTCCGGTTGACGGTGAGCGACGCGGATCTGTCGGGCAAGCTCGTGATCGAGGCGATCGGGGCGGCGAAGTCCTTTGGCGACCGGCCGATCGTGCGCGAGTTCTCCACCCGCATCCTGCGTGGCGACCGCGTCGGCTTCATCGGGCCCAACGGCGCGGGCAAAACCACGCTGCTGAAGATGCTGATCGGCGAGCTCGCGCCCGACGCCGGCACGGTGCGGCTCGGCGCTAACATCCAGATGGTGATGCTGGAGCAGGGCCGCGACAGCCTCGACCCGACCTGGAGCCTGTCGGAGGCGCTCACCAGCGGGCGCGGCGACAGCATCATGGTGGGCGGCCAGCCCAAGCACGTCGTCAGCTACATGAAGGATTTCCTGTTCTCGCCCGAGCAGGCTCGCACGCCCGTGGGCGTGCTGTCCGGCGGCGAGCGCGGCCGGCTGACGCTGGCCCGCGCGCTGGCGCAGCCCTCCAACCTGCTGGTGCTGGACGAGCCCACCAACGATCTCGACCTCGAGACGCTGGACCTGTTGCAGGAGATGCTCGCCGACTATCCCGGCACGGTGCTGCTGGTGAGCCATGACCGCGATTTCCTGGACCGCGTCGCCACCTCGGTGATCGTCTCGGAGGGCGAGGGCCGCTGGCAGGAATACGCCGGCGGCTATTCGGACATGGTGATCCAGCGCGGCGAGGGCGTGACGGCCCGCGTCGCCGCGGCGGCCCCGGCGGCGCCCAAGAAGGAGCGTGCGGCCGAGCCCGCCCCGGCGGCGCGGCGCAAGCTCACCTTCAAGGACAAGCACGCGCTGGAGACGCTGCCGGCCACGATGGACAAGCTCGCGGCCGAGATCGCGCGGCTGCAGGAGCGCATGGCCGACCCCGCGCTCTACACGCGCGACCCCGCGGCCTTCGGCAAGCTCTCCGCCGCCGCCGCCAAGGCGCAGGCCGACCTCGCCCACGCCGAGGAGGAATGGCTGCGGCTGGAAATGCTGCGCGAGGAAGTGGAAGGCTGACGGGGGCTCTTTTCGGGCTCCCTACTCCACCCGGAAGCTTTTCGGGTCCCAGGTGACCTTGGGGTATTGCGGGTCCAGGTCCTCCAGCGTCTTGCGCACCACGGAGGCAATGACGGCGTTGCGGGCCCATTTCTTGTCGGCCGGGATCACCCGCCAGGGCGCGTGGTCGGTGGAGCAGCGCTCCAGCATGGTCTCATAGGCGTCCTGGAAGTCGTCCCAGAGCTTGCGGTCGTCGAGGTCGCCGGGGTTGAACTTCCAGTGCTTCTTGGGGTCGTCGAGGCGTTCCTGCAGGCGTTCGCGCTGCTCCTTTTTGGAGATGTGCAGCATGAATTTCAGGATGGTGACGCCGTTGTCGGTGAGGATCTTCTCGAAGGCGTTGATCTGGTCGTAGCGTTTATCGACCTCCTTGGCGCCGACGAGCTTGTGGACCTTCACGACCAGCACGTCCTCGTAGTGCGAGCGGTTGAAGATGCCGATGGTGCCGCGTTTGGGCGCCGCCAGATGGGCGCGCCACAGGAAGTCGTGCGCGAGTTCTTCCTCGCTGGGGCGCTTGAAGGCCGTCACGGTGACGCCGAGCGGCCCCGTCTGGTTGAACACGCCGCGCACCGTGCCGTCCTTGCCGGAGGTGTCCATGCCCTGGAGGATCACCAGAAGCGCGCGCTTGCCCTCGGCGTAGAGCCGGTCCTGCAGCTTGTCGATCGCCACGATGTCGTCGGCCAGCTGCGTCCTGGCGCTCTCCTCGTCCTTCAAGCCGCCGGTGTCGGCCGGATCGCGGCCGTCCAGCTTGGCCTTTTTGCCGGGCTTCACGAGGTAATCGTCGGACATGCGGATCTCCGTTGAACGCTGCGAACCAGCGCCAACGCGCCGCTCGACCGAAAGACGCTTCGAGATCAGGCCCTTTCGCGCTGGCGGCGGCGGCCGGTGCGCGCCGGGCGGGGGAGCGGCGGCAGGTCGGCGGCGGCGAGGCGGGCCGGCAGGATGTCCATGATGGCGCGGCGTTCCGCCGGCTCCATCGCGGCCCAGCGCCCGATCTCCCCGAGGGTGCGGCCGCAGCCGACGCAGAGCCCGGCGTCGGCGTCCATCACGCAAATCTGGACGCAAGGGCTTTCGGTGATCTGCATGGCGGTGGGGCGTCTCGTCGAAACGGTTGCGGCGGGCGCCCATGCGGGCGGCTTGCGACTATTTGGACCGTGAGGCCCCGGTCGCGCAACCCATCGCGTCGGCGCCCGTTGAGGACGCCTTGGCGGAGGTGATCCGCCGTCGGATTTGTTTCGCCCCATGACCGCTTCCCAATCCGCCGCTCTCGAAGCCGCCGTTGCCGAAATCGCCGCCGCTCCGGACGCCGCGCCGACCCTCTCCGTTCCGCCCCAGCCGGCCGCCCTCGCGCTGGCGCTGCTGGACGCCGCAGGAGATCACCCCGGGGGCGTGCTGTTCGTCGCCGGCAGCGAGAGGCAGGCCGAGGAGGTCGGGCGCCTGGCCGAAGCGCTCGCGGTGGATCAACCGGTGCTGCGGTGGCCGGCCTGGGACAGCCTGCCCTTCGACCTCGCGCCGCCCTCCGCCGCCGTGATGGGCCGGCGCGCCGCCGTGCTCGGGCGGTTGGCGCAGGGCGTCGAGCGCGCGCTGGTGGTGACCACCGCGGAGGCGATGCTGCAGCGTGTTCCGCCGCTGGCGGCGTGGCGCGATGAGGAGCTGACCCTGCGGGCCGGCGACGCCGTCGACCCCGAGGCGTTGCGGCTGGAGCTCGAACGGCGCGGCTACTGGAGCGACGAACGCGTCGACGAGCCCGGCGAGTTCGGCATCCGGGGCGGCGTGGTCGACATCTTCCCGGCCGACGCCGACAGGCCCGTGCGGCTCGATCACGAGGACGGACGCATCACCGAAATCCGGCGGTTCGATCCCGTGAGCCAGCGCACCCTGGAGAAGCTGGCGGCCGTCACGCTGGTCGCGGCCAGCGAGGATTTCACCTTTGCGGCTGCTCCCGCAAACGCCGGGCAGGAGGGCGATACCGACGCCGGCGCGTCGGCCCGCGACAGCTTCGCCCAGCGGGTGCTCGCGGCGCATCCCGAGCTCGCCGCGCCGCTCGCGCTGCTGGACGGGGCCCGCGTGTTGCTCTCGCCCGAGGCGCCCGGCCGGGCCGAAGCCTTTCTGGAGCTGGTCGCCGACGGCGGCTCGCGCGCGGGCGCCGGCCTTTTCCTGGGCGCCGACGCCTGGGAGGCGCTGGCCGACCGCGCCACGGTCCTGGAGTTCACCCCGGACGCCGACAGCGCGGCGCCGAATTTCGCAGGCCAGCGCCTGCCCGAGGAAAGCGCAGCCCGGTTCCTGCGGGCGGAGCGCGAGGCCGGCCGTACGGTCGTGCTCGCGGCGCCGTCGCGCACCTGGCTGCGCGACCTGCGCCGCCTCGCGGCGGCGGCGCTGGACGTCGACGTGCAGGTTGCGCCCTCCTGGGACGCTGTTCGCGCGGCCGGCCACGGCGCCATCTTTTTAGCGAGCATCCCGGCCGACAAGGGCTTTCGGCTCGCCGATCCGCCCCTGACGATGCTGACGGCCGCGGACCTCTATGGCAGCCGCGCCCGGGTCGCCGCGCAGGCCGCCGCGAGCGCCGCCGTGCTGGCGGGACCGGACCTGCGCTGCGGCGACGTGGTGGTGCACCGCGACCACGGCCTCGCGGTGCTGGAGGATGTCGAGACCGTCGAAACGCCTGGCGGCGCGACCGAGACCATTCGCTTGCGCTTTGCGGACAACAAGGTGCTGCTCGTTCCGGCCGACGAGGCGGGGCGGCTCTGGCGTTATGGCTCGGACCCCGACACCGTGTCGCTCGACCGGCTCGGCGGCGAGGCCTGGGAGAAGCGCCGCGCCGAGATCGACGCCCAGATTCACGACACCGCCGCGCGTATCGCCGCGCTCGCGCTGGAGCGCGCGGCCCGGACGGCCGAGACGCTGGTCCCGCCTCGCGCCGCCTATGAGCGTTTCGCGGCCGGATTTCCCTATCCGGAGACGCCCGACCAGTCGCGCGCCATCGAGGAGGCTCTCGCCGACCTCGCATCCGGCCGCCCCATGAACCGGCTGGTGTGCGGCGATGTCGGCTTCGGCAAGACCGAGGTTGCGCTGCGGGCCGCCGCCGCGGCGGCGCTCGCCGGCAAGCAGGTGGCGGTGGCGGCGCCCACCACCGTGCTGGCGCGCCAGCACCTGACCGAGTTCACGCGGCGCTTCGCCCGCATGGGCGTGCGGGTGGCGGGCCTGTCGCGGTTCACGAGCGCAGCGGAGGCGCGGGAGGTGAAGCAGGGCCTGGCGGACGGCTCCGTCCGGGTCGTGATCGGCACGCACGCGCTGGCGTCCAAGGACGTCCGCTTCTCGGATCTCGGCCTGCTGATCATCGACGAGGAGCAGCGCTTCGGTTCGCGCCACAAGGCCGCGTTGGCCGCGCTCGGCGAGAACGTTCACGTGCTCACCATGACGGCCACGCCGATCCCGCGCACGCTTCAATCCGCCATGGCGGGGCTGCGCTCGCTGAGCGTGATCGCGACGCCGCCGGCCGCCCGCGTGCCCGTGCGGGCCGTGATCCAGCCCTTTGACGAGACCGCGATCCGCGACGCGCTGCTGCGCGAGCGTCGCCGAGACGGGCAGAGCTTCGTGGTTTGCCCCCGTGTGGAGGACATCGAGCCCATGCGGGCGCGCCTGGCCGAGATCTGGCCGGAGGCCACCGTGCTGGTGGCGCACGGGAAGCAGAAGCCGGCCGAGATCGACGACGCGCTGATCCGGTTCTCGGACGGCGACGGCGACGTGCTGCTGGCCACAAACATCGTGGAAAGCGGGCTCGACATCCCCAACGCCAACACGATGGTGGTGTGGCGGCCGGATCGCTTTGGGCTGGCGCAGCTGCACCAGCTGCGCGGGCGCGTCGGACGGGGCCGCCGGCGCGGCGTGTTCGTGATGGCCACCGACCCGCGGCAGAAGCTCGGCGCGGGCGCGCGCAAGCGGCTGGAGACGCTGGCGGCGCTGGACCGTCTCGGGGCCGGCTTCGCGATCAGCGCGCGGGACCTCGACCATCGCGGGGCGGGCGACCTCCTGGGCGAGGACCAGAGCGGCCACATGCGGCTGATCGGAGCCGCGCTGTACCAGGACCTGCTGGAGCGGGCCGTGCTGGCGGCGCGCGGCGAACCGGTCGAGGAGGACTGGACGCCGGCGATCGGCATGGCGGACCCGGGCGCGATCCCGGTGGACTACATTCCGGAGCCCGACGTCCGGCTCGAGCTTTATGTCAGGCTGGTGCGCGCCCGCGGCGAGGCCGACCTCGCGGCGCTTTCGGACGAGATCGCGGACCGCTTCGGCGACCCGCCCGAAACCGTGGAGCGCCTGCTCGAGCGCGCCCGCCTGGCGGTTGCGTGCCGGACCCTCGACGTGAGCCGGCTCGACATGGGGCCGCAGGCGATCGCGGCCTCGTTTCGCACCGGCGACGAGCCGCCGGCCTGGGTCGCCAAGGTGCTCGACCGCATCAAGGAAGGGCCGGACTGGAAAAACGGCCGCCTTGTCTGGCCCGTCGACGCCCCGACCCCGGCCGGCCAGCGCGCGCGCGCCCGCAAGCTGCTGGCCTGGCTCCAGGATGGGCGCGAGAAGGTGGGGTGAGGCGCGCGTTTTTTCCTTCTCCCCGGCACGGGGAGAAGGTGGCCAAGCGAAGCGAGGCCGGATGAGGGGAGCGGTGGGACCACCCTCACCCCAGCCCTCTCCCCGTGCCGGGGAGAGGGGGCTCGTTGCGGCTTCGGCTTGGCTACTCGCGAAACGACATTCGGCTTCCTATTTCTGTGGAATGAGCGACGGCGGCGGCGAAACGGTGTGGCGGGGGCAGGTGGCGGCGCCAGGGTTCGGGCGCGGGCCGCTGTTTAGCGTGGGTGGCGAGATCGGCGACGGGGAGGACAACCCTTCGCGTGTGCGGCCTGCCGTGCTGGATGCGCCCCACGGCGCGGTGATCGTCGGGGTGGACCTGACGCCGGCCGAATGCGCAGCTTTGTCGGACAGGAACCCGGCCGGCCTGGCGCTGGTGCGCGGCTCGGCCACCAGCCATGTGGCCGTGATGGCGCAGGAGCGAGGCTGGCCACTCGTGATTCGGCTCGCGGGCGAATCCGAGATCGATGTCGGCGCCCTTGCGGGCGAAGCCTTGCTGGACGCCGTGGACGGGAGGCTCGTGCGCGGGCCAAGCGCCGCGACGACCACGGCTTTCACGCACCGCGCGCGCCTCTGGCGGGAGCAGCGGGCCCGGGACGCCGCGCTGCTGCCGCTGCCGGCGATCACGGCGGACAGACGCCGCGTGCGGGTGGGGCTCGTGATCGACCAGCTGTCTCAGCTGCGCGCGACCGACCCGGCGCATGCGGACGGGATCGGGCTCGTGCGCACCGAGATGCTGTTCGCCGACCGCGCCGCGCTGCCGGGCGAGGAAGGGCAGTTCGCGACCTACCGGATCCTGCTGCAATGGGCGGGCGACAGGCCGGTCGCGATCCGGCTGTTCGACCCCGGTGAGGGAAAGACGCTTCCGGGCGTGGATGCGGGCGCGCTGCGGGGCGTCGCCTTCGGGCTGGCGAACCCCGCCATTCTCGGCGTGCAATTGCGGGCGCTGCTGCGGGCGGCGGCGGCCGGCGACCTGACGATCGTGCTGCCCATGGTGGAGAGCCCAGCCGACGTGGCGGCGATGCGGTCCGCCCTCGCGGATGCGACGGAGGCTCTGCGGCGGGCCGGGCGCCCGTTCGGGAGGCCGCGGCTGGGCGCCATGATCGAAACCGCGGGAGCGCTGGAGCACGTGGCCGGATTGAGCGTGGAACGCCTGTCCGTCGGTCTCGGCGATCTGGCGGCGGCGCTCGGCGAGCCGCGGCAGACAGGATCGGCGACGCCCTCGCGCGCGCTTTGCGCCGCCGTGGAGCGCGTGGTCGCGCATGGGGCCGCGCTTGGAGTTGACGTGGCGCTGTGCGGCGCGCTGGCGGCGGATCCGGCGCTGGCGGACACCTGGCTGCGGCTCGGCGTGCGCGACCTCAGCGCGCCGCCTGCCGCGCTGGCCGCCATGAAGGCAGCCATTGCGGCGATCGGCGCCGGCGCGGAGGCGGACGCATGATCGACGAGGCGTTCTTCGCCCGCGACGCCGAGACGGTGGCGCGCGCGCTGATCGGCGCGACGCTGCTGGTGGACGGCGTCGGCGGGGTGATCGTCGAGACGGAGGCCTACGACCGGGAAGACCCGGCCTCGCACAGCTTTCGCGGGGAGACGCCCCGCAACGGCGCGATGTTCGGCCCGCCGGGGCGCGCCTATGTGTATCGCAGCTATGGCATGCACTGGTGCTTCAACGTCGTGTGCGGGCCCGGCCCTACCGGCGCGGCCGTGCTGTTGCGGGCGATCGAGCCGGCAGCCGGGCTGGACGCCATGCGGGAGCGGCGCGGGCTTTCGGATGCGCGGCTCTTGTGCGCCGGGCCGGGGCGGCTCTGCCAGGCGCTGGGCGTGACCCGGGCGCATGACGGGCTGCCGCTCAGCGCGCCCCCGTTTCGGCTGCTGGCGTCTGACGGGCCGACCGCCGTGCTGGCGGGCCCGCGCATCGGCATCACCAAGGGGGTGGAGACGCCGTGGCGCTTCGCGCTGGCGGGCTCGCGCTTTCTCAGCCGGCCTCTGCGCGAGCCCTGCGTCGGCAGCGACGGACGGACGCAGCGCGGGGGCTTGCCGGGCGGGCGGAACCTCGATCCAATCCCGGACTTGAACCGTAGCAATCGTCTCGACCGAAAGGACCCCCGATGACAACCGACTGGAAGGTGCCCGCCGACGAGCAGCCCCAGGCGGGGGATTTCGCCTTTGATCTCGACCGCACCCTTTCCAGCGTGGTGGCGGTGACGTCGCGCGTGCCCGAGGACGCCTTCACGGCCGAGACGCTGGGCTCCGAGCGCGCCGGCAACGGCGTGGTGATCCGCGAGGACGGACTGGTGCTCACCATCGGCTACCTGATCACGGAGGCCGAGGAGGTGTGGCTGACCACCAACACCGGCCAGGTCGCGCCCGGGCACGTGGTGGCCTACGACCAGACCACGGGGCTGGGGCTGGTGCAGACGCTGGGCCGGCTAAACGCGCCCGCGATGCCGCTGGGGGATTCACGCAAGCTCGCCACCGGCGACCGCGTGGTGGTGGCGGGCGCGGGCGGGCGCACCAAGGCGGTGTCGGCCCATGTGGTGGGCCTGCAGGAATTCGCCGGCTACTGGGAGTACGTGCTCGACAAGGCGGTGTTCACCGCGCCGGCGCATCCGCATTGGGGCGGCGCGGCGATGATCGGCGAGGACGGCGCGCTGCTGGGCGTCGGATCGCTGCAGGTGCAGCACCCGATCGGGCGCGGGCGCGTGGCGCCGCTCAACATGGTGGTGCCGATCGAGCTCCTGCCGCCCATCCTGGACGACATGCTGCAGCTCGGCCGCCCTTCTGCGCCGCCGCGGCCCTGGCTGGGCCTCTACGCGGCCGAAACGGACGAGCGCATCGTGCTGCTGGGAGTCGCGGGCGACGGCCCGGCCCGGCGCGCCGGCCTCAACGAGGGCGACGCCGTGCTGGCGGTGGCGGGCAAGCCCGTGAAGGACCTCGCGACCTTTTTCCGGCAGGTCTGGGCGCTGGGCCCGGCCGGCGTCGACGTGCCGCTGACGCTGGACCGCGAGGGCGACGTGTTCGACGTGACGCTGAAATCGGCGGACAGGCAGCGGTATCTGAAGTCGGCGCGCCTGCACTGACGGGTGGGCGGGCGGCGCGCCGGTGCCCGCGCTGCCACCAGCTCTCCCCCGTCATCCCCGGGCTCGACCCGGGGATCCACGCGCTGGGCGTCGGCGTGGATGGCCGGGTCAAGCCCGGCCATGACGGAGAAAAGGTCTGCCCTCTGCAACCGCCGCCAACCATGTCAGTAGGCTGCGGCAGCGCGTCGAAGCTAGGTGCCGACCGAGTCGGTGACGCACTTCTTGGTGAAGCTGTTCTTGGCCGCGCCGGCGAGCTTCTTCTCGCTCGCCGACATGTCGCAGGCCTTGGCGGCGTCCGTCTGGCACTTTTTCATGAAGCTGTTCATCGCCGCGCCGGCGAGCTTCTTCTCGGTCGCCTGGGCCTTGCAGGACGAAGCCGGCATGGCGGGCGCAGCCGCCGTCTGAGCCAGCGCGCCGCCGGCGCCGATCGCCAGAACGGCAAGCGCGAGTACGATTCTCATTGGGTATCCTCCCTCGAAACGGCGCGAGCGCCAGGGAGGATCATCACAACCTAAAGCCGGATTTGCAATGTGATTACGTGCAAGCTTCACGCGCCAGAGTGACGACGCATTAGGCGGCGTCGCCCACCACGCCGCCGAGAAAAAGCTGGCCCACACGCGGATCGGCCAGGAGTCTGGCGGCGTCGTCCTGAATGCGGGTGCGGCCGAGCTCCAGCACGAGGCCGTCGTCCGAGATCTCGAGAGCCGAGCGGGCGTTCTGCTCGATCATCAGCACGGAGACCCCCTTCTGGCGCAGATCCTTGAGGATGCCGAAGACCTCCTGAACCATCAGCGGCGAAAGGCCGATGGAGGGCTCGTCCACGAGCATGAGTTGCGGGTCGAGCAGCAGCGAGCGGGCGATCTCGAGCAGCTTCTGCTCGCCGCCCGACAGCGTGGAGGCTTGCTGGCCGGACTTTTTGCGCAGCATCGGGAAGCGCTCCATCAGCGCCTCGACGCGGGCCGGGACGTCGACGCCTGCGCCGGCCGAGACGCCGCCGAGCTCCAGATTGTGGCGGACGCTGAGCTCCGGAAAGATGTTGCGGCCCTGCGGAACGTAGCAGAGGCCCAGCGTCAGCAGGCGGCGCGGCGGCGCGTTGGTGATGTCCTGGCCCTTGAACGTCACCGAGCCGCTGCGGGCCTTCAGCATGCCGAAGATGGTCTTGAAGACAGTGGACTTGCC
The DNA here is from genome assembly GCF_014636935.1 of Alsobacter metallidurans. Classification (GTDB taxonomy): domain Bacteria; phylum Pseudomonadota; class Alphaproteobacteria; order Rhizobiales; family Beijerinckiaceae; genus Alsobacter; species Alsobacter metallidurans. Next base: position 251,464 of record NZ_BMES01000001.1, on the reverse strand, counting down.
CGCGCCGTTGGGGCCGATCACGGTGGTGATCGTGCCGGGGCGGACATCGAAGGTTGTGCCGTTCAGGATCGTCATCTCGCCGTAGCCGGCGACGATGTCCTTCACGCGCAACACGGGCTCAGCCGCTTTCGAACCGGACATGGCTGGCTCCTCAGTGGCCCAGATAGGCGTCGATGACGGTCTGGTTGGCGCGCACCTCAGCGGGCGTGCCCTCGGCGATCTTGCGGCCTTCGGCCAGCACCACCACGCGGGTGCACAGGCGCATCACGAAGTCCATGTTGTGCTCGATCACCACGAAGGTGGCGCCCTGCTCGGCGTTGATCGCGCGCAGGCGCTCCTCGAGGTGGCCCAGCATCGTCAGGTTCACGCCGCCGGCCGGCTCGTCGAGCAGCACCATGCGGGGGCCCGCCATGAACGCCATGGCGGCGTCGAGCAGCTTCTGCTGGCCGTAGCTGAGGCCGCCGGCCTTTTCGTCCGCAAGGTGACCGAGGCGGAAGAACGCGATCATGCGGTCGGCCTCGGGCGTGAGGCCGGCGTCGCGCTTGCCGAACAGGCGCGAAGCCATGGAGCCCTTGTGCTCCTGGCCGGCCAGAATGAGGTTTTCGCGCACGGAGAGCTGCGGAAACACCTGCAGCAGCTGAAAGGTGCGGCTCACGCCGCGCCGGTTGATCTCGGACGGGCGAAGGCCCGTCACGTCCTGGCCGTCCAGCACCACCCGGCCCTCGGTGGGCCGGAGCTGGCCGAGGATGCAGTTGAACAGCGTGGACTTGCCGCAGCCGTTGGGGCCGATGATGCCGAGGATCTCGCCCTCGCGCACCTCGAATGAGACGCCGTCCACGGCCGTGATGCCGCCGAAGCGCTTGCGGACGTCGCGCACCTCCAGGATGGGACCGGCCATCACGGCTTCTCCGGGCTGAGCGAAGCGCTCGCGGCGGCGCGCTCGGCGCTGGCGCGGCGGGTCTTGCGGTTGGCGGTCCAGCGGTCGGCGACGCCGAGCAGGCCGGTGGGCGAGTAGATCAGCAGCCCCATCACGAAAGCGGCGTAGATCACAAGGTACCAGCCATGGGCGAAGCGCAGCCATTCGGGCAGCAGCACCGCGATCGCGGCGCCCAGGAAGGGGCCGAAAAAGAAGCCGGAGCCGCCGACGATCACCATCATGAGGATGTTCAGCGACAGCGCCAGCGTGAACGGCGTCGGGTCCACGAACTCCACCAGCGGGGCGTAGACCGCGCCCGCGAAGCCCCCCATCGCAGAGCCGATCGCGAAAGCCATCAGGGTGTAGCGGCGGGTGTCGACGCCCAGCGACAAGGCCCGTACGGGGTTCTCGCGCAACGCCACGAAGGCGCGGCCCCAGGGCGAGCGGACGATCCAGGCAAGGAACGCGGTCGCGATCGCCAACATGGCGAGGCAGAAATAGTAGAAGGCCAGCGGCGTCGCGGTGGAGATCCCGAAGATGGTGGGGCGCTTGAAGCCCATGATCCCATAGATGCCCTTGGTGAGCCATTCCTCGTTGCGGAACACGAGGTAGACCAGCGTCGAGAAGGCCAGCGTTACAAAGGCCAGATAGTGGTGCTGCACGCGCAGCGCCGGGTAGCCCAGCAACCAGCCGATCGCGAAGCTCAAGCCCACGGCGACCAGCAGCGGCACGATGAACGGCATGCCGTTGGTGGAGAGGATCGCGACCGCGTAAGAGCCGATCCCCACGAAGGCGCCCTGCGCGAGCGAGACCTGGCCGGCGTAGCCCAGCGTCAGGTTCAGCCCCATGGCGGCGATGGTCATCACGGCCCAGAGGCTCATGATGTAGACGCCATAGCGGCTGAGCCCGAGCGGGACGAGCAGCAGGAAGAGCAACCCGGCCGCAAAGGCGGCGGCGCGCAAGGTGGCGGCGTTCGCGCCCATCAGACGGTGCGCTCCTCGGCGCGGCCGAACAGGCCCTGGGGCCGAAACAGGATCACGGCGATCAGCAGAAACAGCGGCACGGCGCCGCGATACTGCGTGGAGACATAGGCGGCCGCGAAATTGTCCACCACGCCGAGCAGCAGGCCGCCCGCGATGGCGCCGCGGATCTGGTTGAAGCCGCCCACGATGGCGGCGATAAAAGCCGCCAGCCCCAGCGTCTCGCCGGACGAGAACTTGGCGAGGTAAACGGGGCTGACCAGAAACGACGCCAGGGCGACAAGGCCGGCGTTGATCAGGAAGGTGTAGAGGATCATCCGCTCCACCGGGATGCCGAGCAGGCGCGCCACCGAGGGGTTCTGCGCCGTGGCCTGCATCTGCCGGCCCGTGGAGGTGCGCATCAGGAAGGCCTGCAGGGCGAAAACGACGACAAGCGCGAACACGAAGATCGAGACGCTCTGGATCGATATCTGCGCGCCCAGCAGCGAAACGTTGCCGCCGGGGACGAAGGACGGAAAGGGCGAGGCCTCGGCGCTGTAGCTTTCCTTGACGCCCTCCTTGAGGAAGATGGACAGCGCCATGGTGCAGATTGCAAGCGGCAGCACGCCGTGGCGCAGCATGGGGTCCACCACGGCCCGCTTGAACAGGGCGCCGAGCACCAGCAGCGAGGCGCCAAGACCGATCAGCAGCGCCAGCCAGAGCGGCGCCTTCAGGTTCAGGGCCGCGAGCACGAAAAAGGCGGGCAGCATCACGAACTCGCCCTGGGCGAAGTTGATGGTCTGCGACGTCTGCCACAGCAGCGTGAAGCCGATCGCCACCAGCGCGTAGATCGCCCCGGTCGCGAGGCCCGCCATCAGGAGGTTGATCATGTTCGCCATGGTGCGTCCGTGTGTGGCGGCGGTTGTGAGCCTCGCCGTCATTGCGAGCCAGAGGCGAAGCAATCCAGTCTAAACGCGGGGCTTTAGGCTGGATTGCTTCGCTGCGCTCGCAATGACGGGAAGGTGGCCCGCCGATTTCGGTCATCCTCTTTCCGTCATCCCCGGCGGCGCGGAGCGCCGGGAAGGGGAGCCAGGAGTGAGCGCGGCGGCCCTGGATCCCCTTCCCGCGCCTGCGGCGCGCCGGGGATGACGGCGCCCCCGTGCGCGCTGGAGTCCCTCGTCCTTCGAGACGCAGGCCCAAGCGGGCCTGCTCCTCAGGATGAGGGGGTTGGGGGCGGTCCCGACAGAAGCCCGGGACCGCACCTGGTCGTCCGCTTACTTGTTCATCTTCGGCAGCACGGTCTTGATGACCTGCTTGCCGTTGACCACCTCGCCCATGAAGCTCTCGCGGTCGAGGTCGCCGTTCTTGTCGATCGTGAGATCCATCAGGATGCCGGGCTCGGCGGCGGCCGAGATGGTGAGGCCCTTGAGCGCCTCGGGCAGGCCCTTGGGATCGATCTTGCCCATCTTCTCGGTGGCGGCCTTGATCATGTAGACGCCAAGGTAGCCCTTGATGCCGTTGTGATCCGGCACGTAGTTGTACTTCGCCTGGAAGCGCTTGCCGTATTCCTGCAGCGCGGGCAGCGGGGCGTCGACCGTGAGGCCGACATGGCCGCGGGCGCCGTTGGCGGCTTCGCCCGCGAGCTCGATCACCTTCTGGCCGAGCAGCGTGGTTTCGCCCACCAGCGGGGCGGTGACGTTCTGGCGGCGCAGTTCCTTCAGGGCGCGGGCGCTCTCCTCCTCGTTGAGGTAGACGAACACGGCGTCCGGGTTGCTGTTCTTGACCTTAACGACGTCGGCGGCGAAATCAGCCTGGCCGGCCTCGGTGGAGAGGTCCGCCACGATCTTGACGCCGCGGGCGGTGAGCTCCTTGGTGACCATGTCGCGGCCGCCCTTGCCGAAGTCGTTGTTGACCCAGACGAGCGCGACAGTCTTGGCCTTCACGTCCTCGGCCAGGTACTTGGCGATCTTGGGCATGGAGGATTGCTGGCCGAAGCTGGTGCGAAACAGCGTGCCGAAGCCGAGCTGCGTCAGCTCGGCCGCCTCGCCGCCCATCACCTGCGCGACGCCGGCCTGCGCGGCCAGCGGGGCCGTGACCTTGACGGAGCCCGAATAACCCGGGCCGAGCAACGCATAGGGGTTCTCGTCCAGCGCCTTCTGCACCAGCGCGCGGGCCACGCCAGGGTTGCTCTGGGAATCGTAGTGCGTGACCTCAATCTTGCGGCCGAGGATGCCGCCCTTGGCGTTGATCTCCGCAATCGCGAGGTCGGCCGAGTTCTTGAAGTTCGTCCCCACGGTCGCACCGGGGCCGGAGAGCTCGCCGACGCTGATCAGCTTGATGCTTTGCGCGTGAGCGGGCGCCAGCATGGCGGCGGACAGGACAAGGGCGCCTGCAATCTGCTTCATCGTTTCCTCCACATGGCGTTCGAGCGCCGTTTCTTGTTCCGCCCCGGACGATCCCGGCGCGATCGCCAAGGGGGTCGTTCGGCAGCTGTCGGTTTCGAACCCGACGGCGTGGCTAGAAGCCACGACGTCGGGGTCCGATCAACCCGAATGTGCAGGAGAAGCAATGCGATCTTGCGGCGCGGCGTCAATGCCCAAGTTCAAGCCGCGCGCGAATGAGGCCTCGCGGGCCGGTGGGCGCCCGGCCCGCGAGGCGTTTCAGTTCGTCGCGAAGCAGTAGAGCAGGCCAGCGCCGCCCGTGCTCTTCAGGTCGTCCTGCGTGCAGCCGCCGCCCGGGCCGCGCGAGGGGTGGGACGAGTTCCAGGACTTGGCGGGGGCGCTGTCGTCAAGGCCGGTGCGATCGGAATGGCCCACCATGGCGGAGCCGGCCGTGCTGCTGGTCCAGTTGCGGCAGGTCATGTCGGCGTCGCCAGCGAAGGCCTTGCCGTCGGCCGTGGAGCCGGTGAGCACGTCATGCGTGTTGGGTTGGTCGCCGCGGCCCTTCACGATCTCGCCCTTCTCGGTGAGGGCGGTCTGCTTGGTCAAGCCGTTGGGGCCGTGCAGGTCCTCCACCGATTTCGCGATGGTCTCGCCCTTGTGGTTGACCCAGGGCCCGGCCCCGATGCGGTCGCGCGCGTTCACGGCCCCGGCACCCTGCGTGCTCAGATAGGCGCGCCACGTACGCGACCCCGCCCCGGCGGAGGCCGCAAGCGTCTGGCAATGCTGGTCCGCCCCCGCGAGGCCGCCGAGGTCGCCGCCCTTGCCGACGCCCACGCTGGTGACGAAGAAGGTCATCGGATTCGCGTTCTGCGCCGCGGCCGGCCCGGCCAATGCGCAGAGCGCCACGGCGGCGCCGAGCGCCAGTCTTGCATCGATCATGGATTCCATCCTCCCTTGCGGAGGCCGGCGGCTGCATGGTCCGCCAGTCGCTCCCGCGGCCCGGACGCCGCAAGCTGAGCCTAGCTCAAACCCGGGCGTGCGGCGCAACCGAAGCGGGAAAATGAGCCCGGCGCTTACGCAATCGTGATCGGGGCTGGGCGTGCAACCTTGCCAATCCGGGACGACGACGGCAAGTTGCGGCCAGCGAGTTGTTCAGCAGTTGTTCACCCGCATGGCGTTTGGTCGGGTGACGAGAGATGGGGCGTTGTAGCAGATGATCATGAACGGCAGGAACGCGGACGCGCATGCGGCGATCGGCAACGCCCGGCTTCAGCCTGGTTCGGAGGCTTTGAGCCGGCGCTCGTTTCTGATCGGCTCGGCCGTCAGCATGGGCGCGCTCGGGCTGGCTGGATGCGCCACCACGGACGGGCTGAGCCGCACCGAGGCGGCGCTGATGTACGGCCCCATGCCGAACGAGAAGTTCCCGATCCCGGCCGTGGATCTCAGCCAGGTCGACCCGAAATATTTCCGCCGCACGGTGCGCTACGAGAGCAAGGAAGCGCCCGGCACGATCGTGGTCGACCCCGCCAACTACTACGTCTATCGCATCGAGGGCGATGGAAACGCCACGCGCTACGGCGCCAATGTGGGCCGCTCGGGCTTCCTGTGGAGCGGCGAGGCCTATGTGGGGCGCAAGTCCGAATGGCCGACCTGGACGCCACCCGCCGAAATGATCAAGCGCCAGCCCGAGGCCGCGAAATACGCGCGCGGCATGCCGGGCGGCCTGGATAACCCGCTCGGCGCGCGGGCGCTCCATCTCTACCAGAACGGCAAGTACACGCTGTACACGATCTACGCGAGCAGCGCCCCGGAGACGATCGGCACCAACCTGACGAGCGGCTGCACGGGCCTGCTCAGCCAGGACATGATCGACCTCTATGCGCGCACGCCGGTGAAAACCAAGGTCATCGTCCTGCCGGCGTAAGGCCCGGCAGGCCCCCTAGAAGGCGTGCAGCGCGCCGCCGTCCACCACCGTGATGTGCCCGGTGACATAGTTGGCGGCGGCGGAGGCCAGGTAGGTCATCGCCCAGCCGATGTCCTCGGGCTGGCCGAGCCGGCCCATCGGGATGCGGGCGTCGATCTTGGCCCGGCGGGCCGGATCGTTCGCGGTGGCGCCGCGAAAGAGCGGCGTGTCGATCCAGCCCGGCGCGACGCCGTTGACGCGCACGCCGCGCGGCGCGAGCTCGGTGGCGAGGGCCCGGATCATGCCCACATGGGCGGCCTTGGCGGCCGAATAGCCGGCGACGTTCGGAATCCCCAGGAACGAGCTCATCGAGGCCGTGAACAGGACCGAGCCCCGTCCGGCCTCGATCTGCGGCAGCAACGCCCGCGTGAGCGCGAAAGCGCCGGAGACGTGGACGTCCAGCACGGACTGGAACTCGGCCGGCGTCATCTGGTCGATGGGCTTCTTGACCGTGCTTCCGGCGTTGTTGACCAGGATGTCGACCGATCCGCGCGCGTCGCGCACGCCGGCCGCAAACCCCTCGGCGTCATTCACGCGGGTGACGTCGAACGCATGGCCGGCGACGTCGCCGCCCAGCTCCGCGCAGGCGGCCGCGAGCTTCGCCTCGTTGACGCCCACGATCGTCACCCGGGCGCCGGCCTGCAGAAAGCAGCGCGCGATCGCGAGGCCGAGGCCGCTGCCTCCGCCGGTGACCAGGGCGTGGCGGCCGTCGAGGCCGAAGGCGGCGCGAATGGGGTCGGCGGCGGGTGCGTTCATGCGGGCTGCTCCGAGGGGTGCTGCACGGCGATCATGATCTTCGTGAAGGCGCCGGGATCGGCGTCCCAGTCGCGCATCGCGTCGGCGGCCTCGGCGAAGGTCGCCGTTCGGGAGACGATGAGGTCGCCGATGCCCGGGCGGGCCTTCAGCACCGCAATGACATCGGCGAAATCCGCGAGCGTGGAGCCGCGCGAGCCGCGAATGTCCATCTCCTTCATGAGGAAGAAGCGGGTCTCGTAGGTGACCGGGTATTTGGCGTAGCCGACATAGACCACCCGGCCGCAGGAGCCGACGAGATCCACGGCCTGCCGGAACGTGACCTCGGCGCCCACGGCTTCGATCACCACCGAGGGTCCGTCGTCCCCGGTGAGCCTTGCGACCTCGGCGGCCACGTCCTGGCTGGAGGCGTCGATCACGTCCTCGGCCCCGAGCCCGCGCGCCTGCTCGAGCTTGCCGGCGGCGAGATCCACCGCGATCACGCGCGCGCCGGCCGAGACGGCGCCGAGCACCGCGCCCAGCCCGATCACGCCGCAGCCCAGCACGACGACGCGCTCGCCGGCTTGCAGCTCCGCCCGCCGGACGGCGTGGAAGCCGACGGCCAGCGGCTCGATAAGGGCGAGGTCGCGCAGCGCGAGGCCGTCCACCGGGATCACCTTGCCGTGCGGCACGCAGACGAACTCGGTGAGCGCGCCCTCGCGCTGCACGCCCATGGTCTGGTTGTGCTTGCACGCGTTGGGCCGGCCCATGCGGCAGGCGTTGCACTGGCCGCAGTTGAAGTAGGGCAGCACGCAGACCTGCTGGCCGACGCTGAAGCTGCCGGGAACGCCCTCCCCCAGCGTCTCGATCACGCCCGCGATCTCGTGACCGGGCACGCGGGGATAGGACACCAGCGGGTTGATCCCGCGAAAGCTGTTCAGGTCCGAGCCGCAATAGCCGATGAACGAGACGCGGACGCCGATCTCGCCCTCGCGTGGGTCGGGGCGCGGCAGGTCGACGAAGGATGCCTCGCCGGGGCGATCGATGGACAGGGCGCGCATGGAAGTGTCCTTTCAGACGATCGCGACGGTGCAGCGGTCGATGTCGGCCCAGTCGAGCTCGACGCCGAGACCGGGCTTGGTCGGCAGCATCGCCATGCCGTTCTGGATCGGCAACGGTTCGGCGAGGCCGAATGCGAAGCCCTCGACGGGGTAGAGCAGCTCGAAGAAGTCGCAGTTCTTCACGGCCGCGCAGCAGTGGAGATTCACGATCTCGGCCGGGTGGAAGATCGAGGTGTGGATCTCGCAATTCACCCCAAAGGCCTCGGCGAGCCGGGCCGTCTTCATCACCCCGGTGACGCCGCCGGTCCACGACACGTCGGCGCGGACACGGTCCACCACGCGCGTCGCGATGCATTCGGCGATGCTGTAGGGGTGCTTGGCCAGAACCTCCGTGCCGACCAGCGGAATTTCCAGGGTGCGGGCGAGTTCACGCAGCGCGTGCACGTCCTCGTCGTAGAGGGGCTCCTCGAACCAGTAGTAGTCGAGCTTTTCCAGCGCCCGGCCAAAGCGGATCGCCTGTTCGAGGTTATAGGTGGAGACCGGGTCGGACATCAGCGTGAAGTCGGGGCCGACGGCCTCGCGCACGAGGCGGTGCGCCTCCAGATCCTCGGCGATGTCGGCGCCCGGGGTGTGCAGCTTGTAGGCCTTCAGCCCCTCGGCCTTGGCCCGGAGCGCCTCGCGGGCGTAGTCGGCCGGCTCCTTCAGGATCATGGAGCTGCCATAGACCGGCACGCTGTCGCGATAGGCGCCGAGATATTTGTAGAGCGGCTGGCCGGCCGCCTCCGCCGAGAGCAGCCACTGGCAGGTGTCGAACGGTCCGTAGGCATAGATTGGCAAATGCCCCCACCAGCGATCGGCGGTGCGGAATTCGTGCCATGCCTTTTCGCGGTCACGCGGGTCGCGGCCGATCATGAAGGGCCGCAGCGTGTCGGCGATGAGCTTGCCCGCGCCCTCGGCCGACCGGCCCGCGAAGCCGAAGGTCGAGGCCTGGTGGCCAGTGTCGGTTTTCAGCGTCACGACCAGGAACTGGAAGGCGGCGAAATCGCCGGTGCGGAACGCGCTGGTGTCGAAGGCGTCCGGCGCGCGCCGGCAACAGCGCACTTCGACGTCGGTGATCTTCATGGCGGCCTCGGAACAGGAAGGAAGGGCGATGGGCGTCACGCCGCCGGGAGGCAGGCGGGGCCGATCGGTTCGAAACTCTTGTAGGTGAGGGCGAATTCGCGGTGCCCGAGTTCCTCGGACTTCGTGCGCGCGCCCTGCGCGAGCGACAGCACGAGGTCGCGGATCTCGCGGCCGACGTCGTCGAGGGACGCCAATCCCTCAAGGATGCGGCCGGCGTCGACATCCATGTCGTCCGCCATGCGGCGATAAGTCTCCGGATTGGCGCAGATCTTCACGACGGGCGAAATGGCGGATCCCACCACCGAGCCGCGCCCGGTGACGAACAGCACCGCGTGGCTGCCGCAGGCGATCAGCTCGGCGATCTCGGCCGTGTCGTTGATGTTGGGAAAGCCGAAGCGCACCTCGCCGTCCGGCACCACGTCGAGCAGGTAGAGCCCGCCGCGCGGCGGCCTGTCGGCCGGCTTCAGCAGGCCGGAGATCGGCGAGGAGCCCGACTTGGCGTAGGCGCCCATCGACTTCTCCTCGATGGTGGAGAGGCCGCCGTCGGCGTTGCCGGGCGCGAAGGAGCCGTAGCCCAGCGTGGCGTAGTAGCGGGCCGCCTTGGCGACGCTCTGCTCCAGGATGCCGGCGAGATCGGGCGTGATCGCGCGGCTCGCCATGATGTGCTCGCAGCCGATGAGCTCGCCAGTCTCCTCGAAGATGCAGGCGGCGCCGTCCTCGATCAGCATGTCGAAGGCGCGGCCGGCGGCCGGGTTGCCGGTGATTCCCGAGGTGCCGTCCGACCCGCCGCAGACGGTGCCGACGATGAGCTCGCTCACCGCCATCGGGACGGTCTCGGCCGCGTCCAGAGCGGCGCGCTGCGTTTCAATCCACGCCTGCCCTTCCGCGATGGAGCGCCGCGTGCCGCCGGTCGCCTGGATGACGATGGTCTCCACCGGGCGGCCGCTCTGGCGCACCGCGTGCGCGAGGCCGTATTTGTCGAAGCTCTCGCAGCCCAGCGACAGAAGCAGCACCGCGCCCACATTGGGGTGCGTGCACAGCGCCTCCATCATGCGTTGCGCATAGGCGTTGGGAAAGCAGCCCGGGAAGCCGATAAGGTGAACGTCTGCGTCCCGAAACGGCCAGGCGATCTCGCGCGCCACGTGGTGGGCGCACTCCACCAGATAGGCCACCACCACGGTGTTGCGGATGCCCTTACGGCCATCGGCGCGCAGATAGCCGCGCAGCGCCGGCTCGGGATGTGTTTCAGCCAGGGTCATGCCGCCGATCCTCCGTGCCGCGCCCGCGCCTCGTCGAGCGTGTGCGTGGCCGTGTAGTCGCTCTTCATGTTGTGCACATGCACGTGGTCGCCGGGCGCGATGGCGGCCACGGCCGACCCGATCGGCGCGCCGTATTTCAGCACCTTCTCGCCCGCCTGGATGGGCCGGCACGCCACCTTGTGGCCGAGCGGGATATCCCGGGCAGGCGTCGTGACGCGACCGGCGACCCGCACGGGAAGCCCGGCCTCCAGCCGCTGCCGGACCACCGCGACGTTGTCGCGCGGATCGAGGCGGATGAGGCGGGGATCGAGATCGTCCGGATCGGCCATGGGAGCCCTTCTTCGAAAGCGTGTGGCGGAGCCCGGCCGAAGCGGGCTCCGCCGTGATCGGGTCAGAAGCGGGGCAACTCGGGGTTTGCGGCGCCCATCCACTTCTTCTGCAGGGCCTGGATCTCGCCCGTGGTCCAGAGCATGAAGATGTCGGTGTTCAGCCAATGGAGGAAGTCGTGCTCGCCGCGGCGGATGCCGAGGCCCATGGGCGCGCTCGCGACCGGGAACTTGGTTTCAAGGTTGGGGCTCTTCTGGCTGAAGACCTGCGCGAGGCCGCCGCTGGTCACGATGCCGTCGACCTGTCCGGCCAGCAGCGCCTGGCTGGTGGAGGCGTCGTCGTCGTAGCGCTGGATGGCGGTGCCTTCCACGGCGCGCTTGGTGAGCGCGATGTCGTTGGTGGTGGAGCGCGTGACGCCGATCTTCTTGCCCTTCAGGTCGGCGAGGCTCGCGAACTTGTTGTCCTTGGGGGCGAGCAGGACCTGCTGGTCCACATAAACCGTGTTGGTGAACGCGATCGCCTTCGCGCGCTCGGGCGTGATCGAGAAGGATGAAATCACGAGGTCGAGCTTGTTGCTGGTGAGGTTGGGGATGCGGTTGGACGCCACCGTGTCGACGATGTTGATCTTCACGCCGAGGTCTCGGGCGATGAGCTTCGCGAGCTCCACGTCGTAGCCGTCCGGCTCCATGGAGCTGTTGGTCAGCCCATAGGGCGGCGTGCCGAGGCTGACGCCGACATTGATGACGCCGCGCTTGATGATGTCGTCCAGCAGGTTCTGGGCCGATGCGACGCCGGCGGACACGATGGCGAGGCCGAGGCCGAGCACGGCGGCTTTCAAGAAGGTTCTCATGGTTCGCTCCCTTGGTTCGTCTTTGGCGACGGCTGCGCCGCGCTTTTTCGTTGGCTACTGGATGGCGGCGGCGAGCGCCGCCGGTTGGGCCGTCGCGGCTTTGGCCCGCGTGCCCTGGCCGCGCATGCGCTCGTCGAGGCGGCGGCTGAGATAGGACAGGCAGGAGCAGATGACGAAGTACATGGCCCCGACCGTCAGGTAGACGCTCAGCGGCTGGAAGGTCGCGTTGGCGACGATCTGGCCGGCGCGGGTGAGCTCCACGAAGCCGATCACGGACGACAAAGCCGTGTTCTTCACCAGCTGGACGAAGAAGCCGACCGTGGGCGGAATGGCGGCCCGGATGGCCTGCGGGACGACGACGTGCCGCATCGTGCCCGGCCAGTCGAGGCCGAGCGCCGCCGCGCCCTCCCACTGGCCCTTGCCGACGGACTCGATCGAGCCGCGCCAGATCTCGCCCAGAAACGCCGCCGCATAGAGCGTGAAGGCGACGCCGGCCGACACGAGCGGCGGCACGTCGAAGCCCGCGAAGGCGACGCCGAAATAGGCGATGAACAGGAGCACCAGAAGCGGAATGCCCTGCACGACGTAGATATAGGCCGCCGCCGCCCCGCGCAGCGCCGGGAAGATCGAGATGCGGGCGAGCATCAGCAGCGCGCCGAAGATGGCGCCGCCGAACAGCGCGACGGTCGAGAGCAGCAGCGTCCACAGCCCGGCCTGCGCCAGGAAGCCGACATGGTGCCAGGAGAAGGTCTGGAACATCCCGCTCACCGCGCCGCGTTCTTGAACGTGAAGGCGTTGTGCCCGATGGCGCTGAAGACGCCCTTGAACGCCGCCGTGAGCACAAGATAGAGCGCCGCCACCACCAAAAAGGCCTCGAGGCTGCGGAAGGTGAGGCCCTGGATGTCGTTGGCCGCGCCGGTGAGCTCCGGCACCGAGATGGTCGAGACCACGCTGGACGCCAGCATGATGAGGATGAACTGGCTGGTCAGCGCCGGATAGACGCTGGCGAGCGCCGGCTTGAGGACCACATGGCGGAAGGTTTGCGTCGGCGACAGGCCGAGCGCCCGGGCGGCTTCCACCTGGCCCTTGTCGATGCTCTCGATGCCGGCGCGCACGATCTCGGTGACGTAGGCGCCGGCGTAGAGCGACAGCGCGATCACGGCGGCCGTGATGGCGTTGAGGCGCAGGCCGAGCGACGGGAAGCCGAAATAGACCACGTAGGCCTGCACCAGAAAGGGCGTGTTGCGGATCAGCTCGACATAGAAGAACGCGACCGCCCGGGCGGCGCGGAACCGCGACAGCCGCGCCGCCGCGCCGGCGACGCCGATCAGGAGGCCCAGCAGCGTGGACGCGATGGACAGGCCCACCGTGAAGGCGGCCGCATGCGCGAACACGTCCCAGCGCGAGAGCGTGCCGGCGAAATCGAAGTAGAACATGGTCCTCCCCGGTTCCGGCTGTTTCCGCCGGACTCTTGGATCGCGCGGGCCTCGAAGCCCGGCGTCGCAGATGATCAGGTCTTCACGTTCGCGAGCGTGTTCGCCCGGCTGTGTTCAAGGTGCTTGCGCAGCGCCTCGCAGGCGCGGTCGGCCGAGCCTTCCACGAGGCAGGCCAGCACGGCCCGGTGCTCGCTGGCGGAGGTCTGGTAGTCGCCGGCGTTGAACACGAACACGGTATTGGTCTGGCGCAGCACGCGCAGGTGCCAGTCCGCGATCAGGATGTTGCCGGCCGCCAGCACCATCTGGTGGTGGAACTCGGAATCGAAGGTCAGCGCCGTGGCGACGTCGTCCAGCGTGTTGCGGCCGGCGTAGCGCTCGTGCTCCGTGAGGGTGCGGTCGAGGCTGGCCAGAAGCTCCGGCGTGAAAGCGCCGCGCGCCATGGCGGTGCGGATGGCGTTCTGCTCCACCAGGAGGCGGGCCTCGTAGAGCTCCTCGACGTCCTGCCGCGAGAAGCGGCGCACCACCGCGCCCTTGCGGAGCGGGGACATAACCAGCCCGTCGACCTCGAGCCTGACCAGCGCCTCCTTGATGGGAGTCGGGCTGATCGACATCTCGATCGCGAGTTCTTCCGGCAACAACCGGTCGCCGCCCTGCAGCTGCCCGCCGAGAATGCGAGAGCGCAACTCGCGATAGGCCTGGTCGGCCAGCGTTGCTCGAACGAAACCACTCATGAGCCCATCCGGCCACAAGGACGCGTCGAGCGCAATATCTAAGATAGAAAATTTTTTATTTGCTCGTGTCGGAGGGTCGTGCTGGATTGGGCGCAACCATAAAGTGCTCGGGAAACGCCATGTCGGGATCAGCAGCGCCGCTGCTCAGCGTTCGCAACGCCTCCAAGCAGTTCGGAACCTTCAAGGCGCTGGACGGCGTCAACCTGTCGGTTGAGCGCGGCCAGCGCATCGTGGTCTGCGGGCCCTCCGGGTCCGGCAAGTCGACGCTGATCCGCTGCATCAACGGGCTGGAGACGCTGCAGGGCGGAACGGTCGTGATCGACGGCGTCGCCCTGTCGCAGGATCGCGCCAGCCTGATCCGGCTGCGCCGCGACGTCGGCATGGTGTTCCAGCATTTCAACCTGTTTCCGCATCTCAGCGTGCTGGAGAACTGCGTGCTCGCGCCGATGAAAGTGCGGGGCGAGAACCGGCCGGAGGCCGAGGCGCGCGCGATGGAGTTCCTCGCCAAGGTCCATATCGCCGAGCAGGCGCACAAGCTGCCGGCGCAGCTCTCAGGCGGGCAGCAACAACGCGTCGCCATCGCGCGGGCGCTGTGCATGCGGCCCAAGATCATGCTGTTCGACGAGCCGACCTCCTCTCTCGATCCCGAGATGGTGGGCGAGGTGCTGGACACCATGGTGGCGCTGGCGCTGGACGGCATGACGATGATCGTCGTGACGCACGAGATGGGCTTCGCCCGGCAGGTCGCCGACCAGGTGGTGTTCATGGATCGCGGCGAGATCATCGAGGAGGCGGCGCCGGCCGACTTCTTCGCCAACCCGACACACGAGCGGACGCGCAATTTCCTGGGGAGGCTGCTGCACTGACGCGGCGCGCTGCGCCCGCCCCTCCCCCGCCCGCTTTCTGGAGCCGTCATGACGATCACAGCCGTTCACCCCTTCATCCTGCACCTGCCGCTGACGCAAAGCTCGATCTCGGATTCCACGCACAGCATCACGCATTGGGGCGTGGTGGGCGCCCGGATCGTCTCGGACGACGGCCACGAGGGCTTCGGCTTCACGGGTACGCACGCCCACCTGGCGTCGGACCGGCTCGTCACCTCCTGCATCAGCGACAGCTACGCGCCGCTGCTGATTGGCGAGGACGAGCGCGACCATCGGCGCTTGTGGATGAAGCTGGCGCGACACCCGGCGCTGCAATGGGTCGGCCGCGCCGGCATCACCCAGCTCGCGCTCGCGGCCGTGGACGTGGCGCTGTGGGATCTCAACAGCAAGCGGGCGGGGGTGCCGCTGTGGAAATATCTCGGCGGCGCGACCTCCGAGCGCGTAGAAGCCTACAACACCGACATCGGCTGGCTGTCCTTCACGGGCGAGCAGCTGGTGGAGAACTCCCGCCGCGCCGTCGAGGAGGAAGGCTTTACCCGCATCAAGCTCAAGGTCGGGCATGACGACCCGTCCGTGGACGTGGAGCGGCTCGCGGCCGTGCGCCGGGCGATCGGGCCGAAGATCCGCATCGCGATCGACGGCAACGGCAAGTGGGACCTGCCGACCTGCATGCGCTTCTGCAACGCGGCGCGCGACCTCGACCTGTTCTGGTTCGAGGAGCCGCTCTGGTACGACGACGTCGCCTCCCACGCCGCGCTGGCGCGCTCCACCGCCATCCCGGTGGCGCTGGGCGAGCAGCTCTACACGCTGGACGCCTTCAAGGCCTTTATCGCGGCCGGGGCGGTGACGTATGTGCAGCCGGACGTGACGAGGCTGGGCGGCGTCACCGAATACCTGCAGGTCGCCGACCTTGCGCTGGCGCACCGCCTGCCCATCGCCCCGCATGCGGGGGAGATGAGCCAGGTGCACGTGCACCTCTCCTACTTCCACCCGGCCTCCAGCATCCTGGAGTACATTCCGTGGATCAAGGACCACTTCGCCGAGCCGATCAGCGTCCGCGACGGCGTTTACGCCCGTCCCGAACAGCCGGGCGCGAGCACGACGCCGTTGCCGGCCAGCATGGAGCGCTACGGCAAGGCCCTGCGCTGACCGCCTCGTCTCCACCAATCCCGCCTCGACAGAGAGATATGCAATGACCCTCGCCGACCGCCTCCACGCCTGCCACAGCTCCGTGATCCACGACGTGATGGCGGACATGAAGCTGCGCATCCGCGTCCTGCCCCGCACGATCCTGGGGCTGGAGCCCGGCATGAAGGCCGCCGGCCCGGTCTTCACGGTGCGCGGCCGGCCCGATCCGACGCTGGACAAGCACACCTCGCTGTTCGAGTGGGCCGGGCTGCTGTCGAAGTCGCCGGCCGGCCATGTAGTGGTGTGCCAGCCGCAAGACGACACGCGGGCGCTGTTCGGCGGGCTTTCCGCCGAGGCGCTGAAGATCAAGGGCGTGCGCGGCTATGTGGTGGACGGCGGCTGCCGCGACATCCAGGCGATTTCCGACCAGCAGTTCCCGGTGTTCGCCCGCTACGCCACGCCGATCGACATCGTCTGCGCCTGGCGGGCAGAGGCCTTCAACGAGCCGGTCGCGATGGGCGGGCACCTCGTGCAGCCCGACGACATGATCCTCGCCGACCGCGACGGCATCATTCTGATCGACGGTTCCGCCGCCGAGGACGTGATCGCGGCGGCCGAAACCAAGATGGCGACCGAGGGCGAGATGGTGAAAGCCATCCGGGCCGGGGTCGATCCGCAGGAAGCCTACATGAAATACCGGGTGTTCTGACCGCCGGCCCCGCCGGTCGCCTGGACGACAAACGACCCACCCGCACGGACGGGTGGGCGCCAAACACAAAACCAGCCTGGGAGGAGAAGCATGACCTACGATTTGGACCGACGCCGCTTCGTTGGCGGTCTGGCGGGCGCGGCGGTGCTCGGGACATCGGCGCGCGGCGCCGTCGCGCAGGTCGCGAAGCCCGCAGCCCCGCTCACCATCTCGGTGATCGACGCGGCCGGCAGCCTGGCGCTGACGCAGCCCGTGTTCGAGAACTATCGCAAGGCGAAGCCGGACTTCGTCAACCGCTTCACCTTCACGAAGGCGCCGTCGCCGGAACTGCCGGGCAAGCTCAAGGCGCAGCAGAACGCCGGGCGCGTCGACATCGACATCGCGCTGGTGGGCACCGACGCCATCTCGGCCGGCGCCGAGCAGAAGGTCTGGACCAAGCTGTTCCCGGATCATGCCGCGGCGCTGCCGAAGCCGACCGACATCTACTCCAGCGACGTGCAGCGCATGCAGGCGATCACGCAGGGCCAGGGCGTCTGCATCGCGTTCACGCCGTCCGGTCCGCTGCTCGAATACATGCCCGACCGGGTGAAGACGCCGCCGAACACCGCGGCCGAGTTGCTGGACTGGTGCCGGCAGAACCCGAACCGCTTCTTCTACGCCCGGCCGTCGAATTCCGGTCCGGCGCGCGGCTTTCTGATGGCGGTTCCGTATCTGCTCGGCGACGCCAATCCGAAGGATCCGGCCAAGGGCTGGGACAAGACCTGGGCCTATCTGAAGGAGTTGAACAAGTGCATCGAGTACTACCCGACCGGCACGGCCGTGACCATGAAGGAGCTCGGCGACGGCTCGCGCGACATGATCACGTCGACCATGGGGTGGGACATCAACCCGCGGGCGCTGGGCATCGTCCCCAAGGAGGCCAAGACCATCGCGCTGAAGGGGACGCACTTCATCGCGGACGCGCATTTCGTGGCGGTCCCGGCCGGCATCGCGCCCGAGCGCATGGCGGTGATCCTCGACCTCGTGTCGTTCATGCTGTCGCCCGAGCAGCAGGCGCTCGCGTATGACGAGGGTTACCTGTACCCGGGCCCGTCCGTGAAGAACGTGCCCCTCACGGCCGCGCCGGCCAACAGCCAGAAGACGCTGGCCGAGTTCGGCCGGCCCGAATACGCGACCCTGATCTCGTCCGTTCCGGTCGAGATGCCGCTCGAACTGCCCGAGATGGTGCAGGCGTTCCGCATCTGGGACACCGAGATCGCCGGCAAGAAGAGCCCCTGAACGCCAATGCGGGCGGCTCCGGATTGGAACCGCCCGCATGATATTCAGAGAAACCGCTCACACGCCTGTCGGTCAGGCCGCGCTGGGCAGCTTCTCGATCAGCTTGTCCAGCGTGACCGGGTAGTCGCGGACCCGCACGCCCGTAGCGTTGTAGACCGCGTTGGCGACCGCCGCCGCGACGCCGCAGATGCCGAGCTCGGCGACGCCCTTGGCCTTCATGGGCGAGGAGACCGGATCGGTCTCGTCCAGGAAAATGACGTCCTGGTGCGGGATGTCGGCATGCACCGGCACCTCGTAGCCGGCAAGGTCGTGGTTGACGAAGAAGCCCGCGCGCTTGTCGACGACGAGATCCTCCATCAGGGCCGCGCCGACGCCCATGGTCATCGCTCCGATGACCTGGCTGCGCGCCGTCTTGGGGTTCAGGATGCGGCCGGAGGCGCAAACCGCCAGCATGCGCCGCACCCGGATCTCGGCCGTGAACGGGTCCACGCCGACTTCCACGAAATGCGCCCCGAAGGTGGACTGCTGGTACTTCTTGGCGATGGCGCCGAACTCGATCGTGTCCTCGGCCACGAGTTCGCCGTCGCGCGCCGCTTCGGCCAAGGGCACGCTGCGGCCGCCTGAGCGCACTTCGCCATCTGCGAAAACGAGGTCGGCGGCGTTGAAGCCGAGTTTGCGGCCGATCTCCTCACGCAGTTTCACGCAAGCCGCGTAGACGCCGGCGGTGGAGCAGTTGCCGCCGAACTGTCCGCCCGAGCCGGCCGAGACCGGGAAGCTGGAATCGCCGAGCCGCACCGTCACACGCCCGATCGGGACGCCCATCATCTCGGCCGCCGTCTGGGCGATGATCGTGTAGCTGCCGGTGCCGATGTCGGTCATGTCGGTGTCGACCTGAATGGCGCCGCGCGCGTCGAGCCGCACCCTCGCGCCAGACTTCACGACCTGGTTGTTGCGGAACGCGGCCGCAACGCCATGGCCGATCAGGAGGCCATCCTGCCGCGTGCTGGCGGGCTGCGGATTGCGGCTGCTCCAACCGAACTTGTCGGCGCCCAGCCGCAGGCACTCCACCAGTTTCCTCTGCGAAAAGGCGCGCCGCTGGTTGGAGTCGCCACCGGCGCTCGGGGCCTTGCCTTGCGGATCGCTGCCCGATGCGCGGCCAGGGTCGTCCGGCACCACCTGGGTGTCGTTGCGAATGCGGAACTCGACGGGGTCGAGGCGCAGCTTCTCGGCCATCTCGTCCATGGCGATTTCAAGCGCCATCATGCCGGTCGCCTCGCCGGGCGCCCGCATGGCGTTGGCTTCCGGCAGGTCGAGCACGGCGAGCCGCGTCGTCGTCATGCGGTTTTCGCCGGCGTAGAGCATGCGGGTCTGGCTCACGGCGCCGTCAGGCTTGCCGTCCTCCAGGTCGCCCGACCAGCTCTCATGCCCAATGGCCGTGATGCGACCCTCGCGCGAGGCGCCGATGCGGATGCGCTGGATGGTGGCCGGCCGATGCGGCGTGTTGTTGAACATCAGCGGGCGCGTGAGCGCGACCTTAACGGGCCGCTTGGCCGCCCGCGCGCCCAGCGCGGCCAGCACGGCGTCGGCGCGCACGAAGAGCTTGCCGCCGAAACCGCCGCCGATGAAGGGCGAGCTCACCCGCACCTTCTCGGGCGCGAGCTTCAGCGTCTTGGCGATGTCCTTCCTGGCCCAGGCGATCATCTGGTTGGAGGTCCAGACCATGAGTTCGTCGCCGTTCCAGGCCGCGATGGAAGCGTGCGGCTCCATCATGGCGTGCGCCTCGTCGGGCGTCGTGTAGGTCTCGTCCAGGCGCACCTCGGACGCCGCGAAGGCGCCGTCGAAGTCGCCGACCGCCGTGTCGGGCGGGCCGCCGGTGAGTTTCTCGGGCTTGGCGGCCTTGTCGCGCGACGCCGCGAGGTCGTAGGCGCCGTCCGCGGGCGCATAGTCGATCCGGATCGCCTGCGCGGCGTCCCGGGCCTGCTCGAAGGTCTCGGCCACCACCAGGGCGACCGCCTGGTGATAGTGCTCGATCTCGGGGCCGCCCAGCAGCGTGGCGGTGTTCATGTCGCCCTTGCCGAGCGGCCCGGCGTTCTGCGCCGTCACCACGGCGAGCACGCCCGGAGCGGCCTGCGCGCGGGCGATGTCCATGGACGTGATCTTGCCCTTGGCGATGGTGGACCCGACCACGTAGCCATAGGCCTGGTTGGGCGCGACGTCGTGGCGCTCATACGCGTAGGGGGCGCGCCCGGTGGTCTTCATCGGGCCGTCGATGCGGTCGAGCGGCTGGCCGACGACTTTCAGCTGGTCGATGGCGTTGGGTTCTGCGGGGGTGTCGAACTTCATGGCTCAGCCCCTTGCTTTGGCCAGAACCGCCCCGAGCGTGCGCTCGACCAGCGGGATCTTGTAGGCGTTGTCGGGCGTGGTTCGGGCGCCGGCGAGCAGCTTCTCGGCCGCTGCCTTGGGGCCGTTGGGCAGTTCCGCTTCCGCGGCTTCCACCCGCCACGGCTTGTGGGCGACGCCGCCTAGCGCCACGCGGCCGGAGCCGTCGCGCTGCACGATGGCGGCCACCGAAACGAGCGCAAAGGCGTAGGACGCCCGGTCGCGCACCTTGCGGTAGATTTGCGTTCCGCCGACCGGCGGCGGCAGGGTCACGGCGGTGATCAGCTCGCCGGGCGCGAGCGTGTTCTCCACCTGAGGCGTGTCGCCCGGGAGCGTGTGGAACTCGGCGATCGGGACGCTGCGCTTGTTCCCGTCCGGCCGCACGGTCTCGACCTTGGCGTCAAGCACGCGCATGGCCACCGCCATGTCGCTCGGATGCGTCGCGATGCAGGCGTCGCTCACCCCCATCACGGCGTGCTGGCGGCTGAAGCCGCCGAGCGCCGAGCAGCCGCTGCCGGGCTGGCGTTTGTTGCAGGGTTGCGCGGTGTCATAGAAATACGGGCAGCGGGTGCGCTGCAGCAGGTTGCCAGCCGTTGTCGCCTTGTTGCGCAATTGGCCGCTGGCACCGGAGAGCAGCGCCCGCGACAGCACCCCGTAGTCGCGTCTGACCCGCTCGTCCGCGGCGAGGTCCGTGTTGCGCACCAGCGCGCCGATGCGCAGGCCGCCTTCGGGGATTAGGTCGATGGCGTCCAGCCCCAGCCCGTTCACGTCGATGAGGTGGGCCGGCGTCTCGATCTGCAGCTTCATGAGATCGAGCAGGTTGGTGCCGCCGGCGATGAACTTCGAGCCCGGCGTACGGGCGGCCGCGGCGGCCGCCTCGGCCGGGGATGCGGCGCGTTCAAAGGTGAACGGTTTCATGCCTTCCTCCCGGCGACTTCGGTGATGGCTTCGGCGATGTTCGAGTAAGCGCCGCAGCGGCAAATGTTGCCGCTCATGCGTTCGCGCAGCTCCGCGCCATCGAGCTCCGGGGCGGCCAGGAGGTCGTCGCTGACGTGGCTGGGCAGACCGGCCTTCACCTCGTCCAGCATCGCGACCGCCGAGCAGATCTGGCCGGGCGTGCAGTAGCCGCACTGGTAACCGTCATGCTTCACGAAGGCGGCCTGCAGGGGGTGCAGGTTGTCCGGCCCGCCGAGCCCCTCGATCGTGGTGACGCTGGCGCCTTCGTGCATCACGGCGAGCGACAGGCAGGAATTGATCCGCCTGCCGTCGACGATCACCGTGCAGGCGCCGCACTGGCCATGGTCACAGCCCTTTTTGGAGCCGGTCAGGTGGAGATGCTCGCGCAGCGCGTCCAGCAGGGTCGTGCGGGTGTCGAGCTCCAGCGCCCGCGCCTCGCCGTTCACCGTCACGGAAACACGGGCGGTGACGGGGGCGCTCACGGACGCTGCGCTCGCCGGAGTTGCGGCCTGGGCGTAAACGGGACTGACGCCTAGCGCCGAGACGGCGCCGGTCGCGGCCGTGCCGAGCACGACGCCGCGCCGGCTGACGTCGAAACCATTCGGGGGATTCATAGTGGCTCCCATGCGGGTGAAAAGCGCTGCGGTGGATCGATTTCGAAGGGTGGAATGGCTCAGCGGCCGAAATGATCCCGAACGCTCCGACGATGACGCGCTCGTGATCGCCGTGGCCGCCTGCCCGGGCGAGCGCCTGATTGGGCCCGCGCTCGCGGCGCGTCAGATCGACGCTGCCTCTCGGGGCGCCGGTTCCTGACGCGGCTCAAGCCGCCGCGCGCCAGGCCAAAGGCAGGCCCCGCCTGCTTTGAGAATGTCGATTGTACGCCAGTAGCCAGCAGCCCATATCGCGGAACTCACGCCGCGCGGCGACGCTTTCCGTTGGTCGCACGAGAGTAGAACCCGCAATGAAAACGCAGTTTAGCCCCCCGATTTCTCCGCTGAAGCCGCTTCGCGCAGAACGGCGGGGGGCGAAACGAGATGTTCTCCTCTGCCTGTCTCATCTGCGCTGGAACTTTGTCACGCAGCGGCCGCAGCATCTGCTGTCGCGCGCGGCGCGTGACTACGACGTGGTGTTCGTCGAGGAACCCCACTACCGCGAGGGGGTCGAGCCGTTTCTGGAGCGGTACACGACGCCCGAGGGCGTCGTGGTGGCCGCGCCGGTGCTGCCGTGGGGGCTGGATTCGCTGCAGGTGACGCGCGCGCAGCGACGGCTTGTTTCCGCATTGGTGGACGAGCTCGCCGCCGAGCGCCTCGTCTCCTTTTACTACACCCCGATGGCTCTGCCGTTCACCCGGCATCTGGCCGCCGACGTGGTGGTCTATGACAACATGGACGAACTCTCGGCCTTTCTGGGCGCACCGCGCCGGACGATCGCGCTGGAGCGCGAGCTGCTGCGTCGGGCCGACGTGGTGTTCACCGGCGGCATGAGCCTGTACGAGGCCAAGAAGCACCGGCACGCCAACATCCACCCGTTTCCGAGCAGCATCGACAAGGCGCATTTTGGCCAGGCGCGCGGCCATGCGGGCGAGGAGCCGGCCGACCAGAAGGGCATTCCGGGCCCCAGGCTCGGCTTCTTCGGCGTGATCGACGAGCGGATGGACGTGGATCTCGTTGGCCGCATGGCCGATCTCAGGCCCGACTGGCACTTCGTGATGATCGGCCCGGTGGTGAAGATCGATCCCGCCAGCCTGCCCCGGCGCCGGAACCTCCACTGGCTGGGCGGCAAGTCCTACGCAGAGCTTCCCGCCTATCTGGCGGGCTGGGATGTCGGCCTGATGCCGTTCGCGATCAACGAGGCGACGCGCTTCATCAGCCCGACCAAGACGCCTGAGTTCCTGGCCGCCGGCAAGCCCGTGGTGTCGACGCCGATCGTCGACGTGGTGCGCAGCTATGGCCGGCAGAACCTCGTCACGGTCGCGAGCACCGCCGAGGAGTTCGTCGCCCGGGCCGAGGCCCTGATGACGGCGCCGCGCGCCGAATGGCTCGCCGCGGTGGACCGTTGCCTGGCCGCCCATTCGTGGGATCGCACCTGGACCGAGATGGACGGTCTGATCCGCGCCCACCCGCCGACGGCGCTGCGGTCGCGCACCGCGCGCAGCCGGGAGGCCGCCGATGCCGTACGCGTATGACTGGCTGGTGGTGGGCGCAGGCTTCGCCGGCAGTGTATTGGCGGAGCGCATCGCCTCCCAGCGCGGCGAGCGCGTGCTGGTGATCGACCGACGCCCGCATGTCGGCGGCAATGCGTATGACCGGCTGGATGAGGCGGGCGTCCTGATCCACCAATACGGGCCGCACATCTTCCACACCAACGCGCAGGCGATCTTCGACCACCTCTCCATGTTCACGGCATGGCGCCCCTACGAGCACCGCGTGCTCGCCAGGGTGGACGGCATGCTGGTCCCGATCCCGATCAATCTCGACACCGTCAACACGCTTTACGGGCTCGACCTGTCATCCGCAGAGCTCGAGGGCTGGTTCGCGGCCCGGGCGGAGCCGGTTTCGGAGATCCGCACCTCCGAGGACGTGGTGGTCAGCAAGGTCGGACGCGAGCTCTACGAGAAGTTCTTTCGCGGCTACACCCGCAAGCAGTGGGGCGTGGACCCGTCCGAGCTCGACAAGAGCGTGACCGCCCGGGTGCCGACCCGCACCGACCGGGACGACCGCTATTTCGCCGACACGTTTCAGGCGATGCCGGCCGAGGGCTTCACCCGGATGTTCGACCGCATGCTCGACCATCCCAACATCACCCAGCGGCTGGGCGTGGACTACGCCGACGTCAAACGAGACAGCCTCGCTCGGCGCACCATCTTCACCGGGCCGGTGGATGAGTTCTTCGGCCACCGTTTCGGCAAGCTGCCTTATCGCTGCCTGCGCTTTGACCATCGCACGCTGGACCAGGAGCAATTCCAGCCCGTCGCGGTGGTGAACTATCCGATGTCGGAGAACTACACCCGCATCACCGAATACAAGCACCTGACCGGGCAGGAGCACCCCCGGACGAGCATCACGTACGAATATCCGAGCGACGCGGGCGATCCCTACTACCCCATCCCGCGCGCCGAGAACGCCGAACTCTACAAGATGTACGAAGCCCTGGCGCTGCAGACGCCCGACGTCTGGTTCGTGGGCCGGCTGGCGACCTATCGCTACTACAACATGGACCAGGTCGTCGGCCAGGCTCTGGCGACGTTCAGGAGGATTGAGCAGACCATTCCGAGGGCTGTTCCGACCCCCGCGACCCAGGCGGCGGCCCTCCCGGCGCTTCATTCGGTGTCGTGATCCCGTTTTCAACAGGTCGGAGGCGGTTTTGTCGACGCCGTTGAGGCGGGTCGGCGCGGTAAAGTCTGCGTCCCTGCCGCCTTCGGCGCTCCCGCGGTAATCACCCACGTTAAATACGACGAGCGCCTGTTTCGAGCGCGTCCATCTGAGGGACGGCTTTACGAGCCCGATTTCCCTTGGCGGCGACCGCTACGTAGAGATTGTGCCGTGCAGTTGGTCAGCAGCCCAGTCAATTGAGGCATCCGCACTGCGTTACATCAACGTCGATAAAAATTTGTCGGCGACTTAGAAATTCCTTATCGAGCCATTGACGATTCTCGCAGACTGCGCGCAGCCTGTTGTTCGACACGCAGCCTGATCTCTACGGTAAGCGGCCCGCGCGCGGGCGTACCGGGCGGCTGTATTGCGGAGCGGGGGCGAGATCCATGTCAAAGTCCAGAAGTGTCGTCGCGTTGCTGGGGGCGTTCGTACTGGCTTCGCCAGCCGCAGCCGCGGATCTCCCGGCCCCCCGGGCGCAGCCTGATGCCCCCGCCTTCATGCCGGGCTGGACGTTCAGGATGTCCCCCTATGGCTGGCTCACCGGGCTGAACGGCTCCCAGACCGTTCGCGGGCGCAGCGTGGACGTGAATGCAAGCTTTGTCGACATTGTGGAGAACACGATCGGGGACGGCGGCTCCCTTGTCGCCCTGATGCTGGACGCGGAGGCGCGCAACGGGCCGCTTGCCCTGTTCGCCGACATCATCGGCGAAAAGATCACGCTCGACAGATCCGGGCTGAAAACCAGAAGCGTCGCTCCGGGCATATCCGGGAGCGTGGGTGCCGCGGTGGACATGCAGTTCCAGATGGCCATCGTGGAAGCCGGCGCGGCCTATGAGATCGGGCGGATCGGCTTTGCGGCTTTCGACGTCCTCGCTGGCGCACGCTACTGGCATCAGAAACTGGATGTCGGCTTCGACATCGCCGGAACCGTGGATCTCGGTGGCCTGACGATCAGCCGCGGCAGCGCGATCGCGCGATCGGGCTCTGTCGACTGGCTCGACGCCTTCGCGGGCGTTCGCGCTCGTGTCGACCTGGCCCCCAACCACCACCTCGAACTGCGCGGCGACATAGGCGCGGGCGGCAGCAAGCTCACATGGCAGGCTCTCGCCGCCTACGCGTATGACTTCAAAACCGCGAATGGCGTGACGTATTCGGCCGTGCTCGGCTACAAGGCCCTCTACGTCGACTACAGCCAGGGTGTTGGCCCCTCACGCTACGCCTTCGACATGTTGCAGCATGGTCCGGTGCTGGGCCTGAGCGTGCGGTTCTAGCACCATAGGCGACTTCCGTGTCGCACGACCCTTACGAGGACCGAGCCGGCCGTCCCGGGAGGCGCCGAGAACCGCTGCAGATTGCAGCGTCTTGGCCGGCCGGTGTCACCGGCGCCTCGGGTCGCCGTAAGCGCCCCGTCTCCCTTCCTGCTCTTGTCGTCGATCGATATCGATTCGGCCGAGCCGCCGTCGAACAGGTGCAGCGCCCTCGCGCCTAGCGCCGTTTGCTCGACGCCATCCCGAAGAATGAGGTGCGGGGCGCCGTCTCCAGTGCGGCGTCCGACACGTTTTCCGGCAATCCGGAGTCAGGGGCCGCCATTGGTGCTGGAGCCGGTGCGACACGCCGGATGGCGCAAACGAGCCGGTCCTGCCTCTGGCGGCCACTTCGACATGTTGCCCGTGTCACTCGCTGGTTGACGTCTGGCGAAAAGCGCCAAGCCATCATGCGCGCGACATCAAGGCTTTGCTGGCGCCACGCCGGCCGCAGGCCGCTCCGCATCACGGCTGGACAGGGCCTTGAGCCATTCCGTCACCGACGCCAGCGACACCGTTCCGTCGCCAAGGTCGACAGTGATCTTCCCGATTTGTCCGGTGAATGTGCCCGGCGCCTTGTAGTCCGCGTCGTCGACGGGTGTTCCGGTGTCCATGCCGACGTCGAAGGTTTCGTCCCAGGCGAAGGTGAACGGGGCCGAGTGGGGCAGGACGGCTCTCGCCGCTTCCTGCCCATCGACCGTCAGCACGCCCGTTCCACCATGTCCGAACGGAACGGCTCCCTTCTGGTCCAGCGCGAAGTCGAAGACGATGGTGTGCTTGCCCGGCGTGAGCGGAGCCTTCGCCTGCCATTTCGGCCGCTCCAGATTGAAGAGGTTGATCGTGAAGGTCGGCTTGCCGTCCTTCAGATAGAGGCCCCAGCCGGCGAAGCGGCCGCCTTGGGTGACGAGCACGCCGCTGCCGCCATCTGCCGGCGCCGTCACGTCCGCGGTGATCCGGAACGACCTGTTCAGGATGTTCGGCGCGGCATTCGCCTGCGTACAGCACGACGGCCCCGTATAGACGAACTGCTTGCGCCCTGCCGCCGGCCCCGGCCGTTCCGTCACCATGGCGGCGATCGAATTGCTCAGCGGGAAGACCTGGTTCTTGACGCCCTCGATCGTGAAGAGCTCTTCCATCGCCTGCATCTTCGCCGGCTCGACCTCTGCGAGATTGGTCAGCTGGGTGGGATCGGCGGCGACGTTGTACAGTTCCCACGAATAGCCGTTCATGACGTCGGCCGGCCGGGGCGCGGCCACGCTGGCCCATGGCGGAACGGGCGGCGTCGTGCTCGCGATCCAGCCGTCATTGTAGATGGCGCGGTTGCCCAGGATCTCAAAGTATTGCGTCTTGCGGTTCGAGGGCAGCGCTGCGTTCGCGGCCGGGAGCGTGTAGGCCATCGACACGCCGTCCATCGGCCGCTGGGCGATGCCGTCAACCTGATTGGGTTGCGGAATCCCGATAAGATCGAGAAGCGTCGGCGTGACATCGATGACGTGGTGGAACTGCGTGCGGATCCTGCCCTTGTCCTTGATCTTCGTCGGCCAGGATATCGCCATGCCGTTGCGCGTGCCACCGAAGTGCGACGCAACCTGCTTGGTCCAGCGATAGGGAGTTCCGAAAGCCCAGGTCCAGCCGACCGCCATGTGGTTGTAGGTCTGGTCCGTGCCCCACGCGTCGTACCAGGGCATCTGCTGCTCGGCTTCAAGAGCGATGCCGTTGAAGTACATCACCTCGTTCGGCGTTCCGTTGACGGAACCCTCGGCGCTCGAGCCGTTGTCGCCGCTGATGTAGATCACGATGGTGTTGTCGAGCTGGCCGAGCCGCTTTACCTCGTCGATCACGCGGCCAATCTCATGGTCGGTGTAGGCGAGATACGCAGCGTAGACGTTGGCCTGCCGGATAAAGAGCTTCTTCTCGACGTCGGTCAGCTGCGCCCAAGGCTTCAGGATGTCAGACGGCCACGGCGGCAGAACGGCGTTGGCGGGAATGACGCCAAGCCTCTTCTGGTTGGCGTAGATCCGCTCGCGCAGCTTCTCCCAGCCATCATCGAAGAGGTGCATGGCCTCGATCCTGTCCACCCACTCCCTGGTTGGATGGTGCGGGGCGTGCGTGCCTCCCGGCGCGTAGTGAATGAACCAGGGGCGGTTGGGCGCGATCTCGGTGTTGTGGCGGATGTACTCCACCGCGTCATCCGCCATCGCGGTGTTCAGGTTCCAGCCGGGCTGGCCGAGATAGGGATGGATCGGGGTCGTGTTGCGAAACAGGTTGCCGGGCTGCCACTGGCTCGTGTCACCGCCGACGAACCCGTAGAAATAGTCGAAACCCTGTCCGGACGGCCAGTTCGTGAAGGGCCCGGCCGTGCTCGCCTCCCATGGCGGGACGTTGTGGTCCTTGCCGAACCAGGCTGTGGAATAGCCGTTCTGCTTCAGGATCGCGGCAACGGTCGCGGTCTCGCGCGGAATGATCGAATTGTAGCCCGGATAGCCGCTCGACAGCTCGCTGATATTGCCGAACCCGACCTGGTGATGGTTGCGCCCGGTGAGCAGGGCCGCCCGCGTCGGTGAGCACAGCGCCGTGGTGTGGAAGGTGGTGTAACGCAGCCCCTGGTTCGCCACCTCGTCGAGGGTCGGCGTCGGAATCACACCGCCGAAGGTCGAGGGCGCCCCGAAGCCGACATCGTCCGTGAGAACGAGAAGGACGTTGGGCGCCCCCGCGGGCGGCATGACCTGCGGCGGCCAGGCCGGCGTGCTGTCGACAGCGTTGGGAAGAACAGCGCCGGAGAAGGGCGGCGTCGGAGCCGGCAGTTGCAACCCCGGAAGGGTCATGACCGCGCTTGGCGAGCCGGGCGTTCCCCGAAACTCCTGGGCGCGAGGGTGTGCCGGTACGGCGAGCAGCCCCGTCAAGGCAAGAAGCCCGACCATTGATCTGCGCATGGATTCCCCCCGTCTACCGGGCTCCATCGCCCGGGATCTACAAGGGTATCGTCAGAGACACAGCACCGAATTGATCCAGCGCAGTAAACTGCTCGACGGTGTCGGTCGCTGGGGCAAGCCCTGCGGGTTCCGGGTCCACGGCGCGTCCAGACCCAAAGTGATGCGAGCCACCGATGTGACTGTTGTTGTTGGCTCGTTCGATCTCAGACCCCAAGCCGCGCCTTGCTCATCCGGAGAACAACAACCGCGCCTTTGTCCGGCCATTCGAAGGTGATGGCGCCGCCAAGTTGACTGGTGATGCTGAGGTTCACCAGCTTGCTTCCAAAACCTGCCTGCCCTTTGGTCACGTCGACGCGCGGGCCGCCCAGTTCCGTCCAGACGATCTCGACGTCGCCCTGGTCGACTGTCGCCGTCACGTCGAGCGTCCCAGCCTCCGCGGACAGGGAACCGTACTTCAGAGAGTTCGTCGCGAGTTCGTGGACCACCAGCGCGATCGTCGTCACGGACGCCTCCCCGACCAAGATGTCCGGTACGGCGACACGGATGCGATCACCGATGGCGCCGCGATCGTCATAGGCGTCGAGAAGCGTCGCCAGGAGCGTTGCGAGCGTGGTTGTCTTTTTTTGCTCCGCGAGAACGGGGCGAACGAGTTCGTGCGCCTGCCCCAGCGCGATGAGCCTCCTGGTGAGATCGTCGGCCATCTCCTTCGTGGTAGCCGCATTGCGGGATGCGATGGCGGTCAACGCGGTGGCGATGGCGAAGAGGTTCTTGACCCTGTGGCTCATCTCGCCCGAGAGCATTTCACGGGCCTCTTCGGCCAGCTTGCGCTCGCTAACGTCGAGAAAGATCCCGAACATCAGCCGCCCGACGATGCCCTTGTCGTCACCTTTTCCGCGCGCGGATATTCACCGGATGTCTTTGCCGTCCAGGATGCGAAAATCAATCTCGTAGGAGCCCGGTTTGTCCCGCGTCGCCGAGAACGCGGCGCGCACCCTGTCCAGGTCCTTGGGATGGATGCGGGCCGACAGGTCCTCGAAGGTGATGACGTCGTCGCTCGGCGGAAGGCGCCACATCCGCTGGGCCTGCTCATCCAGGGCGATCTGGTCGGTATCCACGTTCCACGACCAAAGGGCGACACCCGCTGCGTCGGTCGCGATACGAAGGCGATTGGCGTCCCAGACAGCTGAGATTGTCGCCTGACGGACCATGGATAAACCCGATCTGTGGCAGAAGGCACTGTGTCCCGTAGTCCGTGCGGGAAGCACTATCGACGCGGATCTTCGGTTGCACAACCGACCACGTCTGAGATGCGGGCCAGACGTTGTCCCATTGTCCGAGGTGGCTGTCGACCGCGACGGCCCTCACAGAGGGCGAGCACGACGTCTCGCCTCGTCACAAGGCGCCTAGATCAATTTCGTGACGTGTCGCGTTCCCTGCTGAAACAACTGTCGGCGTCCTTCGGCAGGCCGGGATGAACGCCGGCGTCGCCGTCGGACAGCGACGAGCGGGATCCTTCCGGCCGCTCGTCGCTCATGCGGTGACGCCTGACGTCAGGGGATGGGCTCGAACTTCAGTTCGCTCAGCGGCACGACCTTGTCGGTGCGGGTCATCTTGAATTCGGTGTCCGGGCCAAGCCACTTGTTCCAGTCGGCGTTGAGGAAGCCTGCATCGTCGAGCTTCTTGAGCGTGGCGTTCACCTTGGCCAGCAGCGCGGGCTCGTCCTTCTTCATGCCGACGCCGATCGGCTGGAACACCATGGGCTCCTGGATCATCTTGAGCTCGACGCCCTTGGTCTTGGACTCGTTCACCAACTTGGTGATCGTCATGGTGTTAGCCACCATGCCGAGCGCCTTGTTCTGCTGCACGGCCATGAAGGCGGAGCCCGTGTCCTGGAAGGTCAGCGGGTCCGAACCGTTCATCTTGATCGACATCTCGGACGTGGAGCCCTTGGTCGACGCGAGGCGCTTGCCCTTGAAGTCGGCCTTGGATGTGCCGGGATCGCTGGCCTTCACGGCGAGCATCTCCTTTGCGAGGTAATAGGGATCGCTGAACTGAATCTGCTCGGCGCGGCTGAGCGTGTAGGCCAGGTTGGCGATCGTCAGGTCGACGCGGCCCAGCTTCACCTCGGGAACGCGGGCTTCGACGGAAAGCGGCGTGATCTTGGCCTCGACGCCCCAGTCCTTGGCGATGGCGACGCAGAGGTCGACGTCGTGGCCGACCATTTCGCGCGTCTTGGGGTCGGGCGCGGCGAAGGGCGGCACATCCGCGAAGGTGCCGCAACGCAGCTCCTTTCGGGCCATGATGTCGGCGAGCTGGTCCGCGCTGGCGGGCGCGGCGAGCGTCAGGACGGCGGCTGTGGCGGTCAGAGCCAGTATGAGTGTCTTGTTCGACATTGCTTCCCCTCCGGTTTGAAAATCGTCTAGTGGCGCAGGTCCGCCAGGAAGCGCTTCGCGCGCTCATGCTGGGGATTGCGGAAGAACTCGTCTGGCGTCGCCGCCTCGAGGATCCGGCCCGCATCCATGAACCAGACGCGGTCGGCGACATCGCGAGCGAAACCCATCTCGTGGGTGACGCACATCATCGTCATGCCCTCCGACGCCAGACTGCGCATGACGGCCAGCACCTCGCCGACCATCTCGGGATCGAGCGCGCTCGTCGGCTCGTCGAACAGCATGGCGGGCGGCTCCATGGCCAGCGCCCGCGCGATGGCGACGCGCTGCTGCTGGCCGCCGGAAAGCTGCGCCGGGAAAGACTGGATCTTGTTGGACAGGCCGACCCGGTCGAGCAGCCGCATCGCGGTCGCGCGCGCGGCCTCGCGCGACGCGCCGTTGATCTTGATCGGCGACAGCATGACGTTGTCGAGGGCCGACAGGTGCGGAAACAGGTTGAAGCTCTGGAACACGAAACCGATGCGGCTGCGCAGCCGGTTGAGCTGTTTGCCCCGCAGGGATCCATGCACCTCCTGGCCATCGAACTGGATCGACCCGGCCTGGATCTCCTCCAGCCTGTTGACGGTGCGGATCAGGGTCGACTTGCCCGAGCCGGAGGGGCCGCAGACCACCACCACTTCGCCGCGGGCGACCTCAGCGTTGATGTCGATGAGCGCCGGAACGGCTCCGTAGCGCTTTTGCACGTTCGAAAAGGTGATCATCGGAGCGCCGGCCTGCGCGGGCTGACTTTGGGTCATGGCTCCACCGTGGCTGCGGTTGCGGTGAGGGCGAGCGGCGCGCCAGAAAGGCCGGACCGCTTCGTGACGATGCGGCGCTCCAGCAGGGTCGCGGCGCGGGTCAGCGACCAGCAGACCACGTAGTAGATCAGCGCTAGGATGAAGAAGACCTGGAAAGGCTTAGTCAGGAGCTGGTTGTTGATCTGGTTGGCCGCGAAGGTCAGCTCGGGCACGTTGATGACATACCCCAGGGTCGTCTCCTTGATGGCGGAGACAAACTGGCTGAGGATGCTGGGCAGGACGTTGAAGAGCGCCTGCGGCAGGATAATGTACAGCATCGCGCTAGCGCCGCCGTGGCCCAGGGCCTTGGCGGCTTCCATCTGGCCGCGACCGAGCGCCAGGATGCCGCCGCGCACGATCTCGCTGAGGAAAGCCCCTTCGTAGATCACCAGCGTCACCAGCATGGTGGCGAAGCCCGGCACGTTGTAGCCAGTGATGATCGGGACCATGAAGTAGGTCCACAGGATCAGCATCAGGAGCGGAACGCCGCGCGCGATGAACACGACCGCGGTGGCCGGCCAGTACAGCAGCGGCGCCTTCGACAGGCGGGCGAGAGCCAGCAGCACGCTCACCGGAAACGCCAGCGCGATGCTGAGCACGGACAGGATCAGAGTCGCCGCGATCCCGCCGAGAGGCCCGTTGGGGTACTGGCCC
This sequence comes from Alsobacter metallidurans, assembly GCF_014636935.1. Taxonomy (GTDB): domain Bacteria; phylum Pseudomonadota; class Alphaproteobacteria; order Rhizobiales; family Beijerinckiaceae; genus Alsobacter; species Alsobacter metallidurans. The sequence continues at coordinate 218,901 of NZ_BMES01000001.1, read as the reverse complement.
ACCAGCAGGAGCAGCCAGTTGTCGCGCACGATGGTGATGATGTCGGCGATCATCGCTCAGCGCCCTCCCGCGATCGCGGCGCGCCGCATCAGGAGTTCGCCCGCAGCCATGATCATGAGCGAGCAGACCAGGTAGACCACCGTGGCGATCAGGTAGACCTCGAAGGTGCGGAAGCTGACGTTCTCGACTTCCTTCACCGCATGGGTGAGCTCGGCGACGCCGATCGCCATGGCGAGCGAGCTGTTCTTGAACAACGAGACGCTGTGGTTGACGAGAGCCGGCAGCGCGTTTCGGATCGCCTGCGGCATCAGCACGTAGCGCAGCGCTCCGATGCGGCCGTGGCCCAACGCGCGGGCGGCTTCTTCCTGCCCGGGCGAAACGGCCCGCAACCCGGATCGCAGATCCTCGCTGAAATACGCCGCCTGGCAGAGGCCGAGGCCCAAGATGGCGAAGATCGACTCGGCGTTGTGGTCGTTGAGCCAGTACTGCGCCTGGTCCGGCAGCAGGCTCGACACCCCGAAATACCAGAGGATCAGTTGCACCAGCGTGGGCACGTTGCGGTGATAGGAGACGTACGCGATCGCGACGCCTTCCAGGATGCGCGACGGCGCGAGGCGGATGGCCAGCAGGACGAGCGCGAGCGACATGGCCAGGCACCACGAGCCGATGGCGATGACGAAGGTCATCTCCAGCCCGTGGAGCAGCATGCGGCCGAATTCGGGGTTCTGCAGGATCGCGAGCGGATCGAACCCCTTCATGGCGCGTCAGCCCGCCTTAGCCGGCTTGGCGGTGGAGAGGCCGCCCGGGACCTGCAGGGTCGGGGTGATCTCCATATGGCCGATGTTCACGGCGACCGGGGCCGCGATGGCGAACCCGATGGCGTCGGCGATGTCGCGCGCCTCCGGGAGCTCATAGCCTTCGATGAAGCGCTCGCGGATCTCGGGGCTGTCGCCATGCACATGGGCGAAGATGTCGGTGGCGACGCGGCCCGGGCAGATCTCGGTGACGCGGACACGGCTGCCGAAGGCGTCGATGCGGAGCTGCCGCGAGAGCATGCTCACGGCCGCCTTGGTGGCGTGATAGGTCGAGTTGCCGCCGAAATTGTATGCGCCTGCGATCGACGAGATGTTGACCACGTGGCCGCGGTCCCGCGCCACCATGCCGGGCACCACCAACCTTGTGAGGTGGAGCACGGCGCGCAGGTTGACGTCGACGAGCAGGTCGATGTCTTCGGGGTCCGCGTCCAGGAACTTCTTGGGGCGATCGACGCCGGCGTTGTTCACCAGGATGTCGAACTGCACCTTGTCGGTGAGAGCCGTAAGGCCGTCGCGATCGGTGACGTCCATGACATGCGGGATGCAGCCGCAGGCGTTCGCGAGCTTGTGCAGGGCCTCGCCGCTGCGGGCCAGGGCGTGGACCTCAACGCCTTCCCGACGGAAGCGCTCGACCACGGCGGCGCCGATCCCGGAAGAGGCTCCTGTGACGAGCGCCGTCTTGTAATCGGAGAAGGGCATGGCTGTCCTGCGTTTGATGCCTAGACGTTAGTGGAAAGGCGCGGGGCGACGCCAAGACCGTTTGTCTGTGGAGGGATAAGCGGCGCTTATGCCCGTTGGGCCTCGCCCATGAGGCTGCTGACAGGGCGGATTACCCCACCCCCGGATTCGATCTCGCGCCGGATGTCGCGCGCCAGCGCCACGGCGCCTTCCGTGTCGCCGTGCAGCAGGATGCTGTGGGCGGGCGCGGCGATCACAGTGCCGTCATAGGTTTCGACGACGCCCTCGCGCAGCAACCGGCGGACACGGGTCAATACGGCGTCCCTGTCATGGATCACGGAGCCCGGAAGCCGCCGCGGCACGAGAAGCCCCTGCGCGTCGTAGGCGCGGTCGGCCAGGAAGGTCGTGGCGACACGCAGGCCACAGGCGCCGGCGGCGCTCTCGATGGCCCGGCTGGTGGATGACACCACGATCAGCGCCGGGTCGAACCGCGCCACGGCCTCCACGAGAGGACGAGCCAGCGCCTCGTCGGCCGCCGCCATGTTGCCCAGCGCGCCGTGGAAGCTCATGTGCGTCATGCGCGCGCCGTTGGCGCGGGTGATCCCGGACAGGGCGCCTAGCTGATAAACCACCATGGCGGCCAGCTCAGTGGGCTCGATCTGCATTGCGCGGCGGCCAAAGCCCTGCCGGTCCGGAAAACCCACATGGGCGCCGATATCGACGCCCCGCGCCGCCGCCGCCCGGACGGCCTGCTCCATGATCAACGGATCGCCGGCGTGGAAACCACAGGCGATGTTGGCCGACGAGACCATATCGAGCAGCGCCTCGTCGTCTCCCATGCGCCAAGGCCCGTAACCCTCGGCCAGATCCGCGTTGAGATCGATCTGCATCAGGGCCTCCTCAAGATCGGGCCAGCCAGAACAACGGATCGCCATAGCCGACGAGAGCGCCCCCCTCGGCGATCACCGCTTCCACCACGCCGTCATGCGGCGCGCAGACGGGCGCGAGCAGATCGCCCACCTGCACGAGGCCGATCGCCTGCCCGGCGGCCACCCTGTCGCCCATCTCGACAAGCCGATCAGCCCGCACGGGATGGCGCGTCAGAAACGAGCCCGCGAGCGTGGCGCGGACCTTGGTGGCGGCGCCGCCTGACGCAGCTTGCGGGCCATCATGCGCCGGCCTGTCCGCCACCACCACGCTGCCGTTTGGCGCGCGCTCCAATCTCAACGAGCCATCAGGCCCCTTGAGAACGAGGACGTCGATGTCCGCCGCCGCCACCCAGGCGGCGAGATCCGGGACGCGGTCAAAGATCGAGCTCATGAGCGGGCGCTCCGCGTCCTGAACAGGTCGACGAGGCGGGCGACTTCATCGATCCAGCGCTCATTGACGCGAGCGGCTTCGATGGCCTCCGCCCACGTCGCCCGGAGGAAGCGCACGGAGCGGCCGATCGGGATCTGACCCAGCCGCCAGAGGTCGGCCTCGATCACGGTCGCGATCTTGGGATAGCCGCCGGAGGGCTGCGCGTCGCGCATCTGCACGATGGGCTGGCCCCCATGCGGGACCTGGATCACCCCGGGCACGATGCCGTGCGACCGAAGCTCGAGCGGTACGGACGGCAGCAACTCCGGCCCGAACAGGCGGAAGCCATACCGGTCGCTTTGCGGCGTCACCTTGTAGGCGCCGGACCAGAACGCCTCCTGTGAGGCGGGCGAGAAGCAGGCATACTCCGCGGCGGGCAGCACCCGGATGGCCGGCAGGCCATCGACCTCAAGCGGCATCGCCAGGGCGGGCGGCATGACGCCGCAAGGCTCCGAGGATGCGCCGGCCGGAGCCGCGCCGACCGGCAGCACGTCGCCCGGCCTCAACGCCCGGCCCTCGTGGCCGCCGATTGCTCCACGGAGCTGCGTGCTGCGCGAGCCGAGCGCCAGGGCCGTGTCAATGCCGCCGGCGACGCACACATAAGCGCGCGCGCCGCTCCAGGCGCCCGGCTTTGGATGATCGAGCCTCAGTCGCTGCCCTGCCCGCACGGGGGTGCTGGCCCAAGGCAAGAGCGGCGCGCCGTCCAGCGTCGCGGCGCAATCGGCGCCCGTCACCGCGATGGCGCCGTCGGCGTTGAAACGCGCCTCGAACGGAAACAGCTGCGCCTCGACGGCGGCGGCGTCCCGGTCGTTGCCGACGAGGAGATTGCCGCAGATCAGCGCCAGCGGATCCATCGCGCCCGAGTAGCCGACTCCCCACCGCAAGGCGCCGAGGCGCCCCAGGTCCTGCACCGTCGCGAGCGGCGCGCCCGAGAGGATCTCGATCATCGGATCACCCCGGCCGGCTTGAACACGATGCTGTCCCCGGGCTGCAGCAGCACGGGCGGATCGCGCGCGATGTCGAAGAAGCGCATCGCCGTCGAGCCGATGGTGTTCCAGCCGCTGGGACCGTCCGACGCCGAAACGCCCGTCTGGGCGCCGCCGATGGAAACCGCTCCACCCGGGATCTTCAACACCGGCGTCTTGCGCCGGGGGGTGGCGATTCGGGGGTCCATGCCGCCCAGGTAGCAGTAGCCGGGGTGGCTCCCGACTGCGTAGACGGGATACACGGGGGCGCTGTGGATCGCCACGATGTCGTCCACCCGCAGACCCGTATGGGCGACCACATCCGCCATATGGGGCCCGCCCTCCCCGCCGTACATGACGGGCAGTTCAAGCACGCGGCCGGCCAGCGGCAGCGGCGACACGGACGCCCACGCCTTGCGCAGGCGCTCGGCCAGCGGCTCCGGACTTTGCGGCGGACGCACGAACGTGACCATCAGGTTGTTCATGCCAGGCACCGCCTCGCGCACCTCCGGCCAGGTCTCCGCTTCGTGGGCCAGCGACCAGATGCGACGCTGGGTCTCCAGCGTGGTGTCGCCGGGTGCTTCGAACAGCAGCGCGGTGACGCCGAGATGGCTGATGACGGGCTGCGCGCTCATGCGGCCGTCTCGCCGCGCAGCATGGCTTCGAGATGGTGGATGTCGACCCCGCCGGCCGTGAAGCCGGGATCGGCCAGAATGCGCCGATGCAGCGGCAGATTGGTCTTTATGCCGTCCACTCGCATTTCGGACAGGGCCACCCGAAGCCGAGCCAGCGCCTCGCGGCGGCTAGCCCCGTGAACGATCAGCTTGCCGATGAGGCTGTCATAGTAGGGCGGCACGACCACGCCGGCGCCGACATGCGTGTCGATCCGCACCCCCGGGCCGCCGGGCGCGTCGAACCGCGTGATGCGGCCGGGCGACGGCGTGAAGGTCTCTGGATCCTCCGCATTGATCCGGCACTCGAAAGCGTGTCCGGCGCAGGTCACGTCGGCTTGCGACAGGCTGAGGCGCTCGCCCTGGGCGATGCGGATGCCCTCGGCGACGATATCGACCCCCGTGGTCATCTCGGTGACGGGGTGCTCCACCTGCACGCGGGTGTTCATTTCGATGAAGTAGAAGGCGTTGTCCTCGACCAGGAACTCGAAGGTGCCGACGCCCTGGTAGCCAATGCGTCGGCAAGCCTGCGCGCAGCGCTCGCCGACCTCCGCGACGAGGGTGGCCGAGAGCCCCGGCGCTGGGGCCTCCTCCAGCACCTTCTGGTGACGCCGCTGCAGCGAGCAGTCGCGGCTGCCGAGCCAGATAGCCTGGCCATGGGCGTCGGCCACGACTTGGATCTCGACGTGCCGGGGGTGACCGAGAAACTTCTCGACATAGATCTGCGGATTGCCGAAAGCGCGCCGCGCCTCCTCCCGGGTCAGCGCCAAGGCGTCCAGCAGGGCGCTTTCGCGCTCCACGACCCGCATGCCCCGCCCTCCGCCGCCGCCGGCGGCCTTCAGGATCACCGGATAGCCAATCTGTGCTGCGGCGGCCCGGATGGCGTCAGGATCGTCCGGCAACGCCGCGCCAGGGCCGGGCACGCATGGCACGCCCGCCTCCAGCATGGCGCGCTTGGCGGCCACTTTGTCGCCCATGATCCGGATGCAGTCCGCGCTGGGGCCGACAAACGTCAGCCCCGCGTTTGCGACGGCTTCGGCGAAGTCGGCGTTTTCCGACAGGAAGCCATAGCCAGGGTGGATCGCCTCGGCGCCCGTCGCCTTGGCGGCGAGCAGGATCGCAGAAGCGTCGAGGTAGCTGCGCGCCGCCTGCGCCGGCCCGATGCAGATGGCGACGTCGGCCATGCGCACATGCGCCGCGTCACGATCGGCCTCGGAGTAGACCGCGACGGTGCGCAGGCCCAGCGTCCGGCACGCGCGCTGGATGCGCAACGCGATCTCGCCCCTGTTGGCGATAAGAACGGCGCCGAACATGCGCTCACCCGATCCGCAGGAGGGGCTGGCCGGCGTCCACGTCGTCGCCGGATCGAACGAGCACCGCCTCGACGACGCCGGCGCGTTCAGCGCGCACTTCGACGAAGACCTTCATGGCCTCGATGATGCAGACCGTGGCGCCGGGCGCGACCACCGCGCCAACAGGGGCCAGCACAGGCGCGCCGGGCGCGGACGACAGGTAGACGACGCCGCCAAGCGGCGCCGCGATCGACGCTTGGTCTGAGCTGGCTGCGGCGGCGCGGGAACCGCGGCCGGCGACAGCGTTCTGCTTGACCGGAGCCGGGCGGGGCGAAGCCTGTGTGATCGTGGCCGACGGGTCGCGGCGACGGATCAGTTGCAGCGACCAGCCGTCCTGCACGGCGCGCAATTCCGTGAGGTCGGACGCCGCCATGGCGTCGATCAGCGTCTTGATGTCGTGAGCGTCCATCGCGTGAAGCGCTTCCGCGGCTCGCCGGTCGTCCGGCCAAGCAGACGGTAGCGACGGCCTTTCCGGCGCGCCAAGACGGTTTCTCTCTGTTGCGATAAGGGAGGCTTATGTCGCCGTTCAGGGCTTGTAGGCGTGATCCCCGAGGACATTGCCGGGCAGGTCGCCGACCAGCTCCAGCAGGATGTCGCGCACCGCCTGAGCGGGCTCCGACAGGGGCAGGTGATCCGACTGGCAGAGCGCCAGCGGGGCCTGGATCTCAGGCTCGACAAGCCTGGAGATCCACGCCGGGCATGTCGCGGCGACCTCCCGGGCCATCGATTCAGGCAGGATCGTCGCGCCGAGCCCCTCGGCGATGACGGACTTCAGCGTGCTGGCGGATTCAATCTCGGCCAGCACGCGCGGCGCCACGCCGAGCCCCGCGCAGGCGTCGTCCACCATCTTGCGCACCACGTTGTAGGGACGCGGCAAATAGAGGTCCATGTCGGCGATCAGGCGGACCGGCGTGACGCCGGGCGCGGGCCCGAGGCTGTCCGGCCCGACCAGATACAGCGGCTCCGACAGGAGGGCCTGGAAGGAGAGCCCGTGCACCGGCGTGCGTCCGCCATACAGCACCGCCAGGTCCATGCGCCCGCTCATCACGAGTTCGGACAGGGTCATGCCGTAGGTTTCGTTGAGATACAGAACCACGTCCGGGTGGCGGATGCGCACGGCCCGCAGCAGCGGAAGCGCGAGGCCCGCCGCCGCCGTGCCGGGCGCGAGGCCGACCGAGACCGAGCCGGACAGCGCACGTCCGGCGGCGTTCATGTCCGCCTGCGCCTGGGCGCACTGGCGCAGGATGAGTTGCGCGTGCCGGTACAGCACCTTGCCGGCCTCGGTAGGCGTGACGCCGCGCTTGGTGCGGAGAAGCAGCTGCTGGCGGACCTCGCTCTCCAGCGTCGCAAGTTGCTGGCTGAGCGCCGGCTGGGCCACGTGCAGCACGTCGGCGGCCTGGGTGAGGCTGCCGATGTCGACGATCTTCACGAAGTACTGCAGCCGCCGGAAATTCATGGCTCCCTCCGCCCAGCGCCGCCCGCTCGCCAGCCATAAGCGTACGCTATCGAGACAGAGCAATCCCGTCTTAGTCGCGCGGGACGCGGCGGTATAGCGTCCCGCACATCCTGGACCACCGATGGGGTGCGACGTTGGATTCAAATCGTGTCGCCGAGCGCGTCAGGCGCATCAAGCCCTCCCCCAGCACGGCGGCGGCGGAGCGCGCCAACCAGCTTCGGCGCGAGGGGCATTCGATCGTCAGCCTCGTTGTCGGCGAGCCGGATTTCGATACGCCGCCCCACATCCGCGCAGCCGCCGCGGCGGCCATGAACGCCGGCGCGACCCGCTACACGGCCCTGCCGGGCACGCTGGAGCTGCGCCGCGCCATCGTGGCCAAGCTGCAGCGCGAGAACGGTCTGCAGTACGAGCCGCAGGACATCGTGGTCACCAACGGCGCCAAGAGCGCCATCTACAGCGCGCTTGCGGCGACGTTGGAGCCCGGCGACGAGGTGATCATCCCGGCGCCATACTGGGTGTCCTACCCCGACATGGTGCTGGCCTGCGAGGGCGCGCCAGTCACGGTCGCCTGCCCGGAGGAGGACGGCTTCAAGCTCTCGCCCTCCCGCCTCGAAGCCGCCATCACGCCGCGAACGCGCTGGCTCGTGCTGAATTCGCCCTCCAACCCGACGGGCGCCACCTACACGGTGAACGAATACAAGGCGCTCGCGGCCGTGCTCGCGCGTTATCCGGCCGTGATGGTGATGACGGACGATATCTACGAGCACATCGTCTTCGGCGAAGGTCCCGCGCCTCACCTTCTCGCCGCCGCGCCTGAACTCAAGGACCGCACGTTGGCGATCAACGGCGTGTCGAAGACCTACGCGATGACCGGCTGGCGCATCGGCTGGGCCGCCGGGCCCAAGGACCTGATCAAGGCGCTGGACACGTTCCTGTCGCAGTCGGCGGGCAACAGCTGCTCGATCAGCCAGGCCGCCGCAGCCGCCGCGCTCGACGGCGAGCAATCCTTCGTGGCCGAAAGCGTCGCCACCTATCGCCAGCGTCGCGACGCCACGGCGGCCGCCGTGAACGCCATCCCGGGCTTGTCGTGCAGGCTGCCGGACGGGGCGTTCTACCTGTTCGTGAACTGCGCCGGCCTCATCGGCCGCATGACGCCCGCCGGGAAGCCGATCGAGACCGACGGCGACGTCGTCCTGTATCTGCTGGAAGTTGCCGGCGTGGCGCTCGTCGCCGGGACCGCCTACGGCCTGTCCCCCTATTTCCGCCTCTCGATCGCGACGTCGCAGGATGTGCTCGACGATGGCGTCGCCCGCATCGCCGATGCGGTCGCAAAGCTCCGATAACAAGACAGGACGGGACGAAACGCCATGGCCGCCATCGAGCTCCATCCTTCCGCGCCGCAGGCCGACGCGGCGATCATCGCCAGGCTAAAGACCATCCCGGTCGCGCTGCTGAGCGATCAATTCCGCCGCAACCGCGGCAGCCGCGGGCTTAACCCCTATCACAGCCCGGCCCCGATGGTCGGCACAGCCGTCACCATCAGGACCCGCGGCGGCGACAACCTGGCCATCCTGCGCGCCTACGACGTGGCCCGCCCGGGCGACGTCATGGTGATCGACGCCGAGGGCGACCTGGGCAACGCCCTGGTGGGCGGCATCATGAGCTACGCCGCGGCCCAGCAGGGCCTCGCCGGCATGGTTATCGACGGCGCGATCCGCGACGTGGCCGAGATCCGCGAGCGGACCTTTCCGGTGTACGCGCGCGGCGTGACCCACCGCGGTCCCTACAAGGACGGCCCCGGCGCGATCAACATCCCGGTCACGGTCGGCGGCATGGTGGTGCGCCCCGGCGACATCATCGTCGGCGACCAGGACGGACTCCTGGCGTTTGCGCCCGACGAAGCCGAAGAGGCCATCCAGAAGGCCATGAAGCAGCACGCCGCCGAGGAAAACACGATGGCGACGATCCGCGAAGGACGCTGGGACCGCGGCTTCGTTGATGGGCTCGAGGCGCGCTGCAATAACTGACTTGCTGCCGCCAGCTTCACGTCATGCCTCGTCGGCGACGCCGTTCCGGAGTACGCCGAGCCGATCGAGCTCCACCTCCACGATGTCGCCCGGCTTCATCCAGAGCGGCGGCGTGCGCTTGGCTCCGACGCCGCCCGGCGTGCCGGTCGCGATCACGTCGCCGGGCTCCAGCCTCGTGAAGGTCGAGCAATAGGCGATCTGCGTCGGAATATCGAAGATCATCTGATCGATCGTGGCGTCCTGGACGACTTGGCCGTTCAGGCGCGTCTGCAGGCGCAAGGCTCCGAGCTCGCCGAGTTCGTCGGGCGTCATCATCCAGGGGCCGAAGGCCCCCGTGTCCGGAAAATTCTTGCCGGGTGTGAACTGGTGGGTATGGCGCTGGAAGTCGCGGACGCTGCCTTCATTATAGAGCGAGTAGCCCGCGATGTGCTCCCAGGCCTTTTCCTTGGCGATGTAGCGGCCGGGCTTTCCGATCACGATGGCGAGTTCGCCCTCGAAATCGAGATGGGTCGACACCTTTGGGCGAATGATGTTGGCGAGATGAGAGGTCTGGCTGTTGGCGAAGCGCCCGAACACGGTCGGATTCTCGACCACGTCGCGCCCGGTTTCCTTCCGGTGCATTTCGTAGTTCAGCCCGATGCAAAGGATCTTGTCCGGGTTGGGGATCACGGGCAGCCATTCGATGGTCGACAACGGGATCCGTGCGCCCTGCGCGGCGCGTGCGGCCGCTTGTTCGAGTAGGCCCGCCGCAATGGCGGTCTTCAGGTCCGGCGCCTGGGCGCCGAACACGGCGCCGAGATCGACGACGTCATCGCCCTCCACCAAACCCCAGCTGGCCTTGCCGCCGGTCTTGAAGCTCACGAATCGCATGGTCTGCTGCCTTCCGGGTTGAACGCGGGCTGCATGGAGCGCCGCAGCTTTGTTCAGGTTTGGTGAGAAACGGATCGGCGTGCGCGCAGGCCGGCCAGGAGAAGCGACAGGGACGCGGCGTCGGCCGCCGTTCCGTAGACGTAGTGGTCCGGCCGCACCACGGCGGCCACCGCCTCTTGCTGGGCGAACCAGCGGTCCAGCACGCCGTCGCGCTCCAAGAGGCCGCCCACGCCGATCCGGACGAGAGCAAGCCCCGCCTGCGCGGCGGCGGCGCCGAGTTCCTCCGTGTCGGCCGCCGAACCGGCGCGACACACCAGGCGCCAGCCGCCGCCCGCCACCTTGTCGAGCAGCGCGGGCCCGGTTGCGCCCGTGATCCAGGGTTGGGGGAACAGGATGCCCGCCGCGGGTGTGTCGAGGGCCAACAAGCCGCGCTGCAGGGGCGGCACGATCTCCTGGCGCGTGATGGTGCGCGGCTGGCCGCCGCCCTCGGCGAGGATCCGCGCGTCCCTTTCGCGGGCGCGCTCCGGATCGCGCTCGCAAATGACATGGCCGATCGCCTTGATCCGGCTCGTGAGCTGCCGCACGTGTTCGGCGCGCTCTTCGCCATAGGTGTCGAGGAGGTCGTTCCCGGCCTGGCCGTGCAGCGCCTCTTCGAGCTTCCAGGCGAGGTTGGAGACGTCGCGTAGGCCCTGACACATGCCCTGCCCGATAAAGGGCGGTTGCTGGTGGGCGGCGTCACCGGCCAGGAACACGCGGCCTTTCCGCCACTCGTGGGCGACGAGGGCGTGAAACCGGTAGCTCGCCGAGCGCCAGAGCGTGGCGTCGTCGGGCGTGAGCCACCGCGCCAGGAGAGACCAGACCTGCTCGGGTTGCTCCATGACGCGCGGATCTTCGCCCGGCAGCAGCATGATCTCCCAGCGGCGGTGGTTCTTCGGGCCGATGATGAAGCTCGTCGGACGGGCGGGATCGCAGAACTGGGCCGCCGTCTGCGGCAGTTTCCCGAGCGCGTCCTCGTTGACCAGCACGTCGACCACGAGCCAGGGCTCATCGAAGACGAGGTCGTCGAGCGCTATGCCGAGTTGCTGGCGAACCCCGCTGGAGGCTCCGTCGCACGCGATCACGTAATCGGCGGTCTCCACCCGCACGGCGCCTGCGGCGTCCCGCAGGTGCAAGGTGACCCGCTCGGCGTCCTGCTCGAGCCCGATCAGCTCGGTTCCTAGCTCCACCCGAACGCCCGGGTAGCTTGCGGCGTGGTCCCGCAGGGCCGCCTCCACGGGCGGCTGCGTGAACACCATGGTGGGCGTGTAGCCGAGCGGATACGGCTCCTGGACCATGTCGATCCGCCGGATGAGCTGGCCCTGTGCGCCGAAATGCTGGGAGGCCGGAAACGGCGCCACATGCGGCAGAACACGCTCCGCGACGCCCAGGTTGTCGAACAGGCGCAGGATTTCGTGGTCGATCGCGATGGCGCGCGGCTTTCCGTATACGCCCTGCTGGCGGTCGATCGCCAGCGTCGAGATCCCGCGCGCGCCAAGCAGGCTGGCGGCCACGGCCCCCGAGGGACCAAAGCCGATCACCGCCACTTGGACGTCGTTGTTGGAACGGGAAGCGGTCACCGGCTGACCTCCGAGGCTGCATGCAGCACCGCGACCTGGGCGGCCTTGACGTGGTCGGGCTTGGGCGGCGCAATGCCCCAGTGGTCGGTGCGGCCGGGCGGCCAGACCCAGTCCTTGGGCCCGCGAACAACGTAGTCGTCGTCGACCTGGAGCACCTCGGCGGTGTATTCGACCACGGTCCCGACCGGGTCGACGAAGTAAGCGAAGACGTTGTCGCCCGGACCATGGCGGCCGACGCCCCAGCCGATCGGATAGCCGTTGTCGACCATGCGGCCGGCCCCGCGCATGACGGATTCGAGATCCGGCATCAGGAAGGCCACGTGGTTCAGGCCGTTCACGGGCGCTTCGGCCAGCACCACCGCATGGTGATCGGCGTTGCAGCGCAGGAAGGCCATCAGCTTCGACCGGTCGGTGAGCCCGAATCCCAGCACCGCCTGGTAGAAGGCCGCGGCCTCGTCCACCGCGACGCTGTTGATGTTCACGTGTGCGAGCCGGACCGGGCGGTTGGGCGCCACGGCGGCGTCGGCGTTGCGCCGATCGCCATGCACGAAGCGCAGCGTGCCGCCCTGCGGCTCGCGGAGGCTCACCACAACCCCTCCTCCCGGCTCCTGGCTGTCGGCGGGCGCCGTGACGGCGCAGCCCTGCGCGGCGGCCGCGGCGGCGATCTGGTCGAGGTCGGCGCGCGTGGCGCAACGGAACGTCACCGATCGGAGCGCGGTCTTCGGGCCCGCATGCAGGGCGAGCACGTAGGCGTCGTCGCCGCTGGCGCGCAGCCAGGCCGCCGCGTCGGTGCGGGTCACGGAGTCGAGCCCCCACACCTGGGAATAGAACGACACGGACAGCTCGAGGTCCGGCGTTTCGAGCTCGGCGCTGCGCAGCGCCGTCACCGGGAAGCGCTTCATGGCGACGGCTCCACATCCAGTTTGCAATCGAGGAACCGCGCCGCATTGCCAAACAGCAGCCGGTCCTGGGCGGCGGGGTCGGCCAGCGCCTCGCGGATTCGCCCGACAGGCGTGCGATCGTGGAAATTGAACGGATGGTCCGTCCCGACCATCACCTGCGTGTCGCCGAAGAGCTCGACGAGGTAGCGCAGCGCCGGAGCGTCATATACCAGCGCGTCATAGAAGAGCCGCCTCGCCTGCTCGACGGGCGAGACCTCCATCAGCGTCTCCAGCGCCGGAAACACGCGGCGGCCTTCGGCCAACCGGGGCAACAGCATCCCGAGCGTACCGCCGCCGTGGCTGAACGCGATGCGCAGCTTCGGGCGCCGGACGATCAGGTTGGTGGTGATCACGGACGCGGCCGCGAGCCCGACATCCCCCGGATAGGCGAGCACCTGCTGCAGCGGCGCGGGACCAACCAGCCGCTCCATGCCGGCCGGTCGCAGCGCATGCACGAACACCGCGGCGCCAAGCTCCTCAGCGGCCTCGAAGAAGGCGTCGAACTCGGGCGCGCCCACCGGGCGGCCGTTGACGTTGCTGCCGATCTCGACGCCCGCGAAACCGAGCTGCCGAACGGCGCGCTCCATCTCCCGCAAGGCGCGGTCCATGTCCTGCAGCGGAACCGCCGCCAGCCCGACGAGGCGCCCTTGCGCCTCGGCCGTCATTTCGGCCGTTTGGTCGTTGATGTAGCGCAGCAGATCGTCGGCCGCCGACGCGTCCATCCAGTAGGACAGCAACTCCGGCATCGGCGACACGGCCTGCAGGCCGAGCCCCATCGCTTCCATGTCGGCGATGCGCTTGGGCACGCTCCAGCAACGATCGCTGACGGTGCGGTAGGTCTTGCCGGCGATCATCACGTGCCGGTGGCACGCGTCGGCCTCCGTCATCGACGGCCAGGAGGTCGGCTCCGGCGTACGCACGCAGCGCGGGAAGTTCTCCGGGATCACATGCGCGTGGATGTCCACGCCGCAACGGCATCGCGACAGGATTGTCATCACGATGGTTCCCGGGTCGGGCGAATGGATGGCGCGTTTCTCATGCGGGTCAGCCGTAGAGCGCTTTGGGCAGCCACAACGCGATGCCCGGAAAGGCCAGCAGCAGGAGAATGAGGATCAGCGGGGCGACCAGGTAAGGCAGGATGCCGCGATAGATGCTGCCGATCTTCACGTCGGGCGCCTGCGCCTGGATCACGAAGAGGTTCATGCCCACGGGCGGGTGGATGAGCCCGACCTCGACCACGATCACGACGATGATGGCGAACCACACGGGGTCGTAGCCGAAGCTCTTCACCAGCGGCAGGAACACCGGCACGGTGATGAGGATCATGCCGATGCCTTCCAGGAAGCACCCCATGATGATGTAGGCGACAATCACGAGCGCCATCACGACGAGGCCCGGCAGCGACAGCGCCCGCGCGGCGTCGGCCAGCAGGGTCGGGACCTGCGTCTGGACGATGAAATAGGAGAACAGGTTGGCGCCGATGATGATCGCGAATAGCGAGCAGCTCGTTTTCACCGCGCCCGAAACCGTCTTCAAGAGCCCGCCCAGGCCCAGGCGCCCGCCCACGACGCCGAGCAGGATGGCTCCCATCACCCCGATGGCGGCGGCTTCCGTCGGGCTGAAAATACCCGCGTAGATGCCCCCAATGGTGACCCCGAACAGGGACAGGAACTGCCACGGCCCGGCCAGCGCCCGCACGCGGTCGCGCGCCGTCGCGGGCGGCGCCATGGGCGAATCCTCCGGACGCCGATGCGCCCCCACCATCGCGACCACGATGTAGAGCAGCGTCAGGATGAGGCCCGGCAGCAGGCCCGCCGCAAACAGCTTCGGCACCGACTGCTCGGCGATGGCCGCATAGATCACCAGGATGATGGACGGCGGAAAGAGGATGCCGAGGCTGCCTCCCGCCGCGATGGATCCGGTGGCGACCGAGTCGGCGTAGCCGGCCTTGCGCATCTCGGCGAGGGAGATGCGCGTCATCGTCGCCGCCGTCGCGATGGAGGAACCGCACACGGCGCCAAAGCACGCCGAAGCGCAGATGGTGGCGATCGACAGGCCGCCCTTCACGCCCGACAGCAGCACCCGGGCGGCCTTGAACAGGTCGGCCGACAGCCCCGTCGTGGACGCGACTCCGCCCGTGATGATGAAGAGCGGGATCACCGAAAGCGTGTAGAGCGACGCGGTGTCGAACGGCGTCGTGCCCAGCAGCGCGAAGGCGCTGTCCCAGCCCGACAGGGCCAGGTTGCCGAGAAAGCCGACCACGATCAGCGACGCCCAGACCGGGACGCGGCCAAACAGCAGGACAAACAGGGCGAGGACGCCGAAGGCGCCGATGACGGGCGGGGACATCAATGCGCTCCGCCGGCGTCGGCAACGGGGCTCAACAGCGCCCCGATCGCGCTCAGGATCGTGCCCGCGATGCCGGTGAACACAAAGACCCACACCACCCAGAGCGGCAGCCCGAGTTCGAGCTTCCGGTCGCCATAGTCGTAGGCCTGGATCGCCGGGCTGATCATCGCCCACGCGATCAGCGCGAGCGCCAGCACCTGGACGAGATCGCCGAACCGCACCAGCGCGCGTCGCGCGCCAAGGCCGACGAAGTGGTCCACGAGGTCGATGGTGATGTTGGAGCGCGAAAGAAACACGGCCGAGAGCCCGTGAAACACGAACAGCGCCAGCATGCACTCCACGACGTCATAGGCGCCGTGGATGGGCTTGCCGAAGCCGTAGCGAAGCACGACGTCGGCCGTCGTGCTGGCCACGATCACGCCGGCGGCCGCCATCGCAAGCCCAGTCTGCGCCTGCGCGACCGCGGCGATGACACGCGTGCGCCGCGACGCCGGCCCCATGCTCTGTTCCTGGCTCACGCCGTCACCGCCCGGTTACTTGATGTAGTCGGCGTAGAACTTGCGCGCAGGCTTGCCGCCCTTCTCGAGGGCGTCGAGCCGCTTCTCCAGCAGCGCGCCGAGCCGACCCTTGATCTTGTTCAGCTCCTCGGGCGGCATCGTGGTGATCTCGACGCCCTTCGCGACCATGTAGTCGCGCCCCGCCTTTTCGGCGTCGTCCAGCGCCGCTCCAAAGCGCGCGGCCATTTCGGGGCCGGTAGACTTCTCGACCAAGTCCTGCAGGTCCTTCGGCAGCGCCTCGAACTTCTTCGGGTTCATGACCGCGATGAACGTGGCCGTGCTGACGCCGGGCTCCATGGAATACTTCACCACGGTGCCGAGATCGAAGCTCTGGGCGCCCTCGTACGGGAAGGTCGCCCCATCGATGATGCCCTTCGCGAGCCCATCCTGGGTCTCGCCCGGCGGCACCGCCAGCGGCGCTGCGCCGAGCGCCGAGATCACCTCGGCAAACTGCTCGCCCGCATAGCGGATGCGCAGGCCCTTGAAGTCGTCGGCCTTGCGGAGCGCGACCCGGGCGGTATGGAACTTCAGCGGCGCCGTCACCATGCCCCACAGCACCTTCATGCCTGGATATTCGGAGGCCAGATAGATGGGCATCAGCTCCGTCAGGCGACGGGACGTCAGCGCGCTGGCCGTGCCGCCGGACGGGGCCACATAGGCCTCCGACACGATCTCGGTCACCGGGTAGCGGCCGGGCGTCGAGCCGGTCAGGCCGATGGAGATGTCGGCCACGCCGCTGCGAACGACGTCGAACTGGCGCTGGGGCGGCCCGAGCTGCGCCGCCGGATAGAGCTTCAGCTTCAGCCGGCCGCCGGACGCCTTCTCGAGTTCCTCGCCCCAACGCGCCAGCTCCTTCTGGAACGTGTGGTTGGGCGGCAGGAAGTGCGAAACCTTGAGCTCGAAATCTTCCGCGCGGGCGCCCGTCGAGATGATGGCGGTCGCAGCGGCCACAATGGCGGTCCGACGCGAAACCTGGAAGCTCTTCGACACGATCGTCCTCCCGCTCTGGGCGGCCGGATGAATCCACCGACCTGTTGGGAGCGAGTGTGCCGACGCCGGCTACTCCGGTCAATAGATTTTATAAATCTTTCGCCATATCGGTTTTTTGTATAACGCCGGGGCCGAACACGTCCGGATCGGACAGGATCACGTTGGCTGTGCCCTGGTAGTGCGCGGTCAGCAACGCCACCGCGCCCTCGGCGTCGCCATCGACCACCGCCTTCAGAATAGCTTCGTGCTCATCCTTGACGTTGCGCGTGGGATACACGCGTCGAATGGATAGCTGCCTGTATCGATACAGAAGATCGGCTTGCTGTTCGCAATAGTTCACAAGCCACCGCGACCCGCAGCCAATGATCAACTGCCGATGAAAGATCCGGTGCAGTCGCTCCCATTCAGGATTGCTGTCGAAAACCTCGCGCGAGAGCGACCGCGGAGCCTTGGACAACCGGTGCCAAGCGACTACCAGAGCCTCTTCCCACTCCGGAGACGCCGCCGCCATCGATTCGCGCAGGGCGCGCTCCTCCAGCCAGCACCGCGTCTTCGTCAACTCCCGCAGCTCATCCGCGCTGATGCCCGCCACCACGAACCCGCGTTGGTCGCGGATCTCAACCAGCCCTTCCGACGCCAACCGGTTCAACGCCTCGCGAATGGGCGTTTGGCCAGCATCATACTGTTGCATCAGGTATTTCAACTGCAATCGGCGGCTCGGCCGCAACCGACCTTCCAGCAGGTCGCGCCGAAGCCGATCACATAACGCGCTGGCTTGGGTGGCCGTCCGCTCGGCGGAGTCTTCAGCTTTTTCAGTCATCCTGGAAAATATATAAATTTCCTGCGAAGAGGCAACTTGGCCTTTGGCGTTGCGCCCGCGTCTCCGTGAGCTTTTCCATCTGCCGCCCCTCGGCGTAGTTATTTGTCACAAGCCCGAGATGGGGTCTTGGCCACGCCGTCGACGATCTGCTAGCGCCGGGCCACTATGCCGGATTGCCATGCAGCCACAAGCACCAGCAGTCCGACCCCGGCCAGAATCGCGAAGGTCGCGTTGTATCCTGCCGCGACGATCAGACCGCCGGATACGACATTGCTGAGCGAGCCGCCTATTCCCTGTATCGTGCCAAGCAGGCCGCGCGCGAGCGTGTAACGGCCAGAACCTCGCACTGCGTCGGCCAGCATAAGCGGCAGGAGGGCGTCAAAGAGGCCGGCCCCAACGCCGTCCAGCACCTGCGCCGCGAGCAGAACGACGGCATTGTCCGACAGTGCGAAAATCGCGCCCCGCACAGGCAGCGCCGCCAACGCGACTATGAGGAACGGTTTCCGGCCGACCAGGTCGGCCCGCGCCAGCAGGAGGCTGGCCGGAATCGTGGAGAGTTGGGCGATCAGGACGGCCGTCGCTGTCAGCGCACTCTCCTCGCCGGGATGCGCCAGCGCCAGTTTCTGGCTCACCATGTTGAGCATGGGCGCGTTTGCAAAATGGAACGACGCGGCCACAAGCGCCAGGATCGCGACGTCGCGACGACCGAGCAACCGAAACCAAGCCTCGGGCTTTTCGTCGGTTTCGGAGGAGTGCGAGATCGGCGGCGGCTGGGCGTCGAAACCCCGGGCTCGGCGATGGTTGATGTCTTGCGGCCGAATGCGCAGCGTAGCCAGGATAGCCAGAAGTCCAAATAGCGGAACCAGCCAGAACACAGCGCCCTGCCCGAAAGAGGCGCCGACCACCCCCGCCAAAAGAGCGATAAACACGTTGCCGATCTTGTCGAAGGCGGCGTTGCGGCCGAAGCGTGCCGCCAGCGCGGCTGTCGGGGTCAGCCCTAAGGTGATGGCGGCCACAACCGGCGCGAACACGGCGCCGAGCGCCGCCATCGTGACATCGGCGGCGAACACGACAGGGACGGTCGGCGCCGAGATGATGGCCAGCGACGAGATGGCGAGCAGCACGATCGCGGTGACCAGGATCGCGCGTTTGGCTCGCGAGGCGTCGATGAGGGCGCCTATCGGCGCATGCACCGCAATTCCGACCAGGCCGCTGAGGGTCAGCACCGCTCCCAGCGTCGCTTGGTCCCAACCGGCCTGCGTAATCAGGAACACGCCGACATAAGGACCAAGTCCGCCGCGCACGTCCGCCAGCAGAAAGTTCAACCCGTCGAGGGTTTGGTTCGCCCCTGGGTTCGCGGGCGCCCCAGAGGGCTCCTTTGCCGCCAGCGGGCCCGAACTCAAAAGCAGCGCTCTAGGTTGCTCAACGATCGCCTATCCAATGTTTGACGAACCATGGAACACGGTTCTGCACCGTCGAGCCAGACGCATTCCGTCAACAGGGCAAACTGCACAGGAGCGAACTCTCATTTTCCCGACCTGAGTCGAGATCCTGCTTGGCGCATTGGACAGCAAACAAGCTGAGGCGCCGCGCCACACCCGGACCGTCGCCGGCCCGCGGCTCGCAGCCTCCAAGGCTCCCAACTGAATAGCCGAGCAACGCTGCAGTGAGAGTTCACCGTCGGCAGGATCCCCGATGATCAACGTTGAAGTTCAATCTCGCCAGGACGCCATATCTTGTCGAACCACGCTTTCTCGGGCCCGTAGAGTCGAAGCAGAATGTTCCAGCTCTTGTCTGGAACGGTCTGCACCCAGTTGATTTCCTTCCCTGGCGGGGGTGTCGGGCCGAAATAGACATCTACGGAGCCATCGACGTTGGTTTGGACGCCCTTCGTCTGGCTACTGACGCTGGGAAAGCGCTGGTCGGTCTGGAGCATCGAACGGGTCTGGTTATCGTAGACGATGACTGACCAGAAATTCCTCACCGGGATGTCCTTTGGCAGCGTCAGTTTATAATTCTTTCCGCCATCGAGAACGTCTCCCTTCGAGTCGACGAACATCGCCATGTACTGCGATCCCTCGCCAATGATCCGGCTGTCCATCGCGGGCGTGACGCCTGTGGCGTAGAAGAAAAAGCCGGCATAGCCGTTCAACAGCCTGGCGCCGTTCTCCTTGAACTGGTAGCCGCCGATGAACCCAAGACGCCAATGGCTCTTTGGGTCGTCCGGATACCAGTAGCCGTCCGCGCCGCGCCATCTGTACATAATCGCTCGGGCTGTCGCATCGCCCACAATCGCGGTTTCGGCCAAGATTTTCTTCATGCGCGCGTCGGGAGCGAAGGCCTGGCCCTTTCTGATGCCGATGGCATTCCAGAAGCCGAGCGTTGTTGCGTCCACCGAATCGGTCGGCTCCTCCTGAACGACCTTGTCGAGTAACTCCCAGAAGCGGTAGTCGGCCGGGGCGACCATGTTGAATGGCTTGCTCGACATGTCGACAAAGGTGAGTTTCGGCGGATTGGCCGCGTCCTTCAGCCGATAGATCTTGGTCAGCTTTTTAACCGCTTCGACTCCCGGCTTCGGATCACCGTCCACCAGGAAGCTGCGCCACGCGAGCCAGACCGCACTGGAGGCCGGTCGCATGATGAAATAGCCGTCAGGGATGTCGCCCTTGTATCCGGGGGGCAAGAAGAGGAACTTGCCGCCCTTTCCCTTGTCTGGGCCGGCGAGGCCAACGTCGCCGACCCAATTATACCACATGTCATTCGACACCCCGAGCACGTTGGGCGGCGATTCCACCACAACAGGTCCGTCACGAAGGTCCAGCCAGAACCATGTGTACGGCGTGTTATTGTTGGCCGTCAGCTCGATTGTCCGAGAGTCGACCATCGTCTCCCAGATCGGCACCGTCGTGTTGGCGGGCCCGAGACTGAGGATGCCGTCCCGATTGCCGACCTGATTCACCACAGGCAACGCGAGCAAGTAGGCTTGGACGGCCTGCTGGAAATCCAGGTTGTCGTAGAGCTTCTGGACGCTGTCCTTGTCCGGGAAGCCCCCGAAAATCTTGAGCGTCCCCAGACGGGTCTCGACAGAATCGGGCGCTACAACGCCCGGCGGCATTGGGGTTGTGAAGGCGAAGTCCGCAGCGCTCGCGATGCAACCTGAAAACGCCATGCCGCTCGCGGCGATCGTCAGCAATGAGGCTCTCATTGGCGCTTCTTCTCCCGGTGCAGGGGGCAATCGACCGCCTCATCAGTATGCGATGATCGCGCACCACGCCTTGAGATGAGTCATCGGGCTGAGAGGCACGACGGCCCGGCGCCATGGATGTCTGTCCAGGCCTGCTTGGCGCCGTCTTTGGCCACCGCAGCCGACAGCGCATGCCGGGTCGGCGCCCGTGCTACCCGCAGAGACAGGCCGGCGTCACTGAAGCTTCTGAGCGCCGCTAAGTCGGTGCGATTGCTAGGTGAAAATGGCGCACCCGACACGATTCGAACGTGTGACCTTTGCCTTCGGAGGGCAACGCTCTATCCAGCTGAGCTACGGGTGCCTGCGGCATGGCCGGCGGACCGTGTCTAGCCGATTGCGGCGCGGGGGGCAATGGGGCGGGTTTCGCGAAGGTCAGGGACCATCGCGGCGCGCATTCCTCCGAAAGGGCGGTTCGGCGGCCTGTGACGCGCTTTTTGTGGCGTCGGGATGGCGATTGCGTGCGGCGGCGAAAAGCGCTTTGCTAGGCCTACGCTGTCCCGAGACGGCCGGGCCCGCCGTGGCCCGAAGAACAAGTGACGAGGGGAAGTTGATGACACGCTATGCAACCGCCAAAGGCCTTCTGGGCCTCGGGCTCGCGGCTCTGTTGATGGGCTCCACGGCCGTTTCGGCCAAAACGCTCGTCTACTGCTCGGAGGGCAGCCCGGAAAACTTCACCCCTGCGCTGAACACCACCGGCACCAGCTTCGACGCCGCGCGCCCGGTTTACAACCAGCTTACCGAATTCGCCCGCGGCTCCACCACGGTTGTGCCGGGCCTGGCGGAGAGCTGGACCTTCTCGGACGACGCGAAGGTGATCACCTTCAAGCTCCGCAAGGGCGTGAAATTCCACGCCACCAAGGATTTTAAGCCCAGCCGCGACTTCAACGCGGATGACGTGCTGTTCTCGTTCAACCGCCAGTGGAAGGAAGACCATCCCTTCTTCAAGGTGTCGGGCGGCAAATACGACTACTTCAACGACATGGACATGCCCAAGCTGTTGAAGACGATCGAGAAGAAGGACGACTACACGGTCGTGATGACGCTTAACGAGCCGAACGCGCCCATCCTGGCGAACCTGGCGATGGACTTCGCGTCCATCCACTCGCAGGAATACGCCGACTTCCTGGTGAAGCAGGGCAAGCCCGAGCTGATGGACCAGATCCCGGTCGGCACCGGTCCGTTCTCGTTTGTCGCCTACCAGAAGGACGCGGTGATCCGCTTCAAGGCGAACAAGGATTATTTCGGCCAGGAGAAGGCCCTGATCGACGACCTGGTGTTCGCGATCACGCCTGACCCGACGGCTCGCCTCGCCAAGCTGCGCAAGGGCGAGTGCCACCACATGGCCTATCCGCGCCCGGCCGATCTCGAGGAGATCAAGAAGGATGCGGCTCTGCAGATGATGCAGCAGCCGGGCCTCAACATCGCTTACTGGTCGTTCAACGTCACCAAGCCGCCCTTCGACAAGAAGGAAGTGCGCCAGGCGATGAACATGGCGGTCGACAAGGCTGCGATCATCCGGGACGTGTACCTGGGCGCCGGCGCGCCGGCCAAGAACCTGATCCCGCCGACGATCTGGTCCTACAACGACACCGTGAAGGACTACCCGTTCGACCAGGCCAAAGCCAAGGAGCTGCTCGAGAAGGCCGGCGTGAAGACGCCGCTCGAGATCGACCTTTGGTACATGCCGGTGCAGCGCCCCTACAACCCGAACGGCAAGCGCATCGCCGAAATGATGCAGTCGGACCTCGCCAAGCTCGGCATCAACGCCAAGCTGGTGACCTACGAGTGGGGCGAGTACCGCAAGCGCATGCAGCAGGGCGAGCACATCACGGGCCAGCTCGGCTGGACCGGCGACAACGGCGACCCGGACAACTTCTTCTTCCTGCGCGGCTGTTCGGCGGCCCGTCCGGGCGGCCAGAACCTGTCCAAGTGGTGCAACAAGGAGTTCGACGACCGGCTGAAGAAGGCCGCCGCCATGTCGGACAACAAGGAGCGCGCCAAGCTGTATGAGGAAATGCAGCTGATCCAGAAGGAAGACGCCCCGGACATGACCATCGCGCACTCGATCGTGTACGAGCCGATGCGCAAGGAAGTGACCGGCTACAAGATGAGCCCCTTCAACCGCCACGAGTTCTATGGCGTCGACATGAAGTGAGGCTGCGGGAGGGCTTAACCCTCCCGCACTGAACGGCGCGGGATCGGCGGACGCCCAAGGCGCTCCGCCGATCTCGTGTTTTGGGCTAGTATCCGACGTGAGCGTTGCAGGCCCCAGGGCGCCCGTGGCGCACGACGTGCATAGGTGGGACCGCCGGCCGCCCCCGGGCCGCATCCCCCGATCCTGCGTAGGATTCGATGATCAAATTTCTCCTGAAGCGTGCGGCGCTGACGTTGCCCACCTTCTTTGCGCTGATGTTCGTGACCTTCGTGGCCATCCGGATGGTGCCGGGCGACCCCGTGGAGGTGCGCACCGGCGAGCGCGGCATTTCGCCCGAGCGGCTGGCGCAGTTCCGGCACGAGCTCGGCCTCGATCAGCCGATCTGGAAGCAGTTCGCCGACTATGTGTGGCAGCTGCTCCATGGCGACTTTGGCACCTCGGTGGTGACCAACGAAAAGGTGCTGACCGAGTTCTTCGCCCTGTTTCCGGCCACCCTGGAGCTTTCGGCCGCCGCCATGCTGTTTGCGGTGCTGCTGGGCGTGCCGGCGGGCGTGATCGCAGCCGTGAAGCGCGGCAGCTGGTTCGACCACACCCTCATGGGCGCGGCCGTGACGGGCTTCTCGATGCCGATCTTCTGGTGGGGCCTCCTGTTGATCATGCTCGTGTCGGAGCGCTGGGGGTTGACGCCAGTGTCCGGGCGCATCGACCTGATCAACTACTACTTCGAGCCCGTCACCGGCTTCATGCTGATCGACGCACTGAAGTCCGACCAGCCGGGCGCGTTCTGGTCGGCGCTGCACCACCTGATCTTGCCGATGATCGTGCTCGGCACGGTGCCGCTGGCCGTGATCGCCCGTATGACGCGCTCGTCCATGCTGGAGGTGCTGAGCGAGGACTATGTTCGCACCGCAAAGGCCAAGGGCTTGTCGCCGTTTCGGGTGATCGGCTATCACGCGCTGCGCAACGCGCTGATCCCGGTGGTCACCATCGTGGGGCTGCAGGTCGGCACGTTGCTGGCCGGCGCGGTCCTGACCGAGACCATCTTCTCGTGGCCAGGCGTCGGCAAGTGGCTGATCGAGGCGATCGGCCGGCGCGACTACCCCGCCCTGCAGGGCGGCATCCTGCTGATCTCATCCATGGTGATCGTCGTGAACCTGATCATCGACGTGCTCTACGGGGCCATCAATCCGAGGATCCGCCATGGCCGTTGACGCGCTCGCGGCGCAGCCCGCTCAGCCCGTTCCGCCCGGGCCACTGCGGGCTTTCTGGGCGTCGTTCTCGGAGAACAAGGGCGCGGTCGGCGGCCTCGTAGTGCTGGTGATCATCGCCCTGATGGCGATCTTCGCCGACGTGGTGTCGCCCTATTCGCCCTTCGAGCAGTTCCGCGACTTCACCAAGCTGCCGCCGGCCTGGGAGGATGGCGGCAATTGGAAGTTCGTGCTCGGCACGGATGCGCTGGGCCGCGACACGCTGACCAGGCTGATCTACGGCGCGCGCATCTCGCTGTTTATCGGCGTCGCCGTGATGGCGACTTCCGTGATCGTGGGCGTTCTGCTCGGCCTCGCGGCGTCGTTCCTGGGCGGCATCGTCGACACCGTCATCATGCGGGTGATGGACCTGATCCTGTCCGTGCCCGGCCTCGTGCTGGCGATCCTGGTGGTGGCGGTGCTCGGCCCCAGCCTCACCAACACCATCGTGGCGGTCGCGATCGTGTATCTGCCGAGCTATGTGCGGCTGGTCCGCGCCTCGGCGCTGGGCGAACTCGGAAAGGATTACGTCACGGCGTCGCGCGTGGCCGGCGTCGGCACGATGCGGCTGATGTTCGTCACCATCCTGCCGAACTGCCTCGCGCCGCTGATCGTGCAGGCCGCGCTGGGCGTATCCAACGCCATTCTGGAAGCCGCCGCACTGGGCTTCCTCGGGCTTGGCGCGCAGCCGCCGACGCCCGAGTGGGGCTCGATGCTGGCCGACAGCCGCGAGTTCATCCGCTCCAACCCGTGGATCGTGACGCTGCCGGGCCTCGCCATCCTGGTCACCGTGGTGGCCATCAACCTGATGGGCGACGGATTGCGAGACGCGCTGGATCCCAAGCTGAAGCGCAGCTGAAGCGGCGGCGCGCCGCTCACCACCAGGCGTGGAAGTGGTGCGTCGGCCCGTGGCCGTGGCCGATCGCGAGCCGGTCGGCCGCCTGCAGCGCGCCGGTGAGCCAGGTTTTGGCGGCCCCGACGGCGTCGTGCAGGGTCTGCCCCTTCGCGAGGCCGGCCGCGATGGCGGCCGACAGCGAACAGCCGGTGCCGTGTGTGTTGCGCGTGTGGACGCGCGGCGCCTCGAACCGGGTGACGCCGGATGGCTCGACCAGCAGGTCGACGCTGGCGTCGCCACCCCCGTGGCCGCCCTTCATCAACACCGCGCGCGCGCCGCGGCCGAGCAGCGCCTCGCCCTGCCGGCGCATCGCGTCCTCGTCCGCAGCGATCTCCGCGGTGTCGAGGAGGGCCGCGGCCTCGGGCAGGTTCGGGGTGATCAGGGCGGCGCGCGGGATCAGGATACGCCGCAGGGCGTCCACTGCGTCGGCGGCGATCAGCCGGTCGCCGCTGGTCGCCACCATCACGGGATCGAGCACGATGCATTCGACGCCGTGCCGCTCGAGCCCGGCCGCGACCGCGTCGATCACGGCGGGGCGCGACAGCATGCCGATCTTCACGGCGTCGACGGCGAGGTCCGAAAACACCGAGTCCATCTGCTGGGCGATGAATTCCGGCGGCACGTCGTGGATGCCCTGCACGCCGAGCGTGTTTTGGGCTGTCAGCGCGGTGATGACGGTCGCGCCATAAACGCCAAGCGCCGAGAAGCTCTTCAGGTCGGCCTGGATTCCGGCGCCGCCGCCGGAATCCGAGCCCGCGATCGTGACCGCGATGGGCGTCTTGGCGGTGGGCTGGGGCACGGCAGGGTCCTTTCTTCGAGGCTGACGTTTGTCATTGCGAGGAGCGCAGCGACGAAGCAATCCAGGCGCCGGGTCGAACGCTCGGCATTTCCTGGCCCAGCATCAGCTGGATTGCTTCGCTGCGCTCGCAATGACGGCAGGGGACGATCAGCGCGCGACCGCGTAGCGGGACACGGGCTGCATGGCGTCGATCAGGCCCCGGTCCTTCATGAACTGGGCGAAGCGGCTGTAGCGGACGCCGTCCAATGCCGCAGGGCTCGAAGCGAGGCGCTTCAGGGTGTCCGTCCAGGCGGTTTTGTTCAGTTCGTCGTCCAACTTCGGGTTCGCCTTGACGAAGCTCGCCCAGGCGCCGTCCGGATCGTTCAGGATCGAGAAGGTGGCGCGCTCCACGGCGTCCAGGAAGCGGGTCACCTTGGGGTCGGCGGCGCGGTCCTGCTTGACGATGTAGATCAGCTCGTCATAGGGCGGCACGCCGTGCTCCTCGGGGTAAAAGGCCCGGCCTGGCTTGCCGGCGAGCTTCAGCTCGGTGAGCTCGAAGTTGCGGAACGCGCCGATCACGGCGTCGACCTGGCCGTTCAACAGCGCCGGCGTGAGCGCGAAATTGATGTTCACGAGCTTCACGTCGGCGAGCTTCAGCCCGGCCTCGGCCAGCATGGTGGAGAGCAGCGCCTCCTCGAAGCCCGCGATGGAGTAGCCGATGGTCTTGCCCTTGAGGTCCGGGATGCTCTTCACCGGGCCGTCCGCCAGCGCGACGAGGCTGTTCAGCGGCGTCGTGACGGCCGCGCCGACGCGGATCACCGGCAGGCCTTCCTGCACCTGCTGATAGAGGTTCGGCTGGTACGTGATCGCGATATCGCCCTGCCCGGCCGCGACGAGGCGGGGCGGCGCGGAGGGATCGGCCGGCTCCACCAGCGTGACGTCGAGCCCAGCCTTGGCGAAGAAGCCCTTTTCCTTGGCGATCACCAGCGCGGCGTGGTCCGGGTTGGTGAACCAGTCGAGCAGCACTGTGAGCTTGTCCTGCGCGGCGGCGGGACCGGAGAGGCCGGCGACCGCCAGGGCGACCGCGAGCGCGAGGGAAACGAGACGCATCGGGTGTGTCCTTTCAGAGAAGATTTCAGGCCGTCGCCCGTGAGCCAGGCTGGTCGAAACTGTCGGGCGCCCAGCGCACGAGTCCGCGGGCGATGCGGTCAACCAGCGCCCAGAGCGTGATCGACAGGGCGGCGAGCACGACCAGGGCCGCGAAGACCATGTCGGTCTGCGAGCGCGCGTTGGCGTGGAGGATCAGGAGGCCCAGGCCGGCCGAGGAACCAACCCACTCGCCAACCACAGCCCCGATGGGAGCCGCCGCGGCCGCGATGCGCAGGCCGGTCGCAACAGCCGGCATGGCGGCGGGCGTGCGGATCAGCAACAGCGTCTGGCGGGGCGTGGCGCCATACAGGCGGGCGAGCTCGATGAGGTTCGGATCGGTGCGGCGCAGGCCATCCAGCGCGTTGGCGGCGACCGGGAAGAAAATGATCAGCGTCGCCATCACGACCTTGGAGGCGAGCCCGAAACCGAACCACACCACCAGCAGCGGCGCGATGGCGAAAACCGGCAAGGCCTGGCTGACCACCAGCACGGGCCCGAGCGCCCGCTCCAGCAGGCGCCACCGCGCCATCGCGACAGCGACCGCGAGGCCGAGCAGCGCGCCGGCGGCGAAGCCGCACAGGATCTCGCCCAGCGTGACCAACGCCTCCGCGCCAATCACGCGCCAGCGCAGGGCCAGCGTCTCGGCGATCCGGCTGGGGGCTGGCAGGATGTATGGCGGAACGGCAAAAAGCCGCACCGCGGCTTCCCAGAGGCCGACAAGCCCTAGGCCGGCGCAGACCGCGAGCGGGTCCACGGCCCATCGGACGGATGAGCGCTTACGCATGGGGGCTTGCTGGCTGGGCGCCATCTCACGTTCCCTCCGCCGGTGCGAGCCGGATCAGGTTCGACGGGTTGGCGCGATGCCTCTCAGCCGCCCTGGATTGAACGGCACCCCGACGAGAGATGAGCAACACGTATCGCGGCTTTCGGCGGCGCGCAAGGAGGCGCAAAGCACCGCGTGCGGCGCAAGACTGCCGTGTCGCACACCGTGATTGACGCAGCCGGTCAGGGAGGCGACCGTCACGGCCGGGCGATCGGCGTCGCCTAGGTGTTTGGGCCACGCCGAAAGGATGTCCATGCTCGACAAGGCGCGCGAAACCCAGCTGCTGGCCATTCTCGGGCTCAGCGGCTTCGCCAGTTCTTTCGCGGCCCGCTCCACGGACCCCATGGTGAACGCCATCGCGGCGGACTTCAGCGCCCCGGTCGCCACAGTGGCGCTTCTGTCGTCCTGCTACGCCCTGCCCTATGGGCTGGGGCAGCCCGTGCTGGGGCCGCTCGGCGACGCCATCAGCAAGGGGCTGGTGCTGCGCGTGTGCCTCGTCGTGTTCGCGCTTGCGCTAGGCGCGGGCGTGTTCGCGGGGTCGCTCGAACAGCTCTTCGTGAGCCGCGTTGTCGCCGGGTTGGCGGCGGGCGGCGTCATTCCGCTCGCGCTCGCGATGGTGGGCGACGCCTTCGCGTATGACCGCAGGCAGGTCGCGATCTCGCGGTTCCTGGCGGCCGCGCTGATCGGCCAGCTCGTGGGCGTAACGGCATCGGGCGCCATGGCGGATTGGGTCGGCTGGCGCGGCGCAATGGCGGTTACGGCGAGCGCGGCCCTAATCGCCCTCGTGGCGACGCTGCTGGGCTTGCCGGCCCACCTCAACGCTCGCGCTCCAGGACGCTTCAGCTTCGCCGAGGCCATGGAGCGCTACCGGCTGGTGTTCGCCAATCCCCGCGCCAAGATCTGCTACGGGGCGGTTTTTCTGGAGGGCGTGGCGATCTATGGCGTGCTGCCTTTCGTGCCGGAGCTCCTGCAGGCGCGCGGGGGCGGGGGGGCGACGCAGGCCGGTCTGTCTATCGCCGGGATCGGGTTGGGCGGCATCCTGTTCTCGGCGACCGTGTCGCTGCTGCTGCGGCGGTTTCCGGTCCATGTGCTCATGCGCGCCGGCGGCGTCATCGGGGGCCTCGGGCTGGCGGGGGTCGCGTATGCGGCGACATGGCCGGCCCTCACGGCGTGCTTCGGCGCGGTCGGCTTCGGCTTCTTCATGCTGCACAATTCGCTGCAGAACCGCGCCACCGAGCTCGCGCCGACGGCGCGCGGCTCAGCCATCGCGCTGCATGCGTTCTTCTTCTTTATCGGGCAGGCGCTAGCCCCGCCGCTGTTCGGGGTGGCGTTTCACACCGTCGGCGCGCCGGTGGCGCTCGCGGTCTGCGCGATCGTGCTGGCCGCCACCGGGGTGGCAACCGGCTCGCTTCTGAACCGTCACGACATGCGGGACGGAACCGCCTGAGCTTCGCCATCGGCCGGCACGGCCCAACACGCGACCTTGCGGCCCTGCTTGAGATCGAGCGGCGGCATCTCCTTCGGGCAGGGCTCGAAGGCGAGCGGACAGCGCGGGTTGAACGGGCACCCGCTCGGCGGATTAAAGGGCGACGGCAACTCGCCCTGGAGCACGATCCGCTCCTTCTTGGCGCCGGGCTCCGCCACAGGGGTCGCCGATAACAGAGCGCGCGTATAGGGGTGCTGCGGCGCCGTGAAAATGGCCTCGCGGCTGCCCACCTCCACCGCATGGCCGAGATAGATCACCATGATGTCGTCGGCGATGTGCCGCACCACCGAGAGGTCGTGCGAGATGAACAGGTAGGCGAGCTGGAAATCGTTCTGCAGCTCCGCCAGCAGGTTCAGCACCTGGGCGCGGATCGACACGTCCAGCGCGGAGACGGGCTCGTCCAGAACCAGGATCTTCGGCCGCAGCATCAACGCGCGCGCGATCGCAATGCGTTGGCGCTGGCCGCCCGAGAACATGTGCGGGTAGCGCTCCACATATTCGGGGCGAAGGCCGACGCGGGCCATCATGTCGCGCGCGGCCTTGCGGCGCTCGGCGGCCGGCATGTCGGTGTTGACGATCAGAGGCTCTTCCAGCGCGGCCCCGATGGTCTGGCGCGGGTTCAGCGAGCCATAAGGGTTCTGGAAGACGATCTGGACTTCGCTGCGCAGGCGCTTGCGGTCGGCTGCCGTCGCCGAGACCATGTCGACGCCGTTGATCTTCAGAGTGCCCTCGGTGGGCTCCTCGATCATCGTGATCAGGCGCGCCAGCGTGGACTTGCCGGAGCCGGATTCGCCCACCACGGCCAGCGTCTTGCCGGCCTCGAGGTCGAACGAAACGCCCTTGAGCGCCTTCACGGTCGCCATGGGAGAGAACATGCCGCGCTTGGCGCTGTAGTCGCGCGACAGGTTGCGGCCTTCGAGAACGACGGTCACGCGGCGCGCTCCCGGTTGGTGGGTTGGCCCTGCACGAGGGCGTAGTGGCACAGCGCGTAGCCGAGTTCGGGCGCGGCCGGCTTGGGCGGCACGGCGCGGCAGTAGTCGGTCGCAAAGGCGCATCGCGGCGAGAACAAGCAACCCTGCGGCCGGTCGAACTGGCCCGGCACGACGCCCGGGATGCTCGGAAGGATGCGGCCGGTGGCGCGCTCCGGCAGCGCGGCGAGCAGCGCCGCCGTGTAGGGATGGTGCGGATCGGCGAAGAGTCCGTGCGTTTCCTGCCGCTCCACCTGCTGGCCGGCGTACTGCACCACGACGCGATGCGCGGTTTCGGCCACCACCCCCATGTCGTGCGTGATCAGCACGAGGCCCATGCCGGTCTCCTGCCGCAACCGCAGCAGAAGATCGAGGATCTGGGCCTGGATGGTGACGTCCAGCGCCGTGGTGGGCTCGTCGGCGATCAGCAGCTTCGGCCGGCACGCGATCGCCATCGCGATCATGACGCGCTGGCTCATGCCGCCGGAGAGCTGGTGCGGGAAGGCCGACAGGCGCCGGGCCGGATCGGTGATGCCGACTTCCTCGAGCAGCTCGATCGAGCGCTTCTTGCGGGCGGCGCGGTCGAGCTTCAAATGCGTCTTCAGCGTCTCGCCGAGCTGGAAGCCGACCGTGAAGCACGGGTTCAGCGACGTCATCGGCTCCTGGAAGATCATCGCGATGTCGCGGCCGATGATGGAGCGGCGCTCCTTGTCCGAGATGGTCAGGAGATCGCGCCCGTCGAAGCGCATGAGATCGGCCGTCACCGTGGCGGTCCACGGCAGGAGGCCCATCACGGCCAGCATGGCGACGGACTTGCCCGAGCCCGATTCACCCACGATGGAGACGACGTCGTTCTGGTCGACCGTGAGTTCCACGCCGTCCACGGCCCGGAACTGGCCGGATCGGGTCGCGAAGCTGACCGAGAGGTTTCGGATTTCAAGCAGGCTCATTCATCCGCCATGACGATGGGGCGAGACCGGAGGTCCGGGAGAAGTGGGATCGCCCGCGGCTGGCCGCTGGCGTTGGCTTCAGCATAGAGCAGGAATGCGTGGCCGCAAATCGAAGCCCGCGCCTGCTGGCCGCAGGCTGTTGGAGCCGCATGCCATGCATGCCGCGGACCGGCTGGCGCCGAAGGCGACGGGGTGACAGAAGAGGGCGCGTCCCGACGCAGGCGCGTCGCGAAGCCGCGCCATACTCCCGTGCGATCCCCCGGACCTCGTGGTCCCCGTCCCAGTGGTCCGCCCCGCCGTGCAGCCTTCCCCCCATCCGCGGATCATGACCGGCATCGGGCTCGCGATGGCCGGCTACGCGTGCTTCAGCGTGCAGGACGCCATCGTGAAGTGGCTCGTGCAGGACTTGCCCGTCTTCGAGATCCTGTTCGCGCGCAGCATCATGATCATGATCTTCGCCGGCATGCTGGCGGGCCCGGGCGTCTATGGCGCAGCGCTGCGCAGCCGCGCCAAGCCGGCGCTGCTGGGCCGGGGCGTGCTGATCCTGATCGCGTGGATATCCTACTACTCGGCCGCCAAGTGGCTGCCGCTGGCCGAGCTGGTGACGCTCTACTTCGCCGCCCCGATCTTCGTGATGGTGCTGTCGATCCTGATCCTCAAGGAGCAGGTCACGCTGGCGCGCTGGCTGGCGGCCGGCGTCGGCTTCCTGGGGGTGGCTCTGGCGGCCGATACGACCGGCTCGGTGAATTTCATTCCCGCCGCCATGGTGGTGGCCTCGGCCTTCCTGTGGGCGTGGACCAACATCCTGGTGCGGATCATCAGCCGCACCGAGGCGACGGCCACGCAGATGATCGCCTCGAACTTCATTTTCGCGCTGGGCTGCGCGGTCGCGCTGCCCTTCCTGTGGGTGACGCCCACCTGGACGCAAGCGCTGCTGCTGCTGGGCCTCGGCGTGGCGGGCGGGGCGGGGCAGTATCTCGTGTTCGAGGGCTTTCGCTACGCGCCGGCCTCGGCGGTCGCGCCCTTTGAATATTCCGCGCTGGTGTGGGCCTTCGTGTTCGGCTTCGCGATCTGGGGCGACATTCCGCGCATCGGCGTCGTGATGGGGGCGAGCCTGATCATTGCGAGCGGCGTGGGGCTGCTCATCGCCGAGCGGCGCGCGACGGGATAGCGGCAAATCCCTCTCCCGCTTAGGCGGGAGAGGGCGCCTGGATCAGTGCACGTCCGGGCGGGCCAGCCTGGCGCCGGGCCAGAGCTTCGGGGCCGCACGGGCGTATTGCGGCGGGCGCGGCAGGTCGAAGCCGAGCGCCTCGGCGGCGTGCCAACCCCAGCGTGGGTTGTCCAGGAAGGCGCGCGCCAGCGCGATCTGGTCGGCCTCGCCCTTCTGGAGGATCTCCTCGGCGTGCTGGGCAGTGGCGATCATCCCGACCGCGCGGGTGACGATGCCCGAGCCCTTTTTCACCGCGGCCGCGAACGGCACCTGGTACCCGGGCCCTACCGGAATGCGGGCGGTGGAGACGTTGCCGCCCGACGTCACGTCCACCCAGCTCAGGCCAAGCGCCTTCAGCTCGGACGCGAGCGCGACGGCGTCGTCCGGCGTGATGCCGCCCTCTGTCCAGTCGGAGCCCGTGATGCGGGCGCCGACCGCCACGGTTCCCGGCACGGCCGCCCGCACGGCCTCGGCGATGCGCAGCAGAAAGGCGCGGCGCTTCTCAGGCGTGCCGCCATACTCGTCCGTGCGCTGGTTGGAGAAGGGCGACTGGAACTCGTGGCCGAGATAGCCATGCGCGAAATGGAGCTCGATCACCTCGACGCCCAGTCGCGCCGTGCGCTTGGCGGCCTGCACGAAGGCGGCTTCAATCCGGTCGAGATCCTGCGCGTCGGCGGCCTTGGGCGCGTGCCAACCTTCCGCGAACGGGATCGCGGACGGAGCCACGGTCTGCCAGGGATCCTGGTCGGCCTTGAGCGGGCCGCCGCCCTCCCAGGGGCGCTGCGAGGACGCCTTGCGGCCCGCATGCGCGAGCTGGACGGCGAACTTCACGCCCGGCAGCGCCACCGCGCGGGCGGCCGCCAGCGCGCGGGCGAAGGCGCGCTCGTTGTCGTCCGAGTAGAGACCCATGTCGCCATGGCTGATGCGGCCGTGGCGCTCGACGGCGGTGGCCTCGACGGTGACGAGGCCTGCGCCCGACATGGCGAGGTTCATCCAGTGCTGGAGATGCCAGTCGCTGGCGCAGCCGTCCGTGGCAGAATACTGGCACATGGGCGCGACCGCGATGCGGTTGGGCAATTCGACATTGCCGAGCGCGATGGGAGAAAACAGGAGGGACATGGTGAGGAAACCCGGTTCAAGGTCGGGGGAAGGGCAAAGATAGGCGCCATGTTGCAGCGCGGAAGAGCGCGCCGCGCATGGCTCAGGCGCGTTTGCGTCGCTCGTGCGCGATGTCGATCAGCGACAGGATCGTGAATAGCACCTGCGCGCCCGCCTGGGCGGTGTTGCTGGTGGCGTCGTATTGCGGCGCGACTTCCACGACGTCGCCGCCGACAACATCGATCCCGCGCAGGCCGCGCAGGATCTGCAGCGCCTCGCGCGGCGTCAGGCCGCCGACCTCGGGCGTGCCGGTGCCGGGCGCGAAGGCCGGATCGAGGCTGTCGACGTCAAAGGACACGTAGGTCGGGCCGTCGCCCACCACGGCGCGCGCCTTTGCGATGGCGGCCTCGGGCCCCATGGCGGCGAATTCCTCGGCGTGGATCACGGTCATGCCGGAGTCGAACGAGAACTCCCATAGGTACTCCGCGCCGCCGCGGATGCCGATCTGCACCACGCGCTCGGGGTCGAGAACGCCGTCAAGCACCGCCTGCCGGAACGGCCCGCCATGGTGGAACTTGGAGCCCTCGTAGGGGCCGGAGGTGTCCGCGTGGGCGTCGATATGCACCATGCCGACAGGGCGGTCGCGGCCCACCGCCTTCAGGATCGACATGCTGATCGAGTGGTCGCCGCCCACCGAAAGCGGGATCACGCCGGCGTCCACGATCCTGGTGTAGTAATCGACGATGTCCTCGTGGCAGCTTTCCAGGCTGTAGCGGCTGCGGAACGGCACGTCGCCGACATCCGCGACCCGCAGCGTTTGCAGGGGCGCGCGGCGCAGCACGTGCTCGAAGGGCCCGATGCGCTCCACCGAGCGCACCGCGCGCGGGCCCAGACGGGCGCCAGCCCGGTTGGTGACGCCCAGGTCCATCGGCACGCCCACGACGGCGACGTCGAGATCGGCGAAGTTCTCCTCCAGCGCCTGCGGCCGGAAGGTCGCTCCCATGAAGGTCGCCGGGTCCGCGAAGGGCCATTTGCGCCGGTCGCCCTGAAACTGGCCGGCCGCCACCTTGGCGAATTCGGGATCGTAGATGTCGGCGCCGCGGGCGGCTTCATATTTCTCGCGCAGCGCCTTCAGCTTGTCGTCGTTCACGTTTCGCATCCTCGTGGCGGGTCCGGTCGCGCCGGGGACGCGCAACGGGTTGGACCCTCGGGTCGAAGCCTGTAGGAAGGACGCCGCGCGCGCAAGGATGCGCTTGGGACCTCACGCATGGCAGCCCTCAATCCCAACCTGCTGGACACAGGCACGCCGCCGATCCCCGAGGCGCAGGGGTGGACGCGCTCCTACACGGGCGACCGCGGACCGCTGATCGACCTGTCGCAGGCGGTGCCGGGCTATCCGCCGCACCCCGAGATGCTGGCGCGCCTCGCGGCCGCGGCCGGCGACGTTCGCTCGGCCGGCTATGGCTCGATCTTCGGCGACGACGCGCTGCGGGAGGCCTATGCGGCGCACGCCACGGCGCTGTATGGCGCGCCGATTCGGCCGGGCGAGACCGCCGTCACGGCCGGCTGCAACCAGGCCTTCGTTATCGCGCTGATGGCGCTGGCCAAGGCCGGCGACACCGTGTTGCTGCCCTCGCCGTGGTACTTCAACCACGAGATGACATGCCGCATGCTCGGCGTGGAGGCGCGGCCCCTGCCCTGCTCGGCCGAAACCGGCTTCGTGCCCGATCCCGAAGCCGCCGAGGCGTTGATCGACGACCGCGTGAAGGCCATCGTGCTGATCACGCCCAACAACCCCACGGGCGCGGTGTACCCGCCCGAAACGCTGGCGCGCTTCGCGGCTCTGTGCCGGCGACGCAATATATGGCTCGTCGTGGACGAGACCTACCGCGACTTCCTGGAGGGCGCGCACCAGCGGCCGCACGGCTTGTTCGCGGAGCCCGGGTGGCGCGACGTCTTGATCGGGCTTTACAGCTTCTCCAAGTCCTACTGCGTGCCCGGCCACCGGCTCGGCGCCGTGACGGCGGGCGAGGCCGTGATCGCCCAGATCGGCAAGGTGCTGGATTGCATCCAGATCTGCCCGGCGAGGGCCGGACAGACGGCGCTCACCTGGGCGATCGGGGCGCTGGACGACTGGCGCGAGGCGAACCGCCGCGAGATCGCGGCGCGCGCCGCGGCGTTCCGGGCGGCGTTTGCACAGCTGCCGGGCTGGCGCATCGACTCCATGGGAGCCTATTTCGCGTATGTGGCCCACCCTTTCGCGGGCGTCGCCGCGCCCGCCGTCTCGCGCCGGATGGCCGAGCGACGCGGCGTGCTGGCGCTGCCGGGCGGCTTCTTCGGGGCTGGGCAGGACGGTCATCTGCGCGTGGCCTTCGCCAACGCGGACGCCGCCGCGATCGCGGAATTGCCCGGGCGGCTGGAGGGATTGGCCGTTTAGGACCAACCTTCGTTGACGCAACCGCCTCGCCGCCATTGCGAGCCAGCGAAGCAATCCAGCCGCCGGGCATGGAGCGCACTCCCACGCGTCTGGATTGCTTCGCCTTCGGCTCGCAATGACGGGCGGGGAACCCGTTAGCCCGGGCCAGGCCCCACCATGGTTTCCGGCCGCACGATCGCGTCGAACTCCTGCTCGCTCACGAGGCCCATGCGCAAGGCTTCCTCGCGCAGGGTGGTGCCGTTGTGGTGCGCGGTCTTGGCCAGCTTGGCGGCGGCGTCGTAGCCGATCTTGGGCGCGAGCGCGGTGACGAGCATCAGGGAGCGGCGCATCAGGTCGTCAATCCGGTCGGTGTTGGCCTCGATGCCGTCGACGCAGTGCTCGCGGAAGCTGTCGGATGCGTCGGCGAGGAGGCGGATCGACTGCAGCGCCGCGTCGATGATCACGGGCTTGTAGACGTTCAGCTCGAAGTGGCCCTGGCTGCCCGCCACCGTGACGGTCGTCTGGTTGCCGAACACCCGGCAGCAGACCATCGTCATGGCCTCGCACTGGGTGGGGTTGACCTTGCCGGGCATGATGGACGAGCCCGGCTCGTTCTCGGGCAGCGTCAGTTCGCCGAGGCCCGAGCGCGGGCCGGAGGCCAGGAAGCGGATGTCGTTCGCCACCTTGAACAGCCCCGTTGCGAGCGCGTTCAAGGCGCCATGCACGAAAACCAGCGCGTCGTTGCTGGCCAGCGCCTCGAACTTGTTGGCCGCGCTCGTGAACGGCAGGCCCGTGAGTTCGGCGATCTTGGCCGCCACCGCGTCGGCGAAACGCGGGTGGGCGTTCAGGCCGGTGCCGACCGCCGTTCCGCCCTGCGCGAGCGGGTAGAGATTGGGCAGGGCGGCGCGGATACGGGCGATTCCGAGCTCCACCTGCGCGGCGTAGCCCGAGAATTCCTGGCCGAGCGTCAGCGGCGTCGCATCCTGCGTGTGGGTGCGGCCGATCTTCACGATGGAGGCGAACTGCTTCGCCTTGGCGTCGACCGACGCGTGCAGCTTTTCCAACGCCGGCAGGAGCCGACCCTCGATCTCCTGCGCGGCCGCGACGTGCATGGCGGTCGGAAACGTGTCGTTGGAGGATTGGCCGCGATTCACGTGATCGTTGGGGTGCACCGGCGCCTTGCCGCCGCGCTGGCCCGCCAGACGCTCGTTCGCGAGGCCGGCCAGCACCTCGTTGACGTTCATGTTGGTTTGCGTCCCGGAGCCCGTCTGCCACACCGCCAGCGGGAACTCGTCCGGCAGGAGCCCGGCCAGGGCCTCGTCGGCAGCCGCCACGACGGCGTCGGCGAGCTTGGGGTCGAGTTCGCCCAGGTCCTTGTTGACCAGCGCGGCCGCCTTCTTGACCGTCACCAGCGCGGCAATCAGCGCCGGCTGCATGGTCTCGATCCCGATCGCGAAGTTGAGACGCGAGCGCTGGGTCTGCGCGCCCCAGTAATGCCCGGCGGGAACCTCGATCGGGCCGAAGCTGTCGGTTTCAGTGCGGGTTTCGGCCATCGGGACCTCTCCTTGCTGTAGGCTCGCCCAACGCGGCGGCGGAACGGGAGTTGCGGCCCGACCCCGGCGCCCGTGCGGCGGGTCACCACGGGTCGACTTCAGCTTATCAGTTGTGCAAGATGCGCCCGACAGGGCGGCACGAGCCTTGCCTCCGGAATCCGAACGCGTAACGCTGAGCCGCAGGGCGGCTCCGGACTGTCCTAACGGAAGGCTCCCTGTGTCCATCACCGCAGCCCTGCACCATCTGACGCATTACACTTACGACCGGCCGGTGATGATCGGTCCGCAGGTGATCCGCCTGCGTCCAGCCCCGCACAGCCGCACGCCGGTGAAGAGCTATTCGCTCAAGGTGTCGCCCGCCAACCACTTCATCAACTGGCAGCAGGATCCGCACGGCAATTGGCTGGCCCGGCTGGTGTTCCCGGAGCCCGCGACCGAGCTGAAGATCGAGGTGGACCTCGTCGCCGAGCTGGCGGTCGTGAACCCGTTCGACTTCTTCGTCGAGGATTACGCGCAAACGATCCCGTTCGCCTACCCCACGGAGCTGCAGCACGAGCTGCTGCCCTACCTGGAACTGGAGGACGGCGGCCCCGAGCTCGACGCCTATGTGGCCGGAATCTCGCGCGAGCCGCTGCCCGTGGTGGACTTCCTCGTCGGGCTGAACCAGCGGCTTCAAGGGCAGATAGAGTACACGATCCGCATGGAGCCGGGCGTGCAGACGCCAGCCCAGACGCTGACCATCGGGGTCGGCTCCTGCCGCGACACGAGCTGGCTGCTGGTGCAGATCCTGCGCCGGCTCGGCCTCGCGGCGCGGTTCTGCTCGGGCTACCTGATCCAGCTCAAGCACGACCTCAAGGCGCTGGACGGCCCCGCCGGCACCGACCACGACTTCACCGACCTGCACGCCTGGGCGGAAGTGTTTATCCCGGGCGCGGGCTGGATCGGGCTCGATCCCACCTCCGGCCTGTTCTGCGGCGAAGGCCACATCCCGCTCGCGGCGACGCCGCACTACCGCTCGGCCGCGCCGATCAGCGGCATGGTGGGCTACGCCGAAGTGACGTTCGACTTCGCCATGAACGTGACCCGCGTGGCCGAGAAGCCGCGCATCACGCTGCCGTTCGCGGACGAGGCTTGGCAGGCGCTGGACCGCGTCGGCGAACAGGTGGACCGCGACCTCGCCGCGCAGGACGTGCGGCTCACGATGGGCGGCGAGCCGACCTTCGTGTCCGTGGACGACTACGAGGCCGAGGAGTGGAACACGGCCGCGGTGGGACCCACCAAGCGCGAGCGCGCGGACGCGCTGGTGCGTCGGCTCCAGCAACGCTTCGCGCCAGGCGGCTTCCTGCATCACGGGCAGGGCAAGTGGTATCCGGGAGAGTCGCTGCCGCGCTGGACCTTCGCGCTGTACTGGCGCAAGGACGGAGAGCCCGTGTGGCGCGATCCCTCGCTGCTGGCCCTGGAAACGCCCGAGGCCCCGCTGCGGCCCGAGCAGGCCGAGGCGGTGGCGCGCGGCTTTGCGGAGCGGCTCGGCATTCCGGCCGACTACGCGGTGCCGGCCTATGAGGATCCGGCGCAGTGGATCCTGAAGGAGGCCGAGCTCCCCGACAACGTGGACCCGCTCGACTCCAAGCTCGAGGATCCCGAGGCAAGGGCCCGCATCGCACGTGTGTTCGAGCATGGCCTCGGCCGGGCCACCGGCTGGGTGCTGCCGGTGCAGACCTGGAACGCTCAGGCGGGCGACAAGCGCTGGCAAACGGAACGGTGGAAGCTGCGCCGCGGCAAGCTCTTTCTGGTGCCGGGCGACTCGCCCGTCGGCTACCGCCTGCCGCTGGGCAGCCTGCCGCACGTGCCGGCCGCGTCCTACCCGTATGTGGTGCCGGCCGACCCGGCCGAGCCGCGCGGGCCGTTGCCGACGGCTGCCGCCATCGCGGCGCTCGTGCAGGCGCCCGACCGCGAGCACACGCAGCCGCAGATCGCGGGCGCGCAGCCGGAAAGCGGCGTCGGCGCGCAGGAACTGGTGGAGCAGGTCGCGATCGCGGGCGCGGTGCGCACCGCAGTGGCGTTCGAGGTGCGGGACGGCATCCTCTACGTATTCATGCCGCCGGTGAAGAAGCTCGAGGATTACCTGGAGCTGATCGCCGCCATCGAGGACACGGCGCGCGACAACCGCTTGAAGGTCCGCATCGAGGGCTACGCGCCGCCGCAGGACCCGCGCATCGACGTGCTGAAGGTCACCCCGGATCCGGGCGTGATCGAGGTGAACGTCCAGCCGGCCGCCAACTGGCGCGAGCTGGTCGCGATCACGCAAGGCGTCTACGAGGAGGCGCGGCTGTCTCGGCTCGGCGCCGACAAGTTCATGCTGGATGGTCGCCACACCGGCACGGGCGGCGGCAACCACGTGGTGGTGGGCGGCGCGACGCCGGGCGACAGCCCGTTTTTGCGCCGGCCGGACCTGCTGAAGAGCCTGGTGCTCTACTGGCAGCGGCATCCCAGCCTCTCCTACATGTTCTCGGGGCTGTTTATCGGCCCGACCAGCCAGGCGCCGCGCGTCGACGAGGCCCGGCACGACTCCCTGTACGAGCTCGAGACCGCGATCCGGATGGTGTCGGGCCCGGGCGGGCCGCCGACCCCGCCCTGGCTGGTGGACCGGCTGTTCCGCAACCTGCTGGTGGACGTGACCGGCAACACGCACCGGTCCGAGATCTGCATCGACAAGCTGTTTTCGCCGGAAGGGCCCACCGGCCGGCTCGGCCTGGTGGAATTCCGCTCCTTCGAGATGCCGCCGGATTCGCGCATGAGCCTGGCGCAACAGCTCCTGCTGCGCGCCCTGATCGCGTGGTTCTGGCGCCAGCCGCAGGACGGCGACTTCACCCGGTGGGGCACGGCGCTGCACGACAGGTTCATGCTGCCGCAGGTGATGTGGGGCGACTTCCTGGAGGTGGTGGCCGATCTCCGGCGAGCCGGCTACGCCATCGACTCGCTCTGGTTCGAAGCGCAGCGGGAGTTCCGCTTCCCGTTCTACGGCGTGATCGAGGCCGGAGGCGTGCAGATGGAAATCCGGCAGGCGCTGGAGCCCTGGAACGTCATGGGCGAGACCGGGGCCATCGGCGGCACGGTGCGGTTCGTGGACTCCTCGGTGGAGCGCCTGCAGGTGAAGGTGGACGGGTTCAACCCGTCCCGGCACGTGGTGGCGTGCAATGGACGGCGCGTGCCGATGACGCCGACGGGCGTCGCCGGCGAGGCAGTGGCGGGCGTGCGCTTCAAGGCGTGGCAGCCGGCGTCTGGCCTGCATCCCACCATCCCGGTGCATGCGCCGCTGACCTTCGACGTTCTGGACATGTGGTCCGGACGCTCGCTGGGCGGCTGCGTGTATCACGTGGCCCACCCGGGCGGGCGCAACTACGACACCTTCCCGGTGAACGCCTATGAGGCCGAGGCGCGCCGCCTCGCGCGCTTCGACGCGCAGGGGCATACGCCCGGGCCGATCGCGCCGCCGCCAGCCGAGCCGTCGCTGGAATTCCCGATGACGCTGGACCTGCGCCGCAGGCCGCCCGGGTGGATGTCTTGACGCCGCCGGCCGGCGCCGCCGCCGTGAAAGCCGCGTCCACGCGGGCCGCCGCCCTGCTGGCCGGCTACCAGCCGCTGCCGGGCATCCGCGACGAGTTCGTCGACCGTGACGGCCGGTTGCGGCCGCATTGGGCGCCGGTTCTGGACCGGCTCTCGGGCGACCCCGCCGAGGTGGACCGCGCCTTTGCGCTGGCGGACCGGCACCAGCGGGACTCGGGCGTGTATTACCGCGTCTACGACGCCGGGCAGAGCCGCGAGCGCTCCTGGGCGCTGAGCCACGTGCCGCTCGTGATCCCCGAAGCCGAGTGGGCGACGCTGGCGGCCGGGCTGGTGGAGCGGGCCGAGTTGCTGGACGCCGTGCTGGGCGACGTCTACGGCCCGGGCCGGCTGGTGGCGGACGGTTCGCTGCCGGCGACGCTGATCGCCGGGAGCCCGGATTTCCTGCGCCCCATGGTGGGCCTGCCGACCCGGGGCCGTCGGCGGCTGCAGATCTACGCGGCGGATCTCGGGCGCGGGCCCGATGGCCGCTGGTGGGTGCTGGGCGACCGCGCCCAGGCGCCGTCCGGCATGGGCTACGCGCTGGAGAACCGCATCGCGCTGTCGCGCGCGGTGCCGGACCTCTACGGCGGCATGAACGTGCGGCGGCTCGCGCCATTCTTCCAGACATGGCGCAGCGCCCTCGCGGCGCAGGCCGGCCGCGAGGCGTCGCGCATCTGCCTGCTGACGCCGGGGCCGCTGAACGAGACCTATTTCGAGCACGCCTACCTGTCGCGCTATCTGGGCTTCCTGCTGGTGGAGGGCGGCGACCTGACGGTGCGGGATGGCGCCGTGTTCGTGCGCACCATCGCGGGGCTGAAGCGCGTCGACGTGCTGGTGCGCCGGCTCGACGCCGAGTTCGCCGACCCGGTGGAGCTCGAGCCCGCGTCGCGCATCGGCGTGCCCGGGCTCGTGGATGCGGTGCGGTCCGGCAAGGTGGTGCTCGCCAATCCGCTCGGGGCAGGCGTGATCGAGGCCCGGGGCCTGCTCGGCTTCATGCCCGCGCTGGCGCGCCAGTTGCTCGGCCGGGACCTCAGCCTCCCCAATGTCGCCACCTGGTGGTGCGGCCACAAGGCGGAACGCGAGCACGTGCGCCGCAATCTCGACACGCTCGCGATCGCGCCGGCGTTCCCGGCCCGCTCCGGCTGGCCGCTGCCGCCCAACCCGACGCCCGGCGCGGAGCTCGACGACAAGGCGCGGGCCGCGCTCGAAACCGTGCTGGAGCGGCGCGGCTTCGACGTAGTCGGCCAGGAGATGGTGCGGCTCTCCACTATGCCGGTCTGGACCGGCGGCCGGCTGGAGCCGCGGCCTTTCACGCTGCGCGCCTATGTGGTGGCCACCGAGGATGGCTGGGAAGTGCTGCCGGGCGGCTTTTGCCGCGTATCCGGCTCGCAAGACGCGCGCGCGCTCTCCATGCAGCTCGGCGACCGCTCGGCCGACGTCTGGATCACGGCGGACCAGCCCGTCGAGCGCCTGAGCCTCCTGCCGTCGCCCGCCCAGCCGCAAATCCGCCGCGTGATCGGCTACCTGCCGAGCCGGGCCGCCGAAAACCTGTTTTGGCTCGGCCGGTACCTGGAGCGCGCCGAAGCGACCGTGCGGGTGGTTCGTTGCCTCGCCGGGCTGTTGGTGGAAAGCACCGAGACGACGGGGCCGGCGCGAGACGCGGTGGTGCGGCTCTGCGACATGCTGGTCGCCTGGGGGGCCGCGCCGGAGAGCGAGCACAAGGGCCCGAAGGCGCCGGCCTTGCTGGACCAAGCGTTGCGCTCGGCCGAATGCGGCGGCTCGGTTCTGAGCCTCATCGGCGAGGCGCGGCGCACCGCGTCCGTAATCCGGGACCGGCTGTCGTCCGACGCTGTGCGGGCGCTCGCCGACCTGTCGCGCCTGTTCGAGCACGAAGGCGTCAGCGTCTCGCAGGCGGAGGCGCTGGATCTCTGCGACCAGGCGCTGCGCGTCATGGCGGCTTTCTCCGGCCTCGTACAGGAGAACATGAACCGCCTCTCGGGCTGGCGCTTCCTGGAGATCGGCCGCCGCATCGAGCGTGGCGTGCTGACGGGCCGCTGCGTGCGCCGGCTTGCGGACGCCGAAGCGTCGGCCGCCAGCCTCGAGGCGCTGCTGGAAATCAGCGACAGCCAGATCACCTACCGGGCGCGCTACCTGATGGGCGCGTTGCGATTGCCGGTGATCGACCTGGTGGCGCTCGACGACGGCAACCCGCGCGCGGTCGCGTTCCAGGTGGCGCGCATTCAGGATCATCTGGCGGCGCTCAGCAACCTGCCGACCCATGCGGCGCTCGACCTGCCGCAGAAGATCGTGCTGCAGGTCGCCACCGGGCTTCGGGTGACGGATGTCGAGGACCTCGAGCCCGCCGACGTCCTGGCGGTCGAGAACCGCCTGATGGAGCTCTCCACCGAGATCACGGCACGGTTCTTCTCGCAAACGCCGCCCGATCCCGAGGAGGGAGCTTGATCTACGAGATCAGCCACACGACCGTATACGACTATGATGGTCGCGTTTCCTTCGCACGATGCCAGCTGCATCTGGAGCCCGCGAGCCGCGACGGGCAGCGCGTGCTCGCGCACGAGCTGCACATCTCGCCCAAGCCGGTCGAGAGCACGCGTGTGCGGGATTTCTTCGGCAATTGGAGCCTGAACGTCGCCTTCGCGGAGCCGCACCAAACGCTGACGATCCGGGCGGTGACGACCGTCGAGGCGCCGGCCCGGGACGCGATCGCCCCCATGCTGTCCGAGCCCTGGGAAAGCGTGCGATCCGCCGCGGGCGTGATCGACGACCTTGGCGCGGGATCGCCCGTGCACGGCTTGTTCGGCAGCCGCCACACGCCCATCTCGGCGGCGGCCGCCGCCTATGCGGAACCGAGCTTCACGCCTGGCCGGCCGATCGTCGAAGCCGTGACGGAGCTGATGGGCCGCATCTACGACGATTTCACCTATGATCCGAAGGCCACGGAAATCTCGACGCCTATCGCCGAGGTTCTTTCGAACCGCCGCGGGGTCTGCCAGGATTTCGCCCATCTGATGATCGCGGGCCTGCGCAGCCTCGGCCTGCCGGCGCTCTACGTGAGCGGCTATCTGCGCACCAACCCTCCTCCGGGCGCCGAGAGGCTGGTCGGCGCGGACGCCACGCATGCCTGGACGAGCGCCTGGTGCGGCGCCGGGCTGGGCTGGATCGGTTTTGACCCCACCAACGCCATTCTGGCCGGCGAGGATCACGTGGTTCTGGCGGTGGGGCGCGACTACGCCGACGTGGCACCGTCGTCCGGCATCGTGCTGGCGTCGTCCGGGCACACCCTC
Organism: Alsobacter metallidurans; assembly: GCF_014636935.1. Lineage (GTDB taxonomy): Bacteria > Pseudomonadota > Alphaproteobacteria > Rhizobiales > Beijerinckiaceae > Alsobacter > Alsobacter metallidurans. The sequence continues at coordinate 174,552 of NZ_BMES01000001.1, read as the reverse complement.
AAGGTGGCGGTGGACGTCCGGCCGATCGGCTAAGCCGGAAACCTCAGCTCCGGCCGGCCGGAGGCGCGAAACGCCCAATCAGGCGGTGCCGGTCGCCCGGATAGAACAGCGTCACGCAGGTGATCGGAACGCCGCCCTGCCAGGTGCGGCGCTCGACCACGAGGGCGGCGGCGCCGGGCGCCATCGACAAGAGGCCGGCGGTGTCGTCGTCCAGGTTGGCGGCGCTGATCTGGTGCTCGGCCTCGGTCCATGGAATGCGGGCCAGCAGCCAGCTCCCGGGCGGCGCCTGCGCGAAGCTCTCGCCTTCGGCTTCGGGCACACGGGCGAGGTTGATCAGCCGGCGCTCCGCCGCGAAGGGTTTGCCGCCCGCGAAATGCCGGACGCTGAGCGCCAGGAGCGGAGCGCCGGCCTTTACGCCCAGCAGCTCGGCTTCGGCCGCCGTCGCCTTGCCGCGCCGGCGCGCGACGATCTCGAAGCGGTACTCGCGCCCGCTGGCGAGGACCTCCTTCTGGATGTCGTGGATCTCCAGCACGGTCTGCTCGGAGGCGGGCGTCGCCACGAAGCTGCCCGAGCGGCGCTTGCGGATCACGAGGCCGGCCTCGGCCAGGCCCGACAGCGCCTTGTTGACGGTCATGCGCGAGCAGTCGAATTGCGCCATCAACTCATGCTCGGACGGCACCCGGTGGCCGGGAGGCCAGGCGCCCGACATGATCGCGCCCTCCAGCGCTCGCCGGATCTCGGCGTAGCGCGGGATGTTCTCCTCGGCGGTAGCCCGCTGCAGCCGATGCGGCATGCGTTCAGGCCCCGACGCGCCGAAGCACGTCCACATAACGGCGCGTGATTGCCGCGCGGCCGCGGTGGCGGCCGCCCTCCACCACCTGCTCGCCGCCCACGAACACGCTGCCGATGGCTGCGCGGCCGGCCGTGAACACATAGGCGTCGAGCCAGCGGTCGCCGGACACGGCCGCGAGGTCGGGGTGCTCGCCGTCCAGCGCCACGATGTCGGCGCGCATCCCCGGCGCGATCGCGCCGATCGGGCGACCCATCGCCCGGGCGCCGCCCGCGAGCGCGGTGTCGTAGAGGCGCCGGCCCGTGTGCTCGCCCTCGGTCAGCGCCATCATGTTGCGCCCGAGATGAGCGAGCCGCTGCGAGTATTCGAGCTGTTTCAGCTCGCCCGGGGCGGTGATCTCGATGTTGGAGTCGGTGCCGACGCCGAAGAGCCCGCCGCTTTCCCCGAAGCGCACGCCGTCAAATACCCCGTCGCCGAGGCTGCCCTCGGTGAGCGGGCAGAGGCCCGACACCGCGCCCGACTGGGCGAGGCGCAGGGTTTCGTCCGGCGTCATGTGGGTGGTGTGGATCAGGCACCAGCGCGCGTCCACGGGCGCATTGGCGAGGAGCCACTCGACCGGGCGCAGGCCAGACCATGCGACGCAGTCCTCGACCTCTTTCACCTGCTCGGCCGCATGGATGTGGACCGGGCCGTCCGGCATGGCGTCGAGTACGGCCCTGAGCTGCTCGGGCGTGACGGCGCGCAGCGAATGGGGCGCGACGCCGACGCGGGCTCCCGGGAGGCCGGCGACGGCCTTTCGGGCGCCCTCGACGAGACGCAGGAAGCGCTCCGGATCGTTCAGGAAACGACGCTGCCCCGGCACGGGCGGCTGGCCGCCGACGCCGCCCTGGGCGTAGAGGCTCGGCAGCAGCGTGAGGCCGATGCCGGTTCCGGCCGCCGCGGCCGCGATGCGCTCGCACATCTCGGCGAGGTTGGCGTAGGGCAGGCCGTCAGCGTCGTGGTGGAGATAGTGGAACTCGCCGACGGTCGTGAAGCCGCCTTCCAGCATCTCCATGTAGGCGAACGCCGCCACCGCCTCGACATCCTCGGGCGTCAGCGCGCCGAGGAAGCGGTACATGACCTGCCGCCAGGTCCAGAAGCTGTCGCCTGTCGGGCCGCGCGTTTCGGCGAGGCCCGCCATGGCGCGCTGGAAGGCGTGGCAATGGAGGTTGGGGAGGCCCGGAAGCGCGACGCCGCTCACGCGTCGGTCTGCGGCCTGCGGCGCCGCGCCGGGCGCAACGGCCTGAATCACCCCGTCCCGGACCGTTACGGCGACCTCGCGCGCCCAGCCGTCCGGCAGCAGCGCGTGATCGAAAATGAGCCTTCCCATGGGCGATCCATTCTGGTTATGTATAGACAATTAAACCGGCAAACCGGGAGGCGCGCAACCGAAATGGCGGATGGTCGGAAGCGATATGACAGGATCTGGCTTGGCGCGCGACTGCTGACGCTGGACGGAGCAGGGCCGGGCCTCGGCGCGATCGAAAACGGCGCCGTGGCCTGCCGGGACGGACGCATCGCGTTTGTGGGGCGGGAGGCCGATCTGCCGGGCGGTTGGGACGCCGCCGAACGCGTCGCCTGCGAGGGGCGCTGGATCACGCCGGGCCTCGTGGATTGCCACACGCATCTGGTTTACGGCGGCGATCGCGCGCACGAGTTCGAACTGCGGCTGGCCGGCGCTTCCTACGAGGAGATCGCGCGGGCGGGGGGCGGCATCGTCTCGACCGTGGCGGCGACGCGTGAGGCCGACGAGGATGCGCTTGTCGGGGCCGCCCTGCCGCGGCTCGACGCGCTTCTGGCCGAGGGCGTCACCACGATCGAAATCAAGTCCGGCTACGGGCTGGACGTCGCGACGGAGATGAAACAGTTGCGGGCGGCCCGCCGGCTCGCGGCGGAGCGCCCCGTATCGGTGACCACGACGCTGCTCGGCGCCCATGCGCTGCCGCCGGAGGCGAAGGGCGACAAGGCCGCTTTCATCGACCTCGTCTGCCGGGAGATGATCCCGGCCGCCGCGAACGCGGGCCTCGCCGACGCCGTGGATGCGTTCTGCGAGGGCATCGCGTTCTCGACGGACGAAACCGCGCGGGTGTTCGAGGCCGCCAAGGCGGCAGGCCTTCCGGTGAAGCTCCACGCCGACCAGCTTTCCAACCTGCACGGCGCACGGCTGGCCGCCCACCATGCCGCGCTCTCGGCCGACCATCTCGAGCACACCGACGACGAAGGCGCAGCCGCGATGGCGCGCGCCGGGACGGTTGCGGTGCTGCTGCCGGGCGCCTTCTATTTCATCCGCGAGACCAAGGTCCCGCCGGTGGCGCTGTTTCGCCGCCACGCCGTCCCGATGGCTCTGGCGACGGATTGCAATCCCGGCACCTCGCCGCTCACCTCTCTGCTGCTGACCATGAACATGGCCGCGACGCTGTTTCGCATGACCGTGGACGAGTGTCTGGCGGCCGTGACGCGGGAGGCCGCGCGGGCGTTGGGGCGCCTCGACGAGATCGGAACGCTGAGCGTCGGCAAGTCGTGCGACCTCGCGATCTGGAATATCGAGCGGCCTGCCGAACTCGTCTACCGCATGGGGTTGAACCCCCTTCACGCCCGCGTCTGGAGAGGCCGATGAGCGCCGTCGCACTAGCTCCCGGGGCCATCCCGCTCGTAGACCTTCGACGTGTATACACGGGATCACGGATTGCACTCACGCCTGATTGCCGCGCGGCCGTGGACGCGAGCAGTGCGGCGGTTGCGGCCGTGATCGCCAAGGGCGAGCCGGTCTATGGCATCAACACGGGGTTTGGCCGGCTGGCTTCGGTGCGCATCGCGGACGCCGATCTGGCGCAGCTCCAGCGCAACATCGTGCTGTCGCATGCTGCGGGAGTCGGGGAGCCGCTGCAGGCGGCCGTGGTCCGTCTCGTGATCGCGCTGAAAGCCGCCAGCCTGGCGCAAGGCGCCTCGGGCGTGCGCTGGGGAACGCTGCAGGCGCTCGTCGCCCTGCTCGACCACGACATTCTCCCTGTGATCCCGGCGCAAGGCTCCGTCGGGGCGTCGGGCGACCTGGCGCCGCTCGCCCACATGACGCTGGCGCTGATTGGCGAGGGCGAGGTCTTCACCCGCGGCGAGCGCATGCCGGCCGCGCGGGCGCTGGCGGCCGCGGGGCTCGCTCCCGTCGCGCTCGGCCCCAAGGAGGGCCTGGCGCTGCTGAACGGCACGCAGGTCTCGACCGCGCTGGCGCTGGCCGGGCTGTTCGACGCCGAGCGGGCTTTCCAGGCCGCGCTGGTGACGGGAGCGCTGTCCACCGACGCCGCCAAGGGCTCGGACGGGCCGTTTGACCCCCGCATCCACGCCTTGCGGCGCCATCGCGGTCAGATCGAAGTCGCGGACGCGTTGCGTGGGCTGATGGCGGGCTCCCCGATCCGCCAGTCGCATCTCGTCGGCGACGATCGCGTGCAGGATCCCTACTGCCTGCGTTGCCAGCCGCAGGTGATGGGCGCCTGCCTCGACCTGCTGCGGCAGGCCGCCGCGACGCTCGAGATCGAGGCGAACGGCGTCTCGGACAACCCGCTCGTGTTCGCGGACACGGGCGAAGTCATCTCCGGCGGCAATTTCCACGCCGAGCCGGTCGCCTTCGCGGCCGACATGATCGCGATGGCGATCTGCGAGATCGGATCGCTGGCCGAGCGGCGCGTCGCCATGCTGGTGGATCCGACGCTGTCGCGTCTGCCGGCGTTCCTGACTGCCCATCCGGGCCTCAACTCGGGCTTCATGATCCCGCAGGTCACGGCCGCCGCTCTGGTGTCGGAGAACAAGCAGCGCGCCTATCCGGCGAGCGTGGACTCGATCCCGACCTCCGCCAACCAGGAGGACCATGTCTCGATGGCGGCGCACGGGGCGCGGCGCCTGCTGCCCATGGCCGAGAACGCCGTCCAGGTGGTAGCGATCGAGCTTCTGGCCGCGGCACAAGGCTGCGGCTTCCATGCGCCGCTCCGCTCGAGCCCGCCGCTGGAGCGCGCCGTCGCGGCGCTGCGGGCGACCGTTCCGGCGCTTGGCGAAGATCGTTACTTTGCGCCCGACATGGCGGCCGCCGCCGGCCTCGTGCGCGGCGGCGCGCTCGCTGACGCGGTCGGCCGCGGCCTGCTGCCCAGCCTCGAGGGAGAACGCGCGTGAGCGACTGGCTGACCGTGGAGCGGCGGGATGCGCCGCTGCTGCTGAGCATCCCGCACACCGGAACCGAGATTCCTGCGCCCTTCGATCGCGGCTTGGCCTCGCCCTGGCTGGCCCGCAAGGACGCGGACTGGCACATCGAGACGCTCTACGGCTTCGCGCGCGAGCTCGGCGCCACGATTGTCCACACGGCGGTTTCGCGCACCGTGATCGACGTAAACCGCGATCCCTCGGGGGCTTCGCTGTATCCCGGGCAGGCCACCACGGAGCTGTGTCCCAGCACGAGCTTCGATGGCGAAGCTCTCTACGAGCCTGGCCACGCGCCCGACGCCGCCTCGGTCGCCGAGCGGCGGCGGCTTTATTTCGAGCCCTACCATGCGGCCCTCGGGGCCGAGCTGCAGCGGCTGCGGACGATTCACCCCAAGGTCGTGCTGTATGACTGCCACTCGATCCGCTCGGCGATCCCGCGGCTGTTCGAGGGCGAGCTGCCGAACTTCAACATCGGCACCAACGCGGGCGCGAGCTGCGATCCGTCGCTGACCGCCGCCGTGGAAGCCGCCTGCGACGGCGCGCCCTTCACCCGCGTCACAAACGGCCGTTTCAAGGGCGGCTGGATCACGCGCTTCTTTGGCGCGCCCGAGCAGGGCGTCCACGCCATCCAGATGGAGCTCGCCTGCCGGGGCTACATGCGCGAGACGCCCGGGCCGGTGCGCGAGGGCGGATGGCCGACCGCCTTCGACCCCGCCTATGCGGCCCCGATCACGGCGCGGCTGCGCGCTGCGCTGGAAGCCTGCCTGCACTTCGCCGCCGCGCGCTGACTGCTGAGGAAACGCCCATGACCCGCATCGACAACGCCCGCCGCATCAGCGCCCCCCGCGGGACCGAGATCACCGCCAAAAGCTGGCTCACCGAAGCGCCGCTGCGCATGCTGATGAACAACCTCGACGCCGAGGTCGCCGAGCGCCCGGGCGAGCTCGTGGTGTATGGCGGCATCGGCCGGGCGGCGCGCGACTGGGAGAGCTTCGACCGCATCGTGGCCGCGCTGCGGGACCTCAACGCCGACGAGACCCTGCTGGTGCAGTCCGGAAAGCCTGTCGGCGTCTTCAAGACGCATCCGGACGCCCCGCGGGTGCTGATCGCCAATTCCAATCTCGTGCCGCACTGGGCCAACTGGGACCATTTCAACGCCCTCGATCGCAAGGGCTTGATGATGTACGGCCAGATGACGGCCGGTTCCTGGATCTATATCGGCACGCAGGGCATCGTGCAGGGCACCTACGAGACCTTCGTGGAGGTCGGACGCCGGCACTATGGCGGCTCGCTGGCCGGCAAGTGGATCCTCACGGCCGGGCTCGGCGGCATGGGCGGCGCGCAGCCGCTGGCCGCCACCATGGCGGGCGCGTCCTGCCTCGCCGTGGAGTGCCAGGCGTCGCGCATCGAGATGCGGCTGCGCACGCGCTACCTCGACGTGCAAGCCAAGGATCTCGACGAGGCGCTGGCCATGATCGAGCAGTCCTGCCGCGACCGGAAGCCGCTCTCGGTGGGCGTCCTTGGCAATGCGGCCGAGATCTTCCCCGAGCTGGTGCGCCGGGGCGTGCGGCCGGACGTCGTGACCGACCAGACCTCCGCGCATGACCCGGTGAACGGCTACCTGCCCAAGGGGTGGAGCGTCGCCCAGTGGGAGAGCGAGCGGGAGTCCCATCCGCAGCAGGTCGCCACGGCGGCCAAGCGCTCCATGGCCGAGCACGTGCGCGCGATGCTGGATTTCCACCGTATGGGCGTGCCGACGCTCGACTACGGCAACAACATCCGGCAGGTCGCCAAGGAAGAGGGCGTCGCGGATGCGTTCGATTTCCCGGGCTTCGTGCCGGCCTATATCCGGCCGCTGTTCTGCCGGGGCGTCGGCCCGTTCCGCTGGGCCGCGCTGTCGGGCGACCCGGAGGACATCTACCGCACCGACGCCAAGGTGAAGGAGTTGCTGCCCGACAACGCCCACCTGCACAACTGGCTCGACATGGCGCGTGAGCGCATCAGCTTCCAGGGCCTGCCGGCGCGCATTTGCTGGGTCGGCCTCGGCGACCGGCACCGGCTCGGGCTGGCGTTCAACGAAATGGTGGCCAACGGTGAGCTGAAGGCCCCCGTCGTGATCGGGCGGGACCATCTCGATTCAGGCTCGGTGGCGTCCCCGAACCGGGAAACCGAAGCCATGAAGGACGGATCGGACGCCGTGTCGGACTGGCCGCTGCTCAACGCCCTGCTGAACTGCGCATCGGGGGCGACCTGGGTGTCGCTCCACCACGGCGGCGGGGTCGGCATGGGGTTCTCGCAGCACTCCGGCATGGTGATCGTGGCGGACGGCACGCCAGAGGCCGCCAAGCGGATCGAGAGGGTGCTGTGGAACGACCCAGCGACCGGAGTGATGCGACACGCCGATGCGGGCTACGAAGAGGCGCTGGACTGCGCGCGAGAGCAGCAGCTCAATTTACCCGGCATTCTCGGCTAATTGGAGATATTGCGATCTTTCAGAGACCGGCATAACTCAAATTCAACGGACGAAGCGCATCAACTGTTGTGAGCTCAGGCTTTCTCGCAGCCGAAAGGGAGACACAATGCCGTTGGATCGCTCTTCGCCCGTGCTCGTGATCGACGATAGCCAGATCATGACCAACATCCTGCGGAGGCTTCTCCAACAGGCGGGCTTTCGCGACGTCGATGTCGCGGTCGGCGCCCAGGCTGGGCTGAACCGCGTGGCGGAGCGGGGCTACGGCCTCGTGGTGTGTGACTGGCTCATGCCGCCCTACACGGGCGCGGACGTCAAGAACGCCATGGCGCGGCGCGCGCAGCTCGCCGCCATTCCGGTGCTGCTGATCACCGCGCAGGCAAAGTCCCACGACGTCTACGGCAACGCGCTCGGGCCCATGATCGTGAAGCCGTTCAACGCCGAAACCCTGGCGGCTCGCATCGACAGTCTGGTGGACTCCGAAGCGGCCTGACCGGCGCCGCGCTGCAGCACGTTTGTATAGACAAATAGCAGGGTCCACGCTTGAATGCCCTCATGGCCCGGCCGTTGCGACGGCGGCCTCCAGCGAGGGAGAGCGGGATGCGTAGAGAGTGGATCATGGGCGCGGCGATTGCGGCCGCGGTCGGGGCGGCTTCCCCGGCCATCGCCCAGGAAACCAAGGTGGCGATCGGCATTTCAGGCTGGACCGGCTTCGCGCCGCTGACGCTCGCCAAGGAAGCCGGCATCTTCAAGAAGAACGGCCTCGACGTCACCATCAAGAAGATCCCGCAGGCGAGCCGTCACCTCGCGGTCGCGTCCGGCGACATTCAATGCGCCGCCACAACGGTTGAAACCTATGTGGTCTGGAACGCCAATGGCGTGCCGATCAAGCAGATCTTCCAACTCGACAAGTCCTACGGCGCGGACGGCATGGTGACGCGCAACGGCATCGCGTCCATCAAAGACCTCAAGGGCAAGTCGGTGGGGGCCTCCGGCCCCGGCACGTCACCCTATTTCGTGCTCGCCTGGATGCTGAAGAAGAACGGCCTCACCTCCAAGGACGTCACTATCGTCAACATGGAGCCCGGCCCGGCCGCGCAGGCGTTTATCGCCGGCCAGAACGACGCCGCCATGACGTACGAGCCCTATCTGTCCAGCGTCCGTGAGAAGCCGGAAGCAGGCAAGATCATCGCGACCACGCTCGACTACCCGGTCGTGATGGACACGTTCGGCTGCGCGCCGAAGTTCATCGCCGAGAACGAGAAGGCCGTGAAGGCGCTGGCGGACAGCTATTTCGAGGCGCTCGAGATGATCGCCAAGGAGCCCGCCAAGGCTAACGAAATCATGGGCGCGGACGTGAAGCAGACGGGCGAGCAGTTCGCGGCCTCGTCCAAGTACCTGCGCTGGCAGGACAAGGCCGCCAACAAGGCGTTCTTCACGGGTGATTTCAAGACCTTCTCGAAGGAAGCCGCCGACCTGTTGCTCGAAGCCGGCGTGATCAAGCAGATCCCCGATCTCGACGGCCTGGCGGACACCCGCTTCATCCAGTAAGCCGCTCCGGCCGCCCGGACCCGGTTTCGGGCGGCCCCCACTCTCTCCAACGCTCCTGGTCGTCATGCCGCGCCCGCTGGCGCCCATTCCCAACACGCAGCGCGTGTTGCTGGGCGTGTCCTTTTTCGTCCTCTTCGTCGCCTGCTGGGCCTTGGCCACGCTGGGCGGCTTTGTGTCCAAGATCTTTCTCGCCGACCCCATCACGATGGTGCAGAACGGCTGGGAGCTGCTGACCAAGTTCGGCTTCGCGCGCGATATCGGCATGACGGTGTGGCGCGTGGTCGGGGGCTTCACGCTGGCCGCGCTGGTGGCGGTCCCGCTGGGGATCCTGATGGGCGCCTACAAGCCCGTGGAGGCGTTCTTCGAGCCTTTCGTGTCCTTTGCCCGCTATCTTCCGGCTTCGGCCTTTATTCCGTTGCTGATCCTCTGGGCCGGCCTGGGCGAAACCCAGAAGCTGCTGGTGATCTTTATCGGCTCGGTGTTCCAGATCGTCCTGATGGTGGCGGTGGCCGTAGGGGCGACGCGGCGCGACCTCGTGGAGGCGGCCTATACGCTCGGGGCCGGCGACCAAGGCGTGGTCAGGCGCGTGCTGATCCCCGCAAATGCGCCCGAGATCGCCGAGATCCTGCGGCTGGTGCTCGGCTGGGCCTGGACCTACGTGATCGTCGCCGAACTTATCGGCTCATCCGAAGGCATCGGCCACATGATCATCGAGAGCCAATCGCTGATGGCGACCGGCCAGATCATTTTCGGCATCATCGTGATCGGGCTCATCGGCCTGATCTCGGATTTCCTGTTCAAGGCGCTGAACCGCGGCCTCTTTCCATGGAGGCTGGCGTGAAAAGCGGATCGCTGTCGATCGAAGCCGTCTCGCGGGTATTCCCGGGCGTTCATGGCGGGGCGCCCACGCGGGCGCTGGAGCCGACGACGCTCAGCGTCGCTCCCAACGACTTCATCACCATCCTGGGGCCGTCGGGCTGTGGAAAATCGACCCTGTTGCGCATCGTGGCCGGACTGGACAGCCCGACCTCCGGGCGCGTGCTGCTGGACGGGCGTGCGGTGACGCGCCCCGGGGCCGACCGCGGCATGGTGTTCCAGAGCTACACGCTGTTTCCCTGGCTCAACGTGTTCGAGAATATCGCCTTCGGGCTCAACGAACGCGGCGTGCCGGAAGCCGAGCGCAACGCAATCGTGGAAAGCTACGTCGACAAAGTGGGGCTGCGCGGGTTCGAGCGCCACTGGCCCAAGCAACTCTCCGGCGGCATGCAGCAGCGCACCGCCATCGCGCGCGCGCTCGCGAATGATCCCGAGATCCTGCTGCTGGACGAGCCCTTCGGCGCCCTCGACAACCAGACCCGCTCACTGATGCAGGAGCTGCTGCTCGGCATCTGGGAGCGCGAGCGCAAGACGGTGCTATTCGTCACCCACGACATCGAGGAAGCGATCTTCATGGCGTCCCGCGTGCTCGTAATGAGCGCCCGCCCCGGACGGATCAAGGCCGATATCGCGGTCGACCTGCCCTACCCGCGCCATTACACGGTGAAGACGACGCCGGAGTTCTCGGCCCTCAAGGCGAGACTTACCGAGGAAATCAGGGCCGAAGCCGTGCTTGCGGCGACGGAGCACTGACGGAAGCCCCGGAAGATCGCTGTTTTTGACTGTTTTCTGTTTCTTTCGGTTCGAGGCTAATGCCGAAGTCATACGACAGCGCAGCGGCCGCATCTACTACCGCATACAACTTATGGTAAGTTGAAAGGTCCGTTATACACGCATTAACAAAGATGGGGTCCACTCTGCGCCTATCCGCTTCATGACGGATGCGCGGAGGAAACATGACGAAGCTGCTTCACGGATGCGCGGGCGCCGCCCTGGCCGCACTTTTCACCCTCTCGGGCGCGAGCGCGGGCGAGTGGGCGACCAAGGATGAGGCGCAGGCGATGGTCAAGAAGGCGGTCGCCTTCATCAAGGCCAATGGCGCCCCCAAGGCCTACGAGACCTTCACCAAGAAGAACCCGGACTTCATCGACCGCGACCTCTACGTCGTGGTCTACGGCCTCGACGGCAAGGTCCTGGCGCACGGCGCCAACGACAAGCTCGTCGGCAAGGACCTGCTCGATTCACAGGACGTCGACGGCAAGTTCTTCGTGAAGGAGCGCGTTGACCTCGCCAAGGCGAAAGGCACGTTCTGGCAGGAATACAAATTCGTGAACCCGGTGACCAAGAAGGTCGAGCCCAAGCAGATGTATTGCGAAAAGCTCGACGAAACCGCGGTTTGCGGCGGCGTGTACAAGCTCTGACGCATGAACTGACAAAACCCGGACGGCGCGGCCGTTCGGGTCCTCCTTTTTTCGAGCGTTCAACGCCAGGAAGCGTCGTCATGATCCGGTTCAAAGACCTTAGCTTGCGTTGGAAAGTGCTGACCGCTCCGGTCGGCCTCGTTCTGTCCCTCGCCTGCCTGGGCGCATTCTCGCTCTACGCTTTGGACATGACCCGCGATTCATTCCAGGACCTTGCAAAGGGCCCGATCGCGCAGGCCCGCATCGCGGGTGAATTGCAAACCGCCGCCTGGGCGACCCATGGCAGGCTGTACCGCCTGACGGCGACGGCCGCCAACGAGAGCGACCAGGCCAAGATCCAGGCCAGCGCGGCCGCCACGCTCGCGGATCTCAAGGCGCTGGGCGAAAAGGTCACGGCCACGCAGGCGACCTTCGCCAAAGAGGCTTCGGAGACCGAGGCGCTGGCCAAGCTCGACGCCGCAATGAAAACCTATTCGAAGCAGGGCAAGAACGTCGCCGACATGGCCGACAGCGACGCTGGCTCGTCCTTGATGTTCATGATGAACGCCGACCGGACGTTTCGGACACTCGAGGAGATCACCGCCAAGCTCGCGACCGACGCGCAGGCGCGCCAGACGGCCGGAACGGCCGGCATCAACGCCATCGTGGATCGCGAAATGATGCTCGTGATGGTCGTCCTGGCGCTGAGCGCACTGGTCGGCCTTGTGAGCGCCCCGATGATCGCCCGGGCGATCAGCCGCCCGGTCATCGCCATGTCGCGTGCTTTGGAGGAACTCGCCGCCGGGCGCCACGCGCAACTCGAGAAGGACCACCGCAGAGACGAGATCGGCTCGATGGCGGCGTCCTACGAGGTTCTCGCGCAGGCGCTGGAGCGCCGGTCGCACCTCGAGGCCGACAAGGCCCAGGCCGACATCGCCGTGCAGCAGCGCTCAGCCGCCATCGCCGAAATCGTACGCGAGGTCGCGACCGTGGTGGACGCCGCCGTGGCCGGCGACTTCTCGGCGCGGGCACAGGCCGCCAACGTCGATCCGGACATCAGCAAGCTCGTTGACGGCATCAACGCCATCAACACGGTGGTGGACCGCGCCACACGGGACATCGGCGGCGCGCTGGAAGCGCTCGCGCAGGGCGACCTGACCCACACGGTGGAGACGAGCTACCAGGGCCGCTTCGGCGAGCTCGCGGCGTCGCTGAACGAGACCGTCGCGCGGCTGTCCGAGACTGTGGAGACCATCCAATCAACCTCCATCGACGTGGCGGGCGCAGCGCGCGAGATCACGTCCGGAGCGGACGACCTTTCCAAGCGCACCGAAGACCAGGCGTCGTCGCTGGAACAAACCGCCGCCACCACGGAGGAACTCGCCGCGTCCGTGAAGGCGTCGGCGCAATCCTCCGCGCAGGCGGTGCGGCTGTCCGAGGAAGCCGCGCTGGTCGCGCAGGACGGCGGCGCCATCGTGACCCGTGCAGTGGACGCCATGAGCCGTATCGAGGAGGCGAGCCGCCGCATCTCGGACATCACGACCGTGATCGACGACATTGCGTTCCAGACCAACCTGCTTGCGCTGAACGCCGCCGTGGAGGCCGCTCGCGCGGGCGACGCCGGCAAGGGCTTCGCCGTGGTCGCGTCCGAGGTCCGCACGCTGGCTCAGCGCTCCAGCGAGGCCGCCAAGGACATCACGACGCTGATCAACTCGTCGGACGCCGAAGTGGCCGACGGCGTGAAGCTGGTGCGCGCCGCCGGCGATGCGCTAGGCAAGATCGTGGACGCTTCGCAACGCGTCGCCGCGACCGTGTCGGAGATATCCTCTGCCGCGGACGAACAGGCCAACGGCATCGACGAGATGAGCCAAGCCGTCGCCCACATGGACGACATGACCCAACAGAACGCCGCCCTGGCGGAGGAAAGCGCCGCTTCGGCGCAGTCCCTCGCCGGCCAGATCGCCCAGTTGAACCAGCTCGTGGCCACGTTCCGCACGCGCAGGGGCGGGCTGGCGGCGGCTTATTCCGCGCCTGCGCCGGCCGCCAGCAGGGCGGCGCCGGCGCCAGCCACCGAGCCGGCGCGCCTTCGCAAGCTCGCCCAGGATGCGTTCGCGAAGCTGGCCAAGCCGGCGCGCCCGGCCGCCGCCGCCCGCAACGCGCCTCCGCCTGCCGCGCCCGCGCCCGCCCGCGCGAGACGCGCAGGGGGAGGCGCGCAGCCGGGCGCCGGCTGGGACGAGTTCTAGCCGCGCGCCAGGCCGCACGCGCGCTTGCGCTGACGGCGGCCGATCGATGCGGTTATGATGGCGGCGCACCGGGGTGGGAGGCGCGCCGTGATGAAGCTGACGGGGATCAGGGCCTGCGTCTTCGACGCCTATGGGACGCTATTTGATTTCGCCTCCGCGGCGGCCGGCTGCGCGGACGTTCTGGGCGATCGCGCGGGGCCGCTCACCGCGCTGTGGCGCGACAAGCAGCTGCAATATGCCTGGCTGCGCAGCCTGCAGGGGCGCTACGCCGATTTTTGGCAAGTGACGGGCGACGCCCTGGATTTCAGCCTCGATGCGCTTGGCCTCGTCCAGCCCGGCCTGCGCGACAGGCTCATGGGCCTCTACGCGACCCTGCGCCCCTTCCCCGAAGTTGCAGCCATGCTGAGCACTCTGAAGAAGCGCGGCTTTGCGACCGCGATCCTGTCCAACGGCTCGCCCGACATGCTGCGCTCGGCCGTGGAGGGCGCGGGCGTCGGGCCGTGGCTCGACCACGTGCTCTCGGTCGCCGAAGTGGGCGTCTACAAGCCGCATCCCAGCGTGTACCAGCTCGCGGTGGATCGGCTGGGCGTCGCCCCGGACGCGATCGCGTTCCAATCGTCCAACGGCTGGGACGCGTATGGGGCCTCGGCCTTCGGAATGCGGGTGGTCTGGTGCAATCGCTACGGGCAGCGGCCCGAGCGGCTTCCGGGGGCGCCCGACCGCGTGATCGCCTCGCTGGCGGAGCTGCCGGACCTTCTCGAAGCGCCCGCGGCTTAGCGGACACATTGCGCGGCTGCGCGCGAGAGCGCATGATGCAGCTCGATTCAAACGATTGAAGAGCGCTGAAATGAAGACCCTGGATGTTCTCGCGATGGGCGAACCCATGATGGAGTTCAGCCAGGTCGAGCGCCAGGGCGAGAGCCTCTATCTGCCCGGTTATGGCGGCGATACCTCCAACGCCGCCATCGCGGCGGCGCGCAGCGGCGCGAAGGCGGCCTATTTCACGGCGCTGGGCGACGACCCGTTCGGCCGGCAGATCCTGGCGTTGTGGGACCGGGAGGGCGTGGACCGCTCCACGGTTCTGACGCGGCAAGGCGCTGCGACCGGGATCTATTTCATCAGCCACGACGATGCTGGCCACCACTTCAGCTATTTTCGCGCCGGTTCGGCCGCCAGCCTGGTGGACGCCTCCGCGATCCCGGAAGCGCAGATCGCCAGCGCGCGGGTGCTGCACGTCTCTGCGATCAGCCAGGCGATCTCGGACAGCGCCTGCGACGCCGTGTTCCACGCCCTGCGCTGCGCGCGGGAGGCCGGAACCACGGTCTGCTACGACACCAACCTGCGCCTGCGCCTGTGGCCGCTCGACCGGGCGCGCGCGGTGATCCACGCCGCCGTGGCGATGAGCGACATCGCCCGGCCGGGCCTGGACGACGCGCGCAAGCTCACAGGCCTCGACGCCCCGGAGGACATCTGCGCCTTCTACCTGTCGCTGGGCTGCCGCATCGTGGCGCTCACGATGGGCGTCGAAGGCGCGATGGTGGCGACGCCTGGAGAGACCCGCGTGATCCCTTGCCACATGGTCGAGGCCGTGGACGCCACCGGAGCCGGAGACGCTTTCGACGGCGCGTTTCTGGCCGAGTGGTTGCGCGGAGGCGACCCCTTCGCGGCCGCCAACTACGCCAACGCGGCCGCGGCCCTGTCGACCACCGGCTACGGGGCCGTCGCGCCGCTGCCCCGCCGGGCCGACGTGGAAGCTTTCATGGCGAGAACCTGACGGGCTGCTTCGGGCCCGGCCGACGCGGGACGCGGGATCGTGAGTTGCCGTGATCGCCGCAGCGCGCTTGACTGATCAGGTCGACGCCCGATGTGGCGATCACGGCTACCGCCGCGCCGACGTCCTGGAGACACAATGCCGATGTTCCGTCCGCCGCCGATCGCCCCGTCCGAGATCACGCCCCAGTCCGTTTTCCTGGACCGCCGGCGCTTCATGCAGGGCGCCGCCGCTCTCGGGGCGCTCGGGGCTGGAGGCGGCAGCGCCCTGGCGGCGCCGGCCGCGCTCGCGGCTCCCCGCAACGCCGCCTTCAGCGTTGACGCGGAGCCCACGCCCAAAAAGCTCGTCACCGGCTACAACAACTACTACGAGTTCGGGACCGGCAAATACGACCCGGCAGCGTCCGCCGACCAGATGAAGACACGGCCGTGGACCATCGAGGTCGGCGGCGAGGTCGAGAAACCGCAGACCATCGACATCGAGGCGCTGCTGAAGATGCAGCTGCAAGAGCGCGTCTATCGCTTCCGCTGCGTCGAGGCGTGGTCGATGGTGGTGCCGTGGGTGGGCCTGGAGTTCAACCAGCTGGCCAAGATGGTGGGGCCGACCAGCAAGGCCAAATACGTGAAGTTCACCACCGCGATGCAGCCCGAGACCATGCCGGGGCTGCGCGTGCCTGTGCTGGACTGGCCCTATGTGGAGGGCCTGCGGATCGACGAGGCCATGCATCCGCTCACGTTGCTGACGCTGGGCGTTTACGGCGAAATCCTGCCGAACCAGAACGGCGCGCCGGTGCGGATCATCGTTCCGTGGAAATACGGCTTCAAGAGCGTGAAATCGATCGTCAAGATCGAGTTCGTGGAGCAGCAGCCGGGCACCGCCTGGAACAAGGCCGCCGCGAATGAATACGGCTTCTATTCCAACGTGAACCCGAACGTCGATCACCCGCGCTGGACGCAAAAACGCGAGCGGGCCCTGCCGGCCCTGTTTGCGAGCCGCCAGACGGAGATCTTCAACGGCTACGGGGATCAGGTCGCGTCGCTTTATGCGGGCATGGACCTGAAGTCGAACTTCTGATGGCGATGCGGCTCAAGCGCCGGGCGCGGGCGGCCACAGCCTGATGGCGAACGCAGCCCTTGCCGATAAACCAGCTGCGCGGCGCGGCGCGCCCAAGCCCGCGCGTGGCCCGGACTGGGTGCGCTGGTCGAAGCCGGTCGTGCTGCTGGCCGGGCTGATCCCGGTCGCCCGGCTCGTGTATGGCGTGTTCGGGAATCCCGATCTGCTGGGCGCCAACCCGGCCGAGACGATCGAGCACACCACCGGCGACTGGTGCCTCTACTTCCTGCTGATCACCCTGTCGGTGACGCCGCTTCGCCGCCTCACTGGTTGGAACTGGTTGATTAAGTTCCGGCGCATGCTCGGGCTGTTCGCCTTTTTCTACGGGTTCATCCACCTGATGGCCTATCTGGGCTTCGACATGGTGTTCGACGCCGAGGCGATCGTGAAGGACATCTGGAAGCGTCCCTTCGTGACCGTGGGGTTCGCGGCCCTGCTGCTGATGACCCCGCTCGCGATCACGTCGACGCGCGGCTGGGTGCTACGCCTCGGCGGGCCGCGCTGGGCGCGGCTGCACCAGCTCATCTACGTGGTCGCGACGCTTGGTGTGCTGCACTACTGGTGGCTGGTGAAGCGGGACCTGACCTGGCCGATCATCTTCGCGGCGATGCTCGCGATATTGCTGGGCTGGCGGGTCTACATGAAGGTCCGCAAGCGTCCAAGCGCGCGACGCGCCGCCGCCTGAGCGAGCGCCGGGAACCGCACGGAAGACAGTTGTGCGATCCGGCACGTCGCCCCGGCCCGGATCGCGGCAATCTGGCCTCCAGGAAGCCGACGGCTTCGGGAGGACCTGATGAACGCCGCATTGCATCGCCCAGCAGTCGCCCGGGACAGCATTCGCCTGATCGTCCGGATCGTCGCCGTGCTGGCGGCAGGCTTGCTGACAGGCGCCATCCTTGGCTTCGGGGCGGTCGCGACCTACGACATGCTGCGCGTGAACCAGCCCCTGCTTTATAGCGCGGACTAGATTGGCCGCTTTTCGCAACCGCCCTTAATCTCGTGACAATCGGTTAAGCTTATTTCGCTAGCCTTGTGACACGTTGCTTTAGGGATTGCGCCCAAATGAATTGTGCAACTTATGCGCGCGCCGTTTCGCTCGGCCCGCTCTTGCTCGCGATCACTGCGACTCACGCCTGGTCTGGTGAGATCACAATTCCCGGAACCGGCGACGGCGTGGAGATGCTTCGCGCGATCGGCACCGCGTTCGCGGGGGAGATGCCCACAGTGACGGTGACGTTGCCGCCGAGCATCGGCTCGGGCGGCGCCGTGGTGTCGGTTGCGTCCGATCGCGAGGTCATTGGCCGCGTCGCGCGGTCGTTGTCCGATTCCGAGCGCGCGCAGGGTCTGATGCTGAGCCCTGTCGTCAAGGTCCCGTCCGCGTTCTTTACCCATCCGGGCGTGCGCATGGGGGGACTGACCAGCGCCCAGCTGGCCGGCATCTATGCGGGCGCAATCTCCAATTGGCAGGACGTCGGCGGCCCGGACATGCGCATCAAGGTGGTGCGCCGGGAGGATGGCGACAGCACCCTCGGGGTGTTGCGCAATTCCATGCCGGGGTGGAAGGACCTTGTTATCACGGCGAAGTCCAAAACCGCGTTGACCACCCAGGAGGCTGTCGAGACCGTCCGGTCGGTGGAGGGCGCTATCGGCTTTGGACCCTATTCGGCGCTGCTGCGCGATGCCGTCAACGTGCTCAAGATCGACGATCGGGCGCCCACTGAACCGGCCTATCCGAGCGCGGTGACGATCGGCCTGATCTACAAGCCCCAGACCGTCTCGGCCGAAGCGTCCGCTTTCATCCGTTACTCCACCGGCGAGAAGGCCCAACGGATCGTCGGCAGCCTCGGCGGCGTCGCTCCGACGCCCTGACGGCCGCCGTTGCCCCTTCTCCGATCCATCAGCGCAAGGATACTGGCCGTCACCGTCGGGGTGACCGGGCTGGCGCTGATCGCGCTTGTGGCCGGCACGGTGGTTCGCGTCGAACGGAGCCTTGCCGAGCAGTCCACCGAGTTGGCCCGCCTGTCCGTAGAGAAGCTGTCGGACGGGATGCGCAGCCAGGCACATCTGGCGAAGGCGCGCCTCGACACGCTTCAGAAGGATGTCGCCCGTCGGCTCGGGATGGTGGCCCAGCGCACCGACGTGATGCGGGCCGTCCAGTCGCGAAATGTCGCCAACATCAGCGAAACCCTGGATGCGGCTGGTCGCGCCGCGAATCTGGGGCTCATCGCGGTTGTGGACGACAAGATTCACGTGGTCGGCTCGTCGTCCAAGCAGGCGGACCTGCTTCGGGTCGACCAGGAACTGCGGCGCACGTCCCTGCTCGAGAGCGTCGCCGGGCTGATGGCCGACAACCAGAAATCCGCTCCACGCTCACTGAGCGAAATGCGGCTGCTGGACGCCGCCACGGCGCACCAGCTGGGCATGGGCCAGAAACCCGTACTGGCCATGATTTTCATTGAGCCCATGTTCGACGATTTCGGCGACGTGACGTCCCTGCTGATCGGCTTCCGGCCGCTCCGGTCGCCGGAGACCGTGCTGGACGAGTTTTCGCAGCTCACCGGGTCCGGCGTCTTCGTCGAAGTCGAGGATCAGATCATCTCGGTAGCGGGAGTTCCCGCCGACGGGCTTCGGCTGCGGCGGATGGACGGCACGCGCCTTCTCGAAACCGAAAACGGTCTCTATGTCGGAAGCTGCGCGGCGCTGGTCGACGCCGTCCAGGTCTGCGCGTTGGCGCCGCGAGGCGACATCTACACGTTGCGCGACGAGACCGTCCGGATCGGCGAGGCCCATGCGCGGCGGCTCAACACCTGGCTGGCGGGCGCAGGCCTGTTCGCCATCGTGATGGCGGGCTGCCTGATGATGCTGATGGCGGGGGGCATGGCCAAGGCTTTGCGGCAGATCACCAACGCAGTCGCGGCAGTCGCGCAGGGCGACTGGCGCGCTACCGTGAGCGGCGCCGAACGCAGGGACGAAATCGGATCGATCGCGCGGGCCGTGCAGCTTGTGCAACGCTCGCTCGAGGAGCGCGACCGGCTGCGGTCCGACGTGGCGGGCGCCGAACTGGTGCGCAAGCGCAGCGCCTCGCTGGAAGCCGCCATCCAGCGGTTTGACTCCTCCATGCGCTCGGTGATGAACGGCATCCAGGGCTGTGTTCATTCCATGAACAACTCGGCGCAAAGCCTCGACGGCATCTCGCGCAACGCCCGCGACGAGGCCGGGGTGACGGCCCGGGCGTCCAAGCAGACGACCACGTCCGTGATGGTCGTGGACGCCGCGACCGGTCAGTTGACGGACGCCATCCGGAGCGTGTCCGGCCGCGTCAGCGCGGCGGCAGACGTGGTGGTGCACGGCAACGACATCGCGCTGGACGCCACCCGCAAGGTTGGCAGCCTGTTGGAAGCCGCCGACCAGATTGGGGCCGTGGTGCGCCTGATCGAGGGGATCGCCTCCCAAACCAACCTGCTGGCCCTCAACGCCACCATCGAGGCGGCGCGCGCCGGCGAGGCCGGCCGGGGCTTCGCGGTGGTGGCCAGCGAGGTCAAGGCGCTGGCGGGCGAAACCGGCAAGGCGACCGACGTCATCGCCGGCAAGGTGGCGGCGATCCAGGACGCCACCAACGACGCCGTGCGATCCATCGAGATGATCGCACAGTCGTTCTCGGATGTGCTGACGCAGACCACCACGATCCGGCACGTCGTGCGCGACCAGTCGGAAGCCACAGAGCAGATCGCCGAAAGCGTGTCGTCGGCATTCGAGGGAGCCGGGGCGCTCTGCGCCAGCGTCGAGAAGCTCAGCGCTACCGTCGAGGACGCTCGGGCGGCGACCGTCGACGTTGTCGGCATGGCGGCGCGCATGACTGACGAGGCGCGTCAGCTGGACCAGGCCGTGCGGTCCTTCCTGGCGGATGTGGCGGCGTCCTGAGGCCACCCTATGGGCGGCACCGCGTTCCTCCGGCAGGCTTTCAGAAAATCGCGCTTCAGGCGCCGCGCCCGTTTTGGAGAAGACGAACGCCACCGAGGATCCGCTCGCGCCAGGTCGGAGCCGTCGGCTTGATGGTGAACGGGTCGGCGACGCATTGCGCCCCGGCCTCTTGGGCCAGCGCGGCGACAGCCGCCGTCATCGCCGGGGCGCCGGCCACATGGACGGTGGCGCTCGGATCAAGCGGAGGCAGGGCGTCGGTCGGCCGCCCGGCCCGGATGTCCGCAAAGGCGGGCGCGCCGCTGCAGGTCAACGTCAGGTCGCGAACGCCCCGCGCGGCAAGCCAGGCGAAGGCGTGGCGCATGTAGAGATCGAGGGGGTCGCGGGCGCCGGCGATCATCGTCAGGGGCCGGTCGGGCTGGCCCAGGCGCGCCGCCACGGCGATGGACCAGATCGGCGCAAAGCCGGTGCCGCTCGCCACCAGCACCAGCGGCCCGGAACCCTGGCGCAGCCACGCATGGCCGAATGGGCCGCGCACCTTCAGGCGCGCGCCCTCCCGGATGGTGGAGCCAAGTGCGCCCGACAGCCGACCGCCGGGATAGCGGCGGATATGGAAATAAAGGCGGTTCTCGTCCGCCTCGCCGCCAAGCCCAAGCGTTGGGCTGTAGTCCCGCTCCGGAAGGCCCTTGAAGCCGAGCTTCACATATTGGCCGGGCAGGTAGCGCAGGGGCGCGTCGGTCTCGATCACCACCTCGACGATGGAGGGCGACAACGGCCTGATCGCAAAGATCACGCCGGCGAGCGCCACAACGGCCGGGACCTCCTCGAAGGTGATCGCGGCCGGACCCGTAATGGTGGCCTGGCAGCCCAGCACGGTGTCGCGCACGCGGGTGCCGTTGTCGTCGACGCCCGACGGCGCCGTCACCCGGCAGGTGTCGCACTGGCCGGTGCAGCAATCATGCGGCATCGGGATGCGCGCCGCCAGGGCGGCGTCGAGGAGGGTGGCCCCGATACGCGTGGCCACGGTTCGTCCGTTGATGCTGATGTGGGCTGTCGAAGACATGCGAAAGTGATCCCGGGCGGCGCGCCAGATGGTGGGTGGGAGGCCGGCGTCGTGAAAGGCCTGAGCCTCACGGCAGCGACAGCACCACCGGCCGCATGTGCCGGGTATGGCGTGTCTGGTTATGGTCAAAAGCCGAGACGTAGACGTAGATCGGCTTGTCTTTGGTGAAGGCGATGTCGAACCTGCTGCCGGTCTGGAGCGCCCGGCTGGTTTCGAGCGTCCAGTACCCGTCCTTCCACGCCGCCGCGCCCAGCACATCGGCGCGATCGCCCGCATAGGCGCCCTGGATCAGGACGCCCGGCATCACGGTTCCGACCGGGATCTTGTCGTCCAGCTCCTTGCTGTAAGGAACGACTTCGTCCTCGGTCATCCACCAGCGCGAGCCCTCGTCGTTGCTCTTGTTGACGTCGAGATGCAGCGCGCCCATGGCCCGCGTGGTGGCGGCGGGGTCTTTCGGCAGCTTCAGCACGGTCACGGGCCCACGATAGCCGCCAGGGGCTTCCCCCTTGTAGTTATAGACGTAGAAGCCCGCCCCGGGATCGTTGTCGTAGCCGGCCTGGTAGCGCGCCTTGCCGGCCGCCATGGCCTCGTTCGCGGCGTTGGGCGGCCCGAAATACATGTCGTCCACGCGTCCCAGCATGCCGCCGCGTGAAGCTTTCCACTGCCACACGTCCGCGTATTCGCCATCCGTCGTGTAGTGGTAGCCGCGGCCGTGGACGGGCTTCGGCGCGCCCGGCAGCGGGTTGGGGCCCATATGGGTGGAACCGCCGTTTCCGAACGCATCCGAGTGCGTGAACATCACCGCGAACTTGTCTTCGTAGAAGTCGGTGACGTCGGCGATGTCGGCGTCGTGGCCGAGCATGCGCCAGCCGTCCTCGCGCTTGATCAGCGGCAGGCGCATCAGCGAGCGGGTGGGGTCCTCCCAGCGGAACGCGAAGTAGATCTTCTGCCCGTCCTCGATCGCCCGCAATTCGACAGTCGAATGTCCCGGGCGCCCGATGGTCGAGCCCTGCTCGGTGCGTACGCGAACCGGCTTGGCCGCGGACCAGAGCGCCTCGTCGAGCCTGCCGTCCAGCGTGGGGGCGCTGGCGACGCGGGCGACCACGAGCGTGTCACGGGTCGTGAGATCGATCGCAACCGCGCCGGCCGCGACCGGGACGCCGACCGCTATTGCGACCAGGAACGGCCGCGGCCGCAGGGCCTTGGTTTTCGCCAGCGCCGTCGGCTTGAACAGCCGCAGCAGCTGGTCGAGGCCGCCATACATGAAATGCGTGAAGACGTGGACGCCAATATAGACCAGCGTCCCGGTGGCCAGCAGGCCGTGCACTGGGATAATCCAGCCGCCAAAGCCGGCATAAAGCGCCACGCCGGTCGCGGTGAGCGCCGCCAGCACCGCATAGATCACCCAATGCAGGATGACGTTGAGGGCGTTCCAGCGCAGGCGCAGGGCGGCCGGGAGTGTGATCACGCGCGCCCGCGCGGGCGCAATGCGGGCGAGCAGGCCCGCGCGCTTCATGTAGATCGCGTAGGCGCTCGCGCAAAAAAACAGCCCCAACCCGGCGACAAAGTGCCAGGTCCAAATCTCGCCTTGGGGGAGGACGGACCAGAGCGCCTTGCCGACGATCGAATCCGGCGAGTCGCCGCCGATTCGCAGACCGGTGGCGAGGCTCACCACGACGGCGATCGCGGTGGCCCAGTGCAGCACGATGGTGCCTACGTCCGAGCGGGGCTTGCCGGGCGCGCGCTGCCTGTTGTTGCGGGCGTCGACCGGCCGGGCGCCCTCAGACGCCGCGGCTGGAGTCACGAACTCGTTCATGCAATCTCTCCGTTAATCGATTCGTGTTTACAACCAGTCCCAACCAAAAAAATTTCGGCTTGTACTTCTTTCGCTTCAAACGTTACGCTGATTTTTCGCCGTCGTAATCTGGCGCAGAAATCACGATAAGCTATTATCCTTGATGTGAAGTTATCAATACTGAAGATCTGCAATACATCTAACGATTGCATTTCGTGTTCATGCTCGTATTACGGAAACGCCGTTCTTTTGACATGATCGTTTGCAACTTGCGCGAGCATTCTCCGTTGAAAGGCCTTGCGTTTGCGCTCCCTCGCCACCTTCGTTGTGCTGGCCGCCTTGGCGGCTTCGCCTCCTGGGGCCTTTGCGGCCCAGGCCCGCAAAAACGCCGCGCCATCTGAATCAGCCGCCATGGCGGCCTGGATCTCGGCGTTCCGGAAGGCCGAAGGCCTTGGCCCCGTGACGGCAGATCCCACACTCGTGCGGGCCGCGGCCGCCCAGGCGCTCGGGATGGCTCGGGCGGGGCAGATGTCGCACGAGATCGCCGGAAGCTTTCCGAGCCGCCTCAAGGCCGCGGGCGTTCAGGCCTATGCGGCGTCCGAGAACGTCGCGATGGGGCAGACTTCGCCAGCCGAGGCGTTCGAGGGATGGAAAGCGTCTTCCGGCCACCGCAAGAACTTGCTGATGTCGGGCGCGACCCGCATCGGCTTCGCGCACGCGCCGGGTCCCGGACCGCGCGGCACGGTCCAGTACTGGGCGCTCGTGCTCGCCGGGCCCGAGCCGCGGGCGGACCAGCCGCCACCCGGCGCGGCCGTGATGCCGGGGTTCTGGTGGGGCAGCGGACGCCCCTGACGACCGAGGGGCGAAACAGCACCCCGCGCCCAAACAAGCGTCGTCGCTACCGTATCGTTAAGAACCACAACTTAAGGTTGTGAAGCTTTCCTCCGATGCGGCGGCTTCACGACCGATGCTTTTCCGGCTCTCGATCAAGTTGAAGATCCTGTTCGCGATGTCGCTCCTCGGCGCCGTCGCGCTCACGATCGCGATGCATGCGGTATTGTCCACCCGGCAGGTCGGCGCGTTGTTTCCCTCCTTGCGCGTCGTGGTGCGCGAGAGTCTTTCCGCCGAACGGCTGGACAACCTGGTGCACCGGGCCGTGATGGAATCGCGCGGGCTCTATCTCGCGCAGAGCCCCGGCGAGGCCCAGCGTTTCGTTCGCGGCCTGCGTGCGGCCCTCACCGAGATCGAGAGCATGGATCTCGCTTGGACCGACAACCGGGTCGCCCTGGCGGAAGGCGGGATCCGCAAGGGCATCGCCGAATTTGTGGTGTTCCGGAAAAAGCTGCTCGAGATGGCGGAGGCCGGCAACCTCGACGGCGTGAGGCAAGCAGGCAATACAGGCCAGAACCGCAATATCCGAGAACAATTGACCGAGGCGCTCACGGCCTTGAAGACGAATTCAGAGGAGCACATGTGGTCCTCCGGCAAGGCGGCGGCAGACGAAATCCGCTCCATGCAGGCCCTCGTCACCCTGATTGCGATCACGTGCGTGCTGACGGCCGGAGGCCTGTCGTTTTTTCTGAGCGTGCAGGTCATTGCCGATCCGATCACGAACCTCACCCAGATCATGAAGCGGCTCGCACAGGGGGATACGTCCGTGACATTGCCGCCGCTGGACCGGGCGGACGAGATCGGCGAGATGGCGCGCGCGCTGGAAGTGCTGCGGGACGCCGTGAAGCGCAACAATGACCTCGTGGCCGAGTTGAAGAACCGCGACGACCGCGAAGCAGTCTTGCGGCGGCAGGCCGCCGTTCGCGATCGGGTTGCGGCGTTCGACCAGCGGCTCCGGGCCTGGATCAACGAAATTGGCGACATGGTGGCCAACCTGGCGGCGTCCGCCGGCACCATGACGGCCGCCTCCACGCGGTCCCGGCAAGGGAGCGAAAGCATGGCGGCTTCCTCGCGGCGGACCGCCGAGGAGGTTTCGCTGGCGGCGGCGGCGGCCGAGCAGTTGTCGCGGTCGGTGGAGGACATCGAGCGACGCATCGTCGAGTCGGCCGCGGTTGTGCGCCAGACGGTGGAGACGGCGCGCCAGACGGGCGCAGCCGTGGACGAGCTCGCGAGCATCTCGAGCCGGGTGGGGGGCGTCGTCCAGGTGATCGGCGAGATCGCCGGGCAGACCAACCTCCTGGCGCTGAACGCCACCATCGAGGCGGCGCGCGCCGGCGAGGCAGGGCGCGGCTTCGCGGTGGTGGCCGCGGAGGTGAAGTCGCTCGCAGCCCAGACAGCCCGCGCCACGGCCGAGATCGCCGAGCAGATCGACGCCATCCAGCGCGCCGGCGCGGGATCGGCGCTCGCGCTTAACGCGATCCAGAGCAAGATCGCGCAGGTGGACCAGATCTCAACCGCCATCGCGGTGACGGCGGATCAGCAGCGCAGCGCCACCGCGAGCATCGCGGCGTCCATTCGCTCCACGGCGGACGGTGCGGAGGCAATGGTGCGGCTGGCCGAAGACGTTGACGGCTCGTCGTTTGAAAGCGCGTCCAGCGCCGGCGCGTTTCTGGCCGCCGTGCGGGAGATCGACTCCCAGGCGGTCGCAATGCGCGAAGAGGTCGAGCGCTTCTTCCAGACGTTGGAAGCCGCCTGACCGGCCCGGTGGAACCGACCCGACCACCTCGCGTTGCCAGCCCAGCGGGGGCTTGACGGAACAACGAGGAACGCATGGACACGGATCGCGTGGCTGGAACGGTCACCAACATCGCCGGCAAGGTGGAAGACGCCGCCGGCCGGCTGACGGGCGACGTAGGGACGCAGGCCCGCGGCCTCGCCGACCAGGCGACCGGGGCGGCCCAGAACGCCTATGGCCGCGCCAAGGACACGGTGCGCGACATGGCGGACCGGGCTCCTGAATCGCTGGGCGAAGGCGCGGCCCTGCTGCACCGGCAGGTTCAGGCCAACCCGATCGGGGCGCTCGCGGTGGCGGCGTTCGCCGGCTTCGCGCTCGCGACCATCCTGCACGGCCGTCGCTGATCGACGCCGCCGGGCGGCTCAGGCCGCAGTGGTGCGAACACCGGCAGCACGGCCGTTTGGCCGGCTCTCTCCGTCATGGCCGGGCTTTTCCCGGCCATTCACGCTGCAGCCCAGCGCGTGGATTCCCGGGAAGATCCCGGAGAGGACGGTGAAGAGATCGAGGACACGCACGGCCAGCTCACAGGCTTGAGACAGAGCGATCGCCTTCGCGTCAGAGCGCAGCGATCTTCTCGGCGTATTCGGCGCGCAGCGCTTTGAAGAAGCCGGTCTGCATCGGCCACCACCAGATGTCCTCGATCGTGGCTGAACTCGGATAAATCATCTCGAACGACGTTTTGGCGAGCGGCGACAGAAATGCCTCCGCGCCCGCCGCGCAGCTGTTGTAGCCCGTCGCCTCGGCGAATTTCGCGCCTGTTTCGGGTCGCATGAGGTGATCGATCAGCGCGTAGGCCTGGTCGAGATTGGCGGCCCCGGACGGGATCGCGATGGTGTCCGTCCAGCCTAGCCCGCCCTCCTTGGGCATGCCGTAGCGCCATTGCGGCCCTACGGTTCGGTTTAGGAGCACGCCCGTGCTGTCCCAGGTCTGCCCGATCACGCATCCCGCATGCGTGAAGCCGCGCGTGGCCTCCGCGGCGTCGTTCCAGCGCGCCGCGATGGCGCCGCGCCGCTCGGCCATGAAGCGCAGGCAGGCTTCCATGACGCGGCGGCAATCGTCCTCGCTGCGGTACATATCCATGCCGCGGTTCGACCGCTCACGCCCGGTGGCGTCCAGATGGAGCGCCACGCCGGTGAGCGCCGACTTCGGGCGGATCAGCGCCCGTTTGCCGTGCGCCGTGTCCCACACCATGCCGTAGGACAGTTCCCCGGACCGCACCGGGAACCGCCGCGAGTCGTATGTGATGCCTTCGGTACCCCAATCGAACGGGATCAGGTAGCGCCGACCCCGATGCGTCGCCCCCAGACTTACGGAGGTGCGATAGATGGACGGGATCACGCGGTCGCCCGTGAAGCGGCGCTCGTCGATGGGCTGCAGCAGGTTCAACGCGTAGTAGTTGGGAGCCGTATCGACGGAGGGAAACACGAGGTCATAGCCGCGGCCCTTGGTGGCGGTGAGCCGGGCCTCGAGCTCCTCGTTGGACCCGAAGGTCGAGAGTTCGACGGCCACGCCGGTGCGCGCCTCGAAATCGGCCAGGATCGTGTTCTTGTCGAAGAAATCCGACCAGGCATAAACCTGCATGCGCCCCGACGTCGAGAGCGCGTCGCTGGCGCGCAGGATTGCCGGGGCCGCCACGCCAACGACCGCGAGCCGCAGGGCGGCCCGTCGCGTCAGCAGGGGTGCGGCGTCGGTCATCGGTCGCTCCGAAACGAGAACCGCGAGTGGCGGACGGGCGGGACCTTTGCGCAGGTCGCGGCCGCCTGTCTGTGAACGTGTTCACACGTCCTAGTTGTAGCCTCAATTGCGGCTCGTTGTCCTCACGATGAGGCGCCGGGCGACCAAAGCCAGATCCGCATGGGTTCCTCGACGTTCTTGAGCACGCGCGAGCCCGCATCCTGGAGCGGCGCATCGACCCTGCCGCGAACGAACTGCCGGACGATGTCGGTCAGCGCGATGGCCCCGGGCTCGGCGATCTCCTGGATCCGGACCGCGATCGTGACCGTCTCGCCGAAGCGGTCGGCGTGCTTGAACACGACTTCGCCAGCCGCGATGCCGATGCGAAAGCGGATGTCGCCGCCCGCAAGCCGCGAGGCGGGGTCGGCCAGCACGGATTCCTGAAAGGCCACCGACCACTCCACCGCGTCCACGGCGCTCTGGAACTCGACCAGCGCGCCGTCGCCCAGCACCTTGAACAGCGTGCCGCGCCGTTGCGCGATGGTGGGCGTCATCACCTGCCCGAAAATACGGTCGATGGCCGCAAGCGTTGCGGGCTCGTCCTCGTGGATGAACCGGCCATAGCTGACGAAATCCAGCGACACGATGGCGGCGAGCCGCCGGCCGGACTGGGCGTTGCGCGCCCATTTCTGCCGGCGCAGAACGGAGCGGATGCGGGCGAGCAGCTCGCGCAGCTCGCACGGCTTCGACACATAGTCGTCCGCCCCCATTTCGAGGCCGATGACGCGGTCAATGGAGCTTGCCGTGGCGGTGAGCATGATCACGGGCGTCGGAAAGGTTTGCTTGACCCAGCGCAGGATCGACAGGCCATCCTCGGTCGGCATGTTGAGGTCCAGCACCACGAGGTCCGCCGGCCGGCTCACCAGAACGGAGCGCAGCGAGCCGCCGCCGTCGCACAGGGTCACCTCGAAGCCCTGCATGCGCAGGTAGTCGCCCACCATCTCGCGGGCCGGAGCCTCGTCGTCGACCACGACGATGTGTTGGGCCTGGCTCATGTGGCGTCGCCCCGGCGAATGGGCAGGCTCAACTGGAAGGTGCTGCCCCTCGCGGGCCCATCGCTGAGCGCCTCGATGCGCCCGTCATGCAGGTCGACGATGCGCTTGGCGATCCAGAGGCCGAGGCCCGTGGAGCCTTCGCCCGCGGTCGGCTTGGCGGATAGTCGCTGGAAGCGGCCGAACAGGCGGCCGACGTCCTCGCTGGAGAGACCCGGGCCGTTGTCGCGGACGCGGATCACGGCCTCGTCGCCCTCCAGATGGGCCGAAACCAGGATGCGCTCGCCCATGGGGGAGTATTTCACCGCGTTGCTGACGAGGTTGTCGACCGCTTCCTCGAGCCGGTCGGGATCGATGCGGGCCGGGAGGGCGGCTTCCACGTCGATGTCGATGATCTGGCCCTTGCGCTCGGCCAAGGGCCGGTTGGCCTCGGCGACGCGCCGGATGATGTCGGCGAGATCGTGCGTCTCCAACCGGATGCTGATGTCCAGAGCGTCCGTCATCGCGTCCGTGATGAGACGGTCCACCAGGGTGGTGAGATAGCGCGCCGACTTGCGGATATGCTCCACCTGGGTCTCGACCGCGGCTTTCTGCAAGGGCTCGCGCCCCGCGACGTCGGACAGGATCTCGGTTCGTCCCAGGATGACGCTGAGCGGATTCTTGAGGTCGTGCGCGACAGTGCCGAGCAGCTCGCTCTGAAACGCGTTGGCGCGGCGCAGGCGCGCCCACTGGGCTTCGAGGCGCTGGTTGGCGGAGGTGAGCTCGCGGGTGCGCTGCTTGACGCGGTCGTCCAGCAACGCGTTGGCGTCCTGCAATTGCTGGTAGAGCAGCACGTTGTCGAACGCGATGCTGAGGCGGCTGCAGAACACTTCCACGAGCGCCCTGTTGGTCGCCGACAGCTCCTGGCTGGTGTCCAGCAGCACCACGACCTCGCGGCCGCTCGCGGTGCGGATATAGATCAGGAAGTGCCGCGGCAGATATTCGGTGCGCCCGCACGTGAAGGCGTGCTCCACGAGGCCGCGGACCTCGGGGTCGAGCGAGGTCACGCCCTGGCGGACGTACTGTTCGTAGCAGCCCGACCCGGCCAGCACGGAGACGCCGCCCTCCGTTGCGCCCGAGTCCCGCAAAACGAGGATGCCGGCGCAGTCCACGTTGAGGAGGGATCCGATCTGCGTCAGCACGCCCTCGGCGAGGCGCTGCATGGACTTGAAGTCGAACAGCGTCGATGCGGCGTCGACGATGATCTCGAGGCCCCGGCGGGTCTCCTCCATGCGCTGGATTTGCTGGTAGGAGCGCAGCGCCGCTGTGAGCGACGTGAAGAGCTTGTCGGCCGTGAGCTCGGTCTTGGCCTTGTAGTCGTTGATGTCGTAGTCGAGGATCACGCGCTTTTCGGGGGCCTGGCCGGGCTGGCCGGTGCGCAGGATGATGCGGATCATCTCGTTGCCGAGGTCGCGGCGGATGAAATCCACCAGTTCGAGGCCGGCCGTTTCGCTTTCCATCACGACGTCCAGCAGCACGGCCGCAATATCGGGGTGCTGGCGCATGAGTTCGCGGCCCTCGGCGGCCGAATGGGCCGAGAGGATCTCCAGCCCCATGCCGGCGAGCTCGTAGTCGGCGAGCGCGAAGCGGGTGCCCTCGTGCACGGCGTCGTCGTCGTCGATCACCGCGACCTTCCAGCAGCGGGCGCGCCGGTCTCGCGCCGGCGCGAGGCTTTCGGGTTCGTCGAGGAAGGTGAGCAGGTCTTCGGAATCAGCCATGGAGAATGTCCTGGGGCGTGTCGGCGCCGGCCGCTCTGGAGATTTCGGCAACTGGCGGAGTCGCTGGGGTCCTGGCCGGCGCATCGCCGGGCGCAACCCGGGGCAGCACGAGCACGAAGGTGGTTCCGTGGCCCTCCACGGAGGACAGCGTGATGCGGCCGCCGAGGCGTTGCGTGACCACGTTGTAGACGATGTGCAGGCCCAGCCCGGTGCCGCCCTGGCCGCGCCGGGTGGTGAAGAAGGGGTCAAAGGCCTGCCGCATCACCTCGCCGGGCATGCCGCGGCCGTCATCCGAGAAATGAATCTCGACATATTCGGACCCGCGCGGCCGGCCGACGATGCTGATGTGGCCGCCCGACTGGTCTGCGAAGGCGTGCGTGACGGTGTTCAGGAACAGGTTGGTGAGCACTTGCCCGTAGGCGCCGGCGTCGCCGTCCATCTGGATGCCGTCCGGGATGTCGACCACCAGAGCGAGCCGGCGCAGCTTGAGCCCCGGCCGCAGGCTGGCGAGGATGTCCTCCGTGGCGGCGCGCAGATCGAACACGCGACGGTCGGCGTGGCTCCGGTCCACCGCGACCTGCTTGAACGACTGGATGAGGTCGCCGGCGCGCTGCAGGTTGGCGACGAGCTGGCGGGCGGCGTCGCGGTTCTGGTCCACGAAGGCGGCGAGCTGCGAGCGGCGCAGCTGCCCGCTTTCGAGTTCGCCCGCGAAATTCTTGCAGCGCTCGGCCAGTGCGGACGCCACCGTGAGGCTGATGCCGACCGGGTTGTTGACCTCATGCGCGACGCCGGCGACAAGGCCGCCGAGGGCCGCGAGCTTCTCGGCCTCGATCAGGCTCTGCTGCGTGTCGCGCAGATCCGCCAGCGCGCGCTCGGCTTCCTCCTTGGAGGCGCGCAGGTCCGCCTCGGCCTGCTGCTTGGCGATGGCGTTGTTCTGGAACACCTCCACGGCGCGGGCCATGTGGCCGATCTCGTCGCGGGCGTCCGCGCCCTGGACATGGTGGTCGAAGCGGCCCGCCACGATGGAGCCCATCGCGACGCCGATCTCCTCCAGCGGGCCGCTGACGCTGCGGGCGATCACGGCGCCCAGCACCACGATGATGATCACGAGCGCGAGGGTGAGCACGCCGACCCACACGAACACGCCGCGGAGCACGCGGTCGAGGCGGTTCTGCACCTGCATCTCGCGCTCCGCCGTGCGCCGCGCGATCGCGCCGGCGGCCTGCGCCATCTCGGCGCCGCTGCGGTCGATGGTGTCGCGCAGCAGCCGGGCCTGGAGGTTGAGGCTTGCCGACAGCCTGTCGAGGCCCGCCGCCAGCGTCTCGGCGCGTTCGCCGAGCTTGCGCAGCGCCTGCTTCTGGAGGTCCGTTTCGGCGAGGTCGAGCATCACCGGAACGGTTTTCTCGATCGTCGCGATGTTACGGAAGGCTTCTTCGGCGGAGTCGTAGGAGAGCGAGAAATAGTAGGCGTTGGCGGCCACCAGCGTCGCCGAGAAGGCCTCGCGCGATTTGCCGAGCGCCGGCAGAACCAGCGAGCCGCGCCCCTCGGAGGCGCCCTGCAGGATGGCGTAGAGGCCCGACATCTCACGGGCGGACTTCAGCACCTCGTCATCGTAGATCCGCGAGATCTGGCCTCGGACGTCCCGGAGCGCGTCAAAACCGGCCAGCAGCCGCTCGGTGATGCGCGTCAGTGCGCTGGCTTCCTGCGCGATGGTGGCGTCCCGCGAATCGGCGCCATTGAGAGAGCCCATCAGGGCGGCCCGGCGCCGTTCGATCTCGGCCAGCACGTCCGGGTTGGGCTGCGTGAAGTAGCGGTGGATCAGGCTCTGCAGCCGCCCGGCTTCGCCCTCCACGGACAGCAGCAATCGATCGGACTGGCGCACCTGGAGGAGTTGCGCCCAGGTGGCGTTCAGAACCTTTGCGCCGTCCCAGATCACGATGGCGAGCACCACCACGATGGCGGAGTTGATCCCGGCGATCGACATGATGCGCCAGCGGATCGGAAAGCGGCGGATCACCCGCTCGACAGCCTGCCTGAACGCCCCAAAGGGCGAGGGGCCGATCAGCCCGCCCGGCTCCCTGGCGGCCTGGTCCGGCGCGGTCATTGCACCTGCCGGATGCGTTCGACGAGTTCACGTAGAACCGGGTCTGCGAGCGCCTTGTCGCGCAGCTCGCGCGTGGCCTCCTCGAACCCCGCCCGGTCCGTCAGCGTCGTAATGGTGTTGCCGGCGTCCTCGGCCTGTCGGCGGGCGCGATTTTCCCAGGTCGTCCAGACCTCGTGCATAAAGGCGCTGGACTCGGCGGCTGCTTCCCGGAACAGGGCCTGGTCCTTGGCCGAAAGCCCGTCCCAGGCCTTCTTCGACATGGTCAGGATCTCGGGCCCAATCGTGTGCTCGGTCAGCGTGTAATAGCGGGCGGCCGTGAAATGGTTGGTCGACACATAGGACGGCCAATTGTTCTCGGCGCCGTCGATGAGGCCGGACGTCAACGCTGGCATGACCTGCCCGTAGGACAACGGCACCGGCTCCGCGCCGAGCGCCCGGATCATCGCGATCGCGGTTTCGGATTGCTGGACGCGAATGCGCAGGCCCTTCAGGTCGGCGACGGTCCGCACCGGGCGGACGCTGTTGTAGATCGAGCGCGCGCCCGAGTCGTAGAAGGCGAGTCCAACGAGCCCCTTTGGCTCCAGCGACCGGAGAAGCTCCTCCCCGATCGGCCCGTCGAGCACCTTGCGCAGGTGCTCTCCCGAGCGGAACAGAAAGGGCAGCACCAGAACGGACAGCTTGGGCGCAAGCGCGGTCAGCGGCGCAACGTTGGTGCGGTTGATGTCGATGGCGCCGGCCATCGTCTGCTCGATGGTGTCCTTTTCCTCGCCGAGTTGGCTGGCCGAGAACACCTTGATGGTGAGGCGGTCACCTGTCCGTTCGGCCAGAAGCCTGCTGAGATGGTGGAGCGCCTGAACGGTGGGATAGCCCTCGACCTGGTTGTCGGCGGCCCGGAAGTCCCGCGCCTGCGCGGCCGGCAATCCCGCCCCGAGGCTGAGCCCGGCGAACACCACGCAGGCAAGCCGGAAGCCGCCCCGCATCGCCATACCCCGAGCCTCCCTCTTGGTTGAGCTACTAACGTAGTTTCAACCAAGAATACGCACC
Organism: Alsobacter metallidurans; assembly: GCF_014636935.1. GTDB lineage: Bacteria > Pseudomonadota > Alphaproteobacteria > Rhizobiales > Beijerinckiaceae > Alsobacter > Alsobacter metallidurans. The sequence continues at coordinate 141,021 of NZ_BMES01000001.1, read as the reverse complement.
GGCGGGGAGAACGCCAAGCCGAAGGTCATCAAGGCGCAACGCTATGGCTTTTGTGACGTTGTTGGGCGCTCAACCCCTCGGAGAAAGCACAATGAGAGCACCCTTCATGAAGACCGTCGCAGCGGCGGCGCTCGCCGCCGGCAGCTTCATCGCCATTCTGGCGACGACCGGCGCGGCTGAAGCCCGTCACTACGGCCGGCATCATGGCTGGGGCGGCCATCATCGCACCGTCGTGGTCCGCCACTATGGACGCGGACCGCACTACGGCTGGCGTCGTGGCCACCACTATGGCTGGCGTCACCACGGCGGCCCGCGCCATCATTGGCGCTAAGCGGCCAGGTCGACATCGAACCCCGGAGCCTCGCTCCGGGGTTTTTTTGCATCAGGCCCCCGCGGCCTGCGCGACGACGCCAAGATGCGGCTCGGCAGGGGGCCGCTCGGCTGCGGCTTCGGGAGGATCCACGTCCGCCATCGCGGTCTGGGCGGCCGCAACGGCCTCGGCGAGCGTCGTCACCAACTGCGCGGGAGCGATCACCTCGCGCAGGCCCTCGATCGCTTCGGGATCGTCCTGCTTCCAGTAGCCCACCACGATCGTGGCGTTCGGCGCCTTGCGCTTGAGGCGACGGAGCGCATAGCGGATGTGGACCGGGCTCGAGGTTTCGAACACCGAAAGGCAAATCACCTCCACGCCTCGCAGATCGAGCCGGAACAGGTTGGAGAGCGTCAGGACCTCGGGGGCGAGCACGCGCGTACGCAGGCCCCGCCGGCGCGACAGCAGCGCGAACAGCATGGCGGCTGCATCGTCGAGCGCATTGCGCAGGCCGACGCTGACGACGGGCCGCGGCGTTCCGTCGTCAACGTCGCCGTCCTCGCCCCAGGCGTCCGGGAGCGTCGCTTCGTCGGTCGAGACGAGGTCCTCGAGATCGTCCACCAGTTCGCCGACCGAGTCCCGGACGGTGGTCATGCGTTCCGGCTCCAGCGCGCCGCGGGTCGCATCCTGCGCGCCGAGCCTGATGCCGGGCAGCGCCACGGTGTCGAGATACTCGGCCATGCTGGCGTCTTCCAGGAAGGTCTCGGCCTGCTCCACCGCCTCGGTGGGGTCGGCCGCCAGCATGCGCTGGTAGAACATTTCGGGCGCGGAGAGCACGGGCTGGTCGCCGAACAGCACGTCGAACACGGCCAGCTGCTCCACGTGGCGGCCGAGCACCACAAGGCACACGGTGAGCGGCGTCGCCAGCACGAGACCGATCGGGCCCCAGAGCCACGTCCAGAACGTCGCGGCGGTGACGACCGCCACCGGCGAGAGGCCGGTGCTCTGGCCATAGACCAGCGGCTCGATCACATGGCCGACAATCGGCTCGACGATCAGGAACAGCGCGGCGGTCCACACCAGCATGGTCCAGCCGGGATCGACCGCCGCGGCCAGCGCGAGCGGAAACAGGGCCGAAATCGCCGCGCCCACATAAGGGATGAAGCGCATTACGGCCGCGAGCACGCCCCACAGCACCGGCGTGGGCACGCCAATAAAGAACAGGCCTGTTCCGACCACGACGCCGAAGGAGGCGTTCAGCGCAACCTGGACCAGGAAGAACTTGCTGAGCCTGTTGGCGGCGTCGTCCATCGCGGCCGTGGTGCGATGAAGGTCCTGCGCGCCCGCGAGCCGGATCATGCGATTGCGCAGGTCCTCGCGCCGCATCAGGATGAAGATCACGAAGATGATGATGATGCCGGTGGTGGCCAGCGGGTGCAGCAGCGGCCCGACCAGGTTGGCGAGCGTCCGGAAGGCGCCCGACTCGGGGGCACGGATCTCCACCGGAACCGGGGCTGAATTCTCGGTCGGATTGCGCGAAAGCGCCGGCGTTCCGTTCTGCTCGGGCTTCTGCAACTCCTTGCCGAGGTCCTGCAGAACGTCGGCGGCGCGCTCCAGGGCGCCATTGCCGGCCGCCATGCCGCGCACGCTCTTGATCTTGTCCCGGATGGTCCTCTCGTAGCTCGGCAGCTCGCTTGCGAGCCCGGTGACCTGCCCGGCGATCACGGTGCCGAGGCCCGCGATGATCAGAAACGCGGACAGCACGACGCCGATCACCGCGACGGCCTTCGGGACCTTGATGCGCTGAAGCATGCGCACGAGCGGCGCGAGCACGAAACTCAGCAGCACGGCCAGCGCCAGGGGGATCAGGATCTCGCGGCCGAAATACAGCGCGCACGTCACCACCACGGCGACGATGACGCCGACCATGATGGACATGGAGCGCTGCAGCTCGAGCGCGGCGTTGGGAGGGGTCGCAGGCGCCATATCTGGTTACTCGTGGCGCGGAAGTCGCGCCCTCCCGAACAGCGATGCCCAGCCCAAGGTTCCCGCCGACGCAGGATCGCCGCATTGCGAGCCGACCTTCGCGCGGGGGCGCGCATCGCGGGAGATCACACGATGGCAGGCGAATGGACGCTGGAAGCCGTGCAGGCGTTGAAAACCATGGCGCAGAACCGCGAGCCGGCTTCCGCCATCGCGATGCGGCTCGGCATGGACCTGGACGCTGTGCGCGCCAAGCTGCTCCAGCTCGGGATCGCTCCCGCCCCGGACCTTCGCGACGCCGATCAGGGTGAGGCGGGTCCGGGGGACGCGCCCCGCGTGGACGCGGCCGGGGACGAGGTTCGCCTCCATACGATGTAGCCCGGGAGGCGCGACCTAGACCATTAGCCAACGCGTCGGGCAGGATGAATCGCTAGGCAGCGCGCCCTTTTTGCGGTCCCATCCTGTGCGCCACGCGGCCGGGGAGCCGCAGGCCGATGGGACGAACCCGTGTCGATCGCGCTTTTCTCGGACGTTCACGGCAATCGGGAGGCCTTTACGGCCTGCCTGGCGGATGCGCGCCGTCGCGGCGTCGCGCGCTTCGTGCTGCTGGGCGACTATGTGGGCTATGGCGCCGACCCGGCATGGGTGGTCGAGACCGTGGCGGAGCTGGTCGGCCAGGGGGCGTTCGCGGTTCTGGGCAATCACGACGCCGGCGTCGAGACGCCTGACCCGGGCATGAATCCCGTCGCGACCTTCGCGCTGAACTGGACACGCGAGCAGTTGTCCCCGGCGCATCTCGGCTTCCTGCGATCGCTGCCGCTCTCGTCGCTGGACGAGGGCCGCCTTTATGTCCACGCCAATGGGTGGGCGCCCGGCGATTGGGGCTATGTGACCTCGTCCGTGGAGGCCGAGCGCAGCATCCGCTCCGTGCAGCAGCGCTGGACATTTTGCGGGCACACGCATGTGCCGATGCTCTACCACATGGCCCCGCACCGGCCGCCGGGCGAGTTCGAGCCCCTGCCGAACAAGCCGGTGCCGCTGGCCGCCTCGCGGCGGTGGCTGGCCGTGATGGGCTCTGTGGGCCAACCGCGCGACGGCAATCCGGCCGCCTGCTACGGCCTGCTGCGGCGCGATCCATTGGAGCTCACCATGGTGCGCGTGCCCTACGATGCGGATGAGGCCGCCCGTAAGATCCTGGCCGCCGGCCTGCCCGAGAGCCTCGCCCGCAGGCTCAAGACAGGGCGCTGAATGGGACAGTCCCGACCACAGCCCGGCGACGTGATTGACGGCTTTCGGCTCGACACGCTGGTGCATCGCGGGCCGATGAGCACGCTCTGGCGGGTGTCGCGGCCCGGGCGGGAGGGCGGCGCTCCGCTCGTGATGAAGATCCCGTCGCTCGCCGAGGGCGAGGACGTGTCCGCCATCGTGGGCTTCGAGCTGGAGCAGATGATCCTGCCGCGCCTGTCGGGCCCGCACGTGCCCCGCTTCGTCGCGGCCGGGGACTTCGACGAGACGCCGCATCTCGTGATGGAGTGGATCGAGGGCGAGAGCCTGCAGGCCATTCTGGCCCGCGAGGGAAAGCTTGCGCCGGAGCGGGTCGCCGCGATCGGGGTCGCAGCCGCACGGGCGCTCCAGGACCTCCACCGTCAACATGTGATCCATCTCGATCTGAAACCCGCCAACATCCTGCTGCGGCCGAACGGCGACGTCACGTTCATCGATTTTGGCTTGTCCCGGCACGATGAACTTCCGGACCTGTTGGCCGAGGAATCCGACGCCCCGATGGGCACCAGCCCGTATATCTCGCCCGAGCAGGTGCTGGGCGTGCGGACGGAGCCCAAGAGCGACCATTTCGCGCTGGGAGCCGTGCTCTACGAACTCACGACGGGCCGGCAGCCCTTCGGCGACCCGCAGCGAAAGGCCGGCATGATGCGCCGGCTCTGGCGCGACCCCTTGCCGCCGCGCGCGATCGAGCCGTCCTGTCCGCCATGGCTGCAGGAAGCGATCCTGCGCTGCCTCGCGGTGGAGCCCGCCCGCCTCTACGGCAGCGCCGCGCAGCTTGCTTTCGCACTCTCGAATCCCGAACAGGCTCCGCTCGGCCCGAACGCCGCCAAGCTGCGGCAGGACGGGTTCTGGACGGTGCTGCGCCGCCGGCTGCGGGCGCCGAAGCGGTCCGACTTCCAGTCGCGGCGGGTCTCGGCCGATCTCGATGCGGCCGCCATCGTGGTGGCGGCCGTCGATCTCGCGGGCGGCGTCGACGAGTTGGCGGCGCGCGTGCGCGTTCAGGCCGGGCGGGCCGTGGAGGGCGAACCCGGGGCGCGCCTCGCCTGCGTGACTGTGCTCAAGACCGCGCTTTTGTCGCTGGAGGAAACCGCCGGCGATCAAGGCCGCAGCGCCTATGTGCAGCGCCTCGTGGAGCTGAAGGACTGGGCTCGCGAGCTCGCGTTGCCGGCCGACAAAGTAAGCTATCACGTGCTCGAAGCCGTCGACCCGGCGGCGGCGTTGATCGACTATGTCAGCAAGAACCAGGTCGACCACCTGGTGCTGGGCGCGCGCGGCAGTTCGGCGCTGCGCCGCTATCTCGGCAGCGTGTCGTCCGAGGTGGTCGCCAAGGCGCCCTGCACGGTGACGGTGGTGCGCCTGCGGGCTCCCGATACAGGAGGCTAGAAAACGGAACCGCAGGCGCCGGCCGGGGGTTCTGGCGGAGACGCCTCCCGAGGAGACCCGCATGAGCGCCGGATCGCCCGAAGCCTATCGGCTGCAGCCGAATGGCGGCATTCCCAACTCGCAGCTGCCGCTGCTGGTGTATCGCGAGGCGTTTCCGCCGTCCGGCGACGTGGCCCGGGCGTTCGAGCGCATCTTCGCGGCGAATGGCTGGACGCGGAGCTGGCGCAACGGCGTCTTCGACTATCACCACTTCCATTCCACCGCGCATGAGGTGCTGGGCGTTTCCAGGGGAGACGTGAAGGTGCAGTTCGGCGGCGAGGGCGGCCCCGTGATCGCGCTGGAAGCCGGCGACGCCGTCGCGATCCCGGCCGGCGTGGCTCATCGCAATTGCGGTCAGTCGGCAGATTTCGAGATCGTGGGCGCCTATGACCGGGGCCGGGACTGGGACGTCAGGCGCGGTGATCCGGGCGAACTCGACGCCATCGCGGCGGCGATCGCGGCCGTGCCCGCGCCCACGCGCGATCCGCTGCATGGCGACACGGGCGCGCTGCCAAGCTTGTGGGCGGCCGTGCCCGAAGCGCCGCCCGGTGTCGCATGAACGACCTGTTCTCACGCGGGGAGCCGCATGACCCCACGGGTGTGGAGCTCGCCAGCCTGGAGGAACTCTACGGCCTGATGGCGGACGGCGAGCCGCCCGGCCCGGGGGTGGGCCGGTTCGTGCCCGGCGAAGGCCCGGCAGGCGCGCCGATCCTGTTTGTCGGCGAACAGCCCGGCGACCAGGAGGACGTCCAGGGCAAGCCCTTCGTCGGCCCGGCCGGCCAATTGCTCGACCGGGCCCTGTCGGACGCCGGCGTGCCGCGCGGCGAGGCCTATGTGACCAACGCGGTGAAGCGGTTTCACTTCACGCAGCGCGGCAAGCGCCGCATTCACGAGAAGCCGTCCACGAGCGAGATCCGCAAGGAGCGCTGGTGGCTGGAGAAGGAGATCCGGCTCGTTGGCCCCCGGGTCGTGGTCGCGCTGGGCGCTACGGCCGTGTTGGCGCTCGCCGGCAAGCCGCTGCCCGTCACCAAGGCGCGCGGCCCGATCCGCTGGCCGGACGAGCGCGACGGCTACGTGACCGTGCATCCGTCCTACCTCCTGCGCCTGCAGGACGCCGGCGAGCGCCGCGTCGCCTACGAGGCGTTCGTGGGCGATCTGCAGCGGATCGGCGAGCTGGCCCGGGCCGGCGTCTAGCGCCCCGGCTTCTTCACCGCCGCGGGGGCGGGCGGGAAGCGCGACAGGATGTCGGTCTCGGTCACGTCGCGGTGGTTTCGGGTGTATTGCTCGGAGGCGTCGCGCAGGGGCTGGAAGTCCCACGGGTAGACGTTGCCCTTGGTGAGCGCCTTAAACACCAACAGGCGTTGCTGCTGGCTGGAGACGACCTCCCGGCAGATGGCGGCGGAGTCGAAGCTGGCGAGCGCCTGCTTCAGCGCGGCAAGCCGGGGCGCATGGGCGGGGTCGTCGGCGAGGTTCTGGTTCTCATGCGGGTCGGCGGCGAGGTCGAAGAGCTGGTCCGGATCGGTGTCGCAGCAGATCAGCTTCCAGTCGCCCTGGCGCACCATGTACATCGGCGCATGGACGCCCTCGGCGAGGTATTCGCCCACCACGGTCCGGTCCGGCTCGTCGCGGCCCTCCAGCGCCGGGAGGAGGCTGGCGCCGTCCACCGGGCGGGCCAGCGTGGCCGAGCCGCCTGGCTTGGCGATATCCACCAGCGTCGGCAGCAGGTCTGCGATCGAGGCCGGAGCGGCGACGCGGCGCGGCGCGAAGCGCTTTGGCGCGTGCACGAGGAGGGGCACGCGGCCGGAGTGCTCGCGATAGCTCATCTTGTACCAGAGGCCGCGCTCGCCCAGAAAATCGCCGTGGTCGGACGTCACCAGCGTGACGGTGTCATTCGCCATTCCGCAGGTCTCGAGCGTCTCCATGAGGCCGCCGATCAGGTCGTCCACATAGGTGATGTTGGCGTAGTAGCCGTGGCGCGACGAGCGGATGTCGGCCTCGGTGACGTCGTAGTCGTCCATGGCCGACATGTCGTGCAGGCGGCGGCTGTGCGGGTCCATCTGCGCGTACGGGATGGCGGGCGTGGCCGGCAGGTCGATGTCGGCGTCGGCGTACTGGTTCCAGAATTTTGCCCGCGCCGCATAGGGATCGTGCGGGTGGGTGAAGGACACCATCAGGCAGAACGGCAGCGTGTCCTTGTAGCGCGCGAAGTCGAACAGGCGGCGGCGGGCGAGGAAGGCGACCTCGTCGTCATATTCGAGCTGGTTGGTGATCTCGGCGATCCCGGCCTGCTTCACCGAGGTCATGTTGTGGTACCACCAGTCGATGCGCTCCTGCGGCTTCGACCAGTCGGGCGTCCAGCCGAAATCGGCGGGGTAGATGTCCGTCGTCAGCCGCTCCTCAAAGCCGTGGAGCTGGTCCGGGCCGACGAAGTGCATCTTGCCCGACAGGCAGGTCCGGTAGCCCTCCAGCCGCAGGTAGTGCGCGAAGGTCGGGATCGCGGAACGGAACTCCGCCGCGTTGTCGAAGGCGCCGGTGCGCGAGGGAAGCAGGCCCGACATCATGGCGGCGCGCGCCGGGGCGCAGAGCGGGCTGTTGGTGTAGGCGCTCTCGAACACGACGCCCTCGCGGGCGAGGCGATCCAGCGTCGGGGTCTTCACCAGCGGGTGGCCGTAGGCGGGCAGGAACGGCGCCGAGAGCTGGTCGGCGACGATCAGCAGGATGTTGGGCTTCTTCTCGGCCATTCCGGGCTCCCGTTCGGTTTGCATGCAGCCTATCGCGCAACTGCACCTGGGCTTTTCTCCCGCCGACCTTCGGTTCTGCAAGCGGGCGCTTGCACGGGCGCGGTTGCGGTTTGGACGCGCAGGGCCAATTTGCTGAAACGCAAGGCTGCCCAGCCTTCCCCCTTCACACCATCCCCCGACAGCGGAGTCACCGATGACCAAGGTCCTGGTTCTTTACTACTCGTCCTACGGCCATATCGAGACCATGGCCAAGGCCGTTGCCGAAGGCGCGCGCGAGGGCGGCGCCGAAGTCGTGGTGAAGCGCGTTCCCGAGACCGTGCCAGCCGAGGCCGCGAAGTCCTACGGCTTCAAGACCGAGCATGAGTTCCCGGAGGCTACCGTCGCCGAGCTGCCCGAGTACGACGCCATCATCTTCGGCGCACCCACCCGGTTCGGCAATGTGGCGAGCCAGATGCGCAGCTTCATCGACCAGACCGGCGGCCTCTGGGCGCAGGGTAAGCTGGTCGGCAAGGTTGGGTCGATCTTCACGTCGTCGGCCACGCAGCATGGCGGCCAGGAGTCGACCATCCTGAGCTTCATTCCCACGCTGATGCATCACGGCATGGTGGTGGTCGGCCTCCCCTATTCGTTCGCGGGCCAGATGGGCCTCGAGGAGATCAAGGGCGGCTCGCCCTATGGTGCCTCCACGATTGCGGGCGGCGACGGCTCGCGGCAGCCTTCGGCGGCCGATCTCGACGGCGCGCGGTTCCAGGGCAAGCACGTGGCCCAGATCGCCGGCAAGCTCGCCAGCTGAACGATCCAACCTTCCCGAAGCCGCCCGCCCCCCGACCGCATCGGTTCCAGACGGCCTCCGAGCTCCCCCGGAGGCCGTTTGCGTTGTGGGTCAGCCTCTAAGCGCCTGCGCCATGTAACCCTGGATGCGCGCCCAGGGACGGCCTTCGGCGGCGGCGGTGCGATACGACGCCACGATCTCGCCCGCGATGGGCGTCTTGGCGGCGACGCGGTCCAGCACGGCGTCCGCAGCCCGGCGCGCAGCCGCCATCACGTCGGCCGGAAACGGCGTCGGCTTGGCTCCGAGCGACACGAGCTTGACGATGGCCTCCGCGTTGGTGCGTTCGGCGTCCGCCAGACCGGCGGCGTGCTCGGCCAGGCACGCGGTCTCGACCGCGGCGCGCAGCTCGGGCGACAGCCTGTCCCAGACAGGGCGGGCGACCAGCGCCTCGGCGGCCCCGTTCGGCTTGTTGAAGCCCGGCATGTAGTAGACGGGCGCGACGCGGTGGAAGCCGAGCGGCAGATCGTTGGCAGGGGATAGGAGCTCCACGGCGTCGATGACGCCGCGCTCGAGCGCCGGGTATACGTCCCCGGGCGGAATCGCCTGCGGGACGGCGCCGAGTTCGGCGTAGACCTCTCCGCCCAGGCCCGACACGCGAATGCGCAGGCCCTTCAGGTCGGCGGCAGAGCCGAGTTCCTTTCGAAACCACCCTCCCATGGAAGGGCCGGTGTTGCCGGCCAGCATGCCGCGCACGCCGAAAGGCTCGTAGAGCTTGTCCCACAGCGCCTGCCCGCCACGCTCCGACAGCCAGGCCTGATGCTCGACCGCGGAGAGCCCGAACGGCGCGGTGGTGAACAGCGACGCGCCCGGCGCCTTGCCCTCCCAGAAGAACGAGGCCGTGTGGCCCATCTCGACCGTGCTGTTCGAGACCGCGTCCAGCACCGCGAAAGCGGGTACGATTTCGCCCGCGGCGAAAACGTCGATCTGCAGGCGCCCACCCGAAAGCAGACCGATGCGCTGCGCCAGCCGCGCCGCGCTAACGCCCGGCCCGGGCAGATTGCGCGGCCAGGATGTCGCCATTCGCAGGCGCAACGGCTCCTCGGCGCGTGCGACGGCCGGTGAGGCGACCAGCGCGGCGGCGCCCAGCGCGAGGGAGCGGCGGGTCGGGCGCATCATGCGCCCTCGCGCGCTTGGCGGATGAGCCGCACGAGGTCACGCGTCGCGGCTTCGGGATCGTCGGCGGAGCAGATCGCCGACACCACCGCGATCCCATCCACGCCTGTCGCGATCAGCGCATGCGTATTGGCGGGCCCGACGCCTCCGATCGCGACTTTGGGAAGGGGATGCAGCGGCAGCAGCCGCGCCAATCCGTCGACACCGATGGGTGGATCATGGTCCGGCTTGGTGCCTGTCCCCCGGATGGGGCCGACGCCGAGATAGTCCACGACGCCCTCCGGCACGGCCGCGAACTCGGCCTCGGTCCCGGCCGAAAGGCCGAGGATCATGTCAGGACCAATGATGTCGCGGACGCGGCGCGGATCGCCGTCGTTCTGGCCGATATGAACTCCGTCCGCGCCCACCGCCTTCGCGATGACGACGCGGTCGTTCACGATCAGCGGCACGCGCAGCGGCCGGAGCAGGCCCAAGAGCGCGTCGGCGTCCGCGGCGAACTGTTGGTCATCGGAGGTTTTGTCCCGCAACTGCACCAGCGTGGCCCCGCCCCGCACGGCCGCCGCGACGGTGGCGAGCAGCCCACGCGGCTGCACCAGGACGGGGTCGGTGACGAAATACAGCGAGAGATCGAAAGCAGCTTTGCCCATCAGGCGATCCTCGCGCCGGCCGCCAGGTCCTCGGCGCTGAGCGACGCGAGTTCGTCCATCAGCCTGGCCTGGAACGTGCCCGGCCCCGGTGCACCCTTGGCGGCCCGCTCGCCCGCAAGGCCAAAGGCCGCGAGAGCGGCCGCCGCAGCCAGCAAGGGGGCCACCCCGGCGCCCAGCATGGCGGCCATGAGTGCGCCGGCCACGCAACCCGAGCCGGTGATGCGCCCCATCAGCGGATCGCCATTGTTGATCGTCACCGACGCGCTGCCGTCGGTGATGAAATCCGCCTCGCCAGTCACCGCCACCACGCAGCCGAGACTGCGGGCCAGCGCGGTTGCGGCGTCCTGCACGGCGCGGGGATTCTGCTCCTCGGCGTCGACGCCGCGGCCGGCGGGCTCGCCCGTCGCCATGGTGAGGATCTCGGCCGCATTGCCCTTGAGGATGGTCGGTTTGAGGGTCGACAGCCAGCCGGCCGCGCCCTGCCGGAAGGGCGACGCGCCCACGCCAACGGGATCCAACACCCACGGCGCGCCAGCGCCCGTGGCGGCCTGGGCGGCGGCCGCCATGACGTCGACGCGCTCACGCGTCAGCGTGCCGATATTCACAAGCAGGGCGCCGGCCCGCGCCGCGATCACGGCCGCTTCCTCGGGCGCGTGCGCCATCACGGGCGCGGCCCCGGCGGCGAGCAGCGCATTGGCGGTGACCGCGGACACCACGTCGTTGGTGAGGCAATGCACGAGCGGGCGCTTCCAGCGCAGCGCCGTCAGCGCGTCGGCGAGATGGTGCGGGGTCAACGTCATCACGGTCACGGCGTCCTTTCTCCAGCGGAAAAGACGCCGGGCGCGCCGGCAGCCTTCCCTTCGCTGGCATGACCCAGATCAGGTTCAACGGGTATGATCTCAGCCGTCCTTGCGGGCGGCACCCCATGGCGGTTGCAACGTAATCACGGCTGCGCGCCGCGGCAAGACACGCGCGCGCATTCGTTCGCCTGCCCTTGTGGGCTGGCTCAACCGGTGAACACCACCGTCTTGCGGCCGTTCAGGATCACGCGGTCGTCGAGATGATCCGCCAGCGCGCGGGCGAGCACGCGGCGCTCGATGTCACGCCCCTTGCGGACGAGGTCCTCGGGCGTGTCGCGATGGCTGATGCGCTCGACGTCCTGATCGATAATCGGACCCTCGTCGAGGTCGGACGTGACGTAATGGGCCGTGGCCCCGATCAGCTTCACGCCGCGCTCATGCGCCTGATGGTAGGGCTTGGCGCCCTTGAAGCCCGGCAGGAACGAGTGGTGGATGTTGATGCAGCGGCCCGTGAGCTTCGCCGCCAACCCATCCGACAGAACCTGCATGTAGCGGGCGAGCACGACGACCTCGGTTCCGGTGCCCTTCACCAACTCCCAGAGTTGCGCCTCTTGTTCCATCTTGGTCTGGCGGGTGACCGGGAGGTGGTGGAACGGCGCCCCGTCGAGGTCGATATGCGCGTAGGTCTCGCGCGGGTGGTTCGCCACCACGGCGGCGACCTCCATGTTGAGCTCGCCATTGCGCTGGCGATACAGCAGGTCGACGAGGCAATGGTCGAACTTCGACACCAGCAGCATCACCCGGCGACGCTCGCCGCGCGCCCGGATCGTCCAGTCCATGCCGAAGCGCTCGCCCACGGGCCTGAAGCGCTCCCGCAGCTCGGCCGGCGTGGGGTCGGCGTCCACGGCGTTGAAGATCACCCGCATGAAGAAACGGCCGGTCTCGACGTCGTCGAATTGCTGCGCATCCAGGATGTTGCAGCCCGCCTCGAACAGCAGTGTCGAAACCGCCGCCACGATGCCGGGGCGGTTGGGGCAGGAGAGCTTGAGAACGAAGGATTCGGAGGTCATGAAACGGGCATCCCTGCGCGACGGCAGACGCTGCCTACCGAAAGGCGCGCCATCCTGCAACGCAGCATAGCCAGCGCCAGGGCCGGCGCTGGCCTACGAGGGACGAAAGCGTTGCTTCAGCCGACCAGAAACGCGGCGCCGGCCGCCAGCAGGCCCGCGCCGGCGAGCCGAGGCGACTGCCTGGAGGAGAGCCCCACCGCAACGGCGGCGAGGATCAGCCCGGCCCCGTGCAGCAGCGCGGTCGCGGCCAGGAAGCCTGCGCCATAGGCGAGACCTGCCGCATTCGTGGGCATTTCGGCCCCGTGCGCGAGTCCGTGACATGTCGCCAGGGCGGCGCACAGCGCGGCGCCCGCCGCAACCGGCGCACGCACGCCCCACGCCAGCGCGCCTCCGAGCACCGCAACCGACAATGCGACGCCCGCCTCGGCGTAGGGTGCCGTGAAGCCGGACGCGCCGAGCACCGCCGCGAACGCCATAGCGGCCATGAAGGCCGCCGGCCAGGCCCAGCGCGCCGCGCCGCCGATCACGCCGGCCCAGAGCCCCACGGCCGCCATGGCGAGCAAGTGGTCGGCTCCGCCAAGCGGATGCGCGAAGCCCATCGCGAAACCATGGACGTGCGGGTCGACGCCCGTGTGGGCGAGCGCCGGTGTGGCGGCGACGGCGGCAACAACGAGAGCGGCGGCGAGGCGGGCGCGGGTCATAGGATGCTCCAGGCAGAACTCAGCGGGAGAATGCAAAGCCCGTGCTAGGCGCGCAAGCCGCCTGCCTGCTCGATAAACGCCGCCACAGCGTCCACGCCTTCGCCCGAGCGGACATTGGTGAACACGTAGGGGCGGTCCTTGCGCATCAGCTTCGAGTCGCGGTCCATGACTTCGAGGCTGGCGCCCACAAAGGGGGCGAGGTCGATCTTGTTGATCACCAGCAGGTCCGACCGGGTGATGCCCGGTCCGCCCTTGCGCGGGATTTTCTCGCCGCCAGAGACATCGATCACGTAGACGGTGAGGTCGGCGAGCTCGGGCGAAAAGGTCGCCGCGAGGTTGTCGCCGCCGGATTCGATGAGGATAAGGTCGAGCTTGGGAAAGCGCCTGTTCATCTGGTCGATGGCGGCGAGGTTGATGGAGCAATCCTCGCGGATGGCCGTGTGCGGGCAGCCCCCCGTCTCGACGCCCATGATGCGCTCTTCCGGGAGCGCGCCCGCCACCGTGAGCAGGCGGGCGTCTTCCTTGGTGTAGATATCGTTGGTGATGGCGCAGAGGTCGTAAACGTCGCGAAAGCGCTTGCAGAGCGCCTCCATCAGCGCCGTCTTACCGGATCCAACCGGTCCGCCGATGCCGACGCGAAGCGGGCCGTGGCTGGATCTCGTCATGACTTTTTCTCCGTTCAGGTCGGACAGCCGATCCAAGATCCGGGCCAGCGCGGGTCAGGACCGAAACAGGCGGGAATACTGCGTCTCGTGCCGCAGGGACGCGATGTCGGAGCGGAAGGCCGCGGCGCCGATGTCGTCCAGCGTGGAAGACTCCGCGAATGACGCGGCGGCGCGCACGTCCGCGACCAGCGCGGCGATGATCCGCTGGCCGTCGGTTTGCCCGATTGGGCCAAGCCGCACCACGGCGGAGACGAGGTTCCCGACGAACGCCAGCAAGCTCGCCTCCAGGGTGGCGCCGAGCGGCGCGCTGTGCCCTGCGGCCGCGACGCCGAGCGCCACCGGGTAGGCGACCTCGCCGTTCCAGGCGGCGTCGAACCGCACTACCGCTTCGGTTGGCCACGACGCCCGGATCGCGACCAGAAAGGCCGCGCCCTGGGCGGTGGCTTCGAGGTGGCGCTCGCGCGACGGCTGCAGGGCGGCGGCCCATTCGGCGACGTGGCGCAGCGCGGCGTCATCCTGGTCGGCGGCGGCGCGCCACGCGGCCGCGAGCAGCACGGCGTCGTTTCGGCCGGAGCCCTGCGCCAGCAAGTCGGCGATCCACTCCTGCGTGGTGGCGGCGTCCCTGACCTGCCCGGTTTCAACCGCCCATTCGAGGCCGTGCGAATACGCGAAGGCGCCGACCGGAAAGGCGGGCGACAGCCACACCAGCAGCGGCAGCAGTCCCGCCTCAGCCATGCTTGTGCGCGTGGCCGTGGTCGTGGTGATCGTGGCCGTGATGACCATGATCGTGGTGATCATGACCGCAGCCGCAGCTCTCGCCATGCGCATGGACGTGGGCTTCGGCATGCGCGTGGGAATGGGCATGCGCTCCGGCATGTCCGTGATCGTCGCCATGCTGGTCATGATCGTGATGAGCGTGGCCGTGATGCGCGTGCGCTTCGGCGGCTTCATAAGCGCCGCGCTCGGGCTGGAACGGGCGCTCCACGCGCACGACCTCGGCGCCCAGGCCGCGCACCATCTCGACCAGCACATGGTCGTCCTCGATCCAGACCGCGTCGTCGCCGATTTCGGCCGGCGTGTGACGGTTGCCGATGTGCCAAGCGATGCGCATGAGGCGCTTGGGCGTGGCGGCGCGGATCTCCAACAGACTTTGGGGCGCGGCCCGCACCAGCACGAGCGATCCGTCCTCCAGCTTCAGGGCGTCGCCGTCGTTCAGCACGGCCGCCTTCTCGAGATCGAGCAGGAACTCCGTGCCCTTCTCGCCCTTCAGGGCCAGCCTGCGCCGATGGCGACCCTCATGGTCCAGCACCACGGCGTCGATAACGCGCTCGGCCTTCACGGCGGGTTTGCGGACAACGGCGGCGGCGCGAAGCATGATCGAACTCCCGAAAGATCCTCCGTCCCTCCTAGCACGCGCGGTGCGCTTAGGCATCCGCGCGGTGGCGGCGCACGATGACGCCGATCAGCGCCATGCCGGCGGCGGCCAGCGCGGCCAGCACGCCGGACACGAGAATGCCGGCGCTGACGCCGAAGCGCTCGGTGACGATCGAAAACGCCAGCGGGGCTAGGGCGAACGAGAAATTCTGCACCGGCGCGATCTTGCCCGAGTAAGTGCCGTAGACGGCCGAACCGAACACCCAGAGCGGCAGGGCCACGCGGGTGACGCCCAAGAGGCCGGAGCCGATGCTGTAGATGAGGATGAACGCCGTCGCGCCCGTCACGGAGCCCTTCGCGAGCGCGATCAGCACGAACGAGGCCATCATCACAAGTGACGCGAACACCGCCGAGGCGATCGGCGTCACGCGCTTGCCGAGCAGGAACTCTATGAGCCGCGCCAGCACCTGCAGCGCGCCCATGGACGAGCCGAGCGTCAACGCCAGCCCGGGCGTCATGCCGACGTCCCGCAACAGCTCGACGATATGCAGCGACAAGCCCCAGGACACGAAGCCGGAGCACGCGAACGCGGCCATCATGGCGATCACGGCTGGGCGGAATCCGCTCTGCCGGATCATCGGCGGGGCCGCGGTTCCGGCGCTCGCGCCGCCGCCCATGCTGCGGCGGCGCGGCAGCACCCAGGCGTGCAGCGGCGCGCACACGGCCACATTGACGAGCGCGTAGACAACGCACATCCAGCGCCACCCCACCGCGCCGTCGAGCCAGACCGTGATTGGCCACGCGGCGCTGGACGACAACCCGGTCATCAGCATCAGCACGATCATGCTCTGGCGGGCGTTGTGCCCGGCGATCTGCGCCATGGCGGTGAAGGACGGCAAGGTCAGCGCTAGCGTGGTGGAGAAGCCCAGCGCCAGCCACACGAGCGCGTAGGTGACCGGCCCGGTGACGAGGCCGAGCAGCGCGAGCGAAACGCCGGTCAGAAGCGAGCCAACGGCGAGGAAGGGCGCCGCGCCGTGGCGGTCCAGCAACCGGCCGAGCGTCGGCGACAGCAGGCCGGACATCACCAGCATGATGGTGACGCCGCCGAAAATGAACTCCGGCGACACGCCGATATCGGCCGCCATGGTCCGGCTGAGCACGCCGGGCAGGTAAAAGGTCGATCCCCAGCCGATGACCTGCGTCACCGCCAGCACGGCCGTCGCGCGCCGAACGTCCTGAGCCATCCCGTCCCCGAACGGGCGGCTTTTGGACGCCGCCCTAGGCGATCAGGATTAAGCGGGCGTCACGGCGTCCGCCAGCGCGGATACGCCCGCGCAGGGCGGCGATGCGCAAACGGCAAGGCTCGACCAGCAGCTGCGTCCCGCTCAGAACAGGAAGTACCGCTGCGCCATCGGGAGCTCCGTGGCGGGCTCGCAGACCAGCAACTCGCCGTCGGCCGTCACCGCGTAGGTCTCGGGATCGACCTGGATGTCCGGGGTGGCGTCGTTGTGGATCATTGAAGCCTTCGAGATGCCGCCGCGCACGTTCTCGACGGGCACGAATTGCTTGGAGACGCCGAGCCGCTCGCGCAACCCGTCCTCCATGGCGGCCTGCGAAACGAACACCACCGAGGAGGCCGTCCTCGCCTTGCCAAAGGCGCCGAACATGGGCCGGTAGTGCACCGGCTGCGGGGTCGGGATGGAGGCGTTCGGGTCGCCCATCGGGGCGGCCGCGATGGAGCCGCCCTTGATCACGAGATCGGGCTTCACGCCGAAGAAGGCCGGCGACCACAGCACCAGGTCGGCGAACTTGCCGACCTCCACCGAGCCGATGTGCTTGGACACGCCATGCGCGATGGCGGGGTTGATGGTGTACTTGGCGATGTAGCGCTTGGCCCGAAAATTGTCGTTGCCGGAGCCGTCGCCCTTCAGCGAGCCGCGCTGCTTCTTCATCTTGTCGGCGGTTTGCCAGGTGCGGGTCACGACCTCGCCGAGGCGGCCCATGGCCTGGCTGTCGGACGACATCATCGAGAGCGCGCCGAGGTCGTGCAGGATGTCCTCGGCCGCGATGGTCTCGCGCCGGATGCGGCTTTCCGCGAAAGCCAGGTCCTCGGGGATCGACGAGTCGAGATGGTGGCACACCATCAGCATGTCGAGGTGCTCGTCCAGCGTGTTGACGGTGAACGGCCGCGTCGGGTTGGTGGACGACGGCAGCACGTTCTTGAGCCCCGCCACCTTGATGATGTCCGGCGCATGGCCGCCGCCCGCGCCTTCGGTGTGGAAGGCGTGGATGGTGCGGCCCTTGAACGCCGCCACCGTGTCCTCGACAAAGCCGGATTCGTTGAGCGTGTCGGTGTGGATCATCACCTGCACGTCGTGGTCGTCGGCCACGTTGAGGCAGTTGTCGATGGCGGCCGGCGTGGTGCCCCAGTCCTCGTGCAGCTTCAGCGCGCAGGCGCCGGCCTTGACCATCTCGACCAGCCCCTCGGGCCGGGAGGCGTTGCCCTTGCCGGAGATGCCGAGGTTCACCGGGAAGGCGTCGAA
Source organism: Alsobacter metallidurans (assembly GCF_014636935.1). Taxonomy (GTDB): domain Bacteria; phylum Pseudomonadota; class Alphaproteobacteria; order Rhizobiales; family Beijerinckiaceae; genus Alsobacter; species Alsobacter metallidurans. The sequence goes on along the minus strand of NZ_BMES01000001.1, from coordinate 123,536 downwards.
GCTCTGGATCATCCGGGCGATGTGCCACGGCCCCGGCGTGCAGGTGGTCGCGTTGGTGCCCGCCGAAGGCCCGGTGCCGCCGCCCAGCATGGTGGTGACGCCCGACATCAGGGCGTGCTCGATCTGCTGCGGGCAGATGAAATGGATGTGGCTGTCGAAACCGCCGGCCGTGAGGATCTTGCCCTCGCCGGCGATGACGTCGGTGCCCGGACCGATCACGATGGTGACGCCGGGCTGGATGTCCGGATTGCCCGCCTTGCCGATGGCCGCGATGCGGCCCTCCTTGAGGCCGACATCGGCCTTCACGATGCCCCAGTGGTCCAGGATCAGCGCGTTGGTGATGACGGTGTCCACCGCCCCGGCCGCGTTGGTGATCTGCGACTGGCCCATGCCGTCGCGGATGACCTTGCCGCCGCCGAACTTCACCTCCTCGCCATAGACGGTGAAGTCCTTCTCGACCTCGATCACCAGCGAGGTGTCGGCGAGCCGCACCTTGTCGCCCGTTGTGGGGCCGAACATGTCCGCATAGGCGGCGCGGGAGAGTTTGGTGGCCATGGCGTTTAGATCCCTCTTCCGCGAAACATCTATTTCCGACTGTTGCACGCTTTGACGAACTGCTTCCTGTCATCGCTCCCACCGGGATCATCGATTTGATCCGTAGTGCCAGCTACCGAGAAACCTAAACGGCCAGAGCGCTGAAATTCAGCGAGGAACTGCTTTGCATCGCGTAAAGGTATTTTGCAGCTAAATTCCCAGTACTCGTCTGCTTCATTAGATTCGAAACGAACAACGTTGTTCCCGCAGGGTGCTTTACTGGAACCAGCCCAGACCAGTGCCTGAAGACCGCGGTAGTCAGCTCGATCTTTCAGTTTGGACAGCCGGGGCTTTTGGATAAGCGTCGCCCATAACTTCAGGTCTGCCGACCCTTTTCCGCAGATTAAGATTGGGCCGGTGTAAGCATCAGACTCAAGCGTTTTGGCATTCGTAATTTTAATCTCGTCAACGCCTTGCCAGAAACGCCAACGCAGAACGCCGTCATCGAGCTCTCTGGCGAATGCGTGATGAAACGTCACGAGATTCGCCAGGACGAGTAGACCAACGGACCTCACAGCTTGCCCATCACGTCCTGCCGGAACCCGTAGACCTCGCGATTGCCGGCCAGCGCCACCAGCCGCACCTCGCGGGTCTGGCCGGGCTCGAACCGCACGGCCGTGCCGGCCGGGATGTCGAGGCGCATGCCGCGCGCGCGGTCGCGGTCGAAGCTCAGGGCCGCGTTGGTTTCGGCGAAATGGTAGTGGCTGCCGACCTGGATGGGCCGGTCGCCCGTGTTGGCGACCGCGAGCGCGACCGTCTTGCGGTCGACGTTCATGACGATGTCGCCGTCCAGCGTCATCACCTCGCCCGGAACCACGGCCCCGGACGCGCCCCGGATGGGGTTGTGCACGGTGACCAGCTTGGTGCCGTCCGGGAATGTGGCTTCCACCTGCACGTCGTGGATCATCTCGGCGATGCCGTCCATCACCTGGTCGGCCGTGATCACGTGGGCGCCGGCCTCCATGAGGTCGGCCACGGAGCGGCCGTCGCGCGCGCCTTCCACCACGAAGTCGGTGATCAGCGCGATAGCCTCGGGGTGGTTCAGCTTCACGCCGCGTTCGAGCCTCCGGCGGGCCACGTTGGCCGCCATGGCGATCAGCAGCTTGTCCTTCTCACGCGGGGAGAGGTTCATCGGACGATCTCGCTCAGCATTGCCAGACCCGCGGCAGCGGGCCGGATTGGAACCGGGACAAAAAGGCGGCCATGTCGGCGCGGAGAACGGCCGGCGCCTCGGCGGCAAGCCGCACGCACAGCATGCCGTTCCAGGCGCTCGCGCCGCAATCGGATTGTGCGCCGTCCAGCGCCGCGCGGGCCTCTTCGATGCGGCGTTCCGCGTCCGGCGCGAGGTGCACGACGGTTGCAACCGCTCGCGCGCCGCCGCCCAGCGCCGGGCGGGCCAGCGTGGCCGCAATCGCGCCGTCCAGCCGAACGGCTTCGGCGAACACGAGGCGCCCGTCGCGGCGGATTTCCCAGCGGTCGTCGAAGAGCCCCTCGCCCAGCGTCTCGCCCGCCGCGACGCGGCCGAACACGACGGTTTCGGCCAAGGTCAACCTGGCGCTCGCCGCCATGGCGACCCGAAGCCGCCGGCGCAGGCGCGAGCCCGAAAACAGGATCGCTTCCTGCGGGAGCCAGGACAGCTGCCCGGCCTCCGCGATCGCGATGTCGACCGCGATCTCGGCGGCCGCGCCGTCCGAGCGATAGATTTTTTCGGCCGATTGCGTGGTGATCACGGCTTGCGCATCGGCGTCCAACGTCAACGACACGTCGAGCCGGTCGCCGCCCGTCATGCCGCCGCCGGTGTTGATCAGCACCGCCTCGCAGGCAGCCGCCTTGGGGAATTTCAGCCGGTAGCCGCCCGCCTCGCGCAGCGCCATCACGCGCGTGCCGCGCCCCGTCGGGGCGAAGCGGGCCTGAATGACGCCGCTGGCGCGCACATAGGCAGGAAGGGCGGCAGGCGTCGCGCCTGCGGGTTCGGATTGGGAATCGAGCAGCATGCTCAAACCCCACACGGACGCCGCAGCGCCCACCCTCCCCGTGAGCGGGAGGGTCGCCGCGAAGCGGCGGGGTGGGGTGACGCCGGGCGTAGAGTGCCGAGGCGAAAGAGTAACGAACGCGCCCTCGCCGGGCGCACCCCGCCCCACCCCGCCGGCCTGCGGCCGTCGACCCTCCCCCTCAAGGGGAGGGTGGCGCGTGCCGCGCCCAGATCACACCGAGAGATGGCGGCGCACATCGGTCTCGACCATGTCGGCGCGGGGGCCGGCGAGCACGATCTGGCCGCGATCCATCACCGCATAGGTGTCGCAGAGGTCGCGCGCCCATTCGAAATATTGTTCCACCAGCAGGATCGCCATGTCGCCCTTTTGGCGAAGGTAGTCGATGGCGCGGCCGATGTCCCTGATGATGGAGGGCTGGATGCCTTCCGTGGGCTCGTCCAGCACCAGCAGGCTCGGCCGGGTCACCAGCGCGCGGCCGATGGCGAGTTGCTGCTGCTGGCCGCCCGAAAGGTCGCCGCCGCGACGGTTGAGCATGTCCTTCAGCACGGGGAACAGGTCGAAGATCTCGGCCGGAACGAAGCGCTCGGCGCGCGGCAGGGGCGAGAACCCGGTTTCGAGGTTCTCCTTCACGGTCAACAGCGGGAAGATCTCGCGGCCCTGCGGCACATACGCAATGCCGCGGCGGGCGCGATCAAAGGGCGCGAGGCCGCCGAGATCCTGCCCTTTCCAGACGATCTTCCCGCCCTTGACCGGCTGCACGCCCGTGACGGCGCGCAACAGCGACGACTTGCCGACGCCGTTGCGGCCCAGCACGGCCGTGACCTTGCCGGCCTCGGCCTGCAGGCTGACGCCGCGCAGCGCCTGGGCGGCGCCGTAGTAGAGGTCGATGGCTTGCACCGAAAGCATGGTCAGCGTCCCAGGTACACTTCGACCACGCGGTCGTTGGTGGATACGGCGTCGATCGCGCCTTCGGCCAGCACCGAGCCTTCGTGCAGGCACGTGACCTTGCAGCCCAGCGCGCGCACGAAGTGCATGTCGTGCTCCACCACCACAACGGCGTGCGTCTTGGCGATGGAGGCCAGCAGCGCGGCGGTTTGCTCGGTCTCGTGGTCGGTCATGCCGGCCACGGGCTCGTCGACCAGCAGGAGCTTGGGGTCCTGGGCGAGCAGCATGCCGATCTCCAGCCACTGCTTCTGGCCGTGCGACAGGTCGGCGGCCAGGCGCTTGCGATGGTCCTTGAGGCCGATGGTCTCCAGCACCTGGTCCTTCTGGTCGTCACGGACGCGGTTGCGCCAGCCAAACAGCGACGAGCCGGCCGAGCGCGGGCCCTTCATGGCGAGCAGGATGTTGTCGTCCACCGTGTGGCTCTCGAACACGGTCGGCTTCTGGAACTTGCGGCCGATGCCGAGCTCCGCGATGGAGGCTTCGTCCATGCGGGTCAGGTCGACCGAGCCGTCGAACAGCACGTCGCCGTCGTCGGGCCGGGTCTTGCCCGTGATAACGTCCATCATGGTGGTCTTGCCGGCGCCGTTGGGGCCGATGATGGCGCGCATCTCGCCATGGCCGATCACCATCGAGAGGCTGTTCAGGGCCTTGAAGCCGTCGAACGACACGCTCACGCCGTCGAGATAGAGGATCGACTGGGTGAGTTCGGGGCTGGTCACTGACGACATCGGCTCACTCCGCCCCGGCAGGCTGTTGCACGGCGCCGATCCCGGCCTCCGCCGCCGCCGATGCGGCGCGCTGATCCGAGCGGCGGGCGCTCCATTCCGACAGCGTCCTGATGATGCCCTTGGGCAGGAACAGCGTCACCAGCACGAACAGCGCGCCGAGGCCGAACACCCAGACCTCCGGGAAAGCGCCGGTGAGCCATGTCTTGGCCCAGTTCACCAGCACGGCGCCGAGCGCCGCCCCCACGAGCGTGCCGCGGCCGCCAACTGCGACCCAGATCACCGCCTCGATGGAGTTCGCGGCGGCGAATTCGGACGGGTTGATGATGCCGACCTGCGGCACGTACAGCGCCCCCGCGACGCCCGCCATGCAGGCCGACACCGTGAAGGCGACGAGCTTGTAGCGCTCCACCCTGTAGCCCATGAAGCGGGCCCGGCTCTCGGCGTCCCGAATGGCGATCAGCACCTTGCCGTAGGCCGACGTCACCATCGCGCGGGCGATCAGGTAGCCGAGCGCCAGCGCGACCACGCTGGCGACGAACAGCGCCACGCGGGTGCTTTGCGCCTGGATGTTGAAGCCGAGGATGTCCTTGAAATCCGTGAGGCCGTTGTTGCCGCCGAACCCCATGTCGTTGCGGAAGAAGGCCAGCAGCAGCGCGTAGGTCATCGCCTGCGTGATGATGGAGAGGTAAACGCCGGTGACGCGCGACCGGAACGCGAACCAGCCGAACACGAAGGCGAGCAGGCCCGGGACCACCAGCACCATCAGCATCGCGTAGGGGAAGTGCCCGAAGCCCCACCAAGTGATGGGCAGCTCCTTCATGTTCAGGAACACCATGAAGTCCGGCAGGACCGGGTTGGCGTAGACGCCGCGCGGTCCGATCTGGCGCATCAGGTACATGCCCATCGCGTAGCCGCCGAGCGCGAAGAAGGCGCCGTGGCCGAGCGAGAGAATGCCGCAATAGCCCCAGACAAGGTCAAGCGCGATCGCCAGCAGGGCGTAGCAGAGATATTTTCCCAGTAGCGACACCAGATAGGTGGGCACGTTGAAGGCCGAGCCGGCCGGGACCGCGAGGTTCAACAACGGCACCAGAACGGCGACCGCCGCCAGCACCAGCAGGAAGACGCGGCCGCGCCAGTCGAGGTCGATGATGGTGCGCAGGATCATGCTTCGACCGCCCGTCCCTTGAGGGCGAACAGCCCGCGCGGACGCTTCTGGATGAACAGGATGATGAAGATCAGCAGCAGGATCTTGCCCAGCACCGCGCCCGCGAAAGGCTCCAGGAACTTGTTGGCGATCCCCAGCGTCATGGCGGCCACCAGCGTGCCCCAGAGGTTTCCGACCCCGCCAAACACCACCACCATGAAGCTGTCGACGATGTAGCTCTGGCCGAGATTGGGCGAGACGTTGTCGATCTGCGAGAGCGCCACCCCGGCGATGCCGGCGATGCCGGACCCGAGCCCGAAGGTGAGCGAATCCACCCAAGGCGTGCGGATGCCCATGCAGGAGGCCATGCGGCGGTTCTGCGTGACGGCCCGCATCTTCAGCCCGAAGGACGTGGCCTTGAGCACGAAGAGCAGCGCGGCGAACACGAGGGCGCCGAAGACCACGATCCAGAGCCGCCCATACGTGATGGCGAGCCCCATGAAGTCGAACGAGCCCGACATGAACGCCGGCGCGCCGACCTCGCGGTTGTTGGCGCCGAACCAGGAGCGCACCGCTTGCTGCAGGATGAGGCTGACGCCCCAGGTGGCCAGCAGCGTCTCGAGCGGGCGGCCATACAGGAAGCGGATGACGCTGCGCTCGATCAGCACGCCGACCCCGCCGGCGACCAGGAAGGCGAGCGGGATCGCCATCGCGAGCGACCAGTCGAACAGGGCCGGGTACTTGGTGCGCAGGATCTCCTGCACCACGAAGGTCGTGTAGGCCCCGAGCATCACCATCTCGCCATGGGCCATGTTGATGATGCCCATGACGCCGAACGTGATCGCGAGGCCGATGGCGGCCAGCAGCAGCACCGAGCCGAGCGACAGGCCGTACCAGACGTTCTGGACCGAGGAGAGAACGGCGAGGCGCCGCTCGATGGCGCCGGCCGCAGTTTCGGCCGCCATCTTGACGATCGGGGTGCCGTTGGCGCGCAGATTGGCGAGCAGCGACAGCGTGTCCTGGTCGCCGCGCTCGGCCACCACGTCAATGGCCGAGACCTTCTCGGCGTCGGTGGCATCGGCTTTGCCCAGCACCGCGGCGGCGCGGGCCTGCACCATGGTTTTCTTGATACGGGCGTCCGTTTCCTTCGCGATCGCGGCGTCGAGCGCCGGTATGGCGGCGGAGTCGCGGGATTTCAGCACCGCCTCGGCGGCGGCGAGGCGCTTGGCCGGGTCGGGGGAGAGCAGCGTCAGGGAGCCGAGCGCGGCTTCCAGCGCGCGGCGGACGCGGTTGTTGACGCGGACCGGCTTGGTTCCGAACGGCTCCGCGGCGGGTGCGGCGCCCGTGCGGGCGTCGGTGAACTTGCCGTCCGGCGCCTTGATGAACACGCCCTTGTCGGCCGGCGCGTAGACGAGGCGGCTATCCGTGAGCGCCTGCAGGGCGGCGGCGGCCTTCGGGTCCCCGGTGGCCGCGAGATCGCCGATGGCGGCTTCGATTTCGCCGAAATTCTCGGTGGCGATGCGCGCGAACGCGGCGTCGAGGTCGGCGGCGCGCGAGGGCGCGGAAGCGACGGAAGCCAGGGCCAGCCCGAGCAGGGCGGCGAGAAGGCGCGCGATACGCATCGATTGCAAACCTTGTGGCGGAGGAGCGTTGGACCGCAGGCCTCCGGCCCGCACGGGCTGGGCCGGATGGATGCGGGCCGGAGGCCCGCGGTCCAGGTCGTGAGCCATCCCCGGCCGGGCGAGAGCCGCCGGCCGGGGATCGTCGTTTGTCGTCAGCTTACTTGGAGGCGCCGCCGCACTTGCCGGTCTTCACGTTGAAGTTGCCGCAGGTCATCGGAGCGCGCCAATCGGAGATCAGGTCCTTGGAGCCTTCGAGGTAGTCCGACCACTCGTCGCCGACCACCTGGGCGGTCTGCTGCACGATGGAGAACTGGCCGTCGGCCTTGATCTCGCCGATCAGGACCGGCTTGGTGATGTGATGGTTCGGCATCATGGCCGAGTATCCGCCCGAGAGGTTCGGGACGGTGACGCCGACCAGCGCGTCGATCACCGCAGAGGTGTCGGTGGTGCCGGCTTTCTCGACGGCCTTGACCCACATGTTGAAGCCGATGACGTGCGCCTCCATCGGGTCGTTGGTCACGCGCTTCGGGTTCTTGGTGTAGGCCTTCCACTGGTCGATGAAGGTCTTGTTGACCGGCACGTCCACGGACTGGAAGTAGTTCCAAGCGGCGAGATGGCCGACCAGCGGCTTGGTGTCGATGCCGGCGAGTTCTTCCTCGCCGACCGAGAACGCCACGACCGGGATGTCGGTCGCCTTCACGCCCTGGTTGCCGAGCTCCTTGTAGAACGGCACGTTGGCGTCGCCGTTGATGGTCGACACCACGGCGGTCTTCTTGCCGGCCGAGCCGAACTTCTTGATGTCGGCGACAATCGTCTGCCAGTCGGAGTGACCGAACGGCGTGTAGTTGATCATGATGTCCTCGGACTTCACGCCCTTGGACTTCAGGTAGGCCTCGAGGATCTTGTTGGTCGTGCGCGGGTAGACGTAGTCGGTGCCGGCCAGCACCCAGCGCTGGACCTTTTCGTTCTCGGCCAGGTAGTCGACGGCCGGGATTGCCTGCTGGTTCGGAGCGGCGCCGGTGTAGAAGATGTTCTTGGACGACTCTTCACCCTCGTACTGCACCGGGTAGAACAGGATGCCGTTGTTCTCCTCGAACACCGGCAGCACGGACTTGCGCGACACCGAGGTCCAGCAGCCGAACGTGGCCGCGACCTTGTCCTTGAGCAGCAGCTCCTTAGCCTTCTCGGCGAAGAGCGGCCAGTTGGAAGCCGGGTCGACCACCACGGCCTCGAGCTTCTTGCCGAGGAGACCGCCCTTCTTGTTCTGCTCGTCGATGAGCATGAGCATGACGTCCTTCAGCGTGGTCTCGCTGATCGCCATGGTGCCCGAGAGCGAATGCAGGATGCCGACCTTGATGGTCTGGGCCTGGGCGCCGGCCGAGGCGAGCGTCACCCCGGCGGCGACGGCCGCGGCGGCTACGAAAGACTTGAAACGAAGCGACATGGGTAGAGCCCCCTCCTAAACGCGGGTTCATGGACCGGAAAGGAAGGTTCGCAAGCGCCGTGCCAGCAGATGACGATAATCGCCGGAGCGGCGGATTCGCATAAAATGCGAGCCAAAGGGGGGCTAGGACCAAGCTTGGACGACGCTGGAGCCGATTTGGCCGACCCGTCGCAGGATCTTGCGTCCACAACGGTTCCGCACGCGGAGCGCGCAGGATGCGGATTCGGTTTACGCGTCTGCCTTTGTTTTAGGCGCCAGCCGCCGTTGCCTGAAACGAAGGCGGCACGAGGCCGCGGTCGCCCGTCCAGGTCTTCACGCCCGCATGCGCGAGCTTGGTGTTGGTGAGCGTGCGCTCGGCGTGAAGCATGCGATGCGACAGGAGGCGGCCCGCCAGGCGGGCGCTCTCGCTCGCATAGGCAGGACTGTCTGCGAGATTGTTGAACTCGCCCGGATCGTCGTCGAGATCAAATAGGAGCGGCGGCAGCGCGGTGAAATGCACGTATTTCCAGCGCCGCTCGCGAATGACGTCGAGCGTGCACTGGTCGGGCGTGAGCCCGAGCGCGGCTTCCAGGCCGCCGCCGCCCAGGGTGCGGAAGTCGAACTCCCAAAATGCGTAGTCGCGCCAGCGCTCGGGCGTTTCGCCGCGCAGCCAGGGGCCGAGCGACACGCCGTTCATTTCAGCCGGAGGCGCCAGGCCCACCCACTCGAGGATCGTGGGGGCGAGGTCCACCGACTCGGTGAAGGCGTCCACCACGCGTCCCCTGTGCTCCGCCGGCATGCCGGGCGCCCGGACGATCAGCGGGACGTGATTGGAGGCGTCGTGGAAGCCGCCCTTTCCCCAGCACCAGTGGTCGCCGAGCAATTCGCCGTGGTCGGACGTGAACACGACGAGCGTTTCGTCCCACTCTCCGGTCCGCTTCAGGTGGTCGACGACGCGGCCCAGATTGGCGTCCACCTCGGCCAGGAGACCGAGATAAACGGCGCGGATGTCCTGGATTTCGGCGGCGCTCGATTCCTGCGTGTTGACCTGGGTCTTCAGGTAGTCGGCCGTGTTCTGCTCGTGCAGCCATGCGTCCAGGAACGGGTGCGCGGCGCGTTCCTGCTCGATGGTTTCGCGGCGACGCGGCAAGGCGATCGCATCGGCCGGCACGAGGCGGTTGTAGGGTTCGGGCGCGATAAAGGGCGGGTGCGGGCGGTACCAGACGAGGTGCACGAACCAGTCCTCGTCCCGGCGCAGGCGCCAGAAATCGAGCAGCTTGTCGGTCAGCCAGGCGGTGTCGGAATCCTCGGCCCGGTACAAGGCGGCCTCGCGCGAGAACTGCTTCATCACCTTGGTGGAGCCGACATGCCGGTAGATGTTGCGCAGGCGCTTGGGAACGTCGTAGCCGCGCTTGGCGAGATCCGTGAGCCAGGGCTCCAGGCTCGCCTCGTTCAGCGCGGCCTCCAGCCGAAGGCCGGGCAGCACGCCCTCGAAGCTGCGGGTGCGGGGATCGCCCGGCACGGTGGCGCGCGGATCGATGGCCGAGTCCGTGTAGCCGAACAGCACCGGATCGTAGCCGGCCCGGCGCGCTTCCATGAAGACGTTCCCGTGCCGCGCGTCCAGCGGGGTGGCGTTGCGGACCGAGCGATGCACGAAAGGATAAAGCCCCGTCAGCAGCGTGGCGCGGGCGGGGCCGCAAGGGGCCGCGCAAGTGTAATGACGCGTGAAGGTCACGCCCTCGGCCGCGAGCGCCTTCAGGTTGGGACACAGGTCGAAATCCGGCGCGAGCACGAGCGCGTCCGCCCGCTGCTGGTCGGTGGTGATGAACAGCACCTTGCGGCGGGGCTTGGCGGGCTCAGCCATCGCGCGTGCGTCAGGTCTTGCGCCGCCAGGGCGCGAACCAGCCGAGGCCCTCCACGGTGCCGGCGCGCGGCCGGTACTCGCAGCCGACGAAGCCCGCATAGCCCAGCCGGTCCAGCTCCTCGAACACGAAGGGGTAGTTCAGCTCCTCGCCGGCGGGCTCGTGGCGGCTCGGCACGCTCGCGATCTGCACGTGCCCGGTGATCGGCTGCATCGCCCTAAATGCCATCGTGACGTCGCCATGGAGGATCTGGCGATGGTAGAAATCGAACTGCAGCTTCAGGTTGGGGCGGCCCGCCTGCTTGATGATGGCGGCGGCGCGATCGAAGCTGTTCATGAAATAGCCCGGCATGTCGCGGCCATTGATGGGCTCGAGCAGCACGTCGGCGCCGAGCTGGCCGATCTGCTCGCAGGCGAGCGCCAGATTGGCCGAAAAGCAGCCCTGGGCGGCGGAATCGTTGGGGTCGGCCATGCCGCTCATCAGGTGGACGCGGCGGACGCCGGTGGCCTCCACGTAGGCGGCCGCAACCTGCAACTTGTCCCGGAATTCGGCTTCGCGGCCGGGCAGCGCCGCGATGCCGCGTTCGCCGGCCTGCCAGTCGCCGGGCCAGAGGTTGAACAACGCCTGCGTGAGCCCGTTTTCGCGCAAGCGCTGCTCGATCGCTTCGGGCGGATGCTCGTAGGGGAACAGGAATTCAACGGCCGAAAAGCCAGCGTCCGAGGCGGCCGCGAAGCGGTCCAGGAACTCCCACTCGGTGAACATCATGGACAGATTGGCGGCGAAGCGCGGCATCTGCGGTCTCCCCTCCTTGGCCGCCTTGTCGGCGGCTCGCCGTCCGCACCCGCAGCGGCTCCCTTGAGCCAAGCCCGGCGCGGCCGGCGTGTCCAGCCCCGGGCGCGCAAGCCTGCCGCGCGCCCGGCAGGGTCGTCATTTGCCGGGGTCGGCCGTGAGACCCACCGCGGCCGCACCCGCCAGCGCGGCGGCCTCGTCGTTGTCGGCGTTGTCGCCCGAGATGCCGACCGCGCCGACCACGGCGCCGGAGGCGTCGCGCAGCAGGACGCCGCCCGGCACCGGCACGAGCGCGCCGACGACGCCGTGCATCGACTCGATGAAATGCGGACGCTCCTGCGCCATGCGGTGCAGCGCGCGCGAGCCGACGCCGAGCGCGATCGCCCCCGAGGCCTTGCCGCGCGCGATGTCGCCGCGCTTCAGGCTGGTCCCGTCCTCGGCGCCGAAAGCGCGGAGCGCCCCACGCGCGTCGAGCACCGCGACGGCGAGCGGCTGCATGGTTTTCTCGCGGCCATGCGCGAGGGCGGCGGACACGAGGGCCTGGGCGGCCGCGAGGGTGAGTTCGGTCATGATGGGACGTTCCGGAAAGCCGCGAGACGGCGGCCATGCGGCACCATAGGGCGCCGCGCGCCAGCGGGGGAGAGGCACAATTGCGCTCTCCCGAACCGGGCGGCGTTGCCGCCGCGGTCGGATCCGGCTTAGCTTCCCGCCATGACCAGCATCGTGCCGTCCATCCGCCTTCCCGTCACGCTCGGCTCGCGCGCCATCGAGCGCCTGGAGCAGCTCCGCGCCTTCACGGACGTGCCGGGCCAGATCCACCGCCTGTATCTGTCCCCATCCCACCGGCATGCCGCGGATGCTGTGGCGGAGATGATGCGCGCGGCCGGATGCGACAGCGTCAACGTCGACGCGCTCGGCACCGTGGTGGGGCGCTACGAGGGCGCGACGCCGGGATTGCCGGCGTTGCTGATCGGCTCGCACATCGACACCGTGAAGGACGCTGGCGCGTTTGACGGCACGCTGGGCGTGGTTGCGGCGATCGGGGTGATCGAGGAACTCGCGAATGCCGGCGAGCGTCTGCCCTTCGCCGTGGAAGCGCTCGCGTTCGGGGACGAGGAGAATGTCCGGTTTCCGAGCAACCTGTCCTCCTCCCGCGCGCTGGCCGGGACCTTCGACCCCGCCACGCTGGATGGCCGGGACGAGGACGGGATCAGCCTGCGCGACGCGCTTGTCGGGTTTGGCGGCGACCCTGACGGCATTGCGGCGTTGCGGCGCGATCGTGCGGCGGTGCTGGCCTATGTGGAGGTTCATATCGAGCAGGGGCCGGTGCTGGAAGCGCGCGACTTGGCGGTCGGCGTGGTCACGGCCATCAACGGCGCGAGCCGCCGGCGTATGACGGTTTCGGGCATGGCCGGGCATGCCGGCACGGTGCCGATGACGCTGCGGCAGGACGCGCTGGCGGCTGCGGCCGAGATGGCGCTCGCGATCGAACGGCTCGGCGCGGGCCAGCCGGACACGGTCGCAACCGTGGGCCGCTTCACGGTGGAGCCCAACGCCGTCAATGTCATTCCGGGGCGGGTGCTGTTCACGCTGGACGCCCGCAGCCCGGACGACGTGATCCGCACCGCGCTGGTGGCGGCCGTGGAGCGCGAATGCCGCGCCATCGCGCAACGGCGCGGCGTGACGCTCACGATCGAACCTTTCTATGACGCGCCCGCCGCGCCCTGCGACCCGGCGATCCGGGCCGGCCTCGCAGCCGCGGTGGCGGGCCGGCAGATCCCCGTGCTGGAGCTGCCCTCGGGCGCCGGGCACGACGCAATGGCGATGGCGTCGCTGTGCCCGGTGGGCATGCTGTTCGTGCGGTGCAAGGGCGGAATCAGTCATAATCCGGCCGAGTCGATGACGGAGGCGGACGCGGACGCCGCGATCGCGACGCTGCTGGATTTCGTGCGCGGCTTTCGCGCCTGAGAGGGCGGCGCAAGCTGCACCGCGCCGGCGCGGGGGTGTCTTAACCACGCCGGAACTTCCCCATCCTGGGGGCATTGAATGGGCTCTTCCCAAACAGGCTGCCGCTCGGCAGCCCATAACGCCTGCATGCAGGAGTGGAGGATTCCCATGGCAAACGACGATCGATATCGCGACCCGGACCGTCAGCGCTGGACCGAGGACCGCTATGGCGGCTCGGAGAACCGCTACGGCGGGTCGGAGAACCGCTACGGCTCGGGCAGCCGGACATCCGGGTCGGAAAACCGCTATGGCGGCGACCGCAGCCGTGGCGGTCAGTTCGGGGGCGGCTCGAGCGCGTCCGGTTCGCGCGGCGGCTCCGACTATGGCCGAAATCAGACCTGGGAGCGGGCCGGCGACTGGGGCCGCGACGAGCGTGGCCGCGACAGCTGGAGCAACGATTATTCGCGCGGCGACGAATGGGGCGGCTCGCGCGGCGGCGACCGTGAGCGTGGATCGTTCAGCGGCTCCGGCGGCATGGGCGGCGGGTCCGGATTCGGATCGCGCTCGCGTTTCGACGAGCCGGTGGCGCCCGAATACGGGCCGAGCCGCGGCGCAGCATCCTACTCGGCCGGCGGTGAAGACCGCTACGGCTATGGCTCGTCGGGCCGCTCCGCCGGCTATGGCCGAGGCGACACGAGCGACTATGGCCGCGGCGGCGACTTCGGGCGTTCGTCGGGCTCCAACTGGGGCGCTGGTTCCTACAGCCAGGGCTCGGACCGCGATCGCTACGGCCGCGGATCGCAGGGCTACGGTTCGCAGGATCGCGGCTATGGCCGCGACGACGACCGCGGCTTCTTTGAGCGCGCCAGCGACGAGGTGGCCTCGTGGTTCGGCGATGACGACGCCGAGCGCCGCCGGCGGCAGGATGCCCAGCGCGAAGCCCAGCACCGTGGCCGTGGCCCCAAGGGCTATGCCCGCTCGGACGACCGCATCCGCGAGGACGTGAACGACCGCCTAACGGACGACCCGCACATCGACGCCAGCGACATCGACGTCAATGTCCAGAACGGCGAAGTGACGCTGAGTGGCTCGGTGGAGGAACGCTTCGCCAAGCGCCACGCCGAGGACATCGCCGAGACGGTCTCGGGCGTGACCCACGTGCAAAATAATATCCGGGTGAAGCAGCGCTCTGGCTATGGCTCCGGATCCACGTCCACGGACTCCAACCAGAGCCTCTATGGATCGGGCGCAGCGGCGGCCAGGGCTGGCTCCTCCGGGTCCGGGTCTGGCTCGACGAGTTCATCCTCCGCCGGAACACATACCGGCTCGCAGAACCCCGGCGCGGTGAGCTATGGCGACACGGCCGGCTCCTCGACCCCCGGGGCGACCGGCACGGGCGCGGATGCGACCGGGTCGAGCACAACGGGCTTGAGCGGGTCGTCCATGGCCAGCGCCGGGTCCAGCCGCAAGATCGGCGGGGCCTGAGCCACGACGCCATGGCGGGGATTACCCGCCATGGCTCCCTCAGAAACAACAATCGCCAAACGAAAACCCCGCCGGACTCGCGTCCGGCGGGGTTCCTGATTCAGTCTCTCGGTTCAGCGGCAGGTGCGGACGCGGCGCACGCCCCAGGGGCCACGCTGCACGCGAGTCACGCAGCGGCGGAAGGGAGCCGGGCGGGCGAAGCGCGGGCCGGGGCCGCCACGCCAGACGCAGTTGCGGCCGCGCGGACCACACACCCAGCGCACGTCGTTCAGCAGCCCGCCGCCCTGGACGGACGAGTCCACGGCCGCCGGCGCGGCCGGAGCCGCCTGAGCGCTCGACATGCCAAGACCCGCAAACGTGATGGCGGTCGCGAACGCGGCGGCGGCAAGTTTCGAAATCATGTTTGGCCTCCAGTGATGGGACGGGGTGAACCGCTGGACGGCGGTTCTGTTCCCCGCTGCGCCCGTCGGACGCAGCCGCACACCCGCGGAGGAGCGGCGAGGCGGCGTCAGCCCACGAGTGACGCCCGGAGGCTTTCGGCCTGCTCGCGCAGCACCGGCAACGCGGTCTCGACGAGGCGCTCGGCCGAGATCCGGCCGGCCTGCGCGCTGGCGTTCACGGCCGCCAGAACCTGCCCCGCCGCGTTGCGGACCGGCGTGGCGACCGAACGCAATCCCACCTCGAGTTCCTGGTCCACCAGCGCGTAACCGTCCCGGCGGACCTGTTCGAGGATCGCCATCAGGGCGTCGATATCGGTTTCGGTGTGGGGGGTCAGCCGGCGCAGGTCGGACTGGGCCAGGATGCGCCTCGCCGTTTCGGGCGGCTCGGCCGCCAGCAGCACCCGCCCCATGGACGTGCAATACGCCGGAAGGCGACTTCCGACCGCCAGCCCCACTGACATGATCCGCTTGGTGGCGGCGCGCGCCACATAGACGATCTCGGGGCCGTCCAGCGTGCAGGCCGAGCAGCTTTCATGCGTGCGCTCGCTCACAGCCTCCAGCGCCGGCTGCAGCACGCGCGTGAGCGGCGTGGACGCCAGATAGGCGTAGCCGAGCGACAGGATGCGGGGCGTGAGCCGAAACTGCTTGCCGTCGCTCGCCACGTAGCCGAGCGCCTGCAGGGTGAGGAGCGACCGTCGAACGGTTGCGCGCGGGAGTGAGGTGGCCTTGGCGACGTCCGCCAACGTCAGGCTTCCGCGGCCGATGTCGAAGGCGCGGATCACCGACAGCCCACGCGCCAGCGCGCCCACATAGGATGGATCGTCTTCGCTGATCGGGGCCGGTCCCGACTCCATCCTCAGCCTCCTCGAGCGTCGCGACATGCGCCGGGCGCCGCCTCGTCCGGATCGAAACCGAAGCGGCGCGCCTTGACGGGCCGGTTTCGCCGGACCTAAAATGTTCGCAATACGAATGTATGTTCGTAATGCGAACACGTCAAGCCGACACCACGGCGAGGAGACACCCCGGATGGCGCGCTTCATGACGCTGCGTGACGCAGTGGCCGAGTGCATTCGCGACGGCGACAGAGTCGCGATGGAAGGGTTCACCCATTTGATCCCGCACGCGGCTGGGCACGAGGTGATCCGCCAGGGCCGCAAGGGCCTGACCCTCTACCGCATGACCCCTGACATCATCTACGACCAGCTCATCGGCATGGGTTGCGCCGAGAAGCTGGTCTTCTCATGGGGCGGCAATCCGGGCGTGGGCTCGCTGCACCGGCTGCGCGACGCGGTGGAGAACGGCTGGCCGCACAAGCTCGCCATCGAGGAGCATTCGCATGCCGCGATGGCGAACGCCTACGAGGCCGGCGCGTCCAACCTGCCCTTCGCGATGTTCCGCGGCTATCTGGGCGTCGATTTGCCGAAGGTGAACCCCAATATCAAGCGCGTCACGTGCCCGTTCACCGGTGAGGAGCTGGCCGCCGTGCCGGCGATCCGGCCGGATGTCGGCGTGATCCACGCGCTGCGGGCTGACCGTGAGGGCAACGTGCTGCTGGAGGGCATCACGGGGGTCCAGAAAGAGACCGTGCTGGCCTCCCGGCGCTCGATCGTCACCGTCGAGGAGTTGGTGGACGACTTCGGCCCGCTCAACCGCAACGCCGTGGTTCTGCCGAGCTGGACCGTGACCGCCATCGCGGTCGTGCCGGGTGGCGCGCATCCGTCCTATGCGCAGGGCTACTACAAGCGCGACAACGCCTTCTACATCGCGTGGGACAAGATTTCCCGCGACCGGGATGGATTCCTGGCCTGGATCAAGGACAACGTTCTCGCGAAGGGGCCTGATGCCTTTGCGGCCCATGGCCGCAAGGTCGCGTGAGGGGACCATCATGACCAACCACACCCCCACCGAGATGATGACCATCGCGGCCGCCCGCGCGCTGAAGAACGACGACGTGTGTTTTGTCGGCATCGGCGCGCCCTCGGCTGCCTGCAACCTCGCGCGGCTGACCCACGCCCCGCAGATCACGCTTATCTACGAGAGCGGCACGCTGGCGACGCGTCCCAACGTGCTGCCGCTCTCCATTGGAGACGGCGAGCTCTGTGACACGGCGCTCACCACCGTGTCGGTGCCGGAGATGTTCCGCTACTGGCTGCAGGGCGGACGCATCACGGTCGGCTTCCTGGGCGGCGCCCAGATCGACCGCTTCGCCAACCTGAACACCACCGTGGTGGGCCCCTATGACGCCCCCCAGGTGAGGCTGCCGGGCGGCGGCGGCGCTCCCGAGATCGCGACGAACTGCGGCGAGATCTTCATCACAATGGCGCAATCGCCGCGCTCCTTCGTAGGCGAACTGGAGTTCATCACCTCCATGGGGCATGGACGCACGGGCCGCGAACGCCGCGCCATGGGGGTCAAGACCAAGGGGCCAAGCCGGTTGATGACGGACCTGTGTGTCTTCGAGCCCGACGACGACACCAAGGAAATGACCGTGGTGTCCATCCACCCCGGCGTCACGCGTGAGAAGATCGCCGAGAACACCGGGTGGCCGGTGCGCTATGCTTCAAACGTCGGCGAGACCCCGCCCCCGACCGCGCAGGAGCTCGAAGTACTGCGCGACATCCAGGCCCGCACCAAGAAGGCGCATGGAGGATCGAGATGAACCGCGACGTCTTTCTGTGCGACGCCGTTCGCACGCCCATCGGCCGCTACGGCGGCGGTCTGGCGAAAGTACGGACCGATGATCTGGCGGCGACGCCCCTTCGCGCCCTGATGGAGCGGAACAAGGAAGCCGACTGGGGTCAGGTGGACGAAGTGTTTCTTGGCTGCGCCAACCAGGCCGGCGAGGACAACCGCAACGTCGCCCGCATGGCGGCGCTGCTTGCGGGCCTGCCGCAGGAGGTTCCGGGCACGACGCTGAACCGGCTCTGCGCCTCCGGGCTCGACGCCGTGGGATCGGCCGCTCGCGCCATCCGGGCCGGCGAGATGGAGTTCGCCATCGCGGGCGGAGTCGAGAGCATGACCCGCGCGCCCTTCGTGATGGGCAAGTCCGACCAGGCTTTCGGCCGAACCGCCGAGATCTTCGATACAACCATCGGCTGGCGCTTCGTCAACAACGCCATGAAGGCGAAATACGGCACGGATTCGATGCCCCAGACGGGCGAAAACGTCGCGCAGGACTTTCAGGTCTCGCGCGAAGACCAGGACGCCTTCGCGCTACGCAGCCAGCAGCGCGCCGCCCGGTCCAAGGCGTTCTTCGCCGAAGAGATCGTCGCCGTCGAGACGCCCGGCGGCAAGGCCGGGCCGATCACGGTCGACACGGACGAGCATCCGCGCGAAACGACCGCCGACGCGCTCGCCAAGCTGAAGCCCATCGTCCGCCTCGACGGCACCGTGACGGCCGGCAACGCATCCGGGGTCAACGACGGGGCGTGCGCGATGCTGCTCGCCTCCACGGAGGCGGTCCGCAAGCACGGCCTGCACCCGCGCGTCCGCGTTCTCGGCATGGCGACCGCCGGCGTTGCGCCGCGCATCATGGGCGTCGGGCCGGTCCCGGCCGTGCAGAAACTCTGCGAGCGGCTGGGCTTCAAAGTGTCGGACTTCGACGCCGTGGAGCTCAACGAGGCTTTTGCGAGCCAGTCCCTCGCGGTGCTGCGCGGGCTTGGCTTGCCGGACGCCGCCGACCACGTGAACCCCAATGGCGGCGCCATCGCGCTCGGCCACCCGCTCGGCATGTCCGGCGCGCGGCTGGCCATGACGCTGGCGCATCATCTCGACAAGACCGGCGGCAAGCTCGGCCTCGCGACACTCTGCGTCGGCGTGGGCCAAGGCGTGGCGCTCGCCGTGGAACGCATCTGACCTTGAGCTCCCCCGGCTGAGCGAACTCCAAGCCGAACAACAGCCAGGAGGACCGACATGGGCCTGATCTACCCGCGGGAGAGCGCGCTGGCGCATCCCTCCAATTCATTCGAGGGCTATCGCAGCACCGCCAAGCGCCATCCCAAGCGCCCGCTCGTGATCCTGCCGCACACGCTTTCGGAAGTGACCGGGCCAGTCTACGGCCACGAAATCGTGCGGCCGGAAGACGCCGACCTGACGCTGCAGCACGCCGGAGAGCCGCTGGGCGAGCGGATCATCGTGTCCGGCCGCGTGCTGGACGAGGATGGCCGGCCCGTCCCCAACACGCTGCTGGAAGTCTGGCAGGCCAACGCGGCCGGGCGGTACGTGCATGTCGCCGACCAGCACCCGGCGCCGCTCGACCCCAACTTCACCGGCGCAGGCCGGGTCGTGACGGATGACGAGGGCCGCTACCGCTTCGTCACCATCAGGCCGGGCGCTTACCCCTGGCGTAACCACCACAACGCCTGGCGGCCGGCGCATATCCACTTTTCGCTGTTTGGCCCGTCCTACCTGTCGCGTCTCGTGACGCAGATGTATTTCCCGGGCGACCCTCTCTTCCCGTTCGACCCGATCTTCAACTCGGTGACGGACGAGCGGGCGCGCAACCGCATGGTGTCGCGGTTCGATCTCGACACCACGCAGCCCGAATGGGCGCTGGGCTTCGTGTTCGACATCGTGCTGCGCGGCCGCAACGCCACCCCCATGGAGGAGCCGCACGATGACTGACGGCATTACCCCGTCGCAGACGGTCGGCCCCTATTTCGCTTATTGCCTGACGCCGAAGGACTACGACACGCGCGAGATCTTCTCGGCGGACCTCACCACCCCGGCTATCGGCGGCGACCGCATCCGCGTGGTCGGGCAAGTGCTGGACGGCGACGGCGTCGGCATCGGCGACGCCATGATCGAGATCTGGCAAGCCGACCCGGAGGGCCGCTACGCCCACCCGGCCGACGACCGCGCGCGGGGCAATTCCGGTTTCGCCGGCTTCGGCCGAGCGCCCACCACCCCCGACGGCATGTACGCGTTCACGACCGTGAAGCCGGGCCAGGTTCCCGGCCCGAACGGCAAGCCGCAGGCGCCTCACATCGCCGTCACGGTGTTCGCGCGCGGCATGCTGAAGCACCTCTATACACGCATCTATTTCGAGGATGAGTCCGCAAACGCGGCCGACCCAATCCTGGCGCTGGTTCCCGACGAGGAGGCGCGCCGGACGCTGATCGCCCGGCGGCTGGCGGGGGAAGCCGAGCCGACCTACCGGTTCGACATTCGCCTGCAGGGCGAGGGCGAAACGGTGTTTTTCGAGGCCTAAGCGGGCGCAGAGAGGGCGTCGAGACAAATCCAGCGTCGGCGATGCTCGGCCGCCCTCCTCGCGCGCTCCGCCCGGAGAGGGTTCCGGATGCGTCGCACTCGCGTGACGCCGCAGATGTGAGATGGTGGAAGCTGTTTGTCCGGAACACGATCGCGATGACCTTCTCAGCGCTTGACTCCGCCCTCACGGGGCCGCTCTTCGCCACCGAGCGAATGCGGGCGATCTTTTCGGACGAGGCGCGGGTCGCCGCGATGCTGCGGGCCGAGGCCGCGCTGGCGCGGGCCGAGGCGCGTTTTGGCCTCGCGCCGGAGGCTTTGGCGGCCGCCATCGAGGCGATCGAACCGGGCAGCCTCGACCTGCGGCAACTGGGTGTCGACACCGCATTGGCGGGCGTCCCGACGATACCGTTCGTGAAGGCCGTGCAGAAGCGGCTGCCGCCTGAGTTGGAAAGCGCCTTTCACAAGGGCTCCACTACGCAAGACATCGTCGACACCGCCCTGGCGTTGCAGATGCGCGACGCGCTCGAGGCTTTGCGTCGTGACCTCGCACCCACCCTGGCGGGATTGTCCGCCCTGGCGCGGCGGCACCGGACGACGCTGTGCGTGGGCCGCACCTATGGGCAGCACGCCGCGCCGGTGAGCTTCGGCTTCAAGGCGGCGGGCTGGCTGGCTGGCCTCGCGGACGTTGGCGGGCGGCTGCCCGACATCCGCACGCGGACTTTGCTGGCCTCGCTCAGCGGGCCGGTCGGCACGCTGGCGGGATTGCGCGAGCACGGGCCGGCCGTGCAGGACGCGTTCGCGGCCGAGCTGAGCCTTGGGGCTCCGCCACTGGCGTGGCACACGCGGCGGAGCGCCGTCGTGGAGGTCGGGATCTGGCTCGCCATGCTGATCGGCGCCCTGGGCAAAATGGCCACGGACGTGGCCAGCCTCGCCTCCACGGAGATCGGCGAAGTCGCCGAACCTTACACGCCCGGGCGCGGCGGCTCCTCGGCCATGCCGCACAAGCGCAATCCGGTCTCCTCGACGGTGATGCTCGCGGCAGCCGGCGCGGCGCCGGGGCTCGCTTCCACGTTGCTCACCGCCATGACGGGCGCGCACGAACGGCCCGCTGGAGCCTGGCACGCCGAATGGCACGCGCTGCCACAATTGTTTGGGCTCGCCTCCGGGGCGCTCGCGGAAGCGCGGCGGCTCGCCGAGGGACTCGAGATCGACGCCGATCGCATGCGCCGCAACGTCGACCTCACGCAGGGACTCCTGTTCGCCGATGCGGCGGCGTCCGCGCTGACGCCGGCGCTCGGGCGCGCAGCGGCGCACCACCTCGTCGAGGAGGCCGCAGGCGCCGTCCGGACGTCCGGGCGATCGCTGCGGGACGTGATCGACAGCCTTCCCGACCTGCCCGCCAGCTTCGACCGCGCGGCGCTCGCCAGGGCGTTCGATCCGGCGCCGTCCATAAACGCGGCCGCGCGCTTCGTGGATCGCGCCGTCGCGGCCGCGCAACCCGTCCAGGACGCGCTGGCGTCTTAACCCCAAACCGCGATCGGGAAACCGATCGGCTCATTCAATCGGGACTACCGCCATGCCGCTGATCGACGTCAACGGGACCACCCTGTTTTTTGATGAGACCGGCCCGCGCGAGGCACCGCCGGTGGTGTTCTCCAACTCGCTCGGAACCACGCTGGAGATGTGGGAGGCGCAGGCCCGCGCCTTTGCGGGGCGCTACCGCGTGATCCGCTACGACACGCGCGGGCACGGGCGCTCGCCCGCCTCCGACGCGCCCGCAACCATCGACACGCTCTGCGACGACCTGGCCGGGCTCCTCGACGCGCTCGGGATCGCGGCCGCGCACGTGGTCGGGCTGTCGCTCGGCGGCATGACGGCGCAGAATCTCGCGATCCGGCATCCCGCCAAGGTCAGGAGCCTGGTGCTGATGGCCACCGCGCCCGCCTTGCCGCCGCCCGAGACCTGGGAGACGCGCGCGCAGGCCGTGCTGCGCGACGGCATGGCGGCGATCGCCGGCCCGCTGCTCGGCCGCTGGTTCACGCCCGCCTTCGCGGAGCGCGACCCGGCCCGGCTCGCCTTTTTTACCAAAATGGTGCTCGGCGTCGACGCCAAGGGCTATGCGGCCTGCTGCCGGGCCATCCGGGACATGGACCTGCGGCCGGGGCTCGGCTCCATTACGGCGCCGACGCTCGTGATCGCGGGGGCTGACGATCCGGTGACGACGCCCGCCATGGGGCAGGAGCTCGCGGCCGCCATTCCGGGCGCGCGCCTGGAGATCGTGGCCGACGCCGCGCACCTGCTCGCCGCCGAACAGCCTGGCGACGTCAACGCGCTGCTGGGCGAGTTCCTCGCCGCGCAGGCAGGGTCGCCCTCCGTCCATGCGGATGCGGCGTTCCAGCGCGGCCTTTCGAACCGCAAGGCCGTGCTGGGGGTCGACCACGTGCAACGCTCGCTTGCGGGCGCGGGCCCGTTCGCGGCGCCATGGCAGGACTTCATCACCCGCACGGCCTGGGGCGAGGTTTGGGGGGACCCGACTCTGCCGTGGAAGACGCGCTCTTGCGTGACGCTCGCCATGATGGTGGCGCTGCACCGCGAGGAGGAGTTCAAGCTGCATGTCCGCCCGGCGCTCAAGAACGGCGTCTCGCTGGAGGAGCTGCGCTCGCTGTTGCTGCAGACCGCCATCTATGCGGGCGTGCCGGCCGCCAATGCGGCGTTCCGGTGGGTCAAGGACGTGCTCGGGCCGGAGATCGACGCCGTGGAGCCGTGGCGGGCCGAACTCTGAGCCGCCGCCTTTCTACCTGAGCCGGCTTTGCCGCAGCACGCCGCTCTGCTCCAGCAGTGGGTAGGCGGAGGCCGCAATATGGGCCTCGATGCGCTTCAGGTCGCGCACAATGTCGAGCTGGATCGCGCTGGTCTCTATGGAGGCCGTGTCGCCGTCGCGCACGCGCTCGAAGTGGCGCTCGGTCGCGATGCGCTCCAACTCGCGGAACTGCTCCTTTTCGGCGACGAGCCGGCGCGCCGCGTTCACGTCGCCGCCCATGAACACCGCGATGGCGAGCTGCATGTGGTCGATCAGGCGCTGGTGCATGGAGTCGATCTCGGCCAGACCCTCGCCCGAGAGCTTGAGCCGGTTCTTGATGCATTTGGCCCCAAGTTCCTTGAGGTTCTTGTCGACGATGTCGCCGATGTGCTCGAGGTTGATCGTGAAGCCGAGGATCTCGGCCAGGCGGCGCGTCTCGACTTCGCTGGACGCCTCGCGGCTGATCGCCGTGAGATAGCGCTCGATCTCGCCATGGAGGCGGTCGACGATGTCGTCCAGCCGGCCGATCTCGGCTACCCGCTTGCGGTCGAGGCTGTGGATCAGGTCCTGCGAGCCGCGCAACATGGCCTCGACCACGTCTGCCATGCGCAAGGACTCGCGCGCCGCATTGGAGAGCGCGACGCTGGGTGTCTCCAGCGCGGTGGCGTCGAGATACTGCGGCGCGCCCGGGTCATTGGCCTTGATCGTCTGCGGCAGCAACCGCGTCAGCAGCCTCGAGAACGGTCCGAGCAACGGCATGGCGGCGAGCGCCAGCACGACGTTGAACGCCATGTGAAACAGCGCCGCCATCCGGGCCGGAGAGGGATCCAGCACGGCGAGCCAGGACGCGATCTCGGGCAGCAGCGGCAGCGCGATCAAGCAGCCGATCGCGCGGTTGATGAGGTTGCCGAGCGGCAGCCGCAGACGCCGCGGATCTCCGCCCGAGCCTTCCATCAGCGGGTTGAGCGCGCTGCCCAGGTTTGCGCCGAGCACCATCGCGAGCGCGGCCGTGGGCGACAGCACCCCCACGGTGGCGAGGGACATCACGAACAGCACGATGGCGACGCTGGAATGCGCCGCCCAGGTGATAATGGCGGCGAGCGCAAGATTCAGAACCGGCTCCCGCGTCAGGGCCTGGAGCAGGTCGCGCATCGCGGGCGCGCTCTCGATCGGACGGATCGCCTCGGTGAGGAGGTGCAGTGACAGCAGCATCAGGCCGAGCCCGATCGCGACGCGGCCGAGGTCGCGCGTCTTGGTGCGTCCACCCTTTCTGAACGCCACGACGCCGCCGAAGATCAGCACCGGGTAGACGAGGCTGATATCGAACGAAAACGCTTGAACGATCAACGTGGTGCCGACATTGGCGCCCAACATCAGCGCCATGGCGGGCGCCAGTGCGACGACGCCTTCTGCCGTGAACGAGGTCGCCATCAAGGCCGTGGCGGTGCTGCTCTGCAGAACCGCCGTGACGCCCACGCCGGCCATGAACGCGCTGGCGCGCGACCTTAGGCCCGCGCCGAGCGCGCGACGCAGTTCGCTGCCGAACGCCCGCATGACGCCGCTATGCACCATGTGGATGCCCCACAGGAGCAGCGCGATATCGCCAAAGAGATGGATGATGACCTGCGTGGCGGACATCGGGGGGCCTCGCACGGGGTTGGCGGAAACAGCGTTACATTATGACGCTCGACGGAATGAATATACCGGAAACACCATGACGGCGCCTCAACGGCAGGCCGGACGGGCGGTTCCCTTGTGCAGATCGGTCGCCGCTGATGGTCAAGGCGCTCTCTGGCACTCCACCGACGACGCGGCGCCCTTGGCTGAGGCGGCGATCTGGCCGACGCTCATCGGCTCGGGCGCGCCCGCCCCGGCCGGCACGCTTACGCCATGGCCCGACAGGAACTTTGCGACGGCGGCTCCGCCGACCGTCGGCCAGCTCGCAGCCGGAGCCACGCCGGCCACCAGCCTGGGCTCGGGGGCTGAGCCCAGGACCAGCCCGGCAAGGCGACCCTGCCGATCAAACAGCGCCGTTCCGGCCGCGCCCTTCTGAATGGGCGCAAAGACCCGCAGGGCATCGCTTCCCTGCGGCGCCCGCGCTTCGGCGGGGGCGGTCGTGAGCTGGATTTCGGGCACCGCCGCGAAGCCGACCGCGACCAGCGCGGCGCCGTCACCCGGCAGGGCGGACACAAAGGCGAGCCCGGCAGGCCGCAGACCTGACGCGTCCAGCAACGTCAGGCCGGTCGCCACGTCATTGGCCGCGATCCTGGCCGGCTTGCGGTCGACCGTCACGGCGGAGCAGCCGGCCAGCACGGCCGTTGTCACCGCTTTGCCGAGGGCAACCGCCCAGGCGGTACCGGCCAGGGTGGGTCCGGCGGGAACTGGCGCCGCGGCCGGCGGACTCGCCGGCGGCGCCTTCGCGGCCGGAAGGCCGGGTTGGACTGCCGCGACGGCGGGCGTCGGGGCCGGAAACGCCTCGAAGCTGTTCGCGATGGCGATCACCATGCGGTCGAGATCGGGAGCCGAGGCCGGATAAGTGAACGTGAAGCCGCGCAGGCCGCCGGGGCCGGCCGAAAGGCGCGTGTAGGTCTTGCGCCCGTCGAACTCGGCCGCGACCACGAACCAATCGGGCCGCAGCACCTTGTAGGTGACGCGCCGGCCAGCCCCATCAGCCTTGTATCGGTCAAACAGCGCCGGCAGATCGGCGTCGCCGCCAGCCTGACTGGTTAACTCGAGCAGGGTTCCGTTCGTGGCCGTGTAGCGCATCCCGCCCGGCACGGGCGCAGGCGGCTTGTCGAACAGCCGCTGCGGCACGCCGACGCGCACGCCGCTGCGCGGCTCCGTCACCCGCACGAACGCCACGGCCTGCTTCGCCCTGGCGGCCGCCGCCTCCAAGGCGGCGCGGTCTCGAGCCTGCAAAATGCCATCCGCCGGCGCGTTCTGGCGCTTCTGAAAGGCGAGCACGCCCCTGTGGGTCAGCGGGCCGTATCCGCCGGTTCCCGCGCCCGAGAAGTCTCCCGTCCAGATGAGCGCCTCCTGGATGGCTTTGCGCTCGCTTTCCGGCAATCCGTCGAAATGGGCGCGCGCGGCCTCAAAGATCGGATCGACCTTGGCGGCGGGCGCGGTTTGGGCCGATGCGCCGCCGGCATCCGACGCAGCCGCGAGGCACGTCGCGACCGCCACGGCGATGATCGTCCGCGTCACGGCGTTGAACCGGCTGACCATGCGTTAATCTCCTTGGCGCGTCGGCTTGAGCTCGGCGAGCGTGCGTTCACTCTCGCGCAGCGCCGCCCTTGCGTCGAGAGCGCTGCGCCAACCGTGCTTCTGCCGACATCCGCCCGTCAACGAGGCGCCATCGCGCACATTGCGGCCCGATCACGGAATGCTACGGTTGCGGTTCGCCGACCGGAGATCAAACCCATGCGCGTCGTTCTGAAAGCCCTGGCTCTGGTTATGGCGATGTTCGGCATGCTAGCGGCCGCACAGTCGCAGACGCCGGCCAAGAGCTTCAACCGGGAGGACTTGGCGAGCGACGGCGTGCGGCTGGAGGAACAGCTGCGAAAGGACGCCGGCGCGGCCGCACAGGGCAAGCAGACGGATGCGCTGCGCCGCGAGGCGGTCGGGCTGGTCGGGCGCGGAGACGCCCGGCGGGCCCTTGGGCTCGTTGGGCAGGCGATCGCGCTCGACGGGCGTGACTTCGCCAGCTGGCTCGCTTTCGCGCGGACGGCCCTCGCGGTGGCCCCCAAGGACGCCACCGAGCGCTGGCGCCTTCAGGAGCGCGCGACGCTGGCCGCCTATGCGGCCTACCAACGCGCCGCCACGCGGGCGGACGAAGCTTCGGCCCTGGCAGTGCTCGGCGAAGCCTTCGCGCTGCGCGAGATCTGGCGCCCGGCGCTGGACGCCTATCGGACCAGCCTCCAGCTCGCCGATAACGCGCGCGTGCGGCCGATCTACGAGGACCTGCGCGAGAAGCACGGCTTCCGAGTGCTGGACTACAAGGTTGACAGCGATTCCTCGGCGCCCCGCGTGTGCTTCCAGTTCTCGGACCCGCTGGCGCGCGGCAAGGTCGATTTCACACCCTTCGTGGCTGTTTCGGGCAGCGCCAACGCGGCCGTGACGGCTGAGGACCAGCAACTGTGCGTGGACGGGCTGAAGCACGGCGAGCGCTACGCCTTCGTGCTGCGCCAAGGTCTGCCGTCCAATGTCGGCGAAAGCCTGCTCAAGGGCATGGACTACGAAGTTTATGTTCGCGACCGCTCCGCCCAGGTGCGCTTCACGGGCAAGAACTACGTGCTGCCGCGCGTCGGCCAGGAAGGTATCCCGGTCGTTTCGGTGAACACCGCGAAGGTCGAGGTCGCTATCGCGCGCGTGGGCGACCGCAATCTCCTGCCCACGGTGCGGTCCGAGGACTTCATGTCCCAGGTCGGCGGCTACAAGGCCAAGCAGCTGGCCGAGGAGCAGGGCGTCAAGATCTGGTCGGGAACGCTCGACACAAAGCAGGACCTGAACCGCGACGTCGTCACGGCCTTTCCGGTGATGGAGGCGGTCGGCAAGCTCGAACCCGGCGTCTACATCATGACGGCGCGCCCGGGTGGAGAACGCTCGGCCTCGGCGTCGGACGATGACGACTATGGCATGCGGGCCACGCAGTGGTTCGTGGTGTCCGACCTCGGCCTCACCGCCATGGCGGGCGACGACGGGGTGCACGTGCTGGTCCGCTCGCTTGCGAGCGCCGAGCCGCTCGCTAGCGTCGAGCTGCGGCTGATCGCGCGCAACAATGAGGTGCTGGCGACCAAATCGACGGATGCGGCCGGCTATGTGCGGTTCGATCCCGGCCTCGCGCGCGGGACCGGCGGCCTCGCGCCCGGCCTCGTCACGGCCGACCTCAAAGGCGACTACGGCTTCCTGGATCTCGGCCAGGCGGCCTTTGACCTGTCGGACCGCGGCGTGAAAGGCCGCGTCGCCCCAAAGGCGCTCGACGCCATGTTGTACACGGAGCGCGGCGTCTACCGGTCGGGCGAGACCGTGAACGTCACCGCCCTCCTGCGTGACCTCAAGGGCGTCGCCATCACGAGCTTGCCTCTCACCCTCGTGGCCAAGCGGCCGGACGGCGTGGAGTATCGGCGCGCCGTGGTGGAGGATCAGGGCCTCGGCGGCCGGGCCTTCTCGTTGCCGCTGCTGCCCGGCGCGGCCCGGGGCGCCTGGCGCGTGCAGGCCTATGCGGACCCGAAGGCCCCGGCGCTCGGCGAGGTCAGCTTCCTGGTCGAGGATTACGTGCCCGAGCGGCTCGAGCTCGACCTGAAGCCGAAACAACCCAGCCTGCGGGCCGGTGAGCCCGCCCAGATCGACCTTTCGGCCCGCTACCTCTATGGCGCGCCCGGCTCCGGGCTGGACGTCAGCGGCGAGTTCGCCATCCAGCCGCTAGAGGGCGCGCCGCTGCCGGGTCTCGACGGCTATGTGGTGGGCCTTCAGGACGAGGCGTTCGAGACCGTCACGGGCTCACTTGAAGAAAGCGCCAGCACGGACGCGCAGGGCCACGCCGCCGTCGTGATGACGCTGCCGGACCCGGCCGCGCCCCGCCCTGTCCAGGCCAGGATCACGCTGCGGGTCGGCGAAACGGGCGGACGCGCGATCGAGCGGTCGGTCACGATCCCGATCCGGCCGAAAGGCCCGGTTGCGGCGGTGAAGAAGCTGTTCGGCGATCTCGCCGAGGGCGCGCCTGCGACCTTCGACGTCGTCTATGCGGGCCCGGACGGCCAGAAGCTGGCGCGCAAGGCTCTGCCGTGGACGTTGCAGAAGGTCGAGCGCCGCTACCAATGGTTCAACCAGGACGGGCGCTGGACCTTCGAGACCATCAAGTCTGCCCGACGCATCTCGGACGGCGCCATCGACGTGGCGGCCGATGCGCCGGCACGCCTCTCGATCCCGGTGCAGTGGGGCACCTACCGGCTCGACCTACGGACGGGCGGCGAAGGCGGCGACACCAGCGTGACCTTCACGGTCGGCTGGTCGGGCGACGCCACGGCCGAAACGCCCGACATGCTCGAGGTGTCGCTCGACAAGCCGTCCTACCGGGCCGGCGAAACGATGAACCTCAAACTCGCGCCCCGCTTTGCCGGCAAGGCCACGGTGGCGATCGTGGGCGACACGGTGCACGACCTGCAGGTCGTGGACGTGAAGCCCGGCGAGAACAGCATCTCGATTCCCGTGAAGGCCGATTGGGGCGCGGGCGCCTATGTGGTGGCGCTGGCGCACCGGCCGCTCGACACGGCCGCCAAGCGGCTGCCCGGGCGGGCGCTCGGGGTCGCGTGGTTCGCGCTCGACAAGGACGCGCGCTCGATCGGCGTGTCGCTCGGCGCGCCCGAGAAGATGCGGCCGCGGCAGTCCATGAAGATCCCGATCCGCCTCGCGGGCCTGCAGGCCGGCGAGGACGCCTTCGTGACGGTCGCGGCCGTGGATGTCGGCATCCTGAACCTGACCCGTTTCGAGGCTCCCAAGCCCTACGACTTCTTCTTCGGCCAGCGCCAACTCGCGACCGAGATCCGCGACCTCTACGGATTCCTGATCGACGGCATGCAGGGCACGCGCGGCGCCATTCGGTCCGGCGGCGACGCGGCTGCGCTGTCGGGCGACGCCAACCCGCCCGCGCAGGAGCCGGTGTCGCGCTATTCGGGCGTCGTGAAGGTCGGCCCGGACGGGACCGCGAAGGTTTCGTTCGAGATCCCGGGCTTTAACGGAACCGTGCGGGTGACAGCCGTGGGATGGAGCAAAGGCCGCGTCGGCGCGGCCACGCAGGACGTGATCGTGCGCGATCCCGTGGTGGCGACCGGCACGCTGCCGCGCTTCCTGAACCTCGGCGACCAGTCCCGCTTTTTCATGCAGATCGACAATGTCGAGGGTCCGGCGGGCGATTACGCGGTGGACCTCGACGTGCGCGGGCCCCTCGTGATCCCGGCCGCGTCGACGCGCTCCACCGTGCGGCTCGAGGCCAACGGCAAGGCCAGCGTCACGATCCCGGTCACGGCCGCGGGCGTTGGCATGACGGGCGTCGACCTGCGGCTGACCGGGCCCGGCGTCGACGCGACACAGAGCTTCGCGCTGCGCGTCCAGCCCGGCTCCTCGACGGTGTATCGGCGCATGGTGCGCGCACTGCCGCCCGGGTCGAGCATCACGGCGTCCAGCGATCTCGTGGCCGACTTCGTGCCCGGCACGGCCTCGGTTTCGATGGCGGTGTCGCCGGCCGGCGCGATCGACGTTCCGGCGCTGCTGCACGCGCTGGACCGCTACCCCTATGGCTGCTCGGAGCAGACCGTGAGCCGCGCCATGCCGCTGCTCTACGTCAACAAGCTCGCGCGCACGGAGGCGCTAGCGCTCGACGACAAGGTCGACGACCGCATCCGCGACGCGATCGACCGGGTGCTGTCGCGCCAGGACTCCAATGGCGCGTTCGGCCTATGGACCGTCGGCGGCTCGGATGACGCCTGGCTCGACGCCTATGTGACGGACTTCCTCACGCGGGCGCGCGAGCGCGGCTTCGCGGTGCCGCAGCGGGCGCTCGACAGCGCGCTCGACCGCCTGCGCAACACGGTCGCGAACGCCACCGAGGTGCAGGAGGGCAAGGGGCAGGAGCTCGCCTATGCGATCTACGTGCTGGCGCGCAACGGGCGGCCCGTGATGGGCGACCTGCGGTACCTCGCGGATACGAAGCTGAACGCTTTCGGGTCGGCGCTCTCGCGCGCCCAGGTGGCGGCCGCGCTGGCGTTGCTGGGCGACCGCGGCCGGGCGCAGACCGCCTTCGCGTCGGCGCTCGACAAGATCCGGGCCGTGAAGGACGACCGCTTCTCGCGGCCGGACTACGGCTCGCGCCTGCGCGACGGCGCGGGCGTGCTGGCGCTGGCGGCGGAAGCCAACCAGGGCCGGGACTTGCTGCAGCGCGCGAGCGTGGTGGTCGAGGAAGCGCGCAACGGCGTTTCCTACACGAGCACGCAGGAGAACGCCTGGATGGTGCTGGCCGCCGAAGGGCTCTCGTCCCAGGCGGAGGCGCTGAGGCTGACCGTTGATGGCGCGCCGCAGTCCGGGGCCCTGTTCCGCAGCTGGAAGGGCGACGCGCTGGAAGGGCGCCCCGTGACGGTGGCCAACGCCGGGCAGGTCGCCTCACAGGTCGTGCTGACCTTGTCGGGCGTGCCCACCACGCCGGAGCCGGCCGCCAGCCAGGGCTACGCGGTGGAGCGCTCCTACTACAAGCTCGACGGGACCAAGGTGGAGCCCACCACGATCCGGCAGAACGATCGTTTGGTCGTGGTGCTGAAAGTGACGGAGCCGGAGGCGAAATACGCGCGCCTGCTACTCGTCGATATGCTGCCGGCCGGGCTGGAGATCGACAATCCCAAGCTGATGGACGCCGACGCCCTGCAGGGCCTGCCCTGGCTGAAACGCGAGATCGAGCCCGTCGCGGCCGAATATCGCGACGACCGCTTCGTGGCGGCGCTGGACCGCGAACCCGGGCAGTCGGCCTTCTTCACGCTGGCCTATATGGTGCGCGCCGTGTCGCCCGGGCGCTACGTGCACCCGCCCGCCACCGTAGAGGACATGTACCGCCCCGACCGCTTCGGCCGCACCGCCTATGGGTCGGTCGAGGTGACGCCGGCGCGGTGACGGGGGGATGAGCGAGGCCCGCGGTCCAGCGGCGCCAAGACGCCCTCGTCGGCGCGTGTTCGGGATCAGGCTGGCGCTCTTCGTTGGGCTTTTGCTCGGCGCCGCGACGCTATCCCTCTGGCGGTTCGTCGACAGCCTCGGCCCGCTCGATCTCTCCCGTGTCGATGAAGGCTCCGTGACGGTCACGGACCGCGACGGCAAGCTGCTGCGGGCGTTCACGACCGCGGACGGACGCTGGCGCTTGCCGGTGACCACCGCTGAGGTGGATCCGCGATATGTCGCCATGCTGATCGCCTATGAGGACCGGCGCTTCCGCTGGCATCCGGGCGTGGACTGGCGGTCTTTCGCGCGGGCCGGCTGGCAGGCGCTGCGCAACGGGCGCGTGGTGTCAGGCGGGTCGACGCTCACCATGCAGGTGGCGCGGTTGCTGGAGCCTCGCGAGGAACGGACCCTGGCGGCGAAGCTGCGGCAGGCCGTGCGGGCCGTGCAGCTGGAGCGGCGGTTCAGCAAGGACCAGATCCTCGACCTCTATTTCGCCCTCGCGCCCTATGGCGGCAACATCGAAGGGCTGCGGGCCGCGTCGCTGTCCTATTTCGGCAAGGAGCCCAAGCGCCTGACCACCGCCGAGGCGGCGTTGCTGACCGCCCTGCCGCAGTCGCCCGAAACGCGGCGGCCGGACCGCTACGCCCACGCGGCCCAGACGGCGCGCGACCGCGTGCTGGAGCGCGCGGCGCGCTTTGGCGCCCTAGGCCGGCCAGAGGCGGCGCTGGCCAGGGCGGAGCCTGTTCCCACGGCCCGGTGGCCGGTTCCGATGCTGGCCGCCCACGCGGCCGAGGCCGCCATGCGGAGCGAGCCGGACCGGCGCGTGCATCGGCTCACCCTCGAGGCGCGGCTGCAGGCGACGCTGGAAAGCCTGGCGCGCGAGCGGGCCGACGCGCTGGGCCCACGGCTGTCTATCGCGATCCTGGCCGTGGACAACGCCACCGGCCACGTGCGGGCGCATGTGGGGGCGGCGGATTACCTGTCCGCCGCGCGAGCCGGCGCGGTGGACATGGCCCAGGCCGTGCGATCGCCCGGCTCGGCGCTGAAACCGTTCATCTACGCGCTGGCGTTCGAAACCGGGCTGGCGCATCCCGAAACGATCCTGGACGACCGGCCGTCGCGCTTCGGGCTCTACGCGCCGGAAAACTTCGACCTTTCCTTTCAGGGGACCGTGACGGCGCGGCGGGCGCTGCAGCTGTCCCTGAACGTGCCGGCGGTGGAGCTCCTGGCCGATGTCGGGCCCGCGCGCTTCCTGGCGCGGCTGCGGCAGGCCGGGGCCGACATCGTCGTCCCGAAGGAGGCCGCGCCCGGGCTGGCCGTGGGGTTGGGCGGCCTCGGGATCCGGCTCACCGATCTGGTGCGGCTCTATGCGGGACTCGCGCGCGGCGGCGACGCTCCGGCGCTGCAGTGGCGCGCGGACGCGCCGCCAACGGGCGAGCCGGGGCGGCGGATCGCCGAGCCGCTGTCGTCCTGGTACGTGTTCGACATCCTGCGCGGGGCCCCCCCGCCCGCCAATTCGCCGGCGGGGCGTATCGCGTTCAAGACGGGCACTTCCTACGGCTATCGCGACGCCTGGGCGGTGGGCTTCGACAAGCGCGTGACGATCGGCGTCTGGGTAGGTCGGCCCGACGGCGCCGCGGTGCCGGGGCTGGTCGGTCGGCAGATCGCCGCGCCGATCCTGTTCGACGCATTTTCGCGCCTTGGCGGCGAGCCGGAGCCCATCGCGGCGCCGCGCGACGCCCTGTTCGCCACGTCGGCGACGCTGCCGCCTCCCCTGCGCCGGTTGCGCCGGGACGCGCCGCGCTCGGTTGCGGCGGCCGCGAACGCGCCGTTGAAGATCGCGTTTCCGCCGGACGGCGCGCGGGTGGACCTCGGCCTCTCGGCCGGTCCGACCGCCGAGGCAAGCCTGGCCCTGAAGGCGCTCGGCGGCGTTCCGCCGCTCACCTGGATGGTCAACGGCCGGCCGGTTGGCGAGCCCGAGGCGCGGCGGCAGGGCGCGTGGCGGCCCGACGGAGCGGGTTTCGCGCGTGTCAGCGTCATGGACGCCGCCGGAGCGACCGACAGCGTCATGGTTCGGCTGGAATAGCTAGCCGAGTTTACGGACCACTTCGGCCGCGATCGCCAGCGAAGCCGTGAGGCCGGGGCTCTCCATGCCGTAGAGGTTCACGAGCCCGGGCACGCCGTGGTCGGCCGGGCCGTCGATGCGGAAATCGGGCGCGGGATCGTGCGGGCCGGAAATCTTAGGCCGGATGCCCGCATAGCCGGGCGCAAGCGCGTTCTCGGGCAGGCCGGGCCAGTACTTGCGGATGGCGGCGTCGAAGCCTTCGCCGCGCTTTGGGTCGACCTCGTAGGCGAGGTCGTCGACCCACTCGATGTCGGGGCCGAAGCGCGCCTGGCCCCCGAGATCGATGGTGAGATGGACGCCGAGCCCGTGCGTGTGCGGGGCCGGGTAGATGAGCCGGCTGAAGGGCGCCTTGGCGGTCAGTACGAAGTAGTTGCCCTTGCAATACTGCGTCACCGGCACGGCGGCGGGATCCAGCCCCTCGATGGCGTTGGCGGCCCGTGAGGCGTGCAGGCCGGCGCTGTTGATCAGCAAAGAGGTCGTGAGCCGCATCGGCTCGGCGCCGCCGGTCTCCACAACGATGGAATTGCCGGTCGCGTCGGCGCGCAAGAACGGCGTGTGGAACGCGAAACCCGCGCCCGCCTGCTCGGCGTCGCCCTGGAGGGCGAGCATGTAGGCGTGGCTGTCGATGATGCCCGTGGAGGGCGACCACAGCGCCCCGACGGTGTTGAGCGCCGGCTCCATCGCGCGGGCGGCCTCGCCGGAGATCATCTCCAGGTCGTCGCAGCCGTTGTGCAGCCCCTTGAGGCGGATCGCCTCGACGGCCGCGAGCTCGACCTCGTCGGTGGCGACCACCAGCTTGCCGCAGCGGCGGTGTGGCACGTAGTGGCTCTCGCAGAAATCATAGAGCCGCTTCCGGCCCTCGACGCAGAGCCGGGCCTTGAGGCTGCCGGCCGGGTAGTAAAGCCCGGCGTGAATCACCTCGCTGTTGCGCGAGGAGGTCTCGGTGCCGATGCCCTCGGCCTGTTCGAGCACGACCACGGAACGACCCGACAGGGCCAACTCCCGGGCGATCGCGAGGCCGACCACGCCGGCCCCGACCACAATGGCGTCGACGTCGCTCATCAGACCAACTCCGCTCGGCTCATGACCTCACACCAGCTCGCCGGCGCGCGGATCGCGACGGGCCAGCCGCGCCAGCAGGTACTCGACCTCGGCCTTGCCGGCGGCCGTGATCGCGGAGCCAGGCTTGCGCTGCGCGTCCGACTGGAGGATGCCGCGCCGCTTCAGGATGTATTTGCGAACCGCGAGGCCGATCACGGCCTGCTGCTCGTAGCGAACCAGCGGCAGATGGGCGTCGAACAGGTCGTGCGCGTCGTCGCGCTTGCCCTCGGCCGAGAGGCGCACGACGTCCACGAGCATCTCCGGGAAGGCGTAGCCCGTCATCGCGCCGTCCGCGCCGCGCTCCATTTCGAAATCGAGGAACAACCCGCCATTGCCGGTGAGGATCGAGACATGGCGCAGCGCTCCTTCCTGCTCGAAACGGCGCAATGTGGAGATCTTCTCGAGCCCCGGCCAATCCTCATGCTTCAGCATCACGCAGGAGGGATTATCGGTGATGATCCGCTGGATGACCTTGGGGGTCATCACAACCGTCAGCGTCAGCGGGTAATCCTGGATGCAGAACGGGATGTCGGTCCCGATCGCCTCCACGGCCTGGGCGTAATAGCCGACGATCTGGTCGTCCGTGCGCAGCGCTGGCGGCGGCGCGATCATGACCCCGCCCGCACCCGCGTCCATGACGGTGCGGGCCAGCGACCGCATGGCCGCAAAGCCCGGGGCCGAGACGCCGACCAACACGGGCAGGCCCTTTGCCCGGCGGATGATGCGGGTCGCGAATTCAACGGCCTCGGCCGGATCGAGCTTGGGGGCTTCGCCCATGATGCCCAGGATGGTGAGGCCGGTGGCCCCGATTTCCCGGTACCAATCGATCATCCGGTCGGTGGACGCCCAGTCGATCTCGCCCGCGTCCGTGAACGGCGTCGGGGCGATGGGGTAGACCCCGCTGGCGTGAATACCGAACATGACGTTGCTCCCGGCCGGATTTTGCTCCCTCTGCGTCTAACGACGGGAGAGCGGCCGAGCAAGCGCGCCCGGCGCAGGCCCGGGCATCGATTGTATCAAGGTAAAGAACAACCCACTCGTGCGGGCCGCCACGGCCTTACAGCATGGCGGGCAGAACGCGGTCCGGCGGACGATGGCCGTCCATGAAGGTTTTGATGTTGACGATGACCTTCTCGCCCATGTCGACGCGGCCCTCGATGGTGGCCGAGCCCATGTGGGGCAGCACCACTACCTTGTGCTGGCGGGCCAGCTTCAGCATGCGGGGTGAAATCGCAGGCTCGTGTTCGAACACGTCGAGGCCGGCGCCGCCGATTTCGCCGGCTTCCAGCATGCGGGTGAGCGCGTTCTCGTCGATGATCTCGCCACGCGCGGTGTTCACCAGGATGGCCTCGCGCTTCATCAGCTTGAGCCGCCGCGCCGACAGGAGGTGATAGGTCGCGGGGGTATGCGGGCAGTTTACGGACACAATGTCCATGCGGGCCAGCATCTGGTCCAGCGAATCCCAGTAGGTCGCCTCCAGGGCTTCCTCGATGGAGGACGAGACGCGGCGGCGGTTGTGATAGTGCACCTGCAGGCCGAACGCCTTGGCGCGGCGCGCCAGCGCCTGGCCGATGCGGCCCATGCCGACTATGCCGAGCCGCTTGCCGGTGATGCGGTGGCCCAGCATCCAGGTCGGCGACCAGCCGTTCCAGCTCTCGTCCGGGATCGTGCGCGCGCCCTCGGCGATGCGGCGCGCCACCGCGAGGATCAGCGCCATCGTCATGTCGGCCGTGTCCTCGGTCAGCACGCCCGGCGTGTTGGTCACTGTGATGCCGCGCGACAGCGCCGACTGAACGTCAATATTATCGACGCCATTGCCGAAATTGGCGATCAGGCGGAGGTTCTCGCCCGCCTGGGCGAGCACGGAGGCATCGATCTTGTCGGTCACGGTGGGCACCAGCACGTCGGCGGTGCGCACCGCCTCAGCGAGTTCGCCGGCGCTCATGGGCGCGTCCGTGACGTTGAGGCGGGCGTCGAAGAGCTCGCGCATGCGCGTTTCGACCACGTCCGGGAGCTTGCGCGTAACGACGACGAGCGGCTTCTTCTTGGTCATGACCAACGCTATCCCCCACTCGTTGCGGCAACCGCGAGCCGCCGCATTCACCAACCGTTAACGACGACCGGGAGACAACCGGAAGTGTCCCTCTGCGCCGTTCAGGCTACCAGCCCTGTCTACCGAGGCGCTTTGGGAAAAACAACGCCCGGCGACCCGGGACTAAAGATTGAGAACCAACGGCTCCGTTGATGCGCATCGATTTTCACCAGAGCTTCCCTCGCCTGCTGCTCGTTCTCGCGCTTGCGGTCGCGTCATTGACGGTGACCGCCCCGGGCGTTCGGGCGGCTGACGGGACCACGGCCGGAACGGCCTCCGGCCTGCCGGTGCCGCGCTATGTGAGCCTGAAGTCGGATCGCGTGAACCTGCGGGAGGGCCCGTCCAAGGATCACCGCACCACGTGGGTGTTCCAGCGGGCCGGCCTGCCGGTCGAGATCACGGCCGAGGCCGAGACCTGGCGCCGCATCCGCGATTCGGACGGCGCGGAAGGCTGGGTGCTGCACAGCCTGCTGTCCGGACGCCGCACCGCGTTGGTCGCGCCCTGGTGGAAGCAGGGTCCGCTGCCCCTGTTCAACCGCCCGAACCAGAAGGGCGACCTGGTCGCCCAGTTGCAGCCCGGCGTGCTCGCCACGCTGAAATCCTGCGATGGCCAATGGTGCCGGGTGATCGGCCAGGGCTTCGACGGCTTCATGCCCCAGGACAAGCTTTGGGGCGTCTATCCGAACGAACGCGTCGAGTGACCCAGACCGCTTTGAGCGCCCTTGGGGTGGCGCTCAGCCGCGGGAGGAGCGTCGAAGACGCAACGCGGCCTACCGCACGGTCTTCTTGCGCAGCCGGATGATCACGTCCACGCGGGCGATTTCCATCCCCTCAGGGGCCTCCGGCAGAGACGAGACCTGAACCTGGTCGCCTTCCACGTCGTGCAGGGTGTTCTCGCCCTCGACGTAGAAGTGGTGGTGATTGCTCACATTCGTATCGAAATAGGTCTTCGCGCCCTCGACGGCGACTTCGCGTAGCAGACCCGCTTCGGTGAACTGGTGCAGCGTGTTGTAGATGGTCGCGAGCGACACCGGCACGCGCGCCTTGGAGGCTTCCTCGAACAAAACCTCGGCCGTGACGTGGCGATCGCCCTTGGCGAACAGCAGCCAACCAAGTCCGACGCGCTGGCGGGTCGGACGCAAGCCGGCCTGGCGCAGCTTGCCGCGCAGGTCGTGGAACAGGCAGCCGCTCTGGTTCGGCCACGCGCCGGGATTCGCGGCCGCGGCGGCCGGCGGAGTCATCCGGGGAGCCTGCTGCGCGGTGGAGGATGCGCGAAGGCCAATGCGCGTGAGTTCCGTCATAGGGGAAAAGCGGTCCTGCTGTTGCGTCCCAATATCATAGGAAGCGCAGGCCCCCGCCGCAACCCGGGCCAACCCCTAGCCTTAAGATCGCCAACGCCGGGAACCTCGGGCGCCGGTTCCGGCTTTCGATGCGAGAGCCGCTGTGATACCAACGCAGCCGCGAACGGGCGAGCCCTCGGGCGTCGCTCCCACTTACCATGACGGGACGGAGCCCTTCGGGGAGATGCAGCAGCGCTCGAGCTACGAATATGAGGACCTTCTCGCCTGCGGACGCGGCGAGATGTTTGGGCCGGGCAACGCCCAGCTTCCCCTCCCGCCGATGCTGATGTTCGACCGCATCTCCGAAGTCAGCGAGACGGGCGGACCCAACGGCAAGGGCATGATCCGGGCCGAGCTCGAGATCAGGCCGGACCTTTGGTTCTTTCCGTGCCACTTCAAGGGCGATCCGGTGATGCCGGGCTGCCTCGGCCTGGACGCCTTGTGGCAGCTGACCGGGTTTTTCCTGGGCTGGCTGGGGGCGGAAGGCCGCGGGCGGGCGCTCGGCGTCGGCGAGGTGAAGTTCGCCGATCAGGTTCTTCCCAGCGTCAAGAAGGTGGTCTACGGCGTGGACCTGAAGCGGGTGTTTCGCTCCAAGCTGGTGCTCGGCGTGGCCGACGGCTGGCTTGAGGCGGACGGCCGGCGCATCTACGACGCCAAGGACCTGCGCGTCGGGTTGTTCAAGGCCGCGGACCCGGTCTGAAACCCGCCGCGTTGTTGACGTTCAAGAGTTTCATCTGTTCTCCGGCCAAGGGGCGTTCGGTCCCTGGTCGCTCATTTGAAAAGGAGCCGACACCATGAAGCGCGTCGTCGTGACCGGCATGGGCATCGTCTCATCCATCGGCAACACCACTCAGGAAGTGCTGGCCTCCCTGCGCGAGGCCAAGTCAGGCGTCGTTCGCGCCGACCGCTACGCCGAGCTCGGCTTCCGCTGCCAGGTGCACGGCCAGCCGCAGCTCGACCCGTCGGAGCTCGTGGACCGGCGCGCCATGCGGTTCCACGCCACTGGCACGGCCTGGAACCATGTCGCGATGGACCAGGCGATTCGGGATTCGGGGCTCGAGGAGAGCGACATCTCCAACGAGCGCACCGGCATCATCATGGGATCGGGCGGCCCGTCGGCCCGCACCATCGTGGAGGCGGCCGACATCGCCCGCGAGAAGGGGCCCAAGCGCATCGGCCCCTTCGCGGTGCCGAAGGCCATGTCGTCCACGGCGTCGGCCACGCTGGCGACCTGGTTCAAGATCAAGGGCGTGAACTATTCGATCTCGTCCGCCTGCGCGACGTCGAACCATTGCATCGGCAACGCCTACGAGATGATCCAGTACGGCAAGCAGGACGTGATGTTCGCGGGGGGCTGCGAGGAGCTCGACTGGTCGCTTTCGGTGCTGTTCGACGCCATGGGGGCGATGTCGACCAAGTACAACGACCGCCCGGCCGTGGCCTCGCGCGCCTATGACCGCAATCGCGACGGGTTCGTGATCGCGGGCGGCGCGGGCGTGCTGGTGCTGGAGGAGTACGAGCGCGCAAAGGCGCGCGGCGCCAAGATTTATGCCGAGATCGTCGGCTACGGCGCGACGTCTGACGGCTACGACATGGTGGCCCCCTCCGGCGAGGGCGCGATCCGCTGCATGAAGCAGGCGCTCGTGGGCGTGAAGACCCCGATCGACTACATCAACCCGCACGCGACCTCGACCCCGGTGGGCGACCAGAAAGAGATCGAGGCAATCCGGCAGGTGTTCGGCACGGGCGAGAAGTGCCCGCCGATCTCGGCCACCAAGTCGCTGACCGGCCACTCGCTGGGCGCGACCGGCGTGCAGGAGGCGATCTACTCGCTGCTGATGATGCAGAACGGCTTCATCTGCGAGAGCGCCAACATCGAGGAGCTCGATCCGGAGTTCGCGGACATGAACATCGTCCGCAAGCGGATCGATAACGTGAAACTCGGCACGGTGCTGTCCAACTCCTTCGGGTTCGGCGGCACCAACGCGACCATCGTGATGAAGCACCCGGACGCCTGACGCGCCCCATCCAGAAAAGGATCACGGCATGTCGTCGTTCATGTCCGGCAAGCGCGGCCTCATCATGGGCGTCGCCAACAACCACTCGATCGCGTGGGGCATCGCCAAGACGCTGGCGGAGCACGGGGCCGAGCTGGCGTTTACGTACCAGGGCGACGCCCTGCGCAAACGCGTGGAGCCGCTTGCCGCCAGCCTCGGCAGCAAGCTCGTGCTGCCCTGCGACGTCGAGGACGTCGCGACCGTGGACGCCTTGTTCGCGGCCCTGAAGGACGCCTGGGGCAAGCTGGATTTCGTGGTCCACGCCATTGGTTTCTCGGACAAGAACGAGCTCAAGGGCCTCTACGCCGACACCACGCGCGAGAACTTCTCCCGCACCATGGTGATTTCGTGCTTCTCGTTCACCGAGGTGGCGAAGCGCGCGGCCGCGATGATGCCGGATGGCGGCTCGCTGGTGACGCTGACCTATGGCGGCTCGACGCGCGTGATGCCGAACTACAACGTCATGGGCGTCGCCAAGGCGGCGCTCGAGGCGAGCGTGCGCTACCTCGCGGGCGATTTCGGCCCGCAGGGCATCCGCGTGAACGCGCTGTCGCCCGGGCCGGTGCGGACGCTGGCGGGCGCAGGCATCACGGACGCCCGGCTGATGTTCAACTACCAGAAGCGCCATGCGCCGCTGCGCCGCACGGTGTCGATCGACGAGATCGGCGGCTCGGCGCTGTACTTGCTGTCCGACCTGTCGAGCGGCGTCACGGGCGAGATCCACTACGTGGACTCCGGCTACAATATCATCTCGATGCCGGCCCCCGACGCGCTGAAAACTGTCGACGCCGCCGAAACGGCCGCCGAGGAGCAGGCCGAAGCCACCGGGCAGGCGGCCGAGTAGCGGCCTCCATGCCGCAGGCGCGGCGGAGCCCTGCCCGGCGGGGTATCGCCTTCCCGGCGCAACGCGCTAGACTCCGGTGATCCCGCCTCACCCGAGTTTTCGCACGTCATGAACAAGCCGACGGACCCCTCCGACCTGTCTCTCATGAAATTCGGCATCGGCCAGCCGGTGTCGCGCAACGAGGATCCGATCCTGGTGCGCGGCGAGGGCCGCTACACGGACGACGTGAACGTCGACGGCCAGCTCTACGCGGCTTTCGTTCGGAGCCCCTACGCGCATGGGGTGCTGAACGGCGTCGACCTCTCGGCGGCCCTGGACATGCCTGGCGTGGTGGCGGCCTACACGGGCGCGGACCTGGTGGCGGCCGGCTACGGCACGCTGCCTTGCATCATGGTGCAGAAGCAGCGCGACGGCTCCGCGATGGTGACGCCGGCCCGGCCGTCGCTGGCGGTGGACAAGGTGCGCTTC
Source organism: Alsobacter metallidurans (assembly GCF_014636935.1). GTDB lineage: Bacteria > Pseudomonadota > Alphaproteobacteria > Rhizobiales > Beijerinckiaceae > Alsobacter > Alsobacter metallidurans. The sequence continues at coordinate 81,831 of NZ_BMES01000001.1, read as the reverse complement.
GTGGGCGACCCGGTCGCGTTCGTGGTGGCCGAGACGGCGGCTCAGGCGCGCGACGCCGCCGAAGCGGTGGCCCTCGACATCGACCCGCTGCCCGCCGTCGCGACCCCTGAAGAGGCCGACAAGCCAGGCGCGCCGACCATTTACGACGAAGCGCCCGGCAACTGCGCGCTGGACTATCATTTCGGCCCTACCGAGCAGGTGGAGGCGGCGTTCGCGTCTGCCGCGCATGTGACGCGGCTCGACATCGCCAACAACCGCATCGTCGTGAACTCGCTGGAGCCGCGGGCCGCGCTGGCCCAATTCAGCGACGGCCGGTACGTGCTGAACGTTCCGACGCAGGGCGTATTCGGTTTCCGCAACAATCTTGCGGGCGTGCTGAAGGTTGAGCCCAAGGACGTTCACGTCATCACCGGCCATGTCGGCGGCTCGTTCGGCATGAAGGGTTCGGTGTTCCCGGAATATGTCTCGCTGTTGCATGCAGCCAAGACGCTCGGCCGGCCCGTAAAGTGGACGGACGCGCGCTCCGACAGCTTCGTGTCCGATCACCATGGCCGAGACCAGAACGTCCACGCCGAGCTGGCGCTGGACGCCAAGGGCAAGTTCCTGGCCGTGCGCATTAGCGGGCACAGCAACATGGGCGGCTACCTGTCGCCAGTGGCCCCGCTGATGTCGACGTTGAACATCCACAAGAACGGCATCGGCACCTACACGACGCCCCTGATGCAGGTCGACACGCGCTGCATGTTCACCAACACGGCGCCGATCGGGGCCTACCGGGGCGCGGGCCGGCCGGAAGGCAACTATTTCATGGAGCGGCTGATCGATCAGGCCGCGCGCGAAATGGGCATTGACCCGGTCAGCCTGCGCAAGCGCAACCAGATCAAGCCGTCTCAAATGCCCTACAAGACGCCGGTCGACACCGTTTACGACTCGGGCGACTTCACGGCCTTGCTAGAACGCGCCGTGGAAGCGGCCGACTGGAAGGGCTTCGCCCAGCGCAAGCGCGACAGCCGCAAGCGCGGCCTGCTGCGTGGACGCGGCATCGGCTGCTACCTGGAGGTGACGGCCCCACCCATGAACGAGATGGGCGGCATCCACTTCGAGGCCGACGGCACGGTCACGATCGTGACCGGCACGCTCGATTACGGCCAGGGCCACTGGACGCCGTTCGCGCAGGTGCTCACCACCAAGCTCGGCGTGCCCTTCGACAAGATCAAGCTCGTGCAGGGCGACAGCGACCGTCTCGTCGCGGGCGGCGGCACGGGCGGGTCCAAGTCCATCATGGCGTCAGGCGCGGCCATCGTGGGCGCGTCCGAGAAGGTCATCGAGAAAGGCAGGATCGTCGCTTCGTATGCGTTGGAGGCCGGCGTCGAGGACATCGAGTTCGCCAACGGCCGGTTCGCGATCGCGGGCACGGACCGGGGCATCGGGGTGATGGAACTCGCCGCACAGCTGCGCAACGGCGGGCTGCAGATGCCGGACGATGCGCCCAAGACGCTGGACGTCGACCACGTGCACCGGCTGTCGCCCTCGGCCTATCCGAACGGCTGCCACATCGCCGAGGTCGAGATCGACCCGGACACGGGCGTCACCAAGGTGGTGCGCTACGTGATGGTCAACGACTTCGGCACAGTCGTAAACCCGCTGCTCGTCGAAGGGCAATTGCATGGCGGAGTGATGCAGGGCATCGGCCAGGCCTTGATGGAGTTCACCGAATACGACGCCGACGGGCAGCTCGTAACGGGCTCCTTCATGGACTACGCCATGCCGCGCGCGGACGACATGCCGGAGTTCACGTTCGAGAGCCGGCCTACGGTTGCGACCACGAACCCGCTCGGGGCGAAAGGCTGCGGCGAGGCGGGTTGCGCCGGCGCGCTGCCGTCGGTGATGAACGCCATCAACGACGCGCTGGCGGAGGTCGGCGTGACGCAGATGAACATGCCGGCGACGCCCAAGCGGGTCTGGGAGGCCATCCAGCAGGCCAACAGCTCGGCGGCGGCCTGAAAGCGGCGCGGCACAGCAATCGAAAAGGCGGCCTGCGGGCCGCCTTTTTTGCATCGGGTCGCTTCGAGGCCAACGCGCTGAATGTCCCTCACCCTGAGACGCAGGACTGCATGGGCCTGCGTCTCGAAAGACAAGGGAAGCGAGCTTGTTCCGGCTGGCCTACAGCCCTTCGAAGAGCGCGGTCGAAAGGTAGCGTTCGGCGAAGGACGGGATGATGATCACGATGTTCTTGCCCTTGGCTTCAGGCCGGGCCGCGATCTCCAGCGCCGCCGCCACGGCCGCGCCGGACGAGATGCCGACCGGGATGCCCTCGATACGGGCCAGCAGGCGGGCCGTGTCGAAGGAGGTCTGGTTGCCGACCGTGATCACCTCGTCGATCACCGATCGATCCAGCACCTGCGGAACAAAGCCTGCGCCGATGCCCTGGATCTTGTGCGGGCCGGGCTGGCCGCCCGACAGCACGGGCGAGTCCTCTGGCTCCACGGCCACCACTTTCAGGGTGGGGCGACGCGGCTTCAGCACCTGGCCAACGCCCGTGATGGTGCCGCCCGTGCCGACGCCGGACACGAAATAGTCGATCTGCCCGTGCGTGTCGTTCCAGATCTCCTCCGCGGTGGTGCGGCGGTGGATGTCCGGGTTGGCTGGATTGGCGAACTGCTGCGGGATGACGGAGCCGGGCGTCTGGGCCTTGAGCTCTTCGGCGCGCGCGATGGCGCCTTTCATGCCAAGCGGCGCAGGCGTGAGGTCGAGCTGGGCGCCCAGCAGCGCCAGCATCTTGCGACGCTCGATCGACATCGACTCGGGCATAACGAGGATGAGCTTGTAGCCGCGCGCCGCCGCCGTGAAGGCGAGCGCGATGCCGGTGTTGCCGGAGGTTGGCTCGATCAGGGTCGCGCCGGGCTGGATCGCGCCGGAGGCCTCCAGGGCGTCGATCATGTTGACGCCGATGCGATCCTTCACGCTGGAGATCGGATTAAAAAATTCGAGCTTCGCGAGAAGATTGCCGTGGACGCCCTTCTCCTTGGCCAGTCGGCTCAGGCGCACGATCGGCGTGTTGCCGATCGTGTCCGTGATGGAGTCGTAAATCCGTCCGCGACCCGGCGCCGTGCCGGTTTCAGGGGCAGAGTGCAAAGCGGCGGGATTGGCCATGGTCGTCCTCCGAAACGGGCAGTGAAGCCAGTATAGCGCATATTCACGCGGGATGTCGACGCTAACGCAAAATCTACATTCTATATTGTGAAATCTGCTGTCACGGGCATTTCTCGGTAGATCCCGTCCGCCTGGCGGCAGAGGTCATCCACCGTCACGCCGTCCAGCTCCCGCAAGAAGGCGTCGCCTGCGCGCTTTACTGTCGGGCCGATTACTTCGTCCACGAGTTTGGATTCGGGGATGGGCGGCATGGAATCCTCCCCCGTCGACGCCATCGCGGCGCGCACAATATCGCCGGCCGTGATGCGGCGGCGCTCGCGGGCGATTTCGTAGCCGCCGCGCGGGCCTCGGACGCCCTTGAGGATGCCAGCGCGCACGAGCGCCTGCAGCATGGTCTCGAGATGTCGTGGCGGAAGATTATGTCGCTGCGCGAGATGCTTGGCGGCGACCGGAGTAGGCCGGGCGTGGAGCGCGATATCAACCACGGCCGCAATGGCCAGCAGACTGCGCCGTGACAACAGGATCATGCGTTCCCCCCGCGCGCGCGGGCGTCACACACCCGTCGACCCAAATCCTCCTGCGCCGCGCTCGGTCTCGGAGAGCGTATCCCGCTCTTCCAGCCGCACGCGCGTGACCGGCGCGACCACGAGCTGGGCGATCCGCATGCCGCGCGTGATCTCGAAGGGTGTCGCGCCGTGGTTGATCAACACCACAGCGACCTCCCCGCGGTAATCCGCGTCGATCGTACCGGGCGCATTCAGCACGGTCACGCCGTGCTTCAGCGCCAAGCCCGACCGGGGCCGAACCTGAGCTTCGTAGCTATCAGGCAGGTGGAGTTTCAGCCCGGTTGCTACAAGGGCCCTTTCCCCATTTTGCAACGTGATTTTTTCGTTTTCGCCGATGGCGGCGAGTAAATCCATGCCGGCGCTGTGGATCGTCTCGTAGCGCGGCAACGGGAGGTCGCGCGCATGCGGCAAACGGATGACGCCAACCGTGAGGTCCTGCATCGGAGTCAGACCCATTGCGTATCCTTCAACTGCTTCGCCATGCGCTCAGCGAGGCGGGTCGCGACCGCATCCTTGCCCATGGTGGGCCAGTTCTCGACGCCGGCCTGCGAGACGATCGAGACGGTGTTGCGGTCGCCTCCCATCACGCCGACGCCCGGCCCCGCATGGCTGACGTCGTTGGCGACGATCCAGTCGCAGCCCTTGCGGGCGAGCTTGCTTTGCGCGTGCTCGATCACCTTCTCGGTCTCGGCCGCGAAACCGACCACGAGCGTGGGTCGGGCCTCCGTGCGTTTGGCGATCGTCGCCAGGATGTCGGGGTTCTCGACCAGCGAGAAGCTCGGCGCGCCCGAGCCGTCCTTTTTCAGCTTCTCTTCCCCGGGCTGGGCGGCCCGCCAATCCGCCACGGCGGCGCAGAACACGGCGGCGTCGACCGGCATGTGGGATTCGACAGCCGCCAGCATCTCGCGGGCGGTCTCGACATGCACCACCGTGACGCCGGGCGGGTCGGGGATGGATACGGGGCCGCTCACCAACGTGACGTCCGCGCCAAGATCGGCGGCAGCGCGTGCGATGGCGTGGCCCTGCTTGCCCGAGGAGCGGTTGGCGATGAAGCGCACGGGGTCGAGCGGCTCGTGAGTCGGCCCGGAGGTGACCAGGACGCGCTTGCCGGCGAGCGGGCCGCCCCCAGGCGGACGGAGCAGAAGGGCGGCGGCGTCCGCGATGGCGTCCGGCTGGGCCATGCGGCCGAAGCCGAACTCGCCGCAGGCCATCTCGCCCTGGTCGGGGCCCACCACCGCGACGCCGTCGGCGCGCAGGGTCTCGAGGTTTCGCTTGGTGGCCGGATGCTCCCACATGCGCACATTCATGGCCGGCGCGATCAAGACGCGCTTGTCCGTGGCCAGCAGGGCCGTGGAAGCGAGGTCGTTCGCCAGCCCGTGCGCCATCTTGGCCATGAGGTCGGCCGTGGCGGGCGCGACCACCAGGAGGTCGGCGTCGCGCGACAGCTCGATGTGCCCCATCTCGGCTTCGTCGGTGAGCGAGAACAGGTCCGTGTAGACCTTGTCGCCCGAGAGGCTGGAGGCAGAGAGCGGCGTGACGAACTCACTCGCGCTCTTGGTGAGGATGCAGCGCACCGAGGCGCCGCGCTTCTTGAAGGCGCGGATGAGTTCCAGCGATCGATAGGCCGCGATTCCGCCGCCGATGATCAGGAGGATGCGTTGGCCGGCGATCGTCATGACGGGCTCCGGGTTCGCGGGCGTTTTACCACGACAGAATGCGCAACGTCGCGGCGAAGACGCAGATGGCGATGATCCACAGCGCCACCGTGGACCATCGGTTCCGCTCCGCCTCGGCGCGGCCGATGCCTTCGAGGCTCTCGGGCGCGAGGCGGAAGCCGTTCACGGCCGAGTCCTCGAGGTCCAGCACCAGCCGCTCGGCGCGGTTCATCAGCGACGGGATGTTGCCGAAAAGCTTGGCGTAGTCCATGGCGCCGCGACCGGCCTCCTCGATCCGCCCCAGCGGCCCAAGGTTGCGTTCGATCCACTCGCGAACCACCGGCTCTGCCGTGCGCCACATGTCGAGCCGCGGGTCGAGATTGCGGGCGACGCCCTCCACCACCACCATGGTCTTTTGCAGCATCACGAGTTCGGTGCGGGTCGTCATCTCGAAGATGCCGGTGATTTCGAACAGCAGCGTCAGCAGCTTGGCCATCGAGATCTGGTCGGCCGTGCGGTCGTGGATGGGCTCGCCGATAGCCCGAATGGCTTGGGCGAAGTCATCCACCGAATGCCGGCCCGGCACGTAGCCGGCCTCGAAATGCACCTCCGCGACGCGGCGGTAGTTGCGGGTGATGAAGCCGAGCAGGATCTCGGCCAGGAAGCGGCGCTCCTTCGGGCCGAGGCGCCCCATGATGCCGAAATCCACCGCGCAAAGCCGACCCGTCGTGTCGACGAACAGATTTCCGGGATGCATGTCGGCATGAAAGAAGCCATCCCGCAGGGCGTGGCGCAAAAAGGACTGGATGACGCTGCGGCCGAGCGCGACGCGGTCATAGCCCTTCTCGTCGATCGCCGAGAGGGCGTTCAGCGGCAGGCCGTCGATCCACTCCATGGTGAGGATGTCGCGCGAGGTGCGCTCCCAGTCCGGGATTGGGGTGCGGAAATCCGCGTCCTCGCGGGTGTTCTCGGCCATCTCGGAGAGGGCGGCGGCTTCCAGCCGCAGATCCATCTCCATGGAGACCGAGCGCGCCAGCGTGTCGACGATGCCCATTGGCTTCAGCCGGCGGGTCTCGGGCAGCAGGCGCTCCACCGTGCGGGCCAGAAACGCCATGGCGCGCAGGTCGCGCCGGAAGCGGGTGCGCACGCCGGGGCGCAGCACCTTCACGGCGACGTCGCGATCGCCGGCGGCGGTGCGCACTGTGGCGCGATGCACCTGCGCGATGGAGGCGGCCGCGACCGGCTCGCTGAAAGCAATGAAAATGCTGTCGAGCGGCGCGCCCAGCGAGGCCTCGATCATGGCCACCGCTTCGGCCCGGCCGAAGGGCGCCATGCGGTCCTGCAGAGCTTCCAGATCGCGGGCCACACGCACGCCGACCACGTCCGGCCGGGTGGCGAGAAACTGGCCGAACTTGACGTAGGACGGCCCGATGCGGGTGAGCGCGGCGGCGAGGCGCTGCGCTCCGTCGCCGGCGCCCCGGCGCTCAAGGAGGCGCACGGCCCACAGGGCCGGCTTCGCCCCGGCCGGCAGTTCGTTGGGATCGATGAGCCCGAACGCGCCTTCGCGCGCCAGCACGAAGCCGACACGCGCCAGGCGCAGCAGATGAACGATGGAGGTCAGCACGCCGGGCTCACAGCTTCCAGGCGGAGTGGAGCCGCACAATGCCGCCGCTCATCGGCCTGTCGGTGACCCGTCCGAACCCCGCCTCGCGGATCATGGCCGAGAAAACGGCCGGGCGCGGGAACTTGCGGATGGATTCCACGAGGTAGCGATAGGGCTCGCCGTCACCGGTCACGACCTTGCCGAGCGCCGGCACGGCCGTGAACGAATAGGCGTCGTAGATGCGGTCCAGCACCGGCACGTCGACATGCGAGAATTCCAGGCACAGGAAGCGGCCGCCGCGCTTCAGCACCCTGTAGGCTTCCGCCAGCGCGAGGTCGATGCGCGGCACGTTGCGGATGCCGAACGCGATCGTGTAGGCGTCGAAACTCTTGTCCGGGTAGGGCAGGCTCTCGGCGTTGCCTTCCACGAAGTCGATGCGGCCCTCGAGCCGCGCCGGGGCGCGCTCGCGGCCGACCGCCAGCATGTCGGCGTTGATGTCCAGCACGGTGACGTGCGCCTGCGGACCGGCGGCGTCCAGCACGCGGAACGCCACGTCGCCGGTGCCGCCCGCGACATCGAGATGGCGATAGGGCTTCAACTGCGGCGGACGCAGGGTGGAGACGAGCGCCTCCTTCCAGGCGCGGTGCAGGCCGGCCGACATGAGGTCGTTCATCAGGTCGTAGCGGTTGGCGACCTTGTGGAACACCTCGTCCACCATCGACTGCTTCTCGCCGAGCGGCACGGTCGTGTAGCCGAAATGCGTCTCGGCCGCCGCGTCGTCGCCCTGGGTCCTGCCCGCTTGCATGATCTCGTCCTTGTTTGCGGCGCGGACCATAGCGCGCGGGCGCGCGGGGCGCTATGTGGCTTGCTCACACGTGCGCAGGTGGAAATGCCGGAGCTCCCCGAAGTCGAAACCGTCCGCCGCGGGCTCGAGCCCGCCATGGTGGGCGCCAGGATCGTCAGCGTGGACCAGCGCCGGGCGGACCTGCGCTTTCCGTTTCCCGAGCGCTTCGCCGAACGCCTTACTGGCCGGACCATTCAGGCCCTGGGGCGGCGCGCGAAGTACCTGCTCGCCGACCTCGACAATGGCGACGTGCTGGTGATGCACCTGGGCATGAGCGGGCGCTTTACCGTGGCCACGCCGGGCGGGGACGTGGCCCAGTTGGGCGAGTTCCACCATGAAGCCGGCGGGCTGCTGCCGCACGACCATGTGGTGTTCCGGCTCTCCACCGGCGCGACCGTCACTTATAATGACGCGCGCCGGTTCGGCTTCATGACCATCACCGAGCGGGCGACGCTGGCCGAGCACCCGCTGTTCCGTCAGATGGGCATCGAGCCGCTCGGCAACGCGCTGAACGGCGCGTCGCTGGCGACGCTCTTCGCCCGCAAGAGTGCGCCGCTCAAGGCCGCGCTTCTGGACCAGCGGCTCGTGGCCGGGCTCGGCAACATCTATGTGTGCGAGGCGCTGCACCGGGCGCGCCTGTCGCCACGCCGGGCGGCCGGAACCATTGCCCGGCAGGACGGCGGCCCGACCGCCAAGGCGGAGCGGCTTGCCGTCGTGATCCGCGAAACTCTCGAGGAGGCCGTGGCTGCAGGCGGATCATCCTTGCGCGACTACGCGCAAACGGATGGCTCGCTTGGCTATTTCCAGCATCGCTTCAGGGTCTACGACCGCGAGGGCGAGCCTTGCCCTACGCCGGGCTGCCGGGGCGTGGTGCAGCGGATCGTGCAGTCGGGGCGCTCGACCTTTTTCTGCGCGACGTGCCAACGCTGAGCCGGTGCGGCGGCGCGCAGGCCGACTTGCGCGGCTGTGTGTTGCGGCGGACGCCACGCCGGGATAGCGCTTGAATCAAACGCCCGTTGGGAGGAGCCGATGTCCGAAACCGCCAAGACCTACGAGACCATTCTGGTCGAGACCCATGGCCGCGTCGGCCTCGTGCGGCTGAACCGGCCGCAAGCGCTGAACGCTCTGAACGCGCAGATCATCGCCGAACTCGACGCCGCGCTGGACGGCTTCGAGCGCCACCCCGCCATTGGCTGCGTGGTGATCACCGGGTCCGAGAAGGCTTTCGCGGCCGGCGCGGACATTAAGGAGATGCAGAGCAAAACCTATCCGGGGACCTACCTGGACGACTTCATCACCGCGTGGGACCGCATCAGCCAGAAGCGCAAGCCGATCATCGCCGCGGTGGCGGGCTTTGCGCTCGGCGGCGGCTGCGAGCTCGCGATGATGTGTGACTTCATTCTGGCGGCCGACACGGCGAAGTTCGGCCAGCCAGAGATCAAGCTGGGCGTGATGCCAGGCGCCGGCGGCACGCAGCGGCTGACGCGCTTCGTCGGCAAGGCGAAGGCTATGGAGATGTGCCTCACCGGCCGCATGATGGACGCCGCAGAGGCCGAGCGAGCCGGGCTGGTCTCGCGCGTCGTGCCGGCGGCCGAGCTCGTGGACGAGGCGCTCAAGGTCGCGGCGCAGATCGCCGGCATGTCGCTGCCCATCGCGATGATGACCAAGGAGAGCGTCAACCGGTCCTACGAGACCACGCTGGCCGAAGGGATCCGCTTCGAGCGGCGCGTGTTCCACGCCATGTTCGCCACGCAAGATCAGAAAGAGGGCATGAGCGCCTTCGTGGACAAGCGTAAGCCTGGCTTCACCAACAGCTGAGGCGCGCGCGCCCGAAAGGCCTCCCCCGCATGGAGCTCGATCTCATTACGCTCGGCCTGCTCGGGCTCGTCGCCCTGCTGGCCGGGTTCTTCGATTCCATCGCGGGTGGCGGCGGGCTCATGACGGTGCCGGCGCTGCTGCTGGCCGGCTTCGACCCGGTGAGCGCGGTCGCGACCAACAAGCTGCAGGGCGTCTTCGGCACCGCCTCGGCGACCTGGTCCTTCGCGCGGGCCGGGAAGATCGCCTGGCGCGAGAGCCTGCCGATGGCCGCCACCGCCGCGCTGGGCGCGCTGGCGGGCGCCTTCGCGGTGCGCCATCTCGCCGGCAACGTGCTGGCGGGCGTGATCCCGATCCTCCTCGTCGTCATCGCGCTTTACTTCGGCCTGTCGCCCAAGATGCGGGACGAGGACGCGCGGCGTCGCATTCCGCCCTGGGTCTTCGGCGTCACGATCGCGCCGCTGGTCGGCTTCTACGACGGCTTCTTCGGGCCCGGCGCCGGCTCCTTCTATATGGTCGGCATGGTGACGCTGCTCGGCCTCGGTCTCGTGCGCGCGACCGGCAACACCAAGTTGCTGAACGTGTCCAGCAACGGCGCCTCGCTGGCGCTGTTCATCTGGTCAGGCCTCGTGGTCTGGCCCGTGGGCCTCGTGATGGCGGCGGGGTCGTTCGCGGGCGCGCAGATCGGCGCGCGTCTCGCCCTTCGGCATGGCGCGCGGCTGATCCGGCCGCTTTTGATCATCGTCTGCCTGGCCGTCGCGGCGCGGCTCATGGCCGATCCGGCCAATCCATTGCGGCAGGCGCTGTCGCGCATCCTGGCTGGCGGCTGAGCAAGCGGGCAAAGAGCGTTGACGATCCGCCGGGCAGCGTGTAGAAGCCCGCACACATGAGAGCCGGCCGGCGCGTTCGACGGGCTCCCGCCAATTTTCCCAGGAACACGGCGCGGCCTGCGACCCGACACTGATCGGTCGGCGCGCAATGAGGACGAACTGATGGCCAATACACCCTCGGCAAAGAAGGCCGCCCGCAAGATCGAACGCCGCACGGCCGTGAACCGTAGCCGCCGGTCGCGCATGCGCACCTTCGTCAAGAAGGTCGAGGAAGCCATCAAGGCCGGCGACAAGACTGCCGCGACCGAAGCCTTCAAGGCCGCCGAGCCGGTTCTGGTGCGCGCTGCCCAGAAAGGCATCGTTCACCGCAACACCGCCTCCCGGAAGGTGTCGCGCCTGGCCCACGCGATCGCGTCGCTGACCGCCTGATCCGCCCTTTTTTGACTGTTGCGAAGCCCGGCCTCCTGGCCGGGCTTTTTGCGTTCTGGAGGTTCACAGAGGCCGTGTCTGCGGCGCCGCAACGCTTGCGCGCGTGCCGCAAAACGACAACTCGGCGACGATTTGGACTTGACAGGCATGCCAGCATAAAGGCCGCGCCCAAGCTGTTTTGGGGTTCTTTGCTGCGCAGAAAAAGGCAAGTTATTGCAGATGCTTAAAGCCCAAAGGTCAGCGCAGAGCCTGAATCGCGCGCACCGTCGCAGAATGGTCATAACGGCTTAAAAGAATCTCGCGCGCCGGGGTGGATCGCGGGGGGCGTCGGGGGGCTTAAGGAATCGTGAACTGACTCAACAATTTGCTGTGCACGACCGATCCGAACCCCTCGGGAGCGCTTGCCTGAGTCATCCCCGCCGGGGGCGGACTCACCCGCGGCCGTGTTGCACCCCCGGGGGCCCCTGTGTAAGGTCCTTTCACGCCGGGACGACGTCCTGGCCCATCCCTCAGTAGGTACCGACGGTCCACAAGCCTGACTTCAGGCCGACGGATTCTCGTTGCCTAAGTCGTGTGTCAATAGAAGTCGCATGTTTTGCGATCAGGGGTACCGATAAGAAAACTCAGGAGTCGTCGAACCAATTGTGATCGACAGAATTCCTTTCAAGATGCAGCGGGCAAGCAATGACGTCTGGAAATATACTTAGCCGGACCGAGGGGGCAAGGATGGCTGAAACAGAGCGCGTGGCTGGGGAGCCTGCGATCGAGAGGGTGGGAACGCCGTTCAGGCGTGCGGCGGGCGGAACTTTTCCGCTCAGCTGACCCCGGGCCCGAGAGGCCCATATCCAGCGACCGACAATCACAGACACGGCCACAACTCGCCGCGACCAGCGCGCGAGCATGCGGCGCCTTTTGCGAGAACACGATGTTTCAATCAGCTGAACGCGAAGCGGCCCTGGAATCGATGCACAGCAGTGGGGAGGCTCTCAGGGTGGACCGCGACGAAGCTTGGGATCGGGTGCGCCGCCGGCTGCGCGCCGAGCTGGGAGATGACGTGTTTTCGAGCTGGTTCGGCCGGCTCGACCTCGTGGAGGTGATCGACGGCGTGGCGCAGCTCTCGGTGCCGACGCGCTTTCTGAAGAGCTGGATCCAGGCGCATTACCTCGACCGCGTTCGCACGCTGGTTTCGGCGGAATGCGAGGGCGTTGCGGAGATCAACCTGTTTGTTCGCAGCGCGCAGCGCCCGGCGATCCGCGTCGCGGCCGTTGAAAGCGGCGCGGGCGGCCCGCGGCCGCAGCCCGGCATGCGGTCTTCCGAATCCAAGGTCGGCGCTTCCGCGCCGTCTCCGGAGCGGATCCAGCCGGCGCTGGCGGACGCCGACGGCCTGCAGGGGTCGCCGCTCGATCGACGCCTCACGTTTTCGAGCTTCCTGGTCGGGCGCTCCAACGCGCTGGCGCATGCGGCCGGCGAGCGGGTCGCCCGCATCGAGGCCGGCGCGCCGCCGCTCTACAATCCCCTTTACGTTCATTCGGCGGTGGGCCTCGGCAAGACCCACCTGCTACAGGCCGTCGCCCATGAGGTGATCGCGTCCGGCAAGCGCGTGATCTATCTCACCGCCGACCGCTTCATGTACGGCTTCGTGGCCGCCCTGAAGGCGCAGACGGCGATCGCCTTCAAGGAGCGCCTGCGCGGCATCGACCTCCTGGTGATCGACGACGTGCAGTTCCTGCAGGGCAAGTCGATCCAGCAGGAGTTCTGCCACACCATCAACGCGCTGATCGACGCCGGCCGGCAGGTCGTGATTGCGGCCGACCGCGCGCCGGGCGAACTGGAAAGCCTTGACGAGCGCGTGCGCTCCCGCCTTGCGGGCGGCCTCGTGGTCGAGATGGGATCGCTGGACGAACAGCTGCGCATCAAGATCCTGGAGACCCGCATCGCGGCGGCGCGCGTGCATCATCAAAGCTTCGAGGTGAGCCCCGCGGTGGTCGGCTACGTGGCCCGGATGATCACCACCAACGGCCGCGACCTCGACGGCGCAGTGAACCGGCTGCTCGCGCACACGACCCTGTCCGGGTCCTCGGCGACCGTGGAGTCGGCCGAGACCGCCATCCGCGACCTCGTTCGGTCGCGCGAGCCCAAGAAGGTCCGCATCGAGGATATCCAGAAGCTCGTCGCCACCCACTACAATGTCAGCCGGGCCGACATCCTGTCGTCGCGTCGCTCCGCCGGCGTCGTGAAGCCGCGCCAGATCGCCATGTACCTGTCCAAGCAGCTGACGCTCCGGTCTTTGCCGGAAATCGGCCGGCGGTTCGGCGGACGCGACCACACCACGGTGCTGCACGCCGTGCGAAAGATCGAGGGTTGCGTGCAGGCCGACCCGAGCCTGAGGGACGATGTCGAGCTTCTGAAGCGCATGCTGCAGGAGTAGGATTGCGGCCGCAGCCCAATGCGGCGTTTTGAGCGGGGACAGCCGGCTGCGGCCCCGCCCGCGCCCTTGCAAGGGCGGATCGGCCGCGCCATTGTGCTCGCCCCTTGGCCGGGTTAATGCCGGTTCCATTCCTTTATGAGCAAGCGCAAGGTCGGACCATGAAGGTCACAGTCGAACGGGCGGCCCTCTTCAGATCGCTCGGCCACGTCCACCGGGTGGTGGAGCGGCGCACCACGATTCCGATCCTGTCCAATGTTCTGATCAGGGCCGACGCCGGCGAACTCAGCCTGAAGGCGACCGATCTCGACCTCGAGGTCACCGAAACGCTCGCGGCCGACGTCGGCCAGCCGGGCGCGATCACGGCTCCCGCCTATGTGCTCTTCGACATCGTTCGCAAGCTGCCCGACGGCGCGCAGGTCTCGCTCGAGACCACCGGCGACACCGGCCAGGTGACGATCCGCTCCGGCCGGTCGCGCTTCAACCTGCAGGCGCTGCCCGAGACGGATTTCCCTGATCTCGCGGCCGGCGAAATGGCCTATCGTTTCAAGGTGCCGGCTGCGGAGCTCAAGCGCCTGATCGAGAAGACGCAGTTCGCGATCTCGACCGAGGAGACGCGCTATTACCTCAACGGAATTTACCTGCACACTCTGGAATCCGCCGGCAAGCAGGTGCTTCGCGCCGTTGCGACGGACGGGCATCGGCTCGCGCGCGTCGAGACCGGAGCACCGGAGGGCGCGGCCGGAATGCCGGGCGTGATCGTGCCTCGCAAGGCCGTCGCCGAGATCATCAAGCTGGTGGACGAGGCCGGCGACGGGGTCGAGATCGAGCTGTCGCCGACCAAGATCCGCCTCACCATGGGGCCGGTGGTGCTGACATCGAAGCTCATCGACGGCACGTTCCCGGACTACCAGCGCGTGATCCCGGCCGGCAACGACAAGGACCTGATCGTCGACAAGGCTGAGTTCGCAGCCGCGGTGGATCGCGTCTCGACGATTTCGTCCGAGCGCGGCCGGGCCGTGAAGCTCGCCATCGCGGATCGGCGGTTGACGCTGTCGGTCACCAATCCGGACTCCGGTTCGGCCGTGGAGGAGATCGAGGTCGACTACGACTCGACCCCGCTCGACATCGGCTTCAACGCCAAATACCTGCTCGACATCACGGCGCAGCTGGAGGGCGACACCGCCTTGTTCAAGCTCGCCGACCCGGGTTCGCCCACCCTGGTGCAGGATCGCGAGGGCGCGGCGGCGCTCTACGTCCTGATGCCGATGCGCGTGTGAGCGGAACGACGTCTCCCGACGCCGGTTCTGTCGCGCCCTTGGCCGGTCCCCGTGTGACCCGGCTGGTGTTGTCTGATTTCCGCTCCTATCCGGCGCTCGACCTCGATGTCGGGGCGCAGCTCGTCGCGCTGACGGGCGAGAACGGCGCAGGCAAGACCAACCTGCTGGAAGCCCTGTCGCTGTTCACGCCCGGGCGCGGGCTCCGGCGGGCGGATCTTCCCGACATGGTCCGCAGCGGCGCAACGGCCGGCTTTGCGGTGTCGATCCACCTGGACGACCAGAACGGCCCGGCCCAGCTCGGCGTCGGCATCGAGCGGACGGACGAGGGCGCCTTCGCGCGCCGCTGCCGGATCGACCGCGCGCCCGTGTCGTCCACGGCCGCCTTTGCGGAACGCTTGCGCGTGGTGTGGCTGACGCCCGCCTCGGATGGGCTGTTCACGGGCGCGGCTGGCGACAGGCGGCGTTTTCTGGACAGGCTCGTGCTGGCCGTCGACAGCGAGCATGGGGCGCGTGTGAACGCGCTCGACCGGGCGCTGCGGTCGCGCAACAGGCTCCTGGCTGAAGATCGCATGGACCACGCCTGGCTGGACGCGGTGGAACGCGAAGTGGCCGAGACCGCCGTGGCGGTGTCGGCGGCCCGGCGCGAAACCGTGGAGCGGCTCGCGGCCCTGATCGGCGCGACGCGCGACGAGACCTCGCCCTTTCCCTGGGCGGACGTGGCCCTGGAAGGGCCGATCGAGGTGGAACTCGGCCGGTTGTCGGCGATCGACGTCGAGGACCTCTACCGGGAGTGGCTGCGCGAAGGCCGCCCCCGCGACAAGGCGGCCGGCCGAACGCTGGTGGGACCGCAGGCGGCCGACCTCGTGGTCCGCCACGGCCCCAAGGACGTGGCCGCCGCCACGGCCTCGACGGGCGAGCAGAAGGCGCTGCTGATTGGGCTCGTGATCGCGCATGCGCGCCTCGTCGCCGCCATGACGGGCATTGTGCCGCTGGTGCTGCTGGACGAGATCGCCGCGCATCTCGATCCCCGCCGTCGGGTGGCGCTCTACGAGACGCTGGCGGGGCTCGGCGCGCAGGTCTGGATGACGGGCGCGGACGCGGCCGCCTTTGCGGGCCTGCCCGCCGGCCGCGAGATCTTCGAGGTGACGCCCGGAGCGGTGCAGAACCTTCAGCTCAGGCCATGAAAAAGCCCCCACGCAGGCCCATATAGGCTAAGGAATTGCACAGATCCGGTCCCGGTGGCCGGAGCGGCCCTTCGGGTCGTGGTTCAGGGGTCGATGCGCCTGCCTCGGACCGTGCGGCGACAGCCCATCCGGGCTATAATTCGGCAGGCGAATCAACGCATTCGGATGACACACACTCCATGACGGCAGAAGCAGCTCGCCGCGACGAGGCCGAGAACGCCTACGGCGCAGAATCCATCAAGGTTCTCAAGGGCCTGGATGCGGTGCGCAAGCGCCCCGGCATGTATATCGGCGACACCGACGACGGCTCGGGCCTGCACCACATGGTGTACGAGGTTGTGGACAACGCCATCGACGAGGCGCTGGCCGGCCACGCCGACATCGTCACCGTGACGCTGAACCCGGACGGCTCCGTGACAGTGACGGACAACGGCCGCGGCATCCCGACCGACATCCACTCGGAGGAAGGCGTCTCGGCGGCCGAGGTCATCATGACCCAGCTGCACGCCGGCGGTAAGTTCGACCAGAACTCCTACAAGGTTTCGGGCGGCCTCCATGGCGTGGGCGTCTCGGTGGTGAACGCGCTCTCGACGTTCCTGAAGCTGCGGATCTTCCGCGGCGGGCAGGAGCACGAGATGAGCTTCACGCATGGCGACGCCGACGCGCCGCTGCGCATCGTCGGCCCGTCCGAGCGGCGCGGCACGGAAGTGACCTTCCTGCCCTCGCCGCAGACGTTCACGATGATCGAGTTCGACTACGACACGCTGGAGCATCGGCTGCGCGAGCTCGCGTTCCTGAACTCCGGCGTCCGCATTCTGCTCACCGACGCCCGCCATTCGGAAGTGAAGCAGCAGGAGCTGCTCTACGAGGGCGGGCTCGAGGCCTTCGTGCGCTATCTCGACCGGGCCAAGTCGCCCATCATCAGCTCACCCCTCATGGTGAAGGCCGAGAAGGACGGGATCACCGTGGAGGCGGCGCTGTGGTGGAACGACAGCTACCACGAGAGCGTGCTGTGCTTCACCAACAACATTCCGCAGCGTGACGGCGGCACCCATCTGGCGGGTTTCCGGGCGGCGCTCACCCGGCAGGTGACCGGCTATGGCGACAGCTCAGGCCTGACCAAAAAGGAAAAGGTGAGCCTCACGGGTGACGACTGCCGCGAGGGGCTCACGGCGGTTCTGTCCGTCAAGGTGCCGGACCCGAAATTCTCGTCCCAGACCAAGGACAAGCTCGTCTCCTCCGAGGTGCGGCCGGTGGTCGAGAACTGCCTCAACGAGGCGATCTCGGTGTGGTTCGAGGAGCACCCGACAGAGGCCAAGGCGGTGGTCGGCAAGGTGGTGGAAGCCGCCGCGGCGCGCGAGGCCGCCCGCAAGGCGCGCGAGCTCACCCGCCGCAAGGGCGCGCTCGACATCGCGTCCCTGCCCGGCAAGCTCGCCGACTGCCAGGAGCGCGACCCGTCCAAGGCTGAGCTCTTCATCGTCGAGGGCGACTCGGCCGGCGGCTCCGCCAAGCAGGGCCGCAACCGCGAGTTCCAGGCCGTGCTGCCGCTGCGCGGCAAGATCCTGAACGTCGAGCGCGCGCGCTTCGACAAGATGCTGTCCAGCCAGGAGATCGGCACGCTGATCACCGCGCTGGGCACCGGCATCGGCAAGGAAGAGTTCAACGCCGACAAACTGCGCTACCACAAGATCATCATCATGACGGACGCGGACGTGGACGGCTCCCACATCCGTACCCTGCTGCTGACGTTCTTCTTCCGGCAGATGCCCGAGTTGCTCGAGCGCGGCCACATCTTCATCGCCCAGCCTCCGCTCTACAAAGTGACGCGCGGCAAGTCGCAGCAGTACCTGAAGGACGAGCGCGCGCTCGAGGACTACCTGATCGAGCAGGGCGTCGACGGCGCGCTGCTGCGGACGTCCTCGGGCGAGGAGCGCACCGGCCGCGATCTCAAGGCGCTGGTCGAGGAGGCCCGCATCGTGCGCAACCTCCTGGGCGGACTCCACACGCGCTACGATCGCTCCGTTGTGGAGCAGGCCGCGCTCGCGGGCGCGCTTCATCCGATCGAGGACGAGAGCGTCGCAGACACGCAGGTGGCCGAGATCGCCCGCCGGCTGGACGTGATCGCGGACGACATCGAGCGCGGCTGGAGCGGCCGGGCCGAAGCCGGCGGCTACGTGCTGGAGCGCACCATCCGGGGCGTGAAGCACACCGCCGTGCTGGACGCGCAGCTGCTCGCCTCTGCGGACGCCCGCAAGCTGGAGGAACATTCTGCCCCGCTGCGCGACGCCTTCCAGGCGCCCGCCACGCTGACGCGCCGCACCGACGAAACGCAGGTCGCCGGCGCGGTGGCGCTGTTCGAGGCCATGACGGCCGTGGGCCGCAAGGGGCTCACCCTGCAGCGCTACAAGGGCCTTGGAGAAATGAACCCCGAGCAGCTGTGGGAGACCACGCTGGACCGCTCCATCCGCTCGCTCCTTCAGGTGCGCGTGAAAGAGATCGCCGACGCGGACGACATCTTCACCAAGCTGATGGGCGACGTGGTGGAGCCGCGCCGCGATTTCATCCAGACCAACGCGCTGAACGTCGCCAATCTGGACGTCTGACGGGCCAAGGCTTCCGGTTCAGGACTGCAGCAGTCCCTGGCCGGCGGCCGGGGCGGGCTCAACAAGCTGGGCGGACAAGCGCTCCAGCAGGCTGCGCAGCGTCGGGTCGTCGAGGGAGTGGCTGGAGGCGGCCATTTCGCCTCCAGGCTTCGTGGCTATGGGCGTTTTGGCAGGACAGGCCCGGGCCGGCTGGATCGCCGGCTTGGGGATGGCGGTTGCGCCCGCCTCGTGACGCCGCTTCACCATGCTCCGCCACCCATCCCGCGCGCCCTTGAACAGCAGTTCGGCGATGCCCTCCAGCTCCAGCCCGGCGATCGGGGACTGGTCCCGCATCTCCTCGATGAAGCTGCGGGCCGACATCCCGGCCACGAGACAGAAGGCAAAGAGCAGGAATGCGCTCTCCATCCAGCCCTCGCCCTGGGCCAGCACGGCGCTCAGAACGGTGCTCTTGCCGATGCTGAGCAGCAGCGGAACGAAGCTGGCGGCCACCAGCCCGGGCAGAACCACGGACGCGACCGTTCCGGCCGAGTAGCTCGGCTCCAGAACGTTGCGGCAGACCGAGCCCATGCCGCCCGCAATGAACATCACCATCACGGCAACGCCAAGCGGCGCGAAACGGCTCGCCTCCCCGCCGGCGTCGGCAGCCGTCGCGGACGCGAACGCGTCTCCAAGGCTCGTCAGAAACATGACCAAAATCCATAAAACAAGGCGCCGCATGGCGGTCCTCCGCAAAGAAGGAGACCACAGTCTTGGCGTTTGGCCGGGTGAGCGAATGTGAAGTAGCTCACACTTCTGGCCGGGCGCTGGCGCGACTGCGGCTCACGCCGAGTTGATACGCGGCCGATGCGAGGCGCTTGCGCCGGCCGCGTGGGTGGGGGACGCTCCGGGCTTGGCCAAGGGCGAGCCGAGACTCGTCCAGCCGCAGGGAGGACGTCATGGGATTTCGGAGCATCGTGCTGGGGGCCGCGGCCGCGCTGGCCGTATCGACCATCGCGCAGGCAGCCTTGGCGGCCAACTACCCGGCCCCACGGGAAGGCGACTACGTCGCCAAGGATTTCAAGTTCCACACGGGCGAGACGCTGCCGGAGGTGAAGCTGCACTACACGACTATCGGCGATCCCGCGAACCCTCCGGTGCTGATCCTCCATGGCACGGCCGGCAATGCGCTGAGCATGCTGACGCCGGCTTTCGCAGATGAGTTGTTTGGCCCGGGCCAACCGCTCGACGCGACGAAGTATTTCATCGTGCTCCCGGACGCGCTCGGGGCGGGGAAATCCTCCAAGCCCTCCGATGGGCTCCGGGCGAAGTTCCCATCCTACAACTACGACGACATGGTGCTGGCCCAGCAGCGGCTCGTCACCGAGGGGCTCGGCATCAAGCACCTGCGGCTCATCCTGGGCAACTCCATGGGCGGGATGCACGCCTGGGTGTGGGGCGTGAACTACCCGGACATGATGGACGCGATCGTCCCGATGGCGTCGCAGCCCGTCGAGATGGCGAGCCGGAACTGGATGATGCGCCGGATGATCATCGACGCCGTGCGCAAGGATCCGGACTGGAAGAACGGCGACTACACCGAGCAGCCCAAGATGCTGCGCGTCGCCAACGTCTTCTACAGCACGGCCACGAACGGCGGCTCCATGGCCTACCAGGCCCAAGCCGGCACGCGCGAGAAGGCGGACAAAATGCTGGACGACCGGCTGGCGGCTCCATTCACGGCCGACGCCAATGATTTCATGTACCAGTGGGACTCCTCGCGCGACTACAACCCCGCGCCGAAGCTGGAGCAGATCAAGGCGGCGGTGCTGGCCATCAACTCGGCCGACGACGAGCGGAACCCGCCCGAGACCGGCGTGATGGATCGTGAGTTGAAGCGGCTCTCGAACGCCAGGCTGGTTCTCATCCCGGCCAGCGTCGACACCCGCGGGCACGGCACCACGGGCATCGCGAAGTTCTACAAGGCGCAGCTCGAGGAGTTCATTCGGTCGCTGCCGGCCAAGAAGGCCGCATCACTCCAGTAAGGCGCAAACGGGAACCATTCCGCAGCTTGAGCGTTAGCGCCCGACCTTCGTCGTCCACGATTCGTGGCCGACCGCTAGGGGGCGAGCATTCCAACGCGGCAGACCTACCTCACGCTCGACATCGGCGGCCGACGCTGCGCGCTACGCGCGTCGGCCGTGCGCGAGATCCTGCCTGTTCCCCATCTGCAAAGGCCTCCCGAGGCGCCGCCGCCGCTCGCCGGCTTCGTCGACCTGAGCGGCGGGGTGCTGCCGGTTGTGCGGCTCGCCGTGCTGCTTGGGCTGGAGGCCGGGGACCGGGCCGACCCGTTCTACGGCCACATCATCCGCCTGCGCCGCGACGTCGCAGCGCGGCGCATCGGCCTCCTGGTCGACAGGGCGGTGGGGCTGCTGGACATCGACCCGCAGGCGCTAAGAGCCGTTCCGGCGGAGCAGACGCTGAACGGCCTCGTGGAGGCCGAGCACAGCGAGGACGGCCAACTCACCCATGTGCTGGCGCTGGAGCGCCTGCTGCTTGCCGAGGAGCGCGCCGCCCTGGACGCGTGGACGCGCCGCGCCGCCGCACGCGCGGACGCCTGGAGCGCGGCCCCATGAGCCGCATCGCCAGAACGGGGCCGCCATTCGGGGAGGAACAGTCGTTCCGCCTGCTCAAGCAGGCCGTGATCGCGCGCACAGGGCACTACTACTACGAGGACAAGGATGCGCTTCTGTGGGAGCGCGTCGCCAAGCGGTTGAAGGCCACCGGGGCGGCGTCGATCGACGCCTATGTGGAGCGGCTCGCCGGCCGCGGCGGCGAGGCCGAGTGGAACGCCCTTGAGGCGGAGATCACCATCGGGGAGACCTTCTTCTTTCGTTTCGTCGAGCAATTCGCGGCGCTGCGCACGAAGATCCTCCCGGACATTATCGCGCGAAATCGGGAGAGCCGGCAGATACGGATCTGGAGCGCGGGCTGCTCGACCGGCGCCGAGGCCTATTCGGTCGCGATCGTCTTGCGCGAGCTGCTGGGCGAAGCGATCGCGGACTGGCGGGTCGGCATTGTCGGGACCGACATCAACGAGAGCTTCCTGGAAGCGGCGCGTCGTGGCGTTTATGGCAAATGGGCGCTGCGCTCCACCAACCCGGTCGACCGGGAACGCTGGTTCACCGCGCCGGGACCGGACGGCCCCTGGACGGTGCGGCCGGCTTATCGTGGCCTCGCGCATTTCGAGCGCCACAACCTCATGAGCCTGCTGGACGGCACGTCGCCGCTTCAGTTTACGGGCTTCGATCTCATCCTGTGCCGCAACGTGCTGATCTATTTTCATACCGACGCGGTGACGAGGATCGTGCACGCCCTCGGCGACTGCCTCGCCGCGGATGGCTGGATGCTGATCGGCCATGCGGAAAGCCACCCGGACTTCACCCGATCTCTCGCGCTGGTGGAGTTGCCGGGCGCCATCGCGTATCGGCGCAGGTCGGAGCACGCCGATGCGGCCGCCCCGCAAGCCGACGTGGCCGAGCCGCCTGCGTTCCCGCAATCGGCGGCCCAGCCCTCTCGCGCGACCGTTCGGGCCGGAGCGGAGCGGCCAAGCGCCCGGCGCACGGCGCCGCCTCTGGCGACCATCGACAAAGTCGCTCAGCACCACCCTGCCGGTTCCGACCTCGTCGCCGTTCTTCGCGCCAAGGCGGATGAGGGCGATGTGGAAGGCGCGCTTGGTCTCGTTCGGGCCGGGCTTAAGGCCGCTCCCACCGATCCGGTGCTGTTCTACTACCAGGGCCTGCTGGACCAGGCCGGCCGCCGCTCCGCCGAAGCCGAGCGCGCTTTTCGCAGCGCTATCTATCTCGACGGCTCCTTCGTGATGGCGCACTACCAGCTCGGCCTGCTCCTCACGTCCTGCGGCGAGATCGTAGCCGGACGCCGCGCCCTCACGGCGGCCGCGCGGCTGGCCGCCGGCCTCCCGCCGGAACGCGAGCTGGCGGAAGGCGACGGCCTCACGGCCGGCGTGCTCGCCAGGCTGGCCCGTGCAACGCTGCAACCCATGGCGTCGGCGCGATGACGGCTCACGACCAGCAGTCCCTTCCATCGTCCGAGCAGCGAGAGCGCATTCTCGGCGAACGGACGCGCGAGCTCGCCCGCCGGGCTCGGTCGCTCGCGCCGCGCGACCCGACTGCTTCGGGCGAACCTTTCCTCGTCTGCGCGGTCGGGCGGAACCGCTACGGATTGCGGCTGCCGGCAGTCGCGGCCGTGCTGGCTTGGCGTCCGTGCACGCCGGCGGCCCAGGCGGGCGGCGCGGCGATCGGCCTCTTCGCGCATGAGGGCCGAACAATCTCGGCCTTGGACCTCGCGGCTCTTCTCGGCCTGCCGGTGCGGGACGAAACGAGCCCTGGCTGCTTCGTCCTGCTGAAGGGCGGCGAGCCCCGCATCGCGCTACGGGTCGACGACGCCCTCGCGGTCGCAGCCCTGAAGGCGGACGACACAGCCGGCGGGCTGGCGACGGACGAAGGCTCAGCCTTTGCGACCGGCTACGCCCCGATGGCGGGCGCGGCCGGGCCGATGCTGGTCGCCCTGCTCGATCTCGACCGGGTGCTGCGCCCGTTTGCACCCATCCTGGCGTCTGGAGTTTGAACCCCGTGTCCATATCGATCGCCAACCGCATCCTTCTCGGCTTTGCGGCCGTACTCGCCCTCATGGTGGCGCTCGGCGTCTACGCGCTGAGCCAGGTGGCGGAGGTGAAGGACACAAACGAGGCCATCGTGAGCCGCAACATCACGATGCTGCGGCAGCTCTCGGCCGTGCAGGACTTCCAGAACCGCGCCAGAAACGCCCGCATGACGGTGATCACACGCGCCATGCAGCGGGCTCTCGGTCGCGAGGGGCAGGGAGAAGACCCCGCGCCGCTCTGGCGTCGCGACGCCATGGCGGGCGAGGCCGCGCTGGCGCAAACCATCACAACCGCCGAAAAACTGCGCGACGGCGCAGTGAGCCAGGAGCGGGCCGAGGCCTGGCGGCAGATCGCCGTGCTGCTGGGCGACGCCATGACGGAATTGCGCCAGCTCCACAACCTCAGCGAACGCCAGATCGCGGCCGCGCAGGCGAATGACGTTGCGGGCGTGGTGGCGTCGACCCAGCCCGTCGATGCGAGCCATAACGCCTTCATGCGGCAGATCGCGGCTTCCACGGACGTGATGAACGCCGCGATCCTGGCCGGGCAAAAGCGCGTCAACAGCGTCTACGAGGAGAGCCGGGTGTCGGTGATCATCGCGCTCGGCGTGGCGGCGTTGCTCGGCGTCGTGATCGCGCTCGGCATTCGCCGGTCGATCACGCAGCCCCTCCACGCCTTCATGGCCTTCGTGGAGCGCGTCGGACAGGGCGACCTCGGCGGACGGACGGCGACGGACGGGCCTTCCGAAATCGCTCATCTGGGCGCCACGCTGAACCAGATGGTGGACGGCCTGCGACAACTGGCCAAGCAGAGCCGCGAGGCGACCGAGAACCTGAATGCGGCGGCGGCCGAGATCCGAGCGTCCACGCAGGAGCAGGCCGCCAGCGTCGAGGAACAGCTCGCGGCCGTGCAGGAAACCGCCGCCACCGTGGACGAGATCACGCATGCGGGCGCGCAGATCGGCAAGCGCGCCCAGGAGGTGATCGCCTCCGCGCAAGCCACGGCGCAGACCAGCACGGCCGGCCTCGCGGCCGTGGACGAGACCGCCCGCGCCATGGACGCCATCCGGGACCAGGCCGAGGCCGTGGCCGAGAACATCGTGGCGCTGAGCGAAAAGACGCTCGCGATCGAGGACATCACCACGACGGTGAATGACATCTCGGAGCGGTCGCACCTGCTGGCGCTGAACGCCGCGATCGAGGCGGCAGGCGCAGGCGAGACCGGGCAGCGCTTCGCCGTAGTGGCGGCCGAGATGAAGATCCTGGCCGACCAGGCGAAGGACGCCACCGCTCAGGTGCGGTCGATCCTGGGCGAGATCCAGCGTGGCATCAATGCGTCGGTGATGCTCACCGAAGAAGCCGTGAAGCGCGTCGCGGCCGGCAAGGACCGCACCGACACCACCCAGCGCACCATCGAGGAAATCACCGCGCGCGTGCAGGAGAGCGTGCAGACGTTCCAGCAGATCGTCGCCTCCACCAACCAGCAGCAGCTCGGCATCGAGCAGGTCATGGGAGCCCTGCAGAACATCCGGCAGGCCAGCCAGCAGACCGCCGCAAGCACCCGCCAGCTCGATTCGGCGGCCGGCAACCTCAGCGGCCTGTCCCAGCAGTTGCTGGGGCTGGCCGAACGCTATCGGTTCTGAGCCGCCATCGTGCAGGACATCCGCGCCCAGCTTCTGGAAGCCTTCGACGCCGAACATCGCGAGCATCTGGCGGCGATCCGGCGCGAGCTGGCGCTGGTGGAGCACGGCCAGGGCGGCGACATGAAGGACGCTTTCAGGCGGGCGCACAGCCTCAAGGGCGCGGCCCGCGCGGTGGACCTTCCAGCCATCGAGGAATTGGCGCACCGCCTGGAAGCCGTGTTCACCCGCATGCTGGACGGCTCCCTGGTGGTGGACCGGGCCGGCGCGCGCGTGATTGAGCTCGGGCTGGACGCCGTTGAGGCCTTCGCGGCGGAGATCGCGGCCGGCGGCGCGCCCCGGCATCCGCAAGCCGCCATCGAGGCGCTTGAAGACTTGTTGAACGGGACAGCGGCCTCCGACGAGACCGCCGCCATCCGTCCGGATCAGGCCGCGGTTGTGGCTCCGGGGGCGGTGGAGCCCGCCCCGCGGGACGCGGCGCCGCAAGGTTCGTTGGCCGCGCCCCAGCCTCAGGCGGAGTTCCTGCGCGTCGGGGCGGACCAGGTGGATAGCCTCTCGGAGGACATGCACCGGTTGTCGGACCGTCTGCGGGCCGGCGCAGATCTGCTGGGCGAGCTGCGGGCGGTGCAGGCGGAGCTGACCTCCGTGGCCCGGCTGATGGGCGCGGCGTCCGCGCGGGGCGCGAAACCGGCCGAGGCGAAACGCCGTGTCGAGGCGCTGTCGCGCAATGTGGGCGCGCTCGTGCGGGGGCAAACGGCGGCCACCCAGTCGGTGGACGAACAGGCGCGAAGGGTGCGCGACCGCGTGGACCAGCTCTCGCTGACGCCGGCCGAGACCGTGTTCGGCGGCTTTGGCCGTATGGCGCGTGACCTTGCCCGAGGCGAGGGCCGCGACGTCGAGGTGCTGGTGTCCGGGCTGGACATCCAAGCCGACCGGCGGGTCCTTCAGGCGCTGAAGGATCCGGTAATGCACCTGCTCCGCAACGCGCTCAGCCATGGCGCCGAAGACCCGGAGTTCCGGGCCCGGGCAGGCAAGCCGCCGCACCAAACGGTGTCGCTTTCGTTTCGCTCGCAGGGCGGGCGGCTGCATGTGAGCGTGCAGGACGACGGGCGCGGGCCCGATCTCGCCCGCATCGAGGCCGTGGCGATCGAGCGCGGCCTTTTGCCGGCTCGTCCGCCCTACGCGCCGGCTCCGCCCGCCGATCAGCTGCTCGGGCTCGTGTTCGAGCCGCAATTCTCCACGGCGGGTAAAGTGGACCGGCTTTCGGGACGGGGAATGGGGCTGTCGGTGGTCGCCGAGGCGGCCCGGGCGCTGCACGGGGACGTGTTGCTGAGGCCGGCGCAACCATGGGGCGCCCTTGCGATCATCTCGGCGCCGCTTATGGCGACGCGGCAGACGCTTCTGATGGCGCGGGCCGGGGCGCGGGAATATGGCATTCCGACCCACGCGATCGAGCGATTGCTGCGCCTGCCGCTGGCGGCGCTCGAAAGTGTGGAAGGTCGACCGGCGGCGCGGATCCGGATGGGCGCCCGCGACATTACCGTACCGATCATCCCTCTCGCGGGCTTGGCGGAGGGGGGCGAGGCGCAGCTTCCCGTGGAGGCAGGCCATGTGAAGGCGATGCTCCTGCGCAGGGGCGAGAGGCGGTGTGCGGTGGCGGTGGATGCGTTTCTGGACGTGCAGACGGTGCTGGTCGGGCCCGCGCCCGCGCTGGCGCGCGACGACGCCATGGCGTCCGGAACGGTGCTGCTCGACGGCGACCGCCCGGCCCTCACGCTCAACCCGGAGGCGCTGATGGACCGCTGGCTCGGCGAGCATGCGAGCGCGTCGGGCGGGCGCTTCGGCCTGCCGGACTGGACGCCCGCGGGCGCGCGCAGGCAGGTGACGATCCTGGTGGTGGACGACTCCATCACGACCCGCACGCTGGAAAAGAGCATCCTGGAGGCGCAGGGCTATGCGGTGCTGCTCAGCGTGGACGGGCTTGACGCCCTGTCGCGCCTGCGCTCAGGCGAGGCGCTCGTGGATCTCGTTATCGCGGATGTCGAGATGCCGCGCATGGATGGGTTCGGACTGCTGCAGGCGATCCGGACCGACCCCGGCCTTTCTGCCATTCCGGTGATCCTGATGACCTCGCGCGCCGCACCCGAGGATGTCAGGCGCGGGCTGGACCTCGGCGCCCGGGCCTATATCTCCAAGCAGAACTTCGACCAGCGCGAACTCCTGGCTACGATCGGACAGATATTGTGATCGGAACCGCGAAGCTGCCCGTGCGGGTGATGATCGTCGAGGACTCGGCCGTGGTGCGGCAGTTGCTCGCGCACATCATCTCGCGCGACCCCCGGCTCGAACTCGCGGCCGCGGTGGGGACCGCCGAGGACGCGCTGCGGGAGATCGGCCGCGTGCAGCCGGACGTGATCTCGATGGACATCCGCCTGCCCGGCATGGACGGTCTGGAGGCGACGCGCCGCATCATGAGCGAGCGCCCCACGCCGATCGTCGTGATTGCGGCCAGCGTCGAGGACGCGGCGCTGCGCATCTCGATGAACGCCTTGCGGGCGGGCGCGCTGTCGGTGGTGGAAAAGCCCGTGGGATTGTCGAGCGCCGGCTACGAGGCCGAGGCGCAGTCGATTTGCACCCAGCTCTTCATCATGAGCCAGGTGCCGGTGATCCGGCGACGGCTGCCGGAGGAACGGGCGCCGGCGCGGCCTTCGCAGTCGTATCGCGAGGATTTCCTGACGCCTGCTCGACCAACCGTGGTGGGGATGGCGGCCTCGACGGGCGGCCCGCCCGCGCTCGCCCGCGTGCTGGGCGGTCTTCCCAAGACGTTTCCGCTTCCCATCGTGCTCGTACAGCACATGGGCGCGGCCTTCATGCCGGGCTTCGCATCCTGGCTGGATGGGGTGACGCCATTGACTGTGTCGATCGCCCGTCACGGCGCGACGCCCGAAGCGGGCGGCGTGTACGTCGCGCCGGGCGACCGCCACCTCATGGTGGGGCGCGACGGACTTCTGCAGATTGGGGACACGCCGCCGATCGGGGGACAGCGCCCCTCCGCCAACGCGCTGTTTCAGTCGCTGGCCGAAAGCGTGGGCGCAAACGCAGTTGGCATCCTGATGACCGGCATGGGCGAGGACGGCGCCCGTGGGCTCCTGGAGCTGCGCAAGGCCGGCGGCTTCACGATCACGGAGGACGAGAGCACGGCCGTGGTGTACGGGATGCCGGCGGCCGCCGTCCGGCTCGGCGGTTCGCGCCTGAGCTTGCCGCTGGACATGATCGGTCCGCGGCTCCAGCGGCTCGTGGAGAGAACCGCGTGATGCCGGACCAGCCGCAGAGCCGCATTCTCCTCGTCGAGGACTCGCGCACCCAGGCGCTCCAGTTCAGCCACGCGCTGGAAGGCCAGGGCTATGGGGTGGATTGGGTGGCGAGCGCCGAGGACGCGCTGGAACGCCTGAACGGTCCCCTGCCCGATCTGGTGATCGCCGACTACCACCTGCCCGGCATGAACGGCGACGGGTTGGCCCGCCAGATCAGGCTCAATGTCCGCACCCGGACAGTGCCGGTGCTGATGCTCACCGAGGCGAGCGAGCACGGCATCGAGCAGAAGGGCCTCGAGAGCGGCGCGGACGCGTACGTGCCGAAGTCGACGCCGGGCGACATCATGGGGCTGCGCATCAAGGCGCTGCTCCGACGCTCCGAAAGCGCCCAGACGCCGAGCGCGGCGGAGCGGACCGGCGCGGCGGGCGAGGCGGGCTCCTACCGCCGTCCGCGGCTGCTCGTCGTGGATCCAACCGGCGCGAGGCTGCGCTTCCTGGAGGAGCTTCTCACCTCCGAGGGCTATGCGGTGGAGACCACCGCGGTTGCCGACTGCCCGGCGACGCTGTTCCGGCGGATCGAATTCGACGGCGTCGTCCTGGGGCTCCTCGACGGCACGGACGGCGATCTGGCGCTGTGCCGCAGCTTCGACGCCCTGCGGGTCGAGGACGCCAGCTCGGGTGAAGGCGCGAGTTTCCCGATCGTGGCGATCGACCACGCCCCGAATGCGGAGCGGGACCGGCTGGCGGAGGTCTTCGCGGCCGGCGCCGACGAGGTCGTGCCGCTCGACGTGGAGCCGGAGGTGCTGATCGTGCGCATCCGGGCGCTCGTGCGCCGCAAGCTGGTGCGCGACGAGAACCGCCGGATCGAGCGCGAGTGGCGTGAGCAACAAACCGACCTGCAGCGGGCGCGCGCGGAGGCGCTGGCCGCGGAAGCCCGCGCATCGCTGGCCGAAGCGCTGGCGCGCGCGAACGCCGAGCTCGAAGCCGCAAACGTGCAGTTGCGCGATGCGCAGGCCAAGCTTGTTCAATCCGCCAAGATGGCGTCGTTGGGCGAGCTTGTCGCCGGCATCGCGCACGAGATCAACAATCCGCTTGCGTTTATCCTGGCGCACCAGTCCACGGTGGAGCGCCTGCTCGGCAAGGCGATCGACGGCATGGGGCCGGATGCGCCCGGGGCCCAGTCGCTCGGCAAGGCGATGCAGCGCGTCGGCTCCATGCGGGTCGGCCTGAAGCGCATCGAGGAGATCGTGCTCAACCTGCGCAAGTTCTCACGGCTGGACGAGGGCGAGTTCCAGACCGTGGACGTGCCGGCCTCCATCGAAACAGTGCTGGCGCTGCTGTCGCACAAGCTCTCGACGGGCATCGAGGTCGTGCGGCAATACGAGGGCGACCGCGAGCTGTTCTGCTCGTCGGCGCTGCTGAACCAAGTGGTGATGAACATCGTCGGCAACGCCGCAGACGCGATGGGGGGCGAAGGGCGCATCATGGTGCGCACGGCCAGCAGCGCCGAAACCTACACGATCGAAATCACCGACAGCGGGCCCGGCGTGCCGGACGCGCTGCGCGAGCGCATCTTCGAACCGTTTTTCACCACCAAGCCCGTCGGGGCCGGCACCGGCCTTGGCCTCGCGATCGCGTTCAGCGTCGTACAGGCGCACCAGGGAACCCTCGCGGTCGGCTCGGGACCGGACGGCGGGGCGCGGTTCACCATCACGATCCCAAGGCGGAACCGCCCATGAATTCCCCTCACAGCAGTTCCTCCAGCGTCAGTCCTCCGGGCGCGAACCTCCTCGCCAAGGGTCCGGTCGAGTTGCATCAGCTTGCGGGCAAAAGCGGCCCTCGCGGCCCCATTCTGGTGGTGGACGACGAGCCAGACATCCTGATCGCGCTCGAGGACTTGTTTGGCGACGACTATGACGTCCTGACCGCCCCTGCGCCCGCGGACGCTCTCGCGATCCTGCGGGACCGGCCGGACGTGATGGTGATCGTCTCGGACGAGCGAATGCCCGGCATGATGGGACACGTGTTCCTGTCCGAAGCGCGCAAGTTCTCGGACGCCGAGGCTATTCTGCTGACCGGCTACGCCGATCTCCCGGCCGTGGTCGGAGCTTTGAACGAGGGCGGCATCACCGGCTATGCGCCAAAGCCCTGGGACGCAAACGCGCTGCGCGGCATGGTTGCGTCGGCGCTGGACCGCCGGCGGCTCAAGATGGAGTTGCAATCCGAGCGCGCCCTGTTCAGCGGCCTGCTGGACAATGTTGCGGACGCGATCGCGTTCAAGGACGCCGGCGGGCGCTTCATTCGCATGAATGCGCGCAAGGCCGCCCTGCTGGGCGCGGACGTCGTCGCGTGCCTCGGGCGCGAAGAGGGCGATTTCGTCCTGCCCGAACGCGCCGCCGCCATCGCGCGCAGCGAGCGCGAGGCCGTGGAGGCCGGCGCTCCCGTCGAGACTGTGGAGGAATGGGCTGGCGAGGATGGACCGCGCTGGCGCATGGTGACCCGCACGCCCGTGTTCGGGCATGGCGGGCAGCTCGAATCGCTCGCCATCATCGAACGGGACATCACCGAGCAGCGGCGCCTCGACGCGCGTCTCCGGCAGGCCGAGAAGATGCAGGCGCTAGGCACGCTCGCAGGCGGCGTGGCGCACGACTTCAACAACCTGCTCACTGCGGTGCTGGGCAGCATCGACCTCGCGGCGCGCCGAATCGAGAACAATCCCCGGGTGACACGGCTGCTGGAGAACGCCGCCTATGCGGCGCGCCGAGGCGCCAGCCTGACGCACAGGTTGCTCAGCTTCAGTCGGCAGCGTGAGCTCGAGCCTCGCGTGGTGGATCCGAACGCCATTCTGTCCGAGATGAACGAGCTGCTGTCCCGCACGCTTGGCGGGATGGTGCAGATCAGCAAAAGCTGCGCGCCCGACCTGTGGCCGGTGCTGATCGACCCGGCCCAGCTGGAGCTCGCCATCCTGAACCTGTGCATCAACGCCCGCGACGCCATGCCGGAAGGCGGCGCGCTGACGCTGACCACCGAGAACGTCTCGGTGAGCGATCCAAACACGCTGAATCTCGCGCCGGGCGATTATGCGCTGCTCACCGTGCGCGACACTGGCTCGGGCATTCCCCCCGACGTCGTGGCGCGCATCTTCGAGCCGTTCTTCACCACCAAGGAGGTCGGCAAAGGCACCGGCCTCGGACTTTCGATGGTGTATGGGCTGGTCCAGCAATCCGGAGGGGCGGTGGACGTCGAAACCGCGCCCGGCTGCGGGACTGCGATGAAGCTCTACCTGCCGCGGAGTCAGGATCCCGCGCTGGCAAGCGCGGCCGCCGAGGTCAACGTGGCGTCGGCGGGCCGCGCTGGGGCGCGCATTCTGCTCGTGGATGACGACCGCGACGTCCGGTCCGTCACAGCCCAGTCGCTGCAGGAACTCGGCTACGCGGTCGAGGAAGCTCGTTCAGCCGCCGAGGCGCTCGATGTGCTGGAGCGCAGCTCCAAGCCGAACCTCGTGATCGCCGACGTGGCCATGCCGGAGATGAACGGGCTGGAGCTGGCCGCCGCCATCAAGCAACGTCACCCCGCTGTTCCGGTGTTGCTGATCACCGGCTATGCGGACTTCTCGGGCGCGGATACACAGGCGACCGTCATTCACAAGCCGTTCCAGATCGATGATCTAGGTAAAGTTGTATCTCGTCTTTTGAAGTAATTAAATCTTGTAACGCACTATGTTGCCCGCTAGGTCATAAGGACTAGTCACGCGCGGCTTGGACGTTTGTGGGCCGATCCAGCTGCTTAAAGTAAATTTAAACCGGCGCTTTGCTATTCAGGGTTGCATCTAAGCGCGCGTACCGCGCAACAGCCGCAAACCTGGACGAACCATGCATTTATCGATTCGCGGGGCACTGCTGGGCCTCTTCGCCGTGATCGGCCTCACCGCTTGCGTGGGAAGCTTTCTTGCAATCCGGGGAGCCTCGTCGCTCTCCGGCGACATCGAGCAGATAGCCGGGACGTGGCTCCCGAGCATCAGCAACTCGGATGACGTCGCGATCGGCATGTATCGCAGCCGCGTTTACCTGGCCAACCATGTGAACAGCAAGGCGGAGCTGCAGCCGGCGCTGGAGCGCAAGGTCGAAGACTCTCTCGCCAAAGTCGAAAAGAGCCGTCGCGCCTACGAGGCGGGGATCAGCACCGAGGCTGAGCGGAAGGCTTATGCAAGCTTTGCGGAGCGCTGGGCGCGTTTCCTCGCCCTCAACCGCACCCATCTCGGTCTGGCCAAGGAAGGCCAGAAGGAGAAGGCGCTCGAGGTCCGCAATGAGATCGACAAGCTCCTCGAAGCCATGGAGGGCGACCTCCAGGTGATCGCGTCCGCGAACGACAAGGGAGCCGAGGACGCTCACGCGAGCAGCCGCGCAAATTACAGCCAGGTCTGGTGGACCATGATGGCGTTCGCGGGCTTGAACTTCCTCGTGCTGGCGGGCGGGCTGCTGTTCGTGTTGCGACGGCTGTCGGCGCCGCTGCGGCGCACCACCGACGCGATGGGGCAGCTCGCGCAGGGCGACCTGTCGGTCGCGGTGCCCTACCTGGAGCGCCGCGACGAGATCGGCGCGATGGCGTCCGCCCTGCAGGTGTTCAAGGACAACGGCCTGCGCATGCGCGAGCTGGAGGCCCAGGAACGGGCCGCCGCGGCGGAGCGGGCCGCGCGGGCCGAGTCCATGGTGGCGGTGGTGAATGACGTCGGCCAGGTCGTGGCGGCCGCGGCGGCCGGCGACTTCTCGGCCCGGCTCGAGATCGAAACCGCCGATCCCGAGATGCGCAAGCTCGTGCAGGGCATCAACGAGATCAACGCCGTGGTGGACAGCGCCACAACGGAGTTCGCCAGCGTGCTCGACAGAATCGCGCAGGGCGACCTCACCCAGACGGTCGCGACCGCTTACCGCGGCCGGTTCGCCGACCTGAAGTCGGCCATCAACGACACCGTCGAGCGCCTCTCCGAGACGGTGGCGACCATCCAGGTGACCGCGACGGACGTCGGCAGCGCCGCACGGGAGATCAACTCGGGCGCGGACGACCTGTCGCGGCGCACCGAGGACCAGGCGGCGTCCCTGGAGGAGACCGCCGCCACCACCGAGCAACTGGCCGCTTCCGTGAAGGCGTCCGCAATGTCCTCCCGTCAGGCCGTGGAGCTGGCCGAGGACGCCACCAAGGTGGCCGAGAACGGCGGCAAGATCGTTTCCCAGGCGGTGGACGCGATGGCGCGGATCGAGCTCGCGTCGCAGAAGATCACCGACATCACCAGCGTGATCGACGACATCGCGTTCCAGACGAACCTGCTGGCGCTGAACGCCGCCGTGGAAGCCGCGCGCGCCGGCGAGGCCGGCAAGGGCTTCGCCGTGGTGGCGTCGGAGGTCCGGACGCTGGCGCAACGCTCCAGCGAGGCCGCCAAGGACATCACCGGGTTGATCAACTCCTCGACCCAGGAGGTCGCGCAGGGCGTCAAGCTGGTGCGTTCGGCCGGCGAGGTGCTGGACAAGATCGTGGGCGCGTCGCAGCGCGTCGCCAGCACGGTAGGCGAAATCTCGACGGCCTCGGCCGAGCAGGCCAACGGCATCGACGAGATGAGCCAGGCGGTCGCCCAGATGGACCAGATGACCCAGCAGAACGCCGCGCTGGCTGAGGAGAGCGCCGCCTCGGCGTCGTCGCTGTCGTCGCAGATCGAGCGTCTGAACGAGATCGTGGCGACGTTCCGCACGCGCGCAGGATCGGCCGGGCATGCGGCTCGTCCGGCCGGGACCGAGCCGGCCCGCCTGCGCGAGCTGGCGGCCGAGGCTTTCAAGTCGAAGGCCGCGAAGGCGCCGGCCCGCACGCAGGTCGTTCCAGCGGCCCGCAAGGCCGCCAACGGAGGCTGGGACGAGTTCTAGACGGTTTGGCGTCGCGCCCAAAAACAAAGCCCCGGAGCACTGCTCCGGGGCTTTTCGCTGTTGCGATGAACGATGGTCAGATCGCGGACTGGATCCACTTCGACAGGCCGCCTTTGGAGTCGGCGCCGACCTTCTGGGACGCGATCTTGCCGTCCTTGAACAGAAGCAGCGTGGGGATCGACCGGATGCCGAACTGCCCCGCCACCTGAGGGTTCTCGTCGACGTTGAGCTTCACGATCTTCACCTGATCGCCCATCTCCTTGGAGATCTCCTCCAGGGCCGGCGCGATCATGCGGCAGGGGCCGCACCACTCGGCCCAGAAATCCACCACCACGGGCGTGGACGCCTGCAGGACGTCGGTGGCGAAGGAGCTGTCGGTGACTTTCTCGGTCATGGGAGCCTCGCGGGCGAAGAGGGGAGCGGCGCACCCGCCGCCTTGGTTGAGGGGAAGCTATGGATGGGCCGGCGGAGCGTCAAGGCGCCGTCACGCAGGCTTGATCCGCGCAAGCGCCGCGTCGAGCTCCGGAGAGGGAATCTCCACCACTTTCGGACCGGAGGTCCAGACCAGCAGGCAGCGGACCGGCCTGTCGGGGTAGATCTGGGCCAGCAGCGCCCGGTAAACGGCGAGCTGCGCGAGGTAGGGCTCGGGGACCGATTCGCCCGGAGCGGGCGCGCCGGTCTTGTAGTCGGCCACCAGCACGCCGTCGGGCAGCACCGCGAGGCGGTCGATCTGGCCGGACACCGGGTGAGAGGCGCCGCCGAGGCGCAGCGTGCCGGCGACCGGCGCCTCGGCGCGGCTGTGGGGGCCAAACAACGGCGCCAGCGCGGGCGAGTCCAGGATGGCCAGCACCTCGGCGACGAGCCCGGCGCGGCGTTCGGCCGGAAGGCCCGCGCCTCGGGAGTCGACGAGCCGCTGCGCCGCCGAAGGACGCAGAGCGGCCGGGCAGCCGGGCAGCGCTTCCAGGAGGGCGTGCACGAGGCGGCCAACGGTGCGGCCGTCACGGTCGCGGCCGGCTCCGACCCGCGCCGGCTCGCCGTCGGCGGCGTCGATGGCGCTGGAGGGGCGCAAGGGCGGGCGGCGCGACGCTTCGGCAGGCGCCTTGGCGGAAAGCCATGGGGGCGCGACGGCGGCGACGGGCGCCGGCATGCCCGTAGAGGCGGCCACGACCGGCCAGGGCCGGCTCTGCCGGCGGAGCACCACGGCGTCGCCCTCCCCGGCGGGGTGCTCCTCCATGAAGGGCGCGAGCGTGGTGCGGATCATCTCGTACCAGCAGGCGTCGCCTCGCTTGCGAGCCCCCTCGAAGCCGCAGACATAGAGTCGGTCGCGGGCGCGGGTCATCGCCACGTAGAGCAGGCGGTGGTACTCGTCCCGCGCGGCTTCGCGCAGCGCCTCGCGGGCTCGGCGGATCACGGCCGTGTCGCAGGCCGACTTGGGCGACCACACCGGCAGCAAAGCTCCGTCGGGGCCATCCGCGTAGGGCACGCCGAAGATGGGCGAATCGTGCCGGCCATGCGGCTCCGAGCAGGTGTCCGCCATGAAGACGATCGGCGCCTCCAGGCCCTTGGCCCCGTGCACGGTCATGACCCGGACCTCGTCGCGGCCGCCCTCCATGTCGCGCTTCACCGTGATGTCGGCGCTTTCCATCGCGTGCAGGAAGAGCGCCAGCGACGGCGTCGCGCGCTGCTCATGCTCCAGGGCGAGCCGCAGGAACTCGTCCACGGCGTCGCCGGCCTCCGGCCCCAGGCGCGACAGCATCGCCTTGCGCCCGCCATCCGGCCCAAGCACGGAAGCGTAGAAGCCGAACGGCCCGCTCGACGCCGCAAGGGCGTTCCAGCGCGCCATGCGGGTCTGCGCGGCGACGAATACCGGTTCTTCAGCCTCCGCGAGGGCTCGCGACAGGCTGCCCGGCCGGTCCGCCGCCAGCGCGTAGAGATCATCCTCCGAGAGCCCGATCAGCGGCGATTTCAGCACGCTCGCGAGCGTCAGGTCGTCCCGCGGCGTCAGGCAGGCCCGCCCGAGCGCCAGCAGGTCCATGACGCCGATATGGCTCGTCAGGGCCAAGCGGTCGGCGCCCGCCACCGGCACGTCCGCGTCCTTGAGGGCGCGGATCATGGCTTCGAAAAATGCGTTGCGGCTGCGGACCAGAATGAGGATATCGCCTGCCGGGATGCGGCGGCCGCTCTCGTCCCCGACCGTGCGCCAACGGCGGATCAACCCGGCAATACGCCTTGCGAGCCGCACGCTGGGCGCTTTCTCGTCGGCTTCGTCCAAGGGCTTCGACCACGCGTCCGGGTCGGCCGTCACCACCGGCGTCTCGACGTCCCAAATCTCGACGAGGCCGGGCGCTTCCGCGCGGGCGCTCTCGTGCACGGTGGCGACCGGGTCGCCGCGGTTCAGGCCTTCGTAGTGGGCGGCGTGCGCGAAGACGGCGTCCACCGAGCGCAACAAGTCGGGCGCGGAGCGGAACGACAGGGTGAGCGGCCGCTCGCGCCAAGCCCAGCGTTCAGGGTCTTCGCTCTCCAGAGCGAGGATCCGGGATGCGAAATGGCGGCGAGACCGCTCGAAGGCTTCGGGCGACGCGCCCTGGAACGAGAAGATGGATTGCTTGGGATCGCCCACCGCGAACAACGTCCGGATGCGGTCGCTCGCCTGCGCGCCGGCGATGAAGTCGTCCGTAAGGGCCCGCAGGATTCGCCATTGCGGATCGCTGGTGTCCTGCGCCTCGTCGACCAGCACGTGGTCGATGCCCTGGTCGAGCTTGTAGAGCACCCAGGCGGCGTCGCTGCGCTCAAACAGCGCCAGCGTCTTGCCGATGAGGTCATTGAAGTCCAGCGCCCCGCGCAGGCTCTTCTGGCGGGCATAATGCCCGATCACCCCATCCGCGAGGGTCAGCAACGCCTTTGTGCGCTCCGTCGCCTCCACGGCTTTGCGCCGGTCCAGCAAGTCGTGAACGCGGGACCGCTCCGCCTTGAGGCGATCGGCCAAGTTCGGGTTGGCGGCGCAAAAGCCCTTGGTGATGAAGCTCGTATCAGCCCGGGGCTTGTGCTCGTTGGTGAGGAACACCGAGAGGTAGGCTTCCAGCCGCTCGAGCCCATGCGCCTCGGCCGCGCGGGCGAGCGCCTGCGCGTGCTTCGCCTCCGTGGCCTTGCCGTCGGCCAGAAAGCGCTCGCACAGCATCGGCCATTCGGCGGGCCCGAAACCCTCGGCCAGGATGCGGCTCTCGACGCTCTCCAGCGTTTCGCCGGGCGCGAGCCCGAGCGCTTCGCCAATTTGCTCGGCCAGCTTTGCGATACCTGCCGGTCCGCGCCCGTAGCGCGCCAGCAGGGGCCCCAGGGCGAGCGCGTGCCCCATCAGGCTCACGAATCCGTCCTCGCCCGCGACCTCGTTGACGAGCGAAAGCGCGCGCGACAGGTCCGCGTCGCTCTCGCCCAACGCGTGCGTGAGCACGTGCGCGCGCGCCTGCGCCATCAGGTCCGCGGCCGAAGCGTCGTCCAGCACCTCGAAGCGGGCTGCGACGTTGGCCTCGAACGGGAAGAGATGCAGCACGCGCTCGCAGAAGGCGTGGATGGTTTGGATCTTGAGGCCGCCCGGGGTCTCCACCGCGCGGGCGAAGAGGCGCCGCGCCAGCGCGAGGCGGCTGGCGGGCGGGGCCTTGCCGTCCAGGCGCTCGATCTCGGCAGACAGGGTCGCGTCGTCCAGCGTCACCCATTGAGCCAGGATCGAGAAGACGCGGTTCGCCATGTTGGCGGCCGCCGCCTTGGTGAAGGTAAGCGCCAGGATCTTGCCGGGCTTCACGTCTTCCAGCAGCAGCCGGATGATGCGTTGCGACAGCACATAGGTCTTGCCAGACCCCGCGTTGGCGGAGACCCAGGCGGACGCCCTCGGGTCGGAGGCTTCCAGCTGGGCGGTGCGGGTCGTGTCCGGGACGCGCAGGATCTCGCTCACAGGGCGGCCTCATCGCCGGTCTCGCCCGCCAGCGACCATTCGCGATAGCGCGCGAGGTGGTCATAGGGAGCGTAGCGCTTGGCGTATTTGGGGTGGGGTCGGGACACAAAGGCGCGCTCGCCGGCGCGGTGCTGGGCCAGCAGTGTCATGAGCTTGTCGAGGTGTTCCTCGGCGAGCTCGTCCACGTCGAAGGGGTTCTTCGCATCGGAGATCGCGCGCTCCTTGCCGGGTTCGGCCGCGCCCGAGAGCTTCACGTAAAGCAATTCGCGCGTCCGCAGCCCGGCAGGCACATGCTGGAAGGCGCCGCGCTTGGCCATGGCGGCCTCCAGCGTGAGCTGCGGGCTGAAGCCGACCCGCACTTCATCCACGCCCGGCATGGCGCCGGTCTTGAAATCCACGATCGCGAATTCGCCGCCTTGTAGAAGCTCGATGCGGTCGGCCCGGCCGGTGAGTTCGAACGCGAAGCCGTCCTTCAGCGTCAAGGCGAGCTTGCCGCCGACCTCCGCCGCCACGGTCGGCCGACTCTCGCGCCGGCGATGCTCCCATTCGGCCATATAGGCCGCCATCCGCAGGAAGCGCGGCCACCAGAAGGCGCGGATGTCGGCGCGGTCGCGCAGTTCGGGCGTCCTGGCGAACTCCGTCACGGCGAGATCGCGCAAGGTCGCATAGACATCGGCGGGGAGGTCCTTGGGCCAATCCTTGCCGAAGCGCCCGATCACCTCATGCACCAGCATGCCCTTGACGGCCGCGGAGGGCTCGCCCGCGATGTCGTCCAGCGGTTCGAGGCGCAGGATGTGCTTGGCGTAGATCGCATAAGGGTCGCGCACCAGCGTCTCGATCTCGGTGACGCTGAGACGCTTCGGAAACCGCTCGGCCGGCGGGATCGGGCGAGGCCGGGTGGTCGAAGCGACGCGGGCCGGCTGATCGAGAAGGCGCGCGAGCGCCAGCATGGCGTCTCCGCGCGCCTTGCAGGCGCTCCAGGCGGCTGCGCCCGCGACGGCCTGGATGCGCTGAAGAAAGCGCGACTGCACGGTGGGATCGCCGCCACGCTTCAGGGCGCGCGTGACCACGACGTTGCGGGCGCCCATGGCCTGGACGAAATCATGCGTGGTCTGGCCGATGCGCCGCTCGGGCGAGGGCAGGCCGAGTTCATGCCGCATTGGACGGTTCAGGAAGGCGTCGCCGCGTGCCTCGGGCGGCCAGGTTTTCTCGTCCAGTCCGCCGATCACCACGGTATCGGCGCCGAGCAGGCGCGCTTCCAGCAGCCCCCAGATGCGCAGGCGCGGGTGCCCGGCATCAGGCCGGCGCGTGACGCGCCCGGCCAGCAGGCCCGAGAAGAAGGGCGGGTAGTCCACGAAGCGGCCCTCGATACCTTCCGTCGGCCGCACAGTTGCGTCATCAAACAACGCAGCCAGTTCCTCGCCGGCGGCTCCATTGAACACGCCGCCGTCCTCCCCGGGCGCAGGGGCTCCCAGCGCGTTCAGCGCGGCCTCATGGGCGGCCAGCACGGTCACCAGGTCCGTTGCGCCCTCGGTGGGGCCGAAGCCCGCGAAGCACCGCGCGAGCGCCTGAAGGACATCCCTGGCCGCCTGCCAGTCCCGGTCGCGCAGTCGACGGCGCGGGCCTGGCATGCGCCGCCGCTTTTCATCGTCCCGCGCGTCGATCTCGGCGCGCGCCAAAGCGGCCTCGATCGCCGGGAGCCCCGGCGGCAGCGCGGGGCCGCGCAGAACGCCGATCTCCAAGGTCGAACGACCGCGCAGAACAGTCGCGCGCGGCAATTGGAGGCGGCACAGCGGGTGGTCCAGGAGCGCCAGCAGCGAGGCGGCCGTGAACTGGTCCGCCGCCGCCTCGGCGACCAAGCGGGCGAGAACGCCGGGGCCGGAGCGGCCGAGCGGCAGGCCGGCGGAATCGTCCAGCGCGATGTCCCAGCGCTTCAGCTCGGCGCAGACCCGCTCGGCGAGCGTGCGGTCAGGGGTGATCAGGGCTGCGGTCGCGGTATCGTCGAGCAGAGCCTGACGAAGCGCGAGCGCGATCGTCTGGGCCTCCTCGCGGTCGTCCGCCGCCTCGACGACGGTCACCCCTGCGAGTGCGGCGTCCGCGAGCGTAGGCGCGACGCGGCCCGCATCCTGGGCCCAGAGATCAGTGGTCTCAGCGGGCCGCAGCGCCTCGGAGAGAAAACGCTCGCGAGCGTCCATGGCCGGGGAAGGGCGAGCCAGCTCCTCCACGTCGCGCCGCTCGACCCCGAGCACGCGCAGGAGCCCGGACAGCACCGCCTGTGGATGGCCGGGGTGGCCGGCCTCAGCGCCATCGGCCGGAATCTTGCGCCAGGAGAGCTCGTCAAGATGGAGATCGAGCCCTGGCAACACCACCGCGCCACGCGGCAATCGGGACACGGCCGCGATCAGCGCCGCGGTGGCCGGCATAGAGCCGGTGGAGCCCGCGACAATCATCGGCGCGTGGGGGCGCGCGGCGGCGAGGCGCTCGGCTTCGGCGCACAGAACGCGATGGCGACGCAGGGCCGCGTCCATCAGGCCGAGCTCCTGCCCGCGCTTCGGCCAGAATTCGGCCGCGATGCCGAGGAAATCGCGCGTGATGTCCCAATAGCGGTCGTATCGCTCGGGAACGAGCTTGTGGATGTCCGCGACGGTCTTGCCGTGGATCGACAGGGTGTCGATCAGCGCGCCGAGATCGGCCGCCAGCCCGAGCGCGTCAGCCGGAGAAGACGGCACCAGAAGCGGTTCGTTTGCATCCAGCCGCAGCATGGCGCGGTCGACCTGCCGGGCCCAGGCGAGCACCAGCGAGGCGAGTTCTAGCCGGCGCTGCGTTTCGGGAACCTCGGGCGGCAGGGCGGGGTCGTCGAGCCCGCTCCGCAGCGCCTCGAATAGGGCGGCCTCCTCAGCTTCGTCCACGTCGCCCAGCGGCGTGATCCGGGGCAGCAACACCGCGCCGCCCTCCATGCGCTCGGCCAGGATCGTCGCGAGGGCGCGCGCGGCGCGGCGCGTGGGCAGGAAGATCGCTCCCTCGGCGAGCGACAGGGGATCGTGACGATCGGGCCAGCCCGGGATCAGCCTGCCGTCCAGCAACGCGTCCGCGAGGGTCGCCAGAAAGGGCGCGCCGGGCGAAACCGTGTAGACGCGAGCGGAGGCTGCCATTCAGCGGGCGCTTTGCACCAGGGCGCGCTCGGCGAGCGTGATGCCCTCGGGCGTGCCGACATGCAGCCAAAGCCCATCCAACCGCAGGCCGAACAGCCGCTCGCGCTCAATCGCGCGGTCGAACAGGCGGTTGAGCGAGAACGGCCCCTCGGGCGCATCGGCGAACAGAGTGGGCGAGACGATGAACACGCCCGCATACACGAAGGGGGCGACGGTGCGCTCGCGACGACGGCTCAGCCGGCCATCGGCGCCCATCAGGAAGTCGCCCGCGCCGTCATAGCCGGTAGACGACGCCGTGGCGGCGACCAGCATCACGATGTCCATCACAGCCGGATCGAAGGCCTCGGCAAGGCGGCGCAGGTTGGAGCGTGGGCCGTCGACCCAGAAGGAGTCGGCGTTGAGCACGTAGAACGGGTTCGCTCCCAAGTGTGGCAGGGCCTTGCGGACGCCGCCGCCCGAATCGAGCAGCTGGTCGCGTTCGTCCGAGATGATCACCTTGGGATTGCGCCGATCCCGCAGGTGGTCCTCCATCTGGTCGGCCCGGTAATGGACGTTCACGACGGCCGTGGTCACGCCCGCTTCGGCGAGCGGATCCAGGATGTGGTCGATCAGCGCGCGGCCGGCGACCGGGACGAGGGGTTTCGGCATCGTGTCGGTGATCGGCCGCATGCGCGTGCCGAGCCCGGCGGCGAGCACCATGGCGTGGTCGGGCGTCGTTTGTGTCTGCGCAGGCATGCGTGAGCGCTGTCCCAGGATCCAAGATCACGGCCGCAAGGGCCGCGTCCGGCCCGCGCCTGGGCGGCTCGCCCGGATCGGGGACGCAGAACCGCGACGGTCAGGCGGGCGGGGCCGAATCGTCCGCCGCGAATAGCGACGGCAGGTTGGTCTCATACCAGTTCTTCAAGTCCGACAACACTGGATGAGACAGGTCGCGGCGGATATAGCGCTCGATCCGGGGCAGGTGCTTCAGGTATTGAGGCTTGCCGTCGCGCCGGTCGAGCCGGGCGAAGATGCCCAGGATCTTCGTGGCGCGCTGCGCGCCCAGCACCGCATACGCCATGGCGAAATCGCCCATGTCGAAGCTCGGGTCGGCCGCCTTGCGGCTGCGGGCGTAGTGGCCGAGCAGCCGGAGTTCGAGTTCCTCCGACACATCGACGCGCGCATCCTGCATCAGCGACACGCAGTCGTAGGCCGGATGGCCCATCACGGCGTCCTGGAAGTCGAGCAGGCCGACCCGCGCGAGGCCCTGGCGCTCGGGCAGCCAGATCAGGTTGGGAGAATGGTAGTCGCGCAGCGTCCAGGTGTTGGAGGCCTCGATGAGCGGGGCCAAGGCGGCGCGCCAGAGATGCACGAAGGCGCTGCGCACCGAGCCGGACACTTCTGCGCCGAGAATGTGCGGCACGTACCAGTCAAGAATGAGCTCGGCCTCGATCAGGTAGGCGTCGAGATCATAGGGCGGCAGGGCGTATTCGCCGTCATGCTCAACAGGCAGCACGGCCGGCAGCTCGCGTCCATGCAGGGCCGCGAGGACGCCCGCAGCCTCGGCGTAGCGCTCCGGAATGGGGCCGTGCTCGTCCGTCACCGTTCCGGCGCCGAGATCCTCGATCAGCAGCAGGCCGGCGTCGAGATCGCTGGCCAGGATCTCGGGAGCGCTGAAGCCCTCTCGGCGCAAGCCGTCCGCCATGGCGACAAAGGGATGGACGCTCTCGGCCAGCTTGGCGATGGCGCTGTAGGGCTTGCCCATGCGCACCGGCGGGCCATCGGGCCGGCGCGGCGCGATCATCAGGATGGCGGTCTGGTCGCCCAGGGTCAGGCGCTCATAGGCGCGCGTGGAGGCGTCGCCCTGCAGGTGCTCGCGGTGGGCGTGGATCCAGCCCGAATGGGCCAGCAACTCATGCGTGGCGCTGGCGCGCCCGATCCGGCCCGCCCAGGCTCCAAGGCCGGTCAGCACCGCCACACGGGCCTCGTCCCCGGCCGCGAGATCGAGCGAGAGCGCGATGTCGAGGCGCTCGGTGGTCAGGAGGAAACCGGCGCGCTCGGGCCATTCCACGAGCACCAGCGAATCCTCCGACGCCTCCTCCCAGCCGAGTTCGGCGAGCTCGTCGGCGCCGCCGATGCGGTAGAGATCCGCATGCACGACCGTGAAGCGCGGCGTCGCATAGGACTGCATCAGCGTGAAGGTGGGGCTCGGGACCTCGAGCTCCGGATCGCCGGCGAGCTCGCGCACCAGGGCGCGCACGAAGGTGGTCTTGCCGGCCCCCAGGTCGCCCGAGAAGGTGACAAGGTCGCCGGGCTGCATGATCGGGGCGAGTTCGCGGGCCAGGAAGGCCGTGGCGGATTGGTCGCCCAGGCGGACGGTCCAGCGCGATTCGGGCAATGACGGGCGTGGGGCGTCGTCCACCATGACGCGAACTCCTTACTCGGCCGCTTCGCGCGAGGATGCGCCGTTCAGCGGGAACACGCAGGTGACCACGGTGCCGCTGTCCTGCTTGGACGCGATGCTCACCTTGCCGCCATGCAGCTCGACGAAGGAGCGCACGATCGACAGTCCGAGGCCGACGCCGCGGTGGCGCGAGCCGCCCGAATGACTTTCGAACCGGTCGAAGACCTTGTCCAGCAGTTCGGGCGGGATGCCGCGTCCCTGGTCGCGGACGCGGAAGACGATGTCGTGCTCGGTGCGCTCGGCCGAGAGCGTGATGCTCTGGCCTTCGCGCGAGAACCCCACCGCGTTGGACAGCAGGTTGAACAGCACCTGCCGGACGCGCTTT
Source organism: Alsobacter metallidurans (assembly GCF_014636935.1). Lineage (GTDB taxonomy): Bacteria > Pseudomonadota > Alphaproteobacteria > Rhizobiales > Beijerinckiaceae > Alsobacter > Alsobacter metallidurans. The sequence goes on along the minus strand of NZ_BMES01000001.1, from coordinate 38,053 downwards.
CCGTCGGCCTTCATCTCGCCGATGGAGGCCGGCACATCCAGCACCAGGCTGATCTTGTGCTCGGCGATGCGGTCCTGCACGCCCGCCACGGCCGCCTCGATGGTCTCGCGCACGTTCACGGGGCCGAGTTGCAGCGCCATCTCGCCGGTGTCCACCGTGGCGAGGTCGAGGATGTCGTCGATGATCGCCATCAGGGCTGCCGAGGACCGCATGATGTGGCCGGCATATTCCTTTTGGCGGTCGTTGAGCGGCCCAATGGCGCCGTCGGCCAGGAGCTGGGTGAAGCCGATCACGTTGGTGAGCGGCGAGCGCAGCTCGTACGACACGTGGTGGACAAAGCTCTCGCGCAGCTGGCCGGCTTTCTCCAAGGCGTCGTTGCGCTCGGTCAGGGCGCGCTCAACGTTCACGGTGGCGGTGACGTCCACGAAGGTGATCAGCGTCGCGCCGTCGGGCAGCGGCGCGGCGGCGCAGTCCACCACCGAGCCGTCGCGGCGCTCCATGCGCAGCGCGAGGCCGTGCCGGCTGTCGCTGAGGCCCGCCACCGCGCCCCGGATGGCGTTCCAGTCGTCGTCGTCCGGGTGCTGCTCGCGCGCCCACGCGACGATGCCGTCGATGTGCGGCCGGTCCGCCAGGGTGACCGCCGAGAGACGCCACAGGTTGGCGAAGGCCGGATTGTGCAGCTTGAGCCGCCCGTCCGTGCCGAACACCGCGACGCCTTCCTTGAGGCTGTCGAGCGTTTCGCCCTGCACGCGCATCAGCGCGTTGAACTGCGTCTTGAGCTGGAAGCGCTCGGTGACGTCGTCGAACAGGTAGGTGATGCCGCCATCCGGGTTCGGATTGGTGACCACCCGCAGGGTGCGGCCGTCCGGCAGGTACCAGGAGGTCTCCTTGGGCTCGAGAGCCCGATAAGCCTCCAGAAGCGTCTTCTTCCAGCCACGGTAGTCGGCCTGCTCGGGCAGGCGACGCGCCGTGCGCAGATGATCGAGGATCTCGCCGTCGGTGGGATGGCCGTCCAGGTAGGCGGCGTCGAGCTGCCACAGGTCCCTGTAGGCCGAATTGCAGAACTTCAGCCGCTTCAGATTGTCGAACACCGCCACCGCGGTGGGCAGCTGGTCCAGCGTGACCGTGTGGTTGTCGCTGAGCCGCGTCAGTTCCAGCCGGAGCGCCTCGCGGTCGGAAACGTCCGTCGCCATGCCGACCGAGCCGTCGCTCGCGCCGACTTCCACCACCTGGTAAATGCGCCGCTCGCCGGCCGACACGGCGGCGCACTGGCCCTGGAACACGCTGGCTCGCCCGCGTGCCCGCTGGGCTTCCTCGCGGATCGCCTTGTCGAGAAATTCGAGGCCAGACGCTGCCGCGACGGCGGCGTCGGGGGCTTCCACGGCCCGCGCATAGGCGGCATTGACCCAGGTGAGGCGGCCTTCGCCGTCGCGCCGCCATAGCGGCTGCGGCAGGGCGTCGAGGATCGCCTTGAAGCCGATCACGTCGGCGCTCGCGGCGGCGAATTCTTCGCGGAGGTGCAGAAGCTCCAGGCGGTCGCCGGAGATCTCGCGGATGCGCAACACGGCGCGGCCCATCACGGGGCGGCCCTCGGCCTCCAGAATGCGGCCGCCGACGCTGCGCACCGTCATCCGAAAGGCCTCGCCGCGCTGCTTGAGGCGGTCGACCGCCGTGTCCATCGCCTGCGCCTGTGCGGCCGGAAGCCAGCTGCCGAAGCCGAGCACGCGCCGGGCGATCGGGACGTCTCCAACCACCGACAGGTCGCCCTCGATCTCGGGTTCGCCCGAGCGGCCGCCCCACGCGATCACGATCTGGGGCTCGGCCGCCAGAAGCAGGTCGGCGCGATCGTTGCGGGCCCGCAGGTCAGCGTTCTCGGCGGCGAGGCGCGCTTCGCGCTCGACCCATTTCCGCCGCTGGCCGAGATGGATGAGAGCCGTCGTAGTGGCGAAGAAAACGAGGCCGACGAACACCGCGACCCCAACCGCGCCATGCGGGTCGACGCGCTGGGGCAGGATGCTCAGGCTGTCGGCGAACGAGGCCGCGGAGCTGCGGGACGCACAAACGACGCCAATCGCCGTGGACGAGGTCAGCAGCCGCAGGGCGGATGCGAGAACGCGTGCGGGCGCCGGGCGGTCGCGACGAATCCCGTGCGTCTGCCGTCCATCGGCCATCCTCGCGCCTCTCTTGTCGCGCCATCGGACGCCGCACCGGCGCGCGAACGCGCACGCCGATCCAACCGCCTCCCAGCAGCCCCGCCACCCAGGCGCGCGCCGCCGCGCTCCTGGTCGATCCATGCGTCGGGCCGCCCCCGCAGCCCGTGACCGACGCCGCCTCCGCCGCAACGCGGGCGCCCCGAATCATCCTCACAATAGACTCGTGTTGACTCCGCCCGGAAGTGGTTAACGAGGGGTTGACACGCGCTTTCGGCGCCCCGAAACGAAACAACCCGACCGTGTTGCGGCCGGGTTGCACTTTCGCCTGATGCCGCCCGTTTGGACGGTTCGGAAGTCGTCAGTAGCGGTAGTGATCCGGCTTGAACGGGCCCTGCTCGGGCAGCCCAAGATAGCTTGCCTGCTTGTCGGACAGCTTGGTCAGCTTCACGCCGATCTTGTCGAGGTGAAGGGCCGCGACCTTCTCGTCGAGGTGCTTCGGCAGAGTGTAGACCTTGCGCTCGTATTCGCCCTGCTTCGTCCAGAGCTCGATCTGGGCCAGCGTCTGGTTGGTGAAGGACGCCGACATCACGAAGGACGGGTGGCCGGTCGCATTGCCGAGGTTCACCAGACGGCCTTCAGACAGCACGATGATGCGCTTGCCATCCGCGAACTCGACCTCGTCGACCTGCGGCTTGACGTTGTGCCACTTCTGGTTGCGCAGACCGCCGATCTGGATCTCGCTGTCGAAGTGACCGATGTTGCACACAATGGCGCGGTCCTTCATGGCCCGCATGTGGTCGACCGTGATCACGTCGACATTGCCGGTGGCGGTCACGAAGATGTCGGCGCGCGGGGCGGCGTCCTCCATGGTGACGACCTCATAGCCTTCCATGGCGGCCTGCAGGGCGCAGATCGGATCGATCTCCGACACCATCACGCGGCAACCGGCGTTACGCAGCGAGGCGGCCGAGCCCTTGCCGACGTCGCCGAAGCCCGCCACCATCGCGACCTTGCCGGCCATCATCACGTCGGTGCCGCGGCGGATCCCGTCCACCAGCGACTCGCGGCAGCCGTACAGGTTGTCGAACTTCGACTTGGTGACGCTGTCGTTGACGTTGATGGCCGGGAAAAGGAGCTTGCCCTCCTTTTGCATCTGGTAGAGGCGATGCACGCCCGTGGTGGTCTCTTCGGTTACGCCCTTGATGTTCTGGCCGTTGCGCGCGTACCAGCCCGGGTGGCTCTTCAGGCGCTTCTTGATGGCCGCGAATAGGACTTCCTCTTCCTCGTTGGTCGCGCCGTCCAGGAAGGCCGTGTCGCCGTTCTCGGCGCGGATGCCGAGATGGATCAGAAGCGTCGCGTCGCCGCCGTCATCCAGGATCATGTTGGGCGTGCCGCCGTCCGACCAATCGAAGATGTTGTGGGTGTAGTCCCAGTAGTCCTCGAGGCTCTCGCCCTTAATGGCGAACACCGGGATGCCGGCGGCCGCGATGGCGGCGGCGGCGTGGTCCTGGGTCGAGTAGATGTTGCACGAGGCCCAGCGCACGTCCGCGCCGAGAGCCTTCAGGGTCTCGATCAGCACGGCCGTCTGGATGGTCATATGGAGGGAGCCGGCCACGCGGGCGCCCTTGAGCGGCTGCGCGGCGCCGTACTCGGCCCGGGTCTTCATCAGGCCGGGCATCTCGATCTCGGCGATCGTGATCTCCTTGCGGCCCCACTCGGCGAGGCCGATGTCGGCGACGCGGTAGTCGTTGAAATGATGGCTCATGGTCGGCCCTTCGAATTGCTCGGGAGACTGATGAGCGGGTCTCTATCACGGACCGGTCGCCACGGCAATAAAGACATAAAGAAGTCTTTATACGAGGTTGCGCGAGAGTTGCGCAAAGGTTGCCGAAGCGTTGCCTCGCTACGTCAGGGATGTGGCCTTGGCGCGAAGAGCGTCGATGAGCGCCTGCGGGGCAAGGCGCACCTGCAGGCCGCGCTGGCCGCCGTTCACGTAGACGCGCTCATGCGCGAGCGCGGCGTCATCCAGGAACACCGGAACGGCCTTGCGCTGCCCGAACGGACTAATGCCGCCGACCCGGAAGCCCGTGAGGCGCTCGGCGTCGGCCGGCTTCATCATCTGGGCCGATTTGCCGCCCGCCGCCGCGGCCAGGCGCTTCATGCTGACTTCCCGGTCCGAGGCCACGACCACGCAGACGGGCCGACCATCCACCAGCGCCATCAGCGTCTTCAGGACGGTCGCGGGTGGAACGCTGAGGCTCTCGGCGGCGTGCAGGCCGATTTGGGGGGCATCCGGATCGTATTCGTACGAGAAGGCCTCGTAAGCGAGGCCTGCCCTCTCGATCGCAACCGTTGCGGGAGTTTTTCTAGACATGGGCAGTCTCGCCAGAGCTCGCGCAGTTCTGGCGCTTCAGACACGCGATAGCAACCGACTTAGGATCTACGGTGTAGCCCTAGTTCGCGTTTCTACAGATTGTTCGCAAGCACGGCAGAACTTATCCATGAGGTCGGCGTTCTTCAGCCGTGCCCGCTTCGGGCATTTCCTCCCTGAGACTTGGGCCGCGCGAGCGGCCCTTTTTCTTTTCGCACCCGTGACCGAGCCTTCACTTGGCTTGCTGGGTGGTTTCGTCGGGCGTTTTCGTCGGCGTGTAGTTCATGCCTTCGCGCGGCGCAGGGGCTGGGCCGGCCGATGTGGTCGATCCGGTCTCCTTGGGCTGCTCACCACCCGCGAAAGCCGGATCCTTGCTGGTTTTCGCCACGAAGTCCGCGTCGTTCTGAGGCGTCGCGCCGGCGGGCTTGGCGGGAGTGGTCTGCGCCTGCGCGGAGACGATGGCGCCGATGCAGGCGAACAGGGCGGCCGTGATGGTAATGCGCAAGGTATGATCCTCCGGTTTGCGTCCCAACGCAGGCTGGAGCTTCGCGTTCCGCCTTGACGCGACGCAGGGCGAGGCTGCCCGAATGCGGCTGCCGCGGCGCGCCGAAGTGCGTTATGGCTGCCGGACCTGCGGCCTGCATCCCGAGCCCCCATGACACGCGACCACATCGACCGCCGGGCCGCGCTGATGCTCGTCGGGCTTTGCATCCTGTGGGGCGTCCAGCAGGTGTTCGTGAAGATCGCGCTGGAAGGCGTCAGTCCCCTGTTCCAGGCCGGCCTCCGCTCGGCCGGCTCGGCGTTGCTTCTGGCCGGGTGGGCGCAATTTCGCGGGGTGTCGCTGATCGGGACCGACGGCGCCTGGAAGCCAGGTCTCGTCGCCGGGCTGCTTTTCGGCCTTGAATTCCTCTGCATTTTTCTAGGCGCGGAGCGGACCACGTCAGCGCGGGCCGTTCTGTTCATCTATACCGCGCCCTTCGTGGTGGCGGTGGGGGCGCATTGGCTACTGCCGGCCGAGCGGCTCGTCGGCTGGCAGATCGTCGGGCTGGCGGGAGCTTTCCTCGGCGTCGGGATCGCGTTCGGCGACGGGGTGATGCATGCCGACTGGTCGTCTGTGCTGGGCGATGCGCTGTGCTTCGGGGCGGCGGTGCTGTGGGGCGCGACCACGTTCGTGATCCGCAAATCGCGGCTGGCGTCCATCAGCGCCATCCGGACGCTGTTCTACCAGCTGTTCGTCTCGGCCGTGATGCTGCTGCCGCTATCCTATTTGGCGGGCGAACCCGGAATCGTGCGCCTCTCGCCCGCGATCGTCGCCTCGCTCGCGTTTCAGACCGTCGTGGTCGGGTTCTTCAGCTACCTGATCTGGTTCTGGATGGTGGCGGTGTATCCGGCCGCCAGACTGGCGGCCTTTACATTCTTGACCCCGCTCGTGGGAGCCGTCGCCGGATGGGCGGTGCTGGGCGACAGGCTGAGCCCGGGCTTCGCGGCCGCGATCTTTCTGGTCTGCGGCGGAATCTGGCTGGTGAACCGACGTCCCGCGCCGAGTGTGGGCGGGGCCAATTCGTGACTCTTTGGTCACAACGCCGGAAACACGGACCTGTCAGCCCGCACGCCGGGGTGAGCAGGGTTGGAACCCGGGACCCGATTGGTTAGTGCTCCGCATGACCTTCGGCGTGGCGCCGAATACCCGTTTCCGTAGCCAGGATCGAACCCCGCTCATGCTGTCCCGCCGTTCCCTCCTCGCCGTGCTGGCTGGCTCCGCCCTCGCGGGCTGCAACACCGTCGCGCCCACCGCCAAGAAGAACCCCAGCCTGATGTCCGACCCGGAACTCGCCGGGTGGTACATTGGCTATGCGCCGGACGAGCCGCACGACATCCCGCTCGTAGACAGGAGCAAGATCGCGCCCGAGTTCAACCGCCAGACCGTGTCGTATGACGGGCCCGAGAAGCCCGGCACGATCGTGGTCGATATCGACAAGCGCTTCCTCTACCTGGTGCAGCCCGGCGGCGCGGCGATGCGCTATGGCGTCGGCGTCGGTCGGCAAGGCTTTTCGTGGAAGGGCGTCGCCACGGTGGGCCGCAAGGGCGTGTGGCCGAACTGGAGCCCGACGAAGACGATGGTGCGGCTCAAGCCCGAGCTGCCGCGCTTCCGGGAAGCAGGCATCGATAATCCGCTCGGCGCGCGCGCCCTTTACCTCTACCAGAATGGGCACGACATCCTGTTCCGGATCCACGGCACCAATGAGCCCTGGAGCATCGGCGAGCAGGTATCGAGCGGCTGCGTACGCATGCTGAACGAGGACGTGGCGGACCTCTACAACCGCGTCCCGGTCGGCACGACCGTGCTGGTCAAGCGCAACGGCCATTACCGGGTCTGAGGCGCCGCGTGGCGGGCTTCAGCCCGCCGCGGTTCTACTCTTCCTCGCCGAAGCGGTTGGCGACGAGATCGTCCAGCGCCTGCAGCGCCTGATCAGCGTCCGCGCCAACGGCCGTGACCGTGATCGTGGAGCCGATACCGGCGCCCAGCGTCAGGATTCCCATGATCGACGTGCCCCCGACGGTCTCGCCGCAGCGCGTGACCTGGATGGCCGAGTCGAAGCGTTCCGCGCATTGCACGAATTTCGCCGTCGCCCGGGCATGCAGGCCCTTGCGGTTGACGATTCGGAGTTCGCGTACGAGCGCGCCGTCCGGAACGGGAGCGGGCGGGCAGTCGCAGCCGGCGTCGGGATCGTCGATCATTTGCCCGCGAGCACCCGGCTGGCGACGTTGATGTATTTGCGGCCGGCTTCCTGGGCCTGCACGACGGCCTTTTCGAGGTCGCACTCGCCCCGCACGCTGGCCAGCTTGATCAGCATGGGCAGGTTGATGCCGGCGACAACTTCGGTCTTGCCGCCGTTCATCACCGAAATCGCGAGGTTGGAAGGGGTTCCGCCGAACATGTCAGTGAGAATCACGACACCATCGCCGGTGTCGACGGCCTCGACGGCCGACACGATATCCTGCCGGCGCTGATCCATGTCGTCGTCCGGCCCGATGGTGATCGTCTCGACCTGCTGCTGCGGGCCCACGACGTGCTCCATGGCGGCGCGAAACTCGATCGCCAGCCGCCCGTGCGTCACGAGCACCATACCGATCATGTAAACTGATCTCCTGCGCGCCGGCGGCGCACGAAGCCCTCATTTTGTGCGATGCAGCGGGAAGTGCAACCCCCTACAACGCCTTAGCCGGTTTCGGGTTCCCCGGCTCCGATGAAAACGGCCCGCGACCCAGCGCCTGGAACACGCGATCCGCGTCTTCCGGACCGGCCACGATCCTGGGCAGGCTTACGCCCGCCACCTCCGCCATCAGATCATCACGATCGGGCATCCTGTCCAGTGCAACGACGCCACAATCGACCACGAGACGCAAAACGACGGCTGATTCGTGCGCCCCATGCACCAGGCCGCGCCCGCGCATCTCCAGCGCGCCCGCGATCGCCGGATGCGTGCGGGCCACCGCGCGGCCATCGTGGACGCCCACGAGAACCCGGTCGTCCGACACCAGGCGCCCGAACAGCCCCCGGCGGGGCGCCTCCTCGACGAGCCGTCGCGCCAGGGTGGACTTGCCGGCTCCGGACGGCCCCCTGATCAGCACGCCTGCGTCGCCGACCACCACGCAGCTCGCGTGCAGGGCCCCGCTCACGGCGCCGATACCGGCAGGCGGACGTGGAAGCGTGCGCCCAGGCAGCGCCGCTCACCGGCGCGGACAGGCTCCAGCCGGTTCTCGGCCCAGATGCGGCCGCGATGCGCCTCGACGATCTGGCGCGAGATGGACAGCCCGAGGCCGGAATTCTGGCCGAAGCCCTGCTCGGGCCGATCGGTGTAGAACCGTTCAAAGATCCGCTCCAGCGCATGGCTGGGAACGCCGGGGCCGTCATCCTCCACGGTGATCTCGATCTCGGCGCCGTCGCGCTTGAGTCCGACCCGGACCTCGCCGCCGTGGGGCGAAAACGAGCGGGCGTTCTCGATCAGGTTGCTGACGACCTGCCCGAGCCGCGAATCATGGCCGAGCACGAAAAACGCGTCGCGACCGCGCGGGTCCTCCGAAAGAAGGAGGCGGACCGACACGCCGTCGTCGCGCCGCACGCCGTTGGCGACCGAGATCACGGTTTCGAGAAGGCGCAGGATATCCACCGGTTCGGCGTCGGAGCGCGCCATCTCGGCGTCGAGCCGGGACGCGTCCGAGATGTCGCTGATCAGCCGGTCGAGCCGGCGGACGTCGTGCTGGATCACTTCCAGCAAGCGTCCCCGGGACTCGTCGGATCGGGCGAGCGGGAGCGTCTCGACGGCGCTGCGCAGGGAGGTGAGCGGGTTCTTCAACTCGTGCGCGACGTCGGCCGCAAAGGTCTCGATCGCCTCGATGCGGTTGTAGAGCGCCTTGGTCATGTCGCGCAGCGAACCGGAGAGGTGGCCGATCTCGTCCGAACGGTCGGTGAAGTCCGGGATCTCCTCGCGCGCCTTGACGCCGCGCCGCACGCGGTCGGCCGCCGCCGACAGGCGCCGGATCGGGCCCGCGATGGTGCCGGCGAACAGCACCGACAGCACGATCATGACGCCGGCCGCGACGCCGAACACCCGGAGGATCGCGAAACGCTCGCTCGCGATGATGCCGTCGATGTCGCCGCCCTGCGTGGACAGCAGCAGCGCGCCGCGCACCGCCCGGAAGCGCTGGATCGGCACCGCCACGGATACGATGGTGTCGCCGTTGGCGTTGACGCGCACCACGCTCGCGGGCGAGCCCGTGAGCGAGCGAGACACTTCCGGCAGGTTGCGGCCGTTGACCGAGTTGATCTCCTCGCTGAGCGGCAGGTTGCTGCGCCCGAAGCTGCGCTTCACCGAGTTCCAGGTCCGCTCGATGACGGTCGGCTCCTCGGCGGTGGGCGGCGGCAGCTCGAAGCGCATGATGTCGCCGCGCGAGTAAAGCGACCGCGAGTCGAGGATCAGGAAGCCGTCGCGGTCGTAGATCCGCGCCCGGGTGCGGGTGGGCGTCACCAGCCGGCGCAGCAGGGGGGCGACCCGCTCGGGGTTGATCGAGAACTCGGTGGCGCTGTCATCGCCGAAGCCGACGCTCTCGCCGGCCTGGAGCTGCAGGAGCTTGTCGGGGTCGATCGTCACCGAGTCGTTGTCCGCGGTGGCCGAGGCCGCCACCGCGCCGGCGATGATCTCGCCCTGGGTGAGCAGGCTCTGCACCCGCGAGTCGATCAGACCTTCGCGAAACTGGTTGAGGTACAGAAAGCCCAGCAGGAGCGCCACCAGCCCCGCGAGGTTGAGCACCACGATCCGGCGTACAAGGCTGGACGAGCCGCGCTGCACGGCGACGCGCGTCAGCGCCCGCACGCGCGCCACGATGGCGCCGCCCAGGGAAACCCGCTTGGCTGCGGTGTCGGTTGGAATGGCGCCGTGTTCGGTCTGGGCGGTCATGGCTCATCGGTCCCGGCGAGCGGGTTCACGACCGCGCGCCGGCGCCCTCAGGATTCCTTGAATCGGTAGCCGACGCCATAGAGCGTTTCGATCATCTCGAAATCGTCGTCGACCGACTTGAACTTCTTGCGCAGCCGCTTGATGTGGCTGTCGATGGTGCGGTCGTCCACATACACCTGATCGTCATAGGCCGCATCCATCAGGGCGTTGCGGCTCTTCACCACGCCCGGCCGCATGGCGAGCGCCTGGAGGATCAGGAACTCGGTGACCGTGAGGGTGACGGGCTCGCCCTTCCACGTACAGGTGTGTCGCTCGGGGTCCATCTTCAGGAGCCCACGCTCGAGCACCTTGGCGTCCCCCTCCTTCGGGGAGGCGGCTTCCTTGGCGCCGGCCCGGCGCAGAACCGCCTTCACGCGCTCAACCAGCAGACGCTGCGAGAACGGCTTCCGGATGAAATCGTCCGCGCCCATCTTGAGGCCGAACAGCTCGTCGATCTCCTCGTCCTTGGAGGTGAGGAAGATAACGGGCAGGTCCGACTTCTGCCGCAGCCTGCGCAGAAGCTCCATGCCGTCCATGCGCGGCATCTTGATGTCGAAGATCGCGAGGTCCGGCGGGTTCTGCTTCAGGCCGTCGAGAGCCGCGGCCCCGTCCGTAAAGGTCTGGATCCGGTATCCCTCGGCCTCCAGCGCGATGGAGACGGAGGTCAGGATGTTGCGATCGTCGTCGACGAGGGCGATGGTCGGCATAGTGCGGATGTTCCCTGCCTGCCCGGCGCTCTTCGGCCGGACGGCTGGTGGTGGAAGGCTTTGCGGCGCGGACGCTCGCCGTGAAGCGCGGCTTTAATGTGACGAGGGGCCGCAGGGTTCCCGAGAAGTTCGGCCACGCGCTTGATCGATGTGGCCATCATCGCTCATTTTCGCCACCGTCTCCAGCCTCAATGGGCGGGTCACGAGGAGCAGCCGATGTCAACCAACGATGGGCCGGCCACCGAGGCGCCGTTTGATGCTCGCGCCGAGGCGCGACGCCTGCTGCGCACCAGCCGCTGGGGGACGCTGGCCACGCTGGATCGGCGCGCCGGCGGGCCTTACGCGTCGCTGATCTCTTTCGCGGCCGACGTCGATGGCGCCCCGCTGCTGCTGATCTCCCGGCTGGCCGTTCACACTCGCAATCTCGAGGTGGACCCGCTGTGCTCGATCCTCCTGGCGCAGGTGGGAGCGGGCGACCCTCTGCTGCATCCGCGCGTCAGCCTGACGGGCCATGCGGAAAAAACCGAGGAGCCGCGCGCCCGCCGACGGTTCCTGGCCTGCCATCCCGACGCCGCCTTTTACGCGGGCTTCGCCGATTTCGCGTTCTACCGCATGGTGGTGCACGGCGCCCACTTGGTGGCGGGCTTTGGCCGCATCGTCGACATCTCGCCGGAAGACCTCCTTTTGGCCATGGGCGAAGCCTCCGGGCTGCTGCCCGCCGAAGAGGAGGCGGTGGCGCACATCAACGCCGACCATGCGGACGCGGTGGCGCTTTACGCAACGCGGTTGCTCGGGCGACGGGAAGGCTCGTGGCGGGTCACCGGCATCGATCCGGAAGGCTGCGACTTGGCTTTGGAAGAAGAACGGGCGCGGCTTCTATTTTCAGAGCGGGTGACTTCTCCCGCTGAACTGCGCATTGCGCTCCAGCAACTGGCGACCCGCGCACGTGGTTAAGATCATCTTTCCTGAACCGATTTAGATGCTGCAACGCAGCATGTCCGAAACGGTTCAATTCCATTTAAGTCCAACGAACGACTTGTTCCGCCGCGCGTCTCGTGATTGTTGAGACTGAGGTTCCGCAACCGGGCGCATCGCGTCGGCTGGGGCGAAGCCATGCGGGACCGGTTCCCCCTCCGGTTCATTCGACCATGCGGCCAGAGCGGCCTTCGCGCGACGCGAGGAGTGAATTATCGTGGACAATGTCGGCACCCACAACGGCGCGCACGGCGCCGAGGCGTTCGGCTTCAAGAACCTCAAACGGGTGTTCTGGAACCTCCAGACTCCACGGCTTTACGAGGAAGCGATCGCCCGCAAGGAGGCCATCCTGGCCCAGGGCGGCCCGCTCGTGGCCGAAACCGGCGCCCATACGGGCCGCTCGCCCAAGGACAAGTTCACCGTCAAGGACAGCACCACGGCCGACCACGTGTGGTGGGACAACAACGGCGCGATCTCGCCCGAGCACTTCGAGACGCTGCTCGGCGACATGCTGGAGCACGCCAAGGGCAAGGAGCTCTTCGCGCAGGACCTCTATGGCGGCGCGGACCCGAGCTTCCGGGTCAAGGTGCGGGTGTTCACCGAGTACGCCTGGCACTCGCTGTTCATTCGCACCATGCTGATCCGGCCCGAGTGGCAGGACCTGGCGAGCTTCCTTCCCGACATGACGATCGTCGACCTGCCGTCCTTCAAGGCCGACCCGGCCCGGCATGGCTGCCGCAGCGAAACGGTGATCGCCTGCGACTTCACGCGCAAGATCGTGCTGATCGGCAACTCGTCCTATGCGGGCGAAATGAAGAAGTCGGTGTTCGGCTACCTCAATTTCGTGCTGCCCCCCAAGGGCGTGATGCCGATGCACTGCTCGGCCAACACGGCCAAAGACTCGAAGGAGGACGTGGCGCTGTTCTTCGGCCTGTCCGGCACCGGCAAGACCACACTGTCGGCCGACCCGAACCGCACGCTGCTGGGCGACGACGAGCACGGCTGGGCGCCGGGCGGCGTGTTCAACTTCGAGGGCGGCTGCTACGCCAAAGCGATCAAGCTGTCGCGCGAGGCCGAGCCCGAGATCTACGCCACCACGGAGCGCTTCGGCACCGTGATGGAGAACGTGGTGCTCGACCCCGAGACCCGCATTCCGGACTTCGACGACGGGTCGAAGACCGAGAACACCCGCATCGCGTATCCGCTGGACTTCATCCCCAACGCGTCCCTGACGGGCCGCGCGGGAGCGCCCAAGAACATCGTGATGCTGACCTGCGACGCCTTCGGGGTGATGCCGCCCATCGCCAAGTTGACGCCCGCGCAGGCCATGTACCACTTCCTGTCGGGCTACACCGCGAAGGTGGCGGGCACCGAAAAGGGCGTGACGGAGCCGCAGGCGACGTTCTCGACCTGCTTCGGAGCGCCCTTCATGCCCCGGCATCCCTCGGTGTACGGCAACATGCTGCGCGAGCTCATCGCCAAGCACGGCGTCGATTGCTGGCTGGTGAACACCGGCTGGACGGGCGGCAAGTACGGCGTCGGCCGGCGCATGCCGATCCGCGTCACCCGCCGCCTGCTGACGGCCGCGCTGGAAGGCTCGCTGAACCGCGCCGACTTCCGCACCGACCCCTATTTCGGCTTCTCGGTGCCGACCTCGGTGCCGGGCGTCGAGCCGCACATCCTTTACCCGGTGAAGACCTGGGCCAACAAGGCCGAGTTCGCCGACATGGCGCAGCGGCTGGTGACCATGTTCACGGACAACTTCCAGAAGTTCGAGGCCCATGTGGACTCGGACGTGAAGGCCGCCGCGCCAAGCAACCAGATGGCTGCCGAGTAGTCCGGGCGAAGCTGCAGACACAGGGCCCTGCGCACCAGCGCGGGGCCCTTCTTCATGGAGGCGCGAGGCTGAGCCGCCCGCACCCTGCCTCTCACCCCCTGAAGAACACCCAGGTCACGAGCAAGAACGTGGGGATCAACACAGCCCCCGACCACAGCATGTAGCCGAAAAAGCTCGGCATCTTCACACCGCCGTCGCGCGCGATGGCGTAGACCATGAAATTCGGGGCGTTGCCGATATAGCTGTTCGCGCCCATGAACACCGCGCCGCACGAGATGGCGGCCAGCGTCAGCGCGCCCTGGGTCATCAGCGCCTGCGCGTCCCCGCCCGCGAGCTGGAAGAACACCAGGTAGGTCGGGGCATTGTCCAGGAATGACGACAGCGCGCCCGTGAGCCAGAAATAGGCGGCGTTATTGGCGCTCCCGTCCGCGTTGGTGACGAGCGCGACCAGAGGCGCGAAGGCGCCGTCGCGGCCGGCCTGAAGCATCGCGAGGACCGGGATCATGGTGACGAAGATGCCGGCGAACAGCTTGGCGACCTCCTTGATCGGCCCCCACGAGAAGCCGTTGGCCTCGCGCCAGACTGGCTTGGTGAGCTTCATCGACGCGATCGTGACGGCGACCATCACGAGATCCCGCAGGAGCCCCTGCCACTCCACAGCGACGCCAAAGATCGTGAAGGCGACGCCCGGCTTCCAGCCCGCGCTCACCAGGATGGCCAGGATGATCACCCCGATCAACGCGAGGTTGACGAGCCCGCGCACCCGGACGTGGCGATCCGGCGTCGGATCGGGCACGCGGTTCTCCTTGCGGTAGATCACCGTGTCCAGGACAAAGAACACGGCCAGCACGACCCCGGCGGCGAACAGCGTCTCGTGCGCCAGGTGGGTGGTGGTCCAGAAGAAGTCCACGCCACGCAGGAAGCCGAGGAACAGCGGCGGATCGCCCAGGGGCGTCAGGGCGCCGCCGAGGTTCGACACCAGGAAGATGAAGAACACGAAGACGTGGGTGTTGTGCTTGCGGTCGTCGTTGGCGCGGATCATCGGGCGGATCATCACCATGGACGCGCCCGTGGTCCCGATGAGGCTGGCGAGGCCCGCCCCGATGGCGAGCAGGAGGGCGTTCATGGCCGGCGAGCCATGGATGTTGCCGGCAATCAGAATGCCGCCGGCGGTGGTGAACAGCGCAAGCAACAGCAGCAGGAACGGGATGTAGTCGAGCAGGGCCGTGTGGGCGAGCGCGGCAGCCGTCGGGGCCGTTCCGGCCGTGAGCGCCAGCGGCACGGCGGTCAGGGCCGCCCACAAGGCCGCAATCTTGCCCTGGTGATGCTCCCAGGCATGGGGGGCGAGCAGCGGAAACAGCGCGATCGACAAGAGCATGCCGACGAAGGGCAGCGCCCAGACGCCGCCCAGCGCGGCGCCATTGAGCCCATCGGCCGCCCAGGCGCCCGTCGGGGCGCCGATGGCGGCGACCGCCATGCCGGTCGTGACGGCTGCGTTCACTCTTGCTGATCGGCGCATGCGACGTGCTCCCCTGCCCGCCCGCTGCTTAGCCGAAGGATCCCCGGGCGGCAATCGAGGCCGGCGCGCCGGTTGACACCGCTGGCGCGCCGCCCGATACCGCGCCCATGTCCGTGCTCAGCCGCATTAGCTGGAAAAAGGCGCTCGTCGTGGTTCACGACGTCGCGATGACGGCCGCGGCGCTGGCGGCCGTGTTCGTGCTCCGGTTCGAGGGGCCGCAGCTCACGGCGCGGCTGCGATACCTGCCGGTGATCATCCCGGGTTTCGCCGCCTATGCGAGCGTCGTCTACTGGTATTTCGGGCTGTACAAATCGCGCTGGCGGTTTGCGTCCCTTCCGGACCTGTCGGGCATCGTCAAGGCCGTGTCGGTGCTCAGCATCTCGTTGCTGCTGCTCGACTACGTCCTGGTGTCGGAGGACTTCTACGGCAACTTTTACTTCGGCAAGATTTCCATCGCGCTGTACTGGATGATCCAGATCTTCTTTCTGGGCGGGCCGCGCGTGACCTACCGCTACTCGCGCTTCGTACGCTCGCGCGACCAGGCCGGAAAGCTCGCCACTACGCCGGCGCTGATCCTCGGCCGGGCCGTGGACGTCGAGATCGTGCTGCGCGCCTTGGAGAATGGCGGGCTGCGGCGGATCCACGCCGTGGGGGCGCTGTCGCCGCGCGCCAGCGACGCCGGGCAGAGCCTGCGCGGCATCCAGGTCCGGGCCGGTTTCCGCAATCTCGAGAAGCTCGTGGCGGATTTCGCCGAGCGCGGCGTCAGCGTCAAACGCCTGATCGCGACGCCGTCCGCGCTCGCGCCCGATGCCGAACCCGAGGAGCTTTTCGCGGCGGCCCGGCGGCTCGGCATTCCGCTGACGCGGTTCCAGACCCTGGACGAGGGCGCCGGCGCGGCCGCCAGTCTCGCGCCGGTGGAGATCGACGACCTCCTGCTGCGCCCGAGCGTCAACATCAACCGCAATCGCCTGCGCGGACTGGTGGAAGGTCGGCGGGTCATCGTGACGGGCGGCGGCGGCTCCATCGGCAGCGAGATGGCGCTGCGGGTGGCGGCCTTCGGGGCTGCCGAGCTCATGGTGGTGGAGAGCTCCGAGCCAGCGCTGCACGCCATCACGGAAGCGCTGGCGCTGCAGGCGACCGTGACGCGGTTCGTGGGCGTGCTGGCCGACATCCGCGACAGGGCGAGGATCGAGCGGGTGTTTCGTCGGTTCCAGCCCGACCTCGTGTTCCACGCTGCGGCGCTGAAGCACGTTCCCTATCTGGAGCAGGACTGGGACGAGGCGATCAAGACCAACGTGTTCGGCTCCGTGAACGTGCTGGACGCCGCTGTGGCGGCCGGCGCGAACGCGGCCGTGATGATATCGACCGACAAGGCCATCGAGCCTGTTTCGATGCTGGGCGCCACCAAGCGCTTCGCCGAGATGTACGCGCAGGCGCTGGACGCCGAAGCCGCGCGGGCGCGGCCAAACGGTGCGCCGCGCATGCGGCTGGTGTCGGTGCGCTTCGGCAACGTGCTCGGATCGAACGGCTCCGTGGTTCCGAAATTCAAGGCGCAGATCGCGCATGGGGGACCGGTGACGGTGACCCATCCCGACATGGTGCGCTATTTCATGACGGTGCGCGAAGCCGCCGAACTGGTGCTCACCGCCGCCTCCCACGCCGACGTCGACATGCGCGCGCCGGCCGCCGACGCGGCCGAGACGCCGTCCGTCTATGTACTGAAGATGGGCCAGCCGGTGAAGATCATGGCGCTGGCCGAGCGCATGATCCGTCTCGCCGGCTTCGAGCCCGGCGTCGACATCGAGATCGCCGTCACAGGGTCGCGCCCGGGCGAACGGCTCAACGAGATCCTGTTCGACCAGGCCGAACCGACGGTGGAAACCGGCGTCGATGGGCTGATGGCCGCCAAGCCGCTGTTCGCCGACAAGGCGCGCATCGAGGCTTGGCTGCAGCAGCTGCGCGCCGCGCTGGATGCGGACGATCGCGAGATGGGCCGGCGCGTGCTCGCCGAGGCGGTGCCGGCTTTTACGCGGGCCGAGATCCCGGCGCCAGCCAGCGCCGTATCCCCTCCGGCGTTGAGCGTACCGGCGGCGTCCAGCCCAGGCTGACCAGCCGCGCCGGCGACGCCGTCATGGCGCCGGAGAGGCGCTCCCAGGCGTCGCCCTTGCGGAGCGCGCGCAGGGCCCCGCCCATGAGGGCGGCAGGAATGGGAAGCAGCATCGCGGGCCGACCGAGCGCAGCCCTCATCGCGGCGACGAGCGCGCCCAAGGCGATCGGCTCCGGATCGGCGACGATGAAGGCGCCTCGTGCCGGTTCGGCCGCCTCCAGCGCGAACGCGACGGCCGCCGCCAGATTCTCGACAGAAACGACCGAGCGGGGCGTCTGGAGAGCTCCAAACGGCAACGGCGCGGGCAGGCGCGCCAGCTTCGCCAGCGCGCCCATGTTGCCGCGCACGCCCGGGCCGTACACCACCACCGGCCGCAAGGCCGTGGCGTTTAGGCCCGGAATGGCGGCCAACCCGTTCTCCGCCTCGAGTTTGGAGCGTCCATAGGCATCCGTCGGCGCGGGGGCGTCGTCCTCGGTCAGCGCATGCGTGGATGTCGGGCCTGATTGGGCGCGGATCGAGGACAGGAAAACGAAGCGGTTCACCCGGCCGGCGGCGGCTTGCGCGAGCGCCAGCGTGGCGTCGCGGTTGACGCGCGCATAGAGGTCGTCCGGCAGGCCCGGCCCGGCATGCGCTATGCCGGCGCCATGCACCACCGCGTCGACGCCCTGCAACAGCGGCGCCCAATCAACCGGCTCGCCGAGGTCGCCGATCAACGCCAGTTTGGCCCCGGGCGGCAGCGCTGCGGGATCGCGCACCGCTGCGCACACGCCGTGGCCGCGCGCTATGAGGTCGGCGGCGAGATGCCGGCCGACGAAGCCGGACGCGCCGGTGAGCAGCACCCGCATGCGTCAGCCCTTCCGACGCTTCTGCGCGAAGTCTGCCAGCAGGGCCGCCACGCTGAGCGCCGCCACGCCGGCGCCCAGCACGCCACGCGCCGGGGTGAAGCCCGCCGCCAGGATGATGGCGACGCCCGCGAGCGTCACGTTCACGGTGAACACGCGCGACACGACGCCCAGAACCGATAGGCCGTTCGTGGTCGCCTGCTGGTAGAAATGGCTGCGGTGCGCGTCCCAGATACGTTCGCGACGCGCCATGCGTCGCAGCAGCGTGATGGTGGCGTCCGCCAGATAATAGAGCGGCAGGATCAGCGCCGGCAGCAGATGGCCGGCGCAGGCCAGCCGGTACAGCGCGTAGCCGGCCAGAAGGCCGATCGGCAGGCTGCCGACGTCGCCCAGAAACAACCGTGCTGTCGGCTTGTTGAAGGGCGCGAAGCCGAGCAGCGCGCCGCCAAGCGCCGCGGCCACGACGCCGGCGCTGACCGGCGCGACTTGGATGGCCGACAGCATGGCCAGCGCGACGCTCACGGGGAGGAATTCGGCCACCGTGATCCAGTCGAGGCCGTCCATGAAGTTGGTGAGATTCACGAACCATAGCCCCGCAAAGGCCACCACCGCTCGCTCGAGGACGAGCGGCACCGCATCCGTCGTCACGCGGGCGTCCGCCGGGATGGCGTAGACGGCGGCCGCCACCGCGATGGCTTGGACAAGGAGGCGCGGCAGCGCCGGGAGTGGCCGAATATCGTCCACGGCCCCCAGCGCCGCCAGCACGGCGGCGGCGGCGCACAGGACGAGCAACGATGCCGTCTCCCCAACTGGCGCGGCGGGGGCCAAAAGCGCGAGCAGGACGAGCAGCAACACGACGACGCCCGCCACCGCGGCGCCGCCGCCCTGTGGGGTCGGCTCGCGGTGGCTCGATCGCGCATTGGGGCGCGCCAGGGCGTAGCGGCGCAAAGCCGGCATCAAAAGCGGGATCACAAGCCAGGTCAGACCCGCCGCAGCGGCGGCGAGGAGGGCCAGCGCCGGCGTGGACCGCAGGGCGTCGAAGGGCGGCATGAGTCTTCCGTGATATGCGGGACGGCGACCTTACCGGTTCGCTCCGGCGCGGCCAATGCTCGACGGCGCCGAACCTCGGGGCCGCCGCCCCTCCCCGGCCATGATCTTCGCCCTATGTCCAATCACATGAGCACGCGCACCCGGACGGCCCGCGCCGCCCGACCCCAACCCTCGGCGGCGACCATCGACAAGGTGTTCGCGCTCGTCCTGCATCTGGGCGAGCGGCGGCCCGCATCGACTTTGCCGCGCCGGCTGATCCCGCTATTTCGGGAGCTCGCCCTCCCGGAACCCGAGCGCGACCCGGACGACATCGAGGACCTGATCTGGGCGCACTGGATCGCCCACAAGGACCTGCACGCCTCGAGCCAGATGGCGGCCGCCATCGAGGCGATCGGGGCCGGTGCGCTTGACCTCGCCCGCGCGATGCTGGATCGCCTGGTGGAGAGCGAGCCGCGTTGGGCCGAAGCCTGGAACAAGCGCGCGACGCTGGCTTTCATCGAGAAACGCGACGCGGACGCGCTGCTCGACATCGAGCAGACGCTGATGCTGGAGCCGCGGCATTTCGGGGCGATCTCGGGCTTTGGCCAGATCTGCCTGCGCCACCAGCGGTTCGCGGAAGCGCGGGCGGCGTTCCAGGTCGCGCTGCGCGTCAACCCGCACCTGCTTGGCCTTCATGAAGCCATCGAGGAGATCGGCTCCACGCCGATGCGCGAGCTGCACTGAGGCGGCGCTGCCGCTTCAGGGGCACTCTGCGACTGCCCCCGCCGTCATTGCTAGCGCCAGCGAAGCAATCCAGCCTAATGCCCGACCGTTAGGGATTGCGTCGCCTCCGGCGCGCCATGACGCATGGGGTGCGGCCAGCCTCAGATCACGTTGCGCTCCAGCAACGGGCGGTTGGCGGCGATGCGCTCGAAGCTCATTTCGGAGAGATCCAGCGACAGGTAGCGGCCGTGCAGGATGAGTTCGGCCAGGCCGCGGCCGACCGCGGGAGACTGTTGCAGGCCGTGGCCCGAGAAGCCGTTCGCCAGATAGAAATTCTCCAGCCCGCCGGCCTTGCCCAGGATGGCGTTGTGATCGAACAGGTTCATGTCGTAGTGGCCGGCCCATGCGCGGCCGGGGCGGATCTGCTCGAAGGCGGGCACGCGCGTCGCCAGCGCGGGCCAGATGAAATCGTCGAAGAAGCCCCAATCAACGTCGAACTCGTCTGAATCCGGGTCGTCCATCTCGGCCGTGGGCCCGGCGCTTCCGATAAAGAGCTGGCCCTCGGGGCCCCGCCGGCCCTCTGGACGGAACCACGCTCCCGAAGGATCGATCAGCAGCGGCGCGTCGTGGATCTCGGCCTTGCACGTGAAGCTGAACACGAAGCGCTTCTTGGAGTGAACCGGAATGTCCACACCGGCGAGCGCCGCCACCTGCCGCCCACCCGAAGCCCCCGCCGCGTTCACGACGGCCCCGCAGGCGATCCGCGAGCCGTCGGCCAGCCGCACGGCCGAAATCCGCGCGCCGTCGCGCTCGATCGCGGCCGCCTGGCCTTCCGCATAGATCACGCCGAGGCTGCGGGCCTTTTTGCGGAAGGCCTGCATGAGACCCCAGCCGTCGAACCAGCCCTCGCCGGAGCGGCCCCAGGTTCCGCAGGAGAGATCCTCGGTGTTGAGCCAGGGATAGCGGGCGCGCAGCGCTTCCGGGTCGAGCAGGAGGATGTCCGCGCCCTCGGCCCGCTGCAGGGCGTTGTTCTCCTCCAGCACGGGCGCGCCTTCCGGCCCGGCGACATAGAGGTAACCGCCCTCCGTGAGCCCGATCTCGGGGCGGTCGCCGCCCACCGCCAACCGCTCCCCGATCTCGCGCAGGAACTGGATGCCGTAGAGCGAAATGCGGATGTTCACCGCGCTGGAATATTGCTGGCGAATGGAAGCCGCGGACAGCGCCGAGGCCGAGAACTGGTAGGTCGGGTCTTTCTCGATCACGACCACGCGGCCCGTGAAGGCCGGATCGGCCGCGATGTGGCAAGCGATCGATGAGCCGATCGCCGCGCCGCCGATGATGACCACATCGGCCGAAGCGGGAAGCTGGGAAGCAGGCTGGGATGTCATCGGCAGGCCGGTCTAGCGGGTGAGGAGATCGGGCCTGGGAGGCGCGATCATGAGCAAGCCGCATGATTGCCAGCTTCTCACGCTTCTGTCGACACCGGGCTGGGCAGGTCCCGCCCGCATTGGGCGAGAAGCCAGTCGCGAAACGCCACGATAGGCGGCCTGTCGCGCTTTTCCTCCGGATAAACCAGCCAATAGCCCTGGTTGCTCTCGAGCGGTCGATCGAACGGGATGACGAGTTGGCCGGAGCGCAGCTCCTCCTCCACCAGCATGCGGGGCACGATCGCCATGCCGAGCCCGGCCACGGCCGCCTGCGCGACCATGGCGAACTGCTCGAAGCTGGGCCCCATCAGGGCGCGGCCGGGCGGCAGGCCCTGCAACTCCAGCCAGTTGGCCCAGGCGCGAGGGCGCGTGGACTGCTGCAGCAGCGACGCGTTCAGGACGTCGGCAGGCGCGGCGATCCCTGCGCGGGCGATCAGGGCCGGGCTCGCGACCGGGATGATGACCTCCCCCATGAGCCGATGCGCCGCCGCGCCCGGCCAGGTGGGATCGCCGAAGTGGATCGCGGCGTCGAGCCCTTCCTCGCGAAAGTCGAAGGGCCGGATCCGGGTGGCGAAATTGATCGTGACTTCCGGGTGCCGGCTGAAGAAATCCGGCAAGCGCGGGATCAGCCAGCGCGTGCCAAAGGTCGGCAGGATCGCCAACGCGAGCGTGCCGCCCGCGCCGCGAAACGCCATGGCGGACAGGGTCGCGGAGGCGATGCGCGACAGGGCGTCCCGGATCTCGGCTGCGTAGGATTGGCCGGCGGGGGTGAGCGTCACGCGCTGGCGAACGCGCTCGAACAGCGGCACCCCAAGGCTCTCCTCCAGGGCGGCGACCTGCCGGCTGATCGCGCCTTGCGTGAGACTGAGTTCCTCGCCGGCGCGCGTGAAGCTGCCGTGCCGGGCGGCGGCCTCAAAGGCCTGCAGCGCGCCGAGCGACGGAAGCAGGCTGCGCTGGGTCGCAAAGGTCATGCGATTTCCTCATGAAGTGGTGAGAACATATCGGTTGCGCGCCGCCGGCGAAAGAGCGACCGTGCGGGACTTGCGCGGGACCGCCGAAAGGCGTGGTCCCGCATGCCGGCGTTGGGCCGGCTTTCAGTTTCGGAGATCTCCCATGGCCGCCACGGTGCGCGACGACGTCCTCGGCATTCTCGATCGCCTCGGCGTTCCGGCTTCGGCCTTCCAGAAGGGCGGCATGGCGGCGCGCTCGCCCATCACGGGCGAGGTCGTGGCCGAGCTGCGCGAGGCGAGCGCCGAAGACGCTTCGGCCGCCATCGGGCGGGCGCATGCGGCTTTTGCGGAGTGGCGCAAGGTCCCGGCGCCCCGCCGCGGCGAGCTGGTGCGTCTCATCGGCGAGGAACTGCGCGCCCACAAGGCCGATCTCGGCCGCTTGGTGACGCTTGAGGCCGGCAAGGTGATCTCGGAGGGCCAAGGCGAGGTCCAGGAGATGATCGACATCTGCGACTACGCGGTCGGCCTCTCGCGGCAGCTCTTCGGCCTCACCATCGCGACCGAGCGTCCCGAGCACCGCATGATGGAGACCTGGCACCCGCTGGGCGTCTGCGGGGTGATCACGGCCTTCAACTTCCCGGTCGCGGTGTGGTCGTGGAACGCCGCGCTCGCTTTCGTGTGCGGCGATCCCGTCGTCTGGAAGCCGTCCGAGAAGACGCCGCTCACCGCGCTGGGCGTGCAGGCGATCTTCGAGAAGGCCGCGCAGCGCTTCGGCGGCGTGCCGGCTGGCTTGAGCGAGGTGTTGATCGGCGGCCGTGCGCTCGGCGAGGCGCTGGTGGACGACCACCGCGTGCCGGTCGTGTCCGCCACAGGCTCCACCGCGATGGGCCGGCAGGTCGGCCCCAAGGTCGCGGCGCGCTTCGGCCGCTCGATCCTGGAGCTCGGCGGCAACAACGCCGCCATCGTGGCGCCCTCGGCGGACCTCGAGATCGCGCTACGCGCCATCGCGTTCGCGGCCATCGGCACCGCCGGCCAACGCTGCACCACGCTGCGGCGCCTGTTCGTGCACGAGAGCATCTACGACCAGCTCGTGCCGCGGCTGAAGAGCGTCTACGGCAGCGTGAAGATCGGCGACCCGCGCGAGCAGGGCGTTTTGGTCGGTCCGCTGATCGACAAGGCCGCGTTTGACGGCATGGGACGCGCCCTGGACGAAGCGCGCGCGCTCGGCGCGACGGTGTTCGGCGGCGGGAGAGCCCAGGAAGGGCTCGGGACGGACGCCTACTACGCCGCGCCCGCGCTGGTGGAGATGCCGTCGCAGACCGGGCCGATGGTGCGCGAGACCTTCGCGCCCATCCTTTACGTGACGAGATACGCCGCCATCGAAGACGCCATCGCGATGCAGAACGACGTTGGGGCGGGCCTGTCCTCCTCCATTTTCACGCTGAACATGCGCGAGGCAGAGCTGTTCGTGTCCGACGAGGGCTCCGACTGCGGCATCGCCAACGTCAATATCGGCCCGTCCGGCGCCGAGATCGGCGGCGCGTTCGGCGGCGAGAAGGAAACCGGCGGCGGCCGCGAGGCCGGCTCCGATGCCTGGAAGGCCTATATGCGCCGCGCCACTAACACGGTGAACTACGGCAAGACCGTCCCGCTTGCGCAGGGCGTCACGTTCGAGATCATGGGCTAACGGACCGCGGGCCTCCGGCCCGCACAGCCCCGGCGGGCCAAAGCCCGCCGTGCAGCAACGATCGAGGAGACACCCGATGAGCGCGCAGCCGCAGAGCAAGACGAAGTCGTCCGCCGCCTCGTTCCAGTGGGACGATCCCTTTCTGCTGGAAGACCAGCTCACCGAGGAAGAGCGCCTGATCCGCGACACGGCCCGCGCCTACGCGCAGGAAAAGCTGCTGCCGCGCGTGATCGAGGCCTATCGCGAAGAGAAGACCGACCGCGCCATCTTCAACGAGATGGGCGAGCTCGGCCTGCTCGGCGTCACGGTGCCGGAGGAATACGGCTGCGCGGGCGCCAACTACGTGTCCTACGGCCTCGTGGCGCGTGAGATCGAGCGGGTGGACTCAGGCTACCGGTCCATGAACTCGGTGCAGTCCTCGCTCGTCATGTACCCGATCTATGCCTATGGCGACGAAAACCAGCGCAAGAAGTACCTGCCCAAGCTCGCCTCGGGCGAGTGGGTTGGTTGCTTCGGCCTGACCGAGCCGGACGCCGGCTCCGACCCGGCCGGCATGAAGACCCGCGTCGAGAAGGTGAGCGACGGCTATCGCATCACGGGCTCCAAGATGTGGATCTCCAACGCCCCCATCGCGGACGTGTTCGTGGTGTGGGCCAAGTCCGCCGCGCATGGCGACGAGATCCGCGGCTTCGTGCTGGAAAAGGGCATGAAGGGCCTCTCGGCCCCCAAGATCGGCGGCAAGCTCTCGCTGCGCGCCTCGATCACGGGCGAAATTGTGATGGACGGCGTGATCGTGCCGGAAGAAAACCTGCTGCCCAACGTCAGCGGCCTCAAGGGCCCGTTTGGTTGCCTCAACCGCGCCCGCTACGGCATCTCGTGGGGGGCGATGGGCGCCGCCGAGGATTGCTGGCATCGCGCCCGCCAGTACACGCTGGACCGCAAGCAGTTCAACCGG
This sequence comes from Alsobacter metallidurans, assembly GCF_014636935.1. Taxonomy (GTDB): domain Bacteria; phylum Pseudomonadota; class Alphaproteobacteria; order Rhizobiales; family Beijerinckiaceae; genus Alsobacter; species Alsobacter metallidurans. The sequence continues at coordinate 13,273 of NZ_BMES01000001.1, read as the reverse complement.
CCGCTCGCGGCCACGCAGCTGGTGCAGAAGAAGCTCGCCGACATGCAGACCGAGATCGCGCTCGGCCTCCAGGGCTCGCTGCGCGTCGGCCGCCTGTTCGACGAGGGCAAGATGGCCCCCGAGATAATCTCGATCGTGAAGCGCAACAATTGCGGCAAGGCGCTCGACATCGCCCGTGTCGCGCGCGACATGCACGGCGGCAACGGCATCCAGGAAGAATACCACGTGATGCGCCATGCCCAGAACCTCGAGACCGTAAACACCTACGAGGGCACGCACGACGTCCACGCGCTGATCCTCGGACGGGCGCAGACCGGCCTGCAGGCGTTCTTCTGAGCCATGGCTGACCCCGCAGGCGCGCCCAAGCCCCTCGCGGGCGTCAAGGTTCTGGAACTCGCCCGCATCCTGGCGGGACCGTGGATCGGCCAGACGCTGGCCGATCTTGGCGCGGACGTCGTGAAAGTGGAGCGGCCGGGCGTGGGCGACGACACCCGCGCCTGGGGGCCGCCCTTCGTGGCGGCGGCGGATGGCGGCGACCTCTCGGCGGGGTATTTCCACGCCTGCAATCGCGGCAAGCGCTCCATTGCGGTTGATTTCGAAACGCCGGACGGCCAGGCGCTGGTGCGGCGTCTGGCCCAGCACGCCGACGTGGTGGTTGAGAACTTCAAGGTTGGCGGGCTGAAGAAGTACGGGCTTGATCATGCGAGCCTGCGTGCGCTGAACCCCAGGCTGATCACCTGCTCGGTGACGGGTTTCGGGCAGGACGGCCCCTATGCGGAGCGCGCCGGCTACGACTTCATGATCCAGGCCATGGGCGGCATCATGGACCTCACCGGCGACGCCGACGGCGAGCCGCAGAAACCGGGCGTCGCCTATGCGGACATTTTCACGGGCGTTTACGGCGTCATCGGCGTGCTGGCGGCGTTGCGCCAGCGCGACGCCACCGGGGTGGGCAGCCACCTCGACATGGCGCTTTTCGACACTCAGGTTTCGGTGCTCGCAAACCAGGCGCTGAACTACCTCGTGTCCGGCAAGGTCCCGAAGCGGATGGGCAACGCGCATCCCAATCTCGTGCCCTACCAGGTGTTCCCGGTCGCGGACGGCCACATCGTGATCGCGTCGGGCAATGACGGGCAATACCGGAGGCTCTGCGAAGTGTTGGGCGCGGCGGCGCTCGGGCAATCGCCCGACTACGCTTCCAACGCTCTGCGCATCCAGCATCGCGAGACCCTGATCCCGCTGCTCTCCGAACGGACGCAGCTTTTCAAGCGCGACGATCTCCTCGCCGCGTTGGAGCGCGTCGGCGTGCCGGCCGGGCCGATCAACACCGTCGCGGACGTGTTCGAGGACCTGCAGGCCCGGCATCGCGGCATGCGGGTGGACCTGCCCGCGCCGCACGCCGCGGGCGGCAGCATCCCTTCGATCCGCTCGCCGCTGGTGCTGGACGGCCAGCCCATGGTGGCCCAACGCCCTTCGCCCGGGCTGGGCGAGCACACCAACGAGGTGCTGGCGGATGCGGGTTGGATGGGCGCGCCATGATGTCTGATATTCTTCGCGCTCAACGAACGTGAGCAACCGCACCAACACCCTCATCCTGAGGAGCGATGCGCAGCATCGCGTCTCGAAGGACGAGGGCTCCAGAACGCAGTTCGGCGCCTCCTGAACTCCCTCGTCCTTCGAGACGCGAGCCCTGCGGGCCCGCTCCTCAGGATGAGGGTAGCGAGGATGGGACAACCAGATTTCGAGGACACGCCCATGACCACCCTTCCGGCCCGCACAGGCGGCCAGCTCATCGTCGACTGCCTGCAGGCGCAGCGCGTCGAGCACGTGTTCTGCGTGCCGGGCGAGAGCTTCCTGGCCGTGCTCGACGCGCTGCATGACGCCAGCATCAACGTGACGGTGTGCCGGCAGGAGGGCGGGGCCGCCATGATGGCGGACGCCACGGCGCGGCTCACCGGGCGGCCGGGCGTCGTGATGGTGACGCGCGGGCCGGGCGCCACCAACGCGTCTGCGGGCATCCACATCGCCGAGCAGGATTCCGTGCCGCTGGTGATGTTCGTGGGCCAGATCGCGCGCGAGATGCGCGGCCGCGGCGCCTTCCAGGAGATGGACTACCGGGCCGTGTTTGGGACCATGGCCAAGTGGGCCACCGAGATCGACGAGGTGGAGCGCATCCCCGAGGTGGTGTCGCGCGCCTTCCATGTGGCAATGCAGGGCCGGCCGGGCCCGGTCGTGATCGCGCTGCCGGAGGACATGCTGCTCGAACTCGCGGCCGTGCAGGCCGGGCCTCGCGTCGAGCCGGTGGAGATCTGGCCGGGCCAGACCCAGATGGCCGAGCTTCAGAAGCTGATCTGGGCGGCGAAGAAGCCGATCATGATCCTGGGCGGCACGGGCTGGACGCCCAAGGCCTGCGCGAGCGTACAGCGCTTCGCCGAGCGCTTCGACATGCCGGTCGCGGCTTCGTTTCGACGTCAGATGCTGTTTTCGGGCGACCACGACAACTATGCGGGCGAGATCGGCATCGCGCCGAACCCCAAGCTGAAGGGTCGCATCGACGACGCCGACCTCGTCATCCTGGCCGGCAGCCGCATGTCCGAAATGGCGTCGCAGAGCTACACGCTGTTCGACATCCCGACGCCGAAGCAGACGCTCGTGCATGTGCATGCGGGCTCGGAGGAGCTCGGCCGCGTCTACCATCCAGCGCTGGGCATCTGCGCGTCGCCGGCCGGCTTCGCGGCCGCGCTGGAGAGCCTGCAGCCGCCGAACCAGATCCCGTGGTCGGCCGAGACCCGACAGGCGCGCGAGGACTATCTCGCCTGGACCGGCCAGCCGCCGCGCATTCCGGGCCGGCTGCAGATGGGCGAGGCCATGCTGTGGCTGCGCAATCGCCTGCCGGCGGACGCAATCGTGACCAACGGGGCCGGCAACTACGCCACCTGGCCCGCGCGCTTCCTGCGATACCGCTCGTTCGGATCCCAACTCGCGCCCACGTCCGGCTCCATGGGCTACGGCGTGCCTGCTGCGGTCGGGGCCAAGCGCGCGCAGCCGCACCGCATGGTGGTGGCGTTTGCGGGCGACGGCTGCTTCCTGATGCACGGGCAGGAGTTCGCGACGGCTGTGCAATATGAGCTGCCGGTGATCTTCGTGGTGGTGGACAACGGCATGTACGGCACCATCCGGATGCACCAGGAGCGCGAATATCCGGGCCGCGTCTCGGCCACGGCGCTCAAGAACCCTGATTTCCGCGCCTACGCGGTTGCGTTTGGCGGCCATGGCGAGCGGGTCGAGACCGCCGACGAGTTCGGCCCCGCCTTTGAACGCGCCGTCGCGTCCGGCAAGCCTGCGATCCTCCACTGCCTGATCGATCCGGAGGCGATCACGCCCGCCACCACGCTGACGGCCATGCGTGAGAAGGCGCTGGCGGCGCAAAACGTGCAGTAACGTCCCCTCAGGAACAAAGGCCCGCTCCCCGCAATTAGCACGCTGCGTGGGGCGGCCGCGTTTTTGCTGTTTCCGCTGCCTTGCCGTAAGCCGAAGCAGAACAGCGTCAGGCGAACGGACCCGCGCGATTCATCCCCCGCCTTTACGCGCCGCCTGATCGACATTCGCGGCTGCATTTTTTATGATTCGGGAATGCAGGGGCGCAAACGGACCTTCTACGAATTTTTCGCCGGGGGCGGCATGGCGCGCGCCGGTTTAGGCGCTGGTTGGACATGCTTGTTCGCCAATGATTTCGACCCGATGAAATGCGTCACATACCGAGACAATTGGGGAGATGCTGACCTTGTCCAGGGAGATGTCGCGGAGGTCAGCGTAGGGCAGCTGCCAGGCCAGGCTGATTTGGCCTGGGCTTCTTTTCCCTGCCAGGATCTTTCATTGGCCGGCGGTTACAAAGGACTGGGCCGAGCCGGTGACAATCAGAAAACGAGAAGCGGGACATTTTGGCTCTTCTTTGAGAAAATGGCTGCTCTTAAGAAGGAAGGGCGCGCTCCACAGTCGATTGTTCTGGAAAACGTTTATGGGACGCTTACGTCTCACGGCGGAGCCGATTTCGTTGAAATTATCAGGTCGATCGCATCTCTCGGATATAAACTGGGAGCGATGGTGATCGATGCAAAGCGCTTTGTGCCGCAGTCCCGTCCTCGTTTCTTTGTCGTGGCGGTTCGATCCGAGATCTCGATCAACGCTGGTCTTATTGCCGGTCAGCCTTGCAAAACTTGGCATCCAAAAGCGCTCGTAGCGGCTCACGATCTGCTGCCTGCAAATGTGAAAAAGTCTTGGCTTTGGTGGAAGCTTCCTGATCCACCCCCGCGGGCTGCAACTCTCAGCGAGCTGATCGAGGATCGCCCAACTGGGGTGTCATGGAATTCGCCTGAAGTAACCCGCCACATCGTGGGTATGATGTCTGACGTCAACGTTGCGAAACTAACAGACGCGCAGCTTGCAGGTCGACGCGTCGTGGGCGGCATTTATCGTCGTACCCGACCTGATGAGAACGGTATCAAGCGTCAAAGGGCGGAAGTTCGTTTCGACAACACTGCGGGATGCTTACGGACGCCGGCTGGCGGCAGCTCCCGGCAGTCGATCATCGTCGTCGATGGCGACCGGATCAGGACACGCTTGTTGTCACCTCGTGAGGCCGCACGGCTGATGGGCCTCCCAGAACACTACAAATTGCCGCCGCGATACAACGATGCTTATCATGTCTGTGGCGATGGCGTCGTTGTTCCGGTGGTCCGGTACATCGCTCAGCAGTTGCTTGAGCCTGTCTTGGACGCGGGCACCACACGGCCGACGCTTGCCGCCGCCGAATAGAGCGGCGCAGTGGCCATCGATCTCGCATTCCGGAAACGCGCAGTCGCAACGCTGACCAACGCGATCGGCGTCTATGTATTATGCGATCTCGACCAGATCCCCATCTATGTCGGCCAGTCTACAGATGGCATCCGTTCCAGAGTTCGCCGTCACCTGACCTCTGCTCGAAGCGACATTATCTCAAACCGACAAATCGACGTCTGGGAAATTGCTTGGGTGCATGCCTACCCGGTTGCGGATCGATCAAAGATCAATAATTTGGAGAGCATACTCTATCATTACCACAATGATCAGAACCGTTTGATGAACGGCACTGTCCCGCCCCGGATCGCTGCTGGCAGGGCGCCCGACCCGGCTGAAACTGTCCAGGTCATGCGGGATGAAGAGATCGCCGAAAAGAGAGATCCCGCACTTCGTCTGCCCCGCCAGGCGGAGCATTATTCAGCAATCGTTGGGCACTTTCTTGCGGTTAAAAACAGTCCGCAAATTGCCCGTGCAATGGATGCTCATTTCGAACGGCTGCGTCGCTACCATTTCAGGCTTCTGGGACTCGCATCTCCAGATGAAGACGGCGGCAGAGAAGATTGACCGACCGCTCCGCCATCATGCGGGCCGTGAAGTCCGCCGACACCACGCCCGAGCGGCTGGTGCGTCGTCTCCTGCGCGGGATCGCGCCGGGTTACCGGCTGCATCGCAAGGACATCCCGGGCCGGCCGGACGTCGCCTATGTGGGCCGCAAGGCCGCGATCTTCGTGCATGGCTGCTTCTGGCACGGGCATGACTGCGTACGCGGGGCGCGCACCCCCAAGGCGAACCGGGAGTACTGGATCGCCAAGATCGCCCGCAACCGCGCCCGGGATGCTGCCGCGCAGGCCGCGTTGGCCGAACGAGGCTGGCGTTCGCTGGTGGTCTGGGAATGCGAGACCCGCGACGAGGCCGCGCTGGCCGAGCGCCTGCGGGCTTTCGTGGGACGGGGCTGACGCCCACGCGACCTCGGCCACGTCTCAATGGAAGTCGCGCGACTTTGGCAGGATGCGAACGTTTCGCGGGTGCTGCCGAATGGCGTGGCCGCCCGAGGTGCGGTTCTCGGCGACCGGGCGGCGCACCTCGTCGGCGTTGGCGAGCGGAACCGGCATGTCGTCGCGCGACAGGCGGCCGAGCTCGGCCGAGCGGTCGAACAGTCGTTCGGCCACCACATGCACGATGCCCTCCGGGCTGCGCTGGATGCGCCCCTCGATCAGCACGAGGCGCGCGCCCATCACCTCCTTGCGGTAGCGCTCCATTAGGGTGGGCCAGACGACGCAATTGGCGATGCCGGTTTCGTCCTCGACCGTCATGAACACCACGCCCTGGGCGCTGCCCGGGCGCTGGCGCACCAGCACGACGCCGGCGACGCGCACGCGCCAGCCGTTCTGCATCGCCGCAACGGCGCGGCAATCCTTGACGCCCTCGCGGGCGAACAGGCCGCGCAGGAAGCCCACGGGGTGGCCCTTCAGCGAAAGCCGGATGGTCTGGTAGTCGGCCACCACATGCTCGGGCATCGGCATGGCGGGCAGCGTCACCATCGGCTCCTCGGCGAGCTCCTCCGCGCCGGCCGCCTCGAACAGCGGCAGCGCGATGTCGTCCGGCAGGCGGCGCACCGCCCAGGCGGCGTCGCGGCGGTCGAGCCCCAGCGAGCGAAACGCATCCGCCTCGGCGAGGCGCACCAGCGCGGCCTTGGACAGGCCGGCGCGCCGCTGCAGCGATTCGGCGCTGGCGTAGAAGCCGCTGCGCCGCTCCACCAGCTTCTTGCCCCATTCCTCCCGGAAGCCGTCGATCTGCCGGAAGCCGATGCGCAGCGCCAGCGAACCGTCCGCGCGCTCTTCCAGCGTGTTGTCCCAAAAGCTGGCGTTCACGTCCGGCGGTCGCGCCTCGACGCCATGCTCCACGGCGTCGCGAACGATCTGGGCCGGGGCGTAGAAGCCCATCGGCTGGCTGTTGAGCAGCGCGCACGCGAAGGCGGCCGGGTGGTGGCATTTCAGCCAGGACGACGCATAGACCAGCAGTGCGAAGGAGGCGGCGTGGCTTTCCGGAAAGCCGTATTCGCCGAAACCCTCGATCTGCTTGAAGCAGCGGGCGGCGAACTCGGCGTCGTAGCCTCGCCGGACCATGCCCTCCACCATCTTCTGCTGGAACAGGTGGATGGTGCCGACCCGCCGGAACGTCGCCATGGCGCGGCGCAGGTGGTTGGCCTCGTCGGGCGTGAACTTGGCGGCCTCGATGGCGATGCGCATGGCCTGTTCCTGGAAGAGCGGCACGCCCAGCGTTTTGCCGAGCACGTTCTTGAGCTCGTCCTTGTGGCCATGCTCGGGCGAGGGGCTCGGATAGATGACATTCTCGCGGTTCTGCCTGCGCCGCAGATAAGGATGCACCATGTCGCCCTGAATGGGGCCGGGCCGCACGATCGCGACCTCGATCACGAGGTCGTAGAACGTGGCCGGCCGCAGCCGCGGCAGCATGTTCATCTGGGCGCGGCTCTCGACCTGGAATACGCCCAGCGAATCGGCCCGCTGCAGCATGGCGTAGACGGCCGGGTCCTCGCGCGGGATGGTGGCGAGCTCCAGGTCGGGCCCACCATGCCGGCGCAGGAGGTCGAGCCCCTTGCGCAGGCAGGTCAGCATGCCGAGCGCCAGCACGTCGATCTTCATGATGCCGAGCGCGTCGATGTCGTCCTTGTCCCACTCGATGAAGGTGCGGTCGTCCATGGCGGCGTTGCCGATCGGAACCGTCTCGTCGAGCCGGCCGCGCGTGAGCACGAAGCCGCCCACGTGCTGCGAGAGGTGCCGGGGGAAGCCCAGCAGCTCCAGCGCGATGTGGACCGCCCGGCGGATGGCCGGGTTGTGCGGGTCGAGCCCGGCCTGGCGAACCTGGTTCTCCTCGATGCCCTTGCCCCAGCTGCCCCAGACGGTGCCGGCGAGCGCGGCCGTGACGTCCTCGGCCAGCCCCAGCGCCTTGCCGACGTCCCGGATGGCGCTGCGCGGCCGGTAGCTGATCACCGTGGAGGCGATGCCGGCGCGCTCGCGGCCATAGCGCTCATAGATCCACTGGATGATCTCCTCGCGGCGCTCATGCTCGAAATCCACGTCGATGTCGGGCGGCTCGCTTCGTTCGGCCGACACGAAGCGCTCGAACAGGAGGTCGATCTCGGTGGGGTCGACGGCCGTGATCCCGAGGCAGTAGCAGACCACGGAATTCGCCGCCGAGCCGCGGCCCTGGCACAGGATCTTGCGGCGGCGCGCCTCCGCGACGATGTCGTTCACGGTGAGGAAATAGCGGGCGTAGTTCAGTTGCGCGATCAGGGCGAGCTCCTTGGCGATCAGCCCCTGGATCTTGAGCGGAACCCCTTCGGGCCAGCGATGGCCCGCGCCGAGCTGCGTGAGATCGGCCAGATGCTGCTGCGGCGTCTTGCCGGGCGGCACGGGATCGTCCGGGTATTCGTAGCGCAACTCGTCCAGCGAAAAGCCGCAGCGATCGAGGAACCGCATGGTTTCGGCGAGCAGGGCCGGGTGGGAGCGGAACAACCGCGCCATCTCGTCAGGCGACTTCAAATGCCGCTCGGCGTTCGCCTCGAGCCGGCGACCGGCCGTCTCGACCGTGCAGTGCTCCCGCACGCAGCTCAGCACGTCCTGCAGGGGACGGCGATCGGCGTGATGATAAAGCACGTCGTTGGAGGCCAGCAGCCGGGCTCCGCTCGCGGCCGCGATCTCCTCCAGGCGGGCCATGCGCCGGCGATCCGCGCCCGCATGCGGCAGGGCTGCGAGCAGCCAGACGGAGTGGGGCGAGGCCTCGACCAGTTGGGCCAGCACGGCCTGGAGCCGCGCGGCCTCTGCGGCAGGGATCCGCAGGGGCGGGACCAGCACGAGGTTCTGCCCCACCACGTGCTCCAGCAGGTCGCCCAGCGCCAGCGTGCAATCGCCCTTTCCGGCCCGCCGCTTGCCGAGCGTCAGGAGTCGGCTCAGCCGCCCATAGGCGGCGCGATCCCGCGGGTAGACGAGAATGTCGGGCGTCGCGTCCGCGAACACGAGGCGCGCCCCCACGGCGAGCCGCATGCCGGCTTCGGCCGCTCCGGTTTCCTTCATGGCGGTGTGGGCCCGCACCACGCCGGCGAGCGAGTTGCGATCGGCGACGCCGATCCCGGCGAGCCCCAGCCGCCAGGCTTCGGCGACGAGCTCCTCCGGGTGCGAAGCGCCGCGCAGAAACGAGAAATTCGTCGTCACGGCGATCTCCGCATAGGGCGGGTTCTCGCCTTTGCGGGCGACGGGCATCATGGCGACAGGGTCATGGCTGAGCCTCGATCATGCGGCGGTTCTCTCTCGAACCGCGGCGGTTCTCACCCGAACCGCGGCGGTTCTCACCCGAACCGCGGCGGTTCTCACCCGAACCGCGGCGGTTCTCACCCGAAAAGCCCGTGCAGGAACCAGCGCGGCGCGGTCGTTTCACGCCCCCAGAGCCCCTCGCGGTAAACCCAGAAGCGGCGCCCGGCCTCGTCCTCGACCCGGAAATAATCCCGCGTCAGGGCGTCGGTCGCAGAACGCCACCACTCGGGAGCGAGGCGCTCCGGCCCCTCGGCCTTGCGAACCACGTGCAGCACGCGCCGCCAACGGAACCGGATCGGCGGTCCGTCCGGGATTTCGGCCAGGACCTCGATCGTCTCGGGCCGGGAAAGCAGCCGCAGCGGTCGCGTCGGCGGCTCATCGGGCTCCAGCACCGGGCTCCAGTCCTCGGCCAGCGCCAGCCCGCTGCGTTGCGCCGGAACCGCCAGGGAGGCGCGCTCCGGCCAGTGCGTATCCTGCGGGATGAACCGCTGCACCCGGCGCGCGCCGAACCGGGCCGCCAGCTTGTCGGCGAGTTCGGCCAAGGCCTCGGCGTCCTCGGCGCGGCGATCGAGGCCCGTCTGGGCTGCGTCCTGCCGCTCGGTCATGAGGGCGGCGAGCCGCATCACGTCGAAGCCGAATCCGGGGTCGACCGGGTCCGCGAGGGCGTCCAGCTTTTCGCGGAACAGCCGCGCCATGCCGGCCGGATCGCGCAAGGGTCGGCCTGTCGCCACCACGATGCGCCGCACCGCGCCATCGGCCCGGAAGAACACGAGCTCCAGCCGCCGCGCGCCCTCGCCACGGCGCTCCAGCACGGCGCAGAGGTCGCCCGCCAGCGACAGGATGGAGCGGCGCACGTCCTCCTCGTGCCCGATGGGCTCGGCGAAGCGTCGCTCCGCCGTGCAGGACGGCAGGGGACGGCGGGGCGAAACCGGTTCCTCGGCGAGCCCGCGCACACGATCGACGCGCGAAAGCAGGTCCGCCCCGAAGCGCGCCGCCAAGGGCCCGCGGGGCCGGTCCGCCAGATCGGCGATGCGCTTCAGCCCCAGCCGATGCAGGGCCGTGACGGCGTCGGGCGACAGGAACAACGCCTCGATCGGCAACGCGGCGACCGCTTCCGCCTCGTCTCCCGGCGGGATCACGACCGACCTGTCGCCGTGGCGCGCCAGCGCGCGGGCGGTTCCGACCGCGCCCGCGATGGCTCCTGACGCTGCATAACCGGCTCGCCGCAGGCGTCGCAGCATGTCGCCCAGCATGGCGGCCTCGCCGCCAAAGAGATGCGCCGATCCGGTGACGTCGAGCAACAGGCCGTCCGCGCCGTCGAGCCCGACAAAGGGGGTGTAGCGTTCGGCCCAATCGGCAAGCGTTTCGAGCGCGCGGGCGTCGGCGGCCGGGTCGGCCTCCATGACGGCCAGACCGGGATGAATGGCGCGCGCGGTGGAGAGCGTCATGCCGTTCGAAACGCCGGCCTGGGACGCCGCCTCGTCGAGGGCCGCCACCACATGCGCGCCCTTGATTTTCTCGACCACCACGAGCGGCGGGTCACCCGGCGCGGCGGACCCCTCCGCGCTCCGGGGAGTCGGAGGGGGCGCGTCGCGCGAAGCCGCGCGAGCCTGCATCCTCCGCAGGCGATCCACCGGAAGCCGCCGCAAGCGCACCGCCAGGAAACGCCCGGACGGGCTCCGGGCCGGCATGGCGGGTTTCGCGGCGGAGAGGGTCGGCGAAAATGCGTTCATGGGGACGCCATTCCATGGTCCAGCCGTCGCCCTCCCGGGCGTGGACCGGAGGGGCGTCTGGGAACTGGCCGGCGGGGGCCGGCAGGGATCGGGTGGAAGCATCCAGGCCGCTCTGCCGGCTTCGCGACAGGACGACCCGAAAGGCCGGGGGACCCACGCCGCGCGCCGGCAAGGCGGCGCTGGGCGCCGGTCCGACGCTCCAGCGGGTGGCGGACCCGCCAGGCCCCTCCCGGGCGCCTGGTCGCAGGAGGAGAGCCGCGACTCCGGACGCTTCCGCGGCCAGCACCAACCGACGGGTGGCGGTGAGATCCAGAACGCGGGGATCTCCCCAGGGCTCGATCAGCACGGCGCCCAAGGCGGCGCAGCGCAACCCCTCCTCGGCCGCCCGCAGCACATCGGAGGCGTCGGCGGCTCCCACCAGAACGAGGCGCGCCGGATCGAGGCCGAAGGCCGCGAGCCCGGGGCCATAAGGCTCGCCGGCTTCGAGCCCCGAGAAATCCTGCCGCACCCAGAGCCAGGGAGCGGACGTCCCCTCGGCGGCGGTCAGCCGCGCCGCCAGAGCAAGCGCAAAGCCGGAGGCCGGGGCGGTCGATCCCGGTTCGGCGGAACGGATTTCGTGCAGACCGCCGCGCCGAAGCCCGCCCCCGAGCGCCTGGTCGACGGCTTTGACGCCGAGCGAAACCAGCCGTCGCGACGGCGTAAAATCGCGCGCAGAACCGTCCGCCCCGATGGCGGCGATGCGCTCCCGAAGCGCAGAGACGGCGAGAGGCTGCGCGGATGCGGGCATGGCTCCACGGGTTTCCTGTGCTGATCGTTCCTATTTTGTTCTCTATGGATTCCAGCGATCGGGGACGGAGTCAACGAGAGTCTGCGAGACCTTCCGGGATTCCACACAGGACAAGTAACGGCTTTCAAAGCCAAGCTTACGGCAGAAGAGTTGGGTTATTTTCCCTGCAATCAGGAGCAATTCCGGCGAACCATCCGGCCCGCCTGCAGTTATCTGGGAGTGCGTATCTAAGAGCGCATTGAATTTTCATCGGCATCGGAGACACCACAATGCTGAAAGCCAAGCTCGCTACCAGTTTGATCGCCACCGTTCTGCTCGCTGGGACCGCCATCGCGCAGACCAACCCTTCGACCCCTGCGCCCGCCACTACGGCGCCGTCCGCAACCAGCTCGCCCAGCATGGGCGCTTCCTCGGGCTCGGTGCAGTTCATCACCAACGACCAGGCCGGCCAGTGGCGCGGGTCGAAGCTGATGGGCGTCGACATCTACGGCCCGAATGACGAGAAGGTCGGCGACGTCAGCGACGTGCTGCTCGACCACCAGGGCAACATCAAGGGTGTGGTGATCGGCGTCGGCGGTTTCCTCGGAATGGGCGAGAAGGACGTCGCCGTTCCGTTCAACGCCATCCAGTGGAGCGAAACGCCCCGCAAGGCGACGACGGCCAGCAATGCCGGCAGCACCGCCTCGGGCAGCGCCGGCATGAACACGGCCAGCACCACGGCTGCGGCTCCCGCGGCGCCCGCGTCGACCGACACCACCGGAACGGTGGCGCGCAGCGGCGACAACGCCCGCACTTATCCCGACCACGGCATGATCAGCATGACCAAGGACCAGCTGAAGAGCGCCCCGGCCTATAACCTGAAGTAAGCGCGCGACGGCCCGGCTTCGACCGGGTTGCGCAGGTGGAAAGCCCGGGCTCCGTCTCGGGCTTTTTGCTGTCTGCTGCTGCTGGACGGCTGCTCAGCGATGGGCGCCCACGCTGAACGTCCCCTCAACGCAGAACGCCGCCCTTTGGGGGCGGCGTTTTTTGTCGGATTTGAGGATTTTGGTTGCGGGGACAGGATTTGAACCTGTGACCTTCAGGTTATGAGCCTGACGAGCTACCGGGCTGCTCCACCCCGCGCCAACCGTGTCTGGGCTGCGGCGCAGCCCGGAGTTCTTGAGTTGCGAACGGCGCTTGCGCTTGTTCGCTTGGCTGCTGCACCCCGCGCCAGGGTGTTGGTCGTGTGTGCGACCGAACCGGAGTTTGCTGACGTTGGCGCGATGTGCGCTCTGGGTGTCAGCTGAAGTTTTGACATCGTGTGAGGGATATTTGCTGATCTTTGCAGGCCTGGCGACGACCTACTCTCCCAGGTCTTGAGACATAGTACCATCGGCGCTGAGGAGTTTGACGGCCGAGTTCGGGATGGGATCGGGTTTGGTCTCCTCGCAAGGGCCACCAGGCCGGCGAAGATCAGCAATGGGCTGTTGTGTTTTGGGGGACCCTTGCGGGTCTCCTGCCGGGAGACAACAGTGAAGCAAACTGGATTTTCGAGCTGCGTTGGGAAGAAGGTCGGGCGATGGGCGCTCCGGACCCCTTTTGGG